>NZ_CP016819.1:0-4893347 GCF_000763325.2 Rhodococcus sp. p52
ACTGGACTCCTTCAATCTGACCTCGGGGTCGAAACCTCCGTAAATCGACTATTTCCGTAGCTGGTGGATTCACTCTCCGGGTCTCAGGTGCGGATCCGCACGCGTGGGGTATCCGCGTCCCGTCCCTTTCGGAAGATCTCGATCCGACCCTCGGCCTCAAGCCTGACCAGAGCACGGCGTGCGGTCTGTGGACTGACCCCGAGACGCTCCGCGAGATCGCTCTGGGAAATCCGGGCGACGCGATTGACAGCTGTCGATTGCAGGACACGCATCACTGCGAAAGCCGTTTCGGGGCTGCTCACGTGCGCGGTCTTCACGGCCGTCCGCGGCGCGAGTTCCGCCCGGCGACTTCTCGTAGAGGCCGGAGCCTGAACTGCTGCGAGGTTGCTTGAGCCTCCTCGGCGACCACGCCGCCCTCGTGGACGACGGCGACGCCGGGGCCACTCGATTCCGCTTTCTCCGCGATGCCAGCCCTCATGGCCACCCGCGAAACAGCACGCATCCGTGCCGTTCTCCCCGCCCCTTCGCACGCCGCACTGGCTCGGCTGCACGGCCACCCGTGAGGACGATTTCACCGCGAGCATCACTCACCCCCGAGGAACTGGAACGGCAAGCGGTACTTCACGTAGCCGCGCAGGTGATCGACGACCACACGCGCCGCTGCGCCGACGAGCGGGTTCTCGGCGCCCAGCCGGTCGGCCATTTCCTCGAGCTCGTCGGCGCGCTCGGTAAGCACCTGGGCAGCGACTTCGCGCTTCTCTTCACCGGTCACGGCTGAGGCTCCTCTGTGTCGTCGATGAACGTGTAGTTGTCGGTGTCGCGGTTGGACATCGACAGCCCTTCGAGGGCTGCGCCCTTCGTGGTGTACGCCTCCCCCGACTCCGAGACGATCCGGCCGTTGGCGGCCTTGCGGTGCCACCGGAATCCGTCCCGAGCGATGTACAGGCGCACGGTGTGCAGCGATGGAGTAGTCATGTGCGTCCGATCTTGAATCCGTTCAGCCGGTCAATGAGGTCCGCATCGCGGTGATATCCGTGGTCGAGTACGCATTCCCAGCGGCCCGACCGCAGCTTCACTTCGCAGTGGTCGGCCTCGACGAGGCGCGTCCCGATAAACCGCGGCGGCGTTATCGTGATCAGCGACAGGTCGACTCGCCACAAGCCGGGGGTCTCAGAGATCGGCTCGACGTGCAACGAGTCCTTCTCGATCACACCCGGTAATCGGCGTCCACCAACGGACAGTCCATCGACTGCGATCACGATTTCCTTGCCGAGGTCGTCGCGCGGAGGCGATGCCGGGACGGCTTTCGGGACGGGCGCTGGCACAAGGCCTTGCGAGCGGAGACCGGCGAATGTCGCCCAGACCTTCTCCTGCGGCATCAGCTCGTCGAGAATTTGCTCGGTATATGCCTCGCCGAGCTGGTAGGAGCCAGCGATGAGGTCCACCCGCGGCAGCCCGAGGAATGCGCGCTGCTCGTCGTAGGACATCTCGACGAACGGATCACCCCACAGGTGCCCGCAGTAGCAGCGATGCGGGCTGTTGTGCTTGTAGTCGCGGCGGCACAGGCACTTGTGCGCGGGTGCCTGATCGAGCGTCACAGAGCAGTAGCCGGCCATCAGCGATCACCTCCGGCGAGACGGACCAGTTCGACGCCGCGGATGCGTTCACCGTTCGAGATGAGCGACAGGAGACCGTCACGTTGCTGCTCGGTCGAATGACGAGATCCGATGCGCTCGACCCGACGCCAGTTCGCATCGTCGGCCGGCATCTCCCACGAGAGTCGCCACAATTCGGTGTCTTCCTCCACAAGCGCGAGCCCGCACGCGCACAGGTGGTCTCGCTCGGTCCGCAGCGTCGGGATGTACGCACCGGTCCACATGCTGCTGTGTCCGAGCCCCTCACCGGAGGGGCACACGTAGCTGGTGTACGGCTTCAACACCGCGATCTCGAGGTGCGCGCCCGCGTCGTAGGTGAGGTTGCATTCGCCGCACAGTCGATCCAGGCCACGCCAGTTGGTCGAGAACTTGAAATGGTGCTCACCCATTACCGCACCGCCGTGGTCGAGGCGTCGAGGTACACGTGCCACACGAGGTCGTTCGGGCACACGACGGTGCCGACGTACACGGCGTCGTCGACGAGTACGTGTCCGGTGCCCTCGACGTAGAACGTGTGTACGCGCATCGGGGTCGGCTGCGTGGGGAACTCGAACCACACGTCGATGTGCGTGTCCGGGTTCTGCCGGCAGGGGGCGACGTGCAGCAGCCGGGAGCGCGCGGGCAGCTCCACCGTCACCGTGTCGGTGATCTCGATGTTCGTTCGGCCGACCCCGCGGCCTGTGCGGACTTCGCTGGCGGGGTATCCGCCGGCGGCTGCGCGCTGGTTCTCGTGGTACAGACTCATGGGAGGGTGCCCCTTCCGGTGGGGATCAGGCTGGTGATGACCAGTGCAGCGACAGCGAGGACGCCGGCGGCGGTGAGCGCGAACGCTTCACAGGTCGCGATAACGGTGCGCTTCATGACTCGACCAACTCCCATCCCTCGAACTCGTCCAGATACGGGGTAACGAGCACTGTGTTGTGGATGACAGCAACCCATTCGTCCTCTGTCACAGGGGCGCTCATCGTGTCGCGGAGTCTCTTGATGCACACGCCTTCGCTCGTCACTTCGACGTAGCGGCCTCTCGGGAGAATCCCCGAGATCTCCTGTAGCGACGTAATGGTGCCGTCGTACTTGGCGATCGGCGCGTACTCGATCGTGGTCTGCCGGAGCCTCATGATTCACCGGCCTCGGGGTCTGGGAGTGCGAGTGCCTCTCGTTCGGCGTGCCACTGCGACAGCGGCACCTTCTCCCAGATCTCGAAATCGATCTTGTCCTGCGGGACCGGCACGGCCCACGAGACTTCGAGGTAGTCGTCGCCGCGCTTCACACCGAATGTGTAGATCCGTCCCCGGCCCGACCCATCGCTGTACTCGACGCTGCTCTCCTGCGGCATCCCGCCAAGGGTGAGCACCGGGCCAGTATCGATCTTGCGCATCTCAGCGGCGAGGGCCTTGCCTTCCGGGGTGCGCTTGGCGGGGACCATCATTCCGTTCTTGCGTTCGATCCTCCATCCCGGCGCCAACTTCCCGTCCTTCGGCGCCACGAGGCCGATGAAGTACTCGTGGTGCAGGAACGAGTTGTGCCAGAACTTCGGGGTGTCGGAATGCTTCTCGCAGAATGCTGCAACCTTCTCGCGCCACTCGCGATGTGCCTCTCGGTAGCGGTCGAATGTTTCGAGCGCTTCGGGAAGCCGGGTGCGGTACACCTCGGCCGGGTTGTCGGTCATTGCTTTCTCCATTCGGCGGCGTCGGGGCACGACAGGAAGTGCGAGACGTAGAGCGGGATACCGGCCGCGGCGAGAGCTGCACGGCGCGAGTTGGTGACGACGATCGCGATACGTCCCCGCGGATCGGCCGGCACCGGGTACACGTTCAGGTTCCCGTTCGGCGAGGGCTCAGGTTCGAGGGGTATCGCGTTGCCCTTGGTGGTGCTGGCCCACACGATCTCGGCGCGGCAGGTACGGCACTTCGTGACGTCGGCGGCGAGGCCCTGGTCGATGTTGCTCATGCTCCGGCCTCCTTCATGACTGCGTCCTCGTAAGCCCACTGCGCGCTGCGGAGCCGCTGCCGGGTCCGGGACACTTTCTCGCTGTAGATGTAGATCGAGCAGACGGTCGACACGATGGTGGCGATCCAGAACACGACCGTGATCACGACGAATGCGGCATTACCCGTGATGTATGCCGTCGGTATGCCAGACGCTCCGAGTATCAACGTGGAGATCGCGATCGCGCTGAATGTGCGCCCCAGTCGGACGAACGTCTGCATGTCTTCCCGCGCGGCTTCCAGCTCTCGCAGTGTCCGCGTGCTCATGCTGCACCGCCCGACTGCGCGAATGCCTTCTTCCAGCGCTGTACGGATCGCACGTCGACACCGAGGTGCGCAGCGATCTCGTGATGGTTGCGGCCCTTCTCCGCGAGGACGTGTGCGGCGGTGGCCATGACGCGACGGTGACCGGGGTTCATCTTCGATTTGAGGGTGGGGACGGTGCGCCTGCGGACGTTGACGAGGATCTCGACGTCGAGTGCGTCGGAGTCCTCCGCGGTCCATTCGGTGGGGTGTGTAGTTGTCATCGGATTGCCTCTGGGTCGAGTCGGCCGCGGGCGGCGCGTTTGTTGTAGGCGGTGACGAGTAGTCGGGCGATGCACTTGGTGAGGGATCCGCCCGAGCGTTCCTGCATGTCGCGTGCTCGGGTGACGAGCTGGCGGGCGGTGAGGTCGGACATAGCGTCGCCGAGGCGGCCGTTGTCGATGGTCAGCGAGTACGTATCGAGGACGAGGGCGACGCCTTCGAGGACGACGGCCTTGCGGGCTTCGGTTTCGCCGGGCCAGATGTCGAGAACGAGGACGAGGGTGTCGGCGAGGATTTCGGGTGCGGAGCGAGTCCAGATGCGTTCGAGTGCGGCGCAGCACTGCAGGTTCTTCGGTCCGGGATTCTGGGTGACTTCGAGGCCGCATTCGGTGGCGATACGTTCGATCGCGAGGACGGCGGGGTCGCCGGCGGCGCTGCGGGCGTGCCAGCGGTCCCAGGTGGTCAGGGCGCGGGTCTTGGCGTCGATGTCGAAGAACAGTTTGGCTTCGTCCTCGACGGTCAGCTCGGTGTGCACGGTGGCGGCGAGCTGTGCGATGCCGAGGCGATCGGCGGCGGCCCACCTGTGCTGACCGTTGATGATCGCGAAGCGCGGCGACGCGGTGGCACCGCGGTCGGAGACCTCGAGGACACCGACGAGGCGGCGGTCCCAGGTGGCCGCGATCCGGTCGACTCGCTTGATGTCGAGGTCGCGCTGATAGGTGCTGTCGGCGAACATGTCCGCGACGCGGACGACGTCGATGAAGGTGTCGCTCATCGTTCGCGGCCTTTCCCTCCGAAGGTGAACTCCACGACGCCGGCCTTCGCGAGCTGCTCGGCGGCCGCTTTGATCTGGTTCGTTTCGGGCTTCGTCGCGTTGCGCGGCACCGAATCCGGAGCGGGCAGGCGGATCTCCCACGAGTCGTCCCACAGTTCGCGTTTCGCCTTGTCCTCGTCGGACAACATCGTCGGGATCAGCGCCCCGAGGAAGCTCTCGCCGACCACCACGGACAACATTCGAGACTCGGCGTGCCCGGTGATCGAGATCGGCTCGCCGTAGGCGTTCGCCGCGGCACTGAACGCGCTGATCACGAGCGGCGACAGGTGGATGGTGTCGCGGCCGGCGTGCGGTAGGTGCCGGATGCGGGAGATTGTGTGCGCGACGTCGGGGAACGACTCGACGGTGTCCATGCGCGGCAGTTCGAGGGCCTGGCCGTCGATGCCGGGCAGGCCGGAGACGTCGGCGATCTTCACGTAGTTGTCGCCGACCTCGATCTCGATGATCGCCTCGGGTTCCTCGGACTTGTCCTTCGGTGCCCGGAACACGGCGAGGATCTTGCGGATCTGATCCGGCGCGAGATCGACCAGCACGCCCTCGGACGGGATGGGCACGAGGTCGTTCTCGGACTCCCACACCGAAGCGATCGCCAGACCGGAGGTCCAGCCGTCGGATGCGGTGAGGGTGATGTTGTGCTTGTCGATCGCCATGCGCACCCGGTTGAGCACCGCGTGTTCCTTCGGGTAGGCGTGCTTGATCACGGCGGTGCACGCGCGGCGGAAGTCGTGGGT
The DNA here is from genome assembly GCF_000763325.2 of Rhodococcus sp. p52. Classification (NCBI taxonomy): domain Bacteria; kingdom Bacillati; phylum Actinomycetota; class Actinomycetes; order Mycobacteriales; family Nocardiaceae; genus Rhodococcus; species Rhodococcus sp. p52. The sequence continues at coordinate 5,735 of NZ_CP016819.1, forward strand.
GGCGACACAGATCGTGGTCACGCCGTACCCCTTTCGATCAGAAATGATGGTTACCGGTATCGCCATTGCCGCTTCACTTTTCGTGGCGGGTCGAGACGGATATGCGCGGGCTTCGGATTCGGTGGCCGGCGCGCGTGGCAGGTTTCGGAATGCAGTACGTACAGGGGTTGCTGGTCGGCGATCGCGCGGTGCAGCTCGTCACCGCGGAGGATGTCCGCGTAGATCACCCCGTCCTGGTCCCGGATGTCACGCTTGCGCACCGATCCGAGACCAGGATCCGGGTACAGATCGAGCGGGATCCGTTTGCCGGATCCCGTGGACGTCGCCCACGTGATCTCCACCTGGCAGTTCCTGCACCGAGCCATCAGGTGGAGACCACCACCCGCAGCGTGACCGCGATCAGTGCGGCCGCCAGATCGTTCGCCTGCGCCGTGGTGAGGGCTGCGGCGTGCGGGGCGATACGCCCGTCCGGCTCGACGGTGATGCACGCCGACCCGTCCGGCGCGGTCCAGGCGATCATCGTGCGATCGGCCGGCAACCGCGTCGCGGCGAGATCGGGCAGACACACGACCGCGCTACTCGGATAGAGCTGCCCAGCAAGACCACGTGCCTCGTCGTCGGACATCGCCGGTCCGGTGTTGATGATGCTCACGAGGTGGCCTCCGCTGACGTGTAGCTAGGGCACGGACACGTCCCGTAGACGGGCCCGAGGAAGGTGTCGACCTTGGGTTCGCACGAGGTGCCGTCTGGGACGTGCGTGGCACGAGGGTGCCCGCAGTTCCCACACGGCTGCAGGTGCTCGAACTCAGGCATCGGCAAGCTCATGTCGTATGCACCTGCATTCCCGAGTTCGGCCGGTACGCGATGTCGACCGGGATGCCGTCCGGGCGCAGGATTCGAGCGAGGCGCTCGAGCTGCTCCGGCGTGGACACCTCGTATCTGCCGCTCGCTGCCGGTTCGGTAGCGAGATCGTCGGCCTCACACATCGCCGCGAGCGTGCGCCACGAAATCGCGAGATTCACCGCGGCGTTGGCCTGCGTGAGCCGTTCCCCGCGGGCGTTCGACTGCTCGTCCGCCGAGTATGTCAAGCTCACGGCGAGGTTTGCGGCCGTATCCGACATCCTGCGGGCCTCGAAACTGTCGACCTGGTCGAGATGATGACGATCGTCGAGCATGGCCGTCACCACCCGCCAGCGATCGCCGCGATGCAGCACAGTGCCGCGACGACGAGCATCGCGAGGTACAGGGCCAGGTCGCGATTCGAGATCCGGTCGAGATTGTCGGTTGCGGCTCGGTAGGCCGCCCAGCCTTCGTCGGTGTCGATGGGTGCGCTCATCGGGCACCTGCCTTCCGGTTGCTGAGTTCCTGGGAGTGAGTGAGGGTGGCCGCTGCGCGGCGCTCGATGTCGGGCCACAGGTCGATGCCGGCGGTGGTCGGAAGCGGCAGACCGGCGATCCGCGCGAGGTTGCGGCGAGCCTGGAATGCCTCGTCCGGATCGATCGGGTAGGACCACGACGCCTCGACCTTCGTCGTGAAGGGAATGCAGTCCTCCGCTTGGCGTTCCACCGTCTCCCGCGAGATGACGATGTCGCCCTCGATGGTTCCGATCGACTCGAAACCGTCGGGGGTGACGGTGTACACCTCGCCGAGTCGCGACGTACGCAGGTCGAACTCCCGCGGGGTCATGACCCTGCCTGCCTGCGTGCGGTCCAGTAGGCACTGCCGAACTGGTCGTCATTGGTGATCTCGAGCTGCAGCGCCGGCAACCCATCCCGCCGGGCTGCGGCCCACTCGCGATAGGTGCACTGCTGCCACGGACCGAAACCCGCCGGCGGGGGCGTCACATCGATCCGCAGACCCGACGGTTCCGATACAGCGTCGACGACCGGAGTCACCGCCTCAGATGTGCGGGCGCGGTTGGAGTTCCGGAAGAACTGGGCGACGGCTGCCGATGTGCGAATGTCCGCTTCACGACTCATGATTCGCACCGCGCTTTCGGTGGTATGGGATGGTGGGTGGACGGTGTCGGCGCGGCAACCCCACACGCGCCGACACCGTCGTCTCGGTTGGCGATCTCGAGCAGCACATCCGCATGACACGGGGCGTCCAGCGGACACCAGCACACGAGATCCTTGCCAGCGAGTTCTTTCCGGATCCGAGCGATGACTTCCTCGCCCTCGACCAGGTTGATGCGGTTACGGAAGGCCGTCACCGCGTCGGCCGCATCCATCTTCTTGCCGGCCTTCGGCCCGGTGAGGAACGTGAACGCTCCCGCCCGGAACGGGTTGCCCCACTTACTCGGGCGGCCGACGTACACCGCGCCTTCGGGCATCCGCCAGCCCGCGGTGCGCTTGCGCTGGATCCGCTGCGGGCTCACGGCGTCACCGTCCCGACCAGCAGCCCCGCCACGATCAACATCGCGAGGATGACGAGCAGTGTGAGACCGATCGCGAACACCAGGCCCCGGATCGCGTTGTCGTCACGGCGACCGTTCATCGCGACCCCCAGGTATCGACCGGGGCGTGATACTCACCGATGACCGCGGGGTCGCGGCTGCCGGTGTCACACGCGGCGACGAGGAATGCGCCGGCGAATGCCGCGGCGAGCAGACGACGGAGGCGTGTGCGGCTCATTCGACACCGCCGAGGATCTCGGTGTACGGGGCACGATCGGTCAACATGTGCTCGAACAGTGCGACCCCGCACGTCTCGCGAGGGAACACCCATCCGTACGCTGCGTTCCGGTCACGCACGATCACCCGGCCAAACTTGTCGGACACACGCTCGACCCCTCCGGGCACGAATCGCAGGTCATCCCATTGCCGGGGCCGCGGCGGATACTGCTCGAGTTCGAGATGCCCGAGGATGGACCGCACTCCGCGGCGGTACATCTCCCGCATGGCAGGATTGGCACCTTCCCACTCGTCCCCCACTCCCGTCCCGATCTGCCGCCAGAGGATCTGCGCCAGGACCTCGACGCGCTGATCGTCGACCTGCTCGAACTCGAGGTCGTCCGCCCATCCGCGGAGGCCCCGCGAGGTGTCGGTGTCGGCGCCGTTGTTACGGCGCTTGATCCAATCCGCGATGCCTCGGAGCAGCTGCGGCGTGGGTGTGACGGCCAACAGCCCCTCGGAATCCGCCGGCCCCTGCGGGATGCCCATGCTGTTTCGTTCCGGTGTACTCATGCCTTGCCTCCGGGGAGTGCGATCAGACCCTCGGAACCGCCGAGCAGCTCCCGCAACCGCTCGATGCCCTTGACCGTCACGCGGACGGTCGGAGCCGGAAGCTCGAGTTCGCCGGTCTTCTCGTTCAGGAACGGACGTGCCGGCCGCTCGTACAGGCGGCCGTTGTCCACCTGTGTCTGATACGCCTCCCAGCCACCGCGCGGATTGCGCGAGCGGAACACCCAGCCCTGATCTGCCATGAACGCGAACAGACGGTCACGGCCGATACTTATCGCCGGGTCCTGGGAGAGGATCTTCGCGGCCTCGGCTACGGAGTAGTTGCCGGACGCTGAGGCGAGGATGTTCCACGCCTTCGCCGGCGGCTCGAGTTCGGCGGCGCGGCGTTCGGCCGCTTCCGCGCGCTCCGCTTCGTCTGCAGCGGCACGGAGAGCGTCCGCGTAACTCTGCGGAACGGCAGGCGCCGTCGCGGTCTCAGCGGCCCGGGTCTGGATCGCGAAGTACGCCTGGGCCGCGGCGACCTCGGGTTTGCGGGGGTCACCGTTCATGGCGACGAGGTAGCAGGCGAAGCGCGCGAGGTGAAAGTCCTCGCGAGGACGCCCGCCGGACTTTTCGGTGGCGCCAACGAAAAGGGTGGCGATATCCATTCCCTGATTCGCTGCTGTGGCCTTCGCCCGATCGATCGCCGCGGCGAAGTTGCGCCAATCAGCCCCGTAGCCGAGTAGGGGCACGAGGTCGCGGGCTGACCAGAACTCCGAACCGTCGTCGCGGACCTGCCGGACGCGGTCGAACGGGGACTGTGGAGAGTCGGTCCCCGTTGGTAACATCTCTCTTGGCATCGAGAGTCTCCAATCGCTTGTCACGCCCCGCCTGGTGTTGCTGCACCGGCGGGGCAACTCTTTGGTCAGGCAGCGAGCAGGGCAAGAACTTCGTCGCGGTCGAATCGACGGTGACCCGTGGGCGTGCGGACCGATGAGATTCGTCCGGCCTTCTCCCAGCGCTTGACCGTGTCGACCGACACTCCGAGAAGCTTCGCGGCCTCGCCGACGGGAATGAGGTCCCGTTCTTTCGAAGCATGCTTGGTTTGCATGGCGCAGAGTCAAGCATGCGTGATTTGTGAGTGTCAACACGGAATGCGGAGCGTCGCGAATATTGCTGGGGCTTGCATGGGTTTGCCCTAGGTGTCATGCTTTCTCCATGACCACAGCAATCATCCCCGCCTGGAGCCTTGGCGATCGCATCCGCAAGGCGCGCGGCGTGGTCGGCATGGATCAGCGACAGTTCGCGGAGGCCCTCGGCGTCAAAGCCGGCACCCTCGCCGGCTGGGAGGCGGATAACTCACGGCCGCGCGACGTCGTTGCGATTGCGCAGAAGATCGAGGGCATTACAGCGGTTCCCGCCACATGGATTCTGGGCGTCCATCCCGCGGAAGGTAATCGCCCCCGCTCTTCGTTGAGCGGGGGCGCGCCGGTTTCTGTTACGGTTGAATAACGGAAACCCATGAGCGTGATCGTTCGGTGACCTCAGCCGAGGTAGGCCCTGGACGCCTGGTCGTCGATCACGCACGGAAGGTGAACAATGCCCACGTCGCTCGGCATCTCCGTCGGCGCCTCCGGCGCCGGCTCGGCCCTGCGCGTCGATGCTGCACACGCGCCCACAACGGAATTCCGCAGACTCGCCTCCGAGTCGCAGCCCGGGCGCGATCTCGGAGATCTCGTCTTCGACGCCGTCTCGCTCACGTCTCCTCGCGGAACCGCCCGCGGAGCCGACAGTCCCGCCATCATCACGGTCGCATACCGCACCGAGGAACAGGCGCACGAGATCCGCACGGCCGCCGAGCGGACGGGCCACATGGTCCGCCTCGTTCCGGAGACCACCGCCGCCCTCGAATATCTCTACACAGTGGGGGTCCGTCGCGAACCCGGCGCGATCGCGCTCGTGGACATCGGAGCCACCGGCACGACCGTCTCCGTCCTCGACCGCGAGACCGGCACCCTGCTGCGGTCCGCACGTACCGAGACCGTCGGCGGCGACGCCCTGACCGCACGTGTGCTCGATCATGTCCGCAACGCCACCGAGCGGATGCGCACCCGGAGGCAGATCGACCCCGGCCTGCTGGCGGCCCGGTGCCAGGGCGCCCAGGAGGCACTCTCCTCGGCGACGACGACCCGCATCGACATCGCCGAGGCCGGTCCCGACGCGACGGTCACCCTCACCCGAGCGCAACTGGACGAACTGACGACCGATCTCGCCGACGAAGCGGCGGCGTTCACGCGGCGCATCTGCTCGAGCACCGATCCGGTCCCCGAGACCATGGCCCTCATCGGGGGCGCGGCCGCGTCCCCCGTCCTCGCCGCGGCGATCTCGGCGGAGTTCGACGGCGAGATCGTCACCGTCCCCGAACCGGGAGCGGCTGCCGCGATCGGTGCGGCACTGTCGGTCGATTCCCCGTCCTCGGTCGGATACACCGTGGTCGGCGCCCTGTCGCGCACCGGCAACCGGTCCTCGGGTCGTGTCTCCGGTGCGGTCGCCGGGCTCCTGGTGCTCAGTGCGATCATGGCCGGCTTCGCCACCCAGCACTTCACCGAACGCGACAGCAGCGACGCCCAGGTGTCGCCACGTTTCACGAGCGGCGACGTCCCCACGCAGGAGGCCGGTCCCGGCGAGTCGGCCGTCCCGTCCCACGACCCGCCGCCCGAACCCGTGACGTCCCGGAGCACCCGGGACGCACCCGCGCCGACGACGGTTCCCTGGCCGTTGCCGACCGTCGAGCACACCGTTCCGTCGACCCAAGATCCGTGGCCCACTGTGCCCGAGTCGTCGAGCACCACCGTGACGCCCACGCCGATCGATCAGGTGCCGACCCCCGGGTCGACAGCGGAGGAAGAGTCCGACCCGGACCGACCGTTCACGTCGCCGGATTCCGAGACCGCACCGAGGCCCGATCCCGACTCCACGGCTCCGGACTCCACGGCTCCGGACACGACCGCTCCGGACACCACGGCTCCCGACACGACGGCTCCCGACACCACCGAGCCGACCACACCGCCGGAGACGACGAGCCCTGCGCCCACCGATCCGGAGACGACCGAACCGAGCACCGGTGTGAGCCCGACACCCCCGTCGACCGAGACGCCGTCCGCGTCGTCCACCGGCGCATATCCGACCGACCTGTCCTCCACGATCGCGTCCGTCACGGAGGAGGGCACGACCGTGCCGTCCACCGGACAGACCACGACGGGGGAAACGACCACCGGGGAGACCACCACCGGATCCGGGACCTCGGAGATCGCCCCCACCTAGGCAGCGCGCCCTCCTCGGGTGGGGGTCGGTCGGGAAAGGTCAGGCCACGACCTGCGACACCGACACCGACAGGCCCGGATCCGTCGCAGCGCCCAGCGAGGACGGCTGCGCCCCCGCGGCGATGAGATGCGCGCCCAGCGACGCGATCATGACGCCGTTGTCGGTGCACAACTTCGGCCGCGGCACGCGCAGGGTAATACCCGCAGCAGTGCACCGTTCCTCGGCGAGTGCGCGCAACCGGCTGTTGGCGGTCGCTCCACCACCGAGGACGAGCGTGTCGACACCGAGATCCTGGGCGGCCCGCACAGCTTTCATGGTGAGCACGTCCGCCACCGCCTCCTGGAAGCCCGCGGCGACATCGGCGACCGGCACCGGCTCGCCCTCACGTTCCTTCGCTTCGACGAAGCGGGCCACCGCGGTCTTGAGACCGGAGAACGAGAAGTCGTGACGCGCGTCGCGCGGACCGGTCATACCCCGCGGAAAGACGACCGCGGAGGGGTCGCCCTGGCGGGCCAGCCTGTCGACCTCGGGACCGCCCGGATAACCGAGCCCCAGCAGTCGCGCGACCTTGTCGAAGGCCTCCCCGGCGGCGTCGTCGACGGTGGTGCCGAGTTCGACGATGGGTTTGCCGAGATGTTCGACGTGCAGCAGGTGGGTGTGACCACCGGAGACGAGCAGCGCCACGCAGGGCGGCATCGGTCCGTGCTCGAGGGTGTCGACCGCGACGTGGCCCGCGAGGTGGTTGATCGCGAAGAACGGCACGTTCCACGCTGCCGCGTAGGCCTTGGCAGCGGCGACACCGACGAGAAGTGCTCCCGCGAGACCCGGCCCGATGGTTACGCACACCGCGTCCGGCTTCTCGATCCCGGCCTCGTCGAGGGCGCGCCGCATCGTCGGCACCATGGCTTCGAGGTGGGCGCGGGATGCGATCTCCGGCACCACACCACCGAAGCGGGCGTGCTCGTCCACGCTCGACGCCACGGCGTCGGCCATCAGCTCGAGGGTGCCGTCACCCACCCAGCGGACGATGCCGACACCGGTCTCGTCGCACGAACTCTCGATGCCCATCACGACGGGGCGCTCGGGCAGCTCGAATCGGGGGCTGGTGGTGCTCACGCCGGTGACTCCTCTCGCGGATCCGGACGACGCATCGTGTACGCGTCCGCGCCGCTCGGCTGGTAGTAACGCTTCCTGGTTCCGACGATCTCGAAGCCCTCGCGCCGGTACAGGGCGATCGCCGCGTCGTTGTCGGTGCGCACCTCGAGGAAGACCGGCCCTCCCCAGCGGTCGGCGACGGCCAGCAACTCCCCCAGGAGGGCTCCGCCGATCCCCCGGCGGCGCGCCACGGGGTCCACACCGATGGTGTGCACCTCGGATTCGGGTTCGATGGCCGTACCGAGTCGCGCGAGTCCCGCGTAACCGATCAGCCGGCCCTGCGGGTCGCGGGCCGCGAAGTAGCGGTTGTGGGGCGAGGCCAGCTCCGAACGGAAGGCGTCGGCGCTCCACGGGTCGTCGCCGGGGAACAGGATCTGTTCGAGTTCGGCGCAGCGGGGTGCATCCTCGGGGCACAGTGCGTCGATGACGACCGCGTTCTCTGCGGCCGTATTCTCCTCGGGTGTGGCGTTCATGCTCGGCGATTCGCGGTCTCCACCGCGTCGGGGCGGCGCAGGTACAGGGGCACGAGCGGCTCCGGTTCGGCGCCCGCGCGCAGGGCGTCGGCCGCGACTGTCACCAGGCCCGCCGGGGACGGCGTCTGCACGTCCACCGCCGGAAGGTCGAACAGCGCGACGTGCGACGACGAGCCCGCCACCCGCACCGACGGCTCGGCGGGCACGTCGGCGGGGGTGCGCACCTCGGGCCCTTCGACGCGGCGGCCGCCGGAATAGCGTGCCCAGTAGATCTCGCGACGACGGGCGTCGGTGACGACGAGCAGATCGTCGTCCGTACCGTGTTCCCGGTGGACGTCCGCGGCGATCGCGTCGAGGCTGCACACCCCGTGCACGGGGATGCCGAGCGCATCACCGAAGGCCGCAGCAGTGGCCATGCCGACGCGGAGACCCGTGAACGGGCCGGGTCCGATGCCGACGACGATCGCGTCGAGATCGGTGGGGGCAGCGCCGGCCTCGGCGAGGCATTCGAGGATCTGCGGAGTGAGGACTTCGGCGTGCGCTCGCGGATTGTCGAGCACGCGCGCAGCGACCGTCTCGGGTCGGGCATCGTCCCGACCGCGGTCGAGACGGACGACTCCCGAGGTCACGGCGGGGGGGGCGGTATCGACAGCGAGCACGAGCACGATGTACCAGCCTACCCCGCGCGACCTGCCCGGTCGGTGTGCAGTGACGGAAGCCACCGGCATGCGGACTGCCGGTGGCTCAGCCGATCCATTCCCACGAGGCACGGCGGACATCGGTGCCCGGGTCGCGCCGGAGCCGGACCCTCAGATGCCGTTCGGCGAGCTGTTCGACCAAGCCACCGCCCCATTCGACCACCACGACGGTGTCGGTCAGGTCGGTGTCGAGGTCGAGCGCGTCGAGTTCGTCGAGGGCGTTCGGTCCGTCGCCGAGACGGTAGGCGTCGACGTGGACGAGCCCGACCGGTTCGCGTCCCTCCGGACTACCGGGACGGTGTTCGCGGGCGATGACGAAGGTCGGGGAGGTCACGCGTCCCTCCACCCCGAGGCCGGCGGCGATTCCGCGGGTCAGTGCCGTCTTTCCCGCGCCGAGCGGCCCGTCGAGCACGACGAGGTCCCCGGCCCGCAGCTCGGCTGCAAGCCTGCGCCCGAACGCCTCGGTGTCCTCCACGGTCGGCAGTTCGATGGTCTGCTCCCCCACCTGCGGCCCACTCGATTGCGAATCACCCAATTGCGATCTGCCTTCCGTTCACTCCCTGCGTGAAACTCCGCTGGATCAGACGATCGAGGGCACGGTCGACCACCTCGGGGAACTCCAGCTGCACGAGGTGCCCGGCACCACGTACCCGCTTGAGTTCGACATCGGGCAGTTGCTCCGCCAGCGCCTCGGAACTCGCGTACGGGATGACCATGTCGGCGTCGCCGGACAGCACCAGCACGGGCACGGTGCCCAGGACCGGAAGCGCCGCGGACTCGTCGTGCAGTTCGAGGGTGCGGAGGAAGTTGACGATGGTGAGCACCGACGTCTCGTCGAGCATCCGGTCGGACAACTTCACCAGGCGGGGGCTCACGACCGTGCCGTAGGACGCCGCACGCAGGATCGGCGTCACGACGGCACGGGCCGCGCCGCGCGCGAACTGCACGAATCCCGGTGCGGTACGCGCCGCGTACCGGAACGCGTCGATCACCGGGTTCTCGAGATTGCGTCCGATACCGGTCTTGCTGAGCCCTGCCGCGGTGGTCGCCAGCAGACCGACGCCCACGATGCGTTCACCGAACAGGTCGGGCCGCTGGGAGGCGAGCGCGATCGCGGTCATGCCGCCCATCGAGTGGCCCACCACCACCACCGGACCGGTGGGCGCGACTTCGTCGATCACCCGGCCCAGGTCGCGGCCGAGCTGCGCGATGGTGCACGTCGCGGCACCGGAGAAACCGGATTCGCCGTGACCACGCTGGTCGTAGAAGACGGCACGCACGTCACGCCCCCACTGTTCGCGCAGGTGGCGGTACTGCATATGCCAGGCCTGCATGCGCAGGCAGTAGCCGTGGACGAACACGACGGTGAGCCGAGCCAGGGCCGAGCCGCTCTCGCGGACCACGAGCGGGACACCGTCCTCGGTGGTCACGATGCGGCGCGGGAGCCGGAGGATCTCGTCGAAGTCCTCGTTCTGATAGATCTCATGGGCGGGCGCGCCCGCGGTCTTGACCGCGTACAGTCCCGCCGACGATGCGAGCGTCGCAAGGCTCGCACCGAGGAGTCCCATCCTGTTCACGAGGGACATGACGTCACGCTCCCTTCGCTCCGACATAGGTCCGGACGGTCCGTCCGCCGATGCCGGTCACGATCTCGTAGTTGATCGTGCCCAGCTTGTCCGCCCAGTCCTGGGCGTTCGGTTCTCCGTGACGCCCGTCACCGAAGAACAACACCTCGTCGCCCTCGCTTACTCCTGCCCCATCGGGGCCGAGGTCGACGACGACCTGATCCATGCACACGCGCCCGATCTGCGGGCACCGGCGCCCGCCGAGCTGCACCTCGATGCGCCCGCTGAGATTGCGGCGGATCCCGTCCGCATATCCCATGGGCAGCAGCGCCACCGTCGTATCCGCGGGAGCAGTCCAGGTGTGCCCGTAGGACACCCCGTCTCCCGCCTTCACCTTCTTCACCAGCACCACCCTCGCCCGCACGGTCATCACCGGCCGGAAGCCCAGGTCGCCGAGTTCCGGGATCGGTGTCAACCCGTACATCGCAATTCCGGGCCGAACCATGTCGAATCGCAGGTCGGGGCGGGTGACGGTGGCCGCGGAATTCGACAGGTGCACCACTTCGGGAGCCAGATGGTGCCGCCGCAGATCCGCGACGGCCTCGCTCAGCCGGTCGCGCTGCTCGGCGTTGCCCGGATGCTCGGGTTCGTCGCCGTGGGCGAGGTGCGAAAAGGCTCCACGCAGCCGCACGACACCTTCGGCCTGTGCCCGGCCCAGGTCGCGCACCATGTCGTCCCACTCGTCGACGGCGACACCGTTGCGGTTGAGGCCGGTGTCGACCTTGACCGTGACGGTCGCGGTGACCCCGACCTGCCGCGCCGCCTCGACGACGGCCGCTAGATGCCGCGGCGAGGACACGCCCAGTTCGATCCCGGCCTCGACGGCGGGAGCGAAATCGGAGTCGGCGGTGTGCAGCCACGACAGGATCGGAGCCTCGATACCCGCGGCGCGGAGTTCGAGGGCCTCGCCGAGCGTCGTCACACCCAGTTCGCGGGCGCCTGCGGCGAGCGCGGCACGCGCGACCGGCACGGCCCCGTGGTTGTAGGCGTCGGCTTTGACGACGGCCATGACCGCAGCGGGACCCGCGTACTCCCGGAGCGCTCGTACGTTCTCCGACACGGCATCGAGATCGATGAGGGCTTCGGCTTGGGGAAGGACGGTACGTGCAGGTCGCGGGGTGCGTTGGGTCGTGGTCACGTCTGTCGATCCTGCCACTGCGCCGTCGGACGCCGACGTCGTGTCCCCGTGTACCACGTCACGATTCGGCAATGTGGGTGCGCAACAGACGAATCGAGTCGCCGAGTCGCGAGAGGATCGCGCTCGCCGAGGTCGGCGCCGCTCCAGGGGACTCGGGGTCCTGCGCGGCCAGGTTCGCGGCGAGGGCGTGGGCCCGAGCACCGGCCGCCGCGGCCAGGTCCACCGGCATGCCCGACGAGAGCAACGACCCGATGACACCGGCCAACACGTCCCCGGCACCCGCGGTCGACGCCCACGAACCGCCCGCATCGTTGACGAAGACGTGCCCGTCGGGCCGTGCCACGAGCGTCGCGCGCCCCTTGAGCAGCACGTGCACTCCCCAGTCGGCGGCGAGGGAACGTACCGCCGCGACCCGGTCCGGTTCGGGGCGGTTCCCGGTCAGGCGGGCGAACTCGCCGGCGTGCGGGGTGAGCAGGGTGTGCGCGGACCGGCCCCGCACGAGACCGGGTTCGCGGGCGAGGAGCGTGAGTCCGTCGGCGTCGACGAGCACCGGCAGGTCGGTGGCGAGGATGTCGCGCAGGTTCGCGCAGGCCTCATCGTCGGTACCGGCACCCGGCCCCACGACCCAGGCCTGCACCCGCCCGGTCTCGGCCACCGAGGGCGACACGACGACCTCGGGGAACCGCGCGAGCACCTCGGAGGCACCCGACCCGGCGTAGCGCACCATGCCGGAGGTCGCGGCGACGGCCGCTCCCGTGCACAGCACACCCGCCCCCGGATACCGGGCGCTGCCGGCACGGACACCCACCACACCCTGGGAGTACTTGTCGTCCTCGGCGCCGGGCACCGGCCAGATCGCGCCGATCTCGGACGGTTCCGCCGCGACCAGCCCGGCCTCCGGGAGTGTGAGTCCGATGTCGACGAGTTCGACGCGACCGCAGCGCGTGGCGCCGAGTGCATGGACCGGCTTGTAGGCGCCGAAGGGGACGGTCACCGCGGCCGTGATCGCCGGTCCGTCGACGGCACCGGTATCGGGGTCGACACCGCTCGGGATGTCGACGGCGATGATCGGCGCGGTGATCTCGTCCACGAGCGCGGCCGCCGCCGGTCGCAGCGGGCCGCGCCCGGAGATGCCGACGATGCCGTCGAGCACGAGGTCCGGGTCGCCGAGGTGCTCTGGAGTCGCCGGGACGATCCGCCCGCCGGCCTTCCGCAGTGCCCGCAGACCCGCGGGGTGCGCCCGGTCGGGGTCGAGCAGCAGTGCAGTGACGGACACGCCCCGCCGGCGCAGGAAGGTTCCCGCCCACAGCGCGTCGCCGCCGTTGTCGCCGGACCCGACGAGCAGGCTCCCCCGCCGACCGGCGATCCCACCGGTGCGTTCACGCAGTTCGGAAGCCACGACCCGCGCGAGTCCGTAGGCCGCGCGCCGCATGAGGGTTCCCTCGGGGAGAGACTCCAGCAGCGGCGCCTCCGCCGCGCGGACCACGTCGGACGGGTGAAAACTGCGCATCGTCCCTCCTGCACCGGCGGGTGGGGCGCTATTCGACGGTGACCGACTTGGCGAGGTTGCGGGGCTTGTCGACGTCGTAACCACGGGCCTGCGCGACCTCCGCGGCGAAGACCTGCAACGGCACCGTCGACAACAACGGCTGCAGCAGCGACGCCGACGACGGGATCTCGACGAGGTGATCGGCGAACGGCCGGACCGTCTCGTCGCCCTCCTCGGCGATGACGACGGTGACGGCCCCGCGGGCCTGGATCTCGCGGATGTTGCTGAGCAGCTTGCTGTGCAGCACGGCGCGGCCCTTCGGCGACGGCATGACGACGATGACGGGCAGCCCGTCCTCGATCAGCGCGATCGGGCCGTGCTTGAGCTCACCGGCCGCAAAACCCTCGGCGTGCATGTACGCCAGCTCCTTGAGCTTGAGCGCACCCTCGAGCGCGACCGGGTAGCCCACGTGCCGACCGAGGAACAGCACGGCCGGCGAGGCCGACAGCTCCCGCGCCAGCGCCCGCACCGGCTCCATGCCGGTCAGCAGCTCGGCGATCTTCTCCGGCATCGCCGCCAGGTCCTGGTACTCGCGGGCCACCTCGTCGGGATACTTCGTGCCGCGCGCCTGCGCCAGCGCCAGACCCACGAGGTAGTTCGCGGCCATCTGCGCCAGGAACGCCTTCGTCGAGGCCACACCGATCTCCGGGCCGGTGCGGGTGTAGAGCACCGCGTCGGCCTCCCGCGGGATCTGCGCGCCGTTGGTGTTGCACACCGCCAGCACCCGCGCCTTCTGATCCTTGGCGTGCCGGACCGCTTCGAGGGTGTCGGCGGTCTCCCCGGACTGCGAGATCGCCACGACCAGCGTGGACCGGTCGAGCACCGGATCGCGGTAGCGGAACTCCGAGGCCAGCTCGACCTCGACGGGCAGGCGGGGCCAGTGCTCGATCGCGTACTTGGCGACCAGGCCCGAGTGGTACGAGCTGCCGCAGGCGACGACGAACACCTTGTCGATGTCGCGCAGTTCCTGATCGGACAGGCGCTGCTCGTCGAGCACGATGCACCCGTCGACGAAGTGACCGCGCAGGGTGTCGGCGACCGCGGCCGGCTGCTCCTCGATCTCCTTGAGCATGAAGTAGTCGTGGCCGCCCTTCTCGGCGGCGGCGAGATCCCAGTCGATGGTGAACGGACGCGTCGCCACGTCGGTGTTGCCGTCGAAGTCGGTGACCTCGTAGGAGTTGTTCGTGATCACCACGACCTGGTCCTGACCGAGCTCGACCGCCTCCCGGGTGAACTCGATGAACGCCGCGACGTCCGAGGCGATGAACATCTCACCGTCGCCGACCCCGACGACCAGCGGCGTCGACCGGCGCGCCGCGACGATCGTGCCCGGATGATCGGCGTGGGCGAAGACCAGTGTGAACGCACCCTGCAGGCGGCGCAGCACACTGCGGGCGCTGTCGACGAAGTTGCCCGCCGTCGGACCCTCGGCGTAGGCGCGGGCCACCAGATGCACCGCGACCTCGGTGTCGGTGTCGCTGGCCAGCTCCACACCCGACTTCTCGAGCTCCTCACGCAGCGGCGCGAAGTTCTCGATGATGCCGTTGTGCACCACCGCGACCTTGCCGGTCGCGTCGCGATGCGGATGCGCATTGCGGTCGGTGGGACGACCGTGGGTGGCCCACCGGGTATGCCCCATCCCCGCGGTACCGGCGAAGTGCTCCTCGCCGATCTCGGCGAGCTCGGCCTCCAGATTGACCAGCCGCCCCGCCTTCCGCTCGACGGCCAGACCACCCTTGCCGTCGAGGATGGCGATTCCCGCCGAGTCGTAACCCCGGTACTCCATCCGCCGCAGCGCTTCCACCACGACGTCGAGAGCACGACGGTGCCCGACATAGCCCACGATTCCGCACATGCCTAGCAGGGTACTGGTCGACCCCCGCCCGGGAACAACACACCGGTGAGCCCGTACACCTGCATCGGGGCACGCCGTCCGGTACGCACCGACCCCGGCGGGCAGCGCCATCCGCTAACGTTCAGGCCGTGGCGGCGAACCCCAAGAAACTGGCTCAGGAACTCTCCCGGCGCGGCCCGCACTCGGTGCTGCGCGGCGACCTGGCGCTCGCCGGTCAGCCGGGTGTCGTGTACACCCCAGCGGAAGGCTTCGACCTGCCCGCGATCGCGTTCGGGCACGGCTGGCTCACCGGGGTCACGAAGTACACGAAGCTCTTCGAGCACCTCGCGTCCTGGGGAATCGTGGTGGGCGCACCCAACACCGAACGCGGACCGGTGCCGTCGACGATCGGCTTGTCGACCGACCTGCTCACCACCCTCGACATCTGCACCGGCGTGCGTCTCGGTACCGGGCGGATCAGTGTCCATCCGTCGAAGCTCGCGCTGGTGGGCCACGGCTCGGGTGCCGGGGCGGCGGTGCTCGCCGCTGCGAGGCGTGAGGTCGCGGCCGTCGCCGCGCTCTACCCCTCGCCCGTCTCCCCCGCTGCCTCCGAAGCCGCGGGCCGCGTGCGGGCACCGGGCCTCGTCCTCGTCGGCGAGAAGAGCATCGGGTCGATGACCAGCGACGCCGTCGCGGTCGCCCGGGGCTGGGGCAGCGACGACGTGCAGCTGCGGGTCGTCGAGAAGGCGAACGACGAAGGACTCGTCGAGGGGCGCCGCCTGCTCGGAGCGCTCGGCGTCGGTGGTGCCGAGCGTCGCACCCAGGAACGCACTCGTGCGCTGCTCACCGGCTTCCTGCTGCACCGTCTCACGGGCGACAAGACGTACGCGATCTTCTCCGACCTCACCACGGAGCTGCCCGGCTCCACGGTGATCTCCGACCCCGACGTCGTCGATCGCGATCTCGGCACGCAGGTCAACCTGCTCCTCGGGCGCTGACGTTCCGTCGTTCGCGTCACAGCGGTCCGGCTTCCGCGAGCACGACTCCTGCACCGCCCTCGTCGTTCTCGTCCTGCCGGCGGTCGGCCTCGACCGGTCCTGGGGTGTGTTCGCGTCTGCGTTCGCCCGGGCGGATCCCGGGAACCGTCAGCAGTGCACCTTGATTCGGCGGGTCGCTCGGTCCGTGCTGCGTCGACCCGTCGTCGACGACGGGAGCCACCGTCCCGGCACCGGATACGCCCGCGGCCGCCGCCCCGGCATCATCGGCGACGCGTTCGGTGGTCGTCGCCAGGTCGGTGACGCTGCCGGCGATCCGGCGGACGGCCTCCTCACATGCCCCGAGCACCACGTCGACGGCGTCCCGGACCGCCGGGACCAGACGTTCCTCCATCCATCTCCGGCACTCGGCGGCAGGGTCGGACACGTCGCCACCGGGCGGGTCGCCCAGGTTGCCACCGGGCGGGTCGCCCACGTCGCCACCGGGCGGGTTGCCGAACCAGCGGGCATGCTCCTCCGGGCTCGGTCCGTGCGGGCCACCGCTCGCTCCGGCGACGATCGTGTCGATCTCGTCCCTCGTGCGACCGTCGACGGTGCCTTCCGCGAGTTCCCCGACGACGCGGGCCTTCTCACGCAACGCTGCGGCGATCGCGGTGGCCGCCGATTCCAGCGCGACCGCGAGATCGGTCAGCGACGCACACAGCGCCACTCCGGAACGGACGGTGGCCGTCAGCTCGGCGCGAGCCCGGTCGGCGGCGGATCCGTCCCACGACTCGTCGAGTTGCTGCAGGAGGCGACGCTGTTCGTCGGTCCGACGACCGAGCGAGGTCGCGAGCGAGCGCGTCGTGGCGGCGTCGTCGGCGAGGGCGGGCAACGAGAGGGTTCGTTCCTCGTCGTAGCGTGCCCGGACGTCCGCGACGCAACAGCCGGACTCGAGCCCGAGAGTGTGCAGGGACTGCACGAGGTCGGTCAGACGGGCCAGGCCGGGCGCTCCCGCGTCGAGGATGTCGCCTGCGCTCTCGGGAGGGGTCCTCACGGCTGCCGGGTCCCTGCGTCGCCGAACCCGACGCTGTCGAGTTCGGCACCGGTCACAGCGGTGAGGGCGATGCCGGTCGCGTCGTCCTGGTGCCGGTATCTGTCTGCCGCCGCGCGCAATGCGTCGGCCTGCGCCTGCACTGTCGCCGCCCAGCTCTCACACGTCGCACGCATCCTGCGATATCCGGTCTCGACGCGAACGCCGGCCGACCGGTGCGTCGATCCGGCACCGGAGCCGTCGAAGACGAGACCGCCGAAGCCACGACGGATCTCGTCGTCGGCGTCCTCGGCGACCTCCGCGAGTCGTGCCGCGACGGCTCGCACCGCGTCGCCGTCGACCTGGATCGTGCTGTGCTGTGTGTCCATGTCCGCCCTTCACCCACCGAACCCTCTCGAAGGGTTAGGACGCAGCGCAGGACGATCCGGTTCCACCGCAGCGTGACTGCGAGCGGAAACCGGCAGCGAAGGGCAGGGACCGCGCAGGTCAGACGGCGGCGACGACTCCCGCGAGACGGTCGGCGACCGCCCGGGCGTGATCGTCGTCGGCGGCTTCGACCATGACGCGTACGAGCTGCTCGGTGCCCGACGGACGCAGCAGCACCCGGCCGGTCTCACCGAGTTCGCGCTCGGCCTCCGCGACCGCGTCCGCCACCGCAGGATCGCTCGCGACGGCGACCTTGTCGTGGACCCGCACGTTCACGAGGACCTGCGGAAGCGATGTCATCACCGAGGCGAGCTTCGCGAGCGGCAGACCCGTCGTGGCGATCCGCTCCATCAGGCGCAGGCCCGTGAGCACGCCGTCGCCGGTCGTACCGTGCGCGGGCAGGACGATGTGGCCGGACTGCTCACCGCCGAGGCCGTAGCCACCGCGGCGGAGCTCCTCGAGCACGTAGCGGTCGCCCACGCCGACGGTGCGCACCTGGATCCCCGCCGCGCGCATCGCGAGATGCAGACCGAGATTGCTCATCACCGTGGCGACGAGGGTGTCGTCGGGAAGTTCACCGGCTTCGTGCATGCCGAGAGCGAGGATCGCCATGATCGCGTCACCGTCGACCACCGTGCCGGTCGCATCGACGGCGAGGCAGCGGTCGGCGTCGCCGTCGTGCGCGAGACCGAGGTCGGCGCCGTGCTCGAGCACGGCCTGCTGCAGCACGGACAGGTGCGTGGATCCGCAGCCGTCGTTGATGTTCAGTCCGTCGGGTTCGGCGTTGATCGCGATGACCGTGGCACCTGCGGCCGCGTAGGCGGCCGGGCCGGCCTGCGAGGCGGCGCCGTGCGCGCAGTCGACCACTACGGTCGTACCGGTGAGCGGCTTGTGCACGGCCGTCGCGAGATGCGCGAGATAACGGTCGAGGGCGTCGGACACGACGCGCACCCGGCCGATACCGGAGCCGGTGGGGCGTGCGGCGCTCTCGGCGTCGCCGTGCAGCACCGCTTCGATCCGGTCCTCGACCTCGTCGTCGAGCTTGTGCCCGCCGGCTGCGAAGATCTTGATGCCGTTGTCGGGCATCGGATTGTGCGACGCGGAGATCATCACGCCGAGGTCGGCGCCGTAGTCACCCGTGAGGTACGCGACCGCTGGGGTGGGCAGTACGCCCACCGACACCACGTCGACTCCGGCTGCGGTGAGTCCGGCCGTGACGGCCGCCTCGAGCATCTCCCCGCTCGCGCGTGGATCTCGACCCACGACCGCGACCGGTCGCCGCTCGGCACCCTGCGGGGCCAGGACCGCTGCCGCAGCGCCTGCCAGGCGTACTGCCAGCTCCAATGTGAGCTCGGCGTTGGCCAAGCCCCGGACTCCGTCGGTGCCGAACAACCGACCCATGTACACAGCCTCCCAGTCGTGTGCGGCCCCCGCCGCGGGTGTCGATAGAGGACAGAATGCACGAAAGCAGGCGCCGGTAGGAGATGTCTACCGACGCCTGCTCTCGTGATGGAACAGGTGCCGACTCTGACGAAATCAGCGTCGGCGGCACATCAGCGCTTGGAGTACTGCGATGCCTTACGGGCCTTCTTCAGGCCGTACTTCTTGCGCTCGACGGCACGCGGGTCACGCGTGAGGAAGCCGGCACGCTTGAGCGCGGGGCGATCCTCGGGGGTGACCTCGGTGAGTGCACGCGCGATGGCGAGACGCAGCGCGCCGGCCTGGCCGGACGGACCGCCGCCGTGCAGGCGTGCGTGGATGTCGAACGACTCGGTGCGCTCGACCGTCACCAGGGGCGACTTCACGAGCTGCTGGTGCACCTTGTTCGGGAAGTAGTCCTCGATGGTGCGGCCGTTGAGGGTGAAGTTGCCGGTGCCGGGCACGAGGCGGACGCGGACGACAGCCTCCTTACGGCGACCGACGGTCTGGACCGGACGGTCGAACACGATCGGGGCAGCAGGTGCCTCGACGACGTCCTCGACGTACTCGTCTGCAGCGACCTCGACGTTCTCGACGTACTCTTCGGGGTTCACGTTCTGTTCCTCGGGCGTCGTCACTGTGCCACCTGCTTGATCTCGAACGGCACCGGCTGCTGCGCGGCGTGGGGGTGGTTCGGGCCCGCGTAGACCTTCAGCTTCTTCGCGATGGCGCGACCGAGCTTGTTCTTCGGGAGCATGCCGGTGACGGCCTTCTCCACGAGGCGGTCGGGGTTCTTCTCGAGAACCTCGCCGACGGAACGAGCCCGCAGACCGCCCGGGTGACCGGAGTGGCTGTAGAGGAACTTGTCGGTCCGCTTGTTGCCGGAGACGGCAACCTTGTCGGCGTTGATGATGACGACGAAGTCACCACCGTCGACGTGCGGCGCGAATGTGGGCTTGTGCTTGCCGCGGAGCAGGTTTGCCGCCTGCACCGCGAGGCGGCCGAGCACCACGTCGGTGGCGTCGATGACGTGCCACTGATGGGTCACGTCGCCGGCCTTCGGTGTGTACGTAGACACAGATCTTCCTCGTCTATCGTTTCGCTGCTGGCCTGCATGCCGACGGTTGCCACGCCCGGCGGCCAGTTGGGACCCGGGAGAGGTGTTCGTCGCACCACAGGGCACGACGACGTGCGACACGCCGAGGGGACACTCTACCGGGCGGACGCCGGGCCGGTCAAAGCACCGCAGCAGCCCTGCCCTTGCGCACCCTCCGCTGGAGCACCCCGGAAGCAGCAGCACGTCCCGGCGGCCTCTCCACCACCGGGACGTGACAGCGCCGGATCGGTCCGGATCCGGCAGACCCGGATCAGCCCGGGAAGCGCTGCTGGTTCAGTCGCTCGACCTCCTGCATGTTGTCGTTACCGGTCGAGACCACCCGACCGATGTCGTGCAGCACCTGGATGAGGCCGGCCTCGGCCTCGTTCCAGCGCGCCTGCGTGGCGGCGTAGCGCTCCTGCGCCCCACTGTCCCAGGTGGCGATGAGGGGCGCCACCTGCCCCTCGATGCGGTCGAGCGTCGCCTCGATCGCCTTCTGACCGGACACGAGCTGGGCGTGCAGGTCGGCGACGCCGGCGAAGTTCTGATAGATCTCGGACACGGATCGTTCTCCTTGTTCTCGAATGTGTGCCGGAGGGCTGTGTGCCGGAGCGACCGGCGATCAGTTGAACGACCCGTTGAGCACCGAACCGCCATCGGGGTCGATCGCCGACAAGGACTGGGCCTGCTGGTCCTCGGCAGCGGCGTACGACCGTCCACTGGTGCGCACGGCTTCTGCCAGTTCGTCCAGGGCGTTCGACAGCTTGGTGTGGTTGACGTTCCAGCGCTCCATGATTCCGGCGAACTGTTCCGCCGAGCGGCTCCGCCAGACCGACGGCGCGGACTGCACCACGCCCGTCAGACGACCGAGGATCGCGTCGAGTTCGGCGCGGGAGTCCTGGAGTTGTCCCGCGACGACCTCCATGGTCGCTACATCGGTGGTGAGGTGATTCGAATTGCCGGTCGGTTGGGTCAACGGCGTACTCCTTCGCTCGTGCGTGGATCATCCGGCTCGGTGTCGAGCCGGTCCTGGCTCCTACATCTGGTTGGACGCACCCGATCCGGTATCGGTTCCGCGCCTTCCGAAATTCGTGGACCTACTTTTCTCACCCGCCCCGGAGGGTGTGGACGGCCTGCTCGCATTCACTCCGGATACGGGTCCATTCCCCCTCGAGGTACTGGCATCCCACGGAGACCTGAAGTCCGGGGAAGACCAGGACCGACCACCGCACCACCGAGTAGTCGTCGGGAACTTCGGTGTACGCCACGACCTTGCGGTCGGCGAAGGTCGTGTCGGTGTCGAGGTCGCGGATGACAGGTGCACGTTCGGCGGCCCGCTCCGCCAACGCGGAGGCGACCGAGCGCTCGTCGATCCCGTCGGGAAGATCGCGGTACACGACCAGGATCCGGCGATCGGTTCCGCCGACCGGTATCAGTTCCGCGCGCCCCTCGGGCACGGTCGCGGGGTCGCGGACGCGCCAGCCCTCCGGCAGGTCGAGGTGCAGCGGACCGGCGTCGATCCGCGTCGACGGGGAGGGACCGGCGTCGGCGGCCGACTCGGGCTCACGAGCGTCGGTCGGCGGCTCCTCTGCAGCAACGACTTCCGGCGGAGCCGGGACCTCCGCGTCTCCACCTTCTCCGGTGAGAAGCGGCCACAGGAAGATCGTAGCGGCGAGCAGGAACGGAATCACCGCCCCGGCGACGACCAGCGCGGGCACCGTGCCGGCCCGCCCGCCACGAGGGGGGTCCGGGCGTGCGCACACCTCGCTGAGCCACGGCAGTGTCCTGTCGGGTCCGTCGGTCGTCGGAGCGATGGCCGGGGCTCTCGCGGTCCCTCCGGTTCCTGCCGGTGGCGCCGGAGGGCCGGTCACGGCGCTGAGCATCTCCGAGGCCGCGACGGGCAGCACCCGCCGACCCGAACCCACGAGATCAACTGCGAGAGAGAAGGATTCGACACCGGACGGTTCGCCCGGGCCGCCGGTCACCACCACGACCTCCGGCCCAGCCCCGCCGCACACCGAGGTCAGCAGGTTCTCGAGTCGCATCGCGGCGTCCGGGGAGTGCACCGACAGACCCGGATCGCGTGCGAGTCGTTCGACGGTCGGCCCGTCGGGTCCCGGCGGAGCGATGCTCACGGCGGTGACTCCCCCGGCGGCGAATTCGAGCACCGCACACCGCTCGTGCGGCGCAGGATCGGCGGCGCGCGCGGCGGCCACCGCGGCCGGAAGCAGGATCGTATCGCCTGCGACCTGCCGCACGGCGGTCCGGAAGAGATCGCGGCGCCGCTCGTTCCACCAGGTCGGGTGTATCGCGCACGCCACCCCGCCGATGTCCGGTGCACCCACGGTCGCTGCGGCGTAGGAGACGAGCCCGCTCAGCAGTTCTCCGAGTTCGGTTTCCCCTTCGACCGCGGCCGCATCCACGAGTTCCGTGACATCCATGAGTCCTGCGACGCCGGCCGGCTCCGACGGTTCCTCCGCTGCCGCTCCGTAGACCCGTCGGTCGCCGAGATCCGCGGCGAGAGCGGGCACGCTGCGCGTGGTTCCGGGCCATCCGATGTGGACGGATCCGGGTGTCAGCGTGAACGCGACCGCGACGACCGTCTCGTCCCGGAGCGCCATCACACCTCCGGCGCCCACGCGGTCTGGACGAGCGCCGTGCCGTCGCGTCGTACGAGTGTGCCGCGGCCCGGCGGCACCGGCGACGGACGGACCGCGCCGACGAGCGCTCCCTCGTCGCGGCTACCGCTCATGATCAGACCCGGAGTCGACAACTCCCGCAGACGCCCGAGGATCGGTTCGTACATCGCGCGTCCGGCACCACCCGAGCGACGCGCGACCACCAGGTGCAGGCCGATGTCGCGTCCCTGCGGGAGATAGTCGAGCAACGGCAGCAGCGGATTCTGGCCAGAGGTGGCGACCATGTCGTAGTCGTCGATCACCACGAACACTTCGGGTCCCGTCCACCACGATCGATCGCGCAGCTGTTGTTGCGTCGTGCCGGGGCCCGGCAGCCGGCGCTCGAAGATGCCGGCGAGTTCGCGGACCATGGCTGCGAGGACCGTTGCCGACGCAGCGTATCCCCCGAGATGGTCGCCGCCCATGACACCGAGCAGCGTGCGGCGGTAGTCGCCGACGATGATCCTGGTCTGCGCACCGCTGCCGGCTTCGACCAGTCCGCGGCACAGCCCTCGCAGCAGATTGGTCTTGCCGCACTCCGAGTCGCCGAAGATCAGCAGGTGCGGATGGTCGGTGAAATCCACCGATACGGGCGCGAGTTCGGATTCGTCGATGCCGATCGGGACGGAGAGCCGGGCCGCCGGGGACGCGTCGGCCGGTGGCGGCCACCCTGAGGGCAGAGCTGTGAGAAGGTCGGGCCGGTCGATGCGTTCGGGCAGCATGCGCACCGGTGGCGCCGAACGCCCCGGCGTGGCAGCACGGACGGCCTCGACCGCCGCTGCGACGCCGACCGCGAGATCGGCCGGATCGGAGCTTCCGTCCACCCGCGGCAGCGCCCCCAGGATGTGCAGGCCATCGCGGTCGATACCGCGTCCCGGCCGCCCTTCCGGCACCATCGCCGCTCTCTTTCGGCCGTACTCGGAGTCGGACGGGTCGCCGAGGCGGAGTTCGAGCCGCGTACCCAGCAGGTCGCGCATGGCGGGCCTCACGTCACCCCAGCGTGGGGCGCTGAGCACCACGTGGATGCCGTAGGACAGACCCTGGGCGGCGAGGATCCCGATCGTCTGTTCCAGTGCCTCGAAGTCCTGCCGGATGCTCGGCCAACCGTCGACGACGAGAAAGACGTCGCCGAACGGATCGTCGGTGGCCGGTGCGACCGCGTCGGCGCGCATCCGCCGCAGCTGAGCTATGGACTCGATGCCGTTCTCGGCGAAGGACCGTTCGCGACGACGCAGCAGCGACATCATCTCCGCGACCGTGCGGCGCACCCGGTCGGTGTCGTGCCGCCCCGCGACGGAACCGACGTGCGGCAGGCCGGCCAGACCGGACAACGTGCCACCACCGAAATCGAGACCGTAGAACTGCACCTGCTCGGCGTTGTGCGTGAGGGCCATCGACAGGACGAGGCTGCGCAGCAGTGTGGACTTCCCGGACTGCGGGCCGCCGACCACCACGACGTTGCCGGCCGACCCGGACAGGTCGACCACCAGCGGGTCGCGGCGTTGCTCGAACGGCCGGTCGACGACACCGACGACGGTGCGCAAGGTTGCGTGACGCGGCACGTCGCCGGTGAGCACCGACCTGGGCAGCAGCATGTCGAGCGACGGGGAGTCGTCGAGCGGAGGAAGCCACACCTCGTGCGCCGGTGTTCCGTGCCCCCGCATCCGGTCGACGACCACCTCGAGCACGCTCCGGCCGTCGCCCGTGGGAAGAACCGGGAGCGGCTCCGTGACCGGGGCGGGCGGACCGGCGTCGACCGGCACCGCCCGCGCGGTGAAGAGCCGGGGCCGGGACGTGCCGGCCGGCACCGCCGATCGGGTGCGCCGGGTGGGGCGGCCGGGCTCGTACGGCCCCGAGACGTACGCCGCGGAGAACCGCTGGATGTCGGCGGAATCGGTCCGCAGATATCCGGCGCCGGGTGTCGACGGCAGGTGGTAGGCGTCGGGAACGCCGAGAACGCTCCGCGATTCGTTTGCGGAGAAGGTCTTCAGGCCGATGCGGTACGACAAGTGGCTGTCGAGACCGCGGAGGCGACCCTCGTCGAGTCGTTGGCTGGCGAGCAGCAGGTGCATGTGCAGCGACCGGCCCAGGCGTCCGATCGCCGCGAAGAGGTCGGCGAATTCGGGCTGTTGAGAGAGCAGTTCGGAGAACTCGTCGACCACGATGAACAGCGCGGGCAGCGGGTCGAGCGGTGCACCTGCCGCCCTGGCCTTCTCGTAGTCGCCGACGTTGGCGAAGTTGCCTGCGGTCCGGAGCAGTTCCTGGCGGCGGTTCATCTCGCCTTCGAGGGCGTCCTTCATGCGGTCGACCATCGCGATCTCGTCGGCGAGGTTGGTGATCACCGCCGCGACGTGCGAGATCCGGTCCAGACCGAGGAAGGTCGCGCCGCCCTTGAAGTCCACGAGGACCAGGTTGAGTGCCTCCGGCGGGTGCGTCGCCACGAGACCGAGGACCAGCGTCCGCAGGAACTCGCTCTTTCCCGATCCGGTTGCGCCGATGCACAGTCCGTGCGGTCCCATCCCGTTCTCGGCGGCCTCCTTGAGGTCGAGTTCGACAGGCGCACCGTCGATGCCGACACCGATCGGTACCCGCAGGCGGTCGCGCCCGCGGCGTGGCACCCATACCTGCGCGGGGTCGAAGCGGGCCACGTCCCCGAGGCCCAGCAGCTCCTGCCAGCTCGACGGCCGGTCGTCGCCGGCGCTCTCGTCCACCGCTCCGCTCGTCACCCGGTACGGCGCGAGCAGTCTGGCCAACGTCTGTGCCTGCGGAGTCCCGATGCCGTCGGCATCGGCGAAGATGTCGACGTCGGTGCCGGTGGCGACCCCGACCCGTCCTTCCTCGACCACCAGGCGCAGGCCGCGCGTCGCGCTGAGCCGCGTGGCGTAGCCGGAGAGGTCGAGCACGGTCACTGCGTCGAGACCGTCGTCGAGCACCCCCGAACCCGATCCCGTGACCCCGCCGTCGACGACCACGACGAGGTGCACGGCACCCTCGGTGGCCGGGGCGTTCCGGACGAATCTGCTGCGACCGGCGAGGACCGCCGCGAGATCGGTCTCGAGTTCGAACAGCGAACCGAACACCGTGCGTGCACTGCCCGCACCGTCGCGCAGGACCGGGTTCTGCGCATGCGGCAGCCACTTGATCCATTCCCATTCCGCAGCGGTGTCGGGCCCGCACACGACGGCGACCTGCAGTGTGTCGGGACCGTGGAAGGTGCACGCCTGCGCGAGCATCCCCCGAGCGAGCGAGCGCGCCGCGCTGCGATCGCCCTCGAGGCCGATCGCCGCGAAACCCCGCAGCGACACAGCCGTGGGCAGCGCCTGCACCACCGAGTGCGCGCGCACGAACCTGCGCAGCGACAGGGCGGCGACGGGTTCGAGATCCTCGACCGGCCCGGTGTCCGGAGGCACGAGTCGGGTCGCGAGTCGCTGCCCGCCGCGCCCCACCCTGAGGTGACCGAAGTCGGGATCGGTGCTGCGCCGCTCCCACATCCGGACGGTGCCGGCGAGGGTCCACAGCAGGGCCGGGTCGGGATGCGACCATTCGAGCGCCCGACGTTGTTCGTGCGCCGTCTCGGTGACCTCGCGCCGGAGCTGGTCGAGATAGCGCAGATAGTCCTTGCGGTCCTCGTTCGCCTCGGCGGTCTTCGTTCCCCCGCTGCGACCACCGTTGGCGAGCATGCCCACCAGGGACACGACCATCATGAGCGGGAAGATCATCGCCATGGGGCTGCGTGCGGCGCCGGTGGTGAACATCAGCGCGACCATCCCGATCATCGCCGCGACCATCACGAGCGGGAGCAGTCTGGTCACCAGATTGCCGGGCGTGGCCCGGGGAATGTCCGGTGGCGGTTGGACACTCACCTCGCCGCTGGGAGCGCGCGGTGCCTCCCGCCGTGCTCTGCGTACGAAACGCACGGTACTCACGTTCGTCACCCCCCGGAACGCCGTCGGCCGCCCCCTACGGCCCCACGGTCGTGGAAGACTAACCCATGGCTGCGACCTTCCGTGCTCCTGTTCGCCCCTCGGTCCCTCGACGGACAACTCGGGTACGACACCGGTCGGGACGATGTCGTATGGTCTGCGTCGTTCGGACTGCAGTGACGGGGGGAACCGAGGCCGATGACATCTGTGCGTGCGCGATCCGAGACCCCGGGGCAGGTGGGCGCCCCGGATCTGTGCCGGATCACCGTGCTCGCCCGCCACACCGAGGTCGATCTCGCACTGCCCCTCGACGTTCCGGTGGCGCTGCTGCTCCCGGGGATCGTGAATCTCGTCGCCGGCCACCGGCCCGACAACGACTTCGACGCGACACCCGAACGCACGGAACCCGACGGCTGGGCGCTCGCCCGGATCGGTCGGGCCCCGCTGTCCGGTGCGCTGAGTCTCGACGAGCACGGCGTCCGCGACGGGGAGATCCTCGTCCTGGAGGACGCCGGATCCCCCGCTCCTCCACCGTTGTTCGACGACGTCATGTACAGCGTCGCGGCCTCGGACCGGACCACGACGCCGTGGGGTGCGGGCCCGTCGGGTCTCATCGCGGCCGTCCTGGGTCCGGTCGCCCTCGCCGCGGGCTGCGTACCGTTGCTGTTCCTGCCCGACGGCGCGAGCCGTCTCGCCCTCGGAGCCGTGTGCGCCGCGCTGCCTCTCCTGGTGCTGCTCGCCGCAGGCATCCTCGCCCGGCTCCACGACGATCGACGGACCGCGACCGCGCTGCTGTGGTGCGCCTTCCCGCTCGCAGCGACGGCCGGGGCGCTGCTCGTTCCCGGCGAATCGCCGGCGCCGCGTCTCGTCCTCGCCGCGGCACTGACCGGTGCGGTCGCAGTGCTCGCCGTGCGTGCCACCCGCATCGGCCTCGCACCGTGCACGGCGGTCGCCGCGACCGCCGCGGGCGTCGTCGTGACGGCCACCCTCGCATCGACCACCGAACTCGAGGCGCGCGCCCTCGGAGCCGGAACGGTGGTGGTGGCGCTGCTGCTCGCCGGCACGGCACCACGCCTCGCGGCGATGCTCGCGAAACTCCCCACCCCCCCCGTCCCTGCTCCGGGCGCTCCGCTCGAACCGGAGACCCCCGAGAGCAGCGTGTCCGGGTTGCCGTCACAGGCGGAGCTCGAGCACCGTGCGAATCGGGCACGGAGCGCGCTCACCGGAATCGTCCACGCCGTCGTCCTACTCACGGCGGGCGGAGCGTGGTGCGCCGCGTTCCCGTTCGACGGAGACGTGTCCGTGCCCGCGGTAGCACTGGCCGTGGCGTCGGCCGTGGTCCTGGTCTTCCGAGGCCGCACCTACACCGCGACCGCGCAGGCGGCTCCCCTCGTGGCCGGTGGCGCGGTACTGCTGCTCGGGCTGCTCGTCGGTGCGGCAGCGAGCGGAGCGTTGCCGCCATGGGCGGTGTTCGCATCCGCTACGGGTCTCGCGTGTGCCGGTTTCCTCTTCGGTGTGGTCGCGCCGCGACGGACGTTCACCCCGGTACAACGCCGGATCGCCGAGATCGCGGAGTACGCGACCATCGCCACCGTCGTGCCGTTGGCCTGCTGGGTCGCCGGTGTGTACGCGGCGATCCGCGGACTGTGACGGTGCGGCTGTCACACCGGTTCGCGGTCCTGGCCCTCGCCGCCCTGATAGCGACCACTACTCCGGGTCTCGCGACCGCCGCGCCCCCGGTACCCGATCCGGCGCAACTGCCCGCCGGCGCGACGCCTGCGCCTCCCGAGGCCACCGAGATGCGGGTGCTGTGCGCAGAACTGCCGGATGCTCCCGACGGACCGCAGATCCCTCGGGCACAACGCATCCTCGACTTCGCGTCCGTGTGGCCGATCACCCGGGGAGCGGGGCAGGTGGTCGCCGTCATCGACACCGGGGTCCATCCGCATCCGCGGTTGCCGGCCCCGAGGCCGGGTGGCGACTACGTGTCCACGGGTGACGGCACCGAGGACTGCGACGCGCACGGCACCCTCGTCGCCGGCCTGATCGCGGCGCGGCCGACACCCGGATCAGGTTTCGCCGGTGGCGCACCCGACGTGGGGATCATCGCCATCCGCCAGTCGAGCGGCCATTTCTCCGACCGCTCCCGATCGGACGACGATGCCGCGCGCAACGCCTCCGGATACGGCGACGTACGGACCCTCGCGGCGGCCGTCCGGCAGGCGGTGGATCTCGGCGCCACCGTCGTCAACATCTCCGAGGTCGCCTGCCGGACGGTCGCCGAAGGCCTCGTCGACGGTCCGCTGGGAGCGGCAGTGCAGTACGCGACGGATGTACACGACGCGGTCGTCGTCGCGGCGGCCGGCAACACCGACACCTGCCGCGAAGGCAATCCGCGCTCGGCGGATCCGGCCGATCCCGGTGCGGATCCGTGGGATTCGGTCGTCACCCTGGCATCACCGGCCTGGTACGACGAGTACGTCCTCACCGTCGGCGCGGTCGAGGACGACGGCACACCGGCCGGGTACAGTCTGCCCGGGCCGTGGGTCGACGTCGCCGCTCCCGGGAGCGGGCTCGTCTCACTCAATCCCGGCACCGACGGTCTGGCCGACCTGATCCCCGGCCCCCAGGGCGGCAGACCGGTGTCCGGGACGAGTTTCGCGGCGCCGCTCGTCGCGGCGACGGTCGCGCTGGTGCGCTCGCGGTACCCGCAGTTGTCCGCCCGAGAGGTGATGACGCGCATCGAGAGCACCGCCCACTCCCCCGCGGAAGGATGGAATCCTCAGGTGGGCCACGGGGTCGTCGACCCGCTCGCCGCCGTCACCGCGCCGCTGCCGGCCGGGCGCGCGGAGCCGATGCCGGCGGGTGCCGTCGCCGAGCCGACTCCTCCCCCGGTACCGGATCACCGGCCGCGCACAATCGCACTGATCTCGGCTGCGGCCGTGATCGCCGCGACCGCCCTCGTTCTCGTCCTCACTGCACCGGCACGACGACTCGCCCGATCACGGACCTGAATCAGTTGCCCGCCCCGACGGGGACCGCCTCCGGGTCGGCGGCGACACCGTCGTGTGCGAGCAGCGCCTGTTCCCGGCCGAGCGCGGGTCCCGGAGCGAGCAACTGCAGGATGGGCCACGGGACCCGGGCGGGTGGATCCGTGAAGCCGAGTGCCGCAGCGGCGTCCGCATCGGTGATGCCGTACCGCACGCCGGTGTCGGCGACGTAGAACAACGAACCGAGACGGTCGGTGTCCGAGGTCAGCGAGGTGGTCTGCACGTATCTGCCGCGGCCCGGCGGGATGTGGATCGCGTCGACCTGCGGTCCGGCATCGTCCGCCTGGGCCGGGACCACCGGCACGGCGTCCTTGCCGGTGGGCAGGGCCGTCCCCGCGGACAACCGCAGAGTCGAGCGGTGCCGGTCGTTCTCGCCTGTGCCGGGCTGCCAGGTGGAGCACGCCACAGGCCTCTCCCCCGGATCGACGATGCGCGGGACGACCTCGGGAAAGGTGTCGACCGGCAGTTCGTGCACGACCGGCGCGGCTGCGAGGACGTCGGGTGGAATCACCGGAATCTCGGGTGCTCCTTGCGAATCCGAGAAGTGGATGAGATGTGCGGTGGCCCGCGAGACCTCCTGCACACCGTTCTCGAGCACTACGTGGAAACTCTGCCCGTCCGGTTCGGACACCGCGACGACCGACCCGACTCGCACACCCGGGATCGACATGCCCGGGACACCTCCGGCGCCGGTGATGTGGGGTGCCGCCAGCTTCGGCGATTCCGGCACGGCGGCGAGCAGTCCGGGACTCGCGGGGCGCGCACGGGAGACGTCGATGCCCAGCAGGCGCACGAGCGACCGGTCGTTCGGGTCGATTTCGGCGCGTCTGCCCTCGTAGAGCAAGTGGTATCTGCCGTCCGCGGCCACGAGGAGCGCTTCGTCGTCGGCGAGCGCCGAGCCTGCCCGGTGGTCGGGTGTGCCGGCGAGCACGGCGGTGGTCGAGGACTGCAGACCGTTCGGGTCGGCGACGTCGCACACCGTCCACGGCACCTCCTCTGCATCATGGACCAGGGAGGACGGCGCACCCGGGATCCCCACCAGCGGTCCGCGTGGTCGTGTCGTCAGTTCCTCGTCGGCTACGACCGCCGGTTCGGTGGGCGATCCGAGGATCAGCCGGGCCGACGCGAGATTCAGGACGGGATGGAAGGTCGTGCCGATCGCGACGTAGAGCGCACCGGAGTCGCGTCCGACGACGACGGAAGCATCACCGATCCGGTCCTGGGGGCGGAACAGGGCAAGGGCGGCACAGCCTCCCAGCACGACACACGCGACGACGACTCCGACGACGAACGCCCGGAACTGGGAACGCATGGGATCGTGGATCATTCGTACGTCGCCCCGCACCAACGCATGATCCATGCGTCGTGCCAGGAAACGGTATCCACTGACCTGCCATCGCGTGGTCGGTTGCGCTGCCATCGATCTCCCCCCGTACGGCACGCTCTCTGGCGCAACACAGTACAGTCCAGTCGGGCGTCCACCACAGGCGCTCCGCGCGGTCAGGGGGAAGGTCGGCACCGCGCCGGAATCATTGCCGGCCGTCGTTCGGGGGGATCGATGCAACGAACCGTCTTCGAGTCGGGGGATTCACGGGTCAGCACAGCGCCCACCGGTGCACGGGTCAGCACAGCGCCCACCGGTGCACGGGTCAGCACAGCGCCCACCGGTGCACGGATCAGCACAGCAGCAGGTGATGCGAGAAGCCGTGTCGCCGTGCGGCTCGTGGGTGCCCAGTGCGTCGCCGCCCTCGTATGGACGCTGGCGGTGGTGTCGGGGGCGTCCGTGTGGGTGGCCTGCGCGATCGCCGTGCCACCGGCCGCGCTGTGCCTCGTGCGGATCGGCGGACGCGGCACAGCCGAATGGATCGCGACCGTTCTGCGCCGACGCCCGGACGACGTCTCCGTCTCGGGTGTCCTCCGCGACTTCCACGTCGGGTCGGCAGTCCCGGTGGGGGTGCTATGGGACGGCCCGTACGCGACCGTGGTTCTCGAACCGTTCTCACCGGCCGGTGCGATCACCCGACTCGGGCGCGACAGCGAGGAGACGGGGCGAACGCTCCCCCTCGACGCGATCGCCGCCTGCCTGTACCGGCACGACGTCGTCCTGGACGGGATCGATGTCGTGGTGCAGGGGCGCCGGGTTCGCGACTCGACCCCCGCGGGGCAGGCCTACGCACAGTTGCTGGGCCCGCTTCCCGCCGCGGCCGAACGCACGGTGCGGGTGGTGCTCCGACTCGACGTCACGTCCTGCGCGGCCGCTGCCGCCCGTCGGGGCGGAGGCTCCGAGGGTGCCGCCCGGACCGTCGTCGCGGCGGCGCGGCGCGTGATCCGCGCGCTCGGCGACGCCGGGTACGGTGCGCGACTGCTCACCGCGAGCGAGATCGAACAGGCCGCGCTGCGCATCTCCCACGGGGTCCCGGCGGCGGAGTGGGCCCCGACGCGCCGGCACGTCGCCCTGGCCTCCGCCTTCGACTCGGGCGGCGCCTTCGACCCATGTCGGATC
This sequence comes from Rhodococcus sp. p52, assembly GCF_000763325.2. Classification (NCBI taxonomy): domain Bacteria; kingdom Bacillati; phylum Actinomycetota; class Actinomycetes; order Mycobacteriales; family Nocardiaceae; genus Rhodococcus; species Rhodococcus sp. p52. The sequence goes on from NZ_CP016819.1 coordinate 37,814, forward strand.
GACCGCCGCCACACGGCGGCGATCTGGTCGCATCCAACTTTGGCGTCGACACTGGTCCTCCGGTTGCGACCGGGTGATGACGGGTCGGTTCGGGTCGGGGCGCTGGCACGGTTCACCACGCGCGAGGCGGACGTCCCCTCGGTGGCCGGACTGTTCCCGGCGTACGGACGTCACGCCGAACTCCTCACAGCGGCATTGCCCCTCGGGGTTCCGCAACTGGAAGACCGGGTTCCCTTGCGCGAATCGCGTAGCGGGGAACTCGACGCCCTCGCTCTTCCGGCCGGTGGGTGTGGGCAGCTCATCGGATCGGACGACGCCGGTCGCGCCGTCACCGCGCGTCTCACCGGTCCCGGAGTCCGCTCGGTCCACATCGCGGGCGAGTTGTATCTCGCCCAGCAGGTGGTCTTCCGCGCCGTCGCGGTGGGGGCACGGGTCGTCGTCCACACCGACCGGTCCGGTGCGTGGCGCGGCCTGGTCGGATCCGCGGCCGGACCCGACCGGCTGCGTCTGGCGGGCGAGTACGCGGGCGACCACGATTTCGACACGGTCGTCTACGACGGCGTCCCGCCCACCTCGTCCATGCCGCACGCGACCGCGATCCACGTGCACATCCACCCGGACGGATGGCCGCGCGAGCGGCCCACGGTGTCGTTGCTCCAACCCGGAGCGGCCGGGGGCCGTGTGGTGCTCACGGTAGGCGGCGAACGCACGTCTCTCACCCTCGTGACGATCGCGGCGGAGAGCACCCATCTCGGCCGGTCGCGCATGCCGGATCCGGCGCCTCAGCCGGGATAGCGGTCGAGGGCGGTTCCGGCGCGGACGGTGCGGGCCCACCAGGCGATCTGGTCGAGCATGCGTTCCGCGCCGTCGATCGCGGCCTCGTCCGTGGTGGTGCCGTCGGCCGCGAAGGCGTGCTTGACGCGGTGGAAGCTCACCGACTGCCGCACCGGCACCATGTGGACCTCGACGACGACCTGCCGCAACTGCTCGACCGCGCGCAATCCGCCGGACAGGCCACCGTAGGAGACGAATCCGACCGGCTTGGTGCGCCATTCGTGCTTGACGGTGTCGATGGCCGTCTTCAGCGCGGCGGGATAGCCGTGGTTGTACTCGGAGGTCACCACCACGAAGGCGTCCGCAGCACCGATGCGACCGGTGAAGGCGTCGGCGTCGGGACCGCCCGAGAGGTCGTGCGGGAGCGGAGTCTCGGCGAGATCGAGAACGCCGACGTCGAACTCGGGCCGACGCCGTGCGGTGGCCGCGAACCAGTCTGCGACGACCGGCGCGATGCGACCGGCGCGGACACTCGCGACGACGACCTCGAGGCGGATCGGATCGTTCGGTGCAGCCGTGGTCATAGGGTCGATCGTAGGTGCGGTGCGGTCGAGAGCCCGTGCGCGAGCAGTGCGGCGAGTTCCCGGTAGGCACGTGCGTCCTCGAGACCGGTCGCCTCGGCCACCTGTCGTTGCTGGATGCGGACCATGACCGAGGCGACGACGTCGGCGACGAAGGCCGCGTGGACGTCGCGCAGTTCGCCGGCCGCAACTCCCTCGGAGATGAGCTGGCGGACGCGGTCGGCGGCGAACCGGGTGTTGCGTTCGTAGACCTCGCGCGCGACCGGCGTGTGGGCGATGTCCTCCATGAACCGCGTGGAGGCGGGTTCGAGTTCGCGCCCCACGGCCTCGAGATAGGTGCCGATGCGAGCCTGGGCGTCCGCGGCCCGCGCGACGTCGGCCTCCACCCGGTCGGCGGCACCCTTGAAGAAGTGGACGGTCGCCGCGTAGACGAGCCGGTCCTTGTTCTCCGCGAGTGCGTAGAGCGTCGATTTCGAGCAGCGCAGACGCGCGGCGATGTCGTCGAGGGTCAGGTGCGCGAAGCCTTCTGCCAGGAACAACGCGACCAGATCGTCGAACAGTTGCGCCTGCCGGGCGGTGGGCCGCCGGCTACCGACTCTTGCCATACCGAGAACAGTACTGCAGTATCGTCCTCAGTACTATTTTTGGTCCCCAGTCTTCCAGGAGGAACCACCGTGCCCGTCGAGCGTCTGCTTCCCACCCGCGAGGCCTACGACCTGATCGACCTCACCCGCGACGTCGCCGACAAGGTGCTCGCCCCGCGCGTCGACGAGCACGAGCGCAAGGAGACCTTCCCCGAGGGCGTCTTCCCCGCACTCGGCGCCGCAGGGCTGCTGAGCCTGCCGTACCCCGAGGAGTTCGGCGGCGGCGACCAACCCTACGAGGTCTACCTGCAGGTCCTCGAGGAACTCGGCGCCCGCTGGGCTGCCGTGGCGGTTGCGGTGAGCGTGCACGGACTGTCGTGCTTCGCGCTCGCCACCCACGGCACCGACGAGCAGAAGAACAAGTGGCTCCCGGAGATGCTGGGCGGCAACACCATCGGCGCGTACAGCCTCTCCGAGCCGCAGGCCGGATCCGACGCCGCGGCCCTCGCGTGCCGTGCGAAGCCCGTCGACGGCGGCTACCGCATCACCGGCTCGAAGGCGTGGATCACCAACGGCGGCAAGGCCGACTTCTACACCCTGTTCGCCCGCACAGCCGACACCGGCAGCAAGGGCATCTCGTGCTTCCTCGTGCCCGCCGGCACCGAGGGCCTGTCCTTCGGCAAGCCCGAGGAGAAGATGGGCCTGCACGCCATCCCCACCACCTCCGCCCACTACGACGACGCCTTCGTCCCGGCCGAGCGCCGGATCGGCGCCGAGGGACAGGGACTGCCGATCGCGTTCAGCGCACTGGATTCCGGACGCCTGGGGATCGCCGCCGTCGCGACGGGTCTGGCCCAGGCCGCCCTCGACGAGGCGACGGCCTACGCCAAGGAACGGCAGGCCTTCGGCAAGCGCATCATCGACCACCAGGGCCTCGGCTTCGTTCTCGCCGACATGGCCGCCGCCGTCGACTCGGCCCGCGCCACCTATCTCGACGCTGCCCGGCGCAAGGACGCCGGCCTGCCCTACTCGCGGCAGGCGTCGGTGGCCAAGCTCGTCGCGACGGATGCCGCCATGAAGGTCACGACCGACGCTGTGCAGGTCCTCGGTGGATACGGCTACACCCGCGACTTCCCGGTCGAGCGCTTCATGCGCGACGCGAAGATCACGCAGATCTTCGAGGGCACCAATCAGATTCAGCGACTCGTGATCGCGCGGTCCCTCGCGGGGTGAACGATCACAAGCCGGAAGCGACAGGGGTTTTCGCGGCGAAAGATCGCTAGAGTGCCTTCATGCCGGACGCCCTGGAGCGGCTCACTCCACAGCAACGCCACCTGCTGACGCAGCGGTTCGGCCGCATCGTCGTGGTCTCCGACATGAGTTGGGGACTGGTGTCGACCACTGTCCTCGAGGTCGACACCGACGACGGGCTGCTGGTCGTGAAGGCGGGCGGAACTCCGGATCGGCACATCGGCCGCGAGATCAGCGCGCACGAGCGGTGGACCGCTCCGTGGGTACGGTGCGGTCGGGCCGCCCGCATGGTGTTCGCAGACCGCGCGACGAAACTCGTCGTGACGGAATACCTTCCGGGGCGGCTCGTCCTGGGCACCGCCGCGTCGTCCCGTCTCGACGTCTACGAACAGGCCGGCGCGCTGCTCGCCCAGTTCCATCGCCAGGAGCATGTGGTGGACGAGGGGTACGAGCGATCGGCGAACACGAAGACGCTGCGGTGGCTCGCGGCGCCGCACCGTATCGGTCCCGACGTCGCCGGCCGATTGCGCTCGATGGTCGAGGGATGGCCGACACCGACGGCCACCCTGGTGCCCACCCACGGCGACTGGCAGAGCCGCAACTGGCTCGCCGACGACATCGGTGTGGTGAAGGTGATCGACTTCGGGCGTGCCGCGATGCGCCCGGCGGGTGAGGACTTCGAGCGGCTCGCGGTACGCGAGTTCCTCCGGGTCCCCGGTGCCGAGCAGGCCTTCCTGCGTGGCTACGGCGAGGATCCCCGTGAGGAGGACGCCTGGTTCCGCCGACGTGTCCGCGCGGCGGTCGCGGTCGCGGTGTGGGCCTTCCATGTGGGCGACGACTGCTACGAGGCCGAGGGCCACCGCATGATCGCCGAGGCGCTCGGCCGCTTCCCTGTTCGCTCGATGCGCTCATCAGCAACGTCCTCGAGTTCCTGGACTGGCTGATCCGACGAGCATGTGAGAACGCCCGAGGGGGTGAGGTCGCGGACCTCACCCCCCCCGGGTGTCTTTTCGAGCGCAGCGCTCTCGGCTCAGGCGCCGATGGCCTCGCCGAGCACGGGCCACGACTCGTACAGGGCCTCCTGCCAGTAGCCCCAGGTGTGGGTACCGTCGGGCCGGACCGAGTAGGTCGCCTCGACCCCGGCTGCGTCCAGCGCACCGCGCAGTCGCGTCGTGCAATCGTTCACGCCGGCCTCGATGAGCCCGAGCAGAGCCACATCGGGAAGGACGGCGACACCGTCCTGCTCCCATGCCTTCAATTCGTACGGACCCGGGACACCGCTGCTCGTGGAGACGTACACGGCCTTGCCGCGCAGCTTCTCGGCGTTGAGCACGACGTCCTGTTCCGTCCAGTGCTCACCGGCGACCGGTCCCCACATGTTCTCGACCTCGCCCCCGCCGAACGCGACGACGATCTCCGCATAGCGCGAACCGATCTCCGAGGCGGTCTCGGCGCATCCGCTGTACGAACCCACCGCCTGGTAGAGATCGGGCGCCTGCTGGGCGAGCGCCAGCGCCGACGTCGCCGACATCGACACACCGGCGATCGCGTTGCGGCCGCTCGCGCCGAGCGTCTCGTCGACCACCGACGGGATCTCCTCGGTGAGGAAGGTCGTCCACTTGTTGCGTCCGAGAACGGGATCGTCCTCGAGCCAGTCGGTGTAGTAGCTGAACGCGCCACCGACCGGAGTGACGACGTTGACGTTCTTGTCGCCGAAGAACTCCACGATGTCGGTCTGCTCGCGCCAGGTCGCCCGGTCCAGTCCCCCGCCGGCACCGTTGAGCAGGTAGAAGACCGGTCGCGGCGCGCTCGTGTCGGCCGGTCGCAGCACCTGCAGCTCGATGGTGCGTTCCATCGACGGCGAGTACACGAACAGCGACCAATCGCGGTCGGTGTGCTTCTCGATGCGTTCGACGGTCGCGCTCTGCGACCGGGTCTCGCCGGTCGCGGCGGCCGGGAGATCCTCGGCGTGGGCGACCGCGGCACCGGACAGGACCAGCGACGAGACGGCGAGCGCCCCGATCGTCCCCATCAACGCAAACCGTCGTGCGCGCACATTCGTTCCCTTCATCCGCAACAGCCGGGCGTGATGGGCCCGCGCATCTCCCGCGTCGCAGCGTTGCGCGCGGCGAGTTCCTCGTCAGCAGGGTAGTCGACGCGAACCAGTGACAGGCCGTGGGCCGGTGCCACCGCGACGGACGCCGCACGTTCGCGTTCGTCGAGCAGGGCCGTCATCCACTCGACGCTGCGACGCCCCTCCCCCACGGCCAGGGCCGCGCCGACGAGGCTGCGCACCATCGACCAGCAGAAGGCGTCGGCGCTGACATGGGCGGTGAGGATGTCACCTTCGCGGGTCCAGTCGTATCGCTGCAGTTCACGTACGGTCGTCGCACCCTCCCGCCGCTTGCAGAAGGCGGCGAAGTCGTGCAGGCCGAGCAGCGACTGCGACGCGCGTTGCATCGCATCGAGATCGACGGCCTTCGGCCACGCGACGGTGTCGCGGGCACGCAGCGGCTCGGCGCCGTACACCGCTGTGGTGAGGCGGTATTCGTAGTGGCGCCGGATCGCCGAGAAACGCGCGTCGAAATGTTCGGGGGCGACGGAGATCCCGGTGACCCGCACGTCGCGGGGCAGGAACCGTGCGAGACGGCGGACCCAGCGCGACGGATCGTCGGGCAGCACCGCGGTGGGGACGTCGACGTGGGCGACCTGCCCGGAAGCGTGCACGCCGGCGTCGGTGCGACCGGCGACGGTGAGCAGCACGGGGGTGCGGACGATCGCGGAGAGCTTTTCCTCGATCTCCCCGCACACCGTGCGACGTCCGGGCTGCCGTGCCCAGCCGGAGAAGTCGGTGCCGTCGTACGCGATGTCGAGTCGCAGACGGGTTGTCTCGTGAGAAGCCACGAGCCCGCCGCCCTCGGAAGGGTCGGCGGGCTCGTGAGCTTCAGCAGATGCCGAAACCAAGTGGATTAGTCCTTCTTGGCCTCGTCCGCCTCGGGTGCGTCGGCAGCCGTGGCGTTGGTGTCCTCGACACCCTCGACGACGGCGTCGGCGTTCGCGACCTCGGCGTCGGTGGCCTCGGCCTCGACGGCCTGGACCGCGTTGTCCTCGGCGGGTGCCTGCGAGGCGGCGACGCGGCGAGCGCGGTCGGCCTCGGAGGTGACGGTCTTCTCGCGCACCAGCTCGATGATGGCCATGGGGGCGTTGTCGCCCTTGCGCGGCATCGTCTTGATGATGCGGGTGTAACCGCCGTTGCGGTCCTCGAAGGAGGGACCGATCTCCGCGAACAGCGAGTGGACGACGTCCTTGTTGCGGATGACCTTCAGCACCTCACGACGCGAGGCCAGCGTGCCGGCCTTGGCGTGCGTGACGAGCTTCTCGGCGTACGGGCGCAGGGCCTTGGCCTTGGCCTCGGTGGTGGTGATGCGGCCGTGCTCGAAGAGCGCGGTGGCCAGGTTGGCCATGAGCGCCTTCTGATGCGAGGCCGATCCGCCGAAGCGGGCGCCCTTCTTGGGCTTGGGCATGATTTTCTCCTAGTAACGGACCGTGAGCTGCTACAGCTGCTCGGTCTCGGCGTAGTCCTCGTTGCCGTCGTTGTCACCGAAGGAGCCGGCCTCGGTATCGCTCCAGGTACCGGTCGCGGCGTCGTAGCCGGCGACGGTGCTGGGGTCGAACGATGCCGGGCTGTCCTTGAGGGACAGGCCGAGCGAGTGCAGCTTGACCTTGACCTCGTCGATGGACTTCTGGCCGAAGTTGCGGATGTCGAGCAGGTCGGATTCCGTCCGTGCCACGAGCTCGCCGACGGTGTGGACACCTTCGCGCTTGAGGCAGTTGTAGGACCGGACCGTGAGGTCGAGGTCCTCGATCGGAAGTCCGAAGGAGGCGATGTGGTCGGCCTCGGCGGGCGAGGGACCGATCTCGATGCCTTCTGCTTCGACGTTCAGCTCACGAGCCAGACCGAAGAGCTCCACGAGGGTCTTGCCCGCCGAGGCGAGCGCGTCCCGCGCGCTGATCGAGTTCTTGGTCTCCACGTCGAGAATGAGCCGATCGAAGTCGGTGCGCTGCTCGACGCGGGTCGCTTCCACCTTGTACGTCACCTTGAGCACCGGCGAGTAGATCGAGTCGACCGGGATACGGCCGATCTCGGCGCCGGACGCCTTGTTCTGCACGGCAGGAACGTAGCCGCGACCGCGCTCGACGACGAGCTCGATCTCCAGCTTGCCCTTGTCGTTCAGGGTGGCGATGTGCAGATCCGGGTTGTGGATGGTGACACCGGCCGGGGGCACGATGTCGCCGGCCGTGACGGTGCCCGGCCCCTGCTTGCGGACATACATGGTGACCGGCTCGTCCTCTTCGGAGCTCACCACGAGACCCTTGAGGTTCAGGATGATGTCGGTGACATCCTCCTTCACCCCGGGAACGGTGGTGAACTCGTGGAGAACGCCGTCGATGCGGATGCTGGTGACAGCGGCGCCCGGGATCGACGAGAGCAGGGTGCGACGAAGCGAGTTGCCGAGGGTGTACCCGAAGCCAGGCTCGAGCGGCTCGATGACGAACTTCGAGCGGTTTTCAGCGATGACCTCTTCGGTCAGTGCGGGTCGCTGAGAGATGAGCATCTGTTGCCTCCTTGTGGGCGTCCGCCATATGACGCCCTAGTGGAATGGAGCGGTGTCCTCCCGCCCGGACGGACCGGAGGACACCACGACACCGAGGTGTCTTACTTCGAGTAGTACTCGACGATCAGCTGTTCCTGCAGCGGGATGTCGATCTGCGCGCGCTCGGGGAGCTGGTGGACCAGCACTCGCAGACGCGGGCCGACGACCTGCAGCCAACCCGGAACCGGGCGCTCGCCCTGGGTCTCGCGGGCGACCTGGAAGGGCAGCGTGCTCAGCGACTTCTCGCGGACATCGATGATGTCGTACTGCGAGACGCGGTAGCTGGGGATGTCGACCTTCTTGCCGTTGACCAGGAAGTGGCCGTGGCTCACCAGCTGGCGGGCCTGACGACGCGTGCGGGCGAGGCCGGCACGGTAGACGACGTTGTCCAGGCGCGACTCGAGGATGACCAGCAGAACCTCACCGGTCTTGCCGGGGCGGCTTGCGGCCTCTTCGTAGTAGCGACGGAACTGCTTCTCCATGACGCCGTACGAGAAGCGGGCCTTCTGCTTCTCCTGCAGCTGGAGCAGGTACTCGCTCTCCTTGATCCGCGCGCGGCCGTGCTGGCCGGGCGGGTAGGGGCGACGCTCGAAGGCCTGATCGCCTCCGACCAGGTCGACACGGAGACGACGCGACTTACGGGTAACGGGACCGGTATAACGAGCCATTTTTCTTTACCTTCCTTTCCCGTTAGACGCGACGCCGCTTGGGCGGACGGCAACCGTTGTGGGGCTGCGGGGTGACATCGGAGATGGTGCCGACCTCGAGGCCTGCGGCCTGGAGGGAACGGATCGCCGTCTCGCGGCCCGAGCCCGGGCCCTTGACGAAGACGTCGACCTTCTTGACACCGTGTTCCTGCGCCTTGCGGGCGGCGTTCTCGGCGGCGAGCTGTGCGGCGAACGGGGTCGACTTGCGCGAACCCTTGAAGCCGACGTGGCCGGAGGACGCCCAGGAGATCACGTTGCCCTGCGGGTCCGTGATGGACACGATGGTGTTGTTGAACGTGCTCTTGATGTGAGCGGCACCGTGCGGAACGTTCTTCTTGTCCCTGCGCCGTGCCTTCTGGGTCTTCTTCGGACCGGTGCTGCGTGACTTGGGAGGCATTACTTCTTCTTTCCTGCGACGGTGCGCTTCGGACCCTTGCGGGTGCGGGCGTTGGTCTTGGTGCGCTGTCCACGCACGGGCAGACCACGACGGTGTCGCAGGCCCTGGTAGCAGCCGATCTCGATCTTGCGGCGGATGTCCGCCTGAACCTCGCGACGGAGGTCACCCTCGACCTTGTAGCTCTCCTCGATGTACTCGCGGAGCTTGGCGAGGTCCTCGTCCGTCAGATCCTTGCTGCGCAGGTCCGGGTTGACACCCGTGGCCTCGAGGATCTCCTGGGAGCGGGTACGGCCGATGCCGTAGATGTACGTGAGTGCGATCTCCATCCGCTTTTCGCGGGGAAGATCGACACCTGCGAGACGTGCCATGTGGCATTCCTATTCGGTGTGCGGAGGTCTGCTCCCAGCCCGTCCCCTGCGTCGAAGAACTGTGTGATTCAAAAACACAGTGGGGCCCCGGCCTCCGTACCGGGGGTTGATCGCGCAGCTCCTCGACGGATCGAGGATCGTAACCACGCGACTGGTGCTGGAAGGTCTTCGTGCTTGTTGCCAAGCAGATCTTCGAGACGAAGGTGGATCTAGCCCTGACGCTGCTTGTGACGCAGGTTCTCGCAGATCACCATGACCCGACCGTTACGGCGGATCACCTTGCACTTCTCGCAGATCTTCTTGACGCTAGGCTGAACCTTCACGTAAGTCCGATCTCCTGTATGTGCGCCGCCGGACACGGCAGAGCCGGCCCGGCGACATGATTCTCCCCGACCGTGTGGCCGGGGAAGCTTCGTTACTTGTAGCGGTAGACGATGCGTCCACGCGTGAGGTCGTAGGGAGAAAGCTCCACGACAACGCGGTCCTCGGGAAGGATACGAATGTAGTGCTGACGCATCTTTCCGCTGATGTGGGCGAGAACCTTGTGCCCGTTCTCCAGCTCGATGCGGAACATCGCATTGGGCAGCGGTTCGATTACCCGGCCCTCGACCTCGATTGCCCCGTCTTTCTTAGCCATATCCTCCGCGATCCGTTGTTCGGCGTTGTGGTTGCATCGGCATCCGTTACCGTGACGCTCGGCAACTCCGGGACCGGACACGAACCGAGATTCGAAGGAATTCGACACGGGACCGATCGGAGCGCAGCGCGCACCACCGATCAATGGTACGGGAAGTTGACCGTCCAGGACAAATGAGCTCCGGCACACTCGTGCCCACGACCAGGAGGAGGACCGCACGTGCGGGCGTTGATCCAGCGGGTGACCACGGCGGCGGTGGCGGTCGACGGAGCCGAGGTGGCTCGCATCACGCCGGCCGAAGACGGTCACGGTCTGCTCGTGCTGGTCGGCGTCACGCACGACGACGACGAGACCAAGGCCGCGACGCTCGCCCGGAAGGTGTGGACGATGCGCATCCTCGAGGACGAGCGATCCGCCTCCGACGTCGACGCCCCGATCCTGGTGGTCAGCCAGTTCACGCTCATGGCCGACACGAGGAAGAGCAGGCGTCCGTCGTGGTCGGCCGCCGCTCCCCGCCCGATCGCCGAACCTCTCGTCGATGCGTTCGCGAACGCTCTACGAGATCTCGGCGCGACGGTGGAGACCGGGAAGTTCGGGGCCCACATGGAGGTGAGCCTCGTCAACGACGGACCGGTCACGCTCCTCGTCGACGTATGACGCCGCGGAGTACGACCGCTCGCGTCACTCCGGCCGGACGGTGAGGATACGGGGGCCGTCCTCGGTGACCGCTACCGTGTGCTCCCAGTGCGCGGCCCGGCTGCCGTCGACGGTCACCACCGTCCACTCGTCGTCGAGGACCTCGGTCTCGTAGGTACCGAGGGTGAGCATCGGCTCGACGGCGAGCACCGATCCGACGACGAGCTTCGGGCCCTTGCCCGGCTTGCCTTCGTTGGGGAGGAACGGATCCATGTGCATCTCGCGCCCGATACCGTGACCGCCGTAGCCGTCGACGATGCCGTACAAGCGGCCGTGCACCTTCTCGGCGGCATGCGTGCCTTGCTCGATCGCATGCGAGACGTCGGTCAGGCGGTTGCCCGGGAGCATCGCCGCGATACCGGCCTCGAGCGACAGACGGGTGGCCTCGCTCAGGTCGATGTCGGCCTGCGACAGCTCCCCGATCCCGAAGGTCCATGCCGAGTCGCCGTGCCAGCCGTCGAGGATCGCGCCGCAGTCGATCGACACGAGGTCGCCCTCGGCGAGCACCACCGACACCGACGGGATGCCGTGGACGACGACCTCGTTGACCGACGAACAGATCGAACCGGTGAAGCCGTGGTAGCCCAGGAAGGACGGAACGGCCCCCGCATCGCGGATGACCGATTCCGCCACCTGGTCGAGTTCCAGGGTGCTCACGCCCGGCTTGGCGGCCTCGCGCACTGCGACGAGTGCGGCACCGACCACGGCTCCCGCCGCCGCCATCGCGTCGAGTTCACCCGAGGTGCGGAACGGAACCACTGAGCGCTTGCGCCCGAAACCCATGTCGAACTACCCGTCTACTTTCCGAGTGCGGACAGAGCCCGCGAATTGATCTCCTCGACCTCACCGATCGCGTCGACCGTGATGATCGAGTCGGCGTAGTAGTCGAGCAGCGGGGCCGTCTCCTCACGGTAGACCCGGAGACGGTTGCGGATCACGTCTTCGGTGTCGTCGGCGCGACCGCGGGCGAGCATGCGCTCGACCACGACGTCCTCGTCGATGACGAAGGACAGCACGCCGTCGAGCTCGACACCGAGATCCTTCAGGATGTTCTCGAGTTCCTTGGCCTGCTCCACGCTGCGCGGGAAGCCGTCGAGGAGGAAGCCGTTGGCGGCGTCGGGCTCGGCCAGACGCTCACGCACCATGTTGTTGGTGATCTCGGCGGGAACGAGCTCCCCCGCGTCGATGTACTTCTTGGCCTCGACGCCGAGCGGGGTGCCCTGCCCGATGTTCGCGCGGAAAAGATCGCCCGTCGAGATGGCGGGGACGCCGAGCTTCTCGGACAGAATCGCGGCCTGTGTGCCCTTGCCGGCACCGGGAGGACCGAGCAGTACAAGTCTCACTTGAGGAACCCTTCGTAGTTGCGCTGCATCAGTTGACTTTCGATCTGCTTGACAGTGTCCAGCGCGACACTGACGAGAATGAGAACCGCGGCGCCACCGAAGATGCTCGAGGCCGTCTGGCTGCCGGACAGGAAGAAGTTCGGCAGCGTCGCGATGAGACCGAGGTAGATCGAGCCCGGAACCGTGATGCGGTTGAGCACGAAACTGAGATATTCGGCGGTCGGGCGACCGGGGCGGATGCCCGGGATGAAGCCGCCGTATTTCTTCATCTCGTCGGCCCGCTCCTCCGGATTGAAGGTGATGGCGACGTAGAAGAAGACGAAGAACACGATCAGGGCGAAGTAGATCGCGATGTAGACCGGGTTGTTCGGATTGACCAGGTACTCGTTGATGATCCGCTGCCACCAACTCGGATCCGGGTTCGTCGTGGCACCGGTGAGCTGCGCGACGAGATTGGGCAGGTACAGCAGCGACGACGCGAAGATGACGGGGATGATGCCCGCCTGGTTGACCTTCAGCGGCAGGTAGGTCGACGAACCGCCGTACATACGACGGCCGACCATGCGCTTGGCGTACTGCACCGGGATCCGGCGCTGACCCTGCTCGATGAACACGACACCCGTGATGAGGGCCAGGGCCACGACGCAGACGATCGCGAAGACGAGGCCGCCGCGGGATTCGAGGATCATGCGACCCTCGCTCGGCAGCGCGGCCGCGATACCGGCGAAGATCAGCAGCGACATGCCGTTGCCGACACCGCGTTCGGTGATGAGCTCACCGAACCACATGACGACGGCGGCACCGGCGGTCATCACCAGCACGATGACGACCATCCCGAAGATGCTGTCGTCGGCGAGGATCGGCTCCGAGCAGCCCTGCAGCAGCTGCCCTCGGGCGGCGAGCGCGACGATGCCGGTGGCCTGCAGGACGGCGAGCGCGACGGCGAGATAACGCGTGTACTGCGTCATCTTGGCCTGGCCGGACTGGCCCTCCTTGCGCAGTTCCTCGAAGCGTGGAATGACCACGGTGAGCAGCTGGACGATGATGCTCGCGGTGATGAACGGCATGATGCCGATCGCGAAGACCGACAACTGCAGTAGCGCGCCGCCGGAGAACAGATTGATCAGCGAGTAGATGCCGGCCTGCTCGCTGCCGGCGAGCTGATCGACACAGGCCTGGACGTTGCCGTAGTCGACGCCCGGGGACGGCACGGTAGCACCGAGGCGGTACAGCGCCACGAGCCCGAGGGCGATGAGAATCTTCCGCCTCAGGTCCGGTGTCCTGAGGGCCGAGACGAAGGCGGAAAGCAAAGATCCTCCTGGCGGGCCGATCGGGGACGACGGATCGAGAGGGATCCGTCGGACGGTAGACAACTCTGAAACTCTAACAGTGGGCCCCGATGAGAGGCGTAGCCCGGTAGCCTATGTCACCGCTGCGAACGCAGCTTGGGACACCGGTGCGAACGCGCGAACGGCCGCGGTGCAGGTATCTGCACCGCGGCCGTTCGACAGCCGTGACTCACACGCGAAAGTACAGGTCAGGCCTGGACGGTCGCGCTGCCACCGGCTGCAGCGATCTTCTCCTGAGCGGAGGCCGAGAACTTGTCGGCGGTGACCTGCACGGCCACCGTCAGCTCGCCTTCGCCGAGGACCTTGACGAGCTGGTTCTTGCGAACCAGACCCTTCGCCACGAGGTCCGCGACACCGATCTGTCCACCCTCGGGGAACACGCGAGCGATGTCCCCGACGTTGACGATCTGGTACTCGGTACGGAATGCGTTCTTGAAGCCCTTGAGCTTCGGCAGACGCATGTGGATGGGCATCTGGCCACCCTCGAAGGCCGGCGACACGTTCTTGCGTGCCTTCGTGCCCTTCGTACCGCGGCCGGCGGTCTTGCCCTTCGAACCCTCACCGCGTCCGACGCGGGTCTTGTCCGTCTTCGCACCCGGAGCCGGGCGCAGGTGATGCAGCTTGATGGTCATTCTCAGACCTCCTCAACGGTGACGAGGTGACGCACCACGTTGATGAGGCCACGATTCTGCGCATTGTCCTCGCGGACGACGGACTGGCGGATCTTCCGCAGACCGAGGGTCCGGAGGCTGTCGCGCTGATTCGACTTGGCCCCGATGGTGCTCTTGATCTGGGTGATCTTCAGCTCTGCCATTACTTCACGCTCCCAGCAGCCTGTGCACGTGCGCGCAGCATGCCGGCGGGGGCAACTTCCTCGAGGGTGAGGCCACGGCGAGCCGCGACTTCCTCGGGACGCTGCAGACCCTTGAGGGCCGCAACCGTCGCGTGCACCACATTGATGGCGTTGTCGGAGCCGAGCGACTTCGACAGGATGTCGTGGACACCCGCACACTCCAACACCGCGCGCACAGCGCCACCGGCGATGACACCGGTACCGGGGGAAGCCGGACGCAGCAGGACGACACCGGCTGCAGCCTCTCCCTGGACGGGGTGGGTGATGGTTCCGCCGATGAGCGGGACGCGGAAGAAGTTCTTGCGAGCTTCCTCGACACCCTTCTGGATGGCCGCGGGAACTTCCTTGGCCTTGCCGTAGCCGACGCCGACCAGGCCGTTGCCGTCGCCCACGATCACCAGAGCGGTGAAGCTGAAGCGACGACCGCCCTTGACGACCTTCGACACACGGTTGATCGAGACGACACGCTCGATGTAGTTCGACTTCTCGGCAGCGTTGCCGCCGCGCGAGTCGCGGTCGCGGCGGTCGCGACCGCCACGGTTGTCACCGCTGTTGGGGTTCTGTCCGGCGGGGCCGTTGCCGCCGTCACGCCGCTGACGTCCCGGCATCAGGCGTTCCTTCCGTTCGAGAAAATGGTCATCAGAACTTCACCCCGCTTTCGCGAGCCGCGTCCGCGAGGGCCGCGATGCGTCCGCTGTAGGTGTGGCCACCGCGGTCGAAGACCACGGCTTCCACGCCGGCAGCCTTCGCGCGCTCGGCGATCAACTGACCGACCTTCGCGCCGCGAGCCTTCTTGTCGCCCTCGAGAGCGCGCACATCGGGTTCGATGGACGACGCTGCGGCGAGAGTGGTGCCCGTCAGGTCGTCGACCAGCTGCACGTGCAGGTGGCGCGAGGACCGGTTGACGACGAGGCGGGGACGCTCGGCGGTGCCGGAGATCTTCTTGCGGAGGCGGAAGTGACGACGCGTCTTCGAAAGGCGACGCGTGGTGGAGGCGTCCTTGCCGCGCGGGATGCGCTTGGCCTTCTGGTTCTCGGTCTGGCTCATGATCACTTACCCGTCTTTCCGACCTTGCGACGGACCTGTTCACCCTCGTAGCGGATGCCCTTGCCCTTGTAGGGGTCGGACTTGCGCAGCCGGCGGATGTTGGCCGCGATCTGGCCGACCTTCTGCTTGTCGATGCCCGAGATCGAGAAGCGCGTGGGGTTCTCGACGGCGAACGTGATGCCCTCGGGCGCCTCGATCAGCACGGGGTGGCTGTAGCCGAGCGAGAACTCGAGGTCCTTGCCCTTGAGGGCCACGCGGTAGCCGACGCCGTGGATCTCCATCTTGGTGGTGTAACCCTCGGTGACACCGACGATGAGGTTCTGCACGAGCGTCCGCGACAGGCCGTGCAGCGCGCGGCTGCGACGCTCGTCGTTCGGGCGCGTGACGTTGATTGCCCCGTCCTCACCCTTGGCGACGGCGATCGGCTCGGCGATCGTCAGGGACAGGTTGCCCTTGGGGCCCTTGACTGCAACATCCTGGCCGTCGATGGTGATCTCGACGCCCGAAGGAACTGCAACGGGGAGTTTTCCGATTCGCGACATTGTGGTGGCCTCCCTTTACCAGACGTAGGCGAGGACTTCCCCGCCCACTCCCTGCTTGGCCGCCTGGCGATCGGTGAGCAGGCCGGAGGACGTGGAGATGATCGCCACGCCGAGGCCGCCCAGGACCTTGGGCAGGTTGGTGGATTTCGCGTACACGCGCAGGCCGGGCTTCGACACGCGGCGCACGCCGGCAAGGCTGCGCTCACGGGAAGGTCCGTACTTGAGGTCGACGATGAGGGTCTTGCCCACCTCGGCGTCCTCGGTGCGGTAGTCGGAGATGTAGCCCTCGCGCTTGAGGATCTCGGCGATGTTCACCTTGATCTTCGAGGACGGGAGCTTGACCTCGTCGTGGTACGCCGTGTTGGCGTTACGCAGACGCGTCAAGAAGTCTGCGATGGGGTCGGTCATGGTCATGGCTGACCTGTTCACCTTTCTCGATGCGGTTCCCATGCAACGCCGGAACATGCCGGCCGTGGGCCTACATCGAAACTCGGTTTCGATAGCGGATTCGTCGACGGATCGGCGACGAACCCATGACAGCGTGACAGTGGGCGGAGAACTTCTCGGTCCTCCGCCCACCGCTCACGTCACCAGGAGCTCTTGTGAACTCCCGGAAGTTCTCCGCGGTGTGCCATCTCGCGAAGGCAGATGCGGCAGAGTCCGAACTTGCGGAAGACCGAGTGCGGGCGCCCGCAGCGCTGGCAGCGGGTGTAGGCGCGCACCGCGAACTTCGGCTTCTTGTTGGCCTTGTTGACCAGTGCCTTCTTAGCCATGGGCTCAGTTCTCCTTGAACGGGAAGCCGAGGTGCTTGAGCAGGGCACGGCCTTCTTCGTTGTTGGTAGCGGTGGTCACGACAGTGATGTCCATGCCGCGCGGGCGATCGATCTTGTCCACGTCGATCTCGTGGAACATCGACTGCTCGTTCAGGCCGAACGTGTAGTTGCCGTTGCCGTCGAACTGGTTGCCGTTGAGGCCGCGGAAGTCCCGGATACGGGGAAGCGCGATGGACACGAGACGGTCCAGGAACTCCCACATGCGGTCGCCGCGCAGCGTGACGCGCGCACCGATCGGCATGCCCTCGCGCAGCTTGAACTGTGCGATGGACTTGCGGGCCTTACGGATCTCCGGCTTCTGACCGGTGATGAGCGCGAGGTCGTTGACGGCTCCGTTGATGAGCTTCGCGTCGCGGGCGGCGTCGCCGACACCCATGTTGACGACGACCTTCACGACGCCGGGGATCTGCATGACGTTCGCGTAGTCGAACTCCGCGTTCAGCGCGTCCTTGATCTCGGCGCGGTAGCGGGCCTTCAGGCGCGGCTGGGTCTTGTTCTCGGTGGAAGTCATGTCAGAGGTCCTTCCCGTTCTTCCGGGAAATCCGAACGCGCTTGCCGGTTTCCTCATCGGTGCGGTAGCCCACGCGGGTGGGGTTTCCGTCCGAGTCGACGACCGCAACGTTGGAAACGTGGATCGGGGCCTCCTGCGTCACGATGCCGCCGGAGGAGGCGCCACGCTCGTTCGCAGAGACGGCGGTGTGCTTCTTGATACGGTTCACGCCCTCGACGAGGACCTTGCCGGTCGCCGGGTAGGCCGCGATGACCTTGCCCTTGGCACCCTTGTCCTTGCCCGAGATGACGAGCACGGTGTCACCCTTGTGCACCTTCATCACAGCACCTCCGGAGCGAGCGAGACGATCTTCATGAACCGCTTGTCGCGGAGCTCGCGACCGACGGGTCCGAAGATGCGGGTGCCGCGAGGATCGTTGTCGCCCTTGATGATGACGGCAGCGTTCTCGTCGAACTTGATGTAGGAACCGTCCGGACGGCGGCGCTCCTTGGCGGTGCGCACGATCACGGCCTTGACGACATCGCCACGCTTGACGTTGCCGCCGGGGATCGCGTCCTTGACGGTGGCGACGATGACGTCACCGATTCCGGCGTAGCGACGGGACGAGCCACCGAGAACGCGGATGCAGAGGATCTCCTTGGCACCCGTGTTGTCGGCGACGCGCAGTCGCGACTCCTGCTGGATCACTTACTTCTCCTTGACCTGGATTGGTGTGTACGTCAGATTTCCGACCTGGACGTACGCGGTCGTCGGTTGCCTGCGGCGCACGCGCGAATCACACACGGGTCCCGTAAGCAACCCGTCCAGAGTAGGCCATATACCGTACGCAGGGCAAATTCGCGAATTGTGATGTCACTCCCCACCCCGGAACCGGGCGTGTCGCAGCGACGTCCACCGCTCCCCCACGCGAGGGCTGCACCTACTACCCGACACCTACTACCCGACGCACAGCACCCCACCGCCCGCGGTGCGGGTGGTGGGGTGCTGCATGTTCTCGGTCCTGTCGAGGACGAGGAGGCCTTACTTGGCCTTCTCGAGCACCTCGACCAGACGCCAGCGCTTCGACGCGGACAGCGGACGGGTCTCCATCAGCTGCACGCGGTCGCCGATGCCGGCCAGACCGTTCTCGTCGTGCGCCTTCACCTTGGTCGTACGGCGGATGATCTTGCCGTACAGCGGGTGCTTCACCCGGTCCTCGAGCTCGACGACGATGGTCTTCTCCATCTTGTCCGAGACGACGTAACCGATGCGGACCTTACGGCTCGCGCGCTGTTCCTGGTTGCTCACTGCCTTTTCCTCACTCATGCCACGTCACCCGCATTCGGGCCGGTGGCCAGTCCGAGCTCGCGCTCGCGCAGCACCGTGTAGATACGGGCGATCTCGTTGCGCACCACGCGGAGCCGACGGTTGTTGTCCAGCTGGCCGGTGGCCATCTGGAAGCGGAGGTTGAACAGCTCTTCCTTGGCTTCGCGGAGCTTGTCGGTCAGCTCTTCGTCGCTCAGCTCGCGGAGTTCCGCGGCGGGGGGACCGGTAGCCATCAGAACTGCTCCTCCCTCGTCACGATGCGGCACTTGCAGGGGAGCTTGTGCATCGCGCGACGCAGAGCCTCGCGCGCAATCTCCTCGTTGGGGTAGCTCATCTCGAACAGCACGCGACCGGGCTTGACGTTCGCGACCCACCACTCCGGCGAACCCTTACCGGAACCCATGCGGGTCTCGGCAGGCTTCTTGGTGAGGGGGCGATCCGGGAAGATGTTGATCCAGATCTTGCCGCCACGCTTGATGTGCCGGGTCATGGCGATACGAGCGGACTCGATCTGCCGGTTGGTGATGTAGGCCGGCTCGAGAGCCTGGATGCCGTAGTCACCGAAGGCCACCTGGGTTCCGCCCTTGGCGGCACCCGTACGGCTCGGATGGTGCTGCTTGCGGTGTTTGACCCGCCGGGGGATCAACATTGCGTCAGCCCTCCTTGTTCTCGGTCGAGGCAGGAGCGTCGCTCGATGCGGCGCGGCCGGCCTCGGTGCTCGTCGCGGTGGTGCCCGACGCGCCGGAACGACGCGGGCGGCTCGGACGCTCACGACGCGGCCGGTCGGCGGGAGCAGCTGCAGCAGCAGCGAGCTCACGACGGCCACCGACGATGTCGCCCTTGTAGATCCAGACCTTCACGCCGATGCGGCCGAAGGTGGTCCGTGCCTCGTAGAGGCCGTAATCGATGTCCGCGCGCAGCGTGTGCAGCGGGACGCGACCTTCGCGGTAGAACTCCGAACGCGACATCTCGGCGCCACCGAGGCGGCCCGAGCACTGCACGCGGATGCCCTTGACGTTCGGCTGACGCATGGCCGACTGGATGGCCTTGCGCATCGCACGACGGAAGGCGACACGGTTCGAGAGCTGCTCGGCGACGCCCTGCGCCACGAGCTGAGCCTCGGACTCCGAGTTCTTGACCTCGAGGATGTTCAGCTGGACCTGCTTACCGGTCAGCTTCTCGAGCTCGGCGCGGATGCGATCGGCCTCGGCGCCGCGGCGTCCGATGACGATCCCGGGACGAGCGGTGTGGATGTCCACACGCACACGGTCGCGGGTGCGCTCGATCTCGACCTTCGCGATGCCGGCGCGCTCGAGGCCGGAGGCCAGGAACTTGCGGATCGCGACATCTTCCTTGACGTAGTCCGCGTACTGCTTGTCCGCGTACCAACGAGACTTCCAGTCAGTGGTGACGCCCAGACGGAAGCCGTGCGGGTTGATCTTCTGGCCCACTACTGAGCTCCCTTCCGGCGGTTACGAGTCGAGGCCGACCCGACGCTTTCCACGATCACGGTGATGTGGCTCGACCGCTTGCGGATGCGGAACGCACGGCCCTGGGCACGCGGCTGGAACCGCTTCAGGGTCGCACCCTCGTCCACGTACGCAGTCGCGACGACGAGCGTGCTGGGGTCGAGGTTGTAGTTGTTCTGCGCGTTCGCAGCGGCCGACGCGATCACCTTGGCGACCGGCTCCGCCGCGGCCTGCGGCGCGAACTTGAGGATGGCCAGGGCCTCCTCGACGGACTTACCGCGAACGATGTCGACGACGCGGCGCGCCTTCATCGGGGTCACGCGCACGTGGCGCGCAACAGCCCGAGCGCTGTTGGTGGTGGTTTCAGTGCTCATCGACGCTTGCTCTTCCGGTCGTCCTTGATGTGGCCCTTGAACGTACGGGTCGGCGCGAACTCACCGAGCTTGTGACCGACCATGGACTCCGAGACGAACACCGGCACGTGCTTGCGTCCATCGTGGACAGCGAACGTATGACCGATGAAGTCGGGCAGAATCGTGGAACGGCGCGACCAGGTCTTGATGACCTGCTTGGTGCCCTTCTCGTTCTGCGTGTCCACCTTCGCCAGGAGGTGGTCGTCGACGAACGGGCCCTTCTTGAGGCTGCGTGGCATTCTCTAACTCCCTCCTTGACTAGCGCTTCTTGCCGGTACGGCGACGACGGACGATGAGCTTGTCGGACGCCTTGTTCTTGCGGGTGCGGCCCTCGGGCTTGCCCCACGGGCTGACCGGGTGGCGACCACCCGAGGTCTTGCCCTCGCCACCACCGTGCGGGTGGTCGACCGGGTTCATCACGACACCACGGACGGTCGGGCGCTTGCCCTTCCAGCGCATACGGCCGGCC
The DNA here is from genome assembly GCF_000763325.2 of Rhodococcus sp. p52. NCBI lineage: Bacteria > Bacillati > Actinomycetota > Actinomycetes > Mycobacteriales > Nocardiaceae > Rhodococcus > Rhodococcus sp. p52. The sequence goes on from NZ_CP016819.1 coordinate 58,598, forward strand.
TTGCCCCAGTTGATGTTCGACTGCTCGGCGTTGCCGACCTCGCCGACGGTGGCGCGGCAGCGCACGTCGACGCGACGGATCTCGCCGGAGGGCATACGCAGCGTGGCGTAGGTGCCTTCCTTACCGAGGAGCTGGATGCTCGCACCGGCGGAGCGGGCCATCTTGGCGCCGCCACCCGGACGCAGCTCGACCGCGTGGATGGTCGTACCCGTCGGGATGTTGCGCAGCGGCAGGTTGTTGCCGGGCTTGATGTCGGCGTTGGGGCCCGACTCGACGGGAGCACCCTGCACGAGGCCCTTGGGGGCGATGATGTAGCGCTTCTCGCCGTCCACGTAGTGGAGCAGCGCGATGCGCGCGGTGCGGTTGGGGTCGTACTCGATGTGAGCGACCTTGGCCGGCACGCCGTCCTTGTCGTTGCGACGGAAATCGATCAGGCGGTAGGCGCGCTTGTGTCCGCCACCCTTGTGACGGGTGGTGATGCGGCCGTGCGCGTTACGTCCACCGCGACCGTGCAGCGGGCGGATCAGCGACTTCTCGGGCGTCGACCGAGTGATCTCGGCGAAGTCCGACACGCTGGCGCCACGGCGGCCCGGCGTAGTCGGCTTGTACTTACGGATTGCCATGAGTCTTCTCGTCCTCTATCTCTCGAGAGTTCCGATCGCTAGGCGACCGGGCCTCCGAAGATCTCGATGGGCTTGCTGTCGGCCGTGAGGGTCACGAGCGCGCGCTTGGTGTTCTTGCGCTTGCCGTAACCGAACCGGGTCCGCTTGCGCTTGCCCTGACGGTTGGCGGTGTTGACGCTGCTCACCTTGACGCCGAAGACCTTCTCGACGGCAATCTTGATCTGCGTCTTGTTCGAGTCCGGGTGGACCAGGAAGGTGTAGGTGCCTTCTTCCATCAGCCCGTAGGACTTCTCGGAGACGACGGGAGCCAGCAGGATGTCGCGAGGATCGGCGATCGTGCTCACTTGCTCTCCTCCTTCACTTCCTGGCCGGACTCGGCCGGCCCGTGGATGAACGTGTTGAGCGCCTCGACGCTGAACACGACGTCATCGCTGTAGAGCACGTCGTAGGTGTTCAGCTGATCCGGCGCGAGCGCGTGGACGTTGGGAAGGTTCTGAACCGACTTCCACGCCGCCACGTCTTCACGGCCGACGACGAGCAGGACCTTCTTGCGGTCGCTGATCTCGCCCAGGAACGTGCGAGCACTCTTCGTCGACGGGGTCTGACCCGCGACGAGTTCGGTGATCACGTGGATGCGCTCGTTGCGCGCCCGGTCGGAGAGGGCTCCGCGCAGGGCGGCGGCCTTCATCTTCTTGGGGGTGCGCTGGCTGTAGTCGCGCGGCTGCGGGCCGTGGACGGTGCCACCGCCGGCGAACTGCGGCGCACGGGTCGAGCCCTGACGTGCGCGGCCGGTGCCCTTCTGGCGGTACGGCTTCTTGCCACCGCCGCGGACCTCGCCGCGGGTCTTGGTGGCGTGCGTTCCCTGGCGGGCCGCGGCGAGCTGCGCGGTGACGACCTGGTGCAGCAGCGCGATGTTCGCGGGAGCGTCGAAGATCTCGGCGGGGAGATCGACGGAGCCGGAGGTCTGGCCACCGGGGGCCTTGACGTCCAGGGTCAGCTTGGTTGCGGTCTCGGTGCTGGTCATGCCCGTGCACCACCCTTCACTGCGGTCTTGACGATCACGAGGCCGCCCTTGCGACCCGGGATCGCGCCCTTGATCAGCAGCAGACCGTTCTCGGCGTCCACCTTGTGGACCGAGAGGTTCTGCGTCGTGATGCGGTCGGAGCCCATACGGCCGGACATGCGCGTGCCCTTGAACACGCGGCCCGGGGTGGCGCAACCACCGATGGAGCCCGGACGACGGTGCACGGCCTGCGTACCGTGCGACGCACCCTGGCCGGCGAAGCCGTGACGCTTCATGGTGCCGGCGAAGCCCTTGCCCTTCGAGGTGCCGGTGACGTCGACGTAGGCGCCGTCCTCGAACACCTCGGCGGTGAGTTCCTGGCCGACCTCGTACTCGGAGGCGTCCTCGATCCGGAGCTCGACCAGGTGACGGCGCGGCGTGACGCCGGCCTTCTCGAACTGGCCGCGAACCGGCTTGTTGACCTTGCGCGGCGCGATGGCACCGTAGGCGAGCTGCACGGCGTTGTAGCCGTCGCGCTCCTCGGTGCGGATCTGCGTGACCACGTTCGGTCCGGCCTTGACGACGGTGACCGGGACAACCCGGTTGTTCTCGTCGAAGACCTGGGTCATGCCGAGCTTGGTGCCCAGGATTCCCTTGATCTGGTTAGTCATGTGTTGTCTCCGCTGCGTCTTTCACAAGCTCGCTGTAATCGAATGTCACTGAATGTTGACGTCGACACTCGCCGGGAGATCGATGCGCATGAGCGCGTCGACGGTCTTCGGCGTCGGGTCGAGGATGTCGATGAGCCGCTTGTGCGTCCGCATCTCGAAGTGCTCGCGCGAGTCCTTGTACTTGTGCGGCGAGCGGATGACGCAGTACACGTTCTTTTCAGTGGGCAACGGCACCGGGCCGACCACGCGGGCACCCGTACGGGTCACCGTCTCGACGATCTTGCGCGCAGATGCGTCGATCGCCTCGTGGTCATAGGCCTTGAGCCTGATGCGGATCTTCTGTCCCGCCACGCTTAGTGTCCTTTTCTTGCCGCGTTTCGTGATCCCCGGCGGAGCCGGAAACCACCTCGTCTGCACAGTTCCCCGGGGAACGGCGACCGAGAACAGCGCTCGAAACACAGTGCGAGCCGGACGTATCCGATCCGCTTGCCGCTGTTCATCTGTCATTGTTCTCCGGCCCACGCGGTCGGGCGTGTCGGCCCGCCGCTCATTCCCCGGCGTCGATGCTCGAAGGCTTCGACACCGCAAGGAACGGAACCGGCTGCGCTCCACAGGAGCACACAGGGGTACTGCTTCCGTCTTGCATGTGGCCGCGACCAGGCCGTGAGGCTCGATCCGCGACTGTCACGTCTTTCCCGATCCGAGCCGCAAAACATCCATGGCCCGGTCAAGGCAACCCGACCAGTATGCAGGAGCACGGCCGAGAGTTCAACTCACGACGGTGCGTGATGTACACCTCGGCGATACGCCGTGCGGTCGGATCCGCGTGGTCGAACCTAGCCGATGGGGTTCATCGGCAGGGTCCGAACCGGAGCGGCCGCCCCGATCGTATTCGTCGGGTCGGGACCGGGGCCCGGCTGCACCTGCGCGACCTCGGGGACCCGTGCGCCGGCGGCGACGAGCTGCGGCTCGTCGCGCCAGATCGGCAGTGCCTCCTGCAGTTCGAGCCCGATGCCGATGAGACGTTCGTCCTGCCACGGCCGCGCACCGAGCTGCACACCGACCGGCATCCCCGTCGCGGCGGAGTACCCGGCGGGCAGGGTCACCACGGGGGCACCGGAGTAGTTCGCCCATCGCACGGGGCCCGTCACTCCGGCCGTGACACTGATGCCGAGGAACTCCTGGCGTCGTGCGCCGTCGACGGAGGCGCCGGGCAGCATGATCGCGTCGAGATCCTGGTCGACGAACATCCGGTTGTAGTCGCTCTGGTACCGCAGACGGTCGCGCTCGAAGGTGAGGTAGTCGCCCACCGGCACGGCCAGCGAGGCCACCGCCGTGCCCGCGGCCACCGCGTTCTCGGGGCGATACAGGCCGAGCCGGTCGGTGAACTGCTGGTGGTAGGCACCCATCTCGACCTGGTCGCCGGTCGCGAGGGATTCCGGCAGGGACGGCATCGTCACCGGGACCGTGACCGCACCGAGCGATTCCGCCACCCGTGCCGCGTCGTCGACGACGCGCTGCACCGCCTCGGGGGGTGCGGGATTCGTGTTCACGGGCAGTCCGATCCGCACGCCGGCGAGGGGACTCGCTCCCCCGGCGGCCGTCACCGGATAACCGCCCTCGGGAACGTCGGGGCCGAGTGCCGTGATCGGGTCGGCCGGATCCGCGCCCGCGAGCACGGTCATCATCAGGGACGCGTCGGCGACGCTGCGGCCCATCGGACCCACGTGGTCGCGGGTCCAGGTCAGCGGGATCATGCCGTGCGAGGTGATGCGCCCGTAGGTCGGCTTGATCGACGAGACACCGCAGGCGCTCGCCGGGAACCGGACCGAACCGCCGGTGTCGCTACCGATCGCGAGGGGCGCGAACCGCGCGGCGAGCACGGCCGCGCTGCCGCCGGACGATCCGCCGGGCGACATCTCGGTGTTCCACGGATTGCCCACCTGAGGGGTGGCGACACCGATCGCGAACTCGTCGGTGTGCGCGTGCCCCATGAGCACCGCACCGGCGTCCTCGAGTCGACGCCACACACCCGAGTGCCCGGCCGCGATGTTGCCCTCGAGGACGCGACTCGACGCGGTGAGCGGAAGCCCGGACACCGCGAAGATGTCCTTGAGAGCGATCGGGAGCCCGCACACGAGCGGCGCCGGGGTCCGATCGCGGCGCGCACGGGCGAGGCGCTCCCCCGCCGCCTCGGCCGCCGCGTAGGCCACTTCGGGGTAGAGCCGGATCCACGCACCGATCGCTCCGTCGTACGAGCGCGTGCGGTCCAGACAGGCATCGAGCAGTTCGCGCGGGTGCAGTTCGCCGGCGTGCAGCAGCGCTGCCGCCTCGGCCGCACTCATCCTCGCGGGATCGGTGACGGTGTCGGGTGGAGGAAGCCTGCGTGGCGGAGCCGCACGACCGCTCCCCGCGGTCGCACCCCACGCGAACAATCCGCCGGCGGCCCCTCCCAGTAACCGTCGGCGTGATACTCCGGTGCTCACCCGCCAACCAAACCATCCAGTGCGTTGCGAGCCAGGTTAGGGCACGGTAGGTGTGCCACATGTCACCTCCGGCTGTGATGCTACCGAGACCGTGAAGTGACAAGGCGGATCATGTACTAGGAGAAGGCGCGCAGCTGGGGGACGGATGCGGTCGCCTCGCACGAGCGGTTGCTGCAGGCGCTGCGCACCGGTGACGTCGAGGCCGCCGGACGCGAGACGCGCGAACACTTCACCGACGGGGCCCACCGACTCGTCGAACACCTCGAAGATCTCGGCGTCTGGTCCTGACCGACCGGCGTGAACACCCCGAGGGGAAGGGACGTCGGCGCCGACGCGCATGTCCGTCCACCCCTCCCGGGATCGTGCGCACCGGTACGATTCCGACGGTGACGGACCGACCCGTCCCCGACGGGGACCGAGATCTACGGCGGGGGGTGATGTGAGCGATCACGACCAGGCAGTTCTCGTGGAGGACGTCCACAAGTCGTTCGGCGACGTCCACGCACTCGACGGGATCAGCTTCTCTGCACCGCCGGGCCGTGTCCTCGGCATCCTCGGCCCCAACGGCGCCGGCAAGACCACGATGGTCAAGGTGCTGTCGACACTGTTGCGTCCCACCTCGGGTCGCGCCGTGGTCGCCGGGCACGATGTGGTCGCCGACGCCGCAGCGGTCCGGCGGTCGATCATGATGACCGGCCAGTTCGCCGCGCTCGACGACACCCTCACCGGCCGGGAGAACCTGATCCTGTTCGGCCGCCTGATGGGTCTGGACAAGAAGTCGGCCACCCGGCGCGCCGACGATCTGCTCCGGGAGTTCGATCTCGTCGACGCCGGTCGCCGCCCCGTGAAGGGTTATTCCGGCGGTATGCGCCGACGGGTCGACATCGCGTGCGGCCTCGTGGTCCGTCCCAAGGTGGTCTTCCTCGACGAGCCGACCACCGGTCTCGACCCGCGCAGCCGGCAGGGCGTGTGGTCGCTGGTGGGGGCGCTCAAGGACCAGGGCATCACGGTGCTCCTGACGACGCAGTACCTCGAAGAGGCCGACGTGCTGAGCGACAACATCATCGTCATCGACAAGGGCACCGTGATCGCGGAAGGCACCGCGAACCAGCTGAAGTCCTCCGCGGGTGGCACCCACTGCGAGATCGTTCCGGCCGACCCGCGGGCGATACCCGAGATCCTGCACGCCCTGAACGGTCTTCTCCCCCAGGACGTCCTGGTGGGTACGGTCCCCGACACGGATCGGGTGTCCGTCCCGGCACCGGACGGCGCCGCGACCCTCACCGAGGTGCTGCGGCGCATCGAACCCCTGGGCATCGAACTCGCCGACATCGGTCTGCGACGTCCCTCGCTCGACGACGTCTTCCTCCGCCTCACCGGGCACTCCGCTTCCGACGGCGGCGGTCCGACGGACGGTGGCCCTACGAACGGCGGCCCGACAGCGCCGCCCGAGGCGGAACGAGCGGTGCCTGCGCCGGCAGGTGAGCGGCCGTGACGGCCCGCACCGACGAGACGGTCCGCGGGACGGAAGCCTCCACGGTCTCGTTCACCGACTCCTCGTCCACCCTTCCCGCACGTCGGGGAGGTGTCCACCGCCGGATCACGCCGTCGGGCGTCGAGCAGTGGTGGGTGCTGACGCTCCGGTCGTTGCGCACGATGGCGCGGTACGGCGAGTTGGTCCTCGCGGTCCTGGCACCGTTCGTCTTCGGTCTCGGCTTCTATCTGCCGCTCAAGTTCGTGATGCAGTTGCAGGGCATCGACTACGCGCAGTTCCTGATGCCCATCATCGTGTTGCAGTCGATGGCGTTCACCGCCATCTCCGCGGCGCAGCTGGCAGCGCAGGAGGGCACGACCGGTGTGACCTCGCGTCTGCAGACGATGCCCGTCGCCCCGGCGGCGCCCCTGGCGTCACGGATGACGGCGAGCATGGTGCGGTCGGTCATCTCCTTGGCCGCGGCGATCGGATTCGGTTATCTCATCGGTTTCCGTTTCTCCGCCGGGCCCGGGCAGGCAGCGTTGTTCTGCGCGACCGCACTGATCATCAGCCTGTTGTTGTGCCTGGGCGCCGACGCGATCGGATGTCTGTCCCGGAGCCCCGAGGCCACAGCGCAGGCGCTGACCCTGCCGCAGCTGATCCTCGGGATGCTCTCGTGCGGTTTCGTGCCCGAGGAGGGATTCCCGGAGTGGATCAGACCGTTCGTCCGCAACCAGCCGATCTCACAGTTCTCCTTCGCGATGCGCGACATGGCCCAGGACGGCGTGACCTGGGAGGTCTTCCGGCCGAGCCTGTTCTGGATGATCGGGCTGGCCGTGATCTGCATCCCGGGCGCCGTGTGGGCCGCGACGAGGCGGGAGTGAGTCGATGAGCAAGACCGTCGAGACACAGCGGGCACGGGCCCGATCGCGGGAGCGGGCAGGGACTCCGGGTCGCGCCTTCGCCTATCCCGAACCGGATCGCGTCCGCAGCGAGAGTTCCCTCGGCGCACTGTGGGAGCACAGCCGCCTGCAGTGCGGTCGCCTGCTGCTCCGCTGGGCCCGCGATCCGGCCACGATGATCCAGGCGCTCATCTATCCGGCGCTCACCCTGGTGATGTTCCGCATCGTGCTCGGCGACAGCATCACCGCCGCGACCGGCTATTCGTCGATCTTCGGCACCGTGCCCATGATCGTGCTCGTCGGCGCGATGTTCGGCTCGGTCGTCAGCGCGGTGGGGCTGCGCACCGAACGCGATTCCGGCCTGCTGAGCCGGTTCCACACGCTGCCCGTCCACCGCTCGTCCGGTCTGGTGGGGCGGTTGATGGCGGAGATGGTGCGCGTGTTCGTCACCTCTCTCGTGATCTTCGGCGCCGGCATGGCGTTGGGTTTCCGGTTCACGCAGGGCATCGGCCCCACCCTGCTCAGCCTCGTGGTCCCACTGATCTTCGGTCTCGGATTCGCGATGATGGTGACGGCTCTGGCGACCCTGCCGGGACGCACTCCCCTCGTCGAGACCGTCTCGATCCTGTGCACGCTGCTCATGTTCTTCAACTCGGGGTTCGTGCCGGTCATGGCGTATCCGAGCTGGCTGCACCCCGTGGTGGCGAACCAGCCGATGTCCTGCGCGATCGACACCATGCGCTCGCTCGCGATGGGCGGTCCGATCGCGGAACCGTTCCTGAAGACGGTCCTGTGGTCGGCCGGGATGGTGGCGATCTTCGTCCTCCCCGCCGTCGTCGGATATCGGCGCTCGGCCGAACAGAATTGATCCGAGCGTCACCCGTCGAGCCGACTCGACCACACGAATGGGGAAGGCCCCTCTCCGCTGGGCGGTTTCAAGGGGTCGACGCAACACCGCTGTTAGTTGGTGGGGATTAGATCACGCAGACGCTCGGCTGGAGTATCCCAGCCGAGCGTTTTGCGTGGCCGGCCGTTGAGTTCCTGGGCGACGTGCTCGAGGTCCGCCGGGCTGTAGACACTCAGATCGGTGCCCTTGGGGAAATACTGCCGCAGCAGTCCGTTGGTGTTCTCGTTGGTGCCGCGTTGCCAGGGGCTGGCCGGGTCACAGAAGTACACGGCCATATCGGCGGCGATACCGAACTGTTTGTGCCGGGCCATCTCGGCGCCCTGATCCCAGGTCAGCGAGCCACGAAGATGCGCGGGCAGGTCTTTCATCGCGGCGATGAGCGCGTCCCGCACGGATTCGGCGTCGTGCCCGTTCGGCAGGTGCAGCAACATCGTGTAACGGGTGGTGCGTTCGACGAGGGTGCCGATCGCGGTCTTGTTCAGCTCACCGGTGATCAAATCGCCCTCCCAGTGTCCGGGCACCGCACGGTCGGCGACCTCGGCGGGCCGGTCACTGATCATCACCATCGGATCGGTGAATCGCTGATACCGCTGACCGTCCGCGCGGTGCGGTTTACGTCTCGCCCGTCCGGTCCGAAGTGCCTGTTGCACGTGCTTTTTGAGCCCACCTCGAGCTTGGAAGTAGAGGGCTTGATAGATCGTTTCGTGGCTCACCCGCATACTTTCGTCGTCGGGATGATCCCGGCGCAGACGGTGCGAGATCTGCTCCGGCGACAACTTCCGGGACAGGCCTTCCTCGACCGCTGCCCGCAGGACCGTGTTCACCACCAGTTTGGACTGCTTGGGCCGCGCCCGGGCGGCAGCGGCGGCTCGATCGGCCTGATACGGCAGGTACCTGCCCTCGATGCTGTGCCGACGACCCTCCCGCGAGACGGTCGAGACGTTCTTGCCGATCCGAGCGGCGATGGCCCGCAACGAATCCTCGACGAGCAGGCCGTCGGCGATCGCGATCCGGTCCTCGGTCGACAGATACCGGTCGCTGATCGCCGGCCGTCCGCTGTCATCGCAGGTCACTCTGGTCGCACTGGTCACAGACTGTGTGTAGACGGTTCCGTGGTGGTAATCCACGACCCGCCCATCGGGGTGAATCCGCTTGCTGTTCGAACGCCGGATCCCCTGCCGCCAGTCCCGTGCGGTGCGTTCGTTGACCCCGACCTCACGGGCTGCTCGTCTGGCCGACCACCCGGCTGCGATCAACTCCAGACAACGACGCTTGGCTTCGGGTTTGCCCTTCGGCGAGATCTTCCCTGTGCGGACCAGTCCCTCGTCGACCAGGATCCGGCGGGCCACCGAATGCGCCACCTTCGAGGCCTTCGCCGCCCGGGTGATCGAACCGGTCTCGTTGTAGACAGACACGATCAGCGCAGGGTCGGCGGTGCCGGCCCGGCCACGGGATCTACCCGCCGGCCGGCCGATCGCCCTCAAAATCGCGTAACACCGCTGTCGGGGCAGCCCGAATGCGGCCGCGGCCTCCTTGACCGGAATCCCGGCATCGATCAGTCGTGCCAGTTGGTCACCGAACCGGTCGCAGTCCTCCGTAAACGACATGATCGTCGCAACCTCTCGTTGAGAGTGTTGCGACGATCATGTGAACCCCCCTGGCGAAGAGGGGCCTTCTCACACCTGGTCGCGACGGACCGGCCGGACTTACGAAGTCAGACCGAGTGCCTTCTCGAGGACGGGCCACGAATCCTTGAGGTCGTCCTGCCAGTAACCCCACGAGTGGGTGCCGGAGTCGCGGAAGTTGTAGGTGGCGGGGATGCCCAGCTGGTCGAGGCGGCCACGGAGGTTGTGCGTGCAGTAGTTGGTCGCAGCCTCGATGACACCGCCGACGATGATCTGGTTGGCGAGCACGTCGACCTCACCGTCGATTTCGGGGCCGGCCAGGGTGTCGTAACGTCCGGGCAGGCCGGTGCCGTTGGAGATGTACAGATCGAGTCCGCGCAGCTCCTCGGCGTGCACGTAGGGATCGTTCTCGACCCAGGCCGGATCGTCGAGCTCGCCCCACATGTTGCGGGTGTCGCCGCCACCCCAGGTCTCGACGACGAGCTTGACGAACTGCTGACCGATCGGGTCGGAGGTCTGCGCGCACCCGCTGTAGGCCGCGACGCCCTGGTACAGGCCGGGAGCAGCGATGGGCAGCTGCAGGACGGACGTACCCGAGGACGACAGACCGGCGATCGCGTTGACGCCGTTGGTGCCGAGCGCGGCGTCGATCAGCGGCGGGACCTCCTTCGTAAGGAAGGTCTCCCACTTGTTGACGCCGAGCTCCGGGTCCTCGTTCTTCCAGTCGGTGTAGTAGCTCCACTTTCCGCCGACCGGCGAGACGACGTTGACGTTCTTGTCCTTGAAGAACTCGATCGCGTCGGTACGGAAACGCCAGGTGGCACTGTCCTCGCCGCCGCCGGCGCCGTTGAGGAGGTACAGCGTCGGGCGCGGCTCGCTCGTGTCGGCCGGACGCCAGACGTCGAGCAGGATCTCCTTGTCCATTGAAGCGGAGTACACGTAGACCAGCAGCTGCTGGTCATCGTACTTCTCGATACGAGTGATCTTCGAACCGTTTTCACTGGTTACCGACTGGAGCGGTTGCTGGCTCTCTACCACCGGGTCCGCCGGCTGTGCGATTGCCGGAGCGAACGACAACGCCGCCGAAAAAACTGCGCATGCCGCGCCAACGGTCAATACACGAAGTCGTCCGGATCCTCGCATCGGATGCTTCATACGGTTCTCTCACCTTTTCGAGTTGGGCAGCGGTTGTCGGCGTCGGGTTCGACGGTGACGAACGGAACCTACCTGATTACAGGTTTCGTACAGTTACATGCGTCGGGATGCGGAAGCAACTCGTTACATCTGCTTCCTTCTCAGGTACTCGTCGAGTACAGGGCCGATCGCCGCGAGCGACTCCGGCGTCATCATCGCCCCGTGGACGCAACCGACCGGAACGTCCTTGATGCTGCCGGTCACAAGATGTGACCACTGCTGCTCGACATCGTCCTGGTTCGGCGAATGATCCGCAGCGGTGAAGTAGAGCAGATCCCCCTCGAAAACACCCGGAGTATGCGAGGCGATGAGCTCGGCGGAATGGAGCGCACCTTCGTACAGGTCTCGAAACCGCTCGGGAGAGAGGGCGAACATCTCCTGCGGGATCATCTCCCACAACTTTTCCAGGTGTTCGTCGGACAATGCCATCACGTTGTCCCCATCCTCAAGGACGACGCCGATCTGGGCGAGCTCGTCACGAATGGTGTCCCGGAAATCCCCCACCTTCAGGTTCAGTCGGCTGTCGAGCATTGTCAGACTCCCAACCTGTTCGTTCTCCCCCTGAAGACGGACAGCCATTTCGTGAGCGAGCACGCCACCGAGCGACCAGCCCATCAGATGATAGGGCCCTTCGGGTTGCACAATCCTGATCTCCTCCACATAGCGGGCGGTCATCTCGGCGAGGGACTTAGGTCGGTAACCGTCCTCCGACAGAATCCGGGATTGGACGCCATAGACAGGACGGTCGCGCACAAAATGGGTCAGACCCGAATACGTCCATGCCAAACCGTACAGAGGATGCACACAAAAGAGCGCCTTGCCGCTACCACGAGTCCGAAGCGGCAACAGGATCTGCATCGAATTGTCGTCCGACGGATCGAACGCTTCCCCGCTATCGAGATCGAACGCGATCCGCTGTGCCAGCGCCTCGACGGTGGTTTCGGCAAAGAGCCATTGGACTCGAACCTCGACACCGATCTTCTCGCGTAGGCGACTTACCACTCGAGTTGCGATCAGTGAGTTTCCGCCCAGCTCAAAGAAGTCGTCGTCGACACCGACGCGGGGTACGCCTAACACCTCGGCATAGACGTTCGCGACGATCTCCTCGATCGGGCTACGGGGAGCGCGGAATTCGCGGACCTCGAAGACGGGCTCCGGCAGGGCCTTGCGGTCGAGCTTGCCGCTGGTGTTGAGCGGGAACGCATCGAGCACGACGACCGCCGACGGCACCATGTACGACGGCAGGACGCTACGCACGGCGTCGAGCAGGACCGCCTTGTCGACAGTGTGCCCGGGTGCCGGCACGACGTAGGCGACCAGCTGCTCACCGGTCGGTGTCGGCACGACGAGCGCGACGGCCTGGCTCACCTCGGCGCAGCCGAGCAGCGCCGTCTCGATCTCGCCCAGTTCGATGCGCTGACCGCGGAACTTGACCTGGAAGTCGGTGCGGCCGAGATAGTCCAGGACGAGGGCACCGTCGGCGATGCGGCGCCACCGCACGAGATCGCCGGTGCGGTACATCCTGCTTCCCCGCACCCCGAGGGGACTCGCGACGAACCGGTCGGACGTGAGGTCGGGGCGCTTCTCGTAGCCGCGCGCGAGTTGCACGCCACCGAGATACAGCTCGCCCGGGGTTCCCACCGGGGTGGGACGCAGACGCGAATCCAGCACGTATACCTGCACGTTCGCTTCGGGAACGCCGATCGGCACGGAATGGTCGCCGTCCTCGGCGCCCCAGTAGGTCGCCGAGACCGCGGCCTCGGTGGGGCCGTAGAGGTTGTGGACCGCCGCGTCACCGAGACGCCGGAAGGCCGTCACGGTCTCCGGCGGGAGGGCCTCGCCGATGACGAAGACGTGGCGCAGGCCGGCGCAGCTACCCGCCGGGGCGTGGGCGGCGAAGACGGTGAGCATGGACGGGACGAAGTCGGTGAGCGTGACGCCGTACCGGACGATCGCGTCGGCCACGTAGGCCGGGTCGCGGTGACCGTCGTGGGTCGCGACGACGAGCGTACCGCCGGTGCGCAGCGGCAGGAAGTAACCCCACAGCGACACGTCGAAGGTCGTGGCGGTCTTCTGGAGGTACACGTCGCCGGGCGAGATGTCGTACTCCGCGGCCATCCACTCGAGCTGATTGACGATCGCCTCGTGGGGGACGGACACACCCTTCGGACGTCCGGTGGATCCGGACGTGAAGATCACGTAGGCCGGTGAGGCGGCCTGGACGGTGCCCCGCAGTTCGTCCTCGCGCACGGGCTCTGCCGGATGGTCGGGCAGAGCCGGGTCGTCGACGAGGATCGTCTCGACCCCGGCCGGGAGATCCCCGGCGTCGGCGGTGGTGCTGAGCACGCACACCGGTCGTGCGGTGTCGAGGATGTGGCTGATCCGGTCGGCCGGGTGGTCGGGGTCGAGCGGCACGTAGGCCCCGCCCGCCGTGACGACCGCGTACATGGCGGCGACCAGATCGATCGAGCGCCGGATACCCAGCGCGACAAGCGATTCGGGTCCGACACCGACCGAGATCAGGTGACGGGCGAGGCGGTTGACCCGCGCGTCGAACTCCGTATAGGTGAGGGCGTCGTCGCCGAAGACGACTGCGGTGGAGTCCGGGGTCGAGGCGACCTGCGCGCGGTAGCGCGAGAGCAGGGTCTGCGCATCGACCGGTCGCTCGGTGGCGTTCACCTCGACGGTGAGCGCGTGTCGCTCCGGCGCGGCCAGCAGGTCGACGTCACCGACGACCATCTCGACGTCGCCGGTGAGCGATTCGAGGACCGTCACGAGACGGGCGGCGAGCGACCGCACCGTCGTCTCGTCGAAAAGGTCCGTGGCATAGGTGAACTGGGCATCCATACCGGCGGGACGTCCCTCGACCTCTCGCGGTCCGACGGTGAGCTGCAGATCGAACTTGGCGATGCTGCCACCGAGATCCACCGGCTCGACGTCCAGTCCGGGCAGGGCGAGGTCGGGTCGCTCCATGTTCTGGAAGAACAGGGCCACCTGGAACAGCGGATGGTGACCAGCGGAACGAACAGGGTCGAGGCCCTCCACGAGCCGCTCGAAGGGCAGGTCGGCGTGGGCGAACGCGTCGATGTCCGAGGCGCGGACCTCGCGCAGGACGTCGGCGAACGTCCGCTCGGGAGTGACGGTGGTCCGCAGCACGAGTGTGTTGACGAACATGCCGATCAGATCGTCGAGCGCCTGCTCGCCGCGGCCCGCGACCGGGGTGCCGATCGCGATGTCGTTCGCACCCGAGATCCGGGACAATAGAACGGCGAAGGCCGCGTGGAAGACCATGAAGGGCGAACATCCCGCGGCCCGGCCGAGTTCGACGACGGCCTCGTGCAGGGCCGGGTCGATCTCGAACTCGACGACCGCCCCGCGGCCCGACGCCCCGGCCGGGCGTGGCCGGTCGGTGGGCAGTTCGAGACGATCCGGTAGATCCGCAAGAACCGATGTCCAGTAGGCGATGTCTTTCGAGATCGTCGAATCCGGATCATCCTCGTCGCCCAGGACGGACCGCTGCCACAGGGTGAAGTCCGCATACTGCACGGCGAGTGGTTCCCAGCCGGGCACCGCCCCCGCCCTACGGGCGAGGTAGGCGGTGACGAGATCACGCACGAACGGCTCCATCGACGCACCGTCGGCAGCGATGTGATGGACCACGATGATCAGAACGTACTCGTCGCCCGTCCGTAAGAGTTCTAGTCGCCAGGGCACTTCGACGGTGATATCGAATCCCGTCATCACTGCATGGATCACTCGACTTTCGATCTCCGAGCTCTGGACCTCCTCGACTCGTAACACCGGGATAGCCTTCGAGACAGGCAGGACCAACTGGCTGCCCACACCGTCGCGGTCCGGATAGATCGTCCGAAGGGGTTCATGTCGTTCGACAAGATCCGCGACCGCGGCACCGAGCGCATCGGCGTCGAGTGTCCCGCGCAGACGCAGTGCGACGGGGATGTTGTTCGCCGCCGAGGCCGAATCGAAGCGATTCAGGAACCACATGCGCTGTTGCGCGAAGGATAGTGGAATCGTCTCGGGACGAGGGCCTGGCACCAAAGGTATGCGATCCCCCCCGGCGAGAGACTCGACCACGGCAGCGAGTCCCGCCACAGTGGAGGATTCGAAGAGTTCGCGCACGGTGACCCGCACACCGAGCGCTTTGGAAATCCGCGCCGCCACCCGCGTGGCGATCAGCGAGTTGCCCCCGAGAGTGAAGAAGTCGTCGTCCACCCCAGCCCGGGGCACGCCCAACACCTCTGCGTATGTCCGTGCCACGATCTCCTCGTACGGCGTAGCGGGAGCTCGGTACTCGCGCTCTTCGATCACCGGCTCCGGCAGAGCATCACGATCGAGCTTGCCCACCGGGGTCAGCGGCACCTCGTCGAGCACCACGATCGCCGACGGCACCATGTGCGGCGGCAACGATCGCGACACGAATTCCGTCAACTCCGCGGTGTCGATCGTGCGGCCGCGGACGGGCAGCACGTAGGACGCGAGGACGGTCGCACCGGACGGGGTGGACCGCCCCACCGTCGTCGCCCAGTTCACGGACTCGTGTGCGCTGAGGACCGCGTCGATCTCACCGAGTTCGATGCGGAAACCGCGCACCTTGACCTGGAAGTCGCTGCGGCCGACGAACTCGATCTCGAGCCGGTCCTCGACGGGCCGCCACCGGACGACGTCGCCGGTGCGGTACATGCGGTCGCCGGGTTCGCCGTAGGGGTTGGGGACGAACCGCTCGGCGGTCAGCGCGTTGCGGCGGTGGTATCCGCGGGCGAGTGCCCGGCCGGCCACGTAGAGCTCCCCCGCCATACCGGCGGCCACGGGACGCAGACGCGAGTCGAGCACCAGGGCCGACACTCCGTGTGTAGGACTACCGATGGTGATCGGCCGTCCCGGCTGGAGCCTACCGAAGGTAGTCATAATGGTCGCCTCGGTCGGGCCGTAGCCGTTGAAGTACCTCCGTCCCGCCGCCCATTGCGCGAGCAGTTCGGGCGTGGTGACGTCGCCGCCGACACAGATCGTTTCCACACTGTCGAGGCCGGTCGGATCCATGGTGCCCAGCACGGCCGGAGTGATCGTCACATGTGTCCCCCCCTCCGCCCGCAGTAACTCGGCGAGATCCGGCCCGCCGATGATCCCTGCCGGCACGATCACCAGAGTGGCACCGCTGGAGAACGTGGCTGTCCACTCGAGCACCGATGGGTCGAAGCTCGGCGAACAGATGTGCAGGGAGCGGTGCCCTGCACGGAGATGGTAGAGATCGGCAGCAGTGTCGACCACACCGCCGAGGCCGGCGTGGGTGACGACGACGCCCTTGGGCTTGCCGGTCGACCCCGAGGTGTAGATCAGGTAGGCCGGGTGGTGAACCCGGATCGGGCGTACCCGGTCGGCGTCGGTGATCGGTGCGGCGGAGCGGGATTCGACGTCGGCGGCGAACGCCGGGTCGTCGATCAGCAGCCATTCCGCGTCGTCGGGCAGTCCGCCGACGAACTCGGACGACGTGATGCCCAGGGTGGCCCCGGAGTCGTCGAGCATGTAGCGCACGCGGTCGTCCGGATAGGTCGGGTCGACGGGCAGGTGCGCGGCGCCGGTCTTCGCGATCGCCCACACGCTGAGCACCATCTCGTACGAACGGGGGAAGGACACGGCCACGAAGTTCTCCGGTCCGGCACCACGCTCGATGAGCAAGCGGGCCAGTCGCGACGAGGTTTCGTCGAGTTCGCGGTAGGTGATCGACCGTCCCTCGTACCGCACTGCCACGGCGTCGGGATCCATCGCGCCCCCCCGCGTGAGGATATCGCTGAAACTTCCTCCAGTGGTCACGTGACCACCGCGGACGTGGATGAGGCGGTCGAACTCATCCACGTCGAGGATCGCCAGGTCGCCGACGGGCGCCTCCGGAGTGTCCAACGCGCCAGTGAGCAACATCGAGAACCTGCGCGCGAACTCCTCCACGGTCCGCCGATCGAACAGGGCCGTCGCGTAGGAGAACTCGGCTCCGATGCCGGCGGGCTCGCCCTCCTCGTCGTACTGCTCACGCAGTATGAGCGAGAGATCGAACTTCGCAGTGTCGACGTCGAACGGGACTCCTGAGACCGTCAGGCCCGGAAGTTCGAGCGCTGCCTCACGAAAATTCTGGAACGACAGGACCACCTGGAACAGCGGGTGGCGTGCCGTCGACCGTTCGGGGTCGATGATCTCCACGAGCCGCTCGAACGGGATGTCGGCATGAGCGAACGCCTCGAGGTCGGCCTCGCGCACCCGTGCGAGCAGGTCGGAGAAGCCCTCACCCGTGTCCACCCGGCTGCGCAGCACGAGGGTGTTGACGAACATGCCGATCAGGTCGTCGACCTCGGCCTCACCGCGACCCGCGATAGGCGTGCCGATCGCGACGTCGTCGGTGTCGGCCATCCGCGCGAGGAACACCGCGAGCGCGGTGTGCACGACCATGAACATCGTCGTGCCGGTCCGCCGCGCGAGCGCCGCGAGACCGCGGTGCGTATCCGCATCGATCGTAAATCCGACCATGCCACCGGCGAACGACTGCACCGCCGGACGCGGCCGGTCCATCGGCAGGTTCAGCTCGTCCGGAAGCCCGGCGAGGGTGCGTTTCCAGAAGTCGGCCTGCGCCGCGAGCAGGCTCGCGGCATCGTCCTCGTCGCCGAGCACGTCGCGCTGCCAGATCGCGAAATCGGCGTACTGCACGGGCAGCGGTGCCCAACCGGGAACCTGCCCCTCGGCGCGGGACATGTAGGCCGTCATCACGTCGCGGGTCAACGGCGAGATGGACCAGCCGTCGGCGCTGATGTGGTGGACGACGAACACGAGCACGTGATCGCGCTCGGAGAGCTCGAACAATCGTGCGCGCAACGGGATCTCGGTGGTGACGTCGAACCCGCGGGAGACGACCGCCGTCACCTTCTGCAGCAGGTCGTCCTCGGTGGCCGATTCGACGTCGATGTCGGGCGCGGCTTCCGCGACCGGGAGGATCAGCTGATAGGGACGTCCGTCCACTTCCGGATAGACCGTGCGGAGCACCTCGTGCCGGGCGAGCAGATCCTGGACCGCTGCCCGCAACGCGTCGAGGTCGAGCGCCCCGGTCAGGCGGACCGCGACCGGGATGTTGTTGACCGACGATTCGGTGTCGAAGCGGTTGAGGAACCACATGCGCTGCTGCGCGAGCGACAGTGGGACCCGCTCGGGACGTTCCTGTGCGACGAGCGGCGTGCGGCCCTGGGCCTCGCTCTGCTCGACGCGGGCGGCGAGAGCGGCTACGCCGGGCGCCTCGAACAGGACACGAACGGGCACAACGGTTCCCAGTTCGGAACCGAGGCGCGCGACGACCTGCGTCGCGATGAGCGAGTTGCCGCCGAGGGCGAAGAAGTCGTCGTCGAGCCCGACACGGTCGACACCGAGGACGTCGGCGAACACGCCGGCGACGACCTCCTCGACCGGGGTCGTGGGTGCACGGAAGCCGCGAGCCTCGAAGACCGGGTCGGGCAGCGCCTTCCGGTCGACCTTGCCCGAGCTGCCGAGCGGCATCTCGTCGAGGACCACGAACTGCGACGGCACCATGTAGGCCGGGAGCACCGCGCTCAGCGCGGCCTGCGCGGCGTCGCGGTCGAAGGTCGTGTTCGGGGCCGGGACCACGTAGGCGACGAGCTGATCGCGGCGCACCTGCGCGGCGGCCTGCGACACCCCGGTGTGGTCGAGCAGCGCGGTCTCGATCTCCCCGAGCTCGATACGCAGACCGCGGAGCTTGACCTGGAAGTCGGTGCGGCCGAGGTACTCGAGATCTCCGCTGCGGTCGTTGCTCCAGCGCACGAGGTCGCCCGTGCGGTACAGACGTTCACCCTCGCCGAAGGGCGAGGCGACGAAACGCTCGGCGGTCAGATCGGGGCGGCCGACGTAACCGCGCGCCACCTGCACGCCCGCGAGATACAACTCTCCCACGACACCGGCGGGAACCGGCGACAGTCGCGAGTCGAGCACGTAGGCGCGGGTGTTCCACACCGGAGCGCCCATCGCGACGGAACCACCCGTCGTTCCTGCGACCGGGCGGGCGGTGGCGTGCACCGTGGCCTCGGTGGGGCCGTAGAGGTTGTGGAGCTCGGCGTCGCTGCTCCGGGAGAACTGCTCGGCCACCGACAGCGGGAAGGCTTCACCGGCGACGAGCACGGTGCGCAGCGACGCGCAGTCGTCGGGCGACACCGACGCGGCGAACACCGCGAGCATCGACGGGACGAAGGAGGTCGCCGTCACCGCGCGCTCGCGGATGACGGTGCCGAGATAGGCGGGGTCGCGGTGCCCGTCCGGGACCGCGATCACCATGCGCGCACCGACGGCGAGGGTGCCGAAGAGTTCCCACACCGACACGTCGAAGGTGAACGGGGTCTTCTGCAGCACCACATCGTCGGGGCCGATCCCGTATTCGGTGGTGATCCACCGGATCTGGTTGACGACCGAGGCATGGGCGACCGCCACACCCTTCGGGCGTCCCGTCGAACCGGAGGTGAAGATCGAGTACGCGGTGTTCGACGGCCGCAACGGCGCGACGCGGTCGGCGTCGGTGACCGGCTCGGCCGGTGTCGCGGACAGGTCGAGGGTGTCGATCGCGAGCGACGGCACCGATGCCGTGGCCGGCACGGAGAATCCGTCGCGTTCGGTGGTCAGCACCACCACGGGCGCGGCGATGTCGAGGATGTACCCGTTGCGATCCTCGGGCTGATCCGGATCGATCGGCACGTAGGCACCACCGGCCGTAACGACCGCGTACATACCGACGAGCAGATCCAGCGAGCGGCGCATCGCCAGACCCACCCGCGCGTCGGGACCGACACCGAGCGAGATCAGGTGTCGTGCAAGACGGTTCACACGCTCGGAGAACTCGCCGTAGGTCAGCGTCTCGCCCTCGAACTCCACCGCGACCGCGTCCGGCGACCGCCGGACCTGCTCGGCGAACAGATCGACGAGGGTCCCGGCGTCGCCGAGTGCGTGCTCGGTGGCGTTCCACGTGGCGAGCACATCGGTGCGCTCGGCATCGTCGAGCAGCGCGACATCACCGACCGGGAGTGCGGGTTCGGTCACGACCGCGGTGAGGATCCGGGCCAGGCGCTCGGCGAAGGACTCCATCGTCCGGGCGTCGAACAGATCGGTGGCATAAGTCAATTCGACGAGATAACCCTCGGCGGTGGCGTCGTCCGAGACGGTGACCTGCAGGTCGAACTTCGCCAGTGCCACGTCGACATCGAGCGCCGAGACGGTCAGGCCGGGCAGCTCGAGGGAGCCGGCATCGAGGTTCTGGAACGCGAGGAGCACCTGGAACAGCGGGTGCCGTGCCGTCGACCGTTCGGGGTCGATGATCTCGACGAGCCGCTCGAACGGCAGGTCGGCGTGCCCGAACGCTTCGAGGTCGGCGCCGCGCACCCGGCCGAGCACCTGCTCGAACGACTCGCCGCCCTCCACCCGGGTGCGCAGCACGAGGGTGTTGACGAACATGCCCACCAGATCGTCGAGCGCCGCGTCGCCACGACCGGCCACCGGGGTGCCGATCGCGATGTCGTCGGTGCCCGACAGACGCGCCAGCAGCACCGCCAGTGCCGCGTGCACGACCATGAACTCGGTGGTGGAGGTGCGCCGGGCGAGATCGCGGACGGCGGAACGGAGTTCGGAGTCCAGGACGAACCGGTGCGAGGCACCGCGGTAGCTCGCGACCGCCGGTCGCGGACGGTCCGCCGGCAGGTCGAGCTGCTCGGGCAGACCCGCGAGGGTCTCCCGCCAGAACGCGACCTGCGAGGAGATGATCGACTCCGGATCGTCCTCCGAACCGAGCACCTCCCGCTGCCAGATGGCGAAGTCGGCGTACTGCACCGGCAGCGGCTCCCACTGCGGGGCGTCACCCGAGACGCGGGCCGCGTAGGCCGTCACGACGTCGCGGGTCAGCGGACCCATCGAGAAACCGTCGGACGCGATGTGGTGCACGACCAGCACCAGCACGTGCTCGGCCGCGGTCCCGGTCTCGGTGACGGCGAACAGCCGGGCCCGGAAGGGGACCTGCGTCGTCACGTCGAAGCCGGTGCCGACGATCTCGGTGGCCCGGGCGATCAGATCGGACTCGGCCACCGGGACCGGCGTCAGGTCGGGCACCACCTCGTCCACCGGCAGCACCTGCTGGTAGCCCACACCGTCGACGTCCGGGTAGATCGTCCGCAACGACTCGTGCCGGCCGAGCACGTCGGTGACCGCGGCCTGCAGGGCCGCCGCGTCGAGTGCCCCCGACAGGCCGATCGCCACGGGGATGTTGTTGACCGCCGATTCCGGTTCGAAGCGGTTGAGGAACCACATCCGCTGCTGCGCGAGCGACAACGGCACCCGGTCAGGTCGTTCGGTGGCGACGAGGGGCCGGCGCGGACCGCCGGAGACCCCGCGTTCGAGGCGTGCTGCAAGCTCTTCCACGGTGGAGGCCTCGAACAGCAAGCGCAGCGGAACGGTGGCGTTCAGCGCGGCACCGATGCGGGAGACCACCTGGGTGGCGATGAGCGAGTTGCCGCCCAGCGCGAAGAAGTCGTCGTCGAGGCCGACGCGGTCGACACCGAGGACCTCGGAGTAGATCGACGCCACGACCTGCTCGGTGGAGGTGGTGGGAGCGCGGAACTCCTTGACCTCGAAGACCGGGTCGGGCAGTGCCTTGCGGTCGAGCTTGCCGGACGCACCGAGCGGCATGGCGTCGAGGAGCACGTAGGTGGCGGGCACCATGTAGGCCGGTAACTGCGCGGACAGTGCCGCACCAGCCGCCACCTGATCGAAGGTCGCACCGGCCTGCGGGACGACGTAGGCGACGAGCTGGTCCTGACGGACGAGCACGACGGCCTGGTCGACCTCGTCGAGGACGAGCAGCGCGGTCTCGATCTCGCCGAGTTCGATGCGCAGACCGCGGAGCTTGACCTGGAAGTCGGTGCGGCCGATGTAGTCGAGCTCGCCGGCGCCCTCCGTCCAGCGCACGAGGTCGCCGGTGCGGTACAGCCGCTCACCGTCGCCGAACGGCGAGGCGACGAAGCGTTCGGCCGTGAGGTCGGGGCGCTGCATGTACCCGCGGGCGAGCTGAGCTCCCGCGAGATAGAGCTCTCCCGCGACCCCCACGGGCACGGGCGCGAGACGCTCGTCGAGGACGTAGACGCGGGTGTTCCACACGGGGGCGCCGATCGGCACGGAGACCGTGTCGGCGTCGGTGGCCTCGTGGTAGGTCACGTCCACGGCTGCCTCGGTGGGGCCGTAGAGGTTGTGCAGGCCGGCATCGGACAACAGTGCCCGCGTGCGTGCGGCCAGTGCGGGCGGGAGCGCCTCACCGGAGGCGAAGACGTGACGGAGCGAAGTGAGTTCGTCGGCCGACGCTTCGGCGACGAACACCGCCAGCATCGACGGCACGAAGTGCACGACGGTCACGCCGCGCCGCTCGATCACCGAGGCCAGGTACCGCGGATCGCGGTGACCGTCCGGCACGGCGACCACCAGTCGGGCACCGATCTGCAAGGGCCAGAAGAACTCCCACACCGACACATCGAAGGTGAACGGGGTCTTCTGCAGCACCACGTCGGCGCCGGTGAGCGGGTATTCGTGCTGCATCCAGCGCAGGCGGTTGACGATCGCGCCGTGCGGCACCGCCACACCCTTCGGGCGCCCGGTGGACCCGGACGTGAAGATGACGTAGGCGGTGTTCGACGCCCGCAGCGGAGACGTCCGCTCGGCGTCGGTGACCGGCCCGGACGCCGTCGCGGACAGGTCGAGGGTGTCGACGAGCAGGCTCGGGACGGACCTCTCCCCGGTACGCGGAATCCGTCGCGTTCGGTGCTCAGCACCACCACGGGCGCGGCGATGTCGAGGATGTACCCGTTGCGATCCTCGGGCTGATCCGGATCGATCGGCACGTAGGCACCACCGGCCGTAACGACCGCGTACATACCGACGAGCAGATCCAGCGAGCGGCGCATCGCCAGACCCACCCGCGCGTCGGGACCGACACCGAGCGAGATCAGATGCCGCGCAAGACGGTTCACGCGCTCCGAGAACTCGCCGTAGGTCAGCGACTCGCCCTCGAACTCCACCGCGACCGCATCCGGCGACCGCCGGACCTGCTCGGCGAACAGATCCACGAGGGTCGAGGTGTCGTCGAGCGCGCGGCCGGTGTCGTTCCACTGCTCGAGGACCTGCACGCGTTCGGCATCGTCGAGCAGGTCGACATCACCGATAGCGACGGAGAGATCACCGGTGACCGCATCGAGGAGACGGACGAAGCGCTCGGCGACGCGCTCGACCGTGCGGGTGTCGAACAGATCGGTGGCGTAGGCCAAGCCCACCGAGTACTCGGCGGCACCGGTCGCGGTCGGCGTCTCGGTGACGACGAACTGGAGGTCGAACTTGGCGGTCGCGATGTCGAGGTCGACGGCCTCGACGGTCAGCCGCGGAAGTTCGAGGGAGCCGGTCTCGAGGTTCTGGAACGACAACATCACCTGGAACAGCGGGTGACGCGCGGTGGAGCGCTCGGGGTCGATGATCTCGACGAGTCGTTCGAACGGCAGGTCGGCGTGGCCGAACGCCTCGAGGTCGGCGCCGCGCACCCGGCCGAGCACCTGCTCGAACGACTCGCCGCCCTCGACCCGGGTGCGCAGCACGAGGGTGTTGACGAACATGCCCACCAGATCGTCGAGCGCCGCGTCGCCACGACCGGCCACCGGAGTACCGATCGCGATGTCGTCGGTGCCCGACAGACGCGCCAGCAGCACCGCCAGCGCGGCGTGCACCACCATGAACGGGGTCGCGTTGCGTTCGCGGGCGAGCGTGACGATGCGGTCGTGCAGCGTCTCGTCGATGGTGAACTCGTGCAGGGCACCACGATTGGTGGCGACGGCGGGGCGCGGGCGGTCGGCCGGCAGGTCGAGCTGCTCGGGCAGACCCTCAAGCGTGTCCCGCCAGAAACCGACCTGCGAGGAGATGACCGACTCCGGATCGTCCTCCGAGCCGAGCACCTCCCGCTGCCAGATCGCGAAGTCGGCGTACTGGACCGGCAGCGGCTCCCATCCCGGCTCGCCGCCGGCGGCGCGGGCCGCGTAGGCCGAGACGATGTCGCGAGTGAGCGGGCCCATCGAGAAACCGTCGGCGGCGATGTGGTGCACGACCAGCACCAGCACGTGCTCGGCCGCGGTCCCGGTCTCGGTGACGGCGAACAGCCGGGTCCGGAAGGGGACCTGCGTCGTCACGTCGAAGCCGGTGCCGACGATCTCGGTGGCCCGGGCGATCAGATCGGACTCGGCCACCGGGACCGGCGTCAGGTCGGGCACCACCTCGTCCACCGGCAGCACCTGCTGGTAGCCCACACCGTCGACGTCCGGGTAGATCGTCCGCAGCGACTCGTGCCGGCCGAGCACGTCGACCACCGCGGAGCGCAGCGCCTCGACGTCCAGGACGCCGGTCAACCGGATCGCCCCGGGGATGTTGTTGACGGCCGATTCCGGTTCGAAGCGGTTGAGGAACCACATCCGCTGCTGCGCGAGCGACAACGGCACCCGCTCGGGACGCTCCTGCGCCACGAGCGGAGCTCGGTCGTCACCGGCAAGAGGTTCGACCATGACAGCGAGGGCGGCGACCGTCGAACCCTCAAACAGCAGGCGGGCAGGCACCCGTACCCCTAGACGCTCACTCAGCCGTGCCGCCACTCGCGTGGCGATCAGCGAGTTACCCCCGAGATCGAAGAAGTCGTCGTCGAGGCCGACCCGCGTGGAGTCGAGTCCCAGCACGTCGGCGAACACCGCGGCGATGTCGATCTCGGTGCCGGTTTCCGGGGCCCGGAACTCGGTGACGATCGGCCCCGGATCGGGCAGTGCGTCGCGGTCGAGCTTGCCGGTGGGCGAGAGCGGGATCTCGTCGATCGGCACGATCGCCGAAGGCACCATGTGGGCAGGGAGCCGCTCGGCGGCCAGGGCCGACAGTTCCTGCAGGTCGACGGTTGCGTCGGGGGCCGCGTGCACGTACGCGACAAGCTGTGCCTGCCCGGACGGGCCCGTCCGCGCGAGCGTCGCCGCGAAGTCCACTGCCGGCGAGGAGGCCAGCACGGCGTCGATCTCGCCGAGTTCGATGCGGAAGCCGCGAACCTTGACCTGGAAGTCGTTCCGACCGATGTAGACGATGGGGGATGCGGCGTCCCGGGGTCCGCGGACGAGGTCGCCGGAACGGTACATGCGCGTGCCGCCGGGGGCCGCGACGAACCGGGCGGCGGTCAGCTCCGGCCGACGGTGGTATCCGCGGGCCACGCCCGGACCCGACAGGTAGAGCTCGCCCGTCACCCCGGCCGGAACGGCGTGCAACCGTGTGTCCAGCACGTGCGCGGTGGTGTTCCGGATGGGCGCACCGATCGTGATCTGCTCACCCGGAGCCAGCGGATCCGAGATGTTGGTCATGATGGTCGTCTCGGTCGGACCGTAGCCGTTGAAGAATCGCCGTCCCGGCGCCCACCGCTCCACCAGGTCCGGAGGGCACGCCTCACCGCCGACGACGATGCAATCGAGCACGCCCAGGCCCGTCGGGTCGACCGAGGCCAGCGCGGCCGGGGTGACGAAGGCGTGCGTGACCTGCTGTTGCACAACGAGTTCGGCGAACTCCTCGCCGCCGTACACGGAGGTCGGGGCGATCACCATCGTCGACGACGCGCCGATCGCCAGCAGCAGTTCGAGGATCGAGGCGTCGAAGCTCGGGGACGCGAAGTGCAGCGTGCGCGAGTCGGAGGTCAGGGCATACCGCTCCACCTGCTCGGTGCAGAAGTTCCCCAGACCCGAATGGGTCACGACGACGCCCTTCGGCCGTCCGGTCGACCCCGAGGTGTAGATGATGTAGGCCGTGTTCTCGACCCGCAGGGTTCGGACCCGTTCGTCGAACGAGACGGGCTCGGACGGAAGAGCCGCGAGCTGCTGCGCGATCGCGGGATCGTCGAGTGCGATCCACCGGGTCGCGGAGGGCAGGGCGGGTTCGTTCTCGGCGAGGGTCAGGCCGAGCGCCGCGCCGGAGTCGACCGTCATGTGCTCGACCCGGTCGGCGGGATAGTTCGGGTCGACGGGCACGAAGGCGGCACCGGTCTTCGCGACCGCCCAGGTGGCGAGCACCGAGTCGATCGACCGGGCGATCGCGAGCGCGACGACGTCCTCGGGACCGACACCGAGGCCGATCAGGTACCGCGCGAGTCGCGAGGACGCCTCGTCGAGCTCGGCGTAGGTGAGCGAACGGTCATCCTCGACCACTGCCGTCGCGGAGGGGTCGCGTTCGACCGCCGCCGCAATCAGCTGGGGAAGCAGCGCGGCCCTGGCTCCGCGACGCTCGGGACGCCTGCGTGGCCGCCGCCGCTCTGCTGCCGCAGGTCGAGCATCGCCAGAGGCTCCACCGTTCCCCTCGGCCCCCTGCTCGCCGACCTTACGCAAGGCTTCACTCACCACTGGTCCCGATCCCTCGTACGTCCCGTTCCGGCCGCGGCCACCCGGTTGTTACCGGGCAGTCATGTGCCCATTAGAGCATCGGTGGCCGAGAAGCCATGTTACGGCCGTGGGCGCGCACGCCACGGTGGGACGACCCGTGCGGGCCGCCCCACCGTGGCGGGATGTCGAGTTGTGGCCGGTCAGCGCCTCTCGTCGAGACGGCGACCGATGGCGGGTCCGATGACCGCCCACGCCTTCCTGGTGGCCATGTCCCAATGCGAGACCGGCACCTCACGCGTGGTCACCAGCCCGTTCACGTAGGGATACCAGGCCTCGGTGGAGGACATCGGACGATCGGTCTCGGCGATGAAGACCGTCAGGTCACCGTCGTAGACCTCGGGACGATGCGTCGCGAGGACCGAGTACGAGTGCCGGACGCCCTCGACGATCCGGGTGATCCGTTCCGGGGACAGGCTGTCGAACGGAGCCGGCAGAGCCTGCACCACCTGCTGCGCGCTCTCGGCGGTGAGCTCGGTGAGGGGGATCTCCGCAGCCGGGCCCTCGGCCGGGATGCCGAGCACGTTCGCGACCGTCGGGGCGGTGGCCGCGGTGGGCTGCGCGTCGGCCCGCGCGGCCCCGGTCTCGGGGTAGGCGTCGAGGATCGCGAGGGTCGGGACCTGCTCCCCCGCCCGTCGCAGCCGGACCGCGACGGCGTGGGCGAGGATGCCGCCCATGGACCATCCGACGAGATGGTAGGGGCCGTGCGGGTGCGCCTGCCGGATGAGCCGGACGTACTCGTCCGCCCAGGCGTCGATGTCGCCGGGCAGGTCGTCCGCCTCGCCGAGCGCGGGCGACTGCAGACCGTAGACGGGACGGTCGCCGAGGTACGGCACGAGGCCGGCGAAGCCCCATGCGAGGCCGGTGACGGGGTGGATGCAGAACACCGGTGCACCGTCCCCACCGGAACGCAGCGGCAGCAGCGGGTCGAGCCCGGCAGTGCCGAGCGTGTCCGTCTCGGACGTGCTGTGCGAGTCGATCCGGGCGGCGAGTTCCTCCACACCCGGGTGCAGGAACAACCACGGCAGCTCGACGTGGGCGTCGAGGCGGTCGCGCAGGCGCGCGGCGACCTTGACCGCGCTGAGCGAGTTGCCGCCGATACCGAAGAAGTCGTCGTCGAGACCGACCGGGTCGTCGCTGCCGAGCACTTCGGCGTAGACCGACGCGACCGTCGCCTCCGTGCCGGTGCGCGGGGCGCGGTAGGGCGCCGTGACGACCTCCGCCTCCGGGAGGGCCTTGCGGTCGACCTTGCCGTTGACGTTAAGCGGGAGGGCGTCGAGGGTGACGAAGCCCTGCGGGACCATGTAGGACGGCAGCGTCCGCGCCAGCGCGCCGCGGATCGCGGTGATGTCGGGGGCTCCGCCGGTGGGGACGACGAACGCGACGATCCGGTCGCCGTGCTGCACCGTCACCACCGCGTCGCGGATCTGCGGCAGCGCCCGCAGCGCGGACTCGATCTCCCCGAGCTCGATGCGGAAACCACGCACCTTCACCTGGAAGTCGGCCCGGTCGAGGTATTCGAGCGTGCCCGACAGCTGATCGTCGTCGAACCGCCAGCGCACGAGGTCGCCGGTGCGGTACAGGCGTGTGCCGGGGTCGCCGAACGGGTTTGCGACGAACCGCTCGGCGGTCAGCTCCGGTCGGCCGGAGTAGCCGCGCGCGAGCTGGGTTCCTGCGAGGTAGAGCTCTCCGGCCACTCCCGGGGGCACCGGGTGCAGCCGCTCGTCGAGGACGAAGACCTGCGTGTTGGGGATCGGGCCGCCGATCGGAATCGAGCTCTCCCCCGTCTCGGTGACGCGGTGCGCGGTCACCGAGACCGCCGCCTCCGTCGGCCCGTACAGGTTGACGAGATCGGTGTGCGACCGCTCGAGGGTGCGTTCGGCCGTGTCGACGGGAAGCACCTCACCGATCGCGAGCACTCGTCGCAGCGAGTCGGGCAGTTCGCCGTCGGCGTCGTCGAGCAGCGCGTCGAGCATCGAGGGCACGACGTGCAGGGTCGTCACGTGCTCGCGGCGGATCAGGTCGTTGAGGTAGGCCGGGTCGCGGTGGCCGTCGGGTGCGGCGACGACGAGTTTCGCGCCGGAGGTCAGCGACGACCAGAACTCCCACACCGACAGGTCGAAGGTCGCTGCAGTCTTGAGCAGGACGGCGTCGCCCACGCCGAGGCGGTATTCCTTCCGCTTCCAGACGAGCTGGTTGACGATCGCCTCGTGCGGCACGACGACGCCCTTCGGCCGTCCCGTCGATCCGGACGTATAGATCACGTAGGCGGCGTTGCTCGCGCGCAGCGGGGCGAGGCGGTCGGCGTTGCGGATCTCCTTGCCGCTGTAGGCAGCGAGGTCGACGGTGTCGACCTCGATGGTCGGCCGGTCGCCGGGCAGGTCGAGGCGGTCGCGGCTCGTGGTGAGAATGCAGGCGGGGGCGGCGGATCCGAGGATGTACTCGACGCGTTCGCGCGGGTGGTCGGGGTCGAGCGGCAGATATGCACCGCCGGCCTCGACGACCGCGTACATCGCGACGACGAGGTCGATCGAACGTCGGATCGGGAGCGCGACGACCGTCTCGGGACCGACGCCGTGTTCGATCAGCATCCGTGCGAGGCGTCGCACCCGGTCGGCGAAGTCCCCGTAGGTGAGTTCGCTGTTCGCGTCGACGAGCGCGCACGCCGTGGGCGTCGTGCGGGCCTGATCGTCGAACAGGTCGGCGAGGGTCCGGCCGGGGCCCACCGCGAGCTGTTCGGCCTCCCAGGCTTCGAGCATCGCGGCGAGCTGGTCGGGCTCGTGCAGGTCGATGTCGCCGACCACGACGTCGGCGTCCTCGGCGACGGAGCGCAGGATGCGCAGGTAGCGGTCGACCATGCGCCGGATCGAGGGTTCCTCGAACAGGTCGGTAGCGTAACCGAATTCGATGTCGAATCCACCCGGTCCGCCGTCGACGCCTTTGTCGACGATCGTCACGTGCAGGTCGAAGCGGACCGACGAGGACGACGCGTCGAGCGCCTCCACTCGCAGGCCCGGCAGCTCGAGCGCGTCGATGGTGAAGTTGTGATACGACAACCCGACCTGGAAGAGGGGG
This sequence comes from Rhodococcus sp. p52, assembly GCF_000763325.2. Classification (NCBI taxonomy): domain Bacteria; kingdom Bacillati; phylum Actinomycetota; class Actinomycetes; order Mycobacteriales; family Nocardiaceae; genus Rhodococcus; species Rhodococcus sp. p52. The sequence continues at coordinate 88,076 of NZ_CP016819.1, forward strand.
TGCCGGGACGGCGACCGGACGGGGTCGAGCCCCTCGACGAGCCGTTCGAACGGGATGTCGGCGTGGTCGAAGGCATCGATGTCGACCGTGCGGGCCTGCTCGAGCAGATCGGCGAAGGTGCCGCCGAGATCGACCTCGGTGCGCAGCGCGAGCATGTTGACGAACATGCCCACGACACCGTCGAGTTCGGGCGCCGAGCGACCGGCGACGGGGGTCCCGATCACGACGTCGTGGGTGTTCGACAGGCGCGCGAGGAGTGCGGCGAGTGCGGCGTGCACGACCATGAACGGGGTGGTTCCCGCCCGGCGGGCGAGGCCGGTGATCGCCTCGTGGACGTCGTCCTCGAGTTCGACGCGCACGGCACCGCCGCCCGCGCCGAGGATCGCAGGTCGCACGTGGTCGGTGGCGAGATCGAGATGCTCGGGGACACCGGCGAGCGCGCCCGTCCAGTACGCGAGCTGACGGCCCGCGATCGATTCGGGGTCGTCGTCGGTGCCGAGGACCTCCCGTTGCCACAGCGTGTAGTCGGCGTACTGCACCGGCAGGGGCACCCAGTCGGGCGCGTGCCCACCGACACGTGCGGTGTACGCGGTGACGAGGTCGCGCACGAGCGGCGCGAGCGAGGTGCCGTCGCCGGCGATGTGGTGCAGGACGAGGACGAGCACGTGCTCGTCGGGTGCGGTCGCGAACAGGTGCGCACGCACCGGAACCTCGGCCGTGACGTCGAATCCGCGGCCCGCGACGCGCGCGAGATGCTCCGGCAACTCGCCGGCGGGCACCTGCTCGACCGGAACGTCGACGACGCGTGCTCCCGGTTCGAGGATGCGCTGCTCACCCACACCGTCGATCTCGGGGTAGACGGTACGGAGGGTCTCGTGACGCTCGACGAGGTCGGCGAACGCCGCGCGCATCGCGTCGACGTCGAGCCCACCGGTCAGACGCACCGCGAGAGGGATGTTGTACAGGGCGGATTCGGGATCGAGGCGGTTGAGGAACCACATGCGCTGCTGCGCGTAGGACAGCGGCAGGGGTGCGGGTCGCGGGCCGGCGACGAGCGGTACCGCGCGATCGGAGCCGGCCGCGTCGAGGTGCCGGGCGAGTGCCGCGACGGTCGGCTCGTCGAACAGCGCGGCCGCGCGGACTGTGACGCCGAGACGCGCGCGGAGGCGGCCGACGACGGACGTCGCGAGGAGCGAGTTGCCGCCGAGATCGAAGAAGTCGTCGTCGAGTCCGACCCGGTCCACACCGAGGACATCGGCGAAGACATCGGCGACGGCCTTCTCGGAAGCGGTGACGGGAGCGCGGAATTCGGCGACGGTCGTTCCCACCTCGGGAAGCGCCGCGCGGTCGACCTTGCCGGAGGGGGTCAGCGGGATGCGGTCGAGGGGCACGACCGCGGCGGGGACCATGTACGTCGGGAGCACGCCGGCGACGTGTTCGACGAGGCTGCCCGGATCGAGCGGGTCGTCGGTGCCGTGCACGTAGGAGACGAGTTGGGTCTCGCCGGCAGGGGTCTCGCGGCCGACGGTGAGGGCGAAGTCGACCCCTGGGTGCGACGCGAGTGCGGCGTCGATCTCCCCGAGTTCGATGCGGAATCCGCGGACCTTGACCTGGAAGTCGTTACGGCCCACGTAGACGATGCCCGACGAGGGCGTCTCGGGTCCGCGCACGACGTCGCCGGTGCGGTACATCCGCGCACCTCCCGGCGCTGCGACGAATCGCGCTGCGGTGAGCCCTGGGCGACCGAGATCCCCGCGGGCCACCCCCGGCCCTGCTGTGTAGAGTTCGCCCGCGACACCGACGGGGACGAGGTGGAGTCGCGAATCGAGCACGGTCTCCGTGACATTGCCGATCGGAGGTCCGATCGTCACCCGGTCGCCCGGGGTGAGGGGTTCGGAGATGTTCGAGACGATGGTCGTCTCGGTGGGTCCGTAGACGTTGTGGAAGCGGCGGCCCGGCGCCCATCGCGTCACGAGTTCGGGCGGGCACGCCTCGCCGCCCACCGCGACGGTGCCGAGTACCTCGAGACCGGCCGGGTCCACCGAGGCCAGCGCAGCGGGTGTGACGAATGCGTGTGTGACCCCGTGCTTCCGCACGACATCCGCGAACTCCGACCCGCCGAAGACGGTCAGCGGGGCGACGACCATCGTCGACGACGCACCCACCGCCAGCAGGAGTTCCAGCACGGAGGCGTCGAAACTCGGTGACGCGAAATGCAATGTGCGCGACTGCGACGAGAGTCCGTAGCGCTCCACCTGTTCGGCGCAGAAGTTGGCGAGCCCCGAATGCGTCACCACGACGCCCTTGGGGCGACCGGTGGAGCCGGAGGTGTAGATGACGTACGCCGCGTTCTCCGCACGGACGACACCGCGTCGCTCGTCGAAGAAGACGGGCTCCGAGGACATCCCGGCCGATTCGTCGCGCACCTCGGCCGTGTCGAGCACGAGTGCGGGTACCTCACCGGGCAGCGTGCCGGCGTGTTCCTCGGTGGTCAGGACGAGCCCGGCCCCCGAATCGTCCAGCATGTAGGCGATGCGATCGGCGGGATAGGTGGGGTCGACGGGCACGAACGCCGCGCCGGTCTTCGCCACCGCCCATGTCGCGAGGACGGATTCGAGCGAGCGCGTGAGGAACTGCGCCACGCAGTCCTCGGGACCGATTCCGCGCGAGATCAGAAGACGGGCAAGGCGTGACGATCCCGCGTCGAGTTCGCGGTAGGTGAGAGCGCCGGATTCGGAGACGACGGCGATGCCGTCCGGATTCCGTTCGACGGCGACGGCGAGCAGATGGGGCAACGATGCGGTCGGTGCGCTGCGGCGCAATCTCCGAGGGCTGCCCGACGTACGGATCCCGGAAACGGATCCCTCGTCCGAGTGGGCCGAGTCGAAGTCCATCGCATTCGTCGTCATACCACTCCCCGCTTCGCGCCGGGGGACGGTACGGCTGATGAACGCACGCCGAAACAGGCACGCGCCCTGGCGTATCGACGCGATCAGGCCCCCGACAGCCGGATCACGTACGCCGAACTACACGAGTCTCGCACAGGAGTACGAACGCTGCCACATCAGTGCCCGACACGGAGTGTCGAGTCGCGCTTGCGGACTTCGCAATTCGGACATACACGGCGGTTGCACCAGGCGGCGAGGAGCGGGCCGACGGTGCGACACGCGTGCTCGCCCGTCATCGCCCAGTGGGACACGTCGATGTCGTGGCGGTGCACCCGTCCGGTGACGAACTCGGTCCAGTCCCTCCGGGAATCGTCTTCCGGCGACGCCGAACTCCGCGACCCCACGAAGAGCAGGTCGCCGTCGAAGCGTCCCGGGTAGTGCCGCTCGAGAACGTCGAACGAATGACTGATGCCGCCGAGAAACGACTCCATGGACGGGAAGACGTCGCTGTCGAATTCGCCACGCCCGAGAATCGATGTGATATCCCCGACGTTCGGCGTGGCGCGGTCACCGTTGTCGAGACCGTTCAGGGCCGCGAGGGCCACCGACTGCGGATCGACGGACTCCGGTAGCGGGGCCGGGACGTGCGCATCGAGCAGGACGAGGGAGTCCACGGAGCTCCCGTGTCGTTGCAGTTGCACGGCCATCTCGTGCGCGATCACTCCGCCCATAGACCACCCGACGAGGTGGTAGGGCCCGTCGGGGTGCGCGCGCCGGATCTCGTCCACGTACAGGGCAGCCCATTCCCGGATCGATCCGGGAAGCTCCTCGGTGCCCGACAGCGCGGGCGACTGCAGTCCGTAGACCGGACGACCGGCGTCGATGAACTCCGCGAGCCGCGAGAATCCCCAGGCGAGGCCGACGACGGGGTGGACGAAGAAGACCGGCTCACCGGAGGCGGGTCCCGTGCGCAGGGGGAACACGACGTCGAACGCCGTGGACGCCGACTCCTCACCGTCGCGCTCGCTGCGTTCGATCCGCTCCGCCAGTTCGGCGACGACGGGGTGGGCGAACAGCCACTCGAGGGGCACGGGACGCTCCAGCGCCGCCGCGAGTTCGCTGACCGCCCGGACCGCGACCAGCGAGGTACCGCCCGAGCGGAAGAAGTCGTCGTCACGTCCGACCGACTCGATGCCGAGGACCTTCCCGAACACCTTCGCAACGGCGGATTCGACGGCGGTGGCGGGCGGACGGTGCTCGGCCGGCGCGGCCGGGACGAGTGGGAGGGCGTTCCGATCGAGTTTGCCGGTGCTCCCCTTCGGCAGGCAGTCGATCGCGCGGATGTCGGCCGGGACCATGTAGTTCGGTAACCGTTCGCCGAGCGAGGTCCGCAGGGCGGCGGTGTCCGGTTCGGTGCCGTCCGAGACGACCACGAAGGCCACCACGCGGTCGCCACGATGTGCATCCTGCTGCACCGTTGCCGCCGCGGCAGCGACGCCGGGGCATGCCCGGAGTGCGTCCTCGATCTCACCGAGCTCGATCCGGAACCCGCGGATCTTCACCTGGAGATCCCGGCGACCGATGTAGTCGAGTTCGGGTCCGCGTGCGCTCGTGACCCAGCGCACCAGGTCCCCGGTCCGGTAGAGACGCCCTCCGCTGCCGAAGGGGTCGGCGACGAACCTGCCGGCGGTCTCACCCGCCCGCGCGACGTAACCGCGCGCGAGTTGCTCGCCGGACAGGTACAACTCCCCGACCGCGCCGAGCGGGACCGCACCGAGGCGGTCGTCGAGCACGTGGACGCCCGTGTTCCACACCGGTGTCCCGATCGGCACGCCGTGGACGTCGGCGTCGGTCACCGGGTGATCGGTCACCGAGACGGCCGCTTCCGTCGGCCCGTAGAGATTCACCAGTTCGGCGTCGCTGCGGGCGGCGAACTCCCGCGCGGTCGCGGCGGGCAGGGACTCACCGATGGACAGCACACGCCGCAACGTCGACGGAAGTCGCTTCTCGACCCCCGACAGGAACATGCCGAGCATGGTCGGAACCCCGTGGAAGGTGGTGACCCGTTCACGCTCGAGCAGGGCGATCATGGCGCGGGGGTCGGGGTGGCGTCCCCGGTCGGCGATCACCAGCCGGCCACCGCACGTCGACCAGCCCCAGAACTCCCAGACCGACAGGTCGAAGGTCGCCGGGGTGTGCAGGACCGACACGTCGTCGGGTCCGAGGTCGAATCGCTCTCGCAGCCAACACATCTGATTGGTGACCGCACGATGGGTGACCGCAACACCCTTGGGGACCCCCGTCGAACCGGAGGTGAACAGGACGTACGCGATGTTCTCCGGTCGCAGCCGGGCGAGCCGTTCGGCATCGGTCACCGGCGCTGCGGACAGTCCGGCATGGGCCGGATCGTCGACGTCGATCACCGCGGCACCGCCGAGATCGACGGCTGCGGACGCCCCACCCACACGTACGACGACGGCGGGTTCGGCGGCCGCGACGATCTGCGCGATGCGTCCGGGTGGCAGGGAGGGGTCGAGCGGAACGTAAGCTCCGCCGGCGACGGACACCGCGTACATCGCGACGACCAACTCGACGGATTGTCCGATCATGAGGCCGACCCGGGTCTCGGGGCCGACACCGGCCGCGATCAGCGCACGCGCACACCGGTTCACACGCTCGTCGAATTCCCTGTAGGACACCGACGTTCCCTCGTGAACGAGGGCGATCGCATCGGGGCGACGATCGGCGTGCGCCCGGAACGGATCGGGAAGGACGGATGCGTCCGACCGGCGGTACTTTCCCCTGCCGATGTCGAGCAGCCTGGTCCGCTCGTCCTCTCCGATCATGTCGGCATCGCCGACGGGACGTGACGGGCAGTCCACGAGTGCGGCGAGCACGCGCGTGAACATGGACGAGAACGAGCGGGCGGTCTCCTCGTCGAACAGGTCGGCCGCATACGTGAGCCGACCCGCCAGCCCGCCGCACCGCCCGTCCTGGTCGACGCGTTCGCCGACGAGCAGATGCAGGTCGAACTGCGAGATACGAGTGTCGGGGACCAGACTCTCGACGGACAGACCGGGAAGGTCGAGCCGGGACGGTGCGAGGTTCTGGAACGACAGGCCCACCTGGAAGAGCGGGTGCCGTGCCAGGGATCGGGCCGGATCGAGCGCTTCGACGAGCCGCTCGAACGGCAGGTCGGCGTGGTCGAAGGCCTCCAGCACCGTCGCGCGACTGCGGTCGAGGAGTTCGTCGAAGGATTCGGCGGGGTCCACGACGGTCCGGAAGACGAGGGTGTTGACGAACATGCCGATGAGGTCGTCGAGCAGCGGATCGGTGCGCCCGGCGACGGGGGTGCCGATGGCGATGTCGCGCGTCGCCGACAACCGGGCGAGCATCACCGCGAAGGCGGCCTGGGCGACCATGAACGGGGTCGCACCGTGACGCGCGGCGAGTTCGCGCAACTGCTCGTGGACGTGGGCGTCGACCTCGACGTCGACACTGCCCCCGCGGTGCGACTGCACGGTCGGCCGGGGACGGTCGGTGGGCAGATCGAGCTGGTCGGGCAACCCGTCGAGGGCGCGCCGCCAGTAGTCGAGTTGCCGCGCGGCGACCGATTCCGGGTCGGATGCATCACCGAGCGCATCCCGTTGCCACAGTGCGTAATCCGCGTACTGGACGGCCAGCGGCGGCAACTCGGCCGTGGTCCCGGTCGCGCGGGCGGCGTAGAAGGCGGCGAGGTCGCGGGTCAGCGGCGCGAGCGACGCTCCGTCGGCGGCGATGTGGTGGACGACCACGACGAGCACGTGTTCCGTTGCATCACTGTCGTTTTCGATACTGCTACTGCACCGCAGCAGTCGGGCCAGGACCGGAACCTCACGGGTGACGTCGAATCGGGTCGAAAGGACGGCGTCGACCTCGGACCGCACGGCGTCGGGATCGACTTCGACCGGCAGGAGATCCGGCAGGAACGCCTCGATCGGGAGGACCTCCTGCACCGGGACACCGTCGATCTCGGGGTAGACGGTGCGGAGTGTCTCGTGCCGAGCGACGAGATCGCGGACCGCCGCCTGCATCGCCGCGGCGTCGAGATCTCCGGTCAGCCGGACGACGATCGGAATGTTGTATGCCGCAGAGGAATCGAATCGTCCGAGGAACCACATGCGTTGCTGCGCCAACGACAACGGCACCCGATCCGGACGCTGCCGCGCCGCCAACACCACACTCCCGACCCCGGCACCGGCGGTGTCGGTGTCGAGACGGGCCGCCAACTCCTGCACCGACGACGCCTCGAACACCACCGGCACCGCCACCCGATACCCCAACCGCGCCGACAACCGCGCCACCAACCGCGTCGCCGCCAACGAATTACCACCGAGATCGACGAACGAATCGTCCAACCCGACCCGCTCGACCCCCAGAACCTGCGCGACCTCCTCGGCCACCGCGATCTCCACCGGCGTCCGCGGCGCCCGATACTCGGCCACCTCGAACACCGGCGCCGGCAACGCCGCCCGATCGACCTTCCCCACCGGCGTGAGCGGCACCTCGTCGAGCACCGTCACCGACGACGGCACCATATAACCGGGCAACACCTCCCCACCGACGCCCGCACCTGCGCCGGATCGAGCACCGCCCCCGCCTCGGGCACCACATACGACACCAACGCCGACTCCCCCGACGCCAACGCCGCCCCCACCGTCACCGCGAAACCGACCCCCGGCACCGACGACAACACCGCATCGATCTCCCCCAGCTCGATCCGGAACCCCCGGATCTTGACCTGGAAATCACTGCGCCCCACATACTCGAACACCCCATCGCCGCCGCGACGCACCAGATCCCCCGTCCGATACATCCGGCCACCCGGGGTGAACGGATCGGCCACGAACCGCGCCGCGGTCAACCCGAACCGACCGTGATAGCCCCGCGCCACCTGCGCCCCGGCCACATACAACTCACCGACCACACCCTCGGGCACCGGACGCAACCGCTCATCGAGCACGAACGCGCCCACCCCCGATCGCCGACCCGATCACCACCGGCGCATCGGGCACCAGCTCCGCCGACGAGGTCGCCAGAATCGTCGTCTCCGTCGGACCATAGGCATTGAAGAACCGCCGCCGACCCGGCACCGACCACCGCCGCACCAGATCCGGGGTGAACGACTCACCCGCCACGACCACCACACGCAGATCGTCCAAGCCCGCAGGATCCATCGACCCCAACGCACCCGGCGTCATGAACACATGCGACACCGACTGCGACGCAATCACATCCGCCAGATCCGGACCACCACCGACCCCCGCCGGCGCCACCACCACCGTCGCCCCCGCCGAGAACCCCACCCCCAACTCGAGCAACGACACATCGAAACTCGGCGAACACACATGCAACACCCGCGAGGAGCCATCGACCCCGAAATGCTCACGCTCGGCCGACATCACCCCACCGATACCGGCATGCGAAACCACCACACCCTTCGGCCGCCCGTCGACCCCGAGGTATAGATCATCCACGCCGCATCCGACAGCTCGAGCGAACGCACCCGATCCGCATACGAAACCGGACGCGACGACAACTGCCCCACCCGCGCAGCCACCGACACCTCGTCGACCGCCACCACCGGCACCGACCCCGCCGCCTCGGCCACCACCTGCGCCACCGACGACACCGTCAACGCCAACACCGCACCCGAATCGGCCACCATGAACTGCACCCGCTCGGCCGGATAACCCGGATCCACCGGCACGAACGTCGCCCCCGACTTCGCCACCGCCCACAACACCACCACCGACTCGAGCGACCGCGGCACCGCCACCACCACCGCATCCCCCGGCCCCACCCCACGACCGATCAACCACCGCGCCCACCGCGACGACACCGCATCGAGCTCCCGATACGACAACGACCGAGAACCCTCCACCACCGCCACCGCATCACCGGCCGACTCCACCGCCGACACCAACAACTGCGGCAACAACACACCCCGACGACCACTACGTCGATTGGAACGGCTCGAAACTGGGGGTCGAACCCTGCCTGAACCGGGCGCTGTCACTCTTCCGAACCGTGGTCCTTCCTGGTCGGATTTCGCGTGCGTCACGTATCAAACTCCTCCCGACCGAGGCACCCCGACGTCCCTGGTCGCAAAGAAAGTTACCGGCCGAGAACAGATCCTGCAGGACCGCAGCGTCAACACGCGAATATGACCCGAAAACAGCGGATTATAGCACGGCGACGGCAGAGCCACCCTAAGGAATTCTAAAGTGACATATCTTACACTCAGCTCCACCTGTCCAGCGTGGACTCCGCTTCATGGGTAGCGTAGATCGCCATGAGCCGAGTAACCCTCTCTGTTGTAGTGCCCGCTTACAACGAGGAACGGTATATCCGGAAATGCCTGTCGACCCTCGCGCACAACCGTGAATGGATTGACGAAGTTGTGGTTGTCGACAACAATTCGACCGATCGCACGCGCGATATTGCAATGCTCTTCCGTGACCGTTTTGAGAAGTTTGCTGTCATCTCGGAACAGACACCGGGAGTGGTGCATGCCCGGAATGCGGGATTCAACGCCACTTCGGGTGACATAATAGCGCGCGTAGACGCCGATACGATCGTGGGCAATTCGTGGGCTAGGGCGATTCACGAATTCTTCCGGGAACAACCAGGGTATGCTGCAGTGACAGGACTATCATATCTATATGAGTCGCCCGTAGCCGGCTTGCAACGCACGATTTTCGATCGTTTCTCAAGGCGCTGGCGCTCAAAAGGATCGCGCCCAGTCGTTGTATTGTCTGGTGCTAATATGGCCATTCGTCGAAGCGCTTGGGAGACCGTGGAGAACAGCACGGCCGTATCTAGGGACGTCCATGAGGACGTCGATCTTTCCCTCTGCCTCTTGAAGCATGGATTTCAGCTCGGTCAAGCAGCGGATATGCTCCTTTCGGTTTCCGGACGTAGAGGAAATAGCAGTTTGAAGGATTACCTCTCATATACGAGAGCGACAAAGAGAACTTTCGTGCGCCACGGACACGACTATCTGGGTTTGCGTCTTCTACTCATCGCGAACATGCTTGTTCACGCAATTTTTCTTCCGCTGTACAAGAGTCATTCGTCAATATCACGCATCCGCGGCCTTGGTGGCGGGGCGAGAGCATTGCCCGTCGGTGATAGAGATTCTACGATGTAACATTACAGGTACGGTATTGCTCGAATCAGCCTGCTCTGAATTTCTTTCAGATTTGGAACAGCACAATATCCCCTTTTCAGGTCCTCCACAGCCTCCGGATCCCAGACGAGATCAGCATCGTACTGTGTTGCGGTCCCACCGAAGGCGGAATAGTAGTCCTCGAACTTGTACCGACCACCACCGATCCGGCCACTCAGCGCGATCCAAGCATTCGGGATGCCGAACGAATCGGCGACAATAAGGCCGTGAAGACTCGTCGAGAAGATGAACTCACATTCAGTAATGTCGGCAATGACATCGCGGGGTTCTCTGGACGGGTCGATAAGTGCGACGCGCCCCTGTTGCGCGAGGGCTCGTACAACCTCGTCTTTCTCATCCACATAATGGTAGACAAGACCAACCTTTCCAGTCACTACCGGTGAGCGGGGGTAGACTCTACTGGCAAGTAGGCCAGGGTCACCGAGGGCTACATCTCGGACCGGACGGATACGTGAGAGAGTGAGTTCTCCCCGAACCGCATAGAAATCGAAATCGGGATGATCCCAATTTCTCCCCCCCGCAGTGCCGCTAGCCATGAATCCCGAACCCCATACCTTCAGCCCACTTGGCGCACCCGCGCCCTGCACCATTTCCAGGATGGACCCGGCACCGATGAATTCACTCCGTTTGGGGTGAGCCCAAGTGCACGTAACTCCGGCGAGTCCATGGACGATTCCGGATGTGAGCTCGTCACCAAAATTCGGCCTGTCGGTAACAAGTCCCATGCGCCGCCACCAAAAAGTCCTGATGCCTTCGCGATGCGGCATAAATCGGTCCGATAACACTCTACGCATGTATGGGATCATGGTTTGCCATCGTAGCGGCAACTTGTCCCGCGGAGAACAGGAAAATCCCGGACAAGCCGACGACGCATACTTGCATCACAAATGTTTCGCCATGAAGACCGCTATTCTTTTCGAGAGCGGTTGTCTTCATCACATTCGATCCTCAGCAATGAGACGAACTCAAGATCTTCCCTCCCGCCGGTGTCCCAAGTCCGTAAGCAGGCACAGATCATTCGTCACCTACTTGTCCCGAGCTCCATGGAAGCGGTATTCCGGTCCTTTCGGTTCCGGGACGATCGCGACCACGCCGGCGCGCCGCTGCGGCAACCATCCTACTCACCGGGTGCCCCGTAGGGCGGACACCGTCAACGTTAATTCCGTCGTCATCAGCCGGCCACGGACTCACCCGGGCCCGCATCGAGCTACGCTCACTCGACTTCCCACGGCGAGCACGATCTTGGCTCCGTGCCCTCATTGGGCGGGTTCCCCATCCGTGTGCGCGTCCCCGAGCGTGCTCGGCCCCCGACAAGACCTCTGTGCAACACGGAACAGCTCTCCTTCCGGCCGTGGACGCCCCGAACGAACTCGGCCGGTAAGTAAAGTTACCTTTCCGCAATCATTCCTGCAGGACCCAGGGGGAACGCAGGTCGGAAAGTTTGCCGGCGAGACCGGCGGAGAGCTCCGCACCGTCGTGCGCAGGCCCGTCCGTGACGACGACCGCCACGAGGTCCTCGGTGTCGGGCAGAGCGGCGAGTTCGTCGGCCGGAACGAAGCCGTGGGTCACCCACTCCTCGTCGACGAGGATGCCCGGGTCATGGTCGGGACCGGCGGGAACGACGACGGCACCGGTGATCGCCGCGGCCAGGACGGCGAAGACCGTCCACTGGTCGAGGCGGGAACCGGCGAGAAGGACCCGCGACTCGTAGGTCAGATCGAGGTCCTTCCGGCCGCGCCGCAGCGCCGCGACGACCGCACCGTGGGTGAGATCGAGTTCACTCGTCCGGACGGCCGTGTCGTCGGGGCCGAGGACACCGGAACGGTCGGTGTACGCGATCGAGCGGGTCGGCTGCTCGGCGACGAGGGCGAGCGTCTCCGGATCGTCGACGAACGTCCCCGCGACCGACGACCGCAGATCGTCGCTGCGTGCGAGGGTGGTCAGCACGTGGTCGGCAGTGACCGTGGGGTCGACCGTGACGGCGGCTCCCGTCTTGACGGCGGCCCACACCGCAACGATCAGGTCGGGACCGACCGGAAGGTCGACGGCGACGGTGCGACCCGGACCCGCTCCGCGGGAGATGAGGTACCGGGCCCACTGCGACGACCGGCGCTCGACGTCGACGAAGCCGAGTTCGGTGTCGCCCACCACCACGGCGGGCGCCTCGGGATCGGACTCGACCGCGATCTGCAACTCCTGGACGACGGTCCGGTCGACCGTCTCGAGAGCGGTTTCCCGCACCGGAGCGGCGACCGGGGTGGTTGCCGCCTCGCGCTCGGTCTCGGTCCGGACCTCGATGTCGCCGACCACCGAACCGGGATCCGCGGCAACGGCGTCGAGGACCGTCACGAAGCGTTGCGCGAGTGCCTGCGCCGTCGTCTCGTCGAAGAGATCGACGGCGTAGGTGAGCGCGATCCGCATGCCGTCGTCGTCGGCGAGCGGCTCCACGGTCACCTGCAGGTCGAATTTCGCGGCGAGCACCCCCGAATCGAGTGCTTCCACCGTGAGCTCGGGCAGTTCGAGCCGGGCGGGTTCGAGGTTCTGGAACGAGAGCATCGTCTGAAAGACGGGATGACGTGCCGGCGACCGGGTGGCGACGACCTCGTCGACGATGCGCTCGAACGGGATGTCGGCGTGCGCGAACGCTTCGAGATCGGCGGTGCGTGCCTGTTCGAGAATGTCGGCGAAATGCGCGCCCGGATCGACGTCCGTGCGCAGGGCGAGTGTGTTCACGAACATGCCGACGATGTCGTCGAGCACCCGCGAGCCGCGTCCCGCGACGGCGGTTCCCACGACGACGTCCCGCGAACCGCTCATCCGCGCGAGCAGCACGGCGAGCGCGGCGTGGACGACCATGAACAACGACGCACGGTTCTCGGTCGCCAGCGCCTCGAGCCGCTGCCGGGTCGACGCGTCGACCTCGGTGAAGACCGTGGCCCCGCGCAGGCTCGGTACCGCGGGGCGCGGCCGGTCCGTGGGCAGGTCGAGCAGGTCCGGTACCCCGGCCAGCTGCTGCTTCCAGTAGGCGAGCTGCCTGCCCGCCGGCGAATCGGGGTTCTCGGCGTCGCCGAAGGTCTCCTGCTGCCACGCCGCGAAGTCCGCGTACTGCACCTCGAGCGGCGGGCGGTCGGGTCGCGAACCGGACAGCCGGGCGACGTAGGCCTCCATGAGGTCGCGGGCCAACGGCACGAGCGAGGCGCCGTCGGCCGAGATGTGGTGCACCACGAGCGCGAGGACATGATCGTCGGAGACGACCGAACCTGCACTACCGCCGGCGGAGATCGAGACGAGGCGACCGCGCACGGGTGGCTCGGAGGACACGTCGAATCCCTGCGAGGCGACCTCGACCACGGCCTCGAAAGCCTCCTGCTCGGAGGCCACGCGGACCACCTCGAGCGGCGGCATCGACTCCGCATCCAGGATCTTCTGGAACGGGCCCTGCTCGTCCTGCGTGTAGACGGTGCGCAACGTCTCGTGCCGCTCGACGACGTCGCGCACCGCCGCGGTCAGCGCATCGATGTCGAGTGCGCCCCGCAGCCGGATGGCGAGCGGGATGTTGTAGGTCGCGGAGCCCGGGTCGAGCTGGTTGAGCACCCACATGCGCTGCTGCGCGAGCGAGAGGGGGATGCGATCGGGACGCGGCCGTGCGACGAGCTCCGGCACGGCCCGATCGGACCCGCCGGCGTCGACGCGCGCCGCCAGACCCGCGACGGTGGGATCCTCGAACAGTTCGCGGATGGCCAGGCTCGCTCCGGTCGCCTCGTTGATGCGCGCGACGACCCGCGTCGCGACGAGGGAGTTACCGCCGAGGTCGAAGAACGAGTCGTCGGCGCCGACGCGTTCGATGCCCAGTACCTCGCTCCAGACCTGCGCGACGATCCGTTCGGATTCGGTGGCGGGTTCGCGGAAACGATCGGCGTCGATGTCGATGCGGGGCACGGGGAGAGCGCGACGGTCGAGCTTGCCGTTCACCGTGAGCGGGAGTTCGTCGAGCACGGTCACCACATCGGGAACCATGTACCCCGTGAGGAATTCGGACGCGTGCGCGCGCACCGCGGCCGCGTCGACGGTCTCACCGGTGCGGGCGACGACGTAACCGACGAGACGTTCGCCGAGTCCGTCGTCCCGGACCATGGCGACGGCCTGTGCGACACCCGGAGCCTGCAGCAGCTGCGACTCGATCTCGCCCAGTTCGATGCGGAAGCCGCGGAGCTGGACCTGCGAGTCGCTGCGACCCGCGTATTCGAGGATGCCTTCACCGTTCCACCGCGCGATGTCGCCGGTGCGGTAGAGGCGACCTCGACCGAAGGGGTTCGCGACGAAGCGCGCGACCGTCAGGTCGGGACGTCCGAGATATCCGCGGGATAGCTGGTCGCCGGAGATGTACAGCTCGCCCGGCACGCCGGCGGGCACGGGATGCAGGCGCCGGTCGAGGACGTAGGCGTCCAGTCCGGGAAGCGACCGTCCGATCGCGCTGGCGGCACCGGCCTTCGCGAGGGCGCGGTCGATGGGCTGGTACGACACGTGCACCGTGGTCTCGGTGATGCCGTACATGTTCACCAGTTGTGGGCCGGCGGGGTGACGATCGAACCAGTCCGCGAGCCGGGCGGGGTCGAGTGCCTCACCGCCGAAGACGACGTAGCGCAGCGCGAGCGGTGCTGTGTCGGCCGCGAGAGTGCGATCGGCCTCGTCGAACTGGTAGAACGCCGACGGCGTCTGGTTGAGCACCGTGACGCCCTCGCGGCGCACGAGCTGCGCGAACAGCTCGGGTGACCGGGAGGTGAGGTAGTCGACGACGACGAGCCGGCCCCCGTACAGCAGCGGTCCCCACAGCTCCCACACCGAGAAGTCGAAGGCGTAGGAGTGGAACAGCGTCCACACGTCGTCCGGGCCGAAGCCGAAGCGGGGTTCGGCGTTGGCGAAGAGGGTCAGCACGTTCCGGTGTGTGACGGCGACGCCCTTGGGGCGGCCGGTGGAACCGGAGGTGAAGATGACATACGCGAGATCGTCCGGCTGCGGCGATGCGATCCGGTCGGCGTCGGTGAGCGGATCGGCCGAGACCGAGGCGTCGTCTTGTGCGGCGACGACATCGAGCATCTCGATTCCGCTGCCGCGCAACGCCTCCGCTCCGGGCTCGTCTCCGAGTGCATCCGAGGTGAGGATCACGCGGGGCCGTGCCTGGTCGAGGATGTACCGCACACGGTCCTGCGGGTGAGCGGTGTCGATCGGCAGGTAGGCGCCGCCGGAGAGCACGACCGCGGTGAGAGCGACCACGAGGTTCTCGGTCCGCGGCAGGGCCACCGCGACGAGAGTGCCCGGTCCGACGCCTGCGCCGACGAGCCGGCGTGCGATCCGGTTCGCGCGGGCACCGAGTTCGGCGTACGTGAGGGTCGTCTCCCCGTGAGTCACCGCGGCATTCGCGGTGTGGGTGCGGACGGCCGCGTCGAAACGCGCAGACAGCGTGGCCGGTTCGACGACCGGGACGGATTCGCCGAGCGTGTTCCACTCGGTAAGGATGCGGTCGAGCTCATCGTCGGTGACGAGCGGCACGTCGCCGACCGGGATGCGCGGATCGGTGGTGACCGCCTCGAGGATCCGCGAGAACCGTTCTGCGACAGCGGCGACGGTCTGCGGGTCGAACAGTTCGGTGGCGTAGTTGAATTCCACCACGAGACCGGAGGGATCGCCGGCGGCGTCGACGACATCCGCGACGGTGACCTGCAGGTCGAACTTGGCGACCTGCGCGTCGAAGTCGATACCGGAGACGGTCAGCTCGGGCAGTTCCAGCTGCGAGACCGGCATGTTCTGGAAGGTGAGCATCACCTGGAAGAGTGGGTGGCGCGCCTGCGAACGAGGTGGATCGAGCACCTCGACGAGCCGCTCGAACGGCACGTCGGCGTGGGTGAACGCCTCGAGGTCGGTCGTGCGCACCGAGTCGAGGAAGTCGCCGAAGGACGCTTGGGGTTCGACGGGTGTACGCAGCACCAGGGTGTTGACGAACATGCCCACCAGATCGTCGAGCGCGGCGTCGCCACGGCCGGCGACGGGAGTACCGATGGTGATGTCGTCGTTACCGCCGAGCCGGGCGAGAAGCACGGCGAGCGCGGCGTGGACGACCATGAATTCCGTTGCGCCGCTGCGGCGGGCGAGATCGGCGATCGCTGCGCGGACCCGCTCGTCGAGGGTGAGGCGGTGCGAGGCACCCCGATAGCTCGCGACGGCCGGCCGGGGACGATCGGACGGCAGCGTCGCCTCTTCGGGCAGATCCGCGAGGGTCCGCGTCCAGAGGTCCGTCTCGCGCGCCATGAGCGACTCGGGGTCGGACTCCTCGCCGAGGACCTCGCGCTGCCAGAGTGTGTAGTCCGCGTACTGCACCTCGAGCGGTGCCCATCCGGGTTCCCCGCCCGCGACACGCGCGGCGTAGGCCGTCACCACGTCGCGGGTCAGCGGCCCCATCGAGTAGCCGTCGGCGGAGATGTGGTGCACCACGACGACGAGCACGTGCTCGTCCGGGGCCACGGCGAACAGGCGCACTCGGATCGGAACCTGTTGCGTCACATCGAAGCCGGTAGTGACCGCTTCGGCGACCCGGGCCGGGACCTCGTCGGCCCCGACGGTCTCGGGACGGACCTCGACGACCGCGTCCGCGGCGGGCAGCACCTGCTGGTAGCCGACACCGTCGATCTCGGGGTAGACGGTGCGGAGCGATTCGTGACGTTCCACCACGTCGGAGACTGCTGCCTGCAGCGCATCGACGTCCAGACGTCCCGAAAGACGAATGGCCACAGGGATATTGTTCACGGCGGAATGCGGTTCGAGCCGGTTGAGGAACCACATGCGTTGCTGCGCCAACGACAACGGCACCCGATCCGGACGCTGCCGCGCCGCCAACACCACACTCCCGACCCGGCACCGGCGGTGTCGGTGTCGAGACGGGCCGCCAACTCCTGCACCGACGACGCCTCGAACACCACCGGCACCGCCACCCGATACCCCAACCGCGCCGACAACCGCGCCACCAACCGCGTCGCCGCCAACGAATTACCACCGAGATCGACGAACGAATCGTCCAACCCGACCCGCTCGACCCCCAGAACCTGCGCGACCTCCTCGGCCACCGCGATCTCCACCGGCGTCCGCGGCGCCCGATACTCGGCCACCTCGAACACCGGCGCCGGCAACGCCGCCCGATCGACCTTCCCCACCGGCGTGAGCGGCACCTCGTCGAGCACCGTCACCGACGACGGCACCATATAACCGGGCAACACCTCCCCCACCGACGCCCGCACCTGCGCCGGATCGAGCACCGCCCCCGCCTCGGGCACCACATACGACACCAACGCCGACTCCCCCGACGCCAACGCCGCCCCCACCGTCACCGCGAAACCGACCCCCGGCACCGACGACAACACCGCATCGATCTCCCCCAGCTCGATCCGGAACCCCCGGATCTTGACCTGGAAATCACTGCGCCCCACATACTCGAACACCCCATCGCCGCCGCGACGCACCAGATCCCCCGTCCGATACATCCGGCCACCCGGGGTGAACGGATCGGCCACGAACCGCGCCGCGGTCAACCCGAACCGACCGTGATAGCCCCGCGCCACCTGCGCCCCGGCCACATACAACTCACCGACCACACCCTCGGGCACCGGACGCAACCGCTCATCGAGCACGAACGCGCCCACCCCCGCGATCGCCGACCCGATCACCACCGGCGCATCGGGCACCAGCTCCGCCGACGAGGTCGCCAGAATCGTCGTCTCCGTCGGACCATAGGCATTGAAGAACCGCCGCCGACCCGGCACCGACCACCGCCGCACCAGATCCGGGGTGAACGACTCACCCGCCACGACCACCACACGCAGATCGTCCAAGCCCGCAGGATCCATCGACCCCAACGCACCCGGCGTCATGAACACATGCGACACCGACTGCGACGCAATCACATCCGCCAGATCCGGACCACCACCGACCCCCGCCGGCGCCACCACCACCGTCGCCCCCGCCGAGAACCCCACCCCCAACTCGAGCAACGACACATCGAAACTCGGCGAACACACATGCAACACCCGCGAGGAGCCATCGACCCCGAAATGCTCACGCTCGGCCGACATCACCCCACCGATACCGGCATGCGAAACCACCACACCCTTCGGCCGCCCCGTCGACCCCGAGGTATAGATCATCCACGCCGCATCCGACAGCTCGAGCGAACGCACCCGATCCGCATACGAAACCGGACGCGACGACAACTGCCCCACCCGCGCAGCCACCGACACCTCGTCGACCGCCACCACCGGCACCGACCCCGCCGCCTCGGCCACCACCTGCGCCACCGACGACACCGTCAACGCCAACACCGCACCCGAATCGGCCACCATGAACTGCACCCGCTCGGCCGGATAACCCGGATCCACCGGCACGAACGTCGCCCCCGACTTCGCCACCGCCCACAACACCACCACCGACTCGAGCGACCGCGGCACCGCCACCACCACCGCATCCCCCGGCCCCACCCCACGACCGATCAACCACCGCGCCCACCGCGACGACACCGCATCGAGCTCCCGATACGACAACGACCGAGAACCCTCCACCACCGCCACCGCATCACCGGCCGACTCCACCGCCGACACCAACAACTGCGGCAACAACACACCCCGACGACCACGGGCGCGCTCGCCGCGCGCCGGGCGCGCAGCGCGCTCGGGGCGTGAGCCACGTTCGGGGCGGGGTGCGCGCTCGGGCCGGGGCGCGCGTTCGGGACGGGGTGCACGTTCGGGGCGCGGTGCCCGGCTGCGGGCACCGTCCTGCGTCTCGCGAGGCTGCGTCTCCGAAGGGAAATCGGACGAAGAGGATGCGTTCACCGGAGAGGCCCCGTTCGAGCTGCCATCGTGTCGTGAACGCATGAAAAAGCCCATACCCTTCGCTTTCGATCCCAACGGCCGCGTCTGCGAACCGAGCAAGCATAGTCACCCGCCGGAGACGGGCGAACTTACTCGGTAGTAACCCCATGGGGTTCATCTCTCCGACCACTCCCGACGTTACCGGCGCATCCCGCGGGGACTCGTCCGCCGAGGTGGTGGGGCCACCCGAAGCGGCCCCACCACGTCGTCAGTCCAGGTCAGCGAGCCGGTACAGGCGGTGTGCCGCGCCCCACTCCTCGAGCAACCCGTCGGGGGCGTCGTCCACCACGACGACGGCCGCGAGGTCCTCGAGCGACCCGGGTTCGAGCGTGCTCAGCGACGCCTCGGGCAGGTGCACGTGGGTGACCCACTCGTTGTAGAGCACGCTGTCCAGTGCCGTACCCGACGACGCGCCCTCGGGCACGACCACCACGACGGCACCGGTCGCCGTGACGACCAGCGGTTCGAGCGCCACCGCCTCGATCTCGACACCGCCCACCGCGAGGCTGCGCGACTCGTAGGTCAGTTCGTACCGATCCCGCAGCGTGCCGATCCTCTCGACCAGTTCGACGTTCGTGAACGTACGCGAGGGCAGCACGAGCGCCGGGTCCGCCGAGCCGACCGGACGCAACCGGTCGGCGTAGGTCACCGGATCCGCCGTCTGCGCAGCCAGCTCGTCCCGCACACCGGGCTCGTCGACGACCAGCCAGCCGTCCGTACCGTTCGCCGCGGTACCGGCGACCGTCAGTCCCAGAGCGGCTCCGGCGGGCAGCTGCCCGTCGACGCGGGTGGGATCGACCGGTGCGATCGCGGCACCGGTCTTGACCACCGCCCACTGGGCGACCACGGACTCCACCGAGCGTGGGATCGCGACCGCGACCACATCGCCGGTGCCGAGGCCGCGGCCGATGAGCAGCCGAGCCAGGCGGGACGACCGTGCGTCGAGTTCCCGGTAGGCGATCTCCGTCCCCTCACCGCCGATCTCCGGATCGGCCGGGAGCGAGAGCGCCGGCGCCGCCGGATCCTCCTCGACCACCTCGGCGAAGACAGTGGCCAGCGTCCGCGCGCCGGTGTCCACCGCCGCGGTGGACGGTCCGGACTCGGCGACGATACGGGCGAGTTCCTCTGCATCGACGAGGTCGATGTCGCCGACCGCCGACTCCGGATCGGCGGCGAACGCGTCGAGCACGCGCCCCAGCCGCTCCGAGATGTTCCTGACCTCCGGCTCGGCGAAGAACCGCTCCAGGTACTTGAAGGTCAGGTCGATCTGCGTGTCGGCGACCGTCATGAGGGTGATCGGGTAGTGAGTGGCGTCCTTCACTGCCACTCCGGTGATCGTCATCCCGTCGATCGATCCGGCCGCCTCGGCCAGGGATTCCCGGTCGACGGGGTACGACTCGAAGACCACCAACGAGTCGAATGCGACCGAGGTCCCGAGCCGCCGTTCGATGTCGGACAGCCCGACGTAGTGGTGATCGAGCAGTTCTGCCTGCTCGCTCTGCAGTCGTCGCAGCAGCGCCGAAACCTGCTCGTCCGGATCGACCTTCACGCGAACGGGCAGCGTGTTGATGAACAGACCGACCATCGACTCGACTTCGGCCAGGTCGGCCGGACGTCCCGACACGGTCGCACCGAACACCACGTCGTCGTTGCCGACGGTCCGCCCGAGGAGAACGCCCCACGCCGCCTGGACGAGGGTGTTCACCGTGATCCCGAGTTGCGCCGCGAGCGCACTCAGGCGAGCGGTGAGATCGGCGTCGACGAGGACCGAGACCTTGGAGATCGTGTCGTTCTCCGGATCCCGGACCGTCGGCGCGACGACGGTCGGATCTCCCACTCCTTCGAGGGCCCCGGCCCAGACGTCGAGCGACCGTTCCTGGTCCTGCTCGGCGAGCCATCCGAGGAAGTCCCGGTAGGAACGCACCGGCGGCAGCGCAGCGAAGTCTCCCCGGAGCACGTACAGGGCCATGAGGTCCTGCATGAGCAGTGGCATCGACCAGCCGTCCAGCAGGATGTGGTGCGCGGTGACCGCGAGGTGGTACCGGCTCGGCGCCGACTTCACCAGCAGGAACCGCATCAACGGTGCCGTGGCCATGTCGAACCGCCGGGACTGCTCGTCGGCGAACGCCGAGGCGAGTTCGCGTTCCCTGCGCTCTTCCGCGACGTCGCTCAGATCCAGCGTCCGCCACGGAAGCTCGATCCGGCCGACGACGAGCTGGAGCGAATCTCCGTCCTCGTCGGTGACGAAGGCGGCGCGCAGGTTCGGATACCGGTCGAGCAGTGCCTGCCCCGCCACCTGCAACCGCTCGGGGTCGACCTCGCCTTTGAGGTCGAGCACGGCCTGCATGGTGTAGACATCCATCCGCTCGTCGATCGTCAGCGACGCGTGGAACAACAGCCCCGACTGCAGCGGCGACAGGGACCACACGTCCGTCAACGACGGATAGCGCTGCTCCCACGACTCGATCTCGTTCTGGGTGAGATCGACGAGCGGCAGATCGGACGGGGTGAGACCCCCGGCATCCGACGACCCCGCATGCTGCGCGAGCGCCTCGAGAGCCTCGGTCCAGTGCCGGCCGAATTCGTCGGCGTCCGCACGCTCGATCAGGTCCGCCGCGAATTCGATGCGCACCTCCAGCCTTGCATCGTCGCCTCCGGACACGGACGCGCGGAGGTCGAGATCGGCCCCGGTGAGCGAGCCCGTTACCGGAAGGAGGTCACCGAGTTCGTCGGTCGGCGTCCAGCCGGTTTCACCTTCGAGAACATCCGACGGCGTCCGGCCCAGGTAGCCGAAGCCGACCTGCGGCGCTCGCCCCGTCGAGCCCAGGCGCACCGACGACTCCGGATCCAGATGACGCAACAGACCGAAGCCCACGCCGCTGTCCGGCAGCGCCAGCAACTGCTCCTTCACGGCCTTGACGGCACGTGCCATCGCAGTACCGCCGGCGAACGCCTCGTCGACGTCGATCCCGGCAAGATCCAGCCGCACCGGATAGGCACTGGTGAAGCAACCGACGGTGCGTGACAGATCCGCGCCCGGGAGCACGGACTCCTCACGACCGTGATCCTCGATCCTCACCAGCGCCGACGACGACTGCACACCGCGGTCCCGCCGCCACCGCACCAGCGCCAGACCGAGGGTGGCGACCAAACCGTCCTCGACCTCACCGCGGAACAGCGCCGGCACCGAATTCAGTACCGCGTCGGTGTGATTCGCGGACAGGGAGATGCGGACGTGGTCACGCGCGCTCGCCGGGCCCACGACGGACTCCGCCGGGAGAACGGCCGGCTCGGCGAGCGCGTCGTCGAGCATCCGCTCCCACATCGGCAGCTCGTCGCGCCGCGCGGAAGCGGCCTCGACGAGTCCGTGCGTCCACCGCCGCAACGACGTGCCGACCGGCTCGAGGCTCGGCGCCTCCCCGGCGGAAATCTGCTTCCAGGCCCGCGCGAGGTCGGTGAGCAGGATGCGCCACGATTCCTCGTCGACCGCGAAACGATGGGCCAGGATCGCGAGCACACCCGGTCGGGCCGTACCGAAGTCGAGCCAGACGAACCGGACCGCGCAGCCCTTCGACACGTCCACCCGGTCGAGGGCGGCATCGACGGCGTCCTTCACGACGCGCGCCTGCTCCGGCTCGGCGAGCTCACCGGCGACCTCCACCCGCTCCAGGATCGCGGCCGGGTCGACGGTGCCCGCTGCCCGGACCCGCAGGACGGGTTCTCCGGCCATACCGAGGTCGAGGACCATGCGTAGCGCGTCGTGATGGTCGATCACAGCACCGACGGCTCGCTCGAGCCCCGCGCGTTCGACGTCGCGCGGCAATGTCACGGCGACGGCCTGCACGAGACGTTCGGCAGGTTCGGACCGCTCGAGAACGTCCCGTACGACCGGTGTCGGCGGGAGTTCGCCGACACCACCGCCCGGAAGTTCGGTAGGCCGCAGCACACCGCTCTCGACCCTCGTCGCCACCTCGGCGAGTCCGGCCACCGTGCGGCGTTCGAACACGTCACGCGGAGTGAACGCGACGCCCCGGGCCTTCGCCCGCGACACCAACTGGATCGAGACGATGCTGTCACCACCGAGCGCGAAGAAGTCGTCGTCGGCACCGATCTTGTCGGCTCCGAGGACATCCGCGAACACGTCGGCGACGATCTGCTCGATCTCACCGGTGGGGGCCCGGAACTCCGTCGCCTCGAAGACCGGTTCGGGCAGAGCCCTGCGATCGAGCTTGCCGTTGGCGTTGAGCGGCAACGCGTCGAGCACCACGAACGCGGACGGCACCATGTACGACGGAAGTGTCCGGCCGAGTTCGACGATCATCGCGTCGGTGTCGACGTCGGCATCCTTGTGCCCGACGACGTACGCGACCACGCGCGGACCGACGAGCGCATCCTCGCGGACGAGGACCGCCGCGTCGCGCACCGCGCTCAGGCGTCGCACGGCCGCTTCGATCTCGCCGAGTTCGATGCGGAACCCGCGCACCTTCACCTGGAAGTCGGTGCGACCCAGGTACTCCAATTCACCGTCCGCCGACCACTTCACGAGGTCACCGGTCCGGTACAGGCGTTCGCCCCGGCCCCACGGGGAGGCGACGAACCGCTCGGCGCTCAGATCGGGACGCTCGTGGTAGCCCCGTGCGAGCTGCTCACCCGCGAGGTACAGCTCACCCGGCACACCGACCGGCACCACACGCAACCGGTCGTCGAGGACGTACACGCGCGTGTTCCATTGCGGGGACCCGATGGGCACGCTCACGACGTCGTCCCCGTCGACGGTGTGGTTGGTCACCGACACCGCCGCCTCGGTCGGGCCGTACAGGTTGTCGAGGCGCGCCGGATTCTCCGTCGCGAACCGCGCGGCGGTCGTGGCCGGCAGCGCTTCACCGATGGCGAGCACCCGGCGCAGCGATCCCGTCAGAGGACCTCCGACCGAGGCCATGAGCGCGTCCAGCATCGACGGCACCACATGCAGTGTGGTGACCGACTCGGACACCATCAGGCGATGCAGGTACTCGGGGTCGCGGTGACCGTCGGCAGACGCGATCACCACGCGGCCGCCGGAGACGAGCGCGGACCAGAATTCCCACACCGACAGGTCGAACGTCGCAGCGGTCTTCAGCAACAGCGCGTCGTCCGGCCCGAGGTCGTATTCCGTCCGCTTCCAGAGCATCTGGTTCACGATCGCCCGGTGCGGGACCGCAACGCCCTTCGGACGGCCCGTCGAGCCGGACGTGAAGATGACGTAGGCGGTGTGCTCCGGACGCAGCGGGGCGAGCCGATCCGCATCCGTGACCGGGGCGTCGGCATGTCCGTCGAGATCGACGGTATCGATCTCGACGATCGTCGAGGACGGGGCGAACGCCGAGCCGACGTCGTCGCGGGAGGTGGCGAGTACCGCGACCGGTTTCGCCACCGACAGGATGTACCCGGTGCGTTCTGCCGGCTGGTCCGGGTCCAGCGGGACGTAGGCACCACCGGCCTTCGCCACCGCGTACATACCGATGAGCAACTCGACCGATCGGCGCATTGCCAGCGCAACCGTGGTCTCGGGGCCGACGCCCAGCGAAACGAGGTGCCGCGCAAGGCGATTGACGCGTCCGTCGAATTCTCCGTAGGACAACGACGAGGATTCGGACACGAGCGCCGGCGCCGCCGGGTCCCGGCGAACCTGTTCGTCGAACAGATCGACGAGGGTGAGTGCCGTATCCGTCGGATGCAGGGTGTCGTTCCACTCCTCGACGATCCGGAGCCGTTCGGCGTCGTCCAGGATCTCGAGATCACCGACCGGCAGTGAAGGCTCGGCGACGATCGCCTCGAGCAGACCGACGAAGCGTCGTGCGATGCCCTGCACGGTGGCCTCGTCGAACAGATCGGTGGCATAGGTCAGCACGTTGTCGATGCCGGCCGGGGCGCCGCTCTCGTCGTACCGGTCGGTGGCGACGAGATGCAGATCGAACTGCGAGGTCTGCAGGTCTGCATCGACTCCCGCGACGGTCAGACCCGGCAGTTCCAGGCTGGTCGCCGCGAGGTTCTGGAACGACAGGCCGACCTGGAACAGCGGATGCCGCGCCGTGGAGCGCTCGGGTTCGAGAACATCGACGAGCCGTTCGAACGGGACGTCGGCGTTCGCGAACGCCTGCAGGTCGCGCTCCCGCGCCTGATCGACGAGGGCGGTGAAGGGCAGGTCTCCGTCCACGGTCGAGCGGAACACCAGCGTGTTGACGAACATGCCGACGAGGTCGTCGAGTTCGCGACGACCTCGCCCGGCGATCGGCGTGCCGATGGCGATGTCGTCCGTTCCCGACAACCTGGCGAGGAGGACGGCGAACGCTGCGTGCACAGCCATGAACAACGTCGCGCCTCTGCCTCGCGCGAGTGCGACCAGCTCGCGGTGCAGCTCTGCGTCGATCCTGAAGTCGACCTTGCCGCCCGCGTAGGACTGCACGGCCGGCCGCGGCCGGTCGCTCGGCAGGTCGAGCTGGTCCGGCAGGCCGCTGAGGGTGTGCTTCCAGAACTCGATCTGCTTGGCGGCGAGCGATTCCGGGTCGTTCTCGTCGCCGAGGTACCTGCGCTGCCAGATCGCGTAGTCGGCGTACTGCACGGGGAGCGGAGCCCAGTCCGGCGCTCGTCCCGTGGATCGGGCGGCATAGGCGGTGACGAGGTCGCGGGTGAGCGGCCCCATCGACGATCCGTCCGCCGAGATGTGGTGCACCACGAACGCGAGGATCAGTTCGTCGTCTCCCACGCTCAGCAACCTGACGCGGACGGGAGCCTCGGAGGTGACGTCGAACGACGTGTACGCGAGTTCGCGCACGAGGTCCGGGACGCGATCCCAGGTAGTAACGACCGGATCGAGATCGGGCACCACAGTGGCGGTGGGGAGCACGATCTGAACGGCACCGTCCTCCGTCTCCGGGTACGCGGTGCGCAGCACCTCGTGCCGTTCGAGGACGTCGCGAATCGCGGCCTGCAATGCCGGGATGTCGAGGGTGCCCGACAACCGCAGCGCCATCGGCAGGTTGTAGGCGGCCGATTCAGGATCGAAACGGTTCAGGAACCACATGCGCTGCTGCGCCAGCGACAACGGCACCCGGCCGGGACGCTCCACCTTCACCAACGGGACGGCCCCACCGGAACCGGCGTGCTGCTCCACGTGCGCGGCCAGTGCCTCGACACCGGAATCCTCGAAGAGCGCTCGCACCGGAATCTGGGTATCGAGCGCGGAACCCAGCCGCGAGACGAGCTGCGTCGCGATCAGCGAATTGCCGCCGAGTGCGAAGAAGTCGTCGTCGAGACCCACCCGCTCGACGCCGAGGACGTCGGCGAACGTCGACGCCACGATCTCCTCGATCGGAGTTCTCGGCGCCCGGAACTCACGTACCTCGAAGGTGGGAGTGGGCAGTGCCCTGCGGTCGAGCTTGCCCGAGGTGTTGAGAGGGAACTCGTCGAGGACGACCACGGCAGCGGGCACCATGTACGACGGCAGCGCCCCCGAGACGAATTCGACGAGTTCGCCGGTGTCGACATCTCGTCCCGGCACCGGGACCACATACCCGGCGAGCTGATCGCCGGTCGGGGTCTGCGCAACGAGAACGGCGGCCTGGTTCACGGATTCGTGTGCCAGCAGCGCCGTTTCGATCTCACCGAGTTCGATGCGCTGGCCACGGAACTTGACCTGGAAGTCGGTGCGTCCGATGTATTCGAGTTCTCCGGAGGAGTTCCAGGTGACCAGGTCTCCGGTGCGGTACATGCGGTCGCCGGCCTCGCCGAACGGGTTCGCGACGAACCGGTCGGAGGTGAGATCGGGGCGACGGACGTAGCCGCGTGCGAGCTGGACGCCCGCGAGATACAGCTCACCCGGGACACCCACCGGAACCGGCCGCAGACGCCCGTCGAGCACGTAGGCACGCACGTTCCACTCGGGCACACCGATCGGCACCACGTCGACCGCTCCGGTCGCCGGCGCCTGCCAGTAGGTCGCGGAGACCGCGGCCTCGGTCGGCCCGTACAGGTTGTCGATGTCCGCGGAGCTGATCCGGCGCACCCCGTCGATCGTCTCCGGCGGTAGGGCCTCACCGATGACGAAGATGTCGCGCAGTGTGCGGCACTCGTCCGCGTCGGCGTGTGCCGCGAAGACGGTGAGCATCGACGGAACGAAGTCCGTGATGGTGACCTTCTCGCGGGCGATGACCTCCGACAGGTAGGCGGGATCACGGTGCCCGTCGGGGGTGGCGATCACGAGCTTCGCACCGACACTCAGCGGCATGAAGAAGCCCCACAACGACACGTCGAAGGTCGTCGCGGTCTTCTGGAAGTACACGTCCTCCGAGGTCATCTCGAATTCGTGCAGCATCCACTCGGTCTGGTTGACGATCGCCCGATGCGTCACCGCGACGCCCTTCGGCCGGCCGGTGGAGCCGGAGGTGAAGATCGCGTAGGCGGTGTTGTCGGGCCGCAGGATTCCGCGACGCTCGTCGTCGCGGATCGGCGCGGCGGAGACGTCCGCGAGGTCGAGGCGATCGATCTCGATCGCCTGAACGTCGATTCCCGAGGGCACCTCGAACTCGTCGCGAGCGGTGGTCACGATGCACACCGGGTCGGCGGTGTCGAGGATGTGGCGGGTGCGATCGGCCGGATGATCCGGGTCGATCGGAACCCAGGCACCACCCGCGCGCACGATGGCGTACATACCGACGAGCAGTTCGGTCGAGCGCCTGACCGCGAGACCGACCAGCGATTCCGGTCCGACACCCCGGTCGATGAGGTGCCGGGCGAGGCGATTGACCTGGGCGTCGAACTCGGCGTAGGTGAGCTGCTCTCCCTCGTAGACGAGCGCGACCGCGTCCGGTGTGCGTTCGACCTGGCCGTCGAAACGCGAAGTGAGCAGTGCGTTCTCGTCCAACCGGTGATCCGAGTCGTTCCACACGCGCAGGATCCGGTCGAGTTCGTCCTCACCGAGGAGTGCGATCTCACCGACCGGCAGTTCCGGCCGGGCAGCCATCGATTCGAGGGCACGCACGAAACGCTGCACCAGCGTCTCGGCCTGTTCGCGATCGAACAGTGCCCGCTGGTAACGCAGTTCGACGTCGAGACCGGCGCGCAGGTGCACGAACAGGCTCAGCGGGTAGTGCGTCGCATCGTGGGTGCCCACGCCGGTCACGGCCATGCCGTCGATCGACGCCGACTGCTCCGCGAGTGCTGCCTCGTCGAGCGGGTACGACTCGAACACTGTGAGGGTGTCGAAGCCGACGGTCGGACCCGTCGCGGACTGGATCTCGGTGAGTCCGAGATGGTGGTGACCGAGCAGTGCGGCCTGCTCGCCCTGCAGGCGTTCGAGGAACGCCGAGACGGGCTCGTCCGGATCGAAGGCGACCCGCACGGGCAGCGTGTTGATGAACAGGCCGACCATCGACTCCACACCGGGCAGGTCGGCGGGGCGACCCGAGACCGTAGCGCCGAAGACGACGTCCTCGGCACCGGTGAGGCGGCCGAGCAGCACGCCCCAGGCGGCCTGCACGAGCGTGTTCACCGTGACACCGAGGCGCGCGGCGGCGCCGCTGACGGCGGTCAGTCGCTCGGCGTCGAGTTCGACCTTCACCCGGTCGTCGCCCTGCAGTCCGGGATGGCGTGGGGTCTGCGGGGCGAGCAGCGTCGGCTCCTCGAAGCCGGCGAAGGTCTGCGCCCACGCCTCACGCGAGGATTCGCGGTCGCGGGCGGTGACCCATTCGAGGAAGGAGCGGTACGAGCGCACCCGCGGCAGCAGGGACACCTCTCCCCTCGTCGCGTACAGGGCCATGAGGTCCTGCATGAGCAGTGGCATCGACCAGCCGTCGACCAGCACGTGGTGGGTGGTCACGCCGAGCTGGTAGCGGCCGTCGCCGAGGTGCACGAGGACGAACCGCATGAGCGGTCCGGTGTCCATGACGAAGCGGCGTGCCTCCTCGTCCTTCCAGAACGGCACCGTGGCGGTGACGCCGTCCGCGGCGACCTCGGCGGACAGGTCGACGGTGCGCCACGGCACCTGCACGTCGTCGAGGACGAGCTGCACCGAGTCGCCGTCGGCGTCGGTCACGAAGACCGTCCGCAGGTTGGCGTGCCGGTCGAGCAGTGCCTGCGCGGCGCGGTGGAGCCGCTCGGGATCCACCTCTCCCTCGAGATCGAGGACGGCCTGCATCGTGTAGACGTCGACGTCGTCCTCGCCGGTCATCAACGCGTGGAAGAGCAGACCGGACTGCAGCGGCGACAGCGGCCACACGTCCGCCAGCGACGGGTAGCGCACGTGCCAGCGGTCGAGATCGGCCTGCGTGACCGACACGAGCGGCACGTCGGAGGGGGTGAGCCCACCGGCGGCGGGGTCGGCGGCGTGGGTGACGAGCGCCGCGAGGGCGGCCCGCCAATGCTGCACGAACTCGTCGACGTCCTCGCGGTCGAGCAGACCCGCCGGGAAGGCGATGTTCGCGCCGAGCTGCGGGCCGTCCGCGCCGTCGTTGACGATCGCGTTGATGTCGATCGCCGCGCTCGCGGGCATGTCGGCGTCGAGAGCGGCGTCGACGCGTCCCAGCGCGTCGGTCGGGGCCCAGCCGATCTCGGCGAGTTCCTCCGGCACGTCCGCGGAGGACACGCGACCGAGGTAGTTGAAGCTGATCTGCGGTGAGCGTGCGACGGCGGCGAGTCGTGCCGACGATTCCGGATCGAGGTAGCGCAGCAGACCGAAGCCCATGCCCTTGTCCGGAATGGCCAGCAGCTGTTCCTTGACGGCCTTGACCGCCGCACCCATCGCGGCTCCACCGGCGAAGGCGTCGTCGACGTCCACACTGGCGAGGTCGACCCGCACCGGGTAGGCGCTGGTGAACCAGCCGACCGTCCGGGACAGGTCGGCGCCCGGCACCACGGATTCCTCACGGCCGTGACCCTCGAACTTCACGAGGGCGGAGGAGGATTCGATGCCGCGGTCGCGGCGCCAGCTCACGAGTGCCAGTCCGAGCGCGGCCACCAGACCGTCGGCGACACCGCCGCGGAACAGGGCCGGCACCGTGGTGAGCAGTGCATCGGTCTGCGCGGCGTCGAGATTCATCTCGATGCGTTCGACGGTGGAGGTGACGTCGACGGCGGGGTCGAAGGGACGCTCGCCGAGCAGCGGGTCCGGTCCCTCGAGGATCCGTTCCCACAGCGGCAGTTCCGACCGGCGCTGTGCCGCGGCATCCACGAGGCCGTGGGCCCAGCGGCGCAACGACGTCCCGACGGCCTCGAGCCGCGGCTGCTCACCGGAGACGATCTGCCCCCAGGCCAGACCGAGATCCGGCAGCAGGATGCGCCACGACACGCCGTCCATCACCAGGTGGTGGGCGACGACGAGGAGCACGCCGCGACGTTCGGCCGAGCCGAAGTCGAACCACACGAATCGCAGCACCGAACCGGCGAACGGGTCGAGTGCTCCGAGCGCCGAATCGAGTTCGCGGGAGGCGATCTCGGTGAGCTCGGCGTCGTCGACGTCGGCCGCGACCTCGACCCGCGACAGCAGGGCGTCCGGGTCCACGGTGCTCGCGGAGCGGACCCGCAGGGTCACCTCTCCGTCGGCATCGCGTTCGAGGATCGAGCGCAGCGCGTCGTGATGGTCGACGACCGCACCGATGGTGCGGGTCAGCACGTCCCGGTCGATGTCGGCCGGGAGGGTTACGGCGACGGTCTGCGAGAAGCGGTCGAAGCCGCCGGGCCAGCCGAGGACCTCGCGCATGATCGGGGTGAGCGGCACGTCGCCGACACCGCCGCCGGGGAGTTCCTCGAGTCGCTTCGCCTGCGTCTCGTCGGCGCGGGTGGCGACCTCGGCGAGGCCCGCCACCGAACGACGCTCGAAGACGTCGCGCGGCGTGAAGACCACGCCCCGCGCCTTCGCCCGCGACACCAACTGGATCGACACGATGCTGTCGCCACCGAGCGCGAAGAACGACTCGTCGACACTCACCTTGTCCAGATGCAGAACCTCCGCGAACACCTCCGCAATGATCTGCTCGACCTCGCTCTCCGCAGCCCGG
Source organism: Rhodococcus sp. p52 (assembly GCF_000763325.2). Classification (NCBI taxonomy): domain Bacteria; kingdom Bacillati; phylum Actinomycetota; class Actinomycetes; order Mycobacteriales; family Nocardiaceae; genus Rhodococcus; species Rhodococcus sp. p52. The sequence continues at coordinate 119,139 of NZ_CP016819.1, forward strand.
TACTCGCGCTCCTCGATCACCGGCTCCGGCAGAGCATCACGATCGAGCTTGCCCACCGGCGTCAGCGGCACCTCGTCGAGCACCACGATCGCCGACGGCACCATGTGCGGCGGCAGCGAGCGCGCCACGAACTCCGTCACCTGTGCGGTGTCGATCGTGCGGCCGCGGACGGGCAGCACGTAGGACACGAGGACGGTCGCGCCGGATGGGGTGGACCGCCCCACCGTCGTCGCCCAGTTCACCGACTCGTGTGCACTGAGGACGGCGTCGATCTCCCCGAGTTCGATGCGGAAACCGCGCACCTTGACCTGGAAGTCGCTGCGGCCGACGAACTCGATCTCGAGCCGGTCCTCGACGGGCCGCCACCGGACGACGTCGCCGGTGCGGTACATGCGGTCGCCGGGTTCGCCGTAGGGGTTGGGGACGAACCGCTCGGCGGTCAGCGCGTTGCGGCGGTGGTATCCGCGGGCGAGTGCCCGGCCGGCCACGTAGAGCTCACCCGCCATACCGGCGGCCACGGGACGCAGACGCGAGTCGAGCACGAGGGCCGTCATGCCCACGATGGGTTCGCCGATGGTGATCGGACGTCCGGGTTCCATCTCGCCGAAGGTCGACACGATGGTCGCCTCGGTCGGGCCGTACGCGTTGACGTAGGTGGTGCGCTGCGACCATTCGGCCAGCAGTTCCGGCGTCGTCACGTCGCCACCGACGGAGAGCACTTCGAAGCTGTCGATGCCCGTGGAGTCCATCGTGCCGAGCACCGCCGGCGTGATGATCGTGTGCGTCACGCGCTCGGTCTTCAGCAGCTCGGCGAGATCCGGACCGCCGATGATCCTGGCGGGCACGATCACGAGCGTCGCGCCGAATGCGAAGGCCGCCATCCACTCGAGCACCGACGGGTCGAAGCTCGGCGAGCAGATCTGCAGGAACCGCGATTCGGAGGTCACCCCGTACAGATCGGTGACCATGTCCTTCAGGCCCGCCAGACCCGTGTGCGTGACGACGACGCCCTTGGGCTTGCCGGTCGACCCCGAGGTGTAGATCAGGTAGGCGGGGTGGTGGACCCGGATCGGGCGTACCCGGTCGGCGTCGGTGATCGGTGCGGCGGAGCGGGATTCGACGTCCGCGGCGAACGCCGGGTCGTCGAGCAGCAGCCATTCCGCGTCGTCGGGCAGTCCGCCGACGAACTCGGACGACGTGATGCCCAGGGTGGCCCCGGAGTCGTCGAGCATGTAGCGCACGCGGTCGGCCGGATAGGTCGGGTCGACGGGGACGTGCGCCGCACCGGACTTGGCCACGGCCATGACGGTGACCGTCATGTCGTACGAGCGCGGGAACGACACGGCCACGAAGTTCTCCGGGCCGATGCCGCGATCGATCAGCACCCGCGCGAGCTTCGACGAGGTCTCGTCGAGTTCGCGGTAGGTGATCGACCGTCCTTCGTACCGCACCGCGACGGCGTCGGGATCCATCGCGACGCCGCGCGTGAGGAACTCGGCGAGGGTGCTCGGTTCGGTGATGACGTCGTGTCCGCGCATCGCCGTGAGCTGCGCGAACTCGTCGTCGGCGAGCAGCGGCAGGTCGCCGACCGGTGCGCGGTCGTCCGTGAGGATGCCGCCGACCAGTCGCGTGAACCGTTCGGCGAAACGCTGGACCGTGCTCTCGTCGAAGAGCGCACTGGCATACGAGAACTCGGCGGACAGGCCGGCGGGCGCGCCGGATCCGTCGATGTGTTCGCGCAGGGTCAGGCCCAGGTCGAACTTCGCGGTGTCGACCTCGAACGGGACGCCGGAGACGGTGAGCTCGGGCAGTTCCAGGGCGGTCTCGGGCAGGTTCTCGAACGACAGGACCACCTGGAACAGCGGGTGGCGTGCCGTCGACCGCTCGGGGTTGAGGATCTCCACGAGCCGCTCGAACGGAATGTCGGCATGGGCGAACGCCTCGAGGTCGGCCTCGCGCACCCGTGCGAGCAGGTCGGAGAAGCCCTCACCCGTGTCCACCCGGCTGCGCAGCACGAGCGTGTTGACGAACATGCCGATCAGGTCGTCGACCTCGGCCTCACCGCGACCCGCGATGGGGGTGCCGATCGCGACGTCGTCGGTGTCGGCCATCCGCGCGAGGAACACCGCGAGCGCGGTGTGCACGACCATGAACATCGTCGTGCCGGTCCGCCGCGCGAGCGCCGCGAGACCGCGGTGCGTGTCGGCGTCGAGGAGGAAGTCGACCTTGCCGCCGGCGAAGGACTGCACCGCGGGACGCGGCCGGTCCATCGGCAGGTTCAGCTCGTCCGGGAGTCCGGCGAGGGTGTGCTTCCAGAAGTCGGCCTGCGCCGCGAGCAGACTCGCGGCATCGTCCTCGTCGCCGAGCACGTCGCGCTGCCAGATCGCGAAGTCGGCGTACTGCACGGGCAGCGGTGCCCAGCCGGGAGCCTCGCCCTCGGCGCGGGACATGTAGGCCGTCATGACGTCGCGGGTCAGCGGCGAGATGGACCAGCCGTCGGCGCTGATGTGGTGGACGACGAAGACGAGCACGTGATCGCGCTCGGAGAGCTCGAACAGTCGTGCGCGCAGCGGGATCTCGGTGGTGACGTCGAACCCGCGGGAGACGACCGCCGTCACCTTCTGCAGCAGGTCGTCCTCGGTGGCCGATTCGACGTCGATGTCGGGTGCGGCCTCCGCGACCGGGAGGATCAGCTGGTAGGGCTGCCCGTCGATCTCGGGATAGATGGTGCGGAGCACCTCGTGCCGGGCGAGCAGATCCTGGACCGCTACCTGCAGCGCACCGAGGTCGAGTGCCCCGGTCAGGCGGACCGCGACCGGGATGTTGTTGACCGACGACTCGGTGTCGAAGCGGTTGAGGAACCACATGCGCTGTTGCGCGAGCGACAGCGGCACACGCTCGGGCCGCGGCTGCGGCACCAGCGGCGGACGTGCCGCCGCACCGGTGTGCTGCTCGGCCGCGACGGCGAGCGCCGCGACACTGGGGGCCTCGAACAGCACGCGCACGGGGACGCGGGTGTCGAGTGCCGCGCCGATCCGCGAGACGACCTGGGTGGCGAGCAGCGAGTTGCCGCCGAGTTCGAAGAAGTCGTCGTCCACACCCACTCGGGTGAGGCCGAGGACGTCGGCGAACACGCCGGCGACGATCTCCTCGACCGGGGTGCTCGGAGCGCGGAATTCGCGGGTCTCGAAGACCGGTTCGGGCAGGGCCCTGCGGTCGAGCTTGCCGTTGACGTTCAGCGGCAGCGCGTCGAGCATCACGAACGCCGAGGGCACCATGTACGACGGCACCCGGGTGCCGAGCGCGGACCTGATCGACTCGATGTCCGCCTGCGCACCGTCCGCGGGCACGACGTAGGCGACCAATTGGGTGCCGACCCGCTCGTCCTCCCGGGCGATGACCGCGACGTCACGCAGCGCATCCATCGCACGCAGGGCAGATTCGATCTCGCCGAGCTCGATGCGGAAACCACGCACCTTCACCTGGAAGTCGGTGCGCGACAGGTAATCCAACTGCCCCTCGCGGGTCCACCGCACCAGGTCACCCGTGCGGTACAAGCGTGCTCCGTCACCGAACGGCGAGGCGACGAACCGCTCCGCGCTCAGATCCGGGCGCCCGAAGTAACCGCGCGCCAACTGTGTGCCCGCGAGGTAGAGCTCACCGGCGACACCGGCCGGCACCGGATGCAAACGCTCGTCGAGCACGTAGACACGGGTGTTCCACTCGGGCACACCGATCGGCACCGACGCCCCCGAGGTATCGGTGACATCACCGGCGGTGACGGACACCGCGGCCTCGGTCGGGCCGTACAGGTTCACGAGCCGCGCCCGGTTGTGGGTCAGGAACCGCTGGGCGGTCGCCGGCGGCAGCGCTTCGCCGATGGCGAGGATGTGGCGCAGCGAGGGGGCCAGCACTCCGTCGGCGTCGACCATCAATGCTTCGAGCATCGACGGCACCACGTGCAGGGTCGTGACCGACTGCTCCGTCAGCAACCGGTTCAGATAGGCCGGATCGCGATGACCGTCGGCCGACGCGATGACCACACGCCCACCGGACACCAGAGCCGACCAGAACTCCCACACCGACAGGTCGAAGGTCGCCACCGTCTTCAACAACACCGCATCATCGGTACCGAGCTCGAAATGCTCACGCTTCCACAGCAACTGGTTGACGATCGCCGCATGCGGCCCCGCCACACCCTTCGGCCGGCCCGTCGAACCCGACGTGAAGATCACATACGCCGTGTTCGACGCACGCAACGGCGCAATCCGCTCGGTGTCGGTCACCGGCGCCGCGGACAGCTCGGACAGATCCAGGCTGTCGAGGAACAGGGTGGAGACAGACTTCTCCCCCGGCGCCGTGAATTCGTCGTGTTCGGTCGACAGGATCACCACGGGAGCAGCGGTGTCGAGGATGTAGGCGTTGCGCTCGTCCGGCTGATCCGGATCGACCGGCACGTAGACGCCACCGGCCTTGACGACCGCGTACATGCCGACCAGCAATTCGACCGAGCGGCGCATCGCCAGCGCCACCGTCGACTCCGGACCCACGCCCAACGAGACCAGTTTGCGTGCAAGGCGATTCACCCGAGCATCGAACTCGGCATAGGTCAGCGACTCGCCCTCGAACACCAACGCCGTCGCATCCGGCACCCGCGAGACCTGCTCGTCGAACAGATCCACCAGGGTCGCCGAGGCGGTGGGGTGCACGGTGTCGTTCCATGCCTCGAGCACTCGCGCGGTTTCGACGGTGTCGAGGAGGGGCAGATCGCCGACCGGCAGGGCCGGGTCGTCGACCACGGCGTCGAGCACGCGGATGAACCGGGCGGCGAACTCCGCGACCGTCGATTCGTCGAACAGATCGGTCGCGTAGGTGAAGTAGCCGGTGATGCCCGTGGGCGTGCCGTCCTCGCTGTAGCGATCGGTGACGATCAGGTGCAGGTCGAACTGCGAGATCTCCATGTCGGTGTCGAGACCGGAGATGGTGAGACCGGGGAGTTCGAGTGCGGCCTGCGCGAGGTTCTGGAACGACAGACCCACCTGGAACAGCGGGTGCCGTGCCGTGGACCGCGCGGGGTTGAGCACCTCGACGAGCCGCTCGAACGGCACGTCGGCGTTCGCGAACGCGCCGAGGTCGGCCTCACGGGTACGTCCCAGCAGTTCGGTGAACGACGCGTCCGAATCGACGTGGGTCCGGAACACCAGCGTGTTGACGAACATGCCGATCAGGTCGTCGAGCTCGCGCTCGCCACGACCGGCCATCGGCGTGCCGATCGCGATGTCGTCGCTCGAGGACATGCGTGCGAGGAACACCGCGAGTGCGGTGTGCAGCACCATGAACATCGTGGTGTTCGTGCGCCGGCCGAGGTCGGCGAGGCGCCGGTGGAGTTCGGCCTCGACCGTGAAGTCGACGCGGCCGCCCCGGAACGACTGGACCGCGGGACGCGGCCGGTCGCTCGGGAGATCGAGCTGGTCGGGCAGGCCGGCGAGAGCGTGCTTCCAGTACTCGACCTGCTTGGCGGCGAGCGATTCGGGATCGTCCTCGTCGCCGAGCACCTCGCGCTGCCAGATGGCGAAGTCGGCGTACTGCACCGAGAGCGGCTCCCACGCGGGGGGGTCGCCCTGCGATCGCGCGACGTAGGCCGTCATGAGGTCGCGCGTGAGCGGACCCATCGACGAGCCGTCGGCGGAGATGTGGTGGACCACGAAGGCGAGGACGTAGTCGGATTCGCGGACCCGGAACAGTCGCGCGCTCAGCGGCACAGCCGTGGTGACGTCGAAGATCGTCGCCGCGAGTTCCTGGACGGCGGCGACGATGTCCGCCTCCGGCACGTCCACCGGGGTGAGGTCGGGAACCGCCTGCGCGGCCGGAACGATGACCTGGACGGGACCGTCCCCGGTCTCCGGATAGAAGGTGCGCAGCGATTCGTGACGGGCCACGAGGTCGCCGACGGCGGCCTGCAGCGCGTCGACATCGAGATCGCCGGTGAGCCGGATCGCGATCGGCACGTTGTAGGCCGACGATTCGGTGTCGAAGCGGTTGAGGAACCACATGCGCTGCTGCGCGAGCGACAGAGGCACGCGCTCGGGCCGCTCGACGGCTTCGAGAGGCCGGCGGTCGTCGCCGCGCTGCGACTCGACCGCACCGGCGAGCGATTCGACGGTGGTGTTCTCGAAGAGGGCGCGCACCGGAACCTTCGCACCGAGCGCGGCTCCGAGGCGGGAGGCCACCTGGGTGGCGAGCAGCGAGTTGCCGCCGAGTTCGAAGAAGTCGTCGTCGAGGCCGACCCGTTCGACGCCGAGCACCTCGGCGAAGACCGCGGCGACGGCCTGCTCGGCCGGTGTGACGGGGGTCCGGAACTCGCGGGTCTCGAAGACCGGCTCGGGCAGGGCCCTGCGGTCGAGCTTGCCGTTGACGTTCAGCGGCAGCGCGTCGAGCGTCACGAACGCCGAGGGCACCATGTACGACGGCACCTGCGTCGCCAGGTCGCTCCTGACCGTCGCCGCGTCGAGGGTGTTGTTCTCGGCGGGAACGACGTACGCGACCAGCTGGGTGCCGACCCGCTCGTCCTCCCGGGCGATGACCGCGACGTCACGCAGCGCATCCATCGCACGCAGGGCGGATTCGATCTCGCCGAGCTCGATGCGGAAACCACGCACCTTCACCTGGAAGTCGGTGCGCGACAGGTAGTCCAGCTGCCCATCGCGGGTCCACCGCACCAGATCGCCCGTGCGGTACAAGCGTTCTCCGTCACCGAACGGTGAGGCGACGAACCGCTCCGCGCTCAGATCGGGTCGATCAAAGTAGCCGCGTGCGAGCTGCGCACCGGCGAGGTAGAGCTCACCGGCGACACCGGCCGGCACCGGATGCAGACGCTCGTCGAGCACGTAGACACGGGTGTTCCACTCGGGCACACCGATCGGCACCGACGCCCCCGAGGTATCGGTGACGTCACCGGCGGTGACGGACACCGCGGCCTCGGTCGGGCCGTACAGGTTCACCAACCGGGCGGCGTTGTGCTCGACGAACCGCTTCGCGGTGGCCGGCGGGAGGGCCTCACCGATGGCCAGTCCCTGCCGCAGGGACGGCGTGAGGGTGCCGCCCGCGTCGACCATCAGAGCCTCGAGCATCGACGGCACCACGTGCAGGGTCGTGACCGACTGCTCCGTCAGCAACCGGTTCAGATAGGCCGGATCGCGATGACCGTCGGCCGACGCGATGACCACACGGCCACCGGAGACCAGAGCGGACCAGAACTCCCACACCGACAGGTCGAAGGTCGCCACCGTCTTCAACAGCACCGCATCATCGGTACCGAGCTCGAAATGCTCACGCTTCCACAGCAACTGGTTGACGATCGCCGCATGCGGCACCGCCACACCCTTCGGCCGGCCCGTCGAACCCGACGTGAAGATCACATACGCCGTGTTCGTCGCACGCAACGGCGCAATCCGCTCGGTGTCGGTCACCGGCGCCGCGGACAGCTCGGACAGATCCAGGCTGTCGAGCAGCAGGATGGGGACAGACTTCTCCCCCGGTGCCGTGAACTCGTCGCGTTCGGTGGACAGGATCACCACCGGAGCAGCCGTGTCGAGAATGTACGCATTGCGATCGTCCGGCTGATCCGGATCCACCGGCACATACACGCCACCGGCCTTGACCACCGCATACATACCGACCAGCAACTCGACCGAGCGACGCATCGCCAACGCCACCGTCGACTCCGGACCCACACCCAGCGAGACCAGTTTGCGTGCAAGGCGATTCACCCGAGCATCGAACTCGGCATAGGTCAGCGACTCACCCTCGAACACCAATGCCGTTGCATCCGGCACCCGCGAGACCTGCTCGTCGAACAGATCCACCAGGGTCGACGCCTGCTCGACCACGCGGTCGGTGGCGTTCCACGACTCGAGGATCTCGACCCGTTCGGATCCGTCGAGCATGTCGATGTCGCCGACGGCCGTGGTCGGGTCGGCGACGATCGCCTCGACGACCCGCACGAAACGCTGCGCGAAGCCCTCGACCGTCGACTCGTCGAACAGATCGGTCGCGTACGTGAAGGTGGCGTCGATGACGTCAGGTGCACCGTCGTCGTCGTAGTGGTCGAACACCGTGAGCTGCAGGTCGGTCTTCGCAAGCTGCAACTCGAAATCGGTGGAGCTCACCGTCAGACCGGGCAGTTCGAGCTGGGTACGCGCCAGGTTCTGGAACGACAGACCCACCTGGAAGAGCGGGTTGCGGGCGGTCGAGCGCACGGGGTTCAGCACTTCCACCAGGCGTTCGAACGGCACGTCGGCGTTCGCGAAGGCACCGAGGTCGGTCTCGCGGGTGCCTTCGAGGAGTCGTTCGAAGGACTGTGCCGGGTCGACGTCGCTGCGGAAGACCAGCGTGTTGACGAACATGCCGATCAGGTCGTCGAGCTCGCGCTCGCCACGACCGGCGATCGGGGTGCCGATCGCGATGTCGCGGGTGCCCGAGAGCCGTGCCAGCAAGGTCGCGAAGGCCGCGTTGACGACCATGAACAGCGTCGCGTTCTTCGATCGCGCGAGTTCCTGCAGGCCGCGGTGCAGTTCAGGTGAGATCGTGAGCTGCAACGATTCGCCGCGGAAGCTCTGACTCGGCGGACGCGGGCGGTCGGACGGGAGGTCGAGTTGGTCGGGCAGGCCGGCGAGGGCCTGCTTCCAGTACTCGACCTGCTTGGCGGCCAGCGATTCCGGATCGTCCTCGCTGCCGAGCACCTCGCGCTGCCACAGCGCGTAGTCGGCGTACTGCACGGGCAGCGGTTCCCATGCCGGGGCGTCCCCGTGGGAGCGCGCTGCATAGGCCGTCATCAGGTCGCGGGTGAGCGGGCCGACCGACGCACCGTCGGCCGACACATGGTGCACGACCAGCGCGAGGATGTGCTCGTCGTCGCTGACGCGGAAGATGCGCACCGCGACTGGCACCTCGGAGGTCACGTCGAAGGTCGTCGACATGAAGGCGACGATCTCGGGTTCGAGTTCGGCCTCCGCGACCTCGCGCACGACGAGTTCGGGCAGCGCACCGTCGAGCGGGAGCACCACCTGGTGCGGGCCCTCCGGCGAGTCCGGGTAGATGGTGCGGAGCGATTCGTGTCGCGCGATGACGTCGCGTGCTGCCGCGCGGAGCGCCTCGACATCGAGGGTGCCGACGAGCCGCACGGCGATCGGGATGTTGTCGACCGCGGAGGACGCCGTGTCGAACTGGTTGAGGAACCAGTAGCGCTGCTGCGCGAGCGACAACGGCACCCGGTCAGGTCGTTCGGTGGCGACGAGGGGCCGGCGCGGACCGCCGGAGACCCCGCGTTCGAGGCGTGCTGCAAGCTCTTCCACGGTGGAGGCCTCGAACAGCAAGCGCAGCGGAACGGTGGCGTTCAGCGCGGCACCGATGCGGGAGACCACCTGGGTGGCGATGAGCGAGTTGCCGCCCAGCGCGAAGAAGTCGTCGTCGAGGCCGACGCGGTCGACACCGAGGACCTCGGAGTAGATCGACGCCACGACCTGCTCGGTGGAGGTGGTGGGAGCGCGGAACTCCTTGACCTCGAAGACCGGGTCGGGCAGTGCCTTGCGGTCGAGCTTGCCGGACGCACCGAGCGGCATGGCGTCGAGGAGCACGTAGGTGGCGGGCACCATGTAGGCCGGTAACTGCGCGGACAGTGCCGCACCAGCCGCCACCTGATCGAAGGTCGCACCGGCCTGCGGGACGACGTAGGCGACGAGCTGGTCCTGACGGACGAGCACGACGGCCTGGTCGACCTCGTCGAGGACGAGCAGCGCGGTCTCGATCTCGCCGAGTTCGATGCGCAGACCGCGGAGCTTGACCTGGAAGTCGGTGCGGCCGATGTAGTCGAGCTCGCCGGCGCCCTCCGTCCAGCGCACGAGGTCGCCGGTGCGGTACAGCCGCTCACCGTCGCCGAACGGCGAGGCGACGAAGCGTTCGGCCGTGAGGTCGGGGCGCTGCATGTACCCGCGGGCGAGCTGAGCTCCCGCGAGATAGAGCTCTCCCGCGACCCCCACGGGCACGGGCGCGAGACGCTCGTCGAGGACGTAGACGCGGGTGTTCCACACGGGGGCGCCGATCGGCACGGAGACCGTGTCGGCGTCGGTGGCCTCGTGGTAGGTCACGTCCACGGCTGCCTCGGTGGGGCCGTAGAGGTTGTGCAGGCCGGCATCGGACAACAGTGCCCGCGTGCGTGCGGCCAGTGCGGGCGGGAGCGCCTCACCGGAGGCGAAGACGTGACGGAGCGAAGTGAGTTCGTCGGCCGACGCTTCGGCGACGAACACCGCCAGCATCGACGGCACGAAGTGCACGACGGTCACGCCGCGCCGCTCGATCACCGAGGCCAGGTACCGCGGATCGCGGTGACCGTCCGGCACGGCGACCACCAGTCGGGCACCGATCTGCAAGGGCCAGAAGAACTCCCACACCGACACATCGAAGGTGAACGGGGTCTTCTGCAGCACCACGTCGGCGCCGGTGAGCGGGTATTCGTGCTGCATCCAGCGCAGGCGGTTGACGATCGCGCCGTGCGGCACCGCCACACCCTTCGGGCGCCCGGTGGACCCGGACGTGAAGATGACGTAGGCGGTGTTCGACGCCCGCAGCGGAGACGTCCGCTCGGCGTCGGTGACCGGCCCGGACGCCGTCGCGGACAGGTCGAGGGTGTCGACGAGCAGGCTCGGGACGGACCTCTCCCCCGGTACGCGGAATCCGTCGCGTTCGGTGCTCAGCACCACCACGGGCGCGGCGATGTCGAGGATGTACCCGTTGCGATCCTCGGGCTGATCCGGATCGATCGGCACGTAGGCACCACCGGCCGTAACGACCGCGTACATACCGACGAGCAGATCCAGCGAGCGGCGCATCGCCAGACCCACCCGCGCGTCGGGACCGACACCGAGCGAGATCAGATGCCGCGCAAGACGGTTCACGCGCTCCGAGAACTCGCCGTAGGTCAGCGACTCGCCCTCGAACTCCACCGCGACCGCATCCGGCGACCGCCGGACCTGCTCGGCGAACAGATCCACGAGGGTCGAGGTGTCGTCGAGCGCGCGGCCGGTGTCGTTCCACTGCTCGAGGACCTGCACGCGTTCGGCATCGTCGAGCAGGTCGACATCACCGATAGCGACGGAGAGATCACCGGTGACCGCATCGAGGAGACGGACGAAGCGCTCGGCGACGCGCTCGACCGTGCGGGTGTCGAACAGATCGGTGGCGTAGGCCAAGCCCACCGAGTACTCGGCGGCACCGGTCGCGGTCGGCGTCTCGGTGACGACGAACTGGAGGTCGAACTTGGCGGTCGCGATGTCGAGGTCGACGGCCTCGACGGTCAGCCGCGGAAGTTCGAGGGAGCCGGTCTCGAGGTTCTGGAACGACAACATCACCTGGAACAGCGGGTGACGCGCGGTGGAGCGCTCGGGGTCGATGATCTCGACGAGTCGTTCGAACGGCAGGTCGGCGTGGCCGAACGCCTCGAGGTCGGCGCCGCGCACCCGGCCGAGCACCTGCTCGAACGACTCGCCGCCCTCGACCCGGGTGCGCAGCACGAGGGTGTTGACGAACATGCCCACCAGATCGTCGAGCGCCGCGTCGCCACGACCGGCCACCGGAGTACCGATCGCGATGTCGTCGGTGCCCGACAGACGCGCCAGCAGCACCGCCAGCGCGGCGTGCACCACCATGAACGGGGTCGCGTTGCGTTCGCGGGCGAGCGTGACGATGCGGTCGTGCAGCGTCTCGTCGATGGTGAACTCGTGCAGGGCACCACGATTGGTGGCGACGGCGGGGCGCGGGCGGTCGGCCGGCAGGTCGAGCTGCTCGGGCAGACCCTCAAGCGTGTCCCGCCAGAAACCGACCTGCGAGGAGATGACCGACTCCGGATCGTCCTCCGAGCCGAGCACCTCCCGCTGCCAGATCGCGAAGTCGGCGTACTGGACCGGCAGCGGCTCCCATCCCGGCTCGCCGCCGGCGGCGCGGGCCGCGTAGGCCGAGACGATGTCGCGAGTGAGCGGGCCCATCGAGAAGCCGTCGGCGGCGATGTGGTGCACGACCAGCGCGAGCACGTGTTCGGTCGCCGACACCGCGAACAGTTGCGTCCGGAAGGGTGCCTGGGTGGAGACGTCGAAGCCGGACGAGACGAGATCGGTGATGCTCTGCACCAGCTGCGTCTCGGTGACGTCGACCGGCGTGAGGTCGGGTTCGACCTCGGACACCGGCAGCACCTGCTGGTAGCCCACACCGTCGACGTCCGGGTAGATCGTCCGCAGCGACTCGTGCCGGCCGAGCACGTCGACCACCGCGGAGCGCAGCGCCTCGACGTCCAGGGCGCCGGTCAACCGGATCGCCCCGGGGATGTTGTTGACGGCCGATTCCGGTTCGAAGCGGTTGAGGAACCACATGCGCTGCTGCGCGAGCGACAGTGGGACCCGCTCGGGACGTTCCTGTGCGACGAGCGGCGTGCGGCCCTGGGCCTCGCTCTGCTCGACGCGGGCGGCGAGAGCGGCTACGCCGGGCGCCTCGAACAGGACACGAACGGGCACAACGGTTCCCAGTTCGGAACCGAGGCGCGCGACGACCTGCGTCGCGATGAGCGAGTTGCCGCCGAGGGCGAAGAAGTCGTCGTCGAGCCCGACACGGTCGACACCGAGGACGTCGGCGAACACGCCGGCGACGACCTCCTCGACCGGGGTCGTGGGTGCACGGAAGCCGCGAGCCTCGAAGACCGGGTCGGGCAGCGCCTTCCGGTCGACCTTGCCCGAGCTGCCGAGCGGCATCTCGTCGAGGACCACGAACTGCGACGGCACCATGTAGGCCGGGAGCACCGCGCTCAGCGCGGCCTGCGCGGCGTCGCGGTCGAAGGTCGTGTTCGGGGCCGGGACCACGTAGGCGACGAGCTGATCGCGGCGCACCTGCGCGGCGGCCTGCGACACCCCGGTGTGGTCGAGCAGCGCGGTCTCGATCTCCCCGAGCTCGATACGCAGACCGCGGAGCTTGACCTGGAAGTCGGTGCGGCCGAGGTACTCGAGATCTCCGCTGCGGTCGTTGCTCCAGCGCACGAGGTCGCCCGTGCGGTACAGACGTTCACCCTCGCCGAAGGGCGAGGCGACGAAACGCTCGGCGGTCAGATCGGGGCGGCCGACGTAACCGCGCGCCACCTGCACGCCCGCGAGATACAACTCTCCCACGACACCGGCGGGAACCGGCGACAGTCGCGAGTCGAGCACGTAGGCGCGGGTGTTCCACACCGGAGCGCCCATCGCGACGGAACCACCCGTCGTTCCTGCGACCGGGCGGGCGGTGGCGTGCACCGTGGCCTCGGTGGGGCCGTAGAGGTTGTGGAGCTCGGCGTCGCTGCTCCGGGAGAACTGCTCGGCCACCGACAGCGGGAAGGCTTCACCGGCGACGAGCACGGTGCGCAGCGACGCGCAGTCGTCGGGCGACACCGACGCGGCGAACACCGCGAGCATCGACGGGACGAAGGAGGTCGCCGTCACCGCGCGCTCGCGGATGACGGTGCCGAGATAGGCGGGGTCGCGGTGCCCGTCCGGGACCGCGATCACCATGCGCGCACCGACGGCGAGGGTGCCGAAGAGTTCCCACACCGACACGTCGAAGGTGAACGGGGTCTTCTGCAGCACCACATCGTCGGGGCCGATCCCGTATTCGGTGGTGATCCACCGGATCTGGTTGACGACCGAGGCATGGGCGACCGCCACACCCTTCGGGCGTCCCGTCGAACCGGAGGTGAAGATCGAGTACGCGGTGTTCGACGGCCGCAACGGCGCGACGCGGTCGGCGTCGGTGACCGGCTCGGCCGGTGTCGCGGACAGGTCGAGGGTGTCGATCGCGAGCGACGGCACCGATGCCGTGGCCGGCACGGAGAATCCGTCGCGTTCGGTGGTCAGCACCACCACGGGCGCGGCGATGTCGAGGATGTACCCGTTGCGATCCTCGGGCTGATCCGGATCGATCGGCACGTAGGCACCACCGGCCGTAACGACCGCGTACATACCGACGAGCAGATCCAGCGAGCGGCGCATCGCCAGACCCACCCGCGCGTCGGGACCGACACCGAGCGAGATCAGGTGTCGTGCAAGACGGTTCACACGCTCGGAGAACTCGCCGTAGGTCAGCGTCTCGCCCTCGAACTCCACCGCGACCGCGTCCGGCGACCGCCGGACCTGCTCGGCGAACAGATCGACGAGGGTCCCGGCGTCGCCGAGTGCGTGCTCGGTGGCGTTCCACGTGGCGAGCACATCGGTGCGCTCGGCATCGTCGAGCAGCGCGACATCACCGACCGGGAGTGCGGGTTCGGTCACGACCGCGGTGAGGATCCGGGCCAGGCGCTCGGCGAAGGACTCCATCGTCCGGGCGTCGAACAGATCGGTGGCATAAGTCAATTCGACGAGATAACCCTCGGCGGTGGCGTCGTCCGAGACGGTGACCTGCAGGTCGAACTTCGCCAGTGCCACGTCGACATCGAGCGCCGAGACGGTCAGGCCGGGCAGCTCGAGGGAGCCGGCATCGAGGTTCTGGAACGCGAGGAGCACCTGGAACAGCGGGTGCCGTGCCGTCGACCGTTCGGGGTCGATGATCTCGACGAGCCGCTCGAACGGCAGGTCGGCGTGCCCGAACGCTTCGAGGTCGGCGCCGCGCACCCGGCCGAGCACCTGCTCGAACGACTCGCCGCCCTCCACCCGGGTGCGCAGCACGAGGGTGTTGACGAACATGCCCACCAGATCGTCGAGCGCCGCGTCGCCACGACCGGCCACCGGGGTGCCGATCGCGATGTCGTCGGTGCCCGACAGACGCGCCAGCAGCACCGCCAGTGCCGCGTGCACGACCATGAACTCGGTGGTGGAGGTGCGCCGGGCGAGATCGCGGACGGCGGAACGGAGTTCGGAGTCCAGGACGAACCGGTGCGAGGCACCGCGGTAGCTCGCGACCGCCGGTCGCGGACGGTCCGCCGGCAGGTCGAGCTGCTCGGGCAGACCCGCGAGGGTCTCCCGCCAGAACGCGACCTGCGAGGAGATGATCGACTCCGGATCGTCCTCCGAACCGAGCACCTCCCGCTGCCAGATGGCGAAGTCGGCGTACTGCACCGGCAGCGGCTCCCACTGCGGGGCGTCACCCGAGACGCGGGCCGCGTAGGCCGTCACGACGTCGCGGGTCAGCGGACCCATCGAGAAACCGTCGGACGCGATGTGGTGCACGACCAGCACCAGCACGTGCTCGGCCGCGGTCCCGGTCTCGGTGACGGCGAACAGCCGGGCCCGGAAGGGGACCTGCGTCGTCACGTCGAAGCCGGTGCCGACGATCTCGGTGGCCCGGGCGATCAGATCGGACTCGGCCACCGGGACCGGCGTCAGGTCGGGCACCACCTCGTCCACCGGCAGCACCTGCTGGTAGCCCACACCGTCGACGTCCGGGTAGATCGTCCGCAACGACTCGTGCCGGCCGAGCACGTCGGTGACCGCGGCCTGCAGGGCCGCCGCGTCGAGTGCCCCCGACAGGCCGATCGCCACGGGGATGTTGTTGACCGCCGATTCCGGTTCGAAGCGGTTGAGGAACCACATCCGCTGCTGCGCGAGCGACAACGGCACCAGTTCCGGACGCACCTGCGGGACCAGCGGTGCGCGTCCGTCGCCACCCGAGGCCATGGCGGCGTCGACGAGCGAGGCGAGTTCGGCCGCCGTCGGGGCGTCGAAGAACTCGCGGACGTCGATGCGGACCTTGTGATCGGCGCTGAGCCGCGCGACGACCCGCGTCGCGCTCAGGGAGTTGCCGCCGAGTTCGAAGAAGTCGTCGTCGACACCGAGCTGCTCGATGCCGAGGACCTGCTCGAAAGCGGCGACGACGGCATGCTCGGTAGCAGTCGACGGCGCGCGGTATTCGCGCTGCAGGGAGCTGAAATCCGGTGCGGGCAAGGCCTTCCGGTCGAGCTTGCCGCTGCCGCCGAGCGGGAACTCGTCGAGTTCGACGAACAGCGACGGCACCATGTAGTCGGGCAGGCGCCGGCGCACGGCGTCGGCGAGCTCGGACCGTTCGATGTCGCGGCCGTCGGTGACGAGGTAGGCGACGAGGTGGTCGCCGAGCGCGGGGTCGGAGTGCACGACGACGACCGACTGCCGCACGCCCGGGTGGTCGAGCAACGCCGATTCGATCTCGCCGAGTTCGATGCGCAGACCGCGCAGCTTCACCTGGAAGTCCGTACGGCCGATGTACTCGATCTGCCCGTCCTCGTTCGTCTTCACGAGGTCGCCGGTGCGGTACATGCGGTCGCCGGGCTCGCCGAACGGGTCGGCGACGAAACGATCGGAGGTCAGATCGGGGCGACGGAGATAGCCGCGCGCGAGCTGGACGCCCGCGAGGTAGAGCTCGCCCTCGACACCGTCCGGGACGGGGCGCAGACCCTCGTCGAGGACGTAGAGGCCGGTGTCGGCCACGGCGGCACCGATCGGCACGACGGTGTCGTCGGCGGAGGTCGCGAAGTAGGTGACGTCGACCGCGGCCTCGGTGGGCCCGTAGAGGTTGTGCAGACGCGCCGAGGAGATCTCGTAGAAGCGGGCGACGGTCTGCGGCGGCAGCGCCTCACCGGACGCGAAGACATAGCGGAGGGTGCTCACCGACGCGGCGGTGGACTCGGTGAGGTAGACGGCGAGCATCGACGGCACGAAGTGCGCGATCGTCACGCCGCGTTCGATCATCGTCTGCGCGAGGTAGGCAGGGTCGCGGTGCCCGTCGGGCACGGCGATCGTGAGACGGGCACCCACCTGCAGGGGCCAGAAGAACTCCCAGACCGACACGTCGAAGGTGAACGGCGTCTTCTGCAGCACCACGTCGTCGGCGCGCATCCCGTACTCGGACTGACGCCAGTCGATGTTCGCGACGATCGCCCGGTGCTCGACGGCGACGCCCTTGGGCCGTCCCGTCGAACCCGACGTGAAGATGACGTAGGCGAGGTGATCGGCCGTGAGCGCGCCGCCGCGCTCCTCCGGAGTGATCGGCTCGTCGGATACCTCGGACAGGTCGAGGGTGTCGATCGTCAGCGCCGGGACGGAACCGGGGAGATCGACGGCGTCGCGCTCGGTGGTGACGACGGCGACCGGCTCGGCGATCTCGAGGACGTAGGCGAGGCGGTCGGCCGGGTGGTCGGGATCGAGCGGCACGTAGGCGCCACCGGCCTTGACGATCGCGTACATGCCGACCAGCAGGTCGAACGACCGACGGACGGCGAGACCGACACGTGCGTCGGGGCCCACACCGAGACCGATGAGGTGACGTGCGAGACGGTTGGCGCGGGCGTCGAATTCGCGGTAGGTCAGGGCCTGCCCGTCGAAATCGAGAGCGACCGCATCGGGGGTCCGCGCCACCTGGGCGTCGAAACGCGCCATGAGGGTGTCGGGATCGACCGTGGCCGGTGCTGCCACATCGTCGCCGAGCACCTCGACGGCGTCGGCCAGCAGGGCGTCGACCACCCCCGCGAGACCCGGAGCACCCAGCAGAGCGGGCGCGATGTTCGACAGAACGACCGGGAACAGCGCGTCGAAACCGAGCGCACCGCCCATGGCGGTGTCGAGCGTGGCGATCTCGTCGCGCAGGCGCGCGTAGCCGATACGGGTATCACCGTCGGTGAGGGCGACGCGGTCGGGTTCGATCTCCGCGACGGCGGCGAGCAACCGGGGAAGGTCCTCGATCGCCAGCGCCGGCTTGCCCGCCATGTCACCCGTCATCTACGTCAGCCTCCTGAAATAACCTGCGCTCGGCATCACGCTGTGCACGCGACACCGCCCCCCGCTGCCACCCGGCACCGTACTGGCCGGGCAGTCGAACGACAGCCGATCTTCCATTATCCCGAAGTGACCGACACAGGACTAATCCGCGTCTCCCACCGCATCGGCATCGACGCCTTCCGCGACGGCGATCACATCGCGCACCAACTGTGCGAGACCGTCGGCGCCGAGTTGGGGCAGCATCCCCGGTACGAGGCCGTTCAAAACCACCGAGACGAGCGCTTCCGCGGTGAGCGCACCGCCGGTCGTGGTGGCCATGGTGTCCAGACGCTGGGCGAACTCGCCGAGTGTGACCTCGCGCTCACCGTGCCGGAAGGCGACGGTGTCCGGGGCCACCGCGGCCGCTGCCGCCACGAGTGCCGGAAGATCGGCGACGGTGCGTGCCTTCTTCGGCCGGGCCGCCCGCGCCCGCTCGGCATCCGTGCGGATGTCGATCGAACGGAGGACGACCTGCGGGTCGGCGCTGACGGCCTCGAGGATCCGGACGAAGCGATCGCCGAAGGCCTCGACCGTCGCGGCGTCGAACAGTGCCGTGGCGTAGGTGAAGGTCACATCGAGCGCGGTCAGCGCTCCCGACTCGGAGAACCGTTCGACCACCGTGCACTGCAGGTCGAACTTCGCCTGGTCGGCGCCCGTCTCGAGCGCGGCCACCTCGAGCCCCGGCAGGGCGAAGGTGCCCGTGTCGATGTTCTGGAAGGTGAGCATCGCCTGGAACAGCGGGGTGTACGCGCTGTTGCGTCGCACACCGAGACGTTCGACGACCCGCTCGAACGGCACGTCGGCGTTGCCGAACGCCGCGAGGTCCTTCTCCTTGGCCTGTGCGAGCAGCTCCGCAAAGGTCGCCGAACCGGCCACCCGGGTGCGGAGCACGAGGGTGTTGACGAACATGCCGACGAGGTCGTCGAGCGCTTCCTCACCACGACCGGCGGTCGGGGTCCCCACCGCGATGTCCTCGCTGCCCGACAGGCGGGCGAGCAGCACCGCGAAGGCGGCGTGCATCGTCATGAAGACCGTCGCGTTGTGCTCGCGGGCGGTCTTCTCGATGCGCTGCGCGAGTTCCTCACCGATCGTGAAGGTGAACGACTCACCGACGGTCGACTGGCGGGCGGGGCGCGGACGATCCGTGGGCAGGGCGAGAACCTCCGGGACACCGGAGAGTTCGTCGGCCCAGTAGTCGAGCTGACGCGACAGCTCGCTCTCGGGATCGTCTTCGGAGCCGAGAACTCTCTGCTGCCACAGCGTGTAGTCGGCGTACTGGACCTCGAGCGGTTCCCATCCCGGGGTCTCCCCCGCGGCGTGCGCGAGATAGGCGGTCATCACGTCGCGCACGAGCGGACGCATCGAGTACCCGTCGGCGCTGATGTGGTGCGCCACGACCGCGAGGACATGTTCGTCCGCCGCGAGACGCAGCAGCGCGACCCGCACCGGCGGGACCGATGCCGTCACGTCGAATCCGCTGCCGAGGATCTCGGTGAGGCGGTCGACGAGCTCGTCGGTGGTCACGCTCACCGGGGTGAGCTCGGGCACGGCCTGTGCGACCGGCAGCACGACCTGCACCGGACCGTCACCGCTGTCCGGGTAGACGGTGCGCAGCACCTCGTGCCGGGCGAACAGGTCGGCGATCGCTGCGCGCAGGGCGTCCACGTCGAGCGCACCGGTCAGGCGCACGGCGACGGGGATGTTGTAGACACCCGATTCGGGATCGACCCGGTTCAGGGTCCACATGCGCTGCTGGGCGAGCGACAGCGGCACCTGTTCGGGGCGCGGGACGGTCGTGAGTGCCGGGCGGGCGCCCTCGCCCACCGACGGCCGGATGCGGGCGGCGAGCGCGACTACCGTGGACGACTCGAAGACGGTCCGGACGGGCACGCGGGTGTCGAGTGCGGCACCGAGCCGGGCGGCGAGCTGCGTCGCGAGCAGCGAGTTGCCACCGAGTTCGAAGAAGTCGTCGTCGAGACCGGCCCGCTCGACACCGAGCAGTTCGGCGACGGTCGCGGCCACGATCTCCTCGACGGGATCGGTCGGGGCGCGGAACTGCCCCGCGTCGAGTTCGGGGTCGGGCAGGGCCCGCCGGTCGAGCTTGCCGTTGGTGTTCAGCGGCAGCGCGTCGAGTTCGACGAAGGCCGACGGCACCATGTACGACGGCAGTCGCTCCGCGAGCGCCGCCCGTGTCGCACCGGCGTCGAACGCCCGTGTCGCACCGGCGTCGAACGCCCGTGTCGCACCGGAGTCGAACGCGTCGGTGGCCGGAACGACGTACGCGACGAGACGGTCGCCGAGGTGGGCGGTATTGCGCACCAGGACGGCGACGTCCTTCACGTCCGGCAGCTCCCGCAGGACGGTCTCGACCTCGCCGAGTTCGATGCGGTAACCGCGTACCTTGACCTGGAAGTCGGCCCGGTCGAGGTATTCGAGGCGACCGGCACGGTTCCACCGGACGATGTCCCCCGTGCGGTACATGCGTCCGCGCCCGTACGGGTCGGCGACGAACCGGTCCGCGGTGAGGTCGGGACGGTCGTGGTAGCCCCGCGCGAGCTGGGCACCCGCGAGGTACAGCTCGCCGGCGACGCCCGGCGCCACCGGTCGCAACCGGTCGTCGAGGACGTAGACGGCCGTGTTCCACTCGGGCACACCGATCGGGACGACGGTGCGGTCGGCGTCGTCGACCTCGTGGACGGTCACCGAGACCGCAGCCTCGGTCGGCCCGTAGAGGTTGTACAGCGTCGCAGTGTTGTCCGCGCGGAACTGCTGGGCCACCGCCGCGGGCAGTGCCTCACCGATCGCGAGGATCCGCCGCAGCGACGGCGCCACCGGACCGGCCGCGACCGTCATCAGCATCGACAGCATGGACGGAACGGTGTGCAGCGTGGTCACCTGCTCGTCGCGCAGCAGCGCGAGCAGGTAGTCGGGATCGCGGTGTCCGTCGGCGGTGGCGATCACCAGGCGGGCACCGGAGGTGAGCGCCGACCAGAACTCCCACACCGACAGGTCGAACGTCGCGACGGTCTTGAGCAGCACCGCGTCGTCGGACCCGATGCCGAAATGCTCACGCTTCCACAGCAACTGGTTGACGACCGCGGCGTGGGAGACCGCGACGCCCTTGGGGCGTCCGGTCGAACCCGACGTGAAGATCACATACGCCGTGTTGCCCGGCCGCAGTGGAGCCGACCGGTCGTCGTCGGTGATCGGGCCGTCCGGGAGCCCGGTGAGGTCGAGACGGTCGAGTTCGACGACCGGCGCGGTGCCGTGCTCGACCCGGTCGCCGCTCGTCGTGACGATCGCGACGGGAGCGGCCGTGTCGAGGATGTAGGTGTTGCGCTCGGCGGGTTGCTCCGGGTCGACCGGCACGTAGGCCGCGCCGGTCTTCGCGATCGCGTACATGCCCACGAGCAACTCGGGCGAACGACGGATCGCCAGCGCGACCCGGTGCTCCGGTCCCACACCGAGACCCAGCAGGTGCCGGGCGAGACGGTTGACCGACGAGTCGAACTCGCCGTAGGTCCACTGCCGGCCCTCGTACACGAGCGCGACGTCGTCGCGGTGTGCGGCGACCTGCTCGTCGAACAGACCGACGAGGGTCGCTCCGGTGTCGGTTCCGTGGGCGGTGTCGTTCCACGCGCCGAGCACCGCGTCGCGCTCCTGCGGCAGGAGCAACGCGTGATCGCCGACGGGCAGTGCCGGCGACTCGACGAGCGCTTCGAGCAGCTGCTCGAAACGGGCCGCGACGGCTTCCGCGGTCTCGCGGTCGAACAGATCCGTCGCGTAGGTGAGGATTGCGTCGATGCCCTGCGGCGCGCCATCGTCGCCGTAGCTGTCGGCGACGATCAGGTGCATGTCGAACTGGGCGGTGCCGCCTTCGAGATCGACCGGTTCGATGTCGAGGCCGGGCAGGGCGAGTTCGGAGCGGCTCTGGTTCTGGAACGAGAAGCCGACCTGGAACAGCGGGTGCCGGGCGGTCGAGCGGGCCGGGTTCAGGACCTCGACGAGGCGCTCGAACGGCACGTCCGCGTGGGCGAACGCCTGCAGATCGGTTTCCCGTGCCGCGGAGAGCAGTTCGTCGAAGGACGCACCACCGTCCACCTCCAGCCGGAGCACCAGCGTGTTGACGAACATGCCGATGATGTCCTCGGTGGCCTGCTCGGTGCGACCCGCGATGGGGGTGCCCACCGCGATGTCCGTCGAGCCGGACAGGCGCGCGAGCAGCGCCGCGAAGGCCGCGTGCACGGCCATGAACACGGTCGCGTTCCGGTTGCGTGCCAGGTCGCGCAGCTCGCGGTGCAGATCGGCACCGATGGTGAACTCCACGCGGTCGCCGCGGAAGCTCTGCTGCGCAGGCCGCGGACGGTCGAGCGGCAGGTCGAGCTGGTCGGGCAGGTCGGCGAGCGCGATGCGCCAGTAGCCGAGCTGCTCGGCGGCGGTGGACTCCGGATCGTCCTCGGAGCCGAGGACCTCCCGCTGCCACAACGCGAAGTCGGCGTACTGCACCTCGAGCGGCGCCCACGCCGGATCGCTGTCCGCGGACCGGGCGGCGTAGGCCGTCATGACGTCGCGGACCAGCGGCACCATCGACGAGCCGTCGGCGCTGATGTGGTGGACCACGGTGACGAGGACGTGATCGTCGTCGGCGACGCGGAGCAGATGCATCCGCACCGGCACGTCGACCGTGACGTCGAAGCCGGCCGCGGCGATCTCCCGCATCCGCGGTTCGAGATCGGCGGCGGTGACGTCCACCGGTTCGAGCTCGGGCCGGACCTGCGAGGCGGGCAGGATGCGCTGCACCGGACCGGATTCGGTCTCGGGGTAGACGGTCCGCAGGGACTCGTGCCGTGCGACGAGGTCGGCGACCGCGGCACGCAAGGCGTCGACGTCCAGTGCGCCCGTCATCCGCAACGCGAACGGGATGTTGTAGGCCGTCGAGTCGGGATCGAAGCGGTTGAGGAACCACATCCGCTGCTGCGCCAGCGACAGCGGGATCGACTCCGGCCGGGTCCGGGCCGTGAGCGGCACCCGCGCACCGCGACCGGACTCCTGCTCGACCCGCGTCGCGAGTTCCGCGACGGTGGACGCCTCGAACAACGCCCGCACCGGCACCTGCGCATCGAGCGCGGCACCGAGCCGGGAAACCACCTGCGTCGCGATCAACGAGTTGCCACCGAGCGCGAAGAAATCGTCGTCAGCACCGATGCGGTCGACACCGAGCACATCGGCGAACACCCCCGCCACGATCTCCTCGATCGGGGTGCTCGGCGCGCGGAAACCACGCGTCTCGAACACCGGCTCGGGCAACGCCCGCCGGTCGAGCTTGCCGTTGACCGTCAGCGGGATCGCGTCGATCACCACGAACGCCGAGGGCACCATGTACTCCGGAAGAATCACGGCGACACTGCTGCGCAGCGCTTCGGTGTCGATCGACATGCCCTCGTGCGGAACCACATAGGCGACGATCCGGGCCGCTCCCGGGGTGTCCTCGCGCACGATGACCGCCGCGTGGGCGACCTCGTCCTGCGCGAGCACCGCAGCCTCGACCTCACCGAGTTCGATGCGGAAACCGCGGATCTTCACCTGGTCGTCGGCGCGTCCGAGATATTCGAGATCGCCCGAGACGACCCAGCGTGCGACGTCGCCCGTCCGGTACAGCAGCGCACCGTCGGACGAGAACGGATCGGCGACGAAACGTGCCGCCGACAGCTCCGGACGGCGCAGGTATCCACGCGCCAATTGGCCGCCGCCGACGTACATCTCGCCGGCCACACCCACCGGCACCGGCTTGAGCCGCCGGTCGAGCACGTACACCCGCAGACCCGCGATCGGCACACCGACCACGCTCGCGGACGCGCCCTGCGCCAGGTCGGCACCGATCTCCCGGTACGACACGTGCACGGTCGTCTCGGTGATGCCGTACATGTTCACCAACCGCGGTGAGGTGTCGCCGTGACGCTCGAACCACCCGGCCAGACGCCGTGGCTCGAGTGCCTCACCACCGAAGATCACGTACCGCAGCGACAGCTGTGCCTCGTCGGCCGCCACCCGGTCGGCCTCGACAAGCTGGTAGAACGCCGACGGGGTCTGGTTGAGCACGGTGACCCGCTCGCGGATCAGCAACTCGCGGAAGGCTTCCGGTGAACGCGACGTGAAGTAGTCGACGACCACGAGGGTTCCGCCGTAGAGCAGCGGTCCCCACAGCTCCCACACCGAGAAGTCGAAGGCGTAGCTGTGGAACATCGTCCACACGTCCGACGAGTCGAAGCCGTACACCGATTCGGTGTTGACCATCAGCCGCACCACATTGCGGTGCGGGATCAGCACACCCTTCGGGCGTCCCGTCGAGCCCGACGTGTAGATCACGTACGCCAGATTCGTCGACGTCAGCGGGGCACGACGCTCCGCGTCGAGGATCGGTGCGTCGTCGACCTCCGACAGATCGAGACGGTCGATCTCGACGACCGGCACCGAGGCCGGGAACGCGACCTCGACGTCCGAAGTGGTCACCACCGCCACCGGCGTCGCGTCCGAAACCAGGAACTCGATCCGGTCGGTCGGCGAGTTCGGGTCGATCGGCAGGTAACCGGCACCGGCCTCGAGCACCGCGAGCAGCGCCACGATCAGATCGAGCGAGCGCGGCATCGCGACCGCGACCAGATCCTCCGGACCCGCACCGACATCGATGAGATGACGTGCCAGGCGGTGCACCCGCGCACCGAGTTCGCGGTAGGACAACTGCTCGTCGCCGAACCGCACCGCGACCGCGTCGCCGCGTTCGGCGACGCGCGCCTCGAACATGTCGACGAGTGTCGTTCCGGCCGGTGCGACGTCGTCGCCCAGCGAATTCCAGCGCGAGACGACCAGTTCGCGTTCGAAGTCGTCGACGATCTCGATGTCGCCGACCACCGCCGCCGGATCCTCGGCCACCCCGCGCAGGATGCGCAGCAGCTGCTCCGCGAACGCCGCGACCCGCAGGTCGTCGAACAGATCGGTCGCGTAGGTGACGGCGAAGTCCATACCGGCCGCCGAACCGTCCTCGCCGACGCTCTCGGCGAAGGTGAACTGCAGGTCGAACTTGGCGGTGGGCGCCTCGTAGTCGACCGCCGCGGCGGTGACGCTGTCGAGGTCGAACTCGACCCGGCCGGTGTTCTGGAAGGTCAGAGCCACCTGGAACAGCGGGTGACGCGCCTGCGAACGCTGCGGGTCGAGGATCTCCAGGAGCCGCTCGAAGGGGACGTCGGCGTTCGCGAAGGCGTCGAGGTCGGTGTCGCGCACCTCGGCGAGGAGATCCTGGAACCGGATGTCGTTGCGCACACCGACACGCAGCACGAGCGTGTTGACGAACATGCCGACGAGGTCGTCGAGGGCGGCCGCGCCGCGACCCGCGATCGGGGTGCCGATCGCGATGTCCTCGCTGTCGGACAGTCGCGCCAGCAGCACCGTCAGGGCCGCGTGCACGACCATGAACAGGGACGTGTTCCGCTCCCGGGCAAGGCTTTCCAGCGCCGAGTGCAGCTCGGGTTCGATACGGAACCGGCTGGTGCGTCCGGTGTTCGACGCGACCTCGGGGCGAGCACGATCCGACGGCAGGTCGAGCTGGTCGGGAAGGTCCGCCAGCTGCGCGGTCCAGTACTCCACCTGGCGGGAGAGCACCGAACGCGGATCGTCCTCGGAGCCGAGCACGTCGCGCTGCCACAACGCGTAGTCGGCGTACTGCACCTCGAGCGGCGCCCAGTTCGGGGTCTCACCGCGCGAACGGCTCGCGTAGGCGACCATGATGTCGCGCGCGAGCGGCCGCAGCGAGAAGCCGTCGGACGCGATGTGGTGGACCACGAGGAACAGCACGTGCTCACGCGCGCCGAGCGAGAACAGCACGACCCGCAGCGGCACTTCGCTCGTGACGTCGAAGCCGGCCGAGGTGAGCTGCTCCGCCCGCTCGAGCAGGCTGCTCTCGGCGACCCGCTCGACGGGCAGTTCCACCTCGTAGGGCGGCTGCACCGACTGGTGGCCGACGCCGTCGATGTCCGGGTAGACCGTCCGCAGGGACTCGTGCCGCTCGATGACGTCGCCGAGCGCGGTGCGCAGCGCGTCGACGTCGAGGTTCCCGGTGAGGCGGACACCGACGGGGATGTTGTTCGCCGCGGAGGCCGGATCGAAGCGGTTGAGGAACCACATGCGCTGCTGCGCGGGCGACAGCGGGATCCGCTCCGGACGCTCGCGCCGTTCGAGGGCGGGCCGCGACCCGGCTCCCCCGAACTGTTCGACGCGGACCGCGAGAGCCTCGACGGTGGGGGCGTCGAACAGGGCACGGACGGGGACGGTCGTGTCGAGGGCGTCGCCGAGACGGGCGACCACCTGCGTCGCCACGAGCGAGTTCCCACCGAGCGCGAAGAAGTCGTCGGTGCGGCCGACGCGCGGGACACCGAGCACCTGCGCGTAGACACCCGCGACGATCTCCTCGACCGGCGTGCGCGGCGGCATGAACTCCTGTAACTCGATAACAGGATCTGGCAACGCCTTGCGGTCGAGTTTGCCGGACGCACCCAATGGCATGGCATCGAGCACGAGATAGGTCGCGGGCACCATGTAGGACGGCAGACGCGTCGACAGATACGTATCGACCACCTCGCGGTCGAGGGTCGCGCCGCTCTGCGGCACGATATATGCGACCAGTTGGTCCTGTCGCACGAGGACTGCGGCTTGGTCGACGTCGTCACATTCGAGAAGTGCGGCTTCGATTTCCCCTAATTCGATCCGCAGACCACGGAGCTTGACCTGGAAATCTGTTCGCCCAATGTAGTCGAGTTCACCCCGCTCACCATCACCAATCCATCGGACGAGATCGCCGGTGCGGTACAGACGCTCACCATCACCGAATGGAGAGGCAACGAAGCGGTCGGCCGTCAGATCCGGCCGATTTACGTAACCTCGGGCAAGCTGAACGCCCGCGAGATAAAGTTCCCCCGGGACACCAACAGGGACCGGAGCCAGGCGGTGATCGAGGACGTAGACCTTCGTGTTCCACACAGGCGCGCCGATCGGCACCGACAGCACGTCAGAATCGACGACCTCGTGGTACGTCACGTCCACCGCAGCCTCCGTCGGTCCGTACAGATTGTGCAGCCCGACACGGGGCAAGACGGCAATGGTGCGGGCCGCCAACGCTGGCGGGAGCGCCTCACCCGACGCGAATAAGTAACGCAGCGACGAGCAATTGGCGACGGAAGACTCTGCAACGAAGACCGCGAGCATCGACGGGACAAAGTGAACGACCGAGACGGAACTGCGCGCTATCACGGAGACCAGGTAGCGCGGATCGCGGTGACCGTCGGGCCGCGCCACCACGAGGCGAGCGCCGACCTGCAATGGCCAGAAGAACTCCCAGACCGAGACGTCGAAGGTGAACGGAGTCTTTTGCAGTACTACATCGGTGGCGTCAAGCGGGTATTCGTGCTGCATCCAGCGCAGACGATTGACTATCGCGCGGTGCGGTACCGCAACACCCTTCGGTCGTCCCGTCGATCCCGACGTGAAGATGACGTAGGCGGTGTTCGTCCGCCGCAACGGCGATACCCGATCTACATCCGACACAGGCGCATCCGAAACATCGCACAGATCCAAGGTGTCGATAGTCAGGTTCGGCACCACTTTTGCTCCGGAGACCGCAAACTTGTCGCTTTCAGTCGTCAACACCACCACGGGAGCCGCCGTGTCGAGGATATATGCGTTGCGCTCGTCCGGTTGATCCGGATCCACCGGGACGTAGGCGCCTCCCGCCACCACAACGGCGTACATACCCACCAACAAGCTTGTCGACCGACGCATAGCCAACGCGACCGTCGAGTCCGGCCCCACTCCCACCGAGACCAGATGCCGTGCAAGACGATTGACACGGGAGGAGAATTCGGAGTAGGTCAGTGCCTCACCCTCGAATTCCACCGCGATCGCATCCGGCGTGCGCTCGACCTGTTCGAAGAACAGATTCACGAGGGTAGACGACTCATCCACCTCATGATGAGTGTCATTCCAATGCTGGAGCAGACGCGACCGCTCGTCGGCATCCAGTAGATCGATATCTCCCACCGTCACGGACCAGTCTGCGGTGACGACATGGAGGAGACGGACAAATCGCTTACTCAATTCGTCGATTGTGGAGGCGTCGAACAAATCAGTCGCATATTGAATTTCAAGTTCATAACCGCGATCGACCTCTTCTTCGCCAACGTCGAGAACGGTAAATGCGAGGTCGAACTTCGACATGCCGTGGTCGAACGGCAGGTTCGAGACCGATAGGTTCGA
The DNA here is from genome assembly GCF_000763325.2 of Rhodococcus sp. p52. Classification (NCBI taxonomy): domain Bacteria; kingdom Bacillati; phylum Actinomycetota; class Actinomycetes; order Mycobacteriales; family Nocardiaceae; genus Rhodococcus; species Rhodococcus sp. p52. Next base: position 147,233 of record NZ_CP016819.1, read on the forward strand.
CAACTCAAGAGCGACCTGCCCAAGGTTCTGGAATGCGAGCATCACCTGGAACAACGGATTGTGAGCCTGAGTGCGAACGGGAGCAAGTACGTCGACGAGACGTTCGAACGGAAGCTCTGCGTGCCCGAAGGCCCCGAGGTCCACTTCGCGGACATGGGCAAGCAGATCTTCGAATCCCGCTGAGGGATCCACTCGGGTCCGCAGAACGAGCGTATTGACAAACATACCGATGAGGTCGTCGAGGGAACGTTCACCGCGGCCCGCGACCGGAGTACCGATAGTGATGTCACCGGAGCCGCTCAGCCGCGCAAGCAGTAAGGCCAACACCGCGTGCACCACCATGAACTCGGTGGAGCGGTGTTGCTGGGCGACGCGTTCGATAGCGATACGGAGCTCAGCGTCGATCCGCAATCGGGTGACGGCACCCGCGTAGGACGCCACCGCCGGGCGAGGCCGATCCGCCGGCAGGTCGAGACTGTCAGGTAGACCAGCAAGCACCTTCGTCCAGTAACGAATTTGCTTTGATAACAGCGATTCCGGGTCGTTCTCCGCACCGAGCACCTCGTGTTGCCAGAGAGTAAAGTCGGCATACTGGACTTCGAGCGGAGCCCAGGCCGGATCCCCGCCCTGCGACCGAGCCGCGTACGCGATCATGATGTCGCGGGTCAACGGCACCATCGAGAATCCGTCGGCGGCGATGTGGTGCAGGATCGCGACGAGCACGTGCGAATCAGGGCCGGTTTCGAATAGCCGCACCACCATCGGTACGTCGACAGCGACGTCGAAGGACGTCGCCGCGAGTGCACGCAGTTCGGCGGGCAGACGGTCGGCGTCGATACGGGTGACGGTCAGCTCGACCGGCACCTCCGAGACCGGGAGCACCTTCTGGTAGCCGTAGCCGTCGACGTCGGGGTAGACGGTGCGGAGCGATTCGTGCCGTGCGACGACGTCGCGCAGCGCGGTCCCGAGCGCGGCGACGTCGAGCGCACCGGACAGGTGCACGGCCACCGGGATGTTGTTGACCGCGGACTCCGGGTCGAAGCGGTTGAGGAACCACATGCGTTGCTGCGCGAGCGACAGCGGAACCCGTTCGGGGCGGCGCCCGGCGACGAGCGGTGTGCGGGCCGCACCCGACGAGTCGGCCTCGACGGCGGCGGCGAGGGCCTCGACGGTGGATGCCTCGAAGATCACGCGCAATGCCACTCGGCCACCGAGGGATTCGCCGATGCGGGAGACGGCCTGTGTTGCGATCAGCGAGTTGCCGCCGAGCGCGAAGAAGTCGTCGTCGAGACCGACGCGGTCGAGTCCGAGGACGTCGGCGAAGACCGACGCGACGATCTGTTCGACCGGGGTCGTCGGGGCGCGGAACTCCTTGACCTCGAAGACCGGGGCCGGCAGGGCCTTGCGGTCGAGCTTGCCCGACGATCCGAGCGGGAACTCGTCGAGCACGACGTAGACCGACGGCACCATGTAGGCCGGCAGCGAGCCGGCGAGACGACGCGAGACGGAGGTGGTGTCGAGCGACCGGCCGTCGGCGGCGACGAGATAGGCGACGAGGTGCTCACCGGAGTGGGCGTCCGAGCGCACGAGCACGACGGCCTGGTCGACGTCGTCGAGCGCGAGCAGGGCCGTCTCGATCTCGCCGAGTTCGATGCGCAGACCGCGCAGCTTGACCTGGAAGTCGGTGCGGCCGATGTATTCGAGTTCGGCACGCGCCGTGCGTGCGTCGGAGGTCTCCCGGGCGACCCACCGCACGAGATCGCCCGTGCGGTAGAGCCTCTCCCCCGCCCCGTACGGCGAGGCGACGAAGCGTTCCGCCGTCAGGTCCGGCCGCGCCACGTAACCGCGCGCCAGCTGGACGCCCGACAGGTAGAGCTCACCCGCGACACCGACCGGCACCGGATGCAGTCGGCCGTCGAGGACGTGGACGCCGGTGTTCCAGACCGGGACGCCGATCGGCACCGACACCGCGTCGGCCGCGGTGACCTCGTGGTAGGTCACGTCGACGGCCGCCTCGGTGGGGCCGTACAGATTGTGCAGGCGAGCGCCCGGCAGGATCGACCGCAGGCGTGCAGCGACCGAGGCAGGCAGTGCCTCGCCCGAGGCGAAGACCATCCGCAACGATGAGGCCGAGGCCGCGGCGTTCTCGGCGACGAAGACCGCGAGCATGGACGGCACGAAGTGCGCGACCGTGACGCCGCGGTCGGCCATGACCCGGGCGAGATAGGCCGGGTCCCGATGACCGTCGGGAAGTGCGATCTCGAGTCGCGCACCGATCTGCAGGGGCCAGAAGAACTCCCACACCGACACGTCGAAGGTGAACGGCGTCTTCTGCAGGACCACGTCGTCGCGACCGAGGCCGTACTCGTCCTGCATCCACAGCAGGCGGTTGACGATTGCGCCGTGCGGCACCGCGACACCCTTGGGCCGTCCCGTCGAACCGGACGTGAAGATGACGTAGGCGGTGTTCGCCGGCGTGAGCGTGGCGATGCGATCGGCATCGGTGATCGGGCCGGACGGCAGGTCGGACACATCGAGCGTGTCGATCTCGATCGTGTGCGCGGCCGCGGTCGACCCGAAGGCGTCGCGGGTGGTGGTCAGCACCGCGACCGGCGCCGCCGTGTCGAGGATGTACGCGTTGCGGTCGGCGGGCTGATCGGGGTCGAGCGGCAGGGAGGCGCCGCCGGCCTTGACGATCGCGTACATGCCGACGAGGAGGTCGAGGGATCGCCGCACCGCGAGTCCGACGGTCGACTCCGGTCCGACACCCTGCGAGATCAGATGGCGGGCAAGGCGGTTCACTCGCGCGTCGAAGTCCGCGTAGGTCAGCTGCTCGCCCTCGAAGGCCACGGCCGCGGCGTCGGGATCCGTCGCCACCCGGGCGTCGAACAGGTCGACGAGAGTGGCCGGTTCCAGCTCGTGCGCGGTGTCGTTCCACGATTCGAGGACCGCGAGTCGCTCGTCGGCGTCGAGCAGGTCGATGTCGCCGACGACGACCTCGGGTTCGCGCACCACGGCCTCGAGGATGCGGACGAAGCGATCGGCGAATCCGCGCACCGTCGCGTGATCGAACAGGTCGGTCGCATAGGTGAACGCCGCTCCGAGACCGTTCGGCGTGCCGTCCTCCGCGAAGTCCTCGGTGAGGGTGAGCTGCAGGTCGAACCTGGCGACCGCCGTGTCGATGTCGAGCACGTCGAGGGTCAGGCCACGCAGTTCGACGTGCGCGGCGCGCAGGTTCTCGAACGAGAGCATCACCTGGAACAGCGGGTGCCGGGCGGTGGAGCGGGTCGGGTTGAGCACCTCGACGAGCCGCTCGAACGGCACGTCGGCGTGGCCGAAGGCGCCGAGCGCCGCATCGCGTGCCCGTGCGAGATGCGCGGTGAACGGCCTGCCCGAATCGACATCCGTGCGCAGCACGAGGGTGTTGACGAACATGCCGATCAGGTCGTCGAGCGCCTGCTCGCCGCGACCCGCGACCGGGGTGCCGATCGCGATGTCGTCCTGACCGGACATCCGCGCGAGCAGCACGCTCAGGGCCGCGTGCACCACCATGAACAGCGATGCGTTGCGGGTACGTGCCAGCGCCACGAGCTCGCGGTGCAGTTCCGGATCGATCGGGAAGTCCACGGTCGCACCGGAGTACGACTGCACGGCCGGCCGCGGACGGTCGGCGGGCAGATCGAGCTGGTCGGGCGCACCGGCGAGGGTGCGACGCCAGTAGTCGAGCTGCCGGGAGATCAGCGACTGCGGATCGTCCTCGGATCCGAGTACCTGCCGCTGCCACAGCGTGTAGTCGGCGTACTGCACCGGCAGGGGTGCCCACGAGGGCTCCTCCCATTCGGTGCGGGCAGTGTAGGCGACCATGATGTCGCGCGCCATCGGGCCGGTGGACCAGCCGTCGGCCGAGATGTGGTGCACGACGAGCGCGAGCACGTGGTCCTGGTCGCCGAGTTCGAACAGTTCGGCGCGGATCGGCACGTCCGACGTCACGTCCAGTCCGGTGAAGACCAGGCGGCGCACGGAGGCCGGCAGCTCGTCGGGGGTGATCCGGGTCGGGGTCAGATCCGGCACGACCTCCGCCGCGGCACGGACGACCTGGTGCGGTCCGTTCGGCGAGTCGGGGAAGACGGTGCGCAACGACTCGTGCCGATCGATGACGTCCATGATCGACACCTGCAGTGCGGCGACGTCCAGTTCGCCGGTCAGGCGCAGCGCCATCGGGAGGTTGTAGGTGGACGACCGCGGATCGAAGCGGTTGAGGAACCACATGCGCTGCTGCGCGAGCGACAGCGGAACACGTTCGGGCCGCGGCATCTTCGTCAGAGCGATACGCGCTCCGCGACCTGCCTCCTGCTCGACGCGCACCGCCAGGGCCGCCACCGAACTGGATTCGAACAACGCCCGCACCGGCACCTGCGCGTCGAGGGCGACACCGAGCCGGGAGACGACCTGCGTGGCGAGCAGCGAGTTGCCGCCGAGCTCGAAGAAGTCGTCGTCGAGACCCACGCCCTGGACGCCGAGTACCTCGGCGAAGACGTTCGCGACCGTCTCCTCGATGGGAGTGGTCGGGGCACGGAACTCGCGGTAGCTGATGCCGAGATCGGGCTCGGGCAGGGCACGGCGGTCGAGTTTGCCGACCGGGTTGAGCGGCACCTCGTCGAGCACGACGATCTGCGACGGCACCATGTACGACGGCAGCGAGCGGCCGACGTGATCGGCGAGTTCGGCAGGATCGATCTGCTCGTCCCCGTGCACGTACGCGACGAGCGCGGTCTGGCCCGACGGCATCTCGTGTCCGACGGTGGTCGCGAAGGCGACCGAGGGGTGGGTCAGCAGCGCGGCGTCGATCTCCCCGAGTTCGATGCGGTAGCCGCGGACCTTGACCTGGAAGTCGGCGCGTCCGGCGAACTCGATGCGGCCCTGCTCGTCCCAGCGCACGATGTCGCCGGTGCGGTACATCCGGGTTCCGTTCGCGCCGAACGGGTTCGCCACGAACCGGTCGGCGGTGAGCGCCGGACGCCGATGGTAACCGCGGGCGAGCACGTCGCCCGCGAGATAGAGCTCACCCGCGACACCGGCGGGGACCGGGCGGAGCCGGCTGTCGAGGACCAGGGCGTGCACGCCCGCCACGGGCCGTCCGATGGTGATCGGCCCGGACGGTTCGAGCAGAGCGCGCGTCGAGACGATCGTGGTCTCGGTCGGCCCGTAGGCGTTGTAGAAGTTGCGGCCGGGCGCCCAGCGGGAGACGAGGTCGGCCGTGGACACGTCGCCACCGACGTTCACGACGCGCAGGGCGTCGAGTCCGCTCGGGTCGACGGAACCGAGCACCGCCGGGGTGATGACGGTGTGGGTGACGCCGGTGCGTTCGATGAGCGCGCGCAGTTCGGCGCCGCCGTAGACGGACGGCGGTGTCACGACGAGTTCGGCGCCGGTGGACCCGGCCAGCGTCCAGTCGAGGACCGTCGGGTCGAAGCTCGGCGAGCAGATGTGCAGGAGCTTCGATTCCTCTGTCACGCCGTACAGTTCGACGGTCTCGCGGACGAGACCGGCGAGGCCGCGGTGGGTGACGGCGACGCCCTTGGGCTTGCCCGTCGAACCGGAGGTGTAGATGACGTAAGCGGTGTGGTCGAGGCGCAGCGGCGCAGCGCGGTCGGCGTCGGTGAGCGGGCCGTCCGGGTAGGACGCGCACGCGTCGACGAACTCGGGGTCGTCGAGTCGGATCCACTCGGTGGCCGAGGACAGACCGGTGGCGTACTCCCCCGTCGTCAGACCGAAGACGGCCGACGAGTCGTCGAGCATGTGGGTGACGCGTTCGGCCGGGTACTCCGGGTCGACGGGCGTGTAGGCGGCGCCGGTCTTGGCGACCGACCACACGGCGAGCACCATCTCCCACGACCGTGGGAAGGCCAGCGCGACGATGCCGTCGGGCCGGGCACCGCGCTCGACGAGCCGCCGGGCGATGCGGTTCGACCACGTGTCGAGTTCGCGGTAGGTCAGGACGGTGTCGCGGTCGCGGAGGGCGACGCGGTCGGGATGGTCGACGGCGCCGGTGGTCAGCAGTTCCACCAGGGTGCGGGCCTCGGCAGGCTCGGGCCCCGTCGCCGTGAGCAGGCGTTCGGCCTCCCCGGGCGAGAGGATCGCCAGGTCGCCCACGCAGGTCGACGCATCGGCGACGATCCCGGCGAGAATCCGCGCGAAGCGTTCGGCGAAGACGGCGACCGTCGCGGCGTCGAACAGGTCGGTGGCGTACTCGAACAGGGCGTCGAGGCCGGCGGGTTCGCCGTCGTCACCGGTCTTCTCGGTCACCCACAGCTGGATGTCGAACTTCGAGATCGGCACGTCCAGTTCGGCGCCGACGGCGTGGACTCCCGCGAACGAGACGTCGCGCGCGGTGCCCGGTTCGAGGGACAGCGCGGCCTGGAACAGCGGGTGCCGCGCGGTCGAGCGCGGCGGGGTGAGCACCTCGACGAGACGCTCGAAGGGGACGTCTGCGTTCGAGAACGCCGTCAGGTCGGTCTCCCGGACGCCGGCGAGGTAGTCCTCGAACGAAACGCCGGGATCGACCCTGGTGCGCAGGACGAGGGTGTTGACGAACATGCCGATCAGGTCGTCGAGATCCTTCTCCCCACGACCTGCCACGGCGGTACCGATGGCGATGTCGTCGGAACCGCTGAGGCGGGACAGCAGCGCCGCGTAGGCAGCGTGGACGATCATGAACAGCGACGCGTGCTGCCTGCGGGCGAGGTCGACGAGACCGCGGTGGGTCTCGGCGTCGATCGCGAAGCGGTGCTTGTCGCCGTTGTAGGAGGAGACGGCGGGCCGGGTCCGGTCGGTGGGCAGGTCGAGCTGGTCGGGCAGACCGTCGAGCTCGTTCACCCAGTAGTCGAGCTGCTGCGCCGCAACGGAATTCGGGTCGGCCTCGTCGCCGAGGGCCTCTCGCTGCCAAACGGCGTAGTCGGCGTACTGGACGGGAAGCGGCGTCCAGCTCGGCTTGTTCCCCTCGGCGCGGGCGCTGTAGGCCGTGACCACGTCGCGGGCGAAGGGGCCGAACGAGGAGCCGTCGGCGGCGATGTGGTGCAGCACCATGGCCAGGACGTAGTCGTCGGGGGCGAGCCGGTACAGCGCGACCCGGAAGGGGACGTCGCGGACGACGTCGAAACCGCGGCTCGCGAGGTCGACGACGGCCGCGTGCAGGTCCTGCTCGTCGACGTCGATCGGCTCGAGCGGGACGACGACCTGCTCGACCGGAAGGATCGTCTGCTGCGGCTCGCCGTCCACCTCGGGGTAGACGGTCCGCAGGCTCTCGTGCCGCGCCACCACGTCGGCGAAGGCGTCGGACACCGCTGCGGGATCGACGGCGCCGGTGAGCCGCACCGTGAACGGAAGGTTGTAGGCGGCGGTGCTGACGTCGAAGCGGTTGAGGAACCAGATCCGTTGCTGCGCAGTCGACAACGGCAGCACGTCGGGTCGCGGTCGGGCGACGAGCGGGGACCGCGCGCCGGTACCGATCTGCTTGGCGAGCCGGGTCGCGAGACCCACGACCGTGGACGCCTCGAACAGCACACGCACGGGCACCTGGGTGTCGAGCGCGGCTCCGATGCGGGAGACCACCTGGGTGGCGACGAGGGAGTTGCCGCCGAGTTCGAAGAAGTCGTCGTCGAGACCGACACGTTCGACACCGAGGACCTCGCCGAACGCTTCGGCGACGGCACGCTCGGCGGGGGTGCGCGGCTCACGGAAGACGCGGGTGCTGCTGAAGACCGGCTCCGGCAGCGCCTTCCGGTCGAGCTTGCCGCTCGTGTTGAGCGGCAGCGCGTCGAGCACCATGAGCGACGCCGGAACCATGTACGACGGCAGCGACCGGCCGGCATGATCGGCGAGATCGGAAGGGTCGATGGTGCGGCCGGGAGCCGCGACGACGTACCCCACGAGCTGGTCCCCGGTGGGGGTCTCCACCACGAGCACGACGGCCTGCGAGACGGCGGAGTGCGCGAGGAGCACCGCTTCGATCTCGCCGAGTTCGATGCGCTGGCCGCGGAACTTGACCTGGAAGTCGGTGCGGCCGATGTATTCGAGCAGACCCGTGCCGTCGGCGGCGGTCTCCCACCGCACCAGGTCGCCGGTGCGGTACATCCGCTCGCCGGGCGCCCCGAAGGGGTCGGCGAGGAAACGGTCGGAGGTCAGGTCGGGACGGTCGAGATATCCGCGCGCGAGCTGGACGCCGGCGAGGTAGAGCTCGCCGGGTCGGCCCACCGGCACCGGCCGCAGCCGCCGGTCGAGGACGTATGCGCGGCTGTTCCACTGCGGGACGCCGATCGGGACGCTGTGCACGTCGCCGGGAGCGGCCCGGTGGTAGGTGATGGAGACCGCGGCTTCGGTGGGTCCGTACAGGTTGTGGAGCCCGGCCGGGCACATGCGCGCGAAGTCCGCGGCGGTCTCGGACGGCAGGGCCTCACCGATGACGAAGACGTGCCGCAGCGAATCACACGTCCCGGCAGGCGCATTCGCGACGAAGACGGTGAGCATCGACGGCACGAAGTCGGTGATCGTGATGCCGTGCTCGGCGATCTTGTTCGCGACGTAGACCGGGTCGCGGTGCCCGTCGGGCGTCGCGATCACGAGGGTCGCGCCGACGCGCAGGGGCATGAAGAAGCCCCACAGCGACACATCGAAGGTCGTCGCGGTCTTCTGCAGGTACACGTCGGTGGAGGTCAGACCGTACTGGTCGTTCATCCACTGGATCTGGTTGTCGATCGCCACGTGGCTCACGGCCACGCCCTTCGGCCGGCCCGTCGAACCGGAGGTGAAGATGACGTAGGCGGTCGTGTCCGGCAGGATCGGTCCGCGTCGTTCGGCGTCGGTGAGCGGTGTCGTGCCGAACCGCGCGTGGTCGAAGGTGTCGACGTCTATCGTGGGGATGCCCTCGGGCAGCGTCACGTCGTCGCGTGCCGTGGTGAGCACCGCCGCGGGGTGGGCGGTCTCGAGGATGTAGGCGGTGCGATCGGCGGGGTGGTCGGGGTCGATCGGCACCCAGGCACCACCCGCCTCGACGATCGCGTACATGCCGACGACGAGCTCGAGCGAGCGTCGGATGGCCAGTCCGACGAGGGACTCGGGGCCGACACCGAGATCGACCAGTGCCCGGGCAAGGCTGTTCACCCGCGCGGCGAATTCGGCGTAGGTCAGCGATTCGCCTTCGAAGACCAGCGCGGTCGCCTCGGGAGAGGTCGCGACCCGGTCGTGGAACTCCGCGAGCAGGTCGCGGCGCTGCACGGGATGGTCGGTGCGGTTCCAGTCGCGGACGACCCGGTCGAGTTCGGTGCCGCCGGCGAGCGGGATGTCCCAGACGGGCCGGTCGGAGGCCGAACCGACGAAGCGGTCGAAGAACTCGACGAACCGCGCGTGGTCGGAGGCGGCCCGGTCGGGTCCGTAGAGATTCGGGTTCGACTCGAAGTCGATGTGGGTGTTGTCGCCGCTGGTGTAGACGTTGACGCCGAGATCCTCGATCAGACCGGTGGACAGGATGTTGATCCGTCCCACCATGTCGCCGAGTCGGACCTCGTTGTCGAACAGCATGATGTTGACCCACGGTCCGAAGAAGGTGGACTGCGCTCCCCCCGCCGAGGTCGCGGCGCGGTCGCGGACGATGTCCTCGTGCCGGTAGCGCTGGTGACGCAGCGCGCCCGAGACGGCAGCACCGGACGCCGCGATCAGGTCGTGCACAGTGGTCTCGTCGGTCACGCTCAGCCGGAGCGGGACGACGTTCGAGACCATGCTGCCGGAGCGGCGCAACAGGGCGGTCGTGCGAGCCGCGACGGGCAGGCTCAGGACGACGTCGGTCTGCCCGGTCATCTGGGCGACGTAGGCCGCGAACGCCGCGATGACGGCGGTCGCCAGACTCGTGTTCTCCCGCTCTGACAGCTGCTCGACGCGACGTTCGGTCTCATCCGACAACGCCGCGCTGTCGATGCGGCTGACCGGCGCGGGCGCCGCGGTGCGGCCGGCGAGGCTCGTGGGGTCCTCGATGCCCTCGATCTGCTGCACCCAGTACTCGCGGTCGTCGGCGAACCGCTTCGATCCGCGGTACTCCATCTCGACGTCGTGGACCTTTCGCAGATCGGACGCGAGGCTCGGGGACGGTTCGACGCCGTCGACCGACGCCGTGTAGAGCTCGGCGATGCGGGTCATGAAGGTCGCGGCGGCGAAACCGTCGAGCGCGAGATGGTGGACGCGGTTGTACCAGAAGTAACGACGGTCACCGATGCGCAGGACCGTCGCGGAGATCAGCCGGTCGCGGAGGACGTCGACGGGACGGCTGCGGTCGTCGCGCATCCAATCGAGCGCGGCCTGGCGAGGATCGGGCTCGCCCCGAAGATCCTCGTACCCGACGGACTCTTCGAGAGTGGGGTCGACGAGCTGGTAGGGCTGGGCGTCGACCTCGATGAACCGGAGGAAACCCGATCCCATCTCGTGGGCGGCGCGGACACTCGCGGCACGCAGCAGGTCGCGGTCGAGGTCGCCCTCGAGTTCGACGTACTGAGCGATGTTGGCGGGCACCGTCGGATCGACGTGCTGAGCGAACCACATGCCCAGCTGTGCCGGCGAGAGCGGAAAGGCCCCGGGCGGCACGATGCCCTGCGCGTTCGCCGCTTCCGATCCGCCGCTACCCAGCGAGTCCAATCCCCAACCTCTCTCTCACCGTCGCGCAACCCCCATCGGCGGCAGCTTGCGCAGCGCACAACCTTCTCGGTTTATCTGCTGACCAGGTGGGAATCGTTACGGCGCGGCCGGGCGGTAGGACTCTCCGCAGGACCGGACGCAGCAACGAATCCCCGGCCTTTCGGCCGAGGCGCCCGAAGCAGGTTACCCGCCGGTCATCACCGGAGCCCATGACATACGCATCGGTCCCAATCTACAGGGTGCCCACCCGGCGCCGACCAGCTGTCACCCGAGTGCGGACGATCACGTCCACGCCACGGCGATGATCACGTTGAGAATGCCCAGACCACCGGCGACGTGGGCGAGCGTCGCGGTCGAGCCGGGATTCTGCTTCTCCTTCCTCAGGCCGATGAACGCCACGACGAGCACGGCGAGGGCGACCAGCAGCTTGATGCCGATCTTCATGTGGTTCACCTCGACGACGTCCTGCGCCTCCCGCAGACCGACCAGGGCCAGACCCGTCACGACCTGCAGGATGGCGCCGTGCAGCATGCCGGCGACGACGCGCGGTTCCTTGATGACCGCGAGCCACGAACCGATGATGCCCGCGAGGCCGATGAAGTGCAGGATGAGGAAGATCTTGATGGCGATGTCCATGGGCGCAATCCGACCATTCGGGACGGGGACTGTCCAGTTAGGTGACGCTCATGGTGTGCCCCGGATCACGCCTGGTCGCGGTACCAGTCGAGCAGGTCGGGTTCGTCGATCGCGGTGCGGTCGACGACGCGGCCGGGATCGGCTCCCTGCAGGATCCGTTTGAGGGGAACCTCGAGCTTCTTACCGGTGCGGGTGTGCGGCACCCCGGGCGCGGCGACGATCTCGTCGGGCACGTGCCGGGGCGAGGCGTGCTCGCGCACGGCCGCACGGATCCGTTCCTTCAGGTCGTCGGTGAGCGTGACGCCCTCGGCGAGGACGACGAACAGCGGCATGCGGTACGTGCCGTCGGGTTGTTCGATGCCGAGGACGAGCGACTCGACGACCTCGGGCAGGTTCTCCACGGCCTGGTAGATATCGGCACTGCCCATCCGCACACCGTGGCGGTTGAGGGTGGAGTCGGACCTGCCGTGCATCTCGAAGGTTCCGCGCTCGGTGATCGTGATCCAGTCGCCGTGGCGCCACACACCCGGATAGACGGAGAAGTACGCATCGCGGTAGCGACTGCCGTCCGGGTCGTTCCAGAACCGCACGGGCATGGACGGCATGGGGACGGTCACGACGAGTTCGCCGACCTCTCCGCGCACCGGCCGGCCCCCTTCGTCGAAGGCGTCGACCGCCACGCCGAGGCAGGGCACCGAGATCTCCCCCGGCCACACGGGCACCGTGGGGACGGCGCCGACGAAGGCCGTCACGACGTCGGTCCCGCCGGAGATCGACATCACCTGCACGTGCTCGCCGGCGTTGTCCGACAGCCACGCCGACGACGAGGCGGGCAGCGTCGACCCGGTGACCCCGACGCCGCGGAGGGCCGACAGATCGTGGTCGTCCTGCGGGACGACACCGGCCTTGATGCAGGCCAGCACATAGCCGGGGCTCGTCCCGAGCACCGTGACGTTCTCCTCGGCCGCGATCCGCCACAGGCGATCGACCTCGGGATGGGACGGGGCGCCGTCGTAGGTGACGACGGTGCATCCCACGAGCAGCCCCGAGAGCAGGAAGTTCCACATCATCCAGCTCGGGCTGGTGTACCAGAGGAAGCGGTCGCCGGGACGGAGGTCGAGGTGCAGCGACAACGCCTTGAGGTGTTCGAGCAGCACACCACCGTGGCCGTGCACCAAGCCTTTCGGTGGGCCGGTGGTGCCGGAGGAGAAGACCACCCACAACGGATGGTCGAAGGGAACGGGTAGGGGTTCGAGAGCGGCGTCGCCGGAGACAGCGTCCCGCCAGTCCAGAACGGTCCCGGTCTGCCCGGACATGTCGAACCCGGACGTGTCGAACGATGTCTCCTCCTCCGACACGACGACCGTCAGGGCGAGGCCAGGCATCGCGGCGCGGAGTACGTCCACCTCGTCGACGCGGTCGTGCCGCCGTCCTGCGTAGCGGTATCCGGTTGCCGTGACGAGTGCTCGTGGTTCGAGTCTGCCCAGACGGTCGATCGCCGCAGGTGCGGCGTAGTCCTGTCCACATCCGGCCCAGACGGCCCCGATGCTCGCCGTGGCGAGCAGGGCGACGATCGCTTCGGGGATGTTGGGCAGGTAGCCGACGACACGATCACCCTCCCCCACCCCGTGCGCGCGGAGCGTCGCGGCGAGCGCGGCCGTCCGGCGTTCGAGTTCGGACCAGCAGACCTCGCGCCGGCGTCCCTCCTCGTCGAGGTGGACGATGGCGGCCTCGTCCGGGGGACGCTCCCGGAAGACGTACTCGGCGAAGTTCAGTCGCGCGCCCGGGAACCACACGGCACCGGGCATGGAGGCGTCGGCCAGAGCCGGGCCGGGGTCGGTGTGGGAGACGACGTCGAAGGCGTCCCACACTGCCTGCCAGAATGCGCCGGGCTCGTCGACGGACCACTGCCACAACGCCCGGTAGCCGGGCAGGTCGAGTCCGTGTCTCTCCTCGACGAACCGGGTGAATCCGGTGACGTTCGCCTGCTCGATGTCGACGTCCGTCGGAGTCCATTGCGGTTCCACCACAGTTCACCTCCCGGTCCGGGACCGTACCTGAACACGGACGAAGGCCCGCCCGGACCGGCCGGGAACCGTCGTGCACGGACGGACTGCCCGTGCACGGCGTCCGAGACGTCCGAAACGGAGTCTCGCGCGAGGACTCTCGGCTACCGCCGCTCGCGCGTCGCAGACGTGTAGATGAGGGTGAGCACCACAGCGACGGCGATGGAGATGATCCAGCGGATCCAATCGATGCCGGAGGTGTTCTCGTTCCCCTCGGACGAGATCAGACCCCAGATCCAGTAACCGATCAGCGCACCGATGATGCCGATGACGATGGTGATGAGCATCCCCATCGCCTGCTTACCGGGGATCACCAACCTGGCGAGGATACCGATGACTGCGCCGAAGATGATCGTGCCGATGATCTGTCCCATGGTGAGCCTCTCTGTTCGGCGCCGCACCCGGGGCGGCGCAACCTCGACGACCATGTACCCCATCAGTGTCGATCATGAACCCCTCACACGAGGCGGATTCGACGTGCCTGTCGAGTGAACATCCTTCTCCGGCAGGGCCGTGGTCTCACCGGCCCCCGTCCGCTCGTGTCGCCTCGAGCAAGGCGATCGCCTGCTCGCGCATCTCCACCTTGCGGACCTTCCCGGTCACCGTCATCGGGAACTCCTCGACCACGTGCACATAGCGCGGGATCTTGTAGTGGGCGAGCTTGCCGGTGCAGAACGTCCGGAGCGAATCGGCGTCGAGCGGTTCGGCGCCCTCGCGCATCCGGATCCACGCCATGAGTTCCTCGCCGTACTTCGTGTCGGGCACGCCGACGACCTGGGCGTCGAGGATGTCCGGGTGGGTGTAGAGGAATTCCTCGATCTCGCGGGGGTAGATGTTCTCCCCACCCCGGATGACCATGTCCTTGATCCGGCCGGTCACCGAGACGTACCCGTCCTCGTCCATGACGCCGATGTCGCCGGTGTGCATCCAGCGGGCCGCGTCGATCGCCTCGGCGGTCTTGTCGGGCTGATCCCAGTAGCCGAGCATCACCGAGTAACCGCGGGTGCATAGTTCGCCGGGTTCGCCGCGCGGCACCGTCAGTCCGGTGACGGGGTCGACGACCTTCACCTCGAGATGCGGGCCGACACGACCGACGGTGCTCACGCGCCGCTCGATGCTGTCGTCGCTGCGGGTCTGCGTCGAGACCGGGGAGGTCTCGGTCATGCCGTAGCAGATGGAGACCTCGCTCATGCCCATCCGGTCGATCACCTGCTTCATCACCTCCACCGGACACGGTGATCCCGCCATGATTCCGGTCCGCAGACTCGACAGGTCGTAGTTGTCGAATCCGGGGTCGGCCAGTTCGGCGATGAACATCGTCGGCACGCCGTACAGCGACGTGCACTTCTCCTCGGCGACCGCACCGAGCGTCGCAGCGGGGTCGAATCCCGGCGCCGGCAACACGATGGTCGCGCCGTGACTCGTGCACGCGAGGTTGCCCATCGTCATCCCGAAGCAGTGGTACAGCGGGACGGGGATGCAGACCCGGTCGCGTTCGGTGTAGTGGCACAGCTCGCCGACGAAGAAACCGTTGTTGAGCACGTTGTGGTGACTGAGGGTGGCGCCCTTGGGGAAACCGGTGGTGCCCGAGGTGTACTGGATGTTGATCGGATCGTCGGGCGACAACGAGGCCTGGGCCGCGTCGAGCGGTGCCCGGTCCTCGGTGAGCGCGGCGCGGCCGGAGTCGACGAGTTCGTCCCACCGCGGCGAGTCGAGCAGGACGACGTCCTCGAGATCGGGGCAGTTGGGCCGGACGGTCTCGATCATCTGCGCGTAGTCGGAGGTCTTGAACGTCGGGGCGGACACCAGCATCCGCACACCGGCCTGCTCGAGGACGTATTGCAGCTCGTGCGAGCGGTAGGCGGGGTTGATGTTGACGAGGATCGCCCCGATCTTCGCGGTCGCGTACTGCACGAGCACCCACTGCCAGCAGTTGGGTGCCCAGATTCCGACGCGGTCACCCTTGGTGATGCCCGCCCGCAGCATACCGAGCGCGAGCACGTCGATGTCCGCGACGAATTCGGTGTAACTCCAGCGCTTTCCGGCGGCAGAATCGACGAGCGCCTCACGGTCGCCGAAGCGGGCGGCGGTGCGGTCGAGGTTGTCGCCGATGGTGTCGCCGAGCAGCGGGACGTCCCAGGCACCCTGGGTGTAGCTGGGCAGACGGTCGACGTCGAGGCCGGACATCGCATTCTCCTTCACGAGGCGGGGAAACGGCTGTGGTGGCGGTCGTCGGGCTGCTGCCGGACGACCGCCACCGGGGGTGGATCGGTGGGGCGGTGGATCAGAGGGCCCGGTCGCGGGTCTCCACGAGCGCCGCGGTGCAGACCAGGCTCACGAGGCCGATTCCGGCCAGCATGATCCCGATCGCGATACCGCCGTAGGAGGCGGCGAGCGGTGCGGCGATCATCGGCGGGATGGCGCCGCCGAGGACACCGGCGAAGTTGTAGCCCAGACCGGCACCGGTGTAGCGGTAGCGGGTCGCGAACATCTCGGGCAGCAGTGCTCCGCACGGCCCGTAGGCGATACCGAAGATCGCGAGGGTGATCATCATTCCGAGCACGAACGCAATCGGTGAGCCGGTGTCGAGGAGCGGGAACAACACCAGTGCCCAGACCACGGAGAAGGCGCACGAGACCATGATGACCTTCTTGCGCCCGAAGCGGTCGGAATACAGCGCGGACAGCACGATCGCGAGACCGAAGACGAGCGACGAGGCGATGCCCACCACCAGGACGAACGGCCGGTCGAATCCCAGCTCGGACGTCGCGTAGCTGGTCAGGTAGGCCGTGCCCATGTAGAAGAAGGCGAACATGATGGCCAGCGCGCCGCCGGCAAGGAAGATCTCCTTGGCCTGGTAGCGCAACGCGTCGAGGAAGGGCAGCCGGCGCGGGGCCTCGATCTCGGCGGCCGGGGCACTACGGCGGGCTTCCTGCTCCGCACGAAAGACAGGAGTCTCTTCGATGGCGAGGCGCATGTAGAGGCCGATGCCGACGAGAACGATGCTGAGCAGGAACGGGATCCGCCAGCCGTAGTTCAGGAAGGCGTCGTTGGTGTCGCCGAGGGCGAGACCGGTGAACAGGAAGGTTCCGCTCGACAGGGCGAATGCGATGGCGGGACCGAGCTGCGGGAACATCGCGTACAGACCGCGTTGGCCTGGTGGCGCGTATTCGGCGGTGAGCAGGGTCGCACCGGCCCACTCACCGCCCACTGCGAAGCCCTGGGCGAATCGCAGCAGCACGAGGATGATCGGGGCGGCGACACCGATGGTCTCGGCGCCGGGCAGAAGGCCGATGAGCAGGGTGGAGATACCCATCAGCAGCAGCGTGGAGATCAGCGTCTTCTTGCGTCCGATGCGATCGCCGAAGTGCCCGAACAGCATTGCGCCCACGGGGCGGGCGATGAAGGCGACGGCGAAGGTCGCGAAGGAGGCGACGGTACCTGCGGTCGATCCGAGCGCGGGGAAGAAGACCGTCGGGAAGACGAGCGCTGCGGCGGTGCCGTAGATGAAGAAGTCGTAGAACTCGATCGTCGTGCCCATGCAGCTGGCGACGGCGACGCGCCGGATACCGGGCCCTTCCTTCGAGGGGCCCGCGTGGCGGGGTGTGGATGGATCGGGACGCGAACGTCCCACCGGTCCGGCGACGGGGGGTTCGGCAGCCCCCGGGGTCGACACACTGGTCACGTGAGTCCTCCGTTGTCCGTTCGAACCGCGGGCGTGATCGCCTCGGCGGATGAACGAAACGTAGTGATGCCGGTCACCCCCGCACCACCCCCGAAAGGGGGGTAGAGGTGACCGGCATCACATAGTGCGCCGAACGAACGAAATTGTCAGCGGCCGGCGGCGCCCGCGATCTCCTGGCGCATCTCGCCCCACACGGAGGCGTAGGAGTCGATGTTGGCGGCCGTGGCCCACGCCAGCGAGCCGCCCTTGATCTTCTCCAGGGCCTCGGCGAACAGGTCCTGGTAGCGCGACAGGCGCGGCACGAACGCCGACACGTCGTCGAACAGACTCTGCGCCCGGCGGTCGAGGTCGATGAGGCCGTCGACGAATCCGTCGGCGTCCGCGTTCTCGAGGAGCGTGTTCAGCTCCTCGTCGAGCGGGAGGAACTGGTCGTAGAGCTCCGAGATCGAATCCTCGTCGATGGAGACCCGTTCGGCATCGAGCTGATCGTTCAGCTCGGAGGTGCCCTTGTCGGTGAGGCTGATGCCGCCGCCGTTCTCCGACGCCTTGCCCTGTTCGAGGAGCGCGGCCACCGCAGCCTGGCCGGCCGCCACCGACACACCGAGGTGCGCGGCGATCACCTCGGCAGTGACCTGCTTCTTCAGGCGCACCGTCTGCAGCAGTGCCAGTTCGTCCACGTTGCCTGCGAAGGCCATGCCCACTCCTCGTCGCACCCGCCGGGCGCCCACGTCGTCGTCCGGAATCCGGACGGATTCCGTCCCGATTCTGACGCACACCGGCAACCGGCAGGCGAGTCACCCTCCTCCCGATGGGATCACGCAGATGGGATCACGGGGACAGGCCGGGTACCGGGCACGCGTCGGCGGCCTCGGCGACCACGGTGGGCACATCGGACACGGCGGGCTCCACGCCGGCCTCCCGGTCCCGCCCGGTGAGTGGCCGGTGGGCTTCCAGGAGAGCCATTTCGTCGGAAGTGAACGCGCGCCCCCTACTGAGGAAACGCACCCCCTCCGGACTCTCGAGGCTGAACCCGGAGCCGCGCCCGGGCACCACGTCGAGGACGAGACAGGTGTGCTTCCACGCCTCGAACTGCGAACCGGAGATCCACACCGGCACGGCGTCCGCGCCGACCGGCGGATCGGAGCGGGTCTCCCCTGCCCCGAGGCGCAGGTCGAGGACTCCGAGGAGCACGTCGCAGTCGCCGACGACGAAATCGCCGTCGGGATAACACATCGGCGCGGAGCCGTCGCAGCATCCGCCGGACTGATGCATCATGAGCGGTCCGTTGCGCTGCGCGAGGCGGCGCAGCAGGGCGACGGCATCGACGGTCGCCACGATTCGCGGGGCGGTCACAGGCCTGCCTTTCCGTTGGGGTGCACGGTGTTCCGAGCGTATGGCAACGGCGCCTGCCACGCCGTGCGGACGTGACAGGCGCCGAAGTTCGGATCAGAAGAAGCCCTGTGCCTTGGGGGCGTAGGACACCAGGAGGTTCTTCGTCTGCTGGTAGTGGTCGAGCATCATGTGGTGGTTCTCGCGGCCGATGCCGGACTGCTTGTAACCACCGAAGGCCGCGTGCGCGGGGTACTGGTGGTAGGTGTTCGTCCACACCCGGCCGGCCTGGATGGCGCGACCGGCACGGTAGGCGACGCCACCGTCGCGGGACCACACACCGGCACCGAGACCGTAGAGGGTGTCGTTGGCGATCGAGATCGCATCGTCGAAATCGCTGAAGGACGTCACGGACACGACCGGGCCGAAGATCTCCTCCTGGAAGATGCGCATCTTGTTGTTGCCCTGGAAGATCGTCGGCTGCACGTAGTAGCCGCCCGAGAGGTCGCCGCCGAGATCGGCGCGCTCACCACCGGTGATGACCTTGGCACCCTCGCTCTTGCCGATCTCGATGTACGACAGGATCTTCTCGAGCTGGTCGTTCGAGGCCTGAGCGCCGATCATCGTGTCGGTGTCGAGCGGATCGCCCTGGCGGACGGCCTTGGTGCGGACCGCGGCGAGCGAGAGGAAGTCGTCGAAGATGTCCTGCTGGATCAGCGCACGCGACGGGCACGTGCACACCTCACCCTGGTTGAGGGCGAACATCGTGAAGCCTTCGAGCGCCTTGTCCTGGTAGTCGTCGTTCGCCGACAGCACGTCGGAGAAGAAGATGTTCGGGCTCTTGCCACCGAGTTCGAGGGTGACCGGGATCAGGTTCTGCGAGGCGTACTGCATGATCAGCCGGCCGGTGGTGGTCTCACCGGTGAACGCGATCTTGCGGATGCGCGGGCTCGACGCGAGCGGCTTGCCCGCCTCCACACCGAAACCGTTGACGATGTTGACCACGCCGGGCGGCAGCAGGTCGCCGATGATCGAGATCAGGTGCAGGATCGACGCCGGTGTCTGCTCGGCGGGCTTGAGGACCACCGCGTTGCCGGCGGCCAGGGCCGGCGCGAGCTTCCACACGGCCATGAGGATCGGGAAGTTCCACGGGATGATCTGGCCGACGACGCCGAGCGGCTCGTGGAAGTGGTAGGCGACCGTCTCGGAGTTGATCTCGGAGATCGAACCCTCCTGCGCGCGGATGGCTCCCGCGAAGTAGCGGAAGTGGTCGATCGCGAGCGGGATGTCGGCGTTGAGGGTCTCGCGGATGGGCTTGCCGTTGTCCCACGACTCGGCGAGGGCGATCGACTCGAGGTTCTCCTCGATGCGGTCGGCGATCTTGTTGAGGATCACCGCGCGTTCGGCGGGCGAGGGCTTCCCCCAGGCCGGCGCGGCGGCGTGGGCTGCGTCGAGCGCGAGTTCGATGTCTTCCTCGGTGCCGCGAGCGACCTCGGTGAACACCTGGCCGGTGACGGGGGTGACGTTCTCGAAGTACTCCCCCTTCACCGGGGGCACCCACTGGCCACCGATCCAGTTGTCGTACCGGGACTGGAAGGACATGTGGGCGTCGGGCGAACCGGGGCGGGCGTACACGGTCATGTGCATCTCCTGCAGCGTCGAGCGGTCGGTATGTGATCCGAAACACTACGAACGCGAGGGTTGCAACTACGTTGCGAGCTGCCTGTCCAATCGGG
Organism: Rhodococcus sp. p52; assembly: GCF_000763325.2. Taxonomy (NCBI): domain Bacteria; kingdom Bacillati; phylum Actinomycetota; class Actinomycetes; order Mycobacteriales; family Nocardiaceae; genus Rhodococcus; species Rhodococcus sp. p52. The sequence goes on from NZ_CP016819.1 coordinate 167,365, forward strand.
TCAATGTGGCGTCGACCTGCGCGAAGCGGGGTGACCGGGGATCGATCGATGCCCGGTAGGCCGCCCAGGCGGTGATGTCCTCGCGGCCGTGGACGGACGCGGTCCATTGCGCGAGCAGATGCTCCTCGCCGCAGCGCAACAGCGCCGCCCGCACGCCCGAGCAGAGTTCGTCGCGGATCTCCTCGATGCCCGGCGCCACCGATCCGGGCAGGATCTCCCCGGTACAGAGGCGGACCGCCGAGGCCACGTCGCCGCGGTCGAGTGCGCGGCGCACGTCCGCGACATCGGTGTCGAGCGTGGTGAGCAGCCGATAGGGCCGCGATCCGAGGTGTTCGGCCCCGAGCACCTTGCGCAGGCGCGACATCTCGGCGCGGATGGTCACCGAGTCGAGTTCGTTCTCGTCGAGCAGCATCGCGAGCCTGTCGGAGCTCAGGCCTTCGGGGTGATCGGCGAGGATCAGCAGGATCTCGGCGTGCCGGCGGGACAGGCCGACGCGTTCGCCTCCGCGGTGCAGGGCGGGCCGCCCGGCGCCGATCGTCTCGATGCGCGGCGTCGCCGACGGGAACAACGGGCGGCCGCTCAGGGCATGCAACCGCAGTTCGGCCTCCGCCGCCGCGACCGTCGCGCGGACGAGTTGCAGGACCTCGGGCGCGGCGACGCGGTGCCCACCGGTGATGTCGATGGCACCGAGGACCCGGCCGCTGGTGGGGTCGTGCACGGGAGCGGCCGAACAACTCCATTCGTGCACCGTGCGGTTGAAATGCTCGGCGCCGAAGATCTGCACCGAATGATCCACGGCGAGAGCCGTTCCCGGAGCGTTCGTGCCGACGCGGTCCTCACTCCAGTCGGCCCCTTCGACGAAGCTCATCGACAGGGCGCGGTCGCGCGCGGCGTGATCGCCCTCGACCCACAGCAGCCGTCCCTGTCCGTCGGTGATGGCGACGAGCAGTCCACTGTCGTCGGCGTCCTCGACGAGGAGCTTGCGCACCACCGGGCGGATCAGCGACATGGGGTGGCCGGCGCGGTACTCCTCGAGGTCGTGCCCGGAGAGCAGTGCGGGTTGTTCGACGACGTCGGGATCGATGCCGCGCTGCAGGCTCCGGCTCCACGAGTCGCGGACCACCGAGCGCCCCCCGTCGAGCCGATCCTTGCCGCGGGCGGAGACAAACGTGCCGTGCGCGCGCAGTACCGCACGTGCGTGCGCGGCCACGTCCGCTCCCGGGTCGAGTGCCACCCAGGGGTTGGTCGTCGCGATTCCACGATCCGTCATGTACCGGCGCCTCCTCCCCCGACACTGTAGTCGGGATCACACCGTGTGGGGCAGGGCATCCCTCGCGGTCGCGGCGATGCGGTGGGCGAGCATCACCGCGGTGGCGTGCGGCCCACGGCTGGGGACCTGCGGAAACACCGAGGTGTCGACGACGCTCAACCCCTCGATCCCGCGCACGCGGCACCACTCGTCGACCACGGCGTTCTCGTCGTCGCCCATCCGGCACGTGCCGGACAGGTGCAGGGACGTTCCGAGCCTGCCGCCGCGCGCGTCCACGCTGCCGGCCTCGACGACGCCGGTGGTCGCGGCGAGGAGGTCGGCGGCGAGCCGGACACCCTCCTCCAGAGCTTGCCGGTCGGCCGGGTCGGTCAGGTATCGATAGTCGAGCAGAGGTGGACGTCGCGGGTCACGTTCGTCGAGCACGATGCGTCCGCGACTGCGTGGGCGCGTCAGGACGACGCCGAGCACCGGATCGGCGACACCGCTGCCGGGGATCGCCGCACCGAATGCCGCGGTGTACGGGCGCAGTTCGAGGTTCTCGGTGTGCAGGACCGTCTCGAGCAGCAGCGTGTGCGACGGGAGGCCCGGGCGGAATCGGTACGGGACGGCGAACTCCGGATGGTCGGAGAAATCGCGGCCCACCCCGGGAAGGTCGTGCAGCGGATCGATGCCGAGCCGGCCCAGTTCGTCGGCCGGTCCGATCCCGGAGAGCATCAGCAGCTGCGGGGACCTCACTGCGCCTGCGGCGACGATCACGTGTCCGGCCGAGATCGTTCGTGGTCCGTCGGGTCCGGCGATCTCGACACCCACCGCGCGACCGCCCGCCATCACGACTCGGGTCGCGCTCACCCCGCCGGCGACCGTCAGATTCGGCCGGTCCAGGACGGGTGCCAGGTACGCGAGGAACGGACCCACTCTCGTGCCATCGCGCATGTTCGACGGAACCGCACCCACCCCGTCGGGTCCGGGAGCGTTGAGGTCGGCGACCGGTGCGAATCCCGCACTTTCGGAGGCGTCGACGAAGGCACGCGAGAGCGGATGCATCCGTTCGCGCGGCACCCTGGCGACCGGTATCGGGCCGGAACTTCCGTGCAGGTCGCCGGGGACATCCGTGTCGGTCTCGACGGCCCGGAAGGACGGCAGCACCTCCTCGTACGACCACGAGGCGGGCCACGACGCGAAGTCGTCCGGCCGCGCACGCACGAAGTACGCGCCGTTGACCGCGCCGGAGCCCCCGAGCACCCGGCCCCGCGTCACGGTCGCCTGGACGTCCGAGGTCAACCGTCCGGGAAAGTCCGCCGTCCACGGGCTCTCCGGACCAACCGGAAGGACGGCAGCGTCACGGATCTCGCGCGGAACAGCGGACGCCGACCCGAACGCCGTGCCCTCCTCGAGCAGCAGCACGGTGCGGTCCGGATCGTCGCTGAGCCCGGCGGCGAGAACGCAGCCACAACTTCCCCCGCCGACGATCACCACATCGGCGTGCGCCGGGATCATGTCACTTCCGGATGTCGGGTACGAGCGCGGCCGCCGTGCGGGCGTCGAGCGCACCCTTCCACAGCCCCGCGCCGTAGGCGAGGTCGTCGAGGCGCTTGTAGAGCAGGTACCGGACGGGATCGAGGCCGCCGCTCTCGCGGTGCGTCTTCCAGTCCCAGATGCCTTCGGCCACAGCGCAAGCCAGAACCGCCCGCCGAACCTTGCGGGAGAACACCGCTGCGACGACCGTGACCGGCCAGTAGTGCCGGCACACCGCCGACGCCACCTGCCACAGACCACCGGCGAATCCCTGGGCGGTGAGCAGCGCGGCGATGCGGTCGGGCCGGTCGAGTCCGGAGAACATCCGCCGCAACCGCACGAAGGTGACCACCTGGGTCAGCACCGCTGCGATCACCCCGACGCGGGTGAAGGTCGCGATCGCGACGCACGCGAGGAGCGTCCAGATCGACATCACCATCGGTGGGACGGAACCCGGATGCCGCTCAGCGAGCGGAGCCGCACCGGTTCCGTAGAATGCCTTGCGCGTCAACCACGTCCGGAAGCGGGTGCGATGGTCGTGCGCGACCCGCGAGATGGGCTCGTACCGCAACCGCCACCCCGAGGTCTGCAGTCGCCGGCACAGATCGACGTCCTCGGCCACGTGCATCGTCTCGTCGAAACCACCGCAGGCGACGAGCGCGTCGCGACGGACGAGCAGCGCCGCGCTCGGCACGTACGAGACGGGACCACCCGCGACCACAGCGGATTCCCGGCTGCCGAGGTCGAGCGACGAGCGTGCGTGCTCGTACTTCGCGAGCGCGCTGCTGTCGGGTTCGAGGGCCACGACGCGCGGCGCGACGAGTGCGACCGCAGGATCGGTGAAGTGCCCCAGTGATCGTTCGAGCCAGCCCAGCTGCGGCACCACATCGGAATCGAGGAAGGCGACGAATTCCGTTGCCACCTGCTGCAATCCGGTGTTGCGGGCCGCCGCCGGCCCGCGTGCGGTCTCGTGCCGGATCACCCGGACGCGACCACGTTCCGGCGCCTCGACCGGTTTCTCGGAACCGTCGTCGACGACCACGACCTCGTGCCCTTCGACAGCGGCGAGCAGACGGGCGAGGCCGGACGGATTGTCCTTGACCGGGACGACGACGGTGACGGCGGAACTCGGCGGCAGCTTCGTCGGCCGGGGGTTTCCGATGCCCGAGTCGAGCAGGCGTCGCGCGACCGCGGCGCTCTGCGCGTCCACCACCTCGACGAAGTCCTCGTCGATCATCGCTACGGCGGCGGGGGCAAGTGTGAGCATGCGCGTGGGCGATCCTCCGACGAGGACGCGTCCTCCGGCGAAGCTGCGCACCCGCGCGTCGATGCGCACACCGAAACCGTCGGGGAGCCGGGTCGCTGAGGGCTGCGCCGCCTCCGGGGACGTCGCCTGTGGAGTGATCGCCCGACTCACCGAAGCCTTCCTTCCGTTCCCGGCTGCCACCGGGCGACCTGTGCACTCGCCCGCTCGACCAGACTCGCGAACAGGCGCGCGCCGAGTTCTGCGGTGGCCTCGGTGGGGTCTCCCAGCACTCCGTTCGCGGACACCGAGACGATACCGGCTTCGCGCAGTCGTGGCATCAGTGCTCCGATCGGTTCCGTTGCGCCGACCGCGGCCCGCGTCATGTCGACCGCCCCGGGCGCCAGGTGCAGCAGCAGACTCGTCTCGGTGACACCGGCGTGGGCATCGGATCCGGGCACCGCGCACGGAAGCCAGGCAGCGTCGCGGCCTTCGTATCGCAGGAGGCTCACCGCCTCGATCAGCGGATAGGCGTTGCCGCCGTGCCCGTTGACGAAGACGACCCGCTTCGCCCATCGGCACACCGACCTGCCGTATTCGACGATCAGCGCCTTCGTCACCTCGGCTCCGATCGAGACGGTGCCGGCGAAACCTTCGTGTTCCCCGCTGGCTCCGTAGGGCAGGGGTGGCGCGAGGACCACCTCGGGCAGCTCGGCGGCGACAGCAGTCGCGATCCGGGTGTCGGTGTCGAGGGGAAGGTGTGGGCCGTGTTGTTCGAACGCACCGATCGGGACGGCCACCGTCACCCGGTCGGGTTCGATGTCCGTCCAACAGGCGTCGGCGAGCTCCCGCATCACCGCTCCGATGCTAAGGGTTTCGCGGGCGTGCACGAAACCCGGAGGTCTCGGTGGGTCCGCCCGGACGCCGAGATCCGGTCGGTACGCTTTCCCGGTGCTGATCGAACCTCGTCCGCTGGACGATCCGGACGTGCAGGACCTCATCGGCGAGGTCCAACTCGAATACGTGCGGAGGTACGGCGGACCCGACGACACCGAACTGGCGCCGCACGAATTCGAACCGCCACGCGGGGTGTTCCTCCTGGCGGTGGCCGACGGGGTTCCGGCCGGGATCGGCGGCTGGCGTGCACCGGAGCATTCGCATCGAGGGGTACGCGACGATGATGCCGAGATCAAGCGGATGTACGTGCGGGCGAGCATGCGGCGACGTGGTGTGGCAGCACGGGTGCTGGGTGCGCTGGAGCGCACGGCGACCGATGCCGGTCGCCGTCGCATGATCCTCGAGACGGGCAGCGAGCAACCCGAAGCGATCGCGCTGTACGCGAAGGCCGGGTACGTGCCGATGACCGAGCGCTTCGGGCTCTACGCAGAATCACCGACGGCGATGTACTACTGCAAGGAACTGCCCCCGATCCGTCCGGCGACCGACGACGACCTGCCGGTGCTGCAGGAGATCGAACGCGCGGCGGGCAAGCCCTTCGCCGAGATCGGGATGGCGTTCGTCGCCGACGACGATCCTCCGTCCGTCGAGGAGTTGCGCGCTCACCGGGACGCGGGCCGCTGCTGGGCGTGGTTCGACGAGCACGGACGAGCGGTCGCGTATCTCGTGGCCGACATCGTCGACAACGGCGTTCACATCGAGCAGGTGTCGGTGCATCCCGATCACGCGCGTCGCGGGATCGGCCGCGAGCTGATCGACCACGTCGCGGGGTGGGCGCGGGACGCCGGGTTCGGATCGCTGACGCTGACCACCTACCGCGACGTGCCGTGGAACGGCCCGTACTACGCGCGTCTCGGCTTCCGCACGGTCGCGGACGATGCCCTCTCCCCTGGTCTCACCCGGATCCGCGTGGAGGAACGGAAGCACGGCCTCGACCGTTGGCCGCGCATCGTCATGCGCCGCGGGCTGAAGACGTAAGAGCCAGGTCCCTGGCGGCCCGATCCCCCTCGACGATCGCGGCGTGCAGGCGGCGTGGCGTCACCGCGTCGCCCACACGGATCACTCTCGTGCCGGATGCCGAAAGCTCCTGCCACAGCTCGTCGACGGGATCCTGATGGGTGGCGACGACGACCGCGTCCACCGCGAGCGTCGCCGGTTCGCCGGTCGCGTGGTGGATCAGGGTGACCTCGGCGCCGTCCGGCAGGTCCACGACACCGCCGACGGCGACGCCGGTGAGTCGCCCGATCCGCTTGTCGTGGGCGCGGCGCAACCAGCCGTCGAGCTCGAGCGTCAGGCCGAGGTCCTGGCCCACGAGCATTCCCGGCGTGCACACCGTCACCGCACTCCCCCGGTCGGCCAGTAGTTCGGCGACCGAGGTCGCCTGGTGGAAACCGAGATCGTCGACGACGAGGACGCGGCCGGAGGGTGCGGCGCGACCGGTGAGCACGTCGCGCACGTCGCTCACCCGCGCCGACGAACCCGCCCAGGCGGGCCGGTGTGGGCGCGCACCCGTCGCCACGACCACGACGTCGGGCGCGAGCGCGTGCAGCGTCGCGGCATCGGCGGTCACACCGGTACGCACCTCCACTCCCCTGCGGCGGCACTCGGCGTCGAGGTGGGTCACCGCACCGAGCAGTTCGGCACGGTGCGGGGCTGCAGCCGCCTCACGGATCTGGCCGCCGGTGCACCGGTTCCGTTCGAGCAAGGTGACCGAATGTCCTTCTCCGGCAGCCGTTACCGCCGCCTGCAGGCCCGCGGGTCCGCCGCCGACGATGACGACCCGGTGCGGTACGGCGGGCGCGGCAGGAGCGTCGGATTCGTACCCGGCCTGGGGATTGACCGCGCACGCGATGGGACGGTTGAGCCCGACCCGTCCGATGCATTCCTGATTGCAGCCGATGCACGGCCGAATCTCGTCGTCGCGTCCGGAGAGGGTCTTGTTCGCGAACTCCGGGTCGGCGATCTGCGCGCGCACGGCGCCGACCAGATCGCATACTCCGTCGGCGAGCGCGGCACCGATCTGTTCGGGTCGGGTGAAGCGCCCGACCCCGACGACCGGCAGCGACACCGCCGCCCGGATCGCGTCGGGGACGAACAGGGAATAACCGTGCGGGGTGGACATCGGCGCTTCGACCAGATGCAACGTCTCGGTCGCGACGCCCACGGACGTGTTGAGGTAGTCGACGTCGCCGCTCGCCTCGAGCATCCGCGCGACCTGCACGGCGTCGTCGATACCGACACCGCCGTCGGTGCCGTCGTGACCCGTCAGTCGCACGCCCACGACACGGTCGCGCCCGACGGCCGCCCGTACCGCGGACACGACCTCGAGCAGCAGACGGGCCCGCCCGGCGAGATCCCCGCCGTAGCGGTCCGTGCGACGGTTCGTCGCGGATGCGAGAAAAGCGCGCAGGACGGATGCCTGGGAGCACTGGATCTCGACACCGTCGAAGCCGCCCTCGGCACAGCGGCGGGCGACGTCGGCGTAGCCCGCGACGAGTTCGGCGATGTCGGATTCCGTCATCACGCGTGGGACCTCGCGGAAGAGCGGGTCGGGCTCGGGGCTCGGCGCCCACAGCGGTTGCCCCGTGTACATCGAGGTGCCCTGCGCGCCGTTGTGGTTGAGCTGCGCGAGGATCCGCGTGCCGTGTCGGTGGACGGCGTCGGTGAGGCGGCGGTAACCGGTGACGATGTCCGGGTCCCAGCCCCGGATCAGTTTCTCGTAGGGCCGGTCCGAGGGGTGCACGGTGTGCTCCTCGGTGACGATCATCGACGCGCCGCCTCGGGCTCTGGCTTCGTAGTACGCGATGTGACGGTCGGTGACGGTGCCGTCGACCGAGAAGTTGGTCAGGTGCGCCGGGAAGACGATGCGGTTGCGCAGGCTGACCGGACCGATCCGCAACGACGCGTGCGGAACGGTGCCGGTCGCCGTGCGCGTCACCGTCAGACCTTCGAGTTGCCCTGGTCGATGGCCATCTGGCTGCCGGTGATCGTGGAGGCCCGATCGCTCGCGAGGAACAACACGGTCTCCGAGATGTCGTCGGGGTCGGCCGCAGGCTTCTCGGTGAGGATGGGGACGAAGTTCGGTCCCCACGACGGGTTCTTCTCGAACAGCTTCAGGACGCTGACGTCGGTGCCCATCGGGGTGTTCACGCCGTAGGGGTGGATGGAGTTGACCCGGATACGGTACGGGCCGAGTTCCTTCGCCGCTGCCTGCGTGATACCGACGAGGCCGAATTTCGCTGCCGCGTAGTTGATTTGGCCTGGCATCGCCTTGAGGCCCGCCACCGAGCTGACGACGATGATCGATCCGCCGTTACCGGCCTCGATCATCGCGGGGGCAGCGGCCTTGAGGGTCTTGAAGACACCGGTGAGGTTGATGTCGATCAGCTCTTCGAACTGGTCGTCGGGCATTTCCCAGAAGCGGTTCCAGCTGCAGATGCCGGCATTGGCGACCACCACGTCGAGTCGCCCGAACTGGGCGACGCCCTCGTCGACGACGGCCTTCAGTGCGGCACTGTCGCGCACGTCCGCGACACGGGCGAGGATCTTCCCGCCGGCCTCCTCCACGAGGCGGACCGTCTCGTGGAAGTCGTCCTCGGTGGCCTGCTCGTAGGTCACGTACTCCGATACCGGGGCCGCGATGTCGACGCCGATGACGGACGCGCCCTCACGCGCGAACCGGATGGCGTGGTTGCGGCCCTGCCCGCGCGCGATCCCGGTGATGAAGACGACCTTGCCGTCGAAATCTCCCATGTCGGCCCTTCCGTAGACCCAAATTAGAACGCGTTTCAGTGTGCCCCACGTTACAGCGCCGTGGCCACCCGGTATCCCTCTCGGACGGCCTCGCGCACGGTCCTCGGGGCCACCTGGTCGCCGATCGACCGCGATCCCGGCCACTCGGACACTTCTGCCGGTAACGGGGGTGCGCAGTCGACCAGGACAGCGCCCGCCACCGGCCTGGATTCCCCGGACACCCGGTCGACGAGCACGACGCCGTCGGCATCGACCGAACCGACCCGGCACCCGAGATGTCTCGCCACGCCCGCCCGCTGCATGCGGACGTCGAAGGCGACGAGGTCCCCCGTCGGCGCAAGTCGTGATCCGGCGACCGGGTCACCCGTCGCATAGTGGACCTCCGCGCCGCGCTCCACGAGACGGTCGACGACGGCACTCGCCACCGGACCACCCGTCGGATCCCACACGACCATCCGTGACGCAGGCGGCCGAATCCCCGACAGCACCTCCGCGGCGGTCGCGTACCGCTCGGGCTCGGTCACCGGAAAGGAGGGTGGACGTGGAAGCCCGCCGGTGGCCTGCACGACCTCCGCACCCGCGGCGAGCGCACTCTCGATGTCGGCAGCGCTCACTTCCGTGCCGGTACGGATGTCGACGCCGGACTCCAGGCACTGCTGTTCGAGCCAGTCGACGAGCGCAGCGAAGTCGGGCCGGCCACCGCGCGAGACGGCGGCGATCGTCCCACCGACCCGTTCGTCCGCCTCGACCAGGACGACACGGTGACCGCGCGTCGCTGCCACGCGCGCTGCTTCCAGACCGGCGGGTCCAGCACCCACCACGAGTACGTCGCGTGCGGAGTCCACCGGTCCGGGAGAGTTCCGTGTCTCGTCGCCGGCCTCCGGGTTCGCGATGCACCCCACGATCGGGTTGTGGAAGTCGTCGACGAGGCACGCCTGGTTGCAGCGCACGCAGGGACGCGGCCGACGACCGCGACGGACGGCGACGACGAGGTCGGGGTCGGCGATCTGCGCGCGGGTCATCTCGACCAGGTCACACGCACCGTCGGAGAGGGCCCGCTGCGCGTGGCCGGCGTCGACGATGCTGCCCTGCAGAGCGATCGGGACCGATCCGGAGATCTCGTCCCGGATGCGGCGGCACAGGTCGTCGTTGAATCCGGCGGCGACATGTGCGTCGGGCCGATACGACTCGGGTGAGAACAATCCACCGCGCACCACGGTGAGCAGGTCGACCGATGATGCGATCGCGCGGACGTATCCGGCGGCGATGTCGGGTGTGATGCCCGCCCACGGCGCGTTCTCGTCGCACGAGAGTCTCAGTGCAACAATGTGATCCGAGCCGATTCGCGCGCGAACGGCGGCGATCGCTTCACGCAGCAGCCGCAGGCGTTCGGTGCCGTATGCGTCGTCGCGACGGTTGGTCAGCCCGGAGAGGAACTGCCGCAGCAGCGAGGTCGGTCCGGCGTCGAGTTCCACTCCGTCGAGACCCGCTTCCGCGGCGACGACGGCAGCACGGGCGAAGGACTCGACGAGCTCGGCGATTTCACGCTCGATCGCCTCGGCAGGCAGTTCGCGTGTCACCGGATCCGGCACGCGCGAGGGTGCCCACAGCGGTGCCCGGGTCCACGCGCTCGAACCCTGCAGGCCGCGATGACCGAGGCCGGCGAGCACGAGTGTGCCATGCGGACGGCAGGCCTCGACGATCCGCCGGTAGCCGTCCCCGCAGCACTCGGCCAGCGGTGCGCGTTCGTAAGGGTGGTCGGACGGGTGCACCGACGCCGTCTCCGTGACGACGATCCCGCACCCACCCTGCGCACGTCGCGCGTAGTACGCGACGTGACGGTCCGAGAACGACCGGCCGTCACCGAGATTGGTGACGTGCGGACCGAAGATCACCCTCGACGGAGCGGTGCGTCCGGCGAGGGTGATCGGTTCGGTGAGCGCGGGGCTCATGCCGTCGGTTCGGTCAGATGCCGAGATCGCGGCGGAAGCCGTCCGGCACGAAGACGTCGTCGGGGGTGAGCTCGTGGATCGAGTTCTTGCCCAGACCCATGAGGGCGGAACCGATTCCGCCGGAAAGGATGTCGAGGACGTTCTCCACGCCTGCCTGACCGTTCGCGGCCAGACCCCACAGGTACGCGCGGCCGATGAGCACGGCCCTGACGCCGAGCGCGATCGCCTTGACGACGTCGCTGCCGCGGCGGATACCGCCGTCGAGCAGCACCTCGACGTCCTTGCCCACCGCTTCGGCGATCGCCGGCAGGGCCCGGATCGGCGCCGGGGTGCCGTCGAGGTTGTTGCCACCGTGGTTGGACACCGAGATGGCGGTGACCCCGGCATCGACGGCGCGCTTGGCGTCGTCGACGCGCATGACGCCCTTGAGCATGAACGGTGCATCGCCCCACTGCTCACGCAGCCACGCGACGTCCTCCCAGGTGGGCAGGGGCGTGGTCATCCACTCGCCGTAGGCGCCGAAGAAGGTCGGGGCCTGGCCGTCCGGCGGTGTGAGGTTGGGGGTGGTCAGATCCGGCACGGCACCGGTCTTCGCCCATTCGAGGAGCCACTTGGGCCGGGTGATGCCCTCGGGGGCGAACTTGACCATCGCCTCGAGGTTCATCCGCTCCGGGATGGCGGGGCTGCCCCAGTCTCGACCGTTGGAGAACGACCAGTCCAGGGTCATGATCAGACCCTTCGCGCCCGCAGCGCGGGCACGTTCCATGCGTTGGATCAGCGTGTCGCGGCTGCCGACCCAGTACATCTGGAAGAAGGTCTTGTCGTTGACCGCCGCGACTTCCTCGATGGACTTGCTCGCGAACGACGACAGACCCATCGCGGTGCCGCGGGCGGCGGCCGCGCGGGCCACGGCGACCTCACCGTCCGGGTGCACGGCCTGCACACCGGTCGGCGAGATCATCACGGGCAGGGACACATCCTGTCCCATGATGGTCGTAGACATCTCCCGCTTGTCCGACAGTCCCGCGACGTGCGGGGCGAACCCGAGTTCGCGGAAGGCGGTGGTGTTGTCGTCGGCCGTGATGCCGGCCTCGGATCCGGCGACGAGTGCGCCGTAGACGGACTTGGGCAGGCGTTTACGGGCGCGCTGCTGTGCGATTGCGACGGTCTCGAACCATGGGTCCTGGGCCCACGGATTCTTCAACCAGGAAGGCTTGGCCATCGTCGGTCGTCTCCTCGGAAGATCTAGAGCCCTGCGAGCGGATTCTCGTCGCAGAACTTGGCGGGGGGCTTGGTGAGCAGGGTCAGCGGTACCGGTGCGGCCGGGGTGCGCCGTTCGGCGCGCTTGCCGGTGCGCGAGTGGTCGACGCTCGACTGCGGCACGGTGCGCTCGGCTTCGAGCGCGGACTGCCCGTAGCCCTGCACGCACTCGGGATCGGGTCCGTCCATCGGCAGGCCGGTGAAGAACTTCGCGGCCATACAGCCGCCGCGGCACGCGTCGAAGAAGTTGCACGAGCCGCACGCACCGGCGGACTGCGGTTCGCGCAGTTCGCGGAACAGCTCGGAGTTCTTCCACACCGACGCGAAACCACCGTCGGTGAGGATGTTTCCGGCGTGGAAGTTCTCGTGGATCGCGAACGGGCACGCGTAGACGTCGCCGACCGGGTCGATCAGGCACACCACGCGTCCCGCACCGCACAGGTTCAGTCCGGGCAGCGAGCCGCCGCCCTCGCCGCCGAAGGCGGACAGGTGGAAGAACGAGTCGCCGGTGAGCACGCCCTCGCCGTGGGCGACGAGCCAGTCGTAGAGCTGCCGCTGCTGCTCGTGGGTGGGATGCAGGTCGTCCCACACGTCCACGGCGCGGCCGGACGGGCGCAGTCGCGTGATGCGCAGGGTCGCGCCGTAACGGTCGGCGAGAGCCTTGAATTCGTCGAGCTGGTCGACATTCTGGCGGGTGACGACGACGGAGATCTTCGCGTCGCGGAAGCCCGCCTCGGACAGGTTCTCCAGGGCACGCACGGCCATCGCGAACGAACCCGGCCCGCGCACGGCGTCGTTGACCTCGGCGGTGGCGCCGTCGAGGGAGATCTGCACGTCGACATAGTCGGAGGCGGCCAGCCGGGCGGCGACCTTCTTGTCGATGCGCACACCGTTGGTCGAGAACTTCACGCCCACCTGGTGTTCGGTGGCGTAGTCGACGAGTTCCCAGAAATCGGATCGCACGGTGGGTTCGCCGCCGCCGATGTTGACGTAGAAGACCTGCATGCGCTGCAGCTCGTCGATGATCGCCTTGCACTGTTCGGTCGACAGTTCACGCGGGTCGCGCTTGCCCGACGAGGACAGGCAGTGCACACATGAAAGGTTGCAGGCGTAGGTGAGCTCCCAGGTCAGGCAGATCGGGGCGTCGAGGCCCTTCTCGAACTGGTCGACGAGGCGACCGACCTTCGGTGGGGCGGAGGTTGTGGGCGGTTCGAGCAGCGAGGTCATGGGCTGGTCCTTACAGACGTCAGACAGGAACGATCATGTGCGAATCGGCCAGGGTGCCCAGGGCACGCACGTAGGGCCGCTCGGCGTTCTCGTCGATCCCGTGCGCTCGCAACGCGTCTCGCACCGACCCGTGGTCGCCGAGGGATCGGACGACGTCGACGATGACGGTGTTCTTCAGGAACGACAACTTGCGGGTGCCGAAGTGGTAGAGCAACGCCCCGAACGGCTCGGGGCGAAGCGCTACCTGCGGGGGGAGCCGCCAGCCGGCACCCGGATCGAACATCTCGGTGTCCGTTGCTGTCTCGGTGTCCATTGCCAGGGGGGACACGTCGGTGGCTCCGGGCGCGGTCATGTCAGTACACGCCGCACATGCCGTCGATGGAGACCTCTTCGACGAGGGACTCCTCTATCAGATCGGATTCGATCACGGCGTTGTCACGATCGGACATGTTTCCTCCTCGGTTTCTTCTCCTGGATCGGAGCCGGTCGTCACAGCGGGACTTGCACTGTGAGACGGTTCACCACTGTAATGGCATCGAGTGCAGAATGTCACGCCTTCGGGAGGAAGAATGACGCGTAGTCGCGGGAAACCGTCCGCTCGGATAGGTCGCCGCCCGTCCACCACGAAGGAGGAACTCGCCGCAATCGGCATCGAGCTGTTCATGGAGGCGGGCTTCGACGAGACGAGCATCGACGACATCGCCGAGGCGGCCGACATCGCGCGACGCACCTTCTTCCGCTACTTCCCGTCGAAGAACGAGGTGGCCTGGGGAAACTTCGACGAACCCCTCGCCGGCATGCGCGCGAGCCTCGAAACGATCCCCGAGGACGTTCCGCTCTCGGAAGCGCTGACCACCGCCCTGCACGACTTCAACACCTTCCCCGACAGTGAGGCCGAACGACACCGCGCGCGGATGGGTCTCATCCTGCACACGCCCGCGCTGCAGGGCTATTCGTCGGTGATGTACCAGGGCTGGAGACGTGTCGTCGCCGAGTTCGTCGCCCGTCGCATCGGGGCCGATCCCGACGACCACATCCCCCGCACCGTCGGCTATCTGCTGCTCGGTGTCGCGATCTCCGCCTACGAGGCGTGGCTCGACGAACCCCGATCGGATCTGCACGACTTACTGGCCACCGGGATGGGGACACTGACGGCCGGTCTCGACTACAGTGACCCGCACTCCCCTTCCACACCGCCCCCTTCCACACCTCCGAAAAAGGTTGCGAAACAATGACCCTGCTCGATTCGCTCGCTCCCTGCAGCCCGGGCCGGTGGACACACGATCACGTGACGGTCGAACGCGTCCCCGCCGGGCCGCTGAACGTCCGGCGCGAGGACGACCGACTCCACGTCACGCATTCCCTCACGGCCGAGCAGATCAGCGAGCGACTCGTCGCCGAGGTCACCGCCTCGATCCAGGACATCGAGTTCGGTCAGGACGAGTTCGAGCTGACGATGGTGGGACTTGTCCGCTCCACGGTGCCCGGCGCCCTCGACTCGTGGGTCACCTACTACCGCAACTCGCTCGGCGAACTGCTCGACGGTACAGCCGATTTCGCGCCCATCCATAATCGGGCCGCCGAACTCGTGCGTGGGAGCGTGCTCGACCTGGGGTCGTGTTTCGGCTTCCTGCCGCTGCGGCTCGCCGCCGCCGGCACCACCGTCACCGCCACCGACATCCTGCCCGGCACGATGCGCCTGCTCGATGCGGTCGCACCGCGGCTCGGGCTGCACGTCGACACGCTCGTGTGCGACGCGGCGAACGTCCCGGTGCCCGACGGCAGCGCCGACACAGTCACCGCGATCCACCTGCTCGAGCACGTCGACGACGCCCTCGGTGCCACGATCCTCGCCGAGGCGCTGCGGATCGCCCGGCAGCGGGTGGTGGTCGCGGTGCCGTTCGAGGACGAGGCGACGGCCTGCCACGGACACGTGCGCACCTTCGACCTGCCCGCACTCGAGGAACTGGGCCGCAGTACGGGGCGTCCCTTCGAGGTGTTCGAACACCACGGTGGGTGGCTCGTCATCGGGTGATCCACCCGGGCCATCCGCCTGCCCGCCCATCCGTTTCCCGTCCGGCGACGAATACCCGGTGTGGACGGAAGGAGGTGGCGTGATGAACCACATCGCCGAGAGCCACTTCGGCCGGACGACCCGCCGCGTCGTCCTTCCCCGCCGCGCCGCGGACCGGCAGATGTCCTCGTCCGGAGTGGTGACGGACTGCCGGCCGCTCCCCGAGCGGCCGGACGTGCGACTGCTCGTCTACCACGACGACGCGGACGACTCCGACTACGACGCCGTGACGATCGGAAAGACCGACGGCGAGAACGACATTCCGGTACTCACCGCCTCGGAGGAGTGCCTGCTCGTCACCGCGACCCGGCCCGGGTCCGGTCCCGCGATCGTGCTCGCCGCACCGCCGGGTGAGGACGAGGGCCGACGGGTCCGGGAGATCACCCGACAACTTCTCGGAGGCGGACCGCTACTGCGCCTGATCGTGTACACCGGCGCACTGTCGGTACTCGTACCGTTGCACTCGTCTGCTCCGAGCGGGCGCTGAGGCGGTGTGGACGTCGGGGCCGTACTCGCCCGGGCGGACGTGGTCGACGAGCACGTGCTCGCGGTCGTACTCTCCTCCGCGCAGCGGCCTGTACGGAATTGCGGATTCCGACGACAAGCCGTCGAGACGATCGTGGAGACGACGCTCCTCGCGCAGGAAGGTCTCCTCGTCGAGCCGGTCGGCACTCGCGACGAGATGCGGTCGCAGTACCCGCATTCCGGTGTAGAAGCCCGTACCGTGCAGGAGCGGCCACAGCACGTGATCGATCGACCCGCTGATTCCGCGCGGTCCGAGCGCTGCGGCCCGATCGCCCGCCGTGACGACGGCGAGCATCGTTCTGCCGGCCAGTCCCCCGTCGCCGTACTTGCGGACGCGGCCACGCTCGTCGCGGACACCGAACGCGAAGCCGTTGGTGAACACGCGGTCGAACCATCCCTTCAGGATCGCCGGCATGCCGTACCACCACAGTGGGAAAGACACCACGAAGTGGTCGGCGGCGCGCAGCGCGTCCTGTTCGCGACGGATGTCGTCGGCGAGGAGCCCGGTGGCTGTGGCGTTCTTCTGCCGCTCCGACAACGTGCTCCCCGGCGCCGTACCGAAGTCGGCGTCGGAGAGCACCGGATTCCAGTTCATCGCGTAGAGATCCGAGATCGCGACGTGCGTGCCCGACTCGCGTAGTCGTGCCGCCCCCGAGCGGACGAGGGCGTGCCCCAGTGAGGCGTCGTCCGGGTGGGCGTGCACCCACAGAACGCTGCCCTTCTCAACGCTGCCCTTCTCGACACTGTCCTTTTCTGCACTGTTCTTCTCGGCCATGTCTCCATAGTCTGGGGACGGGAACGATATGGGAAGTACGCACTTTGCGATCACATACGGACCGGGAGGTAACGATCGGCGATGACCAGGGATTCCTGATGACCGAGGAAAGTTCGATGACACGGGGGTTCCGATGACACGGAAGGCCGTGGAGACGGCGATGCAGGTGTGCCCGGTGGAGATCGCCGTGGCGGTCCTCGGGGGCGCGTGGAAGCTCACGATCGTCAAGAACCTGATCGACGGGCCATGTCGGTTCGGCGAGCTGGGCCGGCGTGTCGGTCCCGTCAGCGCGCGGGTGCTCACCCGGCAGCTCCGCGAACTGGAGGCCGACGGGATCGTGTCGCGCACGGTCTTCGCCGAGGTACCGCCACGGGTGGAGTACGAACTGACCGAACTCGGCCGAACCCTCGAGCCGGCCGTCGCGTGGCTCGACGACTGGGGTGCGGCCTACAGCAGCAGGCTCTCCGCGCAGAGCTGAGTGGCGGAAGGACCGGATGTCAGATCAGGCCCTGCTTGCTGGCGGCGTAGACCGCCTCGGCGCGGCGGCTCACCCCGAGTTTGCGCATGATGTTGCTGACGTGGAACTTCACGGTGGTGGCCGAGATGAACAGCTGCTCACCGATCTTCACGTTCGACATGCCGGCGGCGAGAAGCTTCAGCACCTCGAGTTCGCGGCCGGTCAACTGTTCGGCCGGCGCACCCTGCCCGTTGAGCGAACGCACGACCGCCGCGGCACTGCGCGAGTCGAAGGCGCTCTCGCCGCGGGAAACCGCCCGGATGGCGCGCACCAACTCGGTGGTGTCGACGTCCTTGACGACGTAGCCGCGCGCGCCGGCGTGCACGGCCCGCACGACGAGCTGTTCGTCGAGGAAGGTGGTGAGGACGAGCAGGCCGATACCCGGATGCGCCGAGGACAACCGACCGCACAATCCCAGTCCCTCGAAGTCCGATCCGGCCGAGAGCTTGAGGTCGAGCAGCACGATGTCGGGGCGCATGCGGTCGACGAGTGCGAGCGCCTCCGCGTCCGTCGAAGCCTCCCCCACCACTTCGAGATCCGGCTCGCGGTCGAGGATCGAGCGGAGTCCCTGGCGGAGGATCGCGTGGTCGTCGACGAGTGCGATGCGCACCGTGCCGGGCCGCGCCCGCGGGGTCGCCTGCGGCGGCGTGACGGTCATGACGGTTCTCCCACCTGTTGAGCTACAGCATTGTCCTGCAACGGAATCCGGGCCGCTATCCGCACACCGCCGAGTCGCGAACGACGCACCTCGAGCGTGCCGCCGAGTTCGCGGGCGCGGGCCTGCATGTTCGCGAGACCGCGATGGCTCCCGTCGAGGTCGTTGGCGGCGAGTCGCAACATCACCCGTAGACGCGCCGGGTCGCCGTCACCGTCGTCGGCCACCGACAGCAGGACCGCGTCGCGTCCGTAACTGAGCCGCAGCACCACGCGACTCGCGTTGGCGTGCACCGCCGCGTTGAACAGCGCTTCGCCGGCGATCCTGAGCAGGGCGTGCTCGGCCTCGCCGCTCAGCTCGACCGGCGTGCCGCCCATCCTCGTCCTGACCTCGAGTTCGCCCGGCATGTGAGCCACGCTGAGCTGTTCGAGCATCTCCGGCAACGACATCCGTTCGGAATCGGACGGCCGGTTCAGCGCGTAGATCGCCGACCGCAACTGCTCGACGGCGCCGCGGGTGAGTTCCTTGGCAAGATCGAGTCGTTCGCTGCGTTCGGTGTCGGGGATGTCGCTGCGGCACACCTCGATCTGCATGCCCGCCGAGAGCACGGCCTGTGTGACGCTGTCGTGGAGTTCGCGTGCAATGCGGTGGCGTTCCTCGTCGAGCGCCTGGTTGCGGTGGGCGACGCCCAGCTGCCGCTGCGTGACGGCGAGTTTCTTCAGGGTCGCTTCGAGTTCCTCGTTGCGTGCCTGCAGGTCGGCGGCGGCGCGGTTCGCTTCGCGGTAGGCCTGTTCGGCGCGTTCGAGCAGGAGCTGCCCGCGCTGGTAAAGAGCGGAGTTCTGCAGCGCCACCGCGGTCTGGCTTGCGAGGATCGACAGAACGGCGCGGTCGGTCGTGTCGAGGGCTCGGTGCTCCGGTGTCCACGCGGCGATGGCACCGGCGACTCCCCCGTCGAGGACGATGGGCACGAACGCGTGGTGGTTCTCGACCAGCTCGCGTCGCTCGACGGCACCGGTGCGCACCGCGTCGAGCAGGGCCACGACCTCGTCGGGCAGGGGCGGCCCCTCGACGTTGTCGACGAGGAAGGGGGTCGCGTCGGGGCCGAGCACGAGCCTGCGCGGTCCGGCATCGGGCAGGACACCGTCGGCGAGAGCGAAGGCCACCCACGTCGCACTCAGGTGCGCGCGGGCGGCCTCGGCAACGGCGCAGATGAGCGTCTCCGGCCCTTCGACCGTGCGCACCAGCGCCCGGGAGATCAGCTCGAGTGCGTGGACGACGCGTTCGAGTCGCTCGGCGGCGCCGCGATATTGCGGATAGAAGGTCGACTTCCCGGAGCGGAGTCCGGTCAGTGCCGACAGGTCGGGAGCACTCACATCGCCGTCCGGAACAACTCGATCATCTGCTCGCGGGTCGCGGTGCGCGGATTCGTCGACATGCACGCGTCGCGCAGGGACCCCTCCGCGAGTCGCGGCAGGTCTTCCTCCCGCACACCGAGTTGGCGCAGTCCGCGCGGCACACCCACCTGCCGGGCGAGAGCGTCGATGCGCGCCGCGACGGCCTCGACGGCCTCGGGCGCGGCACCGCGCGCCTCCTCCAGACCGAGGGTCGCCGCGACCTGGACGAACGGCTCGGGATTATCGGCGCCGTTGAACCGGATGACGTGCGGCAACAGCACGCCGTTGATGACCCCGTGCGGCAGATCCAGCAGCCCGCCGACCTGATGGCTCATCGCGTGGGCGGCGCCGAGAATCGCGTTGGTGAACGCGAGTCCGGCCTCGAGGCTCGCCTGGGCCATGGTGGCGCGAGCGGGCATGTAGGTCGGGTCGTCGATCGTGCGTACGAGTGTGCCGGTGACCATGCCGACCGCCCGCAGTGCGTGATGGTCGGTGAGGGGGTTGTGGGCACGGGAGACGAACGCCTCGATGCCGTGGGTGAGAGCGTCGAGTCCGGTGGCGGCGTTGAGGTCGGCGGGCATGGTGGTGAGCAGTCGCGGATCGATCACCGTGAGGTCGGGGACGAGCGACCGCCCGATGATGGTGATCTTGCTGCCACGAGCGGTGTCGGTGACCACGCAGAACTGGGAGACGTCGGCTCCTGTCCCGGACGTCGACGGCACCATGACCATCGGCGGAATGGGAAGCGGCGCGCGGTCGACGCCCTCGTAGTCGAGGATGTTGCCGCCGTTCGCGGCGAGGATCGCGACGCCCTTCGCGGCGTCGATCACCGAGCCACCGCCCAGGGCGACGAGGACGTCGCAGCCCCGCGATCGGTACAGCTCGTGACCGGCGGCGACCTCGTGGTCCTTCGGATTGGGGGTGAGCCCGGCCCACACCGTGGCTTCGACACCCTGGTCACGCAGGTATCCGAGGAGTTCGTCGACCCAACCGGCCTCGATAAGCCCCGGATCGGTGACGAGCATGGGGCGGACACCGCCGAGCCGGACGGCGGCGTGGGCCGCTTCGACGAGCGAGCCTTCCCCGAAGACGATCTCGGGGGCGTGGAACTTGACCAGGGCCGGCCCCGAAGCGTGGTGGTCGTCCCGAGGGGTCGCGGAAGCACGGGGATGGGTCGTGTTCTGGTGTCCCGGCATGACGACGGCCACTGTTCACTCCTGACGATCCGCACGATCCGCGCACCTGTGTGATCCAGCTTACGGTGCACGGGTTGTCGGGCGGAGCGGGCACGGGACGCACCGGACCGATGGCGAGGTCGGCACCTATCCGACAGGGTAGGTCACCGAAGCGGGTCGGCGCGCGGCGGATCTCCCCCTACGGCGTGCACCGATACATCGACAGTCCTGCACCGATACGTCGACAGTTCTGCGCCGATACGTCACTGCCCGCCGGTATCGCCCATCACGGCGCCCTCGCGGCGGGGGTCGGCGCCACCGACCCATCCCTGCCCCTGACGCAGCAGCGCGCTCAATCCACTGGACTGCGGGGCGACGGACACCTCGTGGCCCATGTCGCGGAGCTGCTGCACGAGCGGATCGTTCGCTCCGTCGTCGGCACCGTCGATCGCCGGATGTTCGCCGCCGACCCCGGTGACGGGGGTGTTCGCGGCGCCGAACGACACGGCCGAGACGGCCTGCTGCGGGTCGAGGCCCCAGTCGAGGGTGTTCACGAGCGTCTTGACGACGAACTGGATGATCACCGAACCGCCCGGCGACCCGACCACCATCCTGATGTCGCCGCGACCACCGTCGGGTGTGCGTTCGAAGACGAGCGTCGGGGCCATCGAGCTGCGCGGCCGCTTGCCGGGTTCGACGCGGTTGGCGACGGGCAGTCCCTCCTCGTCGACCGGCTCTGCCGAGAAATCCGTGAGCTGGTTGTTGAGCAGGAAGCCGTCGGTCATGTGGAACGAGCCGAAGGCCGACTCGATCGTGGTCGTCATGGACGCGACGTTGCCGTAGCTGTCCGCGACCGAGATGTGGCTGGGGCCGTGCTCGGGGCTCTGCGGCGGCATACCGAGCGGGACCGGACCGAAGTCGCCGGGCTGCGCCTCGCCCATGCTCTTGCCGAGATCGATCAACCCTGCGCGTTCGGACAGGTAGTTCGGGTCCACCAGGGTCTCCAGTGAGCCGCCCGGCAGGGGGACGAAATCGGCGTCGGCGACGTACTTGTCGCGATCGGCGTAGGCGAGTCGTTCGGCCTCGGAGATCAGGTGCACCGCGTCCGCGTCGGGGACGCCGCCGTCGGCGTCGACATCACCCGGCGGCAGTGACGCGAGGTCGAAGTTCTCGAGGATGCCGAGCGTCGCCGCGACCGCCATGCCACCGGAGGACGGATTGGGCATGCCGCAGATCTCGTACTCGCGGTAGGGGGTGCACAGTGGTTGCCGTTCCTTCGCCTGGTAGACGGCGAGATCCTCGAGGCTCATCGTTCCGGGTGTACGGCCGCCGAAATCGGTGCCGGTGGACTCGACGATGCCGGCCGCGATGTCACCGGTGTAGAAGGCATTCGCGCCGTCGGTGGCGATCGCCGAGAGCGTCTTGGCCATGGCGGGATTCGTGAGGGTCTCACCCGCGGCCTTGGGTGAGCCGTCGGCCTGCAGGAAGTAGGCGCGCGCCTCGTCGTCGACGGCGAGCTGTTCGGCGGAATCGGCGATCGACTGCGCCAGGCGGTCGCTGATCACGATGCCCTGGTCGGCGAGATCGATGGCGGGGCGGAACAACTCGCCCCAGGCGGCGTTCCCGTGTTCCGCGTGGACGGTTTCGAGCATCCGCACGACGCCGGGCACGCCGATCGACCGGCCGCTCGCACGCGTGTCGGGGCGGGGTTCGGTGCGATCGGTGTCGCTGATCCAGCGCAGGTAGTTCTCGGTCGCGGACATCGGTGCCGTCTCGCGGCCGTCGTATGCCGTCACCTCACCGGACGCGGCGTCGTAGTAGACCAGGAACGCTCCACCGCCGATACCCGAGGACTGGGGCTCGACGAGGCCGAGAACCATCTGGGCCGCGACAAGTGCGTCGGCTGCGGTCCCGCCGTCGCGCAGGACCTCACACGCTGCTTCGGTGGAGACGGGATTGGCCGTCGACACGGCGAAGGAGGAGGTGGTCACCGCTGTCATGCCGGCGCGGTAACCGGTCGCGATCTCGGGGTTCGTGGAGATGTCGCGATCCCCGGTCTCCGTCGGCTGCGTGTCGGTGATCGGGGTGCCGTTCGGTTCGGCGGTGCAGGTCGCGGCCGCCGCGGTCTCCTGCACATCGGCGGCACCGTCGGATTCCGTATCACCGGACGCGGACGTACACGCGCCGAGGAGGGTGATCGAGACGGTCGCGGCGAAGGCCGCGCGGACACCGGACCGGACTCTCGAGGGCAGGACCATTCCCCGACCGTAACCGGGCGCGTGAGTGGCCGTAGGGAATTCGACCGCGATCGGCTCGCGTCCGTGCGCCGGACCCCTTGACGCGGCCGTCCCCCGGGGAGCATCCTTTATTCAACCGGATGGTTGATAAACCGGAAGGTTCACAAAGCGGAGGCGATCGTGTACGACGACGAGACGGACGACACCGCACTCGACCTGGCGTTCACCGCACTGGCCGATCCGGTCCGCCGCTGCATCGTCGCCCGGCTCAGCCGGGGCCCGGCCACGGTCACCGAACTCGCGGAACCCTTCGAGATCACCACGCAGGCGATCTCGAAACACATTCGGGTGCTCGAACACGCCGGTCTCGTCACGCGCACGCGCGACGCCCAGCGCCGGCCCGTCCATCTGAACCCTGCACGGCTGGAGATGCTGACCTCCTGGATCGACCGCTACCGGTTGGTGAAGGAGCAGCAGTTCCGCGATCTCGACGCCGTGCTGGCCCGGGAAGCGGCCCCCGATCGTCCACGGGGTGTGTAGCCCACCCCGATCCTCACAGTGTGCACAGCGCACCCCGGTCTCCGGAGGACCATCATGACCAGCAACGCAGTCACCCTCTCGATCCCCGAGGGCGTCCCCTTCATCGACTACGAGCGGGAGTTCGATTTCCCCCTCGAGGACGTCTTCCGTGCCCACAAGGACCCCGATCTCGTCGCGCAGTGGCTCGGCCCGCGCGGCATGGAGATGAAGATCGAGGAGTACGACCTCCGCACCGGTGGTTCGTACCGCTACGAACACTCCGACGACGGCGGCAGCTACCGCTTCGCGGGTGTCTTCCACACCGTGCGCGAGAACGAGCTCATCGTCCAGACCTTCGAATATCTCGGATTCCCGGATGTGGTGAGCCTCGAGACGCTCACCTTCGTCGACCTCGGGAACGGCCGCTGCAAGCTGGTCGGCCATTCCGTGTACCCGAGCCAGGAGGCCCGCGACGGCATGGCGGAATCGGGTATGGAGACCGGCCTGACCGAGGGCTTCGAACGACTCGAGGAGCTGCTGGCCGGGTCCGCGACACGGTGAGCGCCGCTCACCGCAGGGCGTGGCCGAGTTCGGCGGCGCGCGCGAGCAGTTGCGCGCCGTCGCGGGCGACGACCACCTCGTCGCACACCTCGGCGTAGTCGGGCATCGCGCAGGTTGCCTGCGTCCAGTACCGCTCGGGCTCGGGCGTGATCCACGCGAGGCGGTGCACGCGGCGACGGAGTTCCTCGAGCCGATCGGTGCGCGGGGGAAGACCGTTGCAGCGCCCGTCCCCCACCACCAGCACCGACGTCCGGCCGTCGATCGATCCGGAGTGCTCGGTGAGCAGTTCGTCGAACATCCGGCCGTAGTCGCTGCTCGCTTCGAGATCGACTGCGGGATGGGCGAGTACGGCGGCCAGAGCACCGTCACCGCCGGCAGCGAGCAACTGCGTCGTCACGTCCACCGGACGATCGACGAAGGCGACCACCCGGCATCGGTGCGCCCGCCCGTGCATCGCCTGGGCGAGCCGGAGCGTGAACGCGGTGATCGGACGGACCGACAACGAGACGTCGGCGAGGACGAGCAGCCGCACCCGGTCGGGGCGGGGCGCGCGGACGACGAGCCGGAAGGGCACGCCGTCGGTCCGCATCCCCGCTCGGGCGGTCCTGCGCATGTCGAGCCGTCCGCGGGTCCGCTCACGCGGATGGGGCCGGACCGGTCCGCGCATGCGGCGCAGCACCTCGTGGCATGCGAGCTCGATCTCGGCACGGTCGATACCGGCGGTGTCGTGCGATTCGGGTGCCTCGACGCCTTCGGTCCCCGGCACCGCGGCGGCGAGCGATGCCACGAATGCCTCGACCGCGTCCACGAGTCGCGCGAGTTGCGAGGCGGAGAGAGGTTCGTCGAGGACCTCTTCCCCGTACGTGCGGTGCGGGTCGTAGGCGTCGAGCCACGCGAGGATCGACGCCGGGTCGTCCCACGACAACGATCCGACGACCGCGGCCCCGGGTTCACCGGACAGATCACCCACCGTCGTGGTCGCGGCATTCTCGACGTCGACGGTGTAGGTGACGCCGCGACGGCCCGAGTCCGCACCCGTGTCCACCGACAGATCGGCGTCGGACGATGTCATCGACACATCGTCGTCGTCCTTGTGCGGGTTGAATCCCTTGCGGGCCTCCGGGGTGTCGAAGTGGTCGCCGACCTCGGCTGCGCGTTCGTTGTACTCGGCGTAGCGCGCGACACTCGGGTCGTCGCCGATCTCGAGCGCTGCCGGCAGTGACTCCGCGAACTGCGCGCGGGCGGGACCGCCGCCGCTCGCGGCGACGGCGGCGTCGACCGCACCGAACAACTCGTCGAAGGCGCGCTCGAAGCCGGCCCTCTCGTGCGGGTACTTGGCGCACACCGCCCGCAAGCACGAGCGCAGTGAATCCCGCTCGCGGACGGGGACCCGGTCGAGCACCCGGCGCACCTCGATGCTCTCGGCCGGTGACGCCGCGACACCGTGGCGTCGCAGGAGCATGCCGAACACCGCCGCCACCACGTCGAGCACGTAGCGGGGGCGACGCTCGTCGAGCGCGGTCACCCGTGTCGCCCGGGGTGTGGACACCCGCCCCACTCGGGATGCGTACATCGCGGGGTCACCCCCGCAGTCCGCTGCCCGCGGCATCGCGACCGCCACCACCGCGTCCCCGGAAGACGGAGGTCGTGGTGTTCGCCGGGCGTGATGCGACCGTCACACGTTCGTGCGACGGAACAGGTTCGGCCGCAATCGCTTCGGACATATCCGGTTCGGACGTCGCGGTTGCCGGTGCCGCCCCGCCGAGCCGCGTCTTCGCGAGGTCGACGTCGCCGGTGTACTTGAGCAGGGTCGCCAACAGCACGTCGCGCATGCCGCCCAGCGAATCCGGGTCGTCGGCGTCGTGTCCCATCACCGTCGCTGCGCGCGCGGCGTCGATGACCTCCGAGATCGAGGGGCTCTTGCGCAGCGGCAGATCGCGCAGGGTCCGGGACAGATCGACGATCTGGTGGGCCGTTCCCGGGCGCACATCCGGCACCCGGGCGGTGACGATCTCGCGTTCACGTTCGGGTGTCGGGTATCCGACGTGGTAGTGCAGGCAGCGACGCTTGAGGGCGGGCGACAACTCGCGAGTGTCGTTGGAGGTCAGGATCACCCACGGTGTGGACCGTGCCGTGAACGTGCCGACCTCGGGGATCGTCACCTGCCGTTCGGCGAGCACCTCGAGCAACAGTGCCTCCATGGACTCCTCGGTGCGATCCACCTCGTCGACGAGCAGGACCACCGGCTCCTCCGAGAGCACGGCCTCGAGCAGCGGACGGACCGACAGGAAGGTCTCCGAGTACAGGCCGAAGTCCTGCTGCGCGAGGAACTTCGACGCGTCCGCGAGGTCGGCGTGACCGGCGAGCAGTTCGCCGATGCGGTCGCGCAGCATCTGCACGTGCAGCAACTGTTTGGCGTAGTCCCACTCGTACAGGGCGCGGCTGTCGTCGAGCCCTTCATAACACTGCAGCCGCACCAGTTTCCGGCCGCCGACCGCGGCGAGCGCCTTGGCCAGTTCGGTCTTGCCGACCCCGGCGGGGCCTTCGAGCAGCAGGGGCCGCTCGAGTGCGGTGGCGAGGTGCACGACGGTCGCGAACTCGTCGTCGGCGATGTAGTCGTGCCGGCGCAGCGCATCCTTCAACTCGGCGCCCGAGGCGAACGGGGTCATCCGGGGTCTCCTTGTCTGGCGTGGTCGCAGCGGAGCAGGGCGCTCCCGGGGCGCAGGGGACGCCCCGGGAGCGCGGGTTCTCAGTAGGACCGGTTGATGCAGTGGTCGACGACCGGGATCATCGAGTCGACCGTGACCTCGCGGGGATTGCCCGGGGTGCACCAGTCGTCCTGGATGTGCTCGGAGATCGCCCGGACGGTCTTCTCGTCGCCGCGGATCGTGTCTCCGCGACCCGCGTACTTCTTGGTGTTCATCTGGTTCTTCTCGTACGAGTCGGTGCGCACCTGACCGAAGTTGTCGGGGATGCCGACGTCCTTCGCGAGACGGATCGCCGCTTCGACCGCCGCGTCGGCGGCCTGGACGGTGGTCATGTTGCGGGTGTCCACGCCCATCGCGGTGGCGATGCGGGCGTACTGCTCGTAACGGGAGGGCAGGTTGTACTCCCACACGCGGGGCAGCGCGATCGCGTTGTTGAGGCCGTGGTGGCTGTCGAAGAAGGCGGAGACTGCGTGCGAGATGGAGTGCACGATGCCCAGGCCGCCGGAGTTGAAGGCCTGCGCGGCGATGTACTGGGCGTTCATCATGCCTTCGCGGGCCTTGAGGTTGCGCGGCTCGAAGACGGCCTCGCGCAGGTTCTTCGCGACCAGCTCGATCGAGTAGAGCGCGTTGCCCAGCGACGGCGCGAAGTCCAGCCGGGAGACGTACGGCTCGGAGCCGTGGGCGAGGACGTCGAAGCCGCAGTAGGCGGTGAAGTGCTGGGGGCAGCTGTAGTAGAGCAGCGGGTCGTCGATCGCGAGGGTGACGATCGTGGCCTCGTCGAAGCCGACCCACTTGTGCGGGTGGTCCATGTCGGAGGTGTCGGTGATGACGTACGCCCAGGACGTCTCGGAGCCGGTGCCGGCGGTCGTGGAGACGGCGATGTGCGGCGGGTTCTCCTTGTTGGTGGACTTCGCGAAGCCTTCGAACTCGTTGATGTTGCGGCCGTCGTGGGCGATCACGACGCGCGCGCCCTTGGCGGCGTCGTGGCTCGATCCGCCGCCGACGGAGATGATCGAGTCGCACTTCTCCTTCTGGTAGAGCGCCGCGGCCTCCATGACGTTGTAGTCCTTGGGGTTGGACTCGACCTTGTCGTAGAGGACGACCTCGACGCCCTGGTACTCGATCTTGCCGATGAGCTCCTCGATGATCCCCGATCCGCGCAGGCCGGTGGTCATCAGCAGGGCGCGCTTGAAACCGAGGTTCTTCGCCTCGACGCCGAGGATGTCGTGGGCACCGACGCCCATCAGCGCGCGGGGGAAGGGATGGAATTCCTTGATCGGGAAGTCCCAGATCTGATTGAGCTCGATTGCCATGGTGTATCTCCTCGCAGAGGGGGTGTACCGGATCGGGAGTGTGATGTGGACCTCATCCGCGATTCACCATCGACCAGAGTCGCGAGGCGTGAAAGACACAGCGGCCGAAACCGTCCGGTCGCTGCGGGGGCACCGCCCGTTCGGGTAGGGGACCTCCCGCTGACCGGGTGGGCTCCGCACCCGCCCGAGCAGTGCCGGTACCGTTTTCCTCATCCCATGCGCGCTGGTAACCTGAATTAGAACACGTTCTAGATTCGGTCGTGCGCGGCCATCTTTGCAGGAGAGGACGAGACCCACCCATGACGACTGTCGAGGTGCCCCACGGCTCACGCTCGGTGATCCTCACCGTGTCCGCCGTCGTCGAGGAGACCGCCGACACGCGGTCGATCGTGTTCGCCGTCCCGGACGAGCTGCGCGACAAATTCGCCTACCGGCCCGGCCAGTTCCTCACCCTGCGCATCCCGAGCGACCGGACGGGCTCGGTGGCCCGCTGCTACTCGCTCGCGAGCTCGCCGTTCACCGACGACGCCCCCAAGGTCACCGTCAAGCGCACCTCCGACGGCTACGGATCCAACTGGCTGTGCGACAACATCGCGACCGGACAGACCCTCGAGGTGCTGCCTCCCGCGGGCGTCTTCACCCCGAAGTCGCTCGACCACGACTTCCTGCTGTTCGGCGCCGGCAGCGGCATCACCCCGGTGATCTCGATCCTCAAGTCCGCGCTCACCCAGGGCGGCGGCAAGGTGGTGCTGGTCTACGCCAACCGCGACGAGAAGTCCGTCATCTTCGCCGAGGAGCTGCGGGCGCTCGCGGAGAAGTACCCGACGCGCCTGACCGTCGTGCACTGGCTCGAGTCCGTGCAGGGTCTGCCCACGGCCGACCAGCTCGCGGCGATCGCAGCGCCCTACGAGTCGTACGAGGCGTTCATGTGCGGCCCCGGACCGTTCATGGACACGGTCCACCAGGCCCTGAACACCGTGGGCATGCCCCGCGCCCGCGTGCACGCCGAGGTCTTCAACTCACTGTCGGGCGACCCGTTCGCCGACCAGGCGCCGGTCGAGGTCAGCGACGAGGACGCCGCCGACGCCGCGACCGTCGAGGTCGAGCTCGACGGCGAGGTCCACAAGCTGTCGTGGCCGCGCAAGCAGACCCTCGTCGACATCATGCTCGCGAAGGGCATCGACGTGCCGTATTCGTGCCAGGAGGGCGAATGCGGGTCGTGCGCGTGCACCGTGCTCGAGGGCAAGGTCGAGATGGAGAACTGCGACGTGCTCGACCCCGAGGACATCGAGGCTGGCTACATCCTCGGTTGCCAGGCCCGGCCGGTGACCGACCACCTCAAGATCGAGTTCTGAACCGGCGGGGGCACGCCCCGCTGCCCGCTCCCTCTGCGGAAGTGCCCGGCCCCTACGAACGTGCGGGGACGGGCACTTCCCGCATCCCGGCGGAGTCGGGCTTCGGCTTGCGCACGAGCACGCCGACCCCGGCCACGAGCGCCAGCACGGCCACGACCACGCCGTAGCCGACGGCGGTGGACATCAGGCCGAACGATCCGGCCGCCACCCCGGCGGCCATCGCGGGCACCGAGAACGCGAAGTAGCAGACGACGAAGGTCGTCGCGAAGATCCGGCCGCGCTCATGGGGTCGGCCGAGCGAGCCGACGACGCCCATGGCCGCGACGAAGGTCGAGCCCCAGCCGAAACCGGCGACGGCGGTACCCGCGTAGTACACCGCGACCCATCCCGTGAGGAGCGCGGTGATCACCGCGGCCAGTCCCGTCGCGAGCAGCACGGCCCCGAGGACCACGATGCGATGCGGGTCGCGGCGGGCCGTGGTGGTCGCCGCGACGGTGCCCGCCGTGAAGAGGGTGCCGATCGCCAGGCCCGCAGCGAGACGGTTGTCGATACCGAACACCGAGTCGACGATCGACGGTCCCAGCGACATGTACAGCCCGCCGAGCGCCCACGCCGACATCAGGCTGGGCAGGATGAGCAGATAGCGGCCCCGGACCTCACGGGGCACCGACGCGCTCGGCACCAGGCTCCGCAGGGCGTCGCGTCGCGACGGGAAACCCACCGACGGCGACGTCTCGGGCACGAAGATCAGCGCAATCGCCAGCACGACGGCGAGAACGCCGACGACCGCATAGCTCAGGACCGTCGGGAACGGCGCGAACTGCACGAGCACGCCCGCTCCCGCCGCGCCGAGCGCGAGGCCGAGCGACGGCGCCGCGGTGTTGATCAGCGGGCCGATGTGTCTGTTCGGCTGCATCTCGATCACGGCGGCGGCCAGCGCGCTCGTCGCCGCGCCCACCGCGAGACCCTGCAGGATCCGCGCGAGAATCAGCCACCCCACGCCCGGGGAGGCGATGAACACCACCATGCTCGCCGCGAGCAGCAGCAGGGCCGTCACGATCACGGGTCTGCGCCCGACGTGGTCGGACAGCGACCCCACCGTCACGAGCGCCGCGAGCAGTGCGAGCACGTAGACCGCGAACACCACCGTGAGCATCGCCGCGGAGAATCCCCACATCTGCTGGTAGACGGGATACAGCGGTGACGGTGCCGACGACGACGCGGTGAGGGTGAACGCTCCCAGGCCGACCACGGCGAAACCGAACGAGCGGATGCGGCCGCGGGGCTGTACGGGAGCAGTCATCGAACCTCCATAAGGTGATCGGCGCGTTCCACGCGGGAAACGAACGGCGTGTTCCACGCGGACACGAACGGCGTGTTCCGCGCGGAGACGAACGATGCGCCCCCGCGCGGATCGGTGAACACCCCTTCACCAACATACTTCGCTCAGCGAAGTATTCCTCCGGCCGCCCACCGGGGCGGCTCGGACACTCAGAGGGAGGTGGCGTCCTCGACGTCCTCGTCCCGCATGTCGCCGGGCGCCGCGAGCAGGGCGCGACCGGCGGCGAAGACCGTCGCTGCCGGCGGCAACTCTCCGGGCACACCGCTGCGGAAGACCTCGACACGGCCCGAACCCGAGGCGGGTCGCCCGAGCGCATCGATCCGGCGCAGCGTCTGCCGTGCGACGGCCTCCGCGCTGTCGAACAGGCGCACCCCGGCCGGCAGGTGTTCGGTGATGGTGTCGGCGACCAGCGGGTAGTGGGTGCAGCCGAGAACCACACCCTGGACGTCCCGAGGGGTGCGCTCGGCCGCGGAGGCGACCGCTGCGGCGACGGCCACCCGATCACCCGCATCGATGGCGTCGGCAAGTCCGTGACACGCCACGCCGACGACCTCGGACCCGTTCGCGAACTGTTCGATCAGATTCGCCTGGTACCTGCTCGCGGTGGTCGCCGCGGTGGCCCAGATCGCCACCGAATCGCACGCGGCGGCCGCGGGCTTGACCGCGGGGACCGTGCCCACCACGGGCACCGACGGACCGAGATCGGCCCGGACGTGTTCGAGGGCGGTCACCGATGCGGTGTTGCACGGGAGCACGACCACCTCGGCGCCGCGATCGACGGCGCGACGGGCGGTGGTGACGACCCGGTCGATCACCCAGTCCGGAGACTTCGGGCCCCACGGGGCGCCGTCGGGATCCGTCGACAACATGAGGTCGAGATCGGGACGCAACCGTCGCAGCCACGCGGACGTCGGCAACAGCCCGAGACCCGAGTCGATGAGCGCAACGATCACCCTACGAATCTAGCGGGTCGCGCGCGGCCGGCCCGATTGCGGTCGTTCCGGCGCGCAGCCCACTCCCCTAGACCGCCGCTGCGAGCAGCTCGTCGATCGGGGCGCCCGCGGCGATCTTCGCGCGCGACTTCATGACCAGCGCGGGCAGGCCGCCGCCCACAGCGCCGACGAGCCTGCCGTCGCGCTCGTAGTACGCGAGGAACTTGCGGCCGTCGTCGCGCACGACGTGCACCGTGTCGTCGGCGGTGACCGCACCGAGGCCCTGGATCTTGATGTCGTACTGGTCGCTCCAGAAGTAGGGCACCTGCGCGGCGGCCCCGGCCTCGACGCCCATGATGGTCTTCGCCAGGACGGATGCCTGCTCGCCGGCGTTCGTCCAGTGCTCGATGCGCCTGCGCCCACCGGCCGGTACCTGCCAGGACGCGACGTCGCCGACCGCCCACACGTGCGGGGTGGAGGTGCGGCCCGTGCCGTCGCACACGACACCGTTCTCGACCTCGACACCCGATCCCTCGAGCCACTCGGTGGCCGGGATCGAACCGATGCCCAGCACCACGAGGTCGACGTCGATCTCGCTGCCGTCGCCGAGGACGGCGGAGGTGACACGCCCGTCGCCGCGGATCTCCGACAGACCGACTCCGGCACGCACGTCGACGCCCTCGGCGGTGTGCAGCCGCGTGACGAGAGCACCGACCTCGGCACCGAGCACCGACGCGAGCGGGGTGGGCTGCGGTTCGACCAGCACGACCTCCACCTCACGCGCCCGCAGGCTCGCCGCGACCTCGCACCCGATGAACCCGGCACCGACGACCAGCGCGCGGGCACCCGGAACGATCGCCTCGCGCAGGGCGCGGCTGTCCTCGAGCGACCGCAGGACGTGGACCCCCGCCAGATCGGGCAGACCGGGGATGCGGCGGGGCCGCAGCCCTGTGGCGACCACGAGTTCGTCGTAGCCGAGTTCGGTGCCGTCGGTGAGGGTGAGGGTGCGTGACGCGGTGTCGACCGAGCGAGCCGCGGCACCGAGCATCAGCTCGATGCGGTTCTCGCCGAAGAACTCGCTGGGACGGAGGGTCGTGTCGTCGCGGTCGCCGCGCAGGACCTCCTTCGACAGCGGCGGGCGGTCGTAGGGCAGGTGCGTCTCGTCGCCGACGAGCACGAGTTCGCCCTCGTATCCGGCCCGGCGCAGCTCTTCGGCGGTACGCACCGCCGCCAGGCCGGCGCCCACGACGACGACGCGCTCCGGCGTACTCTCGGTCTCCCGCTCGTTCGACACCCTCGGCCCATCCTTCGCTTCGTCTGTGACACGCATGCGCGTGCCGCGCGGTAGTGATGCATCCCACCCTGCGTCCCACGTTCTTACCAAACGGCGACGACGGGCGACAGACCTACGTCGGCCGTTAGAGTTCGAGGCACCGTGAGGACAATGGGATCCAGCACAGGATCGAGCACGGAACACGACCGGTACACCTACCTGGGAGCCCCTCATGACCAGCGACAGCGGCGCAGGTATCAGCCGCATACAGTTCGGCGCCGGAACCTCCTCCGGACCCGCCGATCCGCAGGGCCGCACGATCATCGCGGACGCGGTGGTGGCCAAGATCGCGGGGCTCGCGACCCGCGAGATCAGCGGCGTCATCGAGGTGGGCGCCGGCACCGCCCGCGTCGTGGGCGCACTGCGCGACCGCATCCCCGGTGCGCGCATCAACCACGGACAGGGTGTCGCCGTCGAGGTCGGTGAACGTCAGGCCGCGATCGACATCGGCATCGTCGCCGAATACGGCGTCGCGCTGCACGAACTCGCCGTCGCCATCCGGCACAACGTCATCGCTGCGGTCGAGCGCATGACGGGACTCGAGGTCACCGAGGTCAACATCACGGTCTTCGACGTCATGCTCCACGAAGAGGCCGCGGCCCTCACCGACGACGCCAAACCCCGCGTGCAGTGAACCCCGGATCCGCAGCGCAGGCGAACGCGGCCGACCTGGTCGCGGACGCCGCGCTGTCCGTTCCCGGCGTCGTGGGTCTGCACCGCGGCGCATTCGGGGAGGTCGCCACCTATCTGCCCGGCCGACGGGTCGAAGGTGTGCGGCTGACCGATCAGCTGTGCGCGGTGCACATCGTCGTGCGGACCCCCGCCGATCTCCCGGCCGTCGCCGACGCCGTCCGCGTCCGGGTGTCCCCGCTGGTGGACGTGCCCGTCCAGGTGACCATCGAAGACGTCCACGCCGGTGAACGAGAAGGAGCCCCATCGTGAACCACACACCCGTCAGCAACACCGTCGTCGGACTCCTCGCGGGGCTGCTCCTGGCCCTCGCCGGCATCATCGGCGGGGTCAGCGGTCTGCTGTTCGCCGTGCTGCTCGGCGCGCTCGGTGCCGCGATCGGCGCCCACCGCGACGGCCACCTCGACCTCGGCGCCCTGCTGAGGAGTCGGGGCCGTGGCTGATCCCACCGCGTCCGACGTCGGGACATCCGACGACACCGGGACCGGGGTCGTTCCCCCGGGCGAACGCGGCAACCTCGTCGTCAAGGACCGTGCGATCGAACGCATCGCCGCGGCCGCCGCGCTCGGCGTTCCCGGTGTGGTGCGGCACAGCGGAGGTGGCATCCTGCGTCTCACCGGCCGCGACCTGCCCCGGGCCGACGTCACCACCGGCGCGAAGGCCGTCGCGGTGAATCTCTACATCGCCGCCGAATGGCCGTACGACGCGGCGATGCTCACCCGCCGGGTCCACGACGCGGTCGAACGCCAGCTGCACGACCTGACGGGCATGCGCATCAGCGAACTCAACGTGCTCATCGTCGCGACCGCGCTCGTCGAGGACGGCGAGACCGACGAGGCGCAGCCACCCGTCGAGTACCTGGAATCCGACATCGTCGCGGCGCGGACCACTCCGCATCCCGACATCCCCACCGTCGCTCCCCTGCCGCCGCTGGCGCCGCCCGCGGCCGCACCCGCCGCCGCGATCGTGGCGATCGCGGCGCTCGCCCTGTCGTTCGTCGCCGCGCGGGAACTGCTCATCGTCAACGGGACGTACGGCGGTGCCCCGTGGCTGCGCAACTCCTTCGAGTGGTTCGGCCGCCTGCACTGGCACACCTGGCTCGCCCCCGTCGCGGGCGTCTGTCTCGTCCTCGGGATCGTCCTGATCGTCGTCGCCCTCAAACCCCGCCGCCGGACGCATGTGCCGCTGCAGGTCGCGGGGCCGGTGCCCACGGTGTGGATGCGGCGCACGGACGTCGCACGCATGTGCAGCGCCCACGCGTCCGCGCTCACCGGCGTGCGCACGGCCCGCACGGTCGTCGACCGTCGCCGTGCCGTGGTGCGCATCTCGATCGAGGACGAGACACCGGTCGACGAGATCACCGCGTCCGTGCGCGGCGCGGTCGCCCCGAACCTCGCGGCGCTCGCCGACCCCGTCGAACTCGTGGTGGAGGTGGCGCGGTGAAACTCCGTACCGTGCTGGCGAATCGGCTCGTCACCTTCCTGGCGGGCCTCGCCCTCGCCGGTGCCGGCGCGTTCGCCCTGGCGTGGGTGTGGCAGGGTCCCCTAGCCCGAGAGCAACTCTCGCGTCTCGACCGTCCCCGCGTGACCGACGTCCCGGACCAGTCGTGGTGGACACCGGCCCTGTGGTCGGTCTTCGCGGGCGGACTCGTGCTCGGCATCGCGTTGCTCGCCGTCAACCTGTCGCGCCGGCGCACGTCGACCGTGCAGCTCTACGACCAGGTCACCGACGCCACCCTCGGTGTCGAACTCGGTCCCGTCGCCGACGGTGTGGCAGCCGAACTCGCCGCCCTGCCGGGCGTGCGGGTCGTGCGCGGACGCGCGGTCGTCGAACGCCACCTGCCGACGCTCTCGGTGGTGGTGCACGCCGACCCGACCATCGACGTCACCGAGCTGACGGAAGCCGCGGAGGATGCCGCCCAGCGGGTCGCGCGGGCGCTCGGTGGGGCGCACGTGGCGACGCAGGTCCTGGTGCATCTCGACCCCGCCGTGGACGTCCACTGAGCCCACCCCGCCCAGGGGCGGCTCAGCTTCGGGCCGCGTCCACGAGGTCGTGCTCGACGCGGTAGTCCACGCGCATCCGGTCCATCGCGACGTCGCGCACCTTGTACGCCCGCTGTGTGGTGCGTTCGAGGTCCGGATAGCGGAGTTCCTGGACGCGGTTGACGAGCGCGAGCAGCGGCCCGACGCGTCCGAGGACGTGCTTGAGCGGGCTGTCGGGGATGTGCAGGGCGTCGGCGTCGGCGTCACCGATGAACACCCGCTGCAGCGAGTGCATCACCGTGCGGGCGACCGTCGTCCGGATCGGTGCGGTGCCCGGCAGCAGGTTCGCCAGCTCCGGGACGAGATACTGCTCGGTCAGCGCGGTGACGAACTCCCGGTCCTCGTCGCTCGGGCCGGGCGAGGTGAGCCGGTACAGGTCCTCGACCGCGATGTGGTCGCGTTCGGTGCGCAGGCCCAGTTCCTCGCCCATCCCGATCACGTGCCCGACATATCGCCACAGGTGGTAGATGTCGTCGAGTTCGCGATCGGTGAAGCGCACCCCGAGGATCTGCATCGCCTCGACCGCGATGTGCCCGAACTCGGCCATCGTCAGCGCCATGTACGACTGCGGGATCGGCACTCCCCAGGCGTCCTCGTCCCACACCCCGCTCGCGAGGATGCCCTTGCGCACGTGGGCGTGGATCAGGCGCACCCGCACCGTGAACGCGAATCCGCCTCCGTCGCGGCGCATTCCGCCGCGCGTGAGGACGTGCCGTAACCACTCCCCGACCTCGACCGACCGCACGGCCGGCTGACTCACGTAGCGGCCCGTCAGCGCGAGAGGCTTTCCGGCGATGAAGTTTCCGGCACCGCGCAGCAGCGAGGCGGCACCGAGCACCATGCCGAGGATCGGCGTGTGCCGCACGAGCGCGTCGGCGGCGTTGTCGATGCGGTCGTGGTCGACCCAGGCGGGTTCGTCGTCGAGGAAGGCGAACAGCTCTCGCAGGGAGTCGGGTGCCCCGGGGACCGCGTCGACACCGTCGGCGAGTGCGACGCGCACGGCGTCGGTCGCGGAGTTCGGACCGAAGTCGTCGTTCACCACGGCGTCGGCCGGCGGGTCGGCCTGCCACATGCCGTCGAGCCAGCGCTCGCCGAGATCTGCGTATCGGCGCACCACAAGGTCGGCGTTGACGAGATCACGTGGGATACGTCGCTCCATACATCCATGGAAACACGAGGAATCCTCACTTACTATTCACTTTTCATGAGCTCCCCGCGCGGCAACAGAACCGCAGGCAGAACCCCTCGGAAACGTCCTGTGCAGCAGCGGAGTCACGACACTCGCAAGTTGCTTCTCACCTCTGCGTACGAGTTGCTCGAGCGTAGCCCCACCGCGCGGAT
This sequence comes from Rhodococcus sp. p52, assembly GCF_000763325.2. NCBI lineage: Bacteria > Bacillati > Actinomycetota > Actinomycetes > Mycobacteriales > Nocardiaceae > Rhodococcus > Rhodococcus sp. p52. The sequence goes on from NZ_CP016819.1 coordinate 204,030, forward strand.
CAGCACCACGGCACTCGCCGAGCACGCCCACGTGAGCATCGGGACGGTCTACCGGTACTTCCCCGACGTCGACGCCGTGCTCGACGAACTCCGCATGACCGCCGTCCACGCGATCACCACCTCGCTGTCCACCGCCATCGGGCGGGCGATGGACCAGGAGCCGGAGGAGGCCATGGTGACGGTGGTGGAGAGCCTCACCGCCGCCTTCGAGAAACACGCCGCGGTGCTCCGGGTGTCGTACACCTCCGAGGAGATCGAGTTCGGGCTCGCGTGGGCCGAGGTCGAAGGTCCGCTGCGGCCGCTCGGACGCATCATCCCGGCGCGGCTGCGACCCGATCTCGACGACGCAGCGCTCGACGATCTCGTGTTCATCGTGATGGGAGCGACGGCGAGCCTGTGCTCGCGGATCGCCCTCCTGCGGCCCCGGAGATCCGATCGGACCCGGATGATCGCGGTGACGGCGCGGATGCTCCTCGCCGCGATCGAGAGCGCCTGATACACGACGCTGGATTCGCTTCGGGCCGAAAACAGACCCGACGTCCTGCCGAACGGCACATACTGATCACTGTCGTTCTCACACCGTCGTCTCGACCGGGGAGAGTGCCGTGCGTCGACTACCGATCGTGTTGTCCGCCGTGATCCTCACCGTCGTGGCCGCCTGCGGCAACGACACCTCGGGCGAATCACCGCCCGCCGCAACGTCCGAAGCAACAGCGACCGATGCGACCGCTACCGGCGCGGCGCCCGCCGACGAATTCCAGGACGTGCTCGACCGCGTCCGCGAGGACGTCGGATTCCCGGGAGTCGTTGCGCGCGTGGTCACCCCGGAATACGAGTGGACCGGTTCGTCCGGAACGATCGGTGCGGATCGATCGGAGGAACCCGGCCCGGACGACCACACCCGCATCGGCAGCATCACGAAGACGATGACGATCACCGCTCTACTGCAACTGGCGGAGGACGACCGCCTGTCGCTGGAGGATCCGATCGGCCGCTATGTGCCGGGCCTGCCGAACGGCGACGTCGCCACCCTGGGTCAGCTGGCCTCGATGGTGAGCGGTATCTCCAGCTACACCTTCGACGAGGAATTCCAGCAGCAACTCTTCGACGATCCGGAGGCACCGTGGACCCCGGACGAACTCCTCGACTACGTGCGCGGTGACGCACCGAACTTCGCTCCCGGGGAGCGGTTCGAGTACTCCAACACCAACACGATCGCGCTCGGGCTGGTCGTCGAGCAGGTCTCCGGGCAGAGCCTGCACGAGTACTTCCGGGCGAACGTCTTCGAACCCCTGGGCATGGCCGACACCGTCATGCCCACCGACGCGGCCATCGCGTCACCGCACCTGTACGGGATCACCGAACAGGGACAGCCGGACGGGCAGACGGCCGATGCGACCGGATGGAACCCGTCGTGGGGATGGTCGGCCGGCGCGGTGATCTCCACCGTCGACGATCTCGAGCTGTGGGGCACGGCCCTCGGGACGGGCAAGGGCATCCTCTCCCCCGAGATGCAGCAGCTCCGTCTCGATTCGTTCCTGTTCGACGTCCCCGGTGCGACCGACACCCGCGCCTACGGCCTCGGGCTCGGCATCGAGAACGGCTGGCTCGGCCACACGGGCGAGCTCCCCGGTTTCAACACCTACGTGGGATATCTGCCCGAACGCCGGGCCGTGGTCGTCGCCGCCGTGAACAGCGACATCCCGACGGCCGACGGGGAGGAACCGGTGACCCCCGTGGCGAACCAGCTGAAGGAGATCGTCGGCTGATCGCCGGTGATCCCGAAACGCCGAACGGCGCCCACCCCGGAGGGTGGACGCCGTTCGAGCGTCAGTGAGGACTAGCTCACTTGATGATCCCGTAGGCGGTGCCTACTTGATGATCTTCGTGACGCGACCGGCGCCGACGGTGCGGCCACCCTCGCGGATCGCGAAGCGGAGGCCCTCGTCCATGGCGACCGGCTGGATCAGCTTGACGGACATCTCGGTGTTGTCACCGGGCATGACCATCTCGGTGCCCTCGGGGAGGGTCACAACGCCCGTCACGTCCGTGGTACGGAAGTAGAACTGCGGGCGGTAGTTGTTGAAGAACGGCGTGTGGCGGCCGCCCTCCTCCTTGTTGAGGATGTAGGCCTGGCCCTCGAACTCCGTGTGGGGAGTCGTGGTGCCCGGCTTGACGACGACCTGGCCACGCTCGACGTCCTCGCGCTTGATGCCGCGGACGAGGAGACCGACGTTGTCGCCGGCCTGGCCCTGGTCGAGCAGCTTGCGGAACATCTCGATGCCGGTGACCGTGGTCTTGGTCGACTCGGGGCGGATGCCGACGATCTCGACCTCTTCGTTGACGTTGATCACGCCACGCTCGATACGGCCGGTGACGACGGTGCCACGACCCGTGATGGTGAAGACGTCCTCGACGGGCATGAGGAACGGCTTGTCGGTCTCACGGACCGGGGCCGGGATGGAGTCGTCGACGGCCTGCATGAGGTCGACGATCGACTGGACCCACTTCTCGTCACCCTCGAGAGCCTTGAGAGCGGAGATCGGGACGACCGGAGCGTTCTCGTCGAACTCCTGCGAAGCGAGGAGCTCGCGCACCTCCATCTCGACGAGCTCGAGGATTTCCTCGTCGTCGACCATGTCGGCCTTGTTCAGGGCGACGAGGATGTAGGGAACGCCGACCTGGCGGGCGAGCAGCACGTGCTCACGCGTCTGGGGCATCGGGCCGTCGGTGGCGGCCACGACCAGGATCGCGCCGTCCATCTGGGCGGCACCGGTGATCATGTTCTTGATGTAGTCCGCGTGACCCGGGGCGTCGACGTGCGCGTAGTGGCGCTTGTCGGTCTGGTACTCGACGTGGGAGATGTTGATCGTGATACCACGAGCCTTCTCCTCAGGTGCCTTGTCGATCTGATCGAAAGCGAAGCTCTCGTTCAGGTCGGGGAACTTGTCGGCAAGCACCTTGGTGATCGCAGCCGTGGTGGTGGTCTTGCCGTGGTCGACGTGACCGATGGTGCCGATGTTCACGTGCGGCTTGGTCCGCTCGAACTTCGCCTTCGCCACTGGATGTCCTCCTGGACTGTTGTTGCTTGCTGTATGCAGCAGTGCGGTTTGTATTACTTGGTCGTGCAGGTGACCGAGGGATAACCCGGAGGCTACTCGCCGGTCGCCTTGGCGATGATTTCCTTCGCGACGTTCGAGGGAACCTCTGCGTAGGAATCGAACACCATGGAGAAGTTCGCACGACCCTGGGTCTTCGACCGCAGATCGCCGATGTAACCGAACATCTCCGAGAGCGGAACCAGCGCCTTCACGACACGGGCACCACTGCGTTCCTCCATGGCCTGGATCTGGCCACGGCGGGAGTTCAGGTCGCCGATCACTTCACCCATGTAGTCCTCGGGCGTGGTGACCTCGACCGCCATGAGGGGCTCGAGGATCACCGGGGCGGCCTTGCGGGCCGCTTCCTTCAGTGCCTGCGAGCCGGCGATCTTGAACGCCATTTCGGACGAGTCGACGTCGTGGTACGCACCGTCGATGAGGGTGACCTTCAGGTTCACCAGCGGGTAGCCGGCGAGCACGCCGTACTGCATGGCGTCCTGAGCACCCGCGTCGACCGACGGGATGTACTCGCGCGGGATGCGACCGCCGGTGACCTTGTTCTCGAACTCGTAGGTCGCGCCGTCCTCGCCGACGAACGGCGAGAGGCCGATGATGACCTTTGCGAACTGGCCCGAGCCACCGGTCTGCTTCTTGTGCGTGAACTCGAGCTTCTCGACCGGCTTGGTGATCGTCTCGCGGTACGCGACCTGCGGCTTGCCGACGTTGGCCTCGACCTTGAACTCGCGCTTCATGCGGTCGACGAGGATGTCGAGGTGGAGCTCGCCCATACCGCCGATGACGGTCTGGCCGGTCTCGTCGTCGAGCTCGACCGAGAAGGTCGGGTCCTCTTCGGCGAGCTTCTGGATGGCCGTCGACAGCTTCTCCTGGTCGGCCTTCGACTTCGGCTCGATGGAAACCTGGATGACCGGGTCCGGGAAGGTCATCGACTCGAGGACGATCGGGGCGTCCTGCGCGCACAGGGTGTCGCCGGTCGTGGTGTCCTTCAGGCCGATCATCGCGTAGATGTGGCCCGCGACTGCCTCGTCGACCGGGTTCTCCTTGTTGGCGTGCATCTGGAACAGCTTGCCGACGCGCTCCTTCTTGCCCTTGGTCGAGTTGAGCACCTGGGTGCCCGAGTCGATCCGGCCGGAGTACACGCGGACGAAGGTCAGCTTGCCGAAGAAGGGGTGCGCAGCGATCTTGAAGGCGAGAGCCGAGAAGGGCTCCTCCTTCGAAGGCTTACGACGCAGTTCCTCTTCTTCGTTACCGACCTGGTGGCCGATGACGTCGCCGATGTCGAGCGGGTTCGGCAGGTAGTCGATGACCGCGTCGAGCATGGGCTGGATGCCCTTGTTCTTGAAGGCGGAGCCGCACAGCACCGGGTAGAGCTCGGAGTTGACGGTCATCTTGCGGATGGCCGCCTTGATCTCGGCGACGGTGAGTTCCTCGCCGCCGAAGTACTTCTCCATGAGCTCTTCGTCGGACTCGGCGACCGTCTCGAGCAGCTTCTCGCGGTACTCGGCAGCCTTGTCGGCGAGGTCGGCCGGGATCTCCTCGACCGTGGCCTCGGTGCCGATGTCGGTGGTGCCACGCCAGGTGAGCGCCTTCATCTCGACGAGGTCGACGACGCCGTCGAAGGCATCCTCGGCACCGATGGGGAGCTGGAGGACCAGCGGCTTCGCGCCCAGGCGATCGATGATCGTCTGCACGGTGAAGTAGAAGTCCGCGCCCATCTTGTCCATCTTGTTGACGAAGCAGATGCGCGGAACGTCGTACTTGGCAGCCTGGCGCCAGACCTGCTCGGACTGGGGCTCGACGCCCTCCTTGCCGTCGAACACGGCGACTGCGCCGTCGAGGACGCGCAGCGACCGCTCGACCTCGACCGTGAAGTCGACGTGGCCGGGGGTGTCGATGATGTTGATCTGGTTCTTGTTCCAGAAACAGGTCACAGCAGCGGAGGTGATGGTGATACCACGCTCCTTCTCCTGCTCCATCCAGTCGGTGGTCGAGGCACCGTCGTGCGTCTCACCGATCTTGTAGTTGACACCGGTGTAGAAGAGGATGCGCTCGGTGGTGGTGGTCTTGCCGGCATCGATGTGCGCCATGATGCCGATGTTGCGGACCTTGTTCAGGTCGGTCAGCACTTCCTGTGCCACAGGTAACCCCGCTCGTAGCTCGTGTCGGTCCTTGGGTGCGGACCACATGTTCTTGTGTTGTCAGCCGGCCTTTACGGGACCGACACAGTTGTGCGAGCAGCCGACCGGGAGGTCCGTGATGACGGCATCTCCCGGTCGGCGACGACTCACCAGCGGTAGTGCGCGAACGCCTTGTTGGCTTCAGCCATCTTGTGCGTGTCCTCGCGGCGCTTCACGGAGGCGCCGAGGCCGTTGCTCGCGTCGAGGAGCTCGTTGGCGAGCCGCTCGACCATGGTCTTCTCGCGACGCTGACGCGAGAACGTCACCAGCCAGCGCAGCGCGAGCGTGGTGGAACGACCGGGGCGAACCTCGACCGGCACCTGGTAGGTGGCACCACCGACGCGACGGCTGCGGACCTCGAGGGCGGGCTTGACGTTGTCGAGCGCGCGCTTGAGGGTGACGACCGGATCGGTACCGGTCTTCTCGCGAGCCTGCTCGAGCGCCTGGTAGACGATGCGCTCGGCGGTGGACTTCTTGCCGTCCAGCAGGATCTTGTTGACCAGCTGGGTGACCAGCGGCGAACCGTAGACCGGATCGGCGATCAGCGGGCGCTTGGGAGCGGGACCCTTACGTGGCATCAGCCCTTCTCCTTCTTCGCTCCGTAGCGGCTGCGGGCCTGCTTGCGGTTCTTGACACCCTGGGTGTCGAGCGAGCCGCGGATGATCTTGTAGCGCACACCCGGGAGGTCCTTCACACGACCGCCACGCACGAGCACCATCGAGTGCTCCTGGAGGTTGTGGCCCTCACCGGGGATGTAGGCGGTGACCTCGACCTGGGAGGTCAGGCGCACACGGGCGACCTTACGGAGAGCCGAGTTCGGCTTCTTCGGGGTGGTGGTGTACACGCGAGTGCACACACCGCGACGCTGGGGGCTGCCCTTGAGCGCCGCGCTCTTGACCTTGGCGGCCTTGTCGCGGCGGCCCTTGCGGACCAGCTGATTGATGGTTGGCATTAACCGGCTTTCTTCGTTGTCTGAAGCTGCTCACTTCGAGCAACCTCGGCTGTTCTGAAATTAGGGATCCATCGGTTGGGGCAAGAAAGCTGCTGCCCCGCACTCGCCCCTCGTGTGCACACGAGGTCGGGTGTGTCGCGTACCCCCACACAGGCAGCCGGGGGCTCGCTCCTGCAGATATCCACAGACCGCGCGCACGGCACTACCTCGCATAGGCACACAGACCGGCCCGGGCATGCCGGACACGACCCACAACGATACCCGGCGTGCGCGCATGAGGTCAAAGTGAGGAGCGCGCACCCTCCCGAGGATCCGCACACACCGTCAACTGCTGAGGTTCAGTGTGAGCCGGGCCAACGTAGCAGCAGCTTCACACGGGTCCGCTCCCCCGGAGGTGTACTGCACCCACCAGCCGAAGATGCCGGTCGTCGACGCCCCGGAACTGACCCCGCACGACAGCAGATCGCCGGGTCGGCGCATCTGCAGTGCCCGCCGGCCCTCGATGGTCGTGTTCTCGATCTCGTAACCGAGTCCCTCGGCGGCGGCGCGTTCGTGGTCGAGGGAACCGGTCTCGAACCAGTTGAAGGTGACCTTCACTACTCCCGTGGGTCCCTCACCGTCCCAGCGGCAGATCGCACCGAAGAACCCGCGGTAGACGTAGTCCGCGCCCACGGCCTCGGCGATCTTCTCGTCGGCGACCGCATCGCACTCGGTGAGCAGCCGGGTGAACTCGGCGCCCGTGCCGCCGCCGATCCCCTCCGGGACGGCCCGCCCCTCGATGGTGCGGGTACATCCGGTGAGCAGAGCACCCGTCGTGAGGACGGTCGCGAGTGCGGCGCCCCAGCGGCGGGCGGTCACTTCTGCACTCTTTCCACACTCGTGGTGGCCAGGCCGCGAGCGACGACGCAGGCGTCGGCGACGGGCGTGAGGTTCGAGTACGAGACCGACCAGTGGACGAAGTCGCCGCCGAACTCCACGCCGATCTCGCACAGCGTCGTCTGCCCCAGCTCGTTCTGGTAGGACCCCATGAAGCCGGACCGTCCCCCGATCTCGACGTCGGCGGCGGGCCGGCCGATGAGATCGGAGCCGGCGCGTTCGCGGCCGATGGGACTTCCCCGGTACCAGGAGAAGCTCACGCTGGGGCCGCCGACGTAGATCTCCCACTCGCAGCCCACCGAGTTGCGCGTCACCGTCGTGAAACTTCCGAGACCGAAGGCCGCCGCCACCTCGTCGTCGGACATCGCGCCGCACTCGTCGAACAACGGGCCGGGGTCGGTGACGGACGCGGTGGGCGAGGTCTCTGCCTGTCCGGCGTCGTCGGAGTTCCCGCACGCCGCCGCACCGAGACCCATGAGGCCGACCGTGGCCACGGCAGCCGCCGTCCTTCCGATGCGCGGGAGAGGCATGGCGGGAAGACTACCGAGCCGGGCCCGCCTGTGTGCGACGACTCGAGGACTCCCGGAGCACCTCGTCGAGCTGCGCGGCCCAGTGGCGGACGATCTCCCGCCGGCGGGCCGAGTCGTCGGTCAGCACGTCGGCCAGGCCGAGGCCGCGCGCGAGATCCAGAGTCGCCTGCACCGTCCGGTGCACGACCGGATCGGTGTCGTCGGCGCCGAGCTGCTCGACGGCGACCGCGTGCGAGACACGCCCGAACTTCTCCTCGAGCGGCAGGAGCATCTCGCGCAGGGCCGGATCGGCCGCCGCGGCCGTCCACACCTGCAGGGCGGCCTTGAACATGTTGCCGGTGCACTGGTCGACGATCCGCTCGACCACCGCCTCCGTGCGGCCGACGCCCTCGGGCACGTCGAACGGCTCGGTGCGGACCCGTTCGATGCGACTGTCGAACATGAACTCGAGCGATGCGGTGATGAGATCCTCCCGGGTCGGGAAGTGATGCTGGGTGGCCCCGCGCGACACTCCTGCCCGCTCGGCGACCACGCTCACCGTGGTTGCGGCCCAACCGGATTCGGCGAGGCAGTCGATCGTCGCCTCGAGCAGTCGCCGCCGCGTGGCGCGGCTGCGGTCCTGCTTCGGTTCTCGCGCCATCGGGCCTCCTGCTCCTGCTGTTTCGTCACGACCACCCGGTCACGACCGTTCCGTCACGACTGATCTTCCGCCGAACGGGTATTCGTGCGACCCCGAGACCGTACGCAAAGCTCATCATCCGTACACTCGTATAACAGGTCGGGGCGAAAGGGGAGCACCACGTGGCGACCATCGTCAGGCGCGAGGACTACTTCGACGCCGCGCTGGCCATCCTGGCCACCAACGACCATGCCGGGCTCAAGCAGGCACGGTTGTGCAGTCACCTCGAGGTGACGACCGGCTCGTTCTACAACTATTTCGAGAGCTGGGCGCAGTTCAAGACCGAATTCCTCCAGCACTGGCTCGAGAGCCAGACGCTGCAGCTCGCCGCCGCGGCGCGCCTCGAGGGTTCGATGACCCGACGGCTCCGGTTGCTCGTCGAATTCGCGTGCAGTCTCCCCCACTCCGCCGAATCCGCCATCCGTGGTTGGTCGCACAGCGACTCCGGGGTCCACGAGGTGCAGAGCAAGGTCGACGACCTGCGTTACGCGGTGGTGGCCGAAGCGGTGGCCCAGTATCTCGGTTCGAGGGAACAGGCCGAGCGGTTCGCAAGGCTGGCCCTGTACACGCTCGTGGGCTACCAGCAGACCGTGCCGCTGCAGGACGTGAACTCGTTGCGGTGGTCCCTCGCCTATCTGCTGGGGACGCTGCTCCCGGCGGAGGAGGCGGCCAGTATCTTCCCGCCGGATTCCTTCCCGCCGAACCTCGGTACCTCCGGGTCCGAGGTGTCGAATCCCGACACCTCGAACCCGGAAGCATCGAACACCGAAGCGTCGAACACCGAAGCGTCGGCCTAGTACGACTTCGGCAGGCCCAGCGAGTGCTGGGCCACGAAGTTGAGGATCATCTCCCGGCTGACCGGCGCCACGCGTGCGATGCGCGCGGCGCCGAGCATCGCCGCGAGGCCGTACTCCCGGGTGAGGCCGGCCCCGCCGTGGGTCTGGATCGCCTGGTCCAGCGAGGCGATCGCGGCCTCACCCGCGGCGTACTTGGCCATGTTCGCGGCCTCGGCGGCCCCGAAGTCGTCGCCGCTGTCGTAGAGGACGGCGGCCTTCTGCATCATGAGCTTGGCGAGTTCGAGCTCGATCTTGCGCTGCGCCAGCGGGTGCGCAATGCCCTGATGCGCGCCGATGGGCTGCTTCCAGACGGTGCGCTCGTTGGCGTAGCGCACCGCGGCGTCGAGGGCGTACCGGCCCATCCCCACTGCCATCGCCGCGCCCATGATCCGTTCGGGGTTCAGTCCGGCGAACAGCTGCATCAGCGCGGCCTCCGGTTCACCGACCAGTGCGTCGGCGGGAAGCCGGACGTCGTCGAAGAACAGGGAGAACTGGTAGTCCGGCTCGAGGATGTCCATCTCCATGGGCGTCTTCGTAAAGCCCGGAGCGTCGGTCGGCACGATGAACAGGGCCGGACGGAGCTTGCCGGTCTTCGCGTCCTCGGTGCGGGAGACGACGAGCACGGCGTCGGCCTGGTCGACACCGGAGATGTACACCTTGCTGCCGGAGAGGATCCAGTCGTCACCGTCGCGGCGGGCGATGGTGGTGATGTTGTGCGAGTTGGATCCGGCGTCGGCCTCGGTGATGCCGAAGGCCATGATGCGGGAGCCGTCGGCGAGCCCGGGCAGCCATTCCTGCTTCTGCGCGTCGGTGCCGTACTTGGAGATGATCGTGCCGCAGATGGCCGGCGAGACCACGACGAGCAGCAACCCTGCGCCCTTGGCGGAGAGCTCCTCCTGCACCAGCGCGAGTTCGTAGATGCCGGCGCCGCCGCCGCCGTATTGCTCCGGGAGGTTCACGCCGAGGAAGCCGAGCTTGGCCGCCTCCGCCCACAATTCGGTGAGCGGCTCGTGCGCGCGTGACTTGGGAAGCACGTAGTCGACGTAGTTGTAGCGCTCGGCCAGAGCCGCGACCGCAGCGCGCAGTTCCTTCTGTTCTTCGGTCTCGATGATGCTCACGGGGATGCCTTCCGGGTTCGGGTGAGAGGACGCGCGGCCGTGGACGGTCGCGTGAAGGATCAGGTGTGTCAGGCGCCGTAACCCAGCCGCTTGGCGGCGAGTTCGGTGAGGATCTCGGTGGTGCCACCGCCGATACCGAGGATGCGCATGTCGCGGTACTGCCGTTCGACCTCGGATTCGGCCATGTACCCGAGTCCGCCGAACAATTGGACCGCCTGGTTGGCGACCCACTCGCCGGCCTCGACCGCGGTGTTCTTCGCGAAACACACCTCGGCGATCAGGTCGGTCTCCCCCGCCACGGCGCGTTCGGTGACGTGCCGGGTGTAGACGCGCGCGACGTCGATGCGACGCGCCATCTCGGACAGCGTGCGCTGCACGGCCTGGCGGGTGATCAGTGGCCGGCCGAAGGTCTCGCGATCGCGGCACCACGCGACGGTCAGGTCCAGGCACCGCTGCGCACCCGAATAGGCCTGGGCGGCGAGGGCGATCCGCTCGGAGACGAAACCCTGTGCGATCTGCCAGAATCCGGTGTTCTCCGCGCCGACGAGGTTGGTGACCGGCACGCGGACGTCGGCGAAGGACAACTCGGCGGTGTCCGACGCGCGCCAGCCCATCTTGTCGAGTTTGCGGGAGACGGTGAAACCCGGTGTGCCCTTCTCGATCACGAGCAGCGAGACTCCTCCGGCGCCGGGACCTCCGGTGCGGACGGCGGTGACCACGAAGTCGGCGCGGCATCCCGAGGTGATGTAGGTCTTCGCGCCGTTGACGACGTAGTGGTCGCCGTCGCGCACCGCGGTGGTGGTCAGATGGCCGACGTCCGATCCGCCGCCCGGTTCGGTGATCGCGAGGGATCCGACGAGTTCGCCTGCGAGAGTGGGCCGTACCCACTTGTCGATCTGATCGGGATCGCCGGCCGCGATGAGGTGCGGCAGTGCGATGCCGCACGTGAACAGTGATGCGAACGCGCCGCCCGAGGCACCTGCCTCATGGAACGCTTCGCACACGGTGAGCGTGTCGGCACCGTCGCCACCGGAACCGCCGACCTCCTCGGGGAATCCCGCGCCGAGCAGGCCGACCTTCGCGGCCTCGACGTGCAGTTCGCGGGGCAGTTCGCCGGCGCGCTCCCAGTCGTCGAGGTGGGGCAGGATCTCGCGCTTCACGAAACCGGTGACGGTCTCGCGGAGGGCGAGACGCTCGGGGGTGGTCCACATGCTCACGATGTCTCCGATGGTGTTTCGGCCGAGGATGTTCCGGTCGAAGCTGTCGACCGGGGGTGTCTCGACTGGGGTGCGGGTGTCTTCAGGAGGCGGACGAGCCGGCTTCACGTCCGGCGCCGGGGGCACCGGCGAAAGCCTGGGCGAGGCCGAGCCATTCCTCCACGTCCGGGCCGTCGGTGACGAGGGCGGTGTCGTCGCGGTGGATGCGCTGGGTGACGAGCAGGCAGAAGTCGAGAGCCGGGCCGGTGACCGACTGCGCCGCGTCCTCCGGACCCCATTCCCAGCTGTCACCGTCGGGGGCGGTGAGCACCACGCGGAACGGTTCGGCCGGTGGCTTCCGGTCGCGGATGACGTACGCGAAGTCGCGCGTCCGCACCCCCAGGTGCGCGATGTTCTTCAGGCGCGCGGTGGGTGTGCGGGTGACGCCGAGGGCGTCGGCGACGTCTCCCCGGTGCGCCCAGGTCTCCATCAGCCGCGCGGTCGCCATCGAGGCCGGCGACATCGGCGGTCCGAACCACAGGATCTTCGTACCGCGCGGGACCTCGGCGAGCGCGTCGGCGAGTTCGCGGCGGGGGTCGCGCCAGTCGGCGAGCAACTCCGCGGGCGGCCGGCCCGCCTGTTCCGCGGCACCGACGTCGACGAATCCCAGCGGGTCGCCGAACGCCGCTTCGACCATCTTCACGAAGGCGTCCGGGTCGCGGACGGCGGTGAGCGCCGCCCGGTCGGTCCACAACAGGTGGCCGATCTGGTGGGCGATGGTCCAACCCTCCGCCGGAGTGGGCAGCGCCCAGCTCTCGTCGGGCAGGTTCGCGACGAGAGCGTCGAGATCGTCGCCCTCCGCGCGGAGATCGTCGAGCACGGTGTGCAGATCGGACATGCGGCAAGCGTCACACGTCACAGCTCTAAAATCAAGCACGCGTGATTGTTTTTTGCGGCAGACGTCGTCCGGGCCTGTCGGACAGACTGACGGGATGGCCGACGACTCCCGCACGCACACCGTCGGGCCTGTCGTCGCGGTCCTCACCGCGGTGTTGTCGATGCAGTTCGGGGCGGCCTTCGCCGCGACCCTGTTCGACCGGGCGGGCGCCCTCGGCACGGTGACCCTGCGCCTGCTGTTCGCGGCCGTGATCCTCTGCGCGTTCACCCGGCCCCGGCCGCGGACGTGGACACCGGAACAGTGGCGGGCGGTGGTGACACTGGGCGCAAGTCTCGCGCTGATGAACACGGCCTTCTACGGGGCGCTGACGCGGCTGCCCCTCGCCGCAACCGTCACCATCGAGTTCCTCGGCCCACTCGGACTGGCCGCGATCCTGTCCCGACGCCTCCGCGACGCCCTGTGGGTGGTGCTCGCGTTGGCCGGAGTGGTCCTGCTCGGCGTGGGTGACGGTGCCGGGCTGTCCACCGGTCTCGATCCGCTCGGGGTCGCCTTCGCGCTGGTCGCCGCATCGGGATGGGCCTGGTACATCATCGCCGGCTCACGTGTGGCGACGACCCTGCCCGGATCGGCCGGACTGGCGGGAGCGACGACGATCGCGGCCGTCGTCGTCCTGCCGTTCGGCGCGGCGACGGCCGGCACCGAGCTCCTCCGGCCCGACCTCGCGCTCGCAGGACTCGCCGTGGCGCTGCTGTCGTCGGCGATCCCGTACCCCCTCGAGATCCGTGCCCTGCGCGACCTGCCGAAGAGGGTGTTCGCGATCCTCATCGCGCTCGAGCCCGCCGCCGCAGCGCTCGCCGGCGCTCTGGTGCTGGGGCAGGTCGTCGAACCTCTCGCTCTCGTAGGCATCGCACTCGTCGTGATCGCGGGGGCCGGCGCGTTGCAGCACTCGCGCGCGTGACCCGGTACCGGGTGCAGGCCCGGTCAGCGGGTACGGGTGATCAGTCGGACCAACTCCCCCGCCGGGCCGGACAACACCCGCGGCGGCCTCCAGACCGCACGGAGCACGCGCTGCAGGTCGAGTCCGTCGACCGCGACCGCGACCAGGCGACCGGAGTCCAGATACTCCTCCACCGCGAGGGTGCTCAGCACCGCCGGGCCCGTACCCCCGAGCACGCTCGTGCGGACCGCTGCTCCGCTCCCGAGTTCGAGCAGCGGTGCGGCCCGGTCGTACTCCTGCAACGCGAGGTCGAGGGTGCGGCGGGTGCCGGAGCCCTCCTCGCGGACGACCAGTGGTGTCGCCGCGAGTTCGGCCACGGTGAGCGGCCGACGCCGCCGCGCCCAGGGATGCTGCGGCGGGACGACCACGACGAGGCGATCGCGTGCCACCGCGACACTGTGCAGTCCCTCCGGCACCGTCGGTCCTTCGACGAACCCGACGTCGCATCCGCCCTCGGCGACGACGTCGCACACCCGCATCGAGTTGTGGACCTGCAACTGGATCTGGACGTCGTCGCGGAGGGTGCGGAAGGCGCCGAGCCACCGCGGGATGAGGTGTTCGGCGACCGTCATCGACGCCGCGACCACCAGTTCGGGTTGCTGCTCGACGCGCAGTGCGGCGGCGGCGTCGAGGAGGCGTTCCGCGTCGGCCAGGACCTCCCGAGCCCAGTGCGCGACCACTGTGCCCTCCGGGGTGAGCACCGAACCCGTCCGGCCCCGCCGCACGAGGACCGCGCCGAGTTGCCGTTCGAGCCGGCGCAGCATGCGGGTCGCGTTGGGCTGGGCGAGACCGGCCGCGCGGGCCGCGGCGCCGAGCCCGCCCCGGTCGTCGACCCCGACGAGCAGTTCCAGAGCAACGAGATCCGGCCAGCTGGTCATGCACGAACGATATGCCGGACCCTCTGCTCATATCCATTCGATATGAGCTCATGTCCGATCGACGGCTGGTGCGGACACCGCTGCAACGGAAGAGTCGAGGCATGCTCACCGTCCACGCGCCCGTGTCCCGGCCCACCGTCGTCCCGGGTCTCCTGGTGGCCGCGGCGGGCGCGGGCGTCGCACTGGGAGCCGCGCACCTGATCCCCGGGGCGAGCCCGTTGCTCGTCGCGATCGTCCTGGGTGTGGTCGTGGCGAACGTCGGTCTGCCCGCACCGGTGGTCGAGGTTCTGGAGCCGGGTCTGGGTACGGCATCGAAGCGGTTGCTCCGAGTGGGCGTCGCGCTGCTCGGCGTGCAGCTCGCGGTCTCCGATCTCGTCGACCTCGGGTGGGGCACAGCGCTCGTCGCGGCGACCGTCGTCGTCGCGGGCATCGGCGGCTCACTCGCCTTCGGCCGGTGGCTCGGGGTGGGCTGGACCCAGCGCCTGCTCATCGCGTGCGGCTTCTCGATCTGTGGAGCCGCGGCCGCGGCGGCGGTCGACGGTGTGATCGATTCGCGCAAACGCGAACTCGTCACCACCGTCGCATTGGTGGTCGTCTTCGGCACCGCGATGATCCCGCTCGTTCCGCTCGCCGCCGGGATGCTCGGGCTGACCCCCGGGACCGCCGGTCTGTGGGCGGGTGCGGCGATCCACGAGGTCGCCCAGGTCGTCGCGACCGGCACCGCTCTCGAGGCCACCGCCGGTGGGGTGCTCGCCGCGGCCGTGACGGTCAAGCTCGCGCGGGTGGCACTGCTGGCTCCGGTCGTGGCGATCGTCGGGGTCGTCGCCCGGCGGCGCGGTGAGGGCCGCCGCGACGAGCGCACTCCCCCGATCGTGCCGGTCTTCCTGCTGGGCTTCCTCGCGTGTGTCGCGCTGCGCTCGACCGGACTGCTCGATCCGATCGTGGTGGAGGCTGCGGGCACGGTGCAGAGGGCACTGCTGACGGTCGCGATGTTCGCCCTGGGCGCGGGGGTGCGCCGGGAGGTGCTTCGCGGGGTCGGATGGCGCCCGATCGCACTCGCGGCAGCGGCGACTGTTTGGGTCGCCGCGATAGCGCTGATCGGTGTGTCGTCGATCAGCGGGCAGTGAGGATCAGCGAGCGGTGACGATCAGTGGTCCGTGACAATCAGTGGGCCGTGACGATCAGTACGGCCGACGAGATCGCGAGCACCACGACCGTGGCGGTGACCGCGACGTTCCGCCACCAGAAATAGGGCGCGCGCCCCGCCACCAATCCGCGCACACGCGCGCGGTGACCGATCCGGGAGGCGAGCAGCACCGCGAGCACGGGCACGAGGCAGACCAGGCCGATCGTCGCGACCACCGCACCCGGGCCGGGCACGAACCGCATGAATCCGAGCACCACCGCCCCGAGCACCGACGCGGTGCGCAGCCACGCCAGACTGGTCCGTTCGGGCTGCAGACCGGCGTCGCCGTGCCGCAGATCGTCCGGGCTCACGATGCCGCTCGTCTCACCAGGCGATCGCGACGGCGAGCACGACCCCGGAGACCCCGAGGGCGACGGCGAGCAGGTAGGCCACCCACGGCACCGGGAGTGCACGTCCGGTGCGCATCGCGTGCTCGACGCGGTGCCAGCGGATCAGCGCGAACACGGTGAGCACGGCGGCGAATCCGAGCAGCGCACACGCCAGCACCGTGCGGAGCCCCTCCGACACGATGCCGCCCGCGAAGGTCTCCAGCGCGACCGCCGCGGCGATGACGCCGAGCGCGGTCCGCACCCAGGCGAGGAAGGTGCGCTCGTTGGCCAGCGTGAAACGAGGGTCCGGGTCCGTACCGTCACGCAGCGCCTTCGGGCGCCAGCCTCCGCTGGTCTCCACGGAGCGGACTCTATCCCCGGACCGATCAGCCCACGACGAGATCGGACCCGCGCGCCGCCACCGGACGGGTCTTCAGCGGCCGCTTCGCCGGTCCTTCGACCGGGGCGCCGTCGAGGTCGTACCGGCTGCCGTGGCACGGGCAGATGATGCGGTCGCCCTCGACCCCGCTGAGATTGCAGCCCTGATGGGTACAGATCGCGATGAACGCGCGGAAGTCGCCCTCCGCGGGCTGGGTGACGACGAGCCTCTTCGATTCGAGCATGACGCCCCCGCCGACCGGCACGTCCGCGACGGTGGCTACGACCTCCGCGTCGGGTCCGGGAGGCGCGGTCGTGGTCGGTGCGGGCACCGCCGATCGTGCCTCGCCGGTGTCGCCGGACGATCCGCAGGCCGTGAGGGCCGCGCCGGCCGCCACCACACCGGCGCCGCCGATGAGGGTGCGGCGCGTGAGCGCCGTGCGGTCGAGGTTGTCGCTGCTCATGCACATGTCCGTTCGGGTAGGGATTCGGTTCTCCCGAGCCTATCGACGAACGCCCGGGTGGGCCGCGACCTGCGTCACCCGCGACTGCGTCAGCGACGCAGCGAAGCGAGCAGCGGAAGACGGCGTCGGCGACGACCGAGTTCGACGAGGGTCCCGCGATCGGTGATCTTGACGCGGGGCCGGCCCTGGGCCCGTCCGGCCTGCCGCTCGGCGGCGTCGATGGTCTTCCAGCCGTCCAGGTCCACCCGATCGGGCCTGCGCTGTCCGAGCAACCGGTTCAGCGCGCGACGGTCGCCGCGGGGATCGGCGAGCGCACCGGAGTCGAAATCGGCCAGCAGCGCCGCGACGGTCTCCTTCGCGCACCCCTTGTTGGTGCCGATGACACCGCTCGGCCCGCGCTTGGCCCAGCCGGTCACGTAGACGCCGGTGTCGACGCGACCGCCGGTGTTGGGAACGACGCCACGGACGTCGTCGAAGGGCACACCCGGCACGGGAACGCCGCGATAACCGATCGACCGGAGCACGAGCGTGGCGGGCAGGTCCTCGAACCGGCCGGTGGGTCGGGCGGTGAGGCGGCCACCGTCGTCGACGAGTTCGGTGCGTTCGACCCGCACGCCGGTCACGTGGTCGTCGCCGAGCAGTTCGCTCGGGGCAGCGAGATACCGGAAGACGATGCGACGGTGACCGGGACGGACGGGCCGTCCGGCGTACTCACGGGCGAGACGGACCCGCAGCGCGGTCGCCGCGTCGTCCTCCACGGCCCGAGAGCTCACCGGATCGAGTTCGAGGTCGGCGTCGTCGACGACGACGTCCACCCCGGTGAGGTCGCCGAGGGCGAGGAACTCCGGATTGCTGTAGGCGGCCTGGGCGGGGCCGCGCCGGCCGAGCAGGACGACCTCGCGGATGTTGCTCTCCCGCAGCGCCTTCAGGGCGTGGTCGGCGATGTCGGTGCGCGCCAGTTCGTCGACGTCCATGGTGAGGATCCGCGCGACGTCGAGGGCGACGTTGCCGTTGCCGACGATGACGGCGCGTTCGCCGGACAGGTCGAAGGTGCGGTCGGCGTAGTCGGGGTGGCCGTTGTACCAGGCGACGAACTCGGTGGCGGCGTGGCTGCCGGGCAGGTCCTCGCCCGTGATCCCGAGTCGGCGGTCGGACGACGCACCGGTCGCGTAGATCACGGCGTGGTGATGCTCGAGCAGTTCGGCGTGACTGATGTCGCGACCGATCTCGGTGGCGAGGTGCAGGGCGAACTCCTCGCGTCGGAACGACCATTCGAACGATTCGGTGACCGCCTTGGTCCCCGGATGATCGGGGGCGACACCGGCGCGCACGAGACCGAAGGGAGTCGGGAGCCGGTCGAACATCTCGACCTCGACGTCGGACCGTTCGAGCAGTTCCTGGGCGGCGTAGCAGGCCGCGGGGCCGGCGCCGACGATCGCGACCCGCAGCGTTCCGCGATCGCGCGGAGGCGCCGGGGCGGGCACGAGGGGTTGCCACCCCTCCGGCGCCGGGTGGTCCTCGTACCAGGCCGCGTTGATCTCGGCGAACCGCTTCTGGGAGGGATCGAGCTTGTCGTCGGGCAGGATCGCCTCGACCGGGCACGCGTCGGCGCAGGCGCCGCAGTCGATGCAGGTCTTCGGATCGATGTGCAGCATCTCGGCGGTGGCGAACTCGGGCTCGTCCGGCGAGGGGTGGATGCAGTTCACGGGGCAGACCGCGACGCAGCTCGCGTCGTTGCAGCAGGTCTGGGTGATCACATAGGCCATGGGAAGGGTCCTCGGCAGCCGGGCGGAGCGTCCGCGATTTTCATGTAACGATCCGTAACAGTTAATTCGACTGTAGCGGCTGTCACCGCGGGTTCGCAAGAGAACCTGCGACCACCCCCCGAAGCTGCGAGAATCGCACGATCGGACATCCGACCCGGGGGGACACATGGCCACGTCGACGCCGAGCACCGACCTGCCTCGGACGCGACCGCTGACGGAACTGCCCGAGGAGGCGGATCCCTTCTCCACCGAGCGCACCGTCCGTACCGGCGACGTCGACACCGGTAAGCGACTGCGACTCGACGGCATCGCCCGCTATCTCCAGGACATCGGCACCGACAACCTCGCCGCCGTCGGCGCGTCCGAGACCGACCCGCTCTGGATCGTCCGGCGCACGATCGTCGACGTGCACCGCCCCGCCGAGTACGGCCGCACGCTCCGGTTGCGGCGCTGGTGCGACGCCCTGTCGACACGGTGGGCGAACGTGCGGGTCCGCCTCGACGACCCCGACGACGCCCCGGACGGTCCGCTGATCGAGACCGCGGCGTTCTGGATCGACATCGGCCCCACCACCGGCGCTCCCACCCGCATCAGCGACGGCCTGTTCGAGCACATGGCCCGCTACGCGCACGACACACGCCTGAAGTGGACGGCGTGGCTGCCCGGTCGCGCACCCGACGGGGTCGACGACGAACGCGTCTTCCCCCCGCGCGCCACCGACCTCGACCCCTTCGGGCACGTCAACAACGCCGTCTACTGGCACGGTGTCGAAGAGCTTCTGTCCCTCCGGCCGGACGTCCCGGACGCGCCGTACCGAGCGGTGATCGAGCACCTGCGCCCCGTCGCCGCCGGCGAGACCCTCACGTTGCGGACGACCCTGCGGGAGGACGGACTGACGGTCTGGTTCACGGTCGAGGATCACACTCGCGCGGTCGCGTGGATCGGCCGGAATCCGGACGCTCTACGGTGGACCCCATGACCCGTACCCTGATCTTGCTGCGCCACGGCAAGTCCGCGTACCCGGACGACGTGGACGATCACGAGCGTCCCCTCTCCCCCCGCGGACGCCGCGAGGCCGGTCTCGCCGGTCGCTGGATCCGGGCGAACCTGCCCGAGGTGGACGCCGTTCTGTGCTCCACCGCGACCCGGACACGCAAGACACTCGCCGAAGCGGCCGTGGAGGCTCCCGTCGAGTACCGCGACAGCCTGTACCACGCCGATCCGGAATCCCTGGTCGCCGAGATCCGGGGAACCGCCGACGACGTGCAGACCTTGCTGGTCATCGGGCACGAGCCCACCCTCTCCGCGACCGTCCTCGGACTCATCACGGACCACAGCACCGACGCTGCCCATCAGGTGGCCGAGAAGTTCCCCACCTCCGCGATCGCAGTCCTCACGGTGAGCGGATCGTGGTCCGAGCTGTCGCGGGGCACGGCCGAACTCGTGGACTTCCACATCCCGCGCTGACCCACACCCCGCGCTGACCTACCCCGCGCGGAACCGCTGCGAGATGCTCGCGGCGAAGCAACGACGACGATCACCGTCGAGAACACATGACGAAGGCCCCGCCCCCGAAGAGAAGAGGGCGGGACCTTCGTCGTCTACTACGGCAGCGAACTACCGGTAGTCGTTGGAGTAACCGTAGTCGTCCAGCGGCACTGCAGCGCCGGTGTTCTGGCCGAAGCCGTCCGGCGAGTAGTACTGGTCGTCGTACGCCGGGATGGCGTACGCGGCCGCGCGGGCCTCCTCGGTCGGCTGGACCTCGATGTTCCGGTACTTGTTGATACCGGTACCGGCGGGGATCAGCTTGCCGATGATCACGTTCTCCTTGAGACCGATCAGCTTGTCCGAGCGGCAGTTGATCGCCGCGTCGGTGAGCACGCGAGTGGTCTCCTGGAAGGACGCCGCCGACAGCCACGAATCGGTGGCCAGCGACGCCTTCGTGATGCCCATGAGGACCGGACGGCCGGCAGCCGGCTCGCCACCCTCCTGGACCACACGACGGTTCGCAGCCTCGAACTCGCTGCGCTCGACGAGCGAACCGGGCAGGAACTCCGTCGAGCCCGAGTCGATGATCGTCACGCGACGCAGCATCTGGCGCACGATGACCTCGATGTGCTTGTCGTGGATCGACACGCCCTGGCTCCGGTAGACCTCCTGGACCTCGTGGACCAGGTGGACCTGAACCTGACGCGGGCCCATCACGCGCAGCACCTCGTGCGGATCGGCAGAGCCCTCGAGGAGCTGCTGACCGACCTCCACGTGGTCGCCGTCCGCGAGCACGCCCTCGGTGCCGTCGGCCTTGCGGATGACGTGCAGACGCTGACGCTTGGACAGCTTGTCGTACACGACCTCCTCGCCACCGTCGTCGGGGATGATCGTGATCTTGTAGAAACGATCGTCGTCCTCGAGGCGGATGCGGCCGGAGACATCGGCGATCGGGGCCTTGCCCTTGGGGACGCGGGCCTCGAACAGCTCCTGGACGCGGGGCAGACCACCGGTGATGTCCTCACCGACGCCACCCTGGTGGAAGGTACGCATCGTCAGCTGCGTACCGGGCTCACCGATCGACTGGGCGGCGACGATACCGACGGCCTCGCCGATGTCGACGAGCTTGCCCGTCGCCATCGAACGGCCGTAGCAGGTCGCGCAGACGCCGGTGCCGGTGTCGCAGGTCAGGACCGAGCGGACCTTGACCTTCTGGATGCCGGCCTCGAGCAGCGCCTCGATCGCCGGGTCGCCGAGGTCGGAACCACGCTCGACGACGACGTTGCCGTTCGCGTCGACCGCGTCCGTCGCCAGCGTACGGGCGTAGGTGCTGGTCTCGATGTGAGCGTCGCGCACGAGCTCACCGGTCGGCTGACCGGTCGCGTCGCGTGCGAGCTCGGCGATGGTCATCTCGATGCCGCGCGGCGTGCCGCAGTCGACCTCGCGGACGATGACGTCCTGCGAGACGTCGACCAGACGACGGGTCAGGTAACCCGAGTCGGCGGTACGGAGAGCGGTGTCGGCCAGACCCTTACGCGCGCCGTGCGTGTTGATGAAGTACTCGGCGACGGTCAGGCCCTCACGGAAGGAGGACTTGATCGGGCGCGGGATGAACTCGCCCTTCGGGTTCGTCACCAGACCCTTCATGCCCGCCAGCGAGCGGATCTGGGTCATGTTGCCCGCAGCACCGGACTTGACGATCGTGGGGATCGGGTTGTCGTCCGGGTAGTGCGCCTCCATGACCTGACCGACCTCTTCGGTCGCTTCCTGCCACAGCTTGACGAGCGAATCGCGACGCTCGTCCTCCGAGAGCTTGCCTCGGTCGTACTGCCGCTGGATGGCGTCGGCCTGCGTCTCGTACCGCTCGAGGATGTCCTTCTTCTCCGGCGGAACGAGCACGTCCGCCATCGAGATGGTGACACCCGAACGCGTGGCCCAGTAGAAGCCGGCGTCCTTGAGCTTGTCGACGGTCTGCGCGACGACGATCATCGGGTACCGCTCGGCCAGATCGTTGATGATCGCGGCCTGGCGCTTCTTCGGCATGATGTCGTTGACGAACGCGTAGTTCGTCGGCAGCAGCTCGTTGAACAGCACGCGACCGAGGGTCGTGTGCGTGGTCCACGCCTGACCGTACTTCCAGCCCTCCGGGAACAGCTCGTTCTCGACGTCGCGCGGCGGACGCAGCTGGGTCAGGCGCACCTTGATCGGAGCCTGGACCGACAGCACGCCGCGGTCGACGGCCATCTGGGCCTCGGCCGGCGACGAGTAGACGCCCTGCTCGGGCTCGTCGGCGGTCGCGGCCTTGTAGGCGCCGGGGGCGTCCTCGACCAGACGGGTCAGGTGGAACAGACCCGTGACCATGTCCAGACGCGGCATGGCGAGCGGGCGGCCCGATGCCGGCGACAGGATGTTGTTCGACGACAGCATCAGGATGCGGGCCTCGGCCTGCGCCTCCGCGGACAGCGGGAGGTGCACGGCCATCTGGTCGCCGTCGAAGTCGGCGTTGAAGGCCTCACACACGAGGGGGTGCAGCTGGATGGCCTTGCCCTCGACGAGCTGCGGCTCGAACGCCTGGATACCGAGGCGGTGCAGCGTGGGAGCACGGTTCAGCAGAACCGGGTGCTCGTTGATGACCTCTTCGAGGACGTCCCACACCTGCGGGCGCTGACGCTCGACCATGCGCTTGGCGGACTTGATGTTCTGCGCGTGGTTGAGGTCGACGAGACGCTTCATGACGAACGGCTTGAACAGCTCGAGCGCCATGAGCTTCGGCAGACCGCACTGGTGCAGCTTGAGCTGCGGACCGACGACGATGACCGAACGGCCCGAGTAGTCGACGCGCTTACCGAGCAGGTTCTGACGGAAGCGGCCCTGCTTGCCCTTGAGCAGATCGGACAGCGACTTGAGCGGACGGTTACCGGGACCGGTGACCGGCCGGCCACGACGGCCGTTGTCGAACAGGGCGTCGACCGACTCCTGCAGCATCCGCTTCTCGTTGTTGACGATGATCTCGGGGGCACCGAGGTCGATCAGTCGCTTGAGGCGGTTGTTGCGGTTGATGACGCGGCGGTACAGGTCGTTGAGGTCGGAGGTCGCGAAGCGGCCACCGTCGAGCTGCACCATCGGACGCAGTTCCGGCGGGATCACCGGCACGGCGTCGAGCACCATGCCCATGGGCGAGTTGCCGGACTGCTGGAACGCCGCGACGACCTTCAGGCGCTTGAGAGCACGGAGCTTCTTCTGTCCCTTGCCGCTGCGGATGGTCTCGCGCAGCGACTCCGCCTCGGCGTCGATGTCGAAGTTCTCGATGAGCTTCTGGATCGCCTCGGCACCCATGGCACCGGTGAAGTACTCGCCGTAGCGGTCCTGGAGCTCGCGGTAGATCATCTCGTCGACGATCAGATCCTTCGGCTTCAGCTTCGTGAAGGTCGTCCAGATCTCGTCGAGGCGGTCGAGCTCGCGCTGCGCACGGTCGCGGAGCTGACGCATCTCGCGCTCGCCGCCGTCCTTGACCTTGCGGCGGACGGCGGACTTGGCGCCCTCGGCCTCGAGTTCGGCGAGGTCGGCTTCGAGCTTCTGCGCGCGGGCCTCGAGGTCGGCGTCGCGCTGGTCGGCGACCGACTTCTTCTCGACCTCCATCTCGGCTTCGAGAGTGGAGAGCTCGTTGTGGCGCAGCTCGTCGTCGACCGACGTGATGACGTACGCGGCGAAGTAGATGATCTTCTCGAGATCCTTCGGCGCGAGGTCGAGCAGGTAGCCGAGGCGGCTCGGCACACCCTTGAAGTACCAGATGTGCGTCACCGGAGCGGCGAGCTCGATGTGGCCCATGCGCTCACGGCGGACCTTGGCGCGGGTCACCTCGACGCCGCAGCGCTCGCAGATGATGCCCTTGAAGCGGACACGCTTGTACTTGCCGCAGTAGCACTCCCAGTCCCGGGTGGGACCGAAGATCTTCTCGCAGAACAAGCCGTCCTTCTCGGGCTTGAGCGTGCGGTAGTTGATGGTCTCGGGCTTCTTGACCTCGCCGTACGACCAGTTACGGATGTCCTCGGCGGTGGCCAGGCCGATCCGGAGTTCATCGAAGAAGTTGACGTCGAGCACGTAACTTCCTTTCCCCTGTGCGGGTTGTATTGCTGCTAGTTGTCGCTATCGCTGCCGGGGCCCGATGCGGTACGCGCCCGGTGGTGTCGGGGTGCGTACCGCATCGGCTCGGCTCCTAGTTCGCGAGGTCGTCGACCGTGGCCGACTCGTTGCGGGAAAGGTTGATGCCCAGGTTGGCGGCCGCCCGCTCGAGGTCCTCGTCGTCGCCGTCGGCCATCGCGATGGCCGCGCCGTCGCTGGAGAGGACCTCCACGTTCAGGCACAGCGACTGGAGTTCCTTGAGGAGCACCTTGAACGACTCGGGGATACCCGGCTCGGGGATGTTCTCGCCCTTGACGATCGCCTCGTAGACCTTGACGCGACCGACGACGTCGTCGGACTTGATCGTGAGCAGCTCCTGGAGGGTGTAGGCGGCGCCGTAGGCCTGCATCGCCCAGCACTCCATCTCACCGAAGCGCTGACCACCGAACTGCGCCTTACCACCGAGCGGCTGCTGCGTGATCATCGAGTACGGACCGGTCGAACGCGCGTGGATCTTGTCGTCGACCAGGTGGTGCAGCTTGATGATGTACATGTAGCCGACCGACACCGGGTACGGGAACGGCTCGCCGGAGCGACCGTCGAACAGCGTCGCCTTGCCGTCGGGGCCGACCATGACCTCGCCGTCGCGGTTCGGCAGCGTCGAGGACAGCAGACCCGTCAGCTCCTCCTCGCGGGCACCGTCGAACACCGGCGTGGCGATGTTGGTGTCGGGCTCGGCGGCGAGCATCTCCTCGGAGAGGTTCTGTGCCCACTCGGGACGGCTGCCGTCGTCGGCCACCTGGATCTGCCAGCCGGCCTTGCCGATCCAGCCCAGGTGCGTCTCGAGGACCTGGCCGATGTTCATACGACGCGGAACACCGTGGGTGTTCAGGATGATGTCGACCGGGGTGCCGTCGGGCAGGAACGGCATGTCCTCCTGCGGGAGGATCTTGCCGATGACGCCCTTGTTGCCGTGGCGGCCGGCGAGCTTGTCGCCGTCCTGGATCTTGCGCTTCTGCGCCACGTATACGCGGACGAGCTCGTTGACACCCGGAGGCAGATCGTCGTCGTCCTCGCGCGAGAACACGCGAACACCGATGACCTTGCCGTTCTCACCGTGGGGCACCTTCAGCGAGGTGTCGCGGACCTCGCGCGCCTTCTCACCGAAGATCGCGCGGAGCAGGCGCTCCTCGGGGGTCAGCTCGGTCTCGCCCTTCGGCGTGACCTTGCCGACGAGGATGTCGCCGTCGCGGACCTCGGCACCGATGCGGACGATGCCACGCTCGTCGAGGTCGGCAAGGACCTCGTCGGAGACGTTCGGGATGTCGCGGGTGATCTCCTCGGCACCGAGCTTGGTGTCGCGGGCGTCGATCTCGTGCTCCTCGATGTGGATCGAGGTGAGCACGTCCTCCTCCACGAGGCGCTGCGACAGGATGATCGCGTCCTCGTAGTTGTGGCCCTCCCACGGCATGATCGCCACGAGCAGGTTCTTGCCGAGCGCCATCTCACCGTTCTCGGTGCAGGGGCCGTCGGCGAGGACCTGGCCGGACTCGACGCGCTGTCCCTCGTCCACGATCGGACGCTGGTTCGAGCAGGTGCCCTGGTTCGAACGGTCGAACTTGCGCAGACGGTAGGTCTTGCGGGTTCCGTCGTCGGCCATGACGGTGATGAAGTCGGCGGAGACCTCTTCGATCACGCCGCTCTTCTCGGTGACGATGACGTCGCCGGCGTCGACGGCGGCACGCAGCTCCATGCCGGTACCGACGATCGGCGACTCGCTGCGCACCAGCGGCACGGCCTGACGCTGCATGTTCGCGCCCATGAGGGCACGGTTGGCGTCGTCGTGCTCGAGGAACGGGATCATCGCGGTCGCGACCGACACCATCTGGCGCGGCGAGACGTCCATGTACTCGACCTGGTCGGCGGCGACGTACTCGATCTCCGCGCCCTTCTTACGGACGAGGACACGCTCGTCCGAGAAGCGGTTGTCGGAGCCGATCGGCGAGTTGGCCTGCGCGATGAGGTAGCGGTCCTCCTCGTCGGCCGTGAGGTACTCGACCTCGTCGGTGACGACACCGTCGACGACCTTGCGGTAGGGCGTCTCGATGAAGCCGAACGGGTTGCCCCGCGCGTACACCGACAGCGAGCCGATCAGGCCGATGTTCGGGCCTTCCGGGGTCTCGATCGGGCACATGCGGCCGTAGTGCGACGGGTGGACGTCGCGGACCTCGAGGCCGGCGCGCTCACGCGACAGACCGCCGGGGCCCAGCGCCGACAGACGACGCTTGTGCGTCAGGCCCGACAGCGGGTTGTTCTGGTCCATGAACTGCGACAGCTGGGAGGTTCCGAAGAACTCCTTGATCGCAGCCACGACCGGACGGATGTTGATCAGGGTCTGCGGCGTGATCGCCTCGACGTCCTGGGTGGTCATGCGCTCACGGACCACGCGCTCCATGCGGGACAGGCCCACGCGGATCTGGTTCTGGATGAGCTCACCGACCGTGCGCAGACGACGGTTGCCGAAGTGGTCGATGTCGTCGACCTCGACGGGAACCTCGACGCCGCCGGGGACGGTCATCTTGTTCTCGCCCGCGTGCAGACGCACGAGGTACTCGATCGTGGCGACGATGTCTTCCTCGGTGAGGGTGGACGCCTCGATCGGCTGACCCGTGTTCAGGCCGAGCTTCTTGTTGATCTTGTAACGGCCCACGCGCGCCAGGTCGTAGCGCTTGTCCTTGAAGAAGAGGTTCTCCAGCAGGGTCTGCGCGCTCTCCTTGGTCGGCGGCTCGCCCGGACGGAGCTTGCGGTAGATGTCGAGGAGCGCCTCGTCGGTGCCCGCCGTGTTGTCCTTCTCGAGCGTCGACATCATGATCTCGGAGAATCCGAAACGCTCGACGATCTGCTCGGTGGACCAGCCCAGCGCCTTGAGCAGCACGGTGACCGGCTGACGGCGCTTGCGGTCGATACGCACACCGACGGTGTCGCGCTTGTCGACGTCGAACTCGAGCCAGGCACCGCGGCCCGGGATGACCTTGACGCTGTGCAGGTCCTTCTCGGTGCTCTTGTCGACGGTCTTGTCGAAGTACACGCCCGGCGAACGGACGAGCTGGGACACCACGACACGCTCGGTGCCGTTGATGATGAAGGTGCCCTTGTCGGTCATCATCGGGAAGTCACCCATGAAGACCGTCTGGCTCTTGATCTCGCCGGTGTTGTTGTTGATGAACTCGGCAGTGACGAACAGCGGAGCCGCGTACGTCATGTCCTTGTCCTTGCACTCCTCGACGGAGGCCTTGACCTCGTCGAAACGAGGATCGGAGAAGGACAGGGACATCGAACCCGAGAAGTCCTCGATCGGCGAGAGCTCGTCGAGGATCTCCTCCAGGCCACCGACGACGTGACCGTCGCCGCGCTCGGCAGCCTTCGCGCGCCAGCGCTCCGAGCCGATCAACCATTCGAAGGAATCGGTCTGTAGATCGAGGAGCCCGGGAACTTCGAGGGGTTCGCGAATCTTCGCGAACGACACCCTCGTCGGGGCTCCGGGGATTCCGGCTACTGCCTTGGTCTGGCTAGAGACTGCCAAGATGCGTCCTTCCAGCACCTCACGCGGGCCGCTCCAACCGGTGCGACCGCCGCTGTACCTGCTTCTTCATGTGGGGCGTTTTCGCTGGTCGCAACCCGAACGAGAACCCCACCGACACACCGAAACGGTCTCGCCCGAAAGGGCGGATTCCGACTCGACGATCAGAAGGTGAACAGGAGGCAGCCAGCGCAAAGAACTAACCTACACCTAAGTAGGCGAAATGTCCACAGGGGTGCCTCAAAGAAACCTGGCAAACGACCTCGAGCGGCTCACGAGGAAGCCTTCAGTCGAACAGGCGTACCGATAGAGTGACCGCTCGCGTCGCCTGCGTCAAGACTGCGCGTCCGGAACGATCCGCGCGTCGCGGCCGCGGACACCCCCGGTGAGGGGGCGATCCGCAGCCGTCGTCACCGGTCGCGGATCTCCGAGACCAGCCATCGTCCGTCCGACTTCTCCATCCTCACCAGCAGCGGTGCGGCCGCGCTGCCCTGGGCGATCCCGTCGCCGGTGGCGCTGACGTTGATGTAGGCGGCGACCTCGGCGCGGGTGTCGTCGAGCATCGTCGCGCCGATGTGCTCGACCATCACCTCGGTGACCGTGCGGGTGTCGATCGCGGCCTTCTTGGTGACGTCCGCGGTCGAGTCGACCTCCTCGAGCCGCTCCGGGGTCAGCAACTCCCGGATCCGCCCGAAGTCCTCGTCGATGGTGCGGTAGTCGTAGCCGTGCATGGTCTCGATCGCGACCTTCGCGGCCTCGGTGACCTCCCGGGTCTCCGCGGTGTCGACCCACGCGACGTTCGAGACGTCGGCACCGGGACGGAAGGCCGCGACCGCGGCGATCACCGCGAGCACCACCGCCACCGCACCGACGAGAATCACCGGGCGCCACCCACCGGAGGCACGCGACCCGCCGGCCTCACCGGCGGGAGGCTCCGGTGGATCCCCGGGCTCGGTCGCAGTCTCCGCCGGGCTCGCTGCCGGGGACCCGGCCGTGTCGGCGGCCGTCGGCGCGGGCTTCTCATGCTCGTTCTCCTGCTTGTCGAGCGTCACCTCGGAAGGTCGCGACTGCTCGGCAGGGTTTTCCCCTGTACGGGTCTCCGCCGGTCCGGTACTCCCCTGTTCGGGCGGCGTGATCGTCCGCTCCGTCCGGGACGGGCGTTCGTCCTCTGCCGGGGTCGGGCGTTCGTCCTCTGCAGGGGTCATCCGGGGCGGTCGGGACGTGCCGGCGACCTTCGGCCGACGGCGCGGGGGCCCGCTGGGGCCGGTCTTCCGTCGCTGCGGGGGCACTACACGTTCTCCTTCGTCGACTTGCCGAACATCACGGGCCCGCCTCGCCCTCGGGCGCGGGCGGCCCGGTATCTCCCGGCGCGGGCGCCCCGGTATCTCCCGGCGCGGGCGCCCCGGAATCGTCGGGCGCGGGCTGCGCGCCGGGATCGGGAGCCGGAGCACCGGAGACCGGGCCCGACTCCATCTCGACGGAGGCGAGCGGCTCGATGGTCTCGGCCTTCCACACGTCGCCGTCCTTGCGCAGCGACACGAGCACCGGGACCTTGTTGGTCACGAAGTACTCGGGGGTCTGGGTGCGCACGGCGAGCACGACGAGCGCCTTACCCAGATCGTCGTCGGTGTTGAGTTCGGTGAGCGTTCCGAACAGCACTTCGGCCGACATGCTGGTGCCGGTCTCCGCGACCCGAGCCCGGATGTCCTCCTCGGTCGCCGCGAGATCGTTGCGCAGGGCGTCGCCGGTGATCGACGACCGCATGTTCTCGATCGACAGGTCGACGTCGTTCGCGTCGACACTGTTCAGGTTGACGGCCGCCTGCATGGCTCCCGAGAGTGCGGCGTCGCGCGCCTCGGCGGCCGAACGGTCCACCAGGAGCGCACGCCCCCAGCCGTAGCCGAACCACACCGCCGCCGCGAGGGCGACGACGGCGAGCACCGAGACGACGGCGAGGGCCGCCCTGCGTGCCCCGCCCGGTCCCCGGCCGTCCGCGGGCGAGTTGCCGTCGGCGGATGGGGGCGGGGTGGGCGGAGCGTCGGAGGAAATTGGTGCACTCACTCCACAAACCTACTAACTGCTCACTTCGGGGTGACTCCGAGCAACGGCGCGAGCTGCGTCGCGATCGGATTCAGGTTGAGCTTGTCGGGGTCCTTCTTCGGCTTGAAATCCCAGGGCTGGATCGTGTTCGGATCGGCGAAGACGATGCGGTTCGCGCTGCGCACGCCGGTGACACTGCCCTGCGGCACCTCGCACGAGGCGTTCGTGTTGAAGGGGAAGTCCTGCTGGGTCTCGTCGAAGTTCGGATCCTGCGCGCGCATCTGCGCGAGGATCTCCTGCGTCCCCTCGTACCCGATGGTGCACGAAGGCGGATTGTTGGTCTCGAGCACGATGCCCAGACGCACCGCACCGTCGCCCGGAGCGACCGTACTCGCACTGCCCGCGACGGCGGGAAGGAAGGCCAGCAGCGGCTGCAGGGCGATCGACTGCGGCGCGGCCACTTCCGCCACCGCCGCGAGGTTCGCGAGGTCGGTGGTCAGGCCCGGGCCGGAGCCCTCGATCAGCTGCGAGAGCTGGTCGCTCGCGTCGGTGCCGGTGTCGATCAGGCGCCGCAGATCGGGATCGCTGTCGCGGAGCTGTGCGGTCACCAGGTCCAGATCCGAGCTGAACTGCTGGATCGCCGACGACTGGTCGGACTGCGTGTCGAGCACCGTAAGGCTGTCGCGGATCAGCGTGACGGTCTGCGGCAGGTACTCGGCGCCCTTCTCGCTGAGACCGGCGAGCGCGTCGACGAGCACCTGCAGGTCGTCGCCGCGGCCGTCGAAGGCCGCGCCGAGCTCGGTGACGACGGTGCGCAGCGGCTCGAGCGGAACCGAGTACACGAGGTCGTTCGTGCTCAGCAGCAGGTCCTCGACCGGCGTGGGCAGATCCTCCTCGGTGCCCTCGATGACGGAGCCCTGTTCGAGATAGGGGCCCTCGTCGTTCGGCGGCTGCAGATCGACGTACTGCTCACCGATCGCCGACCGGTTCGCCACGACCGGTCGCGCCGACGCCGGGATCTGCGGTCCGCCGTTGTCGAGACGCAGCTCGACGTTGATGCCGTCGTCCGTGAGGCTGAGCGCCCCGACACGGCCCACGGGCACCCCGCGGTAGGTGACCTCGGCGTTCGGGAAGATGCCGCCGCCGGTCGGGAACCGCGCGTCGACGGTGTACTGGCCGAAGCCCATGAGGTTGTCGAGCCGCACGTACCGGGCACCGACGAACACGATGCCGAGCAGCGCGATGACCACGAACAGCGCGAGCTGCACTTTCACCAGGCGCGATCTCACTGCCCACCCCCGAGTCCGAGCTGATTCAGCAAACCTTGCAGCGGCCCCGGCTGTGGGGCCTCGTCACCGTCGGCACCGGTGTCGGTGTCCGCGCCGGCCTCGGTGACCCCCGGGATCTCGATGCCGTCGGGCAGCGACACCCCTTCGGGCAGCGTCACACCGGGCAGACGCGGAGTGGGAAGCACCGGCAGCAGCGACACGGTGGGCCAGCCCGGGGCGGGCCCGTTCCCGTCGTAGTACGGGTTGGACGGGTCGACGAGCGGCTTCGGATTGCCGAACTTCGGCTCGCGGTAGACCGGGTCGCCCTGGCCCACACCGAGCGCGGCCAGCGCGTTGCCGATCTGCAGGTCGACGACGAGGAAGAGGTTCACCGAGTTGCCCAGCGCGACCTTCTCGACACCGTCCGGGAACGGCACCGTGGGCACGAAGGCGAGCGCCTCGACGAGGTCGTCGCCCGATGCCGCGAGTGCCTGGAGGGTAGGGCGCAGCGCCAAAAGGTCGGCGATCAGATCCTCCTTGGACTGATCGAGGACGTCGACCCCTGCGGTGCCGAGCCGGTCGAGCTGGCCGAGCAGCTGGGTCAGCTGCGGCCGCTGCTGTTCGAGCACCTCGGTCGCGACCGGCAGTTCGTCGAGCACGGCGGCGATCTTGTCGTTCTGCTCCGCGACCCGCACCGTGAGCTCGTCGAGTCCGTCGAGCGCCCGGGTGATGTCGTCGCGTTGCTGTTCGAGACCGGTGATCAGGGTCTCGGCCTGCTCGATCAGGCTGCGCGTGGTTCCCTCGCGGCCGTCGAAGGCCGTCGACAATTCGTTGACGATCGGCGCGAGCTGACCGACACCGCCACCGTTGAGCAGCAGCGACAGCGCGCCGAGCACCGGTTCGAGTTCGGTGGCGTGCCGGGTGCGGTCGAGCGGGATCACGTCGCCGTCCGCGAGCCGGCCCGTCGGGGGCTCGTCCTCCGGAGGCGTGAGTTGCACGAACTTCTCACCGAGCAGACTCGACTGTTCGACGCTCGCGAGCGCGTTCGCCGGCAGGTCGACACTCGAGTCGAGCACGATGCCGACGTCGGCGGTCCACCCGAAATCGGATGCGACCGAGATCGATTCGACGCGCCCGACCGGTACACCGTCGACCTTCACGCTCGACTGCGGAACCAGGTCGAGCACGTCGTCGAACTGGACGGACAGACGGATCGGATCGCTCCCCACGTCGGCGCCGCCGGGCAACGGGACGTCGGACAGACCGCCGCACCCCGTGACCGTCACCGCGACCACGCACGCGGCCGCTCCGAAGACACCTGTGCGGCCCATCCTCTTCGCGCCGCTCACCGATCTCCTCCCCGGAGGTCGAGCCGAGGCGAGACCACGCCGGGCACCGTGCCCGGGGTGACCTGCCGCTGGATGTTCTCACCGCTCAGGACACCGAACGGCAGGATCAGATCCGGGGACCGCTGGTCCTCGGTGATCTGCGTGGCGACGTCGCGGCACCGGTCGATCAGCGGCTGCATCTGCCGGCCGAGCTGCTCGAAACGCTCGTCGCCGGGCACGAGATTGCCGAGATCGATGAGCTTGCACACCGCTCCCGCAGGGTCCTGCAGGTCGGGCAGCACGAGCCGCGATGCGAGCACACCTGCTTCGGCGTCGTACGAGTTGACGAGGTTGCTCACCGCGAGCGGGAGCAGCGTCAGCGAATTCACGAGTTCCTGCCGGCGGTTAGCCAGGGTCTCCGTGATCGGCACGAGTGCGTCGACGTTGTCCTTCACGGCTGCCTGGTTGTCGCGCACGAACGTCGCGACGTCGCCGAGCGTGACCGACAGCGTGTTCAGCGCCTCACCGAGGTTCTGCCGCTCCCCCGCCAGGAATCCCGACAGGTCCGAGAGCTGCGCATTGAACTGGCGCACCTGCTCGTCGTTGGCCGCGAGAGCACTGACGAACACCTGCAGGTTCTCGATCGTGCCGTAGAGGTCGTC
The DNA here is from genome assembly GCF_000763325.2 of Rhodococcus sp. p52. Taxonomy (NCBI): domain Bacteria; kingdom Bacillati; phylum Actinomycetota; class Actinomycetes; order Mycobacteriales; family Nocardiaceae; genus Rhodococcus; species Rhodococcus sp. p52. The sequence continues at coordinate 236,897 of NZ_CP016819.1, forward strand.
GCGCGACTGGTCGAGCGTGCGCGCGGCGGCCGACAGGTTCTCGATGCTCTGCCCGAGGGCCTCACCGTTGCCGGCGAGGTTCTCCGCACCGACTTCGACGAAGTCGGTCAGCGCGCCCTCGCGGTTCGCGCCGTCGGGACCGAGCGCGCGGGAGAGCTCGTCGATGCTCGCGTAGAGCTCGTCGACCTCCACAGGGGTGGCGGTGCGCTCGCGGTCGATCACCGCACCGCTGCTCATCGTGTCGCCACCGGTGTAGGCAGGGGTGAGCTGCACGTAACGGTCGGCGACGACCGACGGGGTGATCTGCACGGCGCGGGCGTCGGCCGGGATGTCGACGCCGCGGTTCACCCGCAGCCCGACCTTCACGAGGTCGCCCTGCGGTTCGACGGACGTCACCTTCCCCACCTCGACGCCCAGCACCCGGACGTCGGAGCCCTCGTAGATGCCCACGGCCTTGTCGAAATAGGCAGTGATCTCGGTGGTGCCCAGCCGGGTGAACATCCACCACCCCGCTCCGGCCAGGGCCACCACGCCCGCGACGACGGCTGCGAGCAGCGCGATGCGCCCGCGATTGCTGCGGGACTCGCCGTTCTCGGCGTGTGCCATCAGTTGCCCCCTTCCAGGCGGCGACCGGGCTCGCGGTAACCGGGGATCTCCGGTAGGCCCGGCGGGGTCAGGTTCACGACGACCTGGTCGAACCACCGGCCGTTGCCGACGACGTTGGTGTAGACACGCACGAACGGCTCGTACAGCTCCATGGCCCGATCGAGGTTGTCGTTGTTTTCCTGGAGGACGTCGACGACGCCGCGCAACTGTTGCAGGGCGGGACCGATGGTCTCGCGGTTCTCCTCGACGAGCCCGGAGAGCTCGGCCGACAACCGCTTGGTGCCATCGAGCAACTGGGAGATCGCCTCCTGCCGATTGTTCAGTTCCGCGACGAGCAGCGCACCGTCGGAGAGCAACCGGTTGAACTCGGCGTTGCGGTCGGCGAGCACCTTCGAGACATTGCCGGTCGCGTCGAGGAGCTTCTTCAGCTCCTGGTCACGACTCGCGACGGTCTCGGACAGGCGGCTGATGCCGTCGAGCGAGGCCCGGATGTCGTCGGGTGTCTCCGAGAACGCCTCCGACAGGGTCTGGAAGCCGGTCGCGAGCTGCTCGGAATCGATCTCGCCGAGGGTCGTGGCCGCCGACGAGAACGCTTCGATCACGTCGTACGGCGCGACCGTCCGGTCGAGCGGGATCCGGTCGTCCGGGTCGAGCACCTCCGTACCCCGCGGCTCGAGTGCCAGATACTTCTGTCCGAGGATCGTCTTGATCTGGATGGGGGCCGCCGTGTCGTTCCCGACCCATGCGTCCTGGACCTTGAACGAGACGATCACGCGGTCGCCCTCGAGGTCGACTCCGGTGACCTTGCCGACCTTCACGCCGGCGATACGCACCTCGTTGGTGGGTTTGAGACCCGCGGCCTCGCTGAATTCGGCCTCGTAGGTCGCGCCCGCCCCGATAATGGGCAGTTCGTCGAGGAAAAAGGCGGACAGTGTCCCCAGCAGCACCACGACGATGCCCAGGGCACCGGCGGCGGCCGGACTGCGACGTTTGCTCATCGTCCCTGCAACTCCTGCATCCCCTCTTGCGAGCAACGCTTCGCCGCATTCGTGTAGATGGGTTGGTTCACGGTGGGCAGCCCCGTCGGCAGATTCAGATACGGGACCGAACCGGGACCTGCGATGATGTCGATACCGCACAGGTAGTACTGGAACCACGAACCGGAGCTGGCCACGCGCCCGAGCTTGTCGAGCTTGACCGGCAACGTCTCGAGGACGCGGTCGACCTCGTCGCGGTTCGCGTTGAGATTCGAAGTGACCTGTTCGAGCGCCGTGATCGACTGTGCGATCGACGGGCGGGTGGGCTCGAGGACGTCGGAGACCGCGTCGGTCAGCCCCGCCATCGACGCCACGGCCGAACCGACGGTCGCCCGGTCGGCCGACAACCCGCTGACGAGTGCCTGCGTGTTGACCAGCAGCGAATCGAGCTGCTCGTCGCGCTGGTCGATCGTGGCCAGGACGGTGTTGAGGTTGTCGATCACCGCACCGATCACGCGGTCCTTGTCGGCGATGGTGTTGGTCAGCGACGCGGTGCTGCGCACCAGATCGTCGATCGTTCCGGCCTCACCCTGGAAGACCTGGATGATCTGGAACGAGAGCTTGTTGACGTCGTCGGCGCTCAGCGTCTGGAACAACGGCCGGAAGCCGTCGAAGAGCGTCGTGAGGTTCACCGCCGGCTTCGTACGCTCGATCGGGATCGTATCGCCGCCCGTGATCTTCTCGCCCTGCGCGCCCTCACCCTGACCGAGCGCGATGTAACGCTGGCCGACGAGATTGCGGAACCGGATGGTCGCGGTGGCACCGGCCGGGAGCCAGTCGCGCTCCTCGAGCGAGAAGGTGACCCGCGCCTGCCGTTCGTCGAAGACCGAGATCTCCTCGACCTGCCCCACGCGGACACCCGCGATGCGGATGTCGTCGCCCTTGTTGAGTGAGGTGACGTCGGAAAAGATCGCGTGGAACTTCGTTCCTCCCCCACCGCCGACATTGGCGATGGTCGCGGCGAGGACACCGGTCGCGAGGACGGTGACCACGGCGAACACGATGAGTTTGATCAGGGGTGCTGCGAGACCTCTCACTGGAAGCTCACCTCCGTACCGCGGATCGCCGGAGCGCCGAGCCGGGTGGTCCAGGACGGGACCTCCTCGGGGTCGACACCGGTGGCCTGTCCGTAGATGACGTCGAGCGTGTCCTGTTCCAGACGCGAGCCGGCGTACGAGACGGGAGTCGCGCCGCCGTCCGAGGTGCCGATGATCTCACCGACGTCGTCGGGGACGCCGGATCCTGCCGGGGCAGGGAAGAAATCGATGGTCTCGGGGCCGGGATTACGCGACGGCACCTGGTACGAACCGTCGTTGATCGAACCGCCCGGATACTGCGGGAAGTTGCGGCCGGGCGCGGTCACGTCGTCGTAGCAGGCCGGTCCGCGATCGTCGAGCAGACGCGGTTCGTCCTGGTTCGGCAGGTAGCGGCCCTTCGGGTTCGTGAACTGGATGTTCGCGCGCACACCCGGGAACGGATCGTCGGCCGCGAGCAGATCGACGGCGGCCGGCTTCGCGTCGGCGAATCCCTCGAAGGTGCACGGGAAGGACGGCGAGTAACGGGCGAGCAGCTGCAGCGCCTCCTTCGAATCGGCGGACAGCGTGATGATCGAGTTCGAGTTCTGCTCGATGAAATCGGCCGTCTGCGACGACGCTCCCGTCGCGCTCGCAAGCAGCGTGCGGATCTGGTTCTGCTGTTCGACGACCGTGCCACCCGTCGTGCGCAGGTTGTTCAGCGCCTCGACGAGATCCGGTGCGGCCTCGGAGTAGGTCTGCGAGAAATCGGCGAGTCCGCGCAGATCCTCCTGCAGTGTGGGCAGTTCGCCGTTCACCTCGCGGAAGATCTGTTCGAGGTCGTCGACCGTCTGTCCCAGCTTCTCGCCGCGTCCGCTCAGTCCCTGGGCCAGGGCGCCGAGCGTGTTGGCGAGGTCCTGCGGCGGGACGGCCTCGAGGAGCGGGAGCAGCCCGTCGAGCACGTCGCCGAGTTCGACTGTGCGCTCGCTCGTGTCCTGCACCAGCACATCGCCGTTCGTGACGGGACGCCCCGGATCGTCGGGGATGATCAGCGAGACGTAGCGCTCACCGAAGAGGGTCTTCGGCAGCAGCTGTGCGGTGGCGTTGACCGGGATCAGTTCGGCCTTGTCGGGGTCGAGCGCAAGATGCGCGGTGACGTCGCCGCCTTCCGCGCTCGTTCCGCGGACCTCGCCGACGAGCACACCGCGTGCCTTGACGTCGGCGTTGAGCGGCAGGGCGTTGCCGATGCTGTCGGTGCGGAGGTCGACCTTCACGACCTTCGTGAACGTCTTGTTGTACATCGCGATCGTGACGTACAGGAACAGCGCCAGCACCACGAAGAAGATCAATCCCAGGGTGCGGCGACGCAAGGGCGAAGTGGTCGTGTCGCTCATCCGGCCACCCTCACCGTGGTCGTCGTGCCCCAGATCGCGAGGCTGAGGAAGAAGTCGAGGATCGCGATCGTCACGATCGCGGTACGCACCGCGCGGCCCACGGCCACCCCGACGCCGGCGGGACCGCCGCTGGCGTGGAAACCGTAGTAGCAGTGGATGAGGATGACCACGAACGCGAAGACCAGCACTTTCGCGAACGAATACAACACATCCTCCGGTGGGAGGAACAGATAGAAGTAGTGGTCGTACGAGCCGCTCGACTGGCCGTTGAACAGCGTGCTGATCGTGCGGGTCGCGAGATAGGCCGCGAGGAGACCGATGATGTACAGCGGGATCACGGCGACGAAGCCGGCGATCATCCGGGAGGTCACCAGGAACGGCAGCGACGGCACGGCCATCACCTCGAGGGCGTCGATCTCCTCGCTGATCCTCATGGCACCGAGCTGTGCCGTGAAGCCGCAGCCCACGGTCGCCGACAACGCGAGCGCCGCGACGATCGGGGCCAGTTCACGGGTGTTGACGTAGGCCGAGAGGAAGCCGGTGAGCACCGACGAGCCGAGCTGCTCGAGCGCGGCGTAACCCTGCAGACCCACGACGACGCCGGTGAAGCCGGACATCATCGCGATGACGCCGATGGTGCCACCGATCACGGCGAGTGCACCGCTGCCGAAGGTGACCTCGGCGAGCAACCGCAGGACTTCCTTGCGGTAGTGGGTGAGGGTTCGCGGGGTCCACGCGACGGCGCGCGCGTAGAAGGACATCTGGTCCCCCGCGCGGTCGAGCACGTTCAGCGGTGCGCGCACCGCTCGGCGACCCCGGAGAAGAACGAGATCTCCGCGGCCTCTGGAGACTGTCATCTGGTCAGGATCCCTTCGCAGGAACGATCTGCAGGTACACCATCGTCAGGATCAGGTTCGCGAAGAAGAGCAGCAGGAACGTGATGACGACAGTCTGGTTCACGGCCTCCCCCACGCCCTTCGGGCCTGCACCGGGGTGCAGCCCCTTGTAGGACGCGACGACGCCGGCGATCAACCCGAAGATCGCAGCCTTGAGTTCGGCGACGTAGAGGTCGGGTAGCTGCGCCAGGGCGGAGAAGGAGGCGAGGTAGGCGCCGGGGGTACCGCCCTGCAGCACCACGTTGAAGAAGTAGCCGCCGGCGATGCCGATCACGGAGACGAGACCGTTGAGCAGGAGCGCGACGAGCACCATCGCCAGTACTCGCGGGACGACGAGGCGCTGGATGGGATTGATGCCCAGCACCTCCATCGCGTCGATCTCCTCGCGGATCGTCCGCGATCCGAGGTCGGCGGTGACCGCGGAGCCGGCGGCACCGGCGATCAGCAGAGCCGTCACGATCGGACTGCCCTGCTGGATGACCGCCAGGACGCTCGCGGCACCGGTGAACGATTCGGCGCCGAGCTGCTTGATCAGCGAGCCGGTCTGCAGCGACACGACGGCGCCGAACGGGATCGCGACGAGCGCCGTCGGAAGAATCGTGACACTGGCGATGAACCACGCCTGTTCGATGAATTCCCGGAACTGGAACGGTCGGCGGAAGGTGTTCCGCACGACGTCGACGAACAGTTCGACGATGTTGCCGGCCTGGGTGAGTGCGCCGTGAACCGGCCGCACGAGCGAGCTGCCCGCCCCCATCTACTCTCCTACTTCTCCAGCCTGCGGCTGTACCACTGCTGACGCTGTACCACTGCTGCGGCTGGTGCTACTGCTGGGCCTGCTGCTCGTATCTCTCTCCGGTATAGGCGGGAATGATCTGGGTGTCGTCGTCGGCATAGCCCCGGGCTGTGTGGGGCGCGCCGTTGTGATCGAGCGACTCGAGGATGGCGCTCTGGGCGGCCGGGGGCAGGTTGTGCAGGATCGACCGCACCCGCTCCTGCCGACGCGCCACCGCCTGCCGCTCCGGCATCCCCGGAGTCGCCTGCATCTGCGGCACGATCCCCTCGACGTCGTCCACCCCACCGGCATGATGCCCCGCCTCGACGAGCGCCTGCTCGTGCGCCATCGTCGCCTCGTCCTTCTCCTCCGACATCCCGATCGGACCGATCATCGTGCCGTTGAGGAACTGCTTGACCACCGGCTCATCCGAAGTCAGCAACACCTCACGCGGACCGAACATCACCAACTGCCGGCGGAACAACATCCCGATGTTGTCCGGCACCGTGCGCGCCAGATTGATGTTGTGCGACACGATCAGGATCGTCGCATCGATCTCCGCATTGATATCGATCAACGTCTGCGAAATATAGGTCGTGCGCACCGGATCGAGACCCGAATCCGGCTCGTCCACCAGAATGATCTCCGGATCCAACACCAACGCCCGCGCCAGACCGGCGCGCTTCCGCATCCCTCCGGAGATCTCCCCGGGCAACTTGTCCTCGGCGCCGAGCAGACCGACGAGCTCGAGCTTGCTCATCACGATCCGCCGGATCTCCGACTCGGACTTGCGGGTGTGCTCACGCAACGGGAAGGCGACATTGTCGTAGAGGTTCATCGACCCGAACAACGCACCGTCCTGGAACAGCACCCCGAACAACTTGCGGATCTCGTAGAGCTCCTTCGAGGAGCACTGCAGGATGTCGGTGCCGTCGATGACGATCGAGCCCTCCTCCGGGCGCAGCAGACCGATCAACGACTTGAGGAACACCGACTTACCGGTACCCGACGGCCCGAGCAACGCGGACACCTCACCGGCCGGCAACGTCAACGTCACGTCCTGCCAGATACGTTGCGAGCCGAAGGACTTGGTCAGTCCCTCGACGGAAACCTCGACTCCCACGATCACCTCCGCTGTCCGATACCGTCGCCCCCGTGTGGGTTGGGCCACTCTATCGCATGGATAGTGGTACCTGTGACACGCGATCCTACTCATGAGTAAGGACGTTGCACAAGGGGGTACGCGTGTCTCGACTTACGCCGTGACCTGCATGAACACGGCGTAGATGTCGATTTCTGCCGATAACGGACATATCACTCGGCATTCATGCCCGAAATGCAGAAGGGCCGTTTCCGCGAAATGAATTCGCGGAAACGGCCCTGTGCGGAACCGTTCCGGAGAGCGTCGGAACGCTCGACGGAAAGTTCGGAAACCGTCTTACTTGACGGTGACCTTGGCGCCGGCCTCTTCGAGCTTGGCCTTGGCAGCGTCGGCAGCATCCTTGGCGACCTTCTCGAGGATCGGCTTCGGAGCACCCTCGACGAGGTCCTTGGCTTCCTTCAGGCCCAGGCCGGAGACGATCTCGCGAACGACCTTGATGACCTGGATCTTCTTGTCGCCGGCACCCTCGAGGATGACGTCGAACTCGTCCTGCTCGGACTCGGCCTCGGCAGCAGCGGCCGGAGCACCGGCGGCAGCGACGGCAACCGGAGCAGCAGCGGTGACCTCGAAGGTCTCCTCGAATGCCTTGACGAACTCCGAGAGCTCGAGCAGGGTCAGTTCCTTGAACGCGTCGAGCAGCTCTTCGGTGGTGAGCTTCGCCATGGTGGCGGTCCTTCCTGATAAGTCCCATGTCGCTGATCCGCGACCGGATGGGATGGTGCGTGCCGGAGCACGCGTGGATGTATCTTTCGCGGTGATGCAGATTCGCAGTGATGCGGATCAGCGTCAGGCGGCTTCTTCGCCCGCCTTCTTCTCCTGCAGAGCGGCCGCGAGGCGGGCCACCTGCGAAGCGGGGGCGTTGAACAGGCCTGCGGCCTTTGCCAAGTTGCCCTTCATCGCGCCGGCGAGCTTGGCCAACAGCACCTCGCGGGACTCGAGGTCCGCGATCTGGTTGACCTGCTCCACGGACAGCGCAGCGCCGTCCATGTAGCCGCCCTTGATGACGAGAGCCTTGTTGTCCTTCGCGAAGTTCTTCAGAGCCTTCGCAGCATCCACCGCTTCGCCCTTGACGAACGCGATGGCGGTCGGACCGACGAACAGATCGTCGAGCCCCTCGACGCCCGCCTCAGCGGCGGCACGCTTGACCAGGGTGTTCTTGGCGACGGAGTAGGTGGCACCCTCTCCGAGAGCGCGACGCAGCTCGGTCAGACTTCCCACCGACAGACCACGATATTCCGTGATCACGGCAGCGGTGGAGGTCTTGAACTGCTCGGTGATCTCCGCAACTGCGGAAACCTTCTCGGGCTTTGCCATACTTCGCCTCCTCTCAGTAACAGTCGTTTTCCCGGTGTCCCGAGTGGGACGCCCCACCGGACGACCGCCGGGACCGGAAAACGACGAACGCCCCGGCGCAGGGCACACGGGGCATACAAGGAGGAGGAACTCGAATGCACCCGGAAGGCACATCGCGGTTCGTATCTCCCCTAACCTCGTCCTCCTGCGTGGGCCGCCGGACAACTCCGGACCTTCAACCGATCCGCACGCGGATTCGGTGACCAACGGTCTTGGGTAGAACATGATCGGGGTGAAGATCGGCGCACGCCGAACTACCCCACCACTGTAGCGGACGATGTGCACGAGATGCAAAACGGCCGGCACAGCGATGCTGTACCGGCCGCTTCAGGACGCACATCCACTGCGTGCAGTGCGAATTACTCCGCGGTCTCGAGGAGGTTGCGGGTGCGCTGCGGATCCACCGGGATGCCCGGGCCGGTGGTCGTAGCAATCGTGACCTTCTTGATGTAGCGGCCCTTCGCGCTGGACGGCTTGGCGCGGAGCACCTCGTCCAGAGCAGCAGCGTAGTTCTCGACCAGCTTGGTCTCGTCGAACGAGGCCTTGCCGATCACGAAGTGCAGGTTGGCGTTCTTGTCGACGCGGAAGCTGATCTTGCCACCCTTGATGTCGGTGACGGCCTTCGCGACGTCCGGGGTGACCGTGCCCGTCTTCGGGTTCGGCATCAGACCACGGGGACCGAGGACGCGGGCGATACGACCGACCTTCGCCATCTGGTCGGGGGTCGCGATCGCGGCGTCGAAGTCCAGCCAGCCGCCCTGGATGCGCTCGATCAGATCCTCGGCGCCCACGACGTCGGCACCTGCGGCCTCGGCCTCGGCAGCCTTCTCGCCCACCGCGAAGACGATGACGCGAGCGGTCTTACCCGTGCCGTGCGGCAGGTTGACCGTGCCGCGCACCATCTGGTCCGCCTTGCGGGGATCCACACCGAGTCGCATGGCGACCTCGACGGTGGCGTCGTAGTTCTTCGAGCTGGTCTCCTTCGCGAGCTTCGCAGCTGCGAGGGGGCTGTACAGGTTGTCCGAGTCGATCTTCTCGGCCGCGGCGAGGTATGCCTTGCTGCGCTTTGCCATGTTCTTTCCTAACTTCTCACCGGCAGGTGAATGGTTCGGGCGTGGTAGCGGGCCTGGCCGGCCCTCCCACGAGTGCTATGCAAGCCCGGGGACGGAGCCCCCGAACAGCGAGGGGCTCAGCCCTCGACCGTGATGCCCATCGACCGAGCGGTGCCGGCGATGATCTTCGCGGCAGCCTCGATGTCGTTGGCGTTCAGGTCTTCCTGCTTGGTCTTGGCGATCTCGCGCACCTGATCCATGGTCACCTTGGCGACCTTGGTCTTGTGCGGCTCGCCGGAGCCCTTCTGCACGCCTGCGGCCTTGAGCAGGAGCTTCGCGGCCGGCGGAGTCTTCAGCTTGAAGTCGAACGAACGGTCCTCGTAGACCGTGATCTCGACCGGCACGACGTTGCCACGCTGCGACTCGGTCGCCGCGTTGTACGCCTTGCAGAACTCCATGATATTGACGCCGTGCTGACCCAGCGCGGGGCCGACCGGCGGAGCCGGGTTGGCCTGGCCGGCCTGGATCTGGAGCTTGATGAGCCCGGCGATCTTCTTCTTCTTGGGGGGCATCTCTATTCCTAGTTTCGTGCTCGGTGTGGTTCTTGCGTACTGCTACTGCAAGCTTGTGCGCGCCGGATGCCGGCGCCGTCGGATCCTGGGGATCGTCAGATCTTCGACACCTGGTTGAACGACAACTCCACGGGAGTCTCACGGCCGAAGATCGACACCAGGACCTTGAGCTTCTGCTGCTCGGCGTTGACCTCACTGATGGAGGCGGGCAGCGTCGCGAACGGGCCGTCCATCACGGTGACCGACTCGCCGACCTCGAAGTCCACCTCGATGGCGGGCTTCGCAGCGGCGGCGGGAGCCTGCTCGCCTGCGGTCGAAGCACCGGCCGCCGGCTTCTTCTTCGCCTGCTGCGGGAGGAGGAACTTCACGACCTCCTTGATCGTCAGCGGCGACGGACGCGACGTGGCTCCGACGAAGCCGGTCACGCCGGGGGTGTTCCGGACGGCGCCCCACGACTCGTCGTTGAGTTCCATCCGGACGAGGATGTAGCCGGGCAGGACCTTGCGGTTGACCTGCTTGCGCTGACCGTTCTTGATCTCGGTGACCTCTTCGGTCGGCACCTCGACCTGGAAGATGTACTCGGTGAGGTCGAGGTTCTGGACGCGGGTTTCGAGGTTGGTCTTGACCTTGTTCTCGTAGCCGGCGTAGGAGTGCACGACGTACCAGTCGCCGGGCTCGCGCCGCAGTTGCTTCTCGAGGGCCTCGGCCGGGTCGACCTCGTCCTCTTCGGCGGCGGCGTCGTCGGTGCCCTCCGCTGCGTCGGAGACCTCGACATCGGTCTCGGCATCGGTGCCGGACTCGACAGCAGCGTCGGACTCGGAGACCTCGGTGTCCGCATCCGCCGACTCGGCCGTCACGTCGTCAACCAAGGCCTCGTCCGAAACGTGCTCCTCGGCCGAAGCCTCGTACGAGTCGTTCTCGGGGGTGCTCACCGGGCACTTTCCTCTCGTCGATCACATTTTTCGTCTCGCGCGGACAGGCGCTAACCGAACAACCAGCTGACGCCCTGTACGAACGCCAGATCCAATCCGAAGATGAACGCCGTCATAACGGTCACGAACGCAAGGACCACGAGCGTGTAGGTGGTCAACTGCTTGCGGTTGGGCCAGATCACCTTGCGGAGCTCGGCGATGACCTCACGGAAGAAGCGCACGAGTCGCTTGAAGATGTTCTCGGACTTCGCGGCGGGACGATCGCTCACGGCCGTGGCCGAACGCGACGTCTTCTTCATGGACACCGCACTCGTCGTGGATGCCGAGGGATCGGCTGCACCACGACGGGTGGCCCGCTTGCCGGTCGGCCGAGCAGCCGCGGAAGAACCGTCGGGGGTCGCGCCGGTAGCCGTTCCAGCGTCGCCGGGAATGTTCCCTGCGGTGCCGCTGTGGCGCTGACCGCGCTCCTCGCTCACATCGTTCCTCTCGGTCGCTGGCAGTCCGGGGGCAGGGGCGACAGGACTTGAACCTGCAACCTGCGGTTTTGGAGACCGCTGCTCTGCCAATTGAGCTACGCCCCTCTGGTCGGACATCCACACTCGTACGAAGCGAGTGTCCGGAACCGCCCCATCTGCGACCACATGACACGCGCGCTACCCCGTCGGGCCGTTACGGCCTTCGTAGAGCAGCGCGCTGCTATGCGATCCCAGAAGCCTAAGTGTACTGCATTGCCCCGGGACAAACCCAATCCGCTCGGCCGTCAGGCCAAACGGACCGTTGCCGTGGCGCGACCGAAGATCTTACGACCGTCGGACTTCGCCACGATAGCGACCACTGCTGTCTTGCTCTCCGCGTCCACCGACTTGATCTTGCCGGTGAACTCGATCTCGGCGGCCTTGTCGGCCTCCACATATACCGGACTGGTGAACCGAACATTGTATTCGGTCACCGCGCCGGGGTCTCCCAGCCACTCCGTGACGAAGCCGGCCGCGATGCCCATCGAGAGCATGCCGTGCCCGACGACGTCGCGCAAGCCGGCCAGTTCGGCCACCTTGTCGCTCCAGTGGATCGGGTTGGGATCACCCGACACACCTGCATAGTTGACCAGATTTCCGCGCGTGAGCGTGACGACCTTCGACGGAAGCTCGTCCCCTACCGCGACATCCGCGAAGCTACGGAGTGTCACTGTGCATCACCACATCCTTGACCGCGTGCGCGATGTTGTCGTCGACCTCGCCACCGGAACGGGCGACGAGCGTCGTCCAGGAGGTGAGCACGAGATTGTCGTACTGATCCGTGATCACGTTCTTGGTGGTGATGATGTCGCTGCCGGCAACTTGCCGGAAATCGTCGAGGTAGACGTCGCAGAACAGCCTGTCGCCGGCCTGGATCGGGCGGTGGTAGACCATCCGCTGGTCGGTCTGCATGATCTGGCTCAGGTCGTAGCCGGTGACGACCTCTTCGAACAGCTTGCGCTGCGCGATCATGCCGACGATCGAGACGAAGGTCAGCGGCGCGATCACTCCGTCATATCCCAGCCCCCGGGCTGCGTCGTCGTCGTGATGGGCCGGATGCGAATCGCGCACGGCACGGGCGTACTCGCGGATCTTCTCGCGACCGACCTCGTAGTAGTCGCCCACCCGGTAGTGGTGACCGACCATGGACTTGGCGTGCGCGGCGGCATCGAACGGGATCCCGGCCTGTTCGGTCGCGTCCACCGATTCCTGGTTCTCGAGTATGTTCGTCATACGCAAAACCTCCGCAATTCCGACGACGCCAACTGGCACGGTCGGTATTGCGGAGACCTTATGCGTCGACGTCGTTGCGACCGGCTACTTGGACTCGCGGTGCGACTGGTGCGTACCGCAGTTCGGGCAGAACTTCTTCAGCTCGAGCCGGTCGGGGTCGTTGCGACGGTTCTTCTTCGTGATGTAGTTGCGGTGCTTGCACACCTCGCAGGCCAAGGTGATCTTCGGCCGAACGTCAGTAGAGGAGGCCACGGGATGCCTTCTTTCGCGTCAATCCGATCAGTATCGATCAGGGTGGATCAATGAACTTTTGGTAGCGGTGACCGGACTTGAACCGGCGACGCAACGATTATGAGTCGTTTGCTCTACCAACTGAGCTACACCGCCTCGGTGCCGAGTGTCGCTACGAAGGCGGCACCTCAATCCAGCGAGCCCCCTGACGGAATCGAACCGTCGACCTTTTCCTTACCATGGAAACGCTCTGCCGACTGAGCTAAGGGGGCGTGGCCTCCGGAGCATCTCTGCTCGCTGCGGCCTCCAAAAGATTACACACACTCGGTCCTGGTGCAAAATCCGCTGGTAGAGGCGCATAAACGCCGCTCCTCTCCGAGCTCTGCCCACCCGCACCCACCCGTGCCCACACATACGCGCGCGGCGGGCCGGCGGGAGGCATCGGGCGCGAGGCGGAACGGCACCGCGTGCCGAGCCGCCCGGAACCTCGGGGAGAGCAGGACCCACACTCCGGAGCCCGCACCGAAGGGCCCGGGAATGCAGAACAGCCCCGGTTCCGAAGAACCGGGGCCGTTCCGGTGGCAGGTGTAGGATTCGAACCTACGTAGGCGTAAGCCGACGGATTTACAGTCCGCTCCCATTGGCCGCTCGGGCAACCTGCCGGGGTGCGATCGGGACCGCGTCCTCGATGCGTTTGGAAGAATACAACGCATACCCCCCCCAAACGCAAACCGAGTGGTCACAGCTCCGCGCGACCCGATAGCGTCGGGTGGACAGAACCCTTACAGACCGACCCCGAAGTGGAGTGAGACGTGGCTGATTCGTCGTTCGATGTGGTGAGCAAGGTCGACCGCCAGGAAGTGGACAACGCGCTGAACCAGGCGGCGAAGGAGATCGCCAACCGCTTCGATTTCCGGAACACCGGGGCGCACATCGAGTGGTCGGGCGACGAGGCCATCACGATCTCGGCCGAGACCGAGGACCGCGCGCTCGCCGCGCTCGAGGTCTTCAAGGAGAAGCTGATCCGCCGCGACCTGTCCCTCAAGTCCTTCGACGCCGGCGAGCCGACGCAGTCCGGCAAGGTCTACAAGATCACCGGCACGCTGGTGCAGGGCATCAGCCAGGAGAATGCCAAGAAGATCTCCAAGCTCATCCGTGACGAGGGCCCGAAGGGCGTCAAGGCGCAGATCCAGGGCGAAGAGCTGCGCGTGAGCAGCAAGAAGCGCGACGACCTGCAGGCCGTCATCTCGCTGCTCAAGAACGCCGACCTCGACATCGCCCTGCAGTTCGTCAACTACCGCTAGTACGTCGACCACTGCCGACGACGCCCTCTCCTACGACTCCGCCCGCGACCGTCGTCGCGGGCGGAGTCGTCTGGGATTTCGTCTGTGGGGTGCCGTCCGGTCAGCGGATCCCGGCCATGCGCTCGAGCCGTTCGATGCGGTCGGCCATCGGCGGGTGCGTCGAGAACAGCCGGCTCATCTTGTCGCCCGCCCGGAACGGGTTGGCGATCATCAGGTGCGACTGGGCCGCGAGTTTCGGTTCGGGTGGCAGCGGCGCGGCCTGCGTGCCGAGAGCGAGCTTGCGCAGCGCCGACGCGAGGGCCAGCGGGTCGCCGGTGAGCTCGGCACCGGACTGGTCGGCCTGGTACTCGCGCGACCTCGACACAGCGAGTTTGACGACCGACGCCGCGATGGGGCCGAGCAGGGAAACCAGCAGCAGCGCCAGTGGGTTCGCGCCACCCTCCCGGTTGCCGAAGGCCGAGGCGAAGAACGCGAAGTTCGCCAGGCCCGAGATGACGGCAGCCATCGCACCGGCGACCGACGAGATGAGGATGTCGCGGTTGTAGACGTGGGCGAGTTCGTGGCCGAGCACCGCGCGCAGTTCCCGTTCGTTCAGGATCTCCAGGATGCCCGTCGTGCAGCACACGGCGGCGTTTCGCGGGTTACGACCCGTGGCGAACGCGTTGGGGGCGTTGGTGGGGCTGATGTAGAGCCGCGGCATGGGCTGGTGCGCCGCGGTCGCGAGTTCACGCACGATCCGGTACATCGCCGGTGCCTGCACCTCGGTGACCGGCTGGGCGTGCATCGCCCGCAGGGCGAGCTTGTCGCTGTTGAAGTACGCGTAGCCGTTCATGCCGACGGCGAGCACGATCGATATCAGCAGGATCGTCGAATTGCCGAACAACGCTCCGACGAACACGATCAGCGCGGACATTCCGATCAACAGACCGGCCGTCTTGAGACGGTTCGAGTATCCGTGCACGTCGCACCCCTTCCGCACCACGATTTCCCACTCATTCGTCCAACGAACGAGCGAACGGCGCGGTTCCCGCCCCGACCGGGGCGGGACGACACGACGGTCCGTCAGCCGACGCGGGCGACGGTGAAGTCCACGAGGCGACGCAACGCCTCGTTCGCCGACCCCTGCGGCAGGGCATCGAGTTCGGCGTGAGCGCGGGCGGCGTAGGTCGCGAGAGTCGCCTTCGCCGCATCCATCCCCGGCGAGCGGACGAGCAGTTCGAGCGCCTCCGCGACGTGTGCTTCGTCCTCGATGGGACCGACGAGCAGTTCACGCAGACGATCCGCCTCCGGTCCGGTCTCCCGCAGCGCGTAGAGCACCGGCAGGGTGTACACACCCTCGCGGAGATCGGTTCCGGGGGTCTTGCCCGACTCCGTGGTGTCGGACGCGATGTCGATGATGTCGTCGACGATCTGGAAAGCGGTGCCGACGGCGTCGCCGAGCCGTTCGAGACGCTCTACATGTTCCGGATCAGCGCCCGAGAACGTACCGCCGAAGCGACCGCTGGCGGCGATCAGCGAACCGGTCTTCTCCCAGATCACCCGCAGGTAGTGCTCGACCGGGTCGTCGTTGGTACGCACACCGATGGTTTCGCGCATCTGACCGGTGACCAGCTCGGCGAACGTCTCCGCGATGATCTGCACGGCCGACGGACCCAGCGTCGACACCAACCGCGAGGCGTGCGCGAACAGATAGTCGCCGGCGAGGATCGCGACGCTGTTGCCCCAGCGCACGTTGGCGCTCGGGGCGCCGCGACGCATCGTCGCCTCGTCCATCACGTCGTCGTGATAGAGCGTCGCGAGGTGCACGAGCTCGACGACGGTCGCCGCCGTCACCACGGCGGGATCGGTGGGCTTCGGCCCGAGCTGCGCGGTGAGGATAGTGAACAGCGGCCGGAACCGCTTGCCACCCGCCTTCGCAAGGTGCAGTGCGGCCTCCGTCAGGAAGTCCTCACCGTCGGACAGTTCCTCGACCAGGAGTTTCTCGACGCTCGCGAGGCCGTCCCCGACTGTCGCGGCGAGGACCGGATCGCCGAGTTCCACACCGGCCACGACGGTGCTCGGCGCCGCATCGGCCGAACCAGCGGTCCGAGCCGCCCCCTCAGTGCTCACGATGACGTACCCATCCTGTTCTGTCGCCTCGACTTCACCGTAGTGAACCTAGCCGTTCGTTCCCCGATCCACCTCGTCGAGGCGGCCGATCGCGGCCTGAGAAGATGGAGCGGTGGTGGCCGAACACTCCGCGCGAGATCCGCGGCAATCCCAGTCCTGCGTTCCCGACAGTACCGATGTTCTCGTCGTCGGTGCCGGTCCAGCCGGTTCCGCCGCCGCCGCGTGGGCTGCCCGCGCCGGTCGCGAGGTGTTGCTCGTCGATGCCGCGACCTTCCCTCGCGACAAGACCTGCGGTGACGGATTGACCCCGCGTGCCGTCGCCGAACTCGACGAACTCGGCCTCGGCGACTGGCTGCGCACCCGCACCGTCAACCGCGGTCTGCGTCTCGAGGGCTTCGGTGGCCGCTTCGAACTCCCCTGGCCCGACTCGTCGTTCCCGGTCGTGGGCAGCGCCGTGCCGCGCACCGAACTCGACGCCCGGATCCGGCAGGCCGCGCTCGACTCGGGTGCCCGCGCCGTGGACGGAACGAAGGCCGTCGACGTCGAACGCGACGGCGACCGGGTCTCGGCCGTGATCTTCCGCACCGCCGACGGACCGCGGACCGTCCGCTGCCGCACGGTGATCGTCGCCGACGGGGTGCGTTCTCCCCTCGGCAAGGTGCTCGGTCGTCGCTGGCACCGCGACACCACCTACGGCGTGGCCGCGCGGGCCTACGCCACCTCCCCGCGCAGCGACGATCCGTGGATCACCTCGCACCTCGAACTGCGCGACGACGCGGGGGCCGTCCAGCCGGGCTACGGCTGGGTGTTCCCGCTCGGCACCGGCGAGGTGAACCTGGGAGTGGGGACCCTCGCGACCGCCTCGCGACCGGCGAGTGGATCGCTGCGGCATCTCATCGACCTCTACGCGCGGCAGCGCCGCACGGAATGGGAACTCGGCGAGGTGACGCGTGTGGCGTCGGCGCTGCTGCCCATGGGCGGAGCCGTGTCGGGGGTCGCGGGCAGGAACTGGGCGCTGATCGGCGACGCCGCGGCGTGCGTCAATCCGCTCAACGGCGAGGGCATCGACTACGGACTCGAAGGCGGTCGGTTGCTCGCCGGGCTGCTCGACTCCGACGACCTCACCGACCTGTGGCCGGCGACGCTGCGCTCCCACTACGGCCGGGCGTTCTCCACCGCGCGTCGCCTCGCGAGCCTGCTCACGATCCCGAAGTTCCTGCCGGCGACCGGCCCGATCGCGATGCGGTCGCGGACGATGATGTCGGTCGCGGTGCGGGTGATGGGCAATCTCGTCACCGACGAGGACGCCGACTTCGTGGCCCGGGTGTGGCGGACGAGCGGTCATCTCTCGATGCGCTGGGACCGTCAGCCCCTCTTCGCCTGAGCGCCGATACAGCGCCGCGCGGCAATTTGCGTACCGCGCGGTGCCGATGCGCCCGGCTACTTGCGTACCGCGCGGTGCCGATGCGCCCGGCTACTTGCGTACCGCGCGGTGCAGGGCGGTGATGCCCCCGGTGAGATTGCGCCACTTCACGTCGCTCCAGCCCGCGGCCTCGATGCGCCGGGCGAGCTGCTCTTGATCGGGCCAGGCCCGGATCGATTCGGCGAGGTAGACGTAGGCGTCGGGATTGCTGCTGACCGCCCGCGCGACCCGCGGCAGCGTCCGCATCAGGTACTCCATGTAGACGGTGCGTAGCGGTTCCCGCACGGGTGTGGAGAACTCGCACACCACGAGGCGTCCACCCGGCTTGACCACCCGGGCGATCTCGCGCAGTCCCTCGTCCGGGTCGGCGACGTTGCGCAGGCCGAAGGAGATGGTCGCGGCGTCGAAGACCGCGTCGGCGAACGGCAGTTTCATCGCGTCGCCTGCGACCATCGGGACGTTGCGGAACTCACCGGCGTGCAGCATGCCCTTGGAGAAGTCGGTGGCGACGACCCACGCGCCGGACCGTCCGAGTTCGACGGTGGAGACCCCGGTGCCGGCGGCCAGGTCGAGCACCCGCTCGCCGGGCTTCAGGTCGAGAGCCGCACGGGTCGCGCGACGCCACCCGCGGTCCTGCCCGAACGACAGGACGGTGTTGGTCAGGTCGTAGCGTGCAGCGACCCCGTCGAACATGGACGCGACCTCACGCGGGTCCTTGTCGAGCGACGCGCGTGATCCGTGAGTTGTTGCCACGGCCGAAACGTTACCCGCTCCCCTAGTGGACGCCGGCGCTCATGCGGCGCGGCGGAGCGCGTGCGCGGGAAGCCCCTGCCCCCGCCGGTAATGGGCGAACAACTCGTCGCACAGCACGGGCCAGGTGCGGCCGAGCACTCCACTGCGTGCCGCACCACCGAACTCGTCCCGGACCCCAGGAGCGAGCAGCGCATCGACGGCTCGGGGCAGCAATTCGACGAAGCGGTCCACCGGCAAGCGGTAACCGTTGCGGCAGTGGGCGACGAGGTCGCGTGGTCCGCCCGCGTCCGGCACGATCGCCGGGACCCCGCTCGCCAGGGCTTCCTGCACGGCCTGGCAGAAGGTCTCGTGTTCGCCGGGATGGACGAAGACGTCGAGGCTCGCGTGGGCGCGGGCCAGTTCCTCGCCCCCCAGCTGCCCGGTGAACACGGCCGACGGCAGCTGACGTTCGAGCCGCGACCGTTCGGGACCGTCGCCGACGACGACGAGCTGCAGCCGCGGGTCGTGGGCGAGGATCGCGAGCCGCTCGACGTGCTTCTCGGGCGCGAGGCGTCCCACGAAACCGACGATCGGACGGCCGTCCGGCGACCAGCAGGAGCGCAGGTCCTCGTCCCGCCGGGACGGCGCGAAGCGGTCGGTGTCGACGCCCCGCGACCAGCGCCGCACGCGCGGGATGCCGTGGGCCACGAGGTCGTCCACGGCGGAGGTCGAGGGAGCGAGGGTGAGATCGCAGCCGCGGTGCAGGCGCCGAGTCCACCGCCAGGACGCACGCGCGGCGAGGCCGAGCCCGTAGCTGGAGGCGAATCCGGCCACGTCCGTCTGATAGATCGCGACCGTCGGAATGTCGAGGCGTCCCGCGGCGGCGAGACCGCCGGCACCGAGCACGAACGGGGACGCGAGGTGCACCACATCCGGCGCGAAAGTGCGCAGCACCGGAAGGAGTTCCGGGCCGGGCACGCCCACCGGGAGGGAGCTGATCCTCGGTACGCGCACCGCCGGTACGCGGTGGACGGGTGTCCCGTGATGGTCGGACGGAGCGGGTGGCCTGCCTGCGACCGTGTCGGGTGCGACGACCAACGCGTCGTGTCCGGTGCGGTCGAGGTGCTCGAGGACGCGGAGCACCGAGTTGGTGACGCCGTTGACGTTCGGGAGGAAGGATTCCGCGACGATGGCTACTCGCACGCCGACAGCGTGGCGAGCCTGCGAGTCGAGCAGGTGCGAGCTCGGTGACCGATGGACGAAGTCGCGACGAACGTTTCGTTCGTCACACCTGCAGCTGTCGATCCTTCACGTCGGGAGCGACAGCGGGTGCGGCGGTCGCCCTCCGCCGCAGCCAGATCAGCACCGGCGTGGCGATCAACCATGTGACGACGATCACCGATCCGGTCGGGATCAGGGCGACACGGGCGTCGCGACCGGTCACACGAACGAGATCGGGATCACTCCGGGCGTACTCGACGGCGATCCGCTGCCCGGTGGTCAGCCCCGTCGGGTACAGAACGCCGAGCTCCGGATTGTGCGTCACACCGTCAGGAGTGACGAAACTCACCGCGGACCGGAGGGATCCGGCCGAGAGCACCTCGGCGACGGCCGTACCCGTGTCGGAGCGGATGGTGAGGTCGTTGCGGAGAGCGCCGAGGAACAGGATCACCGCGAGGGCGGAGATCGCCGCCGCGACGATGAGAACCGCGCGCCGCGCGCGCTCGGGTCCGCTCACAGCTGCGCCCGCACCGCCGCGTGCAGTTCGCGCAAGCCGGCCCGATCCGTGGTGACCTCGACCACACGGATGCCTGCGGGCGGCACCGTGTCGTCCGCGAGCGCCAGCGCGAGGCCCTGCAGATCCACCCGCTCGTGCGGGACGCGGTAGGCCGCGCACAGTGCCGCGAGGTCCATGCCGTGCGGCGTGCCGAATACACGCTCGAAGACACCTGCGTACTGCGGGTCGCCCTGTTCGAGCAATTCGAAGATTCCGCCGCCGTCGTCGTTCGCGACGACGATGGTGAGGTTCTGCGGACGCGGCTCCGACGGTCCGATGAGCAGGCCCGACGCGTCGTGCAGGAAGGTCAGGTCGCCGAGCAGCGCGACGGTCCGTCCCTGCTCGTAGGCGAGTGCGGCACCGACGGCGGTGGAGACCGTGCCGTCGATCCCGGCGACACCGCGGTTGGACAGCACCTTCACGTCCGGCTTCGGGTAGCTCACGAGCGCCGCGTCGCGCACCGGGTTCGACGCCCCGAGCAGCAGCTGGTCGCCGGGCTTCAGTGAATCCGTCACCACCGCGGCGACGTGCAGTCCGGTGGCCTTCGGATGCCCGTCGAGCTGGGCGCGCACGGCCTTGTCGGTGTGCGCCGAGAGCTGGCGGCATCGTTCGAGCCACGCCTCGTCGGGTGCTCCCGACACCACGGCGCGGGTGCCGGTGGCGATGACGTTGCCCGAGACGTCGGGCCAGCGCGGCCCGGTGGTCAGCGCGTAGACGGTGACGGCGGGGTCGGCGAGCAGGTTCGACACCGGCCGATGCAGCGTGGGCCGGCCGGTGATGATCGCCTGGCGCGGCTTCAGGTGCGGCAGCGCCATCGGATGCACCGGGATGCCGTGCAGCGGTGCGGTGGGTTCGGCGACGGTCGGCAGCCCGGACAGCTCGGGGCGGTGAGCGGAACCGTGACCGGAGACGACGATCGTGTCGGGGGTCAGATCGATCTCGAGCGGGACGTCGAGGGTGGCGTTCACCGTGGTGGTCCAGGCCTTGCCGTCGGGACGCCCCTCGGGCACCGGTCCCTTCGCGTCGAGCTCGGGCACGAGCGGTTCGCGCAGCGGGATATCGAAGTGGACCGGGCCGGCGTTGCCGGAGCGGGTTCCGCGGGAGGCGGCGAGCACTCGGGAGACCGCCGAACGCCACTGGCTGTTCTGTTCGGTGCCTTCGGCGAGTCCGAGGCTGATGGTCGCGCGTACCTGGGTGCCGAACATTCCGAGCTGTTCGACGGTCTGGTTCGCGCCGGATCCGAGCAGTTCGTAGGGGCGATTGGCGCTGAGCACGACCAATGGGACGCGGGCGTAGTTCGCCTCGAGCACGGCCGGTGCGAGGTTGGCCACGGCGGTCCCGGAGGTCATGACGACCGGGACGGGACGACCCGAGGCGAGGGCCAGGCCGATCGCGAGGAATCCGGCGGTGCGCTCGTCGATACGCATGTGCAGGCGCAGACGTCCTGCGTTGTCGGCGGCCTGGAGCGCGAAGGCGAGCGGCGCGTTGCGCGAGCCCGGGCACAGCACGACGTCCCGAACACCGCCCCGGGCGAGTTCGTCGACGACAGCAGTGGCCTGGGCAGTGGACGGATTCACGGAGTCCAGGGTAATTGCGCCGGAAGTGTGGCCGGGTCCAGGTGTGGTCAGAATGGAGGCCGTGCGCACAGTCTTCGATCCCGCCGAGTCGAGTCCCGGCCGCTTCTACCGCCTTCTCACCGCGACAATCGTGCCGAGACCGATCGCATGGGTGTCGACCGAGGCCGAGGACGGTGTGTTCAATCTCGCTCCGTACAGCTTCTTCACGGTGGCGAGTACGGCCCCGCCGGTCGTGCAGTTCACGTCCGTGGGCCGCAAGGACAGCCTGCGGAACATCGAGCAGACGGGCGAGTTCGTGATCAACATCGCGACCGTGCCGTTGATGGAGAAGGTCAACGCCTCGTCGGCGGCGTTCCCGCACGACACCGACGAGTTCACGGAGGTGGGTCTGCACGCCGAGCCGAGCGAGCGGGTGCGGCCCCCGCGGGTCGCGGAGGCACCCGCCTCGATCGAGTGCCGGCTGCATCGAGTGATCGAGATCGGCGACTCGTTCGTCGTGATGGGCGACGTCCTCGCGGTGACGGTCGACCCCGAGGTGCTGGCGGAGGACGGTGCCCCGGATTTCGCGGCGCTCGGCGCGGTGAGCCGGTTGGGGCGGACGGAATGGGGCCTGACGCCCGCGGTGCGGAGACTGGAGCGGCCCGGCACTCCCGGGTGAGAACACAGGTTAGGCTCCGCTGAACGATCGTCGGGATGCTGCACGTCGTCAGTGATGGCATCCGAGCAACCTCGGAGGGCCGCATGGCGAAGAGCACCGGAACCGCACGGCGCAACCCCTATCTCAAGCCCGGGTCGCGGCGGATGGTGCGCGCGCAGGTACTCGCCGCCGAACGCATCAGCCCGACCTTCGTGCGCATCACCGTGAGCGGCGACGACGTCGACTCGATCGCACCGATGGGCTTCGACCATTGGTTCCGCATGTTCTTCCCCACCCCGGAGCAGCAGGAACTGACCCTCCCCGGGGCGACGGACGACCGTTGGTGGCCCGAATATCAAGAGCTCCCCGAGGAGCGGCGGCCCGTGCTGCGGAACTACACGTTCCGCCGCGTGCGACCTGCGGGAACCGGGCTGTTCGGCCCGACTTCCGAGATCGAGATCGATTTCGCGTCGCACGGCGATCTGGGCCCGGCCTCGGCATGGGCGGAGCGGGCACAGCCCGGCGACGAGATCGGCATCCTCGACGAGGGCATCAGCAACCTCCCTCTCGACGAGGCGCGGTCGTGGCTGCTCGTCGGTGACGAGAGCGCCGTGCCCGCCGTGGCCGGCATCCTCGACTCGATCCTCGCCCTCGATCCGCTCGCGTCCGTCGAGGTCTTCGTCGAGGTTCCGCACCCCGACGACCTCACCGCCCAGGACCTGCCGACGGGAGAGAACGTGCGGGTTCATCCGGTGATCAGGACCGATGCCGAGGCGGTACCGGGCAGTCTCGTCGTCGATGCGGTTCGGGAGGCGACCCCGTCGTCGGATTCCACCCACGCGTTCGTCGCGGGCGAGTCGTCGCTCGCGACCGGTGTGCGCCGTCATCTCGTGCGCGAGTGCGGCTGGGACCGGTCGGCGGTGACCTTCATCGGATATTGGAAGTACGGCGAGCCCGTCTACTGACGGTCCGAATCTTCCCCGGAACGACGAACGTCGCGGTACCGACCGGCGAACCGGTTCGGGACCGCGACGTCCGGATGTCGCTGGTGTCGGCTCAGCCGGCGTGCTTCTGGATGAGATCACCCAGGCGCGGCAGGGCCTCGACGACGTGCTTCTTGGCCGAGGGGCGCAGCGAGTCGTAGACCTTCTTGACGCCGGACTTCGACGTGCCGGCGATGCGCTCGTCGGTCACCCCGAGAAGAGCGTCGGCGACGACCTCGCCGCGGGCGACCAGGAAGTCCGAGAACGAACCGTTGCCTGCGTACTCCACCCAGAACGGCTGGAGCTTCTCGACGAATTCGGGCAGCAGACCTTCGACGGCACCCGGCACGATGCCCGGGCCGACCTTCTTCACTGCTGCGTAGCCACCCTTGAGGGCGAGACCGGACGCACCCTTCTTGTCCGACACCTCAGCATCGATCAGGGCTTCGACGTCTGCCTTGACCGCCGGGAACTTGTCGGCGCCGAGGAGGGCATCGCCCAGAGCTGCAACCACTTTCACTGCCTCCGTAGATGTGACACTTGTGACCGTTGGGACGCGGGGAACGATATACGACGATTCCGTGCCGTCACAGTCCGCGTCCGGCGAGGTCGTCACAGTCCGCGTCCGGCGAGCACCGTACGGCACCGACGCACCCGTTCGCACCACCACTCGACTCGATCGGGATCGGCCCGCAGCGCATCGAGCCGCTCGGGTTCGGGCTCGACCGCGACGACGTCGAGCGCTCCGTCGGACATGTGCAGAGCCGGCGCGACGTCGGCTTCGAAGAAGCCACCCGTGCCCAGCCCGCAGGCGTACGGGAGGTCGGGCAGGGCAGCGGCCGCCGCGAGACCGGTGGCGATTCCCACCGCCGAGTCGAGAGCGCTCGAGACGACCACCTCGACGCCGTGTCCGGCGAGTTCGTCGGCGAGCGCGACGAGGCGTCGGACCCCGCCGAGCGGCGCGACCTTCACGATGGCGACATCCGCTCCCCCGGCCCGCACGACCCGCAGGGGATCCTCGGCGCGGCGGATGCTCTCGTCCGCCGCGATGCGCACCCCGGGCAGTCGCCGGCGCACCTCGACGAGTTCGGGGACGGTCGCGCACGGCTGCTCGGCGTATTCGAGCGGACCGTCGGCGGTGAGTGCCGTGAGCGCACGGACGGCCTCGTCCACGCTCCAGCCGCCGTTCGCGTCGATCCGGACGTTGGGCACGTGCTCGCGCACGGCCCGGACACGAGCGACATCCTGCGCGAGATCCTGGCCCGGCTCGGCGAC
Organism: Rhodococcus sp. p52; assembly: GCF_000763325.2. NCBI lineage: Bacteria > Bacillati > Actinomycetota > Actinomycetes > Mycobacteriales > Nocardiaceae > Rhodococcus > Rhodococcus sp. p52. The sequence continues at coordinate 261,485 of NZ_CP016819.1, forward strand.
CTTCACCTTCGCGGTGCGCGCGCCGGGGAACCGGGCGAGCACCTCGGGGACGCGCTCCGGGCCGATGGCGGGCACGGTCGCGTTGACAGCGATCCGGGAGCGGCGCGGAGCCGGATGGCCCTGCCAGGCGGATTCGATCGCCGACTGCAACCAGTGCGCCGCCTCGTCGTCACCGTATTCGGGGAACGGCCCGAACTCGCCCCACCCGGCGGGTCCGCGCAGCAGCAGCACCTCGCGTTCGGTGATGCCGCGGAACCGGACGCGCATGGGCATCGAGACGACGACCGCCCCGTCGAGCAGCTCGTCCGCGGACGGGAGGGGTAGGGAGGTCACGGCTGGCCCGGCAGCAACTGGACCATCAGCGCCTCGCAGTCGGCGAGGAGGTTGCCGTCGACATCGCGCAGTTCGGCCTTGCAGAAGGCCTTGCGACCGTCCACGCGGTCGACCCAGCCGTCGACGACGAGTTCGGTCTCGATCGGGGTGATCCTGCGGTAGTTGACGTGGAGATAGGCAGTGCGGGCGATCGGCCGGCCGTTGGCGTGGATGACCATGCCGAACAGGTCGTCGAACAGCAGCGGCAACGTGCCGCCGTGCGCGGCCCCGTTGCCTCCGAGGTGGTAGCGGCGGAAGACGCCGCGTTCACGGACACCGTCCGGTCCGTACTTCTCGATCGTCCACGGCAGCAGCAGCGCACTGCCGCGTCCGGGCAGGTCCACGTTGAAGCCGGCGGGCGAGCGGCCCTCGGGCACGGCGTGCTCGGCGAGCAGATCGACCAGGGCCTCGGTCTGCTCGATCGCGCGGTCGACGACCTCGTCCGGTGGGTTCGTGGAGACCATCAGATCCTGCAGACGCCGGAAGGTCTCGACGAAGCGTCCGTAGTTCGGCCCCGCCTTCACCGGTTCGTAGACCGGGAATCCACCGTGGTGTTCGTAGTCGTCGCGGGGATCGGTCTGCTCGCTCATGGTTGTGCACGTTATCGGGCGGCGGCGCACGTCGTCGCGATGCCCGGCCCTTTATGGTGACGAGGTGACCTTCGATCCAGAATTGTGGCGCCCGGTACCCGGGTTCGAGAACCTCACCGACATCACCTATCACCGACACGTCACGCAGGGCACGGTCCGCGTCGCGTTCGACCGTCCCGAGGTGCGCAACGCCTTCCGTCCGCACACCGTCGACGAGCTCTACCGCGTGCTCGACCACGCGCGGACCACCTCCGACGTCGGCGTCGTGCTGCTCACGGGCAACGGCCCGAGCCCGAAGGACGGCGGATGGGCGTTCTGCTCCGGCGGCGACCAGCGGATCCGGGGCCGCAGCGGCTACCAGTACGCGAGCGGCGAGACGGCCGACACCGTCGACAAGGCCCGCGCCGGCCGACTGCACATCCTCGAGGTCCAGCGGCTGATCCGGTTCATGCCGAAGGTCGTCATCGCTCTGGTCAACGGCTGGGCCGCCGGTGGCGGGCACAGCCTGCACGTCACGTGCGACCTGACGCTCGCCTCCCGCGAGCACGCCCGCTTCAAGCAGACCGACGCCGACGTGGGCAGCTTCGACGGTGGCTACGGCAGCGCCTACCTCGCCAAGATGGTCGGCCAGAAGTTCGCGCGGGAGATCTTCTTCCTCGGCGACACCTACACGGCCGAGGAGATGCACCACATGGGTGCGGTCAACAAGGTCGTCGACCACGACGAGCTCGAGAACGTCGCGCTGGAGTGGGCGCAGAAGATCAACGGCAAGTCGCCGCAGGCGCAGCGCATGCTCAAGTACGCCTTCAATCTGCAGGACGACGGACTCGTCGGCCAGCAGTTGTTCGCGGGCGAGGCCACGCGCCTGGCCTACATGACCGACGAAGCGATCGAGGGTCGCGACGCCTTCCTGGAGAAGCGCGATCCCGACTGGTCGCCGTACCCCCACTACTACTGATCCTGACGCGACGAACCGGGCTTCGCCCCTGCTACAGCAGGTGCAAGGCCCGGTTCGCCGCGTAAGGAGGGGTCGTCGGACGGAAGGTCAGACGCAGTCGCGGCAGAAGGCCTGCTCGCCGTCGCCCGTCGCGCGACGGCTGTGGTGCTGGACGAGGAAGCAGCCCATGCAGGTGAACTCGTCCGACTGCTTCGGCAGGACCTGGACCGAGAGCTCCTCCGCCGACAGTGCCGAGAGGTCGGCGCCGGGCAGGTCGAGGGTCTCGAGGATCTCGCCCTCGTCGGTGTCGGCGGCCGCGGTGGGCTTGATGTCCAGCTCGTCCAGGGCAGTGCCACCGCCGCCCAGGATGTCGGTGGTGCGGGGAGCGTCGTAGTCGGTCGCCATGGCAGTTCTCCTCACTCGTTGTCGGCGGTGCCGCGCAGTCGCGGGTTACGGCTGCGTCGGACCCGCTGTGGCAGGCCGGCGCTGTCATGGGCACCGTTGCCGTCAGTAATGTCCCACCCGAAGCTTCGTCAAACACATATGTCCAGTTACGTTCGAACTGTGTGCTCTCGGGCACACTGTGGGACATGACCGATCGCCAGAGTCCGCGAACCGCCCACACCCGCCCGGAAGGCGTCTCCGACGCCACCGTGAAAGCGACCGGCAAACTGTCCGAGGCCCTCGAGACCGTCGAGCAGGCGCGGGGCCATCTCTATGCCTTCCACCAGCTGATGGGCCGCGCCGATCTGCTCACCGGCGACGCCGAGGAGTTGTTCCGCGAGGCCGGGCACGACGAGATCGCCGAGCGTCTCGGCACCGAGATCATCGGACGCAACATCGCCGAGGGCCGCTGGACCTTCCAGCTCGTCGAGGAGTTCGACGACGGCTACTGGTCGGACTTCCGCACCTTCGAGAAGGAGGTGCGTGACGAACTCGTGCAGGGCCGGCGCCATCTGTTCGAAGCTGAGATGAAGGAATCGCGGCGCACACACGGCCGCCGCCATCACGAGGCCCGCCCGGCCGAGGAGCAGTGACGGTGGAGATCCTCAGCAGCCGCACCATCCTCCGGCCGCGCGATCAGGAGGCCGCTCTCGAGTTCTACGGCTCGACGCTGGGACTGGCGATCGCCCGCGAGTATCCCGGCGGAACCGTCTTCTTCGCGGGGCAGTCGCTCATCGAGATCGCCGCCCACGGCCGGTCCGACGACAGCGACGAGGTGTTCCACGGCGCCCTGTGGCTCCAGGTGCGCGACGTCTACGACGCCGAGGCCGAGCTGGCACTGAAGGGTGTGCGCATCGTCCGGGGTGCGAAGCAGGAGCCGTGGGGACTGCACGAGCTGTGGATCGCGGATCCCGACGGGGGTCCGATCGTCCTGGTGCAGATTCCCGAGGACCATCCGTTGCGGCGCGACCTCCGCTGACGAACGGAGGTACCCGGGCACGACCGCAGGCAGTCGCGCGGCACCGGTGATCTTGCACACAAGCCGCGTGGTCTGCTCTGCACTCCGCTCATGGTCGGAGTCCGAAAGAACCGGTCGGGCGTGACGGCGAGACGCAGAATTCACACCCTCGTCGCTGTACATTCACGTGCCCGCTACCCCACAATCGACAGACGTGACCGCAGAGTTCGTCGTGCTCCTGGTGGTGGTCGTCACTGCCCTCGCATTCGATTTCACCAACGGCTTCCACGACACCGGCAATGCCATGGCGACATCCATCGCCACCGGCGCCCTCAAACCCAAAACCGCGGTCACTTTGTCCGCGACCCTCAACCTCGTCGGAGCCTTCCTGTCCGTGGAAGTCGCCGCGACCGTCGCGAAGGGTGTCGTCGACCTCGACACCGTCGGCGGTACCGATCTGTTGCTCATCGTCTTCGCCGGTCTGGTCGGAGCGATCCTCTGGAACATCTCGACCTGGCTGTTCGGCCTGCCGTCCAGCTCGTCGCACGCCCTGTTCGGCGGTCTCGTCGGCGCTGCACTGGCGTCGATCGGTGTCCAGGGCGTGGTGTGGGACGGAGTGCTGGGCAAGGTCCTGATCCCCGCCGTGCTCGCGCCCGTCATCGCGGGGCTGGTGTCCACGGTGGGCATCTGGTCGATGCACCGCCTGACCCGCCCCGTCTCCGCCGAGCACCGCGACCGCGGCTTCCGGCTGGGACAGATCGGCACGGCGTCCCTGATGTCCCTCGCGCACGGCACCAACGACGCGCAGAAGACGATGGGCGTGATCTTCCTGGCCCTCGTCGCCCACGGCACCATCACCGCCGACACCGAGATGCCGTTCTGGGTGAAGGTCGCCTGTGCCGTCGCGATCGCACTCGGCACCTATCTCGGTGGCTGGCGCATCATCCGCACGCTGGGCAAGGGCCTCGTCGAGATCGCCCCGCCGCAGGGCCTGGCCGCCGAGTCGTCGTCGGCCGCCATCATCCTCACCTCGAGCCATTTCGGTCTGCCGCTGTCGACCACGCACGTCGCCACGGGGTCGATCCTCGGAACGGGTCTGGGCACCAAGGGCGCCGAGGTGCGCTGGTCGGTGGCGCGACGGATGGTCGTCGCGTGGGTCATCACCCTGCCGTGCGCCGCGGTCGTCGGAGCGATCTGCTGGGCGCTCGCCCACCTCATCGGCGGCATGTCCGGCGTGCTCGTCGTGTTCGCAATCCTGTGCGCCCTGGCCCTGTTCATGTGGCTGCGCTCGCGCCGGCAGCCCGTCGACGCCTCCAACGTCACCGCCGACTGGGACGACAAGCTCGCCTCGGCGCCGGGTGCCTCCGAAACGGTCAGCGGGGAAGGACGCTTGTGAACCTGTTGACGCACACCCTCGATTCCCTCTGGCAGGTCGTTCTCGTGGGCCTGCTGCTCGGCGCCGGCCTGCCCTCCCTGTTCGCCCTGGGGGTCCGCACGCTCGACGCCGGTCGGGGCAGCGACGGCATACCGAACCCCGTGGCGCGGACCGCCGCGGTGCTGTGCTTCGCCGTGGTCGCCTGCGCGATCCTGGCGGGAATCCTCTTGCTGGCGTCCGATTTCCTCGCCGGAACGTTCGGCATCGACATCTTCTGATCGGAGTGACGGGTGGCTCTCCCGCCGTTTCTCGCTTCCATCGTCGAGTGGCTCCGCGCCGGTTACCCCGAAGGGGTACCGGAACAGGACTACGTACCCCTGTTCGCACTGCTCGCGCGGCGCCTGTCCGACGAGGAGGTCGCCCAGGTCGCCGACACCTTGGTCGAGGACGGTGACCTGTCGATCAACCGCATCGACATCGCGGTCCTGATCAGCAAGATCACCAACAACATGCCGTCGCCCGACGATGTGGACCGGGTCCGCCGCCAGCTCGAGGCAGGCGGATGGGACACGACACAATACGATCTGTGACCACACTCGAGCTCCTGCCCGTCCCTGCCGGGTCCGCCGTCCGCTCCGTGCTGCCCACCCTGCAGCGCATGCTCGACGGTGACGGACCGGCGCTGCTCCCCGTCCCCGCGGGGGACGAGCGGGAGACGCTCCGACTCACCGCAGCACTGAGCCCCGGTGAACCCGTCGCGGACGGTGTGGGACTGGTGGTCGCGACCTCCGGCACGACCGGGACCCCGAAGGGTGCCATGTTGTCCGCGCAGGCGCTGCGCGCGAGCAGCGACGCCACCCACGCCCGGCTGGGCGGGACGGGCTCGTGGCTCCTGGCCCTGCCCGCCCATCACATCGCGGGCATGCAGGTGCTGCTGCGCAGTCTGCTCTCCGGAACCGAACCCGTCGTCGTCGACGTGTCCGCCGGTTTCGATCCTGCGGATCTGCCGGCGGCGGTGGACGCCGTGCCGGGCCCCCGCCGGTACAGCTCGATGGTTCCCACGCAGCTGATCAAGGCCCTCGACCATCCCGACGCCACCGCGGCGCTTGCCCGCCTCGACGCGATCCTGCTCGGTGGGGCCGCGACTCCCGTGCCAATCCTCGACCGCGCCCGCGCGGCCGGCATCACCGTCGTGCGCACTTACGGCATGAGCGAGACCTGCGGCGGCTGCGTCTACGACGGCGTGCCGCTCGACGGCGTGTACGTGCGCGTCGACGGGGACTCGCGGGTGTGGCTCGGCGGCGCCACGCTCGCCTCGGGCTACCGGAACCTGCCCGACCATCCTGCCTTCGCCGAACCCGGCTGGTTCCGCACCGACGACGCGGGCATGCTCGACGACGGGGTCCTGCGCATCCTGGGACGGCTCGACGAGGCCATCTCGACCGGTGGGCTCACCGTGGTCCCCCAGGTGGTCGAGGCCGTGCTCGTCGAGCACCCGGCCGTCCGGGAGGTCGCGGTGGTGGGTCTGCCCGACGCCCGGCTCGGTCAGCGCGTCGCGGCGGTCGTCGTGCCCGTCCCCGGCGCGACGCCGACGCTCGCCGAACTCCGCGACCACGTCGAGGCCACGCTCGATCCCACTGCTGCGCCGCGTGAGCTGCAGGTCGTCGACACGCTGCCGCTGCGTGGACCGGGCAAGGTCGATCGCCGCGCCCTCGTCTCGCGCTTCTCCTGACGGGGTGCGCACGACGCGGCAGGCAGGCCCGGGTGCGAAGATCGATCCATGGCAACGGCTGGTCAATGGCTCGAAGGCGCTCGTCCGCGCACCCTCCCCAACGCGATCGCACCCGTCCTGGCGGGCACGGGCGCTGCGGCGTGGCTCGGTGAGGCCGTGTGGTGGAAGGCGCTGCTGGCACTGGTCGTCGCGCTCGGACTGATCATCGGCGTGAACTTCGCCAACGACTACTCCGACGGCATCCGCGGCACCGACGACGAGCGGGTCGGCCCGATGCGGCTCGTGGGGTCGGGGGCGGCGAGCCCCGGCGCTGTCAAGCGCGCGGCGTTCGTGTGCTTCGGCATCGCGGCCGTCGCGGGACTCGCTCTCGCCGTCACGACCGCCTGGTGGCTCGTGCTCGTCGGCGCGGTCTGCATCGCCGGGGCCTGGTACTACACCGGCGGAAAGAACCCGTACGGCTACAGCGGCTTCGGTGAGATCGGCGTCTTCGTGTTCTTCGGGCTGGTCGCGGTGCTCGGCACCCAGTTCGTTCAGGCCGGTCGCGTCGACTGGGTGGGTCTGGCCTGCGCGGTCGCCGTCGGCTCGATCTCGACGGCCGTCCTGGTGACGAACAATCTCCGCGACATCGCCACCGACGCGGAGACCGGCAAGCGGACCCTGGCGGTCAAGCTGGGCGACCCGAGGACCCGCACGCTCCACCTGGTGCTGGTCGTCGTGCCGTTCGTGATGTCGCTCGTGCTGGTCGCGGCGACGCCGTGGGCGCTCGCCGGCTTCCTCGCCGCACCGTTCGCGGTCCGCGCGCACAAACCGGTGCGGGCCGGTGCCCTCGGTCTCGCGCTGATCCCGGCGCTCAGCGATTCGGGTGTCGCGATGCTCGTGTGGGCGGTAGCCACCGCGCCCGCGCTGGCCTTCGGCTGACCATGACGCGGGCGCGGCGGACCGGGTCGCGGGCGGACGGGATCAGTCGCGGTCCGGGACGACCAGGCCGAGGACGAAGTTGACGATCGCGATGATCACGCCGCCCCACAGCGCCGCCCAGAAACCGTCGATCGTGAGGCCGTACTCGGTGAACCCGCTCAGCCACGCGGTGAGCATGAGCATCAGCGCGTTGACGACGAGCAGGAAGAGCCCGAGGGTGAGGATCACCAGCGGCAGCGACAGTAGCTTCACCAGCGGCTTCACGAGTGCGTTGACGACGGTGAAAATGGCGGCCAGCACGACGAGCGAGATGACCTTGCGGGTCGTGTCGGAGGTGCCTGCGGGATCGGTGAAGTCGATCCCGTCGACCAGCTCGACCGCGAGCCACAGACCGACCGCGTTGATGATCAACCGCAGTATCAGAGAAATCATGGTGCCACTGTGGCACACCGAACTCGGTCTCGTAACGGGCAAATCGGGCCCATCCGGGATCGCCCCTCCCCCTCAGGGGCCTCTCAGCGACGGACGGTAGCGTCGGCCGGCGTGCGTTCACGTCTTCTCCCCCTGCTTCTCGCTGTAGCCGGTCTGCTCCTCGTGGGCACGGGTTCGGTCTTCGCCTGGCTCGACCGCCCCCAGACGACGGTCGCGACCGTCTCGGAAGAGCCGAGTCCCTCTGCGGACGGCGTCGACGAGGCGCGGAGCAATCTGCAGCGGGCCGGACTTCCGCTGTCGGTGCTCGACGGCGGGGTCGGTCAGCTGACGGAGGGCAGCACCCAGCTCGACGACGGTGCCCACCAGCTCTCCGACGGTCTCCGGCAGGCCCGTGACGGCGGGGAGCAGCTCGCCGACGGTCTCGGACAACTCGACGGCGGTGTCGACATGCTCGGCGACGGTGCCCGCCAGGTGAGCGGTGGCGTCGACGAGGTGGTCGACCGGCTCTCCGGTTTCGGGGAGATGCAGGGCGACGTCACCGCGCAACTCGCAGCTGTCGCCGACACGCTCGGTGCGTCTGCAGATCCGGTCTCGCAGGGCGCGGCCGGCCGACTGCGCGGGCTCGTCGAGACCCTCGACACGCAGGGCCTCGGACCGGACACCCTCGCCCAGCTCGGGCAGTTGCGCGACGGCGCACGGCAGCTCGCCTACGAACTCACCGATCCGAACGCGCAGTTCGTTGCGGGCATGGCGCAGGCCGCCGACGGCTCGCGACAGCTCCGCGATGGCCTCGTTCTCCTCGACGACGGTGGCCGAGCCCTGACGGACGGCACCGGACAGCTGGTCGACGGTGTGGGGCCGGTGGCCGACGTCGTCGGTGGCATCGCCGACAACGTCCGGTCGGCCACCGAAGCGCTGCCGCGCACCGCGCCGGCCGCTACGGACACGCAGGCTGCGGAGGTCACGGCGACATCGGATCGTCAGTGGTGGCCGTTCGCGACGATCGCGGTCGGCACGCTGCTGCTCGTCGCGGCGACGGTCGTCCCGCTCGTCGCCGGGCGTCCGCTCGCCGTCGCCCCCGCGCAGCCGACCCGGTAACCACCCGAAGGCTCGACGACCTCAGGCAGCGGCGTCGAGGTGGCCGCTCAGGCGCTGACGGAGCTGCGCGCGCGGCACGTGCGCTTCCACGAGGGCGCCGGTCGCCGGATCGTCGCTGCGCAGCAGTCCGAGCAGGATGTGTTCGGGACGGATGACCCGTTCGCGGCGTGCGATGGCCTCCCGCAGCGCGAGTTCGAGCGACTTCTTCGCCGCCCGGTCGAACGGGATGTGACCGAGCCGGTTCGCGACGCCCCGCCGATCGGCGTTCTTCCCGTCGAGCACCCCCTTGCCGAAGGCCGCTTCGAGACGGCTCCGGACCTCGTCGAGATCGATCCCGATCGCTTCGAGCGCCGCGGCGTCCTCGTCACCGAGCGGGGCGTCGGCGGTGCGGGCGGCCCGGTCGGAGCGGAGCCCGTCGACCGTGAGACCTTCCTCTGCGAGCAGGACCCGCAGCGGTTCGTCCGCAGCGACAGCGGCCCCGATGAGCAGGTGCGACGCCTCGATCCGGGGATCGCACACCCGGATCGCCTCCTGTTGCGCTGCGACAACGGCGGATCTGGCACCGTCGGCGAATCGTTCGAACATGTCGATCACCTGCGCTTCCGATTGTGCTTCTGATGGACCGCCTGGCGGCTGACACCGAGCTCGTCGGCGATGGCCTGCCAGGACCAACCTCGCTCACGGGCATTCGTGACCTGGCCCTCCTCGAGCCGTTCCAGCAGCCGGCGCAGGGCACGCACGGCGCGCAGGCCCACTGCGGGATCGGAGCTCGCGGCGGCAGCGGCGAGGGTGGTGGCTTCACTCATGTTGTCAATATAAGTTGACACCGAGGGCACGTCAACGACGATTGACAGAAACGGAATCTGCGCAGGTGGTGAAGGCTCTACCGGCACCAGCCGCCGGTGGTCGCGAACTTCTCCAGCACCGCGAGCGGCCCTGCGAGGTCCATCCCCTCGGCAGCGACCCACTCGTCGGAGAAATAAGTGTCGGCGTAGCGCTCGCCGCCATCGCACAGCAACGTCACGACGCTGCCCTCACGGCCCTCCGCGAGCATCTCGGCGATCAGGCCGAAGGCTCCCCAGAGGTTCGTGCCGGTCGAGCCGCCCACCCGACGTCCGAGCACGGTGCTCGCGTGCCGCATGGCGGCGATGGACGCCGCGTCGGGCACCCGCACCATTCGGTCGACGACCTCGGGCACGAAGGACGGCTCGACGCGCGGACGTCCGATCCCCTCGATACGCGAGGGCATGCCGGTCGTGTAGTCGGCCGATCCCGTCTCGAACCCGCCGAAGAACGCCGAGTTCTCCGGGTCGACGACCGCCAGCCGTGTCCGGTGACGGCGATAGCGGATGTAGCGGCCGAGGGTCGCGCTCGTGCCGCCGGTTCCGGCGCCGACGACGATCCACTCCGGCACGGGATGACGCTCGAGACGCATCTGCGAGTAGATGCTCTCGGCGATGTTGTTGTTGCCCCGCCAGTCGGTGACCCGCTCGGCGTTCGTGAACTGGTCCATGAAGCAGCCCCCGAGCTCGTCGGCGAGCCGCTGAGCCTCGGTGTAGATCTCGGGCGGGCGGTCGATGTAGTGGCACCGGCCGCCCTGCGCCTCGATGAGCGCGACCTTCGCCGGTGAGGTGCGGCGCGGTACGACGGCGACGAAGTCGAGGCCGAGGAGTCGCGCGAAGTACGCCTCACTGACCGCGGTGGACCCGGACGACGCCTCGATGATCGGGGTCCCTTCACGGATCCAGCCGTTGCACAGGGCGTAGAGGAACAACGAGCGCGCGAGACGGTGCTTGAGGCTGCCCGTGATGTGCGTCGACTCGTCCTTCAAGTACAGGTCGATGCCCCAGTCCGCGGGGAGGGGGTAGCGGAGCAGGTGGGTGTCGGCGCTGCGCTGGGCGTCGGCCTCGATGAGCCGGACCGCGTTGTCGACCCAGTCCCGGGGTGCGCTGCGGTCGACGACCGCACCGGTCGCCGTCACCGCCCGTTCTCGCCGCGCATGCGCTTCTCGAGGTCCGCGCGTTCGGTGCGCCGACGCTCATCGACCGCGGCGATGCCCACGTTGACGCGGCGCCGAAGCGACGCGAAGAGCACGAGCGAGACGGGCAGGGCGATGAGCACGGCGAACAGGGCCGCGACGAGGAGGGGGATTTCCACCCCGAATGCCCGAGGAACGTAGAGAATGAGCAGAGTGAGCACGACCACGAGGGCGAGTCGGGCCACCGAGTACAACGCGACGTCCCGGATCAGAGACCCGGCCCCCGCCTGACCGTCGGCGGCCGTGGCGCCCTCACCGTGAGGGTGTGGAGTGCGCTGGGAGGGGGTATCCGAGGGTTCGTTCCGGCGTTCGTCGTTCACCACTCCAGGTTAACCGGCCGCCCGGACGACGAGCTCCGCGTCGATTTCCGTAAGTCGGACATCCGTCCGTTTTGTCTATTACTTCCGCTTTACCAACCGTAGACCGTTCGAGCAACCAGGGGTATCGGTGCCACCATGGGCTTGGACATCCCGATCGAACAACTCGATCGCGTCGAACAACACGATCACGACAACCGGGAGGACATTCGCAATGAGCGCACCCACTTTCAACGGCGCGAAGGAATCCCTGCTGACCCCGGGCCAGGTGGCGGCACTGTTCCATGTGGATCCCAAGACCGTCACCCGGTGGGCCCACGCCGGCCGATTGGGCTCGCTGCGGACCCCCGGTGGCCATCGCCGCTTCCGTGAGTCCGAGGTCCTGGCGCTTCTCCGCTCCCTCACGACCGAAGCGACACGCTGATCCGAGACAGCAGAATCCGCACCTCCGGCGTACACCTGCCGGATCCCGGCCGACCACCCGCGGAACCCACGTGCCGGACCGGGTTCCTCCCACCTAGAATGTGGACGAACCGGTCTGCGGTCGCCGCGGCCCGGAGGTGCACGGCGAGGGCACGTCCTCGTCCGGCACCACCACGGTCAGGAGGTGCAACGTGCTCTATCTGTTGGCACTCATCGGTGCGGTGACACTCGCCGTCCTGCTGTGGAAGGCGTACGGTCCCACATCTCGTCCGCCGTCCCGCGTGATGGGCCCGGACGACGATCCCGACTTCCTGTGGAAGGTCGATCGCGAGGTGCACCGCCGCCGGAGTGGCGACGGCACCGGCGAGTCCGATCAGGAGCGGGGCGACTGACCGTTCGCGTTACGCCGAGCGGTCTGTCACCGCGCGGCGAAACCGTCGGTGATATCCGCGGCGAGTCCGAGCAGGGCGCGCCGCGTACCCGACTGCAACCGGTCCAGGTCGATCTCCGCCCCTTCTTCGAGGTGGGGATCGAAGGGCAGGACGTGGACCGCGCGGCACCGCTGTTCGAAGTGTCGCACCACGAGGTCGAGGTCGACCTTGCCCGACCTCGGCCGCACCGCGTTGACGACGGCCACCGACCGCTCGACGAGTTCGCGATAGCCGTGCGCGTCGAGCCAGTCGAGCGTGGCCGACGCGCTGCGGGCGCCGTCCACCGAACCGGAACTGATGACGACCAGCGTGTCGGCGTTCTCGAGGATCGCGGTCATAGCGGAGTGCATGAGCCCGGTCCCGCAATCCGTGAGCACGATGCTGTAGAACCGCTCGAGAAGACCCAACGTCCGTTCGTAGTCGTCGGCGCTGAAGGCCTCCGAGACCGCCGGATCGGTGTCCGAGGCGAGCACCTCGAGACGATGCGTGTTCTGCGAGGTGTAGGCGCGCACGTCCGCATATGTCTCGAGCAGCGACTGATCGCGCAGCAGCGTGCGCACCGTGGCCGGCGTCTGTTCGGCCACCTTCTGACTCAACGTCCCGCGGTCCGGATTCGCATCGACCGCGACGATCCGATCGCCACGCAGCTCCGCGAAGGTCGAGCCGAGCGTGACCGTGGTGGTCGTCTTGCCCACCCCGCCCTTGAGACTCAGCAGGGCGATCCGATGGCAGCCGTGCAGCGGTGCACGCACCCGCTCGGCCGCTTCCTCCTTGCGTTGCTGCCGGGAACTCTCCCCCACGTGCACGCGACCACCGGTCGCCCGGTAGACGACCCGCCGCCAGCCCTTCCGCGGCGGCGCGGCGACCGGACGTACAAGTAGCGACGAGTCCAGCGCCGTCGCGTCCAATGCGTGTCCGTCGAGCCCCGACGACCCGTTACCGGCCCCATTCACCGCGTTCCCCCCCGTCGACTGTCACGGACGACGGCGCGACGATAGCAGCCTCAGTTGAGCCCGGCGTACGAGTGCAGGCCCGACACAACCATGTTGATGATGAACAGGTTGAACAGCATCGCGATGAAACCGGCGACGTTGATCCAGGCCGCGCGGGTGTTGCGCCAACCGGAGGTCGCACGTGCGTGCAGGTAGGCGGCGTAGACGACCCACGTGATGAACGAGACCGTCTCCTTCGGGTCCCAGCCCCAGAATCGTCCCCAGGCCGCCTCGGCCCAGATGGCACCGAGGATGATGCCGGCACCGAACAGCGGGAAACCGATAATCGTGGTGCGGTAGGCGAGCCGGTCGAGAGTCTGGGCGTCGGGCAGACGCTCGGCGAGCGCCGCGAACACGCCGCTGCGCTCCTCACCCTTGGGGAAGCGGATGCGCAGCAGGAACAGCAGGCTCGCGACACCCGAGACGAGGAAGATGCCGCTGCCGACGCTGATGATCGTCACGTGGATCGGCAGCCAGAACGAGCGCAGCGCGGGAACCACGGGAGCGGCGTCGGCGTAGAGCACGGTCGCCGCGAGGAACATGAGGATCAGGACGGGGACCAGCAGGTACACCCACATGGTCCGGTAGGCCGGCTTGCGCAGGACGATCAGGCCGAAGATCACGGCGGCGGTGCACGCCATCGCGACGAACTCGTACATGTTGCCGAGCGGGAATCGCTCGGTGGCCAGGCCGCGCAGGACGATCGAGGCGAGCTGCAGGCCCGCGACCACGACGACGAGCGCGCGTCCCATGTTGCCGAGACGCTGCGACACGGTGCGCTTCGGCGTCTGGTCGATCCGTCCCGGCCCGGTCGCGCGCTCGGCGGGGGCCTGCTGCCTTCCGGCGGCCACGAGTTCGCGTTCCCGCTCCGCCACGACGTCGGCCCGGTGGGTCGCGTACTCGGCGATGAGCAGCAGCAGAGCCAGCACGAGCACCGCGAACGCCGATTCGAAGGCCCAGTCGCTGTACTGCGCGAGGGTGTCGTTCTCTGTCATCAGTTCTTCTTCTCCTGTGCCGCCGGGGCGGAGGGTGCATCGTCGCCGAGAAGGCGCTCGACCAGCCGGTCGAACTCGTCTCCCCATCCGGCCTGATCGGTTCGTGCGAGACCGCCGAGCTCTACTACGGTCCGTCGTTCGCCGTCGCTCACTGTACCGTCCGGGTACGCGCGTGCCCACACTCTGCGTCGTTTGACCAGCAGCGACACGAGCAGTCCGCCCATCATGAAGATCGCCGCGACCAGCACCCACTGCTGAGCCGGGTCGTGGGAGACCTGCAGGTTGACGAAGTCGGTGGCCTTGTCGAATCGCACCTCGGTGCCGTCGGCGAGCGTCACGCTCTCCCCCGGACGCAGGTTGACACGATCCTGCTTCACGAGGCGTCCCTGATTGATCAGTTCCTTGTTGAGCGAGAACAGCGACTGCGGGTTGCCGGTGTCGAGACCGGAGTCGCCCTTGTAGATGTCGATGGCGACAGCCGGGTCCGTCAGGGCGGGGAAGATCGATGTGAGCAGCGTGCCGTGGAAGGACGCCGTCGGCGCGAACAGTCCCTCGATCGCGATCTGGTTCTTCCGGCGCTCGTCGGCGTCGGGGTACATGCCACCGGGCGGGTCGAAGCGCATGGCGCCGCTGCTGAGGAAGGTCGTCGCGTCGTCGGGCGCCCACTGCATCGTTTCGGTGCGGGTCTCGCCGTTCGGCCAGGTGACCGTGAAGGTCGGGGCGTAACCGTGACCCTGTAGGTACACGCGGTCGCTGCCGACCCGCAGCGGATGGTTGACCTTCAATTGCGCGTCGCGCCAGGTGTTCGTGACGAGGTCGTCGCCGTACTGGTACTCGATGTCGGAGGTGAACATCTCGGCCTGGCCGTTGTCGAGATAGTCGGCGACGAAGGTGTTCACCCGCACGCACATGGGGTTCAGACCGGTGCCGTCGAGCGTGCTGCCGGCGCGGAACGAGTCGAAGGAGGCGGGCGAGGTGGTGCAGAACTCCTCACCGTTCGCGACGAGGATGCGCTGCCCCTCGTAACCGAAGAGCTTGCCGGCGGCGACGGCGACGAGCAGCCCGACGAGGGAGATGTGGAAGACCAGGTTGCCGGCCTCGCGCAGATAACCCTTCTCGGCGGACAGGGTCACCTCGCCGTCACGCCCGCGGGCACCGCCCTCGCGGCGCACGACCTTCCAACCGCGCAGCTCTTTCTGGATCCGGTCGAGGGCGTCGGCGGGGGCCTCGGCCACCATCGTCTGTGTGTGGTGCGGCAGGCGCTGCAGGTTGCGCGGCGCGGCGACCGGCGGGGGGCGCAGGGCGTGGAAGTGCTCGACGCAGCGCGGCAGGATGCAGCCGACCAGCGAGACGAACAGCAGCACGTAGACGGCGGTGAACCAGAAGCTTCCGAAGACGTCGAACAGCTCGAAGCGGTCCATGATCGGTCCGAGCGTCGGCCGGGCCGCGATGTACTCGTCGACCTTCTGGGTGTTGAGGCTGCGCTGCGGCAGGAGTGCGCCCGGGATCGCGGCGAGCGCGAGCAGGAACAGCAGGACCAGCGCGGTCCGCATCGACGTCAGGCCGCGCCAGGTGTTCCGCACGAAGGCCGTGGCACGTCCGAACGCGGCCTGTCGCGGCGGAGGCGACGGCTGCGGTGCGGGGGTCGGGGTGTGTGTCGCGGTCATACGGGCAGAGTCACTTCCGAGATGAACGAGTCACGGACCCAGGACACGAACAGGTCCCACGCACCGGTGACGAGAGCGATGCCGACGGCCATGAGCATCAGGCCACCGACGATTTGCACGGTCCGCGCGTGGGTGCGCAGCCAGCCCACCCCGCGCAGCGCCCGCGCCGAACCGAGCGCGAGCACGACGAACGGCAACCCGAGGCCGAGGCAGTAGGCGACGATCAGCGTCACCCCGCGTGCCGCGGTGGTGCCCTCGGTGCCCGCCGCGAGCGAGATGACGCCGGCGAGGGTGGGACCGAGGCACGGGGTCCACCCGAGCGCGAACACCGCGCCGAGCAGCGGGGCTCCCGCAAGGTTCGAGATGCGCCGGGGCGCCGGACGCGTGTCGCGCTGCAGGACTGGGATGAGACCGATGAAGACCAGACCCATCACGATGGTGACGACACCACCGATCCGCATGAGCAGTTCGCGGTTGACGGCGAGCGCGGAGATCGCCCCGAACACCGAGGCCGTCGCGAGGACGAACACCACGGTGAATCCGAGGACGAACAGCCCGGCGGCACCGGCCACCCGGAGGCGGCCGTCGCTGCGGACGGTCGTGGTGCGGGCACCGGCCTGCTCGGCGGTGACGGCGGGGGCCTCGGCTCCCACCACTCCGGCGAGGTAGGACAGATAGCCGGGAACGAGCGGCACGACGCACGGCGATGCGAAGGAGACGAGACCGGCGAGCAGGCACGCGCCCATCGCCAGCAGCAGCGGACCCGACAGGGCCGCGTTCTGGAAGGTCTCCCCGACACCCGACGCAAGGATCACTGTTACTGCTCCGAATCCGGTTCCGCCGCGACCCGTTCGACGACCGGTTGCAGGTCCTCGGCGAGCAGTTCGGTCAGGTAGACCGCAGCCACGCGGTGCTCACGGTCGAGGACGACCGTCGTCGGCACGACCGAGGTCGGGTAGTTGCGGCCGAGGGCGAGCAGCGACCGCATCGGCGGGGCGTAGATCGACGGGGAGCCGATCCGCTGGTCGGTGACGAAGTCCTGGGCCTTGTCGCGCTGATTGTCGCGGACGTTGATGCCGAGGAACTGCACCCCGAGATCTTTGGTGGCCTCGTAGACCTCCTCGAGATCGTCGGCTTCGCTGCGGCACGGCGCGCACCACTGGCCCCACACGTTGAGCACGACGACCTGGCCCTCGTAGTCGTCGAGGGAGATGGTCTCGCCCTCGTTCATGAGGTCCTCGCCGGTGAGCTCACCGAGGGTGCCCCGGTCGGCCGGGGGGTCGTAGAAGATGCGGGTCTGCCCGCCGGGCGAGACGAAGTCGAACGTTCCCCCGGTGGCGACGGCGTCGTCCCCGGTGGCGCAGGAGGTGAGAAGGACGGCACCGCAGATCGCGGCGACCGTCGCCCGGAACACCTTTCTCATGCGCCGTGGACGTTCGGGTCGGAGGCGCCGGCCGGCTCGGAGTAGACCAGGTCGACGAGGGGGTCACCCTCGTAGACCAGGGAGGTCAGCGAGGCGAGGCTGCACTGGCGGCGACGCGGGTCGTGCCACAGTCGCTCGCCCTCGAGGAAGCGGCGCAGCGTCCACACCGGGAGTTGGTGGCTCACGCACACCGCTTCCCGCCCCACCGCGGCCACGCGGGCCGCGTGGACGGCGGCGAGCATGCGGTGGGCGATCTGCAGGTAGGGCTCGCCCCAGGAAGGGGTGAACGGATCGCGCAGCTTCCACCAGTGGCGCGGGCGGCTGAGCGCACCGTCGCCGACCGAGACCTTCAAGCCCTCGAAGTCGTTGGCCGCCTCGATGAGGTTCTCGTCGGTGCGGATCTGCAGTCCGTGCTTCTCCGCGATCGGGGCGGCGGTCTGCTGGGCCCGTTCGAGCGGGGACGCGACCACGTGTGCGATGTCGTGGTCGGCGAGCGACGCCGCGACCGCACGTGCCTGGGCCTCACCGGTCACCGACAGCTTGAAGCCGGACAGGCGGCCGTAGAGGATTCCGGAGGGGTTGTGGACCTCTCCGTGGCGGAGCACGTGCACGATCGTGCGGGTCTCGGACGGGGCGGCGTCGGTCACGTCGATGTTCCTCGAGGGGTGTGGGAGGGGCGGATCGGGCTGGGCAGGCAGGAGAGCGGTGCTACGGCGCGGTCGCCGCGGCGGCCGCGCGCGCGGCGTGCGGCAGCGCGTCGGCGACCCGCGAGAACGCGTCGTCGTCGAGCGCGGACGAGACGAACCACGTCTCGAAGGCACTCGGGGGTGCGTAGACGCCGCGCTCGAGCAGCGCGTGGAAGAAGGCCGGGAAGCGCCAGGTCTGCGCGGCCTTGGCCTGCTCGTAGTTCGTCACCGGCTCATCGGTGAAGAAGACGCTCAGCAGCGTGCCGGCATTCTGGACGCGGTGCGGCACCCCTTCGGCGGCGAGTGCCTCCCCCAGCAGACGCCCGAGGGTCTCGGAGTTGCGGTCCAGGTTGGCGTAGACCTCGGCGTCGGCGGCACGCAGGCTCGCGAGGCCGGCGGCCACGGCGACGGGATTACCGGACAGGGTGCCGGCCTGGTAGACCGGTCCGCTCGGGGCGAGATGGGACATGACGTCGGCGCGGCCACCGAAGGCCGCGGCGGGCAGACCTCCGCTCATGACCTTGCCGAAGGTCATCAGGTCGCCGGAGACACCGTCGATGCCGTGCCAGCCGGTCGGGCTCGCGCGGAAGCCGGTCATCACCTCGTCCATGATCAGCAGCGCGCCGTGCTCACGGGTGAGCTCGCGCAGGCCCTCGTTGAAGCCGGACACCGGCGGGACGGTGCCCATGTTGCCGGCGGCGGCCTCGGTGATGACCGCGGCGATCTCACCGGGGTTCGCCTCGAAGGCGGCGCGCACGGCGGCGAGGTCGTTGTAGGGGGCGACGATGGTGTCGCCCGCCTGGGCGCCCGTGACGCCGGGCGAGGTGGGCAGACCGAAGGTGGCGAGGCCGGAACCGGCGTCGGCGAGCAGCGCGTCGACGTGACCGTGATAACAACCCGCGAACTTCACGATCTTCGACCGTCCGGTGAATCCGCGCGCGAGACGGACGGCGCTCATCGTCGCCTCGGTGCCGGAGTTGACGAGCCGGACCTGCTCGACGGGTGCGATGCGGGCGACGATCTCCTCGGCGAGTTCGACCTCACCCTCGGTGGGGGCACCGAACGACAGACCCGCCGGCGCGGTGGATCGGACGGCCTCGACGACCGCCGGATGCGCGTGCCCGAGAATCATCGGGCCCCAAGAACACACCAGGTCGACGTAGGTTTTTCCGTCGACGTCGGTGAGCAGCGGACCCGATCCCGATGCGAAGAAAGGAGGATTGCCGCCGACCGATCCGAACGCGCGGACCGGAGAGTTGACGCCCCCCGGTGTCACCTTCGATGCCCGGTGGAAGAGTGCGGCGGATCGAGTGTCGTGGGTGGACGAAGCATCGGGGGTCGCAGTCACGACTTCCAGTGTCCGTAGTTTCGCGGGATTTGCCAAAAACAGTGGTCCTCAAACCTCATGTGTTTTTTCTCCCTTACCAGGAAAAAGGGACACCGTGAGTGACTTGTCGCACCTATCGTCTGAGGCATGCCGACGACAGCCGAACACCTGCGCATCGCACTCGACGGTGCGTGGCACGAAGCACGCGAACGCGCACGCAAGGATCTCGCGCACGAGAAGTTCGCACCGCACTACACCCCCGAGACCGACAAGGCGCGCGCCATCACGCTCGAGCAGATGCGCATCCTCGCCGAACACGGCTATGCCGCGGCGGGCTTCTCCGTCGAGTCCGGCGGCACGGGCGACGCGGGCGGCGCGGTCGCATCCATCGAGATGCTCGCGATGTCCGACCTGTCGCTGATGGTCAAGGCGGGCGTGCAGTGGGGCCTGTTCGGCGGTGCCATCGAGAACCTCGGCACCGAGCGGCACCACGAGAAGTACGTCAAGCAGCTCATCGACCTCGACGTGCTCGGCTGCTTCGCGATGACCGAGACGGGCCACGGCAGCGACGTGCAGTCGCTCGAGACCACGGCGACCTATGATCCGGACACCCAGGAGTTCGTGATCCACTCCCCCACCCCGTCGTCCCGCAAGGACTACATCGGTGGCGCGGCGCAACACGCCCGGTTCGCGGCCGTCTTCGCGCAGCTCGTCACGCAGGGTGAGACGCACGGTGTGCACTGTTTCGTCGTCCCGATCCGCGACGAGGACGGCAACGACCTGCCGGGTGTGACGACCTCCGACTGCGGTTACAAGGGCGGCCTGCCGGGTGTCGACAACGGCCGCATCGTCTTCGACCAGGTGCGCATCCCCCGGGAGAACCTGCTCAACAAGTACGCGGACGTCGAACCGGATGGCACCTACGCCTCGGACATCGACAACCCGAGCCGACGGTTCTTCACGATGCTCGGCACGCTGGTCCGCGGGCGCATCACCGTCGGCGGCTCGGCGGGTGCGGCGGCGCGGGTCGCGCTGAGCATCGCCACCCGCTACGCCGAGAAGCGTCGCCAGTTCGACGCCCCCGGGCGCGACGGCGAGGTGCCGATCATGGACTATCTCGTCCACCAGCGGCGCCTGCTCCCGCTGATCGCCCGCTCGTACGCGCTCGGCTTCGCCCAGAACGAGCTGCTCACGACGATGCACCGGCTGCAGTCGACGTCGTTGCAGGAACTCGACGCGCAGGAACAGCGCGAACTCGAGGGTCGCGCGGCCGGCCTCAAGGCCGCCAACACCTGGCACGCGTCGCGGGCGATACAGGAGTGCCGCGAGGCGTGCGGTGGTGCCGGCTACATGGCCGAGAACCGGCTGACGGCGCTGCGCGCGGACGTGGACGTGTTCACGACCTTCGAGGGCGACAACCACGTCCTGACCCAGCTGGTCGCGAAGGAACTGCTCACGGCCTACGCCGACGAGGTGCAGGGCATGAGCCCGGTGGAGTGGATGCGCTTCGCCGCGACCACCATCTCCGACATCGTCAAGAAGCGCACCGCGGCGCAGCAGATCATCCAGACGATCGTCGACACCCGCCAGGACAACGAGGAGGACGGCAGCCTCTTCGACCGCGGCACCCAGGTGACGATGTTCGAGGACCGTGAGCAGTACCTGCTGTCCACTGCGGCCCGGCGCCTGCAGGCCGCGATGAAGCGTGAGGACAACCCGTTCGACGCCTTCAACTTCGTGCAGGACCACGTTCTGCACGCCGCCCGCGCGCACATCGACCGAGTCGTGCTCGAGGCGTTCGTCGCCGCGATCGAGGACTGCAAGGACGAGACCGCCCGCGACCTGCTGTCGGAGCTGTGCGATCTCTACGCGCTGACGATCATCGACGAGGACAAGGCGTGGTTCATGGAGCACCGCCTGCTGTCGGTCGAACGCGCCAAGGCCGTCACACGCGGGATCAACGAGCGGTGCCGCAGCCTGCGTCCGCACGCGTTGACGCTCGTGGACGGGTTGGGTGTGCCCGACTACCTGCTCGGCTCGGCCATGCTCGACCGTGAGGGAGCGGTCGTCCCACCTC
The DNA here is from genome assembly GCF_000763325.2 of Rhodococcus sp. p52. NCBI lineage: Bacteria > Bacillati > Actinomycetota > Actinomycetes > Mycobacteriales > Nocardiaceae > Rhodococcus > Rhodococcus sp. p52. Next base: position 282,717 of record NZ_CP016819.1, read on the forward strand.
AGGACGTCGCAGTCTGACCGGGTTCGCCGACGAGCTCGCCGAGCCGTGCTCGCAGCTCGTCGGCGTCCTTCGCCCACGCCCGCACGAACGTTCCTCCGATGAGCCGCAGTCCGACGGGCTTGCGGCCGCGCGGCACATCCGCCAGTTCGCCGAGGCTCCGGGCGGTCTCCCAGCGTTCCGGATCGCGCCGGTCGTCCGGTGGCGGCGGCAGCACCGCCTCGATCTCGGCGACCGGCAGTTCCTCGGTGCCCTGCCGCAGGACCGTGGAGGTGAGCTCGACGCTGACGTGCCGACGAGCAGCCACGACCATCACGTAGGAAAAGCCGGCGAGCACGATCGCGATGATCGGCAGCGCGACCCAGTGCACGACGGGGCCGGTGAACAGTTCGACGACGAGGGCCACGACGCAGACCAGCGGGCCGATGGCGACCGTGCGCCAGCGCGCTCCGGGTTCGTGGAACAGCGGCCCGGCCGGGTCGGTGCCCATCGGATCAGGGGTTGCCGGATCAGGGGTCGCCGGATCGGGGGCCGTCGGGTCGGTCAAGCGGCGAACGCGCCGGGGATCACCAGCAGCACGGTGGTCACCAGTCCGAGGAGGGCGATGAGAGCGATCAACACCAATTCGCGACGGCGCCCATAGGGCCGCGGTTCCACCTGCATGACGTCCTTATTCGCTCGACGGAAAGGGCCGTGCGGCCCACATGGTGAGCCCACCGTACTCTTCGGTCGCGCCGGACGAAACCGAGTGGTACGTCTATTCTTCCGGCAGTCGCAGGAAGAAGCGGTTGGCATCCCGCCGGTGCATCAGCACGATCGCTCCGACGGTCGCGACGGCTTGCAGAATGCCCACCACACCGAGTATCCAGCCCGCGCCGCCCTCCCCGACGCCCACACCGAAGACGGTGGGCAGGGTCGACAGCGACATGAACACCCCGAGCAGGGTCAGCAGCATCCGGGCCCAGTTCTTGGCCTTCAACAGCTGCCTGACTACCAGATAGAGCAGTCCGACGATCACCAGGCCGATGCCTGCGGTCAGCGCGACCAGCAGCGGGACCGCCGACTCGAGCTGCTCCGTGGTGACGCCCTCGATGGCCTGCTCGGCGGCCATCGTGGTCATGAGGTCGAGCAGTTCCTCGCGTCGACTCAGCAGATCGGCGAGACTTGCCGCCAAACTCACGACGGCGAGAGCGAGTACCCCGCACCACAATTGGTGGGCCGTCGTGACGTCTCCGGGAACGGGACGATTCGCCGCGGGGCCGGGCCCGACAGGAGGTGCGGGGAAGCTCATGACAGACGACCCGCGACCTCGGCGGCCCAGTAGGTGAGGACGACGTCCGCACCGGCCCGCCGGATGCCGACCAGCGATTCGAGGATCGCCGCATCGCGATCGATCCAGCCCTTCTGCGCGGCCGCGGTGATCATCGAGTACTCCCCCGAGATCTGGTAGGCGGCCACCGGGACGGGCGAGCGGTCGGCCACCTCGCGCAGCACGTCGAGGTACGACATCGCCGGCTTGACCATCACCATGTCGGCGCCCTCGGCGAGGTCGAGGTCCACCTCGTGCAGCGACTCGCGACGGTTCGCCGGATCCTGCTGGTAGGTGCGGCGATCTCCCTCGAGGGACGAGCCGACGGCGTCGCGGAAGGGACCGTAGAACGCCGAGGCGTATTTCGCGGAGTAGGCGAGCTGACCGACCTCGGTGTGCCCGGCCTCGTCCAGCGCGGACCGGATGAAACCGATCTGGCCGTCCATCATGCCGCTCGGGCCGAGCAGGTGCGCCCCGGCCTCGGCCTGCGCGACGGCCATCTCGGCGTAACGCTCGAGGGTCGCGTCGTTGTCGACGACGCCGGTGTCGGTGAGCACACCGCAGTGGCCGTGATCGGTGAACTCGTCGAGGCAGGTGTCGGCCATGATCACCGTGGAGTCGCCGAGTTCGCTGCGCAGCGACCGCAGCGCGCGGTTGAGCACACCGCCGGGATCGCTCGCCGCGGAACCACGGGCGTCCTTGTCCTCGGGGCTGGGCACACCGAAGAGCATCAGGCCGCCGACACCGGCGGACACGGCCGCGGCCGCGGCCTTGCGCAGCGAATCGGCGGTGTGCTGGTACACCCCGGGCATCGACGCGATCTCGCGCGGCTCGTCGAGGCCGTCGGCCACGAACATCGGGAGCACGAGGTGGCGGGGTTCGAGGGAGGTTTCTGCCACGAGCCGTCGGATGGCGGGTGTGCTGCGCAGCCGGCGGGGACGGATGTCGGGAAACATGGGGAGAACACCTTCCATACGGGTCGTGCGCGGCCCCGGTAGTGGCGACTACCGGGACCGCGCACGGATCATCGGATCACCAGAGATCAGCGGCGGGCGCGGGACTTCTTCCGCGGCGGAGGCAGTGCGCCTTCCGCGCGGAGCCGGGCCGCGTGCTCGGCGAGCGCGTCGACCAGGGGCCCGATCTGCGCGGTCTCGGGCTGCACGTCCACCCGCAGGCCGAACTCGATCGCCGTCTCGGCCGTCTTCGGGCCGATACACGCGACGATCGTGCGGGCGTGCGGCTTGCCGGCGATACCCACGAGATTGCGGACCGTCGACGACGAGGTGAAGCACACCGCGTCGAAACCACCGGTCTTGATCATCTCGCGGGTCGCGGCCGGCGGCGGAGCGGCACGCACGGTGCGGTAGGCGGTGACGTCGTCGATCTCCCAGCCGCGCTCGCGCAGACCCTCGGCGAGGGTCTCGGTGGCGATGTCGGCGCGCGGCAGCAGCACCCGGTTGACCGGATCGAAGACGTCGTCGTACGGGGCGAACTCGGCCAGCAGGCCGAGGCTGGACTGTTCGCCGCTGGGCACGAGCTCGGGGATGATGCCGACCGAGCGCACCTTCGCAGCGGTGGCCTCACCGACGCACGCGATCTTGACGCCGGAGAACGCGCGCGCGTCGAGACCGAACGCCTCGAACTTCTCCCACACCGCACGCACCGCGTTGGTGGAAGTGAACACCACCCACTGGTAGCGACCGTCGACCAGGCCCTTGACCGCGCGTTCCATCTGCGCGGGACTGCGCGGCGGCTCGACCGCGATGGTCGGCACCTCCATCGGGATCGCGCCGTGCGTGACGAGCCGCTCGCTCATCTCGCCGGCCTGATCCTTGGTGCGGGGCACGAGCACGGTCCAGCCGTACAGGGCGCGCGACTCCCACCACGACATCTTGTTGCGGTGCGAGACGACCTTGCCGACGGTGACGACGAGCGGTCCGACGAGCTCGGAACCCGCGTCGTTCAGGGTCGCGAGGGTGGCCTCGACGGTGCGCTGCTGACGGGTGGTGCCGCGCACCGTGATCGCGGCGGGGGGCTGCGGCGCCAGGCCGTGTTCGACCAGCGCGCTGGCGGTCTCGGCGAGGTGGCCGGAGGTCGCATGGAGGACGAGGGGGCCGGGGGCGGCGGCGAGCGCGGCCCAGTCGACCTCTCCGCGCACGTCGACCTCGGTGTGGCACGAGCCGAGCGCCATACCGGCGTAGCTCGGCACGGACGATCCGGCGGGCAGGCCCGGCAGGACTTCGAAGACCACCTGGGTGCGGGCGACCGCGTTGACCTCGGCGATCACCGAGTCGGTGGTGAGCGGGTCGCCCGCGACGAGGCGCACCACGTCGCGACCGGCCTTCGCCTCGGCGACGAGCGTCTTGGCGACCTCGGCGGGCTCGCCGAGCGCGGGACGGACCTCGGCGACGGGCTCACCGGTCTCCGGGTCGGTGCCGTGGTCGACACCGACGAGGGCCACGACACCCTTGTCGACATCGGGGTCGGTGAAGGCGATCGTGGCGCCCGCCAGCACGTCACGCGCGCGCACGGTGAGCAGCGCAGGATCGCCCGGGCCCGATCCCACGAACAGGATGCGCCCGGGGTTGTGCTTACGGACTCGGCTCATCGGTCATTCTCCAGTGCGGTCAAATCAGCGGTAAGGGCAAATCGGGTGACGGTGACGGCTGTGTCAATCATCGGCAGGGCTCGTCTCGGGGGGGACCCCGTGCTCGACCATGAGCTCGCGCGCACCGAGGTCGAGCAGTTCGCGGGCGACACGGCGACCGAGTTCCTCGGCCTTCTCCGGCGCCCCCACCGCGCTCGCTCGCAGCACATCCGATCCGTCCATGGCGGCGGCGCATCCGCGCACCGACAGTTCCTCGATCACCCGGCCGTCGTCGTCGAGCGATTCGACGACCTCGGCGATCGCCCCCACCGGTGCGGTGCATCCGGCTTCGAGTTCGGCGAGCAGCGAGCGCTCCGCAACGACTGCGGCGCGGCTCGGCGCATGGTCGAGTCCGGCGAGCAGCTCGATCATCTCGGGATCGTCCGACCGGCACTCCACGGCGAGCGCACCCTGCGACGGCGCGGGCAGCATCTGCACCGGTTCGAGGGACTCGGTGACCCGGTCCAGGCGTCCGATCCGCGACAGTCCGGCACGCGCGATGACGATCGCGTCGAGTTCGCCGGAGTCGACCTTGCCGATGCGGGTGTCGATGTTGCCGCGCAGCGGTTCGATCTGCAGTCCCAGGCCGAGCGCAGCGAGTTGTGCCCGCCGGCGCGGCGCCGAGGTACCGACCTTGGAGCCGGGCGGCAGCTCGCCGAGGACGAGTCCGTCACGGGCGACGAGCGCGTCGCGCGGGTCCTCCCGCTCGGGGACGGCCGCGACGACGAGGCGCGGATCCTGGAAGGTCGGCAGGTCCTTGTAGGAGTGCACGGCGACGTCGACCTCACCTGCGAGCAGCGCCTCGCGCAGCTCGGCGGTGAACACGCCGACGCCGATGCGCTGCACCGGGCCGGGCGTCACATCGCCCTTGGTGGTGATGATGACGAGCTCTGCCGGGCGACCGGCGGCAATCAGTGCGTCGCGCACGGTACCGGCCTGGGTCGTGGCGAGCACGCTGCCGCGGGTACCGATCCGCAGGGGACGATCCTGCCGAGCAACATCGTCGCGGGAAACCGATGCGGCTTCGGTGCTCATGCGGTGCCGTCCTTTCGTGAGGCCTGGAGTTCGGTGGTGACAGCGGGGTCGAGTGCGGCGGACAGATCCCCCGAGAGGGTGGGATCGGTCAGCGAGTTCAGATCTTTGGTGGGTGTCGCGACCGCCTCGACCGAGCCCGGGCGCAGCTCGAACAGCTCGCGCAGGGCCTCGGCGTACTGGTCGCCTCCCGGCGTCGACGCGAGCTGCTTGACGCGCACCGTCGGTGCGTGGAGGAGCTTGTCGACGACCCGGCGCACGGTGCGGGCGACCTCGCCGCGCTGGCCGTCGTCGAGATCGGGCAGTCGCGATTCGAGGCGCATCAGTTCGCCCTCGACCACTTCGGCGGCGCGCTGACGCAGTGCCGTCACGGTGGGGGTGACCTCGGCGAGTCGCTGCGCGGTGAGGTACTGCGACAGCTCGGCGGCGACGATCGTGCGGGCGGCCTCCGCGTCGGTCGCGGCGGCGCCGGCCGACGGGTCGCGCTGCAGCGACTCCATGTCGAAGACCTGCACACCGGGAAGACCGGCCACGGCGGTGTCGACGTCGCGCGGCAGACCGAGATCGCAGATCGCGAGGGGGCGTTCGCCGCGGCCGGGCTGCGCGAGTGCGCGGTGCGCGTCGGCGAGCGTGACGACGGCGCCCACGGCTCCGGTGCAGGTGACGGCGACGTCGGCGCGGCTCAGTGCGGTCGCGAGATCGTCGAATCCGACGACCTCGGCGTCGACACCGGCGGCCTGTGCGGTCTCGGCGAGTCGCTCGGCACGGTCGCGGGTGCGGTTGGCGACGACGATCGAGCCGACCTCGGCCCGGACGAGATGCGCGACGGCGAGACCACCCATGGCGCCGGCACCGATCACCGCGGCGGTGCGGCCCTTCAGGGCGCCTCCGAGGAAGTTCGAGGCCTTGTCGAGCGCGACCGACACGACGGATGCACCGGCGGCGTCGATGCCGGTCTCCGAGTGCACCCGCTTGCCGACGCGCAGCGCCTGCTGGGCGAGTTCGTGCAGGGTGCGGCCGGCGGCCTGCTGAGCGTCGGCGGCGGCGTAGGCGGTGCGGATCTGGCCGAGGATCTGCTGCTCCCCCACGACCATCGAGTCGAGCCCGCTGGCGACGGAGAACAGGTGTTCGGCAGCGGCCTCGCTGTAGCGGACGTAGGCGTGCTTGTGCAGTTCGGTGACGGGCAGACCCGAGTGCTCGGCGAGCAGTTCGCTGACCGCGGCGAGCGCGCCGTGGAAGGCGTCGACCACCGCGTAGATCTCCACCCGGTTGCAGGTGGAGACGATCATCGCTTCGGAGATCTTGTCCGACGCCAGCATCTTGTCGGTGAGCTTGGGGCGGTCGGTGTCCGTGACCGCCACCTTCTCGAGCACCGGGACCGGTGCGCTCCTATGCGATATCCCGACGAGGAGAACACTCACGGTGCGATCACCGATCCGTTTCTGGTCGCGGCCGAGCCCATCGGACCCGCCTTTCCTGTTGTGGTACGCCGAGCAGAGCTTCGGGTGGACACCCGCGGTATGCCGGCGGGGCGTACGTCGCCGGCAGCAGGACGAACGTCAGCGGTCGCGGCCCGGGGGGTCTCCCCGTTGCGGGTGCTGTTGAAGGACAGGACCTGCATCTCGACGGACAGATCGACGCGTCGGATCTCGACGTGGTCGGGGACATCGAGTTCGACGGGAGCGAAGCTCAGGATGCTGCGCACTCCTGCGAGCACGAGCCGATCGCACACCTGCTGTGCTGCCTCGTCGGGGGTGGCGACGACACCGATGGTCGCGCCGAGTTCATGGGCTCCGTTCTCGAGATCGTCGACGTGACGCACGACGAGATCGCCCACACGTGTGCCCACCACGTCGGGATCGGAATCGAAGAGTCCGGCCATCGTGAAACCGCGGCGGTCGAAGCCCGGATACCGGGCGAGGGCGCGGCCGAGGCTGCCAACTCCGACGAGCACGACGCGATGGCCCCGGTCGAGTCCGAGAGCTGCTTCGATGCGGGACTGGAGGCGCAGGACGTCGTAGCCGACGCCGCGCACTCCGTTGGGTCCGAGGAAGGACAGATCCTTGCGCAGTTTGGCCGAACCGACCCCGGCGGCGGCCGCGAGTTCCTCACTGGAGACGATGAGAGTGCCCGCTTCGGCGAACGCACCGAGGACCCGGAGGTAGGTCGCGAGACGCGTCACAGTAGCCTGTGGGATATCGCGGACCGGAGGAGTGGGAGTGGCACCCTCGCCGGACTCGGCGGTGCCGCGAGCGTCCTCGCCCTGCGGTGGGTGCAACTGCGTCACGGTACGTGGCTCCTCGTCCGGCCGGTGGATACACACCTGGCCTCACGGTGATCCGGGAATTCGTTCACACCACGGTAACCGCTTGTGAAGCCATGCACAAAGTTGCTCGAAGCACCCCGAATGTGCTTCCCACCTGCTGTACGACGAGGACCTGCCGACTCACCGAGCGAGATCTGCGCGCAGTCGCGGCTCGTCGACCTCCCAGTAGCTGTGCTCGCGTCCGTCGAGCAGAACGACGGGCAGACGGTCCCCGAATTCGGCCCTCAGATCGGGATCGGTTGCGGCAGCGACATCCACGTCGATGCAGGTGACCTCGACGCCGAGTTCCTCCGCGAGCGCCTCGAGCTGCTCGCGCGCAGGACCGCACGCACCGCACCCGGCGCGCACGAGAAGGGTCAGGTGATGACGGCTCGCGGAGCCGCTCGTTGCCGATGACGATTGCTCACTCATGCCTCCACTGTGCGGCACGACCTGTCGAGATGAACGTCACACCCCGTCACGGGGGCGACGGCCTCCCGGTGAGGGGCGGTGTCGCGGGCTAGGCTTGGCGCGGGTCGCCCGTGCATGCGGTCGCCATATGTGCGGCGCCCGGAAGTGCAGGGGTCACACGGGGCCCGCCCGTTTCGACAGCCCCGCCCGTTACGACACCGGAGGTGCGAGTGCCAGGACGTTCGTTTCCCTACGGATGGGGCATGGGTGAGACGTGGGCGAGCATCATCCGTCCCGGACGTCGGCTCTTCTCTCGCAAATTCGGACCCAGCGAGGAAGAGGTCCGCGCCAATCTCGCAGGTGAGGCGAGCGCCGATGCCGCCCTCGCGTTGCAGGAATCCCGCGTCGAACCCGAGCCCTCCCCCGATACCGCTCCCGTCCCGCGCGATCTGACCGCGGCGGCGTTCTTCGACGTCGACAACACGATGGTGCAGGGCGCGTCGATCATCCACTTCGCCCGCGGCCTCGTCGCCCGGAACTACTTCGACAAGTCCGACCTGTTCGAGTTCGCCTGGCAGCAGGTCAAGTTCCGCCTGACGGGCAAGGAGAACATGAACGACGTCGCGTCCGGTCGCGACAAGGCGCTGTCGTTCGTGCAGGGCCGCTCCACGGAGGAACTGCGCCGGCTCGGCGAGGAGATCTACGACGACATCATCGCCGACAAGATCTGGCCGGGCACCCGCGCGCTCGCGCAGATGCACCTGGACGCGGGCCAGCAGGTGTGGCTCGTGACCGCGACGCCGGTCGAACTGGCCGACGTCATCGCCGAACGCCTCGGCCTGACCGGTGCGCTCGGCACCGTCGCCGAGTCGAAGGACGGCGTCTTCACGGGCCGTCTCGTCGGCGACATCCTGCACGGTCTCGGCAAGGCGCACGCGGTGCGGGCCCTCGCGATCCGTGAGGGTCTGAATCTCAAGCGCTGCACGGCTTATTCGGACAGCCACAACGACGTGCCGATGCTCTCGGTGGTCGGCACGGCCGTCGCGATCAATCCCGATCCGGATCTACGGCAGGGCGCTCGCACACGCGGGGGGGAGATCCGCGACTTCCGGACGGCGCGCAAGGCCGCGAGGGTCGGGGTGCCGACGGCGCTCGGTCTCGGTGCCGCGGGTGGTGCTGTCGCGGTCCTCGTGGGTCGCCGCCGCGATCGAGCGGCCTGACAGTACAGCCGCGACCGAGCGGCTTGATTTTCGAGGTGCTCAGCCGAGGAAGACGTTCCGCCGGCGCGTGAGCAGTTTGTAGAGGGTCTGCTGGATCGTCTCGCGCACGTGGTCGGTGACCTCGAACAACACCATCGGATCCTCCGCCGAGGCCTCGTCGTACACGTCGGTGACGATGGGTGTGCCGAACTCGATGTACCACTTCGACGGCAGCGGCACGATCCCGAGCGGGCCGAGCGCCGGGAACAGCGGGGTGATCGGGAAGTAGGGCAGGCCGAGCAGGCGCGCGAGCGAGGTGAGGTCGGCGATGTTCGGGTAGATCTCCTCGGAGCCGACTATCGAGCACGGCACGATGGGCGCCTGGGTGCGCAGGGCCGCCGACACGAAACCGCCGCGGCCGAACCGCTGCAGTTTGTAACGCTCCTTGAACGGCTTGCCGAGTCCCTTGTACCCCTCGGGGAAGACCGCGACCACCTGGTCCTGCCGGAGGAGTCGTTCGGCGTCGGGATGGCACGCGAGGGTGTGGCCGGCCTTGCGCGTCACCGTCCCCACCACGGGCATACCGAAGGCGAGATCGGCGGCGAGCATCCGCAGGTGACGATCCGCGTGGTCGTGCACGGCGACGGAGGTCATCAGTGCGTCGACGGGGAGCGTGCCGGCGTGGTTGGCGACGACGAGTGCGCTGCCCTCGGCGGGGATGTTCTCGACGCCGCGGACCTCGACGCGGAACCACTTGTCGAACAGGGGTCGCAGCACCGGCAGGACGACGTTCTCGGTGAAGTGCGGGTCGAAGCCGAAGTCGTCGACTTCGTAGTCGCCGGTCATCCGGCGGCGCACGAACTCGGCGGTGGCGGTGACCTGTTGTGCGAGCGTGCCGCGCAGGTCGTCGAGGAATCGATCGGTGCGGTTCACCTGCTCGGGGGTGGGCGGTGGCCCCATCGACGGATGGGGTGTGCGTGTGACCCGTTCGCCGGGACGGCGGTTGCCGGCGTGCAACGGGATGACCTTCGCGACCTCCGTCATCGCGTCTCCCTCGTCTCTCCGAGCACGGAGAGCGCCATCGACTCGGCCTTGTCCACCCATTCGGTCTTCACGATGCGGGTGAGGGCGAGGCCCCCGGCGAAATCGTCGAGCGCTTCTCTCGTGGTCCAGCGTGGTTCGAATCCGAACGCGTTGCGCATGCGCGTGGTGTCGAGTCCGCATCCGAAATGGAAATAGTCGAGTTCTTCTTTGGTGAAGGAGTTCATCACGGAACCCATGAGTGCGTGCCCGACCGTGCGGAACAGCGCGTAGGGCATCGGCACGGTGACGCCACCGGCCCGGCGCACGGCCTGGGTCATCGTGACGATCCCCTCACCGGCGATGTTGTACGTCCCTGACGGTCCGGCGACGACCGCGTGTTCGAGCGCACCGAGTGCGTCCTCCTCGTGCAGCAACTGTAGTCGCGCGTCGCGGCCGAGCACGTTGGGGACGAGCGGGGAGGTGAGATAGCTCGACACCGAGCCGGGCAGCCGGTTCCCGACGGTGGGTGCGAACCGGAGGATGGTGGTCGCGATGTCGCTGCGCCGCCGGGCGACGCCGCGCAGATATCCCTCGACCTCTATCATGTCGCGGGCGAAGGCGCCCGTGGGCCGGCGGCGGGCGCTCATCTCCTCGGTGAACTTCGCGGGGTCCTTGGCACTCGATCCGTAGAGGACGGACGACGAGCGCAGCACGATCCTGCGCACCGAGGGTGCTTTCTGGCACACCGCGAACAGCTGCATCGCGCCGAGGACGTTCATGTCCTTCATCGCCGTGCGGCTCCCGGACTTCGGGGCCTTCGTGACGGCGGACGCGTGGACGACGGTGTCGACGTCCATGTTGCGGATGATCTTGCCGATGAGTGGGTTGCGGATGTCGGCGAGCACGAACTCGGCCCGCCCCATGCGCCGGAGCATGTCCTTCGACGGCGACTGGGTGTCGACGCCGATCACCCGCTCGATGTCGGGATTCTGGGCGAGCCTGGTGACGAGGAAACCACCCAGGAACCGACTTGCTCCGGTGACCAGCACGACTCGTGGACGTGCCACTTCGTGCCCCTGCGAAACCACTCGTGAAACCCCCTGCTGCACCGCACGCGTCATCGGTCACATTCGCCCCGACGCGGTATGCCGTCCCACAATACGGCCACTTCGCCGCCATCGCACGACTCGTGGGTGAACTTTCGTGTACCGGGATGCACAGACGAACGATGCCCGCCACCATGGAAGGTGACGGGCATCGGATAGGCGCAGGGCTTACTTGCCGAGTTTACGACGCTGCACTCGGGTGCGGCGGAGCAGCTTGCGGTGCTTCTTCTTCGACATGCGCTTACGGCGCTTCTTGATCACAGATCCCATGTGGGCATCCCTCACGTTCCTTGTAGCGTTCCTGCGCACGCCGGTGACGTACGCCTGATGTATGTCGACGCTGGGCCTCGTGGCGACGAGTAACAGCGCCTCACGACACCGGCTGGCCGGTACGACGACAAGCAATCCTACCGGGGCGGCCCACCCGGCGTGAAACCGAGGTCCGTCCCGGAACGCGACTTCCCTCGCGCACCGGATCCGTTCGTCGTACCGTCGTCCCCGACGATGCGCCGATCGTCCCTGTCCGACCTCTATCCGACGTCGAAGTACGACGTCTCGAGGTAGTCGTGGACGGCCTTCGCATGCACGCGGAACGAGCGTCCCACACGCACTGCGGGTAGTTCGCCACTGTGCACCAGCCTGTACACGGTCATCTTCGACACCCGCATGAGAGCTGCCACTTCGGCAACCGTCAGGAACTGGGTACCGGCGAGAACCGACTGTCCGTCTTGAGGTTGACCCTTCGACGGCGTGTTTCCTGAAACCATTACACACCTCCGGCACGCCCGCGCCGCCGGCTTCCCCTCCGGCGGAACAGACACGCACGTGCTGATTCGAGCTTAGCGTGACGAATGGTTCCTGTGCGACGATGCAGCTGGGGAATTTCCGGCGGGCGGCTGTTCGTCGCCACGCTACGCCCTACGGTGACGTCTGTCAGCGTTCCGCAGTGACACCTGTCAGTGCCTCGGGTGGATGCCCTGTCAGGCCGTCCCGGAGAGCCCCTCGCGGGCCGCAGGCGACGGCTGATCCGATGCCGCCCCGAGTTGCGCGGAACGGCGCTTCGCAGCGTCGAGCGCCTCGTAGAAGGCCGTACGCAGGCCTCCACGCTCGAGTTCGCGGATCGCGGCCGCCGTGGTGCCACCCGGCGAGGTGACCGCGGCGCGCAGGTCGGCAGCGTTGTCCCCCGAGCGCGTGAGCATCGCGGCCGAGCCGGTCATCGTCTGCACCACCAGATCGGTGGCCACCGCCCGCGTCAGGCCGAGCGAGACACCGGCGTCGATCATCGCCTCCGCGACGAGAAAGAAATATGCGGGCCCGGATCCGGAAACCGCGGTGACCGCGTCGATCTGCGCCTCCGGGACCACCGAGACCGTTCCCACGCTCGCGAGGATCTCGCGGACCGTGTCGAGATGCTGCTGCTTGACGTACCGACCGGCGGACAGCACGCTCGCGCCCTCCCCGACGAGCATCGGGGTGTTCGGCATCACGCGCACGACGGGGAAGCCGGCCGGGAGCTTGGTCTCGTAGCGGACCGTCGGGATGCCCGCGGCAAGCGACACCAGGATCTGCTCGTCGTCGTTCCCGGCGTCGACCGCCGCGAGGGCGGTGACGACGACGTCCACGTCGTTGGGCTTGACGGCCACGACCACCACGTCGGCGCCTTCCGCGGCGTCGGAGGTGCTGTCGGTGACCCGGATCGAGTAGGCCCGGGACAGTTCCTCACGCCGCTCCTCGAACTTCTCGGCGACCACGAGATCCTTGGTCGCGAAGCCGTTCTTCAGCAGACCCGAGATCAGCGCCTCGCCGATCCTGCCGCCACCGATCACTGCGATTCTCGTCATGGGGACAGCCTGCCACGACCGTCCGTGCGGCCTACACCACGGTCACCGCCTGTCGGGACCTACCGCGTTCGGGCGTATCAGCGCGGCATCATGGCCAGCTGACGCGATTGCACGACCACCCGGCCGGTCGAGTCGACGACGGTGTGGTCCTCCTCGAACCAGGTGCTGCCGAGCACGCTGCTCTCGGCGATGCCCCGCAGCCATCCCGGAGCCGGGACCCGCCGCAGATAGGCGGTGAGTTGCACCGTCGGCGCCCAGCCGAAACGGCCGAGGTTCATCGCGACGGGAGCCGACACGTCGCCGCACATGAGCGCGAACAGCACCGAGGTGTCGACGTCGGCCTCGTCGCCCGGCGACGGCCGCGTCCACATCGACACGAGCGGTTCGCCCTGCTGCCCGTCGAGGAAACGCGCGGTGGCGGAGTCGATCCGGAGGTGGGAGGTGGCGGCGAACTTCACGATCTGCCCCATGGGGTGCTCGGGGGTGACGAGCACCGACTCGGCCGGCGGGTCGGCGGGCATGGTGGTCGCGCGGTGCGGCACCGTGTGGAAGGGCTCCTCGGTATCCGGCGTGCCGAGGGTGACACTCGCCCGCACCGCCACACGCCCGGCCTGGGACAGTTCGACGTCCACAAGGGCGATCTGCTTGCCCTGCTTGCGTAGGACGGTGGTGAGTTCGACGTCGCCGGGGTCGGGCGCGGCGACGAACGAGGCACTCACGGCGAGGGGCTGGGTGAGCGGGTCGACGCCGGCGTCGAGCACCGACCTGCGCGCCGCGGACGCGCAGACCGCGAGCATGCATCCGCCGTGCACCTTGGGCCCGATGGTCCACACCGGATCGATGTGCGCCTGCCAGGCCGCCGTGCCATCCGGGTGCTCTCCCGGCACCCGGGTGACCGAGGTCAGGTCGAGGAAGGGCTGGTCGGTGAGGGTCACTGCTGCTCCTGGTCGTCGTTCGGGGCCGGATCGGCGCCGGTCGTGGGGGGTCCACCGGACCCGAACATGCGGGCGGCGAGATGCTGGTGGGCCAACCGGCGCATGGCCGTGAGGACCGGTTCGTACAGGGCGGTCCCGAGCACGGCCGCTTCCACGGTGGCTTCCCGGGAGTGCGTCGGCAGCAGTTCGAGGTCGAGTTCGGCGATGGCGCGGACGTGACGGCCGTAGGCGTCGATCCGGCGGTCGTCCATCCGCAGGCCGGCGGCTTCAAGTGCCGCGAGCGCGTGTTCGAGTTGCGCCACGGCCGCGAACCGTGGGTCGTAGATCTGGCCGAGGCGTTCGAGCAGGTGGCGGGCGCGGGGATAGCCGGGACCGGCCGAGTCCTCGACGTAGGGTGGCAGCGCGGCGATGGCGTGGCCGAGTTCGACGAAGAGGTCGTCGCGGGGATTGTCGACGAGATCCACGACGGTCTTGATCTTCTCGAGGGGCAGACCCTGCGCGGCGAGTGACCGGACCAGACCCATGCGCCGCACGTGCCGGTCGTCGTAGGTCGCCGAGGTGACGCTCGTCGCCACGCCCGGCATGAGCAGCCCCTCGCGCAGGTAGTACTTCACCGTCGGCAGCGGTATGCCGCAACGCTCGGCGAGTTCCGAGATACGCACCGATCACCTCCGCTCCTCGACACCGGATACTACAACTATCCAGTATTGGATAGTTGTAGTATCCGGTCACGGAGTACCGGCCGAGGAGGCCCTCATGCATCCGCTCGTGACCATCGTTCTCGGGAGCACCGTGCTCACCGTCGCAGGCATCGCCTTCGGAGGCACCTTCCTGCTACGCGTCGCCGCGGGCGGCGTACCCACCAACGACCTGCAGAAGACGTTCTTCCGTGCCGGTCACGCCCACGCTGGAGTACTCGTCACCCTCGGGCTGCTCATCGCCGTTCTCACGCACGTCGTGGGCGCATCACCCGGTTGGTCGGCGGCCGGCGCCATCGCCGTGCTCGTCGCCGCGATCCTGATCCCGGCAGGCTTCTTCCTGTCGGTGCTCGGGCCCGATCCGACGCGGCCCGGCCGGATGTTCGCGGCGGTCCGGCTCGGCGCCGTCTCCCTCACCGCGGGCGTGCTGATCTCAGGCGTCGCCGTGCTCGCCGCCGGAATCGCTGCCCTCTGAGGCGGGGACGCGCGCGATGTCCGTGTGCCGGGGACTCTCGGGGCCGGCGGTGATCGCGCGCGTCGCCGAGCGATCCAGGTGCGTGCGCGCGAAGGCCAGCGAACGCGCCAGCATCCCGGCGCGCTCCGCACGCGTCCGTGCGCTCTGGGTGCTGATCTCGAGCACCACGTGCCCGCCGAAGTCGCTCGCGGCGAGCCGGCGGCACACGTCCGCACACGGCTGCGTGCCCGTTCCCGGGACGAGGTGTTCGTCGAGCGAGGAGCCCCGGCCGTCGGCGAGATGGAGGTGGGCGAGCCCCTCCCCCATCCGATCCGCGAGCGCGAGGGCGTCGGCCCCCGCAGTCGCGGTGTGCGACAGGTCGAGCGTGTAGTGCGCGAAACCGGTGTCGGTGGGGTCGAGCGACGGGCTGTAGGCCGAGACCGCGCGGCCGGGACCGCGCCGGCGCAGACGTTCGGCGCCGCGATCACGACCGCCGAAGACGACGTCGGCCCTCATCGGGTACATGTTCTCGACCGCGAGCACCACGTGGCTGTCGGCCTCGAGCGCCGCGACCTGGTCGGAGAATCCCTCCGCATAGCGACGCTGCCACCGGAAGGGCGGATGGACCACGACGGTCTCCGCACCGAGGATCTCGGCGACACGCACCGAACGGTCGAGCTTGGCGGCGGGATCGGATCCCCACACGCGCTGCGAGATCAGCAGACAGGGCACGTGCACGGCGAGCACCGGCACGCCGTACTCGCGGACCAGACGCTCCACCGAGGTGGGGTCCTGGCTCACCGGTTCGGCCCACACCATCAGCTCGACCCCGTCGAAACCGAGATCGGCCGCGAAGCGGAACGCCGCTTCGGTGTTCTCCGGGTAGACCGAAGCGGAGGACAGCCCTACCCGGATTCCCTGCGCGGTCGGCATCGGCTCACCCGGGCAGCAGGAACAACAGCGGCCCGAAGGCCACGAATGCTCCCCCCGCGAGCGCGATGAGCTGACTCGTGATGTCGTCGGTGCGCCGCAGGACACGCACCAGCGCGACCAGGCCCACGATCACCAGCAGCGCGAGCGCGAAGGCGACCCACGGCATGAGGTCCCACAACCGCTCGAAGCCCTTGAAGAGCAATCCGCCCGCGACGATCGCGGCGACGCTCTCGCCGATCAGCAACGCCCATTGCTTGAGGCCACTGCCCTGCTCCGCGTCGGTGGACTCGTCGTCCGCACTCTTCCGTGCCGAGTCGTCGGCGGCGTCGGACGTCGACTTCCCACCCTTGCCGCGGGACTTCCGCGACCGCGACGATGCCACTCCCTCCGAAGCGTCGGGCGCGGCACCCGCAGCACCGATGGTGTCGGTCGAGTCGTCGGCGTCGGCACCGGTGCCCTGCAGGTCGCTGGCGGGGCCGGACAGTAGTCGCGGTTCGGCGACGTCGGCCTTGCGCACCGACACCGCCGGGGCGCTCGCCTTCTCGGACTTCTTGTCCGCCTTCTTGTCGGCGACCGCTGCTCCTTCACCGGACTGCGAGCCGGGCGCTGCCGCTCCGAGATGCGCCCGCGCGCGCCGGGGAAGCGCCTCGGGACGGATGACCTCGGTCGGCGACTCGATCTTGGGCGGCGCCGCCTTGGACGCTGCCTTCGTCGATGCGGCCGTCTTCGACACCGTGTCCGTCTTCGACACCGTGTCCGTCTTCGACACTGCATCCGCGGCTGCAGGCACCTTCGCCGCCGGGCCGGACGGCGCCTTCGCAGTGGGTGGTGTTTTCGCGGCAGGCGGCGTCTTCGTGACGGCAGGCGTGCTCGTTCCGGTCTTCACCGGCGGCGTCTTCGTCTCGACGGCAACCCGCGGGGTCACGGTGGTCTTCTCGATGTCGGACAGCGCGAAGGTCGCCGCCTTCGGCGTCTCTAGCTTCGGGGTCTCGACCTTGCGTGGCGCCGGGACGGCCTTCGGCGGGGTATCCGCCTCGACAGCAGCCGTCGAGGACGACGAATCCGCCTGCCCGGCAGCGCTTTCCGCATCGGTCGGGGTGTGCCGCTCGACCTTGCTGTCTGCGCGGGTGATCGGGATCTCGCCCGTCAGTTCGGCGACGGAGATGCCGCCGCTCGCACCTCGTCGGCGTCGTCCCCCGGCCCGTGTTCCCACCTTCTGGCCGTTACGCGCCAACAGCTCGGCCACGGAGATCTGCCCCGTGTCGTTGCTGCGATTCTCGCTCATCCGGTTGCCACCACCAGTTCGCCACCCATATCCGTATCGAGCTTCCGAAGAATCAGGCCTTCGCGCAACGCCCACGGGCAGATCTGCAGCGTCTCCACTCCGAGGGCACGCATGCTCGCCTCCGCGACGAGGGCGCCGGCGACGAGTTGCTCGGACCGGTCCGAGCTGACGCCTTCGAGTTCTGCGCGGTCGGCCGTGGTCATCCGGGAGATGAAGGCGATGAGCTGGCGCAGTCCGCTGGCCGTCAGGGTCCGTTGTACCCGCAGGCCGGCGGACGAGGGGGCCGCGCCGGTCAGGCGGGCGAGGGTCCGGAAGGTCTTGGAGGTGCCCACACACAGGTCGGGGTCGCCCGCGTTGCGTATGGCCTTCGCCGGCTCGGCGAGTTCGGCGTCGAGCCAGTCGCGCAGCGCCGAGATCCGGCGCTTGCCGGGCGGGTCCTCACGGAACCAGTCGCGGGTGAGCCGTCCCGCACCGAGCTGGAGCGAGTAGGCGATCTCGGGGTCCTCGTCGCCACCGAAGGTGAGCTCGAGCGAACCACCGCCGATGTCGAGGTCGAGGATGTTTCCGGCGCTCCAGCCGTACCAGCGGCGCACCGCGAGGAAGGTCAGCCGCGCCTCGTCCTCGCCGGAGAGCACGTCCAGCGACACCCCGGCCTCCCGGCGCACCCGCTCGAGGACGGCCTCGGAGTTGCCGGCGTCGCGCACCGCGGACGTCGCGAACGCCATGAGCTCGCCGCATCCCGAGGTGCGGGCGATGCTGGCGAATTCGGCGGCGGTCTCGACGAGCTGATCGGCGCCGTTGGAGGTGATGTCGCCGTTGTCGTCCATGTTCTCGGACAGCCGCAGCGTCGCCTTCGTCGAACTCATCGGCGTGGGGTGCCCACCACGATGGGCGTCCACCACCAACAGGTGAACGGTGTTGCTTCCGACGTCGAGTACCCCTAAGCGCACATCAATACGGTACTGGGTCTACCGTCGGAACCTGTGACAGCAGGTATGTCCCATGCCCCACACAAACTCGACCCGGCCCCGGAAGTCCCTCTCGACTTTCCTCGGGAATGGGTGGAGTTCACCGACCCCGACAACGACGAACACGTCATCGCCGCAGACATGACATGGCTGCTCTCGCGGTGGACCTGCGTGTTCGGCACTCCGGCGTGCCAGGGCATCATCGCCGAGCGACCCGACGACGGGTGCTGCTCGCACGGTGCGTTCCTGTCCGACGACGACGATCGCCAGAAGCTGGCGAAGGCAGTGAAACACCTCACGCCGGCCGATTGGCAGTTCATGGACAAGGGCCTGGGCAAGAAGGGCTACCTCGAAGAGGACGAGATCGACGACGAGCCCGCCCTGCGCACCCGCCGCTACAAGGGTGCGTGCATCTTCCTGAACCGTCCCGGATTCGAGGGCGGCCAGGGCTGTGCCCTCCACACCATGGCGTTGCGACGCGGCATCGAACCGCTCGAGATGAAGCCGGACGTGTGCTGGCAGCTCCCGATCCGCCGCACCCAGGACTGGGTCGAGCGTCCCGACGGCACCGAGATCCTGCGCACGGTCATCACCGAGTACGACCGACGCGGCTGGGGTGAGGGTGGACACGACCTCGACTGGTACTGCTCGGGCTCTCCCGACGCGCACGTCGGCGAGCGTCCGGTCTGGCAGTCGTACGCCCCCGAGCTCACCGAACTCCTCGGTGCGGCGGCCTACGACGAGCTCGCGCGCCTGTGCCGGCGACGCCAGGGACTGGGTCTGATCGCGATCCATCCCGCGACGTCGGCAGCACAGGCGGGCTCCGATGCCGGCTCCGATCAGGCCTCGAGCTTGTAACCCAGACCGCGCACCGTCACGAGGTGACGCGGCTTGGCCGGATCCTCCTCGATCTTCGAGCGCAGACGCTTGACGTGGACGTCGAGGGTCTTGGTGTCGCCGACGTAGTCGGCGCCCCACACCCGGTCGATGAGCTGTCCGCGGGTGAGCACCCGCCCGGAGTTCCGCAGGAGATATTCGAGCAGGTCGAATTCCTTGAGCGGCATGGCAACCGGCTCACCGTTGACGTGCACGACGTGACGGTCGACGTCCATCCGCACGGGTCCGGCCTCGAGCAGTCCGTCGTCCGCCGCTACCTCGCTCTCGGTGTCGGCCCCGCGCCGCAGGACCGCACGGATCCGGGCGATGAGTTCACGCGCCGAGTACGGCTTGGTGACGTAGTCGTCGGCGCCGAGTTCGAGCCCGACGACCTTGTCGATCTCACTGTCGCGAGCGGTGACCATGATGACCGGCACACCCGAGCGGGTCCGCAACTGCTTGCACACGTCGGTGCCGCTCATCCCGGGGAGCATCAGGTCGAGCAGGACGATGTCGGCGCCCTCCCGGTCGAACTCGGCGAGGGCCGAGGGGCCGTCGCCGGCGATGGTCGTCTCGAACCCCTCCTTCCGCAGCAGGAAGGCGAGCGGATCCGCCAACGATTCCTCGTCCTCGACGATCAGCACACGCGTCACGAGCTGGTCCTCCGTCTGTTTCTCGATATCCGTCCGCCCGGGAACCCGGGTGGGGTCTGCGTCACGATCCGACCACCTTCTCGGTGCGGTCGGCGGTGTGGTTCTCGTCGTCCTCGGCGTCCTCGACGTGGGCCGGGACGAGGAGGGTGAAGGTGGAGCCGGTACCGGGCTTGCTCCACAGGGTGATCTCGCCGTGATGGTTCGCAGCGACGTGCTTGACGATGGCCAGCCCGAGGCCGGTGCCTCCGGTGGCCCGCGACCGGGCCTTGTCGACGCGGAAGAAGCGCTCGAAGACCCGCTCCTGGTCCTCCTTGGCGATACCGATCCCCCGGTCGGTGACGGCCATAGCGACCTTGCCGTCGCGCAGCGACCTGCTGATGGTCACCGGTGAGCCGGCCGGGGAGTAGGCGATCGCGTTCTCGATGAGGTTGGTGAGGGCGCTGACGAGCAGCGTTCGGTCGCCGAGGATCTCGAGACCGCTCGGCCGGTCGGTGCTGATGGTGATCGAGGCGTTCTCGGCGGTCAGGCGCGTGCGGTCGAGAGCCTCGTCGACGACGTCGTCGACGTCTACGACCTCGAGATCGGGCAGTTTCTCGGCACCCTGGAGCTTCGAGAGGGCGATCAGTTCGGTCACCATGTTGCCGAGGCGCGTCGCCTCGCGTTGGACCCGTTCGCCGAAGTGGCGGACGGTCTCGGGATCGTCGACGGATTCGAGCAGCGCCTCCGCGAGCAACGCCATCGCGCCGACGGGGGTCTTCAGTTCGTGGCTGATGTTGGCCACGAAATCGCGCCGGGTGGCCTCCATGCGGACGTGCTCGGAGTCGTCGAAGGCGTAGAGCACGACGAAGCGCGGGTCCTGGTCGAGCAGCAGCCGGACGGTGCAGCGCACCGCGACGGGCTCGCGGCCGAACAATGCCTTCGCGCCCAGGTCGAGTTCGATCGGCTTCCTCTTCTCGAGCACCTGGCAGGCGGCCGCCCAGGCCCGGTCGTCGATCTGCCGGTTGCGGACGAGGCCGAGTTCCTCGGCGCGCGGGTTCGACAGGACGACGTCGTGGAACTTGTCGACCACCGCGATACCGGTCGACGCCCCGTGCACGACCCGGTCGAGCACGTCGAACATCGTGAGGTCGGCTTGGTCGCTACCGTGGGCCCGGCGCTGCACCAGCCTCCCGGCGGCGACGGTGACGATCCCGCCGAGGACCGCTGCGACCACGGCCAGCAACACGGCCTGCGTAACACTCACACTTCGAATCGTAATGACACCGGTACCCCACCGGACAGCGGGTCGACGGCATTTCCCGCACGTCACACCCCATTTTTCGGATGTTGGAGTGTTGTTCACCCTTTGTTCGCCCAGAACGGACCACTCTGCGACGGACCTGCACGAACGAACCGACCCCGTCACCGAACGGCAACGGGGTCGGATCTCGCTTCCGTGAGGCTGCTACTTGGCGCCCTGGTTCGCGACCGCCGCCGCACCGGCAGCTGCGGCCTCGGGGTCGAGATAGGTGCCACCCGGGTTCAGCGGGCGCAGGTTCTCGTCGAGGTCGTAGCGCAGCGGGATGCCCGTCGGAATGTTCAGGCCCGCGATGTCGTCGTCGGAGATCCCGTCGAGGTGCTTGACGAGCGCGCGCAACGAGTTGCCGTGCGCGGTGACGAGCACGGTCTTGCCCGCGAGCAGGTCCTGGGAGATCGTCGACTCCCAGTACGGGATCAAACGGGCGACGACGTCCTTCAGGCACTCCGTGAGGGGAACCTCGTCGACGTCGGCGTAGCGCGGGTCGGCGTCCTGGCTGTACTTCGAACCCGGCTCGATCGGCGGCGGCGGGGGGTCGTAGCTGCGACGCCACAGCATGAACTGCTCCTCGCCGAACTCGTCCTTGATCTCGGACTTGTTCTTGCCCTGGAGCGCGCCGTAGTGGCGTTCGTTGAGACGCCAGTCGCGGATGACGGGGATCCAGTGCCGGTCGGCGGCGTCGAGCGCGAAGTTGGCGGTGCTGATCGCGCGGCGCAGCAGGGAGGTGTAGGAGACGTCGGGAAGCACATTGTGCTCGGCGAGGAGGGCACCGGCCCGCTTGCCCTCGGCGATCCCCTTGTCGGTCAGATGCACGTCCACCCAGCCGGTGAACAGGTTCATCGCATTCCATTCGCTCTCGCCGTGGCGGAGCAGAACAAGTGTTCCGATAGTCATGACCCAATCCTGACATGCACGGATGGGGATTCCGCCACGGGCGCCCCCGATCGTGGGCCATATCTGACAATGTACGTTGCCAGGAACGCGGGAGTCGGCGCCGCGCACCACAGTTCGTCATCACCGACACACACGGGATTCGATGTCACACCGGGGTCCGCAGCCACACCGGGGTCCGCAGCCCGACGGACGCATGTCCCGCCGCACCGCCCTCGGCGCGCTCGGGGCCGCAGCCCTGCCTGTCACGGCGGGCGCACAGCCGAGCCGCCGCGCACCGGCGGTGCACTCCGGCGGACGCCGGGTCGCGATCCTCGGCGGCGGGATGGCCGGACCGGCCGCCGCGCACGAGTTGATCGAACGCGGCTTCGAGGTCACCGTCTTCGAGCCGACCGCGCTCGGCGGCAAGGCGCGCAGCATCCCCTCCCCCGGCACCGCGGCAGGCGGCCGCCTCGATCTGCCCGGTGAACACGGCTTCCGCTTCTTCCCTGGCTTCAACCAGCACATCCCGCGGGGTCGCTCGCGAACCGGCCCGAGGCACACACCGCGATCCCGAACCTGTTCCTCGCGGGCGACTACGTCCGCAACGACATCGACCTCGCGACGATGGAGAGCGCGAACGAATCGGCGCGGGCGGCGGTGGGTGCGTTGCTCCAGACTGCGGGCCCCCCCGCCGCACCGCCGGCACTGTACAAGTTGCACGAACCGCCCGAACTGGAACCCTTGCGGCGCATCAACGCCGACCGGTACCGAGCGGGACAACCACACATGCTCGCCTGATCGGGCAGGGTCCTCCACGGCCCGAGAGGTCGAGGCCCGGCGGTTCCGTAGCAGGGGCCGGACAGCGGCATCCCCGGGAGACACACGATCTCCCGGGGATCCACACGTCGCCGGTGCGCCCGTCAGGCGTTCAGGGCGCGCAGATCCTTCCGAAGAATCTTGCCCGCAGAGGATTTCGGCACCGTGTCGATGAACTCGACCTGGCGGACCTTCTTGTGCGGCGCGACCCGCGCGGCCACGAAGTCGATGACCTCGTCCTCGTCGATCGTCGAATCCGGCTGCCGGACGACGAAGGCCTTCGGAACCTCCTCGCCCTCGGCGTCACGGACGCCGATCACCGCGGCGTCGGCGATCTGCGGGTGCGTGAGCAGCAGAGCCTCGAGCTCGGCCGGCGGCACCTGGTAGCCCTTGTACTTGATGAGTTCCTTGAGCCTGTCGACGATCCGGACGGCACCCTTCCCGTCGACCGTGGCGATGTCGCCGGTGTGGAGGAAGCCGTCCTCGTCGAGGGTGTCGGCCGTGGCCTCGGGATTGCCGAGATAACCGACCATGACGTTCGGTCCCTTGCACCACAGTTCGCCGGGCGCCGAAACGCCGTCGCCGGTGGGATATTCGACTTCCTCGCCGGTGGCGGGATCGACGATCTTGCATTCCATGTTCGCGATCGTCGGTCCCACCGAATCGAGTTCGGTCTCGTTGTCCTCGAAGGGAATTGCGTGCGACACGGGAGACATCTCCGACATGCCGTATCCCTGCCGGACGTTGCAGCCCAAGCGCTTCGCGACCGATCCGGCGAGTTCCTTGTCGAGCGGTGCAGCACCGGAGAAGACCGTGTGCACGCTCGACAGATCGTACTGGTCGACGAGGGGGTGCTTGGCGAGCGCGACAGCGACCGGCGGCGCGATGAACACGTACGTGCACTTGTGTTCCGAGATGTAGGTGAGGAAGTCGACGAGGTCGAACTTCGGCATCGTCACCAGCGACGCGCGGTTGTACAGCGCGGCGTTCAGCAGCACCGTCATGCCGTAGATGTGGAAGAACGGCAGCAGTGCGAGCACGCGGTCGTCGGCGGCGATACCCATCCGCGGGGTGATCTGGCAGACGTTCGCGACGAGATTGCGGTGCGTGAGCATCACGCCCTTGGGCCGGCCCGTCGTGCCCGAGGAGTACGGCAGTACCGCGAGGTGGGTGGCCGGATCGAACTCGACGGCGGGAGCCGGTGAACCCTCGGTGAGCACGTCGCGCAGGGACGGATGGCCCTCGGCGCCGTCGAGCACGAAGAGCAACTCGTCGGGGATCCCGGCGGCCGCGGCGGCCTCCTTCGCCTGCGGCAGGAACGGGGACACCGTGCACAGTGCCACGGCCCCCGAGTCGTCGAGTTGCTTCGAAATCTCCCCGGCTGTGTAGAGGGCGTTGATCGTGGTCGCGGTGGCGCCGGACCTCAGGATGCCGTGGAAGACCGAGGCGAAGGCCGGCACGTTGGGTGCGAGCAGCCCGACGACCTTCCCCACACCGATGCCCCGGGCGGCCAGCGCTCCGGCGACGGCGTCGATGTGGGCCACGAGCGTGCGGTAGTCCGTCACGGTGCCGGACGCGCCGTCGATGAGCGCGGGTCGATCGAGCTCGGACTCGTCGAGCGAACCGAACAGGAAGTCGTAGACACTCGATGCCGGGATGTCGACGTCGGGAAAGGGACTGCGGAAACTCATTACTCATCCTCCGAGCATTCTGCTGGCACGCCGTGCCGACTTTCGGTCGAGTCCACACTACCGCAGCGGTTGTGAAGCCCGTCACACGCGCTGTGTGAGGATTGCGAGGATACCGTTCCCGGCGCGGTTCGCCTGCCGGAGAGCACGAACCCCGCGTGCGACGGATCGCACGCGGGGTTCGGAAGCTGCTGGAGCTGCGCTCACGATGTCGTGTGAGCTGCGCTCCCTACGCCCGAGGGCGCTGCGGTCAGAGGTACTGACCGCAGACCGGCCATGCACCGACGCCCTGTCCGGCGAGGACGTTCTCGGCGACGCGGATCTGCTCCTCGCGCGAGGCGTTGTTCGCGGTTCCCGAGCCACCGTAGGCCTCCCAGGTGCTCTGCGAGAACTGCAGACCGCCGTAGTAGCCGTTACCGGTGTTGATCGCCCAGTTTCCACCGCTCTCGCACTGTGCGACGGCATCCCAGTTGCCGGATGCGGCGTTGGCGGTACCGGCACCCAGAGCGAACGGGGTCGCAACGAGTGCAGTGGAGGCAGCGAGGGTGCCCAGGGCGCGCTTGATCGTGAACTTTGCCATGTGGATGAATCCTTTCCGGCTGCTTGCGAGGCCCCCGACGCAATGGGTCCGCCACATGTGGGCTGGACGGTCGGTGCCGGCGACACGGTGCGGTGCTCGCGCACGCCCGGTCGCTCTCTCGCTCCACCCCTCGGCAGGTTGTGGATCCGACAATCCCGCGGGGGTGGAACGAGCGGCTGCGGGGCCGGTGTGTAACGCCCGTCGGTATCGGGCCTACATCGACGGTAAGGGTTCATCACGGCGAGGTCACGGGTCGATTTTCCGGTACGGCTGTGCGAGAAACCGGACCGGCGATCGACAAAACCCCAGGTCGCTTCGCGGGAACGCACCGTTTCCCGGACGTTTCCAGCGGATTTCGATTGTGGTGATGGTCACACCATACGGCCGTGCAGACCTCTCCAACCGGACATGTTCACGGCGAGATAACGGTGTCCGGCAACGCCGTCACCCGTTCGCTTCGCGCCGATCCTCGGGTTCGTCGTCGTCCACATCGGGCTCGAACGGCGTGCCGGTCTCCTCCTCGATGAGGTGACGGAACGGCTCGAGATTGCGCAACGGTTCGCCGCGCGAGACCCGCCACTCCCATTCGCGCTTGATGGACGTGATGAACCCGATACCGAGGATGATGTTGAAGTCGTGGTCCGCCGCCTCGAGGACCTGCCCGAGGACCGCGTCGATCTCCTCGGGGGTCACCGCGTGCGCGGCGATGCGTCCCACCAGATAGATGTCGCCGACCTTGTCGAGCGTGTACGCCACGCCGTAGAGGCGACGGTTGCGGCGCAACAGGTAGCGGTACACCGATTCGAAGTTCTCGTCCGGCTTGCGGCACACGAACGCCTCGACCCGCACACCGTGCTGTCCGACGCTGAGCAGCGTGGTCGTCTTGAGCTTCTTCTCGCCCGGGAGCTCGACGACGAAGTGCCCGCCCTCCTTGACGGAGAACTCGAGCTCGCGATCGCGCAGCGTCGATTCGATCAGTTCGATGAGCCGGTCGCTCATGCCGTGACTCCCCTCGTCCGTCGCAACTTCCACACTCCACGCTGCCGTCGCAGCGAGTGCTCGCCGGTACCGAAGGCGCGGTTGCGGCGCATCCCGGCCCGTCGGTAACTGTCGAGCAGTCCTTCCGCGGTGTGTTCCCACGAGAAGGACTCCGCATGCACGGGCGCGGTCGCCGCGAATCGGGCGAGACGATCCGGATCGCCGACGAGCGACCGCAACGCCGTCGCCCAGTCGTCGATGCGGTGCCCGTCGACGAGCACGCCGGTCTCCCCGTCGCGCACGGCGACGCCGAGACCACCGACGTTCGCGGCCAGCACGGGCGTGCCGCAGGCCTGCGCCTCGATCGCGACGAGACCGAAGGACTCCGAATAACTCGGCACCGCAACGAGATCCGCAGCCCGGTAGACCTGGACGAGACGGTCCGGCGGCTGCGGCGGGAGGAAGGGGACCCGCGACGCGATACCCAGTGCGGACGCGAGTTCGATGAGCGCGTCGGGGCGCTCGAGACCCGTTCCCGACGGGCCTCCCACGACGAGGACCCGCAGCGGCATGCCGGGGTCGTCGGCGAGGGCCCGCGCCGCGGCCTCGAGCAGCACGTCGGGAGCCTTGAGCGGCTGGATGCGGCCCACGAACGCCACGACGGTCTCGCGCGGATCGAGTCCGAGCTCGGCGCGGGCGGCCGCGCGGTCGCCGGGCCGGTAGCGGTTCAGGTCGGCGCCCGGTGCGACGACGTCGATCTTCGCGGGATCGGCCCCGTAGATGCGTTCGAGCTGCCCCGCTTCGTCGGCGGTGTTGGCCACCAGGCGGTCGGACTCCGCGACGACCTGCTGTTCCCCGATCTGCCGGGCTGCGGGTTCGGGGGTGTCGCCCTCGGCGAGCGAGGCGTTCTTCACCGCGGCGAGCGTGTGGGCGGTGTGCACGAGCGGCACACCCCAGCGGTCGCGGGCGAGCCAACCGACCTGCCCCGACAACCAGTAGTGCGAGTGCACCAGGTCGTAGTAGCCCTGCGGGTGCCGTGCCTCCTCGCGCAGCACGCCGGCAGCGAAAGCGCACAGCTGCGTCGGCAGGTCGTGTTTGTCGAGGCCTTCGAAGGGGCCGGCCTCGATGTTGCGGACGAGCACCCCGGGCGCGGCCTGCTGGACGGCCGGATCGGCCGACGAGGTCGCGCGGGTGAAGATCTCGACTTCGACGCCGCGACGCGCGAGCTCGACGGCGGTCTGCAGGACGTACACGTTCATACCGCCTGCGTCCCCGGTTCCGGGCTGCGCCAGCGGCGAGGTGTGGACCGAGATCACGGCCACGCGGTGCGGGCGGCTGGGCTGGGACGTCACCCCTCCATACTGCCCTGCTGCCGATCTTCGCGTGTCGCCGCCTCCGCCGTCGCGGTGCGAGCGAACTCTCCGACCTCCGACACGAATCGGTGGGGATCTTCGACGAACGGACCGTGGTCGACGCCCTCCCAGATCGAGGTCGTGGCGCGTCGCAGCAGCGACGCCGCGTGGTGCGCCGCGGAGACGTCGACGACCGAGTCGGCGTCGCCGTGCAGGAGGAGAACCGGCACGTCCAGGCCGGCGAGCAGGTCGTCGTTGCCCACCGCCCGGTCGAACAGCGCCGCACGGACGCGCGGCGGGGTGGACAGGCTCGCGCCGAACAAGGCCTGCGACACCGCACCCTTGCCTTCGAGGAGAGCGCTGCCCTCGACGACGGGACCGGTGAGGGCGTTGCCGAAGGAGCCGAGCGCGCGCACCGCTTCCTTCGGGTCCTCCGACATCGCGGCGGGAATCGCGGCACGCATCGAGGCACCGACGCGTCCGCCCTTCTCGCCACGGCCGATGCTCGTGATGGCACCCACGAGAACCAGGCCGGCGACGGCTCCCGCGCCGTGTTCGGCGAGATAGTCGCAGATCACCAGGCCGCCGTACGACCAGCCGAGCAGCACCGCCGGGTTCGTCTCGGAGACGTTCTCGGCGGCGAGCACCGCGGCGAGGTCGCCGGCCCACAGGCTGCGATCGGCGTATCCGGTCTCGGGGGCCTGCGAATAACCGTGTCCGCGCAGGTCGACGGCGACCACCCGGAAGTCGCGGGCGAGTGCGTCGAGAACCCCGTCGCCCCAGCACTGTGACGACTGCGCCCACCCGTGGAGCAACACCAGAACCGGTGCCGTCTCGGAGCCGAATGCGCGATAGACGAGGGAGGTGCCGTCGATACCGGCCACTTCACGAACTGCCATGCGCGTCACTCTAACCGTGCTCGCACATGGATCCCGCCGGCACAGGTGACCGCGAGGATGCCCGCGGCAACCGCCACGAGATATCCGGTGCCGGCGTCGGTCCGGTCGATGACCTGTCCCACCAGCGCCGAACCCGCGGCGACGCCGACGCCGAGACCCGCGACCGTCCAGGTGATGCTCTCGGTGAGCCGGTCGGGCGGCACGATCTGCTGCGTCAGCGATGTCGCCACGATCATGATGGGTGAGATCGCGCATCCGGCAACGAAGTACAGCACCGTGAGCATCGGCACCGAACCGGCGAGCAGCAACGGGCACAGCAGGACGGCGAGAGTGCCGGTGGCGGCGAACAACTGGCGGGTCGGAGCACTCGATCCCACCCGGCTACCGAAGATCAGGCCGCTCGTCGCCGAACCCGTCGCGAACAGCGCGAGCGCGAAGGTGGCCGATCCCGGAGAGTTCTGTTCGGCCGTGAACGCGACGGCCGCGACATCGATCACCCCGAAGACGACACCCATCGCGACCATAACCACGACGATCGACAGGAGGACGGGCATGCGCAGGATGTTCGTCCGCGCACGGTCGTCGGTGTGCGGTTGCACGGGAGGCTCCGTGCTGCGCAGCGCCGCGAGGGCGAGGGTGCCGACGAGCAGCAGGACGGCGCCGAGCAGCGGGCCGGCCTCGGGGAAGACTGCCACGCTCAGGCCCACCGACAGGACGGGGCCGACGATGAAGCACACCTCGTCGACCACCGCTTCGAGCGCGAAGGCGGTGCGCAGTCGCGGGGTGCCGCCGTAGAGCTGTGTCCACCGCGCCCGCACCATCGCGCCGATCGTGGGCATGAGTCCCGCCGGGATCCCGCAGACGAACAGCCACACCGTGGGCACCTCGAACCGGACGCCGGCGAGCATCGCGAGGGTGGCGACCGCACTGACGGCCGCGGCCGTGGGCAGGACCCGTCGCTGGCCGTACCGGTCGACCGCGCGGGAGACGAGCGGGGTGAGCACGGCGTACGACAGCGCGAACACCGCGGACAGTGCGCCGCCGACCGCGTAGTTCCCCTCGAGCTGGGAGAACATCGTGACGATGCCGATCCCGACCATCGCGATCGGCAGGCGCGCCACGAATCCCGCCAGGCAGAACGCGGCTGCCCCCGACGCTGCGAACAACTCGCGGTACGAGCCGCCCTTCTCTCCTGTCACGTACTTCTCGCGTTCTCTTCGGTCCGATCCGGTCCGGTCAACGTTATGGCCGACCGACCACGCGAGGTGCAGGTACCTCCCGACCTCCGGACGTCGCCGCCCCATTCCGCACGTTCCGTGACGGGAACGGCCATGCTGGGTACATCCGGGGAACGGACAGGACGGATCTACGGAACGGAGCGGGCATGGCGGTGCACGAACGACACGGGCGGCTCTCACCGAAGGAACTCTCACCGAGGAGTCTGTGGACCCGCTACCGCGCGTCGGGAGCGGATCTGCCCTTCGGGAATCCTCTCGCCGCGCACGGCGTCGCGATGGAGGGTTACTTCTGGCGCTTCACCCAGCCCGGAACCGGCCGCGTCGTCATCGCTCTGTGCGGCGTAAACCGTGCGGACGACTCGGGAGGGCCCGGCTCGCACTGGGCGACGCTCGGTCTGGCCGCCCATCCCGGGGGTTTCCTGCGCACCGCCGCGCATCCGGTGGCCGCTTCCGATCCCGATCGGCTCGGCGCATCGGCCGGCGACGTCTTCTGCGGCGACAGCGAACGCGTGTGGATGGATCTCGGCGACGACGCCCGTCTCGACATCCGGTTGTCGGATCTGTGGCTCTGGCCGCGACGCCGCTTCGGCGCGTCGAGCGTGTTCCATTCCGTCCCCGGTCTCAACCAGTACTGGCATTCCTGGCTGCTCGGCGGCCGGGTGGAAGGGCACGCGATCCTCGGCGACGAGAAGTGGGATCTGACCGGCGCCCAGGTCTACGGCGAGAAGAACTGGGGCAAGGGTGGTTTCCCCGAGTCGTGGTGGTGGGGTCAGGCGCAGGGATTCGCCGACCCGCAGGCGTGTGTGGCGTTCGCAGGCGGGCAGGTGCATTCGGGTCCGCTGCACACGGAGGTCACGGCGGTCGTCGTCGCACTAGCCGACGGGCGCATCGTGCGGCTGGGCAATCCCGTCACATCCCCGGTCCGGGCGACGGTCACCGACGAGAGCTGGCACCTGCGCGGCCGCAATGCCCGCTGGAGCGTGGAGATCTCGGGAAGTTCACCCCTCGGAGCGGCACACGTCCTGCCGGTCCCCGTGCCCGCGGAACGACGGAACGTCGCCGGTTCGATCGAACATCTCGGCGGTCGCATGACCGTGACGGTCCACGAACGCGGGAAACTGGTGTGGGCCGACGAATCGCACTCGGCCGCACTCGAACACGGCGGGCTGGACCGGGCCCGGGCGGAACTCGACCGGCGGGGCGCCGCTGCGGACGCGACGGACGCCCCACCGAGCGTGTGAATCCGACGGGATCGCTCAGAGTTCGGTGCGCTTCATCGCCGCGATCGGATCCGAGAACAACGAGCTGAGCGAGACGACACCCGCGGCGTGGGCCTGCACCCGGTTGCCGAAGCCGGTGATGCGGATGTCCTTGCGCGGCAGGGTGGTCGACGCGGCGAACGCGCGGGCGACGTGCGGAACCGCGGCCGGGTACTCGGTGAAGGCCTGTCCGCCGAGAATCACACGGTCGGGATTGAACAGGTCGCGCAGCATTCCGACGGTGCGGCCGAGCACGGTGGCCCGCTCGACGAGCAGACCGTGGGCGGCCTCGGAACCGCCGCGTGCGAGGCGGTAGAGCGACTGAATGGTGTTGTCGCCGTCGGCGAGGATGCCCTCGGCCACCGCGCGCTGCACGACCGCCCGATCGCTCACCGTCGCCTCGAGGCAACCCGTGCCGCCGCACGAGCACCGGGTCGACGAACCGGTGGGGAAATGCGTCACCGAACCCGGACCGCCGGCAGGGGTGTGCACCTTGCCCTCGAAAGTGATTGCCACACCGGCCGTCTCACGAACGTAGAAGTACAGGCCGGTGCCCTTGGCCTCGGGGGCGTCGCGATCGGGGGTGAGGAGCAGTTCGGAGGCGGCCATCGCCTCGACGTGCGCGGCCACCGAGACCGGAAGCCTCATACCGCCACCGACGATCGCGCCGACCCGGGCGTCGACCCAGCCGAGTCGCGGGTGCGTGACGACGGCGGTGTTCGAGTCCACCCGCCCGCCGAGTGCGACGCCGACCCACAACGGGGCGCGACGGTGCCACCGCCCGGCGAAGGCCTTGGCGCTCGCGGTGATCGACGCGAGCGCGGCGTCCTGGTCGCCGGTCGGCGTGGGGACCTCGACGGCGCCGATGATGCGACCGCGCAGGTCGCTGGCGACGATGCCGGTGGTGACGGCACCGATGTGAATGCCGACCGTCAGGTACCGCTCGTGGTCGACCTCGACGGGAACACGCGGCCGGCCGACCGCGCCGGGTTCGGTCAGGTCGGCGCGCTCACGCAGCAGACCTGCCGAGAGCAGGGCCGACACCTGACGATTGACGGTGGCGATGCTCGCACCGGTGACCTTGGCGATCACGTCGCGCGAGACGGGGCCGCGGTTGGCGGCGACACGGAAGACCGACGCCCCGGTGCCGTCGGCGATACGCAGGTCCGGCGGAACGATCCTGACGGGGCTCGACACACGGGAGGTGCGGGGACGGACGACCGTCGCACGCGTGGATCCACGGACGGCGGAACCGGCGGCGCGACGGGGCGCGGACGACCGCGAGGGAAGGGAAACGGACGGCGAGAGAGTGGGAACCGACACGGCGCTGATCCTTGGCTGCTGATCCGGACGTGATGACCGGAGAACGGGCGGGAGACGATCGACGCACCGAGACCCCGACGTGGAGAACATGATCGGAGACGGACCCGCACAACGAGGGCGGGATCGGTGCGGAGTTACTTTCCGCAGCAGCGACAACAGAGTTCGCGCGCCAGAGGCAGCCGTGATCCCAGCGCGGCGGTCACATAGGTGACCCGCGGTGCGGAGGCGTGGCCGACTGACATGTCGCTCAAACTATCGCCCGAACCGCGTCGTGTCCAATCCTCACCGATCCGGTGGGAAATCTTCCTGCACGTCCCCGCGTGCGTGCGCGGTCTCCGCCGACACCGGGGCGAGCAACAACGCCTCCCATGCGTCGACGAGCGCGGCGAGTTCTGCCGTGGTGGGTGATTCGCCTGCACGGTGACACCGCGCCAGCGCACCGACGGTGCCGGAGTAGCCCAGCCGCAGACGCTGCCCGGCGATATCGTCGGGCAACGGCCCGAGCAGGGTCCGTAGCGCGGTGTCGGACCGGCGGCCGCTCTCGGTTCCCGTCGGTCCGGTGACGCGGAAGCACTCGGCGAACCGGTCGTGGTTCGACAGCCGGTCGAGGAAGGCGACGTAGTGGTTGTTGCGGCCGAGCGTGCCGGCCAGGGGGCGGATGATCACCCACAGCAGGTCGCGGACCGAGAGGGTCTCCCGCGTCCGCAGCATCTCGGCGAGGAGCGCTTCCCGCTGGGAGTTCAGGGCGGGCAACCGGTGGGAGAAGACCGCCTCGAGCAACCCCTCCTTGGTGCCGAAGTAGTAACCGACCACGGACGAGTTGTGCTGTCCGGCGGCCTTGCGGATGTCGGCGAGGGTGACCCCGTCGTATCCACTGCGGGCGAAGAGTCGCTCAGCGGCTTCGACGAGCCGGATCCGGGTCTGTTCGCCCGAACTGTATCGACCGCGGGTGGTGGTCATACGCCGCAGGGTAGCCGCACGGAAAGGACTTCGCAGGCCGGGACGTACGGCGGCATCCGGTGCCCGACACTACGATTGCCCCCATGAGCATCTCTCCCGATTCCCGCGTCGCCGTCGTCACCGGAGCCTCCTCCGGAATCGGCGAGGCGACCGCCCGCACGCTCGCCGCACAGGGCTTCCACGTCGTGGTGGGCGCACGCCGCCTCGACCGCCTGCAGAAGCTCGCCGACGAGATCGGCGGTACCGCGCTCGAGCTCGACGTCACCGACGAGGATTCGGTCGACGCTTTCACCACGGTGCTGCCGCGGGTCGACGTGCTGGTCAACAACGCCGGTGGCGCCAAGGGACTCGCACCGGTGGCCGAGGCCGTCGAGGACGACTGGCGCTGGATGTGGGAGACCAACGTCATCGGCACCATGCGCATCACCAAGGCGCTGATCCCCAAGCTCATCGCCTCGGGCGACGGCCTGATCGTCACCATCACCTCGGTCGCGGCCTTCGAGGCCTACGACAACGGCGCCGGCTACACCTCGGCGAAGCACGCGCAGGCCGTGCTGCACCGCACGCTGCGCGGCGAACTGCTCGGACAGCCCGTCCGCCTCACCGAAGTCGCGCCGGGCGCGGTCGAGACCGAGTTCTCGCTGGTGCGCTTCGAGGGCGACAAGGATCGGGCCGACAAGGTGTACGAGGGCATCACCCCGCTCGTCGCCCAGGACATCGCCGACATCATCGGCTTCGTCGCGTCGCGGCCGTCGCATGTCAACCTCGACCAGATCATCGTCAAGCCGCGCGACCAGGCCAATGCCGGCCGGTTCCACCGCGTCACCGACTGACCCACCGCGGTGGTGGGCGCGGCGAGGCGGTCGCGCCCACCCCCGTCGGTACTGTCACGGTCACCGTGGGTGGGCGGGAGCTGGTCTTCGATCCCGCCACCGCCTTCGGGGTGTTCGACCGGGGGCGACGGGCGGGCCGTCCGTCAGATCACGCAGTTCACGGTGACGGGTTCGGGATGCAGACGGACCCCGAAGGCGTCCTCGACGCCGTCGCGCACCGTCCGCGCCAGCGCCACGAGGTCCGCGGCCGATGCCGTTCCCCTGTTGGTGAGCGCCAGCGTGTGCTTCGTCGACAACCGCGCCGGTGCGTCGGCGCTGGGGAAACCCTTCACGAAACCGGCCCGCTCGATGAGCCATCCGGCCGACAGTTTGGTGCCGCCGTCCGCGGGGAACTGCGGGATGCGCACGTCCTCCCCCACCTTCGCCGCGATGGCCGCGAGCACCTGCGGCAGGCGGTCGTCGGGGACGACGGGATTCGTGAAGAACGATCCGGCGCTCCAGGTGTCATGGTCGTCGGCGTCGAGCACCATGCCCTTGCTGCGGCGCAACGCGAGCACGTGCTGGCGTACCTGCGCCGCCGGCCGGCGCTCGCCCTCCTCCGCACCCAGCGCGACAGCGAGCTCCCGGTATGCGAGGGGTGCGGACGAACCGTCGCTCCGCACGTCCAGTTCCACCTCGAGGACGACCGCTGCGTCGGTGTGCTTGAGGATGCTGGTCCGGTAGCCGAGACCGAGTGCCTCGGGGCCGGCCCACGAGTCCTGGCCGGTGGCGCGGTCGAACAGGCGGACGCGACGCAGGATCGAGCCCACCTCGACGCCGTACGCGCCGACGTTCTGCACCGGCGTCGCTCCCGTGGAGCCGGGGATGCCCGACAGGCATTCGAGGCCGCCGAGGCCGGCCTCCACGGTGGCCGCGACGACGGCGTCCCATTCGGCTCCCGCGTCCACCCGGACGTGGTCGTCGCGGAGTTCGACACCGGTGGTCGCGACACGCACCACCACGCCGTCGAAGCCGTCGTCGCCGATCACGAGGTTGGAGCCACCCGCGAGGAGCAGCAGCTGCACTTCCTGCTCGTCGAGCAGGCGCACGACCTCGATCAACGACGCGGTGGACGTGCATTCGACGAGATACCGGGCGGGGCCACCGAGCCGGAGGGTCGTGAATTCCGACAGCGACACCTGCTCGGACACCGTGGCTCCCGTTTCGACGAGCCGGGCCCTGGTACGTGGATCAAGCACCAGCAAACGGTAGCGTGCCCCGTATGGGCAGCCCTATCGACCACACTGCGAACTACTCGTCCCCGCCTGCTGCGGTCCACGCGGCGTTCGTCGATCCGCAGTACTGGCAGACCCGGCTGCGTGAGGTCGGTGGCCCGGGTGCGGCGGTCGAACGCGCCGACACCGGCGACGGCACGATCGAGCTCGACCTCCATCAGGCCATCCCGGCCGAACACCTGCCGAGCATGGTCACGAGCCTCCGCCCGGGCGATCTCGTCATCCGGCGTCACGAATCGTGGGGAGCGCTCGCCGACGGCCGCGCCGAGGGCAGGTTCTCGGCCCACGTCGACGGCATGCCCGGCGAGGTCACCGGTGGGATGACGCTCATCGCCGACGGCGCGGGCTCGTCCGTCGTCATCGAGGGCACCGTCGAGGTGAAGATCCCGTTCCTCGGTTCCAAGATCGAGGGGATGATCGTCGAGCAGCTCGTCGAGCTGTTCGACGCGGAGCGCACCTTCACCGAGCAGTGGTTGAACGGGGACCACTCGGCCTGATCGCACCCCCGCTGAGCTCTCCGTGGACGGTCGCGATTTCCGGGCAGGCCGTCCGGCGCGGTAACCTGGCCGGTCGTGGCACGGCGTATCGACTACTCCGCCCGCTTCCCTCATCCACCGGAGCGGGTGTACGAGGCTCTCGCCGACCCCGCCCACTGGGAAGCGCGGATGACCGAGATGCGCAAGTACTCGGAGAACCACGTCCGCGAGTTCACGGTCTCCGAATCGGGCATCGCGCTGGTGTTGCACCACGTCCTGCCGCGTTCCGACCTGCCGGAGATCGCCCGCACGGTGATCAAGAAGGACATGGTCATCACGCGCAAGGAGAACTACGGGCCGTTCACCGACGGCGCGACCGGCACCTACCAGGCGTCGATCCCCGGCGGTCCGGGTAGCCTCACGGGCACGATGGAGCTCTTCGGCGACGACCATGGCGCCACGCTCCGCACCACCTCCGAGGCCAAGGTGCACATCCCGTTCGTCGGCGGCAAACTCGAAGAACTCATCCTCACCAATCTCGTCGACGTGTTCCGCACCGAAGCGGCCATCACCGCCGACTGGCTCGCCGGTCGGTAGCGCGTGCGGAATCGAGGACCCGTCGGTGTCGTCACGCGCGGCACCACCGGCATCAACAGGCTGCGCCGCAGCGACCGCTGGGCGATGCACGACCCCCACATCATGAGGGCGTTGACGCACGCCACCGACCCGCTGGTGGTCGATCTGGGTTACGGCGCCATGCCGGTGACGACCCTCGAACTCGCCGCGCGCCTGCGTCGGGTCCGCAGCGATCTGCGCGTGGTCGGTCTCGAGATCGATCCGGACCGTGTGGTCCCGGGCCGCGACGGTGTCGAGTTCGCCCGGGGCGGCTTCGAGCTCGCGGGCCTGCGCCCGACCCTGGTCCGGGCCTTCAACGTGCTCCGGCAGTATCCGGAGGAGGCGGTCGAACCGGCGTGGGCGCACCTGCGTTCCGGTCTCGCTCCCGGCGGCCTGCTCATCGACGGCACGTGCGACGAGCTGGGCCGGCGCTGCGCCTGGGTGCTCCTCGACGAGCACGGTCCCCGTTCGCTGACCCTGGCGTGGAGCCCGTTCCACGTGGAGAGACCGTCCGACGTCGCCGAACGGCTGCCGAAGGCGCTGATCCACCGGAACGTCCCGGGCGAGCCGATCCACGCGCTGCTCCGCGCGGCCGACCGGGCGTGGGCGACGAGCGCTCCGCACGCGGCGTTCGGGCCGCGGATCCGATGGAAGGCGACGCTCGAGCTGCTGCGAGATCAGGGCTTCCCGGTGTCTCCGCCCCGCCGCCGTCTGCGTGACTGCGTGCTGACGGTGCCATGGGACGCGGTCGCGCCCGCCGGCGCATCCGTTGCATCCGAGCTGGTCGCGGTCTGAGACCGTCTGTCCGAGTTCGTCGTCGCTCCGGTCGGTCAGCCCGCGGCGAGGAGCGCGAGCTCGATCCGGTCGGCCACCGCGGCCGGCTGGTTCGCCACGGCGGCGTGCAGCTGGTCGGAGTCGACCCGGCCGAGCGCGATCGCGTCGCCGACGAGTTCGTCGAGCACTTCCTGGGACACGCCGCCGGCCGCGAGGTCGACCGCGGTGCGGGCGGGTGTGGTGATCCGGAAGGCCCCGACGACCTCGCAGTCCTCCTCTGCCAGCGTCCGGTGATGCAGCGCGAGCCGGTTGCTCGGCACGGTGCGCTGGTCGGGTGTGGACAGGTGCAGGAAGCGGGGCTGCAGGTGGCCCATGCCGTGCAGGTCGGCGGCGCTCTGGTGCGAGACGACCGCTCCCCCCTCGTACCAGGTGCACCATTGGGCGAATTCGTCGAACTTCGTCCGTGGGCTGTCGCTGAGGCGGAACAGTTCGGTCTCGACGCGGATCCACAGTCCCGCCTCGATGCGTTCCGCGAAGTCGTGAGCTGCTATTCCGTGACCGACGGCCTGGCGTGCGGTGAAGAACCCGGCTTGTGTGGCGGCGAGGCGCCGCAGCGAGTCGTCGGCATCGGCCCGCCCGGTTGCGTCGTAACCTGAATCCGTCCACCCTGTCATGGCGCCCAGCGTAGCCGAAGAATGTGGTACACCTCACATATTTTCCTCATCCTGTGGCCGTGTGCTCAGTCGATCCTCAGCGTCGTCCGGAAGAATCGGCGACCATGACGCAACGGAAGCGCAACCGCACCGTCACGATCGCCGTCGTTCTCGTCGCGGCGCTGGTCGCAGTCCTGGTGGGCGCGGAGGTCTACGTCCGCAACCGCGCGACGGCCTGCCTCGCCCAGTCCTTCGAGAGCGAGCTCGGCACGGGAGTCGACGTCGACCTGAGCTGGAAGCCGGTGTTGCTCCAGCTGCTCGACCGGCAGGGTCCCTCGGTCGCTCTCGACAGCGACGACACCGCCTTCGGTCCGGCCCAGCAGATGCAGGTGCACGCCGAGGTCAACGACGTCGACCTGCGCGACTCCGCCGAGGGCGCCGGCACCATCGGCAGCTCGAGTGCCGACGTCTCGTGGCCCACCTCCGGGATCCTCGCGACCGTGCAGAGCCAGTCGGTCGGCGGCCTCGTCACCGATGTCACGGCCGACGAGAACGCGGGCACCCTGACGTTCACGGTCGGCGGCCAGGGTCTCGCGGAGTTCACCGCGCGACCGGTGGTGAACGGCGGTGTGGTGACGGTCGAGACGACCGACGCGACGATCCTCGGCATCGGGCTCCCGACGGCCCTCGTCGACGGCGTCGTGGAGATCCTGACCTCAGGTCTGCAGCAGTACCCGCTGGGTATGCAGGCCACCGAGGTGAACGTCACCGACAGCGGTATCGATCTCCGCCTCGAGGGTGGCCGCTTCGTGCTGCCGGAGGCCCCGCAGGGACAGCAGCAGCAACAGCAGGAGGGCAGCTGCGGCCTCCTGTCGTGAGCGAGGAGGCCGGTCCGGCAGACCGTCGAGAGCTGTCGTCAGCTCTGCAGCCCGTCCAGCACCGCGCGACTGCCGGACAGTCCGAGTCGCGTCGCTCCGGCCTCGATCATTGCGACCGCGTCCTCGGCGGTGCGGATGCCGCCGCTCGCCTTGATGCCGAGCTTGCCGCCCACCGTCTCCGCCATGAGCGCGACCGCGTGGGTGGTGGCGCCACCCGCGGGATGGAAACCGGTGGAGGTCTTCACGAAGTTCGCCCCGGCCTTCTCCGCGGCGCGGCACACCTCGACGATCGCCTCGTCGCAGAGCACCGCGGATTCGATGATGACCTTGAGGACAGGGTCGAAACCGATCGCTTCACGCACGGTGAGGATGTCGGCGAGGACGGCGTTGTAGTCGCCGGCCACCGCTGCGCCCACGTCGATCACCATGTCGATCTCGCGTGCGCCCTCGTCGACGGCGAGTCGCGCCTCGGCGCCCTTGATGAGGGAATGGTGCTTGCCGGAAGGGAAACCGACGACCGTCGCGACCGTGACCCCCTCGGCCCGCAGGGGCAGCATCGACGGCGACACGCACACCGCGTACACGCCGAGTTCGACGGCTTCGTCGACGAGGGCCCGCACGTCCTGCGAGGACGCTTCGGGCTTGAGGAGGGTGTGGTCGATCATCGACGCGACCTGCGCGCGGGTCAACGTAGTTCCGGACATGACTGCAGCTTTCCACACGGCGAGATCCGACGGCCGTGCTCAGCAGGCTTCGCCCCGTGCCGGGTAGTCGATTCCCATGGAAATCCTGGTGATCGCGCTTCTCGTCGCAGTTGTGGCCGTCGTGGTGGTCCGGAGGAACAGCAGACGGCGATAATTCGATACCGCCGCACCGCTTCGGCCACGACAATGATCGCGTGCTGATCCGTCGAGAACTCCCCGCCGACGTCCGTGCGACCGCCGACGTGCATCGCGCCGCGTTCGCGCCGTTCGCCCCGGAAGGTCGCGAGCCGGTCGAGCCCGGTCTGGTCGCGTCGTTGCGGGCGAGCGACGCATGGCTGCCGCCGTTGTCGCTCGTGGCCGAGGACGCCTCGGGCGCGATCGTCGGCCAGGTCGTCGCCACCCGGGGTCACGTCGGCGCCACCCCTGCCCTGGGCCTCGGTCCACTCGGTGTCCGTCCCGATTTCCAGCGCTCCGGCGTGGGCGCCGCTCTCATGCACGCCGTGCTCGGTGCGGCGGATGCCCTGGACGAGTCGATCGTGCTCCTGCTCGGACATCCCGACTACTACCCCCGCTTCGGTTTCGTGCCCGCCGCCGAACTCGGGATCTCCCCCGACGTCGAGGAGTGGGCGTCCCACTTCCAGGCACGGGCGCTCACGGCACACGACCCCGAGCTGCGGGGCACCTTTCGGTACGCCGAGCCGTTCTACGCCTTCGAGGAGCAGGCATGAACGACGATCCCGAGAACCCCTGGGCCGATTCCGCCGAGACCGCACGCACCTTCGACGCGGCGAGCGGGGATTTCGACGAGCTGACCCCGACGGTGTGGGGACCGGCCGGGCAGGCACTGGTCTTCCAGCTCCGCGTCGCCCCCGACGAGGCGGTGCTCGACGCGTGTTGCGGAACGGGATCGTCCGCGCTTCCCGCCGCCGCCGCCGTCGGACCCGAAGGTCTCGTCCACGGCGTCGACGTCGCCGACAAGATGCTCGAACACGGCCGCCTGACCGCGGAACGCCGCGGCCTGAAGAACATCGAATTCGTCTGTGCGGACGCCTCGCAGTGGGAGGCACCGTCGGACGTACCCGACGCCGGCTACGACGTGCTGTCGATCTCCTACGGGGTGTTCTTCCTCCCGGACATGGACCGAACCTTCTGGCGTCTGGTCTCGCTCGTGAGGCAGGGCGGACGCGCCGGCGTGACGGTCTGGCGACGCGGCGCGATGGAGGAGTTCTCGTCGATCGTGTTCGATGTCGCGTCGCGCTACTCCCCCGGGCTGCGCGAGCGCGGCGTCCTGCGCGACCGCACACCCCTGCACCGGATCGACACTCCGGACACACTCGAGGCGTGGCTCCCGGACGCCGGAACCGATTCCGTGGAGGTCCGCACCCTGTCGAATCTCCTTCCGGCGACGGAGGAGTTGTGCTGGTCGCTCGTAACGGGCGCCGGTTTGCGCGCGGTGCTGACCGGGCTCGACTCCGGGCAGGTGGCGGCGGTGCGGCAGCAGATCGCCGAGGAGGTCACCGCACGCGGACTGCGCACGATCGATGCGACCACTCTCGTCGCCACGGGTACGGTTCGACGTCCTCCGGTCTCGGGCTGACGACCGGAGCCAGGGTCTACCGGGAGCAGGGCCGACCGGAAGTAGGACGCCGTGTGTCACCTGAGAGAATCGGGGCATGACGCTCGCCTCATCCGCCGACGATCGACGTTACGTTCTGACCCTGGGCTGCCCGGACACCACCGGGATCGTCGCCCGCATCGCGACCTTCCTCGCGGAGGTCGGTGGTTCGATCGTCGAGGCGGCCTACCACGCCGATCAAGACACCGGTTGGTTCTTCACCCGGCAGGCCGTCCGGGCGTCGTCGATCCCGTTCGGACTCGACGAGCTGCGCGAGAAGTTCGCGAGCGTCGCCGCCGACATCGGCCCGCAGACCGAATGGACGCTCTCCGACACCGGCAAGCGCAAGCGCGTCGTCCTGCTCGTCAGCAAGGAAGGGCACTGCCTGCACGACATCCTCGGACGGGTCGCCGCAGGGGAACTCGACGCCGAGATCTGCGCGGTCATCGGCAACCATCGCGATCTCGAACCGGTCGCGCAGCGACACGGCATCACCTTCCACTACGTGTCGTTCCCGAAGGATCCCGCCGAGCGCGGACCGGCTTTCGAGCAGGTCCGCAAGCTCGTCGACGCCCACGACCCGCACGCGGTGGTCCTCGCCCGGTTCATGCAGGTGCTCCCGGAGGAACTGTGCGAGCACTGGGCCGGCCGCGCGATCAACATCCACCACAGTTTCCTGCCGTCGTTCATCGGCGCACGGCCCTACCACCAGGCCTTCACGCGCGGCGTGAAGCTCATCGGCGCGCCCTGCCACTACGTCACCGCCGAACTCGACGCGGGCCCGATCATCGAGCAGGACGTCATCCGCGTCAGTCACAGCGACAGCGTCAGCGACATGGTCCGTCAGGGCCGCGACGTCGAGAAGCTGGTCCTCTCGCGCGGTCTGCGCTGGCACCTCGAGGATCGGGTGCTGGTGCACGACAGTAAGACCGTCGTCTTCCGGTAGATCCCCCGAGCCGAAACCGGTCCACCCGCGAGCGGATGGACCGGTCTTTCGTGCGTGGGTGATCGGCTCAGCCGACGTGCGTGCGAGTGATCGGCTCAGCCGACGGGCACACCGGCTCGTTCGACAAGGTGCGCGAGCTCCTCGTCGAACCGGTCGATCGCTTCGACCGAGCTCATGTGGCCGATGCCGTCGAGCACCACGAAACGTTCGAGGTTGCCCGCACGGTCGAGTTCCTCGGCGAGACGCCGGGCGTGGACAGGCGGGGGGAGACGGGCGGCGGTGCCGACCAGCACCGTCGTCGGCACGGTGAGATTGCGCAGACCCTCACGGATGTCGAGGGCACTCAGTGCCCTGCCCCAGCCGCCCCGCGTGCGCGGCGGGCAGCCGAGCACGATCTTCTCGCAGAACTGCACCTCGGCGGCGCTCGCACCGGGCGACAGGGCCACGTAGCGCAGGGCCCGCGTCGTCACCGGGGACGCCGCCAACGGGACGGTCGCACCCATGAGCCGGCTCGCGACGGGCACCGGCACCCGCGGGAAGCGTTGCGGCAGCGGCACGATCGCCGAGTCCGCGACCAGCCGGTCGGTGCCGGTGCTCGCGAGCAGCACGCCTGCGACCGTGCGGCCGACGTTCTCCGGGTACTTCTCGGCCCACGCGATGATGCTCATCCCGCCCATGCTGTGACCTGTGAGCACGGCCTTCGAACCGGGCCGGACCACAGCGTCGAGGACCGTCCGGAGATCGTCGGCGAGCACGTCTGCTCCCAGCGTCCGCGCCCCGGCCTCGCTGTCGCCGTGCCCGCGCTGGTCGTAGACCACCACCCGGTAGTTCTCCGCGAAGGCGTTGATCTGCGGGGTCCAGTACGCGGCGTTGCACGTCCAGCCGTGACAGAACACCAGCACGGGAGCGTCCGCGTCGCCATAGGCGAGCACGTTCAGCCGGGCACCGTCGTCGGCGCGGACGTCGAGGATCTCGGGTTCGAGTTCCGGTTCGCGCAGCAGCTCGTGCGGGGCGACGTCCTCGGTACGGACGACCGTCCGACGACGCCGGCGGACGAGCACGGCGGTGGTCGCCGCGGCAGCGAGGACGATCGAGCCCGCGGCGATCGACGCGGTCGGGGACGGCTTTCTCACGGGTGGAATTCTCCTGTCGGTTCGGTGGAGCAGCGCGACGTCACAGGACGTGCGCGCGACGCAGAAGCAGAGTGGACGGACCGCCGATCAGTCCCACCTCGTCGAGGAACTCGACCGTGCGGCGAGTGCCCTGACGGAGCTTGTCGTGGTAGTGCATGTTCTCCTGTGCGGCCTTCTTCGCTTCGGCGACGTCGAGTCCGGCCGCGGCGTAGACCTGGTCGTTCACGAGGCTGGTGACGACGAAGTACGCGCTCACCCCGAGGTGGATCCGGATCCATGCCCGCTCGAGACGTCCGAGCCGGGCCGAGCGCCTGCGTGTCTCCTCGCGGGCGTAGCGGATGTGCCGCGACTCCTCCACGACGTGGACGTGACTCACCGTCCGGGTGATGGGCTGCACCCGCTCGTCGCGCATGAAATCGCGCTGCATCATGTCGAGGATCTCCTCGGCGAACAGGGTGCCGCCGTAGGCGAGGGCGCCGCGCGCGACGGCCTTGAACAGCCGGCCGGTCTCGCGGATCCAACGCTTGGGCCGGTAGGAGGGGATGCCGTATCGCTGCGCCGACCGCGCGAACATGATCGAGTGCCGGCATTCGTCGGCGATCTCGGTGAGCCCGAACTGCACGTAGGGGGTTGCCGGATCGTGCCGGTAGAGATCGCGGACGAGCATCTGCATGAGGATCATCTCGAACCAGATCCCGGTGCCGGCGATGCTCGCGGCCTCGTGCTCGGTGAGGGTGATGCGCTGGTCCTCCGACATGCGTTCCCACAGGTCGGTGCCGTAGAGACTGCACCACTCCGGGGTCATGCCGTACTTGCCGTCCACGAGCGGCGCGTCCCAGTCGATCTCGAGCTCGGGATCGTAGGAGAGCCGCGCCGACGAATCGAGCAGGCGTTGCGCGGTCTCCTGCCGGTGATCCGTGGAGTGTTCACCCGGCAGGCTGTCGTGCTTTCG
This sequence comes from Rhodococcus sp. p52, assembly GCF_000763325.2. Lineage (NCBI taxonomy): Bacteria > Bacillati > Actinomycetota > Actinomycetes > Mycobacteriales > Nocardiaceae > Rhodococcus > Rhodococcus sp. p52. Next base: position 326,505 of record NZ_CP016819.1, read on the forward strand.
CAAGAGCGTCATCGCCGATCACCTCGTCTCGGAAAATTATCCGTTACCCGAAGTGTCATTATCTGGATCACACTTGTCAAGCGAAAGGGAGGCCCGACCCCCTACCACCGAGGGCGCTGGACCTCCTCGACCCGCGGACGGACGTCCACGAGGTACACGCACACGGCGACGACCGCGATGATCCCGAGCAGACCCACCGCGCCGAAGACGACGAGGACGAGCAACGCGGCCACGAGGATGCCGAGCCAGACGGGCTTGGTCAGCTTGTCGACGGCCGGAAACGCCTCGGCGGGCTGACGCACGACGTGGAACAGCGCGAATCCCGCCCCGGCGATGGCGATGATCTGCAGCGCGAGGATGATCAGACCGGCAAGTGAATCGACATTGGTCACCACACCAGTCTACGAGAATCGGCCCTCGTGCGAGTTCGCACGAGGGCCGATCGATCACTGCAGGTCAGGAACCGCTGGTCTTGCGCGGAGCCGCCTTCTTGGCAGGGGTCTTCTTCGCCGGGGTCTTGGCGGCGGTCTTGGCCGGAGCCTTGGCGGCGGGCGTCTTGGCAACCGTCTTGGCCGGGGCCTTCGCCGGAGCCTTGGCGGGAGTCTTCTTGGCCGGAGCCTTGGCCGGGGTGACCTCGACCGGCTCGACCGGGGTGGCCACCGACTCGACCTTCTCCGCAGCCTTGTCGGCCGCTTCGCGGACCTCGCCGCGGGCCGACTCGACCCGTCCGGCGGTCTCGGAGCCCGTCTCTTCGGCACGCTCACCGAGCTCGACGACGCGCTCGGCGGCCTTGTCGCCGGCGTCGGACACGGCCTCGCTCACCTCGTCGCTCGTCTCGGAGATGCGGCCGGCCGCGCGACCCGCGAGCTTAGCGGCCTGCTCGCCGACCTCGCGGGTCCGGCGGGCCACCGTCCCGAGGGCTTCCTCGGTGAGGTCGGCGGCGTCGCCGAGCACGGCTTCGGCGCGACCGAGGCCGTCCTCGAGGGCCGGCTGGGAGCGCAGACGCTCGATGGTCTCCTCACCGCGCTCGGCGAGTGCGGTGTAGAGGTCGGAGGCGACCTTCAGGTACGCCTCGGCGACCTTGCGCAGCTCCTCGGTGCCGAAGCGCTCGCGCAGCTCCGCGATCTCCTCGGGCAGCTCGGCCGGGAGTTCGGCGAGACGCTCGCGGAGGGACTCGACGGTCTCGGTGAGATCGGCGGGCAGGGTCGCGAAGCGGTCGCGGGCGGTCTCGACTCGCTCGGCCACCTCGGTGCGGTTGGTCTCCGCACGTCGGCGCGCCTGGGCCACGAGGTCGGCGACGGCCTGGACGACGGCGTCGCCGGCACCGACCGCGGCGTAGAGGGAGGTACGGATGTTGGTGGGATCGGTCATGGAGTTTTCTCCTCGTCGAAGTCTGTCGGATGGTCGGGCCGGGCCTCGCCGGTGTTCTGCTGGTTCTCTCGGCAGAACGAGTCGTAGATGTCGAGCAGGACCTGCTTCTGCCGCTCGGTGAGAACGGTGTCGACGAGCACCGCGTCGCGCACGGCGCTCTCCGCTCGATGCTCGAGGATCCCCGCTCGCACGTAGAGAACCTCGGCCGAGAGCCGCAACCCCTTGGCGATCTGGGCGAGCACTTCCGCGGACGGCTTGCGCAGGCCCCGTTCGATCTGGCTCAGGTACGGGTTGCTGACACCGGCCAGTTGCGACAACTGGCGGAGCGACACCTGCGCAGCCTCGCGCTGCGACCGAATGAAGGCACCGATGTCCTGGGCGGCGTTGTTGACCACCCGAACGGCGATATCCCCCGGTCCGGCGCTGTCGTCCGGCGTGTCCGAGCCCTCGATCGGATCTGGTTCCGTGGACACACCGACCAGTCTACGGACAAGTGCTAGCTACAGCAAGCACCTTGCTAGCACGTGACCGTCGTCACGCGAACAGCAACTCCGAGACCGTGTAGATCGTCAACCCGGCGAGTGAGCCGACCACCGTGCCGTTGATGCGAATGAACTGCAGGTCGCGACCCACGGCGAGTTCGATCTTGCGGCTGGCCTCCTCGGCGTCCCAGCGCTCGACCGTCTCGCGGATGACGGAGGTGATCTCGTCGGCGTAGTTGGACGCGACGAAACGCACCGCGTCGAGCAACCAACCGTCGATCTTGGTGCGCAGCTCGGCGTCCTCACGCACCCGGATGCCGAACGCCATGACGTTCTCCGCGATCTTCGTGCGCAGGGTGCTGTTCGGGTCGTCCACCGAGTCGAGGATCATCCGCTTGGCCGTCCGCCAGGTCGCCGCGGCGAGCCCGGTGATCTCGTCGCGGCCCATGATCTCGGCCTTGACCTTCTCCGCCTTGGCGATGGTCACGGGATCGCTTTGCAGGTCGCGGGCGTAGTCGGCGAGGAACTTGTTGCCCGCGAGCCGCACCTCGTGATCGGGATTCGACCGCACCTTCCACGTGAACTCCACGAGTTCGCGGTGGATCTTCTCGCCGAGCAGCAGGTCGACGAACTTCGGCGACCACGACGGCGAGTCGCGGCTGATCACGCGGTCGATGGTCTCCTGACTCCCGAGCGCCCACTGGTGCGCGCGTTCGGCGAGCATGTCGACGAGCGGCAGGTGGCGGTTCTCGGCGAGGAGTTCGGTGAGGACACGCCCGATGGGCGGTCCCCATTCCGGTTCGGCGATCCGCTTGACGATGGTGTGGTCGATGATCTGCTGGATGTCGTCCTCGCGCAGGATTCCGACCACGCCGCGCAGGACCGTCGACGTCTCCTTGGCCACACGCTGGGCGTTCTCGGGTTCGGCGAGCCAGGTACCGACCCGCAGCGGGATCTGCGCCGACTCGACCTTGGCCGACACCACCTCGGGTGCGAGGAAGTTGTTTCCGACGAACGAGCTCAGGTTGGCGCCGAGCTGGTCCTTCTTCCGCTTGATGATCGCCGTGTGCGGGATGGGTATCCGTAGTGGGTGCCGGAACAGGGCGGTCACGGCGAACCAGTCGGCGAGCGCGCCGACCATGCCGGCCTCGGAAGCCGCGCGCACGTAACCCACCCATGCGCCGGCGCCGCGGGTTTCCTGCCAGCGACAGAAGAGATAGATGATCGCGGCGGCGACGAGGAAGCCGGTCGCGACCGCCTTCATACGGCGGAGTTCTCGGCGTTTGATCTCGTCGTCGGTCGTCAGGAGCTGCACCCGATCGATTGTGCCGAAAGTCGGCACTCGGCGGACGGATCGCCCTCGAGTTCTGAAGGACGGGGGGCCGGATCGTAGACTGAGCCGACGATCGAAACCGAACGGATGTGCCACACAGTGTCCAGCAGACCGCAGACGACTTCGACCACGACCTCGAGCGAGGCCGCCCCGCCCGTGAAGCAGGACGGCCGCAAACGGCGCTGGCACGAGCACAAGATCGCCCGCCGGGAAGAGCTCGTGGACGGCACCATCAACGCGATCCGCTCCCGCGGCCACGAGATCGGCATGGACGAGATCGCCGCCGAGATCGGCGTGTCGAAGACGGTGCTCTACCGCTACTTCACCGACAAGAGCGACCTGACGACCGCGACGATGCTGCGGTACGTCGAGACGGTCCTCGCTCCCCGGATCTACGCGGCGGTCGCGGAGGATCTCGACGAGTACGAGCTCACCCGGGAGGCGATCACCGCCTACGTCGAGACCGTCGCCGACGATCCCGAGCTCTATCTGTACGTGATGAGCAACAGCGCGTCGGCGGGGCGCGACGTGGTGGCCGATTCGGAGCGGATGATCGCCGAGCTCGTCGCTACCGTCCTCGGGGAACGGCTGCGGCTGCTCGAGATGGATTCGGGTGGTGCCGTGCCGTGGGCGTACGGAATCGTCGGCGGCATCCAGCTCGCGACGCACTGGTGGATCTCGAACAAGTCGATGACCGCCGAGGACCTGATCGATTATCTGACGATGATGATCTGGGGCGGCATGAACGGCATCGCCGGAGTCGCCGGATCTCCGGTGCGCTTCAAGTCGCAACCGCATCCACTCCTGCCGGAGTCGTCGACCACTCCCTGATCGACACCTTTACTGTTACTCGAAGTTGCATGTATAGTGCGGACATGAGCGACCACGCCGACGACCTGCACGACGAGGACGATCCCGGCTACCGCGGTCCCGCCGAGGTCACCGTGGGCAACCGCACGGTCGCCGTCGACGTCGAGATCTCCGGACGGTTCGACCCCCTGCTCGGCCGGCATGTGTGGCGCGGCCGGCTCCGCAGGCTCGCCGAGACCCTCGGAGCAGACGCCTCGCCCGCCCCCGGCACCACCGTGACGATTACGGTGCCCGACGCCCCCGAGACCGCGACCGCCCGCATCTCGGAGGTCGACCTGTGGGGCAGCCACATGGTCGACGGCATCTCGCGACCGCCCTACCCTCTGCCAACCGAGACCGACGGTGTCGATCCCGCCTGATCACGACTGCGTGTGGCACACGCCCGATGACGCCTGCGTGTGACACGCTGGCGGGATGACGAAGGACGACGTCTTCCGGCCCGCATCGATCGTCGAAGCCCTCCGGGCGACGCCCGAGACCCGCGTCGCCGACATCGACACGAACGGCACCCCGGGATTCGACGGCGACAAGGCGCTCGGCGAACGTCTGTTCGCCGAACGTGGTGCCATCCTCTCCGATCTGCAGGAGATGCTGTTCGCCGAGGGGCGGACCGGCGGCACCCGCTCGGTGCTGCTGATCCTGCAGGGCATGGACACCGCCGGGAAGGGCGGCATGGTGCGTCACGTCGTCGGCCAAATCGACCCGCAGGGCGTCGACCATAAGGCCTTCGGGGTGCCGACGGAGGAGGAGAAGCGGCACCACTTCCTGTGGCGGATCGCGAAGGCCCTCCCCCGCAACGGTCAGCTCGGCGTCTTCGACCGGTCGCACTACGAGGATGTGCTGGTCGCGCGGGTGAGATCACTGGTGCCGGAGAATGTCTGGCGCGGACGCTACGACGAGATCAACCGGTTCGAGAGCGAAGTCGTCCGGGAGGGCACGACCATCGTGAAGGTCGCGATGTTCGTCTCGTTGGACGAGCAGAAGAAGCGCCTCGCCGAGCGCCTCGAGCGCCGCGACAAGCACTGGAAGTACGACCCGAGCGATGTCTCGGAGCGCGCCCTGTGGCCGCAGTACCAGCAGGCCTATCAGGACGTGCTGGATCGGACCAGCACCGACGAGGCGCCCTGGTACGTCGTACCGTGCGACCGCAAGTGGTACAGCCGCCTCGCGGTGACGGAACTGCTCATCGACGCGTTCGAACGTCTCGACCTCGATTGGCCGGAGCCGACTTTCGACATCGAAACGGAGAAGCGCCGACTCGCAGAGTCGTGATGTCACAGACTCGCAGAGTCGTGATGTCACAGACTCGCAGAGTCGTGATGTCGTGTGAGTGATGCGAGTCGGCTTTCACCGACTCGCGTCAGGTATCACCCTCAGAACAGATGCGGGGTGTCGTAGTGCCGTCTGTGGTCTCGGCGCACGGTTCCGGCCATCATGCCGAATGCCGCGCCGAGTGCGACGACAGCGCCGAGCGCCGCGACGAGCGCCCAGCCCGAGAATCCGTACCCCGCGGCGACGATCGTCAGGGCGATCATCAGGATCGAGGCGAGTGCGAGCGCATAGGCGCTCCAGGCTACGAACAGATTGAGTTTCACGACCGGCCTCCTCGGACGAGGTGTGTCCCTCTCGATGCCGACGGTACCTGCACGTGACTCGCATCACAACCGACCGGTGGATTCCTTCAGCACCTCGTAGCGGAGGACGGCGAACTCGCCGCTCTGCCCGAGCTCGGTGAGGCGCATCTCCACGTGTAGCGGGAGCAACGGACGGCCGGAACCGATGGTCACCGGCGCGAAGGAGACGACGAGCTCGTCGAGCAGACCGCGCTCGGCGAACTGTCCGGCGAGATCACCGCCGCCCACCATCCACAGGTCGCGGCCGTTCGCGGCCTCGGCCATCTCGTCGTAGACCTGACGGACGTCCTTCTGCGTGAAGCGGATGTCGCCGGGTTCGTCGCCTGCCCGGGCGACGGGCAGGTCGTCGTGATGCGTGAACACCCAGCAGGGCAGGTCGTACTCCCACTTGTCCTCGCCTGCATGGTCGAGCACCCAGCGGTAGGTGGACGATCCCATGACGATGGCGCCGATACCGGCGATGAACTTCTCGTAGTCGAACGGCCCGCCGTCACCGGACTCCCGGGTGAGCAACCAGTCGAGCGAATGGTCCTCGGTGGCGAGGAAGCCGTCCAGTGTGCTTGCGGTGTAGTAGATCATCCGGGTCATGAGCTGCTCCTGTTCCAGTCGAGTGGATCTCCGTGATCGACGTCGAGCCCGACCGCCCGCATCATGTGCCGCGCGAGTTGACGGCGGTGTGCGGCGAAGGTGAGGACGTGGGCGACCACTCCCCCGAGGACGAAGCTCTCGGGAGGGTCGCACAGGGCGTCGATGAGCACGTCGCCCCAGGCGCCGCGGCGATGGATGTCGCGGATCGTCTCCACCCAGCGCGGAGCAACGTCCTCGAAACGCACTGTCAGAGAGTCGATCCCGTTGTCAGAATCCTCGGGGTGGTCAGCGCCGGCCATCGAGGCCAACCACATCTCCTTGGCACGTACCAGGTTGCCGAGCACACGTGAGACGGATTCCTCGGGACCGTCCCATTCGAGGACCACCAGTCCGGGGAACCTGATCCGGTCGCGCTCGTCGTCGTCGAGCTCGGTGGCGCGCTCGAGGAGATAGCGGGTGTCCGCGAGGTCGTGCTGCACCATCTGCGCGAGGACCTCGGCGGCCGGGTAGTCGGGCGCGGTGGACCGCTCTCCGTCCTCCTCGACCCAGAGATTGGTGGGCGGATGGAAATGTACGCCGTTGGGGGCGGGCAACCAGTGATCGACGGGCGCAGGCGCCCCGGGATCCCTACGGCCGGTGCCGAGCACCCGGGCGGCCTCGCTGGGCGGATATCCGTAGGCACGGACGAAGGCCCGGGCGAACCCTTCGACGCTGTCGTAGCCGGCGGCGAACGCCGCATCGGTGACCGAACTGCCGTGACGCAGTTGCCAGGCGGCACGCTCGAGCATCACCCGGCGCCGCAACGCCACCGGCGACTCGCCGGTGCCCACCGCGAAGGTGCGGCTGAAGTGCCACTGCGACGCGTAGGCGTGCTGCGCCATCCGTTCGAGGGTTGCGTTGTTCTCGTCGAGAACGGCGTCGAGCAGTTCCCGCAGTCGGTCACGGCCGAAGGTCATGCGTTCAGTGTCGCGCGCAGACCCCGGCCGCCGCCCGACCGTTCTTGCTCTCTACCGGCTCACCCGGTCAGCCCGGCATGGTCTCGCCGCCGAGCGGGGCGAGTACCTCACCGCTGTAGTACGACGACATCGTCTCCGATGCGAAGAAGACGTAGGACGGGGCGATCTCGTCGGGCTGCGCGGCGCGGCCGAAAGGGGCCTGTTGCCCGAACTCGGAGACCTTCTCCGCGTCCATCGTCGCCGGGATCAACGGTGTCCACACCGGTCCGGGCGCCACGCAGTTCACGCGGATCTGCCTGTCCTGCAGTGCCTGCGCGAGCGAGTAGGTCAGGGCGATCACCGCGCCCTTGGTCGCCGAGTAGTCGATGAGCGTCTTGTTGCCGCGCAGACCGTTGACCGACGCGGTGTTGATGACGGAACCGCCCGGCGTCAGATGCGGCAGGGCCGCCTTCGTCACGTGGAAGAAGCTGTCGATGTTCACGGCGAAGGTGTGGCGCCACTGCTCCTCGCTCAACTCGGCGAAATCGTCGACGGGCTGCTGGGTGCCGGCATTGTTGACGAGGATGTCGAGGCCACCGAGTTGCTCGACCGTCTCGGCCACCACCGCCCGGCAGTGCTGCGCGTCGCCGAGGTCGCCCGCGATCACGTGGCATGTGCGGCCCTCGCGTCGCACCAGGTCGGCGGTGTGTTCGGCGTCGCGGTGTTCCTCGAGGTACGCGATCGCGACGTCGGCACCCTCCTTCGCGAAGGCGACGGCGACCGCCCGTCCGATGCCGGAGTCGCCGCCCGTGACGAGGGCCTTGCGGCCGGACAGCAACCCGCGGCCGACGTAACCGCGCATCTCGTCGGCGGGGCGCTCGGCCATCTCGTCGGTCTCACCGGGATAGTCGATGGTGTGTGGTTCTCGTTCGCGGTCCTCGCTCATGGCCGCCGGATACCCACAGGCTGCACCGATATTCACGCCCGTTTCCCCGGTCCGCACCGACCGACGGGTCGTTTCTGCACCGACCGACGGGTCGTTTCTGCACTGCTCCGAGAGGGTAACCCCGGCGTATGGCTCATGAGACCCGGATGTGCGACGTGCACGACGCTCCGCTACCCACGCCCCGCGGACCCATCTCCGCCGAGATCGTCGAGCGACTCGGTGGCCCGGTGGACGATGCCGTGTGGGACGTCGCGACCGACGGCGCGGATGCCTACGGCGAGGACGTCCAACTCGCCCTGGCCGTTCTCTACGAGCTCCACTACCGCGGGTTCGCGGGCGTCGATCCGGCCTGGGAATGGGCACCGGGCCCGCTCGGGGTCCGGGCGCGTCTCGAGCGCATCTTCCTCGATCGGCTGCGCGCCGACGTCCCGGCTTCCGACGATCCGCAGGGTGTCCTCGAGGACCTGTGCCGCGAGCCGGACGACTCGTGGGGTGTCTCCCACGAGCTCGCCGCGAACGGCACGTGGGAGATGATGCGCGAGTTCTTCGTGCATCGCTCGATCTACCACCTCAAGGAAGCGGACCCGCACGCCCTCGCGATCCCGCGACTGTCCGGTCGCGCCAAAGCCGCGCTGGTCGCCGTCGAGTTCGACGAGTACGGCGGAGGTCGGGCCGAGCGCATGCACTCGCGGTTGTTCGCCGACCTGCTGCTCGCCGCCGGCCTGAAGGACGACTATCTGGGCTATCTCGACGTCGTTCCCGCCGTCACCCTTGCAACGGTGAACTTCATGTCGTTGTGCGGTCTGCACCGCGCATATACGCCGATGCTGGTCGGGATGTTCGCCGCGGCCGAGATCACCACCGCCCCCAGCGCCCGCCGCATGGTCGAGGCTCTCGAGCGTCTGGGCGCCGACGACGCGTGCGTCCTCTTCTACTCCGAGCACATCGAGGCCGACGCCGTCCACGAACTCGTCCTGCGGCACGACGTGGTGGGTTACATGATCGAACAGGATCCGGCTCGGGCGCAGGACATCTCGTTCGGTGCGCAGGCCATCGAGTTCCTCGAGGGCCGGCTCGGAAGCCATCTGCTGGGCAGCTGGACCGCCGGTCACAGCTCGCTCCTCACGTCGGCGGAGGCACCGGCCTGACACTCGGGTACGAGTCAGCGAGTGGAGCCCCGGGACAGTGCGTCCCGGGGCTCCACTCGTCGGTGCCGGGGTCCCGGCTCAGTCGATCAGGCCGGGTTCGTGTGTGGGGGTGCCACCGGACCCGCGGAGGCGGCGTCGACGGAGGTTGAGCGCGGACATCACCACGCCGACGACGATGAGCACGGCGGCAGCGATGGCTCCGACGATCACCCATCCCTCGAATCCGTCGCCCGCCGCGTAGAGGACGAGAGCGACGACAGCGATCCCCGCGAGGATGCAGGCGTATCCGACCCAGCCCGAAGCTCGGGACGCAGTGGTGGGAGCGTGAGCTCGATTCGATGGTTTCGTCATGGTGGTGGATACCGCATCCGGCCCTCCACGAAACCAGCCCTCCACGAACCCGCCCTCCACGGCCCAGCAGGAGACGACGGAGGGCGGCGGATGGTTCTGCGCAGGAGAGCGTTACGGCCGAGAGTGTTACGGCGGTATCCGCCGGCCGATGGGCCCGCGTTCGACGAGCGCGGCGAGTCGTTCGCGCGCGCTGCGCGGAGAGAGGACGGGGCTGTCGGTGCCCGTCGCGCTGCGCATGCCGCGCACCGTCTCGGACCACACCTCGGGACCGTCGTACTTCGGCGACCATCCGAGTTCCTCGCGGGCCCTTCTGCAGTCGAGCATCGGGCAGGTGTAGGCGAGGTCGATCCATCCGCCCTGCACCGGTTGCAACCGTAGGCGCCAGGTCGCTTCGGCGAGCGCCGACAGACCCCATCGCGGCACCGGAATCGTCGGGCAGTCGAACGGAGCGGCGAAGTCCCGCGCTCCCACCGGGGTCGGTGCACCCAGGTTGAACGGACCGGGCACCCGTCGCTCGAGCGCTGCGACCAGCGCGTCCGCCACATCGTCGGAGTGCACGGCGGGAATCGTGAGCGTGTGATCGATCGGGATCAACGGCAGATGGTTCGTGATGCCGGCGGGCACGAACTCGGGCAGCACGTAGCGTTCGAGGCCCGAGCCGGAGACGAGCTGCCCGATGAATCCCGGGCGGAAACGGGTGAGGACGGGCACGTTCGTGCCGGACTCGAAGTCGTCGAGGAATGTCTCCGCCGCAACCTTGTCGACGCTGTAGACACAGGTGGGCACGCCTTCGCGGGCCCACGACTCGTCGACCTCCCGACGGTAGGCGCCCTCGGAGTACACGGCGGCGGAGGACATGTGGATCACGTGCGCGACACCGGCGTCGGCGGCGGCCGTCATGACGGCGCGGGTGCCGTCCACCGCCACCCGCCGGAGATAGTCGCGACGGTGCGAGGGCTGGAATCCCCAGGCCAGGTGCACAACGGCGTCGGCCTCCGCGAAGATCGGAGTCAGGACCCGGGCGGCGTCGGGAGCCCCGAGGTCCACGGCGCACCATTTCGCCGCCGCATACGGATCGCGCGCCGGGGGAATCCGGCGCGCGATCGCGACGATATCGAGTTCTGCGGGGTGAGCGGCCAGCCTGCGCAGGAGCGCCGTGCCGACATTTCCGCTCGCTCCGGTGACGACGATGCGTCGTGGCAGACCGGTTCGGGGCGTGGGAGCCATCGGCATCGTCGGTATCGTCCGAATGTCCCGGTCAGCGGGCCGATTCCGCTGCGTCCTTCTCCGTCTGCGCATCGGCGTTCGGGAGAATACCGGCAGCATTCTCGAGGTGGGCGCGGACGAACCACTGGAACTTCTCCAGCTGGCCGGTCTGGCCGATCAGGACGTCCTCGGTGATCGGGTCGAGCTTGCCGACCTCGTCGATCGCCTTGCGGTTGTCGGTGATGATGCCGTCGTAGACGAGGTCCAGCGCAGCGAGGTGCGCCTGCGCGGTGTCGCGGCCGACCGAGTAGTCGTCCCACGTGCGGTTCTTCTCGATGGCGCCCGGCGTGCCCTTGGGCGACGCACCGAGCGCGGCGATCCGCTCGGCGACCTCGTCCGCGTATCCGCGCACGAGCTCGACCTGCGGGTCGATCATCTCGTGGACGCCGATGAAGTTCGGACCGACGACGTTCCAGTGGATGTGCTTCAGCGTGAGGTGCAGGTCGTTGTAGGCACTCAGGCGCTCCTGGAGAATCTTCGCGGTGCGCGAGCCGTCGGCATCGCTCAGACCGGGAACCGTATAGCTCGAGTTCGACATATTCTTCCTCCGGAATGCTCTCGGGTGTGTCGGAAGGCGAATACCCGAGGCACGGTGGAATCCAAACATCCGGGCGCACCGGACGTCCCGTGACCTGCGTCGAATGAATTTGTCCGGATCAGGCGAGTCACAAACGTTTGGAAACGGACCAACCCGGTTATTCGATCGCCGGGCACCGAGGCTTCCAGGTTTCGGTCATGACATCTGAGGTGGCGACAATGATCATTCTGGGTCTGATTCTGTTGGTGGTGGGGTTCTTCACCGGTATCTCGATCCTCACCACACTCGGAGTGATACTTCTGGTGATCGGCGTGATCCTTGCGATCTTGGGCGCGACGGGCCGGGCGATCGGCGGACGCGCGCACTGGTACTGACCCCATGTCGATCGTCCGTGCCGGAAGGAGACGTCCGGCACGAGGCAGAACTGCGGATCCCGGGTGCTCACGGCCCCCGGGATCCGTCGTTTCCGGACCCTTACGACCCCGCCCCGATACGACAGGCCGACCGGCGGCCCGGGGTCCCGGAACGACGTCCGGGCCGGCCCCTGTGCAGGGACCGGCCCGGACCGGAAGGTTGGTTCGATGCCTAGGTGTCGGTGCGCGCCGCCGCCTTCGGCGTACGGAGTGCGCGATGGCTGGTGTCGCAGAGGGGGTACAGCGCGCTGCGGTGACACCGGCACACGGCCACCACGAAACGGTCCGAGACCGTCTCGGCGCCGTCGTCCTCGACGATCCGCACCGGGCCCTCGACGAGGGTGGGACCGCCCCTCACCTGCCGCACGACCCGTGCTTCGCACTCTCCGTCGGCGGTGAGCTGCGTGATCTTCGGTGCCTTGCTCACGTTCTCAACTCCTCGTGCGGGGGCGGTCGGCGCGGACGACGACCACCTCCTCGGTCAGTGCCCCGGGCTCCGCCAGCTGCGACGAGTACAGATAGTCCGTGCGGTTGCGAAGGACCGGTCCGAAGGGGATACGGCTGCGGGCGACGACGGATGCCTTGAGGTCCGCCTCACGCAGCCGGGACAGTGTCGCCTCCACACCGGTGAACTCGGAGTGCACGATCAGCGCGAATCCGCCGGGCGTGAGCAGGGTGGGCAGGCTGTCGCACAACGGATCGAGCACGCAGCGTCCGTCGGCGCCGGCATCCCAGCGCGGGTCGCGGTTCTCCCCGTCGCACGGAACGTACGGCGGATTCGACAAGACGATGTCGAACGGACCGTGGCGCAACGCCTCGTCCAGGCCTCCCTGCCGGGCACGGATCGGCAGCCGGCGCGACCACGCGTTGACGCGGGCGCTGAACACGGCTCGCGGGTCGATGTCGAAGGCCGTCACCGACGAAGCACCGAGCATGGCGGCGTTCACCGCCAGAAACCCTGTCCCGGTGCAGAAGTCGAGCACCTTCGCACCCTTCGTACCGCCTGCGTCCGCAAGCGCGCCTGCGAGCAGATACGAATCCTCTTGGGGGCGGTACACCCCCGGAAGACGCCATACCCGCGGCGAATCCGATCCGTCCAGCGCCAGGGAAGCTGTCACGTCACACCACCTCGGTATCTCGAGTTCGACGGCATCTCCACCACCCCGGGCCGAAAACCCGGATCCGTCCGTTCGCGGGCGGATACCCGCGCGACTTCCGTGTGAAACACGCCACCGTTCCGCGTGGGAGGTCCAGCAATCACGAGAACAGCACCCGGCGAGCGGCATTTCGCACGCGTCGGGTCACCGGAGCGGTGCGTTTGCCGTCCGCGAGTGCGGCGTGAGCGGCGTTCCAGCCACCCATGCCGTGGACTCCCCCGCCCGGATGCGCACCCGAGCTGGCGAGATACACCCCTTCGACCGGGGTCCGCGGTCCACCGAAACCGGGAGTGGGCCGCAGGAACAACTGCTGGTGGACCTGCGCGGTTCCACCGTTGACGGCGCCGCCGACGAGATTTGCGTCGGCCGCTTCGAGGTCGCCGGGTCGCTGGACGTGCCGGCCGACCACGCGTGCACCGAAACCCGGTGCGTAGGCCTCGAGTTGCGCGTCGACGCGTTCGGCGAGGTGGTCGGCGGACGCGTCGTCGGTGATGCCCCGCGGCAGATGTGTGTATGCCCAGCAGCTTTCGGTTCCCTCGGGCGACCGCGTCGTGTCGGTGGTGGTCATCTGCCCGAAGAGGAGGAAGGGCGACTCGGGGACGACCCCGGTGGACAGATCGGCCGACCACCGGATCATCGCGTCCGTATCGGCACCGACGTGCACCGTGCCGGCCCCGCTCAACGAGGGCGAACGCCACGGCACGCGGCCGTCGAGCGCGTAGTTCACCTTCACGACCGGGGTGTCCCATTCGAACTTGCGCAGGTCGTCGAGTACCCGTGACCCGACGGCGTCGGCCGGGAGGAGCCGCGTGTACAGGGCCGGGGCCGAGGTATCGGCGAGGACGGCATGTCGCACCTTCACCCGCTCGCCACCGGCGATCCGGACTGCGGAGACCTTCCCGCCCTGCACCTCCACGCCGACGACCGGCGAGTCGCACCGCAGCTGGGCACCCGCTGCGGCGCCGCGCCGGACCAGCGCGTCGGTGAGCGCTCCCGCGCCGCCGACCGGCGCGGGGAATCCGACGTCCTGCGCGAGCATCGTGAGCATGTAACCCATCACGCCGCTGCCGGGCGCCTCGGGCGGTGTGTCGGCATGCATGGCATTGCCCAGGAGCAGCAGCCGCGCCGCCGAACCGCCGAACAACTCGGACGACATCCGGGTGACGGGCAGCGCGAGCATGCGCGCGTAGCGCAGCAGATCTCCCGTCTTCATGGTGCGCAGCAGGTCCACGGAACCCCGGACCGGCGGGAACGGACCGAGGAGCAGTTCGAGAAGCGCGCCGCGTACCTGCTTCCACTGGTCGAACAGCGCCAGCCACGCTTCCCCGTCACCGACGTAGCGACGCTCGAGGTCGGCCGCCGTGTCGGTCGGATCCGGAGAGACGACGATCGCGTCCTCGTCGTCGGGGCCCAGCGGGTGACCGAAGGCCTTCGGGGAACGCGCCCAGCGGAGGCCGTGCGACGCGAGATCGAGGGCTTGGAAGGCCGGTGAGGCCACACCGAGCGGATAGAACGCGCTGAACAGATCGGCGCAGTATCCCGGGTGAAGTTCTGCGCTGCGCACCGCTCCACCGGGTTCGGGTTGTTCCTCCAGTACGAGGACGTCCCATCCGGCGTCGGCGAGCACCGCGGCGGCGGTCAGACCGTTGGGTCCGGCGCCGATGACAACCGCATCGACCGTCGCGTCGCTCATTCGGTGGCGCCTTCGGCCAGCAGCACCAACCGTCTCAGGCATTCCTGGTTCCGTGGCAACACCATTTCCTCCTGTACGCGATCGGGGACGAGGGCGTACGGTCCTTCGACGACGTGTTCGGCCATCGTGATGCGGGTGCCGCCGTCGTGGGTGGGTTCGAGCGAGATCGCGATCTCGGCCTTGCCGAACAGCCAGGCACGTGCGCGCAGCACCAGTTGCCGTTCGGGCACCACCTCGCTGACCTCGGTGTGGTCGTCGAGCAGGAGAGGCCACAGACCCACCGAATGATGGATCCGGGTGTCCCGTTGCGGCCAGGCGGGGTCGACGGCCCGGATGCGCGACGCACCCACCACCCATGCCGCGTACCGCCAGCCGTCGGCGAGGATCTCCCATACACGCGCCGGTGCCACCGAAGTCTCGATCGTCGCGATCCTGGCCATGCCCGCTCCTCATCCTCTGGACGACAGCTAGCTTGCGGCAGACGCATACCCCGCTTCCGCAGGTGTCACACGACGCCGGGTGTCATCGCTGTTCGGAGGGGGTATCCGGGCGGGCATGGAAGCCGAGAACATCCCCTCCTCCAACCCGTACGCCTTCGTCTTCGCGCCGTCCCCGCTCCTCACGGTAACCCTCGAGAAGGCACCCGACGGAAGCACCGAACTGCACGTCCATCCCGGCGGGCAGGGATTCTGGATCGGCCGCATGGCGGCGACCCTGGGAATGGACGTGCACCTGTGCGGACCGTTCGGCGGCGAGTCCGGCACGATCCTCGTCGACATGATCAACCGCGAAGGCGTGACGGTGCATGCCGTGGAGACCGCATCACCCAACGGTTCCTACATCCACGACCGGCGCGAGGGCGAACGGAAGGAGATCGTGGAGATCGCCCCGCCGGCACTCACCCGTCACGAGACCGACGATCTGTTCAGCGCGTCGCTGGCGTCCGCGATGTGCGCGAAGGTCGCGATGCTGGGCGGACCGCACAACGACGACGCCGTACCGAGCGAGGTGTACACGCGCCTGTGCGCCGATCTGGGAGCCCTCGGCATCCCGGTCGTCGCCGATCTGTCCGGCCCCACCCTCGGTGCGGCCCTCGAAGGCGGGGTGACCGTGCTGAAGGTGAGCCACGAGGATCTCATCGAGGACGGTCGCGCGAAGTCCGAGGATCTCGACGATCTCATCGAGGCCTTGCACCGTCTCCACGACGAAGGTGCCGCCTCGGTGGTGATCTCCCGCGCCGGCGATCCGGCGATCGCACTGGACAACGGAACCATCTGGGAGGTGGAGGCACCCTCGGTGCAGACCGTGGACCACCACGGTGCCGGAGATTCGATGACCGCCGGCATCGCGTCGGCCTACGCCGCGGGCGCGAAGTTCGAGGACGCGCTGCGTCTCGGCGCCGCAGCAGGTGCGGTCAACGTCACGCGCCGCGGTCTGGCGACGGGGCATCGTGGCGCTGTGGAGAAGATGGCCGAGAAGGTGGAGGTCCGGAAGGTGAAGGGGAAGCGTTCATGAAAGCACTGATCGTCAACGACGACGGCATCGACAGTCCCGGTCTCGCCCTGCTCGCCCGTCTCGCGGTCGAGGCGGGATTCGACGTGCAGGTCGCGGCGCCCCATGTCGAGCGCAGCGGCGCCAGTGCATCCTTGACCGCTCTCCAGGACGAAGGAAAACTCCTGCTCAGCCGTCGCCCGCTCGACGACCTGCCCGAGGTGGAATCCTATGCGGTGGAAGCATCTCCGGCGTTGATCACCTTCCTCGCCTCGTACGGCGCGTTCGGGACGGCACCCGACATCGTGTTGGCCGGGATCAATCTGGGCCCCAACACCGGTCACGCGATCCTGCATTCGGGAACGGTGGGCGCGGCCCTGACCGCGGCCAGCCACGGCGCCCGCGCGGTCGCGTTGTCCCTCAACGGGACGGCTCCGTCGCAATGGGAGACCGCCGAACTGGTGGCCCGTCACGCTCTCGAGTGGGCGGTCGAACACAGCCGTCCGGGTGCGGTTCTCAACGTCAACATCCCCGACATACCCGTCCACGAGTTGCGCGGACTGCGCAGTGCCCCGCTGGCGGAGTTCGGTGCCGTCCAGGCCGAGATCGGGGAGGTCGAGGACGACGGCGACATCTCCCGCGCCCTGCCCATCACCTTCCGGGCCGTCGAACTCGACGAATCCCACGACAGCGACGCCGTTCTCGTCTGCCAGGGATGGGCCACCGCGACCGTGCTGACGATGCCCTTCGAGGTGGCGGACACCGATCTCGACACCCTGGAGTTCGCCCATTCGGACAGTGCGCAGTCGTAGGTTCGGATCCCGCTCGGTCGCGGACGCCGCGACCGAGCGGTCCCGGCCGTGAAAAGATATCGTTCCCTGCGATTCTCAGGGCACTGTAGTTCTCAGGACACTGCGGTTATCAGGCCACGGCGGAATTCGAGACGTAGCGGGAGATCGGCGTGACGACGGACCGTTCGGCGCGACCGGCCGTGTCCGTCACGGACTGCACGAACCTGCCGGCCTCGGCGAGCGCGCGCCGGCTCTCGGGAAGACTGTCGGCGAATATCGGAAACGCGTGCACCTGGTGTCGCCACAGGTGCAGGTCGCAGCTGACCCCGGCCTCCCGCACGGCCCGTGCCATGGATTCGGCGTCGCTGCGCAACAATTCGTCGTGACCGGCGTGGATCATCACCGGCGGCAGCACACTGAGGTCGTTGTCCAGCGGGCACATCAGCGGTCCGGGCTCCCCGTCGACGGTCAGACGCGTGTGGGTGCCCTCGATGTAGCACACGAGCGACTGCACGGCCGATCCGGGGAACATGGGGCAGGCCGCCTGCATGTCGTGTTCGGCGCGGCGATCCGAATCGAGGTCGACGAGCGGCGACAGCGCGACGATGCCGGCGGGGCGGGGCAGATCGGATTCCGCGATGGCCAGGGCCGTCATGAACGACAGGTATCCCCCGGCGGAATCGCCGGCGATGACGATGTCCTCTCCCCGATAACCCTTCTCGCACAACCACTCGTAGCCGCGTACCGCGTCGTCCACCGCGTGTGCGATGGGAGCGTTCGGCAGCATCCGGTAGTCGACGCTGAGAACCGCGCCGTCGGCGCGATCCGACAGGCTCACGGCGAGCGAACGGTGAGTGTTGAGTCCGCACATCAGGAAAGCGCCGCCGTGCAGGTACAGCACCGCGCGCTTGGTCGATCGTCCTTCCGCGCGGATCCACTCTGCACTGCACGCGCCCAGGTCGACGTCCACGTACTGGGCTCCGGAGGGCTTGGGGAGGAGGGACGCAGCGCCGTCGACGACCGACAGTGGCCACGCGAGGTCGGGCCGGGCCATCCATGCCCCGACGACCGGCTTCGCGAGTGCGCGTACCGCGCCCCGAACGACTCGGGAGCGCACGCTTCCACCTCGGTGGGTGCGGCTGACGCCCTCACCTCCACCGAAATCGTCGATCTCAGAAGACAGCACTGGAACCTCCCGTGGGACACCCACGAAACCGGTTGATTTATTTCGCCTTACGCGACGTGGTACTGCGGTTTACCCACACCTGTCCGGCATCGAAACACCCGGTTCGGATCACGAACCGGAAACAACGATGCGAGAGGCTCCCGCAGCGCCCCGTTTACCGGTCCGGCCGGGGAGGTAACCAGCGCATATGCCTACCGAGACCACGGTGTCCCTCTGGCGGGATCGCGCCCCGCACATCGCGACGTACGACGACTGGACGGCCCGCCGGGAGCGCTACGACATCGTGGTCGTCGGCGCCGGGATCACGGGCACCGTGACGGCGCTGCTCCTCGCTGAGAGGGGACTGCGCGTTGCGGTGCTCGAAGCCCGGGACATCGGGGCGGTGACCACCGGGAACACCACCGGCAAGGTCAGCGTCCTGCAGGGCACACGCCTGTCGCAGATCGGCCGCAGACATTCCGGTACGATCCGTCAGGGATATGTCGACGGCACCCTCGCGGCACAACGATGGGTGGTCGATTTCTGCACGCGGCACGGACTCGACTTCGACCGTGCGGACGCCTATACCTACGCGCAGGATCCGTCGAACGTGAGCATGATCGACGCGGAATACCACCACTGTCGCGCCGCCGGGTTACCGGCCGAGAGGGTCGGTGAGATCCCGCTGCCCTTCGGCGTGGCCGCGGCAGTCACGATTCCCGACCAGGTGCAGGTCGATCCCATGCCCATTCTGTTCACGGCGGTCGACCGGGCGCGTGCGTGCGGCGCCGAAGTGTTCGTCGGGCGGCGCGTGAAGACCGTGGACACCGAGGACGCAGGATGCATCGTCCGCACCGACGACGGCAACATCCGTGCAGATCGCGTCGTACTTGCAACCGGCATCCCCATCCTGGACCGCGGTGCATTCTTCGCCAGGATGGAACCCGACCGCTCGTACTCCATCGCCGTCGAAGTGCCCGGTGGCCCGCCGGAAGGGATGTTCTTGTCCGCGGACAGTCCCACCCGGTCGCTCCGCACCGCCTCTGCGGCGGGAACGTCCTCGTCGGCGGATCGACTACTGCTCGTCGGCGGCAACGGACACGTCGTCGGCCGGCACGATTCGACCCGCTCCGCATACGACGACCTGCTGCGATGGAGTCAACGGACCTTCCCCGGCGCCCACGAACTGTACCGGTGGTCGGCGCAGGACTACACGAACATGGACAGCCTCCCCGAGGTCGGGCCCGTCCTGCCCGGTGCCGACCGGATCTGGGTGGCGACCGGCTTCGGCAAGTGGGGCATGACCGGCGGGGGCGCGGCGGCGCACATCATCGCGTCCCGGTTCTCGGAGTCGCCGGATCCCGAGGTCGAGGCGTGGGCGCCCGCCATGGCGGCATGGCGCACCGAACTGGTGACCGGCATTCCCACCGCAGCCAAACTCAATGCCACCGTCGCATTGCACATGGCCAAGGGCTGGTTGCAGGCCGCGACGTCCTCCGGATCAAAGCCGGAAGAAGGACAGGGACGGGTGGTACGCAGTTGCGGACGTCCCGTCGGCGTGTCCACGGTCGACGGCCGGACGCACCGCGTGAGCGCGGTCTGCCCGCACCTCGGCGGAATCCTGCGGTGGAACGACGCGGAGTCGTCGTGGGACTGCCCGCTGCACGGCTCCCGATTCACTGCCGACGGCACT
Organism: Rhodococcus sp. p52; assembly: GCF_000763325.2. NCBI lineage: Bacteria > Bacillati > Actinomycetota > Actinomycetes > Mycobacteriales > Nocardiaceae > Rhodococcus > Rhodococcus sp. p52. Next base: position 346,370 of record NZ_CP016819.1, read on the forward strand.
CTGCTGGAGGGGCCCGCGACCGGCAACCTTTCCCCCAGGTGACGCCGAGGGTGGAAAAAGGCGTGAGAGCCCGCGTTTCACACCATCCGAGCCGGGTAATTCCGACAGCAGCCGAGAAAGGACACACGAACATGAATTCCGCCGATGGGGCACGACTGTCCGGACTGACCATCGCAATTCTCGCGACGAACGGAGTCGAGGAGGTCGAGTTCGTCGAGCCGCGTAAAGCTCTCGAGGACGAGGGCGCCACGGTCCGACTCGTCTCGATCGAGCAGGGCGAGATCCAGGCAATGGAGAAGGACGTCAACGCCGCAGGGAAATACACCGTCGATCACCTCGTCTCGGAGGTCTCCCCCGGCGACTTCGACGGCCTGGTGCTTCCCGGTGGAACCACGAATCCCGATCAGCTGCGCCAGGACGACAAGGCCGTGTCGTTCGTGCGGGAGTTCGTCACCTCCGGGCGCCCGGTCGGCGTGATCTGCCACGGACCGTGGATGCTCGTCGAGGCCGACGTGGTGCGCGACCGCACCCTCACGTCGTATCCGAGCGTTCGTACCGACATCCGCAACGCCGGCGGAAACGTCGTCGATCAAGAGGTGGTCGTCGATCGCACCCTGGCCTCGAGCCGCAACCCCGGCGACCTGCCGGCATTCTGCAAGGCACTCATAGATCTCTTCGCGGCGAACCCCGCGAGCTGAATCGTTCGGGCCACGACGCAGGCCGATCCTCGTCACTTCACCGACCGCGACCACAAAGGTCCCGGTCCATCTCCGCCTGTTTTCCGAAAGGACCTCGACGATGCTCGAGCAGAGCCCCGTTTCCGGCGCCACCTTCTTCCCGCCCGCAGCCCTCCACCAGGGCGTGCGATTCAGTACCGCGGAGATCAAGAAGCGTATCGACGAAATGTTCGACAACCCGGCTGCTCCCCTGCCGAGCGAAAGCTGATTTTCCGGAGAACTGCTGGTCGAAGGCCCGCAGCGGTGCACGCAATTTGCGGCCCCCTACCCGCCTTGATAACAAGAAGTAGTCGATTTCGAACATGTGGGATTGGTTCGCCGTAAGGCAGTTGCACGAAGGCGGGATTATGAACGAACCGAACTCCGACGATTTCGTCGTGGTCGCCAACCGTTTGCCGGTGGACCTCGAGACGCCGACCGACGGTGGCCCGCCGGTCTGGCGACGCAGCCCCGGTGGCCTGGTGACCGCGATGGAGACCGTCCTGAGGTCCAACAGTGGCGCCTGGGTCGGCTGGCCCGGCACTCCCGACGTGACGGTCGATCCCTTCGAGGAGGACGGGCTCTCGCTGTATCCGGTGGAGCTGTCCGCCCAGGAAGTCGAGGAATACTACGAGGGTTTCTCGAACGACACCCTGTGGCCGCTCTATCACGACGCGCTCGTTCCACCCACCTTCGATCGACGCTGGTGGCGCACCTATCGCGCGGTCAACCAGCGATTCGCCGAGGCCGCGGCCCGCGCCGCCGCCCCCGGGGCGACGGTGTGGGTGCACGACTACCAGCTCCAGCTCGTTCCCCGGATGTTGCGCGAGCTCAGGCCCGACGTCACCATCGGCTTCTTCCTCCACATCCCTTTCCCGCCCACCGAACTGTTCCTGCAGTTGCCGTGGCGTAAGGCGATCGTCGACGGTCTGCTCGGCGCCGATCTCGTCGGTTTCCACCTCCCCGGTGGGGCACAGAACTTCCTCTACCTCGCCAACCGGCTCTTCGGACTCCCGGCACCGCGCGGGACCGCATCCGGCGGCACCATCGATCTCGGCGATCGACAGGTCCGCGTCGGCGCCTACCCGATCTCCATCGACTCCGCGCAGCTCCGGGAACGTTCCAGCGACAAGGCCATTCGCGAGCGCGCCGCCGAGATCCGCAGGGATCTGGGCGATCCGGAGGTCATGCTGCTCGGCGTCGACCGTCTCGACTACACCAAGGGCATCGACGTACGGCTCGAGGCACTGCACGAGCTGTTCGCCGACGGCACCCTCGATCCCGAGAAGGTCGTGATGGTGCAGTTGGCCACGCCGAGCCGGGAGCGCTTGACGGCATACGCACAGCTCCGGGACCAGGTGGAGCGCGAAGTGGGACGGATCAACGGCGAGTTCGCCCGGCTCGGCTCCCCTGTCGTCCACTACCTCCACGCCTCGGTCGACCGCGACGAGCTGCTCGCGATGTACACCGGTGCCGACGTCATGCTGGTCACTCCCCTGCGCGACGGCATGAATCTCGTCGCCAAGGAGTACATCGCCTGCCACGGCGACGGCAGCGGGTCGCTGGTTCTCAGCGAATTCGCCGGGGCGGCAGCGGAACTCCGTCGCGCCCTCCTCGTCAACCCGCACGATCTCGAAGGCGTCAAGCGCGCGATCGTCGAGGCGATCGAGGAGGATCCGGCCGAACGGAAGAGGCGCATGAAGACCATGCACGCGCACGTCATGGAGCACGACGTCGCCCGCTGGTCGCGCACCTTCCTCGAGGATCTACGGGACACCTCGGGTGCGCACGTCGCTGCCGCGGAAAACTAGGGCACGCGGGTCCCTCTCCGGCGCGTACCGGAGAGGGACCCGCGTGCCCCGAACCTCGAAGAACCGCAGGCCCGAAGAAGTGCAGACCTACTGGCTCGGCTGCGGGACCTCGCACTCGACCTGGGGATTGACGCCCGCGTAGTTGAGCGGCCCGGCCACCACCGTGACCGCCACCGTCGCGAGACTGCTGCAGTTCTGGTCCGAGTCGCTGAAGTAGCCCCGCTGACCGGCCGCCACCGCACCGATGATCAACCAGACCAGGACCACGAGACTCAACAATCGCACGATCTCACCTCGATCCGTCCCACACGCCGGACCGTCCGGCCGGGTAGCAATACCCGAGGTGGAAATCGAACAAACGCACCGAGGAACATGATCCGGCCATACCGGACGCAGCACCTCTCTGTACATCCGGGTGTGCACCATCGCGTAGGAGTACCGGCATAATTTCTCTTGTGACCGATCCGCCCGTCGATGAAGCGTTGAGCCGGATCCTCGCCGACGACGTCTCCCGGCACGTCGGAAGTTTCCGGTACCTGTCGACCGACGACTCGTGGGAATGGTCGGCTTCCGTCGCCCGGATACACGGCTACGAACCCGGCACCGTCGTACCCACGACCGAACTCGTCCTCCGGCACAAACACCCCGACGACAGGGAGGACATCACGACGCTCCTCACCTCCGTCCGTACCACGGGTGAGCCCTTCAGCAGCCGGCACCGGATCGTCGACACCCGAGGCACGATCAGACATGTCGTCGTGATCGGTGATCGCATCGTGGACGAGGACGGCTCGGTTCTCGGCACGTCGGGGTTCTATCTCGACCTGACCGACGCTCTCGAAGAGGACCTGCGGGCAGCGGTCGACGCGGCGATGTCGTCCCTGGCGGACGCCCGCGCCGTCATCGAACAGGCCAAGGGCGCTCTCATGCTGGCATACACGATCCCGGCCGAGCGCGCGTTCGAGATCCTGGCGTGGCGTTCCCAGGAGACGAACCTCAAGCTGCGGTCACTCGCCGAACGGCTCGTACACGAGATCTCGACCACCCCCGGGCTCCTCGAAGAGTTCCGCGGCCGTTTCGATCACCTGTTCCTCACCGTGCACGAGCGAGTCCGCTCGGGCGACCCGCTCCCTTCCGATTGAGCGACCCGCTCCCCTCCCCGATTGAGCGACCCGCTCCCCTCCCCGATTGAGCGACCCGCTCGGGGGTACCCGAAGGTGGAGTCGCGCCCGGCGCCGCGCCCGGCGCCGCGCCGGTCGCTGCGCCCGCGCGCCCTTCGACGTGAGGAGAGCCATGACCCAGGATGTGGAGAAACGTTGGAACGACCCCCGCACGGCCCGTAAGGCCACGATGTACGCCGGGGGCGTGATCGTCGCTGCACTCGTGGTGATGGGCGTCGCCATCCTCTGGGGCACGAACTCCGGACAGGACTGCAGCGACGCCGCATTCGCGGTGTGCACCGATCCCGCCCGCCAGATCCTCGTCTTCGGCCCCACACTCGTGCTCCTGCTCGGCGGTCTCGGTGCACTGTGGACGGCGTACCGCACATGGAAGCGCGGCGGTCGCTGGCCGATCTGGCAGGGCGCAGGATGGGCACTGCTGGTGCTGATGGTCGCCTACGCCACCATCTCCGCCCGCGCCATCATCTGATCCGGCGCCCGGTCGTCCCGGCCCGGGACGGCCGGAGCCACCGACCCGCACGAACGAACAGGCGGGACAGCAGCGTATTTCGGTTCGTACCGACGCGCCGTGACCGGTTTATCCCCCACCACACACGGGAATACCGCTGTGGTGAAGATCGCGATGGTTGCCGGACAAGTGAATCCCCTGCTCGGTCACGGCGCGCACGCAGGTGCAGCGCCGCAAGGACTGCACGTCCACCTGGCCGAACTGTCCTCCGCCCTCGCCGGGGCCGGCCACGAGGTGGTGGTCTACACCCGCCGCGAGGACCGCGACGGCCCCGACCGGATCTCCGCCCCTGGTGGATACGAAGTGGTGCAGGTACCGGCAGGACCGCCGTCCCCGCTGCGCCCCGACGAAACCGCCTCGGCAATGGGCGAATTCGGGAGCTTCCTGGATCGGGAGTGGCGTCAGCGACCACCGGACATCACCCACGCCCACTACTGGCTGTCCGGACTGGCCACCCAGCTCGCCACCCGCTCACTGGGCATCCCCACGGTCCAGACCTTCCACTCCCTCGGCACGGTCGAGCACCGCATCCGGGAGAAGACGGCGATGGACGCATCCGCGCGCGACCGAATCCGCTTGGAGCGACTCATCGCCCGGGGTGCGACGCGCATGATCGCGACGAGTTCCGACGAGGTGTTCGAGCTGGCGCGCATGGGACTCCCCCGCACGCGGACCACAGTGGTGCCGAGTGGAGTGGACGCCGCGCACTACAGCACCGCCGCCGCTCCCGACACCACGAGGACCCGCAAGCATCGCCTGCTCGCAGCCGGTCCTCTCGAACCGGGCTCCGGATTCGACATCGCCATCGAAGCGCTGGCGGGCATTCCCGACACCGAACTCGTCATCGCCGCGCATCCCGCTCCGCCGTACCTGTCGCGCCGAGCAGACGAGCAGGAGAAGTCCCGTCTGGTGAAGCTCGCACGCGTACGCGGTGTGCAGGGACGCGTCCGGATCCGACGCGACGTCGGGCGGGACGAGATGCCCGGTCTGCTCCTGTCCGCCGACGCCGTGGTCTCCACCCCCTGGCACGATCCATCGGGGATGCTCGCCCTGCAGGCGATGTCGTGTGGTCGCCCGGTCATCGCAACCGCCTCGGGTGGAATGCTCGACACCGTGCTCGACGACGCCACAGGCCTTCTCGTGCCCACCCGCTCCCCCGAGGCCGTCGCGGCCGCCGCACGCCGGCTTCTCTCCGATGCGACGACACGCGCCACCTTCGGTATCGCCGGACGCGACCGCGTGCTCGCCCGGTACACCTGGGATCGCGTGGCGGAGGACACTCTTCGCGCCTACGAACGGTGCGTGCCGGTCAGGCGTACTGCACACCGGACCGCACGGACCGGTGTGCAGTAGCGCCCATCGAACTCGGCACATGCACTGGAACGATCAGCGACGGAAGTCCTGATCGTTCCAGTGCGCCCCCGCCCCACCGACCTCGCCGATCCGGCCCTCGCCGCCGGGCACCGAGTTCGAGGTCGGCGACCCTGCCGTTCCCGGAGCCGATTCCCCGCGGTGGTCACCGCGATCGGCACGCTCTGCGGAACGGGGATCCAGTTCCTCCGCACGGCGACGACGCTCGTCGAGTTCGGCGCGGGCCGCTTCGGCGGTACGGCGTTCGTCCTCGGAGCGAGCACGCAGCCGCTCGGCCTCGGCTGCCTTGGCTTCGGCTTCCGCCGCGGCGCGGCGGGCCTCCGCTTCGGTGCGTTCGGCCGACGCGGTCCGTTGTTCGACACCGGGCCTGTTCTCTTCGACGCTGCGACGCAGACGTTCGGCTTCGGCACGCCGTCGCTCGGCGCGCCGGTTGCGAAGCGTCCACACCAGCACGGCCAGCACCACCAACGCGACGACCACCGCTATCACCAGCAGAATCCAGTCGTTCGTGCTCATCTCGACCTCCTCGGGTTCATCAGCGGGTTCCCCCGGGTCGAAGTGACGAAACGGGCAGGTCGGGCCGGTCGGTGGATCGGAGGCGTCCCGAAACAGAACCGTTGCCGCCCGGGTGTCCCGAACGGCAACGGTATGGAGGGGCGTGGCGCATCGCGTGCCACGCCGTGTGGTCGACTCTCCTCTTACATCACAGGAGCGACCGCAGCGAGCGCTGCTTCACGTGTCCTGCAGGCCTTGGCGGCGATGGCGGCATCGGCGACCCGGAGCAACCGTTCCACCGGTCGCCCACTCAGAAGAGCCCAGCGGACGTTCAGGGCACGCGCGCGCTCGTCGAGATCGTCGAAGACCGACAACCCCGCCGCACCGAAGAATTCGACTGCCCCGAGGTCGACGACCATACGGATCGATTCTTCGAGCTGCCGATGGGTGAACGCGTGGAGAGCGTGTGCGTTACGGATGTCGATCTCGCCGCGCACATCGATCCAGACGAGGTCCGGCTCGATCCTCTGAGCACTGAATTCCGCACCGACGACCCGCTCTGCGGGGATATCGGACCTGATCGGCCGAGCCGACCATGCGGATGGGACGGAATCTACCTGTGCGGCAATTCGCTGAGGAACTGTCATAGCACTTCCCAACATCGAAAATTGCAGGAAGCACGACCTACGAGACAGGCACAACCGGTGACCGATCGGAACCCTCCCGAAACGGGGGTGCTTCCGTGTTCTCGGCTGTGTGCTCAACCTTCTGCCCCAACAGTAGTCCACGAACCATCGGCGCTCAACACATCGAACGTGCATTTCGGGCATGTTGCGGACCCCTGCCCAGGTCACGGCGGATGGATTGAATTCGCGATATCTGGGTAATCTCTCCGACGACCAGACAGACACGACCCGCTCGTACCCCCACTCCCCGTACTGGAGACATCAGGCTCATGGCAAAATCCGCGTCGATCGAATCGGCACGCGACCACAATCCCCCGGTAGTCGAACTTCGAGTAGAGGCCCATCCCGATCAGCTCGCAGTGCTCCGAGCGGTAGCCGCCGCGATCGCGCTGCAGCACGACTTCGACCTCGATACCGTGGCGGACGTGAAGCTCGCCGTCGACGAAGCGGCCACGCGGCTGATCATGGGCGCTCCCGAGGACGCCGTTCTGGCATGCTCCTTCCGGGCGGCCCTTCCTCTGCTGCACATCAGCCTCTCGGCACCGACGAACGATGCCTCCGCAATCGGGCAGCCGCGCTCCTTCGGATGGCACGTGCTCAACTCGCTGACCGAGTCCATCTCGGTGACGAGCGACGACTCGCGCGCCACGATCGACATGTCCATCGCCGAAGGCAGCGCCGATCGGTGACGCGCAACACGGGTAGGTCGAGCGACGAGTACGCCGACGTCACCGAAACGCTGAGAACACTCCTCGCACTCGAGGAGGGCGACCCCGGTCGCATCCGCATCCGCGACGAAGTGGTCGAGCGGTGCCTTCCGCTCGCCGAGCACATCGCCCGGCGCTTCGACGGCCGTGGTGAGGCCTTCGAGGACCTGCTGCAGGTCGCGCGTCTGGGCCTGGTCAACGCGGTCGACCGGTTCGACCCCGAACGCGGCTCGGATTTCGTCTCCTTCGCGGTCCCCACGATCATGGGCGAGGTGCGCCGGCACTTCCGGGACGCCGGCTGGGCCGTTCGTGTGCCGAGGCGCATGAAGGAACTGCACCTGTCCCTGAGCAAGGCCACCTCCGAGCTCTCCCAGCAGCTCGGACGTGCGCCCACCGCTTCCGAGCTCGCCGAGGAACTCGGCATCGATCAGGAGGAGGTGTTGCAGGGTCTCGTGGCCGGTAACGCCTACCAGACGGTGTCGGTGGACCGATCGTCCCCGTCGGGCGACGACGGGCTCACCCTCGCCGACACGCTCGGCGACTACGACGCCGCGCTGGACGAGGTCGAGAACCACGAGGCACTGCGTCCGCTGCTCGAGGCCCTTCCGGCCCGCGAACGCACGGTCGTGCTGCTGCGCTTCTTCGGCAACATGACGCAGACGCAGATCGCTGAGCGCGTGGGTGTCTCGCAGATGCACGTGTCGCGTCTGCTCACGAAGACCCTCGCGCAGCTCCGCGATCAGCTCGGCGACAACTTCTGACGGGGTCGACGTCCCGGGTTCTCGTTACCCGGGACGTCGACACGGTCAGAACGTCGAGGCGTCGATCACGAAGCGATAGCGCACATCACTGGCGACCACACGGTCGTATGCCTCGTTGATCCGGTCTGCGGAGATCAGTTCGATCTCCGCACCGATACCGTGCTCTGCGCAGAAATCGAGCATCGCCTGCGTGTCGGGGATGCCGCCGACATTCGATCCGGCCATCGCACGATCGTTCATCGCGAGCGAGAACGCCCGCACCGACAGCGGCTTCTCGGGCAGGCCGAGGCCGACGAGGGTGCCGTGCAGCCGCAGCAGCGACAGGTAGCGGTCGAGGTCGAGGTTGACCGAGACGGTGTTGAGGATCAGGTCGAACTTCCCGCGCAGCTCCTTGAACGTCGACTCGTCCTCGGTGGACCGGTAGTCGACCGCACCGAATCGCAGGCCGTCGTCCCGCTTCGACAGCGAGTGGCCGAGCACCGTCACCTCCGCCCCCATGGCTGCCGCAATCTTCACGCCGACGTGCCCGAGGCCGCCCATGCCGATGATCGCGACCTTGCTCCCCGGCCCGGCATTCCATCGCTTCAGCGGCGAGTACAGGGTGATTCCCGCGCACAGCAGAGGTGCCGCGGCGGCCGGGTCGAGTCCGTCGGGAATCCTCAGGACGAAGTGTTCGGTGACGACGATGTGCGTCGAGTAGCCGCCCTGGGTGACGGTGCCGTCGCGGTCGACGGAGTTGTAGGTCCCCGTCACCCGATTGGTGCAATGCTGTTCGAATCCCGTTCGGCAGGGATCACATTCGCCACAGGAGTTCACGAAGCAGCCCACGCCGACACGGTCGCCGACGGCATGTCTCGTGACCTCGGACCCGACGGCGGCGACGGTACCGACGATCTCGTGACCCGGCACGATCGGGTACTTGGTTCCACCCCACTCGTTCCGGGCGGTGTGGATGTCGGAATGGCAGATGCCGGCGAACTCGATCTCGATGAGCACGTCGAGCGGGCCGAGGGCACGTCGTTCGACGGTGGTCTTCGACAGGGGCGCATCGGGCGCGGTGGCGGCGTAGGCGGCGACGGTGGTCGTACCGGTTGTGGACGTCATTCCTCCACAACTACTCCGCCTCACGACGACGTGCACCCGCGGGGGACTCCCGCGGGTGCGCGTCGTCGAGACGGTTCGGCTATCCGGCCTGGTCGGCCTGTTGTGCCGCCCGGCGGCGCAGTCGTCGCGCCGCGGCGACGAGGTTGCGCAACGACGGCTCGAGCTGCCAGTGATGACGGGTCTTGAGGCCACCGTCCGGATTGGCCCACAACCGGTCGAGTTCCACCGATTCCGCCGCCTCGGTGAGCAACTCGTCGAGCTCGTCGATGTCCGGGATCCGGGCCGACCGCGACTCGTAGACACCGGGACCGACACCGTGGGACAGCGCGCGGTCCTTGATCGCCTCGAGCACCCAGCGGATCGAGCGCGTCGCCACGATCGCCGTGACGTCGGCGTCGAGCCGCTCGATCGCGTCGACCACCGACGCCTGACCCGAATAGGTCAGGTGCGTGTGGATCTGCGTCTCCGGCTTCGCACCACCGGTGGCGAGACGGAAGGCGTCGACGGCCCAGTCGAGGTACTCGGCGCGTCCGTCCTGCCGCAGCGGCAGCAACTCACGGATGGCCGGTTCGTCGACCTGGATGATCGCGATGCCCGCCCGCTCGAGATCGGTGATCTCGTCGCGGATGGCCAGCGCGAGCTGGTCGGCCGTCTCGTGGAGCGGTTGATCCTGACGCACGTAGGAACGCGCCAGCATCGTCACCGGACCGGTGAGCATGCCCTTGACCGGCTTGTCGGTCAGCGACTGTGCGAACGAGATCCACTCGACCGTCATCGGCTTCGGGCGCACGATGTCGCCGTAGAGGATCGGCGGACGCGTGCAGCGCGAACCGTAGGCCTGCACCCAGCCGAAGTGCGTGGTGGCGAAGCCCTCCATCAGCTCGGCGAAGTACTGCACCATGTCGTTGCGTTCGTGCTCGCCGTGGACGAGGACGTCGAGACCGATGTCCTCCTGCAGACGGATGGTGGACTCGATCTCCTCCTGGATGCGCTTGACGTACTCGTCGTACGACATCCGGCCACGACCGAGTTCTGCTCGTGCCCTGCGGATCTCCGCGGTCTGCGGGAACGAGCCCAGGGTCGTCGCCGGCACCGGCGGCAGATCCAGGCGCTTCTGCTGCGCGACGCGGCGTTCCTCGTACGGCGCACGCACCCGATGGGCGGGCGTGATCGCGTTCAGACGTGCACGGACGGTGTGCTTCTGCTTGAAGTGCACCGACACGGGCGGCTTGCGCCACCGCTCCTCGGCACCGGTCGTCAGTGCCTTGGCGAGGGAGACCACCTCCCCCACCTTCTGCTTCGCGAACGCGAGACGATCGGCGACGTCGCCGGGGATGTCGTACTCGACGAGCACGTCGTAGGGCACGTGCAGCAGCGAGGACGAGGTCGACACGACGAGATCCGGTGCGACCGCGACGATCGACTTCAGGTATTCGAGGGTGCGGTGGCGGTCGACCTTCCACACGTTGCGGCCGTCGACGACACCGGCGTAGATGCGCTTGCGCTTGAGTCCGGGCACGGCGGCCAGTTCGTCCGCGCTGATGCGGCCGTCGACCAGGTCCAGGCCGATCGCCTCGATCTTCGACGCGGCCAGGATCGGCAACGCCTCGCCGAGATGCCCGTACGGGCCGGTCACGAGCAGACGCGGACGCAGCGGAGCGTGCGAGAGCACGTCGTAGGCACGCGCGAGGGCTGCGAGCTCCTCCTCGCTGCGGTCCTCGGTGAACGACGGCTCGTCGAGCTGCACGCAGGTCGCGCCGGCGCGGGCGAGCTGCTCGAAGAGCTTCTCGTACTCGGGGAGCAGCGCGTCGAGCAGGTCGAGGGTGCGGAAGCCCTCCTTCGTCGACGTCGGCGCGACCTTCGACAGCAGCAGCAGCGAGACCGGGCCGAGCACCACCGGCCGCAGCTCGACGCCCTCGGCCTTCGCACGCTCGAACTCGTCGAGCACAGTCGCCGAGTTCAGCTCGAAGACGGTGTTCTCGTCGAGTTCGGGCTGGCGGTAGTGGTAGTTGCTACCGAACCACCGCACCAGCTCGAGCGGCGGGAAGTCCTCGCGTCCACGGCACAGCGTGAAGTACAGATCGAGCGGGTCGAGCTCGTCGGCCAGCGGACGGAACCGCTCGGGCAGCGCTCCGAACAACAGGGCGTTGTCCAGGACGTGGTCGTAGTAGGAGAACGTGTTGCCGGGTACCTGGGTCAGACCCGTGGCTGCGAGCTCGCGCCAGGTGTTCTCCTGGAGCTCGCGAGCGACCGCGACGAGTTCGTCGCGCGTGCCCTCACCGTGCCAGTAGGCCTCGAGGGCGAACTTGAGCTCGCGGCGGGGCCCGATGCGCGGGTACCCGAGGATGCTCGATCCGTATCCGTCGGCGAGAGTTGCCATGTCGGCGTCGACCTTTCCCTCATGCACATCGCGCCCGTGCACCGGTGACCAGTGTTCGGAACACTGTCGCCGGGCACGGGCGCCGTGTGCGGTGGTGCTACCTGGCTAGCCGGCCTTCTTGACCGTGCGACCGTTGTCGGCGTACTCGTAGAAGCCGGCGCCCGACTTCTTGCCGACGAGTCCCGCCTCGACCATGCGCTGCAGCAGCGGCGGGGCCGAGTACAGGGGCTCCTTGAACTCCTCGTACATGGAGTCGGCGATCGACTTGACGGTGTCCAGACCGACGAGGTCGGTCAGGGCCAGCGGACCCATCGGGTGGGCGCAACCCAGGACCATCGTCTTGTCGATGTCCTCCTTGGTGGCGAAACCGGACTCGACCATCCGGATCGCCGAGAGCAGGTACGGCACCAGCAGTGCGTTGGCGATGAAACCTGCACGGTCGGAGGACCGCACGACCTGCTTGCCCAGTACGTCGGCGGCGAACGCCTCGGCGCGCTTGGTGACGGTGGGGCTGGTCTTCAGGGTGGTGACGAGCTCGACGAGCGGGAGCACCGGCACAGGGTTGAAGAAGTGCATGCCGATGACACGCTCGGGGGCACCGGTCGCGATACCGAGCTTCATGATCGGGATCGACGAGGTGTTCGATGCGAGCACCGCGTGGGGATCGGTGACGATCTTGTCGAGTTCGGCGAAGATCTCGCTCTTGATCTTCTCGTCCTCGACGACGGCCTCCACGACGAGCTGCCGATCGGCGAAGTCACCGAGATCGGAGGTGAAACGCAGACGCCATGCGGCCTGCTCACGCTCCCGTTCGGTGATCTTCCCGCTGCTCACACCCCGGTCCAGCGACCGGAGGATGCGGGCGCGTCCGGCAGCCGCGAGTTCGCGGGTCTGCTCGAACACCAGTACGTCGACATGAGCGCGTGCGCACACCTCGGCGATACCTGCGCCCATGATGCCGGCGCCGATCACGCCGACGCGCTGAATCTTTTCGCTGGTCACGTCAGCTCCTTCTCGTTGTGGGGGTCGTGGCCGAGGCCGGAAGTACAGGTGCGGACCCATCGGGTGCGCGGGTGCAGAACTGCCCCTGATACGCACGCACCCCGCGGCAGGACATGGGGACCTGTGGATCCCGCCGGGGGGTGGTGGCCTCTTCGGTGGCGCTTGTTCCTAGTGGAACTGGCCTTCCTCGGTGGAGCCCTTCAGGGCAGCCGTGGAGGTGTTGGGATCGACGGTGGTGGCGATGGTGTCGAAGTAGCCGGCACCGACCTCACGCTGGTGCTTGATGGCGGTGAAGCCGCGCTCCTTGGCCGCCTTGAACTCGCGCTCCTGCAGGTCGACGAAGGCCGTCATGCCCTCGCGGGCGTAGCCGTGCGCCAGGTCGAACATGCCGTAGTTGAGCGAGTGGAAGCCGGCGAGGGTGATGAACTGGAACTTGAAGCCCATCGCGCCGAGCTCCTTCTGGAACTTCGCGATGGTCGCGTCGTCCAGGTGCGCCTTCCAGTTGAAGGACGGCGAGCAGTTGTAGGCCAGCAGCTGGTCCGGGAACTCGCTGCGGACGCCCTCGGCGAACTTCTTGGCGACCTCGAGATCCGGCACACCGGTCTCCATCCAGATGAGGTCGGAGTACGGAGCGTAGGCCTTCGCACGGGCGATGCAGGGCTCGATGCCGTTCTTGACGTGGTAGAAGCCCTCGGCGGTGCGCTCACCGGTGATGAACGGGCGGTCGCGCTCGTCGACATCGGAGGTGATGAGGGTCGCGGCCTCGGCGTCGGTGCGGGCGATGACCACGGTCGGGACGTCCGCGACGTCGGCCGCGAGGCGAGCCGAGGTCAGGGTGCGGATGTGCTGCTGCGTGGGGATGAGCACCTTGCCACCGAGGTGACCGCACTTCTTCTCCGACGCGAGCTGGTCCTCCCAGTGCGAACCGGCGACGCCGGCCGCGATCATGGCCTTCTGCAGCTCGTAGACGTTGAGGGCGCCACCGAAGCCGGCCTCACCGTCGGCGACGATCGGAGCGAGCCAGTTGTCGACGGAGGTGTCGCCCTCGACCTTGGCGATCTCGTCGGCGCGCAGCAGCGCGTTGTTGATGCGGCGGACGACCTGCGGAACCGAGTTCGCCGGGTACAGCGACTGGTCCGGGTAGGTGTGGCCGGACAGGTTGGCGTCGCCGGCGACCTGCCAACCGGAGAGGTAGATGGCCTTCAGGCCGGCGCGGACCTGCTGGACCGCCTGGTTGCCGGTGAGGGCGCCCAGCGAGTTGATGTAGTCCTCGTTGTTGACGAGGTCCCACAGGATCTCGGAACCGCGGCGAGCGAGGGTGGCCTCCTCGACGACGTTGCCCTGCAGCTTGGCGACCTGCTCGGCGGTGTAGTTGCGGGTGATCCCCTTCCAGCGCGGATTGGTGTCCCAATCCTTCTGGATCTCTTCTGCAGTCCTCGGGGTGCCGGTGGTCGACATCAAATCTCCACTCTCTAGATCTGCCCCGCTCGGGATGAAGCAGTACGCGTGTACGACTTCACATCCTTTGCGTGCCGTTCGGATGTACAAGAACGACAATGACACAGTCCAAAAAACCCGTCTACCTGTTGCTAATGCCAATCTCGGTTATTTTCGTTGCAGGCATTGCGAAGATTGCTAATCGATGGTCGGTCCAACTACCCGAATCGGGCACGCGTTTATTACCCGCGAGTAGCAACTACCTCGGCTTTTGCCGCTGTCGTCCGGCCCACGCCGTCGGAACGACCCGTCCCGACGAATCACCCACCGCGGGACGGACCGGACACCTGTCTGTGACTGCCTTCACAAGCGTTGATCGCCGTTTGTGATCCCCATTGACCCCTGGAATCCCATCCGTAACATGTCTCGGGCCGGATCGGGGCCGGTGCGTCGTAGCGCCTTCGTGTCTCAGGGCCCCGGCCGAACAGCCCCCGAACACGAGGAGTCGACATTCTCTCGAGTACGTCGCGGTCGATCGTCGAAGCGACCCTGCCGGTGGTCGGCGCCGAGATCGGCACGATCTCACGTGTCTTCTACAACCGGCTCTTCCGGGCCGTCCCGTCCCTGCGGGACACCTTCAACCGCACCAACCAGGCCAACGGGGCCCAGCAGCGGGCACTCGCCGACTCGGTCGCCGCCTTCGCATCACTGCTGGTCACCCATGCACCGACCGATATCGACCCCATCATGGAGCGGATCGCCGCCAAGCACGCGTCCCTCGGCGTGCAGGCAGCGCACTACGGGATCGTGCGGACGCACCTGTTCGCCGCGATCGCCGAGGTCCTCGGTGACGCCGTCACACCGCAGGTCGCCGTGGCCTGGCACGAGGTGTACACGCTGATGGCGAACTCGCTCGTCGAGCAGGAGACGGAGCTGTACCGGCGGGCCGGTGTGGCGCCCGGCGACATCTGGCGTCGCGTGGTCGTCACCGAGCACGAGTACGACGGCGCGCACGCGGCCACCCTCCACCTCCGTTCCGTCGACGGCGAGCCGCTGCCGGCCTTCCTTCCCGGCCAGTACATCTCGGTGCGAGTCGCGCTGCCCGACGGCTCCGAGCAGATCCGCCAGTACACCGTGTTCCCCGGCAGGGTGAGCGGCGAGTGGGCCGTCACCGTCAAGCGAGTGCCCGGCGGACTCGTCTCCCCCGTGCTGTGCGACGGCCTGCGCGTCGGCGATCACCTCCTCGTGTCGCCGCCCTTCGGCAGCGTCGTCGTCGATCGGGGCAGCGAACCGCTGCTGCTCGTCTCGGCGGGCGTGGGCGTGACGATGACCGTCGCGGCGCTGCGCGACATGCAGTCCCGAGGCGACGACCGGAGCGTCGACGTCGTCCACGTCGACCGCACCCCCTACGAGCAACCGCACCGGACCGAGATCGGCATCCTGGTCGACTCGTTGCCGGACGCCCGGCTGCACGTGCGCTACACCGAGTACGACGAGATCCGCAGCGACGGGCGAACTCCCCTGTCCGGGCTGACGATTCCGGGCGACGCCAGCACCTACGTGTGCGGTCCGATCCCGTTCATGCGTGCCATCCGCTCCGATCTCGTCGCGTCGGGTGTGTCCCCCGGGTCGATCCACTTCGAGGCGTTCGCGCCGGGCTCGTGGTTCGGCCTCGAAGCTCCCCCGGTGACCGTCGATTAACACGCTGCGAACGCCGCCTTGCGAAGGCTGCGAGGCAGTTCTACCCTGGGCGAATGGCCAAGACCTATGTAGGCGCCCGGCTGCGGCAGCTACGCACCGAGCGAGGACTCAGCCAGGCTGCCCTCGCCAAGACCCTCGAGATCTCGGCGAGCTATCTCAACCAGATCGAGCACGACGTCAGGCCTCTGACCGTGCCCGTCCTGCTCCGCATCAGCGAGGTCTTCGGGGTCGACGCCACCTTCTTCTCCTCGCAGGACGACACCCGACTGATCGCGGAGATGCGGGAGGTCGCGCTCGACCGGGAGATGGGCATCGAGGCCGACGCCCAGGAGATCGCCGAGATGGTCGCGGCGCACCCCACTCTGGCGCGCGCGATGGTCAACCTCCACCGGCGCTTCCGCAACACCACCGCCCAGCTCGCCGTCGCGACCGAGGAGAGGTACAGCGACGGCAGTGGCAGCGGTGCGATCACCATGCCCCACGAAGAGGTGCGCGACTACTTCTACCAGCGGCAGAACTACCTGCACGATCTCGACACCGCGGCCGAGGAACTCGCCAACCGCATCCGGTTCCACCGCGGCGACGTCGGCGGCGAGATCGCCCGCCGCATGACCACGGTCCACGACGTGCAGATCGTCAAGCGCATCGATCTCGGCGAGAACATCCTGCACCGCTACGACCCCGAGACCCGTGTCCTCGAGGTCGCGCCGCAGCTGTCCGGCGGGCAGCAGGTCTTCAAGCTGGCCATCGAACTCGCGTACCTGGAGTGCGGGGAACTCATCGATCGCCTCGTCGAGGAGGGTGCGTTCACGAGCGATGCCTCGCGCGCGCTGGCCCGGCTCGGGCTCGCCAACTACTGGGCGGCCGCACTGATCCTGCCGTACACGCAGTTCCACGAGATCGCCGAGGACTTCCGCTACGACGTCGAGCGTCTGTCGGCCTTCTACGGCGTGAGCTACGAGACGATCGCGCACCGGTTGTCGACCCTGCAACGTCCGAAGTTACGGGGCGTCCCGTTCTCGTTCGTGCGTGTCGACCGCGCGGGGAACATGTCGAAGCGCCAGTCCGCCACCGGTTTCCACTTCTCCACGAGCGGCGGTACGTGCCCGTTGTGGAACGTCTACGAGACCTTCGCCTATCCCGGCAAGATCATGACGCAGATCGCGCAGATGCCCGACGGTCGTCGCTATCTGTGGGTCGCGCGCACGGTCGAGCGTCGTGCCGCGCGCTACGGCCAGCCGTCGAAGACGTTCGCGATCGGTCTCGGCTGCGAACTGCGGCACGCGCATCGGCTCGTCTACGCCGACGGTCTCGACCTCGACGAGTCCAACCCCGGCACGCCGATCGGCTCGGGTTGCCGCGTGTGCGAGCGGATGAACTGCCCGCAGCGTGCCTTCCCGCCCCTGGGCAAGGAGATCGACATCAACGAGCACCGTTCGTCGGTCTCGCCGTATCTGGTGCGCTGAGCGTCGGTAGGCTCGTCGCATGGCACGCACCCCCGACGCGATAGGCGCGAAGGCACTCGAGTTCCTGTCCGAGTACCACCTCGCGACGCTCACGACCCTCCGCAAGGACGGCTCGCCGCACGTCGTCGCCGTCGGGTTCACGTGGGACGGCGAGGCCGGCCTCGTCCGCGTCATCACCTTCGAGGGCTCCCAGAAGACCCTCAACGTCGAGCGCGGGGGTTACGCGGTGGTGAGCCAGGTCGACGGCGGTCGCTGGCTCACCCTCGAGGGCCCGGCCCGCGTTACGCGCGAGCCGGCCGACGTCCGCGAGGGCGAGCGTCGCTACGCCGCCCGCTACCGCGAACCCCGCCCCAACCCTCGCCGCGTCGTCATCGAGATCGCAGTCGAGCGCGTGATGGGCTCGGTCCTCGACCCCGCCTGACGCATCCGCTCGCTTGTTTGCCATCCGCAGCGGAAGCAGATGCGGCACATAGCTGGGACGGTAGCGGTTACCGCCACGCACGGGCGACGGCACGGTCGAAGCGAGCGAGGACGACGTCGAACCGGGACAGTTCGGGCCACGTCCACCTGACCACTTCGAAGCCGAGGTCGCGCAGGGCGTCCTCCCGTCGCTTCTCGTTCCGTAGGGCCTCGACGCCTCCCTCGTCGTACTTGCCCATCCCGTCGAACTCACCGACGACTCCTTCGTCCTCCCAGAGGAAGTCGACCCGGGCGACGAACTGCCCGTCGGGTGTTCGTATCTCCTTCTGGAGCGTCTGTGCGGGCATGCCGGCCTGGTGCATCCGGATGCGACTCAGCGATTCTCCCGGACTCTCGCTGCGACCGTCGAGAAATGCAGCCACGCGTCGCGCCGCGGCGATACCCCTACGCGGCCCGGACTCGTCGAGACAACAGAGCAACGCGGAGCCGAACTCGGCATCACGAGCCGCAGCACAATCACCCGCGATCACGGCTTCGTCGAAGTCGAGTGTGCAGGCGAGATCCACGACGGTCCGGGCGAGCGAGGTGCACGCTATGCCCGCGACCTCCGACAGGTCGTGAGGACGCAGAGGGGCGACGTGCAGGTGACGGTTCGCGTTCCTCCGACCACCACCCGATCTGCCGCGGGTGACGTGGACCCGCGTGAGATCCGGCTTCCACAGGGCGAGCCCGTGCAGGACGGCGGCGGACTCGTGGCTGATCACCGTGCCGGGCGCGAGCACTGCCCCGACGGATCGCACGCGCACGCGATAGCGATCGAGTTCGTCGAGGGAGTCGTCGCGGTGGAGGTAGACGCCGGGTTCGAGTCGCTCGAGTTCACCGGCGCGTACCGCACGACGGATCTCGGAGTCGGTCATCCCGCAAGCGAGAGCGGTGGTCCGCAGGAAAGGTGTCGGTCGCATGCGGACAACCGTGCCCGATCGTCGTGGTGCAGACGCGGTGCGAACACCGGTATTCGCGTCGCCTGTGGATGATCTCGCCACCTGTGGACAAACAGTTCGCTACACCGTCAGCTATCCGCCGCAGCGATTGCCGTAGCGGATAGCGAAGGTCGTAGCTGATGCTTGTGCGCACTTTGTAACGCCCACGAAATCTGTGTCACGAGACCGTGACCGGAAGATATTCCCGCGCAACAACTCCCTTCTACTGTGTGGCCTCACGGATACAGCGCTGTATACGCCTCCCGGATACACCGGGGTCCCCTCAGGCCACACCTTCGAAGGAAGGGCTCTACATGTCTGTTGTCAGGTCCAGGCTCGCCACCCGCGCCATCGCGGCCCCCGCAGCACTCGTCGCAGTCGGACTCGTGCTGTCCGCCTGCGGAAGCCGCGCAGGTGACGAGGGCAGCACGGCCGCCTCCGGTGCTGCGTCGTGCGTCGACACCTCGGGCGACACCGTCAAGGTCGGCTCGCTCAACTCCCTGTCGGGCACGATGGCGATCTCCGAGGTCACCGTCCGCGACTCGATCGCGCTGGCCGTCGAGGAGATCAACGCCGACGGCGGTGTGCTCGGCAAGCAGATCGAGATCGTCTCCGAGGACGGCGCATCCGAGCCGGCGGTGTTCGCGGAGAAGGCCGAAAAGCTCATCGGATCCGACTGCGTCGCAGCGGTGTTCGGTGGCTGGACATCGTCGAGTCGCAAGGCGATGCTGCCGGTCTTCGAGGACCGCAACGCGCTGCTGTACTACCCCGTCCAGTACGAGGGCCTCGAGTCGTCATCGAACATCTTCTACACCGGCGCGACCACCAACCAGCAGATCGTGCCGGCCCTGGACTACCTGAAGGAACAGGGCGTGAAGTCGCTCTACCTCGTCGGTAGCGACTACGTCTTCCCGCAGACCGCCAACCGCCTCATCAAGGCGTACGCCGAGGCCAACGACATCGAGATCAAGGGTGAGGACTACACCCCGCTCGGCTCCACCGACTTCTCCACCATCGTCAACAAGGTGCGCACCGCCGACGCCGACGCGGTGTTCAACACACTCAACGGCGACTCCAATGTCGCGTTCTTCCGCGAGTACACCAACGCCGGCCTCAACGCGAAGGACATGCCGGTCGTGTCGGTGTCCATCGCCGAGGAGGAGGTGGGCGGCATCGGCGCGCAGAACATCGAGGGCCAGCTCACCGCGTGGAACTACTACCAGACCGTCGACTCCCCCGAGAACACCTCGTTCGTCGAGGCGTACAAGGCGAAGTACGGCGCGAACAAGCCGACCTCCGATCCCATGGAGGCCGCCTACACCTCGGTCTACCTGTGGAAGAACACCGTCGAGAAGGCCGAGTCCTTCGAGGTCGACGACGTCGTCGAAGCCGCCGACGGCGTGACCTTCGACGCCCCCGAGGGCACCGTCACGATCGATGGCGACAACCACCACATCACCAAGACCGCTCGCATCGGTGAGATCCGCGGCGACGGCCTGATCTACACCGTCTGGGAGTCCGACGGCGCCATCGAGCCCGACCCGTACCTCGAGTCCTACGACTGGGCGTCGGGCCTGTCCGGTAACTGAGCACGGAAGCCGAAGAGGGAGACGACATGGATGTCCTTGTAGGACAGCTCTTCACAGGATTGAGTATCGGATCGATCCTGTTGCTGGCAGCACTGGGGCTGTCGCTGACGTTCGGCCAGATGGGCGTGATCAACATGGCCCACGGCGAATTCATCATGGCCGGCAGCTACACCGCCTTCGTCGTGCAGCAGGTGATCTCCTCGGCCGGGATGTCCCTGTTCGTCTCCCTGCTCGTCGGCTTCCTGGTGGGCGGCGTGATGGGTGTGATCCTCGAGGTCACCCTCATCCGCCGCATGTACCACCGCCCGCTCGACACCCTGCTGGTGACCTTCGGTGTGGGCCTGCTGCTGCAGCAGGCCGCCCGCGACATCTTCGGCGCCCCCGCCGTCAACGTCGTCGCACCGTCCTGGCTCTCCGGTGGTGTGGAGATCTTCGGGGCGGTGGTCCCGAAGACCCGCCTGTTCATCCTCGCCCTCGCCGTGGTCTGCGTGGTCGCCCTGATCGCGTCGATGAAGTACACCCCGATGGGACGACGGATCCGGGCCGTGGTGCAGAACCGCGATCTCGCCGAGACGGTGGGCATCTCGTCGCGCCGCACCGACATCACGACCTTCTTCCTCGGCTCGGGCCTGGCCGGCCTCGCCGGTGTGGCCCTGACACTCATCGGCTCGACCAGCCCGACCATCGGCCAGTCGTACCTCATCGACGCCTTCCTCGTGGTCGTCATTGGCGGTCTCGGCCGCATCGAGGGCGCCGTGCTCGCGGCCGTCGCACTGGGCCTGCTCAATTCGTTCATCGAGTACTCCACGACCGCGTCGATCGCGAAGGTCATCGTGTTCGTGCTCATCGTGATCTTCCTGCAGGTCCGTCCGCAGGGCCTGTTCGCCGTCAAGACGAGGAGCCTGGTCTGATGCCCGCGACCTTCTCGACCCGCACCTTCACCCGACCCGGACCCGTACGCACAGCAGGCGGATTCGCGATCGCCGCGATCGTCCTGTTCGGTCTCGCCCCCGCCGTCCTCTCCGATTTCCGGCTCGGCCTGCTCGGCAAGTTCCTGTGCTTCGCGATCGTCGCCGCCGGCATCGGCCTGGCCTGGGGCCGCGGTGGCATGCTCACCCTCGGCCAGGGTGTCTTCTTCGGCCTCGGCGCCTACATCATGGCCATGCACCTGAAGATCTCCGACGCGCAGCTCCGCGGCGACACCGTCCCGGACTTCATGCAGATCGCGGGCATCCGGGAACTACCCGCCTACTGGACCCCGTTCGCCTCCCCCGCCGTCACGCTGCTGGCGATCCTGATCGTGCCGGCCCTGCTCGCCGCCCTGCTCGGCTTCGGTGTGTTCGCCCGCCGCGTCAAGGGCGCCTACTTCGCCATCCTCTCCCAGGCACTGGCCGCCGCCTTCGCGATCCTGCTCATCGGCCAGCAGTCCACCGGAGGATCCAACGGCCTCAACCGTTTCCGCACCTTCTTCGGCTACGACCTGTCCGATCCGGTCAACAAGCGGATGCTGTTCTTCATCGTCGCCGCGATCCTGCTGCTCGTCGTCGCCGCGACCCGCCAGCTCATGCAGTCCCGCTACGGCGAACTGCTCGTCGCCGTGCGTGACCAGGAGGAGCGGGTCCGCTTCCTGGGCTACGATCCCGCCCTGATCAAGGTGGCCGCCTACACCGTCGCGGCCTTCTTCGCCGGCATCGCCGGGGCGATGTTCGTGCCCATCGTCGGCATCATCTCCCCCGCCGACGTCGGCATCGTCCCGTCGATTGCGTTCCTCATCGGTGTCGCCATCGGCGGACGCACCACCCTGCTCGGCCCGGTCCTCGGCGCGGTGGGCGTGGCGTGGGCACAGACCACCCTGTCGGAGAACTTCCCCTCCGCCTGGACCTACGCGCAGGGCCTGCTGTTCATCGTCGTCGTCGGCTTCTTCCCCGCCGGCCTCGCCGGAGTCATCCCCCTGCTCCGCCGGCGCCGCCGCACCACCCCGACCGAACCCACCCCCCCGACCGAACCCGAGCCCGCCGACCTTCCCGAGATGGAGCCCGTGCGATGAGCAAACCCGTCTACGGCGGCAACGCCGGAATGAGCAGCGACTACCTCGAGATCCGCGACCTGCGTGTCACCTTCGACGGCTTCACCGCCGTCGACGGCGTCGACCTCACCCTCCTCCAAGGCGACCTGCGGTTCCTCATCGGCCCCAACGGCGCCGGCAAGACCACCCTCGTCGACGCCGTCACCGGCCTGGTCCCGGCGACCGGCTCGATCACCAAATCCGGCGTCGAACTGCTCGGCAAGAAGACCCACAAGATCGCGCGCCTCGGTGTCGGCCGCACCTTCCAGACCGCCTCGGTCTTCGAGGAACTGTCCGTTCTGCAGAACCTCGACATCGCCGCCGGCGGGAGCCGCTCCCCGTGGCAGTTGCTGCGCCGCCGCAACAACGTTCTGCCCGAGATCGAGGAAACACTCGAGACGATCGGCCTGACCGCCCACCGCGACACCCCCGCGGGCATCCTCGCCCACGGGCAGAAGCAGTGGCTCGAGATCGGCATGCTGCTCGTGCAGAACGCCGACGTGCTGCTCCTCGACGAACCCGTCGCCGGAATGAGCGGCGACGAACGCGAGGAGACCGGGCAGCTGCTGCGCCGCATCGGCGCGCAGCGCACGGTGGTCGTCGTCGAGCACGACATGGACTTCATGCGCGCCTTCGCCACCTCCGTCACCGTCCTCGCCCGCGGCAAGGTCATCGCCGACGGCACCGTCGACCAGGTCCAGAACGACCCGCAGGTCCAGCAGGTCTACCTCGGGACCGCCACCACTGCTCAGGAGGCATGATGCTCGAACTCGTCGACGTCCGCGCCGGTTACGGTCGCACCGAGATCCTGCACGGCATCTCCCTGACCGTGCCGACCGGCAAGACCGTCGCGGTCATGGGCCACAACGGTGCCGGCAAGACCACACTGCTGCGCGCCGCCGTCGGCCTGCTGCCCGTCACCAAGGGAAAGATCCTCTTCGACGGTGACGACATCACCTCGCTGCGACCATCTGCCCGCGTCACCCGCGGCCTGGCCTACGTCCCGCAGGGGCAACAGTCCTTCGGTCAGCTCACCTGCCGGGAAAACCTGCAGGTCGTCGCCGACACGCGCCGCAACGGCCGTCAGTTGATCACCGACATGCTCGACCTGTTCCCCGCCCTCGTCCCGCTACTCGACCGCCGCGCCGGCCTGCTCTCCGGCGGTCAGCGCCAGCAACTCGCCATCGCCCGCGCGCTGATCACCGAGCCGCGCATGCTCATCCTCGACGAGCCCACCGAAGGCATCCAGCCATCGGTGGTCACCGAGATCGAGAACACCATCGTCGAACTCGGCCGCAGTGGCGACCTCGGGGTGCTGCTCGTCGAACAGCACATCGGTTTCGCCCTCGACAACGCCCTGCACTACTACGTCCTCGAATCCGGGCGCATCACCTCGACGGGTGACGGTGGTGTCGACGCCGCCTCCACCGTCCGTGCGGCGATGGCGATCTGATGGCCGCCGACACACGGCGCGAGTGGGTCTACAAGGCCCTGCGCGATCGTCTGATGTCCGGGACCGCCTCCCCTGACGAACGACTCAGTGAAGAACGCCTCGCCGAACAGTACGAGGTGTCGCGCACGCCGGTACGCGAGGCCCTCGCCCGACTGGTCTCCGACGGGCTCGTCGAACGCCGCGACCAGGGGTTGTACCCCTACCGTCCGCGCTTCGACGACCTCGCCGACCTGTACGAGCTGCGGACCACCCTGGAGCTGCGCGGGATTCGCCGCGCACTCGACAGCGAGTCGGTGCGGCACGATCCCGACGTCCTCGGTCCCGAGCTCGACCGCTGGTATGAGATCCGCGAGGATCCGCCCGAGCCCGACGCCGGCTTCGTCACGCTCGACGAGCGCTTCCACATGACGTTGCTCGCCGCCTCCGGCAACCGTGCCCTGTGCGACGCGCTGGCCTCGGTGAACGCCAAGGTGCGCCCGGTGCGGATGTTCGACTATCTGACCCCCGACCGCATCGTCGCGACCGTCGACGAGCACATCGAGGTCGCCGAGCTGGTTCTCGCCGACAAGCTCGACGACGCCCACGACCTGCTGCTCGCCCACATCGACACCTCGCGATCGGTGGTCGTGCGCCGGGCCGAGGAGGCACGCGCCTTCGCGCGGATGGCCCGGGCCGTCCGAGACTGACACTTCCGGTCGTGTCACGTGACCGGACGGGTCCGGTGCGGCACACTGGCGCTCATGACACCCCGCATCCCGCCCGGACGTTTCAAGGAACTCGGCCCGATCAACTGGGTGACATGGAAGGCCCTGTCCGCCGCCGGCGGCACCTCGGACGCCCACCTGTTCAGCACCCTCGGCCGCACCGGACGGCTGTTCCGCGGGTGGTTGCACTACGCCGGCATGCTCATGCCGTTCGGCCGTCTCGGCCGGTTCGAATCGGAGATGGTCATCCTGCGCGTCGCGCATCTGCGCGAGTGCGGTTACGAATTCGACCACCACACCCGCCTGGGTCGCCGTGCCGGCATCACCGACGAGGTGCGCGAGCGTATCGTTGCCGGACCCGACGCTCCCGGCTGGCAGGCAAGGCACTGCGCTCTTCTCGCCGCCGTCGACGAACTCGTGGCGACGAAGAATCTGTCCGACGAGACGTGGGCGTCGCTCGCGCAGTTCTACGACGACCGCAGGCTCATCGAGTTCTGTCTGCTGGTCACGCAGTACGACGCCCTTGCCACAACCATCGGTGTGCTGCGGATCGAACGCGACTTCTGATCCGTCCGCACCGGCCGGCATCGGTTCGGCGCGATCCCTAACAAGGCTGTTACACAACGTCACAGCAGCGTCATTGCTGGTCCATAGCGTATACAGCCATGTCCACAAAGATGTATACAGCTGCGGCGCCCGTCTCCCCGGTGAGGGTGTCCGCCACCGATCGCGTTCGTGCCGCACTGGGCCGCATCGACGAGGTGGATCGACCCGAGGTGTGGATCACGCTGCGCAGCGCCGACGATCTTCTCGCCGACGCCGCCGAAGTGGACGCACGGGTCGCCGCCGGTGAGTCCCTTCCCTTCGCCGGTCTGGTCGTGGCGGTCAAGGACAACGTGGACGTCGCGGGAATCCCGACCACTGCGGCATGTCCCGAGTTCGCGTACGTCCCGGAGGAAACCGCTTCGGGTGTCGAGCGTCTGGTCGCCGCCGGCGCCGTCGTGCTGGGTAAGACCAACCTCGACCAGTTCGCCACCGGTCTCGTCGGCACCCGCAGCCCGTACGGGGCGGTGCGGTGCGCGTGGGATCCCGAGAAGGTCTCGGGCGGTTCGAGTTCCGGTTCGGCGGCCGCGGTGGCGCTCGGCATCGCCGACATCGGGCTGGGCACCGACACGGCCGGTTCGGGACGGGTACCCGCCGCGCTGCACGGAATCGTCGGCATCAAGGCCACTCTCGGCGTCATCCCGGCGCACGGCGTGGTCCCGGCCTGCGTCGACTACGACTGCCTCACGGTCTTCGCGACGTCGCTCGACCTGGCGGCGACCGCGGTCCGGATCATGGCCGGACCCGAACCCCGCGACCCGCGCAGCAGGACCTGGCCCGCGGATGTACGACTCGCCGCGCCGAACACTCTGCGCGTCGCGGTGCCGCGCGCCGAGGATCTCGAAGCGTTGTGTGAGGAGTACCGCGACGCCTTCGCCCGCACGGTGACCGCGGCACGCGAATCCGGCATCGAGATCGCGGAGGTGGTCATCTCACCGCTGCTCGATGCTGCCCTGCTTCTCTACGACGGTGCCGTGGTGGCCCAGCGCTACGCGGCCGTCGGCGAGTTCCTGTCGACGGCACCGGAGGGTGCCGATCCCACGGTCGCCGCGATCGTCGCCGGCGCGAAGAAGCCTGCCGCCTACGAACTCGTCGAGGATCTCGACACCCTCATCCACGTGAAGGCGTTCGCGCGTGAACTGCTCGCCGGGTTCGACGGGTTGCTGCTCCCGACGACGACGGAACACCCGACGATCGCCGCGGTGCAGGCCGATCCGATCGCCATCAATCGTCGGATGGGCACCTACACCAACTTCTGCAACCTGCTGGACATGACGGCGGTGGCGGTGCCCGGTGCGCCGACACCGGCCGGTGAGCCGTTCGGGGTCATGGTCGTGGTCCCGGCCTTCGGCGACCAGGTGGCCGTGGACGTCGCGGCCGCGCTGAACGGTGTGGACGCACCGCGTGTGGTCGAGTCCGGCGTCGAACTCGCGGTCTTCGGAGCGCACCTGCGCGGTCAGCCGCTGCACTTCCAGCTCGAGGAACTCGGGGCGCGCTTCGTCGAGGAGGTGTACACCTCCGACGCGTACCGCCTCGCCGCGTTGAACACGACGCCGCCGAAGCCGGGCCTGGTGCGTCACGCACCGGGCGAGGGCGCCGCCATCGTCGGTGAACTGTTCCGGTTGTCGGAGGCCGGACTGGGTCGGTTCCTCGCCGCGCTGCCCGCCCCGATGACGTTGACGAGTGTCGAACTGGCGGACGGACGGTGGGTCGTCGGCTTCGGCTGCACGCAGGACGCAGCCGCCGACGCGGTGGACATCACCGAGTTCGGCGGCTGGAAGGCATACCGGGCGTCCTGACCCCGGCTCCGGAGTGCAGTTCTCATCGGCGAATTCGCGCATCGTCGACGACAACTGCACACCGGACGACGTGATCAGCGGGGTGGCGGATCGACCTTCACGCCGCCGCCCTCGTGTTCTGGTCCGGCGTCGGGATGGTCGGCGGGCAGACGGTCGCGGAACCGTGCGGCCTCGCTGGGAACGGGACCGCCGGTGGGGTCCTGCGAACGACGATACGGTCCGGGCTTCGGACGGGGCTTGCCGCCCGGGAAGGCGAGCCGGGCGATGGTGCGGTGCACCATGAACCACTGCTTGCCCAATCGCCCCGAGTTGTAGGGCAGTTCGTAACGCTCGCAGATGTCCTTGACCTTCGGCGCGACCTCCGCGTAACGGGTGCTCGGCATGTCGGGGAACAGGTGATGCTCCACCTGGTAGCCGAGATTGCCGCTGAGGATGTGGAACAGCGGGGTGCCTTCGATGTTCGCGGCGCCGACGAGTTGCCGCACGTACCACCCTCCACGCGACTCGTTCTCGACCTCCTTCTTCGAGAAGGTATAGGTCTGGTCCGGGAAGTGCCCGCAGAAGATGATCGCGTGCGCCCACACGTTGCGGATGATGTTGGCCGTGATGTCGGCGAGAACCGTCGCGAGGAAGGTCTTCTCGACACCGGGCAGATACCGGTCGGCGAGATGGGCTGCGGTACGAAACTTTCCGGACCGGCCCTTGCCCATCGGTCCCTTGCTCATCGACCGCAGTCGCCGGCCCAGACGCGAGGTCTTCGGCTGGGGCAACCGGCCCTGCAGCGCGACCTGCGCGAGACCGAACAGCGCGGCGCTCACCAGCGGCCAGCCGACGTAGTCCTTGACGAACTGCGCGCGGGCCTTGCCGAAGATGCCCTTCAGCTCCTCGATCACCTGACCGGTCGACTTCTCGCCGGCCCACAACGCCTCGAGGTCGAGGTCGTGCAGCGCCACACCCCATTCGAAGAGCACGGTGAGCAGCGCGTTGTAGAGAGGTTGCGCCAGGTAGACGGGGTGCCACTTCTGGTGCGGGTCGATCCGCATGATCTCGTAGCCGAGATCCTTGTCGAGGCCGCGGATGTTCGTGAACGTGTGGTGGATGTAGTTGTGCGAGTGCTTCCACGCCTCCGCGGTGGAGGCGGTGTCCCAGTCCCACACCGACGAGTGGATGTCCGGATCGTTCATCCAGTCCCACTGGCCGTGCATGACGTTGTGGCCGATCTCCATGTTCTCGAGGATCTTCGCCACTCCGAGACAGGCTGTCCCGGCCACCCAGGCGGGCTTGTACGACGACGCGAAGAGCAGTAACCGCCCCGCGACGACCAACTGCCGTTGCGTGGCGATGACGTTCTTGATGTACTGCCGGTCCTTGTCGCCGAGACTCGAGTACACCTCGTCGTGGATGGCGTCGAACTCCTCGGCGATCTGCTCGAGATCGTCGTCGCTCAGATGCGCGAGCGGACTCTGTGGTTCCCGTGTCCCGGTGTCGGTCCTGTCGATGCTTCTCGTCACGACGCCCCCTGCTTCGAAGCCGGTTGCTTCACAGTTCTATTTCGATGTCACCCTCCGCGGTGTGGATACAGGTACGCACCGCAGCCCCGGTGGGCTCGCTCACCTCGTCGGTCCGCAGGTCCCGGAGTTGCCCGGATTTCAGCGTTCCGACGCACGTGTGGCAGATGCCGATACGGCAGCCGTATGGCAACTTCAGGCCGGCGTTCTCGCCTGCGACCAGGATGGGTGTTCCCCCGTCGCACTCCACCTCTTTCTCGCTGTCGAGGAAGTGGATGGTGCCGCCCTCGCCGCTCCCGGCATTCCCACCGATGATCGGCTGGAAACGTTCGAGGTGGAATCTTTCGGGATCACCGTGTTCGTCCCAGTGTTCTTCGAGGGCGTCGAGCAGGTCGCGCGGGCCCGAGCAGAAAGCGTCGCGTTCGCGCCAGTCGGGGCACAGATCGCCGAGGTCGTCGGGGGTGATGCGGCCGCGGTCGCCGCTGAGCCACAGCTCGAGACGCATTCCGGGATGCCGCTCGTCGAGGCCGCGCAGGGTCGAGCCGAAGATCACCTCGTCCTCGGTGTGGGCGGAATGCACGACGACGACGTCGTCGATGCGGTCGCGGTGGTCGAGGCTGCGCAGCATGCTCATGATCGGGGTGATCCCGCTGCCCGCGCTGATGAACAGCATCTTCGCGGGCAGCGGGTCGGGCAGGGTGAACACGCCCTCGACCTCACCGAGGCGGACGATGTCGCCGGGCTCGAGTTTGCGGACCAGGTACGGCGAGACCACGCCGTTCTCGACGAGTTTGGGTGTGACGCTGATGAGCCCGTCGACCGGATCGGGGTCGGAGGTGAGCGAGTACGCGCGCCAGTGGTAGACCCCGTCGATGACCACCCCGAGCCGCACGTACTGGCCCGGCTCGTGACCGCGCCACTCGTAGGCCGGGCGGATGAGCACCGATGCGGCGTCGCCGCCCTCGGGGACGACCCGCTCCACACGGCCGCGCAGTTCGCGGGTCGTCCAGAGCGGGTTGATCATCTCGAGATAGTCGTCGGGCCGCAGAGGTGTGAACAGGTGCCGCACCGTTCGCAGCAACCATCTCCGAACCGGGTGCACGTGTGGGCGAGCGCCGCGTTCCGCCATGGCGCAACACTACGCGGGCGCGCACACCTCACGTGCACATTCGTCGCCGACGTGGGATCGGTGACAGCTCAGCGCAGGATCGTCAGCTGCACCACGGAATCGGCGTTCGCGACGAGGCGGTGCACGATGCCGGCGTCGACGTGGACGGCGGTACCCGGTACGAGCGACACGGTCTCGTCGGCGGTGCTGAACGAGATGTCGCCGGTGACGGCCTGCACGAGGATCGGAGCGCCGGCCTTGTGGTCGTCCATCGTCTGCCCGGCGACGAAGGACAGACGTACCACGGTGGCACCGGTGACCGCCGCGAGCTTCTCGATGCGTGGCCCGCTCCCCTCGCCCGCGTTGAGCCCCGCGAGCCCCTCGATACGGGTGAGCTTGCCCTCGACCTGCTGTGTACTCATCACGCTTCCTTCTTCGTGGCGACGATCTCGATCGCGACCAGATGCTTCTTGTACTTCGTGAACGTCGACCGCATCTGGAGCACCCGGCTGCGGGCGTCGGAGTCGCGAAGGACGTTGCGAACGAACTTCAGGGTGCCGGGCAGGCCCTCGTCGGCGAGGATGCGCTTGGGTTCGAGCAGCGCCATGGGAGCGAAGCCGATCTTCTCGACCTCGAATCCGTTCTCCTCGAACAGGGTCCGCCATTCCGCCGCGGTGAGCGGGCGGGCGTTGACCTTGATCGAGCGCGCGAGCGACGTGCGGATCTCGGTCTTGACCTCGTCATCGACCTCGTCGGGTTCGATCGCGAGTTCGTGGATGGCGTACCGGCCGCCCACACGGAGCACCCGGCGGGCCTCCTGCACGATCTCCGCCTTGTGCCTGTCGGTCTGCATGGTCAGCATCGCCTCGCCGACCACGACGTCGGCGACCTCGTCGTCGAGTCCGGTCTTCGACGCCTCGCCGCTGACCACACTGCCTCCGCCGGCGATGGCCTTGCGCGTCAGTTCGGCTGCCGTCTCGTCGGATTCGACTCCGGTGTAGCTGCCCGGCGAGTACGCGAGGATCTCCTGCGCCGTCCGGCCGAGGCCGGGCGCGAACTCGACGACGTCCGCGCCACGCAACCTCGCGTCGGCGAGCACGCGTGCCGTCAGTTCCTTACCGCCGGGCCGCAGCACACGCTTGCCCAGGCGGGCGAGCAGCCAGTGTCCCGGCAGGTGGGCGGTGTCCCTACCCGCAAGGGGGAGAGCGTCTTCCGATGCGTGCTTGTCCGCCATGTTCTGCACTCCTTCTCGCGAGGGCAAGGGTGGCTACGGTTCCGAGGCTCTCCGGACCGGTCGTAACGTGGACGGTGCGTCGGTTGTCGCCTCCATGGCGCCGACTATAGAGGATTTTCCTCCTTTTAATAAGGTGACCCTCACCTGAGAGTCACCGCGGGCGCGACGGGAGAGCGGACTTGGCACGGCGGGGGAAGCAACGCGAGCGGATTCTCGGCCTGTTGCGGGAGTCCTCGGGCCCGGTCGACGCCCATCATCTCGCCGCCACGCTCGACCTGCACGTCACGACCGTCCGCTTCCATCTCGCGGGCCTCGGGAAGGAAGGTCTCGTCCGCACCCGGCAACTTCCGACCGAGCGGGTCGGGCGCCCGCGCCTCGGCTACGTCGCGGTGAAGGAACCGTCCTACACCGATCTCGTCGCGCTGCTCGCCGCGCGGATCGGGGGCACCCCCACCGAGCGCGAGGACAAGGCGTTCGAGGTGGGCTCGGACTGGGCGGGCATCCTCGCCCTCGCCCTCGCACCCGCGCCGACCGTCGACGCCGGCACGCTCGTCATCGACGCCCTGCAGCAGTTGGGTTTCGAGACGCAGAGCGCGACGAACGCCTTCGGCACCCACAGCCTCACGTTGTGCACGTGCCCGCTCGCGGAGATCGCCCGCACGAATCCCGAAGTGGTGCGCGGCATCCAACGCGGATTGATCCAGCGTGTCCTCGACGACCACGCCGACCTGCTGCGCAGCCGCTACGCCGTCGACGTCCGGCCCGACCCGCAGGACGGTAACTGTCTCGTGCAGCTGGTGCTGCGCCCGGAGAAGGACGGAACGACGTCAGCCCGCGACGACGGTCGAGTCGTCACGGGCTGAGCCGGTACATCCGAGCGGGGATCCGCCCACACGGAAGAAGGGTGAACGCGGGGCCTCGGGTCGGCCCCGCATCCTCAGAAGTTGATCATGTGTCCTGCGAGACCGTGGATGGCCTCCTGCAGCGCCTCGCTCAGAGTCGGGTGCGTGTGGACGTTGCGCGCGAGCTCGTTGACCGTGAGGTCCCACTTTTGGGCCAGGGTCAGCTCGGGCAGCAGCTCCGAGACGTCGGGGCCGATGAGGTGGCCGCCGATGAGCTCACCGTGGGTCTTGTCGGCGATGAGCTTGACGAAGCCGTTGGGATCACCCAGACCGTGCGCCTTGCCGTTGGCGGTGAACGGGAAGGTCGCGACCTTCACGTCGTAGCCCTCGGCCTTCGCCTGCTCCTCGGTGAGACCGAAGGAGGCGACCTGCGGCTGGCAGAAGGTCGCGCGCGGCATCATGCGGTAGTCGCCGAGCTCGAGGGTCTCGGCACCGCCGATGGTCTCGGCCGCGACCACGGCCTGCGCCTCCGCGACGTGGGCGAGCTGCAGCTTCGCGGTGACGTCGCCGATGGCGTAGATGCCCTTGACGTTGGTGCGCATACGCTCGTCGATCGCGATGGCACCGCGGTCGGTGAGCTCGACGCCGGTGTTCTCGAGGCCGTAGCCCTCGACGCGCGGCGCGAAGCCGACCGACTGCAGCACCTTGTCGACCGTGACGGTCTCGACGTTGCCGGACTTGTTGTCCTTGATCGCGACGGTCACCTTCGAACCGTCGTCCGAGATCTTCTGCACCGCGGCACCGGTCTTGATGGTGATGCCGAGCTTCTTGTACGCCTTGGCGATCTCCTTGGAGACGTCGGCGTCCTCGTTGGGCAGTGCGCGGTCGAGGAACTCGACGATGGTGACGTCGACCCCGTAGTTCTTCAGGACGTAGCCGAACTCCATGCCGATGGCGCCGGCACCGACGATGACGATGGACTCGGGGAGGTCGCGGGTGAGGATCTGCTCCTCGTAGGTGACGACATTGTCGCTGAGCTCGGTGCCCGGCAGCAGCTTCGTGACGGAACCGGTCGCGATGATGACGTTGTCGAAGGTCACCTGTTCGGTGCCGCCCTTGGTGAGGGCCACCTCGATGGTCTTGGCGTCGACGAACGAGCCCTTACCGTCGTATTCGGTGATCTTGTTCTTCTTCATGAGGAAGTGCACGCCCTTGGTGCGCCCGTCCGCGACCTTGCGGCTGCGGTCGTAGGCGGCACCGAAGTCGAAGGACACGTCTCCCGAGATGCCGAAGGTCTTGGCCTCTTTGTTGAAGAGATGTGCCAGCTCGGCGTTGCGGAGAAGTGCCTTCGAGGGGATGCAGCCGACGTTCAGGCAGACACCACCCCAGTACTTCTGCTCGATGATGGCGGTGCTCAGTCCCAGCTGTGCCGCGCGGATAGCAGCGACGTACCCACCGGGACCGGCTCCGAGGACAACGACGTCATAGTGTGAGGTCACGGATATACAGGGTAGTCCCGCCCGATTCCGGTGTCTGCCGATGGTCCGGTTACCGGCCGGTAGCTACCGGATCCGGTGATCGGCCGTGTATCGGCGCACCGCGAGCGGGACCGTCACGACGAGCAGCACGACGCACCAGCCGAACGCCGACCACACCGGATGGTGCAGCGGCCACGCCACATCCGCGGGTACCGGCGCGGACGCCGAGAGCAGCTCACGCAGCGCACCCACGACGGCACTGACGGGATTCCACTCCGCGATCTGCCGGACCACCACCGGCATCGTGTCGGTGGGCACGAAGATGTTCGAGAACATGATCGCGCCGAAGATCATCGGTGCGCACTGCTGCAGGACCTGCTCGTCCCGGATCGAGACGCCGAGCCACACACCTGCCCACGAGAATGCGAACCGGAACAACAGCAGCACCACCGCGGCGAGGGCGATCTCCCCGGCGCCCGCTTCGATCCGCCAGCCGACGAGATATCCGATGCCGACCATCGGCGCCAGCGTGACCGCACACGTCAGGGTCTCGGCGAAGGCGAGTCCGGCGGGCGCGGCCACCGGGGAGGTGGGCAGGGTCCGGAAGCGATCCGACAGTCCGCTGCGCATGTCGGCGTTCGCGGTGGCGGCGGTGGTCGCGAGGCCCATGGCCGCCACGAGGACGAGCACACCCGGCATCAGGTATGCGCGGTAGGCGGCGCCCTCGCCACCGGACAGGGCGCCGGCGAAGACGAATCCGAAGAGCAGCATCATGCCCAGCGGTGCGGCGAGGGTGACGAACAGCTGGGCCGGCGAGTGCCGGTAGGTCAGCAGGACGCGATGCAGCAACGTCCGGGTGCCGGTGAGGGCAGAACTGCCGTGGCCGGACTCGTGGATGGTGGTCATGCGGACTCCTCGATTCGCTCGCGTCCGGTCAGGGTCAGGAATGCCTCGTCGAGACCGACGCGGCGACGGCCGATGTCGTCGACGGGGACACCCGCGTCGTCGAGGGCGCGCAGCACGGGCAGCAGCGGCACCGAGTGGGCGTCGGTCGTGAAGGACAGCCGGACCGAGCCGTTCTCGACCGGCACCTGGATGCCGTTGTGGCGCAGGCCGAATGCGCCGATGACGGCGACGGCCTCGTCGATGTGGGCCCGCGTGAAGCGCTGCATCGGCTTCGTCGGCCAGTACCACGCGGTGGATCTACGACTGACCGGTGTCGAGAACCTGGGTCGCGTCGTGCACCACATCGAAGCCGCGTACGCGGGCACGTCCGGCCGTGGGCCGCAGCAGGGTGGCGAGCATCCGGACGATGGTGGTCTTCCCCGATCCGTTCGGACCGAGGAGCGCATGGACGCGCCCCGGCGGGACGCGCAGGTGGACGTCGTCGACGACGATGCGATCGCCGAGCGCCCGGGTGAGGCCTTCCGCCTCGAGTGCCATCTCGGTCACGATCCACCTCTCAATTGGGAACACCGTTCGCAGTTCGAGGGTACGCATCTGCGAACATCGTTCGCAACTCGTTCGAGGGGGCATGCTGTCCTGCATGACGGTCTCCGACTCGATCTGGCTGCGGTCCGACACCGGGCGCCCCGGCCCGCGACCGGCCTACACGCTCGACCAGCTCGCAGACGCGTGCGTGCGGATCGCCGACGAGGACGGCATCCGCGCCCTGTCCATGCGCAGGCTCGCCGACGCCCTCGGCACCGCCCCCGCGTCGCTCTACCGCTACGTCTCCGGCAAGACCGATCTCGTGGATCTCATGGTCGACCGGGCCGGAGCCGAATACCGCTTCGCTCCGCTGACCGGTGACGTGCGCGCCGACGTACTCGACGTCGCCGAACAGTCCCGCGCAATCCACCGCCGGCATCCCTGGCTGAGCCAGGTCACGGCATCGACGCTCGGCCCGAACTCGATGCGGTATCTCGACCACCTCGTCGGCGCCCTCGCCCCCGCCGGACTCGACCCGACCGCGACGATGACCGGAGTCGCCCTCCTGTCGGGGTGGGTCACCAACTTCGCCGCGCAGGAGGCCGCCGGGATGTCTGCAGGGGCGGCCGGCGGCGGAGCCGCGCACATCGCCGCGATGCTTGAGCACGGCGACTACCCGCATCTCACCACCCTGATGACCGGCGCGTCCGCCGGAGGATCCGCAGGTGATGTCGCAGATGCGGACAGCCGCAGCGGTGCGGACGACGGATCCGATGCGAACGACCGTGCGTTCCGCGCCGGCATCGACGCGCTCCTGTTCGGCATCGCGCCGACCCGCTGACATCGCCTGCCGGCTCCCTGCAAGCGCCGGAGTGATGATCACGGACCGAGCGCGCGGAGACATTCTTGGCGACCACTTGGTGCGCGACGATCTCCGGCGCCCGCTCGGCACCAAGCCGGTTCCAAGTCCGGCCGCGCACGCTACCGACATGACTTCCGCATCCCTCACCCCGCGCCTCACCACCGACGACGACCTGCTCGGAATGCGGCTCGCGCACCGCGTGATCCTCCGCGACGTCACCCGGCTCCGCGAACTGGCGGACCGGATCCTCGCAGATCCGTCGAGCTTCGACAGGGCCCGCTACGCGGCGACCGCCGACTATGTCGGACTGTTCGTCGCGAGTCTCTACCACCATCACAACGTGGAGGACCTCGCACTCTGGCCGCTGATCACCGCGTCGGCCGGACCCCACGTCGACTTCACCGAACTCACCGACGACCACGACGAACTCGACCCGCTCCTCGACGAACTCGGCGAATTCACCCGCGGGCTCCCCGACCCCGCGGCAGTGGCCGGCTTCGCACGCACCCTCCGCACGCTGAGTGAGCACCTCCACGAGCACATCGCGGACGAGGAGCGAACGGTCTTCCCGCTCATCACCGGGCACGTCTCCGCCGACGCGTGGCAGCGGTTCGAGAAGGACGCCCAGCGCGGTGGCCGGGCCGACTTCGACCTCACCCGCTTCTTCGCCGTGATGACCGAGGACGAGACCGAGCGGGTCCGCCGCGAACTGCCCCTTCCGGTGCGACTGATGGTCGCGGTCTTCTCCCGTCGGCAACGACGCCGCGAGCGTGCGGTGTTCGGCTGACCCTGCTGTTCGGCTGACCCTGCTGTTCGGCTAACCCAGGATCCCGCGGTCGTAGGCGACTGCGACCGCGGCCGCCCTGTCCTTCACCTCGAGCTTCGCGAAGACGTGGGTCAGGTGGGTCTTCACGGTCGCCTCGCTGATGAACAGCTCCTGGGCGATGGCCCGGTTCGAGGTGCCCTTCGCGACGAGCGCCAGCACCTCACGCTCCCGGGCGCTGAGCGCCTGCGGGGCGGTGGGTGTCCGCATGTGGTTCATCAACCGCGACGCGACCACCGGCGACAAGACGGTCCGTCCCTCCGCCGCGGCCCGCACCCCGGCGAACAGGTCGTCCCGCAGAGCGTCCTTGAGCAGGTAGCCGGTCGCGCCGGCCTCGATCGCAGGCACGGTGTCGGCGTCCGTGTCGTAGGTCGTCAGCACCAGGACGCGACTGCGCGCACCTCGCGCGACGAGTTCGGTGATCGCCTGCACTCCCCCGCCTCCCGGCATCCGCAGGTCCATGAGCACCACGTCGGGGTCGAGTTCGAGCGTGAGGGTCACGGCCTCCGGACCGGAGGCAGCCTCTCCGACCACGTCGAATTCCGGGGATGCGGCGAACATTCCGCGCAGGCCGTCCCGCACGACGGGGTGGTCGTCGACGATCAGCACGGTGATCTCGTCCGCGTCGGTCACGACATCCTCCCGGCCCTGATCAGCGGCACCCGCACCGAGACCGCGGTCCCCACACCCGGTTCGGACTCGACGTCCACGACGCCGGCGATCCGGTCGGCACGGGACTGCATGCCCCGCAACCCGAATCCGTCGCCCGGTGTCGCGCACGGATCGAAACCGCATCCGTCGTCCCGGATGTCCACACTCACTTCGTCGTCCATATAGGACACCGTGACACCGGCACGGTGTGCGGAGGAATGCTTGGCGACGTTCGCGAGGGCCTCCTGGGTGATGCGGAACAACGTCACGCCGATGTCGTCGTGCAACGGTTCGGTGGTGCCCGTGACCGTGAGATCGACCCGGATCCCGTGTTCGGCCGACCATCTCTCCACCTCGTGGGCCAGCGCGTCGTCGAGCGTGCGGTGCTCGAGTGCCTCGGGAGCGAGATTGCGCACCGAGCGGCGGGCATCGCCGAGGCTGCGTCGCGCAAGGTCCGTGGCCCTCTCGACGTGGCGCCGCGCCGCCTCCGGATCGGCGGTGTCCTGTGCCGCCTGCAACTGCGTGACGATCCCGGCCAGGCCCTGGGCGAGGGTGTCGTGGATCTCCGCGGCGAGCCGGCGGCGCTCGTCGTCGATCCCCGCTTCCCGGGCATGCACCAGCAGCTGCGCGTGCAGGGCCTGGTTCTCGGACAGCGCGTTCTCGAGTCGGACGTTGGTGCGTTCGAGTTCGGTGATCGCAGCGAGCCGTTCGAGACTTCGCTGCTCGTCGCGTTCGGCGAGCCTCATCATCAGCATGGAAATCGAGGCGTTGAGCACGACGAGGAGCCCGAACGCGATCCACATCGTCGTGTCGTCCGGCGGCAGACCACCCGCCTGCGAACCCGCCACCGTCACGGCGGTGACGATCAGCCCGAACCGGATCCAGCGGTCCGGCAGCATCGCGTGGGCATCGAAGTAGCCGGAGGCCGCATAGATCGCGAAGAACGGGTTGAGCCAGCTCAGGACGAACGCCAGGGCGGACCGGAGCAGGTAGTAGACCGCGTCGCCCTCCGGCACCGACCGGCGGCGGCGACCGCGCCACAGTTCCAGACCCACCGCCACCGCGGTGAGCACCGCTGCCGTGTACCGCTCGGCGGGACTCATCAACAACGTCGCGGTGCCGACGGACAGGACGGTGCCGGTCGCGAGCATCCCCACCGGCGCCCATCTGTAGGTCCGAAGCCACGGATCGTCGGTGGTCGTCGGTGCCCTCATGGCTTCCAGGATGACGGTCGACGCCGTCACTGCCAACGGAACCACCGGATCGCCACGCCGGTCAGGACGACGGTCCAACCCACCACGACCGCGATGCCACCGAGATTCGGCAGGTCGCCCGCGGCGGTCTCGTCGAGCAGTTGCGCTGCGGCACCGAAGGGTGTCAGCTCCACGTTCCGTCGCAGCAGCTCGGGCATCGCCTGCACCGGCAGCCATACGCCCGCACTGAACATCAACGGGAAGAACACGATCGTGCCCAGCGTCTGAGCGATCCGCACGGACGGTGCCACCGCAGCCAGTGTCCCTCCCGCGCTCAGTGCCGCAGCGAGAGTGACGAGTACCGCGAGTGCGTATCCCCACGGCTGGGCGGGGAAGGCGACTCCGAAGGCCGCCCGACCGACGATCAGTGCGAGGAAGACCGACGCCAGGACCGCGATCGCGTGCACCACGATCTGTGCGGTCAGCAGGTGGGACGGACTCGCCGGGGTCACGGCGAGCCTGCGGAGGATTCCCCGTTCTCGGTACGACGACAACACCGCGGGCATCGTCTGGACACCGGCCACGATCATCGCGAGGAGGATCGCCACGGGGACGTACAGATCGATCACCCGCAGACCACCGAGGTCCGGATCCGGTTTCCGGAAACCGGGAATCAGGCCGAGTATCACGAGCAACAGCGTGGGGAAGACGAGGATCCAGAAGAGCGCCCCGGGTTCCCGCGTGAACAGTCGTGCCTCGGTACGCAGAACGGCGGTCGATGCGGACATCGTCGGGGTGCTCGTCGTCGACGTCTCGACGAGCCTGGTGCGGACGGTCGGGTCGGTCATGACGTGCTCCTGGTGTCGGTGAGATCGAGGTAGGCGTCGTCGAGGGTCGCTTCGGCGATGCGGAGGCGTTCGGCCGTGACGCCGAGGCGTGCCAACAGGCCGAGTACCGCGTGGATCGACTCCTCACTGCCTTCGACGGCCACCCGTTCCCGGGCGGTGTGCACGGAGACGACGCCGGGCTGGGCTTCGAGGAGCGCGGGGTCGAGCGGACCGGACGGGTGGAACGAGACCACGATCGCTGCGGACGACTGCCCGATCAGCTGGGCCGGCGTCCCCAGCGCACGGATGCGCCCGGAATCGAAGACCGCGACACGGTCGCAGAGGCGTTGTGCCTCTTCCATGAAATGTGTGACGAGCAGGACGGTGACGCCGGAATCACGCACCTCCTCGATCAGTTCCCAGGTGTCACGGCGCCCACGCGGGTCGAGTCCGGTGGTGAGTTCGTCGAGGACGACGACGCGCGGTGAACCGATGAGTGCCAGTGCGATGAACAACCGCTGTTTCTGGCCCCCGGACAGTTTCGTGAACCGGGTGTCGAGCATGCGGCCGAGCCCGAGGCGTTCGGCGAGCACATCGCCGTCCGCGGGTCGGGCGTAGAAGGCCGCGTACAACCGGAGGGCCTCGCGCACGGTCAATTTCGGCTGCAGCTCACTCTGCTGCAACTGCGTGCCGAGCAGTTCGGTGACGGCCCGGTGGTCGCGGACCGGGTCGAGGCCGGCGACGCGGACGGTGCCCTCATCGGGTTTTCGCAGACCCGAGATGTGTTCGACGGAGGTCGTCTTCCCGGCCCCGTTCGGACCGAGGACCCCGAAAATCTCACCTTCGTGGATCTCGAAGCTCACGCCGTCCACGACGGCGCGACCTCCGTACGACTTGTGCAGATTGTTCACTTCGACGATCGGCATGCATCGAGCGTCGCGCGGAGCACCGGTCCCGCACATCGTCCGTCCGTCTCGATCGGATGTCCCCCGATCGGATGATGGCGAGGGTCATCCGGTTCGGGCATGATGTCGCCGTGCGTGTTCCCCGTCGAGATCAACCCGCGCGGCGCGAGGCCGCTCGGGTGTTCGAACCGGGAGAACCCACATGGAATACAACGCAATGATCGAAATCGACGCCGACCTCGATCTCCTGACCGACGACGAGACCGTCGACCTCATCGAACCGATCGTCCCGCACCACGGGGCGGTGGGCCGCAGCGACGACGGTCGCGCCCAGCTCGTCATCACCGTCGACGCCGTCGACGCGATCCACGCCCTGCGGTTCGTGCGCGACCTGACGCAGGACTCGTACTCGTCCTACCGCGTGAACGCGGTGGATGTATTGCCCACCAGCGCGTTCGACGCGATCTACGGTTTCGGCGACTACTTTGCCTGATACGGGAGCGCGGTGGGGATCCGCGCTGCGCGGAACCTCACTTGCGGCGCCCGAACCTGCGCATGCCGAGCAGGTAGCGCGGGATCGACCGGAACGGGACCCGCACCGGCCAGTCGTCGGGACGGAAGTACGCCTCGGTGCCGCCGTCGACCACCACGACGCTGCCCGTCATGAAGTCCGCCGCCGGGGACAGCATGAATTCGACCCACTGCGCGATCTCGTCGGGCTTCCCGAAGCCCCCGAGCGGAACGGGGAAGCTCTCCACCACCTTCCCGAGGGGGCTCTCGAGTTGCGCGTCGAGCAGCGGGGTGGAGATCGCTCCGGGCGCGAGGATGTTGAGGCGGATGCCGGCACCCGCCCACTCGGGGGTGACCGCGGCGCGTCGCGCCCATCGGGTCACGGCGATCTTCGACGCCGCATAGGTGAACGGCGGGGCCGCCCGCGAGATGCGGGTGGTGCGCGCGACGCCCTTGTCCATGTCGCCGGCGAGGAAGGCCTTCACCGCCGAGTTCGGCACGCCGGGAGTCGTGGTCGTCGAATTGGATCCGAACACCACGACCTTGCTGTTCGCGGAGGCGGCCAGAGCTGCTCGCCATCCGACAAGCAGGTCGATCACGCCGCGCACGTTGACCTGCGCGATGATCTCCTCCTTGCCGGGGGTGGGGCCCAGGCCCGCGGCGAGCACGGCACCGTCGAGACGGCTGCCCGCCAGCTCGAGCGTGGCCCGGACGGCGTGGGAACGACCCTCCGGAGTGGATAGGTCCGCCGTGACCTCGGTGTCCTTCAGGTCGATGCCGATCACCGTGTGCCCGGCGGCCCGCAGCCGCTCCGCGCTCGCCCGGCCCATTCCCGAGGCGGCACCCGTCACCGCATAAGCCGCCATGTGCCCCTCCATCGTTGGATTCGGGGCACGTTACAGCGAGGCGACCGCCTCGTGCAGCAGGGCGACGTACCGAGCGAGACCTGCCGCGTCGAGGACATCCGGGGAGGTCGTCACCGACAGGGTCACGGTGTCGCCGATCCCGTGCACGCCGTGGGTGAGCGCCTGCACGGGCGACAGGCCCGGGAAGCCCGAGGTGAACCGCACCCGCCCGCCACCGAGTTCCAGGTCGGCCGGACCTCGGTAGACGCTCGACACGACGGTGTTGCCCGTGACGGTGGGTGGGACGACGGACAGGTCGAGTCGGTCGGTACCGAACCGCAGCAACGGTGCGGGGACGTGGTCGTCGGTGCGGACCCGGATCGCCATGGCGGGGGGCCGCGCACGGATCCGTTGCAACGCCAGGTCGGCGGCGATCGCCGCGGCACGTTCGTGCGGTTCGCGGAGCGCGCAGTGCAGGTCGACGCCGACGTTGCGGTAGCTGTTGCGGGCCGTGCCCGGCGCCACCGCGACCGGCACCTCGGCGGACAGTTCGTCGACGCCGAGGAACTGCGACAGGGCGGCGCCGATGGCCGTGAGCGCGCCGATGGTGACCGTGCCGACGCTGCGCAGGGCGGCGGAGTCGAACACGAGTGTGCGGACCGTCCGCCGCGGCCCAGGTGCGGTGTTCACAGCGACCAGCGGCCTCCCCGGGGTGGGTGGCGGCACCGAGGGGTCGGCGAGCTGTCGCGCCGCATCCACCGACCGCCGCCCGTCGGCGATCACCCGTGGAATCGAGAACGGCAGCCGCAGGACGGCACGCGTAAGCATCCCGGCGGGCGAGAGGGCGCGCGGCGGTGTCGTGGGTGTCGCGGTGCCCGCCAGCAGATCGCGGGCGAGCGCGGAGGTGCGCACCCCGTCGGCGAAGGCGTGCGACATCTGCAGGACGACCACGAGGGCGGGACCGTTCCCGCGCGGAGCACCCGTGACATGTGGGAAGACGTGCAGTCGCCACGGCGAGACGGTGACGTCGACGCGGGTCGCGACGAGCCCGGACAGCGCGACGAGCATCTGTTCGTAGCTGCCGGATTCGTGGACGACGAACCGGTCTTCTGCTGGGGTGTGCGCTGCCCAGTAGGGATAGTCGAGACCCGCGGGTACCTCGACCATCCGTACCTGCAGCTCCCCCATCACCGCCGCCCGCGACCGCAGTTCGTCGAGCACGTCGGCGACCGGAGTCGCGGGGGCGTCGAAACAGTAGAGGGCGAACAGGTCGCCCGGGATGCGGTCGCCGAGCCATTCCCGGCGCGCGTCCGACGGATGCATCTGCACGAGGTCACAGTCTGCCTGCCGCCGGAGGCACGTGCGGGGCGGGTATGAATGGATCATGAGCGACGACACGACCGATCCGTACCTATGGCTCGAGGACGTCACCGGCGAGGAACAACTCGACTGGGTGCGTGCCCGGAACGACCGAACGGTCGAGGAGTACACCCGCACCGAGAGCTTCACCGACCTCGAATCCCGCATCCGCGAGATCCTCGACACCGACGCCCGCATCCCCTATGCGCGTCGGCGGGGCGAGTACCTCTACAACTACTGGCGGGACGCCGAGCACGTACGCGGCCTGTGGCGTCGCACGACGATGGAGCAGTACCTGCGCGACGAACCCGAATGGGACGTCCTCGTCGACCTCGACGCCGTCGCCGAGAAAGAGGGCGAGAACTGGGTGTGGTCGGGTGCCCAGGTGCTGCGGCCCGATCAGACCCGCGCGCTCATCAGCTTGTCGCGCGGTGGTGCCGACGCGAGTGTGATCCGCGAGTTCGATCTCGTCGAGCGACGATTCGTCTCGGGCCCGGACAGTTTCGAACTACCCGAGGCGAAGACGGACATCGGGTGGATCGACTCCGACACCGTCTATGTGGGAAGCGATTTCGGCGACGGGTCGCTCACCGACTCGGGTTATCCGCGACTCGCGAAGCGTTGGCGGCGCGGCACTCCGATCGATGAGGCCGAGACGGTCTTCGAAGGTGAGCGCACCGATGTCGCTGTCTCCGCCTGGTACGACAACACTCCCGGATACGAGCGCAGCTTCGTCGACCGCGCGATCGACTTCTACCGGGCGCAGCGTTTCGAACTCACCGCGGACGGCGAGCTCGTCGAACTGGATGTTCCCGACGACGCGCGGGTGAGCGTGTACCGCGACCACCTGCTCGTGCGCACCCGCTCCGAATGGCTCGGCCATCCCGCCGGCACGCTGCTCGCCGCGAACTATCCGGCCTTCCTCGCCGGCTCGCGTGAGGTGACGGTGCTGTTCGCCCCGGACGAGCACACCTCGCTCGAGCAGTACGCGTGGACGCAGAATCACCTGCTCGTCGTCACACTGCGCGACGTGCAGACCCGCGTGCGGGTGCTCACACCGGGTGAGGACGGTTGGTCGGACGAGGAACTGCCCGACGTCCCCGATGCCACGTCGACTTCGATCATCGACGTCGATCCGCTCAACAGCGACGACTTCTTCCTCAACTCCAGCGGTTTCACGATCCCTGCGACCCTGCTGTCGGGGACGGTCGGCGGCCCGGTGGAGGCGATCAAGCAGGCCCTGTCGTTCTTCGACGCCGA
Source organism: Rhodococcus sp. p52 (assembly GCF_000763325.2). Classification (NCBI taxonomy): domain Bacteria; kingdom Bacillati; phylum Actinomycetota; class Actinomycetes; order Mycobacteriales; family Nocardiaceae; genus Rhodococcus; species Rhodococcus sp. p52. The sequence goes on from NZ_CP016819.1 coordinate 390,145, forward strand.
GGGCATCACCGTCGAGCAGTTCTTCGCGACGTCCGACGACGGCACGCAGGTGCCCTACTTCGTGGTCGGCAGCAACACCGGAACCCCGTCGCCCACACTGCTGTACGGGTACGGCGGGTTCGAGAACTCGATGGTGCCGGCCTACAGCGGCGGCGTCGGGCGGGCGTGGCTCGAGAAGGGCTACACCTACGTCATCGCGAACATCCGCGGTGGCGGCGAGTACGGACCCAGCTGGCACACGCAGGCTCTGAAGGAAAACCGGCACAAGGTCTTCGAGGACTTCGCCGCGGTCGCGAAGGATCTCGTCGCGCGCGGGATCACGACGGCCGAGCAGCTCGGCACCCAGGGCGGCAGCAATGGCGGTCTGCTCATGGGCGTGATGCTCACCCGCTATCCCGAACTGTTCGGGGCGATCGTGTGCCAGGTGCCGCTGCTCGACATGAAGCGCTACCACCTGCTGCTCGCCGGTGCGTCGTGGATGGCCGAGTACGGCGACCCCGACAACCCCGCGGAGTGGGAGTTCCTGTCGAAGTACTCGCCGTACCAGAACACCGACCCGGATGCCGACTACCCGCCGATCCTCATCACCACGTCGACGCGCGACGACCGGGTGCATCCCGGCCATGCGCGGAAGATGGTGGCGCGGCTCGAAGAGCAGGGTCACGAGGTCCGGTACTACGAGAACATCGAGGGCGGCCACGGCGGCGCTGCCGACAACGCCCAGGCGGCGTTCAAGTCGGCGCTGACGTTCACCTTCCTGGCGGACAAGCTCGCGAACCGGTGAACTTCGGGGAGGCTGTGTGCGTTCTCGTCGAGAAAGACGCACACAACCTCCCTCATCTCGCCGGTCCGGTGGACTCGCGGACGAGGAGCTGCGTCGGGAGCACGAGTTCGTCGGCCACCGCGACCCGCTCGTAGGCCTGCCGGGCGAGCATCTCGATGGCGCGCGCCCCGGCTTCCTCGGTGCGTTCGGCGAGCGTGGTGAGCGACGGCCGGCACAGGTCGGAGCCGAAGATGTTGTCGAATCCGACCACGCTCACGTGCTCCGGGACGGACACCCCGCGTTCCCGCATCCGGCGCAGCACCCCTATGGCGAGCATGTCGTTGTGGCACACCACCGCGGTGGCACCGGCCGCCACGGCGGCGTCGGCCGCGGCGGCACCGCCACCGAGCGTCGGCGAGTAGGGGCCGAAGCGACGCACCGCGATGCCGTGAGCCTGCGCCGCGGCCTGCAGACCGGCCCAGCGCCGCGCTCCCGACCACGACTCGGGCGGACCGCCGAGGAACAGCAACGAGCGGTGCCCGAGCGACGCGAGGTGGTCGACGATCTGCCGCGTGCCCGTCTCGTAATCGGCGACAACGCAGGAGATTCCGCGGATCGCCCGGTTCACCAGGGTCACGGCGTCGAATTCGGCGACGCGCCGCAGCTCGTCGTCCGGCATACGGGCGGCCGCCAGGACGAAACCGTCGACGGCCGGCCCCAGCCGCCGGATAATGTGCGCTTCGGTGGTCGCGCTCTCCTGGGTGTCGGCGAGGACGAGGGTCCGGCCGGAGGCGACGGCGGCGCGTTCGGCCCCCTTGATCACGCCCGAGAAGAAGGGGTTCGTGATGTCGGGGACCAGCAGCGCCAGGGTGTTGGTGCGTCCCGATTCGAGGGCGCGGGCGGCGGGGTTGGGTGCGTAGCCGAGCCGGTCGGCGACCTCGAGGATGTGGTCGCGAGTGGCGGCGTTGACGCGACCGGGCTTGGTGAACGTGCGCGAGACCGTCGACGCCGCGACCCCTGCCTCGCGGGCCACATCGGTGATGGTGGCGCGTTTCCGTGAACGCGGAGAGGCCGACATACGGACAGTATGGCAAAAAAATGGCAAACGATTGTCGTGGGCTGCGCCACACCCATAACGTCCGTGTATCCGATACTGAAGACCCACCCCCGAGGCATCCGATGACTGAAAACACCACGGTGCAGCGCACGCCCCGCAAGGCGGCCCTCGCCGCGTGGAGCGGCAGCGCACTGGAGTACTACGACCTGGCAATCTACGGCACCGCCGCTGCGCTCGTCTTCCCCAAGATCTTCTTCCCCGAAGGGAACCAGGCGGTCGCGACCGTCGCGTCGCTCGCCACCTTCGGCGTCGCCTACGTCGCGCGCCCGTTCGGGTCCATCCTGATGGGCCACATCGGCGACCGCTTCGGCCGCAAGCTGATCCTCGTCGGCACGCTGCTGCTGATGGGTGTCTCGACCTTCCTCATCGGTTGTCTGCCGACCTACGGACAGATCGGCATGCTCGCACCGATCCTGCTGGTCGTGCTGCGACTGCTCCAGGGACTGTCCGCCGCGGGTGAGCAGGCCGGCGCGAACTCCATGTCGTTCGAACATGCCCCCGACGACAGGCGTGGTTTCTTCACCAGCTGGACGTTGAGCGGCACGCAGGGCGGCCAGGTGCTCGCACCGCTGATGTTCCTGCCGGTGATCGCCCTGCTGTCCGAGGAGCAGTTGCAGTCGTGGGGCTGGCGAGTGCCCTTCTGGATCAGCGCCGTGATCGTGCTGATCGGTTTCCTCATCCGCCGCAGCCTCGACGAGACCCCCGAGTTCCACGCCGAGAAGGCGCACGCCGAGGCACCCAAGGCGCCGCTGGCGGTGCTCTTCCGCCACCACTGGACCGGCGTCCTGCGGGTCTTCTTCGCGGCTTTCATCGCCATGGTGAACACGGCCTTCCAGGTGTTCGCCCTCAACTTCGCCACGGCCGACGAATACGGCATCGGCATCAGCGACACCACGATGCTGTGGCTGGCAATCGTCGCCAACATCATCGCCGTCGGCACCATCCCACTGTGGGCCATGCTGTCCGACCGCATCGGCCGCAAACCGGTCTTCGTCTCCGGCCTGATCGGCAGCGCCGTGATGGTGACGGCCTTCCTGTGGTCGATCTCGCGGGGCGACGTGCCGCTCGTCCTCGTCACCGGCATCCTTCTCGCCGGCGTGATCTACAGCATGCCGAACGCGGTGTGGCCCGCGACCTATGCCGAGTACTTCCCCACCAGCGTCCGACTGTCGGGCATGGCGATCGGCACCCAGTTCGGCTTCGCGCTCGCCGGCTTCACCCCGGCCATCGCAGGGTCGCTCATGGACGGCAACGCCGACAACTGGTACCGCGTGGCCCTGTTCTGTGTCGGCGCCGTCGTCATCTCGTTGATCGCGGTGGCCACCGGACCGTCCGGAACCCACAAGGTCCCCACCCGTGAGATCGGCCTGCTCCCCCACGACCGCAACACCACGCCGGTCCCCGCCGGAGCCGCATCGTGAGTGCGCGTCCCATCATCGCCGTGCTCAACGGGCCCAATCTGAACCTGCTCGGCACGCGCGAACCCCGTCTCTACGGCACCGCAACACTGGCGGACATCGAGAAGTCGTGCCGCCGCACCGCCGACGACCTGGGCTTCGACATCGACTTCCGGCAGAGCAACCACGAGGGCGCACTCATCGACGCCGTCCACGAACTCCGCGAATCGGCAGCCGGTTTCGTCGTCAACGCCGCGGCCTACACGCACACCTCGGTCGTACTGCACGACGCGCTCGTGACCGTCGCGGCACCGATCGTGGAAGTGCATTTGACCAACGTCCACGCCCGCGAGGAGTTCCGGCACCGTTCGTTCGTCGCTCCCGTCGCGAAGGCCGTGATCGCCGGATGCGGCCCCGACGGATACGAGTTCGCCGTCCGTCACCTGGCCGCACTCGCACTCGATACCGAGAAGAAGGAAAGCTCCCGATGACCACCGCAGCGCCCGCACGTACGTCCTTCCTGCTGGGCCTGTTCGGCGCCGGGATCAACGGTTCGCTCACCCCGGCCATGCAGGAACGGGAGGGCTTCGCCTCGGGACTGAACCTGACCTACCGCCTCGTCGACGCCGAGCGCCTCGGCTACGGCGCCGAGAACCTGGCCGAGATGCTCGACTGGGCACAGCGTTTCGGCTTCGACGGGCTCAACATCACGCACCCCTTCAAGCAGGTCGTCATCCCCCTGCTCGACGAGTTGTCCGACGACGCCCACGATCTCGGCGCGGTCAACACGGTGGTGTTCCGGGACGGTCGCGCACTCGGCCGCAATACCGACTGGTCCGGCTGGGGGCGCGCGTTCCGCCGCCGGCTGCCCGAGGCCGTCTCCGACCGCGCCGTGCTGGTCGGGGCCGGCGGTGCCGGTTCGGCCGTCGGGTACGCGCTGCTTGAACAGGGCTCCGCGCACGTGTCCATCGTCGACGTCGACATCGAGAAGGCGCAGGCCTGCGCGACCCGCCTGGCCAAACGCTTCGGCGACGACCGGGTCCGCGCGACCACCGATCTCGCCGGCGCTCTGGCCTCGGCGCAGGGTCTGGTCAACGCGACCCCCACAGGAATGACCGGCCCCCCCGGCCTGCCCGTCCCCGCCGAGCTCGTCCGCGAGGACCTGTGGGTCTCCGACGTCGTGTACTTCCCGCTCGAGACCGAACTGATCCACCTCGCCCGCTCCCGCGGATGCCGCGTGGTGCCCGGTGGCGGCATGGCCGTCTTCCAGGCCGTGGGTGCCTTCGAGTACTTCACGGGCGTCGAACCCGACGCCGAACGAATGGTCCGACACTTCGAGGAGCTGACCAGCTGATGCGCCGCGGAATCGCCACCGTCTCGCTCTCCGGTGTTCTCGCCGACAAACTCGACGCGATCGCCGCTGCAGGATTCGACGGGATCGAAATCTTCGACAACGACCTCATCGCGTCGCCGCTGTCACCCGCCGAGGTAGCGCGGCGCTGCGCCGATCTCGGTCTGTCGATCGACCTGTCCCAGCCGATCCGCGACATCGAGGGCGTCGACCCGCGGCGATTCCCCCACGTCCTGCACCGCGTCCGCCGCAAGCTCGAGGTGATGAACGAGCTCGGCGCAACGACCTTCCTGGCGTGCTCGAACGCGCTGCCGACCGCGATCGACGATCCAGAACTGTCCGCCGAACAGCTGCGCGCCGTCGGCGATCTCGCCGCCTCGCACGGGGTCACCTTCGCCTACGAGGCCCTCGCCTGGGGACGCCACGTCAACCGGGTCGGGCAGGCGTGGAATCTCGTCGAACGCGCCGACCACCCGGCCGTGACGCTGGCCGTGGACACCTTCCACATGCTCGCACGCGGCGACGACGGACGCGCCCTGGCCGGCATCCCCGGCGAACGCATCGGCTTCCTGCAGGTCGCCGACGCCCCGGTGCTCGACATGAACGTCCTCGAATGGAGCCGCCACTTCCGGTGCTTCCCGGGGCAGGGCATGCTCGACGTCTCCGGGGTGGTCGCGGCCGTGCTCGACGCCGGTTACGACGGTCCGCTCTCGCTCGAGGTCTTCAGCGACGTGGTGCGCGAAGCGGATCCGCATGTGACCGCGCGCGACGCGATGCGGTCGCTGCTGTTCCTCGAGGACCGGCTCGGTGCGCGGGTCACCGGGCCCGCACGCGAGAAGGTGACGGTCGCACCGCCGCTTCCGGCGCACACCGACGCGGCGTTCGTCGAACTCGCCGACCCCGACCGCACCGACTACCCGGCGCTGCTCACCGGACTCGGATTCCATGTCGCCGGCCGGCACCGCAGCAAGCCCGTCGTGTGGTGGCGCAACGGCGGCGCGAACGTCGTCCTGAACGAGGAGCCCGCGCCGGCCCCCGCCGCGACCGCGCTGGGTCTCGTCGCCCCCGACGTCGCCGCGGTGGCCGAACGCGCCGCGAACCTGCTGTGGCCCGCGGTCGACCGCACCCGAGGGGAGGGTGAAGCAGGCCTGCCGGGCATCACCTCGCCCTCCGGTCTGCACGTCTTCGTCAGTGCCGAGCCGGGGCAGACCGACGACTGGCACAACGACTTCGTGTCCGACGACGCGGCAGCCACTCCCCCGGCCGACGAGGGATGGCTCGGTCTCGACCATGTCGACGTGACGGTCGCGGCGGACGACCTGAACCAGGAGCTGTCGTTCTTCCGCACCCTGTTCGGACTGCGGCCGGAAGACCCCGAGGAGTACATCCAGCCGCAGGGCCGCCTGCGCATCCGCGCACTGCGCGCGGAGAAGGGTGACCTGCGGGTCGCGCTGAACGTCTCCGAGACCGGTGCTGCGCCCCAGCTGCACGGTGTGACCCAGCTGGCCTTCGCCACGGCCGACGTCGTCGACTCGGTACGCCACGCACGTGCGCGCGGCGTGGAGTTCCTCCGGCCGCCCGCGAACTACTACGCGGATCTCGACGCGCGGTTCGTGCTCGACCCCGACCTGCTCGCCGTCCTGCAGGACAACGGCCTGCTCTACGACCGCAACGACGACGGCGGCGAATTCCTGCACGCCTACACGCTCCCGGTGCAGGGCAATTTCCAGGTCGAACTCCTCGAACGGCGCGGCGGCTACACCGGATACGGCTCCCCCAACGCGCACGTCCGGCTCGCCGCTGCTGCCCGCGCGGGATCAGCGGTCGCGTAGCCAGGCCACGATCTTCGCTACGGTGTCGTTGTTGTCGCGGATCCATCCGTTGTGGCCCAGTGCCCGCGGGTTGTGCCACCGGGCGACGTCGGCGGAGGGCAGCTTCTCGAGCAGGTGCTGCGCCGACGCGACCGGGGTGAGGTCGTCGTCTTCGATCGTGATCGACAGGACGGGCAGCGTGAGACGCCCGACCCGTTCCTCGTAGTCGATGTCCGCACCGGCCGGTTCGAACCGGCCGGTGCGGGCCAGTCGCGCCCAGTCGGAGATCAGCACGCGCGACTGCCGGCCGAAACCGGCGACGTCGATGCGATCGCCGGGCCAGAAACCGGCCACCGCGGCGGTCAGCGACATCGCCGTCGACCCGAGCCACAGTCCCGGTCCGCGGATGCCCACGTGCTGGCGGTAGTAGGGCGTGCCCGAGGTGACGAGGATCAGTCCGCCGAGCCGGCCGCGGATGCGCGCGGCGTAGAGCACCCCGAGTTGGCCGCCCATGGAGTGGCCGAGAAGGTACGGCGTCGAGTCGGGGAAGCGCTCCCGCACCACCTCGAAGACAGCGGGGAAGTGCGTCGCGACGATCTCGTGGTAGCCGTAGGTGCTGTCGGGTCCGGGCCTCGGACGGCTGTCGCCCTGGCCGGCCAGTTCACAGATCGCCGCGTCGAATCCGTGCTCGGTGATCGCCTGCCCGAACGGCTCGTAGTAACCGGCAGGGATGCCGAGCCCCGGCACGATCACCACGACGGCGCGGGAGGCGTCGCGGCGTGTCTCGTGCTCGTGGTCGGGTCCCGCGAAGAGGCGCACCGGGGCCGTGGTGCCCCCCGGAAGCTGGATCGGTACGGTCTCCACCGGCCCAGACTAGGCCGATCCGGACGCGGCGGGGGCCGGGTTCCCCAGTGTTCCTGCCACCCCGAGTCCGGAATTCAGGGTCGGGATGGGGGTCGTGCCCGGATGTGCTCGGGCGGGGTCGCGGCGGACGATCGAAATGTCCGGTCCAGCACCCTTTCGGAGGAACCCATGCGTACTCTTGTCACCCGCTCCCGTCTCGCGACCGCCGCCGTCCTGTCGCTCGGCACCGCCGCAGTACTGCTCGGAACAGGAACTGCCACAGCACAACCCGCGCCCGGTGTGGTCGGCTCGAGCGAGCAGGCCGCGGTCGCCGTGCTCGCCGCGGAGGGTGTGCCGTACTCGATCGTCAACCGGTCCGGTTCCGCCGGCGGCGACTGCACCGTGACCGCTCAGCGCGACCGGGGATACCGGACCGAGGTCGAGTACGAATACGACAGTGACGACAACGAGTTCGATCGTGTCGAACGTCAGGTGTGGCGCGGGGTCGGCCTGACGGTCGTGTGCCGCTGACGCCTCCCTGCGGTCAGTCCAGACCGAAACCTCGCTCCCGCAGAGCTTCCCGCATCTGTTCCCTGCTCCCGAGCGCGCCGGGCGACGCGAAGCGCCCGAGTACACGTTCGACCCAGCTCTCCGCCAGACCCTGATCGCGGTAGAAGCCGGCGATCTCCTCCTCGTACGCGGCGAGGCCGGCATCCCGCTCCTCGGTCGAGTACTGCTCGCGATGCAGCACCACATCCTGACCCAACCGAGGCTTGACCTCCGACTCCACCTCGGGATCGGGACGGCCCACCACCAGCCCGACCACAGCGAAACTGTGGTCGGGCAGAGCCAGTTCTGCGGCCACGTCACGCGGATGGTTGCGGATGGCCCCGATGTAGACGGTGCCGAGGCCGAGCGATTCCGCGGCGAGCACCGCGTTCTGTGCGGCGAGGGCGGCATCGACCACCCCGAGCAGCGCCGACTCCACGTAGTCGACGTTGACAAGGTCCTTGTCGTGCTGCTCGGCGACTCGCGCCGCACGGGCGAGGTCGGCCACCCATACGAGCAGCAGCGGAGCGTCACACACCGCCGGCTGGTTGCCGGCGAGCGTCGCGATCCGGGCGAGCCGGTCGCGGTCGGTGACGGCCACGACGCTCCACAACTGCAGGTTGCTCGAGCTCGCGGCGGACGAGGCCGCGGCCACGATCGCGCGCAGATCGTCCTCGGAGACGGCTTCGGGAAGGAACTTTCGCACGGAGCGATGCGCCAGTTGGAGAGCGATGACGTCGTTCCACGCGCCGGAACCACCGTGTCCGGCCACCTGCTCGGCGGCCCGGGTGCCGTACCTGCGGCGCAATGCGGCGAGCTGTTCGTCGAGGACGACGTCGGTCATGACGGGAGATCTCCTTCTGATCGGCAGTACCGACGGTCGAGTCTGCCTCCTCGCGCCCCGGTCGCCGAGCATTGCCCTCAGCGTGATTTCTGCGTTGTTCGGGCCGGCTCGTCCGACCGACCCCGAGACGAAGATCAGGGTGAAGATCCGGGCCGTTCCCGGATGTGCCGAGACCGTTACGGCGACAGGATGAATACATGAACTTCGAGAACCAGGCACCCCGTCCCTTCACCCGCTCCTCGTCCCAGCGCATGCTCGGTGGTGTGTGCGCCGGACTGGCCGAGTACTTCAACGTCGACCTCAACCTCGTGCGTGCAGGCGCAGTCCTCGCAGCCTTCGTCACGGGCGGCACCGCCGTGTTGCTCTACCTCGCCCTGTGGATGCTGATCCCCGAGAACTGATCCGGGTCACGGGGTCGGCCGAGACGACGACACCCCCGGCGGAGATCCGCCGGGGGTGTCGTATTCCGCTGCGAGGCAGCGGCACAGCTGTTCAGCTCGCAGGAACTACTGGCCGAGGCCGAGAACGGCACTGCCGGTCTCGAGCAGGGTGCCGAGCAGTTCGGTGCCGCCGAGCAGTTCGAGGGCAGAGCCGATGAGTTCGATGACGTCCATGTGAATCTCCTTCGTCCGATCACATACCGGACGGGTCTCGTCCGATTGCTTTTCGCCTACCCGGAATTCCGATCGGAATTCCGTCGGGCTCGCATCAATTCTCAACACACTCGACGTGTATGCGCGACCCGAGAGTGCGCAAATCGGGATGTGATGACATTCACAATAGCAGGAAAGCTAGGACGGGCCAGCATATGACCAGCTCACAGCGTCAAGGAAAGAAAACGGAACGTCCGTACCCATTTATTTCTGTTTGAATTCGATATTTCCGTTCGGCCCGATTCATCCCGTTCACCGACCGATTACGGCGAATCGACCGATTTATCGGTTGAATGACGACCGAAAGAAGATGCCCGATTCGACCGGGATCGAATCGGGCATTTCCGGTGGATTGTGCGGGACCTCTACAGTCCGACCGCCTGCGACAGAAGCGGCCACGAGTTGCGCAGATCGTCCTCCCAGTAGTCCCAGGAGTGCGTACCCGCCGGACGCAGGTCGATCCGGGCGGGGATGTCCAACTCCTCGAGTCGCTGGGCCATCCGCTGGGTGCAGTGGTGGACCGCCGCCTCGATGCTGCCGCCGACGACCACCTGCCCGACGAGCCCGATCGGGTCGTTGTTCACCGACCGCGATCCGAGCCGCTCGTACTGCCGGGCAGACCCGAACCCGACGAGATGTACAGGTCGATACCGCGGAGCTTCTCGGCCTGGAGGTAGGGATCGTTCTCGATCCAGGCCGGATCACCGACCGGGCCCCACATGTTCTCGGGGTCGCCACCCTTGACGCGTACGACGGCCTGCACGTAGGACTGCCCCAGCGGCGTGCTCGTCTCGGCGCATCCGCTGTACGCCCCGACCGCCTCGTACAGCTCGGGGGCCGTCGTGGCGAGGCCGAGCACCGACGTCCCCGACATCGACACTCCCGCAATGGCGTTGCGTCCCGATGTCCCGAACTCCGTGTCGATGACCGGCGGGAGTTCGTGCGTCAGGAAGGTCGTCCACATGTTGCGGCCGAGTGCGGGATCGTCGTTGCGCCAATCGGTGTAGTAGCTGTAGCCGCCGAGGAGCGGCGTGACGACGTTGATGTTCTTGTCCGAGAAGAAGTCCTCGACGTCGGTCTGCTTCTCCCAGGTGGCGATCCCCTGCCCGCCTCCCGAGCCGTTGATCAGGTAGAGGGTGGGACGCGGTTCGCTCGAGTCGGCGGGCGTCCGGATCCGGAGGGGGATCACCTTGTCCATCGACGGTGAGTAGACGTTCGCGATGACGGTGCGGTCGCTCTCGTGCTCGACAGAGGTCAGCTCTCCCACCGGTCGCTGATCGTCGGCTTCTACCGACTGCGCGAGAGCGCCTCCGGGAGCCGCGAGGACCATCGACGTTCCCATCGCCACCGTGAGCAGTACCCGCCGTAACCAGGACGACCGCATATTCTCTTCCCCTCGTCGATCCGTCTGGCTGCGCACCTCGGACCGGTTGCGGATCGGCACGAACCTCCGGAACCGGATGAAGTGACACTTTCGTGACATTCATCGTCCGCGGAGCCCCTTTCGTAACGAATATGTGATCGTTCCGTACCGGAGGCCGGAATCGTCGGGGAACAGCACGAGGCCCGACCCCACCGGAGTGGGATCGGGCCTCGTGTGGCTCAGGGGCGGATCAGAAGTCCTCTCCGCCCGCAGGGGCGGATCAGAAGTCCTCTCCGCCCGCAGGGGCGGATCAGAAGTCCATGCCGCCCATGCCGCCGGTCGGGTCGCCCACGGGAGCGGCGGCCTTCTCCGGCTTGTCGGCGACGACGGCCTCGGTCGTCAGGAACAGGGCCGCGATCGACGCAGCGTTCTGCAGCGCCGAGCGGGTGACCTTGACCGGGTCGTTGATGCCCGCTTCGAGCAGGTCCTCGTAGTCGCCGGTCGCAGCGTTGAGGCCGTGGCCGGCCTCGAGGTTGCGGACCTTCTCGGCGACGACGCCGGGCTCGAGGCCGGCGTTGAAGGCGATCTGCTTCAGCGGCGCCTCGAGAGCGACCTTGACGATGTTGGCACCCGTAGCCTCGTCGCCCTCGAGCTTGAGGTCGTCGAGAACCGGAGCGGCCTGCAGCAGGGCCACGCCACCACCGGCGACGATGCCCTCTTCGACGGCAGCCTTCGCGTTGCGGACGGCGTCCTCGATGCGGTGCTTGCGCTCCTTGAGCTCGACCTCGGTCGCGGCACCGGCCTTGATGACGGCGACGCCGCCGGCCAGCTTCGCGAGGCGCTCCTGCAGCTTCTCACGGTCGTAGTCCGAATCCGACGCCTCGATCTCGGCGCGGATCTGGTTGACGCGACCGGCGATGGCGTCGGGATCGCCCGCGCCCTCGACGATGGTGGTCTCGTCCTTGGTGACGACGACCTTGCGGGCCTGGCCGAGCAGCTCGATGCCGGCGGTCTCGAGGGAGAGGCCGACCTCTTCGCTGACGACCTCGCCACCGGTGAGGATGGCGATGTCGGCGAGCTGGGCCTTGCGACGGTCACCGAAGCCCGGAGCCTTGACGGCGACCGACTTGAAGGTGCCGCGGATCTTGTTGAGGACCAGAGTGGACAGAGCCTCGCCCTCGACGTCCTCGGCGATGATCAGCAGCGGCTTGCCCGACTGGATGACCTTCTCGAGCAGCGGCAGCAGGTCCTTGACCGTGGAGATCTTGGAGCTGACGAGCAGGATGTAGGGATCCTCGAGCACGGCCTCCTGACGCTCTGCGTCGGTGGCGAAGTAGAGGGAGATGTAGCCCTTGTCGAAGCGCATGCCCTCGGTCAGCTCGAGCTGGAGGCCGAAGGTGTTGGACTCCTCGACGGTGATGACGCCTTCCTTGCCCACCTTGTCGATGGCCTCGGCGATGAGCTCACCGATCGCGGGGTCGCCGGCGGAGATGCCTGCGGTGGCGGCGATCTGCTCCTTGGTCTCGACCTCCTTGGCGGTGTCGAGCAGCTTGGCGGTGACGGCCTCGACGGCCTTCTCGATGCCGCGCTTCAGGCCGAGGGGGTTGGCGCCCGCAGCAACGTTGCGCAGACCCTCGCGGACGAGCGCCTGGGCGAGCACGGTAGCGGTGGTGGTGCCGTCACCCGCGACGTCGTCGGTCTTCTTGGCAACTTCCTTGACCAGCTCGGCGCCGATCTTCTCGTACGGATCCTCGAGCTCGATCTCCTTGGCGATGGACACACCATCGTTGGTGATCGTGGGGGCGCCCCACTTCTTCTCGAGAACGACGTTGCGACCCTTGGGGCCCAACGTCACCTTGACTGCGTCGGCGAGGCTGTTGAGGCCCCGCTCGAGGCCGCGACGGGCCTCTTCGTCGAACGCGATGATCTTGGCCATTGCGAAGTGATCCTCCGGGTATGGGGGTGACACCGGAGCGATCGCTCGTCGGATCGCTCCATGTACGCCTTCGGCCGGAAGCAGTGCCCGCGACGGACGACCAGGGGTGTCGAAAACCCGGTCTCACCCTACCGACCTGGCACTCACGTGTTGCGAGTGCTAAGTGCATTTTTAGCACTCGGGGGTGGCGAGTGCAAGACTACCGGCACCTGCCACCCCCGTCACGAAATCCGCGAAAGACCGACTACACGGTCGTCCGGATCATCGGTGCCGCGCTCGCTCAACGCGGCGTCGAACCGACCCCCACGGCGCACCACTGTCCCGTCGCGGTGTTGACCGCGAACGACTGGGCTCCGACGCACGTGACGCCGGTGGTGTCGGCCGTGGCGCCCGACCCGTAGCCGGCCACCGACAGGGTCGTCGCCGGACCCTGAGCCCACGAGTGGCTCAGTCCGCCGCCGAGCGCGTAGGCGAACGACCGGCCGCCGTCACGGGCTGCACTGAGCGCCGTGCCGAAGCCCGTCGCGTGGGCTTCGGCGGCACCGGCCGACTCGGCGACCGACACCGCGGTGCCGCTGTCGGCGGCATACGCGCGAGCGAAGGCGTCCTCGGCGGTGGCGCCGCAGCTGGCGGTATCGGACACCAGGATGTCGTTGGCAGAAGGAGGCGACACACAGGTCACCGGCGCCGCTGCGGCGGTACCCCCACCGAACAGCGCGGCCGAGGCCACACCGACGGCGACGAGTACACCGGCCCGGAACGAACGGCGCGCGGTGAGAACGGATCGGAAGGAACGAATGGACAAGAACGGGCTCCTCTGCACTGGAGTGCCTCTTCGCGAAAGGCTGCGTCTGCGCGAACTGGGGAACGAGCGCCCCGCGCGAACGGGGGGCCGGCGCCCCGGCGGTAGGGTACCGATCACATGCATCTCACGCGAGACCGCCTGTCACAGACTGTCGAGGAGCCCCGGGAGAGCGGCGACGGAGTCGATGACGTGGTCGGGACGATCGACCGCCAGGTCCAGGACGGATTGCCGAAACTTTCCGGTACGCACCAGGATTCCCGTCATACCGAGGCGTTGCCCCGGGACGACCTCGCCCGCGATGTCGTCGCCGACGCCCACCATCCGATCCGGTTCGACACCCATCCGCTCCGACGCGACGAGGAAGCCGCGCAGCGACGGCTTGCCCACCGCCACCACCGACCGGCCGGTGAGCTCCTCGAGTCCGGCCAGGTAGACCCCGGTGTCGATGCGCAACTCGTCGGCGGCCTGCCACGCGAGCGCCCGGTGCATCGCGACCACCGGAACGTCCTCGAGCATCAGTTCGGCGACGCGACTCATCGCCCGGTGCGTGAAGGCATCCCCCGCGCCACCGAGGATCACCACTTCCGGATCGTCCTCGTCCAGCACGAGACCGTCGAGATCCGCGGCGATGTCGCCCTCGTTGAGGACCCAGCAGCGCAGACCCGGATAGGTCTGCCGGACGTGGTCGACGGTGAGGGACACCGCGGTGACGATCTCGTCCGGCGACACCTCCATCCCGAGATCGGTGAGCCGCTGCGCGATCTCGGCGCACGTCCGGGAGGTGGTGTTGGTGAGGAAGGCGCGGCGGACGCCGTCGGCACGCAGTCGTGCCAGGACATCCGCCGCGCCCGGGACGGGCTGCCACTCGGTGACGAGCACGCCCTCGATATCGAACAACACCCCGTCTACACGCGTCATGCATCGAGCCTATCCGCGTGCGTGCCTACGGCGACAGGCTCGGCTCACACGCTTCCGGCGAGACGCTCGGCGAGCAGGCGGGGGAACCGCGCCGGATCCTCCACCTCGCCACCCTCGGCGATCAGCGCCATGCCGTGGAGCAGCTCGGCGACGTCGGCGAGCGAGGCGTCGTCCGGACGCTGTTCCCGGGCCGTGCGCAGACCCGACACGAGCGGGTGATCGGGGTTGAGTTCCAGGATCCGCTTGACCCGCGGCACCGGCTGACCGGACGCCTTGTACATCCGCTCGAGGGCGGGCGACATGCTGAAGGTGTCGCCGACGATGCACGCCGGGGAGGACGTCAGGCGCGACGAGAGCCGCACGTCCTTGACCTGCTCGTCGAGGGTCTCCTTCATCCACGACAGCAGGTCGCCGAACTCCTTCTCCTTCTCCTCGCGTTCGGCTTCGGCGGCCTTCTTCTCGTCCTCGGTACCGAGGTCGACGTCGCCCTTGGCGATCGACTGGAAGCGCTTGCCCTCGAATTCCGGAACGGAGGTCACCCACATCTCGTCGACGGGGTCGGTCAGGAGCAGCACCTCGATGCCCTTGTCGCGGAACGCCTCCATGTGCGGGGAGCTCTCGAGCAGCTGCCGCGACTCGCCGGTGAGGTAGTAGATCGCGTCCTGGCCGTCCTTCATGCGCTCGACGTAGCCGGCGAGCGTGGTCTGCTCCTCCTCGCTCGCCGTCGAGTCGAACGACGAGATCGCCAGCAGCGTGTCGCGGTTGTCGGTGTCGGAGATCAAACCTTCCTTGACGACCCGGCCGAACTCGCGCCAGAACTTCGTGTACTTCTCGGGTTCCTTCGCGGCCATGTCCTTGACGGTCGCGAGGACCTTCTTCGTCAGGCGGCGGCGGATGGCCCGGATCTGCCGGTCCTGCTGCAGGATCTCACGAGAGACGTTGAGCGACAGGTCCTGCGCGTCGACCACACCCTTGACGAAACGCAGGTACTCGGGGACGAGATCCTCGCAGTCGTCCATAATGAACACGCGCTTGACGTACAGCTGCACGCCGGTGCGCCGTTCGCGGGCGAACAGGTCGAAGGGCGCGTGCTCCGGGATGAACAGCAGCGCCTGGTACTCGAAGGTGCCCTCGGCCTTGAGCGGGATGACCTCGAGCGGCTCGTCCCAGGCATGGGCGATGTGCTTGTAGAAGTCCGTGTACTCCTCCTCGGAGACCTCGTCCTTCGAGCGCGCCCACAACGCCTTCTGCGAGTTGAGGGTCTTGGTCTCGAAGGTCACCTCGTCGGTGCCGTCCTCCGACTTCGTGGTGCGCGAGACCTCCATGCGGATCGGCCACGCGATGAAATCCGAGTACTTCTTGACGATCTCCTCGAGCTTCCACTGCGAGGTGTAGTCGAACAGGTGGTCCTCGGCATCCTCGGGCTTGAGATGCAGGACCACCGAGGTGCCCTGGGGCGCGTCGTCGACCTCGGCGATCGTGTAGGTGGATTCGCCGCTGGACTCCCAGCGCGTACCGGTCTTCTCCCCGGCCTTGCGGGTGACGAGCGTGACCTTGTCGGCGACCATGAACGACGAGTAGAAGCCGATACCGAACTGGCCGATCAACTCCTCGGAAGCGGCGGCGTCCTTGGCCTCGCGCAGCTTCTGCCGGAGTTCGCCCGTGCCGGACTTCGCGAGGGTGCCGATGAGATCGACGACCTCGTCGCGGTTCATGCCGATGCCGTTGTCGCGCACGGTCAGGGTGCGCGCATCCTTGTCCACCTCGAGCTCGACGTGCAGGTCGGAGGTGTCGACGTCGAGATCCTTGTTTCGGAAAGACTCCAGCCGGAGCTTGTCCAGGGCGTCCGACGCGTTGGAGATCAACTCGCGCAGGAAGGTGTCCTTGTTCGAGTAGATCGAGTGGATCATCAGATCCAGCAACTGCCGCGTCTCGGCCTGGAATTCACGCTGTTCGACGTTCGTACTCATTCCGGGTTCCCTTTCCACAAGCAGAACTTCCCCGGAAATAGTAAGCCGTCCGCGAGTCCGGCCCGTTCGCGCTTCCGGGTCCATGATGGAGGTGCAGACTTCGTCGTTCACAGGAGGTTGCGATGACGGTTCGTCGGACAGTGGTCGTCGGTGCGGGCATCGTGGGTCTGTCCACCGCGTGGTTTCTGCAGGATCGAGGCATCGAGGTCACGGTGCTCGATCGGGTCGGCGTGGCGGGTGACGCCTCGTGGGGCAACGCCGGGTGGCTCGCGCCGGCACTGACCCTGCCGCTACCCGAGCCGGGGGTGCTGCGTTACGGCTTGCGCTCGATGTTCCGGCCGTCGTCGCCCGTCTACGTGCCGCCCACGACGGATGTGCGGTTGCTGCGCTTCCTCGCCGACTTCGCCCGGCACTGCACGAGACGGCAGTGGACGTCGTCGATGAAGGTCTTCGCGCGCGCCAACCGCCTCGCCCTCGATGCCTACGACGATCTCGCCCGCGGGTCGGGCGACACGATCGTCACCGAACCGACGCGGGTCGCCGATCCGTTCCTCGCGGCGTTCACCTCGGACGACGACCGTCGGCTGCTGGTCGAGGAGTTCGAGCACGCGCGTGCCGCCGGCAGCGAGATCGACTTCGACCTGCTCGACACCGACACGCTGCATTCGCTCGAACCGCTGCTCGGGGACTCGGTGCGGGTGGGTCTCCGGATCCGGGGGCAGCGGTTCATCGATCCGCCGCGGTTCGTCGCCTCGCTGGCGCACGCGGTCCGCGCCCGGGGTGCGGAGATCGTCACCGACGTCGACGTCGAGGAGGTGCGCGACACCGGTCGCGGGGTGGATGTCGTCGTGGCCGGTGGGCACTCGCGGTCGGCGGATGCGGTGGTACTCGCGAACGGAGCGTGGCTCGGGTCGCTCGCCCGGCCGTTCGGCGTGCGCACGCAGGTCCAGGCCGGTCGCGGCTACAGCTTCAGCGTGCGGCCGCCGAGCCTGCCGAAGAACCCGGTCTACTTCCCGGCCCAGCGGGTGGCGTGCACACCCCTCCAGGACCGTTTCCGGGTCGCGGGAATGATGGAGTTCCGCAGTCCCGACGCCCCGCTCGACCCGCGACGCATCCGGGCGATCGTCGACGCGACCCGTCCGCTGTTGCGTGAGGTCGACTGGGACGGGCGCAGCGAGGAGTGGGTGGGCTCACGGCCGTGCACGGCGGACGGGCTCCCGTTGATCGGCCGCACCCGTTCGGATCGGGTGTACGTCGCCGGCGGGCACGGGATGTGGGGTGTGGCGCTCGGTCCCCTCACCGGACGGCTGCTCGCCGGGTCGATGACCGGCGAGCCGGATCCGTTGCTCAGGTCGTTCGATCCGCTGCGCTGACCGGTCCGGGTTCGAGACGGTCGCGCACGCGGTCGAACCATTCGAGGACGGCCCGTTCGTAGAGGATGCCGAAGTCGAGGGTCGCCGCGGCGTGCGGCGGGAGGATGTCGGCCGCCGCCTGCTGTTCGTAGGCGGCGAGCTGCTCCTCGTGTCTGCGGCGATGCTCGGCGAGCATCGAGGCGAGGCGCTCGGGCGAGAGGTGATCGCCGAAGGCGACGGTCAGCAGCAGCGGATGGCGGATGTTCTCATCGCCCGGTTCGCGGTCGATCCATTCGGCGAAAGCCGTGCGTCCGGCCTCGGTCAGCAGGTAGGGCTTGCCGTCGCGCGGGCCCTTCTCCCCTGCATCGATCAGTCCCTGTCGTTCCATCGCGGCCAGTTCCCGGTAGACCTGGCTCGTCGTCAGCGACCAGAACTTGCCGATGCGCGCCTGTGCGGTGGACACCACCGGCCCCGGTATCGCGACATCGCCGCTGCGCGTCTCCGATGTCGAGCGCGAAACGATCGTGGAGGAGCTCGGGCGCCATCTCACCGCCGGACGGTTGACGATCGGCGAGTTCGACGAGCGTGTGGCCCGGGTCTACCGCGCCGTGACGCAGGACGACGCCGGCGCCGTTCTCGCCGACCTGCCGTCGACACTCGTTCCCCCCCCGCCCCCGCCGGCCGGCAAACCGTTCCCACGTCTGCGCCTGCCGCTCCACCAGCGCATCGAATGGGGAGCATGGACCACCGTGGGATCGATCAATCTCGTGGTGTGGGCACTGGTCTCGCTCGGAACGGCCTCGTCGATCTACTTCTGGCCGATCTGGGTCGTCGTTCCGTGGGGCATCGTGCTGGCGGTGCGCACCGCGCTCGGGGTCGAGGGCGGGCCCGGCCGCCGCAGTGTGCCCGGTGGGCGCGAGAACAATGGTCCGGCGGGTCCGACCTGTCTGCAATAGTCGGGACCAGCCGTGCCCATCCCGGGCATCCCGCACGCCGGAGACGGAGCTGCCGATGTTTCTTCTCGACGACAGGCTGGTCTTCGGCGCCGGAGATCTCACCCGCGCCGCCTCGTGCGAGTTCGCAGTGCTCCGCAACCTCGACTCGACGCTCGGTCGGCTCCCGCGCCCCGACACCGAACCCGACGCAATGCTCGACCGTGTCGCCGCACTCGGCGGCCGCCACGAGCAGCGCGTCCTCGACCGCTTCCGCGCGCAGGTGGGTGCGGAGAAGGTCGTCGAGATCGCCCGGCCCGAGTACACCGCGCAGGCGCTCACCGAGGCGGCGCAGGCCACCCTCGACGCCGTCCGGGCCGGCGCGCCCGTCGTCTATCAGGGCGCGTTCTTCGACACCGGCTTCTCCGACACTGCCCCCGATCCGCTCGGCATGATCGGCTTCTCCGACTTCCTCGTCCTCGAGGACGACGGCTACGCCGTCTACGACAGCAAACTCTCCCGGCACGCGAAGGTCGAGGCCCTGCTCCAGCTCGCCGCTTACGCGGACGCACTCGCGCGCACCGGGACGCCGGTGTCCTCGCACGCGCATCTCGTCCTCGGCGACGGCTCGATCGCCTCCTACCCGCTCGCGGAGATCATGCCGGTCTATCGGCACCGACGCGCCTGCCTCGAAACCCTTCTCACGTCGCACCGCGCTGCCCCCGGGCCGGTGCGGTGGGGAGCGGGTGGGCACACCGCCTGCGGTCGCTGCGACGACTGCACTCCGGAACTCGAACGTCACCGCGACCTGCTGCTGGTCGCGGGGATGCGCAGTACCCAGCGGCTGCGGCTGATCGAGGCGGGCGTGTCGACCATCGACGACCTCGCCGCATGCGCGGCACCCGTCGACGGGATGGCGCGCCGCACCTTCGACGCCCTGCGCGCCCAGGCACGGGCGCAGCTCGAGGAGGAGAGGCGGGACAGTCCCTATGCGGAGGTCTACGACGCCACCCCGCTCGGCATCCTGCCCGCGCCCGACGAGGGCGACATCTTCTTCGACTTCGAAGGCGACCCACTGTGGTCCGAGGGTGGCAGTTCCGAGTGGGGACTCGAGTACCTGTTCGGCGTCGT
Source organism: Rhodococcus sp. p52 (assembly GCF_000763325.2). Lineage (NCBI taxonomy): Bacteria > Bacillati > Actinomycetota > Actinomycetes > Mycobacteriales > Nocardiaceae > Rhodococcus > Rhodococcus sp. p52. Next base: position 409,880 of record NZ_CP016819.1, read on the forward strand.
GGAGGGACCGGCCGACGCACCGATCTTCCGGCCCTTCTGGGCACACGACCGCGAGCAGGAGCGGCAGGCACTGCTGGACTTCCTCGACTACGTCACCGACCGCCGGCGTCGCCACCCGAGGATGCACGTCTACCACTACGCCCCGTACGAGAAGACGGCGTTGCTGCGGCTGGCGGGGCGCTACGGCGTCGGCGAGGAGATCGTCGACGACCTGCTGCGCGAAGGTGTGCTCGTCGACCTGTACCCCGTGGTGCGCAACTCGATCCGGGTGGGTGCCCGGACGTACGGACTGAAGAAACTCGAACCGCTCTACACCGAGGAGAGCGAGGCACGCGACGGCGATGTCGCCGACGCGGGCGCCTCGATCGTCGCGTACGCCGACTACTGCGCACTGCGCGACGCCGGGCACCTCGAGGATGCGGAACGCGAACTCGCGTCGATCGCCTCCTACAACGAGGCCGACTGCATCTCCACCCTGCGTCTGCGCGACTGGCTGCTCACCCACGCCCGCGACCACGGCATCTCCCCCACCGAGACGACCCACGACGAGGCCGCTCCCGACGCGCAGGCACACCCCGTCGAGACGAAACTCCTCGAATACGTCGGCGGTGCACTGGCGGGGGACCGCACCCCGGAACAGCAGGCGGCCGCACTCGTCGCCGCGGCCATGGGCTACCACCGGCGCGAGCGGAAACCTTTCTGGTGGGGACACTTCGATCGTCTGGCGACGGCTCCCGACGAGTGGGCGGACGCCCGCGACACGCTGGTCGCGGCGACGTGCACACTCGAGACCGACTGGCACAAGGCCACGCCCCGCCGGCGACTGCTCCGGCGTCGGCTGCGCCTCGCGGGCGAGTTCGAGCCGGGCAGCACATTGCGCGCCGGGCAGGACGTCTTCCTGTTGTACGACGCTCCGGGACCGGACGGACTGCCCGACGGCGGCACCGGGACGCGCGCGTGGTCGCGCGGCGTGGTCGTCGAACGCACCACGGGGACGGACCATCCCGACGTGCTCGTCGTGGACGAGTCGCTACGGACGGACGAGGAGTACTCCGTGCTACCGGTGGCCGTCACTCCCGGCGCGCCGATCTCGTCGAAGAACATCGAAGCGGCGATCGCCTCCGCCGCCGAGGCGATGTGCAGCGAGTTGCCGGCTCTGCCGTCGACCGCGGCGGTGGACGTACTGCGCCGCATCCCTCCCCGCCTGCGCTCCGGTGCCGCGCTGCCGCCGCTCGGCGACGACGCGGCCGGCACGATCGTCACGACCGTTCTCAACCTGGAGAATTCGTACCTGGCGGTGCAGGGCCCACCCGGCACCGGCAAGACGTACACCGGGGCCCGGGTGGTGGCGGCGCTCGTGAACGAGCACGGCCGGCGCGTCGGCGTGGTCGCGCAGTCGCATTCGGTGGTCGAGAACATGCTGGCCGGGATCGTCGCCGCGGGAGTGTCGCCGGAACGGGTCGCCAAGGCGAAATGCCAGAGCCCCGATCCGACGTGGACCGCCTTCCCTGACGCGAAGTCCCTTGCGGCGCATATCGGTACATCCGCCACCGGCTATGTGGTGGGCGGAACGGCCTGGGACTTCACGAATCCGAACTACATCGAGCCCGGCAGCCTCGACCTGCTGGTGGTCGACGAGGCCGGTCAGTTCTGTCTCGCCAACACCATCGCCGTGGCCACGGCGGCGTCGAATCTGCTGCTGCTCGGCGATCCCCGCCAACTGCCGCAGGTCTCGCAGGGCACCCACCCCGAGCCGGTCGACGAGTCCGCCCTCGGATGGCTCGCCGAAGGGCACGGTGCGTTGCCCACCGATCGCGGCTACTTCCTTCCGGTGACCTGGCGGATGCACCCGGATCTGTGCGCGCGGGTGTCCGAGTTGTCCTACGAGGGACGACTGCAGTCGAAGTCCGAGATCACCACGCGCCGCGCGCTCGACGGCGTCCCGCCCGGCGTCCGGCTCGTGGAGGTCGCGCACGAGGGCAATGCGACCTGCTCGCCCGAGGAGAGCGCCGAGATCGTGCGCGCCATCGCAGCCGTGCTCGGCTCGGCGTGGACGGACGACGCCGGCTCCCCGCCGCGACCTCTCGGCGAGGAGGACGTCCTGGTGGTCGCACCGTACAACGCTCAGGTCCCCCGCCTACGGCAGGATCTCGCCGCCGCGGGTCTGCACCGGGTCCAGGTGGGCACCGTCGACAAGTTCCAGGGCCGCCAGGCGGCGATGGTGTTCGTGTCGATGACGGCCTCCGCCGTCGAGGACGTGCCGCGGGGCATGTCGTTCCTGTTGTCCCGCAACCGGTCGAACGTGGCTCTCTCACGCGGCAAGTGGTCGGCGGTGATCGTCCGGTCCGGCGCCCTGACCGATCACCTCCCGTCGACACCGGACGGCCTGATCGAACTCGGGGCGTTCATGCGGCTGACCGGAGCCGACCCGACCGGGGCGTGACCGCACTCACATCGTCCGTTAGGATCGACGACGATCCTGTTACCTCCGGTAGCAGATACACGGGACCCGGTCCCCCGGAGAAGACCCGGTCCCCCGAGCACAGGAGTACACGTGTCGAAGACCCTCGAGGCCACGATCGAGATCACCGCCTCCCCCGAGCAGGTGTGGCGCGTGGTGTCCGATCTGAAGCGGATGGGCGAGTGGAGCCCGCAGTGCCGTCGGATGATCGTGCGCGGTGGGCCGGTGTCGGCCGGCACCACCACGATCAACATCAACAAGAAGGGGCTGCTGGTGTGGCCCACGACGTCGAAGGTGATCGACTTCGAACCCGGCCGTCGCCTGAGCTTCCGGATCAACGAGAACCGCTCCATCTGGTCGTTCACCCTCGAACCCACCGCCACCGGCACGCGGGTCACCCAGCGGCGCGAGGCGCCCACCGGGACCAGCAAGGTCTCGCAGACCCTGGTCAAGTATGTTCTCGGCGGCACCGAGGCGTTCGACGACGAACTGACGATGGGGATGAACGCGACTCTCGCCCGTCTCAAGAACGAGATCGAGGCGGCCGCGCGGGTCTGACCTTCCCTCCTCGGCTCACGTACGCTGGAGTGCCTGTGGACCGACAGGACCCGCCCGCGAGACGGGCGGGGCCCCTGCGGTCCCGGACCACCGATCGCCAGCGATAAGAGGAGCCCGTGGCACGTAAGCCGACGCCCGCCGGAACACCCCCCACCAGCGGGGTAGCCCACATGGTCGACCTGGTCAGGCATGTCGTACCGCCCATGCATCCGGGCGGTATCCCCTTCGTCGCAGCTCCGCTGGCCGTGGCGACCCTCGGCCGCCGCAAGCCCTGGCTGCGCCGCGCCGGTCTCGCATCGGCACTGGCGTGCGCCACCTTCTTCCGGCACCCGCACCGCGTGCCGCCGAACCGCGCCGGAGTGGTCGTCGCTCCCGCCGACGGTGAGATCGCTCTCGTCGACCATGCCGTGCCGCCCGCCGAACTCGGGCTCGGCAGCGAGGAGCGCCCCCGGGTCAGCATCTTCCTGTCCGTCCTCGACGTGCACGTGCAACGCAGCCCCGTCGGCGGCACCGTCCGCTCGGTGGTCCACACCCCGGGCAAGTTCCTCTCCGCCGATCTCGCCGACGCGAGCGAGGTCAACGAGCGCACCAGCATGCTGATCGAGACGCGCGACGGCGCCGAGGTCGCCGTCGTCCAGATCGCCGGGCTGCTGGCACGGCGCATCGTCAACGACGCGCAGATCGGCGACCCCCTGCCGATCGGCGACACCTACGGCCTGATCCGCTTCGGATCCCGGGTCGACACCTACCTGCCGGTCGGGAGCACCCTGCTGGTCGAACGCGGTCAGCGCACCATCGGCGCCGAGACCGTCCTCGCTCAGCTGCCCACGGTGTCGTGAGTCCGCACACGCAGGGTTCGCGTGCGGTCGCGACCGGGCGGTCCCGCAATCGGCCCAACGTCGTCCGCCTGCTGCCGAGCGTCATCACGGTCCTGGCGTTCTCCGCCGGACTGTCGGCGGTGAAGTTCGCGCTCGACGGACAACTCGGCACCGCGCTCGGCATGATCGGCGCCGCGGCCGTCCTCGACTCGCTCGACGGTCGCATCGCCCGCATGCTCGACGCGACCAGCAAGATCGGCGCCGAACTCGACTCGCTGTCGGACGCCGTCGCGTTCGGTGTCGCCCCGGCGCTCGTGCTCTACGTGACGTTGCTCGACGGCAGCCCCTTCGGCTGGATCGTCGCCCTGCTCTACGCAGTGAGCCTCGTGCTGCGACTCGCGCGCTTCAACACCCTGCTCGAGGACGACAGCGTCCCCGCCTACGCACGCGAGTACTTCGTCGGCGTGCCCGCACCGGCGGCCGCCCTCATCGCGCTCGCACCCGTCGCCGCCCACATCCAGTGGGGCGACGGCTGGTGGACCGCCTACGGGCTGGTCGCGGTGTGGATCCTCGGGACGGCCGGGCTCGCGATCAGCCGCATCCCGACCTTCGCGATGAAGTCGGCGTCCGTGCCCGCGCGACTCGCCGTGGTGCTGCTCGTGCTGGTCGCGATGGCGGCGGCCGCGCTGGTCACCTATCCGTTCATCCTCATGCTCGTGCTGGTCGCGGTCTACCTCGCGCACATCCCCTTCGCGGTGCGATCGCGGCGCTGGGTCGCGGCCCGGCCCGAGACCTGGGACATCAAGCCCTCGGAGCGACGCGCACTGCGTGCCCGCAACCGCGCGCAGCGTCCGCGTCGTGTCGCCGCCCGGCGTGTCGCCACGTCGGCGAGATCTCAGGCGCGACTCGGGCTGCGCCGTCCGCGAGGACGATGACATGCACGACCCGCGAGGACGCTAGTCACGTTCTAGGCTCGGCGGGGTGACGACCCCACAACTCTCACTCACCGTCCGGCTCAACACCTCCGCCGCCGACTCGCGGCGCGGTGTCGTGCGTCTGCACCCCGAGGCGCTGGCCGCGCTGGGCCTGCGGGAATGGGACGCGATCGCGCTGGTGGGAGCGCGTCGCACGGCGGTCGTGGCGGGGCTCGCCCCGGCCGGCACCCCGACTGGCACGATCTTGCTCGATGACGTGGTGCTGTCGAACACAGGCCTGAAGGAGGACGCGACGGTCGTCGTCGCGCCCGTGACGGTCTACGGCGCGCGCACGGTGACGGTCACCGGGTCCACCCTCGCGCGGCAGTCGATCCCGGAGACCACCCTGCGTCAGGCGCTGCTCGGGAAGGTCCTCACCGTCGGCGACGCGGTGTCGCTGCTCCCCCGCGATCTCGGACCGGGCACGAGCAACGCCGAGACGACGCGGGCACTGTCGCGGACGTTCGCGATCGCGTGGACCACCGAACTGCTCACCGTCTCCTCGGTCGATCCGGCCGGACCGGTGAGCGTGCAGCCGAACACCGCCGTCGTGTGGGGCGGTGGCCCGGGTGCCCTGCCGTCCTCCGTGCCGTCCGCTTCCGGATTCGTCTCGTCGGGGTTCGTCGCCTCCTCCCCCGCGACCGACCGTCCCGAATCGGCCCCCGCCACGCCTCCGCCACCGCCGGTCGAGGATCTCGTGGGTGTGCAGGCCCAGGTCGCGAAGCTCTCCGAGTGGCTCACCCTCTCGCTCGACGAACCCGAACTGCTGCGCACCCTCGGCGCGTCGCCGCATCTCGGGGTGCTCGTCACCGGTCCCGCCGGGGTCGGTAAGGCGACCTTCGTGCGCTCGGTGGTCGCCGACCGGCGTCTGGTCGAGGTCGACGGGCCGGGTGTGGGTGCACTCGCCGCCGACGAGCGGCTGCGCCGGATCTCCGCGGCGGCCGAAGCGGTGCGCGGTGGGGGCGTCCTGCTGCTCACCGACGTCGATGCCGTGCTCCCCGCCGACACCGAACCCGTCGCGACGTTGATCCTCGACGAGCTGCGGCGGGTGGTCGACACCGAGGGCGCGGTGCTGATCGCGACCACCGCGCATCCCGACGACGTCGACTCCCGGCTGCGTGCCCCGGAGATCTGCGACCGCGAACTGTCCCTGCCGCTGCCCGACGGCGCGCCCCGCCGCGCCCTGCTCGACGTGCTGCTGCGCTCGGTGCCGTCCACCGGTCTCGACCTCGCCGCCGTCGCGGGTCGCACCCCCGGTTTCGTCGTCGCCGACCTCGCGGCGCTGTGTCGCGAGGCGGCACTGCGCGCGGCGTCGCGGGCGAACCGCGACGACGACGAACCCTCGCTCGTCCAGGACGACCTGCTCGGCGCGCTCGAGGTGATCCGTCCGCTGTCGCGATCGGGTTCCGAGGAGCTGGCGATCGGCAGCGTGAGCCTCGACGACGTCGGCGACATGGTCGAGACGAAGCAGGCCCTGACCGAAGCCGTCCTGTGGCCGCTGCAGCATCCCGATTCGTTCGAGCGTCTCGGTGTCGATCCGCCGCGCGGTGTGCTGCTGTACGGCCCGCCCGGTTGCGGCAAGACCTATCTCGTCCGCGCTCTCGCCGGCACGGGACGTCTGAGCGTCCACGCCGTCAAGGGCGCCGAACTGATGGACAAGTGGGTCGGTGCGTCGGAGAAGGCGGTGCGCGAGTTGTTCGAGCGTGCCCGCAATTCGGCACCGGCGTTGGTGTTCCTCGACGAGATCGATGCTCTCGCACCGCGCCGCGGGCAGAGCTCCGATTCCGGGGTGTCCGACCGGGTCGTCGCGTCGCTGCTCACCGAACTCGACGGTGTCGAGCCGCTGCGCGACGTCGTGGTGGTGGGAGCGACCAACCGGCCCGACCTCATCGACCCGGCTCTGCTGCGTCCCGGCCGGCTCGAACGTCTCGTGTTCGTGCCGCCGCCGGACGCCGAGGCCCGGGCCGCGATCCTGAAGACCGCGGGCCGATCGGTACCGCTCGACGACGACGTCGACCTCGACGACCTGGCCGCCGGACTCGACGGCTACTCGGCCGCGGACTGCTCGGCTCTGCTGCGCGAGGCCGCGCTCGCGGCGATGCGGCGCAACGTCGACGCCGCCGTGGTCACCGCCGAGGACGTCGCGGTGGCCCGGGAGAAGGTGCGCCCCTCGCTCGATCCCGTGCAGGTCGCTCATCTGCAGGCCTACGCGGAGGGCCGTTGAGATGGCCGTGACCACCGCGGTCCGCGTCGCCGGACCGGCAGCCGTCCTCGCGGCCTTCCTCGCCGCCGGGGTCGCGATCCTCGTCCCGGCCGCGGGCGAATCGGTCCCCCCTGAGGGTGCGCGCAGCGAATGGGCACCCGTGGTCACCGCCGCGCTCGCCGTTCTCTCGGCGGCCGGGCTGCAGCGGACCGGCTCCCGACGTACCGCCTGGATGCTGGCCGCCGCCTCGATCGTGGTCCTCGGGTCGATCCGCTATCTCGTTCCCGCCGGCATCTCGGCCGACAGCCTGACGGTCGTCGGATGGGTGATCGCCGCGATCACCGGTGTGCTGCTCGGGGCGGCGACCGCGGGCTCGTGGGGTTCGGCGACCGGTCAGTGGGCCCTGATCGCCGGTGGGTGGGCGGCCTTCCTCACCGCCGCGGCCGTCGGTTCCGAGGTCCCCGTGGAGGCCATGCGCTGGACGGTTCCCCAGTGGGCGCTGGCCTTCGCACTCGTGGCAACGGTCGCCGCCGCGCTGACGGTGCCTGCCGGGATGCGCGTGCAGCGGGCCGATCCGCGGTTGCTCGCGATCATGGTGACCGCCGCGGTGGTGCTCTCGGTGGGCTACCGACTGCTGGGTGAATTCGTGGGTTCCCGCGCGAGCGACACGGGTGTGCTCCTGTGGCTGGTCGCCGGTGGGGCGCTCGCGGTGGCGGTCGTCGGTGCCGAGATCGTCGCGCGCCTCGTCCCGCCCGGAGACGACCGGTTCGTCCTCGCGGTCACCGGGGCCGTGGCCGCGGCGTACCCCGTCCTCGTCGAGTTGTGGTCGGGTATGCAGTCGGCGACCGTGCCGTGGTGGGTGCTGCTCGTCGCGGTGGCCGCCGTGGTCGCCGGGGTGCGGCTCTCCCCCTCCATGCCGTACGCGCTTCCCGGGCTGATTCTCGCCGCGTCGATCTCGGCGGCGACGGTGTGGTGGCCGGCGGAGATCGGCGAGGGAATCCCTCTTGCGGTGCGGGTGGCGCTCGTCGCGCTGGGCACCGGTCTCGCACTCGGGGCATCGTTGCCGGGCTCGGCGTCCGTCGCGGCTCTCGGCCTGGCGCTGCCGGTGCCGGCGACGGCCGTCGTCGGGGCGGTGTGGATGCTTCCGGCGGATGCGCAGTGGTCGGCGCTCGCACTGTTTACCGCGGCCGTGATCTGTGCGTGGCAGGTGCGCTAGCGCTCTCACCTCCCCGATTCGCAAGCGTGCGAAGACAACCGTTAGGATGTGCACAATCCGTTTTGCCCGATGACGGCGAGCGGCGTGCATGTCGGGGCGATCCCCGTTTCGGCGGTGTGCCGTCCGCTGTGACGACAGCGAGTCCCACAGACCGCAGTCAGTTTCACCCCGCCGACAGGCCCGACCCCGACGGAGTGCCTTTTGATCGCCATACTCGTTGCCCATGCGGTCGCTGCCCTTCTGGCGCCGCTTCTGGTCCGAGTCATGGGGAGAAATGCATTCCTGCCGCTCGCGGTGGTGCCCCTCGCGAGTCTCGGCTGGGTCGTCACCAACTGGGGAACCGATCAGAAACTGCAGATCGCGTGGGCCTCGACGCTGTCGATGAATTTCGATCTGCGCTTCGACACGCTCGCGGCGATCATGTGCGTGCTCGTTTTGGGCATCGGCTCGTTGATCCTGCTCTACTGCTCGCGCTATTTCGAGGACGACGAGCCCCGCCTGGGCTTGTTCGCCGCCGAGATGGTCGCCTTCGCCGGCGCCATGTTCGGTCTGGTGGTCAGCGACAACATGTTGCTGCTCTACACCTTCTGGGAACTGACGACCGTCCTGTCGTTCCTGCTCGTCGGGCATTACGCCGAACGCGCTTCGAGTCGCCGTGCCGCCACCCAGGCCCTGCTCGTCACCACGGCCGGTGGTCTGGCGATGCTGGTCGGCATCATCATCCTCGGCGAGATGGTCGGCAGCTACAACCTGTCCGACGTCGTCGCGGCGGCACCTCACGGATGGCTCGCCGGCGTCGCCGTGGTGCTCGTGCTCGTCGGCGCACTGTCGAAGTCCGCCGTGGTCCCGCTGCACTTCTGGCTGCCCGGCGCGATGGCCGCCCCCACCCCGGTGTCCGGATATCTTCACGCCGCGGCGATGGTCAAAGCCGGCATCTACCTCGTGGCCCGGCTCGCACCCGGCTTCGCTGACAGCGCCGCGTGGCGGCCGATCGTCATCGGTCTCGGTCTCGCGTCGATGATCCTCGCCGGCTGGCGAGCGTTCCGCGCCTTCGACCTCAAGCTCATCCTGGCCTTCGGCACCGTCAGCCAGCTCGGCTTTCTCACTGCGCTGGTGGGTACGGGTAGCCGGGAAGCGGCCCTGGCGGGCCTGGCGATGGTGATCGCCCACGCCCTGTTCAAGGCATGCCTGTTCATGGTGGTCGGCATCATCGACCACTCCACCGGCACCCGCGACATCCGCAAACTCGCGCATCTCGGCTCTGCCGCCCCCTACTTGATGGTGATCGCGATACTTGCGGCGGCGAGCATGGCCGGTCTGCCGCCGTTCATCGGTTTCGTCGCGAAGGAAGCCGCGCTCGAGTCGTCGCTGGTGGCCGAGGTGCTCCCCGAATGGGCGCGGATCGCCATGACTGCGGGCATCGTGGTGGGCTCGATCCTCACCCTCGCCTACAGCATCCGGTTCATCTGGGGCGCCTTCGGTCGTAAGCAGCTCAAACGTCCGAGCCCCGCGGTGCAGAACCTGCACGCGCCCGGCCCGCTGCTGCTCACCGCCCCGAGCGTCCTCGCGTTCGCCGGTCTCGCCGCGGGCTTCGCGAGCTCGTGGATCGACCATCTGATCACCCCCTACGCCGACGAGCTGCCCACCGAACTCGACAAGCCCTACCACCTGGCGTTGTGGCACGGATTCTCCTTGCCGCTGGGTCTGACCGGCGTGGTGATCGTGGGCGGCACGGTCCTGTTCCTCGCGCACCGCACCATCGCGCGTCTGCGCTTCGAGCACCCGCCGCTCGGAAATGCCGACCGGATGTACGACGCGACCCTCCAGGGCATGGACACCCTGTCCCTGCGCCTGACCGCCTTCCTGCAGCGCGGTTCGCTCCCCCTGACCCAGGCGACCATCCTCATCACCCTGGTGGCGCTCCCGACGGTGCTGATGTTCTTCTTCGGGCTGAGCACGATGCCGTCGACGCGCGCGTGGGACTCGATCTGGCAGCTCGGGGTGGGGTTGATCATGATGGCCGCCGCGATCACCGCGACGGCCCTGCGCAACCGTCTCGGCGCAGTGTTGGTCGTGGGCGTGACCGGTTACGGGCTCGGGGTGCTGTTCGCCCTCCAGGGAGCTCCCGACCTCGCGCTCACCCAGTTCCTCGTCGAGACCGTCACCCTCGTGATGTTCGTGCTGGTCCTGCGCAAGCTGCCCGCCGAGACCGACCCGGCCGCGGTGATGGGCAGCAAGTTCGCCCGCGCGATGCTCGGCATCGCCGTGGGCGCGGTGGTCGCCGGGATCGGCGCCTACGCCGTCGCGGCACGCACTACCGATCCGATCTCGCTGCTGCTGCCCGACGCCGCCTACTACGGCGGTGACGGCAAGAACATCGTCAACGTCCTGCTCGTCGACATCCGCGCCTGGGACACGCTGGGCGAGATCTCGGTGCTGCTGGTCGCCGCGACCGGCGTGGCCAGCCTGGTCTTCCGCACCCGCCGCTTCGGCACCGCCCCGCGTGTGGCGGACGCACCCGCGGCGCAGCTCGACGCGGTCTCCGCCAGCAACGAGACGACCTGGCTGCTCGGCGGCGATCTCATCGATCCGCGCTACCGATCGCTGGTCCTCGAGGTCACCACGCGACTGGTCTTCCCCACCATGATGATCCTGTCGGTGTACTTCTTCTTCTCCGGGCACAACGCGCCCGGTGGCGGTTTCGCGGGCGGTCTCGTCGCCGGTCTCGCGCTGGTGTTGAGGTACCTGGCCGGCGGACGCTACGAGCTCGGAGAGGCGGTTCCCATCGACGCCGGCAAGATCCTCGGCATCGGACTCACCTTCGCCGCGGGCACCGCACTGGTGTCGATGTTCCTCGGCGCCCCGGCGCTGTCGTCGGCGACCCTCGAGCTCACGCTGCCTCTGCTCGGCGACATCAAGCTCGTGACCGCACTGTTCTTCGACCTCGGTGTGTACCTCATCGTCGTCGGACTGGTCCTGGACGTGCTGCGCAGCCTCGGTGCTCGCCTCGACGCCGAGACCGTGGGTGAGCGCCGATGACCGCGAACATCACGCTCCTCGCCGTCGTCGGTGTGCTCGTCGCGGCCGGTGTGTACCTGCTGCTCGAACGCAGCATCATCAAGATGCTGCTGGGCCTGCTGCTGGCCGGCAACGGAATCAACCTGCTGCTGCTCACCCTCGGCGGCCCCGCAGGTCATGCACCCATCGTCGGTGTGGAGAGCGACGTCGAGCCGGACATGGCCGATCCCCTCGCGCAGGCGATGATCCTCACCGCGATCGTCATCACGATGGGTGTGGCGGCGTTCGTGCTGGCACTGACCTACCGCTCCTACACCTACCGCGCACGGGACGAGATCGAGAACGACCCCGAGGACACCCTCGTGTCGCAGCGGCGCAGTCTCGCCGATCTACCGTCGCGAGACCGCTCCGACGACCCGCTCACCGGTATCCCCAGCAAGAGCGGCGACGCCTTCGACGCCGCGGGCAACCCGATCCCGCTCGATCAGCTCAAGAACATCGAGGACATCGAGGCGTACGAGGATCTGCACGACGGCGACTTCGACGACCCCACCGACTCGGCCTACACGCAGAACCAGGGGGGGACGGACGAGTCCGGCTCTGCCGAAGATTCGGGCGGGGCCGGCTCTATCGAGGATGTCGAGGACGTCCGCGCGGACGATCCCGACCCCGAGGCCCCCGACCCTGCCGAGGACGAGCGGACCGGAGACGACGAGAAGAACGGGAAGGAGGATCGCCGATGAACCCGAGCGTCGCGAACCTCGTTCCCCTCCCCGTCCTCATCCCCTTGCTCGCCGCAGCCGCAACCCTGATCGTCGGCCGCCGTCCGCGCGTCCAACGGTGGATCACCGTCTTCGCGCTGGTCGCCTCGCTCGTCGTGTGCGTGGCGCTGCTGTACTACGCCGACGCCGACGGCATCGCGGTACTGCAGATCGGTGGGTGGGAGGCGCCGATCGGCATCTCGCTGGTCGTCGACCGATTGTCGGCGTTGATGCTGGTCGTCTCGGCGATCGTGCTGCTGTCGGTGATGCTGTACGCAGTCGGCCAGGGTATCCACGACGGCAACGATCAGCAGCCCGTCTCGATCTTCCTGCCGACCTATCTCGCGCTCACCGCGGGTGTCAACATCGCCTTCCTCGCGGGCGACCTGTTCAACCTCTTCGTCGGCTTCGAGGTGCTCCTCGCCGCCTCGTTCGTCCTGCTGACCCTGGGTGCGAGCGCCGACCGCGTCCGCGCGGGCGTCTCGTACGTCATGGTCTCGATGGTGTCCTCGCTGGTCTTCCTCGTGGGCATCGCCTTCGCCTACGCAGCCACGGGCACTTTGAACCTCGCCCAGATGGCACTGCGGATGGACGAGATCTCACCCGGCACCCGGGCCGCGATCTTCGGTGTATTGCTCGTGGCTTTCGGTATCAAGGCCGCGGTCTTCCCGCTGTCGTCGTGGCTGCCCGACTCCTACCCCACCGCGCCCGCACCGGTCACGGCCGTCTTCGCCGGCCTGCTGACCAAGGTCGGTGTGTACGCGATCATCCGGGCGCACACCCTGCTGTTCCCGGGCGGCGAACTCGACGACGTCCTGCTCGTCGCGGGTCTGCTCACGATGATCGTCGGCATCCTCGGCGCGATCGCGCAGAACGACATCAAGCGTCTGCTGTCGTTCACGCTCGTCAGCCATATCGGCTACATGATTTTCGGTGTCGCTCTGTCGACGCAGACCGGTCTCGCGGGCGCCGTCTACTACGTCGGCCACCACATCCTCGTGCAGACCACCCTGTTCCTCGTGGTGGGTCTCATCGAACGCCAGGCCGGGTCGGCGTCGCTGCGACGCCTCGGCAGCCTCGCGCTCATGTCTCCGCTGCTGGCGGTCCTGTTCCTCATCCCGGCGCTCAACCTGGGCGGTATCCCGCCGTTCTCCGGGTTCATCGGCAAGGTCGCCCTGCTGCAGGCCGGCGCGGAGGACGGTTCGGTCCTGGCCTGGGTCCTCGTCGGCGGTGGTGTCGTGACCAGCCTCCTGACGCTGTACGTCGTCGCGCGTATCTGGACGAAGGCGTTCTGGCGGGCACGCGCCGACGCGCCCGAGGGCGATCTCGCGGACATCGGCCCCTCGGCGCTGATCGACGAATCCGCCACCGACATCTCCTTCGAGGAACGCCCGGACGTCGGCCGGATGCCGGCCGCGATGCTCGTCCCCACGGTCTGGCTCGTCGCGATCGGTGTGTCGTTGACGGTCTTCGCCGGTCCCCTGCTCGACATCAGCAACCGTGCCGCGGAGAACCTGCGCGACCGCACGGTGTACATCGAGGCCGTGCTGGGGGGTGAGCAGGAATGATGAAACGCGCCAACGTCCTGCGCATGTTCGTCGTGGGATGGACGACGCTGGTCTGGGTCCTGCTGTGGGGCACCTTCAGCATCGCCAACATCCTCGGCGGTGTGGTCGTCTCGCTCGTCGTCATGTTCGTGCTGCCGCTGCCGCGTGTACCCGTCGAGGGTCGCGTGCACGTCTGGTCCGCGATGCGGCTCGGCGTGGTGATCTTCGGCGAGACCATCCGCTCGACGATCAACGTGGCATGGCTCCCGATCCGGCCGTCCCCGCCGCCGGTCACCGGCGTGCTGCGCTGCCGGCTCACCATCAAGTCCGACCTGGTGCTGACACTGTGGACGGACATCATGAACAACATCCCGGGCACCATGGTGCTCGAGATCGACCAGGTGCGGCGGATCATGTACGTGCACGTCCTCGACGTGGGTACCGACAAGGCCGTGGCCGACTTCTACCGTTCCGCCCGCCTCATCGAACGTCTTCTCATCCGGACGTTCGAACGCGAGTCGGAATGGCAGGCCAGCCCCTGGCGCAGCGGAACGGAGGAACTGACGTGACCGTGACACTGGCGATCGCGGGGGCACTGCTGTTCGTCTCCGCAATCCTGATCACCTACCGCGTGATCGCGGGCCCCAACTCCCTCGACCGGCTCGTCGGCGTCGACGCCCTGCTCGCGCTCGGCATCTGCGGCATCGCGATCTGGGCGGTGTACACACGCGACACGTCGGTGCTGCCCGCCACCGTGGCCCTCGCCCTGGTCGGCTTCATCGGGTCGGTGTCCGTGGCTCGATTCCGGGTGCGTGACGAAGGATGACGACGATCATCGACACCTTCGCCCACCTCCTGATCCTCATCGGGGCGGTCATCTCGTTGACCGCTGCGATCGGCGTGGTGCGTTTCCGCGACACCCTGTCGCGCATGCATCCGGCCACCAAGCCGCAGGTGGTGGGTCTGTTGTTCGTGCTGGGTGGCGCGATGATCATCCTGCGCAGTTCCGTCGACATCTGGATGATGGCGCTGGCGGGCATGTTCATGGTCCTCACGGCACCGGTGATCGCGCACCGCGTCGGTCGCGTCGCCTACCGGGAGCAGCTCGGTCGCGACGGCCTGCTCGACGAGGACGCTCCCGGCGGTGCGTGACAGGTGACGAGGAGCTGACGGCCGGGACGTCCTCGGACGATCACTCCTTCAGTTCCTGCACGAGCGAGTCCACCACCGCGACGAGATCGCCGTCCGTCCGTTCCGCGAGCCGGCGCTGACGCTGATAGGACGCTCCCCGCACCGGGATGTCCGCAACTCGCGCGAGTTCGTCGGCGCATCGGAGCCGTACCGCGGTGGGCATGATCTGCTCGAGCAGATCGTTCAGGTCGTCGGTGACGAGCCGTTCGGTACACACCGGGTCGAGGATGACCTCGGCATCGAGTCCGTACCGCGCCGCACGCCACTTGTTCTCCTTGACGTGCCACGGTTGCAGCACAGGAAGTTCCTCACCGCGCTCGAGAAGTTCGTCGAAGTAGACGACGAGTGAATGCACGAACGCGACGAGGGCGGCCAGTTCGGCGCGGTTGGTGATGCCGTCGAAGACCCGGACTTCGAGGGTGCCCCATTTCGGCGCGGGCCTGATGTCCCAGTGCATGCCTCCGGGGTGGCTGATGACGCCGGACTCGAGCTGGTCGGCGATGAATTTCGCGTACTGCGGCCAGTCGGCGAAGTGGTAGGGCAGGCCGGCGGTCGGCAGCTGCTGGAACATCAGCGCGCGGTTGCTCGCGTAGCCGGTGTCGTAGCCCGCCCAGATCGGCGACGAGGCCGACAACGCGAGCATGTGGGGATATTTCACGAGCATGGCGTTGAGGATCGGGATGATCTTCTCCGCGGAGGAGACTCCCACGTGGACGTGCACTCCCCAGATGAGCATCTGCCGTCCCCACCAGCGGGTGCGGTTGATCATCTCCTCGTAGTCCGGGGAGGGTGTGACGGTCTGGTCGGTCCACTGCGCGAACGGATGGGTGCCGGCACACATCAGGTCCACTCCGAGCGGATCGGCGGCGCGGCGAAGCAACGACAGCGACTCGGACAGATCGTCGACGGCCTCGGCGACGGTGTCGTGTACACCGGTGACGAGTTCGACGGTGTTGCGCAGGAACTCTTTGGTCAGCCGCGGGGTCTCCCCGGCGATCTCCTCCACCCTGTCGAAGACGACCGCCGCGCTGTTCGAGAGATCGCGGGTGGTCTTGTCCACCAGAGCGATCTCCCATTCCACGCCGATCGTGGGACGAGGTGATCCCGGAAACGCGACTGCCACGTCTCGATCCAACCACAGGGCCCCGCCGACGGATGTCCGTCGCGGGGCCCCGTGTCAGGAATTACCCGGGTACCGAGCTTCAGGGGATTCGAACCCTGCTCACCCGATGACGCCGCAGGCGAGGCGTGCGCCGAGGTTGTCCTGGTGCACGACCACAGAGGCGCCGTCCTCACCTTCGAGGTCCTCGAGGCCGAAGGCCGAGGTGGTGACGGTGGCGGTGGCGGTGCCGTCCTCGTGGACGACGAGCGAGACCAGGTCGCCGCTCTCCGGGACGGAGGTGTTGCCACCGGCCTGCAGGTGGGCACCGGCCGACAGGAAGGCGCCGGGCTCGCCGCCGTTCGGCGCGGTGGACTGGGGCTCGCAACGGCCGAACTCGTGGATGTGGACACCGTGGTAGCCGGGCTCGAGACCCTCGACCTCGATGGTCACCTCGACGTCGCCGCCGTTCTCGGCGAACGACACGGTGCCGGCCGACTCGCCGTCGACCGTGGTGAGCTCCGCGGTGAGCGCAGCAGCGGAGGCGGAGCCACCGGCGTGCGACTCGCTCCCACCCTCGGTGCCGTGGTCGTCGCCGTGGGCCTCGGAAGCGGGCGCGGCGGATCCCGTCCACACCGGCGGAGTCGTCCCCGGCTCGGTGCTCGCCTCCTCGCTGTTCGAGCACGCAGTCAGGCCCACCGCGGCGATCGCGACGATCGGGGCCAGAGCACGCCAGGACATGCGACGGGTGGAACTGGAGACCATCAAACCGCTCCTTCGAAGTGCCGAAAAGTCACCCGATCATAACCGGGCGTCTCCGGCGACCACCCGGTGGCGGACCGACACGGTTCCGGCGCTAACGCGAAGTGACGATGACGATCACTCCGGGGGCGGCGTCGCGGATGCCCTCGAAGCGCGGTTGCGCGGTGACACCGAGCGACTCGGCGACGGCTGTCGCGGTCTGCTGCTCTCCGGGAGACGACCCGTAGAACACCGAGGTCTGCTGGAGCAAGCCCTCGCTGTAGTTGCCCGTTTCACTGATGGTGTACCCCTCGTCCTCGAGGTAGGCCGCGGTCTGCGCGGCGAGGCCCGCGACCTCCGAGTTGTTGAACACGCGCACCGGTGCCGTCGCGGAGGCCGAGGTGTCGGACGCGAACGCGGTTCCGCTCCCCACGGGCATGGAAGGAGCCGAAGACACGGCCGTGGTGGTGGTCGCACCGTCCCCGGCGGCGGACGTGCCCCCGTTCGCGGCAGCGGGCGCGGGCGCGGTGGGCACCGCGGCCGAGCGCGTGGACGGTGCGGCCGGCGCAGCAGCGGTCGTCGTCGTGGGTGCCGCCGCGGGAGCGGGTTCGTCGTCGGAATCACCGAGCGAGGCGAAACCGAGACCGGCGAACAGGATGCCCAAGGAGATCAGGACCATCGCGAACGCACGCAGAGGCGGTCCCGAGGGTGCGGGCGCGCGGCTGGGGATCTCGGGGGTTCTGCTCACGACCTCGACCATAGTTGCCCGAGCACACGCAGCGCTGCCGACCGGCCGCGCGTGTCGATATCGCATTATCCGGCCCGACGGCCGCCCGTCTAACGGGTGTCGAAACCGAGCCGGCGGGCCGCGCGGGCCTTCTGACGGCTCGCACGCAACCGCCGCAGCCGCTTGACCAGCATCGGATCGGCGGCGAGCGCCTCGGGACGATCCACCAGAGCATTGAGCACCTGGTAGTAGCGAGTGGCGGAGAGACCGAAGAGTTCCTTGATGGCGTCCTCCTTGGCACCGGCGTACTTCCACCACTGCCGTTCGAACGCCAGGATGTCGAGATCGCGACGGCTCAGGCCGTTCGCCTCGTCGCCGGTGGGTTCCTGCGCGGATGCGCCGTCGCCCTGCTGGGACACGAGATCGGACCGGTCGTTGCCGTGCGCTGCTGCGCCGTCCATTTCCCTCCTCGACTGACTGGATCACACCGTGACGAAGAGTCCTTGCGTCTCGGCGGAAGTCATTCAATCACGGGGTGGGGACACATACCGGTTCGAGAACGCCGCGAGTCGATCCCATTATCCTGTGTCACCATGGCCATTCTTCCCATCGTCATCGTCGGCGACCCCGTCCTGCACAACCCGACCCGGCCGGTGACCGAGTCACCCGCCGAACTCGCTCAGCTGATCGCCGACATGTTCGAGACGATGGACGCGGCCAACGGCGTCGGCCTCGCCGCCAACCAGGTCGGTGTGGACAAGCGACTGTTCGTCTACGACTGCCCCGACCGCGACGAGTCCGGCAAGGTCGCGCGCCGGCGTGGCGTCGTCGTCAACCCGATCCTCGAGACCTCGGAGATCCCCGAGACGATGCCCGACCCCGAGGACGATCTCGAGGGCTGCCTGTCCGTGCCGGGCGAGAACTTCCCCACCGGTCGCGCCGACTGGGCGAAGGTCACCGGTACCGACGAGAACGGTGAGCCCGTCGAGATCGAGGGCCACGGATTCTTCGCTCGCATGCTGCAGCACGAGGTCGGGCACCTCGACGGCTTCCTGTACGTCGACGTTCTGATCGGGCGCAACGCCCGCGCCGCGAAGAAGACCATCAAGCGCGCCGGATGGGGCGTCCCGGGCCTGACCTGGCTCCCGGGTTCGGTGGAGGACCCGTTCGGCCACGAGGAGGACGACTGACGAGGCGACCGGCGAACCGTCGATGACGACCGACCGTCCGGCCCCGTCCGTACCCCTCGGTACCCGGGTGGTGCTGCGGTACCGCCTGCCCGCCGGCTACAGCCACCCGATGACCGATGTCATCGGTGAACTCGTCTCCGTCGAACCGGTGGTCGCGGTGCGCACCGCCGACGGTCGTGTCGTCCAGGTGTCCCCCCCCTCGGTCGTCGCGCTCAAGCCGATCGCGGCGCGGCCGATCCGCGTCTCGGAGATCCGCGCGCTCGAGCACGCCGCCGCCGCGGGGTGGCCCGGTCTCGAATCGGCCTGGGTGGACGGCTGGCTCGTGCGCGCCGGACACGGTTTCACCCGGCGCGCCAATTCGGCAACGCCGCTGGGTGAACGCGGCTCCGTGGCGGCCCCCGCCGATCCGGCGGTGCGCGCCCGGCTCCGTGAATGGTTCGCGGCACGCGGATTGCCGCTGCGGCTGCTGGTGCCCGATCGACTCGCCCGCATCCCCGAGGGGTGGCCGACCTCGGAGCCGGTGCTCGTGATGGGCGCCGACCTCGCGAACATCCCCTTGCCGCCGGAGCCCACCCCGATCACGATCACCGAGCGGCCGGACGCCGACTGGATGTCGCTCCACCGCGCCGACGCCGACCCGCTGCTCGCGCAGGACGTGCTCGGCTCGGTGGCCGCGGGGATCCTCGGGTTCGGCCGCATCGGTGCACCCGGGCAGCCGCCCCTGGCGATCTGCCGCGCGGCGATCACCGATGCGCCGGACGGACGCCGCTGGGTGGGTCTGTCGACCGTCGAGGTCGCTCCCGAACACCGGCGTCGCGGACTCGGCACACTCGTGTGCGGTGCCCTGCTGCGCTGGGCACGCGAGCACGGCACGACCCACGCATATCTGCAGGTCGAGGAGTCGAACACCGCGGCGCGCGCCCTGTATCGCGAACTCGGCTTCGTCGACCACCACCGCTACCGATACGCCTCCGAACCCGTCGGATAGGTCGCCTACAGTGGGCGTGTGCGCCTTGCTACCTGGAATGTGAACTCCGTCCGTGCCCGTACCGACCGCATCCTCGACTGGTTGCAGCGAACCGACACGGATGTGCTCGCGATGCAGGAAACCAAGTGCAAGGACGAGCAGTTCCCGTACGAACGCTTCGAGGAACTCGGCTACCGCGTCGCGCACGTCGGACTGAGCCAGTGGAACGGTGTGGCCATCGCGTCGCGCGTGGGCCTCGACGACGTGCAGATCGGCTTCGAGGACCAGCCCGGTTTCTCCAAGGACCCGGAGGTCGATCCGGCGCTCGAGGCGCGGGCGATCGGGGCGACGTGCGCGGGTGTGCGCGTGTGGAGCCTGTACGTCCCCAACGGCCGCGACCTCAACGACCCGCATTACACCTACAAGCTCGACTGGCTCGCCAAGCTGCGCGCCGACGCGCACGCCTGGGCCACCGCAGCGCCCGGGCAGCCCATCGCGCTGGTCGGCGACTGGAACGTCGCCCCCACCGACGACGACGTGTGGGATCCGGCCTTCTTCGAGGGCAAGACGCACACTTCGCAGCCCGAGCGCGACGCCTTCCACGCGTTCGCCGACGTCGGCTACACCGACGTCGTCCGTCCGTACGCGCCCGGCCCCGGGGTCTACACCTACTGGGACTACACCCAGCTGCGCTTCCCCAAGAAGCAGGGCATGCGGATCGACTTCGTCCTCGGATCACCGGCCTTCGCGGCACGGGTGACGGACGCCGAGATCGACCGCAACGAACGCAAGGGCAAGGGCGCGAGCGACCACGCACCGGTCGTCGTCGACCTCGACCTCTGAGCAGGTCCCGCGTCGGGTGGACCGCCCGCACAGGCATCAGGCCTTGCGGGCAGGCACCTTGCGCTGCGGCTGCTTGCGCCGGGTCTCTTTGCGGTGGGGGTCCGTGCGCGGCAGCTCGAGAGCCACGACGACGTCGCGGTAGTTCTCGTGCGACGACACGAATCGCTGCACATAGGTGCACACCGGCCGCACCCGCCAGCCTCGGCTGCGAGCGAGATCGAGCGAACCACCGACGAGGACGGCCGCGAGACCCCGATGACCGAAATCCTCGACGATCACGGTGTGCATGAAGTCGACGACCGGCGGATTCGGCGCCGGAACGCGTTCGAAGTCGTAGTACGCCAGGATGCCGACGAGATCGCCGTTGAGGCGCAGTTCGAACCGGTTCTGGTCGGCGTTGTCCGACACGGCGAGGTCCGGCGAACTCGTGTTCATGAGCGCCTCCAATAGGGGTGTTGCGTGATCGAACTGTGACCTATGCCACTATAGAGCAACGAGGCGACCACCGGCAGCAACGCTGTCGTGTTTCGCAAAGTGCCCCCGCCTCAGCGCCTCCCGGCCGTGTTCGAACACACCCTCGGTAGGGTGTCCGCGTGGACCTTCTGCCCCTGTCGCCTCGAGGCGAGACCCCGGTTCGAGCCCTCACCATCGCCGGCACCGACTCCGGAGGCGGAGCCGGCATCCAGGCCGATTCCCGCACGATGGCGATGTGCGGTGTGCACGCATGCGTCGCGGTGGCCGCCGTCACCGTCCAGAACTCCGTCGGCGTCCGCGGGTTCCACGAGATCCCCGCCGAGACCGTGGCCGACCAGGTGCGGTGCGTGGTCGAGGACATCGGGGTGTCCGCAGCGAAGACGGGCATGCTCGCCTCCACGCAGATCATCGAGGCCGTCGCACAGGTGTGCTCCGAGGTGGGCATCGGCCGCGACATGGAGGTACCGCTCGTCGTCGACCCGGTCTGCGCATCGATGCACGGCGACCCGCTGCTGCACTCCGACGCGCTCGACGCGATCCGCGGGGTGCTCATCCCCCTCGCCACCGTCGTCACCCCGAATCTCGACGAGGTACGGCTGATCACGAGCATCGAGGTCGTCGACGACGCGTCGGCCCGGCGCGCCGCCGAAGCGCTCCATGCGCTCGGCGCCCAGTGGGTGATCGTCAAGGGCGGTCATCTGCGCAGCTCGGAGAAGAGCACCGACCTGCTGTTCGACGGCGACCGTTTCCTCGAGTTCAGCACGCCGCGCATCGAGACCGGTAACGACCACGGCGGCGGCGACACGCTCGCAGCCGCGATCGCGTCCGCCCTCGCGCATGGCCGGTCAGTGCCCGAGGCAGTCGAGTTCGCGAAGGAATGGATCACGAAGTGCCTCGAGTGGTCCTACGACCTCGGTCACGGCCACGGCCCGGTCAACCCGTTGTGGCGACTGCACGAGCGCTGATCGCGCCCGTCTTCACTCGGTGAACTCGGCGCGCACCTCGGCCCGCTGGTCACCTGCGGGCACCCCGTCGGGTCCGTCGATCGAATTCGCGTAGACAGCCGTGCCGTAGGCGACGGCGGCGGCCGCCGCGGCGAACGCGTCGCGGTCGATGCCGGCCAGGGTGTCCTCGGGGGTGTGGTAGTTCGGGTCGAAGGGCTGGTCGGCGGTGCCACCCCACAGGCCGGCCTGTTCGGGGGTCTTGACGTCGTCGGCGCCGGTGAACACCCCGCCCGCGGGGATGCCGAAGGCGACGAACGGACCGTAATCGGAACGACCGTCGAAATCCGTTCCGCCGACCTCGATTCCGCGTTCGTCGAAGAACTGCGCGAAGGTCCGTTCGATCCCCGCCGAGCCCTCCGGTCCGGGTCCTTCACCGACGGCGTCGGAGTCGTCGCCGTCGAACACCAGATATCCGGCGTTGGGCGAGCCGAGCATGTCGAAGTTCAGGTACAGGGCGATGTCGAGTCGTTCCTCGTCGGACAGCGACTCGACGTACCTCGTGGAGCCGACCAGTCCGACCTCCTCGGCGCCCCAGAACGCGAACCGCACGGCGTTGGTCACGCCCGGCTCGCTGCCGAGTTGCAGCGCGGTCTCGAGGACGGCGGCGACGCCGGTTCCGTTGTCGTTGATCCCCGGTCCTTCGGGGACGCTGTCGAGGTGCGCGCCGACGACGACCACGTCGTCGGTCGAGCCGGTGCGCGTCTGCGCGATCACGTTGCGCGACTTCCGGTCCTCGGTGCGGGTCTGGAGTGTCACGGTCACGGTGGTCGCGGCGAACAGGCGCTCGGCGTCGGCCCCGGCCACGCCTCCGACCGGGATGCGGGGGTTCGATTCCGCCCCGAGACCGGCGGCGGCGAGCGGGCCGTCCTCGTTGTTGGCGACGAGCAGCGCGGCCGCTCCCCGTTCGGCGGCGACCTGCTCCTTGACGGCGAAGGTGCACACGCCGCGATCGACGATCACCACCGCGCCGGTCGCGTCGATGCCGTCGTAGTCGGTGGCCTCGCAGCCGGGGGTGTCGTCGGGGGCGATGCGCACGACGCGCGCGGTGAGCCCCTCCGGTCCCGTCGACGGCGACATGCCGAGTGCGCTCACGCCCATCGGCTCCCCGTCGACGGTGAGCTGCTCGTTCTCGACGGCGAACAGGGTCGTGTCGAACTCCGGTGTCTGCACGTCGAATCCGGCGTCGCGCAGGGCTCCGGCGACGTAGTCGACGCTCGCGTCGTAGCCGGGGGTCCCGAGCGAACGGTTTCCGTCGTTCTCGCCGGCGATCCGTTCGAGTTCCGTCAGGTGCGTCATGACGGCATCGAGTTGCACGGCGTCGGCGAGCGCCGTCGGGTCGACGGGCGGCGCCTCCGCCTCCGAGCATCCCGCCGTCAGCAGTACACCGGCGGCGATCAGGGCCGCTCCCCGCATGCCGTATCTCGTCTGCGCCCGCGCCATCGACCGAGCGTACACAAAAGCACTGCGCCGCACGGGGAAACCGTGCGGCGCAGTGTGCGGAGGCAGAACCTGCGGCGTGTCGAGGTAGTACCTCAGGCGTCGCGGCGGTTGACCACCACGAGTGAGGCCGCGAACACCAGGAACGAGAAGGCCGCGAAGTACAGGAGCGATCCCCATGGACCCCAGTGGAATTCGATTCCCTGCCCGATACCCAGGAAGTTGTTCGCGTTCGCGAACGGCAGGAACGGCTGGATCTCGCGGCCCACCGAACCGAACAGCGCGAACAACGACTCGAGCAGCAGCGGCCACAGCATCAGCAGCGCGATCGTGCCGGCCGACTGCCGCAACAGCGTGCCCACACCGACCGCGAGGAAGACGCACAGGAACGCGTAGATCGCGGTGCCGTAGACCGCGCGCCACGCCGTGCCGCCGCTGAGGACGAGTTCGCGACCTGCGTCGGGCCCGGCCAGTGCCTTCGCGAGGTAGAAGGCACCGAACGAGACCGCGAGTGTCAGCACCGCGCCCAGCACACCGATGAGCAGGGCCTTCATCGTCAGGAGCAGGGTGCGGTTCGGGGTGGCCTGGAAGGTCGTGCGGATGACCCCGAAACGGTATTCGCTGGTGACCGACAGTGCCGCGAGGATCATGAGCACCAGCACACCGAAGCCGGTGACGCCGCTGACCGCGACGTCCACGGTCGGATAGAACCGTCCCAGTTCGTCGTCCATCCCGGCCGACGCGCGGGAGACCGACCCGAGGATCGCGGCCAGACCCAGGCCGAGGGCGACGATGACGAGGGTGCACCACAGCGGTGACTGCACCGACGTGAGCTTGATCCGTTCGGCCCGCAGTGTGTCGAGCGCCGTACTCATCACAGTCCACCCTTCATGACGTCGTCGACTCCGGATCCGTGGTATTCGACCTCGCCACCGGTGAGTTTCATGAACGCTTCCTCGAGCGACGCGTTGCGTCCCGCGAGTTCGTGCAGCACGATCGACCGGGTCGCAGCGAGTTCGCCGATCTCCGCCGCCGGAGCGCCCGAGACGTGCAGGGCACCGTCGTCCTCCCGCACGGTGTGCCCGCGTTCGGTGAGCGCGGTGCGCAGCTCGTCGAGTTGCGGGCTGCGCACGACGACGAACGAGTCGGACGCGCGGTCGACGAACGCCTTCACCGAGGTGTCGGCGATGAGCCGTCCACGGCCGATGACGATGAGATGTTCGGCGGTCTGCGCCATCTCCGAGAGCAGGTGGCTGGACACGAGCACCGTGCGGCCTTCCGCGGCGAGCGCCTGCATGAACCTCCGGATCCACACGATGCCCTCGGGGTCGAGGCCGTTGACCGGTTCGTCGAACAGCAGCACGCGCGGGTTGCCGAGCAGTGCGGCGGCGAGACCGAGTCGCTGCGACATGCCGAGCGAGAAGCCGCCGGCGCGCTTGCCCGCGACCTCCGTCAGTCCCACTTGGCGCAGAACCTCGTCGACACGCGAGGCGGGCAGACCGTTCGACGCGGCCAGCCAGGCGAGATGCGACCGCGCCGACCGGTTGGGATGCACCCACTTCGCGTCGAGCAACGCCCCGACGGTGGTGAGCGGCCGTGTCAGCTCGCTGTACGGCTTCCCTTCGATCAGTGCGGTTCCCGAGGTCGGCCGGTCCAGCCCCAGGATCATGCGCATCGTGGTGGACTTCCCCGCGCCGTTGGGGCCGAGGAAGCCGGTGACGATGCCGGGACGGACCGTGAACGTCAGGTCGTCGACCGCGGTCGTGGACCCGAAGGTCTTGGTCAAGCCGGTCACTTCGATCATGCGCACCACCCTACGTGCGGCTCCGGCGAGCGCATCCGATCACACTCCCCGGAGCCGCACGCGGTACGTCAGGGGACGAAGACCTCGGTGGTGACCGGGATGCTCGGTCGCTCGGTACGCATCGTCAGGGCGACGCGGCCGGGCCCGGGGAACACGTGCATGACCAACGGCCGGGTGCTCGTGTGGAAGGCCGGCACGAAGCGGGTCTCCGTACCGCGGGCACCGGTGTCGAGGTTGTGCCAGTCGAAAGCGACGGTGACGTCGCAGTTCAGGATGCTCGGCGTCCACTCGCCGAGAAGCGAGTAGCCCTGCGTGATCCGCAGTTCGATCCCGTGGGTGGCACCCGGCGCCGAGGAGTACTCGTAGAGCGGGCCGTCGAAGGCGGTTCCACCGGCG
The DNA here is from genome assembly GCF_000763325.2 of Rhodococcus sp. p52. Classification (NCBI taxonomy): domain Bacteria; kingdom Bacillati; phylum Actinomycetota; class Actinomycetes; order Mycobacteriales; family Nocardiaceae; genus Rhodococcus; species Rhodococcus sp. p52. The sequence continues at coordinate 435,309 of NZ_CP016819.1, forward strand.
CGCACGATGCCGGCGCAGATGCCGTCGCCCAATGTCAGCACGGGTGGCGTGGACAACTCCGTCGTCGCGCACGACCTCGGTCCGGTGTTCGACCAGCCCATCTGACACGGTTCCTGGGCGCCCGCGACACCCGGCGCCGCGACGGCGACGACAGTGCCCATGAGCCCGGCAGCGGCGGCAGCGAAAATTCTGTGTGCAACTGTCATGCCCGGGGATCGTACAGACCGATCGGTAACCCGTCGCGCGACAATCGGAAACCCCTGAACACCAAGGTGCTCAGGGGTTTCCCGTACCGGTCACGGCTCCATCGGCGAAGACGCCTGGGCCCAGAAGCGTTTCGGGATCCGGCCGGCGTGCCGGGCACGGAATCCCGCTTCGACGGCGCGACGCATCGCCGACGCCATCAGCGCCGGATCCTTCGCGCGGGTGACGGCGGTCGCGAGCAGCACGGCGTCGCAACCGAGTTCCATCGCGAGCGCCGCGTCGGAGGCGGTTCCGATTCCCGCGTCGAGGATCACCGGCACACCCGCAGCCTCGACGATCATCTCGATGTGGTGCGGGTTCGAGATACCGAGGCCGGTCCCGATCGGCGAGCCGAGCGGCATCACCGCGGCACAACCGACGTCCTCGAGGCGCCGCGCGAGGACGGGATCGTCGGTCGTGTACGGCAGGACGACGAAGCCGTCGTCGACGAGTTGTTCGGCCGCGGAGACGAGTTCGATGGCGTCGGGCAGCAGCGTCCGTTCGTCGGCGATGACCTCGAGTTTCACCCAGTCGGTCTCCAGCGCTTCCCGCCCGAGCTGCGCGGTCAGCACGGCTTCCTTCGCGCCGCGGCACCCGGCAGTGTTCGGCAGCGGTTCGATGCCGAGGCGGCGCAGCAGGTCGAGGACACCGGTTCCGGAGGCCGCGTCGACGCGGCGCATCGCGACGGTGGTCAGTTCGGTGCCCGACGCGACGAGTGCCTCCTCGAGCACGGCCAGGTTCGCCGCGCCACCGGTGCCGGTGATCAGCCGCGACCCGAAGGTGCGGCCGGCGATGGTCAGCTGCGGCAGGTCGGCGCCGCGATCGTGTGTGTCAGCCACCCTGGACCGCCGTGAGGATCTCGATGCTCGCTCCGCGTGTGACCGGCTCCGACCAACGGCCGCGCGGGCACACGACACCGTCGACGGCGACCGCGATGCCCTTCTCGGGCAGACCGAGCTCGTTCAGCAGTTGTGACACGGTCGGGGCCGCGTCGTAGTACTTGTCCTCACCGTTGACGGTGATGCCCACGGACACGTTCGTCATCCCACACTCGCTTCCGTAATTCGTCCAGGACAGGCGTACTGCGCGTCGGCCAGCGACCGCCCACCGAGTTCGGCGAGCACCGCGTCGACGGTGAGCGGCGTGAGCAGCACACCGTTGCGGCCGTGGCCGGTCGCGGCGACGACACGATCGGAGAGCCGGCCGATCAGCGGCAGGTTGTCGGGGGTCATCGGGCGCAGGCCCGCGCTCGCCTCGAACAGTTCGTACTCGCCGAGCGCAGGAAAGATCTTCTCGGCGTCGGCGATCAGATCGCGCACCCCGGCCACCGTGACCTGTGTGTCGGACGCCTCGTACTGTGTGGCGCCCACGACGAGGCCGTCGTGGCGGGGCACCAGATAGGCGGGGCGTCCGTGGACACTCGCGCGCACGGTGCGCTGCGGCGGCGGAGTCGCGCCCGGCCGCACCCGCAGACGCAGGATCTCGCCCTTGACCGGACGGACCGGAAGGCCCGGCCACAGTCGCGCCGACGCCGAGCCGGCGGCGAGCACCACCTGATCGTCGGGAAGGTCGGCGAGATCGTGGACGGCGGCGTCGGAGAAACGCACCCCGGCCGCGGTGGCCGCGACGCGCAGGGCGTCGACGAGCGTACGGTTGTCGACCGACGACTCGGTGGGCGCGAGCAGTCCGAGACGCACCTTCGGGCCGAGCGACGGTTCGAACTCCCGGATCTCGGCGCGGGAGAGCAGACGCATCTCGTGCCCTCGCTCCCCGACCCATTCGGCGACGGTCCGCAAGTCGGCCGCGTCCGCCGCGTCGAGCGCGACGGTCAGCGACTCCTCGGCGGTGAACACGTCGACGCCGGTCTCCGCGCGCAGTGCATCCGCGAATCCGGGCCAGCGGTCGAGCGAGGCCGCACCCAGGGACAGCACGTGGTCCTCACCGGGCCAGCCCTCGGACAGCGGGGCCAGCATCCCGCCGGCCACCCACGAGGCGCCACTGCCGGGATTCGGGTCGTGCACGGTCACGCTGTGCCCCGAGCGGGCCGCGCGCCATGCGATCGACAGCCCGATCACTCCGCCACCCACGACGGCCACAGTTGCCATTGGTCCACCTCACTCCCTGCGCCGGCATGATCCGGGTCAGGTCATAACGGTCGGGGCCGGCAGGCCCCCTCTCAGCCCCGCGAACCTCGGGACTCCCGTGTCGTCACTTTCTGCTTAGAGGCTACCGTCTTGGTCGTGACCACCTATCGCGGCAACCATCCCGACCCGCGCGGCCGCCTCGCGACCGCCCGGTTGTATCTGTGCACCGACGCTCGCCGGGACACCGGCGACCTCGCACGGTTCGTCGAGGAGGCCCTCGCCGGTGGGGTCGACATCGTCCAGTTGCGCGACAAGGACTCGGCCGGCGAGAAGAAGTTCGGACGCCTCGAGGCACGCGAGGAACTCGCCGCCCTCGAGATCATCGGCGAGGCGTGTGCACGCCACGGTGCGCTCCTGGCCGTGAACGACCGCGCCGACATCGCGCTCGCGTCGGGCGCCGACATCCTGCATCTCGGTCAGGGCGACCTGCCGGTGCGGCACGCGCGGCAGATCCTCGGCGACGAGATCGTCATCGGCCGCTCGACGTCGAGCCGCGCGCAGGCTGCGCTCGCCGACATCGAGGAGGGCGTCGACTACTTCGCATCCGGGCCGGTGTGGGACACACCGACCAAGCCGGGACGGACCGCAGCGGGGCTGGAGGTGACGCGCGAGGTCACGCAGTCGCAGCCGGCACGGCCGTGGTTCGCGATCGGCGGCATCGATCTCGAGCGACTCCCCGAGGTGCTCGACGCCGGTGCAACGCGGGTCGCGGTGGTCCGGGCGATCACGAAGGCATCCGATCCGCGGGCAGCCGCGGCGGCGCTGAAGGCCGCACTCCCGACCTGAGGCGTTACAGCCAGCCCAGCACGGCCGAGGGCGACATCGCGATCGTGCCCTCGGGCAACCGTGCGCGCAGACCGCGATCCGCGGTGACCACGACCGTCACACCGGGGTCGACCACGGCCGTGGCGGTGGCGAGCCGTGCCAGCTCGTCGTCGCCGCTGCCGTCCGCGCTGTGCACCGGGATCCGGACGTCGTCGATCGTCGCGTCGCGGGCATGCCCTTCGAGGACCGCTTCGACGCGGGGGACCCAGCCGAACGTCCCGTCGGGAATTTCGACGGTGCGGGGCAGGACCGCGGCGAGGTCGGCGAGCAGGGCGCTCGTCGCGCCGGGGCGGTCGCGCCACCATCCGGTGGGGCCGCTCGCTCCGAGCACGTTCGCGGTGTCGAGCAGCATGCGTACCGGTGAGGTGCGCAGCGACGGCCACGCCTCGGCGAAGCCGCTGTGCAGCGGCATCGCCTCGACCTCCGGTTCGGGCACCCAGCGCAGTTCGGTGCTCTCCTGGTTGAGACTGGTCACGAGAGTTTCGGTGGCGTCGGCGACGACGGTGGTGTAGGTCCATCCGCCCGCGAGACCGGACGTGACGCGTTCGGCGCGTACCGTCACGGCCGCGAGATCGATGCCGGCCTCCTCGTGGGCCTCCCGCACGGCGGCGTCGACGGTGCTCTCGTGCGAGTCGCGCGCTCCACCGGGAAGTGCCCACGTCCCGCCCTGGTGCGACCATGCCGCCCGATGCTGCAGGAGAACCGCGGGGCGACCGTCCGCGAGCGGAGCGCGCAGCAGCAGACCTGCGGCGCCGTGCCGTCCCCAGCGCTTCTCGCCGTCCGGTCCGACCGCCCAGCCGTCACCGTCTCCACGCATTGCGTCCGCCTCTCCGACCCGCCCTCGCCCGGACCTGCGCCCGGTACCGGATCCCCTCCGTCCGTGGACGGCAACAATACCGCCGGGCTGCTTATATGCTCCCCTCAGACCGCTCGACACGAGGAAGGGAGTGCCCGGTGGACGTACGGATCACCCCTCCCTTCGCTCCTGTCGAGAGCCACATCCGCGACGACGCCGATACGGACACTCCGGACGTCCGGTTCGACGACGCTCGTGCCCTGCTCCGGTCCACGCCGGTCCGGTTGGTGGTCCTCGGGGTGGTGCTCACCGTGCTGCTCGTCGCCTCGGCAGCGGCCTCCGCAACGATGGTGTCCGGCAGGCAGGCCACCCACGATCGTCTCCTCGCGTCCATCGAGCCGCTCGCCAGCGCGGCCCAGAATCTCTACAGCGCGCTGTCGGTGGCCGACGCCGCCGCCGTGACGGGCTTCATCTCGGGCGGACTCGAACCGGAGGCGGTGCGCAGTCGCTACATCCGGGCGACCAACGAGGCCGCGGAATATCTCGTCATCGCGGCGACCGGCCTGACCGATGCCGACCGCGAGACCGCGCACAACCTGACGGAGATCGGGCGGCTGCTGCCCGTCTACACGGGTCTCATCGAGACGGCTCGCACCAACAACCGCCCCGGGCATCCGGTCGGCGCCGCATATCTCGGCGAGGCCTCGCACTTGATGCAGACCGAACTGCTCCCCACCGCGCAGGAACTGCACACGCGCGGCGTCGCCGCGGTCGAGGACACCCAGCGCGACGCGGTGCGACCGCCCTGGCTCGCGATCGGATTGCTCCTCGTCACGGTCGCTGCCCTGTGCGTGGCGCACGCCGTCGTGAGCCGCCGCAGTCGTCGCACCCTCAATCCCGGAATCCTCGTCGCGATCGGCGCGACCGGCGCGCTGCTGTGCTGGTTGCTCGTCGCGGGCCTGGCCTCGTCGAGTGCCACCGAACGCGCCATCGAGCGCGGTGCGGCACCGCTCGCCGATCTCACCGAGGGCCGGATCCTCGCCCAGCAGTCGCGTACCGCCGAGACCCTGCTGATCGCCCGGCGCGACACGACCGGCGCGTACGACGACACCTTCGAGACCAACATGGCGCGGCTCGGCGACATCCTCGACGAGTACGGTCGCGATTCCGCCCTCGAGGCGGGCGCCGAGGCAGTGGAGACCGCCCGGTCGGCGCACGACGCATGGATCAACTCGCATGCACGCATGGTCGACGCCCTCGTCCGCGGCGACTACGCAGCGGCCTCGGTCCTCGCGGTCGGTGCAGGTCCCGGCGAGTCCACCGCCCGGTTCGTCGCTCTCGATGCGGCCCTGACGGAAGGAATCGACGACACCCGCACCGAACTGCGCGACAACGAGTTCCGCGCCTCCCGCACCCTCGCCGGCCTCGCACCGATGTCGGTGGTGCTGCTGACGGTGGCGCTGGTCGGCGTGTGGGTCGGTCTCCGGCCCCGGTTGAAGGAGTACCAGTGAGAGAGCGCGTTCTCGTCGCGGGCCTGTGCGTCGTCGCCGCACTCGCCGGCGGGGGCGCGACCGACCCCCCACCGCGCGCCCCCCGCCTCCAAGGGACGACGACCTCTCTCCCGCTTCCCGAGAACGCGCGGATGCTCGAGTCGTCGGTGGCCACACCGCCCGCCCCCGACTGCGGCGATCCCACCGCCTCGCTTCCCCCGGATCCGAACGCCACCGGACCTGCGATCGATCGGATCCGCACGCGCGGCCGGCTGATCGTCGGCCTCGACACCGGCAGCAACCTCATGAGCTACCGCGACACCGCGACCGGGCGCATCACCGGTTTCGACGTCGACATCGCACGTGAGCTCGCCCGCGACCTCCTGGGCGATCCCGACCTCGTCGACTACCGCATCCTGTCGTCGGCCGAGCGCGAGAAGGCGCTGCAGGACTCCACCGTCGACATCGTCGCGAAGACCATGAGCATCACGTGCGCCCGACGCGAGAAGGTCGACTTCTCCACCGAGTACTTCCGAGCCCAGCAGCGCGTGCTCGTCGTCCGGGGATCCGGCATCCGCTCCGCCGCCGATCTCGCCGGCCGGCGCGTGTGCATCGTCGAGGGCACCACCTCGCTGCTCCGGATGCGAGAAGTGCAGCCGTCGGCGTCGATCCTCACCGTGCCGTCGTGGGCCGACTGCCTCGTCGTCCTCCAGCAACAGCAGGTCGACGCCGTGAGCACCGACGACACGATCCTCGCCGGACTCGCCTCACAGGACCCCTATCTCGAACTCGTCGGCCCCTCCCTGGGATCGGAGCCGTACGGAATCGGAATCCGGCTGGGCAGCGACGAGCTCGTACGCTTCGTCAACGCCACCCTCGAACGGATCCGCTCCGACGGGACGTGGACGGCGCTGTACGAGAAGTACCTGCGGGTGCTCGGTCCCACTCCGTCACCCCCGACACCGAACTACCGGAAGTGACGGCCATGTCCGACGAACCCGAACCGGCCGATACCCCGTCGGCCGATTCCGGCCCCGCCACCGAACGCGGCCCCGGCCCCGTCCCCGCCACGCGGCCCGACTCCACCCAGCGCTCGTCGATCTGGTCCGGCTCGTCCTCCCAGCGTTCGTCCTCCCAACGTTCGTCGAACCGCCGCATCCGGCCGCGCGGAACCCAGCGTCGCCGCATCGCCGGCCTCGTCGACGTGCCGGTCCCCACCACGAAGGATCCGGTCGACGCCGTCCTCCGCGATCCTCACGTCTCCGAAGGCAAGAGGTTCTGCGCGAAGTGCGGACAACCGGTGGGACGCAGCACCCCGTCGGGGCCGGGTCCCACAGAAGGTGATTGCCCCCAGTGCGGAACACATTTCCAGTTCACTCCGGCCCTGCACCGCGGGGACCTCGTCGCCGGGCAGTACGAGGTGCAGGGTTGTCTCGCCCACGGCGGACTGGGATGGATCTACCTCGCGATCGACCGCAACGTGAGCGACCGCTGGGTAGTGCTGAAGGGCCTGCTGCAGAGTGGCGACGCCGAGGCCCAGGCGGTCGCGGTGGCCGAACGCCAGTTCCTGGCCGAGGTCAGCCATCCGAGCATCGTGCAGATCTACAACTTCGTCGAGCACCCCTCACCGGACGGCACCCCGATGGGATACATCGTCATGGAGTACCTGGGTGGTCACACCCTGCGTACCGTGCTCGACAACTATCCCCCACCGAACCGCATCCCCGTCGAGCAGGCCATCGCATACATGCTCGAAGTGCTACCGGCACTGCAGTATCTGCACGACATCGGACTGGTCTACAACGACCTCAAGCCCGAGAACATCATGGTCACCGACGAGCAGATCGAACTCATCGACCTCGGCGCCGTCTCCGCGATCGAGGGATACGGCTATCTGTACGGGACGCCGGGATATCAAGCACCCGAGATCGTCCGGACCGGGCCGACGGTCGCGAGCGACATCTACACGGTCGGACGCACACTCGCGGTGCTCACCCTCGACATGCCCTCGGACAAAGGCCGTTACCGCGACGGTCTGCCCACCCCCGAGCAGGCTCCCCTGCTCGACGAGTTCGACTCCTTCCACCGCCTGCTCCTGCGGGCCACGAACCCCGATCCGCAGCAGCGCTTCTCGTCCGCCGACGAATTGCACGGACAGCTCACCGGTGTGCTGCGCGAGATCCTGTCGAAGAAACTCGGCACCGAACACCCCGGACTGTCCCGGCTGTTCAGCCCGCCCCGCACGACCTTCGGCACCGACGAGGCACTCGTCCCCACCGACGTGTACGCCGACGGGATCGAGCGCGACCCCAAACTGCGGGGCCAGGATGTCGCGGCGGCACTGCCCGTCCCCCTGCTCGACCCCAACGATCCGAGTGCCGCGCTCCTCGCCGCCGCGGTGCACAGCGAACCGCAGCAGACCCTCGACTCGCTCCGGCACGCGCGCGAGAACGGGGTCGGGCGGGTCGTCGGAGCATCCGACGTGTCGTTCTCCAAGGAGATCACCCTCGCCGAGGTCCGCGCCCATCTCGATCTCGGGCAGGTCGACAGCGCGGTGGAGATCCTCCCCCGCCTCGAGCGCGAGTTCGGCGACGACTGGCGCATGGACTGGTACGCCGGCATCGCCGAACTGCTGCAGGACGACTACGAGGCAGCGTTCACCCGGTTCGACAAGGTGCTGCACGCGCTTCCGGGTGAGATCGCCCCGAAGATCGCACTCGGGGCCACCGCCGAACTGACGCTGCAGCATTGGGAGAGCGACGACCCCGACGCGTGGCGACGCTTCTGCGAGCAGTCCTACCGGGTCGTGTGGCGCACCGATCACGCCGTCGTCAGCGCGGCCTTCGGGTTGGCACGCCAGCTCACCGCCCGCGACGAGATCCGCGCCGCCGTGGACGTGCTCGACGAGGTCCCCACGACCTCCCGGCACCACAGTGCCGCGACCATGACCGCCGCGCTGATCCTGTTACGAGGCGGTCGCGTCGAGGAGATCTCCGAGGCGGATCTGCGCGAGGCCGCGCACCGGATCGCGTCGCTGCCTCCCGACGAGGGTCGCGCCCTGCAGATGCGCGCACTGGTCCTCGGGACAGCGCTCGAATGGGTGCGCAGTGGACGGGCATCGAGTCGCGAGTACGACCGCATCCTCGACGTACCGTTCACCGAGAAGGGACTCCGCCTGGGCACCGAGGCGGCGCTGCGGCAATTGGCGCGCAACGCCCCTTCCCGCACACACCGCTACACCCTCGTCGACCTCGCGAACGCGATCCGGCCGCGCAGTTTGACCTGATCAGAAGTCAGCGCCGGGCGAACTGCACGGCCGCGCGGGCGATGGCGAGTTCCTCGTTCGTGGGGATCACGAGAACCTCCACCTGCGACGAGTCGGCCGAGATCCGGCGTTCCCCGTCGTCGTCGGCAGTGTTGCGCGCATCGTCGACGACGATGCCGAGCCGGTCGAGGCCGGAGAGGCTGTCGCGCCGGACGTCGACGTTGTTCTCCCCCACCCCACCGGTGAACACGATCGCGTCGACGCCGCCGAGCTCGAAGGTGTAGGCGCCCACGTACTTCCGGATGCGATGCACGTAGACTTCGTACGCGAGTCGCGCGTCCTCGTCGCCCTCGCCGACGAGCTTCAGCAGAGCCCGGAAGTCGTTGACACCCGACAGCCCCTTCAGGCCTGAATGCCGGTTGAGCAGGTCGTCGATGGCGTCGACCTTCAACCCGGCCGCTCGGTTGAGGTGCATGACGACACCCGGATCGATGTCGCCGCTGCGCGTGCCCATGACGAGACCCTCGAGCGGGGTCAGTCCCATCGAGGTGTCGACCGGGCTCCCACCTGCGACCGCCGACGCCGACGCACCGTTACCCAGATGGAGCACAACCAGATTCAGGTCCGCGATGTCGCGTCCGAGGAACTCCGCGGCACGCCCCGACACGTATTCGTGTGAAGTACCGTGGAATCCGTACCGCCGGATGTCGTGCTTGTGGGCGATGTCGCGGTCGATCGCATAGGTCGCCGCGTGCGGCGGAAGACCGTGGAAGAAGGCGGTGTCGAAGACACCCACATGGGGGATGTCGGGCAGTTCCTCCCGCGCGACCTCCATTCCCACGACGTTCGCCGGATTGTGGAGGGGCGCAAGGATCGACAATTCGTCGACGGCGCGGACCACGTCGTCGTCGATCAGGGTCGGTTCGTAGAAGACCTTGCCGCCGTGCACGAGTCGGTGTCCGACGGCGACGATGCCCACCTCGTGCAGCGGACGGCCCAGCCCTTCGAGCATCTCCAGTACCGCACGCAGTCCGGTCCGGTGGTCGGCGATGGCGTCGTTGCGTTCGTCCGCCCCCGCCGTGTGGTGGAAGACGATCCGGCCCTCCGGTTCCCCGATCCGCTCGATCAGTCCGTGCGCCAGCGACTTTCCGCTCTCCGGTTCGATCAGCTGGAACTTGATCGACGACGATCCGGAGTTGAGGACCAGGACGGTGCCTGCGGTGACCGGGTTCGGGCTGCTCACGCGTCTTCCTCCTGCGCCTGGATCGCGGTGATGGCGATGGTGTTGACGATGTCCTGGATCAGGGCGCCCCGCGAGAGGTCGTTGACCGGCTTGTTCAGGCCTTGCAGGACGGGGCCGACGGCGACGGCACCGGCGCTGCGCTGCACGGCCTTGTAGGTGTTGTTGCCGGTGTTCAGGTCCGGGAAGATGAACACCGTGGCGCGTCCGGCGACGTCGGAGTCGGGCAGCTTCGCGCTCGCGACCGTCGGTTCGATCGCCGCGTCGTACTGGATCGGACCTTCCACCAGCAGGTCGGGTCGCCGCTCCCGGACCAACGTCGTGGCCGAGCGGACCTTGTCGACGTCGGCACCCGAACCGGATTCGCCGGTGGAGTACGACAGCATCGCGACCCTCGGGTCGATGCCGAACCGGGCGGCGGTCGCGGCGGACGAAATCGCGATGTCGGCGAGCTGGTCGGCGGTCGGGTCGGGGACGACGGCGCAGTCGCCGTACGCGAGGACACGGTCGGCGAGGCACATCAGGAAGATGCTCGACACCGTGGAGACGCCCGGTTCGGTCTTGATGATCTCGAGGGCGGGGCGGATCGTGTGGGCGGTGGTGTGGGCCGCGCCCGAAACCATGCCGTCGGCCAGTCCCAGGTGCACCATCATCGTGCCGAAATATGAGATGTCGCGCATGATCTCGCGTGCACGTTCGACGGTCATGCCTTTGTGGGCACGCAGCCGCGCGTACTCCTCCGCGAACCGGTCGGCGTGCTCGGAAGTGCGCGGGTCGAGGATCTGCGCCTGCGACAGGTCCACCCCGAGTTCCGACGCCCGCTGGCGGACGGCTGCCTCGTCGCCGAGGATCGTCAGCTTCGCGATGCCACGCTGGAGCACGCGTCCGGCGGCTCGAAGGATGCGGTCGTCCTCGCCCTCGGGTAACACGATGTGCCGCTGCTGGGCCCGCGCGCGGTCGATGAGCTGGTATTCGAACATCTGCGGGGTGGTCACGGACGGTCGCGGCAGTCGCAACCGGTCGAGCAGAGAACGGGAATCGACGTGTCGTTCCATGAGCGCGAGTGCCGTGTCGATCTTGCGCTGTGCGCCGAGGGCCATGCGGCCGCGGGTGCGGTCGGCAGCCGAGGCGGTGTCGAAGGTGCCGAGTTCGGTGGTGAGTATCGGCAGCGACGGCTTCAAGGCCGTGACGAGCTGCGCGATCATCGGGTGCGGCAGCAGGCCCCCGTTCATGATGATGCCGGCGAGCGTCGGGAATCCTTCGGCGGCATTGGCGTTGACCAGCGCGAGGATGACGTCGGAGCGGTCGGCGGGAGCGATGACGACGACGCCGTCGGTGAGCCGCTCGAGAATCCGTTCGGCGGTCATGCCACCGACCATGATCCGCAGCGCTTCCCGCTGCAGCAGGTCGGGGTCACCGCTGTAGAGCTCGCCTCCGATCGCGGTCTGCAGCTCGGCCATCGTCGGCGCGACCAGTGCGGGCACCTCCGGGAGCGTCCACACCGGTTCGGTGCGGTCGCCGAGAGCCCGGGCGATCTCGTCGAGTGCATGGGGGTCGCAGCGGTTCACCACCACCGCGCCGAGATGCGCGTGCTGTCCCGCGAGCTCGTTCGCACACACACCGGCGAGCTGGGCGATCTCCGAGGGCGTGCGGCGGGAACCGCGCAGGACGAGCAGTACCGGGGCGTCGAGGTTCGCCGCGATGCGGGCGTTGTACGACAGTTCGCTGGGGTTGGCGATCTCGGTGTAGTCGCTGCCGACGATGACGACGGCGTCGCAGCGGTCCGCCACCGCGTGGTACTTGCCGACGATGTCGCTGAGCGCGGCGTCCGGGTCGTCGTGGACGTCGTCGTAGGTGACGCCGATGCAGTCCTCGTAGGCGAGGTCGACGGTGGTGTGTTCGAGCAACAGTTCGAGGATGTAGTCGATGTCGCTGTCGGAGCGCGCGATGGGACGGAAGACACCGACGCGGGCGGTGGACGCGCACAGCGTCTGCAGCACGCCCAGGGCGACCGTCGACTTCCCGGTGTCCCCTTCCGGAGCTGCGATGTAGATGCTCGAGACGGACCCTGCAGCAGCACTCATGGATTCCACCCTAACTGCAAACTTTGCTCCGTCCCGCGTACCCGCGTACCCGCGCACACGCCCGGCCGGAGGTGTCCGGCCGGGCATGGGAGTCGCGGGATGTCAGGACTGGGTCTGCAGCACGCGCGGGGTGTCGGGCTGCTCGGTGCCGCTCCTACTCAGCGGAGAAGCGGCACCTTGCGGGTCGGACGTCAGGTGAGTGCGCGCAGGCGCGGGGCGAGGTCGCGCTCGAACAACTCCAGGAACCGCTTCTGATCATGACCCGGCGCATGGAACACCAGATGATTCAACCCCGCGTCGACATACGCCCTGACCTGCTCGACCGCCTCGTCCGGATCCGACGCCACGATCCACCGCTTGGCGACCTGCTCGATCGGCAACGCATCCGCCGCCGCCTCCATCTCCATCGGATCATCGATGGAATGCTTCTGCTCCGGCGTGAGCGACAACGGCGCCCAGAACCGGGTGTTCTCCAACGCCTTGTCCGGATCGGTGTCGTACGAGATCTTGATCTCGATCATTCTGTCGATCTGCGCCACATCCCGCTCCGCCTTCTCCGCCCCCTCGGCGACGGCCGGCAACAGCTTGTCGGTGTAGAGCTCCATGCCCTTGCCGGAGGTGCAGATGAACCCGTCCCCGCGCGTCCGGCATAGCGGGCCACGACCGGGCCACCGGCGGCGACGTAGACCGGGATGCCGCCTTCGGGCACGTCGTAGATCGACGCCCCCTTGGTGGTGTAGTACTCGCCCTCGAAATCGACCCGGTCTCCGCGCCACAGCTCACGCATCAACCGCACCGATTCGCGCAGCCGGGCGAAGCGTTCCTTGAACTCCGGCCACTGGCCGGCGTAGCCGGTGGCGATCTCGTTGAGTGCTTCGCCGGTGCCGACCCCGAGGAAGATCCGTCCCGGATACAGACACCCCATCGTCGCGAAGGCCTGCGCGATCACCGCCGGGTTGTACCGGAACGTCGGCGTGAGCACACTCGTGCCCAGCTGCAACCTTTCGGTGCGCTCCCCCACAGCGGTCATCCACGCCAACGAGAACGGCGCATGCCCACCGTTGTGCCGCCACGGCTGGAAATGATCCGACACCGTCGCCGAATCCATCCCGTGCGCCTCGGCCAACACACCCAACTCCACCAGCTCGCGCGGCCCGAACTGCTCCGCCGACGCCTTGTATCCCAACTTCAAACCCTGAGCCACAGATTCCTCCGACCGTTCGCGTTCCGATGTCCCCGAGTATGCCCACCGGACGCTCGTCGTCGGTCGAGACCGACGTTGTGTTCGAAATTCACCGAAAAATCGCACACAACACCGGTCTCGACAGGTCACCCGAGGGCACCGGCGCGGTGCAACGCGCGTCGCACCCTTTCGACGAGGACTCGAGGTCGCCGATACAGCAGGTCGGCGCCGACACGCACCACGGTCCAACCGAGCTCCGACAGCAACGTATAGCGGTCGATGTCGATGGTCCGCTGTACTCGATCGGTCCAGTGCTGCGCACCGTCGTACTCGACGAGGACCCTCCACTGCTTCCAGCCCATGTCCGCACGTGCCACGAACCGCCCACCGTCGTAGATCTCGATCTGCGTCTCCGGCACGGGCAGACCGGATCGGACGATCAGCAGCCGCGTGTGCGTCTCCGGTGGTGACGCGGCACCTCCGTCGACGAGTTCGAGAACCTTCCGTACGGACGCGAGGTGCCGAGCACCCTTGTTCCGAGCGGCCACCGCTTCGATCTCGTGGACCTTCGTTCCGGTCGCATTGCAGAGCGCGTCCACCATTTCGACGCACCGATCGAGGTCCGCACCGCGCGCGAGGTCGAAGGCCGTTCGGGCCGGTATCGTCACCGTCATTCCGTCGACGACGCAGGATTCGATGTCGTCGACGCTGCGAACGATGATGCCCGGCGTCGAGTGCAGTTTTCCGGGTCGCACCATCTCCGCCGGCAACGACGCGTCGAGCCAACGGGTCCCGTGCACGGCGGCTGCGGATGGTCCGGCCAGTACCCCGGCGCCTCCGGTCCACAACCAGGCGGCCTTCGCGCGTAGCAGCGCGGTCGCTTCGACTCCCGGAGCGACGTACACATTGCGATGAAGCTTCACGAAGTGGTGCCGAAGTTGATACCGCGTCACCGATCCGGCCGCCAGTGCATCGGTGCCGGCGAACGGTTCGTGGAAGTCGACCATGAGCGCGAGCGTGCCCGGTCTCCTGCGTTCCCGGTACCCCGAATCCGCCGTCTGTGGAGGACTTTCGACGTTATCCCCAGACGCGCCGAATCGAGACCGGTGTTGTTGTCGATTTCTCGCGAGTTATCGACAACAACACCGGTCTCGACGAACGATCACGCGGCGCGGACCCGCGCCAATCCCCATTCGCGGGCCAGGAGTTGATAGGAACGCAGGCGGTCCTCGTGGCCGTGGGTGACCGAGGTGACGACGAGTTCGTCGGCGTCCGTCACTCGGCGGAGGGTGTCGAGACGCTCCGCCACCGAGCTCGGCGCCCCCACGAACTGGGTGACGATGCGGTCGTCGACGAGGGCTCGCTCCTCGTCGGTCAGCGGCGGGGTGGTCTCTGGGTCCGGGTACGGGATCGCGCCGTGACCCGAGCGGATGCTGTGCGTCCAATGCCCGTAGGTCGACGCCAACTCGCGTGCGGTGGCGTCGTCGTCGGCGACCACCGCGTCGGCCGAGACCACCACGTAGGGCTTCCTCAGGGTCGGCGACGGACGGAACGCCGACCGGTACGCCTCGACCGCTTCGATTGTCGTGCCCGGGTGGACGTGCTCACGGCGACGTCCTGTGGGCGGGAGCCATCGGAATGGGCCTTTCGAAGTACCGCTATGATGACACCGGTGCGAAGTACCGCCGTGACACCGCTGCGAAGTACCGCGGCACAGGTCGATGTGCAGGCGGCACCACGAGGCGCGCTCGGTCCAGCGGGTCATGCTCGTTCCTCCATCGATCCCGGCGGTAGCACCCGCACCCGCGTACGGGGGGTTGCTGCGACGTCGTAGAGCCAGGTCTCTCGGTCGCTCTGGATGGTCGCGCCTCAAGCTACGGAGTGCGGCACGCCGCGGAAAGGCTTTCTCTCACTGTGACGGAAATCCGTTCCTCGTCGAGACCGATGTCGATGTCGACGCGGTGCCCCGGCATCGACGACAAGGCCGGTTTCGGTACGCCGTAGACTCGCCTCGGTGACCCCGCTCGAACTCTTCCTCGTCGCATTGGCCGGACTGGGCGCCGGAGCGATCAACTCCCTCGTCGGATCCGGCACTCTCATCACCTTCCCGACGCTCGTCGCGTTCGGTGTGCCCCCGGTGACCGCGACGATGTCCAACGCGATCGGCCTGGTCGCTGGAGGTGTGTCAGGCACCTGGGGGTATCGGCGCGAGCTGCGCGGGCAATGGGAGCGGCTGCGGTGGCAGATCCCGGCGTCGTTCTGCGGGGCACTGGTAGGAGCGTGGCTCCTGCTCCACCTGCCTGAGACCGTCTTCGAGACGGTCGTACCCATCCTGCTCCTCCTGGCCCTTACCCTCGTCGTGTTCCAGCCGAAGATCCAGGCGTGGGTGGCCCGCAGAACCGGCGGCGACGCCGACGGCCACCTCGGACCGGTGCGGATGACACTGCTCGTCGTCGGCACTTTCGCCGTCGGCATCTACGGCGGCTATTTCACGGCGGCGCAGGGCATTCTGCTCATGGGTTTGTTCGGAGCGTTGCTGCACGACCACATCCAGCGACAGAACGCGGTGAAGAATCTGCTGTCGCTGGTCGTGAACGTCGTGGCCGCGTGCGCGTACATCCTGGTGGCGTTCGACCGGATCGACTGGACCGTGGCCGCACTGATCGCGGTGGGTTCTTTGATCGGTGGCTATCTCGGTTCCCACTACGGCCGGCGCCTGTCGCCGGTCGCGCTGCGGGCGGTGATCGTCGTGGTGGGGCTGATCGGTCTTTACCGACTGCTCGCCTGACGCACCACTTTCCGGAATTCACCTCTGCCGGGGGTGTCCGCAGCGTTACGAGAAGAACAGGTATCAATCCGATTTCAGAGAAATGGGAATCCCCGCCACCACGAGAGTTGCCGACTCACTGGCCTCCGCGACCCGCGCATTGAGCCGGCCGAGCATGTCGCGGAACAATCGGCCCGAAGAGGTCGCGGGCACCACTCCGCTACCGACCTCGTTGCTCACGGCGACCACCGGCACCGCACACTTCCGCCACGCCGCGATCAACTCGTCCACATCGGAGTGGACAGGGTCGAGGTCGCCACCATCCCAGACACCGTGGATATCGAGCCGTGCCGTCAACCACGTTCCGAGACAATCGATCAGCAGCGGTTCCGTAGCGGTGCACAGCACCTCGGCGACATCGACCGTCTCCACCGTCGACCATGAACCGGGACGTCTTTCCCGGTGCAGTGCAACACGTTCCGCCCACTCCGCGTCACCCTCTCGTGTCCCGCCGGTGGCGACGTAGGTGACGGACGGGCAGGACGCGAGTAGTTCCTCGGCGTGCCGCGACTTGCCCGACCGCACTCCCCCGAGAACCAGCGTCCGATGCGGCACGACCGGAGTGCCTTCACCCACGTAGACCACCTCACCGTCACGACCGGGACGAGCATCCACCTGCTGCAGACGATTCCGCAGTTCGTCGATGGGCGGATTGTGGTGGCCCAGATGCACTGCGACCACCTCGGTGTTCTCGGTGACGGCACCGACACCGCGCAGACCATCCACCATCGCGCCGAACTCGGGCAGGCCGAGGTGACCCTCGGACAGTTCGGAACGGTCGCCGAAGGTTTCCTCGAGGAATACCGCGTCGAACCGGGCGTCGCGCACGGCCTCGAACCACTCGGCGAGCCACATCCCGGTGTCGCACGCCCACAGCAACCGCGACCCGCCCGGGCCCGACAGGTCGTACAGCACCGCGTCGCCGTCGCGGAAGACCTTGTGCCGTGCGGGAAGAACGCGCACCGAGTAGTCGCCGACGGTGGGCGAGTCCCCCGGCTCGACCGGCACGAAACGCACCGGCGCGTCGGGAGCCACCCAGGGTCTACAGGTGTTGAGCGCGTCGGCGGGACCTATCACATCGAGTTCGACGCCGGCGGCCACCCACGACCGGAACAACAATGCCTGCGGGCCCAGATGATCTGCATGGGCGTGGGTCAGGAGGATATGCCGCACCTGCGCCAGCGACCTGCCGTGCCGCACGGCTGCGCGGGGCGCCTCAGGACCGCAGTCGAGCATCAGCACATCGTCGACGAGTGCCGCGGTCTGCCCGCGGATCTCGCCGCGACGCGCGGCATCCGCGCAGGATGCACACGTGCAGAACGGGTTCGGCCACCCGTCCGCCGCGCCGGTTCCCAGGAGCACGACCTCCATCAGCGGTCCTTCGTGCTGTCGCGGAGCGGGAGGACGGCGCGACCCGCCGGGCGGTCGAGGATCTCGACGCGGGCGCCGTAGACCTGCGCGATGCGTTCGGCGGTGAGGACGTCGTCGGGCGCTCCGTCGGCGACGACGTGCCCGCGATCGAGCAGTACGAGCCGTTCCCCGTATTGGGCGGCGGAGGTCAGGTCGTGCATCGCGGCGATGACGGTGAGGTCGCCTTCGGTGCGCATCGAATCGACGAGTTCGAGTACCTGCTGCTGGTGTCCGATGTCGAGTGCGCTGGTGGGTTCGTCGAGGAGCAGCACCCGCGGTTGCTGGGCGAGAGCGCGTGCGAGCACGACGCGCTGCAGCTCACCGCCGGACAGTTCGGTCGCGAGTCGCGGTGCGAACGCTTCGAGCTCGAGCCGTTCTACGATCCGGTCCACCACCTCGCGGTCGTGCGCGGTCTCGGATCCGAAGCGCGGGATGTGCGGGGTGCGGCCGAGATGGATCAGTTCCCTGACGGTGACACCTTCCGGCACCACGGGGCGTTGCGGCATCAGCGCGACCGCGCGTGCCATGTCCCGACGTCCGGCGCGCCCCGGCACGATGTCGGCGACCTGCAGGTGACCGGTGGCCGGCACGAGACCGGCGAGGACGTGCAGCAGGGTGGTCTTGCCCGACCCGTTGGGTCCGACCAGCGATAGCCAGGAGCCGGCGGTGACGTTCAGGTCGATCCCGTGCAGCACCTCGACGCCACCGCGTTCGGCGCTGAGCTGCCGGCACGACACCGTCATGGTCGGGGTGGTGAGAACATCGCTCTTCATCGGACACCTCGGCTCCGTCTGAGCACGACGAGGAAGAAGGGCGCCCCGATCGCCGCGGTGACGACACCGATCGGCAGTTCGGCGGGCGACATGACGGTGCGGGCCAGGACGTCCGCGAGGACGAGGAAGGACGCACCCACCAGCAGCGACAGCGGCAGCAGGAGACGGTGGCCGGGTCCGGCGAGCAGCCGGACCGCGTGGGGGACGACGATGCCGACGAACCCGATGAGACCGCTCGCCGAGACGACGGCCGCGGTTCCGAGGGTCGCGACGCAGACGAGCAGCAGCCGCACGCGCGCCGGGTTGATCCCGAGGCTCGCGGCTTCGACGTCGCCGACCGCCATGACATCGAGTGTGCGCCG
Organism: Rhodococcus sp. p52; assembly: GCF_000763325.2. Lineage (NCBI taxonomy): Bacteria > Bacillati > Actinomycetota > Actinomycetes > Mycobacteriales > Nocardiaceae > Rhodococcus > Rhodococcus sp. p52. The sequence continues at coordinate 453,951 of NZ_CP016819.1, forward strand.
ATGCAGCGCGATGATCGCGACGGTGACCACGACGTACGGCAGGACCACGACGACGTCGGACCAACCGTCGGTGGACAGGCGGCCGAGCATCCACGAGTACACCTGCCGCAGGGTGTCGTCGTGCAGCTGCATGAAGAACGTCTGGATCGCGTTGGCGAAGGCCGCGACGGCGACACCGGCGAGGATGATGACGACTTCCGAGCGGCTGCCGCCGACGGTGCGGCCGAGCGAATACGTCGCGCCGACGGCGAGCAGGCCCCCGGCGAAGGCCGCGATCGGGACACCGGCGAACCCGGCCGCGCCGCCCACGACGATGGCGAGGGTGGCACCGAGACCGGCGCCGCTGGAGACCCCGAGCAGATAGGGATCGGCGAGCGGATTGCGGAAGACCCCTTGGTAGGCCGCACCGGCGATGGCCAGCATCGCACCGACCAGCACCCCGAGCACGACGCGCGGCATCCGGATGTTCCACAGGATCGCCTGCTGACGCGTGCTCAACCCGGAGTCGACGTCGACGAGCGGCAGGCGGTCGGCGATGTCGAGCAGCACCCCGCCCGGGGTGAGACCGGCCGGTCCGACGAGGATCCCGACCAGCATCGCGGCGAACAGGACGAGCACCGCGCCGGTCAGCGCGAGCGCGTTGCGCGGCAGTACCCGCGCACCGCCGGGTGGCAGGGCGCGGGTACTGCGTCGCGACAGAGAGATCAAGGCGTGGGCTGGGCCGCGGGGATGGTGCCGACGATCCGGGCGATCTCACGCATCAGGTCCACGACGCGCGGACCCCAGCGACTGGCGATGTCCTCGTCGAGGACGTAGACCTGGCCGTCCCGGACAGCGGTGAGCTCGCCCCATCCGGCACGTTCCGCGACGACCTCGGGCGTGACGCCGCAGCACTGGCCGTCGGCCAGGAAGATCACGTCGGGGTTCTGTTCGAGGACGTACTCGGCGGACAGCTGCGGGTAGCCGTCGCCGCCGGTCGCGATCGAGGTCAGCCCCAGCATCGAGTAGATCTCGCCGATGTAGGTGTCGTCGGTGACGGTGTAGAAGGTGTTGTCGAGCTCGTGGTAGTAGGTCAGCGGGGTCTCCCGTTCGGGGAGGCCGGCGAGAATCTCGTCGATGTCCGTCTTCATCTGCGCCACGAGTTCGGCGGCGTCGCCGACGTGTCCGGTGACGGCTCCCAGCTGCTCGATCTGGGCGTAGGTGTCGTCCAGGTTCTCGGCCGCGGGAAGGATCAGCGTCTCGACACCGGCCTGTTCGAGTCCCGCAACGAGATCGGCGGTATCGGCGTTGGCGACGACCAGGTCGGGTTCGTAACCGAGGATCGCCTCGACGTTGGGGGTGTACCCCGACAGATCGGTGACGGGCGCGTCGGCCGGATAATCGGATCGGTCGTCGACCGCGACCACCTGGTCGCCGGCACCGACGGCGTAGAGCATCTCCGTGCTGGTGGGGCTCAGCGACACGATGGCCTGCGGGACGTCCGCGGAGGTGGTGTCGGTGTCACCGGACGGTGACGAATCGTCGCTGCTCGAGCACCCTGCGGCGAGGAGCGCGAAAGCGGTCAGTCCGGCGGCGAGCAGCCGTCGGTGGTTGTCGAGTGGCACAGCCATCCTCCGTTGTTCGGAGGACGAAAACAGCACGGCTGCAACAGGCGGTTGCGGCACGCCACCGTCCTTCGTCCGAGGACCAGTACGTACGGACCCTCCGCGCCGGCCGACCTGGCTCACCCCGTATCGGGACTTACAGTTGCGGGACAGCGCCGGAATCTCACCGGCTTCACCGAAAACGCAGCGGGTGCCCTACCGGATCGGCAGGACACCCGCAGCGTAGCTCACGGCGTCCCAGGTCAGGACAGCGCCTGCTGGAGATCCTCGAGCAGATCCTCGGGATCCTCGAGGCCCACGGACAGTCGCACCACGCCGTCGGACAAACCGATCGCGGCCCGGCCCTCCGGTCCCATCGCCCGGTGGGTGGTGGTCGCCGGGTGGGTGATGAGCGACTTGGAGTCGCCGAGATTGTTCGAGATGTCGACGATGCGCAGCTTGTTCAGCAGCTCGAAGGCACGCTTCTTGCCCTCGCCCTCGGGGGCGTCGAGCTCCAACGTGATGATCGTGCCACCGCCACTCATCTGCGACTTCGCGAGTTCGTACTGCGGGTGCGACTCGAGATACGGGTACTTGACCCAGCGCACCGCATCCTGCGATTCGAGGAACTGCGCGATGCGCAGCGCCGAATCGACCGAGGCGCGCAACCGCACCGGCATGGTCTCGAGACCCTTGAGCAGCGTCCACGCGTTGAACGGGCTCAGCGACGGCCCGGTGTGGCGGATGAGCTTCTGCACCGGCCCGTCGATGTAGTCGGCGGGTCCGAGGATCGCTCCGCCGAGCACGCGGCCCTGACCGTCGATGTGTTTGGTGCCGGAGTAGACGACGATGTCGGCACCGAGATCGAGGCTGCGCTGCAGCAGCGGGGTGGCGAAGACGTTGTCCAGCACCACCTTCGCGCCCGCCGCATGCGCCATCTCGGAGACGCGACGCACGTCGACGAGGGTCTGCATGGGGTTCGAGGGGGTCTCGAAGAAGACCGCGGTGGTGGGCACCGACAGTGCCTTCTCCCACTGGTCGAGATCCTCGCCGTCGACGAACACCGTCTCCACGCCCCAGCGGGGCAGAATCTCGTTGCACACGACGAAGCACGAACCGAAGAGGCTGCGTGCCGCGACGAGACGGTCGCCCTTGCCGAGCAACGCGGCGAGCGCGGTGAACACCGCGGACATGCCGGACGCGGTGGCGTACGCCCCCTCGGCACCGTCGAGCAGGCGCAGGCGCTCCTCGAACATCTTCACCGTGGGGTTGCCGTAGCGGGAGTAGACGAAATGGTCGACGTCGCCGGTGAAAGCGGCCTCGGCGGCCTCGGCCGACTCGTAGACGAACCCGGAGTTGAGGTAAAGGGCCTCGGAGGTCTCCTCGAAACCGGATCGGAGGGTGCCGCCGCGCACGCCGAGCGTGGCGGGGCGAACGGTGGCGGGCAGCGCCTTGTCGAACGCGCCGCCCTGGGGGATGGAACTCACGACTGCCTCCACGGCAGGCCCGCGGCCCGCCAGCCCTCGGCACCGCGATGGCTTTCGCCGTCGAGAGCGCCTTCGAATCCTTCGAGAACGTTGTAGGCGGGGGTCAGGCCCGCAGCGGTGGCGGCCGTGGCCGCTCCGATGGAGCGCTGCCCCGAGCGACACAGGAAGATCACCGGTCCGCTGCCGATACCCGCTGCCCTCAGATCCTCGACGAAGTTCGGGTTGGGGGCGCCGTCGGGGTAACGAACCCACTCGACGAACACGGTCCGGCGACCGAGCGACGAGGTCTCGGGGACCCCGACGTATTTCCACTCGGCTTCGGTACGCACATCGACGAGCACGGCATCCGGATCACCTTGCAGCAGGTCCCATGCCTGCTGCGGCGTTATATCACCTGCGTAGCTCACCGGAACATATTTTCACAGGTCGGACTGTGACGTACACGCGGGCACCGCTTCGTATACGCACGGCGACACGTCAGAACCGGCAGATCCGCCACACGTCGTCGATGCGGACGACCTGCCACGTCTCGGTCTGCGTCTCCCCGTCGAGGCCGGTCCGGACGTCGACGGTGGCCCGATCGCCGTCCACGGCGATGTTCTGCGCGGCCTGCAGCTCCACGCGTCCCTCGACGTCCGCGAGCGGTGCTTCCTCGGCGGGCAGATCGCTGCACCGCAGCCGGTCGAGGATCGGTCCGTCGTTCTCGTTGTGCGCGGAGACGTAGTCGGTGACGGCGCGGCGCACCATCTCGTCCTCGGTGAGGTCGTCGCCCGCCGGGGAGAAGAGCTGGGCGCCGAAGACGACGAGGACGAGCACCACCAGGACCGCGAGGGCTCCGAGGAAAGGCCCTATGCTGCTACTGGTGGGACCGTCGGGATCCGGGCCGGGATCGGGTTCGGGTTCGGGGGCTCCGCGCTTGGCCATGCGCCCGATCCTAGTGGGCGCGAGGTCGCGGCCCGTCACGACCGCATTTGCCCTAAAAACCCTCTCGAGGTAGGAATTGTCGCATGGCCACCACGCAGCTCGTTCGACGCCTCGCCGTCGACCTGTGTCGTATGGGTGCCCACATGTGTTGTCGCTGAAGCGATTCGCTCGACGGCTCGATTCGTCCTCCTTCGCCGTCATCCCCGCGCGACCTGCGCCGAGCCCACTGAGGGCAGCCTTAATTTAAGCTGGATATGTCCGTCCGCACACCGAAGAGGTAGTTGATCCCCTGATGACCGATCAGACTCGTCCCCTTCGCGTCGCGATCGTCGGTGCCGGCCCTGCCGGTATCTACGCCGCCGACGCACTCATGAAGTCCGACACTGCGCAGGATCCCGGGGTCAGCATCGACCTGTTCGAGCGCATGCCGGCGCCGTTCGGTCTGATCCGCTACGGTGTCGCGCCCGACCACCCGCGCATCAAGGGCATCATCACCGCCCTGCACAAGGTGCTCGACAAGCCGCAGATCCGCCTGCTCGGCAATCTCGACTACGGCAGCGACTTCAACCTCGACGACCTGCAGCGTTTCTACGATGCGGTGATCTTCTCGACCGGCGCGAACGCGGACCGCGCGCTGAACATCCCCGGCATCGATCTCGACGGCAGCTACGGCGCCGCCGACTTCGTGTCCTGGTACGACGGTCACCCCGACGTGCCGCGCACCTGGCCGCTCGAGGCGGAGAAGGTCGCCGTCCTCGGTGTCGGCAACGTCGCGCTCGACGTCGCCCGCGTGCTCGCCAAGACCGGCGACGAGCTGCTGCCGACGGAGATTCCGCCGAACGTCTACGAGGGTCTGAAGAACAACAAGGCCGTCGAGGTGCACGTCTTCGGTCGCCGTGGTCCGGCGCAGGCCAAGTTCACGCCGCTCGAGCTGCGCGAACTCGACCACTCCCCGACCATCGAGGTCATCGTCGACCCCGAGGACATCGACTACGACGAAGGCTCCGAGCAGGCGCGGCGTAACTCCAAGCAGGTCGACATGGTCGCCAACACTCTGCAGGACTGGGCGATCCGCGATGTGGGCAACCGCCCGCACAAGCTGTTCCTGCACTTCTTCGAGTCCCCGCACGAGATCCTCGGTGAGGACGGCAAGGTCGTCGGTCTGCGCACCGAGCGCACCGAGCTCGACGGCACCGGCAACGTGCGCGGCACCGGCAAGTTCAACGACTGGGAGGTCCAGGCCGTCTACCGCGCGGTCGGCTACCTGTCGCAGAACATCGCCAAGCTGCCCTTCGACGAGCAGGCCGGCACCGTGCCGAACGAGGCCGGACGCGTGCTCGCCGACGAGAACGCCGAGGGTCCCGACCGGTTCATGCCGCACACCTACGTCACCGGCTGGATCAAGCGCGGCCCCGTCGGCCTGATCGGCCACACCAAGGGCGACGCGAACGAGACCGTCGCGAACCTGCTCGAGGACCGGGCCGCCGGCCGGCTGAACACCCCCGAGGATCCGTCCGAGGACGCGATCGTGAAGTTCCTCGAGGACAAGCAGCTGCCGTACACCACCTGGCAGGGCTGGTACCGCCTCGACGCGCACGAGCGCAGCCTCGGTGAGGCCGAGGGCCGCGAGCGCGTGAAGGTCGTCGAGCGCGAGGACATGTTCCGCGCGAGCGAGCCGCACAAGGCGTGACAGCAGCCTGAACTGCACGAACGAGGAGGGACCCATCCGCGCGGATGGGTCCCTCCTCGCTTTCGGGTCTGCTCGGCTTTCCGGGTGCGCTCAGGTGAACAGGACGGCGCCCAGCCACACCGACGCCGCGACGAGTCCGCCGAACAGTTCGACGAGGATCGACAACGCGACCGCCTTGGTCGCCGCGACCGTCGAGACCCACGCGTCGCGGTGGGTGCGATGCCGCTGCACCTCCGACAGGTACATGCCGAGCAGGAAGCCCAGGAACAGCCCGACGACGGGGACGACGAAGAACCCGACGATGCCGAGCAGACCGGCGAGGATCAACGAGCGGTTCGGCACCCCGGCCTGCTGCAGTCGCTTGCCGGGCCAGGTGTACTTCACGATGCCGGTGACCAGCAGCGCCACCGCCGCGACGCCCAGCACGATCCATGCGGTGGTGCCTCCCGTGAGGAACGCCCATACGGCGATCGCGCCGAAGATCAGCAGGACGCCGGGCAGGACCGGCAGCACGATCCCGAGCAGGCCGACGAGGATCGCCAGCCCGACGAGCAGTTCGCCGCCGGCACTCACGGCGCCACCGAGCGGGTCGAGCGGGCGGAAGACAGCGGAGTACCGGGACGCGGTGGCAGCATGGTGGGACTATATGTGCCACCGGTCCACGCCCCCGGGAGGACGCGATGAGCAGTACCAGGCCTCACAGCAGCCCGAAGAGTGCATCGGACGCCGCATCCGCCGCGGTGCGCGGCGACGTCCGGTACTTCACGACGCCCGGTGTCGATCCCGCCGAGGCGGTGGAGTGGCAGCGCCGCGACGCGCGGATCGTCCACCACGGCACCGGTCGTGTCGTCTTCGAGCAAACCGATGTGGAGTTTCCTGCCTTCTGGTCGCAGAACGCCACCGACATCGTCACGCAGAAGTACTTCCGCGGGCAGCTCGGACACCCGGATCGTGAGCACTCGTTGCGCGACGTGATCGCGCGCATCGTCGACACGATCACGGCGGGGGGGCACACCGACGGTCATCTCGACGATCCGGAGGCGTTCGCCGCCGAGCTGACCTATCTGCTGATCCACCAGCGGGCCTCGTTCAACAGTCCCGTCTGGTTCAACATCGGGGTGCCGAACACTCCGCAGCAGGCCAGCGCGTGTTTCATTCTGTCGGTCGACGACAGCATCGACTCGATCCTCGAGTGGTACCGGCAGGAAGCGGTGATCTTCAAGGGCGGTTCGGGCGCCGGGGTGAACCTCTCCCGGATCCGCTCGTCGGCCGAACCGCTGACCGGTGGCGGAAGCGCATCGGGGCCGGTCAGCTTCATGCGCGGCGCCGACGCCTCCGCCGGCACCATCAAGTCCGGCGGCAAGACCCGGCGGGCCGCGAAGATGGTGATCCTCGACGTCGACCATCCCGACATCGAGGAGTTCGTCGACTGCAAGGCGATCGAGGAACGCAAGGCGCGGGTGCTCGCCGAGGCCGGTTTCGACATGGGTCTCGACGGCACCGACATCCATTCGGTGCAGTACCAGAACGCGAACAACTCGGTGCGCGTGACCGACGAGTTCATGCACGCGGTGGTGGCCGACGCCGAGTGGCCGCTGCGCGCCGTGACGACCGGCGAGACGGTCCGGACGGTGCGCGCGCGAGAGTTGTTGCAGCGCACCGCCGCCGCCACCTGGGAGTGCGCCGACCCGGGCATCCAGTACGACACGACGATCAATGCCTGGCACACCGCCTCCGCGACCGGCCGGATCAACGCGTCGAATCCCTGCTCGGAGTACATGCATCTCGACGATTCGGCCTGCAACCTCGCGAGCCTGAATCTGCTGACCTTCCTGCGCGAGGACGGCACCTTCGACGTCGACGGTTTCCGTCACTCCGTGGCGGTGATGCTCACCGCGCAGGAAATCCTCGTCGGCCGCGCCGACTACCCCACCGAGCGGATCGGTGAGACGTCGCGGCGGTTCCGGCAGCTCGGGCTCGGTTACGCCAACCTCGGTGCGCTGCTCATGGCTTCGGGCCTGCCCTACGACAGCGAGGCCGGACGCGCGACGGCTGCGGCGATCACCGCCCTGATGACCGGTCACGCCTACGCCGTGTCGGCGGACATGGCGAGGCGCCTCGGACCGTTCGACGGTTTCGACGAGAACCGCGCGCCGATGCTCGACGTGCTGGGCAAGCATCGTGGCGCACTCGATGACATCGACGCCGATCTCGCACCGGCCGACGTGCTCGATGCGGCACGACAGGCGTGGGACCGCGCCGTGGCCGACGGCTCTGCCCACGGTGTGCGCAACAGCCAGGTCAGCGTGCTCGCACCGACCGGCACGATCGGGCTCGCGATGGATTGCGACACCACCGGGATCGAACCGGATCTGGCGTTGGTGAAGACCAAGAAGCTCGTCGGCGGCGGCAGCCTCACGATCGTCAATCGCAGTGTGCCGCGCGCACTGTCGCGTCTGGGTTACAGCCCGTCGGAGGTCGCCGATATCGTGGCGCACCTCGATCTGCATCACGATCTCGCCGGTGCGCCGCACGTGCGCGACGAGCACGCACCGGTGTTCGCGACGTCCATGGGCGACAACGTCATCTCGCCGCGCGGCCACGTCGCGATGATGGCCGCGGTGCAGCCCTTCCTCTCGGGTGCGATCTCCAAGACGGTGAACCTGCCCGAGTCCGCGACCGTCGACGACATCGCCGACATGTATGTCGACGCGTGGCGCCTGGGCGTGAAGGCCCTTGCGATCTACCGTGACAACTGCAAACTGGGACAACCGTTGTCGACGGCGTCGCGCCCTGCTGTCGCAGAAGCGGCTCCGTCCACGGCGCCTCGCCGCGAGCGGCTCCCGCGCACCCGCACTTCTCGGACGTTCGAGTTCCGGGTGGCGGACTGCAAGGGCTTCGTCACGATCGGTGAGTACGACGACGGGCGTCCCGGCGAGATGTTCCTGCGCGTGTCCAAACAGGGCTCGACGCTCGCCGGCATCATGGACGCCTTCTCGATGTCGGTCAGTTACGGTCTGCAGTACGGGGTCCCGTTGCGCACCTTCGTCCGGGCCTTCACGAGTACGCGTTTCGAGCCGGCCGGGATCACCGACGATCCGGATCTGCGGATCGCCACGTCGATCCTCGACTACATCTTCCGGCGACTGGCGATCGACTATCTCGAACCCGACGAGCGCGCCGAACTGGGCATCCTCACCGGCGCCGAGCGTTCGGTGCCCGACACCCCCACGCTCACGCCGTACACGAGCACGCCGCCGGTGCGTGAGCCCGATCCGCCGGCGACCGCGCCGCGGGGCACGCACAGCACGAGCAGCGCGAGCACGTCCTCCCCGGGTGGTCTCGCTGCTCCGTCACCGTCGAATCCGGACGCGCCGTACTGCATGCAGTGCGGAGTGAAGATGCAACGGGCCGGGTCGTGCCACGCCTGCCCGTCCTGTGGGAACACCAGCGGCTGCAGTTGAGGTGATGCGTCCATACTGGCGGGATGGTCCTGGGAGTCGACACCGAACTGACACTGACGGCCGCGGGTGCGGTCTTCCTTCTTGCGCTCGCTCTCGGCGTGTGGAAGTACCGGCAGATGGCGACGTCCGACGACCACCTCGCGCACCCGTACGTCGACATCGCCCACCGATCGGCCCTGATGTATTCCTTCGCGACGCTGCTGGTCGCGGTGTTCGTCGAGCTCAGCGCGTGGCCCACCGCAGTGAACCTCGCCGCGGCCGCGGTGATCGTGGTGTTCTTCGTCGGCGCGATCGCGAGCTATGTCGTGCACGGTGCGCTGCGCGACACCACGAATCAGTTCGCGCATCCGGTGCGCGGGACGGGTCTGGCGATGGCCGCGCTGATCGTCGGTGAGATGGGTGGCTTCGCGGTGCTGTTCGCCGGCTTCCTGTGGGATGCCTTCGCAAGCTGAGGCCGCGTCAGGTGCGGTGTTCGAGCAACGACAGGACGTTGCCGTGCGGGTCGCGGAACCATGCGACCCGCATACCGTCGGGTGCGGTCCACGCGTCGTGGTCGTCCTGATCCATGCCGTTGTACCGGATGAACTCCACGCCGTGCTCGCGCAGTTGTTCGACGGTGCCGTCCAGATCGGATCCCCGCCAGCCCAGCACGGTGTAGCCGGTCTCCTCGCGCGACTGCACGAGGGTCACCCGGACCGGCGCGCCGCCGCCTCCGTCGAGGACGAGCGCGAAGGGGTCGCGGGAGAGCTTCCGGAAGCGCAGGGTGTCGACGTAGAACATCTCCGAGACGTCGAGGTCGGTGCTCGGGACGAAGCTCACGAGTTGGCCGGTGATCGTCATACGTCCACTGTGCTCCGGAGCGCCCGAGTGCGACAGCGGATTCGGCGGATTCACGCCCCCACCTCGGCGATCCGGCGACTAGGCTCTCGATCATGAGTACTTCGGAGATCGCTACGGTCCTGGCCTGGCACGACGCTGTGAACAGCAACGACATCGACACGCTCGTGCAGTTGTCGAGCGACGACATCGTGCTCCCCACCCCCGACGACGATCCCGACCAAGGACTCGACGAACTGCGCGAGTGGGCGACGACGGCAGGGGTCACGCTGCAACCGGGCCGCCTGTTCGTCCACCACGGAATCGTGGTGGTCGAGGAGACGGCGACCTGGGCGTCCGATCCGGGTCCTCGCGACGAGGCGATCGCCTTCCGGGTGGTCGACGACCAGGTGGTCACCGTCGTCCGCCACACCGATCTCGGCGAGGCCTTCGAGGCGACCGGACTGAGCGAGGCCGACCTCTACGAGGAGTGATCCACTCCCGACGACCGGAACCCCAGCAACCGGAGCCATATTCTGAACGCTCGCTAAGGTACTCTCCGTTGCGACAGTCCCTACACATCGGAGCGAGGTTCGTCGAGTGTCCGCTGAAGCTGTTGAGAAGAAGGGTCCGCTCGCGGGTGTCCGCGTCGTCGAGTTCAAGGGTCTCGGTCCCGGCCCGCACGCCGCGACCCTGCTCGCCGATCTCGGCGCCGATGTCGTCATCGTGCAGCGCCCCGGCGAGATCCCGCCGGAGGGACAGCGCGATCCGATTCAGCGCAACCGTCGCATCGTCGAGGCCAACCTCAAGGATCCCGCCGACATCGAGAAGGTCCTGACCCTGCTCGAGCGCGCCGACGTCCTCATCGAGGGCTTCCGTCCCGGCGTCACCGAACGACTCGGCCTCGGACCGGACGTGGTCCTCGAGCGCAACCCGCGCATCGTCTACGGCCGCATGACCGGCTGGGGCCAGGAGGGCCCGCTCGCCAACGCCGCCGGCCACGACATCAACTACATCTCCCTCACCGGCGTCCTGCACGCCATCGGCCGCCAGGGCGAGCGTCCGGTGCCGCCGCTGAACATGGTCGGCGACTTCGGTGGCGGTTCGATGTTCCTCGTCTTCGGCATCCTGTCCGCCCTCGTCGAGCGTCAGACCTCCGGCAAGGGCCAGGTCGTGGACGCGGCGATGGTCGACGGCGCCCTCGCTCTCTCGCACATGATGTGGGCGTTCCGCGGTCGCGGCGCGTGGTCGGACGAGCGCGGCGTCAACATGCTCGACACCGGCGCCCCGTTCTACGAGGTCTACGAGACCAAGGACGGCAAGTACATGGCCGTCGGTTCCATCGAGCCGCAGTTCTACGCGCTGCTGCTGCAGGGCCTCGAGCTCGATCCGGCCGACCTGCCGCACCAGCTCGACACTTCCCGCTGGGCGGAGATGAAGAAGATCTTCACCGACAAATTCCTGTCGAAGACCCGCGACGAGTGGACCGAGATCTTCCTCGGTACCGATGCCTGCGTCTCCCCGGTCCTCACCTGGGCCGAGGCGGAGAAGAACGAGCATCTCGTCGCACGCGGGTCGCTGATCGAGATCGACGGCGTCGTGCAGCACGCACCGGCGCCGCGCTTCTCCCGCCCCCCCGCCGGGGAGCCGGTCGGTCCGGCGGCCGAGGCCACCGACATCGACACCCTCTGGGTCTGATCCGGCAGCCCGAGCCCGCCGACGCTCCGACGATCGTCCTGGCGCACAGGATCAGACGACGAGCCGCGCCTCGTCGGGTGTGCGCCCGGAGGCGACCTGCTCGTAGGCGGCGGCCATCGCCTCGACGGCGTCGTCGAGGACCTCGACATCCTGCGTGTACGGCAGGCGCACGAAATGTTCGAACGCACCCTGCACACCGAAGCGCGGACCGGCGGAGAGCAGCACACCGTGGGACGGCGCGGCGGCAGCCAGCGAGGTCGACACCGGCTCGGGCATCCGCGCCCACAACGACATCCCGCCCTGGCCCGGCGTGTACTCCCAGTCGGGCACCCGCCGGTCCAAGGCTGCGCACAGCGCACGGCGTCGTTCCCTCAACGCGGCGCGGCGACGTTCGAGCAGTTCGTCGACTTCGGAGAGCAGATGCGCGGCCGCGAGCTGTTCCATGACAGGCGTGCCCAGGTCGACCGCGGTCCGTGCCCCGGCCAGCCGGACGATCGTGTCGCGGTCGGCGCGGATCCATCCCACCCGCAGGCCACCCCACAGCGACTTCGCCGTCGAACCCACCGTCACCACCGACGCGCCGGCAGGCATGGCTGCGACGGGATGCGGCGGCGGGGCGTCGAGCCAGAGATCGACCATCGACTCGTCGACGACGAGCGTGGTCCGCGTGTCGCGCATGATGCGGGCCAGTTCGGCGCGGCCGTCCTCGTCGAGGCACAGGCCAGTGGGGTTGTGGAAGTCGGGGACGAGGAAGGCGGTGCGCGCGGCGGTCTGCCGGACGGCACTGGCGACACCGTCGAGATCCCAGCCGCCGTGCGGGCCGTTCTCCGGGCGCACCGGAACCGGCACCGGGCGCGCGCCGTAGCGGCGGATCGCTTCGAGCGCATTGGGATAGGTGGGGTGGTCGACGACCACCCGGTCGCCGGGGTCGTCGAGCACACCGAGCAGCAGGCGCATCGCGTGCTGCGCCCCGGAGGTGACCATGATCTGGTCGGGCGAGGTGGGCAGTCCACGCTCGCGGTAGCGGCGGGCGATGACCTCGCGCAGCACCGACACCCCTATCGGTTCCATGCCGTGCGAGTCCAGATAGGTCGACATCGACCGCAGCGCCGCGGCATACGCCGCTTCGATCTCCGCTGCCGGCGCGGGCAGCGAGGCGTTGCTCAGATCGATCGCCGGGCCGATCGGCATCCGGGACCCGGTGTTCTCCGCGCCCCGGCGAGCGGGCACGGCGACCGTGCTGCGGGCACCCTGCCGACTGCGCAGATAGCCTTCTTCCCGCAGCGCCGCATAGGCGGACGCGACGGTGGTGCGGCTCACCGACAGCGCCGCGGCGAGTTCCCGCTCGCTGGGCAGGGCGACCCCGAGCGGGACGCGGCCGTCGTGCACGAGCAGGCGGATGCTGTCCGCGAGCGCCCGGTAGGCGGGTCTGGGATCGGGGCGAGCGGAGCGACGGGAATGCGACTGCCCCGAATCCTGCCAGTTCCCGAGGTCGCGGACGAGCGACACGGCTCCGATCGCTCGAGTGATCACCGATCCAGTATGCCCCGCATCGCGCGGGCGGGATCAGGCCGGTGGATCGAGCACCTCACGGAACAGGACCGTCCCTCGCGAGTCGAGCAACTCCACCCGCATCTGCTTCGTCGCGCCGTCGATGAACACTTCCCCGAAGTGCTGATATCCGTCCATCGGCGAGGTGTTCGCCGCCGGGGGCGCGTGCACGAAGACGGCCTCGGGACCGAACGTTCCGTCCAGTTCGTTGGGTCCGAAAGCACCGGCGTTGAGCGGTCCCGAGACGAACTCCCAGAACTCGTCGAAGTCGGTGAACGAGGCGCGGTCCGGCGAATAGTGATGCGCGGCCGTGTAGTGCACGTCGGCGGTCAACCACACGGTGCCGGTGATCCTGCGCGCCTCGACCGCCGACAGGACCCGCGCGATCTCCGATTCCCGGCCCGAGGGAGCGCCGTTGTCCCCGTTCGCGATTCCTTCGAAGGCCGTATCGCCGTCGGGTACGACCAGGCCGATCGGCAGGGCGGCGGCGATGATCTTCCAGGTGGCGGTCGAACGGGTGAGTTCGTCGATGAGCCACTGCGTCTGCGCGCTGCCGAGCCCCTGCCCCGCCGCGCCGACGTTGGTGCCGTTGGCGTCCTTGTAGGTCCGCATGTCGAGTACGAAGACGTCGAGCAGCGGTCCGTACCGCACGACCCGGTGGATGCGTCCGTCGACGGCCTCCGCCGGATCGAGCGGGAGCCACTCGTGGAAGGCACGGAAAGCCCGTTCCGCCAGGACGTCCACGTTCTTCTCGGTGTACTGCTCGAGATCCAGGATCTCACCCGCGTACCAGTTGTTGACGGTCTCGTGGTCGTCCCACTGCACGATCTGCGCGACGGAGGAGTTGAACCGCCGATAGTTCTCATCCATGAGGTTGTAGGCGTACTGGCCGCGGTACTCGTCGAGGGTCTGCGCCACAGCACTCTTGGCCTCGGTGACGATGTTGCGCCAGATCCGGCCGTCCGGCAGCTCGACGGTCTCCTTCAGCGGATTGTCGGCGTACACGACGTCGCCGGAATGCACGAACAGGTGCGGGTCGCGACGGGCCATCGTGTCGAAGATCGTCATCCCACCGATGTCGGGATTGATACCGAAGCCCTGACCGGCGGTGTCGCCGGACCACTGCAGCCTGATGTCGCCGGGTGCGGTCGGGGCGGTGCGGAACAGACCCGTCACCGGCTCGGACGTGGCGCCGTCCTCGCCTTCGAGGACGACACGATAGTGCACCTGCTCGCCGGCCGGCAGTCCCGTCAGCCGCAGTCGGCCGGTTCCGTCCGTCTCGGGCGTCAGCAGACCACCCACGTGCCGGACGGGATCGGTGAAGGATTCGGTGGCCGCCGTCTCCACGACGAGCCGCGCCGGTCGATCCGAGCGCGCCCACACGAGCGCCCCGTCGGCCCGCACGTCGCCGGTGGCCACACCGTGGGTGAGGATCGGCCGCTCACGGACGAGGCTCGGCGTTGCAACGGAACTTCCCGACGAGCACGCCACCGCCGGAGCCGCGAGGGCTCCGAGCGCGACGGTGCGCAGCAGGGTTCGACGGGACACGTACATGGTTCTCCCCGGGGTCCGACGGACTGTGCGGGACGAGCGTGCACAGTCCGTGCGAACCGTCGGTGAACATGCAGTGAGGGATCGGCGCCCGTCCGACGACGAATCGGCGCGGGCCGGGAGCTACCCCGTCAGCGGATGACGTCGCGCCGGACGATCGTCTCGTCGCGGCCCGGCCCCACACCGATGCAGGAGATGTAGGCGCCGGAGAGCTCCTCGAGACGCAGCACGTAGTTCTGCGCGTTCTTCGGCAGCTCCTCGAAGGTGCGGGCGTGGGTGATGTCCTCCCACCAGCCCGGCATCTCCTCGTAGATCGGCTTGGCGTGGTGCACGTCGGTCTGCGTCATCGGCATCTCGTCGATACGCACACCGTCGACCTCGTAGCCGACGCAGATCGGCACGGTGTCGAGACCCGACAGCACGTCGAGCTTGGTGAGGAAGTAGTCGGTGATGCCGTTGACGCGGGTCGCGTAGCGGGCGATGACGGCGTCGAACCATCCCGTGCGGCGGGCGCGACCGGTGGTGACACCGACCTCTCCACCCTGCTTGGCGAGGTAGGCGCCGTGGTCGTCGAACAGCTCGGTCGGGAACGGACCCGAGCCGACGCGGGTGGTGTAGGCCTTGAGGATGCCCAGCACCGTCGAGATCTTCGCCGGGCCGATACCCGAACCGACAGCGGCGCCGCCGGCGGTGGGGTTGGACGACGTCACGTACGGATAGGTGCCGTGGTCGACATCGAGCAGCGTGCCCTGCGAACCCTCGAGGAGGATCGTGTCGCCGCGCTCGAGCGCCTTGTTCAGTTCGAGGCGCGTATCGGTGATGCGGTGCTTGAAACCCTCGGCCTGGGTGAGGACCTCGTCGACCACCTGCTGCGGGTCGAGCGCCTTGCGGTTGTAGATCTTGACGAGCACCTGGTTCTTGAATTCCAGTGCGGCCTCGACCTTCTGGGTGAGGATCTTCTCGTCGAGCACGTCGGCGACCCGCACGCCCACGCGGGCGATCTTGTCCTGGTAGCAGGGGCCGATACCGCGTCCGGTGGTGCCGATCTTCTTCTTGCCGAGGAAGCGTTCGGTGACCTTGTCGATGGCCACGTGGTACGGCATGATCAGGTGCGCATCGGCCGAGAGCAGCAGACGGGACGTGTCGACGTCGCGCTTCTCGAGGCCTTCGAGCTCGGTGAGCAGCACACCCGGATCCACCACGACACCGTTGCCGATGACGTTGTTGACGCCGGGCGTCAGGATGCCCGACGGGATCAGGTGCAGGGCGAACTTGTCGCCGTTGGGCAGCACGACCGTGTGACCGGCGTTGTTGCCGCCCTGGTAGCGCACGACCCACTGCAGACGTCCGCCGAGTAGATCGGTAGCTTTGCCCTTGCCCTCGTCGCCCCACTGGGCTCCGATCAGGACGATTGCCGGCATGTCGCGCTCTCCTCAGGCAGGTGTCTACGTGCGGGCGGTCTCGCCTGCAGGGTCCTGCCCAACCGGGCAGCAGCCGGGACCACAGTGTAGTCCACCCTCCGACGAGCGCGAATGACGGGACTGCAGAAGCGCCGGAGCTGCGGCGCGCGGTGGCGGGGCGCCGCCGCCCTCCCCCACCGCCTTCCCATTACAGTGGACGCAGCCGAGAGCCCGACGAACCCGACCCCTCGAGGAGACCCGTTGACCCCGGTAGTGCTCAGATGCGGTGACGTGCCATTGCCGTTGGCGCTGACCCCCGTGACCGCACTGTCTGCGCCTGCCCTCCCCGAGAAGGACGACTTCGAGGACGTCTTCGCGCATCTCGAGTCGGTAGAGGACCCTCGTCTGATCGTCGTAGGCAACGACGCGGCGTTCGCCGCGACCGTCACCCGGCTGATGCGCACCGAACGCCTCGACCTGGAGGTCGCGTACGTCCCGGAGACACGAACCCCGGCCACGGAGGCGTACGGGTTGCGGACGGGGTCGAAGGCCGCCACCGTCGCCCTGCAGGGGGTCGCGAAGCCGTTGCCGCTCATCCGCGACGACGCCGGTATCGCCCTCGTCGGCCGTGCGCTGCTGTGCGGTGAGAACGGCGATGCGCTCGTCGGGGAGGCCTACGTCGATGACACCCGCCTGTTCTCCGGCACGGTGCCCGGCATCCGCGTCGAACCCACACCCGCGATGCCCGGTCTGCGGGCCGCGATCGACCGGCCGCGCTGGTTCGGCGGCTACAAGTGGCTGACGGGCCGGGCCATGCAGTTGGGTTCCCCCGCCGCAGTCGTCACCCGCGACGGGGTCGCGAACCCCCGGGCTCTCAAGCGGTCGACCTTCTACCGGCACGACAAGAAGTGGAAGCTCGTCCGCTGAAACCCATCTTCAGCCGACGTTGACCCCTCTCGGCTCAGCCGACGTTGACGCCGTAGTCCCGTGCGATGCCCGCCAGACCGGAGGCGTAGCCCTGGCCGATGGCGCGGAACTTCCACTCGCCACCGTGGCGGTACAGCTCACCGAAGACCATCGCAGTCTCGGTGGACGCATCCTCGGTGAGGTCGTAGCGGGCGAGTTCCCGGCCGTCGGCGCGGTCGACGACGCGGATGAACGCGTTGCGCACCTGACCGAACGACTGGCCCCGCGCGTCGGCGTCGTGGATCGACACCGGGAAGACGATCGACTTGACCTCCGCGGGAACGGCGACGAGGTCGACGTTCACGCTCTCGTCGTCGCCCTCGCCCTCACCGGTGAGGTTGTCGCCGGTGTGCTCGACGGAGCCGTCCGGCGAACGCAGGTTGTTGTAGAAGACGAAATGCTGGTCGGACAGGACCTTGCCGTTCTCGCTCGTCAGCAGTGCACTGGCGTCGAGATCGAAGTCCGCGCCGGTCGTCGCGCGCACGTCCCAGCCGAGACCCACCGTCACCGCCGTCAGGTTCGGAGCCTCCTTCGACAGCGAAACGTTGCCGCCCTTGGCCAAGCTCACACCCATACCGAATCCTCTCGCTCGATGATCGTTGCCTACCGCCACCCTAGTGAAGACCGGACGAGTCGGGCAGGACGTGTGAAGGCCGTCCCGCGGGGGTAGCCGCAGGGCACCGGACGATGGCCGGGGACGGCGTTCCCGGCCTTTCGGTGTGTACGGCGAATGTCGCGCGAGGGAGAAGAGGGTCGGTTGTGGTGATTCGAGTCGCGTCGGTGCCTGCGTCGCACGTCTACGTCCGGCACCTCGCCTGCCCGGAGGGCGACGACGTGATCCGGTTGACGGATCCGGTTCCCGCCGACGGCCGCAAGGTTCCGGGGGGCTGGTGGCCGCCGTTGATGCTCGAACCGGGCTGGGTGAGCGACCACCACGAGGAATTCGACGTCTTCCACATCCATTTCGGATTCGACGCGATCGGCGCGGAGCAGCTGCAGGACGTCGTCGCCGAACTCGCCGAGCACGACAAGCCTCTCGTGTACACGGTGCACGACCTGCGGAACCCGCACCATCCCACCCCCGGTGAGCACCACAAGCAACTCGACGTGCTGATTCCGGCCGCGGACGAACTGATCACCCTCACGCCGGGCGCCGCCGAGCGGATCCGTCTGCGCTGGGGTCGGGAGGCGACGGTCCTGCCGCATCCGCACGTCGTCGAACAGCACTGGCTCGAGCGACCGCGTCGCGACGAAAGTCCGTTCGTCGTGGGAGTCCACGCGAAGAGCCTGCGCGCGAACATGGATCTGTTCCCGGTGCTCGACACGCTGGCCGAGACCGTGCGCTCGCTACCCGATGCGGTGTTGCAGATCAACGTGCACGACGAGATCTTCGATCCCGACAATGCGTACTGGTACAACCCGGAAGCCGGTTCCCGCATCCTGCAGTACGGCGAGCAACCCCAGGTGGACGTGCGGGTGCATCCGTACTTCTCCGACGACGAACTGTGGCAGTACCTCTCGGATCTGTCGGTGTCGGTGCTGCCCTACCGTTTCGGAACCCATTCGGGTTGGCTCGAGGCGTGTTTCGACCTCGGCACCGCTGTGATCGCGCCGAGTTGCGGCTTCTACGGCGAGCAGCGTCGGTGCGGGGTGTACACCTACGACGAGGACACCTTCGAAGCCGACTCGCTCGATCGTTGCGTGCGAGAACTGTACGAGAGCAGGGATCTTCCGCGAGCCGACTGGTCGCAACGTATGGACGAACGTCGCGCGCTGGCCCGCGCCCATCGCGATATCTACCTGCGCGCGATGAGCAACCGGAGCAGATCATGACGCCGTTGCGCATCGCACTCGTCGCGTCGAACAGATATCCGATCCGCCAGCCCTTCGCCGGCGGACTCGAAGCGCACGTGTGGCATCTCGCCCACGCGCTCGGCAAGGACGGCCACGAGGTGACGCTCTTCGCCGCACCGGGATCCGATCCGGAACTTCCGGCCTCGTTCCTCGAGGTGCCGTCCTTCGAGGTCAGCGAACTCGCACGCAGCGACGTGTCGATGCCCCCGGCGAACGGCTTCCTCGGCGACCACCACGCCTACCTGTCGCTGATGCTCGATCTCGCCGGACCGTCCGCCGATGCCTTCGACGTCGTGCACAACCACAGCCTGCACTACCTGCCGATAGCGATGGCCCGCATGTTGCACACCCCGCTGCTCTGCACGCTGCACACGCCGCCGACGCCGTGGCTCGAGTCGGCGATGGCGACTCCGGGTGGGTGCCCGGGCACGTTCGTCGCGGTCAGCCGGCACACCGCGACGGCCTGGGAACACGTCACGCCCGGTCCGGTGGCGGTCGTGCCCAACGGTGTCGATCTCGGAGCGTGGCCGGTCGGTTCGGGAGGTGAGGATCTGATCTGGTTCGGCCGCCTCGTGCCGGAGAAGGGCGCGCATCTCGCGATCGAGGCCGCGCGCCGGGTCGGTTACCGGCTGCGGATCGCGGGCCCGATCAGCAACCGGGGGTACTTCGCGGAACACGTCGAACCGTTCCTCGGTCCCGACGTGATCTATCTCGGTCATCTTTCCCAGCCGGATCTCGCTGCCGCGGTGGGACGTTCGGCAGCAGCACTCATCACCCCGCAATGGGACGAACCGTACGGGCTCGTCGTCGCCGAGTCCCTGGCATGCGGGACACCCGTGGTGGCCTTCGCGCGCGGCGGCATCCCGGAGGTGGTCGACGAGAGCAGCGGATGCCTGGTCGCGCCGGACGACATCAACGGCCTGGCCGAGGCGGTACCCCGCGCTGTCGGTCTGTCCCGTGCCTCCGCCCGAGCCCGCGCGGAGGAGCGTTGTTCGGAACGCACGATGGTCGATGCCTACGTCTCGCTGTATCGGGAACTCGCGGGAGCGGCATGATCGGCTACTACATCCATCACCACGGGCACGGACACCGCACCCGCGCGAGCAGCATCTGCGCGGATCTGCGGACGCCGGTGACGGCATTGTCGTCGGCGCCGCTCGGCACTGCCGCCGACGCCTTCGACGACGTCGTGCTGCTCCCCCGCGACGACCTCGCCGTCGACACCGCGCAGGACACGACGGCCCACGACGTCCTCCACTGGGTTCCCACCCACGACGACGGTCTCCGCGAACGCATGCACGCGCTGGGGTCGTGGATCGCCGCGACCCGCCCGAGCCTGCTGGTAGTGGATGTGTCGGTGGAGGTGACGCTCCTCGCCCGCTTGTACGGGATCCCCGTCGTGGTGCTCGCGATGCCGGGCGAGCGCACCGATACCGCCCACACGCTGGCCTACCGCGTCGCCGACCATCTCATCGCACCGTGGTCGCAGGACGTCTACGATCCGCACTGGCTGCGCTCGTACGCCACCTCGTACGTCGGCGGGATCAGCCGTTTCGACGGACGCCCGTCTCCCACCCGCACAGCCGGTGAGAAGCCGAGGGTCCTCGTCATGAGCGGCAGCGGCGGATCGTCGATCACCGTCGACGATCTGCACCGGTTCTCGTCACGCTACCCCCAGTACGTGTGGGAGGGTCTCGGTGTCGCGGGCGGCCCGTGGGTCGACGATCCGTGGCCCGTCCTCACCGGCGCCGACGTCGTGATCGGGCATGCGGGCCAGAACACCGTCGCCGACATCGCGGCCGCCGCGCGACCTGCGGTCGTGATCGCCGAACCCCGTCCGTTCGACGAACAGCGTTCCACCGCAACGGCTTTGGAGAAGTCCGGACTGGCGGTGGGTCTCGACGGGTGGCCCGACCCGGACCGCTGGCCCGAACTGATCGAGCGAGCACGCGGCCTCGACCCCGTCGAATGGAAACGCTGGCAGGTCGACGGTGCCGCGGCGCGCGCGGCGGCGATCCTGGACGACCTAGCGCAGCGATCGTGACCGTCTCGGTCGTCACGGTCGCCGCAGGTCGCGGCACGCATCTGCGACGCCAACTCGACGGCCTCGCACGCAGCACCCGGACACCCGACGAGCACATCGTTGTCGCGATGGGTGACCCGGAGGTCACGGAGGTCGTCGCCACGGCCGGCTCGTCGGCGCGAGTGGTGGAGATGGACGTCGACTCCGCGAAACTGCCGGTCGGAGAGGCACGGAATCTGGGCGCGCGGACGGCGTCGTCGGATCTGCTCGTCTTCCTCGACGTCGACTGCATTCCGGCTCCCGACCTGATCGAACGGTACGCCGAGGCGGCCGGCCGGCACCCGGCTGCGCTGCTCAACGGTCCGGTCACCTATCTGTCCGAACCGGGCGCCGACGGCTACGACCTCGACCGGCTGGGCGACGCGATCGATCCGCATCCGGCCCGTCCGTTCCCCTCCTCGGGTGAGATCGTGCTGGACGATAGACACGAATTGTTCTGGTCGCTGTCGTTCGCGTCCCGGTCGCTCGTGTGGGACCGGATCGGCGGGGTCTGCACCGCATACAGCGGATACGGCGGCGAGGACACCGATTTCGGACAGAAGGCCGCCCGTGCCGGAGTCCCGATGGCCTGGGTCGGCGGCGCCCATGCCTTCCACCAGTACCACCCGGTGTCGAGCCCGCCGGTCGAGCATCTCGACGACATCCTCACCAATGCCGCGCTGTTCCACCAGCGTTGGGGGTGGTGGCCGATGCGGGGGTGGCTCGACGAGTTCGAGCGGACGGGACTCGTCTCCTTCGACCCCGACACGCAGCGGTGGACGAAGGTGCGGACGACCGGCCCGTGAAGACTTTTCGTTCCGTGTGCTAATTTCGGCACCGTCATTGCGACGACGCACGAGGAAGTCGGTGTGATTCCGGCGCGGTCCCGCCACTGTGACCGGTAGAGCGATCTCCGGGAGCCAGATACTCACGTCGCCGTACCTCCTTGCCCGGGGCGGACTCCCCCGAGAGAGGGTGTAATCGCCGTGCGTGTACGCGCAGCCTTCCCGAAGCTCCTTGTCGCGTTGACCTCCTCGAGCCTTCTGCTCGCCGGATGTTCGACGGCGGGTTCCGACACCGAGAACGACGCCTCGGACGAGTGCATCACCGACTTCGATGCCTCGGTCGACTACTTTCCCGACAAGTCCGAGATAGTCGACGCCGATTTCGAAGCCGTGGTCGCGCAGGCGGCCGACGCCCCGACCTGGCTCGTGGGTGGCGGCGTCGGCGGGTTCACCGCGGGGCTGGCCGGACTCGGCCGCGCCGGTGTGGTGATCGCCGCGGCGCTCGGGGCCACCGTGTTCCCCCTCAACGCCGTCACGGCCATCGTGGGGGCGCCCGTGGTCATCGCCGTCCTGATTCGTTCACGGCGTGGAGCACTGGGAGCGGCACTGTGACCTCCACCGGCGTGGAACTACGCGATCTGACCATCGGCCACGCCCGTCGTCGTGCCTTCCGTGGCAGGACGGTCACGGAGATCGCTTCGAAGGTGAACGTTGCTCGACGGGGTGAGCTCGTCGACGTGCTCGGACGCCTGGCGCGCGAGCAGAATCTGGCGGTCGTCATGTCCACCCACGAACTCGAACTCGCACTACGGGTGTCCGACCGGATGTGGCTGCTCGAAGCAGATCGCACACTGACATGCGACACTCCCGCTGCTCTCGCCGAATCCGGCCGTATCGGAGCGGCGTTCGATCGCGGACGCATGCGGTTCGATCCTCGTAGGATGGTGTTCGACCTGGAAGCGGAGGACAGCCGTGTCTGATGCGATCGGGGTTCTCGAGCGAATCGCCGTATGGAGCCCGTACTTCCGCGTGAGTACCGGACCTGCCGACGACAGATGGCGTCCCACCGCAGATCTGGCCGACCCCGCGACCCGCGACGCTCTGGTGGCCGATACTGCCGCGCGGATGGACACCGACGAACCGCGCGTGGCGGCATCGACCCTCTTCTTCGGATACGTCGCACGCGTGTGGTCGGTGGCGATCGGTTCCGTCGTCGACTCCGGACGATGCATCCGGCTCGATCCCGAGCAACTCCTGTGGCGGAACGACGCCGGACTGCACCTGCACATCACCGAACCCGGATTCGGCGACGACATCGTGACGGAAGTCCTCGACCGGCAGATCGAACCTCTCGTCCATGCGTGGCGCGACGTGGTCGCGGCCGGCCTGTTGTGGGGCAACGCGGCATCCGCTCTGATCGGTGCCGGTCGGGTGATCGGTTCCGATGCACAGCCTCTCGTCGATGACCTTCTGTCCGATCCGCGTCTGGCGGACACTGTGGACCCGGCGACCGGCCGTCGCCGTAGTTGCTGTCTTTACTACCGCACACCCACCGGCGGGGGCTGCGGCGACTGCGTCTTCCCCACCCCGCCGGACGACCGCTCGAAGGAGATGCCGTGACAGTCGTGTTCGATCCCGAGAACTATTGGAACGACATGTGGTTCGGTCTGCTCATCGAAGGCTCGGCACTGGAGGTCGCGGCCCCGAACGCACCGAAGAAGATCGGGATGTACGACGGGTACGTCACCGTCGACTTCGGCCGGTGGCATTTCCATCTGTGCATCGGCGAACACACCGCGAGTGGGCCGGAACTCGGCAGGATCCGCCGCTGCTCTCGCGCCGAGTTGTACCGCAGGATCGGCAGGGACGACACCGTCACCTCCTGGGGTCTGCGCATGTTCAACGGCCGGGACGAGCAGATGCTCACGATCATGCTGCCCACCCCGTTTCTCACCAACACTCAGCGACTGACGGAGGAACCGGTCTGGGAGCACCTCGAGGCGTGGGACCGCATCCGCGGAATTTCTGGGGCTGGAACCCGATCCACGCGATCGCACAGGTAGGGGCTTCCGGCACACATGAGTGTGAAGCCGGGCGCCGACCGAGGTCCGGCGCGGAGCGGTCCGTCCGCGAAGGCAGAACGCGCCCGGTCACCGGGCGGCCTCGATGTCGACCGACCGGTGGGGCAGGACCAGCGGTGTGCCTGCGACGGGATCGGTGATCACAGTGGCCTCCACACCGAAGACGTCGCGCACCATCTCGGAAGTGATGACTTCGCTGGGCGGTCCGGCGGTCACCAGCGTCCCCGCTCGCATCGCCACAAGGTGATGGGCATAGCGACTGGCCATGTTGAGATCGTGCAACACCAACACGATGGTGCGTCCGAGCCGGTGGTTGAGGGAAGCGAGCAGATCGAGCACCTCGATCTGATGGGCCAGGTCGAGGAAGGTCGTGGGCTCGTCGAGCAGCATGATGTCGGGATCCTGGGCCAACGCCAGCGCGATCCACACGCGTTGGCGTTGGCCACCGGACAGTTCTTCGATCGGGCTCTCGGCCAGCTGGTCGACGCCGGTCGCCGCCAGTGCGGCAGCCACCGCCCGCTCGTCTTCGGCACTCCACTGTCGGAACCACCGTTGATGGGGATGCCGGCCCCGGCCGACGAGATCGGCGACGGTGATGCCGTCCGGGGCAAGGGGCTGCTGCGGCAGCAGACCGAGGGCGCGGGCCAGTGTGCGCGCCGGCATCTCGGTGAGCTCGGTACCGTCCAGAAGGACTCGGCCGTGCTGCGGCGACAACAGGCGGGCCAGGCCCCGCAACAGCGTCGACTTGCCGCACCCGTTGGGTCCGACGATCGCCGTGATACGGCCGGCAGGCAGGCTCGTGCTCACCTGGTCGACGATCAGCGAGGATCCGTAGCCCAGGCTGAGCTGCTCGGTCGTCAACGAGACCGACCGGATCGCGTGTGCTGGCTGTGGTGTCATCCGGCGGCTCCGATGCGGTGGGCGCGGGCGAGGAGATAGAGCAGGACCGGCGCTCCGAGGATCGCCGTGAGGACTCCGACGGGCATCTCCGACGGCGCGAAAATCGAACGGCCCGCCAGATCGGCGCCGACCACCAGAAGGGCGCCGACGGCGGCAGAGGGCGCAAGGCCGATCTGCCGCTCGGCGAGGATGCGGCGAGTGATCTGCGGCGCCACCAGCGCGACGAAACCGATGGGTCCGGCAGCTGCGGTCGCCATCGCGGCGAGGACCACTGCAATCAGCAGCAACAACACCTTGCGGCCTTGACCGGCTCCGGTCAGGGTGCGGGTGAGATCGTCGCCGAGCTCGAGCAGCCGCAGGTGCCGCGACTCCACGATCAGGACCGGGACCGTCGCCGCCAGCGCGATGACAATGATGGTCACGTGCAGCCCGCTCCGATTGGCCAGGCTGCCGGTCAGCCAGGCAGCGGCACTCATGGCTCGGTGGATGTCGGAACGGGTGAGCAGATAGGAGATAGCGGAGGAAAGCATCGCCGCGACACCGATCCCGACCAGCACCAGCCGGAAGCCGTGCAGACCGCGCCGGTAAGCGATGAGCACGATCATCAGCGCAGCGAGGACCGCGCCGGCCAGCGCACCGAACACGAGCTGCAGACCGCTGCCCCCCACGACAAGCAGCACGGTCAATGCGCCCATCGCCGCCCCGGAATTGATGCCGATGATGTCGGGGCTGACGAGCGGATTGGCGGCGATGCGCTGCAATATGGCCCCCGAGAGCGCAAAAGCCGCGCCGACACCGAGCCCGGTCAGTGCCCGGGGCAGGCGGTCGCCCAGCACGACCTCGCGCTCGATGAGGGTGCCTCCGCCTCCCACGATGGTGACGGCGTCGGAAACCGAGATCGGGTACACCCCGAGGACCAAGGAAGCCGTGGCGACCGCAACGGCGGCCACGCCGGCGAGGACGGTGAGCAGCACCGAGGAGCGGCTGATCCGAAAGGAGACCGGGGTACCTCGCGGGGCCACCAGGAGCGTGTCGCGGGTTGGACCGCGGCGCACCGGCGAACTCATGTGCCGACCACCTTGCGGTTGCGGACCAGGTAGAGGAAGAACGGGGCGCCGACCAGGCCGGTGATGATCCCGACCTGCAGCTGTTCGGGTTGGACCAGGAGTCGTCCGACGATGTCGGCGATCAGCAGCAGCATGGGCGCGAGCACGATGGTCCAGGCGAGCACCCAGCGGTAGTCCGAGCCCGTGATCATCCGTGCGATGTGGGGTACCACGAGCCCGATGAACCCGACCGGACCTGCGATAGCGGTGGCGCCACCCGCAAGCAGAACCACAGCGAGAGCCCCCGCGATGCGGTCGACCCACACACGGGCACCGAGGCTGCGGGCGAGATCCTCACCCAGAGCCAGAGCATTCAACGCGCGGGTCAGGCCAACAGCCAGGACGACACCGACGGCGATGAACGGCGCTACCGCGGCCAAAGCGTCACTGTCCGAACGGGTCAACGATCCCACGACCCAATAGCGGAAGTCCTCCATCGTGGAGGCGTCCTGGAGGGTGATCATCGTGGTGACCGCGCCCAGGAGCGCGGTCAACGCCGACCCGGCCAGAGCGAGCTTCACCGGCGTGGCACCACCCGGACCGAGCGAGCCGAGCATGTAGACGAAGACGGCGGCCACCGCAGCTCCTGCGAAGGCGAACCACACGTAACCGGCAGCGCTCGTGATGCCGAGACCGACCATCGCCGAAACCACCGCCAGCGCCGCGCCGGCGTTGATGCCCAACAGTCCGGGTCCCGCCAAGGGGTTGCGGGTCAGACCTTGCATCACCACGCCGGCGAGGCCGAGCGCCATCCCGGCCAGCAATCCGGTCACGGTCCGCGGGATGCGGATATATCGCACCGCACGCTCGACGTCACTGTCCGCCGAACCTGTAACGGCCCCGACCACGTCGGAGAGGCCGACCGGCAGGGTGCCGAGCAGGACCGAGCCGAGGGTCACGGCCACCAGAACAGCCGTGGCCACCGCGAGCCCGAGTAGGCGAGTACGGTTGCCGCTCAGCAGGCCGGAACGCACGACAGGCGCGCCGGCAGCCGGGGCCGGACCGTCCGCAGACCGCTCCGGGGTCGTTGCCGCCGTCGTCACCGCCTACCTCACTCGCCCCCGTCTTGTCCGGTCTCGTCCTGGATGGCCAGGTCGGGGTGCAGCAGCGAAGCCAGCAGCTCGATTGCATGGGCGATGCGGACTCCGGCGGCGCGGTCAGCGAACAGGAAGGGATGCACGGCACCGTTCTGCACCGCCGACAGGCCCGCGAGCGCCGGGTTCTGCACGATCGTCTGCGCCTCCTCGGCGCCGTCCTGGCGGGGATAGGAGGCGTCGCAGCAGGTGCTGGTCAAGATGACATCGGGGTCGCGACGGATCAGCTCTTCGAGGTCGATCGCGACGTGGCGTCGCTCGACGAGGTCGGCGAAGGCGTTCACGCCCCCGGCCTGCGCGATGATCCGGGTACCGAAGTCGATGCCACCGGCGACGCGGATGCCACCGCCCTCATCGAGTAGGACGATCGCGACGCTCGGGCGGTCCGCCCCGGCCAGCACCTGGTCGACCGCCGCGATGCGCTGCTGTTGATCGGCAATGACCTCCTCGGCGCGCTCCTCGACGTCGAACAGGGCCCCGAGGTCGCGCAGGTCGTCATAGATCGTCTCGACGCTCACGGTGGCGGGGTCGATCGCCTCGTCCGACAGTCCGTCCGCGCTGGGGCACAGCGGGCTGAGGATCCAGCTCTGTATGCCGAGCCGGGTCAGACTCGCCCGCGTGCCGAAGCTCTCGTCGCCGGCGCCGTCCTCGGTGAACACGTTGTTGTACCCCGACAGGATGAAGTCGGGACCGGTGGCCAGAAGCGCCTCACGACTGGGGAGCTTCTCGACGTACGGCACCTGCTCCTGGGCATCTGCGTACTCGGGCAACACCTGAGCATCGAGGAAGGCGGTCTCGATCAGGCGGTCGCTGATGCCCAGCGCATGCGCAATCTCGATGGCCGGCTGGTAGGCGGCATACACGCGTTCCGGTGGCGCTTCCACGGTGACGTCGATCCCGCAGTTCTCGACGGTCATGGAGTCGGCCGACGCGGCGTTCTCCTCGTCTGCGCCACATGCGCTCGCGCTGATCAGCGTCAGACATGCGGCGGCGACGCTCAGCGTCCGACGGTTCAGCGGAGTCATGCGACGGCCGTCCTTTCGATGCGCTGGGGGAATCGGCACTCGGGCCGGATCAAGGCATGGAAGGTGCGGGTCGCAGCGACCTGATCACTGATTCCCGGTGCGTGGGCGATCGCGATGGCGCGCCCTTCGACAGGATCCGGACGCCGAAGAGGTACAGCGGAGACAGAATGGGAGAGAGATGGGTGCACGGCTTCGCGCAGCCTTTCTCGGGGTAGGCCGCCCCGATGCTGAAAGGTACGAATGGGGTGAGTATCTGGCTCGCAGACGCTTGTCGAAGCGCCGCTCACAGTGGCGGTACCGCGCCGGATTCACACCGGCTTCCTCGGATCCCATCGTGATGGACGAACTGAGGCTAGCAGGAGCCGACCATGCCCGAATTCCCGGCTCGGCCGAAGTAGGAGCCGGGGGCGGTGCAGGTCGGTGGTGGCGCAACGCCACTCGAACGGCGTAGCGGTTGTGTCCTGTTCGACGCCGGTACCACCGCTGTGCGGGAGACCGACGTCATCGCCCGGCCCTGTCCCGGCACCGGAGAAGAGACCCGAGGGGAATCAACGCTATCCTCGCGGCGTGGACTCACGGATGCCGGTGCTTGCGCAGGTGCGCGGTGCTGCCGTGGGGTCGGTGTCGGGGGCGGTGAGTACCGCCGCCCATGGTGTGGCCGG
This sequence comes from Rhodococcus sp. p52, assembly GCF_000763325.2. Classification (NCBI taxonomy): domain Bacteria; kingdom Bacillati; phylum Actinomycetota; class Actinomycetes; order Mycobacteriales; family Nocardiaceae; genus Rhodococcus; species Rhodococcus sp. p52. Next base: position 482,650 of record NZ_CP016819.1, read on the forward strand.
TGGCGGGATGCCGCCGAGCCAGTCGGCGGTGGTGTTGCTGCTGGCGGCGTGCGCCGGCGTCGGTGCCGCGGTCGCCGCCGTCACCGTGCGCGATCGGAACTGGGTGTTTCTCCTCGCGGCACTGACTGCCGGACAGGTGGTCGGGCACACCACCCTCTCGGTGGTCGACGACCACGCGCACGGGCTGGAACTGTCGCCCGCGATGATCGCCGCCCACCTTGCCGCTGTTGCGGTCTCCGCCGCTGCGGTGCGCGCCGTCGAAGGTGCGTGCCTGCACGTGTTGGGGGCGTTCACCCGCGTGATGCTGGTGCTCGTTTCTGTCCCGCCTGCGCAGACCGTGGTCTGGTCGGCGACCCCGCTCTATCGGGCGACGCTGTCGTTGTGGTTGCTGGCCGGCGCCGCCGCCGGTACCCGCGGACCGCCGACCGCGGCGTAGTCGGCCTCCCTACCCGATCCGCCTGCTGAGCCGTCCCCGGCGCGGGAGAGCACGCGATCGCCGACGGGTGTCCGACATTCTTCTTCCGCCGTCCTGCCTTCGCCCCGTGCTGGGGTGCCGAGTGTATGGCGTGCGTGCCCTCAGCGGCATCGACCGGATTCGATCTGCCAAGTCCCCTCGATGCCCGCCTTTCCTGACGGTCGCCTCACCGACCGCATCTCCAGCGGTGCCCGTGCTCCTGCACGGACACCGCCGAAAAACGCGCACACGGTGAGCACCTCACGACAGCCGAATCGAGACACACTCATGTCCGTTCCCGAACTCGACCGCGGCACCATCGCCGCGGACAATTCCGCCGCCGAGCCCGCCCGGGCTGCGGCGCAGGATTCTTCACCGCCGCGCAGCATGCGGCCGCTGATCATGCGGCTGCACTTCTACGCCGGGATCCTGGTGGCCCCGTTCCTGCTGATCGCGACGATCAGCGGGGGCCTCTACGCGATCGCCCCGACCCTCGAACAGGTGCTCTACCGCGACCTGCTGCACGTCGATTCCACCGGTCCGGCACTGCCGGTCGCCGAGCAGGTCCGCGCCGCCCAGCAGCTACGCCCGGACCTGACCGTCTCAGCGGTACGCCCCGCATCCGAGGTCGGTGAGACCACCCGGGTGCTGTTCACCGATCCGTCCCTCGGTGAATCCGAGCGCACTGCCGTGTTCATCGATCCCGCGACCGCCTCGTCGACCGGTCAGTCGGTGGTCTACGGCAGTAGCAGCGCGCTGCCGGTACGCACCTGGATTTCCCAGCTGCACCGGCACCTGCATCTGGGTGAGCCCGGCCGGATCTACAGCGAACTGGCCGCCTCCTGGTTGTGGGTCATCGCTCTGGGCGGGGTGTACCTGTGGGTGCAGCGCTACCGCACCCAGCGCATCCGCACCCGGCAGTCGGCGCGACTGCTGACCTTCGACCGCGGCGCGCGGGGCCGCAACCGCACCCTCGGCTGGCACGGCACCACCGGCCTGTGGATCGCGGTCGGCTTGATCTTCCTGTCGGCCACCGGGTTGACCTGGTCCACATATGCCGGGGCGAATGTGGGCGAGTTGCGTACCGCGTTGAGCTGGACCACCCCGACGCTCGATACCACCCTCGGCGTCTCGGACACCGCGCCTGCAGCCGGTGGACACGACGGCCACGACGGCCATACTGCCGCTGTTGCCGATACGGGCGCACTCGATCGCAACATCGGCGCTCTGGACCGCGTCCTTGCCGCCGCTGCCGAGCATCGAGTGACCGAACACGTCGAGATGAGCATCCCGGCCGACGGCCACACTGCCGTCACCGTCACCGAACCCCGCCAGCCCTGGCAGTTCGTCACCGACGCGGTCGCGATCGACCCGGCCACCGGGGCGGTGACCGCCACCAACACGTTCGCGGACTGGCCGCTGGCCGCCCAGCTCACCACCTGGGGCATCGCCCTGCACATGGGCATCTTGTTCGGGCTGCTCAACCAGCTGGTATTGCTCGCTCTCGCGGTCGCGTTGGGCACGGTCATCGTGCGCGGCTATCAGCTGTGGTGGCAGCGTCGCCCCACCCGCGGATCGCGCCGGGTGGCGCGCCCACCGCTGCGTGGGACGTGGCGACGCCTGCACCCGGTCACCGTCGTCGCGGTGGTCGCTGCTGCGGTGACCGTCGGGTGGTTCGCTCCGCTGCTGGGACTGAGCCTGCTCGCATTCCTGCTCGTCGACGTCGCGGTCGGTCTGCTGCGGCGCCGGCGTTCGCCCGAGCACTCCCCCGAGGGGACCTCCGCGACCGGCTGAGTCTCGCTGTCTCCGGCCCGGCGGCTCGGATCCTGCCACCGGATCCGAGCCGACCGGGCAATCCTCACACTCCCGAGTTCGTATACAGAGGAACGCATTCCGGACTTGGTAGAGCGTCGTCCAGCCCACGGACGCCGAGGAAGGAGGCGATCCTTGTATAGTCGGCGCTGCGATCGGTTCGCCGCATGTCGTCGTGAGGAGCCCCGAAGACCTCATGTGCGCGCCGAAGCACCCGATGCCGACAGGTATCGGGTGTGAGAGGGAACCCGGTGGGAATCCGGGACTGTCCCGCAGCGGTATGCAGGAACGACCGCCGTCACCAAGCACTGGACCACCAGGTCCGGGAAGCGACGGCCACTAGGTCCATCCCGACGGAATCGGGAATGGGTGCCTGCGAGTCCGAAGACCTGCCGATCGTGTCGGGCACGCCGTGCCCGACGGTATGCCGCCTCGTGGAATGGGCGCGCGCCGATCGGCAACACCTCGACCACAGGTCGAGAACACGGGGCTCGTATCGGGATGCGCGTTCATCGGGCGGTAGACCACCCAGCGACGAACACCGGAGAAAACCTGATGTCTGCTCCGACAGCATCCTCATTCACCGCCACCGTGCTCGGCTCCGCACGCATCGGACCGAACCGCGAACTGAAGAAGGCCACCGAAGCCTACTGGGCCGGGCGCCTCGACCGCAGTGGCCTGGAATCGGTTGCCGCACAACTGCGCGCCGACACGTGGTCACGTCAACACACAGCCGGGCTGGACTCGATCCCGGTCGGAACGTTCTCGTTCTACGACCACGTCCTCGACACAGCAGTCATGCTCGGGGCGTTGCCTGCCCGGGTCGCGGATATCGCCGACGACCTCGACCGCTATTTCGCCGCAGCACGCGGCACCGACGATATTGCCCCACTCGAGATGACCAAGTGGTTCGACACCAACTACCACTACCTCGTCCCCGAGATCGGACCCGACACCGTCTTCGAACTCGATGCCACAAAGATTCTGGGTGAGATCGCACAGGCACGCGAGCTCAGTGTGCCCGCTCGCCCCGTCGTCCTGGGTCCACTGACCTTCCTGCTGCTGTCGAAGCCCGTCGACGGGCAAGGACCGCTGCTCGGCCGCGTCGACGAGCTCGTTCCCCTCTATCTGGACCTGTTGGCGCAGCTCGCCGACACCGGGGTCGACTGGGTACAGCTCGACGAACCGGCGTTGGTCCGCGACCTCGACTCACCTGCCCTCGATGCGATCGGACGGGTGTACAACGCCCTGGTGCAGGCACCGAAGCGGCCGTCGATTCTCGTCGCGTCGTACTTCGGCAGCCTCGGGCCGGCGCTCGAGCGGCTCGCACGCACCGGAGTCGAAGGTCTCGCCGTCGACCTGGTAGCCGGTAGCACCACCGGAATCGCAGGCCTGCCCGAGCTCGCCGACAAGCTCATCGTCGCCGGCGTCGTCGACGGCCGCAACGTCTGGCGCACCGACCTCGAACAGGCCTTGTCGACGCTGGCCACCCTGCTCGGTTCCGCCGCCGCCGTTGCGGTGTCGTCGTCGTGCTCACTGTTGCACGTGCCGTACACGATCGATGCCGAACCGGATCTCGACGCATCGCTGCGCACGTGGTTGGCCTTCGGCAGCGAGAAGGTCTCGGAGATCGTCACTCTCGCGACCGCTCTGCGTACGGGATGCGACGCCGTCACCGACGAACTCGCCGCTGCCCGTACCGCCGCACAGGTGCGGGCCTCGGATCCGCGTCTACGCAACGATCGGGTGCGAGGTGTCCTTGCCTCGATCTGCACCGACCGCCCCCGCCCCCCTGCCGATCGACGGCGTGAGATCCAGCGTCGCCAGCTCGATCTGCCACTGTTGCCGACGACCACGATCGGCTCGTACCCACAGACGGCCCGCATCCGCGTGGCCCGTGCAGCGTTGCGCACGGGTGAGATCGACCACGGCGAGTACGTGCGTCGGATGCGCGACGAGATCGCCGACGTGGTTGCGCTGCAGGAGGAACTGGGACTCGATGTCCTGGTGCACGGCGAACCCGAGCGCAACGACATGGTGCAGTACTTCGCCGAGCAGCTCGACGGATTCTTCGCCACTGCCAACGGCTGGGTGCAGTCCTACGGCACGCGCTGTGTGCGGCCGCCGATCCTCTACGGCGACGTCGCCCGCCGCGGCCCGATGACCGTCGACTGGATCACCTACGCCCAGTCCCTCACCGACAAGCCGGTCAAAGGCATGCTCACCGGCCCCGTCACGATCCTGGCGTGGTCGTTCGTCCGCGACGATCAGCCGCTCGCCGAGACCGCCGACCAGATCGCGCTCGCGATCCGCGACGAGACGGTGGACCTGCAGGCCGCCGGGGTGCGCATCATCCAGGTCGACGAGCCTGCACTTCGTGAACTCCTGCCGCTGCGCGCGTCGGAACAGCCCGACTATCTGAAGTGGGCGGTCGGTGCGTTCCGGTTGGCGACATCCGGTGTCGCCGACTCCACGCAGATCCACACCCACCTGTGCTATTCGGAGTTCGGAGAGGTGATCGAGGCGATCGCCGAACTCGACGCCGACGTCACGTCCATCGAAGCGGCCCGCTCGCGCATGGAGGTCCTTGACGATCTCGACGCCGCGGGATTCGACCTCGGCGTGGGCCCCGGCGTATACGACATCCATTCGCCGCGGGTCCCGAGCGAGGACGAGATCACCGCACTGTTGCGCAAGGCTCTGCAGGCGGTGCCCGCCGAGCGACTGTGGGTCAACCCGGACTGCGGGCTCAAGACCCGCGGCACGACGGAGGTCACGGCCTCACTGGCGAATCTCGTCGCCGCTGCCGCCACCGTGCGCGCCGAACTGAACCGATAACTACCGCACTACGAAGAAGGTCGTCGACAATGTCCACCCCTCGCATTCGCACCACCCATGCGGGAAGTCTCCCGCGCACCACTGCCCTCGTCGAAGCCAACCGAGCACGACGAGAAGCGGCAGACGGCTTTCGCCTCGATACCTCCGAGGAGTTCGCACAGTTGCTCGGCAACGAGGTGACCGCGCTGGTTCGGCGCCAGGTCGACCTCGGCATCTGCACTCCCGGCGACGGCGAGTACGGCAAGGCCATGTCCTCGACCGTCGATTACGGTGCCTGGTGGTCGTACTCGTTCCAGCGCCTGTCCGGTCTCCAGTTGACCGACGGGGGACCGTTCGGCAGTACACCGATCCGGTCGACACCCGGCAACGTGCGTCTGACCACCTTCCCCGACCGGCGCGACTGGACGCTGTTCGCTGAGGCCTACGGCGATCCCGACAGCGGGGTGTCGATCGGGAAGGAGGCACCCCTCTTCCCTACTGCGACCGGACCGGTCACCTATATCGGCCACGACGCCATCGCGTCGGACATCGCGAATCTGAAGTCCGCGCTGGCGGCCGCAGGGGTCGAGAACGGTTTCATGACTTCCTTGTCACCGGGTAGCGCCTCGCGGATCGGCAACGAGCACTACGCAACCGAGGAAGAATTCATCTGGGCATGCGCGGATGCCATGCGCGAGGAGTACAAAGCGATCATCGACGCCGGTCTGATCCTGCAGATCGACGACCCGTCCGTCGCCGAGAACTGGGACCAGATCAACCCCGAGCCGACCGTCGAGGACTACCTGGCTTTCACCCGCATCCGGGTGGAAGCGCTGAACTACGCCCTGCGGGGTCTGCCCCAGGACCGGATCCGCTTCCATCTGTGCTGGGGCAGTTGGCACGGCCCGCACACCACCGATCTCGAGTTCGAGTACCTCGTCGAAACCATGCTCGACATCGACGCCGGGTCGTACTCGTTCGAGGCCGCCAACGTCCGTCACGAACACGAGTGGCGGGTGTGGGAGGACGTGAAGCTTCCCGACGGGAAGCAGATCGTGCCCGGCGTCATCAGCCACGCGACGAACGTCGTCGAACATCCCGAACTCGTGGCCGACCGCATCGAACGTTTCGCGAATCTCGTCGGTGCGGAGAATGTGGTCGCCTCCACCGACTGCGGACTCGGCGGACGCATTCATCCTCAGATCGCGTGGGCCAAGCTCGAATCCCTGGTCCGAGGCGCGGAGTTGGCGACGAAGCGCATCGCATGACATGACCGCAAACGATTGGGCCCGCAGCGTTGAACGCTGCGGGCCCGATCGGAGGCATCCCGGGGTCAGGAGACGGTGACGGAAATATCCCGGGATGCAGTTCGAGCGGGTGTCAGGCCACGATCGACCTCTGCGGCACCCCCGTGTATTCGCTCAGCGGACGGATGAGGGCGTTGGACTCACCTTGCTCGATGATGTGCGCAGTCCACCCGGTGATACGGCTCATGACGAAGATCGGGGTGAACACCTCGATGTCGAAGCCCATCAGGTGGTAGGCCGGCCCGGTGGGGAAGTCCGGATTCGGCTCGATGCCGGTGGCCTCGGCCATGGTCTTCTCGAGGATGTCGTACGTCTGCACCCACTATCCGGTTCCGTGTCGAGCACAACCTCGAAGGACGGCTTGTTGTCGGACAGACGCGGAACCTTCGCGTTCTCGTCGGCGAGATTCTCCCGAACGGGATCGGTCCAGGTCGCGGTGCCGACCACGCGGTCGGCGAGACCGAGCGACCGCAGGATCTCGGTGGATCCCTGATTCAGGGACACCGCCCGCTGTGGTGGCGCGTCGATGGTGAGCGTCCTGCCGCAGTGCTCGATGGTGAGCGGGTAGACCGATGCCGCGGTGTCCTGTTCGACTGTCCCGGATGTGTCGTCACTCGACGAGCAACCGGAGACGGCCAACGCCGCCGCTAGCAGTGCGCCGGCTGCGCGCAGCGCCGAATTCCGCCCTTGCGGGCGGTCGATATCGAATTGTTCATGTCCATCCTCGTGGGTCCTGCTTCGGCGACGCAGGTGTCCTGGCTCCCGGATCGACGCTCGCCCCGGCCTTCCAACCCCTGTGGGCCGTGACCCTGCTATTGGGGGATCACTCCTCGGTGACAGTTGCGGGACAGCCACGGATTCGCACCGTTGTTCCCTACGTCGCTACGAACAGTGCAAGACCCGGCGTCGGTCCCGGAACCGCGCAACCGGGCGTCCTCCACCCATCGACACCGGATGAGGCACCATGTCCGAATGGCATCCCGCCGAAGAACCCTCGTCGTCGTATCCGCCGTGCTCGTGGTGCTGGTCGTCGTCGCCGTCGCGATCTTCCAGCTTTCGAACTCCCGCACCTTCCAGCTGTTCGGGGCACTCGTCCATAGGGTGGAGACACCCGAGAAGGTGGTCTCGCTGACCCTCGACGACGGCCCGAGCGTCCTCACCCCGCAGGTCCTGCAGACCCTCGAGGACGCCGACGTCCCCGCCACCTTCTACGTCACCGGCTCGGAACTCGAACAACGACCGGAGCTGGGCCGGGCCATCGTCGAGGCCGGGCACGAACTCGGTAATCACACCGCGACGCACCGCAGGATGATGCTCGTCGGCAGCGGCACGGTGGCCGAGGAGATCGAGCGCACCGACGCCGCGATCCGCGAGACCGGGTTCGACGGGGAGATCACCTTTCGCCCGCCCTACGGCAAGAAGCTCGTCGCGCTCCCCCGCTATCTCGACCAGCACGACCGGACCACCGTGATGTGGGACGTCGAACCGGATTCCGATGCGTCCGACACCGAGACGATCGTGCAGACCGCACTCGACGAGACCCGTCCCGGCTCGATCATCCTGCTGCACGTCATGTACCCCTCCCGGACAGCGTCGCTGGAGGCGATTCCCGGGATCGTCGACGGCCTGCGCGCCGAGGGCTACCGGTTCGTGACGGTGTCGGAATTGCTCGACATGCAGACCTCGTGAACTCCGGGGCGCGAAATGGTCATCGATGCGCGCTGTTACGCGCTCCGATGACCATTTCGCGCTCTGATTCTCAGGTGAACGGGACTCCGCCGGTGACGGCGATGGTCTCCCCGGTGATGTAGCTCGACTCCTGGGAGGCGAGGAAGACATAGGCCGGAGCGAGTTCGGCGGGCCGGCCGGGGGAGGCGATCTCCGGTTGCTCCTCGAGCGGCGGAACGGGGTGCTGCTCTCCCGGGTGCTGCATGCGGTACTGGTCCTGGTCCGGCATTCTCGCCCGCCCTCGATCGGGTTCGTAAGGGGCGATACCCGGTGCACCATGGCGCCACACCGGCACCGCTCCGGACGCATGTGTCGGAGCATAATCGCAGGTGGACGACATGAGCGAGGTCACATCGGTGTGCGGCGCATAATGGCCACCCATGTGTCGGAACGGAGAGGTCGAGGCATGAGCGCGGACGGTACGAGCGCGGACCTGTCGGCCTATCGGAACGACTTCGCCCGGATCGAGAAGAAGGTCGCCGGGGAGTTCGACGCCGGTCGCCGCGGACGGGTCCTGGCGATCTGCGTCGTCGTCCTGACGGTGTGCATGGTGCTTCCGCAGACGTCGTCGGCGTGGTCGTGGACGGTCTTCGGTAGTTGGTTCGGCGACACCGCACCCGTGGCGGTGCCGCTGCGGATCTTCGCGGCCCTGGCCCTTGTGTTCGGGGTGGTGATCTCGACGCTGGCGTTGTGGCTGCGACGATGGAAGCTGGCGTCGCTCGCGATGCTCGGCTCGGGGCTGTCGTCGTTCTTCGGGCTGTTGGCGTACTGGTCGCAGGCGGGAATGATCACGAACGCTCCGCATCACCCGACCGTGGCGTTGGTCGCCGAATGGCTGGTGATGATCGTGATGACCTCGCAGTGGTTGCCGATCGTGCTGAGCCGGTCGCCGACGGACGTCCCGCCCCGGCCGCATCCGCTGCGGACCGGTCGCCGGTAGGTCAGCGCTCGACGAGCGAGCCCATCTTCTTCGCCAGGAACTCGATGCTGCGACGCGGCATGAGCCTGGCGAGCAGGTCGAGCATCGTCGCGTCCTTGCCGATGCACACCCGGAAGGTGCCCTTCTCGATCGCGTCGACGATCCTGCGGGCTGCCTCGGCGGACGAGGTGATCTTGACGGAGGCGTCAGTGCTGCGTCCCGGGATGGCGGCACCGGAGTTCTCGGCGATGCCGGTGCGGACGGCGCCTGGGAACACCAGCGTCACCGCGACCTTCGTCATGCGCAGTTCGGCGTACAGACCTTCGGTGAGCAGTTTGACCGCCGCCTTGCTCGCGCCGTAGACGGACTGGCCCGGCACGGGCACGAAGGCTCCCATGCTCGAGACATTGAGCAGGCTCGCTTCGGGCCGGGTGAGCAGTGCGGGCAGGAACGCCTTGCACATGTGCACGACACCCCAGTAGTTGACGTCGAGGACCTTGTTCATCTCGTCATACGGCAGCTCCGCGAACGGGACGAACTTCTGGATGATGCCTGCGACGTTGGCGACGCCGTCGACCCGCCCGTGTGCTGCGGTCACCTCGGTCACCAGGGCTTCGACGGCGGCGCGATCGGAGACGTCGACCGTGTGGGTGGTGAGACGGTCGACATAGGCGTCCGCCAGAGCACGGGTGCCGTCGAGAGCCTCGGCGCGGAGGTCGATCGCCGCGACCCGCGCGCCACGCACGAGGAGTTCGAGGACGACATCGCGTCCGATCCCGTTGCCTCCCCCGGTGACGACGAAAACCCTGTCACGGATCTGCATGCTGCCTCCTTGTGTCGTTGGGTCCAGTCAATCCGGTCCGGAGCACCGACGCCACCCCGAAGTGTGCGCGTGCACGTCTGCGGGTATCCGTCCGGACACGAGTCGGCCCAGCGTACGGAGGTAGAAGTGACGACGTCGAAGAAGGACGACGAGGTGCGCAAGGACCCACCGGGGCCGGTCGATCACGGTCGCAACGGCGGCATGGCAACGCGGGAGAACGCTCCCGAGGTGGTCGAGCGCTCGGACGACGACGAGAAGTGATCTCGATCAGGACGATGTGAACCGCCACGAGGCCACCGATCGGGCCGATATGTTGGGCATATGCAGTTCGCCGGACCGGCCGAACAGTACAACCGTTTCATGGGCCGTTACGCAGCGACGCTCGCGCCCGCCTTGGCGGACGCGAGCGAGGTGAGGGCCGGGCATCGGGTCTGCGACGTGGGCTGCGGGCCGGGTGGGCTGACCCGTGAACTGGTCGGCCGGGTCGGCGCAGCGAACGTCGCGGCGATCGACCCGGCTCCCCAGTTCGCAGCGGCGTGCCGGCAGATAGCACCGGAGATCGACGTTCGCGTCGGGGTGGCCGAGAATCTGCCGTGGCCGGACGGAACGTTCGATGTCACCCTGGCGTCGCTGGTCCTCGGATTCATGAACGATCCCGAACTGGGCGTGCGCGAGATGGTGCGGGTGACCCGCCCGGGCGGCACCGTCGCCGCATGCATGTGGGACACCACGGCCGGCGGGATGACGATGCTCCGCATCTTCTGGGCCGCGGTGGGAACGGTCGAGCCCGGGTCTCCGGGTGAGACGAGGTTGGCCGGTACCACCGAGGGCGACATCGCCGAGCGGTTCCGCCGTGCCGGTCTGGACGACGTGATCGGTGGTGCCCTGTCCGCACGCGTGGACTACGCCGATTTCTCCGACTTCTGGGAGCCCTTCACGTTCGGCGTAGGACCGGCCGGGCGGCACCTGGTGTCGATGCCCGAAAGGCACCGCGCTGCAGTACGTGACGCCTGTCGTGATGCTCTTCCGTCGGGACCGTTCTCGCTCGACGCCCGCGCCTGGTACGCGCGGGGAACGGTTCCGGGCGACCCGAACTCATCCTCGTCGGAGTAGATAGGTGTCCATCACCCAGCCTCGGACCCCCTTGGCCCGGGCACGAGCCTCCCGGATCGCCGGGAGCACCTCGGCGAGCGGGCCGGCGACGAGTTCTTCGTCGTCGGTCCCCAGATTCGCACCCCACCAGATGTTCCAGGCCCCGTCGAGGTCCGCGCAGGCGAGGCCGCCGTCGAGCATCACCACGATGTTCGACGCACCCGCTGCGACGTCCTGCACCAGCCTGCGACCGGTCGTGACGGTGATCGGCCCGCCGATGGTGTTGAGCACGAGACGATGTCGGGCCGCGAGCAGTTGCACGCTGCTGACCCCGGGGACGATGTCGTAGTCGAACCGCACCCTCCCGCGTTCGAGGATGCGTTCGACGACACGGATCGTGCTGTCGTACAGGCTCGGATCGCCCCAGACCAGGAAGCCGACGGTCTCGTCGTCTCCGATCCGGTCGAGCAGAACGGTCTCGTAGGCCTCGGCGCGGGCGGCGTGCCAGTCGCGTACCTCGTCGCCGTAGTGCGCCGGGTTACGGTCCCGGGGCGGGTCGGGCACCACGATCACCCGATGCGCACCGGAGGTGTGGCGGCGCAGGACCTCCTCGCGGACCGCCACGAGATCGTCCACGCCGCGCTTCTTGTCGGGTACGAGGAAGACGTCGACGCTCTCGAGGGCGTGCACCGCCGCGACCGTGAGATCGTCCGGTCCGCCGGGGCCGATCCCGATGAGCCGAACTCTCACCCCCGGTCCTCGAGATCGCCCTCGACGTCGAGATAGGCCTGCTGCAGCCTGTTCATCGTCTCCGGATCGGGCTCGGACCACAACCCACGATCGGCCGCCTCTGTGAGTCGTTCGACGATGCCGCGCAACGCCCACGGATTCGCTTCGCGGAGGAAGTGCTGGTTCGCGGGGTCGAGCGCGTAGTTCTGGGCAAGCGACTCGTACATCCAGTCCTCGACGACACCTGCGGTGGCGTCGTAGCCGAACAGGTAGTCGACGGTGGCGGCGAGTTCGAAGGCGCCCTTGTAGCCGTGCCGCCGCATCGCACCGATCCACCGCGGGTTGACGACCCGGGCGCGGAACACCCGTGCAGTCTCCTCCGCCAGTGATCGGGTGCGCACCGCATCGGGGGTGGTGGAGTCGCCGATGTACGCCTTCGGGTCGGTGCCCGTCAGCGCTCGCACCGTTGCGACCATGCCGCCGTGGTACTGGAAGTAGTCGTCCGAATCGGCGATGTCGTGTTCGCGAGTGTCGGTGTTCTTCGCCGCCACCGCGATCCGCCGGTAGTTCGCACGCATGTCGTCGGCGGCCGGAACACCGTGCAACCCACGCCCGTAGGCGAAGCCACCCCACGCGGTGTAGACCTCGGCGAGATCGGCGTCGGTGCGCCAGTTCCCGGAGTCGATGAGCTGCAGGATGCCGGCACCGTACGAGCCGGGCTTCGATCCGAAGATGCGCCGCACCGCACGGTCGGCGTCGCCGTGTTCGGCTTCGTCCCGCCGAGCATGGGCTCGCACGAAGTTCTGCTCGTCGGGTTCGTCGAGGGCGGCGACCATGCGGATCGCGTCGTCGAGCATCCCGATGACGTGCGGGAACGCATCGCGGAAGAAACCCGAGATGCGGACCGTGACGTCGATGCGGGGCCGGCCGAGTTCCTCGAGCGGGAGCACGGTCAGTTCGCGAACCCGACGCGACTCGGCGTCCCATTCCGGACGCACACCGATGAGCGCGAGCACCTCGGCGATGTCGTCGCCGGCGGTGCGCATCGCCGATGTCCCCCACACCGACAGGCCCACCGACTGGGGGTACTCCCCCGTATCGGCGAGATACCGCTCGATCAGGTTGTTCGCGAGTGCGACGCCGGTGTCGTACGGGAGCCGGCTCGGCACGGCCTTCGGGTCGACGGTGTAGAAGTTGCGGCCCGTCGGCAGCACGTTGACCAAGCCACGGAGCGGCGAGCCGGACGGTCCGGCAGGGACGTACCCGCCGTCGAGGGCGTGCAGGACGGCGTCGAGTTCGGCGGTCGTGCCCGCGAGGCGAGGCACCACCTCCTCGGCGGCGAAGGCGAGTACGCGAGCGACCTCGGTATCAGGATGGCCGAGGACGGATTCGACTATGCGCGAAGCGGACCCGGTACGCCAGTCGTCGTCCTCCATGGCCTGCACGAGCGACCGCGCAACGCCTTCGATTCCGTCGACCTCGGCCAGTGGGGCATCGGGCTTCAGTCCCAGCGCGGTGCGCAATCCAGGGACGGCGTTGCTCTTACCGCCCCATACCTGCGCGGCACGCAGGATCGACAGCACCAGATTCACCCGCGCCTCCCCGACCGGCGCGGCGCCCAGGACGTGCAGGCCGTCGCGGATCTGGGCGTCCTTGACCTCGCACAGCCAGCCGTCGACGTGCAGCAGGAAGTCGTCGAACTCGGCGTCGTGCGGGCGGTCGTCGAGCCCGAGATCGTGATCGAGTTTCGCGGCCTGGATCAGCGTCCAGATCTGAGCCCGAATCGCGGGCAGCTTGGCCGGGTCCATCGCCGCGATATTGGAGTACTCGTCGAGCAGTTGCTCCAAACGCGCGATGTCACCGTACGATTCGGCGCGCGCCATCGGCGGGGTCAGATGATCGACGATGATCGCGTGGGCACGGCGCTTCGCCTGTGCGCCTTCGCCGGGATCGTTGACGAGGAACGGATAGATCAGCGGCAGATTGCCGATGGCCGCGTCGGTCGCGCACGCCGCGGACAGGCCCGCGTTCTTCCCGGGCAACCATTCCATCGAACCGTGTTTGCCCAGGTGAACCACGGCATCGGCACCGAAGCCGTGCTCGACCCACTTGTACGCGGCGAGGTAATGATGCGACGGCGCCATGTCGGGATCGTGGTAGATCGCCACCGGGTTCTCGCCGAAACCGCGCGGCGGCTGGATCATCAGCACCACGTTGCCGGCCTGCAGGGTCGCCAGCACGATTGCCTGGTCGTCACCGCTGCCGTCGACGAACAGCGACCCGGGGGCCGGCCCCCACGTCTCGGCGATGGCGTCGGTGAGCTCGGCCGGAAGATCGCCGGTCCACGCGAGATAGTCGGACGTGGTCACGCGCACCGGGTTTCCGGCCAGCTGGTCGGCGGTGAGCCATTCCTCGTCCTGTCCACCGGCATCGATCAGGGCGTGGATGAGGGTGTTGCCGGCCTCGGTGTCGTCCTCGAGGTCCATGCCGGGAAATCCGTCGCCGAGGTCGTATCCGGCATCGCGTAGAGCGCGCAGCATGTGGATCGCCGACACCGGGGTGTCGAGACCGACGGCGTTGCCGACCCGGGAATGTTTCGTCGGGTAGGCGGACAGCATGATGGCTATCCGGCGCTGCGGCGGCGGTACGTGTCGCAGTCGTGCGTGCGCCACCGCGATACCGGCGACGCGACGGCACCGTTCCGGGTCGGTGACGTAGCGGGGCAGTCCGTCGGCGTCGAGTTCCTTGAACGAGAACGGCACCGTGATGATGCGGCCGTCGAACTCGGGGACCGCGATCTGCGTGGCCGAATCCAGCGGCGACACACCGTCGTCCGACTCCGCCCAATCCTCGCGACTCCACGTCAGGCACAGGGCCTGCAGGATCGGGATGTCGAGCGCGGCGAGCGCCCCGACGTCCCATGCCTCGTCCTCACCGCCGGCACTCACCGTGGCGGGGTTGGTTCCACCGGCTGCCAGCACCGTCACGACGAGCGCGTCGAGGGTACCGAGTTCGGCGAGGAGATCGGTGGGTGCTCCGCGCAGCGACGCGCAGTGGATCACGACGCCGCGGGCCCTGCCGGTCGCGTCGATCGCGTCGGCGAGATCGTGCGCGAACTGCACGTTTCCGCTGGTGTGGTGGGCGCGGTAGAACAACACGCCCACGCGGGGCAACTCTCCGCCCGCCGGCCTCGCAGGCCGGTCGAGCACGCCCCATTCGGGCAGTTCGGCAGGCGGTTCGAAGCCTTCACCGCCGAGCAGCACGGTGTCGGTCAGGAAGGCGTGCAACTGGTCGAGATTGGTAGGTCCGCCGTGCGCGAGATAGCGATGTGCCTCGGCCGCAACGCCGATCGGAACCGTCGAATACTCCATGAGTTCGGCGTCGGGTGTTTGTTCACCGCCCAGGACGACGACCGGCACCCCGGTGGCCAGCACGGTGTCGAGTCCGTCCCGCCAGCTGCGTGCGGAACCCAGTATCCGCACGACGACCAGGCCGGAACCGTCGAGCAGCGCGGGAAGTTCGGTGGGCACGTCGAGGCGCGACGGGTTGCCGAGCACCCAGTCGGCACCGCTCGACCGTGCCGACAGCAGATCGGTGTCGGACGTCGACAACAAAGTCAGGCGCGTCACGACGCAACCCGAAAACACAGGCGTACAGCCATGTTCAGTCTCCAAAACCCTCGTGGACCTCACGTGCCGTGGCCGGTCTCCTGGCTGACGGGGCGTCGCTGCTGCGCCGACCTTCCCGGACCGAGATCCAGTGGCCTCCGTACCGGCGGACCGGCACGGACGAGGGCGAGCAACTATCCGCTCACAGTGGCGAGGGCCGCGCCGGTTTCCCACCGGCTTCCCGAGCACCACGGCAAGCCGAGAGTAGCGCACCCGGCCGGAAAGGTGTGCAACCATGTGCGTCTGTGGATGCTCTGCCACCCCCTTTCCCTCCCGATCGGTGCCCCGGAATCCTTCGCCCACATGTCGCGGCGGACGGCGCACTGGTGCGGCTGCGCGTGCCCGGAGGGCAGGTGCCCGACGGGGCGCTCCGAGCACTGTCGGACACGTCGATCACCTACGCCGACGGCGACGTCCACCTGACGTCGCGAGGGAACCTGCAGCTCAGAGGTATCGACCTCGACGAGTGCGGTGCCGTCCCCACGGGGCTGGCCGACGCCGTCACGGCGGCCGGGCTGCTGCCCTCGGCGAGCCACGAACGGGTGCGGAACATCGTCGCGTCGCCGCTGTCGGGACTCGTGGGTGGACTCACCGACGTCCGGCCTCTCGTCCGCGATCTCGACGCCGGACTGTGCGCCGATCCGGTCCTCGCCGATCTGCCCGGCCGGTTCCTGTTCGGCCTCGACGACGGCCGCGGCGACGTGGTGACGCTGCGGTGCGATCTCACCGCGGTCGCGCTCGGCGGCGGGACGGCACGGATCGTCGTGGGTGGACTCGACGGGCCGACGGTGCGGCTCACCCAGGTTCCCGAGATGCTCCTGCGCCAGGCCCGCCGGTTCGTCGAGATTCGCGAGTCGGTGTGGCACGTGCGTCAACTCCCGCGTGCGGGAGCGGAACTCGGTGGCACCGATCCCGCTCCGCGGCCACCGGCCTTCACGATGCCGTACGGCGTGCTCGGCGATGCGGTGTCGGTGCTGGTCCCCCTGGGAATCCTCACCCCCGCCATGGTTGCTGCGCTGCCCGATCGAGGTGTGGTCGTCACGCCCTGGCGCGGCCTGATACTCCCGTCCGGGTCGGATCTCGTCGCGCTTCGCGAGACCGGCTTCGAGACGGCCCCGGATTCGGCGTGGCAGCGGGTGACAGCGTGCACGGGAGCGCCCGGGTGTAGCCTCGCCGAAGGTGACACCCGAGCGCTGGCTCGCCGGATCGTCGCCGGAAATACCACCGATTCCCGAATTCACGTCGCCGGATGCGAGCGCGTCTGCGGCGCACCACACTCGCCTCACCGCGTCGTTCTTGCCAGGAGCACCCCGTGACCCTTCGACCTCCCCCGCGTCGGTACGACTACGTCACCGACGGCGCCGCGATCTACGTCCGGTCGTTCGCGACGATCCGCAGCGAGTCGGATCTGTCCGCGATTCCTGCGAGTGCGGAGAAGGTCGCGGTCCGGATGATCCATGCAAGCGGACAGACCGATCTGGCACGGGACCTCGTCATCCATCCCGATCTTGTTCCGGCCGCGCGCACTGCACTGAACTCAGGTGCTCCGATCCTCACGGATGCGAACATGGTGGCCTCCGGGGTCACCCGTACGCGCCTGCCTGCCGACAACGACGTGATGTGTCTGCTCGCCGACCCGCGTGTCCCCGAACTCGCCGAACGTTGGGGCACGACCCGCTCCGCGGCGGCGGTGTCACTGTGGGCCGACCGCCTCGAGGGGGCTGTCGTTGCGATCGGCAATGCCCCGACCGCCCTGTTCCACCTGCTCGAGATGCTCGACGACGGCGCCCCGCGACCGGCGGCGATCGTCGGTGTTCCCGTCGGCTTCATCGGCGCCGCGGAGTCGAAGGAGGCGCTGCTCGACCATCGGCTGCAGATCCCCCATCTGGTGGTCCGGGGACGCCGCGGCGGGTCGGCGATGGCGTCGTCCGCGATCAATGCACTTGCGCAGGAGAAGGAATGAGTGACACGGTGTCCGGCAGGTTCTACGGCGTGGGTCTCGGTCCCGGCGATCCCGAACTCATCACACGCAAGGCCGCGCGGCTGATCGCCGAGGCCGACGTCCTCGCCTACTACTCCGGCACGCACGGCCGATCCATCGCCCGGTCGATCGCCGCCGATCTGATCCCGGACGGCGTGATCGAGGAACTGCTGGTGTACCCGGTGACGACGGGCACCACCGAGCACCCGGGTGGTTACGACGGTGCGATCGCCGATTTCTATGACGAGTCCGCCGCCCGGTTGGCCGTCCACCTCGACGCGGGACGCACTGTCGTCGTGCTCTGCGAGGGCGACCCTCTGTTCTACGGCTCGTACATGTACCTGCACGATCGGCTCGCTCCGCGATACCCGACGGAAGTGGTGCCGGGCGTGACCTCGGTGTCCGCCGCCTCTGCCGCGGCCGCCGAGCCGATGGTGCGCCGCACCGACGTCCTCACCATCCTGCCCGGCACACTCCCCGTCCCGGAGCTCGCACGACGGCTCTCCGACACCGACGGTGCGGCAATCATGAAGCTGGGCAGGACGTTTCCCGCTGTGCGCGAGGCTCTCGCCCAGTCCGGTCGCCTCGACGACGCCGTCTATGTCGAACGCGCGTCGATGGATCGGCAACGCATCCTGCCGGTCGCCGAGGTCGACGCCGACGCGGTGCCGTACTTCTCGGTGATCCTCACCGCCGGTGACCGCTCCCCGAGGAATCAGGCGGTCGCCGACCGATCGCGGCCGTCCGTCGCGGTCGAGGCGACACATCCGGAGGCGAACGAACTGCTCGTCGTCGGGTTGGGCCCGGCGGACGAGAAGTGGCTGACCCCCGAGGCCGCCGACGCACTCGCGCAGGTCGATCATGTCGTCGGCTACGGACCGTACGTCGACCGCGTTCCGGTTCGCACCGGGCTGCACCGGCATTCCAGCGGCAACACCGTCGAGGTGGACCGCGCGCGATTCGCGCTCGATCTCGCCCTGGCGGGTGAGAAGGTCGCCGTTGTCTCCGGCGGTGATGCCGGGGTGTTCGGCATGGCGTCGGCGGTGTTCGAGGCCGCGCAGGACGAGACATACGCGTCCATACCCATTCGCGTCCTGCCGGGTATCTCCGCGGTGCAGGCCGTCGCGGCGCGTGCCGGCGCCCCGATCGGCGGCGACTTCGCGGTGATGAGCCTGTCGGATCGACTCAAGCCGTGGGACGTGATCGAGAAGCGGCTGGCAGCGGTGTCCGAGGCCGATCTCGTCCTGGGCATCTACAACCCGGCGTCGCGGTCTCGGACGACGCAGGTCGCAGACGCGAAAACGGTACTGCTGAAGCATCGTCCGGCCGACACCGTCGTCGTGATCGGGCGCGATGTGGGACGGTCCGGCGAGTCGCTCGAGGTCACGACGCTCGAGAAGCTCGATCCGGCGAGCATCGACATGAAGTGCCTGCTCATCGTCGGCGCTGCGGGCACCTTCGTGATGCCTTCGGGTGCGGTGTGGACGAAACGGTCGGTCGACGGTCGCCATTCGGGATCCTCGACAACCGTTTGACTGCGGTGTTCACCCGCGGGTTGTCAACAGGTTCGCGCGGTGAACCGGGGTTCGCCACTGTTGCAACCGGGGCGAACCCCGGTTCGGCGCGCGAGGATGGAGCTATCCGAGACCGGCGCGCTCGCGGGTGGGGTCGTAGAGGTGTGAACAGGCCACATCCGGCCGTTCACGCACGCCGAGAGCGTGTCCGACGACGATCACCGCAGTGTGCTTCAGTCCCGCCGCCTCGACACCGTCGGCGATGTCGGCGAGGGTGCCGCGCAGCACGACCTGGTTCGGTCGCGACGCGAACGCGACCACCGCGACGGGGCAATCGGCGCCGTATTCGGCAGTGAGTTCTTCGGCAAGGACGCGGATGCGGGTGATCGCCAGGTGCAGGACGAGACTCGCCCGGATTCCTGCGACCCGCGCCAGAGCCTCGCTGTCGGGCATCGCCGTCGATCGGGCCTGCGTGCGGGTCAGCACGACCGTCTGCACGAGTTCGGGGACCGTCAGCTCGGTACCGAGTGCCGCCGCGGCCGCGGCGTAGGCGGGCACACCGGGTGTGACGTCCCACGGCACGCCCGCGGCGTCGAGCCGTCGCGTCTGCTCGGTGAGCGCCGAGTACAGCGACGGGTCGCCGGAGCACAGCCGCACGGCGTCGAGCCCGCGCCGGTGCGCGTCGACGAGATGCGCGGTGATCTCGTCGAGGTCCAGGTGTTGCGTGTCGACCAGTTCGGCGTCGTCACGACAGTGCGAGAGCGTGTCGGCATCGAGATAGGTACCGGCGTACAGCACGACCGGGACCTCGCGCAGCAAATTCACCGCTCGCAGCGTGAGCAGGTCGGCCGCTCCGGGTCCGGATCCTACGAAATGGACGGTCATCGTTCGCCTTTCACTGCGCTCCATTGCACGACCGGTCGCTGCGCACGCCAGCCGGTGAATGTTCCTATGGGATCTGCGTGTTCGACGGACAGACGGGTGAGTTCACCGCCGTGCGTCTTCCACCACTGCACCAGGACCGCCTCGGTCTCCAGCGTCACCGCGTGCGCGACGAGCCGACCGCCGGGAGGCAATGCGTCCCAACACGTGTCGAGCACACCCTCGCGACTTCCTCCCCCGCCCACGAAGATCGCATCGGGCGTCGGGAGTCCGACGAGCGCGGCAGGTGCAGCACCTCGGACGATGCGCACGATCGACGGCACACCCAACGCGGCGGCATTGCGTTCGATCGCGCCGGCGCGCCGCTCGTCCTTCTCGATCGCGAGAGTACGACAGCGCGGATCGGTTCGCGCCCATTCGATTCCGACGGACCCGGCTCCCGCACCGACGTCCCACAGCAACTCGCCCGGTCGCGGTGCGAGTGCGCACACCGCCGCGAGGCGTACGGTCCGCTTGCTGAGCTGCCCGTCGTGCTCGAACAGGGAGTCGTCGAGACCGGGCAGCACCGACAACCCGGCGGGTCCGTCGACCTCGACGCACATCAGACTCAGAGACCGGACGCCCGTATCGGTCAGATGGGCCGCCTTCGCATCGATCCGGGACTCGTCCGCAGCACCGAGATGCGACAACACCGCGACCCGTGAGTTCCCGAAACCGGCGGCCTCCAGGAGCATCGCAACATCCGCGACACGTGCACCGTCGACGAGGACGACGAGTTTGCGTCCGCGCGTCAGAACTCTGCGCAGAGCATCGATCTCGCGACCCACGACGGTGATCGTCTCGCACTCCTCCGCGGACCAACCCATGCGTGCACGGGCAAGTGCCACCGACGAGATCGCCGGGATCACCTCCACGGCGTCGCCTCCGAGGCGTCGGATCAGCGTGGTGCCGATCCCGGAGACCAGCGGATCACCGGATGCGAGCGCGACGACGTCCTTGCCGGCGTGCCGGTCGAGGAGGTCGTCGAGCCCGGACAGGAGCGGCGACGGCCACTCCTCGCGCACCGCTGTGCCGGCGGGAACCAGGTCGAGGTGGCGCCGGCCGCCGAGCAGGACCTCGGCCGCGAGAATCCGCTCCCGGACGGTGGACGGCACACCGGACCATCCGTCCGCCCCGATTCCGACAACGGTGATGCCTGTCGTCTGTCGTATCGGTCCCATGGCGGTGAACCATAGCCCACGCGCCATGGCCTAGACTCGGCCGTGGCAAGGCGATCGAAGGTGCCCCTCACGGGGATAATCGGGAAGCCGGTGAGAATCCGGCACAGGCCCGCTGCGGTGACCCGGGAGTCGTCGATCACGCGCATCCGCGCAGCCACTGGACCGTCCGGTCCGGGAAGGCGATCGCACGGCGTCCGACCGGGAAGTCCGAATACCGGCCTTCGAACAGCTTGCCGCGAAAAACATCCCAGCGGGAGCCTGTGGAGGTCGAAGTGCACGTGTATCCGTTCGGTGCGGTGGTCGGTTCCGACGACCTCGCGCTGGCCCTGACCCTGTGTGCGGTGTCGCCGACGATCGGCGGTGTGCTGGTGCGTGGCGAGAAGGGCACCGCGAAATCGACGACGGTGCGTGCCCACGCCGCACTGTTGCCCCCGGTCACCGTCGTGGACGGGTGCCGGTTCTCGTGCGATCCGGACGCCCCCGATCCGTCCTGCCCGGACGGCCCCCATCCGCCCGGTGCGGCCTCGCATGTCCGGCCGGTCCGGCTGGTGGAACTACCCGTCGGCGCGGCGGAGGATCGCGTCACCGGAGCGTTGCATCTCGGCAAGGCACTGGCCGACCGCACGGCCGAATACGAACCCGGTCTTCTGGCACTGGCCCACCGCGGCGTGCTGTACGTCGACGAGGTCAACCTCCTGCACGACCACCTGGTCGACCTGCTGCTCGACGCCGCGGCGATGGGCCGCTCGACCGTCGAACGCGACGGGGTCTCCGTCGAGCACGCCTCCCGATTCGTACTGGTCGGAACGATGAATCCCGAGGAGGGTGAGCTTCGCCCGCAGTTGCTCGACCGCTTCGGACTCGCCGTGGACGTGACCGCGTCCCGCGACCCGCACATGCGCGCCGAGATCGTGCGGCGGCGGATGGCCTTCGACGCCGACCCGGCCGGGTTCACCGCGCGATGGGCGGATCGGGACGCAGAGTGGTCGCGGCGAGTCGCCTCCGCCCGCGAACTCGTCCCGCAGGTCGCACTGAGCGACGACGCATTGGTCTCGATCGCCGAGGTGTGCGCGGCGTTCGACGTGGACGGCATGCGCGCCGACCTGGTCACCGCCCGCACGGCGATCGCACACGCGGCCTGGCACGACCGGCTCGAGGTGACACGCGAGGACATCGCGGCAGCGGCCCGACTCGCCCTGCCACACCGTCGGCGCCGCAACCCCTTCGACGCCCCCACCAGCAGCGACGATCTGCTCGACGAACTTCTCGGTGGAGACGATCCGGATCCTGGCCCCGACGACGATCCCGGTGGTGGCGAGAGCGCACCCGACGACTCGGCGGCGGAGACGTCCTCCGGTTCGGGTGATCGGTCGTCCACCAGCCTGGCGTCGGCGACGGATCCTTTTCGCGCCAGGGTGTTCTCCGTCGATCGGGTCGGGCGCGGGGCGGCCGGTCGCCGGTCGCGGGCGGTCACCACGATCGGCCGTACCGTGGGTAGTCGCCGCGGCGACACCGGCCCGGTTCATCTGCCCGCCACGATCCGCGCGTCCGCCTTCACCGATCGGGGTCTGCAGGTGCGCCGCAAGATCATCGAAGGCCGCGAGACCAATCTCGTCCTGCTCTGCGTCGACGCATCCGGGTCGATGGCAGCACGCAACCGGATGGTGCAGGTCAAGACCGCTGTCCTGTCGCTGCTGCTCGACGCCTACCGCCGTCGCGACACCGTCGGACTCGTGACCTTCCGCGGCACCGGTGCGACCGTCGCACTCCCGCCGACGAATTCGGTGGACGTGGCTGCCGCACGGCTGCGAGAACTTCCCGCCGGTGGGCGGACCCCGCTGGCGGAGGGGGTGATCGAAGCGGCCACCACCCTTCGGCGTCATTCCCTGCGGGATCCGCGTCGACGCGCCCTGCTCGTCGTGGTCACCGACGGTCGCGCCACCGCCGGACCGGACGCTGTGCAGCGCTCGCTCGACGCCGCGGACGTCATCGCTGCACAGGGAATCTCCTCCGTGGTGGTCGATTCCGAGACGGGCCGGTTCCGGATGGGTCTCGCGGCCCGTCTCGCCGAACGCCTCGGCGCCGAGTATGTGCCCGTCGGTGAGGTCGATGCCGACGCTTTGACCGGAATCGTCCGAGAGAGGGCCGCCTGATGCCGAAGGGACAACCCACCGTCGTCCCCGCCGACGGTCTCACCACCCGGCAGCGCCGCAACCGGCCGCTGCTGATGGTCAACACCGGCGACGGAAAAGGAAAGTCCACAGCCGCATTCGGCCTCGCACTGCGTGGCTGGAACCAGGGCTGGTCGGTCGCCGTCTTCCAGTTCGTCAAGTCCGCCAAGTGGCGACTCGGCGAGCAGACCGCCTTCGAAACCCTCGCCGACCTGCACGCCGAGCGCGGCACCGGGGGGCCGATCGAGTGGCACAAGATGGGTTCCGGCTGGTCGTGGTCGCGCAAGGAAGGCACCGAGGAGGATCATGCCGCCGATGCGCTCGCCGGGTGGCGTGAGATCCAGCGACGTCTCGCCGCGGAGCAGCACGGCCTCTACGTGCTGGACGAGTTCACTTATCCGATCGCCTGGGGCTGGGTCGACATCGACGAGGTCGTCGATACGCTGACCTCACGGCCGGGACACCAGCACGTCATGATCACGGGGCGGCGTGCGCACCCGAAACTCGTCGAGGTCGCCGACCTGGTGACGGAGATGACGAAGGTCAAGCATCCGATGGATGCGGGACAGAAGGGCCAACGAGGGATCGAGTGGTGAGGGTTCCACGCGTCGTCGTCGCCGCACCGGCATCCGGGCATGGGAAGACCACCGTCGCCACGGGTCTCATGGCGGCACTGCGTCGCGCCGGCCACATCGTGTCGGGGCACAAGATCGGTCCCGACTACATCGATCCCGGCTACCACTCGCTCGCCACCGGCCGACCGGGCCGCAACCTCGACCCGCACCTCGTCGGCGAGGACCTCGTCGCTCCTCTCTTCCTGCACGGCGCCGCCGGTGCGGACATCGCCGTGATCGAAGGGGTCATGGGGTTGTACGACGGGATGATCGGCACCGAGGGGTACGCGTCCACCGCCCACACCGCGGCCCTGCTGTCCGCACCGGTGATCCTCGTCGTCGACGTCTCGCACGCCTCCCGGTCGATCGCGGCGATCGTGCACGGCATGGCGTCCTACGACCGCGGCACGCGGATCGCCGGCGTGATCCTGAACAAGGCCGGATCGCAGCGACATTCGGACGAGGTGATCCGCGCACTCGAACCGACCGGTATCCCGGTGCTCGGTGTGCTCGGTCGCGACGACGGCGTCACCGTCCCCTCGCGCCATCTCGGCCTGGTGCCCGCCGAGGAGCGCGACGAGGCGACCGCGCAGGTGGATCGTCTCGCCGCGCGGATCGCCGAGCGCATCGACCTCACCGAGATCCTCGGTATCGCCTCGGCAGCACCCGCTCTGTCGGCGACACCGTGGTCACCGGGCACATCCACCGAGGACGGGCCGGTGATCGCCGTCGCCGGAGGCCGCGCCTTCACCTTCCGCTACACCGAGACCGAGGAACTGCTGCGCGCACACGGATGCCGACCGGTGACCTTCGATCCCCTGCGCGACGAACGACTGCCCGCCGGCGCCGCAGGCATCTACCTCGGCGGCGGGTTCCCCGAGGTACATGCCGCCGACCTCGCCGCGAACCTCCCCTTGCGCACGCACCTGCGTGCCGCGATCGCGGCCGGAGTTCCGACCGTCGCCGAGTGCGCCGGTCTGCTCTATCTGGGGCGTGAGGTCGACGGGCACGAGATGGTGGGAGCCCTCGACACTGCGGCACGGATGACCCCGCGCCTGACCCTCGGCTACCGCACCGCGATCGCGCCGCAGGACACCCTGCTCGCCTCCGCCGGCACCCGCGTCACCGGCCACGAATTCCACCGCACCGTGATCGATTCCGGCTCGTCTGCCGCGTGGCTGCTCGACGGCCGGCCGGACGGCATCGCCACCGCAACGGTGCATGCGTCGTACCTGCACACGCACTGGGCCGGACATCCCGATCTCGCACGACGGTTCGCAGACGCCGCACGGTCGGCGGATCCCGCCCCCGAACCCACCTCGGCACCTGCGCGTCGTCGAACACCCGAACCCGACCTGCACCATCACGGCGACCGCGACGCGACCGAGGGGCTGGTCGACCTCGCCGTCAACGTCTCGCGCCGACCGCGACCGGCATGGCTCGACGACGCCCTGCGTGCATCGCTGGACGATCTCGCCCGGTATCCCGACCCGAGCGATGCACGCGCCGCTCTCGCCGATCGTCACGGCCGCAGCGTCGACGAGGTCCTCCCGACCGCCGGAGGTGCCGAGGCGTTCACATTGATCGCTCGGGCACGGGCGTGGCGGAAGCCGGTGGTGGTGCACCCGCAGTTCACCGAACCGGAGGCCGCACTGTTGGCCGCCGGACATCGTGTCACGCGGGTCGTGTTGCGCTGCGATGACGGGTTCGTCCTCGATCCGGGTGCGGTCCCGGAGGATGCCGACCTGGTCATCGTCGGCAATCCGACGAACCCCACCTCGGTCCTGCACCCGGCCGACACGCTCCTGGCACTGACCCGACCGGGACGGGTGGTCGTGGTCGACGAGGCGTTCATGGACGCCGTTCCCGGCGAAACCGAATCGTTGACGGGACAGCTCGTTCCGGGACTCGTGGTGCTGCGGTCGCTCACCAAGACGTGGGCGATCCCGGGTCTGCGCGCCGGATACGTGGTCGGCGACGCCGCAGTGCTCGCGGATTTCGCCGCGCAGCAACCACCCTGGTCGGTGTCCACTCCCGCAGGGGCCGCGATGATCGCGTGCGCATCCGGTGACGCAGTACGCGAGACCGAGGTGATCGCACAGGAGATCGCCGGCGACAGGAAGGTTCTCGTCGACGCCCTCACCGGACTCGGAATCCACGTGGTCTCCCCCGCGACAGCCCCGTTCGTGCTGGCGGAAACGCCAGAGGGAACGCGGGAGAGATTGCGGGAGAAGGGCTTCGCGCTGCGTCGCGGCGACACCTTCCCCGGCCTCGGTGACGACTGGGTACGGATCGCGGTGCGCGACGCGGCGACCACGGCAACGCTCGTCGAGGCGTGGAGAACGATCCTGTGAAGCACAGGGCACTCGGACTGGCGCTCGGCTACGCCGCCGACCAACTCGTCGGCGACCCGCAGCGGTGGCATCCCGTGAGCGGCTTCGGGAAGTTGGCGCGCGCCGCCGAGGGCCGGCTGTATGCCGACCACCGCGTTGCCGGGGTGGTGTTCACCTCGCTGCTGGTCGGCTCTGCCGGAGCGCTGGGATACGTCGCCGACCACGCGACCCGCGGTCGTCCGGTGCCGGCGGTGGCGGTCACGGCGCTGACCACCTGGACCGTGCTCGGCGGCCGCTCCCTCGGATTCGAGGCCCGGACGATCGACGCCCAACTCCGCGACGGCGATCTCGCCGCGGCGCGGCAACAGGTGACCCACCTGGTGGGCCGCGACCCGTCTCGGCTCCACGAGAACGGGATCGCGCGCGCCACGATCGAGTCGGTCGCCGAGAACACCTCCGACGCCGTCGTCGCCCCGCTGTGGTGGGGTGCGGTCCTCGGTCCGGCCGGCCTGCTCGGGTACCGCGCCGCGAACACCCTGGACGCGCGCGTCGGTCACCGCACACCGCGGCTCGAACGGTTCGGCTGGGCCTCGGCCCGGTTCGACGACCTGCTCAATCTCGTCCCCGCTCGCCTCACCGCCCTGCTGGCTGTCGCACTCGGTGACGACGGCCGGGGCGCGGTCCGGGCGTGGCGCCGGGACGCCCGTCAGCATCCGAGTCCGAATGCCGGTCCGGTCGAAGCGGCGTTCGCCGGTGCTCTCGGGATCCGGCTCGGCGGCTCGAACGTCTACCACGGTGTGGTCGAGGATCGCGGCACGCTCGGCGACGGACCCGCGCCGGCCCCGGAAGATATCGGCCGTACCGCGCGACTCGCCTCCAAGGTCGGACTCGGAGCCGTGGCGACCGCCATCGCGGTCGCCCTCGTCCATCGATAGCCTCCCCGATATTTCCCAGCCGCGACGGGAATTCCGGCCGAGGGTGAAATTCCGGGGTGAATCCGTGTTCGTTCTGCCCGAAACGTAACTCCGGTTGCTGGACGCGACGAACATGGCGCACTGCGCCACGCCGAGTCGGTCGCGTCAACTCCGACAACACGTCGGCGTCCACGGCCGACAACCTGTCACGGAATGTCCCGCAGGTCCTCGATGCGATGGTCGAACTCCCCCTCGGTGTCGTCGACCGAGTCCTCGACGCGGCCGTTCTCGAGCGGCCGGTACACGAAGACGGTGTTCAGTCCGACTTCGCGGGCGGCCCGCAGATCGTAGGGATGCGACGCGACCATCGCGGCCCGGAAGGGATCGACGCCCAGATACCGGCAGGGGCGCTCGTACAGGAAACGTTCGGGTTTGAAGGCGCCGAACAGTTCGGCCGTGAGGATGGCATCGGCCTCGAGCTGCTGGTCGCGGAAGAGCGCGATCATCGTGGCCATGTCCGTATTGGACAGTGTCGCCACCACTGCCTGCGAACGGAGTTCGTTCAGCCCGGGCCGCACGTCCGGCCATGCCTCGAGGCGTTGCCAGGCCCGCGCCGTCTCGACGCGCACGTCCTTGGGAAGGTCGATCCCGAACTGCTCGCACACGTCGCCGAGTCCGTCGACGTAGGAGTCCTGCACGCGATACCACTTCTCCACCGACTGGTCGAGACGGAGGATGCGTTCGTAGTAGTCGCTCCTCCAGGCCCGCACCAGGTCGCCCACGGTCGCCGGATCGGCATCGGGTCCGAGCGCATGGGCCACCGCCCGGGTGACCGGGGTGTAGAAGTCCATCAGCGTGCCCTGCACGTCGAAGATGTACGCGTCGTATCGGCTCACGCCTTGGAGCATGCCCGATCGCGCCTGCCCGAAACTGCTTTCCCGAACCCGCACGCCGATGTGACCCGCGTCGCATACTGGGACCGAAGCGTCGCCGCGCTCCGGGGGTGCACCATGGACGACCTGGCGGAATTCCGTCACGATCTCGATCGCATCGAACACCGCGTCGCCGGTGAGGTGGTCGTCGGCCGCTCGCGGGTCCGGATCCTGGCCGGGTGCGTCGCGCTGCTGGTCATGGGTCTGCTGCTTCCCCAGGCCACTTCGGTGACGTCCCTGACGACCCTTCTGCGCTGGGACTCCGAGGCCGCAACCCTTCCCCTCCGTGTCTTCGACGTCTTCGTGGTGGTGTTCGGCATCCTCGTACCGCTCGTCGCATTGCTCCGCCGCCGGTGGGGTGCCGCAACGCTCGCGATGCTCGGTTCGGGGGCGGCGTCGATGGTGGGACTGTTCGCCGTCTGGTCACAGGCCGGGATGGTCGCCCACACCTCTCACGCACCGCACGTCGGCCTGTATCTGTGCTGGGGCGCGGTGATGGCATCCACTGCGGTGTGGTTACCCGTCGTGCTCTCCACCGCTCCCCTGCGCAGCGCCCCTCCGGTCACCTCCGGAGTTCTGACTCCCCGGAACGGTCGCTGACCGCACCGTTCGCCGCTCGACAGTGGCGCACGACACGCTTGCGGTGCAACACTGTAATCAGTGCAACGCGCACAGGTTGATCGGTGCGACACGCACCGGGTCGCGTCCCGAGGAGGACATCATGCGACATTCACACATCCACGGATTCGGACGACCGGGCGGCTGGCAACAGGCAGACGTCCCCGACGCGAGCGATGCCGCCGAGTGGTTCGCCGGCAGGCTCCCCGACGACTGGTTCACCGGACCGCCCGACATCGAGATCGACAGAGAAGAGATCTTCGTCGTCGGCCCCCTCGGGGTACCCGACGGCACGAGCGACACCGAGATCGACGGACGCATCGCTCGATTCCGCGAGACCACGCGCGCCGACCGGATGCGCATCGCCGACGAGGCCGAGGCCCGCTACGGCCGCAAGGTGGCCTGGGGCGTGACGGTCGGCGACCGGACCGACCTGTTCACCCACCTCGCCGTCCCGGTCATGACGCGACTGCGCCAACCCGAACGGAAGGTGCTCGACACCCTCGTCGACGCCGGTGTCGCGCGGTCCCGTTCGGACGCACTGAAGTGGACCGTCAGGCTCGTGGGGCAGCACTCGGAGCAGTGGCTCCGGGAACTGCGCGAAGCGATGAAGAAGGTCGACGATCTGCGTTCCGAAGGTCCGCAGGTCTGACCTCCGCCACCCGGAGGACCCATTCCCGCGCTACCGTCACGGTCTCCACCGCGGCGACACCGCGGGGTGTGGGCGGGCGGCGTATGACGATCACGCGCACGCCCAGTTCATCGGCGGCGTCGAGTTTGCCGCGGGTGAGCGAACCACCCGAATCCTTCGTGACGAGGGTATCGATCCCGTTGTCGAGCAGCAGCTTCCGTTCGTCACTCGCCGTGTAGGGGCCGCGTCCGAGCAGCACCGACCAGCTCGGTGGCAGTTCGGTCGTCAGTGGATCGACGACGCGGACGAGCACGTCGTGCGTGGCGAGCGGTCCGACGAAGCGGTCGAGTGTCTGCCGTCCGGTGCTGAGGAAGATCCTCCGGCCGGTCGCGGCGACGTGCGCGGCGCCGTCGTGGTCGTCGACCCACGTCCACCGGCCGTGCGCGTCGTGCCAGCCCGGTCGTTGCAGGCGCACCAGTGGCACGTTCGCGGCGGCGCATGCCGCGGCGGCGTTCGCGCTGATGCCCGCGGCGAACGGATGGGTGGCGTCGACGACGGCTCGGATACCGCGCTCGGTCAGGTACCGGACGAGACCGTCCGCTCCGCCGAACCCTCCGATGCGCACCGGACCGACGGGCAGGCGTGGATTGCGGACCCGGCCTGCCAGGGAGGATTCGAACGCGATGTCCGCGTCGTCCAATGCCGCGGCGAGGGAACGGGCTTCCCCCGTCCCACCGAGGATGAGGACCGTCACCGCAGGGTTCCCCTCAGCACGGGCAGGGTTCGCTCGTCGGAGAGCATGGTGAGCAGAGCGTCCATGTCGAGATGTTCGTCGACGAGGTCCGCGAGCGCCTCGATGCGGACCTCGCGTGCGGCCGGGAAACTCACTTCCCCGGTGCGGATCTCGCGGCCCACCACCGCAGCGACCTCGCGTAACCACGCCCAGCGCAACGCGTCCCCTTCGAGGGCGCCGTGCCACATGGTGCCGAACACCGAACCCTCCCGGGTGCCACCGAGGAATTCGGTGCCACCGTCGACGGTGACGCGTCCGTGATGGATCTCGTATCCGGAGGCAGCCGCATCCAACGCTGACCCCCTCGGCAATCGGAGGACCTTCTCGTGTCCGAACTCGGTTCGGGCCGGGAGCAACCCGAGACCCGCCGCGCTTGCGCCGGGAACACCCTCGACGCCGTGCGGGTCGTCGATGCGCGTGCCGAGCATCTGGAAGCCGCCGCAGATACCGAGGACCGGTCCACCTCGGCGGACGTGGTCGACGATCGCGGTGTCGAGTCCTCGCGAGCGCAGCCACGCGAGATCCGCGAGGGTCGCGCGTGTTCCGGGCACGATCACGACGTCGGCGCCGGCGAGCGCTCGCGGGTCGTCGACGAAGCGGACCCGCACGTCCGGTTCGAGGCACAACGCGTCGACATCGGTGAAGTTGCTGACCCGCGGCAGCATCACGACGGCGATGCTCAGTGCGCCGTCACCATCGTGTGCGGGACGGGAGGTGAGGGCGAGTGAATCCTCCGAGTCGAGCCACAGGTCGCGTTGCCATGGCAGCACGCCGAGCACCGGGCGGCCGGTGAGCCGTTCGAGCGAGTCGAGTCCGGGCTTCAGGAGCGAGACGTCGCCGCGGAACTTGTTGATCACGAAGCCGCGGATCAACTGCTGATCCGCGGCGTCGAGCAGGGCCAGCGTCCCGTACATCGAGGCGAACACACCACCGCGGTCGATGTCGCCGACCACGACGGTCGGCATCGAACCATGTTGCGCCAGACCCATGTTCACATAGTCGTGGTCGCGCAGATTGATCTCGGCCGCGCTCCCGGCACCTTCGCACACCACCACGTCGAATCTACGCCGGAGGTCGTCGAAGGCACCGAATGCCGCGTCGGCGAGATGCTTTCGTCCACCGGCGAACTCCCCCGCCTCCAGCGCTCCGGCCGGCCGCCCGAGAACCACGACGTGGCTGCGCCGGTCGTCGCCGGGCTTGAGCAGCACCGGGTTCATCGCGGCCTCGGGGATCGCACGGGCAGCCACTGCCTGGATCCACTGGGCGCGCCCGATCTCCGCGCCGTCGCTCGTCACCATCGAGTTGTTCGACATGTTCTGCGCCTTGAACGGCGCGACCTTCAGGCCGCGCCGCGCCAAGGATCGGCAGATCCCGGTGACGACCACGGATTTTCCTGCATCCGAGGTCGTTCCGGCGACGAGCAGACCCGAACCCATGCCGTCAGGCCGGGATCGTCACGCGACGGGACGCGCGTTCGGTGAGGTACGCGAAGACCACACCGAGCACCGCCCACAGGGTGAGCTGCACGGTGAACGACGCGACCCGGAACTCCCACAGCAGCGTCGCGGGGAAGCCCTCCCCCACCTCGTCGATTTTCGGCAAGGCGAGATATCCGAGACCCACCACGACGAGGAAGGCAACCGCCGGGCCTGCGATGCGGACGGTGTGCAGATCCTGGGCGGCCAGCGCCTTCGCCACCGCGACGGCCACGGCGATCGCGACGAGTCCGAGAACGACCGAGGCGAGCCACAGCAGGGTGCGTTGATCGATCGTGTCGGGATCACCGACGGCCGGCGGATTCGCCGGATACTTCACGAACGGGACGGCCTCGACGGCGAGCCACGCTCCGGCCGCCCCGAACAATCCGAGCTTCCAGCCCGGCATGTCG
This sequence comes from Rhodococcus sp. p52, assembly GCF_000763325.2. Lineage (NCBI taxonomy): Bacteria > Bacillati > Actinomycetota > Actinomycetes > Mycobacteriales > Nocardiaceae > Rhodococcus > Rhodococcus sp. p52. The sequence goes on from NZ_CP016819.1 coordinate 514,490, forward strand.
GTGAGGCGACGCGCGAAGTGCAGCACCGACGCGTAGAGGGCGCCGAACGCGAGACCGGCGAGAGTCGTCGCGAGGAACAGTCCGGCCTTCTGCCCGGTACGGTCGACGAGCGCATCCTCGCCGTGACTGTGACCGTGGGATTCCCCGGTGGTCGCAGCGTGGTCGTGATCATGCGAATGCGCTTCGCCAGCAGCTTCTTCGAGCGCGATCGCGGATTCGATGTGGGGTTCGCCGACGACGAAGGCGACACCGCCGGCGAGCAGACCCGCGACGAGTCCGGCGAGCAGGCCCCGCAGCAGCAGGTGGAGGTAGGTTCCGGGCATCGTGGTCCCCGTTCTCAATGGCACGGAAGACCGAGGAGGTGCCGGCCGTCGTGCATCAGTTCGTGCATGAACATGCCGGTGCGCGAGATCGCGCCCTGATCGAATCCGACCAGGTAGAGAACGAGAAAAGCCGCGACGATCACTGCGGCGAGAGCGACTGCGAGTGCGGCGGAGCCGAGCGACTCGTCGGGGGTATGGACAACAGCCATGACAATCCTCCTGGGATTTCGCGCCCCATTCGATTCCGTCATGTGCCGCGGGAGTTTTCTGGCTTCCGGAGATTTCGACATCTCCGGTTACAGTGGCGCGACCGCTCCGGCTTTCCACCGGATTGCCTACACCTCGGCACATCTTTACCGACGCACCTTCGCACCGGGCGTTGTGCGATGTCAAGCGGAGAGGACGTCCCTGCCGTGACCCGATTGTTCGTCGTCGCACACGCTTCCACGCGCGCGACGGAACAGGCCCGATTTCCGTGCGACGAACCGATCTCCGATCGGGGCCGCCGCGAACTCGGACGCCTCGCGGTGCCGGTCGTCGACCGGTGGGTATGTGCACCCGAGCGACGCGCGGTCGACACGGTCCACGCCTTCGGTGTCCCCGCCGAGATCGACTCCGCGCTGCGCGAGCTCGACTACGGCAGGTGGTGCGGGTCGGCGATGGGCGATGTGCCCGAGGGCGAGCTGGCGATGTGGCTGACCGAGCCGGCGGCCGCACCGCACGGCGGCGAGTCCGTCGAGGACCTCATCCGCCGGGTCGGCACCTGGCTGGCGGCACAGGACGACGGCTACGAACGGGTCGGGGTGGTGACACACCCGGCGGTCGTGCGAGCGGCGACGGTGTGCGCTCTCGACGCTCCGGCGGCGTCGTTCCGGAGGGTCGACGTGGGACCGCTGGACGTCGTCCGGCTCTACGGCGGGCCGGGGCGGGGGACTTTGCGGCCGAACCGATTCGCGCGGTGAGCTACCAGGTGACGTCCTTCTCGCACTGCTTGCCGTCGACTGTCGACTCCACCTGGACGGTGGCGTGCTCGAGCCCGTGCGACGACAGCGCGGTGCGCGCCGAGTCGAGGATCCACTGCGGGTCGTGGTCGCTGACGAGATGCACGGTCGCGACGTCCATGCCGGTGGTCAGCGTCCACACGTGCAGGTCGTGCACGCCGCACACGCCGGGCAGCGCGAGCAGGTCGGTGCGCAGCAGGTCGACGTCGAGATGCGCCGGCGAGGTCTGAGTGAGGATGCGCAGCGACTCGACGGCCAGTCGCAGGGCGCGCGGCACGACCCACAGGGAGATGAGCACACCGACGACGACGTCGGCCAGGCTCCAGCCGAAGATCATGACGAGTGCGCCCGCGATGAGGACGCCGACGGATCCGACGGCGTCGGCGAGCACCTCCATGTAGGCGCCGCGCACCGCGATGCTGTCCTTCGCGTCGGCCCGCAGCATGAGCATCACGACGATGTTGGCGGCCAGTCCCGCGAGGGCGGTGACGATCATGGGCAGGCCGGGAAGTTCGGGGGCGTCGCCGATGCGGTCGATCGCCTCGTAGAACACCCAGCCGGCGACGCCGAGCAGCAGCACCGCGTTGACCATCGCGGTGAGGACTTCGGCGCGATGCCAGCCGAAGGTGCGCGAGGCCGCGCTGCTCCCGCGTCGGGCGAGGATGAGGGCGACCATGCCCATGGACACCCCGACGACGTCGGTGAGCATGTGGCCCGCGTCGGCGAGCAGGGCGAGAGAACCGATCAGGAGACCGACGAACGCCTCCAGTACGAAGAACGCTCCGAGGATGCCCAACGCGAAGGCCATGCGCCGGATGACGGCGCGCGTGGGACCGGCGCCCTGACCGTGACCGTGGCCGACGCCGTGTGAGTGCCCGTGACCCGAACCCATCGAACTCCCTCTCCGAACCTCGGGCCATCGTATGCACGAATGCGCATATGTTTCAACGGCTACGTGCCCGGCGGGCTCGGAGGGCTTACTCGTCCGGGTGGTAGGCCGGATGTTCGACGGTGGATGGAAGGGTCGCGATCGCGGTGATCCGCTTGAGTCCGGCGGTCTGCAGCAGGTCGACGATCAGTGACCTCATCTGCGCGAACACCACCGTGGCCGACACTCCTGCCCCGGCGATGAGTTCGGGATCCATCTTCTTGGCGATGCTGCGCAGCACACGTGCAGCCTCGGCCTGGTCGGGCTGCTCCCCCGGCTCCGCGAGAACCATCTCGCGGAGCACGTCCACCGCATCGGCTACCTCGGCGAACAGCTGCACGAGCCGCGGATCAAGGATCTCGTCGTCGCGGACGAGGGTCAGCGACCGGCGCGCGAGCACGCGAATGTTGCGCATCGCGTGATCGATCGGGTCGGCGGCAGCCGTCAGGACCGCGAGACGCTTGCGGCTGTTCCAGTACAGCGGCGAGATCCGGCTGATCTCCCGACCGCCCTTGAGGTGGGTGCGCATCGAGTCGATCGCGGGCTGGGTGGCCCGCGCCTGCTTGAGGGCGTCCTCGATCGGTTTCGGGTTGTTCTCGACGTGCCCGGTCTCGACCTTCCTCAGGACCTCGCTCGCCGTGGCGAGGATCTCGGCGGCGTTGCGCCGGGCACGCCGCACCGGATGGGTGGGGATCATCGCGACGACCGCGATGCCCGTGAGACCCCCGACCAGGGCGTCGACCATCCGATCGGGCCCACCGGTGCCACCGGGTGGCAGCAGCGTCGCCACGAGCACCGCGGAGTTCCCGGCCTGCATCGCGAAGATCGGGCCGCTGTTCAACGCGACCGCCGTACTCATCGCGATGGTCACGACGAGCGCGATCTGCCACGGTCCGCTGCCGATCAGCGAGACGAGCAGGTCGCCCACGCCGATCCCGACGGTCACACCGCAGACGAGTTCGACGGAACGCCGCAATCGGGCGCCGAGACCGAGCCCGAGGGAGACGACTGCCGCGATGGGGGCGAAGAAGGGCTGTTGGTGCCCGACCAGATCCTTCGCGACCCACCACGCCAGGCCCGCCGCCAGCGCGCACTGCACGATCGGCAGCGCCGATGTGCGCAGCCGTTCGAACGAGTCGGTCAGGCGTTTACGAGCTCCCTGACGGGTGGGTCGACGCCGGGTCGCCGCGGACAGTCTGTTCAACACAGACATGTACGGGCGTCTATTCGACGCCGAGTTCTTCCGCTGCCCGCGGGTCGCAGTCCTCGAGCAGGTCCAGGCAGCGGGCGTGCTCGTCCGACTCACCGATGGTTCGGGCTGCCCGGGCCAGGACGGCGACGCAACGCAGGAAACCGCGGTTGGGTTCGTGGCTGTAGGGCACGGGACCGAAACCCTTCCAGCCGTTGCGGCGCAGCTGGTCGAGACCGCGGTGATATCCGGTGCGTGCGTAGGCGTATGCCTGGATCGTCTCGCCACTGTCGAGTGCGGCCTCGGCGAGGTACGCCCAGGCGATCGAGGCGGTGGGATGGTCGGCTGCGACCTTCGCCGGGTCCTCGTTGTTCAGCAGGGCCGACTCCGCGTCGTCGTCGCCGGGGAGAAGGGTGGGCTGCGGTCCGAGAAGATCACCGAAAGACGTCATGGGGTCATTGTGCCCTTCCGTGGCGAAGGCTCGATAGAGTCCCCGGGTAACCGCAGGCCGTCGAGCGAGGTGCAGCACGTTGTCGGACCCGAAGAACGAAGAGTCACCCGAGCAGACTTCGACGACCCCTTCTGTCGAGACACCGGACGAGAGTGCGGAAAACGAACCCCCTGTCGAGCCGGCGGCGACCGACGAAGCAGCCGCAGAAGAAGCGGTATCCGAGGATGCAGTGCCCCAGGATGCAGTGCCCCAGGATGCAGCGTCCCAGGATGCAGTGCCCGAGGATGCAGTGGGCGCGGGAACCGAGAAGGCCGACGAGCCGGCGGAGCAGGTCTCCGAGAAACCTGAGGAGCCGACCACCGATGCGGCGTCCTCGGGTGAGGACGCGAGCAGCGATGAGCCGGAACAGGCTGCAGACGAGAGCGTCACCACGGACGAGACCGTGGCGCTTCCCGTCGTCGAACCCGAGACCGTCGAGTCCCGCCCGACCCCCGAATCCGAGCCCGCGCCCGATGTCACCTCCGCCGATGCGCCCACGGTGCAGATCCCGGTCCGCAGCCACGTGCCGAAGGCGCCGCCGCAGCGCATCGCTCCGCGCCGTGAGGAACCGACGGTTCAGCCCGAGCCCGTCCGCGTCGCCGTCCAGCCCACGCCCACGCGCATCCCGCCGGCCCGCGACAAGAGCCGCGGTCGTCGGCTGATCGCTGCCGGAGCAGCGGCCGTGCTGGTGGTCGTGGCGATCGTCGCGGCCGGGGTGATCGTGTTCCTGAAGGACCGCGCCGACAACTCCCCCGAGAGCCGGATCCGCGCGAGCATCGACACCTTCGTCGGAGCACTCGAATCGGGCGACCTGGAGACTCTGCGGGAGTCGACCTGCGGAGCGCTCTCCGACTTCTACGAGACGGTCGATCCGGAGAACTTCCGCGACATCCACCGGCTCGCCGTCGAACAGGGCGAGATCCCGGTGGTGACGAGCGTCGATCGCATCCAGATCACCGAGGGCACCGCCATCGCGCAGGTCACCGCGCACACGGTGAACGATCCCGACGATGTCACCGACCGCACCTTCGACCTCACGCTCGACGGTGAGCAGTGGAAGGTCTGCAGCGAATAACGGGACGACAGCGACCACGAGTGTGCAGAAGTCGTCGTTCGCCCTCGGCGTGTCGCGAGGATTTCTGCACACCGTAGGGACGACGAAGGGGGCCGACGAGAACGTCGGCGCCCTTCTGGTATCGCGGTGGGGCCTTACTTGGCCGAGACCGAGCGTCCCGCCGACTTGAGGTCGTTGCAGGCCTCGATGACACGCTGCGTCATGGACGCCTCGGCCTTCTTGAGGTAGCTGCGCGGGTCGTAGGCCTTCTTGTTGCCGACCTCGCCGTCGATCTTGAGCACACCGTCGTAGTTGGTGAACATGTGTCCCGCGATCGGGCGGGTGAACGCGTACTGCGTGTCGGTGTCGACGTTCATCTTCACGACGCCGTAGCTCAGCGCCTCGTCGATCTCCGACTTCAGCGAGCCCGAACCGCCGTGGAAGACGAGGTCGAACGGCTTCGACCCCTCGGGCAGACCCAGCTTCTTCGACGCGGCGGCCTGGCCCTCGGCGAGGACGGACGGCTTGAGCTTGACGTTGCCCGGCTTGTAGACGCCGTGGACGTTGCCGAAGGTAGCGGCGAGCAGGTACTGGCCCTTGTCGGCGCCGAGCGCGTCGACGGTCTTCTCGAAGTCCTCGACCGTGGTGTAGAGCTTGTCGTTGATGGCGTTCTCGACGCCGTCCTCTTCACCGCCGACGACGCCGATCTCGATCTCGAGGATGATCTTCGCGGCCTTGGCGGCAGCGAGGAGTTCCTGCGCGATCTCGAGGTTCTCGTCGATCGGGATGGCCGAGCCGTCCCACATGTGCGACTGGAACAGCGGGTTCTGTCCGTTGTTCACGCGCTCCTGCGAGATCGCGATGAGCGGGCGGACGAAGCCGTCGAGCTTGTCCTTCGGGCAGTGGTCGGTGTGCAGAGCGATCGTCACGTCGTACTTCTCGGCGACGACGTGGGCGAACTCGGCGAGTGCCACGGCGCCGGTGACCATGTCCTTCACACCCAGGCCCGAGCCGAACTCGGCGCCACCGGTCGAGAACTGGATGATGCCGTCGCTGCCGGCGTCCGCAAAGCCCTTGATGGCGGCGTTGATCGTTTCGGACGACGTGCAGTTGATCGCCGGGAACGCGAAGGAGTGCTCCTTCGCGCGGGCGATCATCTCGGCGTAGACCTCGGGAGTCGCGATAGGCACAGCGGCTGTCCTCCAGATGAGAGTCGATCGGCACCCCACCGGGATGTGGTGGGTGCCCGGTTGTCCTTGCAGTATGTCAAGTGACACGTCCGTTCGATACTCGGGCCGTCCGGGGTGGGTGTCGGGATTCGGGGGGAGGTGGACGCCGCCGGTACCCTGGATCGCGTGACTGTGTTCGAAGCCTCGGAGTCCGTGACCAATCTGGCCCTGCTACCGGGGTTTCTGGATCCTGTCAATCTACTCAATTCGTTCGGTACCTGGATGCTCATCGGGTTGCTGCTCGTGGTGTTCATCGAATCCGGTCTGCTGTTCCCGCTGCTGCCCGGCGACTCGCTGCTGTTCACCGCGGGCCTGATCGCGGCGGCCAAGTCGGCGGAGGTCGAACCGTTCGCCCCGTTGTGGGTGCTGATGGTGACGATCCCCATCGCGGCGGTCCTCGGCGACCAGGTCGGCTATCTCATCGGCGCGAAGGGCGGAACCAGGCTGTTCAAGCCGGACTCGAAGCTCTTCAAGCAGGCCTACATCGACGAAGCGCACCGCTTCTTCCTGCGCCACGGACCCGCGATGATCTTCCTGGCACGTTTCGTGCCGATCGTGCGCACCTACGCCCCGCTCGTCGCGGGCGCCGCGAAGATGCCCTACCGCGTGTTCATCACCTACAACATCATCGGCGGCATCGTGTGGGGCGCCGGCGTAACGCTGCTCGGCTACCTGCTGGGACAGATCAGCTTCATCGCCGACAACATCGACATCATCTTCCTGGGCATCGTGTTCGTCTCGGTGATCCCGATCATCACGGAGGTCGGCAAGCGCGTGCTCAACTCGCGTCGTGCGGCCAAGAACGGTGAGGCGCCGGCCGCCGAGGCCGCGACGATGCCGATCAACCGCATCGAGAGCACGTAGGAACGAACCTGGCACCACAGAAGGTGGCTTCCGTCCGTCGAACGAACGGGTCGGAATCCACCTTCTTCCGTTTCAGGACCGCGAGGCCGCGACAGCGTAGGCCGCTTCCATGAGCATCCCCCCGCCGAGCTGCACCGACATGTCACGTTCGGCGACGGCCGACTCGCGGACGGTGCCGCCCGCGAACCGCGCGACCGAGGTGCCCAGGCCGGGTAGCCGCGCCTGCCGCGACCAGTCGCGGCCGAAGACCGGCAGCTCCTCGACCTGCAGCCGGTTCTCCCAGGCGGCCTCCGCCGACGCCAGCACGATCCGTGCCGCGACGTTGCGGGCGCGGATGTCGTCGCGGTCGACGACGGGCAGTGTCGTGGCGACCATCGCGAGGTAGCGGGCCAGGATCCCGTTGAACAGCCCCCCGTCGCCGCCTCCCCCGCCGGTGACGACGCTGCGCTCGGTGAGGTGATCGTCGACCGCGGCGACGAGCGCGTGGACCCTGCGGCGATGCCTGGAGTCGTCGAGTTGCAGGGCGAGCTCGGTCTCGAGGCCGAGCGTCACCCCCTGGCAGTAGCTGTAGATCGCGCGTTCGTGCACGCCATCACGGATGCCGTCCAGGACGAGACCCGTCTCGGGGTCGAGCAGCACGTCGTGGATCCAGTCGGCCATCTCCTCGGCGCGGTAGACCTTGCCGGTGCGGGCGAGCAGCAGCGCCGCCGGACCGTTCGCGGGGGCGTTGAAGAAGGTGTCCCGCCGGCGCCACGGGATGCCGCCGCCGCTCTCGGGTTGCCAGGCGTCGACGAGCTCGTCGACGAGGGTCGCGATCGCGCCGCGGTGGTCGACGTAGAGATGCCGTTCGGCCCGTTCGAGCGACAGGCCGAGCCACGCCATGTCGTCGTAGTAGTTGTTGGTCCAGCCGGTGAGGTTGCGGATGCGGTGGGTGCGTGCGAGCCGCACGACACGGCGCCGGCGGCGCGGGGTGGCGTCGCGCTCGGCGGCGTCGACGGCGGCGTCGATCAGGTGCGCCTGCCACCAGTAGTGCCAGGAGAGGAACAGTCGCTCACGTCGGACGGCGGGCCATCCGACCCCCCCGAGCGCGGTGCCGGGCAGTGCCCAGAGACGACGGATGTGCCGCGACACGATCGCACCCTCCGCGGCGTCGGCCCGCTCCGACCACCGGGCGGCCTCGACTCCGTCCGAACGCTGTCCTGCTGCGGTGTTCATCACCCTCCACACTGCCCGACCGGCGGCCGCCCCGACGACGGTCCGCGCGACTTTCATCCCGGATTGCGGGGCAGGTGTTACCAGGCGTCCGAGAAATCGGCGTGCTGCCGGATCCACGCGTGCATTGCGATCCCCGCGGCGACACCCGCGTTGATGGACCGCGTGGAGCCGAACTGGGCGATGGAGACCGTCATCGAGGCGACGTTGCGGGCCGCTTCGGTGACGCCGGGACCCTCCTGCCCGAACAGCAGCAGGCAGCGGCGCGGCAGGGTCGCCGTCTCCAACCGGACCGAGCCGGGGGTGTTGTCCACCGCGACGATCTCGAGGTCCTGTTCGGCCGCCCACGCGACGAGCGCGTCGACATCCGAGTGGTGGAGCAGGTGCTGGTAGCGGTCGGTGACCATCGCTCCGCGCCGATTCCATCGGCGTCGCCCGACGATGTGCACGGTGCCCACGGCGAACGCGTTGGCGGTGCGAACGACCGTCCCGATGTTCGCGTCGTGGGCGAAGTTCTCGATGGCGACGTGCAGCGGGTGCCGGCGACGGTCGATGTCCGCGACGATCGCCTCGCGGGTCCAGTAGCGGTAGGCGTCGACGACGTTGCGCCGGTCGCCGTGGGCGAGCAGCTCGGGGTCGTAGCGCGGGTCGGTGGGCGGCTCGGTGCCGAACTCCTCGATCCACGGTCCGACGCCGTGCGGGTGCTCCCCCCATTCGGTGGGGCCCGCCACGTCCTCGACGGCCGGTTCGGAATGCGTGTCGGTCACCGTCAGAACGTCTCGTTCGAACCTGCTGCGACGCGGAAACCGTGGCCGGTGGCGTCGTTGGTGCACGTCACGTCGGCTGCGGTGGTGGCGCACGTGTAGCCGAGCTGCGACAACGACGATCCCGGCGGCAGGACGGGGCTCGCCCCGTCGGGCGAGAGGGAGACCGGTCCGCCCGAGCACACGAACTCGCCTTCCCCGGAGTCCTGTACGCGGATGCCGAGTCCCCAGTTGACCATGCAGTCCTCGGGGCGCGGCGGGATCGGATGGGTCGGTCCTTCGCAGCCCGCCTCGGTGCGGGTGGGCAGCCGGACGATGCCGCATTCGAAGGTGCCGTCGGGGCTGCTGAAGTAGTACGACTCGTTGCGCTGGTACTCGACCTGCGCGAGCGGAGCCGGTTCCTCCGGGGAGGTCTCCGGCTCGGGAGCTGGTTCGGTCGTCGACGGGGTCGCCTCCTCGGTGGTGCTCGCAGCGACCGTCGTGGAGGGGGTCGTCGAGGCAGCCGCGGAGGTCGTCGTCGACGTCGCTCCGGAGTCGGCCTCCGGCCCGTCCGCGGAGCCTCCGCATCCTGCGACGAACAGTGCCACACCCGCGACGACTGCGACCGGCCACATCCGAATTCTCACGCAACACCCTTCCCGACGACGTGCGGGTGTCACTCTATCGAGCGGCGTCAGTGGCCGGTCAGGCGCCGGTTCACCAGGCGATTCATCCATCCGGGCGACACCTGGGCGAGCGTGGCGAGCACGGTCGCCTGCCGGCCCACGGGCCGATGCACCCGTCCCGAGCGCCGCGTGGGACGAGTCGCGTCGAACACCGCGCGGGCGACGTCGTCGGCGCCGAGGTTCACGCCCAGGGAGCGTCGCGAGCCGATGTCCATCCCGTCGACCATGTTCGTGTCGACGAACAGCGGCCACAACGCCTGCACCTTGATGTCATGGCGGGCCCACTCGAGTTCGAGTGCTTCGGTCAGGCCGCGCACCGCGAACTTGGTGGCGCTGTAGGTGGCGAGCTCGGGCTGTCCGTAGAGCGCCGACGCCGAGCACATGTTCACGATGTGCGCGCCGGGGGTGTCGCGGAGATACGGGAAGGCCGCGTGGCAGCCGAGGACGACACCGGTGACGTTGACGTCGACGAGCTGCCGGTGCCGGCTCGCCGGGGTGTCCTCGAACGGCCCGGACGACAGCAGCCCGGCGTTGTTGACGAGGACGTCGAGCCGGCCGTCGGTGCAGAACTCCTCGAGTACGCGGGTCCACGCGGAGGTGTCGGTGACGTCGAGGGCACCGGTGGCGATCTGCCCCGCGGTGACCGAGGCGCCCTCCTCGGCGAGGCTCGCGAGCCCCGCGGTGTCGATGTCGAAGGCGCCGACGCGGTAACCGTGACGGGCGAAGAACAGAGCTGTGGAGCGGCCGATACCGGCGGCGGCTCCGGTGATCACCACGCTGGGAGCAGACATGGCATCACCCTAGTCACGGGCGGGAGCCGACGGCGCACAGCGGGGATAGGCTGGGATCGGAGGAGCTGTGAATCGTCGTATCGTTGCCACCGTCGCGTTCGTCACCGTGGGATATGTCGTCGTTCTCGCGTTGTGGATGCACCTGTTCCTGCCGATCTCCGAACCCGGCACCGAGGGCTTCCAGGTGGTCTTCCTCGTCTGCCTGTACGGCACCGTGCTCGGTCTGTCGATGGCGCTCGCGGGTCGCCGCTCGAAGGTCATGCGCCGTATCGAACGCGAAGGGTACGAGGGATGGGCGACCATCCGTTCCGCGACCCCGCTCGATCTGACCTCGACCGGTCAGCTGACCCGGCTCGATCTCGAGCTCACGGTGCCCGGCTCGGAGTCCTATCGCGGCACGGTCGTCTACGAGGTCGACCGTCGCAACCTGCAGCGCTACGCGCCCGGGGAGGTCGTGAGCATCTGGGTGGACCCGCTCGACCGCGACCGGATCGTCCTCTATCCCTGACTGTTCCGGCTCGTGAGAGCAAGGAGCCCTTCCACGAGCAACAGCTGGGCCACGGTGTAGGTGGCGAGCACGAACCCTTCCGCTGCCGCGCGCATCTTCTCGTCCTTCAGGAGGGTGCGGCGCACCACGATCGATCCGTCGGACAGCGTGAAGATCAGGCCGCCGAGACCGAGCCGACTACGCCTGTCGGCACCCGGCACGGCCAGCCCTGCGCGCACTCGCGCACCGGGTGCGAGGGCGGGGTCTCCGGCAAGGATCGCAGTGGTGGCGAGCAGGGCGCCGTATCCGGTCAGCGGCGCGGCCACCGAGCGGTTGCGGGCGGCGAGCAGACCGGCCGCACCGGCCAGGGCACCGGCACGCTGCACCGCGACCGGCTTCGACACCCGCGCACCGCGCCGGACGAGGATGCTCGAGTAGGCGGTCTGCATGACACCGAAACAGGCTGCACCGCTCAGGATCCGGCGGTCCTCGTCGGAGCGGATCATGGCGATGTCACCGAGGGTGGCGGCTGCGAGACCTGCGACAAGCAGGGCGGTGTCGGCGCGATCGGTGTCGCGGGAGCGGCGCAGCACCCGCACGGCGAGCGCGGGTGCGATGAGCGGTTTGGCGATCTGCTGCAACTTCTCGTTCCCCGACACTCCCCCGACGACGGTGGCGGCCGAGGCCGCCGCGAACACCGCGTGCTCGACGCCCCACCTCTTGCGACTGAACCAACCCATGCGCGCACAGTACCCGGCTGCATCGATCGTCCCGCAAGCTTCAGCAGCGGCGCGCACCGCTGGACGCCGTGGCGCGCAGGAAGGTCGGCGCCGGCAGGTCGCGCTGCACAGCGGCGTCGGCGACGGCCTTCCGCACCGAGTCCACGCGGTCGTCCTCGCACAGCGCGATCGCCGCCCCGCCGAAACCGCCGCCCACCATCCGGGCGCCGAGTGCACCGGCAGCGACGGCCGCGTCGACTGCGGTGTCGAGTTCGAGGCAGCTGACCTCGAAGTCGTCGCGCAACGAGCGGTGCGACGCATCGAGCAATGGTCCGAGATCCCGGATCCGCCCTGCCCGCAACAACTCCGCAGCCTTCTGAACGCGGGCGATCTCGTCGATCACGTGCCGGGCGCGGCGACGTAGGACGGGATCGTCGATCAGGTCCGCCGACGAGGCGTCGCGCAAGCTCTCCACGCCGAGGAACCGGGTGGCGTCTTCGACCTCACGGCGACGCTGTCCGTACTGTCCGTCGGCGAGCTCGTGCCCGGTCCCGGTGTCGACGACCAGCACGGTCAGCCCGCGGGCTTCCGCGTCGAACGGGATGTGTTCGCTGCTGCCATCGGCGAAGTCGAGGAGCAGCGCGTGGCCCGGACGTGCGTGGAGGGCGATCCGCTGGTCGAGCCCACCGGTGGGGGCACCGGCGTAATCGTTCTCCGCGCGCACGCACGCCGCGGCGAGTCGATCACGGCCGTCGTCGCCGAGGGGCAGCCCGCACAGGTCGGCGAGCGCCACCGCGACCGACGTCTCGAGCGCCGCGGACGACGAGAGTCCCGCTCCGACGGGCACGTCCGACGCGACCGCGATGTCCGCACCGGTCAATCCCGGCGGGTCGAGCGTCCAGATCACGCCGGCGACGTAGGCGGCCCAACCGTCGACGTGCCGGTCGCGCAGATCCAGGTCGACGCCGTCGAAACCGGAACTGCGCACGCGCAGTACATGATCGGAGCGCCGACGCACCGCGACGACGGTGATCTGCGGGATCGCCATCGGCAGACACAGACCCCCGGCGTAGTCGACGTGCTCGCCGATGAGATTGACGCGCCCGGGGGCGCACCAGCAGCCCTCGGGTTCGGTGCCGAACTCGGTCGCGAACAGTGCGCGTGCGGTCTCTGCGAGCGTCATGGCGCCACCTCACGCAGGCGTTCGGCGATCCGTTCGGGGGTGGTGTCGCTGATCCACGCGCCCATCGCGGATTCGGACCCTGCGAGATATTTCAGCTTGTCCGGGGCCCGCCGCAACGAGAAGATCTGGCAGAACAGCCGCATGTCCCCGCGAGGTGCACCGACCGGCGCCTGGTGCCAGGCAGCGATGTAGGGGGCGCGGTCGACGCCGGGGAAGAACCGGTCGACGCGGCCGAGAAGGTCGCGCTGGACGGCGGCGAGTTCGTCGCGTTCGTGTTCGTCGAGGGCGGCGAGATCCGGGATGTCGCGGTGCGGGACGAGGTGCACCTCGACGGGCCAGCGTGCCGCGGCGGGGACATAGGCCGACCACGCGTCGCCGGAGACCACCAGTCGGGTGCCCGCGCGTCGTTCGGCGTCGAGGATGGCGCCCTGCAGCGACCTGCCGGTCCGCTGCCGATACTCACGGGCGCGGTCGAGCAGGGCGCGTGAGCGCGGTGGGACGAACGGGTAGGCGTAGATCTGCCCGTGTGGATGTTGCAGTGTCACACCGATTTCCACGCCGCGATTCTCGAAGCAGAAGACCTGCTCGACATCCGGTTGCTTCGACAGCGCGGCGGTGCGGGCGGCGAGCGCATCGATGACGGTGCGCGCCCGCCGCACGGAGAGGTCGGCGAATCGGGCGTCGTGGTCGGGGGTGAACGCGACGACCTCGCAGCGGCCGGTCGCCGGTCGTCGCGGCCACAGACCTTCGTCGTCGACGAGATCCTCACCGGCCGACGGCGCCCCGAGCGACGGAAAACGGTTCTCGAACACGACGACGTCGTAGTCGTCGGCCGGGATCTCGGTACACACGTCCGCCCTGCTCGGGCACAGCGGGCAGTCGACGGCCGACGGCAGGAAGGTGCGGTCCATGCGGTGGGCCGCGAAGGTGACCCACTCCCCCGTCAGCGGGTCGCCGCGCATCTCGGAGGTCGCCGCGACCGGCGGCAGGTCGCGGCGGTCGCGGAGGTCGCGGAGGTCGCGGGTCGCGGCACCGGAGACGAACGGCTCGGTGTCGTCGAAATAGATCAGTTCCCGGCCGTCCGCGAGATGCGTGACGGTCTGCCGGACCCGCGCCCCCACGCGGCTACTTGTCGTCCAGACCCAGGTCGGCGAGGCCGAGCAGGGAACGGTACTCGACGCCCTCGGCGGCGATGACCTCGTCGGCGCCGGTCGCGCGGTCGACGACCGTCGCGACACCCACGACGATCGCGCCGGCATCGCGCAGCGCCTTGACGGCGGTGAGCGGCGAGTTGCCGGTGGTGGTGGTGTCCTCGACGACGAGCACGCGCTTGCCGGTGACGTCCGGTCCCTCGATCTGCCGCTGCATGCCGTGGGCCTTGGCGGCCTTGCGGACGACGAAGGCGTCGATGGGCCGGCCGGGGGCGTGCATGACGGCGAGGGCGACGGGGTCGGCACCCATGGTCAGGCCTCCGACGGCGTCGAAGTCCCAGTCGGAGACGAGTTCGCGTAGGAGCGTGCCGATGAGCGGGCCGGCCTTGTGGTGCAAGGTCGCGCGGCGCAGGTCGACGTAGTAGTCGGCTTCCTTACCGGACGACAGGGTCACGCGGCCGTGTACCACCGCCAGCTCGCGTACCAGTGCTGCCAGTTCGTCGCGGTCACTCATTGCGTCCTCACCCGTCGTTCGGCGGCGCGACGCCGGTGCGGTCGCGCTCGTGTCGGGGAACGAGCCTAGTCGCTGCGGGTCGCAGGTCAGGCAGCGACGGTGTCGGAGGTCGCCTCGGACTCCGACCGGACGTCGTTCTCGACAACCTTCGCATCGACGGTCTCGTGCCTGCGGGCCGGCTCGGATGCGGCGACGGGCGCGGGCGCCTCGAACAGCACGACAGGTCCGACGGCCGCGAGCTTCGCGAACAGCGAGGTGGGGAATCCGCCGACCGCGGTGTTCAGTGCGCCACCGAGGTCGTTGTGTACGCGGACGGCTCCGGCGATGCGCTGCTCGCGGGTCTGCAGTTCCCGGGCGACCCGGATGAACGGCCAGTGGTTGACCCCTCCGAGTCCACCGATCAGCTCGTGGAGCGTCGCCGACAGCGCGTTCTCCGCACCGGCGCGTTCGGTGAGACCCAGGCGCTGGTCGCGCACACCGATGGCGAGCGAGCGGGCGCCGACGACGGGCCGGATGCGCTCACGTTCTACACCGGCGCCGGCCGACGCCGCGATGAGCGCGGGCACGAGATCGTAGCGGTCGTCGAGTTCGTGGAGGAGCAGGCGCAGGCTCTCCCGGTGGCGTTGCTGCAACGTCCGAAGACGGCGCACGCCTGCGCGCAACCACAGCACCACCGCAACCACGACAGCAACACAGAGCACCACAGCCACAGACGTCACGCGCAGAAATGTACCGAGCGCACGAACCGCGTCGAAGACTGCACCCGGCGTGTCCTGCGCGGTGTATCCGTACCGTGATCTGGCAACGCCCGCCGTCAGTTCGTCCGTGGCGATCGGGTGCTGTCGCGGCCGCAGCCGATCAGGTCCGGCCGCGACCGTTGCCGAAGGTGTTGGTCAGCTTCCGCACGAGGTTCTGCGGCACCAGTCGTCCCGCCGTGGCGAGCACCTTGTACTGCAGCCCCGGAATGCTGCGGACCTTGCCCTTGTCGAGGTCGGCGAGCGAAGTGCGCACCACCTCGTCGACGTCGAGCCACATCAGGTTCGGGGTGGACGACATGTCGATCCCGGCACGCTGATGGAACTCGGTACGCACGAAGCCGGGGCACAGTGCCTGCACCCGCACGCCCGTGCCGGCGAGGCCACCGGCCAGCCCTTCGGTGAACGACACGACATAGGCCTTGCTGCCGGAGTAGGTGGAACCGCGACCGGGCAGCAGACCGGCCACGCTCGCGACGTTGACGATGTCGCCCCTGCCCGCCTCGATCATCGACGGGAGCGCGGCACGGGTGAACGCGACGACCGAGGTGACGTTGACGTCGAGCTGCGCCTGCAGCAGGCCCGGATCGGCGGTCCAGAACTCGCCGGTCGTGCCGAAGCCGGCGTTGTTGACGAGCATCTCGACACCGCGACCGAGGCGTTCGACGACGAGATCGCGACCGTCGACGGCCGCCAGATCGGCGACGATGATCTCCGATGCCGCCCCGAACTTCTGCTTCAGCTCGGCGGCGAGTTCGTCGAGGGCGGGACGGGTGCGGGCGACGAGCACGAGGTCGTAACCGCGACTCGCGAGAGTGCGGGCGAAACCCGCACCGATTCCCGAGGTGGGTCCGGTCACGAGCGCGACGGGGCGGACGGAAGTCATGGCCGCCACACTAACGACACGCGACGCGCGCGACCACCTCCCGAGGATCTACCTCAGTGACAATTCTCGGCGTTTCGCCGCAGTGACAATTCTCGGCGTTCCGCCTCAGTGACAATTCTCGGCGTTTCGCCTCAGTGACAATTCTCGGCGTTCCGCCTCAGTGACGGGCGGAGGGCCGGCCCGGATCCTGCGAACCCCGGTCCAGTTCCTCGGGTTCCACGACGGGCGGCAGCACGTGGAGGATGCCCGACAAACGCGCGACGGTCTCGATGGCCGAGTCCCATTGGCGTCCGGAGCTGCCGACGGGGATCGAGCCGAGCGTCCACTCGCCTTCGCTCCACAGCATCTGTACGTGGTCGGGGATGGACTCGGTGAACGCGACCATCCGCTGGTCGCACACGCGTCGCGCGATCTCGAGGTCGGTGGCGAAGACGATGCGCGGGCCGATCGAACCGAGCAGGTTCATGTCGGGGTCCTTCGGCGGCGGCGTCGACTTGAGCCGCAGATCGATGTCGACGTCGGAGCCGACCTTGCGCCGGACCGCGATGATCGTCGCGGTCTCCTCGATGTCGAACAGGACGAACTCCTCGCCGCGGCGAACCCCACGGACGATGTCGATCGCGCCGAGATATTCCTGCTTGGCGAGCGCCGCGCGGTGCCAGGTGGACGGCAGGTGGTCCTCGGCGGAGGTGTACTTGTAGCCCTGCGCTTTGGCCCAGATCTCCCGGATACGACCCGACTGTTCTCGCCGCGTCCGGTCGACGTAGAGCAGCGCGACCGCACCCAGCAGTGCGACCGCGGCCAGAGAGAACCACATGGCAGTCATCGTCGAGTCAGCCTAGCGGGTCAGCGGCCCGAACCACCGAAGGATGGGAGGGACGCGCTGACGACGGTCTCGGCGGTCATCCGTCCCTGCTCGACGGCACTGCCGGTCGCCACGGCGGTCGCTCCGACCTCGAGGCTGTCGGCGGTGTCGCCGGTCAGGGTGATGATCTCGGTGTCGGGGGTGAGGACGACGGTGACCGTCGAACCACCGATGACGCCGAGGGTGATGCTGCCGCCGTCGTTAGCGGTGATCGTGCCCACGACCGCGCCCGCGTCGCCCATGACCTCGCCGAGTCCGCCGGGGATCCGGTCGAGCGGCAGTCCCGGTGTGGTCGGTTCGGGTGCCGGCGGGAGAGTCGCCGTCGACGGGGGCGCGACGGTGGCCGGGGCGCGATCCGACGCGACCCGCGAGGTGGAGTCGTCGGGCCGGCTGAGCAGGAACCCGATGGTGCCGCCGAGCGCGATGAGGACCACCGCGGCGAGCGTGATCAGTCCCCAGCGCGGGCCGCGCGGCTTCCCGGCATCCGTGCCGGGCGCCGGACCCGTGGGTGGCTGCCCGGGGATTCCGTGCCCCCGCGTTCCCGGTCCCGGGTTCATCGCCGTCTGCGGGTTACCGGGGTCGTATCCGGGGAGCACCTGTGTGGGCTGATAGCCGTGCGGGGGCGGGTAGCCCGGCTGAGGCGGATACGGCTGTTGCGACGGAGGACCCTGTTGCGACGGAGGACCCTGAAGGGAGGGATAGGCCTGGGTG
The DNA here is from genome assembly GCF_000763325.2 of Rhodococcus sp. p52. Taxonomy (NCBI): domain Bacteria; kingdom Bacillati; phylum Actinomycetota; class Actinomycetes; order Mycobacteriales; family Nocardiaceae; genus Rhodococcus; species Rhodococcus sp. p52. Next base: position 532,271 of record NZ_CP016819.1, read on the forward strand.
GGCTGGTACTCGCTCCCCTGCGCGCCCCACTGCTCGTAGCGGGTGTACGCGACCGTCGGGTTGGTGACCGGCCGCCCGTACGCCTCGGTCGCGTCGTCGGTGTGCAGCACGCGGGTCGCGTCGGGGTCCGTCCCGTTCGACGACTCGTCGAGTGCGTAGGCCCGTTCCTGCGGGGTGCGCGGATCCTGGGGATTCTTCATAGCGCCTTCCAGAGTAGGCGCGCGCGGCCCCGGCAGCTCCTGCCACCGAGGCCGCGCACGGGCGCCGTCAGGCGCTGATCACGAGGTGGTCGCCGTCCTCGCTGACGCCCACGTGGACGGTGTCTCCGTCCTTGATCTCACCGGCGAGCAGCTTCTTGGCGAGCTGGTCGCCGACCGCCTGCTGTATCAGGCGGCGCAACGGACGTGCACCGTACTGCGGGTCGTAGCCGCGCACCGCCAGCCAGAACCGCGCGGCGCTCGAGACATCCAGTGTCAGTCGCCGCGCCGACATGCGGTCGGCGAACTGGTCGAGCTGGATGTCGACGATCTTCTCTAGCTGCTCCTCCGAGAGCGGGTCGAAGATCACGACGTCGTCGAGCCGGTTGATGAACTCCGGCTTGAACGCCGCCCGCACCGCCGCCATGATGTGCTCCCGATCGCCACCCGCACCGAGGTTCGATGTGAGGATCAGGATGGTGTTGCGGAAGTCGACCGTGCGGCCCTGGCCGTCGGTGAGACGACCGTCGTCGAGCACCTGCAGCAGCGTGTCGAAGACGTCCGGGTGTGCCTTCTCGACCTCGTCGAACAGCACCACCGTGTAGGGGCGACGCCGCACGGCCTCGGTCAGCTGACCGCCGGCCTCATAGCCGACGTAGCCCGGAGGCGCACCGACGAGGCGTGCCACCGAGTGCTTCTCGCTGTACTCGGACATGTCGATCCGCACCATGGCGCGTTCGTCGTCGAACAGGAAGTCGGCGAGCGCCTTCGCCAGCTCCGTCTTGCCGACACCGGTCGGGCCGAGGAACAGGAAGGACCCCGTCGGACGGTTCGGGTCGGCGACACCGGCACGTGCACGACGCACCGCGTCGGAGACGGCCTGCACCGCGACGTCCTGGCCGACGACCCGCTTGCGCAGTTCGTCCTCCATCCGCAGCAACTTGGAGGTCTCGCCCTCGAGCATGCGGCCGGCGGGGATGCCGGTCCATGCCGCGACGACGTCGGCGACGTCGTCCGGGCCGACCTCCTCCTTGAGCATCAGGTCGCCACCGGCGGTGGTACCCGACGCGGCGGCGGCCGCCTCGAGCTTCTTCTCCAGCTCGGGGATGCGGCCGTAGCGCAGCTCGGCGGCCTTGCCGAGGTCGCCGTCGCGTTCGGCGCGTTCTTCCTCACCGCGCAGGGATTCGAGCTGTTCCTTGATCTCCCGCACGGAGTCGATCGCGGTCTTCTCGTTCTGCCAGCGCGTGGTGAGCTGGTTGAGCTTCTCCCGCTCGTCGGCGAGTTCGGCGCGCAGCTTCTCGAGGCGCTCCTTCGAGGCCTCGTCGCTCTCCTTCTGCAACGCCATCTCCTCGATCTCGAGGCGACGGACGACGCGTTCGACGGTGTCGATCTCCTCGGGACGCGAGTCGATCTCCATCCGCAGGCGCGAGGCTGCCTCGTCGACGAGGTCGATCGCCTTGTCGGGTAGGAAGCGCGAGGTGATGTACCGGTCGGACAGCGTCGCCGCCGCGACGAGCGCGGAGTCGGTGATGCGCACGCCGTGGTGCACCTCGTAGCGCTCCTTGAGGCCGCGCAGGATGCCGACGGTGTCCTCGACACTCGGCTCCCCCACCAGGACCTGCTGGAAACGACGTTCGAGGGCCGCGTCCTTCTCGATGTACTTGCGGTACTCGTCGAGGGTCGTGGCACCGACCAGCCGCAGCTCACCGCGGGCGAGCATCGGCTTGATCATGTTGCCGGCGTCCATCGCCGACTCGCCGGTCGCGCCGGCGCCGACGATGGTGTGGAGCTCGTCGATGAAGGTGATGATCTGCCCGGCCGATTCCTTGATCTCGTCGAGCACGGCCTTGAGGCGTTCCTCGAACTCGCCGCGGTACTTCGCGCCCGCGACCAGCGAGCCGAGGTCGAGCGAGATGACGGTCTTGCCGCGCAGCGACTCGGGCACGTCCCCGGCGACGATGCGCTGGGCGAGGCCCTCGACGATGGCGGTCTTACCGACGCCTGGCTCACCGATGAGGACCGGGTTGTTCTTGGTCCTGCGGGAGAGCACCTGGACGACACGGCGGATCTCGTTGTCGCGACCGATGACCGGGTCGAGCTTGCCTTCACGCGCCCGCGCCGTCAGATCGGTGGAGTACTTCTCCAGGGCCTGATAGCTGGCCTCGGGATCGGCGGAGGTCACGCGGCGGTTGCCGCGGACGGTCGTGAAGGCGTCGCGCAGGGCGGCCGGCGTTGCGCCGTGCCCGGCGAGGAGCTTCGCGACATCGGAGTCGCCACCGGCGAGGCCGACGAGGACGTGCTCGGTGGAGACGAATTCGTCGGTGAGTTCGGTGGCGAGTTGCTGTGCCGCGGTCATGGCCGCGATCGCCTCACGACCGAGCTGCGGTGTGGTGGTCGCCCCGCTGGTCTGCGGAAGACGACGGACGAGGTCCTCGGCTTCCCTGCGCACCGCGGCCGGGTCGACGCCCACCGCTTCGAGCAGCGGGCCGGCGATGCCGTCGGTCTGGTCGAGCAGTGCCACGAGCAGGTGTGCCGGACGGATCTCCGGGTTGCCCGCAGCGGACGCCGACTGAAGTGCAGCGGTGAGTGCGGCCTGGGTCTTGGTCGTCGGATTGAACGAGTCCACTGCGCGCCCCTTTCTTTCTCGGTGCACCCCACGCGCAGGCGAGTGCCCCATGTCGATTCTGCAGCCGATTCCCTGCCTCGGGCAGGTCTCGGTGATGTCGAATTCTTCAACGGATCATAAGTTGAGTTTGTTCCACTCAACTTTCCTGAGTGTAGTGATTCTGCTCACAAACCGCTCGCAGGTTGTGACGGACCCGGCGGTCAGTGGCCGGGCGCCCTGCAACCGACTACAGTGGCGGCGTTCGCGCAGCACGGATACAGGGAGGATGGCGTGGAGGCTTTCGCCATCGCCCGGGTTCAGCTCAGCTTCGCGTCGATCATCGCCACCCCCACCGGAGCCGAACGGTTCGCGACGGCGTTCTACAACGCCATGTGGAGCGAGTCCACCGGCATCCGCTCACTGTTCCCCGCCGGCATGGAGTCGATGCGACAGCGGTTCGCGACCGCGGTCGGCTGGGTCGTCGCCCGCCTCCACGAACCGGGCACCGTCGACAGGTTCCTCGCCCAGCTCGCGCGCGACCACCGTAAGTACGGGGTCGAGCCGCTGCACTACCGCGTCGCGGGCAACGCACTGCTCGCCGCGGTCCGCGAATGCACTCCCCTGATCCTGTGGACGGCCGCGCTCGAACGCACCTGGGCCGAGGTCGTCGACGGAGTCGTCGAGACGATGGCGACCGCCGCGGCCACCGACGACCTGCCTGCCTCGTGGGGGGCCACCGTCGTCGGCCACGAACGCGTGCTCCCCGATCTGGCCATCATCCGGCTCGAGGCCGACAGCTCGATCCCCTACTACGCGGGCCAGTACATGAGCGTGCAGATCCCGCAGCGCCCGCACATGTGGCGGTACCTGTCGGCAGCGATCCCGCCGAATCCGTACGGGCAGATCGAATTCCACGTTCGACGGGTCTCCACCGGATGGGTGAGCCCCGCGCTCGTCGGCGAGACCGCGGTCGGCGACCGGTGGACGATCGGCCCACCGCTCGGTGGCCTGCACGTCGACCGCGAGAGCGGCCGGGACGTGCTGATGATCGCGTCCGGCACCGGTCTCGCACCCATGCGCGCCCAGATCATGGAGATGGCGATGCGCGGCGACAACCCGCGCGTCCACCTGTTCTACGGGGGCAAGTATCCGTGCGACCTGTACGACCTCGAAACCCTGTGGCAGATCGCCACGACCAACCCGTGGCTGACCATCGTGCCGGTGCTCGAGGAGAAGGAGAACCCTTGGTGGCACCCGGTTCCCGCGAAGGAACCGCCCACCGGCCTCAACCGGCCGATGTACGGCAAGCTCGGTAAGGTCGCCGGGCAGTTCGGCACGTGGGCCGACCGTCAGATCCAGATCGCCGGGTCGCCGTCGATGATCCGCACGACGCTGTACGCGCTGTCGGCGGCAGGCACCCCGCGTCAGAACATCAGCTTCGACCCGCTCTGATCTGCTTGCGCAGCTTCCGTGCTGCGAGAACGTTCCGCGTCAGCGAGATCGGGTTCGGTGGCACCCATCCCGCCTGCTTTGCCATTCCGAGGTCGTCGCGCACGGCCCAATGCTCGACGATCTTGCCGTCGGCCACCCGCATCCAATGGGCCTGACGCACCGTGAAACTCTTTCCCGTCGGCGCGAACACCTGATCGACGCGGCCCTGCTCGTCGTAGGTGGCGAAGGGTCCTTCGTGTCGCGCCGACATGACGGTGTCGAGGACGACGAGATCGTCCTGCTCCACGACGTTCTTCACCTCGAACTTCAGATCTGCGAAGGCGTCACGCAACCACAGTGCAGTCGCGAAGAAACCGTCGGGTCCGTGGACTCTGGTGGGAGGCGGTTCACTCTTTGCTTCGCGATTGACCGCGTCCGCGGACAGCACCTCGCCGAAAACGCTGCGATCACCGTCGGCCATCATCATCAGAGCCCGCACGGCGAGAGATTTCTTCTCCTCGGATCCGAGTTCCGGGGTGGACGCCGGAGTGGAATGTTCGATCTTCACGGCACTTCTCCTGCCTGTGAAACGAGACGATCGACCCCCGGTTCGAGTATGAACCGGCCGGTCCAGAAGTCAACGCCGCAGGAGAAGGGAACGGTGGCTACATCCGCTGCGCCGCGACCGCCCGCGCGAACTCCGGATGCGCCTGCGAGATGACGAGTTCCGAACCGTCCTCGGCCACGGACATTCCCAGAGAGGCCCGCTTCGGCTCGAGCACCCGCAAGGCGACGTAGATCGGGAGGAACGACAGACCGAAGACACCGAGCAGCGCCAGACCGTAGATCTCGGGAGCGCCCTGCACGAGCGCGAACACCAGCGCGAGGAAGATGACGCCGAGGACCGTGCAGGTCGCGGCGGCGGCGATCTGCCAGCGCGTGCGGACGGCGACGCAGCGAGCACACACGGGCCAGTCCACCGCGGCGACCTGCACCGTGTAGGCGGCCTCGAGCGCCGAACCGAACCGGTTCGATCCCTGGCGGGGCTCCGATGCGTCGGCCGCGACCGTCACCCGGACACGTCCGGTCTCGGGCTCTCCGTGGCGCGGGCAGATCGGGGGGATGGGATCGATCGGTCGCATCGAACCGTCTCCGAGCGTGCTCGTCGCTCCCGAGCCCGGATATTCGACTGCCAACCGCACCTCGACCCGCTGGACGTCCCCGTTCACCATGCGAGGGAGTATGTCAGGCCGCACTCCCCGGTGAAAGCCGAGGATCTATCGGCCGCGTCGCCTCTCCGTCTCGGCCACGAAGTTCGGGTGGGCGTACGCGACAACGAGGGCCGACCCGTCGATCGGAGCCTCGAAACCCCACCAGCCCTGACGCATCTGTCTGACGAAGATCGCCGGGGTCGGAACGAGGAAGGTTCCGAACACGAGCAGCGACCACAGGGCCATGTACTCGCGGGCCCAGCCGAGGGCCGCCATCTGCACCGCGACGAGCAGGCAGACCAGTCCGCCCAGCATGCACAGCCACATCGCCCACCGTGTCAGCCGATCGATCCGGACGCACCGCGCACACATCGGTACATCGAACGCGATCACGTGTGGCTTGTGCTGCGCACGTGCACGCCACGTACTGGCCTTCGCCGCAGCTTCGGTACCGATGATGCGGATCTGCGCGCGACTGTGCCGGATCTTGCGATAGGTGGTGACCCAGGTGTGCACGCGCTCGACCTCCGGCACCCCGTGCACAGGACACACGGGTGGAAGCTCATCCTTCACCGTCAGCTGGACGGGTCGGCCCCCCAGTCGTGTCGGTATCGCATCGTCACGGTCCTGTGTCTCGAAACGCACATGCGCAAGACCATTTTTCGTGTTCCCCCCGGTTGTCACGTCGTGCACTGTAGCGGGCGTCGCAAACGCCTTTGCGATGGCCTACACTCTCGTCCGATCACGACTGGGGGATGTCTTGACACGATCGAATCTGTATGTGGACCCGGACGACCTGCGCGCTGCAACACATGATCTGCGCGATCTGGCCGACCAGGCGGATGGTGCACGCCGTTACGCCGATCGCTGGCTGACGCCTCCTGAGACCGGGGGACTGATCTACTTCGATGTCGTCGAACGGGTGCACACGGCCCGTGCCCGGCTGACGGCTCTCTACGACGAGCTGGGTGTGGCGATCGACCGAGCGGCGACGGCGATGACCGAATCCGCACGGACATACGAGGACACCGAACTGGGCACTTCGGCACAGTTCGAGCGCACCGGTCCGGACATCGGCTGGTGAGCGCTCGTCCGGACGATGCGCTCGTCGAACCCACCGCGTCCGATCCCATACCGGACCTGCTCGAACGCACCCTGGGGATGTACTACCTCTCCCCGAGCTTCTACGTCGCCGAACTCTGCAAGTTCGTGGTGGGCACGGATCCGTGGGTGTACGCGGCCCAGCACTGCGGTGGCGACTGGGAGTCGGTGCTGCGCACGAGCGATGGCGTGAACAGGCTGGCCACCTTCCACCGTGCGTACGCGACGGCCGTAGACGACGTCCACGGCACGGTTGCCCCGTGGGACGGATCGGCGGGCGGGGCCGCCGGTCGTTATCTCACCGATCTGCAGAACGCCCTCGACGAACAGGCCCGGGCCGTTCACGGGATCTCTGAGCAATTGGAGAAGATCGCCGTGTCGATGTACGAACTGAACCAGGCATTCGCCGAAATCCTCTCGGTCATAACCGATGCAGCCATCAGGGTTCTGATCAGGATCGCGGCGACGAGTATCGCCGCCGCAACCGGTGTCGGAGTTCTGGGCTCGGCGGCCATTGCAGCGTCCTCCGTAGTGGACCTGGTGATCATCAGCGACCAGTGGAGGAAGGCGATCGACGTCCACACCACAGTGTGGACGTCCATCCAGGGCCTCATCGGTGTGCTCACCGGAAATCTCGCGAAGATCGAGAACATCGAGATCCCCGGCCTCCCCGCAGTCTAGGCACCACGGTGCCGCACAGGAATCGAGAAGACATGGACGAATCCGAGATCGTCGTCGACGTCGCGCGCGGCGATACCACCCTGTCCCGCGAGATCGTCACGTCATTGCGGTCGATCGCCGATGCCACGGGCGACCCGGCCTTCGCGAAGCTCGTCGAGCAGGTGACGTCGGGTGAGCTGGGGGTGCGGGAACTCGCCGGTACAGAAGTGTTCTCGTCGATGCTCGACCGTCTGGTCGCCCCGGTCTTCGAGTCGCTGAAGGAGACGACCTTCGAGGACCTCGTCGAGGAGCGTCCCGACCCTCAAATGTAACGCGGATCACACTCCTCGCGATGATCCATCATCAGCCACACACAGAGGAACGGACATGAGCAGGATTCACGTGTGGCTCGCGATGATCGTCGTCATCGCGGGGATCGGGCTGACGGGCCCGACCGCGTCGGCCGCAACGCCCTATTGCGGCATCCACTGGGGTTCGCTGGACAAGGTGAACCCGACGATGGTCGCCTCACCGTTCACCGCCGTGCGGGCAGGACGGCACGAGTGCTTCGACCGGATCGTCGTCGATCTCGCCGGGCCGGCCGCGGGTTACCGCGTCGGCTACGTCCCCGCCGTCCACGAGGACGGATCGGGGTTCGAGGTCCCGCTGCGCGGAGGCGCCTACCTCCAGGCGGTCGTCCTCGCGCCCGCCTACTACGTACCGGCGAACCGGCGCGAGGTCGTCGACGTGAGCGGATACCGCACCCTGCGACAGGTGGCGTGGGCCAACAGTTTCGAAGGCCAGACCACCCTCGGTGTCGGGGTACGGGCCCGGCTGCCGTTCCGGGTGTTCACCCTCGACGGTCCCGGTAGCAGTTCACGGGTGGTGCTGGACGTCGCGCACCAGTGGTGAGGCAGGACAGCGGCATTCCGAATCCACGAGTCCTGGTGACAAACAGCCGGCCCCGGCAACCACGACCGGTTGCCGGGACCGACCGCCACGCGAACGAGGTCAGCGATAGGACGCCCGCAGCGTCTTCTTGTCGAGCTTGCCCAGCGGCGTCAACGGCAGGGCGTCGAGGAAGTCGACCGATTTGGGGGCGTGCACCGAACCCTTTGCGGCACGCACCTTCTCGATCAGTTCCTCGACCGGCACCGACTGACCGTCGCGCAGCACGACACACGCCTTGACGGCCTCGCCCCACTTGGTATCCGGCACACCGACGACGGCCACGGACGCGACCGCCGGGTGCGACGAGATGACGTCCTCGATCTCGCGGGGGAAGACGTTGAAGCCGCCGGTGACGATCATGTCCTTCTTGCGGTCGACGATCGTCATGAAGCCGTTCTTGTCGGCGCGCGCGACGTCGCCGGTGTGCAGCCATCCGCCGCGCAGCGCCTCGGCGGTCTCCTCCGGCTTGTTCAGATAGCCCTTCATCACGAGCGGGCCGCGCACACAGATCTCGCCGAGTTCGCCCTGCGGCACCTCGTTCAGGTCGTCGTCGAGCAGGCGGACGTCGAGCCACGGCACGGGGCGGCCGCACGACGCGAGGCGGCTCGGATCGTCGGGGAGGTGTTCTTCCTTGCGCAGCACCGAGATGGTCATGCCGCATTCGGACTGGCCGTAGAACTGGAAGAAGCCCGGGCCGAGCCGCTCGATCCCTTCGCGCAGGCGGGACGGCGACATCGCCGACGCACCGTAGAACAGGGTCTCGATGCTCGACAGGTCGCGGCTGTCGAAATCGGGATGGTCGAGCAGCATGTAGATCATCGTCGGCACGAGCATGGTCGCGTTGATGCGATGCTTCTCGATCGCTTCGAGCACGAGCGCAGGATCGAAGTGCGGCAGCACGTAGAGGCATCCGCCGCGCAGGAGCGTGGGGACGAAGAACGCCGCACCGGCGTGCGAGAGCGGGGTGCACACGAGGAAGCGCGGCTGCTCGGGCCACTGCCACTCGGCCATCTGGATCTGGTTCAGGGCCGCGCCCGAACGGAACGAGCCCATCACGCCCTTCGGCTTCCCTGTGGTGCCGCCGGTGTAGACGATGGAGGAGGTGTCCTCGATGTCGACGGGCGCGGACACGAGGCGCTGCTCGGTGAACTCCTCGGACAGGGCGAGAATGTCGGTGCCCACCGAGGACGGGCCGAGGGAGAACAGGTTCTTCAGGGTCGGCACCTGCTCGCGCAGCTCCGCTGCGCGTTCCTCGAAGTGGCGGGGATCGAAGATCAGGGTCTCGATCTCGGCGTCGGTCGAGATGTACAGGTGGTCGGAGAGCGAGCCCATCGGGTTCAGGGCCGTGGTGCGGCAGCCGGCGACCATCGTGGCGCCCATCGAGATGAGCACCTCGGGCCGGTTCTTGGACAGCATCGCGACCGCCGTTCCCTGGCCGACCCCGACGGACGCGAGCGCCTGCTGGAACCGGCTGATGGCGGCGCGCATCTCGGCTCCGGTGAGGACGACGTCACCGAGGTGCAGGGCGGGCCGGTCGGCGCTGCGGTCGAGCGCGGTGATGAGGAGATCGGGCGTGAATGCGGGGCGGTAGAGGTCGGCGTACTCCTCGGGCATGGTCGTCCTTCCGGTGTGCTGTGACGGTCCGTTGTGTGACGTCACCGGTTGGCGTTCTCCGCTGTGGTGACCATCACCTGCCGTTCGTCACGATAACCGCCCGAGACCGAAAACTGAAACACGTTCCACCCTGCCTTTTCGGCGACTTCTCGCCTAGAGTCTTGGGCACGTCACAGCACACCACCGGGGGATCACGCATGCAGTCGGCCACGCCGTCACCGAGCGAGACCGAAACGGCAGTCACCGCAACCGTCGTCGAACATCATCGGCTCCGGCACGACCTCGCCGTCGTGCGTCTCGAATGCGACGACGCGATCGTCGATTTCCGCCCCGGGCAGTACGTCGACGTGGCCGTGCCGCAGCGTCCCACGCTGCCGCGTCGCCTCTCCCCCGCGCTGCCACCGTCGCTGGACGGCAAGCTCGAGTTCCACGTGCGCACGGTCCCGGGTGGCTGGGTGAGCGGCGCGATCGTCGCCGACACCCAACCGGGCGACGTGTGGCAGATCGGCGCCGCCCGCGGCGGCGACCTCCACATCGACGACACCGGCCGCATCGTCATCATGGTGGCCGGCGGCACGGGCCTCGCGCCGCTGCGGTCGCTGATCCTCGACACGGCGCGTCACCCGGATCCGCCCCGCACCTTCCTGTTCACGGGCGCCCGCAACCCGCGCGACCTGTACGCCGCCGACATGCTCATGCTCCTGTCCGAGGCGCTGCCGTGGCTGACGGTGGTGCCGGTCGTGGAGACCCTCGAGATCCCCGACATCCCCGACCCCTGGTTCGATCGCATCGCCCCGCGCATCGACGAGTTCGGACCCGACCCCGACGAACTGCTCGAGGGCAGCGTCGACGAGGTCGTCACGTCCTACGGTGCGTTCGGCGACCACCAGGTGCTCGTGTGTGGCCCGGCGGCCATGGTGCGCACCACCGCTCAGCGGCTGATCGAGACCGGCACCCCGGTCGAGAACATCCGCTACGACCCGTACTGAGTGCGCCCGACGTCCGGCCGGCTCTTCAGCGATCGGCTGCGACGGTCACCCAGGCACGAGCGACGACGGATCCGGAAGGATCCGTGCCGATGAGCGCGACGTCCTCGACGTCCTCGTGATCGGTGCGGTAACGCTGCAACACGGTCACCGACCAGGTCGGTGATCCAGGCCTCGCGGAATGTCCGTAGAACCGCATCCGGAGCCGCCGCACATCGGCGAGGTCGAACCGTTCGACAACCGAATGCAGCAGTTCGTCGGCGAGCGGGACGGACGCACCGTGCTCACCGACCGGACGCGCCGATCCGGACACGTAGACCTCGGCGACCAACCGCCCGATCTCATCGACGTATCCGAGTGTCCGGTCGAGCCGACCGGACGCCTCGTCGCGGTTGTCGCGGGACCGGCAGACCAGCGCGTCGGTGGTGGGTGGCGCGAAGAACACGATGTCCACTTCGTCCACCGGGCCGTCTTCGAGACGGGGCCCGGCTCCCCAGAGGGACAGCACGGTCGGGAGGGAACGGACGTCCCCGTTCGTGATCGTCACATGCCCTCCCTACCTTTCGGATCGTCCACTCAGGCGACCGGTGCGTCCGACGATGCTGCGTCGCGGGCCGCGATGTACCCGAAGACCAGGCCCTGCCCGATGGTGGCACCGGCACCGGGATAGCGGTGGCCGAACGCGTTGGCCGCGGTGTTGCCGATGGCGTAGAGACCGGCGATGGGGCTGCCGTCCTCGCGGAGGACCCGCGCCCGCTCGTCGGCGCGCACGCCACCGCACGTGCCGAGATCGCTCAGCGTCATCTTCACCGCGTAGAGCGGGCCGTGCGTGAGGGGTCGCAGGTTCGGGTTCGGCTGGACGGTCGGGTCACCGTAGTAGCGGTCGTAGGCACTGCCGCCACGTCCGAACTCGGAATCCGTTCCCGCCGCGGCGTCCTCGTTGAACCTTCCGAACGTCGCGGCGAAGGTGTCCACCGGCACGCCCATCGACGCCGCGAGTTCCGCAGCGGTGGTGCCGCGGTGGGCGATGCCCGCCTCGTACCAGGCCTCCGGGAGCGGCCGGCGCGGGAACACCCCGGCCGCGAACACGTAGCTGTTGCGGTACTTCTGGTCGAAGACGATCCACATCGACTCGATCGGATCGCCGGCACGCTCGCGTTCGAGCACCAGCTGTCCGAACGACATGTAGTCGGACGACTCGTTCGTGAACCGGCGTCCCGTCTGGTCGACGATGAACGAGCCGGGCAGCGAACGCTCGGCGAGCATGACCATCGGCGGCTTGCCCGGACGGGTCGGCGCGACGGCGGGGAACCACCATGCCTGATCCATGAGGGCGAGATCGGCACCGACCTCCTGGGCCGCCTTGATCGCGTCGCCGGTGTTGGTCTCCGCCCCGAGGCTCTCGTGGTCGAGCAGACGCTCGGACTGGAACTTGCGCCGCATCTCCATGTCGTGGTCGAACCCACCCGCGGCAAGCACCACCCCGCGACGAGCGGTCACCGTCACCTCACGTCCGTTCTGCGCTACGACGGCACCGGTGACACGATCCCCGTCGGTGAGCAGACGCACCAGCGACGTCTCGGTCCACACCGGCACACCGGCCTTCAGCACACCCGCGAACAGGCCGGCGGCGATCGCTTGCCCACCGGCGACGTATTCACGCTTGACGGCGAGACCGGCGACCCCCTGTGCGAGCCGCTTGAAGATACGCGGAAAACCCTTGTGCGGCAAGCGCAACATGAGGTTCATCCACTTGTAGTCGGCACCGGTGGTAGGCATCGGCAGGCTCGCCTCCATGAGGCCGGGACGCAGTCGACCCCGCTCCTCACCGAGGACCGACAGGTCCATGGGCAGGCACTCGCAGCTGCGGCCGACCGCCGAACCACCCGCCAGTTCGGGGTGATAGTCGGAGTAGCCCTCAGCCCAGAACAGCTTCATGGGGGTGGTGCGCTGGAGCATCTCGACGGTGGCGACACCGTTGTCGACGAAGGCCTCGCCCCGTTCGACCGGCGCCGTGCCGTCGACGACCGTCCGCACGTAGGTGTGGCCGCGCTCGACGGTGTCGCCGCTTCCCGCCGCGGTGAGTACCGGATTGGCCGGCACCCAGAACGCACCGCCGGAACGGGCGGTCGATCCGCCGACGTAGGCCGACTTCTCCACGAGGAGGGCGGACAGTCCTGCCTCGTGCGCGGTGAGTGCGGCGGCCATGCCGGTACCGGACCCGATCACGAGCAGGTCGACGGTGGTGTCCTGGGCGGGTGCCACGGGCGGTACGGATGTCGGCGCCATCGACAGTCTCCTTCTCGTCGTTGTCTGCGGGACGCTAGGACAGTTGCTCAGGACGCGAAGCCGCTCGTCCCGGTCACCGGGAGATCCGGCCCGTCGACCAGGGCGCGCACCATCTTCCACACCTCCTGCCGCGCCGGCTCGCTGAGCGACAACGCGGGGAAGGTCAGGAATCCGTGGAACAGGCCGTCGAATCTGCGGTGCTGCACGGACACCCCGGCCGCGGCGAGACGGTCGGCGTAGTCGTCGCCGGACGAACACGGCGGATCGAGTTCGGCGGTGGCGACGACCGCCGAGGGCAGCCCGGCGAGCGACTCGGCGCGGGTGGGGATCAGGCGGGGGATCGTCGGTGCCGTCCGGTGCGTACTGCTCCCAGTACCACCGCATCGCCGCGGCGGAGTTGTAGTAGCCCACCCCGTACTTCCGGTACGACTCGGTGTCGAAGTCGTCGTCGATCACCGGATAGAACAACGCCTGACCGAGCACCGCCGGTCCGCCCCCGTCGCAGGTGGCGATCGCGACGGTCACGGCGAGGTTTCCACCGGCACTGTCGCCGGCAAGCACGATGCGCGCCGGGTCTCCCCCGTACGACGCGACGGTCGCGGCCGTCCATTCGAGCGCGGGGTACAGGTCGTCGTGCGCGGCCGGGGCAGGGTGTTCGGGGGCGAGGCGGTAATCGACGGACACGACGACGGCCCCGACAGCCTCCGCCATCGACCGGCAGAACTCGTCGTGACTGTCGAGATCGCAGAAGACGAACCCTCCACCGTGCGCGAACACGACGACCGGGCGCGCGGCCTCGGAGGACTCGGGACGGTAGAGGCGCAACGCGAGGCCGCCTCCCGGTCCGTCGACGACGAGATCGTGTACCTCACTGGTCGTGTATCGGCGAGCGGGACCGGACGTGCTCCGCGAGCCCGTCCGAGCGCACACTCCTGACGGACCGATCGACGAAGGAGAGCGTATGACCGACGGATCGAACCGCATGCCGGCAGTACGCATCGGGATCACCAGCCCGGTCGTCACCCGGGTCCCCGGGGCCTCCGGCGACTGGGAGGCCGGCGCGGGCATCGAGGAACTGTCGCAGATCGCGGTCACCGCGGATCGGTCGGGATTCCACCACCTCACCTGCAGTGAACACGTCGCCGTACCGGCGCCCGTGGCCGCGACGCGCGGTGGGACGTACTGGGATCCGCTGGCGACCCTCGGCTTCCTGGCAGCGCGCACCGACCGGATCCGACTGGTCACCCAGGTTCTCGTCCTCGGCTACCACCATCCTCTGGAGATCGCGAAGCGCTACGGCACGCTCGACACGGTCAGCGGTGGACGCCTGACCCTCGGTCTCGGCGTCGGTTCGCTCGAGGAGGAGTTCGCGTTGCTCGAAGCCCCCTTCACTGATCGCGGCGCACGCGCCGACGATGCTCTCGCCGCCCTGCGCGCATCTCTATCGACACGCGAACCCTCCTATCACGGAGAGTATTTCGAGTACTCGGATGTGGTGGTCGATCCCTGCGCCGTGCAGCCGCGAGTTCCGTTATGGATCGGCGGCCGCACCCCGCGTTCGCTGCGACGCGCGTGCGAGTTCGGGGACGGCTGGGTACCTTTCGGGCTCCCCTTCGACGACGTGAAAACGATGCTCGCGAAGAGGCAGCCGCCGCCCGGCTTCGAGGTCGTGCTGTCGGTGACGCGGCTCGACCCGCTCGGTGACCCCGACGCGACGCGCAGACGACTCGGCCGCGCGATCGCAGCGGGCGCGACGATCGTCGGTGCCGGTGTGGACGCCGGATCCGCCGACCACTACTGCGACCAGCTCGTCGCCCTCGCCGACCTGTTCGGCAGGGACTTCGGCGATCTCGGGGTGGGGTGAGGTCGGCATCTCCCGCTGGCCGGGAGAACGGCGATGCGGTGCGCCAGCGGGTCGCTAGCCAGCGTCGACGCGACACCTTTCGTCCCGCACCACACAGGAGCGACCGTGACCGTTTCCGACACCGACGCCCGCACTCAGCGCATCCGCACCACCGTGCACGCCTATCTCGATGCAGTGGCCGCAGGCGTGGCCGCCGACATCGCCGCCCTCTACGCCGACGACGCCACCCTCGAGGATCCTGCCGGAAGCGAGCCTCGCGTGGGCCGGGCAGCGATCGCCGAGTTCTACAAGGGTGTCGAGGCCACCGAGAACACCACCGAGTTGCTCACGCTCCGGATCGCCGGGTCGACCGCGGCCTTCCACTTCCGTGTGGTCACGAAGGCGGGCGAGCAGACCTACGAGATCGAGCCCATCGACGTCATGACGTTCGACGACGAGGGACGCATCACCAGCATGCGGGCGGTCTGGGCTCCCAGCGACATGCGTGTTCGCTGACCGGTCGGCGGGACAGGGTTCGCACACTGTGTCGTCGGTGACGGACACTGGAACGAACGCCGATCGATTGGAGTTTCGATGACAGCGGAACACGCGGTACTGGATCCCCGACGGATCCGCGACGTGATGGGCAACTTCTGCACGGGTGTCACGGTGATCACCGCGCTCGACGGCGACGAACCGCTGGGATTCGCCTGTCAGTCGTTCGTGTCGGTCTCGCTGGCCCCGCCGCTCATCTCGTTCTGTCCCGCCCGCACGTCGACGACCTGGCCGAAGATCCGGGAGGTCGGCAACCTGGCCGTCAACGTCCTGGCCGAGAGCCAGCGCACCCTGTGCGGTGCGTTCGCGGTGAGCGGCGGCAACAAGTTCCGCGGGGTGCGCTGGGAGCCGGGCGACAACGGCGCTCCGGCGATCGAGGGAGCCCTGGCGCGGGTCGAGGCAACCGTGGAGACCGAGTACGAGGCCGGCGACCACACGATCGTGCTGGCACGGGTCACGGGGCTGACGTCGCTGCACTCCCGCGGTCCGCTCCTGTTCTTCCAGGGCACCTACGGCGGTTTCGAACGGCGGTGACGCCGAACGACAGGTGAGGGAATAGACGGTCACCGGTCGAGGTTGCTCCGAAGGTGTGCCCGGCGGCCGATACCGGGCCCCGACGCGAAGGATTACCGGTGACCGTTCCCCTCTCCATCCTCGACCTCGCACACATCGGCAAGGGCGAGACCGCCCGTGAGAGCTTCGACGCCAGCGTGAAGATGGCCCAGCTCGCCGAGCAGTGGGGTTACCGGCGCATCTGGTACGCCGAACACCACAACATGCCGACGATCGCCTCGTCGGCGACGAGCGTGCTCATCGCGCACGTCGCCGCGCACACCTCGTCGATCCGTCTCGGCGCCGGCGGCATCATGCTGCCGAACCACTCGCCGCTGACCATCGCCGAACAGTTCGGAACTCTCGCCACGCTGCATCCCGGCCGCATCGACCTCGGTCTCGGCCGCGCCCCCGGCAGCGACCAGAAGACCATGCGGGCGCTGCGCCGCGACCCGACGTCGGCCGACAGTTTTCCGCAGGACGTCCTCGAACTGCAGGCCTACCTGAAGGGTGAGTCGCGGATCCCTGGAGTCGACGCGATCCCCGGTAAGGGCACCGATGTGCCGCTGTACATCCTGGGCTCGTCGCTGTTCGGCGCGAAACTCGCTGCTCTGCTCGGTCTTCCGTACGCCTTCGCGTCACACTTCGCGCCGCAGGCCCTCGAGGACGCGGTGCGGCTGTACCGCCGCGAGTTCCAGCCCTCCCCCGACCACTCGGAGCCGTACGTCATCGCGGGTGTCGGTGTGATCGCCGCCGATACCGCCGAGGAGGCGCAGTCGCTGTTCGAGGCGACCAAGCGGGCGCGGGTCGTCCAGATGGTCGGACGCGGGCGCACGTTCAGCGAGGAGGAGATCGACATGCTGCTCGACTCCCCCGCCGGCATGCAGGTGCTCGAGATGCTTCGGTACACCGCCGTGGGTACGCCGCAGGAGGTGCGCGACTACCTCGACCGGTTCACCGAGCGCGCGCAGGCCGACGAGCTGATCGTCGTGTCGTCGGCTCCCGGACGCGACGCGTGGCTGCGTTCACTGGAGCTTGTTGCGCAGGTCAGCGACCTCGTCCCGGCCTGATCGCCGAAGACCGACGGATCGGGCTACCGACGGGTACACTTCAGCGGCCGGCCAGGCACGGCTGAGAACCACGAGTCGTCAACCGCCAGGAGCACGATGAAGTACCGCATCCGCGCTGTCGCAGCGGCAGTTCTGACCGCTGCAGCGGCGATCACCGCCCCCGCCACTGCGGCCGCCGATTCCCTGCCCACCGACGGGCCCACCATCACGCTGACGATCCGCAACGACACCGATGCGCCGATGGTGCTCACGTCGACCGAGAACCCTTACGGAACATGGGTGGACGAGCCGGCCACCGTGGTGCCGGCCCGCTCCACCGAGACGGTCTCGGCGAGCAGCGCCGACCGGCGCGGGTTCGGCATCCAGATCGACTACACGATGCCCGGCGACGCGACCGTGGCGCTCATGGCCAACAACTACGGCACGGGCGTCGCGAACGGCGACGGCACCCACATCGGCGGTGCCAACCGGCACCGCTTCGAGGTCGCGACCACTGTGGAGGACGGATATCCGTTCATGACAGCGGACTTCGCCGTCACCCGACCCTGAGAGGACGGACCGGGCCCGGAGGATACCTGCGTATCCTCCGGGCCCGGTTCGTATGTGCGTCGGCGTCCCGCCTCTGTGTGTCAGCGTCCCGCAGCGTCCATCACGGACAGGTGCGCGAACAGTGCGCTCGCGCCGATCGGATTGCCGCCGCCGGGGTAGACGGTGCCGCTCGGTGCGGCCATCGTGTTGCCCGCCGCGTACAGGCCGGGGATCGGAGCACCCTCGCTGTCGAGCACCCGCCCGACGGTGTCGGTCCGCAGACCGCCCTTGGTGCCGAGGTCGGAGATGCCGAACTGTGCCGCGTGGAAGGGGCCCTGTTCGATCGGGACCAGCGCGGACCCACCGCCGGTGAAGGCGAGATCGTAGGGCTCGTCCCCGCGGCCGAAGTCCTCGTCGACTCCCTTCGCGGCCAGGTCGTTCCACCGCGCGACGGTCGCCTTCAGGGATTCGGCTGGCACACCGATCTGCTCGGCGAGTTCCTCGAGGGTGTCGGCGGTCTTCCACAGTCCCGCGTCGACGTACTTCTCGGTTTCGACGAGCGGCACATTCGTCGCCCCGACCGGTGGGACCTCACCGTTCCGGTCGTCGTAGATCATCCAGAACGGCAACGTCATCTCGCCGCGCTCCATGCGGGCGATGACGTCGCGGCCCAGACGGTCGTAGGGTGCGTACTCGTTGGTGAACCGCGCACCGTCCTGGTCGACGAAGATGCCGCCCGTGAAGCACAGCGCGAACGCCGAACGTCCGTCCGGGTGGGTCAGTCCCGGCGACCACCAGGCCTGATCCATCAGGTCGACGTCGGCGCCGACGGCGATGCCCGCCTCGTGGGCCTTGCCGAGGTTCGACCACGGGCCCATCGAGTCCCGCGCGGCGCCGGGCACCCCGTACTTGCTGCGCATCTCGTCGTTCCGATCGAAGCCACCGGCGGCGAGGACGACACCCTTGCGCGCGCGGATCGCCCGTCGCTCGCCGTCGTTCCCGACGACCGCGCCCACGACCACACCGTCCTCGACGATCAGTTCTTCGAGCGGGGTGTTCCGGTACAGCTCCACGTTCGGGTACTTGCGCAGGGCGATGAGGAATCGTCCGACGAGCGCGCGACCTCCGATGAGCATGTCGGGCAGGGGTTCGCCGTTGCGTTCGCGGCCGAGCGGGCCGCGGATCGACTCGTTGAGCTCGGGATCGGCGGCGATGGGCAGCGGCGACGGGACGATGTGACGTCCCTGGGCACGGGCCTTGGGCGCCTTGCCGAAGTAGTCGGGCCACGGGTAGACCATGAATTCGAGATCGTCGTCGGACTCGAGGTAGTCGATCAGCGGGGCGCCGCCGCGGACATACGCCTCCTGCAGTTCGCGCGGGGTGCGGTCGCCGACGACCGCGTGGTAGTAGGTCAGTGCGTCCTCGAGGGTGTCGTCGTCACCGGCACGCTGCAGGACCGCGTTGGTGGGGAACCAGACGCCGCCGCCCCCGGAGTACGCCGTGGTGCCGCCGAAGTACTCGGATGCCTCGACGAGGATCACCGACAGTCCTTCGCGCGCAGCGGTGTACGCACCGCAGCACCCTCCGGCTCCCGACCCCACCACGAGGACGTCGCATTCTTCCGCCCACTCCGCCATGACTGTTGCCTTCCGTCGACCGTTCGTGTGGAACACGCCACACTAGGCAGACGTCGAGGCTCCACAGGGCGATCGTCTCGCTGGGCGGGAGATTTTCGTTCTCGACCGATCCGGCGGATCAGTCGCGCTCGACCGCGGTGCGGTCAGTCGCGCTCGACCGCGGTGCGGTCAGTCGCGCTCGACCGCGGTGCGGTCAGTCCCGCCTGTTGCGCGGCTTCCACACGACGAGGGCGTTGCTGCGCGGAATGGGCACCAGATCGCCGCGTGTCGAACGCAACTGGGCGACCTCGGCGTTGAGTTCGGCGACGCGCTGCTGCAGTGCCTCGACCTGGTTGGTCAGCTCTATGATCCGTTTGATCCCGGCGAGGTTGACACCTTCGTCCTGGGAGAGGCGCTGCACTTCGCGCAGCAGTTCGACGTCGCGCGGCGAGTCCCGGCGGCCGCCGCCGCTGGTGCGGTGCGGGGGGACGAGTCCGAGCCGGTCGTAGTTACGCAGCGTCTGCGCATGCATCCCGGCGAGTTCTGCTGCCACCGAGATGACGTAGACGCGCGCATCGGGATCCGGTGACAGATTCCGTGGCATTCTCGTCTCGCTCATCACGCACCTGCCCATCCCTCTCGAGGATCGAAACCGCTTGCCTCTTCTGCACGAAGATAGTTGTGCAGCGCTTCCGTCGCCTTCTCGTCGAGATTCTGCGGGATCGCGACCTTCACCGTGACGAGAAGGTCACCGGCGCCGCCCCCGCGCTTGGGGACGCCGCGTCCGCGGACCCGCAGGACCCGGCCGTCGGCCGTTCCCGGCGGGATCTTCAGCCCGACGCGGCCGTCGAGGGTCGGCACCGAGACGGTGCCGCCGAGGACGAGTTCGCCGTAGCTGACGGGCAGCACGAGGGTCAGATCGTCGCCCTCACGCCCGAACACGCGGTCGGGACGGACGTGCACCGTCACGAACAGGTCGCCGGACGGGGCGCCGCGCAGACCGGCCTCGCCCTGACCGGCGAGGCGGATGCGCGAACCGTCCTTGATGCCTGCGGGGACCCGCACGGTGATGGTGCGGGTGCGGTTCTGCACGCCGGTACCGCGGCAGTCGCTGCAGGGGTTGTCGATGATCGATCCGCTGCCCCGGCAGTCGTCGCACGGTTCCGAGAATCCGAAGGCGCCCTGGTTACGGGAGACCACACCGCTTCCGTTGCAGTTCGGACAGACCCGCGGACTCGTTCCCGGCTGGGCACCGCTGCCGTGGCAGGTGGTGCACGGCGCCGGGCTGGTCATCCGCAGGGGAACCGTGACGCCCTGGACGGCATCGCGGAAGTCGAGCGTCGTCTCGGTCTCGACATCGGATCCGCGGCGTGGACGCGAACGGCCGGCGGTGGAAGCAGTGCCGCCACCGGCGCGGTTGAACAGGCCACCGAAGAGGTCGCCGAGCCCACCGTCGCCGCCACCGCCGAACAGGTCGCCGATGTCGAAGGTCGCTCCGGTACCACCGGAGAATCCGCCGGCGCCGGGACGGAAGCCCCCCGGCATGCCGCCGGAGGCGAACAGGCGCCGGGTCTCGTCGTATTCCTTGCGCTTGGCGGGATCCGACAGGACGGCGTTGGCCTCGCTGACGGCCTTGAAGCGTTCCTCGGCCGTGGCGTCACCGGGGTTGGCGTCGGGATGCAGGTCCCGCGCCAGTTTCCGGTAGGCCTTCTTGATCTCGTCCTGCGTTGCGTCGGGGGAGACGCCCAGGGCCTTGTAGAAATCCTTCTCGATCCACTCCCGCTGGCTCACCGGGCGTCTCCTCCTCTCGCGTTTTCTTGTTCTTACTCTGTGCCCGGCTCCGCCGACCGCGCGTCACCCGGCGTGTCCGCCGGATCGCCGTCGGTGACCGTCACCATCGCGTGCCGCAGGATGCGGTCGCCGAAGCGGTAACCCTTGCGGAGCACCGTCCCGAGCACCGGGTGGTGACCGTCGCCTTCCATCTGGACGGCCTCGTGCAACTCGGGATCGAAGGCGTCGCCTTCCTCACCGAACGCGACGAGTCCGACACTGTCGAACACACCGGTCAGCTTGCCGGACAGTGCCTTCAGCGGACTCGTCTCCAAGTCGCCGTGGGCGCGTGCCCGGTCGAGGTCGTCGAGGACGTCGAGGAACTTCGCCGCGACGGAGGCCTTGGCCTCCTCCGCGATCGCCGTGCGCTGCGCCTCGGCGCGGCGACGGTAGTTCGCGTACTCCGCGCTCACGCGCTGCAGGTCGGCGGTGCGCTCGGCGAGTTCCTTCGCCTCCTGCGACTGTCCTTCGGTCCGCTCGGCCTTCTCGGCGTCGCCCTCCGCAGGAACCGACTCGATCACCTCGCCCTCCTCGGCGCGCGACTCCTCGGCGGGGTCGCGCACCTCGAAGGTCTCAGGGTCGATCCGTCGCTTGTCGGTGACGGTCACCGGTTCCTGCTCGGGCTTGTCGGCACTCACTTCTTCTCCGAATCGTTCGGCTCGTCGACGACCTCGGCGTCGACGACGTCGTCGGCACCTGCGGCCGCGCCGTCACCGGCAGCGGCACCCTCGGCGCCCTGCGCCTCGTAGATGGCCTGGCCGAGGGCCTGCGACTCGGTCGCGAGCTTCTCGACGGCGGCCTTGACCGCGTTGATGTCGGAGCCGGCGAGGGCGTCGTTGGCTTCCTTGATCGCAGCCTCGACCTTCTCCTTGACGTCGGCCGGGACCTTGTCCTCGTTCTCCTTGATGAACTTCTCGGTCTGGTGCACGAGCGACTCGGCCTGGTTGCGGACCTCGGCCTCCTCGCGACGCTTGCGGTCCTCCTCGGCGTGCGCCTCGGCGTCCTTGACCATCCGGTCGATCTCCTCCTGGGACAGGCCGGAGCCTTCCTGGATCTTGATCGTGTTCTCCTTGCCGGTGCCCTTGTCGCGGGCGGTGACGTGGACGATGCCGTTGGCGTCGATGTCGAAGGTCACCTCGATCTGCGGGACGCCACGCGGAGCCGGCGCGATGCCGCCGAGCTCGAACGAGCCGAGCAGCTTGTTGTGCGCCGCGATCTCACGCTCGCCCTGGAAGACCTGGATCTGCACCGACGGCTGGTTGTCGTCGGCGGTGGTGAAGGTCTCCGACCGCTTGGTGGGGATCGTGGTGTTGCGCTCGATGAGCTTGGTCATCACGCCGCCCTTGGTCTCGATACCCAGCGACAGCGGGGTGACGTCGAGCAGCAGCACGTCCTTGACCTCGCCCTTGAGGACGCCGGCCTGCAGGGCTGCACCCACGGCGACGACCTCGTCGGGGTTCACGCCCTTGTTGGGCTCGCGGCCACCGGTGAGCTCGCGCACCAGGTCGGTGACGGCGGGCATACGGGTCGAGCCGCCGACCAGTACGACGTGGTCGATGTCGCCGACGGAAATGCCGGCGTCCTTGACGACCTGCTGGAAGGGAGCGCGGGTGCGCTCGAGGAGGTCGCCGGTGATCTTCTGGAACTCCGAGCGGGTGAGCTGCTCGTCGAGGAACAGCGGGTTCTTGTCCGCGTCGACGGTGATGTACGGCAGGTTGATCGAGGTCGACTGCGAGGACGACAGCTCGATCTTGGCCTTCTCGGCAGCCTCACGCAGACGCTGCATGGCCATCTTGTCCTTGGTCAGGTCGACGCCGTGCTGTGCCTTGAACTTGTCGACGAGCCAGTTGACGATGCGCTCGTCCCAGTCGTCGCCACCGAGGTGGTTGTCGCCGGAGGTCGCGCGGACCTCGACGACGCCGTCGCCGATCTCGAGGAGGGAGACGTCGAAGGTGCCGCCACCGAGGTCGAAGACCAGGATGGTCTGCTCCTTCTCGCCCTTGTCGAGACCGTAGGCGAGGGCAGCCGCGGTGGGCTCGTTGACGATGCGCAGGACGTTGAGACCGGCGATGGTGCCGGCTTCCTTCGTGGCCTGACGCTGGGCGTCGTTGAAGTACGCCGGGACGGTGATGACCGCGTCGGTGATGTCCTCACCGAGGTAGGCCTCCGCGTCGCGCTTGAGCTTCATCAGCGTGCGGGCGCTGATCTCCTGCGGCGTGTACTTCTTGTCGTCGATGGCCACGGTCCAGTCCGTGCCGATGTGGCGCTTGACCGAACGGATGGTGCGGTCGACGTTGGTGACCGCCTGGTTCTTGGCGGGCTGACCCACCAGAACCTCACCATTCTTCGCGAATGCGACGACGGACGGGGTGGTGCGGGACCCCTCGGCGTTGGCGACCACAACGGGCTCGCCGCCTTCCAGAACGGAAACGACCGAGTTGGTGGTTCCGAGGTCGATGCCGACCGCACGAGCCATAATTTTCCTCCAATGTTCCTGCCGCGACGCGTGCGCGCCGCGAAAACGTTCCATGCCCGACCTGAGCCCGTTCGGCTCAGGTGAGCGCGGTCGACTCAAGCCTGCACCCGAGCGGTCCACGCCGTCAAGTGAAGTTGAGTCTTATGCGCTCAAGTTGTCTGACTCGTCCAACGGCAGGTCGTGGACTTTTGTTCCGAGGGTGGCGCACATCACTTCGATCGGTCGCATCTGCTCGATTCGGGGACCGATACCCGATGTCGACAAGGCGCCACTGTCCGCACCGGTGCGCAAGGACGGGTTGTCCACAGGGACCCCGTCGATCCACAGGTGGTCGGGTCGAGGGCTTCGATGCTCCGGGTCCGTCGTCGCCGTACACGACCCTCGCTGCATGGACGAACCGAACTTCCTTCTGCGCTCCGACCTGCTGGCCGGCGGGACGACCTCGGACGAGATCCGTCAGGCTGTCCGTGTGGGACGACTGCGGAACGTCACGCGCGGTGTGTACGTCGACGGTGGCGCGGACCTCGACCCGCTCACCCTGCACCATGCGCGCGTACTGGCGCGACAAGGACGGATCACCCCGGACGCCGTCGTCAGCCATGTCTCCGCTGCGGTGCTGCACGGCCTTCCTCTCTGGGACGTCGACCTCTCCCCGGTGCACATCAGCCGCGAACGGCCGTCGAGCGGACGCCGCACCCCGACCCTCCATGTACACAGGTGCACCTATCAACCCGACGAGGTCTGCGTCGTCGCGGGTCTGCGCACCACGACCGTCGCGCGGACGGTTGTCGACCTGGCACGAACACTGTCGGTGGACTCGGCAGTCATCGCCGGCGACGCGGCGCTGCGGGCGCATCCCCATATCGCGCCCCTGCTCCTCGATGCGCTGGCATCGTCCGGCATGCGGCACGGGATCGCCGCTGCCCGGCGGACCGTTGCTTTCCTCGACGGTCGCAGCGAAAGTCCCGGCGAGTCGCTCAGCCGACTACGGATCCGGTCGGCGGGGTTACCGGCGCCGAAGCTGCAGCACGAGCTGCGGACCCCTTCCGGAGCATTCGTCGCTCGTCCCGACTTCCTCTGGGAGGACGAAGGCGTGGTCGGGGAATTCGACGGAAGGAGCAAGTACGGCTCGGACGAGCCCGGCGCGACGGCCGAGACCGTCCATCGCGAGAAGCTGCGGGAGGATGCGATCCGGGCTCTGGGCTTCGAGGTCGTGCGATGGACGTGGGCGGATCTGTTCCGCTTCGAGGCCGTCCACGCCCGCCTGGTTCGCGCCGCCGGCAGAGCCCGTCGACGTTGATTGCACGATTCGGGGACGGATGCTCGATGACGACATCGAGCATCCGTCCCTGTGCTTACGTAGATCGCGCCTCGTTCGCCTTCGTGATGAACTCGATGTGTTCGCGACTCGGCCCGCAGAACTCCTGCTCGATCTGCTGCGCGTTGTCCTCGTGCATGCGGTAGAGGCTGTCGCGTAGGCCCTCGTCGCCGCCGTGGAACTGCTCGAGCAGATCCATCCATTGCCGTGCCATCTCCTGGGCCTCCGAACAGGCCGGATCCATCCCCGAACTCAGCGCAGCGTCGACACGCGGGATGAGTTCCTGCCACGACGTCTCTGCCGCCGTGATGACGTCGTCGCCCAGCATCGCGCGTCGTTCCGCGAGGTCTGCGATCTGTCCCTTGTCGAAATACCTTTCGAAGATGTCGTCCACTTCGATCACTCCTCGGATCACGTGAAGGAAGTCGGCGACCGATGCATCCGGCGACGTTCGGACCGTGCGGGAGAGCATCTCGACCTGCGCACGCAGCGTGCGGGTCGCCGCGAGCTGATCGTCCAGGTAGGCACGGTGCGCGTCGAGGATCTCCGACAGCGAGGTGTCGCCGTCGGTGACCGTGGCGATCGCGTCCAGTGACAGCCCGAGCTGACGCAGCGCCAGCACCTGGTACAGCCTCTCGACGTCCGACTCCTCGTACAGCCGATGGCCCGACGCCGTCCGACCCGACGGCCGCACGAGGCCTATGTCGTCGTAGTGATGCAGGGTCCGCACGGTCAGGCCTGTCTCCGCTGCGAGACGCCCCACCTTCCAGTGCTGTCCGGAACGTGTCTGCTGCCCGGAACCAGTCGCCGGCATCGTCCACCCACTTCCACCGGCACTCCGTGCGCCGGCACGATCGACGCTATGACCTCACGTTACGTGAGGTGCAAGCCGAATCGTTCGGCTACAGCTCACATCTGTCGGCCGGCTCCCGCGACCAGCCCTTCCGCACTGCGCGCTGCCACCGCTGCGGCTTTCGCAGTGAACGGATCGAGCAGCGGATGTTCGGCGCGGGATCGCCAGTGCCGCACCGCATCGACGGCCGCAGCGCGGATCTCGGCAGGTGACGCGTCGTCGGCGAGACCGAGGCGCCGGGTGGCGCCGATCCCGGATCCACCGACCACGCGCTGCAGCGCCTGGACCTCCTCGTCGGGCAGTGACACCGACGACGACCGCAGTCTGCCCAGCAGGCGGAGTTCGGCGAAGCCGTGGTCGTCGGCCAGTTCGCGTCGCACGGCTCCCAGCAGCTCGTGGTCGCCGCACGCGTGCAACACCCGCTCGAGCGCCAGCAGCGCCGAATGGGTCTTGAGCTGATCGGCACGCTGACCGAACTGCACGTCGATGACCTGACGCAGCTCGTCGAGCCCGCTGCGCGCGACGAGTTCGGCGGCGAGGGACGGTGAATCGCGCGCGCCGAGCTGCACGAGCAGCACTGCGGTGCGGATGCCGAACAGACCGAACCGGTCGACGAGACGTGCCCGCATCCCGGGGTCGACGGGCAGGTCGACGTCCGGTCGCGCGAAGCGGTCGGCCGACAGCATCGCGACCTGCAGTTGTTCCACCGGCACCTGTGCGAGCGCCTCGAAGGCCGCGAACTCGTTCTGCCGCAGGGTCCGTGCGGCGAGGGCGAGCAACCCGGCGACCGGCACGACCGCCTGGCACAGTCCGGTGCGTTCGAGTTCGTCGGTGAACCTCGCCGCGACCTGCTTCGCCGACATCATCGCGTCGGCACGACCCGCACCGACCTCGTCGGCGCGCGACACCCCCCCGACGATGCCGAGCGGTCCCGATCCCCCGCCGACGTGCCGGCCGATCCGTTCGAGGAACTCGACGTCGGCGGCTCCGAGCGAACGCATCAGGTAGACGACGGCGTCGGCACCGGAGGCCGATTCCTCCGGGGTGAGCAGCGCCAGGGTCCGCGCCGACACGTCCTGCGACAACGACGACGTGCCCGGGGTGTCGATGATGGTGGTCTGCGCCAGCGCGCTGGCCGGCCATTCGACGTCGATGAAGTCGACGCGGTCGGCGGTGAGTTCGCCGAGGTCGAAGGTCAAACGGCCGTCGGGACGCTGCACGGGCACCGGCATGCGGCGGTTCCGGTCGTACCAGGCGTTCACCGTCGGCACGGGTCCGTTGCGGTACCAGGTGACGACGCGCGTGCACTCCGTCGCGTCGGTGGGCGCGATGTCCTGTCCTACAAGCGCATTGAGTAGGGTCGACTTGCCGGCCTTGAGCGATCCGGCGAGCGCGACCCGCAGCGGCTGATCGAGTCGCGCGGCGCAGTGGTCGAGCAGGTCCGCGACGGCCGGGTTCCCGCCGTACGACGCGCGTGCCCGGTCGAGCAGGTCGCGGGCGCGCGAGAGAGTCGGGGTCACGCCGACACTCCCGCGAGTTCCGCGGCGCGCTCGCGCAATCGGCCCAGTTCCGCGACCTGCGTGTCGAGTTCACCGATCCGACGGCGGCGTTCCTGTTCCTGCACGGTCGCGGCCTGGCGGGCCGCTTCGAGCGACTCGTCGAGCGAACGTAGTGTCTGCTCTGCGATCTCGGTGAAGTGATCGCGCAACTGACGCTGGATGAGCCGGAGCCGGTCCTTCGATTCCTTGCCGACCTGGAAGCTCACGTCGTCGGTGAAGGCGCGGATCGCGCTCTTCGCGTCGACGCGGCGCTTGGCGAGCCGCACCTGCTTGTCGTCGCGATACGCCTTGGTACCCAGGACGACTCCGGCTCCCACCGAGATCGGGTTCACGAGCGCCATCCCCATCAGGGTGGTGACGAGACCGAACATCAGCACGCCACCGTAAGAACCCTTCATGCCGACGAGTACCTTCTGACCGATACCGATCCGGCCCGATTCGAGATCGGACAGGTTCTCGACGGGCTCGAGCAGTCTCGACAGGTCGCCGAGATGCAACGACGGCAAGGAGTCGTCGTCGAGTGCGAAGTGCTCGGCGACCTTGCCTGCGAGCGCCTCGGCGCGTTCGTGCGCCCACACGAAGTTGTCACCGACGGATTCGGCGACCTGTTCGGCGAGCCACTGCCCCAGCCGCGGCCATTCCTTGCCCGGATCACAGTCGTCCACGGACGCTTCGGCGTCGCGGGTCACCGTGCGCAGCCGGTCGCGCAGGTCGTGGTCGATGTCGGCCGCGAGATCGGCGATGCCGTCCGACAACGTGATCTGCCACCGCGCCGCCCGCGTCCGCAATGCCTCGGTCGCGGCGCGTGCCCGGTGCAGGTCCTCGATCGCGGCGTTCCCGGAGTCGGGGTCGCGCAGGGCGGCGAGTTCGCTCTCGCATCCGAGCGCGAGATGGTCGACGACGGTCTTCACGTCGTGCGCCACCGACAGTCGCGCCGAGTCGGCGTTGCGCGCGACCACCTGTTCGCGCAGGAAGTCGTAGATCGCGTCGAAGCCGGATTCCTGCTGCAGCGAGGCGTCTTCGGTGCGCAGCGCGTACTCGCGCAGCAGGGACGAGACGGGCAGCAGCGGCAGGTCGATCCCCGCTCGCTGCAGGTGTTCGCGGTCGGCGTCGACGATCGCGCGCCAGTGCGGATACACGTCCGTCTTGGTGACGAGCACCGCCGACGCCGGGCACAACGTCTGCACCTGTCGCAGGAACGACATCTCCGGTGCGGTGAACTCCTGACTCGCATCCGAGACGACGAAGACCGCATCCGCGGTGGCCAGGAGCGTCAATGTGGCTGCTGTGTGCGGATTTCCGTGGCCTCCCACACCCGGGGTGTCGACGAACACGAGTCCGTCGGCGAGCAGCGGACTCGGCACACTCACCTCGAGCCGGTCGACGTCCCGGCCGGCGCTGCGCGGCGCGACCTGCTGCAGGTCGTCGAAGGGCACGGCGATGCGCGGCGCCGAACCGGTCGGGACGAGTTCGGCGGACGGCTCCTGCCCGTGTTGCACGAGCGTGGGGACCGCGGTGGTCTCGTCGTCGCCGACGGAACACACCTCGAGGCCGAGCAGAGCGTTCACGAACCGGCTCTTGCCCTGGTTCAGACCCCCGACGACGACCACCCGCAGTCGCGGGTCGGAGACCTTCGTACGGGCGGCCGTCAACCGGTCGGTGAGATCGTTGCGCCCGGCGCTGCGAGATCGCGCGATCGCGGAGTCGATCAGGTCGAGGAGCGCTCGGCGTCTCGAAGGATCGGATGGATGCTGCGTATCCGGTGAATGCTGCATGGGCTGCGTCGACTCGCCTTCCGTCGGTGCGGGCTCCGGACATTATGTCCCGGAGCCCGCACCGCTGCGGGTCAGGGCAGCAGTTCGTCGAGCTCGGTGGAGTCGGTGGCGCCGAGAGAGGAGTCGCCGCCGAGACCGGAGGTCGCGGTGAGACCACCCTCGCCGAACAAGCCCGCAGCTCCCGAGGCAGAGCCGAAGACGTCCTCGCCGACCGATGCCCAGCTGTCCGCACCGCCCGACAGGGCCGTATCGACCCCGCCCGGCAGGGCCGTATCGACCCCGCCCGACAGGGCCGTCCCCACCTGCGTGGACAGCTCGGCACCGAGGTCGGCTGCGCTCTCCAGACCGCCGGAGACACCGAGGTCGGCAGCCGCGCCCAGGTCTGCTGCACCACCGAGATCCAACCCGTTCTCGACATCGGTGGCTGCACCCAGATCGACGGACGTTCCCAGTCCACCGGCCGCGCCGACCCCCGAGCCGATCGCCGCGCCGAGGTCCGCTCCCACGTTCACTCCGGCCCCGAGTTCCGCCGCCGCGTCCAGTGCGCCGTCGAGGGCGTAGCCGAGCTGACCGGTGGCTTCGGCACCGGCATCGAGGCTGCCGCCGATCGTCGTCGCGAGCTGCGTGCCGAGATCGGCCCCCGCATCGAGGGACGCCGACCCTGCGGCCGTCTCGAGTGCACTGCCGAGTTGCAGGCCGAGCTCGGCGCCGGCCGAGCCGCCGGTCGCGAAGGTCGAGCCGAGGACGGACGACAGATCCGATCCGAGGTTCGTCCCCGCCTGCACGGTCGAATCGACGGTCGCGCCGATACCGGTGGTCGAGCCGATGGCGACGTTCAGCGCCGACGACAGTTCGGTGGCCGCGGTGGTCTCGAGGCCGAGCGCACCTCCGAGCACCCCGCCGACCAGCGTGCCGAGTTCGACGCCCGCCCCGGCCTCAGCGTCGATCTCACCGCCACCCGAGAGGACCGCGTCGAGGTCGACACCGCCGAGCAGACCGCCCTGCGCGCTGTTCTCGATGACGGTCCCCAGCGCGGCGCCGAGATCGGCCGCAGCTCCACCGCCCGCTCCGAGCAGGGCCGAGAGGGACGCACCGAGGCCGAGCGTCGCGCCCACACCGGCGTCGAGACCGGCGGAAAGGTCGGTTCCCAGTCCGGCGCCGAGATCGGCCACACCACCGAGGACGCCGCCCAGGCTCGTGCCGAGCGCGCCGGTCAGTTCCGTGCCCACGCCGAGAACGCCACCGAGGGTCGTGCCGAGTGCGGCACCGAGTTCGGCGCCGCCCTCGAGGGCCGCGGTGAGTTCGGTCGAGAAGGTGCCGCCGACGTCGACGGCCGATTCCAGCAGGCCACCGAGGGCAAGCCCGATGTCGGCGCCGAGGGTGCCGCCGATGCCCAAGGCTCCTTCGAGGGTCGTGGCGAGATCTGCGCCGAGGCCGCCCGAGGCCTCGACGGCCGCGTCGATCGCCGCGGCCAGGTCTGCAGCGGCACCGACGCCCAGGCCGAGCCCACCTTCGAGCGCTCCGGCCACGGCACCTCCGACGTCGAAGGATCCGCCGAGTTCGAGGCCTGCGTCGAGAGCACCACCGAGCGCTGCACCCAAGGAAGCGCCGAGTTCGCCACCGGCTTCGAGCGCCGCTCCGAGCTGCGCACCGAGGTCGACGACGATCCCGGTCTGCGCGCCGACGGTCCCGCCGAGGTCCAGTCCGCCGCCGAGGTTAAGTCCACCACCGAGACCCAGGCCCCCACCGAGGCCTGCTCCGACACCGAGGCCCAGGCCGGCGGCGCCACCGAGGCCCACTGCGCCACCGAGGCCCGCTGCTCCGCCCAGACCGGCTGCGGCGGTGCCTACGATCGACGCCCCGACGTTCGCCGCACCGTTCAGCGCTGCGGTCAGTTCGGCGGCGGTTCCGGCGAACAGACCACTGTCCGCAACGAGCGGGGCGACGGCGACGATGTCGGCGTGGCACACGCTGTCCAATCCGGCTTCGGCGAGGACGGCCTCGGGGTTGTTGCAGTACCGGGCGAGTTCCTTCTCGTCACGGAACAGGCTGAGGATGAAGTCGAGTACGGCGTTGGTGGCCATCGCGTGTCTCCTGAGTCGTCGGGATCTACGGACGACGCTACGAAACGGCCGGTCGCGGGCACAGGGGGTGCGGCCCCCTGCCCGCCGTCACCCGTTAGGGGATCGGGGTTCGGGGGCATGGGGGTCGTTAGGGGACAGTCCCTACGATCGGGCCGGTGGCGGCGTGGGCGCTAACGGGCCGCGCGGCGGGAACGACAGGCTCATCGAGACCGAACGGTGGAGCGAGATCGCGGACCGATGTCCGCCCAGAACACGGGAGCGTGCATGTATTCAGGACTCGGCGTCACGATCGGGGCGGCCAACTCGGTGGCCCTCACCGTCCTCGACCAGCCCCGATCCGGCGATCCCAGCGTTCTGTCGATCCCCACCGAACTCCACCTCCCCGAGGGCGGGGCCCCCGTCCTCGGCGCCCCGACCCCCGGTGCGCAGGTGTTCTCCGGCTATGCGGCCCGGGTGGGCGATCCGGTCGGCATCCTCGCCGAGGACGGCTCCACCTACCTGGGTGAGGATCTCGTCGCGTCGACCGTGGCCTGCCTGCAGTACCGCACCGGCACCTCCGATGTGCCGACGATGCTGGCACATCCCGCCGCGTGGTCGGCTCACACCGTCGAGGCCCTGTGCGCCGCGCTCGTCCGGGCGGGCGTCACTGCACGGACGATCCCCGAACCGATCGCGGCGGTGCGCTGGCTCGACGCCACACACGGGCCGCTGGGAGACGACGTGACGGTGGTCTACGACCTCGGTGCGCGCAGCCTCGACGTCACCGTCGTGCAGGGCGGCGCCCATCCCATGCTGCTGGGCCGCCCGTTGAGCAGCGACGACGTCTCCGGCGACCATTTCGACCATCTCGTCACGACCTATCTGCTGGAAACGCTCGGCGGGGACTCGACCGGCCTCGATCCGTTCGATTCCGCGACCGTCGCGGCACTCGCCGACTTCCGCGGTCGGTGCCGCGCGGCGAAGGAGGCACTGTCCAGCGACACCGAGACGGTGGTGCCGGTCGCGCTGCCCGGCCTGCACCGCGACCTGCGTCTGGTGCGCAGCGAGTTCGAGGAACTCGCCCGGGAACCGCTCGGGGCGTCGCTCGCCGTGGTGCAGGACGCGATCCGCGGGGCCGGGCTCGATCGTGCGGACATCGGACGCGTACTGCTGATCGGTGGTGGCTCGTCCACCCCGCTCGTCGCCGAACTGATCTCGTCGGAGCTGGGTCTGCCGATCGTCTCGTCGGCGCGACCGGCCTTCACCGCAGCGCATGGGGCCGCGCTTGCAGCAGCCGCGGACGGTGCCCCGACTGCCGCGGTGCCGATGGCGCCTCCTGCACCTGTCGTCGACGACGAGCCCGAGACCGTCGCGCTCCCGGTGGTGCCCGCCGCTGAGGCGCCGCCGGTCGCCGCCGCGCATCGGCCTGCGGTCGTCGACACCGGGTCCGGCACACCCTCACGCGCCCGTGCCCGCTCGTTCGCGCTGGTGGGTGCCGCTGTCGCTGCCGTCGTCGTCCTCGCCGGGGGTGGACTGGCGATCGGCACCCTGTCGTCGGAGGCCGAGACACCCGGTTCGGAGGTGGGTCCGTCGAGCGAGGTCGTGGCCGGCAACTCGACCACCACCGCGACCGTCCCCGGTACGACCGTTCCCGGCACGACCGGCGCGCAGCCGTCCGAGGCGGGAACCACCGTCCCGATCGGGGTGCAGGGACCGGACGGCACCGTGACCGCTGTCCCGGTCGCCGCGACGCCCGCTTCCGGCGCCGCACCCACCGGCGCTGTACCTGCGCCGGACCCGACCGCACCCGCGCCGGTAGCACCCGGTCAAAGCCCGCAGGCACCCCAGCCTGCGCCGCAACCCGCTCCTGCTCCGGCCCCAGCGCCCGCCCCTCAGCCTGCGCCGCAACCGACCCCGCCGAGCACGGGTGGCAGCGGCGTCGGCGACGCCCTGTCCGGCGCAGGTCAGGGTGCCGGTGCGGTCGTCGAGGGTGTCGGTAACGGCGTCGGCGGGGTGCTCGACGGCACCGGCAACGTGGTCGGGGGTGTCCTCGACGGCACGGGGCAGGTCGTCGGCGGACTGCTCGGAACCGGACGCTGACCGATCCCGATGACGTCCGCTCCCGCTCCTCCGCGACGCCCGGTCCCCCGGGAGGTCACGCGTGCCCTGACCGCGGCCGCTCCCCCGCGACTACTGCTCGTCGGCGGCACCGGAAGCGGGAAGTCCGCCGTACTCGCTTCGCTCCGAACCGATCTCGGCGACACCCGCACCGTCGACGACGCGCACCGCATGACCGCCGCGGAACTGCACGAGCTCGTCGACCACGTCCGGAATGCGCCGACCGGAATCGTCGTGGCCACCGAAGCTCGACCCCACCGAGCCGAGATGCGTTCGCTGACCGCAGCGTTCGCGGGAAACGGGACAGTGGTGGAACTGGGCTCGTGGACGCCCCGTGAGATCGCCGGTCGCGCGGCATCGTTCGAGCTTCGGCTCGCGCCACCCCAGGTGCGTGCCCTGCACCGCCTGACGGGCGGCGTACCGCATCTCGTCGACACCGCCCTCGAAGCCGTGCGGACGGAGGCCGATGTCCGGCAGGCCGTCGAGGAGGGGATCCGCCGGCAGCTCCTCGCCGATCTCGATCTCACCGCAGCCCTCGCGCTCGTCGATCTCGGTGCGGCGCTCGATCCCGGCGAACTCTCCGCCGTACTCGAGGTACCCGCCGAGCGGGCCCTCGATCTCGTCGACGCGGCCCGCGCGAGCGGTCTGCTCGGGGCCGATGCAGCGAGTCTCACTGCGGGAGCGAGCGGCGTGCCCGCCGCGGTCCTCGGGAGACACAACCTGTTCGCCGTCGCCCGCCGCCTCCTCGCGACACGCATCGACGCCGGAACACTCACGCCGCACCTCGCCCGGGGGCTCGCCACGATCGGCCTCACCGATCCGCATCTCGCCCGACGGCTCGTGGAGTTCGCGGTCGACGCAACGCCGCGCGAGGCCGCCGATCTTCTCGACGCCGCGGTACCGACAGGAGCCGATCCCGATGCCCTCGCAGTGCGGCGCGCCGAAGTCGCCTTTGCGGCAGGGGATCTCGAGCGAGCCGAGCAGGTCACCGACCGGCTGCTCGACCGCGCCGACACGGTGGACGTCGACGACGTGCGCGCCGCCACCCGGATCTCCGCGAGTATCGCCGCGCATCGCGGCATGCTCGACCGCAGCGCCGACCTGTTCGAATGGCTCGGCCCCGAACGGGTCGGTACGGACGCTCCTCTCGCCGCCACAGTGCTGCTCGCCGCCGGACGCCCCTCGGCCGCAGAACGTCTCCGCGGTGCCGCCGTCTCGGGTGCGCCGACCTCTGCGGCCTCCGCCGCACGACTGCTCGAGGAGGGCCTGCGCGAATCCGTCGGAGGCGACGGCCGGATCGCGATGAATCACCTCGCCCGCGCATTGACGAGCCTCGGATCCGACGGTTCGTTGCGCGCCTGGCCCGACACGGTCGACGCCGTCGCCGCACTGCTGTGTCTGCACTCGGGCGAACTCGGGTACGCACGCGCGATCCTCGACCGTCCGGAGACTCCCACCGTGCGCAATCGCATCCTGGTGGCGTGGACCGAGATGCTCGGCGGTGATCTCACCGCCGCCGCGGCGACCGCCGAAGCCGTCGCTCCCGAGGTGACCGGGCAACGCAATCTCCTCTTCTTCCACGCCCTGCAGGTCGGGCTGGCGCGACGCAACGCCGACCTCGGAGCGTTGACGGTGCGATGGCAGGCCGCGCAGGCGGTCGTCGCCGAGTACTCCGTCGACCTGTTCGGATTGCTGCCCCTGGGTGAACTGTGGCTGGCCGCCGTCCGCCTCGGGGAGTCCGCGCGGGTCGCGCACCTCGTCGTCGGTGCCCGTGCGCTGCTCACCACCCTCGGCGAGCCACCGCTGTGGGGTGCGGCGCTGCACTGGTACGGAGTGCAGGCCGCGATCGCCGCGGACCGTCCGGCCGACCTTGTCCCGCACGCCCGCGCGCTCGCCCTGGCCGCGGAGACCACTGCCTACGCCGCGGTGCTCGCGCGGGCCGGGCATGCATGGCTCTCGGTGCTGCGCGGTGAGGTCGACGCGACGCGCATCCGCGAGGCGGCCGAGTCCCTCGCGTCCGTGGGTCTCCCGTGGGACGGCGCGAAGCTCGCGGGAGAAGCAGCGCTCCGGACGGACGACACCACCGTCGCCACCGGATTGCTGCAGGTCGCGCGGACGATCCGGCAGGACGGCCCGGCCGGTCGCGCACCGGTCGACGTCGCCCCCGCCGCTCCCCCGAGCGTTCCGGACGAATCACCCCTCGGCGCACGGGAGAAACCGGGCGCACTGTCCGAGCGCGAGGCGCAGGTGGCCGACCTGGTGGTTTCGGGCCTCACCTACCGAGAAGTCGGGAACCACCTGTACATTTCCGCGAAGACCGTGGAACATCATGTCGCCCGTATCCGGCGCCGACTCGGTGCCGGTTCCCGCTCGGAGCTCCTGTCACTGCTCCGAGCCATGGGGCACGGCGCAGATGTATCCCGTCACATGCACTCCGACCGGAATGGAGGAAAGCCGGCATGTCCGTAGGCGTAGGCCTGAGGGTGGGGACCACCGTGTCGTCGGTTGCGGTCACCTCACCGACGCCGGGACGGCCGGACCCCGCACCGATCGAGCGGTTCACCGCCGTCCACCTGCATTCCGACGGCACCGCGACGCTGGGCGACCACGACGTCGTCGACGGGCACACCAGTTCCTTCACCGGCTTCGTCGACCGCCTCGGCCACTCCGGCGGTGTCCGCGCCAACGACGGGTCACTCTCCCGCGCCGAAGACCTGGTCGCAACGGCCATGGAATGTCTCCTCGCCGACGCAGCCTCCCTCATCGGCGACACCCCGTACACGGCTGTGGCGACGCATCCCACCGACTGGCCGAGCTCGACGGTCGCGGTGCTGCGCAACGCCCTCGACTACGTCGGGTTGCGTCACGTCTCGCTCGTCTCCGACGCCGAGGCCGCCGCAGCATGGTTCGAATCGCAGGTCGCGCATCAGACCGGACGGCTCCTCGCGGTCTACCACATCGATCCGCAGGGCTCGACCGTCACGCTCGTGCGCTCTGGAGTCGCGGCGGGGAAGGCCTTCCGATTCCCTGAGGACGACGCTCCGTCGGTCGCCGCGCAGCTCTCGTCGGCGCTCGGCGCGTTCGGCTGGCTCGTGAGCAACCTCGACGCCATCGTCGTCACGATCGACGAAGCAGTCGATCCGAGCGCCGCGCAGCTCGTCGCACAGTCGGTGAAGACCGGTCTCGGTGTGCGGTGTGCCCTGGCGCCCGCCCCGCACCAGACGATGGTGCGGGGCGCCGCTCTCGCCGCGGCCGCCGGCTCGGTCGACCTCCTCGGTTCGACGCAGATCCTGCCCACCGCCAAGCTCACCGAACCGCGACGCAGCGAACTCGACCCCGAGATCACCGCGGTGATCTCGAAGATCACCGCGACTCCCCCTCCGGGCGCCACGCCCGCTGCCGCCGCGGCGAACACGCCGAAGGCGACGGTCGCCGCCGTCGCAGCCGGAGATGCCGCCGACGAGAAGCCCTCGGGTCGCTCGTCGAAGGTCACGGCCATCGCGGCGGCTGCGGCGATCGCGTTGCTGGTAGGCGTCGGCGCGTTGGTGTTCGGGCTGCGGGACTCCCCGACGGCCACCGCGGGCACGCAGGTCGCCGAGACCCCGACCGCTCCCGCAACCACGACGACCTCGAAGTCGAGCAAGCCGCCGGCTCCCCGCAGCACCGAGGAGACCACCACCGAGGAGTCGACCGAGCCGGCCACCGCCGAGCAGGCGGTCCCGGTGGCCCCGCCGGTCGTGCAGCAGACCTGGGTCGATCCCACCACCGGCACGAGCGAACAGTCCTCTTCGTCGTCGTCGCCCGGCTCGACCACCTCGAGCACGTCCTCAACCACCTCGAGCACCGGCTGGTCGCGGCGGAACCAGCCCGATGATTCCTCGGGTGGCGGACGCGGCAGTGGTGGCAGTGGCGGGAGCGGTGGCAGTACCACCACCACGACGACCCAGCCGACGACCGCCCCGACCGATCCCGACCCTTCTGAGGAACCGCCCTCGACGGACATTCCGGAAACGACAGAGACTGAGACCGGCAGCTAGACAGCGCGGCTATCCGAGTGGTGACCTACGGCACTATCGGCGGTCGCCGGGCCGTCCCGTAGGCTGTCCCGCGGGTCGGCTCGCCGATTCCACGAAGCACCTGTTCAAGAGCACATCGAGCACACATGAAAGGCCTCCATGCGTCTCTCGTCGGCGTCGCGCGCCGCAGTCCGTTCCACCACCCGCCGCGTCGCAGTCGCAGCGGCCTCCGCGGTTCTGCTGGCTGTGCCTCTGAGCGCCACAGCGAACGCCGCGCCCGCCGAACAGTTGCCTTCCGCTGAACTTCCCGCCGAGCTCGTCGAAGCGATCCAGCGCGACCTGGGTCTGACGCCCGAGGAATACCTCGATCGCGCCGCGCGGGCGCAGGAACTCGGTGACTACGCCCGCGACTTCCGCTCCGAGCGTCCCTCCGAGTTCGCAGGCGCCTGGCTCGGCGAGGACGGCAAGCCCGTCATCGCCGTCACGAACCCCGAGGCCGCAGAGAAGGCAGCCCAGGACGGCTACCGGGCGACGGTCGCGCCGGTCTCGGCCGACGGACTCGAGCAGGCCCTCGCCGAACTGAACCGCTGGGTGGCGGGGCTCCCGCGCGAGGTGTCGTCGCAGATCAACTCCGCGTCGATCGATGTGCTCAACAACCAGATCGTCCTCGACATCGTGAACTCGCCGATCGGGCGCGCACTGAACCTGCCGTCGCTGGCGGCGAACGTGCAGGTCCAGTTGTCGCCGGGCATGCCGCCGAACGATCCGGCCCCGATGGGTGGCGACACCTACATCACCGCCGACGGCGACGTCCGCGCCACGCCCATCGAGCGCATCGGCATCTGCTCGTTCGGCTTCAACGGTGTCGACGCCGACGGCGACGCCGTCAACCTCACCGCCGGTCACTGCGACGCGGTCGCTCGTTCCGACGGTGGTTCGACGGTCTACCTGCCCAACCGCGCCAACATCGACGAGAGCGTCCGGATCGGCAAGTTCACCGAGTCCACGGTCGGTACCGACAGCACCCTCGACTACGGCATCGTCTCGCTCGACAAGGCCGGCGTCGACGCGGGCCTGGACCGCCCGTCGGTTCGCGGCGGCAACGGCTCGACCCTCACGGTCACCGGCACGGCCGTTCCGGTCGTCGGCGCGCCCGTCTGCAAGTCGGGACAGTCGTCGTCGTTCACGTGCGGGCTCGTCGTCGCCGATCGCATCGAGACCCAGCTGACCTACGACTCGGGCTTCTCGAGCACCATCCGCGGCTTCGCGACCTCCGCCTGCACCCTCGCGGGTGACAGCGGTGGTGCCATCGTCACCGGCACCCTCGCCCTCGGCGTGATCAGCGGATCGAACAGCGCCGGCGCACCGAACTGCGTCGAGGCGAATCTGGTACTCGCGCCCAACGGTGGCACCTCCAGCCTCGGCATCCCGATCCAAGAGATCGAGAACGCCACCGGCGCCCGAGTCCGTACTGCGGCGAACCCGTCATAATGCCCGGAACACCTGGGCCGTTCGTCACAACAGTCACACGAGTCTCATACGTAACCGAGAAGTAGCTACGTACTTCCGCGATCACCCCTTAGGATCGGACGGACGCCGATCCGCGGGGGAACGGCGCCTTCGCGCGTGCATGCGCGAAGGAACGAGAAAGGTATCCATGCGACGCACCTTCGCACGTCGGACGGCCGTCATCGGTTCGACCGCACTGCTGCTCCTCGGCCCTGCCGTTGCCATCGCGCAGGCCGAACCCGAGACCGAACCGGCGCAGACATCGTCTCTGCCGGCCGAGCTCGTCGAGGCGTTGCAGCGCGACCTGAACATCGATGCCGAGCGCTTCCTCGCCGATGCGCAGCGCAGCCAGGATCTCGCCGCGTTCGCCGAGAAGGCACGGGAGCAGTTCGAAGCCGTCTTCGCCGGTGTGTGGCTGGACGACCAGGGCACCGCCACCGTCGGCCTCACCGAAGGTGACGGCTTCGAGGAGGCCCGCAAGGCCGCCGAGGATGCCGGATTCACCGTCGCCGAGACCGAGCGCAGCGAGGACGCCCTCGAAGATCAGCTCGGCGCGCTGGGCGACTGGCTCGAGACCCAGCCGCCCGCCGTCGCCGATGTCATCCGCGGCATCGCCGTCGACGTGGTCAACAACGATGTCGTCGTGCGCACCGACAACGTGTCCGGCGTCGAGCTCCCCGACTTCCTCGACGGCGTGCGCGTGCTGTTCGCTCCCGCCGAACTGACCCCGGAGGGCGCAACCGACCTGCAGCCCATCGCCGGTGGTCTCGGCGCGCCCGACGCGCTCTTCGGCGGCGACGCCTACGCCGCGCTCGGTGCCGGCGAAGGGCTCCGCTGCTCGCTCGGCTTCAACGGCGAGGACGGCAGCGGACAGCCCGTGAACATCACCGCCGGTCACTGCGACCCCAACCGCGCGCAGGCCGGCACTCGGTGGGCCTCCCAGGTCCACCAGCTCATCGGCGACAACCTCGGCCAGCACCTCGGCTCGTTCGAGAAGACCGTGCTCGACGGCAGCGACTACGCGCTGATCCGCCCCACCTCCGATGCCGCGGGTCGCTTCGAGAACAACGGCGTGCGCGTTCCGTTCGCCGCTCCGCTGCCCATCACGGGCGTCGCGGATCCCGTCGTCGGCGCTCCGGTCTGCAAGTCGGGCCTGCGCACCGGCTACAGCTGCGGTGTCGTGACCGCCACCGGCCAGAACGTCGAGATCGGCCACCGCGTGCTCGAGAACGGCTTCTCCACCAACCTGTGCGCCCTGCAGGGCGACAGCGGTGGCACCCTCGTCACCGGCACTCTCGCCCTCGGCATCTCCAGCGCCTCGAACGTCGGCCAGTACGGCATGTGCGAGATCGCCGGGTTCGTCAGCGGCCTGCTCGGTGAGAGCCCCGAGCTGTTCGCCACGCCGATCAAGACGGTCCTGGCCGAGAACCCGGGCCTGAAGGTCCGCACCTGGTAGCGCGAGTCCACACGACGACGAGGCCCGGCTTCCGCACCGCGGAGGCCGGGCCTCGTTTCGTCTCATCTCCGCAGATTGCGCCCTTCTCGGAGCGTCGTTCGGGCACCAAGATCGAATCGGATAGGCTCGCCCGATCGGTCGGACCGGACGAGTGGACCGCAGGGACAGAGGGAGATCGAAGTGCTGGGATCATCGATCGTGGGCAGCATTGCGGTGCTGCTCACGGATCAGCAGGTGCTGTGGAATCTGATCAGGCTTTTCCTGGCCGGTTGATCTGCATACGAAACGGCCCCGTCACCCTGCAGGGCGACGGGGCCGTTTCGTACTACTGCTTACTTACCTTCGGCCCACTGCGTGGTTCCCGGAGCCGCCAGCAGATCCTGGACCACCGCGATACCCGCGATGACAGCCGTCGGGCCGCCAGCCGTGAACGCGCCGATGGTGCCACCGACGCCCGCACCGGCACCACAGCCGAGGATGGTCCCTGCGCCCGGCACGATCGTTCCGGGAATCGCTCCGACGATGCAACCGATGATCGCGCCCCCGACAGTGCCGATAGCGGTGGCCATGCCCAACTGCGACACGAAGTTCTGCTGCGACTTCAGGTTCTCTTCGGGCGATGCGACATCGGTGAGCTTCAGCGCCACCGGGGTGAGCGACGGTCCGACCTTGTCCTCAGGTGCGACCGGGGTCGCCTTGGACAGGTCGGTGACGGGGGTCAGCGTGAGAGTCTTGCCGTCCTCGCTCACCTCACGCTCGAAAGGCAGCTGCAGATCGCCGAGCTGGATCGCGAGCGGCAGGCTGAGGACGGTGTCACCCTCGTCGTCCTGCAGTTCGACGCTCTTTCCGTCTCCGGAGACCTGGAAGGAACCTGCGTCGATGACGGTCACGACGGACTCACCCTCGGGCCGGACCTCGTAGTTGATCGCGTCTTCGTCGGCTGCGGCCGGAGCGGCGTACGAAGTTCCGGCGGTGATGCCCATGGCGGCGATCGTCATCGTCGCCACAGCGGCAAGCTTCTTCAGCTTCATCTTTTTCCGTTCTGTGACATGGCGCACGCCTGTTAAGACGCCCCCATTCTGCTGTATCGACCTGGAGTTCTACGTCCCCCGACGTGTACATCCCACGTGCGAACCCCACGTACCGGGCAAATCATAACCGACATCACATCCGGAGCGTTATACCCCTTTGCCCGAATGGACACCGCATCGTGGCCGGTAGAGCGTGTCGTGACCTCCGTGTGACACACGCCTCGTTTCGGGCGAGTTAGGACATCCTGCGCGACGGCGGTATCGCGTTTGACCTCTAGCGTGTCCGGGCACACGGTCTCCGATTCGACGCAGATTTTACTACTGGCGGGGAACTCCAGTTCAGACCAAGTTACCGGTGGGTAACTTAGCTTGCGTTACGATGCGGTGACTCATACCAGGCGGCACGACGCCGCCCCCGACACGAAAGGCCACGTATGAATGCCCTGACGATTACGTTGGGCACGATCGGCGTGCTGCTGAGCCTCGTGTGTTGGTTCGCGTTCATCAGCGGCGCATTGAAGATGGTCAACACGATCCGGGTCGGCCAGCCGGCCCCGGACCGCTGGCGGCCGTTCTTCCCGCGCTTCAAGCAGATGGTCGTCGAATTCCTCGCGCACACGAAGATGGTCAAGTTCCGGACCGTCGGCTGGGCGCACTGGCTGGTGATGGTCGGCTTCATGCTCGGCGCGATCGTCTGGTTCGAGGCCTACGGCCAGACGTTCGACCCGAGCTTCCACTGGCCCATCATCGGCAACACCGCCGTCTATCACTTCATCGACGAGATCCTCGGCCTCGGCACAGTGATCGGCATCCTGACGCTGATCTACATCCGCCAGCGCAATCATCCACGTCAGCCCGGACGGATGTCGCGCTTCAGCGGCTCGAACTTCAAGGCCGCCTACTTCGTCGAAGCGGTCGTGCTGCTCGAGGGCCTGGGCATGATCCTGGTGAAGGCCGGCAAGATCGCCACCTACGGCGGCGGTCACCTGTCGACCGACTTCTTCACCATGCAGGTCGCCCGGATCCTTCCGGAGAGCCCTGAACTCGTGTCGGTCTTCGCGTTCATCAAGCTCATGTCGGGCATGGTGTGGCTCTACATCGTCGGCCGCAACATCACGTGGGGTGTCGCATGGCACCGCTTCTCGGCCTTCTTCAACATCTACTTCAAGCGTGAGGACGACGGCGGTCCCGCCCTCGGTGCCGCACGTCAGATGATGTCCGGCGGCAAGCCCGTCGACATGGAAGACGCCGATCCGGACAAGGACACCTTCGGTGCCGGCCGCATCGAGGACTTCACGTGGAAGGGCTGGCTGGACTTCACGACCTGCACCGAGTGCGGTCGTTGCCAGTCGCAGTGCCCCGCCTGGAACACCGGTAAGCCGCTGTCGCCGAAGCTGCTCATCACGTCGCTGCGCGACCACGGTTACGCCAAGGCTCCCTACCTGCTCGCCGGTGGTCGCACCGATCTCGGTGGCGACGAGGTCGGCCTGGTCGACGCCGAGGGCAACCCGGACGAGGCCAAGCTGGCGAAGATCCCGGCGTCGGCTCGCGAGGAGTCGGGTCGCAAGCTCGTCGGCGAGACCGAGGGACTGCTGGAAGCAGGCGAGCTCGCTCCCGTCATCGACACCGAGACCCTGTGGTCGTGCACCAACTGTGGTGCGTGCGTCGAGCAGTGCCCGGTGGACATCGAGCACGTCGACCACATCATCG
Organism: Rhodococcus sp. p52; assembly: GCF_000763325.2. Lineage (NCBI taxonomy): Bacteria > Bacillati > Actinomycetota > Actinomycetes > Mycobacteriales > Nocardiaceae > Rhodococcus > Rhodococcus sp. p52. Next base: position 575,194 of record NZ_CP016819.1, read on the forward strand.
ACATGCGTCGCTACCAGGTGCTCATCGAGTCGGACTTCCCGTCCGAGCTCGCGGGTCTGTTCAAGAACCTCGAGAACAAGGGCAACCCCTGGGGCCAGAACGCCAAGGACCGTCTCAACTGGATCAACGAGATGGAGTTCGACATCCCGGTCTTCGGCCAGGATGCCGACAGCTTCGACGGCTACGAGTACCTCTTCTGGGTCGGCTGTGCCGGTGCCTACGAGGACCGCGCCAAGAAGACCACGAAGGCCGTCGCCGAGCTCCTCGCGACCGCCGGCGTGAAGTTCATGGTCCTCGGCGCCGAGGAGACTTGCACCGGCGACTCCGCTCGCCGCGCGGGCAACGAGTTCCTGTTCCAGCAGTTGGCGCAGCAGAACATCGAGGTCCTCAACGGTGTGTTCGAGGGCGTCGAGCAGAGCAAGCGCAAGATCGTCGTGACGTGTGCGCACTGCTTCAACGCGCTGAACAACGAGTACCCGCAGGTGGGTGGCAGCTACGAGGTCGTCCACCACACGCAGCTGCTCAACCGTCTGGTGCGGGCGAAGAAGCTGGTCCAGGTCAAGGCCGTCGGCCAGGACGTGACCTACCACGACCCGTGCTTCCTCGGACGGCACAACAAGGTCTACAACGCTCCGCGTGAGCTGATGGCGGCGTCGGGTGCGAAGCTCGTCGAGATGCCGCGTCACGGCGAGCGGTCCATGTGCTGTGGTGCCGGTGGTGCCCGCATGTGGATGGAGGAGAAGATCGGTAAGCGCATCAACATCGACCGTGTCGATGAAGCGCTCACCACGAATCCCGCCAAGATCGCGACGGGCTGCCCGTTCTGCCGCGTCATGCTCACCGACGGTGTGACGGCGCGTCAGGAAGAGGGCAAGGGCGAGGGCGTCGAGGTCATCGACGTTGCGCAGCTCATGCTCGAGTCGATCTCTCGCGTCGAGGCTGCGAAGCTCAGCGACAACCTCAAGGTGGTCCAGCAGCCGAAGACTCCGGTCGAGGTCGAGGAGACCGCGGAAGAGGTCGAGAAGGAGCGCGTCGAGGAGGTCGAGGCGGCAGCGGCAGCGCCGGCTGCTCCGAAGACCACCGGCGCCCCGAAGGCCGGCGGCCTGCAGATGAAGGGCGGCCTCAAGGCTCCGGGCGGACCGAAGGCTCCCGGGGGCGCGAAGGCTCCTGCTGCCGAAGCTGCCGAGGCGCCGGCAGCGCCGAAGGCGAAGCCGGGCGGCCTGCAGATGAAGGGCGGCCTGAAGGGTCCGGGCGCGAAGAAGGCTGCGGCTCCGGCCGCACCGGCCGCGTCGTCCGAGGCTTCTTCTGCTCCTGAGACCGAGGCACCGGCAGCACCGAAGGCGAAGCCGGGCGGGCTGCAGATGAAGGGCGGTCTCAAGGCACCGGGCGCGAAGGCCCCGGGCGCTGCGAAGCCGGCCGCACCTGCTGCTCCCGCCGCTCCTGCCGAGTCGTCGGACGCTCCCGCTGCCGAAGCACCCGCGGTGCCGAAGGCGAAGCCGGGCGGACTGCAGCTCAAGAGCGGCCTGAAGGGACCGGGCGCCAAGAAGGCGGCTCCGGCGGCGTCCGCAGCTCCGGCTGCACCTGCCGAGGAGGCACCTGTTGCCGAGGCTCCCGCGGCGGAGTCGTCTACGGCCGAGGCGCCTGCTGCGGAGCAGCCGAAGGAGTCGGTGATCCCGAAGGCGAAGCCGGGCGGACTGCAGCTCAAGAGCGGTCTGAAGGGTCCGGGCGCGAAGAAGGCTGCGCCTGCCGCTCCGGCGAAGGCGGAGCCGACGCCGGAACCCGAGCCGGTCGCCGAGGCTCCGGCTGAGCCCGAGGCGCCCGCGACCCCGGCGAAGCCGGAGGTCGAGGCACCGAAGGCGAAGCCGGGCGCGCTCGGCTTCAAGCCCGGCGCGAAGGCACCCGGCCGCAAGTAGGTACGCAACGCGAGGTTGAGGCTCGCAACGCTGGCAGTGACTGCTGGCGTTGCGAGCCTTACTTCTTTGTTGCGTACCTCCCCGTCGGCCCGCTCCCCCGCGCCGCCCGTGCGAACGCCTCCCGCACCTTCGTTGCGACGGCGCCGCGGGTCCCGAGGTCCTGCCACGTCCACCGCACCACCGTCCACCCCGCGTGACGCAGTGCGTCCTCCCGCAGCTTCTCGCGGTAGACCACGTCCTCGGCGGCGGTGGTCGCGACCCCGTCGCGGCGGTACTTGATCCGACCGTCGAACTCGCCGATCACACCGTGCTCCGGCCACAGGAAGTCGACGCGAGCGAGCCACCTGCCGTCGGCGCAGAAGACGTCCACCTGCGTGAGCGGCATCGGGATCTGCTCACGGACGAACAGAACCCTGCTCCGCGACTCGCCGGCGCTGTCGCTGCACCCGCTCGACAGCTGCACGGCACGACGCGCATGCGCGATGCGGGGATGACTCCCCATCCGTTCCACGGCACGGGTCAGCTCGTCGGAGGCAACCAGCCCCGCTCGCAGCGCACTGTCGGCAAGTACGACGGCCTGCTCCACCGGCACCGTTGCGGCCACATCCGTGATCGTCCGTGCGACCGACAGCACCCGCGCTCCCCTCCGGTCCACGACGTCCGCCTCACGGAAGAGCGCCGCGTGCATGGCGCGGCCGGGTGTCCTCCGCGCTCCACTCGGCGCGTTGCGGGTGAGGTGCACATCATCGAGTGGGATCTGCCAGACGTCGAGCCCGTGCAGCACCGCGGCCGATACGTGGCTCAGCGCCGAGGTCGGTCCTGCATTGGCGATGAACGCCCGTGCCCGAAGAGCATGTCGAGCGTGATCGTCGGCCCCCGCATATTGGTCGGACTGGACGAAGACTCCCGACGCGAGCCGAGTCCACGTTCCGTTCCGCACCAGACGTCGGATCTCCGCATCGGTGACGCCGCGCGCATTTGCCTCGCGCCGCAGAATCAACTCCCCCATGGCGCCTAGCATCGCCCGTCGACCCGGGCCGCAGGTGCCTACGAGGACGAATCGGCCGGATCTGTGGATGAACCGACCGCCTGTGGATGAACCGTCAGGACGCGCCGATCGCGGGACCGAGGACGGGCCACGAGTTGTGCAGGTCGTCCTGCCAGTAGCCCCAGTTGTGGGTGCCGTCGTCGTGGATGTCGATGGTGGCGGGGATGCCCAGTTCGTCGAGGCGCGTCGCCATGCGTCGGGTGCAGTCGGCCGCTGCGGCTTCGATGAGTCCGCCCTTGATGACCACGTCGGTAAGGTCTTCCTCGTCCTTGATCCACTCGGATTCGAGATTGTCGTAGCGGCCGGGCAGGCCGGTGCGCGACGACAGGTACAAGGTGGTGCCGCGCAGTTTCTCGGCGTTGACGTAGGGATCATTGGCGACCCAGGTGGGGTCGTCGAACGGACCCCACATGTTGAGCGGGTTGCCGAAGAAGCGGGCGGTGGCGGCGCCGGCGTCGGCGAAGATCTCGGGATCGAATTCGCCTCGGACGTCGACGTACTGGGCGATGGTCAGTGGAATGTCGCCGAGCAGATGCTGGGCAAACCAGATCCCGCGTTGGGCCGACGAGAACGGGAAACCGTCGCCGGTCTCCCCGACATGGCGCCTAACTGCGACCACCGTATCGTGCCTGAATCGCATTTCGTTTCTCAGGCTCAATATTGATTCGCGAGAAATCGTGACTGTAGTGCTCGAGCAGTCGCGGGTCCATGATGCGCCGCCACAGCGGCGGGAACAGAGCCAGGATGATCAATACCGCGTAACCGGCGGGTAGCTGCGGCGCCTGCGGCATCGACCGCAGGGTCTGGTAGCGGCGCAGCGGATTGGCGTGATGGTCGCTGTGCCGTTGCAGGTTGTAGAGGAACAGGTTGGAGCACACGTGGTTGCTGTTCCAGCTGTGCTGGGGCTGCACGCGTTCGTAGCTGCCGTCCGGTCGCTTCTCGCGCAGCAGCCCGTAGTGCTCGAGATAGTTGGCGCCTTCGAGGAACATGATCGCCATGACGGCCTGGACGACGAGCCACGGGGCGATCGACCAGCCGAACACGGCGATGAGCACCGCGTAGAGGACGACGCTCAGCGCCCATGCGTTGAGGATGTCGTTGTGCCGCAGATTCCAGAACGACGTGCCGCGACGTTCGAGCCGGCCCTTCTCGTAACGGATCGCGGAACGGAGGCTGCCGAACACCGAACGGGGCAGGAAGCGCCAGTAGCTCTCTCCCATGCGGGCGGTGGCCGGGTCCTCCGGGGTCGCCACACGGGCGTGGTGCCCCCGATTGTGTTCGACGTAGAAGTGGCCGTAGAACGACTGGGCGAGCGCGATCTTCGCGAGGCGCCGCTCGATGGTGGTGCGCTTGTGTCCGAGTTCGTGCGCCGCGTTGATGCCGACACCGCCGACGATGCCGAGTGTGGCGGCCATCGCGAATCGTTCGGCGCCGCCCATGGGCTGCGACACCCACATCCAGCACCCGAATGTCAGGCCCGCGTATTGCAGTGGGAGATAGAGATAGGTGCAGTAGCGGTAGTACCGGTCGTTCTCGAGCGCCCGCATCACGCTCTCGGGCGGATTGCTCGTGTCCAGCCTCGCGAACGCGTCGACCAACGGGCAGACGACGGCGATGACCAGTGCACCGGTGGCCCAGAAGACGCCGAGGTGGAGGTATTCGACGAGGAAGTAGGCGATGAAGGGGCTCAGGGGGACGACGAGTCCGTACAGCCAGAGGCGTTTCTTGGGGTCGGTCCATCGATCGTGTGTCGCACTGCGAGGAGTAGCCGAATCCACAAACACCAATCCCCCAGGAAGGAAAAACCGTCCGGTACGAATCCCCACGAACCGGAGAAAACAAACTGTTACCCCACGAACCGGATATACCTTACAAGCAGTACTTACCGACGGGTAGGCCTACGCCTCCCGGCTGTGACGGAGAGCACACGACGACGGCGCCGCACCGGAAGTGCGACGCCGTCGAACGCGGAATTCTCGAAAGAGTGCGACCTAGATGGCGCGCACACCCTGAGCCTGCGGGCCTTTCTGCCCCTGGCCGATCTCGAACTCGACTCGTGCCCCCTCGTCCAGGGTCTTGAAGCCCGAACCCTGGATCTCGGAGTAATGGACGAAAACGTCTGCTCCCCCACCATCCTGCTCGATGAAGCCGAAGCCCTTTTCCGCGTTGAACCACTTGACAGTGCCCTGCGCCATACCACTTGCTCCTTGCATTCCCCCACGTCACCCCGACGTGAGGCCTAGATGGACCTCGATCATCGCATTGATCCGGACATTCGTCGCGCCTTGTTTCCCAACTCGTTACCGCAACCGGCAAAACGCGGATGAAATCCTGTTGCGGCACGGTGGCACGATGTAAGCCGTGACTATCGAGGAGCAAGGCCAACTTCACCATCACATCAGCCGTCGGCTCGAGCAGTCGTCGAAGCTCCAGAACGTGCTCTACGAGATCCGCGGGCCGGTGCACGCCCACGCCGCGCGGCTCGAGGCCGAGGGGCATCGCATCCTCAAGCTCAACATCGGCAACCCCGCACCGTTCGGGTTCGAGGCGCCCGACACGATCGTGCAGGACATGATCGCGGCGCTGCCCCACGCGCAGGGCTACTCGGAGTCCAAGGGCATCGCCTCCGCCCGTCGCGCGATCGTCACGCGCTACGAGCTCGTGCCGCGCTTCCCGAAGTTCGACATCAACGATGTCTACCTGGGCAACGGAGTCTCCGAGCTCATCACCATCACCATGCAGGCCCTGCTCGACGACGGCGACGAGGTGCTCATCCCGGCACCCGACTACCCGTTGTGGACGGCGATGACCTCGCTCGCCGGTGGCACCCCCGTGCACTATCTGTGCGACGAGACCAACGACTGGAACCCGGACCTCGACGACATCGAGTCCCGGATCACCGACCGCACCAAGGCGATCGTGGTGATCAACCCGAACAACCCGACGGGCGCCGTGTACTCGCACGAGGTGCTCGAGGGGATCGTGCGCCTTGCCCGCAAGCACCAGTTGCTGCTGCTCGCCGACGAGATCTACGACAAGATCCTGTACGACGATTCGAAGCACATCTCCCTCGCCTCGCTGGCCCCCGACCTGCTCTGCCTGACCTACAACGGCCTGTCGAAGGCGTACCGGGTCGCCGGCTACCGGTCGGGCTGGATGGTCATCACCGGCCCGAAGGATCACGCAGAGGGCTTCCTCGAGGGCGTCGACCTGCTCGCCTCGACCCGCTTGTGCCCCAATGTGCCGGCCCAGCACGCCATCCAGGTGGCGCTCGGCGGCTATCAGAGCATCGAGGACCTGGTACGGCCCGGTGGGCGCCTGCTCGAGCAGCGCGACGTCGCGTGGGAGCGCCTCAACGCCATCCCGGGCGTGAGCTGCGTGAAGCCGCGCGGTGCGCTCTACGCCTTCCCGCGTCTGGATCCGGAGGTCTACGACATCCACGACGACGAGAAGCTCGTGCAGGATCTGCTGCTGCAGGAGCGCATCCTCGTCACGCAGGGCACGGGCTTCAACTGGCCGAACCACGACCATCTGCGCATCGTCACGCTGCCGTGGGCACGCGACCTGGCGGTGGCGATCGAGCGGATCGGCAACTTCCTGTCCTCCTACAAACAGTAGGAACAGGGCTTCCGACCCCAGGCGGGCAATCGTTGCCGAACAGTTACATTGCCCCTTTCGGGACCAAAGTCCCTGTTTAGAGGCACGGTCGACCTACCCGAACGGACAGTTTGTCGGCTTCGTGACCATCGACACATGCCAACCCCTCCCCAATCCGGGGTCGGAACCAGTAATTTGCCTTATGGCACTAAGCACTACGCACTGTGCCGGGCTCCCTGATCGATCGCCATCCCCCCTGTGCGAGATCAGGTGACGGTGGCGGGGACACCCCCCCTGCCCCCCGCCACCACCAGCCCCAACCATCTCGCCTCTTGGCTAGCCTGTCCGGGTGAATCACGGACACGGCCATTTCGGCCACGGACACGGTCACGGGCAGGACGAAAGTCCCATCCCACTCGGACCCATCGCCGCGAAGATCGTGGTCGGCCTGCTGGCTGCGATCGGTCTCCTGGTGCTCTTCGGCACCGCCCTGTTATGGCCGAGCAGCCGTGCCGTGGACATCCCCGCCCCCTTTCAGACGAGTAGCGGCGGCGCGGTCGTCACCGAGGCCGGAACGGTCGTCGAGCAGAACACCGGCCCGTGCGGCAGCGCGTCCTTCGGGCGCGTCTTCACCGGTGAGCCGTCCCCTCCCTCGAGCAACGCCTTCGACTGCGAACGCAGCATCGTCGCCATCGAATCCGGTCCCGACGACGGTGCCCGGACGCTCCTCGAGGTGATCCCCGGCCCGGGTCAGCCCGATCTACAGGCCGGCGACGAGATCCGTCTCGTCCGCCAGACCGATCCGGCGGGCGCCACCCAGTACTCCTTCTACGACTACGCCCGCGGCTTCCCGCTCGCGCTGGTGGTCGCGGTGTTCGCTGTCGTGGTGGTCGCGATCGCCCGCTGGCGCGGTCTGCGGGCCCTGATCGGCCTGGTGGTCGCGTTCGGTGTGCTGGTGGCGTTCATGCTCCCGGCGCTCCTGGACGGCAACCCCGCCGTGCCGGTCGCACTGGTCGGCGGTGCACTGATCCTCTACGCGGTGCTGTATCTGGCGCACGGTGTGAATCTGAGGACCAGTTCGGCGCTGCTCGGCACGCTCGCCTCGATGGTCGTCGCGGCCCTGCTGTCCTACGTCGCGATCCGCATGACACATCTGACCGGTCTGTCGGAGGAACAGAACACCGACGTGCAGCTGTACATCGGGCACGTGTCGATCTCGGGCCTACTGCTGGCGGGATTCATCATCGGCTCGCTCGGTGTGCTCAACGACGTCACCATCACGCAGGCGTCGTCGGCCTTCGAACTCGCCGGGCTCGATCCCGAGTCGTCGCGTCGTGAGATCTTCTCGGCGGCGATGCGCGTGGGCCGCGACCACATCGCCAGCACCGTCTACACGCTCGTCCTCGCCTACGCGGGCGGCGCGCTGCCTCTCCTGCTGCTGTTCTCGGTGGCCGGGCGGTCGATCACCGATGTGATCACGAGCGACGCCGTGGCGATCGAGCTGGTCCGCGCATGCGTCGGCGGCATCGCGCTCACGTTGTCGGTGCCGCTCACCACGGCGATCGCCGCCGTGCTCGCGCGTACCGACGCCCCCGGACAGCAGACGGGTGGCCGGCACGCGCGACGCGCGTGAGCGGGTGACTCAGGGAAGCCGGATCTGCGGCAGCGGCGGCAGCTCGATCGTCGGCAGCGGCGGCAGCGTCGGGACCGGCACTCCCAGCCCCGGGATGGTCGGAGCCGGAGCGGGCGGAGGTTCGGGGGCCGGCGGAACCGGGCGCGGTGAATGGGTGGTCGGAGCCGGCTCCTGCTCGACCGTGGTGGTCGTGGTGACCTGCGTGGGCGCTACCGCCGGCGCGGGGTTCTGCCGCGGCGCGTTGGTGGTCGTCGGGATGTACGACTGGGTGGGGCTCGTCTCGTCGGTCGACGAACTCGTGAAGCCGGTGCTCAGCGCCACGCCGATGACCGCGACGACCGCGAGAGCCGTGCCCGCGATCCCGGCGCCGGAGATCTGCCTGCCGCTGACCGACGGACCGCGACCGGCCAGCGACGACCACCACGGCTTCTTCGCGTCGGCGGACTCCGCACCGGTGGCGGCAGCCGTGGGCGCAGCGGCCGCGGCGGCGACGACCGGGATCTGCTCGGTGTCGGCGCTCGTCGACGGGGGCTGACCCGGCACGATGCGCGTGAGGGTGCTCACCGGTTGCGAGGTGGCCGGTTGCGCGGCGGCCAGGGCCCCGCCCTTGGCGAGGACGAGTTCGGGCTCGTGCGGCACCACCAGGGGCAGGCCGAGCCAGGAGCGCAGCACCTCCTGCACGAGCGGGATGTGCGCGCCGCCGCCGAGCAGGACCACGGCCTCGGGGTTGCGACCGGCACGGGAGATCACCTGGTGCACGAATTGCGCCGACGACTCGACGCACTGCGCGATGAGCGGATCGAAGGTCTCGCGCGACATGAGCACGACCCCTGCCGCGCCCGGCACGGCCACGGTCTCGCTCTGCGAGAGCTTCTCCTTGGCCTCGCGGCACTGGGCCGACAATTCGTCGTCGGTGGCGGGGTCGTCGGGGCGCCACACACCGTTGGTGTCGAGTTGGTGGTCGCGGATCACGTTGTCGAAGACGCGGCCGCCGATGCTGTCGGTGCGTTCGGCGAGCACCTCGCGGGAGACGAGGTCGACGACGGTGACGGTGAGCCCGGCGTCGCCGAGGTCGTAGAAGACGGCGGTGTTGCTGCCGAGCTCGCCGGTGGCCTGCAGATAGGTGACGGCGGCTTCGGGTTCGGAGACGAGCAGGTAACGGTCGATGTGCTCGACGGCCATTGCCGCGCGCAGGCGCTCGCCCTGGGCCTGGTCGCGATAGACCAGTCCCACCCGCTCGATCGGATCGCCCGCCACACCGGTCTGGAAGAGCACCCCGAGGGTGCCTGCCGCCAGCCGCGCCGGATCGTCCTTACCGGTTTCGACCACCTGGAACTGGACCCCCGCCGTCGGGGTCGTTCGATCCACCGGCCGCACCACCCGAACGGCGCTCTCCCCCACGGTCACACCGAGAATAGAACTCATCAGCCGCCTTCGACGTTGGATGCGCCAGCCGCGTCAGCTTCCCCCCGCGCCCGAAATCACCGACGATGGTACAGAACGTTACCGGCGGGGCACGAGGGCCGTTCGTATGACGTACGCCGGGACGGAGCACCCCGGAGATGGCTCCTGAGCGCCTGGATAGCGTCTCCCATAGGATCGCCGAATGCGGATTCTCTATGTGTGTACCGGAAACATCTGCCGATCACCCACCGCAGAGAGGTTGACCACCGCATACGCGGCCGAGGCCGGTCGCGAGGACCTTTCGGCGCACAGCGCCGGCACCCGGGCGATGGTCGGTTACGGCATGGAACCCACCGCGGCACTCGTGTTGCAGCAGCTCGGAGGCGATCCGGACGGATTCGCTGCGCGTCGGATCCCCCCGCCGATCGCGGAGGACTCCGACATGATCATCACGATGAGCGAGCGGCACCGCGCCAAGGTCATCCAGCTCGCACCGCGCAGGATGCGGGTGACGTTCACGCTGCGCGAGGCCGCCCGGCTGCAGAACGTCACCGGTGCGCGGACCATCGCAGAACTGACGACGGCCCGGGCGCAGATGTCTGCACCCGGGCCGGAGGACATCGTCGACCCGATCGGCCGAGACGAGGAGACGTTCGTCACGGTCGGATCCGAGATCGCCGATCTGTTGCTACCTCTCCTCGCCGCTCTCCGAGCCTGAGTCGTTCACCGGGCGTCGCGGTGCGTGCACCACGGGTCGCGACAGCGGCTCGGCGGCGGAGGACGCCTGCGGCGCCTGGTAGGGCTCGCTGCCGTATCGCTCCGATGCCGGCTGCGGCGCCGGCGGGAACTGCTCCGCAGCGCGGTAGTGGTAGGCGTCGTTGCTCGGCGCCGGGTGGGCCTGCGTGGCCGGCGGCTCGACATGATGCTGACCGTTCTGCGGCCGGGCCGGTCCCTCGACGGGTGCCGACGCGGTCGTCTGAGCCTGCGCAGCCGGCTGGGCGGCCGGTGCGGTCGGTGCCGGCGCTCCGACACGCTGCGTCGCCGGCGTGCTCGTCTGGGCGGCTGCCGGAGCAGCACCGTCCTTGTCGGAGCTGTAGTAGTAGCGGTATTCGTAGGCCGTGCCGCGTCCCTTGGTCGGGGTCAGCGCCAGGATCGTGCCCAGCACGGGCGCGTTGACCGCCCGCAGGTTGCCGACGGCCCGCGCGAACTGCTCGCGGGTGGTCTTGCCGTAACGCGCGATGAGCAGCGCACCGTCGGCGATGTTCGCGAGGATCGCCGCGTCGGTGACGGGCAGCAGCGGCGGCGCGTCGATGATGACGTAGTCGAAGCGCGACCGCAGGTCCTCGATCACCTCCCGCGCATGCGCGGAACCGAGCAGCTCGGACGGGTTGGGCGGCAGACCGCCGGCCGCGAGCACCCACATGCCGTCGAAGCGCGTGGGCTGGAGCACGTCCTCGAGTGCAGCCGTGTGTGCGAGCACGTTCGACAGGCCGGCGTCGCCGAGCGAGCCGAGGTACTTGGTCACACGCGGACGGCGCAGGTCGGCTTCGACGAGCACGACGGAGTGACCGGCCTCGGCGAGCACCAGGGCCAGGTTGACGGCCGTGGTGGTCTTGCCCTCGCCGGGCAGGGAACTGGTGATAACGATCGCGCGCGGCGGGTTGTCGACCTCGAGGAACTGCAGGTTGGTCCGCATCTCCCGGTAGGCCTCGGCGTCGCCGCTGTTGGCGTCCGCGAACACGATCGCCGGCTCCTCCTGCCGGGCCTTCTCGAGCGGGATCACACCCACCACACCGGTGCCGGCGAGCTCCTCGACGGCGTTGCGGTCCTTGATGGTGTTGTCGAGGCGATCGCGCAGCACCGCGAGGGCGATGCCGAGCAGCACACCGACGGCCAGACCCAGCGCGACGTTCCGTGTGGTCTTCGGCGTCACCGGCGCCGACGGCGTAGCCGCGTACTGCTCGACCACCACGCGGGCGGTCGGCGGGCCGCCGTCCTCGGGGGTCTCCAGTTCGCGTGCCATGACGACGAACTCGTCCGACAGTGCGTTGGCGAGGTCGCGGGCACGCTCGGGCGATTCGTCGGTGACGGCGGTGTCGATGAGCACCGTGTCGGGGGTCGACGAGGCGGTCACCTTGCCGGCGAGATCGACGGCCGACATCTCGCCGAGACCGAGCTTGTCGAGGGTGCGCTGCGCGAGGGTGGTGCCCTCGAGCAGTTCGGTGTAGGAGGTGACTCGCTGCTGCGAGAACAGGTTGCCCTGATAGATCTCCTGCACCGATGCGCCCGACGAGGTCGACACGAACAGGCGTGTCTTGGCTTCGTACTGGGGCGTGGTCAGCAGGGAGGCGCCGAGGGCGGCAAGAACCGCCACCACCGTCGTGACGGCGACGATCTTCCACCTCGCCTGCAGAATTCGCAGGTAATCATGTACTTCCATCAGGGCGTCTCCCTCGTTGCGGTAACACTGCGTGCGCACCCGGCGGGCGCGGTGTGGGGGTCGTCGTGGCGCTCGAGCACGCTGTCGAGCACCGGGCCGATCGCACGCACCGCGTCCGGATCGGCCAGTTCCGAGTGCGTGAACGGCACCGGATGTTCGACGACGAGACCGCGCACATATCGCTGCCAGGTGGCGGCGATATCTGGGTGCCGGTCGAGATCGGGTTCGGCGACCACCAGGTCGATGTCGCCGTCGTATTCGCTGAGGGTGTGTCGGCGCACCGCGTCTTCGACGGCCTGCGCGGCGGCGTCGGTGCGGCGCCGGACCTCGGCGACGAGTTCTTCGGGCAGCCCGGCGATGTCGGGTACGTTCTCTGCCGTCGGGTGGGGCTCGGCAGGCACAGTCTCGGGCGTGAGCGTGTCGAGCAGCACTACCGCACCGACCTGCTCTCCGTGCTCGCGGAGCTGCACGGCCATCTCGTGTGCGATGGTGCCGCCCACCGACCAGCCCAGCAGGTGGTAGGGACCATCGGCCCTCACCTTACGGATTTCGGCCACATACCGCGCGGCGAGTTCGCCGATGCTGTCCGGAATGTCGTCGAAGCCCGTTGCCTGGAGACCGTAGAGGGTGCGGCCGTCGAGATGCTGCGCGAAACCGGCGTACATCCATGCGAGTCCGCTGATGGGGTGCACGCAGAACAACGGCGGCTTCTCGTCACCGCGACCGGCGATCTCGACGAGGCTGCCGAGCGGGTCGCGTTCGTCATTACTGCGGCCGTGGTCGATGCGGTCGGCGAGCGACGCGAGATCCGGGCTGGTGAACAGCCACTCGACGGGAACGTCGGCGCCGAGCTCGTCGCGCAGTTCACCGGCGACGGTGACGGCCGCGATGGAACTGCCACCGAGGTCGAAGAAGCTTCGGTCAGCAGAGATCTCGTCGATCGGCCGGTCGAGGTGGCGGGCGAACACCGCAGCGACGGTCTGCGCGATGTGTCCCTGCGGCGCCACATATGGTTCGTCGACGGCGGTGTCGGGGGGGGGCAGCGCCGCGCGGTCGACCTTGCCGGATGCCATCAGCGGCAGTGCGTCGACGACGGTGATGCTCACCGGCCGCAGGTGACGCGGCAGGTCGGCGACGAGCGCGCGACGCAATGCTGCCGTGTCGGGTGCGGTGCCGGTCTCGGGCTGGATATAGGAGACGAGCACGGTGTCGCCGTCACGTCCGGGATGCGGAACGGTCACGGCCGCCGCGACTCCCGGACGGTTCAGCAGCGCGGCGTCGACCTCGGCGGGGTCGACGCGGATGCCGTGGATCTTCACCTGGTCGTCGATGCGGGCCACGTGATCCAGTACCCCGTTCGGCAGGATCCGAACCAGGTCGCCCGTGCGGTACAGCCGCGACCCGTCGTCGCCGAACGGGTTCGCGACGAATCGCGTTGCGGTGATGCCGGATTCGTAGCGGTAGCCGCGGGCGGTGCTGTCACCGGTCACGTAGAGCTCGCCGACGGTGCCGCGCGGCACGGGGTGCAGACGCGAGTCGAGCACGTAGGCAGTGGCTCCCGCGACAGGCGTGCCGATGCTCGGCTTCTCGTCATCGGTGAGCGGCGCGGAATACGAGACGGCGACGGTGAATTCGGTGGGTCCGTAGCCGTTGACGATCCGGTGCCGCGACCAGCGGCCCACCAGTGCACCGGGCAGGGTCTCACCCGCGGCGACGATCGTCGTCGGCTCGAATGCCCCGGGGTCGAGGGTGCCGAGCACGGTGGGCGTGAGGTTGAGGTGCGTGACGCGCTCGTCGACGATCAGCTCCTGCAGGGGTTCCCCGGCGAAGGTGTGGTCGGGGGCGATCACAAGGGCACCGCCGTGCGCGTGGGCGGAGAGCAGTTCGAAGACCGCGGCGTCGAAGGTGTGCGAGGCGACCTGCAGCACGCGCGATTCCGGCCCGAGGTCGAGCAGGGCGGTCTGCACGTCGAGCAGCGCCGCGAGCCCACGGTGGGTGACGTCGACGCCCTTCGGCGTGCCTGTGGTGCCGGACGTGTAGATCGTGTAGGCGAGGTCGCCGGATGTGACTGCGGGACGCGGGGGTTCGACGGCGTCGAAGTCGATGCTGCGGTCGGCGGTGAGGTCGAGCCACGTCACGTGGCCGAGTTCGCGGTAGCCGACGGTCAGGCCGATGCGAGCACCGGAGCCGGCAAGGATCGCGGCGCTGCGCGCGTCGGGCTGGGTGAGGTCGACGGACACCCATGCCGCACCGAGTTTCGTGATCGCCCAGACGGCGAGCGGCCAGTACTCGCTGCGCGGCACGGCGATCGCGACGAGGTCTCCGCGTCGTACGCCGTGGGAGGCGAGCACGGAGGCGATCTCGTCGGCGCGAGCGTCGAGTCCGCCGTACGTCCAGGCGACGGTGCCGGAGCGCACCGCGATGCGTCCGCGATGCTGCTCGACGGCGGTCGCGAAGATCTCGGGCAGGGTGCGCGGTGCGACGGCGGGAGCCGACAGCGGTGCGGGCACCGGCACGGCGAGATCGCCGACGGCGCGGTCGGGTTCGGCGAGGGCGGCGGCGAGCATCGCCACGAGGTCGGTGAGCATCGCGTCGCCGGTAGTGTCGTCGAACAGATCCGTCGCATAGACCAGGCGCAGGTCGAGTCCGGCCTCGCGCTCGACGAGTTCGACGACCACGTCGAACTGCGCGGCCGGTCCCCCGGCGTCGGTCTCGGCGATCTGCACATCCGGCAGTTGCGGCAGCACCTCGCCGGCCTCGACGCGGTGCGTGAGCAACACCTGGAAGAGCGGGCTGTACGACGGGTCGCGCCGCGGCGCGAGGCGGGCGACGACCTCGTCGAACGGCACGTCGGCGTGCGCGAGCGCACCGAGATCGGTGGCCCGCACGTCGCGCAGCAAGTCGGTGAACGGACGCGACGGGTCGACGGCGGTGCGCAGCACGACGGTGCCGACGAACATGCCCACGAGCCGGTCGAGGCGGGCATCCGTGCGACCCGCGATCGCCGTGCCCACGGCGATGTCGGTGCGTCCGCTGCGACGCGCGAGCATCGCGGCGAGCACCGCGTGGACGAGCATGAACACGGTGACGTCGTGGCTGCGCGCGACGTCCCGGAGGCGACGGTGGGTCTCGGCGTCGAGGGTCGAGACGATCTGCGCGCCACGGTGGGTCGGCTGCGCGGGGCGCGGCCGATCGGCGGGCAGCGGCAGCGGGCCGTCGGGCAGGCCGGCGAGTGTGGTTGTCCAGTAGTCGAGTTGGCGGGCGGCGAGCGAGCCCGGATCGGTGGGGTCGCCGAGCAGTTCGTGCTGCCAGCGCGCGTAGTCGCCGTAGGTGACGGGCAGCGACTCGAAGACCGGCGCTTCTGCCCCGCGACGCGCGGCGTAGGCGACGGCGAGATCGGTGAGCAGCGGACCGACGGATGCGCCGTCGAACGCGATGTGGTGCACGGCGGCGGCGAGCACCCAGCGGCCGGGTTCGACGTCGAACAACCGGATCCGCATCGGGGCCTGCGTGGTGATGTCGAAGGGCGTGGTGATGGTGGCGGTCACGGCCGCGGCGACGTCCTCCGGCGCGGAGTGTTCGAGCACCGGCGGGGCGACGGGCACCTGCACGTCGTCGGTGAAGGCCGTGCGCAGCACGCGATGGCGGTCGACGACATCGCTCACCGCGGCGGTGAGGGCGTCGACGTCGAGGTCGCCGCTCAGCGTGAGCACGACCGGCACGAGATAGCCGGCGGTGCCGGTCTCGGACCGCGCGACGATGCCGAGGCGGCGCTGCGCGGGTGCGATCGGTGCCGGGGTGTCATCGTCGTAGTGCCGCAGCGCGACGCGCTGGTCGTCGCCGGATTCGATGCGGGCGGCGAGCGCGGCCAGGGTCGGGGCGGCGAGTACTTCGCGCACCGGCACGTCGGTACCGAACGCCTCGCTCAGCCGCGCGGCGAAGACGACGGCCGACAGCGAGTCGCCGCCGGCGGTGAAGAACCCACGGTGCGCGGCCGGACGAGCGCCGAGCACGTCCTCGGCTACGGTGACGACGAGATCCTCGGCATCGGTGAGCGGACGATCGAGGGCAGCGTCGTCGTCGAGCGCGGCGACGTCGTGCAGTTCGAGCGCAGCGACGTCGAGCTTGCCGTTGGACGTGAGGGGCAGCTGGTCGAGCGCGTGCACGCGGGTCGGCATGCGGTGCGGCGGCACGACGAGCGCGACGCGCGCGGTGATGTCGTCGGCCGACGGGTCCGGTCCGGCCGCGAACGCGACGAGCGTGCCGCTCACCGCGACCACAGCGGCCTGCCGGATACCGGGCTGGGCGAGCAGCGTCGCTTCGAGTTCGCCGGGTTCGATGCGCACACCGCGCACCTTGAGCTGGCGATCGGTGCGGCCGAGATAGCCGAGGGTGTCGTCGACGCGGCGGTGGACGCGGTCGCCGGTGCGGTACATGCGGGCACCACCGGGAGCGGCCACGAAGCGTTCGGCGGTGCGGGCCGGGTCGTCGAGATATCCGGCGGCGAGGCCCTCACCCGCGAGATACAACTCGCCGACGCCTCCGGCGGGCACGGGACGCAAGCGCGCGTCGAGCACGTGGGCGACGGTGCCGGGCACGGGCTTGCCGATGCTCGGGCGGGTGCCGGGTTCGATGTCGACGAGGGTCGCGACGATCGTGGCCTCGGTCGGTCCGTACGCGTCGAGCATCACGCGGCCGTCGGCCCAGCGCGCCGCGAGCGACGGCGACAGTGATTCGCCACCGGACGCGACGACCTTCAGGTCGGGCAGTCCCTCGGGGTCGAGGGTGCCGAGCACCGTGGGGGTCGACAGGTAGTGGGTGATGCGCTGTTCGGCGAGGTAGCGGTGCAGGTCCTGCCCGGCGTAGACGTCCGGGGGTGCGACGACGAGCGTCGCACCGGTGGTGTGGGCGAGCAGCAGTTCGAGCAGTGCCGCGTCGAACTCGGGTGAATAGCCGTGCAGCACGCGGTCTCCGGGCTCGACCCGGTAACGCTCGGCCGCTTCGGCGGCGAGCGGGGCGAGTCCGCGGTGCGTCACCGCGACCCGCTTCGGGGTGCCGGTGGAGCCGGAGGTGGACACGACGTAGGCGGTGCCGGGCAGGCACGTCTCCCCTGCCTGCCGCGAATGTGTGAAGGCCGCACCGGTCTTGGTGATGGCCCACAGGGTGCGGATGTAGTCGACGCTGCGCGGTGCGTCGATGCGCACGATCTTCCCGTCCCGCGCGCCGTCGGCCCGCAACTCCTCGGCGAGGGCGTCGGACTGCTCGTCGAGTTCGCGGTAGGTGAGCGATTCGCCCTCGCCGCGCAGGGCTTCCCGGTCGGGATGGGCGGCGGCGGTGGCGCGCAACATCTCGGCGAGTGTGTGTGACGGGGCCGGTTCGCCGCCGTCGAGGGCGGCGGCCGGGGCATCGACGACCACTTCACCGATGGTCCTGTCGGGCGCGCTCGCCAGGCTGCCGAGCAGCGCGACGAAACGGCTGACGAGCAGTTCGGCGGTGCGGCCGGCGAAGCGGGAGGCGTCGAACACGAGCGTGCCGGTGTAACCGTCGGGACGTGGGGCCAGCGTGAACTGCAGATCGAACTTCGTTGTGTCGTCGAGGACTTCGCGCGCCTCGACGGTGAGCTCTCCCAGGCTGATCGGATCGATGCCGAAGTCCTGCAGCGCCAGCGCGACCTGCGGTGCGCCGCTCTGCCGCTCCGACAACAGCTGCTCGTAGGGCACGGCGACGTGGTCGAAGGCGGCGACGTCGAAGTCGCGGACCTGGCCGAGCAGCCCGGCGAACGACATGTCGGGGGCCACGCGGGCGCGCAGCACGAGGGTGTCGAGGAACGGGCCGACGAGGTCCTCGAGCTGCGCCCAACGGCGTCCGCCCACCACAGCGGCGACGGCGATGTCGTCACTGCCGCCGAGTCGCGCGAGCAGTACCGACAGCGCGGCGTGCAGCACCATGAACTCGGTGGCGCCGTGGGCGCGGGCGAGGTCGGCGAGCGCGTCGCGTACGTCGGTGGGCACGGTGAAGTCGACCCTGCGCGCACCGGTTTCCGTTCCGGTGGCGTCGGCGGGCAGTTCGGTGACGGTCAGTCCGTCGAGGGCGCGCCGCCAGTGCTCGAGGTCGCGTTCGGGGATGCCGCGTTCGGCTTCCCACAGGGCGTAGTCGGCGTACTGCAGCGGCAGCGGTTCCCACTGCGGGGCCGCACCGTTCACGCGGGCGAGGTAGGCGATGGTGAGGTCGCGCAGCAGCGGCCGCAGCGACGTGCCGTCGGCGATCGAATGGTCGACGTCGAGGTGCAGCACGTGCTGGTCGGGGCCGGTGCGTTCGAGTCGCACGCGCCACCGGTCGCTGCGCGGCGCTTCGTGGACCTGCTGGTACACGCCGTCGCCGTCGACGATGTAGTCGGTGCGCAGGATCTCGTGGCGCAGCGCGACGTCGCCGAGGGCGGCCTGCAGGGCACCGAGGTCGAGCGGTCCGCTCAGGTTGACCTCGCTGCGCAGCCGGTAGGCATCGGGGGCGAGCGAACTCAGTCCCCACAGGCGACGCTGGGCGCGGCTGAGCGGGATCCGTTCCGGTCGCGGCGACACGGCGACGGGTCCGGCGTCGGTATCGAAACCACCGGCGTCGAGGGCGGCGGCGAGTGCGTCGACGGTGGGGTTCGCGAAGACGGTACGCAGCGGCACGTCGGTGCCGGTCTCGTCGCGCAGACGCCCGACGAGGACGGTGGCGAGCAGCGAGTTGCCGCCGACGGCGAAGAAGTCGTCGGTGCGTCCCACAGCGGTGCCGTCGCCGAGGACGTCGCCGATGATGCGGGCGACGAGCGCTTCGGTCTCGGTGCGCGGTTCGCTGCCTTCGCCGGCGGCGGGTTCGGGCAGGGCGGCGGCGTCGACCTTGCCGTGGGAGGTGAGCGGGATCGCGGCGAGCGGCACGATCGCGGTGGGCACGAGGTGCGCGGGCAGGACGGTGCGCAGCTGGGCTCGCAGGTCGGAGTCGTCGAGGTTCTCACCGGTGACGTAGGAGATGAGGCGGCCGCTGCGCACGAGGGTCACGGCCCGGTCGACGCCGTCGAGAGCGGTGAGAGCGGTGTCGATCTCGCCGGGTTCGATGCGCACGCCGCGCAGCTTGATCTGGTTGTCACTGCGGCCGACGAATTCGAGGGCACCGGCGCGGGTCCAGCGCACGAGGTCGCCGGTGCGGTAGCGACGGCCGTCGGGTCCGGCGACGAACCGCGAGGCGGTGCGCCCAGCGGCATCCCGGTAGCCGGACGCGAGTCGCGGTCCCGAGACGTACAATTCGCCGACCACGCCCGCGGGCACGGGACGCAGTCGCTCGTCGAGGACCTCGACGGTGACGCCGCGGACCGGGGTGCCGATGACGATGTCGTCGCCGGGTCGCAGCGGCTGCGAGTTGGTGACGAACATCGTGGCCTCGGCCGGGCCGTAGCTGTTGACGAGGGTGCGCCCGTCTCCCCAGCGGTCGACGATCTCGCGGGTGAGCCGGTCGCCGCCGAGCACGAGGGTGCGCAGGGCCGGCAGGTCGCGCACCGGCACGGTCGCGAGCGTCGACGGCGTCATCACCGCGTGGGTGATCGCGGCACTGTCGAGCAGGTCGCCGAGGGCAGCGCCACCGTAGCTGTCGGCGTCGGCCACCACGAGCGTCGCGCCGGAGATGCCGGCGGTGAGCATCTCGAGCATCGCGGCGTCGAACGACGGTGCCGCGACGTGCAGGACGCGATCGCCCGGGAAGGCGGCGAGGTATTCGCCGATGTCCTCGGCGAACGCGCTCGCGGCGCGCTGGGTGACGGTGACGGCCTTGGGGTGTCCGGTGGTGCCGGAGGTGAAGACGAAGTAGGCGGGGGCGTCGGGTGCGGGATCGACGACGTCGGCGAGCGGTTCCTCGTCGTCGGAGGTCCCCTCGAGCCACCGCACGGTCGCCGGAAGTGTCGGCGCTTCACCGACTCCCACGCGCACGTCGGCGAGCATCTCGGCCAGGCGCGCGGTGGGGGCGGTGGGGTCGACGAGCATGGGTGCGGCGCCGGCGCCGATGATGCCCCACACGGCGAGCACGGATTCGAGCGAGCGCGGGTAGGCGCACGCCACCGGATCACCCGGGCGCACCCCGGCGAGCTGGAGACGCGCGGCGAGAGCGTCGGAATAGTAGAGCAGTTCGGGATACGACAGTTCGCGGTCGCCGTCGACGATCGCGAGTTCCTCGCCGCCCGCAGCCGCGCCCTGCGCGAGCCACTGGCGCAGCGACCGGGGTGCGCCCGGCACAGCGCCGACAGTGGGCAGGCCGGCGTCGCCGTGCAGGTCAATCTCCCCGACCCGCACGTCCGGATCGGCGACGGCCGCGCTCAGGATCGTTCGCAGGCGGTCGGCGTAGCCGGCGACGGTGTCGGCGTCGTACAGGTCTGTGCTGTAGAAGAATTCGAGGTCGATGCCGTCCTGCTGCTCGGTGACGGTGACCTGCACGTCGACGTTGACCGTTTCGGTGTCGACAGGCGCGGCGGTGACGTTCAGGCCGGGCAGCGCGAAGGTCGACGCGACGGGTCGTGCCTGCGACAGCGCCACCTGGAACAGCGGGTGCCGTGCTTCGCTGCGGGCGGGCTGCAGCTTCTCGACGAGCGTCTCGAACGGTGCGTCCGGGTTGCTGTAGGCGGCGAGGTCGCGGCGGTGCACCTGCGTGAGCAGGTCGGTGAAGGTGGCGTCGGGGTCGACGTCGGTGCGCAGCACGAGGGTGCCGGCGAACATGCCGACGACGTCGTCGAGCTGCGGGTCGCCGCGACCGGAGACGGCGGTGCCGATGGGGATGTCGCGACCGGCACCGTGCCGCGCGAGCAGCGCCGCGAGCGCGGCGTGCAGCACCATGAACACCGTCGCGCGACCCTCACGGGCCAGCGTGTGCAGTCCGCGGACGAGGTCGGCGTCGAGCGAGACGGTATGGGCGGCACCGTGTCCGGTGGGTTGCGCGGGGCGCGGCCGGTCGCCGGGCAGGGTCACCTCATCGGGCAGGTCGGCGAGTTCGCCCAGCCAGTACGGGATCTGTTCGTCGGCGACGCTGCGCTGCCACCGCGCGTAGTCGGTGTACTGGACGGGCAGCGCCGGCAGCTCGGGGCTCGCGCCGGTGAGGCGGGCGTCGTAGGCGACGGCGATGTCGCGCAGCAGCGGCGTGAGCGACCAGCCGTCGGCCGCGATGTGGTGCAGGACGACGAGCAGCACGTGCCGGTCGGGTGCCGTCCGGTACAGGCGCATGCGGGCCGGGGGTTCGACGGTGAGGTCGAATCCGGTGGTGGCGTAGTCGCGGACGAATTCGTCGAGGGCGTCCTCCGGCACGGCCACCGGGTCGAGATCGGGGCGTGCCGGGGGCAGCACGGTGTACTCGCCGGCGGCCGGGTAGACGGTGCGCAGCGTGCGGTGCCGTTCGAGCACGTCGGCCACGGCGGCGGTGAGGGCATCGACGTCGAGGTTCCCGTCGAGCCGCACCACGAAGGGCAGGTTGTAGCTCGGGGAGGCCGGGTCGAAGCGGTTGATGAACCACAGGCGCTGCTGCGCCGCCGACAACGGGGCGGGTGCGTCGGGGTCGGCGACGAGACGCGCACGGCGAGAGGACTTATCGCTTCCACTGGTTATGTGTGAAGTTAGGGCTGTAATGGTCCGGTTCTCGAAGATGTCTCTCACGGTGACGTCGGCGTCGAGCACGTCCGACAGGCGACCGGCGAGGCGCGTGGCGAGCAGTGAGTTGCCGCCGAGGTGGAAGAAGTCGTCGTCGGCGCCGAGGGTGCCGGAGGTGATGCCGAGCAGTTCGGCGCACACGTCCGCGACGAGTTCCTCGACCGGTCCGTGCGGTGCCGCTCCCCCATCGGCCGTGACGTCGGGGGTGGGCAGCGCGGCGCGGTCGAGCTTGCCGTTGGCGGTGAGCGGCAGCGCGTCGAGAGCCACGGCGGCCGACGGGACGAGGTAGTCGGGCAGGCTGCGTCGCAGGTCGCACAGGGCGTCGATGGCGTTGCCTCCGACGAGATAGGCGACGAGGCGGTCGTCGCGCAGCAGCACGACGGCCTGGCGCACGCCTTCGCTGCGCAGCAGGGCGGCTTCGATCTCGCCGGGTTCGATGCGGTAGCCGCGCAGTTCGATCTGCTGGTCGGCGCGACCGAGATAGTGCAGGGCACCGCTGGTGTCGCGGCGGCCGAGGTCGCCGGTGCGGTAGCGGCGGGGGCCACCGGGAGCGGCGACGAAGCGGGTCGCGGTCTGGCCGGGGCGTCCGCGGTAGCCGCGCGCGAGTTGGTCTCCGCGCACGTACAGTTCGCCGATCGCACCGGGCAGTGCGGGTCGCAGCGACGAGTCGAGCACATCCACGGCGAGACCGGGCAGCGGCGCACCGATGCCGGTCGCGGTGGCGTCTCCGAAGGTCACGTGCACGGTGGTCTCGGTGATGCCGAACATGTTGATCGTCCGCACATGCGGATGGCTTGCGGCCCACGGGCGCACGCGCTCCGGGTCGAGGGCTTCGCCGCCGAAGATCACCAGCCGCAGGTCTTCGAGCGGCGCGTGATCGGTGGCGGCGAGCTGGTAGAAGGCCGTGGGGGTCTGGTTGAGCACCGTCACCCGGTTGCTGGTGAGCACGTCCACGAAGGCGGCCGGGTCGCGCACGGTGAGGTGGTCGACCACAACGACAGACGCGCCGGTGGCGAGCGGTGCCCACATCTCCCACACGGAGAAGTCGAAGGCCGGCGAGTGGAACATCGTCCACACGTCGTCGGCGCGCAGCCCGAATTCGTCGACGGTCGCGGCGAGCAGCGACAGCACGTTGCGGTGCGTGACCTGCACGCCCTTGGGGGTTCCGGTGGAGCCGGAGGTGTAGACGATGTAGGCGCCGAGATCCGCGACGAGCGGGAAGTCGAACAGCGCGCCGTCGTCGAGGCGGCCGGCGGCCTCCGGGTCGTCGAGTCGCAGCGTCGGCACGCGGACGTCGGTGAAGTCGTTGTCGGTGACGACCAGCGAGGGCTGCGCGTCGTCGAACAGGGCCTGCAGTCGCGTGGCGGGATGCGTGACGTCGACGGGCAGGTAGATTCCACCGGCGCGGGAGACGGCGAGGATCGCGACGACCAGCTCGGGGGTGCGCGGCAATGCGACGGCGACGACGTCCTCGGCGGTGACGCCGCGTTCGCGGAGGAGTTTGGCGAGCGCGCCCGAACGCGACCACAGCGCGCCGTAACTGAGGGAGTACCCGTCCCCCACCACGGCGACGGCCGCCGGATCGTCGGCCACGCGCTGCGCGACCAGCTCGGGCAGCGACTCTGCCGAAAGTTGTTGCGCGACGCCGACGGGGGGGAGGTCGGCGTCGCCCAACTCGATACCGCCGACCGACACAGCCGGGTCGGCGGTAACGGCATCGAGGATACGCACGAACCACGACTGCCACTGCGCAATCGTGTGCGAATCCAAAAGTTCGTCCGCGTACGTGAGGACCGTTTCCAAACCGGCGGGTACACCGGTCTCGGAACGGCGTTCGCGGACGGTCAGTTCGAGGTCGACGCGGGCCGTGCCCACCGGGATCTCGCGGATCGTCGTGGAGCTGCCGGGCAGCGTGAACTCGTCGAGCGAGAACGACTCGTACGCCAGGATGACCTGGAACAACGGGTGGTGCGCGTCGGTGCCGGCCCCCACCGCGTCGACGATGCGATCGAACGGCACGTCGGCGTGGGCGAAGGCGTCGAGGTCGGCGCGACGGGTGTCGGTGAGCAGGTCGGCGAAGGTGCGGCGCGGATGCACCCGCAACCGCAGCGGCACGGTGCCGACGAACATGCCCACCACGTCGTCGACCGCGGCGTCGCTGCGTCCGGAGACGGGCGTGCCGATGGTGACGTCGTCAGTGGCGGCGAGCGCCGACAGCAAGATCGCAAAGGCCGCGTGCATCACCATGAACGGCGTGACGTCGTGGGCGCGGGCGAGCTTGTCGATCGCGGCGTGCAGTTCGGCGGGGATCGTGAAACTCGCGCGACCCGCGGTACCGGTGGTCGCCGCGCTGCGGGGACGGTCGGTGGGCAACGCGAGCAGCGGCGACGCATCGTCGAGGGTCTGCTGCCAGAAGGCGAGCTGCCGGGCCGCGAGGCTGTCGGGGTCGTTCTCGTCGCCGAGCACGGCCCGGTGCCAGCGCGCGTAGTCGCGGTAGGTGACCGACGGTGCCGGCAGCTCTGGAGTCTCCCCGTCGCGGTGGGCACGGTAAGCGGCGACGGCGTCGCGGCCGAGCGGCAGCAGCGACAAGCCGTCGGCGGCGATGTGGTCGATCACCACGGCGAGCACGTAGCCGGAGTCCGTCCGGTACAGCCGGGTGCGGATGGGCGGGCCGACGGTGAGATCGAAACGCGCGCTAGCGAATTCGGTCAGCTCCGCATCGAGGTCGGTGCCGGCGTCGACGGGCTCGAGGTCGAGCGTCACCGACGACAGCACGTGCTGGCGTGGGCCGGACGGGCTGTCGGGGAAGACCGTGCGCAGCGAGTCGTGGCGGGGCAGCACGGTGGCGGCGGCCGCACGTACGGCGTCGAGATCGGTGTCGGCGTCGAGATCGAGCGCGAAGGCGATGTGGTCGCCGCCGTCGATACCGTCGGCCACGTCGAACCGGTTGAGCAGCCACATGCGCTGCTGCGCGGGGGCGAGCGGCGCGTCGCTGTCGTCGTCGATGTGCACGAGCGGCAGGTGCTCGCCGGTGGGTTCCTCGGCGAGCAGGTTCGCGAGTTCGGCGACGGTGGGGTGCTCGAAGATGTCGCGCACACCCACCCGGCGACCGGCGACTCCCCGCAGGCGCGCGGCGAGCTGGGTCGCGAGCAGCGAGTTGCCGCCGACGGCGAAGAAGTCGTCGGATCCGGCGACGCTCGGCAGGTCGAGCAGGTCGGCGACGACACCGGCGACGAGTTCTTCGGTGGCGCTGCGGTATCCGTCGGTGCGGGTCGCGGTGACCTCAGGCTCGGGCAGCGCGGCGCGGTCGATCTTGCCGGTGCTGGTGAGCGGGAATGCGTCGAGCACGGTGACGGTCGCGGGCACCATGTGCCGGGGCAGCCGCTGGGCGGCCCACTCGCGGATCTCGTGCGGGTCGAGGCGGCCGTTGCGGCTGTGCACGTAGGTGGCGAGGGTGTCGCCGCGCACCACGGTCACGGCGGTGCCGATGCCCGGGTGGGTCTGTAAGGTCGCGTCGATCTCGCCGAGTTCGATGCGGAAGCCGCGGATCTTGACCTGGTGGTCGCTGCGGCCGACGAATTCGAGGGAGCGGTCGTCGTCGTGTCCCGTCCAGCGGACGAGATCGCCTGTGCGGTAGAGGCGTCCGGCGCCGAACGGGTTGGCGACGAACCGGTCGGCGGTGAGCGCGGGTGCGTCGAGGTAGCCGCGGGCGACGCCCCGTCCCCCGAGATACAGCTCGCCGGTCACACCTGCGGGCACGGGCCGCAGGCGTTCGCTGAGCACCACCGCGGTGACGCCGACGAGGCCGGTGCCGATGGTGAGCCGGTCTCCGGGTGCGAAGGGTTCGCTCGACGTGGCGAGCACCGTCGTCTCGGTGGGGCCGTAGACGTTGAGCAGGGTGCGGCCGGGCGCCCAGCGTTCGGCGGTCTCGACCGGCCATGCCTCGCCGCCGATCGCGATGGTGCGCAGGGCGTCGAGTCCGGTGGGGTCGAGCCGTGTGGGCACCGAGGGCGTCGAGAACCAGTGGGTGATGCCTTCGGCGCGAAGCAGTTCCACGAGTTCGTCGCCACCGAACCAGTCGGCGGGCGCGACCACCAGTGTGCCGCCGGAGGTGAGCGCCAGGACGTATTCGAGCACCGCGCCGTCGAAGGCGGGGGTGGCGAAGTGCAGCACCCGCGCGTCGGTTGCGGTGTCCGAGATGGTGGGCAGGTCGAAGCGCTCGACGAACGACTGCGCGAGCGGGCCGAGTCCGCGATGCGCGACCACCACGCCCTTGGGCCGGCCGGTGGATCCCGAGGTGTAGACGACGTAGGCGGTGCTGTCGACGTGCAGCGGTCGCACACGATCGGCGTTGGTGATCGGGCGGGTGTCGCCCTCGGCGGTGAAGGTGATCGGCTCGACCCCGGCGGGCAGCGCGACGTCGCCGTCGACGATCGCGTACCGCGCTCCGGATGCGCCGAGCAGCTGAGCGATGCGTGCGGCGGGGTGGTTGGGGTCGACGGGGACGAAAGCTGCACCGCTCAGGGCGACGGCCGCGGCGGCGAGCACCGAACGTGTCGACCGCGAGAGCACGACGGCCACCCGGTCTTCCGTGCCGATACCACGCTCGATCAGCGTCCACGCGAGCGGGCGTGCCGCCGTGCGGATCTCGACGGCCTGTCCACCGGGTTCGGTCACGCACGTCGGCGAGCGGTCGATGATCTCGGCGAAGGTCGCCTCCGGTCCGGGTTCGGCCGGTTCGACGGAGAGGGTGCCGAGGTCGAGGTCGCCGACGGGCAGCGACGGATGCTGCGCGACCTGCTCGAGCACTCCGCTCAGGCGGGTCACCCAGCGGGCGATGGTGTCGTCGTCGAACAGTTTCGTGTCGTAGACGAGGCGGCCGGTGAGCGATCCGTCGCGCAGTTCTCGCAGCGAGATCTCGAGGTCGAATCGTGCCTGCGACGAGGCGATCTCCTGCGGTCGCACGGTGAGGCCGCGCAGTTCGAGGTCGGGCACGTCCACGTTGTCGTAGGCGAGCATCACGTGGAAGGGCGAGAAACCGAGGGCGTCGACGACGTAGTCGAACGGCACGGTGGCGTGCGCGAAGGCGTCGAGGTCGGTGTCGCGGGCCTGCGCGAGCAGCGACGTGAACGGCTGCGCCGGGTCGACATTCGTCCGCAGGGTGACGGTGCCGACGAACATGCCGACGAGCGCGTCGAGGTCGGGGTGGTCGCGACCGGCCGTTCCGGTGCCGATGGCGATGTCGTGCCCGGAGGTCCAGGCGGCGAGCCACACGGCGACAGCGACGTGGACGGCCATGAAGGTGGTGGCGTCGTGCGCGGCAGCGACGGACCGCAGGGCCGCGACCTGGTCGGCGGGCACCGCGAAGTCCACGGCCGCAGCGGGACCGAAGCCGCCGTTGCGGGGACGGTCGGTGGGTAGCGGCGCCGCGTCGGCGAGGCCGTCGAGTGTGCGTGTCCAGTAGTCGATCTCGCGGCCCGCGCAGGTGTCGGGCGTCGCCGGATCGCCGAGGCGATCGAGATGCCACTGCGCGTAGTGCCGGTAGTGCAGCGGCAGCGGCGTCCACGCGGGCGCCTCCCCTGCCGTACGGGCGAGGTAGGCGGTGGCGACGTCGGCGGTGAGCGGCACGAACGACGCACCGTCGAGCACGATGTGGTGGGCGACGACGGCGAGCACGTGCTTGTCGTCGGCGAGTCGCAGCAGGCGGATCCGGAACGGGATCTGCGCGGTGAGGTCGAACGGTTCGGCCGCCCACTCGGTGATGAGCGCTTCGACGTCGCCGTCGGCCGCTTCAGGTTCGAGAGCGAGGCCGGCGACGGCACGATCGAGCGGCAGCACGTCCTGTACCGGGCCGTCGACGTCGAGGCGGAACAGCGTGCGGAGGGTTTCGTGCCGGTCGAGGACGTCCACCACCGCGGCCTGCAGCGCCGGCAGGTCGAGGGCACCGTCGAGGTGCAGTGCGAACGGCAGGTGGTAGGCAGCCGGGTCGCCGTGCGCCCGGGCAAGCAGGAACAGTCGGCGCTGCGCAGGAGCGAGCGGCGACGGCCCGGTGTCGGGGGTGGCGACGGGTCGCGATTCCGATTCGGGTCGCTTCGCCGCGGCGGTCGCCAGTCGGGCAACGGTCGGGTGGGCGAACACGTCGCGCAACTGCACGTCGCGGCCCAGTGCGGCACCGAGACGGGCAGCGAGCTGCGCGGCGCCGAGCGAGTGACCGCCGAGCGCGAAGAAGTCGTCGTCGGCTCCGATGTCGTCGATGCCGGTGAGTTCGGCGAACAGCTCGGCGACGATCTTCTCGGTCGGGCCGTTGGTCGGCCGCGATCCGACGGCCACGGCACGCTCGGGTGTGGGGAGCGCGCGCCGGTCGACCTTGCCGCCCGGCGTGAGCGGCAGCGCCTCGAGCACGGTGATCGACGACGGACGCAGATAGGTGGGTAGTTCGTCGGCGAGGCGGACGGTGAGGTCGGCGGGGTCGACGTCGCCCACGACGTAGGCGGCGATGTGCTCGCCGTGCACGGTGACGGTCGCGGCCTGCACCTCGTCGAAAGAGACGAGCGCGGCTTCGATCTCGCCGAGTTCGATGCGGTAGCCGCGGATCTTCACCTGCTGGTCGGCGCGGCCGAGGAATTCGAGGTGGCCGTCGGTGGTCCAGCGGGCGCGGTCGCCCGTGCGGTACATGCGTCCACCGAACGGCGATGCGACGAAGCGTTCGGCGGTGAAGGCCGGGGCGCCGAGATAACCGCGCGCGACGCCCGGTCCCCCGAGATACAACTCGCCGATCACGCCGGCGGGCACAGGATGCAGGCGGGCATCGAGGACGACGGCGGTGGTGCCGTCGATCGGCCGGCCGATGGGCACACCCGCGCCGGGCTGCAGCGGGTCGCTGAGCGTGGCGAGGATCGTGGTCTCGGTGGGCCCGTAGGCGTTGAGCATCGTACGGCCGGTGGACCAACGGTCGGCCACGGCCTGCGGCAGTGCTTCGCCACCGGCGTCGAGAACCTGCAGGTCGGGCAGGTCGTCGTCGGGGGTGACGGCGAGGATCGCCGGTGCGGTGATCGCGTGGGTGACGGATTCGCTGCGCAGCAGGGTTGCCAGCGCCGGTCCGCCGACGGCGTCGGGCGGGCAGATCACCAGGGTGGCGCCGGCGTCGAAGGCGAGGAGCAGTTCCTGCAGCGATGCGTCGAAGGACGGCGACGCGAGGTGCAGTACCCGCGACGTCTCGTCGGCGCGGTAGCGATCGCGCAGTGTCGATACGAGCGCCGACACTCCGCGGTGGCCCACCGCGACGGCCTTCGGGGTGCCGGTGGAACCGGAGGTGTGGATGATCCACACCGTGTTGTCGACGTGCAGCGGCCGCAGGCGATGCTCGGCAGCGAAGGTCTCGCCGGTTCCGCCGGTGGGCGGCGCGATGCGGGTGACGTGCTCGGGCAGCGCCGGGTGGTCGTGGGCGACGGCGATCCGCACGTCGCGCAGCACCTGCTCGAGGCGGCGGGCGGGAAGTTCGGGGTCGAGCGGGGTGTAGGCGGCACCGGTCTTGGCGACGGCCCACAGTGCGACCACCGAGTCGATCGAACGAGGCAGCAGCACCGCGATGCGCTCTTCGGGGCCGGCACCCGCGGCGACCAGCGCATGAGCAAGCGCGTCGGAACGGGCGTCGAGTTCGCGGTAGGTGATGCTGTCGTTTCCGTCCACGACGGCGACCGTGTCGCTCGCGGCATGGCGGGGGAGGACGTCGGGCAGCAGTTCCGGTTCGGGCGCGGTGCGTCCGCGGGCGGGAGCCAGGCCGTCGAGTTCGGCTGGCTCGGCGAGGGCGAGATCGCCCACCGCGACGCCCGCGTTCTGCACGAACTGCTTCAGGAATCCGAGGAAACGGTTGTGCAGCGACGAGAGGTGTTCGCCGCTGTAGAGATTGGGGTTGGCCTCGAAGTCGACGCGCATCGTGCGGCCGGCGACGCCCGGGTAGACGTTGACCGACAGGTCGTCGACCGGTCCGGTGGACTGCACGTGGTAGTCGCCGATCACGTCGCCGAACGCGATCTGCGGGTGGAACATCATCAGGTTGACGACGGGACCGAACGCATTGCGGGTCTCGCTGTGCTCGCGGCCCATCTCGCGCAGGTCGGCCAGCATGTCCTCGTAGCGATAGCGCTGATGACGCAGGGCTCCGGTGAGTTCGACCTGCACGTCGCGGATCAGATCGGTGGCCGGCGCCGCCTGATCGACGCGGACCCGCAGCGGAACAACATTGGAGATGGCTCCGGCGGAGCGACGCAACGGCGCGGTGGTGCGGGCCGAGACCGGAAGCGTGAGCACGACGTCGTCGGTACCGCACGCGCGGGACAGAAATGCGGCGAAGGCTGCGACGACGACCGGGACGTCGGTCGAATTCGCGTCGTGGGCCAGAGCCGTCACGGCGTCGGCAACCTCGGACAACAACTCGGTACCGGCCTGGCGCGCCGGCACCTTCGGCGGAGCGACGCCCTCGACGAGCGAAATCGGTTCGGGCAGGTCGGAAAGCCGCTCGAGCCAGTGGGCACGATCGGCGGTCTGACGTTTCGACCCCGTATATGCAGCCTCGAACTCGACGATCTTTTCGACGGGCATAGAGGTGACGGGCGGTGTCTCCTCCCCCGCAATCCACGCCGAGTAGAGCTCGGCCGAGCGGTTGAGCATGATCATCGCGCCGTGCCCGTCCAGAGCTATGTGGTGGACGTAGCTGGACAGGAAATACCGGCCGTCGGCGACATGGAGCAGCGCCGTCGCGATCAATCGGTCGCGCAGCGGATCGATGGGGCGCGAGAACCGCTCGCTCATCCACCGGTGGGCCGCAGTCTCGGGGTCGTCGCACGAACGGAAATCCATGTACGGGACGTCGTCGTCGAACTCGACATCGACGACCTGCTCTGGAAGCCCTTCCTTTTCGACGAGGAAAAGGAAGCCGGACTCCACGTCGCGTGCACCCTGCACACATGCCTTACGAACGAGGTCGTGATCGAGCTCGCCTCGAAGTTCTACGTACTGGGCGATCGTGAAGGGCACATCAGGATGGAGTGCTTGCGCGTACCAGAGACCCCGCTGACTAGGGGACAGCGGAAGTAGATGCACCACGCTCCCCTCGCCCTCGCCCGACACAATTCAGGACAGGGGACGTGCAGAATCCTCCCCTATCGTGCGATCGTGGACGGAGCCTCCCAACTCCACTGTCACGATCACCGTGCAGAAGTTTACTTACAGTCACGGTTACCCACCACTTGAACGGTCGGCCAGATCAGAATCGGGTTATCGTCTCGAGCGGAAACCACGAAGGGGGCACAAGCGGCGTGAACGATGTTACCGGTGAGTCAGATTCGCCCGAACGGCGTCGACGCAAGGTGCGGAGACGTCTGTCCGATGAGGAGATCGCAGCTCAGCGCACGAAGCGCCGTCGCGTGCAGATCGGCTGCGGCGTAGGCGCACTCGTTGTCGTCGGATTCATCGGCTGGCTGGGGTACGAAGGCCTGCAGGCGAAGTCGAATCTGGAGAAGGCGCAGGACTTCGCGACGCAGGCGAAAGACGCTCTGCTCGCAGGCGATACCGACAAGGCCCGCGTCGCCGCGGGCGATGCCGATCGTTACGCCCAGGACGCCCAGAGTTCGGTCGACTCGGTGCCGTGGCGTATTGCCGGCGCCGTTCCATTCTTGGGAAGCCCGTTCGATTCCACTCGTCAGATGACAACCATTGTGAGCGGTCTCACAGAGCGGGTTCTCCTCCCCGCGGTCGACGCAGGTAGTGCCGTGTCTCCCGATCAGTTGATATTGGACGGCGCACGAATCAATCTTGCGGCTCTCCGAGACGCCGCGCCCGTCCTCGAGACGACCTCTGCAGCGATCAGCGACCTGGATGAGCAGGCCCAGAACGTCGACAGCACGTGGTTGGGACTGATCGACGACGCGCGGGTCGATCTGCAGGAGCAGGTGTCCGAGTTGTCCGGCCTGCTGAACAACACCTCGCTCGCGGCACAGATCGCGCCGGCCATGCTGGGTGCAGACGGTCCGCGCAGTTACTTCGTCGGTTTCCAGACGAATGCCGAAGCGCGCGGCACAGGCGGACTGCTCGGCGGCTTCACTGTGATCCGAGCAAATGACGGAGCGGTCTCCGTCGACGACGTCACGAGCAACCGGGAATTCCGGTTCGACTACGACCCGATCGACCTCGGCCCCGATTTCCAGCGTGCCTACGGGCACAGCCGCCCCACGCAGGACTTCCGCAACAGCAATGTGAGTCCGCACTTCCCGTACGCAGGCCAGATCTGGCAGTCGATGTGGCAGCAGGAAACAGGCCAGCGCGTGGACGGAGCGATCGCGACTGACCCCGTCGCATTGAGCTATGTCCTGGAGGTGGTCGGTGACGTCACGCTCCCGGGCGGAGAGAAGATCACCGCGGAGAACGTGGTGGAGTTGACCGAGTCCACCGCTTACTCGCGTTTCGGCGACGACCAGACGGCGCGTAAGGCATATCTGGAAACGGTTGCGCAGACCGTGGTGAAGAAGCTGACCGGCAGCATTTCCAAGCCTCGGGCATTGCTCGAGGCGCTGGGGCGCGCCGCGAGTGAGGGCCGACTTGCCGTATGGAGCTCCGTCCCTGAAGAGCAGGACGTTCTGGCCACGACACCGCTCGGCCACGTGGTTCCCGATGACCCCGCTCCATATGCGCACGTGGTGATCAACAACCTCGGCGGGAACAAGTTGGACTACTACTTGGAACGCGAGATCGAGTACACAGCGGGGTCGTGTGACGGAGACACCCGTGAATCGAAGGTGACGATACGGCTGACCAACGGCCTTCCTGCAGGAAACTACACGGATTACGTTGCAGGAATGTACGACAATCCTGTCGGCGCTCCTGTAGGCACGAACCTCACTGACGTCGGACTCCTTGCGACACAGGGCGCCAAGTTGAAGAAGGTGACCGTCAACGGCACCACCGCATTCGGCTACACAGGAGTGGAGCGTGGTCATCCTCTGTTCAACATCCAGGCTCCGGTGCCGCAGGATGAAACGGTTGAAATCGTCTACGAACTTGAAGAACCTACCGTCGGCGGAATAGCACGCGTACCGGTTCAACCGCTCATCGATGAGCCGACATTGAAGGCGGACGTACCGGTATGTGGATGAGCCGGTTCACCTACTCGCCCTCGAGATAGAGACTCTGACGAGACCAGGGGTCGACGCCACCAGCGTTCGATCCCTGGTTCGGTATAAGACTCCTCATGCGTGTTTGAGCTGTGCCGGTCCCGGGTAGCTGGAGATGTACACCGAAAGTTCTTCTTCGACGATGGACAGGTACGCGGAATGCTCACTCGGGAACAGTATGAAATGCCCATGCGTTGTACTGTTTTCGGAACCGGATACCTTGGCGCTACCCACGCGGCTTGCATGGCCGAACTTGGACACCAAGTTCTCGGCGTCGATATCGATGCAGATAAAATCGCTAAACTCGAAGCGGGAGAGGCTCCATTCTTCGAACCTGGGCTGCTCGACGTTCTTCGTCGGAATATCGAATCAGGACGCTTGTCGTTCACTACGTCGTACGAAGAGGCAGCATCGTTTGCCAACCTGCACTTTATTGCGGTAGGCACCCCCCAGCGGCACGGTGACTACGCAGCTGACCTTACCCAACTCCACTCGGTAATTGACCGACTAACGCCCAACTTAACCCAAGCGGCGGTCGTCGTCGGCAAGTCGACCGTTCCTGTAGGAACTGCAACGGCGTTGAGCGAACGAGTGCGTTCGCTCGCTCCGGCCGGTGACGCCGTCGAAGTAGCATGGAACCCTGAATTCCTTCGCGAAGGGTTTGCCGTCCAGGACACGCTGGCGCCCGACAGACTCGTCTTCGGAATCGAACATGACCGCGCACGAAACGCAGAGAACATGCTGCGAGAGATCTACCGATCCCTGATCAGTGCTGGCGTTCCCCTTGTCGTGACTGACCTTGCAACAGCTGAACTCGCGAAGTCCGCAGCCAACGCTTTCCTCGCCACCAAGCTCTCCTTCATCAACGCCATCTCAGAGGTATGTGAGGTTGCGGGAGCAGACTCTTCAGAGCTCGCTGACATTCTCGGATATGACCCCAGGATTGGTCGTCGCTTTCTCAATGGCGGCCTCGGATTTGGCGGTGGCTGCCTACCCAAGGACATAAGGGCTCTGATGGCCAGGGCAGGCGAACTCGGGGCGAACCAGGCGCTACATTTTCTCCGCGAAGTCGACAGTATCAATATGCGTTGCCGTTCACGAATGGTCGAAATGACACGAAAGGCATGTGGAGGATCCGTTCTTGGAGCTCGCGTTACCGTGTTAGGTGCCGCGTTCAAACCAGAATCGGATGACGTCCGAGACTCTCCCGCGCTGAATGTTGCGGGGCAGCTTCAATTAGGCGGGGCGGAAGTCACCGTCTTCGATCCCCAGGCCATGGACAACGCGAGGAAGGTCTTCCCGACTCTCAACTACGCCACAAGCGCTCATGAAGCCTGCCGAGGAGCGGATGCCGTTCTCGTGCTCACCGAGTGGCCCGAATTTTGTCAACTCGACCCAGGGACCGTCGCACATCTCGTCCGGTCCCATAACGTCCTTGATGGTCGCAACTGCCTGGACGGATCTCGATGGCGGTCCCAGGGATGGCGTTACTGGAAGCTCGGCTCCGGGTTGGCCTCAACACAGCGCTCTCCTTTAATTCCCTGATGCGGCATTTCAAAATAGCGGATCCACCCGCTGCGGGACACAAGCGCCCGTTAGCAGCCCCTTCCCGAGGTACGGTTGGTACCGCCTCAGTCGCGGGCGCGTGAACTCAGAGGTAGTCGAGCGAAGCCTTCGGGCACGGACAGTGATCATTTACTTTCGGTTCAACGAAACATTATTCTGCGCAAGCACCGACGGAAGGTAGTCCCAAACGACAAAGGAGATCGTGACGCTTGAAAATCCGGCCGAAAGCCATTCAATATGAGTGAGTGAATGTACAGTTCCGCAACTTCGGGACAAAACCGGCACCGATTGAATTAGTGCGACTCTGCGAAGCATCACTCGACGACCTAGCTCACTGCTCCGAGGCCGGAACCGTCCACGGCGCCGCGCTATACACAGCCCAAGCTACACAGCGCGACACCGAACCTGTCACGCCATTTCCCGCACCTCGGCACCACCGCGCAGTCTGCGGCCGCTGCTCCGCCTTCCTCGCACCATACGTCTTTCACGCAACTCGTCGTACATCTTCCGAGCAGGGACCTCTACGAGTTTGTAAATCAAAATCCCGACCACAGTCGACAAAGCCGTAAAAGCCACGACGCGCGCAGCCAGCGGCCAAGTATCCAAATAATCCTTGAAAAGCATGATCAGACTCAAATGAACCAAATAGATGCTGTAACTGGCCAGCCCGATAAGTTGGACCGCTTTAATTCTCGATAACCGAGCAAAAATCGCCGCCGCAAAACCGCCACTTGCATTGAAACCATAAATTATCACGGCGCAGGTAGTGATACTTTGCAGCGTGTATCGTATTGTTTGCCGAAACCAATCATCACGAATCGACAGACTGACGAGAAAAACCAAAACAGCAGTAATCAATACCCACCCACTGCCACTCCAGCGCTCGATCAGCCCGGCAGTGGGCTTAGATTTATGCCACCGACGCAAAAGCAAGGCAGCGAGAACCCCCCAAGCGAGGCTGTCTGCGCGCGTGTCCGAGCCATAGTAAATTCGATCGGCGATATGCTCATCTCCAGGAGTAGCGAGCAATACGCGCAGACCTGTACTCACAATTATAGTGACAATCGAGGCGATTCCTAGCCACCGGATAGCGTGCGGACTTTTTACTAGCCACAACCACAATAGGGCGAAGACTATATAGAACTGCTCCTCGATGGACAGGCTCCATACGACCGCCGAACCCGGAAACACGTCTGGGTGGTCAAGTTTTATCCAATTAAAATAGAATAAGATTTGACCTACGAATGCACTCCAATTGATCAACCCTCCCACTGCGGCATAAACAATTGTTGGAATCACCAACACAACAACGAGCGGAGGGGCCAACTTGACGAGACGACGAGTATAAAATCCTCCTACATCAAACCCACCCGTCCTGTCCCATTCCTTTAATAGGAGAGTAGTGATAATAAAACCAGATATTGCAAAAAATATTGTTACACCTGCGCCACCCGGCACTATATGACCGATTCCCGCGTGACCGACGACAACAAGCATGACCGCGACCGCTCGCATCGCATCGATATGTGCGTACCTACTTGCTGACGAGGTCGCGGGCAAGACAGTGTTTACAACAGGTCTATTGGGGGTCACAAGACGTTTCCTATCTGAGAAGATGCGTTGCGCCGCAGCACCTCTACAACACCCCTCCGCACACTGGCGGGAACCACATCGCTCGCCTCAAGATGGCCGAATGAAATTCCTACGGCCGCTCGTTCATACTCCGGTATTCCCAATCCTCGAATTAGGGCACGCTCTTCCGCTGCCGTATTGCCAAACTGCAATAGGCATGCACCTACTCCTTTCCAATGCAGGGCGTATACGAGCGTCATTGCAAACAAGCCAGCGTTGAGATAACCCTGGTTTCTTTCACCATAAAATTCCAGACTACGAGAATCATATGTAATTAAACCCATTTGGCACGTGTCGTAGTCCACCCCGCCGGTGCCATGCAGCGTGTCATAGAGCAAGCGCTTGCCCTCTGGGTCGTCGATGACGTGCAATCGAACCATCTGTCGGTTACAGGCCGAAGGGGACAACATTGCGAGTTGCACCGCCTCGTCGAGAACCTCGTCCGCAACGTCCTCGCTGGAGTAGCGCCGCGTCGAATGACGCGACGCAACGAACTCATCGAATGGAAGGTTCGCCCACGCATCCGGGTCCCGTTCCGAAATTGTTCTCACGCCGGCTTCGCACGCCTCGACTTCCGGTTCCTCCGCCCTGGCCAAGAACCGCTCTATCGCTTCGTATGCATCCTGATTTTTGTCATCCCGGTCGGCATGAAACTCTAGCCATGCCCGCAGAACTGACTCTCCCATCCGGTAAGCAGTGGACGTTCGGGTCTCAATGCTGGCGTTCTCAAGCATCTGGGCCAGCGCAACTGCCTTCGCGGCACCAAACGACCTAGGCGAGCGGTATGCCATCCCCTTCTCGAGTGAATGGACCCGCAGCATGATCCGGTACTGCTCGTGGCTTGATTCACGGCCGCCGTCCAGGAGGTGACTCGACATGAATCGCGCATCGTAGAAGTATTCCCGGTGGATCTTTACCCGCTTTACGAACTGCCGTAGCGAGTCAACGGACTTCAGTTTTTTCTTGAGACTCACGACGAATCACACTCCTTGCTGCCTTGACGAGATTGGGATCGCAAACGAGTAGGTATGCGACAAGAACTATCCAAACGAACACTTTGGCGAACAGTACGGGCCAGAATTCCAAGCCCCACCAGGATTGATGGTCGCCCACCAATACGAAGCACACCGCAGCAAGCCCGCCGGCTTGCAGCCTCGCTACGCGTACCCAGGGGATGCCCGGGGTGTCCAGGCGCCGGGACGAGCGGACTGCCATTCCGCTCATGATGATGCGTTGCACCAATTGAGCGGCGGCCACACCCATCAAGCCGAACTGAGCCGCCCCCAATACTGCTAAGGGTATTGAGATGATGCTCGACGTTCCCGATATCAACAACACCGCGCGGGTGCCCTTCTCGTGATAGAGGAGAGCCGACAATGAAGGGTAGTAGATCGCCTTCACCATCATGCTGAGCGCAAGGAGAGGTACGATTCCCGCGGCGGCGTGGAAACTCTCCGGCGTCATCAACGTCAAAAGTTCGGACGCGAACAGTGCAACCGAGGACGAGATTACGACCGAGGCGCCCACGAACGTGGCAATCACATCGCGCACGCGATCCCGCCAGCCGGACGGTCGCTCATCAACTTGCGTGAAGTACCACGACAAGAAGGCGCGATGGAAAGCCGTCTGGATTGCGTCGATGAAATTTACCGCGTACATAGCGATATTGAACAAGCCGGCCGCCGCGACGCTAATCATGTGCGAAATGATGACCCGAGTCGCCAGCGAAGTCGCCTGCAAAGTAAGCGTGTGGGGAAGCATGGGCACGGCGTATGCAAGCAGACGACGAGCGTCTTCCCGATCAAACCGTACCCATAGCATCCCCATCTTCATTGCTTGCGTGGTTCCGATCAACGCAAACACCCCGTTGACCGTGACCAACGCGAGCGCTACACCAAGAAGTCCGAGATCCAGCGGTCCAAGGAGAAGTACGGTCAACCCACCGTTACAAACGAAGAGGGCAAGCGAGTAGGCGCCGTAGGACTTGGCCATTGATCGTGCTTGGAGCAGCGCTAGAAAAACCGCAGTCAACGGCTGAAACAGCAACGATGCCAACGCCACCAAGATAACCGGATAGAAATCGAAATCGGGGAATATCAAGGGAGCATACAACGGTCCAGTCAGGACTAGAACAGCAGTAAGGATCACCGCAGCGGATAAGACCGTCGTATGGGCCGCAGTATAGAATTTCGCCTGGTTTAGTGGGTCCCCCGTACCCGCATTCGCCTTTCCATCTCTGCTGTCGAAAGATGGGTGGCAGAATCGCACCACCGCGTATTCCATACCCAGCGACGCAATTGCACCACCGAGCAGAAGGAGGGTGACGATGAGATTGAAGTATCCGTACTCCTCCGGTGTCAGAAGCCTTGTGTAAACCGGAAGTAGGATCAGCGAGGAGAGCTTCTGCAGGATGGAAGCGACGGCATACACAAGGGAGCGTCCAGCTACTCCCGCAGAGTTACCCGACTTCCGCAAGACCTTCTCCAACTGCGTGCTTGATTCGGGCCAAGACCGTCAGGCCATGTCGCCGTTCGCGTTCTACAGCAGACTGTGCAGTCCACGCTGGCGGCTCTGCGATCGCCTCTTCTACTTTAGCGAGCACCGTGCGGTAGTTACCGGGATCGCCCGGCTCTGTCAAGTTGACATAGCGCTCCTCCATACCAAGCTTGCTTAGGAGATTCTTAATCTTGCTCTCGTACTTAGAGTAGAGAGGCTCGCTGTCAAAACTGACGAATGGTACCTGGCTCAGTGTGCTCATACAGGTTCCATGGAAGAAGTCTGTGACAACGCAATCGTACTGGCCGAAGACGCCCGCAAACTGAATGGGATCGAGCTGCAGGAATCGAGCTCCGGGATACCGGATAAACACTGTGTTGATATCCACCGAATCGCGAAGATGCGAAATCAAGGCTTCACCGATCTTGCGATCACGAACCATCAGCAAGACCTTCTTTCGCCCGAATCGAGCGCTTGGGGAGTAGGGCACAACGAACTCCGGCAAACCGTGGATCAGCGTCGGATCCACGATCTCGTCGATATCCACAGAATCCTCAAGCAACTCACGGACGAAGGAAGACGTGTTTGCGTCACGCACGGAGATGTAGGCGTACGAGGAAAGTGAACGTCGAAGGATCTCGCGACTATCCCTCGATAGTTTTGAGATGTCGAGGCGATTGGCCGACGTCGCGAAACTTGCCCGAACACGACCGAGGGATTCAGGCGCATAATAGATACTCCTGTCGCCAACGAATGCGAGATTCCAGACCTCATCCGATCCTGTTACAAATCCATCGAAATGGGCGTCGAGATAATCGATAGCACCATTCCGGTCGTTTATGTCAACCCACCGCTTGCCAGCAGTACTATAGGTGTAGGGTGCCACAAATCGGCGCATGGCCGCGAAATTCCGAACTCGGGCGAGGCCAAAGCTGGGGTTCTTGGGATTAAGCACCGAAGCGAAGCGTCGTCTCCTGACATGCGCGACATCTGTCGGCACTAGAGAGTACTTGCCCTCTCCAGCTGCCGTATCGAATAGTTGATGAGTCGCATAGGCCTGCAGGACAGTGCCGTAGTTCTCCGATTGCGTAAGAGTTAGAATTCCGATTCTCTGAGCATTAATACTCACTTCGAGCCCTCATCAATTGTTCGGTTCCGCACGGCATCAGTTATCGGTTCACCCTCATCCGAACCATGTGAACGTGTGGTGGAGTAATACAGATCCAGTAAAGCGATTACGATGAAAAGCACAATCCAGTAGCTCATATGCGTGATCAGCCTCGACGTGATCAGCACGAAGAATGTGTAGGTCATTAGAATAAACGCAGGTCGACTCGTCCTTCCGACAAAGACGAGAGCGCCAAGATAAACCGCGACCCCGATAATCCCAACCTCCATGTACACGCGTAAAGTGTCATTATGGAGGAGCGAATTCCAGGTTGTCCCGCCGACTCGATAGGCGACGTTGCCCAAACACTCGTTCAGAGATCCAAAGGCTTGGGACGTATCAGCACAGTGAACGGCCAGCCGATAAATGGAGACGCGCCCGCTGGCGAAGTCATCGAAGCTTACACCGAAGTAATCGTAGA
This sequence comes from Rhodococcus sp. p52, assembly GCF_000763325.2. Classification (NCBI taxonomy): domain Bacteria; kingdom Bacillati; phylum Actinomycetota; class Actinomycetes; order Mycobacteriales; family Nocardiaceae; genus Rhodococcus; species Rhodococcus sp. p52. The sequence continues at coordinate 615,342 of NZ_CP016819.1, forward strand.
AAAGCCGCGAGAACCCGGAGGAATAAGTGGCCTGCACGACGAAGGGACTTATAATGCCGGCGAGCAGAAGCATGATGAGGGAGCTATGCTTCGGGATTACAGGCTTTCGAATCCATCGGCGAAATATGAGGAATAGCGGGGCGGACAAAAAGGCGGCACGCTTCAACGAAATCATAGTGAAGAACGCAGCAATTCCGCTACGCACAGACTGTTGTCTGACAACGAAGTACATTACAAGTACCAGCATATCGTGCGAGAATGACGATTCAAACGGAGACGTAGAACTCGACCAACTAATTGCGCTCAGCGCAGCCAGACTGAAATCGCCCGAGATAAGAATATAGATTACATACCGTGCGAGGAGAATCGTCATGTATACGTCTGCCATACGGAGCGAAACTGTATTAGCAATGCACAGTGCAATTACCGCTGGCACCAGAATGAATCCTACGGCCCCGAAACTAGTGTATGTGAAGTCGCCACGTACGACTAGCTCGTTAATAATCGACAGCAGGACAAGAACAACAGACGCGATGGCGAGCGCAGCAGTCGATTTGCCAAAGATGAGGGCGGCGCCCGGTCGCGACTTCAGGATCAGCCCAATGAACCTCAATGTCGCAAATGCAACGAGCGCCGCGAGACACACATAATACGGGGCTCTCGGAATAATATCCGCCATATAAAAGGTATAGCTAAACGCGTATGCGATAAAGAGCGCCAACTGAACATAGTCGACGAACAGCATGGAGCTGAATTGCTGAGGCTGGACCCTGTTGTGCACCTTGAGTACCTGACTCACGGACGCTCCTCCGTTCCCAGCAGCGTTCGAAGATGTGACCACGAGGCGACGGCTCGCGCGTACAACTTATCCGCCACGTCATCGGCGTTATAGTGCGGGTCTCCCACCGGCGGTTCGTCCAGCGACGACGCCAACCGAGTTAAGCCAACGGAGGCGAGAAGATCTTCATTTCGCGTCGAGTTACTCTGCGGGAGAAGTGCATAGATCGGCCTTCCAAAGGCTAGTGAAAATGCCGTTCCGTGAAAAGAGTCTGTTACGACATACGAAGCGTCTCGAAAAAGAGCGACGAATTTAGTCGGATCCACGAGGTAGTCTGATGCGCGATGCTCTACCAGCATCTTGGCGTCGGGCGTAACCCGACGCACTGGGAGATTGTGGCGGCGTTGAATGGCGGCCAGCCTGTCTGTAAATCCCGGAGTATTGTGGAGTTGATATACAAGGATGTACGCATCGTCTGCCGGAGGGTACGAACGCGAGAATTCAGTCCAATAATCTTTCCCATGTAGAAGCACCGGATCTACATCAACGCGGGAAGAGATTCCTATCTCTTCAAGGGCGCTTTGCGCGGAGGGTTCGCGAACGGATACAGACTCGAATTCCTCAAGCCAGGCAGCCACGCGCTCAACGTCTGCTGCAGACGGCGCACTTGATCCGAAACTCGCTGCATAACTGTGCTTCTTGTCAGACTTCTGCCCATCCAAGAAATAAACAGGATCCAGTTGCCCATGGATCGAGTTCCAGACTTGATCACTCCCGGTAATCACCAGATCTAGGTCGTCGGCGACGTCCAGAACGCTCTTGTCATCTGCACAGGTCGGCGTGAGCGTCAAGTACTGGCGCTGAAACTTACGGAATCGCAGGCTCATAGTTGCCATGTTTGGGGTCTGGACCACCAAGTAAGCAGCGCTTTTTACGACGGAGTCCCTGACTCGCGATTCTTTGAGGCGTGATCCTGCCAGCCTGAACGGACGATCGGTTATAGGAAAATAGTCGATGACACGGGCTGTCGCGCCCAGCGAAGCCAGTGCACTTTCGAGCGCGCAAGACTGCAGCAACGATCCGTAGTTGGGGTAGACGTGGCGCGTCAGGATACCGACTTTTTTCACTGGCCCTCCATTGCCTGGGTGTTCCCGTCCCGCACAGGAGTTACCGGAACGTCTGGCGTTTTGGTTTTTTGGCAGTGAGTCGGGCCACGGACTCCACCGACTCGCTTGTTTACGACGCGGGTGTAAGCTTCGTCCAACTGTGCTGCGACTACTTCAGTGGAAAACGTTCTTTTCGCCCACGCAGTCAAATCAGTGCTGTAATCGCGCTCGTCGGATGCACAGTCGATCATTGCGTCAGCCAAAGATGTGGCGATTTCCTCTTCCGACTTTGCGTCGGTATCGACGAGCCGCATCCCCGGCGCGTCTTGGAATACCTGCCATTCACCGACCTTGGTGTAGACAGTAGGAGTCCCTTGAGCATGCGATTCGATCAACGCCATGGGCAGGACCTCTGCTCGACTCGGGAGTACAACGGCTGTAGCCGTCGCAATTCTTTCTCGCAAACTTTCCCTAGTCAGATTTCCAAGATAAGAAACACCCGGTTGGGGAGTCACCGAATAGTTGGTTGCTAGTGGGCCGGCAATAAGAAGGCCCGCATCGGGGAATCGCTTGTGGACAGCAGGCCAGGCGTTGATCAGTCGATCGTGTCCTTTTCTCGTCCCGACCTCCCCGGCGAACAAGAACGTCGGTGGCACCTCTCCTTGAGACGGCGTCTCAGCACGACAGATGAACGCTTCAGAACCAAGCGGGTTAGCAACGACTTGTGTCGGCGTTTCTGCCACCGCGCTCACTACGTCCGCATGGTTCCCACCCAGGCACAGGACAAGATCCGCCCGGTTTAACACATATTTTGTGAGCAATGGATACTTTGCGACGTGCTTTGTGAGATCAGCGCCGTGGAGCGTCACAACCGTGGGCTTCTGCAGGATCTTTGCAACGAAGAGCAGAAATCCCTCTCGTATGAAACTGCCGTACTCGCTGAGATGAACGTGGGCGATTGTCCATTTCCTTGCGCTGCCGCACATCTTAACGGCAGCTAGGATCGCAGTCGGCAGTGACGCGAACCTTCGGTTGGGCTCCCACGATGGGCAGGCATGTTGTTCGAAAAGCGTGGACTCGAACTTCAGCGTTTCCTCGATTACCGCTGCGATACCCCCGGATGTCCCAGGCGCAGGACCGATCTGCAGGACGATCTTCGGATTACGTCCCTCCTTCGTCGAAGCCGATGACGTCATTGCAGTGGGATGATTTTCGCGATCAGACATGACGCAGCACTTTGTCATTGACGATGCGATCGGACGTCCGACAATCTGCACGTCCTGCGACGTCGACGTTATTCGGTAAAGGTGGCAAAACCAGGGCGGGCTGGTTAGAGAGAGGACTTGAAGCAGCGCACTTCACTTCTTCAATCCTCCGTTCTCAACCAAGGTTGGAACGAACGCCATAGCGTCCCGGGCATACCGCGGCAGCAGCCGACGCGGTTCAGTGGCGATTCGATGGACCCATTCCAGACCTGCTCGCTGCATCCATAACGGAGACCTCCGGTATCGGCCTGCGCTGAAGTTAATTGCCATTCCTAGACAGAGAATCTGTCCAGAACCACCTTCTGCGCGAATCTCGTGCGCGATTCGCTCCTGCTTCGGCGCACCCAAGCCGAGGACGACAAGTCCACCTGTGCCGCTCGAAGCCACTCGCGCAATCAAGGCTTGTCTCAGTTCAGGGTCATCGACTTCGGACCGCGGTGCCGGCTCCTCGTAGACCTTCCACGACGAGCGGCGCGCCCTCTCCGCTACGGCTGCCAGGGCATCGTGATCCTCTCCTCCGACGAGGACTAGTGGCCTGCCCTGCCCGTCTGTCTTGAGCAGGAGCTCCAATAGATCCGATCCTGCGATGCGGTCGACATCCATTCCAGATGCACGGGAGAGCATCCAGGCCACCGGCCACCCGTCAGGCAGTAGCAGGTCCGCCGATGTGTAGAGATCGACGAGGGACTTGTCCTGTCGCATCAAGTAGATGTGATGCAGGTTCGGAGTGATGACAATTCGCCACCCATCGGAGTCGCTTTGAGTAATCTCATCGCCTACTTCCTGCAATGTCTTGCGTGCAAATGGCATCTGCTCGCCTCGAATGCGTATGGAGACTGAATCGGTTGCACCCCGCAGCATTTCCTGACCTTTCACGATTTAAGCCTTGAATCGATGGCGCTCGGACTCTGAGTCCAGCTTGTGTTCTGTATCGAGTTGACTAGTGCGCCGCTTGCTATCCGCGGACGCTTCATTAAGGAGTCGCCGAACGCCATCCCGGCAACTAATACGTGGTTGTCAGTAGGCGCCGTCGCTGGCGAGCACGGCCTTGACGGTCTTACCGATGATCAGCACATCGGAGACCATCGACCAATTCTCCACATACGACAGATCCAGTCGCACCGACTCATCCCACGACAGATCCGACCGACCCGACACCTGCCACAGCCCGGTCACCCCTGGGCGCACCAACAACCGGCGCTTGACCCGACCGTCATAGGCCTCCACCTCACGCCGCAACGGCGGACGCGGACCCACCACACTCATCTCCCCGCGAATGACATTGAGGAACTGCGGCAACTCGTCGATGCTGAACCGCCGCATCACCTTCCCGATAGCGGTGACCCGCGGGTCGTCCTTCATCTTGAACAGCGGGCCGGCGCCCTCGTTCTGCGCCAGCAAGGTGTCGACCATCGTGTCGGCATTGGTCACCATCGACCGGAACTTGATCATCCCGAACGGCGTGCCGTCGAGACCGATCCGTTCGGCCTTGTAGAAGACCGGACCCCGATCCTCGAGCTTGATCAGCAGCGCGACGACCGCGAACACCGGCGCCAACGCCACCAGTACCGCGCTCGCGAAGACGAGATCGAAGATCCGCTTCCCCGACCGCTTCGCCCCGTGATAACTGGGCTTCTCCACGTGGATCAGCGGCAGACCGGCCACCGGGCGCATCTCGATCCGCGGGCCGGCCACATCGACCACACCCGTCGCGACCACGAGGTCGGTGTCGAGCGGCTCGAGCTGCCAGACCAGATCGTGCAACCCGTCGCTGCCCAGGGTTTCAGTGGCGGTGACCACCACCGTGTCCGCCCCCGACAACTTCAGTGCTTCGACGACGGAGTGTTCGTCGCCGTAGATGGTGATCTCCCGGCCGTCGACGTCGATCACATCACCCGGTGCACCCGAATAGCGGGGCACGCACACGCCCACGACGCGGTAGCCCTCCCCGTCCTTGCGGGAGAACGTGCGCGCCATGTGCCGCACCGCCCGCGCACCACCCACCACGAGTACCGACGTCTGAGATTCCCCGCGAGCACGCTTGCGCGCGATCATCTTCCGCCACAACCACCGAGTGAGCAGCAAACCGGCGAGACCGACCGGCAACGCGATCGCTAAATATCCACGTGCCAGTTCCAGGCGGAATACGAGTGCGATAATCGCGATGAAGCCGAACAACCGAGCAGTACTCGAAACGACACGTTGATATTCGCTATGACCTGCGCCGATTACACGCCGCGACCGAGTACGGAACAAGGCGAGGGTGATCAGCCAGAGACCGACGAGCCCCGCCGAGATCAGCGCGTAACTGAGCTCGGAGACCGGCTCAGTCGTTAGTAGATCGCTCTGTCCAAAACGGACGCTGTGTGCCAAAACGACGGCCAGCACAACCACAATCGCGTCGGACCAGATCAACCGGCTGATATAGGACTGCGCCCAGTTCTGGCGGCTTATCGAACGCGACGGTTGGTGCTGTCCGCGAACAGAATTGGCGTTCTCCCCCACGAGTGCATCAGGTACGCCGCGACTCGCCTCCCCGACGGCAGTCATAACCCAACCACCCTCATCGTTGTCTCCTCCCCGAGACACCTACTGCTCGCACGAACAAGCAACGCCGGACCCGATCCGCGTACCCTCCCCGGTCGCGTGACCTGCCCGTTGCGTGCCCAGCCGGGCGCAGTTCTTCCAGTTGTATGCGTGTCGCTCCTATGCGAAAACGCTCGTTGAGACTGTAACGTTACTTACGAGATCTGGCAGCTTGAACAGTCGTCCAGATGGAACCTTCTCTTTGAATGTGCCGCGCGGTTACATTTGGCGACGCGATCCGCGTTTACAGGTCCCGGCGAAGGCAATCCTCCCTGCTATCTTGCACTTTCGGTGCACTCTCCGATTCGCGAACCCGCAGGGCGGCCCCTAGACTGCGCTTACCGACCCCCCACGTGATGCGGGATTGACGGTCGGAATCTTGAAGGTGAGATGTATCTCACCATTGCTCAACGTTTTGACCGTGCATTCGCGGGTACTACCGCGCGGTCATGCGCTCGACAGGGGAGGCGAGGGTAGAACTATGAAAGAAGAAGCAGGAGTGCGTAAAGCATTTCGAACTGCCGTGGTGCCGGCGGCGGGGATGGGAACTCGGTTCCTGCCGGCCACAAAGACAGTGCCGAAGGAACTATTGCCCGTGGTCGACACGCCGGGCATCGAACTGGTCGCGACGGAAGCTGCCCATTCGGGAGCTCAACGGCTTCTTATTGTGACAGCCCCCGGAAAGGACGGAGTTGTAGCGCATTTCGTCGATGACTTCGACCTCGAGGAGCACCTCGAAGCGAAGGGCAAGCTCAAGTTGCTCGAAAAGGTGCGGCGTGCGCCCAATCTGCTCACGGTCGAATCCGTTGTCCAGGAGAAGCCACTCGGCCTGGGTCATGCTGTCGGTTGCGCGGAAGCCGCTCTGGAGCCGGATGAGGACGCGATCGCTGTTCTTCTCCCGGACGATCTCGTGCAACCGAGCGGCATCCTGGAAACGATGGCTCGTGTCCGCGCCAAGCGCGGAGGAAGTGTGCTGTGCGCCATCGACGTTCCGAAGAGCCAGGTGAGCTCATACGGCGTATTCGAGGTCGAGGAAGTACCCAACGTTGCGAATCCGGATGTTCTGCGAGTTCGCGGCATGGTGGAGAAGCCCACTCTTGCAGACGCTCCGTCCACACTTGCCGCCGCCGGCCGCTATCTGCTCGACCGCGAGATCTTCGACGCCCTCCGTCGGATCAAACCGGGCGCGGGCGGGGAACTCCAACTGACCGACGCGATCGCGCTATTGATCGAGGAAGGTCACCCAGTGCATGTCGTCGTGCATCGCGGGCCCCGCCACGACTTGGGCAACCCGGGTGGATATCTTCGGGCAGCAATCGACGCCGCTCTCGATAGCGAGGAATACGGGGACGGGCTCCTTAAGTGGCTCCACCGCCGGCTGGAGTTGGACGTCGACTGATCAGGGTGCGCTCGAACTACCTCGATGGGACTTAGGTCCCTTTCTCGATGTGCCGCATGGCCCTGCTTCTGGTTTAATCCTCAAGTGTGTTGCCTCCCCGCAACATGCCCCTTCCCCTCCCCGGGAGTTGGTGGCACCGGGCCCCGCTGGCTCCTCCCCCTGCCAGCGGGGCTCGCTCGACTTCGGGACAGCTCACCCGCGAGCTATCAAGAGCGGTCCGAGACCGCACGATCCAGTTCGCAAGCGTTGACGCCTCCCGGACTCGATGCCAAGATGATCAACCACGCGCTCGAACGCGCGTGCGAACAATTCAAAACAGATGGCCCGCCGCGACTGGCATCGCGACGGGCCGGATGTCCGACTGATAAGGAGTCGAACATGCGTCAGCATACCCACGGGCAGGTGACGTCGTGAGCATCGAAGCGATCACCTGGGCACTCGAACGCGCCGAGATTCCGTCCCCCACGCCACCCGGGATGCCCTCAGCGCCAGCGCTGACAGTGGTGCTACTCGGCCTGTCCAATCATGCGTCCCGACATGGTGCGGATGCGTATCCATCCGTGCGGAAGCTCGCCGGGTACGCCCGCATCAGCGAACGCCAGGTGCAGCGTTGCCTGAAAGCGCTCGCCGCTCTCGGCCTCATTTCCAAAGGCGATCAAGAGCGGATCGCGGCGACGATCCCTCGCGAAGACCGCCGTCCCGTCCTGTACAACCTGTCCATGAAGCGGGGTGACACGTCGTCACTCCGCAGCTCTGAACGAGGTGACAAGACGAAGCGCCACGGGGTGACAGGCACGACCGAGCGGGGTGACACCCCGGTCACCCGAACCGTCCTTGAACCAACAAATGAACCTGCTGCACTCCCCCATCCGACAAATCGGACCCGCGATGCAACACGCGAGCAGCAGCCCTCTCCCATCGACCGATTGGCCACAGCGTGCCGCCGGGCCGGCCTGTCTGCACAGTTCGACACCCTGACGCCGGCGAAGTGCACCCTCGTCGAGCAATCGATCGACACTCACGGCGTAGATGCTCTTGTCCGCGCCGCGCTCGAACGTCATCGACCGTGGGACCCGGCTCGCTCCGCAGCTGCATGGATCCCGATCTGGCAGTCGCTGCAACCGTCCCGCCCGAAACTCCCGCCACGATGCGGTCGGTGCGACGAGTACGGCTGGTTGCCCGACGACGAATTCGGACGTGCAGTGCGATGCCCATGCCGCCAAGTGACGTCGCACAGGATTGCCACTCCGCCCCGGGAGACGATGCTCTTGGCAGCATGAGCAGACTTGCCGCTGTCGGTAGTGCGCTGACGCCGTAGTTGCCCTCATAGCAACACATTCCGATCCGTGAAAGGTAATACGAGCGATACGACGACGTCGCGAATCAGACATCGCCGATTCCTTCTCTCGGTACCATGAGCCCGTATTTCGTGGAAACGAGCGGCGGCATGCCGCGGAGGATGTGAGGCAACTGGCACCCGAAGAAGTCGAACATCGTCCGATAGCAGTGTGCGTTGTCGGGACCGGCGCGATCGGGCAGACGGTGATCGACGCTCTGCGCGACGACGTGGTGCCGCATGTGAGCCTCGCGGCTGTGTTGAACTCGCGAAGCAGCCCGGAGAAGACTTCCGCCGCATTCGACGTCGCCGACATCGTGGTGGAAGCTGCCACGGTCGACGCCGCTCGGGCCCTGATACCCGAGGTGGTGAAACGCGGTAAGGACATCATCGTCTGCTCATGCGGCGTCTTCGCCGAGCGCGGTTTCGATGTGGAACCGTTCGGCTCCGGACCAGGACGTGTATTGCTCCCGACGGGCGCTATCGGCGGCTTCGATGTTCTGGCCGCAGCGACACGTGCAGGAAGCCGCGATGCACGCCTCACCCACACCACGATCAAACGACCGAGTGCGCTCGGCATCGAAGAACGTCTGGACGCAGAACGCACCGTTTTCCGAGGATCGGCGCGAGAAGCCGCCCTGGCCTTTCCGCGAACCTCGAACTCGTCGGTGGCTCTCGCCCTCGCGACGCTCGGGCTCGATCGGGTAGAGGTGGTGGTCGTTGCCGACCCCGCCGCTGCAAACACGCGCCACGTCGTCGAGTGGGAGTCGCCGCTCGGCCGGTACGAGCTGACGTTCGAGAACGCGATCGACCCGGCGTCGAGTGGACGCACGTCTGCGATCACTGCTTGGTCGGTGATCGAGGTTCTCGCTGCGCTACCGCTCGGGATCGGTCCGGGCGCGGTCGTGATCGGGCCTTCCCGTAGGTCGTAGCCGACCCAAGAGGATCCGAACACCCAACGAGGGCGATTGTCGCTTTCGCGTGTTTGGAGCAGAATTTCGGGACGAAAGTCCCAAGCGCCCGGGCGGAATCTTAACCACTTCTGTCACATTCGGGTTTCCTGATGGTTGCCTGGGTAGCGGCGCGTGAACGGGTGCTGTACACAGTGTGAAACACCACATTTCGCAGGTGAAGGTGTAACTCCCTACCGGGAGTGGCAATTCGGTTTCACCTGACCTACTCGCACCCTGGAGCAGCCTGTGACGACATCATCGCTTTCGGACCGACCGGCACGGGTACTTTTCCTCGGCACTCCCTCAAACGCTGTCGCACTCGACCGGTGGACAGAGTTGCAGGAGCGCCTCGACCTCGCAGGCATCGAGACCACCACCGCTTTCGAAGGCGAAGTGGACTACGCGATCCTCACCGAGGACATCCTCGACGGCTACTGCACCGCCGTCGAAGCTCTCATTCTTCAGAAGCTCCGTGCTCGTGGGATCACATGCGCAAGCACATGCGCCGGCCCCGAGCAGATCCTCGCAGCGCTGGCGGAAACGTCGGCCGACGTTGCTTCTGTCGTGCCGATCTCGACAGCCCGGGGAAGCACTTACCGGCACGCTGCATCCAGCGCAGTCTGAAACTCCAGAACGAGTCGTGCGCGCCAGTGGAGATTCACTGGCGCGCACGACTCGTTGATTACGGCTCGTTCTACGGCGACGGCATCCCGCCGTTGACGTGGATCGTCGCGCCCACTACATAACTGGACTCAGGCGACGCCAAGAACACGTAGGCCGGCGCCAACTCGGTCGGCTGCCCCGCACGTCCGAGCGGGGTGTTCTGCCCGAACTCGGGCAACTCTTCATTCGGCTGACCGTCCGACGGTTGGAGGGGCGTCCAGATCGGTCCGGGCGCAACCGCATTCACGCGGATGCCCTTCTCCGCCAGCTGGGTCGCCATGTTCTTCGTGAAGTTGTTGATCGCAGCCTTCGTCGACGAGTAGTCGATCAACGCCGGCGACGGCTGGTACGCCACAATCGACGTGGTGTTGATGATTGTCGAACCCGGCTGCAGGTGCTTCAACGCCGCGCGCGTGGTGCGGAACATCGCGAGGATGTTCACCTGGAAAGTCTGCTCGAGCTGATCGTCGGGCAGATCATCCAGCCCTTCGACCGCAATCTGCTTTCCGGCATTGTTGACCAGGATGTCGAGGCCGCCGAGTTGCTCGACCGCCTGATTCACGACGTCGGAGCAGAACGAGGCGTCCGTCAGATCACCGGGAAGCGTGATCGCCTTACGACCACTCTCGCTGATGATGCGAGCGACGTTCTTTGCGTCAGGTTCCTCATCCGGCAGGTACGAGATCGCGACGTCGGCACCCTCCCGCGCGAAGGCGATGGCAGTAGCAGCGCCGATGCCCGAGTCCCCACCGGTGATCAGTGCCTTACGTCCTTCGAGCCGGCCAGTGCCTCGATACGAGAACTCGCCGATGTCGGCCTTGGGCACCATGTCGGCGTCGAGACCAGGCTCGGGCTGGTCCTGCTTCGGCGGCGAGATGGACGGATAGCGAGTAGTCGGATCCTGGAACTTCAGTTGATCGGTCTTATTGGTGTGCACGTCTTGCTCAGCCATGAGTACCGTCCTGCGAATCGATGGTTTCCGAGTTGCGTGAAAGCTCGTCGCAAATCGGCTTCCCGTCACGGACCCGTCGCAAACTCGGTCATCTGCGAGGTGAGCGGCTATCCGACGTCACGGATATCGTCCTCACCGTCCTCGTCGAGCGGCGGCGGGAGCTCACGTTCGTCGCGGGCACGAACGACCAGACCGAAGACCACAGCGACGGCGACGGATAGCACCAGCCACGAGACGAGCAGCACAAAAACCCAGTTCACATGTCGAACAACGGTTCGCCGGACCAGAATGTTACCCGTGAGTAAGAACTCACCCGTGAATTCACCCCGCCTCGGCAATCAGATGCGCCCCGCCCACTGGAAAGTCCGGAGACGCAGAGCCCCCGCCGGAAGGGCATGCCAGTAACCTTCCGGCGGGGCTCGACGTCACCGTGCAGGGGACGGCGACAGCCTGAGACACTACCGTGAAGTTGATCTTGGGGCGAGAATCGCTCGATCGAAGATCAGTACGCGCCTTCGCTGGCGACGACCGCCTTCACGGTCTTCATGATGATCAGGACGTCGGAGACCATGGACCAGTTCTCCACATACGACAGGTCCAGACGCACCGACTCGTCCCACGACAGGTCCGAGCGGCCGCTGACCTGCCACAGGCCCGTGACACCGGGACGCACCAGCAGGCGACGCTTGACCCGGCCGTCATAGCTCTCCACCTCGCGACGCAACGGCGGGCGCGGACCCACCACGCTCATCTCGCCGCGCACGACGTTGATGAACTGCGGCAGCTCGTCGATGCTGAACCGGCGCAGGACCCGGCCGACACGAGTGACGCGCGGATCCTCTCTCATCTTGAAGAGCAGGCCGGCGCCCTCGTTCTGATCGAGCAGCTTGTCGACCAACTTGTCGGCGTTCTGCACCATCGAGCGGAACTTGATCATTCCGAACGGGGTGCCGTCGATACCGATGCGCTCGGACTTGTAGAAGATCGGACCGCCGTCCTCGAGCTTGATCAGCAGCGCAACGATAGCGAAGACCGGAGCCAGACACAGCAGCGCGGCGAGCGAGAAAGCGAGGTCGAACAGACGTTTCCCGCTGCGCTTCGCACCGTGATAGCTCGGCTTCTCCACATGGATCAGCGGCAACCCGGCAACCGGGCGCATCTCGATGCGCGGGCCGGCGACATCGACGACGCCCGTCGCCACCACCAGATCGGCGCGCTCGGGTTCGAGCTGCCACAGCAGGTCGCGGATGCCTTCGTGGCCGAGGGTCTCGGTGGCGGTCACCGCGACGGTGTCGGCACCCGAAGCACGCAACGCTTCGACGACGGTGCTCTCGTCGCCGTGGATCGGGATCTTCCGTCCGTCCACATCGATACTCTCGCCCGGCACACCGGAATACCGCGGCACGCACACGCCCACCACGCGATAACCCTCACCACTGCGGCGCTGGAACGTGCCGGCCATGTGGCGAACTGCGCGGGCGCCACCCACCACCAGCACCGACGTCGTGAACTCACCCTTCCGGCGCCGACGTGCGACAGCTCGTCGCCAGACCCACCGGAAGAAGAGCAGTCCCGCGAGACCCACGGGCAGAGCGATGGCGAGATAGCCGCGCGCAAGCTCCATCCGGAAGATGAGCGCCACGATGGCAACGAGACCGAAAAGATTGAGCGTCGCCGAAACGACGCGCTGATACTCCTCGAAGCCGGCGCCGATGACCCGCCTGGAGCGGGTACGGAACAGGGAAAGAAATGCGATCCACGCCGCGCCGAACGCAACGGAGATCAGCGTGTAACTCAGCGTTCCGACGCCGTCCATGGTGACGAGCGAATCCTGCCCGAACCGCATCACATGCGCGAGCGCAATGGCCAGCACGACGACCAGAGCGTCGGTGACGAACAAAGTGTTGACGTAGGACTTCTGCCATCCCCATCTGGTGGACATCCGAGTACCGGCCGGAGCGCCGGTACTGGTGTCGATAAGCGAAAGGTCATGTGCAGCATCGTCGTTCGTGTGACGAACTGTGGTCATGACGGAAGAACCCTCATAGTGTGTCTCCTCCCCGAGACGCTTCGACGCTCGAGCACCTCCCTGCACTCGGACGTCGACAACCCCGTATATCGATGCCGCGTCCTCCGTAGCGACTCCGATACGTTATGCGATTGAGATCGTCTCACAGAAGTGTCGCTCGCGCGCGTCAACAAAAGAGAAGTTATCGGGAAACTCGTCCGTCGGTAGCGTGCCCGGGGTCGAGATCGAGGCGCCTGAGCGTCTGCGCGTTGAGCGCGACGACGATCGTCGACGCCGACATGAGCACCGCGGCCACGGCCGGCGAGATCGCGATACCGGCGAAGGCCAGCACACCGGCCGCCAACGGAACGGCGACGACGTTGTATCCGGTTGCCCACAGCAGGTTCTGCCACATCTTGCGGTAACTCGCGTGCGAGAGCTTGATGATCGACAGCACTGCTCGCGGATCGTTCGCGGCGAGGACGACACCGGCCGACTCGATCGCGACGTCCGTGCCCGCTCCGATCGCGATACCGACGTCGGCTCGCGCGAGGGCAGGCGCGTCGTTGACCCCGTCGCCGACCATTGCGACGGTGTGCCCGCGCTTCTGCAATTCGGCGACCTTCGCGTCCTTGTGTTCCGGGAGCACTTCCGCGAACACTTCGTCGATGCCGAGATCGGCGGCCACGGCGTCGGCCACCTGCTGGGCATCACCGGTGATCATCGCGACCTTCACGCCCCGCGCATGCAGGGCGTCGACGGCCTGCCGCGATTCGTCGCGCACGGTGTCCTCGAGCGCCACCGCGCCGAGCACCCGACCGTCGGAGGCAACGTGCAGCACCGATGCACCACGGCGCACCCATCCGTCAGTGACCGCGGCGACGTCGTCGGGCACCGATAGTTGCAGGGACGACAGCATGGACGGTCCGCCGATCGTCACCTCCACACCGTCGACCAGTCCGCGCACGCCGCGGCCGGGCAACGAGCGGAAGTCCGTCACCGCCATCCGCTCGGCCGACGGGACGCGGGCATCGGCGGCGGCGACGATGGCTCGCGCGACCGGGTGCTCACTGTCGGCTTCGACCGCAGCTGCCAGGGCGAGCAGATGTTCCTCGTCGGTTCCCGCCGTCGCGACGACACCGGTGACCTGATGCTTGCCCTGCGTGAGGGTGCCGGTCTTGTCGAACAGCACTGCGTCGACGGTGCGCATGCGTTCGAGTGCCAGCCGATCCTTGACGAGCACACCCGCGCGAGCCGCGCGTTCGGTCGAGATCGCGATCACCAGCGGAATCGCCAGACCCAGCGCATGGGGACAGGCGATGACCAGGACGGTCACGGTACGCACCACGGCTTCGTCGAGATTGCCGAGCAACGTCCACACGACAAAGGTGAGAGCACCCGAGATTGCGGCGAAATAGAAGAGGAAGGCCGCGGCGCGATCCGCCAGCGCTTGCGCGCGGGACGAGGACGCCTGGGCATCGGCGACCATGCGCTGGATGCCGGCCAACGCGGTGTCCTCTCCCACCGCCGTGATCCGCACCCGGAGCGCGCTGTCGGTGGCGACGGTGCCCGCGACCACCGTGTCGCCGACGTCGCGGGTGACGGTCTTGGATTCACCGGTGACCATCGACTCGTCGACCTCGGCGGTCCCGTCGATGACGGTGCCGTCGGCGGGCACGCGCGCTCCGGCACGCACGAGCACCACATCGTCGAGGGACACTTCGTGCAACGGCACCTCGACGACACCATCGTCGGTGACCTTCTCTGCGGTGTCCGGCAACATCGCGGCCAGTGCTTCGAGTGCACCGGACGCCGAACCCAGCGCCCGCATCTCGAGCCAGTGACCGAGCAGCATGATGACGATCAGCAGCGCCAATTCCCACCAGAAGTCCAGGTCGAAACCGCCGACCTCGAGAGTCGTGGCCCACGACGCGACGAAGGCCACCGTGATGGCCATCGCGATCAGCAGCATCATCCCCGGTTGGCGGGAACGCAGTTCGGCCCAGCCTCCGGTCAGGAACGGCACGCCGCCATAGAAGAAGATGACGGTGCCCAGCACCGGTGGGATCCACTCGGTACCCGGAACATCCGGGAGGTGGTAGCCGAAGAGCTCGGCGACCATGTGGCTGAAGACCACGACCGGCACCGACAGGATCAGACTGACCCAGAACCGTCGCCGGAACATCTCGCCGTGGGCGCCGTGTCCCGCGTGACGATCGTGACCGGCGTGCTCGTGCTCGTGCGTGTGTTCGTGCACCTGCTGGGACATCGACAGCTCCTGACTCGGCCGACGGGACGAACCTACGACGCGGATCGGCTACAGAGTGGTCAACAACTGACGCATCGTGTCGATTTCCTTCTGCTGCGTGTCGGCGATGGTGCGGGCCAGCTCGACGGTCTCGGGATACTGCCCGTCCTCGATCTCGTCCTGCGCCATCTCGATCGCTCCCTCATGGTGGACGATCATCTGCTCCAGATACAGGCGGGCCGCGTCGACGCCCTGCGCGTCGGACAGTGCCTGCATGTCCTGTTCGCTCATCATCCCGTCCATGTGCGGCATGTCGTCCATGTGCGGCATGCCGGGCATGTCGAGTCTGTCCATCCGGGGAGTGTCCTCCCTGTGCATGGGCGGCATGCCCCACTCGTCGAGCCATGCCTCGAACTGCTCGATCTCGGGTTGTTGCTCTGCCTTGATCTGGTCGGCCAGCGCCCTCACCGGCTCCGGGATGCCGTCCTTTGCCAGCAGCATGTCGCTCATCTCGACGGCCTGCGCATGGTGCGGGATCATCATGCGCGAGAACATCACATCGTCCTGGTCGAACCGCGCGGAGTTCGCCTCGGCGGATGTCGGGGCCGAAGTGGCGGTCGCCGTGGTTGCTTCGTCGCCACCGGAATCACTGCACGCCGACGCTGCGAACGTCACCGCCAGCGCGATCGCACCGGCAGCCAGAGTCTTCTTGTTCATGATGTCCACCCTCGCGGGTGTGCTCCCGGGATCCGATGGAGATCGCATGAAGATTTGCTCAAGATCTGTGGGCGCATCGTCAGCACCTCTGCGGGTGACGATGATGGGTCCCATGCCTTCTTCTGCCCGTGTGACGGGACCTTCCGGCGGATCCGCACCCGTCCCGAGCTCGACCGCCCGGATGCGAGCCATGGTCGTCGAGGACGAGGGGTCGTTGGCGAAGCTCGTGGGTTCGTATCTCGAACGCGACGGCTTCGACGTGACGATCACCGGCGACGGATCCGAGGCCGTGACCCTCGCGCGGCAGGTCGACCCCGACATCCTGGTGCTCGACCTCGGCCTACCCGGACTCGACGGTGTCGAGGTGTGCCGGCAGCTGCGAACCTTCTCCGACGCGTACATCGTGATGCTCACCGCGCGCACCGAGGAAGTCGACACCCTGATCGGCCTGTCCGTCGGGGCAGACGACTACCTGACGAAGCCGTTCAGCCCGCGCGAACTCATGGCCCGCATCCAAGCGATGCTGCGTCGTCCCCGGACCACCGCGCGGGTCGTAGCGTCCGCGAGTCGGCAGACCCGGACGTTCGGGGGGCTGTCCCTCGACGTCGACGGACGGGAGGTCGCCGTGCGCGGCACGCCGGTCGCACTCACCCGCACCGAGTTCGACGTCCTCGCTGCCCTGGCGCAGGACCCGGGAGTCGTGTTCACCCGTGCTCAGCTCATCGCGGCCGTCTGGGGGCAGAATTGGGTCGGTGACGACCACCTCGTGGATGTGCACATCGGGCATCTGCGTCGCAAACTCGGCGACGACGCGAACCAGGGACGTTTCGTGCGCACCGTGCGGGGCGTCGGCTACCGGATGGGAACAGGACGATGACGTCCCACTCCCCCAGCACGACGAGTTTCGGCACCCGCCTGTTCCTCGCGCTCGTCGCCGTCGTCGTCGGATGTGCCGTCAGCGCATGGCTCGTCGCGTCCGCTCTCGCTCCCGGGATCTTCCACGACCATCTCGGACAAGCGGGGATCGATCACGATTCGAGCCAGGCCGCCCACGTCGAAGAAGCCTTCACCTGGGCCATCGTCCTCGCGTGGGGTCTGGCGGTCGCGATCGCAGTGCTGTTGGCCTCGGCGGTCAGTTGGTACATCGCGCGACGGATCCAGCGTTCGCTCGACACGGTGACCACCTCCACCGCACAGATCGCCGGAGGTCGCTACGACACCCGCGTCCCCAGCCCCGACCTCGGCCACGAATTCGACGAACTGGCAACCAGTTTCAACGAGCTGGCACGACGCCTCGAAGCCACCGAAATCGCAAGGCGCAGAATGCTCGCCGACCTCGGGCACGAAATGCGCACACCCATCGCCACACTCGATTCCTATCTGGAAGCACTCGAGGACGGCGTCCGCACTCTCGACGACGACACCCGGCAGATTCTGCGAGCCGCCACCCACCGGCTGAACCGCCTGGCACAGGACATCACCGCGGTCTCCCGGGCGGAAGAGCACCTCACCCGCATCCATCGGGTGCCCACTACCACCAGCACCCTCGTCGCCACGGCGGTCGACGCGGTGCGCGAGCAGTACGACGGCAAAGGCGTGACGTTGCAGGCCGAGGTCGTCGAATCTGCGCCGGTGACGGTCGATCCCGACCGGCTCGGACAGGGGCTGGCGAACCTGCTGGACAACGCCCTACGGCACACACCGGCAGGAGGAAACGTCACCGTCGCCACTCGCATCCTGGGCCGCGGCCGAACGGAGATCACCGTGACCGACACGGGCGCCGGCATCGCGCCCGATCACCTCGACCACCTCTTCGACCGGTTCTACCGCGCGGACACCGCCCGCGACCGGAATCACGGCGGCAGCGGCATCGGCCTGACGATCGCGCGGGCACTCGTCGAAGCCCACGATGGTCGCATCCACGCGCACAGTGAGGGACCGGGCTGCGGAGCCCGGTTCACTCTGGAACTGCCGACGGCGAGTCAGGCGTAATTGGACAGGACGAACTCGGTCAGCCCCTTCCGGACCGCTTCGACCGCATGCTTCTGCCCGCGCTTCAGCACGAAGCCGGGAACCGGAACCTTCGGTTCGAGCGACATGGTGACGTGCACCCGGGTGCCGCGCGCAATCTGTTCGAGGGCGTACTCCCCGTCCTGGCTGCGCTGCATCCCACTCTCGACGAGCGTCCACGACGTCGAACTCTCCGTCCACGAATGCTCGATGGTCTGGGTGTCGGAGAAGCCGAGCAGCGACAGGGTCATGCGGATCCGGAGCGGCCGGCCGTCGTCGTCCCGGGTGAGCACCTCGACGCTCTTGTGGGCCGACGACCACTCGGGGATGCGCTCGACATCCTCGAGGGCGCGCATCACCTGCTCGGGTGTGGCGTCGATATCGAAACGGTCGGAGACGCTGGCCGCCATGTCGGGTCCTCCTCGTCGGGAAACGCGGTACAGGGACCAGATGCCCCCGGATACCGCACGGCGAACCCCCGCCGATGGCGCCGGCGGGGTTCGGTCCGTGCTGTCGATCAGCTGTCGACCTGCACCTCGTCGCCGGTGATGAGGAAGGTCATCAGGTCGGTGCCGACGGTCAGCGGGCCGTCGTAGTTCTCGCGGGTGCGTTCGACGAGCATCTCATCCGAGATGCCGGGGACGCGGCCGGGGATGCCGTTGACGATGTGGCTGTAGACCGCCATCTTCGGCTGGGTCTGCTCGAAGATGTCGCCTGCCTGCTGCGGGTTCGTGTGATGCGCGTACACGCTGGGGAGCGCCGACGGATCCTCGAAGTCGGCGACCTCGTGCACCAGCACGTCGACGCCTTCACCGAACTTCAGGACGTTCTCGGTGGGAACGGTGTCGCCGCTGATGAGCACCGACTTGCCCGCATAGTCGACGCGATAGCCGACCGCCGGCTGGATCGCACCGACCGGATCGTGCTCCACGGTGAACATCGTGACGGTGACGCCGTCCTGGTCGAAGACGACGCCGTCTTCTGCGAACTCGTGCGATTCGATCGGCGTGGTCGCGGGATCGACTTCCTTGTCCGCGACGCGCGCGTCGATGTCGTTGCGGTAGGTGCTCTGCATTCCGTCGCCGATGTTCCGGACGCCGACGGGTCCGTAGAGCTGGAAGGCGCCCTCGCGCCCACCGAGTGCCGGGACGTAGCTACTCATCCAGAGGTCGGACAGACCGTTGATGTGGTCGGAATGGAAGTGGGTGAGGAAGACGGCGTCGACCTGACCGACCGGAACGCCGGCCTGCGTCAGGCGGACTGTGGCTCCGCGTCCCGCATCGAAGACGAGGTTCAGGCCGTTGGCCTGGACCAGCGTGGACATGCCGTAACGCTCGGTGCTCGGCACCGGGCTGCCCGTGCCGAGCAGCGTCACGCGCATTTCGCCCTCGGCAGGGGCGTCGGCCGCAGGGTGGGCGGAGTCCGAGGCAGAGCCGTCCGACTCCGCCGTTTCCTGCACAGTCTCCTGAGCAGCGGATTCTCCGGTGCTGCAGCCTGCGAGGACGAGCGCAAGCACACCCGACCCCACTACTGCCGCAGTGCGGAGTCGGCCGAATTCGAATGAGCGTCGTGACACCGGAGGTTCCTTCCGAGGGAATCAGAACTGTACGCACTGCGTACATCACGAACGCTGTGCGTACATACTGTGCGGGTCATCACAGCGGAAAGTCAAATCACGGTTGGGTGTCGGAGATCGAGAACGGCCCCGGAGTCGAAACCCCGAGGCCGTTCCGATCGAGCTGCGGTCAGTTCTGCATGAGGACCTGCTGGCTCTTCACCAGCGGATACGACGCCAGTTCGCTCCCGTCGAGATCCTCTTTGTGCATGTCCACACCGGTGATCTGACTGTTCTCGTAGGTGCGGTAGTAGTAGATGCCCCTGTGGGTGTTACAGCACGACGAGTAGATGGTGATCTCGTACTTGTCGTCGAGCCGAACACATCCCCGCTGCTGTTCCACAGAACCGAGGATGTGGAAGAACTGGCTGATCGCCTCGGACTCCGAGTCGCCCGACACCGAATTCACCTTGGTGAAGGCGGCCTTGACGAAGCGCGACATCGACGACAGGTCTCCCGGCAACCCCACAGCACCGAGGCCGCGACTGTAGGTATCGAAGGGGATCTCCTTCGAGAAGCGCGGCTCGGGTGGATCGACCGACAGACTCATGTAGTTGTTGATGTTGAACAACTGGATGTCGAAGGTCGGATTGTTCGTGAGGACCTGGATCGGGTTGTCGTGGACCTTCAAGCCCTCGGCGACGGATTCGACAGTAATGGACTCGTCCCGGTCGGAAATGATCCAGTGCAGCGGGGACGGCGGGAACTCCTCACTGAACGCAATGTCGACGATGCGCACGTCCGCAAGCGCGTCCCGCACCTGCGCGACGGTCTCGAACTGCCCGAGCACCCAGGGAATGAACTCGAACGACGCGACATTCGTCCCGTCCTCCGAAACGGGCTTGTAGTCGGCATTGTCGGGGAAGTTCAGCCCCGCCATGCTCAAGCCCTTCTCGCTGGTCGCGTCGTAGTAGAGCGGATAACCATCGGCTACCGTCGCCATGCCGATCATGGCGTGATGCGTCTTCAGTGGCGGCACCTTACGGAACTCGAACGGGAAGTTCCGCGGCGTGACCGTCACCGCTTCCCGGTAGGAGTATTCGAGGTCGAGATTCCGGCCGAAATAGTGGTCCTTGGCGGTGTAGTTGGCGGCTGTGCACATGCGGCTACCTCCGATCTGTTTTGCCCACGGTATCGGCATATTCGTGGACTCATGGCGGTTCGGCTAGTCCCATACGAGAACGGCCCCGGAGTCGAACTCCGAGGCCATTCTCTTCGCGCTTGCTCAGTAGGCGCCGTCGCTGGCGAGCACTGCCTTGACGGTCTTACCGATGATCAGCACATCGGAGACCATCGACCAATTCTCCACATACGACAGATCCAGTCGCACCGACTCATCCCACGACAGATCCGACCGACCCGACACCTGCCACAGCCCGGTCACCCCTGGGCGCACCAACAACCGGCGCTTGACCCGACCGTCGTAGGCCTCCACCTCACGCCGCAACGGCGGACGCGGACCCACTACGCTCATCTCCCCGCGAATGACGTTGAGGAACTGAGGGAGTTCGTCGATGCTGAACCGGCGCATGATCTTGCCGATACGAGTGACGGGGGGGTCGTCCTTCATCTTGAACAGCGGACCGGCACCCTCGTTCTGCGCCAACAGGGTGTCGACCATCGTGTCGGCGTTGGTGACCATCGACCGGAACTTGATCATCCCGAACGGCGTGCCGTCGATGCCGATGCGCTCGGCCTTGTAGAAGATCGGACCCCGATCCTCGAGCTTGATGAGCAGGGCGACGACCGCGAACACCGGAGCCAACGCCAGCAATGCCAGGCTTGCGAACGCCAGGTCGAAGATCCGCTTCCCCGAGCGCTTGGCCCCGTGATAGCTGGGCTTTTCGACGTGGATGAGCGGCAGACCAGCGACCGGGCGCATCTCGATCCGCGGACCGGCCACATCGACCACACCGGTGGCGACGACCAGGTCGGTGTCGAGCGGCTCGAGCTGCCAGACCAGATCGTGCAACCCGTCGCTGCCCAGGGTTTCGGTGGCGGTGACCACCACCGTGTCCGCCCCCGACAGCTTCAACGCCTCGACCACCGAGTGCTCGTCACCGTAGATGGTGATCTCCCGGCCGTCGACCTCGATCACATCCCCGGCGGCACCCGAATAACGGGGCACACAGACACCGACAACGCGATAGCCCTCCCCGTCCTTGCGGGAGAAGGTGCGGGCCATATGCCGCACCGCCCGCGCGCCGCCCACAACGAGTACCGACGTCTGGAAGTCGCCCCGAGCACGCTTGCGCGCGATCACCTTCCGCCACACCCAGCGCGACAACAGCAAACCGGCAAGGCCCACCGGCAGAGCGATGGCAAGAAAGCCGCGCGCGATCTGCTCGTTGGTGATGAGCGCGATGATGGCGATGGTGCCGAACATGGCGAGCGTCGCCGAAATGACTCGCTGATACTCGTCGTAGCCGGCGCCGATCACTCGACGCGACCGCGTGCGGAAGAGGCTCAGTGCGCCCAACCACGCAACGATGATGGTCGCGGAGGTCAACGAGTACTCGAGTTCTGCGCCCTCCCCGGCGAGCAAGAGTTCCTCGGATCCGAACCGCACCCACTGCGCCAACAGCACGGACAGCACCACGACGAGCGCGTCCGTGACGTAGAGCCGCTTGACGTAGGCGTTCTGCCACTTCCATCGATTGACGCCGGTGCCGGGCAACGCGTCCGCGGGGACACGTTTCGGTGCACCCCGCGGAGCGTCGGACGGGTCGAGCCCTCGATCATCGACCGTCGTCATCCCGCAGTCCTCCCCATAAGTGGTGTCTCCTCCCCGAGACAAAACTTTCCCGACGAGTCCAGCCCCGGCGGTGGAACCGGACTCGAGCGAGCGTTACCCGAACTATCCCTAAGAAATAGCTGAGCGTTACGTGTGAACTGAAGTCTTGTCGCAGATCAGCCGGGAAATCCAGACCCATCGTCCGAGACGGTCGTGGGGTTGTGTCCTGTGTTCGGTTGAACCTCTTGGGCTTCGAGTGCGTCTACCTGCATGTAGCCCCGCACGCCCGAAAAACCGAAAGTGACGACAATCACTTTTACGTAACGCTCTCGTCCAGGGTTCAGAGGCCGACGAACCCGGCCGCCAGAGCCGCAGCAGCGAATACTGTTACTGCGAGTTCACGAAACATCAAGAGTCCGCACGTAGTTGGCGGAGAAATGATGCGACTCGTACGGGAGGTGGGCTCACCAACCGAAGACACCGCATCTTGACGCGGTGAAACGGGGTTCGCCCGGCCTGTTGCAGGGGCGAACCTCGTTTCACCGCGTCAACCTGTGGGGGTCAGACGCCCTCGGGCGCGAGCACGATGTCGAACCGGGCCTTCGCCCAGGAGTGCGGTCCCCCAGATCGCGTCCGTCCGGCGTCGGCGTACCCGGCGCCTGCTGCGCGAACTCCTTGACGAGCGAGTCCTTCACGCCGAAAACGCTGTCGCCGAAGAATCCATCCCTGACGGGCGTCGTTCAGAGGCCCTTCAGGAAACTGAAGAAGCCCGGCGTGTGCACCTCGCGCAGGCGGGTGAGCTTGCGGTAGGAGATCAACCAGACACCGTCGACCTTGCGGTACTCCTCGTGATAATGCCCCCACCCGTGCAGCGACTCCTCGACGCCGTCGTTGTCCCACCACAGCTCGTCCTCCATCGCCCAGATGCCTCGCGCGGTGGTGGTGGATTCGAGGACGATCTCGGGGCAGTGGCCGTGGTGCGCCGAGGTGATCGACACCGGTCCGTCGAGGAAGTTGCTGATGGCGCGGGTGAGTGCCTCGCGTCCGACGACACGGCCGGGCTGTTCGCCGGTGCGGGGTTGTTTGTCGCTGGGGAGTCCGCCCCACGTCTCGCTCACGACGTCCTCGGTGTGCAAGGTGGGGTACAGCTCCCACTGCTTGGTGTCCATCACCCGCAGCCGGGCCGAGAAGACCTGCTCGATCTCGTGGATGGCGAGAAGCTGTTCGGCCGCAGACAGGTCGCTGGTCGGGCGGTCCGTGGTCTCGGTCATGGCGATCCTTCCGGAGCGGGCGGTCAGCTGCTTGTCTACCGATCGCCGGACGGAATCTCCTGCGACATCCCGTTGATCGGAACAACCGGCATCCTCGCGCGGTGAAACGGGTCCGGCGCGGCGTGTTGCAGGGGCGCGCCTCGTTTCATGGCGTCAACATGAGCGCGGGCCCCCTCCGAGTTGCCCAGGATGTTCCGTTCAACGGAAACACCGGTGCGCGCTCACATCACAGCTGGGACTGTTCGACACGCCACACCTGCACAGCGCAAGTCGCTCCGTACCGCGGAGCACCCCTCCACGTAGTCCCGGCTCGTCAGCAGCCGATTCCCAGGAAGAGTCACCGTCATGGGCCAAGTATTGGACAGGATCATGCAGCACGCGGACGAGATCCGCAGTGAAGGCATCGTCGGCGACGAGCAGATGCGACTGTCGGACATCTCGGCGAAGCACCTGCGCGACTCCGGCATCATCCGCATGTTGCAGCCGAAGGAGTTCGGCGGCGCGGAAGCCCACCCCCGCGAGTTCGCCGAGACCGTCATGTCCATCGGTGCTCTCGACGGTGCGACCGGCTGGGTGGCCGGCATCGTCGGCGTGCACCCGTGGGAGCTCACCTTCTTCGACACGAAGGCCCAGGAGGAGATCTGGGGCGACGACAACGACATGTGGATGGCGTCGCCGTACGCACCGATGGGTGTCGCGGTGCCCGTCGACGGCGGATACATCCTCAACGGCCGCTGGTCGTTCTCGTCCGGCACCGACCACTGCGGCTGGATCATGATCGGTGCTGCCGTCGGCGACAAGGACGGCAACCGTACCGGCAAGGTGCTGCACGTCGTGCTCCCCCGCTCCGATTACGAGATCGACCAGGACAGCTGGAACGTCATCGGCCTGCGCGGCACGGGTTCGAAGGACCTGATCATCAAGGACGCCTTCATCCCCGAGCACCGCACGCTCGACGCCGACATCGTGCTCAGCGGCAATGGCTGGCGCCACGCGGGTCGCGACGAGACGCTGTACAAGTTCCCCTTCTCGTACATCTTCCCGCTGGGCATCACCGCGTCGCTGATCGGCATGACCGAGGGCGCACTGGCCTGCTACGTCGCAGCGCAGAAGGAGCGCGTCCAGGTTTCGGGCATTCCGATCAAGGAGGACCCGTACGTCCTGTTCGCGATCAGCGAGGCGGCCGCCGAGATCTCCGCGTCGCGGCTCGCGCTGCTCGAGACCGTCGACCGCTTCTGGGACAAGACGGACCGCGGTGAGGAGATCAGCTTCGAGGAGCGCGCCATCGGACGTCGCACCCAGATCTCGGCCGCGTGGCGGGCCGTGCGGGCGATGGACGAGATCTTCGCGCGTGCCGGCGGTGCCGCGGTGCACCTGAAGACGCCGATGCAGCGTTTCTGGCGCGACGCACACGTCGGCCTGACGCACGCCATCCACGTGCCCGGCCTGATCTACCACTCCGCAGCTCTCACTCAGCTCGGTGGCGACCCGCAGGGCCCCTACCGCGCAATGATCTGATTCCCTTCCACTTTCGAGGACGACGACATGACTGAACTGAGAGGTCTCGGCTACCTCCGAATCCAGACGCAGGATGTGCCGCGCTGGCGCGCCCTGCTGCTCGACGGGCTCGGCATGGCCGAGGGAACCGGGCCCGAGGCCGACGGCTTCTACGCCCGCATCGACGAGCGTCGCTCGCGCATCCAGGTGCTGCCTGGCGAGTCCGACAAGGCACTGGCCGTGGGCTGGGAGGTGCGTGACGAGTTCGCGCTCCAGCGCGTGTGTGAGGCCGTAGAGAAGTCGGGACGCACCGTCGAGGTGCTCTCGCACAAGGAAGCGACCTACATCGACGCCGAGGGTGCCATCGCGTTCGAAGATCCGGCCGGAACCCGCCTCGAGGTGTTCTTCGGGCCGGTGCTCGACCACAGCCCGGTCGTGACGCGGTTCGGTGGACACTGGGTGACCGGCGGCCTCGGCCTGGGCCACGTCGTGCTGCCGACGGCGAACTTCGCCGAGACGTACGAGTTCTACACGCAGGTGCTCGGTTTCCTGCCGCGCGGCTCGATCCGCCTCGACGAGGACGGTCTCGTGCGCGTCCGCTTCCTCGGCATCAACGAGCGGCACCACAGCCTCGCGCTGTGCCCGGCTCCGCCGAACGAGGAACCCGGCCTGGTGCACTTGATGACCGAGGTCGACACCCTCGACGCGGTCGGTCAGGCCCTCGATCGGGTGAACAAGCTCGACTTCTCGATCTCGTCGACACTCGGCCGGCACACCAACGACAAGATGATCTCGTTCTACGTTCGTGCACCCGGAGGCTGGGACCTCGAGTTCGGCACCGAGGGCATGCTCGTCGACGAGCGTCACTACACGTCCGAGGAGATCACGGCAGATGCCTACTGGGGCCACGACCAGTCGGGATCCGAGCCGTTGAAGGCGTTCCTGCCACCCACTGCCTGACACCCCACGGTCCGTCCGACGAAATGCACCGCGACTTCCGGTCGCGGTGCATTTTCGTTGTTCCTGAAATTCGTTCTTCCGCGGAGCTCCGAGTGGCGCTACAGTCGTAGATACTCATTGATCGGTCGATCAATCAACGAACATGCCACGGAGAAGACCATGCCCGAAGTCCTCCCCACCCCCTCGTCCGTCATGGATCGCCTCGGCCTGCTGCTCGAACCGTTCCGCGACACGGACGGCCTCACCCTCACCGAGCTGTGCCGACGGACAGGCTTCCCCCGTTCGTCCGCTCATCGGATGCTTCTCCAACTCGTGCGGGTCGGGTGGATGCGTCGCAGCGGCACCACCTATCACCTCGGCCCGAAGATCGTCGAGCTCGGCGCCCTCGCGCAGGCACACGACCGGATCCACAGCGCCGCCCTCCGCTCGATGTACGACCTGCACCGAGAGACCGGCCTCGTCGTCCACCTGACCGTTCTCGACGACGACCAGGTCGTCTACCTGGAGAAGGTGAGCGGCGCGCAGTCCACCGACAGCACGTGGGCGGGCCAGCGGCACCTTGCCGAGGACACCGTCGCCGGCCTGGCGCTGCTGGCGCGACGCGACGGAACCCACCCCGCCCTGACGGGCAGCAACGGGCACTCACTCGTCGACGGTGTCGTACACGGAGGCGAGTGCTTCCGGCACGCCGTCGCCGCCTTCGCCGCGGGCGACGGCGAGATCGCCGCACTGTCGCTGGCCGGCCCGGTGGAGGCGATCAGCGAGGACGCGGTCCGACGGTTGCGTCGAGCCGCCGACCACCTGGAGACGACCTTGACCGCGTGACATCACACCCTGTCAACCGATCCGCTGATCAATCGATCAGTCGATGATCTCGATGCATTGCGAGGATCCCATGGCACTCGACGACGAGTTCTCCAACGCCTTCATCGCCCGCGTGGCCGGACTGCTGGACGAGTTCCACACCGGCGATCGGCTCACCCTCTCCGAGCTCTCGACTCGCACGGGTCTGCCCCGCTCGTCCACTCACCGCTTGCTCACCCAGCTCGTCGAGCACGGCTGGGTGAGCAAGCGCGGCAAGACCTACGCCCTCGGACGCACCCCCCTCGAATGGGGCGCGTTGGCGCGGAACCGCGACCGTCTGCACCGAGCAGCCCATCCCGTCCTGCACGACCTGCACTCGGCGACGGGTCTCGTCGTACACCTGGCGGTTCTCGAAGGTGGCGATGTGCGCTACGTCGACAAGGTCGGCCGCGGACCGGTCGCACTCCCCTCGCGCATCGGCGGACGGCAACCGGCGCATCGCACCGCACTCGGAAAGGCCCTTCTGGCCCACACCCGGCTGCACGCCGCCCACCCTGCGACCGGGTGCACGTACGCCACTGCTCCGAGGGCTGAGAATTTGCTCTCCCGCAACGAGATCGCACGTATCCGCGAGCGACGTGTCGCGCACGAGCGTGAGGAATCGGTGCCGGGTGTCGCGTGCGTGGCGGCGCCCATCGGAAACGGGCAGACGTGCGTGGGCGCACTGTCCGTGACAGGACCCGTCGACATCGTCGACACCGTCGGCCTGGCCACCCCGGTCCGGCTCGCGGCGCGGGCGGTGTGGCGTGCCCTGTCCCCGAGCGAATCTCGGCCACACCTCACCCGATCGGTGGGTCAGCGCACCAGCGCCTGACCTCCGTCCACCGGAAGCGAGTGGCCCGTGATGTAGCGGGCGGCCTCGCTGCACAGGAAGACGACAGCGGGCCCGATATCGGTTTCGGGATCGCCGAGCCGGCCGAGCGGGATCGAACTCGCGTACGCGGCCGCTTCGTCCGGTTCGCGTTCCGCCCACTCCTGCATGGCCACCGAATCGGCGAGCGGCAGAATCGAATTGACACGGATCCCGTCCGCCGCCCACTCACAGGCGGCGGTGCGGGTGAGAACCCGGATCGCTTCCTTCGCAGCGGCGTATCCGCCCGTCCCCGAGGGGTTCCACCGGATCCCGGCCGCCGATCCGAGATTGACGATCGAACCACCGCCACGCAGGTACGGATGGCAGGCCCGCATCATCCGCCAGGTCGCGGTGGGCCCGGATTCCATACCTCCGCGGTACACGTCCTCGTCGAGTTCGAGGAGCGTTCCCGGCGCCGGCGACTGCGCGTTGTTCACCAGGATGGACAGTCCGCCGAACTCCTGCACCACGGCGGCGACCGTCTCCTCGACCGCCGCACCATCGGTCACGTCGCACACATACGGCACCGCGCGACCACCACGGTCGGTGATCTCCACGGCAGTCGCACCGATCGTCTCCGCGGTGCGACCCACGACAGCAACAGCGGCGCCGGCGGCGGCGAGCGCGAGCGCAATCCCCCTCCCGATACCCTGACCTGCGCCGGTCACGAGAGCTGTGGCGCCTGCCAGCGGCGTAGCGGGAACGATCGGGTCCATCCGGGACACGGCCATGCATACTCCTGAAGACGTGAAGAACATGAACCCATTGATCGTTTGATCAATGGGTGTGGCAGAATACGGTCCGAAGCAGGCCTGTACGGGCCTTACGAGAGGACGACGGTGGACCCGCAGGAGCGAAAGCGGCAGATACTCGACCGGTCGGCGGAGATCTTCGCCCGCAAGGGGGTCACCGCCACCACCATCCGCGAGATCGCGGACGCGGTCGGTGTCTATTCCGGAGCGCTCTACCACTACTTCCCGTCGAAGGAAGCGATCGTCACCGAGCTCATCCGCGAGTACATCACCGACCTCAACGAACGATGCCGCGAGGTGCTGGCGCGGTCGCTACCGCCCGTCGAGCGACTCGTGGCATTCACACAGATCGCACTGGAGACCTCCGAGGACTACCACGGAGCAACCTCCATCTGGCGACGCGAAGGCGAGTACATGCGTGAGCGCGTCGTCGAGGCCGACATGGTCTCCTCGGCCGACGCCATGCAGGTCGCGTGGCGGGAAGCCATCCGCGACGGCATCGCCGAAGGCGTCTTCCGTACCGACATCGATCCCGAGACGTTCCGGGAACTGATCTACGACGCGGTCTGGCACGCCTCCCGCTGGTACCGGCCCGGTCCGGACCGTACTCTCGCCGCCCTCGCGCGCACCATCGTGTCGGTGTTCGTCGACGGTTTCCGTCGCCGCGAAGCGTGATCCGTCCCGCCGCACGCAGCGGGACGGATCATCGGATCACTCCGCCGAACCGGCGAGGTTCTCCTCGACCTCCTTGTGCCACGACTCGAGCGCACGCGAGGTGTCCACCTCGAACTCGAAGCGCTGCGTCATCTCGGGCGTGACGTCCTCGAGGTCGACGTAGAACTGGTTGTACCAGCGACGCAGCTGGTAGACCGGGCCGTCCCCCTCGGTGAGGAGCGGATTCTCGATGCGGGACTTGTGCTTCCAGATCTCGATGTCCTGGGCGAACTGCTCCTCGAGACCGTCGGTGAACATCTTCGCCATCTCGGCGGCCTGCTCCTCGGACATACCCTCGATCTTCTTGACGATCGTGCCGAACTGCAGCACGAACGAGTTGTTCGTGACCGGGTAGTGGCAGTTGATCAGCTTCGACTCGATGGTCGTGCCCTCGGAGACCGTGTAGATCGTGTCCAGCATGAAGGACGGACCGTAGTAGAAGGCATCCGAGATGGTCTGCGCCTCCGGCAGATCCATCTGCACACCGGTCTTGATGTCGTCGCGACCGTACGAGCGCATGTGCTGGCCGGCGATGTGCCCGTCGAAGACGTTCTTGAAGTACTCGGGCATCTGGAAGTGCACGTAGAAGAAGTGCGCCATGTCGACGACGTTGTCGACGATCTCGCGGCAGTGCGAACCCTCGACGTGGATGGTCGTCCACGTCCAGTCGCTCCACTGCCCGTCCTCGTAACCCTCGATCTCGGGGATCGCGAGTTCGGGAGTGGGCTCACTACCCTGCGGGCAGTGCCAGACGAACAGAACGCCGTTGCGTTCCATCGTCGTCCACGCCTTGGTGCGACCGAGCTTCGGCGTGCGACGCGCGTACGGTACGGCCTCACAACGGCCCTGTCCGTTCCAGCGCCAGTCGTGGAACGGGCACGCGATGGTGTCGCCCTTGATCTCACCGCGCGCGAGGTTCCCACCCATGTGCCGGCAGAAGGCGTCGAGCACGTGCAGCTTTCCTGCCGTGTCGGCGAAGACCACCAGATCGGTGCCGAACACCTTGACCTGGTGCGGCTTTCCGTCACGGAAATCCTTGGCGAGGCCGATACAGTGCCATCCGCGCGCGAAGCGGGTGGGGTTGGTACCTGGATCGATGTTGCGGATCTCGATCCGCTCCTGGGAGTCGGTCATGGTTTCTCCTGCGCTGACGAGAGCTGATGGGGCTGACGAGGGTCGAGGCGAACGACGGTCACCGGGCTGGGGCGACCGTCTCCGTGGAAGCGAGAGGAGCGATCGCAGGATCGGTCCGGTTCCCGGTCCGGATCACGCCGTCGGCCACCGCCTCGTCCACCGTGCGGTCGAGTGCCTCGCAGCGCATCACATAGGCACCCGGACCAGCGGTGGCGATCTCTCGGCACGACTGCCGGGCCTCGTCGGACCATTGAATGCTGGTATGAGCTGGGCTGTACTTCGCGACGAGCACACGAGCGCCGCAGGTGTGACAGGCGAGCGACTGCATTGTTGCCGGTTCCCTTCCTCGGATGAGCCGAGACTAGGAACCGCGATGTGTGCGGCGACACAGCTTTTCAGCCCAGCGGGACAAACGGAGTTCTATCGAACGCCCGGCGACTTCTCGTCACGCGGTGAAACGAGGTTCACGCGGCGTGTTGCAGGGGCGAACCCCGTTTCAGCGCGTCAGCCGGGGAGTAGCCGTGGGATGCGGACACGGAAGGTCGAGCCGACTCCCTGTTCCGACTCCACCTCCACTTTCCCGCCGTGCGCCGCGACCAGCGCGGCGACGATGGACAGACCCAGACCGCTCCCACCCGACGCGCGGGTGCGGGAGGCGTCGGCGCGGTAGAAGCGTTCGAAGACGCGCTCGCGGTCGTCGGGATCGAGACCGGGGCCGGTGTCGGCGACTTCCAAGATCGCATCGGAGTCCGAGGTACCCACCCGCACTGTGACATCGGCGTCTGGTGGGGTGTGAGTCAGGGCGTTTGTGACGAGATTGCTCAACACCTGACGCAGACGGGCGTCGTCGCCGAGAACCTCGGGAGTGCCTGGGCCGTCGATGATGTCGAGGGTAATGGTCCGTTCGGGTGCGACGGCGCGCGCGTTGTGCACCGCGTCGGCGGCGACCGCGAGCAGATCCACCGGGGAACGGTCGAGCGGACGTTGTTCGTCGAGTCGCGCAAGCATCAGCAGGTCTTCGACGAGCAGGCCCATGCGGCGGGCCTCGCGTTCGATGCGGTCCATGAGCATGACGGCGTCGGTACTCGCGCCCTGCCGGTACAACTCGGCGAAACCGCGGATGGTGGTGAGCGGAGTTCGGAGTTCGTGGCTGGCATCGGCGACGAAGCGACGCATCTTCTCCTCCGAGCGTCGCGCCGACTCCTCGGATGCTGCGGTTGCTGCGAAGGCTGATTCGATCCTGCCGAGCATGGCGTTGAAGGTCACCGACAACCGCCCGATCTCGGTTCGGGGATCGCCCTCGGGCACCCGCTCGCTGAGGTCGCCTTCAGCGATCGCGGCGGCGGTGCGCTCGACCTCGTCGAGGGGACGCAGGCTCATCCGCACGACGACACCGCCGCCCACCGCCAGTGCGACCAGCACGACCGCACCGATCACCGTCTGCAGCAGGACGAGGCTGTCCACCGTCTCGTCGGCCTCGGCCAGGCTCATCCCGACGGTGGTCACGACCCCCGACGTGTTCTCGGTGCTCATCCCCCGCCAGTGCGGACCGTCGTCGCCCACGGATCCGACGGTGACGGGCCTACCGGTCGGATCCTCAGGCACATCCGGTGCGGTCGACTCGTCGTTGACGACGAGCAGCACTTGTCCGTCGGCGTCGACGACCTGCACGTAGAAGGGGCTCGGTGGTCGCCGGGAGGGGGGGGCGTCCAGCGGTGGCGTCGGTGGCGGCTTGTCGGGTCGCGCCCAGGTCCGTGCGGCCTCCTCGAGGTCCCGGTCGACGCGCGACAGCAGAGAGTTCTGCAGAGCCGAGGTGACGGCAACACCCGACGCGAGCAGACCGATGCCGGCCAGGAGCACCAGGGCGGCCACCAGCGTCCAACGGAGTGGCAGCGCCCGCAGCCGGTTCATGTGCGGGGTTCCCGCATCACGTAGCCCACCCCGCGAACGGTGTGGATGAGGGGGACGTCGCCGATGTCCACCTTGCGTCGCAGATACGACACGTACGACTCGACAACCCCGACTTCACCGCCGAAGTCGTAGTTCCACACGTGCTCGAGGATGCGGGGTTTGCTCAGCACCGTCCCGGCGTTGAGCATGAAGTACCGCAGCAGCGTGAACTCGGTCGGCGACAGCGACACGGGCTTGCCGGCCTTGAACACCTCGTGGGTGTCTTCGTCGAGTTCGAGGTCGGCGAAGGTGATGCGGGAGCTGCGTTCGGTCTCGGACACCTTGCCGGCGCGGCGCAGGATCGTGCGCAGCCGGGCGATGACCTCTTCGAGGCTGAACGGTTTGGTGACGTAGTCGTCGGCGCCGAGCGTCAGGCCCGCGACCTTGTCCTCCACCGCGTCTTTCGCGGTCAGGAACAGCACGGGCGCGTCGATGCCGTCGGCGCGCAGGCGGCGCAGCAGGCCCATGCCGTCCATCCCGGGCATCATCACGTCGAGGATCACTGCGTCGGGCCGGAAGCGTCGCGCCTTGTCCAGTCCTTCGGCGCCGTTGCTCGCGGTCTCCACCTCGAAGCCCTGGAACTTCAGGCTCACGGACAGCAGTTCGACGATGCTCGGCTCGTCGTCGACGACGAGCACGCGCGCTTCGGGAATCCGGTCGGTCACGACTTCGATTGTCGCGGGTAGGGCTGGCACCGCGCTCGAGATTTCCTGGCGGGTTCCTGTGAGCTTTCCGATTGTCAGGAAGTTGCCAGGAGAACTCCACGGAACCTCGAGATCACGAGTGTGTGCTGTGGGGGTGAACAACGGCTATCAACAGACCGCGAGCAGACTGCACGCGTTCAACCGGTACGAGATCAAGTATTTCGTCGACGAGATGAAGGTGCCCGAACTACGGCGCGAGCTCGCCGCCCGGATGGACACCGATCCGTACTCCCCACACGGGGGCTATCCGGTGACGTCGCTGTACTACGACACCCCGGATCTGCGGTTCTACTGGGAGAAGATCGAAGGCTTGAAGTTCCGCCGCAAGGTACGCATGCGGCTGTACGGCGACCCGGCCGCATGCACCGACGACTCTCCCGTGCAGGTCGAGATCAAGCAGCGCGTCAACCGGGTGACGCAGAAGCGTCGCACTGCCCTCCCGTACGGCGTCGCCCTGCGATGGCTGAACGGACGCGAGGACATCGAGTGCGACGACTCGCAGCGGCCGTTCGTCGACGAGGTCTCCGGTCTCGTGGGGAATCTGGATCTGCGACCGATCGTGACCACCGGCTATCTGCGCGAGGCGTTCGTCGGACGCGACGCCGACCTCGGCCTGCGCGTGACGATCGACCACAAGGTGCACGGCCGCGACCGCGACTTCCACTTCGCGTCCGGCGCAGAGAACCGCTTCATCATCCCGCCGAAGCTGGCCGTCGTAGAGCTCAAGGCCAACGAGCGGGTGCCCTACTGGGCGACCGATTTGACGGCCCGGCTGGACATGTCGGTGATCCGGGTGTCGAAGTACTGCCAGTCGGTCGAGGCGTTCGGGCTCGCACCCCGGTCCCGTTTCGGTGCACCGGAACTGGTGTCGCCGGACGGCTCCGACGCGCGGGTACCCACCGATCTTCTGTCCACCGAACCGATTCCGGCTCGCTGACCTTCCCTTCTCCGAAACAAGGACGGATATGAACTTCGATTTCCAAGATCTCAGTGGCACGTTCACGACCTTCGACATCGTGGTGTCGCTGGCGTTGTCGTTCGTGCTGTCGAGCGTCATTGCGTGGGTCTACCGCTACACGCACAAGAACGTCTCCTACAGCCAGTCCTACGTACAGACGCTGGTGCTGGTCGGCATGGTCATCGCGCTCATCATGCTGGTGGTCGGATCGAACATCGCCCGGGCGTTCGCTCTCGTCGGCGCGCTCTCGGTGGTGCGATTCCGCAACGCCATCAAAGAAACTCGCGATGTCGGGTTCATCTTCCTGGTGATGGCCATCGGCATGACCACCGGTACCCGCTTCTACGTGCTCGCCATCGCGGCGACCGTCGCGATCTGCCTCGTACTGCTGATCATGAACAAGTTCAACTGGTTCACGCTCGATGTGCAGCGTCAGGTGGTCAAGGTGCAGGTGCCGCCGGAGCCGGCCTACACCAGCACCGTCGAGGACATTCTCATCAAGCACTGCAGTGAATACGAGTTGGTGTCCACCGAATCCGTCCGCGCCGGCGCTCTGGTGGAGCTGTACTACACGGCGCAGCTGAAGAAGGGCACGAGCTCGAACGACCTGATCGCGGCACTGAGCGCCGTCAATGCCGGCCAGCGGGTGAGCGTCCTGACCGGATACGACCAGACCGACCTGTGATGACTGCACCCACCCCGCGGCGCCGTCTGCGGCACCGGATACCGACCTCGCTGCGGCGGCACTGGAAACTGCCGGTGGCGTTCATCGCGTTCGTCGCGATCGTGGCCACGGCCTTCGGAGCGACACGCGTGCGGCCCTACATCACAGGCGACCCGACGATCATCTCCTCGGAGATCACCGAGAACGTCTCCGGCACAGTCGATCTGTTCGACACCTCCGCCACACACGAGTTGTCGCTCGAGATCGGC
This sequence comes from Rhodococcus sp. p52, assembly GCF_000763325.2. NCBI lineage: Bacteria > Bacillati > Actinomycetota > Actinomycetes > Mycobacteriales > Nocardiaceae > Rhodococcus > Rhodococcus sp. p52. Next base: position 650,302 of record NZ_CP016819.1, read on the forward strand.
GACGCCGAGTACGACGACATGATCTCCGCATACGAGAAGGACGGCGACAAGGAGTGGGTGGTCGCCGATGTGGTCATCGACGGCACCCGCATCGACGACGTGGGTGTGCGCCTGAAGGGCAACTCGACGCTGCGCGGCCTGCAGGGCGAGGGTTTCGATCAGGCGCAAGGCCCGCCCGGGATGGAGGGCACGGTTCAGGTGGATCCGGAGGATCCGACCTCGTTGCCCTTGCTGATCCGTTTCGACGAGTACGTCGACGGTCGCGCGTATCAGGGCATGACAGAACTGTCGGTGCGGCCCGGCTCGCCGGTGATCAACGAGGCGATGGCGTTGTCGCTCACCGCCGAGACCGATCAACCGACCCAGCGGTACGCGTACACGATGTACTCGGTCAACGACAGCGCCACCGCGACGCGACTGGTGCTCGAGCATCCCGATGAGCAGTACGCCAACTCGCTGTTCGACTCCCCCGGCTATCTCTACAAGGCCGATGCGTCGTCGCGGTTCGAGTACGTCGGCGACGACCAGTCGGACTACGCCGACCAGTTCGAGGAGATCAATGCCGCCGACTCCGGGACGCTGCAACCCATCATCAGCTTCCTGAAGTGGATGGACTCGGCCGACGACGCAGAGTTCGACGCGCACCTCGCCGACTGGGTCGACGTCGAGTCCTTCGCTCGGTACGTCGCCACACAGAACCTGCTCGTCAACTTCGACGACATGGCCGGACCCGGTCAGAACTACTACCTCTGGTACGACCTCGACACGAAGAAGCTCTCGGTGGTCTCGTGGGATCTGAACATGGCCATGCAGGGTGATACTTCCGCAGGCCCGGACGACTCCATCTCCATGATGGGCGGCATGGGACCGGGCGGTCGCCCGCAGGGCATGGCGGGCGCCGCGCCACCGGAGGGGATGCCTCAGGCCATGCCACCTGGAATGCCTGGAGGTGAGAGTCGCGGACCAGGCGGCGGCAATACCTTGAAGACCCGTTTCCTCGACTCCGACGCCTTCACGGAGATCTACCACCGGGTGTATCAGGAGCTGTCCGAACAGATCTACGGCAACGGTCTGGCACTCGAGGTGCTCGACGCGGTGGCGGCGTCGGTGCCGACCTCCGACGGCCTCACTGCCGAGGCGCTGCAGGAGAGCGTCGACTCGATGCGCTCCTGGATCGGGGAACGTACGCAGGCACAAGTTCAGTGGATTCAGCCCCGCTGAGCGAGGTCGGATCCACCGAAGTTACGGATACTGTCGGGCCCATGACTTCCGAAGAAATCCTGCTCGTCGAGCAGCGCGATTCCGTCCGCATTCTCACCTTCAACCGCCCGGAGGCGCGGAATGCGCTGAGCTCGGCGCTCATCGATGCCCTGCGCACCGAGATCGCTGCAGCGGAGGCGGACGACGAGACGAACGTCGTGGTCCTTACCGGCACCGACCCGGCCTTCTGCGCCGGACTCGACCTGCAGGAACTCGGGGAAGGTGGAGGCAACCTGTCGCTGGTGTCCGGCGCCGACCTCCCCGTCGGTCATCCGTGGAAGCCCATCTCCAAGCCGATCATCGGCGCGGTGAACGGCGCCGCCATCACCGGTGGTCTCGAAATGGCACTCGCGTGCGACTTCCTCATCGCGTCCGAGCGCGCCCGCTTCGCCGACACCCACGCGCGAGTCGGCGTCCTGCCGGGTTGGGGACTCACCCAGCGCCTGCCCGCGGCGGTGGGTCCGGGCTTCGCGCGTCGCATGAGCCTGTCCGGCAACTTCGTGGGTGCCGAGGAGGCGCTGCGTGCGGGTCTGGTGACGCAGGTCGTCGCGCATGACGAACTGCTCGGCACGGCCGTGGAGGTCGCGCGGACGATCGCCGGCAACGACCAATCCGGTATGCGGGCGTTGCTCGCGTCGTACCGCCGGGCCGAGGAGCATGTCGTCGAACCGGCCCTACGGGTGGAGCAGCAGACCTCGGAAGAGTGGATGCGGGAGTTCTCGCCGTCGCGGGTCGCCGAGCGACGGGCTGCGGTGATCGAACGCGGAAAGTCCCAGAACGCCGTGAATCCCAAGTCCTGAAACGCCCATGACCAAAGGGCATTTCGGTCTAATCGGACACTTTTATCACAGAAATATAACAACTAGTGACGGCAGGTAACAGGCTTTGAGGCCTTCGCGAAGTATGGGACGGAAGTGAATCGATCTTGCGGATCCATTCACTTCCCGCGCCCGTTCGCGGGTGTGCCCATCCACAACAACATGGAGGTATTCCTATGCTGCTCGGATCTCTCGCACTGACCCTCGGTGGACTCCTCGCCGCCCTCGGCATCATTCTCTGACAGCCGGACCGATCGACTCCGCGCCCGCACCACCCCCTGCGTGCGGGCGCGGTTCGGTCCATTCGGACGGATCCACTTCCGGAGTCCGGAAAACTGTTTCCTCGTCACACTTTTCGGACATCTTCTTCTCGAGTTCGTCATTCTCGCGCTGCGCCATCTCGGGGTCGACGTCCTCACCCGGGACGGGTCCGGGATCTGTAGCCGGCGCGCCCTGACCGGGATCGGCCGCGTCGATCTCGTTGGAGCCGGTGTGCTTGATCGGGAGAAACGGTTCCATGCTTGCCATGAATACGGATTCCCGACACCGATGCGCGCAAACAACTACTCCGGCAACGGAACGTTCTGCAGTCGCAGCTGACCGCGAGCGAGGACCTTGCCGGTCGTGGTGTCGGTGATGAGCACCAGCCACAGTTGCTGAGTCCTCCCCTGCTGCAACGGTTCTGCCGTGACCGACGCGCGGCATCCCGTCGTCGAACGCAGGAAGTGGCTTCCTCGACGACGAAGCCGCTCGCCTCGACGAATCGGCTCGGCGGCTTCTGCCCGTAGTCCTCGATCGTCGGACGAGCCTCGGTAGTTCCGGTCATCGCCCTGCTCCAGTGGGGGGACAAATACTGTGCAGATCCCGACGGCCCGTCACTGCTCATCGAACACCGCGACTGTGGCGCTTCGGTCGAAGCGGTCGTGCAATGCGCCCACGGCCACGGTCCGCTGCGGCCGAGCGAGTCGCAGACCCGGCCGGGTCCGACCGCGCGAAAACTCCCCGAGGGCACGAAAACATAACGAAGTGAATTTTCGGTCCGCGGCAGTGTTTCGCACCGAGGCGGCGGGTACTCCTCGGTCAGCGTCCCGGTGCGGACGCAGTCCGGATAACCGAACGACAGGAGGAACACATATGCACTTCGGATCTCTTGCGCTCCTCGGCGGACTGCCTGCGAAACCGGGCATCGCCCACTGAGCCAGCGCACACCGCGTCCGCATCCGTCATGGGTGCGGACGCGGTCGTATGTGCGATGAATTTCTCGGGCGGCGCGGGTCGGTATGGTCACCGACCCCAGAAGGAGCCGACATGCCCGAATTCGTCACCCACTCGATCGACGTCCCTGGCGCGACTCTCGTCTACGACGTCCGCACCGTCCCCGGCGACGCCACCCCGCTGCTGCTCGCCGGATCCCCGATGGACGCGAGCGGCTTCACGAGCCTCGCCTCCTTCTTCGACGACCGGACGGTGATCACCTACGACCCGCGCGGCACGGGCCGCGGTACGCGCACCGACACGTCGATGCAGTCCACTCCCGCTCTGCACGCCGACGACCTGCACCGGATCCTCGTCGAACTCGATCTCGGTCCCGTCGACGTCTTCGCCAGCAGCGGCGGCGCAGTCAACGCCCTCGAACTCGTCTCGCGCCACCCCGAGCAGGTGCGCACGCTGGTCGCGCACGAACCGCCGATCATGGAACTGTTGCCCGATCGCATCGGGGCCGAAGCGGTGCGCGACGACATCCGCGACACCTATCAGCGCAGCGGCCTCGGACCGGCCATGGCGAAGTTCATCGCCCTGGTCGGCTACGGAGGTGAACTGACCTCCGACTATCTCGACCGGCCCGCTCCGAGCCCGTCCGACTTCGGACTGCCCAGCGAGGACGACGGGACCCGCGACGACGTGCTGCTGGGTCAGAACTGGATGTCGTGCACGGGCTACCACCCCGATCTCGACGCTCTCGCGAACGCGTCCACGCGCATCGTCGTCGCAGGTGGTCGCGAGTCGGTACGCCAGCTGTGCGGCCGCGCCTCGGCAGCGCTCGCCGACCGGCTCGGCACAACTCCGACGCTGTTCCCCGGCGATCACGGTGGCTTCATGGGTGCCTCAGAGGGTATGCCCGGCGATCCTGGAGCTTTCGCCGCCGTGCTCCGCGACGTGCTCCAACCGAGCCGCGTGTAATCCGTCCGATCCGCTCCCGCGCGCGTCGCGGTTCCCGCTTTCCGGAGGTCACCATGACCGAACCGCATTCCGGCCGTCCACCCGTGGTCGACCTCGCGACCTGGCAGGCCGCGCGCGACGAACTCCTCGTTCGCGAGAAAGCCCACACCAAGGAAGGCGACGCCATCGCCGCGGCTCGCCGACGACTCCCGATGGTGGAGTTCGACGGAACGGTCGAGGTGGTCGGGCCCGACGGCCCGGTCCCCTTCCTCGACCTCTTCCAGGGTCGCAACGAACTCGTCGTCTACAAGCACATGTGGTACGACGGTGCACCTCCGCAAGGGCAGTGCGAGGGATGCACGACCACGGCCTGGCACGTCCGCGACGCCGTCTACCTCAATGCTCGCGGGGTGTCGCTCGCATTCGTCACCACCGGCCCGTGGGAGGAGGTGGCAGCGTTCGTCGAGTTCATGGGCTACACCCAGCCCTGGTATTCGGTGCGCGACCTCGACGAACCCGTGGGCGGAGCGATGGGTTATCTCACCTCCTACCTCCGCGACGGAGACCGGACCTTCCTCACCTACTCCACGACGGGTCGCGGCACCGAACGGGCCAACAGCTCCGCCGGCCTGCTCGACATCACCCCGTACGGACGCGGCGAGAGGTGGGAGGACAAACCCGAGGGCTGGCCGGAGGGCGACGATCCGTGCTGGTTCTGGCGCACCGACGCCGACGGCAATGCGACATGGGATGAGACGAGCCGGCCGGTGCCGCAGTGGACCCGGCCCGGCGCGACTCCCGTCGAAACCCTCGACAGGCAGGGCAGCTGGCACTGATCATCTGCGACCGGCACTGATCACACCGGCGGTTCCGCTCGCGCCTACCGTGGAACGAGGTGTTCCCGACGAAGGAGTGTGCGTGGCGGAATCGTCCGGGTCGAATCGTCCCGAGTCCGAATGGAACGGCCGGGATTGGTACGTGAACTTCGGTGAGCGCAGCCCGTCACGGAATTGGGACGACGGCCGCCGTTACGGCTTCGTCGCCGCCGGCGGTGGCCGCTGGTATTCGGATTCCTTGCAGGAGTTGCCCGTCGGTGGCCGCGTCTTCGTTTACATCCCGAAGAGCGGATACGTCGGCATCGGCGTCGTGACCGGCGCGGTGGTTCCGGCCGACGAGGCGACGCTCGTCGTCGACGGTCGCGCGGTGCCGTTCCGCAGCCTCGACCTGAAGGCGCCGTACATCCACGAGAGCGAGAGCACGGACCCGCACGAGGACCACCGCGAGTGGATCGTGCCGGTGCAGTGGACGCACACCGTCGCGCGCGAGGATGCCTTCCGCATCCCGGGCCTGTTCGCGAACCAGAACTCGGCATGCCGCCTGCGTCACCGCTTCACCGTCGACACCGTGACGTCGTTCTTCGAGAGCAATCCGGATCGGGATGGGTGACAGCAGAAGCTTTTTCGCACGATCACTCCGTGTCGCGCAATGCGCTCCTGCGTTCGACCCGGCGCCGATCGGCCAGGTGGGCGTCGCGCAGCACTTCGAGCAGACGCGGCGTGGTCCGCTCGCCGGGTTCGACGACCGCGACCCATCCCAGTGAGCCGTAGAGCGGATGAGGGATGAAGACGTCGGCCTCGGCGAAGTCGATCGTCGAGGGGTCGACGGACCGGGGTGGGTAGCCGAGCAACTCGGTGAACAGCTGCGTCCCCGCATGCACGTTCATGCGCCATCGGCCCGGCTCGTCGAGGCGTGAATCCCCATCGTTCGGATAGTTCTTCGTCACGATTGTCGCGTAGGGCTGCCGATTGTGCGGGATCTCGCCGTCCGGGGCGTAGTAGAAGAAATGGTCGCCCCACGAAATCTCGGGGAGCCCACTCCCATCCTGTGGTGCGAGCTCGAGGACACCGCTGAAGCTTCTGATCTGCGCGAGGATCTGTTCCATGGTCATACTTCGAGTGTCACCTTGAAGTGCTTATGGAGGGTTCGAGCAGTGGAGCACACGATGACGACGGGGCGCCTGGCCGCAGCCACCGGATACTCCGTGCAGCAGGTGCGCGATCTCGAACGCCTCGGAGTGATTCCTTCCGCCGTACTAATGCCCAACAGCTATCGCAGATTCGGTCCCGAACACGTCACGGCCCTGCGCGCGTACCGCGCACTGGCTGTCGCGGTGGGTCCCGTCGAGGCGCGCAGGGTCATGCACGATGTGCAGGTCCTCCCCTACGACGAGGCACTCGCCCGTGTCGTCGAACTCCACAGTGGGCTCGCGCGGGCACGCGCCGAGAGTCTCACCGCGCTCCGCGCACTCGACACCATCGTCGACGAGGCCACCCGCGACGCGCCTCCACTACCCGGCGACGCCATGAGCATCACCGAGCTGGCGAACGCAATCGGAGTGCGATCGTCCACCCTGAGGTTCTGGGAGAAGGAGGGATTGGTCGCGCCCGAACGGATCGACCGTAACGCTGCGCGGAGCTACTCCCCCGCCGCGGCGCGGGATGCGCGGATCGTTGCCGCACTACGCGCGGGTGGCTACCGCATCCCGGCGGTCCGGGCGGTGATGGCAGCGATCGGAACCGACAATGACACCGATACTGCTAGGGACGCACTCCACGAGCGCCTGCACACCATCGCAGTGCAGTCCGAAACGTTGCTGCGAGCCGGTGCAGACATCGCGAACCTGATCGAGAACCGGACTCCGCGCTCGTCTAACTCGAATCCGAAGAGTGCAACCGCCACGGCACACTCGTCACCATCACCCCGGGCTGGAACAGCAGACGACTCTTGAGTCGCAGCGCGCTCTGATTGTGGAGCAGATTCTCCCACCAGTGCCCCACGACGTATTCGGGGATGAAGACGGTGACCACGTCGCGCGGCGAGTTGCCGCGCACCCGCCTGACGTAGTCGAGTACCGGTCGCGTGATCTCCCGGTACGGCGACTCCAGCACCTTCAACGGAATCGTGATGTCGCTGGCTTCCCATTCGCGCACGAGAGCGCGGGTGTCCTCCTCGTCGACGTCGACGGTGATCGCTTCGAGGGTGTCGGGGTGGGTGGCCGAGGCGTACGCGAGCGCGCGACGTGTCGGGTGGTGCAGCTTGGCCACGAGCACGATCGAATACGTGCGGCTGGGCAGCAGACCGTCCCATTTGCCGGCGTCGAGTTCGGCCGCCACGCGTCGGTAGTGGTGGTTGACGGCCCGCATCGTCACGAAGACGATCACCATGGCGAGGATCGCGATCCACGCGCCGGCGAGGAATTTCGTGATGAGCACGATGATCAGGACGGTGCCCGTCATCGCCAGACCCACACCGTTGACGACGCGCGAACGCTGCATTCTCCGGCGGTGACGCGAGTCGGTTTCGGTGGCCAACAGCCGCGTCCAGTGACGAACCATTCCGGTCTGGCTCAACGTGAAGGAGACGAACACTCCGACGATGTAGAGCTGGATGAGATGGGTGACCTCGGCGTCGAACACCCATACCAGCACGATCGCTCCGAGAGCCAGGAAGACGATGCCGTTGCTGAACGCGAGCCGATCGCCCCGGGTGCGCAGCTGGGTCGGCAGGTGTTTGTCCTGCGCGAGTACCGACGCGAGAACCGGGAACCCGTTGAATGCCGTATTCGCGGCGAGGACGAGGATCAACGCGGTCACGGCGGTGACGAGGTAGAAACCGAGCGGGAAACCGGTGAAGACCGTCTCGGCGACCTGCGCGATCAGTGTCTTCTGGTGATAGTCGGCCGGTGCCCCGCTCAATTGTGTCGCGGGATCTGCGGCGACGACGACCCCCAGTCGCTCGGCGAGGACGATGATGCCCATCAGCAGCGTGATCGCGATGGCGCCCAGCAGGAGCAGGGTGGTGGCAGCGTTGTGCGATTTCGGTTTCCGGAAGGCCGGCACCCCGTTGCTGATGGCCTCCACTCCCGTCAGGGCCGCACATCCCGACGAGAACGCGCGGGCGAGGAGGAAGGCGAAGGCCAGCCCGGCCAGGTGGGATTGTTCGGCGGCGAGTTCGTAGTGCGACGACTCGGCGCGCAGAGGGACGTCGGACACGACGAGACGCACGAAGCCCCAGACGAGCATCACCCCGACACAGAACATGAAGGCGTAGGTGGGCACGGCGAAAGCTGTTCCGGCTTCGCGGAGTCCGCGCAGATTGACCGCGGTGAGGAGTGTGATCGCGGTGATGGCGAACAGCACTTTGTGGTGTTCGACGAAGGGGACGGCCGACCCGATGTTCTGGGCGGCCGACGAGATCGACACGGCGACCGTCAGCACGTAGTCGACGATCAGCGCGCTGCCCACCGTCAGGCCGGCGATCGCACCGAGGTTCTTCGTCGCCACCTCGTAGTCGCCGCCCCCCGACGGATAGGCATGCACGTTCTGCCGGTAGCTCGCGACCACTACGACGAGGACGACGGCGACCGCGAGACCGATCCACCCGGAGAATGCGTAGGCGGACAGGCCCGCCACCGACAACACGAGGAAGATCTCCTCCGGCGCATAGGCGACGGACGACAGAGCGTCGGACGCGAAGACCGGCAGGGCTATCCGTTTCGGCAACAGCGTGTGGCCGAGGGTGTCGCTGCGCAGCGGCCTTCCCAGCAACATCCGTTTGGTGATGCTGTCACGGCCCTTGTGGATGGTTACGGCCACGACCATCGACTCCTGTCCGGCGCATACCCGCGCACGCAGAAGCGAACGGTACGCTTGTATTACCACGCTCGCCACGGGTGCAGACAGGGCGAATTCACCCCGTCGATCACCCGTCGGCAACGTTGGCAGATGAAAGAATCGTGGGTAGCGTGGAGTCGTTGTTGCTCCTCGCAACAAAGCGTGCCGCGTCTCCTCCCCTTTGACACGGCACGGACGGACCCCGTCGGCCCCTCCCCTCGTTGAGCCGACGGGGTTCTCTCATTGATTCCCGCCCGTATGGCGGTTCACACGTTTTCGTACAGAACGGTCCGTTTTACGGATTTTGCGGTGATCCCGTGCAGCGGCAGCAGAACTTGACTCCTTCACCGTGCGCGCGGTCGACTGCTGTCCTTCACCACGCTCACGATCCGGAGAACCCCGATGACCGATTCCATCCTCGAGCTCTACGTCGACGACGGACTGTCCGACGAGGAAATCGATCAGCAGAGGGCCACCTACGGTCCGCTCACCGAGGACGTGCGCGAGCTGATCCAGCTCGCACTGCAGACCCGTGTGGATGCCGACGACGTCGAGCGGGCCCGGGAACATCTCGCGGCCGCGCGCGAGATCCTCGAACGCGACCGGGAGGACGGCCCGTACGGCACCCGGTTCAACGATTCGGGCCGATTCCGTAACTGGGGAAACGCCGCAATAGGCCTGCGCAACGCCATCGCCCCGATCGGCGACATCCACGAGGACGACGACGGACGCGTGTGGACGGAGATCCACCTCGGTCCCGTCTACGAGGGGCCGGCCGGGCACGTGCACGGCGGGGTCTCCGCGCTGCTGCTCGACCAGATCCTCGGCGACGCCGCGCGCATCTCGGGATATCCGGGGATGACGGGCACGCTCACCATCCGCTATCGCAAGCGCACCCCTCTCGGCGCTCTGCGCGTGGAGGCGAAACTCGACCGTGTCGAAGGGCGCAAGGCGTTCGTCGTCGGGCACATCGCCGACTCGGAGGGGGTCTGCGTGGAAGCGGAAGGCATCTTCATCGCTCCGGTGTGGATGGTTCAGCAGCGTGACTCGTTCGCGGAGATACCGAGACCCGAATAGGCTCACAACGCCCATGGTCGACCATCAGGGTTGTGAGCCTCACCTGTGCGTTGTGAACCTCCGGACGCCGGAGCCGACGATCAGGTGCTTGCTCTGACGACCGACACCCTGCAACGCCTGAGCTGATGCTCCTGTTGCGAGGGTCACGACTTGCGACTCGGTAGGTCCGGCTCCTCCGCCAGTACAGTTGATCGATATCCGGCAGGAGCGAGAGGAGTCGACCGTGCAGAACGCCGTGTTCTACTCGCTCGTCGCGATGTGTTCGTTGTTCGCCGCGTCGACGTGGTGCCTCTCGCGCCCCCACCTGCTGTCGAGCTCGGCCGCGTTCGTGGCCTCCGGGCTCTGGGTGCTGATGAACGGACCTCTCGAGGGTCGTGTGCTGTACTCGGTGACACCGAATCACGGACTGACCGAGGCCGACCTGCTCTCGGGAGTGGGCGTGTGCATCGCAGCCTGGGGTTTCTGGACGACGCGGAACCGTCGGCGCCGGCGGCGTTCGCAGCGACCGGCGTCGTACCGCAGGCATCCCGACCGGTCCAGAGCCATGCCGACCCCCGTCTTTCCGGCGGAAAGCGACGTCGAAACGGGCCCCATCCGCCGCAAAGCAGGATGAACGTCTCGGTTAGACCCCGAGAAGATTCTCAGGTCTCGTTTCAGTATCGACTCTGGACGAGTGCCCAGCTGTCACCTAAGCTCCAAAGCGGCCACGGCGTAGGTGGCCGTGTCTCCCTAGAGTCCTCCCCGACACAGGAGATACAGCGCGAGGCCCCCGCCGGCTCCTCCCCTCGAATCGCTGGCGGGGGCCCTTCCCTGTCGGCCTCCCCGACGACAGGGGCAGATCGATGGTAATCAGGTCCCGATGTCCGATTCGTCCTGCGTTCGGACGAAACGCCGGGTAACCCTTGTGACCTTCGTCTCTGCGGCGCTGTTCACAGCATAGAGCAATCTGCTCACTCGCGTGCATAGGTCTTTCTCGAGTTCACCGAAAGATCAACTCGCAGAGTCCGTTCTGCCGCTTTCGCGCGCTTCGCACTCTTCCGTCAGGCACGATCCGCCAGCTCGGCGTGCCCGGCCTGACGAGCACAATGCGCGCAGCAGAAGACGGCATCCGCCGACTCCACGCCGTGCCCGAGGATGCGGCAGTGACAGTGGGCGCACTGCGGCGCCATCTCCTCCTCTTCCGGCGTCACGATCGGACGGTGTCTGCTTTCCTTCCGGTCGGGTACCCGGAACCGCCGGAACACACGAGCTCGCCCACACCGATTCGGTGCGGGCGGGCTCGTGGACGACGGATCTATACCGGTTCAGGTTCCCTCGCTTCGTGCTTCGCGGCTTCCTGCTGCGCGGCCTCGAGCTTCAGGCGTTGTCCGAGCACCGACTTGCGGCGACCGTAGACGAAGTAGATCGCCACTCCCAGGACCATCCAGACGGTGAAGCGGATCCACGTCTCGACCGAGAGGTTGAGCATGAGCCAGCCGCAGGCGAGGACCGCGAGGATCGGGACCAGCGGCACGAGCGGCACCCGGAATCCGCGGGGCAGGTCGGGGCGGGTACGGCGGAGCACCATCACGCCGACGCAGACCAGGACGAAGGCGAACAGCGTGCCGATGTTGACCATCTCCTCGAGCACACCCATCGGGAACACCGCGGCGAGGACGGCCACGACACCACCGACCATCAGGGTGATGCGCACGGGCACACCCTTGTGGTTCGTGACGGCGAGCTTGCGGGTGACGAGTCCGTCGCGGGACATCGCGAACAGCACGCGGGTCTGGCCGAGCATCATCACCATCACGACGGTGGTGAGGCCGGCGAGGCCACCGATGTTGATGGCCATCTGCGCCCAGGTGATGCCGTGTGCCTCGAAGGCCGTGGCCAGCGTGGCACTGCCGTCACCGACCAGCTCGCTGCCGGTGCGCAGGTCGGTGTACTTCACCATGCCGGTGAGCACGAGCGTGACGCCGACGTAGAGGACGGTGACGATCGCCAGCGAACCGAAGATGCCGCGGGGCAGGGCCTTCTGGGGGTTCTTGGTCTCCTCGGCGGTGGTGGCGACGACGTCGAAGCCGATGAAGGCGAAGAAGACCAGGCTCGCTGCGGCGAGGAGGCCGTACCAGCCGTAGGTGCTGCCGCCCGCGCCGGTGAGCGCCGAGAACAGCGACTGATGCAGACCGGATGCGGCGCTCTCCGCCTCTTCGGCCTGCGGGACGTACGGCGAGTAGTTGGACTTGTCGATGTAGAAGATGCCGACGACGATGACGAGCAGGACCACCGCGACCTTGATGGCGGTGACGACGGCGGAGACCCGCGACGAGACCTTGGTGCCGATCGCGAGGATGATCGTGATGGCGCCGACGATGAGCAGCGACCCCCAGTCGACCGTGATCGGTCCGAGGTCGATCGACGCGTCCCCGCCGAACATGCCCCCGAGATACATCGACCATCCCTTGGCGACGACCGCGGAGGCGAGGGCGAACTCGAGAATCAGGTCCCATCCGATGATCCAGGCGACGAACTCACCGAAGGTGGCGTAGGAGAAGGTGTAGGCGCTGCCGGCGACCGGTACCGCAGAGGCGAACTCCGCGTAACACAGTGCGGCGAGACCGCACGCGATCGCGGCGAGGACGAACGCCAGCGAGATGGACGGTCCGGCGAGATTGCCGGCGGTGCGGGCGGTGAGGGTGAAGATTCCGGCTCCGACCACGACGGCGACGCCGAACACGGTCAGATCCTTGGCGGTCAGTTCTCGTCGTAGCCGCGAACCGGGTTCATCGGTATCCGCGATCGACTGTTCGACGGATTTGGTCCGCCAGATGCCGACTCCGGGCATTGTGTGCTCCTGGGGGTGATTGCGGCGCCCGCCACGCCCGGTCCGGGCGAGGGGTAGGCATGTCGCTCACTTCGCGCGCATTACGTTGCAGCAAGCAGTGTTTGCGTGAGCATTTGATGTAGCAATCATGGCACTGGCTCGTGAAGTGTCAATATCTTTCTGTTCGGCTGAGCATTATGCTCGAGTGGTGACGCGCATCACAACGGAAAGGGTGTCATCGTGTTCAGTCTCGACCGGCTCGACGCAGCTCTCCTCGGAGAGCTCACGCACAACCCCCGAGCAGGAATCGTCGACCTGTCGGCGAAGCTCGGCATCGCCCGCAACACCGTGCAGTCGCGCATCAGAAAACTCGAGGAGTCCGGTGCCGTCACCGGATACCGACCGGTCGTCGACCTGCCGAAGCTGGGTGTGCCGCTGCAGGCGTTCATCGGCGCCGAGCTCGTCCAGGCACAGATGGGGCATGTGATCGCCCAATTAGGCCGATTCCCAGAGGTATTGGAAGTCCACGCGACAACGGGCCGGGAGGATCTCCTGATCCGGATGGCGGCGCAGTCCCAGGAGGACCTCCTGTTGGTCCTCGAACGGCTCCACGCCATCGAGGGCGTCGCGCACACCACCACGACGCTCGCGCTCACCACACCGATCGAGTACCGGACGCAGCCACTCGTCGAGCACATCACCCGCAATGCGGGGCACGGGCGTTCCTCGTCGGCCGGAAACTCCTGAAGACACGAGAAGGGGAGGCACCTCGCGGCGCCTCCCCTTGTTCCCCTGTGCGGATCAGTTCCCTTGTGCGGATCAGTTCCCCTGTGCGGATCAGGCAGTATCGATGCGGCGCTCGGCGATCCGGTTGGCCGCTGCGCCCGGCGTGACGCCGAGAGTGCTGGAGACGTCGAAGATCTCGGCGGTGCGCTCGAAGATCGACTCCACTCGTGTGCGGACGACGTCGGCGGCGGATCCGTCGACCTCGCCGGCGACCTGGATCAGTCCGCCCGCGTTCGCGACATAGTCGGGTACCCAGACGATTCCGCGCTTGCCCAGCAGGCCCTCCACCTCGGGCTGCGCGAGCTGGTTGTTGGCCGCACCGCACACGAGACGTGCGTCGAGGTGGGCAGCGGTGGTCGAGGTCAGCGTGCCGCCGAGAGCGCACGGGGCGTAGACGTCGGCGGACGAGGCGACGACGTTGTCGGTGACCTGCGCCGGGAACTCGTCGACCACGCGGGCGACCGCGGCGGGGTTCACGTCGGCGACGATCACCTCGGCACCGTCGGCGACGAGCAGCTTCACGAGTTCGTAGCCGACCTTGCCGAGACCCTCGACACCGACCGTGCGACCCGCGAGAGTCGTTTCGCCCCAGACCGTCCGAGCGCCGGCACGCATGGCCTGGAAGACACCGAGCGCGGTCAGCGGCGAGCTGTCGCCGGATCCGCCGGCGGCGACGGTGCGCCCCACGGCGTGGGCGGTGTGCCGGCCCACCACGTCGAGGTCCTCCGCGCGGGTTCCCACGTCGGCGGCGGTGATGTAGCGACCACCGAGTGACTCGACGAATCGTCCGTAGGCGGCGAGCAGTTCGTCGTTCTTGTCCATCTTCGGATCACCGATGATGACGGCCTTGCCGCCACCGAGGTTCACACCGGACACCGCGGCCTTGTAGGTCATGCCCCACGACAGTCGCAGCACGTCCTCGAGTGCCGACATCTCGTCCGCGTAGGGGTAGAAGCGGGTGCCGCCGAGGGCGGGTCCGAGTGCGGTGGAGTGGATCGCGACGATGGCGCACAAGCCGGTGGCCGCGTCGTGATGGAAGACGACCTGCTCGTGCGGACGGTCGGTCAGGCGGGCCGAGCGGCCGAACACGCCGTCGGACGTGGTGAACTCGGGGAGGTCGAGGGCAGAGGTGGTCATCGGTGGGTTCCTTTGCAGCAGAGGGTGTTCGTGCTTCAGAAGTCGGTGTCGATGCCGAGCTCGGCGAGGCGGGCCCGGTACTGCTCGACGGAGCGGAGCTTGACGTCCTCGTAGCCGCGCACCATGTCGGGCAGGGCCGCGATCTCGGCGGCGCGGTCGTAGGAGTCGACGTCCAGGCCGGCGGCGAGCCGCTGGATCGTGGCGGTGTAGTGGGCGAGCAGGGCACGCTCGACGCGGCGGACGTGGGCGTAGCCGAAGGGATCGAGCTTCGTGCCGCGCAGACGCTTCGCCTTGGCCAGAGCCTTCAGCGCGACATGCGATTTCGGTCCGAAGCCGACCTTCTTCTCACGGCCGAGTGCGCGCAGCGCCGGCGGGTGCAGGCGGTAGGTGAGCTTGCGCCCACCGGGGACCTGGCCCTGCACCTCGTCGAGGAAGGCCGGGTCGACGAGCATGCGGGCGACCTCGTACTCGTCCTTGTAGGCGGTGAACTTGAACAGTCCGCGGGCGACGGCCTCGCTGAAGTCCGTGCGGTTCGTGACGCGGCGCTCGGCCTCCCAGGCTGCCTGCACCTGCGCGATGTAGCGGGCGGCGAGGGCTTCGCTCTGGAAGTCGATCAGCGACGCGGCGCGGATCCGCACGAGCCGCTCGACCTCACCCGTGAAGGTGGTGCCGGCGAACAGACGCTCCGGTGCGACGGTGGCGGCGCGCTCCGTGCGGGCCGGTTCGGTCGCGGCGGCGAAGGCCGCGGGATCCGCGACGGCAACCCGGCCCCAGCGGAAGGCGGCGATGTTGGTCGCGACGGCCACACCGTTGATCTCGATGGCCTCCTCGATTGCGTCGGCGGGGATCTCGAGTCCGCCGAGCTGGTGGGCGGCCCCCACGACGAGGAAGTTCGCGGCCGAGGTCCCACCGAACAGCGCCTGGGCTGCGGCGAGGGCGTCGAAGGAGACGGTTGTGCGGGTCGCGGTGTCGAGGCGGGCGAGCAGGTCCTGCTCGTCGGGGTGCCGGACAGAGCGGTCGTAGACCATGTCGCCGGTGGGGACGCGGCTCGTCGACGCGACTGCCACGGTCTCCTCACGGTTCGCGTAGGCGAGGTTCTTCGGCTCGGTCGCGGTGAGCAGGTCGAGCGCGAGCAGAGCGGTGGCACCGCCCGGGCCGACGCGGTTGCCGGGCTCGAGTCCGTCGGCGGCGAAGCGCAGGTGGGAGACCACCGGGCCGGCTTTCTGGCTCATGCCGATCTGGTCGAGCGACTCGACCTCGAATCCGGCGCGCAGTGCGGCCGTGGCGAGCACCTGGTTGACGGTGACGATGCCGGTGCCGCCGATGCCCGCGAGGAAGACGTTGCGGGTGCCCTTCGGGGTGTCGATGGCGGCGTCCGGGATGCGCGGCGGGGTCGGAGCCTTGCGACGCTTCGGCTTCTCCGGCGACGTCTCGACGGTCACGAAGGACGGGCAGTCGCCGTCGAGGCACGAGTAGTCGGTGTTGCAGGAGGTCTGATCGATGCGGGTCTTCGAACCGAATTCGGTGTCGACCGGCTGCACCGACAGGCAGTTGCTCTTGACGCCGCAGTCGCCGCAGCCCTCGCACACCGCTTCGTTGATGACGACGCGGGTCGTGCGGGCGGGCAGGGTGCCACGCTTGCGCTGACGGCGCGCGTCGGCGGCGCAGTGCTGGTCGTAGATGAGCACGGTGACGCCCTCGATCTCGCGCAGCAGCTTCTGCGCCTCGTCGAGCCGGTCACGGTGCCAGACCTCGGTGCCGCGGGCAAGGGTGCGCTTGCGGAGGCGCTTCGGTTCGTCGGAGCAGATGATGATCTTGCGGACACCCTCGGTGGTGAGCTTGTGGGTCAGCGCCGGGATCTTCAGTGCGCCTTCGGCGTCCTGCGCGCCGGTCATCGCCACGACGTCGTTGTAGAGCAGCTTGAAGGTGATGTTCACGCCGGCGGCGACGCACGCCTGGACGGCGAGCTGACCGGAGTGGAAATAGGTTCCGTCGCCGAGGTTCTGGAACATGTGGCCGATGTCGGTGAACGGCGCCTGGCCGATCCACTGCGCACCTTCGCCACCCATCTGGGTCAGGCCGGTGACGGCGCTGTCCTTGCGGCCGGACAGGGTGACGAGGGTGTGACAGCCGATGCCGCCGCCGCCGATCGAACCTTCCGGCAGTGCGGTGGATCGGTTGTGCGGGCAGCCGCTGCAGAAGTAGGGGGTGCGCTGGGTCGACAGCACCTCGAGCGACAACTGCGGCAGGGGTGCGGGACCGAGTTCGACGTGGCCGCGCAACACGCGACGCAGCGGGCCGCGCAGGCGACCTGCGGTGAGCTCACCGTCGACGGGCACGAGCGGGCGGCCGTCGGCGTCCTTCTTGCCGACGATCTGCGGGGCGTTCGCGGTGCCGTAGAGGATCTCGCGGATCTGGGTCTCGACGAAGGCGGTCTTGTCCTCGACCACGATCAGTTCGTCGAGGCCGCGGGCGAATTCGCGGACGATCTCGGGACCGATGGGGTACGGCATGCCGATGCGCAGCAGTCGGATGCCGGCGCGGTGCAGCGCGGCGTCGTGGACACCGAGGTCGAGCAGGGTCTGGCGCAGGGCGTCGAAGGTGGTGCCGGTGGCGGCGAGGCCGACGCGGGCCTGCGGCGGGTCGACCTCGATCACGTCGAGGCCGTTGAGGCGGCCGTATTCCTGGACGATCTTCCAGCGCGGGCCGTAGAGGTCGGCCTCGGCGATGACGCTGTCGCCGGGCGCGGCCATGGGGCGCTGCTTGTAGACGAACGGCCGTCCTTCCCATTCGATCTCGGGGACCGCGATGGGCAGGTCGGAGATGGAGCCGTCGACGGACCAGGCGCCGTCGGCGACGTCCGCGACGATCTTGAGGGCGACGAGGCAGCCCGAGGCACGCGACAGCGCGACGCCGTGCAGGCCCAGGGTGACGATCTCGGCGGCGTTGCGCGGGAACAGGACCGGGATGCCGAGGGCGGCGAGGGATCGCTCGCTGACGGCGGGCACGGTCGACGACTTCGACGCGGGGTCGTCACCCACCATGAGCAGCACGCCGCCGTTCGGGTTCACGCCGTACATGTTGGCGTGACGCAGCGCGTCGGTGGCGCGGTCGAGGCCGGGGCCCTTGCCGTACCAGACGCCGACGACGCCGTCGTGAGTCGGTGTGCCGGCGCCGAGCTGTCCCTGGCTGCCCCACACCGCGGTGGCGGCGAGTTCCTCGTTGAATCCGGGCACGAAGGTGATGTCGTGCTCGGCGAGGACCTTCGGCATGCCGTGGAGCATCTTGTCGAGACCACCGAGGGGGCTGCCCTGATATCCGGAGACGAAGGTCGCCACCCGGCGACCGTCCCGCATGGCCCGTACCTGCTGTTCGACGAACAGCCGGGCGATGGCCTGCACGCCGGTGAGCAGCACGGTGCCGGAGCCCGAGCGATATCGGTCGTCGAGGTCGTAGGGAAGTCGTTCGCTCTCCCGGATTGCGGTCTCGGTCATTGCGTACCACCCGTCCTTCGTCGCGGCGTCCGATTGTGTCTGCGCCACTTCGATCGCGTCATTTGGTACAGCAATAGTTGATTGAGCTAGGCGAACTCGTCAACATAAGATTTTCCAGCGCATCATTCTGATCAGATGTGATGCACGACACACTGAATGGATGCGCACGGTGCTCAGTTCCGGGCGATCCGGCGCATCCGCCTGGGGAGGATTCGCTCTACCGTTCACGCGGAGGTCGGGCGGTCTCGACCACCTCGACGGCAAGGTCGCGCACGAGTTGGTTGCGCTCCTGGGACAACCTGCGCAGCATTTCGAATGCGCTCTCCGCGTCGAGGCCGAAGCGTTCCATGAGAACGCCCTTCGCCTGCCCGATGACATCCCTCGAAGCACCCAGACGGGCCGCTCGGGAAGCGAACGCGGGCCATCGGTCGTCGTGCATCTCACGAGCGAGTTCCTCGATGGATTCTCGCAATTGTCGTTCGAACCTCACCGAGTTCGCACTACGAGCGCCGCGGCCTTCACCGGTGTGCATACTGCATCGTGGCAGCGAAACGGCAACGGGGTTGCAGCGTTCGACCGAGGGGTATTGCCCTCGGTAGCCGGAATCGGTGTCCGGACGCCGCACCCGGTGAGGTGCTGCCGGTTCAGACATGCAGCCGGCAGCACCGTCCGGGTCCCGTATACCCGGGTTACTGCACCGTCAACGCGAACGGTCCATCAGGCCGGTGCCCATCGCAGCCGCGGCCACGCCCAGGACGAACACGATCGCACCCACGATGACGTGGGACCAGATCATGGACGTACTGGTATCTACTCCGCTGACCAGCCACGGCGAGACGAACAACCACAGACCGAGCAGCGGCGCGACGAACGCCAGACCGTGGGTGCGGCCGTAGGCCGAACCGAGCGCCATGGCGAGCAGTGCGACCGCGAGGCCGCAGATCAGATTGGTGGTGGCGAGTGCCGTCTGATCGGCGAAGCCGATGATCCAGGCGGATGCCGCCGCGTACAGACCGGCAACCATCATCAATCCGTCGGTGACCTGGACTGTGGGCTGTTCGCCCATCCGGTCGTAGCGTTCGCGCATCTCGACGATGTCGGGATGGGTGTGCATTGCAGAATGAGCCGATGATGTCGACATTGTCCTCATCTCCTCGTGGGTGAGAAGTCCGAGGGGCCCTCCTGGGTCCGACACTATTATCGTCGTCCCGGGCGGGATGTTCCCGTAGGGTAGAAAGTCCCGACTTGGTGATCTCGGGCGGAGCGCACCGTATCGATCCGGACCATCAGGGGACGAGGACGGCAGCGCCGCGCACGCGGTCGCCGGCGAGATCCGCCAGCGCGCGATCGGCGTCGTCCAGCCCGTATCGCATCGTCGCGACCCTGATGCGGTGCTGCCCGGCGAACGCGAGGAACTCCCGGGAATCCTTACGGGTATTGGCGGTCACCGACCGAATCTCGCGCTCGTGGAACAGATGCCGCTGGTAGTTCAGTTGCGGGACGTCCGTCAGATGGATGCCGGCGATCGACAGGATGCCGCCGCGGTCGAGTGCTTCGAGTGCGGGCGGCACGAGGTCGCCGACGGGTGCGAAGAGGATGGCGGCATCGAGGGGCACCGGTGGCGCGTCCGCGGCGCCCTGCACCGACGCGGCCCCGAGTTCGCGGGCCAGATTCCGCGCATCCTCGCTCCTCGTCATGACGTGCACCTCGGCACCTCGCGCCAGGGCGACCTGCGCCGCGATGTGGGCGCTGCCGCCGAAGCCGTAGATGCCGAGCCTCCCGCCGTCGGGAACCGAGGCGCGCTTCAGCGCGCGGTAGCCGATGATGCCGGCACAGAGGAGCGGAGCGAGTTCGACGTCCTCGTATCCGTCGGGCAGCGGGAGGGCGTACGCCGCCGGTACGGCGACGAACTCGGCGTACCCGCCGTCCTCGTCCCAACCGGTGTATCTCGAATCCGGACACAGGTTCTCGTCGCCACGACGACAGTAGCGGCACTGCCCACAGGTCGAACGCAGCCAGGCCACGCCGACGCGGTCGCCGTCGGCGAACCCTTCGACCGCCTCCCCCACTCGATGGACCACCCCGACCACCTCGTGCCCCGGGACGACACCCGCCCGGTGGACGGGGAGATCGCCCTCGGCGACGTGCAGGTCGGTGCGGCACACACCGCACGCCAGCACGCGCACCAGAAGATCGTTCGGTCCGGTCTCGGGAAGCGGGACGGATTCGAACCGCAAAGGGTGACCGGCGACGGGGCCGGGCTCCACCACGCGCCACGCTCGCATCGACTCAGGCAGAGCCCGCCGGACCCCCGCCCTCCGGACCCCCGCCCTCCGAAGCTCCGCCGCCCGGACCTTCGGTGTGCCAGGGCCGCACATCCGGATCGTCGTCGGCCGGCGGCTCCGGATCGCGTGCCTCGTCGGCGCGGGTCGGACGGTTGGCGCGGATCATTCCTTCGGTTTCCTCTGCGAGCGCGTCGTCCTTCTTCGGACCGTGCTTGTCGCTCCCTCGTTCCATCTCTCTGCTCCTTCCGATGGTTCGCCGAGAATCCGTCTGTAACGCAGCGGCTACTCGGTTGCGGGTGGGACGTGGTCGGGGTCGTAGTCCTCGACGCCGGCGGCAATGCGTTCCTGCTCCGTGCGGTACTCGAGATAGTCGTCGTCGACGCGGTCCGGCGACTTGCCGTGCTCGCGCCGATCCTTGGGCGCGGGCTCGGTCGGGTCGATCACGTCGTCGAGATCGGGAGTGTCGTGCGGTCCGGTCATGATCTTCCTCCGAACATTTCTCGGTGAAAGGCGGTCTCCCTAGGACTACCCCCGTCCGGCTCCCCGAACCACCTACCCCGGCAGGATGCGAATCCCCGTCGGTCGCCGGAGTGTTTGCCCTCGCCGGTAGTGGTGAACCCCGTGGTACATGAGCAGCACAGACGGTTCTGCCGATCCGTACGACGCAGCCGAAGATCCCGACGCCGATCCCGACAACCTCCTCTCCAAGGCTCCGCAGCAGCCCGACCAGGCGGAGGGCGAGGACGAACCGGACGAGACCGGCGACACCGGACGATCCTGACCGTTCGAAGAAGACATCGATGACCGAAACCGCCCACGAGGGACCGAATTCCGGCGGCACGGAAGCCGTCGAACACGACAAGGAGGAGCACGACGAGATCGTGCAGGTGATGAAGCAACTCGAGGGCGCGGAAGCATCGAGTGCGGAGTTCACGACGTTGGTGAAGAAGTTGCAGGATCTTCTGCGCCACCACGCGAACGACGAAGAATCCGACCAGTTCCCGGCGTTGAGGACGCATCTCGGGCAGGACACCCTCGTGGAGGTCGGCACCAAGGTACAGGCCGCCAAGAAGCTGGCCCCGACCCGGCCGCATTCGTCCGCGCCGCATTCCGAACTGTTCCACAAGACCGTCGGACCGGGGTCGGCATGGTGGACCGACTGCGCGACGCACTGACCGGACGCAATAACTGAGCGTCAGGACGGCGCGGCACCCCGTCACGCCGGGTCGGGTTCCTCCGGCGCGCCGTCCTGAGCGCTCGTCCGGGAGAAGAAGGAGATCCTCCCGTTCGTCTCGAGCACCGCGAGGTCGATGTCGGCGAACCGCCGGATGCCCTGTTGACGCGCGGCGGCCATGAGGTCGTCGAGGGACAGACGTTCCCGTTTCAGGTTCTGCAGGTCGGGTTCACCGTCCTGGACGATCACCACGGGGACCCCGTGCGTGATGCCGCGCATCCGCGGAAATCGGGCGTTGATCATCGACAGGGCCAGGGTCAGCACCTCGACGACCAGGGGTCGTTCCGGATCGACGAGACCGGTACGGTCATCCGGCGTCGCACCCAGGAGTGGTTCAGTTTCGGGGGTAACGATCCCAACTCCGTCCGCGGCGAGACGCAGACCGTGCGGCGCTACGAGCGGGACGACTGGCGCACCGAGGTCCGTACCCGCACGATCCTCACGTCCACTCCGGAGGAGTTCGTGATCAACGCGGAGCTCGACGCCTTCGAACTCGACGACGATCACGGCGATCGTCGAGTCCACTCACAGAGCTGGCAGCGCCGGACGCCGCGAGATCTGGTGTGACGCACACGCGAGATCCGGTGTGACGCACACGCGAGATCCGGTGTGACACGCACACGGAAGCCCACCCCGCGATATGCCGGGGTGGGCTTCCTGCGTTCTGCGCGAACGGTTTTCAGTCGCTCCTGTGCGAATCACCGTCGACGTCGAAGTGCTCCTCGTACCACCTCTTCGCCTCGTCGAGCACATTCCTGCCGAGCCGGGCATGGGGCCGGACGTCGACGAGCAACGGTTCGTGGCCGGGACCGCGCCCGACCATCCTGCCCGTGAGGATCCAGACGAACCGACCGTCCTCGTCGCCGAACCCGGTGCACGTGCAGACACGGCGGGCGACCCAGTCCTTGACGGGCCGGCGCCACCACGGCTCCGGAGCGAGGGTGGTGGCGACGAGCCCGGGCAGGGTCACGTTCGCCTCGCGATCGCGGCTCGGCCCGTCCTCGGCATCCGCCGCCGGACCCTTCGAATACCGCAGGTAGAGCAGCGGATCCGTCGCGAGGTCGGCGAGCTGGTCGAGCGAGGTGATCAGCGGGATGTCGTCGGGATCGGGTTGGAAACCCCGCACGGACGTGTTCACCTTCGACTCCTCCTGCAGATCCCAGGGCGAAGTCGAAGGGTTCCCTGCCCACCGGCTACGAAACCCCGCACTGCGGTGGGGTCAGTAGGCGCCGTCGCTCGCGAGCACCGCGCGCACCGTCTTCACGACGATGAGCAGATCCTGCACCATCGACCAGTTCGCCACATAGAACAGATCGAGGCGGATGCGGTCGGCTTCGGACAGGTCGGATCGCCCGGAGACCTGCCACAATCCCGTCATGCCGGGTCGCACCAGGATGCGGCGCGGAACGAAGCCCGGGATCTTCTCACCCTCACCCACCGCGAGGGGACGCGGCCCCACGAGACTCATGTCGCGGGCGAGGACGTTGAACAGCTGTGGCAGTTCGTCGATGCTGGTGCGGCGGATGAACCGTCCCACCGGCGTGATCCGCGGGTCGCGGGCCGACTTGTAGAAGGTCGCGTCCTCCTGACCGGTCTGCGCGCGGACCGTATCGACCATCCGGTCGGCATCGACGACCATCGATCGGAACTTCCACATCCGGAAGACGGTGCCGCCCAGGCCGACGCGTTCCTGCCGATAGAAGACCGGACCGCCGTCCTGGAGTTTGATCAGCGCGGCGACCACAAGCATGACCGGCGCCGCGATCGTGAGGGCGAGGACCGCGCACACGAGGTCGAAGGTCGTCTTGGCGATCCGATGCGACCCGCGGTACTGCGGCTCCTCGACGTGCACGAACGGCAACCCACCCACGGGATGCATCGACAGTCGCGGCAGGGCGATGTCGGTGACGCCGGGAGCCACCACGAGATCGACGCGATACGGCTCGAGTTCCCATGCAAGCTCGCCGATATCACCTTTCCCCCAGTGCGTTCCGGCAGCGATCGCGACGGTGTCGGCGCCGGAGAGCTTGACGGCGTTGATCACGTCGGTTTCCGCACCGAGTACCGGGATCTCCTGTCCGGCGACGGTGATGGTGCGCCCGCTCTCCCCCGTGTACCCGGTGGTGCACACACCGACGACGCGGTATCCGGCCGAGGTGTCGCGGACGAACGATCCGACCATCGCATCCACCGCGCGTTCGGAGCCGACGACGAGCACCGAGGTCCGGAACTCGCCCCGCACACGCCGGCGTTCGATCGAACGACGGCACCATCGACGTCCGAGCGGCAGAACGACCAGGCCGACCGGCATGGCCAGCAACACGTAGACCCGGATCGTGTCGAGGTCGGTGGCGAACGAGTCGACGAGGAACGAGGCGATCGCGAGCAGACCGAAGGTCTGCAGGGTCCCCCTCGTGACGAGCCGGTACTCCTCCTCGCCGCTGCCCACGATCGGCTTCTTGCGAGTTCCGTTGAGTGCCAGAATCGCAAGCCACAGGCCGGCCACCACGATCGCCGAGGCGAGTCCTCGGGTCACCGAGGACCCCGGGTCGACCGGTCCACCGATCATCGTCCCGGCCCCCTGCGCCAGGACGACGGTCGTGACGACGATCGTCGTGTCGGTGATCGCCAGCGACCGGAGATAGGTGCGCTGCCATTGTCTGCGCGGGACACTTCCGTGACCGTCGCTCGTGTCGTGGGTCGGCGCGTTGCGGCGCGCCAACTCGGGTCCGATCCCCATACTTCTCCTGCTTGCCTACTCCACGCGAAGTGGCCCCGACAGCCAGATGAACGATTCGGTGATTATGTCCGTTTTCTCGAAGGAACGCGAATCCTGTTTCAGTGCAACGGATCACAGTGACGCGGGTGATTCCACCCTGAAGCGAAGAAGCTACGCGTAACTCGAATTGCTTGTGCGCGTAGTTACTTCAGCAAAGAACACATTCATGAAGCGGCGACGAACGCAGCTCGGCCGGCGGCAGTGAGCCATGACGATCCCCCATCGAACCCCATCAGCAGGCCCCCGACCCGGGAGAAAGGTACAACAGAGACGAACCGGCGACAAGAGTTCGTCTACTCGTCGGTAGTATGATGTGAGTCACGCCGTTCCGATCCCCTCCCCGACCCAGTCGCGGATGTGCTGCTGGAAGTTCTCCGAGGACAGCGCGGCGACGGCCTCGTTACGGCCCTTCGGCACACCGTCGATCGCGGCGATGCACTCGGCGACCGCCTCCACCCTGTCCTCGCGGAAACACAACCCGTCGACCCCCTCGGCAACCGTCTCACCAGCACCTCCGAGCGCGTTGACGACCACACGCGCCCCTGCCGCACGTGCCTCGACGGGCATGATCCCGAAGTCCTCCACCGCAGGAAAGACGTAGACGTGGGCCTGCTGGTAGAGCGCGTAGAGCAGGGCGTCCGACGGTCGAGCGAGCACGTGGACCGGCACCGTCGCCTCGTCGGCGAGCTGCCGCAGCCGGCCCTCCTCCGGCCCCGATCCCGCGATCACCGCCGGCACCCCGGCGAGGTCGGCTGCCCGGATCACCCAATCCAGTCGCTTGTACGGCACGAACCTCGACGCCCCCAGCACGAAGGTCTCCGGAAGCCCCTCCAGCAGGGCGGATTCGGCGGCGGACAGTTCGTCACGCCAGTCGGGCACCGACGAGATGCGGGCCGTCTCGACGGGAGGGAAGATCACACGCGCCTCGACACCCCAGGCCCGCTCGATGCGGCGACGCACGAAATCGCTGTTCGCGGCGAAGTGTGCACCCTCCCGCGCGCGACGCCGATCGAGGGCACGCAACGGAGGTGCCGCGCACCGCACCGCGGCCGAGGCACCCCGATCGTCGAGTTCCGGATTCCACAGGTAGCGCGCCGGAGTGTGTACGTAGACGAACTTCTCGAACCCGCTCGGTGCGCCCCGGAAGGTCACGTGGTGGGCGAAACAATGCGAGCTGACCAGGGCGAAGTCGTACGAACCGGGTCGGCGACGCCAGACGTACGGCATGGCCGACAACGCCAGCGCCTTGCTCCTACGCAGAGGTGTGCGTGCCAGACCGCTCTCGTGCACCGTCCGCCCCGGATACCGGTCGGCGTCGTCCCACAGGCACAGGACGTCGGCGTCGGGAAAGGTGCGGACGAACTCGTCGAGAACCTTCTCCGAACCTCCGTCGCGTGCGATCCATTCGTGCACCAAGATTCCAGGCACAGCCATCCCTCCGAAGCCCCCGAGCCGATCGGGAGGGTACTTTATGACCCTGCCGACGCCGAGAGGTAACGGGTCGGCACAATCCCTCGATACGAATGCGTCCGAACGGCAAGAAGATTCAGGGTCCGAGACGGGGCGGGAAATCACCCCCTCTTTCACCCCCTCGACAGTGGAGGTCACGGAGTGGATGTGCGACACGCGTCGTGGTTCGGCGACCCTGCGTCCCCGATCCTCGGGCACGTCCACCTTCCCGCCGACCGCCGCGCGCGCGGCGCGGTGGTGCTGTGCCCACCCCTCGGGAAAGAACACCTCGACACCTATCGAGGCGTCAAGGCTCTCGCCGAGCAACTCGCCGAGCGGGGACTGGCGGCAGTGCGCTTCGACTACACGGGCACCGGAGACTCGGCCGGCGATCAGGATTCGCCCGACGCGGTCGCGGCATGGCAGCGCAGCGTCGTCACCGCAGTGGAGACGGCCCGCGCGAGCGGCGCCGAGCACATCACCGTCGTCGGACTGCGCACCGGCGCACTGATCGCGGCGACGGCACTGCCCGAGTGCGGACCGGCCGACGCCGTCGTGCTGTGGGATCCGATCGTCTCGGGCCGAGCGATGTTGCGCGAACAACGCGCCCTCTACCGTCTCGCCCTCGGCGCCGACGATCCCGAAGACCCCCGGGTTTCGATCGTCGGCGGGGGTCTCGCCCCCGAAGCTGCCGACGCGCTCGGCGCCCTGAAGATCGATCCGAGGTCGCTGAACGGCACACGAACCCTGCTCGCGACCCGACCCACAGCCCGCGAGACCGCCGCGGTGTCGGCGCTCGCCACCGCACTCGGCGGTGACGAGCTCTCCCTCGACGCCCACGAATCCTTCGTCACCCCCAGCACACTCCACTCCGCGATCCCGACCGAGCAGCTCACCCGGATCGCCGATTGGGTAGTTGCGGGCGCGCCGGCCGCCACCCGCGAGGTCCACTTCCCCGAGTGCGGCCGCGCGGTCGTCGCGACCACCGACTCCGGGCTCCCGATCCACGAGAGCGTCGAATATCTCGGCCCGAACGAGATGTTCGCGCTGCGCACGCACGGGGTCGCCCCCCAATGGTTCGACACCGAATGGTTCGGCACCGAGGGGTTCGGCACCGACAGGTTCGGCGCCCCGCGCCGGTCCACCCCGACGGTGTTGTTCTTCGGCACCGCCTACGAGCACCGACTCGGCCCGAGTCGTCTCTGGGTCGAGCTCGCACGCGAGTTCGCCGCGCACGGCATCTCCGCTATCCGGTTCGACCGGACCGGGGTCGGCGATACCGGCACGGCACACGGGGCGACGCCCACGCCGCTGTACTCCGACGACTCCGACCGCGACGCCCTCGATGCTGTCGCCGCCCTCGGCATCGATCCGCAGGACCTCGTGGTGATCGGCCTGTGTTCGGGTGCGTGGTACTCGTCGTGGGTCGCCCTCCGGGGTGCAGCACACTCCGCCGTGCTCGTGAACGTGATCCTGTGGTGCACCCACCGCCGGAAGTCGTTGCGCGCAGATCTCGGTCCGAACGCACCCGATGTTCCGGCGATCGCAGCCCCGGCGGAACCGCAGACGATCTCCCTGCGAGCCCGCATCAAACCGTGGGCGCAGAAGTACCTGCCCTATCCATTGTGGCTGCTGCTGGGCCGAATCGGCGTGACCCAGGTTCCCGAGGTCGGGTTGGAGGCACTGCGTCGCGCGGGTGTGTCGACCACGGTCGTGCTGTCCGCCGAAGACCACCGGTGGTTCCTGACCCAGCGCGGAGAAGAAGGACTTCGCCGCCTGCGCCGACGGGGCTTCACCGGGGACATCCTCACCAGCGAGGTCGGTGAGCACAGCGGTCGGCAGCGGGACGGGCGCGAGTTCCTCCGCACGGCGGTCACCTCGACCGTGCTCTCCCGTTTCGGGTCCCGCACCGCGGATCCCGCTGCAGACGAGTACGTCTCATGACTCCTGTGCTGATACTCGCCGTTCCGGTCGTGCTCGTGCTGGGTGTGTTGCTCTGGCGGCGACCCCAACGCGGGTTGCTGGCGATCGCCGCGCTCACGCCGTTCCACGGCCTGCTCGCGATCGTCCCCGGCGGTGAATCACTGTCGCCGTGGAAGGAGGGGCTGCTGCTCCTCACCCTCGCCGCGACCTTCGTCAGCCCCTACCGACGGCGGCTGCCGGCACCGTCCTATCCGTGGTGGCCGGCCGTGGTCGCATGGGTGGCAATCGGAGTCCTGTCGGCGTTGCTCGTCTCGGGGCTCGCCGGCATCATCGCCATCAAGATTACCTACTTCTACCTCGTCATCCCGGTGATCCTGTGGTGTGCACCGTTCGACGCCCGCGACCGCGACCACCTGGTGACGATCCTCATGGGCACGACGGCCGTCACCGCCGTCATCGGACTCGCGCAACAGGTGATCGGCGGTGAGCGACTCGCCGAACTCGGCTACCGCTGGGACGAGCATCTGCGCATCAGCGGCGGAATCCTGCGCAGTTTCAGCACGTTCACGACACCCTTCGCCTTCGGCCTGTTCGTGATGATCGGACTGATCGTGGGGTGCTCGGTCTCCTTCGCCGATCCGCACCGGCTCCGCAACAGACTGTTCCTGTGCGCGACACCGATCATGGTGCTGGGCATGGGTGTGACGATCGTGCGCGCCAGCTACATCGGTCTCGCCGTCGCATTGTTGTGGCTGGCGGGCCACCGCTACCGCACCCTGCTCCTCGGTTTCGGCGCCACCGCGGCGCTCGCACCGCTCGTCCTCTTCGCCGTGCCGAGTTCGATTCTCGCTCCACTGTTCTCCTCGTCGAGCCTCGGTGAGCGCGGGGACGGCTGGTCGCAGACCCTGTCGTCGCTGTGGGTGCACCCCTTCGGTCAGGGTCTCGGCGCGACCGGCTCGGCTGCCGCCGACACGGTGGCCCAGAGCAACCCGATGCTGTCGGAACTGTCGTACACGGCGGCCGTGCAGTTCGGGTTCATGCCCTATCAGCCCGACAACTACTACATGAAGCTCGCCGTGGAACTCGGCCCGATCGGCGTGTGGCTGTTCGTCCTCGTACTCGTGTGCGCCGCGGTCTCGACGCTGCGTGCATCCCGGGTGCTGAGCGGGCAGGACGCCGCACTCGCACTCGGGGTGAGCGGCACGATCGTCGCGGCGGCGGTCGCCTCCACCGTGGCGACCTATCTCGAGATCTTCCCTCTCGACGTCTATTTCTGGCTACTGTTAGGAACTGTCGGATGCGCACTGACGCAACACTGGTCACCTCACCGAAGCTCGCTCACCGCATCGGATTCGGCGCCCTCGCACTCCGTCCGTCCGGCAGTGGAGTCCAGACCTACGTCCGCGAGCTGCTGACCGCGCTCGACCCGTTGTTCCCCTCGGCTGCGCTGCGCGCGACGGTGCAGTGCGATGCCGTGGGTGAACTGCCCCCTCGCGTGACCCCGTCGGTACGACCGGTCGCCGCCGGGGTGCGGCGGATGCTGTACGCCAAGATGCCCGTCCGCGGGGTCGACCTGTTCCACAGCCTCGACGTCGACCTGCCCGTCCTGTGTTCCGGTGTCACCGTCTCGACGTTCCACGATCTCGCCGTCTTCGACACCCCGTGGGCGTTCAGCAAGTACCGCGCCGCCGGTGAGCGCGCACTGCTGCGCGATGCCATGCGACGGGCCGACGTGCTCGTCGCGGTCTCGAACTTCACCGCCGAACGTCTCCACGCGCTGTGCGGCCGCGACGCGGCGGTCACCCCGCTCGCCCCCGCGGCGTGGGCGAAACCTCCCACTCCCGAGGAGATGCGGGACATCCACCGGGTCTACCGGCTGCCCGAACGGTTCGTCCTGCAGGTCGGCACCGTCGAACCCCGCAAGGACGTCGCGCTCGTCGCCGACGCGTGCCGTATCCTCGACGTTCCGCTGGTGCTCGCCGGAGCCGGATCCACCGGACCCCACGCACCGGCCGGTTCGATCGGTCTCGGTTACGTTCCCACCGCACACCTTCCCGCGCTGTACGCCGCAGCGACCGCCGTCGCATACGCCTCACGCTACGAGGGTTTCGGGTTACCGCCGCTCGAGGCGATGGCGTGTGGTGGGGCGGTGGTGACGAGCGCTGTCGGTGCACTGCCCGACGTCGTCGACGACGGAGCGCTGCTCGTCACCGAACACACCGTGACCTCGTGGACCGCGGCCCTGCGCGTCGTCGTCCACGACCGTGATACCGCGGATACGCTGCGTACCCGTGGACGCGAGGTCGCCGCGACCTCGACATGGACGCGCACCGCCGAGCTCACGCGCGATGCCTACCGCTCCGCGGGCCTGAGAATCTGACGAGGCCGTCGCGTGGGTAGACATTCGCTGGCCGACCGGATGGCCGAAACCGTCGTGATGGAGCGGATCGTCGCGGCGCACGACCCCGGCGGTACTCTCCACGAACCGCAAACCCCGGAGCTCGACGGGCGGGCCGCGCGACGCAACACCGTCGTGATGCTCGGCAGCCGGTTGGCCGTCGCCTCGATGGGCTGGGCCGGTTCGATGATCGTCGCCCGCGCGTTGGCGCCGGACGACTTCGGCAAGTTCTCCTTCGTCTTCGGCCTGCTCGGGTTGCTGTCCGTCGTCACCGATCTCGGCGTGGGCCGAGTGGTGCTCGCCAAGCTCGTCGAGTGCAATCCGTGGGAGGTCTCCTACGTCACCACCGCGTTCATCGCGTTGCGCGGTGTGCTCGGTCTGCTCGGGTACGCGCTGGCCATCGGGTACGTGCTGCTGCTCGGATACTCGTCCGATGTCGTCTGGGCGACGGTGATCGCCGGTCTCGTCGTGGTGATCGCGACGCCCAACAACGCCCTGTCGGTGATGTACCAGAGTCGACTACGCATGGCATCGGTCGCGGTCGCCGAGACCTTCGGCCAGCTCGCGCAGCTGATCGCCACCATCGCCGCGGTGCTGTGGAATCCGGTGCTGCTCGTGCTCGTCGTGCCGGCCGTGATCAACGAGGTCGTCGGCGCAGGCATCCTCGTGCGCGGCGTGCGAGCGGGCAAGGCCGGTCCCCTGCCCGCCGCACGTGCCCAGTTGTGGCGGTGGCGCGAGATGCTCGTCGAGGCCATCCCCCTCAGCATCGGTTTCGCTCTGCTCACCCTGCTGTCGAAGATCGACGTGCTGATGCTCGGGCGGATGGACACTTTCGACTCGGTAGGTCTCTACACCGTCGGATACAAGTTCGCCGACCTCCTGTCGATGGTGTCGTCGACCGTCGTGGGTCCGGTGACCACGCTGCTGGTCGCCACCTGGCCGGCGCAGAGCGAGATGTTCCGGCAGCGCACGCGGGAAGCGGCGATGCTCCTCGCGGTGCTGGGCGCGACCGCTACCGCGGCCTTCTGGTCGTCGGCGGACGGCGTGCTGTCCCTCCTCTACGGCGAGCGGTTCGCCGAGGCGGCCGGCGCCTCGCGCATGCTGGTGCTCGGCAGCGCTCTGTCGATGCTCACCGAACTCGGTCTCATGGTGCTCATCGCGACCGGACGCCACCGCGTCTACCCGTGGGTGGCACTGGCCGCGCTCGCCGGGAACATCGGTGCGAACCTCGTCCTCATCCCCCGCATGTCGTTCGACGGGGCGGCGCTGGCGACGGTGCTCACCGAGGCTGCGATGCTCGTCGCGATCTGGATCGTGGTGGTCCGGAGCGTCCGGATCAGGGGTCTGTTCCCCTTCACCCAGACCATGGCGATCGCGATGCTGGGTGTTTCGGTGGCCGTGTGGATGTCGCTCTTCGCGGAACGCTACGATCTTCCCTGGCCCGTCACCGCTGTCCTCTCGGCTGTCTGTGTTCTGGCCGGAACCCATGTCCTTCCCATCACCGGCGGGCTCGGCCTCGCCGGTCTCGTCAAGTCCCGTTGAGGTTGCAGTGTCCCTTTCGCGGTCGATGCCGCGTCGCGTGTCGCGGTCCATGCCGCTCCGCGCCGTTCTCACCCTTGTCGGTGTGTTCGCTCTGTCGTGTACCCAGAGCACCGAGGCACGCGACTGCCGAACAGATCTGACCGCCGACAGTCTCGGGGTCGCGACGGGAGCCGGTCTCGACTCCCTCGATGCCGACGACCTCGACGCGTACATGTCGAAGGTCGCCGACAGCGGCGCCGGCTGGATCCGGTTCGACATGGACTGGTCGATCATCGAACCCGCGCGCGGACGCTTCGACTGGAGGGGCACCGACCGGGTCGTCGCCGCGGCCGACGCGCACGACCTGCAGGTGCTGGGCCTGCTCACCCACACTCCGCACTGGGCGCGGACGTCGGAGGCGGACCCCGGCGATCCGCACGGGATGCCTGCCGACCCCGGCGAATTCGGGCGCTTCGCAGGCGACGTCGCCGATCGCTACTCGGACAGAGTCACGCACTGGGAGATCTGGAACGAGCCGAACCTGACGGCCTTCTTCACCCCGCAACCCGACGTCGGCGCGTACGCCGACCTGCTCGTGGCGGCGTCGGAGGCGATCCGCAACGTCGACCCCGGGGCGGTGGTGATCACCGGCGGCCTGTCCCCCGGCACCGACAACGGCTCCGACATCGCCCCGACGACCTTCCTCACCGAGTTGTACGACCAGGGCGTGTCGCCGGCCTTCGACGTGGTGGGCATGCATCCCTACAGCTATCCCGCTCTCCCGTCCGACGCCTCGACCTCCGACTGGAACTCCTTCTACCGGATGCGCGAGATGCGCACCGTCATGGTCGAGCACGGGGATTCCGACAAGCCCATCTGGGCAACGGAGTTCGGGGCACCGACGGGCACGGACACCGACGCGGTCGGGCCCACGGAGCAGGCCGACATCCTGCGCGACGGGATCACCGAGCAACGCGCGTTGGGCTTCGTCGACAAGCTGTTCGTCTACAGCCTCCTCGACCGGGGCACCGAGGTGGCCGATCGCGAACAGAACTTCGGGGTCCTCACACACGACGGGTCGCCCAAGCCGGCCTGGGACGTGCTGCGCACGGCCGCGGTCATTCCCGGTTGCCTCTGATCAGCAGCGGTTCGACGTGAGAGCATCGCGCGCCGCCAGGCGCAGGGGACGGACGAGGTCGGCTCCGAGATCCGCGGCGCGGAGGGTCCATCGGTGGTGCGGTCGCGAGGTGGGGACGGCGACGGTCCGCCCCACCCGGTAGTCACCGTTCGACCACTGCTCCTTGAATTCCGATGTGCCGAGCAGATAGTCGAAGCGGTCGATGCCCAGCTCGTCGTGGCGGTCGGCGAGGTGGCGCTGCAGCAACTGGCCGGGCTGGTAGCGGCGTGCCTCGGGATGGAAGCGGCTCAACCACATCTCGGCCGTGGTCCCGGTGCGGAACATGATCTCGTGTGCCGTCCATCGGTCGCCGACGAGCAGGCCCACGATGAGCAGCCGGCCGGCGCGGGCCTCGGCGTCGAGCAGCGGCCGGGTGAACGCGGTGAACGGCGGCGCACAGAAGTTGTCGCGTCCGCTGTGTGCGTCGGCGGCCGCGGCGACCGCGGTGATATCGCGCCACCTCTGCGCGAGATGGTCCGGATCGCGCACCACTTCGACGGAGACCGGGGTGCCTTCTCGTTCCAGCGAGCGTTCGAGCCGAGACAGTGTTCTCAGTGTGCGCCGACCACGCAGCGATTCGGCGCCGGCACCGGTGGCGACATCGACGGTCAGGCACCGCTCGGTTCCGGCGATGTCGATGCTCCAGCGAGGCGAGGCATGCAGCATCTCGACGAGAGGGTCGGTGAGATCGACGTGGTCGAGTTGCAGTGCCATGTTCCGATCGGCGATGCCGTCGAGCAGGTCGGCGAGCGCGGCCTCGTCGGTCGCGAGGAAGGTTCCTATCGTGGCGAGGCCGTGAGCCGGGAGTCGTAGAGCGGTGACCCCGAGACGGGTGCGGGCGTGCAGGGGCGCGAGTCCGACGAGGCGCCCGTCGCGCCGAACGGTGCACACGGCCGATCGGCCGCGCCCCATCCGATTCCAGGCCAGTACGTAGGAGGGGCGGGTCGCGACGCGCCGACCCACCTCCTGGGCGAGATCGTCCCATTCCGCGGAGAGCCGGACTGCGGATGATTCGTCGTGGATCTCGAAATTCACGGTGCGCATGCACCGGAACCTTCGGTCCACGAATCCCGCATCTTCCGGCCTCCTGCTCGTTACAGTGAATTCGCGGCGTCGGTCTGCCGCTCGCTCCACCGCAAGAATCGCAGGTCGGCGGCGCGACGTTACGACCGATGCCTGAATTGTCCGAATGATACATCAGGAGAGTCGATGGGTCGTCTCGCACACGTTGCACTGGCCACAGCCCTCTCGTGCACCCTCGCCGCACTCGCAGCGTGCGCTCCACCGCCCCAACCCCCTCCGCCGACCACCTGCGCGACCGACGACATCGGCATCGCCGCCGGCGCACCGCTGATGTATCTGCCGGACTCCGAACTCGACCGCGAACTCGACACGATCCGGGCGGTCGGCGCCCGGTGGCTGCGCGTGGACATCGACTGGTCGGTGATCGAACCGAACCGCGGACAACAGAACTGGTCGGTGCCCGACCGTGTGGTGGATCGTGCTCGGGCCCGCGGACTCGAGGTGGTCGGCATCGTCGCGTACACCCCGGCCTGGGCGCGCGTCGCGGGCGGCGGTGACACTCACGGATCCCCCGCCGACCCGGCAGCCTTCGCCGGTTTCGCCCGGCAGGCGGCACAGCGCTATTCGACCCGCGTGACGCACTGGGAGATCTGGAACGAACCGAACCTGACGAACTTCTTCCGTCCCCGTCCCGACGTCGGCAAGTACGTCGAGTTGCTCGCCGCGGCCGCTCCGGCCGTCAAGTCCGTGCAACCGAATGCCCGGATCCTCAACGGCGGACTCGCACCGGCGGTGGACAACGGTTCCGACATCTCCCCCGTCACCTACGTGCAGCAGCTCTACGCGCGCGGGGCGCACCAGTACTTCGACATCCTCTCCGTCCACCCCTACAGTTATCCGGCACTGCCGTCCGATGTGAGCACGCAGAGCTGGAACACCTTCTACCGCATGCGTCTGATGCGCGACACCATGGTGCAGTACGGCGACGCCGCGACACCGGTGTGGGCCACCGAGTTCGGCGCCCCGACCGGCACCGCCTCGAACGCGGTGAGCACGCAACGGCAGGCCGACATCATCGCCGACGGTATCGCAGAGGCCCGCCGGCTCGGCTGGGGACAGAAGGGTTTCGTCTACTCGATGCGCGACCGCGGGACGAACCAGGCCGACGTCGAGCAGAACTTCGGGCTGCTCTACCAGAACTTCTCGGCCAAACCCTCACGCGCCGTGGTCGCTTCGGCGACCTCCGGATGCGCGGCCGCGAACGACACACTCGAGTCCACGAACACCCCGGCCGACGCGGTGTGGTGACGGGGTGTGCTGACGATCAGGCACCGAGCGCGTCGGTGATCCCGTCGAGGATGCGATCGAGGATCGGCCCCGACGTCGCGAAGTTGATGCGCAGGAAGTTGCGTGCGCCCGACCCGAACCGCACCCCACCGTCGGCGAGGACACGTCCCCGATCGCGGACGGTCGACACCGGATCGTCGATGCCGAGCGGCCCGGTGTTCAACCACGTCAGGTAGGTACCCTGCGGCAGGTGGTGCCGCAGATCCGGAATCCGTTCGCGCAGAACCTCGTCCACCCGTCGACGGTTCCGGTCGAGGACCTGCAGCAGGTCGCGCTGCCATGCACCGCCCTCGCGCCACGCGGCGAGCGTCGCGACCACGCCCGGCACCGAGACCGTCCCGTACAGGTCGAACGGCTCCGCGTCCCGGCGCTTCAACAGGGCCTCGGAGCCGTAGTGCACCACCGCGCACCGCATCCCCGCGAGATTGAACGCCTTGCTGGCGGAGGTGAGAGTCACCGTGCGGGCAGCGGTCTCCGGCCCGAGCGAGGCGAACGGGATATGCCGGTGCTGTTCGTAGATCAGTTCGGCATGGATCTCGTCGCTGACGACGAGCATGTCGAACCGTTCGGCGAGATCGGCGATCCGCTCGAGTTCCTCACGCGTGAGCACCCGTCCGGTGGGGTTGTGCGGGTTGACGAGCACCAGCACCCGCGGACGACGACGCGCCGCCAACGGCTCGAACGCATCGAAGTCGAGCACCCACCCGTCGCCCCGGTCGACGAACGGAAAGTCGATCTGCTGCAGACCCATCCGTCGCACTGACGCGAGGAACGGCGGGGAGTTCGGTGTCTGGATCGCCACCGCATCGCCGCGCGTGGTGCTCAGGTGCAACACGAGCTGCAACGCCTGGATGAGATCCGTCTGCTCGCGCACGGCTCCGGGACCGGGTTCCCATCCGTAGCGCGTTCGCATGCGCTGTGCGAACTCCTCGCGCAGCGGCGTCCCGTGGGACCAGTCGGGATAGCCGAGATCGCTACGGTCGACCAGATCGTGCAGCGCACGCGCGATCGGCGGTGCGACCGGGAAATCCATGTCGGCGACCCAGGCGGGGGCCAGTCCGTCGGCGGCCGCCCGTGCCCACTTGGCACCGGACCGCACCGACAGAGCATCGAAGTCGAGGTCGTCGAACCCGGGCACCCCAGGACCGCCGACCGAGAGGCGCTCGTCGCGGGTCATGGTGAGAGAATCGCACGGTTCGCGGCTGTGCGCGCGGCGAAGTCAGGCAGCTGGTCGTTGGCCCGTGACGAAGAAGATCAACCGATCGGCGACGTCGACGGCCTGGTCGCCGAACCGCCCGTAGAAACGCGCGAGGAGTGCGGTGTCGACCGCGGTCCGGATGTCGCCGTCCCATTCGGGGCTCTCGAGCAGGGCGAGCAGTCGCGAGTGCACCGCATCGAGTTCGGTCTCGATGGCGTGTGTGCCCTTGATCGTCTCGAGGTCGAAGTCGGTGAACGCGTCGCGCAGGATCGCGACGATCTGCGCGGCGAGTTCGGCCATCCGGCGAAGATCGTCGCGCAGGAGGTCGTACACCAGCGACTCGGGATGGCGACGCCGTACGACCCGCGCGATGTGCAGGCTCAGTTCGCCCATCCTGGTGAGATCGCCCGTGATACGAACCGCGGAGAAGACCAACCGCAGGTCGGCGGCCACGGGACCCTGCAGGGCGAGGATCCGCACCGCTCGCTCGGCACAGTCGGTGTCGAGTTCGGCGATCCGTGCATCGAGATCGAGGGCGGCCTGGGCTGCGTCGAGATCGGTGTCGAACAGGGCGCGAGTGGCCAGGTCGAGCCCTTCGGCTGCGACCGCGGCGAGCTCACCGAGACGTTCGACCAGGTCGTCGAGCTGTCCTCGGAACAACTCCCTCATGTCTCGCTCCCTCCGTCGCCCGGTTCACGGCACGTGTACCCGGCTGGTCCTCTGTGCAGTCCTGGAGATGAGCCTAACGGCGCGCGTCGACGACACTCTCGGTGGCGACGTCCTCGGAGGGCGAGGCGGAGCCCGCACCGTCGTCCATGCGGGCGAGATGAGCCTTGATCCATTCGGTGC
Organism: Rhodococcus sp. p52; assembly: GCF_000763325.2. Classification (NCBI taxonomy): domain Bacteria; kingdom Bacillati; phylum Actinomycetota; class Actinomycetes; order Mycobacteriales; family Nocardiaceae; genus Rhodococcus; species Rhodococcus sp. p52. The sequence continues at coordinate 687,699 of NZ_CP016819.1, forward strand.
TTCCCGGCGTCGCGGTGCTGTGCTGCGGTGTGCCGGCAATGCAGATAGACAAATCACTTTCCTCGTCGTGACGCCGATGTGCTCGGCTGCGCAGGCCAAACCCATCCCCTGGAGTGACCGCCATCACTATAGCCTGTCGGCGCGAAGCTTCAACTCGGGCGGGAACACGGTCAGTAGCGCGACGTCTCCCGAGATTCGCCGTAACCGTTCTGCTCGGGATGAGCGTGCCCGTCCCGGTAGCTCTGTTGGTCGGCGTATCCGTAGTCGTGCCCTTCGTCGTAGCGGTACTGCCGGTAGGCCGAATCCTGGGGCGGGACGAACAGCGACTCGGGTTGCGACGGCACCGGCTGCGGAGCCCGGTGACGGTCGTCGGGCACTGGTCGCGGTGCAGGCGCCGCAGGTGCAGGTGCAGGTGCAGGTGCGGGTGCGGGCTGAGGTGCGGCGGCCGGGACGGGAGCCGGGGGCTCGGCAGCCGCCTCCACGGCCGTTTCGCGGCGCCGGGCCGGAAGCACGGGCACCAACTCGCGTCCTGCACCGAGCAGGACGAGACGCGTGGGCACCTCGATCTCGGCCAGGGCACGCAGTGTGTCCTCCGCCTGCGCTCGCTCCTCGGCCCCGGCCTGCAGCACGATCACGGCGAGCGCGAGCCCCTCGGTCTTCGCGCGGGTCCACCACTGTTCCCCGACTCCGCAGCACACGATCCGGTCGCGGGCATCGCCGAAGGCGTCGGTCTCGACGGTCACGCCCTCGCCGGTGAGGAGGAGGATGTGGTCGCCGAGCGAGGCGCGCTGTCCGAGCATGACGATCGTGTCGAGAGGAAGCGTCTCCCGATCGTCGCGCTCGATCTGCACAGCTGCCCGGTGGCGACGCGCGACCCGCCGGGCCCAGGCCGGGCTGTTCGACGCTCCGAAGCGTCCGTTCAGCGCGACCAGCAACTCGGCGACGAGGACGAACACGGCGAGAAAGGCGACCGCGGCCTCGGCGCGCGGCATCGGGGACACCTTCGTCCCTGTACCGGCGGGCATCGACAGCACCTGGAGGTATTCGAGGCTCGCGCCCGAGCGTGCCTGCCGGAGCTGCTCGAGCCGCGCATCGAGTTCGGCCTGCACCACCGGATCGGCTACGCCCTCCTCGTCGGTGGCGATACTCGCGGCGAGGTCGGCACGCAGACCGGCGACGACCGCGTCCAGCTCGGCGATGCGCGCGTCGAGGGCGACGCGATTGCGTTCGGTCTGCGCGCGGTCGAGCTGCGTGACGACCGTCTGCGCGAGCCGGTCGGCGTCGGCCTGCGAGTCGTCGCGGGCGGTCACGGTGAGCAGGGTGGGCGACGAGCCGTAGCCGACGTCGATCCTCGACGGCAGCTTCGCGGGGTCCTCGTTCGTCTCGGATGCGATCGCGGCCACGACCGCCGAGTCCTGCGACAGCGCGACATAGGGAGCGATGAGCTGCCCGAGGGTCGCGTCGTTGCCGGACACGGATGCCGACGAGCGGATCTCCGCGACGAGCGACGACTCGTACACCCCGGGGCCGCTGTCACGGACGAAGAAGACCGCGACCGCGGCGAGCGCGGCGACGAGTGCGGCGGGCACGGCCACGCGAGCGAGATCGCGGGCATGCCCCACAAGATCGACGGTGGGAGGAACACCGAGCTCACGACGCAGTTCGGCGTCGCGGATGCTTCGTTCGGACACGATGCACAGGCCTTTCGCTGTCGCCCCGGGAGTGGGCACGTCGCCAGTGTGTCGCGACGAATCGGGCAAATGTTACCGACCCGAACGTCCGTCAGCTGCCGAGCAGCCAGCGCGGACGGGACCACATCTGCCAGGTCTCGGCGACGCGCGCTCCGGCCGCGAGATAGAGCGGGGTGACACGCGGCCTGGTGAGTCCGCACATCGCGACCGGGCCGCGCTGCGTGTGGGTGTGGGCGGCGCCGGCCCGAATCAGCCGGTTCGCGTATCCGCGACGTTGCCGGCCGGTGCGGGTGCCGAGCGACCACACCGTCCGGATCGGTCCGCTGTCGACGAGCAGGGTGCACGACTGCAGAGCTGCAGCCCCGTCGTCCGCATCCGCGTCGTCGAAGATCCCGATCACCTCGACGCCGGTGGTGCGGGCGACGACGTCGGCGTAGGCGACCGCGGCGGTCCCCGGGGCGATCCCGAAGGTCGCGGCGGCGAGTTCGCGGGCATGCACCATGTCGTCCTCGCCGAGAACCCGGAGGCCCGGATCGATCGGAGCGTCGTGGGCGACGAGGTAGGTCAGGTCCAGCGAACCTGCACACACCCAGCCGTGGTCGGCGAGAACCTGGGCGGCGCCGAGGCCGTCCCCGGCGAGCAGGACGATCGACGGGTGACCGGCCTCCGTCAGCGTCTCGTAGACATGCTGGGCGTGAGCGGTCACGTCGCCGCCGTGGACGAGCGCGAGGTTGTAGTCGGGGTCGGGGGCTGCGGTGATGCCGATCCACCAGCCGTCACCCTCGGACCAGTGGCCCCCGGACGTCAGCGGCCGCATGCTCGCGCCGTACGCACGTCGCAGTTGCAGCGACGATGCGAGAACCGTCGCGATCGAGGCGGCGTCCACCCCTTCTCCTTCCACTGCCACAGAAATCGACCCCGGACCACATCTACAGGGTCGGCACGAAAACGGCATCGGCGGCACCCGATGGGTGCCGCCGATGCCGTCACGTGCGGATCGGAGTGTGGACTCCGATCAGAGGTAGGCGCCGATCAAGTCGCGCAGGAACTTGATCGCGAACTGGAGCGGGTCGACCGGCTCCGGCTGCGACTGGGGGGCCGGCGGAACATTGTCGGCCTGGGGCGCGGCCTCGCCCTGCGGTGCGGGCGCGGACTCGGCCTGCGGCGCGGACTGTGCCTGCGGAGCCGACTCGCCCTGCGGTGCGGACCCGCCGCCGCCGACCGTCACGGAGATGCCACCGGTGAAGGGGCGACCGGACGCGTCGAAGATGTTCTCGTACTGCGCACCCGAGGCGTCCTGGCAGCCCCAGAAGACGTTGTAGGTGCCGTCGGTGATCGACTCCGGGCCGGCCTGCGAGGATGCGCCGTCCTTGATGTACAGCGCGCTCGAGGTGCTCGTGTTGGTCACCGAGAAGCTCGTGCCGGCGGGCTGCGCGTCGATGCGACCCGACGGATCGGCCGTGTCGACGGTGCCCGGCTTCAGGACGTAGGTGACGCAGGTGACGCCGCGGTCGACGTCGGCGCGCGTCAGATCGAAGTCGACGACGATGGCGCCGTTCTCCGCCTTCGCCGAGACGCTCGGACCCGCAGCGGACGAGACGCCCGGAACGACCAGTGCCAGCAGTGCGGCACCGGAGGCCGCGACTGCAGCCTTCTTCGCAACAGAATTCATCGATTTTCCTCCCCGTGTTTCGATGTCGGCGACCACTTTCGTGAGCGGCACGCCGTCGACCGTGCCCGACGCGCGTAGAACGCGGGCACATATACGAGAACGTTACCGCTAGATGTCGTTGCTGTCGCGACGAGGTGGGGCATCGGCCCGGGCGGCCCGATCCACATGCCCGAGATCACGATCCGGCTCCACGAGATCACGCACTCGCTGCTCGAGCACGACGATCTCGGGAAAACCCTTGTCCTCCTTGCGGTCCCACACGACCGTGTCGTCGACAACGATGCGGAACACTCCCCCCGTCTCAGGAACGAGCGCGACCTCGCCGAGAGCGGTACCGAAGGTATTCAGCATTTCCTGCGCCATCCATCCGGCGCGCAGCAGCCACTTGCACTGCGTGCAAAAGGTGATTGCGACGCAGGGAGCCTGCTCGGTCATGAGCGACAGGATATCTCCGCCGGAAACAGGCCCGGGAATAGGTGAAGCCCCGGCAATCGTGGTGGTGGATCGGCCGGGGCTTCTGCACGGACCGGTGATGGGGGGTAACCGACCCGTGCGGCCGTCCTCACATGGGGGACAGGAGGACGACGCGGAACCGAGTCTAGACACGAGAAATTGTTACTCGCGAGTATCGCGCAGGCGGACGTCCGGCGTGTCAGGAAGCGACGGGAGGATTCGCAGGATCGCGCTGCTCCCGCTGCATCTCGACGAGCTGTTCCTCCCTCTCGGAGACGAACAGGAACCGACCGACCGCGAGCGCGCCGAGAGCCGAGAGGCCCAGCCACGCCGCCAGCGCCGATGCGATCCACACCCACATGGCTCACAGTGTGCGCGAATCCGCCGGGAACACCAAACATCGGCGATCACAACATGGTTGCAAAAGCAATACTCGAGGCCGCCTCACGATGTGACGCCCGTCGCCCACAAGGCGTTCACCATGGCCGGCAACGTGACTTCGATGTCGTGGCGCTCCTCCACCCGGCGACGCGCGGTGACGGCAATGTCGTTCCGCAGGTCGGGATCGGACATCAGTCGCCGCAACGCCTCTGCCAGAGCCTTCGCATCGCCGGGCGGAACGAGCAGTCCCGCGCCGTCGGCCAGATGCTCGGCGGTCCCTCCGTGATCGGTGCCGACGACGGGCACACCGTGCGCCATCGCCTCCAGTGCGACCAGCGGCCCCGCCTCCGGCGAGGTGCTCGCGGAGACCATCACGTCCCACACCGCGAAGACCTCGGCGGGATCGACCCGACCCAGGAACGACACTCGTCCGCGCAGGTCGGGGGCGTGTGCGCGACGCCGCAGTTCGTCGAGGAAGGCTTCGTCGCCGGGGAACGGTTCCCCCGCCACATCGAGACGGATCCCGGGCACCTCGGCCACCGCCTCGAGAAGGACGCGGTGTCCCTTCCATTCCGTCACCGACGCGAGGATGCCCACCCGCACGGTCGAGGCATCGGGAGTCGAGTCCTCGGGAGATGTCGACCGGGACGGAACAGGCGGAATCGGGACGCCGTGCGGTGCGACGACCACCGGATATCCGCATTCACGGACCGGCACGGCCGAGGCCCGCGAGACGGCGACCGCTCCACCCACGGCACCCCTGCCCATCCGGGCGACGATGCGCTGCTTACGGGAGGACAGAGTGTCGTGCACCAGCCACCCGGCACGTTCACAGTGGGACGTGCCGAGCACGGCGAGCCGCAGGGACGGCAATGCGAACAACGAGTTGCACACGACCCGCGGCCGCTCCGCGGAGAGCACGCGACGGAGCCTGCGCGCTCCCACCAGCCACCGCAGCGGAAGACCCGCCAGGCCCGCGATCCGCCCGACTCCCCTCTGACCCCACATGCCCAGCCGGGGCAACCGGACACGGACGCATCCGGCCGGGAGGGCGTCGGCGAGCGGCCCGTCAGGGCACGCCACCACGACCCGACGCCCCTGCGCGAGAGCGACGTCGACGAGCATCAGCATGACCTTCTCGGCACCCGACCGCTCACCGGTGTGCGCGACGAACAACAGCGGATCGCTCACGGCGCCGCAACCGTCCGATACCTCGCTGCTTCCGCCACGGGGCCTCCTGATTCGTCCGATTCGAGTCGTCGGCTGAAATCGAGGCCGGCCGTCGTTCCGTTACAACAGCGCAACGTCACACCGAATTGTCGCCGCGTCTGCAATATTCTCGTGATCGGACGCAATACGCTGCTCGAGTGACATCGCCCAGAACCGGTCGCCGTTCCCGTCGCACCCTCGTGCTGGCTCTTGCCGCCTCGATGACGTTGTGCGCGAACCCGCTTACCGCTGCAGCGCAGGATCTCGAACCGACGGAACCGACTCCTCCGGGCGAGGTCGCATTCCCGACCCGCAAGCTCGGGCTCGGGCCGAACATCGAATTCCGTGGCAATTCCGATGTCGTCACACTCGCATTTCCTGTCCCGGCCGGAAATACTCCCGCCTTCCTGGACACCACCGCCGAACTGCCCACGAATGTCGCGCGCGGATGGATCGACGTCGTCTCGGACGGGCGCCTGCTCACCCGCGTGGAACTGCCGCCCGGTGGCGCCATCGTGCCCCTGACGATTCCGCTCGCCGGGGCGAAGGTGGAGAACGGTGCCGCGGTGGTCTCGCTCGATCTGCACCTGGTCGCCGTCGACAACATCTGCCCCGACGACTGGACGCTGGGTTCGGTACGTCTGCGCGACGGTCTGGTCCGGTACGCGGGCACACCCGCGGCGCCGCAAGCGGTCGCCGACTACCTCCCGCCGGTCCTCGATCGCCTCGAGTTGTATCTGGCCGAGGACCCCACGGACGCCGAAGCGGGCGTCGCCCTCGACCTCGCAGCGACCGTGAGCGCCCGGTATCCCGGGCGGCAGGTGCCCGTGGACGTACGTGAACTCCCGGCGAACGGCCTCCCCCCCGCAGCCGACACCCCGCTCGTCCGGCAGATCGTCGTCAGCGAGGGCGACCAGACGGGTGCGGAGGTCGTGCCGGTGCCCGACGGGCCGCCCGCCCTGTACGTCCGAGGCGACGCCCAGACCCTCCTCGACCAGGTAGGCCTGGTGAACAGCATCCTGTCCGGTCTTGCCGTCGGTTCCGACGTCGCCGTCGGCACCTTCGACGTCTCGCCCATCCTCGCTCCGGACTCGACCACCCTGTACGACCTACGAGTGTCCGACCTCGAGACGAGCGGTCTCGGCCTCGCCGACGTACACCTCTTCCTCGACCAGACCGAATTCGGGCGGCCGGTGCGCGATGTGCGCATCGACCTGCAGGGCACCTACACCCCGCTCCCCGCCACCCAGGGCGGGTCGATCACCGTCTCCGTCGGCGACATCATGCTCGATTCGTGGGCCGCCGACGCGAGCGGCGTCATCGACCGTGTCGTCACGGTTCCGAACTCGGCCCTCGGGCGGCTCACCGACATCAGTGTCGAACTCCGCACCACCGGCGCGCAGCAGCAGTGCGGTCTGCAGCAACCCGTCACCCTGCGCATCGACGGCGGCAGTCGTGTCTTCAGCACCCTCGCGGATCCGCCGCTGCCCGTCGGCTTCCCGTCGCTGCCCCAGACGCTGATGCCGAAGGTCGACGTCGCCACCTCCGATCGCAGCCTCGTCGACGTCGCCCGTGCCGTCGAGCTCGTCGCCGGGCTCCAGTCGCTCACCAGCCGTCCGCTCGACCCCGAATGGGTGACGATCGACGAAGCGCTCGCCTCGTCGGGACCGGCAGTGATCGTAGCCGCGAACGGTCTCCTGCCCGAAGATCTGCAGTCGCAGCTGCCGCTCGTCCGCACCGAGGACCGCCGGTTCGAGGTCCGCAACGCCGACGGCGAGAGCACCAGCCTCACTTTCGGCACCGAGGTGGACTTCGCCTCGTTGCAGGTCGTGCGGGACGACGGACGCACCGTGCTGGTCGCCACGTCGACCGGTGCTCCCGAGGAACTCGATCGGACGCTCGACTGGCTCTCCGCCGAGCCCGGTCGCTGGTTCGAACTCGAGGGCAGCGTGCTGTTCACCGCGCCCGACCGCGAACCGATCACCCTCATCGATCCCCACACCCGGGACGACGACGTCGACGCGGCGTCGTCGGAATCGGACAGCACGGTGACCGCAGTGGTCGTCGCGGGGGTCGTCCTGCTCGTCGTCGGTGCGGCGGGCGCCGCGGTGTGGTCGCTCCCCCGTCGGCGCCGTCCGCAGTCGCGGTGAACACGATGACCACGACAACCGAGCATCCGTCGTTCATCGAGCGGTTCTTCACGAACGCGATGCTGCACACCACCAATCGGTGGATCGCGATAGTCGCCGCAACCCTGATCGGCTTCCACTCCACCTGGCTGCAGCTGCTCGACGAGATCCGCACCGGCACCACGGGTGGTTACGTCCTCATCGTGCCGCCTCTCGTCGCGATCGTTGCGATCGGCATCACGCGGCAGCGGAAGAACGAACTGCCGATCCACGACCGGCAGACCGACATCATCACGTCGGTGCTCCTGCTGCTGATCGCGCTCGCGATCAAGGGGCTGCTGATGCCGCGCTACGCGACGAACTATCAGGTGATGCATCTCGACGTGCTCGCCGCGTGGGTGTTCGTGTGCGGGGCGTGCGTCGCGATGTTCGGCCTGCGCGTGACCGCGGCGTACTGGCAGGCGTGGGCGATGCTCTTCCTGAGCTCGCCCGTGCTCTACCGGATCGTGCTCGTCGAGGCCGGGGGCACGAAGCTCGCGGCGGGACAGGGCACGCTCGTGCTCGCCGCCACGGCTGTCGGACTCGCGACGCGGCGCACCCGGGCCCGCGGATTCTTCTACGGCTCCGCAACATTCGTGACCGGTCTGGTGGTGCTCGTCCTGGTCGATCAGCGGTGGCCGGACGCACCCATCGCCGTGTCGCAGTACGTGCCGGCGGTGGTCGCGACGGTGGTCGTCGGGGCCGGTGCCTATCTGTGGACCTACCGCGGGCTCGCGCCACGCACGCTGCCACCGAATCCGGTGTCGGTTCCCCAGGCCGTGCGCGGAGCGATGTGCGTCGCGGTGGCCACCTTGCTCGCCGCACTCCTGCCGCTTCCCGACCAGCGCCTGACGCCGGTCTCGGTCGGGCCCCCTTACTCGGGCACCGCCACCCAGATCGTCCCATCCGGATGGGTGCAGTTGTCGTCCGTCGACTACGACTGGCCCCGCGCATACTTCCGTCAGGGATCGGTGCTGCGCCGGCAGATGCTCCGGGCGGAGGAACCGAACCCGGAGTGGGATCGGCTGCTGCGTCCCCGCACCGTCGCCGTGCAGACACTGCAGGTGCGTCGTGTCGGTTCGTTCGCGGTGTACCCCACCGAATCGATGTACGCACTGGGCAAATCACGGGTGAGCCCGAAGGAATATGTCGATCTGGGTCGCGGCGTCACCGCCGAGTACTTCACCGTCGTCGACGACAACCTGCTCCTGACGTGGAGCCTGCTCAGCTTCGTGTGGACCCGCAGCGACACCGTCGCCCAGCGGGTGAGCCTGCTGACGGTGGACAACCACGAACTCGATGCGCCGTTCCCGCAGCCCGAGCCGAACACTGTCGCCAACGCACGCACTCTGATGCGAGTGTTGCTGCGCGGCAACGGCACCGTCGAGGACACCGATCCCGAGTACAAGGACCGTTCCATGCTCATCGAGGTGGGTCGCGAACTCGTGGAGGCGCAATGGCAGGGCGAGTGAACGTCGGCTCGGGACACGATGTTCCGCCCGAAGACACCGTCGAGTTCGACGCCTACCGGACCGCGGCCCTGCACGAAGCGGTGCACGGACTGCGCGAACGCAGCCCCGTCTCGTCGGCGTCGGTCGCGTTCGTGCCGTGGCAGAAATACCTCGGATTCGCACTCGCGGGGGCCTTCGTGCTCGCGCTCGTCGTGGCGACGAAACCGACCCTGATCGTCTTCACCGTGCTGTGCACCTTCGGGTACATCGCGACCCTCGCCGACCGGCTGCTGCTGTTCACCCGCGGCATGGCACGCGACGCGCAGTTCATCGTCGACGACGAGGAAGCTCTCGCCCTCACCGACGACCAGTTGCCGCCGTACACGGTGCTCGTCCCCGCTTACAACGAACCCGAGGTGGTGGGCGATCTGCTCGCCGCGATGGCCGCGCTCGATTATCCGGCCGACAAGCTCCAGGTGTTGTTGCTGCTCGAGGAGGACGACACCGTCACGATCGAGGCCGCGGAGAAGGCCGGGCTCGGCGAGAGCGTCGAGATCCTGCTCGTCCCGGCCGCCGACCCACGGACGAAACCGAAGGCGTGCAATTACGGACTGCACTTCACGACGGGCGAGATCGTGACGATCTTCGACGCCGAGGACCTCCCCGAGCCCTTGCAGTTGCGCCGGGTGGTCGTCGTCTTCGACCGTCTCGGCGACGACGTGGCATGTGTGCAGGCGAAGCTGGCTTTCCACAACGGAACCCAGAATCTGCTGACCGGCTGGTTCACCGCCGACTACGCGCTGTGGTTCAACTTCATCCTGCCCGGACTGATGAAGTCGCACTCGCCGATCCCGCTCGGCGGGACGTCGAACCATATCCGCCGATCGGTGTTCGACGAGATCGGTGCGTGGGATCCGTACAACGTCACCGAGGACGCCGACCTCGGCGTCCGGATCGCCGAATCCGGCTACTCCACTGCGGTTCTCGACTCGACCACGCTGGAGGAGGCGAACAGCGATCCGATCAACTGGGTGCGGCAGCGATCCCGGTGGTACAAGGGCTATCTGCAGACCTGGCTGGTCCACATGCGCCGGCCCGTCCGGTTGTGGCGGGTGATCGGCACCGCGGGGATGCTGCGTTTCACGACCCTGCTCGCGGGCACGCCGATCATCGCGTGCCTGAACATGGTGTTCTGGATGACAACGCTCGCGTGGCTGCTCGGCCAGGCGGAACTGATCGAGGAGATCTTCCCCTGGTACGCCTACTTCCCCGCGCTGATCTCGCTCGTGTTCGGCAACGTCGCCGTGATGTACATGAACTTCGTGGCGTGCCGCGAGACGGGCCACTCGAACCTGTGGTGGCCGTGCCTGACCGTGCCGTTCTACTGGGTCCTCATGTCGATCGCGGCGATCAAAGGCACCTATCAGCTCATCCGTAATCCTTCCTACTGGGAGAAGACCTTCCACGGGTTGTCGTCGTGAGGACCCGCAGCACGTGGGTGTTCTGGACCGCCTGCCTGATCTATCTGGTGGTAGGACTGTGGCTCGCGCTGGACGTGCAGTACTACCAGGGGGATTCGCTCAGCCGTGTCAGCGCTGCGCGGTCGGTGCTGCTCAGCCGCGACCCGCACCTCGCTGCCATCGGTTTCGTGTTCACACCCCTCACCGCGCTCGTCCAGGTGCCCCTCACAGGACTGTCGGCGTGGTTCCCGGGACTGTCGGCCTATGCGGTGACGGCCGTGCTCATGTCGGCGCCGTTCATGGCCGGCGCGGCGGTGCAGATCCACCGCATCGCGTGCGATCGCGGCTGCACGCCGTGGTTCGTGTGGACGGTGACGGCGGTGTTCGCCCTGAACCCGATGATCGTCTACTACGGCGCGAACGGGATGAGCGAGGCGCCGTTCCTGTTCGCCTTGTGCTGGGCCGCGCGTCGTCTGATCCGCTGGTGCAGCACCGACGACATCCACGACCTGGCGCTGGCCGGAATCGCCCTGGCACTGGCGTATCTCGCGCGGTACGACGCGCTGGCCGTCGGTGGGGCGGTGACGGTCTTCGTCGCACTGCTCGTCCGGTACCGATCGCGACGGTACGCTCCCGGCTCGGGATGGCAGCCGGCGATCATGGACGCGATCCTCGTCGCCGCTCCCCTCGCTCTGGCCTTCGTCGCGTTCGTCGTGACGAGCTGGCTCGTCACCGGTGAATGGCTCGCGCAGTTCACCTCGGCCTACGGCAACGCCGCCATCCTCGAGCAGAGCGGTGGCGGGTCGTCGGGCGGGCTCGGTGCGATCGCCTTCTCGCTCGCCGAGACCGTCGTGCTCGGGCCGGCGCTTCCGCTGCTGATCCCGGTCGTGGCGGTGCTCGCATGGCGACGACGCGATCTCGAACCGCTCGTGCCGTTCGTCGTCTTCGGCGCGGTCCTGGGCTTCGCGGCCCTGTCCTATGCACGCGGAATGACCTTCCCGTTCCTGCGCTTCTACATCTGCGCGATCCCGCTGCTCGCGGTGTGGGTCGTACAACTGGCTCCGCGACGTGGACTGCTCACGGCACGACGCCCCGGGCCGCATGCCGTTCCGAGGACGGAGGACCCCAGCGGCGCAGCACCCTTGGGTGCGGTGCTCCTGGTGTGCAGCCTGCCCGTCACGTTCGTCGCGATGGGCTCGCCCACCCTGTCGCAGGAACAGCACGCGCTGCGCACGGCCCTGTTCCCGGACGACAACGATCCGTCCGAGGTGCGTGAGAAGCAGCGACAGGTGATCGCGGCATTCTCCACAGAACGGCGCATCGCCGAATACCTCGACGCGATGGACCTACCGCCGGGCTCGGTGCTGATGGACACGGTCTACGGGTTCGCGATCTTCTCGGCCACCGAACGCCCCGAGACGTTCGTCATCCCTTCGGACTCCGACTTCACGGCCGTGCTCAACCGCCCTTCCGCCTCCGGGGTCGAGTACATCCTGACCGTCCCCAACGAGGGCCGCGGAACATCGGACGCCGTCAACCGCCGCTACCCCACCATCTACGAGACCGGCAGCGACATCGCGGTACTCGAACTCGAAATCCCCAACGACGGTGCCGACCAACCAGATTGGCGACTCTTCCGGGTACTCGACCGGACGTCACCCTGAGCCGTGGTGACGTCGTAGGACGTAGTGGACCGGGTCGTCCGGGCCGATGTCGTAGGTGCACTCGTCCGGTCGCGGGTCGGGGACGAACGACCACATCAGTGCGCCATCGGCCCCGAGATCGCGGTACCGCGTGAGCGTGCGGTCGACGATATCGGCACGTTCGCTCACCGCGCGGCACGAACCGGCCCGGACACCGAGTTCGGCGACGAGCATCGGCTTCGACAATCCGTCGAGCCGCCGTTCGAGGAACTGTGCGTCGTCGTAGTCGTGGTACTGCACCACGTCGAGCTGCTCGGCGTCGGTGACGGTCGCGAAATCGTCGCCGGCGGAACCGCACTGGTCGCCTCCGATGGTGCCGACGGTGACGAGCCGGTCCGGGTCGTGCTCGCGGACTATGCCGGCTGCTTCGTCGATCCAGTTGCGGAGCAGCCGAGCACCGCCGGGCAAGCACTCGCGTCGTTCGAGGGCGCACTCGTCGTCGGTGCAGGTCGCGGTCTCGGGTTCGCCGATCAGCTCCCACATCGCGACCGCCGGTGACGAACCCCACCGTTCGACGGCGGTCGCGACCCAGTCGTCGTAGGCGAGCACATGACCCGGCAGCGGGTCGTGCCAAGCGGCGTCGTACCAGTCCGCCTGCTTGTATCCACCCGCGTCGCAATCACTGTCCTGCGGGGCGAGCACCGGGATCAGGTACACCCTGTGCCGCTCGGCGGCGTCGAAGACGGCATCGAGCGCCGTGAAGTCGAGCGTGCCGCCGATCCGGTGGACAGCGTGGGACTGGAAGGCGTCGAAACGCACGATCGAACGCGGCGCCAGCGTGCCGAAGAAGTCGTCGAGGTCCACCTCGGCACCGCATCCGTGGTTGACCTCCCAGCGGGTACCGAGCTGGTATGCGTTGAGTCCGGCGGGCCACCACGTCCGGCCGTCGAGGACGAGCCGGTCACCGTCGGCACGCACTACCGGGAGATCCTCGGGAGGCGAGGGGCGCGACGAGGTGTCCTGCGCGCAGGCCGCGAGCAGGAGCAGCAGTGTGGTGGCGACCGCAGCGACGCGCACATGCAGAGATTAACTCGGGCGAGAGGGTGCCCGACCCGCACGGACGAGATTCACCCCGGGGTTCGTCTGCGACGTGCGCAGGACGAACTAGCTGGGACGCGCGTCGGGATGCTTGTGCACGAAGTTCAGGTACGCCTTCGACGGCGTAGGCCCGCGCTGGCCCTGGTACTTGGACCCGACCTTCGCGCTGCCGTACGGGTGCTCGGCGGGGCTCGTCAGCCGGAACAGGCACAGCTGACCGATCTTCATGCCCGGCCACAGCGTGATCGGCAGGTTAGCGACATTGGACAGCTCGAGGGTGATGTGCCCGTCGAAACCCGGGTCGATGAACCCGGCCGTCGAGTGCGTGAGCAGACCGAGCCGGCCCAGCGACGACTTGCCTTCGAGGCGACCGGCGAGGTCGGCCGGCAGGGTGCACCGCTCCATCGTCGACCCGAGCACGAACTCGCCGGGGTGCAGCACGAACGGCTCACCCTCGGGAACCTGCACCAGCGACGTCAGTTCGTCCTGCTGCTTCGCCGGGTCGATGTGCGTGTAACGCGTGTTGTTGAAGACGCGGAACAGGCTGTCGAGTCTGACGTCGACACTCGAGGGCTGCACCAGCTCCGGATCGAACGGGTCGATGCCCAGATGCCCGGAGGCGATCTGGGCGCGGATGTCGCGATCGGAGAGCAGCACGCGTAGAGGTTAACAATCGCGCGGCCGCGGGGTTCTACGTGGCCGAGTCGCGTCGCAATTGGGCCGACATCGTGATCAGCAGTTCGGTGCACTCCTCGACGACGTCGTCGTGGCTCAGCGGCACGGTGCCGTCGAGCCAGGCCGTCAGCGCCTGGGCGAGTCCGCCGACGACGTAGTGCGCCGCCAGGTCGAGCCGGGGGCTCGGGGTGATGGCGTAGATGTTCTCGGCCTGGGCGGTGACCAGCCCGGCGAACATCCGGGTCGAATCCAGGCGCCGCCTGGACAGCTGCGGATTGGCCTGGCTGACGGAGAACATGATGCGGCCGAGCCGGGGGTCCTCCTCGATCTCGTGGACGATGTTCTCGACACCTGCGCGGACGATGACGCGGTCGTCGCCGGTCGGTGCGGCCGTCACCGCGGCCATCGTGCTCTCGGCGATGCGCTGGACCACGTGGTCGTAGACGGCTTCGGTCAGCTCGTCGCGGTCGGTGAAGCTCTCGTAGAAGTAACGCGACGCCAGGCCGGCGCGCTTGCAGACGCCGCGGACGGACAACGTGGGCTCGCCCTCGGCGGCGCCGAGGAGGTCGAGGCCGGCCTCGACGAGCTGGGCTCGTCGATCGGCCTGCCGTTCCTCACCTGCGCGTCCACCGTAGAGCCGTCCAGTTGCCATGCCTCTATCTTCGCAGCGTCCGCTTCCCGTGCCGCGCAACCTCCGGTCTTTACCGTCGGCGCGCATCTGGGTGACAGTCGTGGTCACTTCTGACGATGGAGGGACATTCGATGACGACGCCCGTCGACAAGGCACACGCGCAGGTGCGCTCCACCGAGTCGAGCCCGGTCGAATACAACGCGATGGACCCGGAAAGCAGTACTGGGAGGACAACCTCCACAAGATGAAGATCGACGACACGATTTTCGAGCAGATGCTGCTGCCGTGGACGCCGCGCGACCAGCGTCGCTTCGACCGCGTCTGCGGGCTCTCGGTGTGGTCCAGGGGTCCCGCGATCGACCCGGAGAGTCTGCTACAGTTTGCTCCGAAAGCTCGGGCCGGAGTCGACGAGAATCGGCAAAAGCCCAGCGTGCCGATGTAGTTCAATGGTAGAACATCAGCTTCCCAAGCTGAATACGCGGGTTCGATTCCCGTCATCGGCTCTCACACGAAGCCCCGACCACACGGTCGGGGCTTCGTCGTATGCGGGGCGTTCGTCGTATCGGGGCCGACGTTGTTGTCGATTTTCCCGCGTTCTTCGACAACAACACCTACCTCGACAGCCCTACCGGCAGCCTTCGAGGTACGCGCGGCTCCCCGAAGTTCACTGGAGGTACGACGCGTAATCGGCGTAGGGCACCTGACCCGTGGGGCTCGCCTCGATGGCCTCGGCAACCTCGGGCGGGATGGGAGCCCAGTAGGCCGGCATCGCGGCCGCGAGGGAAGGGCTCACGGCGTAGATGAGAGCGAAGTTCACGATCCACAGCGGTGGCGCCATCGACATGCCGACGGTCGAGACGACGTCGCCCTTCGTATTGGTGACCAGCTGTGCGGCGCCGGATATCTGTTGCGCCGCGAAACCGAAGGTCGCTTCGATCGGGTACGCCGACCGGTACAGCGCCACCAGCGTGTCCGTCGCGTCGTTGTTCCGCAGCCAGGTGTCGACGTACCCGCCGGGCGCGATGAGCGTGTTCACCTGCCTCGTCGGCGCCGACGCGTTGGCCGGGCTCTGCAGCATCCCGTCGGGCGTCACGTAGAGGCCGTAACTGCCCAGCACCGTCGGGGTGGAGACACCGTTCACGTCGGAGTACAGGGGGTGGCCGGTCGTATTGATGAGGATGTCGATGGAATCCTGGATGATCTCGGCGGCCTCCTTGCTGCCGCCCACTCCCCCGCCGGTGGTGAAATCACGGGCCTGCTGCTCGGACAACGCATCTTCCGGCTTCAGCCCGATCTGCCGGGCGATGTCCTCGGCCCATTCCCGACCGAGCGGAGCGTGCAACCGGGACGGGTCGGTGACCTGCGTCGGCGCCAGATGCTCGTAGGCCGGTGCTCCGGAGAAGGGAAGCGAGAATCCCGTGGACTCGTCCGCCGACGCCGCGGGATTCACCCACAGGGCGACCAGTCCCATGAGCGCCACCGCCGTGGCGGCTCTGCGATACAGGCGTCCTTCGCGTCTGCGCCGCCATTCGGACTTCCGTGTGCTGCGCATAGGTCGACCTCCTGGGACACCGTCGCGATGGGGACACACGTACGCATTTCAGTGAAGCGCCGGGGTAAAGAGCGCGTCAATGCCTGTGCTGGGTGAATTGGGGGAGGATATGGGCGATTTCCGCAGAATCTTCGACAACAACCTCCCCGAGGAAGCAACGTGGCCGCCACCCGGAAGGGGTGACGGCCACAGGGCTGCAGTGACGCTTAGACGGTCGCGGCGACCGCTTCCTCGGCCTGGGCCGGGGCGCTCGTGCGGATGAGGTGGTCGAACGCGCCGAGCGCGGCCGTCGCACCCGCACCTGCGGAGACGATGATCTGCTTGTACGGGACGGTCGTGCAGTCGCCGGCGGCGAACACGCCGGGCACCGAGGTGCGGCCGTGGTCGTCGACGACGATCTCGCCGCGCGGGCTGAGTTCGACCGTGCCGGTGAGCCATTCGGTGTTCGGTAGCAGACCGATCTGGACGAACACGCCGTCGAGCTCGAGGGTGCGCGACTCGTCGGTGGTGCGGTCGGTGTAGGTCAGGCCGGTGACCTTCGAACCGTCGCCGAGGACCTCGGTGGTGAGGGCGCTGACGATGATGTCGACGTTGGGCAGGCTGCGGAGCTTGCGCTGCAGCACCTCGTCGGCGCGCAGGACCGAGTCGAACTCGATGAGGGTCACGTGGGCGACGACGCCGGCGAGGTCGATCGCGGCCTCCACACCGGAGTTACCGCCACCGATGACCGCGACGCGCTTGCCCTTGAACAGCGGGCCGTCGCAGTGCGGGCAGTAGGTGACGCCCTTGTTGCGGTACTCCTGCTCGCCCGGCACGTTCATCGCGCGCCAGCGGGCACCGGTCGCGAGAACGACGCTGCGCGAAAGCAACCGGGCGCCGCTCTCGAGCTCGACCTCGACGAGGCCGCCCTCGGTGGGGGCCGGGGTGAGCTTCGAGGCCTTCTGGACGTTCATGATGTCGACGTCGTACTGGCGGACGTGGTTCTCGAGCTCGGCAGCGAACTTCGGGCCCTCCGTGTAGGGGACGGAGGAGAAGTTCTCGATGGCCATGGTGTCGAGCACCTGGCCACCGAAGCGCTCGGCGAGAACGCCGGTGCGGATTCCCTTGCGGGAGGCGTAGATCGCGGCAGTCGCGCCGGCGGGGCCGCCACCGACGACGAGGACGTCGAAGGGATCCTTCTCGCTGATCGCGGCGGCGGTGCGCTCGGCGGAACCGCTGTCGAGCTTGCCGACGATCTGCTCGAGGTTCATGCGTCCGGAGCCGAACAGCTCACCGTTGAGGAAGACGGTCGGCACTGCCATCACCTGGCGTGCGTCGACTTCGTCCTGGAAGAGCGAGCCTTCGATCGCGGTGTGCTTGATGCGCGAGTTGGTCACACACATCACGTTCAGGGCCTGCACCACGTCGGGGCAGTTCTGGCACGACAGTGAGAAGTAGGTCTCGAAGTGGAAGTCGCCCTCGAGGTCGCGCACCTGCTCGAGCAGCTCCACGGCCTCCTTCGAGGGGTGGCCGCCGACCTGCAGCAGGGCGAGCACGAGGGAGGTGAACTCGTGGCCGAGCGGGATGCCCGCGAACTCGACCGCGATGTCGGTGCCGACCCGGCGGATCAGGAAGGAGGGGAGACGGGTGGCTTCACCGTCGCGCACATGGGTGACCAGATCGGACATGCCGGCGATCTGATCGAGGAGATCGGCGAGTTCCTTCGACTTCGGCCGGTCGTCGAGGGACGACACGAGCTCGATCGGCTGGGGGACCTTTTCGAGAAGGGACTTCAACTGGGCGGCGAGGGAGGCGTCGAGCATGAGGATTCACTCCAGAGGTGGAAGAACTGTGACCGGAAGAGATGGGAGTCGGCGAACTTCTCAGCTCGAGCCGAGCGGACCCGGACGGTGCCCGGTGGCACGGGACGTTCGATCCCGTGCCACCGGAACGAATTTCCGTCGACGAATCAGATCTTGCCGACGAGCTCCAGCGACGGAGCGAGGGTGTCGTCGCCCTCTTCCCACTTGGCCGGGCAGACCTCGCCCGGATGGCTGCGGACGTACTGAGCAGCCTTGACCTTGCGAACGAGCTCGGCGGCGTTGCGGCCGATGCCTTCAGCGGTGACCTCGGTGAACTGGACGACGCCGTCCGGGTCGACCAGGAAGGTGCCGCGATCGGCGAGGCCCTGGTCCTCACGGAGGACCTCGAAGTCGGTGCTGATCTGCAGGGTCGGGTCACCGATCATGGCGTACTTGATCTTGCCGATGGTCTCGGACGAGCCGTGCCATGCCTTGTGCGTGAAGTGCGTGTCGGTCGAGACGGAGAAGACCTCGACGCCGAGCTTCTGCAGCTCCTCGTAGTGGTCCGCGAGGTCGCCGAGCTCCGTCGGGCAGACGAACGTGAAGTCTGCGGGGTAGAAGAAGAAGATCGCCCACTTGCCCTTGATGTCCTCGTCGGACACGGTCACGAAGGCGCCGTCCTTGAAAGCCTCGGCCTTGAAGGGCTTGATCTTCTTGTTGATCAGCGACATGTAGAAACCTCACTCGTCTCGATGGGGTTGACGGCTTCGACGTTATCCGCGAACTATTAATTGTGCCAATCGATAGTTTCTAGAAACTCGATAAGCAAGGGCTATAACACGGCATTCGGCCAGGTCGTTGCTTTTCCTTCCTCACGAATGTGACAGAACACACAGCCTTTGCGACAGAGCACTCCGGCCCGTCCGGAAGGGAAAGATGGAACCGATGCACTCACGACCGAGCTACCGCCGCACCGGATCCGGTGAACCCCTACCCCTCCTGCACGGGATCGGCGCCACGATGGACGACTTCTCCACCCTCGTCCCGCACCTCGCCGAGCACTTCGACGTGCTGAACGCCGAACTACCCGGCTACGGTTCGTCGCCGAAGCAGAACGGTCGACCCACCGTCGGCGCCCTACTGTCGGTAGGACTCGACCTCGTCGACCGGCCGCGCCTGGGCGTCGTCCGGGTCGTCGCCGAACTCGGCCTTCGCGCGACGCTGCCGCAGCAGGTCCCAGCACTGGTCGAGCCTCTTCTCGACAGCGGCCAGCCGCTGCAGGTCCTCGTCGCTCGGACCGTCCGCGCCGGTTCGTGAGCGCAGTGTCTTCTCTTCGTCCACCAGCTTCTCGATGTGCTGGAAGAGTTCGTTCTCGTCCATGGGAAACTCCCTCGATGTGGTGTTCCGTCGGCATAGCCTCATCCGGCAGGAGTGAAACCGCCGCCGGTTTCGCACCGGGCCGGCCGGGTATCTCCTCGACATGAGCATCGAAGACGGTCCCGGCGACACCCTCAGCCCCAGCGAAGGCCTCGACGCCGACGAAGTGCGGAACGACGACGGCGACGAGGTCGTCGACCCGCCCGAGGACTGGAGCGGCGCCGACAAGTTCGGAACGACCCAGCGTGAAGAGCAAGAAGGCGAGTCGCTGGACCAGCGCCTCGCCGAGGAGGAACCCGACGTCGAACCCGCCGAGCCGCTGGACAAGCCTGTCGCGGCGACACCGGCGGACGAGCTCACCGAGGACGTCGACGAGGTGATCGACGACGCCACCACCGGCGCCCCCGAGGACTCGAAACTCGCCGACGAGGTCGACGGGGTGATCGTGCAGGATTCGCGTGTCGACCGCGGTCAGATCAGCGGCGCCCCCGAGGACGGGGAGTCGATCTTCCCGATCGTCGAGTAGGAGTTCGGCGAACAGACGAAGGGGAGGTTGTGTGCGCGTCCGGTAGACGGACGCGCACACAACCTCCCCTTACCCCGTGCTAGAGCTTCGCGCTAGAGCACCTTCGAGCCGTACATCTCGCCGAGCGGGTCGGCGATGAGTTCGAGGCGGGCTCCGTCTGGGTCGCGGAAGTACAACGAGACGTCGCTGTGTTCGACGAACTCGACACCTGCGTCGATCAGCTTGTCGCGCAAGCGCTCCCAGGCGGGAAGGGCGACGCTGATCGCGATGTGGTGCAGACCGCCGAAGACCTCCTGATAGGGGCCGACGTCGAGACCGGGGAAGTCGAAGAAAGCCAGCAGATTGCCGTTGCCGATGTCGAAGAAGAAGTGCGAGGAGCCGGGATAGTCGCGGTTCTCGATCAGCTCCGTCAGCGGGAACTCGAGGAGATCCTGGTAGAAGCGCACGGTCCGTTCGACGTCGCTGCTGATCAGCGCAGTGTGGTGCAGCCCCCGCGCCGACGACTGCGGGCGCGCGTCGGCAGGCTTCAGGTGTGCGTCGCGGATGAGTGCACGCCGACGCTCGAATTCTTCGTAGCGCTGCTGCTCGTCGGCGATCATCGATCCACCTTCTTTCCGATGTGGTTGCTTTCTCAACCAGGATGATCCCAACTAGTTGCGTTGTCCACTAGTTGGGTCGAGGCGGTAGCTCTTCGTGACCCGGGGAGTCACGGACCGGGTACGACGATCTCGTCGCCGTCACGTCTTCTTCACGAACATCCGATTCGCCCGTTCCCCGGATATCGAGTGCGGACGATGAATATGTCGGGGACTCACCGCGGTTCCGAGGAGATCCCATGAACCATCGTAGGACCCTGCGTGCGACGGTCTCGTTGCTCGCACCGCTCGCACTGCTCGCCGGTTTCGCACCCGCCGCGAGCGCAGCGGCGGATACGGACACCCGAGGATTGTGGACGGTCAGCACCCGCGGAGACACCGTGCTGGTGAAGCTGATGTACACGTCCCCACCGGACGAGGACCACCCCTTCATCTGCGTCGCGGCGCTCGGAACCGGCGAGTCCGGAATCGCGGAGATCTTCGGAGCGAACTACCAGACCCTCGAGTTCACCGGGATCGCCGCAGGACTCAACATCGCGACCGCCAGTTGCGAAGACAACGACGGGGAGCTGCGGCCGGTGGGCGCGATCGAGTTCGAGTTGCCCGGCCCACCGACCCTCCACTACGTCGCGACCGAGTCGTTCTGGTTCGACGACGCAGACGACTGAGCGTCACATCTTCGCGTCGCGGGCCATGACGAAGCTGTAGAGGCCGTAGACCGCGATGCCGAGGCCCATGAGAACGAGCAGCACCGTACCGAAAGGCTGCGAGCCCAACGTCTTCAGAGCACCGTCGAGGCCCGCTGCCTTCTGCGGGTCGGCCTGGAAGACCGCGACGATCACCAGAACACCGACGAGACCGAGCGCGAGACCCTTCGCGACGTAACCGACAAGCCCGAGACGTTTCACGAACGTGCTCGGGTGGCTCTTCAGATCGTCGACGAAGTTCTTCGACGCGCCCTTGTAGACGTGGTAGGCGCCCACACCGAGGATGACGAGTCCCGCGACGACGAGGACGAACTTGCCGGCACCGGACTGCAGCAGCTTCGCCGTCAGACCCGCGTTCTGTTCACCGCTGGACTTGCCGCTGCCGCGGGCGAACCCGAACGCGGTGTACGCGAAGGCGAGATAGACGACACCGACGCAGGCGGCCTTGAACCGGTCGAACGCTTTGTCCTTCATGTCGGCGTCGGGTTGTTCCGGTTCGGACGCCTTGCCGAAGGTGGCCTCGGCGAACCGCCACAGGCCCATCATCACGAAGACGACGACGGCGATCCACAACGCGATCTTCCCGCCGGGCTGCTCGCCCAGTTCCGCCATCGCACCGGACTGCGACGCCTCCTGCTCGCCGCGACCGAACGCGACCCTGATCGCGAGGTAGCCGATGAGCAGGTGCACGATGCCACTGCCGACGTAGCCGGCACGTGCGAACTTCTCGAATACACCGTTCTGCGCCATGCGCTCGGCGGATGACGCCGCGCCACGTGACGCGGGAGCCTGACGGTTCACTCTCGTCTCCTCATCGGTCGGGACTGTCCCCTTCGCGCTGTATTCCCGGCACCGCGGACCGCAAACGCGAACCGGCTCCGGTGGGTAGATTGGCGTCAGGTTCGAAACGCCGTCGATCGGAGGCGCATCGTGCGGATCGTCGAGGATGCTGTCGCCCTGGCCCGCCGGTGGGTGGAGGAATCGTCGAAGGTCGCACCCGACCGTGCGGCCCGCCACCTCGCCGACGTTCTGAAGGATCCCCACGGACTCGAGTTCACCGTGCGCTTCGTCGACGAGGTCATCCGCCCCGAGGATCCGACGACCGCAGCGCATGCCCTTGCCGAATTGTCGCGGAACATACCGGATTTCCTTCCCGTCCACCTCCGCGCGGCCGTGCGGGCGGGCGGTGCGATCGGTCCCCGCTTCCCGCACCTCGTCGTCCCCGCCGCGCGTCGCGCGCTCCGGACGATGGTCGGGCACCTCGTCGTCGACACCGACGATGCCGCGCTGGGCCGGGCCATCGCACGACTGCAACGCCCCGGCATCCGGCTCAACCTCAACCTGCTGGGCGAAGCCGTCCTCGGCGAGGCCGAGGCGCGTCGCCGTTTCGAGGGCACCCATGCGTTGCTGGCACGTGACGACGTCGACTACGTCTCGCTCAAGGTCTCGGCGGCCGTCGCGCCGCACTCGCCATGGGCGTTCGACGAGACCGTTGCGGACATCGTCGAGCGGCTCACCCCGCTGTACCGTCTCGCCGCGACCTCGCCGACGCCGAAGTTCGTCAATCTCGACATGGAGGAGTACCACGACCTGGACGTGACGGTCGCGGCGTTCACGACGCTGCTCGACCGTCCCGAGTTCCTCCATCTCGAGGCCGGAATCGTGCTGCAGGCGTATCTGCCCGACGCCCTGACCGCCATGATCGAACTGCAGCGGTGGGCGGCGGCGCGACGCGCAGGCGGCGGCGCCGCGATCAAGATCCGGGTGGTCAAGGGCGCCAACCTGCCGATGGAACGGGTCGACGCGTCGCTGCACGGATGGCCGCTCGCGACGTGGAGCACCAAGCAGGAGACCGATACGAACTACAAGCGGCTGCTGCACTACGCGTTCACGCCCGAGCGGATCGAGAACGTGCGGATCGGGGTGGCCGGGCACAATCTCTTCGACATCGCCTACGCGTGGGAGCTCGCCGGTCGCCGGCAGGTGCGCAACGGGATCGACTTCGAGATGCTCCTCGGCATGGCGCAGAGCCAGGCCGAGGTGATCCGTCGACACGTCGGCAGCCTGTTGCTCTACACACCCGTCGTCCGCCCCGACGAGTTCGACGTCGCGATCTCGTATCTGGTGCGTCGGCTCGACGAGGGGTCGGGGCAGGAGAATTTCATGTCGGCGGTGTTCGATCTGGCCGACGATCCCGCCCTGTTCGGACGCGAGGAGCAGCGGTTCCGTGCGTCGGTGGCGGCGCTCGACGACAGCGTCCCCTCCCCCAACCGCACGCAGAACCGGCAGGGTCCTCCCACCCCTGCGCCGCCGGTGTTCACGAACACGCAGGACACCGATCCGTCCCTGCCGCAGAACCGGGAGTGGGGGCGCCGCATCCTCGAGCGGGTGCCGTCGTCGAAACTCGGTATCGACACCGTGCGCGCCCACACCCTCTCCTCCGAGGACGACCTCGAGCGCGTGCTGGTCGACGCGAACGCGGCCGGTCGTGTCTGGGGTGCCCGCAGCGGTGCCGAACGCGCACGGATCCTCGAACAGGTGGCCGATGTGCTCGAGGCGCGGCGCGCCGATCTGCTCGAGGTGATGGCGGCCGAGGGCGGTAAGACGCTCGACCAGTCCGATCCGGAGGTCTCGGAAGCGATCGACTTCGCGCGGTACTACGCCGAGCGGGCCCGCGCGCTCGACGAGATCGACGGTGCGCGGTTCGTGCCGTCGACCCTCACCGTCGTGACGCCGCCGTGGAACTTCCCGGTCGCGATCCCGGCGGGGTCGACGCTCGGGGCGTTGGCGTCCGGTTCGGCGGTGGTCCTCAAGCCCGCGACGCTCACGGCTCGGTGCGGGGCGGTGCTCGCCGAGGCGATGTGGGATGCCGGCGTGCCCCGCGACGTCCTGCACCTCGTCCACGCCGACGAACGGTCGCTGGGCACGAAGCTCGTCTCCGACCCGCGCGTCGACCGGGTGGTGCTCACCGGTGCCTACGAGACCGCCGAACTCTTCCGTTCGCTGCGTCCGGGGATGCGACTGCTCGCCGAGACGAGCGGCAAGAACGCGATCGTCGTGACGCCGAGCGCCGATCCGGATCTGGCGGTGCGCGACGTCGCGCAGTCGGCGTTCGGGCATGCCGGGCAGAAGTGCTCGGCGTCGTCGCTCGTGATCCTCGTCGGCTCCGTGGCGACCTCCCGCCGGTTCCGCGACCAGCTCGTCGACGCGGTGCGGTCACTGCCGGTCGGGCCTGCGCACGATCCGCGAACACGTATGGGGCCGTTGATCGGACCGGCGCAGGGCAAACTGCTCACCGCGCTCACCGAACTCGACGACGGCGAGTCGTGGCTCGTCGAACCGCGCCGGCTCGACGAGGAGGGCCGGCTGTGGACGCCCGGTGTGCGCACCGGGGTGCGAGGCGGGTCGCGCACGCATCTCGTCGAGTTCTTCGGTCCGGTGCTGGGGGTGATGACCGCGGCCGATCTGGACGAGGCGATCGCGATCCAGAACGAGGTGGACTACGGGCTCACGGCGGGGCTGCATTCGCTGGATTCGGACGAGATCGCCCGCTGGCTCGATCGGGTGCAGGCCGGGAATGTGTACGTCAATCGCGGTATCACCGGTGCCATCGTGCGACGGCAACCCTTCGGGGGTTGGAAGAAGTCGTCGGTGGGAGCGGGCTTCAAGGCGGGCGGGCCGAACTATCTCTTCGGCTTCGGTTCCTGGGAACCGTGCGCCTGGGACGAGGACATGCTGCGCCGGGCGTTCGAGGACGACGAGCGAGCATGGACGTCGGAATTCGCTGTGGTACAAGATATCACGGGACTCTCGGCAGAGCGGAACCTGTTCCGGTACCGGCCCGTTCGCACACACGTACGCCTCGGTGAGGCCGGGCGGCCCGACGAACTCGTGCGCGTGCTCGGTGCCGCGGCCCGGGCGGGCGCGCCGGTGGAAATCTCTTCGGCTTTCGCCGTCGATCTCGTAAGATGCTCGAATACAGCACGTTTCGGCGGTCGCGTGCGCGTGGAGAGTGATGTGGAATGGGAGGAACGGATCGTCGACACGATCCCGGCGCGTGTCCGCCTGATCGGCGCAGCGCCGCCCGCCGAATGGAACACCCGATGCGACATCGCGGTGTTCGACCATCCGGTGACCGGATCCGGACGAATCGAGATGCTGCCGTTCCTGGCCGAACAGTCCGTCACGATCACCGCTCATCGATTCGGCACACCGCACCGGCTCACCGACGAGATCATCTGAAAACAAACCCCGAAGCGGTTCTGCCGAAGCCCTGTGAACCCCGACACTGTGAGGTGGAATAGGAAAATGGATATCGCCACGACACCCCCTACCGAACGTCGCAAGCTCGCACTCGCCGCAGTGAAGGAACTCGGACCCCAGCGCACCGAGAAGGCCGTCCTCAAGGTTCGTTGTCCCAAGGGCCACACCGTAGCGGCGGTGTACAACACCACCGAGGGTCAGGTCGTGGTCTCCCGCAGCGGTCCCGGCGGCCGCGGCAACCGCGACCGCGAAGCGACACCGCACAACGGCACATCACTCAATTCGGAGTATGTGGACACCCTGGAGGTGACGCAGTTCGAGGACGACGCCATTCCGTCAGGATGCGCGTGCGGTCCGCGCTCGCTGTCGCGGAAGAAGATGCAGGACGCCGTGGCGACACACGCTCACGTCATCAACCTGACCTGATCCCTCACAGACCGAAACGCAACTGCACCCGGAACACGTCGAGCACCTCGTCGACCCACCCCAGGATCGACAGCGTCGAATCGATGTTCTGCGGTGGAGTACGCACAAGGGTGTCGTGCCGGAGCAGACGCTCGAAATCCACGGCGACAGGACCGTTTCGCACCGTTCCGTTCGGCGACCGGAATTCGACGCCGGCACGCACCATCACGTCGATGATCTCCTGGGCGAGGATCCCGTAGGCGACCGTCGTCGGGTGCACACCGTCGAGGGAGAACAATCCCCCGCTGTCGCGACCGCCGTGACCGTCGGCCGACAGGAAACGCGTGTCCGGTACCGGGTCGAGCGCGGCGAGCGTCGGCGGTAGCGGGTACGGCTGCCACCACGCGGGTCGCGCATCGAGGTCGTCGACGTAGCGGCGCGCGGCCAGGCGGTCGAGGATGCCCGCGGTGTCGAGCAGATACCAGTCCAGTCCGGCACGTCGCGCGTCGGCGACCGCTTCGGTGATCGTCTCGTCGAACAGGTCGATCGCGGCGTCGACCATGCGGGCCTGCGCACCGGTGATGTGTTCGTCGCGGCTCGCATCGAAGCGGCGCGCGTCCACCCACGGCCGGGTGTAGTAGGGGAAGTACGGCGAGCCGTTCTTCGTCCCGATCCCCCGGGCGATCGGGGCGATGGTGACGTGCGGGACGGTGCACAGCACCACGTGCCGCGCGTCGATGTCGCGGAGCTTCGCGACGACCGCCGCGAACTCGCTGTCGAAATGTTCGGGCCGCCAGATCGTGTAGGCCTGTTTCCCGTCGAGGTCGCGGAAGTCGTCGCCGCTCCACACGACCTGCAATTCGGTGACGGTCTGCAGCGCGTTGTTCGAACCGAGGAAGACGACGAGTGTCTCGATGCCCGCCTCGGTGTCGCCGTCGTGCTCGGCACCGAGTTCGGCCGCGACGTCGAACAGTGTCATCTCGCGGCGCCGGTCGTCGGTGTTCGGATAGACGTACAGCGCCGCCCGCTCCCCGTTGTTCTCGACGAGTTGCCGCACGAGATCGTCGCGGGGTGTTGCGATGCGTTCGGCGCAGACGCGGGCGGTCTTCTGCAGCGCGTCGCGCAGATCCCAGCCGAAACACGACAGGTTGTGGAGATATCCGACGAGCGGTGGTGTCGCGCCGGGTCCGCGTTCCCAGTAGTCCTCGACCTCGTCCATGAAGCCGCGCGCCGTGAACAGCGCCGTCGGCAGCTCCCACGGTTGCAGCGTCGATCCGTGCCGCTCCTCGATCCGGCGCAACAGCACTTCGACGTTCAGCGGCAGTCCGCCCGGTCCACCGAAGCGCGGGTATCGGAGATCGGCGCCGAGCTCGTGGGCGACGATCGCCGGGACGGAGACGTCGGTGTTGTAGATCGCGCCGCTCTGGAAGCCCTGCAGCAGGGAGTCGCCGAGCGCCACCAATCGGTGTGGCGGTGTGCCGCGGAAGGACCGGGGAACGTCGATGCCGAGGGTCGGGTCGAACACCGGCACCCGCGGCGGCCGGGCGGCACGGGCCACGACCGTGTCGGGTGTGCCCTCCGGGATCTCGTCGGCCGTCATCACGCCTCCTCGGCCCCCTCATCGAGGGTAGACAGACGGCAGCACCGTCGTGGCCGGATCCGGGATCGTCGACGGTGAACCCGATCCGGGCCGGCGCGTACCTTCGGAGCATGAGCGACGCCGACTTCGCCCACACCGATCGCGCCGAGAAGAACCGGCGGGACAAGGCCGTGACCCTGGCCCGGTATGCATGGAACCGCGGCATCTCGGGAGCCGAACTGCTCGCCATGACCGACGAGACGCGACGCAAGCTGGCGCGGGCCGCGGATGCGCATCCGCCGCGCACGATGGAGACCTGGGAACTCGCCGCGAGATTGATGGACGAGAAGACGGCGTGGGCGCAGAAGCACCCGGATCATCCGGCAGCGGTCCGCACCGACGAGGACGAGAAGATCATGTGGGTCAAACCGCCCGTGCGGTCCTGGTTCGAGTGACCCGGAGGAAATTGCCTTGCAGCAGAAGTTACCGAGTGCAACAATTTCCGATCGCCTCACCTCTGTGCAGGCCACCTTCGCCTGACAGCTCGATATTCCTATTCCGACAGGAACACCGTGACCACCACTTCGGAACCTCTGGTTCTCACCCAGCGACGGATCTGGATCATCTTCTCCGCGCTCATCGCGGGCATGATGCTCGCCAGCCTGGACCAGACGATCGTCTCCACTGCCATGCCCACGATCGTCGGGCAACTCGGCGGCGTCGAACACCAGGCGTGGATCACCACCGCCTACCTGCTCGCGGTGACCATCGTGATGCCGATCTACGGCAAGTTCGGCGACGTCTTCGGGCGCCGGTACCTGTTCCTCATCGCGATCGGCGTGTTCACCCTCGCCTCCGCGGCGTGCTCGATGACCGACGACTTCTGGACCTTCGTGGTCTTCCGCGCGATCCAGGGCTTCGGCGGTGGCGGTCTGATGATCCTGTCGCAGGCGATCATCGCCGACATCGTGCCCGCGAGCGAACGCGGTAAGTACATGGGCCCGCTCGGCGCGATCTTCGGTCTGTCGGCCGTCGGTGGCCCGCTGATCGGCGGCTTCTTCGTCGACCACTTGACGTGGGAGTGGTGCTTCTACATCAACGTGCCGGTCGGCATCATCGCGTTCGTCATCACCTGGTTCGCGCTGCGCCTGCCGGTGAAGAAGCCGACGAAGCGGATCGACATCCTCGGCGTGCTCACGCTCTCCCTCGCCACGACCTGCCTGATCTTCTTCACGGATTTCGGTGGCGACGCCGATCGCGGCTGGACCGCTCCGCTCACGTGGATGTTCGGCGCCGGACTCGTGGTGTTCGTGTGCCTGTTCGTGCTCGTCGAGTCGCGGGCGCAGGATCCGATCATCCCGCTGTCGCTGTTCCGCAACTCGATCTTCGTCAACGCCACGGCCATCGGTTTCGTCCTCGGCCTCGGCATGTTCTCGGCGATCGCGTTCATGCCGACCTTCCTGCAGATGTCGTCGGGCACCTCGGCCGCGGTCTCGGGTCTGTTGCTGCTGCCGATGATGGCCGGTCTGATGATCACCTCGATCGGCTCGGGGCTGGCCATCACCAAGACCCAGCGCTACAAGATCTATCCGATCGTCGGTTCGCTCATCACCGCGGCGGGCATGCTGTGGCTGACCACCCTCGAGGGCGACACCCCGCTGTGGGTGATCTGCTCGATGCTGTTCGTCTTCGGTCTGGGTCTCGGCCTGATCATGCAGGTCGTCATCCTGATCGTGCAGAACGCGGTGCCCGCCGACGAGATCGGCACCGCGACGAGCTCGAACAACTACTTCCGTGAGGTCGGTGCGGCGCTCGGTGTCGCGATCTTCGGCACCATCTTCACCAACCGCCTGGCGGAGAAGCTCGTCGAGGTCTTCACCGCGGCCGGTGCGACACCGGAGCAGGCCGGCCAGGCCACCGCGACCGTCGATCCGGCGGCGATGAAGCTGCTGCCCGATCCCGTCCGCGAAGGCATCGTCGACGCCTACGCCGACTCGCTGGCGCCGGTGTTCTGGTACCTCATCCCGTTCCTGCTCATCGCATTCGTCCTGGCGTGCTTCATCAAGGAGATCCCGCTCTCCGACGAAGCACTCATGGTCGCGCGTGGCGAGGCGATCGCCGACCCGTCGAAGGCGGCGAAGGACGACGCCGTCGTGGTCGTCGAGGGGACCGAGGCCGGTGCGGACACTGCGGACAGCGGTTCGAAGCGGTCGTGATCGAATAGGGCCGATCATCGGACGAGGGAACGGAGACGGCACGTGGGACGAACGATCACACCGGTTCGCGTCAAGGACGTGGTGATCGGTGAAGGCGCACCCACCATCCTCGTCCCCGTCACCGGCCGCACCCCCGAGGCGCTGCGCGAACAGATCGCGGCCGTCGCCGAGCGGGCCGACGTCGTCGAATGGCGCGTGGACTTCTTCCACACAGTCGACGACGTCGCCTCGGTGGTCGCGCAGGCCGGCTCGTTGTCCGAGCAGTTGCAGGGCCCTCCCCTGCTCGCGCCCTGCCGCACCGCCGACGAGGGCGGCGAGATCGCGATCGACGACGAGGCGTACGCCGATCTGACGGTCGCGCTCGCCGAGAGCGGCGCGGTGGATCTGGTGGATGTCGAGTACCGCCGCGGCCGTGCCGCCGTCGAGCGGATCGTCGCGGCGGCCCACGCCTGCGGTGTTGCGGTGGTGGCGTCGAACCACGACTTCGACGCCACTCCGCCGAAGGACGAGATCGTCGCGCGGCTACGCGAGATGCAGGAACTCGGCGCCGACATCTGCAAGATCGCCGTCATGCCGCAGTCGACGGCCGACGTGCTCACCCTGCTCGACGCGACCCGCACCATGCACGAGGACCACGCCGACCGCCCGTTGATCACCATGTCGATGGGCGGCCTCGGCGTGGTGTCGCGGATCGCCGGGCAGGTCTTCGGATCGGCGGCGACGTTCGGGATGGTCGGCACCGCCTCGGCACCCGGGCAGGTCGACGCCGACGAACTGCGCTCGGTGCTCGGCCTCATCGACCGCGCTCGCTGATCACCACACGGCGGTGAGAGCGAGCCCGGCGGCCGCCGCGATGAGCGTGGTCGCCAGGGTGCCCAGCGCGATCGCGCAGGCGGCACCGTAGCGGCGCGCCACGATCAGGCGGACGGAGTCGACGCTGGTCGTGCTGAAGGTGGTGACCCCGCCGCAGAACCCCACCCCGACGACGGCGAGCAACTCCGCGGCGGCGTCGTGGAACAGCACCGCACCGGTGAGCAGCCCCAGCAGCAACGAACCGATGACGTTGATCAGCACGGTCGGCCACGGCAGGGACGATCCGGAGCGGGCACGCAGAGCACTGTCGACGACGAACCGCGTCACCGCACCGGCGCTGCCTGCCAACGCCACCCACACCGCGATCATCGCCGTGCCGCTCGGCGACTGCCGAACCACGCGCCCAGCGCGACACCGATGCCGGTCGCGAGAAGGCCGACGAGCACCGTGCCGAGCGCATAGGTTGCCGCGGCGACGAGTTCACCGTCGCGCAGCAGCAGGTCGGTGTCGACCGCGAGCGCGCTGTAGGTGGTGAACGAGCCCAGCGCACCGGTGCCCACCCCGAGCCGGACCACCTGACGCCAGGAGGTGTCGGGACCGATGCGGATCAGTGCCTCGAGCAGGAATCCGAGCAGCAGCGCACCGAGGACGTTGATCGCGAAGGTCGTGACCGGCCAGCTCCCGGACTCGACGGGGAACCACCGGCCGAGGCCGTAGCGGGCACTCGTCCCGAGCAGACCGCCCACGGCGACCGCCGCCAGCGCCGACGGTCGCAGGTGCAACGCTCTCGGCAGCTGGCGTTCGCCCTCGGTCAGTCCTGGTCCCACAACTTCAGAACCGTAGTGAGGATCTCCTCCGACGCACCGAGACCCCCGAGATGACTCTCGCCGGGCAGGTGGTGGAACTGGGCGTCGGGCAGCAGGTCCACCATGTGCAGGCCGTGCTCGATCGGGATGATGTGGTCGGTGTCGCCGTGCCACCACCGCACGGGCACCTTCACGTCGGAGACGCGGAAACCCCAGTCGCGGGTGAATACGACGATGTCGGCGAACGGCGCGGAGATCTGACGTCGGCTGCCGTTGAGCAGGTCGTCGAGGAACATCGTCTTGAACTCGGGACGGGCGAGCAGGCGGCGGTCGGCCTCGGGTGAGAACCGTCCGTACAGGTCGATGATCGGCGACGCGAACGGGCGCACCACGCGGATCGCCGCGCTCATCGCCACGCCGATGGGGACGCCCGCGGTCTGCAGTGCCGGCGCGACGAAGGCGCCCAGCTTCATCAGGTTGCTGTCGATCGACTCGGGACCGACGACCGGTGCCACACCGCCGAGGACCGCAGCCGCGACGACCCGTTCGCGCAGTGCATAGGCCGCGGCGAGGGTGTAGGGGCCGCCGCCGGACAGTCCGACGAGGGCCATGCGGTCGACCCCGAGGGTGTCGGCGACGATGCGCAGGTCGTCGCTGAACGCGAGGACGTTCTCGTAGATGTGCGGTGTCGAGGAGCCGATCCCCGGGCGGTCGATCCCGATGAGGCGGATGTGGTTCCGTTCGGCGAAGGCGCGGGCCTCGATGGGAACCTGGCGGCGCGCACCCGGCGTGCCGTGCAGCCAGAACACCGTGCGGCCGTGGGCCGACCCGAACTCGGCGAACCCGAGCCGGCGGCCCTCCCCGACCGCGACGGTGCCTTCGAGCTTGGGGCGTTCGACGTCCATGGCGCCAGCATGGCACGCACCCGCACGCCCGACCAGCGACCGTCCCGTGGGACGAATCGACGCAACCGAGATGTGATGCACGCTTCCCGAGCGGTTCTCGCCGGAGCGCCGCGAGGACAAGGTGCACAAGTACGCGTGGGCGCCCTTCGGCGGTGGCGCGCATCGGTGCCTGGGCATGCATTTCTCGGGAGCGGAGATCAAGACGGTGCTGCACCATCTGCTGTTGCGTTTCCGCTGGCACGTGCCGGCCGACTACGTCGCGCCGATGAACTTCACGTCGTTGCCGTTCCCGAACGACGGGGGGCCGATCCACCTCCTTCCGAGGTGATCGGGCGTAGAAAGAAGGAGTGACCGCCGCCGACGAACTCGACGAACGTTTCGTCACCGCGGTGCGCGCTCTGCCCGGGCACGCACCGCCGACGCGTCCGGTCGACCGGCAGGTCGACGACGACCGGTTGGTGCGGTACTTCGACGCCCAGGTGCAGTCGCGGCACCTCGATGTCGCGGCCCGCACCCTGCAGGGACGCGGCGAAGGCTTCTACACCATCGCATCGGCGGGGCACGAATCGAACGCCGCGCTGGGCCTGTGCACGCGGGTGACGGATCCCGCTCTGCTGCACTACCGTTCGGGCGGTTTCTACGCGGCTCGCGCGTCGCTCGTCGAGGACAGCACCCCGATCCGCGACGTGCTCGCCGGATGTGCGGCGTCCACGCTCGATCCGATCTCGGCGGGCCGGCACAAGGGGTTCGGCAACGCCGGCCTGAACATCCTGCCGCAGACGTCGACCATCGCCTCGCACATGCCGCGGGCCGTCGGTCTCGCCCTCGCGCTACCGCGGATGCAGCGACTCGGGCTCGACGCGGCGTGGCCGTGGGATTCGGTGGTGGTGTGCAGTTTCGGTGATGCCTCGGCGAACCATTCGACGGCCGTCGGCGCCCTGAACGCGGCCGCCTACTGCCGGCACCGCGGGTTGCCGTTGCCGTTGCTGCTGGTGTGTGAGGACAACGGACTCGGCATCAGTGTGCCCACCCCGCCCGGCTGGCTCGAGCGGTCGCTGTCGTCGTATCCGGGGATCGAGTACCGGTCGGTGGACGGCGCCGATGCGGTGGAGATGCTCGCTGCCGCAACCGATGCCGTGGAGACGGTGCGCACGACCCGGGCTCCGGCCCTGTTGCACGTGCGGGCAGTGCGTTTCCTCGGCCATGCCGGTTCCGACGTCGAGTCGGCCTACCGCAGTCCGTCGGATCTTGCCGCGGACCACGAGCGGGACCCACTGGCGGGGACGGCCCGTGAACTCGTCGCACGCGGAATGCTCGATGCGGCAGGGGTTCTCGACCGGTACGAGCGGATACGGGTCGAGGTCGGCTCCGTCGCGGACTCACTGACCCGGCCGCCGCGACTGGCGACCGCCGCCGACGTGATGCGCCCGCTCGAATCCGGGCTCGTGCTCGTCGACGACGATCCGCATCCTGCCGGTGAACCGCTCACGCTCGCCCGGGCCGTCACCCGCACGCTCGGACAGCTCCTCGAGGAGGATCCCCACGCCTGCGTGTTCGGCGAGGACGTCGGCCTCAAAGGCGGGGTCTACGGCGTCACCCGAGGGCTGCAGGAGCGCTTCGGGCGCCTGCGCGTGTTCGACACCCTGCTCGACGAGCAGACGATCCTCGGCACCGCGCTGGGCTTCGCCGTCGCGGGCATGCTGCCGATCCCGGAGATCCAGTACCTGGCTTACCTGCACAACGCCGAGGACCAGTTGCGCGGGGAGGCGGCGAGTCTGGCGTTCTTCTCCGACGGGCGGTACCGCAATCCGATGGTCGTGCGCATCGCTGGCCTGCCCTACCAGCGCGGCTTCGGCGGGCACTTCCACAACGACGATTCCGTCGCCGTGCTGCGCGACATCCCCGGTCTCGTGCTGGCCGTGCCGAGTTCACCCGCCACGGCCGGCGCCCTGCTGCGCACGTGCGTCGAGCTGGCTCGTCAGGAGGGCCGGGTGTGCGTCTACCTGGAACCGATCGCGCTGTACCACCGGCGCGACCTCTACGACGAGGGCGACGGACTGTGGCAGCAGATCCCCGACACCGCCGGGCTTCCACCGGGATCGGTGTGCGTCTACGGCGACGGGCGCGACGTGCTGGTGGTGACTTTCGGGAACGGGGTGCCGATGAGTCTGCGTGCCGTCCGTCGCGCGGGAGTCGCGGCGACCGTCCTCGACCTGCAGTGGTTGTCGCCGCTGCCGACGACCGCGCTGCTCGAACACGTCCGCCGCTTCGAGCGCGTGGTGGTGGTCGACGAGACGCGCCGCAGCGGAGGTGTCGCGGAATCGGTCGTCGCGACGCTCGTCGACGATGCGTGGCAGGGCCGGATCACGCGGGTCACCTCCCACGACAGCTACGTGCCCCTCGGGCCGGCCGCGGCGCACGTACTGCTGTCGGAGGACGACATCGCGCGGGCCCTGCTGGAGGCGTGATCAGCAGGAAGCGGTATCAGCAGGAGGAGAGGATCCGCGACATCGCGTCGTGTTCAGCCTGGGTGACCCACAGTTCGTAGGTCGTCTTCACCTCGATCTGCCGCACGACGTACTCGCAATGGAAGGCGGTATTCGGCGGCAGCCACTCCGACGCGTCGGAGTCGCCCTTGCCCTGGTTGGTGGGGCCGTCGACTGCGATCAGGTTGCGCGGATCGTTCGCAAGATTCCGCTTCTGCTGGTCGTCGAGATGGCGGGCGCCCTTCTTCCACGCATCCGACAGGGCGACGACGTGGTCGATCTGCACGGCGGACGAGGTCTCGACCCCGCGACGGAAGGAAATCGTCTTCCCCGTGTACGGGTCCTCGAGCGTGCCGGCAGTGACCGTGCACTGCTTCTTCCCGGGCTCGAAGGAGACGTCGACGAGATCGCGCTGCAGGATGTCGTTACGAGTATCGCAGCCGTTGCGCCCCAGGTCGACGGTCACTTCGTCGGTCCACGCCGAGCCGAACAGTGAGCGGTCGTAGCCGCTCTGCGATTCGGCGGGCCGGACGGGCAGTGCCTCCAGCGCCTCGAGGGCTTCGGAGGGGTTCTCGACCGTGCCCCCGCCGGTACCGCCCGGCTCGTCGTCCCCCATCGGTTCGAGGAGGACGACGGCCACGGAGACCACGACGAAGCACAGGACCCAGACCCAACGGGGAACGGACGACGTGCGAATACTCGCCATATGTCGATACTGCTACGAAGTCGTATTGCTACCGCTGCTTCCTACTTCGCGAGCGGGGGCATCTTCACGACCTGGCCCGCATAGGACAGGCCGGCACCGAACGCGAGGAGCAGCGCGGTGGATCCGACCCCGACCTGGCCGGTGCGCAGCATCTTCTCCATCGCCAGCGGGATGGACGCGGCGGAGGTGTTGCCGGTCTCGATGATGTCGTCGGCGACCGCGACGGTCTCGGGCAGTTCGAGCTGCTTGACGATGACGTCGTTGATGCGCAGGTTGGCCTGGTGCGGGACGAAGGCGTCGAGGTCCGCGAGGGCCACGCCGGCCTTGTCGGCGATCTGCCGGGCGAACTTGCTCATCTCGAAGGCGGCCCAGCGGAAGACCGCGGTGCCCTCCATGATGATCCAGGGACGATTCTGGTCCGGGTTGGTGGCGAAATCGACCCAGTCGGGTTCCTGACGGATCGCGTTGGCCTGCGAACCGTCGGAGCCCCAGACGGTGGGACCGACGCCGACCTCGTCGGACGGGCCGACGACCACGGCACCGGCACCGTCGCCGAAGATGAAGCGCACCGAGCGATCGGTGGGCTCGGTGGTGTCGCTCATGCGCTCGACACCGACGACGAGCACGTGCTCGGCCGTTCCGGCGCGCACGAGATCGGAGGCGACACCGAGGGCGTAGCAGAAGCCCGCGCAGCCGGCCTGGATGTCGAGCGCCGCGGCGCCGCCGGTGCCGATGCGGTCGGCGACGAGAGCCGCGGCCTGCGGGGTCTGGAAGGGGTAGGTGGAGGTCGCGACGATCACGGTGTCGATCTGCGCACCCGTGAGGCCGGCGGCCACGAGGGCCTGCTCGGCGGAGCTCGTCGCCATGTCGACGACCGACTCCTCCGGATGCTGCTTCGCGAAGCGGCGCTCCTTGATGCCGGAGCGCGACTGGATCCATTCGTCGCTCGAGTCGATCTGCTGGCAGATCTCGTCGTTGGTGACGATGCGCTCGGGGCGGTGCACACCCAGACCGAGCAGCGCGCTGTTCCTCAGCGGGGCAGGGACAGCGATCTGTGCACCCATCAGACGAACTCCTCCTCCTCGACGTACCGCGTGTCGGCACATCGCATCCGGTCAACGATATCGCAGGTCACGATTTCGTCACAGCGCTACCCCGACGATGCGCTTCCGTAACCCTCACCGCAAGCGGGGGTCCCAATCGCCACGCGAGGCTAGCGTCGCGGTCATGGATGCACAGGCCTGGAACGAGAAGTACGCGGCGTCGGAACTGATCTGGGGCGCGCCGCCCAATCCGGTGATCGTCGAACACGTGACGTCGCTACCGCACGGTCGCGCCCTCGATCTCGGCTGCGGTGAAGGTCGTCACTCCCTGTGGTTGGCGACGCGCGGATGGGAAGTCGTGGGCGTCGACTTCTCCGAGGTCGCCCTCGACAAGGCCCGGCAGGTCGCTGCGCAGGCGCCGTCCCGCTCACGAGACCGGCTCCGCTACGTCCGCGCGGATGTGACGACCGACTCGTTCGACGGAGAGTATGACCTGATCCTCTCGGTCTTCCTGCATTTTCCTCCGCCACAGCGGAAGGCGCTTCTCGACCACGCGATCAATTCACTGAAACCTGAAGGAATCCTCATATTCCTGGGGCACGACGCAATAAATCCCGACGAAGGAGTGGGCGGACCCCAGGACAAGGAAATCCTCTACACACCAACCGATCTCGTCGAGGAAATCGACGGCAGATTGGACATCAGGATTGCCGAACGGCGATATCGGGAAACCGATGCGGGAACCGCGATCGACGCGCTCGTCGTGGCGAGCAAACCACCTCTTGGCAGTTAGTTGCCCGACGAGTAACATGGAGATGTTACCGACGAGTAATAACTTGGGCGGTACTTGAAGCCAGCTGGACCGCACCACACTGGGAGACACCGACGACATGGGCCATTACAAGAGCAACCTCCGCGACCTCGAGTTCAACCTCTTCGAGTTCCTGAAGATTCAGAAGGTCCTCGAAGCAGGCAAGTTCGGCGACCTGGACGAGGACACCGCGCGCGGCATCCTCGCCGAGGTCAAGACACTGACCGAGGGGCCGGCAGCCGAAGGCTTCGCCGACGCCGACCGCACCCCGCCGGTCTTCGACCCCGAGACCCATTCGGTGTCGCTTCCCGAGCCGTTCAAGAAGTCGTTCCGCGCCTGGTGGGACGCCGGTTACTGGTCCATGGGCATCCCCGAGGAGCTCGGCGGCACCGACTCACCGCGCAGCCTCCTGTGGGCCGTCAACGAGATGATGCTCGGCGCCCAGCCCGCGGCCTTCATGTACGCGGCCGGCCCCGCCTTCGCAGGCGTGCTCTACGACAACGGCACCGATGAGCAGAAGAAGTGGGCCGCCACCTGCGTCGAGCGCGGCTGGGGCGCCACCATGGTCCTCACCGAGCCCGACGCCGGTTCCGACGTCGGCGCCGGTCGCACCAAGGCGATCAAGCAGGACGACGGCTCCTGGCACATCGAAGGTGTCAAGCGGTTCATCACCTCGGCCGACTCCGACGACCTGTTCGAGAACATCTTCCACCTCGTCCTCGCCCGCCCCGAGGGTGCCGGCCCCGGCACCAAGGGCCTGTCGCTGTTCTTCGTCCCGAAGTTCCACTTCGACTTCGAGAAGGACGAGTTGGGCGAGCGCAACGGCGTGTTCGTCACCAACGTCGAACACAAGATGGGCCTCAATGCCTCCGCGACCTGCGAGGTCACCTTCGGTGGCCACGGCGTTCCGGCCAAGGGCTGGCTCGTCGGCGAGGTCCACAACGGCATCGCACAGATGTTCGACGTCATCGAGCACGCCCGCATGATGGTCGGCACGAAGGCCATCGCGACCCTGTCGACCGGCTACCTCAATGCCCTCGACTACGCCAAGGAGCGCATCCAGGGCGCCGACCTGACCCAGATGTCCGACAAGACCGCCCCGCGCGTGTCGATCATGCACCACCCGGACGTGCGGCGTTCGCTGGCGATGCAGAAGGCCTACTCCGAGGGCCTGCGCGCCGTGTACCTGTACACCGCGGCGCACCAGGACGACGTCGTCGCCGAGCAGGTCTCGGGTGCCGACGCCGCTCTCGCGCACCGCATCAACGACCTGCTGCTGCCGGTCGTCAAGGGCTGCGGCTCCGAGCGGGCCTACCAGTACCTGAAGGATTCGCTCCAGACCCTCGGCGGTTCGGGCTTCCTGCAGGACTACCCGATCGAGCAGTACATCCGCGACTCGAAGATCGACTCGCTGTACGAGGGCACCACGGCCATCCAGGCGCAGGACTTCTTCTTCCGCAAGATCGCCCGCGACCGTGGCGTGGCGCTCGCCCACATCGCCGGTGAGATCAAGAAGTTCGTCGAGCGCGACGACGCCGACCAGCGTCTGAAGAAGGAGCGCACGCTCCTGGCCACCGCGCTCGGCGAGACCCAGACGATGGTCGCGACGCTCACCCAGTACCTCATGGGTGCGCAGGAACAGCCCACCGAGCTGTACAAGGTCGGCCTCGGTTCGGTCCGTTTCCTCGAGGCGTTCGGCGACCTGATGATCGGCTGGCTGCTGCTCGAGCACGCCGAGATCGCTCTCTCCGCGCTCGACGCCGGCGTCGATGCCTCGGACAAGGCGTTCTACGAGGGCAAGGTCGCGGCCGCGTCCTTCTTCGCCAAGAACGTCCTGCCGGAGCTGAGCGTCGCGCGTCAGATCATCACCGACGTCGACCTCGACATCATGGAGCTCGACGAAGCAGCGTTCTGATCGAACCGCTCACGGCGGTAGCGCGATAGACGAGACCGACGTTGTGCGCGATTTCCCCCACGGGTTTCGCACACGACGTCGGTCTCGTCGTTTCTCGGGAGCAGCTCCGCCTCCTCGACGGCCAGATCCCCGACGTGGTGCCGCTTCCGGAGTGACGAAGTAAGGGGAGGTTGTGTGCGTGTTCCTTCACCGGAACCGCACACAACCTCCCCGAAGTTTCGAGGACGTCCGCTACTCCTCTTCGGTTCCACCCGCTGCAGGTGCCTCGACTGCCGGCGCTTCGGCCGCAGGCGATTCGGGTGCGGGCGCCGGTGCGTCCTCGGCCTCGGCGTCCTCCGATCCGGTGTCGCCGGAGGTCGCGTCGCCGCCGCCCGAGGGCTCGTCGCTCGGTTCCGGTTCGGGGCTGATGCACTTCACGATCGGGACCGGGTCGTACCGGACCGTGCGGGTCGCGCTCGAGATCTGCGCGCCCGTCCGTGCGTCGGTGACGATCCGGGTGTCGGTGACGGTGAAGCCCTGCGCGCCGCTCGACGGAATGCAGGCCGAACCGGCGGGCAACGTGATCGTGTTGGGCGAGGTGAAGTTCGTGCGGTTGCCGGTGACCGACTGGACGTCGACGGTCTTGGTGCCCCAGATGCGCACCGTGATGTCCGAGCTCGTGCCGATCGTCTGGATCAGGACGCCCGTGTCGAACGGGTTGCGGAACTTCAGGTCGATGGCGCCGTCGTAGATCGTGGCCTCGCGGGCCGCCGGGTACCGGGAGATGTAGTAACTGTGCTCGGTGTGCTCGACGTCTTCCATCCCGGCGAAGTAGGTCGCGTTGTAGAGGGTGGTCGCGAGCTGGCTGATGCCACCGCCCACGGCCTTACCGGGACGTCCGGCCTCGATGATGCCCGACTCGATGTACCCCTGCGCCGCACCGCGCGGACCGGTGTAGTCGTTGAAGGAGAAGGTCTCCCCCGGCTTCACGATGGCGCCGTTGATCTCCTGCGC
This sequence comes from Rhodococcus sp. p52, assembly GCF_000763325.2. NCBI lineage: Bacteria > Bacillati > Actinomycetota > Actinomycetes > Mycobacteriales > Nocardiaceae > Rhodococcus > Rhodococcus sp. p52. The sequence goes on from NZ_CP016819.1 coordinate 727,711, forward strand.
GGCCAGCCGGATGTTGACGCCGGAAGCGTATTCGAAGCCGCTGGTGGTGAACTCCGAGACCACCTCCCTGATGCCGAGCTTCTCGGCGCCTTCGGTGGTGAGTTCGGGTTCGGCCTTCCTGTACACCGCGTCGGTGCTGCGGTCGCCCGCTTCCTTCAGCAGGTCGGGCAACCTCTCGAGGGTGACGGGCCAGTCGACCATCTCGCCGGTCTCGCTGGGCACGATCGTCGGGCGACCACCGTCGAGGACGATCCGCGCATCCTTCGGTTCGGTCTCCGACGGGGCGAGCTGCGGCGCCAGGATGCCGATCGCGGCCTCGGTGTCGTACTGCGGTTCGAGTCCGCCCGAACCGTCCGGCACGAACGACAGGACAGCGCCCACCGCATCGCGCGGCAGCACACCGACGGCCCCGTCGAGTCCCCGGACGACCAGATCCTGTGCCACGGCCGGAACGGCGACCTCCGCCAGCGCCCGGTCGAGGCCCTCGCGGGTGACGGTGACGTCGACGCTCTCGACGGGCAGCGAGACATCACCGTACGGCCAGCGCTCGGCGAAGACGTCGCCCGCGACTGCGACGTCGAGCTGCTGGCCGGGCTGCGGCGTCACCGGAACGGGTGTGCCGTCCTCGAAGACGATGTTGCCCTCGCGCGGTTCGTGCGCGGCGGCAGCGGCGGCCTTTTCGATGGCTGCGGACAGGGCGACCTCGTCGCGTGTGGAGACCACGCCGACTTCGTCGTTCCCGAAGAACGACGCGAGTCGCGTGAACGGATTGAGCGGCTGCGAACCCACCTGGTCGAGGGTCGCGGGCCAGTCGATCCCGATCCCGGCCTCCGAGGGCACGATCTGCCCCTGAGTGTCGCCGGCGGTGACGTCGACGGGCATGTCGAGCCGCGGCGTCAGTTGTTCGGTGAGCTCTGCCTCCGCCGCGTCGAGCGACATGCCGCCGATCTCGACACCTGCGACGGTGACACCGCGCGGCACCTTGCCCGACGACAACGCCAGATCGGCCACGTAGAACACGGCGAACAGTGCGACGACGCCACCGACGACGAGCGCGATCGTGCGCCGGGGCAGATTCGATCCAGGCTTGCCCGGTTCGTCGCCGTCTCCGCCGGAACCTCGCGGTCCGCCGGTGGGCGGAGGAGTGACAGGAGGCGGTCCCTGCGGCGGCGGACCCGCCTGCATCTGCTGGGTCGGCTGGTCGCCCTGCGGTGGGTGGGCGGCCGAGGGCATTGCCGTCGACGTGGGTGGGACGGGAGCCTCCGCCTGTTCGGGACCGGGCTGTGCCGGGTTCTGTTCCCCCTGCAAACGGAGGAGCCGATCGGTGGCGGCGGACGATCCGTCACCCGGTGCCCGGTTTCCCGGCGCGACGACCGGGATGACCGCGGTGGGCTCCTCCGAGGGATGGACCTTCTGGGTCGGGGGTTCGTCAGCACCGGTGGGAGCCGCCTGGTTCGTGCCATCGGCTCGGACCTCTGTGGGAGCCTGCGAGGCAGCCGGGGCCTCGGTTTGCGGCTCGGTCACATCACTCGCCTGCGACTCGGTCACATCACTCGCCTGCGACTCGGTGACACTGCTCGCCTGCGACTCGGTGACACTGCTCGCCTGCGACTCGGTCACATCACTCGCCTGCGACTCGGTGACACTGCTCGCCTGCGACTCGGCCACCTCCCGGTGAGGATCGACCGCTTCGAACCGCTCGGTAGGAGCCGACGCGCCTTCACCCTCACGAGCGGATTCCGGCGACGAACCGATGTTCTCGGTCCGTGCGTCGTCGTGCTCGTGAGGGGACTCGTCGGTCCCGTTGCTGCCGCTCACCCAGATCCCTTCGCAAAGCTGGGCACGCCTTCGAATTCGCGCGCCGACTACCTGCTTTCAAGGGTAGTGCCCCGGTTCAGAGCGGCTGCGCCCGGAATGCGAAGACCCCGCGTTGCTACCAGGTCGGGGGTCAGGCAGCAGCGCGGGGTCGATGGGTCTATCGCTGTCCGTCGCGGAGCGTTACACACCGAACGGAACTTTCCTCTCTCAACGACTTCCGAGGGGTATCGATCAGGCCTCGAGAATCGCCGTCACACCCTGTCCACCTGCGGCGCAGATGGAGATCAGGCCGCGGACGGGCTTGCCGGTCTCCTGCTTCTTCTCGTGCAGCATCTTGGCCAGCGAGGCCACGATCCGGCCGCCGGTCGCGGCGAACGGGTGGCCGGCCGCGAGCGACGAGCCGTTGACGTTGAGCTTGCTGCGGTCGATCGAGCCGAGCGGGGCGTCGAGGCCCAGCTTGCCCTTGCAGTACTCCTCCGATTCGAACGCCTGGAGGGTGGCGAGCACCACGGAAGCGAACGCCTCGTGGATCTCGTAGAAGTCGAAATCCTGCAGGGTCAGGCCGTTGCGCTGCAGCAGGCGCGGGATGGCGTAGGTGGGTGCCATGAGCAGCCCGTCGCCACCGTGGATGTAGTCGACCGCGGCGGTCTCGGAGTCGACGAGGTAGGCAAGCACGGGGAGCTTGCGCTCGGCGGCCCACTCCTCGCTCGCCAGCAACGCGGCCGACGCGCCGTCGGTGAGCGGCGTCGAGTTACCGGCGGTCATGGTGGCGTCGCCCAGCTTGGTGCCGAAGACCGGCTTCAGCGTCGACAGCTTCTCGACCGACGAGTCGGGACGCAGGTTGTCGTCGCGGGTCAGCCCGAGGAACGGGGTGACGAGGTCGTCGAAGAAGCCCCGGTCGTAGGCGGCGGCCATGTTGCGGTGGCTCGCCACGGCCAGTTCGTCCTGCGCCTCGCGGGAGACACCGAATTCCTTGGCGGTGATCGCGGCGTGCTCACCCATCGACAGGCCGGTACGCGGCTCGCCGTTGCGCGGGATCTCGATGCCGAGCATCGACGGGCGGACGTTGCCGAGCAGCTTGACCCGGTCGGCCGTGGTGCGGGCCCGGTTCAGGGAGAGCAGGAACTCGCGGAGCTGGTTGTTCACGGCGATCGGGGCGTCGGAGGTGGTGTCGACGCCGCCGCCGATCCCCGCCTCGATCCGTCCGGCGGCGATGGCGTCGCCGACCGCGATGATCGACTGCAGGCCGGTGCCGCAGGCCTGCTGCAGATCCCAGGCCGGGGTGTAGGGGCTCAGCGCGCTGCCGAGCACGCTCTCGCGGACGAGGTTGAAGTCGCGGGCGTGCTTGAGGACCGCACCGCCGACGACGGCACCGAGGCGCTCACCCTGCAGGTTGAAGCGGCCGACGAGACCGTCGAGGGTGGCCGTGAACATGTCCTGGTTGGACGCGCGGGCGTACTTGCGGTCGGACCGGGCGAACGGGATCCGGTTGCCTCCGAGAACGGCGACACGGCGCTGCTGCGTGGAACGGGCTTTGGTGGTCACTGGTGTCTCCCGGTTTCGGACGGATTCGAATTCTGGCTACTATTCTTACTCACGGGTAAGTTTGTTGTCGAACACGCTTGCTGTCGAACACTGCAACGACGACCGAATCGAAGAAGGTGGAATCGTGGCCGAAGCCAAGGGCGCACCCAAGCTCTACGCCCAGCTCATCTCGTCCGCACCCGGAGCGTTCCTCGCCAAGCAGTTCGGTCTGCCACAGCCCGAGAAGCTCCGGCGCTACCAGCCCGGCGAGCCCCCGCTCCCCGGCCCCGTCCTGCTCGGCGGCAACGGCCGCCTGGTCGAACCGATCCGCAACCTCCTGAGCGACTACACGTTCGCCGAGCCGTCCGACACGAAGTTCGGCGCACTCGTCTTCGACGCTACCGGCATCACCGACCCCGCGGGGCTCGAACAGCTCTTCACGTTCTTCCAGCCCACCTTGCGCAATCTCGCCCCGAGCGGCCGCGTCGTCGTCCTCGGCACCACGCCCGAGGAGGCCGGGTCGGTCGACGAGCGCATCGCCCAGCGCGCCCTCGAGGGCTTCACGCGCAGCGTCGGCAAGGAACTGCGTCGCGGTGCCACCGTGCAACTCGTCTACGTCTCCCCGAAGGCCGCGACCGGCCTGTCCGGCGTGGAGTCGACGCTGCGCTTCCTGCTCTCGGCGAAGTCGGCCTTCGTCGACGCCCAGGTGATCCGTATCGGTGAGGGCGACGCCACCGCCCCCGAGTCCTGGGAGCGCCCGCTTGCCGGCAAGGTCGCGGTCGTCACCGGCGCGGCCCGCGGCATCGGCGCGACGATCGCCGAGGTCCTCGCCCGCGACGGCGCGACCGTCGTCGCCGCCGACGTCCCCGCTGCAGGCGACGCGCTGACCCAGACCGCCAACAAGATCGGCGGCACCGCCTTCGCGCTCGACGTCACCGCCCCCGACGCCGGCGAGAAGCTCGCCGCTCACCTGCTCGAGCGTCACGGCGGCGCCGACATCATCGTCCACAACGCCGGCATCACCCGCGACAAGCTGCTCGTCAACATGGACGCCGCTCGCTGGAATTCCGTGATGGGCGTGAATCTGATCGCCCCGCGGAAGATCACCGACGTGCTCGTCGAGAAGGGCGCGCTGAAGGAGGGTGGCCGGGTCATCGACGTGTCGTCGATCGCCGGTATCGCCGGTAACCGCGGCCAGACCAACTACGGCGCCTCGAAGGCCGGTGTCATCGGCCTCGTCCAGGCGACCAGCGAGGCGCTCGCCGACAAGAAGATCACCGTCAACGCCGTCGCTCCGGGCTTCATCGAGACCGCCATGACGGCCGCGATCCCGGTTGCCACCCGCGAGGCCGGTCGTCTGATGAGCTCGCTGCAGCAGGGCGGTGAGACCGTCGACGTCGCCGAGACCGTCGCGTGGTTCGCGAACCCCGCGTCGAGCGCCGTGACCGGGCAGGTCGTGCGCGTGTGCGGCCAGTCCATGCTGGGGGCCTAGATGGCACGGATCGAACTGCCCTCGCTGCCGTCGACCTTCGACATCTACAGCCGGGCCGTACTCGGGGCGCTGCCCGTGGTGGGCGCGTCGGGCGACAGCCTGCCCGACGACGTCCTGGTCCTGCGGTCGCTGAAGGTCGATCCCGACGATCTCGCCGAGTACACCAAGGTGTGCGGGTTGCGGTTCGGCGACAGCCTGCCACTGACCTATCCGTTCATCCTCACGTTCCCGCTCGTGATGAAACTGATGGTGTCGAAGGGCTTTCCGTTCGCCGCCGTCGGTTCGGTGCACGCCGAGAACGTGATCGAGCAGTTCCGGCCGATCTCGGTCACCGAGCCGCTCGACATCGCGGTGCACGCGGAGAACATGCGCGAACACCGTAAGGGCCTGCTCGTCGATCTCGTCAGCGAGGTCAACGTCGGACGCGAGTTGGTGTGGCGGCAGACGTCGACCTTCCTGCACCAGCAGCGCACGTCGCTGTCGGGTCAGCCCAAGCCGGAGCCGAAGGAGGAGGAGATCCCCCCGGTCCCCACCTCCACACTGCGGGTCGACCAGAAGGTCATCGACCGCTATGCGGCGGTCTCCGGTGACCGCAACCCGATCCACGTGTCGACCCTGGGCGCCAAGGCCTTCGGATTCCCGAAGACCATCGCCCACGGCATGTGGAGCGCGGCGGCCACCCTCTCGGCCGTCGAGGGACGGATCCCCGGCAAGGTGACCTACGCGGTGCGATTCGGGAAGCCGGTCCTGCTGCCGTCGTCGCTGAGCCTGTACGCGCAGCACGTCGCCGACGGATGGGATCTGGCACTGCGGCATCCGAAGAAGCAGTACCCGCACCTGACCGCCACCCTGCGGTAGGGCGGGGAATCACCGAGATTTCGGGCGGGGCGGGACGCGATGGGGGCGTCCCGCCCCGCCCGAACCCCCGTGCGGTGAATATCCTTGTGGCCGAGGTGTTCCCGGCGGGACGGATCAGTGCACCTGGTCGGAACGCTTGCGTCCCGCGAGACCGCGCCACGCGAGGTTCTCGAGCAGATCCGCTGCCTGCTGCACATCGATCTCACCGCCGGCGATGCGGTCGGCGACGGCCTCACCGGCACCGACGAGCGCGACGGCCATGATCGTGAAGTTCGTGTCGGGTTCCGGATCGCGCGTGCTCGATTCGAGCAGGTGCGCGGTGAGTTCGATCAGCCGGTCGCGGCTGCCCTGCACCTGGGGCGCGAAGGCCTGCTGCGACAGCGCCTGACGATAGAGGACCATCCACGACGGCCGGTGCTCGTCGACGAAGCCGAGGAACGACTCGAGCGCGACCCGCAGTTGTTCACGCGGGGCGAGGGTGGGGTCGCCCGCCGGTGTGAGTGCCTCGACGAACCGCTGCCCTTCGCGGGCGATGCACGCCGCGAACAACTCGTCCTTCGACCCGTAGTACAGGTAGAGCATCGGCTTGGAGATCGACGCCCGCGCCGCGATGGCGTCCATGGACGTGTTGTGGAAACCGTGCTCGGAGAACACTTCGACGGCGGCGTCCAGCATCTGTTGCTCGCGGACCGCACGCGGCAGTCGCTTGGTCCCGCCCGCCATGACTCCTCCCGGACTCCTCGAATGAAGTTCTTACTCTACGGTAGGAAGCCTGTGGTCGAAGCAACCTGCGACATTTCAGCAGTCCAGAACGCCCTTCGCGCGTGTCACGGTCCGTACCGACTCGTCGACCCATTCCGGTGAGAGCGTGCCCTCCGCGACGACCTGCTCGAGATGGTCGAGCACGGCGGGCACCTCGTCGGTGGTCAGCCACAGTGCCTGGTTCACGCCCGCCACCATCGCGGCCTCGACGGCCTCGGTGATGCCGTAGGTGTCGGTGATCGCGCGCATCCCCGACAGATCGTCGGTGAAGATCACGCCACCGAAGGCGGGGCCGCCGTAGGCACCCGAGCGGAGCAGGTCCACCGCTGCCGGGCTGATGCTCGCGGGCAGCCCGCCGGTCAGACCCGGCACGTCGAGGTGGCCGAGCATGACGCCCACCTCGGGCGAGACCAGGCTGCGGTACGGCACGAGATCGCTCTGCTGCAGTTGCTCGATCGGTGGGGTGGTCACGGCACCGGTGTGCGAATCACCGGAGGCCGAGCCGTGTCCCGGGAAGTGCTTGAGCACCGGCATGATGCCCGCGTCGATCAGTCCCCGCGCATAGGCGCCGGCGTACTGCGTGACGACCTCGGGATCGTCGGAGAACGAGCGGTCGCCGATGACGGAGTCGTCGGGCTGGCTGCTCACGTCGACGTCCGGCGCGAAGTCGACCGTGATGCCCAGCGACTTCAGTTCCTGTCCACGTTCGAACGCCATTCGGTAGGTCTCGTCGACCGTCATCGTCTGCGCCGTCACCCGCGCGGACGGATCGGGCCCGAACAGGTCGCCCACGCGCGACACGCGGCCGCCCTCCTCGTCGATCGTGACCATGAGCGGCAATGCGCTCCGCGCGGCCACCTGCGGCACGAGACGGTCGGTGAGCATCGACGCGTCGGTCCAGCTGCCGATGAAGATGCCACCGATCTGCTCGGATTCGACGACGGCCTGCGCGTCGGCGGCTCCGGTGACCCCGACGTTGAGCAACTGGGCGAGCTTCTGCCGCAGCGTCAACCGGGCGAGCAGATCGTCGCCGCAGGTCGCCGACGTCGCGGCCGCGGTCGCCTCGGTGGTCGTGGCGGTCGCTGTGGTGGACGAGGCGGGCGCGGTGTCGGACGTCGTCTCGACCGGGTCGTCGCCGCCCGAATCGGACGAACCGCATCCCGCGGTGGTGAGGGCGACCGCGAGCACGGCGGCGACAGTGTGACGGATCCGCATGGTGCCGACGGTAGCGGACGAACCTCGCGGATCCACAGCTCGAACCTCCCCCGGGGACGCTCCGGCGGGTTAAGGTGCACCCGAGCATCCGAATCCGACCCAGGGGGTACGCGGTGGGCGCAGATCTGATCCTCATCGCCTACGACGGTTCCGAGAACTCGAAGCGTGCCGTGCAGTATGCGGGTCGTTTCCTCGAGTCGTGCCGTGCCGTCGTCGTCACCGCCTGGGAGCCGATGGTCCGGCAGGCCGCCCGCATGTCCGGCCTGTCCGGTGTCATGCAACCCGACTGGGTGCCCGACGAGGACAGCGAGGACGTCGCCCTGTCCGACGCGCGCATCACCAACGACGAGGGGCTCGAGATGGCCCGCTCGGTGGGTCTGCACGCCGAGGGCCGCACCGTCGAGGTCGTCAACGCGGTGTGGTCGGCGATCATCGAGGCCGCCGACGAGCTGGACGTCGACATCATCGTCACCGGCACCCGCGGCACCACCGGTCTGCGGTCCCTGTTGCAGTCGTCGGTGGCCGATCACGTGCTCCGGCACAGTCACCGGCCGGTCCTGATCGTGCCGCCGGGTCGCTGACGCCCGCACCGGGTCACCGGCGCCGGGTGCGGGCAGGGATATTGTCGATCCACCATGGACGGATTCCTGCTCTCGCGCACCGAACGCTCGGTGCACGCCCCCGGCCCCCGCCGGTTCTTCGACGACGTCCACTCCGCCACGCAGGCACTCCGCAGCGGTAAGGCGACGATCGTCGTCGGTGCACTGCCGTTCTCGCGGCACCGTCCGGTGGCCCTCGCGCAGCCCGACGACGTCGAGATCCTCGACGGCCCGTGGCAGGCCCCGCCCGACCTGTCGGACCTGCCGCCGGTGCGGATCTCCGCCGAACTGCCACTGCCCCGCGTGCACGTCGAGCGGGTGCGCCGGCTCGTGGAGCAGATGTCCCTCGGGGAGATGGAGAAGGTCGTCGCCGCCCGGCGGGTCGCCCTCGAGGCCGACGCACCGCTCGACCCGCTCGCTCTCGCGGCCCGCATGATCGAACGCCATCCCGACGCGGCGACGTACGCGCTGGATCTGAGCGCGGCGGGCGAACGCTATTGGGGTCACACGCTGGTCGGGGCGACGCCCGAACTGCTCGTGAGCCGCCGTGGCGAGACCGTCACGTGCCGTCCCCTCGCCGGGACCGCCGCGCGCCGGGCCGATCCGGACGAGGACCGCCGCGCCGGTGAGGATCTGCTGACCTCGGACAAGAACCTCACCGAGCACGGTTACGTCGTCGACTGGATCCGCACGCGACTGGCCCCGCTGTGCAGCGACCTCGACATCCCCGACAAGCCCGAGCTCACCGCGACACCCGATGTCTGGCATCTCGCCACGCCGATCACCGGCACCCTCCGCGACCCCGACACCGACGCGCTCACCCTCGCCCACGTTCTGCACCCCACCCCGGCCGTGGCGGGCACCCCCACCGAGGCCGCGCTGGACGTCATCTCCCGGGTCGAGGGCGACCGGCGCTTCTACGGCGGCGCGGTGGGCTGGTGCGACGAACAAGGCGACGGCGACTGGTTCGTCGCCATCCGGTGCGCGGAGCTCAGTTCCGACGGCCGACGCGCCGTGGCCTGGGCAGGAGGCGGCATCGTGGCCGACTCCGACCCCCTCGCCGAACTCGACGAGACCACCGCGAAACTGCGCACACTGCTCGGCGCACTGGGCGTCTAGCGCACCGCGGCGACGGTAAAGATCGACTCGGAGGCTCGCACCGTCCACCACCGCCTTCCGGGGTGATAGTTTGGCGCGGACCGATAGACAGCGTGGCGGCCGGCGATGACTGCCTGCGTCACTGGAGATGGGGAGACGGAATGGGGAAGTTCCTGGGACCGGGCCTGGGTAGCGTGGTCGTCGGTGCCGTACTCGGCGCCGTGGCGGTCTTCGGCGTAACGGCCGCTGTGCAGGAGAATTCGCGCCCTCAGATCGATCGCAGTGGCAACGCCGATTCGTCCCTCCTGAACCAGGTTGAGTACGGCAGCCGCTGACGGCGCCGGCAACGCTTCGAGTTCACGCACGTACCGAGGCGAGACGGAGCTCCCGTCCGCCGAACCGCTGTCCCGCCGGTGGCTGTACGCAGTCACCGCGGTGGCGGTGGTCCTGTCCTTCGCCCAGGTTCCGGGCCTGGTCGTCGCCGACACCAAGTACGACCTGACGCAGAACCCGATCGGATTCCTCACGCGCGCCGCTCACCAGTGGAGCAGTGTGGCGCCGCTCGGGCAGGTGCAGAACCAGGCGTACGGCTACTTCTTCCCGCACGGCTCGTTCTTCGCCGCGGGTCAACTGCTGCACATCCCCCCGTGGATCACCCAGCGGGTGTGGTGGGTGCTGCTGCTCGTCGCCGGATTCTGGGGTCTCGTCCGCCTCGCCGAAGCCCTCGGTATCGGGAGCCGTAGCTCCCGTCTGATCGCGGCGACGGTGTTCGTGCTGTCCCCGCGCGTCCTCACGACGCTCGGTTCCATCTCGTCGGAAGCACATCCGATGATGTTGGCGCCGTGGGTGCTGCTGCCGCTGGTGCGGTATCTGAACACGCAGAATCCGGGCTCGGCCCGCCGGCTCGCCGCGCAGTCCGCCGTGGCGGTGGCGCTCATGGGCGCGATCAACGCGGTCGCGACCGCCGCAGCCTGTCTCGTCGCGGCGCTGTGGTGGGCCGCGCACCGTCCGAACCGGCGCTGGTGGCGCTTCACCCTGTGGTGGCTGCCGCTGTGCGTCGTCGCGGTGACCTGGTGGATGGTGCCGCTGCTGCTGCTCGGTCGCGTCAGTCCGCCCTTCCTCGACTTCATCGAATCGTCCGGTGTCACCACCGAATGGACGTCGCTCGCCGAGGTGCTGCGCGGCACCAGCAGCTGGACGCCCTTCGTCTCCCCCGAACGCATCGCGGGCGCCGTGCTCGTCACGCAACCGGCCGCGGTCCTCGTCACCGGCGCCCTGGCCGCGGCCGGTCTCGCCGGTCTCGCGATGCGGTCGATGCCCGCGCGCGGTCGTTTCACCCTGATCCTCGTGGTGGGTCTCGTCGGCATGGGCGTCGGTTACGTCGGCCAGCTCGACTCGCCGTTCGCCGAGCAGGTCCGGTTGTTCCTCGACACCGCCGGTGCGCCGCTGCGCAACGTCCACAAGCTCGAGCCGCTCGTGCGACTGCCGATCGTGCTCGGGATCGCGCACCTACTGCGCGCCGTTCCTCTGCCCGGATCGGTGCCGTGGACGCGTGCCCGGAACGCCTTCGCGCATCCCGAACGCAATCCGATGGTCGCGGTGACGACGCTGATCCTCGTCGCGATGACGCTCGCGACCTCACTCGCGTGGACCGGGCGGCTCGCTCCGCGCGGCGCTTTCGACGAGGTCCCCGAGCACTGGCACGCCACGGCGGCCTGGCTCGAGGACAACACGAGCGAGCGCGGCGAACGCGCCCTCATCGTTCCCGGCGCGCCGTTCGGCAGCCAGATGTGGGGGCTCACCCGCGACGAACCGCTGCAGGCACTCGCATCGACGCCGTGGGCGGTGCGCGACGCCGTCCCGCTCGTGCCACCCGGCGCCATCCGTGCCCTCGACGCCGTGCAACGCGACATCGCCGACGGCCGCCCGTCCGACGGTCTCGCCGCGACCCTGCGCGGTCAGGGCATCGGCTTCCTGGTGGTGCGCAACGACCTCGATCCCGACACCTCTCCCGCCGCGCGACCGGCACTCGTGCATCGCGCGCTCGACGGTTCGCCGGGCATCGAGCGGGTCGCCGAGTTCGGTGACGACATCGTCTTCGACAACCCCGACGACTTCGTCACCGACGCCGACCTGCGACCTGCCTATCCGGCCGTGGAGATCTACCGCGTCGCCGAACCCGCCGCGGCACCCGTCGGTCCCTACGTCGTGGACATCGCCGACGTGCCGGTCGTGCAGGGCGGCCCCGAAGCGCTGCTGCGCCGCAACACCGCGCAGCCCGAGTTCGTCGGTCCCACGCTCCTCGCCGCCGACGCGGCCCGCGCGGGTCTGCCCGTCGACGAGGTGACGGTCACCGACACCCCGACGGACCGCGAGACGGACTACGGGCAGGTCGACCATCATTCGTCGACGATCCGGACCGCCGACGACCCGCGTCGCACCCACAACGCCGTCCCCGACTATCCGGTGCCCGACACCGAACTCGTCCGGGCCGAATGGGAAGGCGCCCGCATCAGCGTGTCCAGCGCGGCGTCGGATGCCACCCAGCTCGGTGGCACGTCGGTCGCAAGCAGCCCGGCCGCGGTGGTCGACGGCGATCCGACGACCGGCTGGCACAGCAACGGACTCGAATCGGCGATCGGCCAGTGGCTGCAGCTCGACCTCGACCGGCCGATCGAAGCGGGTCTGCTGCACCTGACGACCAGCTCCGGTGCTCTCGGCGATCCCGTCAAGTGGCTCGAGGGGTCCACCGACCGGGGCAGCACGGCGGTGCGCGTCGACGAACCGGGACGCGAACAGACGGTCGCGCTGCCGCTGGGCACCACCTCGTGGATCCGCATCACGTCCGTGCACACCGAACGCGGCACGGTCGGCAACCAGTTCGGTCTCACCGAGGTGGTCGTCGAGGACTTCACCGACCGGAACGAACCACGCCCGATCGACATCCGTCGCCGCATCGTGGTGCCGGGCCCGGTCGAGGACGCCGCGGTACGCGGATGGCAGCTCGGCCAGGAATTCCCCGGCCGCGGCAGCTGCGTCGACACCGACGACCGTGTCCGTTGCGCGCGGGGACTCGCCACCTCCGCCGAGGAACCCGGCATGTTCACCCGCACCCTGGACGTGCCGCAGGAGACCTGGGTCCGCCCGGAACTGCTCCTGCGCGCGCGCCCCGGGCCGGCGCTCGAGGACCTCGCGGACCGTTCGGATCGGGTCGTCGCGCGCGGTGACGCCGACGTCGTCGACCTGCATGGCTCCGCGTTCGCCCTCACCGACGGCGACCCGCGGACGTCGTGGACCGCGGAGGAGAGCTCGCTCGAAGCGGGTGCGCCGCGGCCGTCGCTCACGCTGGAGCTTCCTGAGGAACAACGCGTCACGGGATTGGAGATCAGGACGGCGCTGGGAGCGCTGCCGGTCGCGCCGTCGCGGGTCGCGGTGAATCTCGGCAACGGACCGCAGGTGCGCGAACTCGACGGTGACGACACGATCGTCGATCTGACCCCGCACGTCACGGACCGGATCGAACTCACCGTGGTGCACTGGCGCGACACCCTCGATCGCACAGTGCTGGGTTTCTCGAAACTCACCCCGCCCGGGCTCGCCGAGGTGTCGGTGCTCGGCGACGACGGGCCGATCGGGGCACAGGGATCCGTCTACGACGAGACGGTGACCGTCGACTGCGAGCGCGGACCCGTCGTGGAGATCGACGGACGCAGCTACCGCACGTCGCTCACCGCGCGGGTCGCCGATCTCGCGGCGGGCGTGGAGGTCCCCGCGACACTGTGCGGCACCGACGTCGTCGGCATGAACCCGGGCCGGGTCGACATCGACGTCGATCCCGGTGCGGCCTTCGTCGTCTCGGGCCTTCGGCTCGACGTCCCCGGTCCCGACGCGCCCGTCGCGGAGCCGACGGAACTCGACAAGGGCCGCTGGACGGAGAACCTGCGCGAAGTGATGGTTCCGGCGGGCGACGAGGACCGGCTCGTGGTGGGGCCCGAGAGCACCAACGTCGGCTGGGTGGCGCGCACCCCGGACGGTGCCGTGGCGACGCCGGTCGTCGTGGACGGCTGGCAGCAGGGCTGGATCGTGCCGGCCGGGCCGGAGCAGACGCTGACACTCGAGTTCGCGACCGACCGCTGGTACCGGCTCGGGGTCTTCGGCGGGGTGCTGTTGCTCGTCCCGTTGTTCGCGGCGGCCGTGTGGCCGCGGCGGCGGGTCGAGGATCCGGGTCCGATGCCGCGCACCTGGGGTTCGTCGGTTCTCGCGCTGACCGGTGTGCTGGTCGCCGCGACGCTCCTCGCGGGATGGGCCGGTGCCGCCGTCGCGGTCGCCGGCGCGGTGGGGATCGGTGCGCTCGCGGTGCGCCACGGCCCCGTCCTGGCGTCGCGTGTGCTCGTAGGCACCGCGGGTGGCGCGACGATGCTGGCGATGGCGCTGCTGTCCACCGGGCCGTGGCGATCACCCGACGGATATGTCGGGCACTCGTTCCTGATTCAGTTCGCGGCGCTCGTCGGCGTGGTCGCGGTGGGCCTGGCGGCGGTACCGCGCCGGGCCTTGTCCCAGCGGTGGAAGGCGGCCCGCGCCGGCTCCTCGACGAGGGCGTAGCTGACGGACGCGACGGCCAGACTCAGCACGACCGTCACCGTCAGGACGAACCAGAAGTGCCCCGCAAAAGCCGGGATCCCGAAGACGGGGAAGACGATCGACAGCACCGCGAGATGCCAGATGAACACGCCGTACGACCAGCGTCCGACGGCCAGTGCGGCCGGGCTCGCCAGGACGCGGTGCTGCCTGCGCGGTGCGAGGGTCAGCGGGGCGAGCAGGGCGAAGCTCATGATCGCGCCCAGGGCGATCTTGGCGAGATATTCGGTGGGTGCGAGATCGGTGAGCGTCTCCGGTCCGGCCAGCGGGGTGGTGGCGGCAGCGAAGGCGGCGACGGCGATCGCTCCCATCACCGTGCGCCGCGCCGCGAAGCGGTGCATCCATGTCTCGGGGCCGGTGACGAGTTCGGCGAGGATCATTCCCGCCGCGAACCAGGGCAGGTAGCCGGGCAGCCAGTTGGTGTGGTTGATGTGGTCGGGGGTGCCGACCGGTAGCCACGCCCACAGCAGCGACAGTGCGCTCACGGCGAGCAGCAGCGGGACGCGGTAGCGGGCGGCGTCCCCGCGCAGCCCGCTCACCGCCAGCGCCAGCAGCGGCAGCACGAGATAGAAGGCCACCTCCACCGACAGACTCCACATCTGGGTGAGGCCCTCGGTGAGGGTCAGTGGGACGAACACTTGCACGAGCGCGAGATTCGACCACCACACCGTCGCGCCGCCGCCCGCGCCGGGCAGCAACCACAGCACCAGGATCACGACGGTCCAGTAGGCGGGGAGGATGCGGGTCGCGCGGGAGAGGAAGTAGCGGGTCGTCGAGGGGGACGGACCGAGCGCGCGGGCCGCGGCGGCGTGCGGTCGCCACAGCAGGAAACCGGACAGGGCGAAGAACAGGGCGACGGCGAGGTCGAACCGCGCCCACACCAGGCCGATCACCGAGTCGTGCACCGCGCCGGTCTGGAACGCGACGTGGGTGATCAACACGCCCACTGCGGCGAAACCGCGCATTCCTTCGAGTGCCGGAAGGAATCCGCTCATGCTGCGGTTCCGGTCGGTGGTAGTGGTCATCGGGCACCAGTGTGCCGTGTCGCGGGAGCGGTGGACAGAGCAGGATCACCCGGAACGGGACGATCCCGGCAGCGACGAAGATCGACTACCGATCCATCCCAGCGGCGAGCGGGCGCGCATATTGCCATACCGGGCTGTTAGTGTCTGAGCTCACGTGGTGTTCGCGGGCCGGATGCCAGGCGATCCGTGCAGCCCTGCTGCTGCCGGTGGGGGTACTCGATGACGACCGTTGAGTGAGGAGAAAGCATGGCTGAGCGTTCGAGCTCCGGCCGGATACTGGCAATGATTCTGGTGGGCCTGGGGGCCTTCCTCCTGGTGATCGCGATTCTCGTGCCGACGTACACGCTCGGGAAGCTGAGAACGACACCGCTCGATCTCGAGGTGACCACGGTCGCCGAAGGCACGGGCGACATCCTCAATTCCCGTCAGCTGCTCGCCGGCAACGCGCAGGTCGATCGCGACGTGCCGATCGTCGCGCAGCGCTTCGTCACCGTCGAGGATCCCTCGAACGCCGAGGTCATGACGCTGCAGGCAGGCCAGACCGTGCGACGACTCGACATGCAAGGGGACACGGGCCTGGTCTCGGCCGTCGTCGACCGTCTCACGATCGACCGGAAGACCTCCATGCCCGTCTCGGAGGAGGAGTTCCCGGAGCGCGTGAGCACGATCCAGGTGAGCGCCGACAAGCCGCCGGTGGAGATCGACAACCGCGCCGGACTGCAGTACAAGTTCCCGTTCGACGTCCAGCAGGAGTCGTACCCGTACTACGACATCAACGCTCGCGAGAACTTCCCCATCGACTTCGTCGGTGAGGAGGAGATCAACGGCATGAAGGTCTACCACTTCAGCCAGGAGATCGGGCCGGTCGACCTCTCGAAGGCCGACCCCGAGGTCCCGACCTACAAGCTCAGCCTGCCCGCCTCCACCTGGGGTGTCGGTGAGGGCGACGAGCCGATCACGATGACCCGCTGGTACAACAACATCCGCGACCTGTGGGTCGACCCGGTCACCGGTGTCGTCGTCAAGGGCCAGGAGCAGCAGGACCAGTACTACGCCCGCGAGGCCGACAAGCCCGAGGTGACGGTCCTCAACGTGACGCTGCCGTTCGACGAGGAGACGATCGAGTACCAGATCGGCCAGGCCAAGGACGGCCAGGACACCATCTCGCTGTTCGGCCGCACCCTGCCGATCATCCTCGGCATCCTCGGCGTCATCCTGCTGATCGTCGGCTTCGTACTCGGCATCCGCGGTGGCGGCAACCGTCGTCCGGCCACCGCGACCGGCGGTCCCGCCCCGGCAGGTCCGGCCACGACCACGGTCGGCCCGGCGCATTCGGGCGGGGCGCAGCGCGATCACACCGAGGACCGCACCGAGGTCATCCCGCGCCAGACCGATCCGAACGCGCAGCAGCGTGATTGGACGACGGATCGAACGCAGGAGATCCCGCGCACCGATCTGCGGAAGCCTCCGACGCAGGAGTGATCGTCCGGTAGACGAACCGAGCCGCCCCTCACCGATCCCGGTGGGGGGCGGTGTCGTTCGCGGGTGACTCGTCGGTGGACGGGGTCGCCGCGTCGTCCGTGGACGACCGGGCCACTGCAGCACCGCGCAGAGCGAGCACCGCGACCACCGCGGCCGTCGCGGCGGCCACACCGACAGCGACGGCGATGAACTGCCGCAGGGTCGACGCCACCGTGAACATCAGCACCGCCTCGAGGGCGAGGCCCACCCACGCGACGAGCGCGAGATGGGTACGTTCCCCGGCGATCGCCGACAGCAGCGCGCCCTGCAGGACGGCCAGACACGCGCCCTGCAGTGCGAACAGCCACAGCAGCGACTGCACCGGCCCGTAGGCGTCGCCGACCAGCATCGGGACGATCGGTGCGCAGATCGCCGCGCCGGCGACGAGCACCGCGCCGATCGCGACGAGGACGGTGAGCGCCGACCGCACCGCGGCCGCCGACTGGGCGGGATTCGCCATCCGCGGATAGAGCACCACACCGACCGCCTGCGGCAACCAGAAGGCGACCTTCGTCGCCACCGCCCCCAGCGCGTACAACCCGGCGGAATCGGGATCGAGCAGCATGCGGGCGAGCAGCAGGTCGAGCGACGTGAGCGCGATGAGGGCCAGCTGCACCTGGGAGGCACGCAGCACCGCCCCGGCGGTCGGGACCGGTTCCGTCCGTCCACCCGACGTCCGGCCCACGAGCACACTCGCGGCCAGCGCGACCGCACCCGTGCCGAGCGCCCCGGCGAACAGCGCGGCACCGGGGCCGCCTCCGACGGCGAGCACCGCCACGGCCGGCACCACCTTCGCGACGCCCGCGGCGGACAGGACGACGCTGAGCGCTGCGAACCTGCCCCGCCCCTGCAGCAGGCCCTGTTCGGCGGCGAGGAGGACGAGCAGCGGCGCGGTGACGAGCGACCCGAACGCCCCGCCGACACTCGTGTCGAGCGCCCACGCCACGACGGGCACGAGGAGCATCGCGACGACGATGGCGAGCACGGCGCAGCGGTAACCGAGACGACGCAGCGCCGCGGCGCCGGTGCCGTGCACGGCCTCCCGGGCGACGACCGTCTGCAACGCCAGTGCCGGCACGGCGAGGACGAGCTGCGCGGCGAGCAGGCTCGCGAACTCGCCGTATCCGGCGGGCCCGAGCCAGCGTCCCGCCGGCAGGTGCAACAGATAAGACGCGAGGTTCGCGGTCATCGCGCCGACCGTCACCAGTGTCATGCCGGTGACGGCGGTTCCCGTCGTCGAACCACGAGTGGTCTCGGTTCCCTCCGACGCGGGTCGGGGTGTTCGCGGCATCCGCTCATCCTCCCATCCGGAACGACACCGTATTCTGCCGCCATGTCCCGCCCGGAGTCGTCCCGCATGTCCACGACGGCGGCTCTCCCGGCGGTCTGGTCCCTCGTCCTGACGGTTGCGGTGCTCGGTCCGTTCCTCGTCTCCCCCGGCTACCTGCTCTTCCGCGACGCGGTGAGCACTCCCCGATCGTTCCTCACCGATTCTGCGCTCGGTCTGTCCGACGCCGCCGCCCGCGCGGTGCCGCAGGACGCCCTGCTGGCGTGGGTGAGCACCGTCGTCGACGGTGGTGTCGCGGTCACGGCGCTGCTCGTCGCGTCGTTGTGGGCGGCGGGATGGGGTGCGGCACGGCTGGTCGCGGTGGTGCTGCCGACGAGCGGAACCGGCGCCCGGCTCGTCGCGGCGACGGTCGCGATCTGGAATCCCTATGTCGCCGAGCGGCTGCTGCAGGGCCACTGGAGTCTGCTCGCCGGGTACGCCGCGCTGCCGTGGACGATCTGTGCGGCCGTCGCGATCCGGCGACGGAGACGCGGCGGCTGGGCGTCGCTGGCGGTCTGCCTGGCCGCTGCGGGGCTGACCCCGACCGGTGCCCTGCTGGCGATCGTGACGGCCTGCGCCGTCCTCGTCGCGCCCGGTGGGCGGACGCGGGTGCTGCCGCGCGTGGGCGGCGCACTCGCGCTGGGTGTCGCGGTGTCGTTGCCGTGGCTGATCGCGACGGCGCTCGCCGGTGGCGGTACCGAAGCGGACCCGGCCGGTGTGCGCGCCTTCGCCGCCCGGGCCGAACCACTGCTCGGCACGATCGGTTCGGTGGCAGGGCTCGGCGGGATCTGGAACGCCGAATCCGTCCCCACCTCGCGCACTACCGCATGGGCGCTGATGGGCACCCTGCTGCTGCTCACGGTGGTGGCGTGCGGGGTGCCGGCACTGTGGCGGCGACGTAGGAACTCCGTGATCGTCGCGGTCGCGGTGCCTGCCGTCCTTGCGGTGCTCGTCATCGCCCTCGCCGCGACCGGCCCGGGACTCGCCGTCGGCGAATGGGCGATGGTGAACGTGCCCGGCGCGGGACTGCTGCGCGACACCCAGAAGTGGGTCGCGTGGGCGATGCCCGCCTACGCGCTCGCCGCGGCGGCCGGCACGACCGTCCTCGCCCGGCGCTTCGTGGCGCCCGAACCGGTGTGGGCGGCGGCCGCGATCGCCGCCGTGCTGGTCGCGCTGCCCGACCTGGTGTGGGGTGTGGGCGGGCAACTGCAGCCCGTGCGCTATCCGTTGGGCTGGGAGAAGGTGTCGCAGATCGTCACGGCCGACGACGGCGACGTGGCGGTGCTGCCCGTGGGCATGTTCCGGGTCTTCGACTTCTCCGGGCCCGTACCGGTGCTCGATCCGTCCCCGCGCATGCTGCGCGCCGACGTCCTGCAGACCGGAACCCTGATCGTCGCCGAGGGCAGTGTCGCCGGGGAGGGTCGTCGCGCGGAGGACGTCGAAGCCCTGCTGCTGTCCGGCGCGGATCCGAGTGCGCTCGCCGCCCGCGGGGTGGGCTGGGTGCTCGTCGAGCACGGCACGCCGGGCGAACTCGGTGACGCGCAGAGCACGCTCGGAGCCCTCGAGACCGCTTATCAGGACGAGGATCTGAGCCTGTACCGGGTGGAGGGAGTCACTTCGACTCCGTCACCCCATCGCGCCCTGGCGATCGGGGCGCACGTCGTGTGGCTACTGGTACTGGCCGGCGGCGCTGGCTGCGCGCTCGGGCAGCGGGTCGGCGAGCGTCGACGGCTCGTCGGCGCGCGGGAACAGTCCTGAGACGGTGTGCCCGAAGGTCGTGACGGACAGGACCTCGTGCACGCCCTCTCCCGTGGCCTCCCACGAGAACTCGCCCGCGCGGATGCGGGCCTTGGTGCCGAGCTGACGACGACGGTCGGCGTCGGCGATCAGATCGGCGACGGCGGCGGTCAGTTCGGCGGGCGAGTCCACGAGCACACCGGTCACGCCGTCGATGATCGAGTCGGTCAATCCCTTGGAGCTGCGGTAACCGATGGTGGGCACACCGTGCTGGGCGGCCTCGACCACCGCCAGTCCCCACCCCTCCTTGCGCGAGGGCATCACGTGAATCCAAGCGCGGGAGAGCAATTCGTGCTTGCGCTGCTCGTCGACATGGCCGTGGAAGGTGACGGCGTCGCCGATGCCGAGTTCGGCGGCCGCATCGCGGAGGTTCTGCTCCCACCAGCCGCCGCCGATGACGTCGAGATGCAGACCCGGGACGGTGCCGCGCAGCGCCGCGACCGCGGCGAGGGCGTCCTCGATCTGCTTGTGCGGCACCAGCCTCGAGAGCACGCACACGCTCGGGTGGGCCGTGCGCGTGTCGTCGCCACCCACCGCGACACCGGCGGGAACGGCGTCGACACCGTTGCGGACCACCGCGATCCGCTCCCGGTCGACCCCGAGAGCGCGCAGTTCGTCGGCGGACGGAAGGGAGACGGTGAGGTACTGGTTGCGGTGGTGCACGCGCGGCGAGAGCGACGACTCGATCCACCAGCCGAGCTTGGCCATCAGCCTGCCCGCGACCGGCCACTGTTCGCGGTGGCAGTGGTGCACGAGCACCGTGACGGGCGCACCGGCGACGAGCCGGGCGAAGAACGGAATGCCGTTCTGGGTGTCGATGACGGCGTCGGGACGGATACCGGCGAGGGGGCCGACACCGAATCTGCCTGCGAGGATCGCGGCGAGCGCGCGCGGATAGACGGTGAGCCGCCCCCCGCCGCGGCTGACGGTGATGCCGTCGATCCGGTCTCGCTCGGCGGCTCCGGGATAGGAGGCAGTCCGCAGGACGACGCGGACGCCGCGCGCCGCGAGCTGCGCCCCGACCTGTTCGAGATACCGCTCGCTGCCACCACCCTGCGGATGTCCGCTATCGCGCCAGCAAAGCAGCAGAACCTCCCGCACGCGGTGACCCCCTGTATGTCGACTCGACCACCCGGCCGGGCAGATGTGACTCGGACGATGACAGGGACACAGTAGCGGGTGCCGGGCGGCAACAGGTGAGGGACGAGTGTGAGGGCCGCACTAAGGTGACTGGACGTGCCATCGACGACCCGACCCCGCACCGACGTGACCCGGCTGTTCGCCCGCCGCGCCACACTGCGCCGCTCCGTGGGGTTGCTCGGCAGCTTCCGGTTCGAGCAGACGGCACCCGAGAAGTTCTACGGCGGTCTCGCGCGCGACACCGTCGACCTCATCGGCGATCTCTACACGGGTCTGACCGGCGCCGATCTGACGGGCACCACGGTCGTCGACGTCGGCGGCGGACCGGGCTACTTCGCCGACGTGTTCACCGAGGTGGGTTCGCGCTACGTGCCGATCGAGCCCGACCCGTCGGAGATGCACGCCGCCGGTCTGCAGGTGGGCGGCGCGATCCGCGGCTCCGGCCTGGCGCTGCCGTTGCGCACCGGGTCGGTGGACGTGTGCTTCTCGTCGAACGTCGCCGAACACGTCGCGACGCCGTGGGTGATGGCCGACGAGATGCTGCGCGTCACGCGGCCCGGCGGACTGATGGTGCTGTCGTACACCCTGTGGTGGGGACCGTTCGGCGGGCACGAGACCGGTCCGTGGCACGCCTTCGGCGGCGAGTACGCGGCCCGGCGCTACGCGCGCAAGCACGGCAGGGAGCCGAAGAACCGGTACGGGGTGTCGCTGTTCGACGTGGGCGCGAGCGACGGTCTGCGCTGGGCACGTTCGACACCCGATGGCGAACTGCTCGCGGCCTTCCCCCGCTACCACCCGAGTTGGGCGTGGTGGCTCGTGGACGTGCCCGGCGTCCGGGAGTTCCTCGCCAGCAACCTGGTACTGGTCCTGCGCCGACGCTGACCCGTCGCTTAGTGTCGTCGCCATGACCGCATTGGCCCTGGACGTCGGCGGCACCAAGCTCGCCGCGGCCGTCGCCGCCGACGACGGCACCCCGCTCGAAGCCCGATCCGTGCCGGTCCCCCGGAAGGACGTGTGGGGCGCGTGCGCGGGACTGTTGCGGGAGGTCGCGGAGATCGGCGAGGGACCGGTGACCGCCGTAGGTATCGCCGCGGCAGGACCGGTCGACACGAACGCCGGGACGATCGGCCCGATCAACATCTCCGAGTGGAGCTCCGGCTTCGCACTCGTCGACGCCGTGCGTTCGGTGTTCCCCGACGCCCGCGTCGATCCGGTGATGGACGGCGCGGCCGCGACCCTCGCCGAACAGCGCTTCGGTGCCGGACGCGATGTCGCCGACCTGCTCGGGGTCGTGCTCGGCACCGGCATCGGCGGCGGTCTCGTGCTCGGCGGCCGGATCGTGCGCGGCCGCACCGGAAACGCCGGCCACATCGGGCACGTCGTCTCGCCCTACGGCACGACGGTGTGCGCGTGCGGAGGCGTCGGCTGCATCGAGACCGTGGCGAGCGGCCCGTCGGCGGTGCGCTGGGCCCGTGCCCACGGCTGGGAAGGCGCCGACGGTGTCGCGCTGGCCACGGACGCCGAGGCCGGGGTCGGCGTCGCCGCCGCGGCCCTCGAACGGGCCGGGACGGCACTGGGCCAGGTCATCGCGTCGGCAGCGGCACTGACGGATGTGGGACGCGTGGTCGTCGGCGGCGGCTTCGCGCAATCGGGCGGGCACCTGTGGCGGCCGATGCTCGCGTCGGCGGCCCGGCACGCCCGCCTACGGTTCGTGCAGGACCTGCAGATCGTCCCCGCCGAACTCGGCGCACTGGGCACCCTCACCGGCGCATCGATCGTCGCCGCAGGTCACGACTGGATAACCTGACCGGGCACACCCGGTTTTCCGGCCTACCCTGAGGACCACATCGGAGTCCCGGCGGAAACCGGTGAGGGGCCGCCGGGATGCTCTGCGAGCAGATCGGCGGTACCGGATGCGGATTGCTGACATTGTGCGGAACAAGGGCTCGGCGGTGCACACGGTCGAGCCCGACACCACGGTGTGCGAGCTCATCGGCGACTTCGCGCGGTTCAACATCGGCGCGATGGTGGTGTGCGAGGGCAAGACCGTCGCCGGGATCGTCACCGAACGCGACGTCGTACGCGCCCTGCACGAACGCGGACCGTCGATCCTCGCCGCCCCGGCACACGAACTGATGTCGCGGACGGTGACGACCTGCCTGCCCACCGATTCGGTCGACAGTCTCGCCGAGACCATGACCGAACAACGGATCCGGCACCTACCGGTCGTGGTGGACGCTCGGCTGGTGGGGATCGTCAGTATCGGCGACGTGGTCAAGAGCCGCATCGACGAACTACAGACCGAACGCGACCAGCTCGCCTCCTACATCCACGATGGTGGCTAGAACTGATCAGTTCTCGCCGGTCGCGGCGTCGTCGGGAGCGGTGTCGCCGGTGGCACTCTCCTCTGCGGCACCGCCCTCGGTGGCGCTCGGGCGATCGAGGATGCTCACGCTCATCCCGTAGGGCAGGAACCGCACCGAGCGTCGCGGGTCGGTGTTGCCCTTGAGCGTGCGCAGCGCGTCGAGTTCGGTGCGATGGACCTGGTCGACGCGGGCCACGCCGTCGTCCTCGGTGGTGTAGACGACCCAGACGCCGTCGCCCTTCTCACCGGTGGTCTCGGGCCGCGGCTGCGTGCGCGTCGGCGCCACCGGCGGTTCGAGGAAGGAGAAGATACGGTCCTTCAGTTCCCGCAGTTCCTCACCGGCTTCCCGCACCACGCGGTCGAGATCTTCGGGGTCGAACCCGAACGGATTGTTCTCCGCCATGACATGTCTCCTGACCGTTGGGCACCCTCCAGTGTGGTGACGGTCGCCGATTCGCGCCACCCGGCTCCTCCCCCGCCCTACGGTGCAGTCGAGGGAGGAAGGAGACGTCCATGGTGAACGACACGGATCTGCAGCATCTGCGGCGGTGCGTCGAACTCGCGGAGGAGGCGGTCGCGGCAGGGGACGAGCCGTTCGGGTCGGTGCTCGTCGACGCGGACGGCACGGTCCTGGCCGAGGACCGCAACCGCATCGCCGGCGGCGACCGCACCCGGCATCCCGAGTTCGCGCTCGCGCGGTGGGCGGCCGAACATCTCGAACCCGACCGGCGTGCCGCCGCCACCGTCTACACCTCCGGTGAGCACTGCCCGATGTGCGCGGCCGCGCACGGCTGGGTGGGCCTGGGGCGGATCGTCTACGCGGCGTCCTCCGAGCAACTGGTCCGGTGGCTCGGCGAGATGGGCGTGCCGCCGGCACCGGTCCGTCCGCTGCCGATCCGCGAGGTCGTGCCGGAGGCCGTCGTCGACGGGCCCGTTCCCGAGTTCGAGCAGGAGATTCGGCTCCTGCACCGTCGCTGCCATCTCGGGGATCGAGCCTTCCCATCCCGTCCGGTCTGGTCACCCCCTGGTCAATAGTTGTAACGTGTTCTAGTGTTCGAGGTCACACGAATGCGGCCGATACACGAGCACAGCCAGGTGAGGAAGCGACATGACCGACTACGACAAGTTGTTCATCGGCGGCCGATGGGTGGCACCGTCGACCGACGAGAGACTCGAGGTGTTCTCCCCCGCCACGGAAGAGCGCGTCGGTTCCGTGCCCGTCGCGGGACCGCAGGACATCGATGCCGCGGTGTCCGCCGCCCGCACGGCCTTCGACGAAGGCCCGTGGTCGCGCACCACCCCGAGCGAGCGCGCCGAGATCCTCGGCAAGGCAGCAAAGCTCATCGAGGAGCGTCGTGCGGAGATCGGCGCCTCGCTCACCGCGGAGATGGGCCAGCCGCCGGCCTCGGTCGAGATGATGCAGCTGACGTCGGGCCTGGCCACACTCGACTACTATGCGGGGCTTGCCGATTCGTTCCCGTGGACCGAGGAGCGCACCGGCCTGTTCGGTCGCAGCCGCGTCAGCCGCGAACCCGTCGGCGTCGTCGCCGCCGTCATCGCGTGGAACGTGCCGCTGTTCCTGATGCTCAACAAACTCGGACCCGCCCTGCTCGCCGGATGCACGGTGGTCCTCAAGCCCGCTCCCGAATCGCCGCTGACGACGAACGTCCTCGCCGAGATCTTCACGGAGGCAGGGCTTCCCGAGGGCGTCCTCTCACTCGTGCCCGGCGGCGCCGAGACCGGCGAGTACCTGGTCTCGCACCCCGACGTCGACAAGATCACCTTCACCGGTTCGACGGCCGTGGGTCGTCACATCGGTGAGATCGCCGCGCGCGGACTCAAGCGCTGCTCGCTCGAACTCGGCGGCAAGTCGGCAGCGATCATCCTCGAGGACGCCGACCTCGACTCGACGATGCCGATGCTGGTGATGTCCGGCCTGATGAACACCGGTCAGGCCTGCGTCGGGCAGACCCGCGTCCTCGCGCCGCGGTCGCGCTACGACGAGGTGATCGAGAAGATGACCGCGACCGCGGCCTTCTTCCCCGTCGGACTGCCCGATACCGAAGGCGCACAACTCGGTCCGCTGATCTCCGCGAAGCAGCGCGATCGCGTCGAGTCCTACATCGCCAAGGGCAAGGAGGAAGGCGCGCGTCTCGTGCTCGGCGGTGGTCGCCCCGAGGGCATCGAGACGGGCTACTTCGTCGAACCGACGATCTTCGCCGACGTCGACAACTCCATGACCATCGCCCGCGAGGAGATCTTCGGACCCGTCATCTGCGTGATCCCCTACGACAGCGTCGACGAGGCCGTGAAGATCGCCAACGATTCCGACTACGGCCTGGCCGGTTCGGTGTACACCACCGACGTCGAGAAGGGCCTCGAGATCGCCTCGCGCGTGCGCACCGGCACGTACGGAATCAACTGGTACGCATTCGATCCGGGTTCACCGTTCGGCGGCTACAAGAACTCCGGCATCGGCCGCGAGAACGGTCCCGAGGGCGTCGAGGCGTACTGCGAAACCAAGTCGGTGCTGTACCCGCTCGGTTACGAGGGCTGATCCCGGAAAAAAAGGGGAGGATATGTACGTTCTCGACGGAGAACTCGCACATATCCTCCCCTCTTTCGTGTTTCGGGAGGACGCGACCTCAGATGTACATCGCGGGATCGATGTACGTCGTCGGATCCACGAGCGGTTCGTGCTTCTTGCGGGACCGGACGGTCGCGGGGATACCCGTGGCGATCGAATCCGCCGGCACGTCGTGGGTGACCACGGCGTTGGCGCCGATCGCGCTGTCGTCCCCGATCACCACCGGGCCGAGGACCTTCGCCCCCGCCCCGACGGTGACCCGGTTGCCCAGCGTCGGATGACGCTTCTCCTTCGCCAGCGACCGGCCGCCGAGCGTCACGCCGTGGTAGAGCATCACATCGTCGCCGATCTCGGCCGTCTCTCCGATGACCACGCCCATGCCGTGGTCGATGAAGAAGCGCCGGCCGATGGTCGCGCCGGGGTGGATCTCGATGCCGGTGAGGAACCGGGTGAACTGCGCGAGGATCCGCGCAGGTCCCTTCAGGGCGGGCACCTGCCACATCCGGTGCGCGATGCGGTGCGACCAGATCGCGTGCAGCCCCGAATAGACGATGGCGTTCTCCGCGTCGCTGCGCGCGGCCGGATCGTGGCCGCGCGCCGACTGCAGATCCTCCCGGAGAGTGTGCAGGATACCCACGACGGCGATCAGTCCCGGATGTGCTCGAAGAGCGGGGTGGAGATGTACCGCTCACCGAAGTCGCAGACGACGGCGACGATCAGCTTGCCGGCGTTCTCGGGACGCTTCGCCAGCTCGAGGGCCGCCCAGACGATCGCACCCGACGAGATGCCGCCGAGAATGCCTTCCTGGGTGCCCAGATCGCGCGCGATACGAATCGAATCCTCGAACGACACGTCGACGATCTCGTCGTAGACCTCGCGGTCGAGCACGTCGGGCACGAAGTTGGCGCCGATGCCCTGGATCTTGTGCGGTCCGGGCTCGCCACCGTTGAGGATCGGCGAGTCGACCGGCTCGACACCGACGACCTTCACGTCCGGCTTGTACTCCTTGAGCCTGCGGCCCGCGCCCGTGATGGTGCCGCCCGTACCGATGCCGGCCACGAAGATGTCGACCTCACCGGCGGTGTCCTTCCAGATCTCCTCACCGGTGGTGTTGTAGTGGATCTCCGGGTTCGCGGGGTTGCCGAACTGGCGGGCGAGGATCGCGTTCTCGGTGTTCGCGACGATCTCCTCGGCCTTCGCGACGGCACCCTTCATGCCCTCGGAGCCGGGGGTGAGGACGATCTCGGCGCCGTAGGCGCGGAGCATCACGCGACGCTCGGTCGACATCGTCTCGGGCATCGTGAGGATGACCTTGTAGCCGCGCGCAGCGCCGACCATGGCGAGCGCGATACCGGTGTTGCCGGAGGTGCCCTCGACGATGGTGCCGCCGGGCTTCAGCTCACCGGACTTCTCGGCGGCGTCGACGATCGCGACACCGATGCGGTCCTTGACGCTGTTGGCCGGGTTGTAGAACTCGAGCTTCGCGGCGACGGTGGCGCCGGCTCCCTCGGTCAGACGGTTGAGCTTGACGATCGGGGTCCGTCCGACCAGCTCGGTGACGTTGTCGTAGATCCTGCTCATGCTCGATCCTCCTCATGGCCACACACGGCGGCTCGGGTCGCGGTCTCGGTCTATTGCACCATTTCGCCGTCATCGGACGACTCGGCGGGCCCATCGATGTACGAACGTATCCGTACGCCGTCGTTATTCCCCGGCGAGTCGACGTGTCGTCGCCCGGCCCGGCCTCGACGGGTTCGTGCCCCGCGAGATTTCGGACCGGCTCGACCGGGGTTGCCCGGCCACCGAGCACGGGTAGCCGACCATATGAGTCGTCACGATCTTCCCGTCCCCGATTACAACGAACTGGCGCCGGGCACGCTCGCGCCGAGGATCCGTGCACTCGACGAAGCACAGTGGACGATCACCCCCCGCTACGGCACGGTGTCGCCGAACAGACGCCGAAACGCGGAAGACCCTGACTAGACCGAACACCGAACACCGAACACCGACCCGAGCATCCGAGCATCCGAGCATCCGAGCAAGGAGACGACCGTGGTCGACTTCAACAGAGTCGTGCAGAACGCGAGCCGAGTCGTGGAGAACGCGAACAGGGCGATCGACGACGCCGGTCGCTCGGTGGGCGGATTCGTCCGGCGCGCCGTCGACCGGCCCGTCGACGCTCGGAAACCGCAGACCGTGACCGTCGCGGCTCCGCGCGCACAGGTCATGCAGTTCTGGCGCGATCCCGAGAACCTGAGCAGAGTCTTCGGCGACCACGTCCGGGTGGAGACGGTCGAAGCGAACCGGCTGCGCTGGACCTGGGAGAGCCCCGGCGGGACGACGACCTGGGACACCCGCGTCGACGTCACCTCGGAAGGACTCGCGTTCGTCGGCGAGGACGACGCGGACACCCCGGGTCCGCGCGTAGTGCTCGCGGTGTCCGACGCGCCCCGGGGCGGCACCGAGATGACCCTGCGCGCCGAGGTTCCCGTCCCCGATCTCGTCACCGGCGCCCTGACCTTCACTGCGCTCTACCGTGCGCGGGCTCTCATGCAGACCGGTGAGATCCCCACCCTGCAGGGCAGTCCGAGTGCCCGTGAATCGGAAGGAGACGCGTGATGCGAGCCCTGTGCTGGATGGGGGTGAACGAGTTGTCGGTGGAGACGGTCGACGATCCCGGCCTGGTCAACCCGCACGACGTGATCGTGGCGGTCCGCCTCACCACGACCTGCGGGTCCGATCTGCACTTCCTCGGCGGGTACCTGCCGGGGATGCGGGAGGGCGACGTGATCGGCCACGAGTTCATGGGCGAGATCGTCGACACCGGCCCGGAGGTGACGAACGTGCGGGTCGGCGACCGGGTGGTCGTGCCGTCGTTCATCGGATGCGGGAAGTGCCCGTACTGCGCCGACGGCCTGCACGCGGTGTGCGACACCACCAACCCGAACGCCGCGATGCAGCAACCCGTGCTGGGCTATCCCACCGGCGGAATCTACGGCTACACCCATCCCTTCGGCGGGTACCAGGGTTCGCACGCCGAGTACATCCGCGTGCCCTTCGGCGACGTCAACTGCTTCCAGATCCCCGACGGTGTCGGCGACGAACAGGCCCTGTTCCTGTCGGACGCGGTACCGACGGGCTACATGGGCGCCGACTTCTGCGACATCACCCCGGGCGACACCGTGGCGGTCTGGGGCGCCGGCGCCGTCGGTCTCATGGCCGCGGCAAGCGCGAAGATCATGGGCGCCGACAGGGTGATCGTGATCGACCGTTTCCGAGACCGCCTCGACCGCGCCGCGAAGAAGGTCGGCGCCGAAACCGTGGACTACGCCGAGGTCGACAGCGTCTACGAGACGCTCCGCGAGAGCACCGGCGGACGCGGACCGGACGCCTGCATCGACGCTGTGGGCATGGAGGGTCACGGAACCGGCGTCATGCAGGCCTACGACAAGGTCAAGCAGGCGCTGCGGATGGAGAGCGACCGCGCGACCTCCCTGCGCGAGGCGATCCTGTCCTGCGGCAAGGGCGGAGTCGTGTCGGTGCTCGGCATCTACGGTGTCACCGACAAGTTCCCGATGGCGGTGCTGACGAACAAGAGCTTGACCCTGCGGACGGCGCAGCAACACGGCCAGCGGTACATGCCCACCCTGTTCGAACACGTCCTCGAGAGCAGGTTGGACCCGAGTTGGCTCATGACGCACGACCTTCCGCTCACCGACGCGGTACGCGGCTACGAGATGTTCAAGAACAAGGAGGACGACTGCCTGCGCGCGGTCTTCCGCCCCTAGGTCGTCACCGGTCGGATTTCTTCAATACGAGCGCACGGTCGGCGTCCGACACTGGCGCCATGACGAATTCGGTGAACCCCATCCCCGAGGGATACACCTCCCTCACCCCCTTCCTCGTCGTCGACGGTGCCTCCCGCGCGATCGACTTCTACTGCGACGCGTTCGGAGCGACCGTCGTCGAGCGGATGGACGGCCCCGACGGGACGGTGATGCACGCAGAGCTCGACTTCGACAACGGCCGACTGCAATTGAGCGATCCCCATCCCGGCATCGGCCTGCACGCGCCGAGCGGAACGAACGACGTCGACCATTCGTACGTGCTGTACTGCGCGGACGCCGACGCCGTGTTCGCGCGGGCCGTCGCCCTCGGTGCCCGGGTGTTCGAGGAACCGTCGACCTTCGTCACCGGCGACCGGTTCGCGTCGATCCTCGATCCGTTCGGTCATCGGTGGGCCGTGATGACGCGGGTCGAGAACGTGCCCGCGGAGGAAGCGAAGCGACGGCTCGACGAGTGGGCGGCAACGCAGAACGCGTGAGGTGTAAAGCAGTTGCCCACGGAGCACCCTTCGGTGCACGCTGACTAGGATCTTCCTCCCGGATGTTCTGTACGAGAGCCGGGGGGATCAGTGTTCGACAAGAGGCGTGCGCAGAAGCGATTCGACGACGGCGTGATGGCCCTGGGCTATTTCGTCAAGGGAAGGCGACAGCGCACGGACTGCGCCGTCGCCCGGCAATGCCCCCACCAGTGCCGCACACTTCCGACCGATACGACTCGAACCACGCACGAGACGACCCACTCGCCGACGGAAGTAGTTGCAGTGCATCGTCGAACTACGTCACCGGTCGGCGTGGCACAACCGAGATATCCGCTGTGAACGATTTCCCGGATTTCACCCCACAGACGGCGAATGCCGCCCCCGGGAAACCGGGAACGGCATTCGTCGTCGTGTACGGACTCAGCCGAGGCGCTGCTTGAGGGCCTCGAACTCGTCGCGGATGCCCGAGGGCACCTTCTCACCGAGGAACTCGAACCACTCGGCGATGCCGTCGATCTCGGACTTCCACTCCTCGACGTCGACCTTCAGGGCCTCGTCGACGTCGGCGGGATCGACATCGAGACCGTCGAGCGTGAGGTCGGCGGCGCTGGGCACGTAGCCGATCGGCGTGGACTGCGCGCCGGCCTTGTGCTCGATGCGGTCGACGATCCACTTGAGCACGCGCGAGTTCTCGCCGAAGCCGGGCCACAGGAAGCGGCCGTCGTCGCCGCGACGGAACCAGTTGACGTAGAAGATCTTCGGCAGCTTGTCCTCGTCGGCGTTCTTGCCGAGCGTGATCCAGTGGTTCAGGTAGTCGCCGGCGTTGTAGCCGAGGAAGGGCAGCATCGCCATCGGGTCGCGACGGACGCTACCGACCTTGCCCTCTGCCGCGGCGGTCTGCTCGGACGACAGGGTCGCGCCGAGGAAGGTGCCGTGCTGCCAGTCGAAGGACTCGCTGACGAGGGGCACCGTCGTCTTGCGGCGGCCACCGAACAGGATCGCGGAGATCGGCACACCCTGCGGGTCGTCCCACTCGGGGGCGAGGATCGGGCACTGCGACATCGGGGTGCAGTAACGCGAGTTCGGGTGCGCGGCGTTGGTGCCGGACTCGGGGGTCCAGTCGTTGCCCAGCCAGTCGGTGAGGTGCGCCGGGGTCTCGCCGCCGATGCCCTCCCACCAGATGTCGCCGTCGTCGGTCTTCGCGACGTTGGTGTAGATGGTGTTGCCGGCCTCGATGGTCGCCATCGCGTTCGGGTTCGAGTCGGCGCTGGTGCCCGGTGCGACGCCGAAGAAGCCGAACTCGGGGTTCACGGCGTAGAGGCGGCCGTCCTTGCCGAAACGCATCCACGCGATGTCGTCGCCGAGGGTCTCGGCACGCCAGCCCGGAATGGTCGGCTGGATCATCGCGAGGTTGGTCTTGCCACAGGCCGACGGGAACGCCGCGGCGATGTAGTAGGCCTTTTCCTCGGGCGAGATCAGCTTGAGGATCAGCATGTGCTCGGCCAGCCAGCCCTCGTCGTGCGCCATGGCCGACGCGATGCGCAGCGAGTAGCACTTCTTGCCGAGCAGGGCGTTGCCGCCGTAGCCGGAGCCGAAGCTCCAGATCTCACGGGTCTCGGGGAAGTGGGTGATGTACTTCGTGTCGTTGCACGGCCACGCGACATCCTGCTGACCGGCCTCGAGCGGCGCACCCACGGAGTGCAGCGCCTTGACGAACGGACGGTCGGTGCCGAGCTTCTCGAGAGCCGCGCTGCCCATGCGGGTCATGATGCGCATCGAGACGACGACGTACTCCGAGTCGGTCAGCTCGACGCCGAGCTTCGGGTCCTCGGCTCCGAGCGGGCCCATGCAGAAGGGCACGACGAAGAGGGTGCGTCCGCGCATGCTGCCGCGGTACAGCTCGGTCATCGTGGCACGCATCTCGTCGGGGTCGACCCAGTTGTTGGTCGGGCCCGCGTCGATCTCGTTCTTCGAGCAGATGAAGGTGCGCGACTCGACGCGTGCGACGTCCGACGGATCGGAATTGGCCAGGAACGAGTTCGGCTTCTTCTCGTCGTTCAGACGCGTGAAGGTGCCTGCCTCGACCAGCTGAGAGGTCAGACGGTCCCATTCCTCATCGGATCCGTCGGCCCATACGACACGATCGGGCTGGGTGAGCTCGGCAATCTCCTGGACCCAGGCAAGCAACTCGGCATGCTGGGTCGGGAGCTTGTCGTCGGTACCGTTCAAACCGGGAATGGTCGCTGAGGTCATCAAAACTCTCCTGGGGTGTGCCCGGAACCGGGATCCCACCTCCGACCTGCACGTTCTTCTGTGCGGACGAGGGCAGACCCGGGCTTGCCCCTCTCGGCAGGGGTACCACCTACTTCGTCCGTGGCCGAACAGGCGAAGTAGGCGCCGGATGTCCTTTTCATAGAGGTTAACGTCGGAATGCCGACCGGCGTCACTCGGGGCCGGTCGGAAATCTCACAGAAACGATTCAGAACTTGCGCACAATACCGTCCCCTCCCCCTGCTGCGCAGCCGGATATGAATCACTTCGACTCTTCTCCGTGGTGTACGTCGTATTCAAGGCTACCTGTGTCCAGTCGACTCCACCGACCCGATCCGTCGAGCTCGCGACAGTATTCCCACACGCCGTAACGGCCGTCGTCCGCGATCACCGAGAGGCGATCGCTGCTGCCGTCGAGATCGGTGTCGGTGGCCACCACCAGACCGTCGCCCCAGTCGCCACCGACTCCCCAGTGCTCGGTATCGGCGACGACCGTCTCGGCGGCGCCGTCACCGTCGAGGTCGGTCGTCGGGGCGAGCTCGTCGGCCCAGGCGGCCAACTCGGACGGATCGAACCCGGACGGATCGAAGGGATCGGTGAACGGCTGGGGTGTGCCACCCGAGCCGGCGAACTCGGCCATCGTCTCCCCTTTCCGACCCGGCACGCGCCGGATCGCTCCTATCCGGTTGGACGCACCCCGGCACCTTGCGGTTCCGGGATGTGTCCGAGTGCCGCCAGGTCGCGTTCGCACGCGGCGGTGCGGGCACGCCGCTCGCCCCGGCGACGGGTGATCTCCGCGTCGATCGCGGCGACGCGTTCCCGCACGCGGGTCGCGTGCCGGTCGCGCGCAGCGACCGCGAGCGCGGTGGACTGCAGTTCCGTCTCGTGGATGCGGGTGCGGATCCAGGTGTCGAGTTCCGCCCGTACGGTCGCGAGCTCGTCGGCGATCCACCGCCGCATCCGGTCGCGGTAGGCGATTCGCCTACGGATCCGCATCAGCCATCCGGCGGCCGGAACCGCGCACGCGATCGCGACCACCAGCGACATCCAGCCCGGCAGGTCCCCGAACGGGGTGAGGAGCAGTCTGCCGAGACCCGCGCCTGCCGACGCACCGAAGACCACCGTCAGCGTGTCCTCCATCGACCGCGCGGTCTGCGGTGGGCGGGCGGTGCGCGTGGGTTCCGGCGCCGGAGTGCCCGGTGCGATCCGGGCCGCCTCGTCGGTGAGCCGCGCGCACAGGTCGTCGACGTGGGTGTCGATCGTCGTGACCACCGCATCCGCGTCCGCGGTCTCGAGCACCTCGCCCGCGGCGGTGGACGCCGCCCGCACGCGCATCGCGACCTCCTGCAACAGCGTCACCTGCAGCCGGCGCAGGTCGGGGCCGGAGGTCGCGGGCGGTGCTGCGGCGGTGAGGCGGGAGCGCTCCGCACGCAGGCCCCCTTCCTCGTCCTCCGCGCTCAGTCGTCCGATCTCCTCCTCGATCATCGGCCGGGTGGCGGCGACGACCGCGGCGCGTGCTCGTCGCGGGTCGTGCGACGACCGGACCGTGGCGGCCAGGACGTCCCGCAGTTCGACGAGTCCGGACGCGGTGAGCAGGGTCTGCCGGACCGCCTCGCTCACGTCGTCCTCGAGTTCGCGTGCCCGCCGAGCGGCCGCGGCGCTCACGGGCAGGACCACGACCCTCGGCAGCCAGGATGCGTGCCGCTGCAGGATCTCGACGTCGGCGTCGCGGACCGCACGCCAGTCGGGAAAGCGGTCGATGCCCGTCAGTGCGCAGACGACCTCGATCGACTCGGCTGCCGCCGAGCGGACGAGGTCGAGTTCGGTGCGGCCGATCGTCGCCGACGGGTCGAACACCACGAGGGTGACGGCGCGGCCATCGTCCGTGATGTCCAGCCCGCCCAGAGGTCGTAGCTCCGCTGCCAGCGTGCCGGCGCCGGAACCGGGCACTCCGACGACCCGCACGCCGGTCGCGGCCGGCCGGTGCAGTCCCATCCATCCGCGCGGGTTCCATCGGCGCAGGACGTCGTCGGCCGGATCCACGAGTCCGCTCGGCGGTGTCACCGTAGTCCCGCGGCGACGGACTCCATCGGGCCCAGCCCGACCAGGTCGAGTGTCTGTTCGACGAGTTCGCGCACCTGCGGTGCCGCCGGGACACCCGCCACGACCCGGGCGAGCTCCTCGTCACGTAGGCGGCGCGCCACGACCGCACGCGCGGCGAGCCGTTCTCCGAGCAGTTCCTCATCGCGGACCGCGACCACCTGATCCGGCGGCACCCCCGTCGCACGCGCGACGAGAGCGCACTCGCTGTCATCCGTCCCACCCGTCACCACAAGGACGAGGCGACAAGGATCCACGGCCGTCAGCGCGGCGCGGTCGGCCGGATGGGCGACGGCCGGGTCGAGACGACGCGGCACGACGTAGACGACGACGTCACCGTCGAGGACCGGGTCGGGACCGTCCGGCGTGTCCACTGCCACTCCGCCCACGGCCGCGTCTACTCGCCCACCCTCGATATCGACCCTGCGGAGCAGCAGTTCGCGTACCTGCGTCTCGACGCTCTCCCGGCCGGTCCCGGCCCGCCCCGCGACCTGCACCCGCAGCGCGGCCGTATGCTCGGTCAGCGCCCTGCGAATCAACCGCCCTGCCTGCGCATCCAGTTGTTCGACCTGCGCGGCGAGGTGGTGCCACAACTCCCCCGTCATGATCCCCCGATCGTCGGCGGAAATTGTCGCAGAGAGATCGCTGACAGGCAGCCGAACGAATGCTTCCCTGAGAAAACACTGTGGCCACTCAGGTCACTCCCGCCACACACTCTCGGAATACGCGACAATGGACCGGTGAACGAAGCCGATCAGCACACCACCGAGACGCTCGAGGAGCGCCCGACCCGCGGGAACCGCCTATACCCCAGGGTGACGAGTTTCCGGTCCCGCCGTGGATCGCTGACCGACCCCCAGCAGCAGTGCTGGGACCGTCGTTGGCCCGAACTCGGCAAGGAAGTCGGCGACGAACCGCTCGACGTCGACGCCTGGTTCGGTCGCTCCGCGCCCCTCGTCCTCGAGATCGGATCCGGAACAGGAACCGCCGCGGTCGCTATGGCCCAAGCCGAGCCCGAGGTGAACCTCATCGCCGTGGAGGTCTACAAGCCCGGCATCGCCCAGACACTGCAGAACATCGAACGCAGCTGCAACACCGACGCGCCGATCCGGAACCTGCGGATCCTGCGCGGCGACGCCGTCGAGGTGCTCGAGAAGATGCTGACCACCGCGTCACTCACCGGCGTGCGGGTGTTCTTCCCGGATCCGTGGCCCAAGGCCCGCCACCACAAGCGCCGACTCCTGCAGGCCCCGACGTTCGCCCTGATCGCCGACCGATTGAAGCCCGGTGGAGTGCTGCACGTGGCCACCGACCACGCCGATTACGCCGAGGCCATCGCCGAGGTGGGCGATGCCGAACCGCGCCTCGCCCGCTTCACCGGCACCTCCCCGATCAGCCTCGAACGCCCCGTCACCAAGTTCGAGGACAAGGCACACCAGGTGGGTAGCGCTATCAACGAGTTCGTCTGGGGGAAGATCGGAGCATGAGTGTCCATGAAGAGCTTCCCGGCGTGACCGACCCCTCCGCGATCGACGGTGTCGAGCCGGTCCGAAAGGTCCTGCTCGTCTGGGACGCACCCAACCTCGACATGGGCCTCGGCGCGATCCTCGGCGGCCGGCCCACCGCGGCCTACCGCCCGCGCTTCGACGCTCTCGGCCGGTGGCTGCTCGGACGCACCGCCGAACTGTCGCGTCTGCACTCCGCGACCCTCGAACCCGAAGCCACGGTGTTCACCAATATCGCCCCCGGCAGCGCGGACGTCGTCCGCCCCTGGGTCGAGGCCTTGCGTAATGTGGGCTTCGCGGTGTTCGCCAAGCCGAAGATCGACGAGGACAGCGATGTCGACTCCGACATGCTGGACCACATCGAGCTGAGGCACCGGGAAGGTCTCGCGGGTGTCATGGTGGCCTCCGCCGACGGGCAGGCGTTCCGTGAACCCCTCGAGCGGCTCGCACAGGAGGGCATCGCGACCCAGGTGCTCGGTTTCCGCGAGCACGCCAGCTGGGCGGTGACCTCCGAGATCATCCAGTTCCTCGATCTCGAGGACATTCCCGGTGTGTTCCGCGAACCGCTGCCCCGCGTCAGCCTGGAATCGCTGCCCGACGAGGGTGCCTGGCTGCAGCCGTTCCGACCGCTTTCTGCTCTCCTGGTGGGGCGCAAGAGCGTCGCCGAATAGGAGACTTACGTGTTCGACCGTTGGGGAGAGCTCGTCTACCGCGCGCGCTTCACCGTCATTGCGGTGATGGTCGCGGGGTTGCTCGCGCTCGCCGGGTACGGGCTGAGCCTGAACGATCACCTCAGCCAGAGCGGCTGGGACGATCCCGGTTCGGAGTCCGTCGCCGCTGCCAAGCTCGCCGACGGCACCTTCGGCCGCGACACCGCGGGCGACGTGCTGGTGCTGTACACGGCACCCGAGGGCAGCACGGTCGACGATCCCGAGTTCGCGGCGAAGGTCACCGACAGCCTGAACTCGCTGGTCGCCGAGCATCCCGACGAAATCCTCAAGATCAACGGTGCGTACTGGCCCACCGACGACGCGCCGTCGCTGCCGTCGCTGGCCGATCCGTCGCGTCAGCACGCGATCGCGTCGGTCGCGATCGCCGGCGAGGACGACACGGAGCTGACCGGCAACTTCCGCGAGATCAAGGACGCCTTCTACATCGACGGCGTCGACGTGCAGCTCGCCGGTCTGCAGCCGATCTCCGGCGCACTGAACGACACGATGGCCAACGACATCAAGCGCATGGAGATCCTCGCGATCCCGGCCGTCGGCATCCTGTTGTTCTTCGTCTTCGGTGGCGTCGTCGCGGCCGCTCTCCCGCTGATCACCGGTGGTCTCACGATCGTCGCGGCGAACGGCATCGTCCGGTTGATCACCAACTTCACCGAGGTCAACTCGTTCGTCGCACCGGTCGTCTCACTGATCGGCCTGGGCCTGGCGATCGACTACGGCCTGTTCATGGTGTCGCGGTTCCGTGAGGAACTCGCCGAGGGTTACGACACCCCGGCGGCGGTGCGACGCACCGTCGTCACCGCAGGTCGCACGGTGGTGTTCTCGGCGACGATGGTCGTCACCAGCCTCGGTGGTCTCGTGCTGTTCCCGCAGGGCTTCCTCAAGTCGGTCGCCTACGGCGCGATCTCGGCGGTCTCACTGGCTGCCCTGCTGTCGATCACGATCCTGCCCGCCATCCTGAGCATCCTCGGCAGGCGCATCGACAAGTTCGGCATGAAACGCTTCGGGCAGATCCAGTCGAACGAGCAGGTCGAGAACAGTTTCCTCGGCCGCCTGTGCCGCTGGGTGATGGTCAACCCGATGAAGGTGACCATCCCGACGGTCATCGGCCTGCTGCTGCTCATCATGCCGCTGACCGGCATCAAGTTCGGCGGCATCAACGAGACCTACCTGCCGCCCGAGCACCCCACGCGCGTCGCGCAGGAGACCTTCGACGAACTGTTCCCCGGCCAGCGCGCCGAGCCGGTCAAGCTCGTGGTCCGCGGCGCCGAGGGCGGCGACCTCAACAAGATCATCACGACGGCCAGCGAGGCTCCCGGCCTCGTCGAGAAGTTCCAGATCACCGGCCCCGCGAAGGACGGCGTCCGTGTGCTCAAGGCCGGTCTGACCGACCGCAACGAGTCCGCCGACACCGTCGAGTACCTGCACGCAGCCGAATGGCCCGAGGGTGTCGAAGTGCTCGTCGGCGGCACCCCGGCGATCGAGCAGGACTCCATCGGGGCCCTGCTCGAGACCCTGCCGCTGATGGTCGTGGTCGTCGTGCTGTTGACGACGTTGCTGATGTTCCTGGCGTTCGGCTCGCTCGTGCTGCCGGTCAAGGCCGTGTTGATGAGCGCCCTGGGTCTCGGCTCGACGCTGGGCATCCTCACCTGGATCTTCATCGACGGCAACGGCGCCGACCTGCTCAACTTCACCCCGGGGCCGATCATGTCGCCGGTGCTCGTGCTGATCATCGCGATCGTGTACGGCCTGTCGACCGACTACGAGGTGTTCCTGCTCTCCAGAATGGTCGAGGCGAGATCGATGGGGGCGAGCACCACCGAGTCGATCCGTATCGGTACCGCCCACACCGGTCGCATCATCACCGCGGCCGCCCTGATCCTTATCGTCGTCACCGGTGCCTTCGGGTTCTCGGAGCTGGTGATGATGAAGTACATCGCGTTCGGCATGATCGCCGCGCTGATCATCGACGCGACCGTCATCCGCATGTTCCTCGTGCCCGCCGTGATGAAGCTGCTCGGCGACGACTGCTGGTGGGCTCCGGCGTGGATGAAGCGGATCCAGGAGAAGATCGGCTTGGGCGAGCCGATCCTCGCCGACGAACTGATGCCCGAGGACGTTCCCGAGCTCATCACCGTCGGCATGTTCGGGCCGGCGACGGTCGCGGCCACGGGCGCGCACCGCTTCCCGGCAGGTGCCTTCGAGGGCGGCTCCGACCTCACGCAGCCGCTGCCCAAGATCGCTCCGCCGAGGCCGGCCGCCGAACAGCGCAAGCTCCGCGATCTCACGCCGCCGCCGGTGCGACGGCAGGCCCCGGGCCGCCCCCCGGTCCGTCCGGCCGCGCCCGCGTCCGGTCGTCCCCCTGCTGCTCCGCGGAACGGCGAACGGGTGCCGCCCGCAGCCGGGCGTCCGATGCCGGCGAGCCGTCCGGTGCAGCCCGGTACGGGTCCGGGGCGTCCGTCGCGTCCGATCCCGGAGCCGCGTCGTCGCCCGGAGGGTCGGCCGCCGGTGGACGAGCGCAACGGCTCGGCTCTTCCGGGGCTCGGAGGCCCGGAGAAGGGGGTCCCGGAGAAGCCCGAACGTCGTGCCCCCGAGATGCCGCAGCGCGATGTCACGCAGCGCGGTGCGCTCGATCAGACACAGCGCGGTGCGCTCGATCAGACACAGCGCGGTGCGCTCGATGCCACACAGCGCGGTGCGTCCGACCCGTCGTCGCCGTCGTCGGTGCCTCCGCTCCCCCGCCGTCAGCGCGGGGAGGTTCCTCCGCCGCTGCCGCAGTCCTTCATCCGACCGCCCGCTGTCCCGGGCGATGCGGAAGCTCTGCCCGGTGCCCCGGCTCCGCGTCCGAGCGAACCCGGCACCGGTCGTGGACGGGATCCGCAGGCGATCGAGAACTGGCTGTCGCAGTTGCGCCGTACGTCGCCCGGCGGGGAGTCTTCGGCCCAGCGACCGAGGCCCACTTCCGACGCACCGCGCCCCTCGGCGCCGGACTCGCAACGTCCCCCGACATCGGAGGCCCAGCGACCTCCGGCGCAGGGACCTGCCCGACCGCCCGTGCCGGGCACTCAGCAGCCGCCGACGCAGGGCATGCAGCCGCCGACACAGAACGGTCCCCGTCCGCCTCTGCCCTCCCGGTCCCGTGGTCCGGAGCAGCCGCCCCGCCCGGCCGGCGAGCGGCCGGAAGCGCGAGCGGACGAATCGCAGCCGGAGCAGAACGACGCGGAGTCGCGGAGGCGTGGACGCCACGGTCCCGACAGCGGCCGTTCGATCAGCGTCAGTGAGCTGATCGCCCGGCAGCGTCGCGACTGATCTGACGAACGAACTCGAGGCGACCCGCAGAGCGGGTCGCCTCGGGTGTTTCCGGGGTCAGCTGCCGTTGAAGAACTTCCGCAGCCGCGTGGACAGCGGATGGGTGACGTTGAAGCTCCCGCCGCGGACCTTGCCTGTCACCACGACGTGCAGCGGTCCGTACGGCGCTCCGCCGCGCACCTTCGACGACACGCTCGACGCGACGTTCTCGACGCCGTTGACGTCGGCCGTGGCCTCGGCGGGGAGCACGATGTTGATCGAGCTGAGGTAGTCGCTCACGTCGATCCGCACGACCTGCGTCTGCATCACCGCTTCGGTGAAATCGAGGGTCACGGAGGACGCGACGGTGTCGAGAACGACGGCGGGCGGCACGTGCCAGCGACCCTTGCGTTCGATGCCGGAGACGCGGCCCTTGATCACGAGAGGAGCGCCCTGGCCGGTCGCGGGGAAAGCAGCTGCACTCGGCGCGGGGTAGCCGGCCGCACTCGGCGCCGGATAGTGCGCCTGCGACATGCCCGGCAGATTCTGCTCCTGGAACTCGGGCCGGATCTGGATACCGGGCAGGTCGACGAGCACCTGGTTCAGGTCGCCTCGGGTCTTGGCCGCGAGGACGGTGTCCATCCGTTCGGTGAACTCCCCGAGCGAGAGCATTCCCTGCCCGACCGCCCGCTGCAGAAGTTCGCCGACGTGCTCGCGCTCGGCGTCCGACACCCGCAGATCCTTCGGTTCCATGCCTTGAGCTTAACGGGACGAACGGTATGCCTCCGAAGTCGTCGGAGCCACTGTGCGGGGCGCTATTCGAGGCCCTGTTCGATGACGTAGCGGGTGAGTTCGACGCGGTTGGCGAGCTGCAGTTTGCGTAGCGCCGCTTGGACGTGGTTCTCCACCGTGCGGTGGCTGAGCGTCAGTCGCGCTGCGATCTGTTTCGCCGACAACCCTTTCGCGACGAGACGCAACACTTCGGTCTCCCGGCCGGTCAGGGTCGGTGGGGGTCTCCGGTCGGCGACGTCGTTCGACATCCGGCGGTACTCGCCGAGCACGAGCCCGGCCAGTCCGGGGGTGAAGACGGCCTGTCCCCGCGCGGTCGCGAGGACGGCGTCGACGAGTTCGTGCACCGAGGCGCTCTTCACGAGATAGCCGGACGCGCCCGCCTTGACCGCGCCGAGGACGTCGTCGCGTTCGGAGGACGCCGACAGGACCAGCACCCGGCTGTCCGGGGAGACCTCGAGGACCGCGCGGGTCGCCTCGGTGCCGGTGCCGTCGGGCATCGCCATGTCCATGAGCACGACGTCGGGGCGGACGACGGCGGCACGGCGCGCGGCGCTCGCGACACCGTCGGCCTCGGCGACGACGGTGAACCCGGCCTCCTCGAGGTCACGTCCGACGGCGTTGCGCCAGATCGGGTGGTCGTCGACCACCATCACGCTGACGGTGCTGCGTTCCTCTGTGCTGTTCTCGTGTGTTTCCGCGCTGAGCTCGGCCACTCATTCCCCTTCGGTACCCGGATCTCCCATTCGGTTCCTTCGCCTACATCGCTGTCGAGCAGTGCGACGCCGCCGAGCCATTCCGCTCGCCCGACGATCGACTTGGACCCCCCCATGCGTCCCTGTTCGCGAGCTTCGTCGAGTCTGCCCGGTTCGATCCCGACGCCGTCGTCCCGGATGCTGAGTACGATCTCGTCGCCGAGATCCTCGAGGAGGATGTAGGCGGCGGCACCGGCGCCGGCGTGCAGTTGCGTGTTCGACAGCGCCGCTGTCGTGAGCGCCGCGAGTTCCTCCGCTCGATCCCGCGGGATCATGATCGGGCCGGCGGGCGCGGACACCGTCGCACCGGTCCCGGCCCTGGCCCGGACGAGGGCGGTGAGGTCGGCATGCTCACCGCCGCGGTCGACGTCGGTGTCCTGTTCGGAGATCAGCTGGCGCAGCGCGGTCTCCTGTTCGCGGGCCAACTCGGCGAGTTCCGTCGCATCACCGCCCAGCTCGAGTCCGCGCCGCTGCACGAGCGCGAGCACCTGCAGCACGCCGTCGTGCACCTGCCGGGCGAGCCGGTCCCGTTCCTCGGTGGCCGCTGCCACGCGCACGGCCTGCTCGAGTTGCCGGTGCGCACTACGCGCGGTGGTGGTGGCGAAACCCATTGCCACACCGCACGCGACGAGCACCGGCGCCGTCGCGTCGCGCCACAGGTCGAGGTTGATCTGGTCGCGCACCACCGCGCTGACGACGGACATCAGCAGCGCCGAGCCGATGCCCGTGAGCGGACCGCCGAGGATCGCGGCCGACAGCACGGCGTTGGCGACCCACAGCGTGGTGGGCATGGTCTGGTGGTTGCTGTACCAGTCGTGGTCGGCGACCAGCCGGGTCGCCGCCATCAACGCGACGGCGAGGATCTGGTCCACCACGGTGACCGTGCGGCGCAGTCGTGCCTCGCGGGAGAGCAACACCGCCGAGACGAGCGACCACGTCACGAGCACCCCGGTGAAGAACCACGACAAGCCCGGACGGGTGTAGTTCACGACGGTCGAGAACTGCGATCCCACCGCATATGCGACGGTCACGAGCCGGAAGACCTGGGCGGCCCGCCACAGGGGTGCATCCGCGTCGGGACCGGTCGGAGGCGGCCTCATATGTACGTTTCGCACCTTTCGTCACAGTAGGTGGGGCGAGTGAATCCAACCACTCCGCGCCTCCAACAGTGACCGCCCCATCCTGTGACCGTCCGCACAGTGGTTTGATTTGAAGTCGTGCTGAGGTCGTACCGAGCTGTCGCCGCCACCTTGCGGAGTCGTTGGCCGCTCTACATGGTCTCCATGGGCGCGTCGAACCTGTTCGGTGCGATGCTCGTGTTCGCCTTCGTCCGGTACGGCATCCCCATCGCCGAGACCGACGCCATCATCGCGGATCGGGTCCGCAACTTCGCGGTCTTCGCGGTGTACCTGGTCTTCGCCGGCATCGTGAGCCTCGGCGCCGCAGCGATCACGCTGCGCTCTGTCGTCCGGTGGCAGCTCCGCGGCGGCCCGCCCACCCGGGCCGAACAGATGGCGGCCCTGCACGCCCCGCTGCGACAGGCGATCGTGCACCTCGGTCTGTGGCTGCTCGGCGGCGTGCTCTTCGTCTCCCTCACCGCCGAGGAGATGCCGTCGCTCGCGGTGGCGGTCTCGGTCACCGTCGCAATGGCCGCGACCAGCACCTTCGGTTTCACCTACATGCTCGGTGAACGCATCCTGCGGCCGGTCGCCGCGCGGGCGCTGAGCGAGGGAAACTTCGACCGGACGATGGCTCCCGGCGTCGGCACGCGCCTGGCCATGACCTGGGGCCTGGGCACGCTCATGCCGGTCGCCGGGATCGTGCTGCTGTGCGTGACGCAGTTGAGCGCCAACACCGACTTCGACGCCGACGCGCTCGCCCTGTCCGTGCTCGCTCTCGCGGTGACGTCGATCGGTCTCGCGCTCGTGTTGTCGCTGCTGACGTCGGCGCAGATCTCCGACCCGATCAAGCAGTTGCGCTGGGCGATCGAACGCGTGCAACGCGGCGCCTCGGGAGTGCAGGTCGAGGTGTTCGACGGCAGTGAGATCGGACGCCTACAGGTCGGCTTCAACCGCATGATGGCCGAGTCCGACGAACGCCGGCGTCTGCGGGAGTTGTTCGGTCAGCACGTCGGTGAGGACGTCGCGCGCCGGGCCCTGCAGTACGGCACCGAGCTCGGTGGTGAGACGCGCTACGTCGCGGTGCTGTTCGTCGACATGGTGGGTTCGACGGCGACGGCCGCCGAGCGCCCGCCGAGCGAGGTCGTCGAACTGCTCAACGAGTTCTTCCGTGTCGTCGTCGAGGTGGTCGACCATCATCACGGCTTCGTCAACAAGTTCATGGGCGACGCGGCATTGGTGATCTTCGGCGCTCCCCTCGACCGGCCGGACGCCCCCACGGCGGCGCTCGCGGCGGCCCGCGAACTGCGTTTCGCTCTGGACGAGATCACCGGACTCGATGTCGGGATCGGCGTGTCGGCGGGACTCGCGGTGGCCGGCAACATCGGCGCGGCGGAGCGCTTCGAGTACACGGTGATCGGCGACCCGGTCAACGAGGCCTCGCGCCTGACCGAGCTGGCGAAACTGCGTCCGAGTAGGGTTCTCGCGTCGTCGAGCGCGTTGTACTTCGCGGACGACGAGGAGCGCAGCCACTGGGAACTCGGCGACGAGGTGCAGCTTCGCGGCCGGCGGCGGATGACCCATCTCGCATGGCCGGTTCGCTATCCCGGAGCCCCCGGAGAAGCGAACGGGACGGACACTTCGACGGACGAGTGACGGTCCGTCCCGCGACACCCGCGAACGACGCGGAACGGCCACAGCGCCCTCTTCGTGACCCGACGGTCGGTTACGGTGAACAGCGTGGCGCAGCCGCACGACGATCCTCCATGCCCCGACGCCACGCCGCGTCGGGGCTCGTTCCGGTGGATCAAGTGGGTGTCGGCGATCG
Source organism: Rhodococcus sp. p52 (assembly GCF_000763325.2). Taxonomy (NCBI): domain Bacteria; kingdom Bacillati; phylum Actinomycetota; class Actinomycetes; order Mycobacteriales; family Nocardiaceae; genus Rhodococcus; species Rhodococcus sp. p52. Next base: position 772,183 of record NZ_CP016819.1, read on the forward strand.
CCCTCGTGGCTCTGCTGACGGTCGAGGCGATCTACCTGTGGCCGACGATGAGCGACTCGTGGCGCGCGGTCACGGAGATGCACTGGGGCTGGTTCGCGGCGGCCGTGCTGGCGCAGATGATCTCCCTCAGCGGCTTCGCGGGAGTGCAGCAGCGACTGCTCCGCGCCGGCGGGGTGCGCGTCGGGCACTGGCGTTCGGCGTCGGTGATCTACGGCAGCACGGCGATGGCGGTGACCCTGCCCGCAGGTCCGGTCTTCTCCACGGCCTTCACCTACAAGCAGACCCGCAAGTGGGGTGCGACCCCCGTGGTCGCCTCGTGGCAACTCGCGGTTTCCGGCGTCATCGCGGCCGTGACCCTGGCGTCGGTGGGCATGATCGGTGCGTTCGCGGTCGGCAGCCGGATCAGCCCCGTCACTCTCGTGTTGTCGCTCGCGGGCGCGATCGCGTTGATCTTCGGCCTGCGGTACGTCGCGAAGAACCCCACGTCGATCGAGGCGGCGGGCACGTGGGTGCTCCGTCGGGTCAACCGCATCACGAGGAAGCCGAGGGACACCGGCTTCGACGTCTTCGAACGCACCCTCGCGCAGCTCGAGTCCGTCGAACTCGCGCGTCGCGACGGTGTGGCCGCGGTGGCGTGGTCGGCCGTGCACCGTGCAGCCGATGTCGCGTGCCTCGGACTGGCGTGCTGGGCTGTCGGCGGCTCCCCGTCGGTGGCGGGGGTGTTCATCGCGTTCGCGGCGGCGAAGGCCGTGGGCAGCGTGCCGCTCGCACCGGGCGGCCTCGGATTCGTGGACGGCACCCTCATCGCGACGCTCACCGCTGCCGGGCTGAGCGCGTCGCAGTCGCTGGCAGCGGTCTTCGTGTATCGGATGGTGAGCTTCGCGTTCGTGGCCCTGGCGGGCTGGGCCACCGTCGCCGCGATGTACCGGGGCAACGGACCCGACGAGATCGATCCGATCGCCGAGCGCGCAGAACACGAGCGCAGCGCCCTGGAGCGGCGGCGTCGTCCGGTCGAGAATCCCGAGCCGGCGTGATCCACCTCACGATGTAGTTGCGCATGCAACTATTTGGTGGCATGGTTGTCGACAAGCAGTTGAAAGTTTGACCATCGAGGAGGACCACCATGACGACCGCCACCACCACCTTCCCCGGCCTGACCACCGGCACCTGGGCCATCGATCCCGTCCACTCGAACGTGGGCTTCACCGTCCGGCACCTCGTCGTCAGCAAGGTTCGCGGCACCTTCGAGAACTTCTCCGGCGCCATCACCGTCGCCGAGGACGGCACCGCATCGGTGACCGCCGAGATCGACGTCAAGTCGATCAACACCAAGAACGCCGACCGCGACGCGCACGTCCGCTCCGCCGACTTCTTCGACGCCGAGCAGTTCCCCGTCGCCACCTTCACCTCGACCGACGTGCGTGCCGACGGTGATAACTACATCGTCACGGGCGACTTCACGCTCCACGGCGTCACCCGCCCGGTCGACCTGAAGCTCGAGTTCAACGGCGTCAACCCCGGCATGGGCCAGGGCCCGGTCGCCGGCTTCGAGGCCACCACCGTCATCAACCGCAAGGATTTCGGCATCAGCATCGAAATGCCGCTCGAAGGCGGCGGAGCCGTCGTCGGCGACAAGATCACCATCACCCTCGAGATCGAGGCCGGCCTGCAGGCCTGACCCCTCTCGCACAGACAGCGCCCCTGCTCCGGCAGGGCCGCTGCCGCGTTCCACCCGCTCTACCGGTCCGGATCGTGCTCGAGAGCACGCGCCGGAGATTCCGACGCGCCCCGCGCCGCCGCTACTCTGGACCCGTGAAGAAGTACATCCCGGCGTTGGCGATCGACGTCGTTCTCGTCGTCGTATTCGCCGTGCTCGGTCGTTCCAGTCACGACGAAGTGCTCGATCTCGTGGGGCTCGCAGGAACGGCGTGGCCGTTCCTCGGCGGCCTCACCGTCGGATGGTTCTTCACCGCGTGGCTCTACCGCGACAAGTTCGACGCCTTCGCGGCCGTTCCCACCGGACTGCTCGTGTGGGTGAGCACCCTCGTCGTGGGGATGCTGCTGCGGGCCGTCACCGGTCAGGGCACCGCAACCGCCTTCATCATCGTCGCGACGATCTTCTTGGGCCTGTTCCTGGTGGGCTGGCGCGTGGTCGTCGGACTGCTCCAGCACCGCAAAGTCGACGCTCACTGACCTCGCCGAGGTCGACCAGTACCGACCCTCCGGTCGCAGCTCTCGCACTCACACGCGAAGTGTGATCTGCGACCGCGGGATACGCGAATTTTTCGCGCTCGCGCCCCGTGCGGTGGAACAGTGGAGATCATGTCCACGCTGGAACCACCTACTCTGACCGGGTCACGATCCGACCATCGGTTCTTCGGTCAGCCACTACCCCTGGCCAACCTGTTCGGTGTCGAGATGTGGGAGCGATTCTCCTTCTACGGCATGCAAGGCATCCTGATCTACTACCTGTACTACTCGGCATCCGAGGGCGGGCTGGGGATCAGCCAGGGGGCTGCGACCTCCATCGTCGGCGCCTACGGCGGCACGGTCTACCTGTCGACGATTCTCGGGGCGTGGATCGCCGACCGGCTGCTGGGTTCCGAACGGACCCTGTTCTACAGCGCCGTGCTCATCATGTTCGGCCACATCGCGCTCGCGGTGCTGCCCGGTTTCGTCGGGGTGGGTATCGGCCTGGTGCTGGTCGCGTTCGGTAGCGGTGGTCTGAAGGCCACGGCGACGTCGATCGTCGGCGATCTCTACGACGAGCAGGACCCGCGACGCGACGCCGGTTTCTCCATCTTCTACATGGGCGTGAACATCGGCGCGCTCGTCGGCCCGCTGCTCACCGGCTTCCTACAGACACGTTACGGCTTCCACTGGGGCTTCGGTCTCGCCGCGGTCGGCATGTTCCTCGGCCTGCTGCAGTACACGATCTACCGCAAGCATCTCGGCGACATCGGCAAGGTGCCACCCCATCCGCTTCCCGCCGAGACGCGCACGAAAGCCGCCGGGATCGGCCTGGTCGCCGTGGTCCTCATCGCGGTCGCCGCGCTGACCGGCCTCGTCACGACGAGCAACATGTCCGACATCGTCGTCGCCCTGACCATCATCGCGACGATCACCTACTTCGTCCTCATGCTGTCGAGCAAGCAGATCACGCCGGTCGAGCGCAGCCGGGTGCTGTCGTTCATCCCGATGTTCATCGCGAGCGCGGTGTTCTGGTCGCTCTTCCAGCAACAGTTCACGATGGTCGCCGTCTACGCCGACACACGCCTGGACCGTAATCTGTTCGGGTGGGAGTTCCCGCCGTCCTGGGTGCAGTCGATCAACCCGGTCTTCATCATCCTGTTCGCGGGTGTCTTCGCCGCCGTGTGGACCAAACTCGGACCGCGTCAGCCCTCGTCGCCCATCAAGTTCGCCGCAGGCACGATCATCATGGGCATCGCCTTCCTGTGCTTCATCCCCATGGCCGGTGGCGGCCCCAACAGCGCTCCGCTGCTCGGACTGGTCTTCATCCTGCTGCTGTTCACCTTCGCCGAGCTGTTCCTGTCCCCCGTCGGACTGTCGCTGTCGACGAAGCTCGCGCCGAAGAACTTCCACACGCAGATGGTCGCGTTGTTCTACCTGTCCGTCGCATGCGGTACGGCCATGGCCGGCACCCTCGCGGGGTTCTACGACGAGAACAACGAGGTGCCGTACTACCTGTGGATCGGCGGAGCGTCGATCGCAGTGGGCATCGTGCTGGCCCTCTTCGCGCCGCACATCAAGAAGCTCATGCACGGCGTGCAGTAGCACCACTGCACAGGACGCTGCTCAGCGGAGAGCGAGCCATACCGCCAACCCGAACCCTGCGAGCGCGACACCCACGCGCAGCAGGTTCGGGGGTATGCGCCGCACGAGCGGCGGACCGCAGTAGCCACCCGCGAACGCGCCGACGGCCATGGCGGCCGCCGCACCCCAGTGCACGGGTCCGAAGACTGCGAACCCGATCGCCGCGACCAGGTTGGCGACGCCGAGCAGGTAGCTCTTGAGGATGCTCGCGCGCCAAATCTGCTCGGAAGTGCAGATAAGCACCAGCGCGTAGAAGACGACGCCGGCGCCGGCACCGAAGTATCCGCCGTAGACCGCGACGACGAAGACCGCCACGGAGAACACCCGCGGCAGGTCGCGACCGCCGGCCAGGGTGCGGATGCGTGGTTGGAGCAGCAGCGCGAGAGCGGCGAGCGCGACGAAACCCGGAACGATCGCCTCGAACGAGTCGGGCGGCGCGACGAGCAGGACAGCCGCGCCGACCACGCCGCCGAGCGCGGCGTAGAGCGTCCACCACCACACGCGGGGGCCGGTGTCGACGACCTCCCGCGCCGAATTGGTCAGCGCCCCGACACCCACACCGACCATCGCGACGGTGTTGGTGACGTTCGCCGCGACCGGCGGGAGGCCGACGGCGAGCAACGCCGGATACGAGACGATCGACGCCAGGCCGGTGACGAACCCGACGACACCCGCGAAGAATCCGGCAACCACGAGCAGTGCCAGGTCGAGGACGGTCACGGTCGCTCAACGTACCTGTACGCCGCGGACCGGCCTCCGGCGGATCAGCGCACCATGGACCGGCCTCCGGCGGATCAGCGCACCATGGACCGGCCTCCGGCCGATCACTCCCCGAGCAGGGGTTCTCCGAGCTTGCGCAGGAAGGTGTCGGCCATCTTGATCGCGCGGTCGCCGCCGTCGGCATCGGCGACGAAGACCGCGAAGGCCAGGTCGCCGCCGGTGTAGCCGAAGAACCAGCGGTCCTCACCGCTCGCCGCGGCGATACCCGCGAGACCGGCGTGTCCGCGGAGGAAGGACGCCGGACCGTTCTGCACGTTGTCGATCATCATGCCGCGCAGGGCGTCGATCACAGAACCGGGCAGCGCCTCGGGGGCGTCGTGGACGACCGTCTCCTGGCCCTGCACGATCGTCGGGGCAGCGACGCTGCCCCGTGCGACCGAGGCGGCCAGCACCGCGGCGCCGAGCGGCGTGATCAGGTTCTCGTCGGAATCCGATCCGGCGAACTGGACAACTCCGGAGCGGTTGTGCCCGATCTGCGAGGTCTCGAACTCGAAGCCCGGCACGTCGTAGTCGACGCCGAGGCCGAGGCGACGGGCGGTCGAGGCGACGTCATCGGATCCCACGTCGTTCGGATCGACGCCGTGCTCGAGGCCGGCCGCGAGCCGGACCGGATCGAGAACGCCGCCGGCCGGGTAGAGACCGTGGGTGATGACGGGACCGAGTTCCATGGCCCAGTTGTTGACGTCGGCGGCGAGGATGCCACCGGTCGAGGGCTGGATGGCGACCACCGCGGCCGGGGTACCTGCGGTGACGACCGCTTCCTTCGCGGCGAGCTGCACCTGGGAGTCGACGGTCGCCTGCAGGTCCGGAGGCGGCGGGCCCTGGAAGCCCGCCACCTGGATCGGGCCCTCCTCGGGATCCTCGAGGGTGACCGCCCAGCCTGCCGTCCGGTCGCGTTCGAGCTGCCAGGCCGAGCGCAGCGAGTCGAGCAGCGGCGTGGAGATCCGCCGATCGGCGCTGATCAGGGTGGGTGTCGTGAGCACCTCGACCCCGGGGATCGACACGATGCCGCCCTCGAGGAACTGGTAGTCCTGGTCGCGGAGCTTGACCGCGGTGATCCGGTTTCCGGGGTTCTCCGCCATCCGCTCCTGCATCAGCTGGGCGGTGATGACGGGTGCGACCGGCTCGAGAACCGCCGCGAGACGAGTGGTGGTGTCGACGGGGTCGGGCATCGCCGCCGGGTCGAGCACCACGGCGTTGATGGTCTGTTCCTCCATGAGGAGGCGGCCCGTGCGGTCGAAGATCTTCGGCGGCGCGGCGTCGGTGCGCACGTGGTGGACGGTGCGTCCGCCGGACAGGTCGGGGACGACGACCTCCGGGTCCCAGGACACACGCCAGCCGACGGCGAGCTTCCGCACCGAACCGGTGACCTGATACGACCAGTCCTTGCCCTCACCGAAATTCCAGCCGGCGGAGAGCGTGAAGTATCCCGAGTCGTCGTTGAGTTCGACCAGCTGGGTGACGTCGTAGTCGACGGTGCCGTCGGACAGACCGTCGTACATCTGCGAGATCGTTTCCTCCGCCGCGTTCGGGTAGGAGGTCAGGGCCGCCGCTGCGCCCGCATCACGATCGTCGAGGGCGGCAACGAAGTCGTCGACGAGGCGTTGCGCCTCGCTTCGAGAATCCGAGAACACAACCGTCGTCAGAGCGACGACAGCCACGACGAGGCACACGGCCAGCGCGACGATGCGCCCCCGCTTCCCCCGCCAATCACGAAATCTCATATGTAACAACCTTCACTTCAGTCACACGAGATACCAGCACGCATTGTGCACGAACACATCACAATTGCGCCACCCGTCCTCCCCCCTCAGCCATCGCCCCGCCGCCTCGACGGCAGGGGCGGAGCCGTCCGCCCCCGACACGAACACCGCAAAGGCAAGATTATCCTGTGATCCGATAAACCAGCCGTGCGCCCCGACGTTGTCACCGTACTCCGCCGTCCCCGTCTTCCCCGTCAGATCGGGAATGTCGCGCAACGTGCCGGCTGTACCCTCGATCACAGTCTCGCGCATCATCTCTCGCAGTGCCGTCAGCACGTCCCCGGGCATCGGTTCGGCCTCCCGATCCGCGGTCGCCGGCTGCCCCTCCACGATCGTCGGAACCGGCGTGCGGCCGTTCGCCGCCGAGGCTGCGACCAGCGCCATCCCGAACGGCGACGCCGTCACCCGACCTTGTCCGATCGCTGCCTCCACGCGGGCAGCATCGGTGTCTGCGACCGGCACGTTACCCGTGACCGTGACGAGACCGGGCGTGACGTAATCGATGCCGAGACCGAAGCGTTCCGCGGTGGCGCGCAGGGCGTCGGGCGGCAGGTCCAGAGCGAGCTGCCCCATGGTCGTATTGCACGAGAACGCGAACGCGGTGTGCAGCGGCACGGGGCCGAGATCGAAGTTCTCGTCGTTCGGGATCGTTCGTGAGCCGACCGAGGCGACGCCCGGGCACGGCAGCACGGTGTCGGGTTCGGCGAGCCCGGCATCGAGCGCCGCCGCCGTCGTCACCACCTTGAACGTCGACCCCGGCGGATAGAGGCCGGTCGCGGCGATCGGCCCCTCGGCGTCGGCCGCGTCGTTCTGGGCCATCGTGCGGATCGCGCCCGTCGAGGGTTCGATCCCGACGATCACCGCGGGCGTGTCGAAACCCGCGAGGACCTCCTCGGCCCGTCGCTGCAGGTCGAGGTCGATCGTGCTGGTCAGGTCGGGTGCCTCCGGTCCGGCTTCGCCGGCGACCTGGCTCGTCGTGCCGTCCGCCGCGCCCCGCCGGATCACCCAGCCGGCCGAGGCGTCCTGCCCCTCCTGCCACAGTTCGGCGAGGCCGGACCACACGGGCGAGGCGAGGTCGCGCTCGGTGGTGAGCAGACGGGTCTGCGGCACGAGCGTCACGCCGGGCAGCGCGGCGAGGCGATCCTCGATCGGTGCGAGGTCCTCCTCACGCAGTGTGATCACTCCCGCAGCGCCGCCGGCGGCCACCGCGACCTGCTCGGCGAGACTCTCCGCCGTGATCGTCGGGACGACCGTGGCCAGCACGGGAGCGACCGCGGCGGGATCGGCGGTGGCATCCAGGTTCACGACGGTGACGACCTGCTCCCCCATGAGCGGCCGCCCGGCCCGGTCGAAGATCGTCGGCGGGGCGCCGACGGTGGTCAGATACTCCAGCGACGCGCCGCCCGCCAGTTCCGGTGACAGCACCGTGGGGTCCCAGCGGACCCGCCACGCGTCGGCCTCGGGGTCCTCCGTCGCGCTGCCGGTGGTGCGGTACGACCAGTCGCGGCCCTCCCCGAAGTTCCACGTCACGTCGAGGTCGAAGGTGTCGCCGTCGCCCGTCCCCGCGACACTCACGGTCGGGTCGTCGTGGCCGAGGCCGGCGAAGAGGACATCGATCGCGGACTCCGCGGCCACCGGATCGGTGGTCAGCGCTGCCGCTCCGGAGACGTCGCCGGCGTCGAGAGCGGCAGCGAACTCTTCCGCGATCGTCTCGGGCTGATCGGGGCCGAGGGCACACGCCGACAGCGACAGCACCGTGGCTGTCGCGACTCCCATACCGATCAGTCGGATCCACACGGTCCCGATCATGCCTGCACTTTCGAGCCCGTGCCTGTTATCGCAGGTAGGAGTCGGGGTGAAATATTCGGTTGCATCCCGGACGGTGCGAGCTCACCATGGTGTTCGCATCCCGTACCCGTCGATCGGAGAAGTCCGTTGCTCCTGTGAGAGGTCCCGTCCCCCGCGCACTCGCGCAATCGACCCTCACCCTTCGGGAGCCATCATGTCTTCATCCGGTATCACGCTGTCCGCACTCTCGTACGCCCATCCGGACGGCACCATCGCCGTGCAGGATCTCGACGCCGTCGTCCCGGCGGGGCGGATCGGCTTGGTGGGACGCAACGGAAGTGGGAAGACCACCCTGCTCCGGTTGATCGCGGGTGAACTCCGCCCGACCTCCGGTTCGTCGACGGTGCGGGGACGGGTCGCCTACCTCCCTCAGGACGTGACCCTCGATCCGACGGTGCCGGTCGATTCCGTCCTCGGCATCGGAGATATCCGAAAGTCCCTGCGCCACATCGAATCAGGATCGTTCGACGATCGGGACTTCGAGGTCGTAGCCGATCGGTGGGACATCGAGGACCGCGCTCTTGCGCTCATGCATCGCGTCGGCCTCGACCGGATCCTGCACGACGTCGGGGATTTCGACCGCACCGTCGGTCAGCTCTCCGGCGGGGAGACGGTGCTGCTCGCCTTCACCGCACGCCTGCTCGACGAGCCGGACGCGCTGTTGCTCGACGAGCCGACGAACAATCTCGACGCCGACGGACGTGCGCGCCTGCAGGATGCGCTCGACCGGTTCCCCGGCACGGTGCTCGTCGCCGGGCACGACCGGGAACTGCTCGACCGCATGGACTCGATCGCCGAACTGCGCAACGGGGCTCTGCGCCTGTTCGGCGGCGGATTCGGCGAGTACGAACGGATCGTCGCGGAGGAGCAGGAGGCGGCACGGGCCGCAGTGCGGGACGCCCGTAACGACGTGCGGCGCCAGGCACGCGAATTGGCGGCGGCGCACGTCACGCTCGCCCGGCGGCAACGCTACGGGCAGAAGATGTACGAGCAGAAGCGCGAACCCAAGATCGTCATGGGCGCGCGCAAACGGCAGGCGCAGGAATCCGCCGGGCGATTCCGCCGTGAGCACGAGGAGGATCTGACCACTGCACGGGAGAACCTCGATCGCGCGAAGGACGCCGTGCGCGACGATCCGGAGATCCGCATCGACCTGCCCGGAACCGCGGTTCCACCCGGCCGGCGTGTGGCGGACGCACCGCTCGAGATCGTCGGGCCGGAACGGATCGCGCTGCGCGGCCCCAACGGGTCGGGGAAGACGACCCTGCTGCACCGCATCGTCGAGGCGGAACCCCACGTTCCCTTCGCGTTGCTCCCGCAGCGGCTCGACATCTTCGACGACGATCGTTCGGTCGCGGAGAACGCCGAGGATCGTGCGCCGCACCTGACTCCGCAGCAGGTGCGGGCACGTCTGGCGCGCTTCCTGTTCCGCGGCCGGCACGCCGAGGTCGCCGTGGGGGCACTGTCGGGTGGGGAACGACTGCGGGCCGCGCTCGCGATCGTGCTCGCGGCCGATCCCGCTCCGCAGTTGTTGCTGCTGGACGAGCCCACCAACAACCTCGACCTGGCCGGTCTCGCGCACCTGACCCAGGCCCTGCGTGCCTACAGCGGTGCGCTCGTGGTGGTCTCGCACGACGAACGATTCCTGGAGGAGGTGGAGGTGGATCGGTCGGTCGATCTCGGGCGGTGAGCCGTTCGGCGATACTGCTGGGATGAGCCACGCGACGAATCCCGCCGACGGCACCCGGATCCGGTTCACCACGGCAGGTCCCGAGGGGGCACCGGTCGTGCTGCTGGTCCACGGCAGTGCCCTGTCGTCGGCGGTGTGGCGGGCCTTCGGCTACGTGAAGGCGCTCAGTGGGGATTTCCGGTTGGTCATGCCCGACCTGCGTGGGCACGGCCGCAGCGACACCCCTCACGACGAGGACGCCTACGCGATGGACGCGATCGTCGGGGACCTGCTGGCCGTCCTGGATGCGGCCGGGGTCGACCGGGTGCACTACGTCGGCTATTCGTTCGGCGCCCGTGCGGGACTCGCGCTCGCCGTCGACGCTCCGGACAGACTGTCGAGTCTGACGCTGCTCGGCGGGAGCGCACGCCCCCAGGCGGGATCGATGGACGCGATGTTCTTCCCCGGCACCGTCGACGTGCTCGAGCGCGAGGGCATGGACGGTTTCGTCCGTGCCTGGGAGGAGCGGCGTCGCACGCCGGTCGATCCCGCGACGCGCTCGGCCTTCCTGAAGAACGACGCGCAGGCTCTCGCCGCCTATTTCCGCCGGTCGGATCGGGAGCCGGGGATCGACGACGAGATGCTCGCCGGCATCGACGTGCCCGTGCTCGCCGTCGTCGGGTCGGACGATCGCCTGCGCGTGGAGGACACCCGCGCGTTGTCGCGCACCGTCCCCGGTGCGCGACTCGCGATCCTGCGCGGGGTGGACCATGCCGAGACGGTCTCGGCCGCGCTGCCTGCGGTCGAGACCTTTCTCTCGGCACGCGCCGGTCGGAAACCGACCGACACGCTCTGATGCTCAGGCCGGGCGCTCAGGCCGGGACGACGACCTGTTCCCGCGGTGTCATCGCCGGCACCGGCCGGGACTGCTGCGCCCTCCGGTGCGGTGCGACCGCGGCCTTCTCCTGCGCAACACGGGCCACCGCCTGCTGCCGGCCGGCTCCGGATGCCTCCGCGAGCAGCGCCGACACCGACCGCTTCATGACCTCGACGGCTTCGGGCACCGGCAAACGCAGTACGTCCCGCAGCGACACCCAGGTGGGCCAGGTCGTCGACACACCCAGCAGGTTCTCGATGTGGGTGCGGACGGTGCCGTCGACGCCCTCGAACTGGTCGGAGAACAACGCCCTGATCTCGTATCGCGCCCGGTCGAGATAACGCACGCGGTTGCGCTGCAACTCGCGCGAGAACGGCACGCGGATCTCGGACGACCGTGCGAACGGCGCGATGTATTCGAGCATCTCCGCCCGCTGCCTGCAGTAGGCGTCGATCCGCTCCTCGAGCGGCAGCGACGGATCGATCGGCTCGTAGGCGTCGACCTGGCGCCGCATCAGCTCGGCGCCGGTGACGGCGAACAATGTCTCGAGGTCGCCGAAGTGTCCCCACAACGATCGCAGGGACACCCCGGCCCGCGAGGCGATCTGCGCCCCTGTGGGTTTGAGCTCTCCCGCCCTGATGAGCGCGATATGAGCCTCTATGACGGCCTGCCGGGTGCGCTCTGCGCGAGCGCTCCTGCCGTCCGTCGTGACCGACGGCTTTTCGCCGTCCCTTCGTTCCGCGTACATCGCTCCCCCGATTTCCGCTCGGACTCCCCTCCGGACCGGTCGCTCCCCTCGTCGGCGACCGGCATAACTTTTCTCATGGCGAACAATAGTCGACACAGTGGGGGAATTGTCATCCCCCCTCCGAAAATTGTCCTTTTTGCTAATTTCGAGCGGTCGTATTCAGGGCTTACTGTGCGAGCAATCCCTTCGCGATATGTGTTACTTGAATTTCGTTACTACCGGCGTAGATCATCAACGATTTCGCATCACGCGCAAGTTGTTCGACGCGATATTCGGCCATGTATCCGTTTCCTCCGAACAGCTGCACGGCCTCCATCGCCACCTCGGTCGCAGCCCGCGACGAGTACAGCTTCATCGCCGACGCCTCCGACAGGCTCACCGGCTTCCCCGCCTGCGTACGTTCGATCGCGCTGAAGACCATGTTGCGGACGTTCACCCGCGCGATCTCCATCTCGGCGAGCTTGAGCTGGATCAACTGGAACTGTGCGATCTCCTTGCCCCACAGCTTCCGCGACTTCGCGTACTCGGTGCACAGCTTCAGACACTGCTCGATGATGCCCAGGGCCAGATAGGCGATGCCGATACGTTCGGTGGCGAAGGATTCGCGCGCGCTGTCCTTGCCGTCGCTGCGACCGCCGTCCTCGGTCTCACCCAGCAGCCGGTCGCGGGTCAGGCGCACGTTGTCGAAGAACAGCTCGCCCGTCGGCGAGGAGTTCATGCCCATCTTCTTGAAGGGCGGGCTCTGGGTGAGCCCTTCCATGCCCTTGTCCAGCACGAATGCGAGCACCTTGCGGTCGCGGCGATCCACCGAGGAGTCGCCCTCGTCGAGCTTCGCGTACACGATGATCACGTCGGCGTACGGACCGTTGGTGATGAAGGTCTTCTGGCCGTTGAGGACGTAGTCCTCCCCGTCGCGGCGCACCGTCGTCTTCATCCCGCCGAAGGCGTCCGAACCCGAATCGGGTTCGGTGATCGCCCACGCTCCGACCTTCTCGAAGGTCACCAACTCGGGCAGCCATCGCTTCTTCTGCGCGAGGGTGCCGCGGCTGCGGATCGTGCCCGCGGTCAGGCCCAGGCTGACGCCCAGCGAGGCGATGAGCCCGAGGCTCACCCCGGCGATCTCGATATTGAGCAACGCCGCCATCCCCGGCGACCCGCCGGTACCACCGGACGACCCCGAAGGCTTCTCTCCGCGTTCCTCTTTCGCGAGGGCGCGTTCGAGCGACTCACGGGCCATCTCGTCGATGCCGAAAGTCGCGTACAACTTCCGGATGATGTCGTACGGCGGCAGTTCTCCCGATTCGAGACTGTCGACGTGCGGGCGGATTTCCTTCTCGATGAAACCGCGAAGCGCATCGCGGAACATGAGGTCTGTGTCGGACCACTCGTACATGACGCAAATATAGAACGGGTTTCACTTTTTGCCCAGGCTCCCGTCCCGCCGAGCTCTCGAAAACGCTCCGCCTCCCCGATGCCGGTACTAGCCTTCGCCGCAGAGCACTCCGTCGGCGGGAGGGACATCGGAGATGGTCGATACGAGTGGGTTCGCCGGCACGGACGTCCTCGCCCTGCACATGGGCGACGGCCTGATCGCCGACCGCGCGTCCGCGTGGTTCTTCGTCATCGCCGTGATCGGGGTCAGCATCGCCGCCTGGTACGCACGCAGCGACCTGAGCAAGAGGTCGGTGCCCACTGCGGCGGTGGTCTGCGCCCTGTTGTTCGCCCTGCAGGTGGTCGACGTTCCGGTGCTGCCGGACGTGAGCGGCCACGTCGTGGGCGGCGCGCTCGCGGCGATCCTGCTCGGCCCGTTCGTGGGTGCGGTCGCATTGACGATCGTCCTCGTGGTGCAGGCCTTCGTCTTCGCCGACGGCGGCCTGTCGGCACTGGGCGCCAACGTCACGAACATGGTGCTCGTCGCCATCGCCGCCGGTTTCCTCGCCGCGACGGCGCTGCGCGCACTGTGCGAACACCACGGGGTGCGGCGGTTCGTCATGCTCGGTCTGGTCTCGTTCGTCGCAGGGTTCGTCTCGGTCCTCGCGGCGGTGACGGGTTTCGTCGTCGAGTACGCCCTCGGCGGCACCTTTGCGGTTCCGGTGTCGAACATCGGATTCCTCTACGCCACGCACATTCCCGTCGGGCTGGTCGAGGGTGTGGTGACGGCCGCCGTCGTGCTCGCCGTTGCGCGGATCTCCCCGGAATCCGTCCATCTCACCCGGCTTCCGGTCAATCCTCTCGACGCGACCGCCTCGCCGCCCCCGCCTCCGCGTCCGCGCGCTCGCGGGACGCTGTTCATCGGCCTGGCGTTCACCTCGCTCGTCGTCGCGGGGATCCTCGCGCCGCTCGCCGTCGACACCCCCGGCGCTCTCGAGGTGGCCACCTCACGCGGCTGCGAGATCGACTCGCTCGCCGAGGATCTCACAGGCGACTGCATGGCACGGGACGTCGAGGAACATCGGCTCGCCGACAGCGCACTGGCCGACTACACCATCGACGACCGTCCCGGTTCGACGGGTGTGGCCGCGGTGCTGGGGACGCTCGGCACCTTCGTGTTGGCCAGCGTGTGTTTCCGCGCTCTCGTGCCGCGGCCGGCAATCTCCGCGACCACGGAGCGCCGCACACAGCAACGGAGTAACTCGGCAGGCTGAGTCCACAGGTCGACGCGGACCCCGGGTCAGCGGGGGAGATGCGTCTCGATGACCGCTGCAGCCATGTCGCGGCCGAGCCGGATCGGTTCGACGGAGTGCTCGAACTTGCTGCCGGACAAGGCACCGTCGTAGATCAGTTGCACGCGCCCGGCCACCACCTCGGATTCGGTCACCCCGGCGAGATTCAGCAGGTCGACGAGCGTCGAATTCAGCCATTCCCGGTGCGCGAGCACCGGTTCGAGAGGCTCCTGGGGGAATTCCGTCGCGGCGTTGGCGTACTGGCATCCCCGGAAGTTCTTCTTCGGCGCCGACTGCATCGCGAGATCGAAGAAGGTGAGGATCTTCGCGATCGGATCGTCGAGCGGTTCGGCGGCGGCGTGCCACCGCTGCCGGTCGCGCTGGTCGAGATCCTCCAGATAGGCGAGCACCAGTGCATCCTTCGACCCGTACGACGAGTAGAGGCTCGCGCGGGCGACGCCGGCCTCGGCGAGGATGCGGTCGATGCCCACCGCACGGATGCCGTGCTCGGCGAAGAGCGTGCTCGCGGTGTCGAGCAGACGTGTGGAGGGTGAGGGCTTGGACGGCGATCGCTCGGCTCTCCCCTTCGGACCGGCCGTGCCCTTCGGAGTGCCGATCGATTCACTCTCGACGAACGTACGCACGTACCCAGAGTAACGGACAGGGCGCGATAGACAGACCGTTCTATTCACAGTACGGTGGAGCACGTGACACACAGCCTTCTGACTCGCCGCCTGCACGTGGATCTCGTGCGGGTGTCGACTGCTGCGTGTTGTCGCTCCTCTCTCTGACCGGCCTCGTCTGCGTGCGCCGCATGCCGTAGTCGCCCCGTCCGAAGACGAAACGGCGCCCCGCCGTGCCCGGACCGGTCACAGTTCCAACCCGCTTTCCCGGAAGGTGACCCCATGTCGCTGTATCTCTACGAACTCGTCCCCACCGAGGGCCAGGCCGAAGCTGCCATCAAGGCCTTCGACGATGCTGTCGTCGCCGCCGGCGGCGAACTGATCGAATCGCAGGTCACCACTGGCGGCACGCGTGTCTTCGCGATCGCCGAGTTCGACGCCTGCCGCCCCGCCCAGCTCGAGTCGGCCTCCCTCGATGTCGCCGAGATCGTCGGCCCGAACGAGGTCCGTCTGGTCGGCGCCGAGCTCGACCAGATCAAGGCCACCCGCCCCGAGGCCGGTTACCTCGTCGAGTGGGACATCCCCGACACCATCGACATGGAGACCTACCTCGCGCGCAAGAAGGCGAATTCACCGAAGTACGCCGACGTCCCCGAGGTGAGCTTCCTGCGCACCTACGTCCGCGAGGACATGGACAAGTGCCTGTGCTTCTACAACGCCCCCGACGAGGCCGCCGTCGTGCGCGCCCGCGAGGTCGTCAGCACGCCCATCGACCGTCTCCACTCCCTCGAAGGATAAGCATCCGATGACCGCGGCCATTGACCGGACGAGCGAGGAACAGCGCGCGGCGATCGCAGAGTTCGTACGCGATCGCGCAGCTGCTCTCGATCGCGGAGAAACCGACATCCGCACCGACATCGCCCGTACAGGCGAGCTCGGCCTGCTCCGCAAGGGGCTGAGCGGGGAGTGTCTCTCCGAGATGGTCGCGGTCATCGACGAGGTCGCCGCCGAATCGCTCACCGTCGGCTTCTCGCTGTGGGCGCAGCGCATGGCGCTCGAATACATCGATCGCGCACCGCAGTTCCTGCGCGATCGTTACCGGGACGACCTCGCGTCCGGCCGCACGATCGGCGTCACCGCCATGGCCGCGGCGCTCAAGCATCTTGCCGGTCTCGGCGAGCTCCCCCCCGTCGCCGAACGAACCGACGACGGCATCACCGTCACCGGCCCGATCCACTGGGCGTCCAACGTCTTTCCCGACTCGGTGATCGTCTTCCCGGCCCGCACCGCCGACGGTGATCGCCTCGTCGCCGTCGTCCGCGCCGACGCCGAGGGCATCACCATCGCGGATTCACCCGAACTGCTCGCACTCGGCGCCACGTCGTCGACCTCGCTGAAGCTCGATGGTGTGCGGATTCCGCAGTCGCACATCCTCACCGAGGATCTCGCAAACTTCTGCGGTTCGATCCGGCCCACCTTCATGATGCTGCAGACCTCGTTCTGCGTCGGCATGGCACGCGCATCGCTCACTGAGGCCGTCGGCCGTCTGCACGGACTGGGCGAGCAGTTCACCGGTGAGTACGAAGAGCTTTCGGCGCAGTACGAGTCACTGCGCGAACGGCTGTACCGCTTCGCCACCGATCCCACCTCGATCGCTCCTGCGGAGTTCATCCGCCTGCGTCTCGACGGTTCGGTCGTCGCCGTCGCCGCGACCCGCCTCGAAGCGACACTGCGCGGCGGTGCCGGATACGCGACGGCCAGCGCCACCAACCGCCGATTCCGTGAGGCGGCCTTCCTGCCCATTCAATCGCCGTCGGAAGGACAGCTGCGGTGGGAACTGTCGCAGTACGAATAGCGAACGGATACAAGAGTTTCGCCGGTCGCCGTAGCCCGGTTCTCCAGGGGGTGGATCTGGATATCGCGGCCGGCGAGTTCCTCGTGGTGCTCGGCAGCAGCGGTAGCGGCAAGTCGACGCTGCTGCGGATCGTCGCGGGTCTCGATCACCTCGATCGCGGTTCCGTCGACTGGCCCGACACCGAGGGCGACAACCGTCCGCACACCGGGATGGTCTTCCAGCAGCCCTTCCTGATGCCGTGGCTCACCGTGCGCGAGAACATCGCCTTCGGTGGACGGTTCGCCGCGCACCGCGAGCGGTTCGACACCGCCTACGCCGATTCGCTCCTCGAGCGTTTCGGCCTCTCCGCGCTCGCCGGCTACTACCCCGACCAGCTGTCCGGTGGTCAGGCCCAGCGCATCGCCGTCATCCGCGCCGTCGCGGTGCGTCCGCGACTGCTGCTGCTCGACGAACCGTTCAGCGCCCTCGACCCGGCCACCCGCTCCGATTTGCGGTCGTGGCTCGGCGAACTCGCGCGCGATCTCGGTTTCACGACGGTCCTCGTCACCCACGACATCGACGAGGCGCTCGAACTCGCCGACCGCATCGCACTGTTCGGGAGTTCGGGTGTGGTGCAGCAGGAATGGGCGCTCGGCGGCATGTCTGCGCTCGACCGCGACGCGCTGCGTCCGGCCATCCTGGCGCACTACCGCGATTCGTCGCTGTCCGCGACATGACCGATCCGGGCCTGTTCAGCCGTCGCACCCTCATGCGCGGTGCGCTCGGCCTCGCGGCAGCCGGGGGTATTGCCGGCACGATCGACCTCGCGCGCACCGCGACCACCGACCGCGCCAATCGCACGGGGCAACTGCGCATCGGCTACCTGCCGATCACCGACGCCGCGCCGCTGCTCGTCGCGCACGGGTCGAGCCTGTATCCCTCCGGCGTCGTCGATTCCGCGAAGCCGGTGCTCTTCCGCAGTTGGGCGTCGCTCGCCGAAGCCTTCATCAGCCGGCGCGTCGACGTCGTGCACCTGCTCATGCCCATGGCGGTCCAGTTGCGGTACGGCCTGGGTAGTTCCGTGCGGATCCTCGGCTGGAACCACACCAACGGCTCGGCGCTGACGGTCGCCCCGCACATCACCGACCTGAGCGATCTCGCAGGTCAGACGGTGGCGATCCCGTTCTGGTGGTCGATCCACAACATTGCTCTGCAACAGCTGTTGCGGGCGCACGGACTGACACCGGTCGTGCGGGAGGCGCCGTCGAAGTCCGCCCGTACCGTGGGCCTCGTCGTGATGGGTCCGTCCGACATGATCCCGGCCCTGGCGAACGGCTCGATCGCCGCGTTCACCGTCGCCGATCCGTTCAACGCCGCCGCGGAGGTCCGCGGGGTGGGGCGGATCCACCGTTTCCTCGGTGATGTGTGGCGCGACCACGCGTGCTGCGCCCTGCTCGTGCACGAGGACCTGATCGAACGCGACCCCGTCGCCGTACAGTCCCTCACCGACTCGGTGGTCTCCGCCCAGTTGCAGATCGGCGCCGACCGTCAGGCCGCGGCCGCGATGTTGTCCGCCGGATACCTTCCGCAGCCATTGCCCGCGATCACGAAGGCCCTCACCTATCCCGACCGCGAGGCCGGCACGATGCACCCGCAGTGGCAGCCGCAACGCATCGGGTACCAGCCGTTCCCCTTCCCGACCTTCACCGCGGCACTGATCGAGGCGATGCACGACACCGTCGTCGACGGCGACACACGGTTCCTCTCTCGTCTCGACCCTGCGACGGTGCACGACGACCTCGTCGACGACCGCTTCGTCCGCACATCCCTCACCCGCGTCGACGGCACCGATGCCTTCGGCCTTCCCGCCGATCTCACCCGCACAGAGGAGGTCGATCCTTCGTGAGCGCCCCGACCGGCACGGCGCCGGAGACGGCCCGCACCGTCCGGCAGCTGCCCCTCGTCCCCCAGGCCGTCGCCATCGTCATCGCGATCGCCTTGTGGTGGCTGGTGACGACGGTGCTCGTCGCGCCGGATTCGCTCGTGCGGGACTTCGCCCCGCAGTACGTCTTCCCGGCGATCGTCGACCTGTTCGCACGCGGCGTCCTGCTGCCCGACACGCTCGCGAGCCTGTGGCGGTTGCTGGTGGGTCTGCTGATCGCCGCGACGCTCGGCATCCCGCTCGGGTTGCTGATCGGACTCAACCCGTTGGTCGAGCGCGCGACGATGCCCATCATGCAGTTCCTGCGGATGATCTCGCCGCTGTCGTGGGCGCCGATCGCCGTGGCGTTGTTCGGCATCGGCCACCAGCCCGTATTCTTCCTCATCGCCGCCGCCGCGATCTGGCCGATCGTCATCAACACGGCGGCCGGTGTGCACGGCATCGACCAGGGCTATCTGATGGTGGCCCGCTCGTTCGGTGCGACGCGACTCGAACTGCTCATCACCGTCGTCCTGCCGGCCATCCGCGCGCAGGTGCAGACCGGTCTGCGGGTCGGTCTCGGTATCGCGTGGGTCGTGCTCGTCCCCGCCGAGATGCTCGGCGTGCGGTCCGGTCTCGGCTACCAGATCCTCAACGCCCGCGACCAGCTCGCCTACGACCAGGTCATGGCCGTGATCGTCGTGATCGGTTTCCTCGGGTTCTGGCTCGACTGGGCGGCGCGGCACCTGCTGCGCGAACGGCGGAGGCCGGTGAGCGTCGAGGAAGCCGACCGCCCGCTCTGACCTGCGATCAGGACTCGAGCGGCGTCAGTACGAAGACGGGGAGCACCCGGTCGGTGCGCTTCGCGTACAGCGCGTAGTTCGGCCACGTCTCCAGCAGCCCCTGCCACAGCCGCGCGCGTTCGTCGCCCTCCGCGATCCGCACCGACACCGCGTGCTCGTGCCCGTCGTACAGCACCTGCGCCTGGTCGGCCGCGCGCAGGTTGATCGCCCAGGACGGGGCTTTCGGGTGTCCCCAGTTCGACCCCACCACGAGCCATCCCCCGTCGTGCGGCACACACAGCAGCGGTGTGGACCGCGGCACCCCGCTCTTGCGGCCCTTCACGGTGAGCACGAGCGAGGGCAGTCCCGCGATCGCGAGCAGGGTGACCTTGCCGCGCGTGGCCCGTTGGATGGTCTTGTCCACCGCGATGATCGGCTGTGAATACCGCGGCAACCACGGCAACGCTCCGATACGGACGGCGACCGGTCGGAGCGGATTCATGCGGTCATCTCCCCCAGGCTGCCAGCAGCGTCCGGGCTGCGGCGACGACGGCCAGCGGCTGATCGATCATCGGATGGTGGCCCGAGGCCGGAAGATCGATCAACAACGCATCAGGACCCAGATTGTCGACCATCCGCCCGTAGAGCGCGTCGTCGATGATGCCGCGTTCGCAGCGGAAGTAGGCGACGGCGCATCCCGGACTCATCGCCTCGAGGCTACGGCGCCCCTCACGTCCCATGCGGAGATTGTCGAATTTCCACGACCAGCCGCCGTCGACCTGCTTCAGCGATCCGCGGGCGATGTGCTCGAGCACGTAGGGTTCGGCGTCGTCCTGCGGCGGCACGAGGCGGAATCGGGCGACGGCGTCCTCCGCCGCGGCGTACACCTTCGGCGGTCCGGCGTTCGCGACGGCCTTCGCGCGCATCTCGAGTTCCTCGGGCGTCATGTCGCGGATCGGCGAATCGATGATCACCACACCGGCGAGTTCGTCGCCGTGGAGATGTGAGGCGGCGAACGAGACGATCCCGCCCATGCTGTGACCGATGAGGACCGGTGGACCGCTGATACCGCCGGCGCGGGCCGCAGCGACGACCTCCGCGGACCACGCTTCCAGGGTGTAGTGCTCGCGGTGGTCACTGTCGCCGTGACCGCTCAGATCGAGCGCGACGACACGACGTCCGGCGGCAAGCTGCGGGCCGATGTGGTCCCACCACCCCGAATGCGCCATGCCGCCGTGGACCAGCACGATGCCCGGCAGACCGGATTCGCCCCACGCCCGGTAGGCGATGGTCGCACCGGCTGCCTCGACCTTCCCGGTCTCGACGGGCGTGGCCAGGGCGTCGACGAACCACTGAGGAGCAGATCCACTATTGCTCATTATTCGAACTTATGTCAGATGTGACGAGCGCCAACATCCGGGCCATCAGTTCGATCCGTCGCACCTCGAGTTCCGGCTGCGGATGCACCGTCGACGCCAGCGCTTCGCCGTCGAACATGTGCACGAGCGACAGCAGGAGGGTGTCGAAGACGTCGGCCGGGAACCGTGCCGCGACAGGCAGCGACCTGCCGAGATCGACGATCTGGGCGTGGTAGCGCTCGGCCATCGGCGTTAGATGCTCCCGCAACGCCGGGTCGGTGCGCGCCGCGCCGAGCAGTTCGTACCAGGCTGCGTTCATCGGGGCCCGGCAGGCGGTGCGCAGCAGTTCGAGGCACACCCGCAGCGACTCGGAGATGTCCGCGTGCTCGTCACCGAGCGCCGCGAGACCCGCTTCGAAGTTCGCGAACTGGCGTTCCCGGACGGCGTCGGCCGCCGCGATCATCAGGTCGAGTCGCGTGGGGAAGTGCCGGAACACCCCACCCGACGACCCCCCCGAGCGCCGGCACACCTCACCGATCGTGGTCGCGGTACAACCGAGCTCGGCGAGGGCAGTGATGGTCGCGTCGAGGATGCGGCCGATCGTCTCCTCCCTGCGCTCCTGCTGGGTACGGCGTACTACGGATGCACTCACGCGACGGGCTCACCCGCCGAGATGCGCATCGGCGCGGGTCCGCGCTCCTCCACCCCGGCGCGCAGGAACCGGCCGGTGCCGACGGTATGTCCGTAACCGGGCACGAACTCGCCGTCGCGGAAGACCACCCGGCCGGCGACCGCCGTCGCCGTCACCGCGCGGTCGTTGCGGTTGACCATGCGGCGGATTCCGCCGAACTCCTCGAGCGGCGACTCGTGATAGGCATCGACGTCGGCGTTCAGTCCGGCAGGATCGACGACGACGAAGTCGGCGCGGTCGCCCACCCGCAGGTGGCCGGCGTCGATTCCGTAGAAGTCGCCGAGTTCGCCGGTGAGCTTGTGGACGGCTTCGGGCAGCGGGAGGAACGGCCTGCCCGCCTTCTCGGCGTCGTGGACGCTCTTCTTCTCGGCGTCGTGGACGCGGCGGAGCAGGCAGATCGCGAAGTTGTAGAAGGCCATGTTCCGCAGGTGGGCGCCGGCGTCCGAGAACCCGACGGTGACGCCGGGCGTGCGGATGAGCCGGTCGGCGACCTTGCTTCGGTCGTTGGCGATCACGGTGTGCCACCGGAACTTCCTGCCGTACTCGACGACGAGGTCGAGGAAGGTGTCGACAGGATGCAGCTTCCTCTCGCGCGCGACGTCGCCGATCGACCGGCCGACGAGCGAGGCGTCGGGACATTCGACGATCCGGGTGTCGTCGAAATCGCGGTGCCACACGCGCGGTGAGAACTTCTTCTCGAAGTCCTGCCGGAACCAGCGGCGGTAGGCCTCGTCGCGCAGCAGGTCGTTGCGGACGAGTTCGTCCTGCAGATGCAGTGCGGCACGGCCTGATCCGAATTCCTCGAAGACGACGAGGTCGATGCCGTCGGAGTACACCTCGAAGGTCGTGGGCAGGTGTTGCCAGCGGAAGGCACCCTTGCCGATCCGGTTGGCCGCGAATGCAATCGGACCGAAGATGCGGTTGACCCACCGTTCGGCCTTCGTGTCGGCCGCTGCGAGCACCGACGTCTTCATCGGCTTGCGCCCGATGCCCGTGCCGGCGAGGGCGAAGAACACGACGTCGTACTTGGTGTTGAGGTTCGGCACGGCCTGCAGGGTGCGACCGCGTCGGCGCAGGATCTTGTGCAGGCGGCGGAATTCCGACCACGACGCGTGGGTCGACGGCAGGGTGCGCGAGCGATAGCGGTCGCCGTCCATCTTGTCCCACGGGTTCGTCATCGTCGACACGCCGAGGAAGCCCGCGTCGAGGGCGTCCTCGATGCGGGCGTCGATCTCGGCGAGTTCGGCCCGGGTCGGTCGGTTCGCCGACTCGGTAGAGCGTCCGAGCCCCATCACCGACGCGCGGACGTCCGAATGTCCCACGAAGGCCGTCACGTTCGGGCCGAGCGGAAGCTTGTTCAGCGCCTCGATGTATTCGCGGGGCGTGCTCCAAGTCTTGGACTTCTCGAGGGCTGAGAGGACGTGCTCGCGCGGGAGTGCTTCGACGCGACTGAACAGGTCGGCAGCGTCGACCGGCGGCACGAAGACCGTCGAGATCGAGCAGTTGCCCATGAGCACGGTCGTGACGCCGTGCCGCACCGACTCGGACAGACCCGGACCCACGAGCACTTCGGCGTCGTAGTGGGTGTGGGTGTCGACGAAGCCCGGCATCACCCAGCGGCCGTGCGCGTCGACGACCTCGGTGTTCGGGCCGGCAGGAAGGTCGTCGGAGGTCGCGGTGACGACGACTCCGTCGCGGATACCGAGGTTGCGGACGACGCCGGGTGCGCCCGTCCCGTCGAACCAGAGACCACCTCGGACGATGACGTCGAAATCCCCATAATTGTGATCCACACCACTCATGGCGCGAGGGTACATGAAAAAGAGGCCGCGCACTCTCTAAATTCCCGGTTCCGACGGTCTACGGTTCGGCCATGGACCTCGACACCACCCCGGCACTGCTCGTCGACCGCGACATCCTCGACCGCAACATCGCGCGGATGGCGCAGTCCGCCGCCTCACGAGGCCTGTCGCTGCGACCCCACGCGAAGACGCACAAGTGCTCCGAGATCGGACGACGCCAGCTCGGTGCGGGAGCCCGCGGCCTGACGGTCGCGACCGTCTCCGAAGCCGAAGTCTTCGCCGACGAGGGTTTCGACGACCTGTTCGTCGCGTACCCGCTGTGGGTCGACGCTGCCCGCGGTGCACGGCTGCGCGCGTTGACCGACCGGGTGCGCCTGACGGTCGGGATCGATTCCGCGACCGGAGCCCGGCAATTCGTCGAGCACGCCGGCACCGCGATCGGGGTGCTCGTCGAGATCGACAGCGGGCACCACCGCACCGGCGTGTTGCCCGAACAGGCCGGAACCGTGGCGTCGGCGGCCCGCGAGGCGGGCCTCGACGTGCGCGGCGTCTTCACCTTCCCCGGCCACTCGTACGCACCCGACGCGCCCGACAGCGCAGCACGGGAGGAAGCCGACGCACTGGCGGCAGCAGCGGCGTCGCTACGAGCAGCGGGGATCGAGCCGACCGTGATCAGTGGGGGTTCCTCCCCCACGGCACATCTCGACGTGCCCACGGTTGCAACCGAGTTGCGTCCCGGCGTGTACGTCTTCGGTGATGCGCAGCAACTCGAACTCGGCGCGGTGAGCGAATCCGACATCGCGCTGACCGCCCTGGCGACCGTCGTTTCCGCTCGCGACGAGGTGATCGTGCTCGATGCCGGTTCCAAGGTGCTCGGCGCCGATCGAGCCGCGTGGGCCACGGGGTACGGACGCATCCTCGGGGAACCGGACGCGCGCATCACCGCACTGTCGGAGCATCACGCGACGGTGCAGTGGCCGGAGGCATCGACCCGCCCACAACTCGGCGACAGGGTGCGGGTGATCCCCAACCACGTGTGCAATGCCGTGAACCTCGCGGACGAGTTGATCACGGTCTCCGGCGACGCGGTAGTCGAGCGATGGAAGGTCGCGGCACGAGGGTGCAACACGTGATCCCGAGACGGTCCCCACACGATCACCTCGAATTCGGCGTGTAGGTCACGAACACGACACCGATCCTCCCCGTACGTCGCTACGCTGCGTTGATGCCGCTGAACCCCGACCTTGCCGGACGCATCTTTCCGCCGACGTCCTATCTCGTCGGCCGGGAGAAGATCCGGGAATTCGCCCGCGCCGTCCGATCGACGCATCCGATCCATCTCGACCCGGAGGCAGCCCGGGCCGCCGGCTTCCCTGATGTCGTGGCTCCTACGACCTTCACCACCGTCGTCCAGAGTCCGTCGGTGACACAGCTTCTGGAGACGCCGGGTACCGGTCTCGAGCTGCACCGGGTGGTGCACGGGTCGGAGAAGGTCGAGCACCGGCGCCCGATCGTGGCCGGCGACGATTTGACCGCGACGCTCACCATCACGGAGGTCACCGAACGCGCCGGCAACCACATCCTGTCCACGATCTGCGAGATCCGGGACGACACGGACGATCTGGTCGCGGTAGTCACTTCGACACTGCTTCACCGAGGAGACGACGCATGACACTCGGCACCGCAATACGATTCGACGAACTCGAGGTCGGTGCGGTCATCGCGAAGACCGAACTGACGGTGACCCGCAGCGATCTGGTCCGCTACGCCGGTGCCTCGGGCGACTTCAACCCGATCCACTACGACGACGTCGTCGCAGCCGGCGAAGGGCTCCCCGGCGTGCTCTGCCAGGGAATGCTCACCGCAGCCCTCGCCCTGCAGACCCTCACGGAACGGCTCGGCGATCCCACCGTGGGCGTCTCCTACGAGACACGGTTCACGCGACCCGTTGTGGTCGACCCGATGCACGGTGCCGTCCTGTCGGTGTCTGCGAAGGTCGGCCACCTCGACGAGGCGGAGCGCACCGCACGGATCGATATCACCGTATCCGTCGACGACCGGCGGGTGCTCGGCAAGACCCAGGTCCGGCTCGCGTTCTCGTCCTGACTCCGAGCGCCGGGAATTCGCCGACGGAACGGACCTCGGTAAGAGAGGATCGACCCATGTCGCGGACACTTCTCGCCGGCTTGGCCGCCGCAGCAACAGCCGTGTACCTCGGGGCATGTGCGTCCCCGTCGAGTCCGTCCGTCGAGGAGGGTCCCGCCGGGGTGAGCCGTACCGTCACCGAGCCCTCGACGCCCGGGACAGGTACTCCGCGCGTGACCGGCACCGTCGCGTCCGGTCTCGACACTCCGTGGGGAGTTGCTTTTCTTCCCGGTGGTTCTGCACTGGTGACCGAGCGCAACACCGGCCGGATCGTCGAGATCACCGACGGCGAGGTCCGCGAGGTCGGTCGCGTCGGAGAGACCCTCGCGCAGGGCGAATCGGGACTGCTGGGAATCGCGGTGTCGCCGACCTTCGACACCGACCGCTTCGTGTACCTGTACGTGACAACCGGCAGCGACAACCGGGTCCTCCGAGCCGTTTTCGACGGCACCACGCTCGCCGAACCGGAGGTGATCCTCGACGGTATCCCGGCCGGACGGATCCACGACGGCGGGCGGATGATCTTCGGTCCCGACGGGATGCTGTACGTCGCGACCGGCGAGGCGGGCGAGCGCGAACTCGCCCAGGATCCGGAATCACTCGGCGGCAAGATTCTTCGCATCACCGGCGACGGCGAACCCGCGCCCGACAACCCAGATCCGGCGTCGCCGGTGTACTCGCTCGGTCACCGCAACGTGCAGGGACTCGCATTCGACGACCGGGGACGGTTGTGGGCGTCGGAGTTCGGGCAGAACGACGTCGACGAGCTGAATCTCGTGACGGCCGGTGCGAACTACGGCTGGCCCGTGACCGAAGGGGCCGGGGGCTCCGGCGAATTCGTCGATCCGGTCCTCACCTGGCCGGTCTCGCAGGCGTCGCCGTCGGGCCTGGCATGGTTCGACGGCAGCCTGTGGATGGCAGGCCTGCGCGGAGAACGCCTCTGGCGCATCGATATCCCGGATACTGATGTGCAGGACACCGCAGTCACCGCGACCGACTTCTTCGTCGGCGAGTACGGACGATTGCGGACCGTCGTCGCCGCGCCGGACGGCTCACTGTGGCTGACGACGTCCAATCGGGACGGTCGCGGCAGCCCGACCGACGACGACGACCGCATCCTCCGGATCGAGATCTCCTGACGATCAGGGGACGAGAACGACCACCGTCTCGGCGACCAGTGCCGGACGCGCTCCACCCTCGATCTCGATGGTGTATCCGACGACGAGGTTCGCACCCTTGGCGGTGCGCTCGAGCGATGTGAACTCGGCGCCGGCACGGATCCGCGAGCCGACGGGGACCGGCGCGGGATAGCGAACCTTGTTGCTGCCGTAGTTGACCTTCATCTTCAGGCCCTCGAGGGAGAAGATCTGGGTGCCGAGCACCGGCAGCAGCGACAGGGTCAGGTAACCGTGGGCGATGGTCTTGCCGTACGGGCCGTCCTTCGCACGCTCGGGGTCGACGTGGATCCACTGGTGATCACCGGTGGCCTCGGCGAACAGGTCGATGCGCTTCTGGTCGATCTCGAGCCAATCGCTGTAGCCGAGGTGCTCGCCGACGGCCTTCTCGACCTCGTCGATTCCGTTGAGAACCCGCATTGTTGCTCCTGTCGATGTGCGGCGACGGTCAGAGACCGGCTCGCCTGAGGGGGACGCGATAGGTGTAGTGCTCGGGCAGAAAGTAACTCACCGACAACTCGGTGGGCACGCCATCGTCGTTCGAGTACAACCGGTCGACGCGCAGCAAGGGATGTCCTACTTCACAATTCAGTTCGGTCGCCACCTGTTCGGTGGCGAGCGCGACCGTGATGGACTGTGCGGCTTCGACGATGGGACTGTCGAGATGGGGTTCGAGCAGGCCGATCATCGTGTTCCGGCTGGACGCACCCGCTTGGAGCTCCGGCGAGTCGAGTACGTGCGCGGCGACGGGTTCGGGCAGATGAACGGTGGTGAGTACGAAGGGGATTCCGTCGTGCAGACGCTTGAAGACCGCGGTGTACAGCACGTCGGTGTCGAGGCGGAGCCGGCTCGCCGCATCGATGTCGACCCCGCGCCGCAACGGCGAGACGATCTGCATGACCGTGTCGGCCGACAGAGCGAGCAGATCCTCGATCGAGCCGAGCTGGCGCCGATAACGCCGGCCCGACTCGTTCGCGAAGGTGCCGCGGCCGGGAACACGGTAGACGATGCCGTCGGCCACGAGATCCTGGAAGGCGCGACGCACCGTCTGCCGGCTCACGCCGTGTTCCTCGGCGAGTTCGGCCTCGGTGGGCAGCCGCGTGCCGTCGCTGTACCGTCCCGCCTCGACGGCCTCCCGGAGCTGGCGCGCGAGTTGCGCGTAGGCCGGTTCCGTTTCCCGCACCTTGTAGTCCATGACGGACCGATCCTAGCGGCCGGTCGTCACAGTCCGCCGCGTGCTACGAGCTGGCTCGCGATGACGTTGCGCTGGATCTCGTTGGTGCCCTCGCCGACGATCATCAGCGGCGCGTCGCGGAAGTAGCGCTCGACGTCGTACTCGGTGGAGTAGCCGTAGCCGCCGTGGATGCGCACCGCGTTCAGGGCGATCTCCATCGCGATCTCCGAGCAGTACAGCTTGGCCATACCGGCTTCCATGTCGCAGCGCTCGCCGCTGTCGTACTTCTCCGCCGCGTAGCGCGCCAGCTGCCGGGCCGCGGTGAGCTTGGTGGCCATCTCCGCCAGGTAGTTGCCGATGGACTGGTGCTTCCAGATCGGCTGACCGAAGCTCTCGCGCTGCTGCGCGTAGGCGAGGGAATCCTCGAGTGCAGCGGTCGCGACACCGAGGGCGCGGGAGGCGACCTGCAGACGGCCGGTCTCGAGGCCCTTCATCATGTGGGCGAAGCCCTTGCCGGGCTCGCCGCCGAGGATCGCGTCGGCGGAGATGCGGTAGCCATCGAAGCTCAGCTCGCACGACTCGACGCCCTTGTAACCCAGCTTGGGCAGGTCGCGTGAGACGGTCAGGCCCGGGCCGTGCTCGACGAGCACGACGGAGATGCCCTTGTGGCGCGGCTGCGCGGTGGGGTCGGTCTTGCACAGCAGCGCGATCAGCCCCGAGCGACGCGCGTTGGTGATCCACGTCTTGGCACCGTTGATGACCAGCTCGTCGCCGTCACGCTTGGCGGTCGTCGTCATCGCTTGCAGGTCGGAGCCGCCGCCGGGCTCGGTCAGCGCCATCGTCGCCCGGATCTCACCGGTGGCGAGCTTGGGCAGATACTTGCTCTTCTGCTCCTCGGTGCCGAACAGGGTCAGCAGCTTGGCGACGACGGTGTGCCCGCCCATCGCACCCGACAGCGACATCCATCCGCGGGCGAGTTCCTCGGTGACCTGGACGTAGCAGGGCATCGACACCGGCGAGCCGCCGTACTCCTCGGGCACGGCGAGCCCGTAGATGCCGATCTGCTTCATCTGCTCGATCCACTTCTCGGGGTACTCGTTGGCGTGCTCGACCTCCTGCACCGACGGCTTGACCTCCCGATCGATGAAGTCGCGGACGGTCTCGACCAGAAAAGTCTCTTCGTCGTTCAGGTAGGTCACGGGGCATCCTTCGTTGGGGACGGGCCACACGGACCCGGCAACTTTGTACGGCCATTTTGTGGACCGAGTTCGGACGTTGTCAATGCAAAAACCGTCATTCGAAGGCGTGATTGCAGAGTTTTCGACGATACGAACGACTGCACCTTCCTATGAGCACACCTCTCCGTGGGGTGGCATACCGCCAACAATGGCCGTACATTTAGCGCCGTCATTGCCGACCGAACTCCCCGAGGTCCCCGTGTCTTCCGAGCAACACCTCCGCCGGCGCGCCGTTCTCGTCGCCCCCGGCTCCGACGAACGCAAAGCCGGTAAGGCCCTCGCCTCCGCCGTCGACGAGGTCGTCCTCGACCTCGAGGACGCCGTCACCGCCGCCCAGAAGGACGCCGCCCGCGAACTCGTGGCTCCCCTGGTCCGCGAACACGGCGCCGCACGCACCGTCTCCGTGCGCATCAACGGACGCGGCACGCCCTGGTTCGAGGACGACCTGCGCACGTGCGCCGCACTCGGCGACGCCCTCGCCTCGATCGTGATCCCCAAGGTCGAGAGCGCCGACGACCTCGTCGAGGCCGACCGCATCCTCGGCGATTCGACCGTCCCGGTGCAGGCCCTCATCGAGACCCCCGCCGGCGTGCAGCGCATCGACGAGATCGTCGCCGGGCCCCGGGTTGCCGGCGTGATCATCGGCTACGCCGACCTCGGCGCCTCCCTGGGCCGCGCTCGCACCGCCGCGCCCGAGCACTGGCTCTACGTGCAGGACCGCGTGCTGCACGCCGCCCGCGCTGCGGGTGTCCAGGCGATCGACGGCCCGTTCCTCGGCATCGCCGACGACGACGCCTTCCGTCACTCGGTGCAGTGGGTGTCCGATCTCGGATTCGACGGCAAGTGGGTCATCCACCCCGCGCAGATCACCTCTGCCGCAGCGGCCTTCACTCCCACCGACGATCAGGTCGACGCCGCCCGCAAGGTTCTCGCCGCGCTCGAGGAAGCCGAGAACCGCGGCGCCGGAGCCGCCCAGCTCGACGGGCAGATGCTCGACGAGGCCGTCGCCGTCGCCGCCCGCCGCACCCTGTCGAAGATCGGAGCCTGAAAGCCATGACCACCTCGTACGTCGGCGGACCCTATTTCGACGAACTGACCGTCGGCCAGGTCTTCGACCCCGCCCCCGCCGTGACGCTCACCGACGGCCTCGCCGCCGCGCACCAGAGCATTCTCGGTGACCGCCTGCGTCTTCCGCTCGACAAGCACCTCTCGGCCGCCGTCGCGGGTGGGCCGGTCGCGCACGCCGGTTTCGTCACCGACATCGCGATCGGGCAGTCCACGCTCGTCACGCACCACGTCAAGGCCAACCTCTTCTACCGCGGCCTGCGTTTCCGCCGCTTCCCGCACATCGGCGACACCCTCTACACCACCACCGAAGTCGTGGGACTGAAGGAGAATTCGGCGAAGCCCGGACGCAGGCCCACCGGTCTCGCGGCGTTGCGCATGAACACGGTCGATCAGGACGGCAACACCGTCCTCGATTTCTACCGCTGCGCGATGCTGCCGCTGAGCGAGAACCCCGACCCCGACCGCGTCGTGCACTCCGACGACCTCTCGGCCATCGGACCGCAGGACGAACCGCAGTGGTCCGCGCCCGCCGACTGGGATCTGGATGTCTACCGGTCGAAGGTGCCGGGCGAGCACTTCGACAAGTCCCTCGCCGGTGCCGTGCTGCAGTCCAGCGGCGATGTCGTCTCGAGCGCACCGGAACTCGCGCGCCTGAGCCTCAACATCGCGGCGACGCACCACGACGAGCGGGTCGGCGCGTCGGGTCGTCTCGTGTACGGCGGCCACACCATCGGCCTGGCCTTCTCGCAGGCGACGCGCGCGCTGCCGAATCTCGTGACGGTGCTGGGTTGGAAGTCGTGCGACCACACCGGTCCAGTGCAGGAGGGCGACACCCTCACCAGCGACCTGCACGTCGAATCCGCCGAGCCCCTCGCCGAGGGCGGTGGCGTGCTGAACCTGCGGTCGGTCGTCCACGCGCACCGCGGCGGTGCCGCGAATGGCAACCGCGGCGGTGCCGAGCCGGCGCCCGTGCTGGATTGGCGGTTCACCGCACTCATGGCCTGACAGCCCCTGCCGAAACCGACGTTGTGCGCGAAATCGTTTGGGAAATCGCGAACAATGTCGGTTTCGTCGTTATGCGTCGACTCGTTTGACGAGACGGATGGCGCCGAGCGGGTCGAGCATCTCGGGGTGCGACTGCCTGGCCCGTTGTTCGGGAGTGCTGCCGTGCCGTTCGGCGATCCGGAACAGCCGCGCGTACTCACGATGGGCGCGTTCGCGACGCGGATCGGGTGGGGTGAAACCTTCCTCGGACATGATCCCAGGACGGCGCGTGAGCAAGTTGTTGTCAACAAATTGTTCACACATACCCGATCCGCAACGACTTCGACCATCCGCCACAGCAATTGCGGCGGCGAATAGCCAGGACGGTAGCGGATACGGGCATCAGGGCACGGTCCACGTGTTGTCGCCCCGCAGCAACTGCTGCAGGTCGGCGGTGCCGGACTCCCGCGCGGTCCGCACCCGAGCGCGCTCCGCGTCGTCGTAGGTCGTCCGCCCGACCTGCCGCACGATCCCCGTGACGACGTAACGGAGGTCCTGGTCCGACAGCCGCGACAGCGCGTACGCGTATTCGGGGTCGTCGGTGTGCGCGTCGTGCACGACGATGTCGGCGGCGTCCACCTCGGAGCGTTGCGCCACACGCAGACCGAAACCCTTTCGGACGACGCACCGCTCGTCGTCGACGCCGAAGATGATCGGTTCGCCGTGCCGCAGCGGGATCAGGTGCGACGGCGCTTCGTCCTTGCGCAACACGTCGAACGAGCCGTCGTTGAAGATCGGGCAGTCCTGCAGGATCTCGACGAAGGCCGCACCGCGATGGTGTGCCGCCGCGCGCAGGACCTCCGTCAGTCCGGCGCGATCGGAGTCGAGAGCACGTGCGACGAAGGACGCCTCGGCGCCGAGCGCGAGCGACAGGGTGTTGAACGGCGCGTCGACCGACCCACCGGGTGAGGACTTGGTGACCTTGCCGACCTCCGAGGTCGGCGAGTACTGCCCCTTGGTCAGGCCGTAGATCCGGTTGTTGAACAACAGGATCCGCATGTTCACGTTGCGACGCAGGGCGTGGACGAGATGGTTGCCGCCGATCGACAGGGCGTCGCCGTCGCCGGTCACGACCCACACCGACAGATCCGGACGCGTCACCGCCAGACCGGTCGCGAGTGTCGGGGCGCGTCCGTGGATCGAGTGCACACCGTAGGTGTCGAGATAGTAGGGGAAGCGCGACGAGCATCCGATACCGGAGACGAACACGAGATTCTCACGCCGGACACCCAATTCGGGCAGCAGGCTGCGGACCGTCGCGAGGATGACGTAGTCGCCGCAACCCGGACACCACCGCACTTCCTGGTCGGACGTGAAGTCCTTCGCCTTCTGCGGGTCGTCCGTCCGGGGCACACCGTCGAGTGCGTCGGTGTGCGGGCGGAGTCCGAGATCGTGGCCGAGGAGTCCGGTCATGCTCGTGCCCTCTCTGCTGTCGGGTCGAGTTTCGTCGACGAGGCGACCGCGGCCGGCGTCCGGGATCGTTCGGTGTCGGCGAGTGTTCCGGCGAACTCGGCTTCGATGGCGTCGTGGAGTTCGTCGGCGCGGAACGCCATGCCGGATACCTTCGTCACCGGCTGGATGTCGGCATCGAACCGCGACCGCAGCAGGAAGGACAGCTGACCGAGGTTCATCTCCGGGACCAGCACGCGCCGGTAGCGGCCGAGCACGTCGCCGAGATTCTTCGGCATCGGCGCCAGGTGCCGGAGGTGCGCGCGGGCGACGACATGCCCCGCTCGCCGGGCGCGACGCACGGCCTCCCCGATCGGCCCGTACGACGAACCCCAGCCGAGCACGAGCACCTCGGCGTCGCCGGTGGGGTCGTCGACGTCGAGATCCGGGACGTCGATGCCGGCCACCCGCGCGACCCGCAGTCGGGTCATCAGCTCGTGGTTGGTGTGGTGGTACGAGATGTCGCCGGTGCCGTCGGCCTTCTCGAGTCCGCCGATCCGATGCTCGCGACCTGCGGTGCCGGGTATCGCCCAGTCGCGCGCGAGGGTGTCGGCGTGGCGG
Organism: Rhodococcus sp. p52; assembly: GCF_000763325.2. Lineage (NCBI taxonomy): Bacteria > Bacillati > Actinomycetota > Actinomycetes > Mycobacteriales > Nocardiaceae > Rhodococcus > Rhodococcus sp. p52. Next base: position 805,230 of record NZ_CP016819.1, read on the forward strand.
GCGGAGGGCAGGTAGCCGGGATCGTCGTCACCCGGCGACGCGGCGAAGCGCGGATCGATGCGGGGCAGGTCGTCGATGTCGGGGATCCGCCACGGTTCGGATCCGTTGGCGATCGCACCGTCGGACAACAGCATGACCGGGGTGCGGTAGGTGATGGCGATGCGCGCGGCTTCGAGTGCGGCGTCGAAGCAGTCGGCGGGTGACTGCGGAGCGACGATCGCGACGGGCGATTCGCCGTTGCGGCCGAACATCGCCTGCATCAGGTCGGCCTGTTCGGTCTTCGTCGGAAGGCCCGTGGACGGTCCACCACGCTGGACGTCGACGACGATCAGCGGCAGTTCGGTCATCACCGCCAGACCGATGGCCTCGGATTGCAGGGCGATTCCCGGACCCGACGTGCTCGTGACCCCGAGCGCGCCACCGTAGGACGCGCCGATCGCGGCGCCGATACCCGCGATCTCGTCCTCGGCTTGGAAGGTGTGCACTCCGAAGCGTCCGAGTCTGCTCAGTTCGTGGAGGATGTCGGAGGCCGGCGTGATCGGGTAGGTGCCGAGGAAGACGTCCATCCCCGCCGCGCGACCCGCCGCGACGAGACCGTAGGCGAGGGCGGTGTTGCCGGTGATCTGCCGGTACGTCCCGGGTGGCAGTGCCGCGCGGGCCACCTCGTAGGTTGCGGCGAACGCCTCGGTGGTCTCGCCGTAGTTCCAGCCGGCGCGCAGGGCGAGGACGTTCGCGTGCGCGATGTCGGGTTTCGACGTGAACTTGCGCTCGAGGAACGTCTCGACCGGCGCGATCGGCCTCCCGTACATCCACGACAGGAGACCGAGCGCGAACATGTTCTTCGAGCGCTGCGCGTCCTTCTTGCCCACACCGGCGGGGTCGACGGCTCCGGCGGTGAGGGGGCTCATCGGCAGGGCGTGGACGGTCAGATGCTGCACGGCGTCGGTACCGAGCGGATCGGCGTCGTAGCCCGCTTTGCTCAGGTTCCGTTTGGTGAACTCGTCGCTGTTCACGATGACGGTGCCGCCTCGGGGCAGGTCGCCGACGTTGGCCTTGAAGGCCGCCGGGTTCATCGCGACCAGCACGTCGGGCCGGTCGCCGGCGGTGAGGATGTCGTGGTCGGCGATCTGGATCTGGAAGCTCGAGACCCCGGGAAGAGTGCCCTGAGGTGCGCGGATCTCGGCGGGGAAGTTGGGTTGTGTGGCAAGGTCGTTGCCGAAGGCCGCCGCCTCGGCGGTGAACCTGTCACCGGCGAGTTGCATGCCGTCGCCGGAGTCGCCGGCGATGCGGATGACGACCTGTTCGAGTTTCGCGCTCGACGCCATGCGCTCCATCGTGGCCCTCACGCGCGCATGTGCAACCGTTTCTCCCGAAAAATTCTGCTCATCCGCTACAAGATCGGCTTTCTGCTACAGCAATTGCCGGCAATCACCGCAGCGGAAAGCCAACTTTGTAGCGAACGCGTCAGGAGCGGACGGTGTCGCCGATGAAGCTCAACGCCTGGGGCCACGACACGGCGTAGGCGTCGGCGTTGACGGGATTGCCGTGCCGGTCGCGGGAGGAGAAACCGTGTTCGGCGCCCGGGTAGACGTGGGTGATGGTCGCGCCGGTCTCGCGCTGTTGCAGCGTCGCCTGCAGGTTCGCGAAGGTCTCGGCGCTCATGATCGTGTCGGCGCCGGCGTGCAGCACCATGACGGGTGCAGCGACGCGACCTGCCTGTTCGACGGCGTCGATCGTGTGGTTCGGGGCGGGCGGCACCGCGATCGACGGGGGGTAGGCCACGACGTTCGCGACCCGCGTGTCGCGGGCGCCGAGGATCAGGGCGAGGCGTCCGCCGAGGCACCATCCGATCACGCCGACCTTCTCCAGGCGCAGCTCACCGAAGGCATGGTCGAGCAGGGTCGCCATCTCCGCGAGGCACTTCTCGTCGTCGAGGCCCCGCATCAACTCCACGAGTTCCTCGCGCGAGGTGTCGTCGGCGCTCGGTCCGTGCCAGGGATCCCAGACGAGCGCGGTCACACCGGTTCCGGCGATGTCGTGCGCGTACTCGCGGACCTGGGCGTCGATGCCGGTGATCATGGGCAGCAGCAGCATTCCTCCGGTGGCACCGCCGAGCGGCCTGGCCAGATAGGCGCGCAGACCTCCGATGTGAACGAATTCTGCCTCGATGTCGGTCATCGACCGTCCTTCCACTTTGCGTCGTTTGTTCGTCATGATCTTCGTACGAAGTCGTTCAGCGGGCAGCACATCCACCCGTCACTGCAGCTCAGGGGCCGTCCGTCCCACCCACCAGAAAAGAACATCATTTCCGATCTGCGGTATCGTTCCTCTCGCGCACCGACGTACGGTTGGAGCACGGCAGACGGCTCGCTCGAAAGGGATACCGGCAGATGGCTCGCACCGTATTGGTCAGTGGTGGCACCGGCGGCCTCGGCAGCGCCGTGACGAAACATCTCCTCGACACCGGATGGCGGGTCGTGGTGCCGTGGCTGGTCCGTGACGAGCTCGAGCGCGTGGGCATGCATCCGAACCTCCAACTCGTCCAGGCCGACGTCTCCGACGAGCAACAACTCGAGGACGCCCTGAACCTGGCGTGCGACGACCCCGACGCTCCCCTCTTCGGCGTCGTCAATCTTGTCGGCGGCTTCACCTCCGGACCTCGGGTGCACGAGACTCCGATCGAGGTCCTCGACTCCCAGCTCGATCTCAACCTGCGCACCGCCTATTCCGTCAGCCAGGCGGCGCTGCCCCACCTGATCCGCCGCGGCGGTGGATCGATCGTCTGCATCTCCACCGCCGCGACGCTCAACCCCTTCCCGGGCGGCGCCCCCTACATCGCTTCCAAGGCTGCGGTGTCGGCGCTGGTCGAGACGATGGCGCTCGAGTACCGCGACGACCACATCCGCGTCAACGCGCTGCTGCCCGTCGTCATCGACACCCCGGCCACCCGCGCCGCGATGCCCGACGCCGACACGAGCCGCTGGTCGAAGCCGGCCGACATCGCGAAGGTCATCGAGTTCCTGATCTCCGATGCGGGCGCCTCCGTCACCGGTGGCCTGATCCCCGTCACCAATGTCGGCTGACAGCGTCAGACCGACTGGAGGCGACCGAGTTTCATCGCACGTTCGAACGCTCGCCGTTCGGCGTAGTTCATGCCGCCCCACACGCCGTGCGTCTCTCCGGTGCGCACGGCGTGCACTCGGCACGCGTCGATCACCGGACAGGAGCGACAGCCCTCCTTCGCCTGCCGCTCGGCCCGGAGCACCGCACCACGGCCGTCCTCGGGCTGAGGGAAGAACATCGACGTGTCCACCCCGCGGCACCGCGCCGCGACCACCCAGTCACGGTCGCCGGATCCGTACATCGCCGCCTCCTTGCCCATCGGGTCATCGCGGACCCGCACTCGTCGAACGAGTGTTTGTACGGCCATTTTTCGGTACCCGGCGGGGATCGTCAATCCTTGAGCAGCGCGGATCCATCAGAATCGACGATGGCAGTCGCTTCGGATACCTATAAGCACCGGAAGCTATGGCCGCACATTTGGCGAGCGGGCGAGGCCGAGCGGACCAGCGGGGCGGATCAGCCGACGATGCCGGCCTTCTTCAGGCCCGCGATCTGCTCGTCGGTGAGCCCGAGAGCGGCGAGCACCGTGTCGGTGTGCTGACCGAGCCCCGGCACCGCGCCCATCGGCAGTTCGACGTCGCGGAAGTTCATCGGCGGCAGGATGCCACGCACCGTCCCCGCCTCGGTCTGCACCTCACGCCAGCGATCGCGCGTCGAGAGCTGGGGGTGCTCGATGAGCCCGCGCAGATCCCGCAGCTGCGCGGCGGGCACACCGGCGTCGGCGAGCTTGCCGTCGAGCTCCGCACTGGTGAATTGCTTGGTGGCCTGCCCGACCAGCGCATCGACGTCCTCGCGGCGACGCACCCGCTCGAGATTGGTGGCGTAGCGCGGATCATCGCCCAGTTCGGGCATGCCGAGCACATCGGTGAGCGTGCGCCAGCCCCGATCGTTCTGCACGCCGATGAGGATCTCGCCGTCCGAGGTGGGGTATTTGTCGTACGGCGCGATCGACGTGTGCGACAGACCCATCCGCGGCACCTGCCGCCCCTGATACATCTGCAGGTACATCGGATAACCGAGCCATTCGGCGGTCGCGTCGAACATCGACACGTCGATCGTCGCGCCGACGCCCGTGCGGTGCCGGCGCAACAGCGCCGCCTGGATGGAGGTGAGCGCATACATGCCCGCGGCGATGTCCGAGGTGGGGATGCCCGTCTTCACCGCAGTCTCGGGCGTGCCGGTGATCGAGCACAGGCCGGTCTCGGACTGCACGAGCATGTCGTAGGCCTTGCGGTCGCGCATCGGTCCGTCGGTGCCGTAACCGGACATGTTGACCACCACCAGTTCCGGGTGGTCGGCACGCAGGTCGTCGGCACCGAGTCCGAGACGCTCCACCGCGCCGGGAGCGAGATTCTGCAAGAAGACGTCCGCACCGCGGATCAGCGCCTTCACCGCATCGATTCCCTCGGGAGCCTTGAGATCCACCGCGAACGATTCCTTGCCGCGATTGAGCCAGACGAAGTGTGCGGCCAGGCCGTGCACGGCACCGTCGTAGGCGCGCGCGAAGTCGCCGTCGCCGACGCGTTCGACCTTGACGACACGGGCTCCGAGGTCTGCGAGATGGCGCGTCGCGAGGGGCGCGGCGACCGCCTGTTCGAGGCTCACCACAGTGATGCCCTCCAGCGGCAGGCCGGCAGAAACCTCCACCTCGGTCCGATCGGTTCGGTCGCTCGTCACCTGATGTCCTTTCGCGTTCGCGGTTCCCCCATCCGGCGTCGCTGCATGTCTACCAGGACGAACACGGACTCCCCAGTAATACCTCTGCGGTATCGATTCGGGTCCTATTGGGTATTGGACTGGAAAGCCGAGCCCTGCCACTCTCTGTTGAGACGCAGACCACATTCCACCCGCCTCGTCCGGGGGCGTAGCAGACGGAGGGCGCATGAGTTCGTCCACACCCACCGATCAGGAGATCGCGAGGAAGGCCCGCAAGGCCGGTATCGCCTCCTTCATCGGCACCACCATCGAGTGGTACGACTTCTACATCTACGGCACGGCCGCCGCGCTGGTGTTCGGCCAGGTCTTCTTCTCGGACGAACTCTCGAGCGGTGTCGCGACCCTCCTCGCGTTCGTCACCCTCTGGGCCGGCTTCCTCGCCCGACCACTCGGTGGCGTCATCTTCGGCCATCTCGGAGACCGCCTCGGACGCAAGAACACCCTCGTCATCACGCTCGTCATGATGGGCATCGCGACGGTGGGCATCGGTTTGCTCCCCACCTACGCGCAGATCGGAATGTGGGCGCCGGTCCTGCTGGTCTTCCTGCGCATCGTGCAGGGCGTCGCGGTCGGCGGCGAATGGGGCGGCGCCGTCCTCATCGCCAGCGAGAACGCCCCGAAGGGCAAGGGAATCCTGTATTCGGCGTTCGCGCAGCAGGGTTCGCCCGCCGGCAACCTGCTGTCGACGATGGCCTTCTTCTTCCTCGCAGCGCTGCCCACCCCGCAGTTCATGATGTGGGGCTGGCGCATCCCGTTCCTGCTGTCGGGCGTGCTGGTCGTCATAGGCATGGTGATCCGCCTCGAGCTCGAGGAATCGGACGCGATGAAAGCCGTTCTGGCACGCAAGAAGACCGTCAAGCTCCCGATCAAGGAAGTGCTGCGCAAGCACTGGGTCCTGGTCCTGCTCGGCGCCGGTGCACTGCCCCTCGCCCAGGTGACCTATTTCAAGAACACCTTCGCGCTGTCGTGGGCGACGAGCGAACTCGGTTACGAGCGCGGCACCTTCCTCGCGATCATCGCCATCGCCCTCGTCGTGCAGTTCATCGTGCAGCCGTTCGGTGCCGTGCTGGTGTCGAAAATCGACATGCGCAGGGCCATGCTCCTGATGATCGTCCCGGGGCTGTTCCTCATGCCGGCGATGTTCTTCGCGATCCGCACCGAGACCTTCGCGGTCGCCGTGATCGGTATGTGCCTCGCGACGATTCCGCACTCGATGTTCTACGGCGCGATCGCCGGCATCCTGGCCCGCGCCTTCCCGGCAAACATCCGGTACTCGGGCCTGTCGCTCGCCTACCAGCTGTGCTCGCTGATCGTCGGTGGTGGCACCCCGGTTCTCGCCCAGTACCTGCTCAACTCGTCCGGTGACGTCACCGGCGTGGCCATCGCGGCGGCCTGCTACGCAGCGGTTTCCCTCGTGTGCACCCTGGCACTGCTCGAGCGCACCGGATACGACCCGAAGGCACCCTCGGTCGCCGAGAAGTCCGACGCCGACGAACTCGCCCTCGAGCAGTCGGAGGCGGCCGAGCACGACCGCCGTACTCCGGGAACCGACGACACCCCACGAGATCGCGTCCATGCCTAGGACGGATCGCTCGCACTCGGGGCCGGCCGGCGCAGTCGCCGGGCGGCCCCGGTCAATCCGGAGTCGGCAGCGCTTCCTCGGAGAGGCGGAGAACCTCCCGCAGCGCGACACTGTCGTCGTCCTCCCGCCACACGACCGCGACTGCGCGTTCTACCGCCGATGGACCGCGATCAGCAAGGACCCCCAGCAACTGCGCACCTGGTTGAAGGAATGGGTCCTCACCACCGCCGATCACGCCGAATACCTCGAGAAACTGGGCGAAGAGTACTGGGCCGACCTCGAGGTCGCGCCGCGCCCCTCCGGGACCGTCGACTACGGGAGCCGAAAGTGACCACCACCGAAACCTTCTCCACCACCGAACTGATCGTCTCCGTCGCCGCGCGGGCCCTGGCCGGCAAGGCCCGGGTCTTCGCCGGGGTGGGTCTGCCCACCCTCGCCGTCGACCTCGCCGCCCGCACGTCGAACCCCGACGTCGAGCTGATCTACGAATCCGGGGTCTGCGGTGCGCACCCCGAGGCGATGGCCGAGGGCATCGCCGACTCCGTCGTGGTCTCCGGCGCCGAATCCGTGGTGTCCATGGCGTCGCTGTTCGGGTACGTGCTCCAAGGCGGCAACGTCGACGTCGGGTTCCTCGGGGCGGCGCAGATCGACCGCGACGGCAGCCTCAACACCAGCATCATCGGCGACTGGGACAAGCCCACCGTGCGCCTGCCCGGCGGCGGCGGAGCCGTCGAGATCATGCCCAACGCCGGCGAGGTGTTCGTGATCATGCGACGCCACGATCCGAGTGCCTTCCCCGCCGAACTGGACTTCTGCACGACCCCGAGCCCGGTGCGCGCCCGTGAGGCGGGCGTCGGCATCATGCCCCGCGGCCGCGGGGTGACGAAGGTGTTCACCAGTCTGGGCGTGCTGTCGCGGCAAGATTCCTTCGACGAACTCGAACTGACCAGCATCCACCGCGGTGTCACCGTCGACCAGGTCCGCGCCGCCACCGGCTGGGATCTGAAGGTCTCCGACGAGCTGACGCTGACCGAGGATCCCACCGCCGAGGAGATCGACCTGCTGCGCAACGAGATCGACAAGGTCCGCCTGTATCTGCGGTGATCCCGTCCACGTGACCGACGTGGCGGCTGGCAGGATGTCCGCAACGGACGACGCCCCGGATCCTGCGAGCCTGCGCGCGTCCGGCGTGATGCTCGGCGGACGGACCGCCGCGTGATGCGGGAAGGCGGCACGTCATGCACGCGAGCACGATCCACGACCTCGTGGACGGCACGGTCGTCGCGGCTGTGATGCCGTTGACCGACCTCGCGCACAGGCCGGTGGCCGGACGCGATGCCGTCGCACTGCTCGACGAGCACGAGGTGTTCGCCGATCCCCCGACGGTCCTGCACCGGATCGCCGCTGTGCGCGAGCGCGGATTCGCCGTGGCGGTACGCATCGCGGAATCGGCGTCCCGCGCCACGGTCGTCCTGGCTCTGGTCGAGCCGGAGGTGGTCGTCGTACCGGCCGAGGCGCTCGTCGCATCCGACCTGCGGGCCGCCACTACCCTGCTGTCGTTGCGGGCCCACTGCGAGCGCACGAACTCCGTCGTTCTCGCCGAGGGCGTCGACTCCGACCTTCATCGCGAGGCGGCCCTCGCCCACGGTATCGATTTCGGTTGCGGTACAGCACTACACGTTGCGGAGGGTGAAGCCGGCCCTTCGTCGCCGCGCGGCGGGTTGTTCCGTGAACCCACCTGGAGTGCGCCGCTCGACGACGCGACCGCCGCGCCCTTCCGCATCCTGTCTGCCGGTCGGGAACGCGTGCGGAGCGGCAAGGGTCTGCTCGTGTCCATGAGCGCCGACCTCGAGGCGCGAGCCGGGGAGGCGGGACCCGACACGATCGCCCTCGGCACCTTCCAGCACCACGACCACTTCACGGGGGCCGCACGCAGACGATGGCTGTCGATGGCCGACACCCTCGCGCACGTCGCGGTCTTCGCGGTCGGGTTCGGCACGAGCACCTCGGGCCCGGACCTCGTCCCGATCGAGCCGCACGATCCCCTCGTCGACGAGTGGAACGTCATCCTCCTGGGAGAGTCGTTCGCGTGCGCGCTCTCTGCCCTCGACCTGCACCGTCGAACGGCCGGCGGCGAGCGGGAGTTCGAGTACGTCGTCTCCTACGACCGGGAGGCCGTCGCCCGCGCGGCGCGCGCGACCCTGTCCCGTCCCCGACCGGTCCCCTTGGAGGTCCCACCCTCGTCCTGAGCCGCTCTCCCTCGGGTCACCCCTCGAAACGCGCCAGGATGCTGTGGGCGCACCGGATCACGGTGCCGCGGTCGTAGGACAGCACGTAGCGGAACTCGCGGTCGAGATCCTCTGCGTCGGTGTGCATGTCGAGCGCGGCGAGTACGCACGCGAAGTGCGAACCGAGGACGACGACGTTCCATTCGTCGACGATCGGATCGTTCGGGTCCAACGGCGCGTGGTGTACCGCGGAGTCGACGTAGGGATCGATTCCGACGCCGTAGACCCCGGTGTAGGCGACCTGCTCGGCGAGCTGCGCCCATCGAACCCGGGAGGTCGGGGTGAAGTGCTCGGCGCGCTGGAAGGTGCCGAGCACGATCGTCTCCGGTCCGGCTCCCACCGCGTTGGTCTCGAGCAGCTTGCTCATCGACACCAGAAGTCGCTTGAAACTACTTGTGCGTCTGCGTCCTTCGGACGCCAGAGCGAAGGGAGTGAGTTCGGGGCCGCCGGGAACGGCCCGTCGCGGACGCAGCGATATCGGTTCGACATCCGAATCCGCTTGCGCGGCATCACCGGTCGATCCGACTGTCGGATACAGCGCGCCCATTCCGTATTCGGCGGCCAATCCCAGAGCGCGGCGGCGATGCAGTTCCGAATCGACGCCCTGCGCGATGACGACCGCGCTGCTGGATTCGATGTACGCGGCGACGGCGTGGGCAATCCTCGCCGTCGAGGCGTCGGCCGCACGCGCGATCAGGGCCGGCGACGTGATGATCACATCCGGTTCGACGAGCGGCAGCAGCGCGAGGGCCTGAGCACGCGCTCCCACACCGTCCACCGCGACGAGCATGCCGGCGGTGCGCGCCGCCGCAATGGTGCGCAGCGTCCTGGCGGGGGCGGCGATCAGCGCCTGCTCGGTGATGAGAGCGACCGTGGTCGGGCCCCCTCGATCCCCGAGCGCGCCGAGTTCGTCGAGCGAATCGAGATCGACGGTCACCAGATGCGGAACCGCCGACTCGGCTTGCCGTCCGGCCCTGCGCCACTTGATCCGGTCCAGTTCCGACTTCTGATGCATCGCCCGGGCGGCCTCGCTCAGAGCGGTCGCATCGTGCAACGATGATCCTCCCGGACCACGCAGTTGCAGTTCGACGGCGGACAGCGCCCCGCTGCGGAGCCGGTGGATGGGGGCGAGCTCCGTCTCCACGACGAGGCCGCCGAACGCGGCCTCCGCGTCGGCGGCAGCGTCGGCAGGAACAGCGCTCATGGATCCAGCATCCCATCTCCGGCCACCGATCGTCCGCTCGGGCCGACGGAGCGAGGAAGATAGGATATTTTCGCAGCTCCGAACGCCTACGTTACAGAACCGTGATGTTTCGTTATCGTTCCGTTATGGAACGGGTGGTGGCGAAGCGACATCCGTCGGACAGGCTCTGTGCAAGCCCGAGGCGAGTTCTCACCGGACCCCGACGTTCTCACCACGACCCCAGCAGGCCGACCGTCTGCTCGTGATCCAGCCCGCACCGGACGGCACGAAATCCACGCCGACAGGAGACCGCAATGAGCACACGTACGAGCACCACCCGCAGGATCGTCACCCACACCGGCGCACTCTCACGTGTCGGTGCAGAGACGGTCGCCCGAGCACCGCGCTACCGTCTCGACGTCCACTCGCCCTCCCGTCGCTGCAGCGTCCTGCGGGCGAAGGGAGATCTCGACATGACCGCCCGAGCGGAGTTCGCCTCCACTCTCGGCGACCTCGCACACTCGGGCGACCACGTCGTCGTCGACCTGTCCGAGGTGACCTTCATGTACTCCGAGGTCGCCTCGATGCTCGCCGATGCCGTTCACATCCGGCCCGGCCGTTTCCACGTCGTCGCACCCACACGCCAGGTGCGCATGCTGCTCGACATCCTCGCTCCCGACCTCGACGTCACAGCCGATGCCGCACCCTGCGACGCGGGCACAGCACCCGCTGCCTGATCACAGCAAGGGGCGCGTGACGGCGTCCGGCCGGCGTGCAACCGACTGCTGTAGCAGTGCGCCCGCCACGTGCGCGCGTCGCAACACCTCGGACACGACTGCAGCATCGGATCCACCCACGACCGCGGCGACATGTGTGTGTGTGGGGGGGCGAACCCCATAAGGTGGTGGTAAAGGCCAATTCAAGCCCTCGGTTGTCAGGTTTGGCAGCCCTTACACTCTATCGGTGCTCAGCCCGTTCTTCCGCAAGGAACATCCTCGCGTGCGTTTCGTCCTCCATCTGGAAGACTTCGGTGACGCCCCAGCCTTGATCACCCAGCAGGAAACCGTCACCTACAGCGACCTGGCCGACCGAGTCCATCGGGCAACTGCCCGGCTGGGCAACACCCGCCGACTGGTGTTGATCGCAGGTGCCAACGAGATCGATGTTCTTGTCGTCTACCTTGCAGCCCTACTCGCCGGACATCCGGTTCTGCTGGCGCCGGGCGACCACCCCGCAGCCTTCGAAGGCCTGATCGCCGCATACCGACCCGACGTGGTGGTGCGCAGTATCGACGGGACCGTGACGATCGAGGAACGGGGTGACGGTTCTGCGCATGTACTGCACCCCGACCTGGCGCTGCTGCTGAGCACCTCCGGCTCGACGGGCTCCCCGAAACTCGTCCGCCTGTCCCATCGCAACGTGCAGTCCAATGCAGAGTCGATCGCGGAGTACCTCGACATCCGTAGTACCGACCGGGCAGTGACGACGCTGCCGATGCATTACTGCTACGGGCTCTCTGTCATCCACAGCCACCTACTGCGCGGAGCCGCAGTGATCCTCACGAGCCGCTCGGTGACCGACCCGGCGTTCTGGGAGCTGTTCCGAGACCACCGCGGCACCAGCTTCGCCGGCGTGCCCTATACGTTCGATCTGCTCGATCGGTTCGGATTCGACGAACTGGACCTACCCGACCTGCGCTACATCACCCAGGCCGGCGGTCGACTCTCACCGGATCGGGTCCGCGCCTATACGCAGTCGGGCCGTGAGCGGGGCTGGGATTTCTTCGTCATGTACGGGCAGACGGAGGCGACCGCACGGATGGCGTACCTGCCTCCGGAACTCGCCTCCGACTATCCGCAGTCGATCGGACGAGCTGTTCCCGGTGGATCCTTCCGGCTCGAGCCGATACCGGACGCTCCGGACGGCACCGGTGAACTGATCTACACGGGGCCGAACGTGATGCTCGGCTACGCGCACACGCCCGAGGATCTGGGTCTCGGGGACGTCCTCGAGGGTGAACTGCGGACCGGCGACCTCGCGCGGCAGATCGACGGCGGCGTGTACGAGGTGGTGGGCCGACGCAGCCGTTTCGTCAAGATCTTCGGGCTACGGATCGACCTGCAGCAGGTCGAGTCGACCCTCGCCGAACAGGGACTGACAGCATGCTGTGTCGGCGGGACGGACGACATGATCGTGGCGGTCGAGGGTGCGAGCGATCTCGAGGCGATCCGGTCCGCGAGCGCACGGGCCTGTGGTCTTCCCGTCGCGGCCGTGCGTGTGTGTCTCGTCGACGAGCTTCCGCGGACCGGCACGGGCAAACCCGACCTTCGGGCAGTGGCCGAGCTCGTGCACCACGCGACGCCCGATTCACCCGAGGCAGAGAGCACCGTCGTGGACACGGCCGCCCTGCGGACCCTGTATGCCGAGGTGCTGCACAGTGGGCAGGTCACCGACGACAGCTCGTTCGTGAGCCTGGGCGGCGACTCGCTGTCCTATGTGCAGATGTCTCTGCGGCTCGAGCGCATGCTCGGCTATCTACCCCAGAACTGGCACACCACCGCGATCAAGGATTTCGTGCCTACGCCCCGGCGACGATGGTGGCGGGCGGTCGAGACCAACGTGCTGCTCCGCGCTGTTGCGATCGTGCTGATCGTCGGTTCGCACATCCGGTTGTTCGGGGTTCTCGGCGGCGCGCATGTGCTGCTGGGGGTCGCCGGATACAACTTCGCACGCTTTCATCTCGCCACTCCCCGTACCGAACGGGTGCGACATGTCCTGGGCAGCGTCGCCCGAATTGCCGTACCCAGCATGGTGTGGCTAGGCGTCGTGATCGCACTGACCGGGGACTATCTCGTGACCAGTGCGTTGTTGCTCAACGGCATTCTCGGCCCCGACGGGTGGACGCCCGAATGGCGGTACTGGTTCATCGAGGCGATCGTGTACATCCTGCTCGTAGTCATCGCGGTGTTGTCCATCCCGCTCATCGACCGTGTTGAGCGCAGGCACTCGTTCTGGTTCGCGATGGCCTTGGTGGGTGTGGGTCTGCTCCCCCGCTACCGCGTGATCGAGCTCGGGGACGGCAACAATCTGATTCTGAGCGCGTCGATGGTCTTCTGGTTGTTCGCCCTCGGCTGGGCTGCCGCTACGTCGACGACCGTGTGGCACCGAATGATCGTCACGGCGGTGATCGCAGCCACGGTGCCCGGATACTTCTCGGGTGATCTCCAGCGAGAACTTCTCGTCATCGGTGGGCTGGGCCTGCTGGTGTGGCTCGAGTCCGTTCCCTGCCCACCTGTGCTGAGCCGGATCGCAGGGGTGCTGGCGAGCGCGTCGCTCTACATCTACCTGACGCACTTCCAGGTGTATCTGCCGCTGCGAGAGGACCATCCCTGGTTGGCGTTCGCCCTGTCGATTCTGGTCGGCATTCTCTTCTGGCAAGCCGTGACGGTCACCCTTGCTCTGCGTCGACGGGTCGGTGCTGCGCGGGCGAAATCCGATCCGAATCCGGCCGGTACCAGCAATGGTTCGCCCCCGTCCCACGCTGCGGAGATGCCGGGGAGATCCCCGGTGGCGTGAACTGTCACTGCTACTGGTTCGAAGATCCCGGGACGCGTGGTGTGCAGTCCTCGCCCCTGTGAACGACATCGATAAGACCGCGTTGAAGCATGCACCGACATGTCTCGTGCTCGTCAGCGTGCCGGGCCACCCGTGATCAACGCCCACACGTCCCCGGCTTCACCGGCCGCGGCGAGCAGTTCGGAATCCCACGACGCGACCGTGCCGAATTCGCTGCGCCACGACAGGATCCGGTTGGCGTGCCGATGCAGCTCGTGTTCCATCGTGAAGCCGATCGCGCCGAGCGCCTGATGCGCGTTGCGGGCGACGACCGACGCCGCATGCCCGGCACACGACGCGGCCGCCGCGATCGCGAAGCGGGTCGACGCGTCATCGAAACCACCGGCGAGAACGGCATCGACCGCACCATCCGCGGCGGCGTGCACGAGCGAGGCCTCGGTGGCGATGTCGGCGACGAGCGCCTGCACCGCCTGGAACTTGGCCAGCGGACGACCGAACTGCACGCGGGCAGTGGTGTGATCGACGACGAGCTCGAGAACCCGATCCATCGCACCCGCGGTGGCCAGCGCACGGACGAGCGCGCCCCGGTAGCGGAACTCGTCGGCGGTGCCCGCCGGAACGTCACGTCCCGACAGTGCCGACAGGTCGACGCACACGTGGTCGCGGGGCTCCGCCGCCAGGTTCACGGCCTCGACGATCTCGACATCGCCGCGAGCGACCTCGGCGACCTGCCATCCCTGCGGTGACTCCCACAACACGACGATCGAGTCCGCGAACCGGGCCCACGGCACGTGGCGTGCGCGGCCGTCGGCGTCGAGCACCGCGGCGGTACGCACGGCCGGCACCGCCTCGAGGCCTGCCTGCTCGAGGAGCCAACCCGCGAGCAGATCGTTCTCGGCCACCGGCACGGCAGCAGCAGCACTGCCGGCAGCTTCGAGCAGCAGGGCGGCTTCGAGCCATCCCGCGCCGCTTCCACCACTGTCCTCCGAACCGGTGAGCCGATCGAGGCCGAGCTCGGTGAGGGTGCTCCACAGGGCACGATCGAGTTCGACGACGTCACCGATGCGGTGGTCGTCGCCCGAGGTGAACACCTCGGACAGCATCTGTGCGAAGTCGCGCAGTTCCGTCGACTGCAGTGCGTCCTGCCCGCTCATCTCATCCCCAATCCTCGTGCGATGACCCCGCGGAGGATCTCGCTCGTGCCGCCGCGCAGTGTGAAGCCCGGTCGTTGCATGACTCCTGCCCGGACGAGCTCGGCCAGATGTGCGTCGGCCGCGGTGTATCCCGCGACCTCGTCGGCGAGATCCGCCAGGTCCCCTTCGGTCTTCGTGCCGAGCACCTTCACTACCGACGCCGCGAGTTCGGCGTTCTCGCCACGTTCGAGGGACTCGGAGACCGCGGTGGACATGCGGTGCAGACCCGCGATGCGCCCGATGGTCGCTCCGATGCGGGTGTCCGCTTCGACGCTGCCGTCGGCCACACCGTGTACGAGGGATTCGAGCACCCCGAAGGTCGACAGGAAACGTTCGGGACCGCTGCGCTCGTATCCGAGCTCGCTCGTCACCTGTTCCCAGCCGGCGCCGATCTGTCCGAGCACCAGGTCGTCCGGGACGAAGACGTCGTCGAGCAGCACCTCGTTGAAGTGGTGGTCGCCGGACATCGACAGGATCGGGCGGATGGTCACGCCCGGGGAGTCGAGCAGCACGATGAACTGGCTCAGCCCGTCGTGGCGGTGCGCGGGATCGAGCGGGGCGGACCGCGCGAGGCCGAAGAAGGCGTCGGCGTGGTGGGCCCCGGACGTCCACAACTTGGTGCCGGAGATCCGCCACCCACCGTCCACCTGCGTGGCCTTCGTCTTGACGCTCGCGAGGTCGGATCCGGAGTCGGGCTCGGACATTCCGATGGCCCAGCAGATCTCACCGGCCGCGATGCCCGGCAGGAACCGCTGCTTCTGCTCTTCGGTGCCGTACTTCAGTAGCGACGGTGCGGCCTGGCGGTCGGCGACCCACTGGGCGGCGACCGGCGCGCCCACCGCGAGCAGCTCCTCGGTGACGACGAAGCGCTCCATGAAGGTTCGTCCGTGTCCGCCGTACTCGACGGGGATCGTCATGCCGACCCAACCGCGAGCGGCGAGTGCGCGCGTGAACTCGGGGTTCCATCGCGTCAGCCAGGTGTCGATGCCTGGGGTGAACACGCCCGCGTCGATCTGTTCCTTCAGGAACGCCCGTACCTCGGCACGGAGTTCCGTCAGTGCCGGATCGGGGGTACCCGCCCTCGGTACGAGTCGTGCACTCATCGTTGATCTCCTTCTCCACCGGTGATGGTGGGACACAACAGCGCCAGCGACAGGTCCGCGTAGCGTTCTGCGATCTCGTCCGGGCCGTCCGGACCCGCGGGGTCGTACCAGTTGGCGATAGCCGAGACCATCGCCAGAATCGATCGGCGGCAGTCGTCGGGATACTTCGTGGTGAAGACACCTTGTGCGACACCGCGATCGATGATGTCGCGGATCCGCCTTCGGCCGGCGCGCCGGCCTTCCTCGTACAGCAGCGCACCCTCGGGTTCGAGATTGCGCACCTCCGTCGCGATCATGCGTCCCTGCTCGGGGAACTGCGTGCGGAAGATGACGTTCCCCTTGACGAACGCGCGGATCTGCTCGACCGGATCGTCGCCGACGCGGGCGAGTTCGGCGTCACAGACCGCGTCGTAGGTGTCGACGCCGTCGAGCAGGATCGCCAGCAGCAGATCCTGTTTGTTCTTGTAGTGGTAGTACAGGGCGGACAGGCTCACGCCTGCCTCCTGCGCGATGGTCCGGATCGACGACGAGCCGTATCCGTTGCGCACGAACTCCTTCCGGCCCGCCTCGATGAAGACGCGCTGCTTCGGCGACAGCACTCTCACGACAACGCTCCGGTATCGGCGTACTGCGCGATCAGCTCGCCGAGCCTGCCCTTGACCATCTTGCCCGTCGGCGTGCGCGGCAGTTCGTCGACGAACCGCTCCATGAGCACGACCGTGCCACCGAGCGCCTGCGTCGACACGCCGTACCGCAAGGGCGCGGCGTGGTAGATCGGTGCCGGCGACAGGTAGACGGTGTTCTCGTCGAAACCGAAGCGGCGCACCTGCTTCAGCAGCAGAGGACCGGGCTCGTCACCGACCTGAGCACCGGAGAGAGCGGGCTTGATGCCTTTGGGGCGCCCGGTGGTGCCGGAGGAGTACAGCATGTCGCTGCCGCGGGGTTGGTCCGGCATCGGGGTGACGGGACGACCCGCCACCTCCTCCTCGTACACGAGATGTCCGGGCACCTGCCCTCCGAAGGCGACACGGTGCGTCACCTTCGGGGTGAGCGGCACGATCGCCTCGGCGAGGTCGGCGAGCGGCGCCGAGACGACGAGCACCTTCGCGTCGCAGTCGTCGACGAGGTAGGCCGCCTCGACGGGAGCGAGATGCGTGTTGACGAAGGTGACGTAGACGCCCGAACGAACTGCCCCCCAGTATAGTTCGAACGCAGTGGCGTCGTTGACGGTGACGACCGCGATGTGGTCGCCCTTCCCGACGTCGTGTGCGCGCAGCCAGTGTGCGAACCGGACGGACGCGCCCTCGAGCTCCCGATAGGTGAGCGTCCGGCCGGTCGCGGCCTCGTGCACGGCGGGCCGATCCGGGGCGACGGCGGCGTAACGGCCCGGGTACATGCCTACAGCCCCAGATCCTTGGAGATGATCGTCTTCATGACCTCGCTGGTGCCACCGTAGATCCGGGTCACGCGGGTGTCGGCGTACAGCCGGGCGATCGGATACTCGGTGATGTAGCCGTAGCCGCCGTGCAGTTGCAGGCACTTGTCGATGACGCGACCGGAGACCTCGGTGCAGAACAGCTTCGCGCGGGCCGCATCGGCGACCGTCAGTTCCTTGCGGTCGAGCAGTTCGAGGCAGTGGTCGACGTAGACACGCGCGGCCTGGGTCTCGGCCGAGCACTCGGCGAGCACGAACTTGGTGTTCTGGAACGAGGCGACGGGCTTGCCGAAGACCTTGCGTTCCTTGGTGTATGCGATCGCGTGGGCGATGGCGGCCTCGGCGAAGCCGACCTGGTTCAGAGCGATGCTCAGACGCCCCTGCGGCAGGTTGTGGGTGAGGTAGCCGAAGCCCGCGCCTTCCTCACCGAGGAGGTTCTCGACCGGCACCTTCACGTCGGTGTACGAGAGCTCGGCGGTGTCCTGCTGGTGCAGGCCGATCTTGTCGAGCTTGCGGCCTACCGCGAAGCCCTCGGTGTCGGTGGGCACCGCGATGATCGACAGGCCGCCGCGGCGGTTCTCAGGATCGAACGGACTCGTACGGCAGACCGTGAGGATGAGGTCGGCGGTGACGCCGCCGGTGATGAAGGTCTTCGCGCCGTTGATGATGTAGTGCTTGCCGTCCTCGGACAGCTTCGCCGAGGTCGCGATGTTGGCGAGGTCGGAGCCGGTGCCGGGCTCGGTCATCGCGATCGCGGTCATGATCGAGCCGTCGGCGAAGCCGGGCAGCCAGCGTTGCTTCTGCTCCTCGGTCGCGTACTCGAGCAGGTAGGGCAGGATCAGGCAGGCGTGCACGGTGTAGGAGCCGAACGAGACTCCGGCGCGCGCAACCTCTTCGAAGACGATCGTGTTGAACTTGAAGCCGGACTCGCCCCCTCCGCCGAACTCCTCGGGGACCTGGATCCCCAGGATGCCGAGTTCGCCCAGCCGGCGGAAGAATTCGCGGGGCGGGCGACCCATCTCGTCCCATTCCTCGCGATGCGGCGCGACATCACGTTCGATGAAGTCGCGCACCATCTTCCGGAACTGCTCGTGTTCTTCGGTGAAGATCGTCCGCTGCATGGCTTGTCCTCCGGGGTGTGGGGGCAAGGAGAGGGGAAGGTCAGTTGCCGGTGAAGTCGCCGGTGCGTCGTTCGAGGAACGCCGAGAGGGCTTCGCGGTGGTCCTCGGTGTGGTGCGAGAGCGCCTGGAAGGAGGCCGACAGTTCGAGCAGCGTGTCGAGATCGACGCGCTGACCTTCGCGCAGCAACTTCTTCGTCATGCGCAGTGCGCTCGGGGGGTTGACGGCGACGCGGGCGGCGAGCGCATTCGCGGCGTCGAGGAGCTGCTCGGGTTCGACGACCTGCGAGACCATGCCCCAGTCGAATGCCGTCGCGGCGTCGACGCGGTCGCCGGTGAAGGCCATCTCGGCGGCGCGCGCCGCACCGACCGCGCGCGGAAGCAGCCAGGCGCCGCCGTCGCCGGGGATGATGCCGAGCTTGACGAAGCTCTCCGCGAAGAACGCCTTCGACGAGGCGATCCGCATGTCGCACATCATCGCGAGGTCGCAGCCGGCGCCTACGGCCGGTCCGTTGACCGCGGCGATGATCGGGACCTCGCAGTGGTAGATGGCGCGGGGCAGGCGCTGGATGCCGTAACGGTAGCCCTCGCGCAGGGCGTGGGGGCTGCCGCCGAACATGCCGCGACGTTCGTCCATGTCCTTGACGTTGCCGCCGGCGGAGAAGGCCGATCCGGCGCCGGTGAGAATGACGACGCGGGTGTCGATGTCGCGGTTTGCCTCCTCGGCGAGCTCGACGAGGCGATCGATGACGTCGTCACCCGAGATCGGGTTGCGCGCCTCCGGAAGGTTGATCGTCCAGGTCACGACGTTTCCGTCGCGCGTGCTCAGTACGACGTCCTGCGAAGTTGCCATTGCGGTCGCGGTCCTTCCGGTGGCCAATGTGTGGCTCGCACCATAATTTGGTCGAACGATCGTTCAAATTACGGGGCCGGTCGGATCCTGTAAAGACCGAACGGGCTCGTGGCTCAGTCGGGCAGGCTCACGTTCGATTCGGCGATTCTTATGGCTACCTCGTCCGGGAAGATGTTCCGGAAGACGAAGGGATCGCGGCCGAGCACCCAGCCCGGCGCCAGCGCGGTCGCGTAGCGCTCGAAATATCCGAGCTGCTTCCCGAACAACACGAGCTCCTCGGGCGTCGACGTGTTCCACTTGCGGCCGAGCGAGACGAGCGCACCGATCAGTTCGCTGAGCCGCAACTCCCCCACGTCCTGACCGAGCAGCGGACCGAAGATCTCGGCAACCTGCCGGCCGACCGCCGCGTCGTCGACGTCGAGGTCGGCGGCGACACCGAGCGCCCGCACACTCTGCGCGACCGCCGTGAAGTCCCCGTCGAGCAGGGCCGCGCGGAACAACGCCCGCAGCAGCGCGCGCCACTTCTCGGGCAGTTCGCCGACGATGCCGAAGTCGAGCAGCGCGACACGTCCGTCGTCGAGCAGCCAGAGATTGCCCGCGTGCACGTCGCCGTGGAACGGGCCGTGACAGAGCACCGCCTCCATCCACACCTTCACTCCGCGGCGCACGAGCAGGGAGGTGTCGAGATCGTCCTGGCCCGGCACCACCCGGTCGACGGGCTTGCCCTGCAGACGCTCCATGCAGATCACCCGCGGACCGCACCACTGCCAGTACACCTCGGGCACCGTGACGTAGGCGTTGTCGCCGAACGCGGAGATGTTGCGGCGGAAACGATCCTGACGATCCGCTTCGACCGCCGCGTTGAGCTCGGTCATCGTCGCGTTGTAGAGATCGCGGATGATCCCCGGAGTGTTCGCGATACGGAAGAACTCGAAGAGCTGCAGCAGCTTCGCGCCCATGTAGGCGGCGCGCAGATCGACGAGCATGCGGTGCGCGATCCCCGGTCGCTGCACCTTCACCACGGCCCGTCGGCCGTCGCGCAGCACGCACCCGTGCACCTGGGCCACGGACGCCGCGGCGAGCGGCACATCGTCGAACGACTCGAACATCTCGTCGATGCGGTGTCCGAGATCCTCCTCGATCACCGCGCGGGCCTGCTCGGAAGGGAAGGTCGGCACGTCGTCGAGCATGCGCAGGCACGCGTCGGCGAGGGCCGCGGGGAACAGTCCGGGTGACGACGCGATGAGCTGGCCCAGCTTCACGAAGGTCGGCCCGAGATGTTCGAAGGCGTCGACGGTGCCGTGCGCGGCCGCTTCGACGACGCTGTGCTGCCGGGGCCGGACGGTCCACCGCAACACCGCCCACACCACGAAGGCGATCAGGACGGCGGCGACGACCACGGCCCGTCCGAGCTCGGCCGGCCCGAACCGGTCGAGCGGAGGCCGCTCGACGTCCAGTGCCCCGGGTGGAAGGACGTCGGCGAAGGGGCCGACGGGCCCGTTGCGCTCGGGCCTGCTGTGACCCCGCGCTCCGGATACGCCTTCGCGCAGCGTGTACTCGTGCACGACCTGTCCCCACTCCGTCCACCACGCGCTCACCTCGGCGCGACTTCGTGCACGGTACCTGTATCCGGCCCCCCGATCGAGACCCGGCGATCATCTGTCTTCTGTCGGTGCCCCCGACTACTCTCTGACGGGTAGCGGATTCGGGTCCGACCAGCCGGGGGTATCGCGCTCATGACCGAACAATTGCTCGAAGAATCTGCCGGTTCGACATCGACGTCGACCGATTTCATGGACCTCGCCGAGCCGTTCCGTCGCGAATTGCTCGCCCACTGTTATCGCATGAGCGGGTCGCTGCACGATGCGGAAGACCTGGTCCAGGAGACCTACCTGCGCGCCTGGCGCGGTTACGAGAACTTCGGCGGCCGCTCCTCACTGCGCACGTGGCTGCACCGGATCGCCACCAACGTGTGCCTGACGGCGCTCGAAGGCCGCAGTCGCCGGCCGTTGCCCACCGGGCTCGGCGCGCCCAGCTCCGATCCCACCGACGATCTGGTCACCCGCCCCGAGGTGCCGTGGCTCGAGCCGTTTCCCGTGGGGGACGCCACCGACGATCCGTCGGATCCCGCCACCATCGCTGCCTCCCACGATTCCGTCCGCCTCGCCTTCGTCGCGGCCCTGCAGCATCTCTCCGCTCGTCAGCGCGCGGTCCTGCTGCTCCGCGAGGTCCTGCAGTGGCGCGCCACCGAGGTCGCAGCCGCGCTCGACACGTCGACGGCGGCGGTCAACAGCCTTCTGCAACGGGCACGTGCGCAGCTGAAAGACGCCCAGGTCCGCGACGACGACCTCGCCGAACCCGACAGCGCCGAGACCAAGGCGTTGCTGCAGCGCTGGGTCGACGGCTTCGAGAAGTACGACATCGATTCGCTCGTCGAGATGCTCACCCAGGACGCCGTCTGGGAGATGCCGCCCTTCGAGGGCTGGTACCAGGGCCCCGACGCGATCGTCACCCTCATCAAGCACCAGTGCCCCGCGAAGGGCCCCGGCGACCAGGTGCTGCTTCCCACCGTGGCCAACGGCCAGCCGGCATTCGGGCTGTACATGCGAGGGGAGGACGACCGCCACCACCCTTTCCAACTGCAGGTGCTCGACATCGTCGACGGTA
Source organism: Rhodococcus sp. p52 (assembly GCF_000763325.2). NCBI lineage: Bacteria > Bacillati > Actinomycetota > Actinomycetes > Mycobacteriales > Nocardiaceae > Rhodococcus > Rhodococcus sp. p52. The sequence goes on from NZ_CP016819.1 coordinate 827,067, forward strand.
GGGTCGCGCACGCCACCGTCTTCTTCTCCGACGACACCGCCGGGTTGTTCGCCAGGTTCGGGCTGCCGGAGGCCCCCGGCAGCCCGCTGACGTCGAAGGTCACGCCTCGGCAGGCGCAGCTTCCGTAGCATCGGCCTGCTGAGCGGCGGCCATGTCCATCCACATGACCTCCCAGACGTGGTTGTCGAGGTCGCGGAACGCCCGCTGGTACGCGTAGTCCCCCATCTCCTCCTGCGCCTTCTGCGCGCCGGTCGTCACCCATTCGCTGCCACCGGCCGCGATCGCGCCGTCGACGAGCGCGTCGACACCTTCGCGACTGTCGGCCGACACGCACATCAGCACCTCACGGGCCTTCGTGGTGTCGCAGATGTCGTCGTTGGTGAACATCCGGAACATCTGCTTCTCGAGCAGCATCACGTAGGTCTGGTCGTTGATCTTCAGGCAGGCGGCGTTCTCGTCGCAGAACGACTCGTCGAACGTGAATCCGAGCGTGTCGAAGAATGCGCGGGTGGCGGTGATGTTCTCGACGGCGAGATTGACGAACAGCATGCGCGACATGGTTTCTCCTGTGGTCGGCCCGTCCTGTGCGGGACGCGGTGCGGGTGTCACCGATACAGACCGGCCGCCCCGTGAGAACTCATCGCGCACCCCGAGATTTCTCGGCGCGGTGTGGTCGTCACTGCTTGCCGAGCACCCAGACCGGGCCCGTGATCAGCCAGATCACCGTGATCGTGGCGAGGGTGGGGAAGATTCCGTACAGCGCCGAGGCCTGTTCGCCGTTCGCGACGGTCGACCCGAGCCCGAGCACGGCTGCCGCACTGATCCCGGCCGCGAGCAGCCATCGCCCGAAGTCCACACATTCCTTGCGGAAGGCCTCCGGGCCCTCCTTCGGAGCGCGTTCCGGTTTCGGACCACCCGCGAGGTGATAGGCGAACCGCCGGTCGGCCCACCGGACGACGCTCGGCCCGAAGGCGACACTCGCACCGAGATAGATACCCGCGGCGCGGTGGACCCAGCCGACCTCCGCCCCGTTGTGCAGATCCACCGCGACGGCCGCGAGCAGAACGACGTCGATCAGCGGGATCAGGGCGAGCAGCACCGTGCCCGTCCTCCGGAGCCGGAGCAGATACCGGCACACGAGGCCGACCGCGAGGACGACCCAGAACGCGATCTCGCACCCGACGATGAAGGACGCGATGTGGCTGGACATGACCCCAGAATCGCGCGCACACACCCTCGCGCGCGTCGCCCGATGGGCGGCAGATGCCTCATCACTTCGGGTGACGCCGACCCTGATCCTCCCCCGGTTGTGGTCGAATCGTTGCCGTGGACAACCGTGAATCCGAGATTCGAGTGGGATTCGTGAACCCGCGCTACAACTCCCTGCTCGTCGCCCTCGCGTACTTCGCGGGTGGCGCGCTGTTGTACGCCCTGGATCTCGGTGTGCTCGTCGAGGACCGGCCGCCGCAGCCGCTGTGGGTGTGGCTGGGTCTGCTCGCGTGCGTGTGTGCACCGATGACGATGCGCCGCACGCGACCGCTTCTCGCACTCCTGCTGGGCACGGTTCCGGTACTGGTCGACCTCGTCGTCGGCCCTTCGCTGCCGGTCTGGATCGCATACGGCGACCTGCTGTACACCGCAACGCTCTTCGGCTCGGCGCGCACCAGCCGCTTCCTCGAACGCGCCCCGTTGGTCCCGATCGTCGTCGGCGCCGTCGCGCTCGGTGTGTACTTCGGAGAACTGCGCATCGCCGTATGGGCCGTGTCGATCGCCGCGCTCGTGATCGTCGTCCCGATCTGGTGGGCCCGATCCGTCCGCACACATCGGGACGCCGCCGAGATCGAACGGGCACGCGCCGAGGCTCTCTCGCGGGTCGCGGAACTGGACCGTCGCGCCGCCATCACCACCGAGCGGCAGCGTCTGGCCCGCGACCTGCACGATGTCGTGGCTGGGCACCTGTCGTCGATCGCGATCCAGAGCGAGGCCGCGCTCCGCCTCCGCGATTCCGATCCCGACCGAGCGCTGACCGTGCTCGAGTCCGTGCGCTCCGGCAGCGTGGCCGCCCTGCAGGAGATGCAGTCGATGGTGCGTCTGCTGCGCAGCGACGACACCGACGAGATCACCACCGCGGGTCGCCTCGCCGACCTCGAACCGCTCACCGCCTCCGCACGCGCCGCCGGCACCTCCGTCCGGATCGACGGTCGTCCACCCGCAGACCTCGACGCGGAGGTCGATCTCACGGCCTACCGCATCGTCCAGGAGACCCTGACGAACGCGGTCAAGCATGCACCCGGACGGCCGGTGACCCTTCGTTTCGACGACGCCGACGGCCGCCTCGGGATCGAGGTGGTGAACCCGATCGGCGACCCGGACACCCCGGACCCGTCACCGGCCCGCGGCGCCGGGCACGGCCTGCGCAACATCGCCGAACGCGCCGCCGCGGTGGGCGGGCACGCCCGCTCCGGTCGCGACGGGAACGAATGGAGGACATACGTGCAACTGCCGATCGCGAACAGGAGTACGACGTGACGATCAGGGTGTTGCTCGCCGACGACCACAGCGCCATCCGCGCGGGCCTGCGGCTCCTGCTCCACACGAGCGAGGACATCGAGGTGGTGGGCGAAGCCGCCGACGGTGCCGTCGCGGTGTCGCAGACGCGCGCCCTCGCCCCGGATGTCGTCCTCATGGACATCCGCATGCCGCACGTCGACGGGATCGCCGCGACCCGCACCATCACCGAGGAGACGAGTGCCCGGGTGCTGGTGCTGACGAGTTTCGAGATCGACGAGTACGTCTTCGAGAGTCTTCGGGCCGGAGCGGCCGGATACCTCCTCAAGACCGCCTCCGCGGATGCCATGCTCGACGCGATCCGGGCGGTGCACTCCGGGGAGTCCGTGCTCTCACCGCAGATCACGCGAACCGTCATCGACGCGTTCGTCTCGAAATCGACTCGGCGGGAGGATGTTCCGGACGGTCCGGATATCGACGCCCTCACCGCACGCGAACAGGAGGTCTTCGCGTGCCTGGGCGAGGGATTGTCCAACCGCCAGATCGCCCCCCGCCTCGGCATCGGTGAGAACACGGCGAAGACACACGTCGCCCGGGTGCTCCACAAACTCGGGCTGCAATCGCGGATCCAGGCGGCCATCCTCGCCCGGGACATGCCCGACCATCAGCTCTAGGATCGGGGATGCACCAGGATTCGACAACCGACTCCGAAAGCGCGGGAAAAACAATGACCGGCACTTCCGATCACGACGACCTGCTGCTCAGCGACGCCGAACGCATGCACGCGTTGAACGCACTCGGCGAACACTACGCCGCGGGCCGGCTCGACAGCGCCGAGTTCTACGAACGATCCGGAGAGATATCTTCGGCGCGAACGTTTTCGGCGTTGCTCCCCTCCTTCCGGGGGCTACCCGGCGGTGTTCCCCTCGAACAGGTCGACGGTCACATCCGGATGATCCACGACTCCTCCGCGCCGGCGGTCAGCCACGACAGCTCCTCTGCGACGGCACCCCAGTCCCCGGAGGACGAACTGGCCTCGCTCCGCGAACGGGGCAGCATGGTCGAGACGCTGGACTGGATCATCATCGGCGTCACGCTCGTGACCTTCCTCGTCCTGCAGATCGCTCTCGACTGGAGCTACGCGTGGATCGTGTGGCCGTCGCTGATCGTCACGCTCAGCGTTCCGCGGTTGATCCTGAAGTACAGCGACGACGACGAGAAGGTCTACGAAGAGCTCAAGAAGTCGGAGGCCGCCGAACGGAAGAAGCGGCTCGAGGAGGCGTCGAAGCGGATCCGGGAACTCGAGGGTCGTCGCGGTCCGGAGACGCCACGGAGCTGAAGCGACCGACAGTCACGGGGGTGAAGCGACCGACAGTCACGGAGCTGAGCCGAGGGGTGACCGCAGAGCGGGGTCGACCGGTGATCGCGGACCGGGACGAACCACTCCCCGATTGCTCTTTATTGCGCTGTTCCTGGTAGAAGCAAGGAATGGCAATCGAGACCGCACAGTTCACCGTCGATCGTCCGGGTCGTTTCATGGGCGTCGGCATCGAGGTCGCCGACGACGCGTCGGTCTCGGTCACCCAGTCCGTCGGATCGCACCTGTTCGACCACCGCGGGCAGACCACGCTCGCCTCCATCGGCGTCTTCACCGACGTCGCCGCGGGCGCACCCGCCGGTATCGCGCGATTCGCGGAGACCGGTGAGCGACCGCAGAGCGTGCTGTCGCACGTGACGGCGACGCTCGCCCACTCCTTCCCCGCCTCGGGGGCCCTCGTCGGTCACGGCAGCAGCCTGTTCTTCGACGAGTCCACCGCCGTGTCGGGCACCGACGTGCGCGACGAGCAGGGTGCTCTCGTCGCGCACCTGGTCGGCCGCTCCATCGTCGTCGGGCGCACGCCGATGGAACTCGGCGCCGAGGCGTCGGAGGCCGTGCCGGAGCGGGACGAGCCGGAACCGTGGTCCGATGTGGCGATCCTGGCCGAACTGCCCGGCCTCGACATCGTCACGGGCATCTCCACCGGGACTCTTCCGCGCGGACCGCTCGCCGGGCTGCTCGGACTCGAGGTGACAGCCGCCGAGCGCGGCGTCGTGCAGGCCCGGCTGTCGCCGCGCGAGTGGATGGCCAACGTGATCGGTTCGGTGCAGGGCGGTGTGCTCGTGTCGATGGCGGAGGCCGTCACCGGCCTGGCCGCACAGACGCTGACCGGCATCGATCAGGACTATCGCGTGCTGGAGATCGGCCTCGACTACCTCCGCTCGCCCGCCGTCCCCGGGCCGGTCATCGAACTGCGATCCGAAGCGGTGCGGGCCGGACGGCGACTCGCGTCCTTCGAGACGACGCTGTGCGCCGCCGACGGCACCGTCTACGTGCGCGCACATGCCAACGTCCAGCTGTTCCCCCGCGCGTAACGGATTCGCAGGAATCTCCCAGCTCTCTCGCACCGTGCCTCGAGCGTCCGGACGCACGATGGTCGGAACGAGGACGCACGGAGGAGAGATCATGAACGAGGACGGTCGAGCCGTACACCGAGCACAGCGGCCGCGACACTCGCAACGACACCGACTCGATCCACGACCCGACGGGGACGACGGTCACCGCACGTGAGGGTGACCGGGTCCTCGCCGCGGTCAACGTGGGTGTCGACGTCTGATCACGCTGCTCTGCGCGCGGCCGTCCCCGCCGCGGCGCCGAGCCTCGGGAACCGGCCGTCGGAGATCGTGGTGAAGGTGTTGCCCATGCGGTTGGTGACGAACGCGACCGACAGTCCGGTCTCCGGGTCGGCGAACGCTCCCGAGCCGCCGAAGCCGTAGTGGCCGACCGACCGCAGCGGCTGCTGCCTCAGGGCGACCCATCCGGGGTGGTAACCCAGCCGCCAGTTGGGCCGGATGCCGAGGACGTAGTCGCGTCGCCGGGTCTGCACTTCGAGCAACTGGCCGACGGTGTCCTCCTTCAACAGGCGGGCACCGTCGATCGCTCCGCCGTTCGCGATCGCCGCGTACATGCGGGCCAGGGCCCGAGCGGTGAACACACCGTTCCATCCCGGCATGACGGCGTCGTGCGCGGACGGACTGCGCATCAACTCGTCGAAGCCCTCCGCCATGCCTGCCTCGGCGAGACCCCGCACGCCCGGCGCGTGCGACAGCACCGCCGACGCCGTCGTCCACGGTGCCGGCAGGAAGTTGACCTTGGGGAACACCCGGGCGATGCGGTGCCGTTGGTCCTCGGGCACGTGGTACCAGAACTCGTCCGTGCCGAGCGGCTCGGCGATCTCGGTGCGCACGAGTTCCTGGAAGGACACCCCGGTCACGCGCGATGCGATCTCGGCGACGAGGTTGCCGTAGGTGACGGCGTGATAACCCGGCCCGTGGAAACGTCGTGGATCGGGTGGGGAGGCGGCGAGCGCGGCGGCCACCGCCTCTGAATCGAGCAGTCCTTCCCTGCCGGGCACGAGACCGCGGGACCTGTGCAGTCCGGCGCGATGCGACATGAGCTGTCGCAGGGTGATCGTCTCCTTGCCGGCCGCGGCGAACTCCGGCCAGTACTCGGCCACGGCTGCGTCGTAGTCGAGCAGGCCACGCTCGGCGAGGCGGTGCACCACCGTGCTGGCCACCCCCTTGCCGGTGGAGAACGACAGCACCACGGTGTCGCGGGTCCACCGCTTGTCGCGCGCGGCCCAGCCCGCCCAGATGTCGAGGACGGGTTCGCCGTGGAGATAGCAGGCGAGAGCGCCGCCGCCCTGGCTCGGCTTGTAGAACATCCGGAAGAACAGATCCGCGACAGGCATGAAGCGCGGATCGACCAGCATCTGTGTGGACGGGGTCGCCACGGGCGGCTCCGTCGTGGAACCTTCGGTCATGAGGGCGATGGTAGGAGTATGTAAACGCTCCCGAGGGTGTTCTCCCACTTCCGCGGCGGTCCGGTCCGCAGGGTGACTGCACGACCTGTCCTTCCGGTGTAAGGATGGGAGCATGACCCTCGCGCAGAACTCGGAGATTCGCTCCGGCATCGATCTCGGACACGTCGACGAACGGGTCCGCCCCCAGGACGACCTCTTCGAACACGTGAACGGCCGATGGCTCGCCGAACACGAGATCCCCGCCGACCGCGCGCTCGACGGAGCCTTCCGCACGCTCGCCGACAAGGCCGAGGTCGACGTGCGGACCATCATCGAAGAGGCCGCGGCGTCCGGCGCCGAGCCGGGCACCGACGCCCAGAAGATCGGCGACCTGTACACCTCGTTCATGGACACCGCGACGATCGAGGCAGCCGGTCTCGATCCGATCCGCGGGGAACTCCGGGCGGTCTCCGGCGCTGCCGACCGCGCCGCGCTCGCGGCAGTACTGGGCGGGTTGCAGCGCGCCGGCGTGACGGGTGCGCTCGCGCACTACGTCGACACCGATTCGAAGAACTCCGAGCGGTACCTGATGCACGTTTCGCAGGGCGGGCTCGGGCTGCCCGACGAGTCGTACTACCGCGAGGACCGCTACGCCGAGATCCGTGACCAGTACACCGCCCACATCGGCCGGATGTTCGCCCTCGCCGACCTGCCCTACGACGCGGCGAAGGTGGTCGCGCTCGAGACGAGGCTGGCCGCTGGGCACTGGGACGTCGTCAAGCGTCGCGACGCCGACCTGAGTTACAACCTGCTCACCCTCGACTCGCTGCGCACCGATCTTCCGCAGTTCGACTGGACGGGATGGATCACCGCGACCGGCGCGACCACCGAACAGTGGGCCGAGATCGTCGTTCGTCAGCCGAGCTTCCTCGAGACGTTCGCGACGTTGTGGGCCGACGAGGACCTCGACGACTGGAAGGCCTGGGCGGTGTGGCGGGTGCTGCGCGCGCGGGCTCCGTACCTGTCCGAGGCGTTCGTCGACGAGAACTTCGCGTTCTACGGCCGCACGCTCACCGGTACGCAGGAGATCCGCGACCGCTGGAAGCGCGGCGTGTCGCTCGTGCAGGACCTGCTCGGCGAGGCCGTCGGCAAGCTCTACGTCGAACGGCACTTCCCCGCCGAGGCGAAGACGCGCATGCAGGTGCTCGTCGACAATCTCACCGAGGCGTACCGGCAGTCCATCACCGACCTCGAATGGATGAGCCCGGCCACGCGCGAGGCCGCGCTGCGCAAGCTCGAGAAGTTCACCCCCAAGGTCGGCTATCCCGACACCTGGCGCGACTACTCCGCTGTGACGATCACCCCGGACGACGTGGTGGGCAACTACCGCAGCGGGTACGCCGCGGAATACGACCGCGATCTCGGCAAGCTCGGTGGTCCGGTCGATCGCGGCGAGTGGTTCATGACCCCGCAGACGGTCAACGCCTACTACAACCCGGGGATGAACGAGATCGTCTTCCCCGCCGCGATTCTCCAGCCCCCGTTCTTCGACCTGCATGCCGACGACGCCGCGAACTACGGCGGTATCGGCGCGGTCATCGGGCACGAGATCGGCCACGGATTCGACGATCAGGGCGCGAAGTACGACGGCGACGGCAATCTGGAGAACTGGTGGACCGATTCGGACCGCGAGGAGTTCGGTAAACGCACCGCTGCCCTCATCGCGCAGTACGACGAGTTCGAGCCGAAGGCCCTTCCCGGACAGCGTGTCAACGGCAGCTTCACGATCGGCGAGAACATCGGTGATCTCGGCGGCCTGTCGATCGCGTTGAAGGCCTACGAGATCGCGCTCGACGGCAAGCCCGCGCCGGTCATCGACGGCCTGACCGGCCTGCAGCGCGTGTTCTTCGGATGGGCGCAGGTGTGGCGTACGAAGGTTCGCGACGAGGAGGCGTCACGACGCCTCGCCGTCGACCCGCACTCGCCGCCGGAGTTCCGCTGCAACGGCGTGATCCGCAACATCGACGCTTTCTACGACGCGTTCGGCGTCGACGAGGGCGACAGGCTGTATCTCGATCCTTCGGAGCGCGTGCGCATCTGGTAACTCCACGCACGACACTGCCCCGACGCGGACAGCGTCGGGGCAGTGGTCGTTTCGGGGGCCGTTCTCGGGCTGTCGCCTACCGGATCAGCCGAGGTGCGAGCTCGGCACCGGAACGCCGCGCGCGTGGAACCACGGGATGGGGTCGACCTTGGCGCCGCCCGGCTGCCACACCTCGTAGTGCAGGTGCGGGCCGGTGGACTGGCCGCGGTTGCCCATCGTGGCGATCTGCTCACCGGCGCGGACGTGCTGGCCGACCGAGACGAGGGACTGATCGATGTGGCCGTAGACACCGGTCGTGCCGTCGTCCTGCGCGATGCGCACCCACAGGCCGAAGCCCGAGGCCGGACCGGATTCGATCACGACGCCGTCGGTGACGGAGACGATGGGCGTGCCGATCGAGTTGGCGACGTCGATACCGTTGTGGTTGGTCCCCCAGCGCGGACCGTAGCCCGAGGTCAGCGTTCCTGCAGCGGGGAAGGCGAGCGCGGGGCGACGCGCGGCCTCCTCACGAGCGGCCTGCTCGGCGGCCTCGCGGGCGATCCGCTCGGCCTCGGCACGCTGTGCTGCCTCCTGGGCAGCGATCGCCTCGGCGACACGCTGTGCTTCCCTCTCGGCGGCGCGGTTCAGCTTCTCGGTGTAGTGGGATGCGTCCACATCGGCGACCTTCAGCACCTGCGGTGCGGTCGAGAGGTTCTCCCCGGCGCCCGTCCATGCGGTGGCGGACTCGACGCGGACCCGGTCGCCTGCGGCGTTCGCGACCGTCGTTCCGCCGACGGTGACGGCGCTCGCGAGGACCGCGACTGCCATCCACCTGCCGGCGCGGGTTGCGCGCCGTCGCAGATCGGTGGCTTCTCGGGTGTGGGTGGATTCAGGATTTCGGATCACAGCAGTTTCCTCTGGGACAGGCCCTCGGTAACGAAAGGGTCACGATTCCATCACAGAGTACTTCGACCTTTGACGAACTCAGCGTGTCGCCTTGACTCCAAACCGACCGGTATCGGACAAAAAGCGCCCGATTTTCCCTACTCGATTCACATCGACACCATCGACCTCACGCGTTGGTCGCAAAACCGGGGTGAACCGTGAGTGACGTCACGCCATCGGATAACGGGGAAACGATCTCCGAGGGGGTATCGACGCGGTATTGCGGCCCCAGCCGAGAGAGCCCTACCGCACCGCGAAACGCAGACCGAAATTGTCGAACGTCGCGGGCAGCGGACGCGCCGGATCCGGCTTCATATCCGACACCACGGTGAACTCGGCGGACCGGAGCAGAGTCGCAAGGAAGGTGCTCGCCGCGAACAGCACGATGCTGCGCCCGGGGCACACCGTCGGTCCGGCGCTGAACGGCACGAGCGCGGGATAGCGCTCGGCGCGGCCGTCGAGCCAGATCTCGGGTTCGAAGGTGTCGGCGAACGGCAGGTCGTCGGAGCGGTGGAAGGCCGAGGACAGGATCACGAAGCCCGTACCGGCGGGAATCGTGGAGGTACCACCCGCACCGTCGCTCCACGTGGTCTCTTCCACGGAGTCCCGGAGGATCACCGGAGTGGTCGGCCACAGCCGGGTCGTGTCCAGCACGCAGGCCCGCAGGTACTCGTAGACCTGCGGTGTCCCGGCTTCGGTTCCTGACAATTCCGACTCGACGCGCAGACGCTGCTCGGAATGGGTCGACAACACCGCCAGGGTTCGGGCGCTGACCATGCCTGCGGCGTCGAACGCGAACAACCAGTGCGGCATCTGCCCGATCGGGTCGACGGACGCCGGCGCTGCGAGGTCCCGGACCACCCCGGCCAGACTCTGGGACGGAGCCGCCGTGACATGACGGTGCAGGTTCTGGGTGAACCGATCGCGCAGGCGGTGCCGGAGCGGATGCGCGAACGACCAGTTCCCGTTCGAGCGCAGCGTCCACAACTGGTCGGTGATGCTCTCGTCGTCGCGGGCGGCGTCGCCGAACGCGAGTCGCCGAACGAGGCGCCACCAGGTCTTCACGAAATCAGGAGCGTCGAGTTCACCGCGCGACCTCGCATGCTCGAGCAGATCCTGCGCCTCCTGCTCGATCACGGGAACCCATTCGGCCGCGAGACGGTGCAGGGCGTGTTCCGGTTCGAGGACCGACTCGTTGAACGCGCGTCGCTGGGCGCGGATGTTCCCTCGGGAGATGAGCACACCGTTGGGCTGGAACGGGCTGAGTGCGGCCACCTTCTCCTTGTTGGCCGCAGTGAACGATGCCGTGTCGGTGCGCAGGATCCGGTCCACATCCTCGGGCGTCAGGACGATCGCGAGGGTGCGGCCGGGGATCGGCACGACCACCGGTCCGTCACCGTGCCGCTTCCGTAGATCGGCGACCAGGCGGACCACGCCGGCATCGGATTGGTTCTTCTCGAGCAGCTTCATCGCCCAACGCCGACGAGCGATCGGTCCCACCGCCACGAACGGCACGGCCACCTGCCCGAGGAGCCGAGCGGCGTCGGTAGGCGAAACGGTCGCGGTCGTTGCAGGCACAGGTGCTCCCGGCGTCGGAGGGGCAGGACTTGTGAAGGCTTCCCGTCGGGAGCACATCCAAACGTCCGTCCGGACCCGCAGAGGGAGATCACCGCAACCCCGGAACGAGCAGGCTTGCACGGTCCGCGGACAGAAGCACGCCTTCGGACGGCATGCAACTGTCTTCAAGGCGCGCAAACGGTCGGCGCTGCAGTGACAACTACCCGTCCCGATTTCCCCTGCGCCCTATTTTCCGCGCGCCTGCTTGCCGCGAGAGCACCTTGTCGGCCGCTTCCCAGTGCGCATCGAACAGATCGCCACGACCGTCGGAAAACCCTGCGACGGTGTGGAAGTGAGCATCGCCGACGACAGCGAGGTGCTAATCCGCGGATACAACGTGATGCAAAGGTCGTCGCGTCGCTCTTCCTCCCGTCGACTCCACCGACCCACCGTCGGCGTGAAGTCACCCATCGGACATTCCGACGATGAACACATCCCGTGCCCGTACCCGAACTTTCCGAGGCTCGAGTACGGGCATGTTGTCGCTTCTGCGGCTACACACATTTCAAGATCGAACACAGCACATCGATCGTCGTCACGTTATCCATCACAAGTCCGAAATGCACGAAAGATCCTCTCGCGCCCAACTTTCGAACCCGTGGTTGGATGTGCGGTCGAGATACGGACTCGAGCGCGCGACGCCGCGTGGCGAAGCCGAACTCCATCACAGCCACCGCCTGCCCCGGGAGGAACCATGACCGACATCGAGACGAAGAACTTCTTCACCGATCCGGAACTCGTCGAGGACCCGTACCCCTACTACGACGCCCTGCGCGAGGGATGCCCGGTCACGCGCGAACCCCACCACAACGTCATGATGGTCACCGGCTACGAAGAGGCGATCCAGGTCCTGAGCGACGAGCAGACCTTCTCGTCGTGTATCTCGGTGACCGGTCCGTTCTCCGGCCTTCCGGCCTGCCCCGAGAGCGACGACATCACCGACTTCATCGAGGAGCACCGCCCCTCGCTGCCGATGAACGACCAGCTCCCCACCATGGATCCCCCGCAGCACACCGACCATCGCGGCCTGCTGATGCGGCTCATCACGCCCAAGCGCCTCAAGGAGAACGAGGCCTTCATCGAGCGCATCGCCGACCGCCTCCTCGACGATCTGCTCGCCCGAGGCGAGGGCGACTACATCACCGGCTTCGCCGCTCCGTTCGCGATGCTCGTCATCGCCGACCTGCTGGGCGTGCCGGAGAGTGACCATCAAGAATTCATCGAGGGCCTGAAGATCCAAGTGGAGAAAGGCTTCTCGCTCGGCAGCACCGAGGGTGAGACGCTGAAGCTCAACCCGCTCGAGTTCCTGTACAAGAAGTTCGGCCAGTACATCGAGGACCGCCGCGCGAACCCCACCGACGACGTGCTGACGGGCCTCGCCACCGCAACCTTCCCCGACGGCACCCTGCCGCCCGTCGACGACGTCCTGCGTATCGCCGCGAACGTGTTCTCCGCCGGCCAGGAGACCACCGTGCGTCTGCTGAGTTCCGCGTTGCGGATCATCGCCGAGCAGCCCGAACTCCAGAAGACCCTGCGCAGCGAGCCCGATCGCATCCCGAACTTCATCGAAGAGACGCTGCGTTTCGAGAGCCCGATCAAGGGCGACTTCCGGCTCGCGAAGACCCCCACCACCGTCGGCGGGGGCGACGTCTCGGCCGGCACGATCATGATGCTGGTCAACGGCGCCGCCAACCGCGACCCGCGCCAGTTCTCCGACCCGAGCGAGTTCGACATCGATCGCCGCAACGCACGCACCCACATCGCGTTCGGTCGCGGCGTGCACTCGTGTCCTGGCGCCCCGCTCGCCCGAACCGAAGGACGCGTGGGCATCGCGCGCCTGCTCGAGCGCACCAGCGAGATCCGGATCTCCGAGAAAGTGCACGGCCCCGAGGACGACCGAAAGTTCGGTTACCTGCCGACCTTCATCCTGCGCGGCCTGCTCGCCCTGCACCTCGAGTACACGCCGGCGGAAGGTGAGTCGAAGTGAAGGTCGTCGTCGACGACGACGCCTGCCGCGGACACGGCGTCTGCCTCGCGGCCTGCCCGGAGGTCTTCGACCTGAGCGACGGCGGATACGCCGTCACCCTGATGTCCGAGGTCCCGGCCGAACACCAGGACTCCGTGCGGGAGGCCGCAGGGGGTTGCCCCGAAAGGGCGATCCGGCTCGACTGAGATCAGAGCGCGCCGTTCTTCGACGGGTCCGGCGTCCGGCCTTCCATTCTCCAGCAGAGAATCCACCTCCCGAGCCTCTTGCGGGGAATGACCCGTCTACGGGGGCCGGGTGCGCTCCGATCCCCGCGTTGGTTGTCAGGATGTCTCACGGCCATCCTGACAACCAGCGAATTGCCGCAGCGGATGGCGAGAACGGCAGCGGATTACGTCCCGGGTGCGCATTCCGACTTGCCTCTTTCCGGCCCCCAATCAGCCGTATCGGGATGAGAACAAGGTTTCTTTTTCTGATAGCAACAGTCTCGAGTCGGGACGGAAAGCGGAAGGACGGCCCCGCGTTGCCTCCCTACCCTCCGGTACAGTGTCCCCATGTCCACTCCACGCGACACAGGGCGATCCGGGCAGTGACGGGCGCCAGCGAAGAGCCGGCCTGGAAGCAGCGCGCGGTGGAGCGTTCCATCCGGACCGCGAAGCTGCGCGCCGAGCAGCGCGTTCAGCGCTTTCTCGATGCCGCACAGGCGATCATCGCGGAAAAGGGCAGCACCGACTTCACGGTTCAGGAAGTTGTCGACCGGTCGAAGCAGTCGCTTCGCAGCTTCTACCTACAATTCGACGGTAAGCACGAGCTGTTGCTGGCACTCTTCGAGGATGCTCTGAGCCGCTCTGCCGATCAGATCCGTGCCGCTGCCGCCGACGAGAAGGATCCTCTCGATCAGCTGCGCGTCGCAGTGGAACTGCTGTTCGAGTCGTCCCGACCCGATCCGGCGGCCCCGCGGCCCCTGTTCACCGACCTCGCGCCGCAGCTGGTGCTCACCCATCCTGCCGAGGTGAAGGTCGCACACGCACCGATGCTCACGCTGTTCACGGAGCTGATGGAGAAGGTCGATGCCGAGGGCAGCCTTCGCGAGGGAACGAATGCGAAGCGAATGGCCGCCATGACAATGCAGACCGTGATGTCCATTGCCCAGTCGAGCGGTGGCGACGACACCACGACCCTTCTCATCTCGGCCGACGAGGTATGGAGTTTCTGCTCGCAGGGATTCGCCGCCCGCTGACGAGAGCAGCATTCTCGAACAGCAAAGTTCATCCCTCTCGCTCGGTGATCACGAGAAGCCAATCCCCGTCTCCATCCGTGTTCGGCCCCGGTATAGGGATGTCGCCGTTCTCGTCGGAAGTCGCCGGCTGCCGAGGCCCGGTCGCGTCGGCGGGGGCGACCCACTCGAGGGTCGCCTCCTCCGGTACCAACGCAGGATCGAGCCGGATCGTGCGCTGCGTCGGAAGGTAGACGACGGCGAGTGAACCGTCGGGTGTCCGGGCAGCGGTGACGTACTCGTCGTCGAGAACGTCGATCATCTCGTCACTCGTCCACGGGGTGCCGCGACCTGCGACGACGAGCGGTTCGTCGATATCCGGCACGAGCTCCCACCACGGCCACGACTGCCACAGTTCACGTATCGCTCGCAGCTGTGCGACAGCGGGAGTATCCAGACGGGTTTCCCACCCGTCCGGGAACTCCCAGTCGTCGGAACCCCGGAACTCGCCGGGCGAACCGGAGGTCAGTGCCCACAACGCCTGACGTCGGAGTGTCTCGTCGGTGGTCGGTGCCGTGTCCTCCTGGTTGTTCTCACCTTCGTAGTTGCCCTCCGAGAACAGTGCGGGTCGCGGGTCGCGGGTTCCGTCGGCACGCTCGTAGGCCTGCAGGACGGCCTGATAGGTGGGCGCGTAGGTGTAGACGAAGTTCCAGTCCACGACCGGTTCCCAGAACGGGTGATCCGTGGACAGCAGCTTGTCCCACCCCAGTTGGATCGTGAACGGTGCGTCGGAGCCGGCATCACGGATCCCGTCGAGCATCGCGTGCAGCACGAGATCCGACTCGGCACCGGCCGCGAGATCCTCCGCCTCCGGTGAGTAGTCCCCGCCGGTCATCCAGACGATGTTCGGGAATTCCGCGTACCGCTGCGCGAACCGCCGTCCGTACTCGAAGGCCTGTTCCGGCGTGGTCGACGCGAAGACGTGGGTGAGGTTCCACCCGTCCATCGGATACAGGAATACCGTGTTCCCGTGGCGGCACGCGATCCGGAGGTAGTCGTCGACACGCGACCAGTACACCTCGTTCCACTGCGTGATGTCGCCGTCGACGAACGGTTCGATGCCGTCGAAGGTGGCGCCTTCGTAGCTCGGGCCGCCGTTCACCGGCACGACGATCGCCGACATGATCGAGGCATTGAACCCGTTGATCTCGCGGTCGGTGAAATACAACTCGGCCTGCTCGGGCGACCAGTCGGCCATCCCCGACCACGGCGAGTCGCCGCGGACGAGGACGGGATCACCGTATTGATCCTCGAAATGGCGGCCATCGGCGCCGACGGACGAGACGAAGCGGTGGTCGGCGGCATCGCAGTCCGCTTCGACCGCCGGGACGTTCGTCCGCTGTTCCTGCTCTCCCGCGTTCGAACAGGCCGCGACCAGCAGCAACACCATCACAAGGACTGCCTGTTTCATCGTCACCCCACCGCGCCCGTGGTACGTCCAGGCTACGGAGGAGATCGTGGCTCCGAGCGAAAACACGGAACCCGTCGTCGGCGACAACCCGCGCTGGGGACTTCTTCCTCGACAAGGACCGACGTTCAATTCCGACGGACGCGGACGGCGGTGCCGGCGCACAGCACGACGACGGCACCGCCCGCAAACACTGCCCATGTCAATGGTTCTCCCAGCAGCCAGGCGGCCCAGCCGACCGTCATGATCGGCTGGGTCAGTTGCACCTGCCCGACCCGAGCCATCGGCCCGATGGCCAGACCTCGGTACCACGCGAAGAACCCGAGGAACATGCTGACGATGCCGAGGTACGCGAACGACGCCCAGTGCGTCACCCCACCCTGCGGCGGTCCGTCGGCGAGCGAGACCAGGGTGAGTGTCACCATCAACGGTGACCCCAGCACCAGTGCCCACGAGATCGTCTGCCACGCACCGATCTCCCGCGCCAGCAGCCCGCCTTCTGCGTAACCGACGGCGGCAGCGACCACCGCGCCGAGCAACAGCAGATCGGCTCGACCGAATCCCGCGGCACCTCCGCCACGCAGGCCCGCGAAGGCCATGACGGCGACCGTCCCCGCACCCGCCGCGACCCAGAACGGGGTGGGCGGCCGTTCGTGGGCCCGCAACACCGCGACCACCGCGGTCGCAGCCGGAAGGATCGCGATGACGATCGCGCTGTGGTTCGCCGGTGCCATGGTCAGGGCGTACGAGGTGAGCATGGGGAATCCGATCACCACCCCACCTGTGACGACGGCGATCCTGCGCCACTGATGCCTGTTCGGGAGTCGTTGCCCCGTGAGCGCGAGCGCCAGAGCGGCGAGAACCGCCGCGACGACCGCGCGGCCGGCGGCGACGAACAGCGGTGACATCGCCCCGTTCTCGACGGCGATGCGGGTGAGCGGCACGGTCAGGGAGAAGCCTGCGACGCCGAGCAGACCCCAGGCGAGCCCGCGAGGATCGGACGATAGCACTGGCCTGCCGGACACGATAGCGCTACTCTTCAATCTCATGTCGAACAGTAGCAGTTCCCAGCTCGTCGCGGAACTGACCCGGTGGATCGCCACCGCAGCACCCGGCGCCCGGTTGCCGTCGACGAGATCGCTCGTCGCGCAGTACGGCGTCAGCCCCGTCACGGTGCAGAAAGCATTGAAGACACTCCAGACCCGGGGTCTCGTGGAGAGTCGCACCGGTGTGGGAACCTTCGTCCGCCGGATCCGCACGTCGAACACGATCGATCACAGCTGGCAGACGGAAGCGCTCGGAACGGCTCCCTCGTTGCCTCGCGCCTCCGCCGCCCTGCGCACCGTGTCCAACGATGTGGTCTCACTCCACTCCGGCTATCCCGACCGCACGCTGCTTCCCGAACGCCTTGTCCGCGGAGCATATTCACGCGCAGCCCGCAGCGACGCCGCCGTAGGACGGACACCTGCTGCAGGACTTCCCGAACTGCAGGAGTGGTTCGCCGCGGAGCTGTCGGAAGCGACGAACGCGCGCACGGCCCCGCCGTCCGCGGGCGACGTGATCATCACCCCCGGCAGTCAGAGCGGGCTCGGGTCGATCTTCCGCGCACTCGTCGGCGCCGGTAATCCCCTCATCGTGGAGTCACCGACCTATTGGGGTGCAATTCTCGCGGCCACGAAGGCCGGCGTGCAGCTCGTACCGGTTTCCAGCGGACCCAACGGGCCCGATCCCGACGAATTGGCCCGCGCCTTCGATCGGACCCGGGCCCGCGCCTTCTACGCACAACCGAACTTCGCGAATCCCACCGGGGCGCAATGGCCGTCGTCGACCGGCGAGCGGGTCCTCGACGTCGTGCGCGATGCGGGAGCGTTCGTCATCGAGGACGACTGGGCCCACGACTTCGGGATCTCGGCCCCGTCCGTTCCGCTGTTCGCCCGCGACGATTCGGGCCACGTCGTCTATGTCCGCTCCCTGACCAAGAGTGTCGCGCCGTCGGTGCGGGTCGCGGCGATCGTCGCGCGTGGACCGGCTCCCGAACGCATCCTCGCCGACGTGCAGGCCGAATCCGTCTATGTGAGCGGCGTTCTCCAGACGGTCGCGCTCGACGTCGTCACCCAGCCGGCATGGCAGACCCATCTGCGGGCGGTGCGGCGCGAGCTCGAATCGCGCCGCAACCTTCTCGTGAGCGAACTTCGTGAGCTCGCACCGGATGTGGCTGTCGACGGGCTACCGTCCGGTGGGCTCAACCTGTGGGGCAGGCTCCCGGACGACGTCGACGCCGAGGCCGTCGCGCACGAGTGCGAGGCCGCCGGGGTGCTCGTCGCGGCAGGTGACGAGTGGTTCCCGGCGGAGCCCACCGGTCAGTACCTCCGGCTCAACTACGCAGGACCGAATCCGGCGGCCTTCCGGGAGGCCGCGCGGGTCATCGGGAAAGTCGTCTCCGGCGGGTGAGGGCGAGCGGACGTCACCGGCTCGTGCGGCGCCGGCGGGCCTTCCTCACCCGGGTGCGTTCGTCCTCTGTGAGCCCACCCCAGATCCCGTAGCGTTCACCGGAATCGAGGGCGTACTGCAGGCACTTCTCCCGCACCGGACAACGAGCGCAGACCTTCTTGGCCGAAGCCATCCGGTTCTCCCTCGCGTCGCCCCGCTCGTTGTCCGGGTGGAAGAACAACGATCCGTCTGCGTCGCGACAAGCCGCGTCCATCTGCCAATCCCATTCCTCGGTAACGGGAGGCGGCAGATAGAGCAACTTCAGCGCGGGCATGTCCTACCTCCCTCCGTTGCGCAGGGTGCGGTAGACCTCGATCAGGTGGTCGGTGGACGCGTCGCCGGTGTCGGGGATCTCGTCGCCGGCGAGCACCGTCTGCAGGGCGGTGGCCTGGGTCTTGCCGAGTTCGACGCCCCACTGGTCGAACGAGTCGATCCCCCACACGACGCCTTGGACGAAGGTCTGATGTTCGTAGAAGGCGATGATCTGCCCGACCACCGACGGGGTCAGTTCCGGGGCGAGGATCGTCGTCGACGGCCGATCCCCGGGCATCACCTTGTGCGCCACCAACGCCTCGTCGACGCCGTCGGCGCGGACCTCGTCGGCATCACGCCCGAAGGCCAACACTTTGGCCTGGGCGAACATGTTCGCCAGCAACAACACCTGCATGCTGGTCCGCCCGTCGCGGGCCGGCAGGTCGTCGCCGCTACGGGCCAGGCCGAGAAAGTCGACGGGGACGATCTCGGTGCCCTGGTGCAGCAACTGGAAGAAGGCGTGCTGACCGTTGGTACCGGGCTCACCCCAGAACACCTCCCCGGTCGGACACACCACCGGTGTGCCGTCGGCGCGCACGGATTTGCCGTTCGATTCCATGGTCAGCTGCTGCAGATAGGCCGGCAGCCGCGCCAGATCCTGCGCATAGGGCACCACCGCGCGCGACCGATAACCGAGGATGCTCGCATTCCACACCCCGATCACCCCCGCCAGCAACGGTGCGTTCCGGGCCGGGGCGGTGGTGGCGAAGTGGGTGTCGAGGGTGTGCATGCCGGCGAGGAACTCGGCGAACCGCTCGCGTCCGATGGCGCACATCACCGCCAGCCCGATCGCCGAGCCGACCGAATAGCGGCCGCCGACCCAGTCCCAGAACTCGAACATGTTCGCCGGGTCGATGCCGAACTCGACCACCCGCTCGGTGTGCGTCGACACCGCGACGAAATGCTTCGCCACCGCATCTTCACCGAGGGCGTCGACGAGCCAGCGGCGGGCGGCGGTGGCGTTGGAGAGGGTTTCGAGGGTGGAAAACGTCTTCGACGCGACGATGAACACCGTCGTCGCCGGGTCCAGGTCGGCCAGCGCCGCGGTCAGATCGGCGGGGTCGACGTTGGAGACGAACCGCGTCGCCGGCCCGTCGTGAAAACGCCGCAGTGCGCGGGTGACCATCGCCGGGCCGAGATCGGAGCCGCCGATGCCGATGTTGACCACCGTGGTGATCTGCTGCCCGGTGGCGCCGCGCCAGTCGCCGCTGCGGAGGCGGTCGGTGAACTCGCCCATCCGGTCGAGCACGGCGTGGACATCGGCGACGACATCGACCCCGTCGACGATCAACTGCGCATCGCGGGGCAGACGCAGGGCGGTGTGCAGCACCGCCCGATCCTCGGTGACGTTGATGTGCGCACCCGAGAGCATCGCCTCCCGAGCCGCGGCCACACCCGTCTGCTCCGCCAGCTGGAGGAGCAGTTCGAGAGTGCGACCGGTGAGACGTTGTTTGCTGAAGTCGACCACCAGATCCCCGGCGTGCGAGGTCAACGCCTGCGCGCGCTGCGGTTCGATCGCGAACAGCTCCCGCAGGGACACCGCGGCGATCTCGTCGCGATGGGCATCGAGGGCTCGCCAGGCCTCCGTGGTCGTCACATCCTGTGTTTCCGTATCCATCTTTCTGCCAACGCCTTTCGTCACGCCAGTGCGCGCAGGCGCGGGGCGAGGTCGCGCTCGAACAACTCCAGGAACCGCTTCTGATCATGACCCGGCGCATGGAACACCAGATGATTCAACCCCGCATCGACATACGCCCTGACCTGCTCGACCGCCTCGTCCGGATCCGACGCCACGATCCACCGCTTGGCGACCTGCTCGATCGGCAACGCATCCGCCGCCGCCTCCATCTCCATCGGATCATCGATCGAATGCTTCTGCTCCGGCGTGAGCGACAACGGTGCCCAGAAGCGGGTGTTCTCCAACGCCTTGTCCGGATCGGTGTCGTACGAGATCTTGATCTCGATCATTCTGTCGATCTGCGCCACATCCCGCTCCGCCTTCTCCGCCCCCTCGGCGACGGCCGGCAACAGCTTGTCGGTGTAGAGCTCCATGCCCTTGCCGGAGGTGCAGATGAACCCGTCCCCCGCGCGTCCGGCATAGCGGGCCACGACCGGGCCACCGGCGGCGACGTAGACCGGGATGCCGCCTTCGGGCACGTCGTAGATCGACGCCCCCTTGGTGGTGTAGTACTCGCCCTCGAAATCGACCCGGTCTCCGCGCCACAGCTCACGCATCAACCGCACCGATTCGCGCAGCCGGGCGAAGCGTTCCTTGAACTCCGGCCACTGGCCGGCGTAGCCGGTGGCGATCTCATTGAGTGCTTCGCCGGTGCCGACCCCGAGGAAGATCCGTCCCGGATACAGACACCCCATCGTCGCGAAGGCCTGCGCGATCACCGCCGGGTTGTACCGGAACGTCGGCGTGAGCACACTCGTGCCCAGCTGCAACCTTTCGGTGCGCTCCCCCACGGCGGTCATCCACGCCAACGAGAACGGCGCATGCCCACCGTTGTGCCGCCACGGCTGGAAATGATCCGACACCGTCGCCGAATCCATCCCGTGCGCCTCGGCCAACACACCCAACTCGACCAGCTCGCGCGGCCCGAACTGCTCCGCCGACGCCTTGTATCCCAACTTCAGCATTACCGTGCAACCTCCGAACAACGTGGTGCCAGCGAAACGATCACGCACTATCGCGCAAATCCTGCACGAAATCATGCACACTGAGCGCAGACAGTGTCAATATCCACGCAAAGGTGTGTCGCCCGTGCGTTATGGTCGTGCACCGACCCCCGACCACGGCGTCCGAGTACCCAGAAATTCGAGTGCCCAGAGCCCTAGGAGCAATCGTGTCAGCGACCGCACGGCGACGTGAAATCTTCCACCGAATCCTCGCCGACGGATATGTCGATGCGAAGACCCTCTCGGCCGATCTCGGCGTCGACGCGTCCACGATCCGTCGCGACCTCGATTCGCTCGCCCGTGAAGGGAAGGTCGAGCGCACGCACGGGGGCGCCCGAGCGGTCGAGGGCGCGGGCCTCGAGGTGCCGTACGCCCTCAAGAAGGACGTACGCCGTGAGGAGAAGGTGGCGATCGCGGCGGTAGCGGCCGCCATGGTGTCCGACGGCGACAGCGTGGTGCTCGACAGTGGATCCACAACCTACGAGGTAGCGGTCGCACTGCGACACAAGGCGTCACTGACGGTCCTCACCAATGACCTGCGTATCGCGAAATACGTTGCGGCATTTCCCGATGTCCGGCTTCTCGTGTCCGGAGGCGAGCTCCTCGGCTCGGTCTACACCCTGGTCGGCGACCATGCCGTGCAGTTCCTCTCGGACTACTCGGCCGACTGGGCGTTCCTCGGTGCCGACGCCGTGCACCCCACTGCCGGCATCACCAACACCAACACGCTGGAGATCCCGATCAAGCGGGCGATGATCCGGTCGGCCGAGAAGACGATCGTCGTGGCGGATCGTTCGAAGTTCGGAGAGCGCGCGCTCGCCCGGGTCGCGAGCCTCGACGAGGTCTCGTGCATCGTCACCGACGGCGGCTTCGACGAGGAGAAGCGGGCAGCCTACGGCGACCGACTCGTGATCGCTTCGAACTCTTGACATACAATCATTCGGTTGTACATTTGGGATGTGAGCGGAGACGACGAGGACCGGGTCGATGCCCTGTTCCACGCGCTCTCCGACCGGACCCGACGAGACATCATGCGACGCGTCCTGGCCGGGGAGCACTCGGTGTCCGCTCTCGCAGCGAACTACGACATGTCCTTCGCCGCAGTACAGAAACACGTCGCCGTGCTGGAGAAGGCCGGTCTGCTCGTGAAGCGACGCAGCGGTCGCGAGCAGTTGGCCAGTGGTGACGTGGCGGCAGTGCGGTCGGTGGCGTCCATGCTCACCGAGATGGAGCAGCTCTGGCGCGGTCGCATCGCGCGCATCGACGAACTCATCGCATCCGAATCCTCCGAGGAAGGCTGAGAAATGCCTGTAACCGACGTCCGGCACGACTCCGACCAGCCGACCCTGACCATCACCGCGGAGTTCGCCGCCCCGGTGTCCCGCATCTGGCAGGTCTACGCCGATCCCCGTCAGCTGGAGAAGATCTGGGGACCCCCGACCTTCCCCGCGACGGTGGTCGACCACAATCTGAAGCCCGGCACCCGTACCACCTACTTCATGACCGGCCCCGATGGTGAGAAGTACGCCGGCTACTGGGATATCACGACCGTCGACGAACCGACGGGCTTCTCGTTCCTGGACGGCTTCGCGGAGCCGGACTTCACCCCGAAACCGGAACTACCCGTCGCACGGTGCGTCTACAGTTTCGAGGAGTTCGAGGGCGGCACGCGCGCAACCTATGTCAGCACCTACGAGAGCGCCGAAGCGCTCCAGCAGGTTCTGGACATGGGCGTGGTCGAGGGCGCCTCGTCCGCCATCAACCAGATCGACGCATTGGTAGCGGAGCAGTAGCACCGAGCCGAACCCCGGTCCGTGCGGAGAAGAAGTACACCTCGTCGGGTTTCGGGATCACGTGGATCTCGGAACCCGACGAGACGGGCACATGCCGATCCCACCGGACGACGATCCTGTCGGCATCTCCGTCCACGGTGTCCTTCGGCACCGCGTACACGAACGACTCGGCACCGAGTTCCTCGACCAGGACCGTCCGTAGCGACCAGGAGTCGGATCGCCACGCCCCCACGGTCGTCCACGATTCCGGACGGACCCCGATCACCACGCGATCGGAATCCACCGAACGCGGAACGCGGATCCGCAGCGCTCCGAGTTCGGCGTACCCGTCGTGTACAGCTGCCTCGACGAGGTTCATCCCCGGCGACCCCACGAACCCGGCGACGAAGGTGTTCACCGGCTCGTCGTACAACTTCCGAGGCGACGCGACCTGCTGAAGGCGGCCGTTCTCCAGGACGGCGACACGATCTCCCATCGTCATCGCCTCGACCTGGTCGTGGGTCACGTACACGGTGGTGGTGCCGAGCGACCGCTGCAACTCGGCGATCTGCGCGCGGGTGCTGACCCGCAGTTTCGCATCGAGATTCGAAAGCGGCTCGTCCATGCAGAACACTGCCGGGGGACGGACGATCGCGCGCCCCATCGCGACACGCTGACGCTGACCACCCGACAGCTTTCCGGGCTTGCGGTCCAGCAGTGATTCCAGTTCGAGCATCCGGGCGGCTTCGAGCACTCGGGCCGTGCGCTCGTCCTTCTTCATCCCCGCGTTCTGCAGAGCGAAAGCCATGTTCTCCGCCACGGTCATGTTCGGGTAGAGCGCATAGTTCTGGAAAACCATCGCGACGTCACGGGCCTTCGGTGGCAGTCCTGTGACGTCACGACCACCGATCTCCACGCGCCCGGAGTCGACCGCCTCGAGACCGGCGAGCATGCGCAGGCTCGTCGACTTGCCGCATCCCGAGGGCCCGACGAGGACGAGGAATTCCCCGTCCTCGATGTCGAGGTCCAGTCGGTCCACGGCAGGACGATCGGCACCGGGATACCGATGGGTGACGTTGCGGAAGGCGATGGCAGCCAATGGTGTTCCTTCTACTTCAGGTTGGGGGTGATCTGCCTGTCGACGACCGCCTGCAGCTGCTGCTGCACGTCGGCGAAGGTCGTTGCGACGTCGGCGTTCTGCAGTGCGATCCGTTCCAGGCCGGTCCCGATGATCTGATCGCCACCGGGGACGAACACCCGGGCGTAGTCCTGGGAGCGCGTGACGGCCAGCTGGTCGACCGCGGTCCGTGCGTTGGGGTTGTCCTCGAGGTACTCCTTCATGGCGGGGGTGTCCACCGCGGACTTCCGGACCGGCATGTAACCGATGTTCTGTGAGAAGTACGCGGTGTTGTCGCCGTTGGTGACGAACTCGACGAACTTCAGGGCATTGCGCTTGCGTTCGTCGGAGATACCGGACGGAATCGCCAGACCCGCACCACCGGTGGGGCATCCCGCGACGCCTTCGGGAGCCGGCAGGAAGGCCGTCCCGAATTCGAAGGACGCGTTCTGCGTGATACCCGACAGGTCTCCCGTGGACGCGATCGTGGAGGCGATGAGACCGGCGGAGAAGTCGTTCGCGATATCGGTCGTCACCGCGGCGTACTTCTTGTCGTGGATCATGCGCTTCAGGAATTCCCCTGCCGCAATCGTCTTCTCGTCGGTGAACTTCAGGTCCCATCCGTCGGAATAGGCACCACCGAAGGTCCAGATCGGGCCCTCGAAGGTCCATCCGAGGTAATCCTTGGCGTTGCCCCAGCCGTGCGCGAGCCTGCCGTCGCCGACCACCCCCTGGATGCGGGGACCCCACTCGTCGAACTCCTCCCAGGTGTCGGGTCCGCGATCGGGAAGTCCGGCCTGCTGCCACACCTGCTTGTTGTAGTAGAACAGCGGAGTCGACCGCGCGTACGGAAGAGCGAAGTGACTCCCCTCGTAGAGATAGTCCGCGAGCAGGGAATCGACGTAGTCGCCGGTGTCCACTCCCACCTCGCGGAACAGATCGTCGAGCGGGGTGATCGCACCGGTGATCGCATAGTTGAACCACCACACGTCCGACAGCACGACCACGTCGGGCAGGTCGCCGCCGGAGAGCGCGGCGTTGAACTTCTGTGAGACCTCCTCGTAGTTCTTGCCACCGTCGATGAGATCGACCGTGATGCCCGGGTTCGCGTCCTGGAACCGCCGGATCAGCTCCTTCTCCACGTCCTGGGATTTGCCGGGGTGGTTGGACCAGAAGCTGATCCGCGATGCATCGCCGGATAACGATCCCGTTCCCGAAGTCTGGGACGAGCCACCGCCCGTCCCTGCACATGCGGTCAGCGCAGCGCTCGCAGCCACGAGACCGGTCAGCCCGAGGAAACGACGCCTGTCGATGTTCCTGATGTCCATTCCCAGCTCCCTGAGGATTCAGCCCTTGACCGCACCGGAGGTGAGGCCCTTGATCATGTGCTTTTGCAGCACAAGGAAAATCACGAGAATCGGCAGCATCGCGAGCACGGTGCCGGCCATGACCGGACCCCAGTTCGTGACACCGTCGTTGTTCTGGAGTTGTGTCAGCCCGATCGGTAACGGCGCAACGGATGCGTCGTCGGCCATCAGGAACGGCCATAGATACTCGTTCCACTCGTTCACGACGGTGATGAGCGCGAACGCGACCATGGTCGGGCCGGATACGGGGAGGACCACGCGCCACAGCAGCCGGAACGGGCCCGCTCCGTCCATCCGTGCGGCTTCGATGATCTCGGCCGGAATGGACAGGAAATGGTTGCGCATGAGGAACGTTCCGAAGGCCACGCCTGCCAACGGCACGATGATGCCCTGGAAGGTGTTGCGCCAACCCCAGTCCGCGACGAGCGCATAATTGGAGATGACGGTGATCTGGTTCGGCACCATCAGCGCGGCGATGATGCCGAGGAAGACGATGTTCTTGCCGGGGAACCGCAGGAACACGAGACCGAACGCACTGAACACTCCGAGGACGAACTTCACCGTCGCCAGTATCGTCGTGATGACGATCGAGTTGCGCAGGAACAACCCGAACGGCACAGATTCGGTTGCCTCCGTGTAGTTCTGCGGATGGAAGACGCTCGGCCACCAGGTCACCGGCAGCGTGTAGATGTCGGGCCGCTCCTTGAACGATGTCACGACAATCCAATACAAGGGCAGAGCCACCACCAGCAGCACGAGCACCATGGCGACATAGGCCAGAGCCGTGACGGCGCGCTCTCGTCTTCGGTGCGAACGCGTTTCGTCCGCGGGTGCGACCAGGTGCACGACAGACTTCTCCGCGACAGCGGTCACGAGTGACCTCCTCGGTCCATGATGCGCACCTGATAAACGGTCACCGCGAGCAGTACCAGGAACATGATGGTGGCAACGGTGGCGCCGTAGCCGGCACGGAAGTTGCGAAACGACTCGTCGTAGATCTGGTAGACCATCGTGGTCGTGCCGGTCCCCAACGGACCCCCACGAGTCATGACGTTGATGATGTCGAAGACCTGGAACGAATTGAGCAGCACGGTGATCGACAGGAAGTAGGTGGTGGGCCGCAATTGCGGAAGGACGACGCGCCGGAAGCTCGTTCCCCGGGAGGCACCGTCGATGGCGGCGGCTTCGCTCAACTCGGGCCGGAGTCCCTGCAGTGCAGCGAGATAGATGACGAATGTGTAGCCGAGATTCTTCCACATGTACGTCAGGGTCACCATCACCAACGCCCAGTTGGAGTCCTGGTAGAAGTCCGGCGTCGGAATTCCCACCCGGGTCAGGACGTCCTGCACCAGACCGAAGTTCGGATCGAAGACGAACTGGAAGGCGATTCCGACGGCCGCACCGGAGATGACGAACGGTGCGAACAGCGCCGACCGGACGAGATTGCGTCCATGGAGCCTACGGTCCAGAAGCAGTGCGAGCCCGAGTCCCAGTGCCATCGAACCGGCAACGGTCGCCACGGTGAACACGATGGTGTTGCCGACGATCTCCCAACTGTCGGGACGCGTGAACCATTCTCGGTAGTTGGCGAGTCCGACGAAGGTCGAGTTCGGGCTCGCGATGTTCCACTCGAAGAAGGAGAGCCGGATGTTGTCGGCGAGAGGCCGGTAGGTGAACAGGATCAACAGCGCGAGATTGGGCCCGACCAATGCCGCGAAGAGCGCGTAATCGCGCCACGGGCGGTGGCGGAGGCCGCGTTCGTGTTGCGGCAGGGTTCGTTCCGGACTCGGTGACACCGGAGCAGTGTGTGCCGACAGAACGAACCATGGGTTACGAAAGGGCGACGCCCCCTGCTATTCCGGACGAACGTTACGAACCGGAAGCAGGGGGCGTCGGAGATGTGCGTCGGTGTCAGAGATTCCAGTCGCCGAGACCGTCCCAGCCGTTGAGGGTTCCACCGGCCGTGTTCTGCACGATCACCGGATCGCCCTTCTTGGCGTTCTCGTAGAACCACTTGCCGTCCTCGGTGCTCACGTTGAGGCAGCCGTGGCTGACGTTGGTGTTGCCCTGCGCGCCGACCGACCACGGTGCGGCGTGGAGGAAGATGCCGCTGTTGGACATCCGCGTCGCGTACTCGACGTAGGTGCGATATCCCTCGGGGCTGTCGACGGGCACCCCGTAGGTCGACGAGTCCATGTACATGTCGCGGTACTTCTCACCGACGATGTACGTGCCGTTCGGGGTGTCGTGGCCGGGCTTGCCGAAGGACGTCGGCATGGTGCGGACGACCTCGCCGTTGCGGGTGACGGTGATGGTCTTGGTGTTGTTGTCGGCGACCGTCACCAGAGCGTCACCGATGGTGAACGACGACTGAGTGTCGCCGGCCTTCACGGTCACCGCGGTGTTCGCGGGCCAGAACTCGAACGGCTTCCAGCGGACCTGCGTGTTCGACGCCCAGTAGAAGTGCCCGTCGACGGGCGGCTGCGTGGTGATGCGGATGGCGCGTTCGGCGGCTGCACGATCTCCGACGGCCTCGTTGAAGCGGATGATGATCGGCTGCGCGACACCCACCGTCTCCCCGTTCGACGGGTTGACGGACGGAGCGGAGAACGGGGCGGCCGGCTCGGGAGCGAGCTGGGGCGGAAGCTGCGGCGGCGTCACCCCGGGCGGCGTGAGCCCTTCGATCAGCTCTTGGACACTCGGCACCTCGGGCCCACCGGGCCACAGCGGTGCCGCGCTTGCAGGACCGGCGGTGGCCAGTGCCACGGCGGCTGCGCCCACGAGTGCAGCACCGATCCGCGCAGATCGGCGGCCCGTGCGGCGACCGTTCGACAAAGCTCGCTTTTCGAACATTCCACAACCCATCGTTCAGCGGTGCGCCGCGCCTTACTTCCCCTGCGCGGCGTGCTCGTACCCGTTCATTAGACACAGGACGGTTACGGACGGGCAATTCGAATGCGGACGGTCTCGGCGTTTTCCCAGGTCAGCGGACCGAGTGGTCTATTACGAATGCGGACGGCCACGGCGCGGGTGAACGGATATCACCCGCGCCGCAGACCCGCGGTCACACCATTTCCGGGACGTCGAGGTGGGCGATGACGAGCTCGAACTCACCGGTATCGAGCACCCTGGCGCCTGCTGCCCGAGTCACCTCGGAGCGGATGTCGTCGACATGTGCTCTGGTGCGGTCCATCGCCTCGGCACTGTCGAACGTCAACGAGGTCACCCCGCGACCACCGGCACGGTCGAGCATCAGGCTGGCGCTGCAGAAACCCTCGAGTTCCTCCATCCGCGGCAGCGCGGCCATCTTCCACATGTCCACACCGCGATCCACCTGCGCGGGATCGATGTCGACCCAGGTGACACTGCAGCAGGACCCACGGGTCGAGTGGTGATCGCGGTGCATGACGGCGATCTCCCAGTTGGCCACGTCCGTGGTGGCATGGAACATCCGGGCCGCCTCGTCCCGGAGCATGCGGGCCATGCCTTCGCTGGAGCGCAACACGTCCTCGTCCCGCCAGGAGCTGGTGGCGATGCATCGGCCCGAGCCGCGGTCGATCAGCAGGGACAGCCCCAGGCAACCGTTCATGTCCGCCAGGGCAGGCATCACGATGTCGCGTACGTGCTTGATCCCGGCGTCGATGTACGACGGATACGCATGAATTGTGGTGGAGCGTGCAAACACGATCGGCACCCCTCTCCTCAAGGCGGCGCCGACGCGGCGTCGCCGGTCGTTTCGGCGCGACCCCCCACCCGAAACCACCCGTGTTCACACTGCTCCCCTACTCGGCCGTAGGCAATAGACGGACAGCGTGCGTCTGTCATCCTCGAAGGGTGGCGGCCTCGAACGGCATCGACCGCATCGGTCCCGGAGACCTGATCGAACTCGTCTCGGACGTGGGACGGGTACCCATGAATGTCGGTGCTGCGATCTTCTTCGCCGGTGAGAACCTGACGAACCCCACGACACTGATGACCGTGCTCGCCGAACGCCTCGTCCGGATTCGACGCCTGCGGCAATGCCTGATCGAGCCGGCCTTCGGACTCGGGCGTCCCTACTGGCTCGACGACGCCCACTTCGACATCGATGCCCACTTCTCCCAGGTGCGGTGCCCCGGTCCCCGCGACAGGGACGCCGCACTGACGCTCGCCGCGGACGCCCTTACCCGGCCGCTGCCCCGATCGCAGCCGTTGTGGCGCGCGCTGCTCGTCACCGACATCGCGGACCCGAACGGGCACACGGCGTTGGTGATGGTGCTGCACCACGTCCTGGCCGACGGGATCGGTGGTCTGTCGATCCTGGCGCATCTCGTCGACGGCACGGACAGCACACCGCCCATGCCCGAACAGCGCGCTTCAACGCAACCAACCAGACGAGAGTTGTTCTACGACAATGCAATCGGTCACTTGCGGGCGCTCCGCCGCGCACCGCGAGCCGTCGCACGTCTTCCTGCAGCATGGACAGAACTCGGGAGGGGCGGCGGCGGACGTGCCCCGCGGTGTTCGTTGAACGCGCCCATCGGGTCTCGTCTGGCGCTCGAGACCGTCGAGGTGGATCTGGACACGCTCCGTCGGGCGGGACGGCAGTGGGACGCAACGATCAACGATGTGCTGCTGGTCGCCGTCGGGGGCGCCCTCGCCACCATCCTGCACAAGCGCGGCGAGTTCCCGTCCGAGCTGATGATCTCGGTGCCGGTCTCCGCCCGCACCGCTGCCACGGGTGGGCAACTGGGCAATCGCGTCGGCGTCATGCCCGTCCGGGTACCGCTGGACGGGACCCCGGAGCACCGGTCGGTATCCGTCTCCCGCACGACCCGACTGCAGAAGGCGAACGTGCGGGGCCTGTCTGCCGAACTACTGGGTCCGGTCTTCCGCGCCCTTGCGGCCGTCGGGGCGTTCCGCCGGTTCGTGGACCGGCAGCGCCGGGTCAACTCGTTCCTGTCCGACCTGCCGGGACCGTCGTCGACGCTCACCGTTGCAGGAGTGCCTGTCGCGTCGATGGTGCCGATGATCGTCACCACGGGCAACGTCGCGGTCGCTTTCGCGGCCCTGTCCTATGCCGGCACGCTGACCGTGGCGGTCGTCGTCGACCCCGATCTCGTCCCCGAACACCGTGACCTCACGGAGGCCCTGCGCGAACAGTTCCGCTCGATCGTCGCCTCCGCACAGTGACTGCCGGCCGCTCCGATGTGGCGGTCGGGAACCGAGGAGCGGAGTACCTTGCTGTGTATGTCGGAGGAGATCGCCGAGATCCGTACCCTCGCCGATGCCCGGAAGGTGTTGGCATCGCAACCGTTCAGTGTCCTGATCGGAGCCCGTCTGACCGAGTACGAGCGCGGCCGGGCAGTCCTGGAAATACCGCTCAGGGAGGAACTGCTCCAGCAGTTCGGCTTCGCGCACGGAGGTGTTCTTGCCTACGCGGCCGACAATGCGCTCACGTTCGC
Source organism: Rhodococcus sp. p52 (assembly GCF_000763325.2). Classification (NCBI taxonomy): domain Bacteria; kingdom Bacillati; phylum Actinomycetota; class Actinomycetes; order Mycobacteriales; family Nocardiaceae; genus Rhodococcus; species Rhodococcus sp. p52. Next base: position 857,911 of record NZ_CP016819.1, read on the forward strand.
CGCAGGCACGGCCCTCGGGCCGTCGATCGTGACGACCGGCATGAGCCTCGACTACCTGCGGCCCGCCGGGGGCGTACTCCTACGCGCGGTCGCCATGATCGTCAGCACCAGTCGCAGGCAGGCACTGTGTCGTTGCGAGATCTACGCCGTCACCGAGGACGGGACGGAGAAGATGTGTGCGGCGGCGCAGGGCAGTGCTCGCCTGATCGATCTGAATCGTTGAGCGGGACAATCTGTTCCACCCTCCGTTCAGAGACCGAAGATCCTCGCCAGTCGCGCATCGGAGTCGTACAGGGCGTCGGTGTCGAAAGTGGATGCGGAGCTGAGCACCTCGTTCGCCCCGGTGGAGACGAGCAGTTTCTCGAGCCCTTCGGCCACCTGATCCTCGGTGCCGGCCAGCGAACCCTTCGCGGTCTCGTCGACGATGCGGCGGCGCCGCTCGGTCATCGGCTGCCGGCGGATCTCCTCGATCGGGGACAGCGGCGGGGACGCCCCCTCTTCGCGTGAGACGGCCATCGCCCAGGCCTCCGGAAGCTGCAGCTCCCGAGCCTCGGCTTCGGTGTCGGCGATGAGGATGTCCAGGCCGACGACAACATAGGGCTCAGCGCCGGGTGTGGCCGGGCGGAAGTCGGCGCGATAACGGTCGAACGGTTCCGATCCCTGCCGCAGAAGCGGTCCGGCGACGACGACGGGCAGGCCCAGACGCGCCGCCAGCCGCATACCCTGCCCGGTGCCGAGGACGAAGATCGGAGGCGGCTCGGACAGTCGAGGACGCACCGTCACTTCGGCGGTGCCGTGCAGATAACCGCGCAGTTCCTCGATGTCGGCGGCGAAGTCGTCCGCGTCGGCCTTGTGGGTCCGCAGCGCATCGCGCACAGGCGCGGTGAATCCGAGGGAACGACCGACACCCAGATCGATCCGTCCCGGGTGCATCGCTTCGAGCATCGCGAACTGTTCGGCGACGACGATCGGTTGATGGTTGGGCAGCATGACGCCGCCGGATCCCACTCGGATCCGGCTCGTCCGCTCCGCGATCGTGCCGATGAGCAGCGGTGGAGCTCCCGACGCGATGCCTGGGACGGCGTGGTGCTCGGCCACCCAGAAGCGGTGGTAGCCGGCCGCCTCGGCGAGTTCGGCGCGACGCAGGGTCTGCTGCAATGCGGCAGCGTCCGGCTGCCCCTCCCGGGTCCGGGAGCGGTCCAGCAACGACAACGCCACCTGCACGGTCGTCTCAACACCGCGACCGTCCCGGATCTTCCCTGCAGGTCAGGGATCTTCGGGACCCCAAGCGCGTCCGGCTGCGATCCAGTCCCCCGTGGAAGTGGAGTTGCCCGTGCTCCGAGGCCTTCTGCGCCGCGGCGACACCGTGTGCATCGGCGAGGTACAGCAGGAGATCGGCGATCGCGTCTCCGACCGCGACGACCTGGTCGCGGGCATCACCCGCTCGGATCGCCATCTCGGCGAGTACGCGCCCGGTGCCGATCGCCCCTGTCACCGCGGCTGGTCGTTGCGGGTGGCCGCCGTGCAGCGACGACACGGGACGACTCCGTGTTCACCCAGCTCCGCCAGGTACAGCGCGTCGATCCACGGCACGTGCGGAAAGCGGTCGAGTCGGGCACGGGAGAGCGGCACCCCGCACAGGGTCTGATTGGTGCCGGGTGTCCATGCGTGGGTGTCGCCGGACGGGTAGCGGATCCCGTCGGTATCGATCCATCGGCCCGACGCAGCGACTGCCGGATGGGAGTGCTGAGCCATGGGTCCGGGTTCCCGCCACCGGACGGGATTACTCGATCCGCGACGCTGCGAGCATCTCCTCGATCGAGACGAACTTCAGGCGCGAGCGTCCCGCCGCCGATCCGCGGGCCTTCTCCTGCTTGTCGATCTGCAGCCAGCCCCGGTAATCGATGTGCTCCGGACGCCGCTCGGCGACCAGCGCCGCCAGCTTCTCCCGATCGGCGACCGGCTCGGGCAGCTTGCCCTCGACGAAATCGTCGAGGATCTTCTCGACCGTTTCGGCAGAGCACTGCTTGTTGGTGCCGATCACGCCGCTGGGACCACGCTTGATCCAACCGGCGGTGTAGACACCGGGCACCGGTGCTCCGGTCTCGGCGTCGATCACCCGGCCGCCCTCGTTCGGGATGACCCCGCGCCGCTCGTCGAAGGGCAGACCGGCCGGCGCGGTGCCGCGGTAACCGATCGAACGCAGCACCAATCCCGCCGCGAGGATTTCGGTCTGTCCGGTCGGGCGGGCCTCGAGACGGCCGTCGACCTCGACCAGTTCGTTGCGCTCGAGGGTGATCGATTCGACAACACCGTCGCCGGAGATCTCCACCGGCGAGGCGAGATAGCGCAGCACGATCCGCTTGTTGCCCTCGGTGGGAGTGCGCTGCGCGAAGCCCTCGACCTGCCGCACCTTGAGCGTCAGGCGGGGTTCGACCTCCGGATCGTCGATCAGCGCGCGGCTGACCGGGTCGAGTTCGACCTCGACCGGGTCGACGACCACATCGACACCGGGCAGCGAGCCGAGCGCGAGCAGCTCCGGGTTGGTGTAGGCGGCCTGCGCCGGGCCGCGCCGGCCCACGACCACGACCTCGCGGATGTTCGACTTCCGCAGCGCCTCGAGCGCGTGCTCGGCGATGTCGGTGCGCGCGAGCTCGTCGGGGTCCATCACCAGGGCTCGCGCGACGTCCAGGGCGACGTTGCCGTTGCCGATGATCACCGCGCGTTCGGCCGACAGATCGAAGGTGTGGTCGGCGAAATCAGGGTGTCCGTTGTACCAGGCGACGAACTCGGTCGCGGCGCGGCTGCCCACGAGGGCCTCTCCCGGGATGCCCAGCGTGCGGTCGCCTGCGGCACCGACGGCGTAGATCACGGCGTGATGGTGCGCGAGCAGTTCCTCGTGGGTGATGTGGGTGCCGACCTCGACGTTGAAATAGCACTGGGTGTTCTTGTGGCCGATGGCGCTGCGGAAGAGGTCGCCGACTCCCTTGGTGCTCTGATGATCGGGGGCCACACCGGCACGCACGAGCCCGTAGGGGGTGGGCAGGCGGTCGAAGATGTCGACCTGCACCGCCGAGTGCGTCACCAGATCCATCGCGGCATAGCACGCCGCAGGACCCGAGCCGACGATCGCCACCCGCAGGGTGCCCAGCTCGGCGGGCAGCTTGCGGCGCGTGCGCAGCTCGGGCCAGTCCGGCCCGATCGGGTACCGCCGGTAGTACTCGGCGTTGATCTCGAGGTACGGCTCCTGCGCCGGCGTGAGTTCGTTGTCGGCGGCGATCGCGTCGACCGGGCACTCGTCGACACAGGCCCCGCAGTCGATGCACGTGTCGGGATCGATGTAGAGCATCTCCGTGGTCGCGAAGGGTGCTTCGTCGGGTGTCGGGTGGATGCAGTTGACCGGGCAGACCTCGACACACGAGGCGTCGTTGCAGCACGCCTGGGTGATTACATAAGCCACAGTTGTACCTGCCTACAGTGCCGATTCCGGACAACGAACGAGCCTCAGACTAGTACACGTTCCAGTTTCGGTCGAGAACCACGTTCTCAAAACCATATCATCGAATTTCCGGCTGTCGAGGTGCCTCAGATGTCCGTTTCGGCGCTCGATTCGATGCGGAAACCGATCTTGAGAGTGACCTGCGTGTGGGCCACCCGGCCGTCGTCGATGTGGCCCCGGATGTTGACCGTCTCGAACCACTCGAGATGCCGCGTGGTCTCCGCTGCTCGCGCCACCGCTTTCGCGATCGCGTCGTCGACTCCCGTCGTCGACGATCCGACGACCTCGATCACCCGGTAGACATGGCTCATGGCTGAACTCCTCGAATCGACGATGCTCCGATTCGGATCGTCCCGCCCTCGAGGGACCCCCGTCCCCGGAACCACGAAAATGACAGGAAGATTCAGGCACGACGCGCGAGCGACCGGGCGAGTTCGCCCAGCCGCGCCAGACGCAGGTCCCCGAGCGGGATCGCGCCGGCACCGAGCCGGTTGGTGACGAAGGCGAGCGACAGACCGGTGTCGAGATCGGCGTACGCCCCCGAGCCACCCACTCCGTAGTGCCCGAGCGCACCGCGCGGACGCTGGATGCTCGCGAAGATGGGCTGGTGGTAGCCGAGCCGCCACGCCATCGGCACACCGAGCACGTAGTCCCGGCTGCGCACCCGCACGCGCGACATCTCGTCGATCGTGGTGGCGTCGAGGAACTTCACGCCGTCGATCGTCCCGCCGGCGGCTATCGCCCCGTACATACGCGCGAGCGAGCGGGCGGTGAACACACCGTTCCAGCCCGGCATCACCGAGTCGTGCACGGCCGGGTCGCCGACGAGCCTGTCGAAGCCGTCGGGCATCGCGGCCTCGGCGAGACCGCGGGTCGGTTCGAGTCGCGACAGGACCGCGGCGCTCGCACCCCAGTGCAGGCCGACCGGGGCGAGCCGCGGGAAGAGCTTCGCGATACGGCCCCGTTCGTCATGAGGCACGCGGTACCAGAAATCGGGATCGCCGAGGGGCCGGGCTATCTCCTGCTCCACGACCTCCACGAAGGGCAGACCGGTCACCCGCTGCACGAGTTCGGCGACGAGCCATCCGTAGGTGACGGCGTGGTAGCCCGAGCCGCGTCGCCGCCGTCGATCCGGTGCCGCCTGCTCGAGTGCCGCGACGGTCGTCTCGTAGTCGAGGATCCCGCGCGTCCCCGGAACCAGACCGCGCACCCGGTGCAGGCCGGATCGGTGGGTCATGACGTCCGCGACGGTGATGTCATCTTTGCCGTTCGCGGCGAACTCCGGCCAGTACTGCGCAACGGGCGCGAAGTAGTCGATCACTCCGCGCTCGGCCAGACGGTGCACGACGGTCGACGCCACGCCCTTGCCGGTCGAGAACGACAACGCCATGGTGTCGCGGCTCCACCGCTTGTCGGGGGCCGACCAGCCGGACCAGATGTCGAGGACCTTCTCACCGTGGAGATAGGCGGTGAGTGCGCCGCCGCCGTCCCGGGGCCGCTTGTACAGCGAGAAGAACGCGTCGGCCAGCCGCAGGAATCGCGCATCGACGACCATCTCGGTCGGCGCCGCCGGGCCCGGCCGGGCGTCGATCCGCCCCGGGACGTGCACCGGTGCGAACGACGCTGTCGCCCCGGCAGGTTCGAAGACTGCTCCGGTCGTCATCGCGACACCTCCATCGGCATGTGCGACAGGCTACGACGACACGGAACGTAAAGGAAGGGTTTACGTACAGTCTGTCTGTCGAGGATCCCGGCGAGACGCGCCGAATCTACGGCAGGGGCGACGGCGGCGTCTGCGCGCCAGGAGTGAAGTACCGGAAGTCGCCCAGCACGACACACCCGCGTGCGGCCTCGAGTTCGAACGCGGCCGCCGCCGTGCCCTCGCACAACACCGGATCGTCGGCGTCGCCCACATAGGCCTGCGACTGCGGCCCCGCGGCGACGACCGCCGTGCCCGGACTTTCGAGCACACCGAGCGCCAGGGCCTCCTCCCCCACGCCGATCGCGAACAGCCGTCCCGACGTGCTTTCCCCGGCGCCGACACCGCCGTCGAATCCGGCGGCCACCACCTGTGCGGCACTGCGGGCATCGGCGAATCCCACGCCCCGCTCGGCATAGCTCCACGCCTCGGCGGTGCCGTCGGTGGACGCACCGCACGCTTCGCCCCCGTCGATCTGCACGATCTCGGCCGGGGCACCCGGCGGTGCCGTGCACGTCGTGGCCGCGGACGCGGTCTGAGGAATGAGGAAACCGACCCCGATGGCGGCAGCGAATACTGCCCCGACGCCGAGAACCCGACCGGACGCCCACGAGCGAATCACGACATCGACCCTTCCGAACCTCGAGTGACTGTTCTCTCGGACAGTTTATGGACTCGCACCTCGGGAGGACTCATACTCGAGGTCACGACAGGGACGCGATTCCCCGAACGTTCCGGTTCACGTGTCCTTTGCCCGGTCGGTGTCGCGGGACGGTTGGACGCGCTTCGGCTCCCCCGGCATCTTCGGGTGATTCGGCGGATACGGCAGGGCGCCGATACCGTCCGCCTCGTCCCGTTCGGCCATCTCGAGCAGAACGTCCAGCGAGTGCGCATGCGCATCGAGATCCGCCATCGGATCGCCGCGCTTCGCCAGCAGATCCGGCACCGTGGCGATCGTGAAGTCGTCAGGTTCGGCGTCGACCAGCTCGTCCCAGGTCAGCGGAGTCGAGACGGTCGCGATCGGGGTGCGACGGACCGAGTAGGCCGAGGCGATCGTCTTGTCGCGCGCGTTCTGGTTGTAGTCGAGGAAGAGCCGCTCTCCGCGCTCCTCCTTCCACCACGCCGTCGTCGCCCGCCCGTCGCTGCGCCGCTCGATCTCACGCATGAGCGCGATCCCCGCACGACGGACTCCGACGAAATCCCATTCGGGCACGATCCGCAGATAGATGTGGAGTCCCCGCCCACCGGACGTCTTGGGATATCCGGCGAGTCCCAGTTCGTCGAGAAGCGGGCGCACGACCTCCAGCGCCACGGCCCGCGCGTCGCCGAAATCGGTTCCCGGTTGCGGGTCGAGGTCGATGCGCAATTCGTCGGGACGGTCGGTGTCGCCGCAGCGCACCGGCCACGGATGGAAGGTCACGCACCCGAGATTGGCCGCCCACACCACGTCGGCAGCCGAACACACACGCAGCGCATCGGCGGTACGCCCCGACGGGAACGTGATCTCGCAGGTCGCCACGTGGTCGGGTCGCTTGACCGGTGCCCGCTTCTGATAGATCTCCTCCCCCTCGATGCCGTCGGGAAAGCGCTGCAGATGCGTCGGCCGATCGCGCAGAGCCGTCAGGATCGGTGCGTCGAACTCGGTGGCGACCCTGCGGTAGTACTCCACGAGGTGCCGCTTCGTGCCACCCGCGGCGCCGAGCTGCGGGAAGTAGATCTTGTCGGGGTTCGACAACCGCACGGGCGTGCCGTCGACGTCCAACTCCTCCGCGGGCGAACGCTTCGTGGCCATGTCAGTCCTCCGTCCGGTCGAGCACATCCGACAGGTCGTAGCGCACCGGCACCTCCAGCTGGTCGAACGTGCAGCTCTCGGGGTCACGGTCGGGACGCCACCGCAGGAACTTCGCTGCGTGCCGGAACCGCATCCCCGCTCCCGACACACCTTCCATCTGGTCGTACGCGACCTCCACGACACGTTCGGGACGCAACGGCACCCAGCTGCGGTCCACCGCCGAACGCCACCGCGTCGGTTCACCCTGCTCGACGACGTCGTCCCCGAGTCGCAGCGGTTGCAGTTCGGCGAGCAGTTCCTCGCGCCGCTCCCGCGTGAACGCCGAGGCTCCGCCGACCATCGCGAGTTCGCCGTCGTGATAGAGCCCGAGCAGCAACGACCCGATGCCCTCGACGCTCTTGTGCATGCGGTAGCCCATGAGGACGCAGTCGGCGGTGCGGGCATGTTTGAGCTTGAGCATCTCCCGCTTGTCGGGCACATAGAGCCCGTCGAGTCGCTTGGCGATCACGCCGTCGAGGCCGGCCCCTTCGAACTCCTCGAACCAGCGGCGGGCGGGATCGGTGTCGGTCGTGGCCACCGTGACATGACAGCTCTTCCCCCCGCCGATCTCGGACCGCAGCCGCGCGCGCCGCTCCGCGAACGGGGTCTCCATGAGATTCTCGTCGGCGAGAGCGAGCAGATCGAAACCGACGAACACGGCCGGTGTCTGCTCGGCGAGCATCGTGACCCGGCTGGCGGCCGGATGGATCCGCTCGGACAGCGCCTGCCAGTCGAGTCGGGTGCGGCCGTCGTGTTCGCGCGGGACGACGATCTCCCCGTCGACCACGCACCTGCGGGGCAGTTCGGCGCGCGCGGCGTCGGCGAGTTCCGGGAAGTAGCGCACGAGGTCCTTGCCTCCGCGCGAGCCGAGAACCACCTCGTCACCGTCGCGGAAGACGATCGCCCGGAAACCGTCCCATTTGGGTTCGTAGGACCACTCGTCGGGACCGTCTTCGGGTTGGGAGGGGACGGTGGAGGAGACCTTGGCGAGCATCGGGGCGAGCGGCGGCACCACAGGCAGGTCCATGCGGCACATCGTTCCACCCTGTACGGGTACCGGCAGCACTTCCGTAGGCTCTTCGACCATGAACATTCTCCGAGGGGCGGCCGGTGCCGCGATGGCGTTGGCGGCAGCAGGGGTGCTCGGAGGATGCGCGACCCAGGTCGAAGGGCAGGCCGTGCCCGCCGCGAACGCCCTGGACACGTCCACGGCGCCGTCCTTCTCCCTACCCACAACGACCCCGTCGGCGTCGTCGTCGACCGAGTTGAGCGTCGACGTCGCAGTCGGCGAATGCGTCGCGCTCGGCGGCACGGTCGACGACGCGACCATCGACTACGCGGTGTGCGGCAGCCCGAGCTCGAATTACAAGGTCGTCGACGTCGTCGATGCCAGTGCCATGTGCCCCGGCGACATCGACCAGACCTACTACGAGTCCTTCGGCGGCATCGAGGTCGGCGCGTTGTGTCTCGACATCGACTGGGTGGTGGGCGACTGCATCGACCTCGGCGGCGAGGATCCGCAGCGCATCGACTGCGGTGAGCCCGCGGTCCAGGGCGAGGAGGTCACCGAGATCCTGTTCGACACCTCCGACGTGAACGACTGCTCCACGTCCGAGGGGGGGTTCGTGTACCGGGAACGCAACTTCGTGGTCTGCACCGACACCATCTGAGGTTCTCTCCTTGTGCGGATGCCCGTCGCGGCCGCGACGGAGCATGTCGGTGCCTCCCGCAACAATGCGTTCGACAGATCATCATCCGACGGACGCGAGGACGGAACATGACGCACTGGCCGGACAGACCGATCTGCGCGTTCGATCTCGAGACCACCGACCGGGATCCCCGCAACGCCCGCATCGTCACGGCATGCGTCGCGACCTTCGACGGCGATCGCATCGGCACACGCTCGTGGCTGCTCGACCCGGGGATCGCGATACCCGAGGAGACCACCGCGATCCACGGCATCACCACCGCCCACGCCCGCGCCGAAGGACTCGACTATCTCGAGGGATACAAGCAGATCCGGCAGGCCGTGAGCGGCGCGTGGGCGCGCGGCCACATCGTCGTCGCATTCAACGCCAGCTACGACCTGACGGTCCTCGACGCCGAAGGACGCCGGCTCGGCCTGACGGGGCTCGACATCGGCACGGTCGTCGACCCGTACGTCATCGACCGGGAGATGGACCGCAGCCGGCCCGGCAGGCGCACACTGCAGGCGGTGTGCGAGGCGTACGGGGTGTCGCTGCCGAATCCGCACGAGGCCGAGGCCGACGCGCTCGCCGCCGGCCACCTGACCCGCGCGCTCGTGGCGAGATTCCCCGAGCTCGCCGAACTCGACATCATGGCCGATCAGGCCGCCTGGCACGCCGAACGGCAACGCAGCTTTGCCGAGTACCTGCGCGGGCTGGGTCGCGAGGTCGTCGACGTCGACGACAGCTGGCCCGTCCGGCTCCCCACGCCGGTGGGTACCGATGTCCTCGAGCGTCCCGCGACCGAGACGAAGTTCCGGCGCGCGCTGAGCGCGATCCGCGAGTTCTTCCGGCGACTGCGCCGCCGCTGATCAGGAGTGCGGTCGATCAGGGCAGCAGTCCCTGCCGACGCGCCTCGACGACCGCCGCGTGCCGACTGCGCACATCGAGTTTGTCCATGGCGTTGCGCAGATAGGTCTTCACCGTCTCCACGCGCAGCGACAACCTGTCGGCGATCTCCGCGTTGCGGCAGCCCAGCGCCACATGACTCAGCACGTCGTGCTCGCGCGCGGTCAGATGCGTCCGCGGCTGCGACGCACCGTCGCGCGCCCGGGCCAGTGTCTCCTCGACGTTCCGCACCTGTTCCCTGATCACCGGGTCGTCGGTGCGCGCCGCGATCGCCCGCAGCGCCACGAGGCTTTCCGTCAGCGCTTCGGAGACGGAGGCAGGCACGGTGGCGCCGTGCGCGGCCCGCGTGTTCCCGATCAGCGACACGCGGCGATCGACCTCGTCGCGGATTTCGATCTCCCGCGCGAGCTCCGCGGCCGACCGCACGACCTTCTCCGCCACCACGTCGCCGATGGGCCGGTTGCCCCTCAGCCCGCCGTAGATCGCCGCCCGGGTGCGTCCGCGCACCACGACCGGCACGGCGAGCAACGACTCGATTCCCTCCCCGGCGACCTGCCGGTCGTAGTGGTGGGTGATGTGCGGGGAGGTGAAGTAGTCGGCGACCGCGCCGGGTCGTTGTTCGACGACCACCCGACCGCCGAGTCCACGTTCGGCGGCGATCACCAGATTGCGCAGGGCACGACCGCGGGTTCCGACGAATCCGGACAGGACGACGTCCGAGCCCTGCACCGCGCCACCGAAGAGCACCGGTAGTTCCGTCGTCGCCTCGAGGTCGCGCAGCGTGGCGCGGAGGGTGTCGAGATCGTCGGGACGCAACACACCCGGCACGGCGACATCCATCGATTGCTCCTGCTCTTCCCTCCGAACACCCACTTTCGAGGGTAGAGGGGCCAGTTCCACGATTTGTAACCTGCACATCGCCCGGTGTTGCAACGATCACAGAAGACGCCGGAATCCGAGTAGGCCACCCCGGAGGTATCCGTGTCCATCGCCCCCGTCCGTCCCGGCTCGACCGGAGCCGCGAACTACAGCCAGATGAGCCCGCTGCGCTTCCTCGAACGGTCCGCGGCGGTGTTCCCGGATCGCACCGCGATCATCCACGGAGACCGCACGTACACCTACGCCGAGTTCGCCGACGAGGCGCAGCGGCTCGCGCGCGTGCTGCGCAGCCGTATCGAGCCGGGCGACAAGATCGCGTACCTGACTCCGAACGTGCCCGAGATGCTCATCGCGCATTTCGCGGTTCCGCTCGCAGGCGGTGTGCTGGTCGCGCTGAACTCGCGCCTGGCCGGGCCGGAACTCGAGTACATCCTCGACCACTCCGAGACGAAGCTGCTGTTCGTCGACTCCGAACTGCTCGGATCGGTCGCGAAGGTCCGCGACAACGTTCCGGGCGTCGCCGAGATCATCGAGGTCCCCGACTCCACCGTGCCCGCTCCCGAGGTACCCGCCGGGGTGGCCACCGCCCGGTACGACGAGTTCCTCGCGCAGGTCGACTCGCTCGATGCGACGCCGCTGCCGTGGAGCGTCGACGACGAGCTCGGCGTCATCACCCTCAACTACACCTCGGGCACGACCGGCAAACCCAAGGGCGTGATGTACACCCATCGCGGCGCGTACCTGAACTCGCTGGGCGAGACCTTCCACAACAGCTTCGACGGGCAGAGCAAGTATCTGTGGACACTGCCGATGTTCCACTGCAACGGCTGGTGTACGCCCTGGGCGGTGACCGCTGCGGCGGGCACCCACATCTGCCTGCGGGCGGTGCGGGCCGACGCGATCTGGGATGCCATCGACAACCTCGGTGTCACCAACCTGTGCGGTGCGCCCGCGGTGTGCTCGACCATCGCGAACGCCGAGCAGGCTCATCCACTCGACCGTCCGTTGCGGATCACCACGGCCGGCGCGCCGCCGTCGCCGACGGTGATCGCCCAGCTCGAACAGATCGGCATCACGGTTGTCCACGTCTACGGACTCACCGAGGTGTACGGCCCGTACACGATCTGCGAGTACCAGGACAGCTGGGACGACAAGCCGGCCGACGAACGCGCCGCGCTGCTCTCCCGTCAGGGTGTGGGCATGCTGCAGGCCGAGACCGCGCGGGTCGTCGACGAGGACATGAACGACGTGCCCGCCGACGGCGAGACCATGGGCGAGATCGTGCTGCGCGGCAACAACGTCATGCTCGGCTACTACAAGGACCCGGACGCGACCGAGGAGGCGTTCCGCGGCGGCTGGTTCCACACCGGCGACCTCGGCGTGATGTACCCGGACGGATACATCCAGCTCAAGGACCGCGCGAAGGACATCATCATCTCCGGCGGCGAGAACATCTCGACCGTGGAGGTCGAGCAGGCGATCGTCAGCCACCCGGCGGTGCTCGACGTCGCGGTCGTCGGCGTTCCGGACGAGAAGTGGGGTGAGCGTCCCAAGGCGTTCGTGATCCTGAAGAAGGGCGAATCGGTCACGGCCGAGGAGATCATCGACTACACGCGCACGCTGCTCGCCGGGTACAAGGTGCCGCGCGACATCGTCTTCCCGCTGGAGCTGCCCCGCACCTCGACCGGCAAGATCCTGAAGTTCGAGCTGCGATCGGCCGAAGCCGCCGAGGGGTGAGCCGACCCCTCACGACTGCATTGGATACTCGACGCCATGACATCCGGTACCGGTAACAGCACCCGTCGCCTCGATTCGACGGGCCCCGATCCCGCCCAGTTCCGGGTGCATGTCGTCACGCAGGCGATCCGTTTGTTCTCCGAGTTCGGCTACGAGTCGACCACCGTCGAGCAGATCGCCGCGGCCGCAGGGGTGTCGCGGCGGACCTTCTTCCGGCAGTTCCGGTCGAAGGAGGACGTGATCTTCGCCGATCACGAGTCGCTGCTCGAGCAGGTCGCCGAGTACCTCTCGCAGGATTTCGACGATCCGTGGGCGGCGGCCTGCGAGGGGGCCAAGCTCGTCTTCGGGCACTTCCGGGACCGGCGCGAGCTGGCGGTGTGGCGGTATCGGGTGGTGCAGCGGGTGCCGGCGCTGCGGGAGCGCGAACTCGTCACCACCTACCGCTACGAGCGGTTGTTCACCGACTTCCTGCGCGCCGCCGTCCCGACGGAGAAGCCGGTGCGCACCGTCAGCTTCGCGGCGGCGATGACCGCCACGCACAATTTCGTGTTGCGCGCGATGATCCGCGGCGACGAGACCGCCACTGCCGAACGCCTCGAGCAGGAGCTGCTCGAGCTCCGCCGCACGTACGGTGTGGTTCCGGTGCCCGAAGGCGCGACGAACGGGAAGGTCGCGCCGGCTCCGCCGGCGGTCGCGGTGGTGACCTATCCGGCCCACCTGACACCGGCCGAGATCGCCGAGCAGGTTCGGCTCCAACTCGAAGGCGCACAGCAGCGCCGTTGACCTGGCACTGAGTGCCGTGGTTACAATCGACTCATTCCGTCACGTCGCGAACCCTCGCCCCGATATCGTCGAGGGAGCTACGTTCGCAAATCTGGCACCGCGTGCCGTTAGGAGTCCGCCGTCATGGCCCTCAATCCCGACTTCGATCTGTTCAAGCTCTCCGAGGAGCACGACGCGCTGCGCGAGGCCATCCGCGCGCTCGCCGAGAAGGAGATCGCGCCCTACGCCAAGGACGTCGACGAGAACTCCCGCTTCCCGCAGGAAGCCCTCGACGCCCTCAACAAGTCGGGCTTCAACGCCATCCACGTGCCCGAGCAGTTCGAAGGCCAAGGCGCCGACTCGATCGCCGCCTGCATCGTCATCGAAGAGGTCGCCCGAGTATGCGGCTCCTCCTCGCTGATCCCCGCCGTCAACAAGCTCGGCACCATGGGCCTGATCCTCCGCGGCTCCGACGAACTCAAGGCCAAGGTCCTCCCCGACATCGTCAACGGCGCGATGGCCTCCTACGCGCTGTCCGAGCGCGAAGCCGGCTCCGACGCCGCCTCCATGCGCACCCGCGCCAAGGCCGACGGCGACGACTGGATCCTCAACGGCTCCAAGTGCTGGATCACCAACGGTGGTAAGTCCACCTGGTACACCGTCATGGCCGTCACCGACCCCGAGAAGGGCGCCAACGGCATCTCCTCCTTCATGGTCCACAAGGACGACGAGGGCTTCGTCGTCGGACCGAAGGAGAAGAAGCTCGGCATCAAGGGCTCCCCCACCGCCGAGCTGTACTTCGAGAACTGCCGCATCCCCGGCGACCGCATCGTCGGCGAGCCGGGCACCGGCTTCAAGACCGCTCTCGCGACCCTCGACCACCCCCGCCCCACCATCGGTGCGCAGGCCGTCGGCCTCGCCCAGGGCGCCCTCGACGCGGCGACCGCCTACGTCAAGGACCGCAAGCAGTTCGGCCGCCCGATCTCCGACAACCAGGGTGTGCAGTTCATGCTCGCCGACATGGCGATGAAGGTCGAGGCCGCACGCCTGATGGTCTACACCTCCGCCGCTCGCGCCGAGCGCGGCGAGCCCAACCTCGGCTTCATCTCGGCCGCCGCGAAGTGCTTCGCCTCGGACGTCGCCATGGAGGTCACCACCGACGCCGTGCAGTTGTTCGGTGGCGCCGGCTACACCACCGACTTCCCGGTCGAGCGCATGATGCGCGACGCGAAGATCACGCAGATCTACGAGGGCACCAACCAGATCCAGCGCGTCGTCATGTCGCGCGCGCTGCTGCGCTGACACCGGTCGCGTAGGTTACCCCCGGAACATCGAAGCGATCAGGAGTTACCCCAGTGGCAGTGGAAAAGGTAGGCGTGATCGGCGGCGGCACCATGGGTGCCGGTATCGCCGAGGTGTGCGCCAAGGCCGGTAGCGACGTCCTCGTCAAGGAGACCACCGAGGAGTTCGCCGCCGCGGCACGCGAGCGTCTGAAGAAGTCGATCGGACGTGGCGTCAAGTCCGGCAAGATCACGCAGGAGGACGCCGACGCGGTCCTCGGACGGATCCGCGTCACCCTCGACCTGAAGGAGTTCGCCGACCGCGACCTCGTCGTCGAGGCCGCCCCCGAGATCGAGTCTCTCAAGGTGGAGATCTTCTCCGAGCTCGACAAGATCGTGAAGCCCGAAGGCATCCTCGCCACCAACACGTCGTCGATCCCCGTCATCAAGATGGCGCAGGCGACGCAGCGGCCCGGCAAGGTCGTGGGCGTGCACTTCTTCAACCCGGTGCCGGTGATGCCGCTCGTCGAGATCATTTCGGCGCTCACCACCGACGAGGCCACCGCCGACACGGTGTTCGACTACGCGAAGAACACCCTCGGCAAGACGGCCGTGCGCGCAGGCGACCGTGCGGGTTTCATCGTCAACGCCCTGCTCATCCCGTACCTGTGCTCGGCAGTGCGCATGCTCGAGTCGGGCTACGCGACGAAGGAAGACATCGACGCCGCGATGAAGGGCGGCTGCGGCTACCCGATGGGTCCGCTGACCCTCATCGACACCGTCGGCCTCGACATCACCCTCAACGCCGCGCAGTCGCTGTACGACGAATTCGCCGAGCCGCACTACGCACCCCCGGCACTGCTGCGTCGCATGGTCGACGCGGGTCGCCTGGGTCGCAAGACCGGCGAGGGCTTCTACAGCTACAAGTAGGCCTCACTCGGACGCCCCTGCCGTTCCTTCTCGGAACGGCGGGGGCGTCTGCGCATCCGGACAGCCGGGAGGTACGCAACAACAGTTCCGGGTTCGCAACACGGCCAGCAACTGCCGGCGTTGCGAACCTTCACTACGTGTTGCGTACCCCGCGTACGACCGATGCCCCGCTCGAAGTCGCCCGACGGTCCGCTCCGGCTCCGTGAGGGCGCCGTCTGCTATCGTCCCCACCCGGACGTATCGGGGGATTCTGTCGGGGGGCAGTGGTGACATTGCACGTAGATCCTGAAGTGCTGCGCACATTCGCAGCCTTCGTGGCGGACACCGCCGACGCGATGAACGACTGGGACGTCGGCGAACCGTATGCCGTGTCGCAATCAGCACTTCCCGGAACAGAATTCGCGGCCGTCTGCGCACGAGCCTTCACCGCCACCGATCAAGCACTCGGCAACGTGTGCAGTCGCCTGCGCGAGATCGTCGACATCACCGACGGCGCCGCGAACGACTACGTCGTCGCAGAGACGGACTTCGTGGCTGCACTCTCGGCGATGGATCGACACGGATGAGACCGGGAGTCGCCGCCGTCCGGTCCTGGAATCCCGACGCGCTGCGAATCACCGCCGACCACCTCGACGTGCTCGTCGACACACTCGACGACCGCATGAAAGCTCTGCTCACCGAGCAGGATGTGCTCGCCGAGCGATGGTCCGGCGACGCCGCGCGTGCCGCCGCCGCGCGAGTGGTCCGCGAACGCTCATTGGGCAGCGCCATCGCCGAAGCCCTCCTGCAGGTCGCGGAGGCGTACCGCACCGGCGCGTGGCTCGTCGAAGGCCCCCGCCTGCACCTCCTGTCGGTCGTGGGCGGCGCCGAACAGTCCGGGTTCACCGTGCACGACGACGGCACCGTCGACCCCTCCGACCAGATCCACATCCTCTCGGCGACGCTGCCGGCCGAAGCCGTCGCCGAGACCCGCGTCCGCCTCGAACACGAAGCAACGGAACTGACCCACACCGTCACCGGCGCTCTCGAACAAGCGTCGCGAGCCGCAACCGAAACAGCCGATCGCATCACCGCCGCCGTTGCGGTACTCGAAGCAGCCAGGGATGCCGCGGCGCCGGGGAAGGTCGTGCAGAACGAGAACGGCGAGTTCTCCTGGTGGCCGGACTGGCCATCCACCATCGCAGCGTCGTCCATCAGCGCAATGTCCGGAGCTACCAAGGAACTCCTGACCGACGCGGCGGTGGCCTCGGGCGACGATGTCGCACGCAACATCGCGCGCGGAATGAACCCGGCTGCCGCTGCAGTAGGCACCGTTCCTGCGATCGTCAACGACATCAAGGGAGGGATGGATCCCACCGAGGCAATAGTCTCCGAGAGCGCCGGAACCGTTGCCGGCATGCTCGGTGCCGTAGCCGCATCGAAACTTTCAGCGGCGTTCATCGGGGCAGTGGGCGGTTCGGTCGTCCCGGGAGTCGGCACTGCAGCGGGCTTCGTTGCCGGCCTCATAGGTGGCGGCGCAGCCACATGGTACGCATCCAAGAAAATCCAGGAGTTGTGGTGACGACCGAAAACGTTCCGCCGGACCGATATCGAACTCACATCGATTCGTTCTTCGACCCTCGTTGGCCGCAGCAACTGCGAATCGGGTGGTGCATGGGCGGGGTCTTCGCTGCTGTTCTGGCTGTATGGTCCCTCGGGGATGCACTGGTGAACGTCGGGCACGAAGAATCGATATCCACAATCGGCTCGGTAGTGTTCGGAACGTCGATGCTACTCATGAGTGTCGCAGCGTTCAGGCACGGCGGGGTTCGAAATGTATTGCATTCCAAGCGGGTCAGGAGTAATAAACATTCTGAACTCGGAATCGGAATCGTTGTGCCGGGAGGACTCACCCTTCCCAGCCTGGCTGTTGCCATGCTTATCTTCAACGGCCTTACCGGTTTGGCCATCTCTGCTCTGAACGTCTACATCACCGACAGATCCGAGTTGCCGCATGGTTACGACCCCCGAACCACTGCAATCTTCGCGCTCGTGGGTGGGATCGTTCTCTTGCTCATGGCGGCGGCGTTCATCTGGTTCCGACTTCCCACCACACTGGGGTTGTATCCACACGGAATCGAAAGAGTCGTACGTTCTCGCAAGCTCCGACGAAACAATGCCACCGTGCAATTTGTGCATTGGAACGATATCGAGGGCATCGCCGGAACGGATATCGTGACCCGTTCCGGATACGGCGACGTCCGGACTCCGATGATCCACATCCACACGACCGGACGGATTCCCCCGGAAGCGCGCATCCCCCACGACGAAGAACACACCCTCGCCATCGTCTGCACCTGGCTCATCGCCGAACCCAACGCCCTCTTGACCCTGATCCGACAGATGAGCGAACGCCCGAACGACCGCACGCTCCTCGCTCGGGAAGACGCGGCCGAACTTCTCAGACCACCGCCGTTGCGAGAACGATTCCGGATGGTACGCCACCAGGAAGCGTCTCGGTGAACGCTTCGATTCAGGCGACGCTCTCCGACTACCTCGCAACACACGAAGTCGGACTGAGCCCCTGCGACCCGGACGATCCGCGGCACCCGCAACCGGAACTCCAGGCGCCGGAGGGTTGGATAGTTCTCCCTCGCGATGTCTTTCCGCATGCACATACGGTTCTCGTGGCTCCCGAGCACGTCGCGGACGATTGGGTGCCCAACGCCGTCCTCCTCCACTGCGCACTGTCGAAATGGCGGCCGACGGACGAACTGCTGGAGGTCGCGGCGCGTGAAGCTCGCGAACTGCCCGCGTGGAGGGAGACGCTCCGCGACACATCCGATTTCCGCGGGCACCGATCGGTGATCATCCAAGGCTCCTATCGAGTGGACGACGTCGAGTACACCGCCGTGACGCGATACCTCGTGATCGACCACGAGTACGACCGCTACCTGACGCAACTGACGGCAACCGCACGCTCCGACAGCGCCGAGTCCCTTATCGCTCATCTGCATGCAATCCATGAGGGACTGAGAATCCGGTGAGCGATTCCATCGAGCCGTGCCCGTACGGAGAACGATCCGAACCTGCTTGGCCGCAACGGTTTCGTACGGGATCGCTCTGCCTCGGCGTGTTCCTGGCCGGGGCCGGAATCCTTGTGCTGCAGAAGACCATGGACGATCGGCGAGCGGATGACCTCGGAGCCATCGCCCTGGGGTTCTGTCTCGCTCTGATGACGGCGTTAGGTTCGGCCTGGGGCTTCGAGCGGGCCGGCTTCCACCGATTCGGTTTGCATCCGAGGATCCGGCAGTGCCGAGACGACATTCACGGCCCCGGCATCGAGATTCCCTACGTGAGAATACTTCCCGTTCAGCTGTCCGCTGTGTTCTCCTGCATCACAGTGTCGGGCGCATTCATGATTCGTGCGTCGAACCGACCGGACGGAGCGATGCTTCTTGCGAGACACGAGCTCCCCCACTCCGGCTCGTTCATCGCATGGACGACATGTGCAACCGTGGCGGTGTGCGCTCTACCCTTCTTGATCCACCCCCGGGGATCCACCCGTCTCCATGCCGACGGTATTCGCCGCCGCACGACATGGCTCGTGCGGCGTGGCGTTTCGGACGTGTTCGTTCGATGGGACGAGATCCAGGAAGTGGATGCCGATGTCTACACCGTCTCGGGCCGCGGGGCGTCTACGCACAATCCACTCATCCGTCTCCACGTACCCGGCTACGAACCGACTCCGCCTCGCGTGGCGCACGACAAGCCGGATTCGTTCACCGTGCCGGCGTACGTTCTCGTGAGCGATCCCAACACGCTGCTCGGACTCATCGACCGTCTCCATCGGTGTCCCGAAGATCGCCATCTCGTCACCACACCCGAGGCCCCAGAACTCCTCCGTCCCCTCCCGGTGCGGGAACGCTTACGTATCGCGCGGAAGATTCCGCGTCAACAGTGGGAATGGTGATGGGCACGCAACACCGGTGGTGGGTTCGCAACGCCGACAGTGACCGACCACGTTGCGAGCCTTCACCCCACGTTGCGTACCTCGGTCAGTTCCCGTTGTTCGGGCCGTGGACGCGGCGGTGCAGTGCTTCCATCCGCAGGTCCAGATCGCGCGCCGTTTCCGCGGCGAGGCGGAGCTCCTCGCGCAGTTCGTCCGGTACCTCGCGGTCGTGCTTGTAGTAGATCTTGTGTTCCAGGCTCGCCCAGAAGTCCATGGCGACCGTGCGGATCTGCAGTTCGACGTAGACGCGCTCGACCCGGTCGGACATGTACACCGGGATCTGGACGATCACGTGCACGCTGCTGTACCCGTTGGGTTTCGGGCGGGCGATGTAGTCCTCGATCTCGACGACCGTCACGTCGAGCTGGCTCGTGATCATGTCGATGATCCGGTAGACGTCCGACGTGAAGCTGCACGTGATGCGGATGCCTGCGATATCGCGGACGGCCTCGCGGATGCCGTCGAGCGAGGCGGGCGCACCCTTCCGTTCCGCCTTGGCGAGGATCGACTCGGGGCTCTTCAACCGCGACTTCACGTGCTCGATCGGGTTGTATTCGCGGGCGTAGGTGAACTCCTCGCGCAGGATGTTGATCTTCGTCATCATCTCGTCGATGCCGAACTTGTACACCATGAGTGCGCGTCGCAGATCTTGCGCGAGATGCTCCACTGCGACCAGCGGTGCCTGCACGTCGTCCGGTGTCGGTAGTCCCGGTTCGGGTTCGCCCACCGTCGTCTTCACTCGATTCCTCCTCGATCACTTCCGGGATCGAGTCTGCCAGTCCGACCACGACAGGCGGTTCTGACCGCCCTGACCTGCAGTGATGCGAGACGGTCCACTCGAACAGGACTCCCGCCGATCGTCGATCGAGGCATCCGGACGCCTCGAAGCCCAGTGCTTGCCCCAACCGAGTTCAGCGCTTACCCCGACCGAGTCGGTCGAGCACGACCGCCCGCAGCGAACGCGCTTCGATGCCGGCCTCGCGGCGGGCGCGTCCTCGGGTCACGAGCACCCCGATGAGCGCGATCACCCAGATCGGGTACTGCGCGAACCACGCGACGCGGAAGGCGTCGAAGGTGTAGCCGCCGAGCCGGTCGAGCACGATGCCCATCGTCTGCACGACCAGCAGTGTCGCGAGGAAGCCACCGATGTTGACGATGCCGTTGGCCGTGCCGAGCGCGGTCCCGGGATTGAAGGTGCGGGCGTAGTCGAAGCCGATCATCGATCCCGGCCCGCCCACCGAGATGACGACGACGAGCACCACGAGCAGCCACAGCGGTGCGGGTCCGGGCAGGGCGAGCACCGCCGACCACGTCACTGCGCTGGCGAGGATGATCATGAGCACAAGCCACGAGCGTCTGGTCGGGAAGCGTCCCGACAGCACGCCGAGGATGGGTCCGGCGGAGATGGCGGTGACCACCGAGACGGTCAGCATCGAGCCGGCCGCCGCGGGTGACAGGCCCTGCGCGGAGACCAGATACGGCACGCCCCACATGAGCGCGAAGGTCGTCACCGAGAACTGCGTGCCCATGTGGGTGAAGAAGCCGAGCTTGGTGCCGGGACGCCGCCACACCGTGCCGAGCCCGCCGATCACCTCCCGCAGCCCTGACGCGGTGGCCTCGCGCGTCTCACCGGGCGGGGTGTCGCGCACGACCGCGAACACCAGCACGCACGCGAGCAGGCCGAGCGCCGCGGCACTGCCGTAGGCGGCCGTCCATCCCGTGCCGGTGAGCAGCAGGACGAACGGCACCGCCGACAGCACCTGGCCGAGCTGGCCGAAGATGCCCGTCAGCTGCGAAACGACAGGCACGCGGCGCGGCGCGAACCACACCGGCACGAGCCGCAGCACCGAGATGAACGTCAGGGCGTCACCGACACCGACCAGCACTCGGGCCAGATACGCGACCGGCAGCGACTCGGTGACGGCGAGGATCGCCTGACCGACGGCGAGGATCACGGCGCCGGTCGCGATCATCCGCCGCGAACCGAACCTGTCGAGGAGCACACCGGCCGGGATCTGCATCCCCGCGTAGACGATGAGCTGGAGGACGACGAAGCCGGACAGCACCGACGGTGAGATCTCGAAGCGTTCGGTGGCAGCGAGTCCGGAGACGCCGAACGCCGTCCGATGGAGGACGGCGACGATGTAGGCGAAGACTCCGATACCCCAGACCAGCCATGCCCTCATGTCACAAGGACGATACGCGTCGGTCTGTTAACGGTGCTGATTACTCACGCCCGAGCGACACCCACGTCGGGTCTGCCGCACGCGGACCGGCGACCTTGTCGGCGAGACGATCCAGCCGTGCAACCTGCTCGTCGGTGAGCGTCACGTCGAGCGCTCCGGCGTTCTCGGTGACGCGACTCGCGTAGCGGGTGCCGGGGATCGACACCGACGGCAACCCGAACTCGCGCCCCTTCGCATCCAGCCATGCCAGGGCGATCTGCGCGGTGGTCGCGTCCGCCTCCTTCGCAACCGCCCGCACCTCTTCACGGACCGCGAGGTTGGTCGGCAGGGCGTCGGCGTCGAAGCGCGGGAAGCGCTTGCGCAGGTCGTTCTCGGCGACCTGTCCGGGATCGAAGGCGTCGGTGAGCAGCCCCCGGCTCACCGGCGAGTACGGCACGAAGCCGATGCCGAGTTCGGCGGCGGTGGGCACCACGTGCCGTTCGACGTCGCGCGAGACGATGCTCCACTCCGACTGGATCACCGCGATCGGGTGGACGGCGTGCGCGCGGCGCAGTTCGTCGCCCGTGGCCTCCGACAGTCCGATGTGCTGCACCTTGCCGGCCTGCACGAGTTCGGCGAGGGCACCGACCGTATCCTCGACCGGCACGTCAGGATCCACGCGGTGCAGGTAGTACAGGTCGACGTGGTCGACGCCGAGACGCCCGAGCGACTCGTCGATGGCCTGCTTCGCGTATTCGGGACGGCCGTTGATGCGACGGTTGGCGGTGCCCGTGCCGCCGACCGCGCCGACGAGACCGAACTTCGTCGCCAGCTGGACCTCGTCCCGCCGGTCGGCGAGCAGCGTGCCGACCACCTTCTCGCTGGTGCCGTCGCCGTAGACGTCGGCGGTGTCGATGAAGGTGATGCCCAGATCCACGGCGTGGTGCAGGGTCGCGAGTGCCTCGTCGAGATTCACCTCGCCGTATGCGGGGGCGACGGACATCGCGCCGTAACCCTGGGCGCTGACGACGAGACCGGGCGCGAGCTGGACGGTGGGGACAGGCATGTACTTCTCCTCGACGACGACACGGTGCGACTCCCGATCGTCCCGCATCCCGCGCATGATCGCAGGAGTTGAAATCGCCGTGATCCGAGCAGCCCGCGCCCTAGGCTGAGATCCATGGTGACCGACTGGCTTTCCCTGCAACGAACCGCGCGTCGCGAGTTCGACGACCGTGTCGCGCAGATCCGCGACTGGCACGCACCCACCCCGGACACCGAGTGGGACGTCACCGACCTGGTGTGGCACATGGTCGACGAGCAGCGCTGGATCCAGCCGCTGCTCTCCGGCCGTTCCCTCGACGACGCGAAGGCCGTACTCGAACCGATCGGGGACGATCTCGCCGCCGAATGGGCACGCTTCGCCGAGCAGGCGACCGCCGCGTGGGCGATGGCGTCACCGTCCCAGGAGGTCCACCTGTCCTACGGCACCGTCCCGTGCCTCGACTACATGAAACAGCAGGTCGCGGACATCACCGTGCACACCTGGGATCTCGCCCGGGCCATCGGTGCCGACGAAACGCTCGACGCCGACCTCGTCGACGCCGTGCTCGCCGACATCGAACCGCAGAAGGACATGCTCGCCTCGAGCGGTCTGTTCGCCGATCCCGTCCCGGTCCCCGACGATGCGTCCCCGCAGGACCGGCTCATCGCCCTCACCGGCCGCGACCCCAGGAAGGCGTCATGACGGACCGACCCGATATCAAGCCCCGCAGCCGCGACGTCACCGACGGCATGGAGAAGGCCGCCTCGCGCGGCATGCTCCGTGCGGTGGGGATGGGAGACGAGGACGGGGGCAAGCCGCAGATCGGTGTGGCGTCGTCGTGGAACGAGATCACCCCCTGCAACCTCCCGCTCGAACGCCTCGCGCGATCGGTGAAGGAGGGCGTGCACGCCGCGGGCGGTTACCCGCTCGAATTCGGCACCATCTCCGTGTCCGACGGGATCTCGATGGGGCATGAGGGTATGCACTTCTCCCTGGTCTCCCGTGAGCTCATCGCCGACAGCGTCGAGACGGTGATGCAGGCCGAACGACTCGACGGCTCGGTGCTGCTCGCGGGATGCGACAAGTCCCTGCCCGGCATGCTCATGGCTGCCGCCCGCCTCGATCTCGCCGCCGTCTTCCTGTACGCCGGGTCGATCCTGCCGGGCATCGCGAAACTGTCCGACGGCACCGAACGCGACGTGACGATCATCGACGCCTTCGAAGCGGTCGGGGCGTGTGCGCGGGGCCTGATGTCCGAGACCGACCTCGACGCGATCGAGCGTGCCATCTGCCCCGGCGAGGGTGCGTGCGGCGGCATGTACACCGCGAACACGATGGCCGCCTCGGCCGAGGCGCTCGGCATGTCGCTGCCGGGAAGCGCATCCCCACCCGCCACCGATCGTCGCCGCGACGGTTTCGCCCGGCGCAGCGGACAGGCGGTGGTCGAGTTGTTGCGTCGCGGAATCACGGCCTCCGACATCCTCACCAAGGAGGCGTTCGAGAACGCCATCGCGGTGGTCATGGCCTTCGGGGGATCCACGAACGCCGTGCTCCACCTGCTCGCGATCGCGCACGAGGCGCAGGTGGATCTGAGCCTCGACGACTTCGTCCGCGTGGGCGCGCGGGTGCCGCACCTCGCCGACGTCAAACCGTTCGGCCGGCACGTGATGAAGGACGTCGACCACATCGGCGGTGTCCCGGTCATCATGAAGGCGTTGCTCGACGCAGGTCTGCTACACGGCGACTGCCTCACCGTCACCGGGAAGACCGTCGCGGAGAACCTCTCCGGCATCGCGCCCCCGGACCCCGACGGCAAGGTGCTGCGCGCCCTGAGCGACCCCATCCACCCCACGGGGGGCATCACGATCCTGCGGGGCAGTCTCGCTCCCGGCGGAGCGGTGGTGAAGTCCGCAGGCTTCGACGAGTCGGTCTTCGAGGGAACGGCGCGGGTCTTCGAACGCGAACGCGCCGCGATGGACGCGCTCGAGGACGGCACCATCACCGCAGGCGACGTGGTGGTCATCCGGTACGAGGGTCCCAAGGGCGGCCCGGGCATGCGCGAGATGCTCGCGATCACCGGTGCGATCAAGGGTGCCGGGCTCGGCAAGGACGTCCTGCTGCTCACCGACGGACGATTCTCCGGTGGTACCACCGGGTTGTGCGTCGGGCACGTCGCCCCGGAGGCCGTCGACGGCGGCCCCATCGCCTTCGTCCGCGACGGCGACCGGATCCGTCTCGACGTCTCGAACGGCCTGCTCGACGTGCTGGTGGACGAGAAGGAAATGGAAACGCGGCGACAGGGCTGGGAGCCACTGCCGCCGCGCTACACCCGGGGTGTACTGGCGAAGTACACGAAGCTGGTCGGTTCCGCATCGAACGGTGCGGTGTGCGGATGAGGGTCGGGTGAACCCTCCCGCTCCGGGGGTGCTGCTAGATCGGACGGAAACCTGCGCCCGGCCCGCCCCGACCGTTGATGTCGGCCATGATCACGTCGATGTTCGTTCCGACCTCGGGGCCGGCGCACGGCGCGAGCAGGTAGGCGTTGACCATCGCGACGAGCGTCGTGCCCACCACGAGCGGTGCGCCCGAGTCGCCTTCGATGACGCACACCTGCGTCCAGGTCTCCTGCGAGCCGAACACGTCGCCCCAGACGATGCCGCAGGTGTTGCCCGTGGTGCGGCCTTCCTTGCAAGCGATGTTCGGGAAGCCCGCGGGGGCACCGAGGCCGGTGATCGTCACGTTGCCGACGCGGTTGACCGGAACGACCTTGCTCCGGTCGAACTCGATCACGGCGTAGTCGAGCCGTTCGTTGGTCGACACGATGCGGCCCACCGAGCCGGCAGCGAGGTCGTATTCGGCTTTCACCGTCATGCCGGGAGAGCCGCAGTGCGCGGCAGTGAGACCCACGAGGCGTCCGGCGGCGTCGTTGCCGATCGTGGTGAGCGTGCAGTCGAAGATGTCCTGCCCGTTGTCTCCGAGAGTGATGCCAGAACCGCCACCGAGGGTGACCGGAGGAGCCGCGACGGCCACCCCGGAACCCGCGCCGACCAACGCGACCGCGCTCGCGATTGCAACAACCAGTTTTCTGAACATGGAGGCCCTCCTGCGCTGCGCCGTCCGGCAGCCGTCGGGCTGAGCGTACTAGAGGTTTCCGCCGGATTTCCGGGTTGCGCCCAAGCTTTCCAGAGCTTGACGGGCCTCCTCGAGCTCGCGGCTGAGCTGCGCGACCCGCTCCTCGGCCGCGCGACGCGCCTCCTCGATCACCGACTGGACGGCCTCGGTGGCCGTGGGATCGCCGAGTTCCTTCACCGCACGTTCGACGGCGTCGGGTGCGACCGGCGCGGGCTTACCGACCTTGCGGGTGCCGTGCGCGACCCCCACCGTCCACTCGTTCTCCGGGTCGATCGTGACGGTGATCGTGATCGACGGCGCCTTCTTCGCCTTGCGGGCCGGGGCCTTCGGCTTCGCCGGTGCCGGCGGCCGGGAAGCGGGAGTGTCGGACGAAGCGGGGGGCGTCTGGGTCACGGGCTTCTTCTCCTGGGCGCGGGGAACCGCAGCGACTGCTGGGCTCTCGGATTTCTGGGGAGCAGGCTTCGGTGCAGCAGGCCTGGATGCGGTAGCCCGTGGGGTCGCGGGTTGCACAGGTGCCACCTTCGCGGGAGCTGCCTTCGCCGGAGCGGGCTTCGCACCACCGGACGTGCGTGCGGTCTTCGCCGGTGCGCGCTTCGTTCCGGCCGGCTCGCGGGTGGCGCGCAGTTCGTCGGTCTCGAACGGCAACTCGTCGTCGACGCCCTTCGGCCGCACCATCACGGTGCTGCCGCTGATCGATACCACCCGCGCCGACGTCCCCGGGTCGATGCCGAGACTCGGAATGCCATCGACGAGGTAGACGGTCGCACGGCGCCCCTCGGCGAGAGCGGCACCGAGCTCTCCGAGTTGTTCCTCCGTCAGGTGGTCCGCGCGTCTGCGGGGCGACATGCGACGTCCTTTCTCGGTTCGCCGAAGGGTCGGCAGGGCTTCGATGTCGGTCACTGTCGCACATCCGTACGACACGCCTGTACACCTGTTCGATACGACCTGCCGCGCGCATGGGCCCGGGGCACGGTAAGGATGGAGGAGTGACCCCGTCCGATCCGGCACCTGCATCAGGAACCGACGTGCTGTCCGTGATCCAGTCACAGCTGGAGAACGCGCTGCTCGGTGGTCCTCTTCGTTACACCCTGAACGAGGTGGCCGAGTTGTGCGGGCTCGCACCTGCGCGGGTGCGCCGGCTGTGGCAGGCACTCGGTCTGACCGTCGATCCCGATCCCGACGTCGTGATGTTCACCGACGGCGACGTCGAGGCCCTGCGTGCGACGGCGGCCATCATCGCGAGCAGCGCGATCGACGAAAGCCTCGAGGTGCCCGCGGCCCGGTCGATCGGACAGTCGATGTCGCGGCTGACCGAGTGGCAACTGAATCTGCTCAACACCCACGTCTTCACCCAGTTGGCCTCCGCCTACGCGAAAACGGAGACTCCCCCGCAGGAAGAGGAGATCCGCGCGCTGATCGACCACATCGTCGATCGCACGACCGAGCTCACGCTGAGCCTCCAGAGCCACATGTGGCGTCGGCACCTGGTGGCCACGACCGCCCGGGCCGCCGCGCGCCCGCAGGATTCCGGGGAGCTCCACGAGTTGGTCGTCGGTTTCGCCGACATGGTCGGCTACACACGGTTGACCCGGCAGATCGATGCGGCCGCGCTGAGCGAGCTGCTCGACTACTTCGAATCGGAGGTCTCCGACGTCATCGCCCGGCACAACGGCTGGGTGATCAAAACCGTCGGCGACGAGGTGATGTTCGCGGCCGAACGTCCGGTCGACGCCGCACGGATCGCCCTCGAACTGCAGGATTCGTTCAGGTCCCAGAAGGACTATCCGGACCTGCGGATCGGACTGGCGTGGGGCCAGGCGTTGCCGCGCTTCGGCGACCTGTTCGGTTCGGTCGTCAACATCGCGGCCCGTCTCACCGGCGCGGCGCGGCCGGGCACGATCCTCGTCGACGAGAACCTCGCCGACGCCCTCTCCGACTGCGAGGAGTTCCGCTTCCAGACGGTGCGCACGCTGCGGCTGCGGGACTTCCAGCATTCGCGGCTGTACGTCCTGCGTCGTCCGCGCGAGGAGAAGAAGGCGGCGGTGGGCGTGGAGGGTCTGCACGACGAGGACATGGGTCTGTGACCGGCAGGCTGACAACAGTCGACGAGAAGCCCGATACTCCCTCATACCCACTGATACTTCTTCCGACCTCCTTCGCCCTCGAGGAGACCACGAAGTACCGCCCCCGTGCGGCGGTCGACGACGCGACCCGCGAGATCGGTGCGGCGATCGGTGTTGCGATCACGGGCAGCGTCCTGGCCGCAGCCTACGGGCACGGCATCGATCCGGTGGCGCCGATGATCCCCGAGCCGGCCCGGGCCGCCGTGCAGGATTCGCTCGCCGCCGCGATACAGGTCGCCGAGCATGCGGGTCCGCAGGGCGAGCAACTCGCCGAACTCGCACAGAACGCCTTCCTCGACGGCTTGCAGCAGGCATCGTGGGCAGTCGCCGCGATCTTGCTGGTCGGAGCGTTGATCTCCGCCTTCTGGCCACCCCGGCGCTCGTAACCCTCCCCTCTCTTTTCTCTCTCGATGCCCGCGACGCAGGTCGCGGGCATTGTGCTGTGCGCGTGATCACGCTAACCTGGATAACAGTTACTAGTCGTCACACTAAAAAGGTGGAGGCATGACCGCATCGCTCACCCGCGAGACCAGCAAGGGCTTCATCCCCGGCGTCGCACTGTCCGATCGCGAAGAAACCGCCGGACGACTGCTCGCCTCGTCCGCACGTAAGTCGTACGACCCGGTCGTCGAGGTGGACTGGGAAGCCCCCGTCCCCGACGACAAGTTCGGAATGACCCCCGAATGGAGTACGCTCTACGGCACCGCACTGTGGGACGAGCTCACCGACGAACAGCGCATCGAGCTGACCAAGCATGAGGCCGCGAGCGTTTCGAGCGTCGGCCTGTGGTTCGAGATCCTGCTCATGCAGATGCTCCTGCGCGACGTCTACGACCGCGACAAGCATTCGCGTCACGTCCAGTTCGCCCTCACCGAGGTCGCCGACGAGTGCCGCCACTCGGTGATGTTCGCGCGCGCCGGCGAACGGCTGAACATGCCGGGCTACGGTCCGGCCCGCTACATCCACCAGCTCGGTCGCCTGTGGGGCCATTTCTTCAAGGGCGCCAACGCCTATGCATCGGTCATGGCTGCCGAGGAGATCCTCGACATGATGCAGCGCGACTTCATGCGCGACGAGCGGGTGCAGCCCGTCACCCGCGCGGTGTCGAAGATCCACGTCCTCGAGGAAGCGCGCCACATCCGCTTCGCCCGCGAGGAGGTCGCACGCCGACTCGCCGGTGCGAGCCGCACGCGACTCGCGTTCGAGCGGTTCAACACCGCGCTCGTGGTGTTCTTCGTCGTCAAGAGCATGATCCACCCCGACGTTTACGCCAATGCGGGCCTCGATCGCGAGCGCGCTCTGCAAGAGGCGAAGGGCAACAAGCACTATCACGATCGCGTGCGCAAGTCCGGCGCGAAGCTGATGACCTTCCTCGACAACGTCGGCCTCATCGGCGGACCGTCGAAGATCCTCTACAAGAAGGTCCACCTGCTCTGATACGGCCTACGGCCATACAACGAACTGTGCGCAGTTCTCGTCGATCTCCTCGAGGGATTTCCGACGAGAACTGCGCACAGTCCTTCGTGGCGAAAACCGAAAGGCGTCAGCCCACCTTCTCGGTGGCCCGCAGGCTGTCGTCGCGCTCCTGCTCCGGGAACAGCGTGCGCGTGATCTTTCGAGCGGTATCGGCGACGATCGGCGCCACCCACTCCAGGCGAGTCGAACGCGCGTCCGCTGCCAGCGACAGGGCGGCGACCGGGCCGTCGACGCCGCGGAGCGCGACGCCCACGCATCCGATGCCCCGCGCAGCTTCCTCACGTTCGAACGCGACGCCACGACGCTTGCGAATGCGGTTGAGCTCCTGGTGCAGTGCGACGTGATCGCGGATGGTGCGCTCGGTGCACGGCACGAGAGTCTTGCCGTACAGCGCGTCGATGCGTTCGGGCTCGAGCCACGCGAGGATGGACTTGCCGGCCGCGGTGGCGTAGGCGGGGAACCGACCGCCCCCCCGTGACGGCACGCTCGACGCGAACTGTCCACCAACCTTGTCGAGGTAGAGCACCTCGTTGCCCTCGAGGACCGTCAAGTGGACGACGGCGCCGGTCTGCATCGCCAGATCGTGGAGATGCGGCGCAGCGGCCTCCCGGATGCGGCGGTGGCCCGTGTCGCTGCCACCGAGACCGAGGGCACGCGGGCCGAGGCAGTAGCCGAAGGATGCGTGCTCGATCCAGTCGCGACGCACGAGGTGATCGAGGATGCGGTGCACCGTCGAACGGGGCAACCCGGAGCGACAGGTGACCTCTTCGAGAGTGAGTGCGCCGCGGCTGTCGAAGGCCTCCAGGATGAGGGTCATCCGATCGACCATCGATGGTGGAAGTTCTCGTTTCGACGAGGTTCCGACGGGCTCGAGCGCGGAGTCGACGGCGGTCAACTGCACCTCCATAAGTCCTGGCCACGACCCTGCGCGCCTCATGAAACTGGAATCTGTTCCAGAACGTTAGCAGTAACAGAGGTCACACCGGAAGGGGTACACACAGACTGTAGGTACTCCGGAGTCAGTTTCCTGGCGAGAGCGAATTCCTATGAGTCTGGTCGGAATCGTGCGGACAGGTTATTGTCGGGACCGTGAGCAAGACGTACGAGCGCGGGAGCCGGTCGCCGCACCGTCGTGCCCAACTCTCGTGTATCCGCGGGTGCCTGGCCCGCTGACCGCCGCACCCGTTCCTGCCCCCTCCACACCGCCGTACGGTGATGTCGTGTGCGGGGCCCGAAGGTCAGCATGTCGACGATCAGAACACATCCCGAATCCGGAGCAGAGCCATGAGCGACACCACCCCTGAAGCAACCGATCCCAGCGCGAACTGGAGCTTCGAGACCAAGCAGATCCACGTGGGACAGCCCGCCGGCGGCGACACGAAGGCCCGGGCCCTGCCCATCTACCAGACCACCAGCTACACCTTCGACAACACCGATCACGCCGCGGCGCTGTTCGGTCTCGCCGAACCGGGCAACATCTACACCCGCATCATGAACCCGACGCAGGACGCGGTCGAGCAGCGCATCGCTGCCCTCGAAGGTGGCGTCGCCGCCCTCCTCCTCGCGTCCGGACAGGCCGCCGAGACCTTCGCGATCCTCAACCTGGCGCAGGCCGGCGATCACATCGTGTCGAGCCCGTATCTCTACGGCGGCACGTACAACCTGTTCCACTACACGCTGCCCAAGCTCGGCATCGAGGTCACCTTCGTCCAGGATCCCGACAACCTCGACCAGTGGCGCGAGGCCGTCCGCGACAACACCCGCGCGTTCTTCGGCGAGACGATCGCCAACCCGAAGAACCACATCCTCGACCTGCCCGGCATCTCGGGTGTCGCCCACGAGAACGGGCTACCGCTGATCGTCGACAACACGGTCGCCACCCCCTACCTGCTCCGCCCGCTCGAGCACGGTGCCGACATCGTCGTGCACTCGGCCACCAAGTACCTCGGCGGCCACGGCACGGCCATCGCCGGTGTCATCGTCGACGGCGGCACGTTCGACTGGACGCAGGGCCGCCACGTCGGTTTCACGACCCCCGACCCGAGCTACCACGGTGTCGTCTTCGCCGACCTCGGCGCTCCGGCCTACGCACTCAAGGCGCGCGTGCAACTGCTGCGCGACATGGGCGCGGCGGTCTCCCCGTTCAACGCCTTCCTCATCTCGCAGGGCATCGAGACGCTGAGTCTGCGCATCGAGCGGCACGTGGAGAACGCACAGAAGGTCGCCGAGTTCCTCGAGGGACGCCCGGAGGTCACCTCCGTCGCCTACGCCGGCCTGAAGTCCTCGCCGTGGTACGACCGCGCCCAGCAGCTCACCCCGCGCGGCGCCGGTGCGATCGTGGTGTTCGAGCTCTCCGGCGGCATCGACGCCGGCAAGCGCTTCGTCAACGCGCTGACCCTGCACAGCCACGTCGCGAACATCGGCGACGTCCGTTCGCTGGTCATCCACCCCGCGTCGACCACCCACTCGCAGCTCACCGGCGAGGAGCAGATCGCCGCGGGTGTCACCCCGGGTCTCGTGCGACTCGCCGTGGGCATCGAGAACATCGACGACATCCTTGCCGACATCACCACCGGTCTCGAGGCTGCCGGCAGCTGATTCCGGCACATCGACAACGGCGACGGCCCATCCCTCGGGGTGGGCCGTCGCCGCGTTCGGCGTATGTGCGCTCAGTCGTTGCGTGCGAGCGCCTGCGCGATCCGCTCGGCCTGCGTGCTGCTCTCGAGCAACTGCCTGCCCAGCCACAGACGCAGGACACGAGTGACCGCGGCGGCGAGATGGACCGCCACACCGATCAGAGTGACAGCCACGAAGCCGAGAGCGAGCAACTGGTAGGACAGCAGGTCACGGGTATCGGAGAGGGTCAGCGACGCAATGTAGACGACGAAGATCGCGATGGCGCCGATCACCATCAGGGCCAGGCCGACGATGCGGGCCTTTCCTCCCGAATCCGGACGGGGAGCGTCGAGACCCAGCGCTGCAACGTCCTTCTTGAACTGTTCACGTCGCTCGTCGGCGAGTGCGGTCATGGTCATCCTCCTAGATAGGTGGTGGAAAGTTCTTCTTCGATCTCCGCCGGATCGCCCGTGCGCACCACCCGGCCCTGCAACATCAGCGCGGCACTGGTGGCGATCGGGAGCACCGCTCGCGCGAACTGTTCGGCTACGAGAATCGACACCCCCTCGGCGGCGAGTTCGCCGACGATGTCGTAGATCCGGGAGACGATGCGCGGTGCCAGACCCATCGACAGTTCGTCGAGCAACAGCACCGTGGGATGGGTACCGAGCGCCCGCGACAGCGCAAGCATCTGCTGTTCGCCGCCGGACATCGAACCGGCCAGCTGTGATCGGCGCTCACCGAGAACGGGGAATCGCGTGTACGCCACCTCTTCGAGGTCTGCGAGAGGAACACCGGTGCCGGTTCCGATCCACAGGTTCTCGCGGACGGTGAGGTTGGGGAAGATGCCGCGTCCCTCGGGAATCGAGCACACCCCCAGACGTGCGAATTCCGCTGCGGACACACCGTTGACGACACGGCCGGCCAGCCGGAACTCACCCGACGAGACCGGATGGATACCCGAGCACACGCGCAGGGTCGTCGTCTTACCTCCGCCGTTGGGCCCGAGCAGGGCGACCACCGCGCCCGGTTCGAGTATGAGATCCACGCTGTGCAGCACCTCGATCGCACCGTATCCGGCCCGGACACCCGACAGTTCGAGCAACGGTTCGACGCTCATACCGCTTCCTCCTCGGTGCCGATGTAGGCGTTGATCACTGCCGGATCGTTCTTGATCTCGTCCGGGACGCCACTGGCCAGCACCGCGCCGTAGTCGAGCACGTGAATCCGGGAGCAGATCTTCATCACGAGCGGAATGTCGTGCTCGACGAGGCAGATCGCGAGACCCGAATCGGCCAGATCGCGGAGCAGGGCGGCGAACGCCTCCGTTTCCTGTTCCGTCTGCCCGGAGGCGGGTTCGTCGAGCAGCAGCACCCGCGGCGAGGTCATCAACGCGCGGGCGACCTCCACGACGCGGGCGCGGCCGGTGGGTACGTCCGAGACGTCGGTGCTCGCGATATCGGCCAGGCCGGTCAGCTCGAGGAGCCGGTCGACTTCCTCGTCCAGATCGATCTTGTTGCGTCCGTTGGCATTGTGGATGTCCCCGGCCACTCGGAGATTGTCGCGCACGGACAGCGACACGAACAACTCGAGACGCTGGAACGTGCGGGCCATACCCATGTGGGCCCGCTTGTAGGGCGGTAGCGACGTGATGTCACGACCATCGAGGAAGACCTTGCCTACCGTCGGCCGTTGCAGGCCGGTGATCGTGTTGAACAGGGTCGTCTTCCCGGCCCCGTTGGGTCCGATCAGGCCCGTCACCGTTCCCGGTTCGATTCCGAGGCTCACGTCCTTGACCGCGACGTGTCCGCCGAATCGGACTGTGATTCCGCGTGTTTCCAGAATGGGTGTCTCAGCCATGAGGAATCAGTTCCTTCTCCGACCCGGTGGCACGTGCGGCCAGAAGTTCGTCGATGCCGAGTTCACGGTCGATCTCGTCCCGTGCCTGCTCGTTGTAGGGCTCGTCGATTCCGATCCGTTCGGGAACCAGCGGCGCGCGACGTTGCGCTTCCTCTGCGCCGAGCACAGCTTCGGGCATCAGCCACTGTCCCACGACCGGAAGCATGAACACCGTCGCGATGGTGATCGACGCGAACCACCAGTTGTCGAGCGCGCCGACGAGCGCGAGCAGGTAGGACACGAGCACCACCGCGGCACCCCCGACCAGCACGGGCTCCGCGTTCTTCAGGTGACGGTAGCCCTCCACCATCTGGTGGACGCTGCCGCTCGGGTTGGCCGCGACGCCGATACCGATGAGCGCGGGGCTCACTGCGGCGACGTGACCGAGGAAGGTCCACATTCCGGCCAGTTCCGGCTGTCCCGCAGCGAGATCGGAGAACGAAACCATGATGACGGCGAAGCCGATACCCGACATCAGACCACCGAACAGCGCACCGGAGACGTAACCGATACCGGCCACGACGGTGAGCATCAGCAGCGACAAGCTCACCATGATCGAGAAGCTTTCGTTCGACACCGAGCCCATCGCACTCGACATGAACAGCCCGCCCAGTCCGGCGATGCCCGCCGACAGGGTGAAGACCCCGAGCTTCAGACGCACCAGGCTCTGGCCGAGCATCGCCGCCGCGGCGGGGCTGTCCTTCATCGCTGCGAGCCGGCGGCCGTAGCCGCTGTTGCGCAGGGCGATGAGGCCCACGCCGAGAACGGCGAAGATCACCGTCACCGTCATGAGGAAGGCCGTCTCGTTCCGCAGGTCGAGTGGGCCGACCTTCAACGGCGGGATCGCGATGTTGCCGTCGGTGAACAGCGAGAACCTGATGCCGAACAGCTCGTGCTGGGTGGTGTCGCGCAGCACCATGTTCGACAGGAACACACCGAACGCCATCGTGGCCAGGGCGAGATAGAGGCCGCGCAACCGCAGGGCCGGAAGCGCAATGAGCCCGCCGATCACGGCCGTGACGGCAACGCCGAGCGCCACGCCCCACAGGTTCAGGTGGGCAGCCAGTCCGCTCCCGGAGATACCGAAGTGGAACGCCACGATCGTCGCGATGGCACCGAAAGGTATCGGCGCGAGGTTCATCTCGCCCGCGTATCCGGTCAGCAGGGTCAGCGACAACGCGATGATCGCGAAGGCCATGCCGATCGTGAGGGTCGTGACCGCCGACGTCACCATGAGCAGGCGGATGGCATAGACGATGACGACGAGCGCGACCGCCCAGGCGATCGCCTTGCGCACCGACGGCACGTGGTAGCGCTCCCTGGTACGGGTGACGGCACCGCGCAACCGATCCTGCGGCAGTACGACGAGAACCACGAACAGCGCGATCATCGGCAGGGACACCCGCAGATTCGACGTCCACGTCCACGCGGTCGGGAAGTAGGCGAGCACGTATGTGGCTGCCAGGCCGAGGAACAGCGCACCGGCGAAGGTGCGCGGAATGCTGCGCAGCCGGCCGAACATCGCCGCCGCGAACGCGTCGATGACGAGCAGGGTCAGCATGTTCGCTTCGAGGGTGCCACCGTTGATCGGTGTCACGAGGACACCTGCCAGCACCGCGAGGGTCGAACCCATCATCCAGGACAGCGCGGCGAGCCGGTCGGGGTCGTGCCCGTTCAGGCGCAGCAGATCGGGATCATCGACCACACCTCGCATCGCCACTCCGACGCGGGTGCGCACGAACATGATTCGCAGTCCCACGGCGATGAGCACCGCGGCGGGGAGACAGATCAATTCGTGGTAGCGAATGGTGACGCCGAAGAGGTCGATCCTTGCCTGGTCGCCGAAGAACATCGTCATGGTGCGTGCGGTCTCCGGATGCCAGAACCAGTGCGACACCGAGACCATGCCGAGCAGGATCGACACGGTGACGACGATTTTGGTGACCTCGGCGGTGTCACGCATGCCGCGCATGATCACGACGTAGAGCAACAGGCCCGTCATCGGGCCGAGGACGCCGAGGACGAGAAGCAACGCGACGGGTGTGGGCAGCCCCCAGCCGTAGCGCAGTTGCCAGTAGGCGAACGCACCGAGCATCGCCTGTGCGCCGTGCGCGAAGTTGAAGATGCCGGACGTGTTGTAGGTGAGAACGAGGCCCGATGCAGCGATCGCGTAAACCGATCCGAGCACCAACCCCACGATCGTGAAGGTCAGAAAGGTGTCCATACGAGTACCTCTGGTCGGGGGGCCGGCGAGTGCGTGTCAGGCCTCGCCGGCACCGGGCGCTCGGATCAGACGGTCGGTCTGATGATGTTCGGGTTCAGGTATTTCGTCGCGACGCGGTCGGCTCCGAGTTCGGTGCCCCACGTGCTCGGATCGGTTGCGACGCGGTAGCGGTCGTCGCACTTGAAGGTGCCGGCCTCCGTGGGGAACGCCTGGGTGTATTCGGCGCCGGTGAGCCTCACGACGAGCCCGCAGGTTGCCGGCATGTTGTTCCCGGGATCGGTGACGGCGTGCAGCCCGCCTCCGTCCCACTCGTCGATTCGGGACAGTTCGTCGATGACGCACTGACGGGACAGGTCCGATCCGCAGGCGTCCGCAGCGGTCGCCCACAACAGGAACGAAGAGGTGGCCTGCATGCCGAGCAGCGCGGTCTTGCCGTCCTGCTCGGTGACCAGCTCGACGTACTTCTTCACGGCCGGTACGGCATCAGCGTTCTCGATCATCTGGAAGGTCATGCCGGCGTGGAGGTTGTCGAGCAGACCGCTCTCCCCATTCCACGCCTGGGCGGCGTTGCCGTACCAGGTGGCCTCACCGAGCAGGATCGGGTCGATGCCGGCCTGGTCGAGTGCCTTCACGAAGTTGAACTCGGCCGGCACCGGAGAACGGGACGTCCACAGGCCCTTGACGCCGCACTGCTTGAACTTCTCGGCGAAGGGCGCGTAACTCGACTCGCCCTCGTAGTTGAGCGTGACACCGCAGTTCTTCAGCGTGAAGCCGGCGGCCTCGGCGATGGACCGGATCTTGGTGCTCGCCGAGATGATCGTGGGCATCGTGCTGTCGATGACGTCGAACTCGCCGACCAGGTCCGGGTACATCTCGGCGATCTGGAACCACTGCGAGCCGTTCGCGTAGTCGACCGGGAACGGGACGCCCTGGTAGGTCATCGGGCCGTTGGCCGCGTCGGGGGACACGGTGAAGGCGGGGACAGCGGCGAGATTGCACGCGACCCGAGTCTGCTCGGACGTCTGGTCCATGGCGAAGCCGTGACCGACCATCATGAACTCGCTCGCACACGCGTTCTGCATCACGGCGTTGGCCTGCGTCATCGCAGCGTCGTAGTGGGTACCGACGATCGTGCGACCGTTGATGCCACCCTGGGCATTGCACCAGTCGATCATCGCGGAGACGGCGTCACCGATCTCCTTGTTGAGTCCGGGACTTTTCGAGTAGCCCCGGTCGTCGCCGTATCCGATGCGGATCTCGGTATCCGACACTCCCTGGTCGGTGCTTCCTGCCGCATCCCCCGGCCCGCACGGAGACACGAGGGTTCCGAACGATTCCTCGGCCGTGGGGGCCGCCGCTGCGGCGGCTGCCGCCGGAGCGAGGGCGCCCGCCGACGGGTCGGCGCCGCGGTCCGACGCACAAGCGGACGTCGCCACTACGACGGCGAACAGACCCGCCATCGATTTCGAGGCAGCGCTGAGTTTCACGACGATGGACTCCTTGGTCTCGGTCTGGGCTGAAGCGCAATTCCGGGGCGCCGGACGGTAGGCCGGGTGTCGCGAAGGTAGCCACCCCACAGAGTGAGACCTGGGCCACTCTCACTCACCGGGACAAATCTGTGACAGTAGACACAGCACCTAGGGTTCTATGCACTACGTCACCCGAAACAGTTCTCCGATCCCCCTGTGTACGCCCTGCTGCGCGACGAAACCGTGCGGGACCGAGAAAGGCGAATCCTTGACAGCACAAGCAGATCTGCAGCAGATGTTGCAGATGGTCGTTTCCCAGCTCACCGGCCCCGGTGGCCGATTCGAAATCGTCGAAGAGGACGTGCGCGGCAACCGGATGCAGGTCATGCGCAACCGCGACCGCCGCATCGGCGACCTCGTCGCCGCGTCCCGGCAATGGGGCGACCGCGACTACCTCGTGACGGCCGATCGCCGCCTCTCGTTCAGCGCGCACGCCGACGCCGTCGCCGCCCTGGCGACCGTCCTGCGCGACGAGCACGGCGTGAAGAAGGGCGACCGCGTCGCGCTTCTCGCGGCCAACTCCCCCGAATGGATCATCACCTTCTGGGCCGCTCAGTGCCTGGGTGCAATTGCAGTGGGCCTGAACTCCTGGTGGACGCCGCCCGAGATCGCGTACGGCGTGAACCTGGTGCGGCCCAAGGTGATCGTCGCCGACGCCAAACGCGCCGCGTTGCTGGGGAGAGCGGGGGTCTCCGGGTTCGATCTGCTCACCACCGAGCAGGACGTGCCCCGGATCGTGGCCGCGGCGTCCGGCGCCGAACTGCCGTCGGCGGACGTGGAGGAGGACGATCCCGCGGTCATCCTGTTCACGAGCGGTACCAGTGGGCGTCCCAAGGGGGCACTGCACTCCCACCGCAACGTGCTCGCCGTCGTCGACTATCACCGATACTCCGACGCGCTGGTTGCCGCGATGCAGCAGCGCCCCTATGACGACTCGGTGCCCAACGACAACCGGTATCTCCTGACCTCACCGTTGTTCCACATCGCGAGCCTGCACAACCTTGCGGTGCCGCGACTCGCAACGGGAAGCGCCGCTGTCATGACGGAAGGCGGGTTCGACGTCGACAAGGTCTTCACGCTCATCGAGCGCGAGAGGGTGACCAACTGGGGTGCGGTGCCGACGATGGCTTCGCGCATGCTCGAGCACGAGAACACCGACAAGTACGACCTCGGCTCGCTCACTGCGTTCGCGCTGGCTTCTGCTCCGTCCTCCCCCGAGTTCAAGCAACGCCTGCAGGCGAAGTTCCCCTTCGCGCGACAGGCTCTGGTGGACAGCTATGGGCTGACCGAGTGCAGCACCGCGATCGCCATGGCGACGGCCCCGGAAATCGAGGCCTTCCCCGGAACCCTCGGCTCCCCCATCATCACGGTGAGCATGGAGATCCGCGATCCGTTCGGCGAACGGGTGCCCGACGGCACCGAGGGTGAGATCTGCGTCCGCAGTCCCTACGTAATGCTCGGCTACTGGGAGGATCCGGCCGCAACGGACGCGGCCATCACCCCGGAGGGATGGTTGCGTACCGGCGACTACGGCGCGATCGAGAACGGACGTCTGCGGCTCACGGGCCGACGGTCCGATCTCATCCTGCGCGGCGGCGAGAACGTCTATCCCACGGAGATCGAACAGTGCCTCGACGAGCACCCCGGCGTCGTCGAGAGCGCCGTGATCGGCGTGGACCACGAGGATCTGGGACAGGAGATCGCCGCCGTCGTCGTGCTGCGACCCGGCAGCACGATCACCGAGGACGAGTTGCGAGCCTTCTGCGCCGAGCGACTGGCCTACTACAAGGTCCCTACCGTCTGGCGGATCACGCAGGATCTGCTCCCCCGCAACGCGACCGGCAAGATCGTCCGACGCTCGATCACCGTCTGACCGGCGAACCCGTCGATCACTCGCCGAGCCCGAACAGCGACGTGGCGTTGTCGCGGCACACCGCGCGGATCCACTCGCTGTCGGGCGCGACGCGCTCGAGCACCTCGAGCTGGTGCAGATAGTCGTACGGAATGTTCGGAAAATCCGTGCCGAGCAGGATCTTCCGACGCAGCGCGTCGAGACGCGGCAGCTGATCCCTCGGGAAGGGTGTGTCCTCCTCGACGAAATCGGTGAACGCCATCGTCGTGTCGAGATACACCCGCTCGTACTGTTCCGCGAGGTCGAGGAACTCGCGGTACTCGGGCAGACCCATGTGCGCGACGATCACCGTCAGCTGCGGGTACCGGCGCATGAGTTCCTGCATCGGAGCCGGACCGGTGTACGTGCCGGGCGCCGGGCCCGACCCGCAGTGCACGACGATGGGCACGCCCGAGTCCTCGAGCAGGCCCCACACGTCGTCGAGGAGCGGATCGAGCGGCGAGTAATCGCCGACCTGGATGTGGGATTTGAACACGCGCGCGCCCGCCTCGATCGCCGACGCGACGTACTCCTTCGCCTCGGCCTCCGGGTAGAAGGTGGCGGTGTGGAGACAGTCGGGGGTCCGGGCCGCGAAGTCGGCCGCCCACGAGTTGAGCCACGCCGCCATCTCCGGCTTGTGCGGGTACAGCATGGCGGTGAACCGGCGTACCCCGAAGTCGCGGAGACGCGCGACGCGTTCCTCCTCGTCGTGCCGGTAGGTGATCGGCCAGGGCCGTCCGACGAGCGGGCCTGCGGAGTCGAAGTACGCCCAGACCTTGTCCATGACCTGGCGGGGCATGAAGTGCGTGTGGACGTCGATCAGGTGATCGAGACCGTGGGTGCTCCGAAAGCGTGCGACCGACTCGACTTCGTTCATGCCGCGACCCTATCCGGCGACCCTCAGCAGGGGTGACGTGAGTAGTTGATATTCGCTCCGGGAGATCGTTGTCACATACCCCCAGCAGGACAAAGGTTTGCCTTACCAATACTATGTGAAACTTGAATTACCGATCCGCGAGCGTCTTGGCACATGTCAGCACGCCGTCCGACCCTTCCTCGGAGTCACCCGTGAAACTGAATCTCAAGCGCCTGCTCCTCGCACCGGCCCTCGCCGGGGCGCTCGTCCTGACCGCCTGCGGTGACAGCGGTATCGACAGCGCCGACGCCGAGAACGGCGCGACCGTCACCATCGAGACCAACAACGGTGAGATGGAAGTTCCTACGGACCCCGAGCGTGTGGTGGCCCTCGACAACAAGTCGTTCGAGATGCTGCGCGATTGGGGCATCACGCCCGTCGCCCTGCCGAAGACCCTCCTCCCCAACACGGGCTTCGACGAGTGGCGTGAGGACGACTCCATCCTCGATGTCGGCACGCACCGCGAGCCGAAGCTCGAACTGGTCAGCGAGGCCGAGCCGGATCTGATCATCGGTGGTTCGCGCTTCACCGAGTTCACCGGAGAACTGTCGAAGATCGCGCCGGTCGTCGACGTCTCCGCGCTGGACGATTCCGAGGGCGGCTACATCCAGGGACTGAAGGATCAGGCCCTCGCGCTCGGGCAGATCTTCGAGAAGGAAGCCGAGGCCGAGGAGATCGTCGCCGAGCTCGAGGCTGCCACCGAAGCTGCCCAGGACGCCACGAACGGTGAGAGCGTCTTCCTCGCGGTCGTCGCGGGCGGCAAGATCGACAACGGTGCAGGCCGTATCGGTCGCCTCCTCGAGGGCGTGAACCTGAAGGACGTCTTCGCCGGCGACGCCGGTGATGTCCACGGCGATTCCGGTCTCGCTCCCGAGACCATCGCGCAGGCGAACCCCGACTGGATGATCGTCCTGGACCGCGACTCCGCCACCGCCGTGCCGGGCGAGGAAGCCCCGCAGCCGGCCGCCGCGGTGATCGACGCGCAGGAAGCGTTCGCCAACACCACCTTCGCCACGAAGGACCAGATCATCTACCTGGACGGCGACTTCTACAAGCGTGAGGGCATCGAGTCCTACACCGAAGCGTTCCAGCAGATCGCCGACGCGTTCGAAGCTGCGAACCAGTCGGCACAGTAAGTCCCTGTTGTTCGACGCTCCACAGCAGCCTGCCCCGACCCGAATCACGGGCCGGGGCAGGCTGCGTGTGTGAGCGCACCTTCTCCGGATCCGAGCCCCCATGACGAAGAACAAAGTGCTGCTGCCGGTGATCTCGGTGGTCGTTCTGGCACTGACCGTGGCGTCCCTGATGGTCGGCGGCTACGACATCACCCTCGAATCGCTGATCCACGACCCGGCGGCCCGCGAGATGTTCTTCATCTCCCGCGTGCCGCGAACCCTCGCCCTGATCTTCGCGGCCGTCGCGATGAGCATCTCGGGCGTGATCATGCAGTTGATCACCCAGAACAAGTTCGTCGAACCGACCACCGCGGGCACCGCGCAGTGGGCCGGTCTCGGCCTGCTGGCCACATTGATCGTCGTTCCCGACGCGTCGCCGATGGTCAAGATGGTGATCTCGGTGATCTTCGCGTTCGCGGGAACGATGGTGTTCATCGTCGTCCTGCGCCGGATCGCGCTGAAGTCGTCGATCATCGTGCCGCTCGTCGGCATCATGCTCGGTGCCGTGGTCGGCTCGATCACCACTTTCCTCGCCGGCAACTTCGACCTGCTGCAGTCGATGTCGGCGTGGCGTTCGGGTGGCTTCAGCAGCGTGGTTCGCGGCTTCTACGAACCGCTGTGGGCGGTGCTCGCCGTCGCCGTCCTCGCCTATCTCCTCGCCGACCGGTTCACCATCGCCGGTCTCGGTAGAGACCTCGCCACCAACGTGGGGCTGAAGTACGAGCAGGTCGTCTTCCTCGGCGTCATGCTCGTCGCGATCGCCACCGGCGTCACTACCGTGGTGGTGGGCTTCATCCCGTTCCTCGGCCTGATCGTCCCGAATCTCGTGTCGATGATGCTCGGCGACGACATGCACAAGAACCTGCCCTGGGTCGCCGTCATCGGCGCCGGACTACTTCTCGCGTGCGATCTCGTCGGCCGCACGATCGTCGCCCCCATGGAGATTCCCGCGTCCGTCGTCCTCGGCGTCGTCGGCGCCGTCGTCTTCATCACTCTCGTTCTGAGGCAGCGTCGTCATGTCAGTGCTTGATTCCGTACGCGCCCGGGCCGTCCCGACCGGCAAGGGTGAGCGCCGTCGCCTGTCGCCGGGAGTGCGCCTGGCCATCGTCGCCGCGATCGCCGCCGTGGCGGTCGCCTGCTATCTGTTCCTGTTCATCCGCGGCTCGTTCGACTTCACCTTCCCGCGCCGGCTCACCGTCCTGGGAGCCATGGTGGTCGCGGCGTTCGCGCACGGCATGGGGACCGTCGTGTTCCACACGGTCACCGACAACCGCATCCTCACGCCGTCCATCATCGGGTTCGATTCCCTGTACACGCTGATGCAGACGCTGACGGTCTTCTTCTTCGGAGCCACCGCGATCGCGACCTCCGAAGGCATCCCGAAGCTCGTCCTCCAGACCGGGCTCATGGTGGCACTGGCGACGCTGCTCTATCGCTGGTTGTTCTCCGGCCGTTTCGGCAGCCTGTTCCTGATGCTGCTCGTCGGCGTCGTACTCGGAATGGCGTTCGACAGTCTCTCGACGTTCATCCAGCGGGTGCTCTCCCCCACCGAGTACGACATGCTCTCGGTCGAGCTGATGGGTCGCCTGTCGTCCGTACCCGGCGACTATCTGCCCCTCGCGTTCGGCATCTGCATCGTCGTGGGGGTGATCCTGTGGCGCCGTCGCCACCGTCTCGATGCGCTGCTGCTCGGCCGCGACACCGCAACCAACATCGGTGTCGCCTACAAGCGCGAGTTGACGCTGATGCTCGTCCTCATCGCGCTGCTCGTGGCGTTCGCGACCGCATTGGCCGGGCCCATGACCTTCTTCGGCTTCCTCGTCGCCACCCTCGCCTACCAGATCGCCGGTTCGTACAAGCACCAGTACGTCATGCCCATGGCGTTCCTGCTCGGCGTGATCACCCTCGCCTTCGGCCAGTTCTTCATGCAGCACGTCTTCTACGCGGGCGGGTTCCTGACGGTGATCATCGAGTTCGTCGGCGGCATCCTGTTCCTGTTCATGCTCCTGAGAAAGGGAACGCTGTGATCGAGTTCCACGACGTCTCGATGTCGTACCAGGACAAGCGGGTCCTCGGACCCGTCTCCGGCACGATCCGCGAGGGCGGCATCACCTCCCTGATCGGACCGAACGGTGCCGGCAAGTCGACGCTCATGACGATCATCGGCCGACTGCTGCAACCCACCAGCGGCACCGTCACCGTGGGCGGACTCGACGTGCATTCCACGAAGACCCGGGAGCTGGCCAAGCATCTGTCGATCCTGCGGCAGGAGAACCACATCACCGCGCGCCTGACGGTCCGCGAACTGGTCGGCTTCGGTCGATTCCCGCACTGCCAGGGCAGACTCACCGCGGAAGACGTGCGGCACGTCGACGAGGCGATGGAATTCCTCAACCTCACCGACCTCGCAGACCGCTTCCTCGACCAGCTCTCCGGCGGTCAGCGGCAGCGTACCTTCGTGGCGATGGTGCTGGCACAGGACACCAAGTACGTGCTGCTCGACGAGCCGCTCAACAACCTCGACATGAAGCACGCCGTGCTGATGATGCGTCAGCTGCGGCGGGCAGCGGACGAACTGGGCAAGACGATCGTGCTCGTCATCCACGACGTGAACATCGCCGCCGCGTACTCCGATCACATCATCGCGTTGCGCGACGGCCTGA
Organism: Rhodococcus sp. p52; assembly: GCF_000763325.2. Lineage (NCBI taxonomy): Bacteria > Bacillati > Actinomycetota > Actinomycetes > Mycobacteriales > Nocardiaceae > Rhodococcus > Rhodococcus sp. p52. Next base: position 901,967 of record NZ_CP016819.1, read on the forward strand.
TCGTCACCAGCGGCACGTCCGACGAGATCATGCGGGACGAGATCCTCACCGACGTGTTCGATACCCCCGTGACCGTCCACGCGATCAACGGGCAACCCACCGCGGTCTACGCGCGCTGAGCGGAACTTCGCTCAGAACAAGGTCAATTCGGCGTCGTCGGCGCACTTCGGCGGCTTGTGCGCGACCACGGGCGTGCTCGGCACCTCGATCGGTCCGGGCTGCGCCGCGATCTCGCGGGCGGCCTGGCCGGCGAGCGTGTCGGCCATCTCGTTGAAGTGGTTGCCGACGTGGCCGCGCACCCAGCGGAACCGCACCGGACCGGTGCGGTCGGTGAGCTCGCGGTCGATGGCGCGCACGAGTTCGAGGTTCTTCACCGGCGCGCCGGTGGCCGTCTTCCAACCCTTGCGCTTCCATCCGGGCAGCCATTCGGAGGCGCACTTGATCGCGTACTGCGAATCGGATTCGATGATCATCGGCTCGGCGCCGGGATGCGCGCGCAGTGCCTCGAGCACCGCCCGGAGCTCGGCGATCTGATTCGTGCCCGAACGCTCACCGCCCGACGCGCTGGGCCCCTCGTGATTGACCCACGCCCACCCGATGGCGCCACCGGGATTGCGAAGGCAGGATCCGTCGGTGCTCACGATGATCATGCGCCCGACCATAGCCGCACCCTCCGACACCACGAAAGTCGGCTCGAGCGCACAGAGTCGCGAAAGTCGGCTCCAGCGCACAGAGTCGCGAAAGTCCGCTCCAGCGCACAGAGTCGCGAAAGTCGGCTCCAGCGCACAGAGTACGGTAGGACGGTGACCGTGTCCGACGAGCGAGGCCGTCGCATCGCGAGCGTGGCGGACGAAGCACCCCTCGACACCCGCGTGCGCGTGCCGTGGCCGGTCGACGTGGTGCGCACCCTGCGCCCGCTGCAGCGCGGGCCGTGGGATCCGTGTCATCGCGTCGTCGCCGGCGCCGTCTGGCGTACCTCCCGGATGAACACCGGTGCCGTGACGTACCGACTCACCCAGGACGGTCCGCACGGCGCGCGGTGTCTGGCGTGGGGTCCGGGCGCATCCGAGTTGGTCGATCGGCTTCCGGCGCTGCTCGGCGCCGACGACGACCCATCCGGCTTCGTACCCGAGCATCCCCTGCTCGTCGAGGCGCACCGACGCATGCCTGCCCTGCGCATCACCCGCACGGGCCGGGTGCTCGAATCCCTGGTGCCGGCCATCCTGGAACAGCGGGTGCACGGGGTGGCGGCGTTCGCGTCCTGGCGTCGTCTCGTCACGTGGTTCGGCGATCCGGCGCCCGGTCCGGCCCCGGAGGGCATGCGCGTGCCGCCCTCCGCGGCGACCTGGCGGACCGTGCCGTCCTGGGAGTTCCATCGGGCGAACGTCGACCCCGGCCGCGCACGCACTGTGGTGCGGTGCGCGCAGGTCGCCGACTCCCTCGAGCGCCTCGTGCATGAACCGGCCGCCGACGCCCGACGGAAGTTGCGGGTCGTGCCGGGGGTGGGCGTGTGGACGGCCGCGGAGGTCGCCCAGCGCGCGTTCGGCGACACCGATGCGCTCTCCGTCGGCGACTACCACCTCGCGAAGGTCGTCGGATGGGCGCTGCTCGGTAAGCCCCTCGACGATCCCGGCATGATCGAATACCTCGAACCCCTGCGCCCGCAACGCTATCGGGCGGTTCGACTGATCGTGGAGTCCGGTGGGTACGCGCAGGTTCCGAAACGCGGCCCTCGCACCCCCATCACCGACCACCGTCGGCGGTGACGGGGTCTCGATCCACAGGGCCCGTAATCGTAGACTCGGTCACATGTCCGCCACCCACGACGCGGCCGGCCCCGATCGGCTCCGACACCTCCCGAGCTATCTGATGACCCTGGCGGCGCGCCACGTGCATCGCGTCGTGTTCGACCGCCTCGATTCCGCCGATGCCCGAGGTCACCACTACCGGATCCTGGCCGCCCTCGAGGTACACGGTCCGTCCAGTCAGATCGACCTCGCCCGTCGCTGCGGACTCGATCGCAGCGACGTCGCCGCCGCCGTCGACGCACTCGTCGACCGGCGTTTCGTCGAACGAGCACCCGACCCGACCGATCGGCGACGCAACATCATCACCCTCCCCCAGCGCGGGCGCCGGCGACTGTTCGATCTCGACCGGATGCTCACCGCGGCGCAGGACGAGGCGTTCGCTCCCCTCGACGCGGCCGAACGCGCACAGCTCACCGCCATGCTGACCAGAATTGTCGAGTATCACACCAGGCCTGCGCCGATTTCCGCGCAGCAGTCGTAGGCTTGTAGAGGTGCATCCGGCGGAGATCCCGCCGTGAGCACGATCTACGAAAGGACCATCGGCGTGCAGGCCAAACCTTGCCGAGAATCGCGAGTCGTCAAGACCAGCAGGGTGTTTCCCAACGACGTCAACGACCACAACACGTTGTTCGGCGGGAAGCTGATGAGCGACATCGACATGACCGCGTCGATCTCGGCGACCCGTCACAGTCGTGCCTCGGTTGTGACGGCGTCGACCGATTCCGTGGCCTTCCTCGAACCCGTCCGTCCGTCCGATTCGGTGTGCCTCGAGTCGTTCGTGACGTGGACCGGACGTAGCTCGATGGAGGTCTTCGTCAAGGTCACCGCCGAAGATCTGCGCAGCGGGGAGCGGCGCATCGCCGCCACCGCCTTCCTCACCTTCGTCGCCGTCGACGACGGCGGTCGAACCATGCAGGTCCCACCGGTGCTGCCCGAATCCGACGAGGAACGCAAGCTGAACGAGTCCGGTGACGAGCGGGCGGAGCACCGCCGCATGCACCGCGCGCAGAGTCAGGAGATGGCGAAGTATCTCACCACGAGCCGGCCGTGGTAGGTGCCTTCACCCGGTGAAGGTCCGTCAACGGCCCGTCGCGAAGGCCGGCGAGCAGCCTCGTGAGGTAGATCGGGCAGTGGGACACTGCGCGGACGACATTCGCAGCATCCTCGGGTGGTACGGCGTCGAGTCGCCGGCTCGCGTTCCGGAGGATCGGTCGTTGGAGCCGTGCCCAGGCCCGCTCACCGAGCCCCCGCGCCGCTGCCGCCAACGGAAACTGCGCAATGAACGACAAGCCGATACGGAACTCCCTCCATGAGAAACGTTTCCGACCGCGACTCGGACTGACAGCAGCCGGCGAACGTGCACGGCCATGGCGTTCGAGTTCGAACCCGACCTGTCCACGGAGGGAGTTCCCGACGATGTGGCAGGGGCCCCAGCCCGATGCGTCGAGTTCACGCTCGACACCGTCGGCGATTCCGCGGACCCGACCTCATGCACCCTGACACGTTCCCGACGACGAGAAAGGAGCATCGTGACCGAGTATCGGAATCACAACACGGCCTTCCACTCGGAGTTGCTCGCAGCGGTTCCGCACCGTGACAGCAGCGTCCTCGATATCGGCTGCGGCGACGGACTTCTCCTTCGGAAACTCGCCACGGCAGCTGCATCGGTCACCGGCATCGATTCGGATCACTCGGCTGTCGCCCGAGCGCGCGCACGCCTTGCCGACACCCCCGACGCGCACGTCGTCGAGGGAGATGTCCTCATCTCGTCGGAACTCGATGATCGGCGCTTCGACCTGATCACGTGCGTCGCCACCCTCCATCACATGCCGCTGATCATCGCGCTCGAACGCATGCGAGAACTTCTGGCCCCGGGAGGGAGCCTACGCATCGTGGGGCTGTCTGCCAACAAGACCGTGATCGATCGGCTCGTCGCCGGGGCGCTTGTTCTTCCCGTTCGCGTAGCGAGCACCATCCACCGCGAGTCCGGCTACCCCGGCATGACGACCGAACAACCCCGCGAGTCACTCGCCGATATCCGTCGCGCGGCCGCGATGGTGCTGCCCGGAAGCCGTATCCATCGACGCTTCTACTACCGCTACACGCTGGACTGGACCAAGCCCCTCTGAGGGAATCAGTGAAATCCCGGTGATCGGCGTCGAACTGTGGAAGTATCTCGACGACTCGACGCGAAGGGGGATCGCGTGTTCGACATCGAGCTTTCGGCAGGAACGATCGAGTACGAGGACACCGGTGGCGACGGACCGGTTCTCGTGTTCATCCACGGTCTACTGATGGACGGAACCGCGTGGCGAAACGTCGTGGAACAACTCCGCGGCACCTACCGCTGCATCGCGCCGACCTGGCCTCTCGGCTCGCACCGCATACCGATGCGCCCGGAGGCAGACCTCACCCTCGTCGGCATGGGCCATCTCATCGGGGAGTTCCTCGACGCTCTCGACCTGCGTGACGTCACGCTGATCCAGAACGATTGGGGCGGCGCCCAGGCCTTCTTCGCCGTGTCGAATCCCGAACGGGTCTCGCGACTCGTGCTCGCCGCGTGCGAGGCATTCGACAACTACCCTCCCGGCCCGGTGAAACGACTCCTGCCGCTGGTCAAGCTTCCGGGTGGGGTACGCCTGCTCATGGCGGTGCTCGGCACGAAGTTCGGCCGGCGTGGCCCCGGCACCTGGGGATGGATGAGCAAACGTCCGGTACCCGGACCCGTCATGGACGCCTGGTTCCGCCCGGCCACCGTCGACCGGAACATCCGGCGTGATCTGGCCAAGTACGCACTCTCGGCCCCGCCCAAGCAACAGCTGCTCGAGATCGCTGCGAAAGCGGCGCAATTCTCCGGGCCGGTGCTGGTCGTGTGGGCCACCGAGGACCGCATGATGCCGCGCGATCACGGGCGACGCCTCGCCGAGGCCTTCCCCGACGCGCGGCTGGTCGAAATCGACGACAGCTACACCCTGCTGGCCGAAGACCAGCCCGAGAAGCTCACGGCGGCGATCGAAGAGTTCTTGACCGCCACAGCCCGCTGAGACGTCCCGCATTCGGATACGACTCGGCGGTTACAGCGCCCGCGCGATGATCTGCTTCATGACCTCGTTCGCGCCGGCGTAGATCCGCTGGACGCGCGCGTCCTCGTACATCCGCGCGATGAGGTATTCGCGCATGTAGCCGTAGCCGCCGTGCAACTGCACGCACCGGTCGATGACCTCGCACTGCTTGTCGGTCAGCCAGTACTTGACCATCGCGGCATCGGACGGATCGAGTTGGCCCTTCAGGTGCTGCTCGATGCAGTGGTCGAGGAAGATGCGGCAGGGGCGGGCGATGGTTTGACACTCGGCGAGTTCGAAGGCCGTGTTCTGGAACTCGAACAGGCTGTGCCCGAACGCCTGTCGCGCCTTGGTGTAGCGGACGGGCTCCTCGACGGCCCGGTCCATCGCACCGGCGGCCTGCGCGCCGATGATCAGACGTTCCTGCACGAGCTGTGCCATGAGCTGACCGAAGCCGAGACCTTCGGATTCGCCGAGCAGGTTCGTCACGGGCACGCGCACGTCGACGAACGACAGCTCGGAGGTGTCGGCGGCGTGCTGGCCGACCTTGTCGAGCACACGGCCCACCGAGAAGCCCGGGGCGTCACGGAGATCCACGATGAGCAGCGACACACCCTTGGCGCCTGCCTTCGGGTCGGTTTTGACGGCGAGGACGATGACGTCGGCCGAAGAACCGTTGGTGATGAAGGTCTTCGAGCCGTTGACGACGTAGTGGTCGCCGTCGCGCACCGCGGTGGTCTTGATCGCTTTGAGGTCCGAACCCGCGCCGGGTTCGGTCATGCCGATGGCACCGAGGATCTCGCCGGTGGCCATGCCCGGCAGCCACGTCTTCTTCTGCTCCTCGTTGCCGTATTCGAGGATGTAGTGCGCGACGATGCCGCTGTGCACGGAGTTGCCGAACGCGAGATCGCCGGAGTAGCCCTGCGCGTCGAACACCGCGAGGTCGTGCGCGAAGGTACCGCCGCCACCCCCGTATTCCTCGGGGATCGAGCAGCACAGCAGACCGAGTTTGCCGGCCTCGAGCCACACCTCACGATCGATACGACGCTGCGAATCCCACTTCTCGGCCTTGCCCATGACCTCGCGATCGAAGAACTCGCGCGCGAGATCGTAGACGGCAGAGACCTCGTCGTCGTACCAGGAGGCGACGTGCTTCTTCGGCATCGGGTTCGGATTTCCTTTTCGCAGTGTTCGGTCGGAGTGGTCAGGATCCGCGCAGTTCGCGCTTGAGGAGCTTGCCGCTCTGGTTACGCGGCAGGACGTCGGCGAAGCGAACGGCCTTGGGCACCTTGAACGGTGCGAGGCGCTGCTTGACGTGGTCGATCAAGGTGGGCTCGTCGAGCTCGTGACCGTCCTTGAGGACGACCACCGCGGTCACCGCTTCGATCCATTTCTCGTCCGGAGTACCGATCACCGCGACCTCCGCGACGGCCGAATGCGTGTAGATCGCGTCCTCGACCTCACGTGAGGCGACGAGGATGCCGCCGGTGTTGATGACGTCCTTGATGCGATCGACGACGGTGATGAAGCCTTCGGCGTCGCGGGTGACGAGGTCGCCGGAGTGGAACCAGCCGTCGCGAAAGGCCTCCTCCGTCGCGGCGGGATTCTCCCAATAGCCCAGGCACAGTTGCGGTGAGCGGTACAGGATCTCACCGGGTTCACCGTCGGGGACGTCGTTGCCGTCGGCGTCGACGACGCGGGTTTCGACGAACAGCACGGCCCGGCCGCACGAGGCGGGACGCGCGTCGTGTTCCTCGGGGCGGAGGACGGTGGCGAGCGGACCGATCTCGGATTGGCCGAAACAGTTGTAGAAGCCGAGCTCCGGGTAGCGGCCGCGGAGTCGCTCGAGGACGGTGACGGGCATGATCGACGCTCCGTACTGCGCCTTGCGCAGCGACGACAGGTCGCGCTCGTCGAGGTCGGGATGGTTGGTCAGCGGCACCCACACCGTCGGGGCGAGGAACAGCGATCCGATGCGCTCCTCCTCCACCAGCCGCAGGATCTCGGCGACGTCGGGTGCGGGCAGCAGCCGCACGGTCGCACCGACCGCGAAGTACGGGATGAGGAAGACGTGCATCGCCGCGGAGTGGTAGAGCGGCATGCACACGAGCGGGTCGTCGCCGGCCGACAGGTCGAGCGCCTCGATCGACGACATGTATTCGAAGGTGAGCGCCTGGTGGGTCATCATGGCGCCCTTGGGCTTCGACGTCGTGCCCGAGGTGTAGAGGAGCTGGACGAGGTCGGTGTCGGCCACGGCGACGTCGAGCGTCGGCACGTCGCCGGTCTGCGCGACCGTCACCAGGGAGTCGTCGGCGTCGCGGAGCGGGACGACGGTCTCGGCCGGCACGTCGGCCAGGACGGCGTCGAGATTGTCGCGCAACACGGGGTCGACGAGCACGGCTTTCGCGCCCGACTGACCGAGCAGGTACGACAGTTCCTCGCCGCGCAGTGCGTAGTTGATCGGCACGTGCACCAGGCCGGCGCGGGCAGCGGCGAGATATCCGATCGCGTAGCCGTCGGAGTTGGTGCCGTAGGCGGCCACGCGGTCGCCCTTGGACAGGCCCAACGAGAGCAGGTGCACAGCGGCACGGGTGACGGCGTCGTCGAGTTCCCGGTAGGTGAACTGCCGGTCGCCGAAGCGGAGTGCGACGCGGGCGGGATAGCGCGCGGCGGTGCGGTGGAGGATGCCGTCGACGGTGCTCTGACGCGGGTCGGGGGTCATGCAGTGAACTTTATAGGACGTCCAACCAACTAGTCCAGACCTAGCGATCGCTCGGGATCAGCGGTCCTTCCAGACCGGTGCCCGCTTCTCGAGGAAGGCCGCCATCCCCTCCTGCGCGTCGTCGATCATCGCGTTCGACGCCATCGTCTCCGCCATTGCGGCATAGGCCGTCTCTTGCGGCAGATCGATCTGCCGGTAGAACGCCTCCTTGCCGATCCGCATCGTCTCGGGGGACGACGTGGCGATCTTCAGGGCGAGCTCGGTGGTCGCGGTCTCCAGCGTCTCCGGTTCGACGACGTAGTTCACCAGGCCCCAGTCGGCGGCGGTCTGCGCGTCGATGGTGTCGCCGGTCAGCAGCATCTGCAGCGCCCGCTTGCGGCCGATCGCGCGGCTGACCGCGACCATCGGCGTCGAGCAGAACAACCCGATCCGCACACCCGGGGTACCGAAGCGGGCGTCGCCGGCAGCGACGGCGAGATCGCACGCAGCGACGAGCTGGCATCCCGCCGCGAGCGCCGTGCCCTGCACCGATGCGATCACCGGTTGAGGGATCGACTGCACGGTCCGCATCATCTCGTTGCACGTCTCGAAGATCGCGCGTTCCTCGTCGAGCGTGCGTCCGATCATCTGCCGCAGGTCGTGCCCGGCCGAGAACACCGGGCCTTCCGCGCGGACCACGATCACCTTCGTGTCGGCCGCGAGCGCCGTCAGGCCGGCGATGACCTCGCGCATCGTCTCCACCGACAGCGGGTTGCGCTGCTCCGGGCGGTCGAGGGTGAGCACCCCGATACCGCTGGCCTCGTCGACAGCGATGAGCACGGGCGGGGGCAGGGTGTCGACGGCGTCGGGGCCGTCCGCAGAGCGATCCGTCACGTTCCCTTTCCTACACCACCGGCGGGTTACCGGCGCGGCATCGACGAGACGAGATCCGCGACGCGGGCGGGCGCCCGACCGAGCAGTGCCGCCGTCACGGCGCTCCCTGCGACGAAACCGTGATCGTCGTAGAAGTCGAACATCGCCGCCAGACGCTCCCGGGTATCCGCGGGCAGGTCGCGGCCGTGGCGCTCCATCCACACCGGGACGGACACCTGCTCGATCTCCACCGACCGCCCGGCGACCGCGCACAGCTGCCGCACACTCACCGAGTCCGGTCCCCCGAGCTCGTAGGTGGCGCCGTGGTGGATGTCCGTACCCTCGACGAGGACACGGGCCGCCACCGTCGCGACGTCCGACAGGGCGACGAACGAGAACGGCGCGTCGGGGTCGTAGGGGACGTCGAGTGCATCGACCGAGCCGTCGAGGACGGATGCGAAGTTCTCCGTGTACGCGCAGGGCTGCAGAACGGTCCACCGCACCCCGGAAGCGTGCAGGATGTCCTCGCAACTCGCCTTGTCGAGGTGGTGCGGCATCGCCGGCGTGTACGGCCAGGCGACGGAGTGGTAGACAACGTGATCGACACCTGCCTCGGCCACCGCCGCGAGGAACCGTTCGAACAGCGCCGGTTCGTCGGGGTGCATGTTCGGGGCGATGAAGTAGACGCCACGGCAGCCCGACAGGGCGTCGACGAGCCCGGCACCGGTCTCGAGGTCGACAGCACGATCCCCCGCCTGCCGAGCGGTGTGCACCACTCGGCGGACGGGGGTCGTGTCTGCTGTCTCCAGCGCCGCGATGACAGCCGTTCCGGTCTTCCCCGCGGCACCGATCACTGCGAGATCGGTGCCGCGGGAGAAAGTGGCCGTCGTCGACATCAGTTGCCGATGAAGTCGTACTCGGCGAACTCGGCACCACCCGACAGGCGGGCGTAACCGGGACCGCGGTCGAAGAAGGGCTCTTCCTCGCCGCGCTCGGCGCGCATCTGCGCACGCAGCGCCTCGGTGGCCTCGACGTCGGCGACGGGCTCCTCCGCCGAGGTGTCCTTCAGGATCACGCCGTAGTCGTCGCGGGCGCCCTCGACGGACACCTTGCGCCACAGCACGTCCCGGACCACCTCGTCGATCGGACGATCGAGCGGGTCGCCCCAGCCACCGCCACCGGTGGTGCGGATGCGCACGACCTCGCCGGCCTTGATCGGCTCGGCGTCCGTGAGGGCGTCGAACTCGCGCTCGTTCGGGCCGCCGGGATCGAGGGTGACGGAGAACGGCTTGCCGGCCTTGCCGCCCTTGACGCCCCAGCAGGCGAGGATCGAACGGTCCGCGATGGACATGAAGTTCGCATCCTTGAGCATGCGGATGTGCTTCTCGTAGCCGAGACCACCGCGGTAGCGGCCGGCCCCACCGGAATCGATTGCCAGACCCAGCTTCTCGACGATGAACGGGAAACGGCTCTCGGTGAACTCCGTGGGCAGGTTCCGCGAGTCGGGCACCACGTGGATGGTGTCCTCACCGTCGGCGTAGTGCCGGCCGCCGGAGCCGCCGCCGAGCACCTCACGCATGAGGTAGGAGTGGCCGTCGAAGTCCTCGCCGTACACACCGGTGTAGCGGATGGTCTCCTGGTCGGCGGGCATGTTGCCGTCGACCGCCTTGGCGACCACACCGGAGAGCACACCGAGCAGACGCAGGATCACGAACGTGCGAGCGTTGGTGGGAGCGGGGAAGATCGGCGTGATGAGCGTGCCCGGCTCCGGGAACCTCATCTCGATCAGCGGCACGACACCTTCGTTGACGTCCAGTTCCGCCATGCGGTCCGGGGTGTCGGCCAGGTTGCGGAGGATCGGCGCCAGCCACTTGATGAGGAAGTTGCCGTCGGCGTAGTCACCGCAGTGGTTGATCGGGCCCTTCGCCTGCGGACCGGTGCCGTTGAAGTCCAGGATCAGGCGCTCGCCGCCCTCGTCCTCCGGGGAGGTCTTGGTGAGGGTGATGCGCTGCACGTGCAGCATGGGCTCGTCCACACCGTCGTGCTCGGCGTAGTCCTCCCAGGTGTACGTGCCCACCGGGATCTTGCTGAGGATCTCGCGGCGGTACGTCTCGGTGGTCGCATCGAGGATCGCGTCGAAGCAGGCCTCGACGGTCTCGACACCGTAGCGTTCGAACAGTTCCGACAGTCGACGCGCACCCATGAGGCACGCCGAGCACTCGGCGTCGAGGTCGGCGGCGAGCGAATCGGGCATGCGGGAGTTGCGGGTCATGATCCGCAGTGCCGCCTCGTTGGGAACGCCCTGGTCCCACAGCTTGATCGGCGGGACCATCAGTCCCTCCTCGTACACGGTGGTCGCACCCGAGGGCATGGAGCCCGGGCAGCAACCGCCGATGTCGTCGTGGTGGCCGAAGGCCTGCACGAACGCGACCACCGAAGGCTCGGTGTCGCCGGGGCGGGTCGCGAAGACCGGGACCGTGACGCACAGGTCGGGCAGGTGCCCGATGCCGCCTTCGGAGAGGTAGACGTCGTTGTGGAAGAAGACGTCGCCGGGCTTCATCGTCTCGAGCGGGAAGTCCCGCGCCACCGGATGCACGAGCGCCGAGTACGAACGACCGGTGAGCTTGCGCAGGTTGCGGTCGTGGATGCCGGCACGGAAGTCGTGGGCGTCGCGGATCATCGGCGAGCGCGAGGTCCGGGAGATGGAGGTCTCCACCTCCATCTCGACACTGGCGAGGTAGCCGGCGACGATCTCGACCAGCACCGGATCGGGAGCGCTACCCGAAGCGTCGGTCAGCCGGAAGGGCTTGCGGGTCGTGGCCGCGGCGGGGTCGAGAGTCGCAGTCATCGGGTGGCTCCGTTCGAGTCGGACGTCTTGCTGAGGCGGATGTTGCCGAAAGTGTCGATGCGAGCGCGGAATCCGGGATGAACCGGGATGGTCGAGCTGAATTCCTCGATCACGGCGGGACCTTCGAGTTCGTCGCCGGCGCCGAGGCGGGCGCGGTCGTACACGCGGGGGGTGACCCACTCGTCGAAGTACGCCTGACGGGTGCCGGTGAGCGCGTCGTCCGCCCCCGTGCCCGGGGCGATCTCGGCGAGTTCCGGTCGCTTGATGGGGCCGATACCGCTGACGCGGAGGTTGACCCATTCCACGTGCTGGTGGGGATCGTTGCGGAAGTCGTAGCCGTAGAGCTCGCGATGGGCCTGGTGGAAGCGTTCGGCCGCCTCGTCCATCAGTTCCTGGGTGATGGGGCCGTCGCCGACCGGCACACGCACCTCGAAGGCCTGGCCGAAATAGCGCAGGTCCGCCGAGCGGGCGTACTGCCGCTGATCGGGCCCGAATCCCTCGTCCTCCAGGGCACGTTCGGCCTCGGCCGCGAGGGCGTCGAGTCCGGCCTGTAGTTCCTCGATCTCCAACCGGTCGTGGCGGCTGACGTGCGTCTGCACATAGTCGTTGCGGACATCGACGGTCAGCAGCCCGAAGGCCGAGACGTTGCCGGGCTCGAGCGGCACGAGGACGTCCTTGAGACCGAGGATGTCGATGAGGCGACAGGCCAGCAGCGACCCGGAGCCGCCGAAGGTCACCAAGGTGAAGTCGCGGACGTCGAGACCACGCTTGACGGTGATCTGGCGCAGCGCGTTGGCCTGGTTCCAGGCCGACACTTCGAGAATGCCCGTGGCGCACGCCTCGAATTCGAGGCCGAGACGGTGTGCGAGCTCCTCGACGCCCTTGCGGGCGAGTTCGATGTCGAGCGGGATCTCACCGCCGAGCAGGTGGGGAGGGATGCGACCGAGCAGGACGTGGGCGTCGGTGATGGTCGGCTCGTTGCCACCCTTGGCGTAGCACAGGGGTCCGGGATCGGCGCCCGCCGACTGCGGGCCGACGCGCAGGGTGCCCTCGGGGGTCATCCACGCGATGGAGCCACCGCCGGCGCCGACGGTCACCACGTCGATCATGGGGATCTTGGACGGGTAGACACCCACGCGACCTTCCGTGGTGAGTGCCGGCTCGCCGCCGACGACCACGGTGACGTCCGTGGAGGTGCCGCCACCGTCGCAGGTCAGCACCTGGTCGACACCGGCGACGCCGGCAATCAGGGCCGCACCCAGGGCACCGGCTGCAGGGCCGGAGAGCACGGTCGTGATCGGCTGGTGCACGACCTCCTTCGCCGACAGCACGCCACCGTTGGACTTCATCACGTAGAACGGGATGTCGCGCTGTTCGCCCTCGGCGGAGGAGAACTCGCGGAGCCGGTTCGCGATGTTGTTGACGTAGTTGCGGATGTTGGGCTTGACCGCGGCGTCGACGAGGGTCGTGATGGACCGCTCGTACTCGCGGTACTCGCGCAGCACCTCGCTGGAGATGCTCACGGTCGCCTCCGGGTACTCCTCCATGAGGATGTCGCGGACGCGGCGCTCGTGCTCGGGGTTGGCGTAAGAGTGCATGAGGCACACGCCGACGGTGCGGATCTCGCGGTCCTTGAAGAAGCGGGCGGCGGCGCGGACGTCGTCCTCGTTCAGGGGACGAATCTCGCTGCCGTTGTAGGCGAGACGACCGCGGATGGTGCGGACACGGTCGGCCGGCACGATGCGGTCGGGCTTGACCCAGAAGTAGGAGTTGCCGTAGCCGTCGGGGACCGACTGGCGGGCGATCTCGAGGACGTGTTCGTAGCCCTCGGTGGTGATGAATCCGAGGGTGCCGACCTTGCCCTCGAGGAGCTTGTTGGTCGCGACGGTGGTGCCGTGACTGACGGCGTCGATCGCGTCGCCGGTCTCGCCGAGCTGCGCGAGGACCTTCTCGATGCCTGCGAGGAAGCCGATGGCCGGATCCTGCGGTGTCGACGGGGTCTTCGTGGTGACGACGGCGCCGGACTCGTCGTCCACCGCGACCACGTCCGTGAATGTTCCGCCGGTATCGATACCGACCCGAATCTTCCTGGATCCCATGTTTCCTCCTGGGTTCGTCTCGCCGGTGTCCCACCTGACGTCTGATGACATTCCACCCCCTGAGCGGCGGTGTTTCTTTGTCACATCTCGCCGAACTCGTCGCCTGGAGTTCGGGGTTCGTGCACCTGCCACCTGCAGACGACGGCACCCCCGGGCCGTGATGGCCCGGGGGTGCCGTGGAGATTCGACGAGAAGGTCAGCGTCGGGCGAGGATCGCTCCCAGGGCGACGCCCACCAGCGCGATACCGGCGCCCACTCCCGCGGACAGCAGAACGGTTGCTACCGAAGGTGTTCCGGCCGGTACCGGTGCAGCGGACGCAGCGGCCACGGGCAGCGCGGTGGTCTTCACACCCGCACCCTCGGCGACCTCGGCCACCTCGGCTCCGTTCACGCCCGCGAGAACTTCGGCTTCGGCCGCACTCGGCGCCGCCGGCAGACCGTCGGCGATCACACCGTCGATGCCGTTGAAGAACACACCGGCCATCTTCTTGGCGACACCGGTGATCATCCGTTGTCCGACACCACCGACCATGCCGCCGACGACCGCGTCCGCGTCGTAGGTGAGCACGGTGCCGCCGTCGCGTTCTTCGAGACGCACCGTCACATCGGCCTTGACCGTTCCCGGGGCACCGGATCCCGATGCCGTCATCACGAACGATTCGGGGCGATTCTGCTGCGACAGAACCACTTCCCCGTCGTAGGTGCCCTTGATGGAGGCCACTCCGGCGGTGATGGACAGCTTGTAGTGGTTGTCGTTGATCTGCTCGAGCGACTGCACGCCCGGGATCGTCGCCGCGAGAACACGGCCGTCCTGCAGGCTGTCGTACACCACGTCGGGAGGTGCCTGCAGTTGCGCGGTACCGGCGATTCTCATTCGTTCTCCTTGTTTCGGGACGCCGCGTGGGTCAGACGCAGCTCGAACAACTCCGAGGGGGAAATCGGCATGCTGGTGATCGGGATACCCTCCGCGTCCTCGACGGCCGCGGCGATCACCGCCGAGGTCGGGATGACACCGGCCTCACCTGCGCCCTTCATCCCGAGGGGATTGAGCGCGGAGGGGGTGACGGTGTGGTCCATCTCGAGAGAGTCGGGCATCTCCGTCACGAAGGGCATGAGGAAGTCCATGTACGACGCGTTGAGCATCTGCCCGTGCTCGTCGTAGACGATCTTCTCATAGAGTGCGCCGCCGATGCCCTGCGCAACCGCGCCCTGCACCTGGCCTTCGACGATGCGCGGGTTGATGACGTTGCCGCAGTCGTGCACCACCGCGTACCGGAGCACCCGGATCTCGGCGGTGACGGGATCGGTCTCGACGATCGCCGCGTGGATTCCCGACGCGAACGTCGAGGTGGGCGGCGAGTAGTAGCCGGTCGCCTCCAGGCCGGGCTGCTCACCCTCGAGGACGGGCGGCACCGACATGTCGGTCTCGGCGTTCGCGAATCCCGTTGCGCGACGGGATGCGTCGTCGAAGGCGTAGCGGAGCGGGTTCGACAGTACGGCCACGACACCGAGTGGGATCGAGGTACCCTCCGCGCCGGGTTCGGTGCCCACCACGCACACGTGCCCCTCGCGCAGTTCGAGATCGGCGACGTCGGCGTGGAGGTGGTCCGCGGCGATCTTCTTCGCCTTCTCCGCCACCATCTGCGCGGCGACGTGGAAGGCAGATCCGGACATCACGGCACCGCGTGAGGCGAACGTGCCGACCGCGTACCCGAATCGGCGGGTGTCGCCGGTGACGATCTCGACATCGGAGACCGGCACACCGAGATCATCGGCGACGATCTGCGCGAAGGAGGTCTGGTGTCCCTGGCCCTGGGTGGTCAGGCCCGTGGCGGCCTTGACCTTGCCCGAGGTCTCGATGAGCACGTGGGCGCCCTCGTACGGGCCCGGTCCCGTGCCCTCGACGTACGCTCCAACACCGATTCCGACGCGGCGGCCCTCGGCGCGGGCACGTTCCTTGTACTCGGCGAACTCGTCCCAGCCGATGAGCTTCTTGAGCTTGTCCATTCCGGCCTGGTAGTCGCCGGTGTCGTAGATGAGGGGACGGCCGTCCTGGAAGATCAGGTGGAAGTCGTAGGGCATCTCCTCGGGGCGGATGAAGTTGGTCTCGCGGACCTCGAGGACATCCTTGCCGAGATGCTTGGCGATGGCGTCCATCGCCCGCTCCATTGCGAACACGCCCTGGGGTCGTCCCGCGCCGCGGTAGGGCGTGACGATGACCGTGTTGGTGTACAGCGAATAGGCGTCCACCCGGAAGGCGCGCGGTTTGTAGGGGCCGAGCACCTGGGTGGAGGTGTTGAGCAGCACGATGATTCCGTACGGCAGGTACGCGCCGTTGTCGTGCCAGATCGAGAAGTCGAAGGCCAGCAGCCTGCCGTCGTCGTCGAACCCGACGGTGACCTCGTGGACCTGCCCGCGCTCGTGGGCGCTCGAGATGAAATGTTCGCGCCGGTCCTCGACCCACTTGACCTCGCTGGAGATCCCGGCCTGCCCCAGCTTGCGGGCGGCCCAGGTGACCATGACCTCCTCGGGCCACGGGTGGACGATCTTCACACCGAAACCACCACCGACGTCGGGGGCGATGCAATGGACCTTGTTGTGCGCCATGCCCAGTCGCGCGGCGATCGCAGCACGGGCGGACGTCGAGGTTTGGGTGGACGTCCAGAAGGTCAGCACCTTCTCGTCGTCGTCCCAGCGGGCGTAGACGCCCTTGCCCTCCATCGGCATCGACGCCGAACGTTCGATCTCGAGGTCGAGGGTCAACGTGTGCGGTGCCGCGGCGAGTTCCGCCTCGATGTCGCCGAACCCGTGCTGGAGGTGCGCCGCGACGTTGTCGGGCACATCCGGATGGACGACGTGCTCGGCGTTGCGTGCGGTGTCGACACCGACCACGGCCGGAAGGGCCTCGTAGGTGATGTCGATCAGCGCGCAGGCGTCCTCGGCGATGTACCGGTTGTCGGCCACGACCATCACGATCGCCTCACCGACATGGTTCACCTCGTCCTTGGCGAGCGGATATCCGTTGCGCGGAGCGGTGATCGCGGGGTGCGGGATGAGCAGTGGGAGATTCTCGGCCATCTCGGGCGAGTCGGCCTCGAGATCGTCGTAGGTGTAGATGGCGTGCACGCCCGGCAGTTCGAGAGCCGCATCAACGGCGATGTCGAGGATGCGGGCGTGCGCGTGCGGCGACCGGACGAAGGCCGCGGCGAGCGCGCCGTGCCCGAGATCGTCGAGATAGCGGCCATTACCGCTGACGAGCCGGTTGTCCTCGACACGCGGGATGGGCTTGCCGAACGACTTGCCCGACTCGGTGGCACCACCGACATCGGCGGGGGCGAGGTCGGTTGCCGTGCTCGTCGAGACCGAGGTGGAGACGGGCGAATCGGAGACGCTGGTCATGCTCGTCCTGCCTTTCCTCCGACCGGAGCGGTGGCGCCGCGGACCTTGGCGTCGAGCGAGGCGCGTGCCGCCTCGCTGTCGGGGCCGAGCGGTGAGCCTCCGGACCGTTCGCGCTTGATCTCGGCGGCGCGCAGCACGGCCGCCCGGATGTTCTGGTAGCCCGTGCACCGGCAGAGGTTGCCGGCGATCGCATCGGTCGCCTCCTCGTGGGTGGGCGACGGGTTCTCCTCGAGGAAGGCGGCGATCGTGGTGACGAATCCCGGTGTGCAGAAACCGCATTGCAGACCGTGGCAGTCGACGAACGCCTCCTGCACGGGATGCAGGGTGCCGTCCGGTTCGACGAGCCCTTCGACCGTCGTCACCGAGCGGCCCTCGAGGCTCGCAGCGAGCACGAGGCACGACCGCACCGGCTTGCCGTCGAGCAGCACCGTGCACGCGCCGCACACACCGTGCTCGCATCCCACATGGGTCCCGGTCTGGCGGAGGTGATGACGGATCGCGTCCGATGCCAGCGTGCGCGAGGGCAGCACCACGGTCTGCGTCACGCCGTTGAGGGTGAAGGTCACGGCGACGTGGTGCTCGCCGGTCTCCGCCTGCAGCTCGTCGACCTGTTCGGCGACGGTACGCCGCGAGGCATCGCGACCACCCTTGTGGATCGAGCTCGTCATCGACTTCCTCCCGTGTGCATCGGTACCCGTGTGTCGTCGCGGATCGCGTCCTGCGCGGCCGCGAAGCCGACACGGCCGGTCAGTGCCGCCACCAGCTGCGACCGGTAGCGGTCGGTGGCGTGGATGTCCGCCTCCGTCTCGACGGTCTCGCGTGCCTTCTCCGCGACCTGCTGCCAGAGCGGGTCGCGCTCGTCGTGCGCCGAGGCTCCGCGCAGGATGTCGGTGTAGTCGACGACCTGCCCGAGTTCTCCCGCGGAGACGTAGGTCATCCGGGCGGACGTCACCGCGCCGTCCTCGACCTCCACCTGCGCGACCACGCCGACGAGTGCGTAGTCGCCGTGGCGTCGTGCGATCTCGTCGATGGCGGTGCCGGTACCCGGCCGCGCAGCCGGCACCGTCACGCTGGTGGCGATCTCGTCGGCCTCGAGGGTCGATTCGAGCGGCCCGGCGAACAGCTCGGCGGCGGGGATCTGCCGGACTCCGCGGACGGAGCGAACCGTGAGCGTTCCCCCGAGCAGCGACAGCACGGCCGGCATCTCCGCGGACGGATCGGCGTGGACGATCGATCCCACGGTCGTTCCGCGATTGCGGATGGTCGGGTGTGCGACCAACCGGAGCGCGCGGCCCAGCAGGGGCTGGACCTGCGCGACCGTCGAATCGGATTCGAGCGCTGTGTGGGTGGTGAGAGCGTCGAAGGTGACGCCGAGTTCCGGTGAAGCGGAGATCGCGTCGAGGCGCGGGATCGAGCCGATGTCGACGAGGTGAGCCGGTGCCGCCAGGCGCATCGACAGCAGTGGAATCAGTGACTGGCCGCCGGCGAGCACTTTGCCCTCGTGCGCGCCCCCCGCGAGGATCTCGCAGGCTTCATCGATCGACCGCGGTCGGTGGTAGGTGAGTGGCGACGGTTTCATTGAACAGATCCTGCCCGCATAGTGTGATCGGCGTTTCGTGGAGAAGTGACAAAGCTCACCGGTCGACAATGTCAGATGTAATAGAGGTCACGCGAACTCCTTCAGCCTCCCGGCGCCGCTCTCCCCGTCGGGATCGGGCTCCGTCCGGACCGGTTCTCCCTGATCGGAGGGGGTATCGGGATCCTCGGGGGGGATGTCCTTGGGGGCGATGACCCGGCACAGGTGGTAGAGACCGATAACGACGATGGTGCCCAGCGCGATGCCGCTCAGCGAGAACGTGTCGGTGAACTCGAGGCTGGTGTCGCCGATGGCGATGATCAGGCCGGCCGCGACGGGCATGAGGTTGCGCGGGTCGCCGAAGTCGACGCCGTTCTCCTTCCAGATCTTGGCGCCGAGCAGGCCGATGATGCCGTAGAGGACCACGGTGATGCCGCCGAGCACGCCGCCGGGGGTCGCGGAGATGACCGCGCCGAACTTCGGGGAGAAGCCGAGGAGCATCGCGATGACACCGGCCGCGGCGTAGGCGGCCGTCGAGTACACGCGGGTCGCGGCCATGACGCCGATGTTCTCCGCGTAGGTCGTCGTCGGGGAACCGCCGACACCGGTGGCGAGGGCCGTGGCGAGACCGTCACCGGCCAGCGCGCGTCCCATCATGGGGTCGAGATCGGTCTTGGTGATCTCGGCGACCGCTTTGACGTGTCCGGCGTTCTCCGCGATCAGGGCGATGACGCCGGGCAGCACGAGCACGATGAAGGTGAGGCTGAACGACGGGGCATGGATGCCGACGACACCGGCGGCTTCGTCCGTGAACGGCGGCAGACCGAACCACGGCGCGGACGCGACGCCGTCCCAGTTCACGCGGAAGTGTTCGGTGACGGCGTCGGCACCGGCGTCGTAGGAGGTGATCGGTCCGCTGATCCGGTCGAGGATCCACGACAGTGCGTAGCCGAACAGCAATGCCAGGAAGATGGCGACGCGGCCGAGGAAGCCGCGCAGCACGACACTGCCCACGATCAGCGCGATCATCACCGTCAGCGCGACCCACTGATCCTGCGGCCAGTAGGTACCGGCCACCACCGGCGCCAGGTTGAAGCCGATGAGCATGACCACCGCGCCGGTGACGACCGGCGGCAGGATCTTGAAGACCAGCGAGCCGCCGAGGAAGTGGATCACCACACCGATCGCGGCGAGCACGAGCCCGGAGACCATGATCGCACCGGTGACCTCCGACGGCGAGCCGCCCTGGGCGTAGATCGCGGCGATGCCGCCGACGAAGGCCGCGGAGGTACCGAGATAGCTGGGGATCCGGCCCTTGACGACAGCGAGGAAGAACAGGGTGCAGAAGCCCGAAAGCATGACTGCGAGTTGCGGGTTGAGTCCCATGATGATGGGGAAGACGAAGGTGGCGCCGAACATCGACACCACGTGCTGGCCGCCCAGGCCGATGGTGCGGCCCCAACTCAGGCGCTCCATCGGCGCCACGACCTGTCCCGGTTCTATGTTCTTGCCGTCTCCGTGCACTGTCCAGATGGGCATATCGGACCTTTCAGCAGAGTGTGGGTGCCGATAGCGTTCACGTGGATCGTTACGCCTGTGTTGCCGATCACACGTGTACTTCGGTAGCCGCAAACGCTAACGGAGCAGCTCCGGCCCGGCGTGGGAGGAATCTGCCAGGAGCGACCTTCCGAAATTGGCAAGATCGGTGGTTGATCGTCAGGAATCGATCCCGCGCATCGCGATGATCTTGAGGGCGAGCGAAAGGTCCAGCCGCAGTTCGGGCTGCTCGGTGAAGGGACCGAGGATCTTTTCGAGTTTCGCCACACGATAGCGCAGAGTGTTGTAATGAAAATGTAACTGGCGCGCGGCTTCTGCGATGTTGATGTTGGTGGCGAGGAGCACCTCGAGGGTACGGCACATGTCCTGCGCCTCGGCCGTGCCGTCGGTCAGTTCCTTGAGCGTCTCGCGCGCGAACGACTCGAGTTCCTCGGTGTCCTCGACGAGGCTCAGCAACCGGTACACACCCAGATCGTCGAAATGGGTCACCGCCCACGGCCCGGAGATCTTGCGCCCCACTTCGAGTGCCGTGCGCGCCTGGGCGTAGAGCACCGGCAGGTCGTCGGTGGACGACGACGCACGCGAGACCCCCACACCGAACGGGCGACGTCCTCCCCCACCGGCTCCGCGCACCTGGGCGACGAGTTCGTGCACGAGGGTCATCGTGTCGCTGCCCTCACCCATGAGCACGACGGTCTCGGTCGCCAGGGCCGTGACGGACGCTCCGGAATCGCGGCCGGCGAGCGCACCCGCGAACGCGCGGGCCTGCCGTTCCACGACGGGCAGTCGCGCCGGTGCCGCCGAGGAATCGTCGTCCACGCGATCGGGTTCGACGGCGACCACCACCACCGGGCGGTCGAGATTCCAGCCGAACATCTGGGCGTGCACGATCACCTGTTCGGGTTCACCGGCGCGGCCGCGCAACAGGTCCCGGACGAAGTTGGCCCGGTGCTTCTCCTCGACCGCCGACACTGCGAGTTCACGACTGACGACGAGCGCACACACCGTCGCCGCCTGCTCCACGAGATACAGATCCGGCGCGGAGAGATCGCGTGCGGGACAGAAGAACACGAGCCGGCCGTGGTCTATGCCATTGGCGGAGATCGCGGCGATCGCCACGTACTCGTTGCCGAATCGGTGCAGACCGAGCCCGCCCTCGATCGAATCGGTCCGCACCCGGCCAGTCGCGTCGACAGCCGCCGTCGAGGACAGCCAGGCGAAATCGGACTCTTTTCCGGCCCTGTAGGTCTGGCGTCCGTCGGGCGTGGTGATCAGAACCGCCCCGCCGAGCCGGCGCGAGATGCCTTCGGCGAGCGCCCTGTGCCCACCCCCCGCCATGACGATCTCGAGCAGCCCGCGACGGAGGTGATCCGCTTCGAAGACCGCTTCCACCTGAGCGACGGCCATGTCGCGGAGATCCCGCGCGAGACGGTGATCCGCGACGACCTCCTCCGGCGTCGTCAGCACAGGGAGGGGAACGTCGTCCGTGAGACCCTGCGGCAGCGGGTGTCCGGTGTCGAGTCGGACCACCAGAGCCGAGACCTCGCTCCGGTCCAGCCGCGCCAGGAAGTCGGCGATCGGCACGGCGAGTCGCGCGAGCACGGTGGTGGAGGTGACGAGCAGCAGTCCCGGACGCAACCAGGGACCGATCTCGGGGAGCATCATCACCGCGACCCCGGTGACGGCTCGCGCCGTGGAGACGTCACCGGCGATCACCGTCGGTGCGACGAGGAAGCCCGAGGAGACGACGTCCGTGAGCGGGCAGGGTTCGAATGCGACCGCTGCGCTGTCCTCCGGATCGGCTGCGCTGCGATCCGGTTCGGCTGCGCTGGGCCCCGGTTTCTCAGCCTTGCGCACCGTCACAGCAATACCCGTCCACCTGCCAGTCGTTCACCCCTGCGTGGGAGACACGTGACATTAGAGGGCTGTGGCAACACCGTCAATCGCAGGCGGACAAGCCGCAGGTCGGGCAGCACGTCCCGCCGGGACCCGGTGGATGGGTCCGCGCAGTGTCGCGAGGCTGCGTCCGGTGGCACCGCGCGTGCTCACGAGGACCTCGGCGAAGATCGACACGGCCGTTTCCTCCGGGGTGCGCGCCCCGAGGTCGAGTCCGATCGGCGAGTGCAGCCGTCCCAGTTCGTCGGCGGACAGACCGGCCTCGCGCAACAGGGCGACCCGGCGCTCGTGTGTGGAGCGGCTGCCCATCGCCCCGATGTATCCGGCCTCGCAGCGGAGGGCCCGTTCGAGCAGTGGGATGTCGAACTTCTCGTCGTGGGTGAGCACCGCGACGACCGTGGTGGGGTCGATCGGCGCCGACTCGAGGAAGACGTGCGGCCACGCCACCACGACCTCGTCGGCGTCGGGGAATCGGGCGGGCGTCGCGAAGACGGGCCGGGCGTCGATCACCGTCACGCGGTAACCGGCAAACTTCCCCAGCGTGCACAGGGCGGACGCGAAGTCGATGGCACCGAAGACGTACATCCGCGGTCGCGGCGCGAAGATCGCCACGATCTGCGCACGCCCCTCGTCGACATAGACCTCCGAATCGCCGTAGGACAGGCGCAGGCGCACCTCGTCCCCGACGTCGGTGCCGTCGTCCCCGTCGAGGGTGACCACACGATGGTCGGCGGACTCCCGATCGGTAACGACGGCGACCGGCTCTCCAGCCCCGATCCGCCGTGCCACCTCGGGGAACTCGGGATAGGTCGCGGCATCGACCCGCTGCACGAACACCTCGATGGTGCCGCCGCAGGTCAGACCCACTCCGAAGGCGTCGTCGTCAGTGACGCGGAAGACCTCGGTCCGTGCACGTCCGTCGGCGAGCACGTCACCCGCGATGTCGTACAGCGCGCCTTCGATGCACCCTCCCGAGACACTGCCCACCACCTCGCCCGACCGCGAGACGGCCATCGCGGCGCCGGGTTCGCGCGGCGACGACTTCCAGGTGCGCACGACGGTTGCGAGCGCGAACGTCTCACCGTCGTCGAACCATCGCGACAGCTCGTCGAGAATGTCCCGCACAGCGGTCTCCTTACCGGTGTGTCACAGACGCGCGGCGACGGCCAGCGCGACGTGGTCGTGGAAGGGGCGCGCGACGACCTGCACGCCGATGGGCATGCCGTCACTCGTCCGCCCGACAGGGACGACGACGGACGGGAGGCCGGTGACGCTGATCGTGCGGCAGCTCGCCAGTGCCTCCTGCCAGGTGAGCAGCCGGTCGCCGACAGCGAAACGATCGTCGCTGAGCGGAGGCGCCCCGATGGACGCGACCGGCAGCACCAGCACGTCGCCCATCTCGTCGAGCAGGCGATGGATCAGCGCGGTGCGCCACGCCCAGAGGCCCTCCACCTCCCGATGTTCGGCGCGACCGGCCGTGGACAGCAGGTCGCGGATGACAGCACCGAAGCGGTCGGTCCTCGCCAGCGCGTCGATGTCGGCGTGGGTCTGGGTGGCCCTCAGCCGCCCGAACAACTCGTTCCCCTCTACCAGGGCCGACCCACGGTATTCACGGGCACCGAGGCGCCGCGCGCTCTCGCGGACGACGTCCTCGATCTCGTCGTCGACGGGCACGGTGCCCTCCCCGGGCGCCCAGGTGATCGTCAGCGTGTCGACGTCGACGGTCTCCGGGTCGGTCCACGCGACGTGCGGTTCGGAGATCATGCGCAGGGCGAGGACGAGGTCGTCGAGGTTCCGTGTCATGGGCCCGACGGTCTGCAGCGCGCCGTGCACCGTCGTCGGATTGGCACGTACATGATCGCCGGCGAGCACCCCCGGGTACTGGCCGTCCGCGGACACCCGGCCGACGGTGGGGCGGATCGAGCACAGGCCGGTGCAGTGCGCGGGCCAGCGCACGGCCCCGCCGAAATCGGTGCCCAATCCGAGGACGCTCATGCCCGACGCGATCGACGCGGCTTCGCCCCCGCTGGATCCGCCGGGTGAGCGCGGCGACTCGGGGCTGCCGAGCGGGTTCACGGCCGGTCCGAACATCTCGTTGTCGGTGAGCCCGGAGGTCCCGAATTCGGGCGTGTTGGTCTTGCCGACGAGGATCGCGCCGGCCGCCTTCATCGCGGCGACGGCCGGTGCATCGACGACGGGGACGTTGTCGGCCAGCGCCCTCGAGGCGGCCGTCGTGCGCACGCCTGCGGTGGCGATGAGGTCCTTGACGGTGAACGGCACCCCGGCGAGCGGACCGGCCACCTCTCCGCGGTCGAGGCGTCGGTCGAGGGCGTCGGCCTCGGCGAGGGCACTCTCCGCCGCGACGGTGACGATCGCGTTGAGGCGCGTGTTCTGCTCGGCGATCAGGGCGAGATGGTCCTCGACGACCCGACGGGCGGTGACCTCGCGGTTGCGGACCACGGCGGCGATCGACCGCGCGTCGGCGCCGGTCCACGTGCCGGTGCGCTCGGTGTCGAGCGTCGGGGATCGACCGTCTACCGCCACTGGCCCTCCTTGGTCTGCGTTCGACGAGAACGCTATGGCCGGCTCCGGGCCCCTCCTACGTCCACACTCCACAGGAAGCCGGTCGCCGCGGTGTGAAGAGTTGATACTTTCCCGCCGGAACGGGCCTGAGAGGATCGGGGAATGATTCCGTCCTGGGCTCGTCTCGCGTTCGCCGTATTCGCGGTGAGCTGGGGCGCCAATCAGTTCGCTCCGATGCAGCTCGTCTACCGCGACCACCTGGGACTCGGCAGCGACTCGTTCACCGCCATGCTCGGCTCCTACATCGTCGGGTTGATCCCCGCCCTGCTCTACTTCGGGCGCGTGGCCGACCGGATAGGGCGTCGTCCGGTGATCCGGGCGATGATCCCGGTGAGCATCGTGTCGTCGGTCGTCCTGCTTCTCGGCGCCGATATCCCGGCGTTGCTGTATCTCGGCCGGGTCCTCGCCGGATTGGCATCCGGGATGGCGTTCGGAGCCGGCACCGCGTGGATGAAGGAACTGAGCGAAGGTCCAGGTGTGGGAGCGCGCCGAGCCGCCGTCTCACTGTCGGCGGGATTCGGCAGCGGCGCCCTGTTCGCCGGTCTCATCGCGCAGTGGCTGCCCGCCCCCGACCGTCTGCCCTATCTCGTGCACATCGCTCTGATGGTGGTCGCGCTGGTACTGGTGTGGACCGTCCCCGACGCCCACCGGCCCCGCACCGTGCAGGGCTCGTGGTGCCTGTCGACGCTGTCGTCCCCGCGCTTCCGCTGGGGTGTCGTGCCGTGGGCCCCGTGGGTCTTCGGATGCGCGACCGTCTCGTTCGCCACGATGCCGCCGATCGTCTCGGACCGTGTGGACAGCGTGGCCGTCGCGTTCACCGGCGTGGTCGCCGCCCTGACCCTGCTCACCGGTGCGTTGATCCAGCCCGTGGCCCGGCGCATCACCCGGCACGGTGAGGACCGTGGCGTCTGGACGGGGGTGGGTCTCGGTGTGCTGGGCTTCGTGACCGCCGGCGTCGCAGTGCTCGTCGACGGCCCGGTATCGGTGCTTGCCGTCCTCGTCACCGCCGTCCTTCTCGGCGGGGGTTACGGCATGCTGCTCGTCTCCGGTCTCGTCACCGTCGAGCACATCGCTCCGCCGGACGAGCTGGCGCAGACCGTCGCCGTCTTCTACTGCCTGATCTATCTGGGTTTCGCGGTGCCCTTCGTCATCTCGCTCGCCGCACCCCACGTCGGGTTCGTCGCATGCTTCGCGGTCGCCGTGGCACTGCTCGTGCTCGCGCTCGTCCCCCCGAAGTTGCTCGCCGATCAGGAAGCGACCCTCGTCGGCTCGCGCTGAGCGAGGCCGACGGGGTCCAGGCCGACGGGGTCCAGGGCGCGCACGTGCCCGAGCAGATCCGACAGCGCACCGGCGACCTCCTGGGGACGGTCGGCGAGCACGCGGTGACCGGCACCGACGAACCGCACGAGGTTCGCGTGCGGCAGCCGCGCCGTCATCATCTCCGACAACGACAAGGGCACGAAGACGTCCTCCGTGCCCGCCGCGACGACCACCGGCACTCTGGCGAGCACATCGAGGGCGGCGGACTCGTCGAGCACCGCGAAGTCGGCCAGCAGTCGCGACCAGGTGACGACGGAGGTCTCGTTCGACAGCGCCGATCCGACCACCCGCAGCCACGATTCCTCCGTGCGCCTGCGTGCGGCAACCGTGCACACCCGGCCCCCGGCGCGTTTCGACAACTCCATGACGCGCGGTGCACGCGACACCGCCCGGTGCACGATGAAGGCGGCCGGATGCCGCAGATAGCGTCCGATACCGCCGTCCGCGAGTCCCGATGCTGCGGTGGCGAACAGGCCGACACCCACGATGCGGTCGCCGACGGCGTCAGGGTGACGACGGACGTAGGACAGTGCGACCATGCCGCCCATCGAATATCCCGCCAGCACCACCGGTCCGTCCGGCGCGAGGGTCCGGAGCACCGCGTCGAGGTCGTCGGCCATCCCGGAGACCGTGCACGCCGTGACGTCGCCGGTCCCGGAACGACCGTGTCCTCGCTGGTCGTAGCGGACGATGCGCAGACCCGGCAGGTCCACCGATTCGCAGACGGCATCCCAGCTCGCGGCGTCCTGGCAGTGGCCGTGCAGGCACACGAGGGTCAGACCCGCATCCCGCGATCCGGTCACCGTGGTGGCCAACGGCACTCCGTCGTCGGCAACCACGGTCACACGAGCGATCGTGTTCGGGTCCGTACTCGACGTCGGCTCGGCCATCTCGCCTCCTGCACAGCGCATCTGCAGGAGTTGTCGCGTCGCCCTCGGGTGCCGTTAACCACCGACATCGAATCGTGACGTCCGGTCGTCAGCGCGGGGCGAGCGCCCGGATCATCGGTGCGGGATCGCCCGAGGGCACCAGGGCGATGGCCGGGGTGGTCACACCTGCCTCGACGTAGCGCTCCACATGCTCGCGGCAGGCCTCGGGTTCGCCGTGGATCACGAGGGCGTCCACGACGTGGTCCGGGATCGCTTCGAGGGCGGCCTTGCGGTCGCCTTCCGCCCACGCCTTCCACATGCCGGCGAAATCGTCCGAACGGCCGAGGAATTCGTGGAAGGCCCGATAGACGGGGACGTTCATGTAGGCGGCGATCATGCGGCGGCCGATGGCGCGGGCGGTCTCGGTGTCGAAGCCGGGGAGCACGAAGATCCGCGCGACGATCTCCTTGTTCTCGCCGCCCTCGTGGACGTAGGGCGCCACGGTGCGGACGTCGTCGGCGGACAGCCAGTTGATGATGGCGCCGTCGGCCTCACGTCCGGCCAGACGCAGCATGCCCGGGCGCAGTGCCGCCAGCAGCACCGGCGGCGCCGGGTCGGATACGACGCCGGCCCGGAAGCCGTCGACGGCGAAGGTGTCGTACTTCTCGGAGACCTTCTCCCCCGCCAGCGCCGCACGCAGGAACCGCAGGGTGTCACGGGCACGCTTGAACGGTTCCTCGAAGGGGATGCCGTTCCACTTCTCCACGATGACGTCGGAGGAGGTGCCCACCCCGAGCACGAAGCGGCCGGGTGCGGCGGCGGCGAGGCTCGCGGCCGACATGGCCAGCGTCGCGGGGCCGCGAGTGTAGACGGGGACGATCGCGGTACCCAGGCGCAGGCCGGGAGCCCACACGCTCGCGAGGGTCAGCGGGGTGAACGCATCGGCAGCGCCGGCCTCGGACGACCACACGTCCGTGTACCCGAGATCGGGGAGCTCTTCGATGATGCGTCGCTGGTCGGGCAGGGGGATGCCGTCGAGCGGGACGGTCAGGCCCCATCGTCGTGTCGTGTTCTCCGTCATGACCGTCACCCTAGCCACACTGTGGTTCAGGTCATATCCGGGCGTGTCCCGCCCCGGGCGATCGAGCCCGCCCCGCGCCCACTCCGGTCCTCGGTGTCCGGTCAGCTGTGTCCAGACTCTGTCCGAAGGTGCGCAAAGGAAGTCACGACGACCGCATCAGCCGATCGGTGCATTGAGGCTAAATCCTGTTGACGGCGCTCGGAAGTCGGACAGTTCCGACCACGCTGATGCCGTCCCGACGGAGGTCCGCGATCTGGATCCGCTAGTCTTCGGGCAGACAGAGGGAACTGATCTCGCGGACGACGAGGCGGTCGAGTGTGGCGACGGTCGTGATCGATCTGCCGTCCCACTCGAGGATTTAGCCGTCGGCCCAACTCCCCGGCGGCAGGTCGGGCTCCAACCTGTCGAGCGACGGTGCGTACGCCCTATCGGCGGGCACACAGCTCGAGGAATCGTCGGGGTTTGGCAGACAGTGGGCGCCGCCCCGCGCCCTATTGACATCTCGAGTCGACGGCACAGCCTCCAGATGTGCAGGTGCGTGTCGCACACGATGGAGTGCGACCACCTCGGGGCCAGCTGCTCACTTTTCGACCGGACCCAACAACGAAGCTCAGGGATGCTCCCCGAATCATCCCTGACACGTCTCATTTCCGGTGCAGCCGAAAATGTCCCGACGATTCACCCTTTCCGTTCGGCTATCCCGAACAGTGCGACGCACAGCCGACGATTCCGACCATCCTCGTGACATCAGACACAAACCGACGCGGTTCGGTGAAGTTGGGAAGCCGGATCCTGCGGGCTCATGCCCGACGCTATTCGTGTGCGCGCCGCCCCCCGCCGGCCGCCACACCACCTCTCACTCCGCCGCAGGTGACGAAGGAGAACGACGCATGAGTGACCGCCGCGACCGGTTCGATATCCAATCTCTGGCGCACGCGAAACCACTGAGCCTCCAACCCCGGGGAACTGAGATCGTCTTTTCGCGGTTTCTAGGCGTGGACGGGGCCCCATAGTGAGGTCCGAGCAGCTTGTCTGCGCTGCTACGAAGATCCGCGCCAGTGGCGTCCGAGGATGAACGAGGCCCCTGACACACGACTCGACCGTGCAGCACTTCGTACCAGCTCTCTCGACGCTCTAGAGCGCAGCACACGCTAGCGATCAGGTCCCATCAGACATCCCGATAATCGGCACACCCAACTGACGTTTGTCGCGGCCAGATCACACAGACATTTACCAGCGCTTCGCTGACCCGACGATCACCTCCGCCTGGTCAACCGAAGCAGCTCACAGCCGCCTCAGCCCGCATCCCGGCTCGAAGCACCCGAAATCAGAAGGAGCATGATGACTTCCACCCGCAGCTTCATCGACGAAATCACCATCGAGGAGCTCGAGGCCGATCCATACCCGTTCTACGAGCGCCTCCGCAAAGAGGCACCCATTGCCTACGTTCCCGCCCTCGGCATGCACATCGTCTCGACGAAAGAACTGTGTGCTGAGATCTCCAAAGACGACACAACCTGGCCTGCGGTGATCTCCGCTGCCGGCGGCCGCACCTTCGGCCCTCAGGCATTGCTGAATACCAACGGAGACGAGCACCGCAATCTGAGGGACATGGTCGAACCACACCTGCAGCCCTCAGCCGTCGACAAGTACATCGACGATCTCGTCCGACCGTTTGCGCGACAGCGCATTGCCGAGTTCGAGAACGACGGGCACGCGGATATCGTCGCCGCCTACTGCGAGCCGGTGAGTGTCCGCGCACTGGGCGACCTGCTCGGTCTCGGGGATGTCAGCACCGAAAAACTGCGCGAGTGGTTCCACAATCTGAGCGTGTCGTTCACCAATGCGGCAGTCGACGAAAACGGTGAGTTCGCCAACCCCGAAGGGTTCGCCCCCGGCGACCGCGCCAAAGCGGAGATCATCGCGCATGTCGACCCGAAGATCGACAAATGGATCGTCGAACCGGACCATTCAGCCATCTCGCACTGGCTGCACGACGGGATGCCGGAGGGCCAGACCCGCAGTCGCGACGTCATCTACCCCAACCTGTATGTCTTCCTGCTCGGAGCAATGCAGGAGCCCGGTCATGCCATGGCCACGACCTTGGCCGGACTGTTCAGCCGACCGGACCAGCTCGAACGTGTCATCGACGATCCGACTCTGATCCCCCGCGCCGCATCCGAGGGCATGCGCTGGGTTGCCCCGATCTGGTCCGCCGCGGTCAAGCGTGCCGCGAGAGAAGTTACCGTGGGCGGGGTCACGCTTCCTGAGGGTTCAATCGTGATGCTGTCGTACGGTTCGGCCAATCATGACGAAAACGCGTACAACGCCCCCACCGAATACGACCTCGATCGTGCCCTGGTGCCGAACATGACCTTCGGCGGCGGAAAACACGCATGCGCCGGAACCTATTTCGCCAATGCAGTCGTCCGAATCGGACTCGAAGAATTGCTCGAGGCAATTCCGAACATCGAACGAGACGAAACCCACGAGGTGGACTTTTGGGGATGGGGTTTCCGCGGCCCCAAGCAGCTGTTTGTCGAATGGGAAGTGTAGGCGACCTCGACCTCACCCCTTCTGAATCATCTGCACAGATACGGCGAGCATCGGGAACACCCGAGGTTATCGATATTGAATTGGAGCGCTACCGGAAATGTCTGATCAATATTTGGTCCGTATAGAGGGAAAGAACACGGACATTGCCGTTGAAGAAACCCAATCCATTCTCGATGCTGCCCTGCGGGCCAACGAGTGGCTGCCCCACTCGTGCACTCAGGGAACCTGCGGGACATGCAAACTCAAGGTGCTGCGCGGTGAGGTCGACCACCGTCAGACTCCGGAGTACACCCTGACCGTCGAGGAAAGGGCCGAAGGACTGGCTCTGGGGTGTATGGCCACTCCCCGCTCGGACTTGACCGTCGAGCCGCTCGGCAACGTCAGCGATGACGGCGTGCCTCGTCATCCTCTACGCGACTATGAAGGCACCGTCGTCGTGTTGGACGACATCGCTGCCAACACGCGCAGACTGGTGATCGAGTTGGACACTCCGATGCAGTTCAATGCCGGTCAGTACGCCGAACTCATCGTTCCTGAGCACGCAGGGGCGCGGCAGTACTCGATGGCTAATCCTCCGACCGAGACTCGGCGGCTGGAATTTCACATCAAGCTCACCGCGGGCGGGTTGTCGACCGATGGGTGGATCTTCCGCTCAATGACGCTCGGGGAACGAGTCTCGCTGCGCGGCCCCCTCGGGCAGTTCAATCTCGTCGCGAAACAGGATGAACCGGCGATCTTGATCGGCGGTGGGACGGGGTTGGCTCCACTGAAATCGATCGTCCAACACGCCCTCGTCGAGGACCTCGTCCCAGAACTGTTCCTCTACCACGGCGGCCGCCGGCGGGAAGACCTCTACGATGTCGAATTCTTCCGCGATCTCGAACACCGGCACCCGCATTTCCACTACCGACCCGTTCTCAGCGAGGAGCAGTGGGAAGGGGCAACCGGGCTGGTCACCGATGTCGTGGTCAGCGACTTTCCCTCGTGCAAGGGGATGAGCGCATTCCTGTGCGGCCCACCCGCGATGGTCGATGCGGCGGTCAAGGCACTCAAGCGCAGGCGTATGGCTCCTCGATTGATCTTCCGCGAGGAGTTCGCCATCACGCCCGCAACCAGCACAGCGCCGGCAGTGCTCTGACCTTCAGGATCCACCACGACAAGAGTCTGGGGCAGCGCGTATGTACTCGCTGCCCCAGACTTTGTTCGTTGCCAGTTCATTCGCCCGGGGACGTAACCCGCAGATCTTCCGCAAAGCTGGACCCGAAGGCCGTTCTGCAACCCCGCCCCCGTGAACCGCCGAGCATGCAAGAACCCCAATTGCGCGACTTCAGTGACGTCGGCGGATGCACGGTCCTGCGCGGTTAGGCGTCCCCGTATCCAGCTCGCGTCCTCGGATGTTCCGAGTCCCGATTTATCGAGCATGGCAAGTGGCGGGAAATATTGCCTTCAGCCCGAGTAATCCGAGGAGGCTGGCTCGCCCGGCAGCTCGCTCTGCGCTCTGCTGCAGTTCACCAACGGCATCGGTCCATCAGTCTTGACCACCGTGTTCACAGGCAATCGCCCCTCCGAACCAGGGGCGGCCATCACCTCGGCCTTCGTCACAATCCTTGGTATCGCGACTGCCGGCCTTTTTCACATTCCTCCCCCTGCCCGCCACAGCTCTAGGCGAGCACAAGCATCTCGTACAGGCCAGTACTACTGTGCACCAGAGCAATG
Source organism: Rhodococcus sp. p52 (assembly GCF_000763325.2). Taxonomy (NCBI): domain Bacteria; kingdom Bacillati; phylum Actinomycetota; class Actinomycetes; order Mycobacteriales; family Nocardiaceae; genus Rhodococcus; species Rhodococcus sp. p52. The sequence continues at coordinate 933,911 of NZ_CP016819.1, forward strand.
CACCATCGAATTCGACAGTATGTCTTCACAACTGATGCGGGATACCCACACGAGACATCCTCTCGAGGTCGAGAGCAGACTCGACAGCCTCGATATCAACGGCCTCCATAGGGCGACCGGTCAGCGCTTGCAGCACTACCTCGAGATCGCGTGCGGTCACCGATTCGGTCGTCGAATCTGATACTCGATAACGAATGGGATACTCCATGACATCTCCTGACAGGATAGGGAGACAAGACATCTGGTAGCACTGCTCAACGGACCCAGCTGGGCTGCGACGGTATCCCTGCGAACTTCGCCATCAGCGCCAGCATCCCTTCCCAGGGTGGAGTTGACGCTCAATGCCGTCATCCCGAACCGACACCGATTTCCTTCACAGCAGAGGAAGAACTCGACCGCCCCGGACCTCATTCGAAACCACCCGCCGATGGACATCGCCCCTCAGTCCGTCGATTCGACTACACCAACGGCAATTCTGTATGGGAAGCGCTCCTGTACACACAAAGGTCTCCGATGTGGAGAGTTGTTCAACTCGCTGTCCACATCGGAGACCTCAGGCTCTCAACAACAATCACACGATTGCGGTTGAGCGGGTGCACGATCCCAATCAGGCGGGCGAACCGGAAACCGCCCGCGAGTGGTCGATGTCGTCCGGGATGGCCTGCTCGGCAGCAGCCACATCCGGATCCTCGATCGGCGCGCCGGGACCGAAGTGGGCGAACTTCTCGATGTGCTGATCCAGCGCGAGCGGATTGGGAGTGCCATACGTAAAGTACGTTTCCCACGGCAGCTTCGCACCGCCAACAGCGAGACCGGTATCGATGTCGGACATCTGCCAGGTCTTGGTCTCAGCGTCAGGATCGAGATGCAGATAGCCGGCTTCACCGAACAGCTCGATACGGTTTCCACCGGGCTCGAACACGTACAGGAACTGCCCCTGGGTGATGCCGTGCTTATCCGGACCAGCCTCGATCCGGATGTCATAGTCACGGAACATCTCGACCGCGTCGGCCAGGTGCTGTCCGGTGCCGTAGTAGAACGCCACGTGATGAAGCTTGCCGTTCCCACCGGTCATGTCGCGCATACAGGCAACTTCGTGACCGAGCAGGTTCGAGCTCATCCACGCCCCGATTTCGACGTTGCCGTCGACGACACGTTCAGTGGTCCGGAACCCGAGGTGCTGCTCGAACGATTCCTTGAGCGCGGTGACATTCGACGCCATCAGGTTGAGGTGATCGATGCGCTTGACCGGAATACCCGACAGCGGCTTCTTGGAAGGACGCGAAAGGATCTTGCTCTGCAGTGCCGTCGGGGCGACGTACTTCTCGACCTCCCACAACAACTGCAGGTTGTGTCCATCCGGGGACTGGAACTCGAAGGTCTTGCCGTAACCGAACTGGTCCTCGCTCCACTTACCGTCGACGTTGCCCTGCTCGAGCGATGCCACCCGACGTTCGAGTGCTTCCGGAGAGCTCGCGCGCAGCGCGGCGTGACCCATTCCTGCCTCGGGTGCCTCGGTGACCTTCAAGCTCCACTGGTACGGATCCTCGTAGCCTCGAAGGTATACGGACTGACCCTCCCGATGAGTGACATACATGCCGAGGAACTTGGTGAAGAAGTCGAGCGTCTCCTGCGGCTTGGGAGTGAACAGTTCGGCGCGGGCGAGATGCGCGATATCGAATCGAGCAGTGAGTTCGGTCATGGCTACTCCTGATCTGAGCTGTCCGGGCGAGCTGCACCGGGCTGTGGTGGTGACCACGAGCTTGCGGCGATGTAAACCAGGCAGTCGCCGACATCCGGGATAACCGAACAGGGACGTTCCCGACCGCGCACATGTTCAGGACCACGGGATTTCCGCCTTCCGACCAGCAACCCCTTCCTAGCGTCGAGCCCATTACCCGAGAGTTCAGGGAAGGCCGCACAGATGAGTCGATTGAAAGCTGCGATCGTCGGATCCGGCAACATCGGAACAGACCTGATGTACAAGTTGCTGCGATCCGAGCACGTCGATCCCATGTACATGATCGGTATCGATCCGACCAGCGAGGGGCTCGAACGAGCCCGACAGGAAGGCCTCGAGGCCTCCGCAAAGGGAATCGACTGGCTACTCAACCGGCCCGACCTTCCCGACGTGGTCTTCGAAGCGACATCAGCGAAAGTCCACGCCGCCGCTGCCCCGCGCTACGCCGAAGCCGGCATCCGCGCGATCGATCTGACACCTGCCTCAGTGGGCCCGTACGTGGTGCCGGCCGTGAACCTCAGCACGCACCTGGACGCGCCGAACGTGAACATGGTCAGTTGCGCCGGCCAGGCCACCATCCCGATCCTGTATGCCATCAACGAGGTCGCCGACGCGTCCTACGGCGAGATCGTCGCTGCCATCGCCTCGCACAGCGCCGGACCCGGCACCCGGCAGAACCTCAGCGAATTCAGCGAGAAAACCGGCAAGGCACTTGCCCAGGTCGCCGGAGCCGATCGCGCCAAGGCCATCTCGGTGATCAACCCAGCCGAACCACCGATGAACATGCGCGACACGGTCTACGCCAAAGTCCGCAACCCCGACCCGGCCGCGATCGAGCGCGCAGTGATCGACATGGTCGCCAAGGTCCAGCAGTACGTCCCCGGCTACACCCTGCGCCTGGTCGACGTCGACGGCGACCAGGTCACCGTCATGCTCGAGGTCGTCGGCGCCGGCGACTTCTTGCCCACCTACGCCGGAAATCTCGACATCATCACCGCCGCCGCCGTGCAGGTCGCCGACGTCATGGCCCAGCGCACCCTCGTCAAGGAAGCAATCCAGTGACCACCACCGCCACCACCGATACACCCCGCAAGCTCACCCTCGTCGACACCACACTGCGCGACGGCATGTCGTCGGTCTCGCATCAGTTCACCACGCAGAACGTCGCCGATATCGCCCGCGGACTCGATCAGGCCGGCATCCCGACCATCGAGGTCGCCCACGGCATCGGCCTCGGCGCCTCGTCCATCCAGTACGGCTTCGCCGCCGCCACCGACCCCGAGTACGTGCGCGCCGCGGTCGACGCCGTCGACAACGCCGACATCGCCGCGCTCTACGTGCCAGGCATCGCTACCCTCGCCGAACTGCAAAGAGCGATCGACGCGGGCATCAAAACCGTCCGGGTAGCGGTGCACTGCACCGAAGCCGACTGCGGCCAGCAACCCATCGAATGGGCGAAAGAACACGGCCTCAACGTCATGACGTTCCTGATGATGAGCCACAAACTCGACCCCGAGCCGCTCGCCGAGCAAGCCGCCAAGCTCGATTCCTACGGCGCCGACGTCGTCTACGTCGTCGACTCTGCCGGCGCCATGGTGCCGCAGCACGCCGGCGAGCGCGTCGCCGCGCTGCGGCAGGCGATCTCCGCCGACATCGGCTTCCACGCCCACAACAACCTCGGGGTCGGTATCGCCAACGCTTTGGCCGCCGCGGAGAACGGGGCGACATTCATCGACGGATCTCTGCGCGGGCTCGGCGCCAGCGCCGGCAACGCCCAGACCGAGGTATTGGCCGCCGCGTTCGAACGAGCCGGCTGGGACACCGGCGTCGACCTGTTCACACTCATCGACACCGCCGAGCACATCGTCGCGCCGCTGATGAAAGAACCCCAGATCGTCGACGAGACCGCACTGATCCTCGGCTACGCCGGTGTCTACTCGACATTCTTCCACCCCACCAAACGCGCCGCGAAGAAATTCGGTGTCTCCACCCGCGACATCCTGATCGAACTCGGCCGACGCGGTGTCATCGGCGGCCAGGAGGACATGATCATCGACGTCGCTTCCGAGCTCGCCGGCCGCACCTACGAACTCCCGGCCCGCGCCGGAGTCTGACACAGGAGACTGTCATGACCCACACCCACAACGCACCGTCGACCACACAGGTCCGTCATCTCATCGGCGGCGAATGGAAGCACGCATCGGACGGAGCAACTTTCGAATCGATCGATCCGCACGACGGGTCGCTACTCGGTGTCGTACCCAAGGGCACCGCCGAAGACGGACAAGCTGCGATCACCGCCGCCCGCCACGCCTTCGACAGCGGGCCCTGGCCACAGATGTCGCCGAAGGAACGCGCAAAGATCCTGCACGCGGTCGCCGACAAGGTCGACGAGCACCGCGAAGAACTCGCCCAGCTCGAAACCCGCGACGGCGGTAAGGGCATCAACCAGTCCCTGCACGCCGAAATCCCGCGCGTGGCGCACAACCTGCGGTTCTTCGCCGACTACGCGTCGATGGCCGCCAACGAGGCCTACCCCGACGGGGATCTGCTGTCCTACGTGCTCTACCCGCCTGCCGGCGTGGTCTCGGCGATCAGCCCCTGGAACGCACCCCTGATGCTGGCCACCTGGAAGATCGCGCCCGCCCTGGCGTTCGGTAACACCGCAATCCTCAAACCGGCACCCCAAACCCCACTGACTGCACACCGCTTCGCCGAACTCGCACTCGAAGCCGGACTGCCCGACGGAGTACTCAACGTAGTACACGGTTTCGGTGGCGAAGCCGTCGCCGGCCCGCTGACCTCCGATCCGCGAGTCGACCGGATCACCTTCACCGGGTCGAGTGCCACAGGAGTCAAGATCCTTCAGGCAGCAGCACCCAACCACACGCCGGTCTCGGCCGAGATGGGCGGAAAGTCCGCGAACATCATCTTCGCCGACGCCGACCTCGACGTGGCCGTACCGATGTCGATCCGTGCGATCTTCGGCGGCAACGGACAGGTGTGCCTGGCCGGATCCCGACTGCTCGTGCAGAACAGCATCATGGACGAGTTCCTCGAGCGGTTCGTCGACGAGGCGAACAAGCTCAGCGTCGGCGATCCGAAGGATCCGTCGAACTTCATCGGCCCGCTCATCGAACAACGCCATCTCGACAAAGTCCACGGCTATGTCGAACTCGCGCAGCAGGAAGGCGGGAAAGTCGTCACCGGCGGCGCCCGTCTGACCGGCGACGCCCACGCCAAGGGCTTCTACTATCCCCCCACCGTCATCACTGGGCTGACCAATGACTCCCGGACCGCGCAAGAGGAGATCTTCGGGCCCGTCGAAACCGTCCTGGGGTTCGACACAGAAGACGAGGCACTGCGCATCGCCAACGACTCACGCTATGGCCTGGCCGGGATGCTGTTCACCCAGAACCTCGACCGCGCCCACCGGATGGCCGCGCGCTGGAAGGCCGGCACCGTATGGATCAACTGCTTCTTCGAACGCGACCTGCGTCTCCCCTTCGGAGGCGAAGGCGCCAGCGGCCTGGGACGTGAAGGCGGTCAGTACTCCCGCGACTTCTTCACCGAACCGCGCGCCGTGACCCTTCGGCTGCGCGGCTGATCCGGTCCTTCGACTCATCCACGTGGGCGGCCGGTGCAGTAGGTGCTGCACCGGCCGTCCCCGCTTCTCCCCGAGGAGTAATCACCCGTGACCTGCCCCAAGTTGTGTGTCGTCGTCGGCGCCACCGGTGCGATGGGCACCGAGTTCACCCGACGCCTGGTCCGTCGAGGCCTACGCGTGATCGCGGTCGCGCGCAACGCCGAAGACCTCAAAACCCTTGCAGCCGAAAACAGCCTGATCATCCCCTGTGTCGCCGACATCAGCGACGACAGTGCGATCGAGGCGATCTCCGCCTATGTCGACGCGCCGATCCGGATGGCCGTGTTCGCCGCGGGTCTGCCGGTACGTGGTTCCGCCGACACCATCAGCCCCGGCGAGCTTGCTGTAGGGGCGAACATCAAGGTCGGCGGGCTGGTACGGCTGCTGCACGCAGTCCGCGGCCAGCTGGTCCCCGGATCGCGATTCGTCGCCGTCGCCGGATCGCTCGGTTTCGAACCCGGCCCGCTCGACGCCGCGCCGGGCACCGTCAACGCCGCAGTGTTCAATCTGATGCGCCAGCTCAGCGCCCTGTACGGACCGAAGGGCATCACCACACACACCATCGCGCCCGGCCCGGTCGACACGCCACGGCTCCGCAAATTCGTCGAAACCGAAGCAGCCGAGACCGGCCGCGATCTCGACACCATTTGGGAGCGCTACCGCGCCAAGACCACGCTCGGCCGGTTACCGACGCTGGACGAGCTCGGCTGGATCCTCGAGATGCTGCTCGCCCCCGAGGCGAGCGTGCTGCACGGCAGCGTCCTCAACGTCGACGCCGGCACACGCCACGGCGTCCAGTAGAGCACCACTCCCGAAAGGCCCTCTCATGCCTGTTGCACATTTCCATCTGCTCGACGGACGGTTCACCGTCGAGCAGCGGCACCGTCTGCTTGTCGAGGCGAGCCACTGCTATTCGGAGGTTCTCGACTCCCCGCTCGAGCGAGTTCGGACCTTCATCGTCCGCTACACCACCGATGATGTCGCGGTCGCCGGCGCGGTTGCCTCCGAGAGCAGCACGGCTGCACCGTACTTTACAGCCATCGTGCTGGCGGGTCGTCCTCGCGCACAGCGCGAGGAGCTCGCGGCCCGGTTCACCGACCTGATCGTCGATGTACTCGGGGTGCCGCGTTCGGCCGTCCGTGGTCGGATCATCGAGGTGGACCCGGCGAACTGGTTCATCGGCGGCCACTCAGCAGCGGGGGTACGCGCCGACGAAATCGCCGCTCGCGCGGACAGCGGATCGTCCATCTGATCTACCCGACACCGCAAGGGGGTGGGATCGACCTTCGGCAATCCCACCCCCTGTCCGAGGGGTTTACTTCAGAACCCCCACGGGTCGTCGCGCAGCAACTCGAGCGACCGGAAGCTACCGGTGTAGAAGACGAGCGGATGTCCGTCGTCATACCACAGTTGCTCCACTCGGCCCACGTGCAACATGTGGTCACCGGCGGGATACGAGGCGTCCACCGAACAGGCCAGGTGCACCAGCGCGCCTTCGAGGAGAGGAACCTCCCGGCGCCAGACGAATCGCACCAGATCGGGTTGATGGGCAGCTCCTGCGAAGTGCAGTGACAACGGCTCCTGATCTGTCGCCAGGATCGAAACACCGTACTTGCCGGTCTTGTTGATCCGCTCGTTCATCTTGGCTCGGTTCGCGATGGATATCAGAACAAGCGGGGGGTCGAGCGAAACGGAGGTGAATGCGTTGGCCGTCATACCGTGCACCGACGCGTCGTCCTCGCTTTCGGCGGTGGTGACGATGGTGACGCCGCTGGCGAACCGGCCGAGGGCCTTCCGCATCTGTAGGGGTGTGACCTCGATCCCGCCGTTCGGGGTGTTGTCGGTCATGGTCGTGCTCGTCATCGTCGCGTCCCGTTCAACCACGCACGATCTTCAGATCATCATTGCTGATCAAGTCCGGACGTGTCCACCCGTCGACGTTGTACTCGGACATGCACTTCTCGGCGAAGCCCTTGAGCTCGGTATCCAGTCCCTGGGCCTGGTAGGCGAACAATGTCTGGAAGCGGACGGCCTCGTGGTCGCCACCGTAGTTGCGCTCGTACAGCTCGTGCCGACCTCCGAACTCGGTGCCCACGGCATCCCACAGCAGCTTGAGCAGCTGCACACGATCGATCGCGGTGATGCCGTTGGACCCGCGCACGTACTGGTCGAGGTAGGGCCGGATGTCGGGGTTACCCCAGTCGCTCGAATGCGAATTCAGGTAGATCAAGCTGCTACCGAGCGTCTGCTGGATGATCTCCTTGATCCGCGGATAGCCCACCCCCATGAACGTGCGATAGGCCAGACCGTAGTTCAGGTTCGGCTGCACAGCCCCGTTCACCCACTCATCGGGAGACTTGGCCATCGCATCCGACAAGCCCCAGAACATATCGCGCCAGTTGAGGATCTCGCCGATCTGCATCTGGACACCACGAAAATTGTTGGTACCTGTCGTCTCCACCGCCTTCAGAACACAGCCGGCGATGAAGTCGAGCTTGACCGCCAAGCGTGCACAACCATGGAACATGAACCGAGGGGCCTTCACCCCGGATCTTGGACACGGTGGGTGGTTGATTACGCCGCGGCTTGCAGCGTAGTGGCCCGGCGGGCCTCGTAGGTGGATGGGGAGAGATAGCCGCACCAGGAGTGACGGCGTCGGGTGTTGTAGCGGGTGGCCCACCGGAACACTCGTCGGCGGGCGTCGGCCTCGTCGCCGAAGGTCGCCGCACCGGCGAGGACCTCGCGCTTGAGGGTGGCGTTGAAGGACTCCGCGAGCGCGTTGTCGGCCGAGGAGCCAACAGCGCCCATGGACTGGGTGACGCCGAAGACGCGGCACAGCTTGGCGTAGTCCTTCGAGGTGTAGACCGACCCGTGGTCGCTGTGAAAGAGCGCGCCCTTCAGCGATTCGCGGTCGGCACGGGCGGCCTTGAGCGCGTCCTCAACCAGGCTGGTGCGCATGTGGTCGGCGACCGCCCAGCCGGCGAGCTTGCGTGAGCAGCAGTCGATCACGGTGGCCAGGTAGAGGTTCGACCCGTCCGCGAGCGGCAGGTAGGTGATGTCGCCGACGTACTTCTGGTTCGGCTCGGTGGCGGTGAAGTCCCGGTTGAGCTGGTCGGGGAACTTCTCCTCGGTCTGGTCCGGCACGGTGGTCCGCACGCGTCGGCGGAGCCGGATCCCGGCGAGCCCGTGCGCCTTCATCACCCGGGCGACCCGCTTGTGGTTCACGCGTTCTCCCTCGGGCTTGTCGTCGTTGAGTTCGGCGGTCACCCGTGGCGCGCCGTAGGCCCGGTCGCCGCCCTGTTTGGGGTCCTGGACGACCCGAATCTTCTCCGCGAGCACCGCATCAGCACGGGCACGCTCCTCGCGGGCAGGGGCTGCGGCAACCCAGGCGTAGTAGGACGAACGCGCGATCTCGATGACCTCGCACAACCGCTTCACCTCGAAGGCGTCTTGGTGGTCGGCGACGAACTGGAAGCGGCTCACCAGTTCGTCTCCCCAGCGAAATACTTGGCCGCCTGGCGAAGGATCCGCTTCTCGGTCTCGATCTTGGTCTTTTCCGCCTTCACCGCCGCGAGCTCGGCCTCAAGTCGGGCGATCTTCGCTGCCGGCGACTCCGGTCGGCCACCCGATGGCGGGGCCGCTCCGATCGCTGCAGTCCTCGACCCCGTGCCGTAGGTCTTCACCCACGCCGCCAACGTGCCCCGGGCGATCCCCAGGTCGTCAGCGATGCCGGCCAGCGTGGCCCCCGGGGTGGTCTCGAAGAGATCGACGGCCTGACGACGGAACTCCTCGGAGTAGTTCTTCCTGGCCATGAACTGGATCATCTCGCTTCCTCCAGCCACTGCTGGATTCTGCGTGTCCAAGATCAGGGGTCAAGCCCCGAGCCATGAACCCGGACTTCGTCACAAATCCGTTCGTGGTGTCCGCGTCATAGGCAAACACGTTCTCCCACGGAACCAGCACACGATCGAACACCATGATCGCGTCGTTCTCGTCGAAGCGGCTCGACAAGGGATTATCGAACGGGCTGCCCATCACTGCAGCGTTCATCTCGTAGGACGTCCGACAGAACAGCTTCAAGCCCGGCGAGTCCATCGGAACAGTGAAGATCAACCCGAACTTCTTGTTGCGCAGCGGAAGTCCATAATGGGCGATGAAATTGGCATTGGTGATCGCAGACCCGGTCGCCACCACTTTGGCGCCGGAAACGATCACGCCGGCGTCGGTTTCCTCCACCACATGTACGCAGATGTCCGCGGTCTCGTCGGCAGGCTTATCACGGTCGATGGGCGGATTGACGATCGCGTGATTGAGATAGAGCACCCGCTCCTGCGCCTTCTTGTACCAGTCGAGTGCGTTCTGCCTGTACTCACCGTAGAAGTCCGCGTTGGCACCGAGGGTCCCGAGGAAAGATGCCTTGTAGTCGGGCGACCGGCCCATCCACCCGTACACCTCACGTTGCCACGCGACGATCGCGTCGCGGGACAGAAGAAGATCGTCGGAACTGTGGGCGGTCTTGAAGAACGGGTGCGTGAATCCACCGTTACCCGTATCGGTCGGCACCGCCAGCACCCCCTGGGCTTCGGGGGTATGAAGCGCGTCGTACATCCGAGCGATCGAGCGAACCGAATTCCGGAAAGCCGGATGAGTCGTGACATCCGGGACACGTTCTCCGCGGAAATACACTTCGCGTCCATCCTTCAAGGACTCGATGTACTCCGCGCCGGTCATCGGCCGGACATCGTTGGGGGTTCCGGTGGAGGTCTCGAGAATAGTTGGCGTCGTCACGTGCTCACTCCTGTTGTCGAGCTCAGACCGAGACGGTGTTCTCGGCCGATGCGAATCCAGGCGCCGCTCCGAGGCAATTCCGCACTCGACGGTCCGTACAGAGCCAGCTCCCTGTGACACGGAACACTAGATTCCGGAGGTACCGATAAACATGACTGAGCGCGAACGATGGAGTGACTCCACGCGTAAATCCACCAAACCCACTGTGGTATCTCTCGATACGCGAGGACTCGACTCCACGGAAGGCCGTAATCTGTGGGCGAACACAGTCGGCACCCTCTATTGCGAGTCGGACGTGGCATGGCCCAATCCACGCCAACCGTTCATCGCAGAATGGGGCGGTCATCCCATCGGAGAACTGCATGTCAGCACGATGCGCGCGGACGTCCACTCGGTCATCCGTTCGCCGGCGATGGTGCGTTCGGACGACGCGGGAGACTTCCTCGTGTTGGTGGTGACCGACGGTAACGTCCGCGTCACCCAAAACGGACGCAGCGGAGTTCTCGAGCAGGGATCGTTCGCGTTACTGGACTGCGCCGCCCCGTTCGAGTTCGAAGCCGAGTCGAATTTTCGTCAGGTCGTCATCGACACTCCCAGACCCCTGCTCGAAGCGCGGTTACCCCAGCGAGTACTCGAGCAGGGAACCGGGCTGCCCATCAGTGGGATCTCGGGAACGGGCCGACTCGTGAGCAGGTTCCTCCTCGACGTCGCCGAACAGGACCGGACACTGCCGACGAGGTCAGCGGTCTCGATATCATCCGTCGCTCTCGACCTGCTGGTCACCGCCCTCACCGACAGCGCCACCGAGACCGACCCGACGAAGATCAGTCACGCGCGTGATCTGGCCGAAGTGCAGCGGATCGTCGAGCGACAGCTACACGATCCCGCTTTATCACTATCCAGGGTCGCTGCAGAAGCGGGGATGTCTGTGCGACACATTCAGAACCTCTTCCGTGAGCAAGGCACGGCCCCTCGCGCCTGGCTGTACCGCACACGGGTGGAGCGAGCACGTAAGTACCTCCTGAGCACCGATCTGACAGTCGCCGAAGTGAGTGACCAATCAGGCTTTCGCGATGTGTCCCATTTCAGCCGCACATTCCGCGCCGCATACGGTTCCAGCCCTGGCCGTTATCGAACCGAACACCGCTGACCTACACAGGTGGCCCGATTCGCTCCGGGTCACCTCCGCGGCTCATGCCGACAGTCGAGCCGGTCCTGCGCCCTCTACCGCGAACTCTTCCGTCGAGACAGTTCGCGAGATCGACACCAGATGCATGCCGACTACGCGGACGTAGGACACGGGTGCTTCGCGGCGAAGTCGAGCGTCATGGGGTTCCGGTCGGTGTCACTCCTTCAGGTGATCCAATCGCCCCAGGCGGAGCAGCGCGGGTCACGATCTACTCCGTTCGGGGGACGAGTGCGGACGCGGAATCTGTGGGCGTGACTCCGGGGAGCGAATACCTCCCATATTCGAAGCCGGTGTGATCTGCAACACTAGAATATGGAGGTGAGCAGCGACATGACCGACAGTGCACAGAACAATGACTCCGATTGCACCGACAAGGCCAGCGCCAAGGTCGTAATCAGCACACGCGAGCTCGAATCGAGCGAGGTACGTTCGCGGTGGATAGACACACTCGACTCGACATACTGCGAACTCGACGTCGACTGGCCTGACATATCGGACTCGTTCGGGGCGGAACTATCGGTGCGTCCCTTCGTCGACGTCACAGTCAGTGTCGTACGCGCAGACCCACACACAGTAATCCGCACCCCGAACATGATCTCGTCCGATCCCAACGACGACTACCTACTGTGCTTGATCACGAGCGGTACAGCGGTCATCGGTCAACACTCTCGGTCCGCAAAGGGGACTGCTGCACGGATAGGTGACATCTGAACTGTGGTGCCGTGAGGCACTGCTGGAAGGATGGACCCCGTGCCCAAGCCCTATCCGAAAGAGTTCCGCGACGACGTCGTCCGCGTGGCCCGCAACCGCGAACCAGGTCAGCACCTGCGGCAGATCGCCGCCGACTTCGGCATCAGCGAATCCTGCCTGACCAACTGGCTCAGGAATGCCGACGTCGAGGACGGCACCAAGCCAGGGACGACGAACGAGGAGTCCAGAGAGAACCGCGAGCTGAGAAAGCGGATCCGGTTGCTTGAGCAGGAGAACGAAGTGCTGCGGCGGGCCGCGGCGTATCTATCACAGGCGAATCTTCCGGGAAAATGATGTACCCGCTCGTCCGCGAGCTGGCCGCCGGCGGGATTCCCGTCGCGGTGACGTGCCGGGTTCTGGGGATCGCGCGCCAGCCGTACTACCGGTGGCTCGCCGACCCGGTCACCGACGCCGAACTCGAGGAGGCGTACCGGGCGAACGCCCTGTTCGACGCCCACCGCGAGGACCCGGAGTTCGGCTACCGGTTCCTCGCCGACGAAGCCCGCGATGCGGGCGAGTCGATGTCGGACCGCACGGCGTGGCGGATCTGTTCGACCAACAGGTGGTGGAGTGTGTTCGGCAAGAAACGTGGCTCGAAGAAGGGCCGCTCCGGGCCGCCGGTGCACGATGATCTCGTCGGCCGCGTCTTCACCGCGGATGCTCCAAACACTTTGTGGCTCACCGATATCACCGAACACAGAACCGAGGAAGGCAAGCTCTACCTGTGTGCGGTCAAGGACGTGTACTCGAACCGGATCGTCGGCTACTCGATCAGCGATCGGATGAAATCCCGTCTGGCTGTCACGGCCCTCGAATCGGCAGTGGCACGGCGGGACTCGGTTGCCGGATGTGTGGTTCATTCCGACCGTGGATCGCAATTTCGCAGCCGGAAATTTGTCCGCGCCCTCGCCCGCCACGACCTGGTCGGATCGATGGGTCGGGTGGGTGCGGCCGGCGACAATGCCGCGATGGAATCGTTCTTTGCGCTGCTCCAGAAGAACGTCCTCGACCGGCAGAGATGGGCCACACGCGAGCAGTTGCGCATCGCGATCGTGACTTGGATCGAGCGGACCTATCACCGCCGGCGACGTCAGCTCCGGCTCGGCAGATTGACGCCTGTCGAGTTCGAGACCATCATGACCACACCAGCCACACAGGCTGCGTGACCGAATCTGTCACCGGATCGTGCAGCAGTCCCAAGCTCGAAAGCGGGGCGTTCGGAATCCTCGACTCATCGGCGCCGTTCATCGTCGACGCCCAGACCGAGTTCGAGCAGATTGTCGTCCGCGCGCCGCGCGCGGTGTTTGCGCCACATCTTCCCCTGGAAGCCGTAGCGGAGATTACCGGTGAAGGTTTTTCCGGCCGCAGCGGCATCAGCCGATACGTCTCTCGCCTATTCGTCGACATGGCAACTGACGACTCCCTTCTTTCGCCCAACTCCTCAGCCTCCGTTGCCGCGTGCGCGATGGACCTACTCGTATCCGCCATCAGTGAACGCACAACTCCGTTCAACACCACCAAACGAGTTCACAACAAGGACTTTCGAGTCATACAGCAGGCAATGCAACGACACATGACAGACCCCGATTACTCGATCAGCGACCTTGCAGCCGAACTTGGAATGTCCGTGCGGTACATCCACAAACTATTCAGCGCAGCAGGCACGACACCACGCACATGGCTGAATCAACAGCGGCTCGAGCGAGCTCGCAAACTCTTGCTGAGCACCGACGCCACGATCTCTACCATCAGCGTCCGCGTAGGTTTCCGCGATGTCTCGCATTTCAGTCGAGCGTTCCGACGTCGCTTCGGGACCAGCCCACTGCATTTCCGCATGCAGCAACTCGGCACCAGCACCAGCAGCGACAACGGGTGACCAGACCGCCACGTTCTGACCTGTAGCCGTCATCGTGTATCCAATAGCGGTTTTCGAACTCCCGCAACGGTGTTCAGCAACCGCCGGTAAGCTGTTGAGCAATCTCGTCTACCCGGCGTGCTGGCGCGTCCGCAAATCGGACGCGCCAGCACCAGCGTTGAATCTCACCGACTCCCTCGTAGATTTCCGACGGTCTCGCCTGCGACGTCCAACCGCAGCCATCTGCGACGTTGCTCGTCTGTCCCCGGTCAAGGCATTGCCGGCGACGACGTGCCGTCGTCGTAGCGACTCCCCGAACGAGAAAAGGAACAGGGCAGTCCGCCCCAACTCCGGTCTACGTGTCCCTTGCACTCATCGTCTTGTCCCGACTCGCTTGCATTGACACGAGAATCGTTCGGGAGAATCAAACGAAAGTCATTGAGCAGGAGATCGTTCTGCAATCGTCACATCACCGGCGGCAAAGTGAGTAGCCGGAACTTCACGCAGCACCACCCGAATGTTGCTCAACGGCGCGTCCACGGCCCGCTGGGCGGCAAAGGTGAGTTCATGTATAAGTGCGCGGAGCTGTTCGGGCGAACGCCCTGCGGAAATAGTCACCTCGATGAACGGCATCATCAGCCTCCTGACACATTTACGGTACCGAGATGAGTGAAGTGAGCAGCGATCCGCGCCCCCGGTCGGACCGGAACCGCATCCGTCATCCCCCCGGTGAGGATCACCCAGCCCGGCTCGATTGCCAGGCCACGCTCGGCGAGGGTGTTCGCCGCGAAAGCCAGCGCCTCCGCCGGATGGCCGTGCACAGCAGCTCCTGTCGCCGAATCGACGATCTCACCGTCCACTTCGAGCAAGCAGGCTTCGAGACCGAGGTCCAGCGAGTCCGGCCGCACACTGATGGGACCGGTGACGTACCGGCCGGACGAATTGTTGTCCGCGACAGCATCCATCATGGAGAACTTGTAACCCGAGAACCGGCTGTCGATGATTTCGATCGCACCGACCACATGGTCGACCGCCGCGAGCGCAGTCGCCGCCGAGACCCCGGGCCCTTCGAGTCGACGTCCCATGACGAACGCAATCTCCGGTTCGGCACGCGCGTGGATCATCTTCTCCCGGGGCACCGGCTCACCGATCGGAAGGATCATCGCGTCCGTCAACCACGCCGTCGGCGGCGAGTCGACTCCCACCTGACGCTGCTTCGCCTTGGAGGTCACACCCAGTTTGACACCGGTGACCCTCTCCCCCCGCGAGATCCGCATTTGCAGCGCAATATCTTGAGCCTCATATGCCGCGGCCAGATCGAGACCGTCCCATTCTGCGAGAATCGACGTCTGCGCGACGCCGCTATCCTCCGCTCGTATAAGAACATCGGCCACTTTGGCCGGGCTCCATAGTTGCTCGGTCACTGTTCGTCCTTTCCGCCGAGCACGGCGGTGACGGTGCCGAGCCCACTGATAGTCGCAACGATGGAATCGCCGGGTGCGACAGGATACGCACCGGTCATCGAGCCGGGCAGCACCACGTGCCCCGGCTCGAGAGTCACGCCGAGCGGCCCCACCGTGTTGGCCAGCCACACCAGCGCACTGAGCGGTGACCCGAGAACTGCGCCACCGGCACCGGTTGCGACGAGCTCGCCGTTGATGTGCAGGTTACAGCCAGCCAGACGCAGATCCAGCTGGTCCAACGAGACCGGGCAACTGCCGAGTATGACCCCGCCGGATGAAGCGTTGTCGGCGATGGTGTCGAAAATTCCGATCTTCCAATCCTTGATCCGCGAATCCACAATCTCCAGCGCAGGCAGGACGAAATCCACTGCCCGCGCTGCCTCTGCGGCAGTCACGCCTGGGCCGACCAGTGGACGACCAAGGACGAATGCAATCTCCGGTTCGATACGCGGTTGCAGAAATGTGCCGCTGGCGATGGGATGGTGCTCCAGATGAAACATGCTCTGGGTGAGATGCCCGAAGTCGGGCTGGTCGACCCCCATCTGTCGCTGAATTGCTCGCGACGCGAGGCCTACCTTGTGTCCCTTGACGACATCGCCGGCCGATGTCCACTGCTCTACTTGCGCCTGCTGGATGCGGTATGCCACTTCTAGGGACGCGTCGGGATACTCGGGCGTCAGCGGGGCGATCGGCTCGGCGGGGCGATACGCGTCGAGCAGACGATCCGCTGCCTTCTGAACAGCAATATCCATAGTTCCTCGGTTGTGTCGTGCGGTTGATACAGATGTCAGGACGCTCGGGGACAGCTACCGACCGGCTCCAGCGATGGGTGGTTCCGGGATTCGAGTGGAACGATGTCCGCCGCCTCGGCAATAGAGCGAGTGATCTTGTTGGCGGCAGCGATCACAGCACGCTCGAGTTGAGCTCGCCGCGAAGCGAATCGGGTGGCCGGAACACTTATGCTCACTGCAGCAACCACCGAACCCATGTCGTCTCGTACCGGTGCGGCGACACAGTGCACCTCCGACACCGTCTCGCCCATGTCCACCGCGACACCAGCCATGCGAGTCATTTCGAGAGCATCGGCGAGCGCATGCGGACTCGTAGTCGTCGACGGTGTCAATCGACGTAACGGACGCGCTGTCAAGTACCGCTGCAATTCAGTCTTGTCGAGTTGCGCGAGCAGGACCTTGCCCACAGCTGTGGAGTGGGCATCGAGCCGGGTGCCCACTCGAGCCCCCTGCACGGTGATGTTGTGCGTACCGATCACCTTGTCGACGTAGAGGACACTCCAGCGTTCCATGATGGCCAGGTGTGTCGTTTCTCCATAGTTTTCGACCAGCTCTTCCAACACAGGAGCGGAACAGGAACGTACGTCCACAGTGCTGCGGAGTGTTTCCCCCAATTCGACGATGCGCCAGCGGAGCCGGTATCGGCCGCGATTCCGGCACTGCAACAACCCGGTGTCGACGAGACTGGCCAGCAATGCATGAGCACTCGACCGAGGCACGTCGATGGCCGCTGCAACTTCGGAAACACCCCATTCCGGACGCTGAACTGTGAACAGATCGAGCACCGGACCAATCTTTTGCACTGTTTGCAGACCAGCCACGCCGACAGCCACCTTTCAAAGTTCATCTGGATGACGGTTGAGCAACCCCGTCGCATCGCTGTGAGGTGGAACACTAGGTGGCCGAGCAGAGAACGAACATGTCCTGAAGCGCACGAATGAATGACCTCGAGCGCACGAGTTCACGACCGACAGCCCACCAACCGCGACCTTCGATCCCCCGAGGCGCACAGATATCTCGGCCCGCGTGTCGCTTCCCTCGTCTCCGCTGACCGGATCGAACCATGCGGTTCCTGCGGTTGTCAGCGGTCATGAAATTCCCCATCCGCAAGTACCTGGCCCCTGCGCTGGAGGCGGGGCTGCCCCCGGCGACGGCTACAGATTCGACGAGAACCTGTGGCGCGAGTTGATCGCGGTCTGGTTCCCCGAAGTGGTGGACCCGGCGGCGCGGGCGGTGACCTCGCCGGCGATCGCCCCCCACCACACCTGGATCGAAGGCCAGCTCGACGAGTCGGTGACCGTAGCAACGATTGCCCAACGACTGCGCGACGACCACGGTGTCCCGGTATCGGAATCAACTGTGCGTCGCTATATTTCGGCGCGATTCGCCGAACGGGTCGCGGCGTCGAAAGCCACGATGCCCCGCGGAGCGGTCCCGCCGGGCGACGAAGGTCAGGTCGAGTCTTCGGTGATCAGGCCGTCGCCGCCGCGATGATCGACCGGATCGTCCATCACGCCGACGTGTTGACGCTCGAAGGTGCCAGCTACCGCGTTTGAGGACGCGGAATCGACAGTCTTCCCAGGATCAGAATGGAGAATTAGGCAGACTAGCCACACACCGACACGGTGCTCTCGTTCTCCACCGTCGCATCGGCCTCGAATTCGAGCGTTGCCGACACTCGACTCCCGTTTTGCTCTCTTCGTCCCATCCGCACACTTCTCTCCAATCAGCAGGGTTACGACCAATACTTGAACCCGCCGCGTCGATTCCCCCATTCCATGACGGTAGGCACCGTTCTGGGCGATACTGAGAAGTGCCCCGGACCGAGGCAGAGGCGAGGTACATGCAGGACTCACGCGATCTTGACGCGACAATTCTCACTGCGGCCGAACCGCATCGGATGACACTGGGACTGCCCCTACGCAAAACCCCAGGCATCCGCGGCAGCGGCACCACACGGAGATATTCTGGCCGGCCAACCCATCAGGCAGCGAGGTGATGTCAGAGTCCAGTGGCGGAACCTCCGCCGTAAGTCCACACCCACCTGCTCGCCAGGTGATTGCGACATTCGACACCTATGCCGACGCCGAGAGCGCCGTCGACTACCTCTCCGACCAGCATTTCACGGTAGACAAACTGGCCATCGTCGGTCGCGACATCGAGCTGGTCGAGCAGATCGTCGGCCGATTGAACTACGGCTGGGCCGCTCTGCGCGGCGCCGCCGCGGGCGCGCTGACGGGTGCGCTGTTCGGCTGGATCTTCGGGTTACTCGATTGGGTCCAGCCGCTGCTCACGGGCCTCGCGCTCGCCTTCTACGGGTTGGTATTCGGTGCCGTTGTGGGCGCTCTGCTCGGCCTGCTCATGTATGCGCTGCAGGGCGGCCGGCGCGACTTCACCTCAATCCAGTCATTACAACCACGTCACTACGAAGTCCTCGCCGATGTCGAGGTCGCGGACGAAGCCGTCCGCCGACTCACCGGCCGGACCGATCGAAAGGAATGAGTCATGGCGACTGCTGTGGGTATAGACCTGGGCACCACCAACTCGGTCATCGCAAGCTGGCAAGGCGGCGAGCCGGTGGTGATCTCCAATGTCGAGGGAGCGCGGACGACGCCGTCGGTGGTGGCGTTCACCGAGAGCGGCGAGCGCCTGGTGGGTCAGCTTGCCCGACGGCAGGCGATCCTGAACCCGAAGGGCACGATCTACTCGGCGAAACGCTTCATCGGACGTCATTACGACGAGATCTCCGAGGAGGCCAAAGCGGTCAGCTTCGACGTCGTGCCGGGTGACAATGGTGAGGCCCGATTCGACGTGCGGGGAAAGAAGTACGCGCCGGAGGAGATCAGTGCCCTCGTGCTGCGCAAGCTCGTCGACGACGCGAGCAAGTTCCTCGGTGAGAAGGTCAAGGAAGCGGTCATCACCGTTCCGGCCTACTTCAACGACGCGCAGCGCAACGCCACCAAAGACGCCGGCCGGATCGCGGGCCTCGAGGTCTTGCGGATCATCAACGAGCCGACCGCTGCGGCACTGGCGTACGGCATGGACAAGCAGACCCACGAGACCGTACTGGTCTTCGACCTCGGCGGCGGCACGTTCGATGTGAGTCTGCTCGATGTCGGCGAGGGAGTGGTCGAGGTTCGTTCCACGGCCGGCGACTCCCACCTCGGCGGAGACGATTTCGACCGGCGCCTGGTGGACTACCTCGCCGACGAATTCCAGCGTGCGGAGAATATCGATCTGCGCAAGGATGCGCAGGCATTGCAGCGCCTCTTCGAGGCCGCGGAGAAAGCCAAGGTCGAGTTGTCCTCGGTGACACAGGCCCAGGTCAACTTGCCCTTCGTCACCGCTGACGCGAACGGTCCCAAGCACCTCACCACCACGATCATGCGATCGAAGTTCGAGGATTTGACGGCGGATCTGGTGGAACGCTGCCTCGACCCCGTGAAGCAGGCGATGAGTGACGCCAAGGTCACCGCCAACGACATCGACGAGGTGATCCTGGTCGGTGGTTCGACACGCATTCCGGCGGTGCAGGCACTGGTTCGCCGGCTCACCGGCGGTAAGGACCCCCACATGGGCGTCAACCCGGACGAGGTCGTGGCGCTCGGTGCCGCAGTCCAGGCGGGCGTGCTCAAGGGCGAGGTCTCCGATGTGCTGTTGCTCGATGTCACCCCGCTGTCCCTCGGCGTCGAGACGCAGGGCGGGGTGATGACCAAGATCATCGAGCGCAACACGACGATCCCGGCCCGGCGCAGCGAAGTGTTCTCCACGGCGGAAGACAATCAGTCCGCCGTGGACGTCGTGGTGCTGCAGGGCGAACGCGAACGGGCCGCCGACAACCGGGTGCTCGGCCGGTTCCGGCTGGAAGACATCCGCCCCGCGCCACGTGGCGAGGCCCAAGTCGAAGTCACATTCGATATCGACGCCAACGGCATCCTCAACGTCACCGCCCGCGACAAGGACACCGGCAAGGAGCAGAGCATCACGATCAGTGAGCAGGGCAACCTCGACCAGAGTGAGGTCGAGCGCATGCTCGCCGAGGCCGAACGGAACCGGCGTGAGGACGAGGAGCTGCGCAAGGCGGTCGACGCACGCAACGCCCTCGATTCGGTTGCCTATCAAGTGGAACGGCGACTCGCCGAACTCGGTGACAGTGCGCCACCGCACGACAAGGCGCGTGCCGAGATGCTGATCGCCGACGCCAGGAAGGCGGTCAAAGACGGTGCTCCACCCTCGGAGGTAGAGCCACTGACCTCGGAGCTCCAGCAGCTGCTCTACGGGCTCGCGCCGGTCCAGGACGGCGGCGACGGACACCAGGCCGGCGGCGCAGAGGCTGCGTCGTCGGATGACGACGACGTGATCGACGCAGAATTCGATCGAAGCTGAGGCACACGATGGAAAGGTCTGCAGATCATTCGACGACCGAGCCGGCTACCGACGGTACCGACGGGGATCAGACCGAGACGGCGCCTGATCGCACCGACACGGGGGCCGAGTTGGCTCAACTCGAGGACCGCTGGCGCAGGGCCCTCGCAGATCTGGACAACCTGCGCAAGCGGTATGCCAAGGATCTGGATCGTGAACGCGCCGCGGAGGTGGCGAAGGTTTCCGCGGCGTGGCTGCCGGTCCTGGACAATTTGGAGCTTGCGCTGGCCCATGCGGATAGCGATCCTCAGGCCGTCGTCGAGGGTGTGAAGGCGATCCGGGACCAAGCGGTGCAGGTGCTCTCACGGTTCGGCTTCGAGCGCCACGACGAGGTCGGTGTGCCGTTCACCCCGGAACTCCACGAAGTAGTCAGTGTGGTGACCCAACCCGACCTTCCCTCCGGAACCGTGATCGAGGTCTTGCGGCCAGGTTACGGAGAAAACGGACAGCAGTTGCGTCCCGCCACCGTGGTCGTCAGCCGACCTGAGGAGTGAGCGCCATGGCGCGTGACTACTACGAAGCGCTCGGGGTCCCGCGCAGCGCCGACACCGACGAAATCCAGCAGGCCTACCGCCGACTTGCCCGCAAATATCACCCCGACATCAACAAAGACCCCACTGCGGAAGACAAGTTCAAAGAGATCAATGAGGCCTACCAAGTGTTATCCGACCCAGACACCCGGAAACGCTACGACCGATTCGGGGACGACTTCCGTCGGGTACCCGAGGACTACGACGAACGGGTCCGGGCAAGCGCCGGCGGGTACGGCGGCGGAAGGTACAGCGGGGGGGGCCGGAGGGTGCACTTCGGACACGGCACAGACGGCGAGGGGGGCGTCGACTTCGAGGACCTCTTCGGACAGATGTTCGGCGGCGGTGGCGCGTACGGCCCGATTCCCGGCGCCGATCAGGAAGCGGAACTGGAACTGACCCTGGAAGAGGCGTACCGGGGCGGCAAACGCACTCTCCGTCTGGACGGACGGCGATACGACGTCGACATTCCGGTCGGTGTCCTCGACGGCCAAAGAATCCGGCTGGCCGGGCAGGGGGGCCGAGGCAATGGCGGCGCACCGCCCGGGGATCTGTACCTCGTGGTCCGGATCAAACCGCATTCCCGGTTCCGCGTACAGGGCCGGGACATCTACGTCGACCTGCCCGTATCGCCATGGGAGGCGGTCCTCGGGTCGACCGTCGTCGTTCCCACCCCGGGTGGCGAGGCGAAAGTCAAAGTCGTGCCGGGCTCGTCGACGGGACGGAAGCTTCGCCTGCGCGGAGAAGGAATGCCCAATCCGCGGGGCGCCAACGGCAACCTCTACGCCGAAATCAAGGTGATGGTGCCATCGAAACCGACAGCACGTGAACGCGAGCTGTTCGAACAGTTGGCCGCCGAATCGAACTTCGACCCGAGGAAACAGCCATGAGCACCCCGACCCCGGGCACCCAGTACATATTGGTTCGCCGTACCGGAATGTCGCCAGATGCCTTCGCCGAACGTACCGGGCTGCACCCCGACCTGGCACGAAAGCTTGTGGCTCTCGGCCTGCTCGACGCCCACCGCGACGCCGGCGGCGAAATATTGTTCGAACCATCCGAAGTGGTCCACGCCGCCCGCATCCAACGGCTGCGGACCGGCCTGGGCCTGAACTACTCGGCAATCGGGCTCGTGCTCGATCTGCTGGATCGAATCGAGAAACTCGAAGCAGCTTCCCGCAGAAGGAGGACACCCCCATGGACACCGGCAGCCTGACTGAAAAGTCACGAGAAGCCCTGCAGGAAGCCCAGAACGTCGCGACCAGAATGGGTCACACCGAGGTCGACGGAGAGCACCTGCTGCTCGCGTTGGTCGATCAGCAGGAAGGGTTGGTACCGCGACTGCTCGAGCAGGCCGGTGCGAACGTCGATGCCCTGCGATCCGATCTGGAACGTGAACTGTCGCGTAGGCCGAAGGTCAGCGGCCCCGGTGCGACGCCCGGTCAGGTGATGATCACCCAGCGCCTGGCCAAGCTGCTCGACGCCGCGGAACGGGAGGCGAAGCGACTCAAGGATTCTTACGTGTCGGTGGAGCATCTCGTGATGGCCCTCTCCGAGGAGGGGTCGACCAGTGCGGCCGGACGGGTTCTCACCAGCCATGGGGTCACACGAGAGACCTTCCTCGCCGCCTTGACCACAGTGCGCGGCAACCAGCGCGTCACCTCGGCCACCCCGGAGGGGGCGTACGAGGCGCTGGAGAAGTACGGACGCGACCTCGTCTCCGAGGGGCGGGCAGGCAAACTCGATCCGGTCATCGGGCGAGACGCCGAGATCCGCAGGGTAACGCAGATCCTGAGCCGGAAGACGAAGAACAATCCGGTGCTGATCGGCGACCCCGGCGTCGGCAAGACCGCGATCGTCGAGGGCCTCGCCCAGCGGATCGTCCGCGGCGACGTGCCCGAGGGCCTACGCGACAAGACGATCTTCTCGCTCGACATGGGTTCCCTGGTGGCCGGTGCGAAATACCGCGGCGAGTTCGAGGAGCGACTGCAGGCGGTGCTGTCCGAGGTGAAAGCGGCCGAGGGGCGCATCCTGTTGTTCGTCGACGAGTTACACACCGTCGTCGGCGCAGGATCGGTCGGCGGCGAAGGGTCTCTCGACGCCGGCAACATGCTCAAGCCGATGCTCGCCCGCGGCGAACTGCACATGATCGGTGCCACCACTCTCGACGAGTATCGCAAGCACATCGAATCCGATGCGGCACTGGAGCGTCGCTTCCAGACGGTTCTCGTCGACGAGCCCAGCGCCGAGGATGCGATCTCGATTCTGCGCGGACTTCGAGAACGACTCGAGGTGTTTCACGGCGTGAAGATCCAGGACGGCGCACTGGTGGCCGCTGTGACCCTCTCGCACCGGTACATCACCGACCGCTTCCTTCCGGACAAGGCGATCGATCTGGTGGACGAGGCGTGCGCCCGGCTACGCACCGAAATCGATTCGATGCCCGCCGAACTCGACGAGCTCACCCGGAAGGTGACCCGGCTGGAGATCGAAGAGGCCGCGCTGTCCAAGGAAACGGACGCGGCCAGCAAGGCGCGTCTCGACGAGCTGCGCAAGGAGCTGGCCGATCTGCGGGCCGAGGCCGACGCCCGGCACGCGCAGTGGGAGGCAGAGCGCCAAGCGATCCGTCGGGTGCAGGAGCTACGGGGAGAGCTGGAACGGTTGCGCCACGAAGCCGAGGAGGCCGAACGCAATTACGACCTCAATCGGGCCGCCGAGCTGCGATACGGCGAGATCACCGAGCTCGAACGCAAACTCAAGGCGGCGGAGGAGCAATTGGCCACCAGGCAAGGCCGCAATCCGTTGCTGCGCGAGGTGGTCACCGAAGACGAGATCGCCGAGATCGTGGCCGCATGGACGGGTATCCCGGTCGCTCGACTGCAGGAAGGCGAGCGGGAGAAACTGTTGAAGCTCGACGAGATCCTGCACGAGAGAGTCATCGGTCAGGACGAGGCAGTGCAACTGGTCGCAGACGCGGTAATCAGAGCAAGGTCGGGTATCCGCGATCCGCGCCGGCCGATCGGTTCGTTCATCTTCCTGGGCCCGACAGGTGTGGGGAAGACCGAACTCGCAAAGACACTGGCCAGTGCCCTCTTCGACAGCGAAGACAACATGGTGCGCCTGGACATGAGCGAGTACCAGGAACGGCACACGGTGAGCAGACTCATCGGTGCACCCCCCGGGTACGTCGGGTATGACGAGGGGGGTCAGCTCACCGAGGCGGTGCGCCGAAAGCCGTACTCCGTGGTGCTCTTCGACGAGATCGAGAAGGCCCACGCCGACGTCTTCAATACCCTTCTACAGGTGCTCGATGACGGCCGGATCACCGATTCCCAAGGCAGGCAGGTCGATTTCCGGAACACGGTGATCATCATGACCTCCAACATCGGATCCCAGCATCTCCTCGACGGAGTCACAGCCGACGGCGAGATCAAGCCGGACGCCCGGGCGCGGGTGCTGGCGGAACTGCGCGGGCACTTCCGTCCCGAGTTCCTCAACCGGATCGACGACATCGTGTTGTTCACCCCGCTCACACTGCCCCAGATCGAACATATCGTCGAGCTACAACTCACCGACCTTCGGAACAGATTGTCAGAGAGACA
The DNA here is from genome assembly GCF_000763325.2 of Rhodococcus sp. p52. Lineage (NCBI taxonomy): Bacteria > Bacillati > Actinomycetota > Actinomycetes > Mycobacteriales > Nocardiaceae > Rhodococcus > Rhodococcus sp. p52. The sequence goes on from NZ_CP016819.1 coordinate 958,691, forward strand.
GATACACTTGAATATCACACCGGAAGCACGCCGGCTCATCGCCGAACACGGTTTCGACCCGGTCTACGGTGCACGACCCCTGCGCAGGTATATCGCCCATGAGGTCGAAACCAGGATAGGTCGTGCGCTGTTGCGCGGCGAAATCGAACCGGGCGGCACCATCGATGTCACGGTCGATGACGGCGAACTGTCCGTCGCATATACGGAACCCGCCATCGCGGCCTGAGAAGGGGTGTCGTCATGAGATCCGACACGGTGAAGTGCCCACACTGCGGCAAGGTCAACAGGGTACCGGCGGCCGGGAACGGGAGCCCCCGCTGCGGAAATTGCCACGAGCCGCTGCCCTGGATCGCCTCGGCCGGGGACGGCGACTTCGCGGAGGTCGCCGAGAAATCCTCGGTGCCTGTACTCGTTGACCTCTGGGCGACGTGGTGCGCTCCGTGCCGCATGGTCAGCCCCGCGCTCGAGCAGCTCGCCACAGAACGCGCAGGTCAGATCAAGCTCGTCAAGGTCGACGTGGATGCTGCACCCCAGACGGCCGAACGGTTCACCGTCCGCGCCGTACCGACGCTGCTGGTGATGGACCGAGGTGAGGTCCTCGCTCGTCAGGCGGGCGCCGCTCCGGTACCCCAGCTGCGCACATGGCTCGATCAGGCGCTCTCGGAAAAAGCAGGCAATGAGGCGAACTCATGACTTTTGCCCACGCGGACCCACATGTGATCGCGATCCGGCCCGTGGCGCCCCGGACTCCGCAGGGTTGCGAGGAATGTCTTCGCCTCGGAACCCCGTGGGTGCATCTGAGGCTGTGCCTGACGTGCGGACACGTCGGTTGCTGCGACTCCTCGCCGGGTAAGCACGCGAGCGCGCACGCCCACAGCATCGGCCATCCGATCGTCCAGTCGATGGAACCCGGCGAGGATTGGCGGTGGTGTTATGTCGACCAGAACTTCGTCTGAGGACGCCGCACCCGTCCCCGACAGTCCGCCGGTCGACGACGAGACTCCGGACGAGGAAGGTGCTTTCCCACGGCTGACGGACGACCAGGTCGCGACGCTCGAGGTCGGCGGCACGCGTCGATCGGTTCACACCGGCGAGGTGCTGATCCGAGAGGGCGCGCCCAGCAACGACTTCTTCGTCATCCTCTCCGGCAAGGTCGCGGTCATCGACGAGGGCGCCGTGGACGGCGAACGCCGGATACTGCGCGTGCACGGCCCGGGCCGCTTTCTGGGCGAGCTCGGACTGCTGGATGGCCAGGTGGCGTTCTTCACCGCCGAGGTGATCGAGGACGGCGAGGTGCTCGTCGTCCCGGCCGAGCGGGTGCGCGCGCTGGTGGCCCACGATCTTGTGCTCAGCGATCTGATCCTGCGGGCCTACCTGGTGCGCCGGCACCTGCTGATCGGGCTCGGTTCGGGGTTCCGGATCATCGGCTCCTGCTATTCCCCGGATACGTTGCGGCTTCGGGAGTTCGCGATGCGCAACCGATTGCCCCACCGGTGGATCGATCTGGAGCGGGACGAACGGGCGGAGCAGCTGCTGCGCAGCCTGGGTGTCGCCCCAGAGGATACTCCCGTCGTGATCTGGCACGGCGAGAAGGTGCTGCGCAATCCGACGAATGCGGAACTAGCCCGCATCGTCGGGCTTCCGGTCCCGGTCCCGGACGCGGCCCAGGACGTGTGCGACCTCGTCGTGGTGGGTGCGGGACCGGCCGGTCTGGCCGCGTCCGTGTACGGCTCCTCGGACGGGTTGAACACGGTGACACTGGAGTCGATCGCCGCGGGCGGCCAGGCCAGTACCTCCTCCCGGATCGAGAACTACCTGGGCTTTCCGGCGGGGATCTCCGGTGCCGAATTGGCCGAGCGGGCCGTGATTCAGGCCGGGAAGTTCGGTACCCGCCTTCTCGTGTCGGCGGAGGTGACCGGTTTGGGGTCCGAGGCCGGGAACCATGTGCTCCAACTGGCGGACGGCGGCGAGATCCGCGGCCGGGCCCTCGTGCTCGCCACCGGGGCGCGATATCGCAAGTTGACGGTTCCGGGAATCGAGGCACTGGAGGGGACGAGCGTGTACTACGCCGCAACCCATCAGGAAGCGCGGATGTGCGGCACCGACCCGGTGGCTATCGTCGGCGGCGGAAACTCCGCCGGACAGGCCACCGTCTTCCTCGCCGACCAAGTTTCCCACGTTCACCTGCTCATCCGCGGCGACGACCTCGGAAAGAGCATGTCCCGATACCTGGTCGACCAGATCGAGCGCCATCCGCGCGTCACCGTGCACCGGAATACCGAGGTTCGTACGGTCCACGGTGAGAAGTACCTCGAAGAGATTGTGGTCGAGGACAATCGCACGGGGGAACAGGACACGATCGGGGTGCACGCCCTGTTCGTCTTCATCGGGGCGATGCCGCACACCGGGTGGCTGGCCGACGCGATCGCACTCGACGACCACGGCTTCGTACTCACGGGCCTGGACGCGGTCCGCGCCCGAGGGGACGGCGACCGGCGGATCGGCGCCGGGTTGTCGAGGACGCTCGAAACCAGCCGGCCCGGCCTGTTCGCGGCGGGCGACGTCCGCAGCGGCTCGGTGAAACGGGGCGCATCCGCTGTCGGTGAAGGAGCGATGGCGGTTCGCCAAATCCATGAATACTTCGAGAGGAGCTGACGACATGCCAGTGATGGGCACCGTGAAATTCCAGCGGTTCTTCCGGGTAGCGGCTGGACTGCACGTCGACCGGAACGATCTCAAACGCTATACAGATTTCATCGACGACAAGATCTACGACGTGATCCTCATCGGCAAGGCCTCGGCAAAGGCAAACCTGCGGGACGTGATCGAACCGTGGGACCTGCCGATCACCAAGGGGCTGCAGGAGAGCATCCACCGATTCGAGAAGCTGGACGAGGAGATCGAACTTCAACCTCTGCTCGACCAACTGGCGGCCCGACCGCCCTTGGACGTAGCCCTCTCCGAGGAGACCGAGCAGCGGCTACCGCTGATTGCCGGCGGCTTGAGCGTGGCGCTGGCGCGCACTTTCGTCACTATCCAGCCGGACCGCAAAAACCCCGGGACCGCCGAGTGGAACGTCACCCTCGACATCTTCCATCAACTCCTCTGAACCCAGCCAGCGACCGGGCACTGATGGGGGTCTGTCAAGTTAACGGTGTAACTGGTTGAACTGTAGCTACTTTCGTCCAGCGGACAGGCGTCCGTCGAAGGTGATCTCGAAGGCGTTCAGTGCTGCCTTCCAGCGGTTGGACCAGCGTTGGCGGGCGGTGCCTTTGGGATCGAGGCTCATGATGGCCAGGTACACGCATTTCAGGGCCGCGGCCTCGGTCGGGAAATGACCGCGGGCCTTGACGGCCCTGCGGATTCGGGCGTTGACACTCTCGATGGCGTTGGTCGTGTAGATGACCTGTCTGATGGCGTTGTCGAACTGCAGGAACGGCACGAACTCGGCCCAGGTGTTGGTCCAGAGCCGGATGATCGCGGGATAGCGTTTCTCCCATTTGCCGCTGAACTCGGCGAACCGGTCCAGCGCGGCCTGCTCCGACGGCGCGGTGTACACCGGTTTGAGGTCCTTGGCGATCTCGGCCCAGTCCTTGCGGGAGGCGTAGGCGTAGGTATTGCGGAGGAGGTGGACCACGCAGGTTTGCACGATGGTCTGCGGCCACACCTGCCCGATCGAGTCGGGCAGATGCTTCAGACCGTCGCACACGACGATCAGCACATCCTGCACACCACGATTCTTCAGCTCCGACAACACCCGAAGCCAATACTTCGCCCCCTCCCCGTCGCCGTGCTCGCCGGCCCATAATCCGAGGATGTCGCGGGTGCCGTCCACAGTCACCCCCATCACGACGTAGATCGGCCGGTTGGCCACGTTGCCGTCGCGGATCTTGACGTGGATGCAGTCGATGAACAGCACCGGATACACCGGGTCCAGCGGCCGGTTCTGCCACTCGGCCATGCCGTCCATCACCCGTTCGGTGATCGTCGAGATCGCCTGCTTGGACACCTCGGCGCCGTAGACCTCGGCCAGGTGCGCAGAGATCTCACCGGTGGTCAGTCCCTTGGCCGACAGCGAGATCACCATGTCCTGCCCCCCGGTCAGCCGCCGCTGCCGCTTGGCCACGATCTTCGGCTCGAACGAGGACTCCCGGTCCCGGGGTACGTCGAGCTCGACCGGGCCGGCCTCGGTCAGCACGGTCTTGGCGCGTCTGCCGTTGCGGGAGTTGCCGCTGCCCCTGCCGGCCGGGTCATTCTTGCCGTAGCCGAGGTGGTCGTCCATCTCGCCCTCGAGGGCGGACTCCACCACCAGCTTGGTCAACTTCGCCAACAACCCGCCCTCGCCGGTGAGCTGGAGGCCTTCGGCCCGCGCCTGATCCACCAGTTCCTGCAGCCGGGCATCGCTGACACCCACAGGTGCCGAGTTCGATTCGTCCTCACGATCAATCACATCGGTCATGGTGGTGCATCTCCTTTCAGAGTCACACCGTTGTTCTTACAGTCCCGTATGACTTCTTGCCCCTGTCACTCGAATGATCCGGGGGGGGATGTCGCCGAACCTGGTGACGTCGATGGACCGCTGATAGGGACACGGCCGCCTGCTGTGCCGGGGCATCGGGCAGGTCTCCTCGTAACGTGGGTGCCGGGTATCGACGTCGGATCGGTGACCGTCCGGAGCGGAACGAAAGGCGCGCTTCATGGACCCCACCTACGCCGTGTTCTGCGGCATCGACGTGGGCAAAGGCGAACACCACGCCGTCGGACTCGACCCCGTGCAGCTGCCAAGACCTTCGCGCAATGGCCGAGGAGAACGTCGATGCTCTCCGGTGATGTGCCGGCGGCACGGAAAGTGATCGGCGCACCTGCCAGCCCGACGGTATCGCGGTGTCAGCTCTACTTGGCGCGAGTGCATACCTCACAGAACACCCCACGGAGGCGCTCACCGGGACCGCACAAGCACATACCGTCGAAGTTCCTTCGGGCATGTGCCGGGCGAGGCGGGGGTCGCAAATGGTGGCCTTCATATACGAACTGCTGATGTAGACGGTTTTTTGGTCTGAGATCAGCAATGTGAGGGTGGATAGGCATCGACGCGCTGTGCCCGAGAACTGGTGTCGGCGGTCAAACCGGGGTGCCGTTGATCGTCGTAGCCAAAGCAGCGCGGACTTCGTCGACGGTGCTGATCTCGGCCAGTAGCGCGAGGGAGTCGATGCTGGCTTGATGCGCTGCGAGAGTGGCCGCAGAGCATGCATCCTCGACGATCACCACTCGGTATCCGAGATCGCCTGCGACCCTGGCTGTTCCCTCGACGGAGGCGTTTGTGGCCACACCTGCGAAGAGGAGGGTGGTGATGCCTTTGCTGCGTAGGATGGTATCGAGGTCGGTACGGGCGAAGGCTCCGATGCACTGGTGAGTGAGCACGGTGTCCTCATCATGCGGACGAACTCGCAGGTCTGTTCGAGGTCGACCTTGCCGTCGCGGGGATCCCAATTGTTCACCACGACAATGAATTTCTTGCCGAGCGGTTCGATGACCTGCTTGATCGTGCGCGCGGTGGGATCGAGACACAGCGGCTCGGGTTCGATCGGAACGATGACCGGATCGGCGACCTCGAGCACCGCGCGCAACGCGTCGGCGGAACTACCGGTGCCGAGGACATCGGTGCCGTCGTCGGCACCGGACAGGTCGATCCAGCCCGGGGTGTCGACATAGACGTGCTTGATGCCGGGCAACTTGTCGAGATTACGTAGCACGTCGAGGTTGTCGTGGACCTGGTCGATCATAAACGGCAGTTCCTCGACACGTGAGGCCCACCAGACCGCGGAGCCCTGGGGGTCGACGGAGATCGCGGCGACCGGGGACTGAACATCGTCGTCGTCACCGCCGGCGAGTTGATCTTCTTCTCCCCGGCTTGCGCAGCACCGCTACTCCGAACGACGACTGTCGCCGCCATATGCAGTACGCACTCACCCTCCGGTTACACCGGGGATGGCCCTGCTGCCCGACAACCCGCCGACATGGGTGAGATAGGCGCCGGTCCGCAACCCTGACTCCGCGTCAGGGTTGCGCACATTGCCTAGGCTGCGCGACCGAACCGACGTTCGTAGTCCTCGCGTTCACGCGAGGCACGCGCCTGCGCCTTCGCACCGAGCAGATCAGGATCGAGACCGTGTTGCTGAAGTCGATGACGTTGCCAGATGCTCATCAACGCCACAGAAAAGTACGTCCAGGGCAAGAGCAGCAACATCATCATGGAGACGGGAATCCATACCGGTCCCGGGATCAGCAGGAACAACAGCAGCAGCGGGATGACCGGTACATTCCACCTGAGAAGATAGCGGCGCACGCCGCCCGGCCCCAGGATGTCGTTACGGACCCAGTCCTGCATCTGCGGAGGCAGGGGGCGGCCAACCACATAGGCCAGGCGCTGAATTACGGTAGGTCGTGTGCGAAGTGGGGTCGTCACAGCGTTCCCTTCGTTGTATCCGGTGGCTCGGATGGATCTCGGGACGGACGTCGATCCGAACTGGTTATTGCATGTGCTGCAGCATCATTGAGAAGGGTCAGTGCCCGATGCAGCTCCTGGAGCTCCGCCGGCGAAACACCGAGCTTCTCAACCACGGCGACCGGGACTTTCTGGGCTTCGTTCCGCAGGGCTCGACCTTGGGCAGTGAGATCGATGACCAGTTGACGTTCGTCTACACGACTGCGCGAACGAGTGATCAGCTGTGAGGCTTCGAGGCGCTTCAACAAAGGCGAGAGCGTGGGCGAGTCCAGAGCCAGCGCTTCGCCGATCGCCTTGACCGACATCGGAGCTTTCTCCCACAGCGCCAACATCACCAGGTATTGCGGGTGAGTGAGGCCTAGAGGCTCGAGGATAGGCCGGTAGACAGCCAGGACGGCCCGGTTGGCAACGGCAAGCGCGAAGCAGCCCTGCCGGTCCAACGCCAGGAGGTCGTCGTTCCCGATCGAAGCGAGGTCACCTGTGGTCACAGGACGAGCATACCGGACTCAGTCGTGCGCGAACGAATCGTGTGCGAGCAATATTTGAGATGTGCATCACCGGCACGACCTGCGATGCAGTTCGATACCCGAACAAGTGCGCCTCGCACCTGCGCACCCACTCCGATCCCTCGAAGTGTCGCGAATACCGAACCCAGCGGCGCCACGCGCATCACCGGCCAGATACTTCATCAGTTCCCATTGGGTCGAGCGGCGACGAACCCTGCCTGGCCTGCGGTTCGGCACGATGCGGCGCCTCACGATCGACGGCCGGCATTCCGGACGGCGACGAGTCGGGAAACGGTGGGTCCCGTCCGGGGGCAGACCACCACCGCCACCGGCTGTGCATCGATCCGGTACATCGATGATGCGCACGTCACTGGACCTCGGGTACATCTCGCACGTAGGTCCGCCACTGCAGAGGAGGCCGATGCGCCTTACTTGTAAGGTTGTTCGTCGATCCACTTCTGCAGGCTGCACCCCAGCGAAGCCAACGACTTATCGAGAGTGGTCAACACCTCACTGGGGGATGCGGGAGACCTCACTCCCTCGCGCAGGACGGCGAGCACCACGGACTGCACCGAACCCCCGACAGCAGCCGGCACCACCGCCGCCGGACGCATACCGATACGGGACGCAACGAACGTCGAGACGACCTCGGACCACACCAACCACCGTTGAGCACCCTCGGCCTGCAATTCCGGTGAGGCGTCGAGGATCCGAATCTGGGCGGTCCAGACGCCCTCGTCGTCGAGTCGGGCCGCTACCGTATCGATCACCCCGACCCGGATCGCCTCCATGACCGGCACCTCGTCGTCAACCGTGCCGAAGGAGCGCTGGAGGTCGCGGGTACTTTCCTCGAAAGGAAACCACACGAGTGCCGCTTTGCTGGAGAAGTACCGGAAGAAGGTGGTCTTGCTGATCCCCGCGGCCGCAACGATATCCATGATCGACGTCTCCGCATAGCCTCGTTCGAGGAACAGTTCGAACGCGGCGACCTCGACCTGCGCGCGAGACGACACCCGAGGACGCCCACGTCTGCCGGTAGCCATCGCATTCCCCCCTCTTTTCGACCCGAGACTTGATTTTGGGTACTCGGTACCGTAAATATAGGCGACGCGCGATGCGACCGATAAAGACGATCTTGCAACACCACCACGATCCGTCACCCCCTGTAGGCGGACCGTGGTTCCCGGTCGGTGAACCGCCCCCGCCCCGGATGCCCTGCCTGCCCCCTCCAACGGGCAGGGCATCCGGGAACTTCCACGCCGACCCGTGTAGGGCGGGTTGTGTCCTATCCGTTCGATTGAAGGGCCCGCCATGTCCCATCGATGCCGTTCGTCGGTGTTTGCTTGCGGGACAGCCGGTACGCCGATCGCTCCCACCGTCCGAGCGCTCTCCCTTATCGGAATCCTCTTTACGCTTTCCCACGAACGAGGGCAGTGCCGCTCACAGAGACCGATTCGGGAGTCCGGCTGCTCGTTCGGCGCGTGACATGATCGACTTGATTTTCGGAACCGGGTAGCATAATTATAGTTGAATACTCGATTACCGCTGCTGTCGTCCGAGCTGAACCGCCCGGACGATCACCTCCGGCACGTAGATGGCAGGTCTGATCGCGATCGGCAGACCCGTTCTCCCGACGGGACGCCTCGGCTCCACCGAACGACATACGACCAAGGAAGACCGTTCTCTGGTGATTTCCAGCCTCGTAATCCGGCCTCTGGCTCGCGCAATCGCAGTCGTACTGATCCTCGCCGATACCGCCCTCGCCACCCGAGTGCCGGCCCTGCCCGACTGGGATGAAGACGGCTCCGCCGCCCGGAGCTGACGTCGCAGGGACATCACCCGCACAACGCTGTGCCGCTTCCGGCGATCACCGACACGCCAACGCACCGAACCGGCACCGAGATGACCGAGACCACATCATGAAGCGTTGACGGCCTCATACCGTCGCGCGGCGAGCAGGACCGAGCACGGCGACATTGCCGGGTGCCGCAGCCGCCGGCAGGTCGAGGACCGTCGACGTACGCAAGCGATGCAGCAGGAACGCTGCCCCGAGCCGGCTGCGCCCGAATCCCTCGAACGGGTTGAAACCGAGTGTCGCAGTGATGGTATCGATCCTGCTCTGAAGCGTGCTGTGGTGGATGTTGAGCAGTCGCGCCGCTTCCCGAACGGACTGCGCAGCGACGACGGCATCGATCGTCGCCATCCCCCAGGCGTAGTGTGCGATGGCCTCGACACGGTCGGCGTCGCTGTGCGGAGCGTGCTCATCGGCGTCGGCAAGCAGTTCGATCAGACCCCCGTAGGAGTCGGCCACAACCTGGGGTTCCTTCGGGGTTCGGCACAGGCGCAGAGCGACCATCGCGGTCCGGAACGACCGATCCAACGAGTCCGGCGGCGTGGCTGTTCCGATACCGCACGGCGAAGCGCCGAACGGCGGGGACCGCTCCGGCACAACGATGGCGTGGACCGGACCGAACGGGGTGGCGATCACGTCCTCCGGGCCGGCGGGATGATTGCGCCACACCGCGAACAGCGGTGCCACAACGAGGCGATACAGGCCCGTTGCCGACAATCCGAGCGCACTCGCCGCGGTCAAGCGCTCGTCGGGAATGCTCTCGCGACCGGTGAGTATGCCGAGGTGGCGGCGATTGTCGATCTCCCGGGCTCCACGCCCGTTCCGGATCCGCACAGCCAGTGCCAAGCGCTCGAGGATGAGTGCGTCGTTCGGCCCAGCAGCACCGTCGCGTTCGAGCCAGACGTCGATGCCGTCCTCCGACGCCACGTGCAGATTCGAAGGATCTGTCGGCGATTGACCCTGCACTGCTTCTCCTTTCGGAGTGACTCGTAGAGTCCGCGGCGGGACGCTCTGCCGGAACCCTGCAGTACAACCGGCCAGCGCGGCAGCGGTTGCGAGCAGGGCACGGGTGTTGACGTTGCCGACGATCAACTCGTCGAAGCACGCGATGACACGCAGACCCAAACTGGCGCTGGGATCGAGGCGGGCGATCCGTCCGAGTAGCTCTTGCATATTCGTTCCTGCCCTCAGTCCGCAAGGATTTTCTCGACCCAGGTGTTGCGGGTCCGGATCATGGACCGGCCCACGCTGGTGTGCGGGGCGAAAATGTCGCACGCGTGAAAGGCGCCGGACCATACGTGCAACTCGGCATCGCCACCGGCTTGCCAGATCCTGTTGGCATAGTCGATCGCCTCGTCCCGGAAGATCTCGGCCGCACCGACGTCGATGAAGGCCGGCGGCAATCCGCGCAGATTCTGCGCGCGGGCCGGGGCTGCATACGGCGAGACAAGGTCGGTGCCCCGCTGCTCACCCAGCAGGGCGGTCCAGCCGGTTTCGTTGCTGATCCGGTCCCACACACCGATACCGTCGAACTGCTCGATCGAAGCGGTCGTGCACCGGTCGTCGAGCATCGGATAGTCGAGCACCTGCCCACACAACCGGGGACCACCGCGGTCCCGCGCAGCCAGCGCGAGACCGGCTGCCAGTCCGCCACCGGAGCTGGCACCTGCGACCAGGATCCGGTCCGCCCGCACGTCCAGATCGGTGACATGCGCAGCCAACCACTCCAGGGCGGCATACATGTCCTCACGCGGGTAGGGGTCGGGATACTCAGGGGCCAAACGATATTCGACCGTGACAAGAACCGCCCCCAGTTCGGTCACCCAGTCCAGCACCAGGTCCAGGCCGCTGAACATGTCTCCGAACATCAATCCTCCGGAGTGCGCGTACAGCACCGCAGGACGGGGCCCGCTGAAGTCCCGGGAACGAAGCACCGCAGCGTTGACGGCAGCGCCATCACCCCCGGGGAAGGTCACGTCGTTCACCGCGATCCGTCGGCGGTCGAATTCCTCGTCCATCGGAGGGGACGCATAGGACGTACGCATGAACTCGATCAGGTCCGCAGTGATGGTCGGAGGGAACATACCGCCTACCACAGCCAATCCCGCCTTGAGTTCGGCATCGAATGGTGGACGGGGCACGGCTCGGGCCATCGTCACCTCCTCGAAGACTCGCATCGAGGATACGGCGGCCGCTCGACCGAGGGACCCGCCATTCGGCGGGGAAACAGAGCGAAACTGCGCCGCTGCGTCGGTTGAGACGCCCATCACACTCTTGTGAAACTTGGAGCAGCGTCACTGTCGACCGAACGAGAGGAACAACCCCCATGTCCGATACCCAACGCGTCGTCGACTCAGCCCGCGAAGTCATCCACACCACGGTGAACAGCGGTGCCGTGCCCGGAGTAGTAGCGGGCATGACGAACGACCAGGAAACCCTGTTCATCGAGTCCGCTGGGGTGCGGTCTGTCGACAACGATCAACCGATGACCGATGACACCGTCTTCAGCATCTTCTCGACCACCAAAGCCCTCACCGGCACCGTGGCGCTGCAACTCGTGGAATCCGGTGATCTCGACCTGGATTCCCCGGCCGAGGAGTACGCGCCCGCGATCGGCGAACTCCAGGTCATCGAGGGCTTCGACTCGAACGGCGAGCCGATGCTGCGAGCACCGAAGACCGACATCACGACCCGCCAACTACTGCTGCACACCGCCGGCTTCGGATACGACTTCTTCAACGAGACGTACAACCGCCTCGCCGAGAACCACGGTCAGCCCAGCATCGTCACCGCCACCAAGGACGCGCTCGAGACACCGCTGCTGTTCGATCCCGGCACCCAGTGGGAGTACGGCTCGAATATCGACTGGGCAGGCCAGGTGATCGAAGGCATCGTCGGCACCCGCCTTGGCGAGGCGCTGAAGACACGAGTCCTCGACCCCCTCGGCATGACATCGACGTCCTTCACTCCGTCCGACGACATGCGCGCGCGTCTGGCGACCATGCACCAGCGCACCGACGACGGACTCCAGGCCACCGATTTCGTCATCCCCACCCCGCCCGAGGTCGACATGGGTGGGCACGGACTGTTCTCCACCGTCGGTGACTACCTCACCTTCATCCGGATGTGGCTCAACGACGGCGAGGCAGACGACGGCACCGTCATCCTCCGCCCCGACACCGTCGAGTGGGCGACCAGAAACGACCTCGGCGACCTGACCGTGAAGATGCTTCCGGGTGTCATCAGGTCTCTGTCGAACGACGCCGAGTTCTTCCCTGGCCAGCGCAAGGGCTGGTGCTACACGTTCATGACCAACGAAACCGAAGCACCCACGGGCCGTCCCGCAGGCTCTCTCGCCTGGGCAGGCCTGGCCAACCTCTACTACTGGATCGACCGGCACAACAAGATCGGAGGCTACTGGGCGACGCAGATCTTCCCGTTCGCCGACCCCAGCTCGCTCGGTGGTTACCTCGACATGGAGACCGCCGTCTACCGAGCCCTTTCCTGACCCCGGTTCCATCCCGGGCCGCGGCACCGGACATCGACCTCGATCCGTTGACCGCTCGCGTAACCGGCGCGCTCGCCGAACAGCCACACGACGACATCAACGAGATCGGGTGAAATCCCCACCCGACGCACGGACACCACACCGCTGCGGGTGTCGAAACACCCGCAGCGGTGTGGTGTTGCCACGCTGTTCCAGGTCTGAGTGCAACAGGTCGAGCGCGAACACCGTCGTCTCCCACGGGCTTGCCGCGAGGGCCGCACCTTCCGACAGTCACCGCTACCGCACGCAAGGCCATAGGACGACTCTCGGATCACGCATTCTGCGCGATCACACGTGGATGCCGAACGTGTCGATCTTGCGGTAGAGAGACGACCTTGCGATCCCCAGCAATTTCGCGGCGGCGACACGATTGCCACCGCTGTCCCGTAGCGCAGCCACTATGGCATCGCGCTCGACTCTTTCCATTGCCGTCATCGTCCGGCGAGGCGCGGAGCTGAGCGCTGGAGGCAGATCAGCTACTGCGATCGTTCCCGCGGGCTTGGCGCGAAGTACGTGATTGAGAGTGCCGACCAGTTCACGGACGTTGCCGGGCCAGTGGTACTTCTTCAGGGTTCGCATCGTGTCGTCGCTGAAAGCGGTTTCGCGGTGAGGTGCAAGGTGCATTCGGATGATGTCCGGGATGTCATCGGGGTGATGACGCAATGCGAGGACCTCGACGGTGGCGATGAAATGCTCGGCGAGAGCAGAATCCTGAAGTGCTTCCCCATCAGTGGATGTGGTCGCGACGATCCACCGAGCGGGGTATCGGTGCTGGTCGGCGGATATGAGGTCGGCAAAGAGCTCATCGGTGCTCGCGTCGAGTCGGTCGATGCGACGAAGGACGATCGTGGTCGCCGCGGAGTCGAGCGCAGTGCGCAACTCCTCGTGAGCGGACTTTTCAGCAGAGCAATCCACGACGACAATCGGGGCCTGCGGATTCTTGTACAGGTGCATGCCCCGAACGAGAGTGAGTTTGCCGCTTCCTGGTTCACCTTTGAGGATCACGTTGGCATCTGTCACGGCGAGGGACGTCAACTCCCCTCGACACCGGTTCCATTGGAGCGAAGACCCCGCCACCCCCGGAAACACGGGAACCGTGCGCCGGGGTTGCATGATCTTCGTGGGACACGATGTCGCCTCGACTTCGAAGACGATGCCGGCGATGTCGCCGCCATGTTCGACGAGAGTGCGCTTGACGGTGATGCTACCTCCGGACGGAAGGCGCAGGTCGAACTGGGCAACTCGTGACGGATCGAGCATCGACTGTGCTTCCTCGCGGAGAAAAGCCTCGTCGATCGGGTCGAGAAGGCGCGAGCCGATCTCGTTCGACATGAAAACACCGCAACTGAGTGAGTACACCGCCGTCTGCCGGCGCCGACAGGCGACGAGGAACTCGCCGAGCACGAGCTGTTGCTTGATCGATCCCGTGGCGCGAAGAGCCGACTCGATATCACGAGCCGCTCCAAGGGCGAGCTGGCGCATCAATGGGTTCGATGTGTGGGTCAAGCCTGTGATGTCGATCAGTCCTTCGACACGGCCGGTGGTGGGGTTGTGAATGGGCGCGCCGGCACAGGTGAAATACTGGATCGATTCGTGATAGTGCTGAGCGCCGTCGACGTAGACGGCCATCCCGGTCTCGAGGGCTGTGCCCACTCCATTGGTACCGACGAGCTCTTCGGCGTAGGTGAACCCGGGAGCGAAGTACACCTTGTCCAGCTTCGCGGCGAGGACGGGATCATTGTCCCGCCGGACCAGCACACGCGCATGCTCGTCACTCAACGCGACACTGAGGGACATGTCGGACAGGTCGTCATGGAGCCGATCGAGGATCGGCAGGGCGCATCGCACCAGTCGTCGGCGAAGATCGAGGTCTTCGACGTACTGCAGCTGTGGAAGGTGCGAGCCGTCCGGGATGACACCCGCCTGACGTGAGCGTCGCCATGACTGTGCGATGAGGGGTGAGACGTCCTCGGAGGGGGAACCGGCGAGGTCATGGAGATGCCGGGCGGTGGTCACGCGGCGCCGGCGGTTATCACTGTCCATCACATTTCCTTGCAGGTCGCAGTACTGCCATCCCCCTCAATGTGCCGCACGTCACATTCTATGGATGTCCCAGAATAGGACATCGATCTGCCGTCTCCAACGGCAGTAGCGGGGCGGGTACGGCCACCCCGCCGGCCGGAGATCGGCACTCGCGGTCCGCACCGCGCCTACTCCTCGGACCACCGACTGCCGCGATCCGGGGTGCACACCACCATCAGGAGACTGACATCAGGTCGTCGACGGCGACCGGATCACCGGGCTCGGCTTACCCCCCCCAGGGGAAGCCGAGCCCGTTCCATCACCTGCCCCGCCCTACGCATAGAGGTCGACATCGCCGGCAACCGCGCAAGAATCTCGATGTTCTCTGCCGCCACGACCGCCGGCGGGCACACTCACTACCGTCCCGCCCACGTGGACCGTTGTCGTGGCGGCACCGCTTCAGACCTCGATCGCGAGAAGATCCGCAAGGTGGCGGTCGATCTGCGGCATGTAGGTCGGAGCGACAGCGAACAGGCCCAAATGCCCGAGCACATCTTCGACCACGCGCAGTTCACTGCCCTTGATCAGTTCCTGCTCGGCAGCACAGTCGCGGACCGGGAACAACTGGTCTTCATCGATGGGAATCACGAAGGTCTTGGCGGTGATCCGTCCGAGTGCAGCGGCCAGGTCTCCCCCGGTATGCCGAGAGACGTCGCCGCGTTGCCAGGCCCAGGATTGAGTGAGGAGTGCGTTGGGATCCATCGCCGTGAAGTAGGGCTCGAGGAATCCGGTCAGGAACGCGTCCAGGGATTCGAACTCCATTGCTCGCCATACCTCTTGCTTCCAGAACTCGGTCGAGAATCCGAGCACTCCCCAGATGTGAGCCTGCCTGGTGAGGCCGTCGACGACCTGCGTATGCGAGGTGTATTCGCCGCCGTTCCAGCCCGGATCCGACAGGATCGCTTCGCGCATGATCTCCGCGATCAAGAAATCACCGGGAGTGTTGCGTGCCGTACCGGCAATCGGTGCGGCGCGCAGAACCTCGTCGGGGAACCTCACCGCCCATTCGTAGGTCTGTTGAGCTCCCATGGAGCCTCCCGTCACCAACGCGAGGCGTTCGATACCGAAATGCTCCCGGAGCAGCCGCTCCTGGGCCACGACATTGTCCCCGATCCGAACACGAGGGAAGTTCGACATGGCGATCTCTGCGTTGACGCCGGTGGCGTTGTGGGGAGACGTCGACAGACCGTTGCCGATCTGATCCACGCAGACGATGAAATACTTGCTCGGGTCGAGAGCATGGTCAGGACCGATGTATGCGTCGCGCCAGATCTGGTGGGTCCCCGAGTACCAGGTGGGGATGAGGATTGCGTTGTCCTTGGCTTCGTTCAGCGTTCCGAACGTTGCCACTGCGAGCCGGCAGTCCGGGATCGAGCCACCCTCCTCGAGGTCGAGGGCTCCGATGCCGATCAGGTCGTAATCACCGTGGAAGTCGTGCGTGTAGTACGGGTTGTCGATCATCGAGATCGTCCTCCTGAGCTATGAGAAAGCGGTAGCAGCGCGTGCTCACCCGATGACATGTGCGTACGCCGCCGTGAGACGAGCAGTGGTCGACCGCAGGGGTCGGATATCCGAGAAGGTCAGCTCAGCTGGAATCCCTTGTAGCCGGCCGCGGCGGCCGCGAGAGTGAGTTCTCGATAGGTGCCGCCCCCGCCGGTGTAGGACAGCACGCGGCGAGGTTTTCCGGGAACGTTCGCGCCGTTGTACCAGGAATTGGTCTTCGAGATCAGCGTGGCATTCGCGGTTTCGTCGTGGTGGGCGACCCATTCGCCCTCACCCTCGACGGTCGGTTCGATGACGGTGTACCCGTGCTCACGCATGTGCCGGATGCATTCGGTGATCCATTCGGTCTGTTGCTGCAGACAGGTGGTCATGTTGCACAGAGCCGCGGAGGGGGCGAGTGGGGCACCGGTGGTCAGCATGTTGGGATAGCCGTGCACCATCAGGCCCATCGTCGTGCGGATGTCACGCGACCAGTCGCTCGTGAGCGATCGGTCCTCACGTCCACGGATGTCGATTCGTGTCAGCGCGCCGGATCCCGCATCGAATCCCGTGGCCAGGATGATGACGTCGACTTCGTGCAGCGTGCCGTCGTCCAACAGGATCCCTTCCGGGACGATTCGGCTGATCGGATTGGTGCGCACCCCGACTGCTTCGACATTCGGACGGTGGTAGACCTCGAGATAATTGGTTTCCAGCGGTACCCGGTGTGTACCGAAGCCGTAGTCGGTCGGAATCAACAGTTCACACAGCTTCGGATCCTTCAGTCGCGCACGCATCTTCTCTCGCACGAACTCGGACACCTGCTCACTGACCTCTTCATCGGAGAACACCTCCGCGAAAGAAGCGAGCCAGAGCTTGAGTGACCCGTTGTCATAGATCTCTTCGAGCCTTTCCCGCCGTTGCTCGGGAGTCAGGTCGACCCATGCATGCTCGAAGTCGTATTCGAAGCCACTGAACGTATGCGGCAACGTCGCGCGAAGTTCCTCGAAGCGCTCCTTGTACGCGGCAACATCCCGGTCGTCGTAGGACGGATTCTTCATCGGCAGGGCGTACTGCGGTGTACGGATGAACACCTTCAGATGTTCGACCTTGTCGGCGATGGTCTGGATGACCTGGATCCCGGTGGCGCCGACACCGATCACTGCAACTTTCTTGCCCGCGACATCGGCGCCCTCCTTCGGCCATCGAGAGGTGTGGAAGATCGGGCCGGCGAAGCTTTCCTGACCCTCGAACACCGACGACATCGGTGCCGACAGCATGCCGGCGCAGGTGATCAGGAACTGGGTGGCAATCGTGTCCCCGCGATCGGTGCGCACGATCCATCGCTTCGAGTCCTCGACGTAATGCGCACTGGTGATCGTCGTCGAGAATTGGATGTCGCGACGCAGATCGAGACTGTCGGTCACATAATGCAACCACTGCTCGATCTCGGGTTGGCCGGGGAAACGCTGACTCCAGCTCCAGTTCTTGTACAGCTCATCGGAAAACAGGTACTGGTAGATGTAGGCCTCCGAATCGAATCGAGCACCCGGATAACGATTCCAGTACCAGGTGCCGCCGACGTCGGAGGCGGTATCGAAGGCGCGCACCCGCAGCCCCAGCTCGCGAAGCTGATGCAGCTGATACAGGCCGGCGACTCCCGCACCGATGATCAACGCGTCCAGCTCGAGTGACACCTCGGTATCAGCAAGTCCGACCGCAGAGGAAGAGTGAGGCGACATGTCCTAGCCTTTCTGTAGTTCAAGTCACGTGGAAGCCATCATCGTGATATGCGCCTCACTCAGCTGTCCCATCTTCGGACACTTCCCGGCTTCGCAGACACGGATATCACCGAGTCCGGCGCCTCTCGCACCGCCAGCACCCCAGCAGAACCGATTTACAACTCGGGGGGTGTTTTCGACGACGCGGTGGGCAACCTTCGGCAAAGAGGCCTGCAGTATATCCGGAATATACTGTTACGCAATGATTTCTACCACCAGTCCAGTTCCGGACCCATCTTGCCGCATGCTCGACACCGTCGCGATCGCCATCTCGATTCGGGTCGCCGCCGCACCGATATGAGCACACAGTCGGCGATCCGACACATTCCGGCCTTCCAACCGCGACCGTTGGATGCCACAGAATCCGAACTCTGTTCTGGTAGCTGCAATTCGAATTGCCATCGTCTGATCCCTCATCCCCCGGTAGCCGCCACGAAGACGGGACGAACCACAGCTTCCCGACTACCCGAATGAAAGGGAAATTCACCGAATCATGGCCACGAGACCGAATAAACCTGTTCAGAGTACGCATGATCATGCAAAACGAACAGTCTGTCGCTGCTCGGAGGGCCGAGATCGCAGTCCTGCCCGAACGGTTCGGCGCATCACCGCCGGCGCAGGTGCTTGAGCGTGTCTTCGTAAGGAACACTGATGTCACACGAAATGCACCATCTCGATCTGGGACTGTGGGCGCTCTTTCTCGCCTACGGCACCTCGATCGCCGGGTCCTTCGTCGGCCTGTCCTGCGCTCGCCGAGCCGCTACCACCCCACTCGGTCCGACATGCTGGCGCTGGTTGGTGATGGCAGCCTTGTCCATCAGCGGTGTCGGGATCCGGATGACCCACTTCATCGCCATGATGGGCTTCGCGGTGAGCCTGATGCACTACTGCGGCATGGCTGGATTTCACGCGTCCTTGGACTCGACCGCCACCACGCCGGAGGGCGTGACGCTCCTCGATTCGATGCTTCAGGCATACATTCTCGGCACGACCATACTGGCGGCGCCGCTCGTCGCATTGGTGCTCGCTCGTCAGAGTGCCGACACCGAGGTCGACGAAGCGATCGCCACGTGGAGCGCGGAGATCAATGATGCTGTCCCCTACCCCGGTGACCGAGGGCAGGAGGCCACAGCTGAACTCGACGCCCGTCGAGACGTTCCGCGTCGACCTGCCGACCCCCTTCGCAAGGGTGATGTGCAGGTAGTGCCACACGAACGAGTGCGGTAACCACCTCTCTGGTGAAGGACCCACCGTTCGGCGGGTCCTTCACCAGCCCCGGCGCACGAGTGTTTGTTGAGGGCAGGGGCATTCGCCGGTCTGGATGCTGCCACTGATGATCAGTGTGCGATGTACTTGGTGGCGAGATACTCGTCGATACCTTCGACCGATCCTTCGCGGCCGAAGCCGGACTCCTTCACCCCTCCGAAGGGCGCGGCCGCGTCGGCGATGATGCCTCGGTTGATTCCGACCATGCCGGTCTCGAGTGCGTTGGCGACTCTGGACGCTCGGTCGAGATTCTGGGTGTAGAAGTACGCAGCGAGGCCGTATTCGGTGTTGTTCGCCGCCGCGATCGCTTCGTCCTCCGTATCGAAGGTGGTGATCGCGGCTACCGGGCCGAAAATCTCCTCACGCAGCAGACGCGCGTCGGGACTCACGCCGTCGAGAACGGTGGGGGAATAGAACGTTCCCGGCCCGTCAGGACGGCCACCGCCGATGCGGATACGCGCACCCTTCGCGACGGCGTCTTCGACCAGAGCATCGACGGTGGCGCACTGCTTCGCGGTGATCAGCGGTCCGATATCGGTTCCTGCGTCGAGACCGTGTCCGGTGCGCAAGGCACCGATGCGTGCCGTGAACTTCTCGCTGAACTCTTCTGCGACGCTACGTGCGACGTGGAATCGGTTGGCTGCTGTACATGCTTGGCCGCCGTTGCGGAATTTTGCAGCCATCGCGCCGTCGACCGCTGCATCGACATCGGCGTCATCGAACACGAGGAAGGGGGCATTGCCTCCGAGTTCCATCGACATCCGCAGGAGCCGATCCGCTGATTGACGAACCAGCATCTTGCCGACACCGGTGGATCCGGTGAACGTGATCTTGCGCAGATCAGCGCTGCTGATCAGTGGTGCGGTCAGCGCTGCAGCATCGGAGGTCGGCAGAATCGACAGCACACCCTCGGGCAGACCCGCATCGGCGAAAATCTGACCGACGAGCAGCATCGTCAAAGGCGTTTCGGCCGCTGGTTTGACGATGATCGAACATCCGGCCGCCAATGCTGGACCGATCTTGCGCGTGGCCATGGCCAACGGAAAGTTCCAGGGGGTGATGGCCAGTACCGGCCCGACCGGTTCTCTGGTGACGACGATGGTGCCGGTTCCCGAGGGGGACGGCGAGACTCGCCCGCTGATTCGGTTCGCTTCCTCGGCAAACCAGTGCAGGAATGATGCGCCGTACTCGATCTCCGCATACGCCTCGTGGAGCGGTTTACCCATCTCCAGAGTGATGGTGCGCGCGAGGTCGTCTGCCCGCTGGTGGATGAGTTCGAATGCGGTGCGCAGTATTTCGGCACGTCGACGCGAGGGAGTCCGCGCCCAGTCCCCCTGCACAGCAGTGGCGTGTTCGAGAGCTCGGCGTCCATCCTCGGGCGCGGCATCGGCGACATGCGCAATCACGGCACCGGTCGCGGGGTCCTCTACGGGGAAAGTGGTGCCGGTAGACGAATCGACGAGTTCTCCACCGACCCAGAGTTGGGTGGGGACGCCCGCGGGGAGAGTGTGGGTCATAGCTCCTGCCGAGTGTGTGAAGGTTCATCGCCACGCCCGACCAGTCGGCACCCGAACCGGGAGCCGAGGCCGATGCAGGTCGCTCGGGTGTAGCCACGCGCGTTCGGTGGCCACACCCGAGCGGGCGAGCGGGTACTAGCTGGTGGTGATGGACTTGCGTGCCTTGTCCTGGAGGGTTTCGAGTGCCCGGATGAGATATCCACGGAAGACAGTGTGGTTTTCGCTCATCGGGAAGTGGCCGATCTCCTTCATCTCGATGAACTCGGCGTTCGGGATCTGCGCCGCGGTCCGGGCGCTGTCCTCGGGGGTGGTGAGGTAGTCGTAGTCACCGGTCAGCATCACAACCGGGCACCGGTCACCGTCGATGTCCGCGAGCTTTCCGCGCAGGTCGTGATCGACCGAGTAGAAGTGCAGGTCACCGCGGAAGGACTCGGAACCCTGGCTGTAGTAGAACCAGGTCTTCCAGCGATCCGCCTCCGGCGACTGAGGTGCCATCAGGTCCCACACGCCGCTCGCGCAGACCTGTGCCGCGTTGGCGTGGGGGTGCTGCCACCAGTCGAGGTAGAAGCCCGGCGAATAGTCCGCACCCTCGACAGGGATGACGCCGGCGAAGCGGTCAGGGTGCCGAAGCGCAAGCTGCAGGGCGATGTTCCCACCGAACGAGGATCCCATGAAGATCGGGTTCTCGAGTTCGAGCGCGTCGCACAACGCCACGATGAAATTGGCGAAGTGGTCCGCGGAAAGCTGGTACTCCTCGGTCCACCATTCGGTGTTCTCCGGCGGATCGGACTTGCCGTGCCGCGGCAGGTCGTAGGCGATGACACGGTAGTTGGCGGTGATCTCCTCGTCTTCGAGCAGACCGCGCCACTGGTGGTTGTGGCAGCCGGCGGGGTGCTGGCACACCAGCGGCTGGCCGGGGCCGTTCTCGAGGTAGAAGACCTTGTACAGCAGTCCGTCGACGTCGACGTCGACGTAGTGGCCGGTGACCGGGGAAATCTTGCTCATCAGTGTTCCTTACGGCTCAAAGGGGGTGGGAGGATCAGACCGGGACGCCGACGGTGCGCAGGAGTTCGATCTGGCGGGTGATGCACCGCAGGTTCTGCATCAACACCAGGATGTCGCCTTCGAGCTTCATGTCGCGCTGGAAGCTCGCGGCCCAGATGCCGTGGTACATCGGGGCGGGCACCGGGACGCCGAAGTTGCGCCAGGTCTCGGCGCTGGCACGCAGCGCGAACTGGTACGGCACATCCAGCGGACCGGGGTCGATCGCGATGTCCACCACGTTGCCGCGGCTCATCTGGATGACGAACGTGTGGTCGGTCATGTCGAGCAGGTACGAGCAGGTGAAGTACTTGCCGTGTGCCTGGATCTCGGGGTCGGTGTTGTTCGCCTCGGTGAACGAGGCAGCCCAGTCGGCCGTGTCGAGGGCACGCGTAGTGACGGTCATGTGGGATTCCTTCGATGAGGGAGACAGCGAGGCCGAGTGCGAGCACTCGCTCCGGTATGCCGACCCGAATCCGGAAAGTGCTGGCCTCCCGGATGCCGTGCCGGCCATGACAGCCATCACACCTCGTGTCCGCCGGGTGCGTCCAATACCTATCCGGCCCGGATCGATAGGCAATGACTACTGGTCTCCCGGGGTGGTGTTGGCTATCTTCGAAAACATGCAACCCCAGCTCGACCTGCGACTTCTGTCCTATTTTGTGGCAGTTGCGGAAGAGCTGCACTTCGGGCGCGCAGCCGCCCGTCTGCACATCGCTCAGCCCTCATTGAGCGTGCAGATCCGCAAACTCGAGCAGAACCTCGGCGCGGTGCTGCTGCTGCGCAGCAGCAGGCATGTCGAACTGACCCCTGCCGGCCAGATCCTGCTCGACGAAAGCCGCCGGTTGCTGGCGAACGCCGAACGAGCCGTCAACCTCACCCGCGAAGCCGCCCACGGCGTCAGTACCCGCAAGTTGGTCATCGGCTTTCAAGGCAACGCAGCTGCCGAGCTCACACCGCACATTCTCAGTACGTTCCAGTCGCTGCATCCGGGCATCCAGGTGCAGATGCATTCCTACGATTTCTCCGACCCGTATGTCGGGTTGGCCGACGGATCCTCCGATGTCGCCTTCGTCCGGCCCCCGCTGTTGATGCAGGACTGGCTGGGCATGGAAGCCCTGTTCGTCGAACCCCGGGTGATGGTCGTGTCCGCGAATCATCCGCTCGCCCAGTTGCCCGAGGTGAGCGTCGAACAGGTCACCAACGAGTTCTTCGTCGCACGCAAAGCCCCCGAGAACTGGCGAAACTACTGGCTGGCCACAGAATCGCGCCAAGGCGAACCGGTGCGGGTCGGCGCAGACGTCGCCACCGTCGACGAATGCTTCGAAGCGATCCTCGCCGAGCGCGGCGTGGCATTCTCACAAGCATCGACGCAACGCTTCTACAGCAGACCGAGCCTGGCATTCGTGCCGGTGACCGACATCCCGCCCACGGCGCTGTCCATCGCCTGGCGCACGGATGTCGCGTCCAAACCCGTACAGGATTTCATCGACACAGCACGCGCTGTGGCCTCGCTCCACACCGTGCCCGGAGCATGGTCCACCCGGCCTCACAACTCGATCACCGAAGGTGCCCACCGCACGACAGGCTGACTTCTCCTGGCCCCTCGAATCAGCATTCCGATCACTGGTGTCTTCTTACCGAACCCATTGCTCAGCGTGCGAGTACCGCTCGACGTCACGAACGGTCACGGTCTTTCCCGAGCCGACGTGGACCTGTTGCAGACACCCAACGACACGGCGGCCTCCCTCCGGAGACCGCCGTGTCGTTGGTTGTGCAGCACACCTGGGCGTGACTACCCGCGCTGCTCCGGAAGGCTGTGTGACACAACGCCACATGCAAACCCGGTCCGGAGCCACGCAACAGACGCAGTCCTCTGCGCACCCAGTCCGAACCGAGGCGACATCGCGAGCAGCGATGGCCCTACGACAGCCGGCCGTTCACCCGGCGGGGGATACCCCACGGGTTCGCATCGACGAGAGCGGACGGCAGGTTCGCTTCGGGCACCGACTGGTAGGCGACCGGACGCAGGAACCGCCGAATCGCGGTCGCTCCGACGGAGGTGTGTACCGAGTTGGTGGCCGGGTAGGGACCACCGTGGTGCTGAGCCCAACCCACGGCCACACCGGTGGGCCATCCATTCCAGATGACGCGCCCCGCACGGCGCGCAAGCGCACCGAGCAGTCCCGCAGCATCGGGATCGTCATCGGTTCCGTGGACGGTCGCTGTCAACGTGCCCGGCAGGACAGCCATCGCCGCGTACAGCTCCTCGATCGATGTGTAGGTCACGATCAGCCCGAACGGACCGAAGCATTCTTCGAGCAGGTCCTGAGGGTTTCGACGCAGTGCCCGAGCGTCGGTCACGCCGATGACCGGGCGCACCGACAGTTCGTCCAGACCACTTTGCTCGGGCACTGCCACCGGCCGGACCTCGGGATGGTCGAGGATCTGCTGGGACACCTCGAGAAACGACTGCCGGATCCCTGCGTGCAGCAGACGGAACGAATCATCGGCGACCGCGGTTCGAACGAGCCACTCGATCGAACTCTGCTCGGGAACGAACAGCAGCCCCGGCTTGGTGCAGAACTGCCCCGCGCCGAGCAGCAACGATTCGAGGAACTCGCCGGCGATCTTGCCCGACCGGTCCTCGGCGGCCGCAGGTGTCACGAACACCGGATTGGTGCTGCCGAGCTCACCGTAGAACGGGATGGGATCCGGGCGACCGGCTGCCAGATCGGCCAGCGCACGGCCACCCGATGTCGAGCCGGTGAACCCGACGGCGGTGATACGCCGATCCTGGACGAGCTGACGTCCGATCTCGGCGCCCTGCACAACCCCGAAGGTGCCGTCCGGGGCGCCGCCCGCCCGCAGTCCCTCGTCGATCGCCCGCGCATAAGCGGCGGTCAATCGCGGCTGAGCAGGGTGGGCTTTGGCCACGACGGGGCAGCCGGCAGCCAATGCCGAAGCAGTGTCTCCGCCGCCGAGTCCGAATGCGAACGGAAAGTTGCTCGCACCGAACACTGCGACAGGTCCGGTGGGTACGAGCATCCGACGCAGATCGGGACGCGGAGCAGGGTGCGCATCCGGATCGGCCGTGTCGATGATCGCTTCCAGCCAGGAGCCCTCCTCGACGACCTCGGCGAACATCCGCAGCTGCGTCGTCGTCCGCGTGACTTCGCCGCGCAGGCGCGGCTCGGGCAGTGAACTGTCGGCGGCCGCCAGCGGCACCAGTTCCGACGCTGTGGCGTCGAGCGCATCGGCCACCGACCGCAGAAGGTGCGCTCGCTCGTGCAGGTCCGTACGAGCAAGAGGCGCCGCGGCGGCCTCGGCGGCGTCGAGAATCCGCTCGTAATCCTGCGCGGAGGTGTCGAGAAGAGTGTCTGTCGCAGTGGTTTCCATTGCTGTCCTGTCGAATTCGGAGCATTCCGTGCTGAGTGTGTGGATCTCAGTGTGCGGGAGAACCGATGTGATGCGACATCTCCACATGGAGATGGTGTGAGTGCAGTCACCGCCTCCAGGATGGGCATCACACGAGATACCGGATGACTTTGGAGGACGACGATGACCGCAACGACAGGACCACTCGCGGGGGTTCGGGTACTGGATATGACACGTCTGGCGCCCGGACCGTACGCGAGCATGCTGCTCGCGGACCTCGGCGCAGAAGTGATCGCAATCGGTGGTGGTCGTTCCGGGCTTCCGGTGCCCGCGCTGTCGCGAGGCAAGGAATTCATCTCGCTCGATCTCAAGACCGCCGACGGCCTCGACGCCCTGCACACCCTCGTTTCGGAAGCCGACGTCTTCATGGAAGGATTCCGCCCCGGAGTAGCAGACAAGCTGGGCGCCGGCTACGCGGAACTGTCGGCCCTCAATCCCGGACTCGTCTACTGCAGCGTGACGGGCTACGGCCAGAACGGGCCCATGGCGCAGCGCGCCGGGCACGACATCAACTACCTGGCCATCGCCGGTGCCCTCGGGACCTTCGGCCCCTCGGATCCCCCGCCGACACTGCCGCTGAACCTGGTCGCCGACTTCGCAGGCGGCGGATTGCTGTCGGCATTCGGCATCATGTCCGCCCTCTACGACCGCACGCGTACAGGCAAAGGCCGGTACATCGATGCCGCCATGGTCGACGGCGTGCTGTCGATGATGGGAATGAACTTCGTCGACTGGCAGACGCCGACGCTGCCCGGACGTGGACACGGCGTACTGACCGGATCGATGCCGTTCTATCGGTGCTACCGCTGCTCCGACGATCGCTACGTCGCAGTCGGGGCACTCGAGACCGCCTTCTTCGAACGGTTGTGGACCACCCTCGACCTCGGTGCCGTTCCGAACCATTTCGACGAGTCCACCTGGGACCACATCGAAAAGTCACTGACCACAGCATTCGAGACGAAGACGATGGCGGAGTGGACCACAGTGTTCGCCGATGTCGATGCCTGCGTGACACCGGTACTCGAACCGCACGAACTGGCCACCTTCGATCAGATCGTCGCCCGGGACCCGGACTTCGCACTGGATTCGGTCCCCGTGGTCCCGGTGTTCTCCGACGGCCCGACACGGCGCGCCACCGACACCCACGTCAAGACCGAGGAAGTGCTGCGCCGTGCCGGTGTCGCCGAAGACCTCGCCCACCGGGCGGCCGCAGCCGGTATCCCCTCGTCCGTGACGGGTCTGAGCTGGCCCCCACTGTGACCGTCGAACTTCCGAATCATCACCTTCCCCACACAGACCAGGAGTAATTCATGAGTATCGAGTATCGCGAATTCCGCGAGAGCGTCCGCAAACTCGCGCAGACCAAGATCGCACCGCACGCCGCCGATGTGGACGACAAGGAACGATTCCCCTCGGAATCCTGGGCAGCCCTGCGCAGCAACGACCTGCCCGGACTCGCCTACCCCGAGAGCCTCGGCGGCAGTGGAGCCGACCTGCTCGCCCAGGTCATCGCTGTAGAAGAAGTCGCAGCGTCCTGTGCAAGCACGGCACTGGTCATGCTGGTCAACTGGGCCGGCACCTCCACCGTGCTCCGTCAAGGCTCCGACGAACTCAAGCAACTGGTGGTACCGAACGTCGCATCGGGCGCCGCCGGCGCCGCATGGTGCATGACCGAGCCGCGCGTGGGCTCGGACCTGTCGGCGATCGCAACGACCGCAACCCAGGATGGGTCCGACTGGATCCTCAACGGTCAGAAGCGGTTCATCAGCAATGCGCCGTGGGCCGACTGGTACGCCGTGCTGGCGAAGACCGGCGAGAAGTCACTCGGCATCTTCATGGTGCACAAGGACGACGCCGGCGTCAGTTTCGGCGCTCCCGAAAAGAAGATGGGTATGCGCGGCAGCCCCACGACCGACGTGAACTTCGACGAGTGCCGACTGCCCGCCGTCCGGGTCGTCAACGACCCCTACCAGGGGTTCGCGTACATCTCCGAGGAACTGAACGTCAGCCGGGCACTCATCGCCGCGCAGGCTCTCGGCATCGCACAGGGCGCATTCGATGCCGCAGTGTCGTACACGACCGACCGCGAGCAGTTCGGCCAGTCCATCTCCCGCTTCCAGCTTCTGCGCGGCATGGTCGCCGATATGGCCGTCAAGATCGAGTCGGCCCGCACGCTGCTGTACGACGCAGCCCGTCTCATCGACGACGGGGAACCGGCGGGACGGACGAAGGCGGCCATGGCGAAGCTGCTGTGCAGCGACACCGCCATGTCGGTGACCACCGATGCGCTCCAACTGCACGGCGGATACGGCTATGTCCGTGATTATCCGGTCGAGCGGATGATGCGCGACGCCAAGATCACCCAGATCTACGAGGGCACCAACCAGATCCAGCGACTCATCATCGCCAAGTCGGTATACGGAAAGTAGGCGCACCGTGCACCACCCCCAGCAACAACAAGCGCTGAGCGGCATCCGGGTCCTCGACCTCGGCGAGATCATGCAGGCGCCCGTGGCCGCGCAGGTTCTCGGCGACCTCGGCGCCGAAGTGATCAAGGTCGAGCGCGGTGTCAACGGAGACATGCTGCGAGGCCTCGATCGCGAGTCACTCGACGAAGGTCGCCCCAGTGCCTACTTCGCCGCGGTCAACCGCAACAAGCGCAGCATCGCACTGAACCTGAAAACCTCTGAGGGGCAGGACATTATCCATCAGCTCCTCGCGGAGGCGGATGTTCTCATCCACAGCTACCGGACCGCGGCAGTCGAACGACTGGGCTTGACCTACGACGATCTGCACGAGCGCTATCCTCGGCTCGTCTACGGCACTGCGACCGGATTCGGCGAGACCGGGCCATACGCCCACAAAGCAGGCCAGGACATGCTCGCGCAGGCACTGAGCGGAATGGCACGCGCGTGCGGCGACCCGTCGATCTCGGCATACGTACATCCGGTACCGACCGTGGACTACGCCTCGGGTATGGCCCTCGCCCAGGGAATCTTGGCAGCACTGTTCGAACGCGAGCGCTCCGGCCGCGGCCAGAAGGTCAGCGTCAACCTCTTCGATACAGCACTGGCCCTGCAGACTCTCGAAAGCTCCACACTGCTGGCGTACCAGCGTGAGACCAACTGGGTCAGCGACTGGTACAGCGGCATCTTCGAAACGACCGACGGTCTGCTCTTGGTACTCGGCCTGTTCCGCGAGAACGCTCTGGGTCTGGCATGCAAAGCTCTCGACATCGACGATCTGTCCGTCCAGCCGACGTTCGCCACACCACAGCTCCAGGCAGAGAACAAAGAGGCCGCCAACGCGGTTCTGCGTCCGCTGGTCGCACAGTTGAGCACCGCCGAGGCGGCACAGTTGTTCGACGGGGTCGATCTGCTGTGCGCACCGCTGCTCACCCTGCAAGAAGCGCTCGATCATCCCCAGACGCGGCACAACGGCACGCTCGTCGACGTCGAGATCGAGGGTGTGCGCACCACCCGGTTGATGGGCAACCCTGTCACGTTGTCCCGCACCCCCGCCCAGGTGCACCGTGGGGTGCCGGCGGTCAGTGAACATGCCGACGAAATCCTCCATGAGCTCGGTATCTCCGAGTCCGATGTCCAGACCTTGCGCAATAAGGGAGTGATCCGATGAGTAATGCGATGCAGACGGACCCGACGAGCCCGACCACCGGCACCGCCACCGCGATGGTGCTCGAAGGCTTCGGACAGACCATGACCGCGACGACGTTTCCGCGCGTGACCCCCGATGCCGGTGCGGTCGTCGTCGACGTCACGCACGCGGGAATCTGTGGAACCGACATCCACCTGCAGCAAGGTCGCCTGCCCATTCCGGTACCGCTCATCCTCGGACACGAGGCGGTCGGTCGCGTACACGCCCTCGGCGAGGGAGTCACCACCGATGCCCGGGGCGAGCAACTGCACGTCGGGGACGCGATCTCATGGGCGTCCAACATCCCGTGCGGGCACTGCTACTACTGCCAGGACCAGCACGAACCGTCGCTGTGCGAGACCCGCAAGGTGTACGGCATCAACCAGTCGTCGGCCGACTGGCCCCATCTGTCGGGTGGGTGGTCCGAACAGATCTACCTCCAGCCCGGCTCGACGATCATCCGCATCCCGTCCTCGGTGACCCCGCAGCAGGTGATCGCACTCGGCTGCGCCGGCCCGACGGCCGTGCACGCCGTGAACGATATCGCCAAGCCGCAGACAGGTGATGTCGTCGTGGTCCAGGGCAGCGGACCGGTCGGTCTGGCCTGCGCCATGTACGCCACACTCGCCGGCGCGGCGAAAGTGATCATCGTCGGCGGGCCGGCCAACCGTCTCGAGGTCGCGCAGGCCGCCGGCATCGGCGACATCCACATCGACATCTTCACCGAGACCGATCAAGAGGCCCGTCTGGAACGGATCCTCGCGCACACACCGGACGGGCGCGGCGCCGACGTCGTCATCGAGGCCACCGGCGTCCCGACCGCAGTAGCCGAAGGCATCGACCTCGCCCGCCGCGGCGGCAAGTACCTCGTCGTCGGGCAGTACACCGACCACGGCACCACTCCGATCAACCCCCACTACATCACCAAAAAGCAGCTGCAGGTGCTGGGAAGCTGGGCGTTCTCTCCGCAGAACCACCTCGAATACGTCGAATCCCTCCCTCGGCTGACCGCCCACTTCGATCTCGCGTCGATGGTCACCGAATACCCGCTCACCGAGGCGGACGATGCCATGACCGATATGCGGGACGGGCGCACGCTCAAGTCGGTCCTCACCACCGGAGGCCGGTCGTGACCAACTCCCGGTACACCGCGGCGATCGAGGCGATGCTAGAGCGGATCGACTCGACCGCCAAGCAGACCGACGGCACCTTCCCGCACTACGGCGACATCGAATCCGGCGAATGGACCACCACCGCCGACGGAAACTGGACCGGAGGATTCTGGGGTGGCCTGGCCGCACTCGGCTTCGCCGCCTCGGGTGACAAGCGCCTGGCGCACCTCGCCGACGACATCACCGCGCAGATCCTGCCCCGGCAGAATTCCGACACCGCATTCCGCGGCTTCCTCTTCTGGTACGGGGCCGCAGTCAACCACCTCGTCACCGGAAGCGACGACGCGGCGCAGACCGCTCTGGCAGGTGCCCACGGCCTGCTCACCAGCTTCAACGATCGCGCCGGCATCATCCCACTCGGAGCAGAAGCAGAAGAAGCAGAGGCGGTCGGAGAAGGCGCCGCGAACATCGACGCCGTCCCGGGCACCGTCGCGCTGCTGTCGTGGGCCTCGGCACATACCGGCGACCCACGCTTCCTCGACGCCGCGATCCGCCACGCGCAGCGGCACATCGAACTGTGCATCCGCACCGATGGCTCGGTCTGCCAGTCGGCACGATTCGACACATCCAATGGTGCACTGCTGGATCGCTACACCCACAAGGGCATGAACGCCGACAGTACCTGGGGCCGGGCACAGGCGTGGGCGATGGTGGCATACGCCCAGGCTGCGCAGTGGGCATCGCCGTCCTTCCTGCCGACCGCCGTCCGACTGGCCGAATGGTGGCTCGACCGCACACCGAACGGCGGCGTCGTGTCCTGGGACTTCGACGCCGGCACCGGTCCGGACGTACCGATCGACACCTCCGCCACGGCCATCGCCGCTGCCGCGCTGCTCAAGCTCGATCGGCTCGTCCCTGAGCGGACCGACTTCCGGGACCGGGCCGTCGCCCACGTCGAGGCACTCCTCGATCACCTCACCCCCACCGGACCACACGACAGCAGACCGGCCGGGATCCTGATGGACGGTTGCTTCGACAAACGCCGCGACTTCGCGACCCGAAACGAACTGATCTGGGGCGACTACTTCCTGCTCGAGTGCCTGATCAACCTGAACAACCGGTCCGATACGCTGAAGTTGTGACCGAACCACCATGACGGGTCACCCGAGACCCCGGAAAGAAGATCGAGGAAAGCCGGTGTCGGAAAATACACCTACTGCAGCTCACGAGTTCACCCACTCGGACCTCAAACCGTCGATCCTCGACAATCTCGCACTTTCGCGCGCCGAGCTGCTGGTTCTGACCGACGAAGCGTCGGCGATGACCACAGCAGGCCAGCGGATCCGGGAGATCGGCGACTTCGACATGTCGCTCATCGGGCGCGTCGAGGTCGATGGGGTGATGGTCCACCGCAGTTGGCAGGGCACGAAGAGCAACGCTCTGCACCGACTGGTGGTGCCGGAAGGGATCGGGCTCGGCGGCAAGAGCATCATGCTCCAACAACCCGTCTGGGTACGGGACTATCTGTCCGATCCCGGAATCACCCACGACTTCGACGCGCTCGTCGAACAGGAGTCACTGCGAGGAATGCTTGCCGTGCCCATGGCTTATGAAGGTCATGTACTCGGCGCCATGTACGTCGGCACCCGCGAATATTCGTCCTTCGGTGATCGAGTCATCGCAGAGATCCAATCGATCGCCGAAACGGCCGCCGTCACTCTCCTCAGCGCCCAAAGGGCCGCCACCCAGACAGAACTCGCCCTCGAAGCCGAACGGAAACGGCTCGCCGAATCCCTACACGATTCCGTGAGCCCGGTCCTTTTCCGGATCGGTGCCGAACTGCAGAGCCTGCGCGCCCTCGCTGACGCGCAGGCGATCCACGATCGCCTGCAGGAGATCACCGAACAGGTACACGCCGTCAATGCTTCCATCCGCAGATCGCTGACCGACCTCACCGCGCGGCCCCCCGAACGGAATCTTCCGGTCGGCATCGAGGAGGACTGCCAGGCATTCACGCTCCGGACCGGTATCCCGGCCCGTTTCGTGCCACTGACCGAATCCCCCGACCTCGATGTCAGCCGCGTCGAGGCACTCCAACGCCTTGTTCGCGAAGCGCTGGTCAACGTGGAGAAACACGCCGACGCGTCCACTGTGGTGGTCAGCTTGTCGGCGCGGTCGGGCAAGGTGACGGTCGTCATCAGCGACGACGGCCGGGGCGTCGACGGCACCGACGATCCGATGCGAGGAAGCCAGCTGGGGCTCGGATTGGCTGCAGGGCGCCTCGAGCGGCTCGGGGGCGGCATGTCGGTGGTCAGCGACGACGAAAGCGGCACCACCGTGCGCGGCTGGGTAGACGCTCTGGAGGGACCGAGCACATGACCGCGCCACCGAAGACCATCCGCATCCTCGTCGTCGACGATCATCCGATCGTGCGTGGCGGCGTGGAACTACTCGCCCGCGAGGACACCGACCTCGAAGTCGTGGGAGGTGCACTGACCGGCTCTGCCGCGGTCGAATTGGCCCGCACCCTGTCCGTCGACGTCATCCTCCTCGATCTTCGGCTCCCCGATATCCCTGCACCGGAACTGATTCCGCGTCTTCGTCGAGTTGCGCCGCACGCGCGGATACTGCTGTTCACCGCGTTCGCCGATCACGGTGCCATCGATCTACTGATGGAAGCAGGCGCCGACGGCTGCCTCGTCAAGGACATCAGCGGACAGGACTTCGCCACAGCCATTCACCGTGTGTCCAGCGGAATCCGGGTGGTCGACCCGAGGTTGACGGGACCACGAAAAGTCGTGACCTCCGAGGCGCTGTACCGGGCCGGCCTGACCCGGCGCGAGTACGAAGTGCTGCGTTTTGCGGCCATGGGTCACAGCAATCCCGAAATCGCTCAGGAACTGTCTCTCACCCGCAACACCGTAAAGACCTATCTGCAGAGCGCCATGCAGAAACTGAACGCGCGCAATCGCGTCGAAGCCATTGCACGCGCTCACGAACTTCGCTTGCTCTGAATCGAATTCGCTATACCCGGAGCGCACTCCACCTCTCCACATGGAGATGTTATGTGTTCTGGGTCACCCATATATTGAGCCGCAGAAATCATCTCGCGCTCGCGGCAACGGAGGCCCCACATGCCAAAAATGTCCCAAACATCGAAAGTAGGCTTTGCCAGCGGTGTCGGCACAACAGTCGAATGGTACGACTTCTTCATCTACGGCACCGCAGCCGGACTCGTCTTCAACAAGATCTTCTTCCCCGAGTTCGACTCTCTGATCGGCACTCTGCTCGCGTTTGCCACGTTCTCTGCCGCCTTCGTGGCGCGCCCGCTCGGCGGAGTGGTGTTCGGTCACTTCGGTGACCGGATCGGACGCAAGTCCATGCTCGTGATCACCTTGACCATCATGGGCTTGACCACTCTCGGAGTCGGGCTGCTCCCGAGCTACGAGACCATCGGCGTCGCCGCACCGATCATCCTCGTCACCTTGCGTTTCGTGCAGGGTCTCGCACTCGGTGGTGAGATCGGCGGGGCGATCCTCATGGCCGTCGAACACGCTCCCGCCGACAAACGCGGCTACTACGGCAGCTGGGTGCAGATGGGCGTGCCGGCAGGACTGATGCTCGGTAACACGGTCTTTTTGTTGATGGCCGGACTGTCTCCCGAAGCATTCGAATCCTGGGGATGGCGCGTTCCCTTCCTGATCGGCGGCGCATTCGTCGCGATCGGCCTGTTCGTCCGACTGCATGTCGGCGAAAGCCCGAACTTCGCCCGCGTCAAGAAGAACGCACAGTTGGAGAAGCTGCCCATCGGGGTGGTCCTTCGCCACTACCCCAAGCAGGTCCTCCTGACCTGTGGTGCCTACTTCGCCATCGGCGTCACCTTCTACGGCACTACGGTATTCGGCCTCAGCTACGGCGTCACGCAGGTCGGCTACACCCGAAACCAGATGCTGACACTCGTCCTCGTCGCCATGGCGGTCACGTTCGTCGCACTACCGTTGTTCGGCAAGCTGTCGGACGCCTACGGCCGAAAGCCGGTCTTCCTCGCCGGGGTTCTCGCCATGCTGCTGTTCACCTTCCCCTGGTTCTGGCTGGTCAACTCCGGATCCTTCGCGCTGGCGATGATCGGGTTCGTGGTGTTCTGCCTCGCCTTCGCCACCTCCTACGGTCCCCTCGCAGCCTTCTTCGCCGAATCCTTCGACACCCGCATCCGCTACACCGGAATCTCCTTCGGCTACACGATCGGCACCCTCGCCTCGAGCGCTCCCGCACCGATCGTCGCCACCTACCTGCTCGATCGCACCGGCTCGTACGTCGCCGTGGCGCTGTTCATGGTCGCAATGTGCGCCGTCTCCGTCGTCTGCGTGATCGCCATGCGCGAGACCTACCGACAGGACCTGTCCGACAACGACGAAACCTCCGGACAGGAACAACTGTCACCGACCTCTCACTGAGCACGCTCACGCACCGGTCCCCGGTCGCCGACGCCCCGCCCCCTTCGGCCGGCCGCCGATTCGTCCGCACGACGATCCCACGGCCGTGGACCTCGACAGACATCCATCCCACCCCGATTCCCGGGGGCGCGGAACTCCCCCCCCCCCGCCCCCGGCACCCTCGAAACGAGTCCAGATGAGCATCGCCGAACCGTCGCTGCACCCGTTGGCTCTACCCACCACCTCACTGCGTGTCCTGGTCACCGGCGTCGAACAGAACGAAGGCGCCCACGTGGCCCGAACGTTGGCAGCCGCTGGACACCACGTGTTCACGCACAGCTTCACCCTCGATGCTGCCGAGTACCTCGCCGGCCGAGTCGCCGATGACGACGGGATCGCTCATCCGGTCGCGGCCGATCTGACCCTCGAATCCGACGTCGACAACATGTTCACCCACCTCGAGCGACGATATGGCGGCATCGACGCGCTCGTGCACACCGCATGGCTACCCGGCCCGGAAACAGCATGCCACTCGCTGAGCAAGATCCGCCCCGCCGACTGGGGCCGGTTCACCTACGACCACATGGCGTTGTTGTTCCACACCACCAGACGTGCTGCAGTATCCCTCCACCGCACCGGCGGCATCGGATCGATCGTCACCGTCACCGGCCTGGACACGCTCCGCAGAATCACCGACACCGATCGAGGACCGGCGCGAGACTCCATGGACGGCGCAATCGAATCCTTCGCTCTCGCCGCCGGACGTGAACTCGGCAGTAACCTCTTGCGGATCAACAATATTCGTCTGGTACCCACCCCGACTCCGGAGACAAGTGTCACCGCTGCTGCCCCGATACGCCTCGAAGCGGTGCTGCCGGAGCTGATCGACCCAACATCCGATATCGGCTCCGGTGGCATCTTCACTGCCTACACCTCGTTCCCTGCACCTGTGCGGTGATCGGCGTCGGCCCGATGTCCCCATTCGTTGTCATCGGCGCGTCGAATGTTGCCCGGCTCGTGTGCGCGTCGCTCACCCAACGCCACTTCGATGTTGTCCACCTCGATGCACCCGACGACCCGGAACTTCTGCAGATCACCCAGCACGACCCGGCCGGGGTCGCCGTCGTCACCCACGACGACGCGGTCGCCGTCCGTTATGCCCTCGCCATCGCCCACATCAGTCCCCACACACCGATGGTCGTGACCGTCTTCGATCGCACCATCGCCAACCAGCTCACCCGATTGATTCCCCACTGTCAGGTAACCTCCCCCGCAGACCTCGCGACACCGTCCCTGGCCGGCCCGTGCATCGCTGCCACGATCGACGCCGCGCACACCGCGCCCGATGGCACCACACGCGTCCTCCGGCAATCGGCCCACGGTGACCAACCGACCTGGCAGCCGTTACCCCACAGCCGCACCAGCAGAATTCGCCGCCGATTCGTCCACTCCGTAGGCACACTGCGATCCCACGACGCCGGCACCCGCATGCTGCTCACCGGCCTTATCGGACTGCTCGCCATCCTCCTGATCGATTGGATATGGCTCACTGTCGGCAAAGGCCACCACTGGGTCGAGTCCCTCAAAGAAGCAGTCCAGGTCGTCGCCACCGTCGGTCCCGCACCGGCCTCATACGGCGACCACACCTATGACGTGTTCGCGGCTCTGGCGATGTTGGCGGCGATCGTGTTCACCGCCATGTTCACCGCCGGGATAATCGAACGTCTGCTCGGAACCAGCCTCATCGGCTTGATCGGTCAACGGGTTCTCCCCCGCCGCAACCACGTCATCGTCGTCGGATTGGGACAGGTCGGTCTCCGGTTGTGCCTCGAACTCCGCAAACTCGGCATTCCCGTCGTCGCCATCGAACGCGACGATCGAGCCCGCAATCTGCGCCTGGCCCGAGCACTGAACATTCCCACCATCGTCGGGCACGGTACCGACAGACCCCTCCTCGAACGCGCCCGCCTCGACCGGGCCCGATGCCTTGCCGCCGTGGGCTCCGACGATCGTGACAACATCGCCGTGTCCGTAGCAGCCCACGGAGTGCACTCCGACGCCAGACTCGTCCTCAGAGCCGGCGAACACGAAGCCCTCACCGACACCGGATCCCTCCTCCCGCTAGGGATCACCAGGAATGTCGCAACCTTGAGTGCAACCTTCGTCGTCGCCCGACTGCTCGGTCTCGACGCACACCGTGTGGTAGTCGCAAACGACACGATCCACCTCGAACTCGACGGGTCCTTCGAACAGTTCGTCCTCGCCGCACGACACCATTGCCCCCATGTCACCGGGACAGATGCTCACTACCCCTCGTTCGAGGTACGACTCCGACGAGCGCCTTCGAGGCAGCGCACATCAACATGGCACGAATCCGGAGCCGACAGACAATAGCGTCGACGATTGTCCAGTCATGCAGCGCTGGCGAGTTTCCTCCGTCGCACTGTGACCGCCAGCGACATTGGGAACTCACCCGACTCCTTACGTGGGCACACCGCCCGTTTCGGCTCCAATCGACTCGTGCCCCGCCACATCCTCGAGGGCCGGAACGGTGGGCGCGTTCAAGTACACCGTGCTGCCGGCGGCCCTGAACTGGTCGGACAT
Organism: Rhodococcus sp. p52; assembly: GCF_000763325.2. Classification (NCBI taxonomy): domain Bacteria; kingdom Bacillati; phylum Actinomycetota; class Actinomycetes; order Mycobacteriales; family Nocardiaceae; genus Rhodococcus; species Rhodococcus sp. p52. The sequence continues at coordinate 995,511 of NZ_CP016819.1, forward strand.
ATGTTGCATCCCGGCGACGGCGGCCTGGTCGGCGGCGTCACCGAACCTGGTCCGGATGTCTTGGGAGATACGCATCGAGCAGAACTTCGGCCCACACATCGAGCAGAAGTGCGCTGTCTTGGCCGGTTCGGCCGGAAGCGTCTCGTCATGGAACTGCTCGGCCGTATCCGGATCCAGCGACAGAGCGAACTGATCCCGCCACCGAAACTCGAAACGCGCCTTCGACAACGCGTCGTCGCGCTCGACGGTACCGGGATGGCCCTTGGCGATGTCGGCGGCATGAGCGGCGATCTTGTACGTGATGACCCCGGTCTTCACGTCGTCCCGATTCGGCAGTCCCAGATGCTCCTTCGGGGTGACATAACACAGCATCGCGGTGCCATGGCGGGCGATCTCGGTGGCCCCGATCGCGGAGGGGATGTGGTCGTAGCCCGGAGCAATGTCGGTCACCAGCGGCCCCAGGGTGTAGAAAGGCGCTCCATGACATAACTTCTGTTGACGCTCCACATTTTCCCGCACCCGATGGATCGGGATGTGGCCAGGGCCTTCGACCATCACCTGAACGTCGTGAGCCCAGGCACGGGTGGTCAGTTCGGCAAGAGTGTCCAGTTCGGCGTACTGCGCGGCGTCATTGGCGTCGGCGATCGACCCCGGTCGCAGCCCGTCCCCGAGGGAAAATGCCACGTCGTAGCGGGCGAAGATCTCGCACAGTTCGTCGAAGTGGGTGTAGAGAAAATTTTCCTCGTGATGGGCGAGGCACCAACCGGCCATGATCGACCCACCTCGGGAGACGATGCCGGTGAGCCGCTCGGCCGTGAGCGGTACGTAGCGCAGCAGCACTCCGGCGTGGATGGTCATGTAGTCCACACCCTGCTCACACTGCTCGATCACGGTGTCGCGGAAGATCTCCCACGTCAGCGCATCGGCCTGGCCGGCGACCTTCTCCAGAGCCTGGTAGATCGGCACCGTGCCGATCGGCACCGGGGAGTTGCGAATGATCCATTCTCGGGTGGTGTGGATATCTTCGCCGGTGGACAGGTCCATCACAGTGTCCGCGCCCCAACGGGTGGCCCAGCGCATCTTGTCGACTTCGTCGACGATGGAGCTGGTCACCGCTGAGTTGCCGATGTTGGCATTGATCTTCACCAGGAAGGACTCGCCGATGATCATCGGCTCGGACTCGGGGTGGTTGACGTTGGCGGGGATGATCGCCCGACCCGCCGCCACCTCCGAGCGCACCAGTTCCACGTCGCAGTTCTCCCGCAGCGCCACGAACCGCATTTCCTGGGTGATGATCCCCGCCCGGGCATAGTGCATCTGCGTGACCGTCCGGCCTGTCTTCGCTCGCACCGGGACAGGTCGGGGCCCCTTCCACTCCTGGGACGCCTCTCCACGCCGCACAGCCGAGCGGCCATCGTCGAGCAGATCCCGTTCTCGCCCCGGGTAGTGCTCGACGTCGCCGCGAGCAGCAATCCAGTCGGCGCGCGTCGGCGGGAGCCCGACCAGCGGATCGCTACCGGGACCTGCAGTGCGGTAGACCCGCAGCGGCGGGGTCGGCACCCCGCCGGGAGAGTCGTTCAAGCGGATCTCTGTGACAGGTACACGCAGGTCGTGTTCCTCGTCGTGGACATAGCTCAGGGCATGCGAATTGGATGCACTCATCGGAATCGTTCCTACTTCCTTCGCCGGCATTACCCGGGCAGGTTCGACGGTCGCAGGCTGCCTCAGCCCGATCTCAGCCCCTGCAATAGGGCTCCCGTGGGGACGTCACAGACCCTAACACCCGACTCGTCTCGCTGCAGATGTAGCTGGTCCGGTCGTCGGAGCGGTGCGAAGTCGGCCCGTCCTGTACGAGCTACGAGGAGGTACTCTTCTATACGTCATCGACTGTTGACTCGAGGAGATCGGGATCTCGTCCGCACAGCTGGCCTTCGATGGGGACTGCTGCACGATTCGGCGACAGTTTCGGTCACGCAGCCTGTGCGACTGGTGTGGTCATGATGGTTTCGAACTCGACCGGCGTCGATCGGGGGAGAGGCAGGTCCGGGACACCAGCAGGTCGACGGTCACGCCGAGAGGCCGTAATGCTTCGGCGATCTCTTCGAAGTGTTGCGCCGAGCGAGAATATCGGTCGGGGCCATGAGGACCGCCTGAAAGCCGCCTTCGCTTATCAGTAACGCAAACGCAGTGGCTGCCAGGACGGGGGCCTTTCCGGCGCCGACGTCTCCCTGCAGCAGCCGATTCGTCGGCCGGAGGCGGTCATGTCGGTGTGGATATCGGCTATCACCCGCAGCTGTGCACCTGTGGGTGTACGGCAGGCAGGCCAACCATGCATCGAGCAGTCGCCCGGTGGGCTTGTGGGCGATGCCGACTTCTGCGGCTTGTGCGTTTCGAAGCACTCCGAGGGCAAGCTGCGACCGCAGGAGTTCTTCATAGGCCTGTCGGTCCCGTCCCTTTTCTGCGTGCTGTTTGGATGCGGGGACATGGACAGCGCGTAGCGCGGTCAGCCGCGACGGCAGCTTCCGTTGAGCCAGCAAGGTCGAGGGATTCGGGTCATCCAGCTTCGGGAGTCGGCGGCGTGCATCGACCGCGGCACGGCGCAGCATCCACGTGTCCACCTCATGTTTCTGCGATTGGGGTAGATCGCGAGCAGTGGTGCGGTGGATTCGCTCATCGGCTCCAACAGTGGTGAGGTCATCTGCAATGCGCCGTTGAAGAACATGGCGGAGACTCGGGTGTTTTCGTCCGCGAGTTGGAATCGCACGTAACATTTTCCCCAGTTCCCCGTATGCTCACGAGTCGTGCGTATCGATCAGGTGTGGCGTTATCCGGTGAAATCGTTCGGAGGAGAACGGATCGACGCCGCAGCGATCGAAGCGGACGGTGTGCGCGGCGACCACCTGTGGGCGCTGGTCGACGCCGAAACCGGAAACATCGCGAGTGCGAAGCGTTTCCGACGCTACGGACTGCTGTTGACCTGCTCCGCACGACTTCTGAACGACGACGACCCCCGCGATCCGGCGGCACTCGAACTCACGCTCGCCGACGGCACGGTGGTGCGCGGCGACGATCCCGAGGTCGACGACCTGCTGTCGAAGCTGCTCGGTCACGACGTGCGGCTCGAACCGCGCGACCGCACCTACGACGAGGCGCCGGTGCATCTCGTCTCCCGCTCCGCGGTCGAAGCGCTCGGCACCGGCGACCCCACCGATGTCGCGTTGCGGCGGTTCCGGCCGCAGCTGGTCGTCGACACTCCGGACACGACCGGTTTCGTGGAGGACGAATGGATCGGCCGACGGGTGTCGGTGGGCTCGGCAGTCCTCGAACCGCACAAGCGCACCGCGCGGTGCGTCATGGTGACGCTCCCCCATCAGGAGGTTCCCGCGCGGCGCGACATGCTGCGTGAGGTGATGACCGCGCATCAGGTGCCCAATGTGCCGGAGGGAAAGCCGATGCCGTGCATCGGTGTCTACGCGACCGTCCCGACTCCCGGCGACATCACCGTCGGCGACGAAGTCCGGATCGGGTAGACCGGGTCACTTCCCGGCGAGGTAGTCCTCGACGAGAAGCTTCTTCTGCACCTTGCCCATGGCGTTGCGCGGAAGAGCGTCGGCGGTACGGATCTCGCGGGGGCGCTTGTGGATCGACAGGGTCTGCGCGACGAAGTCCGAGAGTTCGCCCGGATCACGGAGATCCCCGACGACGTAGGCGACGATCCGCTGTCCGAGATCGTCGTCCGGCACACCCACCACCGCCGCCTCCTGCACGCCGGCATGGTTCAGCAGCGCATGCTCCACCTCGCCGGCGCCGATCCGGTAGCCGCCGGACTTGATCATGTCGACCGATTCGCGGCCGACGATGCGGTGGAAACCCTGGTCGTCGATCACGGCGATGTCGCCGGTCTTGAACCAGCCGTCTTCGGTCATCGACTCGGCGGGCTTCTCGGGATTGTTCAGGTAGCCGTCGAACAGGGTCGCGCCGGACACCTCCAACTGGCCGAGGGTGTCGCCGTCGTGCGGCACGAGGTTGCCGGCCTGGTCGCGCAGGCGGGTGGAGACGCCGTGGATGGGCAGTCCCACCCAGCCGGGCCGACGCTCACCGTCGTGGCGGGGGCTGATCGTGATGATCGTTTCGCTCATTCCGTACCGCTCGATCGGCGCGGAACCGGTGAGGGCGAGCATGCGCTCGAAGACCGGAACGGGAAGGGGCGCACTGCCCGACACCAGAAGTCGCGCGGACGACAGTGCGCGAGCAAGCGATTCGTCGGCGACGACCCGCGACCACACGGTGGGAACACCGAAGTAGAGCGAACCACCCGCCGCTGCATAGGATTCGGGCTTCGGTCGCACCGTGTGCACGAGCGACGAGCCCTGCCGGAGCGCACCGACGACGCCGAGGATGAGTCCGTGGACGTGGAACAGCGGAAGTCCGTGGACGAGAGTGTCGTCGGACGTCCAGTTCCACGCCTCGGCGAGACCGTCGAGACCGGCCGCCACGGCGGACCGCGAGAGCACGACTCCCTTGGGGGCGCCCGTGGTTCCCGAGGTGTACATGATCATCGCGGCACTGCCCGGATCGGCCTCCGCGTGCGAGGACGACGAACGCGCGCTCGCGTCGACCGGGATCGCGGGCAGGGTGACGTCCTCGGGGGCCGCGCCGAGCCACAGCTGCGCACCCGAGTCCTTCAGGATGTGGGCGCGCTCGGCGGGACCGGAATCCGGCGGCACGGGCACCGCGGCCACACCGGCCATGAGGCATCCGGTCGTGGCGATCACCGTCTCGATGCTCGCGGTGGCGTCGACAGCGACCCGCGAGGAGCCTGCGACCTCGTCGGCCACAGCGGCGGCAGCCGCGATCAGTTCGGATCGGGTGAGCGAGACGTCTCCGACGCGGACAGCGCTGCGGTCGTCACTGCCTGCTCCGGACTCGGTGAGCGAGGTCAGCAACGGCACGGGCGTGGTGGTGGTCATCGGTGGTGGTCCCTTCTCGACGTCCTGCCGGACGGTGTCGCGCGGTGCACGGTCCACATTGTGGACCAGCGTGCTACGATGCGGTCCGGCTCAACCTATAGCCCGTGCCGCCTGCCGTCAACGACCGCGCGAAAGGTTCCGATGAACAGCGTTCTCACCGCACTCCGCGTGTTCGAGGAGGTCGCGACCACGCAACCGGTCGGACTCTCGGACTTGAGCAAGCGACTCGACGTCCCCAAGAGCACCGTTCAGCGATGCCTCAAGACCCTTGCCGAAGCCGGCTGGCTGCGCCCCTCGACGACGAACGCCGGGCAGTGGGTCATCACCGGCCGCGCATTCAGCCTGGGCAGCGCGATGTCGTCCGGCGACGACCTGCGCGAGGTCGCACTCCCCGAGCTGAACCGGCTGCAGACCGAGACGGGCGAGACCGTCCATCTCGCCGTGCCGGACGGGAACGAGCTGGTCCTGATCGAGCGACTCGACAGCGCCCATCAGCTGCGCGCCTTCCTCGCGCTCGGCACGCGCCTGCCTCTGCACGCCGCGTCCACCGGCAAGGCCTATCTCGCGTCGCTGCCCGACGAACGGATCGAGAATTTCCTCGCGACCGAACTCCCCTCGCTGACCGAGCACACCGTCACCGATCCGGCGGCTCTGCGCGAGGAGATCGCCGAGATTCGCGCCCGCGGGTACGCCGTGACCGAACAGGGGCTGCATGACGGCATCGCCGCCGTCGCCGTCGCCCTGCGCGGGCGCGGTGGCACCGTGCGCGGCTGCTTCAGCATCTCCGGCCCGGCTTCGCGACTGACCCCCGACCTCTTCGCCGACTACGGCGCGAAGGCGCTGGCAGCGCGGGACGCGATCGAGCGTCGCCTACCCTGATCCGCTCCGAGCAGGACTGGCGGGCGCCCCCACCTCTGGACATATCGTTTATCGATAGGTATAACGATTATCGATGGTATCGACAATCGATAGCCCCGCCGTCCGGCGAGTTCGGAGACGACCATGAATTCCACCCACGACACCGACCGCCCCCAGGGCCCGGGCGCCGAACCCGACACGCTCTCCCCCACCGAGACGTCGAAGAAGGACCGCACCGAACTGTGGGCGTCGCTCTCGGTCTTCGCGCTGACCTCGGTGATCGTGCTCTTCGACTACGTCGGCGGGCTCCTCCGCTCGCTGAACGAGGGCATCGTGACGGCACGGGTCGAGTTCGACGACCCGACCTCCCCAGTGCTCACCACGCCGAACGGCACCGACCTCGCGACCGCTTCGACCACCGTCGTCGACGCCCCCACCGACACGCTCTCCCCCGTCACCGTCGGATTCCTGCGCTCCGCCGAAGCCCTGCAGACCCTCGGCTACCTGGCGGCCTTGGGCCTGCTGAGCTGGATCGTGGTCCGATTCGTCCGCGGGCGACTGTTCGACCGTGGCGTCATCCGGCTCGTGAACGCCGCCGCCACCATCGCCATCGCAACGGTCTTCGTGCCGACCATCCCTCGAACGCTCGGCACCAACATGCTCATCCGCGACGTGGACATGAACGACGTCCTCGACAACGCCCCGATCGGCCCGGAGTTCTGGTACGCGTACGTCTTCTGCATGGCGTTGTCCGCCGTGGCAGTGGTCCTGCGGATCGGAAGCCGTATGGCCCGCGACAACGAAGGCCTGGTCTGATGCCACCCGAGAGTGAGCATACCGTCCTGTGTCACCTCGACCGGCTGCTCGCGGACCGCGGGATGACGTTGACCGAACTGGCCGAGCAGGTGGGAGTGAGCGTCGTGAACCTGTCCGTGCTCAAGAACGGACGCGCCCGCGCGATCCGATTCTCGACCCTCACCGCCCTGTGCCGTGTGCTGGATTGCTCTGTGGGCGACATTCTTTCGGTCGACTGACCGACCCCGAACACGGCGATGCCCGGAACCTCGTGGGTTCCGGGCATCGCCGATGGTCCGGCCGGTGGCGCTCCGGCTGACGCACGGACCTGTTTCATTCATTCCCCGATCGCGGGAAGAATGCGGGTGCGGACCTCACCGAAGCCGATGCGCGTCCCGTTCGGGCCGGGAGCGGTGGCCGAGATGGCGATCTCGTCGCCGTCCTCGACGAAGGTGCGCGTCTCGTCGCCGACCTGCACGGGTTCTGCTCCGCCCCAGGTGAGTTCGATGAAGGCGCCGCGCTGGCCCTTCTCCGGGCCGGAGATGGTGCCGGATCCGAACAGGTCGCCGGTGCGGGTCGCGGCACCGTTGACCGAGGTGTGGGCGAGCATCTGCGCCGGCGACCAGTACATCTGCGCATACGGCGGACGCGACACGACGTGCCCGTTCCACTCGACCTCGAGATCGATGTCCAGACCCCACTTCTCGGTGCCCTTCAGGTACGGCAGCGGTTCCGGGTCCTGCACCGGGGTGTCGATACGGGCGGCCTCGAGGGCAGCGAGCGGAACGACCCACGGCGAGATCGACGTCGCGAAGGACTTGCCGAGATTCGGGCCCAGCGGCACGTACTCCCACGCCTGGATGTCGCGGGCCGACCAGTCGTTGAGGATGACCGCACCGAAGCAGTGGTCGGCGAACTCGTCGGGCCGGATCTGCGATCCCATCGGGGAGCCGACACCGACGACGAAGCCCATCTCGGCCTCGATGTCGAGGCGGATCGACGGACCGAAGACCGGCACAGGATCGTTGGGGCCCTTGCGCTGTCCGCACGGACGCACGATGTCGACCCCCGAGGTCACGACGGTGCTCGACCGACCGTGGTAACCGACGGGAAGGTGCTTCCAGTTCGGCATCAGCGGGTCGGGGTTCTGCGGGCGGAACAGCCGGCCGAGATTCGACGCGTGATTCTCCGAGGCGTAGAAGTCGACGTAATCGGCCACCTCGATCGGCAAGTGCATCGTCACGTCGGCAACGGCGAAGACCGCCTCGTCGGCGACATCGCCGGTCACGAGTTCCCTGATCGCAGCGCGAACTTCGTCCCACCGTGCACGACCCTGGGCCATGAACGCGTTGAGCGAGGGCTCGGCGAAGACGACGTCGTCCTCGAAGACACGGCTCAGGTCGAGAACCGTATCTCCGACGCGGACACCGACACGGGGTTCGCTGTCGGCCGTGGAGAAGATGCCGTACGGCAGGTTGTCGATCCCGAAGAGCGAACCCTCCGGAATGGCGATGGTGGTCATGCGTTCGTTCCTTCGGTGATCGGGGAAACGGTCGAGGGCGCCAGACCGAGGTCGAGCAGATCCTCGAGCGGTTCGGCGATGCTGCAAGTGCCGTACGACAGGAAACGGCGCCGGACCTCTGTGGCCCGGTCGTCGGAGAGTGCGCCGAGACGTGCGGAGAGCACTGCCCCGTCACGTTCGGCCAGCACGGACGCGACCTCGTCGATGTCGGCTCCGGACAGCACCGCGTCCACCGCGGCCAACAGGTTCACGAACCCGTGCTGTTCGAAGCCCGTCCTCGGGTCGGTGTTGCGCACCGCGTGGTGCAGACCGGCGGTCGCCTTGAACGGAACTCCCGTGGTGACGACCGTCGAGACCGCTGCGGCGAGCTCGGCTTCGTCCGGATAAGCCTCCGCCACGATCCCGCCGGTGCGGAACTTGGCGGCGTACGGCGTCCCGGTCAGTCGGGCGAGGATCTCGGCTCGGCGCTCGTCACGCGGAACCTCGACGAATACATCGATATCCGGTCGACTCACCCTGATCTCGTCGAGCGCCGCGAACAGCTCGTCGACGGATTGCTCTGCGGGGACCGCGATCTCGAGGGCCACCACGGACACCGAGTCCATTGCGTCGACCTGCTCGAGTGCGGGCCGGACGGCGGCGGTGCCGGTCGGTGCGGTCAGGCTCAGGGTCGGCTCACCGGGATACGGGTGCTGCGCCAGGTGATCTGCGAGTTCATCGAGGCGACCGGCCGGGAAGACGAACGCTCCGACGAGCGGTGCGTGCGCGGACGAGCGGTGCCCGGCGTGGGCGGGAACGGCGACGGGCAGCGGGGTGTTGCCCGGAGGGAACAGCGCAGCGTCGTCGCACAGTCCGGTCAGGAGAGGTCCGAAAGTCATTCGGCCGCTCCTGCATTGCGGTTCCAGCTGCCGGCGTAGGCGGCGTCCTCGCACGCGAGCGCACCCTCACCGAGTTCGAGCGGGCGGAAGGTGTCGACCATGACGGCGAGTTCGTCGAAGAACTCGACACCGATGCTGCGCTCGTAGGCACCCGGCTGCGGGCCGTGCGCGTGACCACCGGGGTGCACCGAGATCGAACCCTGGCCGATGCCCGATCCCTTGCGGGCCTCGTAGTCGCCGCCGCAGTAGAACATGACCTCGTCGGAGTCGACGTTCGAGTGGTAGTACGGCACCGGTACGGCCAGCGGGTGGTAGTCCACCTTGCGGGGCACGAAGTTGCAGATGACGAAGTTGTTGCCCTCGAACGCCTGGTGCGCCGGCGGCGGCTGGTGGACGCGACCGGTGATGGGCTCGAAGTCGTGGATCGAGAAGGTGTACGGGTACAGGCAGCCGTCCCAGCCGACCACGTCGAAGGGGTGGTGCGGCATCAGGTAGCGGGTGCCGACGATGCCCTGCGAGGTGCGGTGCTTGACCAGCACCTCGACGTTCTCCTCCTCGACCTGCATGAGCTCGGTCGGTCCGTGCAGGTCGCGTTCGCAGAACGGCGCGTGCTCGAGGAACTGCCCGAACTTCGACAGGTAGCGCTTGGGCGGCACGATGTGGCTGTTGGCCTCGATCGTGTAGGCGCGCAGCGGTGCGTCGCCCTTGGGTACCCAGCGGTGGGTGGTGGCCATCGGCAGCAGGACGTAGTCGCCGGCCTTCGCCTCGAGCGGACCGAAGACCGTCTCGACGGTGGCCTCACCGGACTCGACGTAGACCATCTCGTCGCCGACCACGTTGCGGTACAGCGGCGAGGGCTCGGTCGACACGACGTACGAGATGCGGACGTCGGCGTTGCCCAGGACCAGACGACGACCCGTCACGACATCCGTCTCGGCCCAGATCGTCTCGGGGAACAGATCGTGCAGCTTCAGGTGCCGCGGCTCGAGCGGATGGTTGGGCCTGGTGGTCTGATCGGGCAGCTTCCACTCGGTCGCGTCGACGATCGCCGACGGGATGTACCGGTGGTAGAGCAGCGCCGAGTCGGACGAGAAGCCCTCCTCGCCCATCAGCTCTTCGTAGTACAGGTTGCCGTTCTCGTCGCGGTGCTGGGTGTGACGCTTAGGCGGGATGACGCCGAGCTGTCGGTAGAACGCCATGATCTGACTCCTCGCGGATCTCGGGCGTGCGAGGGAAGGTCGCTCGCCTGGAATTAGTAAATACGTTAACTAATCCGAGGGTGTGAGCGCAACCACGGAGAGGTCACGAGGCTGTGTCAGTTGCGTCCGCGCACGTCGAACTGGCTGCGGTTGGTGATCAGCTTGTTCAGGAGCATCACGAGAATCTGCTGCTCGGTGGGGGTGAGCACCTCCACCCAGGCCTCCTCGCGCTCGTTCTGAGCACGGAAGCTGTCGCGGATCTCCTTCTCCCCTGCTTCGGTGAGCGACAACTGCACCGAACGCGCGTCGTGACTGACCGGAGTCTTCTCCAGGATTCCCGCCTCGACCAGCGGTTTCGCGAGGTTGGACACGGCGGCGCGGCTCATCCCGGTGAGCCGCGCGGCGACGTTCGGTTCGATCGGGCCCGCGAGCCAGATGACGAACATGAGCCGATAGGCCGACCACGACCGGCCACGCGGACGGTGGACCGCGGCCTCGAGGTCGTAGGTGACGATATCCGAGGCCCGATTGAGGGTGAGCAGGACTTCGGTTGCTCTGCGGTGATGTTCGCCGCCGAACTTGCTGTTCAGACGCTCCTGTGCGAGTTCGACGAAGGACCAGTAGTCGAGGTCGCGGGGTCTGGACATGCGGTCACAGTACCGCAGATCCGGGATAATTCATCTATTTACTATACGGTCGAGCGGCCGGCATTCGGCAGGACTGTGGAAAACCGCACTCCGAACGCCGCGAAGTCGGCGGAAAACCGCAGCGACCTGCACGTTCATCGCTCATAGTGTTCCGGACATGAACCTCGCACACACCCTCACGCAGTCCCCCACGGACGAACTCCACGGCCTCGCGGGTCTGTCGCTACAGCTGATGGAGATGCTCGGAGCACCCGGTGCCGGTGTCGCGGTCGCCGCGGAGAACCTCTTCCCGCCGATCCCGAGCGAGGTGATCCTTCCCCTCGCCGGCTTCGCGGCCTCCCGCGGGGAGATCTCCCTCGTCTCGGCCGTCGCGTGGACCACCCTCGGCTCCCTCGTCGGCGCACTGCTGCTCTACCTCGCCGGACGCGCCTTCGGCCGTCAGCGGATGTATGCCGTTGTCGAGCGACTCCCCCTGGTGAACACCTCCGATCTGCGGCGCGGCGAAGAGTGGTTCGCCCGGCACGGCGAGAAGTCGGTGCTCCTCGGCCGGATGGTGCCGCTCGTGCGGAGCGTGATCTCGGTTCCCGCCGGGGTGGAGGCCATGCCCGTCGGTCGGTTCGTCGTCCTGACCGCCCTCGGTAGCGCCCTGTGGAACTCGATCTTCGTACTCGCCGGATACCTCCTCGGTGAGAACTGGGGAGTCGTCGAACCGTATGCCGATGTGCTGCAGAAACTCGTGATCGTCGCGGTGGTCGCAGCAGTGGCGGTGTTCGTCGTCCGCCGTGTCCGATCGATTCGCGCCCGTTAGGGTCGGTCCGTGATCGATCACCTTCGGCGCTCACTCGGGACCTCGGTCCGCGCCGTCGTCGGGCTTCTGCTCGGGATCGTCACCGCGGTGACGGGTGTGGCGGCATCGGCTCGCCGTACCACCGACGGACCGGGTCGCGCGGCCGAACGCGACCGTATTCGTCTCGTGCGATGGTTCGACGCCGAGGCGGTCCGGGATCTTCCGGATCGCGAGCCGACCGGATATTTCCTCGTCCGCCTGGCCTACGGTCCGCTCGTCGGCCTCGTCGTCCTGCTCGTCCTGATCTCCGCGACCGGCTACGGGGGCTGGGCGTTTGTCCTGCTGGCAGGCGGTCGCATCTCCGTCGCCGACGGTCTCGTCTCGCTCCTCGTCGCCGCCGTGATGATCTATCTCTCCGTCCGGATGGCGATGATCGTGGGCCAGTGGGACGTCCGCACAGCCCTGCGGTTGCTCGGCGACGATGCCACGCAGCATCGCCTCCGCGACCTGCAGCGCACCCGCGCCGACGTCGTCACCGCCATCGACGACGAACGCCGGCGGATCGAACGCGCCCTGCACGACGACGTCCAGCAGCGGGCCGTCGCGCTCGCACTCGACGTGGGTCGCGCGCGTCGCACCGCCGAACGCGGCGGCGGGAACCTCGTCGCCGACCTCGACAACGCCGTCGCCCAGGCGCAGGCGTTGCTCACCGAACTGCGCGACGTGGCGTGGCGGATATACCCGGCCGCGCTCGACGAGCACGGAATCACCGCGGCGCTGGAAGGGTTGTCCGCGCACACCTTCCTCCCCGTCGACCTGGATCTGTCGATCGACCCGGAACCACCACACGATGTCGCGGCAGCCGCGTACTACGTTGCCGCGGAAGGGGTCACGAACTCGACGAAGCACTCCGGCGCCGACAACGTGTCGGTGACCGTCGCGGCGGACGGTCACGTCGTCACGGTCACGGTCGTCGACGACGGATGTGGCGGGGCCGAGATGACGGGCTCCGGGCTGACAGGTCTCGCGCGCCGTGTCGCCGCGCTGGACGGGCAGTTCTCCGTACACAGCCCCCGCGGAGGGCCGACCGTCGTGGAAGCGAGGATCCCGTGCGCATCGTGATAGCCGAGGATTCGACCCTTCTTCGCGAGGGCCTGTCCCGGTTGCTCGCGGACGAAGGCCACGAGGTGGTTGCCGGTGTGGGCAACGCCGTCGAGCTGCACCACGTCGTCGAGCGCGAGGTGCCCGACCTCGTGTTGCTCGACGTGCGTATGCCACCGACCTACTCGACGGAGGGCATCGACGCGGCGCGGTGCATCAAGGAGGAGCACCCGCAGGTCGCTGTGCTCGTGCTGTCGCAGTACGTCGAGCACCGGAACGCGACCGGCCTGCTCACGAACGGCTGGGGTGGCGTGGGCTATCTGCTCAAGGATCGCGTGTCGGACGTGGGGGCGTTCCTCACCGACCTGGAACGTGTGGCCGCGGGCGGGACGGCCTTCGATCCCGAGGTGGTGCGGCAACTGTCCGCGAGCACCCGCCGCACCGACCCTGTCGCCACCCTCACCGAACGCGAACGCGAGGTGCTCGAGGCCCTCGCCCAGGGTTTGACGAACACCGGCATCGCCGATCGTCTGACCATGTCGGTCAGCGCCGTCGAGAAGCACGTCAATTCGATCTTCGTGAAGCTCGACCTGCCGCGCGAGGCCGACCGTAGTCGGCGGGTACGGGCGGTTCTCCTCTATCTCGAGCGCACAGGCACCCCGAGCTCACGGGACGACCGCTGACGCCCCGTACGGATCAGAAGAGCGGATACACGAAGTGCCCGACGCCTCCGCCGGGTGCGCTCGACCCCGTCACATTCGGAAGGTTCGCGGGCAGACGCTGAAGCTTATGTGGACGGCCTTCGAGGTCGGCCTGCCAGCAATCGGTCGTCACGCCGTGGAAGCCCTGACACACGATGCGGGTGTTCGTGCCGAAGGGCGAGGTCAGCCGCGGCTCGTTCACCAGCGGATTCCAGTAGGCAAGCTCGTCCGGCGTGAGCCAGTTGGCGGGGTCCACGTCGTACACGTAGATCGGACTGTTCGGTTGCTGGACCGGCCACTCGTCCTGCGCCGCCGCGATGCCGGCGCCGCCGAGGACGACCCCTCCTGCCACTGCGGCGACCGCTCCCGCTCGCAGTACCCGCCGAAATCCGTTCGCCATCGTTCCCTCCACCCATTCTGTCGGATCCGTCCGTCGACCACATCGAAACACGGACCGCGGGGTCCGATACGACAAACCGAAATTGTCGATCTCCGACGCTTTCCGGCAATTCGGGCGGGGAGGACGCCTTCGAGTGACAGATCACGCAACCCGACCTCGCGTGCATTCGAGCACTCGAGCCCTCCAAGAGCACACATCTGTGTGCACAATTGATAGGTGAGTTCAACCCAGTCGACCACCGATCCGCACCACGGCACCCTTCGCAGCCCGCGCTTCTGGCTCGCGCCCTTCGCTGTCGTCGCAGCGATGATGAGTGCCCTGGCCTACTTCTATCTCGGCGCACTCCTCGATCCGAGCGAGAACCTGAGACAGTTCCCGATGGCCATCGTCAATCAGGACGTCGGCGATGTGCTGCCCGGATCGGACGAGCGACAGAACTTCGGCGACCAGATCACCGAGGGCATCCTCGACGGCATCGATCCCGAGGAGATCGACCTCCGACGGATGGGAATCTCGGCCGCCAACCAGGGCCTCGACGACGGCAGCCTGTACGGCGCGATCGTCATCCCGAGCGACTTCACCAAACGCATCTCGATCCTCGCGCAGGCCTCGGTCGTTCCCGGTGACATCGAGAAGCCGATCATCACCCTCTACACGAATCCCCGGACGGGCGCGTTCGCGACGGGCATCGTCACGACGATCGGCGACCGCGCGCTGACCCAGGTGAACGACACGGTCGGGCAGCAGCTGACCGAGACCGTCACCGCGACGCTCGCAGAGTCGGCACCCGACCTGCAATTGTCCGGAGCTTCCAGCCTCGTCCTGACCCAGCCGATCGATGCACTCCCCGTCGAGCACAAGCCGCTGCCCGACGGGACGGGCGCCGGCCTGTCCGCCTTCTTCTACACCCTGCTGCTGATCCTGGCCGGCTTCACCGGCGCCACGATCATCAACGCGGTCGTCGACAGCGCCCTCGGTTTCGTGCCCACCGAATACGGCCCCCTCTACATCGCGCGGGAGACCACCCGGATGTCGCGCCTGCAGGTGCTGGCACTCAAGTGGGGCATCACGGTGGTCATGTCGTTGATCGTCTCGGCGTTGTATGTGTGGATCCCCACCGCACTCGGCATGCCGGCGCCGCGCGCGCTGCTGCTGTGGGAGTACGGGGCGCTCGCGATCTCGGCCGTGGGCATCACGTCCCTCGCGGTGATGTCGATCTTCGGCGCGGCGGGCCTGCTGGTGAACCTGATCGTGTTCATCGTGCTCGGCCTGCCGTCGTCCGGTGGCACCATTCCGATCGAGGCCACCCCGCGGATGTTCGAATGGTTGTCGACCTTCGAGCCGATGCACCAGATCTATCTCGCGGTGCGGTCCATCCTCTACTTCGACGGACGACCCGACGCCGGGCTCGGCCACGGCGTGACGATGACGATCGTCGGCGTCGTGTTCGGTCTCGTCGTCGGCGCCCTGGTGACGTGGATCTACGACCGCGTCGGTTTCCACCGGGCCGCGGACGCACCCGTGCGTCTGCCCTGGCGGCCGTCGCGACAGCAGATTCGGGATTCTGCGGTCGCGACCGACACGGTTCGTTCGAACGACAGCGTGGACGCCGGTGAGGACGATCGTGACGATACGGGCGAATCCTCCGGCAGCTCCGAGGATGCGGGCGAAAGCGACGGGCCCACGAACGAAATGGGGGACCCCGCCGCGCGTCGGGGGTAGCGGCGGAGTCCCTCCACTACCACGGTAGTGGCGGTTCTCGCGGGGATCGCTCTCGATACGGGTGAATTCGAGGGTGAATCGGGGGGTCACCGCGCGTCGGGGTCTGTCGCCGTGATGGAGCACACTGTATGGGTGCGCACGGTCGTCGTTCCTCATCCTGCGGACGGCCGGGGCCGTCGCGGTGCAAGCATCGTCGAGGTCGACGCATTCGGTGCGCCGCTCAGCTCGGTGCGGGAATACCCCGGATTCGCGGATGCAGTCGCTGCGATCGAAGCCGAATCGCGACCGCGCTGGGTGTGGACCTCGACGGCATCGGTCTATCCCGAGCTGCTCCGCGCCGATGTTCGGGTGCAGCGATGCCACGATCTCGCCACCACCGGCGCCATCCTTGCCGTACGCGAGGGCCTACCCCCGCCCACTGCGGAGGAGCCGGTCGACGAGCGGCCCGGCCTCTTCGATGCGGCTCCCGCGATCGACGTCGAGGCGGTGGTCGAGCAGTTCGCCGAGCAACGTCGCCGCATCTCCGGCGACGCCCGCCTCGAGTTGCTCACCGCCGCCGAATCGGCCGGCACTCTCGCAGCGGCCGAGATGGGTTTCGACGGGTTGCCGTTCTCGGCGCAAGCGCATCGTCGCCTCCTCGAGGACACCCTCGGGCCGCGCCCGACCGGCTACGACCTGCCGAGCCGTATCGCCGAAGTGGTCGAGGAGGTCAGCGCGGTCTTCGGCCGCCCCGTGAATCCCGCCTCCCACAGCGAGGTGCTCGAGGCGTTCCGTCGCGAGGGCATCACCGTCGAGTCGACCCGCAAGCATGTGCTGCAGCGGATCGACCATCCCGCGGTGCCTCTGTTGCTGCGGCACCGCGAGCTGTCGAAGTTGTACAGCACGAACGGCTGGCACTGGCTCGACACCTGGGTCCGCGACGACCGGTTCCGTCCGGTCTATGTTCCCGGCGCGGTCGTATCGGGCCGGTGGGCGAGTCGCGGCGGTGGCGCTCTGCAGATCCCCAAGGCGCTGCGGTCGAGCGTGATCGCCGACCCGGGGCGGTCGTTCGTCGTCGCCGACGCGGGCCAGCTCGAACCGCGCATCCTGGCGGCGATGTCGGGCGATCGGCGCATGGTCGCGGCTGCCGGTTCGGACGATCTGTACGCCCCGGTCGCCGCGGCGTCCTTCGGCGGCGACCGCGCGAAGGCGAAGGTCGCGGTGCTCGGTGTTCTGTACGGCGCCACGTCGGGCGACGCGCGTGCCCTGCTGACGGTGCTGCGTCGCAGCTTCCCGACCGCCGTCGACTTCGTCGAACGTGCCGCCCGTGCGGGTGAAGGTGGCGAGGTGGTGCATTCGTGGCTGGGCCGTGCGTGCCCACCCGCTCCGGAAGGCTTCCACTCCCACGGTGATGCGCATGCGCGGGGCCGGTTCACGCGGAACTTCGTCGTGCAGGCCACCGCGGCCGAGTGGGCGCTGTGCGTGCTTGCGGAACTGCGACGGCGGCTGACCACCGATCCCGACCCGACGGCCGGCGATCTCGTGTTCTTCCAGCACGACGAGGTGGTGGTGCACACCGGCAACCCGGAACTCGCGTCGTCGCACATTACGGCGTCGGTCGAGGTGGCGACGCGCCTGATGTTCGGCGACACGCAGGTTCGTTTCCCGATGGACACCGCCGTGCGCAGCGTCTACGCCGAGGATGCGGGCGGCGAGTAGGTGGCGTGTGTCCACAGATGCATGACGGCGTAGGCCCGCCACGGCCGCCATTGTTCGGCGCGCTCGGCGGCTTCGCGCGCACTCTCCACCTGCAGGGCTCGTCGGAGAACGAGGTCGCCGGACGGATACGCGTCGCGGTCGCCGAGTCGTAGAGCGAGATAGTCGACGGTCCACGGTCCGATCCCGGGAAGCGCGAGAAGGTCTGCCGCGAACGACAGATGCTCCGGCGCCACCCCGTCGGCTGCGACCCGGGCCAGTTCGGCGACGGTGCGGGCGCGCGACTGCGTCGTGCCGATGACGGCACGCAGCTCGCTCTGCTCGACCGTCGCGAGTCGGTGCGGCGTAGGGAAGCATCGCAACCCACCGGGTGCACCGTCGCCGAAGGCTGCGACGAGTCGTCCTGCGAATGTGCATGCCGCAGCGACGCTCACCTGCTGCCCGAGCACTGTCGACACGGCGGTGGCGAACCAGTCGGTGGTGCCGAGCACGCGCAGACCGGGGTGGGTCTGCACAAGAGGCCCGAGCACGGGATCCGGCTCGAATGCCGCATCCACGACGGACGGGTCGACGCCGAGATCGAGCCACTTCCGGACCCTCTCTTCGATCTCCTCGACATCCGCGCGACCTGCGGCCTCGACATGAACCTCGAGATGTCGCACATCCCCGTGTCTCCCGTCGTCGGGTGTCCCAGGGTCGGCGAAGCGGACGGCGACGTGCGCGGCGCCGCCGTTCGTGCGGATCGCGCGGTGATGGGTGCCGGTAGCGCTGTTGTGGTGTTCACAGCCGGGGACGGTGTGGCTTCGCAGCGACGCGAGCATCGGCCCCACCGCAACGGGTTCGGCCACCGGGATCCGGAGGGTGGTGATCATGCCACCGACTCGAGTTGCAGCAGCGCCCTCTTCGCCTCGACTCCCCCGACGTACTGCCCCATGCTGCCGTCGCTGCGCACCACCCGATGGCACGGCACCACCACGGGCAGCGGGTTCTTCGCGCACGCCGTACCGACCGCCCGCACCGCGCGCGGGCTCCCGGCCGCGGCGGCGATCTCGGCATAGCTCGCCGTGCGCCCGTATTCGATCTCGGGCAGACGCGTGATCACTTCACGACGGAATCCGTCGGCGAGACGCAGATCGAGCGGAACGTCGAAATGTGTCCTCGTACCGGCGAAGTACTCGTCGAGTTGCCGGACCACCGGGTCGAGTCGCCGCGGCGCGTCGAGCACGCGCGGGCTGATCCGGCGGGAGAGTTCGTCGAGCACGGCGTCGGATCCGTCGGCGACGTAGGCGACCCGCACGAGTCCGACGGGGGTGGTGGCCAGCAGGAGCGGACCGACGGGGGTGTCGACGACGCGGAACGCGACATCGAGCAACCCGGCCGCCTCGGCATCGAGTACGAGCTTCTCCCGCAACCACGCGAGATCGGCCGATCCGACCGAGGGTTGTGGAAAGTTCATGAGCGACATCCTGTTCCGTGTTCGATCCGACGACGCAACGCAGCCCGACCGTCGGCCGCCGCGCGACGTGCCGCGGCCGGGCTGTTGCCGAGGATCGTGCCGATCTCCGCATAGGGCAGGCCTCCGACGTAGTGGTAGACCAGCGCCGCACGCTGCGTGAAGGGAAGTTCGGCGACCGCGCTCCACAGTTCGTCGTCGCCCTCACCGGGGTTTCCCGTGGCCGACGCGGGTTCGGGGAGGTTCTCGGTGGGCACCGGCGTCCGCCCGCGCACCCGGTGGATGTCGACGGCCTTGCGGTGCGCGATGGTCACGAGCCACGCTTCGATGTTGCTGCCCGGTGGCAGGTCGGGATAGGCGCGCAACGCCGCGAGGAAGGTCTCGGACCAGGCGTCGTCGGCGTCGACCGGTCCGAGCAGTGCGCGGCAGACCCGGAGGACCGTCGCGCCGTGGCGGGGGACCACCTCCTCGAAAGGAGGCAGGCTCGCCCGCGGTAGGTGATCAGGCAGGGACATGGGTATCGCCGGCGACATCGGGCTCGGCGGAACTCAGCACCCGTGCCTCCTGGGCGAGCAGGAAGCGTTTGCGCTCGAGACCACCGGCGTAACCGGTGAGCTTGCCGCTGCTACCGATGACGCGATGGCACGGCACGATGATGCAGAGCGGGTTGCGGGCATTGGCCGCAGCGACCGCCCGTACCGCAGTGGGCCGGCCGAGGGCGAGTGCAATCTCCGAGTAGGTGCGCGTGGTGCCGTACTCGATCGTCATCAGCGCCTCCCACACCTCGCGTTGGAACGGGGTGCCGACGGGAGCGATGGGGACGGTGAACCGGGTACGGCGACCCGCGAAGTACTCATCGAACTGGGTGATCGCCTCGTCGAACCCCCCGGTGACCTGCTCGCCGAAACCGGCGCGGTCGGGCGCGGGGTGATGCTCGGCCATGTACACGCCGCTCAGGACGCCGTCGGTGTTCACCAACGTCAACTCGCCGATCGGTGTGTCGATCACGGTGTGGGTGCGCAATGCGGTCACGGCCTCGATCCTTCCATCCGGTGTGTGCTCTGTACCGGGTAGACGAACGGGACGCCGAAAATGTGAGGTCCGCGATCACGACGATCGGACGTACTGCACTATGACGACATGATCTCGCTGCCTGTGCCCGCGCTCGGAGTCTCGGTCGCCGGTTCCATCGTCGACGTCACCCGGACCGTGCTCGGACGCACCCGCGAGACCGCCGAGTTCGCACTGTCGCTCCCGACGCGGGTGGAAGGCCTGCTCAGCGAGGCCGAATCGCTCATCGACTCGGTCGAATCGCTGATCCGCCGCATCGACAGCGTGGTCACCGACGCCACCGACATCGTCGAGGGAGCGTCGGTGGCCGTCGCGCAGGCCACGCAGGTGATCGCCTCGACCATCGGTGTGGTGGAGGAAGCCGCCGATGCGGTCACGCGCGCCACGGAGATCATCGACTCGACGGGCGGGGTCGTGCGCGATGCGACGGTGGTCGCGGCCGACGCGCGGATCGTCGTCGAGTCCGCCGGCCGCAGCTCCGACGCCGCCGGGGAACTGCTCGAGACCTACAAACCCCTCGCCGAACGTGCCGCTCCCCTCGCCACCCAGTTCGTCGAGGAGTTCTCACCAAAAGAACTGCGCGCCGCGATCAAGCTCATCGACCGGCTCCCCGAGATCACCGAGCGGGTCGACGCGGTCCTGCCCATCATGGCGACACTCGACACCGTCTCCCCCGAGATCCACGAACTGCTCCTCGTCGCCAAGGACGTCCGCCAGGCCATCGTGGGCGTGCCCGGGTTCAACTTCCTGCGCCGACGCGGCGTGGAGAAGGAAACCAACGGTGATGATTGACCGCACCACGGTCGGTGATGATTGACCGCACCGCGGTCGGTGATGATTGACCGCCCCCGGACGGCTCTACTGATGGGCCGTGGAGAGGAACTGGTGCGTCGCCACGTCGACGATCTCGTCGGGCGAGATGGCGATCTCGTCGTTCAACCACGCGGTGACCAGTTCGGCCAGACCCCCGACGAACAGCAGTCCGTTGATCTCGCCCCGTTCGGGCGGCCACGCCCGGTCGCCGTACATGCGGGTCGCTTCGTCGGCGACCATCTGAGCGAAACTCCGTAGCGACGCTCGTCTGTGGGTGCGCAGGGGTTCGAAGCCGGCGGACTCGATGAGTGAGACCCGGCCCTTGCGCGGGTCGTCGGTGAGGATCGCGACGAACGACGCGATGGCGTTCCGCACGAGGTCTTCGAGTGTGCCCGTGCCGGTGCGGAGCGCGGCGAGTACGGCCTCGCGCACCTCGTCGGCGATCTTGTCGAGGACCTGCTGCAGCAGATCGTCCCTGCTGGTGAAATTCTCGTAGAAATACCGCTCCGTCAGCTTGGCGTGGGCGCACATGGCGGTCATGGTGGCGCCGCTCTTCCCCGAGGCCGCGAACAGTTCCAGTCCTGCTTCGAGCAGGGCTTCGCGCCGCAGCGCGACACGCTGTTCGCCGCTCAGACCGGCATAGCGGCGGGGCGCGGGGGAAGTCATGGGACCGATCTTGACAGACCGGACCGATGTGACGCAGACTACACCCCAATCTGACAGGGTCTCCTGTCAGATATCCGCAGAACTGGAGGTTCGTCGTGACCCGGATCCTGGCGGCTCCCCCCGCCCACTCCCGTCTGCGCCCGGTCCCGGGACGATCGGGAATCCCCGGTATCGGGCACGTCCTCGAATACATCCGCGATCCACTCGCGATGATGCAGAAGCACTGGGACCGATACGGCGAGGTCTCCTGTTTCTCTGCGGCCGGTCGACGCTGGATCTCGGTTCTCGGACCCGACGCCTGCCAGGAGGTGCTGCAGAACAAGGACCGGGCCTTCGCCAACGGCGACGGCTGGTCGGCACTGATCGGGCCGTTCTTCCACGGTGGCCTCATGCTCCTCGACTCGGAGGAACATCTCCGGCACCGCCGCATCATGCAGCAGGCGTTCACCCGATCACGCCTCGAGAAGACCGTCGATGCCATGAATCCGTCGATCACCCAGAAGCTCGACAGGTGGGTTCCCACCGACGGATTCCGTGCATACACGGCGCTGAAGACACTCACGCTCGATCTCGCCACCGACATCTTCATGGGCGGGGCCGAGGACTCCACACCGGCCGAGATCGAAGCGGTGAAGAAGGCATTCATCGACTGTGTGCAGGCGGCGACCTCGATCGTCCGGTACCCCGTCCCCGGCACCCGGTGGAAGCGCGGACTCGACGGACGCCGAGTGCTCGAGGACTTCTTCCGGCACTATCTCCCGGCGCGACGGTCGCGGGAGACGGACGACCTCTTCTCGGTGCTGTGTCACATCGAATCCGAAGCGGGACAACGGTTCAGCGACGACGAGATCGTCGATCACATGATCTTCCTACTGATGGCCGCGCACGACACGTCGACCATCACGATCTCCACGATGATGCAGTATCTCGGGCAACACCCGCAGTGGCAGGACCGGTGCCGGGCCGAGTCGCTCGCGCTGGGCACCGCCGCACCGAGTCACGCCGACCTCGATGCGCTCGGCAGTCTCGATCTGGTGATGAAGGAATGCCTCCGCCTCGTCTCGCCGGTGCCCGTCCTCGCGCGACGAGCCGTGCGCGACACCGAGGTCCGAGGACACTTCGTGCCGGCCGGCACGTATGCCTCTGTCGCGCCGCACTTCACGCACCACATGCCGGAGTACTGGCCGGAGCCCGAACGTTTCGATCCCGAACGCTTCGCGGACCATCGACGCGAGGACAAGGTGCACCGCTACGCCTGGGAGCCGTTCGGTGGGGGCGTGCACAAATGCCTCGGCATGCACTTCGCCGGGGTCGAGGTCAAAGCGATCGTCCACCAACTGCTGCTGCGCTTCGAGTGGCACGTCGACCCCGGCTACGTCGCCCCGCTCGACTTCACGTCGCTGCCGTTCCCGTCCGACGGCCAGCCGGTCGACCTGAAACAGCGGTCGACCGACCCCGAACGTCAGGCCGTGTAGAGAATCAGGCGGTGTAGAGACCTGCGCCCGCGCGGCTGAGCACGAGCTTGGGCACCACTGCCCGCGACGACAGCTTGAGCAGCGCGTCGACGATCTCGACGACGTCGTTCACCTCGATCATGGACTCGGCCGGAATCTTGTCCTTGATCCAGTCGGACATGTCGGTGTCGACGTATGCGGGTGCGAGCGCCGACGCGGAGATGCCGTTGCCGGACTCCTCGGCGTTGAGCGTCTCGACCAGGGAGATCAACGCGGCCTTCGTCGCACCGTAGGCGGCGAGACCGGCCTCGGCGTAGACACCTGTGATCGACGAGAGCGCAACGATCTTCGATCCGCGGGCCGGATCGTTCTCCGCCTCGGCGCGCAGCAACGGCAGCGACGCCTGGATGAGCGCGAACGGAGCGTTGAGGTTCACGGCGACCGTCTTGTCGAACCGTCGGGCCGGGAACTCGGCGATCGAGCCTGCCGTGCCGACACCGGCATTGAGGATCAGCGCCTTCATGGAACCGAACGCCTCGCGATGCGCCTCCACGACGCGGGCGGTGGCTTCCGGATCGGCGAGATCGGCTGCGACGGCGCGTACCTCCTTCGCACCCGCCTCCCGTAGACGCTCGGCGACACTCTCGAGGCGTTCCGCCCCGCGGGCACTGATCGTCAGTGCGTAGCCGCGTTCGGCGAGACGGGTGGCGATACCGAGGCCGATACCCCTCGAGGCTCCGGTCACGAGCGCGCTGGTCACGCGTGGGCTCCCTTCAGTGCTGCGAGTCCTGCTGCCACCAGGTCGGGCACGGCTTCACCGGCGCGGTCGAAACCGTCGCCGATGGTCGCCCCGGCACGCCACCGATGGTTGATACCCTCCGCGATGACGGCGAGCTTGAGGTAGGCCAGACCCATGTAGAAGTTCCAGTTGGCGATGTCGCGCCCCGACGCCGTGGCGTAGCGCTGCACCAGATCGTCCGCCGCCGGCAGTCGTTCGCTCGACCATGCCGCCGGGAAGCCCAGGATGTCGTCGAGTGCCGGATGCCGGTACACGCACATCATGGCGAGATCGGTGAGCGGGTCGCCGAGGGTGGACAGTTCCCAGTCCACCACGGCGACAACGCGTGCCGGGTCGTTCGGGTCCAGGATGGTGTTGTCGATACGGTAGTCACCGTGGACGATCGACGGAGCGGGCGATTCCGGAATCGACTCGGCGAGCGCGGCGTGCAGCCGTTCGAGATCCGGCAGTTCCCGGGTCTTCACCCGGCCCCACTGGCTCGCCCACAGCTTCACCTGCCGGGTCACGTAGCCGTCCGGCCGGCCCAGTCCCCCGAGGCCGACGGCCTCGAAGTCGACATTGTGCAGTTCGGCGATGATGCGCACGAGTTCACCGACACAGCGGTCGATCTCGTCGTCGCCGAGCGCATCCAGGTCGGCCTTGCTGCGCACCACACGTCCGTCGATGAACTCGACGACGGTGAACGGTGCGCCCATCACCGAATCGTCCTCGCACTGGGCGACGGTGGGCGCGACCGGCACACCGGTGCCCTTGAGCGCCGACGTGATGCGGAACTCGCGGGCGACGTCGTGCGCAGACGGGGTCAGGCCCGTGGTCGGGGGGCGACGCAGGACCCAGTGGGATTTCTCGTCGCGCAACCCGTAGGTGAGATTGGACTTGCCACCCGAGATGAGCTCCGCCCGAAGTTCACCGTGAACGGTCACACCGGAATCGGCGAGGAAACGCTCGAGAACGGCAAGATCGAGTCCCTCGTGTACGGCGGTCATTTCGCGGCCTCGCGGGCCGCCTTGCGAACGGCACCGACGGCGCGCTTGGCGATGGCCCAGCGGTGCACCTCGGACGGACCGTCGTATACGCGGAACGGCCGGACCTCGCGGGTGAGGCGTGCGATCGGAAGATCTTCGGAGACACCGAGACCGCCGCACATCTGAGCGGAACGGTCGACGATGCGGAAGATCGCCTCGGCGGCGAAGGTCTTGGCGATCGACGTGGCGTTCGAGGCGTGCGAACCCTGGTCGAGCTCCCAACACGCCTGCACGAGCAGCGCGCGGGTCGCGGCGATGTCGATCTCGTTGTCGGCGATCATCTTCTGGATCATGCCGAGATCGCCGAGGCGGGAGCCGAATCCTTCACGCTCCGAGACGTAGCGGACGGCGGTGTCGTGACCGCGGCGAGCGGCGCCGAGCCAGCGCATCACGTGCGTCATGCGGGCGGGGCCGAGGCGCACCTGCGCGTAGGCGAAGCCCTGGTCGACCTCGCCGAGCACGGCGGAGTCGGGGACGAACAGGTCCTCGAAGTCGACCTCGCAGTGACCACCGATCATGGAGCGGTCGAGGGTGTTGATGTGGCGACCGACCTTCAGGCCCGCGGTGTCGGCGGGGGCGAGGAACATGGTGGCGCCACCGCGCTGTCCGGGCTCGCCGGACGTGCGGGCCATGATGATGAAGAATCCGGCGCCGTCGGCACCGGTGATGAAGTGCTTACGGCCGTTGATCTTCCAGCCACCGGAGACCTTCTCGGCGCGCGTGTTCAGAGCGTTGGGATCGGCACCGGCACCGGGGGCGGGCTCGGTCATCGCGAAGGCCGAGCGCACGTCGCCGGCGGCGAGGGGCGCGAGGAACTGCTGCTTCTGCTCGTCGCTCGCGATGTGCGCGAGCATGTGCACGTTGCCCTCGTCGGGCGCGGCGATGTTGAGCGCGGTGGGACCGAAGAGCGAGTAGCCGGCCGCCTCGAAGACCGGGGCGCGGTCGGACATGTCCAGGCCGTGGCCGCCGTATTCGACGGGCGCGTGCGGAGCGAAGACACCGGCAGCCTTGGCGGCCTTCTGCAGATCCGCCCGGATCGCGTCGCCACCGGCCGCGGTGATGTCGCCACCGTGGGCGTCCTCGACGGGAAGCACCTCGTCGCGGATGAACTGCTCGGTCCGCGCGATGAGGTCCCGGACGTGATCCGAGTAGGACAGGTCGACCGCCATGCTGAGCTCCTTCCGTACCGACCGATCGATCGCTCGGTCGAGTTCACGGTGGCATATCCCCGCCATCGGGTCAAGCCCGGAAGGGGTGTCGGCTACTTCGCTCCGACCGCGTTCCGCGCGACCTGCAGGTAGCGGTGCACGATCTCGTCCGGCGACAACGAACCGTCCGGCCGGTACCAGCTCGCCACCGCGACGCACATCGTCGTCACGGCGCGACTGGCGTCCTTCGGATAGGGCGTGGAGAAGGTGCCGTCGGCGACACCGGCCTCGACGATCTCGTCGATCATGCACTGCTGCTCGTCGCGCAGGGCGACGAATGCACGGCGGGCCTCGGGTTCCATGCTGCGCATCTCGGTCGACGCCACGAACGCCTGATCGCGGCGGAACATATGGAAGCGCAGCAGCGACTCGACGACGGCGTCGAACTTCTCGGAGGGGGTGGGTCCGGCTTCATCGATCGCCTGCCGGCTGCGGGCGAGCAGGTCGTGCAGCACGGTGGTCGTGAGCGAGACGAGCAGCGCCTGCTTCGAGGGGTAGTGGTGGTACAGACCCGGCACCGACAGACCGGACCGCGACGCAACCTCGCGGATGGACGTGCCGTCGTAACCGCGTTCGGCGAACGCCTCGAGTGCAGCGGCGAGCGGCTTCGGCAGGTCGGTCGGGCCGTAGTCCCGCCAAGAGCCGACGTCGCCGGAAACCGAATCCTCACGCGTGTCCATGCTCAACACCGTAAGGGACGGCTCCGGCGACGTCGGCGCTCACAGGATCAGTAGTCGTCCTCGCCGTAGAGGACGAGACCGCGGAGGTTCTTGCCGGCGTGCATGTCGGCGTAGCCCTCGTTGATGTCCTCGAGCTTGTAGGTCTTGGTGACGAGGTTGTCGAGGTCGAGCTGCCCGTTCCGGTACAGCTCGAGCAACTTGGGGATCTGCGAGCGCGGGCCGGTGCCACCGAAGATGGCCCCCTGCAGACGCTTCTGCAGCAGCGTCAGCTCGAACAGGCTCATCGTCACCTGCGAGTCGGTGGCGTGACCCATGCCGACGACCACGACCTGGCCACCCTTGGCGGTGAGACCCAGTGCGGGGCCGATGATGTCGCCGGTGATCTCGCCGACGGTGATGACGGTGACGTTGGCCATCTGACCCCACGTGATCTCACCGATCACCGGTGCGGCCTCCTCGATCGACGCGAAGACATGCGTCGCGCCGAACTCCTTGGCCTTCTGCCGCTTGAACTCGACCGGGTCGATCGCGACGACGAACCGCGCCCCGGCGTGCGCCGCTCCCTGGACGGAGTTGATGCCGACACCGCCGACACCGATGACGACCACGGTGTCGCCGAGCTTGGTGCCGCCGATCTCGGTGGCCGAACCCCAGCCGGTCGCGACACCGCACCCGAGCAGGGCCGCCTTCTCGAGCGGGATGTCCTTCTCGATCTTGATGACCGACGCCTCGTTGACCGTGACGTACGGCGCGAACGTGCCGAGCAGGCACATCTGCAGCACCGGGTCGCCGTTCAGCGTCGCGCGGTAGGTCTTGTCGGAGATCGCCTGACCGGTGAGCAGGCCGGCACCCTCGTCGCAGATGTTCTGCATGCCCTTGGCGCAGGCCCGACAGCGGCCGCAGGCGGGGATGAACGCGAGGACGACGTGGTCGCCCTCCTCGAGACCCCGCACTCCCGGACCCACCTTGGTGACCACGCCCGCGCCCTCGTGACCACCGAGGACCGGGAAGGACGGAAGCGGTGTCGCCCCCGAGCGCAGATGCTCGTCGGAATGGCACAGACCCGAGGCCGCGAGGCGGATCTGCACCTCACCTGCGACGGGATCGCCGAGATCGATCTCCTCGATCTCCCACGGCTGGTTGATTCCCTTGACGACTGCTGCCTTCGTCTTCACCCGAGCCTCCTGAACCGAAAGTGTGTGTGATGTGCGTCACGGCATTCAAACACTTATCGGACGTTAGAGCAACGGGTTCTGACCCCTTCCACAGCGGGCAGTTACCCGCTACATTCGGTAACAGACAACTTCTCGTGAAGGGCTCCAGCCATGATTCACGTCCGCCACAGCGCCGTCGCAGACATCCCTATCGACCTCGCGTTCACCTACGTCGACGACTACCGGAACGTCCCCGACTGGATGTTCGGGGTGGCCCGCTTCCAACCCGTGAGCGAGCAGGTCTCCGGCCTCGGTGCCATCTACGACTCGACCATGCGGATCGGCCCCAAGGATCTCGGCTCGCGCGTGGAAGTCGTCGAATGGGAACGCAATCGCGTGATCGTCCTCGACTCGATCGCCGGATTCCGCGCCGCGTCGTCATGGACCTTCACGGACCTCGGCGACGCGACGCGGCTCGACGTCGACTTCGGCTACCGACTGCCCGGCGGGATCGCCGGCCGCACGCTCGGCATGCTTATCGAACCGATTGTGGGAACGGCGATCCGGCAGACCGAGCACGCGTTGCGCACGCGGCTCGGTCAGCTCGTCTAGGACCGGACTCAGAAATTGCCGCGCGCGGCCTGCTCCCGCTCGATCGCCTCGAACAGCGCCTTGAAGTTGCCCTTGCCGAAGCCGAGCGAGCCGTGGCGCTCGATCAGCTCGAAGAACACGGTCGGGCGGTCGCCGACGGGCTTGGTGAAGATCTGCAGCAGGTAGCCGTCCTCGTCGCGGTCGACCAGGATGCCCCGCTTCTTCAGCTCCTCGATCGGCACCCGGACCTCACCGATACGGGCGCGCAGCTCCGGATCGTCGTAGTACGCATCGGGAGTCGCGAGGAACTCGACGCCCTCCTCGCGCAACTGGTCGACCGCCGTGAGGATGTCGTTGGTGGCCAGCGCGAGATGCTGTGCGCCCGGTCCGCGGTAGAAGTCGAGGTACTCGTCGATCTGCGAACGCTTCTTCGCGATGGCGGGCTCGTTGAGCGGGAACTTCACGCGGTGGTTGCCGTTGCACACCACCTTGCTCATGAGCGCCGAGTAGTCGGTCGCGATGTCGTCGCCGATGAACTCCGCCATGTTCGTGAAACCCATGACGCGGTTGTAGAAGTCGACCCACTCGTCCATGCGTCCGAGTTCGACGTTGCCGACGACGTGGTCGAGCGCCTGGAAGATGCGTTTGGGTGCACCCTCGCGCTTGCGGTAGGTCGAGGTGCGCTCGATGTAGCCGGGCAGGTACGGGCCGTTGTAGCGCGACCGGTCGACGAGCGTGTGCCGCGTGTCGCCGTAGGTCGCGATGGCGCCGATGCGGACGGTGCCGTTCTCGTCGCTGATCTCGTAGGGTTCCTCGAGGACGGTCGCCCCCTGCTTGCGGGCGTGCTCGATGCACTTGTCGACGTCCGGAACCTGGAGCGCGATGTCGACGACGCCGTCACCGTGGAGGCGGTGGTGCTCGATCAGCGGGCTGTCCGGATCCACCGCACCCTTGATCACGAATCGCACGGCGCCGCTGCGCAGTACGTAGGCGTGATGGTCGCGGTTGCCGGTGGTGGGTCCGGAATAGGCGATGAGTTCCATGCCGTAGGCGGACTGGTAGTAGTGCGCCGTCTGCGTGGCGTTTCCGACCACCCACACCACGGCGTCCCAGCCGCTGACGGGGAAGGGATCCCGTTCGCTGTCGTACTCCACGAGACCGACCAGGCGCCGGAGTTCCTCGGCGTCGAGTTGAGCAAGTCGTTCGCTGTCGGTCAGGGTGTATTCCAGAGTCATCGCTGCAACCTCCTGCCGCTCACTGCGGCACAGTCGTTGTGTCGTGTGTCACCAGGAGAAACCCACCCGTCGGTTCGACGCAACGTCGCCTTCGGCAACTGGCCCGACTGACTGGAATTCGCCGGAATCTGCACACTCACCTATACAATCGGACTAGTTTTCGGCGCTCGATGGGAAGGAACCGCGATGCGCGAGCCCGTGCAGCTGGACGAATTGGATTTCGCCCTCCTCGAGGCCCTGCACGCCGACCCGAAGATCGGCGCGCTCGAGTTGTCCCGTCGATTGAAGGTCGCGCGCGCCACCGTCTCGGCCCGCCTGCGACGCCTCGAGGACACCGGGGTCATCGCCGGCTACGAACCCCGGATCAACCTCGCCGCAGCAGGTTTCGAAGTGCAGGCGTTCGTGACGATGGAGATCGTGCAGGGCGCGCTCGAAGACGTCACCGAGGTCCTCGAAGGCATCCCCGGTGTCCTCGAGGCGTTCGCCACCACCGGCGCGGGCGACGTCCTGTGCCGCATCGGAGCCGAATCACACCTCGGTCTCCAGCAGACCCTCATCGAGCTGAACCGCTCCTCGATCGTCGCGCGGTCCACGAGTGTGATGGTGCTGTCGGAAGTGGTGCACTACCGGGCGATGCCGCTGCTGCGCCCCCTCGAGCCGGAACGATCCGCGAAGGCACCGGCCTACCGCCGCTGAACCGACCACGTCCACAATCCGTCTCCGACTAGCCGGATTGCACAGAAAAAAGCGCTTCGGGCATCCGGACCCTCCGCACGCTGCACAGTTCGATGAAGCACAGTTGCGCAGCATTTGTTACTGACGTCACAGTCTTTCGCCATGAAGAACCTGCTGACGCGATTCGAAGAAAAAGCCCCCGAGATCGTCTTCGAGTGGCACGACACCGAGACCACCGCCCGGGGCTGGGTCGTCATCAACTCGCTGCGGGGCGGCGCGGCCGGCGGCGGCACCCGCATGCGCCGCGGCCTCGACCGGCGCGAGGTCGAGTCGCTGGCGAAGACCATGGAGATCAAGTTCACCGTCTCCGGACCTGCGATCGGCGGTGCCAAGTCCGGCATCGATTTCGATCCGTCCGACCCCCGCAAGGAAGGCGTGCTGCGCCGCTGGTTCGCGGCCGTCACTCCCCTGCTGCGTGCCTACTACGGCACCGGCGGCGACCTCAACGTCGACGAGATGAACGAGGTCGTTCCCCTCACCGAGTCCAACGGCCTGTGGCACCCGCAGGAAGGTGTCGTCAACGGACACTTCGGCAAGGACGAGCGCCAGCGCATCCAGCGGGTGGGCCAGCTGCGACTCGGCGTCGCGAAGGTTGTCGAGGACGCGCGGTTCACCCCTGCCACCAGCACGAAATACACTGTCGCCGATCTGATCACCGGTTACGGCGTCGCCGAGTCGGTCCGTCACCACCAGCTCGTCTATCGGGGCACCGACCTCGCCGGCAAACGCGTCGTGGTGCAGGGCTGGGGCAACGTCGGCGCCGCTGCTGCCTACTATCTCGCCCAGGCCGGCGCCTCGATCGTGGGCATCATCGACCGCGACGGCGGCATCCTCGCACCCGAGGGTCTCTCCTTCGACGAGGTCCGCACCCTGCTGCTCGAGCGCGACGGTAACGCCCTGCACAGCGACCGCATGATCCCCTTCGACGAGGTGAACGCCCGCATCTGGGATCTCGGAGCCGAGATCTTCCTCCCCTGCGCCGCGAGCCGCCTCGTCACTCGCGAGCAGGTCGACCGCATGGTCGCCGCGGGACTCGAGTCGATCGCTTCCGGCGCCAACGTTCCGTTCGCCGACGACGAGATCTTCTACGGCCCCACCTACGAGCACGCCGACAAGTCCGTTGCCGTGATCCCCGACTTCATCGCCAACTGCGGTATGGCCCGGGCCTTCGCCCAGCTCATGGAGGGCGACGTGGAGGTCTCCGACGCCGCGATCTTCGGCGACGTGTCCACCACCATCGAGACGGCCCTGCGTCGCTGCCACGATCGGTCGACCGAGCTCACCGGGCTCGCCGCGACCGCCTTCGAGATCGCACTGGACCAGCTGGTCCCGGCCGGGGAGCGCATTGATGACTGACACCCTGGCCACGGCGACGACCGGCGCCCAGGGCACCGCTGGGACGACGACCAGCGCCCAGAGCACCGCCGGGACGACGACCGGCACCCAGAGCACCGCCGGCCTGCATCGTGCCATGCGGCCCCGCCAGCTCGTCATGATGAGCCTCGGCGGCGCCATCGGGGCCGGCCTGTTCGTCGGGTCGGGGGCGGGTATCGCCGTCGCCGGCCCGGCGATCCTGATCTCGTTCCTGGTGGCGGCCGTTCTCGTCGTGTTCGTGATGCGCATGATGGGCGAGATGGCCGCGGCCAACCCCGCCAGCGGTGCGTTCTCCGAGCACACCGAGAACGCGCTGGGCCCTGTCGCGGGACGGACCATCGGGTGGTTGTACTGGGTGCAGGTCATCATCGTGATCGCCGCGGAGGCCACCGGCGCCGCCGCGATCACCGCGGTGGCGCTGCCCGGCATCCCCCAGTGGGCGTCCGCGCTGTTCTACATGGTCGTGCTGACGGGCGTGAACCTGGTCGGCGTCCGCCGCTTCGGTGAGGTCGAATTCTGGTTCGCCGCAATCAAGATCGTCGCGATCGTCGGCTTCCTGGTGATCGGCATCGCGATGATCGCCGGGTGGATGCCCACCTTCGAGACGACCGGCTTCTCCAACCTCACGGCGCACGGCGGGTTCGCCCCCACCGGTATCGCCGGTATTGCCGCCGGCTTGCTCATCGTGGTCTTCGCGTTCGGTGGCACCGAGATCATCGCGATCGCCGCCGCGGAGACCGCCGATCCCCGTCGCAACGTGGGCCGCGCGGTGCGCACCCTGGTGTGGCGCATCCTCGTGTTCTACATCGGGTCGGTGCTCGTGATGGTGACGATCCTGCCGTGGACCTCCGAGGATCTCGCGACCGGTCCGTTCGTCGCCGTGCTGCAGGCCGGGGCCGTCCCGGGCGCCGCCGCGGTGATGACCGTGATCGTCGTGGTCGCGCTGCTCTCGTCGCTCAACGCGATGCTGTTCAGCGCTTCCCGGATGATCTTCTCGCTGTCGCACCGCGGATCGGCGCACCCCGTCTTCGGG
Organism: Rhodococcus sp. p52; assembly: GCF_000763325.2. NCBI lineage: Bacteria > Bacillati > Actinomycetota > Actinomycetes > Mycobacteriales > Nocardiaceae > Rhodococcus > Rhodococcus sp. p52. The sequence goes on from NZ_CP016819.1 coordinate 1,028,077, forward strand.
CGGCTGTCGTCCAACGGCGTTCCCCGCAATGCGGTGCTCGCCTCGGTGGCGTTCGGCTTCGTCACGGTCGGACTGAACTATCTCTACCCCGACCGGGTGCTGCCGCTGCTGCTCAACGCCGTCGGCTCCACGATCCTGGTGCTGTGGACGTTCGTCGCGGTCTCGCACCTCGTGCTCCGTCGTCGCGCACGCCGCAACGGCACCGAGGATGCACTGCCGCTGAAGATGTGGGGCTTCCCGTACCTTTCGTACGCGACGCTCGGTCTGCTGGCCGGCATCGCGGTGCTCGCCCTGTTCGACACCGCTGCCCGCACGCAGCTGCTCGCGACCGGCGCGTTGACCGCAGCGATCGCCGGTACCTGCACGGTGCTGGCACGGCGACGCGCTGCGGCCGGGACGGCTCGGGTCGAGACGGTTCAGGAGCGCCAACCGTAGGGACGCGTGATTATCTCCATGAAGTGACCGGCGGGGTCGAGGAAGTAGGTTCCTCGACCCCCGTCGTTTCTGTTGATGCCGTGCGCCGACTGCCGGGGATCGGCCCAGTGTTCGATCTTCTGCTCGAGGATCCGGGCGTAGATCTCGTCGAACTCCTCCTCCGACACCAGGAATGCGTAGTGCTGCGGCGGATACTCCACATCCGGTGGCGGTTCGGCGAAATCGAGGGTGACGCCGTTGGCGAGTTCGACAGCGAGGAAGTGCCCGGCGGGCACCGGATCGGGCAGCCCGAACAGGGTGGTGAGGAAGTAGGCCGAATGCTGCTTGTCGTCGGCCGCGACGATGGTGTGGTTGAACGCAATACTCAAGGAGAACTCCTTGTGGTCCCGCGCCTCCATGCCTGACGCAGTCCGTCATCGACACGCGACGCTGCGTCCAGAGATACCTTCCGTGCCGGAGGGATGCAAGCGATGAGTTCTCTGCGCTTCCCGGGTCTGTACTCGGCGACAACCTTCGAAAGGGGACGACGATGAAGCTCACGGTGACGACCTTCGTATCGGCCGACGGTGTGGCCCAGGGACCGGGTGGCCCCGACGAGGACCGCAGCGACGGCTTCGACCGCGGCGGTTGGGTGGTGCCGCTGTTCGACGAGGACACCGGCAAGTTCATCGACGAGGTGTTCTCGAAGGTCGACGCATTCCTGCTGGGCCGGAACACCTACGACGTCTTCGCTGCGTCGTGGCCGAACTCGACCGATCCCGACGATCCGGTCGCCCGTGCACTCAACACCCTCCCGAAGTACGTCGCCTCCACGACGCTCACCGCCCCCGAGTGGCAGAACACGACGGTCCTCGAGGGCGACGTGCCCACCGCGGTCGCGGAACTGAAGAAGCAGCCGGGACGGGAACTGCAGGTGCACGGCAGCATCCGTCTGGTCCACACCCTCTTCGAACACGGTCTCGTCGACGAGTACCGCCTCATCACGTTCCCGGTCGTCCTCGGTCAGGGGCGGCGGCTGTTCCCCGTCGGGGGTCGCGACACGAAGTTCGATCTCGTCGAATCGCGCACCACCTCGACCGGTGTCGTCATCACCGTGTATCGGCCTGCCGGACGACCCGAGTACGGACTCGCCGAAGTCGAGTGACCCGAAGTACGAGCCGGTCTGTATCGAGAGCTGCTCTGGCTCGCCTGCCTCATCATCTGTTCGAGACGGCTACGGACCTCGTTCCGGAACGGTCGGCCGGGGCCCGCTCTTGGGGGCCGGTCAAGATAGCATCGGGGCGGGAACTAGGTCAGGACTGGAGATGCCCCGCAACAGACGTCCGCAGGATCGGGAAGAGAAACGCGCAGAGATCGTGGTAGCCGCCCGGCGGTTGTTCGTCGAGGAAGGATACGACGCGGCATCGATGACGCGGATCGCCCGTGACGCCGGAGTCGTGTCGAACACGCTGTACTGGTACTTCCAGGACAAGGACTCGATATTGATCGCGGTCCTGGATGCGGTTCTGGCCGACTCGATGGCCTCCTACAGCGAGATACTGGGCTCGGGCCTGGCCGATCGACTCTTGTGGTTGGTCGAAGAATTGGAGCAGCTGGGTCGGTTGGTGAGCACGGTGCACACACGCGCCGAGAAGTCCGCGTCCGTTCAGCAATGGCACCAGCAGTTCCACACACTGGCCGAAGGATTGTTCCGGGCAGAGCTGATCGGACTCGGCGTGCCCGCTGACGAAGTCGATCCGCTGGTCTCGATCGGCGTTTTCGTGGTCGAGGGCTTGCTGATGCACCCGACGGATCAGGCTCAGCGACGCGCGGTGATCGAGACGTTGCTCAACAGCGCTCGCAGTCGTGCCGCAGCCACCGGCTGAGCACCTGATCTGCGCGTCCACGAACACGGAGCGACCTACCGTGCGGTGCGGTCGAATTGCCTTTCCAGGAAATAGAGTTGGTCACGCACGGCGCGTTCGAAGTGGTCACCGACGTAGATGTCGAAGTGGTCACACACGTAGCTCTGAACCTGTACGTGCGCCAGACCCTGTGCGTGACGCTTCGTGGTCTTCGCGGGCGCGGCCGCGTCGTTGTCGCAGACACACAGCAACGTCGGAATGCTGAAGCGGGCCAGCGCACGACCGGGTCGATCGAGCGGAAGACGCAGCGCCAGCCGGGCAGCGAGGGCATTGGCCGCCTCGAATTCGCCGTTCGGACCGCGCAGTACACCCCAGACGCTGTCGCGGCCGACCCCGGTCTCGGGTTCTTCCCTACCGTCGATCTCCGTCGGCTCGATGTTCTTCGACAGCTGAGCCCGCACCGACGGAAGTCGTTTCAACACCGCGCTGGTGCGCCGCGAGAGCCGGGTCCCCGCGGGCAGGAGTGCGGAAGCGCCGGCGAGGGCGTCGGGTGAGGCCACGAACGCGGGCATCCAGGACGTCCCCGCCATCGGCAACAGGATCGGCTTCGCGCCGAACCACGACCCGACCGTGTCGAGAATGCCTGCCGCTGTCAGTGCCACCACGCTCAGCGGGCCGGTTCGTATCCGCGCGCGCAACGACGCCGGACCGTCGGTGAAGGGACACTGCGCCACGACTGCCGCGATACGGGTGTCCTCGGAGGCGACTCGAAGGACATGGCCTCCGCCGAACGAACTGCCCCACAAGGCGATCCGGTTGACGTCGACCTCAGGAAGTGTGCGCGCGAAGGCCAAAGCGGCATGCCAGTCGGCGCGTTGCCGGCCGATGTCGAGGATCTGGCGCGGCGCTCCGCCGCTGGCCCCGAGGTGACGGTAATCGAACACCAGCACCGACCACCCCGCGGCGGCGAACCGTTCCGCGTAGGCATCCAGGCGCATCTCCCGCACCGCTCCGAGCCCGTGCCCCATGATCACCATCGGGCGCGGACCGTTCAGGTCGGGTGCGGTGTACAGCCATGCCGCGCACTCGTCCTGGCCGGAGACGAACGAGACCTCGCGCCGCTGCACCGCTACCACCTCGCGCCGATCGGCAGACTCACCGATGTTCATGACTAGCACTCTCCCGCTTCACCACCACATTTCTTGGACGCCATTCAAGAAGGCGTGACGATTACGGTAAAGGCTTCTTGGATGCCGGTCAAGAAGGGAGGGCGAGGTGTACGTCGACGACATCACCGGACTCACACTCACCGTTGACGCCGGTAGTACGCTCGAGTGATCGGCAAGTGGCCGAGCGGGTTCTGTCGGGGAATCCGCTCGGCCCCTTCGCTTATCCCTCGTCGGGCAGGAATATGTCCTCGATTCGACGTCCGAACAGGTGCGCGATGCGGAACGCCAACGGAAGGGACGGGTCGAATCGCCCCTTCTCGATCGAGATGATCGTCTGGCGCGATCCCCCGAGTTCGTCGGCAAGCCTCTGCTGCGACCATCCGTTCTCCGCGCGCAGGGCCGCCAGCGAATTCCGCACCCTCAGCCCTTCCGACGCTGCACGGCGTAGCGCACACCGAACGACGCGAAAGCCACGAGGATGACCGCCATCAGCGCGTGCAGGCCCTCGACCTCGATCGGAGCGAACGCCAGAGCGGTGCACCCCAGGCCCGTGACGAGAAGGATGTCGGTGAAAGCGCCCGAGGCGGCTTTCTCGTACCAGGACGACTCGACCGAATCCTCGGGCCGGTCCGTGGCGCCTTCGAGGGTCGACCGATCCACGAGGAGCACCCACGACAGGGCCGACAGTGAGGGTGCGGTCGCCAGCGCGACCGCCACGCCGGCGGCCACGGGATAGTCGGGCACCAGCCCCAGAGCAGCTACCACCGCTGCCAGAACGGCTGTGGCCAGGATTCCGAGGGCGATCGCCGGCGGTACGGCGCCGATCCACCGCGACCCCACCCGCACCTTGCCCCACTTGCTTCGCCCGACCACCGATCCGGCACCCCCGCTGTCCATCGTTTCCCCTTTCGCCGTAAAGCACACTTTACATGTAAAGGTAACTTAACAGTCCGTTCGGTGCGACAGAAACGAGGGGTTCCGTTCGGCCGGGCAGGTGTCATGATGGATCGAGCAGATCGACACGCCACCAGGCGAAGGGACTGCCATGAGCCTCTACAACGATCACGTCGTACCGCGACTGGTGAACATCGCCTGTGCACCGTCGTTCACCGAAGCGAACCGGAAACGAGTGTGCGCCGGCCTGAGCGGCCGCGTCGTCGAGATCGGATTCGGATCCGGCCTCAACGTTCCCTACTACCCCACCACCGTCGAGTCGGTCAGCGCCGTCGAACCCGCGGACCTCGGATGGAAGCTCGCACGTTCGCGCATCGACGACTCCCCCGTGCGCATCGAACGATCCGGCCTGGACGGTCAGTCACTCCCGTTCGAGGACAACACCTTCGACAGCGCACTGTCGACGTGGACGCTGTGCACCATCCCCGATGCCGACGCGGCTCTGCGCGAGATACGTCGTGTCCTCGCACCGGGCGGCACCCTGCATTTCGTCGAACACGGACTCGCGCCGGACGAGAACGTCCGGCGGTGGCAGCACCGGCTCGAACCGATCCAGAAGCGCGTCGCGGGTGGTTGCCATCTGACACGACAAATCGCCGACCTCGTCCGCGGTGCGGGGTTCGAGATCCGCGAACTCGACACCTTCTACGAGGAGAAGACGCCGAAGTTCTTCGGTGCGCTGTCACTGGGAGTGGCGACACCGACCGCGTGAAGGCGGATAACTGCACAGCAACGTTTGCACACTTCCGGGGACAGATACACGGTGTCGACATCGAGCACATGTCCACTATGTCCGCGATGATTGCATGCATGCCCTCGGACACCCTGCCACTCGCCACGCGCACGCTGCTGAAGCAACTCGACCTGGTCTGGCTCTTCACGGAACAACATGTCCTGCCGCGGATCGACGAGGCTGCCGTGCACTGGGAGCCGTCGTCGAACTCCGTGGGCGTCCGGCGGGTCGACGGGCGTCTCGTCGCCGACTGGCCGGACGAGACGGCCGAGGCCCTCCCCGAGCCCACGATTGCGTGGCTGCTCTGGCACATCGAGTGGTGGTGGACGAACACCGTGGCGGTCTGCAGTGGGGGAACTGCGGTCGGGCCGGACGCCTACGAATGGTCCGGCTCGACCGGCCGCATCCGGGCTCTTCGCACCGAATGGGCCGCGCTTCTCGAGACTGCCGACATCGAGAAGACGATCGTCGGCCTCATGCCCGAACCTTCACCTCTGTGGGAAGTAGCCGGGTGGGTCAACTTCGAACTGGCGAAGAATGTTTCGGAGATCAGTCAGGTACTGACGCGGAAGGCGAATACGCCGGGCTGATACTTCCTGCGTTTACGCTGGGACGATGCCCGCGATCGGAATGCGCGCGTCGACCGCCTGCCGGAAGTTGATCATCGCGCGTTCGAGGTGGTCGCGGTTCGTCACCAGCACAGCGCCCGTGGCTCGCCGTTCGAGCAGAACGTCGTTGGTGAAGCGTGCGTTCTCGACGGTGGAGGTCGACTGCGATTCCTCGGTGATGCGCTCCGGCGGAATGCCTCGCACGACCAGCCAGTCCTTCATAGCCTGCGCTTCGGTGACGCCGTTGCGCGGCACGCCACCGGTGACGACGATCGGAGATTCCGGATAGCGTTGCGCTGCACGGAGAGCCGCTTCGAGTCGTTCTTCGAGCACCGGCCGGATCTTGCCGTCATCGGTGAGTCCGGCCCCGAGCACGACGAGATGCGTACCCCGCGGATTCAGGTCGAGCATCAGCGGGAAGTGCGGTGTCAGCTTCTCGAGCTCGGTGCAGGCGATGATCAGCGCGTCGATGGTTCCCTGGCACAGCGGGGTGACGGACAGTGCACCGTTCACGACGGTGTCGATTGCAGGAGTCGCCGCTGCCTGCCCCGTCGATACACCTACCGCGGCTGTGGCCGCGACTGCGGTCGCCACCACCGTGCGTCGCACAGCTCCCACGCGAGCCCCCCTTCTTCCCGGACATCGGCCGTGCCGCACTGTGCCATCTCGACGCGCACGTGTGGGAAGTTGGAGCTCGACGCGAAGAAGTATCACCATAGGCCGCGTCGGATTCGATGACGGCTGACAATCGGTTTTACATCCGAACCACTGGTCTATCCATGAACAAGCGCGACAATCGTTGCAAGAGGCGCCATTCGGACGAATCACTGCGCTTCCCGTACTTGCAGAACAGACAGAAACAGAACGTGTGTTCGAGTTGACGACTTCGCACACCCGTGCGACCATCCCTCCACCGACCTGAAAACAGGTCGACCCCGGAAGGTGCGCCAACACCTCACCGGGGTCTGGGCACAAGACAGATAGGGACTGTCATGCACCGTAGGGTGGAGTCTATCCACACGCCTTCGAGAGGCGTATTCCAGCAACGAGCCGCGAGCGCATTCGTCCGCGCCGGCCGACACACACCCGCTCCCCCGGGTTCACACCCGACGTTCTGACTTCCAGCCCTCCGATCCACCGTGATCGGAGGGCTCGAGGCGTTTCACCTGCATCGTCGCGCACGAGGGCCGTTCCGGTAGCCGAGGCGCGTCGACGCAGTTCGTCGCTCGTCTCCCACAGTCCGACGTCAGCGCGCCGACGCTGCGAGCCGGGGTCGTTCCCTGTCTCGAAACCGACTGGGCACCAGTATCCCTCGTCTCCACAGCTGGTGGTGGAGCACCCGATCGTGCGGGTCGACACGAACGACCGGGTCCAGTGCGAGCCGCACGTCCTCCGCGACGTGGGGCTATCCGTGCTGGCCGAGACGGTCTATCGGGGCATGGCGACCGGGCAGCCTTGGGGAAGGGGACGGCGACTCAGGGACCCGAAGGGTCTCCGATCGGTCGAGGGCAGCCGCCCGCAGGGCGCCCGATTCGTTCCCGATCGAACTCATCCTCGTTGCGCGAACCCCGGGTGGAGTGCTGTGATCGGAGCACGGGTCTACGGGAGGGGCCGACGTGACCGGCGTCGTTCAGTTCCGCGAGCGGGACGGCACCCCGAAGGAACAGGCCTATTCCGGCCGAATCGCCTCGACCATCAAGGATCTCGGACTGAAGGCCGCGATGGCGGGCTTGCGGGTCGAAGCCCTACGCCCAGGAGCGGTCGGATTCCCGAGGGTGGCCGTCATCCGTCGAACACCGCCATCACCGAACATCTTTCCCGCACGGAGCAGCCGATGGCCTAACACCCGCTGAATTCGTCTTCTTTCAACACGGACAGCACTGGGTCGCCTTCACCGATCGATGCTCCCACCGAAGGAGTCTGGTCGACGACGACCCAGTTGCGGTCCCACACCTGTGCGCGTCCCTGACCGGTCGCGTCGACGCTCGTGGAATAGAAAACGCCGGCGGCCTGGATAATGTCCTGTGCCGCTTGGAGATCCATGCACACGACGTTCGGCATCACGGCAACGGACGCCACAGCAGCGACCTGCGTGGTGGAAATCCTCGTCGCGGGAGTGGTTTCCGGAGCGACGGTCCGCGCCGTAGTGGCAGCCGACGTCGTCGATGGCGTGGTGGTCGTCGGTGCAGCGGCACGAGGAGTGGGTTGCGGGGTGGTGCTCGCGTCGTCCTTCGTGGGCGAGTCCAGCCCGTCCGAGATGTCGTTGATGATGCCCATGAAGACGAGCAGCCCGGCAACGGCAGCGGCGATAACGACTCCGCGGCGGATCCTCGCAGGCTTCGGCGGCGCAGGCGGCGGCGCCATCGCGGCCCGCACGTCCCCCGCCAGGAATGCGCGGTGACCGGCTTCGGCGCGGGCGGCGATCGCGTCCTGTTCGGCCTTGATCCGCTTGCGGCGGTCGCGCAGGGGCTTGCCCATCGCGAGATATCCCAGGCCGGCCGCGAATGCCACGAACAGGATCGCGTCGGCCACGTTGCCGTTGACTACTTCCACGATCGCCAGCCACAGCGTGATGGCGGCGAACATCCCCGCTACGACGCGCAGGTAGGGGACGACGAACTTCATGTTTCTCCTTCAACCCGACACCAGGCCACGTGTGCCGCTGCTTTCTCGACCGCACACGCGCTGAGCGCCTTCCTGAACTGGTGTCGGAGCACCGCCCCTCGTCGTTACGGGAGGCCGTTGATGGAGGTCATGCGGCCATGGTGGGTGCGATGGCCTCCATCTGCTCGATAACGAGCTTGGTAGCGCTGGTGCGACGGTCCGGCGGTCCGGCGGGCGCAGACCTCACCCGCCCGGGTCCACATCTCCGACGGCGTGTTGCGTCGCACCTTGAAGGACGTCGCCGAGTCGTTCCCGGCCGCACAGTTCGTCGACACGGCCTTCGGCCCGTTCGGCGCGCTTCTCGCTCGCGCATCCGACACCATCGGGGCACACGTCGCGGCTCTGCTCGCAGCGGACGAAGCACGCCGCGAGGCGGAACTCGAGGCCCGTCCGCCGCTGGTGGTCGCGACCGACGCATCGAAGGCTCGCAATCGTCGCGGCACCGGACTCGGCTGCGTATCGAACGCCGGTGTACATCACATGCGGATGGCCTGCGACGCCCGCTCGATCCTCGAAGGCGAACTCCTCGCGATCGACATGGCCGTCGCTCGCTTCATGCACCCCAAGCTGCACATCCTCACCGACAGCCGGCTTGCCCTCGCCTGCATCGAGGGCACTTACGAGGGCCGTCCCGAGATCGCGGACGTCGTGGAGCGCATCCGGAATCGGATCAAGGGTCGCACTGTCGAGTTCTCGTGGGTGCGCGGGCACAGTGGACACCCGCTCAACGAGGTCGCCGATCGGCTGGCGGTCGCGGCGAGGCGCTGCCACGACGCGAACGTTTCGCCGGAGGTGGCGTCGACGATCGCGAACAACATCGTCGCTTCGTTGAAGAACCCGCTTCCCGAAACCGCTTGACCCGAACAAGTTCCACGAATCGCAAATAGGAGACCCAATGAGTACTCGAGATTTCGACCAGCGCTACAACGCACATCTGATCGCGTCGCTCGCCGCAAGCGTCGGCATCATGCTCGGCAGCATCGGCCCCTGGGCAAGCTTCATGGCCTTCACCAAGAACGGCCTCGAGGGGGACGGCATGATCACTTTGATCCTGGGCGTACTGTCTGCCGTCGCGATGCTCACACTGTTCTCCGGGGGGGTCGGCCGGCGGGACCGTTATTCGGTGGGTCGCACCCGCCGCGCGTGTGATCTGCCTGGGTATCGCGATCTACGACATCATGGACGTCTCGTCGCACACTGCCGAGTTCTTCGGAGAGACTATCGGCGTCCAGATCGGCTGGGGATTGTGGTTGGTGGTGATCTCGTCGGCAATCCTGTTCCTGACGTCGACGACCGTCGCGAAGAAACCCCGCAATCGCGATGGCATCCCTGCCGGGAGCGAGGTTCGCAACTGAAAGGTGAGGCTCACAACCCAGATGGTCGACCAGCAGGGTTGTGAGCCTCATCTTCAGGTTGTCTACCTCTCGAGAAGCTTGCTCGGACACAGCAACATAGGCAGTGGGACGAGTGAGATGCACCCTGGCAATCTGCACACAACGGCGCAATCCTCCGCCCTCGACCGAGGGCAGCAGAGCGCGAAGTGGTCATAGGTGCGCGCTATTACGCGCTCTGCTGACCGTTTCGCGCTCCGCTGTCGGGGTCGGTGAGTGCGGGATCCCGCGAGGTGTCCTTCAACGCCACCCCCGAGGCCCCCAACTGTCGCGCGCCGTTCACGAGGGCCGCGACGACGCGCGCTGCATGCTCGTAGGTCATCCCGCCGGGCGGGTGGATATTCGACACGCAGTTGCGTTCGGCGTCACTGCGTCCCGGCGTCGGGTGGTGCGTCAGGTACACGCCGACACTGTCGGCCACCGACAGGCCGGGCCGTTCGCCGATGATCACGAGCATCGTCGTGACGCCGAGCCGCTCACCGATATGGTCGCCCAGCGCGACGCGGGCCTGCGTCGCGATCACCGGTGACGCCACGGTCAACCCGGGCAGGGCAGCGACGATCGCCGCGAGCAGATCGGGTCCGTGGGCGTCGAGAGCGGTGGACGACAACCCGTCGCACAGCGCGATACCGAGATCGGCCTCTGTTCGCGGCAGCGTGGTCCCCTCGGCGAGCTGCCGGCCGAGGTCGGGGCGACGCAGATACGTACTGCGATCTCCTGCTGCGCTTTCCACGATCAATGGCTCACCGAGCCCGAGATCACGAACCCGCTGAGCCAAGGAATGCACATCGAGCGGGACGTGCACGGCGTCGCGCGCCTCGGCATGGGCCGCCACGAATTCCAGATGACGGCGCGTCGGGATGCTGTTCCCGGTGCGTCCCAGGCCGATCCGTGCCTGGGTGTTCCGGCGCAATTCGTCCCACAGGTCGCTCACAAGGCACCTCCGAGTGCGCGCAGAGGGGACGTGCCGACGTCCACCGGCAGGATGCGACCGATATCGTCCGCCATACCCTGCCTGCGTAGCCAGTCCTCGAACTCCGGTGCCGGCCGCAGGTCGGCGGCCTCCCGCACGTACAGCGCGTCGTGGAACGACAGCGATTGATAGCCGAGCATCACGTCGTCGGCACCCGGCACTGTGATGACGAATGCTGTTCCGGCAACGGCCAACAGGGTCAGCAGGGTGTCCATGTCGTCCTGATCGGCCTCGGCATGATTGGTGTAGCAGACGTCCACACCCATCGGCAGGCCGAGGAGTTTGCCGCAGAACTGGTCTTCGAGACCCGCGCGGATGATCTGCTTGCCGTCGTACAGGTATTCCGGTCCGATGAACCCGACGACGGTGTTGACGAGCAGCGGTTCGAACTCGCGCGCAACGGCATACGCGCGCGCTTCGAGGGTCTGCTGATCCACCGGCCTGCCACCGGTTCCGAAATGGGTTCCCGACGACAACGCCGAACCCTGCCCGGTCTCGAAGTACATGACGTTGTTGCCGACGGTCCCCCGTCGCAGCGACCTGCCGGCCTCGTTGCCCTCCCGCAGCACTGCGAGGTCCACACCGAAGCTGCGGTTGGCGCCCTCGGTGCCGGCGACCGATTGGAACACCAGGTCGACGGGTGCGTCCTTCTCGATCAGATCGATGGTGGTGGTGACGTGGGTCAGCACGCACGACTGGGTGGGAATCTCGAATCGTTGCCGGATCTCGTCGAGCAGGTGCAGCAGGTCGGACACGGCGTGCGGCGAGTCGCTCGCCGGATTGATGCCGACGACCGCGTCGCCGCATCCCATCAGCAGGCCGTCGAGGACGGACGCGGCGACCCCACGCGGGTCGTCGACGGGATGGTTCGGTTGCAGGCGCGTCGCGAGCCGCCCGGGCAATCCGATGGTCGTGCGGAACGCGCTGGTCGCCGTCGCAGCGCGGGAGACCGCGATGAGGTCTTGATTGCGCATGATCTTGCTGGTCGCGGCGACCGTCTCCGGGGTGAGTCCCGGCGCGAGTGCCGCGAGCACGTCGGCGGAGTCCGGTCGGGCCGCGACCTCCAGGAGGTGGTCGCGCAGTTCCCCGACGGTCATGTGCGAGACCGGCGCGAAGGCCGTCGCGTCGTGGGTGTCGACGATCAGCCTGGTGACCTCGTCGGTCTCGTACGGGACGACTGCCTCGGTGAGGAAGGTGGTCAGCGGGAGGTCGGCGAGGGCCAGCTGTGCCGCGGCGCGTTCTGCATCCGAGGTGGCAGCGCATCCGGCGAGTTCATCGCCCGAGCGGCGCGGAGAGGCTTTCCCGAGCAGGTCGACGAGGCCGTCGAAGACGTAACCGGTTCCGCCGAGCTGTTGTCGGTAGATCGTCATCGAGGCCTCCCGCGCAGGACCGGTTCGACGGATGTGAGCACGCAGTGGAGTGCAGCATTCCACTTTTTCGCTGTCGTGTCCGGCGAGTGTCGCGAACGAAACGTCGCTGGTCGTCGGTTCCTAGCTTCGCTGGTACCAGACGTTCGTCACCCGCTGCGCCATGTGCCGCATCCCCGCAGCGGTAGGGTGCAGTGCCTTCGCCAGCGACAGCGACTGCCGTCCCTCGTAGAAGCGCTGCTCGGAGGGCGCACACGCGTCGTGTCCTTCGGATCCGGCCATGACGTCGACGAACTCGGCACCGGCCTCGCCGGCGGAGCGGGCGAGTACTCGGTTCATCCGCACGAAGAAGTTCGTCACGAAGGAGGCGTCGGCATCGCTGGTGGGGATGTTGGGCCAGCAACCCCGGTTGCCGAAAACACCGCCGTGCCCGACCAGCAAAACCCGTGCGCGTGGTGCGCGTTGCTGGACGGCGGTGAGTGTCGCGGTGAGCTTCGGTCCGAGTGCACTCAGGGCGGTGTCCATGCGCGACGTGGTGCCCGGATCGGTGCGGCAGTGCGCATCGCCGCCCGGAAGCTCGGTGTAACAGGCCGAGACGAGCCCCGCCCAGCCGACATCGTTGCCGCCGATGCTCAGCGTGACGAGATTCGTGTCCGGAGGGAGCGAATCGATCTGCGGCGGGACCGATCCGGTCGACGTCTGCTGCGGGACGGACGTGATGTGCTCGGTGCGTGCACCCGAACACGCGACGTTGACGAAGCTGACGGTCTGAAGCGAACCCGCGACGAGGTTCGGATATCCCGCATCCGCGCGGGCACATCCGCTGAGCATCGCCGCTGCGTCGAGGTAGGGTCCGGCGGCACGCGAGTCACCGAGCGCGACGTATCGGATGCCCTGCTCGCTACCCGGGTCGCTCATCGCGGACACCGGCCACACCATCGATGCAGCTGCCATGCCGGCGACGATCCCGGCTCGCACAATCGTCTTCATCCAGACCCTCCGGCAGCGTGGTTCTCCCGGGCATGAGATCGGCACGAATTACAAGCGCGTTACGAGCACCGGGTGAAGATCACGGATGAAGCTCGGGCACACATCCTCCCACCAGCGCATTTTGTTTACTCCCCCCTTCGAACGGCTACCGTCGACCTGTGACCGTCCACAAAGTTCTCGACGGCCGCTACGAGCTGAGCGGTCTGCTCGGCGTGGGCGGCAGCGGCGAGATCCACGACGGTTGGGACCCCCGCCTCCACCGGCCCGTCGCCGTCAAACTGCTCGGACGGGAGGTCTGCAGCAGACCGGACGTACGACGTCGTTTCGAAGTCGAGGCCCGGGCCGCCGCGGCCCTGAACCACCCTTGCATCGTCGCCGTGTACGACACGGGTGAACACGACGGACGTCCTTACATCGTTATGGAACGGCTCTCCGGGCGGACCCTCGCCGACGACATCACCCGCGGACCCCTACCCGCCGATCGGGTGCGCACGGTGCTCGCCGGAATTCTCGAGGCGCTCGTCGCCGCGCACGGTGCGGGGATCCTCCACCGGGACATCAAGCCGGCGAACGTGCTCATCACAGAGAACGGCGAGATCAAGGTCGCCGACTTCGGTATCGCGAAGAGCGTCGGCGACGACCTCACCCACACCGGTGAACTCGTGGGGACCGTCGCCTATCTGAGCCCGGACCGCATCACCGGACACCCCGCGTCCGTGACGGACGATCTGTACGCGGTCGGGGTCGTCGGCTACGAGTGCCTGTGCGGGCGGAGGCCGTTCGCCGAGGACAACATCCTCGCGCTGGCACGGGCCATCACGCACGACCGTCCGCGGCCACTCGCCGATCTCCGCCCGGACGCCCATCCGGGGTTCGTCGCAGTGATCGAACGGGCCATGGCACGAGAGCCTTCCGACCGGTTCCGCAGTGCGCACGAGATGCTCGCGGCATTGCAGAATTCCGACGGAAACCGCGCTGCGACAGCCTTCCTGCCGGCGAGTGAGATCGGCGGACCGACGACCACTGCAGGCACGGACCGTTCACGTGGAGTTCTCGTCGCAGCGGGTCTGACGCTGGTCGGAGCGCTCGCCGTGGGCGGTCTCGCGCTCGGATTCGGGCGGGGCGCCTCCCCGCCGGCGGCCACACCGGAGACCCGAACGCCGGGCACGTCCGCAGCGACGCCCGAACGGGTACCGGCCACCACCGAGCTCCCTGCGACCCCCGAATCCACGGTCGTCCCGGCGCGCACAGCGGACGAACCCCCCGTGGTTCCGCCCGTCGTACCCGCTCCTGTCGCACCGCCGGCGGATGCCGGGCCCACGAGGTCCGAATCCGAGTCCCGTGGGAACAGCGGACCCGGCAACAACAACGGTAACGGAAACTCGCAGGGGAACAACGGGAACCGCAACGGCAACAACGGCAATGGGAACGGGAACACCGGCAACGGGAACAGTGGCCGCGGTAACGGGTGAGATCGCTCAGCTCGAGGCGCGCACCACGAGTTCGACGGGAAGTCGCGTCGATTCCGTTTCTCCATTTCGCACGAGTTCGAGGAGCCGCTCGATGGCCGTCACCCCGATATCGTGCGCGGGCGATCGCACGGTGGTGAGCGGAACCGGCAGCTGCGCGACGACAGGGATGTCGTTGTAACCGACGACGGCGACATCGCCGGGGATGACCAGACCCAGGTCGCGGGCGACACCGAGGATACCGATGGCAATGGTGTCGCTGACCGCGAAGATCGCACGGGGCCGGTCGGGGCGATCCAGCAGCGCACGCGCGGCCTCCACACCCCCGGCGACGTCGAAGCTCGACCGCACGATCCGCTCGGGCGGCAGGGCCACCGACGCTTCCTTCAGGGTGTCGACGAAGCCGTCGCGGCGGTCGCGGGCGGTGCTGGCGTGGTCGGGGCCGGCGATGATCGCCAGGTCGTCGTAGCCGCGGTCGAGAAGGTGCCGGGCGGCCAGTGCTCCACCCCGGTAGTCGTCGCCCACCACGAACGGCAACCCCGCATCGGCGTGCCGGGGGACCGCGAGGATGGGCAGCGATCCGAGTACCAGCGACTCGACGAACGGACCACCCGGGAGGTGCATGCTGCTCAGCAGCAGACCGTCGACCTGCCGGCCCACGAGCAGCGCGATGGCGCGACGTTGTGCCTCGAGGTCGTCGGGTGGGCTCGACAGCAGTACCGAGTAGCCCGCTTTCGTGGCGGCTTCCTCGATGCCCTGGTAGGTCGTGGCGACCACGCCGTCGGTGAGTCGCGGCATGACGACACCGAGGGTCGTGGTCTTGCGGGTCCGCAAGCTCGCCGCCCACAGGTTGGGGCGATATCCCAGTTCGGCCGCGACCTCCCGCACCCGTAGTGCCGAGTCCGACCAGCCGTCGACCGGTTCGGGCTGGCGCAGCACACGGGATGCCGTCGAGACGTGGACACCGGCGCGCTCGGCGATCTCCTTGAGCGTCGGGGCGCGGTCGGGACGGGGCATGCGGCTCTCCTGCTCGTACGGCATCGAGTTCGCGTTCCGGGGTTGACGTGCCCGGAACGTGTCTTTAGCGTAGGCCATGCAATCGATCGCGCAAACGTTCTCACAATCGTTCTGACAAACGTTTCCTCGACCACCGGAGAAGGCCATGTCCAACGCTCAGTCGCTCACCCAGCTGTTCGCCCTCGACTCCCTGCTCGAGCAGGAGGAGATCGACATCCGCGACACCGTCCGCAAGTTCGGCAACGAGCGCATCCGCCCGCACGTGGCCCAGTGGTTCGAGGAAGCCAAGCTCCCGGCACGCGAGCTCGCCAAGGAACTCGGACAGCTCGGTGTGCTCGGCATGCACCTCGACGGCTACGGCTGCGCCGGCATGAGCGCCACCGCCTACGGCCTGGCCTGCCTCGAACTCGAGGCCGTCGACTCCGGCATCCGCAGCCTCGTGTCCGTGCAGGGCTCGCTGGCGATGTTCTCCATCCACCACTGGGGCAGCGAGGAGCAGAAGCAGGAATGGCTCCCCCGCATGGCCGCCGGTGAGGCCATCGGTTGCTTCGGCCTGACCGAGCCCGACTTCGGTTCCAACCCCGCCGGGATGCGCACCAACGCAAAGCGCGACGGCGACGACTGGATCCTCAACGGCACCAAGATGTGGATCACCAACGGCTCGATCGCCGACGTCGCCGTCGTCTGGGCGCAGACCGACCTCGAAGAAGGCGCCAAGGGCATCCGCGGCTTCGTCGTCCCCACCGACACCCCCGGTTTCTCCGCACCGGAGATCCACTCCAAGATGTCGCTGCGCGCCTCGGTCACATCGGAGCTCATCCTCGACGGCGTGCGTCTGCCCTCCTCGGCGATGATGCCGAAGGCCGAGGGTCTGCGCGGACCGCTGACCTCCCTCGGCGAGGCCCGCTTCGGCATCGTCTTCGGTGCCATCGGTGCCGCCCGCGACTGCCTCGAGACCGCCGTCGAGTACTCGCAGTCCCGCGAAGTGTTCGACAAGCCGCTCGCCGGCTACCAGCTCACCCAGGCCAAGATCGCCGACATGGCGCTCGAGGTCGGCAAGGGCCACCTGCTCGCCTACCACCTCGGTCGCATCAAGGACCGCGGCGAGATCGCCCCGGAGCAGGTCAGCCTCGGCAAGCTCAACAACGTGCGTGAGGCCATCGCCATCGCCCGCGAGTGCCGGACCATACTCGGCGCCAACGGAATCACGCTCGAGTACCCCGTCATTCGTCACGCCAACAACCTCGAATCGGTGCTGACCTACGAGGGCACCTCCGAGGTCCATCAGCTGACCATCGGCAAGGCGCTGACCGGTGAGGCAGCCTTCCGGTGAGCGGAGCGTTGGAAGGGTTGGTGATCGCCGACTTCGGTCGCGTGCTCGCCGGTCCCTACGCCACCATGCTGCTCGCCGACCTCGGGGCAGAGGTCGTCAAGATCGAACGACCCGGCTTCGGGGACGACACCCGGCACTGGGGACCACCCTGGGCCGGCGACGAGTCGACCTATTTCCTCGGCGTCAACCGCAACAAGAAATCGGTGGCCATCGACCTGACCACCGACGAAGGACTGGAGCAGGCACGCGATCTCGTCGCCCGCGCCGATGTCGTCGTCGAGAACTTCCTGCCCGGCACGATGACTCGGCTCGGGCTCGGATACGAGCAGGTCCGGGAACTCGACCCCGGCATCGTCTACACCTCGATCACCGGCTTCGGCGGGCACAACGACCTGCCCGGTTACGACCTGCTCATCCAAGCCGTCGGCGGTCTGATGAGCATCACCGGGCCCGACCATGCGACACCCACCAAGGTCGGTGTCGCCGTGGTCGACATCATCACCGGAATGCACGCTGCGCTCGGCATTCTCGCCGCGCTACGGCACCGCGACCGCACCGGCGAGGGCCAGCGTGTCGAGGTGAACCTGCTGTCGTCCCTGTTGTCGGCGCTGGCGAACCAATCGTCCGGCTACGTCGCGGCAGGGGTGGTGCCGAAGGCGATGGGCAATCGCCATCCGAGCATCGCGCCCTACGAGGTGTTCCACACGGCAGACCGGCCGTTCGTCCTCGCCGTGGGCAACGACCGTCAATTCGATTCCCTGGTCGCGGTTCTCGGCGCACCCGAACTCGCCACCGACGAGCGGTTCACCACGAACACCGCCCGCGTCGCGAACCGGGAGGAGCTGACGAAGATCCTCGACGAA
This sequence comes from Rhodococcus sp. p52, assembly GCF_000763325.2. Lineage (NCBI taxonomy): Bacteria > Bacillati > Actinomycetota > Actinomycetes > Mycobacteriales > Nocardiaceae > Rhodococcus > Rhodococcus sp. p52. The sequence goes on from NZ_CP016819.1 coordinate 1,045,887, forward strand.
TTGCTGTCGACGGACACCGCCGACGCGTGGTTCGACGCTCTGACCGCAGCCCGGGTGCCATGCGGACCGCTCAACGACATCGCTGACGCGGTCGCGCTCGCCGAACGACTCGGCTTGTCGCCGGTGGTGTCGATCGACGATCCCGACCGGGACGCTCCGCTTCGTCAGATCGCCAACCCGATCCGGCTCAGCGCCACCCCTGCGACCTACCGCACCGCACCCCCGCGGCTGGCGTAGTCGGACGCTCTCGTCACTCGGACTTCTGTTCCTTCAGAGTGTGGGCGACGAGAGCATTCGCGTGCCCGTGGCCCATCCCGTGTTCCTGCTTCAGCCAGTTCACGAGCTCCATGTGCTCGGCGAGATCCGAGGCGCGGATCATGTTCTTCCACTCCTCGATCGGGCGTCCGTACTTCTGCTCGATCGACGGAAAGTACGACTGGGGCCCCTTGACCTTCTCGCTCATGCCGGAGAGGTCAACCGAGGCGACCGACACGGTCGGGCCGTTCCGTTCGATCCGCAACAGAAAAGACCGCGGCGCCGCAGTCCCGGATGGGACGCGGCGGCACGGATGTACGGAAGGGGATCAGGCCTTCGGGCCACCGGCCACGTAGATGACCTGACCGGACACGAAGCCCGCGCCCTCGGACGCGAGGAACGATGCGGTGTGGGCGATGTCGTCGACCTCGCCGATACGGCCGACCGGGATGTCGGCCGCGATGTTCGACTTGAAGTCGTCGAACGACAGGCCGAGACGCTCGGCGGTCGCGGCGGTCATCTCGGTGGCGATGAAGCCCGGCGCGATGGCGTTGGCAGTGACACCGAACTTGCCCAGCTCGATTGCGAGGGTCTTCGTGAAGCCCTGCATGCCGGCCTTGGCAGCGGAGTAGTTGACCTGGCCGCGGTTGCCGAGGGCCGAGGTGCTCGAGAGGTTGACGATGCGACCGAACTTGGCGTCGACCATGTAGCTCTGGACGGCACGCGTCATGAGGAAGGCGCCACGCAGGTGCACGTTCATGACGGCGTCCCAGTCCTCGACCGTCATCTTGAACAGCAGGTTGTCGCGCGTGATGCCGGCGTTGTTGATCAGGACGGTGGGCTCGCCGAGTTCGGTGGCGACCTTCTCGACGGCAGCGGCGACGGACTTCTCGTCGGAGACGTCGGCGCCCACGGCGAGTGCCTTGCCACCGGCGGACTCGATAGCCGAAACGGTGTCCTGGCAGGCGGATTCGTCGAGGTCGAGGACGGCGACCCGGTAGCCGTCGCCGGCGAGCCGCTTCGCTACGGCTGCGCCGATGCCGCGTGCGGCTCCGGTGACGATGGCAGTGCGGGGCTGTGTGCTCATAGCGTTCCTCCGTTGGGGGATGGGTGGTGCCGTCAGGTGATGGTGAGTCCGCCGTCCACGGCGATGGTCTGACCGGTGACGTAGGCGGCGGCGTCGGATGCCAGCCAGACTGCGGTGGCCGCGATCTCCTCGGAATCGCCGGTCCGGCCGAGGATGATTCGCTGCTTCATCGAGTCGAGGTATCCGGGCTGGTATTCGTCCGTCATCTCCGTCCGGAAGAAGCCGGGTGCGATGGCGTTGACGCGGATTCCCTTGCGTGCTCCCCACTGCTGCGCGAGGTCGCGCGTGAGGCCGATGACGCCCGCCTTACTGGCCGAGTACGCGGCCTGCGGCAGGCCTGCCGTGGTGAGACCGAGAACCGACGAGATGTTGACGATCGAGCTACCGGGCTGCATCACACGGCCGACGGCCTGTGCCGCCCAATAGGATCCGTTCAGGTTGATGTCGATGACCTGCCGGAACTGCTCGGGGGTCTCCTTGGTGGCGGGCACGGCGGTGCCGATACCGGCATTGTTGATGAGGATGTCCACCCGGCCGAGTTGCTCGACCGCATGATCGACCATGCGCTGCGCCTGTTCGGGATCGGCGATGTCGGTCTCGACCGTGACGGCCTGCCGTCCGGCCTCCCGGACCAGCGCGGCGGTCTCCTCGAGACGGTCGAGGCGGCGTGCGGCGAGCACGACGTCGGCCCCTGCCTCGGCCAGCCCTCGGGTGAATGCGACACCGAGGCCCGAAGAGGCACCGGTGACGATGGCAACGCGGCCGTCGAGACGGAAGCGGTCGAGCACGGACATACGTCATCTCCTCGCTGTGACGGGGCCTACAGGAACTGTATAGCCGACCGCCTTCTCATCCACCAAACAGCCTGTATCCAATTTGATTGGACAGCACTGCCTTTCAGAGCCAGTTCCTATTCTTCTCTTCGGCGGATCCTATGTTGCCGCGGGCGTTGCAGCGCGGAGAGGACCCCGCGTCGCACCCACCGTTACCAAGTCGATAAGCACTGGCTTATTTCTAAGCGCTCGCTTATCGTGCGATGCCGTAGCGGGCTTGTCAACACCAACCGGACAGAACGGAAGCGCTCTCGTGAGTGATGCATGGGACGACGTCGTCGGCGGATCCAAGGCCGCGGCTCGCATCCGCACGGCCGCGATAGACGAGTTCGCGGAGCACGGCTACGGCGGCACCACGACGCGCCGGATCGCGGCGCGACTCGGCATGAGTCCCGCCGCGATGTATCCGCACTACCCGTCCAAGGAGGAGCTACTCTTCGCCATCGCCTACGAGGGACACGCGCTCGCCCTGCAGGTCGTCGAGAACGCTGACCGCCCCGATGCCGAGCCGTCCGTTCGGCTCGCCTCCGTCATCGGCCGCTTCGCCGCCTGGCAGGCGGAGAACCACCGATGGAGCCGGGTCATCCAGTACGAGCTGGCCGCGCTCGACCGCGAGCACTACCGCACGATCGTCGGACTACGACGGCAGACCACGCAGGTCGTGCGGGGTGTCGTGGACGCCGGCCACGTCTCGGGCGAGTTCACCCTCCCGGATGCCGAAGGTGTCACTCTCGCCCTGATGTCGCTCTGCGTCGACGTGTGCCGTTGGTATCCCTCGGGCCGCTACGACGACGCCGCGACGATCAGCGACCTGTATGCCGATCTTGCCCTGCGTCTGGTCGGTGCCGTGCGTTAGCATCGTCGCCACCATCGGATCGGGGGGATCTACGTGGGCAGGGGGATATCGCGCCGCCGTCGGCTCCTCGAGACGCGAGAGCATCGAGGGGGAGCTGTCGTCCATGTCCACGAATGACAACGTCGTCGACCGACTACTGGTGTCGCTCGGGGTCGACGCCCCAGCCCCCGACTCCGTCGCCCGCCGGCAGTCCAATTACGACGCGCTGGCCGCGCGCATCGACGCGGGAGTCGATCCCGAATACATCGCAGCATTCGAGAACTTCCACGGCATGGAGCATGCCGACATCCACCGGCTCGCCCAGAGCATCAATCCCGTCGCGATGACCACCCTGGCCACCGAATGGGCCGAACTCGGAAAGGGTTTCAGCCTCACCGTCGCGTGGGGAACGCTGATGATCCGCAAGCTCATCGGCCAACACTGGGAGGGTCCGGCGGCCGACGCCGCGATGGGCGCGACGGTGCGATTCGGCGAATCCGCACAACAGTTGTCCGATGCCGCACGCGCGACGTCCGAGAAACTCCGTATTGCCGCCGACGTCGGCGAACGGGTGCGAGCGTCCGTGCCTCCACCCACGGTGATTACGTCGTCGGTGCTGCACGCGCTCGATCCCGTCGCAGGTGCTGCTGCCGCCCGCCAGGAGGAAGCCGTTCGCGCCCAGGCCGTGCGGGTGATGGAAGCCCTCTACAAGCCGTACTACCGCGATTCCGGCACGGCGGTTCCGGTCCTGCCCTCCCCGTATGCCGCCACGACGAGTCGCGCCACGGAGGCATTCGTTCCCCAGGGTTACAGCACACCAGGTGTCGGCGGCGCCCGGACCGCCGGCGACCCGACGGGAATCCCGGGCGGGGACGGAGAACGTCCGGGTGGGCAGCCCGCCACGGAAGCGGAGAACCGTACGGACGCACCGCCGTCCGGTGAAGGCACGGACGGCCGGGCGGAAGGTACCGATTCGGCAGGTGGCGTGGGTTCGAACGAGTCCGCAGCGACCACTCCTGCATCCACCTCCCCGGCCGCGAGCGGCAACTCCGCGAGCCCGACCGGTCAGTCGTACGGTTCGCCGCCCTCCGGGTCGGGCGGAGGTGTCGGCGGTGGCCTACCGGGCGCCGGGGGGGTCGGCTCTGCGGGCGCATCGCCCGCGGCGGGTCCCGCTCCGCTCGTCGCCGGAGCTGCGCCCGCCGGTGGTGTCGCCGGTGGGCCCGGTGCCGCCGCAGCGCGGGGTGCCGGCGCCCGTCCGTTCGGCATGATGCCGGGAATGATCCCGCCGGCCTCGTCCCGCGGCGACGAGCAGGACAAACGCGCGGCCGGTTATCTCGTCACCGGTGAGAACGGGAACGAACTGATCGGGTCGCTGCCCGACCCCGCCCCGCCGGTTCTGGGGGCCTGAACGCTATGGACCGGCATCTCACACCCGACCGATTCCTGGCGGCGTGGACCGCCGCGGGCGGCGACGAGTTCCCCTTCCCACTGCGTTATCGCACCTCAGCGATATGGGAGGACGAGCACGCCGCGAACCTCCAGGCCGCCCGCACGTGGCTGCACGAGACACCCGACCCTGCCCTCGACGACGCGATGCGGATCCTGCTGATCGGGGAGGTCGCGGTGGAGGTCTACGGCCGCTCCACCGACCCGGCCTACGAGGTCTTCGTCCGTGCCGCCGCGACCGGCGAGCAGGCCGTCCTCGCCCGTCAGGCGCCTGCCGCGGGCGACATCCGCATCACCACGACCACCGATCTCGCGGGTGCGATCGTCGGACACCTGCCGGTCGTGGCGCCGGGCCGCGAACCGGCACGCACCGCGCCGAGCCGGGATGTGCTCGAGCCGTCCGAATTCGGCGCTGTCCGTCGTCCGGCGGGTGGCACGCACGCAGAGTCGTTGCGCCGGTTGCTGCGTCGCGAGCGCACGGCCACCGGCAGTATCCGCATCCTGCGGTACTCGAATCCGGGGTACACACCCGTCGCCGACATCGGCTGGGTCGACGTCGTGGGCGACGGCCGGTATCTCTTCGTCCCCGGTCCCGACCTCCGCGTCGCACCGGGCACCGTCGACGCTTTCGTCCGGGAACTGTCGGCGCAACTGTCCCGGATGCGCAGGCCCTCGCACGAGGGTCGGAGCGGCGTTCTGCGACGCCAGTGATCCCTTCCCGAAGCGGCCGTTCGTCTAGGCTGGCGACATGACGGACCGGGACCGCACACCCGACGGCAGGCCGCAGAACGCGCGTCCGCGCGACGCCCTGGGGCGTCCGTTGCCGCCGGGCGAAGAAGGCGTCGAACGTGTTCCCGAAGACCTCGATCTGGATGTCGAGGAGACCATCGCTGAAGGTCAGCGTCTCCTCGACCACGGTTTTCCGTTCCATGCCCACGAGGTCTTCGAGGCAATGTGGAAGAAGGCACCACCCGAGGAACGTCCCCTGTGGCAGGGCCTCGCCCAGCTCGCCGTGGGGCTGACCCACCTGCTCCGGGGCAACCCCACCGGCGCGGAGTCACTGTTGAAGCAGGGACAGGCGCGGGTGCGGCACTACGAGGACGAACCGCCGTACCGGCTCGACATCGACGGCCTGGCGAGTTGGGCCGATCATCTGCTCACCGAGATCGCTCGCGACGAACCGATCCCCGCTCCCCCGACCCCGCGCCTGAGGATGCCCTGATGCCGACACTGCCCATGTTCCCGCTCGGCACCGCGCTGCTTCCCGGGTCCGCCCTGCCGTTGCGCATCTTCGAGCCGAGATACCAGCAACTCGTCCAGGACTGCACGGCATCGCCGGACGGCCCCCGCTTCGGAGTCGTTCTCATCGCCCGGGGACACGAGGTGGGCGGAGGCGAGCAGCGACACGACGTCGGCACCGTCGCGCGGATCATGGTCGACGCCGAGGTCGGTGCAGGCCGCCGCGAACTCGAATGCATTGCAGAGGAACGCATTCGCGTCACCCGATGGTTGCCCGACGATCCCTACCCCATCGCCGAGGTGGAGCCCTGGCCCGACACCGATTCGGGGCCGGTGGATTTCGCCGCGATCACCGGACCGATGGGCCGGTTGTACGGGGTGCTCGACCGCCTCACGGGTGGCCGTGCTCCGTTGCCTCCCGCCACCACCGAACTACCGGAGGATCCCGGGGCGCGACTGTTCGCGCTCGCCCGGTACGTACCGATGGGCGAAGCGGACCGGTACGCGGTTCTCGCCGCACCGGGTCCGGCCGAACGTATGGCCGTGCTGCTCGAAGCGATCTCTACCGCAGTCGATCTCGCGGAATGGAAGCTGAAGGGCTGAGACGCGTGCGCCCACCCGGTGAGTGGGAACATCGCACCGCCGGTCTCGCGGTAGCGGGCTAGGGTCCGGGACACCGTTCGTCCCCGACCGGAAGGCACCCGATGGACACCGTCGAACAACGGTTGGCCCGACTCGAAGCCCTCGAAGAGATCAGGATGCTCAAGCATCGCTACTTCCGGGCGTGCGACGCCAAGGACCCGGAGGCGATGCGTGCATGCTTCGTCGCGCACGGCGCCGACATCTACTACGGACCGGCGCTGGGCAGCTGCGACGATGCCGACGCCCTGGTCGACATCTACTCCCGGATCGCTCTGGAACGGGTCGACGACCGCTACGTCGTGCTCGACATGCATCACGGCATGCATCCGAGCATCCACCTGACCGGGTCCGACACCGCGACCGGCGCCTGGACGCTGCGATTTCGGCAGGTGGATCTGCGTGCGCGCACCGAACGGGTCACCGCGCTCGACTACGACGACGACTACGTGGTCGAGAACGGCGAATGGAAGATCTCCCGCTGCCACGTGAAGGTGCTGTGGTCGATCCAGCGGGCTCTCACCGACGACGTGGAAGTGGTGCAGTGATGGCAGAAGCAAAGGTCGCGCTGGTCACCGGCGCGAGTCGCAGCGTCGGCAAGGGCATCGCGTGCGCGCTCGGCTCCGACGGCTGGACCGTCTACGTCACCGCCCGCGGCCCCGTCGGCGTCGACGGACCGCTCGACCGCACCGCGGCGGAGGTCACCGAACGCGGCGGGTACGGCATCGCGGTGCAGTGCGACCACCGCGACGACGCGCAGATCCACGAACTGTTCGGCCGGATCGCCGACGAGCAGGCCTCCCGCCTCGACCTGCTCGTCAACAACGTGTGGGCGTCACCGCCGGGGTTCGCCGGGTTCTCCGAACCGTTCTGGAAGCGTCCGATCAGCGACTGGGACAGCCTGATCGGCGTCGGTCTCCGCGCGCACTACGTCGCCTCCGTCGAAGCCGCGCAACTGATGGTGCCGCGCAACAGCGGGATGATCATCAATATCTCGTCGTTCGGCACCCGCGGCTACCTGCATTCGGTGCTGTACGGCATGTCGAAGGCGGGCCTGGACAAGATGGCCGCCGATATGGCCGTCGAACTCCGCGGCACCGGGGTGACCACCCTGTCGCTGTGGCCGGGGCTGGTGAAGAACGAGGCCATGCTCGCCCGCGGCATCGACAACTTCGAGGGCTTCTCGCTGGCCAACGCCGAGACACCGGAGTTCATCGGACGGGTGATCGTCGCGCTCGCGGCCGACCCCGAGGTGAACGCGCGCAGCGGTCGCACCCTCATCACCGCCGAAACCGCACTCGACTACGGCATCGTGGACGCCGAAGGCAACCAACCCGATTCACACCGGGACATCTTCGGGGGCGGGCCGTTGTTCTGACGACGACCGCGGCTGTCGGGAGGCGAAGCCAGGGGAGGTTGTGTGCGTCGGAACCGCGGAAGTCGCACACAACCTCCCCCTCGATTCGGCGGCCCGGACGAGGGGTGGTCGGAGCACCCTCGGAAGTCGTGTATGGTTGGACATGCAACGCGGGGTGGAGCAGCTCGGTAGCTCGCTGGGCTCATAACCCAGAGGTCGCAGGTTCGAATCCTGTCCCCGCTACCACCGACCGGCCCGGACTCACACGAGTCCGGGCCGGTTCTTTTGTGAATGCTCCTCGGCCTCGGTACGGCTCCCCCGGCCGCGCTCACCGAGTAGATTTCGCGGCAGAGTCTCTGCAGAGCGGGAGGGTGTGATGGCCAAGCGCGCAACCGTCGCCGATCGACCACGAACTCCCCGCTGGCTCCGGCCCACGATCGTCGGTGTTCTGCTGGCCGTCGCCTTCTATCAGATGTCGGGCTGGCTCTTCCACAATCTGAAGGGTTTCCTCGGCCTGCTGTTCCTGGCGTGGTTGTTCAGCATCACCATCGAACCGATCGTCGACCGCCTCGAACGGTTCGGGATGCGTCGCGGTGCCGGCACCGGCCTCGTGCTGTTCTCCCTGATCGCACTCACCATCGGGTTCTTCGCGGTGTTCGGCACGCTCCTGTTCGACCAGATCGCCCAGTTGCTCACCACACTTCCGGATGCGCTCACACGCATCACCGATTGGGCGAACCGCACCTTCGACACCAACTTCAAGACCGGGGACGAACTGTTCAAGATCACGCCCGATACGGTTCGCGATCTAGCACAACGGTTCACGCCCGGTGTCCTCGGCGTCCTCAGCACTCTGGTCGGTGCCCTGTTCCAGATCCTGACGATGCTGCTGTTCGTCTTCTACATGTCGGCCGAGGGGCCGAAGATGCGCCGGACGATCGCGAGCTGGTTCCCGGCCCGGCAGCAGCAGCTGATCGCGAACGTGTGGGAGACCTCGGTGGAGAAGGCCGGCGGCTATGTCGTCTCCCGGTTGATCCTCGCCGCCGCGGCGTCGATCTTCACCGGAATCTTCTTCCTCATCATCGGGGTTCCGTACTGGCTGCCCCTCGCGATCTGGACCGGGGTGGTCTCGCAGTTCATCCCCACCCTCGGCACCTATCTCGCGATCGGGCTCCCCGCGCTCATCGCCGCGGTGCAGCAACCGCTCGACGGCGTGTGGGTGATTGCCTTCGGCACGGTCTACCAGCAGATCGAGAACTATGTGCTGCATCCGCGCATCACGGCCCGCACGGTGTCGATCCACCCGGCGGTGGCGTTCGGTTCGGTGATCGTCGGCGCCACCCTGTTCGGCCCGGTGGGGGCTCTGGTGTCCGTGCCGGTGGTGGCGATCCTGCAGGCGCTGGCCGAGTCGTTCGGGCACCGCTACGAACTGATCCCGGAGGTGGGTGGAGAGGAACCGGAACCCGACGCCCCGGAGCTCACGGCAGACAACGACGACTACGACTGAGAGACGAGAGGGCCGGGCGTGAGATCTTCTCGCGCCCGGCCCCGTCGTCGTCCGATCAGACGATCAGCTTCGCCGCCGTCGCAGCGACGACGTCCTCGGTGGTCACGCCGGGTGCCGTCTCGACGAGCTTCAGTCCCTCGTCGGTGACGTCGATGACCGCGAGGTCGGTGATGATGCGCTGCACGCATCCACGACCGGTGAGCGGCAGGACGCACTCCTCGAGGATCTTCGGGTCGCCCTTCTTGGTGACGTGATCCATCATCACGATGACGCGCTTCGCGCCGTGGACGAGGTCCATCGCACCGCCCATGCCCTTGACCATCGCACCGGGCACCATCCAGTTGGCGATGTCGCCCTTGGCGGAGACCTGCATCGCGCCGAGGACGGCGACGTCGATCTGGCCGCCGCGGATCATGCCGAACGACTGCGCCGAGTCGAAGTACGACGCGCCGGGGATCGCGGTGATCGTCTCCTTGCCGGCGTTGATGAGCTCGGGGTCGAGTTCGTCCTCGGTCGGGTACGGGCCGACGCCGAGCACACCGTTCTCCGAGTGCAGGATGACCTCGACGCCGGATTCGAGGTAGTTCGGCACGAGGGTGGGCATGCCGATTCCGAGGTTGACGTACTGGCCGTCCTCGAGTTCCTTGGCGACGCGTGCCGCCATCTCCTCGCGGGTCAGCCCCTTCTTCGTTGCCTGTGTCATGAGCGCACCGTCCGGTTCTCGATGCCGACCTCGACGGGGCCGACGTGTACGACACGCTGCACGTGGATGCCGGGCGTGTGGATTTCGTTGGGGTCGAGTTCGCCGGGTTCGACGAGGTGCTCGACCTGCGCGATCGTGATGCGACCCGAGGCGGCGGCCGGCGGGTTGAAGTTGCGGGCGCTTGCTCGGTAGACGAGGTTGCCGTGGCGGTCGCCCTTCCAGGCGTGCACGAGCGCGTAATCGGCGACGATGCCGCGTTCGAGCACGTAGGTTTCGCCGTCGAACTCCCGGGTCTCCTTCGGCTGCGACGCGAGGGCGATGCCGCCGTGACCGTCGTAGCGCAGCGGGAGTCCGCCTTCCTCGACGGCCGTTCCGACGCCTGCCGGGGTGAAGAAGGCGGGGATGCCCGCACCACCGGCGCGCAGGCGCTCGGCGAGCGTGCCCTGCGGAGTGAGTTCGACTTCGAGTTCACCGGCGAGGTACTGGCGCGCGAACTCCTTGTTGGAGCCGACGTACGACGAGATGGTGCGGCGGATGCGGCCCTTCTCGAGCAGCAGGCCGAGCCCGAAGCCGTCGGTACCGCAGTTGTTGCTGACGGTCTCGAGGTCGGTGGCGCCCTGATCGAGCAACGCGTTGATGAGGATCTCGGGGATGCCGACCAGACCGAACCCTCCGACAGCGATCGTGACGCCGTCGGGGATGTCGGCTACGGCCTCGGCGGCGGAGGCAACGACTTTGTCCATGTGTGCCACGATACCCTCAGGTGTACGTCATGTGAATTCCCGTCCGCAATGCGAACAAATCCGCGTAGGATCGTTGCAAGCGCAGAACGGCCGCACTAACCTGTTCGCATAGCGTCCATCCGTCCACATAGCGAACGTTTCGGATCGGAGGTCCGTGTCCCCCTCATCCCCCGACCCCGGATATCGGGGTCCGCTGTTCGATCCCGTCTTCGGCGCGGACGAACTCGGCGTCGCCCTGTCGGATCGCGCGTGGATCGGTGCCCTGCTCGACGTGGAGGTCGCGCTGCCCCGCGCGGCCGCCGCACTCGGCCGTGTCAAGAACACCCACGCCGACGCCGTCGCGACAGCCGCGGCCTCGCTCGCCGAAGAACTCGATCCCGCCGACCTCGGTCGACGGTCCGCGGCGGGGGGCAACGCCGTCATCCCCCTGGTCTCCCTGCTACGCGAGCGCGCCGACGCCCCTGCGCGCGCCGTGCACGTCGGCGCGACCAGCCAGGACGTGCTCGACACCGCGCTGATGCTGCTCGCCCGCCGCGCAGGAGGGATCGCCCTGGCGAACCTGCGCTCCGCAGCCGACGGCGCAGCCCGCCTCGCTGCCACCCATCGCGAGACACCGATGGTCGCGCGCACGCTCGGCCAGCAGGCACTGCCGACCACCTTCGGCGCGCTCGCCGCCGGCTGGCTCCTGTCCCTCGACGACGCCGCCGGCGCACTCGACCGCGTGTTGTCCGCCCTACCCGCCCAGTACGGCGGAGCCGCCGGCACGCTCGCCGCCGTCCATCCCGACGGTTTCGCGTTCGCCGACGCGGTCGCCGACCTGCTCGGGCTCGCGCGTCCCGTCGCGCCGTGGCACACCGCCCGCACCCCCGTCACGACCCTCGCGGGCACACTCGGTGTCGCCGCGGGCGCGGTCGCCAAGCCCGCCACCGACGTCGTACTCATGGCGAGCACCGAGTTCGGTGAGGTGAGCGAGGATGCGCCCGGCGGTTCGTCGGCCATGCCGCACAAGCGCAATCCCGTCGCGGCGATCACCGCGCGCGCCGCTGCCCGGCGCGTTCCCGGTCTCGTCTCGACGATCCTGTCGTCGACCGACCACGAGTTCCAGCGGGCCGCCGGCGCCTGGCACGCCGAATGGGAGACCCTCGCCGACATCCTGCGCCTCACCGGCGGTGCCGCGCACCAACTCTCGACGAGCCTGAACGGTCTGCACGTCCACACCGACGCGCTCGACCGCAATCTCGCGCTCACCGGAGGGGCGATCCTCGCCGAGAAGGTCACGGCCGCACTCGCCGAACACACCGACGACGCCCGCTCGATCGTCACCGATGCGGCGGTCGCCGGTAGGTCGCTCGACGAGGATCCCGTCATCACCGCACATCTCGACCCGCAGGACGTGCGCGAACTTCTCGATCCCACGCGCTATCTCTGCCATGCCGCAGACATCGTCGATCGCGTTCTCGCCCGTCACGACAGCACGAACCGAACCACAGGAGATGCCCGATGACCGTCACGCTCAACTACGAACAGTACGGCGACCCCACGAAGCCGACCGTCCTGTTCCTCGGTTCGCTGGGTTCGGACCTGTCGATGTGGGGACCGCAGATCCACGCCCTGGCGACCGACTGGAACGTCGTCGCGGCCGACCATCGCGGGCACGGCGCATCGCCCGCGCCGTCCGGTCCCTACACGATCGAGGAACTCGCCGGTGACGTCGTCGCCCTGCTCGACTCGCTCGAACTCGGCGCCGTGCACTACGTCGGACTGTCGCTCGGCGGTGCCGTCGGGCAGTGGCTCGCGGCGCATCACCCCGAGCGCGTGCGCACGCTGACGCTGCTGTGCACCTCGCCGGCCTTCCAGCCCGCCCAGCCCTGGTACGACCGGGCGGCATCGGTCCGCAACGACGGCCTGGCCTCGATCGCCGATTCGATCGTCTCGCGGTGGTTCACTCCGGAACTGGCCGAACACGATCCGGAGCTCGTCGCCCGCCACGTCGAGATGGTGAAGGGCACCACCGACGAGGGCTACGCCGCGTGTTGCGAGGCACTGGCGACCTGGGACGGCCGTCCCGACCTCGCCCGGATCGTCGCGCCCACCCTGGTGATCGCCGGTGAGCAGGACCCCGCCACCCCGCCGTCGACGATGCAGCAACTGGCCGACGGAATCGCCGACTCCACCTTCCACGTCCTCTCCCCCGGCGCACACCTCGCCAACGTGGAGCAGGCAGGACGGGTCACGAAGCTGATCCGCGAGCACATCTCGTCGCGCGTCACGCCGTCCGCCGCACACCGCACCGCGGCGTTCGAGGAGGGTCTGCGGGTGCGCCGATCCGTCCTCGGTGACGCACACGTCGACCGGTCCATCGAGTCGGCCACCGAATTCACCCGGCCCTTCCAGGATTTCATCACCCGCACCGCGTGGGGAGACATCTGGGCGCGTCCGGGTCTGGACCACCGCACCCGCCGGCTGTTGACCCTCGCGATCCTCACCGCGGTCGGCAACGAGCACGAACTCGACATGCACATCCGTGCAGCCCTGCGCGCCGGGATCGATCCCGACGACCTCGTCGAGGTCTTTCTGCACACCGCGGTCTACGCGGGTGTCCCCAACAGCAACCGGGCATTCGCGCTCGGCAAGCAGGCACTCGCCGACACCGAGGGAGGTGCGGGCTCGTGAGCACTCCCGACGTCACCGCCCCCGAGGTCGTTCGCGAGAACCCGGGGGCGTCGCCCGATTACGTACAGTCGCTGGCACGTGGCCTGTCGGTCATCAAGGCCTTCGGTGCGCACGCCCAGCGGCAGTCGCTCTCCGACGTCGCCCGCGCGACCGGACTCACCCGCGCTACTGCGCGCCGATTCCTGTTGACTCTCATCGAACTCGGTTACGTCCGCACCGACGGATCCCAGTTCTGGCTCACCCCACGGGTGCTCGAACTCGGCTACAGCTACCTGTCGGCACTGACGCTGCCGGAGGTCGCGCGACCCCATCTCGAGGCGCTCGCCGAGAAAGTCAAGGAATCGACCTCGGTGTCGGTGCTCGACGGCACCGACGTCGTCTACGTCGCACGAGTTCCCGTCAGCCGCATCATGACCGTCACCATCACCCTCGGCACCCGTTTCCCCGCCTACGCGACCTCCATGGGACGGGTACTGCTCGCCGGTTTGAACGACGACGAACTCGACGCCTACCTCGCGCGCGCCGAATTCGCTCCCATCACCGGCAACACCGTCACCACCGCCGAGGAATTGCGCGCCGAGATCGCCACGGTACGACGCAACGGATACTGCATCGTCGACCAGGAACTCGAGGAGGGCCTGCGCTCGCTCGCCGCGCCCATCCGCGATGCGTCGGGAACCGTTGTGGCGTCGGTGAACCTGTCGACCCACGCGGCCCGCTACCGGATGGAGACCGTGCACGACGAGCTCGTCCCGGCGTTGCTCGCCACCGCCGGGGCGATCTCCACCGATCTCGCCCGCACCCAGACCCACCAGTGAACAACCCCGATCGAGGTACATCATGACCGACGTAGTGATCTGCGAACCCCTGCGCACCCCGGTAGGTAGGTTCGGCGGCGTCCTGAAGGACATCGCCCCCGAGGATCTCGCGGCCACCGTCATCCGCGAACTCGTCGCCCGCACCGGTATCACCGGTTCCGACATCGACGACGTCTTCCTCGGCCAGGCCTCCCCCAACGGTGAGGCCCCCGCCCTCGGCCGCGTCGCCGCCCTCAACGCCGGCCTCGGGGTGGACGTTCCGGGCCTGCAGGTCGACCGTCGCTGCGGCTCGGGTCTGCAGGCGATCGTGCAGGCCGTCATGCAGGTGCAGACCGGCGCGAGCGACCTGATCCTCGCCGGCGGCGCCGAATCGATGAGCCAGGCCGAGTTCTACGCCACCGGCATGCGCTGGGGCGTCAAGGGCGAAGCCGTCGCTCTGTCCGATCGCCTGGCCCGTGCCCGCGTCACCGCCGGCGGACGCGACTTCCCCGTGCCCGGCGGCATGATCGAGACCGCCGAGAACCTGCGCGCCGAGTTCTCCATCAGCCGTGAGGACCAGGACGCCCTGGCCGTGCAGTCGCACCAGCGGGCCGTCGCCGCGCAGAAGAACGGTGTGTTCGCGCAGGAGATCGTGTCCGTGAGCGTGCCGCAGCGCAAGGGCGATCCGCTCGTCGTCGACACCGACGAGCACCCCCGCGCCGACACCTCGATGGAGACCCTCGCCAAGCTGCGCCCGATCCGCGGCAAGATCGACCCCGAGTCCACCGTCACCGCCGGCAACGCCAGCGGCCAGAACGACGGTGCCGCCCTCGCGATCGTCACCACCACAGAGAAGGCCGCGGCGCTGGGTCTGCGTCCGCTGGCCCGCCTCGCAAGCTGGGCGGTGGCCGGTGTGCCGCCGCGCACCATGGGCATCGGCCCGGTGCCCGCCAGCGAGAAGGCGCTCGGCCGCCTCGGACTGACGCTCGCCGACATGGACGTCATCGAACTCAACGAGGCGTTCGCCGCACAGGCCCTGGCCGTCACCCGCTCGTGGGGCATCGAGGCCGACGACTCGCGCCTGAATCCCAACGGCTCCGGCATCTCCCTCGGACATCCGGTGGGCGCGACCGGCGGACGCATCCTCGCCACCTTGCTGCGCGAACTCGATCGTCGTGAGGGTCGCTACGGACTCGAGACGATGTGCATCGGCGGCGGCCAGGGGCTCGCCGCTGTATTCGAACGCATCGCCTGACGTGACCTACGGTGCTCGCGACGCGATCCCCGTCGCGAGCACCGTACAGTCCGTACGCTCGTGATCATGAGCGAAGTTCAGATAACTCCCCCGACCGAAGCCCCTGCTCCGCCCACGACACGAGCCCGGACCCTCGCGCGTTATCTGCTGGCTGCCTCACTCGTCTTCGCCGGACTGAGCCATCTCTTCTGGGCCCGCAAGGACTTCCAGGCCCAGGTGCCCGACTGGGTGCCGATGGACAAGGACGGCGTGGTCATGGCGTCCGGCGGGGTCGAGATCATGCTCGGCGCCGGACTCGCCGTGGCGAACCGCGACCGCGTCCGTGTCGGCCGCCTGGCCGCACTGTTCTTCGCCGCCGTCTTCCCGGGCAACATCGCCCAGTATCTCGGCAAGCGCAGTGCCTTCGGTCTCGACACCGACCGTAAGCGCCTGATCCGCTTGTTCTTCCAGCCCGTGCTCGTCCTGTGGGCCCTGTGGTCCACCGGAACCCCCCGACGCTGACGCGGCCGGCGCCGGAGGGCGGACCTGGTGCCCGTTACTCCGGCGCGACCCGCACGAGCATCTTCCCGAAGTTCTTTCCTTCGAGCATGCCGATGAACGCCTCCGGGGCGTTCTCGAGTCCGTCGACGATGTCCTCGCGATACTGGAGCTTTCCGTCGCGGACCCATGCCGAGGCTTCACGCAGGAAGTCGCCGTACATCTCCTTCACGAACTCGCTCTGGATGAAGCCGCGGATCGTGAGGCTCTTGGTGAGGATCGAGTTGAACAGTCCCGGAAGACGGTCCTTGCGGTTGAGGTCAGCACCGTTGTACTGCGCGACCAGACCGCACACCGGGATTCGCGCATAGGTGTTGAGCAGCGGCCACACCGCTTCCTGGACGGGGCCGCCGACGTTCTCGAAGTACACGTCGATACCGTCGGGCACCGCCTCCGCCAGCTTGTCGGCGAAGTTCGGGTCGCGGTGGTCGATCGCCGCGTCGAAACCGAACTCGTCGATCAGTGCGCGGCACTTCTCCGGGCCGCCGGCGATACCGACCGCGCGGGCGCCCTTCAGCTTCGCGATCTGCCCCACCGCCGATCCCACGGGCCCGGTGGCGGCAGCGACGACGACGGTCTCACCCTTCTTCGGCTGCCCGATCTTCAGGAGCCCGGAATAGGCTGTGAAGCCGGGCATTCCGAGGACTCCCACAGCGGTGGAGATCGGTGCGGCCTGCGGATCGAGCTTACGAACGGTGGAGCCGTCGAGGACGGCGTGCGACTGCCAGCCGGCTCCGGCCAGCACGTAGTCGCCCGGCTCGAGGCCGTCGTACCGCGATTCGACGACCTGGCCCACCGTTCCGGCGACCATCACGTCCCCGAGTTCGACGTGCGCGGCATACGACTTCGCTGTGCTCATCCGACCGCGCATGTACGGGTCGAGGGACAGGTAGACGACGCGCAGGAGGATCTGGCCGTCGCCGACCTCGGGCAGATCCACTGTCTCGAGACGGAAGTTGTCGGCGGTGGGCGCCCCCTCCGGGCGCGATGCGAGAACGATGCGGGTGCTCTGACTCGTCGTGGCTTCACTCATGCCGACAGTGTGCCGCATGCGCTGGTGTCCTAAACGCCGCGCGGGGGCACCCCGGCAGGCACGATGCCGCGCCTGAGGTGGTCCCGATCAGGCGCTGCGCTGCACCTCGCCGCGAGGCACCTGGTAGTTCGAGAACAGCTGCGAGTGGATGACCTCGGTGAAGGACGGTCCGTCCTGCTCGACCCGGACAGGACGGCGAGTGGACGAAGCGGTGCGCGAAGCACCCATCTGTGACGTGGAGCGGATCGCCATGTCGATCTCCTCTCGGAAGGCGGGGAGAGGTGGCCACCGGCACCGTGCAGAAGGTGCAAATCGGGTGAGCGACCCCCTGGGAGATACATATACCCCGTCGATGCCCGATATGCACCTGTCGATCTCGGCGCGCCGCACCCCGCCCCCGCCTGCAGCCCCGGGGGGTTACCCGTCGACCTCGTTGCCCTCGGAGGTCGGAAGCACCCGGATCGGCACACTCGTGGCCGAGTTCGATGCCCCCACCCAGCCGCTCAACGTCGCGGCCGGAACGCAGGCCCGCACGGCGATCGTGCGAGTACCTCCGGGCGGCAGGTGGAACCAGGAATCCTGCAGGTCACCGCCGGTGATGTCGAGATGCACGTACTGTGCCGCACCCTCGGTCCGCACCTCCACACTCCACCCGTCCGGGACGGGTCGAGCGGTCGCCGCGAGACCGATCCCGCGCTCGACGGGACGTGCCGGACCACCCACGAGATACACCGACTCCGCCAACACTGCACCGGTGTGGTCGACCAGTCGGGCGGTCGCCGTGTCGAAAGTGCGCGACCCGAATCGATACGCAAAATTGACATCGGTGAAACCGCCCGTCACCGCGGCCCACGAGAACACCCGGGTCTCGTGCGGTTCGAGACGCAGCGGCACCGACACGTCCACCGGTACCGCACCGGAGGGCGTATGGGCCTGTAACTGCAGCGTGACGTCGAGGATCTCGGCGGTGTCGTTGATCGCGTCCACGCGCAGGCCGTCGAGCCCGTCGTCGGTGAGGAGCACGGTGACGGGGGCGAACACCCGTGCCAGGACCCACCACGGCGCCTTCGGGTTCCCGTCGACGTCGAGCACGCCCCACCCGGCACCCCGCTGCAGGTCGCGGGCGGACAGGATCAGGGCACCGCGACATCCTGATCCGGATCGTCGCCAGTACTGCAGTACCTCGGTGAACGCTTCGCAGATCGCTGCCCGTCCGAGCGCGAGATATCGCGTGGGGTCCACCCACCGCACCTCGGCGGGGTCGACCCCGAAGATCGTGCGCACATAGTGGTCTCGCACGTCCTCGAAGTCCCACGACGCCCCGTTGTCGCGCGGCACAGCCGCCTTCCATCGTGGATGGTGACCCGCGACATTCACACTGCCGAACTCGGCCTCGATCGCCATGTCGGAAGGCGGAATCGAGAACGCGAGGCATTCGGCGGCGAAGCGCACGCCGGCGGCACGCACGTCGCCGAGGGGACGGCGGTAACCCCCGACACCGAAGTAGTGCGCCACACCCGAACCCACTGCGATCGGCAGTACGTCGCTGCGCGGGGGCGCGGATGGTGACGACGACACCCACACCGTGCCCGGTAGCTCACGGTCGACGATTGCGGGCAACCAGTCGTCGATCGCCGGGATGGATGCCTCCATCAGTCCGAGCATGGCAGGTTGCTGCTCGGTCTCGCTGCCCCCACACATCACCACGGGTGCCGGGTTCCCGCCCCATCGGCGCGCCAGCGCACGGATCTCGTCCTCGAGCAGCGAGCGGAAGTGCGGGTCGTCGGGCGGGTCGGTGGTGGCGAGCATGACGTCCTGCCACACCATGATGCCCAGTTCCGCACACGCCGAGTAGAACTCGTCGTCCTCGTAGACCATCGTGCCGGGGATGCGGATCGTGTCCACGCCCGCCGACACGCAGCGTTCGAGGATGCGCCGGGTTGCGCTCGGGTCGTTCAGCGAGATCGGATCGGTCGGTGTCCACACCAGGCCGCGGCAGAAGACGTCGACGTCATTGATCCGTAAGCCGAACCCGTCGCCCGGTGAGCGCTCGACCGACCGGAATCCGATGTTCCCCAGCGTGATTCGTTGCCCACCCAGAATCAGATGTGCGGCGTACAGGTGGGGGGCGCCGTAGGTGTGCGGCCACCACCGTTCCACCTCGGGGAGCGTCACCTGCATGTGCACGCGTGCTGTCCCGTCCGGCCCGTATTCGGGTCGGACGTGCACCGTCGCCCCTCCGATCTCCACAGTCACCTCGGGGACGGCGGTGCCTGCCAGCACGAGATCGGCGTCGACGATCCCGTCGGATCCCCGCAGAGCTGTCCGTATCCCACGTTCCAGCACAACGGGCTCACCGGAATCGACGAGACGCACGGGACGCCACGGACCGACCGGCGCCGGAGCCCCCGCGTACACCGAGGCTCGCCCGAGCATGGTGGTGCGGAACCACCGCAATCCTTGGGCCGACACGAGCGACGAACGCCACCGTCCGCGTGGCCGACGCTTGCGGAGAGCAGCGTCGAGCGAGGCGCACCGGACCGCGATCCGCATCGTCGACGGCAGGTAGCCGAGGACGACGGTCAGCGGCACGAACATCGATTCCGACGTCGCGACGAGTGTGCCGTCGACCCACACGTCCGCGAGTGTCGCGAGCCCGTCGAAGGTCAGACGCCACGGTCCGTCGCCGGACACCTCGACGTCGGTGACGAACCACCAGTCGTCGCTGTCGGGAGACGACACCCTGGCCGCCGCGACTCCCTCGGATTCCCGGATCGCGCCTGCCGCCGTCCCGGGTATACGGACCGGCAGCCAAGGACCGTCCGCCGGAAAGTCACCGGGGTGCTCGACTGCCCCGGGAGCGACACGGAGACAACGCCATCGCGCATCGTGCAGGAGATCCATGTGCGTCGAATCCTGTCACCGCACCCCGGCGGCGCGGACGACGGTCGCCATGGCGTCCTCCCAGGCAGCGGCCATCGCTATCAGCTGGTCGCCGGGGTCGACATTGCGGCCGCGTGCCGCACGCGCCATCCGGAACTGCATGCTCTTCGCGCCCTCGGCGACCGCGCGGAATCCGTCGGCTGCGGCAGCCGCACCGGGATATCCGCGACCGTCCATGTAGACGCTGACGTCCGCGGCAAGTTCGGCGGTGGCACCGCACTGACGGAGCACCCCGAACGTCCACGGATGGAAGACGCCCATCCCTCCGGTGCGAATCGGGTCGATGTCGGCGAGCACCCGCTCGCCGAGCTCGCGCACCGGATTCGAGCCGGCGCACATGCGCAGGTGCCGGAGCACCACGGTGTCGAAGGCGTCGCACTGCGGTTGTGCCGCGTCGAGGCGCACCTGTTCGAGATAGGGAGGCCAGGTGGGTACCGGCTCGTCGAGGCCGAAGACTCCGCGGAAGTCCTCACCGGTGAGAACGTGATAGCCGCTGTTGTGGAAGTACTCGAGCGTCCCGCTGTCGCGATCGATGAGATTGGGCACGATCGTCGTCTTCGAACGACTCTCCCGGTAACCGGTTCCCTCGGTGTCGGGCAACCAGAAGGCGTCCACCTCGATCGTCGACAGCAGTCCGGCGGCGGCATTGTCCTCGAGGTGATCCACGGGGCGGCGCCAGACGTTCATCTCCGCGACGTCGATCCCGTACAGCGCCAACAGATCCTCGGGGCGGAACTTGAGGAAGGTCCATTGGGCGCCGTCGAACCGGGCCGAGAACGCGCACGCGGCAGCGGGGACCGGATCGTGGCCGAGCGAATGCAGCACCTCTACCCACAGGTCGACGTAGCAGTTGGTCTCGGTCCAGATCCGGTCGGCAGCGTGCACGAAGTGCGGCGAGTACCCGTCGACGCGGACGTCGATGAGCCGATCGCTCACGGGAACAGCCTGTCGCGTACCGGTGCGGGCCAGCGGTCGACGTCGAGTCCGTGGGTCCGCAACAGCGCCAGGGCGATCCGCTCCATTCCGAATCCGACGCACGCGCTGTGCGCGACTTCGCCGTCGGCAGTGCGGATCTCGAAGGTCTCGCCGAAGTGCTCGCGGTGGCAATTGCACGAGACCACGGCGGTGCCGTCGTCGAGGTCGCCGTAGAGCCGGACCGTCAGCTCGGTCTTGAGGTTCTCGATGCGCTGGTTGACGGCCAGCATGCGCCCGGCCCGCCCGAAGAACGGGTCGTTGGCAGGTACAGCGGTCGCGTCGAGGCCCAGCGAGTCGAGCACCTCGAGTCCTCGCTCCACCCAGGAATCACGATGCTGCGCAGCGTCGTTCTCGGTACCGATACGCACGAACTCGTGCATCCGGAAGGCCTGCATGCGAGCGGGGTCGACGGCCGGCTCGTGCCGGAAGCAGTAACCGAGAACGTCGAGCAGTTCACCGCCCTCACGCAGCGTACCGGTGTACCGCGAGTAGGCGGGATGGCATGCGGCGGAGACGAGCACGGTGTCGGCGGGGTCGAGCCACGGATCCCACGCCTCGCCCTTCGACCGCGCGGCGAGCAGTTCGGCGTGCTCGGCGTTGCTGCCCGTAAAGGTGTTCACCGCTCCGGTCAGGTGCGGGAAGGAGGCGATGTAGTCGGTGCGCTCGAAACTCGTCCGCGGGAAGACCGGCGGGAAGCGCAGGCGCGTCGCGGCCCGGCCCGGACCTGCCGCGACCACCACGCGGTCGATGCCGTCGACGATGTCCTCGAAGACACCCGACCGACCGTAGAGGCCGGGAACACCGGTCTCCACGAGCAGTTCGGCCTCGAGCAACTGCTGCTGGAAGTCGAGGCGGGCACGCTCGAGCTCGGACAGCTCGTCGGTTGCGGTGCTGGCAATGGCTGTACTTGTCACAGCGTCCCCCGGTAGGCGATCGACAATTGGGCCGAGTTGTTCATGATGCGGTCGTTGTTGACCATCACGGCGGCACCGTGCGCGTCGCGCAGGTGGCGGCCGAGTGAGTACTGCGAATCCTCGCGGTATCCGGCGATCCCGCAGATGAGCATCGCGCGGTTCACCAGATCCACGACGAGCGTGGACGCAGTGACCTTGAGGTTGTTCATGGCGAGCGAGAAACCCATGCCCGACATCGATTCCTCCTGCGCCGACGCGGCGGCGTCGAACCGGGCGGCGGACGCGGCGACGAGATCGGAGAACTGCTGGTGCACGGCGGCCGCTTCGGCGAGTCGCAGCGCACCGGGCGGGGTGACCCCCGGGCTGCGGCGGGCCGCCGAACGCACGAACGAGCGGGCCTTCTCCAGCGCCGCGTCGGCGATTCGGAGCCACACCGCCGACCACACACTGTGTGAGACGGGAAGCATGGTGCGCGAGGAGATCTCGGCGTAGGCCGTGCCGACCACGAGATCGGCGGACGTCGTGGCGGGGAGGACGAATCCGGGGCTGCACGTACCGCGCAGCCCGAGGGTGTCCCAGCTGCCGGTGGGTTCGAGGGTCACGTCGTCGCGTCGGCACACGACGAGCACCTGGTCGCTGGGCGGGCTGTCGGCGGTGCGACGCGCGGTCACCAGGATCGCGTCGGCGTACTCGCCGTACGAGATGACCGGCGCGTTCTTCGTCAGCGTGACGGTGTCGCCGTCGCGGGCCACGGCGCAGACGCTGCTGCGCACGTCGCCACCGGTGCCGAGTTCGGTGGTCGCCGAAGCGATCAGGTAATCGTTCGCCACCGCTTCGGCGACGAAGGTGGCCACACCGGGAGTGGAGTGATGCACCAGCGACAGGATCTGCGTCTGGTGCATCGCGAAGATCATCGCGGTGGAGGCGCAGTACCGGCCGAGGATTCGGGCGACGGCGCACAGCTCACCGAGGGATGCTCCCTCCCCACCCTGATCGACGGGGACGGCGCAGTTCAGCAGCTTGTGGGTGCGCAGCGCGTCGACTGCCTCGTGCGGGAACCGTCCCTCACGATCCACCGCGGCGGCCGCGGGGCCGGCGCTCTCGCGTCCGACGAGTTCGGCACGGGCGAGCAGCGACAGCCCGGCCTTCTCCGCGACGGTGGGGGACGCGGACGTCGACGTCACGCGACGCCCAGTTCCGTCAACGCCGACCTGATGGCGCCGACGCTCGCGAAGGTGCTCTTGCGCAGCAGTTCGTCGGGGAATTCCACGTCGAAGGCGTCTTCGAGGGCGAGCATCACGTTCACGCTGGCGTGCGATGTCAGGCCGAGCTCGTAGAGGTCGGCGGCGGGGTCGAGCGCCGTGCTGTCGACCGACAGCTTCGCGTGCTCACCGAGGACCTTGCGGATCACCTGCTCCGTCATGGGTGTTCTCCAGTTTCTGCTTCGTCGACGCGGGTCGCCACGACCGTCGCGATGGCGTATTCGGACTCGTGGGAGATCGAGACCTGTATGTCGGTCACCTGTTCATCTCGCGCCAGGGCGGCCGCGTTACCGGCCAGTACGACAGCGCATCCGCCCCAGTCCGCGCGGCGGATTTCGATGGCCTGCCAGGGAACCGCGTGCTCGCGCGGACGCAGGACCTTCATGACGGCTTCTTTCGCGGCGAAGCGCGCCGCGAGGCGTTGGGCGCGCCCCGGTCCGGTGCATACGTCCAGCTCGTGCGGGGTGAACACACGCTGCAGGTAGCGGTCGCCGAACCGGTCGATGCTCGACGCGATGTCTCGGACGGTGACGACATCGCAGCCGACACGTGTCGTCGCGACGCGGGGGCCGCTGCCATCGTTCATGGTCACTCCTCGGGATGCGCTGCACACGGTAGCCGCAGGTCGGCCGATGTACACCAGCCGAACGTCTCTGGCTTGCAGGACATCCCGGAAATCCCCCCGACTTTCCCCCGCCGTGCGCGTCGGTTCACGTGGTGAACCGGGGCTCGCCACCGCAACACGCGGCGTCGATCCCGGTTCGGCGCGTCAACGACGAAAGGCCCCGACCGGGTGGTCGGAGCCTTTCAAGGATCTGAAGTTATGCGGACGTCCGCACGGGTTCCTTGTCGCTCTCCGGCTCGTCCTTCGCTGCCGGCTCCTCCTTCTCCGCAGCGGGCACCGGGACGGCGTCCTGCGCATAGTAGAAGTGGGGGCGGCGGTGTCCGAGGAAGGAACCGCACCACGACATGACGGCGATGTAGCGGTTGCGGAAGCCAACCAGGTAGACGAGGTGGACGGCGAGCCACAGCACCCACGCGATGAAGCCGGTGAGCTCGATCTTCCCGACCCGCGTGATGGCGCGGAACCGGTTGATGATCGCCATGCTTCCCTTGTCCTTGTACTGGAACGGGGTGCCCATCGCGACCTTGCCGGTGATCATCTTCGCGACGTGCCGGCCACCCTGCATGGCGAACGGCGACTGCGCCGGCAGGTTGTCGAGGGTGACCATGTCGCCGATGGCGAAGATGTTGTCGCTGCGGCCGACGGTGAAGTCGGGGTCGACGAGCAGGCGTCCGCCGCGGACCGTCTCGCAGCCGGTGCGCTCGGCGAGTACGTCGGCGAAGTCGTTGGCCTGGATGCCTGCCGACCAGATGATGGTCTCCGCGGTGAGGCGGCGGGTCTCCTCGGTCGTGGGCGTGGTGAGCGTGGCACCGTGCTCGTCGATGTCGGTGACCATCGTGCCGAGGACGACGTCGACACCGCTCTTCTCGAGCGACTCCTTGGAGTACTCGCTGAGCTTGCCACCGAACGGGGGCAGAACCTTGTCTGCGCCCTCGACGAGCGTGACGGTGACGTCGTCGGCGCGGATGTTGCCGATGTTCTCGGCGAAGTAGCGCTGCGCGAGCTCCTTGATCTGTCCCGCGAGCTCGACGCCCGTCGGGCCGGCGCCTACGACGATGAAGCTGAGCAGGTTCTTCCGACGCTCGGCATCGGTGGTGACGTGTGCTTCCTCGAAGCAGCGCACGATCTGGCGACGCAGCTTCTCGGCGTCCTCGACGGTCTTCAGCGCGTACGTCAGGTCGGCGAACTCGTCGCGTCCGAAGTACGCCTGGCGGGCGCCGGGCGCGGCGACGAGGGACTTGTAGCCGAGACGCAGGCGCTGACCGCCGGCCTCGTAGACAACCGTGTTCTCCTCGGGGAGCACATCGACGACGCGGCCCAGGCGGACGTCGGCGTTGGGGTATTCGGCCAGGATCGCGCGCACGGACGGGGCGATCTCGCCGGGCGAAAGGACGCCGGTGGCGACCTGGTAGAGCAAAGGCTGGAAAAGATGCTCGGTGGTCTCCGAGATCAGAACGAAGGGCGTGCCGGCCTTGGCGAGCTTCTTGGCGGTGGCCAATGCTCCGAAGCCGGAACCCACGATGACGACGTCCGTCCGATCGACCAGGGTCGCTGTGTCCGCATCGTCCATGCTGTCGTAAACCTCCACGTACTTGTCATCTCCGTTGATGTATGACTACCAAGGTAGGGACGAAGTACCCTCGCTATCCACTAACCTGGGATATTCGAAAAACTGTTATCTGTTTCGCTCATAAATGCGGATGGCACGTTCCGGGGAGGAGCCATGGATTTCCGTCAGTTGCGCTACTTCTTCGCCGTCGGCGAGGAGGGCAGCTTCTCCCGTGCTGCCCAGCGCTGCTTCATCTCGCAGTCGGCGATCAGCCATCAGATCGCGAAGCTCGAGCACGAACTGGGCACCACCCTGTTCGACCGCACCACCCGTTCGGTCAAGCTCACCTCGGCCGGCCGACGCCTGATGCCGATCGCCGCCGAGGTGCTCAGCCTCGAGGCGAAGGCCCTGGAAGTGGGCCACGAACCGCGGGAGAGCATCCGCATCACGGCGAACATGAGCTTCGCGGCGCAGAGCCTCGACGCCATCTCCAGCGTCCGCGAACGTCACCCCAAGATCGACGTGGAGTTCGTCATCAAGGACTTCACCGACCGCGTCAACGCCGTCGCGTCCGGGGATGCCGATCTCGCGCTCATCCGCGGCGACGTCGACCGCCCGGGGCTCGAGGCGATCCGTCTCGGCATCGAAGAGCTCGTCATCGTCACGTCGAGCGAGCACCCGCTGTCGGCGTTCTCCACCGTCGATCTCGGCGACCTCGCCCACTACCCGCTGCTGCTGCCGCCGCGCGGCAGCCAGGTGCTGTTGCACCGCGTGGTCGAGGACGCCTTCGTCGAGGTCGGTCGTCGCGTGCGCCTCGGACCTCCGATCGCGAGCGACCACACCGCGACTCTCGAGGTGCTCACCAACCCGAGGGCGTGGACCGTGCTCTACGCCGGCACCGCGGCCGACACACCCCGCAAGGGGCTGAAGTTCATGCGCGAGATCCACCACCGGCTGCAGGTTCCGGTGTGCGGGGTGGTGCGGAGCAACGCGACGCCCAATCCCGAACTCGAGTTCCTCATGCGGGCGCTCGCCCATTCGATCGTGCCGCCGACGGACAGCACGCCGTGATCCGATCGCACACGTCGGAGCACGAAACGGTCATCGGTGCGTGCAATTCCGCGCTCCGCTGACCAGTTCGCGCGTCGCTGCGGTCCCGGGGCGCCTCAGTTGCGCGGCGACAGCTTGTCGAGGAGTTCGAGGCCCTGACGTGCCCACGCGATCTCGGCCTCGCCCCGGCCGATGAGACCGTCGTACGCGAACGCCTTGAACGCGATGATCCGCTCGTGGTCCTCGGCCGGATACTTCTGCACGCGTCGCGCGATGGTCGCGTTGCTGAGGTCGAGGATCGCATCGCGCACCGTGGTCCACTGGGCGATCTGTTCGGTGTAGTGATCGATGTGCCGTTCCAGGCACTCGCGAGCGCTGTCCGGGTCGGTCCATTCGAAGTAGGCCGCGCGCATGTGGGCGGCGTCGCGCACCGGGGCGTAGTCCAGCGGGGTGGACATCCATTCGCGGAAGGCCCGGACGCCCTCCCCGGTGATCGAGTACCGGGTCTTGGTGCTGTTGGGACCCCAGCGCACCTGTTCGCCCTCGACGAGGCCCTCGCGCTCCATCCGGCGTAGTTCGGGGTAGATCTGCGAGTCGGGCGCATGCCAGACGTGCCCGACCGACCCGCCGAACCGTTTCGCCGCGTCGTAGCCGGTCAGAGGCTCGGCGGTGAGCAACGCGAGCAGCGCGTATCGCAGGCTCATGGACCACCACCTTTCCTCGGGCGAGTATTCCACCCTTGCGAATAACTATATCGATAGATAGTGTGTGCTCCAGCTCACCGACTATCTATGTAGATAGTTATTTCACCCTCAGTGTTCGGAGGATCCGACATGACCGATCTCGGCCCCACCGGGGCGACCGCGAAGAACATGGCCTATCCGCTCGACGCCTGGTACGTCGTCGCCTGGGATCACGAAGTGGGTCGCCGCGAGATCCTCGCCCGCCCCATCGCCGGCAAGCCGATGGCCCTCTACCGCACCGAGGAGGGCCGTCCCGTCGCCCTCGCCGACGCCTGCTGGCACCGCCTCGCGCCGCTGTCGATGGGCAAGCTCATCGGTAGCGAGGGCATCCAGTGCCCCTACCACGGTCTTCAGTACAACTCCGCAGGTCGCTGCACACACATGCCCGCCCAGCAGACGATCAACCCGTCCGCGATGGTGGCGTCCTATCCCGTCGTCGAGCGGCACCGCTTCGTGTGGGTCTGGCCGGGCGCCCCGACGCAGGCCGATCCCGATCTCATCCCGGACATGTTCCAGATGGACTCCCCCGACTGGGCGGGCGACGGACGCACGATCGACGTGCAGGCCAACTACCAGCTCGTCCTCGACAACCTCATGGACCTCACCCACGAGGAGTTCGTGCACTCGTCGTCCATCGGCCAGGACGAACTGAGCGAGTCCGACTTCGTCGTCACCCACGACGACCGCACCGTCACGGTCACCCGCTGGATGCACGACATCGACGCACCACCGTTCTGGCTCAAGAACATGCGCGACAAGTTCCCCGGCTTCGAGGGCAAGGTCGACCGCTGGCAGATCATCGAGTTCCAGGCACCGTCCACGATCCGCATCGACGTCGGTGTGGCCAAGGCCGGCACCGGTGCTCCCGAGGGCGACCGCAGCCAGGGCGTCAACGGCTTCGTCATGAACACCATCTCCCCCGTCGACGAGAGCACCGCCCTCTACTTCTGGGCGTTCATGCGCAACTACCGCCTCGACAGCCAGCTCATCACCACGCAGCTGCGCGACGGCGTGCACGGCGTGTTCGGTGAGGACGAGGCGATGCTCACCGCGCAGCAGAAGGCCATCGAGGCGAACCCGGATCACGAGTTCTACAACCTCAACATCGACGCCGGCGGCATGTGGGTGCGACGCCTGATCCAGCGCATGGTCGAAGCGGAGCGGAACCTCAACTCGGCCACCGCCGTTCCCGAGGGAGCCCACTGACATGAGCAACAACCAGATCCGTTGGCAGCGGGCCCGAGTCGTGAGTGTCGAGCGGGCCGCCGATTCGATCGCCGAGATCACCCTCGCCGCCGACACCGCCCACCGCGTCGAACCAGGCGCCCACATCGACGTGCGTCTCCCCTCTGGCGACACGCGTTCGTACTCCCTCGCGGCGGGTGGTCCGGACGGTCGCCTCACACTCGGCGTCCACCGCTCCCCCACCTCGCGCGGCGGCTCCGAGTACATGCACTCGCTGTGTCCCGGCGACGAACTCGAGATCACCGAGCCGCTCCAGAACTTCCCGCTGCGGGTCGGCGCACCGCGCTACGTCCTGCTCGCCGGCGGCATCGGCATCACCGCCGTCCGCGCGATGGGAGCCGTGCTCCGCCGCCTCGGTGCCGACTACCGCTTCGTGTACGTCGGTCGCAGCCGTTCCGCGATGGCCTTCCTGCCCGAGCTCGAAGCCCTCCACAGCGACCGTCTCGACGTCCACATCGACGACGAGGGAACAGGATTGGACGTCGCCGCGCTCGTCGACGGCGTCGATCACACCACCGAGCTGTACATGTGCGGTCCGATCCGCCTGATGGACGCCGTGCGGCGCCGGTGGCACGCCCGCGCCCTGCCGATGCCGAACCTCCGCTACGAGACCTTCGGCAACAGTGGATGGTTCGACGCCGAGGAGTTCACGGTCACCGTGCCCGAACTCGACGTCACCACCACCGTCGGTTCCGACGAATCGATGCTCGACGCCCTCCGGCGTGCAGGCGTCGACATGATGTTCGACTGCCGCAAGGGCGAATGCGGCCTGTGCGAGGTCTCCGTCGCCTCGCTCGACGGTCGCGTCGACCACCGCGATGTCTTCTTCAGCGAGGAGCAGAAGCGCTCCTCGCGTCGGATGTGCGCCTGCGTGTCACGCGTGGTGCGCGATTCGGCATCGCCCCGATCGACGACGGGTGTCGTCACGCTCGACCTTCCCTGACAACCGCGCATTTTCACACCACGAGGAAACACGATGGATCTTCGCGCACGCATCGACGCCTCGCCGATGCATCCCTACCAATGGATGGTCGTCGCCCTGTGCGTCGTGCTGAACATCCTCGACGGATTCGACGTCATGGCCCTGGCGTTCACCGCCAAGAGCATCGGCAGCGACTTCGGCCTCGGCGGATCGGAGCTCGGCGTGCTGCTCAGCGCGGGTCTGATCGGCATGGCCGTCGGCGCTCTCGCTCTCGCCCCGATGGCCGACCGGATCGGCCGACGGCCCCTGATCCTGATGTCGGTCGCACTCGCCACCGCCGGCATGGGCCTGTCCGCGGGCGCCGGATCGGCGTGGGAACTCGGCATCTGGCGGGTCATCACCGGACTCGGTATCGGTGGCGTCCTCGCCTGCACCACCGTCATCGCGAGCGAATACTCGTCGGCCCGCTGGCGTGGTCTGGCCATCAGCATCTACACCGCCGGATACGGTGTAGGTGCCACGATCGGCGGCATGGCCGCCGTCGGTCTGCAGAGCGGATACGGTTGGCGTGCAGTCTTCGTCACCGGCGCCGTCCTCACCGGCCTGGCACTCGCCCTCCTCGTCGTCCTGCTGCCCGAATCCCTGGACTTCCTCACCAGCCGGGGACGCGCAGGCGATCTCGACCGGATCAACACCATCGCGCGACGCATCGGCCAGAGCCCCGTCCCGGCGCTCGCCCGTTCCGCCGACAAGGCGGCACCGCGGGCAGGACGGATCTCGGACCTGTTCTCCGGAAGCAACACCCGCTCGACGGTGCTGCTCTGGGCGGCCTTCTTCGCCACCATGTTCGGTTTCTACTTCGTCAACTCGTGGACGCCGTCGCTGCTGGAGACCGCCGGTCTCACGAAGGACCAGAGCGCCACGGCGGGCATGATGCTCACCCTCGGCGGCACCGTCGGTTCGGTGCTCTTCGGAGTGTTCCCCAGCCGCTGGGCCACCCGGTCGGTCCTGCTCACCTTCACCATCGCCGCCGCCGCGACCATGACCGTCTTCATCATGTCGATCTCGACGCTGACGCTGGCGTTCGCACTCGGCATCCTGATCGGCGGACTCATCAACGGGTGCATCGCCGGCCTGTACACCCTCGCGCCGTCCCTCTACGGACCGCAGGTGCGGGCCACCGGCGTCGGTTCCGCCATCGGTATCGGCCGAGCGGGTGCCATCCTCGCACCGACCGCGGCCGGTGTGCTCCTCGATGCGGGATGGACGCCCGAACAGCTCTACTTCGGAGTGGCCGGCGTGGTCGTGCTCGCCGCAGTGGCACTGTTCGCGCTGCGCCCGGCACACTCGGCGGACGCCTCGTCCGAGGCGGTGCCTGCCGCCGTCTCCACCGACTCGGCACGCTGAGCCGGTTCCACCACGATGTCGACGCGCTCGTTGCCGGTGTCCAGGGGGTTCGCGATCTCGTCCGCGAACATCCGCCCGGCGACGAGCGCGATCAGCATCAGCACCAGCGGTGCCACACCAGCCACGGTGAACAGCACCCACCGCGGCACCACCGTGGACAGCGGACCTGTTACCGCGATCGACACCGGCATGAGGGCGAGCGAGACGAAGAAGTCCAGGCTCGCCACCCGGCCGATCATGCCGAGCGGTACGCGCCTCTGCAGCAGGGTCCCCCACAGGACCATGCCCGCCGCGTCGGCGAATCCGATGACGAACGTCGCGATGATCATGACCGTGAACGACGTCGTGAAGGCGAAGACGGCCAACGGCAGAGTTCCCACACCCCAGCACATCAGCATGATGGTCAGGTAGCGACGCGGCAGAGGTCGCGACGACACCGCCAACGAACCCAGGGCTCCACCCACACCGAAGGCCGCGAGGATCGTGCCGAACCGTTGCTCCCCGTTGTCGAACAATTCGCGGGTGATGAACGGCAGCAACACCTCGACCGGCCCCATGACGACGAAGGTCATGACGCACGCGGCGATCAGGGTCCACAACAGCCACGGTGTGGTGATCGTGAAGGAGATGCCTTCCTTCAGATCGGCGAGCACACTCGTCTTCTCCTGCGACTCGGTCTCTTCCATCCGTTCCCGGGGGACGCGCACGCACAACAACAACACGAGCGCACACGCGTGGAAGGCGGCGACGATGAACGCGCCCGTCGCCGGGATGAACGCCCCGACCACCATTCCGGCCACGGCCGGTCCGGCGCCCTGCTGGAGGGTCGGTCGCAGCGCGCCCTCCATCCCGTTCGCGGCGAGAAGTTCCTCCGCGGGCAACACATTCGGCAACAGCGCGGTGTAGGCGGGGAAGAAGAACGCCGTGCCCGCGCCCAGCACCGCCGACGCAACCGCCATGTGCCACAGCGCTATCGCGTCGGAGAGCGCCAGCGCCGTCACGAGAGAAACCGTCACGAGGTTCACCGCCTGCACCGCGACCAGCACGGCCCGTTTCGGCAACCGGTCGGCCGCGATCCCGCCCACGAGCGCGAACGCGAGCAGGCCGGCGCTCAGGCACGCCGCGACCATCGACAGGGCGGTCGGGGTGTCGCGGATGGCGATCACCTGGAAGACCATCACGACCGTCCACATCCCGGCCGCGAACAATTCCGCCGCGACGGCACCGATCAGCAGGCGGTAGTCGCGGTGCCGCAGGGGTGCCAGTGCGCGCACCCGAGCGTTCATGGCTTCGGCCCCTTCCGGGTGCATTCCTTCGGGGCGAGCCCCAGCGCCAGATGTGGCCAGTGGGCGATGTCGCGTCGCATCTGCCGGTCGTGGGTGGCCACGGCGACCGCGGCGTCGGTCGCCCCCAGGGCGTCGGTCAGTTCGTCGACCAACGTGATCGACAGGTGGTTGGTGGGCTCGTCGAGCAGCAGCACGTGCGGTCGCGCGGCGAGAACCATCGCCAGGTCGAGGCGTCGTTGCTGGCCCATCGACAGGTCTCGGACCCGCTTGCCGAGGTCACGTTCGGTGAACAGTCCGAGTTCGTCGAGATCGACGGCTCCCTGGTCGGGGACGAGGCCGGCGACGATCAGTTCGCCGACGTGCGCGTCGTAGACCTGCTGCACCCGCGCCGCCGACGGTGCCGGCGACTCCTGGGCGAGCCGGCCGATCCGTACGACGGGATCACTCTCGCGGGTTCCCGCCGTCGGTTCGACCTCGCCGGCCAGGACCGCGAGCAGCGTCGACTTGCCGGCGCCGTTGGGTCCGGTGATGACGAGCCGCGAACCGGCGAGGATGGCCAGATCGACCGGACGGTCGAGTCGGCCGCGCACCATGACGTCCTCGACGCGCACCAAGGGTGTGTCCGGGTCGATCCCGTCGGCCTCCGCGCCGAGCGCAGGCATGGAGAACTGCAGCGGCGGTACCGGTACCGCCACGGCATGGTCGTCCAGCGCTTCCTGACGGCGGTGCACCGACTGCACGAGCGCCGGCGCGCGGGTGGCACGCTGGTGCTTGCCGGTGCCCTTCTCCGGCCGCCAGCCGGTGACGAGCCGATCCTGCGCGGACTCGAGGTCCGATTCCAGCCGGGCCCGCTCGGCCTGCTCACGGGCGTATTCGCTCACCCAACGGGCATATTCGGCCTCGCGTCCCGTCCGGAAGCCGGCGTATCCCCCGCCGTACAGGCGGGGACGACCGTCGCGGCTCGGGTTCAGGTCGAGGATCGACGTGGCGACGTCGGTCAGCAGGGCGCGGTCGTGGCTGACGAGGACCACGCCGCTGCGGGTCTGCTGCAGGCGTTCGGTGAGATAGTCGAGCCCCGATGCGTCGAGATGGTTGGTCGGCTCGTCGAGCAACAGGAAATCGTGTTCGGCGCCGAGCAGTGCGGCCAGGCGCACGCGGTAGCGCTGCCCGACCGACATCTCCGCCAGCGGTCGCGAGCGGTCGGTGACGGCGCCGAGCGCTTCGAGGGCGGTGTCGACGCGACGGTCGGCGTCCCACGCGTCGAGTTGCTCGGCGATCTCGAGGGCGTCGGCGTACGCGTCGGCGGCGCCCGGACGTTCGTCGGCGAGTGCTGCGGTGCTCTCGTCGAGCGCCCGCAGCGCGGCGCGGACGTGCGCCAGCTCGATGTCGACGAGATCGCCGACGGTGCGCCCCTCGGCGACGGTCATCTCCTGCTCGGCGATACCGAACGAGCCGAACCGACGCACCGTCCCCGAGTCCGGTTCGAGGCGGCCGGCGAGGACGTGCAGCAGCGTGGACTTGCCGCGCCCGTTCTCCCCGACGACGCCCAGCCGGGAGCCCGGCGTGACCGCGAGGTCGACGCCGCGCAGGACGGGATGACCGTCGCGGGCGAGGTGGACGTCGACGGCGCCGAGTTGGGCGCGAGAGCGCCGGGGCATGGTGATGCTGATGGTCATGTGGTTTCCTCCGTGCGGAGGCGCACTCGTCCCCGGATCACGGGTGGGAGGATGCGCTCGCTGACGAACGGCCGGACACTCGGCCGTATTCGGGTACGGCTCGAACCGCGACCTCGGAGGACGTCCCGAGCCGCGGAGGGGGTGTCGTCAGTGGAAGTAGAGCGCCTGGATCATGATCTCCAGGGTACCGAGCGCCCGAGCACCGTCAATCGGATTTCGGTCCTCGGCCACGGCGCACGTCCGCCTCGGCGGCGAACCGTTCCTCGTATGCCGCAGCAAGTTCCTCGAGGGTCGCGGCGCAATCACCCTCGTAGGCCGGGGCGTGCATGGGTGCGAGAGTGCTCGGGTGCAGGTCCGCGAGTGCGCGGATGGTGGGTCCGAGTTCGGGGGTCAGGCACGTCGCGCGACCCAGGTCCTCCGCCTGCAGAGCGGGGCCGATGATCTCGCTCGTCGTCCGTGCCGGATATCTACCGAACGCCGTGAACAGATCACCGCACAACAGGGTGGATGTCGTTTCCTCGAACATCAGACCTGCATCCCATCCGTGTGGAACGTGCGGGGTGTCGATGTGCCGCACCCGACGGCGCCCGGTGGCCAGGACGTCCCCGTCCTGCAGGGGATGCGGTGGACGATCCGCAAGATCGGCGACCTGGACGAAACAACCCATCGCACCGTGGGCGACCTCCGCCGCCGGCGCCACTTCGAGCCAGGAGTTCATCGATCCGCACTCGTCGGCCTCGACGTGCCCGAAGGTGATCCACCGCAACCGATCCAGCGGTATCAACCGTGCTATCGCCTCCGACACCGACGGGAACAACGACCGATATCCGGTATGGAACAGCAGAGGCTCGTCACCGTCCACGAGGAACTGGTTCATCGTCAGGTTCGCCGCGTCGAGAAATGTGGACACGCGGTAGACATCCGGAGCGATCTCGGTGATCTCGGTTTCCATCACAGGTCTCCTTGGTCGCACCCCCTTCTTTCGAGCGTGCCTCTGTCTCCGGCCGGACACAAGCCTCCGAGCCGGTACTCGTGCGAAGATGCGAGGAACATCTGTCGACGAGGCCGCAGGAGGCGCTCATGGAGCACACCGAATCGTCGTTCACCGGCGTCGGCGCGATCCCGATCGTGTACGACGTGTGGTCGCCGGAGGCCCCTACCGGCGTGCTGATCCTCAGCCACGGGCTGGGTGAGCACGCACGTCGCTACGACCACGTCGTCGCGCGGCTCACCGATCTCGGCCTCGTCGTGTACGCCCCCGACCATCGCGGTCACGGACGGTCGGGCGGCAAGCGTGTGGGCGCCCGGGAGATGCGCGAGTTCACCGACGACCTGGACAGCCTGATCGATCTGGCGACCCATGCGCATCCCGGCCTGCCGGTCTTCATGCTCGGTCACTCGATGGGCGGTGCGATCGCTCTGGCCTACGCGCTCGACCATCAGGACCGGCTCGACGCGCTCGTGTTGTCGGGGCCGGCGGGGATCGTCACGTCGGGCACACCGAAGCCGGTCGTGGAGATCGGCAAGCTGATCGGGCGTTTCCTGCCGGGTGTGCCGGTGCAGCAGTTCGACAGCAAAGCGGTCTCGCGCGATCCCGCGGTGGTCGCGGCGTACGACGCCGATCCGCTCGTGCACCACGGTCTCGTGCCCGCCGGACTCGCGCGGGTGCTGGTGCTCAACGAGCAGAGCCTCGAGCGGCGCCTCCCGAACCTGAGGCTGCCGTTGCTCGTCATGCACGGAACCGCCGACGCGCTCGCCGATCCCGCCGGGTCGCAGCTCATCGCAGACCGTGCGGGTTCGAAGGACTTGACGCTGAAGTTGTACGACGGGCTGTACCACGAGGTGTTCAACGAGCCGGAGAAGGACCGCGTGCTCGACGACCTGACGGCCTGGTTGAAGACACGACTCGACAACTGAGGCTCGACAACCGGAAGGAGAGGGCGTGTCGTCACGCATGCCGGTCGCGTTCGTCGGCCACGGCAGTCCGCTCAACGCGCTCGAATCGAATCGGTACACGCAGGCCTGGGCGGCGTTCGGGCGATCCGTGCCGACGCCCCGCGCGATCCTGGCGATCTCCGCCCACTGGTTCATCAACGCCACCGCGGTGACCGCGATGCGGTCGCCGCGCACGATCCACGACTTCTTCGGGTTCCCGCAGGAGTTGTTCGACGTCGAGTATCCGGCGCCCGGTGCTCCGGAACTGGCGGAGGAGATCGCCGACCTCGTCCACCCGACGTGGGTGGGTGCCGACGTCGACTCGTGGGGTATCGACCACGGCACCTGGTCGGTGCTCACCCACGCCTTCCCGGAGGCGGATGTCCCGGTAGTGCAGCTCAGCCTCAACGCCTACAAGCCGCTCGACTATCACGTCGAACTCGGAGCCCGTCTCGCCGGACTCCGCGATCGCGGGGTGTTGATCGTCGCGAGCGGCAACGTCGTCCACAACCTCGGCACGATGGATCCGCGACGCCCGGGCGCGGGGTTCGACTGGGCGCACCGATTCGACGAGGATGCCTTCGCCGTTCTGCGCGACCGTCCCGGTGACGCCGCGGCGCTGGGTGAGCACCCCGATTACCGCCACGCGGTGCCGACCCCCGATCATTTCCTGCCGTTGCTGTACGTCGCGGGTCTGGCCGCCGAGTCCGGGGAGCAACCGGAGACCCTCGTCGACGGTGTCGAATACGGATCGCTGTCGATGACGTCCTACGCCGTCGGCGGGAACTGTCCGCCGCGCGACGGGGACGGCCACGGCGCCGGACTGCCCGAGAGCCCGGAGCCGCCCGACACCAACCTGTGAGCGTTCAGGCGGCGTCGTCCACTGCGACGATCGCGCGTCGCGCGAACCGGGTGCTGAGCCCGATCAGTTCCATGGCTTCGGGGATCGCGCGGGCCAGGACCGGCCACGCGTGGATCTGCCCGCGCCACAGATGTGTCTCCACGGTGCGTCCCGCCGACGCGAGTCGTTCGGTCATGATCTCCACGTCCGGCCTGGTCAGCTCGTATTCGGCGGCGCACATGAACATGGGAGGGAACAGCGCCGGATCGGCGTCGACAGGGTTCGTCTCGCCCTCGATCGCCTCTTCCCCGGCGAACCAGCGCGGACTGATCTTCCCGAGTGCCTTGATGGGCAGGTAGGCGTCCCTCGCCATGTACTTCGGGTCGTGCTTGTCTAGGTCGAGGTTGAGCAGCGGCGAGTACCCGATCACCGCGGCCGGTCGCTGGATGCCGCGACGCGCGGCGAGTTCGGCGACCTTCGCCGCGAGATAACCGCCGGCCGAGTCGCCGCCGACGACGATGCGCGTGGGATCGTCGGCCACCTCGAGCAGAGCGGTGTACGCGTTCATCGCGTCCTGCACCGAACCTGCGATCGGCACCGCGGGCACCTGCCGGTAGTCCATCGAGTACACCGGGGCACCGGAATCGAGCGCGAGCTGCACGCACAGCTGACGGTGGGTGGACGGGCCGCAGAAGATGAAGCCGCCGCCGTGGAAGTAGAGGATGGTGGCGTCGTCGAGCGGATCGTCGACCGGCTTCGGGGAGATGATCCGCTCACCGGGCACTCCGCCGAGTTCGGTCTGCGTGACGTGCACGGCGCGCGGCGTGGGCGTGATCCTGTCGACCACCCACGACAGCCGGCCGAGCACGGCGATGCCGAAGTCGTTGCTCGGCCAGAGACTCAGAATCGGCTTGAAGAGGATCCGGACCACCCACAGGAGGATCAGCGCGACCCTACTGCTGCGGTCGTGCCAGGTCACCGCATCGGTACGCATGTGCACACACTATGTGACCGATACGTCTCAGGCATCGAGAGTTCCGACACCCGGCGGCCCGGACCTCGAACGCGTCACCCGATCCGCAGCAGCGGCACGAGCAGTTCCTCGTCGGTCAACGCCCCGTGCTGCCCGGGAAGGTTCGACATGACCTGCTCGCCGTCGCTGCGGATCACCGTCGATTCGCCGCGTCCGACGGCCACGATGTCGCCGATCCGTTTGGCCAGCGCCGGATCGGGATCGGATCCGAACAGGCACGCCGCGAACGCGTCGTCGCGGGTGCCGACCCACGCGTGGTCGCCGAGTTCGTTGCGCCAGCGTTCGAGGACCCGGTCGACGTGGTAGGTGTAGATGTGGCGGCACCGCGGTTCCCCGGCGATGACGGTGACGTCCTCACCGAGACCCGGGGTGTGGTCGAAGTCGATGCGGCGACCCCGCGAGGCGTCGACCATGCCGTGATCGGCGGTGACGAGCAGGCGGGGGCCGGTCGGCAGCGCGTCGGCGAGTTGCTCGACGAAACGATCGACCACCGTGAGTTGCGCGAGCCACGCCGCGGACTCCGGTCCGTAGACGTGTCCGAGGGTGTCGACCTCGCCGATGTAGCAGTAGACGAGGCTGCGGTCGCCGGCGCTCACCGCGGCGACGACCTGGGCGAGCAGATCGCCGTAGGCGGAGACCCCGACGAAGTTGCCGCCGCGCAGCACGGCCCGGGTGAGGCCGCTGCCCTCGAAGGCATTCGGCACGACGGTGGTGACGGTCAGGCCCGCCTCGCGGCCGCGTTCGAACACCGTCGGGTGGGGCTGCACGGTCTCGGGTACAAGATCGTCGCGCTGGTCGATCGCGGTTCCGGCGAGGGTCCAGCGGAGCCAGTTGACCGGGGCCTCGATCTCGTCGACGTACGACTGGTAACCGGTGATGCCGTGGAGGCCGGACGGCAGCCCCGTCCCGAGGGAAGCGAGGCTGACGGCGGTGGTCGTCGGGAAGCCGGCACGCATCGGGCTCCCCGGCGCCTGCGTCAGGTACGGAGCGGCTTTCGCGTTGCGCTGCAGCAGCTCCCATCCCATCCCGTCGACGAGTAGGACGACGGTGTGATCGACGGGAGTGAGATCGAGTCGGTTGGTCTCACCGGCGACCCCCGCGGACGAGAGCACCGAAGGCATCAGGTCGGCGAGGGTCGGCTCGGCGTAGACGTCGCGCAGTGGCAGGCTCATAACCCGAGTATGAGCCACTCGCCTGCGCCGAGGGTCACTTGATGTCGGAGCCGTGCTTCGTCAGCGGCATGACCTCGATGTTCATGTAGGGGAACAACGGCAGGGTCCACAGGATCTCGTGCAATTCGTCGGCCGACTCGACGTCGAAGATCGAGATGTTGCTGTACTGGCCGACGATCCGCCAGATCTCCCGCCACTTGCCCTGGCGCTGGAGATCCTGGCTGTAGGCCTTCTCCTTCGCGACGGTCTCGGCGCGCACGTCGGGGTCCAGATCGCGGGGGATGTCGACGTCCATCCGAACGTGGAACAGTGCCATGATGTTTCTCCTTCTTCTGTTCTGACGAGAGCGCGAATCAGGAACGCGCGTACTTCTTCACGACGTCCATGTCGAGTTCGACGCCGAGTCCCGGCCCCTCGGGCAGGTGCACCTGGCCCTCGGAGTAGTCGAGCGGCTCCTGCAGCAGTTCGACGGCGAACAACTGCGGACCGAACAGTTCGGTGCCGTAGTCGATCCCCGGTTCGGCGCAGGCGAAGTGGACGGACGCGGCGGTCCCGATAGGGCCTTCGATGGAGGTCGCACCGTGGCACCGCAGGCCGGCCGCCTTCGCGACGGCGACGACCTGCTTGCTGCGCTGCAGTCCGCCGCACTTGGTGGTCTTGAGCGCGACGACGTCGGCGGCGCCGAGCTTGGCCACCTCGTACGCGTCGTGCGGGGTCTGCACGGACTCGTCGGCCATCACCGGCGCCGAGACGCGTCGGTTGATCTCGGCGAGCACGTCGAGTTGATCTGCGGGAGTGGGCTGTTCGATGAGCTCGACTCCACCGTCGACGAGCTGCGGGACGTGGCGCAGCGCGGTGAAACGGTCCCAGCGGGCGTTGACGTCGATGCTGAATCCGACCTCGCCGCCGAACGCCTCGACGATCTTGACGACACGATCGGTGTCGACTGCCGGGTCGAGCGCACCCATCTTGAGCTTGAAAGAGTAGTTCAGACGCTGCTCACGCTTGTGGGTGACCTCCTCGACGATCTCTTCGAGCGGCGCGGCGCCGAGCGCCCACCGCACGTCGACGCCGGTCCGGAAGGCACCGCCGAGCAGCGACGCGACCGGCACACCCAGCGCGCGTCCCCACGCGTCGTGCATCGCGACGTCGACGGCGGCCTTCGCGAATCGCGCGTTGGCGACGATGCGCTCGATATCGACCATGACGCCACTGATCTCGTCGACTCCGCGTCCGATGATGTAGGGCCCGATGTAGCGATCGACGATCTGCTGCATCGTCTCGACCGATTCGCCGCCCCACCACGGCCCGCCCGGCACGACGCCTTCACCGTAACCGGTGACGCCGCCCTCGGTGGTCACCGCGACGAGCAGGATCGGCTGCGCTTCGGCGGTGGTGGTGGCGAACTTGTGGGGTCGGATCAGCGGTACATCGATGATCGTCGTGGTGACGGAGGCGATCTTCAGATCGGGGTCGGACATCGGAATTGCTCACAATCGGATCGGGGTGTGACGGGGAATACGTCGACCCTGCATTCAGCACGAATGCCGGTACCCCAGTGGGGCACCGGCATTCGTTACGCAGAACCGACTCGCGCGCGGGGGCCGGATCGGGCGGTTTCCGCGGTGCGGATCACGCTTCGGGGTCGAGTACGAAGTTGTAGGTCACTTCGTCGATG
The DNA here is from genome assembly GCF_000763325.2 of Rhodococcus sp. p52. NCBI lineage: Bacteria > Bacillati > Actinomycetota > Actinomycetes > Mycobacteriales > Nocardiaceae > Rhodococcus > Rhodococcus sp. p52. The sequence continues at coordinate 1,086,082 of NZ_CP016819.1, forward strand.
CCGTCGGCGTTGGGCTGCGGATCCAGGATGAGCTCGGGCTTGACGGCCGTGGCGACGTCGTCCTCGACCCACTCGCCGCCCTTGAAGTACAGCTGGGTGGTGATGGCGCGCTTGCCGGGAGCCTTCACCATGAGGTGCAGGTGGGCCGGACGCCAGGGGTGTCCGCCGTAGGAGCTGATGAACCAGCCGGTCGGTCCGTCGGCCGGGATCTTGTAGGGAGCCGGCTTGAGCGTGGTGATCTCGAAGTTGCCGTTCTCGTCGACCTCGACGGTGCCGCGCAGGTTCCACTCGGGGATACCGGGGGCGAACTGCGAGTAGAAGCCCTCTTCGTCGGCGTGCCACAGCTCGACGGTGGCGCCATGCAGGCCGTTGCCCTCGAGGTCGGTGACCTGGCCCTTGAAGACCAGCGGCGGCGCGACCTTGTCCTTCTCGCGCATCGGCATCGTGCACTTGGCCGGGAGCTTCGGGCTGTCCGGGACGTAGTAGGGGCCTTCGATGGAGCCCTTGGTGCCGGTGAAGCCCTTGCGGTTGTAGTGCACCTTCTCGATCTCGTGCTCGAGGAAGACGTCCAGCCACAGCGGCCACTCGCCGTATTCACCCACGTCGATGAGCCACTGCTTGAGCACCCGGTACTCGTCGTAGGTCACCTGGTGCTTCTGGATGATGTCGGCGAAAGCCCCGATCACGTCCTGGTAGATCGCCGACGCACGCTCGACCGAGGTGTCGGACGTGACCCGCTCGGACTTGAACTTGTCGGTCGCAGCGTTGCCGGACCCGTGGGCGGTGGGGTTCTCCATGGTGGTCATGGCTCTCCTCGTGGGGACTGAACTATCGGAAGTGTGGGGCCGGTGCGACACAGGGGCTGCGGTGATCACCGGTCAGTACGCTGTGCGTACTTGTGTATCGCAGTGCGTACATCACATACTGTGCGTGGTGTCACACAGCTTGTCAACACCGGATCGGGCAGTATCAACAAGTACGCAGGTAGGAGGCAGGATGCCGAGCATCGACCTAGGTAATGGCCCTAGCAACGATCGAGACTTCATCCAGAGCATCGAACGTGGTTTCGCGGTATTGCACGCCTTCGACGACAAGGACCCGAACCCCAGCCTGGCCGAGCTGGCCGCCAAGACCGGCCTGTCGCGACCCGCGGTCCGCCGGATCCTGCTGACCCTGCAGAAACTCGGCTACGTCACCTCACACGGCACGAGATGGTCGCTCACTCCACGCGTGCTCAGTATCGGCCGGCACTACACCGAATCCCACACTCTCGTGGACTCGGCATTGCCGAAACTCGTCGAGATCGCCGAGCACGCCAACGAATCCGCATCCCTCGGCGTACTCGACGGCGCCGAGGTCGTCTACGCCGCACGCGTCCCGGTCCGCCGGATCATGAGCATCAACGTCTCCGTCGGCACCCGCGTCCCCGCCTACGCGACGTCGATGGGTCGGGCGCTGCTGGCCTGGTCACCACGCGAAATCGTCGATCGCGTGCTCGAGGAAACCGAGTTCGTACGATTCACGAGCGCGACGATCGACAACCCCGACGACCTGCGTGCCGAACTGGCCCACGTGCGCAACCGCGGCTACGCGATCACCTCCGCCGAACTCGAGGAAGGGCTCATCACGATCGCCGCTCCCGTCTTCGACCCCTCCGGCTATGCCGTGGGAGTGCTCGCGTGCTCGACGTCGACCGGTCGGCACACCCTCGACTCGTTCCGCGATCTCGCTACGAAAAGGGTCGTGAACTGCGCCGAAAGGCTCAGCAGCGAGCTCGGCTACCACCACAACTGACGGCCCTCGATCACCCACGCAGCGTGACCGACGGTGCCACCCCGTACTTACGCTTGTAGGCCGCCGCGAACCGGCCGGTATGGGTGATACCCCACTTCAGAGCCACATCGGTGACCGACAGTTCCGCCGCATCGCCCACCGCGAGTTCCTCGTGGATGCGCTCGAGGCGCAGGTCGAGCAGATAGTCGCGCGGGCACACCCCGAGATATTCGCGGAACCCCTCCTGCAGGCGCCGCACACTGACCCCGGCCACCTCGGCCATCTCGGCGGTGGTCCACGCCGAGGCGGGATCCTCGTGCAACCGGTCGAGGACACGCTTGATGATGCGCGGGCGCGCCCCGCCGGTCGGATCCGCGTCCTCCGGCATGACCGCGAGGATGAACGAGGTCGTCAGAGCACCCGACAACTGCTCCGAGACAAGCGGATTCCGCCAGAGCGATTCGTCCGTTTTGAGCTGTTCCACGACCGAGCGCAACAGCGTCATCCAGCTCTGGCCCGCCTGCGTCGTCAGATCCACCCGATTCGGGAGCTGCAGGTCGGGACGGGCGAGGATGCGCGACATCTCGCGCTGTAGATAGTCGCGTTCGAGCTTGATCCCGACGATCTCGCAGTCGTTCGTCCACTTCTGTTCCGGAGCTGCGGTGTCGGGACGGAAGACGGCGGCGTGCCCGACCTCCGACACCAACCCGTTGCCGGCGGCGATCCGACCGGCGATCGGAATGTTCACCGCGTACGCCCCGGGATGTTCGCTGCGGATCGACACCGCCGCTCCCCAGCCGAGGCGCGTGAGACGGATCGGCCCGAGCGGCAGTGTGCGGAGCCGGAGCGAGGGCGCGACGTCGTCGAGCGGCGTCAGTTCGTGCTCGAAATAGGCATTCGAGACAGCCTCTTCCACCTCTTCCCAATCGACCAGCCCCGGAGTCGGCTCCATTGCCATCGGCCCCTCACCTTCGTTTCCAGCTCGTCGTCGGCGCTCCGACCTGCGCATCCGTGTGGTTCGAGCGCGTGCGATCCAGTGTGATGCGGAACACGGCCCCAGGCAAACAGGGCCCTTCGGCCCACTCACCGCGCTAGGTGGATAGTGACCGCGCTCACTGGATCGCACAAGTTCCACGACGTCCATATGGTCTGTGTCACATCGAATCGAAGTCCACCACAACCCGCACCGGACAGGAGGACGCAGACATGGATCAGCGCACACTCCGCAATATCTTCGGACAGTTCGCCAGCGGCGTCACCGTCATCACCTGCGCGAACAGCGACGGAGAGCCCCACGGCGCGACCGTCACCGCCTTCCCCGCCGTCTCGCTCGAGCCCCGCCTGTGCCAGGTCACCCTGACCCGCACCTCCAAGGCCTGCCGGTTCCTGTCCGACGCGCCGTTCGCGGTCAACATCCTCGCCGCAAACCAGCTCGACACTGCACTGCACTTCGCAGGACGCCCCCAGTCGCCGGAGCCGGTCTGGGAGCAGGGCCCCACCGCCCCGATCCTCGCCGGCACCGCCGCGACACTGTCGTGCACGCCCTGGCGCGAATACGACGGCGGCGACCACATCATCTACATCGGCGAGATCGTCGACGCCACCTTCGACGAGACGGTCGACCCGCTCCTGTTCTACCGCAGCACTTTCCATGATCTCGGCGCCCCGAGCACGTCCACCGCGTGGAACGGCTCGCTCGACGATCCGCACAGCGGATGGTTCGACTCGCAGACCCGCTTCGTGCCGTTCCACCTCGCCGCAGCCCACGCCTGAACATCTTCCACTCCCCCGGACAAGGAGAAATTTCATGACCACCACCGAACCCCGGCCCTCGGAGACCCTCGATCGTTCCAAGGTGAACGTCGCCGCGGACTCCCCGGCCAACCAGCAGAAGAACTTCGCCTCCCGCCCCATGACCGGCGACGAGTACATCGCCTCCATCGACGACGGTCGCGAGATCTACCTGCACGGTGAGCGAGTCAAGGATTTCACCAACCATCCGGCCTTCCGCAACTCGATCCGGATGACGGCGCGCCTCTACGACGCCCTCCACACCGGTGAGCACGTCAACACCCTCACCGCCCCCACCGACACCGGCAACGGCGGCGTGACCATGCCGTTCTTCCGCACCCCGAAGTCCGCCGACGACCTGCGGGCCGACCGCGACGCCATCGCCACCTGGGCACGGCTGACCTACGGCTGGATGGGCCGCAGCCCCGACTACAAGGCGTCCTTCCTCGGCACGCTCGGCGCGAACGACGAGTTCTACTCGCCCTTCCAGGACAACGCGAAGCGCTGGTACCGCGAGTCGCAGGAGAAGGTCCTGTACTGGAACCACGCGATCATCAATCCGCCGGTCGACCGTCAGCTACCGCCGGACCAGGTCGGCGACGTGTTCATGAAGGTCGAGAAGGAGACCGACGCCGGCCTCATCGTCTCCGGCGCCAAGGTCGTCGCGACCGGCTCGGCCATCACGAACTACAACTTCATCGCTCACTACGGTCTGCCGATCAAGAAGAAGGAATTCGCGCTGATCTGCACGGTGCCGATGGACGCACCCGGCATCAAGCTCATCTCGCGCGCCTCCTACTCTCAGAACGCGAACATCGTCGGCTCCCCGTTCGACTACCCGATCTCCTCGCGGATGGACGAGAACGACGCGATCTTCATCTTCGACAAGGTGCTCGTGCCCTGGGAGAACGTCTTCATGTACGGGGACGTCGAGAAGATCAACAACTTCCTCGGCGGCTCCGGCTTCCTCCAGCGCTTCACGCTGCAGGGCTGCACGCGACTCGCGGTCAAGCTCGACTTCATCGCCGGTCTCCTCATGAAGGCTCTCGACGCCACCGGCGCCGGCGGATTCCGCGGCGTGCAGACCCGTGTCGGTGAGGTCATCGGCTGGCGCAACCTGTTCTGGTCGCTCACCGACTCCATGGTGAACAACCCGGAGCCGTGGATCGACGGCACTGTAATCCCCAAGCTCGAATACGGCCTCACCTACCGCATGTTCGCGATGCAGGGCTACCCGCGCATCAAGGAGATCATCGAGCAGGACGTCGCCTCGGGCCTGATCTACCTGCCCTCGTCCGCCGCCGACTTCAAGAACCCGGACGTGCGTCCTTACCTCGACAAGTATGTCCGCGGCTCCGACGGCATCCAGGCGGTCGACCGCGTGAAGGTCATGAAGGCACTGTGGGATTCGATCGGCTCCGAGTTCGGTGGCCGCCACGAACTGTACGAACGGAACTATGCCGGCAACCACGAGAACGTCAAGGCCGAGCTGCTGTTCGCCGCCGAGAGCCGCGGTGACGTCGCCTCCATGAAGGGCTTCGCGGAGCAGTTCATGAGTGAGTACGACCTCGACGGCTGGACCGTGCCCGACCTGATCGGCAACTCCGACGTCAGCGCGTTCTACAAGTAACCGACTCCCGCGCGCGGGCGGATGATCTCCGTTCTCCTGCCCGTCCGCGCGCGGCCCCCAACCTCCACCCACCGCGAAGGAGCGTCCGAGATGACCACGACCGCTTCGACCTCCGTGTCCCATCCCCCTGCACCGGAATTCGACGCGGTAGTCCTCGGACGCTCCTTCGCCTCCCATCGGGTCTCGGCCCGGTTGCGCGACGAACTACGGCTGGCGGGCCACGAGATCGGCACCGCGAGCGCCGTCCGCTACGACGACATCGACCATCGGTGGGAGATCCTCATCGGCGGCACCGTCGTCGGCCGAGCGAAGTTCGTCGTAGACGGGCACGGCGGCCTCACACTGCAGGGCCGAGACGGCGCCGCGCTCGAACGCGATGCCCTGACGGTGCACGGCTTCCCGAATCTGTTCCGCCCCATCGTCAGTACGCGCACGGATTCCGTCGGGTACACGGTGTCCTGCATCGAATACATGCGCAGCAACGGTCTGGACTACGTCGAGCGGCGGCTGCGGACGCCGGTCGCGGACGACGACTACCCTGAGCTTTCGTTCGATCGGCCCACACCCATCCTCTGGTTCGGCTGAGCCGTCCGGGAGGACGCACGAGCGGGTGACGACCACGAGGTCGTCACCCGCATACGTGCGTCCGAATCCGCATGCGTTCAGCCCCGCAGGACTTCCGTAGGGGTGACGCCGTACCGCTTCCTGAAGGCGGCGGCGAAACGCCCCGGATGGCCGAAACCCCACCGGAAAGCCACATCTGCCACGGTGATTCCCCCGGCAGTAAGATCCGCGTGGGCGCGATCGAGCCGGATGTCGCGCAGACACGCGGACGGACTGCTGCCCACGTACTCGGAGAACGCCTCCTGCAACCTGCGCACACTGGTTCCGGCGATCTCCGCCATGTCGGCTGCCGTCCAGATACGACCCGGATCCTCCTGCAGAGCATTCAACACCCGCCGGACCATGCCCGGGCGGGGTGCCGGTGACATTTCGTCGGCCGGCGCGACCGCCAGGACGAAGGCCGTGGTGACCGCACCGCCGAGCTGGGCCGACACGAGAGGATTCGTGAGCACCCGGGTCGGCCCGGCGAGCTGCTCGCTCAGCGCTGCCACGAGACGGTGCCATTCCTGCGCCGACCCCCGCAGATCGAGGCGGTCGGGAAGTTCGAGGCGCGACCGCAACGGACCACCGAGAATGCGGTCCGCTTCGCGTTCGAGATGTTCTCGATCGAACTTGATTCCGAGGACCGAACATTCGGCGTCCCACCGTGTGATGAGCGACGGGGTGTCCGCGCGGAAGACTGTCGCCGAGCCGGGTTCGGAGACGACGGTGCCCGAGCGCCCCCGCGATTCGAGCCGCCCGCTCAGCGGTATGTTCACCTCGTAGGCGCCCGGATACTCGCATTCGATCGCGACGTCCGCTCCCCAGCCCATCCGACCGATCGTGACACCTCCGAGATCGGCCGAGACCAATTCGAGCTCAGGACGATCCACCTTTCCGAGGTCCGTCAATCGGTGCGGGAAGTACACGTCCGCCACGACGCGCGAGGCGTCGTCCCAGTCCTCGATCTCGGGCACACTCACGCCTTCGAGACTAACCGCTTCCGAGACCTGGATCACATAGTCGCGTGATTCGTCCAGGGACCGCGCAATGTGCATCGACCGGCCCGTCGGCCGACTCGTATGGTCCTGGCCACGTCAACAACGGCCCGGCCGTCGCCGGACGGCTCCCGACCCGGAGGTACACCGATGACCAGCACCCTTTCGTGGCTCGACGAGATCACCATGGAAGAACTCGAGCGCAATCCGTACCCGGTCTACGAGCGCTTGCGTGCCGAAGCTCCGGTCGCCTTCGTGCCCGTCCTCGGCGCCTACGTAGCGTCCACGACCGAAGCGTGCCGTGCGGTCGCGGCCGGCGACGACTTCGACGGCATCATCCCCCCCGCCGGTGGCCGCACCTTCGGTCATCCCGCGATCATCGGCGTCAACGGCGACATCCACCGCGACCTGCGGTCGATGGTCGAACCCGCCCTCCAGCCCGCCGAGGTGGACCGCTGGATCGAGGATCTCGTCCGCCCGATCGCACGACGCTACGTCGAGGCGTTCGAGTCCGACGGCAGGGCCGATCTCGTCGCCCAGTTCTGCGAGCCGGTGAGTGTGCGGTCGCTCGGTGATCTCCTTGGACTGAAGGACGTCAGTTCGGACAAACTGCGCGAATGGTTCCACAAACTGTCGGATTCGTTCACCAACGCAGCGATGGACGAGGACGGAAACTTTCTGAACCAGGAACGTTTCGACGAGGGCGACCGCGCCAAGGAGGAGATCCGTTCCGTCGTCGACCCGCTGATCGACCACTGGATCGAGCATCCCGACGACAGCGCCATCTCGCACTGGCTGCACGACGGGATGCCCGAAGGGCAGACGCGGGACCGCGAGTACATCTACCCGACGCTGTACGTCTTCCTCCTCGGCGCCATGCAGGAACCGGGACACGCCATGAGTTCCACCCTGGCAGGCCTGTTCCCCCGCCCCGAACAGTTCGAAGCCGTGGTGGACGAACCGGGACTCATCCCCCGCGCGATCGCCGAAGGGATGCGCTGGACCGCCCCGATCTGGTCCGGCACCGCACGTATCGCCAAGCGCGACACCGTCGTATCAGGAATCGAGATCAGCGAAGGGTCGGTGGTCATGCTGTCCTACGGGTCGGCGAACCACGACATCGACGTGTTCGACGCCCCCAGCCGCTACGACCTGACCCGCCCGCCGCTCCCCCACCTCGCCTTCGGTGCCGGCAAGCATGCCTGCGCGGGAATCTACTTCGCGAACAACGTGAGCCGCATCGGTCTCGAAGAACTGCTCGAGACCATCCCCAATCTCGAGCGGGACACTTCCGAGGACGTCGAATTCTGGGGTTGGGGCTTCCGCGGCCCGAAGACCCTGCACGCCCGGTGGGAGATCTGACCATGCCGTACACACTCACCGCGGGCACCGGCGTCGTTCCCTGCGAACCTGGTCGGACGGTGCTGGAAGCGTTCCTGCGCAACGGCAACTGGATGCCCAACTCCTGCAACCAGGGAACCTGCGGCACCTGCAAGATCAAGGTCCTCGACGGCGAACTCGATCATCGGAACTCGCCGGAGGAGACGCTCACCGCCGACGAACTCGCGGCCGGATTCGTCCTCGCGTGCCAGGCCACCCCGCGCGGCGACGTCGCCTTCGAGACCTCCGCAACGGAGGAACCCGCCGGCACGCACGTGCTGCGCGACGTCGTCGTCACCGTCGCCGAGGTACGCGACATCGCCGCCGACACACGCAAGGTGTTGCTCACCGCCGACGAACCGCTCGAGTTCTCGGCCGGGCAGTACGTGGAGGTGACAGTTCCCGGGACCGAGATCCGACGGCAGTACTCACTCGCGAATCCGCCCTCCGAGGCCAAAGAGCTCGAACTGCACATCCGCCGGCAACCCGGTGGAGTCGCGAGCGAATGGGTCTTCGAGCGCATCGACGTGGGTGAACGCGTGACCGTCACCGGCCCGTACGGCGACTTCACCTTCGACCTGGAGGGCACCGGCCCGATCGTCCTGCTCGGCGGTGGGACGGGCCTCGCCCCGCTCGAGGCCATCGTCCGGCAGGCGCTCTCCCTCGTCCCCGACCGGCAGATCCTGCTCTACCACGGGGTCCGTACCTGCGCGGACCTGTACGACGTCGACTTCCTCCGCGAACTGGAGACCCGCCATCCCGGCTTCCGCTACATCACCTGTGTGAGCAGGGAGAGCGGCGGAGACCGCGACGGATACGTCACCGACGCTTTCCTCGAGGACGTCGCGTCCGCGAAGGAGTTCACCGGTTACATCTGCGGATCGGACGCGTTCGTCGAGGCATCGGTGAAGGCGTTCAAGCGTCGCCGCATGTCGCCGCGACGCATCCGGCGCGAACGGTTCACCCCGGCCGGCTGAATACCCTCATCCCCGTACCGCTCGTACGCACGCGCTGCTCCGGCACCGCGATGCGCACGAGCGGTACGGCCGTGTCGAGGGGTCTTTCCGCCTCCGGTCGCTCGAGGGCCTTCCGACCCCCCACCCAGGGGTCCTAGGTATCCCTAGGTATTTGCCTGGTGTGACCGTAGCCACAGGCTGTCATCGTGGAGATATCGCCGGACACATCGCGTCGAGCCGGACCGGAGAAAGACCCCGGTCACCACGAATCTTCAGTACAGGCTCGGCCGCGTCGGACACGCCCTGTCCGTCCCGGGAACGAAGCCGATACCTGGAGGATCCCATGACCGACATCGTGGAGCACGTGCGCACTCGCCTCGACGGCGCACTCGTCGAAGACCCGAGCACCGGGCGGTACCAGATCCGCCGTGACGTCTTCACCGACGAGGAGATCTTCGAACTCGAGATGAAGCACATCTTCGAGGGCAACTGGGTGTACCTCGCCCACGAGAGCCAGGTCCCGAACGTCGGTGATTACTTCACCACGTATATCGGCCGCCAGCCCGTCGTCATCAGCCGCGACAAGGAAGGCGAGCTGCACTGCCTGATCAACGCGTGCAGCCACCGCGGTGCGATGCTGTGCCGTCGCAAGACCGACAACCGCACCACCTTCACGTGCCCCTTCCACGGCTGGACGTTCCGCAACAACGGAAAGCTGCTGAAGGTCAAGGATCCCCGCGACGCCGGCTATCCCGAGCAGTTCAACACCGACGGCAGCCACGACCTGCGGAAGGTCGCTCGTTTCGAGAGCTACCGCGGTTTCCTGTTCGGCAGCCTGAATCCCGACGTCAAGTCGCTCGAGGACCACCTCGGTGACACCACGAAGATGATCGACATGCTCGTCGACCAGTCCCCCGAGGGCCTCGAGGTGCTGCGCGGTTCGTCCACCTATACCTACGACGGCAACTGGAAGCTGCAGGCCGAGAACGGCGCCGACGGTTACCACGTCTCGGCCACCCACTGGAACTATGCCGCGACCACCGCGCGCCGCACTGCCGGTGAGTCCAGCAACGAGACCAAGGCGATGGACGCCGGCACCTGGGGCAAGCAGGGCGGCGGCTACTACTCGTTCGACCACGGCCACCTGTTGCTGTGGATGTGGTGGGGCAACCCCGAGGACCGTCCGCTGTACCCGCGCAAGGACGAACTCGCGAAGGAGTTCGGCGAGAAGAAGGCCGAGTTCATGGTCGGCGCGTCGCGCAACCTGTGCCTGTACCCGAACGTGTACATCATGGACCAGTTCTCCTCGCAGATTCGGCACTTCCGCCCGATCTCCGTGGACAAGACCGAGGTGACGATCTACTGCATCGCACCGAAGGGTGAGAGCGCCGAGTCCCGCGCCAACCGGATCCGTCAGTACGAGGACTTCTTCAACGCGACCGGCATGGCCACCCCGGATGATCTCGAGGAGTTCCGCTCCTGCCAGAAGACCTACCTCGCATCGGCTGCGCCCTGGAACGACATGAGCCGCGGTGCAACCCACATCCTCAACGGACCCGACGAGGTCGCTCAGGATCTCGGCATGACGAAGGTGCTGTCGAGCGGTGTGAAGACCGAGGACGAAGGCCTGTACCCGATCCAGCACGGCTACTGGCTCGAAGCGATGCGCGAGGCCATCGCCGCCGAGAGTTCCGCCGCCGACCCGTCCGCGCTCTGAGAGGAACCGGAATCATGACTGCCGTACACGAATTCACGCAGACCGACATCGAACAGTTCCTCTACCGTGAGGCCCGACTGCTCGACGACCGCGAGTTCGAGCAGTGGCTCGAGTGCTACCACCCCGATGCCGAGTACTGGATGCCGGCCTGGGACGACGACGGTGCTCTCACCGAGAACCCGCAGACCGAGATCTCGCTGATCTACTACCCGAATCGCGGCGGCCTCGAGGACCGGGTGTTCCGCATCCGCACCGACCGTTCGTCGGCGACCTCGCTGCCCGAACCCCGCACGGGACACAACATCACCAACGTCGAGATCCTCGAGCGTCGCGGCACCGAAATCGACCTGCGGCACAACTGGTTCTCGTTGTACTTCCGCTACAACACCACCGACACCTACTTCGGGACCACCTTCCTCACCCTCGATGTCTCGGGCGCACAGCCGGTGATCAAGAAGAAGAAGATCGTCCTGAAGAACGACTACATCCACCACATCGTCGACGTCTACGTCGTCTAGTTCCACCCCGATCACGAAAGGAGGCACGTGCCATGGCTTACCAGGTGGCATTGAGCTTCGAGGACGGGGTCACCCGCTTCATCAAGGTCAACCCGAACGAGACCGTCGCCGACGCCTCGTACAAGGCACGCATCAACATTCCGCTCGACTGCCGCGACGGCGCGTGCGGAACCTGCAAGGCCTTCTGCGAATCGGGCAGCTACGACGGCGGCGACTACATCGAGGACGCCCTCACCGACGAAGAGGCCGAGCAGGGTTACTGCCTGCCGTGCCAGATGATGCCGGAATCCGATCTGGTGGTGCAGATCGCGAGCACCTCCGATGTCGCGAAGACCGCGGCCGCCTCGTACAGCGCGACCATCACGGATCTGCGCCGTTACTCCGAGAGCGTCGTCGGGTTCACCGTCGAGATCGACAACCGTGACGATCTGGTGTTCCTTCCCGGTCAGTACGTCAACATCGGCGTGCCCGGCAGCGACGACGGCACCGGTAAGCCGGCGACCCGCTCGTACTCGTTCAGCACCGGCCCGCACGAGAATTCGCTCGCGTTCCTCGTGAAGATCACCGAGGACGGTCTGATGTCCGAGTACCTGCGCGACCGCGCGCAGGTCGGCGATACCCTGGAGTTCACCGGCCCATTCGGCAGCTTCTTCCTGCGCGAGCGCAAGCGTCCGTCGCTGCTGCTCGCCGGCGGTACCGGCCTGGCGCCGCTGCTGTCGATCCTGTCGAAGATCGAGGCCGACGGCTCGGACCAGCCGGTGCACCTGATCTACGGTGTCACCTTCGATCACGATCTCGTCGAACTCGACGCGCTCGAGGAGTACACGAAGCGGCTGCCGAACTTCACGTTCGACTACTGCGTCGCCGACGAAGCGTCGTCCGCCCCGAACAAGGGATACGTGACGGGTCTGTTCGAGCCGTCGCACCTCAACGACGGTGATGTGGACATCTACCTGTGCGGTCCGCCGCCCATGGTGGAGGCGGTGCGTAACCACCTGTCCGAGAACGGTATCGAGCCGACGAACTTCTACTTCGAGAAGTTCAACACCTCGGCCACCCCGGGTGGGGCAACCGCACCCGCTGCCACCGACGCCGAGAAGGCCGCGGCGGAGAAGGCTGCCGCCGAGACCGGTCGTCCGGTGGTGCTCGAGAACCCCGAGCCCGGCAATTACGAGATCGGCGAGGAGCATCCGCCCGTCGCCGAATCGGACGAGCAGTTCGACGCCCGCATGGCCCTCGAACTCGGGGTCGTCGAACTCACGATCGGCCGGCTCACGCCGGAGCAGCTCGTCGAGTTCCGCATCCTCGCCGAGGCGTCCGGCGCGTCGGTCGAAGGCGACCACTTCACCGACGCCGCGGCGTTCACCGACACCAATGCGGCCTTCCACGAGTTCCTCTTCCGCTGTTGCACCAACCCGGTGCTGCTCGAGGCCTACAACAAGCTCGAGGTCACCCGGTTGATGAAGCAGGTCCTGCGCGACGCGCAGTGGATCGAGGAGCACATCGTCGACGAGCACCTGCAGCTCGTCGAGGCGTTCGAGAAGGGCGACAAGGCCGCCGCGCGCGACCTGATCGTCGTCCACTCGCAGCACGCCAAGGAGACGATGCGTCGCGCCATCGCCAGCGGTGCCCCAGCAGGTGTCTCCTCATGATCGCAACGAAGATCTTCCCGGGCCGGTTCGACGGACGGTGCCTGACGATCACCGGCGCCGCGCAGGGCATCGGTCTCACGGTGGCGACCCGCATCGCCGCCGAGGGCGGTGAGGTCGTGCTCGTCGACCGCGCGGATCTCGTCCACGAGGTGGCCGAGCAGCTGCGCGAGGCGGGCGGCAAGGCGCATTCGGTGACGGCGGATCTCGAGACCTTCGAGGGCGCGGAGGAGGCGATCTCCCACGCCGTCCGCACCACCGGCCGCATCGACGTGCTGATCAACGTCGTCGGCGGCACGATCTGGGCCAAGCCGTACGAGCACTATGCGCCGGAGGAGATCGAGAAGGAGATCCGGCGGTCGCTGTTCCCCACTCTGTGGACGTGTCGCGCCGCCGCTCCCCATCTGATCGAGCGACGCGCCGGCACGATCGTGAACGTCTCGTCGGTCGCGACCCGCGGCGTCAACCGCGTGCCGTATTCGGCGGCGAAGGGTGGGGTCAACGCGATCACCGCGTCGCTCGCCCTCGAACTCGCCCCCTACGGGGTCCGCGTGGTGGCGACCGCCCCGGGCGGCACCGTCGCTCCCGAGCGGCGGATCGCGCGCGGTCCGTCGCCGCAGTCCGAGCAGGAGAAGGCCTGGTACCAGCAGATCGTGGACCAGACCGTCGATTCCTCCCTGCTCAAGCGGTACGGCACGCTCGACGAGCAGGCCGCCGCGATCTGTTTCCTGGCCTCCGAGGAGGCCTCCTACATCACCGGCACGGTTCTTCCCGTCGCCGGCGGCGATCTGGGCTGACCGCCCCTCGCTCGGCCTCACCGGAGGCGCCAGTCCCCCCGGTGAGGCCACTTTTCTCCCCGAATCCTCTTGTGACTCCACCCACAGACCGGAGCAACGCATGCCCCACGCCACGCAGACCTGGGCCAGTCCACAACATCGGCGCAGCGTCATCTGGATCGTCGCGCTCGCCACCCTCGCGATCATCTTCGACGGCTACGACCTCGTCGTGTACGGCACCGTCCTTCCGACCCTGATGGCCGATCCGACCCAGCTCGGGGAGATCTCCGCCCAGCAGGGTGGTGCCCTCGGCTCCTACGCGCTCATCGGCGTCATGGTCGGCGCGCTGCTGACCGGTGCGTTCGGTGACCGCGTCGGCCGCCGGAAGATGATGTTGATCAACATCGTCTGGTTCTCCGTCGGCATGGGTGCGGCGGCCTTCTCCACGAGCATCACGATGTTCGGCGCGCTCCGCTTCTTCACCGGCATCGGCGTCGGCGGTCTCGTCGCCACCGCCGGAGCCGTGGTCGCCGAGTTCGCTCCGCCCGGCAAGCGCAACCTGTTCAACGCCATCGTCTACAGCGGTGTCCCCGCCGGCGGTGTGATGGCCTCGCTGCTCGCGATCCTGCTGCGCGACGCGATCGGCTGGCGCGGACTGTTCCTCATCGGCGCGTTGCCGCTGCTCATCCTGCTCCCGCTGGCACTGATGAAGCTTCCCGAGTCGCCCGCCTGGCTGCAGTCGCGGGGACGCTCCGACGAGGCGCAGCGTGTGTGCGAGAAGTTCGGTTTCCCACTGCCGTCCGCAGCACCTGTCGCTTCCACCGAGAAGATCGGTTTCGCGGCACTCGCGACCCGCAAGTACGCCCTCGGTACGGGACTGCTCGGCATGATGAGCTTCGCCGGTCTGCTGCTCACCTACGGCCTCAACACCTGGCTGCCGAAGATCATGGCCGACGCCGGTTACAACGCCAACGGCTCGCTCGCCTTCCTCCTCGTCCTCAACGGCGGCGCCATCCTCGGCGGCCTGCTCGCCTCGAAGGTCGCCGACGGCCGCGGACCGCAGTCCGTCATCGTCACCACCTTCTTCCTCGCGGCCGTGGCCCTCGTGCTGCTCACGCTCGGTTTCCCGCTGCCGGTGCTGCTCACCGCCGTCGCGATCGCCGGTACGGGCACGATCGGCACCCAGGTGCTCATCTACGGGTTCGTGTCCAACTACTACGACACCCCCGCCCGCGCTGCGGGCGTGGCGTGGTGCGCCGGCTTCGGCCGCCTGGGCGGCATCGTCGGCCCGGTCATCGGAGGTCTGCTCATCGGCGCGGGCTTCGCGAACAACGTGAACTTCTACATCTTCGCGGGTATCGCGCTCGCCGGTGGTCTGGTCACGTGGTTCGTGCCCCGCCCGGTCCAGTCCGTCTCGCCGGTCCGCAGTTCCGATCGCCCCGTGCCGACTACCGTGGATGTGTGACGGACAACGTTGTGCTGATCGGCCGGAACTCCGAGTTGTTGCAACTCGAACGCCTCCTCGACGAAGCCCGCGCGGGTGTCCCCTCGCTGGTCCTCGTCGAGGGGGCGTCCGGCGTCGGGAAATCCTCCCTCGTTTCGTATTTCGTCGCTCGCCACGACGATCTCGCCGTACACGACGCGACCGGGGCCCGCTGGGAAGCCGGCCATCCGTGGTCCGTGCTCGAACAGCTGCTCGGTGACACCGTCACGGCGGGCGACCCGGTGGAGGCGGCACGCACGCTCCTCGACCGGATCGACGACGCGACGGTGATCGTCGTCGACGACGCGCACTACGCGGATGCCGAGTCGTTGCAGTCGCTGTCGTCGTCGCTGAGGCGAGCGCACGGACGTCCCCTTCTCATGATCTGGATCGTGCCCGACGTGCTTCCCGACGATGTCGCCCCGGCGACCGCCGACCTCCTCTCGAACAGCCACCGCGTGGACACCCTCCACGTCGGCGCGCTGGCGCCCCCGGATGTCGCGCAACTCGCACTGCATCGCATCGGCGTCGACCTGTCCGCGTGGACGGCGCGTCGCCTGCAGGAACACACGCTCGGGAACACCCGCTCGATCCTGCAGCTTCTCGACGAGATCCCTCGCGACGAATGGCACCGCTGGCAGGCGCGTTTCCCAGCACCGAGACAACACGCGGGGAAAGTGGGTCGCATCCTTGCCCGGTGTTCACCGGACACGCGCGCGCTCGTCGAATCGGTCGCCGTCCTGGACACCGCCGCGACACGGGGAGCCACCGAATCCCTCGCGCTCGTCGCCGAACTCGCCGAGGTCGGCGACACGACCGGGCCGCTCGACGAGGCCCACCGGCTCGGTCTGCTCACGATGCGTGAACAGCGGGGCGTGGTGTCGTTGTCGTTCCCCGATCCCATGACCCGCGCCGCCGTGGCCGACGAGATCGGCCCGGCCCGCTGGCACAGCCTGCACGCGCGGGCCGCTTCGCTCGTCGACGACGAGGGCGCCCGGTTGTTCCACCTGGTGTCCGCGACACCGACCGGAAACGAGGAACTCGCCGCCGACCTCGACGCTTACGCCCGGCGATGCGCCGCCGACGGCGCCTGGTCCCAAGCGGCCGAAGCGCTCATCCCCGCGAGCCGTATCACTCTCGACCGAGAACTACGGACCCGCAGGATGATCCGCGGTGTCGACGCACTGACCGGTGCGGCGGACCTACCCCAGGCCCAGACGTTCGTCCCCGAGATCGAGAGCGTGCCGAGCGGACCGATGCGCAACGCCGTGCTCGGCTATCTCGCGATCCAGCGGGGGCGGGCCGCGGAAGCGCACCACCTTCTCACCGAAGCGTGGTCGATGCTCGACGATCCGGAATCCGAACCCGAACTCGCCGCGACGATTTCGCAACGCATGGTGTTGCATTCGTTGGCACGGCTGCGCGGCGACGCTCTTGTCCTGTGGGCCGATCGTGCCGCGGACACCCTCCCCGAGACGGCTCCACCCGTCGTCGAGTCCCGGGCCATCCGCGGACTCGGGCTGGCGATGACCGGTCGCGTCGATGAGGCCGTCGAGTCGTATTCGGCTCTGTCCGATGTCATCCGGCTCGGAGCGCAGAGCCAGCGCATCCGCATGGCCGAGGGGTGGCTCGCATTGGTGCTCGACCGGCCCGATCTCGCCCGGACCGAACTCGAGGCGGCCGAACCGACCATCTTCCGCGGCGGGGCGCTGCGCATCTCGCTGTGGGCGCAGGCCTGGCTCGCGCGAACACAATTCGCGCTCGGTGCGTGGTCCGACGCGCTGCGCACCGTCGATCGCGCGGCGGCGCAGCTCGACGCGACACAACTCGATCTGCTCCGACCGCTCGTCCACTGGACCGGCGCCCAGGTCCAGGCGCTGCGCGGGAACTGGACCGCGGCACGGGAACACGCCCACCGTGCCCGCGCCGGGAACAACGACTACCCGCTCATGCTCGTACCGGCCTGCCTGTGCCTGGCGCAGTGCGCCGAGGTCGTCTCCGACTACACGAGCGTGTTGCGCTATCTGGAACCGATCGTCACCATGCGCGAGCGGGGCGCCGTCGACGAACCCGGCCACTGGCCGTGGCCGGATCTCTACGGCAACGCCCTCGTGATCACCGGACGCGTCGACGAAGCGGACGAATTCCTGCGGCCGCACGAGGAACTCGCCGCCGAACGCGGTCACCGCTCCGCCAAGGCCCGCCTCGGTTACGTGCGCGGTCGCATCCTCGGAGCCCGCGGCGACATCGACGCCGCCCGCGACGCTTTCGAACACGCACTCGACGAGATCGACACGCTGCCACTGCCCTACGACCGTGCACGCATCAACTTCGCGTACGGCCAGACGATGCGCCGCGCGGGGCGTCGCCGCGACGCCGACGCGGTGATCCGCACCGCCCGTGAGCTGTACGCGTCGCTCGGCGCCGTCTCGTACGTGGAACGTTGCGACCGGGAACTCAAGGCCGGTGGTCTTCGTACCGGCGACGGCGAGACCGAGACCCCGCGTTCGGATTTCACGACCCTCACTCCGCAGGAACGCGCCGTGGCCACACTCGTCGCGTCGGGCCGCACCAACAAGGAAGTCGCCGGTGAGCTGTTCCTGTCCGTCAAGACCGTGCAGTACCACCTGACCCGCGTGTACTCGAAGTTCGGCATCCGCTCGCGCAGCGAGCTCGCCGCGAAGTTCCGACAACAGGATCGAGGTTGATCATTGACCGCCGTGGACGATCGCCCCACCGCCGAGACCGATCTGTTCGAACGCCCCGTGCGTCCCGTCGTCGGACCGCGCGGGATACTCCGGGATCTCGGCCCACGATACGCCGCGAACGGCTTGATCGGGCTCGTCTTCTCGTGCACCGGACCGGTCGCCGTGATCCTCGCCGCCGGCGCCGCGGGCGGGCTGAGCGCACCGCAGTTGGCGTCGTGGATCTTCGGGGTGTTCGCCCTCAACGGGCTGCTCACCATCGTGATGAGCGTCGCCTACCGGCAACCGCTCGGGTTCTTCTGGACCATCCCCGGCACCGTGCTGGTCGGCGGGTCGCTCACCCACCTGAGCTGGGCGGAGGTGGTCGGCGCATTCTTCGTGACAGCGGCCCTCGTGACGGTACTGGGGGCCTCGGGACTGGTGCGCCGAGTGATGGAAGCGTTGCCGATGCCCATCGTCATGGCGATGGTCGCGGGGGTGTTCCTGAAGTTCGGCATCGATCTGGTTTCGGCGCTCGGTTCCGACGTCGCCATCGCCGCACCGATGGTGATCGTCTTCCTCCTGCTCAGTTCCGTTGCGGTCCTCGGTAAGTGGATGCCTCCCATCCTCGGAGCCCTGCTCGCCGGGGTGGGCGCGGTCGCGCTGTCGGGCCGGTTCTCACCGTCCGGGACCGACAGCGCGGTCTTCGCCGCACCGGTGTTCACCGCCCCGCAGTTCACGTGGTCGGCGATCCTCGAACTCGTCGTGCCGCTCGCGATCACCGTGCTGGTCGTGCAGAACGGGCAAGGCATCGCGGTGCTGCGCTCGGCCGGGCACAATCCGCCCGTCAACGTCTCGGCGATCGCGTGCGGACTGTGGTCCTTCCTTGCCGCGTGCGTCGGCGCCGTGTCGACCTGTCTGACCGGACCGACCAACGCGCTGCTCGTGTCGTCGGGCGAACGGTCCCGTCAGTACACCGCGGCGATCACATGCGGGACGCTGGCGATCGTCTTCGGACTGTTCGCGCCGCTGTTCGTCCGGTGGATGATCGCCGCGCCCGCCTCGTTCGTCGCGACTCTCGGCGGCCTGGCGATGCTCAAAGCGTTGCAGGGCGCCTTCGTGGCCGGGTTCGCGAGCAAGCACACCATGGGTGCGCTCGTCGCGTTCGTGGTCACCGCCTCGAACATCACCGTCTGGAACATCGGCGCGGCGTTCTGGGGGCTCGTCGCGGGTGTGGCCGTGTCGTGGCTGATGGAGCGTCCGGACTTCAGCCGCTGACCCCGACCCCGACGTACTCGGCGAGATGCTCGCCGGTGAGCGTCGACCGCTCCTCCACGAGTTCGCTGGGGGTGCCCTCGAAGACGATGCGTCCACCGTCGTGGCCGGCGCCGGGACCGAGGTCGATGATCCAGTTGGCGTGGGCCATCACGGCCTGGTGGTGTTCGATGACGATCACCGACTTGCCGGACTCGACGAGCCGGTCGAGCAGACCGAGCAGCTGTTCGACGTCGGCGAGGTGCAGGCCCGTGGTGGGTTCGTCGAGGATGTAGGTCTCCCCCTTCTCTGCCATCGCGGTGGCGAGCTTGAGCCGCTGCCGCTCACCGCCCGACAGGGTGGTCAGGGGCTGGCCGAGCCGCAGATAGCCGAGGCCGACGTCGGACAGTCGCTGCAGGATCTTCGACGCCGCCGGGGTGCGTGCCTCGCCGTCGGCGAAGTACTCCTGGGCCTGCGCGACGGACATGGCGAGCACCTCGGCGATGTTCTTCCCCGCCAGGGTGTAGTCGAGCACGGCGGTCTGGAAGCGCTTGCCCTCGCAGTCCTCGCAAACCGATTCGACGGTGGCCATCACCCCGAGGTCGGTGTAGACGACACCGGCGCCGTTGCAGGTCGGGCAGGCGCCCTCGGAGTTGGAACTGAACAGGGCCGGCTTGACACCGTTGGCCTTCGCGAACGCCTTGCGGATCGGTTCGAGAAGACCCGTGTAGGTCGCGGGGTTGCTGCGACGCGAGCCCTTGATGGGGCTCTGGTCGATCGTGACCACGCCGTCGCCGTCGGCCACCGAACCGTGGATCAGCGAACTCTTGCCCGATCCGGCCACGCCGGTCACCACGACGAGCACGCCGAGCGGGATATCGACGTCGACGTTCTGCAGGTTGTGCGTGTCTGCGCCGCGGACCTTCAGGGCTCCGCTCGGGGTGCGCACCGTCGGTTTCAGCGACGCCCGGTCGTCGAGGTGACGACCGGTGAGGGTGTCGGCACGCCGCAGTTCGTCGACGGTGCCCTCGAAGACCACCTGTCCGCCCTCGGTGCCGGCGCGCGGGCCGAGATCGACGATGTGGTCGGCGATCGAGATGGCCTCGGGTTTGTGTTCGACGACGAGCACGGTGTTGCCCTTGTCGCGCAGTTGCAGCAGCAGGTTGTTCATCCGCGCGATGTCGTGCGGGTGCATGCCGATCGTCGGTTCGTCGAAGACGTAGGTGATATCGGTCAGCGACGATCCGAGATGGCGGATCATCTTGATGCGCTGCGATTCTCCGCCGGACAGGGTGCCGGTGGGACGATCCAGCGACAGATATCCCAGCCCGATGTCCGCGAAGGAGTCGAGCAGATGACAAAGGTTCTTCAGCAGCGGGGCAACCTGCGGAAGATCCAGTCCGCGCACCCATTCGGCGAGATCGCTGATCTGCATCGCGCACACATCCGCGATGCTCCTGCCGTCGATCTTCGACGACCGCGCCTCGGGGGCGAGACGCGTCCCTTCACAGTCCGGGCATGTGGAGAAGACGACGGCCTTCTCGACGAACGCACGGATGTGCGGTTGCATCGCGTCGAGATCCTTGGACAGGAACGACTTCTGGATCTTCGGGATCAGGCCCTCGAAGGTGACGTTGACGCCCTCCACCTTGATCTTGGTGGGTTCCTTGTAGAGCAGGTCGTGGAGTTGCCGCTTGGTGAACTTCGCGATCGGCTTGTCGGGATCGAAGAAGCCGCAGCCGCGGTAGATCCGGCCGTACCAGCCGTCCATGCTGTAGCCGGGGATCTTCAGGGCGCCCTCGTTGAGGGAGAGACTGTCGTCGTAGAGCACGGTCAGGTCGAAATCGGAGATGTTGCCCTTGCCCTCGCATCGCGGGCACATGCCGCCGAGCCGGTTGAAGGTCACCTTCTCGGCCTGGGTCTTCCCCGCGCCCCTCTCCACCGTCACCGCACCACTGGCCCGCACCGACGGCACGTTGAACGAGTAGGCGTTGGGCGGACCGATGTGCGGCTCCGCAACCCGGCTGAACAGGATGCGAAGCATCGCGTTGGCATCGGTGGCGGTGCCCACCGTCGAGCGCGGATTCGATCCCATCCGTTCCTGGCCGACGATGATCGCCGCGGTGATGCCGTCGAGCACGTCGACGTCCGGGCGGGCCAGGGTCGGCATGAATCCCTGCACGAACGCGCTGTACGTCTCGTTGATCAGGCGCTGCGACTCGGCGGCGATCGTGCTGAACACCAGCGAACTCTTGCCCGAGCCGGAGACACCGGTGAACACCGTCAATCGCCGCTTGGGGATCTCCACGCTGATGTCGCGGAGATTGTTCACGCGCGCTCCGTGAACCCGGATCGCATCGTGGGTGTCGGCGACGTGCGCTGCATGTGCCGGTGTGTCCTTCGTCGAGGTCATGTTCGAAGACTCCAGTGGTCGTACGGATGCGGGGCGGAACGGGTGCGACGATCGGAGAGTAAGGCCGATCGTGGGATCGGTCAGCGCAATTGCTGGATGCGGACCATGTTTCCCGCGGGGTCGCGGAGAGCGCAGTCGCGGACGCCGTACGGCTGGTCGGTGGGTTCCTGAACGATCTCGGTGTCGCCGGCCTGCAGCTGCTCGAACGTCCCGTCGAGATCCTTCGTCGCGAGGATGATCGATGCGAAGGTGCCCTTGGCCATCATCTCGGCGATGGTGGCGTTCTCCTCCTCCGTGATGCCGGGGTCGGCGTCCGGCGGGTACAGCACCAGGGACGTGCCGGGAGTGTCGCTGCGGCCGAGGGGGATCCAGCGTTTCCCGGCGTAACCGACGTCGTTGAGGACCTCGAAGCCGAGGGTGTCGCGGTAGAACGCGAGGGACGCCTCGGGATCGGTGTGCGGAAGGAATGTCTGGTGAATGGTGATGTCCATGCCGATCACGGTATGACCGGCGGACCCGTCCGCGCTTCTCGATTCCTGATCGGTCTGGTGACATTCTTCGCCACGCACGACGGGATGCCGTTCGTCTCCTCGCCCGCCTGCTTGCGGTACACGCTCGGGGGCACGCCGACGAGTTCCGTGAACCGGGTACTGAAGGTGCCGAGCGACGAACAGCCCACCTCGAAGCACACCTCGGTGACGGTGAGGTCGCCGCGTCGCAGCAACGTCATGGCCCGCTCGATACGCCGGGTCATGAGATACGAATAGGGCGACTCGCCGTACGCGAGCCTGAACTGGCGGCTGAGATGGCCGGCCGACATGTTCACGCCGCGGGCGAGGGCCTCGACGTCGAGGGGCTGGGCGTACTCGCGGTCGATGCGGTCGCGGACGCGGCGCAGCAACGCGAGGTCGCGCAGACGCTGATCGGTGACGGGTTTACCGGGCACGGGTCCGATCGTGCCACGATGCGCCGCCTCGATCCTGTCGTCGTGCGCCTCCACAGCACATCCGCCCCGCGAGGATCCCGGGACCACAAACCGGCCCCGCCGGGACCGGAAAACTGACACTCTGTCGATACCTGCCCGTACGGACGAAAGGTCACCGATGGCTCGTGCGGTTCGCGTCGTCGTTCTCGGATCGGGATCGTGGGGAACCACGATCGCGTCGTTGGCCGCACGCAACACCCCGACGACGTTGTGGGCCCGCAACGACGACATCGCGCGTGAGATCGACACCGAGCACCGCAACCGTCGATATCTCGGCGAACGGCCACTGCCGCAGGGCCTGCGCGCGACCTCCGATCTCGAAGAGGCCGCCCGCGAAGCCGACGTCCTGGTGATCGGTGTGCCGTCGCATGCAGTGCGCAAGACACTCGAGCAGGTCGTCGACGAGATCCGCGCGTGGGTTCCGGTCGTCTCGCTCGTGAAGGGCCTCGAGCCGGGCACCCGCCTGCGGCCCACCGAGGTGATCGCCGAATGCCTTCCGGGGCACCCCGTCGGGCTGCTCGCGGGTCCGAACATCGCCGGGGAGATCGCCGACGGCATGGCCGCCGCGTCGGTGGTCGCGATGCAGGACGAAGCGGTGAGTGCGGCGCTGCAACCGCTGTTCGCCACGTCGTTGTTCCGCGTCTATCGCAATACCGACGTGCTCGGCTGCGAACTGGGCGGGATCCTCAAGAACATCGTGGCGATCGCGGCCGGCATGGCCGAAGGGCTCAGCGTCGGCGACAACACCCGCGCGATGGTCCTCGCCCGTGGGCTGGCGGAGATGACGCGTCTCGGTGAGGCCATGGGTGCGGATCCGCGCACGTTCGCGGGCCTCACGGGGATGGGTGATCTCATCGCGACGTGCACGAGTCCGTCGTCGCGGAACCGCCGGGTCGGTGAGGCGCTGGCGCGCGGGCTCAGCATCGACGAGGCCGTCGAGGCGCTGGGGCAGGTCGCCGAAGGGGTGAAGACCGCGCCTACGGTCATGGAACTCGCCCGCGAGTACGGGGTGGAGATGCCGATCGCCGCCGAGGTCGCGGCCGTGGTGACCGGGAAGAGCACCCCCACCGATGCCTATCGGGGGCTGCGCCGGGTCACACCCGGCGACGAGAGGGACATCGTCTGACCTTCTCTACCGCTTTCTCGGACGGATCGTAGAAAGCCGAATAGTCGCCTGTCGTGTGCTCCCGACCGGCTGAACGAACGCTCGGTGAAGTGATGTGCCATCGTGGTGACATGACTTCTGCCGCCGACACGCTGTCGTCCCTGCTCGACACCCGTTTCAGCTGCCGCGCCTTCCTGACGAAACAGGTCCCGCGCGAGGACATCGAACGCATGCTGCAGATGGGTCAGCGCACCGCGTCCTGGTGCAACTCCCAACCCTGGCAAGTGCACATCGTCAGCGGCGACGCCACCAACCGCCTGCGCGACGCCGTCTACGCGCAGGCCACCTCGGGGAACATGGATCCCGACATCCCGGGACCCGCCGAATACCGCGGCGCCTATGCCGAGCGTCGCCGCGGCGCCGGCTACGCCCTGTACAACGCGCTGGGCATCGCCCGCGACGACTACCAGCGCCGCACCGAGCAGATGCTCGAGAACTACCGCTTCTTCGGCGCACCGCACGTCGCGATCATCACCTCCGACAAGGCCCTCGGCGTGTACGGCGCCGTCGACTGCGGTGGCTACGTCTCGACCCTGCTGCTCGCCGCCGAGTCGCTCGGCATCGCCGCCGTCCCGCAGGCCGCCGTCGCGATGACGGCTACCGCGCTGCGACGCGAACTGAACATCGGCGACGACCGCGACATCGTCTGCGCCATCTCGTTCGGTTACGCCGACGAGGCGCACCCGGCCAATGCGTGTCGCACGAATCGCGCGTCGCTCGACGAGACCGTCGAGTGGGTCGACTGAACTTTCGATCACCCCGGCCGGGTCAGTCGTTCTGGGCGCGCAGGTACCGCCCGAAGTGCGGAACGGTGAACCCGATGAACCCGCGCTCGGCGGAATAGATCAGGCCCTTCTTGATCAATCCGTCGCGCGCAGGTGACAGGGAGGCAGGCTTCCGTCCGAGTTCGACGGCGATCTTCGAGGTCGCGACAGGCCCGTCGTCGCCCGCCAGATCCGCCATGGCCCGCATGTATTCGCGTTCGGCGGGGGTCGCCCGTTCGTAGCGGGAGCCGAAGAAGCCGACGGCGAGTTCCTCTTCCGCAGTCGGTGCCGCGACCCGCACGTCGTCGGCGGTGATCGGCGAATCCGCTGCGACGTCCCAGGTCGTCTTACCATAGGCCTGCACGAAATACGGGTAGCCGTCGGCGGTTTCGTACAGCAGGTCGAGGGCGTCCTGCGTGAACTCGACGTCCTCTCGTGCCGCAGGCGCGATGAGCGCGAGATCCGCTGCCGCACGGTCGAGCCGGTCGATGCGGTGGTAGGTGAACAGCCGCTCGGAGTAGGACTTCGACGCCGACAGCACCGCGGGCAGGTGCGGCAGACCGGCCCCGACGACGATGAGCGGCGCGGCGTCCTGGCTCAGCTCGTGGCAGGCCCCGCAGATCGCTGAGACGTCGTCGGAGCCGAGGTCCTGCATCTCGTCGATGAACAACGCGATGCCCACGCCCACGTCGCGTGCGAGTCCTGCTGCGTCGACAAGCAGTTCGACGAGGTCGATCTCGATGTCGCCCGAGTCGGCCCGCCCTTTCACGGCCGGAGCATCGATGCCGGGTTGCCAGCGTTCGCGCATGCCCTTGTCGGCGGTAGCCCGCAGCGCGAACGACTTGAGCACCCCGAGGAAGTACTCCACCGATTCCGGGTCCGGATGCGCGGCGGCGATCTCGCGGACCGCCATGTGCAGCGCCGACGACAGGGGGCGTCGCAGTCCTTGATCGGGACGGGCCTCGATCTTGCCGGTGCCCCAGCTCTTCGCGATGGCGGCGGAGCGCAGATGGTTGAGAAGGACGGTCTTGCCGACACCGCGGAGGCCGGTGAGGACGACGCTGCGTTCGGGTCGTTCCCGGGCGATCCGTTCGAGGACCACCTCGAACGCGGTGAGTTGCTTCTCGCGGCCGGCGAGCTCGGGCGGGCGCTGTCCCGCGCCCGGGGCGTACGGGTTGCGGACAGGATCCATCTGTCGATGCTAACGGCGAACTCATCGGATTCTGAGCTCATCTAGTGCGTGTCGTAGACGGCCGTATTCGCGTATGTCCGAGCTCGAAACCGCAGTTGTTGTCGACATTCGGCGATTTCTCGACAACAACTGCAACCTCGGCCGCCCGGAGCGACATGCACGCATGCGCATTTCAGACTTTGACATTCATTTTCGATAGTGGCTATTTCTTTCCCCATGACAACGCTCTCCCGCTACGGCGGCGCCGCCCTCACCGTCGTCGCTGCGACCTTCGCCGCCGCCTGCGGCGGTACGACCGAGGCCGACACCACTGCGGCCGACCCCCCCGAGACGACGACCTCCGCCGCCGCTTCCGAAGTGGCGACGGCGCAGCCGCGCCTCGCCCTGACCTACGACGGCGGCGTCCTCGTCGTCGAGGAAGAAGAACTCACCGTCGTCGACGACTTCGCACTCGACGGTTTCAACCGCCTCTCCCCTGCCGGCGACGGACGCCACGTGCTGATCTCCACCGAAGGCGGATTCCGCGTGCTCGACACCGGCAGCTGGACGGAAGCCCACGGCGACCACGGTCACCACTACACCGGCGCACCCACGCTCACCGACCTGACGTTCGCCGCCGAGAAGCCCGGACACGTCGTGCCGCACGCCGGGGTCACCGCCCTGTTCGACGACGGCACCGGACGCATCGACGTGTTCGCCCCCGCCGATCTCGCCTCGGCGACCGACCTGCCGGATCTCGACAGTCGCGCGCTCCCCGAGGCCCACCACGGCGTGGCCGTCCCGATGCCCGACGGCGGCATGCTCGTCACCCTCGGCGATTCCGAGGATCGGACCGGTGTGGCGCTGCTCGACGAGAACGGCACCGAGATCACGCGCACCGAACAGTGCCCGGGTGTGCACGGTGAGACGGTCGCGGCCGACGGGGTCGTCGCCTTCGGATGTGAGGACGGCATGGTGATCTTCCGCGACGGAACGTTCACGAAGGCGCCGGTGCCCGACCCCTACGGCCGGATCGGGAACCAGGCCGGCAGCGAGGACTCGCCCGTCGTCCTCGGCGACTACAAGACCGATCCCGACGCCGAGCTCGAGCGTCCCGAGCGCGTCGCGCTCGTGGACACCCGCACGGCGTCGGTGCGTCTCGTCGACCTCGGTACGAGTTACACCTTCCGCTCCCTCGGTCGCGGACCGGCAGGGGAAGCACTCGTTCTCGGCACCGACGGCAACCTCCACGTGATCGATCCCGACTCCGGCGAGATCGTCCGGCGGATCGAGGTGCTCGAGCCGTGGACCGAGCCCGACGAGTGGCAGGCACCTCGGCCCGCACTCGAGGTGCGGGGCGATACGGCGTTCGTCACCGATCCCGCCACCGATTCCCTGTACGCGGTGGACGTGACCTCGGGTGAGATCCGCTCTGCCGAACTGCCGCACACCCCGAACGAGATCAGCGGCGTCGCCTGACTCCGCTACCGGAGTATTCGTCTTTCTAGCTGTGGAGCTAGAAAGACGAATACTCCCCTCACGTCCGGCCGGTCGAGATCTTTCCGCAACGTGATCCGTCTCACTCCCCAAGTTCGCGAAACGGATTTCCCGACCAAAACGGTTGGGGAGGCGATATTCTCGGCGCCTGATCCCGAAGACAACGATTGTGTAACGTGGCGACGCACCTGTTTCCTACCGGGAGGTACCGCCCGTGCTGTTGACCGAAGTCCGTACCCGACCTGTTCGATCCTTGTTGATCGCCATCGGTCTGACGGTCTCGGCGCTGGCAGTCGCGGGATACCTGCGCGACGCGCTGAACGAGTACCTCATGGATCTCGACGTCTTCCGCGATGCCGGCTGGGCCTTCCTGCACCACACCCCGCTGTACACCGAGGGGTTCTTCAGCCATTCCGGTTTCCGGTTCATCTACCCACCCTTCGCGGCGTTCCTCTTCGCCCCGATGGCGTTGGTGGGCAGCACCGCCCTGCAGGTGTTGTGGACGATCGGACTCATCGCTCTCGTGTGGTGGGTGCTC
Source organism: Rhodococcus sp. p52 (assembly GCF_000763325.2). Classification (NCBI taxonomy): domain Bacteria; kingdom Bacillati; phylum Actinomycetota; class Actinomycetes; order Mycobacteriales; family Nocardiaceae; genus Rhodococcus; species Rhodococcus sp. p52. The sequence goes on from NZ_CP016819.1 coordinate 1,113,827, forward strand.
GAGGTCGTCTACCAGCGACTCGACATGTCGCAGCCGAGCCTGATCGCAGCCGCGTCGCTCGGACCGGTACTGTGGCTCGAGCCGTTCCGCTCCAACTTCACGTTCGGCCAGATCAACATCGTGCTCATGGCACTGGTGGTCGCCGACCTGCTCGGTGTGATCCCGAAGCGCTTCCGCGGTGTCGGCATCGCGCTGGCCGCCGCCATCAAGGTGACCCCGGCCGCCTTCGGCCTGATCTTCCTGCTGCGCCGCGACTGGCCGTCGGCATTCCGCGCGCTGAGCGCCTTTGCCGCGACCGTCGCGTTCGGCTACTGGCTGCGCCCCGATTCGACCGTCTACTTCTGGACCACGGAGTTCTTCGCGACCGACCGCGCCGGCGACCCGTCGTTCTTCCGCAACCAGGCGCTCACCGGTCTCATCGCCCGTTTCGACTTCTCCGACGGCACCGCCAAGGCGCTGTGGCTGGCCGGTGCCCTGGTCGTCGTGGCCGGTACCGCGTGGGCCGCCTACCGCTTCCTGCGTGCCGACGAGCCCGTGGTCGCGGTGGCCCTGGTGGGCCTGGCGTCGCTGCTCGCCGCTCCGATCGCCGTCACCCACCACTGGGTGTACGCGCTGTTCCTCGTGCCGCTGCTCGTCGCGCCGGCCTACCGCCGCTGGTGGCCCGTGCTGGGGCCCGCCACCGTGGTCTTCCTCATCGGACCCAACCACCTGCTGCGTGAGGCGTCCTCCGGCGGCTGGGTCGAGCAGTTGCTCCTCGAAGTCCTCGGGACCTCGCAGTGCCTGGCCGCGATCGCAGTCTTCGTCGCCGCGATGGTCGCCGCGCGCCATCGTCGCCCCGGTGCCGAGAACGCCGTCGAGCGCGAGGAGACCGTCGCCGCGCCGGCTCAGGTCCAGAACGCCGACGCGACGAGATAGAGACCCGTCCCGACAACGGTGCTCAGCGCGGCGTTGCGTCGCCACAGATGCACCGCGATCGTGCCCGCGAGACCGACGGTCGCGGGTAGCCAGGTCGACTCCCCCACGTCACGCAGTGTGTACATCACCAGGATCACCATGACGCCCGCGGGCATCGTACGGCCCAGGAAATCGACGAAGGCGGAGTTCTTCAGCGCCGACAACGCGAGGAACGGCGCCGCGCGCAACGCGACCGTCACGACGAACATCACCGCCAGAGCGCCGAGGACATATCCGGCGCTGGGCACCGACTCAGGCACGGGCCACCTTGTTCCGGTAGACGAAACGCACGAACAGGCACACCACGAACAACCCGAGCCCGACGACGAGCATCTGGCTTTTCGCGACCAGCAATGCGACGAGACCGCAGACCAGCGCGAGCACCGGCGCCGGCACGTCGCGGTTGGCGCGGAAGGCATCGATCGCAAGCACCGCGAACAGTGCCGTGAGGGCAAACTCGAGTCCGGCGAGCCCGTCGGGGAGCACTGCCCCGATCAACGCGCCGATCGTGCCCGACACGACCCACATCAGCTGGCAGAGCACCTGGACCGTGAGGATGCGGGTACCCGAGAGCGGCTCACGTGCCTTGGGGGCGACGATCGCGTACGACTCGTCGGTGAGCGCATAGACGCCGTAGAGACGCCCGAGCCGGCTGCGGATGCGGTGCAGCGGGAACGACAGGCCGTAGAAGACGTGCCGGAAGTTCACCAGCAGCGTCGCCGCGGCGACCGAGGCGAGCGGCGTGACCGCCGCGATCAGACCGATCGCGAGGAACTCCATCGACCCCGCGTAGATGACGGTGGAGAAGATCGGCGCCCACCACCATTCGAACCCGCCCTGGGTGAGAACCACACCGAACGCGAGCCCCAGCGGTATCAGTCCCAGCCCGACGGCCCAGGAGTCCTTGATACCCGCGCGGATCTCGAGGGTACGACGGTCGGGCATGCTCATCAGGCTATCGCCGGGCCGGAAGTCTCGGCGCCCGGCCCGGAGGAAGGTGATCTGTGTCCACCTCGTTCACGGAGGTCGTGTCCTCCGCCTGGCAGGCCGTGTCGACCGTCGACCAGCCCGCTCCGACGGTGGTCGTCGTCGGAACGGCGATCGTCGCACTCGTGCTCGTCACCGTTCGGCCGCTGTGGCTGAAGCCCCGCCATGTCGTCACGCAGGCGCACGAGGGGTCGCACGCGCTGGTCGCGGCGCTCGTGGGCCGAAAGCTGTCGGGCATCCGTCTGCACAGCGACACCTCGGGGGTGATGGTGTCGTCCGGCAACCCGCGAGGCCCCGGCATGGTCGCGACCACCTTCGCCGGGTACACCGGTCCGGCCGTGCTGGGATTCGCGGCGGCGACGCTGCTGACCCTGGATCGGCCCGCCGCGGTGCTGTGGTCGATCCTCGCCGCGCTCGCCGTCCTGTTGCTGCTGATCCGCAATCTGTACGGATTCGTCTCGGTGGTGATCGCGGGTGCGCTCGTCGGTGCGGCCGCCTATCTCGGGGACCCGATCGTCCGGTACACCGCGGCGTACCTGATCACATGGGTCTTGCTCCTCGGCGCGACCCGCCCGGTCCTCGAACTCGCCCGCACCCATTCGCGCGGTCGTGGCCGGGGTTCGGACGCCGACCAGTTGCGCGGACTGACCCGCGTTCCGGCGGCCGTATGGATCGCGCTGTTCGCGATCGTCACGGCGGGGACCGCCTTCTACGGCGTCACACGGATCGTGGTGACCCAGCTGTCCTGAGTGGCCTCGGGATGCAGGCGGCAGCACGGACGACCGCGTGCAGGCTCGCGGTGAGCACGGAGCGGTGACGCCCCGCTGCCCACCGTGTGTCGTCGCCGCTGCGGAATTCGATCAGGGTGAGTGCGTCGGTGCCGACGCTGCTCTGATGGAGGCCGAGCACCTCGATATCGATGCCGAGACGGGCGAGAGCGTCGGTCGATGCTTCGACGGGACCCACGCCCTCGTGGACACTGCGGTGTTCGGTGCCGCCGACACCCAGCATGATCGTGGTGCCCGCGTCGGTCACGTCGAAGGCGCGCAGCACCGGTGCACCCGGGACGTCCGGCCGTGCGAGATATGCGGTGTCGAAGATCTCCCACAGTTCGGTCGCAGTGCCCTCCCCGCCGCTGGTGTCGGTGTGGTCTTGCACGTGGCGAGTGAAGTCGATTTGGAGCCGACGCGGAAGTTCGATGCCGTATTCGCTCTCGAGCAGGTAGGCGACCCCGCCCTTACCGGATTGCGAATTGACACGGATCACCGCGTCGTAGGTACGTCCTATGTCGGCGGGATCGATCGGCAGATATGGTACTCGCCAATCGATCTCGGACTCGGGACGGCCCTCGGCGACGGCGCGTGCCCGGTGCTCGGCGAACCCTTTCCTGATCGCGTCCTGATGAGTGCCGCTGAAGGCGGTGTGCACCAGGTCGCCGACATACGGGTGCCTCGGGTAGATCTCGATGCGATTGCAGTATTCGACGGTGTGGCGGATCTCGTCGATGTCGGAGAAATCGATCATCGGATCGATGCCCTGTGCGTGGAGGTTCAGTGCGAGTGTCGCAATGTCGACGTTGCCGGTGCGTTCCCCGTTGCCGAACACGCACCCTTCGACCCGCTGCGCCCCGGCGAGGACGGCGAGTTCGGCGCACGCGATACCTGTGCCGCGATCGTTGTGCGGGTGCACGGACAGGATCACCGCGTCGCGTCGCGCGAGGTTGGTGTGCATGTACTCGATCTGATCGGCATAGACGTTCGGGGTCGCGATCTCGACGGTGGCCGGAAGATTCACGATCACCGGCCGTTCGGGGGTCGCGTCCCACAACTCGGTGATCGCGTCGCACACCTCGAGCGCGTAGTCGGGTTCGGTGAGGTTGAAGACCTCGGGTGAGAACTCGAACCGCACGTTCGGCAGGTCGCCGGCCAGTTCCAGGACGTCGCGGCCACCGGCGACGATCAGTTCCGTCAGCGCGGTACGGTCGCGGTCGAGGACGACCTCGCGCCAGCTGGGAGCGGTCGCGGTGTACATGTGGACGACGACCTCGTTGCGGACACCCCGGACGGATTCCACAGTCCGCTCGATGAGGTCGCGACGTGCCGGGGTGAACACCACGATGGTGACGTCCGGCGGCGCGATGTCGGTCTCGACGATCAGACGCACGAAGTCGAAGTCGGTCTGCGAGGCGGACGGATAACCGACCTCGATCTCCTTGTATCCCATCGCGACCATCAGCTCGAAGAAGCGGCGTTTGCGGCCGGGATCCATCGGTTCGGCCAGTGCCTGGTTACCGTCACACAGGTCCACCGGCACCCACAGTGGGGCCGCGGTCAGACGTTGTGTGGGCCAGTTCCGTTGCGCCAGTGGAACCTCCACGCGAGAGTACACATCGCGGTAGCGATGTGAGGGCATGGCGGAGTGCCGCTGCCTGTTCCAGACGGGGGCGTCGGCAGGAACCGGACCGGCAGGAGTGAAGATTCGCGGGAACGTGCTGGTGCTCATAGGAGAAGTCCTTCGTCGATCGTCGTTACGAGGGACCGGCGCGTGTTCGACTCCACGACGGGGAGCCGGTCCGGCTAGGCCCCGCCGTGGCGGCGAAGGAGAAGGAACGCGAAGGAGCGCATGTCCCGAAGGCTAACATAACTCCTCGGACAAGTAGAGAAGTAGGCGACTCTGCGATGATGGAACCATGACCGTCGTCCGCCGCGAGCCTCTCGCCGACCAGGCCGCCGAACTGCTCCTCGAACGCATCCGATCCGGAGAATGGCCGCTCGGCGCCAAGCTGCCCGGCGAGACGACGCTGGCTCCGCAGCTCGGCGTCGGCCGCTCCACCGTCCGCGAAGCGATCCGTCAGCTCGCCGGACGCGGCATCCTGACCACCCGGCAGGGCGCCGGCGTGTTCGTCACCGCTCTCGACGCACCCGAGGACTGGACGCGCACGGTCGCGCGCGCCGACATCCTCGCCGTGATCGAGGCCCGCATCGCCGTCGAGGTCGAGGCCTCGGCCCTTGCCGCCGCGCGCCGCCCCCCCGCCGAACTGCGGGCATTGAAGAAGTCACTGCGGGAACGCGAAACCCATCGCACGGCCATCGAGGAACACGTCGACACCGACATCGTCTTCCACCGCACCATCGTGGTCGCCGCACACAACCCGATCCTTCTCGACCTGTTCGACGGCTTCACACCCCGTAACCGTCACGCCATGATCGAAATGCTCCGCACGCGCGGCACCCACGGGGACGACGCCGACCACGATACCCACCGACGCATCTACGACGCCATCGCGGACCGTGACGGGGTGACCGCCGCCGCCGTCACCCGCGACCACTTGTCCTCGCTCACGACGGCACTCGGCCGATAGCCGGGCCGGTTCTCTGCGGACGGTTCTCGACCTCCCGGGTGCGGGACGGTCACTTCTCGATCTGCATCGCGACCGCCCTCACCGGGGCCCCGTCGACGCCCGCGAACGGGATCGGCAGCAAGGACACGAGCGGATCCGCGAAGTCGATCGCGTCGAGATTGCGCAGGTTCTCGCAGATGATCGCCCCCGCGTCGGCGAGCACGTGGTGCGCTGCGAGCGTCTCGTCGCCCGTGGGATCCACGCTCGGCGCGTCGATTCCGACCGTGCGGACGCCGCGGTCGAGCAACCACCGGCACGCGTCGACGCTCAGGGCCGGATGCTCGAAATAGCGGTCGGTGCCGAAATACCGCGACCAGCCGGTGAGGACCAGCGCGATGTCGCCGGAGCCGATCGCAGGCCCACCCCACATGTCGGCGGTGACGAGCGCACCGGCGCCGACGCGGGCGCGCACGTCGAGCACCACTCCGCGTCCCACGAAGTTCTCCGGCGGTACCGCGTCGATCGCGGCGCCGCCGCTGCGCACGTGTCGCGGCGCGTCGACGTGGGTGCCGGTCTGCGATCCCATGTCGATGCGCATCAGGTCGAATCCGTCGGTCTCGACGGTGGCGTGCGGTGTGAACGTCGGTGCCGGATCCCCGGGATAGACCTGGATGGCCGGGGAGACGATGTGGGTCAGGTCGACGATCCGCCGAACACGCATGACATCACTCCTGTTCGGGTCAGCCGAAATCGACCTGCCGCTGCGCATTCGCGAGCGCGGTGACCACACCGGTGCCGAACGCGCCGAGACGGTCGAACAGCACCGCCGTGCCGACCGCGATGCCCTCGCTGCTGATGTGGTTGTCGGCCTCGATACCGACCTCCGGTCCTTCCGGCAGACGGGACAGTGCCAGGGTGACATCGGAATTGATGTAGCCGACACCTTTGTCCGACCAGTTGGTCACGAACGACGTGCCCTCACCGACGGTCGCGGTGTTGACGAACGGCGACAGCTCCTCGCCGACGATGATCGGCAGCTGCCGCGACCACAGGCGCTTGCGATCGGAGTTCTGGTGTTCCGACCGCACCCGCGTCCATCCCGGGCCGTCGCTGCCGTACCACGACGAGTACTCGAGCGGCCCGGGCTGCGTCTCCGGGGAACCGGGAGGAGGCGTCGGGGACTCGCCGCGCAACCACACCGACCCGGGCGGCGGCGCCGACTTGCGGAGGAAGGTGAGCGTTGCGCGCGCCGACACCTCTCCACCCTGCATCAGGTTCGCGTCGGCGACGCGGATGCGGTTGCCGTCGCGCACCCGGGTGGTGGTGAAGGTGATCGGCTCGTTGCGGACCGGCCTGAAGAGATCGAGGGGGAACCGGGACGGGACGAAACCCTCGACGGCATGGTGGATCTCGAGCTCACGCGCCACCAGACCGCTCACACACGGCCCGTTGAGCATCGTGTCCGACCACGGGCTGGTCGCATACTTCGTGGGCAGGTAGACACCGTCGTCCTCGGTGAAAAAACCGCGGTTCTTGCGCTCGTGCATTCGGGAATTCTCCCAGCACCGGCCGCGGTGCGCTCATCGGGATACCCGAAGATGGGATCGTGCATGTACACGAACCCGATGTTCCGGCTGCCCGTACCCGCCTGATCGTCGACGTCGACACCGGCATCGACGACGCTCTCGCCCTGCTCTATCTCGTCGCAAGCCCGGAAGCCGAGATCGTCGCCGCCCTGTGCACGGCGGGGAACGTGCCGGTGGACCAGGTCACCGCCAACACGCTGTCGTGGCTCGAGGTGTGCGGTCGGTCCGATATCGAAGTGGCTGCCGGATCGCAGGTTCCGCTGGTCGCGCCACTGATGACCACCGAGGACACGCACGGTCCACAGGGGATCGGGTATGCGGAACTCCCCGCTGCGTCGCAGTCGCGGTCGCCGCGATCGGCCGCGCAGGCGTGGGTCGATCTCACCCGCGAGCATCCGGGAGAGCTCACCGGGCTCGTCACCGGCCCGCTCACCAACCTCGCCCTCGCCCTGCGCATCGACCCGGAACTGCCGTCGCGGTTGCGTCGCCTCGTGATCATGGGTGGGTGTTTCCACCATCCCGGTAATACGACGCCGACCTCGGAATGGAACGTCGCGGTGGATCCGGAGGCCGCCAAGGTCGTGTTCGACGCGTTCTCGATCGTCCCTCCGGACCGGCGACCGATCGTGTGCCCGCTCGACGTCACGGAGTCGATCGAGATGCATCCCGAGCATGTCGCGCGGATCGGGGACGTCGTCGGTGTGCCCCGATCCGGGGAGCTGTCCCCGGACGCTCCGCGCGGTACGCGGTCGACGGCCGATGTCCCTCTCGTCCGCCACATCTCCGATGCACTGCGGTTCTACATGGAATTCCACCGTGACCAGGGCCTGGGCTTCCTCGCGCACGTGCACGACCCGTTCGCCGCGGCGGTCGCGCTGGGCACGGTTCCCTACACCTCCCGGCCCGCGACGGTCGACGTCGAGCTCGACGGACGGCTCACCCGGGGCACGACGGTCGCCGATCTGTCCGGTATGTGGCAGAGGACGCCGAACGCGGATATCGTGGCGGGCACCCGTCCGGCAGAGGTCTTCGATCATTTCGTCGAGCGGGTGGGATCGTACATTCGCGACTTGAACCTACCCCCGAGTAAGAACTAGCGTCGACAGCGCACAGTTCGGGGACAAGGAGATAAACGTGGCACAGAAAGTGCGCGTCCAATATTTCGACGATATCGACGGCCAACCGATCATGGACGGCCTGGCGCAGTCGTTCCGCATCACGGTCGACGACGACGAGTACGAAATCGACCTGCGGCCGGCGAACGCAGACAAGTTCCTGGCGGTACTCCGCCCGTGGTTGCACGAGAAGGCACCTGAGAAGCCCGCTTCGAGCACCCGCACCATCACGCCGAAGCAGACGGCAACGAAGGCCCGCACACGGACGGCGGGGACTCACAAGGCGATTCCGCCCACCCGGTCGCCGGAGCAACTGGCCGCGATCCGGCACTGGGCCCGTAACAAGGGTTACGACGTCAGCTCGCGCGGCCGGATCCCGCGTCACATCCTCGAGCGGTTCGAAGCCGCTCACTCCTGAGCATCACCCGGCTGCCTCCCCCGCGGCAGGCCATGAACGCCACCGACGACCGGTGCCGCCTCGTCACGCGACGAGATGGTGCCGGTCGTCGCGTCGGATGGTCACCGCAGCGACGATCACGCCCACGACCACGCCGATGACGGTGTCGGCGACCCGGTTGACGGCGAGGCCCGGACCCGCGTGCTGCCCGAGACCGGTGAGCAGCAACGCCATCGTCGTCACCCCGACCGAGGCGAGCCCGTAGTTCCGGGTCACCGTGAGTTCGGTGAGCGTCTGGAACAGCACGGCGGCCGCGACCACCGGCCAGTAGTCCAGGTCGAGCGCGAGCAGCACGGCAGCGATCATGGCGCCGCCGACATTTCCGATCAGACGCTGGATACCGCGCTGAACAGTGTTGCGGTAGTTCAATCCTTGCAACGCCGCCATGGCACCCATCGCAGCCCACAACGGATGGTCGAGCCCGATCGGTGCGGCGAACGACGCGGCGAGCAACGACGCCACGAAGATCCGGGCCGCTCCGATCAGCACGAGACGGTCGAGCAGACGACCGCATCCTTCGCGGACGAAGCCGGGCGGCGTGGGCAGCACCGGCCGCCCCTCGGCATCGACACGCGGAATCTCGATGTCGCGCCGCGCTTTCCGAAGTTCCTTCTCGAATCGGGAGAAATCGTCGCAACGTGCGCGGGAGGTGTCGTGCGACCCGCTGTCGAGAACCGTCTCGGCCGCGTCGAGCAGTGCGGCCAGTTCGTGGACATGGGCGTCCGGACGTCGCGAGGCGTTCAGTGCGACGGTCTCGCGCGCCTTCCGGATGCTCTGTCGCGCAGCGGGAACGGCGTCCGCACCGCGGATCTCGACGGCGGAGACCGCCGCGAGGGCGCGTGCGACCGCCAGACGAGCGGGCGTGTGGGGATGGGAGAGCGCGGGGAGCATCGCGATGACATATCCGAGCAGAGCACCGATGGTCGCCGCGGCGGTGACCAGCCCCGCATCGCCCCATCCGTCGGAGAAACCGGCGGCGCCGGCGGCCGCGAAGATGAGGATCACCGGGCCGGGGCCCATGAGCGAGAAGGCCGTGAACACCCAGTACGCGACGGCCGAGCCCAGCGAGAGCGCAACGATCTGCACCCACAGCGGGGCGCCCATCGCGCCGAGCGCAGCCCCGAATGCGGTGTAACCGACGATGCCGAGGCCGACCCACGGAAGGCGCACGGCGAGACGCGGATACGGTTCGTATCGCAGGAAGGCACTGGTGAGTGCGCCGAGGGCGGCGAAGCCGGCGACTTGTCCGTAACCGAGCAGACCGCCGCCGACGAGGGCGAGCATCGTCGCGAACCCCACGCGCAGCGCCACGGCCACGGTCGGATCGCCGCGCCGCACTTCGAGGGCGTCCTTCCACGCGCTCGCCGACAGCGAATGTGCGAGCGCTCTCCGGGTGTGACGGAGCTGAGGGCGGTCGTCGAGTCGGCGGTCCAGCATCCGTCCACCCTATTGTTTCACTAGTAAAATATCTATGAAATTGTTCGTCCGCTGCCGTTAGACTTGCCACATGCCCTCCGAGACGCCCCAGCCCGATTACGTCGATCGCGTACGTCTCGGATGGACCGCCCACTACCCCGGCCTCGACCTGCGCCCCATCGACGTGATCGGTCGCATCACCCGCATCGGGTCGCTCGCGCTCACCTACTTCGATCGGGAACTCGAACCGAGCGGCATCAGCCGCAGCGAGTTCGAGGTACTCAGCGCGCTCGCCCGCAGCGACCACCCGTTACGCGCCAGCGAGGTCACCTCGATCACGGGGATCTCCGGTGCGTCGACGACGAAGCACACCGAGCGACTCGCCAAACTCGGTCTCGTCGAACGCACACGACTCGAACGCGACGGCCGCGTCGTCCTCCTCACCCTCACCGACGACGGGCGCGCACTCGTCGAGAAGGAGTTCCCGCGACGCCTGGCACGCGAGCGGCAGATGCTCGACGGACTCGACGACGACGAGGTTCAGGTCCTGTCCGACCTGTTGCGCAAGGTCGTCCGCAACGTCGAGAACCACTATCCGGCCTGATCCCCCGAACAGGTCAGGGCATCTCCTGCGTCTCGGCCCGTTCGATCTCGCTCACGGCGCGGCGCAGATACGCCTCGGGAGCCACGCGGCGCGCAGCGACGAGATCGGCGACGACGAGCAGGCCCGCGGCCAGATACTGCTCGGGACGGATCTTCGGGCGTTCGGCGTCGGAATCGGACACTCCGAGCGCACCCGTGAGCACAGCAACAACGGCTTCGGGTTCGAGCGATGGCAGCCATCGCAGTCCGGAACGGACGGAGCGTTCGAGCACGGCCTGCACGTCCTCACCGGCGAGACCGTCGGGATGCAGTTCCTCGAGCAACTCCCGGACCATGCCCGCGTGCACGGCCGTGACCTGCTCGTAGGGCAGGTCGACCAGTACCGCGACCGCCTCGTCGAAGGGCTCGGCCGACTCGCTGCGGGCAGCGGCGAGCGCATCGGCGGTGGCCGTCGCGATCTCCCGCGTCGTTCTCGGCCAGTGGTCGGGCCACACAGCGATCTCCTGTCCTTCCTCCGGACGCCCGGTCACAGGCGTTCCTGCAACGCGAGCGCGTCGTGCGGTGCACAGCCTTTCATGTCGTTGTCGAAGTACACGTAGACGTCCCGGCCGTCGCCCAGCCATCCGCGGATCCGCTCGGCCCACACGTCGAGAACGTCGGGGGTGTACCCGCTCGCATACAGCTCCTTGTCGCCGTGCATCCGCACGTAGACGAAATCGCTCGTGACGTCGGTGAGGAACGGGAACTTTCCGGCCGTGTCGGCGACGACGAGCCCGATGTCGTGCGCGCGCAGCAACTCCACGGCCTGCGGGCTCGCGAGGTCGGGATGCCGCACCTCGACGGCGTGCCGCAGCGGACGCTCGGCGTCCACCTCCACCCACACCCGATCGTCGGCGAGTTTGTCGGTGTGCCGGCGGGCGAGTTCGCCGGCGGCCATCGTCGTGCGGGGCAACCGGGTGAAGAAGTCCGCGAACCTGTCCTCCTCGAAACCGAGGGTCGGCGGGAGCTGCCACAGCACCGGACCGAGTTTCGGGCCGAGCGCGAGCACACCGGAGGCGAAAAAGTTGGCGAGGGCGTCGTCGACCCCCGCGAGCCGTTTCATGTGGGTGACGAACCGCCCGCCCTTGACGGCGTAGACGAAGTCGTCGGGTGCGGCGTCCCGCCACGCGAGATAGCTGCTCGGGCGCTGCAGCGAATAGAACGAGCCGTTGATCTCGATCGATCCGAACCGCTGGGCGGCGTATTCGAGTTCCCGGCGTTGGACGAGTCCTTCCGGATAGAAGTCTCCGCGCCAGCCCGGATAGCGCCATCCCGATATCCCGATCCTCGCCCCGGCCACGTTTCCGAGCGTAACCTCGGCTTCGATTCGGCACGCGAAACAGCACGACCGCGCTTATCCTCTGGGCTACAAGATCACATCACACGCCAGGAGCCGTCATGTCCACGAGCTCGGTTTCTTCCAACGATCCGTTCCGATCATTACTGAAGCAGATCTGGTGGGTGGTGCTGCTGCGCGGCATCCTCGCGGTCCTCTTCGGTGTCGTCGCACTCGTCTGGCCCGGCATCACCGTGTGGGCGCTGGTGGTCGTCTTCGCGGCCTACGCGATCATCGACGGCATCGTACTGGTCGTCCAGTCGGTCCGTGACAAGCCCGAGGGCTGGGGCTGGTGGCTCGCCATGGGCGTCGTCTCCGTCCTCGCCGGCCTCGTCGCACTGTTCTGGCCCGGCATCACCGCACTCGCACTGCTGTACGTGATCGCGTTCTACGCCATCCTGTTCGGCATCACCGGCATCGTCGGCGGCATCCGTTTCCGGAAGGTCCCCGAGTCCGGATGGGTGTGGTCGGTGCTCGCCGGCGTCGTCGCCGTCCTGTTCGGCATCGTGCTGCTGATCTTCCCCGGCGAGGGCATCCTGAGCCTGATCGTCCTGCTCGGCATCTACGCGATCCTGTTCGGCGTGCTGCTCATCATCCTGGCGTTCCAGGCACGCAGTACGGCGAAGAAGGCCGGCGTCATCTGACCACCGGCCTTTTCCCCGATCGATCTCAGGCGTTGCGCAGGCGACCCCACGCGTGCCAGCGGTCGATCTCGATCCACGCGTTGACGCGCTTGCCGTCGCGCGCGTGGTACGGCTTGCCCGTGTAGTGGCGAGCGATCCGGTCGATGTCCTCCAGGGACGGATCGTCGGTGAATTCGACGACCCGCCCCTGGAGGCTCACGTGCGTGATCCAGTCCTGCGGATCCATCGCCGACAGGCTCACCCGCGGATCGTTCCGCAGGTAGTCGAGGCGCTTACGGGTGGAGTCCATGTTGACGAGGATGCGGCCGTCCTCGTAGACGTACCAGGTCGGAACGGACACCGGATGACCGTCCGGGCGCAGAGAGCTGATCGTGGCGTAGTTGGGCTGGGTGAGGAATTCTGCGACGGCCCCGGGCACGGGTCGTTTCGGCACGGCACTCCCTTTCGATGCGGTGGATGGATCTCGATATCGAGACTAGGCCGCGATTCCCGGCGAAACCGTCCCGGGTGACGAGGGGAGGACCGACCATGGAGGTCGGGATCCTCGAAAGGAGACGATCATGCCGCGATATCTCTGGCAGGTGAACTACACCGCGGACGGCGCACGCGGGTTGCTCACGGACGGCGGTACGTCCCGGCGCGACGCCATCGTCCGGATGGTCGAAAGTGTGGGCGGGACGGTCGATTCGGTGCACTTCGCGCTCGGTGGTCACGATCTGTACGTGCTCGGCGAGGTGCCCGACGAGATCGCGGCCGCGACACTCGAACTCCGCACCATCGCCTCCGGCGCCGCGCGCTCCACGCCGATCGCCCTGCTCACCCCCGAACAGGTCGACGAGGCCGCGCGCCGCGACGCGAGTTACCGGACGCCGGGGAGCCAGGACGGCTGACCGCTCGCCTCCCGCGACGCACTGCTGGGTATCGTCTGCTCATCCTGTTGCTTTCTCGAAGAAAGTGAATTCGTGATGAGTGTGCGCCCGGCCCAGCGCAGTGACCACCGACCGGCCCGCATCCACCCGGCATGGTGGGTCGCCGCGGTGGCCTTCCTCGCGTTGTTCGGCGCCGCCGGCTTCCGGGCGGCACCCGGCGCGCTCATGGTGCCGCTGCACGACGAGTTCGGCTGGTCGACGAGCGTCATGTCGCTCGCGGTCAGCATCAACCTCGTCCTGTTCGGACTCGTCGCACCGTTCGCCGCCGCCCTGATGGACCGGTTCGGCATGCGCCGGGTGATCTCGTCGGCGCTGTTCCTGGTGGCCCTCGGCGCCGGTGGCAGCGTCGCCATGACCGCCTCGTGGCAGTTGCTCGTGTTCTGGGGACTGCTCATCGGTACCGGCACGGGGTCGATGGCCCTGGTCCTGGCGGCGACCATCGCCGACCGGTGGTTCGTCGAGCGGCGCGGCCTGGTGATGGGCATCCTCACGGCCGGTTCCGCGACCGGCCAGCTGGTGATCCTCCCTCCCGTGGCCGCGCTCGCGGAGAACGTCGGGTGGCGGCAGGCCTCCCTCGTGATCGCCGCGGCGGCGCTCGTCGTCGTCCCGCTGGTGTGGGCGGTGATCCGCGATCATCCCGACGAGCGCGGCGTCCTGCCCTACGGGGCCGACCCCGAGACCTACATCGCGCCGGCACGGGCGACCGGTGGTGCCGTCGGCCGCGCTCTCGAAGGGCTGGTCTTCGCGGTGCGTCACCGGGCGTTCTGGGCCCTCGCGATCGCCTTCGCCATCTGCGGAGCCACCACCAACGGACTCGTCGGCATCCACTTCATCCCGTCGGCCCACGACCACGGCATGCCCACGACCACCGCGGCGAGCCTCATGGCCGCCGTGGGGATCTTCGACATCGTCGGCACCATCGCCTCCGGATGGCTGACCGACAAGTTCGACCCCCGCAAGCTGCTGGCCTTCTACTACACCTTCCGCGGCGTGGGTCTGCTCCTGCTGCCCTGGTTGCTGCAGGAGTCCGTGCACCCCAGCATGATCCTGTTCGTCGTGGTCTACGGCCTGGACTGGGTCGCCACCGTGCCGCCGACTGCGATGCTGTGCCGCCGGATCTTCGGCGACCGCGGAACCATCGTGTTCGGCTGGGTGTTCGCCTCCCACCAGATCGGTGCCGCGGCGGCCGCTTTCGGAGCCGGGGTCATCCGCGACAACCTCGGCACCTACACCTACGCGTGGTGGGCCGGAGCGTCCCTGTGCGCGGTCGCCGCGTCGCTGTCGATTCTCACCAGGGGCCGCGTCGCCACGACCGCACCGATGGGCCGCAACTGAGCGACGCGACCGCGTGCGGATCGTGACGACGCAGGACGCTATCCGGCTCGGAAGTCGCGTTCGCTACCGGCCCACTCGCGGGCCCACTCGCGCAGTTCCACGGCGCGGATCTTCGAGCCGTTGCCCCCGACCGTGGTGGGCATCCGTTCGATGACATGGATCGCCGTGGGCACCTTGAAGGCGGCGAGGGTCTCGCGGCACCAGGCCCGAAGGGTCACCGACGTCGTGTCCGCGGGTGCGTCGTCGGTGGGGACGACGAAACCGATCGCCTCCGTGTAGCCGCCGTCGCCGGTGATGCCGACGACCTTGGCCGTGGCCACGCCGGGATGCTCCGCCAGACGCGTCTCGATCTCGGCGGGGGCGACGAGGAAGCCGCGCAGGCGCAGGACGTCGCCCATCCGGCAGACGTAACGGAAACCCCCGTCGCCGAGGTCGACGGCGAGGTCGCCGCTGCGGAACCAACCGTCGGCCGTGAACGCGCGCGCGGCGGCGTCGGGGTTGCCGAGATAGGCGTCGACGACGTTCGGGCCGCGGAACTGCAGTTCGCCCTGTTCGCCGGCCGGGAGGACCCGATCGTCGTAGGGATCGGCGACCCGCAGTTCGATCGCCGTGTCGACCGCGCGTCCGCCACCGTTCCAACGCACCGATTCCGGATCGTCGGCGTTCCACAGCATCGCGAGGGCGAAGACCTCGGACGAACCGAACACACCGGAGGTGTGGGTGCCGAATTCGTCGCGCAGCCATCGGGCGATCTCGTGGGAGCGGCCGAGGAAGTCGGCGATGCCGACCCAGCGCAATGACGACAGATCGACGCGTTCGCCGTCGTGCCAGGCGTCGTAGAGACGGCCGAACAGGTCGTCGGCGCCCACCGCGTGTGTGACCCCGACCTCCCGCATCCGGCGCAGGACCGCATCCGGATCGAAGACCGTCTCCATGAGCAGCGCTCCCCCACCGGCGAGCGCCGCCATCGCGGTACTGAAACCGAAGACCCCCGAGACCGGGAGCACGCACAGCGCCACGTCGCCCTCGGCGACCTTCATGATCGCGGCGTCGGCGCGTCCGTGACGGACGACCGCGTTGCCGCGATGTGCGGCCAGCTTGGGCACGCCCGTGGAACCGGATGTCGTGAACGCCACCGCGATCCGATCCTCGGGATCGTCGTCGATCCCGGCCGGGGTGAGTGTCGCGGTGTCGGGGGTCTCGGGAGCGCTTGCGCCACGCGTGTCGCCGCTGCCGGCCGTCCACGCGCCTCCGCCGAGATCGAAGTCGGCCGGGGACGCCGAGGGGTTCGCCGGTCCGGGCACCACCGCAACCACCGGGGTGGCCACATCGGGCACGGACGCCGCGGCCTCGGTGAGCCGACCGAACAGGTCGAGTCCGTGGAAGGCGGCCGGCACGGACACGACGGCAGGTCGTGCGGCGGTGAGTATGTGCGCGACCTCACGGGTGTTGTAGCGGGTGTTGACACCGATGACGTGGGCACCGAGCGCGGAGGCCGCGAACTGCCACACGAGTGCGTCGGACCAGTTCGGCAACATCACCGCGATGCACTGGCCGGCGCGCAGGCCGATGCCGTCGAGTTCGCTGCGCACGGCCTCGACCCGGTCGCGGAACTCTCCGCGGCTGCGGGCCACCGCCACGTCGTCGACGATGTCGTAGGCGATCGGGGCATCCGGATTCGCGGCGACGAGCCCGTCGAGCAGTGCGGGCAGGGTGTCGGTGCGGGTGGTGGTCACAGCGCTGCCTCCTCGGGAACAGCGACCCGGCGCAGTTCACCGATCCAGGTGTCGGCGAGCGCGGCGAAGTCGTCGATCTCCTCCATCGGATAGTGCCCGATACCGGCCAGTGCCGTGAAGCGGGCGCGTCCGGGAAGTGCGTCGTTGATGGTGTCCGCTGCCCGGGCCACGGCGTCGGGGTCGATCCACGGGTCGTCGACGCCGGCGACGAGGTGGATCGGTGCGGTCACCCGGTCGAGGCGGTCGCGCACGTCGTGGGTTCCCCAGCCGATGAGGTCGGACGACGAGATCTCCGGGTCCTCCCGCTTGTGCATGAGCGCGATCGTGTGCGCCTTCACCTCCGGAACCGAACGTCCCACGGATGCAAGAGTTCCCAGATAGGTGCGCTCGGAGCGCGACGGTCCGGCGACGTCCTCGAGTTCGCGGCGCAGACCGGTGACGTTGACGCGGCCCGGGCCGGGCTCGGCTTCCATCGCCACGGCCCCGGACAGCGGACGGTCCGGGCGGGTCGCGAGTTCGAGTGTGAGCTTGCCCCCGATCGAGCAGCCCATGACGAACGGCCGGTCGATCCCGAGCGCGTCGAGCACCTCGCACAACCAGTCGCCGTAGGTGATCAGGCTCGTGACGGGGCCGCCGGGTGCCGGTTCGGAACGTCCGTGGCCGGGCAGGTCGGGGACGACCACCCGGTAGCCGCGGTCGGCGAGATCCCGGGCCGCGTGGCGCCACTGCACGCCGCTCTGGCCCGCAGTGTGGATACACAGGACGGTGGGCAGGTCGGTCGCGTCGAGCACGTTGCCGGATCGTGCGTCGGGAGTGACGATCTCGACGAAGCCGAGCGCTCCGCCGATCTCCAGGTAGCGGGCCTCGATCATGAGCGGGCCTTTCGGGCGAGGGCACGGGCGTGCCCGATGATCGTGTTGAGCGGCTTGGTCAGGCGTAGGTATTCGTATCCGTCTCCGGTGGAGGAGAATTCGCCGCGGATGGCGCGGCGCATGAAGTCGTTCTCCTCGGACAGGACGAGATCGGTCCAGGCGTGGTCGGACGCGACGAAGGTGAACGTCGCGCCGTGCGGGGTGCGCCGGGTGACGTCGACGATCCGCCCCTTGTAGATGCGCAGGTGCAGTTCGATCTCGCCGCTGCGCAGTCCGATGGTGCCGTCCCAGGTGGACAGCGAGGAAGCAAAGTCCCGGTCTTCCGAGAGGCTCTCGGCGAGCAGTGCGCCCCAGGCGGGTGTGCAGAATTCCAGTTCGGGAACCGTCGGCTGTTCGTCGTCGAAGGTCCATGTCTCGGTGCCGGATTCGCGTACCGTGCCGGCCTGGTCCACGAGCCGGACGTAGCGGCGCGCGGTCCGTCCGGACACGCGGGTGATCACGGTGTCCGCCGATACGACGTCCGATGCGGAGACCGGATCGTTTGCGTTCCAGTCGAATCCGGACGGTACGCCACCGGGAACGGACGGGACGAGCGAGGCGACGGCCAGGGCACCGAGGACGGGTGAGTTCGCCGGTGCCACCGTACCGGAGGCGGTCAGGACATCGGCCACGGTGCAGGGTTCCGAGGCGGTGCGGTCCCCGACGGTGAGCGGGCGGGTGACGGTGTGTGCGCTCATGCCTGCTCGGGCCTTCCCAGGAGTTCGTCGGAGATGATGCGCATCTGGATCTCGCTGGTGCCCTCGAAGATCTTCGTCAGACGTGCGTCGCGCCAATGGCGTTCGACCTGGAAGTCGGTGGTGTATCCGGCGCCGCCGTGGATCTGCACGGCCTCGCTGGTGACCTGCTCGGCCATCTCGGTGGCGACGAGCTTGCACATCGACGCCTCGAGCGAGCACCGCCGGCCGGTGTCGATGTCGGTGGCGACCGAGTACATCAGCTGGCGTGCGGCCTCGATGTCGGCGGCCATCTTCGCGATCTTGAACCTCAGATGCTGGAAATCGCCGATGGGGCGGCCGAACTGGCGGCGGGGGTGCACGTACTCGATCGAGTCCTCGAGCGCGGCGCGGGCGAGGCCGATGGCGCGGGCGGCGGTGTGGGCACGGCCCACCTCGAGGCCGGAGACGGCGAGGTAGAAGCCCTTGCCCTCCTCGCCGAGCATCTTGTCGGCCGGGATGCGGAAGTTGTCGAACGACAGTTCCCAGGTGCTCCACCCGAAGTAGCCGATCTTGCGGACCTTGGTACCCGAGATGCCCTCGGGAAACACGCCGCGTTCCTTCTCGACGAGGAAGGCGCTGATGCCGCGATGCGGCTTGGCCGGGGCCTTGTTCGGGTCGGTGCGGGCGAAGAGCACGAGGTAGTCGGCCTCGTCGGCGTAGGTGCACCACATCTTGGTGCCGTTGACGACCCAGTCGTCGCCGTCGCGCACGGCGCGGCACGAGATGTTCGCGACGTCGGAGCCGGCCTCGGCCTCCGACAGGGCGTACGCGCCGAGGTACTCACCGCGCGCGACCTTGGGCAGCAGTGCCGCCTCCTGCTCGGGGGTGAATCCACCACCCATGCCGTTGCCGCGGGCGAGCAGACCCGACACGCTCATCCATGCTCGCGACAGTTCCTCGGCCACGAGGCAGTACTCGAAGACGCCGAGCCCGAGACCGCCGTGTTCCTCGGGGATCATGATCCCGAAGAAGCCGATCTCGGCCATCTCCTTCTTGAGGGAGTCGGGGATGGCGCCCTGGACCGGGTCGAGTTCGTTGGCGACGGGCAGCACCTTCGTCATCGCGAAGTCGCGGGCGAGGTCGCGGATCGCGAGGCGTTCCTCGGTGAGATAGCGCGGGGAATCGGTGCGCGGCTGCGAGGGGCGGTGGGTCATGGGAGGTGCACTCCTTCGATGGACCGGAGTAGGTCATTAACGCTTGTTCACCCAGTACAGCACGGCACCCATGACCCGTCAACGGTTCAGCGCGAATATCCGACCAGATTGAGCGCGTATCCGGCGAAATCGTCGGCAACCTCCTGTGCCGAGAGGGGTCCGCTCTCCCGGAACCAGAGGGGGATGCCGGCGCACATCGTCAGCACCGCGGTGACCCCTTGATGCACTCGTTCGATCGTGAAAAGTCCCTGCTCCACACCGTCTTCCGCGATATCGACGAAGAGTTGCTCCTGCGCGTCGCGTGAGCCCACCACGCGCTTGCGGTCGAGCGGGCCGAGATACCGCAGTTCCGAATTCGCCACCAGGCAGGCCCGCGGATTCCGCGCGGTGTACAGCGCGTGGGCCGCGACCGCCGCGCGCCACCGCTCGGCCGGATCGTCACCGACCTTGCGCAGCGCGTTGCGGGTCGCCGTGAACTGCTCGTCACTCGCGCGGCGGAGAATTTCCACGAGCAGTTCCGACTTGTTCTCGAAGTGGTTGTAGACGTTGGCAGCGCTGCAACCTGCGGCGTTGGCGATATTGCGCATCGTCGCCCCGTGGAATCCGCACTCGTAGAACTCGTCGAGCGCGGTCTCGAGAATCCGTTCCCGAATGGACGAGGACGCTCCGTTCGACCGGCTGTTCATCCCTGCACAGTAGGCACACATCGCGCCGACCAGCAAGAACCTTCCCGTTGACGGGCAGGCGCACGCTTGTTATGGTCCCGCTCACATGAACGGACGTTAATAAAACGCACAACGGAGGATCTGCTGTGTCCAGCCCCCATCCCGGACCGTCCCTGCTCGACCGCATCACCCACCTCGAAGACCTCGAGGCGATCCGGAAGCTCGATGCGCAGTACTGCCGCCACCTCGACGACGGCAACTGGGACGCGCTCATGGAGCTGTTCACCGATGACGGCGAGTTCGACGGCCTGTCCCACCCGCAAGGAAAGGAGGAAATGCGCACCTTCTTCGCGGGACTCGCCGACGGCGGCCTGACCTCCTTCTGGCACTTCATCACGAACCTCGAGATCGACCTCGACGGTGACCGCGCCACCGTGCGCTCGTTCCTGTGGCAGCCGTGCGTCACCGACGGCACCCCCGCGATCGCGGCCGGTCGCTACAACGACGAGGTCGTCAAGGTCGACGGCCGCTGGCTCTACAAGGTCAAGCAGGTGCGTTTCCACTTCTTCGGACCGCTCGAGGCCGGGTGGGACGAGAACCTCTTCGCGCTCGACAGCGCCCGCGGCGCGGCGGTGCGGGCATGACCGACACCGTGAACGGCGTCCCCACCTCGTCCCCGGAGGACGAGCTCGTCTGGACGCGGATGCTCCGTCTTCCCGAGATCGCCGAGTTGCGTCGCCGACGCGCCCGCGTGACCAACACGCTCGGTGGCATTACCGTCGTGCTGTTCACGTCCTTCCTCGTCGCCTTCATCGGGTTCCCCGACCAACTCGGCGCCACCGTCGTCCTCGGCATCCCGCTGTCGCTGTGGGTGGTGTTCTCCCAGTTCGCCGGAACCTGGGTGCTGGTCTGGGCGTACTTCCGTCTCTCCCGCACCTACATCGGCCCCGCCGTCGACGACGCCGTGGTGGCCGTCGAACGGAACCGTCCCGCATCCGAGGAGGTCGCATCATGACCGGTGACGCCGATTATCTCGCCATCGCGATCTGCAGCGCCGTCATCTCCCTGACCCTATGGGTGACCTTCGCTGCATCCCGGCGCGCGAAGAGCGCCGACGGATTCTTCGCCGCAGGTCGCTCGATCTCGAGTTGGCAGAACGGATTCGCCATCGCGGGCGAATTCATCTCCGCCGGTAGCTTCCTCGGCACCACCGGTCTGATCTTCTCCAAGGGCGTCGACGGCACCGTCATCCTGTTCACGTCCGTCATCTCGTTCCTGCCGGTGCTGTTCCTCCTCGCGGAGAAGATGCGCAATCTCGGCAAGTACACCCTCGCCGACGTCCTCGCCTTCCGCACCGACTCGCGGAACGTGCGGGTCGCGGTCGCGCTGAGCACGATCGCCACCGGCACCTTCGTGCTGCTCGCCCAGCTCGTCGCCGCGGGTGTGCTCCTCGAATCCGTCTCGGGCATCCCGTTCTGGCTGTCGGTGGTGGTCGCCGGATCGCTCATGGGCATCTACGTCTTCGTGGGGGGCATGCTCGCCACCACCTGGGTGCAGGTCATCAAGTCGACGATCCTGTCGGTGCTCGCGATCATCGTGTGCTTCGGCATCCTGGCGCAGTTCGGGTTCGCATTCCCGAAGGTCCTCGACGCCGCAACCGACAACGCCGTCGCGGGCGACGCGATCCTGTCCCCCGGCCTGATCTTCGGCCAGACCAGCGCGATCAACCTCGTCTCCTACGCGCTCGCGTTCGCCCTGGGCACCGCCGGAATGGCGCACATCCTCATCCGGTTCTTCACCGTCCCCGAGGCCACGACGGCACGTCGCTCGCTCGGCTGGACCGTCGCGCTGTGCAGCCTGTTCTATCTGATCGTCATCGTGATGGGCTTCGGCGCCGCGGCCGTGCTCGGACCGAACGGCACCGATCTCGTCGGGCCCGGCGGCAACCTTGCGGCACCCGTCCTCGTCACCGAACTCGGTGGCGGAGCCGGCACGGTCGGTGGGTCCATCGCGCTCGCACTCGTCGCCGCGGTCGCCTTCGCGTCCATCGTCGCAGTGGTCGCCGGTGTCGTGATCTCCGCGGCCGGCACCTTCGCCCGCGACGTGTGGCCGGCGGTCACGCGGAAGGAACCGATCGAGAATCTCGACGCGGACGAGCAGGCCCGGGAGGACCAGGCCCAGGCCCGCATCGCCCGGTACGGGGCCGTGTCCTTCAGCGTCCTCGCCATCGGCCTGGCCATGCTCATCGGCGACGACACCAACATCACCTTCTTCATGGGTATGGCGTTCATGGTGGCCGGCAGTGCGCATCTGCCCGCTCTCGTGCTGAGCCTGAACTGGCGGCGCTTCAACGCCACCGGCGCGGTCTGGGGTGTGCTCACCGGTCTCGTCTCGACGGTCGTGAGCCTGATGTTCACCGAGGCCCTGTGGATGGGCAGCGGCCCCGCTCCCCTGACCATCCAGCTCCCGGTGATCGTCACCATGCCGCTCGGCATTGCCGCGTGCGTGATCGGATCGATCGTCGGCGAGAAGCGTCGGGGACGAGGCCGCCTCGAGGACGAGAAGTTCGCGGAGATGCTGGTGCGCGCGGAGACCGGCATCGGCGCGGAGGTCGCCGCCACGCACTGATCCGTCAGCGATATTTCGGGTTCGCGACCTTCAGCCGGTTCGCGGCCAACCCTCTGATCACCTCGGCGACCTGCGGGTCGTCGAGGTGATCTCGTCCTGCACGCACACCGAGGGCGAGTTCGGCTTCGGAGCGGTAGCCGAGCCGGGCGAGCCGCACCCGATAGGTCTCCCGCACCGCCGGGGCGAAGAGGGCCTCCCGTGCGGCGATGCCGAGAACGTGCGCCGCCACCCGGCTGCGGTAGCGGGTCTTCGCATCGGCGCCCGCCCCTACCTCCAGGACGAACTCGCGCACTGCCCCGAGCAGCTCCTCGACGGGCGGTGCTCCCAGGAACTGTGGGGTGGCGGGCGGAGTCTCCGTCTCGTCGTGGGGAGGGACGTCGAGCAGGTCCAGCAGGTCGTGTTCGCACTCGGCGACGCGCCGGCCGATGGCGAGCAGTTCGAGGGTGTTGTCGCCTCCCGTCGCCGCTGCGGCGGCCTGCATCCGGCAGATCCCCGCCCACCGCAGCGAGCCGTAGACCTCCCACCAGTGGAGGACCTCGGGGTCGGGACTCTCGCCCGATTCGTCGGCGTACCCGCGGAACAGGTCGTCGCGGGAACCGAATCCGCCCACCGGATGCGGCGAACCGAAACGCCAGGTCCGGGTGCACAGCCACCCGAGGTCCTCCATCGGGTCACCGACGTGCGCCAGTTCCCAATCGAGCACCCCGCGCACGCCCTCCGCGTCGACGAGGAGGTTCCCGTTGCGGAAGTCGCCGTGCACGAACGCTTTCCCGGTCGCCGGTGGACGGTTGCGGAGGAGCCACGCGAACGCGGCCTCGAGCGTCGGCACGGGGTTGCCGTTGGTGAGGTACTCGTCGAACAGGGAGGTCAGCGGGTCGTGTTCGGGCAGGTTCGGTACGGCCTCGATGTCCATGCGGTGGATCCGGGCGAGGATGCGTCCGAGTTCGTAGGGCAGTGCGGCGCGGACCTCGGCCAGATTCTCGTCGCGCAACAACTTCTGCGGCAGTGCCTCGCCGGGCACCTTCGACATCACGAGGTAGGCGCCGATCCCGGGGTGCGGTTCGTCGCCGCTGCGGTCGATCACGTCGGGCACGGGCACGCCGATGCGGGCGGCCTCGTCGAAGGACGCCGCTTCCATTGCGATCCTGCGTGCGTCCTCGCGTCCTGGCGGGTCGCGGCGCAGGATCAACTCCCGGGGGTCGCCGGTGGCCGACACCGCGGTGATCGCCCAGGTCTCGCGGCTCGCACCACCGGTGAGCCGTTCGATGCGCCGCAGCGTCCAACTGCCGTCGAGTACCGACGAAAGACGCTTCGTCAGTTCGTCTTTCAATTCACCGCTGACGCCACCCACCGCGACCTCCCTGTTCGGTTTCCTGCGGTGGATACTCCCACGGTGATCCGCGGTGTGCGAGTACTTCGGCCGTGGAGGGTCAGGCCGCGAACCCCACCGCGCCGATCACCGGGATGATCGTCATGAAGACGATGGCGAGCGCGAACAGCGTGATCGTGATCTTCTTGTCCCAGCGTGATCGCGTCCCCGTCGCGGCGAGCATGAAGAAGACGAACCCCACGCAGATGGATCCGATACCGATGACGACGGGTGTTTCCAGCATGCCTCCATCATTACCCATCGCGGGTCGGCGCTTCGGGGTCGGTCATCTGTCGGCCGCCGGCTGGAACAGTTCGATCGGATTGCCGGCGGGGGCGGCGAGCAGGATCTGACGACCGCCCGGACCGGTCACCACATCGCTTCGGAGTTCTATGCCGGCACCACGCAGGCGAGCGATCTCGGCGTCGAGGTCGTCGACGACGAGGTGGATCCGGTTACGGCCCGGACCGACGAACTCCTCGGGGGTGGCGCGGGCCCCGGAACTCGCCGGCCCGGACAGCAGCAGCCGCAGCGAACCCCTGATCACATCGGCGAAAGCGGGCGCGGGGTGGGTGAGCACGGTGAAGCCGAGATAACGGGTGTAGAAGGCGACGGCCGCGGGCACGTTGTCGACGAGGTATCGGACGCTGACGTATCCGTCGGTAGTGGTCATCGGTTGCTCCTGGTCATGTTGTGACGGCATGGGTCTCGCACAGATATCGGATGCGGGTGTCGATCTCGGCCGCGATGACACGGAAGGCCGGATAGGTCTCTTCGTCGGCACCGCCGGCCGCCGCCGGGTCGGGGATACTCCAGTGGATCCGGCGAGTCTCGCCGTCGAATTCGGGGCATACCTCGCGGGCCTTGTCGCACAAGGTGATCACCGTGCCGAACCGGCGGCCGGCGAGGCTGTCGAGGTGGCGGGGATGTCGGTCGGCGATGTCGATCCCGAATTCTTCTCGCAGCACCCGCACCGTGTTCGGGTGCATGTTCCGTTTCGGGCAGGTGCCTGCGCTGGTCGTGTCGACGGTCCCGCCGGTGCGCTGCCGGAGCAGAGCTTCCGCGATTGCGGAGCGCGCACTGTTGCCTGTGCACACGAACAGCACCGGTGAGGGCGTCTCGGATGTGAACGTCACAGGCGGGCGGGTGCACCCCAACCCCGGATGCAGTGCGGCACCTACGCCGGCCAGCATCTCGGTGCACCGGTCGAGGTCGAGGTGGTAGTAGCTGTCGCGGCCGTCGAAGCTGCTGCGGGAACCCCGCACCAGCCCGCCGTCGCGGAGCAGGCGGAGGTGATAGGAGACGAGGTTCTGCGGCTCCCCGACCAGTGACACCATCTCCCGGACCCGATAGTCGCCGCCGGACAGCGCCGCGAGCAGCTGCCACCGCACCGGGTGGGCGGCCAACTGCACGAAGGCCGGGACAGGTTGACGCACCGACTTCATCACCCGATGATAGCACCAGATACATCAAATCATTTTGATTCAATTTGGATGCGCGCGAAGGAGCCGTGATGTCGGAGACGACAGGGACGGGCACGCCCGAGGGGTTACAACGGCGCCTCGGGGCGGCCGACGCAGTCGTGATCGGCCTCGGATCGATGCTCGGGGCGGGGATCTTCGTGGCACTGGCGCCCGCAGCCGGAGCTGCGGGGTCGGGCCTGCTGATCGGGCTCGCGGTGGCGGCAATCGTGGCGTACTGCAATGCGTCCTCGTCGGGACGGCTGGCGGCACGGTACCCGGTCTCCGGTGGCACATATGTGTACGGACGCGAACGGCTCGGCGAGGTCTGGGGATATCTGGCAGGCTGGTGTTTCGTGGTCGGCAAGACCGCCTCGTGCGCGGCCATGGCGTTGACCGTCGGCCTCTACATTTGGCCCGAGCAGGCGCACGCGGTTGCGGTCGCCGCGGTCGTGTTGCTCACGGCGGTGACCTATCGCGGTGTCCAGAAGTCGGCACTGGCGACCCGGATCATCGTGGCGATCGTGCTGGCCGTACTCGCCGCGGTGGTTGTCGCAGGGTCTACCTCCGGCTCCACCGAGGTGGCCCGACTCGGGTTCGGCACCGACATCACCGTGGGCGGGGTGCTGCAGGCGGGCGGGGTGTTGTTCTTCGCCTTCGCCGGGTACGCGCGGATCGCCACCCTCGGCGAGGAGGTACGCGAACCGGCGCGCACGATACCGCGCGCGATCTCGATGGCACTGGGCGTCACCCTGCTCGTCTATCTGGCGGTCGCTTCGGTCGCGCTGCTGGTACTGGGCCCTCGCACGCTGGCCGAAGCGACTGCACCGTTGTCGAGTGTGGTGACCGCGGCCGGGGTCGAGTGGTTGGAGCCGGTGGTGCGCGCCGGGGCCGTCGTTGCCGCTCTGGGTTCACTGCTCGCCCTGGTGCTGGGAGTGTCGCGCACCACCTTCGCGATGGCACGGGACCGGCATCTGCCGCACGCGCTGACCGCGGTGCACCCCCGGTTCGCGGTGCCACATCGAGCCGAACTCGCTGTCGGAGTGATCGTCGCGGTCGTCGCCGCAACCGCAGATGTCCGTGCCGCGATCGGATTCTCGTCGTTCGGGGTGCTGGTCTACTACGCCGTCGCCAACGCCTCCGCCTGGACGCTTCCGGGCGGGCGACGCGGGCGCATCATCGCTTCACTCGGGCTGGCCGGATGCCTGACCCTGGCGTTCACGCTGCCCGGCTCATCGGTGCTCACCGGTACGGCCGTGATCGCAGTGGGCGCGCTGATCTACGCCACACGTCGGCGCTTCAGGTCCCAGCCGGAACCGGTTGAACCGCAACGGTAGATCCGTCAGAAATGAGATGCCCATCGGCCTACCGCCGGTCGGAGGTAGCGCCACTGTCGGGCCGAAACGCGCCGTGGGAGGTCATCGGCACGTAGTGCTGCAGGATCACCGCCGCGGCCGGTCCGTCGCCCGGTCGGTCGGCGCGCAGGACGAGAAGCCTGCTGCCCCTGCGCGCAGGCTGGTGTTCGAGCGTCAGCGATCAGCCGCCGCCCTCGGCGTCGCTGCCGGTGCGAACAGAGGTTCACAGACGGTGGTGCCGGCCTCGGCCGTGTACCGGTTCGTCGTGCCCGTACGGTGATCGATCATGGTGACCGAGTCGGGATCCCCTCCCGGGACCGATGCCGACGCGGTGTAGCTGTAGCGATGCTCGGTGGTGGCGAACCGCGGGTCGAGTCGAGGGAATTCGCATCCGTGATCGTCGAGCACGGTGGCGGTGATGCGGCGGGCCCTGCGGTCGACGGTCAGCCGAGTGAGCGTGCCGCCGAAGGCCGGTCCGGCATCGCCCCGATAGTTGCGCAGGTGACCGTTCTACCCTTCCCAGCCGCCGGCCGGATCGTGCGCGACGAGTTCGACGACGGTGCGATCGCCGGCCTCGTGGGCGTTGGTGACGTGAAAGTGGAACAGCGCGTCGTGTTCGAAGGTCGCCGGGTCACCACCGTCCCGCGACACCAGGACGATGGTGGTGCCGAGTTCCGGTCGGTACGACAACGCATCGTCGAAGGGCGCAACCCCCGTGCAACCGGGACGGGATTCCGAACCAGCAGGGTTCCAGCACGAACACCATGTGCCGATCGGTCAGCGCGAAGTCGTGGACGAATCCGAGCTCGGGAATCGGGATCGTCGCGGGCCCGTGCAGCCGACCACCACGGTCCAACCATCTATCGCCGGTACGCATCGAAGGGCCATCCGCTGGGCGTCATCGTGAACCACGAGCTCGACACTCTCGAACAACTTGTCCTCGGTCGCCTGCGATTCGCCGACGAACCGTGGCTCATCCGCTCCGAAAGGGCAGCACACTGGTCGACATCGTCACCGAGCGGGCACTGAAGCACATCACCGGCCCACCCCTGGCTGCGCACCTCGGGCCGACCCCGGAGACAGCAGTGGAATTCATGGTGGGCGTGGTCTTCAGCCAGTTGCTCTCCCCCGCCCGGCACATGACCCACGCCGACGTCGCCGCGTATGTCACGAACGCGATCTACCGTCCTGACTCACGCGGATCAGCGGTTGAGCTGCGTGATCCGTCCGGTCAGCAGCGTGGCGAACGCCGTCCACGCCGAGTACGGAGCCAGCGCGGCACCCGCAGCCGGATTCGCCTCGGCCGTCCGGCGCGTCAGATCCGCGGTACTGGCGGCGAGTAGGGCGGCGACCACAGTGGCAGGCATCAACCGATGCCACTTGAAGAACACCCACGACCACGACGCGTTGAGAACGAGATTCGTAGCCAGAGCCGCGATGTAGTTGCGACGACCCGCATAGTCGTCGGCGTCGGTGTACTCGTCGATCGCGACGGCCGAGGTGACAGCGATATCGGCATACAGCGCCGTCCAGACGATCGGGAACGCCGCGACCGGAGGCTGGAAACCGGGCTTACGCAACTTGCGGTACCACCGGGAGTTCGTGTCCTGGGAGGCGATCGATCCGACGATCGCGGTGGTCGTGGTGGCAGCGGCGGTCGCGAGAACGGTACTGAGTCTCATGTCTGTCGGCTCCTGTGGATGACGGTTGATCGTCGGCTCCCCGAGCCGAAGGCGCACGAAACGGACACCTCGGTAGGGTGGCGGGCCGGGAGGTCGACATGAGTGGATTGCAGCAGGTCGGTGACGGGGTCTGGGCGTTCGTGCGCACCCCCGGCGGTTGGGGTGAGGCCAACACCGGGTTGGTCGTCGCACCGGGAACGGCGTCGCTGGTCGTCGACACCGCATGGGACGTCGCATGGGCGCAGCGCATCGCCGAGGCGCAGGCACCGCTGGTCGCCGATGCTCCGATCACCGACGCGGTGAACACCCACAGCGACGGTGACCACTGGTGGGGCAACGACACGCTGCCGCCCGACGCGCGGATCACCACCAGCGCCGCCGCACTGGACGGGATGCGCGAGGATCTTCCACCGCGCGCCCTCACCGTGCTGGCCGGCACGGGCTCCCTGATCCGGCGCGTCCCCGGCCCCATCGGTGCGGCCGGTGCCTACATGGCGCGGGTCCGCGGCGGTGCCCGATTCCCGCGCCGCACCCCGCGGATGCCCGACACGACCTTCGCGACCGCCACCTCACTGGACATCGGTGGTCGCACGATCGAACTCGAGCAACTCGGACCGTGCCACACGGCCGGCGACCTCGTCGTCCGCGTGGCCGATGCCGGGGTCGTCTTCACCGGCGACCTGCTGTTCATCGGGTCGACGCCGATCCTGTGGCACGGCCCGCTCGACAACTGGTTGTCGGCGCTCGATCGGCTGCTCGGCTGGGGCGCCGACGTGTACGTACCCGGGCACGGGCCGACCTGTGGTGCGGCGGAGATCCGAGCACTGCGCGACTACTGGCTGTGGCTGCGCGATGCCGCCCAGGATCATCACCGGGCCGGACTCACCCCGCTCGAAACAGCGCGGAAACTCTTGCTCACGAAAGATTTCGATGCGTGGCGTCACTGGGAGTCGCCGGAGCGCATCGCACTGAGCCTGAGCACGCTGTTCGACCAGTGGAACGGCAACCCACCGGCGCCGCCCACCGTCGCACGTCGCGTCGCAGCCTTCATCGCGGCCGAAACACTGCTGCGCGAAGGAGCATTCGAGGCGTCCTGATCGACGGTCAGGACAGGTGTTTCGGCTCCGGGGTCGTCTTGTGCGACCAGTCCGATCCCGCGGGCGCGGTTCCGAGCGCGTCCGGGCACTCGTCGCGTCCGGCAGGAGCCAGGGAGATCACGATCGACTTGTAGGTGGGGCAGTTGCTCTTCAGTGCAGTCGAATCGAGCGGGACGAGAGGGTTGGTCTCCGGGTAGTAGGCGGCCGCGCTTCCTCGTGGCAGGTCGTACTCGACGATCCGGAACCTCGTGGCGCACCGTTCGCGGTCGTCGCCGTCCCATCGTGTGAACAGGTCGACGAAGTCTCCGTCGTCGAAACCCAGTGCGGCGATGTCGTCCCGGTGCATGAACACGACGCGACGGCCGCCCTCGATCCCGCGGTAGCGGTCGCTGAGGCCGTAGATGGTGGTGTTGAACTGGTCGTGGCTGCGCATCGTCTGCAGCAACAGATGCCCCGGCGGGACCTGAACCACCTCCACCGGCGAGACGGCGAATTCCGCTTTACCCGAATCTGTCTCGAAGCTTCGGGTGTCGCGGGGCGGATGCGGCAGGATGAATCCTCCCGGACGCCGGACGTTGACCTCGTACCCTTCACAACCCGGGACGACGCGGGAGATGCGCGAGCGGATGTTCGCGTAGTCGTCGCGCATCGCCTTCCAGTCGATCCCGTAGCGGTCGCCGAGCGTGGCCTCGGCGATGCCCGTGATGATCGCGACCTCCGAACGCACGTGCTCGCTGGGCGGTTTCAGCGGTCCTCGGGAGGCGTGGACCGCGCACGTCGTGTCCTCGACCGACACGAACTGCGGTCCCGAGGCCTGGACGTCCTTGTCGGTACGCCCGAGCGTAGGGAGGATCAATGCCGTTCTGCCGCAGACCAGATGGGAACGATTGGGTTTCGTCGAGATGTGCACCGTCATGTCGATACCTGCCATCGCCTCCGCGGTGACAGCGGTGTCGGGTGCCGCCTGCACGAAGTTGCCGCCGAGGCCGAGGAAGAACCGCACCTTGCCGTCGCGCATCGCCTTGATCGAATCGACCGTGTCGTAACCGTTCTCACGAGGAGGATCGAAACCGAACTCCTTCTCGACCGCGTCGAGGAAACTCTGCGGTGCGCGTTCCCAGATCCCCATCGTGCGGTCGCCCTGGACGTTCGAGTGTCCGCGCACGGGCATGAGGCCGGCGCCGCGCTTACCGATGTTGCCCTGCGCGAATGCGAGATTGCAGATCTCCTTGATGGTCGCGACCGCGTTGCGGTGTTGAGTCAGGCCCATGGCCCAGCAGAAGACCGTTGCCTTCGAGCGTCGCAGCATCTGCGCAGCCTCGGTGATCTGCTGACGCGACAGGCCGGTCGCGGCGACCACCTCGTCCCAGTCGATGTCCCGGACGTGTTCGACCCATTCGTCGAATCCCCGGGTGCGGCTCTGCACGAAGTCGTGGTCGAGCGCGTCCCATTCGACGAGCAGCGACCCGAACGCCTGCAACAGCGCGAGGTCGCCATTCACCTTGATCGACAGATGCAGGTCGGACAGATCCGTTCCCCGACCGAGCACCCCGCGCGGTGTCTGCGGGTTCCGGAAGTTGACCAGCCCCGCTTCGCGCAGCGGGTTGATCGTCAGGATCTTCGCGCCGTTCTGCTTGGCCTCTTCGAGTGCGGTGAGCATGCGCGGGTGGTTGGTGCCGGGGTTCTGCCCCTGCAGGATGATCAGCTCGGCGTAGTGCACATCGTCGAGCGTGACGCTGGCCTTGCCGATGCCGATCGACTCCTGCAGCGCGATGCTCGTGGACTCGTGGCACATGTTCGAGCAGTCGGGCAGATTGTTGGTCCCGAACGCCCGCGCGAACAGCTGGTACACGAAGGCCGCTTCGTTCGATGCCCGTCCGGACGTGTAGAAGGTGGCCTGATCGGGGCTGTCCAGCGACTTCAGCTGTTCACCGATGAGGGTGAAGGCCTCGTCCCACTCGATCGGGGTGTAGTGCGTGGCGCCGGGCCGCTTGACCATCGGATGCGTGATGCGGCCCTGCTTGCGGAGCCACAGCTCGCTGTGCTCGGCCAGTTCCGCGATGCTGTACCTGGCGAAGAAGCTCGGGTCGGCACGTCGCTTGGTGCCCTCCTCGGCGACGGCCTTGGCGCCGTTCTCGCAGAACTCGGCGATCTTGCGATGACCGGGGTCCGGGTCGGGCCACGCGCAACTCGGGCAGTCGAACCCTTCGGCCTGGTTCAACTCGAGCAGTGCCTCGACCGAACGCACCAGCCCCATCTGCTCGAGGGATCGCTTCACCGCCACGGCGACGCCGGTGACACCCGCTGCGGCCTTCTTCCGGTCTTCGACCTCGAGGTCGCCTTCGTCGTAGTCGGCCCGCCGGTCACGGTTCCGCATTCGATCACCTCTCCCCACGCACGATTTGCCGAGGAGTCCCCCGGTCCGCCGCCTGCCGAAACGGGTCGGCGATTACGCCCGGACCCGCATCGCGCAGCCCCACCCGGACGTACTCTCGGGAAATGGGACGGTCGAAAATGCTCGGAATCCCGGCCGCTGCGGCGGCCGCTGTCGGTGCCTACGATCTTGTGCAGAAGCGACATTCGCTGCTACGCAACTTCCCGATTCTCGGGCACGGTCGCTATCTGCTGGAGTCGCTGGGACCCGAACTGCGGCAGTACATCACGACGAACAACAACGAGGAACGGCCGTTCAACCGCGATCAGCGCCGGTGGATATACGCTTCGTCGAAGAACGTCACCAACACCTTCGGATTCGGCAGCGACAACGACATCGAGTACACCGACGGGTACACGATCATCAAGCACCGCACGTTCTCGGACCTGCCGCCGTCGAGTGCCCCTCACGGGGGCGACAAGGTGTCGCTCCCGTCCGCGAAGGTGCTCGGCGCTGCCCGGGGACGTACCCGTGCCTTCCGTCCCGAGTCGTTCGTCAACATCTCGGCGATGAGCTTCGGTTCGCTGTCCGGTGCCGCCGTGGAAGCACTCAACCGGGGTGCCGGGACGGCCGGATGCCTGCAGAACACCGGTGAAGGCGGCCTGACGACGTACCACCGCAACGGCGGAGAATTGATCTTCCAGATCGGCACCGGCTATTTCGGGTGCCGCGACGAGGACGGACACTTCGACCTCGCACGACTGAAGCGGGTCGTCGAATCGGCACCCGTGCGTGCCCTGGAGATCAAACTCAGCCAAGGCGCCAAGCCCGGACTGGGCGGATTGCTACCCGGAGCCAAGGTCACCCCGGAGATCGCCGAGGTCCGTGGAATCCCCGTCGGCAAGGACTGCGTGAGCCCGTCGCGGCACACGGAGTTCCACGACATCGACAGCCTGCTCGACTGGGTCGAACTGCTCGCAGCCGAAACGGGACTTCCCGTGGGGATCAAGTCCGCCGTGGGCGACACGACCTTCTGGGACGAACTCACACGCCAGATGAGCGAGACCGACCGCGGAGTCGACTTCGTCACCATCGACGGCGGCGAAGGTGGAACCGGCGCTGCACCATTGGTGTTCGCCGACGCCGTATCGCTTCCGTTCCGCAGCGGCTTCGCGCGGGTCTACGCGACATTCGCCGAAGCCGGCTTGACCGACGACGTCACCTTCATCGGTGCCGGCAAACTCGGCCTGCCCGACAACGCGGTGGTGGCGATGGCGCTCGGATGCGACATGGTCAACGTCGCCCGCGAACCGATGTTCTCGATCGGATGCATCCAGGCGCAGAAATGCCATACCGACCGGTGCCCCACCGGCGTGGCGACGCAGAACCGTTGGCTCACCCGAGGACTCGACGTCCCGACCAAGGCCGACCGCGTCGCCGACTACATCGAAGCCCTCCGCCGCGACGTGTTCAAGATCGCGCAGGCCACGGGTGTGGCGCATCCCGGCCTCATCACTGTCGACGACATCGAGATCGCCGACGGCAATCGACGCGCCGTCACCCTGCGGGAGCTGTACGGCTACCGAGACGGGTGGGGACTGCCGTCGCAGGCGGACCGGGAGGAGATCACGCGTCTGATGACCGCGGAAGCGGTGACGACACCGGGTGGGACGGAGGAGTCGACGGCGACCTCGTAATCACCTGTGGTCAAAAGATCGACAAAGCGATGTGGCCGATAATGCCTCGTTATGTTAACTAGCAACTTTTCGGTGCTGCATGCGATGACCGATCCGCCCGCTCGTGCGTCGATTCTCGGCGCGCCGTATTTGGGAAGTCGATCCGGCCTCAGTGTCGTCCGTGACTCCGCGAAGCCGTCACCGACGGGCGGCTTGCGCCACCGGTCCGATCACCGCGTATCCGCCGGCACTGAGGCGCAGCGACACGCGAATGTCGTGTCCGTTGCAGTAACGCCACGCTGCCAAGGGCAACCGCGCCCATGCGACACCTTTGTCGTCCGACAGTGCGTTGGGCAGGGCGGAAGGATCACGTCCCCGGCGAGTTCCTACGGCCCACCGGCCGCCATCACCCCTTCCATTTTTGATGGATAATCGTGCTTATCCATCAAAAACCGTCACGAGTTGCGCGGCACGGCGGTCCGACTGGACACTGCACACCGCCCGTACCGGGGCCCGCAAGGACGCGAGACGCGCGTTGCACGAGCTGGTCGCATTGCTCGACCGCGGTCAGCGCATCGACGGGCTGACCGTCGCCCCGGCGCGTCTGTCCGGCTTCATCCGCCGCTAGGTCGCCGCCCCCACGCAACCCGACCGTCTACTGACCCCGGGCACCGCGCAGCTGATCGCTCGTGAAACCGACGGACAGGAGGCACCTCGGTCACAAACTGTCGTTGCAGTACTAAGCCCGGATCCCCAAGTCGAAGACACCGGCGCCGGCCGCCGCAACGTCCGTAATGGGATTCCGCAGCCGGTTCGAGCGGGGTTCGGTAGTGGTCGAGGAGGTCACTTCAGGCAAGTCCTTGCTGGTCGAACCGCGAGACTCGTCGCGGCGGGATGCAGTGGAGGCGCCACCCGTACGGAGTAACCCTGACCGGAGTCGTGATGTTCGTCGTTCCCGTCTCCGATCGGCGTTCGCCGGAGGCGCTTCCGATGACACCACCCACCTTGCTCGACCGACAATGCCAATAACAGAGGCTCTGTCACAATCTGCACAGGGATTGCCTGTGCCGAATTACAAGGTAAGCGTTGTCCTCTGCCGCGCGACGAAGTTATCTGGGCGCGAACGAGTCTCGTCGCGAGAACATTGCCGGCCAAGGCGAGCATGTTCGTGCATGTTCCTCGGTCGTCGACTCCCCACGACGTCGGCAGACCGGACGCTCCATGACCAATCAAGAGGAAGAATCGGCGTTCGCGCGCTTTGCCAGTTCGACGTACAGGTCGGTTTGATCGAAGGCCGAGCCCACAGGGCGCGCGTCGGTCATATCGGCGATCTCGTCCCAACGCTCGGCGATCGTCTCGGCGGTGCGCTCGGCCTCGGGAATGAAGACTGGCCGGGCTTCCAGCATGCGCGAGACGGCGAATACGCCGGCGCCGGCGCCGAGGATGACACCGTTCGGGGCATCCGGGGAGACCAGGAAGACCGCCCCGGGCGCGATGGTTTCCGGACCCAGTCTAGCGGCAGCGTCGTCGGGGAGCAGACCCTCGGTCATCTGCGTAGCGGCGGTCGGGGCCAGAGCATTGACCCGGATTCCCTTGCGGTCCCCCTCGATCGCGAGCACATTCGTCAGGCCGACCAACGCGGATTTTGCTGCGCCGTAGTTGGATTGTCCGAAGTTCCCGTATATTCCGGACGCCGAGGTGGTCATCAGGATCCGACCGTAACCCTGTGCCAGCATGTGCGGCCACGCAGCCTTGGTGCAGTGCACCGATCCCATCAGGTGCACATCGATCACCTTGCGGAAGTCGGCCAGCTCCATCTTGGCGAAAGTCTTGTCGCGCAGAATCCCGGCGTTGTTGATCAGGATGTCGATACGGCCCCACCGCTCGACGGCACCGTCGACCATCGTCCGGACCGCAGCAACATCGGTGATATCGGTGTCGGATGGGACCGCGTGACCGCCCGCATCGACGATCTCGGCCGCCCCCCCGGCGGCCCCGTCGCCGATGTCGTTCACGACCACCCTGACGCCGCGTTCCGCAAGCGCGAGGGCATGTGCACGCCCCAGGCCCCCCCCGGCACCCGTGACGATCGCGACCTGCCCGGCAAACCTGTCCATATCTTTCGTCCTTCCC
Organism: Rhodococcus sp. p52; assembly: GCF_000763325.2. Taxonomy (NCBI): domain Bacteria; kingdom Bacillati; phylum Actinomycetota; class Actinomycetes; order Mycobacteriales; family Nocardiaceae; genus Rhodococcus; species Rhodococcus sp. p52. Next base: position 1,149,545 of record NZ_CP016819.1, read on the forward strand.
CGGCCTGCCGTACGGCCCGGCCTCGAAGCTTGTCGAATCAGTTGTGCAGAGTACGGATCCAGTCGCGTGTCGCCGCCGGATCGATCACGTCGTCGAGTTCGAAGGTGGTTGCCGCGCTCAGAGCGCGTCCGCGACTGTAGGCGTCGGTCACCAACCGGTCGTAGAGTTCGGTACGGGCTTCGTCCGTCGGTGCAGCTGCCAGCTCCTTGCTGTAGCCCAGGCGGACACTGCCTTCGAGTCCCATGCCTCCGATCTCGCCGGTGGGCCACGCGACGGTGAACAGTGGCGCGCGGTAGCTACCGCCGGTCATCGCCATGGCACCCAGCCCGTAGCCCTTGCGCAGCACCACTGCTCCGAACGGCACGGTCAGCCGGGCCCCCAGCACGAACAGACGCGCGAATCGGCGCACGGTGGCTTCCTCCTCTGCGGCGGGACCCACCATGAAACCCGGTGTGTCGCAGAGCGATATCATGGGAAGTCGGTGTTCCTCGCACAGTTCGAGGAAGTCGGCGAGCTTGTCGGCGCCTTCGGCATCGATGGCTCCGCCGAGATGGCGGCTGCTGTTGGCGATCAAGCCGAACGGTCGCCCTTCCACCCGCACCAGGGCTGTCACGATTCCCGGTGCGTAATCGGGACGCAGTTCGAGCACGGAGTCGACGTCGACGATCGATTCGATCGCCGCGTGTACGTCGTAGGCACGCAGTCGGTTCTCCGGGATCACGTGGCGAGCCAGCCGGGTGTCGGGTGCGGCCCATTCGGACAATGGTCCCTGGAAGTAGCTCAGATACCGTCGAGCCAACTCCACCGCATGCGCTTCGTCGTCGGCCACGAGGTGCACGACACCGTTCCGGCGCTGTACGTCGATCGGTCCGATCGCCTCGGGTGGATACTCGCCGAGTCCGCCGCCGGAGATCATGGCCGGCCCGCCCATGCCTATGTTGGCATCCGGTGTCGCGATCAGCACATCGCATACGCCTGCCAGCGCTGCGTTGCCCGCGAAGCACCGGCCCGAGACGACCGCGATCAGCGGCACCACTCCGCGCAGTGCGCCCAGGGTGCGGAAGGTCGGCACATCCAGACCTGCAACGATGTCGTGGTCGGTTTCACCCGGTCGTCCACCGCCTCCTTCGGCGAAGAGCACCACGGGGAGCTTCCGGCGTGTAGCGACTTCGAGCAGTCGATCCGTCTTGTCATGATTGCGCCAGCCCTGTGTGCCCGCCATGACGGTGTAGTCGTACGACATCACGACTGTCTCTGCCCGGTCGGCACCGAAGCGATCGGCCCCGATCGTGGCGATCCCACCGACCAGTCCGTCGGCCGGTCCGTTGACGATCAGGTCTTCCTCACTGCGCCGTCTGCGCTGTGCCGGCAGGACGAGCGGCCCGTATTCGACGAAACTCGACGGGTCGACCAGATCCTCGATGTTCTCCCGTGCGGTCCGGCGGCCGATGCTCCGGCGCTTGGCCACCGCGTCCGGGCGCGCCTCGTCGCGGGTGAGGCGGTGACGTTCGTTCACCTCGTCCAGATCGGTGCGGTGGCGATCAAGGTCGAGCGTCTCGGTTTCGGACACCCCGGCCCGAGCGCCTTCCTGCGGCTCCTGCACCACGAGGGGGTCGCCGATGCCGACGGTCTGTCCCGGCGAGACGAGCACTCGGACAGCTGTCGTCGAGGCGTCGGTCAGGATCTCGTGCTCCATCTTCATCGCCTCGAGCACCACCAGCGTCGAACCGGCGGCCACCCGTGCTCCCGATTCGACGACGGTGACCACGGTGCCGGCCATCTGTGCCCGCACCACCTCTCGTCCGGGAAGCAGATCGACCTCGGCGACCGCCGTCGTGGATCGCTCCTCCGACTCGGGTACGAGGTCGCCCAGGCGGCGGCGCAGGAAGTCGATGTCGACAGGACCGGAGCGGAACTCGTCGTCGCTGAGCAGGTTCCGCAGGAAGGCGATGTTGGTCGCGGGGCCCTCGATGACGAACTCACCCAGCGCACCGTATGCCTTGGCGAAGGCCGACAGGGTGGTCGACGACCGCACGACGACTTTCGCCAGCAGCGAGTCGTAACGTGCACTGGTGACCAGACCCGGCACGCCGAAGGTGTCGACCCGTACGCCCGGGCCGGTCGGCGGAGTGAAGACGGACAGGGTTCCGGCGCTGGGTACGGCGGACCCGTCCGCAGACATCGTCTCCAGGTTCACCCGTGCCTGCACGGCAACGCCCTGTGCGGCAGTCGGCGTGCCGGTCACCTCGCCGTCGGTGCAGATGATTCCGGGAGGTAGCCCACAGCTGGACAGCGGTCTGCCCTCGGCAAGTTGGAGTTGTGTGGCCACCAGGTCGACTCCAGTCACCTCTTCGGTGACGGTGTGCTCGACCTGGATACGTGGGTTGACTTCGAGAAAGACGAATTCGGAGTCGCGGAGCAGGAATTCGACCGTGGCCAGACCCCGGTAGCCGACCGAGGCACACAGTGCACTCGCGGCGGACTGCAACCGCACCCGCAGATCCTCGGACAAGCCGGGCGCCGGTGCGATCTCGACGAGCTTCTGGTGACGGCGTTGCACGCTGCAGTCCCGGTCGCCGAGCGCCAGTGCGGTGGTGCCGTCCCCGATCACCTGCACCTCGATGTGACGGGCGCCGCCGAACAGTGCTTCGGCGAAAACCCGTCCGTCGCCGAAGCCCAGTTCGGCTTCCGCGACACAAGCGCGGTAGGCGGCATCGATGTCGGCGCCGGGCGGAACGGCGCGCATACCGCGCCCTCCGCCGCCGGCGACGGCCTTGATTATCACGCCTCCTGGTTGTCCGGCGGCGAAGGCGCGCACCGCCTCCACATCCACGCCCCGGCCGGTCGCGGGCAACACCGGTACCCCGGCCTGCTGTGCCGCAGCGCGTGCCGAGGACTTGTCACCGAAGGTGTCCAGCACGTCGGTGGCGGGGCCGACGAAGGCGATCCCCGCCCGGTCACAAGCGCGAGCGAAATCCGCGTTCTCGGCAAGGAACCCGTAACCGGGATGGATCGCGTCCGCTCCCCACTCGTCGGCGGCGGCGAGGACCGCGTCGATGTCCAGGTAGGCGGCCGGTCCGGACCCGGGCAGCCGCACAGCGTGGTCTGCCGCACCGACGTGCGGTGTCCCGGCGTCGTCGTCGGCGTACACCGCGATGGTGGCGATTCCCATCTCCCGGGCGGTACGGATGACGCGCAGTGCAATCTCACCACGGTTGGCGATCAGCAGCTTCATCGGTCAGGACTCCGTTCCGGGCTTCAGTTCTGCGGCGCGCTCGAGCAGCACGCCCTTGCGGATCTTGCCGGTGGCCGTCATCGGCATCTCGGCGACGAGCAGGATGTCCGGCACCTTGTAGCGGGCCATGTTCTCGCGGGCCCAGGCCGTGAGCGCTTCTTCGGTCACGCTGTCGTCGGCCGGTACGACGAACGCCACCGGAACCTGTCCTCGCTCGGGGTCCGGACGCGGGACCACCGACACCGACTCGACTCCGGCGTGCAACATCAGCAACGACTCGACCTCGGTGGGAAACACGCTCATTCCGTTGATCTTGATCATTTCCTTCGTGCGCGCGAGGTAGTGCAGCGCTCCGCGCTCGTCGATACGACCGATGTCGCCGGTGTACAACCAGCCATCACGAATCGACTCGGCTGTCGCGTCGGGACGTCCGTAATAGGCCGTGAGAATCGAGGGGCTGCGCACGATGATCTCGCCACTTTCCCCAACAGGCACCGGCACGCCCTGCTCGTCGACGATGAGAATGTCGGTACCCGGCACCGGAAATCCGCAGAACACGGGTTCGGCGTGCAGGTCGTGGTCCTCGTCCTGAAAACCCAGCGTGAAGGTGTCACCGGTGTGTGTTTCGGTCATGCCGTACGACGCTTCGCGCAGCACACCACCCGTAGCCTCCCGCCACAGGCGCCGGATCTCCGGCGAGAGCTTGGTGACGAAGGAGACGGCGAGGGGATTGTGCAAAGACGTGAAGTCGGCGCCGTCGAAATCGGGCCGGTTCATCATCTCGAGGTAACTGTCGACGGTTGCGACGGTGTCGGTGACCTTGTGCTCGGCGATCAATGCCGCTGCAGCCGTCGGATCCCACCGCGTCATCAGCACCACGGTTTGGCCGTTGATCAGCGGTTTGAGGATGCCGAAGTCCTCCCCCGCGATCCAGAAGACGGGCAGGAAGTTCAGGCTCACACAGTCGGGATCCCCGGGGATCCGCCCACCGGACATCGTGACAGTTGCAGCGGTGTAGGCCATGTGACGCTGTGTGTGCTCGCAGCCTTTGGGCATCCCCGTGGTTCCGCCGGTGTAGTTCAGCGCGGCGAGCGCATCGGGGTCGCTCGGTCCGCCGACGTGGCGAGGCGCCGCCATCAGGTCGGCCCAATCCGACCCTTCCCGGTCGTCGGGGTCGAACGGAACCGGAACTGTCGGTGCAGCCTCAAGGAGATCTCCCAGTGCCGTTGTCACGACGGTCTGCACCGGCGTGTCGGCACGCACCGTCTCGACCAGCTCGCGCAGGTCCGTCTGCGTGAGCAGCGTCCCGACGCCGGCATCGTCGAGTTCGTGGCGCAGTTCGTGTTCCTTGAACAGCGGATTGATCGGAACATGTACGGCGCCGACCTTGAGGATCCCGAGCATCGCGATGTGGAACTGCGGGCAGTTGCCCAGGTGCACTCCGACGCGTTGCCCGGGCTGCACGCCGATGGACGTGAGCCACCCGGCGAATCTGTCGGACATCTCGTCGTAGGCGGCGTAGGTGATGTCGCGACCGTAGAAAGAGATGGCGACGGTGTCCGGACGCTCGCGCGCCCAATGTCGCAGGTGCTCGGCGAGCGCCGGTGTGCCCGCCGGATAGGTGAATTCACGCGGTACCTGCGCCGGCCAGTTCTTCTCCTGTAGGGCGCGAATCTGGGCCAGCGCGGACTCGATACGGTCGGACATGGTCACCTTTCTTCGGAGTGTGTGTCCCGAGCGGGGCGGGCGCCGATACCGACCAGCCGTTCGGTGAGGAGGATTTGATCGGCGATGAACTGCTGCTTCTCCTCCGGCGAGCTGTGTACCAATCGCTTCGCGCCATGGTGGATCGAGTCGGCGATCATCAGTACCAGTCGCTCGGGTGCGACTGCCGGGTCGATCAGGTCGGAGTCGAGACCATTGAGGTAGTTGGCGAATCGCCGCATGGTGCGGCGGCGCACGCTGCCCCAGATGGCCTCGACCTCCGGGTTCACCGAAGCGGCGACATCGATGAGCCCGACCAGCCCTCCGTGGGTGAAGATGACCTCGGCATACGCCCGTGTGGTGGCGGCGAGCACTTCGGCCGGTGCAGCCGTCTCGATACCTTCGAGGAACTGCGCCTCCGTCAGTTCATCGGCGATCTTCTCGACCACCGCCAGGAAGATCTCCTCCTTGGAGCGGAAGTAGGCATAGAACGTCGGGCGTGACGTGTGTGCACGGGCGGCGATCATCTCCACGGTGACGGCCCCGACCCCCACCTCGTCGAAGCATTCGGCGGCAGCGGAGAGAAGCTGGTTGCGGCGTTCGCCTCCGGCATCCTTACGCCTGGCACGGGCATGATCCTGTACGTTGCTCACGCACAGAGTCTGCTGGGGCACGGGCTCGCCTTCAAGGACGTCGGCAGGGATCACGCGGCGACACGAATGCCGGGGACGGCATCCGGATCTTCTCGCACGACCCTGTGGTTGGTCTCCGGGAGAAGCCAGGCGCACACCAGAGTGACCGCCGCCATCGCCCCGATGTAGATCGACACACCTACCGTCGACGCGGTTTCGGCCACGATCCAGGTCATCACCAGCGGCGCGACTCCGGAAACCGCCACGGCCGCGAGTTGGTAGGCCAGGGATGCACCCGAGTAGCGCACCCGCGGCTCGAACAACTCACCCATGAAGGCAGCGAGAGGCCCGTAGGTGAGTGCCTGCCCGACGCTGCTGACGACCATGGCGATGAACAACAACGGACCCGAGGCCGAATTCGCGAGCCAGAAGAAGGGGAAGGCCCACGCCATCAGAAGAGCGGCGCCGACGAGGATCAACGGTCGGCGGCCGACGGAATCGGAGAATTTGCCTGCCAGCATGATCACGATCGGCATGAGCACCGAGGTGGACAGAATGCACACCAGGATCACATTCCGGCTCATCCCCAGGCCTCCCTGCGCAGCCGGCTGGGTGCCGTAGCTGAGGAATCCGGCGATCGAGACGTAGAACGCCGAATTGGTGGCGGCCAGCAGGCCTGCCCCCAGCAGGATCATCCGCCAGTGCACACGAACGGCCTCCGCGAGCGGAGCCTGCGCGATGTGCTCCTCCGTGTTGCGCTTGCTTTCGACTTCGGCCTGCAGCTGGCGGAACTCCGCGGAGTCCTCCACACGAGTGTGGATGTAGAGCACGACCGGGAAGAGCAGCGCGCTGGCCCAGAACGGGATCCGCCAACCCCAGCTGAGGAATGCCGCATCCGACATGACCGAATTGGCGAGGATCATCGCGAGGTTGCCCAGGGCCAGGCCGAGGGGAACGCCCATCTGGCCGAACGTACCGGCAAAACCACGCTTCTTCGGGCCGGTCGATTCGGTGAGCAGCAGGACGATTCCGCCCCATTGGCCGCCGCAGGCCAGACCTTGGACGAATCGTAGGGTCACCAGCAGTATCGGCGCGGCGATACCCATCACGCTCGCCGACGGCAGGCAGCCGATCGCGAAAGTTGCGATACCCATCGTGATCAAGCAGATGAGCACCATCGGCTTGCGGCCGATCTTGTCTCCGTAGTGGCCGGCGATAATCCCGCCCAGAGGGCGGGCGACGAAACCGACCGCGAAGGTGCTGAATGCCAGCAGAGTACCCACCATGGCCGACGTGTCCGGGAAGAAGATCTTCGGAAACACCAGCGCCGCTGCGGTGCCGTAGATGAAGAAGTCGTACCACTCGATCGAGCTGCCGATCAGCCCGGCGCCCAGAAGCTTGCGATGAGACCGGCGACTCTGTCGTTCCGAGGCCTTGTCCGCCGGAATTGTTCGTGTCATGAATCATCTCCAGTTCTCGATGTGATACCGCACACAGGCTGCTTTACATTGACGTTCATGTCAAGCGTGTGAACATGCGTTTTCCTGCTGCCGTGAACATGTCGGGACGCGGTCGGGCCGTCGCGTCACCGATGCGCTTTCCCCGCTCGGAGATCTCGGCAAACGAGGGCGCTCAACGGTTTCCGGCCGTATCGGCCCGACTTCCCGGTCGGATCAGGGTTGGAAGACGAGACGGCCCACTGTCGTACCGTCGCCGAGTCGACCCACCCCGTCCGACACATCACCCAGAGAGAGGTGTTCGCCGATCAGCGGGACGAGCAACCCCTCGTCGGCGAGCCGGGTCAGTTCGGCGTGGCACACGTCGGTCACGGCCGGGTTCTTCGATTGATAGAGACCCCAGTGCAGGCCGACGATCGAGTAGTTCTTGATCAGCGCGTGGTTGAGCGCCGGTTGGGGGATGGTGCCACCCGCGAAACCGATGACGACGATGCGGCCCTCGAAAGCGATGCACTTGGCCGAGCCGGCGTACGCGTCCCCGCCGACCGGATCGAACACGATGTCCGCACCGTGCCCACCGGTGAAATCCTTCACGATCGGCACGAAATCCTCGGTGTGCCGGTCGATCACGAGATCGGCACCGAGCTCCTTGGCATAGGCGGCCTTCTCCTGCCCGCCGACGACACCGATGACGGTCGCACCCGCGGCCTTACCGAGCTGCACGGCCGCGCTGCCGACTCCACCGGCAGCCGCATGCACGAGCAGATAGTCGCCCGCGGCGATCTGCGTGCGGCGGTGCAATGCGAACCAGGCTGTCTGATATCCGATGGTCAGCGCGGCGTTCGCAGCGTCGTCCAGCGCTTCGGGCGCGGGAAACACGTTGGCTTGCTCCATTACTGCGTACTCCGCGAATCCGCCGTGCGGCAGTACCGGCGTTCCGACGACCCGATCACCGAGCGCGGCGCGAGTGACACCTTCTCCCACTGCAACGACTTCACCGCACAGTTCGACACCCGGTGTGAACGGCAGCGGCGGCGTGATCTGGTACTTGCCCCTGCACAGCAGGACATCGGGGAAGTTCGCCGGCACGGCCAGCACCTTCACCAGTACCTGGCCGTCACCGGCGGTGGGTTCTGCGACGTCCTCGAGTTTCAGGACAGCGCGGGGCTCTCCGAGTTGGCTCACACGCCAAGCCTTCATCTGTTCTCCTCAACTGGTGCCGATGGATGGTGGTGCCCGGTCCGGGCCGCCTACGGGGCGGCTGCGCGTCGCAGTGATCGCGGGGTGCCTGTTGTCCTGCGGTGCCGGAAGCGGCAATGGCCGTCTCGTCCGTCACGAGTTCTCGACGTCTTCGTGATGTCCGAGCGCGCCGCTACGGCATCAGATGCCGGCTGCGGCCGCTATCTCACGTGCCTTGTGCACGAGTGCGTCGATCCGTTCCACGGTGGGGGTGCCCGCGGCTGCCCTGTTGGCCGGCGTGTCCATGGCCCGGCGCATCACGCCCTCGGCGATGATCGCCACCTTCCACAATCCGAGGACGTGCCAGAACTTCAACGCCTGCGGGTCCCGCCCGCTTGCGTCGAGGTAGATCCGGGCGAGTTCGTCACGGTTCGGGAATCCCTCGAGCGTCGAGGCCGGGAAATCACCCCCGGTGGTCTCACCGGGCTGCGGCCAGTAGGCGAGCAACGATCCCATATCCGCCAACGGGTCGCCGAGAGTCGACAGCTCCCAGTCCAGCGCGCCGATCACGTCGCCGGTGTCGCGGGAGACGATCACGTTGCGCAAGTGGAAGTCGCCGTGTACGAGCGAGATCTCGGTCTGTTCGGGTATCGCGGCGATCAGTCTCCGGGTGAGGTCGTCGAGCTCCGGTAGTTCCCGGGTCTTCGACTGCTCCCATTGACCGGACCAGCGCTTGAGCTGCCGCGCCGCATAGGGTTTGTGACTGGCCAGATCGTCCAGCCCTACATGCGCCAGGTCCACCGCGTGGATCTCGACGAGCGTGCGGGGTAGTGCCACCGCGATCTCGCGGCGCCGCTGCGGCGTCAGCGACTCTGCGACTTCCATCGTGTCCACGACCATGCCGTCGATGAACTCCATCAGCACCAGTGGCACGTCCGATATCGCAGGGTCCTGGGCGACACCGAAGATCCGCGGCACAGGCACGTCCGTGTGTTCGAGCGCCGACATGATCCGTGCCTCGCGGGCGACGTCGTGCGCAGAGGCCAGTAGGTGGCCGAGCGGCGGGCGACGCAGCACCCACCGTCGGCCGCCGTCGTCGCGCACCAGATACGTGAGATTGGACTGACCGAGGCCGATGCGGTCGAACGACAGTTCGCCGGTGATGTCGATGCCCAACTCGCCGAACCAGCGGGTGACCGCGGCCGGATCCACCCCGAGGATCTCCCGCCGCACTGCCTCAGACACCGAGCGACGCTCCCTTCCGGTAGGCACGGGCATCGCCGAGCCGCTGGCCACCGTCGATGACCATCGTTTCACCGGTGATCCACGCGGCTGCGTCGGAGGCGAGGAAGGCAATTGCCGAGGCGATGTCCTCGGGTTCACCGATCCGAGCCAGGGCCGTCGCCCCCGATACCTCGTTCTCGTGTTCTTTCCACAGCGCTTCGGCGAGTTTGGTCCGCACGACACCGGGCGCGACAGCGTTGACGCGGATCGCAGGTGACAACTCCAGAGCGAGCTGCTTGGTCAGGTAGATCAACGCTGCCTTCGACACGTTGTAAAAGCCGATGTCGGCCTCGTGACCGAGACCGCCGATCGAGGCGGTGTTGATCACGGACCCACCGTGTTCGCCCATCCACGCTTCGGTGGCCAGCCTCGTCCACAGCAGCGGCGCCCACAGGTTCACGTCCATCGTCTTCGCGAACCGGCCGTGATCCTGCGCGATCATCGGTCCGTAGGCGGGGTTGGTTCCCGCGTTGTTGACGAGAATGTCGACGCTACCGAACTTTTCGAGTGTGATATCGATGCAGCGGCGTGCTTGGTCCTCCCCCACGGCGTGTGCGCCGACACCGATCGCGTTGCCGGTGATCTGCGCGGCGGCGGCGTCGGCGGCGTCCTGCTTGCGGGAGGTGAGCACCACGGCGGCGCCCGCGGTCGCCAGGGCCTGCGCCGCGGCCATCCCGATGCCCCGGGACGCGCCGGTGACGATGGCGGTCCTGCCGGTCAGGTCGACGGTGATCATGTTCAGTGGCCTTCCGGTCGCAGGTCACGGTACTGCCGCAGCTCGCGTCGGGCGATGGCGCGTTTATGCACCTCGTCGGGGCCGTCGGCCAGACGCAGGGTACGCAGATGGGCGTAGGCCATCGCGAGCGGGAAGTCGTCGGTGACTCCCCCGCCGCCGTGTACCTGGATGGCTCGGTCGACGATCTTCAGTGCGATCGTCGGAGCCGCAACCTTGATCGCAGCGATCTCGGTCTGTGTCTCCTTGTTGCCGACCGTGTCCATGAGGTAGGCGGCCTTGAGGGTGAGCAGACGGATCATCTCGATCTCGATGCGTGCCTCCGCGATCCAGTCCTGGATGTTGGCGTTGTCGGCGACCGGCTTACCGAAGGTCACGCGCGACTGGGCGCGTGCGCACATCAGGGCCAATGCACGCTCGGCCATTCCGATGGAACGCATGCAGTGGTGGATACGTCCCGGCCCGAGACGGGCCTGGCTGATCGCGAAGCCCTCACCTTCCCCTTTCAGCAGGTCCTTCGAAGGCACCCGGACGTCCTTGAAGTCGATCTCCGCATGTCCCTCGCGGTCCTGGTAACCGAATACCGGCAGTCCGCGCATCACGGTGACTCCCGGCGCGTCGATCGGCACCACCATCATCGATTGCTGCCGGTGGGGCGGCGCAGACGGATCCGTTTTGCCCATCACGATCATCACTTTGCAGTTCTTGTGAAGAGCGTTGGAGGCGAACCATTTCCGTCCGTTGAGGATGTAATCGTCGCCGTCCTTGACCATCGACAGCTCGACGTTGGTCGCGTCGGAGCTGGCGACGGCCGGCTCGGTCATGGCGAATGCGGAAGCCATCGTGCCGTCGAGCAGCGGCTTCAGGTACTTCTCCCGATGCTCCTCGGTGCCGAAGAGTTCGAGCACCTCCATGTTGCCGGTGTCGGGGGCGTTGCAGTTGCATGCCTCGGACGCGATGTGGCTGCGACCCATGATCTCTGCCAGTGGAGCGTACTCGAGGTTCGTCAGGCCACCGCCGGTGCCGGGATGGGGGTGGAAGAGGTTCCACAGACCCCGCCTTTTCGCCTCGGCTTTGAGCTCTTCGAGAATCGGCGGCTGGAAGTGTGGATCACCGGACGCGCGCATCTGTTCGTCGTACACGGCCTCGGCCGGATACACATGCATGTCCATGAAATCCAGCAGTTCCTTCTGCAACCGCTGGGCGTGCTCCGAAAGGTCGAACAGGGACATGTGACGCTCCTGATGGTGGCATGGGATTCGGTGAACAAGCTCGTTCGGGAAGGGCCGGCCCGATGTCAGCCCTCCTGGAGGGACGCCTGGTAGCGGCGCATGCCGCGCAACCATCGGTCGTAGTCGGCGCCCTTACGGCGGTACATGTCGAGGACCTGGGGATGCGGCAGGACGAGGAAACGCTCGTCGTCGATCGCGGCGAGGACGTCCGCAGCGACTTGGGCAGGTTCGAGGATTTCCCCGGCAGTGGTGACTGCCTTCGCCCCGATATCCGCCAGGCCGTCCGGTGCACTGTCGTCCGGGAACAGAAGCTTGGTGTTGACGCCCTGCGGGCACAGGCAGCTGACTTTCACGCCTCGGTCGCCGTAGGTGACGCTGAGCCATTCGGCGAAACCGACTGCTGCATGCTTGGTCACTGAGTAGGTGGCCGAACCGACCTGCGTGAGTAGTCCGGCAGCGGAAGCAGTGCTGACGAAATAACCCTCGCCGCGCCCGACCCATCCCGGTACCAGTAGTTGCGCGGCGCGGATGTGGGCGCGCAGGTTCACATCGAGCGACAGGTCCCATGCGGCGTCGTCGGCTCCGAGTCCCGGCGTCCCCGTGATGCCGGCGTTTGCGAAGTAGAGGTCGACCGGACCGAATTCCTTCTCCGCCAGCGTGATCAGATCGGTGACGATCTCGGTCTTCGAGACGTCACCGTCGGCGGCGACCGCGGCACCCGGATGATCGGCGACGATCTTGTCGACAACGGTCCCAGCGGCTGCGGCATCGAGGTCGGCGACGACGACCCGCGCACCCTCGTCGACGAGCGCCCGTGCGATCGCGCCCCCGATCCCCCCGCCGCCCCCGGTGACGACAGCTACTTTGCCTGCAACCTGCACTCCCGGCCCGCTTTCGTGTCGATGGATTCTCGTGCCGGTCCCGCACCGGCTACGCCCAGCGGGTCGGCCCTGGCCGACCCGCTGGGCCTTCGGAGCATCCGGATGTGATGCATCTCTCTTCCCTCATGTATAGTTGAATCCGGCGTCAAGTTCAACCCCTGTGCGTTCTCGTCGAATTCTGGCGCCATCCCCGCGATCTGCACACTGTCGACCTGCGTCAGGGAGAAACATGGACACGACCACCCTTCCCGTCCGCCCGAGTACGGCTGCCGATCTCGCTGCGCTCATCGGAAAAGAACTCGGACCGACCGAGTGGTACGAGATCACCCAGGAGCGCGTGAACGCTTTTGCCGACGCGACCGGCGACCATCAGTGGATCCATATCGACCCCGAGAGAGCCGCGGCGAGCCCGTTGGGTAGCACCATCGCGCACGGGTTGTTCAGCCTTTCGCTGGGTCCATACCTGTCCGGCCGATTGCTTGCATTCGACGGTTTCGCGCACGGTCTGAACTACGGCTACAACAAGGTCCGTTTCCCCGCTCCGGTTCCGGTCGGCTCTCGGATCCGTATGCGCGTCACGGTTGCCTCCGTGAACGAGGTCGCCGGTGACGTCCAGGTCACGACCACACAGATCATCGAGCGGGAAGGTTCCGACAAGCCGGTCATGGTCGCCGAGTCGATCGCGCGCGTCGTCGCCGGAGATTGATCCGGCCGGCTCCCTGCAGGCGGGAGAACCTCGACCGCGCAAAGTCTTTCAGCACGTACCTTTTACCGCTCGTTCACGGTGCAACGCACAACGGCCACGTCGCTACGCGGCATGCGGCCGACATCACCCCCGAAGTCCGGGGAACCCACCGACATCCGGATCGGCATATTGACGTCGGATTCAAGTTGTGATCGAGTGAGATCCCCGTCACACATCCCCTCGTACCCGGAAGGCGGACACCAGATGCCCAACCTGCTCGATCCGATTCCCCGTCATGCCGCACGAGCCGACGATGCCGTCGCCCTACGAACCGAGACCGGTCCGTGGACTTATACTGCGCTGGAACAGAAGTGCCTCCGATATGCCGGCATGCTGCGCAACGGTGGTATTTCCGCGGGCGACCGGGTCCTCCTTCTGGCTCCGTCGTCACCCGAATTCGTCGTGGCATATATGGGAATTCAGGCGATAGGCGCCGTGGTGGTTCCTGTGAACACCATGTCCACTGCCGAGGAGATCGAGTACTACATTACCGATTCGGGGGCTGCACTTGTCGTCGGCCGACACGAGCTGGGACCTGCCGCCGCCGATGCCGCCACGACCGTCGGTATCGCGTATCGGGCTCTCGAGCCCGGCGGGGACTGCACCGCCGAGCCGATCGCGGATGTCGCGGACCTCGAACCCGACGCTACTGCAGCCATCCTCTACACCTCCGGAACTACCGGAAAACCCAAGGGTGCACAACTTTCCGTCGGTAACCTGCTGGCAGCGGGAGAGATCGGCGCAGCCGCCGCAGGTAGTACCTCCATCGACCGCGTCGGCACCGGCCTCCCCCTGTTCCATGTGTTCGGGCAGGCGTCGGTCATGATGGCCGCGTTCACCAGCGGCGGTTCGCTGTCGCTGCTGAGCAGATTCACTCCCGACGGCATGATCGACATGATGCGCCGGGACGAACTGACCGTCATGTGCGGAGTGCCGACGATGTGGAATGCCATGCTGCACTCCGCGGGGGACGCCGACGCCGCCGACTTCGCCCATCTCCGCGTCGCGGTGTCCGGTGGTGCTTCACTACCGGGCGAGATCGCGCGCGCATTCGAAGCCCGTTTCGGCTGCACCATTCTCGAAGGTTATGGCCTGACCGAGACCACCGCACTGGGCACATTCAACGACATCGAACGCGGCGGCAAGATCGGTTATACCGGCAGTGCCGTGCCGCGACTGCAGGTCGAGGTCCGCGATCCCGAGGGCGCACCCTGTCCTGCGGGCACCGTCGGAGAGATCTACATCAAGGGCGACACCGTCATGAAGGGCTACTGGAACCGGCCCGACGCGACCGCCGCGGTATCGACCGAGGACGGTTGGTTCCGGACCGGCGACCTCGGTGAGTTCGACGACGAGGGCGACCTGCGCATCGTGGACCGTCTCAAGGATCTGATCATCCGCGGCGGGTACAACGTCTACCCGGGCGAGGTCGAAGAGGTGCTCTACCAGCATCCCGACATCGTCGAGGCGGCTGTGGTCGGTGTCCCCGACGATCATTACGGCGAGGAGGTCGCCGCCGTCATCACCCGCAAGCCCGGTTCCGACCTCACCGAGTCCGAGGTCACCGAGTGGTCCCGGAAGAAGCTGTCCGCATACAAGGTTCCGCGCATCGTCCGGTTCGTCGAGCAACTTCCCAAGGGCTCGACGGGCAAGATCCTCAAGCGCAACATCGACCGCGATGAGTTGCGGGCCGCAAACGCATAGACGAGTCGTACCGGACTCTCGACGTTGACGTCGACAGCGGGAAGTCAGCGCCTCAACGCCGGGAGCCCGGAGCGGTGTAGGTGGTTTCGGCGACTTCAGCGCCGGAGATCCTGTGAGATCAGGGGATCGCCGAACTACTGCGTCTACGGGGTCTGCGGGACAACCCGAAGTGGGGCCGGGTCGAAGCGAGACCATACCGCGTCTCCGAGGGGGCTCGGTGCCAAGGAGGCGTGGCGTTGGTCCAACTTCATCACTGCATCGACGCCGAGGAGCCGAAGGTGGTGGTCGAGACCGGTACGGAAAATGTCGATCGCGTGCTGAACCCCACGCTCCCCGGCCGCCATGAGGCCGTACAGGTACGAGCGGCCGACCAGGACAGCGGTGGCACCGAAGGCAACGGCGGCAGCGATATCGGCGCCCTCACGTACCCCACCGTCGAGAAATACCGACGCGTCCGCACCGACGGCGTCAAGCACTGGCCCGAGCGCGTCGAGAGGTGCGACGGTCCGGTCGAGCTGGCGGCCCCCGTGGTTCGAGACGACAACACCGTCGGCGCCGAGGTCAACCGCCCGGCGCGCGAGCTGTGGATCGAGTAGCCCCTTGACGACGAGAGGCCCGTCCCACACCTCCCGAACCCACGAGATCTCGTCGAACCCGAAATTCGAGTCCGTGACCGCTTTCATGCGCGACCATATATCGCCTTGTCCGGCCAACGGAAAGGACGCCAGGTCGAGCGGCTCCGATGTCGCCACCCCTTTGATCCATCCGGGGTGTCGCGCCATTCGAAGCATGTTCCCGAATCGAACCTTCGCGGGGATGGTGAATCCGTTCCGGCTGTCACGACGTCGGTCCCCAGCGACAGGTGTATCCACCGTGAGCACCAGAACGCGGTACCCCGCTATTTCGGCCCGGTGCAACAAGTCGAGCGTCAGTGCACGGTCACGCAATACATACAGTTGAAACCACAAATCGGGCCGCGGGTCGATTCCGGCGACATCCTCTATGGAATATGTGGCCGGTGTGGACAACGTGTAGGGAATTCCGGCAGCACCGGCAGCCCTCGCCACTGCCAGCTCACCAGTTGAGTGCGAAAGCCGCGTAAACCCGGTAGGGCCGAGGACGAGTGGCATCGCCTGGCGCTTGCCGAAGACCTCGACCGACAGATCGACATCGATGCCGGCGGTGGCGCCGACGGGTCCAGGGTGGTTGTACACCCGATCGAACGCCTCGAGTGCCCGCGCCGAACTACGTTCGGTGCCGGCGGCCCCGTCGACGAAGTCGAAGACCGGGCGGGGAGCACGCACCCGCGCCGCGTCCCTGAGGTCCTCGATCGTCACGCACTTGTTGAGGACTCGTTCGATGGGGTCGGCAGGCGGGATGCGCAGATCCAACATGCTCCACAGGTAAGGAACATTTTTCAGGGCAGTGCGCATTTTCGTCACCATGTCGGAAGGTGCCTTCTTTCCAATCCAGTTGTCCAAGAAGATCAAGCTGCGATGCATCACTCGTCCGCAGGCGTTTCGACCGCCCAATGCAGGTTGCCGCTGTGAGTAACCGCTCCCCTGTCCGCGGAGCCCACCAACCGCGCGTACTTCTCGGATACTCCGGCCAAGGCCGTGTCGCGGACCCGCGGAGTCAGCTCGCGTCGACGACGCTCCAGTTCTTCGTCGTCGACAAGGAGGTCGATCGTGCCGGCCACCGCGTCGATACGAATGCGATCGCCGTTCTCGACTAGCGCGATCGGACCACCGTCGGCGGCCTCCGGGCACACGTGACCGACACACAGCCCGCGGGTTCCCCCGGAGAACCGCCCGTCGGTTACCAGCGCCGTCTTCTCCGCCATCCCCTGACCGACAATCGCCGACGTCACGCTCAACATCTCCCGCATGCCCGGACCGCCCTTGGGGCCCTCGTTACGGATAACGAGGACATCACCCTCGGAGTACTCGCGCCGCCGGACCGCGCGATATGCGTCCTGCTCGTGCTCGAAGACCCGGGCAGTGCCCTCGAACGACAGGCTGGGGGCCGCCGACACCTTGATCACCGCGCCGTCCGGGGCGAGACTTCCGGTCAGGACGACCAATCCGCCGGACGCACGGATCGGGTCGTCGGTGCGGCGCACCACATCACCATCGGGTTCTGCCACCTCAGCAAGTGCGGCGGCGAGCGTCCGCCCGTCGAACGCCAATGCGTCACCGTGGAGGTAGCCGCCGTCCAGCAACGCCTTGAGTACCACGGGAACTCCCCCCACCTGGTGCAGGTCGTGCGGCACGTACGGGCCGCCGGGAGTAAGCGCGGCGATGTGCGGCGTGCGGTGGAAGACCTCTGCCAGATCTTTCATCCGGAAGTCGATTCCGGCTTCGTGGGCAATGGCGGGCAGGTGCAGTGCCGCGTTCGTCGTGCCGCCGGTGGCGGCCACCACTGCAGCCGCGTTCTCGAGACTGCGTCGGGTCACCACCTCGCGCGGCAACGGGCCACCTCGTCGCAGATTCTCCATCAACTGCTCACCGGCGCGGCGCGCCACTGCCTGGCGCTCGGTGTACGCGGCGGGGATGGTGGTGGTCCCCAGCGGGGCCAGCCCCAGGACCTCCGCATAGGCACCGCCGGTGCCGGACGAGAACTGGCCGGGACAGGAGCCGACGGTCGACTGGATCTCGCGCGCCATGTTTTCCAACTCGTCGGCACTCATCAGACCCGCCTGGACCTTTCCGACGCCTTCGAGGACCGCTAAGGGGTTGGTGGGCTTGCCACCGACGAACCCGAGCAGCATCGTTCCGCCGTGCAGGAACAGACTCGGCACGTTCAGCCGCACCATCGCCATGAGCATGCCCGGGATCGTCTTGTCGCACGCCCCCACGCCGACGAGGGCATCGTACTGCTGAGCGCGCATCACGATCTCCACCGAATCCGCGATGGCCTCCCGCGACATGAGCGAGTACCGCATGCCCTCGTGGTTCTGGGTGAGGACGTCGGACACCGAGATCGTGGAGAACTCCCGCGCTGTGCCGCCGCCGACCTCGATACCGAGCTTCGCGGCGTCGACCTGTGACTTCAGCGACTGCGAGCAGGGGCTGACCTCGCCCAGCGTATGAGCGACACCGACGAACGGCTGCTCGATCGCCTGGTCGTCGAGGCCGGTCGACCGCAGTTGGTAGCGGTGCAGCGCCCGCTCCACACCTTGGGTGACGATTCGAGACCTGTAATCAGACATGGCATTCCTATCTGGTGACAAAGAGGTGATACGACACGTGTGCATCCATCGCTCACGTACCGGTCGACGACGGTTCGGGCTGCATGGTCGCACCATCGCGGGGCACGACGACCGGGGTGACCAACGTACCGTCCGCCACGAACTGTCGAAGATTGTCGAAGAACAGCTCACCCATCGCGGCGCGCGTCTCCTCCGTGGCGCTTCCGACGTGCGGCAACAACACGGTGTTGTCGAGACTGCGCAGCGCTTCCGGCACGTTCGGCTCGTCGACGTACACGTCGAGGCCTGCGCCCGCCAACCCGCCGGTGCTGAGCAGTTCGACGAGTGCCTGCTCGTCCACGAGGCGTCCACGGGCGATGTTGACCAGATAACCGTTCGCGCCCAGAGCCTGCAGCACGTCGCGGTCGATCATCCCGGTATTGTCCGGTCCGCCGGACGCGGCAACGATCAGCGCATCGGATCGCGACGCCAACCCGATCAGACTGTCCACGTACGGATATACCACGTCGGGCACGGGCCGGCGATTGTGGTACGCGATGAGACATCCGAACGCCGACAGTCGTGTTGCGACGGCGCGACCGATCCGGCCGAGTCCCACGATGCCGATGCGCATCCCGCTGACATTGCGGGTCATCGGGAACGGGCCTTCCGGCCACCTCCCTGCCCGGACGAACCGGTCCGCCGCCGAGAACTGGCGCACGGTGTCGATCAGCAGTCCCACCGCGGTGTCGGCGACGCATTCATCCAACACACCCGGAGTGTTGCTCACACCGATGCCGCAGCGCCGGGCGTGGCCGGTATCGATCTTGTCGACTCCCACACCGAGGTTCACCACGGCCGTCAACCGCGGCAGCCGGTCCATCAGTGCCGCATCGACCGTGCCGAGCGACGAGCACACCACAATGTCGGTGTCTTCGATGGACGCGGCGCCGTCGGACAGTACCGCCACGTCGAACCGTGCGGACAACACGGCCGCGGCTTCTGCCGGAAACGGCTCCACCAGGAGGATCCGGACCGATCCCGCATCCCGTGTCACGATGCAACTCCTTCGAAGAACCGGTGTCGCAGGGAGGCGAGCCGGGTGTGGTACTCGTCGACGTTGGCCAGCTTGACATGTTCGTAGCCGCGCACCATGTCCGGTGCCGAGGCGATTTCCACGGCCACCGCATGGTTGTCGGTACAGATCGCGGCGCCGATCTCGTCGACCACACCGATGTAATGGTCGACCAGCTCCCGCTCCAGCCGGCGCATCTGGGTGTAGCCGAACACGTCGAGGCGTGTGCCGCGCACTTTTCTCGCCGCGCGCAGAGCTGCATACGCGGGCGCGAACCACGGCCCGAGCGAGATCTTCTTCTTCATTCCCAGTGCCCGCAGGATCGGCGGATGCAGCTTCCAGGTGACTTTCACCTTGGGGCCGTAGGCAGCGGCGATCCTGCTGCGTTCGGTGGCATCGAGCGCAAGGCGGGCCACCTCGTACTCGTCCTTGTAGGCCATCAGTCGATACAGGTTTTCTGCGACAGCCGTGGTGAAGTCGTCACCGGGAGTGGCGTCGCGTTCGGCGGTATGTGCCCGGGTTACCACCTCGACATAACGACGCGCATACGCGACGTTCTGGTAATCGATCAGGTCGTCAGTGAAGCGAGCAATCGTGTGCCACAGTTCGGTGTCGCGTGCCACGCCGGTCGAATCCACCAACTTCACCGCGGTAGCGCTCGGGGGCTTCCGCTGCTCGTTCACCGGATCCAGCTGCGCGAGAACGTCATCGAGCCCTGCCGGATCGCAGACCGATTGCCGCCCCCGACGGAACGCCTGCAGGTTCGTCTCCACCGCGACGCCGTTGATCTCGATCGCCCGTTCGATCGACGCAGCCGACAGTGGCAACACACCCGACTGGTAGGCCACGCCGACGAGCATCATGTTCGCGTACTGGTCGCTGCCGAACAGGTCCAGTGACAGCTGTTGAACGTCGATGTACGTGTTGCGGTCCGCACGCGTGCGGGCGTCGATCCCTTCGGCGAGGGAGCCGTGATCGATGAACGCTGTTTCGGGTTCACGGATCATCGCGCCGCTGGGGACGTCAGCCGTGGACACCACCGCGACGGTGCGCTCCGGATCCGCGACCACCAAGTTGTCCGGGTTGCCCGCAACCAGCACGTCGCACCCCAGATACAGGTCGCAGGTCGCCGCCGAGACCTTGGGTGAGAGCGACCGCGTAGCCCGGGTGAACTTCACGTCGCTCACCACCGGCCCCGCCTTCTGCGACAGGCCTACCTGGTCCAGACTGCGTGGTGTCAACCTGTCCATGTATCCGGCAACAGCCAGGGTCTGCGCCACAGTCACGATGCCGGTGCCGCCGATCCCCGTGATGCGGATATTGAACTCGTCCGGCGCGACGGTGGAGCCGGCCGGATCGGGAAGCACGTCACGGCTCAGCGGCGCGGCACCCAGCCGTTGCGGCCCCGCATAGGCGCCGTCGGGAATGATCTCCATGAACGAAGGGCAGTCACCGGTCATGCACGTGAAGTCGGAGTTACACGACGCCTGGTGGATCTGCGTCTTGCGGCCGAACTCGGTATCGACCGGGACAACAGACAGACAGTTCGATTTGCGACCACAGTCACCGCAACCTTCACAGATGCGCTCGTTGATCACCACCCGCATCGCCGGTTGCGGAGCCTTGCCACGCTTGCGGTCCCGGCGCAGTTCGGCCGCACAAGGTTGGTCGTGGATCAACGCGGTGGTGCCGGGGATCGCCCGCAGCTTTTCTTGCAGGGACAGCAGTTCACTTCGGTCGTGGACCGTGGTTCTGTCCGGTAGCCGCACGCCCTTGTAGTTCTCGGGATGATCGGTCGTGATGCATATCCGCTCGACACCTTCCGACACCAACGTCCGGGCGAGCGTCGGCACCGTGTACTCACCGACGGCGTCCTGACCACCAGTCATCGCGACCGTCGAGTTGTACAGCACCTTGTAGGTGATGTTGGTTCTGGCGGCGATCGAGGCCCTGATCGCCATCAACCCCGAATGCGACAGCGTCCCGTCACCGAGATTCTGGAAGATGTGATCGGCATGGACATACGCCTGCTGCCCGATCCACTGGGCACCCTCACCGCCCATCTGGGTGAGGCCGGTGACATCGCCGACCTGCCCGGAATCCATGAATGTGGTCATACCGTGGCAACCGATACCGGCGCCCATCAGCGAACCTTCGGGAGCCTTCGTCGAACTGTTGTGAGGGCATCCGGAGCAGAAGTACGGGGTGCGGGAGGCAATCGTCAGCGGAAGACGAAGGGTCGACGGCGTAGCCAACCGGCGAACCCGATCACGCACCGAAGTAATATCTCTGCTCGCAAGGATCATGGGAGCGAGAACCTTGGTAATCGCGTCCGCGTCGACACCGCCGTGGCTCGGCAGCAGCGTCCGCCCCTGTTCGTCGGTCTTGCCGACCACACCGGGTCTGTTCTCGAGCCCGTAAAGCGCTTCCTTGACGAGGGTTTCAAGGAACGGTCCTTTGTCCTCCACCACGAGCACCTTGGTCAGCCCGTGCGCGAACTGTTGCACGATCTGCTCGTCCAGAGGCCAAACCATGCCGATCTTGAGAATCCGAATTCCGGCCGCGGCCACATCGCCGTCGTCACAAAAACCCATGTCGGACAACGCCTGCCGAACCTCGAGGTAGGGCTGCCCCGCGACCACGATACCCAGTACGTCATCGGGTCCCGACGCCACGATCTGATTCAGTCCGTTCAGGCGCGCGTATTCGAGGGCCAGCGGTAGACGCACCTCCAACAGGTTGCGCTCCGCGGCCACCGCCGCCGCCGCAACCGGTTTCGTCATCACCTCATGCTCGT
Source organism: Rhodococcus sp. p52 (assembly GCF_000763325.2). Lineage (NCBI taxonomy): Bacteria > Bacillati > Actinomycetota > Actinomycetes > Mycobacteriales > Nocardiaceae > Rhodococcus > Rhodococcus sp. p52. Next base: position 1,171,393 of record NZ_CP016819.1, read on the forward strand.
AGCGGCGACCGTCGACGAGCGGGAAAATCGGATCGAATCCGTCCGTGTCCGCTTCGACCAGTGCCAGCGAATCCGCTACGTGCGTGGCAACTTTCATGGCAACCCAGACTCCGCTCGCCCGCGACATCGACACCCCGTGCAGGCCCCAGCGCAACACCTCCTGCGCATCGGCCGGCATCAACGTCGGAACCAGAGCCGACCGGAGCACCGTTTCCGAACCACACGGTACGGTCGATGATTTCGCGGTCGCATCGTCACCGCAGAACGCCAGGACACCGCCGTTTGCGCTCGTACCCATCAGGTTCCCGTGCCGGATCGCGTCGAGCGCCTGGTCGACACCCGGTGCCTTGCCATACCAGTAGGCGGTAACCCCTGCATACGGCGAGCCCAACTGTCCGACCGATTGGGTGCCCTGCACCGCAGTGGCAGCCAGGAACTCGTTCATACCGGGAGTGAAATCGACGCCATGCTCTGACAGCAGTCCCGAGATCGGTCGCATCGTAAAGTCCAACGTCCCCAGTGGTGATCCCTGGTAACCGCTGACGAACGCACGGGTGGTCAGATCTTTCCGCGCGTCGACTCGGCGCATGTCGAGCGGCACACGGCACACGGCCTGCACCCCGGTGAGCAGTATCGGTCCGTTGACGGCGGCGAATCGGTCCGCAAGATCGAGTTGGCGAGGCAGAGCCTCGGCGTCAGGCATCAGCGACATCGTTTCAGTACTCCTACAGCTGGTCGTAAACACGAAGTTAAGATGGTCCGACCCGGAACTCCATGACTGAATTGCGCAAAAGGAGAGCTCAGATTTGTGCAATGCACAGAAGAACCAGTTGCACCTTGCTGCTTTGCTCGAACAGATCACCGACAACGCCTCCCAGCTGTCCAACCTCGTCGTGAGCCGCATCCGGTCTGAAGTGCCGCACTACTCGGCAATTCCCTTGCCGTCTCATCACGAAGCGGTGGAGCACCAAGTTGTCGGCATCCTCGCCGGACTCCGGGAGCACAGGACGCCGAGTGCCTCCCATATTTCGAACGCGCGGAATCTGGGCCGAGAGCGCGCCACGCAAGGCATTGCTCTTCGCGACGTGATCGAGGCATATCACGTTGCCTACCGTGAGATCTGGAACGAACTGTTGGCGTTGTCGCGAACCGAGAATGCGGACAGAAGCGAACCGCTCCTCGCTGCCGTGGCGTCGCTGTGGAACTGGTTCCATCGGTTGAGCGCGGCCGTCGCAGAGGGGCATTCCGACGAACTTCGTACGACTTCCACGACGCGAGCGGTGATCCAGCGAGAGTTTCTCGACGCTTTGGTGGCAGGCAGTGCCCCACAGCACCCGGCGCTCGCAACCGGCCTCGGGTTCGATCCGGACGCGTCCTTCCAAGTCGCCTGCCTGGAGGGTCTTCCCCGGCACCTGATCGCGCGTCTCGACGAGGAACTCGCCGACAACGGCGGGGCGGGACTGTACGACGACGAAAGCACGGTGGTAGTTCTGCAGAACCACCCGGCGTCGGACTTTCTGGAAAGCATGCACGCGCTCGCGTCCTCCGCGATCGCGGGAATCGGCCACGCCCGGACCGGAATGTCGGGGGCGACGGAGAGCTTGAAGGATGCCCGACTGGCACTGGACCGAGCCTGCCGACTCGGCCGCAGCATCATGCTGGCCGACGATTGGCTCATGGCAGTCCTCGATGATTCGGCCGCTCGTCTGGACCCTCTCCTTCGACACGGCATCGACGTGGCCGCCCGCAACAATCGACTTGCCGACACGTTGCGGGCGTTCGCCAACAGCGGTTTCTCCCTCTCGGTCTGTGCGCGGGAGCTACGGATCCACCCGAACACGGTGAAGTACCGACTCGATCGCTGGCGCGACCTGACCGGATGGGATGTGCATAACGTCGAAGGCCTCGTGGCGTCGCTGCGCTGCCTCGAAGGTTGACGAGTGCGCGGAAGCCGGACTCATCGTCCCGATGCCACTTCGTCCGGAACCGATGTCTCCGTCGTCACAGACGCATCGTCGAGCCCCCGGCGCATCCCGAGCAGGACGAGCGTGGCCACGACCAGCACCGCACCGATGATGTACATCGGGGCGTCGAAGGTCCCCGTCAGATCCTTCATGTATCCGGCAACGTACGGTCCGATGAACCCGCTCAGGTTCGCGAAGGAGTTCATCAACCCGATGCCCGCAGCCAACGCCATTCCCGTGAGAATGCGCGGCGGGATAGCCCAGAAGGTGGACGTCGCGCTCAGCACACCCGACAGCAGCAGCGCGATGCCCAAGAGCATGACATACGGCGACGAATTGCCGAGGACGGCGATCGTAATTCCGGCTCCGGCGACCAGCATGGAAACCGCTGTGTGCCAGATACGTTCGCTCTTCCGATCGGAATGCCGACTCACGAGAATCATCGCGACGGTTCCTATTGCGAACGGCACCGCGGTGATGAACCCGACTTGGACAAGCGAGAATTCGACGCCCCAGTCCGCAGACATCCCGCTGATCATCTGCGGGAGGAAGAAGGACACGCCATAGAAGCCGTAGAAGATGCCGAAGAGCACCACACTCAAGCTTACGACCCGAATGTCCTTGAGTGCGCTGAACACCCCGCGATGTCCGTTTGCCGTTCCCTGCCGGCTGACAGTTGCCTGAGCCTCGGCATCCAGTGAACGCACCAGCCAGCGTCGTTGCTCACCGGTGAGCCATTTCGCTTCTGCAGGACGACTGGTCAGGTAGAAGAACGTGACGACACCGACGATGACAGTCGGTAACCCCTCGATCAGGAACATCGCCCGCCAACCCGCAAGGCCGAGGAAACCGTCGGCGTGCTGCATGATCGCGGTCGAGAGAGGTCCACCGAGCACCGACGACAGCGGGACCGCTATGTACAGCAACGCGACGATGCGCGCCCTGTGACGTTCCGGGTACCAGTAGGTCAGGTACAGGATGAGACCGGGCAACAGCCCGGCCTCAGCGAAGCCGAGCATGAATCGTGCGATGAAGAACTGCACTTCCGTCTGGACGAATGCCGTCGCTGCCGACACCACTCCCCATGACACTGCGATGCGGGCGATCCAGATTCGCGCTCCGACCTTGTGCAGGATCATGTTGCTGGGCACTTCGAATATGAAGTATCCGATGAAGAACAGGCCGGCGCCGAAGCCGTATGCGGCCTGACTCATACCCAGATCCGCGTTCATTTGCAGGGCAGCGAAGCTGACGTTGACTCGATCGAGAAAGTTGAGGAAGTAGAGTAGTACCAAGAACGGAAGCAGACGTCGAGTGATACGCCCGATGGTTACCTTCTCGATTGCATCGCTCTGGTCGGTGTCGATGTGATGGGCCACTATCCACCCTCCTGTTGTGTGGATTGCGTTGAAGCCGTGACGAGTACGTCTGACGAACTGACCCGATCATCGACGCGAGGGCACCGAACATGCTGGTGCAATCCCCGATCCGGGTTTCTGTTATGTTTATTTTGTCCGGCTCTGTGTCATGTGAAGGTTCAACCGCGCCGGAACACCGGCGTCGCGGAAGCTGCGAAGTCCGCGATCAGTTGCCCGATCTCGTCGGGAAACTCGTCTACAAGGAAGTGACCGGCACCGGCAACCTCACCACCGGTCACCAACTCTGGTCGACGGGAGAGTTCGCGCCAGACGTCCACCGGAGAATGACCGGCACGCGCAATCATTCCGTTCGCTCCCCAAGCAACGTGGCAGGGGCAGTCGATGAGCCGTCCAGCCTCTCGACTCTGCGCATCGTGTTGCAAGTCGATCGTGGCCGCCGCACGGTAGTCCTCGATCGTTGCCAGACGACGCATCGGATCAGCGAACAATCGTTCGTATTCGGCCAACGCGGACGGATGGTAAGCGTCGCCTTTGGCCCCGACGGCACTGTGGCCGCCGACACCCAGCACCGAATGCAGGTAGCCGATCGGATCGGCTTCGAGGAACTTCTCCGGCAGCCCATCGGGCTGGGGAAACATGAACCAGTGGTAATAGGCAAGGGCGAGTTCGGCATCAACGTTCGCGTAGACCCATTCCGTCGGCATGATGTCCAACAGAACGATCCCGGAAACCGCGTCGCTGAAGTCCAGGGCCATACGATGTGCGGCGCGGGCACCGCGGTCGTGCCCGACAACGACGAATCTGTCGAATCCGAGTCGCTGCATCACCGCCGCCTGGTCTGCTGCCATGGCACGAAAGGAATGTGGCGAGTGCGTGGAATCGAGGTCGGGAAGGGTGGAATCACCGTACCCGCGTAGATCCGTCACCACGACAGTGAAGCGTTCGGCCAAAACCGGAGCGACCCGATGCCACATCACATGTGACTGCGGAAACCCGTGCAGAAGAAGAATCGGCATACCCGTGCCGGCCCTCATCCCATGGATGGTAATGCCGTCACCGGTCATCGAATCGAAGGGCTCGAATCCCGGAAAGAGTTCCTGTGCCACCGTGCTCACTGACATCTCCTTTGTCGGATACCCACCCCCGCGATGTGACGTGCACCATGAGCTTCTCATGGCAACCTCCGGAAGGATCTTGTGAGATACGAAGAAATGACGCGATAGGGCTGAGGTTTTCCAGAAGTACCGCGGCGTTCCTACGTCTTCGCCAGCGATCGCATTGCCACGTAGTCGAGCAAGCGTCGGTCATGATGGCCGTCCTCATCAGCGGGACATCCACCGTGGCAAGCTGCGGGCCGCGAAGGCGTGAACGATTCGTTCCGGGCTCTCGACGTCGACGCCGACGTCGAGAGCATTGACGATCAGCGTCTCAACGCCGGGAGTCCGAATCGATCGTGCAGTTCCCGCGCTGTGCCGGCACCGTCGCTGTGAAGGACGCCAGCGATGCCGAGCCGGGCTGCACCGTCGAGATTCTGCTGGAGATCGTCGACCATCACCGCACTCTCGGGCTCGATACCGAGGCGGTCACAAGCGATCCGGTAGATCCGGCGGGAGGGCTTACGGATAACGACCTCTGACGAGATGATCACTACGTCGGCCAAGGCCCCGAGGTCGAAGCCTGCATAGGTATCCCGTCCGAAAGCGTTGGACACCAAGGCGACCGGGACTCCAGCGGACCGCAGTCCGTCGAGTAGCTCGATGGTCTCCTCGTCGCGTGCGAGATTCGCCTGCATTCGAGCGGCCAGACCGTCGGCCTCGACCTGCGCTCCGTGTACGCGGCGGCGCCGAGCGAAGCATTCCTCGAAGGCGTCTGTGCAAATGCGGCCGCATTCGTAGTCGGACAGGAGAGTGCGCGAGGCTTCGTCCCGAGAGAGCAGCGTCAGTGGCAGTTCCGCATCGCCGACCTCGGCACCGATCGACCGGAATGCGGAGAGAACACTTGTGGTCACCACTCCCCTGAAGTCGATCAGCACCGCAGTCCGACCGGTCTCCACACTCGATGTCATCTGCGTTTCGCCCTGCTCGCCGTGGCCTCCAGTGGACCCTAAGTTGAAGATGAAGTCAATGTTGGTTCAGTTCCCGATGGGAGACTGGGGAACGGCGAAGAACGGTCAGGACGGGCGGGGGATGCGGAGCGCATTGACCCACAGTCGGGTCGCGGTGCGGACCAGTTCGTCCGCGTCCGTACTGTCGTCGAACTCACCGCTGACGAAATAGCCGAAGGCGAGTCGACTGATCATTCCGGACAGAGCCCGAGATGCCAGGAGAGGATCGATCTCGGCCTCGGCCATACCGCGATCTTGTAGGGACGCGATGCTGCGGGCATTGCGCTGGATGAAGGCATCGGCCCGCTTCTGGCGCAGCTTACGGAACTCGGGATCGATATTGGCGACCTGCTCAAGCAATCCCATGAGCTTCGCATTACGCCGATACGCCTCGAAGTACGCCCGGTTGCTCGCCTCGATGATCGCCGCGGGGTCGTCCGCGGCGGCCACGTGCGGCATACCGGGATGCATCATGTCCTCCTGCGCATTCTCGAGAACTGCAGTGAAGATCTCCTCCTTACTGGAGAAGTACGTATAGAAGGTGCCGGCCGAGCACTTGGCCTCGGTGGTTATATCGATCAGCCGGGCATCTAGGTAGCCAAGGTGCTCGAACACCGTGCGGGCGGCCGCGATCAGCGACGACCGAGTGCGCAGTCCGCGTTCGGTGGTGGGAAGGTCGCGGAGCAGCGCGGAGTTCACCATCGACGGAGGAGTGTTCTCCGGATCTTCCTCTGGAGCAGAACGTGACATACCACAGTTATAGCAACGACCGTCGGTGCGGAAAGTCGTCCGCCGGGGGGCTACCGCATCAGATGAGCCACACAGGTCCGAGGGGTTTCCCATGGAACGAGTCGATTGTCGGTGTCCGGTGCGCCGAGTCGAGCCAGGACGCCGCGCATCAGTCCGAGATGCAGCGCGCACACGACGGGCGGGTTCTGCCGGGCGACCGATTCGAAGGGGCAGGCATGCAAATGGATACGTACGTCCTCTTTCGAAGCCTCGAGTTCGGGATCGAATCTCATCTCCGCGAACAAGGTGGTGACGATCCTGACCGCGCCCTCGAGCGATCGGGGCGCACCGCGGCAGGCCGCGAGATCCTCAAGCGTCCACGCACGGTGCCCGCTCAGGCACCGTTTCGGTGCGCTCGTAGGACACCACACAACCAATTTTAGCACACGTGTTCGAATCGAGGGTTGCAGTCAGTGGGCGGCAGGTCGATGGAGGGACGCGAGAGCGGACTTCGGGAAGCATCGGCCCGCCACATCGTTTCCCCAGGAAAATCGGCGTCGAGAGCGGAAGAACCTCCGATCCCGGGCACCCCCCAGAACCTGTGCAAGCCCTCGGCTTGCCCCTGAACCCCCGGCCGGCTCCCTGTACTGCCGGCTGCCGCAGCTGCGGACCTCGAGGTTCGAAAAGGGGTCGACCCGGCATACTTCGATCCGGCCATCCCCGCCGTACCCCTTGCGGCGGGGGTGCTTTCTGCCGTGGGGCACTCACTCATCGCCGACCAGGGCCGCGACGTCCGTAGAAGGCCTCGGTTTCGTCTGCCCACCTGAGCCCGGGCCCGGCGTGATCGCATCCGTCCAAGCCGGTGCGTGGTCGAGTCCTCAGATGGCGTGCATGGTGAGAGGCCACCGACACGCACCGAGGACAACGATGTTCACCGCACTACGCGGCCGATTCCGCACACGATCGACCCCAGCCCACGCGCCGACCACCGAATCACACCGTGCCGGCACACCCGCGCAGACGAAGGCCGACGCAGCAGCGCACACCCACGCCCAGGCGCAGATCGGGAAGTTGGACAGCTACCTCGGCTCGCTCACCGAACCCGACCGCGCCGAGTACATCGCCGCAGCACAAGACCTCAAAGACGCGATGAACGAGACCGGCACCCAGGACTTCCGAGCCTGCTCCCGAGGTGCACGGCCCCCCGCCGACGGCAGCGTCCCGGACGGAATCCGCTCGCTTCAGCAGCTGCGGGCACTTGCTCGCACGATCCGCACCTCGAGCCGGCCGGACCCGACGGAAATCGCCGCTGCGACGAATGCAGGCACGTCCGCTGCGACTCCACGCACCGATCCGAGAAGCAGCGACGACACCGACCCGGGCGCGGCCGGGCAGCAGAAGCCATGAACCGAGCCGGCGGTGAGGCCGGGGCCACTGTGTTGGTGATCGCCGGCCGCAGCATCGACATCGACACCGCGGTCGCCACAGTCCACGGCTATCCGACGGTGACCGTGGCCCGCTACGACCTGCCCGGCCCCGGACCCGCCGCGGTGATCACCGCTGACGAGATCGCCCGCACCCACAAGGTGCGCTCCCGCATCAGCCACGCCCAACGCGACTGGTTCATCCGCAGCGCCGTTACCGCCCCGTGGGCGGCGGTGCCGATCGACGCGCAGCTGGTCGACGCCGACCCGCACGTCAGTGGGGGGCTCTACGACCGTGCCGAAGCTCTCTACGACCATTTCCGCACCGCCGCTCCCCGGCAGGTGGGGGTCGCCAAGATCAGCAAGATGCTCCACCTCAAACGCCCCGGATTGTTCCCCATCCTCGACTCGAAGGTCATGGCGTTCTACCGGCATCCTGCGCGTGCCGCCGCTGCCCGATACCCCCACCGCGGCAGGCGCGCGATGTTCTGGGCAGCCATTCGCGACGACGTGTGCACCAACCTCGACAGCGGTGCCCTCCCGCTGTTCCGCCACCGCCTGGCACAGTCGGAGACCGAGCACGTCCGGCGGCTCGCGAGCCTGACCGATATACGTCTGCTCGACCTGCTGACCTGGGCTATCGCCTGAACCCGACGCTGTCATCGCAGTTATCCGCTCGCATGTCCCCTTCGGCGGCGGTGGTGAGCTGCTCGGTCAGCGGCAGCAGTCGTGTTCGCGGACCCGGACGGTCAGCCGCGGAGCTATCCACCACGCGCCCCGCATCGATCGAGGAACGGTTTAGCGGCGGGCAAGGGCGTCCCGTTCCTGGGTAGTAGGGAAAGAAAATTCGAGTGTAGGTGTACTCAGCTCGCGGTGAGCGTTGAGCGACACACTGAGAAGGTGAACGCATCAGACTCTATGGAGAAAGCGCTCCAACGCCTCCCGCCAGCCTATTCACTGGCGTTGCGACTTCGCGACGCAGGGACACCCGACGAGGTCATTTGTGGTTATTTGGCGATCGAACCGGAGTCATTTGACGGGCTGCTACGGATAGCGGAAGACAAGTTGGCTTCTGTATTGCACGGGGATGGACTGACAGAGTGATGGGCGCCTACGATTCTGCTCATGCAGGGGGACTGGCCACTGGTTGGCCGGGTAGAGGAATTTCGATTCCTTGAAGCGGCATTGTTCGGACCCGATTCTCTCGGGGCCGTCATTGCTGGTCAGGCTGGAGTCGGAAAGAGTCGGCTGGCTCGCGAGCTACTCCGCAAGGCACACAATTGCGATTTTACCCGTCATTGGGCTGTCGGAACCGAATCTGCACGATCTGTTCCACTCGGTGCCATAGCGGGATGGTGCGCGAATGCTAGTAGCAACCCAAACACTTTTGCACAGCAGCTCGTCGAGAGGTTTGCGCACTCCGGGACCCCCGTGGTGATCGGTGTCGACGATGCACACCTTATCGACGATTTCTCTGCATTCGTCCTCCACCAGCTCGTCCTTCGCGGAGCCGCAAAAGCACTGATCACGATTCGCTCAGGTGAACCTACGCCCGACGCCGTCACTGCATTGTGGAAGGAAGCTCACCTACAACGACTGGACCTACAGGCCCTATCGAAGAATGAATCCGACGAGCTTTTGACGGCTGCTCTTCATGGTCCTGTCGATGACAACAGTGCATTGCGTATGTGGAGACTGACGCAGGGCAACGCCCTGTACACGTACCACCTCGTGACTCAAGAGCTCAGGGAAGGTAGGCTCCGAAGGCTCTCCGGTTGCTGGCACTGGTTCGACAATCCAGTAATCTCCGACAGTCTCGCCGACCTGATCGAACAGCAGATAGGGAGCTTGTCAGAGTCTGTTCGACTGGTAGTGGACACGGTAGCCGTTGCTGAACCGTCTCGGGTTTGATGCCGCCTCCTTTCTTGAGGAGGATGCACATCATGTCCACGCGTTACCCCGCCGAGCAGCGTGAACGAGCGGTGAAGATGGTCCTCGACCACCTCGACGAATATTCTTCGCCGTTCGCGGCGTGCAAAGCCATCGCCCCGAAGCTCGGCGTCGGTGTCGAGTCGCTGCGCACCTGGACCCACCAGGCTCTGATCGATGCCGACAAGACACCCGGCGTGACCACCGCTGAACAGCAACGAATCAAAGAGCTCGAACGCGAAGTCCGAGACCTCCGTGAGGCCAACGAAATCTTGAAATCGGCCTCGATTTTCTTCGCGGGGGAGCTCGACCCTCGCCGCCGCTGATCTGCCAGTTCATCGACCAGATGCGTGCACAAGGACACCGGGTCGAGTCGATCTGCGCCGTGCTCACCGAGCGTGGCGTCAAGGTCGCCCCACGCACGTATCGGAACTGGAAAACTGCTTCTCCATCCCGCCGGACCGTCGCCGATGCACATCTGACGAACGCTCTGCGTGAGACCGTCGGCACCGCCGAAGGTCTCTATGGTCGCCGGAAGATGACCGTGCACCTGCGTAGACACGGCCACGACGTCGCGGCATGCACCGTCGACCGGTTGATGCGTGATGAAGGGCTGTCCGGAGCGGTCCGGGGCCGTCGGCACCGCACCACCGTGCCCGGCGGCTCGGACAGTCGACGCGCCCCTGACCTGGTCGATCGTGATTTCACCGCCGAGGTTCCGAATCGGAAGTGGGTCACCGACTTCACCTATTGCCGCACCTGGGCGGGGTTCGTCTATGTCGCGTTCGTGATCGACTGCTTCTCGCGGGCGATCGTCGGCTGGCATGCCGCCACCGTCAAAGACACCGCGATGGTCACCACCGCCTTGAAGATGGCATTGTGGCGACGTGACCACACGGGCCATCCGGTCGGCTCGGGGTTGATCCACCATAGCGATGCCGGCAGTCAGTACACTTCCATTGCTTTCGCGGAAACCCTTGTGCTGGAGGGTATTGCCGCGTCGATCGGCAGCGTCGGAGACGCATACGACAACGCTCTGGCCGAGAGCACGATCGGGTTGTTCAAGACCGAAGTGATCGCCAAGGGAAACCCGTTCCATCCGGGTCCCTACAAGTCCGTCGAGGACGTCGAGTACGCCACGATGGAGTGGGTCGACTGGTTCAATCGCAGTCGCCTGCACAGCCGTCTCGGATACGTCCCGCCGGATGAATTCGACATCACGACCCTGGTCACCCGGCGTCGGGTGCTCGGCGTCGTCGGCGCCGGAGCCGGCGCCCTGGCCCTGGCTGCCTGCTCCACAGGCACCGCAAGCACAACCACCACGGCCTCAGCGACTGCGTCGGTGACCCCTGCAGGCGAGATACCCGAAGAAACCAACGGGCCCTCCCCCGCCGACGGCACGAATGGAATCAACGTGCTCGAGGAATCGGGAATCGTCCGCAGGGACATCACCTCGAGCCTCGACGGCGGGAGCACCGCCGACGGTGTCCCGCTCTCGCTGACCTTCACTGTCACCGACACGGCGAACGGTGGCGTCCCGTTCGACGGGGTGGCCGTGTACGCCTGGCAGTGCGACGCTCAGGGCCGGTACTCGATGTACTCCGAAGGCGTCGAGGACCAAACCTATCTCCGTGGAATCCAGATCACCGACGCCGACGGCACGGCAACATTCGAGACCATCGTTCCCGGCTGCTACACCGGCCGCTGGACCCACATCCATTTCGAGATCTATCCCGACGCCGACTCCGCAACCGATGCCGACAACGCCATCGCGACCTCGCAGGTCGCCTTCCCGCAGGACATGCTCGACGCGGTCTACCAACTCAGCACCTATCCCGAGTCTGCCCGCAACCTCGCCCAGGTGGGCAGCCTCGACAACGACAACGTCTTCGGCGACGGGTACGACCTGCAGATGGGCACGTTCACCGGTGACCCCGCCACCGGCTACGTCGGGACACTCGCCGTCGCCGTCGACACCACCACCGAACCCACCCTCAGCCACGGCGCAGGCGCACCCGGCGCTGGTCCGGGTGGACCCGGAGCAGGTCAACCCCCGGCCGGCGCCGGGACTCCCCCGGCCGGCGCACCGCCCAACGGCACAGCGCCAGGAACCACCCCGGCAACCACGAACTGACCACGATCGCTTCCCACCCTCGAGGAGAACCTCATGCTGCACAACCTCACCGGCTGGCACGCCCTGATCGTCCTGGCGATCCTGCTGCTCGTCTTCGGTGCCGCCAAACTCCCCGCCCTCGCCAAGGGCGTCGGACAATCCCTGCGCATCCTCAAAGACGAGGTACGTGAGCAACCCACCGTCACCACGGGCGACAACGCCCCTGTCACCGTCGACGAACGGAACACGGCCACCTCCACCGGCACCATGACGCCGGTGCCCCACCGACACGCCTCATGACCGCGGGCACCGCCGCGCGCGGCACGATGCCGCTCGCCGACCACCTGAACGAGGCACGACGGCGCGGACTTCGCGCGGCGGTGGCGCTGCTGGTCGGCGTGATCACCGGCTTCGTCTTCGCCGATCAGATCCTCGACGTCCTGCGCGCACCCATCGAGGAACTGGCCCGATCCCGCCAGGCAAGCCTGAACTACGACACCGTCACCGGAGCGTTCGACGTCGAACTGAAGATCGCGCTGTTCACCGGGATCATCGTCTCCAGTCCCGTCTGGCTGCGCGAACTGTTCGCCTACATCACCCCCGGACTGACCCGTCGCGAAAAGACGTACGCCATCGGATTCTCCGCGGCCGCCGCGCCACTGTTCGCTGCGGGATGCACCTTCGGTTTCCTGCTCTTCCCCCGCATGGTGAGCGTGCTCACCGGCTTCTCCTCCGACCAGGACAGCACCCTTCTCAACGCCTCGTACTACGTGGACTTCGTGATGAAGATCGTGCTGGCCACCGGGGTCGCATTCGTCCTGCCGGTCGTGCTGGTGATGCTCAACTGTCTCGGGATCGTCTCCGCACACGCCCTGCGCCGCAGCTGGCGCCTCATCGTCGTCGTCATCACCCTCTTCAGCGCCCTGGTGACACCGGCCGCCGACGTGTTGTCGATGTTCCTGGTCGCAGTACCGATGTCGGCGCTGTTCGGCGCCGCTCTCCTGATCACCCATCTACACGACCGCAGAGCAGCCCGGCGCACCCTCGACTCGGATCACCCCGAGCTGTCCTCGACCTCGTAACTGAGGAGTCCACACCATGTTCGGCCTGACCCTCGAAAAACTGTTCCTCATCGCTGTCCTCGCCGGGACCGTGATCGGCCCGCAACGCCTGACTGTCTACGCCCACCACCTCGCCGGGACCGTCCGATCGCTGCGCGACTTCATCGACAAGACTCGCAGCGACGCCGAACGCGACATAGGGATCTCATTGCACCCCCAGGAGTGGGAATCGCTGGATCTACGACGGTACGACCCGCGCCGTATCGTGAGCGACGCGCTGCACGAGGCCACTGCGGTCCCGCCCTCGCCGACGGCCACCATCGTCACCGACGAGATGATCGATCAGGCCCGGCACGTGCGTTTCGGCCAGAAGTATCTGGTCACCGGAACCGCCGCACACCCGCGGCGGATTCTCATCGAAGCACTCGCCCACGACGATCCCCGCCGAATCGCCGCCGAGACACGCGACAGCCCACCGACGGATAACACCGTGCAGTGAGGGTAAGACGAACAACACGACAGCCGCTTTACCGCCCGGATCGCTGCGGACACCCCAAGTTTCGTATGCCACTGGCCGACCTCGGTGTGGCGCCTCGACCTCCGACCCGGCGTCTCCACCCGCAGCGTGGACGACCTCGTCGCGGCTCTGGGAATCGAGTCGGGCATTTCCAAGTCCGAGGTGTCACGGATCTGCGCCGGCCTCGACGAGGTGGTCGGCGCGTTCCGCACCCGCCCGCTCGATCACATCGCGTTTCCGTACGTCTATCTCAATGCGACCTATCTGCACGTACGTAACTCGTCCTCACAGGTGACCTCGATGGCGGTCGTGGTCGCCACCGGGTCACCGCCGAGGGTGCCCGGGAAGTGCTGAGCCTCGATGTCGGGGACAGCGAGGACGAGGTGTTCTGGCGCGGTTTCCTCGCTTCGCTCAAACGACGCGGTCTGTCCGGTGTCCGGCTGGTCATCAGCGATCAACATGCCGGCCTGGTCGCCGCACTGCGCCGCTCGTTCCAGGGGGCCGGGCACCGGTGATGCCGGGTGCATTTCGCGCGAAACCTGCTGGCGCACGTGCCCACGTCGCACTCCGACATGGTCGCCGCGGCGTTTCGCACGATCTTCGCCCAGCCCGATCCCGCCACCGTCGCCTCGACGTGGGACGAGGTCCGCGACGAGCTGGCCGGCCGGTTCCCCAAGATCGGTCCGTTGATGGACCAGGCCAAGGCAGAGGTCCTGGCGTTCAGTGTCTTTCCGCGGGCGCATCGGTCGAAGATCTGGTCGACCAATCCGCTGGAGAGGGTGAACAAGGAGATCGAGCGCAGAGCCCGCGTCGTGGGCATATTCCCGAATGAAGCGGCCGTGATCCGGCTCGTCGGAGCGGTCCTGGCCGACATGCACGACGAGTGGCAGTCCGGCGAGCGCCGCTACCTCTCCGAAGGGTCGATGGCGTTGCTGGTCCCCAGCAGCGATACTGAAACCATCGCCGCGCTCAACCGCGGCGAGTAGGCACCGAGGATTCGACCTCAAAGCCCACCACCCCACGGGGCTCTATCGGCCCGCATCCTGCGCCTCACCACGGAGAGGCATGCATCGTGTGCACGGCACGGTGTGCCGCGCATGATGGGGTGGTGCCGAATATCGATGTAGAGCCATACCTCGAAGCCGTCGTGGACACTGCCCGGGAGGTGCTCGGTGCGGAGTTCGTCGGGGCGTACGCGGCCGGGTCGCTCGCCCTGAACGCCTTCCATCCCGGCCGCAGCGACATCGACATCGCCCTGCTCTGCCGCGACCCCCTGAGCGAAACGGTGAAGCGGGAGTTGATCGCTCGGCTGCGGCACAGCGCCCTGCCATGTCCGGCCCGAGGTCTGGAACTGGTGGTCTACACCATAGCTACGGCGCAGTCGGGCACCGGAGAACCGGGCTTCGAGCTCGAGTTGAACGACGGGCCGGACATGACCTTCCGGCAGACACTTCAGCCCACAGACCGCCCGGCAGCCGACGGGACGTTCTGGTACGGACTGGACCGCAGCATCCTGCACCAGAGCGGCCGGGTGTTGGCGGGACCGCCGGCCCCGGAGACATTCGCCGAGCTGGCACCGGAGGAACTACAGAGCCTATTGGTCGACTCGCTGCGCTGGTGGATGGCGCTGCCCGGCCCAGCCGATGACCGGCCCGCACCCGGAGCCGACGACGCGGTCCTCGGAGCCTGTCGCGCGCTGGTTCGACATCGCTACGGGAAGTGGCTGTCCAAAATCGACGCCGGCCGACGGTTACTCGGAACCGGCTACCAGCCGGTCGAGGCGATCGAACAGTCCATCGCAGCACGCTCCGGTGAGCTTCCGCCTTCAGGTCGGCAAGCACGGACTTTCCAGGAAGGCGTGCTGCACGAGCTCCTGGCTGCGACCGAACGGCCCGCATGACCATCGTCCGGATCGGCACTCCTACTGCCGCGCTCTCAGGTGCCGATACATGACCATTCCCGCGTGGTACAGCACGTCGTCGCGGAACTCACCGTCGGCGGAAAAGCCGGTGTCGTCACGGTAGTAGATCATCGTTCCTTCGATCCGGTAGTCACCGGTGTATGCAGCTTCCCGGCTGCCGCGGGCCTCGACGTATCGCCCCTCCGGCAGCAGACGCTGGCGGATGTTACCGTCGGCGGTCACCCACAGTCCGACGAACGGGTGCCCGGCTTGTTTCATGTCCTTCACTTCCCTGGAGGTCGTCACAGTGTCGCCGCCACCCGCCCGATGATGGCGTTGCGGGAACGGATCACGGCCTCGCGCAGGGCGTCGATGTCCTCGCCGACCAGCGAACCCGCCCACTTGCGCGGGTTGCCGGCGACGAGGACGGTGTCGATGTTGCGTGCGTCGGAGCCGAGCACGAGGGTGCCGACGGCGTCGTTGAGCGGCATGTTGTTGATGTCGTCGGCGCGGACGATGAGCAGGTCGGCCTCCTTGCCCGGTGTCAGCGAACCGGTGACGTGCCCGAGCGCGTTGGCATGCGCGCCTTGCAGGGTGGCGAAGTCGAGGACGTCGCGGGTGGTGATCCGGTTGCGGGTCTCCTCCGTTCCGTATGCAGCATTGGTGGCGCGCATGCGTTGGATGGCATGCAGGGTCCGCATCTGGGTGAACATGTCGCTCGCGAGCGCGACCTCCACGTCGATGCTCAGACCCGGCCGGATCCCGACGGCGAGAGCCTCGTCCACAGCGGGCGCCGCCGATTCGAGGCCGATCTGGGCGTCGGAGGTCGGGGCGAGGGAAACCGTGACACCGGCATCCCCCATCGCCGTCCACGCCTCGGGGGTCAGGCCGGTCGCATGGATCAAGGTGAGGGTCGGATCGAGGATCCCCATCCGTGCCCAGCGCAGGATCGCCTCCGACGACGGTATCCCGAAAACCGCGTCGATGCTCGTCCACACACCGAGATCACGTGCGAAAGCAGCGAGTTCGGGCCCGTAGGCGATCGCAGGTCCGGCGATCTCGTCGGTCGCCAGGGCGGCCAGCCGCACCGTGACGAGACCGTCTGCGGCGCCGTGGAAGTCGCTCACCAACCGGTTCATATCCTTGGGCCATTGACGATCCCACTCACCGAAGTGAGGACCCATCGAGGCATGCACGCCCCGAATTCCGGTGTCGATGAGCGCATTCAGTGCAGCATCGGAGTGCGCGGAAGTGCGGGAGTTGTGCGAGAAGTCGAGCATGGTGGTGATGCCCGAGTCGAGCGCGGTCAGCGCGGCGAGACGGGTACCGATGTACATGTCCTCCGGTGCGTAGTTCGGGGCGACGCCGGCCAGGGTCGACATGACATATTCGCCGAGGTCGGAAACGTCGGGAATGCTCCGGCGCAGTTGCGCTTCCCAGGCGTGACGGTGGGTGTCGACGAAACCGGGGCCGACGATCGCACCGCGGGTGTCGACCACGAGTGCCGAGGCTGCTGCGGCACCGTGCCCGGGATCGGAGCGTAGGTCGGCGCCGATCGCGATGATCTGCGGGCCGACGAGCAGGACGTCGCCGGCGTCGAGGTCCGGGATCGAGGGGTCCATGGTGACGACGGCGCCACCGGTCAGCAGGATCGGACGGTCGCTGTCGTGGGCCGCGGTGAAATCGGCGAGAGTTGTCTTCATTGTGGTGGCTTTCCGATGAGTGTCAGGCGCGGCGGAAGGTGTAACCGGCGTGCTGCAGGGTGCCGTCGACGAATTCGCCGAAGGCCCAGAATCCGAGGTCGTCGCGGTAGTCGATGCGGTCGCCGGTGATCCGATAGGAGCCCTGATATGCATGCGGGCGTCCACCGCGGGTCTCGTCGTAGCGACCGTCCGCGGTCAGGTGCTGGTGCACGAAATCCGTTTCGTCGATCCAAGTTCCGAGATGACGGTCCGATGCCACGTCCGTGGCGGTCGGGGTCTCCGTCGGGTCGTCGGCGTGGACCGATCGACCGCCCCAGAGGGTTATCTCACCGTCGACGACGACCGTGTGCGCGGCGTCGGCATCATCGATGAATCGTTGCAGCACATTTGTTTCCGAGTCGTCGCGAGAAACGGGCAGGATTGCGAAGGTTGCCGGACACGAGAGCCACCGAGCAGAACGTCGCCGCGGTCGAAATCGCCGATCAGGGAGTCGCCGGTGATGATCCGGGCATTGCCGAACAGGAGCGGACGATGCCCTCCGGCGTTCTCGCGGATGAGTTCGAACAATTCGGGAGTGAAGGGGATGGTCATGTGTACTCCAGATGAGGATCGGGGTGCCGGGAGATCCGGCGAGTTCCACTGTCGGGGCGGATGGGCGGCCGGAACAGGCCGGTGTGTGCCTGGGTGCACCAGGGCCTGTCTGTACCGCATCCGGGGAGCTAGCGTCGTCTCATGGCCTCCACCGAACTCGGAACCTTCCTCAAGGCGCGACGCGGGCACGTGCAGCCGTCGGATGTCGGCATCACGGCGCAGTCGGGGCGGCGGGTCTCCGGTCTGCGTCGCGAGGAAGTTGCCATGCTCGCCGGTGTCAGCGTCGACTACTACACGCGACTCGAACAGGGTCGCGAACGGAACCCGTCTCCGGCGGTTCTCAACGCCCTCGCCGGCGCACTGGCTCTCGACACCGACCTGCGCGAGCACCTGTTCCGTCTCGCCGGACTGGCTCCGACACCGCCCACTGCGGTGCGGAAGACCGTGGACGATTCACTGCGGGAGCTTCTCTCATCCTGGTCGCACACACCCGCGTTCATCATCGACCGCCGGTTGGATGTTCTCGCGTACAACGAGCTCGCCGGTGCGCTCTACAGCGGCTTCGAGCGCATCGACAATCTCGTGCGCATGACCTTCCTCGATCCCTTCGGGCGCCGCTTCTTCACCGATTGGGAGCGCGCCACGACGTCGTGCGTCGCGAATCTCCGGCTCGCTCTGGGCCACACCGGCTCGGTCGACGACGTTCGTGCCCTCGTTCTCGAGGTGCACGATGCGAGCGCGGAGTTCCGCGAACTGTGGAATCGGCACGATGTGCGGGGCAAAACACACGAGGCCAAGGAGTTCCGGCATCCTGCCGTCGGCGATCTCGTCCTCGAATACAACGCATTCGACGTTCGCAGCGCACCTGGACATCAGTTGATCGTGTACCGGGCCTCTGCCGGCTCGCCCAGTGACGACAAACTTCGGCTATTGGGATCCTTGGCGGCGACCACCGACCGCTCGTGATTCCTCGTTCCGGACCCCGTGGTCCTCTACATGATTACGGTGGTTCGTAGCCGACTGCAGTAGCCAGGAGGATTTCTCCCATGAGTTCGTCCGACGACTGGAATGCGCAGGTGATCGCCGAGTTCCGGGCCAACGGAGGCCGGGTCGGCGGCAACTTCGAGGGTGCGCCCATGGCGCTCGTGCATCATCGTGGCCGCAAGACCGGTCGAGCAGAGGTCGAGGAGAAGACGCGCGGGAAACGCACCATTCCGGTCCTCGCTCTCCGACGACGCTGACCTGCTTGCACCCCTGGAACCACCGAGATCCCGCCGACATGCGCCGGCGGGATCTCCCGTGACCGGCCACCAGGCCGGAAAGAATTTCGCACTAGGGGCTACTTACGCCCCGCCTGCCACTGCATGCCCCACCCGAACGCGCGGTCGAGGTCGGACTGGCTGCCGTCGATGTACTGCACGAGACGCTCGACGGTGATGCCCTGCCCGGTGTTCTGCAGCATCGCGATCGCGCAGATGCGCGCGCCGTTGTTCGGCGAGTCCAGGCGCACCTCGATCTGCGGACCCGACGGCGGGGTCAGCGTCACGACGCCGTCCACGGCAGCCCAGTTCGGCGCTCCTTCGTAGATCATCGCGAAGATCAGCACACGCTTGAACAGTTCGGGGCGCTCGAGGTTGACGTGCATGTTCTCGCCACCGGTGTTCGAGCCGGTGCGGTCGTCGCCGTCGAGGTGGATGTACGGCGGGGGGTTCAGCGCGCCGAAGCTGTTCCCGAGCGCCTGGATGACTCCCTTGGAACCATCGGCGAGTTCGAACAGGCAGCCGAGGTCGAGGTCCACGCCGCCGCTCGCGCCCGTGAGCTTCGCGAGGAAGCCCTTCTTCTGCTCATCGCGCGACCAGTTGAGGTTCACCCGCGTGACGCCCTGCCCGGACCCGGCCTTCGACAGGCTCACGGTCGGGGATTCCTTGGTGAGGTTGATCTTGCTCAGGTTGACGCCGCCTGCGTTCTGTTCGGGCTTCTTGTTGTAGTCGATGGCCATGTCGAGCCTTTCGTCGGAGTGCTGCGCGGATGCGCACGGGGTACGGAAAAGCGATGGGAGCCCCCGATCCGAGATGTCGGATCGAGGGCTCCCATCGGCATGTGGTTCGAATTGTCGAGGATCAGGGGATGCTGGTCTTCACAGCATCTTCGCCTTCTCTCGCCGCGATCTTGCGGTTGCGGTAGATGCTCGAGGCGAATGCCGCACCGATCAGGGCGACACCGACGAGGCCGGTGATGACCTCCGGCACGTGGGTGCCGATCGAGTACAGCAGGATCAGTGCCAGCGCACCGATGGCCCAGTGAGCACCGTGCTCGAGGTACACGTAGTCGGACAGCGTGCCCTTGCGCACCAGGAAGATGGTGATCGAGCGGACGAACATCGCGCCGATGAAGCCGAGGCCCAGGGCGATGATGATCGGGTCGGACGTGATGGCGAAGGCTCCGATGACACCGTCGAACGAGAACGACGCGTCGAGCACCTCGAGGTAGAGGAACAGGAAGAAGCCGGCCTTACCGGTGGCCTTCGCGAGGCCGCTCGGTCCGCCGCTGGGCTCTTCGCCTTCCTCGGGGATGTGGAACATCTCGCCGAGTCCGTTGACCGCGATGTAGGTGATCATGCCGAGCGCGCCGGCGATCATGACGGTCGAGACCTTGTCCTCGGGTGCGATCACGGTGGCCGTGATGAGCAGCAGCGCGGTGGCGACGACGACCTCGAGCTGCTCGAGCTTGCCGGCCTTCGCGAGGGGACGCTCGAGCCATTCGAGCCACTTGATCTCGCGATCTTCGAGGATGAAGTGCAGGAAGAGCATCAGCAGGAACATGCCGCCGAACGCCGCGATCTGCGGATGCGCATCGGTGATCAGGGTCTCGTAGCTGGGGCTGCCGTCCGGGAAGTAGGCGGCTCCGTCCGGCGGCGGATTCAACGCGAGGTCGAGTGCCGCGATGGGGCCGAGTCCGGACGCCACCCACACGATCGCGAGGGGGAACACCAGACGCATACCGAAGACGGCGATGAGGATGCCGACGGTGAGGAAGATCTTCTGCCAGAACTCGCTCATCCGCCGCAGCACGGTCGCGTTGATGACCGCGTTGTCGAACGACAGCGAGACCTCGAGGATGCCGAGGATCACGCAGAGGAACAGAGCCTGCGGGCCGCCGTAGAGGAAGGCGACCACGAGGGAGACGACGGTGACCGCGAAGGATGCACCGAATATTCGCAGAACCACGAAGCGTGGCCTTTCTAATCGGAATCAGGGCGTTGCAGGGTGGTTACTGCACGTCGGCTCCGGCTTCGGTACTGCGACCGAAGCCGGAACCCGGAAGAAACGAACTAGACGTTGACGCCGTAGTCGCGGGCGATACCCGCGAGACCGGACGCGTAGCCCTGGCCGATGGCGCGGAACTTCCACTCCGCACCGTTGCGGTACAGCTCGCCGAAGACCATGGCGGTCTCGGTCGAGGCGTCCTCGGACAGGTCGTAACGAGCGAGTTCGTTGCCGTTCGCGCGGTCGACGACGCGGATGTAAGCGTTGCGGACCTGGCCGAACGACTGGCTGCGGGAATCGGCATCGTAGATCGAGACCGGGAAGAAGATGCTCTCGATGTTCGCCGGGGTGGCGGCGAGGTCGACGTTGATGACCTCGTCGTCGCCTTCGCCCTCACCCGTGCGGTTGTCACCGGCGTGCTCGATGGCACCGTCGGGCGACTTGAGGTTGTTGAAGAAGACGAAGTGCTGGTCGGAGACGACCTTCTTGTCGGCCCCGGTAGCGATGGCACTGGCATCGAGGTCGAAGTCGGTGCCGGTGGTGGTGCGAACGTCCCAGCCCAGGCCGACGGCCACTGCCGTCAGGTTCGGAGCTTCCTTGGTGAGGGAGACGTTTCCGCCCTTGGTCAAGCTGACGCCCATGCGGGGTCCTTTCGATCGTTCCAACGGTCGACGTACCGGTATAGGGCACGCCCGGTGTGCGTTTCTCCCCACACTAGTTGTTGCCGTGGGGTACGCCCATATCCACTATGCCCGGTCCCGCGCCTCACTTCGTGACCCGCACGAACCACAGTTCCGACCGGCGGAAAGGTGACGGATCGGCCCGGTGGACGTGCGCCCAGTACCATTCGGTTCTGTGGCGAGCCGATGGACGCGCCGCCTGTTCGGCGGGGGAAACACGGAAGATCCCGCGGCTCGTCGTGCACACGATGCGATGGTCGCGGCGTTCCTCGACATGGACAAGCGCCAGTCCGTCATCGAGGCCGGTGTGGCCGCGTCCTACGAGCTCGAACCCGAACGGCACCTGCTCCGTCAGTGGGATCCCATCCGTCAGGCGTGTTATCGCGCCGGTGAGACGTATCTTCAACTGGCAGTGACGGATCCGGAACAACCGCTCGCACCTGCTCCGGCCTACGAGCAGGCACTGCGGCAGATAACCGAAGCAACACGAACACTTGATGAATTCTTCGGAAACAACCGGGGACACCTCGAGCACATGACGACCGTGGCGAACACGGTGCCCGAGCTGGCACACCGGATGCGTACCGAAGCGCGCAACACCCTCGCCGCGACGCGGACCCCGGATTTTGTTTCCTTTGCGAACTATCCGTCGGTCCGATCCGCCACCGAAACGCTCGAGAAGGCTCTGAACAGCCTCGATGCAGCGCACAGCGTGGGCGCGACCCGCACAGCGGCCCTCCGAGTCGAAGAGGCGACCACTGCTCTGCTCGACGCCCTCGCCGCAGCACCGGGGCGCCGCGACGAAGCCGTTCGCACCCTCGCCTCGGTCACCACCAGGATCGGAGCGGTCCGGACCCGTGCGGAAGGTCTCGCCCCGGCCTTCTCCGCGCTGTTGCGCGAGTTCAATGCGGCCAGCTCCGCCGACCTGTCCGGGAACGAGAAACAGGCCGCAGAACTGCTCGCTCGCGCCGAGGACCAGCTCGGACGCGCACGGGCGGCGGCGAAGGACGGCCGCCCCGAGGAAGCGCTCGAGCTGGTCGCGGCGATCCGCGCCGAGCTGTCACGCGCCGAGGAACTCGTCGACGCCGTGACCGCACGACTCGCCACGCTGCGCTCCGTCCGGCAGAATCCGGGGGCCAAGGTCGACGAGGTACGGTTCCACCTCCGTGACGCACAACACCTGGCCGTGCAACGCGGTCTCACCGCAGAATGGGGTTCCGTTCTCGACTCGCAGTTGAGCCGGATCGACAGGGCCGTCGACGCACTCACCGGTGTGCACCCCGACTACTGGGCCTACGTCAGAAATTTGGATGCGGTGTCTACCTTCATCGCAGGAGTGGTCGATCGGATGAGAGGACGGACCGAGAACGCATGAGGGGGGCCACGCTTACCGAAGTGCGCGCCATGCAGCACTTTCGGCATCTCGACGGCGCGACGATGGAGGAGTTGTTCCTGCACCGTCCCGAGCCGTTCGGGCACAGCGACGATCGCGACCGCCTGGCGACCGCTCTCGGCGCCACGCTCTACGTACCCGCGACGCGCGGAGATCTCGTCACGACCATCTCGAAACGTGCGGCCGAGGGTGTGACGTCGATGGTGCTCGACCTCGAGGACGCCGTCGCCGACGACGAGGTCGAGCAGGGCCTGCAGAACGCCGTCGCGACACTCGATGCGCTCGCCGAACGCGGACCGACGCCGATGATGTTGTTCGTCCGTGTCCGCACCGCCGACGGTGTCGGGCGGATCGCGTCTATGCTCGGCGCCGGCAAGGCCGTGCTGACCGGATTCGTGGTGCCCAAGTTCACCGCACACACCGGCCCCGTCTTCCTCGAGGCGGTGGCCGCGGCGTCGGACCTCCTCGGCCGTCACCTCTACGCGATGCCCGTCATCGAGTCGGCCGAGGTCGTCCACCGCGAGACCCGCGACGGCGAATTGCGTGCGATCTCGAGCATCCTCGCCGAACATCGCCACCGCATCCTCGCCGTCCGGATCGGCGCGACCGACATGTGCGCGACCTTCGGTATCCGGCGCGACCGCGACCTGACGATCTACGACGTCCGGGTCGTCGTCGACGTGATCGCCGACATCGTCAACCACCTCGGGCGAACCGACGGAACGGGTTTCGTCATCACCGGGCCCGTCTGGGAGTACTTTGCCGACCACGAACGCATGTTCCGACCGATGCTGCGCTCGACACCCTTCGAGGAACAGGATGCCGTGCTGTTCCGTCAGCAGCTCGTCAGCCGCGACCTCGACGGTCTGCTGCGCGAGATCGCCCTCGACCGCGCCAACGGCATCCAGGGCAAGACCGTCATCCATCCGTCGCATGTCGCTGCGGTGCATGCCCTGTCGGCCGTGACCCACGAGGAGTTCCACGATGCGACCGACATCCTCGATCGCGACACCGGTGGTGTGCAGGCCTCGGGATACGGGAACAAGATGAACGAACGACGACCCCACCGTACGTGGGCCGAGCAGACCCTGTTGCGCGCGTCGGTGTTCGGTGTCACCCGCAAGGGGATCACCTTCGTCGACCTGCTGACGGCGTTGGTGGACCGATGACCGATATTCTCGACATCCCCTGGGCCACCGCAGAGCTCGGTTTCGCTCTCGAACATGCGGAGTCGTCATGTGGCTTCACGGTTCCCGAGCTCGTCAGGCCCGGGCTGCGACGCAATCCACGGCGTGCGCACCTGCTCGTCTCCACGGTTCTCGGCAAGCACATCCCCACCGAACCGGCCGCGGTGCGCGGCGCCGGTCACCGGCTCGGCCGGCTCGTCACCGACCTCCTCGGCGATGCGGCATCCGACGCCGTCGTCATGGGATTCGCCGAGACCGCAACGGGTCTCGGTCACTGCGTGGCCGACGCCCTCGACGCCGCATGCTGTCTGCATTCGACGCGACGCCAGGTTCCCGGAGCGGAGGTGCTCACCGGATTCGAGGAGGGGCACTCGCACGCGACCTTCCACCTGCTGCAGCCGACCTCCGGCGCACTGTTCGCCAACGCCGCGCCGCTCGTGCTCGTCGACGACGAGATCTCCACGGGAGCAACGGCCCTCGACGCCATCCGCGCGCTGCACCGCGATCATCCGCGTAATCGTTACGTCCTCGCCTCCCTCGTCGACATGCGGTCGGAACAGGATCGCCGCCGGACGGCAGAGGGCGCCGCGGAACTCGGCACGAGCATCGAGCACGTGAGCCTGGCCGCCGGACGATCCGTCGTCCCCGACGATCTCGTCGCGCGGGTCGCGGCGTTACCCGACCCTCTCCTCAATCCGGTGGGGGAGCAACGCGGCGACGTCCGGTTCCTCCACGCGGCGTGGCCGTCCCATGTGCCCGACGGCGGGCGGCACGGGATGTTGCGCACCGACACGGCGGCCTTCGACGCGGCTCTGTCGACGCTCGCCGACACGATCGCGGACGTACGCGACGCCCGGCGCCCCGCCGTCGTCGTCGGACACGAGGAATTGATGTATCTGCCGCTGCGACTCGCCGAGGCACTCGTCGACCGCGGCACTCCCGCCCTGTTCCAGACCACGACCCGCTCCCCCGTCCACGTGATGGACGTCGACGGATATCCGCTGCGCCGCGGATTCCGTTTCACCGCGCCCGAACACATCGACAGCGAGTTCGAGAACGAGGTGCCGCGCTTCCTCTACAACGCGCAGTGGCCTACGTCCACCGAGGTCCGCGCCGAGCTGATCCTCGTCATCGATCCGCCCGCCGACACCGACCGCCTGCGCGCACCGGGAGGTGTTCTCGACGTGCTCACTGCTGCCGGTGAGGACGTCCTCGTCGTGATCGTGCCCGCCACCGATCCGACGGTGCTGCGCACCCACAGGGAGACCGTATGACCGTGCCACTGACCGGACCCGAGTTCGGCTCCTACGCGCCCGACGAGGTGACGTGGCTGCTCAAGGATCTCTCCCACGCCGACCTCGAGGGCGACATCGCCGAACGGGAGGCGCGGATCCAGGCGGGTCTCGCGCACTACGCGGAGTCCCTGCCGATCGAGTACCAACCCGACGCCGCCTACCGCGAACTGTTCGACAAGGCACTGGCCGGCACTGCGGGCCGGTTGGCGCACGCGGTGGGCACGGTCACCGAACTGCTTCTCTCCGAACGCGGAACCGACCTGACCCTCGTGTCGCTCGCGCGGGCGGGCACCCCGATCGGCATCCTGATCCGTCGATGGGCGCTGCACCACCACGGTCTGACGCTGCCGCACTACGCCGTGTCGATCGTCCGGGGTCGCGGCATCGACTCCGCCGCTCTCGACCACATCACCGCGCGGCACGCTCCCGCGTCGGTCGTCTTCGTCGACGGCTGGACGGGCAAAGGCGCGATCGCGCGTGAACTGTCCGCTGCGCTCGCCGAATACACCGCGCGAGGCGGTCCCGTCCTGTCCGACGATCTCGCGGTACTCGCCGACCCCGGCCACTGCGTCCGCACCTACGGCACGCGCGACGACTTTCTCATCGCCTCCGCCTGCCTGAACTCCACCGTCTCCGGACTGGTCTCACGAACGGTCCTCAACGACAGCCTGATCGGCCCCGGGGAGTTCCACGGCGCCAAGTTCTACGCCGAGTTGGCCGCGGACGACGTGTCGAATCATCTGCTGGACGCCGTCGCCGCGGAGTTCGACACGTGCGGCGACGTCGCATCGGCCGCGCAGGCAGTGCTCGAATCCGACCGCACCCCCACCTGGGCCGGCTGGGAGTCCGTCGAGCGGGTGCGGGCGCAGTACGGCATCTCGAGCGTCAACTTCGTCAAACCCGGTGTCGGAGAGACCACCCGCGTGCTGTTGCGCCGCGTTCCCTGGAAGGTTCTGGTGCGCGACATCACCGCCGACGAGCACGCCCATATCCGGATGCTCGCGGCCGCTCGCGACGTTCCCGTCGAGGAGGTTCCCGACCTGGCCTACTC
This sequence comes from Rhodococcus sp. p52, assembly GCF_000763325.2. Taxonomy (NCBI): domain Bacteria; kingdom Bacillati; phylum Actinomycetota; class Actinomycetes; order Mycobacteriales; family Nocardiaceae; genus Rhodococcus; species Rhodococcus sp. p52. The sequence continues at coordinate 1,197,679 of NZ_CP016819.1, forward strand.
CTGCATGGGACTGATCAAGGCCCTGCCGTGACCAGCACTGCAACCGCACTGGTCGCCACCGATCTCGACCGCACCCTCATCTATTCGCGCGCCGCGATGACCGGCGACCAGTTCGACACGCAGGATCTACTCTGTGTCGAGTACTACGAGAGCGCACCGCTGTCGTACGTCACCGACATTGCTGCGCAACAGCTTCGGACGCTCGCCGGCGAGGTCGCGATGGTGCCGACGACCACGCGCACACCCGAACAGTTCCGCCGCATCGACCTCCCCGGCGGTCCGTGGCGTTATGCAATCGCGAGCAACGGTGGGTCGATCCTCGAGGACGGGCATCTCGACCCGCACTGGCGCAGGACCGTGGAAGCAGCGGTACGCGCGGGGGGTGCGAGCCTCGACGAGATGACGACCGAACTGCGCCGCCGAATCTCCGAGGACTGGGTGTCGAAGTTCCGCATCGCCGACGAGTTGTTCTGCTACCTCGTCGTCGACGTCGCAGGGCAACCGGCGGGATTTCTCGACGACTGGCACGAGTGGTGTTCGACGCGCGGCTGGAACGCGTCGCAGCAGGGCCGGAAGATCTACACGATGCCGAACAGCGTGTGCAAGAGCCGCGCGGTGGCAGAGGTGCACCGCCGGCTCCGAGACCGCGGGGTGCTTACCGACGACGCCCCGGTCTTCGCCGCGGGTGACGGTGCGCTCGATGCGGAGATGCTGAAGGCCGCCGACGCCGCGATCCGGCCTCGCCACGGCGAACTCGAACTGATGGACTGGCGCCACCCGACCGTCTCGGTGACCGACGCCGCGGGCGTCACCGCCGGGGAGGAGATCCTCGCCTGGTTCGCCCGATCCGCTCGTCTTCCGGTCGCTTCGTAGAGTAGAAGGTGCCCGGTCACCGACACAGTGAGGACACATCTCTTGCCGACTCCGCTCTCCAAGGGTCAGAACGGACCGCTCACCGCATCCGACGTCGTCGTCTCGCTCGAGCTGACCACGCCCGCCGATCTGTCCGCACTGCTCGTCAAGGCCGACGGCAAGGTGCGCTCCGACGCCGACTTCGTGTTCTTCAACCAGCCCACCGGGCCGGGTGTGCGTCTCGTATCCGGCGCGCCCGGGCAGGCGGCCTCGCTCGCCGTGTCGCTCGCGCAGGTTCCCGCCGACATCGATCAGGTGCGCGCCGTGATCACCCTCGACGACGCGTCGAGTAGCTTCGGCCGGTTCGCACCGCCCACCGCGCGCGTGTCCGACAGTGCGGGAACGGTGTTGTACGAGTACCGGATCGACGGACTGAGCACCGAGTCCATCGTGATCGCGCTGGAGTTGTACCGGCGCCAGGGCGCGTGGAAGGTCCGCGCCGTGGGCCAGGGATACGCGGGCGGTTTCGCGGCGTTGGTGACCGATCACGGGGTCAGCGTCGACGACGCACCCGCCCAGCCTGCTGCCGCACCTCAGCCCGTCGCTCCCACGCCGGCTCCGGCCCCGCCCGTGCAGCAGACACCGCCTCCGGCACAGCAGACACCTCCGGCACAGCCTGCGGAGGTCAGCCTCACGAAGAACCGCCCGGTAAGCCTGGTGAAGGGCCAGAAGGTCACCCTCCGCAAGGACGGCGGCGTCGCGCTGACCTTCCTGCGCATGGGGCTCGGCTGGGATCCAGTGGAGAAGCGTGGCCTGTTCGGCAACCGTTCCGCCGACATCGACCTCGACGCCTCGGCCGTGATGTTCGCCGACAACCAGATCGCCGACGTCGTGTACTACGGCCAGCTGCAGTCGAAGGACGGCTCGGTCCAGCACCAGGGCGACAACCTCACCGGTGCCGGTGAGGGCGACGACGAGGTGATGCTCGTCGACCTCACGCGGGTCCCCGCCCATGTCACGACGGTGATGTTCATCGTGACCTCCTACAAGGGCCACACCTTCGAGCAGGTGCAGAACGCGTTCTGCCGTCTCGTCGACGGCACGATCGACACCGAGCTGGCCCGCTACACGCTGCAGGGCGGCATGCCGTTCACGGGCATGGTCATGGCGAAGGTCTACCGCCAGGGCAGCGAATGGAAGCTGCAGGCCATCGGCGAGGGCATGCAGGCGAAGCATCCCGGTGAGGCCGCGCCGCAACTGGGCCGGTTCCTGGCCGTCTGACCGGTGGGCGAACTCTTCACAGCGGGGCGCAACGCCCCGCTGCCGACCCGCACGGCCCGTTTCACGGCGACCGCATCCGTCCCTCTGGACGTGTGCGCGTTCGTCGTGGACGACGGCCTGCAGGTGGCGTCCTCCGACGACGTCGTGTTCTACAACCAACCGACGACGGCGGGCGTTCGGCTCGAGGGCAAGGTGATCGTCGTCGACGTCGACGCGGTCCGTCCCGGCGCACGCGTGCTGTGTGCGGTCGGCTGCGAGCGACCCGCAGCGGTGTCGACCTCGCTGTGCGACGCGGCGGGCACCGTCCTCGCGTCGTTTCACGTGGAACCGGCGGTCGGTACCGAGACGGCGCTGCTGTGCTGGGAGATCTACCGTCGTCACGACGAATGGAAGATCCGCGCCCTCGGCCAGGGATACGCCGGTGGACTCGCCGAGATGTTCACCGCGCACGGGGTGGAGGTCGAGTCACCCTCCGACGCGGAGAAGGTGGCCGCTCCCGGGCCCGGCCCGGTCATCGGCCTCTCACCTCTCGAGGTGCTGTGGCAGATCTTCGAGGACGCCGCCCGATCGGCCGCCGCGTACACGTCGAGTGCGGAGTTCGCCCAGCACCGTTTCGACGACGAACTCTCGACAGCGGCGGCCGATCCCGCCCGGCGCATGGAGCCCGAGGCCGACCGTGCCCGGGCGCGTGCGCAGCAGCGCTACGACGAGCTCGTCGGTGTCGCCGAGGCCCGCTACCGCGACGACAGCGCGGTGCTCGCCGCCGAACTGCTCACCGTCGACGCGACGTTGCCGCCCGCACTCGCATCCTGGATCTCCCCGGCCTGGATGCACGTGCACCTGCCGAGCGACGGCGTGCGGGTGGGTGAGGTGACGGCGCCCGATCTGGGTCCGCTGCGCATCCCCCTGTGCCTGCCGGCACCGCTCACGCGACCGTTGTGGATCGACGGCGACCCCGCCGACCTCGGTCCCGTCGTGTCGTCCGTGGTCGTGCGGCTGCTCACGGCCCGGCCCGACACCCTGCTGCACCTCGTCGATCCCGGGCGGACGCTGCCCGCACTCGAACCCCTCACCGCAGCCCGACTTGCCGGACCGCCCGTCCACGACCGGTCGCGGGTCCCCGCCAGACTCCGGGGGCTGGCCGACGCGGCGGACCTCGACGCGCTCGCCCGGCAGGTCGACGCAGAGACCGCCTCACCCGTGTTGCTGGTCCTCGCCGGGTTCCCCTACGGCTACGACCACGACGACCTGCTCGAGATCGTCCGGATCGCGCGTACCGGCAGTGCCGGCCGGGTCTCGGTCGTCCTCGCGGGTGATCCCCCGGACGATCGGGTCGCGGAGATCCTGTGGGACGAGGCGCAGAAGCTTCCAGTCGACGGGGAGCTGGCCGATCCGTGGACGGGAGGCCGATGGACGTTCGTTCCCGACAGCCTGCCCACCGAGACCGAGCATCTGCGCGGCGCGCTGGGTGGTAGTTCGCTTCCGGACTGATCGTCCCCTCGCACAGAGGGATCAGCGCCGATCGACGAGTGTCGTGACATCGGGCGCGTACACGGTCATCCAGTGCGGGTTCAGGCGGTAGTAGACCACCTCCTCGCTCCAGTCGAACGCGTCCCCGCCGTAGAACGACTGAAGGTAGGCGAGCAGTTCGGGCCAGTCGTCGGCCGGCTCACCGCCGCGCGGGTTGAGAATCTCCACGTGGCCGTGTGTGAACACGCCGAGGTCCTCCCCGCGCATGTGCGCCGCGCTGGCCGCGGGACGCGCGGCGAGATGCCGGGCCTTGGCTGCAGTGGGGGCGGTGCCGAAGTACCACTTGCCGTGCAGGAAATGTCCGTCCACAGCACTGATGCGCGGTTCCCCGCCGGCGGTGACCGTCGCCAGCGAGAGGACGCACATGCCCGTGAGCACCTCGACGAGCTGCTCGGCCGTGAGGGTCCGCGACGCGTCGACGATCGACCTCAGGTGGGATGTGGACCGGGACAGCGACGTGTCGAGGAGCACCTGGAGGTCGGCGAGCTCGGTGGGGGTTTCGTGCATGGCTCCATGTTCACATCACCGAGGCTCACGGGACCCGACAGTTCCTGCTCTGTTCTCCTCGCCGATGTCTGCTCTCGGGGAGATCACCGAACGCGGGTCACCCGCATGGAGGACCCGTCATCCCCCGGTCGGCCGACGCGCGCCGACCCCGCCGCATCGCATGGTGAGGATCATGACGGTCACCGGTTCGACGACGCGACAGCAACGTATCCTCGCCCTCGACGTGGCCCGGGGGATCGCCATCCTCGGCACCTTCGCCGCCAATGTCTGGATCTTCACCGACCCCGCCGGGATCGTCGGATATCTCGCCTCGATCGGCACCGATCCGTGGCCGCAACGCATCCTCATGCAACTCGCGCAGGGAAAGTTCCTCGGGTTGCTCACCCTGATGTTCGGGATCGGCCTGGCCGTGCAAGCGGCGTCCGCTCAGCGAGCGGGGCGGCCGTGGCCCGGCGGTTACCGGGTACGCGCCGCCCTGCTCTTCGTCGACGGGATGGTGCACTACCTGCTCGTCGCCGAGTTCGACATCCTCATGGGGTATGCGCTGACGTCCATGCTCGTGTGCGGGCTCGTGATCTCCTCCCGTCGTGTGCGGCTGTGGGTCGCGGGTACGGCCGTCGCTGTTCACGCGCTGGCCGTGACCGCGCTCGTCGTGGCGCTCGCCAGTTCACCGCCGAATGCGGAGACCCCCGAGCTGACCACCGCCACCTGGTGGGACATGATCGTCTTCCGCGTGGACAACGCCGCTGCGTTCCGCGCCGAGGTGATCTTCGTGATCCCGATGACGGTCGCGCTGTTCCTGACCGGCGCCGCACTGTATTCCTCCGGGCTGTTCGACAGCAGAGGTGCGGTGCTGCGCCGGCGGCTGATGGTGGTCGGGGCGATCGCAGCACCGCTCGACCTCGCCGTGGGTCTGTTCGGCGGTGCCGCAGGTGTATTCGCAGCGCGCTACGGCATCGCCCCGTTCGTCGCGCTCGGCCTGCTGGCGTGGATCGCCCACTTCTACATCGGCAGGGCCACCACCGGCACGGTCGGCACCGCCTGTGAACGCATCGGGCGGACCGCGCTGAGTTGCTACATCCTGCAGAACATCGTCGCGTCGGTGCTCTGTTACGACTGGGGATTCGGTCTGGCGAAGACCGTGGACCCCGCCATGCGGGTCCCGTTCACGATCGCGGTGTACATCGCGGTGGGAGCGGTGATGGTCGTCGGATCCCGTTGGTGGCTCGGCCGATTCCGCCAGGGACCGGTCGAATGGGTGTGGCGGGTGTCCTACGAGCGGCTGACGGAACGTCGCTGACGTGTCGGGTTGCCTCGTGGGGGTCTGCCGCTCGGTCACGGATTCGACGCCCTCACCGGTGAGTACGGCGATATGTTCGACGAAGGGACGATCCGTCCCTCCAACATCTACCGACCGGAGGCAAGATGATCTTCATCGTGGTCCGTTTCAAGGTGAAGCCCGAGTACCAGGACAGCTGGCTCGAGACCACCGCGGAGTTCACCGAGGCGACTCGCAGCGAACCCGGGAACCTGTGGTTCGACTGGTCCCGCAGCGTGGACGATCCGTCCGAGTTCGTTCTCGTCGAGGCGTTCCGCGACGGGGACGCCGGATCCGAGCACGTGAAGTCCGATCACTTCCGCAGGGGGCTCGACGCAATGCGGCCGGCGCTGGTCGAGACTCCGCGCATCCTCAACACGGAGATTCCGGGCACCGAGTGGGGCCGGATGGGTGAACTGCAGATCGACTGATCGATCGCCTCGAGACCGACGTCGTGTGCGAGACCCGTCGGGGATTTCGCACACGACGTCGGTCTCGATACGCGCCCATAGGTTTGCCCTAACGTTGCGTACGGCTGCAGGTCTTTGTGGCAGCAGTCACGATCGTGATCGACTGGAACGGCGTGGACGGCATGTCCGCGCGTCGGCCGTGTCGATCAGGAGCGTGATGTGAGCGAGTTGCACCTTCCCAACCGAATCCGGCAGCTGGCAGTCGAACATCCGGATCGTGCGGCGGTCAGCTCCGGCGGAACCACACTCACCTGCTCCGAGTTCGACGCGCTCACCAACCGGGTCGCCTCGGCGCTCGCGACCGTTCCGGCGACGTCCGAGCGCATCGGCGCACTGCTGCGCATGGGCCTACCCGGCGCGTCCTCGTTCGTCGGCTGCGCCAAGGCCGGACTGGTCTTCACCCCACTCAACTGGCGCCTGAACCCGGGCGAGATCGCCGACATCGCCGACGACGCGCAGCTCGACGTCCTGATCGTCGAGGACGAGTTCGCCGCATCGGCCGGGGCTGCCGCCACAGTCCTGCCCGCCGTACAGATCGTCGTGGTCGGCGACGCCTCCACCGTTCCCGGTGCACGGTCGTGGGACGACTTCGTCGCCTCCGGTGACGACATCGACCCCGGCTTCGGCGACGACCCGCGGACCGAGGTGCTGCAGCTCTACACCTCGGGCACCACAGGTCGACCCAAAGGTGTTGTGGCGACGCATCACAACCTGTTCAACGAACCGCAGAACTTCGCGCTGTACGAGTTCACCGAGGACTCGGTGTCCCTCGACGCGCTGCCCCTGTTCCACATCGCCGGCGCCGGCTGGATGAGCACGACCCTGTCGGCGGGATTGCACCTGGTGTTGCTCGGTGAGATGCGCCCGAACCTGTTGGCGGCCGCCATCTCCGAGCACGGCATCACCCACGCATTCCTCGTGCCGTCGGTGATCAACATGCTCGTGGAGATGCCCGACCTGTCGGACTACGACCTGTCGGCGCTGCGTCTGGTCGCCTACGGCGCCTCTCCCATCACGCCCACGCAACTCGCCCGCGCCATGGACACCCTCGGCTGCCGCTTCGTGCAGCGTTACGGGATGACCGAGACGATGGGCGCCCTCACAGCGCTACGTGCCGAGGACCACGACCCGCACGGTCCGCGCTCCTACCTCCTACGTTCGGCCGGCACCGGGCTGCCGGGGATCGAGGTCCAGATCCGTGACCTCGCCACCGGCGAACCGCTCCCCCGCGGCGAAACCGGTGAGATCGTGAGCCGGTCGCGCAACAACACACAGGGTTACTGGCGACGCGAGGCCGAGAACGCCGCCCTGTTCACCGAGGACGGTTTTCTGCGCACCGGCGATGCCGGGCACATCGACGAGGACGGCTACCTGTTCGTCACCGACCGCGTGAAGGACATGATCATCTCCGGGGGTGAGAACGTCTACCCGATCGAGGTCGAATCGGTCATCTCCGAACATCCTTCCGTCGCCGAGGTCGCAGTGGTGGGAGTTCCGGACGACCGGTGGGGCGAGGCCGTGACCGCCGTCGTGCGGGTCGCGCCCGGAGCCGAGACACCGACCGAGGCCGAACTCCTCGAGTTCACCGTCGAACGTCTGGCTTCCTACAAGAAGCCCCGGCACATCCACTTCGTCGACGAGTTGCCTCGCAACGCCAGCGGCAAGATCCTGAAGCGCACACTGCGCGACGAGTTCGCTCCTGCACGGGAAGGAACGACGTCATGATCGTCACCGAGGATCTCGGTACCGTCCAGCGTGAAGCGTGGGCGGCCGGCGTACTGCCACCGGTCGAAGAGGTGCGGCCAGGACTGTGGTCGATTCCGGTTCCGATGCCGAAGAACCCGCTGCGGTACGTGCTGTCCTATGCGCTCGCCTTCGACGACGGCCTCGCCCTGATCGACCTCGGTATGGACACCGAGGAGTCGTGGGACACCCTCGTGGCCGGTGTCGCCGCGACCGGCCATCACATCACCGAGGTGCGCTACGCGGCGATCACTCACCTGCATCCCGACCATTTCGGTCTGGCACCCCGGTTGAAGGAAACGACCGGCGCTGTGATCGCGATGCACGCCGCCGACGCCGCCGCCCTCGGGCACTTCACCCCGGAGGACGCCGCCGCCGACAAGGAAGCATGGCGCGTAGACCTCACCGGACTCGGCGCACCGCCCGAGGTCGTCGAGGCCGCCCGCTTCGAACTCGTCCGCTTCCCCCGAGGCGAGAGCGCGGATGTCGTTCTCGCTCATGGTGATCGACTCGATCTGCCCGGGTGGAACATCGAAGCGGTGTGGACGCCCGGCCACACGCCCGGTCACCTCGCCTTCGTCGACCGCGACCGCGACTTGCTGTTCAGCGGCGACCACATGCTCCCGCGCATCAGCCCCAACATCTCCTCCGGCCCCGGCGAACTGGGCGACCCGTTGCACCGCTACCTGCTGTCGCTGCATGCGACGACGGCTCTGCCGGACTGCGAGGTGCTGCCCGCCCACGAGTACCGGTTCCGCGGAGTCACCGAACGCGCACGCCAACTCATGGACCACCACGAGGTCCGTCTCGACGAGATCCGCGATGCCGTCGCGTCCAGGCCCGAGTCGACGGCGTGGGAGATCACGACCCGCGTCACGTGGTCGCGTCCTATCGATGTGATGGATCCCCGGCTGCAGCGACTCGCCGTCCGCGAAACCCAGGCCCATCTGCTCGTTCTCGCCGATAGAGGCGACATCCGTTCCGACGGTGGAACTCCCGCCCACTGGACTCTCTCCACTCCGACCCATACGAAGGAAAACTGACATGAGCGTTGTCCTCACCGAATTCGCCGACGGCGTCGCGGTGTTCACCCTCAACCGCCCCGAGGCCAAGAACGCCGTGAACCTGGAGGTCTCGGAGGCGTTGGCCGCGGCCATCGACGAGTTCGAGGCACGCCCCGACCTGACCATCGGCATCCTCACCGGTGCCGGCGGAACGTTCTGCGCCGGAATGGATCTGAAGGCGTTCGCACGCGGGGAGCGCCCGTCGATCCCCGGCCGCGGTTTCGGTGGCCTCACCGAGGCACCGCCGAGCAAGCCGCTCATCGCCGCAGTCGAGGGCTGGGCCCTGGCCGGTGGATGCGAGCTCGCCCTGTCCGCCGACCTGATCGTCGCGTCGCGCGAAGCGAAGTTCGGTATCCCCGAGGTCAAGCGCGGACTCGCGGCGGCGGCCGGCGGCCTGCTGCGCCTGCCGAAGATCCTCCCCTACCCGCTCGCGATGGAACTGGCCATCACCGGTGACCCACTCACCGCCGAGGTCGCCCACCAGCACGGCCTGGTCAACCGCGTCACCGAGCCCGGTGAAGCACTCACCGTGGCAAAGGAACTCGCCGCCCGCGTCGCGGCGAACGGCCCCCTCGCCGTCAAGGCCACCAAGCAGGTCGTCGCGATGGCCGCCAACTACACCGACCCCGACGCCTTCGTCGCGCAGCGCAAGTTCATCGACCCGGTCTTCGCGTCGGCCGACGCCAAGGAAGGCGCCCGGGCGTTCGCCGAGAAGCGCGCACCGGTCTGGAAGGGCGAGTAGGAATGTCGGATGTTCTGGTCGCGCAGGACGGCTCGGTCGCCACGATCACGCTGAGTCGACCGGAGCGCAAGAACGCGATGACGGTCGAGGCGTGGCGGTCGTTGCGTGAGACGTTCGGTGCGCTCCAGCACGACGATTCCGTCCGCGCCGTGATCCTCACCGGCGCCGGTGGTGACTTCTGCACCGGTGCCGACATGGAGCGGCGCGACTCCACCCATCCCCTCGACCGTATGCGGGAGATCAACGAGACGGCGCTCGCCGTCGCGGAGTTCTCGAAGCCGTTGATCGCGCAGGTCGAGGGGTATGCGGTGGGCGCGGGATGGAACATGGCGTTGCTGTGCGACGTGGTCGTCGCCTCCCGCACCGCGAAGTTCGGTCAGATCTTCGCGCGGCGCGGACTGTCGATCGACTTCGGCGGGTCGTGGATCCTGCCGCGCCTCGTGGGACTGCACCAGGCGAAGCGTCTGGTCATGCTCGCCGACATCGTGTGCGCCGAGGAAGCATACGACCTGGGCCTGGTGACCGAGCTCGTCGAGCCCGACGCCCTCGCCGGTCGCGCCGCCGAACTGGCCGCGCGGCTGGCCGCCGCCCCGCCGGTCGCGGTGAGCATGTCGGCGCGGATGGTCGAGCAGGGTTCGTCGCTCACGCTCCGCGAAGCACTCGAGAACGAGGCCCGCTCGCAGGCGATCAACCACGCGACCGACGCCCCCGATGCGATGCGTGCATTCGTCGACAAACGCGAGCCGTCGTTCACCGGCGGATGGCGGGTACCGCGCCCGGTAGACACCCCTTCCTGACGGTTGCGTCCGGGACGGTTCTGAGCGTCACCTACGATAATCGGGTGGACTTGCACCTCGTGACCTATTTCGTGGCGGTCGTCGACCACGGCGGGATCACGAAAGCTGCTCAGGCACTTTACATTTCGCAGCCGTCGTTGTCGCAGGCCATCCGCACCCTCGAACGCCGCCTCGACACGACCCTGTTCGACCGCACCGGCCGACGGCTCACCCTCACCGAGGACGGTCGTGTCCTCGAGGGCGCCGCACGCCGCATCCTGGCCGACGTCGAGCGGGCGAAACAGAAGGTCGCGGCGGTGCGCGATCTCCAGGCCGGTCGCGTCGAGATCGTCACCTTCGCGACGTTCTCGATCCACCCCGTCATCGAGTTCGTCCAGCGCTTCCGTCGGCGCTACCCCAACCTGACCGTGCGGGTGAACGACGCCGAAGGCCCTCCCGGAGTCCACGCGGCGCTGCGCCGCGGCGAGGCGGAGATCGGCATCACCGACCTGTCCGTCGATCACGCCGGCATGATCACCGTTCCGGTCCTCGAGCAGGAGATGGTGCTCGCCGTGCACCCCGACCTCGCCGCCGACGTGCCCGACCCCGTCACCCGGGCCCAGGTCCGCGACTTCCCGCTGGTCCTCGACCTCGGCTCCCGCGCGAGCGCCGCACGCACCGGTGAACTGCTCGGCGATCAGAACGTCGTCGTCGACTGCGCCAACCAGGCAGCCCTGTGGCAGTTCGTCGAGCGTGGCACCGCCGGGACGATCGTGCCGCGTCGCGTCGCCGAGAAGCAGATCCCCGGTGCGGTCGTCCGGCCCCTGGACCCACCGTTCCGGCGTCCCGTCGGATTGGTGATGCGACCCGGCGATCTGTCCCCCGCTGCCGCCGCATTCGTGGCGACCACCACCGGCACCCCCTGGGAAGCGTGACGACATGGAGTTCCGTCAGGTCGAATACTTCCTCGCCGTCGTGGAGAACGACGGCATCAACGGCGCGGCCGCCGAGCTCGGCGTCGCCCAGCCCACCGTCTCCCAGGCACTGCGCAGCCTCGAGCGCGAGCTGGGGGTGCAGCTGTTCCACCGCATCGGGCGCGGCATGGTGCTCACCGCGGCGGGCAAGGCACTGATCGGCCCGAGCCGGCAGATCCTCCGCGATGTGAACGCGGTCGAGGAGCTGCTCACCGTGTCGACGACCGAGGTGACGGGCCGACTGGATCTGATGGTCTTCCCCGCTCTCGCAACCGGCCCGATCGTCGACCTGGTCTCCGAGTTCCGCCGTCTCCATCCCAAAGTCACCGCGCGCCTCGGTGATCTGCGTGCGGAGGAGTTCACCGCGTCGGTCATCCACGACGGCTACTGCGAGTTCGTCGTCACCCATCTGCCCGTCGAGGACGAGGTGGGTCTCGAGATCATCGAGCTCGGACAGACCGAGTACTGGCTCGCCTATCCCCCCCGCACCGACCTGCCACCCGGGCCGCTGTCCTTGGCCGAGCTCCCCGACATCCCGATGGTGTTCGTGCCGCGCGGCGGTGGCTCCGTGAGCGACGCGATCGACTACGCAATGCGGCAGGCCGAGGTGCGCCGTCCCATCTCCGTGCTCACCGATCATCGCGAGGCCCGCCTGCCGATGGTGCTCGCCGGTCTGGGTGGGTCGTTCGTCGAACGGACGCTCGCCGAGTCGGCGCAGGACGTCGCGGTGGTCCGTCCGTGCGAGCCGACCTTCGCGCAGTCGTACGGACTGGTGTTCGACCCGGCCTCGCTGTCGAAGGCCGGTCGCGCCTTCGTCGACTTCGTGCGGTCGTCCGAGGAGTCCGGCGCGGAGGAGCAACTCCCGACGGAACGGTGACATCCGGGGATCCGGGGGCGACGATGGTGGGGACGACATCCACTTCTCCTCGGGAGATGATCCGTATGTCCACCTCGACGACTTCCTCCGTCCACCTCGATTCCGTCGACGCGTACGCGCAGCGCGTCCTCGATTCCGTCCTCGGCACCATGGACACCCTCACGATCCTGATCGGCGACCGTCTCGGCTGGTACCGAAGCCTCGCCGACGACGGACCTGCGACGGCCGACGAACTGGCCGAACGCACCGGAACCCACCCGCGGTACACCCGCGAGTGGCTCGAGCAGCAGGCTCTGACCGGTCTGCTCGACGTCGACGACGGCGATCCCCCACGCTTCACGCTGTCTGCGGTCGGTCGCGAGGTACTCACCGATCCGCACAGCCTGGCGTACATGGCGCCGCTCGCCCGGATGATCGTCGGCGCGACGATGCAGCTTCCCGGTCTGCTCGAGGCGTACCGCAACGGTGGCGGCGTGAGTTGGAGCCAGTTCGGCCGCGACGTGTGCGAGTCGCAGGCCGACGCGAACAGGCCGCTGTTCGAGAAGGCGCTGCCCGATGCTCTGCGGTCGGTACCGGAGGTCGACCGGGTGCTCGGGCAGCCGGGCGCGCAGATCGCCGACATCGGCTGCGGCGGGGGATGGTCGACGATCACGATCGCGCGCACCTATCCGGATGCGAAGGTTCACGGCTTCGACATCGACGCCCCGTCGGTGGAGATGGCCCGGTCGAACCTCGCGGAGAATGCCGATGTGGCGCAACGGGTCACGTTCACGCAGTGCGACGCGTCCGAACTGCCCGATGGAAACTTCCAGGCGGCCTTCGCATTCGAGTGCGTCCACGACATGCCCCGACCGGTCGAAGTGTTGGCTGCCGTACGGCGGTCGCTCGCACCCGGCGGGTTCATGATCGTCATGGACGAAGCGGTCGCCGACACCTTCACCGCGCCCGGCGACGACGTCGAACGGCTCATGTACGGCTACAGGCTCACCATCTGCCTCCCTGACGGTATGAGCCACACACCGAGCGCCGCGACGGGCACCGTCATGCGTCCCGCGACCCTGCGCCGCTATGCCCTCGATGCCGGTTTCACCGAGGTCGACGTGCTCCCCATCGAGGATTTCGGCTTCTTCCGCTTCTACCTCCTCCGCACCGAATAGCGTTGCCCGTCGAAAGTTCGGGGAGGTTGTGTTCGCGTTTCTCGAAAAACACGCACACAACCTCCCCGAAGTTCTGCTCAGACGGGCGCACCGGCCGCTCCCAGAGCACGCCGCACCCGTTCGACGAAGACTTCGGGCCGCCGGTAGAGGAGGTCGGCGCCGACCCGGATGACCGTCCACCCCAGTTCGGGCAGCACCGCGTACCGATCGATGTCGCGGGTGCGCTGAGTGGGGTCGGTCCAGTGCTGCACGCCGTCGTACTCCACGAGCACCCGCCACTGCTTCCATCCCATGTCGGCTCGCGCCACGAACACGTCGCCGTCGAAGATCTCGATCTGGGTCTCCGGCGGTGGGAGACCGGCACGGACGAGGAGCAGACGCGTGTGGGTCTCGGGCGGTGACGCAGCCCCACCGTCGACGAGGGCGAGCACCCGCGGCACGGCACCGATACCGTGTGCGCCTTTGCTCCTCGTCGCGAGTTCCTCGATCTCAGGCACCTTCAGGCCGGTCGCGTTGCAGAGCGCGTCGATCGTTTCGACGGCCCGATCGAACGGCATTCGTCGGGCGAGATCGAAGGCCGTCTGCGCCGGTGTGGTCGCGAACATCCCGTCGACCACGCAGGTGTCGAGCTTCGGGGCGCGTCGGACCGAGATGCCCGGCGCCGACCGGACGTGATCGGAGCGGACGAGTTCGGCCGCCGCATCCGGGTCGAGCCATCGAGTGCCGTGCACGGCAGCGGCGGACACTCCCGCGAGGACGCCGCGGCCCTGCGACCACAACCATGCCGCCTTCGCACGCAGCAGCAGGGTGGCCGGGATCTCTCGTCGGATGTAGACGTCGCGGTGGAGGGGGACGAAGTCGCGTGCGAGCCGATGCCGCGTGACGACGCCGGCAGCGAGTGCCGCGCGTCCCGAGAACGGTTCGTCGAAGTCGATCACGCGCCGAGCATGCCGGGCGCGACGCGCCTCCTGACGCCGCGTCGAGGCCCGGTTGTGGACAACCCGGCGTCATCCCCAGCCCGGTCACCTGCGACGAAAGAAGTTCGGGGAGGTTGTGTCCGGGCTTTTCGAGAAAAACCGAACACACCCTCCCCGAACCGGGAGCTGTCTGCTTACGCGACGCGCTCGAAGATCGCTGCCAAGCCCTGGCCGCCGCCGATGCACATGGTCTCGAGGCCGTAGCGGGCCTCGCGACGGTGCAGCTCGCGGGCGAGGGTGGCGAGCATGCGTCCGCCGGTCGCGCCGACCGGGTGGCCGAGCGAGATGCCGGAGCCGTGGACGTTGGTGCGCTCGAAGTCGGCCTTGCCGAACTTCCACTCGCGGGTCACGGCAAGGGCCTGCGCGGCGAACGCCTCGTTGAGCTCGATGATGTCGACGTCGGCGAGGGTGATGCCCGCCTTGGCGAGGGCGACCTCGGTGGCCGGCACGGGGCCGATGCCCATGACCTTGGGCTGGACACCGGCGACGCCCCACGAGACGAACCGCACCAGCGGGGTCAGGCCCAGCTCGGCGGCCTTCTCCGGGGTGGTGACGATGGCCATGGACGCGGCGTCGTTCTGGCCGCTGGCGTTGCCGGCGGTGACGGTGGCCTCGGGGTCCTGCTTGCCCATGATCGGCTTCAGCTTGGCGAGGGTCTCCAGGCTGATGTCGGGACGCGGGTGCTCGTCGGTGTCGATGACCTCGTCGCCCTTACGGCTGCTCACCGTGACGGGGATGATCTCCTCGGCGAGGATCCCGTTCTTCTGGGCGTGGACTGCACGCAGGTGCGAGTTCAGGGCCAGCTCGTCCTGCTCGTCGCGGGAGATCGAGTACTCGCGACGCAGGTTCTCCGCGGTCTCGATCATGCCGCCGGGCACCGGGTAGAAACGGCCACCGGCGGTCGAGCGGGCTCGGACCAGCCCGTCGTGCATCTGCACACCGGTGCGGGCGCCGCCCCAGCGGATATCGGTGGAGTAGAACGCCGCGTTGCTCATCGACTCGGTGCCACCGGCGACGACGAGATCGTGGTCGCCGTTACCGACCTGGAAGGCGGCCTGGATGACGGCCTGCAGGCCCGAACCGCAGCGACGGTCGATGTGCATGCCGGGCACCGTGATCGGCAGACCGGCGTCGAGAGCGACGACGCGGCCGATGGCCGGGGCCTCACTGTTGCCGTTGCAGTGGCCGAGGATGACGTCCTGAACCTGTTCGGGCGCAACACCGGTGCGCTCGAGTAGACCCTTCAGGGCTGCGACACCGAGATCGACTGCGGTGAGGGACTTGAACATTCCGCCGTAGCGGCCGATCGGGGTACGGACCGGCTCGCAGATGACAACTTCACGCATGATGACCTTTCGGGAAGAGAGGGAGGTGACGGATGGACCGTCACATGAAGCGGCCGCCGGTGACCTCGAGGACGGTGCCGGTCATGTAGGAGGACATGTCGGACGCGAGGAACAGTGCGACGGAGGCGATCTCGTCGACCTCGCCGGGGCGGCCCATGGGGATCTCGGCCATCTTCCGGTCCCATGCCTTCTGCGGCATGGCCTCGGTCATCGCCGAACGGATCAGGCCGGGCTGGATCGCGTTGACGCGGACGCCGTGGTGCGCCATCTCCTTGGCGGCGGCCTTGGTGAGGCCGACGATGCCCGCCTTGGCGGCGGAGTAGTTGGTCTGGCCGACCATGCCGACCTTGCCGGACAGCGAGGAGATGTTGACGATCGCGCCGCGCTTGGCCTCACGCATGATCGCGGCGGCCTTGCGGGTGCCGTGCCAGGTGCCCTTGAGGTGCACCGAGATGACGAGGTCGAAGTCCTCTTCGGTCATCGTGCGCATCGTCGCGTCGCGGGTGATACCGGCGTTGTTGACCACCACGTCGAGCGAGCCGAAACCGTCGACGGCCTCGGCGAGGAGGGTGTCCCAGTCGGCGGACTCGACGACGTTGGCGCGCACGGCCCGGGCCACGTCGCGCCCTCCGAGCTTCTCGGCGGCGGCGGTGGCGGCATCGAGATCGAGGTCGCCGATCACGACGCGGGCGCCGGCGTCGACGAACGCCTGCGCGATGGCGAAGCCGATTCCCTGAGCGCCACCGGTGATCACGGCAGTGCGGTTCTCCAACAGAGACATCTATGATTCCTTTCGGCGGGGCTCGGGACGGCCCCCAGGCAAGTCGATGCTCCGAATATAACGGCGAACCGGCCGGTAGAACGGCTCTCATCCATCGACAATGCCTATACGGGAATGGCGCCATTCGTATTGGACACCTCCCCGCGGCCGCACGAAGGTTGTAGACATGACACTCTCCATCCCGGCCCCCGAGGTCGACGAGGACGACTTCCGCGAGATCCTCGCGCAGACCCGCGCGTTCGTGCGCAACGTGGTCGTGCCGCGCGAGCAGGAGATCGCCGAGACCAATGCGATTCCCGAGGACATCCGCCAGGCCGCGAAGGACATGGGCCTGTTCGGATACGCCATCCCGCAGGAGTGGGGCGGCCTCGGCCTGAATCTGCAGCAGGACGCGGAACTCGCGATGGAGCTGGGTTACACGACCCTGTCGCTGCGCTCGATGTTCGGCACCAACAACGGCATCGCCGGCCAGGTGCTCGTCAACTTCGGTACCGACGAGCAGAAGCAGCAGTGGCTCGAGGGCATCGCCTCCGGCGAGGGCGTCGCATCCTTCGCCCTCACCGAGCCGGGCGCCGGCTCGAACCCGTCGGGTCTGCGTACCAAGGCCGTGCGCGCCGGTGACGACTGGGTGATCACCGGCGAGAAGCGCTTCATCACCAACGCGCCGCTGGCGAACCTGTTCGTCGTGTTCGCCCGCACCCGTCCGGCAGACGGGAACGGCACCGGAATCGCGGTCTTCCTCGTCCCCGCCGACACCCCCGGCCTGACGGTGGGCAACAAGGACGCCAAGATGGGCCAGGAGGGCGCCTGGACCGCCGACGTGCACTTCGACGACGTGCGTGTGCCGAACTCCGCGCTCGTCGGCGGCAGCGAGGACGTCGGCTACAAGGCCGCCATGGTCTCGCTCGCCCGCGGTCGCGTGCACATCGCCGCACTGTCGGTCGGCCAGGCCCAGCGCGCACTCGACGAGTCTGTCGCCTACGCCGCGACCGCCACGCAGGGCGGCAACCCCATCGGAAACTTCCAGCTCGTGCAGGCGATGATCGCCGACCAGCAGACCGGTGTGATGGCCGGCCGCGCCCTCGTCCGCGACGCCGCGAAGGCGTGGGTCGAGGAGACCGACCGCCGCATCGCACCGTCGGTCGCGAAGCTGTTCTGCACCGAGATGGTCGGCAAGGTCGCCGATCTCGCCGTCCAGATCCACGGTGGCACCGGCTATATGCGCGAGGTGCCGGTCGAGCGGATCTACCGCGACGTGCGTCTGCTGCGCCTGTACGAGGGCACCAGCGAGATCCAGCGTCTGATCATCGGCGGCGGACTCGTCAAGCAGGAGCAACAGAAGAACTCCTGACCTTCGGGGCGCGGTTCCGGAACAGGTACGTCCGGAACCGCGCCCGAACCGATTCTTGCGAATCACCTTTCACCGCATACGAAGAAAACCCCGGCATCGGATGCCGGGGGTTTCTCGTGTGCGGGGTCAGGAGACCGTCAGTCGCGATCGCAGATCGGTCTTGAGGATCTTGCCCGCGGCGGAGGTCGGCAATGCGTCGACCACCACCACTTCACGGATCTTCTTGTACGGCAGGACCTGTTCGGCGACGTACGCCTTCAGCTCCTCCGCGGCGGGCTCCTCGCCGTCGACGGGGACGACGAAGGCTACCGGCTCCTGACCGATCGCGCCTGCCTCCCGCCCGACGACCGCCGCAGTGGACACCTTCGGGTGGGTCACCAGGATCTCTTCGAGCTCACGCGGATACACGTTGTAGCCCTTGTAGATCAACATGTCCTTCGCCCGGTCGGCGATGTACACGAATCCGTCGGCATCGCGGTAGGCGATGTCGCCGGTGGCGAGCCAGCCGTCGACGTACTGTTCCGCGGTGATCTCGGGGTGTCCGAGATATCCGTCGGTGACCTGCGGTCCGCGGATCCACAGTTCGCCGAGCTCTCCGTCGGGGAGGACGACGGTCGGATCGATCTGCGAGCGGATCTCGAGTTCGGTGTCGAAGACCGGGAGGCCGACGCTTCCGAGGCGGTACTCCGAGTCGATGACGAGCGGCATCGCCGTGACGACGCAGGTGCCCTCGGTGAGCCCGTAACCCTCCGCGATACGTGCGTTGGGGAACGCACGCTCGAGGTTCCCGAGGGTCACGTGGTCGATCGGAGCGGCACCGGACGACACGACCCGCACGGTGGACAGGTCGCGGGTCTCGACGTCGGGATGCGTAGCGAGGGCGTGCCACATCGCCGGGCTGCCGGTGATGTAGCCGGCCTCGTACCGTTCGATCAGCTCGAGCATCCGGGCCGGATCGAAGCGACCCGCGAGGACCTGGGTCAGGCCGCACGCGAGAAGGAACGACGTGTTGATCAGCGCGTGCGCGTGGAACAGCGGCGACACCACGATCGTCGAACCCTGACCCGGGACCGCACCGGCGATTTTCAGGTCGCCGATCGGTTCGAGCGAGATGCGCCCGTCGACATCGGCGACCAGCTGGTGCCCGGCGCGCCACGCACACATCTGCGTGACGTTGCCGACGACGTTGCGGTGCAGGACTCGCACGCCCTTCGAAATGCCGGTCGTGCCACCGGTGTACGCGATGTGCGCGATATCGTCCGGACTGGTGACGACCGGTTCGAAGGTCTGCGGACGTCCTTCGAGCGCATCGCCGAAGCGCACGGCACCCGGCGCGGTGACCGCTTCGTCGGAGACGACCGCGATCAACCGGATACTCGTTCCGGACGCAGCCCGGAACAGGGTGTCGGCCTGTGCGGAACCGGTGACCGCCGCGGCTGCGGAAGTCTCCTCGATCTGCCGGCGCAGACCCGGTTCGGGCTGCAGCGGATTCACGAGCGTGACCGCCGCTCCGACGCGGAGCGCACCGTAGTAGGCGATGTGGAACTCGACGCAGTTACCGAGGTGCAGGAGCACCACGTCGCGGGCCCGCACCCCGGCCTCGTGCAGCACGCCGGCGAACTGCGCCGAGCGTGCGTCGAGGTCGTTGTAGGTGAGCACCCGGTCGCCGTCGATCACCGCGGGACGGTCGCCGTAGACGGCGGCGAGGCTCGGTGCCCACACCGCCATCGTCGTCGCCGGGTACGACAGCCTGCGCTGTGCGAGGTCGGAAGCCGAGGTCATGGTCGACGCCCGGTTCACCGCGGTGCCATACGGATGGCGCCGTCGAGGCGAATGGTCTCGCCGTTGATGTAGCCGTTCTCGAGGATGTTCGTGGCCAGCTGCCCGAACTCGTCGGGCCGGCCCAGACGCGACGGGTTGGGCACGGTCGCTTCGAGCGACGTGCGGACGTCCTCGCGCAGGCGGGCGAGCAGCGGGGTGTCCATGATGCCGGGGGCGATGGTGTTGACGCGGATGCCCTTGCTGGCGAGGTCGCGTGCGGCGACGATCGTCATGCCGACGATGCCGGCCTTGGACGCCGAGTAGTTGATCTGGCCGATCTGGCCCTCGAAGGCCGCGACGGAGGCCGTCATGACGACGGCGCCACGCTCGTCCTCGATGAGGTCGAGTTCGGCCATGCGCTCGGCGCCGAGGCGCAGCGCGTTGAACGAGCCGATGAGGTTGAGGCGGATCACGAACTCGAAGTCCTCGAGCGAACCGGCCTTGCCCTCCTTGTCGAGGATGCGCATCTTGCGTCCGGCGCCGGCGCAGTGCACGACACCGCGCAGGCCGCCGCGCTCGTGCGCGACGTCGAGAGCCGCAGCGAACTGCTCCGAATCGGTCACGTCGCCGGGGGCGAAGACGGCGCCGTCGCCGAGCTCCTTGGCGATCTCCTCACCGTTCGAGCCGGGGAGGTCGATGAGGGTGACGTTGCCGCCGGCGGCCAGGACGCGACGTGCCGTGGCGAGACCGAGACCGGACGCTCCGCCGGTGACGGCAACGGACAGACCCTTGAGTTCCATAGTGTTTCCTTCGGATTCGTAGCAGCTGGGTGACGTGAGATCAGAGCAGTTCGAGGATGGTGGCGTTGGCCATGCCGCCGGCCTCGCACATCGACTGCAGACCGTAGCGGATGCCGTTGTCGCGCATGTGGTGCACGAGGCGGGTCATGAGAATCGCGCCGGAGCCGCCGAGGGGGTGGCCGACACCGATCGCGCCGCCGAGCGGGTTGAGGCGGTCGGGCTTCGCACCGGTCTCGACCTGCCATGCCAGCGGCACCGGCGCGAAGGCCTCGTTGATCTCGAAGGCGCCGATGTCGTCGATGGACAGACCGGAACGCTCGATGGCCTTCTCGGTGGCGGGGATGGGGCCGGTGAGCATGACGACCGGGTCGTCGGCGGCGACGACGGCGGTGTGGATGCGTGCGAGCGGGGTCCAGCCCTGCGCCGCGGCGTATTCGCTGGTGGTGATGAGCAGGGCGCCGGCACCGTCGGAGATCTGCGAGGAGTTGCCGGCGTGGATCACGCCGTCCTCCTTGAAGACGGTCTCGAGCTTGGCAAGCGACTCGACGGTGCCGCCGCGGCGGATGCCCTCGTCGGTGGCGAACTCGCCGACCACGGCGATCTGGCCGGTGAAGGCGCCCGCGTCGGTGGCGGCTGCGGACAGTTCGTGCGAGCGCAGCGAGAATTCGTCGAGCTGCGTGCGGGAGAAACCCCACTTCTCGGCGATCATCTCGGCGCCGATGCCCTGGCTGAAGCCGCCGACCTCGAAGCGGTCGAGCACGTTCTGCGGGAAGTGCTGACCGTCCTTGCTGGCGCTGCCCATCGGCACACGGCTCATGGACTCGACACCACCGGCGATCACGACGTCGTTCTGGCCGGAGATGACGGTCGCGGCGGCGAAGGACACGGCCTGCTGGCTCGATCCGCACGCCCGGTTGATGGTGGTGGCGGGGACGGTGACCGGCCATCCGGCCGCGAACACGGCGCTGCGCGAGACGATTCCGGCCTGGTCGCCGACCTGGCTCACACAACCCCACTGGACGTCGTCGATCGTGGCGGGATCGAGGCCGGTCCGCTCCGCCAGTGCGGTCAGCACGTGGGCGGACAGGTTGACGGGGTGGATCTCGGACAGTGCACCACCTCGACGTCCGATGGGGGAACGGACGGCGTCGACGATCACGGCATCGCGCATGCGAATCGGTCCTTTGCTGTTGCGGGACACGGTTGCCGGGCAACCGTGGTGGGAAAAGACGACCGGCCGGGTGGTGGTCCTCACATTCGAGGAGACCATGCACCCGGCCGGTAGGGGTAAGTCTTTCGGCGGAAGCTTCCGTTAGGCGGAAGCTATGCCGAACAGGTCAGGCGGCTGCCCGGATGATCTTGCGGTCGCGCTCCGGGTCGGCCAGGAAGAGCACCAGGATCGCGGCGAGCGCACCGAGTGCACCGATGACCTGGAAGGCCGTTGCATAGCCCTCCGCCGCGGTGGCGGCGTTGTCGACGAGGACACCCGTGCCGTAGGGGGCAACGAGACCGCCGACCGCCATCAGCGCGAGGAAGACACCCATCGTGCCGGCGGTCTGCTGCGGCGGGCACAACTCGGAGATCGCGGCGTTGATCAGCGGGAACGCGATGGCGCCGAAGCCGTAGCCGATGGAGACGACCGCGACGGCCAGAGCCGGCGTACCGATGGACGGGAGGAAGACCAGGATGGCACCGCAGATGAGCACACCGACGGCGGGCACGATGATGCGGACGACCCGCGAGCGGTAACCCTTGGCGCTGAGGCGGTCGGTGACCGTGCCCGAGCTGATCATGAGGAACAGGCCGATGATGGACGGCAGGGCGAACATCGAGCCGGCCTGCAGAGCGCTGTAGCCGAGACCGACCTCGAAGTAGGACGGCAGCCAGGTCAGGACGACGGTGGTGAGCGCGTAGACGACCATGATCAGGATCGCGCAGCTGATGAAGGTGCGAGTGAGGAAGATCTTGCGCCACGGCACGGACGGTTCGGTCTGCGCGGCGGAAGCGGCGGTCTCGGCGCCCTTGACGGCCCGGGTCGTGTAGGGGCCTTCCTTCCAGCCGAGGAGCCAGCAGCCCATCCAGATCGCACCGAGGATCGACAGCGAGATCAGCGCGGCACGCCATCCCCATTCGACGGTGATGAAGGTCAGGACGGGAGCGAGGGCGATCTTGGCGACCGAGGCGGAACCGGCCAGGAAGGCGCCGGGCAGGCCACGCTTGGCCGGCGGGTGCCACGAGTACGCGGCGGTGTGCATGAGCGCCGAGCTCGGTCCTTCGGCGAGACCGAGCAGCATGCGGGTGACGACCAGCATCGCGAAACTCGCACTGACGACCAGCGGCAGCATGACGAGCGACCAGGTCAGGCCGAGGGCCAGCAGGGCCCAGCGGAGGGTCATGTACTTGTTCAACGGCCCGGCGAAGAAACCGCCGACGGTGAATGTGACGAAGAACAGCGACCCGACCAGGCCGATCTGGGAGGAGCTCATGCCGAGCTCACGCGCCAGAGGCTGGGCGATGATGCCGAGGACGGCCTTGTCGGCGTAGTTGACGACGTAGAGGAAGATGACCAGGCCGGTCATGCTCCACGCGCGGCCGGGGGTCACGAGAGGGGTCGAGCCGGTCGTCGGCCGACCGGGCCCGCCGGCGGCTGCCGACTTGTCGTGCGCGATTTCGCCTGTGGTCACTGGGAGTCCCTTCAGAACTCGAGCGGGATGGCCGACTTACGAACGATCGGTATGTCGCTGTCGGAAGAACGTCACGCCTGGCGTCTGCATGTATTGAACGTGAGCCATGTCACCTGAAGCAAAGAGCGGGAGGCGAACGAATCGATCACTGAAACCTATGACTCATCACACGGCGGATTCAAGCCGCATCGAGTATTGGTCTGCGCTAACCGAGCGATAGCCGATCGGTGCTGTTCCGGGCGGCAAAACCTGGGCATGCTGACTGTGCCCGAAACAATCTGCGACGAGGACGAGCGAGCCCAGCATGAACTCCACCGCTTCCACCGACGAGCTGCCCTCGTCCACTGCACCCCTCGCGGGAGTGCGCGTGGTCGAGGTGTCCAGCTTCGTGGCCGCACCCCTGTGCGGCATGACCCTGGCCGCGCTCGGCGCCGACGTGATCCGGGTCGACCCGATCGGCGGCGCTGCCGACTACCGCCGCTGGCCGGTCACCGACGGCAACGAGTCGATCTACTGGGCCGGCCTGAACAAGGGCAAGCGATCGCTCGCAGCGGATTTCCGTAGCCCGGAGGCACAGAACCTGATCCGCGACCTGATCATCGATGCCGGCGTGCTGGTCACCAACGCCGCCGGTCGCTCGTGGCTCGACTACGACGAACTCGCCGCGATCCGCCCCGACCTGATCCACGTGCAGGTCCTCGGTCGCGCCGACGGCACCGGCGCCGTCGACTACACCGTCAACGCCGCCGCCGGTTTCCCGCAGGTCACCGGTGCCGAGAACGTCTCGACTCCGGTCAACCACGTGCTGCCCGCCTGGGACGTCTCGTGCGGCCTGTACGCGGCCCTGTCGGTTGCCTCGGCCGTCTACCGTCGCGAGATCACCGGCGCCGGAACGAGAGTCGTTCTCCCGCTCGAGGACGTCGCGTTCGCGACCGTCGGCAATCTCGGCTACATCGCCGAGGCCCAGCTCGGCCGCCCCGTCCGGGAGAAGGTCGGCAACTCCGTCTACGGCACCTACGGCGCCGACTTCGCCACCAGCGACGGCGCACGCTTCATGCTCGTCGCGCTCACGCCGCGCCACTTCCGCGATCTCACCGAGCTCACCGGCACCGCCGAGGCCGTGGCCGCACTCGAATCCGCCCTGGGCGTCGACTTCCGCGACGAGGGCACCCGGTTCGAGCACCGCCACGTGCTCAACAGCCTGTTCGGCGCCTGGTTCTCGCGCCACACCGCCGACGAGGTCGAGACGGCGCTGGGCGGCACCTCGGTCCTGCACGAGCGCTACCGCACGTTCGCCGAACTCGCCGCCGACCCGCGCGTGACCGACAACCCGATGTTCCACAAGCTCGACCAGCCGCGCATCGGCAGCTACCACGCCCCGAGCACCCCGATGTCCTTCGACGGCCGGTACCCCGAGGTCCGCCCCGCGCCGGCCAACGGCGACGACACCGCCGAGGTGCTCACCGAACATCTCGGGCTGACCGACGACGAGATCGACGCCCTCGCAGCATCCGGCACCATCCGCATCTCCCAGAAAGAGCACGCATGACCCGCCTCGCCCAGACCCTCGGTCTGACGGAATTCCAGTCCGAGATCCTCGACACGGTCCGCGCCTTCGTCGATCGCGAGATCATCCCGAACGCTCAGGAACTCGAGCACTCGGACACCTACCCGCAGGCCATCGTCGACCAGATGCGCGAGATGGGCCTGTTCGGGCTGATGATCCCCGAGGAGTACGGCGGGCTCGGCGAGTCGCTGCTGACCTACGCGCTGTGCGTCGAGGAACTCGCCCGCGGCTGGATGAGCGTCTCCGGCGTCATCAACACGCACTTCATCGTCGCGTACATGATCCGCCAGCACGGCACCGAAGAGCAGAAGCAGTACTACCTGCCCCGCATGGCCACCGGTGAGGTCCGCGGCGCGTTCTCGATGTCCGAGCCCGAACTCGGCTCCGACGTCGCCGCCATCCGCACCAAGGCCAAGCGCGACGCCGACGGCAACTACGTCATCAACGGCCAGAAGATGTGGCTGACCAACGGTGGTAGCTCCACTCTCGTCGCCGCGCTGGTCAAGACCGAGGAAGGCTCCGACAAACCCCACAAGAACCTGACCACCTTCCTGGTCGAGAAGCCTGCCGGCTTCGGTGAGGTCGTCCCGGGCGTCACCATCCCCGGCAAGATCGACAAGATGGGGTACAAGGGCATCGACACCACCGAGCTCGTCTTCGACAACTACAAGGCCTCGGCCGATTCGATCCTCGGTGGGGAGCCCGGCAAGGGCTTCTTCCAGATGATGGACGGTGTCGAGGTCGGCCGTGTCAACGTCTCGGCCCGCGCGTGCGGTGTCGCGATCCGCGCCTTCGAGCTCGCCGCCCGCTACGCCCAGCAGCGCACCACCTTCGGCAAGCCCATCGCCCAGCACCAGGCGATCTCGTTCTCCCTCGCGGAGATGGCCACCAAGGTCGAGGCCGCCCACCTGATGATGGTCAACGCCGCACGTCTGAAGGACTCGGGTGAGCGCAACGACGTCGCCGCCGGCATGGCCAAGTACCTCACCAGCGAATACTGCTCCGAGGTCACCCAGGCCGGCTTTCGCATCCACGGCGGCTACGGCTACTCGAAGGAGTACGAGATCGAGCGCCTCATGCGCGAGGCTCCCTTCCTGCTCATCGGCGAGGGCACCAGTGAGATCCAGAAGACGATCATCAGCAAGGGTGTGCTGCGCAGCTACGCGCTGTAAGGTGCTCCCCCACAATCACATCCATCCCTGGAAGGACAACGCGTGAAGCGCACGCTGTACAACGAGGATCACGAGGCGTTCCGGCAGACCGTCCGCGACTTCATCGCGAAGGAGGTCGTGCCCGTCTACCCCGAGTGGGAAGAGACCGGCCATCCTCCGCGCGAGTTCTACAGCCGCATGGGCGAACTCGGGCTCCTCGGCATCCAGGTTCCCGAGGAGTACGGCGGAGGCGGCGAGACGTCGCTGAAGTTCAACGTGATCCTCGCCGAGGAGGCGTCGGCGGCCGGTGTGTCGTTCGGTTCGTCGTCGGTGCACTCGAACCTGATCCTGCCGTACATCATGCAGAACGCCACCGAGGAGCAGAAGCAGCGCTGGCTCCCCGGGTTCGCCTCGGGTGAGCTGATGTTCGCCATCGCGATGACCGAGCCGGGCACCGGTTCCGACCTCGCCAACATCGCGACCACCGCGAAGCTCTCGGAGGACGGCAGCCACTACGTCCTCAACGGCGCGAAGACGTTCATCACCGGCGGTGCTCTCGCCGACCGCATTCTCGTCGTGGGCCGCACCTCGCCGTACAACCCCGAGGACCGTCGCGGTGGCCTGTCGATCCTGGTGGTGGACACCAAGAGTGAGGGCTTCGCGGTCGGACGCAAGCTCCACAAGATCGGTCTCAAGACCTCGGACACCGCCGAGCTGTCGTTCGACGACGTGAAGGTGCCGGTCGCCGATCTGCTCGGCAAGGAGGGCGAGGCGTTCTCGTACCTGACGCAGAACCTCGCGCAGGAGCGTCTCACCATCGCGTTCGGTGCTGCCGCCACCGCGGCCGCGGCGATCCAGCACGCCATCGCATACACCAAGGACCGCAAGGTCTTCGGCAAGCCGGTCGCGTCCTTCCAGAACACCAAGTTCGTGCTCGCCGAGTGCTCGACCGAACTGCAGGCCATGCAGATCATGGTCGACAACGCGATCGAGCTCAACGACCGCGACGAACTGACGGTGCCCGACGCCGCCCGCGCGAAGCTGTTCGCGACGGAGGCCGCCGGCCGCATCATCGACAAGTGCCTGCAGCTGCACGGCGGCTACGGCTACATCACCGAGTACCCCATCGCCCGCCTCTACGCCGACACCCGCGTGACCCGCATCTACGGCGGCACCAACGAGGTCATGAAGACGATCATCGCCAAGGATCTGGGACTGTAGGTCCTCTGTAGTTCTTCGGTGGAGTGGGCCCCGCTACCGGGGGTTCACTCCACCGAAGTCGTTTCCGACTATCGTTTCCCGCCATGCGGCTAGTCGTGAAGACCAAGAGGGTGATCGAAGCCCACCTGAACAATTCGTCCGTCCGGGCCCTGTCGGGGTCGATGGTGGCGTACGAGGGCCAGGTCGGTTTCAAGTCCGCCGGTTTCGGTGGTGGCGAGGGTGTTCTCTCCGGGCTGCGGCAGCGCGCGACGGGTGAGGGGCTCTCGCTCATGGAGTGCAGCGGCACGGGCGTCGTCTACTTCGCGCACCAGGCGCAGGACGTCACGGTGCTGGAGCTGAACAACGAGACGCTGCAGGTCGAGTCCGAGCAGCTGCTGGCGCTGAGCGGGAATCTGAACACGAACGTGACGTTCGCGGGTCTGCGCGGCGGCATGAGCGGCCAGGGTCTGTTCACCACGACGGTGACGGGGACCGGGCAGGTCGCGCTGCTCTCCGCCGGGGGCCCGCTCATCCATCTCGAGGTGTCGCCGCAGTATCCCCTCGTCGTCGATCCCGACGCCTTCGTGTGCGCGAAGGGGCAGCTCACGCAGTCGTTCGTCACCGACGTGTCGTGGCGCTCGGCCATCGGTCAGGGCAGCGGCGAGGCGTTCTCCCTCGAGTGGGTCGGCGTGGGCGTGGTCTCCATCCAGCCGGCGGAACGGTAGGAACAGATGAGCTTCACGAAGATCAACGGCAAGGTCGTGCGCGTCGACCTGCGGCAGTCCGGTCCCGTCGTGCCCCGCCGCGGCGCGATGCTGTTCTACACCGGCAACGTCCGGTTCTCCCCCCACGGTGTTCCCGGTGGCGTCGGGGGCGCTCCGGGTCTCGGTGGTCTCGCCGGTATGGCGGGACGCATGCTGCAGGGTGAGCACGAGGCCACGATGCTCGCGCAGGGCGACGGTGTCGTGCACTACGGCTTCCGCGGTCTCGAGACGCACATCGTCGACATGTCCGCGGGCGGTGAGCTGCGGGCGGAAGCGTCGCGCCTGCTCGCCCACACCACCGGTCTGCAGTCCACGGTCGTCTCGGTGGCCGCCGCCTCCGGTGGGGGCGGTGGCGGCGGGGGTCTGCTCGGGGCGCTGCGCGGCGCCGCCACCGGAGCGATGACCGGCACCGGCATGTTCACCACCCAGCTGATCGGCCAGGGCGCGGCGGTGCTGCTCGCCCATGGCGGCGTGTTCGAGCTTCAGGTGGGTGGTCCGACGCCCGTGGTCGTCGACCCGCAGGCGTTCGTGGCGTCCTACGGCCCGGTCCGCACCGAACTGAAGTCGTCGATGAGCTGGCGGAACGTCGGTCGCACCGGTGGGGAGGCCATGCAACTCGAATGCAGCGGACAGGGCATCGTCTACGTGCAGGCATCGGAGGAGAAGCTGTGAGTACCGTTCTGAACCCGTCGAGCTTCGGCGGCAGCGACAACGTGCCGGGCAACCCCTACGCCTACTGCATCGACCTGCAGACGCCCTGGTTCCTGTCGAAGGGCGCGATGATCGCGTACTACGGTCAGGTGCAGTTCTCGGCACTCACCCACGGGCTGCAAGGACACCTGCTGCACATGGTGGCCCAGCAGTTCTCCGCTCCGCTCTATCTCGGCGACTACGTCGTGGCCGAAGGCTTCGGGAAGCTGATCATCGGCGACCGCGGATACGACATCAACTCGTACGACCTCGACGACGGCAACCTCACGATCCGGCAGGCCAATCTGCTGGCCTTCGAACCGGGCCTGTCGCTCAACCAGTCGATCGTCCCGGGTTTCCTCACCCTCATCGGTACGGGCCGTTTCCTCGCGTCGTCGAACGGGCCGGTGATGTTCGCCGAGCCGCCGCTGCGGGTCGACCCGGAGGCGCTCGTCGGGTGGGCCGACTGTCCGTCCCCCAGCCATCACTACGACGAATCGTGGATCACCGGATTCGTCTCGGCCGGGGCGCGGCGTTTCGGTGTGCAGTCCGGTGAGGAACGGCAGTTCGATTTCACCGGTGCCGGAACCGTCCTGATCCAGTCGAGCGAGAAGGTCCTCGACGATTCGTCGCTGGTGCGCACGATCGAGAACCAGATCCCAGGCCTCACCTCGCCCGGTCTGCACCGGATCAACCAGGTGGTCTCGCAACACCTGCAACAGCAGTAGCTGCAGTATCACACCCTGGGACGGACCTGGGCATAACACGGATCCGACCCCCTCTTCTTGTGACTACGATCACAAGCTAGGCTAGCCTAAGCCGATGTAAGGTTTGGGCAACCTAAGTGAGTGTTCCCTCAGTCGCAGAAAGGTGGCTCTGATGATCGTCTGCAGTTGCCACGCTCTTACCCACCACCACATCGAGGCAGAGGTGGCTGCGGGAGCACGCTGTACCCGCGAGGTGAGCGCCAAGTGCCGCGCCGGCACCGATTGTGGCAGCTGCGTCCGGAACATCTCCGCGATCATCCGGCAGGCCCGCCGGCGGAATGAGACCATCGAACTCGAGACCGCCGTGTAGCCAGCCCCTACCCGGCGGTAAACCTGATGGTTCACCCCGGGAGGTGCCATGAAGGGCGACAAGAAGGTCATCGAGTTGCTCAACGAACAACTCACCGCCGAGCTCACCGCGATCAATCAGTACTTCCTGCATTCGAAGATGCAGGACAACCGCGGATGGGCGAAACTCGCGAAGCACACTCGCGACGAGTCGTTCGACGAGATGCGTCACGCCGAGAGACTCACCGATCGGATCCTCTATCTCGACGGACTCCCCAACTACCAGCGCCTCGGGGCGTTGCGTCTGGGTCAGACCGTCAAGGAGATGCTCGAGGCCGACCTGCAGGTGGAGATCGAGGCCCGCGACCGGCTCCGGAAGGGAGCCGAATACATGCGCTCGGTCAGCGACATCACCTCGGCCAACATCTTCGAGGAGATCCTCGCCGACGAGGAAGAACACATCGACTATCTCGAAACCCAGCTCGATCTGATCGAGCAGCTCGGCGAACCGCTGTACCTCGCCCAGCACATCTCTCCGCCGGAATAACCCGGCACAGCAGAACGGGCCGCGGCATTGCGCCGCGGCCCGTTCTCTATGCTGTGGACACACCAGCTTGGCTGTGGGACACACCAGCTTGTCGACGGTGAGAGGAAGACCATGAGCGATTCGTCCGTGACCGTGGTGCACAACGCCGAGAAACAGAGGTACGAAGTCCGGGACGACGACGCCGTCGTCGGATACACCCAGTACCCCCCCGACGACGGCCGCCTCGTCTTCGACCACACCGAGATCGACAAGGGTTACTCCGGTCAGGGACTCGGAGGCAAGCTCGTCGGTTTCGCCCTCGACGACGTCCGCGAACGCGGCAAGCGCATCGTCGCGATCTGCTCGTACGTCGACAAGTTCATCGAGAAGCACCCGGACTACCGGGATCTGACCGACTAGACATGCACGCGGGCGCTGGTCAGTTCCCCGCGCGGTTGCGCAGGTCGAGTGCGACGTCGGTGATCATGTCCTCCTGCCCACCGACGAGGCCGCGACGGCCGATCTCGACGAGGATGTCGCGGGTGTCGAGACCGTAGATGCTCGCGGCGGTCTCGGCGTGACGCAGGAAGCTCGAGTACACGCCGGCGTAGCCGAGGGTGAGGGTCTCGCGGTCGACCTGCACCGGACGGTCCTGCAGCGGGCGCACGAGATCGTCGGCGGCGTCCTGCAGCCCGAACAGATCGCACGAGTGCTTCCAGCCGAGCAGGTCGGCGACGGCGACGAAGGGCTCGATCGGGCAGTTGCCGGCACCGGCACCGTGTCCGGCCAGCGACGCGTCGACGCGGATGACGCCTTCCTCGACGGCACACACGGAGTTGGCGACCGACAGCGACAGGTTCTGGTGCGCGTGGATGCCGATCTGCGTGGTCTCGTTCAGGACCTCACGGTAGGCACGCACACGCTCGCGGACACCGTCCATCGTGAGGCGTCCGCCGGAGTCGGTGACGTAGACACAGTCGGCGCCGTAGGACTCCATGAGCTTCGCCTGGCGGGCGAGCTCCTCGGACGGGGCCATGTGCGACATCATCAGGAAGCCGGACACGTCCATGCCCAGTTCCTTCGCCGCGTCGATGTGCTGCGCGGAGACGTCGGCCTCGGTGCAGTGCGTCGCGATGCGCACCGACCGCACGCCGATCTCGTAGGCACGCTTCAGCTCGTGGACGGTTCCGATACCGGGCAGGAGCAGCGTGGTGAGCGTGGCCGAATTGATCGCTCCGGCAGCGGCTTCGAGCCACTCCCAGTCGGTGTTGCTGCCGGGACCGTAGGTCAGCGAGTGACCGGCGAGACCGTCGCCGTGAGAGACCTCGATGGCGTCCACACCAGCACGGTCGAGCGCACCGGCGATCTTCGCGACGTCCTGTGGCGTGATGCGGTGGCGGATGGCGTGCATGCCGTCGCGCAGGGTCACGTCCTGGATGTACAGAGCCGTTCCGTCGCTTGCGAATTCGCGAGTCGTCGTCGTTGCCGCGGTCATGCCGTCACCTGATCCTTCGTGCGTGCCGCCACGGCGCGTGCGACCTGCAGCGCCGCGGAGGTCATGATGTCGAGATTGCCCGCGTACTCGGGCAGGTAGTGCGCTGCGCCCTTGACCTCGAGGAACACCGCGACCTTCCACAGAGGGCCGGTGTGGTCGGTGAGCGTCTCCATGGGCTCGGTGACCTCGGTGAACTGCACCTCCTGCTTGAGGGTGTAGCCGGGCACGTATTCCTGGACCTTCGCGACCATCGCCTCGACGGACGCGACGATCTCGTCCTTGCGGTCCTCACCGACGAGAGCAAGCACGGTGTCGCGCATGATCATCGGCGGCTCGGCCGGATTGAGGATGATGATCGCCTTGCCGCGCGTGGCGCCACCGATCTTCTCGATGGCCTGCGAGGTGGTCTCGGTGAACTCGTCGATGTTGGCGCGGGTACCGGGGCCGGCCGACTTCGAGGAGATCGAGGCGACGATCTCGGCCCAGTGCACCTTGGTGACCTGCGAGATGGCCGCGACGATCGGGATGGTGGCCTGACCACCGCAGGTGACCATATTGACGTTCGGGGCGTCGAGGTGCTCGGTGAGGTTCACCGGCGGCACCGTGTACGGGCCGATCGCGGCCGGCGTCAGGTCGATGAGCATCTTCCCGTGCGGGCGCAGGACCTTCTCGTTGTACTCGTGGGCCTTCGCCGAGGTTGCGTCGAAGACGATCTCGATCTCGTCGAAGCGCGGGTGCTCGACGAGTCCTTCGACACCGGTCGAGATGGCGTCGATGCCGAGGCGCTTCGCCCGTGCGAGGCCGTCGGATTCGGGGTCGATGCCGACGAGGGCGACGGTTTCGAGTTCGGCGTCGGCCAGTCGCTTGATCTTGATGAGCAGGTCGGTGCCGATGTTGCCCGACCCGATGACGGCAACCTTGGTGGTCATGAGTTCTCCTGTGCGGTGGAGCTTTCGGAAGAGAAACGCGCGGTGACGGTGCCGAGCGAGGAGATCTCGGCGCGGACCGTGACGCCGGGCGGCGCCGGAACCATCGGGCCGAGTGCCCCCGACAGCACGACCTGCCCTGCGCGCAGGGGCTGCCCGAACTCGCGTGCCGTGCGCGCGAGCCACAGCAGGGCGTTTAGCGGATCGCCGAGGCAGGCTGCGCCGTTGCCCTCGGAGACGAGCTCGTCGTCGACGTACATCCGCATGGTGGCGTCGATCGGCTCGAACTCGTCGAGGGGGAGCGTCTGCGAACCGAGCACGTACAGGCCGCTGGATGCGTTGTCCGCGACCGTATCCGTGATCTTGATGTCCCAGCCGGCGACGCGGCTGTCGACGATCTCGAGAGCGGCAACCGCGTGGCCGACGGCGGCGCGGACGGTCGCGAGATCGAGATCGTCCGAGTCGAGGTCGGCGGAGAGGACGAAGGCGATCTCGGCCTCGGCCTTCGGCTGCAGCAGGCGCTCACTGGGCACCTCGTCGAGAGCGGTGACGTCCATGTCCTCGAAGAGGACACCGAAGTCGGGGCGGTCGACACCGAGCTGCTGCTGCACCGCCGGGGAGGTCAGGCCGATCTTGCGTCCGACGATGCGGGCACCTTCGGCGAGCCGGCGGTCGGTGAGCTGCTGCTGCACCGCATACGCCAGGTCGATGTCGGTCTCCCCGAGCAGGTCGCGGACCGGACCGCACGGTGTGGAGCTGCGTGTGGCCTCGATGAGACGGTCGGCCGCCGCACCGGCGATGCGGGTGCGATCCGCCGCTGATGTGGTGTTGGAGCTGGTAGTCATCACGTCCTCGTCGTTCGATGGATTACGACCATCGTGGCGGCGAGGTCCGCCCCCGTACAGGGGGTCGTTCCGGTGAGTGGAACGTGCGCGCTCAGAGGTTGCGAATGGCCTCGCGGCGGGCGTGGGTGGCGGCGATACCCGCGGCGGCGGCCTTCACCGCTCCCTCGTGCTTCTCCGGACGGAACCGGGTGACGGGACCGGTGACGCTCACCGCCGCGATGGGACGCTCGTCCGCGTCGAGGATCGGGGCGGCGACACAGGCCAGGCCGACCGCGGACTCCTCGAACTCGAAGGCCACCCCGCGCTCGAGCACGGTCGCGAGATTCGCCCCGAGCCGCCCGGGGGTCGTGATGGTGCGGGGAGTCTTGCGCGCCAATCCGGCCTCGACCACCTCGGCCAGCAGCTCCGGTGGGGAGAACGCGAGAAGAGCCTTGCCGATCCCGGTGCAGTACATGGGCATTCGCCCACCGATCCGGGACGGCGTGGACGCGGGGCGATGTCCGCCGATCTTCGAGACATAGACGACCTCGACACCCTCGGGGACGCCGAGGTGCACGGTCTCGTGGGTGCGCTCGTAGAGGTCCTCCATGAACGGGATGGCGACCTCGACCAGCCCCCGCTCGAGGGAGGCGCGCAGGCCCAGTTCGAAGAGCTGCCCGCTCAGGCGGTAACCGGCCGGGTCCTTGTCGAGCAACCGGACGGCGACGAGGTCGCCGACGACGCGGTGCAGCGTCCCCTTCGGCAGACCGGTGCGTCGACCCAGTTCGGCGAGGGTGAGGACGTGGTCGTCGGCGGTGAACGCCCACAGCACGGTGACGACCTTGCCGAGCACCGTGTTGGTGTCCACCCCGTCGCCCGGCGGGCGGGCATGCACCGGCGACTCGCGCTGTCCTTCCACGTGGCTCAGGTTAGGACACCAGCACCGTGTGGCGGTCGGGACCCACAGCCGCCCGGACCCGGTGCCCGCCCCTGGCATCCTGGATGTGTGACCGAGCGCAAGCGGTGGGATCTGACGTTCGAGACGTGGATCGAACGGCAGATCCGCGTGGCGCAGGACCGGGGCGATTTCGACGATCTGCCCGGTTACGGCAAACCCATCCCCGACCACGGCGACGACGAGCTGTGGTGGGTGAAGAGTTATCTGGCGCGCGAAGGTCTTTCAACGGAGGCTCTGCTGCCGCCCGAATTACAGTTGCGGCGCGAGATCGAGCGGCTGCCCGGCACGGTCGGGTCGGCTCCCAGCGAGAAGGTGGTGCGCGAGATCGTCTCCGATCTCAACCGGCGGATCGCCGACTGCCTGCGGTTCCCGAGCGGACTGCCCGTGCCGATCCACAAGGTCGACGCCGAGGAGATGGTGGAGGTGTGGACCGTCGAGCGGGCGCGTCGTCGTGAGGAGGCCCGCACGGCTCTGAACTCGACGCGACCCCGGCTCGAAACGGAGTCCGAGGCCGGGGCCGTGCGCAGGGGGTGGATCTTCCGGTGGTTCCGCAGGCGGAACCGGCCGGTCGTCAGGGAAGGGTGAGCGGTGCTCCGGTCGCGGCGCGCACCTGCTCCTCGGTGACGCCGGGGGCGCACTCGGTCAGGACGAGGCCGTCGGCGGCCACGTCGATCACCGCGAGGTTGGTGATGATGCGCTGGACCACGCCCTCACCGGTGAGCGGCAGCGAGCACTCCGAGACGATTTTCGGGTTGCCCTGCTTGTCCGTGTGCTCCATGAGCACGATGACCGTGCGGGCGCCGTGGACGAGGTCCATCGCCCCGCCCATGCCCTTGACCATCTTTCCGGGCACCATCCAGTTGGCCAGATCGCCGGTGGCCGAGACCTCCATGCCGCCGAGCACGGCGGTGTCGATGTGGCCGCCGCGGATCATGCCGAAGCTCAGCGCCGAGTCGAAGAAGGCAGCGCCGGGGTTGACCGTCACGGTCTCCTTGCCGGCGTTGATCAGGTCGGGATCGACCGAGTCCTCGGTGGGGTACGGCCCGGTGCCGAGGATGCCGTTCTCACTGTGCAAGGTGACGTGCACACCCTCGGGCAGGTAGTTGGGGATCAGGGTCGGCAAGCCGATACCGAGGTTGACGTACTCCCCCGGCGCGAGTTCCTGCGCGGCGCGCGCGGCCATCTGTGTGCGCGTCCAGCCGAGTGTCTCGACAGCTGTGGTCATGTTCTACGCTCCCTTCGCGGCGCTGACGGTGCGCTTTTCGATCTGCTTGTCCTGGACACCGGTGTGCACGAGCCGGTTCACGAAGATTCCCGGCAGGTGCACCTCGCCCGGATCGATCTCGCCCGGCTCGACGAGTTCCTCGACCTGGGCGATGCACACGCGGCCGGCCATCGCGGCGAGCGGGTTGAAGTTCATCGCGGCCTTGTTGAACACCAGGTTGCCCTCGGTGTCGCCCTTGAGGGCGTGCACGAGCGAGAAGTCGGCGGTGATGGACTCCTCGAGCACGTACCGCTTGCCGCGGAACTCGCGGATCTCCTTCGCCGGCGACGCCACGGCGACCGAACCGTCGGCGTGGTACTTCCACGGCAGTCCGCCCTGCGAGATGGGCGTGCCGACGCCGGCGGGGGTGAAGAAGGCGGGGATGCCTGCGCCACCGGCGCGGAGCTTCTCGGCGAGGGTGCCCTGCGGGGTCAGCTCGACCTCGAGCTCACCCGAGAGGTACTGCCGGGCGAATTCCTTGTTCTCCCCGACATACGACGCGGTGACCCGGCGGATGCGCTTGCTGCCCAGCAGGATTCCGAGACCGTGGCCGTCGACACCGCAGTTGTTGGAGAACACCTCGAGGTCGGTGGCCCCGGCGTCGGCGATGGCCCGGATCAGGATGTCGGGGATACCGCACAATCCGAATCCGCCCACCGCGAGCGTCGCACCGTCACGGATGTCGGCGACGGCCTCCGCCGCCGTCTCGAACACTTTCGTTGCCAACTCTCACCTCTCGGGTTTCCGGGGGAGCCGCCGGGCTCCGCTGGACAAATCACGTCCACTGGATGAACGCAGTCGCATGCTTGGTTTCTACTAAAGAGTCCGCAGGTGGCGAACACAAGTACCTGCCGGAATCTCTCTGAAATTGATCGTTCATCGAACAGAGACGCTATATGCGTTCACTGAGTGGACGTAGAATCGAGGTATGTCGTCCGATGCACGGGGTCAACTGGTCGCGCGGATCGCCGCCCTGCTGCGCACCGTCTCGTCGCACGAACCGGAAGGGGTGACGACCTCGGAGGTCGCCCGCACCACCGATCTCGCCCGGCCCACGGTGCACCGGCTGCTCAGCTCGCTCGCCGACGAGGGGCTCGTCGACCGGGATCCGGCGTCGGGACGCTGGGCCCTCGGACCCGAGCTCTACCTGCTGGGATCGCTCGCCTCCGTGCGCTACGACATCACCGATCTCGCGGGCGACGTGCTGCGCGATCTGGCGCGCGCGACCGGCGAGAGCGCCTTCCTCTCCGCGCGGCGGGGCGACGAGACGGTCTGTCTGGCGATGGAGGAGGGCAGCTTCCCGCTGCGTTCGCACGTGCTCCACATCGGGATCCGGTTCCCGCTCGGGGTGGCGTCGGCGGGGCTGGCGATCCTCGCGCACATGCCCGATCAGGAGATCGAGGCGCATCTGTCGCGGGTGGATCTCACGCAGGATTGGGGACCGGACCACGCGCGACCCGCACTGGAGAAACGGATCGAGACGACACGGCTGACCGGCTACGCCGTCAATCCGGCACTGATCGTCGAGGGCAGTTGGGGAATGGGCGCCGCGGTGTTCGATCACCGCGGCGCCCCGACCTGGGCGTTGAGTCTGACCGGCGTGGAGAGCCGGTTCCGGCCCGATCGTGTGCCCGAACTCGGTGAGGCGCTGCTCGACAGCGCCCACCGTCTCACTCAGTTGTTGCGTCACCGTCCCCGGTGACACTCGGTCATGCCGAGGCGGCGGCCGACGCGCGCTGCAGCACGCGTTCGGCGTGGCGCAGCACCGGGGCGTCGACCATCTTCCCTTCGAAATCGAAGACGCCGCGTTCCGATTCGGCGGCCTCGAGAACGCGCCGCGCCCACGCCTCCTCCTGGGGGGTGGGCGCGTACGCCCGGCGGACGACGTCGACCTGGCTCGGATGGATCGACACCTTGATGTCGAATCCGACCGCCACGGCGTCGAGCGCCTCCTCGTACAGGCCGTCGGTGTCCTTGATGTTCAGGTACACCGAGTCGAGCGCCCAGCGGGCGTGACCCTTCGCGGCGAGCAGGGTCACCGACCGGGCGTGTTGCGCGACCGCGCGGTACGTCCCGTCGGCGTGACGGCTCGCGTTGCCACCGAGTCCGGCGACGAGATCCTCGGCACCCCACATCATTCCGAGGGTGTTCTCGGCGACGGCGATGTCCTCCACCGCGAGCACCCCGAGGGGCGACTCGATGAGCGCGACCACCTCGAGCGGTGCGAGCGAGCGCACCTCGTCGCCGCTCTCGCACTTGGGCAGCATGACCCGCGTGTACGACGTGCGGCGCAGTGCCTCGAGATCGGCCTCGTGGTCGGCCGTGCCCACCGGGTTGACCCGCACCACGGTGCGTTCGGGGTCGAGCGGAGTGGCGATCAGCGCCTCACGGGCCGCCGGCTTGTCGGCCGGCGCGACGGCATCCTCGAGGTCGATGATCACCACCTCGGAACGTTCGGCGGCCTTGGCGTAGCGCTCCGGACGATCGGCGGGACAGAAAAGCCATGCGGGGCCGGGGAGTTCCCAGGTCATGTCGTGGGCCTCTTCTGGACCAGGGTCTTGCGCACGGCGACGGCGACGACATCGCCGTGCTGGTTGCGACCGGTGTGTTCGAGGGTGACGATGCCCTCCCCCGGCCGGCTCTTCGACTCGCGCTTGTCGACGATCTTCGTCTCGGCGTAGAGCGTGTCGCCGTGGAACAACGGCTTGGGGAAGGAGATCTCGGAGAACCCGAGATTCGCGACGATCGTGCCCTGCGTGAGCTGGGCGACCGACAGTCCCACGAGCGTCGAGAGCGTGAACATCGAATTGACCAGACGCTCACCGAAACTCGTCTCGGCAGCGTATGCGGCGTCGAGGTGTAGCGCCTGCGTGTTCATCGTCTGCGTCGTGAACAGCGTGTTGTCGGCCTCGGTGATCGTCCGGCCGGGGCGGTGCTCGTAGATCGCGCCGAGTTCGAACTCCTCGAACCACAGGCCACGCTGGACGATCCGCTTCTCCACGGTGGTGTCGGTCTCGCTCACAGTCCCAGCTCCCGTCCGATGAGCATGAGCTGCACCTCGGTGGTGCCCTCACCGATCTCGAGGATCTTGCTGTCGCGGTAGTGGCGCGCCACGGCGTACTCGTTCATGAAGCCGTAGCCACCGTGGATCTGCGTCGCGTCGCGCGCGTTGTCCATCGCGGCCTCGGACGCGACGAGCTTGGCGACCGCGGCCTGCTTCTTGAACGGCTTGCCGGCGAGCATCGCGGCGGCGGCGTCGTAGTAGGCGGTGCGTGCGGCGTGCGCACGTGCCTCCATGCGGGCGATCTTGAAGGCGATGGCCTGGTTGTTGCCGATCGGGCTGCCGAACGCCTCGCGCTCCTTGGCGTACTTCACCGATTCGTCGACGCAGCCCTGCGCGGCGCCGGTCGACAGCGCGGCGATGGCGATGCGGCCCTCGTCGAGGATGCGCAGGAAGTTGGCGTAGCCGCGGCCCCGCTCGCCGAGGAGGTTCTCCTCGGGCACCCGCACGTCGGCGAAGGTGAGCGGATGCGTGTCGGAGGCGTTCCAGCCGACCTTGTTGTAGGCGGGTTCGGCGGTGAAGCCCGGCGTGGAGGTCGGCACGAGGATCGTGGAGATCTCCTTCTTGCCGTTCTCCCGCACATCGGTGACGGCGGTGACGGTCACGAGCGAGGTGATGTCGGTGCCGGAGTTGGTGATGAACTGCTTGTTGCCGTTGATGATCCACTCGCCGTTCTCGAGCTTGGCGGTGGTCTTGGTGCCTCCGGCGTCGCTGCCCGCACCCGGTTCGGTGAGCCCGAAGGCCGCGAGGTTGCGGCCGCTCGCGAGCTG
This sequence comes from Rhodococcus sp. p52, assembly GCF_000763325.2. Taxonomy (NCBI): domain Bacteria; kingdom Bacillati; phylum Actinomycetota; class Actinomycetes; order Mycobacteriales; family Nocardiaceae; genus Rhodococcus; species Rhodococcus sp. p52. The sequence continues at coordinate 1,236,921 of NZ_CP016819.1, forward strand.
CGGCAGCCACTCCTGCTTCTGCTTCTCGTTGCCGAAGCGGTAGATCGGCATCGCGCCGAGCGAGACACCGGCCTCGAGGGTGATGGCGACGGACTGGTCGACCTTGCCGAGTTCCTCGAGCGCGAGGCACAGCGCGAAGTAGTCGCCGCCCATGCCGCCGTACTCCTCGGGGAACGGCAGGCCGAACAGGCCCATCTCGGCCATGCCCTGCACGACCTCGTAGGGGAACGAGTGCTCGGCGTCGTGCTTGGCGGCGACCGGCGCGACCACCGTGCGGGCGAAGTCGGCGACCGTCTTGCGCAGCTGCTCGTACTCGTCGGGAAGTTGGCCCGTGGCCAGGTATTCCGTCATCACTTTGTCTCTTCCGTGTCGGCGTGCGGGGTGATTCGCACGAGAAGTTGATCGACCTTGACCTGCTCACCGGCGGCCGCGAACAGTTCGACGGTGCCGTCGATGGGGGCGGTGAGCGAATGTTCCATCTTCATGGCCTCGACGACGACGAGCGTCTGCCCGGCCGTGACGGTGTCGCCGGGGGCGACGGACACCGCGATGACGGCACCGGGCATCGGGCTCGTGATGTCGGCGTCGCCGGCGTGGGCGTCGTCGCCGCGCACCGACGCCTCGCGCACCTCGCGGACGGCGACGCTGCCGTGACCGTCGGAAAGCCAGACCGCACCGTCGGATTCGCCGACGCGGTAGCTGTGACGCCGGCCGTCGAGCACGACCGCCAGAGCGGAGCCGTGCAGCACGGCGCTGAACCGGTAGGTCTCGCCGTCCTCGACCTCAGCGACACCGGCCGCCGGAGTTCCGGTCAGGCGCACATGTGCGGTGCGGTCGCCGGAGGTGAGCCGCGACGTGACGGGCCGGTGGGCACCGACGCGCCATCCGTCGGGCACCGCCCACGGATCGGTGGTGTCGCCCGCCCAGCGGTCGAGCCACCGCAGGATGGCCGCGGCGACGAGCGTGGAATCGGCGGTCGTGGGGGCGGTGTAGTCGCCGAGTCGACGGTCGAGGAGTCCGGTGTCGAGCGCACCGGCCACGACGTCGTCGTCGGCGAGCAGGAACCGCACGAAGTCGACGTTGGTGACGACGCCGAGCACGGCGGTCTGTGCGAGCGCCCGGTCGAGGCGGCGCAGCGCTCCGGCGCGGTCGTCGGCGTGGGCGATGACCTTGGCGAGCATCGGGTCGTAGTCGCTGCCGACCACGGTGCCGGCGCGGATGCCGGAGTCGACGCGCACGCCGGGGCCGGAAGGTTCCACGACATCGGCGATCTCGCCGCCGGTCGGGAGGAAGCCGCGGGCCGGATCCTCGGCGTAGACGCGGGCCTCGATCGCGTGGCCGGTGAGGGTGATGTCGTCCTGGGTGAAGCTGAGCGGCTCCCCCGCGGCGATGCGCCCCTGCCACTCGACGAGGTCGAGGCCGGTGACCATCTCGGTGACCGGATGCTCGACCTGCAGCCGGGTGTTCATCTCCATGAAGAAGAACTCGTCGGGCTTGTCGGCGGAGACGATGAACTCGACGGTGCCGGCGCCGGTGTAGTCGACGCTGCGCGCGGTGTTGCACGCGGCCTCACCGATGCGGGCGCGGGTGGCCTCGTCGAGCAGCGGCGAGGGCGCTTCCTCGATGACCTTCTGGTGCCGTCGCTGCAGGCTGCACTCGCGCTCCCCGAGGTGCACGACGTTGCCGTGCGCGTCGGCGAGGACCTGGACCTCGATGTGCCGGGGGCGCTGCACGAACCGCTCGAGGAAGAGGGTGTCGTCGCCGAACGCCGACGCCGCTTCGCGACGGGCGGATTCGAGCGCGGCGGGCAGATCCTTCGGGTCCTCGACGAGGCGCATGCCCTTGCCGCCACCGCCGGCGGACGGCTTGACGAGCACGGGATAGCCGACTTCCTCGGCGCCCGCGATCAGTTCGTCGTCGCTCAGTCCGGGCCGGGAGATGCCGGGCACGACGGGAACGCCGAACTCCGACACCGCGGCCTTGGCGGTGATCTTGTCGCCCATGGTCTCGATGGCGTGGGCGGACGGGCCGAGGAAGGCGATACCGGCAGTGGCGCACGCGGCGGCGAAAGCCGAATTCTCCGAAAGGAATCCGTAGCCGGGATGGATGCCCTGCGCACCGGTGGCGAGCGCCGCGTCGATGACCTTGTCGATCACCAGATAGCTCTCGCGCGCCGCGGCGGGTCCGAGCAGCACCGCGGTGTCGGCCTCCTGCACGTGCCGGGCGTCGCGGTCGGCCTCGCTGAACACGGCGACCGAGCGGATGCCCATCGCCTTCAGGGTGCGGATGACGCGCACCGCGATCTCACCGCGGTTGGCGACCAACACCGTGTCGATCCGAGTCGTATCAGTCATGGGTGCACTCACATCCGGAAGACGCCGTAGGAGACCGGCTCGAGCGGGGCGTTGGCGCACACCGACAGTGCCAGTCCGAGAACTTTTCTGGTGTCTGCGGGATCGATGATGCCGTCGTCCCACAGGCGCGCGGTCGAGTAGTAGGGATTGCCCTGTTCCTCGTACTGGGCGCGGATCGGAGCCTTGAACTCCTCCTCCTGCTCGGCCGTCCAGGGATTGCCCGAGGCATCGAGCTGGTCGGAGCGCACCGTGGCCAGCACCGAGGCGGCCTGCTCGCCACCCATGACGGAGATGCGGGCATTGGGCCACATCCACAGGAAGCGAGGCGAATACGCGCGACCGCACATCGAGTAGTTGCCGGCGCCGTACGAGCCGCCGATGACGACGGTCAGCTTCGGCACTCGGGCGCACGCGACCGCGGTGACCATCTTCGCGCCGTGCTTGGCGATGCCGCCGGCCTCGTAGTCGCGGCCGACCATGAAGCCGGAGATGTTCTGCAGGAACACCAGCGGAATCGAGCGCTTGTCGCACAGTTCGATGAAATGCGCTCCCTTGACGGCGGATTCGCCGAAGAGCACGCCGTTGTTCGCGATGATGCCGACCGGGTGGCCGTGGATGCGTGCGAAGCCGGTGACGAGAGTCTTGCCGTATTCGGCCTTGAACTCGTGGAAGCTGCTGGATTCATGGCCGTCACCGCCGGCGCCGTCGACCACACGGTCGATGACCTCGTGCACGTCGTAGGGGATGCGCGAGTCGGTGGGCACCACGTCGTACAGCTCGGTGGGGTCGGCCTCGGGTTCGACGGTGGGTTCGACGTCCCACGGACGCGGGTTGCGCGGACCGAAGGTGGAGACGATGTCTCGCACGATGCGCAGCGCGTCGCGGTCGTCCTCGGCCAGGTGGTCGGTGACGCCGGAGACCTTCGAGTGCAGGTCGCCGCCGCCGAGCTCTTCGGCGGTGACGACCTCGCCGGTCGCGGCCTTCACCAGCGGCGGGGCACCGAGGAAGATGGTGCCCTGGTTGCGGACGATGACGGCCTCGTCGCTCATGGCGGGGACGTAGGCGCCGCCGGCGGTGCACGAGCCCATGACCGCGGCGATCTGCGGAATCCCCTTGGCGCTCATGGTGGCCTGGTTGTAGAAGATGCGGCCGAAGTGCTCGCGGTCGGGGAAGACCTCGTCCTGCCGCGGCAGGAAGGCGCCACCGGAGTCGACGAGGTACAGGCACGGCAGGTTGTTCTGCAACGCGACTTCCTGCGCCCGCAGGTGCTTCTTGACCGTGATCGGATAGTAGGTGCCCCCCTTGACGGTGGCGTCGTTCGCGACGATCACGCACTCGCGGCCGGCGACGCGGCCGATGCCGGCGATCATGCCGGCGCCGGGGCACTCGTCGTCGTACATGCCGTCGGCGGCGAGGGGCGACAGTTCGAGGAACGGGCTGCCCGTGTCGAGCAGTTCGTCCACGCGGTCGCGGGGAAGCAGCTTGCCGCGGGCGACATGCCGCTCCCGGGCTTTCTCGCTGCCACCCAGGGCTGCGGCAGCGAGCTTGTCTCGGAGCTCTCCGACCAGCTGTTCGTGCTGGTCGCGGCTGGTTGTCGAGGCCGTCTCAGCGGTTGTCACGGACACCATCCTCGGTAGATCGACTAATCGCCATTAACTGAAATCTAGGTTAGTTATGATTAACCGAGTTGTCCAGACCACACCGAGCGGAGATTTTCATGACCGAGTCCGCGATCGACGTCTCGACCGCATCGGGACGCCCGACGCGGCGTAGCCTCGCCAAGGCGGAACGCCGACGGGACCTCCTGCGTGCCGCGGCGCACCTGATCGCCGAACGCGGATTCCCCGGGGTCCGCCTCGAGGATCTCGGTGCGGCCGTGGGGATCAGCGGTCCCGCCGTGTACCGACACTTCCCCAACAAGGACGCCCTGCTCGTCGAGATCCTCGTCGAGATCAGCCGCCGCCTCCTCGCAGGTGGCACGCAGGTCGCCGAGACGACGCCCGACCCGCGCGACGCCCTCGAGGGCCTGGTCGACTTCCATCTCGACTTCGCGCTGGGCGAGCCCGATCTCATCCGCGTGCAGGACCGCGAGTTCACGTCCCTCCCCGACGAGGGGCAGCGGGAGGTGAGGGTGACCCAGCGTCGCTACGTCGAGATCTGGGTCGACGCCCTGCGCCGCATCGACCCCGCACTGCCCGAATCCGATGCGCGCACGATGGCGCACGCGACCTTCGGACTCATCAACTCGACACCGCACAGCGCCGACCCGCGTTCCCCCGAAGGCACCCGCGCGGTGCTGCGACGCATGGCACTGGCAGCTCTCGCCGCGACCCCCTCGGCTCTCGCGGCAGAGCCGTCACGAACGGAGACCGCATGAGCTACTTCGAACGACTCGGCCCGACCTCCTTCCGCGCCACCGAACATGTCGGTGGGGCGTGGAACGAGGCGGAGCAGCACATCGCTCCCGCTCTCGGGCTGATCGCCCACGTCGTCGAATGCGACCGCGACGCGCGGCGCGACGACGACCTCACGATCGGACGCCTGTCGTACGACATCCTCGGCACCGTGCCCGTCGGTCCCGTCGTCACGACGGTCGAGGTCCTGCGGCCCGGACGCACCATCGAACTCGTGGAAGCGACCCTCGCCTACGACGGGCGCGCGATCGTGCGTGCGCGCGCGTGGCTGATGCAGACCCGTCCCACCGCGGAGATCGCCGGCACCACGCTGCAGCCGATTCCGACGCCCGAGGACTGCGAACCCTGGGACCCGACGACGCTGTGGCCGGGAGGATTCATCGACTCGGTGGAGGTGCGCCGCGTCTCGACCGCACCCGGACGGGCCTCGTTCTGGGTGCGCACCGGTCTCCCGCTCGTGGAGGGCGAGAAGGTCAGCGATCTCGCCGCCACGGCCGGCCTGTTCGACATCGCCAACGGCATGGCGGTGCGTGCCGATCCGAGAACGGTCGCCTTCCCCAACGTCGACCTGACCGCGCACCTGTTCGCCGAACCCCGCGGTGAATGGGTCGGCTTCGATACGTCGGTCTCGTTCGGCGCCGACGGCGTCGGCCTGACGAGCACGGTGCTGCACGATGCGACCGGACCGATCGGCACGATGTCCCAGATCCTCACGGTGCGGCCGATCTGAGCGGCCACACCGATCCGGTGACCTCGGGGTCCGGTGACCTCGGGGTTCGGTGACCTCGGGGTTCGGTGGCCTCAGCTCAGCAGCGCGGACGCGAGCTGCCGGTAGCCCTCGCTCGGGAAGGTGAACGGATCCGCGGTGAGCACCTGGATGGCGACCTCGTCGGCACCGGCGGCGTAGTGCTTCTCGATGCCGGCGACGACGCTGTCGAGATCACCCCACGGGATGAGCGCGTCCATCAGGCCGTCGCTGCCACCGTCGGCGAGGTCCTCGTCGGTGTACCCGAGGCGACGCAGGTTGTTCGAGTAGTTCGGCAGCGCGAGATAGCCGCGCATGTACTCGCGGGCGATGCCGCGCGCAACGGTCTCGTCGGTTTCGAGAACGACGGCCACCTCGGGGGCGAGCAACGGCTCCGAGCCGAGGGTCTCGCGCGCGATCGCCGTGTGTTCGGACGGCACGAAGTACGGGTGGGCTCCTGCCGCGCGCTCGGCGGACAGCTTCAGCATGCGCGGGCCGAGCGCCGCGAGAACCCTGCGATCGGTGGGCACCGGCGTCGATGCCGCATCGAGGCCGTCGAGGTACTCGACCATCCGGCTGTAGGGCTTGGTGTAGCTGGTGTTCTCCCGCGCGTCGACGACGGGGGCGTGACTCGTTCCGACGCCCAGCAGGAAACGACCGGGATACCGAGACTCCAGATCGGCGACCGCAGCGGCCGTGGTCTCCGGGTCGGCGTGCCAGATGCTGATGATGCCGCTCGCCAGCTCGAGCTTCGTCGTCGCCGCGAGCAGTTCACCGTAGACGGAGGGGAAGCCGTCCTTGAATCCGCCGGACGTCCACAACCGGGAGTACCCGAGCTCCTCCAGTTCGCGGGCTGCATCGAGCGCCTGCTCGCGAACCTTCCGACTGAGCCAGAACGCGCCACCCCACACACTCACTCGTCGTGTCATGCGACCGACCCTAGTCGCGTTCCGGCACTCGGTGCAGCCGGTTCGGCCCGTGGCCGGATCGGAACGGCTCCACCGGTCGGCTACAGTTCGCATTCGGGTTCAACAGACAGCCCGTCCATACGTGTGTTCGCAGACCGACAGGTTCGGGACCGCACCGCCGTCGGGATTCGTCGCCCGTAGGCGCGAATCGGGCACGGGCCGGGAAGCTGGGGTGGATGTGATCGGTATCGTGCGTTCCGCCGAGGTCGGAGCGACGGTGCGGCGATGAGGGATCCTTCGGTTCCCGAACCGCGCATCGAGCGGTTCTCGTCGCGGCTGGTCGTGCAGAGCTGGTTCCAGGTCGCGTTCGCGGTCCTCGCGGTCTTCGCCGTCCTCGGCTCGATCGTGGGCGGAATCTTCATCCAGCGCACCGTGCAGATCACCGACGAGGTGACCGGGCGGATCCAGCCCGCGATGACGGAGTCCTACCGGCTGCAGCGCTCATTGCTCGATCAGCAGACCGCGGTCCGCGGGTATGCGCTCACGACCGACCCGATCTTCCTCGGGCCGTATCGCGCCGGCCGAGCCGATCAGCAGGTCGCCCTCGATCGCCTCCGTGAACTCCTCGCCGACCATCCCGAGCTCCTCGCCGACATCGACTCCATCGACGCCACCGCCCGGCAGTGGCAGACGCAATATGCAGAGCCGATCATCGCCACAGTCGTGCCCGGGCAGCCGCGCCCCGTCGATGCGAACCTGGCAGAGGAGGACCGGCTGACCTTCGGTGAGATCCGGTCGATGTTCGTCCAGGAGAACAACGCGCTCTCCCGTGTGCTCGAAGAGAACCTCGACGATCTCGTGCAGTCCCGGACGATCCGCAACTCGGTCCTGATCGCCATGGTGATCACGTTCATCCTCACCGGCCTCGCGATGGTGGCCCTCGTCCACAATCTCGTCGCCGTGCCGCTCAGCAAACTCCGCAACGCCAGTCGCCGGGTCGCGCTGGAGGAGAACTTCTACCAGCACATATACCCCCAGGGACCGAAGGACATCCGGGCACTCGCCCTCGACGTCGAGACGATGCGCGGTCGTATCGCGGACGCGTTGGCGGACTCCCGGAAGCAGCAGACCCTGCTCGCGAAACAGACCGAGGATCTCGATGCCCAGGCCGAGGAACTCCGCCGCTCGAACACCGAACTCGAACAGTTCGCCTACGTCGCATCGCACGACCTGCAGGAACCGCTGCGGAAGGTCGCGTCCTTCTGCCAGCTGCTCGAGAAGCGGTACGGCGACGTCCTCGACGATCGTGGACGACAGTACGTCGAATACGCCGTGGACGGCGCGAAACGGATGCAGGTGCTGATCAGCGATCTGCTCGCCTTCTCCCGGGTCGGACGCGTCCACGACGCCTACGTCCGGGTCGACCTCGGCCGACCGCTCGAGAAGGCGTTGTTCAACCTCTCCGCCTCCATCGAGGAGTCACAGGCGCAGATCGAACGCCCCGACGACCTCCCCGAGCTCACCGGTGACCCCACTCTGCTGACGATGCTGTGGCAGAACCTGGTCGGCAACGCCATCAAGTTCCGCCATCCCGATCGCACCCCGGTGATCAGGATCGAGTGCGAAAAGGCCGAGGACGAGTCGGACGGTCCGCGGTGGCACTTCTGCGTCACCGACAACGGCATCGGGATCGACAGCGAGTACGCCGAGAAGGTGTTCGTCATCTTCCAGCGGCTGCATCCTCGCGACGATTACCAGGGCACCGGTATCGGACTGGCGCTGAGCAAGAAAATCGTCGAGTATCACGCGGGAAGAATCTGGATCGACACCGAGTACGGCGATACTCATACCGAGGGCACTCGAATCTGCTTCACCCTCGGAACCGCATCACGCCCCGTCGAGCAGAAGCAGGGGACAACGTCATGAGGAGCACGATCGTGACCTATCCCGCTGCCCGACCGGTGGACGTCCTGTTGGTCGAGGACGATCCCGGCGACGAGCTGATGACCCGTGAAGCATTCGAGGACAACAAGATCGGCAACGCCCTACACGTCGTCCGCGACGGGGCGGAAGCACTCGACTTCCTGTACCGCCGGGGCGACCACGAGGGTGCGCCGCGCCCGGATCTGATCCTGCTCGACCTGAACCTGCCGAAGTACGATGGCCGGCAGGTGCTGACGAAGATCAAGTCCGATCCGGAACTGTCCGACATCCCGATCGTGGTGCTCACGACCTCGTCGGCCGAGGAGGACATTCTCCGCAGCTACAAGCTGCACGCCAATGCGTACGTCACCAAGCCGGTCGATCTCGACCAGTTCATCGGTGCCGTGAAGCAGATCGACGAATTCTTCGTGCAGGTCGTGCGGCTACCGCGTCGCGGACGCTGACGAGAAGCTCCGCGGGGCGGCTCGGGCCGAACCGTCAGGACAGGATGCCGAAGATCGCGACCACGAAGATGATCACGATCACCGCGACGGCGAGCAGCGTGAGCCACCCGCTGATGGGGAATCGCTTTCTCGTGTCCGGTTCCGGAGCGGACAGCCCGGACGTCGTCCCCGAGTCCGGGGGCGTCGATCCGGGCGCCACGCCGCCACCGGGCTCGAGATCCGGGGTGCGCGAAGGTTCGGGATCCTGGCTTCCGTGGTGTTCGGGGTCCGAAGTGGTCACCTGACCTCCTTCTGTGCGGCTGCGCTCCCGCAAGAGCGGCCACAGACATGTGTCGCGGCGATTCGGTTCTGTGGCGACATACCTCTCCTCCGGCACGCGCAAACATGTGCGGCGCGGCAGGGACCCGCTCGCGGGCAGCGTTTGCCCGCGCCGAGCGGGGGTAGGCATCGAGGGACACGTGCCGGGCACGGCCCGACATTCCTGCACCCGAGGAACCGAGGAGCGACATGAAGGCAGTGACATGGCAAGGGCGCCGCAACGTGAGCGTCGATACGGTGCCCGATCCGACGATCCAGGAGGCCGGTGACGCCGTCATCCGCGTCACCACCACCAACATCTGCGGCTCCGACCTGCACCTGTACGAGGTGTTGGGAGCCTTCATGACTCCCGGCGACATCCTCGGTCACGAACCGATGGGCATCGTCGAGGAGGTCGGCTCCGGCGTCACGAACCTGAAGCCCGGCGACCGGGTGGTGATCCCCTTCCAGGTGTGTTGCGGCCAGTGCTTCATGTGTTCCCACGGCCTGCATTCGCAGTGCGAGACCACGCAGGTCCGTGAGGAGGGCACCGGCGCCGCACTGTTCGGCTACTCGAAGCTCTACGGCAGCGTGCCCGGCGGGCAGGCCGAATATCTGCGCGTCCCCCATGCCGACGCCACCCACATCAAGGTCCCGGAAGGGCCGGCCGACGACCGTTTCGTCTACCTTTCCGACGTGCTGCCCACCGCGTGGCAGGCCGTCGAGTACGCGGAGATCCCCGACGGCGGAAGTGTCACGGTGCTCGGCCTCGGCCCCATCGGAGAGATGGCCGCCCGCATCGCGGTGCACAAGGGTGCCCGCGTGATCGGCGTGGACATGGTCCCCGAGCGACTGGCCCGCGCGGCCTCCCGCGGCATCGAGGTCGTCGATCTGCGCGAGGTCGACAACAATCCCGGCGACATGATCCGTGACATGACGAACGGGCGCGGCACCGATTCGGTGATCGACGCCGTGGGTATGGAGGCGCACGGCTCGCCCGTCGCGAAGCTCGCCCAGAGTGCCGCCGGCTTCCTGCCGTCGGCGATCGCCGAGCCGTTCATGGAGAAGGCCGGAGTGGACCGTCTCCACGCGCTGTACACCGCGATCGACGTCGTGCGGCGTGGTGGCGCGATCTCGTTGAGCGGTGTGTACGGCGGGGCGGCGGATCCGATGCCGATGCTCACCCTGTTCGACAAGCAGATCCGTCTCCACATGGGTCAGGCCAACGTGTTGAACTGGGTCCCGGAGATCCTGCCGCTGCTGACCGACGAGGATCCGCTGGGGGTCGACGACTTCGCGACCCACCGCCTCCCGCTCGACGACGCACCGCACGCGTACGAGATCTTCCAGAAGAAGCAGGACGGCGCCATCAAGATCTGCCTGAAACCGTAGTGGACGCAGCCGAACCGGGCCCGGGAATCATCCCGGGCCCGGTTCGCCGTAGCGGTTCACTTCTCGATCGCGGCCTGGCCGTTCGTCTCCGCGTCGATCACCGAGATCTTGCGGGGCTTCGCCTTCTCTGCGACCGGAATCGTCACGCGTAGAACACCACCGCGGTACTGCGCTTCGATCCGATCGGTGTCGAGGGTGTCACCGAGGAACAGCCTACGAGTGAAGATGCCTCGCGGCCTCTCGGTCGAGACGAATTCCTTGTCCCGGTCGACTTCCGGACGTTCCGCGCGCACGGTGAGCACGTTGCGTTCGACATCGAGGTCGATCGAGTCGGCGTCGACGCCCGGGAGATCGAACTCGGCGACGAAACGGTCGCCTTCTCGCCATGCATCGAGCGGCATCACCGCGGGCCGTGCCATGGTGCCGAGCACCTGCTGCGTGAAGCGATCGATATCGCGGAAGGGGTCGGTGCGCATCAACATCGGTCTGTCACCTCCGACTGTCCGGCCGTTCGTGGCGGCCACACTTTGTCGATTACCTGTGTCCGTAGACACAGATTTATTATGGACCTGTGGTAAGGTTCGGTCAAGTCGCGGGTGACCGCAGCGCGACCCGAGAAGACCGACTCCGGAGGAAACGATGACGCCAGATCCGTTACGCGCCCGGCGCGGGGTCTACGGCATCTCGGTGGCCGCCGAACTGTCGGGACTCGACCCGCAGACCTTGCGCCTGTACGAACGCCGAGGGTTGCTGAACCCCGCACGCACAGCGGGTGGGACGCGCCGCTACAGCGACAACGATCTCGAGATCGTCCAACGGATCGTCGAACTGGTGGGCTCCGGAATCAATATCGCCGGAATCGCCCGGATCCTCGAACTCGAGGCGAACAACGCGGCCCTCAAGGAGGACAACGACCGTCTGCGCTCCACCCTGGACAGCAGACCCCCTCCCCCGCCGCATACTTCCTAGACCTCCTCTACCTGTGCAAACAGCAGAAAGACCGGGCCGGTTCAGTAGAACCGGGCTAAGATTCAAGAACGCCTCAGAGGTGCGTAGGAGTGCGTCCGCCAATGACGCACCGATAGCAATAAGGGGTGACCTCAGTGCGCAACGCACAGCACGATTCACCGAATACCGGACAGGGACAGCAGGACATGGCATCCCGGCCCAATCACATCGCAGACGACACGATCCGCTGGCCCGATCCGAGCCCGCTGGACGGATGGTGGGCCCGCGTCATGGGCAAGTCGGTTCCCTGAGAGGAACCGGCACGATCCGACCATTCCACGCCTTCGATTCGCGGATACCGAGTTGTTGATATCGAGGTGGACATGACGCCGCACCGCGACCCGATCTCCGGTGGCCGGTGGGTCTTCCGTTGCGACCATTGCGATCACTGCTACCGCACTGCCGCACAGAGCAAGCTGCAGGCAGAGCTCTATGCCCAGATGAACGGCTGGGCCATCCATCCGACGACGTTGTGCCCCGGATGCGCAACACTGTTCACCGGCGAGTTCGCGCCGCTCGCGCACGCCGACGGTTGATCCGATAGTTGTCGCAGTCGCCGGTCGGGAGGCGGGTGAGCATCTAGGCTCGCTTCATGACCGGCGACGCAACACGTATCGATTCACCCGAGAAACTCTCGGCTGCTCTCGAGACCACGGGATATCTCGCCGACGACGGACTGGCGACCGTCGTCTTCCTTGCGATGCGTATGGGCCGGCCGCTCTTCTGCGAAGGCGAACCCGGAACCGGGAAGACTTCGCTCGCAGCGGCTCTCGCTCAGGCCCTGGATCTGCCGATGGTCCGGTTGCAGTGCCACGAGGGCATCGACGCCTCGCAGGCCCTCTACGACTGGGATTTTCCCCGGCAGTTGCTCCATCTGCGCTCGCTCGAAGCGGCGAGCGACGGTGTGCTCGATGCGGACACCGCCGAGCGTTCCCTCTACACGGAGCGCTATCTCCTCGTCCGCCCGTTGCTGCAGGCGCTCACCGACTCACCGTGCGTGCTGCTCGTCGACGAAATCGACCGCGCCGACGACGAGTTCGAGGCCTTCCTACTCCAGTTGCTCGACGAGAACGCGGTGACGATCCCCGAATTGGGCGAGATCCGCGCGGAGGTCCCACCGCTGGTGGTGCTCACCTCCAATCGGACCCGCGAGGTGCACGACGCACTCAAGCGCCGCTGTCTGTACCACTGGGTGGAGCATCCCGATCTCGAACGCGAGGTCGCGATCCTGCAGCGGCGGCTGCCCGGTCTGGGGCACCCGCTCGCCGAGCAGATCGCCCGCGCGGTGCGCTCGTTCCGCGAACAGGACCTCCTGAAGCCACCAGGGATCGCCGAATCCCTCGACTGGGCGCGCGCACTGGTCGCCCTCGACCGCGACGTCCTCGACGCAGCGACCGCTGCGGCGACACTCGGTGCCGTACTGAAGTACCGCGAGGACATCGACCGGGTCACCCGCGCCGGACTCGACCTCTCGAGGGCCGGATGACGACCGCCCCCGGACCGGTCGCCGGGTTGGCCGGCTTCTGCCGCGCCCTCGCCGCCGCCGGTCTGCCCGTCGCCCTCGACGCCACCGCCACCTATCTCGACGCCCTCGCACACGTCGACGTCGGGGATCCCGTGCAGGTCTATTGGGCAGGCCGCGCCACGCTGTGCCGCACACCGGACGACACGGCCCGCTACGACGTGGTCTTCGTCCACTGGTTCGGCGACACCGTCCCCACCGGCTCCCGTACCCACGGGCAACGCACCCGCACCGCACGGATCGCCGCGCTGTCCCGCAGCGAGGGCGCCGAGGGCGATTCCGGTGACGACGCGCCACGCCTGCAGGTCGCGGCGGACGACACCGACGTCCTCCGGCACCGCGACGTGGCCGAATTGACGACCGCCGAACGCGCTCACCTCGCCGAACTGCTCGCGCGGTTGCAGCCCCGACCCCCGACGCGTCGGGGATTGCGGTCGAAGCCCTCCCGCCGCGGGCCGGTGGACCCGCGGCACACCCTGCGCGACATGCTGGCGGGCGGGGGCGAACCCGTCCGGCCGCGGCACCGGGCACGAGCGACGAGACCGCGCCGGGTGGTGTTGCTGATCGACGTATCCGGCTCGATGAGTCCCTACGCCGACGCGCTCCTGCGGTTCGCGCACGTCGTCACGCGTGCCGCGCCGTCGTCCACCGAGGTGTTCTCCCTCGGCACGCGGCTGACCCGCCTGTCGCGTGCGCTGCGTGCCCGCGACCCGCAGATCGCGCTCGCCGGGGCTTCGCGTGCGGTACCGGACTGGGCGGGCGGGACACGTCTCGGCGACACGCTCGGCGCGTTCCTGGACCGCTGGGGGCGCAGAGGTTTCGCGCGCGGCGCGGTGGTGGTGATCTTCTCCGACGGCTGGGAGCGCGGCGACACCTCGCAGCTCGGGGAACGCATGGCGCAGCTGCATCGCCTCGCGCACCGCGTGCTGTGGGTGAACCCGCACGCCGGCGGCGCCGGATACGAACCGATCCAGTCGGGTATCTCCGCGGCCCTGCCGCACATCGATCGTCTGCTCGCGGGACACAGCCTTGCGACACTGGAAGAACTTCTCGAGGAGGTTCGGCGTGCGTGAAATTCTGGACGAGCTCGACCGGCGGTACCGGGACGGGGAGGCCGTCGCGGTAGGCACCGTGGTCTCGACTTTCCGTTCGGCGCCCCGGGGGCCGGGTGCATCGATGCTGGTCGCGCAGGACGGCACCGTCACCGGCAGCGTCTCGGGCGGGTGCGTCGAAGGCGACGTCTACGAACTCGGCCGGTCGGTCATCGACAGCGGGCAGCCGGTGCTGCAACGCTACGGGGTCTCCGACGACGACGCGTTCTCCGTCGGCCTGACCTGTGGCGGCATCATCGACGTCTTCGTCGAACGGATCGACGCCGCGTCCTTCCCCGCCTTCACCGACCTGCTCGACTCCGTCCGCGCGGGCGAACCCGTCGCGCTCGCGACCGTCACCGCCCATCCCGACCCGGCGTTACGGGGACGACGGATGGTCGTGTGGCGCGACCGCGCCGACGGACAGCTCGCCTCGTCCCGCATGTACGACGCCGTCGTCGACGACGCGCGCGGCCTGCTCGAGGTGGGACGCTCGGGCACCCTTCACTACGGCACCGACGGTGAGCGTCGCGGCGAGGGGATGTCGGTGTTCGTCAACGTCTTCCAGCCCCCGCCGCGGCTGATCGTGTTCGGGGCGATCGACTTCGCGTCGGCGATGGCCCGGCTCGGCTCGTTCCTGGGCTACACGGTGACGGTGTGCGACGCGCGCGGGGTGTTCGCCACCGAGGCCCGCTTCCCCGGCGCCCACGAGGTGATCGTCGACTGGCCGCACCGCTATCTCGCGGCCGAGGCCGAGGCCGGACGTGTGGACGCCCGCACCGTCATCACGGTACTCACCCACGACCCGAAGTTCGACGTGCCGCTCCTCGAAGTCGCCCTACGGCTCGACGTGGCCTACGTCGGGGCGATGGGGTCGCGCCGCACACACGACGACCGGATGGAGCGTCTGCGGGAGACGGGACTGACCGAGGAGGAACTGGCGCGCCTGTCGTCGCCGATCGGTCTGGATCTCGGGGCCCGCACCCCGGAGGAGACCGCGGTGTCGATCGCCGCGGAGATCATCGCGCTGCGCTGGGGCGGGGGCGGCGGCCGCCTCGCGGAGACACGCGGACCGATCCACGCCCACGAGGAGCACATCGGCGCTCAGAAGTACTGAGCACCACCGTCGATCGCGAAGCTCTGGGCGGTGACGAAGACGGACTCGTCGGACGCGAGGCGACCATGTTCGCGATCTCGTCCGCCTCGGCCATGTACTTGTTCAGGAAGGGCATGGTCATGCCGCCGAGCCGGGGGTTGCTCTCGGCGGTCTGGGCGATGCGGTCGCGCATCGAACCGGATCCCATCGGGGTGTTCACCGCGCCCGGGTGGATGCTGTCGACCCGGATGTCGTGCTGTCCGAGTTCGGCGGCGAAGGCCCGCGCCATCCCGACGAGGGCGTGCTTGCTGGTCGTGTAGTGCACCAGATGTTCCTTGGCGCCCTCCGCCTCGACCAGCCGGCGTGTCTCGTGACGATCCCGCTTCCGATCGACGCGAGCCCAAAGGCGATTTCGGCGATTCGGGTCCTTTCGACGCGCGATATGCAGCAGAGTGTCAGTGATCTGTATCACTGCGCTACGCGAGGCACTTGGAGGATCGATGCGCATCACTGTCACCGTAGACGGAACGCAGTACACGGACGACGTGGAACCGCGACTGCTTCTCGTCCACTACCTCAGAGATCGACTCGGGAAGGTGGGCACGGTGGTCGGCTGCGACACGAGCAACTGCGGCGCCTGCACCGTGTTGCTCGACGACCGCAGCGTCAAGTCGTGCTCGATGCTCGCGGTACAGGCCGACGGACACTCGGTCACCACCGTCGAAGGGCTCACCACGAACGGCAGCCTGCATCCGGTCCAGGAGGCGTTCCGCGAGAAGCACGCCCTGCAGTGCGGCTTCTGTACGCCCGGGATGATCATGGCGACCATCGACCTGCTCTCCGAGAACTCCGATCCGAGCGACGAGGACGTACGGCACGGTCTCGAAGGAAATCTGTGCCGCTGCACCGGATACCAGAACATCGTGGCCGCTGCGCGTGACGCCGCTCAGCGACTGCGCGAGAACCCGGCCGCCACGCAGGAGGTATGACGATGACGAGCACCGTGGATCCCACCACCGACGAGGGCACCGGCGAATCCGAACTCGGCCGGGCACGCCGCCGCAAGGAGGACGAGCACCTCATCACCGGCCGCACGCGCTGGACCGACAATATCGTGCTCCCTGGGATGCTGCACGCCGCGATCCTGCGCAGCCCGATCGCGCACGCCCGCATCACCGGACTCGACGTCTCCGAGGCCCGGGGCAAGCCGGGGGTCGTCGCCGTCTACACGGGCGCCGACCTCGCCGAGGAGCAGGGCAGCCTGCCGTGTGCGTGGCCGATCACCGAGGACATGAAGACCCCGAACGCCCCGGCCCTGGCCGTCGACACCGTGCGGTTCGCGGGTGAGGCCGTCGTAGTCGTGGTGGCCCGCAGCGCATACGAGGCCCACGATGCCCTCGACGCGATCGACGTCGACTACGAGGACCTGCCGGTCGTGCTCGATCTCGAGAGCGCGGCGCAGGACGGCGACCTCGTCCACCCCGATCTCGGCACCAACGTCAGCGCGACATGGGTGTTCGACTCCGCCGAGGCCGGCAGCGGCGGCAACGTCGAGGACGCGATCCGCGACGCGGAGGTGGTCGTCGAACGGACCTTCCGGCAGCAGCGGCTCATCCCGGCCTTCATGGAACCGCGATCGGTCGTCGTCGACCCCACCGCCTCGCAGATCACCATGTGGTCGGCGACCCAGGTCCCGCACGTGCTGAAGCTGATGCTCGCGATGACCCTCGGTCTCCCCGAGCACAAACTGCGCGTCATCGCCCCCGATGTGGGCGGTGGTTTCGGCGGCAAGCTGCAGGTCACGCCGGAGGAGGTGCTCACGCTCCTCATCGCGCGTCGCCTACACAAGCCCGTCAAGTACACCGAGACGCGCAGCGAGTCGATGCTCGCCGCGCACCACGGCCGCGACCAGGTCCAGAAGCTGACCCTCGCCGCGCGCCGCGACGGCACCGTCACGGGCCTGAAGGTGGAACTGCTCGCCGATATGGGCGCCTACCTGCGTCTCGTCACCCCGGGTGTGCCGATCCTCGGCGCGTTCATGTTCAACGGCATCTACAAGTTCGACTCGTACCGGTTCGCCTGCACCAACGTGTTCACCAACAAGGTGCCCACCGACGCCTACCGCGGCGCCGGACGCCCCGAGGCCACCTTCGCGATCGAACGCATCATGGACGAGCTCGCCGTCGAACTGTCCATGGATCCCCTCGAGCTCCGCGAGAAGAACTGGATCAAGCACGAGGAGTTCCCGTTCGACACCGTCGCGGGCCTGACCTACGACTCGGGCAACTACGAGGCCGCGACCGCCAAGGCCCGAGAGTTGTTCGACTACGACGCATTACGGCGCGAGCAGACCGAACGACGCGAGCGCAACGACCCGGTGCAGCTCGGTCTCGGTGTCTCCACGTTCACGGAGATGTGCGGCCTGGCCCCGTCGCGGGTGCTCGGTTCACTCTCCTACGGCGCCGGCGGCTGGGAGCACGCCGCGATCCGCATGCTCCCCACCGGCAAGGTGGAGGTCGTCACCGGTTCGTCCGCCCACGGTCAGGGCCACGAGACGGCGTGGAGCCAGATCGTCGCCGACCGGCTCGGAATCCCGTTCGAGGACATCGAGATCCTGCACGGCGATACGCAGAGTTCACCGCGCGGTCTCGACACCTACGGCTCCCGCTCGCTCGCCGTCGGCGGCATCGCGGTCGTGAAGGCCGCGGAGAAGGTGGTCGCCAAGGCCCGGCCGATCGCCGCACACCTGCTCGAATGTTCCGAGGACGATCTGGATTTCGAGGCAGGACAGTTCCGCGTCAAGGGCACCTCGAAGTCCGTCGGGCTCACCGACGTCGCGCTCGCGGTGTTCGCCGCGCACGACCTGCCCGACGGTGTCGAACCGAACCTCGACTCCGAGGCGACCTACGATCCCGACAACTTCTCGTTCCCGCACGGCACCCACCTGTGCGCCATCGAGGTCGACACCGAGACGGGGCACGCGCGGATCCGCAAGTACGTGTGCGTCGACGACGTCGGGCACGTCGTGAATCCGCTCATCGTCGAGGGCCAGGTGCACGGCGGACTCGCCCAGGGTATCGCCCAGGCCCTCTACGAGGAAGCGGTGCACGACGAGTCGGGCACGTTGCTGAGTTCGTCGTTCGCCGAGTATCTGCTACCCACCGCGGTGGATCTGCCGCCCTTCGTCACCGATCGCACCGACACTCCGGCACCCGGTAATCCGCTGGGTGTCAAGGGTGTCGGCGAGGCAGGAACCATCGCCTCCACCCCGGCCGTCGTCAACGCCGTACTCGACGCGGTCCGGCCGTTCGGCGTCACCGACGTCGAGATGCCCTGTACACCGATGCGGATCTGGCACGCGCTCCGCGACGCCCGAGGAGGCACGAAATGATTCCGGCCCCGTTCGACTACGTCGCCCCGTCGAGCGTCGACGAAGCGGTCGCCGCGCTGACCGAGGCCGGTGAGGACGCGAAGGTCATCGCCGGTGGGCAGAGCCTCATGCCCGTCCTGCGCCTGCGGATGGCGGCACCGACCGTGCTCGTCGACCTCGGCAGGATCCCCGAACTGCGGGGCATCCGCGACGACGGCGACGCCCTGGTGATCGGCGCGACCACCACCCACCACGATGTGCTGCACGACCCGCTCGTCGCGGAGCACGCACGGTTGCTGGCCGAGGCGACGGCGACCGTCGCCGATCCCCAGATCCGGCACCGCGGCACGTTCGGCGGGTCGCTCGTGCACGCCGACCCGGCCGGGGATCTCGCGGCGCCTGCCGTGGCGCTCGAGGCGACCTTCACCGTGGCCGGTCCGTCCGGGCGTCGCACCATCGCGACGGACGACTTCTTCCAGGACTTCTTCACGACCGCGGTCGAGCCCGGAGAGATCCTCGTCGAGGTCCGGATTCCCAAGCACACGGGCTGGTCTGCGCGCTACGAGAAGTTCCATCGCGCGGCCCAGCAGTGGTCCATCGTCGGGGTCGCTGCGACCCTACAGGCGTCCGGCGACACCATCGAACGGGCGAGGATCGCGCTTACTAACATGGCAGCCGTCCCGGTCCGGGCACGCGGCGTCGAGGAATCGCTGATCGGTAAGCCCGCGACGGCCGAGACGATCCGGGAGGCCGCCGAGCTCGCCACCGACGGCACGGCTCCCATGACCGACGGGAATGCCGACGCCGAGTATCGGAGCCACCTCGCCCGGGTACTCACCCGACGAGCGGTCACCACTGCCTCCGGGGTCTAGGCGTTTTCCACGCCGAACACCGAGATCCCGGACCACCTACGAACTTGAGGACCTCATGCAACTCGAACACACACTGTCCGTTCCCGCCCCGGTCGACGAGGTGTGGACCGCCCTGCTGAATCCGGAGAAGGTCGCGCCGTGCATGCCCGGCGCGACGCTCACCGGGGTCGACGGCGACACGTTCACCGGGACCGTCAAGGTGAAGCTCGGACCGGTGGCGCTCACGTTCAAGGGCACCGGCGTGTACGTCGAAAAGGACGAGAGCGCCCGCCGGGCGGTCATCGAGGCCAATGCGAAGGACACCCGAGGCAACGGCACGGTGGCCGCGACCATCACCGTCACCCTCACCGGCGACGGCGACCGCACCGACGGCATCGTGAGCACCGACATGAAGATCACCGGCAAGCCCGCCCAGTTCGGGCGGGGGATGATCTCGGATGTCGGTGGGAAGATCCTCGAGCAGTTCGCGGACTGCCTGTCGAAGAAGCTCGGACCCGAAGCGGCGGCCTCCTCCACGTCCTCCTCTGTGTCCTCCTCCTCCGCGGCGACCGCTGAGGCAGCCGAGTCGCAGCCCAACGAGTCCGTGCCGGCGAGCCCGCCGCTCACCGCCGCGGGTTCGGGCGACGAGCCGGCCGGTGGAGCATTCGTCGGGCCCGGCGCCGGGGACGACGACTCCGCGCAGACGCGGCCGAACGAGTCGGTTCCACCCAGCCCGGTGAGCGCCTCACCGGCACCGGCGATGACCTCGACGCCTCTCACGCCATCGACGACTCCCTCCCCGGCCGCGCCCCCGCAGCCCGAGGCCGAACCGCTCGACCTCATGCAGTACGCGAAGGGATCGGTCGCGACGCGGGTCGCGCCGGTCGGAGTGGTCGCGATTCTCGTCGTGGTCATCGCGGTGATCCTCCAGCGTCGATCGGGACGCTGACCTCGTCGGATCCACTCGAACGCTGCGGATCGAACCCCGTCGAACGGGCCGGTCCGCAGCGTTCGTCGTCGTCAGCCTGCCTGTGCTGCGACGCGGCGACGCCCGATCGGGTCGAGCTGCGCACGGAGCCAGGCGTGCGCGGGATCCGCATCGCGCTCGGCGTGCCAGACCGCGAATTCGCGCAGGGGCGGCAACTGGAAGGTCGGTTCCAGGATGCGCAGGAACGCCATCTCGGCGAGGTGCCGGGCCAAGCGCTCGGGCAGGAACGTGACCATGCGGGTGTTCTCCAGGGCGTACGGAAGCACCGCGAGGTTGCCGCTGGTCGCGCCGACCTGGGCCACCGCCCCCGCACGCAGCAGAGCGCGGCCGAGGTTGGTGTCGTCGGAATACTGCGCGTAGGACAGCAACGGGTAGCGGCCGAGCACTTCGCGGGTGAGCTTGGTGCCGGTGTACGGGTGCCCGGACCAGACCGCCCCGACGAGTCTGTCGGTCAGCACGACCTGCCTCCGGCAGCTCTCGAACTCCGGGGATTCGAGCACGTGTTCCGGTAGCACCGCGAGATCGATCTCGAACCGGCGGAAGGCATCGAGACCGGCACCGTTGAACGGCAGCAGATCGAAACGGATGCCGGCCGGGGTGCTCCCCCGGACCAGCAGACGCAGGAGGGTGATCGCGGCGTAGTCGCCGGTCATGATGGTGAAGGTGCGTGAATCCGTCGCGGGATCGAAGCCGGGCGCAGCCAGTACCGAGCGCTCGAGGGTCCGCAGCACCTCGCGGAGCGGTTCGACGATCGCCTGGGCGCGCACGGTGGGACGCAGTGTGCGGCCGCTCTTCACGAGAAGCGGATCGTCGAATTGCTTGCGCAACCGGGCGAGAGCCGTACTCGTCGCCGGTTGCGACATGTTCAGTCGCCGCGCCGCGCGCGTGACATTGCGTTCGGAGAGCAGGACTTCGAGGACGACGAGCAGGTTGAGATCGACCCGTCGCAGATCCATGCGCCCCCCTGACATCGAAACCCGGCGGAACGGGAAATTCCGGCGGCATCGTAGCGCACGACCGTGATGTATACACAAGATCGAATACCAGCTATCGGACTTGGACGGCGATCTTGTGAGCGCAGCGAAGTACTACCTACTCTGACCCACGTCCTGACGGCAGCGAACCGTGATTCGCCCTGGCCCGAATTTCCAAGGCGAAGTTCTTTACTTGCCGAAGTCCAGTTTCGGCCGGCCGCCGACTCAGGCAGGTAGAGAGTCTCGGGGGGCGAAACGTTGTGAGTGTCATGAGGAAATTCCGGCAGTACACGCCGGACAACTGGCGTCTGTGGCGCAGGATGACCGCGGTCGTCGCCGTCCCCATCGTCGCAGCGACCCTGTACGGCTCGCTCCGCGTCTACGACCTCTACCAGGAGAACGACGCCTACAGCGCCGCCGCCGAGAACGTCTCCATCCTGCCGACCCTCGCCGACTACGCCACCAGTGTCACCGGCGCCGCGGCAGCGACGATCCTGTCACTGCCCGTCGACAACGGCGCCCAGGTCGCCCGCGAATCCGCCGCGACGCTGCGCGACCACATCGACGCGAAGGATCTCGATCCGCAGATCGCGGCGATGATCAACCGCATGCTCGCCGAGGGCGAGAGCCTGCTCGACAGCGCGTCGTCGGGAACCCTGGCACCGACCGTGGCCAGCGAGCGCGCCGAAGGATTCGTCAGCCGCGCCCAGGCTGCCTACCGCGCCATCACCACCACCACGGACGACCCCACCGTCCAGCGCGAGAGCGCGACACTTCTCGACCTGTGGGACACCCAGTGGTCCCTGCTCGACCAGGTCCTCGCATACTCCGCGCTGAGCGCCGGAACCGACGGTGCCCTGCTCATGTGGAACAACGCCCTCGGTGTCGAGTCCGCGCGACTGGCCGTCCTCCGTGACACCTTCGTCGAGAACGAGACCGCCGACTCCTCCCGGGTCGACGGTCTGATGACCCAGCTCGAGAATCGCCGCAGCCTCACGGCCAACCTCGACAACGAAGCGGGCAACGTCGCCGCTCTGCGCGGGTCGCTCTTCGAGAGCCTCATGATCTACCAGGAGGAGGTCGCCGGTTCCGCGCCCCGAGCCGTGGCCGCCCTCGACGACCTCGCGGCCGAAGCACGCGCCGAAGCCCTCAAGAACGCCATCGGTATCGCGATCGTCCTCGCGCTCGCCCTCGCCCTGGCGATCGTGATCGCGATGTCGCTCGTCCGGCCGTTGCGCCGACTGCGCGACGACACCCTGCGCACCGCCGAACAGGATCTGCCCGCCGCACTCGCTGCGATCAAGGACGGCGCCGAGATCGAATCCGTCACACTGGATCCGATCCGCGTCTACACCCGCGAGGAGATCGGCGAGGTGGCGCGCGCCGTCGACAGCATGAACGAAGGTGCCCTACGTCTGGCCGGCGAGCAGGCCCAGCTGCGCCGGCAGGTCAACGAGATGCTCGAAACGCTCGCCCGCCGCAACAAGACGCTCGTGGAACATCAACTGGCGCTGATCGATTCGCTCGAACACGAAGAGCGCGACCCGACGCGTCTGCAGAACCTGTTCGCGCTCGACCACCTCGCCGCCCGCATGCGGCGCACGGGCGACTCGCTGCTCGTCCTCGCCGGTCCCCGCCAGCGCCTCGGCCGCGTCCCCGACACACCGCTCGTCGACGTCCTGCGCGCATCCCTCTCGCAGGTCGAGAACTACCAGCGCGTGAACATCGGAAATGCGCCGGACGGCAATCTGGTCGGCAGCGCCGTCACCGACGTCGTCCACATGATCGCCGAGCTCCTCGACAACGCACTGCGCGCCTCACCGCCCGAGAGCACCGTGGCATTCGCGTTCTCCCGCGCCGTCGACGGCGGCCTCCTCCTCGAGATCGCCGACCGTGGAATCAGTATTCCCGCAGATGAACTCGCCGACATCAACATGCGGCTGGGTTCGGACGGCGAAGCCGGATCCGGCGCCGCACGGCGAATGGGTCTGTTCGTGGTCGCGCGCCTCGCCGATCGTCACGACATCACGGTGCGTCTGCGTCCGACCTTCGACTCGTCCACCAATGCCGGCATCACTGCGAGCATCTACCTGCCGACCAGCCTGCTCAAGGGAACCGGCAGGAACCACGACGATCCGTACCGGATCGATCGGCCGCGCCGCCTGCCCGATCCCCCATCGGAGTACGGCGAGCAGTTCCACGCCGACCCGGCATCCGGATCGCAGCCGGTGGTCGGAAGCCGTCACTCGGCACCCACCCCCGCTCTCGCGACGCCCGGGACGAGTCCGGGTATCCGGCGCGGACAGCTGCACGAACGATGGGTTCCCCGCGGCGCGGGACAGTAGGCGACGCGGACAACGGACAGCGGGCGGGCGGTCTGCCATCCTGACGGCATGACCGTTCCCCGCGTCGACGTCCACCAGCACGTCTGGCCGGCACCACTCGTCGCTGCGTTACGGGCACGCACCCGTGCGCCGCGGCTCGTCGGATGGACGCTGTACCTCGGCGGCGAACCCCCGTACGAGGTGCGACCGGAGGATCACTCGATCGCCCGGCGGGCCGAGCTCGCGGCGCAGGACGGCATCGACTTGGCGCTGGTGTCGTTGTCGAGCCCGCTGGGGATCGAAACGCTTCTCGCAGCCGACGGGGCCGGCCTGCTCGACGCCTACCACGAGGGAGTGCTCGCGCTGCCGCACCCGTTCGGGGCGTGGGCGGCAGCGTCGGTCGACGATCCCGATCCCGCGGCGCTGCGCGAGGTGCTCGGGGCGGGATGCGTCGGTCTCCAGCTTCCCGCCACCGCGTTGGCGGATGCCGACGGCTACGCGCGGTGCGCCCCGCTCCTCGACGAACTCGACCGCGTCGGTGCTCCCCTGTTCGTGCATCCCGGGCCCGCCGCGGCCGATCCGTCGGCTCCGCCGTGGTGGCCGGCGATGGTGTCGTACGTGGCGCAGATGCACACCGCGTGGTTCGCCTGGCACGAGTACGGGGCCCCTCGCCTCCCCGGACTGCGCGTGGGGTTCGCGATGCTCGCCGGGCTCGCGCCGCTGCACGCCGACCGGATGGCCGCGCGCGGCGGACCGGCGACGGTCCCGTCGGCCGGAGTGTTCGTCGACACCTCGTCGTACGGTCCCGAGATCGTCGAGGCCGTGGCGTCCGGACTCGGCCCCGACCGCGTCGTGCTCGGTTCGGACCGCCCGTACGCAGCACCGTTGCTGTTCGGCGACGCGCGCGACGAGCCCGTACGGCGACGCAATCCGGCCCGGTTGATCCGAACGTCACACGAGTGAAAATCTTGACAGTGCCGCATCCGGCCGCTGAAGTGAGCGACATGCGTCTTTCGGCGACCCTGCGGCATCGCAGGCTTCATGTGGACTACGTCCGCATCGCCGGTGGTTTCTGTGGTTGTCGCGCCTGTCGTTGATCCCGGCCCGACCCACTTCCCCTGCCCGGACGACCCTACGATCCCGTCCGGCTCCCGTTTCGAGGAACCACGATGGCTGCTGCTCTTCTGTCCCCCTCCGTGCGCGTCGATCTCGCCGAGATCGTCCGTGACATCGCCGCGGACGTCTCCCGCTGGCGTCCGCTCGTCCGCTTCGACGAGACCGAACGCTGGTACACCCGGCTCGCCGTCGCCGACGACTACGAGGTGTGGTTGCTGAGCTGGCTTCCCGGGCAGCGCACCGGGATCCACGATCACGGTGGGAGTGCCGGTGCATTCGCCGTCGCGCAGGGACAGGTCCGGGAGGACACCGTCGACCAGCCGTGGTCGGAAGATCCTCCCGGGCAACGCGTGACGCTCTCCCGCACCCATCTGTCGACGGGTGTCACGCGTCGATTCGACGATCGGCACGTGCACGAGGTCGTCAACGACGGTCCCGTCCCGGCGGTGACCGTGCACGCCTATACCCCCGCGCTGGACTCGATGAGCCGATACCGTCTCGAGAGCGGCATCCTCGCCCTCACGACCTCGGAGCGTGCCGGCGACGACTGGTGATCCACTCGTGACAAATCCGGCACAGTGGGTATCCGCCGGGATAGAGTCGAAAACCGACCGTGCCGCATCCGAGGGAGCAACCCGTGAAACGCTTCGCACGCACCACCGCGCTTCTCGCCGTGTCCGTATTCGCCCTGGCCGCCTGTTCCGGCGGCGGAGACGAGGATCCCCTCGCCGGAGACACAGCGGACGGAGGCGCGATCGTCGTCGGTTCGGCGAACTTCCCGGAGAACGTCCTGCTCGCGGAGATCTACTCGCAGGCGCTCGAGAGCACGGGGGCGGAGGTCCCCCGCCAGTTCAACATCGGCAGCCGCGAGATCTACTACGACCAGGTCGCCTCGGGTGCCATCACGCTCGTCCCGGAGTACAACGGCGCACTGCTCGCGCGGGTCGACCCCGACAGCACCGCCTCGACGACGGAGGACGTCAATGCGGCCCTGTCCGAAGCCCTTCCGGACGGGCTCGAGATCCTGGCCTCCGCCCCCGGTGAGAACAAGGACGCCCTCGTCGTCACCGAGGAGACCGCGCAGCGCTACAACCTTGTGAGCATCGCCGATCTCGCGCCGGTCGCCGGCGAACTCGTCCTCGGCGGACCGCCCGAGTTCGAGACGCGTCAGCAAGGTGTCGTGGGTCTGCGTGAGGTGTACGGGGTCGAGTTCCGCGAATTCGTCCCCACCGACACCGGTGGCCCCATCACCATCCGCGCGCTCTCGGACGGCACCGTGCAGGCCGCGAACATCTTCACCACCGATCCGTCGCTGAGCACCGAACCGTTTGTTGCGCTGGAGGACCCGGAATCGGTCTTCGGAGCCCAGAACGTCACCCCGCTGGTGCATCGCGCCGATCTCGACGACGACCACGTCGCGAAGATCGACGCCGTGTCCGACAAGCTCACCACCGACACCCTCGTCGTCCTGGTCGGACAGGTGGTCACCGACGGTCGCGACATCGACGTCGTCGCCGAGGAGTGGCTGCAGCAGAACGATCTGAACTGACGGAAGTCGGTGCCACGTGATCACATTCGACAGCGTCGGGAAGCGTTATCCCGACGGGACCGTCGCCGTCGACGGACTCTCGCTGGAAGTCCCGACGGGCACCCTGACGGTGTTCGTCGGGCCGTCGGGGTGTGGGAAGACCACCTCGTTGCGCATGATCAACCGGATGGTCGAGCCCTCGAGCGGGCGTGTGCTCGTCGGGGGCCGCGACGTCCGGGACGAGGATCCCCGGATCCTGCGCCGCGGCATCGGATACGTCATCCAGCACGCCGGGCTGTTCCCCCATCGCACAGTGATCGACAACGTCGCCACCGTGCCCCGGTTGCGCGGCGGGAGCCGTAAGGAGGCCCGCGCGACCGCGATGGACGTGCTCACCCGAGTCGGCCTCGGAAAAGAACTGGCGCAACGCTATCCTGCTCAGCTGTCCGGCGGGCAGCAGCAGCGTGTCGGTGTGGCACGCGCGCTGGCGGCCGATCCTCCGATCCTGTTGATGGACGAGCCGTTCTCCGCGGTCGATCCCGTGGTCCGCAAGGATCTGCAGGACGAACTCCTGCGCCTGCAATCGGTGCTGGCCAAGACGATCGTGCTCGTCACCCACGACATCGACGAGGCGATCAAGCTCGGCGACCGCGTGGCCGTCCTGCGGCCGGGCGGGGTGCTCGCCCAGTACGCGACTCCGGAGGAGCTTCTCACCTCCCCCGCCGACGATTTCGTCGCCGGATTCCTCGGCGTCGACCGCGGTGTGCGACTCATGTCGTTCTTCTCGTCCGCCGACCTGCCGTTGCGCACCGATCCGATCGTCACCCGCGATGCCGCCGAACTCGCCGTCGGCGACGGCTGGCTTCTCGTCGTCGACGACGACGGACGCCCGACGGGGTGGCGAGACGGCAGTGCCGATGCAGAATTCCTGCCGGCCGGAAAGCCGTTCGTTCCCGGGCGGGATCCGCTGCGCGTCGTGCTCGACGCGGCCGTGCTCTCACCGTCGGGCCATGCCGTGGCGGTGGACGACCACGGACGTGCGCTCGGGGTGATCAGTGGCGAAGAGGTGACCGCGGCGGTCCGCGCGGCGCACAACCACAGGGAGGCCGGCACCCCGTCTCCGCTCGCGATGCGGAAGTTGCGGTGAGCCTGCGGATTCCCGGCTATCTCGGGACGTTCTGGGAACTGCTCGGCGATCATCTCGTCATGGCCCTCGGCGCGTCGCTGCTCGGCCTCGTCCTCGCTCTGCCGCTGGGCCTCGCGTGCGTGCGGTGGCCGCGGGTGTACGCCCCGGTGCTCGCGGTTTGCAGTGTCCTGTATTCGATTCCGTCGCTTGCCTTCTTCGTCCTGCTCATCGCGTTCACCGGGATCAGCCGGACCACCGTGATCCTTCCGCTGGCCGTCTACGCGCTGGCGGGCCTCGTTCCGAACGTCGTCGACGGATTGCGTGCTGTGCCCGACAGTGTCCGCCAGTCGGCGGTGGCGATGGGATTCTCGACGCCGCGCCGGTTGCTCACCGTCGCCCTGCCGCTGGCGATCCCCGCGGTCATCGCGGGGCTGCGGGTCGCGACGGTCGCGAACATCAGCATGGTGAGCGTCGGAGCGCTGATCGGCATGGGTGCCTTCGGCGCGTTGTTCACCGCCTCGGTGCAGCTCGACCGACTCGATCTGGCGATCATCGGCATCATCGCGACCGTCGTGATGGCACTGGTCGTCGACGCGGTGCTCGTGCTCGTCCAGCGTCTCGCCACGCCGTGGATGCACCGCACCTCGAAGGTGCGCCGATGACGACGCTGCTGAACTATCTGGCCGAATACTTCGGCGACTCCGCGAACTGGTCGGGCGCGTCCGGGATCCCGACGCGACTGGCCCAGCACTTCGGCTATACCCTGCTCGCGTTCGTGATCTCCGTGCTCCTCGCGTTGCCGCTCGGCCTGTGGACCGGGCACACGGGCCGCGGCGGTGTGCTCGTGTCGCTCACAGCGAACGCCGCACGCGCCCTCCCCACCTACGGCCTGCTCGTGTTGCTGGTCGTGCTGTACGGGATCGGGCTCGTTCCGGTGATGGTGCCGCTGGTGGCACTCGCGATCCCACCCATCCTGTTGAACTCCTACGAAGGGATCCGCGGGATCGACCCGGCGCTGACCGACGCCGCCCGCGGGATGGGGATGACCTCGTCCCAGATCCTGCTGCGGGCCCAGCTGCCGGTGGCCTTGCCGCTGATCCTCGTCGGCCTGCGCACCGCCGCCGTGCAGATCGTCGCGACCGCCACGATCGCCGCGGCAGTGAGCTTCGGCGGGGTGGGAAGGCCCATCGTGGACGGTCTCGCGCGCAGCGACTACGCCCTGGTCGTGGGCGGTGCCGCCCTCGCCGGGATCTGCTCGCTGGTGATCCTCGCGCTCTTCGCGGTCCTCGGCCGACTGCTCGTCTCACCCGGCGTCCGGGCCTCGCGCGACTAGCTCCTACGACCCCTCCTTCGGAACCGACAAACGTGTCGGTGGCCCGGAGCACACTGGAGGTAGAGACGAAGTCCTATCGAGGAGGCGCAGGTGCGATGTATGCGCAACGCGAAACCTACTTCGGCTGGACGTCTCGGCGCGTGCCCCTGTACGCAGCCGCGCAGCCCACGGCATCCCCGGCCACACCGGCCGCAGCCGGCCCGAGCATCCGTCCCGAGGACGAGCGCGTTCCCTCGGGCGTAACGCTCGACCGCATCCTGCCCGAGTCCGTGCTGCATGGCCGCCTGGTCGCGTATCACGACGCGGACGAGGACAGGGACTACGTGGCCGTGGCGGTCGGCGCGGTGGCGGGCGAGAACGATGTACCGGTCCGGGTGGCCGAGGAAGAGACGCTCGTCGTGTCCGCGGCCCGCAGCATGATCGATGGGATCGTCGTCGGCACGGAGAACGACGACCTCGACGAACTGGAGGTCGCCCGTCAGCTCCGCTTCGGCGGACCGGTCCGCGACCTGCTGGAATACATCGGAGCACGGTCGGTGGTGGTCGACTGGAGCCCCGCTGTGGCGTGATCCGACATAGCCGTGGCGTGATGTGATCGCGTCCCCGTAATCGCGGATGTGTGACGCGCCGATACACACATCTGCAACGACACAGCATTCAGGTGGTACGGTCGTAGGCGTCCCCGTGACCAAAACGTAATAATTCGGGGATTATCGCAGCCCTGGTGTGGGTACTCGAGCCTTCGGGTTCCACTGGGAGGGTGACCGGAAGTGGCGATGCCGGACTGACAGCTACGCCCGTCGGGGGCAGCCCGGCACCGCCACTTTCGACCCACACTCTCCCGGACCGGATTCTTCCGAGTCCCGGTTCTCAGTTCTCCGTTACCGCTGCGGCTGCGGCCGTCGCCGCCAGAGCGGCCGGCGCCTCGACCGCGAGGAGATGACCCACCTCGGGAAGCGCCACGAAATGAGCACCCATGTCGTCGGCCAGCTTGTTCAGCGCGTCCACCTGTACGAGGGGGTCCTTGCTTCCCACGACGACCTCGACCGGACGCCCGCGCCAGCGGCGCAGCACGGCCCGATCGATGCGGGGCATGTTCGTCAGCGACGTGCAATACGCACCGACGCGGCAGGACCACCGTAGGGTCTGTTCGTCGGGCCGGTAGTCGCATCCCGCGAGTGCTCGAAGGTACCGCTCGGTGTTCTCGAAGTTGGGCTCGTTGCGCCACTGCAGGCCGGGGATGAGGGCGCGGTTCCACCGGACGCGCGGGACGAGACCCAGCGGCGCCGCGATCACCAGCTTCTCGATCCGGTCAAGATCCTCCACCGCAGCGGCCACGGAGGCCGACCAGCCGAGACCGATCACGGGAATCCGCTCGACGCCGAGTGCATCGAGCCCCTCGAGGAGCCAGTGGCCGTAGACGCTGTGGATCCGGCTGTCGGGCCGGCTGCCCGCGCTCGCACCGGGAAGGCCCGGGACATCCACGAGCACCACCCGGTGGCGCTCGCCGAACTGCTCGGCGAGCAGACGCAGCCCCGCCGCCGGGAGATCGCCACCCGCGAGCACCACGATCGGCGGTGCGGTCGCAGGACCCGTGGTGAGCACGTAGGTGTCACCCAGCGAGGTGCGGGCGACGTGCTCCTCGACGGGACGCTCCCAGTAGGTCAGCAGTCCTGCGCACGCGTGGTGGATCACGCTGCCGTCTCCGGGGCAGCGGTAGGGCGAACGTGTCAGCAACGCCATCATCCTCCTACCCGGACGATTCCGGGGACGACGAGGGATTCACGGAACGGCATGAATGGATCTTCTTTCGTGGGGTACGAGCGTCTTTCGCCGACCAACCTCGGGCACACCGCACGACACCGTAGCCCAGTGCTCGGTGTGGACGCCACCCGTGGTTCCGGAAAACTTCACAGCCGTCCCTCACGTCACTTTCGTGCCGAATGCCCTTTCACCCCTGCGCCTCCAGGTCCTCCCACGAGGTGTGAACCTGCGGTCGGAAGCCGTAGCCGGTGTCGGGTTCGGGCAGATGCCCTTCGGGGTCGATCACGACGACCTCCACGCCGTCCCGGTGGAGCCGACCGATCATCTCCAGCAACATCCTTCGGCCGACCGGCAGGATGGTACGGACGAGGGACAGGTCGAAGACCAGGCGTTTCGTCTCCACAGGCTCATCGACCACGGCCGTCACGAGACCCTCGGAACTGGTGAACTGGAGGTCGCCCTGCAACTCGAGTAAGGTGAGAGACTCGTCACCCTCGCCGATGACATGTCTTCTGCGTAACACCGAGTGCGCGACCATCGGCGCGTCCATCAGATGTAAGTTCATGTCGCGGGAGAGACGACCGAAGGCGGCGACCCCCTGGACGCTGGTGCCGTGGTCGTCGAGGCGCGGCGAGTATGCGGCAATACCCAACTGTCCCGGTAGGATTCCTATGATTCCTCCGGACACGCCGCTCTTGGCGGGGATACCGACGGTGGAGAGCCAGTCCCCCGCCGCGTCGTACATCCCACAGGTCGCCATCACCGACAGCACCTGACGCACCACGTCCCGCGAGAAGATCTCCTCGCACGTCACGGGTTGCACACCGCCCGCCGCGAGCGTCGCGGCCATCATCGCGAGATCCTTGGTCGTCACTGTCACCGAACACTGCCGGATGTACCCCTCGACGATCTCGTCCGGATCGTCCTCGAAAACCTCGTACCCCCGAAGGAGATTGGCGATGGCGACATTGCGGTAGGAGTTCTCGAGCTCCGACGACGCGACCTTCTCGTCGATCGTCAGCTCGCGACCGGCCAGGGACGACAGCAGAGAACGGATGTCCTCCACCGAGGCCTCGGGTTGCCGTCCGTCGAGCACCAGGGCGTGTGCGGCGAGCGCACCGGCATTGATCATCGGGTTGAGCGGACGGCCCGTGTTGCGTTCGAGCGAGACCTCGTTGAACGCCTCCCCGGAGGGTTCGACATCGATCACGTCGAGCACGGCGTCGAAGCCTCTCTGTTGCAGCGCAAGACCGTAGACGAAGGGCTTCGAGATCGACTGGATCGTGAACTCGGTGTGGTCGTCGCCCACGGAGTACACCGCACCTTCGGCGGTCACGAGGGTGAGGGCGAACCGGTCCGGGTCGGCCCTCGCCAGTTCCGGGATGTAGTCGGCGAGGGCGCCCGAACTGTCGGCGCATCCTCGGAGCACTTCGGTCAGATAATCCGGCAACGGTGAACGCATGTATTCATCGTGACCGAATCGGACGCTGCCGGGGTGAGGAGTGACGAAGGCGATTGAACCGGCGGATCGCGGGTATGCCATCCCCATGACTGCTCTGTCGTCGGCGCTGTCCGTGCCGTTCCGAGTGGGATCCGCGCTGCGCGGAGCGCGCGTGTTCCACCCGCGCGGTGCGACCTTCGAAGGGGTTGCCGAACTCGAGTCGTCCTGGTGGCCGCGGCAGATTCCCCGCCCTACTCCTGTCGTCGCCCGGGTGTCGCGGGCCATCGGCACACCGGACGGCATGCCGGACGTGCTCGGTCTCGCGGTGCGCTTCGCCACGAAGACCGGCCCGTGGGACGTCCTGCTCGCATCGTCTCATCTGCCGGCCCGGGTGGCGCTGCTGCCGGCCCGTTCGTGGTCGAGTGCCCGCTACAGCACGCTCATGGCCTATCGGACCGACAGCGACCCCGCGCCGCGGTGGATCACCGCCGTTCCGCGCGGACGACAACCGTCCTCGACGACCTCCGTGCAGGCACTCGAGATACCGCTCGAGTTCTCTCTCCTGGTGGGTTCCGCCCGCGGGCCTCTGGAAGCGGCGGGACGTCTGACGCTGACTCGCCACCTGCCCGAGAAGGATTCGGAGCAGCCATCATTCGATCCGACCGTCCACTGCCCCGGATTCGTCGATCCGTGGCCGGGATGGCTCGTCGAGACGCGGCGCGACGCCTACCGGGCGAGCCGGGCCGGACGAGGCGCCTTCCTCGCCCGGCCGCAGCACACCGTCAGCTGATCACCGCGTCGATCGTCTTCTTCAGCGCGGACGGCTGCGCCGGTGACCGCGGGGCGCCCTCCTTCATCTCGAGCATGCGGGCACCGATGTCCTGCAACTGCTTACGGCCGAGCGCCTCGCGCACCTTGGGGAACCACTCGTCCTCCTCCTCGTCGATGTGATGCTCGACGTTCTCGATGAGGACCGTCGTCTTCGCGTCGAAACGCTCTGCGTCGGGCTTCATCCCGGCCAGTTCGATGACGAGCACGTCGGCGACGTGGTGCTCCTCGTACGATTCGAGAATGTCGTCCTCGAGATCGGGGAGCAGGGAACGCACCTCGGGGTACATGCACTCGTTCTCGAGATAGGTGTGCACGGTGAGGGCTTCGATGATCTTGTCGACGATCTTGCCCTTCTCCTTCTCCCCCTCGGCCTTCCGGAAGTCGCGGAAGAGTTTCTTGATCTCCTTGTGGTCTTCCTTCAGCAACACGATTGCGTCTGTGGACACGGTTCCTCCTGCGGCGTGAACATTGCCGCCCCCAGCGGGCGTGGCACAGGAATACCCGTCCGCGACACCGTCACACGCGCACACGATCCGCATTCGCGAGGATGGCCGCCCGCAGTGCCGCCTCCGGGCCGTTGAGTACGGAACGACGCGCCATGAGCACGAACTCGATCTCACCCGCACCGGGAAGCAATCGTTGGGGATCGCGCACCGGGACGAGACCGGGTGGTGGAAGCCGCTCGGCGTGCAGCACCACGCCCAGTCCCGCGAGCGCTGCAGCGCGCAGACCGTTGAGACTGTCGGTCGTGCACGCAACGCGGACACCGCGCCCACTGCGCTGGAGGACCTCGAGCGCGATGTCGCGGGTCAGGGCCGGCGACGGATAGGACACCAGCGGTGTCGGCTCGTCCGGATCGAGGACGTAATCGGGGGCGGACAGGAAGACGAGACGCTCGCTGAAGATCATTTCACCGTGGCGGCTGCCCGGTCGACGCTTGCCGAAGACCAGATCGAGCTCGTTGTCGTCGAGACGGCGCTGCAGATCCTCGCTCAGATCCACCGTGAGTTCGAGATCGATGCGGGGATGACTACGCCGGAACTCGGCGAGGATCGACGGCAGCTCGTAGAGCACGAGGTCCTCGGAGACCCCGAAACGCAGCCGGCCGCTGAGCGGCGACTCCGAGAAGTGCCTGCGGGCGGCATCGTGGCGATCGAGGATCTCGCGGGCGAAGGCGACCATGTCGGCGCCGTCCGCCGTGAGCTCGACGTTGTGCGTGTCGCGTACGAACAGGCGGCGCCCGATCTCCTTCTCGAGTCGCGCGACGTGCTGACTGACCGTCGACTGCCGCAGGCCGAGCCGCTGGGCGGCCGCGGTGAAGCCGCGCTCCCGCTCGACGGCCAGGAAGCTCCGTAGGTGCACCGGATCGAACACCACCCCATTTCATCACGAATCGCGATTACAGAAAACGTGGCGACCGTCTTCTGTAATGACATCCGGCTGCCGTACCGTCGATTCGTGCTCTCCAAGATCCCCGTGCTCGGACGGCTCGACCCGTTCCTGCTCGCCATCCTCGCCACCGTCGCCGTCGCTGCTCTGCTGCCCGCCGACGGGGTCGTACTCGACGGCGTGAACTGGGCCGCCAAGATCGCCATCGGGCTGCTGTTCTTCCTGTACGGCGCGCGCTTGTCCACGCAGGAGACCATCGAGGGTCTCGAGCACTGGCGTCTGCACCTGACGATCCTCGCCACGACCTTCGTCGTCTTCCCGCTGCTCGGCCTGGCCGCCAAGGTGCTCGTGCCGTCGATCCTGAGCGACCCGCTCTATCTCGGCGTCCTGTACCTGTGCCTGCTGCCGTCCACGGTGCAGTCCGCCATCGCGCTCGTCTCGGTGGCGCGCGGCAACATCCCCGGCTCGATCGTCTCGGCCAGCGCCTCGAGTCTCATCGGAATCTTCGCGACTCCACTGCTGGTCGCGCTGACGATGTCCACCCAGGGCGTCACCTTCAGCGGGTCGGCCGTGCTCGACATCGTGCTGATGTTGCTCGTGCCGTTCGTCGCAGGTCAGCTCCTGCGGCGCTGGATCGGCGGCTGGGGGAAGGCCCACGGCAAGCCGCTCAAACTCGTCGACCGCGGATCGATCATGCTGGTCGTGTACGTGGCGTTCAGCCGCGGCATGAACGAGGGTATCTGGTCGATGATCTCGGTCGGCCGCCTGCTCGCCCTCGTCGGTGTGTGCGCGGTGCTGCTCGCGATCGTGCTCGCGCTCACCTGGTACTCGTCGCGCGGACTCGGTTTCGAATATCAGGACCGTGTCGCGATCCTCTTCTGCGGCTCCACGAAGTCCCTCGCCACCGGTCTGCCCATGGCGATCGTGCTGTTCCCCGGCCAGCCCATCGGCCTGATCGTGCTGCCGCTCATGCTGTTCCACCAGATGCAGCTCCTGGTGTGCGCGGCCCTCGCCGGACGCCTGGCGAAGAAGGCACCGGATGGGCTCGTAGCCGTATAGGAGAGCGAAGCCGAAGCTCCTGTTAGACGAAACCGAGGGTGAAAGCCGCTGATTCCGGTAGCGGTGACGTCATCGTGCCGTCACCGTGCAGGGAGAACCCCGATTCGCGAACCTCGGCTCGAAGGAGCACCGACATGGGTCTGCTGTTCCACGATCATCTGCACGACGAGTTCGGAACCTGGCCGCTGGCCTACATCCCCTACGGCGGCGCCGACTTCGGCGAGATCGCCGCAGTGGCCCGGCAGGTGGGCGACGGTGACGACGGGGACTTCTATCGGGCGTGGGTCGAGACCGGGGACCGTCTCGTCGCCGAAGCGGAGTCCTGCGCGACCGCCGGGCACGACGACTCGGCACGCGAGCTGTTCCTGCGGGCGAGCGCCTACTACGCGACCGCGTACCACCCGCTGTACGGATCTCCCGTCGACCCACGTCTGATCGCCGCCTTCGACAAGCAGGTCGCGGCCTTCGAGGCCGGGCTGGCGATCGGGGACACACCCGTCAAGGTTGCCAGGATTCCGTTCGAGGACACCACGCTTCCGGGCTACCTGATTCCCGCACCCGGCCACGAGAACAGCGTGCGGCCGCTCATCGTCTTCACCAACGGATACGACGCCACGATCACCGACATGTACTTCGCATCGGCCGTGGCAGCGCTGCGACGCGGCTACCACTGTCTCCTGTTCGACGGACCGGGCCAGGGCGAGATGCTCTACAAGCAGAAGATGCCGATGCGTCCGGACTGGGAAGTGGTCGTGCGCGCGGTGATCGATCATGCGACGGCCTCCCCCATCGTCGACCCCGAACGCATCGTCCTGAGCGGATGGAGTCTCGGTGGGTATCTCGCGCCGCGCGCAGCATCCGGTGAGCATCGTCTGGCCGCGGTGGTCGCCGATCCCGGTCAGTGGAGCGTCGCGGCCGGCACCCGGGCCCTCGGGGCAGCATTCGGCCTCTCCCCCGAGGTCCTCGACGATCCTCTCTCGATGAGCGCACAGGACGCCGACACGATCATGGCTGCGGTGCAGTCGGATCCGTCACTACGCTGGAAGATCATCGCCCGCGGATTCTGGGTCAACGGCGCCTCGGACATCCGGGAACTGTTCGCGGAGATGAACGAGTACACACTCGACGAGGTAGGCGAGCGTATCTCGTGCCCTGTCGTGGTGACCGCCGCCGAGAGCGATGCCCTCGCACGCGGTGCGGGAACATTCGGAGATCGGCTCGGCGACACGGGGACTCTCATCCCGTTCACCGAGGCCGAGGGTGCGGGTGGGCATTGCGAGATGGGCAACCGCACCCTCCTCAACAGGCGGGTTCTCGATCGGCTCGACGAGCTCCTGGCCCGCACGCCCTGACGATCAGCGGTCGGGCCGGCCCGTGTACGCCTCCGCGAGATACTGCTGTCCGTACCGGGAGCCGACGACCGCGGCGAGTTCGCCCAGTGCCCGCTTGTTCTCGAACGACGTTGCGTCCTCACGGGTGTGGAGCATCGAGGTCATCCAGTACGAGAAGTTCTGCGCCTTCCACACGCGCTGCAGCGCCGTGTCGCTGTAGGCGTCGAGCAGGTCGGACGAGCCGGTGGAGAAGAACGAGTCGAGCGCGCGGAAGAGCACCCGGACGTCGGCCAGGGCGAGGTTGAGTCCCTTGGCACCGGTCGGCGGAACGGTATGGCCGGCATCGCCTGCCAGGAAGAGGTTTCCGTGCCGCATCGGTTCGCACACGTACGAGCGGAACGGCAGGACCATCTGTTCGAAGATGGGGCCGCGCTTCAGTTCGAAACCGTCGGGGCCGTCGACACGCCTCTGAAGCTCGTCCCAGATCCGGTCCTCGCTCCACGTCGACGCGTCCTCGGACGGATCGCACTGGAAGTACATCCGCTGCACCGACTCGTTGCGTTGACTGATGAGGGCGAATC
This sequence comes from Rhodococcus sp. p52, assembly GCF_000763325.2. Lineage (NCBI taxonomy): Bacteria > Bacillati > Actinomycetota > Actinomycetes > Mycobacteriales > Nocardiaceae > Rhodococcus > Rhodococcus sp. p52. The sequence continues at coordinate 1,274,141 of NZ_CP016819.1, forward strand.
CGTGATCAGAACGCGCATAGATCAATTCGGGTGCACTCGGTGGAGCCTCGGTAAGGATCCCGAACCATGCGAAGGGGTACTCGATGAAGTGGTCGGTGCGGACGTCGCCGGGAATCGCCTTGCGGCAGATGCTCTGTGATCCGTCGGCTCCGACGAGGATGCGGCACCGGATCTCGACCGGCCTGCCGTCGGATTCGGCGAACCGGATCTTCGGTGTGTCGGTGGTGATGTCGAGAACCTCTGTGTCGCAGACGCTGTAGCGCACATCGCCACCGTCGCGTTCGCGCGAGGCGGCCAGATCGACGAAGACCTCGTTCTGCGGATACAACCACACTGACTCACCCACGAGGTCCCGGAAATCGATGCGGTGGCTCTCACCTCCGAAGCGCAGATCGATGCCGTCGTGGCGGTGCCCTTCGTTCAGGACACGGGTGTCGACTCCGCTCTCGGTGAGCAGCGACACCGAGCCGTGCTCGAGGATCCCCGCACGGTGGGTGGTCCGGATGGTCTCGTGATCACGCTTCTCGACGACGATGTTGTCGATCCCCGCCTTCGCGAGGAGATGGGAGAGCATGAGACCTGCCGGGCCGCCGCCGACGATGCCGACTTCGGTGGTGACGACCGTGCGGGTTGCGTTCATGTGTTCGTCCCTAAGTTTGTAGGTGTCTGGGGTCAGTGCCCTGGATGCCCAGAGCGGTGGGGTGTAGCTGATGAGTTCTTGCTTCGGTCGAGGCTTCGAAGGACTGGCTGCCCCACCGCGCTGGACGCTCCGACTGCTGATTGAGAGCTTGGTGCGGGTCGTCGCTGTTTAGGGATCTGTCGGCGGGGTTGTCCACGGGCACGAACTGCGAGGTCAGGAGCACAAAGATGACAACTCGGCCAGAGATATGGGTCGGAATCGACGTCGGCAAGACAGCGCATCACGCGTGCGCCGTCGACAATGCAGGCACCACGGTCTTCAGCCAGAAGGTCGACAACGACCAGGCCGCGATCGAAGCGGTGATCGCCCGCGCCGGCCGGATCGGCGAGCAGGTGCGGTGGGCGATCGATCTGACCAGCCCGATGGCACTGCTGCTGATCAGCGTGTTGCTCGCCGCCGACCAGACGGTGACCTATGTGCCCGGCCGGGTGGTCAACACGATGACCCACGGATTTCGCGGCGAAGCGAAAACCGACGCCAAGGACGCGAAGGTGATCGCCGAGACCGCCCGCCTGCGCCGAGACCTGAACCAGGTCACCATGCCCGACGAACTGGTGGTCGGACTGACCCAACTGACCGGCTACCGCACCGATCTGATGGCCGACTGGGTCGCCGGAATCAACCGGCTGCGGTCGCTGCTCGGATCGATCTTCCCGGCACTGGAAGCCGCATTCGACTACTCGACCCGCACTCCACTGATCCTGGTCGCCGGTATGTGCACCCCCACCGAGATCCGCGGCGCCGGAACGGTAGGGGTCGCAACATATCTCGCTGAGAGCGGCGCCTGGAAACCGGCCATCGCGAAAACCGCGGCCACGGCGGTCGAGGCGGCGCAGCGGCAGACGCTGGCCCTGCCGGGTGAAGCCGATACCGCGATGCTGATCAAGCGCATCGCCCGCAAGCTCCTCGATCTCGATCGGGAGATCAAGGACACCGACAAGCTCATCACCACCCGGTTCCGGCAGCACCCGTGGGCGCGGATCATCGAATCCCTGCCCGGCATGGGACCGGGACTGGGCGCCGAGTTTCTCGTCGGCACCGGGGGTGATCTGGCCAATCTCGCCAGTGCCGGACGCCTGGCGTCGTATGCCGGGCTGGTGCCCGTGCCCCGTGATTCCGGTCGGGTCGCCGGGAATCTGCGCCGCCCGAAACGCTACAACCGGCGCATGCGCAGGGTGTTCTACATGGCGGCGTTGTCGAGCCTGCGCTACGAGAGCGGACCGTCGCGACGGTTCTACGACCGCAAACGCAGTGAACGACAGATTCATACCCAAGCCCTACTGGCCCTGGCCCGGCGCCTGGTCGATGTTCTGTGGGCGTTGTTGCGTGACGGCCGAGAATTCAGCATCGACAACCCGGCTCCGGCCGCTGCTGTTGCTTGACACAGTCATTGAGAGTCCTTCGCTGCGCATATCCGATTCGCGTCCCGTCGAGTGTCGTGCGCCTCTCCCACCGCACACGTCGACTTCTCGTTCAATGAGAAAACGACCTGGTCAGTCCGGGGGACGCTCGCCGACTCCGCGCGCGATGCCGCGGGCAGCGGCCATGAGGACGGGCACGACGGCCTGTTGCCGGGACGCACCGGTGGGCACCACCACGCCGAGCGCCGCCAGGGCATGACCCGACCGCGCGAGGACGGGCACCGCGATGCCCGTGGTGCCCTCGTCGAGCACACCGTCGAAGCGCGCATAACCCCGCCGGCGGACCTCCGCGAGCGCGCGACGGAAATCTCTCGTCGTCGCAGCGAAACGCTTCTCCACCTCGGGATGTCGTCGCCGATAGGTTTCCTGCACCTCCGCAGGTGAGAACGCGAGCATCGACATGCCCAGCGACGTGTCGTGGACGGGGAGCCGACGCGCGACCGAGGCCTGGTTGACCACCGAATCGGACGCCGACAGCCGTTCGAGGACGAGGACCTCGTCGTCCTGCAGGACCGCGAGCTGGGTGTGCTGGTGCACCACCGACTGCACGTCCTGCAGAAAGGGCAGCGCCGACTCCCGCAGATCGCGCGCGGGTGCACTGCGCGCGACGAGTTCCCACAGGCGCAGACCGAGCCGTACCCGGCCGTCGTCGTCCCGGGTGAGCAGACCGTGTTGCACCAGCTCGCCGACGAGCCGGTAGGTCGTGGCCTGCGGGATGCCGGACCTGCGGGCGAGACTCCCGACCGTCAGGCGGGGTTGGGTGTCGTCGAACGACTCGAGGATGCGGACGACGCGGTCGAGCATCGAGTCACCGGACGGCGAGTTGGCCATGCCGCCATTGTTCCGTGTCCGATCCGGGCAGCTTCACCATCCGGATCCGTCCGTAGATTCGACATCTGTCAATATAGACGTGCGTCGAATCAAGATCTCGCGGGTGACGACGCCTGCTGCTCTCCGCTCGTGCGCCAACCCCTGACGGGCGATCGCGCCGCCGACCTCGCCCGGATGTTCAAGGCCCTCGGCGATCCGGTGCGTCTGCGGTTGCTGTCGCTCGTCGCGAGTCATGCCGGCGGTGAGGCGTGCGTATGCGACATCTCGGGATCGTTCGATCTGTCCCAACCGACGATCTCGCACCACCTCAGAGTTCTGCGCGAGGCAGCCCTGCTCGAGTGCGAGCGTCGCGGCACCTGGGTGTACTACCGGGTGGTTCCGGCTGCACTACGGCAACTCTCCGATGTACTCGGGATCGAGCCGACCGAGGTATCCGCATGAGTGAGCGAACTGCGGTGGACACTCCCGTGATGGGCAGGATGTCGACACTCGACCGCTTCCTTCCCGTGTGGATCGGCACCGCCATCGTCGTCGGCCTGCTGCTCGGCCGCATGATTCCCGGACTCGGAGAAGCCCTGGGTTTCATCGAGATCGACGGGATCTCGCTGCCGATCGCCCTCGGCTTGCTGATCATGATGTACCCGGTGCTGGCGAAGGTGCGCTACGACCGTCTCGACACGGTCACCGGCGACCGCACCCTGTTGATCTCGTCGCTGATCCTCAACTGGATCCTCGGTCCCGCACTGATGTTCGCGCTCGCGTGGCTGATGTTGCCGGACCTACCCGAATACCGCACCGGTCTGATCATCGTCGGCCTCGCGCGCTGCATCGCGATGGTGATCATCTGGAACGACCTCGCGTGCGGCGACCGGGAAGCCGCAGCCGTGCTGGTCGCGATCAACTCGGTCTTCCAGGTGATCATGTTCGCCGCTCTCGACTGGTTCTACCTGTCGGTGCTGCCCGGATGGCTCGGCCTCGAGCAGACCGGTCTCGACGTCTCCCCGTGGGAGATCGCGAAGTCCGTGCTGATCTTCCTCGGGATCCCGCTCGTCGCCGGTTTCCTCACTCGTCGATTCGGCGAGAAGGCGAAGGGCCGCAGCTGGTACGAGCAGACCTTCCTGCCGCGCATCGGACCGTGGGCGCTGTACGGACTGCTGTTCACCATCGTGGTCCTGTTCGCGCTGCAGGGTGAACAGATCACCTCGCGACCACTCGACGTCGTACGCATCGCGCTGCCCCTGCTGGCGTACTTCGCGATCATGTGGGGGAGCGGGTATCTCTTCGGCGCGACAGTAGGACTCGGCTACGAACGCACCACCACACTCGCCTTCACCGCCGCGGGCAACAACTTCGAACTCGCCATCGCCGTCGCGATCGGCACGTTCGGGGTCGCGTCCGGGCAGGCACTGGCGGGAGTCGTCGGCCCCCTCATCGAAGTGCCCGTCCTCGTCGCACTCGTGTATGTCGCTCTGGCCCTGCGCACACGTTTCGTCGCCCGTGCCGGAGGTGCGTCGTGACCGCCGTTCCGTCCGTGTTGTTCGTGTGCGTGCACAATGCCGGACGGTCCCAGATGGCCGCCGGGTTCCTGAGTCGCCTCGCAGGGGATCGCATCACAGTCCGTTCCGCCGGGTCCGCACCCGCCGAGGAGGTGAACCCTGCTGCGGTCGCGGCGATGGCCGAGGTCGGAATCGACATCTCCGGCGAGAACCCGAAGATCCTCACCGCCGACGCCGTGCAGACCTCCGACGTCGTGATCACGATGGGGTGCGGCGACACCTGCCCGGTATTCCCCGGTACGTCCTACCGGGACTGGGTGCTCGACGACCCGGCCGGACGAGGGCTCGACGCCGTGCGTCCGATCCGTGACGAGATCCGGGCGAAGGTCGAGGCGTTGATCGCCGAACTGACGCCACCGGCATGATCGAGTTCGGTAACCGCATCCACCGGGTACCCACAGGTCTGTCACGCTGGGCGCCCATGTAGGGCACTCGGTGTGGACGCACGTCGTCCCCGACCTGCTCCGGACACCGCGTTGCACGTCATCGCAGGTCCGGTAGCGTTCTGAGACGACTCGTAATCGCGTGTCGGTCGATCGGCTCGGTGCAGCCGAACTGTGGGAGGTTCCCGTGGCTGGTGGTCTCGTCGCCCTTCTGGACGACGTCGCGGTACTTGCGAAGGCAGCCGCGGCATCCATAGACGACATCGGCGCCGCAGCCGGCAGGGCGAGCGTCAAGGCAGCGGGCGTGGTCGTCGACGACACGGCCGTCACCCCCCGCTACGTGCACGGGTTCACCCCCGATCGCGAACTGCCGATCATCCGCAAGATCGCGATCGGGTCGATCCGCAACAAGCTTCTGATCATCCTGCCGGTCGCGATGATCCTGAGTCAGTTCCTCCCGCAGGCCCTGCCGTATCTGCTCATCGCCGGCGGTCTGTTCCTCTGCTACGAGGGCGCCGAGAAGGTCTACGAAGCGCTCACCGGCGGACACCACGAAAAAGAGGCCACCGCAGCGGAGAAGGGCCCCGAGTTCGAGAAGGCCATGATCGGCGGGGCGATCCGCACCGACCTGATCCTGTCCGCCGAGATCATGGTGATCTCGTTGGCCTCGGTCGAGGACGAACCCTTCCTGACTCGCCTGCTCGTCCTCATCGTCGTCGCCGTCCTCATCACCGTCCTGGTGTACGGCGTGGTCGCCCTGATCGTGAAGATGGACGACGTCGGCCTGGCGCTCGCGAAACGGAAGTCCACTTTCGCTCAGCGCGTCGGTCGCGGTCTCGTGAAGGCGATGCCGAAGCTGATGACCGTTCTCACCGTGGTCGGGATCGCCGCCATGCTGTGGGTCGGTGGGCACATCCTGCTCGTCAATGTCGGCGAGGCCGGATTCCATTGGCCTGCCGATCGTCTGCACGACCTCGAGCACTGGTTCGGCGAGCTCGTGCACGGCGGATTCGGCGGCGTGCTGTCGTGGACCGCGGGGACCGTGACATCCGCTCTGGTGGGCCTGATCGTGGGTGCGATCGTCGTGCTGATCATGCACCTGATCCCGCGGCGGAAGAGGGCCGACGCCGCGCACTGACGCCGCCGGATCCCCCGGACGGGTCACTCGGGGGCGTTTCTCCGGACCGCCTGCGCGAACGCCCGCATGAGACCCGGATCCTTGACGCCGCGTTCGGCCTCGATGCCGCTGGAGACGTCGACACCCCACGCCCCGGACGTGGAAAGTGCCCTCTCCACGTTGTCGGGGTTCAGCCCGCCCGCAAGGACCCACCGGCCGGACGGCAAGGCACTGCGGTCCTGCCAGTCCCACGTCTTCCCGGCACCGGCGACTGCGCCGTCGACGAGCAACAGGTCGGCGCCGAAGTCCTCCGACAGCGCCTCGGCTCCTCCGGTGTTGATCGCGCGGATCACCGTGAATCCCGCGTCGTGCAGCACGCGCACGTCGTCGGCCGACCGCAGGTCGTGCACCTGGACGTGATCGAGATTCGCGGCCCGGGCCGTCGTGACGATCTCGTCGAGGGACGCATTCACATAGACGCCGACGGCGAGTGTTCCCGCCGGCACGCGGGTGCGGAGCGTCGCGGCCCGATCCGGGGAGATGCGACGAGGGCTCTTCACGAGGACGAAACCGACCGCGTCGACGCCCAGTTCGACGGCGAGATCGACGGTCGCCTCGTCCTGCAGTCCGCACATCTTGATGAACGTCATCACTACCTTCCTCGCCGCTTCTCCATCTCGAGGATATGTGTGCGACCGTCAGCGGCAGCAGTTCGGATCCAGGACGACCCTGAGCGCCTCGAGGGACTCGGCGCGGGCACGGTGATAGACGTTCATCCCGCGTCGCTCGGATTCGACCATGCCCGCCTTGCGTAGTTGTCCGAGGTGATGACTCACCGTGGATTCCGCCAGATCCACACCGGCGGCAAGATCGCACGTGCACACCGCACCTTCGTCGGCGGTGAGCAGGATCGACACGAGTTTGATGCGCACCGGATCGGCCAGGGCCTTCAACCGCAACGCGACCTCGAGGGCGGCGTCGTCGCGCATCGGCGCAGCCGATACCGGCGCGCAGCAGATCGGGGCGCGGACATCGATCACGGGCAGCGCTTTCGGCATGATTCGAGCCTAACCACCTTCTTGACATATGTCGAAATACAGGAGCATCCTGTGGGCGGTAATTCGATATATGTCACACAGGTGGAGGCAGTCATGTCACGCATCCAGTTCGCCCTCGACGTCGACGACCTGCCCGAAGCGGTCGCCTTCTACTCGACACTGTTCGGCACCGAACCGGCCAAGCTCGAACCGGGCTACGCCAACTTCGCGATCGCCGATCCGCCGTTGAAGCTGGTGCTGTTCGAGAACCCGGGCAAGGGCGGCACGATCAACCATCTCGGGGTCGAGGTCGACTCGTCCGAGAAGGTGCACACCGAGATCGCCCGATTGACCGAGGCGGGCCTGTTCGCCGACGAGGAGATGGGCACGACCTGTTGCTACGCCACGCAAGACAAGGCGTGGGTGACGGGTCCGGCAGGGGAGAAGTGGGAGGTGTACACCGTCCTGGCGGATTCGGCCACCTTCGGGTCGAGCCCGCAGCATCTCGACGGCACGCAGGAAGCCAGCGGCGGAACATGCTGCACGACCGGTGCCCCGGACGAGCAGCAGGACGACAACTCCACGCCGAGAACCGGCGTAACCTCCTGCTGCTGACCGCCTTTCGCTACGAATATCACGGAACCGGGACGAGATCTGTCGCCTCGCCGCCGGGCGGGGCGACGACTCGTATCAGCCTCGCGCCATGTCCACGAACCGCGACAGGTGCAGCTGGTGGGCAACGGTGATGGTCGCGGTCGGGCCGTTACGGTGCTTGCCGACGATGAGGTCGGCCTCGCCACCACGCGGGTCGTCGCGCTCGAAGGCGTCGGGGCGGTGCAGCAGGATGACCATGTCGGCGTCCTGCTCGAGGCTGTTGTGCACCGCGATGCCGTCGGCGACGAAATTGTGTGTGCCGGGCACCGTTCCGTCGTAGACGTCCTGCTCGCCGAGACTCGTGACGGAGACGATCTCGTCCCAGAACACGTTGTTGGTGGCGACCATGTCGATGTCGGCCGTGTCGAGGACATCGGCGCCCCGGGCGAGCCGCGAGCGTGCACCCTCGGTGGTGCGCGGGGTGGCGGACGCGACCGGTCCGATCGGAGCGAGCTGTTCGACGGCGAGCAATTCGCCGAGCTCGGCTTCGATCTCGGGGGTGACGGTGTCAGGGCTGTGTTTGACGAGCTTCGGTCCGAGCTGCGCCAGGACCCACTGCGCCGCGGTTCCGTGCTTGCCCACGTCGTGGAGGAAGACCGCCTGGTTCTCCGCCCCGGTGACAGTGAGGTCCCAGCCCTCGACGGCATCGGTGATCCGCGCGAACACGCCGATGCGCAGGAGCAGGCGCGCGAGGTCGTCGGCCAGACGACGCTCCGCCGACCGGTAGCGGACGACGGCGCGGGCAGCGCCTGCGTCCCATGCGACCTCACCGCTGTCCTCCCAGATGTGGCAGACGAGCTCGGCGACCTGCTCCTTGGGGAGCGAGAACGCGCGGGTGGGGATCAGTCGGCCGGCCACGGCAGTGTCCGCGAGAACGGCCACCTCGTCGTCGGATGCGGGTATCACGTCGAGGGGTGCGGGCACCGCACGCGGCACTGCGACACGCTCACCGGCGACCAACTCGCCCAACGGCATCCAGCCGTCGATGGTGAGGAAGGGATGGTTCGCGGTGGCTTCGACACGACGCCCCGAGGCCAGCTCCAACCGGAAGACTTCCTTACGGCCGCTGGGGAAGACCTTCACCATCGGCCGGACGACCATCCGCATGCGTTCGTCGAGCGACCACACGAGGGGCTGTTCACCCGACTCGAGCAGCTCGCCGAGCGTGACTTCGGCGCCGGTGTCGGCGCGCATGATGCGCGTGGACGCCGGCAGGCAGCCCGACTCACGGAGGTCGGAGACCTGCGGCCGCTTGTCGGTGCGCTGCTCGGGACCACGGTTGAGCTGACACACCGCGACGACCGGAACCTCGAGTTCCTTCGCGAGAAGCTTGAGGCTACGCGAGAATTCGGAGACCTCCTGCTGACGCGACTCGACCTTCTTGCCGGACGACATGAGCTGCAGGTAGTCGATGACGATGAGACGGATGTCGTGTTTCTGCTTGAGCCGCCGCGCTTTTGCGCGGATCTCCATCATCGTGAGGTTCGGTGAGTCGTCGATGAACAACGGCGCTTCGCTGATCTCGCTCATGCGGCGGGCGAGACGCGTCCAGTCGTCGTCGGTCATGCGTCCGGATCGCATGTCGCCGAGCTTGATCTTCGCCTCCGCGGACAGCAGACGCATGACGATCTCGGTCTTGCCCATCTCGAGCGAGAAGATGACCGACGCCATGCCGTGCTTGATGGAGCACGACCGCATGAAGTCCATGCTCAGCGTGGAGTTGTGTGTGGGCACCATCGCGCGACCCGCGAGGTACATGTGGTCGCCGTCGACCTCGACGCACCGCACCGGGACCGAGGGAACCGGGCGGACGGCGACGATGCGGCGCTCGCGCGGCACGGTGGCGCGGCATTCCTTGTGCCGCACGGCCTTGCTGGGCAGGACGAAGACGTCGTCGTCGGTGGTGAAGGAGATCTCGGTGCCGTCGAGCACCGGCGCGTAACCGAGGCCCGACAGGAGTTCGGCGACGCCCTGCGCCAGACGCTCGGACGAGCCGACGAACCGGATGGTGCCGTCGTCGTCGATCTCTCCACCGGCGTCGAGCAGACCCGCGAGGAGTTCGCGACGCTGCGGTTCGGATGCCCGCTGGTATTCGGCGGGGATGTGTGCGCCGAGCGCGACGAGGGCGCTCGTGAAACCACCTTCGCCGTCGATACGCATGTGCAGTTCGGGATCGGACGACGGGCCGCCGAGCCACGCACCGAGCGTGAAGGGGGAGACGGGCAGCTCTGTTGCCGGGAACGACAGTGCCTCGGTGTTCGCGACGGTGTGCCCGGCGTCGGCGGTGGCGGCGAGTTCGCCCGTGGTGCGGATCGCGCCGTCGCCGGTGCGCCACTGGTGCTGCTCGTCGGCGACGATCACGGTGCCGTCGGAGAACACGACGTCGAAGCACGGCCGGCCGTGCATGACCTCGGTGGCGGCGAGGACGCGGACGGGGCGGCCGTCGGCGCCGAGGAGTTCGTCGCCCACACCGACCTCGCCCATCGTGGTCCAGCCGGTGGGGGTGGGCAGGAGAGTGTCGAGCGCGAGGGCCTTACCCACACCGGGACGCGCGGCGACGATGATCATCTGGCCGGCGTGCAGCCCGTTGGTGAGCTCGTCGAGTTCGGCGAAGCCGGTGGGCACGCCGAGGGAGATACCGCCGCGGCTGGCGATGGAGTCGATCTCGTCCATCGTGGGCTGCAGGAGTTCTTCGAGCGGCACGAAGTCTTCGGTGGTGCGTCGTTCGGCGACCTCGAAGACCTCCGCCTGCGCGCGGTCGACGATCTCGGCGACGTCCTGGCCGTCGGCGCCGGCGTAGCCGTACTGGACGATGCGCGTGCCCGCCTCGACGAGACGACGCAGGACGGCCTTCTCGGCGACGATCTCGGCGTAGTAGCCGGCATTGGCCGCGGTGGGGACGGTCTGGGTGAGCGTGACGAGATAGGCGGCTCCGCCGAGACGCTTGAGTTCGCCGCGCCGGTCGAGCTCGGCCGACACGGTGACCGGGTCGGCGGGTTCGCCACGGCTGTAGAGATCGAGGATCGCGTCGTACACGGCTTGGTGGGCCGGACGGTAGAAGTCGCCGGGCCTCAGCACTTCGAGGACGTCGGCGATGGCGTCCTTGCTCAGCAGCATGCCACCGAGCACGGACTGCTCGGCCACGAGATCCTGAGGGGGCTGTCGACCGAAGTCTCCACTCGGTTCCTCGGGAGGTCCCGAATATTCGGGATTTCCACGATCGTCAACGACGGCCACTGCAGTGCCTGCCTTCCTCCACATGTCCCCGTCCGGCGCGCTGTGCTCCGGCGGATACCTGCACGCACTCCCGGTGTCGGTACCCGGGGTTTCGTGTCCGGTTCTACTCGCCCCTACCGACATCCTGTGTGTGGAGTCGTGCGCCCGACGTTAGGGATCCGGATGACCCTCCACAACTCGGGTTGTGCACACAGTTGGGGATGAATTGTGGAAAGAGGAGGACAGCCTTGTGTACCGGATGTGCACAGCCTGGGGACAACACATCTCACATCTCTCATAACTGCAGGTAGGAGCAGAAAAATGTCTGTTCACACGTGTGGAGAAGAAGAATTTCGGCGTGTCGGAGGGCCGGGCGTGTTCACCCATTCGTTCCCCGAACGACATTCCGAGGAGTCACAACGGTGTGGTTTACCCCCCGGTTTATCCACAGGCTGTGCACAGACGACGAGGAGCCCCACGCCGACCAGGCGCGGGGCTCCTCGAGGGGCCGGAATCAGGCAGCCACGACGTTCAGCGTGAACTTCGCGGTGACATCCGGGTGCAGCTTCACGACGATCTGGTGCTTGCCGGTCGCCTTGATGTGGGCCTTGGGCAGCTCGATGATGCGCTTGTCGACAACCGGGCCACCGGCAGCCTTGAGAGCACCGGCGACATCGGCAGCGGTGACCGAGCCGAACAGCTTGCCCGAGTCGCTCGAGGTCTTGACGCTCAGCGAAACGTCCTCGAGGCCCTCGATGGCGGCCTTGAGCTCCTGAGCGTGCTCGAGGCCACGCACGGCGCGAGCCTCCTGGGCACGGCGGATGCCCTCGACCTGCTTCTGGGCACCACGGGTGGCGACGATCGCCAGGCCGCGGGGCAGCAGGTAGTTGCGGCCGTAGCCGTCCTTGACCTCAACGGTGTCGCCAGGCGCACCGAGGTTGTCCACGTCAGCAGTAAGGATGAGCTTCATCGTGTCCCTCCCTTTCCTCAGCGAGTCGTCGAGACGTAAGGGAGCAGAGCCACCTCACGAGAGTTCTTGACAGCAACAGCGACGTCGCGCTGGTGCTGCACGCAGTTGCCGGTGACGCGGCGAGCGCGGATCTTGCCGCGATCGCTGACGTACTTGCGCAGCAGCGTCGTGTCCTTGTAATCGATCTGCACGTTCTTTTCCTTGCAGAAGGTGCAGACCTTCTTCTTCAAAACCTTCTCGCGCGCGGGCGACTTAGGCATGGTCGTTCTCCGTAATTTTGGATGTTCCGATCGAGGTCGGATCAGAACGGAGGCTCGTCGTCCCCGGAACCACCGAAGGAACCCGACTGCGGGGCGTCGCCCCACGGGTCGTCTCCGCCGACGTTCGTGTTCTGAGCGGGACGGCCACCGCCCGATCCACCGGAGGAACCACCGAAGCCTCCGCCACCGCCACCGCGACCGGCCTTGGTGACCTTGGCCGTGGCGTAACGGAGCGAGGGGCCGATCTCGTCGACCTCGAGCTCCACGACAGTGCGCTTCTCGCCTTCACGCGTCTCGTAGCTGCGCTGCTTGAGCCGGCCCTGCACGATCACACGCGAGCCGCGAGTCAAGCTCTCGGCCACGTTCTCCGCTGCCTCACGCCAGATGTTGCAGCGCAGGAACAGAGCCTCGCCGTCCTTCCATTCGTTGGACTGACGGTCGAACACGCGGGGCGTGGATGCAACGGTGAAGTTCGCAACCGCAGCACCCGCGGGGGTGAAACGCAGTTCGGGGTCGGCGGTCAGATTGCCGACCACGGTGATGACGGTGTCGCCTGCCATGTGGTTCCTCCTGCAGTGTGGGGAGTCCTGATGCGCCAGAGCCTACGGCCCGGCGCCGACAGGCTCACTTGCCGTGGCGCAGAACCTTGGTGCGGAGCACCGACTCGTTCAGGCCGAGCTGGCGATCCAGCTCTGCAACGGCAGCAGGCGTCGCGCTGATGTCGATCACCGCGTAGATGCCTTCGCTGTTCTTGGCGATCTCGTAGGCGAGACGACGCTTACCCCACACGTCGACCTTGTCGACCTTGCCGCCTTCCTGGCGAATGACGTTGAGGAACGTCTCCAGCGAGGGAGCGACAGTGCGCTCGTCCAGGCTGGGGTCCAGGATGATCATCAATTCGTAATGACGCATAAGACCTCATCACCTCCTATGGACTGTGAACGGTCACGGACGTTCCGTGACAGGAGGGTCGTTGCGTCAGCAACCCATGAAGGGTACACGACGGCCCGGCGACCAGCGAAATCGCCGACCGTCGCGGGCGGGGGATTTGTCCTAGGGTGAGAACATGCGCACGAGCTCCGGGACCGTCTCGCTCGTCGCCGTCCTGACGTGCGCGGTGATGATGTGGTTCGGCTACCTGAACAAGGCCCGGTGCGCCGGCCCCACCTTCGACGCCGAGGGCCGCACGCTGCGGTTCGAGGACATCAAGGACGCCGACGTCTGCTATTCCGACATCCAGCAGTTGTGGATCGGCCGCGGCATCAACCTCCACGTCTTCCCCTTCGTCGACGGGGGCATCACCTCGTCGGGAGCGCTGACCGGGGGCACCGTCGAGTACCCCGTGCTCAGCGGGGTGCTCATGTGGATCGGGGCCATCGGTGCCCACACCGATGCGGAGTTCCTCCTGCAGTCGGCGTTGTTGCTCGCCCCCTTCGGGCTGGTCACCGCGTGGTTGCTCGCACGGATGGCCGGATGGGCCGCGCTGTTGTGGTCGCTCACGCCGCCGCTCGTGCTCTACGCCTTCCTCAACTGGGACCTGCCGGTCGTGGCGGTCACCGTCACCGCCGCCGCGGTGCTGACGATCGAACGCTGGTCGCTGCGGACTCGCGGAGTGGTCGCGGCAGTGCTGCTGGGCGTGGGCTTCTGCCTCAAGCTCTATCCGGGCATCTTCGTTCTGCCGCTCATGGCCTATGCCCTCACCGGCGGGAGCTCACCCGATCGGAAGCGGGACGTCCCCGGCGCCCTCGCCGTCGCGGGCACGGCGGCAGCGACGGTCGCCGCGATCAACCTGCCCTTCGCGATCCTCGGCTACGAGGGCTGGCGGGCGTCGTTCGCCTTCCAGCAGAACCGGGAAGCGGACGGGACCAGCAACTCCATCTGGTACTGGGGTCTGCGGCCGCTGATGGGCGGCTACCAGGAATACGAGAACACCCCCCAGTACAACGAGCTGGTGGCCCAGTTGTCGCCGACGCTGATCGCGCTGTCGTTCGCGCTCGCCCTGTGGCTCGGATGGCGCCGATACCTCCGCGACGGCGTCTATCCGTGGCTCGGTACCGGGGCCGCGATGCTGTGCGGGTTCATGCTCTTCCACAAGGTGCACTCACCGCAGTACACGTTGTGGCTGCTGCCGATGTTGATTCTGCTGCGCGTGCCATGGGGTCTCGTCGCCGCCTATCTGCTCGCCGATCTCGCCATCGGCATCGGCATCTTCCGGTGGTTCGCCGCGACCGCCGGCGAAACGGACATGGCCCTGCCGCTCACGCTCGTCCACATCGGAGTGTGGGGACGCGCGGTCCTGCTGGTCGTGCTGTTCTTCGTCTTCCTGCGCGTCCCGCCCAGAACTCCGTGGCAGCAGACGGAACGGACGGGCTACGCTCGCCGTCCGACGACGACCGGGAGAGCGCAATGAACGATAACTGGATGGAACATCCCGTCCTCGAGGGCCCTCGTATCCGACTCGAGCCCCTCGCCGACGCGCACGTCGAAGGTCTACTGAAGGCCGCCGACGATCCCGACACGATCTTCGCCTGGGCACACCTTGTGATCCGCGACCTCGACGACGCGCGCACGTTCGTGCGCGAGGCCGTGGCCGATCCGTCCCGGCTGCCCTACGCAATCGTCGACAGGGCGACCGGCGAGGTGCTGGGGTCGACGTCCTACTACCTCCTCGAACCGGCCCACCGCACACTGGTGATCGGCTACACCTGGCTGTCGACCCGGGTGCAGCGGACCCACGTGAACAGCGAGTCGAAACTGCTTCTGCTGCAGCGCGCCTTCGACGACCTCGGGGCCGTGCGCGTGACCTGGCACGCCGACGAACGCAACACCCGTTCGCGCGACGCCCTGCGCCGGCTCGGCGCCACCGAGGAGGGCCTGCTCCGCAAGCACCGCAGGCGCCGCGACGGCAGCTGGCGGACCACCGCGCTGTTCTCCCTCACCGACGACGAGTGGCCCGGGGTACGCGCCCGGCTCGAGGAGCGCACGGTGCGATGAGGACGAGGCGCGCGCTCGCAGCCCCCATGGCGATCGCCGTGGGTGCGGTCGCGGTGTGCGCCGCGGTGGCGTGGGCCGACCCGACCACGCCGGGCGGGGTCATTCCGCCGTGCCCCACCTACTCACTGTTCGGAATCCTGTGTCCCGGCTGCGGTTCGTCGCGGATGTTGTATTCGCTCGTCCATCTCGACGTGCCGGCAGCATTGCACTACAACGCCCTCGGTCTCGTCGCGCTGGCCGTGCTCACCGTGTCCTTCGGTCTGTGGACGTGGAGCAGGGCGCGGGGCACACCGATGCCGCGGTGGACGCGATACCGGTGGCCCCCGCACCTCGTGCTGATCCTGACGGCGATGTGGTTCGTCGTGCGCAACATCCCGGTCGCGCCGTTCACCGCCCTACGGATCTGACCGTCAGAGGATCGGGCAGTTGACCAGGTAGTCCCAGTCCGTCCGGGGATCCCCGGTCACTCGGACGAGAATCGAGGATGCGCTACCTGCCGGCACATTCACCACTGCGACCCAACTCGTGGTAGGTGCCGGTGACACCTTCCCCTCCCGACTGCCGCGACTGGTTGCACTGCTGGGTCGTCGGCAGCGATGATCCGTTGCCCAGGATCGCACTGCCCAGATCGATCGCCCGTCCACCCAGATCCACCACGCTGCCGGGCAGTTCGGACACGCTGCCGGGCAGATCGTTGCTGTCGGCGCTGCCGGTGGGAGCGGCCGAAGCGACAACGGGCGCACCGAATGCGACCGCCGCCACCGTGACCGCCGTCAGAACCGCGCGCAGACCCGACCTGCGAATACGAGACATGCTTCCTCCGATGATCGATGCGTTGAATCCCCCACCAGGACGTTCCCACACCGCGAGGCCTGTGCGTATCCTGCAATCGGATGAATCTGTCTCGGTCGGAACATCTTCCGGCCATTCCGATTCACGCCGTGTCGCCGCACGGCGGCCGGAAGGGAACACCCGGCAGGTGCCGTTCCCATTCGTCCTCGGTCACCGGAGTGCCGACGGTGGAACACAGTGTCGCCGCGACGGGATCGGGATCGAGCTGCCACAGCCGTACGGAACGGTCGGGACCACCTCCGACGAGCACCGCTCCGTCGTGCGCGAAGGTGGCGTCGTAGACCCGGCTTCCGCAGGCGGTGAGCACCGCGTGGGTGGTGTGGGAGTCCGGTCGGGTGACGTCCCAGATCCACGCCGACCCGTCGCCGACGCCGGCCGTGAGACGATCCCCGCCGGGGGAGAAGTGCAGCGAGTACACCGCGTCCGCCCGCCCGGTGATCCGCGCCAGTTCGCGTGGGACGGCAGGGTCCGCGACATCCCACAGGCGCACACTGCGGTCGGTGCTCGCCGCGGCCAGGATCGTTCCGTCGCCACCGAACGCGACCGTCTGCGCCTGACTCTCGAATCCGGACGACTCGGAGATCCGAGTCGGGTCGGTGGGATCGGAAAGATCCCACAGTTCGACGAGACCGCCGGCACTCGCTACAGCCACGATGTCGGCAGTGGGATGCCACGACAGCATGTACGGATAGTTGTCGGCTTCGAAGGTGCCGACGACACGCGGAGCAGCGAGATCGGAGGCGCCGACGATCGCGACTTTCGCGTTCCCCGTCGCCGTTACCGCCACGACGGGTCGGTCGGGAGCGAACTCGACCACTCCGACGACACCGTGACGACGCCCTCGGTTGTCCCGGCGAACTGCGGCGCTGCAGGGTCCGCCAGATCCACAGGTGCACGGACCCGCCGGATGTTCCTGCTGCAGCGAGTGATCCGGTCTTCGACAGTGCCGCGGCACCGCTGAACCGATCCTCGACGGATGGGCTCAGAGACGGCAGTTCCACCGCCGCACCGGTATCGGCGATGTCCCACAGCGGCAAACCATTCGACCGTCCTCCGCCGCCCGAGTTGGCTCCTTTCGTTAGTGCGTGAGTGAGGACCCCGAAATCCGTTCGAGCAGTCCTTGTAGGTCGGCGTCGACCTGCGGTGGGAAGATGTGTCGGGTGCCGTTGATCGCGATGGTCGCCGACCGCAGCGGACGCAGCAGTTTGACGACCTTGACGATCGCGAGACCGCTGCGTTCCTGCACCACCCGGGAGACCGCCAATGCCGCGAACACCACCGTCAGGTGCGCCTCGATCGCATCGCGGGTGCGGTGGAAGATCGGCCGGGCCCGCAGATCCGTCTTCGACATCCGGAACGACTGTTCGACATGCCACAACTCGTGATACTTGCCGATGATCTCGCTCGGATCCATCAGGGAGACAAGAAGGTTGGTGACGTAGCCTTTCAGGCCGACGAGCATCCTGGCGCGTTCGAGCGAGGCAGTGTCCAGCCGCCGGCCCTTCGCGGTGACTGTCACAAACCGTGCGGACTTCGGCGCGGCGTCCCCGTCGACTACGGCCCGGGTGCGGGCTTCCTGGGCCGCCCGGCGACAACGGGCGTGGCCCGGATGTGCATGTTCATGTTCGCCTACGAACCCGATGGTCGGTGCTCGGGCTGAGAACTCCGCTCGGCCGATGCCGGGGTGGGTCGTGCCGGTGGGTCGAGGCAGTTGTCGCTGTGCCGGGATTCCTGGGTGCGTTCCTGAATCAGGGGGCGACGTCGATGACCACACGGACCGGGTCATCGAGGGCGTACACCGCGAAGGGCAGGGCCGCATCGGTGTGCGAATGGTTGAGAATTCCTGTCGTGCAGAGACGTCGAGATATCAAGGGCTCGCCGGCTGGGGCGGAAGCGGCCGCTCGGTGGGCAGCGGTTCGTTCGGGGTCCAGGCGTCGAAGGGCACCTCGAAGGTCACCGTGCCGGCTCGTTCGAAGGTGAAGGTCACCGGGTGGGTCAGGCCGGGTCGGATCGCTTCGGCGGGGAATCGGCCGCGCACTGTCAGAGGCCGATCCGGTGCCGCGGTCGGTCGGAGTTGTTCGATGGGTTCTCCGGCGGCCAGGGAACTGCCGGGCAGAAGTTCGCGTACCTGATCGGAGGCATCGAGTGTCAACTCTCCGGCGGGGGAGTCGATCGAGACGAGCCGGTCGGGGGTGGAGGACTGGTTGATGACGGTGAAGGAGAGTGTGACCTGTCCGTATCGGGGGACGGCTGGATCGGTGGGTTCGGCCTCGAAGTACACATTGCGCAGCAGCAGGTCGCCGAGTTCGGCGTTGGTGCCGTTGATGGCGGCCTGCTGGGTATCGGTTTGGGTGATCTGCCCTGCCCCACATGCGACGAGCAGGGGCGCCGTCAACGCGAGAACGAGGAGCGACCAGGCGCGGCGACGCGCGGCCGAGATGCGGTGGGTGGGTAGGCGATGTCGTGCAGGGGGTTCCACAGGGTCTCCTTTCGTCGTGATCGACCGGGCGTCGGTTCGGACGTTCGCCGGATCACTGCGCTTTGCGGTAGGCGTGGCGCAGCTGCCAGATCCGGGCGCCGCCGATCACCGCGGCGATCAGCAGTCCCGCCAGAGCTGCGAACAGTAGCGCCACGCCCAGCGGGAGGGTGAAATTCCAGCCGAAGAAGGCAATGGCGGTGCGTTCGGTGTTCTGCAGGATGAACACCAGCAGCGCGATGGTGACCACAGCTCCTACTGTCAGTGCCACCAGCATCCGGCCGGTGCGGGTCGGTTCGACCGCTCCAGCTGCGGGTGCGGTGTGGTCTGCGGACCCGGTGGGGGTGGGGTCGGCGTCACCGGAACGCCGGGCGGGGTGTGAGTTGTGGGTACGCATGATCGGTTTCTCTCTTCATCGGTCCGAAGCAGGCACCAGGGCGATCCCGTGGGTGGTCAGAATGTGCCGAGGGTGCCCTGCCACACGGCCACGAGGAGGTAGATGGCGACAGCGAGGGGATAGTAGGGATTCATCGATGTTCCTCAGCATGCTTTACATGGGCCGCACGGGGCGATGTGACATCACTGCTGCGAGGCAGTGTGAGGGGTCGAGATCTCGAGGGGTGCTCGACATGGGCGCCACGCGCTGTCCGAGGCCAGTTCAGTGCGGTTCGGTGGAGGTGTTCGGCCGTGTGTCGCCGACCGTGGTGTCGCGCTCGGGCCGGTCTGCTGAGGTCGGCGCGTACATGCGGTCCAGGTGCAGCTTGATCCATTCGGTGGCCACGGTCCGGGGGAGAAAGAAGTACGAGTTCATGATCCTGCTCAGCTGGTGGGTTGCGGATACTCGCAGTCCACGGTCGGGTTGATTCCCATGTAGTTCAGGGGTCCGGCCACGATGGTTACGGCGATGGTGCCGACGCTGGCGCAGTTGGTCGAGGCGTCACCGTAGTATCCGCGTTGTCCTGCGGCGACGGCGCCGATGATCAACCAGATCAGTATCAGGAGGCTGAGCAGGCCGGATAGACGGCTTCTGGTTCGCATCGTGTGCTCCTGTCCACGAAAGCGGCGGCATCGCGCACGGTGCTCGGTCCGCCGTCCCAACCCGAGGTGTGCTGTGTGCGGGACTGGGTGCTCGATCCGATCGGCGTTACCCGGCGGGTGCGCCCTCCGATACGCTGTTCGTTGCGGCGAAGCAACTGTTGCGATCTATGGTGCATCGTGAAATCGGCGGTGGATCTTGCGCTTTCGTTTCTACGGTCCACCCTAGTAACGCGGTGGAGGCGTGCCAAGGCAGGAGGGAGGATGTGGGTTGATGGTTATGCGATTGCAATCACTCGGTGCGGTCCGGGTCAATTCGCGCCCGGAATGATCCGTCCCTCTCACGACAGGGCTACCGGTCACGCTCCTCGAGGCCGCGGGCAGAAAGGGTGTGCGCGTAGCGGCGATCGCGGTGACCTCAGCCCAGGCAGCGGCCTGGTTCGCCTCGTCCCGTCCGCCGCCACGTTCGACGAGCCGGAAGGCGAGCGTTGCGGTGATCTCAACTCTGCGCCGGCCGCTCGGACTCAGAGCGTGCTGGGTGTGGGAGGGTGGCCGGGTAGCCGCACCACATGCAAGAAAGAGTTGTCGATCTTGCGGATCACGTCGGCGAACTGATCGAAGTCGAGGGGTTTGGTGATGCAGGCCGTGCCGGCAGATCCTCCCGGCGATCGACCAGATGATTCGGCACACCCAGCGGCTCAGCGTGCCCAGCCCGTGGGGATGCCACAACGTTGCATAGATGTCCCGCAACGCCCCTGCGATGAGTGCCGGGGGGCTCCCCCTGCGCCGAGCGCACTGAGTAACCGCGTCATTGCCGTCTACCTCCGGTCCCTATCAGGGGTCGGTTGCACGCGATCGCCTCGTCCTGCTCCGGCCCGGATGTAGAGTTTGCGTCCCGCCGCGCCGGTGAGACCGAACGCGACCGTGCTTGCGGTCAGCACGAGCGTGCCGGCGCCGAGCACGGCGTCGTCGACGCCGAGGCGTTCGGCTTCCATCGTCAGATAGAACAATGCGGATCCCCCCACCGGCCCGAACCAGCCGAGATACACCGCGTCGCGCAGCGGTAGGTGCAGTGGCCGTCGCAACAACAGTACGACCGGGATCCGCCGCAGAAGCAGGACAGCGACCACCAGGGCGGGTGCCTTCCAGCCCAGCTCGGCCCACTGTTGCCACGGCAGGGCGGCGCCGAGCAGGAAGAACAACGGCAGGACTGCGAACCTGTTGACGGCCTCGTCGATCTCGACTTCGGAAGTCCGTTCGGCGCCGGTGCCGACGGCGTTGAAGGCCAGGCCGCCGACGAATACGGCGAGCACCCCGTCGACGTGCAGCAGACCGGCCACGCCGAGGATGCCCAGGGCAAGCACAACGGTGAATAACAGGGCCGGGCCGTGTGCGGTGGCGCCGTGCTTGTCACCCAGTCGCAGTGCTGCACCGCCGACGGCGCCGAGGAGTGCGCCGGCGACCAGGGCGCCGAGGCCCTGCCACAGTGATTCGGTGACCGCCGCACCGGCGCTGAGTGGGCCGGCGACCGCGATCGCGGCGACCACCAGTGGCAGCGCCAGGCCGTCGTTCGCGGCGGATTCGAGCGAGAGCAGCTGTCGGTCCCGGGCGGGAAGGTCACGTTCTGCAAGATCGCCGGTGACCACACTCGAGGCCAGCACCGGATCGGTGGGACAGATCGCGGTGCCGAACAGCAGCGCCGCGGCCAACGGTAAACCGGCCATCGCCCATCCGAGTCCGGCCGAGATCGCCGCCATCGCGGGCATGACGATCAACAGCAACACGGCCAGTGCGCGGCGGTGGCGACGCACCGCGGCGATGGGATAACGCAACGCAACCGCCATGACGGACACGGCCAGCAGGATCCGGGCGAGTTCATGGAACAGACCGTGCTCGACCGTCACCGGTGCAATCGGCAACGCATCGAGCAGTTGGGGACCGAGCAGTACCCCGGCAAGCAGACCGAGTAGGGGTTCGGACAACGGCAGGCGTCGCATCGTCGAGGAAATCGCTGCCACGACCACGCCGAGCGCGCCGACCACGGCGAGAACGACATCGATGTGCATGACCGTCGCATTCCCGGATCGACCTCTGGCAATCCTGCACGGCTCAACGAGCGGGCTCGTGCGCGGATCGCGGACCCAGATCGGGACGGTCAGTAGTCGTAGTCACCGCCGGTGGCGCCGGAGTGATGTCCCAGCCGTCGCAGATGAGTGCGCCGGCTCAGGCGGATCACAGGCCGGGCGAGAAAATCGAGCGAGCCGAGCAAGAACAGCCAGGTGCCGGCGGTCTGGGTGGAGTCGAAGAAGAACAACACGCTGCCGACGGTGAAGAACACCGCGATCAGGACGTCGTTGACGATCGAGGCTGTCTCGTACCGGTTGTCGATCACGACCTGCTCCCGGCCGACGGACAGTCGCAGCGACGGATCTGTGTGGGTGCGATCGGTGGCCATGGCCGGGCGAGTACCCGCGTGCAGGTGCGGGTACGCCCGACGAATGTGGTTCGGCAGCTGGTCCGATCCGATGCCTGTGGTGCGCGTCGGTGCGGCCGCCTATCTCTGGCTGGTAGTTCGTACTGCGAATCTCGGCAAAACGAACCCTGGCCAAACTCAACGCCTGCGTGGTGCGGGTGGCGGTGCGCTCATACCGGCCGGCACCGAGTTTGTCGGTGGCCTCGGCTTCGATCAGCGCCTGCAGGCCTGCAGGCCGGTGCGGATCAGTGCGGCGAACACGCTGGCGCTGTCGGCGCCGGTGAGTGCGTCGAGCTGAGCGAGCAGGGCAGGGCAGGATGATCGTGGGTCATCGCATAGCTGCTTTCTGTGAGTCACTGTGGTAGGTAACTCGTTGATCACTACGCGATGGCCCACCCCCCCCCCGGTGAGGGATCGACACGCCGTGGACCTGTCCGGATGTCCTCACCAGATTCCCACCACTCCCCGGGACTTACCCCGCCCGCGAAAAGGAAGTTCTGCTCACCTGACTGGCAGCGGACTCGAAGACCGAAGCGGCGAGGCGGCTGTTCATCTCGCACCCGTGGATGCGGACTCTGTCCACCCGGTTCAGGCCGCGCGCAGGGAACTCAGCGCCGCGTGCTGCTCGACACCGACCCGTCCCGGCGCCACGGCGAGCGCCACCGCGGTCTGCCACGAGTCGAGACCCACGATGGTGCGCAGGATGAGGATCTCCTGCTGGAGTCGGGTCAGAGGGAAGGCCCGCGGGCTCGCGAACTCGGCATCGGCCGCGTCGGCGACCAGCGTGTAGGCCAACCGCAGGAAAGGCCGGTCGGCTCCGGACGGCGCGGTGAGCTCGGCGAGAATCGCACGGCAGGCGGCCAGGGCGAGACGATCGGCGTCGGCGAAGGTACCTCCGGCGGCTTTCGCACGGGCCCGGAAGTAGGCGATCACGAGCGGATGCAGGTCGCGCAGAAGTCGTGGGATCGCGGTGGCGTCGCCGCTCGCGACCGTCCACGCCAACTCACACGTCGTGAACTGTGAGGCGGTGACATCCGTCCCCGCTCCGAATCCCCGTCCGCCGCTCGCCATTGTCCCCCCTCGTGCTCGTTCCCGAGCCTAGGGGACCGACGAAGTCTCCGACATCCCTCGTTCGGATGATTCTTCTCTTGTGACCCGATGGTGAGCAGGTCGCAACCTGGCGGGCAGCCATCGTGGCGGACGGTCGGGAGCCTGGTCGAGCACACCACCGACGGTATCGTCGACGAAGCCGTACCGCACGGGATCCCGCACCGGACGCCGGATCTGCCACAGCACAACCGCGCACAGTGCCACGACGGCGACGTCGCGCAGGAAGACCGTGGCGGTGAACCACTGCTCCGGCAGCCCCTTCCGATCGGGACCGAGGTAGTAGTACATGCGCGGAACCCACACCAGCGCATCGATCGTCATCCAGGCGACCAGTGCGCGCCGGTGGGGTACGGCCAGCACGGCGAGCGGCACGAGCCACAGCGAATACTGCGGACTCCACACCTTGTTCGTGAGCAGGAAGGCCGCGACGAGAAGGAAACACAGCTGCGCGAGGCGGGGACGGCGCGGCGCGGTGAGCCCGATCCACCCGATCGCGGCGCAGGCCGCGGCGAACAACACGAGCGAGACCCCATTGAAGGTCGAGGCCGACCAGGCCGGCCAGCCCACGAACGAGTGCAGCACGTTGTAGATCGAATCCGGATCCGCTCCGCGATCGGAGTTGAGTCGGAAGAACTCCGCCCACCCGCTCGGGTACAGCACCATGATCGGCAGGTTCACCACTAGCCACGCCGCGGCGGCCGCTCCCGCGGTGCGGGCAAACGACCGCAGGTGGCCGGTCCGCAGGCACAGCACCAGCAGCGGACCGAGCAACAGCAAGGGATACAACTTCGTCGCCGCACCGAGGCCGAGCAGGACGCCGGCGAGAACCGGTCGACGGCGGGCCCACGCCAGCAGACCACCCGCGGCGAAGGCCGTGGCCAGGGCATCGAAGTTCGTGAAGGCGTGCACCACGACCAGTGGTGACGCCGCGACGAGCGCGGCGTCCCAGATCCTGCGGCCCGCCGACATCGCGGTGGCCCACACCGTGACGAGCCAGGCGAGCGCGAGACCGACCGCGACGACGGCGAAGTAGATCGCGACCTGCAGTGCATCGGGGAGCCACGGTGTGGCGTCCCACGCCTTCGCGATGCGCATCGAGCCGTACTGGTAGAGCCCCGCGAGCACCGGATACTCCATGTACCGGGTCTGCATCTGCCCGTCCGGGCCGGGTTCCTCCCACGACGTCCGGTACGGGAAGGCGCCCTCGGCGAGCCGTTCGGCACCGTAGAGCGGAACGATGTCGGAATAACACATCGCCACGTACTGCCGGTTGCCGCTCCAGTCCAGGCCGAGCGCGCCGTCGGGACCGACGGGTCCCTGCTGGACGCAGGCCGCCTTCGTGAACCAGCCGAAGGCGAGGAAGACGACCGCGAGCAGCAACATCGCCCGCAGGGGAGTGAAGAAGCGGGTGCGCCCGAGCACGGCGTGCCGGCCCACCGGACCGCCGATGACGGCGGTCAGGCGCGACACCGTCGGGTCGGTACGCCCGGGGGGGTCGCGCCAGTCCAGGGAACGACGATCCTCGGCCGGTGGTGCAGCGGACACCACCGGCCGGGCGTCGGATCCCCGGTCGTCGCTCACGCGGCGAGGCTACCCGGCCGGAGCGTATTCGAACGCGCCCTGGGGGCTACCGCCCTGCGCGCCCTGGAATCCGCCTCCCTGCGCGCCCGGGATCGCGGGGCTCTCGAGTCCCGGGATGCGGTTCTGCGGAGGCGATCCACCCTCGTCGGAGTCGTCGCCGGTACCACCGCCGGTTCCGCCGCCGGTATCCTCGCTCTCCTCCTCCTGACCGCCGTTACCGGGACGGGAGGGCGCGTTCTGGGTGGTCGTCTGCGGGGCGACACCCGGAACGGGGATGGTGACGCCGGGGAAGATCTCCACGTTCTGCGTGGTGATCTCCGGAACCTCGGGAAGACTCGGCACGACACGCGAGGTGGTGGTCTGCTCACGGGTGGCCGGAGCTGTCGTCGACGCGGTCCACGCCGGCACGCCGGAGACACCGGCGATCGGTTCCGGCTTCGGGAACGACTCGACCTCGGTGCCTTCGAGAGCGCCGTCCATCGTGTCCTTCCAGATGTCCGACGGGATCCCCGAGCCGTAGATCATGCCGCCCCAGCTGTTCTCGAGGGGCAGGCCCTCCTCGGTGCCGACCCACACCGCGGTCGACAGCGACGGGGTGTAACCGACCATCCACGCGTCCTTGTTGGAGCCGGTGTCGCCGAGCTGAGCGGTACCGGTCTTCGACGCGGACGGACGGCCGCCGGCCAGGGCGTGGCCGTTCGAGTACGCGGCGATCGGGGTCATCGCGGAAGTGGTGTTGTCGGCCACCGCCGCGTCGACGACCTGCTCACCGGCAGGGGTGCCACGGTCGAGGAGCACCTCGCCGTCGGACGTCACGACCTTCTGCACGAAGTACGGCTCGTGATGACGGCCGGACGCCGCGAGGGTGGCGTACGCCGAGGCCATGTCGAGCACGCGCGACTGGTACTGCCCCAGCACGATGCCGTAGTTGGGGCCGACGCCCTCCGGCTCGGTGAGCGTCTCACCGATGCCCGGCAGTTCCTTCGCGACACCCAGCTTGTGAGCCATGTCGGCGATGGCCTGCGGGCCGTTGTCCATCTCGAGCATCATCCGGTAGAAGCTCGTGTTCAGCGACCGCTTGAGCGCTTCGGCGATGGTGCACTGCCCGCACGACTCGCCCTCGACGTTGCCGATCTTGATGCCGTTGACCGTCAGCGGACCGCTGTCGTAGGTCTGCGACAACGGCACGCCCTGGTCGAGGTTGGCGGCCAGGCCGAACACCTTGAACGACGAACCCGTCTGCAGACCGGACTGGGCGAAGTCGTAACCGACCCCGCTCTCCCCGCCGTAGTAGGCGCGGATCGCCCCGGACCGGGGATCGACCGACACCACCGCGGTACGCAACTCCTCGGGTTCGCCCTCGAGATTGCTCTGCGCCGCCTCGACCGCCGACTGCTGGGCCTGGGGGTCGATCGTCGTGGTGATCTGGAGACCGGCCGTATTGAGGAGGTTCTCGTCGATGCCCTCGCGGGCCAACTCGGCGAGCACCTGGTTCTTGATCAGACCTTCGGGGCCGGACGACTGGTCGCCGTTGTCGAGCTCAGCGATCGGCACGTAGGCCGGGTACTTCATACCCGACCGTTCGGCGGCATCGAGCGTGCCGGCGGCGACCATGCCGTCGAGCACGTAGTTCCAGCGCGCCTCCGCACCCTCGGGGTTCTGCTCGGGATCGAGCAGCGACGGCAACTGGATCGACGACGCGAGCACGGCGCCCTCCTCGACGGTGAGCTCACCGACGGGCTTGCCGAAGTACGCGTTCGACGCCGCTGCGATGCCGTAGGCACCGCGACCGAAGTAGATGGTGTTGAGGTAGGCCGCGAGGATGTCGTCCTTGGCCCACTGGTTCGCCATCTTCGTCGACAGCACCAGCTCCTTGAGCTTTCGCGTCAACGTCCGCTCGGAACCGACGACGGCGACCTTCACGTACTGCTGGGTGATGGTCGAACCACCACCGGCGCTGTCGCGGCCGAGCACGTTGTCGCGGGCGGCACGCGCGAAGCCGGTGACCGAGAAGCCGGGATTGCTGTAGAAATCGCGGTCCTCGGCGGCGAGCACGGCGTTGCGGACGTGCACGGGGATCGCGTCGAGTTCGACCTCGGTGCGGTTGCCCTCCGGTGGGATCACCTTCGTGATGACACCCTGGCCGTCGGAGTTGAAGATGGTCGCGGCCTGGTTCGTCTGCAGCTCACCGGGGCGCGGCACGTCCTGGACGATGTACGCCAGCATGAACATGAGGATCGGGACGAGGATGCCGGCGGCGACCACGCCGTAACCGATCCGGCGGATCGTGCGCCAGCGGTTGCTCTTGCCGTCGCCCTTTCCACCCCCGGCGCCGCCACCCGAACCGCCACCGGGCGGAACCGTGGGAGGTCCGCCTGCGGGCGGGCCACCGGCAACGCGCGTCGTGGGTGCATCGTCCGCAGCACTCGCACTCTTTGCAGCACTCGCACCGACTGCAGCGCTCGCCGCGGAGACCCGCTGCGTCGGGGCATCCGCTCCGGGACGCTGTACCCCTGCCGCGTCCGCTCCGGGACGCTGTACCCCTGCCGCGTCCGCTCCGGGACGCTGCGCACCTGCCGCGTCCGCTCCGGGACGCATGGCGACGGTCGGATCGGCCTGCGGCGTGCGCTGGACGGGAGGCACCGCGCCGGGCGGCAACGTGCCGGGACGCGGCGGCATCGACTGGTTGGGGTTACGCGGCTGGTTGGCGCCCGGGGCGGGCACCGGTCCGCGCGGTGGGTACGGCTGTCCCGGTCGGCCCTGCTGGGGGCCCGGTCCCTGCCCCTGACCGGGAGCCGGAGGACGCTGTCCCTGGCCGGGGGACTGAGGGCGCTGTCCCTGGACGGGGGCTTGAGGACGCTGTCCCTGACCGGGAGCCTGGGGCGGGTACGGCGGCCGGCTGCCGGGGCGCGGCGGTTGCTGACCTGCGGGACCACCGGGCTGTCCGCCCGGTCGACCCGGCTGGCCCTGTGCTCCCGGCTGACCCTGCGGGCGCGGTTGCGGCGGCAACGGACGACCCTGCACCGGGCCCTGGGCAGGGCGCTGCTGTCCCGGAGCGGGCTGTCCCGGACCCGGCTGTCCCTGACCGGCACCGGCAGGAGGACCGGGACGTTGCTGCCCGGGTTGCGGTCCGGCGGGACCGCTGCGCTGGGGCGGGACGGCCTTGTTGTCCTCGGGTTCGTTGTCGGGGGAACTCACGTACTCATCTCCAACTGTTCTCGCGACGCATCACGCCGCGGCCTCGACACTGCTCCACGAAGAGCCGATCGGCGATGCCGACGGACGGCAGTCGATCGACGATGTGCGCAGCGGACGACGCGACGATCAGGTCGTGCGGGTCGGACCCAGGAGCGAACTCCACGAGAAAGCGTACGGGCACGTTGCCGGTACCCCTTCACTCGCTGGCGGTACGACGGCTCGATCCCGTCGACCGGCGACGCGGGCTCTTGGGTGCTGGTTGCGATCCCAGGACGTACGACTGCACCAGGTGATTCCAGCTGCAGGTGCGGCACACCTCGACCACGTGAACCGAGAATTCCTCCTGGCTGGCGGCCAGACGCACCAACTCTTCGGGGGTGCGCGCCGACCCGGACACCGGACCGAGTTTGTCGCCGAAGACCCACGAGACAAGAGTCAACTGCTCCTTACGGCAGATGGGGCACATCACATCGCTGCCCCGGCCGTGAAATTTCGCCGCCCGCAGCAGATAGGGGCTCGCGTCGCAGACCTCGCTGACTCCGCGTCGCCCCGAGTAGACCTCTGCGAGCAGCGAGCGCCGCTGCAACGCGTAGTCCACCACCTGCCGCTGAATTCGCACGGCTTCCAGAGTACGTGCGGGCGATGCGGCGAGGGGCGGGGAGTGGCCCACCGGACATCGAAGACGGGTGGTCGAGGTGGCACCGACGCATGTCCGATCGGGTCCGGAGAAGGGTGCCCGCCCGCAACCGGACGTGACACGAACCGTAGGGGGCGTATCGTCGTATATATCGGCGCGATATAGTTCCGTGTCGTATCAATCGGTTGGTTCGAACGGAAACAGGAGGTGACCCGTGCTGGAACTGGCGATACTCGGGCTCCTCCTCGAATCGCCCATGCACGGCTACGAGCTGCGCAAGCGTCTGACCGGGCTCCTCGGAGCCTTCCGCGCCTTCTCCTACGGGTCGCTCTATCCGACTCTGCGGAGAATGCAGGCGGACGGCCTCATCGAAGAGGATCCGGGAATTCCCGGTCCCGTGAAACGACGTGCCCGCCGCGTCTATCAGCTCACCCCGAAGGGTCGAGAACGCTTCACCGAGTTGGTCGCCGACACGGGACCGCAGAACTACACCGATGACGGATTCGGCGTGCACCTCGCCTTCTTCGGTCGCACTCCCGCCGAAGCGCGGATGCGAATTCTCGAAGGCAGGCGCCGCCAGGTCGAGGAGCGCAGAGAAGCGCTCCGCGATGCGATCGGACGGGCCAGCGGCACACTCGATCGTTACACCCGTCAGCTCCATCAGCTCGGCCTCGAGTCCAGCGAGCGCGAAGTGCGCTGGCTCAACGAACTCATCGCCGCCGAGCAGTCGTCAGCAGCACGCAACAAAGAAGGAGAACCCGACCATGGGTGAGAACAGCACCGCGGTGCGCGTGGCCATTGTGGGCGTGGGGAACTGTGCCTCTTCCCTGGTCCAGGGCGTCGAGTACTACAAGGATGCGGACGCCGAGACCACCGTCCCCGGCCTGATGCACGTCGAATTCGGTCCCTACCACGTGCGCGACGTCCAGTTCGTCGCCGCGTTCGACGTGGATGCCAAGAAGGTCGGCTTCGACCTGTCCGAGGCGATCCTCGCGAGCGAGAACAACACCATCAAGATCGCCGATGTGCCGCCGCTCGGCGTGCCCGTGCAGCGCGGCCACACGCTCGACGGCATCGGCAAGTACTACGCCGAGACCATCGAG
Organism: Rhodococcus sp. p52; assembly: GCF_000763325.2. Lineage (NCBI taxonomy): Bacteria > Bacillati > Actinomycetota > Actinomycetes > Mycobacteriales > Nocardiaceae > Rhodococcus > Rhodococcus sp. p52. The sequence continues at coordinate 1,303,745 of NZ_CP016819.1, forward strand.
CTGTCCGACACCGAGCCCGTCGACGTGGTTCAGGCGCTCAAGGACGCCCAGGTCGACGTTCTCGTCTCCTACCTCCCCGTGGGTTCCGAAGAGGCCGACAAGTTCTACGCGCAGTGCGCCATCGACGCGGGCGTCGCCTTCGTCAACGCTCTCCCCGTGTTCATCGCCTCCGACCCCGAGTGGGCGCAGAAGTTCACCGACGCCGGTGTCCCGATCGTCGGCGACGACATCAAATCGCAGGTCGGCGCCACCATCACCCACCGCGTGATGGCAAAGCTGTTCGAGGACCGCGGTGTCGTGCTCGACCGCACGTACCAGCTCAACGTCGGCGGCAACATGGACTTCAAGAACATGCTCGAGCGCGAGCGTCTGGAGTCGAAGAAGGTCTCCAAGACCCAGGCCGTCACGTCGAACCTCAACGGCCCCCTCGCCGGCAAGGTCCACGACCGCGACGTGCACATCGGCCCCTCCGACTACGTGCAGTGGCTCGACGACCGCAAGTGGGCATACGTCCGCCTGGAGGGTCGCGCCTTTGGTGACGCCCCGCTGAACCTCGAGTACAAGCTCGAGGTCTGGGACTCCCCGAACTCGGCCGGCATCATCATCGACGCCATCCGCGCGGCGAAGATCGCCAAGGACCGCGGCATCGGCGGCCCGATCCTCCCGGCTTCGGCATCCCTGATGAAGCCCCCGCCGGTCCAGATGGCCGACGATTCCGCTCGTGCCCAGCTCGAGGCGTTCATCATCGGAGCCGACGCGTAAGTCGTTCTCCGGCAGTATTTCCGGCGAAGGCCGCATCCCTCACGTGGGATGCGGCCTTCGCCGTTGCCGCTGTGGGTTCCGGACCCGCCTACGCCATCTTCCGGATCACCGACAGCGGCAGCACCTTCATCGCGTAGCCGAGCGGAATCCACGGCCAGCCCGGCACGTACGCCTTGGCCGGTTCCTTCTCGATCGCAGCCGCCAGTGCGCGACAACCTGTTTCGGTGTCGACGATGAACGGGACCTTCTTCACCTTCTCGTTGATCTCCGACCGGATGTATCCCGGGAAGATCGTGCTCACCGAGATGTCGGTGTCGGCGAGGTCGGCCCGCATCCCCTCACCGAGCGAGGCGACGGCGGCCTTCGACGCGGCGTAGGTCGTCAGGTTGCGCGGCATGCCCCGCACCGCGCTCATGGACGAGATGAGGACGACGTGCCCGCGCCCACGGGGCCGCATGAGCTCGAGGGCCGCTTCGCTCTGCGCCAGTGCACCGAGGAAGTTGGTGTTCGCCGTCTGGGCGTTCGCGCGGAAGTAGCCGGTACCGAGCGGTTGTCCCTTGCCGAGGCCGGCGTTGACGATCACCCGGTCGAGACCACCGAGCTCCTCGTCGAACTCGCGGAAGACGGTGAACACGTCGTCGTGCTTGTTCACATCGAGAGCGCGCACGCTCACGGTGATGCCCGGGTACGCGGCGAGCAGTTCGTCCCGCAGCTCCTCGAGCCGTTCGACGCGCCGAGCGGCGAGCGCGAGATTCCTTCCTCGCGCGGCGAATTCACGCGCCATTCCGGCACCGAGGCCGGAACTCGCACCGGTGATGAGGATGTTCCGTCGCTGCGGGCGGCTCATCGGCTCTCCTTCTCGTATCGATCGATCAATGCACTGCAACGGGATTCGAGATAGCCGACCACGATCCAGAAGTCCTTGAAGGCAGGATTGGAGGTGTGGCCGTGGTGATAGCGGTAGTAGATCTGCTGGGCGATCACGGCGAGGCGGAACAGTCCGAACACCTCGTAGAATCCCCAACCGTCCACCGGCAGTCCGGTTCGCTCGGAATAGTATTCGACGATCTCCTGACGAGTGAGCATGCCGGGGAGATCGGACGGCTGTCGCTTCGTCAGCAGCAGCATGTCGTCGTCGTCCGCCTGGACCCAGTAGGCGAGCGACGAGCCGAGGTCCATCAGGGGGTCGCCGATGGTGGCCAGCTCCCAGTCGAGGACCGCGACCGGATTCAGCGGATCGTTCTCGTCGAGGACGATGTTGTCGAGCCGGAAGTCGCCGTGGATCACGGTCTGCGCGACGTCCTGCGGCTGCCGAGCCGCCAACCACTCGGTGACACGGGCGAAGTCGGGGACGTTGTCGGTGCGGGCCTTGGCGTAGCGCGACGTCCAGCCCGCGACCTGCCGTGCGACGTAACCGGATCCGCGACCCAGTTCGGACAGTCCTGCGGACTCCGGATCGATGCCGTGCAGTTCGACGAGCAGATCGACGATGCGCAGGCACAGAGTGCGGGTATCCGCTTCGGAGAGGTCGAGTTGCGTGGGCGGATTCGTCCGCAGGATGGTGCCGGGAACGCGGTCCATGACGTAGAAGTCGCTGCCGAGCACGCTGTGATCGGTGCACAGGCCGATCATGGTGGGCACGTAGGGGTAGACCGGTGCGAGCATCGACTGGATGCGGTACTCGCGTGCCATGTCGTGACCGGACGACGGCTTCGCCCCGGCCGGCGGCCGGCGCAGCACGAGATCGCGATCCGGATAGCGCAGCAGGTAGGTCAGGTTGGATGCGCCGCCGGAGAACTGGCGGACCTCCGGCACTCCGGTGATGCCGGCGTGCTCGGCGAGCCAGGCCGCGACCGCGTCGACGTCGAAGGCGTCCTCCTCGCGAACGGTGCGGGCGTTGTCGGGAAGTGTGGTCATCGTCGAAATCTCCCTCTCACGCGTACTTGCCGAGTTCGAACCGGGCGACGAGCCCCTGGTGCACCTCGTCGGGTCCGTCGGCGAGACGCAGTGCTCGCGCCGCCGTCCACGCACCGGCGAGGGGGAAGTCGTCGGAAAGGCCGCCACCACCGTGGATCTGGATGGCGAAGTCGACGATCTGCTGGGTGACGCGCGGTGCGACGACCTTGATCTCCGAGACCGCCGAGCGCGCTCCGGCGAGTCCCTGCGTGTCGAGCAGCCAGGCCGCGTGCAGGACGAGCAGCCGCAGTTGGTTGATCGCGATACGGGCGTCGGCGATGCGTTCGCGGTTGCCACCGAGGTTGATGATCGGCTTGCCGAATGCGGTGCGCTCGAGGCCGCGGCGACACGCGAGTTCGAGGGTGTGCTCGGCCAGCCCGACGAGGCGCATGCAGTGGTGGATGCGGCCGGGACCGAGCCGGCCCTGGGCGATCTCGAATCCTCGTCCGGGACCGGCGATGACGGCATCGAGCGGCAGTCGCACGTCGGTGAACGACACCTCGCCGTGGCCGCCGGGCTCGTCGAAGAAGCCCATCGTCGGGAGCATGCGTTCGACCTTCACGCCGGGGGTGTCGAAGGGCACGAGGACCATCGAATGTCGCTGGTACTTGTGGGCTTCCGGATCGGTCAGGCCCATGAAGATGAGCACCTTGCAGTCGGGATGGCCGACGCCGGTGCTCCACCACTTACGGCCGTTGAGCACGATCTCGTCGCCCTCGACCACGGCGGTCGCGGCCATGTTCGTCGCGTCCGACGACGCGACCTCGGGTTCGGTCATGCAGAAGGCCGAACGGATCTCACCGTCGAGGAGCGGGCGCAGCCACTGTTCCTTCTGCGCCTCGCTGCCGTAGTGGTAGAGGACCTCCATGTTGCCGGTGTCGGGGGCGTCGCAGTTGAACACCGCGGAGGCGAACTGCGAGCGGCCCATCTCCTCGGCGAGCGGGGCGTATTCGATGTTCGACAGTCCGGCACCGAGTTCGGCGTCGGGCAGGAAGAGGTTCCACAGGCCCTCGGCGCGGGCCTTGCGCTGCAGCTCGCGGAATTCGGGGGAGACGGCCCACCTCTCGGCGGCGTCGATGTCGCGTCGTCCCTCGCCCGGGGTGCGTCGCTCGGCCCGCAGTCGCTGTTCGACGGGCGTGACCTCGGCGACGATGAACGCTCGGAGGCGTTCGAGATAGTCGCGACTGCGCTCGGACTGTGCGAAATCCATCGGGTGCCTTCCGTCGAGTTCGACCGGGAATCTGCCCGGTCGGGCGGTCGTAACTGAGCGATGCTCAGTTAGGCTATCGGTGTGAGCACCCCGCGACAAGAGGCGTCCAAAGGACGGCGTCGCCTGCCACCCGAGGAACGTCGCCGGCAACTCGTGGCGATCGGGCTGCAGGAGCTGTCGACGCGCCCGATCCACGCCCTGTCGATCGACCGCGTCGCCGAGATCGCCGGCATCTCCCGCGGCCTGCTGTTCCGCTACTTCCCCACGAAGCAGGACTTCTACGTCGCCGTCGTCGGCGCCGCATCACGCCGGTTGCTCCGCGCGGCGGATCCCGATCCGGACGAGCAGGATCCCCTCCGGGCGGTGCTGCACCCGTTCGTGTCGTTCATCGACCGCCACGGCGACAACTACCAGACGTTCTTCCACAGCGGCGTCGGCTCCGACCCTCAGATCCGCGACATCCACGACTCGATGCGCGACACCATGGTCGAGCGGGTCGTCGCGGCGCTGGGCTGCGATGACACCCCCGTCACCCGCATGCGGCTGCGGGCGTGGTGGGCGTTCGTGGAGTCGCTGGCCATCGACCGGTTCCGCGAAGGCACACCGAGCGTCGACGAGGTCGTCGACTGTTCGGCCGCGCTGCTGCCGGCGGTGCTGGCCGGGCCGTAGACCCGAACCACCTCCCCTCGATGGGCGGAGTGCGGATCTACAAGCCGGGGATCTGGATCGTCACGCCGGGGAACACCTCGATCTGCGAAGGCACCGGGACGGGCAGATCGACCGGCGGCGCGGGAATCGTGATCGGCGGCAGGTTCGACAGGTCGGGCAGCTGGAAGGTCGGCGCCGGGGGAGCGGTGGTGGTCTCGATGCCGGCGTCCTTCGGGACACCCGCCTGACCACCGATCGGCGCCGGCCACGGGAAGCTCTCGACTGGCGTGCCTTCGAGGGCGCCGTCCATCGTTCCCTTCCAGATGTCCGACGGCAGTCCGGAACCGTAGATCGACCCGCCCCAGCTGTTGGTGATCGCCCCGGCGTCGGGGGTGCCCATCCACACGGCCGTCGACAGCGACGGCGTGTACCCGACCATCCAGGCGTCCTTGTTCAACCCGGTGTCGCCGAGCTGCGTGGTGCCGGTCTTCGACGCCGACGGCCGGCCACCGGCGAGCGCGTGCCCGCGCGAGTATGCGGCGATCGGCATCATGGCCTGGGTTGCGTTGTCGGCGACCGCGGCGTCGAAGCGCTGCTCGCCGGGTGACGGCGGACGATCGAGGAGCACGACACCGTCGGCCGTGACGACCTTCTGCACGAAGTACGGCTCGTGGAAGACACCGGACGCGGCGATCGTCGCGTAGGCGGAAGCCATGTCGATGACCCGTGCCTGGTACTGGCCGAGGACGATGCCGCCCTCCGGCGGACCGCCGTTCTCGCTCAGCGTCTGCCCCTCGACCCCGGGGATCGTCAGCGGGATCCCCGCCGCATGCGCGGCGTCGGCGATCTTCTGCGGGCCGTTCGACATGGACATCATGAGCCGGTAGAAGCTCGTGTTCAGCGACCGCTTGAGCGCCTCGGCGATCGTGCAACGTCCGCACGACTCACCCTCGACGTTGCCGATGCGGATATTGCCCACCGTGAGCGGGGAGCTGTCGAAACGCGCGTTGAGGCCGATCCCGTCGTCGAGCGCGGCGAGCAGGCCGAACACCTTGAATGCCGAACCCGTCTGGACGGGGGCCTGTGCGAAGTCGAAACCGGCACCGTCCTCACCGCCGTAGTAGGCGCGCACGGCACCGGAGCGGGGATCGATCGAGACCACGGCGGTGCGCAGTTCCCCGGGTTCGCCGGACAGCGTGGACCGAGCGGCGTCGATCGCCGCCTGCTGGGCCTTCAGGTCGATGGTGGTAGTGATGCGCAGACCTTCGGTGTTGAGGGCCTGTTCGCTGATCCCCGCCGCGGACAGCTCACGCAGCACCTGGGTACGGATGTGACCTTCCGGTCCGGTCGCCTCGGTGGCCAGCACGAGGGTGTCCGACGGCACCGTGGGGGGGAACACCTGGTCCGGCCGCTCGGCCGGGTCGAGGACCTTCATCTCGACCATGCCGTCGAGCACGTAGTTCCAGCGCTCCTCGATGGCAGGCAGGTTGTACTCGGGGTCGAGCGACGACGGTGTCTGGATCACCCCGGCCAGGACGGCGCCCTCGGAGACCGACAGTTCCTCGACGGGCTTGCCGAAGTACGCCTGGGACGCCGCGCCGATGCCGTAGGCGCCGCGACCGAAGTAGATGGTGTTGAGGTACGCCTCGAGGATCTCGTCCTTCGACCACTGCCGCGCCATCTTGGTGGAGATGACGAGTTCGCGCATCTTGCGTTCGAGCGTGCGATCGGAGCCGACGAGCACGTTCTTGACGTACTGCTGCGTGATCGTGGAACCGCCGCCGGCGGTGTCCTTGCCCATGACGTTGTCGCGGGCTGCGCGTGCGAAACCGGTGATCGAGAAGCCCGGGTTGCTGTAGAAGTTGCGGTCCTCCGCCGACAGCACGGCGTTGCGGACGTGCTCGGGGATCTGCGCGATCCCGACCTCGACACGGTTGCCCTCCGGCGGGACCACCCGGGTGATCTCGGTGGCGTCGTCGGATGCGTAGACCCGCGCGAGCTGGTTCGTCTTCATGTCCGCCGGGGTCGGCACCTCCGCCGAGTAGTAGGCGGTGGCGAAGATCCCGAGCGGGACGAGCACGGCGAGAACGAACGCGACGAGTACGGCGTAGCGAACGATGCGTCCCCTGCGCTTCTTCGCTGCGGCCGCGGCGGCGCGCGAGGATGTCGACCTTGTCGGGCTCGTCACTCGTTCCACTTTCTCGGTACCGGAAATCCGGACGGGAGGGTCTCCCGCCCACCGTATGGTACGGAAACGACCACGAGACGCCTCCGGAACACCGGTACGGTGCTCCTTCTCACGTCACGGCGGGGCCATCGTCACGACAGGGGCAGCCCGATCGGCGCCACGCGCGGAACGCGAACCCCCACATCACGACGAATGCGAGCAGCACGAGGGACGGCACGATGCCGGGTTGCGGCGACGTCAGCTCGGCGACCGCGGAGATCACGGCCATCACCGTGAACACCGTGAGCAGGCCGAGCAGCATCTCGAGTCGGTTCCGGCGCGGAACCTTCCTCACGACTTGACGCCACCCGCGGTCAGACCCGAGATGATGCGTCGCTGGAAGAGCAGCACCATCACCACGAGCGGCACCATGACGAGCGTGCCGCCGGCCATGATCGACGCGTACGGGGTGACGTACGGGTCGGTGCCGGTGAACCGTGCCATCGCCACCGTCACCGGGGCCGTGCTCTCGCTCGACAGCTGCGACATCAGCAGGTACTCGTTGACGGTCGCGATGAAGGCGAGGATCGCCGTGGTGAACAGCGCAGGTGCCGCGAGCGGCAGCATGACCAGGCGGAACGCCTGCCCGCGCGTCGCGCCGTCCATGCGGGCGGCCTCCTCGAGCTCCCACGGCAGTTCGGAGAAGAACGAGGTGAGCGTGTAGACGGTCAGCGGCAGCACGAACGAGATGTTCGGGATGATCAGCGCCTGGTACTTGCCGATCCAGCCGATGTCGGTGAACAGCTGGAACAGCGGCGTCACGAGCGCGACGACCGGAAACATCGACGCGCCGAGGATGATGCCGGTGACGAAGTACTTACCGCGGAACTCGAAGCGCGACAGGGCGTAGGCGGTGAACACGCCGAGCAGCAGCGCGACCGCGGTGGTGGCGCCGGCGATGATGACGCTGTTGAGCAGCGCCCGCGAGAAGTTGACCTTGGCGTCGGGGTCGAGCGCGTCGGCGAAGTTCTGCAGTGTCGGGTTCGACGGCCACAGGGTCGTGCTGAACGTCTCCGACGGGTCGCGCAGGGCCGTGACGATCATCCAATAGCAGGGGGCCAGGCCCCACACGACGATCAGCGCGACACCCAGATAGGTGCCGACCGTGCTCATCCTGCGCTTGAACGGCACCTTGCGGGTCTGCACCGGCGTGGGCTCCGGCTCCGGCCGGCTCCGAGGAATCTCGGTGGTGACGGTCATACGACCTCCCCCTTACGCTGCTTCTCCTGCGTACTCACCGCGTTGGCGCCGAGGAACCGCACCAGCACGAAGGCGACGGCGAAGATGAGCAGGAAGGTGATCGTCGACAGGGCGGACGCGGAGTTCGAACCCTGACGCATCTGGTCGACGACGAGCACCGAGATCGTGGACGTCGCCGGATTGGACCCCATCATGATCGCGGGCAGGTCGTACATGCGCAGCGCGTCCATGGTGCGGAACAGGATCGCCACCATGAGGGCGGGCTTGACCAGCGGCAGCGTGATCATCTTGAACCGCTGCCAGGCGTTCGCACCGTCGACCTTCGCGGCCTCGTAGACGTCCTGCGGGATCATCTGCAGGCCGGCGAGGATGAGCAGCGCCATGAACGGTGCCGTCTTCCACACGTCGGCGACGATGATCGCGAAGCGCGCGGGCCACGGATCGGCGGTCCACAGGTAGTCGGTGCCGAGCAGTTTGTTGGCGGCACCGTCGTTGGCGAAGATGAAGAACCACAGCTTGGCGGTGACGGCGGTGGGGATCGCCCACGGCACCAGCACCGAGGCGCGCAGCAGGCCGCGACCCCGGAACGACTTGGCCATCACGATCGCCATCGCGAAACCGATCACCGTCTCGAGCGAGACCGTGACGACGGTGAAAAAGAAGGTGTTGAAGATCGACTGCCAGAACTGGGAGCCGAGGGTGCCCGGAGGGCACGGGATCGAACCGGTGGCGGTGTTGCAGGTCTGGGTGATCCAGCGCGTATAGTTCTCGATCCCCACGAAACCCCCGGTGACGAATCGGCCCGTCTCGGGGTCGAGTCGCTTCGAGTCACCGTGCAGCGACATCCACACCGCTCGTCCGAGCGGGTACAGGATGATCACGGCCAGGACGAGCATCGACGGGGCGACGAACATCCACACCGGGATCTTGCGCCGCTTCTTCACCGCCGTGACGGGAGGTGCGGGCACGCGGTGACGTCCGCCGACACGTCCGCGGTCGGGACCGGGGACGGTCCCGACCGCGGGGGCGTGTGGCGGATCCGCGGGAGTGTCGACCTGCGGGTCAGCCATGTACTGCTCCTAGAGCATCAGTTGCCGGCGGTCTCGATGCCGGCCCGGGTGTCGTCCAGCGCCTGCTGGACGGTCTTCTCGCCACGGATCGCAGCGTAGGCGTTGTCGGCGATCGCCTTCGACACGGCCGAGTAGTACGGCGACGCCGGACGCGGCTTGGCGGCCTCGAGGGCCTCCTTCAGCGTCGAGAAGTAGGGGTACTGCTCGAGGATCGAGGCGTCGTCGTAGACCTCGGCGAGAACCGGGGCGCCGCCCGCTTCCGCGTAGTACATCTGCGCCTGGCGGGTCTGCATGAACTCGAGGAAGTCGCGCGCGGTGGCGGGAGCATCCGAGAACGCGCTGATGCCGACGTTGTAACCGCCGAGCGTCGAGACGCCGGGGCCGTCGACGCCGGGCAGGACGGCGATGCCGTAGTTGCCGGCGACCGATGAGGTCTCACCGTCGGTGTAGAAGCCGGGCCACGTGCGCAGGAACAGTGCCTCGCCGTTGCCGAAGGCGGTCTGCGACTCGCCCTCGGTGTAGGTCTGCGCGGCGGCCGGGATGATGCCGTCCTCGAAGTTGTCGACGATGAACTGCAGGCCCTCGGCCGTCTTGTCGTCGACGGCCGGGGTCAGGCCGTCCTCGGCGACGAAGGAGCCACCGAAGGCGTTGACGATCTCGGTGACGTTGACCGTCAGGCCCTCGTAGTTCTTGAACTGACCGATGTAGCAGGCGATACCCGCCTCCTCGGCCTTCGGGCACTCGGCCTTCAGGTCGTCCCAGGTCGCGGGGGCCTCGTCGACGAGGTCGGTGCGGTAGTAGAGGAACGCGCCGTTGGTGTTCTTCGGGGCGGCGTACAGGGTGCCGTTGTAGGTACCCGACTCGACGGTCGCGGGCAGCAGGCCCTCGGTGTCGATCGCCAGGTCGTCCTCGAGGGGGAGCAGCCAGCCGTTCGCGGCGAACTCCGCCGTGTTGGTGACGTCCACGGCGATGAGGTCGTATTCGTCGCTGCGGGCCTGCATCCGCTGGGCGATGTCGTCGTACTGGTCGTTGGCCTCCTTGGCCAGCGGCTTGAACGTCACCTGCTCGTCGGGATGCTCGGCGTTCCAGTCGGCGATGATGCTCTCGAGCGCCGCGTTCAGGGGATCCTGCCCCTCGACGATCGTGATCGGGCCGCGGCCCTCACCGGAAGCAGCGGTATCCTCGCCGCCGGTCGAGGTGTCGTCGCCACCGTTGTCCGACGAGCAGCCCGCGAGAACGAGCGCGGTCGCGGCCGTAGCGGCGATCGCAGCCCTCCGCATCGCCTTCGTATTCAGAACCATCAACAACTCCCCATTTCGAGGTCGTAGAACACACGTCGGTGACCCAGCTGCACCGACACCGGCCACTACTGTGGCACGCAGCACCGGTAAAAGTCGGCATTCCGCCCATCCTGAATCGGTCGAGTGTCGACTCCGCAGACCGATCCCGGAGCGGTGATCAGCCGATCCGCTTCCCGTCGGACGTTCCGAAGACGTGCACGTGCTCGGGGTCGAAGCGCAGGTACAGCCGGTCGCCCTTCTGCGGAGGGTTGCGCCAGTCGCTGCGGGCGACGATCTGCTGGCCGACCCCGCCGACGTCGGCCCGGCCGTAGACGTAGGCCTCCGAGCCGAGCTCCTCGACCACGTCGACATCCATGGCCAGACCCTCGTTCGAGATCTCGAGGTGTTCGGGCCGGATCCCGAGCACGACCTCCTTCTCGGTGACCTGGCCGACCACGTCGCGCGGCACCGGTACGTGGGTGTCGCCGATCATCGCGCCGCGGTCGAAGACCGGGAGGCGGAACAGGTTCATCGCGGGCGAGCCCATGAAACCGGCGACGAAGACGTTCGCGGGCTTGTTGTAGAGCACGCGCGGCGACGCGCACTGCTGCAGGATGCCCTTCTCGAGCACAGCGACGCGGTCGCCCATCGTCATGGCCTCGACCTGGTCGTGGGTGACGTAGACGGTGGTGGTGCCGAGGCGGCGCTGCAGCTGTGCGATCTGCGTGCGGGTCTGCACGCGGAGTTTGGCGTCGAGGTTCGACAGCGGCTCGTCCATGAGGAAGACCTGCGGCTGGCGGACGATGGCGCGCCCCATCGCGACGCGCTGACGCTGACCGCCGGACAGCGCCTTGGGTTTGCGGTCGAGGAACTGCTCGAGGTCGAGCATCTTCGCGACCTCGACGACCCGTTCGCGGATCTCGTTCTTGGGTGTCTTGGCCAGTTTCAGCGCGAAGCCCATGTTCTCCGCGACCGACATGTGCGGGTAGAGGGCGTAGTTCTGGAACACCATCGCGATGTCGCGTTCCTTCGGATCCTGCCCGGTGACGTCCTGGTCGCCGATGAGGATGCGTCCGCTGTGCACCTCCTCGAGACCTGCGAGCATGCGCAGCGAGGTCGACTTGCCGCAGCCCGACGGTCCGACCAGGACGAGGAACTCGCCGTCCTCGATCTCGAGGTCGAGCGCGTCGACCGCAGGCATACTCGAGCCGGGGAACAGGCACGTGGCCTTGTCGAAGGTCACCGACGCCATCTCGAAGATCCTTTCCGAAGCGGTACACGCTCGTGCGGTAGGGGAATCTACCGTGCGTCGCTCGATCGGCTCTCGACCGGCGTGACGTCGTCGTCGTTCCACACCTGGATTCCGCGGAGGCCCGGGACGTCACCGGCGCGGAAGACGGGGTCGCGACCCTGCTTGCGTTGCGCGCTGTAGTGATGGAACAACGCGTAGGCGATACCCGACAGCGGGATCAGGGCGATGAGGTTGACGGTGGCCATGATTCCCATGGCGAGGTCGGCCAGCGCCCACACCAGCGGCAGCGAGCCGACGGCCCCGAGGAAGACGCACAGCACGACCGCCGAGCGCAGGTAGGGCAGAATGCGGCGCGATCCGGTGAGGAACTCCATGTTGGATTCGCTGTAGTAGTAGTTGCCGATCACCGAGGTGAACGCGAGGAAGAAGATCAGCACGGCGAGGAAGTGCACCGTCCAGTCACCGAGTTGCAGCGCGAGCGCGTTCTGCGTCAGAGCGGCGCCCTCGAGACCGCTGCCGAATTCGGGTTCCGACAGCAGGATGATGAAAGCCGTGATCGAGCAGACCAGCAGGGTGTCGAAGTAGACGCCGAGGCTCTGGACCAGGCCCTGCTTGACCGGGTGGGAAACCGCGGCGGCGGCGCCGGCGTTGGGCGCCGAGCCCATGCCGGCCTCGTTCGAGAAGAGACCTCGGCGGATGCCGTTCATGAAGGCAGCGCCGAAGCCACCACCGATGACCTCCTCGAGACCGAAGGCGTTCTCGACGATGAGGCGGAACATGGTCGGAACCTCGCCGATGTTGAGGACCACGACGATGATGCCGATGACCAGGTAGACGAACGCCAGGACCGGCACGACGATCTGGGAGACGCCGGAGATGCGGCGGATTCCGCCGAAGATCACCGCGCCGACGATGAGGGCGACGGCCAGCCCCACGATCACCTGGAGTGCCATGGTCTTCTCGCCGACGGAACTCGAGACGGCGTCGACGATCGAGTTGGTCTGCACCGCGTTGAACACGAATCCGTAGGTGATCGTGATGATGACCGCGAAGATCATGCCCATCCAGCGTTTCCGCAGCCCGTACTGCATGTAGTAGGCGGGGCCACCGCGGAAGCTGCCGTCCTCGTCGCGCACCTTGTACAGCTGGGCGAGCGTGGACTCGAGGAAAGCGGTCGCTGCACCGACCAGGGCCATCGCCCACATCCAGAACACCGCGCCGGGACCACCGAGGCTGATCGCGATCGCGACACCGGCGACGTTGCCCGTTCCCACGCGGGAGGCCGCCGAGACGGAGAAGGCCCGGAAGGCGGACAGGCCGGGTTCTCCGTTGGGTTGTCTCTCGGGTTTCTCCACGATGGAACGCAGCATGTCGGGCAGGAGCCGGATCTGGATGAACCGGGACCGGATCGTGTAGTACAGGCCCGAACCGATGAGCAGTGCGATCACCGCATACCAGAACGTGTCGTTGATATCGGTGACGAAATCGACCGCAGTGTCCATCTGCACGATCTTGGTGGGTCGCGGGTGGTTTCGCAGGAACTTCGTGCGTGTTCCCGGTCTCGTGGGCGGAGTCGGTGCCAAGCTCTACGCTCGCTGGGTGAGTTCGGACAAGATGTTGAGTCGTATCGGCGGGTTGCTCCGCCAGGCGGAGTCCACCGACAACCCTCACGAGGCCGACGCCTTCCTCGCCGCGGCGCAGCGGCTCGCGACGTCCTCCTCGATCGATCTGGCGGTCGCGCGCAGTCACACGGCGGCGAAGGAACGCCGCGCAACTCCCGTGCAGCGACTGATCACCATCGGCGAGACGGGCAAGAAGGGACTGCGCACCTACGCCCAGTTGTTCATCGCGATCGCCGGGGCCAACGACGTGCAGTGCGACATCACCGCGAACTCCACCGTCATCTACGCCTACGGCTTCGCCGACGACATCGACGTGTGCGAGGCGCTGTACTCCTCCCTGCTCGTGCAGATGGTGCGGGCGTCCGACGCATATCTGCGCGAGGGCACCTACCGGAACGAGACCACGGTGCGCACCGTCGTCGAGGAACGCGGTGGCCGCCGTGTGCGCACACGCGTGCGCAAGCCCGTTGCCGCGGTGACGGCCCGGCTGAACTTCCAGTCGGCGTTTGCCGCCCGCATCGGCGCCCGGCTGGCCGAGGCGAAGCAAGAGATCGAACGCGAGGTGGAAACATCCGCGCCCGGTACGGCGTTGGTGTTGCGTGGGAAGAGTCTGGAACTGCAGGACTTCTACCGCAGTACGTCGCAGGCACGGGGCAGTTGGCGGGGAAACCGGGCCCCGTCGGCGCGCTCGGCCGATGCCCGGCGCGCGGGCGACCGCGCCGGACGCGCGGCCCGGCTGGGAACGGCACCCGAACTGCCGTCGGCTCCGAGGAGGCTGGAACGGTGACCAAGGTGCGCGACACCCGCAGAACCGCTGTGTACGAAGCGGAGTCCATCGTACGGAAGATGCTCGACCGCGCCGACGAGCGCGGTCTGCGGACCGTCGAGGTAGCCGGTTCCCACGTCACGCTCCCGGTGGAGAGACGGTTCGCCTCCATCGCCTCGGTCCAGGACTACATCGACGCCGTGCTCGCCCTCGACTGGGTACGCACCCGGTGGGAACGCGCCGCCGTGCCGGTGCGCGTGCGGGCCCGTGCGGGCAACGCGGCCGCACACTACGAACGCGACTGCGCGACGATCGCTCTTCCCGAACACCGGGTGAACACCGCGTGGGCGTTCCGCGAGATGGTGGTGTTGCACGAACTCGCGCACCATCTCGATCCGCAGGATCCAGACGACGCCACCGAAGGGGCCCACGGGCCGGCCTTCGTCGACCGCTTCCTCGCACTCGTCGGCGAAATAATCGGTCCGGAAGCAGCATTCGCTTTGCAGGCGACAGGGATCGCCACCCCGGTGCATCCGCGGCGATAACCTCCGGTTTCCGGAATCCTTACCGGCTCGAGAACCTTTCTTCGGCATGCCTGCGGACGGCCGGTCGAGATCTGTAGCAAGCCTCGTATCCTGCTGCACAACATACTGATTGGTACTTTTCGAGCCCGTCGTTCACTCCGGAATCCGCATGCCGACGAAGCACGCGAATCAAGGCCTCGAGCGACGTACTGTCGTTTACATCACACAAAGACTCGCATCGGCTGCGTACCGTACCGAGACCTCCCCGACCCCTTCCGAGCACGCCACACGACGCGCGGCATACGAAGGAGAACGGTGATGAAACCCGCAGCACGAGTCGCCCTCGGTGTGGGCATCGGATATTTCCTCGGCCGTATCAAGAAGATGCGGGTGACCATGATGCTCGCCGGTGCCGGAATGACCGGCAAACTGCCCAGCAATCCGCAGGAACTCCTGCAGCGCAGCGCCTCGATGCTCGGCTCGTCTCCCGAGATCAACAAGATCACCGAATCCGTTCGCGGAGAACTCGTGCATGCGGCTCCTGCCGCTGCCGTGACCGCGGCCAGCAACCGGATCGACGCCCTCAACGAACGTCTGCAGTCCCGTGCGAGCGGTGGCGGGCGATCGGAGGAACCCGAGGATGCCGAATACGAGGACGAATACGACGAATCACGCGACGAGGAGGAAAGTCGCGGCAGCAGGCGTCGCGGCAGCCGGAATCGGGACGAGGAGCCGGATTACGACGAGACGGACGAAGAGGGTTCCGACGAAGAGGATTCGGGCGAGGAGGATTCGGGCGACGAAGAGGAGCCGGAACCCGAGCGTCCCGCACCGCGGCGCCGTGAAGCCCGCGCCACATCCCGTCCGCGGACGTCCCGCAGCAAGAAGACGGCCGACAGCGAAGATCCGGACGACTCGGAGGAGGCACCTCCGAAGCCGCGCAAGCGCGCAGCGCGTAGCACTGCGTCGTCCTCCTCCTCCGGTCGTGGGCCCGTACGTCGAACGAAGGGGTGAGAGCGATGGCCAGGTTGAGCGATGTATCGGGCGGAGTCGCCGACGCGGTGGGCAAGGCCGGGAAGACCGCGACCGATACCGCCGGTAAGGCGGGCCGCACCGCCTCGGACACGGCGGGGGAGGCCACGGGCGGACTGACCGGCGGTCTGCAGCAGTCGTTGCAGGGCCTCGCAGGAACCGTCGCGCAGAATGCGTTGTCGAGCCTGTCGGACAGGGTCACCGGCACGGCGGGACGATTACAGGATTACTCCGAGGGCAAAGGCGGAAATCTGGCCAGTGCGCTCACCGGCGTCGACAAGCTCGCTCAGGGCGAGTCGCCGCTGAAGGCGGCGGCGAGCTCGGGGTTCGAGAATCTGAAGAACACGGCGAAGGACAAGTTCGAGGACGTCAAGGAGGCCGTCACCGGCGGGGGCAAGGGGGGCGGCGGCGGCAACAAGAAGATCAAGCTCACCAACATCGTCGAGAGCATCGACGTGGGGGTGCCGGTCGATCTGGCCTACGACCTGTGGACGCAATTCGCCGACTGGCCGAAGTTCATGAAGAAGGTCGAACAGGTCGAGCAGGTCCAGGACGAGAAACTCCATTGGACGGGCAAGGTTTTCTGGTCGCGTCGGAACTGGGAGTCCACGATCCTCGAACAGGTGCCGTTCGAACGGATCGTGTGGCGTTCCAAGGGAGGAAAAGGTTACATCGACGGCGCGGTGACCTTCCATGAACTCACACCGGATCTCACCCGGATACTCCTGGTGCTCGAGTACCACCCCCGGGGCCTGCTCGAGCGCACCGCGAATCTGTGGCGGGCGGTGGGTCGCCGGTCACGCCTGGAACTGAAGCACTTCCGGCGCCACGTCATGACCGAAGCCGTGTTGCATCCCGACGACGTCGTCGGCTGGCACGGCGAGATCCGCGACAGCGAGGTCGTCAAGGACGACGAGACCGCGCGCCGGGAGGAAGAGGAGCAGGAGGACACCGGCGAGAACGGCGAGGAGTTGGAGACCGACGCCTCCGGTGACGAGGACGAGATCCGCGACGAGGACGAGGATTTCGAGGAGAGTGAGCCGTCCGAGGACGAAGGCGACGAGGAGTCGGCCGAGGACGAGGAGGATCTCGAGGACGAGTATCCCGAGGAGGACGAGTCCTCCGACGAAGAACCCGACGACGAAGAGGAAGAGCCCGAACCGCCTCGGAAACGTGCGCCCGCCAAGCGGACCCGGGCGACGAAGAGCACCGGTACGCGCTCGTCCCGCTCGAGAGGATCCCGGTCATGACCATCCAACCTGCAGGGGGCGGCGGTGGAGGCGGCGGGGGCGGTATGGCCCGTCCCAACTCGTCCGGCCTCGCCGACGTCATCGACACCATCCTCGACAAAGGCCTCGTCATCGACGCGTTCGTGCGTGTCTCGCTCGTCGGTATCGAACTGCTCACCATCGACGCCCGCGTCGTCGTGGCCAGTGTCGACACCTATCTGCGTTTCGCGGAAGCGGTGAACCGGCTCGAGATCTCCGACAACGAGCCGAAGGGCCTTCCGGATCTCGTCGGCGACATCACCTCCGGCGGTTCCAAGCACAAGACGAAGGGCGCGCTCGAGGCTGCGGGGGAGAAAGTCAGCGAGTTCCTCGGGGACGTCCAGGAGCAGCGGCAGCCCGCTCGACGATCACGCAGGGGTGAGGACTGATGTCCACCGAACAGACCGAACGACCCGAGCAGGGCGACAGCGACGAAACCGCCACGACCACTGCGGTCTACGTCTACGGCATCGTCCCGTCGGATGTGGAACCGGAGGAGCATGCGGAAGGGGTGGGCAATCCGCCGGCCGAGGTGTCGGTGGTCAAGTCCGGTCGCATCGCTGCACTGGTGAGCGAGATCCCGACCGATCGCGCTCTCGGCACACCGGACGATCTCGAGGCGCACGCCGCGTTGCTCGACGGGACCGTGACGGTCGCCCCCGTGCTCCCGCTGAGATTCGGTGCCGTCCTCACCGACCGCGACGCGGTGGCCGCGGAATTGCTCGAGGGGAACGAGGACGAACTCGCCTCGGCCCTCGACCAACTCGACGGTCTCGCACAGTTCGTCGTGAAGGGACGGTACGACGAGAGGGCGATCCTGCAGGAGATCCTCGAGGAGAACTCCGAGGCGGCGCAGTTGCGGGAGCAGATCCGTGGGCAGTCCGAGGACGCGACCCGCGAGGCGCGAATGGCGCTCGGGGAAATCATCAACGCGGCGATCGAGGCCAAACGGAACGAGGACACGCGCCGCACGGTCGAGGCCCTGTCGTCGCTCGACCCGATGGTCAACGAGCGGCAACCCACGCACGAGCAGGATGCCGTGCACATCGCCGTCCTCGTCGAACTCGAGCGGCAGGACGAACTCGAACAGGCCCTGCAGGAACTGGGTCGGGAATGGGAGGACCGGGTCGAGATCTCGTTGCTCGGCCCGATGGCGGCCTACGACTTCGTGGCGAAATCCGACCCCGGCGAAGGAGGTTGACGATGGGTCTGCTGACCTCCCTGCTCACGCTGCCCCTCGCTCCCGTCAGGGGAGTGATGTGGCTCCGAGAGATCATCCAGGAGCAGGTCGAACAGCAACTGCACGATCCCGCCAACGTGCGGCGCGAACTCGAGCAGATCGAGGAAGCGGCGGAGGCGGGTGAGCTGACCCCCGAGGAGAAGGACGAGGCGCAGCAGGCCGTGCTGAACCGCATGATCTCCCGGGGCGGCTCCGGCCCCGCCGGGGGAAAGGAGTGATCCCGTGGCGCAGGACACCGGCCCGCCCGCGATCTCGGCGGCCGAGGCCGCATCGGCGGCCCTCACACATCTGAAGGAACTGACCTCGAAGGAAGCTCAGGGGGTCACCTCCGTCGAACCCACCGAGGACGGATGGGTCGTCGAGGTGGAGGTCGTGGAAGACAGGCGGATTCCGTCGTCGGCCGACATGCTCGCGCTCTACGAGGTGGAGGTCGATCTGGACGGTGATCTGCTCGCGTACCGGCGGACCCGGCGTTACGGACGCGGCAGCAGCGACATCGGCGCAAGGACCGGGTCATGACGGTGGTCGGTGGGGGAGGCGGCATGTCGTCGCCGCAGCCCTACGGGGGTGGAGGACGGTCGACCAATCTCGGCGACATCCTCGAACGTGTCCTGGACAAGGGGTTGGTCATCGCCGGCGACATCCAGGTGAATCTGCTCGACATCGAACTGCTCACGATCAAGCTCCGCCTCGTCATCGCATCGCTCGAGACGGCCAAGGCCGTCGGGATCGACTGGTGGGAGAGCGATCCGTGGTTGACGAGCAAGGCTCGCGCACCCGAGGTCGATTCGAGCCGGGTGGAACTCGAATTGGAGAACCGGCAGCTTCGCGAACGGTTGGCCGCACTCGAGGCCCGAGCGGAGGAACTGGAGTCGGAACCGGCGGAGATCGTGGACGAGGAGAACCGTGACTGACACGACCGGGACCTGGATGTACGCCGTGACCGACGGGACGCTCGTCGGCCACGAGACCGAGGGCGCCTCCGGCGTCGCCGGCGAGCAGGTCCGCACGGTGCAGGAGGGCGGACTGACCGCCGTGGTCGGAACGGTGCCCCTGGACGATTTCGGCGAGGCCGCACTGGCTCGCAATCTCGAGGACCTGGACTGGCTGGAAAGAGTGGCCCGCGCCCATGATTCGGTCGTCGCCGGATTGGCACGGCACTTCTCCGTGGTACCCCTTCGACTCGCGACCGTCTGCCTCGACGACGAACGGGTCCGGGCCCTGCTCACCGAGCACCGGGAGCAGTTCGCGTCTGCGCTCGCCCTCGTGACCGGTCGTACCGAATGGGGGGTCAAGGCGTTCGCCGATCGCAAGGCGCTGACCGCGGCCGCCGCGGAAGCGCATGCGGAGGGTGCGGGTTCCGGCAGGGGCACGGCCTATCTGCTGCGTCGCCGCGCGCAACTGGCGGCGCAGGAGAGCATCGAACGCGATGCGGCCGAACGCGCCGCCGATATCCACGATCGGTTGCTGCGTGTGTCGGCCGCGGGTCGCCGGAGCGCGCCGACCGATCCGGCACTGAGCGGCAGCCAGGAGTGGATGCTGCTCAACGGGACATATCTCGTCGACGACGACAGGGCGGACGAATTCTATTCCGAGGTGGAGGAACTCGGGTCCCTGAATCCGGGGATCAGGCTCGAGACGAGCGGCCCGTGGCCGCCCTACTCGTTCGCTGGAGCAGAACGGATCTCGCCGTGAGATACGCCGACGGATCGGTGGACGAGGAACGGCGGATCGCTCTGATCGATCTGCTGGATCGGGTGCTGTCGGGCGGCGTGGTCATCACCGGCGACATCACACTGTCGATCGCGAATATCGATCTGGTGCGGATCTCGTTACGCGCGTTGATCTCGTCGATCAGTACCCTGTCGCTGCCCGGGGTCGACGTCCCCGTTCCCCGTGGGGCCCGGGAGGGTTCGTGAGCGAGCCGGTGAACTTCCCGTCGCGTATCGACGCCGATCCCGAATCCGTGGAGCGGGGTCTGGTGACGCTGGTGCTCACGCTCGTCGAACTGCTCCGGCAGCTGATGGAGCGTCAGGCCCTGCACCGCATGGATGCAGGGGATCTCAGCGACGAGCAGATCGAACGGCTCGGCACGACACTGATGCTGCTCGAGCAGCGCATGGGCGAACTGCGCGACCATTTCGGGCTCACCCCCGAGGATCTCAACATCGATCTCGGTCCGCTGGGGACACTGCTGCCCCGGGAGTGAGCCCGATCGGTCACATTCCGGCGATCTCCACGAGCTCGTAGTCCTTCACACCGCCGGCGAGCACCCGCAGGTGATCGTCCATGGTGCCGAGGGTGTGCTCGATCGCGGTCAGGCGGCTCAGGTAGTGGCCGATGGAGTGCTCGGCCGTGACACCGATGCCGCCGTGCATCTGCACGGACTCCTGGCCGATCTTCCGAGCGGACCGGCCGACCTGCAGCTTGGCGCGCGAGGCGATGGTCGGGTCGACGATGCCGTCGGCGAGGGCCATGGTCGCGTACAGGCTCATGCTCGACGCCAGCTCGTACAGCACGTACATGTCGGCCGCACGGTGGGTGAGCGCCTGGAACATCGACAGCGGCACACCGAACTGCTTGCGCTGCTTGAGGTAGCTCGTGGTCAGCTGCACCGAGGAGTCGAGGGCACCGACCGCCTCGGCGCACAGTGCCGCCTGCGCGTGCACCTGCGCCGCGGTGATGGCGGCGGACGCGTCGGCCGCCTCACCGAGCGGGGTCGCCGCAACATCGTCGAGCACGAGTTGCGCACCGCGACGCTCGTCGTGGGTGCGGTACGGCGTGCGGGCCAGACCGTCCGCCGATGCGTCGACGACGAACAGTCCGACGCCACCCTCCGGGAGCTTCGCGGAGACGATGAAGGTGTCGGCGCAATCACCGTGCAGCACAGGATTCTTGCGACCGGAGACGGTCCAGGAGTCGCCGTCGCGCGCCGCGGTGGTGGCCACCTCGGTGTGCGGCCAGCGGCTGCCCGGCTCGTCGTGCGCGAACGCGAGGAGCACGGTGCCCTCGGACAGTTGCGGCAGGATGTCGGAGCGCTGCGCGTCGGTGCCGACCTCGGCGACGAGCCGGCCGGGCAGGTAGACGCAGTCGAGCACGGGCTCGGGTGCGAGCGCGCGGCCGATCTCGGTCATGACGGCCATGACCTCCACCGGTCCGGCTCCCATGCCGCCGTGCTCCTCCGCGAAGGGCAGGCCGAGCACGCCGAGTTCGCCGAGTTGCTTCCATACGTCGCGGTTCCAGCCCAGGTCACCTTCGGCCACCCGGTTGCGCGACTCGACGTCGTACGCGCCGGAGAGCAGGTCGCGGACGGTCGCGCGGAGCATGTCCTGTTCGGTGTCGAGTTCGAAGTTCATGTCCGGGGCCTCACAGTCCGAGAATCGAGGAAGCGATGATCGAACGCTGACCCTCGTTCGCCCCGCCGTAGATGGTGACCTTGCGGTTGTTGAGGTAGGTCGGCATCGTCAGCTGCGCCCAGTCGGGCGAGTCGATACCGGCCTCGCCGGCGGGCAGCGAATCGGGGCCGGCGATGTCGACGAGCAGTTCGGTCGCGGCCTGCTGCAGCTCGGAGCCGCGCATCTTGAGCAGCGACGATGCCGGGTTGGGCTTGCCGTCGGCCGAGCCGGCGACGACGCGTAGCTGGGTGAGCTCGAGAGCGAGCAGCTCGTTCTCGAGTTCGGCCAGGCGTGCCGCGAAGATCGGGTCGTCGAGCAGCGAGCCGCTGCCGTAGCGGGTCGCGGCCGCGAGGGACTTCGCCCGCGCGAGCTTGACCTTGGTGGCGCCGACCCGGGCGATGCCGGTGCGCTCGTTGCCGAGCAGGAACTTCGCCTGCGTCCAGCCGGTGTTCTCCTCGCCGACGAGGTTCTCGGCGGGAACGCGCACGTCTTCGAAGAAGACCTCGTTGACCTCGTAGCTGCCGTCGATCAGTTTGATCGGACGGAGGGTGACGCCCGGGGTGTCCATCGGGAAGAGCAGCATCGAGATGCCGGCCTGCTTCTTCGCGTTCGGATCGGTGCGGACGAGGCAGAAGATCCAGTCGGCGTGCTGCGCGAGCGTCGTCCACGTCTTCTGACCGTTGACGATGTAGTCGTCACCGTCGCGGACGGCGCGGGTCTTGAGGGACGCGAGGTCGGAGCCGGCCTCGGGCTCGGAGAAGCCCTGGCACCACCAGATGTCGAGGTTGGCGGTGGCGGGGAGGAAGCGTTCCTTCATCTCCTGCGAGCCGAACTGCGCGATGACCGGCCCGATCATGGACGCGTTGAACGGCAGCGGGTCGGGCACCGACGCGAGCTGCAGCTCGCTGAGCCAGATGTTGCGCTGCATCGGCGTCCAGTCCTGACCGCCCCATTCGACGGGCCAGTTGGGAACGGCGAGGCCGCGCGAATGCAGGATGCGCTGGACGGCGACGTAGTCGTCCTTGCCCAGCGGAGTGCCGGAGGCGGTCTTCGCACGCACTTCGGCGGGGATCTCGGTGGTGAAGAAGGTGCGCAGTTCGTCGCGGAACGCACGCTCCTCCTCGGTGAGCTTCAGGTTCATGGAGGGACCTTCCAGGGATGCCGGCGCCGTAGCGCTTCTCGCGATTCCAAACTAACCTTACATTGTTAGCTCGTCCAGGCCGGGCCGGAAGGAGGACGATGGATGGCGCGCCCGCGCACGCCTCTGCTCAGCCGTGAGCTCATCCGCGACGTCACGCTACGACTCGTCGACGAGCACGGCCTCGACGCCGTCTCGATGCGTCGGATCGCCGCCGAACTGGGTGTTCGCGCCCCGTCGCTGTACAGCCACTACGCCACCAAGGAAGAACTGCTCGACGACATCGCCGACGCCATCGGTGAATCGGTCGATGTCAGCGGGTTCGCCGAGGACGACTGGCAGGAAGCGCTCCGACGCTGGGCTCGCACCTACCGCGACGCGCTCGCCGCGCACCCGAATATGGTGCCCTTCCTCGCCTCGAGTCCCGGCACGCGGCCCGTCTCCCTCCAGGCGTCCGACGCCATCCACGGCGGCCTCACCCGCGCCGGCTGGGCGCCCCGCTTCGCGACGATGATCGGAGCCTCGATCAAGTACATCGTCATCGGTTCCGCGATCACCTCGTTCGCGGGCGGATTCGACGATCACATCGACACCTACAACGAGCGGTATCCGCATCTGTCGCAGGCGCATCGGCTTCGCGAGTACGCCGCCGAGATCGATGCCGAGAGCTTCGACCTCGTTCTCGAGTCCTTCCTGCGGGAACTCGGGCGACGATACGAGATGTTTCCTTAGCCCGAATGCACCGATCAGCTGAGCGCGTTGCTGTGAATATGGTTGTGCGGTAACGATCGCTCTGCTGGCATGGCTGATCGTCCGACCACTCGGGTCGGGTTGTTCCACTGGATCGTCAAGTCCCGAGTCTTGTTGAGGCTGAGCGTGTGTTCAGTCCTCAGGCCGCAGGTGCGGCCGGTGGTTGTGCGTAGTAGGCGGTCTCGATCTCGGTCGGGGTGCGGTAGTCGAGTATGCCGTGGACCCGTTCGGTATCGAACCAATGCACCCATTGCACGGTGGCCGCTTCGACGTCTTCCCGGCCGGTGTTCTCCGACAGAACGCGACAGATCGGTTCGATCCCCCAGCGGTGTTGGTGTTCGTCGATGAACACAGGCGATTACTTCAGTCGGCGTGGGGCCACCTCCCACTTGCGGGGGACGAACTCCGCCTTCGCGAAAAACACTGTGGCAGAGCGAAGTATCTCCATCAACTGCCGTAGTTCGCGGTTCTCTTTCTCCGGACGGCGGATGCGCGCTTCGGCATCGACCGGCTCGGTCGGGAGCTCGTCGTCTTCGGCTTTGCGCACCCAGGTCCGCAGGGCTTCCTTGTGGACGCCGGTCTGCTCGGCGATCCGGTTGATGGCGCGCCGGTGCGGGTGTCGGGGTCACGGCGGGCTTCGACGGCGAGTCGGGTCGCTCGCTCACGCCAGTTCCTGAGGGTATTTGTAGTTCGCCATGATGAGTCTGGGGTGATCCTTCCGGGATGCCTGGCTCACCCTCGATGAAATCAGGGACGATTCAGTAATCATGCTCGACGATGACGTGATCGCCGTGCTCAGCACGGCGTGGCGTCGAACCGCTGGATGGGGCGCGGTCTATCGAGCGCGCGTGGCAGTCGCCGCGCCTTCCGCACGAAACGGCAGGACGTGGCATCGGCTGCTGCGGCGTTCAGCCTCACCCCGAGGCGTGAGCGTTGCGCCAGGCCGCCCACACCTGGGGACGGAGCCGGCCACGATCGGGGACCTTCATGCCCTCGCCGCGGGCCCACGCGCGTACGTCGGCGGTGGACGGTTCCGCGGTGGGAGCGTCCTTGTGCTGCGGTGTGATGCGGTCACACGCCGCGTCCTCGACGCCGGTCCACTCGTGCGCGGCGGCGAGATAGCGGTAGGTCCACTCCTCGGCGAGCTGACGAGTCTCGCAGAACACGATCGGCACACCGGGGTAGCGGACCTGCAGCTCGGCGAGACCGTCCGCGATCATCGCCGGCCGGACCCGTTCGAACTTGAACACCGCCGAGTAACGGTCTTCGACCACCACTGCGGCGCGGGGCAGGGCAGCGAGCTCGGCCATCGCGAAACGCAGCCTCCCGCTGGTCAGGCTGCCTACCAGGTCGGCCAACGACTTGCGTTCGACCGAGGCGACCAACCGGTCGTCGACGAGCAGACCGTAGTCTCCGCACGCCAGCGCACGGCGGACGGTGTCGACCTGCTGCCCGGGGAATTTGTAGGGGTAACGCTCGTGGGAATCGACGACGATCGTCAGTTCGGCGATGCCGGCGGCTCGGGCGGTGGGGGTGCGCACATTCGGACGTGCCTGCTTCCGAGTGCGCGGGGATTGCCAGAACACGGCATCGCGCCCCCGAGCTTGGGTGAACACGATCTGCGACCGGTTCTCCCGTCCCCGGTCCAGGACCACGTCGATCGCGGCGCCGCGACGCACACACGAACGCAACCGAACCTGCTCGACGATCTCGGGGTCCTCAGGCCACTCGTCGGCCGGAACGGGATAGCAGAACAGGGCTTTGGTACGCGGCCAGGTGTCGGAGGTGCGAAACACCAGTCCGTCCGACAGGGGCAGGCGCAGTAGGAACGGCAGCCGTGATTCCGGGTCCGGGTTGCGGGCGATCACCATGTCCACGAAGTTCGGCGGCCTTTCGCTCGGCGATACATACCGAGCAGTGTCCGATACCGATCGCCCGCCGACAAGCCTGCCGGACACGCGTGTGCGAGGCAGGAATGCATCGGGTGGGCGCGACAGAAACCGGTCGTCGATGAAAGGTCCTGCCACATGTCCGACAAGAGCAGAGGTTCGGCCGGGCAGAAGCGCGCCGCGAAAGCCAAGAAGCGAGCGCAGAAGAACCAGGGGACGGTGGTCTCGCTCGCAGATCGCTCTCGCCGAACCGCGGTCGACGAGTACCGGCGGCTCATACCCATATTCCATGCGTGGCTGCTCGACAGCGGCATAAGCACCGGGGTGGAGATGGCCGCGGCGCACGTCGTCGGTGTCGGGCAGGCAGTGGACTTACTCGCTCAGGACACGATCCGGTTCTCGGCGACCGCGTGGCGCACATCGGCCATCGACCATCTGCTCCGCGCTGCGTGCGGCTCGCCGGTACTGACGGTGGGCAACACCGACCAGCAGTTCCCGTCCGCCGAGCTCGACACCACCGCATTGATCGCGGCCCCCGAGCCGGTGGACTGGTCCGAACCCGACCAGTTCGACATCGCCGCGGCCGTCGAAGGTCCGGACCAGTGGAGCGGCGAGCACAGTGGCCGGGTGTATGTCTCGGTGCATGTCGACTGTCGCTGACCTGCAAGCAACCCCCCGACCATCGGCAAGGATGTGTCTGCGGTTGCTCAGTCAGAGGTGATAATCCTGCCCGGATTCGGTCGTCGGACCGTGGATCGGGTCAGTAGTGGTAGCGGGCGGCGATGATGACCAGGGCACCGTCGATGACCTCGTAGACCAGGCGGTGTTCTTTGTCGATACGTCGAGACCACAGTCCTGACAGGGCATGACTGAGCCGTTCGGGTTTGCCGATCCCCGAGTACGGGTCTCGTTGGCAATCCCTGATCAGCTCGTTGACACGCTCGAGCTGCTTTCTGTCGGTCGAGATCCAGAACTGGTAGTCGTCCCAGGCTTCGTCGGTGAAGGTGATGTTCACTCGATGAGTTCCCTTTCGGTGTGTTCACCTCCGCGAGCTCTCTGCATGCTGGCGAGCAGTCGTCGGGCGTTGGCCGGAGACTGCATCAGGTACGAGGTCTCGAGCATGGCGTCGTAGTCATCCTTCGACATCAGGACGGCATTGCCCCGCTTGGATACGATTTCCACAGGGGTGTGGTCCTTGTTGACCTGTTCGACCAGCGGAAAGAAGTTTCTTCTCGCTTCGGTAGCAGTGATGGCAGCCATAGGTCATCACCCGCGGCGGCTCTTACGGCGCCGGCGCCCCGCGCGACGGCGGGGATCACAGCACCGCGTTCCTCGTCCGAATCCTCGGCGACCTGTGGGGTGGCGACGTCACCGTGATCGGACGCGATTCACACTCGTCGGCGTGAATCCCGCCCTCGACCAGTTCGCCGAGACCGCAGCGACTCTGGAGAAGGACGCGCGGGAAACTGCCGACATGGCCCCGGACCCGGCCCGCCGTCCGGCTGCGCCCGAGCTGGAGGTCATCGTCGTGCGCGTTCCCCTCGTCCGCCGATCGCTATCGAGCCCGGCGGGGAACATTTCGTCGGGTTCCTCCATCTCGGTGCTGCACTCACTTGCTTCAAGAAGCCGTCCACATGAGACACACTCTCTTAACCTGGACTCCATGACGCGCCCCATTCGCATCGGACTCCAACTACAGCCCCAGCAGCAACCCGATTACGGCGTCATCCGCGACACCGTGCTCCGCGCCGAGGACGCAGGCGCCGACATCGTGTTCAACTGGGACCACTTCTACCCGCTCTACGGCAACCCCGACGGCGCCCACTTCGAGTGCTGGACGATGCTCGGCGCCTGGGCGGAGCAGACCGAGCGCGTGGAGATCGGCGCACTGGTCACCGGTGGCGGCTACCGCAACCCCGACCTGCTCGCCGACATGGCCCGCACCGTCGACCACATCAGCGGCGGTCGTCTCATCCTCGGCATCGGCTCCGGCTGGGTCGAACGAGATTACGACGAGTACGGCTACGAGTTCGGCACCAAGGGCTCCCGCCTCGACCTGCTCGCCGAGTACATGCCCCGCATCGTGAATCGCCTCGGCAAGCTGAACCCGCAGCCCACCCGGCACATTCCCATCCTCATCGGTGGCGGCGGCCCGAAGAAGACGCTTCCGATGGTCGCGAAGTACGCGGACATCTGGCACAGCTTCGGCGAGATGGAGACCCACGCCGAGAGATCCGAGATCCTCGCGCAGCGCTGCGCCGAGGCCGGTCGTCGACCCGAGGACATCGAACGGTCCACCTCGTGGCCCGGCGCCGACGCGGCCCCGTCCTATGTGGAGCTCGGGATCACGCAGTTCACGGTGGGTGTCGGTGGTCCCGACTACGACCTCACCGAACTGCGCGAAGCCATCGCGTGGCGAGACGACAACTCCGCACCCCCGCTGACGGGGCTGAGCTGATCCCGGCCCGTGCCGACGGACCCTGAGCCGAGCACAGTACGTCGGTAGCATCGGTGGTGCATGTCGAACGCACCATGGCTACCGCCCTGCACCGCCGACGACTGGGACGACGGTCGGCGGCGGCGACGTCTCCGCGATACCCGCGCCGGTCATCACTGGGTACGGTTCGGCCGGCTTCGACGAGCCCTCGCGCGCACCGCCGTCGCGGCGCTCCCGCTCGTCGCCCTGTTCACCCAGTACTGGGCATGGGACGTCGCGCCGGTCCGTGAGCGACTCGCTCTCACGCAGCCACAGCTACATCCGATCCACGACGCGGCGACGCGGGAGGACCGCGACACGGCGGTCGTCGACCTGGTGGGCCTGGGCAACCTCGACGCTACCGAGACCGCCACGGCACTGCCCGCACTGAGCGAACTCGGGCAGGTGTGGGCGGTCGAGTACGACAACAGCGGTCTCGACACCGCCGTCGTCAGCCGCCTGATCCGCGAGCGTGCCGCGTGGTCCGGGATCGAGAACATCGTGCTCACCGGGCACAGCATGGGTGGGATCATCGCCCTCGAGGTCGCCCAGCACCTGTATCAGGACACCGATCTCGAGGTGACCGGCGTGATCCTGGACTGCACGCCGCTCGACCTGCACGCCGTGCGGGCCGACGCGCGCGACGCCGGTGAGGACCTGTTGCGCTGGATCGGCTGGCTGCCCGGCGCGCGGGAGAGCCGCAGTATGCGGATGCTCGTCGAGGTCGTCGCCCGCATGGACCGTTTCGTACTTCCCTCGGACCGGTGGTACCGCCGTATCGACACCGAAGAGTTGCACGACGTCGCGGTCGAGGTGCTCCACGACAAGATCTTCTCCACCGACGCCGCGAGCAACGGACTGATCGAATCGCAGTTCCGGGCGATCGTCGCCTCCGGTGCGGTCGACAACCTGCGGGCACTCGCCGACGAACGCGACGACAAGATCCGTCCCGCCGTGGTGTTCCTCCGGCCCCGGAACGCACTGTCCGACAACGTCGTCGACGTCGAGTACAGCCACCGGATCCTGATCGACCAGTCCGGCGGTGTCGACGGCACGCTGCTGGTGTCGAAGCTCGACCGTACCGGTCACGCCAATCCCATCCAGGCTCCCGCCGAATACAACACGGCGATCACCGACCGGGTGGTGCCGTTCGTCGACGGCCGGCCCGGCGAGGTCGAGGACGAGGACGAGCAGTCGCGGGACGAGGAATTCTCCGATGGCAACCGTCCCGGCCTACGGCCGATCGTGGATCTCGACCGCATCGCCCCGGGCTGACCTCGGCCCGTTCTGTGACGCCGTCTCACGGCCGCCGAATGCTCATCGGGTGTTCACCTTCTCGTTCCGTCCGACTCGCCTGACGCTCCTACGGTTCCGGCGTCGAACCGATTTCCGAGGAGAACGTTGTGGCCCGTAGAGTCCTGCCCTTGTTCGTCACGCACGACGGCATATCGTCGCGCTCGAACATCACGTGCAAGTACAAGTGCGGGGATGCCTGTTCGCACGCCGTCCCGAACACCTCCCGCGGTGAATACTTCGGCGACATCGTGCGCGCCGCCGTCTCGCGTCGCGGGGTCCTGCGAGGCGGTGCTATGGCCGTGCTCGCCGTCGGCGCCGGTGGTGTCCTGACGGCCTGTGCGGACGACTCCGCTGCGGCCGCCGGCAGTGACGCCGGGGCGGCGGGAGATCTCGGGCCGGTGCCCGACGGCACCAACTTCACGGCGGTCGCGCCGAACACCGATGACGCGGTGACGGTTCCGGAGGGGTACGAGAACGACGTCGTCATCCGCTGGGGCGATCCGGTGCTGCCCGATGCCCCGGCCTTCGACATCGGGAACCAGACGGCGACCGCGCAGGAGAAGCAGTTCGGGTTCAACAACGACTTCGCCGGCCTGCTCCCGGTGGACGGCCGACCCGACACCTACCTGCTCGTCGTCAATCACGAATACACCACCGAACCCTTCATGTTCGCCGACTACGATGCGGACGACCCCACCGAGGAACAGGTGCGCATCGGCATCGCCGGTCACGGGATGTCGGTCGTCCAGGTGAAGGGCGAGCCCGGGACCGGCCGCCTGACACCGGAATTCGGTGAATACAACCGTCGTATCACCGGAACCACCGAGTTCCTCCTCACCGGACCGGCCGCGGGCAGCGGCCTGCTGAAGACCACCGCCGACCCGACGGGCACGCGGGTCTCGGGGACGTTCAACAACTGCGCCGGCGGGCTCACCCCGTGGGGCACCGTGCTGTCGGGCGAGGAGAACTTCAACCAGTACTTCGCCAACGCCGAAAGCGTCACCGACCCGGTCGTCGCCGAACGTCTCGCCCGGTACGGACTCGAGGGCGCCGACACCGAACGGAAGTGGGAACGATTCGACCGGCGCTTCGACATCGCCACGGAACCCAACGAGGTCAACCGGTTCGGGTGGATCGTCGAGATCGATCCGTGGGATCCGAATTCGGTGCCCGTCAAGCACACCGCACTGGGACGGTTCAAGCACGAGGCGGCCACCGTCCACATCACCGACGACGGCACCGTCGTGTCGTACAGCGGTGACGACGAACGCTTCGACTACATGTACAAGTTCGTCTCGTCGCGGAAGATGCAGCCCGGAAACTCGCGAGCTGCGATGCGGCACAACATGACCCTGCTCGACGCCGGCACGCTCTACGTCGCGAAGCTCAGCGGTGACCATCCGGACGAGATCGACGGATCCGGAACACTTCCCGAGGCCGGCGAGTTCCGCGGCAGCGGCGAGTGGATCCCGCTGCTGCGCGCGAACGAGGACGGCAGCGCCGAGTCGCTGGTCGACGGCATGAGCGCCGAAGAGGTCGCGGTGTTCCCCCGCCTCGCCGGCGACCGGGTGGGCGCGACGAAGATGGATCGCCCCGAGGACTTCGAACCGAATCCGGTCTCCGGCAAGGTCTACGTCGCACTCACCAACAACACCAAGCGCGGCGTCGACGGCGCCGCGCCGGCCGACGAGGCGAATCCGCGCGAGAACAACAAGAACGGTCAGGTCCTCGAGATCGACGACGACCACGCGGGTACGTCCTTCACGTGGAGGCTGCTGCTCGTGTGCGGGGACCCGAACGAGGCCGACACTTACTTCGGCGGCTTCGACAAGTCGCAGGTCAGTCCGATCTCGTGCCCCGACAACCTGGCCTTCGATTCGTACGGCAATCTGTGGATCTCGACCGACGGCAACGCACTCGGCTCCAACGACGGATTGTTCAGCGTCGTCCTCGACGGTCCGCGTCGCGGTGAGACGAAGCAGTTCCTCACCGTGCCGATCGGCGCCGAGACGTGCGGGCCGATCGTGCAGGACGGCCGGGTCGTGGTGTGCGTCCAGCATCCCGGGGAGACCGACGACGCGTCGTGGGCGTCGCCGGCCTCGCACTGGCCCGACGGAGGCGCCTCCCAGCCGCGTCCCGCCGTGGTCGCGGCGTGGAAGTCCGACGGCGGACGTATCGGGGTCTGACACCTCGTGCGTGGTTCCGGTCGCGCTCGCTCCCGGAACCACGCACGGGTCATCCGAGCCAGTCCAATACCGCTGCGGCGGTCCACGACTGCTGCATGCTGCCGAGCGGGTCGCCGGTGAACGGTTCGTAGTACTCGGCGAAGGTGCCGTCGCTCGCCTGCCGGAGTCCTTCCGCGCGAAGCACGTTGGCCCGTTCGGCCCAGCCACGACGGGCGAACGCCCACGAGAACAACCACGTCATCACGGGCCACACCGGTCCGCGCCAGTACTCGCGGGGACGGAAGTCGCCCGAGACGGGGGACGTCGACGGCGGTACCGCATAGCGAAGATCCGGATGCCCGCAGAACTTCGGCCCTTCGAAGGTGCGCAGCAGCGCCCTCTCGGCCTGCCGGTCGAGACCTCCGCACAGCAGTGGCGCGAACATCGCGAGAGTGTCGGTGGCGACCCACTTCCCGCTGCGTAGATCGAAATCCTTCGCCGCGCCCGTGCGGGAGTCGGTCGTGGTGATCACGCCCTTCCGGAACCGCTCGGCCCACTGATACAGCTCGCGCACATCCGCGTTGGGACGGGAATGCTCCTCACCGATGGTTGCAAGCACCTCGCACGACAGCGAGAACACCGCGCTGACGAAGACGTCCTCGACCGCGAAGCTCATGGCCTTCGCGAGCACGCTGTCCTCGTAACGCGCCGTCTTCATCTCCTCGAGCAACCACAGATAACGCGCGTATTCACGGTCGGTGGGTCGCTGGGTGGCGTCGGCGACGTGCTCGAGATCCTCGCGGTGGAAGGGCGGCACCGGACCGGCGATAACGTTGGCGTACGCCGTATCCCAGCGCGGGGAGTTGTCCATGCCCGACTCCCACCCGTGGTACAGCGCGATGCGGCCGTTGCCGTCGAGATCGCGTGCGTGCGAGAGCCAGCGGTGCCACCGCACGAGATCCGCCCACCGGCGATCCAGGAACTCCTCGGCGACAGCACGTGTCGAGCGGCCGTGCCGTCGTGAATGCTCGAGGATGCGCTGTACGGCGATGGCGTGCACGGGAGGCTGTGTGATACCCGAGGTCTGCACCTGCGCCGGTGCGTGCGCGGCCAGTTCGGAGACCGCCCAGCGCGCCGGGCCCGGGAAGTAGCCGTCGACACCGTTGGCGAAGACGATGTGTGGGATCATCCCGTTCTTCCACTGCGCCGAGAGCAGGGTGTCGAGTTCGACCACCGCCCGTTCGACACTGAGCGGCGCGAGCCCCACGGCGACGAACGCCGCATCCCAACTCCACATGTGTGGATAAAGCTTGGGAGCGGCACTCGTCATGGCGCCCAGGTCGTTCCCACGCAGCAGGTACGCCGCGCGTGCGGCGAGCTGTGTGGAGGTGAATCCTCGGTCCGGCATGGCCCCATTCTCTGTGCTGCGGACGGATCCGCACGACGAGGGCCGCAGCTGTAACAACGCCGACACATTTCGCGCCGGCGCTGTGTCGAGCTGTGCTGTATCGATGTGTCAGGGATGGTCAGTGCGCGGAGGGCAGGAAGGCCGTCGAGCCCGACAGGTCGCCCGGGCGGTGGGAGGCCGGGGCGAGCAGGCCGCGACGCTCGAGGATCGGACGCACGCCCTCACCGAAGCGGTAGGCCTCCTCGAGATGCGGGTAGCCCGACAGCACGAAGTGGTCGAGTCCGATCTCGGCGTACTCGGCGATGCGGTCGGCGACCTCCTCGTGGGAACCCACGAGCGCGGTGCCCGCGCCACCACGGACGAGTCCGACGCCCGCCCACAGGTTGGGGGAGACCTCGAGGCTGCGGGCGTCCTTGCTCGCGGCGTAAGCGCTGCCGCCGCCGTGCAGCTCGACCATCCGGCGCTGCCCCTCGGAACCGGAGCGGGCCAGGCTCTGCTGGGCCTTCTCGATGGTCGCGGGGTCGAGCGCGGAGAGCAGGCGGTCGGCCTCGGCCCAGGCCTCGTCGGAGGTGTCCCGGCTGATGACGTGCAGGCGGATGCCGTAGTCGAAGGTGCGTCCCTGGATGTCGGCAAGGCCGCGGATCCACGCGATCTTGTCGGCGACGGCGGCCGGCGGCTCACCCCACGTGAGATAGGTGTCGCAGAACTGCGATGCGACGGTGCCGGCGGCGGGAGAGGACCCGCCGAAGAAGAGCGGCGGCACCGGATCGGGGATGCGCTGGAGCTGGGCGTTCTCGACCTGGATGTATTCGGCCTGGAAGTCGACCGGGCCGTTGCCCGCCCGTGTGTGAATGTGTCGGACGTGGTTGGCGTCGCCGGGTTGCACGCTGTCCACCACCGGGAATCGAGTCCGTGACCACGCTGTCACAGCCCAGTTCCGCACCCGAGTCCGATCTCGATCGTCGCAGGAGACTACGCACCGTGGTCGCGGCGAGCCTGCTCGGCACCACGGTGGAGTGGTACGACTTCTTCCTCTACGCGACGGCTGCGAGCCTGGTGTTCAACCAGCTGTTCTTCCCCGACCAGAGTTCGTTCGTCGGCACGATGCCTCTGATCCGAGGCAAACGAGCCGGTACTAGGCTCGTCGTATGAGCAGGCAACGAGGTGGCCGCGCCGCATCGTCGCCGCGCAAGGAGAAGACGGGTGCACCGGGCGGCCCGGCCGAGGGGTTGTACGACATCGACACGGGTACGTGCGAGCTCGTCAAGGACCGCTATCTCGCCGACGGATGGGTCCTCGAGATCAACGGGGTGCCCAGCTCGCACATCGACCTGAGCGACCCGGCCCTGCTCGAGTTCGAGTACATGCGGTGGATCGCGATGCTCGTCGAGAGCAGGTTCGAACACGACTCGAGATTGCGCGTGCTGCACCTCGGTGGGGGTGCGTGCACGATGGCGCGCTACTTCGCCGCGGTCTACCCCGACGCTCGGCAGGTCGTCGTCGAGATCGACGGTCGCCTCGCCGAACTCGTCCGCCACTGGTTCGATCTGCCCCGCGCTCCGTTGCTGCGTATCCGCGTGGGGGAGGCCCGTCAGGTCCTCACCTCGCTCTCCGACGCGAGCCGCGACGTGATCGTGCGGGATGTCTTCGCCTACAACCGCACTCCCGTCGCACTCACCACCCTCCAGTTCACACAGCACGCCCGACGCGTGCTCGCGCCCGGCGGTGTCTACGTCGTCAACTGCGGCGACTTCCGCGACCTGACCGTCGCGAAACGTGAGGCCGCGACGATCGGTGAGGTCTTCGAGCACACCGTGATCATCGCCGACCCCGCGATGTTCAAGGGACGCCGCTACGGCAACGTCGTCATCGCCGGCAGCGACCTGCCGCTCGGTGACTCCCCGGCCCTGGCCCGCGACCTGCTCGGCGGAGCCGTCCCCGCGCAGATCCGGCTGGGTGACCAGGTCGAGAAGTTCGCCGCCGGGGCGCGCGTGCTCGACGACAGCGAGGCCACCACACCGCCCGGAACAAAGAGCACGGGCACGTAGTTGCACGGGTCATGACGTCAGCAGCCCCTACTCCGGTACTCCAGGTCTTCCGGCTCGGTATGCCCTGGCAGACGATCGATCCCTTCCTGTTCGTCGCACACCACGTCGACGCGTATCCGGCGGGCAACGACGAGCTCGGACCCGACGCGTCGCTCGACGGCCGCCCGATCGGCCAGGACTTCGGCAACCCGGCGGGCTGGAGCATGTACCACGGCACCACCGTCCCAGGATTCCCCGGCCACCCGCACCGCGGCTTCGAGACGGTGACCTTCGTGCGCTCGGGTTTCGTCGACCACTCCGATTCGGTGGGTGCGGCGGCGCGTTTCGGTGAGGGCGACACGCAGTGGCTCACCGCCGGCAACGGGGTCGTCCACAGCGAGATGTTCCCTCTGCTGAACAAGGATTCGGACAATCCGCTCGAGTTGTTCCAGATCTGGCTGAACCTGCCCGCCGAGTCGAAGACCGTCGATCCGCACTTCTCGATGCTGTGGAACGAGGACACCCCCACCGTGACCGTCTCGGACGAGGACGGACGCACCGTCTCCGTCCGCGTCATCGCCGGTGAGCTCGACGACGTGACTCCGCCGCCGCCCCCGCCGAATTCGTGGGCGTCCCGACCCGGCACCGACGTGGCGATCTGGAACATCGACCTGTCGTCCGGTGCGCGCTGGGAACTGCCGGCCGCGCGCGGTGAGCAGACGCAACGGGTCCTGTACGTGTACAACGGTTCCCCCGTGCGGATCGGTGACCGGACGATCGAGTCCGGGCACGGGGTCGTCGTCGACGCGTCGGTGCCGGTGCACCTCACCGGCGGCGACGAGGGCACGCAGATCCTGATGCTGCAGGGTCGCCCGATCGGCGAACCCGTCGTCTCGTACGGCCCGTTCGTGCTCAACGACGAGGCGGGGGTCCGCCAGGCGTTCGAGGACTACCGCCGCACCGGATTCGGCGGATGGCCCTGGGACAGCGACGGTCCCGTGCACGAACGTGACGCCGGCCGGTTCGCGCGGTATCCCGACGAGAAGCTCGAGCAACGCTGACGGCGTGCGCAGATCCTGTCGATTTCCGGCGGGATCTGCGACGAGAACTACTCGTTCGACGGCTGCACATCCGGGACGAGGTACTCGGAGACCTCCATCGACCGGATCTCCCGGGCCTGATCGTCGTCGGGTCCGCTGCCGCGGAAGTCGTCGAGGTGTGCCTGTGACTCCCACCGTTCGTAGATGCAGACGCGGTCGGGCTCGATCAGGTCGGCGGTGACAGCGAAGTCGAGGCAGCCCGGCGCTCTACGGGCGGCCTCGACGACGGACCTGCAGGTCGCCAGATAGAACTCACGCCTGTCGGCGTCGACGGTGAGATGTCCTGCGACGATGATCATGAATTCCCTCCTGTGGTCACTGCCTCGTCGTGGATAGGACCTGCGAACGGGGTCGAACTCATCGCGGCCCGTCGTACCATGCCGGAGTGACCCAGCCCGGATACGATGCCCTCGCGGATCTGTACGTCGAGCTGTTTCCCGATCCGTACCTGACTCCGCTCGAACGCCACACCGTCGCCGCCTTCTCCGAGATGGTGTGCCAGAGCCAGGTGCAGGGTGTCGTGCTGGACGTGGGCTGCGGACCCGGATACGTGGCCGCGGATCTCGCCGACCGCGGACTCGACGTGATCGGCCTCGATCCCAGCACCGAGATGCTGCGCATCGCGCGGGGCGCCTACCCCGCCCTGCGATTCGTGCGGGACGACGCGCGACTCGGGTCCGACGAACTCCGCGGAGTGGTTCCGAGCGCGATCATCGCACGGTGCAGCCTCATCCATGTTCCGCCGTCCGAGATCCCCAGGATCCTCGACGCGTGGTCGGAGCGGGTTCCGTCCGGCGGCGTGGTGCTCATCGCGGGCCAGACCACCGACACCCCCGGCGAAGTGGTGGAGTTCGATCACGCGGTGGCGCCGGCGTGGCGGTGGCACCCGGATCGTCTCGCCGCGGCCCTGTCCGACGCCGGATTCGACGAGGTGTGGCGGACGGTCGGCCGCCCCGACACCGATCATCGCTTCCCCGACGTCCACTTGGCGGCGCGGCGGCGCTGACGGGTCAGGGCGTGAACTGCATCGATTCGTCGACACGCCCGAGCCGCATGGTGGGCAGGTCGAGGAGATAGTTCTGCCGCATCAACCACGGGCTGCGCGCACCCTGTTTGGGCAGAGCACCTTCCGCGCGGTGGATGTACCCGGCGTCGAGACCGAGAAGCGGGCGGGTACGCCCGTCGCCCGAATACCTCGGCACCGCCGAACGGTAACCGTTGCGTCGCATGTACCGCAGCAACCGGCACACGTAGAGGGACGCGAGATCGGCACGCAGGGTCCACGACGCGTTGGTGTAGCCGAGACACATCGCGGCATTGGGCAGGCCGTCGAGCATCATGCCACGGTAGATGAACCGGGCCGAGAGGTCGATCTTCTCCCCGTCGACGACGAACTCGATTCCGCCCGCAGGCACCAGTTGCAGACCCGTCGCGGGGATCAGGATCTCGGCCTCGAGTTCGCGGCCGGACTCGAGGCGGACACTCTTCTCGGTGACGGTGTCGATCCGGTCGGTGACGATCTCGGCCTTCCCGGCGCGCAGGGTGCGGAACAGGTCGGAGTCGGGGACCACGCACAGTCGCTGATCCCACGGGTCGTAGCGCGGTGAGAAGTGGGGATCGACCGGGATCCTGCCGCGTAGGCGACGTTCGGTGAGGGTGCGCAACATGCGTTTCGCGGCCGAGGGGAACCGCTGGCAGAACTGGTAGAAGCCGAGATTGGCTACGACGTTCTTCGTCCGCACTGCGCGGTG
Source organism: Rhodococcus sp. p52 (assembly GCF_000763325.2). Lineage (NCBI taxonomy): Bacteria > Bacillati > Actinomycetota > Actinomycetes > Mycobacteriales > Nocardiaceae > Rhodococcus > Rhodococcus sp. p52. The sequence goes on from NZ_CP016819.1 coordinate 1,341,197, forward strand.
GGCCACCCTGTCCGGCAACAGGCGTCGAATCCGCGTCGCGATCGGGTCGCGCGCGGGCAGCGACATCACGTAGGTGGGGGAGCGCTGCAGCATCGTCACGTGCTCGGCCTTCTCAGCCAGGGCGGGCACGAGCGTGACGGCCGTGGCGCCACTGCCGATCACCACGATCCTCTTCCCCTCGTATTCGAGGTTCTCGGGCCAGAACTGCGGATGCACGACCGTGCCCGCGAAGTCCTGCAGACCGGGGATGTCGGGGAGGTAACCCGACTCGTAGCTGTAGTAGCCGCTGCAGAGATAGAGGAAGGAACAGGACATCTCGACGGTTCCGTGCCCGGTCGAGGCACGCACCGTCCACCGGGCGTCCTCCGACGACCAGGATGCATCGATCACCCTGTGGCCGAATCGGATCCGTCGGTCGATGCCGAATTCGGCGGCGGTGTCGCGGATGTACTGCAGGATGTCGGGGCCGTCGGCGATGGACTTCTCGCCCCGCCACGGGCGGAACGGGAAGCCGAGCGTGTACATGTCGCTGTCCGATCGGATCCCCGGATAGCGGAACAGATCCCACGTACCACCGATCGCGTCGCGACTCTCGAGGATGGCGTACCCGAGATCCGGGCACTGTGTCTGCAACCGGTAACCGGCATCGATGCCGGACAATCCGGCTCCCACGATCAGTACGTCGACGTGTTCCACGCGCATCTCCTACCTGTCGGCCCACGCCAGCAGGTCGTCGATCTCCCAGGTGTTGATCACCTGTTCGGGTTCGACACCCCGCTCGACGGCACGTTCGCAACCGTCCCCGAGCCAGTCGAGCTGCCCGGGTGCGTGCGCATCGGTGTCGATGGAGAACAGGCAGCCCGTCTCGAGCGCGAGGTCGATGAGACGCGATGGCGGGTCGCGGCGTTCGGGCCGGCAGTTGATCTCGACGGCGGTGTCGTGGTCGCGACATGCGGCGAAGACCTTCTCGGCGTCGAACTTCGACTCGGGACGGTTTCCGCGCCCCCCGGCGACGAGCCGGCCGGTGCAGTGCCCGAGGACGTCGACGTGGGGATTCGCCGCCGCACGCAGCATGCGTTTCGTCATCGCCGACCGGTCGGCCCGCAAGTTCGAGTGCACGCTCGCGACGACGACGTCGAGTTCGGCGAGCAGCCCCTCGTCCTGGTCGAGCGACCCGTCGTCGAGGATATCGACCTCGATACCCGTGAGAATCCTTGAACCACTGTCGTTCTCGTTGATCTCCGCGACGACGGCGAGCTGCGAGCGCAACCGCTCCGCGGTGAGCCCGTTCGCGACCTTCAGGCGAGGGGAGTGGTCGGTGAGGGCGAAGTACTCGTGCCCGATCATCGTCGACGCGACGCGGTGCATCTCGTCGATCGGGCTGCCGCCGTCGGACCAGTTCGAGTGGGTGTGCAGGTCGCCGCGCAGGGACTCGAGCAGGTCGCGGCCGCCGCGCCCGATCGGGTCGGCCTCCTCGCGCAACTGCTCGAGATAGGCGGGCACTTTGTCGAACGACTCCCGGACGACCGTCGCGGTCTTCTTCCCGACGCCCGGTAGATCGGTCCACGAGTCGGTCTTCCGCAGAACCTCCCGCTTGTGGTCGCTCACCTCGGCGAGCACCTCCGCCGCGCGTCGATAGGCCTGCACACGGTAGGTGTCGGCGTGTTCGCGTTCGAGCCAGAAGGCGACTTCGCGGAGTGCGTCGACGGGGTCCACCCCTCCATTGTGGCCGCCGGGCGTCCGTAATCTGGGACGCATGCTCGAATCCGTCCGGTCGTCGTCCCCCCTCGGTGCGGTCTCCGCACTGGTCGTCGGTGCGGTGTCCGCGCTGACACTCGTCTCCGCCCGCGTGGCGTCCGAAGCGAAGGACCTCATGTACGAGGTGGACGGCGCGCCGCCCGCCCCGGTGGTGATCGTGCCGGGCGCGCGGGTGCACGAGGGCCGTCCGATGCGGGTGCTCCGCAGCCGCCTCGACGTCGCAGTCGCGTTGATGGCACGGGGACGGGTGCAAGCCGTGCTCGTCTCGGGCGACGGGGCCGGAACCTCGGGCGACGAGATCGAGGCGATGATCGCGTATCTCGTCGAGCAGGGTGTGAACCGGGAACGGATCGTCGCCGACCCGTACGGTCTCGACACCTACGACACCGCCCGGCGTGCGGTGGCCACCTACGGCGTGCGGCAGGCGCTGATCACGACCCAGGCCTTCCACCTTCCGCGTGCAGTGGCGTTGTGCCGGCGGGCGGGCATCGACATCGCCGGAGTCCGCGCCGCGAACGACGTGCGACTGCGCACGCGGCTGAGGAATCTGGCGCGCGAGTACGTGCTGTCGCGACCCAAGGCGTTCCTCGAACTCCGGTTCCCGCGCGACCCGGCGGTGGAGACCCCTCCGGACGACCGGCTCGCCGAGATCCTGGCCGGTCTCGAGCACGGTGCGGTGGCCGCCCCACCGTCTGCTTCCTAGGCTCGTGATCATGCGCCCCACAGCTCTCGTCACCGGAGGGGGTCGCGGTCTCGGCGCCGCGATCGCCCAGGAACTCGCTCCCACCCACGATCTGCTCCTCGGCGGACGACGTCGCGAGTCGCTCGATGCGATCCTCGAGGAACTGCCCGACGCCACGCCGTGGCCCGTGGACCTGCTCGATCACGTCGCCGTCGCCGCGGCCGCCGCCGACATCGATCGGCTCGACGTGCTCGTCCACAACGCGGGCGTCGCCGAACTGGGCACGATCGCCGACAGCGAGCCCCGGCAGTGGCGCGAGACGTTCGAGGCGAACGTCGTCGCCGTCGTCGCCCTGACGCAGGTGTTGCTACCGGCCCTGCGGGCCGCGAACGGCCACGTGGTGCTCATCAACTCGGGGGCGGGTCTGCGCGTTCGCCCCGGGTGGGGTGCCTACGCCGCGAGCAAGTTCGCACTGCGGGCGTTCGGCGACGCGCTGCGCGAGGAGGAACCCGCGCTGCGGGTCACCTCGATCCACCCGGGCCGGATCGACACGGACATGCAGCGCGCGATCGTCGCGTCGGAGGGCCGCGAGTACGACCCGTCGCAGTTCCTCAGCCCCGGCACGGTGGCGCGTGCGGTGCGGCAGGTCGTCGAGGCGCCGGTCGACGCCCACCCCACCGAGGTCGTTCTGCGTCCTCGCTGACGACTCGAAAGAGCTGACGGCTCAGAACGGCAGGCGGCTCAGAACGGCAGGGGGGTCACGACCGGGGGAGCGCCCGGAATCTGGATCTGGATCTGCGGAGGCGGCGGCGCGGGAGCCCGCGGCGCCGGCGGGGGGGCCGGTGCCGGAGCGGGGTCCGGAGCCGGCGGCGGTGGCGGTGGCGGTGGCGGTGGCGGCGGTTCCGGAGCGGGGGGAGGCGGAGGCGACGGTTCCGGGAGAGGAGGCGGTGGTGGTGCCGCGGCTTCCGGCACCGGATCGCGCCGCGGTGCAGGAACGGGTACCTGCAGCGCCTCGGTCTCCGGGCGGGTTTCCTCCGTGGTCTCCGGTGCGGCCGGAGCCATGGTTTTCGGCAGGGCCTCACCGACCGGCACGGGGACCATCGCGCCGGTCGTGATGTCGATGACCTCCAACTCCCGCACGGCAGTCGCGGCGGGCTGGACGACGAACATCCGCTCGGCGTTCAGTCCGGGCCATTTCGGACCTTCGAGTTCGTCGTTTCCGGTGAGCACCGGCGCGGACAGCGGATTGCCGCGCACGCACCGCACGCGCGGAACACCGAGTTCGTCGACGAGGACGATCGTGCCGCGTTCGAGCAGCGACTGCACGGGCCGCGCCGCACCGTCGCGGTACTCGTGCATGGTCACCCGGGTGTCGGCGCGCAACAGGACCGCCGTGAGGGTGTCGGTGTAGCCGCGGATGTCGGGCACGCCGAGGACACCGCGCCACGCTTCGGCCTTGGCGGGATCCTCCTCCAGATGACGGATGAGCCCTTCGCGATCGCACAGGGGCCGGTCGAGACTGCCCCCGTAGAGCGCCGGCCGATCACCGGAAACGGCCGGGGTCCCGGCGGTCGCGGTGACCGGATCACCGCCTTCCTCGACGACTTCGGGGGGAGCTGGCGGCACCGCGACCGGCACCTGCGGCGGCACGAGACGCGGCGTCCACGGGTCGTCCTGCGCGGTGGCGACATGCAGTTGCACGGGCGTCGTCGTCTCGACCGAACTGCCCGACGAGCAGGCACCCGCCACCAGTGCCGTCAGGGCGAGTGCCAGACCGAATCCACGAACCGTGTCGCTGGCCACGCCGTCATGCTAGGTCGATGATCGCCGGTGAAAGTGTTGTTCGGCGGTTCTCGTCGGTATCCGGATCCGGAGAGGAAACGCAGGAGGAGGTTGTTCACCTCGTCGCGACGTTCCATCTGCACGAAATGCCCCGCGCCCTCGAGCAGGTGGACACCGCGCAGATCGGGGACGAAGGCACGCATCCGTTCGAGCGCCGACGACCCCGACATCGTGATGACGGGATCCCGGTCGCCGGCCACGAACAGCGTCGGTACCTGCACCTTCGCGCCCTCGTAGGGACGCGACGCCTCCCAGTTCGCGTCGTAGGCGCGATACCAGGACAGACCTCCGCCGAATCCGGTGCGGGCGAACTCGGACGCGTAATGGGCGAGTTCGTCGTCGGTGAGCCAATCCCACGGCAACTCGGGAGCGGTGTGCAGCACGTCGAGATATCCGCGTCTCTCGGACGGATGCGACCATACGTCGTGATAGCGGTATCCGCCGGACCGGCGACGCGGTCCGGATGTCGCAGCGCCGTCGTCCATGCGACGGGCGCACCGAAGTCGTGACCGACGACGACCGCGCTGTCGATCCCGAGGACGTCGAGCAGTCGGACGAGGCGATTGGAAATCGCGACGTTCGTGTACTCCTCGGCCTCCCGGGGCCGGCCGGTTCGGCCGTAGCCGGGCATGTCGGGGGCGACGGCACGGTATCCGGCGTCGACGAGCGGCGCGAACTGGTGCCGGTAGCTATACCCCAGGCCGGGGAAGCCGTGGCACATGACGACCGCGGGTCCGTCGCCCCGATCGTCGATGTTCCACGTGAAACCATCGACCTCGACGATGAGGCTGTCCATCAGGGGGCGGGGACGGTCTGCATGTCCTCCTGGCTCCAGAACGCCCTCATGCTCGTGATCCTCGCGTCGTCGTCGAAGGTCATCACGTCGACGACCTCCATGACCAGATCCTGCTCACCCAGGTGCGTGACCAGGCGGAACACGAATGCGGCGTTGTTCTCCGCGATCTTGAGGGTTATCACCTCACCGGTCTGCGCGAGCGGTTCGACCACTCCGTAGAACTCGCGGATCTCGGCCTCGGTGGCGCGGACCGGCGTGCCGACCGGATCCTCGACCGTAGCGCCCGGTGCGTACAGCGCGAGGACATCGTCGACGGTGCCGGAGGCCACGGACTTCACGTAGTTCTCGACGGTGGTGCGGATCGCGTCCCGACTCGGTGCCATGGGGTCTCCCTAAGTTTGTAGGTGTCTGGGGTCAGTGCCCTGGATGCCCAGAGCGGTGGGGTGTAGCTGATGAGTTCTTGCTTCGGTCGAGGCTTCGAAGGACTGGCTGCCCCACCGCGCTGGACGCTCCGACTGCTGATTGAGAGCTTGGTGCGGGTCGTCGCTGTTTAGGGATCTGTCGGCGGGGTTGTCCACGGGCACGAACTGCGAGGTCAGGAGCACAAAGATGACAACTCGGCCAGAGATATGGGTCGGAATCGACGTCGGCAAGACAGCGCATCACGCGTGCGCCGTCGACAATGCAGGCACCACGGTCTTCAGCCAGAAGGTCGACAACGACCAGGCCGCGATCGAAGCGGTGATCGCCCGCGCCGGCCGGATCGGCGAGCAGGTGCGGTGGGCGATCGATCTGACCAGCCCGATGGCACTGCTGCTGATCAGCGTGTTGCTCGCCGCCGACCAGACGGTGACCTATGTGCCCGGCCGGGTGGTCAACACGATGACCCACGGATTTCGCGGCGAAGCGAAAACCGACGCCAAGGACGCGAAGGTGATCGCCGAGACCGCCCGCCTGCGCCGAGACCTGAACCAGGTCACCATGCCCGACGAACTGGTGGTCGGACTGACCCAACTGACCGGCTACCGCACCGATCTGATGGCCGACTGGGTCGCCGGAATCAACCGGCTGCGGTCGCTGCTCGGATCGATCTTCCCGGCACTGGAAGCCGCATTCGACTACTCGACCCGCACTCCACTGATCCTGGTCGCCGGTATGTGCACCCCCACCGAGATCCGCGGCGCCGGAACGGTAGGGGTCGCAACATATCTCGCTGAGAGCGGCGCCTGGAAACCGGACATCGCGAAAACCGCGGCCACGGCGGTCGAGGCGGCGCAGCGGCAGACGCTGGCCCTGCCGGGTGAAGCCGATACCGCGATGCTGATCAAGCGCATCGCCCGCAAGCTCCTCGATCTCGATCGGGAGATCAAGGACACCGACAAGCTCATCACCACCCGGTTCCGGCAGCACCCGTGGGCGCGGATCATCGAATCCCTGCCCGGCATGGGACCGGGACTGGGCGCCGAGTTTCTCGTCGGCACCGGGGGTGATCTGGCCAATCTCGCCAGTGCCGGACGCCTGGCGTCGTATGCCGGGCTGGTGCCCGTGCCCGTGATTCCGGTCGGGTCGCCGGGAATCTGCGCCGCCCGAAACGCTACAACCGGCGCATGCGCAGGGTGTTCTACATGGCGGCGTTGTCGAGCCTGCGCTACGAGAGCGGACCGTCGCGACGGTTCTACGACCGCAAACGCAGTGAACGACAGATTCATACCCAAGCCCTACTGGCCCTGGCCCGGCGCCTGGTCGATGTTCTGTGGGCGTTGTTGCGTGACGGCCGAGAATTCAGCATCGACAACCCGGCTCCGGCCGCTGCTGTTGCTTGACACAGTCATTGAGAGTCCTACGTTCGAATCGGGAACACGTTTCAATTCGACGGTAGTGGGCCGGATCCGCGGATGCACTCGCGATTCCCACTCGGAAGACCCCCGCGCCGGAGGACGATGACATCGCCATCACCCGGAACGATCGGAGACCCGATGATCGACGCTGTCGCCTTCACCCTCGACGGACACGCCGGTGCTCTCGCAGCCCGCACGTGGGTCGGCGAGGCCCCGCGCTACGTGGCGTTGTTGTGCCACGGTTACGGCGAGCACTGCGGACGCTACGAGTATGTGGCCGCGCACCTCGTCGCCGACGGCGCCGCCGTCTACGCGGTGGACCACATCGGTCACGGTCTCAGCGACGGCGAACGCGTCCTGATCGACGACTTCGAGAAGGTGGTCGACGATTTCCGTCTGCTCGATCTCACGGCGCGACGCGAGCATCCCGACCTGCCGGTCGTGCTCGTCGGACACTCGATGGGTGGCATGATCGCCGCCCGGTACGCGCAGCGATACGGCTCGGAACTGGCCGCGGGCGTCCTGTCCGGCCCGGTCCTCGGCAGGGGGGCGGCCGTCGACGCCCTGCTCACGGCCGAGGAGATCCCCGATACCCCCATCGATCCGTCCACCCTCTCCCGTGATCCCGAGGTGGGTCGCGCCTACGTGGCCGACCCGCTCGTCTGGCACGGCCCGTTCAAGCGCACCACCGTGCAGGCGCTGAAGACCTGCATCGACACGATCACCGCCGCCGGTGCCGTCGACGACGTGCCCGTGTTGTGGTTGCACGGCGAGGACGATCGACTGGTTCCCCTCGACGGCACCGCCACCGGATGGTCGTCGCTGGCAGGTCGCGGGGCGTCGTCGAAGACCTATCCCGAAGCGCGGCACGAGATCTTCAACGAGACGAATCGGGACGAGGTCCTGGGCGATGTCGTCGACTTCGTCGGCGCGCACATCCACCCTCTCGAGACTCTCGAGGATTGAAGCCGACCGCGTCTGGCTACCCCAAGCCATGGGGGCCGTCCCCTTCGTGTCCCGTACGGAAGGAGATGACCGTGGTCGAAGACAACACATCCGACAAGGCTCGCCCTGGTGCATCCGACAGGGCTCGCCCCGGTCCGGCCGACAAGGCACGCCTCGGGTTGAAGCAGACCGTGGTCGGTAAGGCGAAGGAGGTCGCCGGCGCTCTGACCGGCAACGACTCCCTCACCACCGAAGGCCGTCTCGAGCAGGAGCAGGCTCGGCAGACCAGGAAGGCCGACACCCTCTCGCACATGGCCGAGGCCGAGAGCGACGAGGCGGTCGAACAGCTCGACGCCGTCCGCGAGGCCGGACAACAGGAACGCGAGGCCGTGCAGCAGCGGACCGACGCCGTCGAGTCGCAGGCCGAGCGGGAGGCACGGGTCCGCAAACAGGCCGCCGACCTCGAACATCAGGAGAACATCGTCCGAGGGCGATCCGATGCCGCCCGTGAGGCCACAGCCGCCGAACAACAGGCACGTCGCGAGGAGAACGAGCAGGTCACGGATGCCGCCGCAGAGGTCGCGGCCGCCGACGAGGACCACCGACGAGCCTCCCACGACGCCGAACGTGCACGCCTCCAGGCCGAAGAAGAACGCCGCAAGGCCGAAGCCCTCGAACGCACGCTGACCGACGAGCCGGATCGCTGACGAACACCACCGACATTCCCTACCGGAGCTGTACCCCCATCGAAGTTGGAGATGCGCCCATGAACCTCGCCACTCTGCCCAAGAGCGTTCTGCGACTGCAGTACAAGATCGCCCGCTTCCCGCTGGGATTGATCGAGCAGCAGTTGCGGTTCCTGCCCACCGACGCCCCGCCGCGCCTGATGTACGAGCGGGGGCTGGGCATGCTGGACGGCATCGTCGGCAGCGTGCTCGACGACCAGGAGATCGCCACCCGCGGGGCGCTCGCCACCGAACGCGCCGAGGCGGTGAAGCGCGCGGAGAAACTCGACGCGCAGGCCGCAGCCGAGAAGCGCGCGGCAGACGCCGAACTCCGTCGAACGCGTGAACGTGCCGCTGCCCAGCAGGAAGCCGCGCGACGCGACCGCGAGAACGAAGTCGAGCAGGCCCGGGAGCGTGCGCAGGAACGCGCGAAGCAGGCGGAGAAGGAGGCCGAGCAGAAGAAGGCCGCCGAGACCGCGAAGGCCGACCAGGAGGCCGCCGCGAAGCGCCAGGCCGCCGAGACCGCGAAGAAGAAGGACGAGGAGCGCATCCGCAAGGCCGAGCAGGAGGCCGCCGAGCCCGCCAAGGTCTCCCTCAAGGATGCCGTCGCCAAGCAGCTCGAGGCGAAGGAAGCGGAGGAGCGCGCGCACGATGCGGGCGAGGTCGCCGAGTTCGAGAAGATCGAACACAAGCACCCCTGATCCCGGTTGTAGTCGACGAGACCCCGGTGCATCCTGTGCACCGGGGTCTCGTCCGTCGTAAGCGGTTGCTACTTCACGACATTGACCATCTTGCCGGGAACCACGATCACCTTGCGCGGTGCGGCACCGCCGAGCAGGTCGGCGATCTTCTCGTCCACGAGCGCGGCGGCCTCGATCGCGTGGGGTGCGGCGTCGGCCGGGACGGTGATGCGGCTGCGCACCTTGCCGTTGACCTGGATCGGGTACTCGACGCTGTCCTCGACGAGCCACTTCTCGTCGGCGACCGGGAACGGGCCGTGCGCAAGCGATTCGGTGTGTCCGAGACGCGACCACATCTCCTCGGCGAGGTGCGGGGCGACCGGGCCGAGCATGAGCACGAGCGGTTCGACGGCGCCGCGCGGCGCACCCGACGGGTACTGCTTCGTCAGGTGGTTCGTGTACTCGATGAGCTTGGCGATCGCCGTGTTGTCGCGCAGGTGGGTGAAGTCGTCCGACACACCCGCGACCGTCTTGTTGAGCGCCCGCAGCGTGTCGTCGCCGGGGGTGTCGTCGGTGACGCGCAGCGCGCCACCCTCCTCCTCGACGACGAGACGCCACACGCGCTGCAGGAAGCGGTGCGCGCCGACGACGTCCTTGGTCGCCCACGGACGCGACTGGTCGAGCGGGCCCATCGACATCTCGTAGACGCGCAGGGTGTCGGCGCCGTACTCGTCGAAGATCTGGTCGGGGCTGACGGAGTTCTTGAGCGACTTGCCCATCTTCCCGTACTCGCGAGCGACCTCCTGCTCACCGTCCGGGCCGGTCCAGTAGAACGTGCCGTCGCGCTCGACGACCTCCTCGGCCGGCACATACACGCCGCGCGAGTCGGTGTAGGCGTAGGCCTGGATGTAACCCTGGTTGAACAGGCGACGGTACGGCTCCGAGGAGGTGACGTACCCGAGGTCGAAGAGCACCTTGTGCCAGAACCGCGCGTACAGCAGGTGCAGCACCGCGTGCTCGACACCGCCGACGTAGAGATCGACGCCACCCGGGTCGTTCGGGCCGTGCAGTTCCGGCCGCGGGCCGGTCCAGTACGCCTCGTTCTCCTTGTCACAGAAGGCTTCCGAGTTGGTGGGGTCGATGTAGCGCAGCTGGTACCACGAGCTGCCGGCCCACTGCGGCATCACGTTGGTGTCGCGCGTGTAGCGCTTCAGGCCGTCGCCGAGATCGAGCTCGACGTTCATCCAATCCACCGCCTTCGCGAGCGGCGGGGACGGTTCGGAATCGGCGTCGTCCGGATCGAAGGAGACCGGCGCGTAATCCTCCACCTCGGGAAGTTCCACGGGCAGAGCGGATTCGGGCAGAGCATGGGCGCGTCCCTGCTCGTCGTAGACGATCGGGAAGGGCTCGCCCCAGTACCGCTGCCGCGCGAACAGCCAGTCGCGCAGCTTGTACTGGATGGTGCCGCGTCCGGCGCCGTCCGCCTCGAGCTTCGCGACGATCGTCTTCTTCGCCTCGGCGACGTCGAGACCGTCGAGCAGGCCGGAGTTCACCAGCACACCGTCGCCGGTGTACGCCTCGGCGGTGACGTCGCCGCCGGAGATGACCTCGCGGATGGGCAGACCGAAGGCGGTCGCGAACTCCCAGTCGCGCTGGTCGTGGCCGGGAACGGCCATGATCGCGCCGGTACCGTAGCCGGTGAGGACGTAGTCGGCGATGAAGATCGGCAGTCGCTCGCCGTTGACCGGGTTCACGGCGTAGGCGCCGAGGAAGACACCGGTCTTCTCCTTCGACTCCTGCCGCTCGAGATCGGACTTCGCGGCGATCGACGCGCGGTAGGCCGCGACCGCGGCAGCCGGATCGGCGGCGCCACCGGTCCAGCGCTGGTCGACGCCCTCGGGCCAGGACGCGGCGACGATCCGGTCGACGAGTTCGTGCTCGGGAGCGAGGGTCACGTAGCTGGCACCGAACAGGGTGTCGGGCCGGGTGGTGAACACCTCGATCGCCGAATCGTGGTCGGCGACGGCGAACTTCACCTGGGCGCCGTGCGAGCGCCCGATCCAGTTGCGCTGCATGGACTTGACCTTGTCGGTCCAGTCCAGATGCTCGAGATCGTCGATCAGGCGGTCGGAGTAGGCGGTGATCCGCATCATCCACTGGCGCAGGTTCTTCCGGAAGACCGGGAAGTTGCCGCGCTCGGAGCGGCCGTCGGCCGTGACCTCCTCGTTGGCGAGCACCGTGCCCAGACCCGGGCACCAGTTGACGAGCGAATCCGACCGGTAGACCAAGCGGTACGAGTCGATGACGTCGGCGCGCTCACCCTCCGGCAGCGACGCCCAGTCGCGTCCGTCCTCGAGACGACGCGTGCCGTCGGCGAATTCGGCCTCGAGTTCGGAGATGCGACGCGCCCGGCCGGCCTCGCGGTCGTACCAGGCGTTGTAGATCGTCAGGAAGATCCACTGCGTCCAGCGGTAGAAGTCGACGTCGGTCGTCGCGACCGAGCGACGCTCGTCGTGCCCGAGACCGAGCCGGGAGAGCTGCCGCTTCATGTTCCCGATGTTGGCCTCGGTGGTCGTGCGCGGGTGCGTGCCCGTCTGCACGGCGTACTGCTCGGCCGGCAGACCGAAGGCGTCGTAACCGAGGGTGTGCAGCACGTTGCGGCCCTGCATGCGGTTGAAGCGCGCATACACGTCGGTGGCGATGTACCCGAGCGGGTGCCCCACGTGCAGGCCCGAGCCCGAGGGGTACGGGAACATGTCCTGCACGAACAGCTTGTCGGAGGGCACCTCGCCGGCGAGATCGCCCACCGGATTGGGGGCGTGGAAGGTGCCGCGCTCGCGCCAGAGCTCCTGCCAGCGCTGCTCGATCCGCCCCGCGAGCTCGGCGGTGTACCGATGCTGCGGAGTGCTGCCGGGTTCGTGCTGGGAGGTCTGTTCGGGACGGGTCACGGTGATCACTATCTACTCGGCCGGGCGTGTGAGTGCTCCCACCAGGGTAGAACGTGCCCGCACCCGCGCAGACCGGTGGCACCACCGGCCGCGTATCCTGGTCGGGTGCTCATCGTCGCTGTCCTGCTCTTCGTGCTCGCTCTCGTCGTCGGCGCGGTGGGTGTCGCGGCACTGACCGGCAAGCTCCCGCGCAACCGCTGGGCCGGTGTGCGCACCCCCGACGCGCTGCGTGACGACGAGGCGTTCGCCCTGGCCAACAAGGTTGCCGCACCCAGCATGCTCGGGTCCGCGGTGCTCCTCGCCCTCGGTGGTGTCGCGTCGCTGACGCTGCCCACCGTCGCCGGGATCATCGCAGTCGTCGTCACCGTGGTGGCCGCCCTGATCACCGCCGGAGCCGGCGGATCCGTCGCAGCGCGGGTCGCTGCGGCGACGAAGCCGGAGGAGACAGCCGGCTGCGGTACCTCGTGCGGGGCGTGCAGCCTGCGCGGGGCGTGCGAGCCGACCGCCTGACGGTCCTCCCACCGGCAGTCCTCACGCCCAGCGGCGCTCCCGTGCGTAGCGCGGTGTCCACCAGAACCGGTTGAGCACCCGCACCGGTACCGGGAGACTCTTCAGCACGACGGCCACGCGGTCCTTCGGTGCTCCATCGAAGAGGTAGGGCAGCATTTCGGAGACCTCGCGCTTGTCCAGTTGCGCGAACGCCCGCATCGAGATGTCGTGCCATTCCTCCTTGGTGATGGATTGTTCGATCAGCGGGAAGGCGTCCCGTTCCTCGTGCGCGAGGTGAGCACCCAGCGACGTGACGAGACCGTCGAGCAGCCCGCCGAGCCGCTCGGTCGCCGTCTCCCGGTCGTCGAGCACAGCCTCGATCTCCGCCAACGCCGGGTCGATCACGGAATGTTCGGCCTCCATCGCATCGAGCACCTCCATCGCCCCCGCATCGTGTGCGAGGCGTGGCCGCATGAACGGCCAGACGTAGACGTCCTCGACGGAGTGGTGCGTGTGCAGTTCGGTGCTGAATCCGTGCCAGCCGAGGAGCAGCGCATCGTGCGTGCCGGGATCGGCGGTCCGCCACTTCTGCGCGAAGTCGGCGAGACGTTCGGTGTCCCGGCGTAGAGCGGAGTGGATCAGATGCACGACCTCCAGATCCTCGGCGGACAACGGCGTGGCGTGAGTGGTGGTCATGGCGGGGACCTCGACTTCCGTATGAATGTCCCCGTGTCCATGGAGCCTCGTCGCCGCGTGAGGTGTTCTCAATCCCACATTCGAGGGGGATACTTCGGGATATGCGCTCTGCACAGCGGTTGAGGGCAGGCATCCACGACGCAGCATCCGCGGCTGCGGACGGGGCGCAGTTTCGCGAGTTCGTGATGGATGTGCTCGGCGCTTTCATTCCGTACGACGGTGGTTGTGTCGCACCCGTGGACCCGGCCGTCGGGGTTCCCACCGGCTTCACCACCCGCGGCCTCGACGACCCAGCCGAGGTACTCCGATTGTCGATCGAGTTCGAGTACGGTCCGGACCTCGATCCGGACAGCCTCTACGCGCTCATGCAGCACCGGTCCGGAGTGCGGCGGATCGAAGAACCCTCCGGCCGCGGACCGGGATACGGCAACAGGCGGTATCTCGAACTCGTGTCGCATCTGGGCATGGGACACGAAGTGCAGCTGGTCTTCCGGGACGGAGACCGTCGGTGCTGGGGTGTCGGTGATCTGCTCCGCGCGTCGGGCCGAGGTTTCTCCGACGCCGAACTCACGATGCTCGACGACGTTCTCGACGACATCGCGAACGGATTCCGCACCACGTTGATCCGGCACGCATCCGCACGAACACGGAACACGGTCGTCGAGGGCACCGCCTGCGAATGCTCGGGTCCGGCCGTGGTGGTAATCGGGGCGGACGACGAATTCGATTCCGTCACTGCCGCAGCGATGATCTTCTTCGAACGCCTCGGCTGGGAGAGTCCCGCTCGGGGGCGCCCCGGACCGGCGCATGTGATCGCCCGTCAGGTCCGTAGAACACGACCCGTGCCCGCGGATGTGCGTGTCCGCACCCTCGACGGCGAATGGCTCGTACTGCGCGCCGCGATCTTCGACGAGACCGGCCGCGTCGTCATGACCTTCGAGCGGGCACGCCTGCCCGAGGTCGTCGCCCTGGTCACCGCCGCCTACGGTCTGACGCCACGCGAATCGGAGGTACTCGTCGAAGTGCTCGCCGGACGGTCTCGCAACGAGATCGCGAGTCGGTTGTTCATCAGCCCGTACACCGTGCAGGACCACCTGAAGAACATCTTCACCAAGACCGGTGTGAACAGCCGGCGCAGCCTCGTCTCGCGACTCGCGTGTACCGAGTACATGCCCCGGTTCGGTGGCGACCTGCGACCCGACGGATGGTTCGACGAGAGCGGAACGAGGACGGCGCCGGTGGAGGCCCGTACCCTAGGCTGACCCCCATGACGACGCGTCAGGTCGACCCCGTCGGTGCGCTGCTCGGACTGGCCGTTCCGTTGCTGTGTGCCGTGGCCGTACTCGTGCTCACCCGCTCGTGGATCCCACGATTGCCCGAGGAGATCGCCACGCACTGGTCGGGCACGACACCCGATTCGTTCGGGTCACCGATGACCTCGGCGTGGACCGCCGCCCTGCTGATCGTGCTCGTCGGGGGAGGGTGCTGCGCGATCGCCGCGATCGCGCAGGCGCAACTGCTCATGCGTCGCTACATGCTCGCGATCGGTCTCGGGGTCACCGGCACGATCACCGCACTGTTCCTGGCCGGTCTCGCGGGGCAGCTCGACACGACCGACGCCACGCAGGCCGCGTTGGAGGGCTGGCCGGCGGTGCTCGGCATGTGGGTGGGTATCGCGGTGGGCTGGTTTGGGGGACGGCTCCTGCGCGACGGTCGGGAGCGGAAGGCGGCGACCGCCGCTCCGGATCCGGCGCTGCCGCGCGGTCGTGCCGAACTGCCGATCGTCGAGCAGGTGGGCACCGGTGTGGGCACGACGGCGGGACTGTCGCTGCTCGTCCTGATCCCCGCGCTCGTCGTGTGCGGTGCGACGCAGAGCTGGTGGCCGCTGGGTTTGATCGCGCCCGTCGCTCTGCTCGTGCTGGGTCTGCTCCGCTACACCGTGGTGGTCGACGCGGACGGGATCCGGGTGTCGAATCTGGCCACCGACGCGCTCGGATACGACCTCGACGAGATCGTCGGGGCGAAGGTCACCGAGACCCGCCCGTTCCAGGACTGGGGCGGCTGGGGCCTGCGGGCCGAGGGCGGCAAGCGGTACGGCCTGGTCACGCGCACCGGGCCTGCCGTCGTGGTGACCACGGCCTCGGGACACGAATTCACCGTGACCGCAACGAGGGCCGAGGAGATGGCCGGCGCGCTCAACACTCTCGCCGACGCCCGCTGACCGGTCCCGGTCGCCCGAGGGGGGCTCAGTTGCGCTCGACCTCGATGGGGTGCGTCGCGAGCAACGCCATCGGCAGCGGCTGCCGGCGCAGCACCCTCGCCCACACGTCGAGGTGCGCGGGGGCGAGCACATCGGTGGGCAGTGCCGAGACCACCATCCAGTCGTCGTTGCGTAGTTCGCCGTCGAGCTGACCTGCGCTCCACCCCGCGTATCCCGCGAAGATCCGCACACCCTCGACGTAGTGGGCGATGTGCCCGGGGTCGACATCGAGGTCGATCATCACCACTCGGCCGTCGACGTGGCGGATGCCGGGGACGTCGGTGATGTCGGCCCCCACCCGCAGCGTGCCGAGGCACAGCGCCGAACTGCGGTGGACGGGACCGCCTACGAACAGGGTCTTCGGTTCGGCGGCGAGCCACGACCATTGCGGCAGCATGGCGTCGACGGAGGTGTCGCTGATGCGGTTCAGGACGACACCGAAGCTGCCGGCATCGGTGTGCTCGATGATGTAGACGACGGTGCGGCGGAAGGTCGGCTCGGTGAGATCGGTGGCGGAGACGAGCAGGCTTCCGGCCCGCACCCTGGGTGTCGAGGGTGCGGTGCGGTCCTCGGGTTCGTCCTGATGCTGCGCCACGTCAGCCATTCTGTCACCGCCGTCACCGGCGCGTGGGGTGGAACCCGACGGTCTGTGCCAACAGGGCGAGATGATGTTCGAACAGGACCTCGTGGTCCGGAAAAGTGTCGGGGCCGTACTGCCCGAAGACCTCGAAGCTCACGGACCCGAACAACGACGGCCACACCCAGAGACCGCGTGCCAGTACGGAATCCGGGGCCGTGAGGGAGAACTCGTCCCGGATCCGGCCCAGCGGTTCCCCCAGGCTCTCCGGAGGTGGGGCAGCGGCCGTGTCGTCCAATACACCCGCGGCGTGGGCCTCGTCCACGATCCGGGCCAGTCGCAGGACCACGCGGATACCGGGTGCGGTGGTGCGCTCGGCCGGGGCAGCGTAACCGGGCACCGGACTGCCGAACAGCAACCCGTAGCGGGCCGGTTCGGCCAGCGCCCACGAGCGCACCGCCCGGCCGAGGGTGAGAAACCGTTCGCGGTGATCGGAGGGGTCGACTGCGTCGACGGCACGGTCGACACTGTCGCCGAGTTCGTCGTAGGCGTCGACGACGAGCAGGGTGAGCAGCTCGTCGCGGCTCGAGACGTAGCGGTAGACGGCGGAGGAGACGACGCCCAGGTCTCGGGCGACGGCACGCAGCGACAGCGCCGCCGCTCCGTGGGTGCCGAGATGCTCGCGGCCGATCCGGAGGATGTCGGCCATCGTCTGTGCGCGTGCGCGCGCCCGTGGTGTCGTCACCGGACCATTCTGCCGTCGAATAGAGAGCACCGTCAACAAATGAGAGCACTGCTCTTGACAAGCACGGCTGCACGGAGGATCGTCGACGGCATCAGAGAGCAGTGCTCACACTTTTCCGAAGCGAGGAATCATGTCGCATCTCCAGGTGGTCGCAGGAGCCGGACCCGTCGGCTGGACCGTCGCCGAACAGATTGCCGCACAAGGACATCGCGTGCGCGTTCTCACCCGATCGGGCAGTGGACCGGAAGGCGCGGGCATCGAACGCCTGCGTGTCGACGTCACGGATCCCGAGGCCGCGGCCGCAGCACTCGTCGACGAAGACGGACTTGTTGCCGACGCGGTGTACATGTGCGTCCACGGGTCGGCCTACCGCGCCGACGTGTGGGCACGCGAACTCCCCGTCGCCGAGCGGGTCGTTCTCGACGCCGCCGCGAACCTGTCGGAGAAGACGGTCGTCGTCTTCCCCGAGAGCCTCTACTCGTACAGCGAACCCGACCGGGTCATGACCGAGGACTCGCCCCGCGAGGCCGACACCGGCAAGCGCGGTGTCCGACGGCAGCTCCTCGCCGCCCGGGCAGCGCATCGCGCACCGACGGTGAGCGTGGTCGCGTCGGACTTCTTCGGTCCGCGGGTACTGAACGCGATGGCCGGCGCACGCATGGTGCCCACCGTGCTCGCCGGGAAGAAGGTGCGGGTGCTCGGCTCGGCCGACGTCCCGCATTCGTTCACCTACGTTCCCGACCTGGCCGCGGCGATGATCGCGGCAGCGGGGGAGCCGACCGTGTGGAACACCGTGATCCACGCACCCACCGGACCGGCCGTGGCACAGCGCGAGATCGCCACCGCCTTCACGCGGACGGCCGGCCTGCCCGCGCCCGCGGTGGGGACGATCCCGTCCTGGCTGGTGCGGGCCGGCGGCCACGTGAACCGGGACATGAAGGAACTCGCCGAGATGCTCTACCAGTTCGATGCCCCGTTCGTCATGGACTCGACCCGCACCGAACAGGTACTCGGCCTGTCGCCCACCCCGCTCGACGAGGCGGCCGCCCGCACCGTCGAATGGTGGCGGAGCCGATAGTGTCGTGCTTGTGCGAGACTCCGGGCAGCAGTCCAGGCAGCGGGCGTGGCGATCGACCGCAACCGCCCTGCGGAACTCGCCGGGTCTCGTACGACTGACCGGAGTGCGGTTCGGGAGCCAGTTCGGTGACGGACTGTTCCAGGCCGCACTCGGCGGGGCGATCCTGTTCAACCCCGAACGTCACACCGACCCGGTGACGATCGCGGCAGGCTTCGCGGTGCTGCTGTTGCCGTACTCGGTGATCGGTCCGTTCGCCGGCGCCCTGCTCGACCGGTGGGACCGGCGCCTCGTCCTCGTCTGGGCCAACCTGCTCCGCGGAGTGTTCATCGCGGCAGCGGCGGCCGTGTTGCTCCTCGGGGGACCGCAGACCCCACTCATGCTGCTCGCGCTCGCCGCCATCGGTGTGAGCAGATTCGTCCTGGCGGGCGTCTCGGCCTCGCTCCCACACGTGGTCGCCCAGTCGTGGCTCGTCCCGGTCAATTCCGTTCTGGCAACGGTCGGTTCGGGTGTCTCGGCGGTCGGGGCCGCCACGGCGGTCGCGACCATAGGATTCGTGGGCGCGGGCGACACTGGCTCCGGGACGGCCGTCCTCCTCGGAGTGAGCGGTTCGCTCGTCGGTGCGGTCGCCGCAGCGGGATTCGCCGCGAATGCCCTCGGCCCCGAGGGAATACGTCCCCGGGCCGTGATCCCCACCGTCCTGTCAGGTCTGCGGACCGGTGCAGGGGCCGTCCTCGAAGCTCCTGGCGTGACGATCGCGATGCTCGGAATCGGCGCGCACCGCATCGTGTTCGGCATCGACACGCTCATCATGGTGCTCGTCCTGCGTGCCGAGGAGAATGGCTCCGACCTGCTCGCGGGATTCTCCGGATTCGGTGTCGCGGTCGCCTGCACCGCCACCGGCATGCTCCTCGCAGCGGTGCTCGCACCGATCCTGATCCCGCGGCTGGGCCGGCCGCGCACCGTCACCGTCGGGTTGATCGTCGCCGCGATCGTGCAGTTCGCGTTCGTCACCACCGTGTCGGCCGGACCGTTGCTCGTCGCGGCCTTTCTGCTCGGCCTCGCCGGTCAGACCATCAAACTCACCGGCGACGCCGCGATGCAGATCGATATCGACGACGCGCGCCGAGGTCAGGTCTTCGCGCTGCAGGACACCGTCTTCAACATCGCCTTCCTCGGCGCGATCGTCGTGGCGGCCTTCGTCATCGACCCCGACGGGCGCACACCCGAGCTGGCCGTCGCAGGTGGGGTCGTCTACCTGATCGGGCTCGTCGCCGTGCTCGTCGTGCGCCGCACGCGGCAGTAGCGATCACGCGCTCAGCGCGGCCGGATGGATCCCCACCTCCGTGGCCTTGACGACGAACCATACGGAGTCACCCGGATGGACGTCGAGGTCGGCGAGTGCCGCCGTCGTGATCTCCGCGGCGATACCCGTATCCGATCGCACGAGCACCGACGAACCCTGCGCCTCGAGTTCCGCGATCCTCACCCTCAGGGCGTTGCGCGGGCTCCCGTGCGGGGCCTCGGTGTAGACGGCGACCGCCGACGGCGCGAAGACGGCGACGGCGGCCGTTCCCGGGACGCAGTCGTCGTGGACGCGGCCGTGGACGAGACCGTCCGCGGATTCCAGCGCCTCAGCTCGCACGATGCCGGTGACGAGATTGCTCCCCGCGATGCGGGCGGCGAAGGCACTGCGCGGTCGCGTCAGCACCCGGCGTACCGGCCCGTCCTCGACGACCCGCCCGGCCTCGATCACGATCACCCGATCGGCGAGGGCGAGCATGTCGAGCGGGTCGTGGGTGACGAGCAGGCCCGTGCGTCCACTGTCGCGCAGGACGCGTCGCAGCAACGACCGCAACACCGGTGTCGCGGTGACGTCGAGCGCGGCCATCGGCTCCTCGAGCAACAGCAGGTGCGGTTCGGCCGCGAGGGCACGTGCGAGTGCGACCCGTTGCGCCTGCCCACCCGATAACTCGTGCGGACGACGATCGGCGAGTGCTGCGGCATCGACCTCCTGCAGCCACCTCTCGGCGCGCACACGGGCCTCACGCCGACCCGCACCCGCACTGCGCGGTGCGAACTCGACGTTGTCCGCGACCGTCAGGTGCGGGAAGAGCAGCGCCTGCTGGGCGAGCAGCACCACCGACCGGTCGTGCGGAGCGACGGCGACGCCGGTCGCGGTATCGGTGAGGACGCGACCGTCGAGTTCCACGCGACCCGCATCGGGACGCAGCAGACCGGAGACCACTCCCAGCAGCGTCGACTTGCCGGCTCCGTTGGGGCCGAGCACCGCGACGATCTCACCCTGCGCGACCTCGAGGTCGACGTCGACATCGCGTGCGGCGACCCGGGCCCGCACCGTCAGGCTCACAGCGGGCGGTCCTTCCGCCGCGAGTACACGGCCACGACGATCACGACGGCCACCAGGATCAACACGAGCGACAGCGCGACGGCGGCATCGGGATCGGTTTCCCGCTGCAGATAGATCTCGAGCGGCAGCGTGCGCGTTACACCCTGGAGGCTGCCGGCGAAGGTGAGGGTCGCGCCGAATTCGCCCAGTGCGCGGGCGAATGCGAGTACCGAACCGGAGACCAGGCCGGGCAGCACGAGGGGCAGGGTGATGCGCCGGAAGACCGTCGTGGGACGCGCACCGAGTGTCGCCGCGACGTCCTCGTAGCGTGAACCCGCACTGCGCAGCGCACCTTCGAGACTCGTGACGAGGAAGGGCAGTGCGACGAAGGTCTGCGCGAGCACGACCGCGGTGGTGGTGAAGGCGATGTGGATCCCGAGCGCATCGAGGTGCTCACCGATCAGTCCGCGACGACCGAAGGTGTAGAGCAGGGCGATACCGCCCACGACCGGGGGCAGCACGAGCGGCAGCAGGACGAACCCGCGGATCACCGATATCCACCGGAAGCTACTGCGCGCCAGCACCATTGCGAGAGGCACGCCGAGCAGGATGCACAGGATCGTGGCGGCCGCGGAGGTGCGCAGGCTCAGGACGAGCGCGTCGAGGGACGCCGGGGATGTCACCAGCGAGGGGAAGGTCGTCCAGTCCACGGTGAGCAGCATCGACACCAGGGGCACGACGACGAACAGCAACCCGAGTGCCGCGGGAACGAACAACCACCGGGGCAGTCCCGTCGCGGTCACGGTGCACCGAATCCTGCGTCGGCCAGGACGGCACGACCGCCCGTGCCGGTGACGAAGCGCACGAAGGCGTCGGCGCGACCGGGATTTCGGGAATTCGACAGTGGTGCAACGGGATAGATGTTGACGATCTCCGCGGCTTCCGGGACGGGGACAATGGTGACCTTCTCGCCGGCCCCCATCGCGTCCGTGACGTAGACCAGACCGGCGTCGGCCTGACCGGAGGTGACCTTGCCGAGCACGTCGGTCACCGACGATTCCTCGGACACCGGCGCGAGCTCGACACCGCCGGCCTCCTCGAGTCGCTCGGTCGCCGCCCCGCACGGCACCTGGGGCGCACACACGACCACCGAGAGACCGTCGCCGGTGAGATCGTCGAACGAGGTGACGTTCTTCGGGTTCCCCGGTTCGGTGACGATCGTGAGCATGTTGGTCGCGAACGGGATCGGCTCACCGGCAACGAGTCCGGCCGCGACGGCGGCGTCCATCGTCCGGGTGTCGGCGGAGGCGAAGACGTCGGCGGGGGCCCCCTGCTCGAGTTGGGTCTCGAGATCGGACGAGCCGGCGAACGAGAATTCCACCGACACTCCGGGGTTCGCCTCCTCGAATCGTTCGGCGATCTCGGTGAACGGCGCCCGGAGCGAGGCCGCCGCATAAACGGTGAGGACATCCGAGCCACCGCCGGTGCCGCACGACGTCAGTGCCGCAGCGGTGAGACCGGCAGCGAACGCGGCGAGCGCCCGGCGCCTCATCCGTCCCCTCCGGGTGTCTCGACGATGACAGTGGTCGCCTTGACGACGGCCACCCCGATGCTGCCCGGCTCGAGACCGAGTTCGTTCACGGCCTCGGTGCTCATGAGCGAGACGATGCGGTGCGGACCGCACTGCATCTCCACCTGCGACATGACGGTGTCGGAGACGACGCGCGTAACCAGCCCGACGAAGCGATTGCGAGCGGAGCTGCCCACCCCGAGCGGATCGGGACCGGCATCGGCCTGAGCGCGGGCGAACTCCGCCAGCTCGCGACCGTCGACTGTCTTGCGTCCGGCGGAATCCTTGCCGGCGCGCAGCAGCCCCTGGTCGATCCAGCGACGGACCGTGTCGTCGCTGACCCCCAGCAACGACGCGGCGTCGCGGATCCGGAGGGAAGTCACGGGTATCTCCGCAGATGCATCATGAACGCTACGTTATACCCGCATCTGCGGACCGATAAACAGATCAGTAGACATCGCGGACGTACCGCTTGTCGGCGGCCATCTGCTCGACGTACGCCGCGGCGGCGTCGCGGTCGAGCCGTCCGTGTGCCTGCACCACCTCGCGCAGGGCCGCGTCGACGTCCTTCGCCATACGTCCGGCGTCGCCGCACACATAGAAGTGGGCACCGTTCTGCAGCCACTTCCACACCTGCGCACCATGCTCGCGTATCCGGTCCTGCACGTAGATCTTCTGCCGCTGGTCGCGGGAGAAGGACAGTCCCAGCTCGGTGAGGAAACCGTCGGCGTGCATCGACTCGATCTCGTCGCGGTAGAGATAGTCGGCCTCGGATCGCTGGTCGCCGAAGAACAACCAGTTGCGGCCCGTGTGCCCGGCCTCGCGACGGTCGTGGAGGAAACCGCGGAACGGTGCGATGCCCGTACCGGGACCGACCATGATCATGTCGGTCTCGGGTGCCGGTGGCCGGAAGTGCTCGTTGCGCTGCACGAAGATCGGGATGTCCACACCCTTGCTGTGATCCGCGAGGAACGACGAGCACACGCCTGCCCGGGATCGACCCTCGAATTCGTAGCGCACCACCGACACCGTCAGTTGTACCTCGCGCGGGTTCGTCTTCGGGCTCGACGAGATCGAGTACAGGCGCGGACGCAGACGGCCGAGGAGGTCCTTCCATTCGTCCCAGGGCGCCTTGAACGGGTACTCGGCGATGACGTCCATCGCCTGCCTCCCGTACAGCCACTGCTGCAGCTCGATCTTGTTGCCCGGTCGCAGGAGTTTCGCGAGTTCGGGACTGCCGCTCTGCTTCTGCACGAACCGGAGCAGTTCCGGTGTCACCCGGGTGATGTCGAGGTGACGGGTCGCGGCCTCGCGCAGCGGCACGGTAGGACGGTCGCCGAGTTCGACGGCGGTCTCCGGGTCGAGGGCGGTGACCTGCAGCCATTCGTCGACGGCCTCCGGGCCGTTCGTCGGCATCACCCCGAGTGCGTCGCCGGCCTCGTATTCGAATGCTGGATCGAAGATCTCGAATCCGAACTGACGCACGTCCTTCGCCGAACCCGCACCGCTCAGTGCAATGTTGCGGGTGATCCGGGTGACGAGCGGCGAGTTGCGGGTATAGGCAGGGGCCGCGGGAGCAGCCGATGCGACCGGGGTCGTCGAGCCTCCCAGCAGCGGTACGAGGGCGTCGAGCCAGTTCTGCGCGCGCTCGTCCTCTCCGGGTTCGCAGTCGACGCGCTCGGCCAGGCGGGTCGCGCCGAGAGTGCTCAGACGGTCATCGACACGGCGCCCGAAGCCGCAGAAATCGTCGTAGCTCGAATCGCCGAAAGCCATTACTGCATAACGCGTTCCGCTCATTTCGGGCGCGGTGTCCGCCGCGAGCGACCGCCAGAACGCCCCGCCGTTGTCGGGTGGGTCGCCGTCGCCGAAGGTGCTCGTGACGACCACGAGGTCGTCGATGTCGGCCAGCGCGGCGACGTCGAGTTCGTTCAGCCCCCTCAGCCGCACGGCCCGACCGGCATCGCGGAGCCGTTGTGCGCAACTCGCCGCGAAGGATTCGGCGTTGCCCGTCTGCGACGCCCAGGCCACCACGACGACCGGCCCGTCCGGCACCGCCTCGGTGGGCGTCGCGTCGGGAACCGGGGCCGAGTGCGCGTACATCCCGGCGAGCAGTCCGTCGACCCATACCCGCTTGTCGGCCGGGAACGGCGCGGTCGGCGGAAGGGTCGGCGCGGCAGTGATCTCCGCCGTCCTGAGTCCGGCGAGAAGACCTGCGAGATAACCTCGTTCGGCGTCGTCGAAGGTGGGTGCGGGAATCGTCCCGAGTCCCAGCGCAGACTCGAGACGGTCGAGCACCGAACCGCTCTCGAGCACCGGTTCGACCGCACCCGCGACCTTCTCCACCGACACGGCGCAGACCTTGAATTCGGGCTGCAGGGATGCCGGGTCGACGGCGTCGTTCGTCACGGCGTTGATGGCGAGATCGTCGCCGAAGAGGTCGTTCCAGTGGAAGGGCGCGAAACAGTTCCCGGGCAGCACCCGGTCGGTGACGACGGCCGGCAGCACGGCCCGGCCGCGCCGCGATGCGATCTCGACCCGGTCGCCGTCGACGATCGACAGTCGCTGTGCATCATCGGGATTGATCTCGACGAACGGTCCGGGATTCAGTTTGGTGAGTTTCTCGACCTTCCCGGTCTTGGTGAGGGTGTGCCACTGGTGCGGGACGCGTCCGGTGTTCAGGACGAAGGGGTGGTCGTCGTCCGGCATTTCCGCGGCGGGCATGTGCGGGCGAGGGAAGAAACGAGCGCGGCCGTCGGGGGTCGCGAACGCCAGTCGCGGACGGGAACCGTCCTCGCGCACCACCGGGGTCCGGCTCGTCCCGTCGTTGAGATAGCGGACGGGGGGCCGTGTCGCGGCCGACTCCGGCGGGCACGGCCATTGCACGGGCCCTTCCCGCAGTCGGTCGTAGGTCATGCCGCGCAGGTCGTAGCCGGTCTGCGGATTCGCGAATCCGGTGATCTCCTCGAAGATTTCCTCGGCACTCGAATAGTCGAAGGCGTCGCCGAAACCCATCTCCTGAGCGACCCGCGCGATGATCTCCCAGTCGGGCAGCGACTCACCGACGGGTTCGACGGCCTGCTGTAGAAGATTGACGGTGCGGTCGGATCCGACGGTGACATACTCGGATTCGGCCCACAGAGCTGCGGGTAGGAGAACGTCTGCGTACGAAGCGGTTTCGGTCTCGCGATAGACGTCCTGCACGATCACCAGCTCGGCCTTCCCGAGTGCCTCGAGAACGGTGCTCCGATTCGCGATCGACGCCACGGGATTGGTGCAGATGATCCAGCACGCCTTGATCTCTCCGGCGGCCATGCGCTCGAACATGTCGACGGTGCCGGCGCCGCCCTCGGTGCGCAGCGTGCCGCGCGGCAGCGACCAGCGATCTTCGACGAACGCGCGGTCATCGTCGGAGAGGACACTGCGCTGACCGGGCAGACCCGGTCCCATGTATCCCATCTCGCGGCCGCCCATCGCGTTGGGCTGACCGGTGAGGGAGAACGGCCCGCTGCCGGTGCGGGAGATCGCCCCGGTCGCGAGGTGCAGATTGCAGATCGCGTTGGTGTTCCACGTGCCGTGGGTGCTCTGGTTCAGACCCATCGTCCAGCAACTCATCCACTCCCCGGCCTCGCCGATCCACTGCGCCGCGGTGCGGATGTCGGCCTCGGCCAGACCGGTGACTTCGGCGACGACGTGCGGTGGGTAGTCGGCGAGGAAGGACTCCATCGCGTCCCAGCCGTCGGTGTGCTTCTCGACGAAGTCGCGGTCGACGTGTCCGTTCTCGACGATCAGGTGCAGCAGACCGTTGAGAAGCGCCAGGTCGGTGCCCGGCGCGATCTGCAGAAACAGGTCGGCCTTGTCGGCGGTCGCGCTGCGCCGCGGATCGACGACGATCAGTCGCGCTCCCGCCTTGACCCGATCCATCATGCGCAGGAACAGAATGGGATGGCAGTCGGCCATATTGGAACCCGACACGAAGAAGACGTCGGCGCGGTCGAAGTCCTCGTACGAGCCGGGCGGGCCGTCGGATCCGAGCGACTGCTTGTACCCGGTCGCGGCGCCGGCCATGCACAGTCTCGAGTTCGATTCCATGTGCGAGGTGCGCAGGTATCCCTTCGCGAGCTTCGTCGCGAGATACTGGGCCTCGAGCGACATCTGTCCCGAGACGTAGAGAGCCACCGCGTCGGAGCCGTGGGCCGAGACGATATCGTTCAGGCGCCGCGCGGTCTCGGCGATCGCATCGTCGAAGGGGAGGGGGGCGACCTCGGCCGCCCGCTCGGAACGCATCCACGCCGTATCGAGCCGGCCCCCGGCCGCGAGCATCTCCGCGCTGGTCGCGCCCTTCGTGCACAACCGACCCCTGTTGGTCGGGTGATCCTTGTCTCCGTATGCCCTCACCACGCGTCGGTCACCCGTCTCCGAGTCGACGGCGACGTCGAGGAGCATCCCGCATCCCACACCGCAGTAGGAGCAGGTGGATTTCACCGTGGTGATCGCGTCCTGCATCCCGCAACTCCTCGACACCGTCTCGACTACGCCGGTGTCCATGCTGGAGAAGCGGTGTTGCGGTGGCGTCACCCGCGGTGAGCACGCGGTGACATCTGGCTCACGCCGCCGTCACGACGATGTGAGATCAGACGTTCGGAGTCAGGCCTCCTGCTGCTGTGCCCACCACTCGAGCAGCGCGGCCTCGGCCTCGTCGCGCTCGAGCGGGCCGCGGTCGAGCCGCAGTTCCTTGAGGAAGTTCCACGCCTTGCCGACCGTCGGACCTGCGGAGATACCCAGCAGTTCCATGATCGCGTTGCCGTCGAGGTCGGGCCGGACCTTGGCGAGATCCTCCTCGGCGGCGATGCGCTCGATCCGTTCCTCGAGACCGTCGTAGGTGGCCTGCAGCGCGGCGGCCCGACGCTTGTTGCGGGTCGTGCAATCGGCGCGCACCAGCTTGTGGAGCTTCGGCAGCAGCGGCCCGGCGTCGTGCACGTAACGGCGCACGGCCGAATCCGTCCACTGTCCCCTGCCGTAGCCGTGGAAGCGCAGGTGCAGGAAGACCAGACGGCTGACGTCCTCGATCATCTGCTTCGAGTACTTGAGGGCGCGCATGCGCTTGCGCACGAGCTTCGCTCCGACCACCTCGTGGTGGTGGAAGCTGACGCCGCCCTGCGGCTCGTTGCGTTTGGTGTCGGGCTTGCCGATGTCGTGCAGCAGCGCGGCCCACCGCAGGACGAGATCGGGATCGCCGTCCTCGAGGTCGATGGCCTGCTTCAGGACGGTCAGCGAGTGCCAGTACACGTCCTTGTGCTGGTGGTGCTCGTCGATCTCGAGCTTCATCGCGGGGATCTCGGGGATCACCCGCTGCGCCAGACCGGTCTCGACCATCGTGTCGATGCCCTCGATCGGATAGTCGCCGAGGATCAGCTTGTCGAGCTCGGCCTGCACCCGCTCGGCGCTGATCCGCAGGATCTCGTCGGCCATCGAGACGATCGCGGTGTGCACGCGCTCGGTGAGGGCGAAGCCGAGCTGGGAGACGAACCGCGCCGCGCGCAGCATGCGCAGCGGATCGTCGTGGAAGGAGTCCTCGGGCTTCGCCGGGGTGTCGAGCACGCCGGCGAGCAGGGAGTCCATGCCGCCGAGCGGGTCGACGAACTCACCCGCACCGTCCGGTCCGATCCGCACGGCCATCGCGTTGACGGTGAAGTCGCGGCGCACGAGATCGTCCTCGAGACTCGTGCCGTACTTCACGATGGGGTGACGCGTGACACGGTCGTAGGCGTCGCTGCGGAAGGTGGTGATCTCGAGTTGCTCGAGTCCCTTCACCGCACTGATGGTCCCGAAGTCGATACCCGTGTCCCACTGGTGGTCGACGAATCCGCGCAGCAGCTCCTGCACGACCTCCGGACGCGCATCGGTGGTGAAGTCGAGGTCGGTGCCGAGGCGACCGAGCACCGCGTCGCGCACGCTGCCCCCCACGAGATACAGCTCGTGTCCGGCTTCGGCGAATCGCGCCCCCAGCGGGGCGAGGATGTCGGACAGATCGCGCAGAGTGGCCTCGGCTCCGGCGAGCAGCCGGGTACGACGGTCGGTGTCTGCGGTGGGGGAGTTCACGTCTTTGCACCTTACCGAGCAGCGCGTTCGTGTGGTTGAGCCGGGACCGACGTCGGTCCATCTACTATCTATGAGGTGTCGCCCGCCGAACGTGCCAACCGTAACCGCCGCAGCTCGCGGCGGCGTGGCGCGGGCGCAAAGAAGACCGCACACGGTGCTTCGCCCGGATCGTCCGCTTCGCCCGGACCTCGCATGCGGACCGTCCGCGAGACTTCCGCGGGAGGTCTGGTGGTCGACGGACTCGGTGGTCCGCCCGAGAAACTCTGCGCAGCCCTGATCGGCCGCACCGACCGGCGGGGACGCCTGCTGTGGTCGTTGCCGAAGGGCCACATCGAGCAGGGTGAGACCGCCGAGGAAACCGCGATGCGCGAGGTCCGCGAGGAGACCGGCGTGCGCAGTTCGGTGCTCGCCGAGCTGGGCAGCATCGATTACTGGTTCGTCACCGAGGGCCGCCGGGTCCACAAGACCGTGCACCACTATCTGCTGCGTTATCTCGGCGGAGAACTCTCCGACGCGGACGTCGAGGTCACCGAGGTGGCGTGGGTGCCGCTGCGCGAACTGCGGACCCGCCTGGCGTACGCCGACGAACGCAAGCTCGCCGACATCGCCGATCAGCTCATCGCCGAGATGGACCACACGCGACTCCCCGATGCCGACGAACCGGGGGCCCCACGCGGATGACGGTGGTGGTGTCCCGGGCGGGCGCCGCGGTGCTCGCCGTGCTCGTACTCGTCCTCACAACGGCAGGCGTGACGCCTCTTCTGCCGACGACTCTTCTCCCGACGGCCTCGGCGAATCCGGCCGCAGCCCAGACCGACCCCGACGAGCCGCGCTTCCTCGAGTTGAGTATCGACGAGGTGACGCCGCAGACGGTGACTCTCACGAGCGAGTCCGTCGTCACGGTCCGCGGCACGGTGGCGAACATCGGCGACCGGGACGTCGAGGACGTCTGGGTGCGGCTGCAGCGCGCACCGGTGGTCTCCGACTCCGCAGCGCTGCGCACCTCGCTGTCCCTCGACCAGGCCGGATTCGACACGGTCGGTGAGTTCGAGGAGGTCGCCGACCGGCTGGGGCAGGGCGAACGTGCCGACTTCGAACTCGAACTGCCGCTGCGCTCCGATCTCGTGCCGTCGCTCGACATCGACACTCCCGGCGTCTACCCGCTGCTGGTGAACGTCAACGGGGTCCCCGAATACGGCGGGGCGGCCCGGCTCGACGACGCACGCTTCCTGCTGCCCGTGCTCGCGGTTCCCGCGAGCGACGAGGTCACCGAGGAGACCGAAACCGGGAACGGCGGGTCGCGGGGCACGACCCGCTCGTCCGACGACGGCCGGCTCGACCGCGAGGAGAAGGCGTTCCCCGCCGTACCGCCCGACGTGTCCCGCCCCGCCGCGGTCACGATGCTGTGGCCACTGGCCGATCGGCCGAGGCTCGCCGCCGGCGTGGCCGGTTCCGGCACCGAGCCGGTACGCCTGGTCGACGACGACCTCGCGGCCTCGCTCACCGAGGGCGGGAGGCTCGACGGTCTGCTGCGCGCCGTCGAGGACACCGCCCGCACCGAACCCCGCGTCCTCGAGGGACTGTGCCTGGCCGTGGACCCGGACCTGCTCGTGACCGTCGCGAACATGACGCGCGATTATCTCGTCGTCGAGGATCCGAACGAACCGACCGGCGATGCGCGTCCGGGCTCGGGCACGGATGCCGCGGTCGCCTGGCTCGAGCGGTTGCGTGCCCTCGCGGCGACGACCTGCACGATGGCCGTGCCGTTCGCACAGGTCGACCTGACCGCGCTCGGCGACCTCGCCGACTCGTCCCTGACCGACTCCGCGCTCGAATCACCGGCGGCCATCGTCGACTCCATCCTCGGCGTCACCTCCACCCCGGGCGTGATGTGGCCCGACTCCGGCGTACTCACCGAGAAGACCGGATCGATGCTCGCCGCCGACGGCCCGGTGACCGCTCTGGTGTCCGACAACGCCCTCGAGGGCGGACGCGCCCTGCTCGCGGGCACGTCGTCGACGCCGTCCACCGCGCCGGGCGGCAACGGCTTCCGGATCTCCGGTGTCTCCGGCCTCACCGCCGCCCTGTTCGACTCGTCCGCGTCCGCGGCACTGGCCGGGATGGGCACCGACCCGCAGACGCCGTCCTTCGTCCCCTCCTCGGCGCGCTACGACCTCTCCCGCGATTCCTCGACGGCCCGCCTGCAGGACGCCCTCGGCGCGCTGGCCTGGCCGGCCATGGTGCCGACGGTCAGCGAGGTCACCGGGGCGGCACTGCCGGCCGCAGGCCGATCGGTGCTGTTCGCGCCGCCGCAGAACTGGTCGGCATCGCCCGACGACGCCGCCTCCGTGCTGTCGATGCTCTCCACGCTCGTCCGCTCGGGCCTGACCACGCCGCGACCGCTCGCCGCGCTCGTCGACGCGGCCGCGAACACCGCGAACGACCCGACGGCCTCGATGCTGGTCTATCCCGAGCAGGCGATCACCGACGGCGCCTCCGCGGCGGTCGTGTCCGAGGCCGAGGAACAGATCGGCCGCCTCGACGCGATCCAGACGGCGCTGGTCGAGGACCCGCAGGCCCAGCTCACCCCGCAGCAGTTCACCGCCCCGCTGCGCGAGGACCTGCTGCGCGCGATGAGCCTGGCCGGTCGTCGCGGTGCCGACGCCGACGGTGCCTACGCGACCGGCGAGCACCGCGCCTCCGAGGTGCGGGAGGCCGTCGACGACATCTACGACGCCGTGACGGTCATCTCGACCGGCGGTGTCTACACCCTGACGTCCGAACAGAGTCCGCTGCTGCTCACCGCGCGCAACGACCTGCCCGTGGGCATCACCGTGCGACTGCAGGTGGACGCGCCCGACACGGTGGACATCACCGATATCGGGCCGACCCAGCTCCCGCCGCGTGGCAGCCGCACCCTCACGGTGCCGGCTCAGATCAGCGACTCGCGGAACCTCCGGTTGGAGTTCGCACTCACCACCGACTCCGGCCTGCCTCTCGGCAGCTCGACGACGGTGACGGTACGTTCCAATGCGTACGGCCAGATCCTCGCCGTCGTCACGGGATGTGCGGGAGCCCTCCTGCTGTTCCTGGCGGGCAGGCGACTTCTGCACCGGTTCCGGGGAGAGCCGGATCCAGCCGACGAAGGGTATGAGAAATGACCGGGAACTCCACACGGGACGACGTGGAGACACACCCGAACCCGGGACCGTCGGACTCTCCCACCACCTCACCGGACGTCACGGGTGCCGGTGCGGGTCGCCGCAGGCCGCAGAGCCTGCTCGCGGCGACCGGCTCCATCGCCGTGGCGACCCTGGTCAGCCGCATCACCGGCTTCCTCAAGCAGCTGCTCATCCTGACCCTGCTCGGTGCGAGCGTCGCGTCGTCCTTCACCGTGGCGCACCAGATCCCCAACATGATCTCCGAGCTGGTGCTCGGCGCCGTCCTGACCTCGATCGTCGTGCCGGTGCTGGTGCGGGCCGAGCGGGAGGACCCCGACGGCGGTGAGGCCTTCGTCCGGCGACTGTTCACCGCGGCGCTGGTGCTGCTCGGCACGGCGACCGTTCTCGCGGTGGCCGCAGCCCCGGTCCTGACCACCCACGTCTTCCTCGACGAGTCCGGCAAGGTCTCGACGTCGCTGACCACAGCGCTGTCGTACCTGCTCCTGCCCGCGATCATGTTCTACGGGTTGTCGGGCCTGTTCACGGGCATCCTCAACACCCGGCAGGTGTTCAAGCCGGGCGCCTGGGCCCCGGTGTGCAACAACCTCGTGGTGCTCACCGTGCTGGTGATCTACTACCTGATGCCGGGCGAGATCACGCTCGATCCGGTGCGGATGAGCGATCCGAAACTGCTCGTCCTCGGCATCGGCGTGCTGCTCGGCGTCATCACGCAGGCGATGTGCCTGGTACCCGCGCTGCGCCGCGAAGGCATCAATCTCAGGCCGTTGTGGGGTCTCGACGACCGGCTCCGGCAGTTCGGTGGCATGGCCGCCGCGATCGTGCTGTACGTGCTGATCAGCCAGGCCGGGATGGTCTTCGCCACGCGTGTGTCGTCAGGCGCCGACGAGGCAGGTCCCGCGATCTACAACAACGCGTGGCTGCTGCTGCAGCTGCCCTACGGCGTCCTCGGGGTCA
Source organism: Rhodococcus sp. p52 (assembly GCF_000763325.2). NCBI lineage: Bacteria > Bacillati > Actinomycetota > Actinomycetes > Mycobacteriales > Nocardiaceae > Rhodococcus > Rhodococcus sp. p52. Next base: position 1,373,408 of record NZ_CP016819.1, read on the forward strand.
CCGTGCTCACCGCGATCATGCCGCGCCTGAGTCGCAACGCCGCCGCGGACGACCCCCCGGCCGTCGTCGACGACCTGTCCGTCGCGCCCCGCCTCACCATGATCTCGCTCATCCCGATCGTCACCTTCCTGACGATCGCGGGTTCGCAGGTCGGCGCCGCGCTGTACGGCTACGGCAACTTCGGCGGCAGCAACGCCGAACGCCTCGGCCAGGCGGTGAGCTGGTCGGCGTTCACGCTCATCCCGTACGCGCTGGTGCTCATCCACCTGCGCGTGTTCTATGCCAGGGAACAGGCCTGGACCCCCACCTGGATCATCCTCGGCATCACCGCCGTCAAGATCGGCCTGTCCGCGCTGGCGCCCGTCGTCGCGGCGAACGACGAGCAGGTGGTGCTGCTCCTCGGCGCGGCCACGGGCGTCGCGTTCACCGTCGGAGCGTTCATCGGCGGCTATCTGCTGCACCGCACACTCGGCGACCTGCAGATGGCGAACGTCGGACGCACCGTCTGGCACGTCGTGCTCGCGTCGCTCGCCGCGGCGATTGTCGTGCTCGTCACCGACCGTCTCCTGCAACTCGACGTTCTTGCCGACCGCTTCGGGGGCATCGGCTCGCTCGTGCGGGGCGGGCTCAACGGTGTGCTCATGGTGCTCGTCGCGCTGGTCGGGATGTACCTGCTCAAGGTGCCCGAGATCCTCGCGATCGAAGCGGCCGTGCGACGGAAGGTCGCGGCACTGCGCGGCACCGCCCCGGTCGAGGAGGCCCCCTCTGAACCCGAGACCGGAACCACCTCCGACGAGGCACCGGCTCCCGCCCCCGTCCCGCGTCCGCGCTACGCCGAATCGGATGCCGAGAAGACCGTCATCCTGCCGCGTATCGACTACGGCGAGTACGGCGTCGGACCTTATGACGCCATCACAGAGGTCATGCCCGCCATCAGGGACGTGCCCGGTCGCAGCAATGCGCACGGACAACTCCCGTACCCTGATCAGCAGCAGGTACGGTCCGGGAGCCGTCGACCACGGTTCTTCGCGGCCCCCAGCGGCGACCCGCGTCTGCACACCGGAAGTGGACGAGTCGACAACGAAGGAGTGAGGGTGAGCGACGACCACGCTGCCGGCAAGTCCACCATCGATGCCGCCGCACGGCAGAAGTCTGCCGACAAGGACGGCAAGCGCCCGCCGCGCGATCCGAACCTCGACACGGGTGTCATCCCCGTCGGATCCCCGCAGCTCCCGCCGGTGCGTGTCGCGGGCCCGGCCTCCCAGCCGCGCCGTCCGATGCGCGGCCCCGATCTCATCGCCGGTGCCTCGGTCGCCGGTGGTCGCTACCGTCTGCTCGCCCCGCACGGAGGCGCGCGCGGTCTGCGTTTCTGGCAGGCACTCGACGTCAAGCTCGATCGCGAGGTCGCGCTGACCTTCGTCGACGCGGAACAGCGCGCGGCCGACGGCACCGGCCCCGACTCGCCGCAGGCCGTGCTCTCGCGCACCCTGCGCCTCGGTCGTATCAATTCGCCCGGACTCGCCCGCGTCCTCGACGTGGTGCGCGGCAGCTCGGGCGGCATCGTCATCTCGGAGTGGACTCCCGGCCGGTCGCTGAAGGAGATGTCCACCACCGAGCCGTCGCCGATCGGTGCGGCACGCGCGATCCGCGCGCTCGCGGCCGCCGCCGAGGCGTCGCACCGTGCGGGCAGCGCGCTGTCGATCGACCACCCGGATCGCATCCGCATCAGCGTGGCGGGGGACGCCGTGCTGGCCTTCCCCGCGACCTTCTCCGATTCCGACGCGATGTCCGACGTGCGCGGTCTCGGCGCGAGCCTGTACGGACTCATCACCGGACGGTGGCCGCTCGGTGAGCCATCGGCTCCGGGCGGCGTTCCCGTCCCGCACCACAGCGGTGCCACCGTCGGCGGAATGCCGGAGCCCGACCGCAAGGACGGTGTGCCGGTGGAGCCGCGCGTCCTGCGTCCCGATGTGCCGTTCGAGATCTCGGCGGTCGCGGTGCGTGCCCTGTCCGAGGACGGCGGTATCCGGACCGCCGCGACCGTGCAGCACATCCTCGACCAGGCGTCGGTCGTCGATCAGAAGACCGAGATGATCCCGGCACTGCGGATCGGGCAGCGCGCTGCCGCCGCGGAGACGCATGCACTCGCGGATCCCGAAGCGCTGGAACAGAAGAAGAAACATTCGCAGCGGATGCTCATCGCCCTGGCCGCGCTCGGTGCCACGACGGTGCTGTTGCTCGCGCTCATCGGATGGTGGATCGCGAACCTGCTCGCCGGCGATGCCGACGATGCTCCGCTGACGAGTCAGGAGTTCGGTCTGACTCCCACTGCCGAGGCACCCGCCGAGGAGGGGGCGGGCGACGAGCAGGTCGAGGCCGCGCCGCCGCGACCGGCGGCGAGCGCTCCGGTCTCCGCGACCTCCGTGTCGGTGTTCTCGCCTCAGGGCACACCCGATTCGCCCGCCACCGCGTCGCAGGCGATCGACGGTGATCCGTCCACCTCGTGGAGCACCGATGCCTACTTCGATCCGTTCCCGTCGCTGAAGAACGGTGTCGGACTTCTGTTCACGCTCGCTGACGCGTCGGAACTGTCCGCGGTGAAGGTCACCACCGACACGCCGGGCACGGTCGTCGAGGTGCGCAGCGCACCGTCCGAGTCGACGTCGCTCGATCAGACGCAGGTGATCGGTTCGGGCACACTGGCTTCCGGTGAGACCACGATCCCGGTCGAGGCGGACGGCCAGACTTCGCACGTGCTGGTGTGGATCACCGATCTGAGCTCGAGCGGCGGAAGCAACAAGAGTTCCCTCTCCGAAGTGGAATTCGAAGCCGCACGCTGACCGCGGACAGCCGGGCGGAATCGTCCGGATCGGCTACCATCCGCGCGTGCGAATTTTCGGGGGGATCGCAAAAATCGCCGTGCCCGACGGGGGTGTCGACGACGGCGGAAGCGTGTCGGACGGGGTGGCGTCCGATGGAGCAGTGTCGGATGCCGAGCTGCTCGCAGCACACATCGCAGGCGATCGGCATGCCTTCTCCGCCTTGCTGGCACGACATCACGACCATCTGTGGCAGGTCGCGCGGCGGACGAGTTACTCGAACGAGGACGCGGCCGACGCGCTGCAGGAGGCACTGCTCTCGGCGCACCGGAGGGCTTCGGGTTTCCGGGAGGACGCCGCGGTCCGCAGCTGGTTGCATTCGATCGTCGTCAACGCGTGCCTCGATCGCATCCGCCGCAATCGTGTCCGCGTGACCGTCCCACTGTTCGAGGACGATTCGCACGACCTGCGTACCCCGCGCGATCCCATCCACGACACCGAGATCGCACTCGACATCGAATCCGCCCTGTTCGCACTGCCACCCGACCAGCGGGCAGCCGTCGTCGCGGTGGATGTGGAAGGTTTCTCCGTCCGGGAGGCGGCGCAACGTCTCGGTGTTCCGGAGGGAACGGTCAAGAGCCGCTGTGCCCGCGCGCGGAGCCGGCTCGCAGTTCTTCTCGACGACCTTCGCTCCGAGGGGAACCGATCGTGATCCTCCTCCGTCTTACTCTGGTGAGGGATGCCGAACCGCGGAGGAGAGTCGCGCATGAACGAGGACGAGATGCGTCCGTCGAACTCCGCCGAGATGCGCCCGCCGTACTCCGCGGAGTTGCTCGCCGATCTGCATGCCGGGGTGCTCGACGAGGAGCTCGCCGCCCGGTTGTGGCCGCGCGTGCGCCGCGATCCCGGGGCCGTCGTGTATCTGGCGCGGCTCGACGCGACGCAGGCGCGGTTGTCGGCCCTGCGCGGCGCTCCACCGAAGGAATCGATTCCGCCCGAGATCGCCGCGCGTATCGGTGCCGCGCTCGCGGAGGATCGATTCGACGACCGGTCCGATGTCCGGTCCACACCGTCCCGCATCGCACGGCGTCGCCGGTGGGCGGTGGCCGGTGCCGCGGTCGCGGCTGCAGTGGCGGTGTTGCTCGTGGTGGTCGTGCGCGAAACGGCTTTCGGTAGCGACGACCCGACCGGTGTTCCCGTCGCGGCAGCGGAAGACGAGGCCCTGTTCGAACCCTCCACCCTGCGGGCGATGATCGGCGACACCGATCCCGGTCTCCTCGGTGGAGCCGATCGTCTCCGAGAATGCTTGGACGCGAACGGTTTCGAAGGCCGGTCACCGATCGGTTCACGCGCGGTGCGGTACGCCGGCGACGATGCCGTCCTCGTCCTGTTGAGCGGACCGGACGCACCGGCGCTTACCGCTCTGGTGGTCGGAACCGACTGCGACGCAGATGATCCCGCGATATTGGTCCGCAAGACGATCGGCTGACCTTTCGGCGCTCGGGTCCGGCGCTACGCCACGGTCGACAACAGTTCCAGGATCCGCGCGCGCAGCGCGGGTGTGTCGTCCTCCGCGGCGATGAGGCCGGCGAACAACGCCGACCCCGCTGCCATCACGAGCACGGCCTTGGCGTCGATCTCGACGTCCGAGCCGTCGCCGTCGGCGAACAGGGCGGTGCTGGGGCCGCTGAACGTGCGCCAGAGCGTGTTGCGGAGGTCGTCGTGGTCCCGCAGTGCCGCGAGAAGCCCCGGGAGCGCAGCGCGGACCTCCGGCCGGGAGAACAATTCGATGCTCCCGGTGACCACCCATTCGATCCAGCCCTTGCGATCGATGCCGTCGTAGGGCGTCAGATCGGGTGCGGAACCGAGCAGTGCGTCGAGCACCAGGTGGGCCTTGGTCGGCCACCGACGCGTGAGTGCGGCGCGGCCGACGCCGGCGCGGGCGGCGACCGCCCGCAGGCTCAGCCCGTCCCAGCCGTGGGAGCGGAGCATCTCGCGGGTGGCGGTGAGGACGTCGTTGTCTATTCGGGGGTCGCGGGGGCGCCCCGGAGCGGTGCTGGGCATGGGATCCGTGATGTCGGGACCGAGTGGGAATCGATCTGGCGCGGAGTGTGACGAGCGTTATAGTCGAAGCGCAATTACGATACCACTGGCATCGAAAGTAGGGGCATGTCTTCGCCGCGACCCACCGTGTTCGAACCGGCCCGACTCGGGCCGCTCACCCTCCGCAACCGCATCGTCAAGGCGGCAACCTTCGAAGGGGTCATGCCTCGAGGAGCCGTCAGCGACGAACTCGTCGAATTCCACGCCGAGGTCGCCCGCGGCGGCACCGCCCTCACGACCGTCGCCTACTGCTCGGTCTCCCACGACGGCCGAGTCCACCGCGACACCCTCGTGCTCGACGCCGACTCCGTCCCCGGCCTGACCCGGCTCACCGACGCCGTGCACGCCGCCGGGGGTCTGGCCTCCTCGCAGATCGGCCACGCCGGACTCGTCGCCAACCAGATCTCCAACAAGATGAAGACGCTCGCGCCGTCCACGCGCATCAGCGCCCCCGCCATGGGGCTCGTCCGCGGCGCGACACTCGAGCAGCTCGATCGGGTGGTCGAGGACTACGCACGCGCCGCGCGCTTCGCCGTCGAGGCCGGATTCGACGCCGTCGAGGTCCACCTCGGGCACAACTACCTGCTCAGCTCCTTCATGAGCCCGAATCTCAACAAGCGCTCCGACAAGTACGGCGGCAGCATCGAGGGCCGTACCGCCTTCCCGCGTCGCGTGCTCGAGGCCGTCCGCACGGCGGTGGGGGAGGGGGTGGCCGTCATCGCGAAGTTCAACATGACCGACGGCGTGCCCCAGGGTCTGTGGCTCGACGAGTCCCTGCCCATGGCCAAGCTCATCGAGTCCGACGGCACCATCCATGCCATGCAGCTCACCGGCGGGAGCTCGCTGTTGAACGGGATGTACTTCTTCCGCGGCGACGTCCCCATGAAGGAGTTCCAGGCGTCGCAGCCGAAGGTCGTCGGCTGGGGACTGAAGGTCTACGGGCCGAAGATCTTCCCGAAGCTCCCGTTCGAGGAGGCATTCTTCCTGCCCATGGCCCGGCAGTTCCGCGAGGAACTGAAGATCCCGCTGATCCTGCTCGGCGGCATCAACCGGCTCGACACTATCGAGACGGCGCTCGACGAAGGCTTCGAGTTCGTCGCCATGGGCCGCGCGCTGCTGCGTGATCCGTATCTCGTCCGCAAGTTCGAGGAGAAGACGGCACACGAAGGTCTGTGTATCCACTGCAACAAGTGCATGCCGACCATCTATACGGGCACGCGTTGCGTGATCCGCGAGACGCTGCGGGACGTGCCCGGCGCGGCCTGAGACCGTACCGGTTCGCATCGAGGGCGGGCCGGTCGGGCGACCGGCCGGTCCGTACAGGGCGTCTGTGGCGGGACGCACGGCGGAAGGGGAACAACACCGTTTACCCTGGTGTTGACAGTATCTGTAGGCTGCCGTCCGGTTCCGGCCGGATCGCCCGCAGTCCTCGCGCCCCCGTTCACCCAACCGGAAGGCTCCGCCGCATGACGACCTCGCCCACGATTCACGACCTCATCATCGTCGGTTCGGGACCGGCCGGATACACCGCCGCCATCTACGCGGCCCGCGCCGAACTCACCCCGCTCGTCTTCGAGGGAACGCAGTTCGGTGGCGAGCTCATGACCACCACCGAGGTCGAGAACTTCCCGGGCTTCAAGGACGGGATCATGGGCCCGGAGCTCATGGACCAGATGCGTGAGCAGGCACTGCGTTTCGGCGCCGATCTGCGCACCGAGGACGTCGACGAGATGGACCTCACGGGCCCGGTCAAGACGGTCGTCGCCAATGGCGAGACCTACCGCAGCCACGCCGTCATCCTCGCGATGGGCGCCGAGCCGCGTTACCTCGGTGTGCCCGGGGAGTCGCAGCTGCTCGGCCGCGGCGTTTCCGCCTGCGCGACCTGCGACGGCTTCTTCTTCCGCGACCAGGACATCGCCGTCGTCGGCGGTGGCGACTCCGCGATGGAGGAGGCGACCTTCCTGACGCGCTTCGCGCGCAGCGTCACCCTCATCCACCGCCGCGAGGAGTTCCGCGCCTCGAAGATCATGCTCGAGCGCCCCCGCGCCAACGAGAAGATCCGCTTCGTCACCAACGCGAAGGTCGCCGAGGTGCAGGGCGAGAACAGCGTCACCAACCTCGTCCTCGAGGACACCGTCACCGGCGAGCGCAGCGCCCTGCCGGTCACCGGCTTGTTCGTCGCCGTCGGCCACGACCCGCGCAGCTCGCTCGTCAAGGGTCAGGTCGACCTCGACGACGAGGGCTACGTGAAGGTCTCGGCGCCGTCCACCGCGACCTCCGTGCCGGGTGTCTTCGCCGCGGGCGACCTCGTCGACCACACCTACCGCCAGGCGATCACCGCCGCCGGCACCGGATGCTCGGCGTCCATCGACGCGGAGCGGTGGCTCGTCGCGAACCGCGAGGTCGAGGCGCCGACGCTCGCCGAGGCCTGATCCACCACCCCGTTCCACATTCCACCCCGAGATTCAGGAGACATCCGTGGCCGACAAGAACACCGTCACCATCACCGACTCGTCGTTCGTCGAGGACGTACTGCAGTCCGAGAAGCCCGTCCTCGTCGACTTCTGGGCCACTTGGTGCGGTCCGTGCAAGATGGTCGCTCCGGTTCTCGAGGAGATCGCAGCCGAACACGGCGACAAGCTGACCGTCGCCAAGCTCGACATCGACGCCAATCCGTCGGCCGCACGCGACTACCAGGTCATGTCGATTCCCACGATGATCCTCTTCTCCGGTGGCAAGCCGACGAAGACGATCGTGGGGGCCAAGGGCAAGGCGGCGTTGCTTCGGGATCTCGCGGACGTCCTGTAGTACCGTCCCAGGATCAACCTCTCGGATGTGCCCGTGAGCCCGTCTTCACGGGCACATCCTTCATCCCACTCCCGTTCGATGCTGCCCAGCCCTCACGCCGGGCACCGATCCTGTCAGCACGGAAAGGCCCGATACATGCGCCCTCTTCGTCACGGCGACCACGGTCCGGCGGTCGCCGAGATCCGGAGCACCTTGGCCGGCCTGGGCTTCCTGCACAACGAGCCCGAGGAGTCGGGCGACTGGATGGGATCGGACGTCCGCTTCGATCGTGAACTCGACGGAGCCGTGCGCGCGTTCCAGCAGCAGCGCGGTCTGCTCGTCGACGGGACCGTAGGCCCCGCGACCTACCGTTCCTTGAAGGAAGCGTCGTACAAGCTCGGTGCGCGCACCCTGATGTATCAGCTCTCCGCTCCGCTTTACGGCGACGATGTCGCGGCCCTGCAGACCCGTCTGCAGGATCTCGGCTTCTACGTCGACCGCGTGGACGGCTACTTCGGGCCGAAGACCCACGAGGGTCTGTGCTCCTTTCAGCGCGAGATCGGACTCGCCTCCGACGGCATCTGCGGTGCCGAGACACTGCGCTCGCTCGAACTGCTCGGCACGCGCGTGTCGGGCGGGTCGCCCCACGCGATCTCCGAGGAGGAAATCGTGCGCCGCTCCGGTCCGCAGCTCAGCGGCAAGCGCATCGTCATCGACCCGGGTCTCGGCGGTAACACCCACGGCATCATCGTGCCGAGCCCTCACGGCCCGATCTCCGAGGCCGACATCCTGTGGGATCTTGCGCGTCGGCTCGAGGGCCGGATGGCGGCGACGGGCATGGAGACCTTCCTGTCGCGGCCGTACCACGTGAATCCGACCGACGTCGAACGCGCGGGCACGTCCAACGCGTTCGGTGCCGACCTCATGATCTCGCTGCGGTGCGACGCGAGCCACAGCCCCGCCGCGAACGGCATCGCGAGCTTCCACTACGGTAACTCGCACGGGTCCGAGTCGATGATCGGACAGGTGCTCTCCGGTTACATCCAGCGCGAGATCGTCGCCCGCACGAGCCTGCAGGACTGCCGCAGCCACGGCCGCACCTGGGATCTGCTGCGCCTGACGAACATGCCGACGGTGCAGATCGATCTCGGTTACCTCACCAACGAGCAGGACGCCGCGCTGCTCGCCGATCCGCGCAGCCGCGACATCATCGCCGAGGCGATCCTCATCGCGGTGAAGCGGCTGTACCTGCTCGGCCAGGACGACCAGCCGACCGGCACGTACACCTTCGCCGAGTTGCTTGCCGAAGAGTTGTCCATCTCCGACAGTCGCTAGCAGGCCCGTAGACGAGAAAAGGACCGCCTCGCAGAGTCTGCGGGGCGGTCCTTTTTCGTCGGTGTCGGGTGTACGTCAGTGGGCGCCGACGGCCGAACCTGCGGTCAGATCCGCGACGGTGAGAGAGGACTCCTCGAGGAGCCGATCGAGGGCGGCCTCCACGGCGAACTTCCACTCGTGGTCGCGGTCGAGCTCGAGACGCAGCCGCGGGTAGCGGTAGTGCGGGGCGACGACCTCGAAGCCCATGTCCTCGAGGAAGTCTGCGTCGATCATGCACTCCGTGTCGGAGCACCCGAGTGCGGCCGTCGCGTGCGGCACATCGCTCGCTTCTACGTCGGCGGTACGTCGGATCCCGAAGGCCTCGATGGCACGGACGTTACGACGGACGAGATCGGCGACGACACCGCGGATGAGGTCGGCTCCGACATCCGGCTCGTCCGCGTGCGGTTCGGTCCGCATGGATGTCAGCAGGATCGCGTCGGCGCTGACGGGCGCGGTAGGGAAGGCCTGCGCGCGGGGAACCATGCCCGGCGGAGCGTAGAGCGCGCACCCGGCGGCCTTGTCGCCGATCGTCGCGATCTGGCCGCACGACCCCCATTCGAGAAGGACCATGGACAGCCATGCTTCCTTCTCGAATTCGGGGTCGGCGAATTGCTGAACGTCGGGCGATGAGGTGGGATCCAGCTCCCAGAAAACGCACCGTCGCGCATGAGCAGGCAACTGCTCGATCCCACTCAACGTGAGCGGTGATACTCGGGTCGACACGGGATAGCTCGCCTCCACGTCTTTCGTCTACAGACTGTTGTCTTGCTCCGACGAGGAGTCAAGAAAGGTCGGTCTGAGACTCCATCATCTTCACGATGCGTTCGAGGTCGTCGACCGAACCGAACTCCACCACGATCTTGCCCTTGCGCTTGCCGAGGCTCACGGTCACGCGCGTGTCGAAGGAGTTCGACAGACGCTCCGCGACGTCCTGCAGCCCCGGCATCTGGATGGGCTTCCGACGCTTCTGCTGCGGAGCGTCGGGGGTGTCGTTGCGGTTGGCGAGCACGACGGCTTCTTCCGTCGCCCGCACGGACAGGCCCTCGGCGACGATGCGTGCGGCGAGTGCCTCCTGAGCGTCGGCACCGGCCTCGAGCGCCAACAAGGCACGCGCGTGCCCGGCCGACAGCACTCCGGCCGCCACGCGTCGTTGCACCGCGACCGGCAATTTGAGCAGCCGGATCATGTTCGTGATGACCGGCCGCGACCGTCCGAGCCGACTCGCGAGTTCCTCGTGGGTGACCTCGAACTCCTCGAGCAACTGCTGATAGGCCGCGGCCTCTTCGAGGGGGTTGAGCTGCACCCGGTGGATGTTCTCGAGCAGCGCGTCGCGCAACAGCGATTCGTCCTCGGTGTCGCGGACGATCGCGGGGATCGTGCCGAGGCCTGCCTCCTGGACGGCACGCCAGCGACGCTCACCCATCACGAGCTGGAATCGGTCGCCTTCGAGACGGCGGACCACGACCGGCTGCATGAGCCCGAACTCGCGGACGGAGTGGACGAGCTCGGCGAGCGCTTCCTCGTCGAAGACCTGCCGCGGCTGCTTCGGGTTGGGCTCGATCCGGTCGATCGGGATCTCGAGGTACACCGCTCCGGTGGGGGAGGGGAGGGGTTCGCTTTCGGATGCCGCTCCGGACGCCCGTGCCGCGTCGTCCTCGACAGGCTCCGCCGGGGACGCGGGCGCCGGCGTTCTGCCGTCGCCGATGATGAGATCGGCGGCTGCCATACCCAGACCCGATGACGGGAGGGTCAGGACCGACGAGCCGGGGCGACGCGACGCAGCCGACTTGGACTGTCCGCCCGAAGCAGGCTTCGACGGTTCACCCGCGGCCGGTGCGGACTTGGCCGGCGCAGGAACGGCCGGAGCAGCGGTATCGGTGGGAGCGGTGGCCGTGGGGGCGGCGGCAGTGGAACTCGGGGCGGCCGTGGGCTTCTGCTCTGCATCCACCGGGGGCCCGGTGGGGATGAGCGCTGCCAGACCTCGACCGAGCCCGCCTTTACGTGTCGCGCTCATCCGTTCCCCTGATTCTCGTGTACCCCGCGTGCCGCCAACTCGCGCCCGGCGTCGAGGTAGCTCATCGCGCCGCGCGATCCAGGATCGTAGTCGAGAACGGTCATCCCGTAACCGGGAGCTTCGGAAACCTTCACGCTGCGGGGAATGACCGAACGCAGCACCGCGCTGCCGAAGTGCGCACGCACCTCTGCGGCGACCTGATCGGCCAGCTTGGTGCGACCGTCGTACATCGTCAGGAGGACGGTGGAGACGTGCAGTTCGGGGTTGAGGTGCGACTGGACGAGCTCGATGTTGCGCAGGAGCTGCCCGACACCTTCGAGTGCGTAGTACTCGCATTGGATGGGTATGAGAACTTCCTTCGCCGCGACGAGCGCGTTGACCGTGAGCAGACCGAGCGACGGCGGGCAGTCGATGATCACGTAGTCGAACTCGCGGTCGCCTAGCGCCTCCTTGGTGAGGGCGTTCCGGAGGCGGTTCTCGCGCGCGACCATCGAGACGAGTTCGATCTCGGCACCGGCGAGATCGATCGTGGCGGGGGTACAGAAGAGGCGTTCGTTGTGCGGGCTCTGCTGCACGGCCTCGGCGGCATTGATCTCGCCGAGGAGGATCTCGTAGCTCGAGGGCACACCGGAATAGTGCGGCACGCCCAGGGCGGTGCTCGCGTTGCCCTGCGGATCGAGGTCGACCACGAGGACCGACAATCCTTGCACGGCGAGCGCGGAGGCGATGTTCACCGCCGTGGTGGTCTTACCGACCCCGCCCTTCTGATTGGCGATCGTGAAGACGCGACGCTCGCGCGGCTTGGGCAGTGCGTTGGCATCGCTCGGATGCAGGACCTGGGTGGCGCGATGAGCAGCCGCGCCGATCGGGGTGTCGACGGTGGAGAAACCGTCGAAGGGTACGGGGGAGAAGTCGTCCTCGGCGCCTCCGGTTTCACGTGAAACAGCGGATTCAGATCCACCCGTCATAGAACACTCCTTACACGTAGATCCGCTCGGTTCGCACGCTACATCCTCGTCGCTTCCCGGTCGCGACTTCGAAGACCGGGTCGAGGCGCCGAAGGGAGAATGCGAGTCCCGGGCCCGGAGCTGTCGCCGGCCTTCCGACCACGCGCACGCATTCTCAGTCGGTTCAGTATCCCATCCGCATTCTAGGTTCCGTCGGCGACATGGCCGGGTGACGTTTCACGTGAAACGGGGAGCGGAGTTGTTTCACGTGAAACAGGCGGAGGAGCGGCTCGGTGGGTTCACGTGAAACAATCCCGACCCACACGAGTGGGCCCGAGAACCGCGAACACCCAGACTGAAATGCTTTGGTCCGCAATACTATTCACATTAGTGAGTTTCAATCGTAGTGCACACGAAGATAATTCGTTTAATAAGCACATTTCAGGGAATCTGAAACATCACAGTGACGAAACGTCATGGGGTGATCGGGTCTGGTGTGACAACGTCCGAAACAACCGTTTTGCACCGGTAATGTACTCGAGTAGATTCCTCGAGTCGGAAAGAATGTCTCGGAAACGGCAACACCCTCCCGACCCGGTAGGGGAGGGGAGGGTGTCGGGGCGATCGTCGCGCCAGGCGATTCGCTCAGCGCTTCTTGCGACGCCGCGCCGGCCGCGGAATCCGCTCGGCCTTCACGACGATCGTCGGTGTCGGAAGGAGATTGCCTCCGCACTCGAGCACCTCGAGATTGCCGGCACCGAGGCGAGCGAGTTCGTCGTGATCGCGGTCGATCTCTTCTCGAGCGGACGAACCCTTCAACGCCAGCATCCGGCCTCCCTCGTGGACGAGGGGGAGCGACCACTTGGCGAGCTTGGCGAGAGGTGCGACGGCACGGGAAGTCACGACGTCTGCGCCGCCCGCCTCCTGGAGGACGCTCGGCTGCTCAGCACGGCCACGGACCACGAGAATGTTCTCGATCCCGTGGGATTCGACGAACTCCGCCAGATAGACGGTGCGGCGCAGAAGCGGCTCGACGAGCGTGACCTGGAGGTCGGGACGGGCAAGTGCGAGAGGAATACCCGGCAGACCGGCACCGCTGCCCACGTCGACGACTGTCTCACCCTCCTGGATGAGTTCGCCCACCACGGCGCAGTTGAGAATGTGTCGTTCCCACAGGCGCGGCACCTCACGCGGCCCGATGAGCCCCCGCTCGACACCTGCCGTCGACAACGAATGGTGGTACCGCTCGGCAAGTTCGGTCCGATCCCCGAAGACCCGCTGCGCGACCGCCGACAGTTCCGCCTCGTGCTGTTCCACGTGAAACATCCTTTCCTGTCGGCTCACCCGAAACAACATCGGGACCCACAGCATCAGTTACGAAAAGGCGAAGAGGGACTCTGACGACGCAGAGTCCCTCTTCGGTCGGCACGGCCGACTCAATCCTTGACGATCACCACACGGCGGTGCGGTTCCGCACCCTCGCTCTCGCTGGACACACCGTCGATCTTCGCGACGGCGTCGTGCACGATCTTGCGCTCGAACGGCGTCATCGGCTCGAGCTCTTCGCGCTTGCTGGTCTCGAGCACGCGCTTCGCGGCCGACGCGCCGAGCGATGAGAGCTCGGCACGCTTGCCTGCACGCCACCCGGCGATGTCGAGCATGAGCTTGCTGCGCTCGCCGGTCGCCTGCTGCACGGCGAGACGGGTGAGCTCCTGCAGAGCGTCGAGAACCTCACCGTTGCGACCCACCAGCTTGGTCAGATCCTTACCGCCGTCGATGCTCACGACCGCGCGGTCGCCCTCGACGTCGAGGTCGATGTCACCGTCGAAATCGAGAACGTCGAGCAACTGCTCCAGGTAGTCGCCGGCGATCTCGCCTTCTTCGATGAGGTAGTCGTCATCGAGATCGGCGTCCGCCGCAGTGTCGCGCTCCTCGGGTGCCACCGCGAGGTCCTCTTCCACCTTGTCCAGGTCACTGGCCATATTCAGCTCTCTTCTACTTCGGTCAGCGCCGCTTGCGCTTGGAGTTCTTGGGTCGGCTACCCGGCTTGGGAGCGGACGCACCGGACTTCGAAGCCGCAGGCGAGCCGTCGCCGGCCGCGGCGTCCTTCTGCAGCGACACCTCGCCGGTCTCGTCGACCGTGGCATCGACGGCGTCGGACGCTGCGGCCGAGCCTTTCTTCTTGGACTTGTCGGGGCGAGCACCCGGCTTCGGTGCGTTCTCGTTCCGGCGGGCCAGAGCCGCAGCCTTCTTCTCCTCTTCCTCCTTGTCGATACGGCGGAAGACGAGGTGCTGCTGTCCGTAGGTCCAGATGTTGTTGCTGACCCAGTAGATGATGACGGCGATCGGCAGGAACGGACCACCGACGAGCACACCGAGTGGGAAGACGTACAGAGCCAGCTTGTTCATGATCGCGGCCTGCGGGTTCGCGGCGGCCTGCGCGCTCTGGCGGGAGACCGAGGCACGAGCGTTGAAGTGCGTGGCGACGCCGGCGACGATCATGAGCGGCACCGCGACGGCGGCAATTTGCCAGCGCGTCGGAATGCCGCCGAAAGGCTCGAACGCCTCGAGCGACGCCATCGGCTGCGTGATCCACGACGAAATCGGAGCACCGAACAGGCGGGCGCTCAGGAACGACTGGACGTCCTCCGGGCTGAACGCATAGTTGCCGATCTGCGCGTTCTCCTCCGGAGTCAGCCCGAGCTGGCCGAAGCCGGTACCCGTGCGGTTGAACGAGCGCAGCACGTGGAACAAGCCGATGAAGACCGGGACCTGCAGCAGAACGGGCAGACAGCCCATCAACGGATTGAAGCCGTGCTCCTTCTGGAGCTTCTGCATCTCGAGTGCCTGGCGCTGCCGGTCCTTGGCGTACTTCTTCTGAAGTGCCTTGATCTGCGGCTGCAGCTCCTGCATCTGGCGGGTCGTGCGAACCTGCTTGACGAAAGGCTTGTAGAGAATCGCGCGCAGGGTGAACACGAGGAACACCACCGACAGCGCCCAGGTCCAACCGCTGTCCGGTCCTAGGAACGGGATCGCGGCGAAGACTTTGTGCCAGACCCAGAGGATCCAGGACACGGGATAGTAGATGAAGTCGAGCACGGCTCTATGTACTCCTCTGGTCGTCCATGATCGCCACGAAGAGGCGTCGGTCTCGGGTCTCGGCTCCGGTCAGGTACCCACTGGGGACGACCGATGTTTCCGTTCGGGTACCGGATCCCACCCACCAGGGTGCCAGGGGCCACACTTGAGCAGTCTCACCGATGCCAGGACCACACCGACGACGACACCCCGCGTGCGCAGCGCCTCCACGGCGTACTCGCTACAAGTCGGGGTGAATCGACAGGTCGGCATCCGTGTGGGCGACACATAGGTGCGATAGAGCTCGATACAGAAGATCAATGCCCGGGCCGGGGCGGACCGCAGGGACCGCCACCACGACCTCCGCTCGGGCTCGGTCATGCGCGAGCACTCCCATGCGAGGCGGAAGCACCGGCGTCGAGCAGTCCGAGGCGGGTGAGACCCGACCGCACCTGCTTGTCGAGCTCACGGGAATCCGCGATGGCAGCGCCGGGTAGTGCGCGCAGCACGATGTCGGTCTCGGAGGGCAGAGCCTCGACGAGACCTGCACAGATATGACGAAGCCGGCGTGCGACTCGATGTCGAATCCCCGCCGGCCCGACAGCCTTGCTCACGACCAGTCCGAAACGCGGACCGCCGACACTCACCAAGGACTCGGTGCGATCGCGTTCGAGAACGTGAACCACCAGATCCCGCCGCCCCTGACGACGCCCTCGGCGGACGGTATCCGAGAAATCCGAGTGGCGCCGCAGTCGATACGGCTCAGGTAGCACCCCGAGCTCCCGTTAGGGAATCAGGCGGTGAGAGAAGCGCGGCCCTTACGGCGACGCGCCGAAACGATCGCGCGACCCGCACGGGTGCGCATCCGGAGACGGAAGCCGTGAACGCGCGCGCGGCGTCGGTTGTTCGGCTGGAACGTCCGCTTGCCCTTGGCCACGGTCGACACTCCTCGATAATTCTGCGACGGCGCGGCAAGCACCGTCGTCCAACGTGTACGTGAATTCGCAGGATTCGTATTGCTCGACTCGAGCCGGACGAACCCGTCACCTCGGTATGAGTGACTGTTCGAGGCTACTCGGACGCGGGCGCGAAATCAAACCGCGACGAACAGCGCCGATCAACGCGACACGCCGGACCTGTTCGGCGAAAACTACTCGCCGAGAAGATATGTGATCCGGAGCACAGCTCGGGTACGCTTTGGGCCATGTCTTCGACGGCGCATCGCGACTACCTGTGCAGTCCCGCGTCTCGCTCCGTTCGACGACGATGTGCCGGCCGGTGACGGCCTGCTGCCCCGCGCCTCTTCGGGCGTCGTCGCGCAGCTTCTCCGGGCGCGTTCACCGAACACGGAGTCGGACCGCGTCGCACCGTGTGTCACACTGATCCTCGCAGACCGCCCGGGCCCACGAGCCCCGCCGAGCGAATACACACCTCCCATCCACACATCAACCGGGTGATTCCCCCGGTTGTCCACACCTGTGGATAATCGTGTGGAAAACCGGTGACCAAAGGGAGGGAAGCTGCGTGAGCGACGAGCCGAACGCGCTGGCCGATGTGTGGACGGACGTCGTATCCGAGCTGACCATCGACGACGGAATGCTGACGAAGAGCCAGAAGGCATGGCTCGCGCTGGTAAAACCGATCACGCTCGCACAGGGATTCGCGCTGCTCTCGGTGCCGTCCACCCTCGCCCAGCAATCGATCGAACGCGATCTGCGCGAACCCATCCTCCGCACCCTCAACCGGCACCTCGGTCACCGGGTCGAGGGTCTCGGTGTGCGTGTCGAACCGCGGGAACGCATGGACGACCCCGCCGAGGATCCCTACGCCGAACCCCGCGACACGCTGCCCCTCGAGGGTCTGCCGGAAGATGCACAGCCTGTGAATCCGCGCACGGCAGAGCCCCGCAGCCGTGACCCGCGCACGGCAGAGCCCCGCAGCCGTGACCCGCGCACGGCAGAGCCCCGCAGCCGTGACCCGCGCACGGCAGAGCCCCGCAGCCGTGACCCGCGCACGGCAGAGCCCCGCAGCCGTGATCTGCGCACGGCAGAGCCCCGCAGCCGTGATCTGCGTCGCGACCCTCCGATGCCCCGGGATGTCGCCGGCGCGCGGGACGGGGCTGTGGCCAGGGACGGCGTCGGGCCGATGGACGGGGGATTCACCCGGGACGGCATGCTTCCCGGTGAGGGTGCGGCCTATCGGCGACGCCTGATCTCCTCGCGCGAGCACGACATGCTCGAGGCCGACCACGGCGAACTCGAGGAGGTCGACGACGACCGGGAGGCGATGACCGCCGTCCGCGAGTCGTGGCCGTCCTATTTCACCCAGCCCCCGCCGCCCGAGACGCCGCCCATCGGCAGCAGCAGCCTCAACGCGAAGTACACCTTCGACACCTTCGTGATCGGTGCGTCGAACCGGTTCGCGCACGCCGCGGCGGTGGCCATCGCCGAGGCACCGGCGCGCGCCTACAACCCCCTGTTCATCTGGGGCGCCTCGGGCCTGGGGAAGACCCATCTGCTGCACGCCGCCGGCCACTATGCACAGCGCCTCTTCCCGGGCATGCGGGTGAAGTACGTCTCCACCGAGGAGTTCACCAACGACTTCATCAACAGCCTCCGCGACGACCGCAAGGTCGCGTTCAAGCGGCGCTACCGCGAGACCGACATCCTCCTCGTCGACGACATCCAGTTCATCGAGGGCAAGGAAGGCATCCAGGAGGAGTTCTTCCACACTTTCAACACCCTCCACAACGCCAACAAGCAGATCGTCGTCTCGTCCGACCGGCCGCCCAAGCAGCTCGCGACGCTCGAGGAACGACTGCGGACCCGGTTCGAGTGGGGACTGATCACCGACGTCCAGCCTCCCGAACTCGAGACGCGCATCGCGATCCTGTCGAAGAAAGCACGCATGGACGGTCTGAACGTGCCGCACGACGTGCTCGAGCTGATCGCGAGCCGGATCGAACGCAATATCCGCGAACTCGAGGGTGCCCTGATCCGTGTGACGGCCTTCGCGTCGCTCAACAGGCAGCCGCTCGATCTCACCCTCGCCGAGGTCGTGCTGCGTGATCTGATGCCGGATTCCTCGGCTCTCGAGATCAATGCCGCCACGATCATGGCTGTGACCGCGGAGTACTTCGGGACGTCGATAGACGACCTGTGCGGGCCCGGAAAGGCACGGCCGCTGGCGCAGGCCCGCCAGATCGCGATGTATCTGTGCCGCGAGCTCACCGACCTGTCGCTGCCGAAGATCGGGCAGACCTTCGGTCGCGACCACACCACAGTCATGTACGCGGACAAGAAGATTCGCAAGGAGATGACCGAGCGTCGCAAGGTCTACGACCAGGTTCAGGAGCTCACCGCGCGTATCAAACAGCGGTCCAAGCGCTGATTCCTCAAGCCTCGAGTTTCCATCCACAGGGAGCGTCCACAGGGCGCTCCCTGTCCCGTATCTCGAGAAATTTCCGGTCCCCACACCTGTGGACAAGGGTGTGCAGAACGTGGGATCTTTGTGGACGAACGGTGGACAAAGAATGAACAGTCTCGAGGAATCCACATTCATCCTCGAGAACTCCTCGAGTTCATCCTCGAGTTCGACGCCCTCGAGAACGTTGCCCCACCAGCCTAGACGGTCGTTCGTCCACAGATTCCACAGGCCCTATTACTACTTCTGTGAGTTCTCTTCAGAAATCTTCTTTCAAAACAGGTGTGTGGAGAGCGTCGGTCCACAGGCCCTCGAATGAGGCTCACGCCTCGAGCCTCCCGGCTTTCCAAGCAGCGAGGGAAGGCATAACGTGGACCCGCATCCCCCGGCTCCGCTCTCATCGGTGTCGGGGTTCTGTGACAGACTTCGTAGACTTGTCGAGACCACGATCGAAGGGATCCACCGGGCGATGGAGCTGGGAAGTATGAAGTTTCGTGTGCCTCGCGAGGACTTCGCTGATTCCGTTGCATGGGTTGCCCGAAGCCTTCCGTCGCGACCCCCCCTTCCCGTCCTGGGCGGTGTCCTACTCGGAGCGGACGAACGCGGGCTGACGGTCTCGGGCTTCGATTACGAGGTATCCGCGCAGGTCCACGTCTCGGCCGAGGTCATCACCCCCGGTCAGGTGCTGGTGTCCGGCAAGCTGCTCGCCGACATCCCCCGCGCGTTGCCCCACAAGCCTGTGGATGTCGTGCTCGACGGCACCCGTGTGCTCATCACGTGCGGTAGCGCCAAGTTCTCGCTCCCCACCATGCCTGTGGAGGACTACCCGCAGCTGCCCGCGCTCCCGCAGCAGACCGGTGCACTCTCCGGCGATCTGTTCGCCGAGGCCATCAGCCAGGTCGCCGTCGCCGCCGGCAAGGACGACACGCTTCCCATGCTCACGGGCATCCGAGTCGAGATCGAGGGCACCGACATGGTGCTCGCTGCCACCGACCGTTTCCGTCTCGCAGTGCGCAAGCTCGAGTGGATGCCCACCGCGGAGTCCACCAGCTCGGCCGTGCTCGTGCCCGCAAAGACCCTCTCCGAGGCCGCGAAAACTGTTGGCGGGTCGTCCAACTCCCCGGTCCAGCTCGCGCTCGGCAGCGGGTCGTCGGTGGGCGCCGAGGGCCTGCTCGGCATCGTCGCCGAAGGTCGCCGCACCACCACGCGCCTGCTCGACGCCGAATTCCCCAAGTTCCGCCAGTTGCTCCCCAACGAGCACACCGCGATGGCGACCGTCGAAATCGCACCGTTGGTCGACGCGATCAAGCGTGTCGCGCTGGTCGCCGAGCGCGGTGCGCAGGTCCGACTCGAGTTCACCGAGGGCAGCGTGATGCTGTCCGCCGGTGGCGACGACGCCGGCCGCGCCGAGGAATCGCATCCCGCGGAGTTCTTCGGTGAGCCGCTGATCATCGCGTTCAACCCCGGCTACCTGCTCGACGGTCTGACGTCGCTGCACACCGACAAGGTCTCGTTCGGGTTCACCACTTCGAGTCGTCCGGCCGTGCTGCGGCCGGCGCTCGACGAGGAGCCCGTGCCGGATTCCTCGGGTACGTTCGCCGCTCCGGACAGCGATTACACCTATCTTCTGATGCCGGTGCGCCTGCCGGGCTGACCGGCCCCGAGACTGGACCCCCGTGTACGTTCGCACCTTCTCGCTGCGCGACTTCCGTTCGTGGAGAACGGTTTCCGTCGACCTCACTCCGGGGGCGACGGTCTTCGTCGGGCGCAACGGACACGGGAAGACCAATCTGCTCGAGGCCCTCGGATATCTGTCGACGCTGTCGTCGCACCGGGTGTCCTCCGACGGCCCGCTGCTGCGGGCCGGCACGTCGCGGGCGTTCGCCGGGGCGCTGGTCGTCAACAACGGTCGTGAGCTCGGTATCGACATCGAGATCAACGAGGCCAAGCAGAACCGGGCGCGGATCAATCAGTCGCCCGCCCGGCGTCCTCGAGAGATCCTCGGCATCCTCCGCACGGTGCTCTTCGCCCCGGAGGATCTGTCGCTCGTGCGCGGCGACCCGGGTGATCGCCGGCGGTTCCTCGATGAACTGCTCAGCACGCGTTTCCCGCGGATGAGCGGGGTTCGGGCCGACTACGACAAGGTGCTGCGCCAGCGATCCGCCCTGCTCAAGACCGCGGGGGGAGCACTGCGGCGAGGGAGTCGCTCGAGCGACGGGGCGGGCGCTCTGGCGACCCTCGACGTGTGGGACGGTCATCTCGCGGCCCACGGAGCCGAGCTGCTCGCCGCGCGCATCGCGTTGCTGCACGAACTGGCCCCGCACGTGTCCGAGGCGTACCGGTCGATCGCACCCGAGTCGCGTCCGGCGAGCCTGCGTTATCGCAGCAGCCTGGCCGACGCGCTGCCGCCGGAGTTCTCCGACCCGGCCCGCACGCCCGCGCCCGACGACCGGGAGTTTCTCGAGACCGTCTTCCTCCACCGCCTCGCGGAGGTGCGGTCGAAGGAGATCGAACGCGGCGTCTGCCTCGTCGGACCCCACCGCGACGATCTCGACCTGACGCTCGGTGCCGAACCCGCGAAAGGCTATGCGAGCCACGGCGAATCGTGGTCGTTCGCGCTCGCACTGCGGCTCGGGGCATTCGCCCTGCTCCGCACCGACGGCACCGATCCCGTTCTCATGCTCGACGACGTCTTCGCCGAACTCGACCGACGGCGCCGCTCCGCCCTCGCCGAGGTCGCCGCGACGGCCGAACAGGTGCTGATCACGGCGGCCGTGCCGGAGGACGTGCCGGCCGAACTGAACGGCGCCCGATACCCCGTGCATGCCGAGGACACCGAAGAAGGTCGTATCTCTGTGCTGGGATCGGTGCAACGGGAGACGGACCCGCTCACCGGGGAGGTCGGATGAACGACGAACAAGCAGGTCCCGAACGCGGTGCCGGGCCGGAGCGCAGCGCGGACGAGCCGGAGCCGAAGGGCATCGATCTGGCCCGCCGCGCGCTCGAGGAGGCTCGAGCTGCCGCCAAGGCGAGCGGTAAGGCCGTCGGCCAGGGACGCGCGTCGCGCGGGCCGCTGCGCCCGAAACGCCGACGTCGTGGCTGGTCGGGACCCGGGCCGGACGACCGCGATCCCCAGACCCTCGGTTCGCTCGCGCAGTCGCTGTCCAAACAGCGGGGCTGGTCGGCGCACGTGTCCGAGGGCACCGTCATGGGAAGCTGGGCGCGGGTCGTCGGCGACGACATCGCGAGCCATGCCCAGCCGACCACACTGCGCGACGGGATCCTGCACGTCTCGGCCGAGTCGACCGCCTGGGCGACCCAGCTGCGGATGATGCAATCGCAGATTCTCGCCAAGATCGCCGCGGCCGTGGGGCACGGGGTGGTCAAGGAACTGCGGATCACCGGCCCGACGGCTCCGAGCTGGCGGAAAGGCGAACGCCACATCCGCGGCCGCGGACCGCGCGACACCTACGGGTGATCCCGGGCTCGCTCCCGGCCCGTACGAGGGGCGAAAATCGGAGCGCGTAGGAAATCACGTTGTCCGGGTCGCGAAGAGGCCGCTACGGGGACGTCAGCGGTACGGAACGCCCGCTTTCGTGTCCGCCCCGGCGCAAGGCTCACAGGCACGTAGGATGGACAGGAATGCGTCGCGCGCGTGCGCGGGGCCGATCGGAGAAGGAGAGCTACCCACCCGTGGCTGCCCAGAAGTCGAACAACAACAAGAGTGAGTACGGTGCGTCGTCCATCACCGTCCTCGAGGGTCTCGAGGCGGTGCGCAAGCGCCCCGGTATGTACATCGGTTCCACCGGAGAGCGTGGCCTGCACCACCTGATCTGGGAGGTCGTCGACAACTCCGTCGACGAGGCCATGGCCGGTTACGCGTCGAAGGTGGAGGTCACCCTCCTCGCCGACGGCGGTGTCCAGGTCGTCGACGACGGTCGCGGTATCCCCGTCGGTATGCACGCCTCCGGTGTGCCCACCGTCGAGGTCGTCCTCACCCAGCTCCACGCGGGTGGCAAGTTCGACTCCGATGCCTACGCCGTCTCCGGCGGTCTGCACGGTGTCGGTATCTCCGTGGTGAACGCCCTGTCCACAACCCTCGAGGTCGAGATCGACAACGACGGCTACCACTGGGAGCAGACGTACACCGCCTCGAAGCCGGGCGAGCTCGTCCGCGGTGAGGCCACCAAGCAGACCGGTACCACCGTCCGCTTCTGGCCGGACCCGGAGATCTTCGAGACCACGACGTTCAACTTCGAGACCGTCGCGCGTCGCCTGCAGGAGATGGCGTTCCTCAACAAGGGACTGACCATCACTCTCACCGACGAGCGGGTCGCTCCCGAAGAGGTCACCGACGAGGACGTCCCGGAGACCGCCGAGGCGCCGAAGACCGCCGAGGACCAGGCCGTCGAGGCAACCGAGCCCGAGGTGCACAAGGTCAAGGTCCGCACCTACCACTACCCGGGTGGTCTCGAGGACTACGTGCGCCACATCAACCGCACGAAGTCGCCGATCCATAACTCCGTCGTCGGGTTCACCGCCAAGGGCACCGGCCACGAACTCGAGGTCGCGATGCAGTGGAACTCGGGTTACTCCGAGTCCGTCCACACCTTCGCCAACACCATCAACACCCACGAGGGCGGTACGCACGAGGAAGGCTTCCGTGCGGCGCTGACCACGGTCGTCAACCGCTACGCGAAGGACAAGAAACTCCTCAAGGACAAGGACCCGAACCTCACGGGTGACGACATCCGTGAGGGTCTCGCGGCGATCATCTCCGTCAAGGTCGCTGAGCCGCAGTTCGAGGGCCAGACGAAGACCAAGCTCGGCAACACCGAGGTGAAGTCCTTCGTGCAGAAGGCGTGCAACGAGCACATCTCGCACTGGTTCGAGGCCAACCCGGCCGACGCGAAGACGATCGTCACCAAGGCCGTGTCGTCGGCGCACGCGCGTGTCGCCGCTCGTAAGGCGCGCGAGCTCGTCCGCCGCAAGAGCGCGACCGACATCGGTGGTCTGCCCGGCAAGCTCGCCGACTGCCGGTCGAAGGACCCGAGCAAGTGTGAGATCTACATCGTGGAGGGCGACTCCGCGGGTGGCTCCGCCAAGTCGGGTCGCGACTCGATGTACCAGGCGATCCTTCCGCTGCGCGGCAAGATCATCAACGTCGAGAAGGCCCGGATCGACAAGGTCCTCAAGAACGCCGAGGTCCAGTCGATCATCACGGCGTTCGGTACCGGCATCCACGAGGAATTCGACATCTCGAAGCTGCGGTACCACAAGATCGTCCTGATGGCCGACGCCGACGTCGACGGTCAGCACATCGCGACGCTGCTGCTCACGCTGCTCTTCCGCTTCATGCGGCCGCTGGTCGAGGAAGGCCACGTCTTCCTGGCACAGCCGCCGCTGTACAAGCTCAAGTGGCAGCGCAGCGAGCCGGAGTTCGCGTACTCCGACCGCGAGCGCGACGCCCTGCTCGAGGCGGGTCTGAAGGCCGGCAAGAGGATCAACAAGGACGACGGCATCCAGCGCTACAAGGGCCTCGGTGAAATGAACGCCAAAGAGCTGTGGGAGACCACCATGGATCCGAGCGTCCGCGTCCTGCGTCAGGTGACCCTTGACGACGCCGCTGCCGCCGACGAGCTGTTCAGCGTTCTGATGGGTGAGGACGTCGCGGCACGACGGAGCTTCATCACCCGTAACGCGAAGGATGTCCGCTTCCTCGACGTCTGATCACGGCCGGCAGCGCCGGAGAACTGCATGCGAATCCCCGCTGTGTCGTACAGCACGGCGGGGATTCGCATGTCGTGCGCCCGGAAGTGGGCAGGGCCGTTAGCCTTCTTCGTTACTCGTGAGTACACTTCTATCGGCCATCTGTACGTGTGGCTGCCGACGAGGGGGCTGGGGCAGCGCGGGGTACGGGAAGAACTCACTCTTCCGTATCCGCTGTATGTCCCGATATGGTGCCCTCACCCGAAACGTCTCGTTCGACTGCACTCGATCGAAAACGCGCTCAACGGAGTGCAGTGCCGACTGGTGTTCGTCGCCCGGCGCGGACGGGGTGGAAGGAGAGCTGTGATCCATGAGTGACAAGTCGCCGCCCCAGCAGCGGTGGTGGAACATCGAGGGGTGGGGTCTTCGCAGGAAGGTCACCGCCGTTCTCGCTGTCCCCGTGACTGTGGCAATGGTCCTCGGTGGTCTTCGGGTCGAGAACGAGCTCAGCAACGCCGTCCACTTCTCGTCCGCGGCCGATCAGGTCGCAGCCGTGCCGGACATCGTGGATTTCTCGACGGCGTTCGCCACCGCCACCGCGGATGCCGCGGTCGGAACGGCGACCCCCGAGGAAATGGCGGCTCTCGGTGACGCTTTCGGCACGATCGCCGCGATCACGGAGAACCCCGAGCTCGATCCCGCCGTGGCCGCCGACCTCAGCCGCACCGCCGCCACGGCCCAGTCGCTCTACACGAAGATTCAGGCGGGTCCGGTGCCGATCGAGGAGATCGGTGCCGTCACCAACGAGGTGCGCGACAGCCTCAACCGTGTCGTCGAGGCCATCCTCGGCGAGGTCGACGATCGCGAGATCATCGGCTACGGCGACCAGCTGATCAACGCGTGGTACTCGCAGCGCTACCTCTTCGGTCAGGTTCTCGGTCTGCTCCAGCTGGTCGACGCCCCGACCCAGCCGGGCACCGCGCTGGTGTCCGCCTCCGGCGCCGAGCTCGCGATGCTCGACCTGCTCGCCCGCTCCTACCTGATGGCCGATCAGCAAATCGCCGAACTGCGGGCCGGCGTCCAGGAACGTGCCGACATGGTCGACGCGGCCGGTTCCGGTCCGCTCCCGATCCTCGACATCCGCGCGTCGCTGCTCAACAGTGTCGACATCTACGGCACCATCATCGACGAAGCGTCGTCGCAGGTCAGCACCACGATTCGGGACCGCGCCGCGGAAACCCGCTCGGCCGCTCTCCGCGACACCGCGATCGTGCTCGCAGCCCTGCTCGCAGCCCTCGTGCTCGCATTGCTCGTGTCCCGCTCACTGGTCGGCCCGATCCGCCGCCTGCGTTACGGCACGCTGAAGGTCGCGCGGCAGGAGCTGCCCGAGGCCATCGACCGCATCAAGGTCGGCGACAACATCGAGGATATCGAGTTCACCCGAGTCCCGGTGCACACCACCGAGGAGATCGGTCAGCTCGCCCGCGCCGTCGACGACATGCACGGGCAGGCACTGCGTCTCGCCGGCGAGCAGGCACACCTCCGCCTGCAGATCAGCGACATGTTCGAGACACTCGCACGTCGCTCCAAGTCGCTCGTCGAGCAGCAGCTCGGCCTCATCGAACGACTCGAGTACGAGGAGAAGGATCCGGCCCGACTCGAGAGCCTGTTCCGCCTCGACCACCTCGCCGCGCGTATGCGCCGGAACGGCGACAACCTGCTGATTCTCTCCGGTACCCGCACGCGCCGCGGTCACTCCGCGCCCGTGCAGCTCGGCGACATCCTGCGCGCCGCGATGTCGGAGGTCGAAGACTACCAGCGCGTGCAGATCGGTTCGACTCCCGACGGTGCCCTCAGCGGCGCGGTCGCGACCGACATCGTGCATCTGCTCGCCGAGCTGGTCGACAACTCGCTGCGCGCGTCGCCGCCCGACAGCAACGTCACCTTCAGCTTCGCGCGAGCCGTCGACGGTGGCCTGCTCGTCGAGATCGCCGACCGCGGTATCGGTATCCCGGCCGACGAACTCGAGTCCATCAACCAGCGTCTCGCCAAGGGCGGCGAGGTCGGTCCCGACACCGCACGCCACATGGGTCTGTTCGTGGTCTCGCGACTGGCCGAGCGGCACGGTCTCACCGTGCGCCTGCGCCCGACCTTCGACACCGCGCGCAACCCGGGTATCACCGCGAGCGTCCACATCCCGGACGTCCTGCTGGTCTCCCCGTTGGCGTTGTCGCACACCGGTCCCCAGCCGCGCATCGAGATCGAAGCGGAGGAGTACTCGGCACCGCAGGCGCTCTCGGCGCCCGTCGCCCCGCAGGGTCTGCCCGCGGCCGACGACCGGCACGAGTACGCGTCCTCGCAGCCGCTCGACTCCGCCGACGATGTCCGTGCGGACGAGTCCGACGATGCCTACGACAACGGCTACGCGAACAACGGTTACGCCGTCGATGTCGACGAGAGCGCTTCCGCCGCATGGGATGCGGAGCCGTCCTACGACGACGAGCGACGCGACGAGCCGCAGCGCGACAATCAGGCACCGCCGGCATCCCGCGAGTTCGGCCCGTCGGGTCTTCCGCAGCGTCGCCCGGGTGGAACTCCGGGTCTGCCCACGCGTCAGCCGGGCGAGACGCCTGGTCTCCCGACTCCACCCCGGTCGCCGCAGCCGCGCCGGATCGAGCCGGACGCCGCAGCAGCCTTCGCGTCGTCGCTGCCTCCGCGCGGTCCTCGTCGCGGGCCGGACGAGACCAACGGTCACCCGCTCGACGGCCGCAACGGCGACGGCCGCAACGGTGCCGGGCCACGACCCGACGCCGATCGGTCTCGCCGGGAAGGGCTTTCGGGTCTTCCGCAGCGTCGTCCCGGTGCCACACCGGGCCTGTCGCCAACGGACTCCCAGCAGTCGCAGTCCTTGCCGGTCCGTGAGCCCCAGCAGGGTTCGGCGCATCGTGCACCCGCCCCGCAGCAGCGACCCGCGTCCCCCGGTCTTCCGCAGCGTCGGCCGGGCGCGACTCCCGGCCTGCCGGGACGGGCTTCCGGATCGTCCCCGTCCGTTCCGCAGAACCGGCCGCAGCAACAGCCGTCGGCGGGACCGCTCGCAGGTGGCGACGCCGCAGGTCGCCCGGACACACCGAACCGTCCCGACCTGCCCCAGCGCGCCCCCGCGCCGGACGCACAGCGCGCCCCCGAGCAGGATGCGGACCGTCGGCAGCAGGAACCCTCGACGGGTTTCCCGCAGCGTCGTCCGGGAAGCACGCCCGGTCTGCCGCGTCGTCAGCCGGGCAGCACGCCGGGGCTTCCGCAGCAACCCGCTGCGTCGACCAACGCTTCCGAACCCGATTCGGCCGCAGCGGTCTCCGGCCCGAGCATCGCCGACGGTGGCTCCGTCTCGCCGCACAGCGACGCGCAGCAGGCGGCCCGCCATCGCTACCGGACCAACTCGGCGAAGACCGCATCGTTCTTCCAGCCGCGGTCCGACCTCGCGTCGGCCCGTCCGCAGCCGGCGAACACCCCGATCTTCACCACGATGATGTCGGACTGGCTCGTCGACCCGACGAGCCTTCCGGAGGACCGCAGGAAGCGGGAGTGGCACTCCGCGGCGGACGCGGGTTGGGAAGCCGCACAGCGTGCTACCGAGTCCCCCGTGGAGGAGCACACCACCGCGGGTCTTCCGCGGCGCGCTCCCGGCGAGCGTCTGGTGCCGGGTGCTGTTCGGGCACCGGCAACGGGTGAGCTGCCGAGGACCATTCGACGTCGAGACCCGGAAGCCATCCGGGCCAACTTGAGCCGCCATCAGCAGGGTGTCCGCAACGGACGCGCCTCGGCGAATTCCAGCAATCGCGAGAACGACGAACAGGGAGTTCGATGAATATTGATCATGGATCCGACGCAGCTCGTCCATTGGACTGGTTGGTTTCCAACTTCGCGCGCGAAGTCCCGGGTGTCTCGCATGCCGTGCTCGTGTCCGCCGACGGTCTGCTCATGGCCGCCAGCGCCCACCTCCCGGTGGATCGTGCCGAGCAGCTCGCTGCGGTGACCTCGGGCCTGGCCAGCCTGTCCAACGGTGTGTCGCAGCTGTTCGACGGTGGGGGTGTGCTGCAGTCCGTCGTGGAGATGCAGCACGGCTACTTGCTGCTGATGAGCGTCGGCGACGGCTCGCACCTGGCGGCTCTGACCGCCTCCGAGTGCGACATCGGACAGGTCGGTTACGAGATGGCGCTCTTGGTCGATCGAGTGGGTGCTTCGGTCGAAGCCACCCCGCGGGTCGGTCTAGGGTCCTGACGTCGAGGTGGCCATGGAATCGCGGAAGCCGGAGTCCGTGCCGGATCAGCCCAGTCTGGTCCGGCCCTACTCCCTGACTTCGGGACGTACGAGTCCTGCGGTCGAACTGGCGTTGGAGGCGCTCATCCAGGCCATTCCGGGAACCGACGATCGGTCCCGGGATCTGGACAACATCAATGCCACGATCCTGGAGCTGTGCAAGGAATCACCCTCCGTCGCGGAGATCGCCGCGCGCGTGGGGGTGCCGATCGGCGTGGCACGCGTGCTCGTCGCCGATCTCGTCGAAGCCGGACACGTACAGATCCTGGCCACGCTGAAAGACGATTCGAGCGACGCGGAGCGTCGTGAGCTGATTGAAAGGGTCCTCAGTGGACTTCGCGAACTCTAACGCCACGAAGCGCGTGACCTCGACCAAGATCGTGATCGCCGGAGGCTTCGGCGTCGGTAAGACGACTCTGGTCGGGACGGTGTCGGAAATCGTGCCGCTTCGTACCGAGGCGCTCGTTACGAACGCCAGCGACGGCGTCGACAACCTCTCTGCGACACCGCAGAAGGCGACCACCACGGTCGCCATGGACTTCGGTCGTATCAGTCTGGCCGACGACCTCGTCCTCTACCTGTTCGGCACGCCCGGACAGCACCGCTTCTGGTTCATGTGGGACGACCTGATCCGCGGCGCCATCGGGGCGATTGTGCTGATCGATACGCGTCGCCTGGATGAGAGCTTCGCCGCCGTCGACTTCTTCGAGGCGCGCAATCTCCCGTTCATCGTCGCCATCAACGAATTCGACGATGCTCCCCGATACCCGCTCGAGGACATCCGTCAAGCGATGGCGATCTCGGCGGATGTGCCGATCGTGTCGATCGATGCGCGAGCACGTGAGTCGGCGAAGCAGGCCCTGGTCACCGTCACCGAATACGCTCTGCGGAAGCTGCACCAGCCGGTGACCCAGTAATGGGGGAGGGCCTCGAACTCTTCACGATGGGCTCGTGGGTCACGGTCCTTGCCTATCTGACCTCGGCGATCGGGGTGTTCATCGGGGTCACCGGTGCTCGACGGGTCCGCACCACCTCCAGCGACCGATTGCGTTCGTACTGGATGATTCTCGCTGCCCTGGTGAGCGGTGGCGTCGGTGTCTGGCTCGCTATGTTCCTTCCGATGGCGGGCTTCAACGTCGAGGACAGTGTGGTGCGGTTCGACACCGTCACCATCGTGTTCTCGATGCTCGTCGCGCTGGTGTCGGTGTACGTGGCGCTGCTCGTCGCGATCCCGGACAACGCTCCCGCCACCCTCGCCCGGACGGTCACGGGTGCTCTCGTGCTGGGCGCCGGCCTTGCGGGCGCGCCGTTCTCGGTCCTCGCAGCGGTGCGGATCCAGGGATCGCTGACCTTCGATCCGCTCTGGGTCGCCGCAGCAGTGGGGCTGGCGATCGCGACGGCCGTGGGCTTCCTGGCCCAGGTGAAGACGGCGGACACGTGGCCCAAGCGCCTGCTGAGCAGCGCGTTGGCCGGCGTCGCCGTGATCGCGGTGCACTTCCTCGCCGCCGCGTCGGTCCGTGTGGAGATCGACCCCGCCGTGGTGGTTTCCGGTGGGATCGAGGTCTTCTCCATTCTCTTCCCGCTCTTCGTCGTAGGCCTGTTGCTGCTGGCCGTTCCGATCGTCCTGGTGCTCCAGGCCCCGGATCGTCTTGCGGCGGAACTGGAAGAGGAATCCGAGCGGTGGGCGGCCGACGGCCCGGTAGATCCCGTCGACGGTCGGACCTTCTGAATATCGTCCGAACATGTTGTAAGTCAACATATCTGGTTGAAATCCCGGAAGTGGAGTAGTCTTCTGTGCAGCGTCGGGGGTCGCTGTCGGTCTACTCGGCACGACACGGATCGATGTGCCGTGCGTGCCGCTTCCTGGGGGGCAACATGTCGCACGAGGTTCACCATTTTTCCATGGGCGGTTGGCTTTTCGCACTCGCCTACATCACGTCCGCAGTGGGGTGCTATGCCGGTCTGTCCTGCGCGCGCAAGGCTGCGAACGCATGGACGTCGGTCGCCCGGACCCGATGGACACTCATGGCAGCCCTGTCCATCGGGGGCGTCGGAATCTGGTTGATGCACTTCATCGGGATGATGGGCTTCGACGTACCCGGTTCCGCGATCCGTTACGACCTCGGACTGACGCTGCTGTCGGTCGCGCTCGCCGTGACGGCCACGCTGGTCGGATTGCGGATCCTCGACACCGACGTGCAGTGGATCCGTGGGTTGCCGTCGGATGTCCGGCTTCTCGTCGGCGGCGTGATCATGGGCTTCGCGGTCGCCGGCATGCACTACAGCGGCATGGCCGCGGTGCGGATCCAGGGCGAACTCGAGCAGGGACGGTCGTACGTCGCGGCGTCCGTCGCGATCGGTGTCGTCGCGTCGATCGTCGCGTTGTGGCTGTCGCGGGTCGCGGAACGGCCGGCCGTGCGGATCCCGGCCGCCGCCGTCATGGGATGCGCCGTGGTGGCACTGCACTACACGGGCATGGCCGGGATCGCGGTGACCGTCGATCCGTCCGCTCCGAATCCGGAGGGGATGACCATCATGACCCTGCTGTTCCCTGGATTCATCATCGGTGTCGCGCTGCTCGCGGTGCCGGTCGTAGCTCTGATGGCATCGGCGAGCACACAGGACCTCGAGCAGGAGCGGGAGATGGCGATCTGGCTCGGTGGGGACGGCCCCGAGACGGTCTCCCGTCCTTACGGGCGACATGTGAAACGGTGATGTGATGTGAACACCCACAGCGCGATAAGCTCGCTTACGCTGCTGGAAAGTCGGGGTGCAGCCCGCATCGGGTAGGTCGTGGCGCGTGCCCTCCGAGCGCGGTGGTGACAGCGCGCCGCTGTGAGGACCTCACGTGTCGCACGACGTACACCACTTCTCCATGGGGATGTGGGTTTTCCTCCTCTCCTATGCCACCGCTGTGATGGGTTCCTTCGTCGGATTGTCCTGTGTCCGGCGGTCGCTCGAAGAGCCGCGGCGCAGCGGCAACTGGTGGCTCCTCATGGCGTCGTTGTCCATCGGCGGCGTGGGCATCTGGCTCATGCACTTCATCGGCATGATGGGCTTCTCCGTGCCGGGTACGACCATCCGATACGAACTGGCACCGACGGTCTTCTCTGTCGTGCTCGCCGTCGTCGCGACCCTCGTGGGTCTGCGGATCGCCGACGTGCACGACGTCAGCAAGCACCGCATTCCCGAATCGGTGCGGTTGCTCATCGGCGGTCTGCTCATGGGCGCCGCCGTCAGCATGATGCACTACAGCGGCATGTACGCCATCCGCATCCGGGGCGCGATCGAACACGAGACGGGGTACGTGATCGCCTCGGTGATCATCGGTGTCGTCGCCTCCACGGCCGCGCTCGCACTGGCCCGCCGCACGCGTCGTCTCGAGATCCGCGTCGTCGCGGCCTTCGTCATGGGATGCGCGGTCGTGGCGCTGCACTACACCGGCATGGCCGGCGTGCGGGTCACCCCTCGATCCGAGCATGCCCGCGCCCGAAGGCATGACCGTGATGTCGCTGCTGTTCCCTGCGTTCGTCCTCGGCATCATCGTCCTGGCCGTGCCGATCACCGCGCTGCTGCTCGCCTCCGACCCGGAGGACGCCGTGCGCGACGCCCGGCTCGGGCAGTGGGCGTCGGAGGCGGAACGGCAGGGGGACCGCGACCCGGTCACCGGATCCCACATGTGAGAACTCGGTTCCGGACAGATCTCGGGCTGTGAAGTGCCTGTCCTTCTCGGCATCGGCTGACCTGCACCTATAGACTCGTGTGGTTGCGAGACGTCCGTCGGGCCGAAGGCCGGAGCCGGGCGTGCGAGCCGAGTAGAAGAAGGAGCTCATGACCGACACCACGTTGCCTCCGGAGGGGCCGGGGCACGACCGCATCGAGCCCGTCGACATCCAGCAGGAGATGCAGAGCAGTTACATCGATTATGCGATGAGCGTGATCGTGGGCCGTGCTCTGCCCGACGTGCGTGACGGTCTCAAACCGGTGCACCGTCGCGTGCTCTATGCGATGTTCGACAACGGCTTCCGTCCCGACCGCGGGTACGTGAAGTCGGCGCGCGCGGTCGCCGAGACCATGGGCAACTACCACCCGCACGGCGACGCGTCGATCTACGACACGCTCGTGCGTCTGGCGCAGCCGTGGTCGATGCGCTATCCACTCGTCGACGGTCAGGGCAACTTCGGTTCCCGCGGCAACGACGGCGCCGCCGCCATGCGGTACACCGAGTGCCGGCTCACGCCGCTCGCGATGGAGATGCTGCGGGAGATCGACCACGAGACGGTCGATTTCCAGCCGAACTACGACGGCCGCACGCAGGAACCGACGGTTCTCCCCAGCCGTATCCCCAACCTGTTGATCAACGGTTCGGGCGGTATCGCGGTCGGTATGGCCACCAACATCCCGCCGCACAATCTCGGGGAGGTTGCGGAGGCCATCTACTGGGCGCTCGACAACTTCGAGGCCGACGAGGAGACCACCCTCGCCGCGGTCATGGAGCGGATCAAGGGACCGGACTTCCCGACCGCCGGCCTGATCACGGGCACGCAGGGCATCCACGATGCCTACACGACCGGTCGCGGATCGGTGAAGATGCGCGGCGTCGTGGAGATCGAAGAGGACTCCAAGGGCCGCACCAGCATCGTCATCACCGAGCTGCCGTACATGGTCAACCCGGACAACCTCATCACGTCGATCGCCGAACAGGTCCGCGACGGCAAGATCGCGGGCATCTCCGACATCCACGACGAGTCGTCCGACCGCGTGGGCATGCGCATCGTCGTCACTGTCCGCCGCGACGCGGTGGCCAAGGTGGTTCTCAACAACCTCTACAAGCACACGCAGCTGCAGACGAGTTTCGGCTGCAACATGCTGTCGATCGTCGACGGGGTGCCGCGCACGCTGCGCCTCGACCAGATGATCCGGTTGTACGTCGACCACCAGATCGAGGTCATCGTCCGGCGTACGCGGTACCTGCTGCGCAAGGCCGAGGAACGCGCCCACATTTTGCGCGGCCTGGTCAAGGCCCTCGACGCGCTCGACGAGGTCATCGCGCTCATCCGCGCGTCGCAGACCGTCGACATCGCGCGCGCCGGCCTGATCGATCTGCTCACGGTCGACGAGATCCAGGCCGACGCCATCCTGGCGATGCAGCTGCGTCGCCTGGCTGCTCTCGAGCGTCAGAAGATCGTCGACGACCTCGCCGAGATCGAGCGCGAGATCGAGGACTACAAGGACATCCTGGCCCGTCCGGAGCGGCAGCGCGCCATCGTCCGCGACGAGCTGAAGGAGATCGTCGACAAGTACGGCGACGAGCGCCGCACGCGGCTTGTCGCGGCCGACGGTGATGTCAACGACGAGGACCTCATCGCACGTGAGGACGTCGTCGTCACCATCACCGAGACCGGTTACGCCAAGCGCACGCGCACCGACCTGTACCGCTCGCAGAAGCGCGGCGGCAAGGGCGTCAAGGGTGCCGAGCTCAAGCAGGACGACATCGTCAAGCACTTCTTCGTGACGTCCACGCACGACTGGCTGCTGTTCTTCACGACGAAGGGCCGCGTCTACCGCGCGAAGGCGTACGAGCTGCCCGAGGCGAATCGCACGGCGCGTGGTCAGCACGTCGCGAACCTCCTGGCCTTCCAGCCCGACGAGCGCATCCAGGGCGTCATCCGCCTCAAAACCTACGAGGATGCGCCGTACCTGGTGCTCGCGACCCGCAACGGCCTGGTCAAGAAGTCGCGCCTGTCGGACTTCGACTCCAACCGTTCGGGCGGCATCGTCGCGATCAACCTGCGCGGCGACGACGAGCTCGTCGGCGCGGTGTTGTGCTCCGCCGAGGACGATCTGCTGCTCGTCTCGCAGCAGGGCCAGTCGATCCGTTTCTCGGCCACCGACGAGGCGCTGCGTCCGATGGGCCGCGCGACCTCCGGTGTGCAGGGCATGCGGTTCAACGGCGAGGACAAGCTGCTCTCGCTCAACGTCGTCAAGGAGGGCACGTACCTGCTGGTCGCTACCTCGGGTGGTTACGCCAAGCGCACCCCGATGGAGGACTACCCGGTCCAAGGTCGCGGCGGTAAGGGTGTTCTGACCATCCAGTACGACCGCAAGCGTGGCAACCTGGTCGGGGCGCGCATCGTCGAGGACGACGACGAGTTGTACGCCATCACCTCGAGCGGCGGTGTCATCCGCACTGCGGCGAAGCAGGTGCGCAAGGCAGGCCGTCAGACCAAGGGCGTGCGGCTCATGAACCTGGCCGAGGGCGATACATTGCTCGCGATCGCGCGCAACGCCGACGAGCCGGACGAAGCCGACGCAGCCGGAGCTAAGGAGTCGTAAGTGAGCACTCCCCAGGGACCGAACGGGGCCGATCGCGGGCAAACCGGTCGGAAGCCGGAGGACCGTACAGAGAACGAGGTGAAGCCCGAGAACAAGGGCACGCAGCAGGGCCCGGCCTCGGAGCAGAAACCGGCGCCGGAGAACCGGCCGTCGCAGTCGTCACCGGCCCAGCCTTCGCAGGCTCCTGGGGCACCGGCGGAGGGTTCGTCCGCTCCCGCAGCGGGAGCAGCGGACCCGGCACCCGTGCAGGGTCCGGCCGACCAGCAGCCGGCAGCAGGCCGGAAGGCCGCCGAGCCGACGGCGAAGGCGGCGCAGGACACGCCTGCTCAGGGCGGCCCCCAGAAGTCCGGTGGTGCCTCAGCGGACGGTAAGAACGGATCGGCTGCGGCCGATCAGCCGGCCACAGGTCAGCAACGCACCGCCCAGATGCCCCGCTCCGGCGGCCCGACCCCTCCCTGGCAGCGGGGAGCGGCGTCGGCGCAGTCGGGCTCCCCGCAGAACGCTCCGCAGACGAACGTTCCGGGTGTGGGTCAGGGTCTGTCCAAGCAGGGTGGAGCGCCTCAGCGCCCCGCTGGGGCCTCGGCCAAGGGCTCTGCGGCCGGAGGCCCGGAGCCGTCGACGCGTCCCGTCGTGACCGGCACAGCGGCTCCCAATGTCGCCGGAGGAGCTAGCCCGGCCGGGGGCGGAGACGCCGCGCGCGGGACGCGCGACCGGGCTGCTGCAGCGAAGGCGAAGTCCGCGGTAATCGACGGCCCGACACGGCACATCGAACGCAAGGATCTCGCCAAGGACCTGCCGGATCTGTCCGCAGTGAAGCATCCGTCGACCGGTTCGCCGAGCACGGGGGAGCCCCCGCAGGTGAGCGCCCCCGCCACCACCGCGGTGCCCACGGCGATCCCCGCCGCCGGACCGCTGCGGGCCACCGTGCAGATCCGCCGTATCGACCCCTGGTCGATGCTGAAGATCTCGTCGGTGATCTCGGTGTCGTTGTTCTTCGTGTGGATGATCGCGGTCGGCCTACTCTACGGCGTGCTGGCCGGCATGGGGGTATGGGAACGCCTCAACAGTGCGTTCACCGACATCGTCTCCGACGCCGGTAGCGGTGCGCTCGTCTCGGCCGGCCAGGTGTTCGGCTACGCGACGATCATCGGCATCGCCAACACGGTGTTGCTGACGGCTCTCGCGACCCTCGGTGCGTTCATCTACAACCTCTGCACCGATCTCGTAGGCGGCGTTCAGGCCACCCTCGCGGACCCGGATTGACCTGCCGGAACGCTGCCCCGCCGAGGCGATTTGTTTCCGGCGACCCCGGTGGGGTAGTGTTCCATCTCGGTTCGAGGGCCTATAGCTCAGGCGGTTAGAGCGCTTCGCTGATAACGAAGAGGTCGGAGGTTCAAGTCCTCCTAGGCCCACTCCCGTGCCGAAAGGATGATCGGAATGAGGGTTCTCGCGCTCGTGGGAACCGGGATTCTGATCGTTCTCGGAATCGCTCGCATGCTTCGGAGCGAAGACGAATGGCACGCGGTTCCCAGTCGCTGACGCGGCGGACGGGGCCTTAGCTCAGTTGGTAGAGCGCTGCCTTTGCAAGGCAGATGTCAGGAGTTCGAATCTCCTAGGCTCCACAAGTAAAAGTGCAGGTAGAGGGTATTTTCTCCAATAGGGGAAAATGCCCTCTCCGCGTTCCTGGACACAGTTTGGACACACTCGGTGCTCGAGCAGTGTCACGTGGAGTGTGGTCGAGCGAGATCGTGAAGCCGCTGAGCCACCATTCCGAGATCGTCGTCGAACAGGTGCCCGTACCGATCGAGGGTGAGCGCCGCGCTGCTGTGACCGAGCATCCGCTGTACCGCTTTGATGCTCGCTCCGGCGCTGATCGCCAGCGAGGCCGCGGTGTGTCGTAGCTCGTGCGGTGTCAGTCCCTCGGGGACACCGGATGCCTTCACCGCGTCGTTCCACCATCGTCGCCGGACGTTGTTCGCACGGAGGTGTCCGCCGCGACTGTCGGGGAACACCAACTGCTCGGGACTCATGCTCTCGGTGTGCTTCGCCAGCATCTCCGCTAGGAACCGGGGGAGCGGTACATCGCGGCCCTTGTTCGACTTCGTGCTCGACACCACGACCTTGCTGTCGACGACAGTCGCAGACCTGTGGATACGTAGCCGGCCGCGGTCGAGGTTCACGTCCGCAACGGTGAGCGCGGCGGCCTCACCGAACCGCAGACCGCAGTACGCGAGCGTGTAGACGAGCACGGCGTGACTTTCCGCTGCCTTCGCCAGCAGATCGACCTGGTGGGGCGTCAGGTATCGGCGTTCCTCGTGTTCGATGCGGGGCAGGTCGAGGCCGGCCGCGGGATTCGACACGATCCTCGAGTCCTCGACCGTCTGGTCGAGGATCTGCGATAAGACGCCGACGTTCTTCCGTACGGTCGCGGCCGAGCTGGTCTCTGCCATGCTCGCTACCCATCGCCGCAGCCGCTCTCGTGTGACGTCGGCAAGTGGGGTGGTCTTGAAGGCAGGGAGGATGTGCACATCGAGCGCTGACCTGTACCTCGAGGCGGTCGAGGCCGACAGGTTGACCTTGCTCGCGATCCACTTTTCGGCGACGTCACCGAAAAGCACCCGGCCGGCCGATGGCGCGACATAACTCCCCGTCATCTTCTCTACCTCGACCGTGGCAGCGAAGTCCTGTGCCTGCCGTTTCGAGGTGAATCCGCGTTTCCGGGTGGTGGTGCGCTCTGGGGTGCGGTACCGGACTTCCCAGCGTTTCCCGCTGGCGGTGTCGTAGCTACTGACCGTCGCCACGGCGCAGTCCTGCGAGAGTTGATCTCAGTTCGTCCTTCATCTGCCTGGTGATCTGACCCTTCCTCTGCGCGTTGGAATCGGGACCTGCCCTGCGGTCGCGTTCCTCCGAGAAGGTCGACTGCCAAAGATGCAGCGACAGCGTGGCCAGCACGTTCTGAGTCACATCCAACTCTTTTGCAACTCGATGTTCTGTCACCCCCGCGTCGTGGACAGCTCTCTGCAGATCGTCAATTCGCAGGTTGGCGCCAATTCCTTGAAGAAGGTCATTGTCTGCGCGCATCTGCTCGATCGCCTTTTGCACGATCTGCTTGGCTTCCCCCGGTTCCATAACATCTCTCGCCATCAACCGGGCCGGCTCTCCTTGCAATGCACGTGTAAGAGCGTCACCGCGGACCTTCAGCCCCGGATTCACTTCGATCCAACCGTCGAACCACGTGAGATCCGCGATCGATATAGGTTCTCCGGTCACCTCGCCAAGTGTGAGTGCGACCGCGAACAAGGTCGGCAACGTAGCGGGCATTCTTCCGCCCTCGAGGTCCCCAACTCGCCCCGTGCTCCATTTCAAGCCGTAGTGCCTGGCTACACGCGCTACGTCATCGAGTTTCGCGTCATGGCGAATCCGGTGAGCGCGGGCGTTCTGGCCAACAACCTCGGCTAATGGCTTCGTTTCGGTCACAGTCACACGGTACTAGAAATCTCGCGACTTGACAGCACCTCGCCTCACTGATCTACTTGTGACGTCGCTAGAAATCCAGTGAGAGGAAACGGCATGAGTGACGGGAATACTCCGCTCATCGCACCAGCGAAAGAGGTGGCGGCGTTCTTCAACATGACTGAAGCCGCACTTGCGCAATGGCGGTATAGGGGGACTGGACCGAAGTTCGTCCGTCTCAATCGTCGGATCTTCTACAAGTGGTCCGACGTTCACGCCTGGATCGACCAGAACACCATGCAGCGCACCGACGACCGTCCCGGTGCTGCATGATGGCCGGCTACTTCGGAACGGAGCCGACGTGCGCTAGGTGCGACTACCCCCGTCGCCTGCACCACTTGCTCGGAGTCGAACACGACTACACCGAGCCTCCGAATGAGAACGCCCCCGATGCCGGGCAGGGCATCGAGGGCAGCGAATCCGCCAACCAGGAAGCAGGAGATTCTGACATGCACTCTAACCGCAATCGCTCGAACCTGACTCATCTCGTGAGCGAATGGCACATCTGGGTAGCGAACCAACTCGACGTCGAGGTCCCCGCGTTCTGCGGTGTTACTGACCGAAACTGGGACGTGACTACACCCGATGCCGGTCACGAGACCAACGGCAGTGCCCCCGCCGAGATGTGCGAGCACTGCCTCGAGATCACCGATGCTCTCCGCCGCGCTCGTGCCGAACGGGAAGCCGACACAGACCACGTTCTCGTCTGGGACGAAGGCAAGATCCGCGCGGCTGCCGACGTTCGGGAGGCACTGTGAGCGACGAACTGTACCGCTACATCGACGGCGAACCGATGCTCGCCCCCAAGGGTATGTCCCTCCTGCTCGGAATCCCCGTCGAGGAAATCCAAGCCGAATCCAATCGGCACAACGGACAGCCGTGGAATCTCCCGAACGATTGGATCAAGTCCGGCAAGCGCCGCTCGAAGGAATACCAGGCCGCGACTGGACGCACCGACATGCTCGGAGCACTCGAGTACTGGGCGCAGAAGGAGGCCGGACAGTGACCGACCTCGAACTCTTCCTCGTCGTCGCACTCTTCGCCGAGAACATCGCCCTGATCCTCGCGCACATCGTCGACCGGCAGATCACCGATCGCGACGGATTCGGAGAGGACGCCACCACCGCGATGCGAAGGCGTAGCCCGTGACCTGACCGAGTGTCCCGACCCCAGCTCGATGCGGAGCCCCGCACGCCGCGGACGAGCAAGGCCGGGAACCCGATCCGCGGTTCCCGGCCCCACATCGAACCAGAAGGAGACGCCCCGATGCGTCAGGACAAGGATATCCCAATCGAACCCGACCCCGTCGCCCGTATCGATGCTGAAGCACGTCTCTACGGCGCCCGTATCGCCACCCGGTGCAGCGTGTGCGGCCGCTGGCTCATCGCCCCGAAATCCCGTGCCGCTCATGTCGGCCCGAAGTGCCAGAAGGGAGGCATGGAGTGACCCGAGCTATTCGTCCGATCGGCCCGGACCCGACAACCGAAGTGCTTCTCCTCGGCTCCCTCATGTGGGCTGCCGCAGACGACGTACGTGAGGTGCTTCCCCTCATCGCCGACGATGACCTCGAGGACCCGAATGCCCGCGTGGTCCTGTTCGCAATCCGTTGGCTCGTCGGCGCCGGCCAACCCCATGATGGCACCGCAGTCGGCGACCAGCTGCAACGCTCCGGCCGCCTCGGTGGGGACTCCGGCACCGCGGTGAAGAAGATCCTCCTCGACGCGATCACCTCAGGCGCCGCCTCGAACCATCTCGCTCCGGCGACATACGCCCGCGCAGTGGTTTCCGACGCCTACCGTCGCCGCTACGAGCTGCTGGGGAAGTCGCTCGTCGAGGCTGCCGACACGATGCCTGAGGACGACCTTCTCCCGATGTTGCGCCAGGCCGGAACCGAAGCTGTGACGCACGCTCAGCGACTCACGACACTTCGCGGGGAGGCAGCATGAGCCTTCCAGTAGGGAAGAACTACGACGAAGCGCCGTGGGCCGACGAGACCGACATCGACTACAACCGATACTTCGACATTGCTGCGTTACTGAAGGGTGAACTTCCACCATCTCCGGTGCCAAAGTACGGCATCCGCGACGATGGGCACGCGCTGTTCTACGACGAACAGGTGAACTTCGTCTTCGGAGACCCCGAAGGTGGAAAGACATGGCTTGCCCTGACCGCGGCTTCCGAACTGCTCCGCCTTGGCGCGACGGGACGAGTGCTCGTGATCGACCTCGACCACAACGGTGCAGCAGCCACGGTGACCAGGCTGCTCGCACTCGGAGCCGACCGGGACGCCCTCGCTGATCCTGAACGGTTCCTGTACGTCGAACCCGAAGATCGGCTTCATGCCACGGAAGTTGTCGCGGATATGGCGGCCTGGAAACCGGCCATCGCCGTAGTGGACTCGATGGGGGAGCTGTTGCCCCTGTTCGGAAGTTCCAGCAACTCTGCTGACGACTTCACCACGGTGCATTCGCGGATCCTCAAACCGTTGGCGAAGGCCGGTGCGTGCGTCATCGTGATCGACCACCTGTCAAAAGGTTCGGACTCGCGCACGTTCGGGGCCGGCGGAACCGCAGCGAAGAAACGCGCCGTCGGAGGCGTCTCGCTGCGTGTACGGGCCAAGGACGCCTTCACCCCTGGCAAGGGTGGCTCTGCGTATCTGACGATCAACAAGGACCGTCACGGAGGACTCAGGGAGCATTGCCCGTCAGGTGACCGTGAACCACTGGCCGGCCTGTTCGAGCTGAGGGTGTTCGACGGCGGCGTTCTCGAACCGGTCATTCACGCGCCGAAGGATGGACAGTCGGCGCCGACCGACTTCGGTATCAGCGGTGGTGATCCGCAACGGCTCGCTGAGGATGTAGCCACACTCGATGCTCTCGACCCGCCTCCGAGCTCTCAGCGAGACGTGTGCGCGCGTATGTCGTGGGGTGGCAACCGGGCAGCGGAAGCGCTACGCGCCTGGCGTGATTCCAGGCGGGAGTAGCCGGAGCGCTACGGGCTGCTACTCGCTACTCGTAACCCTAGGTGCGGTAGCGAGTAGCAGTAGCACCGAAATCGCTTTCACCAGCACAAACATCTGAAAAGAGCGCTACTCGGGGCGGAGTAGCGAGTAGCAGCGCCGAGGACGCTACTCCGCTACCGCGTAGCGCTACCGTAGCAAGCTTCGAATCGAGGTGATCATGACCGAATTCGAGTGCCAGGCGTGCCATCGGACGATCGGGAAGAACGCCGGCCACAACGTCACCGACCACGGACGGGTGATGTGCAGTCGTTGCCTCAACCGTCGGAATCTTCACTCCGATTGGTGGCCGGACTGCCCCCATTCCTGGCATGACAACTTTGACCACATCCGACGCATCGGCAGCACACGTGCAGCGATCGCACATCAGCTTCGGAATGTGCCATGACCCGCAGGGCCTCACGGCTTCCACAGATCCTTGATCCCATCGCAAGCCTCATCGACGAACGTCTCGCCGGTGCTCGATGTGCTGGCAAGTCACCGTTGTTCGATGCCGAACTCGACAACGAGACCGCCGAGGAACGCTCCGAACGCCTCTCGTGGGCACGCGGACAATGCACCCGATGCCCCGTCCAAGGGCCATGCCGAACCGCAGCAGGAGAGCAGGAGCACCCCCTCGGAATGTGGGGCGGCAAGGTCCACGGCCTACCCGGTCATCCCGGAAGGACCGCGGGATGAAGCGCGCCGGCATCTCCGGTATGCGACCCCGTATCTACGCCGGAACCGACCGTGTCCTGCTCGAGATCGGGCACGACCACTACGTACTGACCGCATCCGAAGCAATCCAAATGGCAGACCTTCTCGTTGACGCCACCGAAAAACTCACCACAACAGGCGAACACATGAGAGACCACAGGAGACTGATGTGACCCCCTCGCCACGCCCCATCGAGCACTACCTACACGGCGACGGCCACGTGGTGATCGTGCCCGGGCGAGTCGCCGCCTGGCTGGAACGACGAGCCGGCCTCAACACACTTCGCATCAACAACCGCGGCCTCGACCCTGAAGTAGACGCCGTCCTAGGAGCACTGCACCTCGGCGCTTTGGTCTGGCGAAATTCCGTAGACGGAACTGCACCAGCGGAACCCGCGGAACCACCGGCACCCTGTCCCCAGTGGTTGAGCACCGCCCAGGTCGCCAGCCGCTTAGGGATCACAGACCGTGCCGTGCGGAAAGCGATCGACCGCGGAGCGATCCCCGCCGAAAACATCGAAGGACGCTGGTTCATCAACAGAGAAGACCTCGCCCACTACCAAGCCAGAGGAGACACACATGGCAACCATGGAAGATCTGCGCGTGCAAGCTGAGAAGATCCAGGCGAGCTTCGCCCGTGCGCTCGAAGAGATCCGATCCGACCGCATGCTCAGCGACGAAGGTAAGAAGTCGCGCATCCGAGACCTGTACATCAGCTCAAAATCCAAGATGGACAAGCTCAAGACGCAAACAGAGCAGGACGAGGCGAACCGCATCACCACGTTGCAGCGACGACTGTTCGGCACAGTCGGAACCTCAGCCCAGGACGTCATTGCGCAGCGGGACGCGAACGATCGAGCAGCATCCCTGACCAGCGAAGAAGAAGCCCTCGCGATGATGCAGAGCGCCATCACCTTCCAGGACCGCATGCTGCAGCGCGCCATCCTCCGCCGCGCATTCGAGGCCGGCGCCGAGCTGAACCCGTTCAACGGCAGACCGCAGCACTGGCTCGACGTGATCAACGCCTACGTCGACGAGCACCCCACGACTGAGGACGACCTGCGGGAATTACTGGAGCTCAGCAAAGCGTCCACCAATTCCAATCGGCCACTGCGCACGACGGTCACCACCTGGCTCATCAAGCCTTCCGAGCTCGCCGACGAATGGGGTATCTGACGACGGCGTAACGTGCCGGCACCCCAGGGGGGTTCGACCAGCCTCAACCACGGCGCCACCTCCGGCAGAGGCGAGCGCCCCCTCCGTCGTTTTTTCCACCACGCTTTCGACTCCCCTCCCGCCGCGGTAGGGCAGGCCTGTGGCATTCGGCCCATCTCCCCCCGTTACCCCCTGCACCATGCATTCACCCCGAAGAGGATCGAATGAGCCGCACCAATGACAGCCGATACCAGCGCAACCGTGCCCGTGTCCTCAGAGGCAGTCCCATCTGCCACCTGTGCGGAGAGCCCATCGACCGCACTCTCAAATGGCCGGATCCGCTGAGTGGCAGCGCAGATCATCTTGAGCCTGTGAGCCGAGGCGGGCACAACCACGGGCCACTCCAGCCCGCACACCTCGGATGCAACTCCCGCCGAGGAAACGACATCGGGCAGGGCCGCACCCGTCGACGCAACGACCGGCATCCACCCGAACCGCACCCCGGATTGCTCTA
Organism: Rhodococcus sp. p52; assembly: GCF_000763325.2. Taxonomy (NCBI): domain Bacteria; kingdom Bacillati; phylum Actinomycetota; class Actinomycetes; order Mycobacteriales; family Nocardiaceae; genus Rhodococcus; species Rhodococcus sp. p52. The sequence continues at coordinate 1,417,214 of NZ_CP016819.1, forward strand.
GCCAGCCCCGGGGCAAGGCCCCCTCCCCCCACCAGAGACGGCACCGAAGGCTTACGCGCTCAAGCTCCGTACGGGTCTGGGGATTTCTTACAGCATGTGAAAGGAGTTTGTATGCCTGTCTTGACGGGTTCGATTACAGATGTTGGCGGTCGTCCGGCCGCGGGAAGATTGCAAGTTCGTGCCCCGATGGTGAGGCAGAAGTCGAACGGCACCGGGTTGGTGGATGAACGACAGTTCGATATCCACATCATCAACGGTGCGATCACCAATTCTCCGACGATCGAGCCGGGTCCTGCAAGCCTCACGCTGAGTACGGGTGGACGGTTGCGAAAGTGGGATGTTGTTGTCCCGGAGGGATCCGCGGTAGATCTGTGGGATCTGATCGAGCAGCAGGTCGACTACGACCCGCCTGTGGTGTCGAAGGTGTTCGAGTACGTGCAGCGCGCCGAGGCCGCGGCCGACCGCGCCGAACAAGGCGGCGGCACGGGTGGCGGGGGGATCTTCCTCGACGCCGACGGCGTGCCCTACTTCGACACAACCGCCACCGGTGGCGGATCTATTGCACTCGACGCCGACGGCGTCCCCTACGTGACGGGAGTCTGATCCATGACCCAGCCGACACCAACGCAGCCGGCGTCGAAGCGCCTCGTAACCGAAGCGAAGGCTAACGCCGCTTATGCCCCGGTCGCTCGCGCGCTCCCCACAGGCGGCACCACAGGACAGGTCCCCGTGAAGACCGCCGACGGTTACGCCTGGACGACCCCGAGCACAGGCGGCGGCACGGCCATCGCCGCACTGTCAACATTCGGTGACTCGATCACCGCAGCCGGCCAGGGTGGCGGCATCAAGTGGCACGAACTGGTCTCCGACTGGCTCGGCATCCCCGCCTACAACCCGTCCGTGCCCGGCGAGGCTCCCGCCGACATTGCCACCCGTCAGGGTGGACTCGCCCCCGCACTCACGGTCACCGGGGACAGCATCCCCGCAACCACCGATCCGGTCACCGTCACCGCGATCTCCCCGTCGACCGGATGGATCACCAACGCCCCCGGCAACGCCGATCGGGGCCGGTTCGTCGGTCGCCTGTGCGGCGTGCCCGGCACTCTACTGCACGACCAGAGCACCGGGGCGTGGACGTTCACCCGCACCACCGGCGGCACCGTGGCGATCCCCTGCCCGCCGGGATCGGTCTTCCGGGTCGACGAGTCCAAGGCACACCGGGGAGACATCCAGACATTCTGGGGTGGCCGCAACGACAACTCGACCGTGTTGCGGGACACCCGGTCGATGCGGGCCTACCTCACCGAACCGAAACGGTTCCTGGTGTTCTCGATCCTCACCGGCGGCGCAGACGTGAGCGGCTCGGCTGGACACACGGCGGGGACGCAGCGCAACGCCCAGCTCGCCACCGAGTTCGGCGCGAACTATTTCGACATGCGCCGCTACCTCATCGACCACGGCCTGACCGATGCCGGAATCCCCCCCACCGCGCAGGACACCACCGATATCGCGAACGACACCGTGCCGACCTCGCTGCGCGCCGACACTGTGCATCCCAACGCGAACGGGCATTGGGTCATCGCCCGCAAGGTCGCGCAGCTCATCGTCGATAAGGGCTGGGTTGATCCGGCATCGGTTGTCATCCCACCGTCGCGCACACCGACCCCGCCGACTGACACGGTGCTGGATCTGCCGACGTCGAGCGCGTTCGCATCGAAGGCGGCAAGCACTGAACTACGGAACGCGCAGAACTTGTCCGTCCAGGTGGTCGGTCACTTCGATTCGTTGGTCTCTCTTGGGTCGATTGTGCGACGGTCCACCATTGCCGGAGATCAGCGGTCGTGGGCATTGTTGACCTTGTCGAATATGCGTCCGCGTTTGCAGCTGTTCCAGTCGGGCACCGCCACGCCGGTCGTCACGCTCGACGCCACGGTTCCTCCGATCTACACGGCCGGCGATCGTCTAGGCCTGCGGTTCGACGTCGACGCAGCTGTCCGCTCGGTGACGTTCTACACCTCGACGGACGGCACGAACTGGACGCAACTCGGCACCCCGGTCACGGGAGCTGCGACGACGATCTTCGCGGGCACCGCTCCGATCGAGGTAGGCGGTTTCGCAGGTGACGTCGAGTCGTTGCGGATCACTTCACTCGACGGAAGCGTCGTCTACGTGGACGAGGACTTCACCGACGGCGCGGCGGCGGACTGGACGCTGTCCGGAGGCGCCGCACTGGCCTGACCCGCTCGTAATGCATCCGAATCGGCAGAGAGGTAGATGGCATGAGCAACCTTGAGATCGACACCGCCGGAGCACTTCGCGCTGCACAGCGCGACATTCTCCTCCGGATCGAGAAGAGTGAAGACCCTGAACGCGTTCGGATTCATTGGAAGAAGATGATCGATCAGATCGTCAACACGAAGCTGGAGAGTGGGGCCGGCATCGTGTTCGTTAATACGGCTCTAGGAAGTGACGAGGACTGACCCCACGTAGCTTTTGGTCAACAAGAAACGCCCCCCGCTCCCCGATGAGAGTGGGGGGCGTTTCCCAAACTGATCGCGTGCCGTCCGCGTCCAACCTCACACAATGGTTGACGAGGCTCGCAACCTGCTGCGATTCAGAGTGATGTCCGAACACACCGAGATGAGAGACGCGGACGGTGCTTCCCGGGGCCTCGGTCCCCACCGCCCGCGCTCGAACATACTATCGAATGTCAACCCGAGATGACTTCCCATCGCTCGTTCTCAGCTTTCTCCGACGGCTTGCCGTTCCAGAGATGCATCTGGAAGTCACCGTCCTTCACGCGCGACTCCGGTGTGGACTCGCCGTCAACCAGCCACAAGTTGCTCACGTAGACCGCGAATACTTCCTCAGTCCACGCCTGAGCTTTCACCGCCTTCGCGAACTTCGTGGCGATCGGTCGCAGATCATCCGCATTCTCGATCGACGGGTCGCACAGGGTCACGGCCAGGGCCCACTCGCCGGGGTGATCCGAGTCTGTCGATTGTCGCACTGACACTGGAGTGTGCTCGGTGAGCTCCGGCATCGCGCGCACGGTCTCGATAACTGCCGGATTATCACCGATGGATTTGAACTCGGGGCATGAAACGGTGGCGGCCGCTGTGGTGGTTGCAGGGGCGACCGTCTCTTTCGTAGTGCCGTCGGAGTCGGTGGAACTGCCACAGGCGGCGAGGACAAGGGTTGCCGGGATGGCGATGAGTGCAGAACGAAGTTTCACGCCCGGATCATCCCAATCGGTCTGGTCCGCGTTACCGATTTCCTACATAGCCTTCAACGTGACATGTCCGTAGTGATCTCGTTTTTCATATCAATCGCCCGGAACAACGTCGAGGAGAGGGCTCCAGTTGTTGGGTAAGGGTTTGAGAGCAGGTGTGATGGGCGATCGCGATGCCACTGAAGTCGGCAAATATCTTTCGGTCAAGGACCTGGCCGTTCGCTGGAGTTGCCACCGATCAATCATCTACCGGCAGATCAATGCGGGGAACCTCGCCGCCCTGCACATCGGTCAGGCAATTCGCATCGCCATCTCCGAGGTCGAGCGGTTCGAGGCTGAGTACACGCGGTAGCCGTGCCAAGACCCCTGAGAGTGCCGGCCGTGCTCCGCGACATGGGCGGTCCGCTCCCGCACGGCGTCGCAGCACTGAACCTCTCCGGCGAAGAGGAATGGGTCCAGGCCGGAGAACAACGCCGACAACACCGGCGAGACCTCCAGGAGCTTGCAGCACTGCGAGCGGAAAGGGACGCAACCCCGCGACTCGACGCCATGGTCAGTCGCCTCAAGTCCACCAACAACCGCATGCAGCAACTCGTCGACAACCCACCGATGCAATACAAGAGCGAGTTCCACGGCTACGACCTCAACGAAGCATTCCGCCACGACCGCGTCGAACGAGGACTCGCAGCCCAGACGTACCTCAAGAGGGGATAACGCCATGCCACGAGCAGCCGCACGCGTATGTGCCCCAGGCGGCCTCTTCCGCATTGCCCGCCGAGCTACTGGATCCCGACGCCCCGGTGTGGCAGGACGATCGTCGTGATCTGGCGTTGCTGCGAGAACTGTTCACCGCAGTCCCCACTGAGGTCGAGGAAGCCGTGTGCCGCCTGGGGCGCTGGAAGCGACTGATGCGCGCTGCTGACAAGTACGTCGTGGAACAGGGATGGATCAACGCGGCGTTCAACGGAGGGCATCCGATGCCCGATCAGATGAAGATGGCAGAGTCAGGCTTCCCTGTCATGCAGTGGCGACGCGAACGCAAACAGCTCGTGTTCCGGTCGATGTGGCCCATGAATTCTGCAGCTGGAACTGCCCGTGTGGGTGACCCGGCGCCGTTCTGAGTGGCTTTTCTCGCTGTGGATGTGCTGCTGCCTTGGTGCCGAGACCTCTCTCACCTCTGGAATCGGTCGACTCACCCTCGCCTGTATTGTCGACCGACTGGGGCTTGGGAGAGGTGGGGCGTCGATGACAGAGCAATTGACCGGTTCAGCCAAGGGGGAGGGTGGCGTCTGGCAGAAGTTCTTAGAAGGCCAGCCGCGATGGATTCCTAATACGTGTTTCGCCGTTGCCAGCGGACTCGGGGTAATAATCGGTGTAACGATCAACTGGTGGAGCATCCCCGTAGCAGTACTTCTTGTTCTCACCCTTTTCTTTGCTACTGGCGTGGCACGAGCCCATGATTCGGCGGATAAGCGAGAAATAAAAGCCCAGGAGGACGCGGTCAAGCGAGAGAAGAGATTAAGCGATCTCTTGCTTGCAGAGGCGGAAGCTACGTACCGGAATCAAACAATTTGGCTTCTACGTGACCAACTGACGGCGGCGATCTGGTGGGTGGCAGAGGCTGTCGCTGAACCAGAACCGCGGAAGCGATCCCGTCTCAATACCGCGGCGAGAACGTCGATTTTGAACTGTGCAGTAAACATTGTGGGGCAGAGTGCACAACTTGGCACTAGGGCTAATCTGTTCCGTCTTCACCAAATTGGTGACGAATGGACTATGGAACTTGAGGAAGGGGGATTCGCTGGTCGCGGGGAAAAGTCGCGGCGTACGTTCAAGCTGGGCGACACGACGATGACCGCGACGCTGGCCAACCGGGCTCGATTTGAGCCTGATGCGGACGATGAGGATCTCCCGTACAGGACCTACATGACTCATCCCGTGTCACTCGGCCAGGACCGGATATATGGAGCGTTGACGGTCGACTGCCTCAACACTGGTGAACTTGAGAAAGAGGTTGACGCACCCCGTATGGCAGTCCTAGCAGGCCTGTTGGCGATCACATACCAGTGTGAAGATGACGACGAACACGGGTCACCCAGCGTCAATGAAGGTAAGGTAGCGTCAAGCCCCAGCGATCCCGACGCCCTGTGGGAATGGAACTAGTGGGGAGGTAAACATGTCGAGCAACAAGGCTGTTGAGTGGGATGTAGTCGACGCCGAAGCGCTTAGACTCCTGAAGTCCGACCCCGTGAAGTACTTCCAGCAGACGCGACGCCAACCGTTCGGGTTCGTCGCTCCAGACACTGCTGAGCAGAGTGCACGCGCAGAGGACGCGAAGTAGCTCTACTAGTCGCGTATTCGCTCCCACCTCGTTAAGGGGGTGGGAGCGCTCCTCTGCCTAGCCGGTAGATCAAAGTGATCACCCGGGCTGCCTCTGCCTGGGTTCCAACCTCAGCCGATGTTGAGCGGAGCTTCGAGTCGACCGCCGAGGACGTCCTGCAGTGGCAAGCATTCGTCCCGGGACCCACAGTTCACGGTCCAGCGGTTCCCGACAATGATTCCGTAGTCGATCCCTGCGTCTTCGAAGAGCTCATTCACCGACAGAGCTTCTTCCGCAAGGTCCTGCGTCGTATACACGGACAGTACGAGCTCGTGATCGCCCACCCAACAGCTTCCAGAGCTGGTGGCGAACTTCGAGCCCTGCCTCTTCTCGTATCGGCATTCATGCCCGCGATCTGCGAGGTCCGTAGAGATCTCTTCGGCGCTCGTGTACTCCTGCATCCCCGACAAGGGCTCCGGGCTGGCCGGTTCGCTAGCGTCGCTGCATGCAACAAGTAGGAGGGCAAAGGCCGGCAAGGTGAGGGCTGCGCGGATGCTCATGTCGGAAACATCCCGTTAGGTCTGGTCTTCGTTACAGGAGTCGGTGCCTAGTACATGTGATCATCCTTCGTGGTCGGCGATGAACCGCTCCAACTCGGCGCGGGTCACCTTGCGGCCTTTACCGATCCGCACGAATCGGAGGTGGCCTGCGCCCCACAGTTCACGGATGGTGGTGTCGGAAACCCCGAGGAGTTCGGCGGCTTCGGTGGCGTTCAAGAGGAGCTTGGGGCCCAAATCGGATTCCCCACTTTCCGATCGAACGGGCGCAAGAATCTCTTGCGGGGGCCTATGGCTCTCCGGTGATCTTCTGACGCCGGGCTTCTCCCCCCGGATCCACGCGTCGATTGATTCGGCGGTGGTCAGCCACGGGTTGGATGCTTTTCCGTTGATCTGGTGGCCCTCGAGCTCACCGGCCCGGAGTGCGTCATAGATGGTGTGCGGGTTGACGCGCGCGTACTCGGCGGCTTCCTTCGTCGTCATCCATGGAGAACTCGGAGGATTCATGCAGCGCCACGCTACTGCCCCCCGCCCCACCCCAGCCAACAGCCTTCGGTATACGTGCTCGCCTCGGCTACGGGTCTGGGGATTCCAGGGCGGGTCGGCAGACCTGTTCTCAGGACTGGAACGTGATGCCCTTCTTTGCCAGTTCAATCATCCGTTTGAGATGAGGAGCTGGGTCGTCCGTTGAGAGCGGATTGTGCGCGGCTTTCCTGTAGAGAGCGTAGACGCGCCAGAGTTCTTCGCCGACCACTTCAGGCGCTGGAAGATTGGCGTTGACCCAATTCATGTAGCCAGCGAATGCGACGGCTTCCCAGTCCGTAGACAAGATCGTTCCTTCCGTAGGGTGAGGCGATCATAGACATGACCTGGCCTTCCTCCGGCTCTATCGGTAGATAGCGTTTCAGTGCTCCCTGTGTTCGCCTCTGAGGAGCGTTTCCTGGCTTGAATTGTTTCAAGTGTGGACACATTTTGGACACACTAGGTCGTAAAACCGGGTGATGTGAAGTGAGCTCCGAAAGGGCATTTCGGCAGGTCAAAAGATTTTTGACCGTCTGACCTGCACGGTGTTTCGCCTTTGCAAGGCAGATGTCAGGAGTTCGAATCTCCTAGGCTCCACAATCACATGAATGCAGGTAAAGGGCGCTTCCGATCTTTCGGAAGCGCCCTTTCTCTGTTGCTGCCTCGGCCCGTCTGCCCACATTCCACACTCGAAGGGTGACGCCTCGCCTCTCTCCGCGACTCGCCGAGATCGTCGCGGCGCTGCCGCTGGAGCCGCACCTACGTGTACTGGATCAGGGTCGGTGCACTCGACGGTCGGCACCCGAAGCCGGCAGGGTCGCTCTGGAGCGGATCGCGGCGGCGACACGGCCGGATGCGCGCCTGTTCGTCGACGGTGGTGACCCGCTCCGGGAGCTTGTCACCCCGAGGTGATCGTGAACGGTCCCGGATCGACGGTCCGTTTCACGTGAAACATCAGGAGAGCGCGGTGGTGAGAACCCTGCGGATCGAGGAGCGCACCTCGTCGAGCTTGCGGCCGGATTCGATCAATTCCGTTCCCTTGTGCACGAGCGCGGTGACGAGCTCGGCATCGAGTTCGGGATCCGCGACTCCGAGGACCCGCAGCGACTCGACGAGGGGGAGGACGAGGTCCTGATGCATGGCGTGCATGCTCTCGTCACTGAACGCCTGAGGCGTGAAAGCGGCGAGAGCACCGACGATCGCGTGCTCTCCCTCGGCGACCAGCTGCAGATTGACGTCGATGTACGTCAGCACCCGCTCCGTCGGATCGGACACCTTCTCCATCGCCTCGATCACGCGCGTGTTCCAGCGCGGGAACATGTCGACGACGACCGCGTGCAGCAGGTCGTCGCGCGAATCGAAGTAGTTGTAGACGCTCGACCGGGCCAGACCCGCACGACGCGCCACGTCGCCGAGCGAGGGTGCCTGTTCCGGTTTCTCGGCGAGGAGTTCGAGCGCCGCGTCGAGGAGGGCACGGCGCTGCGCTGCGCGGTGCTCCGCGACCGTCGCTGCGGAAATCTTCGGCACCGCCGGCCCTCCTCGTTCGGCTGTCGACCGTTCAGTCGTGTGGTCGAAGTCTTCCGTCGACCATTTCGAGCACGCGGTCGCAGTGCCGCAGGATTTCGTGGTCGTGGGTGACCATGATCGTAGCCACTCCACTGGTGTGGGTTTCCCGTGCCAGCAGTTCGACGACCTCGTGGCTGCGTTTCCGATCGAGGGCGGCGGTGGGTTCGTCGACGAGCAACAACGACGGTTCGGCCATCAGGGCCCGCGCGATGCCGACACGTTGACGCTCACCGCCCGAGAGCTGCCCGGGTCGCCGCTGGGCGCGGTGCTCCATACCCACCGAGGCGAGCAGCTCGTCAGGGTTCCGTCCGGGGCGTCCGGCGATCTTCTCGACGAGGAGCAGTTGATCGCGTGCGGTCAGGGCGGGGAGGAGATTGCCGGACTGGAATACGAACCCGACCCGCTCTCGGCGCAGCTTCGCGGTCGCCCGCGGGTCGAGTGCGGTCACCTCGATACCGTCGACACTCACGGTGCCGGAAGTGGGTCGGCCGAGGCCACCGGCGACCGCCAGCAGACTCGATTTGCCGGCACCGGACGGCCCGACGACGGCGACCAGTTCACCCGGCTCGACGCCCAGGTCGACGTGATCGAGGGCGTGGACCGTGCTGTCGCCGTCGCCGAAGGACAGGCAGACGTCGGACAGTGCGAGGCCGGTGGAGGTGGTGACGGTCATCTGTTCTCTCCCAGGGCAGCGAGCGGATCGACACGGACGATGCGGACCACGGCGAGGGCGGCGCCGAGCAGGCCGAGGACGACGAGCAGAACGGCACCTCGAGCGACGGGGCCGGATTCGAGGACGAAAGGCATGCCGCTGCCCTCGAGGCCCGACCCGAGTCCGAGACCGACGAGCACACCGAAGGCGACTGAGCCGACGAGCACGATCACGGCCTGCAGGAGGGCGTCGCGCAGGAGGAATCCGGTGGAGGCGCCCATGGCGCGGAGGACGGCGATCTCACGGCTGCGCTGCACGGTCCAGATCGTGAAGAACGCTCCTACGACGAGGGCTGAGATCGCGTAGAGGAAGGCGGTGATCATCGACATCGTCATCATCTCGGCGCTGTAGCCGGGGGAGGAATCGAACGATTCCTCCAGGGTCTTCGCTGTCGTACCGGCTGCTGCGTCACCCGCGGTGAGATCGGGCAGTGCTCCGTCCACACCCTCGATCGCGACCACACTGGCTTCGGTGTACGCGCTCGGAGGGACCTGTTCACCGAGCCGGACACCGGCGTGGATCTCCTGCCAGGTGCTCAGGGGAAGGTAGGCGACGTCGACGTGACCGAAGGTGCGCTTGTCGGAGGTGAACCCGACGACGTCCAACCGGGTACCGAGACGATCGACGACGATCGTGTCGCCGAGTTCGACGCCGGTGGCGCGGGCGCTGTCGCTGAGGACGACATCGGTGTCACCACCGAGCGGTGCCCCCTCGGAGACCGAGGGTTCGAGGAACGAGCCCGGCCGGATGCCGAAGAGTGTGAGGTCCACGGGGACCCCGCTCTCGGTTTTCGCGTTGACGATGGTGTTGCCGAACAGTTCGGCGCGAGCGACGTCCGGGCGGGCACGCCAGGTGTCGGCCTGGTCTTCCGTGACCACGGATCGGGAGAATGCGGAGTCGGCCTTGGTTCCTTCGGCGAAGGCGAATGCCTGCACCGGTGTGCGCTGCAGTGCGGAGACGCCGTCGACGACGAGACCGGACGACAGACCGGACAGGATCACCATGAGGATCGAGATGAGCGCGACGACGGCGCCCATCAACAGGAAGCGGGTGCGCGCGAACCATAGTTCGCGCATGGCAAGAAACATGTGGAGTCCTTCGTGGGCTGGACCGGGTATGTGCCCAATCTTCTCGACGGCACGTCGATATCTTACCGACGCTCTGTCGTTATATTCGGTGATAGTTACTACATGGGGTAGTAATCGCAGGTGAGGGAAGTATTCTGACTTCATGGCCGAGGTGAACACCGTGATGCGCATGCGCGCGGTCTTCGTGAGCGGAATCTCGGCCGCACTGAGCATCGCCGCGCACGCCTTCGCCGGCGGAGCGATTCCCCACCAGGACGCCCTGGTGTTCCTCCTCGGGCTTGCCTTCGCTGTCGGAGTCCTCACCGGCGAAACCAGGCTTCCGGTGCCGCTCGTCCTCGTCCTCGGGCAGGTCGCCGGCCACCTCGTGCTGGGACTCCACGACGGTCACCTGCACACACCGGGATCCGGAATGATGTCCGCCCACGCGGTTGCCGTCCTCCTCGCCGCAGTATTGGTACGGGGTGCCGAGAAGGGCTGCGAAGCAGCACTCGCAGCGCTGCGCCGGATCGTTCCCGAGACGTACCGCACGCTGCCCGTGGCCGTCGCCGAACCTGTCCCGACGATCCACCGCCCCGATATCGGTCCCGGCGTACTACTCGTCGGCGGAACCGGCAGCCGCGCACCTCCCGTTGTTCTCCGCTAGGTCAACCTTCTCGATCGCCGCCGCCGGCGACCGCTCGTTCCGTGTGCCCGCAGAGGCACCGACACTTACGGAGAATCATGAAGAAGACCATGTTCGGCACTGCGATCGCCGCAACGGCCCTGCTCGCCGCCGCCTGCGGTTCCGACACCGGCACCACCGACTCGGCCGAGGCCGTCGTCGTGTCCGAAGCCTGGGTCAAGGCATCCGACACCGGGATGACCGGTGCCTTCGCCGAGATCGAGAACACCGGCAGCAGTGACGTGCACATCGTCGGCGCGTCCAGTCCTGCATCCGCCACCACGGAACTGCACGAGATGGTGTCGTCCGGCGGCGCCTCGATGGTGATGCAGGAGATGGGGGACGGGCTCGTCATCCCCGCGGACACCGTGCACAGCCTCGCGCCCGGCGGCGACCACCTCATGCTCATGGACCTCGTGGAGCCTCTGCGACCCGGGAACACGGTGACCTTCACACTCGAGTTCGCGGACGGATCGACCGAGGAGTTCACGGCCCAGGTCCGCGACTTCGCCGGGGCACAGGAGGAGTACGTGCCGTCCCACGACGGGGCAACCCACGATGGCTAGGTTCACTCGACGCACCCTGCTCGGGGGCGGTGTCGCCGCGCTGGGTGCAGCAGGACTCGGCGCGGTCGGAGGTGGGACGGCGGTCGCGTCCCGCATCTCCGAACCGATCGGCGCGCGGACCGTGGAGATCCACGGCACCCATCAGGCCGGTATCGACACCCCCGCGCAGTCCTTCGCGTCGTTCGTGGCACTGGACCTCGCCGAGGGTGTCGATCGTGACGGGCTCGTCGGGATCATGCGGGTGTGGGCCGAGGATTCGCGGCGACTCACCACCGGGACGCCGGCGCTGGGCGACACCGAACCCGAACTCGCCGTCGACCCGGCCCGGCTGACGGTCACGGTCGGCTACGGTCCCGCGGTCTTCGACGCCGCGGGCCTGACCGACCGACGACCCGCGTGGCTGAAGCCGCTGCCGGCCTTCCCGATCGACCGGCTCGAGGAACGATGGTCCAGCGGCGACCTGCTGTTGCAGGTCTGCGCCGACGACCCGGTGACCGTCTCGCACGCGGTCCGCACACTCACCAGGAGTGTGCGATCGGTGGCGACGGTCCGCTGGATCCAGCGAGGGTTCCGGCGTGCGGCCGGCACGCGACCCGACGGGACGACCATGCGCAACCTCATGGGGCAGGTAGACGGCACCGTCAATCCCGCGCCGCACAGCCCGGACTTCGACCGGCAGGTGTGGAATCCGGGTGACCCGCCGTGGATGGCCGGTGGCACCTCGCTCGTGTTACGCCGGATCCGCATGGCACTCGACACCTGGGACGAGCTGGACCGTCCCGCTCGGGAACTCGCCGTCGGCCGGCGACTGTCGAACGGTGCTCCGCTGACGGGTTCGGAGGAACACGACGACGCCGACTTCGAGGCCACCGACCGGTTCGGTATCCCGGTGATCCCGCCGGAATCGCACGTCGCGCGGGCACGTCCCCGCACCGGCGACGAGCAGTTCCTGCGACGGGGTTACAACTACGACGACCAGGACGGCGCCGGATTGCTGTTCGCCACCTACCAGGTGGACGTGGACCGTCAGTTCGTCCCGGTGCAGCAGCGCCTCGCCGAGCACGACGCGCTGAATCCGTGGATCACGCCGATCGGGTCGGCGGTCTTTCTCGTCCCTCCGGGATTCGGTCCGAAGGGGTATCCCGGCGACACCTTGCTGGGTGACTGAGACAAGACCGCGACGTATGTGGAATCGAGGTCTAGCCTCGAGGGTGTGACCGAGATTACACAGATACGTCAGGGTTTCGCGTCGCTGCGGGAAGGCGGCCTGAACTGGGACGCCTTCCCGCTCCGGCTCTTCGCGAAGGGCAACGCAGCGCACTGGGATCCGATGGACATCGACTTCTCCCACGACGCCGAGGACTGGGCGTCGCTCAACTCGGAACAACGCCGCAGTTCGACCTATCTGGTCGCGTTGTTCGTCGCCGGCGAGGAGGCCGTCACGCAGGACATCCTTCCGTTCCTCCGCGCCATGGAAGCGGAGGGCCGGTTGGGTGACGAGATGTACCTGACCCAGTTCTGCTACGAGGAGGCCAAGCACGTGCAGGTGTTCCGTCGCTGGATGGACACCGTGGGACTGACATCCGACCTGCACCCGTTCGTTGCCGAGAATCCCTACTACCGGCGGCTGTTCTACGAGGAACTGCCGCACAGCCTGCGCGTGCTCGATCGAGATCCGTCCCCGGCCAATCAGGTCCGCGCGAGTGTCACCTACAACCACGTCATCGAGGGCAGTCTCGCGCTGACGGGCTACTACGCGTGGCAGAAGGTGTGCACCAAGTACGGGATCCTGCCGGGCATGCAGGAGATCATCCGGCGGATCGGCTCCGACGAGCGCCGGCACATGGCCTGGGGCACGTTCACCTGCCGACGGCATGTGGCAGCGGACGACTCGAACTGGAACGTCGTGTTGCAGCGGATGGAGGAGTTGCTTCCCCTCGCGACCGGAATGATCCAGTGGCAGAACGAGCAGTTCGACGAACAGCCCTACGGTCTCGACAACGACGAGTTCATCTCCTATGCGGCCGACCGGGCACAGAGACGGCTCGGCGCAATAGAATCCGCGCGCGGACGCCCGCTGGAGGAGATCGATCTCGACTTCGCTCCCGCCGTGCTCGAGGACCGTTTCGGGGACGAGGACGCCGCCGCGCTCGCTGCGGTTCCGGCTCCCGACCGCACCCCGGCGGACTGAGCAGGGTCGATCGGAGACAGGAGATCGATCAGAGCAGCATGCCGGCGAGGATCGCGATCAGCACGAGAACGGCGACCACCCCGATGACGACCGTTCTCGTGTTGCCGGTGTTCTCGTCTGCGGTGCCCGTGGTGAGCACCGGAACGGGTGTGGCCTCCTTCCTCGCGGCTCCGCGGTTCTCGGCGGTGCTCTCGGCCCCGAGACGTCTCTCCTCGAGTTCGCGCAGCCGAGCGAAACCGCCGGTGAGTACGTCGGTTTCGTCGTAGGAAGGTGGAAGTCCGATCCGGGTCTTGTTGGTCTCGCGTGCCGGCGTGAATCCGGCCGCGAGGATCGCGGCGCCGAGCGCCGCCGTCTGTTCCGGGCCCGGCCCGACGAGGCTGCGCACCGTGAGCTTCGTGGCGAGGCTGTTCGCGATCTCCTGGATGTGGGTGCGATCTCGTGCGACGAGACCGTCGCCCATGACGACGACGGCCTCGAGATTGTCCGGTATCCAGCCGAACGATCCGAGGGCCGTGGCGAGTTGGGCCGCCGGGGACGGTGCGCCCTGGGCGGGGGTGCGGTAGGCCTTGCCGGCGGGCACGCCCGAGCGTACGAGGGTGACGGTCGAGCCGCCGTCGTCGAGATGGAAGACCCCCACGAGTTGGCCAGGGGTCTCGGAGATCTCGGAGGCGTACCAGGCGGCGGCCGCCTGCGCGTCGGACACGAGATCCACGTGCCGCAGATTCGCGTAGTCCAGGGCGGCACGCAAGGTCGCGATGGTGTCCGGATCCCAGTGCGACGGGTAGGTGGCGGCGTAGCCGGGGTCGCTGTCCCGGTCCATGCCGCCGAAGGTCGGCAACGGGTGGCACTCCCGCAACAGGCAGTGGATGGCGGTGGCCATCGCGTCCTCGGCGCGGTACATGCGACCGTCGCTCGCGGTGATGCCCGAGGCGTCGCCGACCCGCGTGAGGAAGCCCGCGATCGTGCGTGCTTCGTCCCCGTGCGCCACGCTGCCGAGCGACGTGTTGCCGTCGTGGTCGACGTGCAGGACGGAGTCGCGGGCGAGGACGACAGGGTCGGGAGTGCCGGGTTCGTTGGATGCGATGACCGCCGTGGACACGACTCGCCCGATCCGGAGGCCGACACCGATTGCCATGTCTTCCCTTCCTCGAGAGGCTGCTCGTCCGTCGTGCTGCCGAGGACCCGACTCGCTCCGGGTGCGCCGGACAAATGCACCGCTTCGGGCGCGAAGAACGATTGTGGCAGACAGGGAGGGAAGTGCCGACCTTACTTTCCGGTAAGTACGTGTTACAGTCCGTACCGCCGTGACGAGGGACACACGGTTCCGGTGGATCCAGGTGGAGGAACAACATGGTGGGGCGCGCTCGGAAGTGGATGGCCGCGGCGGTGACGACGACCGTCCTTGCCGGCGGAATTCTCGGAACCGCGGCGACAGCGGGAGCCGAGACGGACTTCTATCTCCCGCCCGACCCACTGCCGACGGGTGCTCCCGGCGACGTCCTGCGCACGGCACCGTCCGATCTGGCATTGCGCGCACCGGTCGCCGACGGCATCTTCCCGGGTCAGGGCACCAAGCTGCTGTACCGCAGCAACGACGCCAAGGGCGCACCCAACGCGGTGAGCGGCACCTACATCGAGCCGTCGACGCCG
Source organism: Rhodococcus sp. p52 (assembly GCF_000763325.2). Lineage (NCBI taxonomy): Bacteria > Bacillati > Actinomycetota > Actinomycetes > Mycobacteriales > Nocardiaceae > Rhodococcus > Rhodococcus sp. p52. Next base: position 1,432,279 of record NZ_CP016819.1, read on the forward strand.
TGGAACGGTCCCGGCGACCGGCCGCTCGTCGCGCTGGCCGTCGGTACCCACGGTCAGGGTGACCAGTGCGCGCCGTCCCGCAATCTCGGCGCGCTCGTCAACTATAATCCGCCCCTCGACTTCTTCACCGAGTACGAGGTGCTGTCGATCAACGCGCTGCTGCTGCGCGGCATCGCCGTGGTCGTCACCGACTACGACGGTCTCGGTACGCCGGGGCACCACACCTACGTGAACCGCGCCGCCGAAGCCCACGCGGTGCTCGACTCGGTGCGCGCGGCGCTGAAGCTCGAGAACGCGTCGGTGACCGAGAACAGCCCGGTCGGCCTCTTCGGTTACTCGCAGGGCGGCGGCGCGTCGGGCGCTGCGGCCGAGCTCGCTCCCGAGTACGCCCCCGAACTGAACCTCGTCGGCGCCTACGTGGGTGCTCCGCCCGCCGACCTCGTGGCCACGTTGAAGCAGATCGACGGCACGCTGCTCACCGGTGCCATCGGGTACACGATCAACGGTCTGGCCGACGCCTACCCGGAGATCCGCGACGAGATCGACGCCGAGATCAGTGATCGCGGCCGCAAGATGCTCGCGGCCGTGGCGAACCAGTGCGTCCCGGAGACGGTGGCGAATTTCGCATTCCAGCGCACCGGCGACTACACCCGCACGGGTGAGCCCCTCGATGTCGTGCTCGACCGCCTGCCCCAGGTCCAGAAGATCCTCGCGGAGCAGCGCATCGGCAACCGCACGCCTGCCGTGCCCGTCCTCCTCCAGCACGGCACGCAGGACGACACGGTCCCCTACGGTCAGGGCCGTCAGCTGGCGCTGGACTGGTGCGATCAGGGCGCGACGGTGCAGTTCCTGCCCAACACGACGCCGCCGATCCTGCCCGGCTTCATCATCAACCATGCGGTGCCCATGATCGGCGGACTGCCCGACTCCGTCGCGTACATCGAAGCGCGACTGCGCGGTGAGCCCGCACCGTCGAACTGTGGAGCCTTCTGACGCTCCTTCGAATCCGCAATCGATCCGGCCCGCACTCCCTTCCGGGGGTGCGGGCCGGATTCGTGTGCGGGGTCTACACCGAGTGACGGGTGTCGATGATCCGGCGCGCGACGTTCGTCTCGGTCGACGGGCCCGGTTCCCAGCGGGAGATCCACGGACCGGTGCCCTCGCTCGGATCGAGCACACCGCGCTCGAGCCACTCGTATCTGCCCTCGAGAACGCCGGCCGCGGTGCGACGATCCTCGGCGTCGGTGTTCGTCCACAGGGCGTCGAACAACTTCTCCACGCGCAGCCGCGACTGCTTGCAGAACGCGTCGGCCAGTTCGAAAGCCGTGTCGGCTCCCGGGTGCCCGTCGACGCGTTGCCGTTCGGCGCGCACGCACACGGCGGTCGCGGCGAACAGCTCGGCTCCGATGTCGACGATCCGTCCGAGGAAGTTCTCCCGCTTCTCGAGTCCGGCCTGCCAGCGGGCCATCCCGTAGAAGGTCGAGCGGGCGAGCTTGCGCGAGCTGCGTTCGATGTACCTCAGATGTGTTGCCAGAAAACCGAATTCGTTGTAGGTCCGCGGTAGCTGTCCCTTGCCGGTGACGAGTTTCGGGAGCCATCGGGCGTAGAACCCGCTCGCCCGTACCGCGGCCTGCGCCTTCTCCTTGCCCGTCGAATCGGGGTCGGCGAGTTCGCCGGCTGCGCGCAGGTGGGCGTCGACCGCCTCGCGGGCGACGAGGAGACGCATGATCTCGCTCGACCCCTCGAAGATGCGGTTGATCCGCAGGTCGCGGACGAGTTGCTCTGCGGGAACGGCCCGTTCGCCGCGCGCCGCCAGCGACTCGGCGGTCTCGTAGCCGCGTCCGCCGCGGATCTGCACGAGTTCGTCGGCGATGAGGCATCCCATCTCGCTCGCCCACAACTTCGCCAGTGCCGCCTCGATGCGGATGTCGTTGCGCTGTTCGTCGTTCATCTGGCCCGACAGTTCGACGACGGACTCGAGTGCGTAGGTGGTCGCGGCGATGAACGAGATCTTCGCGGCGACGGCCTCGTGCTCACCGACCGGCTTGCCCCACTGCACCCGCTCCGACGACCATTCGCGGGCGATCTTCAGCGCCCACTTGCCGGCACCCGAGCACATCGCGGGGATGGCGAGGCGACCGGCGTTGAGCGTCGTCAACGCGATCTTCAGCCCGTCGCCCTCACGTCCGATGAGGTTCTCCTTCGGAACCCGCACCTTGTGCAGTCGGGTCACGCCGTTCTCGATGCCGCGCAGGCCCATGAAGGAGTTGCGGCGTTCGACGGTGATGCCGGGTGAATCCGCTTCCACGACGAAGGCGGAGATCCCGCCGCGATGGCCCTCGCTCTTCGGTACGCGGGCCATGACGACGAGCAGTTCGGCGACCACCCCGTTGGTCGTCCACAGCTTGACGCCCTCGAGTTCGTAGGCACTGCCGTCCTCGACCGGGATGGCGGTGGACGCGAGTCGGGCGGGGTCGGACCCGACGTCGGGTTCGGTGAGCAGGAAAGCCGAGATGGCGCCGCGCGCGCATCGCGGCAGGAAGCGCTGCTTCTGCTCAGGGGTGCCGGCGAGCTTGAGCGGTTCCGGCACACCGATCGACTGATGGGCCGACAGCAGCGCGCCGATGCTGGGATGCACGCAGGCGACGACCGTCAGGGCCCGGTTGTAGGCGACCTGCGACAGCCCGAGGCCGCCGTACTCCTGCGGGATCTTCATGCCGAAGCAGCCGAGTTCGGCCAGCTCGCGGACGTATTCGTCGGGTATCCGCGCGTCGCGTTCGATGCGGCCGCCGTCCATCGAACTGCACGCGGCGCGCAGGCGTGCGAGGAACTCCTCGGTACGGGAGTCCTCGTCGGGTGTCGGTCGCGGGAAGGGGTGGACGAGGTCGAGGGTGAGCCGTCCGAGGAACAGTTCCTTCGCGAAGGACGGCTTGTTCCACTCGGATTCGCGCGCCTGCTCCGCTACTTCACGAGCCTGCCGCTCGGTGACCTGTGGGGTTCGGGCATCGGCGCTCTCTGCCATGACTGCCTCCGGGTCGCGTGCCTACTGGTGAGTATGCACCCGGATGTGCCTCTTATCACAGGTTCGGCCGAGTCGATCATGAAGCAGTCGGATGTGAACTAGATCACTACCGCGGAAGTCGGCGGGGACGTGCGGGGACTCCCGGACGCGCCTACGCTCGAATCGTCACCGACGACGTGCCCCGCCCGTCACTCGCCGATCCCCATCGCGGATCGGAACGGAGGTGGCCATGGAATTCCTGGCCTTCGTCCCCGTCCTGCTCACTTTCCTCGGCGCGCTCTACTTCGCGGCGTGCCTCATCGTCGACCGCGAGATCCGATCGGCGGAACGAGAATTCGGCACCGCGGACGGCGATCAGGCCTCCGAGGTGTCGGTGGACTCGGGGGAGACCGGCGTCGAGGCGGCCTCGTCGGTCGTCGTCTCGGCGGACTCCGCGGGCCGCACGCGCGGCGGTTCCGGAGCGATCGGAGGGGGATCCGGCCGTCGTCGCCGGTAGAACACGCCCCCGCCTGCGGCCACGACGGCAACCGCGCCGGCGACGACGAGACCGAACCGCCTGCCCGTGCGCTCCGGACGAGAGGACGACTTCGCGGCACCCCGCTCGGCCGCGCCCCGCCGGGCCACCGAGAGCAGTTCGCCCGCGACGTCCAGACCCTTGCGTGCTGCGAACAGTCCGGCCGCACTCGAGCCCTGCGCGAGAGCTACCGCGCCCTCGCCGGCCACGCGGAGAGCACCCGCGAGATTGCCGGATTCGTCGTGGCGTCGCACGAATGCCGGAAGCCACACGTCGTCGGTCTCGGCATGAATCAGCTTGCTCATGCGTCCACTCTTCCATACCGCCCGGACCTGTGGTCGTGACCGGAGAGCGTGTCCCGCGCCGCCTGTCCTGCCCGGGAAGCGGGCAATGGCACCATGGTGGGGTGACTTCACCGCATCAGACAGCAACGGCCACGCTCCACACGAACCGCGGCGACATCGCGATTGCGCTTTTCGGCAACCACGCGCCGAAGACCGTCGAGAACTTCGTCGGCCTGGCCCAGGGCACCAAGGAGTACAAGACCCAGAACGCCAAGGGCGAGACCAGCGGTCCGTTCTACGACGGCGCGGTCTTCCACCGCGTCATCGACGGCTTCATGATCCAGGGTGGCGATCCCACCGGCACCGGCCGCGGCGGCCCGGGCTACCAGTTCGCCGACGAGTTCCACCCCGAGCTGCAGTTCGACCGCGGCTACCTGCTCGCGATGGCGAACGCCGGCCCGGGCACCAACGGCTCGCAGTTCTTCATCACCGTCGGCCCGACCCCGCACCTCAACCGTCGCCACACCATCTTCGGTGAGGTCGTCGACGCCGAGTCGAAGAAGGTCGTCGACGCGATCGCGACCACCGCCACCGACCGCGCCGATCGCCCGGTCGACGACGTCGTGATCAACAGCATCACCATCTCCTGAGAGAGTTCCCATGACGAACCCCGGCTGGGGCTCCGCGGCCGAGGGTGGTGGCCCGCAACCCCAGCCGCGGTGCGTTCGCCATCCCGACCGCCCGACCCTTCTCGCCTGCTCCCGATGCGGCCGGCCCGCGTGCCCCGAGTGCCTGCGTCCCGCCTCGGTCGGTCAGCACTGCGTCGACTGCGTCGCCGCGGCCGAACGGTCGACACCGCAGGCCCGCACCATCGCCGGCGCACCCGTCCGTTCCGATCGGCCCTCGCCGATCGTGACGTACGTGCTCATCGCGCTGAATGTGCTCGTCTTCGGCATCACCGCCGCGCAGTCGGGCAGCGTGATGACCAACGAGCAGGGCTCGGCGCTGTTCCTCGACTGGGCGTTGTGGCCGCCCATCATCGCCGCGCACGGCGAGTACATCCGGATCCTCGGCAGCGGATTCCTGCACTTCGGCCTGCTCCATCTGGCCGTCAACATGTTCGCCCTGTGGGTGATCGGGCGCGACACCGAACTCGTGCTCGGACGCGCCCGGTACCTCTCGGTCTACCTCGTGTCGATCCTCGGCGGGTCCGCCGCAGTGATGTTCATGGAGACCGGAGCGGTCACCGCCGGAGCGTCGGGAGCGGTCTTCGGTCTGCTCGGCGCGCAGGCCGTCATCCTGCTGCGCCTGCGTCGCAGCCCGGCACCCGTGCTGACCATCGTCGGCCTCAACGTGATCATCAGCATCACCGTCCCGGGCATCTCCCTGTGGGGTCACCTGGGCGGTCTCGTCGCCGGTGCCGCCGCGACAGCGGCCCTGCTCTACGCCCCGCAGTATCTCGGTGCCGGCACCGACCGGGACCGCATCGTGCGCACCGGATGGATCGCGCTGGTCGCGGTCGTCGCGGTGACGCTGGTCGCGATCGTGCTCGCCGTCGTGCGGCTACGCGATCAACTGGGTGTCTGATCGGGCGCGAGATCGCGCATCGCCAGCGCGGCGTGCACGTTCCGCGGGTCGGTGCCCAGATCCCACCGGCCGAAGATCATCAGGTTCTCCGTGCCGGTCGCGGGGTCGATCGTGTCGATCTCGAGCATCGGCACGCGCCGCCCGAAGCGCGGGTACTCGACGATCCGCACGCGGTGCAGGGCCGCGCGCGGGAACTCGCGACGACCCGTCAACCGCATCGTCGCGATCCCCATTCCTCCGGGGAGCACTTCGAGACGCGGACGCTGCCGCAGCGCGAGCGCGACCATCACGAGGACGAGCACCGCCGCGAAACCCACCAGTACGCGACCGGCCGCGTCGGGAACCGCAACCGCTGCGGTCACGGCCAAGGCGATACCGGCGGCCGACAACGCCGCTATCGCGGCGGGCGGCGTCGCCCACCGCAGCGGTGTCTCGTCGGGCATCTGCGTCCTCTTCCGATCCGTTCCCCGGGGACCTCTCACCGGTTGTGCACAGTGTTATCCCCAGGTGGGGATGAATAACATCGGTGTAACCCGAGCGGGGTGGAGGTCAGCGCCAGTTCATCGTCATGATCAGACCGACCACCATGAACCCGAAACCGATCAGGAAGTTCCAGGCACCGAGATCGTTCATCCATGTGATCTGCTCGGCCGCGAGGTAGTAGACGATCAGCCACAGCAACCCGATGACCATCAGGGCGAGCATCACCGTCACGTACAACGTGCTCGACGGCGTGCCCTTGACCTTCACCGGTGTGCGGCTCACCGTCCGGGTCGCGGAGACGTCCTTCTTGCGAACCTTCGACTTGGGCATGGTGTCCTCGTTCTCACGTCTCCACCCGTCGTACACGGATGGAGTGGTCGGTCAACTACCTGTTGAGATCACGCTAACGTAAGGCCAGGATCGGAGGTACGACGTGTCGGAACGACGACTGCGCGCGCCCGTGTGGGGTGTCGCGACCCTCGTCGTCTGCCTCGTGGCCGGTCTGCTCGTGGGTACCACCCGCGGAGTGTCCGAAGGCGACGAACTGCGCGCCGGCGACTCCCCGCGACTGTCCGATCTGGTCCGGGCCGCGCAGGAGAAGGCCGACGAACTGGCCGCCACCCGAGACGATCTCACTACCCGCATCGACGAACTCCAGGACCGTGCCGCGGTGAACGACGAGGACGTCGCCGCGGTGCTCGACGACCTGTCCGCGATCGAGGACCCGGCCGGACTCGTGGCCCGCCGCGGTCCGGGTGTGACCGTCACTCTCACCGACGCACCCCGCGACGCCAACGGGCGCTATCCGTCCGGTGCCTCACCCGACGATCTCGTCGTGCACCAGCAGGACGTGCAGAGCGTGCTCAACGCGATGTGGGCCGGCGGTGCCGAGGCCGTGGCCATGCAGGATCAGCGGATCGTCGCGACGTCGGCACCACGCTGCATCGGCAACACGCTGCTGCTGCACGGACGCACCTACTCACCGCCCTATGTCGTCACCGCGCTCGGCGACCCGGCACGGCTGCAGGCCGCGCTCGACGCCGAGCCCGGTATCCGCATCTACAAGCAGTACGCGGCCCGCTATCAACTCGGCTACACGCAGCAGGCGTCGGAGGATCTGTCGGTCCCCGCCTACACCGGTAGTTCGTCCGCGCGCTGAGCGGTGCCCGGGAGCACTGTCCGAATCGGGCCACCGGGCGGGTCGCCCTCTGCCGGCCACCGGGCGGGTCGCCCTCTGCCGGCCACCGGGCGGGTCGCCCTCTGCCGGCCACCGGGCGGGTCGCCCTCTGCCGGCCACCGGGCGGGTCGCCCTCTGCCGGCCACCGGGCGGGTCGCCCTCTACCGGCCACCGGGCGGGTCGCCCTCTGCCGGCCACTGAGTACCCTCGTCTCATGCGCATTCTCGTCGTCGACAACTACGACAGCTTCGTCTTCAACCTGGTCCAGTATCTGGGGCAGCTCGGAACGACGGCCGACGTGTGGCGCAACGATGACGAGCGGCTCACCGCACCGGGTGCTCTCGCGCGGGTCGCGAAGGAGTACGACGGCATCCTCCTCAGCCCAGGGCCGGGCACACCCGAACGCGCCGGGGCGAGCATCGATCTGGTCAAGGCATGTGCCGACAGCAGCACTCCGCTGCTCGGTGTGTGCCTCGGCCACCAGTCCATCGGTGTCGCGTTCGGCGCGACCGTCGATCGCGCCCCCGAGCTGCTGCACGGCAAGACCAGCCTGGTTCGTCACAATGGTGCCGGTGTGCTCGCGGGCCTGCCCGATCCGTTCACCGCGACCCGCTACCACTCGCTGACCGTGCTGCCCGAGACGATGCCCGCCGAACTCGAGCCCACCGGCCACACGGAGACCGGCATCGTCATGGCCCTGCGTCACGCCGAGCTGCCGATCCACGGTGTGCAGTTCCACCCCGAATCGGTGCTCACCCAGGGCGGTCACCGCATGCTCGCGAACTGGCTCCCGGCCTGCGGCGAGGCACCGGACGAGACGCTCGTCGCGCGCCTCGAGGCGCAGATGGCACGCGCGCTCGACGGCGGAGCCGCCTGACGCACCCATTTCCGACGAGAAAGGCGCCGGTCCTTCGAGGATCGGCGCCTTTCGTCGAAAGCTCGTTCAGCGGATGCCGAGCACACCGACGCCCACGGTGAGGGGCTGGTTTTTCGAGATCTCCGAACCCGGCGGCTGGGCCTGCGTGATCACGGTGCCGACGAGATCGACATCGAGTGTCGCCTCACGCGTCTGCTGGAGCTGAGAGGCGTTGCCCGTCCAGCCGGCGCCGCGCAGAGCGGCGAGTGCATCCGACACCGACCGGTTGGTGACGACGGGCATCTCGATGCGGTCGCCGTTGGACACCCGCACCGTCACCGTCGACCCCTGTTCGGTGGAGGCGCCACCGGCCGGACTCGTCGACACGACGGTGCCCTCGGTCTCGCTGGAGTCGATGTTCTCGACGACGACCTCGAAACCGGCACCCTCGATGTTGTCGCTCGCCACCTCGACGGTTTGGCCCACGACGTTGGGGACGCGCACCAGTTCGGGGCCGGATCCCAAAGTGATGGTGATGGGGCTGTCGCGGTCGACGCTGGCTCCCGCACCGGGGCTCTGGTCGACGACGAGGTCCTCGTCGTCGGCATTCGACGGAGCACGTCCGACGTTCGGGTCGAGCCGGAGACCGGCGGCGGACAGCTCCTGGGCTGCGCGTTCCTGCGTCATGCCTTCGAGCCGCGGGATCTGCACCTGTTCCGGTCCTGTCGAGACCTCGAGGGTGACGGTCGAACCCTCCTCGGCCTGGCTCCCGGGCACGGGACGGGTGTTGATGACGTTGCCGTTCGCGACGACCGGATCGCTCTTCTGCTGGATCGAGACCCGGAAGCCGGCGTTCTGCAGCTGGCTCTCGGCGAGCTCGGCGGAGACGTTGCGGACGTCGGGCACCGTGACCTGGGCGGCCGTCGAACCGGGTCCGAGCGACCACAGGAAGACGCCGACGATACCGACCACGGCGAGCGCGGCGATGCCGAGCAGCACCTTTTTGAGAACTGAGCCGCCGCCGGAATCCTCGGCGGGTGCCCCGGCGGCACCGGCGGCCGCGACGCGGCCGTGCCGCCCCGTGTTGTTGTCGACGGAGTCGATCAGCGTCGTGCGGTCCTCGTCGGTCATCACCATCGGCGCACTCGGACGCTGCCCGCTCAGCACGCGGATCAGGTCGCTGCGCATCTCCGCGGCCGACTGGTAGCGGTTCGCGGGGTTCTTCGCCATCGCCTTGAGGATCACCGAGTCGAGCTCGGGCGGCACCGACGAATTCACCGATGACGGCAGCGGCGGATCCTCCCGCACGTGCTGGTAGGCCACCGCGACGGGCGAGTCGCCTTTGAAGGGGGGCTCGCCGGTGAGGATCTCGAACAGGACGCAGCCCACCGAGTACACGTCGGACCGGGCGTCGACCTGTTCACCGCGCGCCTGCTCCGGGGAGAGGTACTGCGCGGTGCCGATCACCGCGGCGGTCTGCGTCATCGGGCTCGCGGCGTCGGAGATGGCCCGGGCGATGCCGAAGTCCATGACCTTCACCGCGCCGGCCTTGTTGATCATGACGTTGGCCGGCTTCACGTCGCGGTGCACGATCATGTTGCGGTGGCTGAAGTCCAGGGCCGCGCACACGTCGGCGATGATCTCCATCGCCCGCTTGGGGGTCATCGGCCCGTCGGCGCGCACGATGTCGCGCAGCGTGTCGCCCTCGACGTACTCCATGACGATGTACGGGAGCGACCCGGCCTCGGTCTCGGCCTCACCGGTGTCGTAGACGGCGACGATCGCCGGATGGTTCAGCGCAGCGGCATTCTGCGCTTCGCGCCGAAAGCGCAGGTAGAACGTGGGGTCGCGTGCGAGGTCGGCGCGCAACACCTTGATGGCCACATCCCGGCCGAGCCGCAGATCCCGCGCGAGGTGCACCTCGGACATACCGCCGAAGCCGAGGATCTCACCCAGCTCGTAGCGGGAGGAGAGCTTGCGGGGTGTGGTCATGACGTTCCTTGGTTGTTCGTACCGTTGCTGGTTTCGGATGAATTGTCGTCCCCTCCACCGGCGGCCTCGGGGTCGGTCTCGTCGTCGCCGTTACCCTCCGCGCCGCCCGTGCCGCCGTCGCCGCCACCCGTGTCCTCCGCTGTGGTGGTGGTCGTCGTCGTGGTCGGGGCGGTCGTGGTGGTGGGCGGTTGCGTCGTGGTCGGCTCGGTCGTCGGCTCCACCGTGGTCGTCGGCGGCTGCGTCGTCGTCGTGGTCGGAGGAGGCGTGAAGGTCTCCGTCTCGACGGGCGGCGGCAGCGGCACGAACGTCGTCGTGGTGGTCAGCGGCGGACGGGTCGTCGTGGTGGTCGCGCGGGTCGTGGTGAGTTGCGTCGTCGGAGACGGAGCGCGCGGGGTCTCCTCGTCGTCGCCACCCAACAGCACGATTCCCAGCGTCACGAGGGCGAGCACCACTGCCGCACCTGCGGCCCAGGCCAGCGCTGTGGGACTCGGGGACCGTCGTCCGTCATCGTCGGCGGGCACTCCCGTAGTCGGCGGACCTGCCACCGGCGGACGGCCGGCGGGCGGCGGCTGAGCCGAGCGGGGAACCGACGAATAGGCCGTCTGGTCGTACTGCGTCGGGTGCAGGGCACGGGTCGAAGAAGTGTGGGCCGTCGTGCCGGGCACGCCGGGCGGAAGCACGCGGTTGGCGCTGGTCACCGGCGGCACGTTGCCGGGCGGGGGCACGGGCCGTCCGGACCGCACCGCAGCGACGGCGTTGGCGAATTCGCCACCGTTCGAATAGCGGTAGGCCGGGTCCTTCGACATCGCGATCTCGATGAGTTCGCGCACCTCGGGCGGAAGATCCGTCGGCAGCGGCGCCGGGGTCTCCTGGACATGCTTCATCGCGACGGTCACGACGCTGTCGCCGAGGAACGGACGGCGTCCCGACAGCACCTCGTAGCCGACGACGGCCAGCGAGTACACGTCGCTCGCGGACGTCGCCTCCTGACCCAGTGCCTGCTCGGGAGCGATGTACTGTGCGGTGCCCATCACCATGCCGGTGCGGGTGACCGGGGAGGCGTCGACTGCCTTCGCGATACCGAAGTCGGTGATCTTCACCTGGCCCGTCGGGGTGATGAGGATGTTGCCGGGCTTGACGTCGCGGTGCACCACGCCGGCGTTGTGGGCCGCCTGCAGGGCGCGTCCGGTCTGCTCGAGCATGTCGAGCGCGTGCGGCAGCGACAGGCGTCCGAGCCGCGACAGGACGGCGTTGAGCGGTTCGCCGTGTACGAGTTCCATCACGAGATAGGCGATGGACTGGCCCTCGGCGTCGGTGGTCTCGCCGTAGTCGAACACCCCGGCGATGCCGGGATGGTTGAGCTGGGCGGTGGTGCGGGCCTCGAAACGGAACCGGGCGAGGAAGTCCTCGTCGCCGGACAACTCGGCCTTGAGGACCTTCACCGCGCCCCGCCGGTCGAGCCGGGTGTCGAGTCCTTCCCACACCTGACCCATTCCGCCGGTCGCGATGAGTCGCTGGAGACGGTAACGGTCGGCGATCATGGCGCCGCTGCTCAGAGCCATGTCAGCCTCCCTGTAATCCGGCCGAGATGACGGCCCGTCCGATCGGGGCGGCCACCGAACCGCCGGTCGCGGCGAGTGCTCGGTCGCCGCCGTCCTCCACGATCACCGCGACGGCGATGCGGGGTTGTTGTGCAGGTGCGAATGCGATGTACCAGGTGTGCGGCGGGGTGTTCCGCGGATCGTTGCCGTGTTCCGCGGTGCCCGTCTTCGACGCGATCTGCACACCCTGGATGGCACCGCCACCGCCGGCGTTGTTCTCGGCACCGATCATCAGGTCGGTGAGGGTCGCCGAGACCTCCGGCGAGATCGCCTGGCCCAGCGATTCGGGCTTGGTCTCCTCGAGCACCGTCAGGTCGGGCCCCTGCCGACGGTCGACGAGATACGGCTTCATGCGCCCCCCGCCGTTGGCGATGGTCGCGGCGATCGACGCGTTCTGCAACGGAGTAAGGGCCACATCCCGCTGGCCGATGCTCGACTGGCCGAGTGCCGCGCCGTCCGGGATGGGGCCGACGGTGCTCGCCGCGACGGGCAGCGGGACGTCGAGGGTCTCGCCGATGCCGAGCTTCTCCGCCTGCGAGACCAGGGCCTCGCGTCCGTCGTCGATGCCCATCTCGACGAAGGCCGTGTTGCACGACCGCGCGAACGCCTCCCGCAGCGTCACCGTCGATGCGTCGCCGCACGCGGCCCCGCCGTAGTTCTCGAGGGTCGTCGCGGTGTCGGGCAGGGTGATCTGCGGCGCTGCGGTGAACTGCGTGTCGGGGGTGACGCCGTTCTCGAGCGCGGCCGCCGTCACGACGACCTTGAAGGTCGAGCCCGGAGGGTAGGTCTGGGAGATCGCGCGGTTGAGCATCGGCTTCTCGGGATCGGCGTTGAGCTCGTCCCAGGCCTGCGAGGTCGCGGCGCCGTCGTGTCCCGACAACCGGTTGGGGTCGTAACTCGGCGTGCTCACCATCCCGAGGATCCTGCCGGTGCTCGGTTCGATCGCGACCACCGAGCCCGTGTAACCCTTCGAGGTCAGCTCGTCGTAGGCCACCTGCTGAACGACCGGATCGATCGTGGACACGACGTTTCCGCCGCGCGGGTTGCGGCCCGACACCAGGTCGAACAGTCGACGTCCGAACAGCAGGTTGTCGGAACCGTTGAGCAGCGAATCCTCGGACCGTTCGAGTCCGGTGCTGCCGTATTGCATCGAGTAGAAGCCGGTCACCGGCGCGTAGGCCAGCGGGCTCATCGGCTGGGTCGGCGGCGCCGGGGATTCGCGCAGGTACTTGTAGCGGCTGTCGGTGGGCACCGACACCGCGAGAGCCTGACCGGCCGCGACGATCTGTCCGCGCTGACGGGAGTACTCGTCGATCAGCACACGCGAGTTGCGCGGATCGGTACGGAGATCGTCGGCCTTGATGACCTGCACGTAGGTGGCGTTTGCGAGCAGCGCGACGACCATGAACATCACGGCCATCGCGACCTTGCGGAGCGGACCGTTCATTCGCGCCCCATCATTTCCGTCTTGGCCTCGGCGATCGGCGTGGGCGCTTTCTTACGGGGGATCGCGGGTTGGCGGGCAGCGTGCGAGATCTTCATCAACAGAGCCAGGAGCAGATAGTTTGCGAGCAGCGACGAACCACCGTAGGACACGAACGGTGTGGTCAGGCCGGTCAGGGGGATCAACTTCGTGACACCGCCGACCACCACGAAAAGTTGGACGGCGAGGGTGAACGACAGGCCGGCGGCGAGCAGCTTGCCGAAGCTGTCGCGCACCGCCAGCGCCGTGCGCATGCCGCGGACGACGAGGATCAGGAACAACAGCAGGATGGCGGCCAGGCCGATCAGGCCGAGTTCCTCACCGATCGCGGCGACGATGAAGTCGGTCTTCGCGAACGGCACCTGCCCCGGCCGTCCGCTGCCCAGGCCGGTGCCGGCGACTCCGCCGGTCGCGAGACCGAACAGCGACTGGGAGATCTGGTAGCCGGTGTTGTTGTAGTCGGCGAGCGGATCGAGCCAGGTCTCCACGCGCACCCGCACGTGACCGAACATCTGGTACGCCGCGTAGAAGCCGACGGCGAGCAACGAGAATCCGATGATCAGCCAGCCGACACGTTCGGTCGCGATGTAGAGCATCACCAGCACGGTGGTGAACAGCAGCAGCGACGTGCCGAGGTCCTTCTCGAAGACCATCACACCGATCGAGATGATCCAGGCCGCCAGGATCGGGCCGAGATCGCGGGCGCGGGGGAAGTCCATCCCCAGGAAGTGCTTGCCTGCGGTGGTGAACAGGTCGCGCTTCGCCACCAGGACCGATGCGAAGAAGATGATCAGCAGGATCTTCGCGAACTCGCCGGGCTGGATGCTGAAACCGGGCAGCCGGATCCAGATCTTGGCGCCGTTGACCTCGGAGAACCTGCTCGGCAGCAGGGCCGGGATCGCGAGTGCGATCAGGCCGATGAGACCGAGCGTGTAGCTGAACCGCGCGAGCAGACGGTAATCGTGCAGGAACACGAGCACGACGATGAACAGTGCGATGCCGAGCGCCGTCCACAGCACCTGCTGCGTCGCATCGGGCGACGGCGGCGGCAGGCCCATGTAACGGGCGTTCTCCTGATCGGACAGGTCGAGCCGGTGGATGAGCACGAGTCCGAGACCGTTGAGCAGCGCGACTATCGGCAACAGCAGGGGATCGGCGTACTTCGCGAAGCGCCGGACCGCGAGGTGCGCGGCGAGGAACAGCGCAGCGAAGGTCACCCCGTACTTGAGCAGGTCGAGGGTCAGCGCCTGCTCCATCGAGACCTCGACGAGCATGAGCGACACCGTCGTGACACCGATGGCCGCGACGATCAGGGCCAGTTCGGTGTTGCGCCGGGTCGACTGGACGGGCGCCGGGGCGAAACCTCCCGGAGGGCTCGGGAAGTCCCCCACACCATGGGACACCGACATCAGGCGCCCACCCTGCAGTTCTGACCGGGGATCTGGGGCGCGGGCTCGGGAGCCGGCTCCGTGTTCGGAGCGGGTTCGCCGGGAGTCGGTTCGCCGGGAAGCAGTTCGCCGGGCTGGGAGGCCGGTGCCGGTTGGCCCGGCTGCGGCTCACCGGACGCCGGCGGCTGCACCGTGGGTGTCTCGGTGGGCGGGGTGCCGTTCGGTCCGGGCGTCGGCGTCGGCTCTCCCGGGCCGGGGGCCGGTGCGGGAGCGGGCTCGGGTTCCTCCGGGGTGCACACCGGCAGCAGGTCCAGTTCGGCGAGCCGCTGCATCTGCTCGCGGGTGTCGTCGAGCGACCCCGACGGAAGCCCGGCACGGACCTGCTCGCGAGCGGCGGGCCACAGGTCGTCGACGAGCATGACCCGGCACGACGCGCTGTTCGGATCGACGAGCGTGAGGTCGCCCTCGTCGGTGACGCACCCGACGCGCGCGGCCTCCTGCAGCGAGTAACCGAAGACGTCGCCGGGGATACCGCGCAGCACGGTCACGCGACCGTCGTCGGCGCCGACGTAGTAGTTGTTGCGGATCAGCTGGCGGCCGACGAACAGGCCACCGACCAGCACCGCGATGATCACGACGGCGGCGACCGGCCACCACAGGCGGCTGCGCTTCTTCTTCGGCGCCGGTTCCGGGGCCTTGTTGATGACCCGCTTCGGGGTGGCGCGCGGTGGCCGCATCGCGGCGGCGCGACCCGCTGCGGTGTTCGGCGGGGGAGTGTCCTCGTCGTCGTCCGCGGATGCCGCTCCGGCGACGATGGGATGCGACTGGCCGTAGTCGAGATCGATCACGTCGGCGACGACCACGGTGACGTTGTCGGGGCCGCCGCTGCGCAGCGCCAGCTCGATGAGCCGGTCGGCGCACTCGTCGTGCGTGCCCTGCCGCATGGTGTCGGCGATCGTCTCGTCGCTGACGACGTCGGACAGACCGTCGGAGCACACGAGGTAGCGGTCGCCGGCGCGGGCCTCGCGCACGGTGAGGGTCGGTTCGACCTCGCTGCCCGTCAGGGCGCGCATGATCAACGACCGCTGCGGGTGCGTGTGCGCCTGCTCGGGGGTGATGCGGCCCTCGTCCACGAGCGACTGCACGAAGGTGTCGTCGCGGGTGATCTGGGTGAGCTGGTCGTCGCGCAGCAGATAGGCGCGGGAATCGCCGATGTGGGCGAGTCCGAGTTTGCTGCCTGCGAACAGGATGGCCGTGAGCGTCGTGCCCATGCCGTCGAGCTCGGGTTCTTCCTCGACCTGGTCGGCGATGGAGGCGTTGCCTTCGCGGACGGCCGCGGCGAGCTTACCGAGGAGGTCGCCGCCCGGCTCGTCGTCGTCGAGGTGGGCGAGCGCCGCGATCATCAGCTGTGAGGCGACCTCACCGGCCGCGTGGCCGCCCATGCCGTCGGCGAGGGCGAGCAGGCGGGCACCGGCGTAGACGGAGTCCTCGTTGTTGGAGCGCACGAGGCCGCGATCGCTGCGGGCGGCATATCGGAGTACGAGGGTCACGGGCGGAGCTCGATCACGGTCTTGCCCACCCGGACCGGGGTTCCGAGCGGGACACGGACAGCGGTGGTGACCTTCGCGCGGTCGAGATACGTGCCGTTCGTCGACCCCAGGTCTTCGACGTACCAGTCGGAACCTCGTGGCGACAGGCGTGCGTGGCGCGTGGATGCGTAGTCGTCGGTCAGCACGAGTGTGGAGTCGTCGGCACGGCCGATGAGAACCGGCTGGGTGCCGAGCGTGATCCTCGTGCCGGCCAGCGCGCCCTGCGTGACCACCAGGTACTTGGCGGTCTTGTTACGGCTCAGCGTCGGCAGCACCGACTGCTTGGGCGAGTAACGCGGGAGCGGTCGCGCGGCACCGGCGTAGATGTCGGACCGGAGCGTGCGCAACACCGCCCATACGAACAACCACAGCAGGAGGAGGAATCCCGCTCGGGTCAGCTGCAGAATCAGCCCCTGCACGGTGCATCCTCCTTCGGGGTAGTCGACCGGTCGTATTCCAGGTCGTGCGGTCACTCACAATACGGACACCGGACGACTCCATGCAGCGTCCGACGCGCTGTCACACGCGTCGGACGGTATGAACGGGTCCGGTAGGTCTTTCGATACCGGCTGATCAGAGGATGCGCACGAGGATTTCGGAGTGCCCGGCGCGAATCACGTCACCATCGGCGAGCTGCCAGTCCTGCACCGAGGCGCCGTTGACCGTCGTGCCGTTCGTCGACCCGAGATCGGAGAGCATCGCGACCTGGCCGTCCCAGCGGATGTCGATGTGGCGACGCGAGACGCCGGTGTCGGGCAAGCGGAACTGTGCGTCCTGGCCGCGGCCGATGATGTTGCTGCCCTCGCGGAGCTGGTAGTAGCGGCCGCTGCCGTCCTCGAGCTGGAGCGTTGCGGTCAGCACCCGGCCGGCGGCGGGGGACTGGTAGCCGGCCTGCTGGTAACCCTGGTCGTAGCCGGGGGCCGCGGCGGCGTAGCCCTGGTCGTAACCGCCCTGCTGCGCGCCGTACTGCTGGTCGTAACCCGGCTGTGCGTAGCTCTGCTGGCCGTAGGCCTGCTGGTCGTAGCCGCCCTGCTGGTAGCCCTGGTCCTGGTAGGCCTGGTCGTAACCGGGCTGTGCGTAACCCTGCTGGCCGTACGCCTGCTGGTCGTACCCGCCCTGCTGCGGGTAGTCCTGGCCGTACGCCTGCGGCTGGGCGCCTCGAGCGCCGTAGGCCTGCTGGTCGTAGCCACCCTGCTGGTCGTAACCGCCCTGCTGGTCGTAACCGCCCTGCTGGTAGTCCTGCTCGCTGTAGGCCTGGCCGTACGCCTGCTGGTCGTAACCGCCCTGCTGGTCGTAACCGCCCTGCTGGTCGTAACCGCCGGGAGCCTGGTCGTAGCCGGCGTTGCCGTAGCCCTGGTTGTAGCGCTGCTCCTGGCCGACGTGCGCGTGACCGTTGCGTGCGTACTGCGGTTCCGCCTCGGCGGGGTCACGGCTGGGGTCGTAGCCGGGGGTCTGCGTCATTGGGCCAGCTCCTGGTTCAGAGGTCACGGGTGGGCGGTTCTGCGGGTTCCGCGGTGACGGAGCACGCGTCGCTGAGCGCCCCGCATCGGGATCTACCGAGCCGCGAGTCCGGAACTGCCCGGTGTGCAGTGCCGACGACGACTCGAAGACGACTTGGATCTCACCGTATGTCTGCCATCCCTGTTCTCGGATGAAGTCCTCAAGGTGACGGGAGAATGCCTTCACAGTCAAGTCCCGATCCGCTGCGAGGGCGTCGTGATCGGTTTCGCTGATCGTGATGACGTAGTGATTGGGGGCGAGCATGTGGCCCCGATCGAGCTGTCGGACGCCGTCCGTTGCCTCCTGCTGCAGCGCCGCCTCGACTTCCTGGGGCACGACGCCGCCGCCGAACACGCGGGCGAAAGCGTCGCCGATCGCGGCCTGGAGTTTGCGCTCGAAGCGCTGGGCGATGCCCATGGCGACCCCCTTTCCGTACTCAGCGTGTCGCAATGCAGATCTCGTCACTGCATGGTATCCACTTTTCCCCGGATTCGACCCTGAGGCATGCGGCACGTCTCGCCCGGATGTGCTCGGCGATCGAGCCGGAAGTGTTCGCGGCCCTCTGACCAGGCGAATAGTTGTTCGGCTCCGGTGTGTGTTACTGTTTTCGGCGTTGCTCGGGCGAGTGGCGGAATGGCAGACGCGCTGGCTTCAGGTGCCAGTGTCCTTCGGGACGTGGGGGTTCAAGTCCCCCTTCGCCCACAGTGTGCAGTTCCACGAACTGCGACGGACGAGGTCACGAACTCTTCGGAGATCGTGACCTCGTTTTCGTTTGTCCGGCCCCGATCCGATGCCTTTTCGGCCGTGCTTTACTGGGGCGGTGATGGCCCGGTGACTCCCAACACGGCAGATATTGGCGCAATCCTCATCAGCTCGCGCTCCCTGGACGAGTACCGGTCGATGTTCGACCTCTCCGACGACGATCTGTCGCGGAGGATCCTGGACTGCCCGGCCGGCGCGGCGGGCTTCACCGCCGTGGTGAACCGCCTCGGTGGTGACGTGACGGCCTGCGACACGGCCTACTCCGACTCCGACGCTGAGCACCTCACCGTCGTTGCCGCTGCTGAGGCCGAGCGCGGGAACCGGTACATCCGGGACCACGCCGAGAACTACGACTGGACGTTCTTCGCCGACCCCGACGAACACGCACGGGTGCGGCGGCAGGCGGTCCGGGATTTCGCCGAGGACATCCGTCGGCATCCGCACCGATATGTCGCCGGGTGGTTGCCGTCCCTGCCGTTCCCCGATGCGGCATTCGATCTCGTGCTCAGTTCGCACCTGCTGTTCAGCTACGCCGACCGACTCGACCGCACCTTCCACCTCGACGCGATCCGGGAACTGATGCGTGTCGCCCGGGACGAACTGCGCATCTTCCCGCTCGTGGAGTCCGGAACCTCGGTCCTCTGCCCCTACCTGGACGAACTGCTCACCGATCTCCGGGAACACGGCATCGACGGTGAGGTCGTGGAGGTCGACTACCGATTCCAGAAGGGCGCCCACCACATGCTGGTGTGCCGCCGCACCGGGTTTCCCTGAGCGAAAGGAAGGGCGCAGGGTGGCCGCGCCCTTCCCGATCCGGCTACTCACTCGACCAACTCCGCGGTACCGGCACTCCGGTGGGTACTCGTGTCCGTCGATTGCCGTGCGCGCCGGCGAGTTGCGGTCCGGTGAGATACAGCGCGAGACCGGCGCACAATGGGAGATGGGGGTAGGAGGTCGTCATGCGTGCTCTGAGTGGCCTACTGAATGTCGTGCTCGGACTTCTCACCGCCCTGCTCGGCACCGTTCTGGGGATCGTCGCCGCCGTGGTGATGCTCCTGGGTGCGGTGTTGTGCGTGACGATCCTGCTGATCCCACTGGGTATCCCTGTCATCCGGCTCTCCCGCCGGCTGTTCACCCTCGCCGGGAAGATGATGCACGTGCCGTGACGTCCCGCGACGAATCGGCTACGAGGCGCTCGATCGCCTCGTGAGGCGCTCGGGCATGTCGTCCACCGGCTACGGAACCTCTTCGGAGCGGCCCCGCATTTTCGAGGGATGCTGGGCACTCTTGCAGCCATCACGATGTCATGCGCCTCTACCTGCGCAAATAGCCTGCGCAGTCTGTTGGTTGCCGTGCATACCCTAGGGGGGTATGGTATCTAGCAGGACGACCGACGCGACAAGGACGATTCCGATGCCGAATACCCCGAGCGAGACCGTGCACACCGATGCCGTCGCACACGACGACGCGCATCAGCACAGCTATATCGCCAACAACACCAAGGCCGACTACCTCAAGCGACTGCGTCGCATCGAGGGGCAGGCCCGCGGCCTGCAGCGGATGGTCGAGGAAGAGAAGTACTGCATCGACATCCTCACGCAGATCGCGGCGATGAAGAAGGCCCTCGAGGCCGTCGCGCTCGGTCTGCTCGACGAGCACATGGCGCACTGCGTGGCCGGTGCCGTGCGCGCCGGCGGCGACGAGGCCGACCTCAAGTTGAAGGAAGCCGGCGACGCCATCGCGCGACTCGTCCGTTCCTGATCGTCCAGACCCGTATCCGAGGAGTTCCCATGAGCCGGACCAGCACCTACACCGTCACCGGCATGACCTGCGAGCACTGCGTCGCGTCGGTCACCGAAGAGGTCCAGGAGATCCCGGGCGTCGAGAACGTCGCGGTCGATCTGGCCACCGGTGCCGTCACCGTCACGAGCGCCGAGTCCCTCGACGATGCCGCCGTCGCGGCCGCCGTCGAGGAGGCCGGTTACAGCCTCACATGAACACCCCGGCCAAGCTCACCGGCTTCGTCGCCGCCGTAGCCGCGGTCTTCGGTATCGCGCTGCTCGTCGGCGCGACCGTCGGCCCGGTGGAGGAGCAGACCGAGGATCCTGCCGCGAGCGCCCACGATGCCGGTCACGGTGACGACACCGCCAGCGGCGACGCCGCGGAAACACCTGCTGTGGAAGAAATCCCGGGAGGACTGATGACGTATCGGAACGGTTATGCCCTCGCACTCGCCGAGACCGACCTCGGGTCGGGCGAGGACAGGAACCTGACATTCGCGATCAACGGTCCCGGCGGCGCGCCGGTGACCGACTTCGACGTCACCCACGACAAAGAGCTGCATCTGATCGCCGTGCGACGCGACTTCACCGGTTTCCAGCACGTCCATCCCGTGCTCGACGAGAACACCGGCATCTGGTCCGTCGCCGTCGACCTCACGCCCGGCACGTGGAGGGTCTTCACCGACTTCACACCCACCGGGGGAGAGCCGCTCACGTTGGGCACCGACCTCGCGGTGGCAGGCGAATTCGTTCCTGCCGCACCGCAGGCCGACAACCGCACCGCAACCGTCGACGACTACGAGGTCACCCTCGACGGCGACCTGTCGTCGGGCAGCGACGCGATGCTCACCCTCACGGTGAGCAAGGACGGACGGCCGCTCACCGACCTGCAGCCCTATCTCGGTGCCTACGGACACCTGGTGGCACTGCGCGGCGGCGACCTCGCCTATCTGCACGTCCATCCGGACGGGACACCCGGCGACGGCACCACACGACCCGGTCCCGAGGTCGTCTTCCACACCTCCGTCCCGAGTGCCGGCACCTATCACCTCTATCTCGACTTCCAGCACGACGGAGTGGTTCGCACCGCGGCCTTCACCCTCACCGCCGGAGGCACCGGCGAGGTGCAGCCGGGGTCCGGCGCACACGGTGACCACAGCCATTCCGGCCGCTGACGGCCCATTCTTCCGAGGAGACGCACATGACCACGCAGAGTCAGCCGGTCGCCGCCGAATCGATCGAGCTCGCCATCACCGGCATGACCTGCGCATCCTGCGCCAATCGCATCGAGCGCAAGCTCAACAAGCTCGACGGCGTCACCGCGACCGTCAACTACGCCACGGAGAAGGCGAAGGTCAGCTACCCCGACGACGTGACACCCGAGGATCTCGTCACGGTCGTCGAGCAGGCCGGCTACGGCGCCGCACTGCCGCCGCCGTCCGCGCAGGCGACCGGCCGGACCGGTGACGTGCCCGAATCCGATCCCGTTGCGCCGCTTCGTCACAGGCTCGTCGTTTCGGCGATCCTGACGGTGCCGGTGATCGCGATGGCGATGATCCCGGCTCTGCAGTTCACCAACTGGCAGTGGCTTTCGCTCACCCTCGCCGCGCCGGTCGTGGTGTGGGGTGCCTGGCCCTTCCACCGGGCGGCGTGGATCAACCTGCGTCATGGCACGTCCACCATGGACACGCTCGTGTCGCTGGGAACCCTTGCCGCCCTAGGGTGGTCGGTCTACGCCCTGTTCTGGGGAACGGCGGGTGAACCGGGGATGGTCCACCCGTTCGAGTTCACCATCGCGCGGGGCGACGGCAGCGGCAACATCTATCTCGAGGCCGCGGCCGGTGTCACGACGTTCATCCTCGCCGGGCGCTACTTCGAGCAACGGTCGAAGCGACGTGCCGGCGCCGCCTTGCGTGCCCTGCTCGAACTCGGAGCCAAGGACGTCGCGGTCCTCGGACCGGACGGGACCACCGAGACCCGAATTCCGTTGGATCAGTTGGCGGTCGGAGATCTGTTCGTCGTGCGCCCGGGCGAGAAGATCGCCACCGACGGTGTGATCGAACGGGGCACGTCGGCGGTCGACGCGTCGATGCTGACCGGTGAATCGGTTCCCGTCGAGGTCGGTGTGGGCGACAGTGTCGTCGGCGGAACGGTCGACGTCGGTGGACGACTTGTGGTGCGCGCGACCCGCGTGGGCTCCGACACCCAGCTCGCGCAGATGGCGAAGCTGGTGGAGGACGCCCAGAACGGCAAGGCCCAGGTGCAGCGTCTGGCCGACCGGATCTCCGGCATCTTCGTGCCGATCGTCCTGCTGATCGCGGCCGGCACCCTCGGTTTCTGGCTCGGCACCGGCAACGGGCCCGCGGCGGCCTTCACCGCGGCGGTCGCCGTGCTGATCATCGCCTGCCCCTGCGCCCTCGGCCTGGCCACCCCGACCGCGCTGATGGTCGGTACCGGTCGCGGCGCTCAGCTCGGCATCCTCATCAAGGGCCCCGAGGTCCTCGAATCGACCCGCTCGGTCGACACCGTGGTCCTCGACAAGACCGGCACGGTCACCACCGGCCGGATGACCCTGCGCGAGGTCGTCGCCGACGACGGTGAGAACGCCGACGAGGTGCTGCGGTACGCCGGGGCACTCGAGTCGGCGTCGGAACACCCGATCGCACGTGCCGTCAGCGATGCTGCTGCGGACAGGTTCGGCGGCCTGCCCCAGGTCGAGGACTTCACGAACGTCGAGGGTCTCGGTGTCCAGGGAGTGCTCGTCGAGGGCGACACCAGCCGCGCGGTGCTGGTGGGACGCCCGAAGCTGCTGGCCGACTGGTCGCAGCACCTCTCCGAGAAGCTGCAGCAGGCGTTCGAGCAGGCCCAGAAGTCCGGTGGCACGGCCATCGCCGTCGGCTGGAACGGAAAGGCCCGCGGCATCGTCGTCGTGGCGGACGCAGTCAAGCCGACCTCCGCGAAGGCCGTCGCCGAACTGCGGGAACTCGGCCTGCGTCCGATCCTGCTCACCGGCGACAACGCCTCCGTCGCGCACACCGTGGCGGCCGAGGTCGGCATCGACGAGGCCGACGTGATCGCCGACGTGCTGCCCACCGACAAGGTCGACGTGGTCGAGCGACTCCAGCGCGAAGGCGCGGTGGTCGCGATGGTCGGCGACGGTGTCAACGACGCCGCGGCGCTCGCCCGCGCCGACCTGGGCCTGGCGATGGGCACGGGCACCGACGTCGCGATCGAGGCGAGCGACCTGACGTTGGTCCGCGGCGACCTCATGGTCGCGGTCGACGCCATCCGGTTGTCGCGCCGGACGCTGACGACGATCAAGGGCAACCTGTTCTGGGCGTTCGCATACAACGTCGCGGCACTGCCGCTGGCGGCCGCGGGCCTGCTGAACCCGATGCTCGCCGGTGCCGCGATGGCGTTCTCGTCGGTCTTCGTGGTCTCCAACAGCCTGCGACTGCGACGGTTCCGCGCACACGCGGCCTGACCGCTTTCGGCTGCAGGGAGGAGGACGGCCTGTCAGGATCGGATCCATGACACAGCAGTCCTCCTTCCGTGCCCTGGTCGTCGACGACACCGACGACGGCCAGGTGGCACAGTTCCGCGAACTGACCGACACCGACCTTCCCGACCACGACGTCCTCGTCGAGGTCGAGTACTCCTCGCTGAACTACAAGGATGGTCTCGTGGTCGCGGGACCGCAGAAGATGGCGCGACGCACCCCGCTGGTCGCCGGAGCCGATCTCGCCGGGACCGTCCTCGAGAGCAGCAATCCCGACTGGAAGCCGGGCGACCGCGTCGTCGTCAACGGCTGGGGTCTGTCCGAGACCCAGTCTGGCGGGTACACCCGGCGCCAGCGTGTGAAGCCCGAATGGCTCGTGCGCATCCCCGACGCCTTCTCCACCCGCGACGCCATGGCCATCGGCACCGCCGGCTACACGTCCGCCCTGTGCCTCGACGCGCTCGAGCGGTACGGGATCGCATCGGACGCGGAACTGCTCGTCACCGGCGCGGCCGGTGGCGTCGGGTCGATCGCCGTCGCCCTCGCCGCTGCCGCGGGACACACGGTCGTCGCCGCGACCGGCCGTCCCGAGACCCACGACTTCCTGAGCGAACTCGGTGCGTCGTCGTTCGTCGACCGCGCCGAACTGCAGGGCAAGGGCCGGCCCCTGGGCAAGGAACGCTGGGATGCCGCGGTGGACGCGGTGGGCGGTTCGACGCTCGTGAACGTGCTGTCGCAGATCCGCTACGGCGGTGCCGTCGCCGCGTGCGGTCTCACGGAGTCGCCGTCGATGCCCGATGCCACGGTGATGCCGCACATCCTGCGCGGCGTCGCCTTGCTGGGCGTCGACTCGGTGATGGCGCCGGCTCCGCTGCGCCGGTCGGCATGGGATCGTCTCGCCCGCGATCTGCCTGCGAGCACCCTGGATTCGCTGTCGCGGGTCGAACCGCTCTCGGACGTCCCACGACTAGCCGAGGAGATCCTCGCGGGCAAGGTGCGCGGCCGGGTGGTCGTCGACGTCACTGCCTGAGAACGGTTCCGGAGAACGACCGGTGGGCAGCCACTTCGACAAGTGACTGCCCACCGGGCCGAGACGGACGGACGCTACGAGGACGCGTGGACCTCGCGCTCGTTGGGCACGCAATGCGTCATCTGTAATCCGGTCACATCACGGGGACCGTTCTTGCCGAGATTCGCTGCGCGTTGCAGTTCGTCCTCGTCGAGGGTCTGGCTCTGCAACGGAGGTAGATCCCGTACGTCGTCGGCACTGATACCGAGTCCGTCGCCGACGCGTTGTCCGAGCTCGTCGTCGCACATGAAGAAGTGCCACACCATCCGCTCCTGCACGTCGCGGACGGCCTGACCGATACCGTCGACGAGGTTCTTCACCAGGTCGTCCTTCTCCCACTGCTCCATGAGCTGGTAGCGCTGACCGGCCTGCTCGTAGTCGTTGGTACGCGGAATACGTTTGCGCGTGAGACGACCCCGGATCTCCGGCCCCTGATCGTCGTGGGTCGGGAACTCGGCCTCGCGCAGACCGCCGGTGATGGACGGTTCGTAGTTCACGTGCGGGTTGTCGCCGACATCGTCGACGCCGTATGCCATCGGTCCGCCCTGCTGATTGGTGGCCACGTGGGCGTTCTTCGCCGAGTTGACCGGAAGTTGCAGGTAATTGGGACCCACCCGGTAACGCTGCGTGTCGGAATAGGAGAACGTGCGTCCTACGAGCATCTTGTCGTCGGAAAAGTCGAGTCCGTCGACGAGGACGCCGGTGCCGAAGGAGATCTGTTCGTTCTCGAGGAAGTGGTTCTCGACGTTGCGGTCGATCACCATCCTGCCGACCGACATGGCGGGGAATTCGTTCTCCGGCCAGACCTTCGTGTCGTCCAGGGGGTCGAAGTTCAACTCCGGATGGTCGTCGTCGCTCATCATCTGTACGCGCAGTTCCCATTCGGGATGGTCACCGCGCTCGATGGCCTCGTACATGTCCTTGCTGGCATGCCCGAGATCGTGCGCCTGAATGGCCGCCGCGTCGTCCTCGGTCAGGCTCTTGACACCGATCTTCGGAATCCAATGGTATTTCACGAGGTGTGTCACGCCCTCGGCGTTGACCCACTTGTAGGTGTTGACCCCGAAGCCCTGCTGAGTCCGGTAGTTGGCCGGAATGCCCCGGGGACTGAACAGATTCACCAGCATGTGCATTGCTTCGGGGGTCTGCGACATGAAGTCGAAGATGCGTGCGGGTTCCTGCCGGAAAGTGACGGGGTCGGGCTTCAGCGAATGGATGACGTCGGGGAACTTGATCGCGTCGCGAATGAAGAAGACCGCGAGGTTGTTTCCGACAAGATCCCAGTTACCGTCCTCGGTGTAGAACTTGACCGCGAAACCTCGTGGATCGCGGGCGGTTTCCGACGAGTCGCGTCCACCGATGACCGTGGAGAGCCGGATGGCGACGTCGGTCCGCTTCCCCGGCTCGGCGAAGAGTTTTGCGCGCGTGTAGTTCGTGATGGGTTCATCGCCCCATTTCCCGGTGGCTTCGAAATATCCGTAGGCGACGAAACCGCGCGCGTGCACCACTCTTTCCGGAATGCGTTCTCGATCGAAATGGCTGATCTTTTCGAGGAACTGATAGTTCTCCAGCGTCGCGGGTCCGCGTGGGCCCACCGTCCTCTGATTCTGGTTGTCGTATACGGGATGGCCCTGGCGGTTCGTCAACACACGTCGGTCGTCTCTCCGGGCCGGGCCCTGCGACGAAACATCGGTCACGGTGTTCTCCCCTCGGATGCAGTTGATGGGCTTTCTCGTAATCGAGTTGTCGACCGTCCTGTGCGGCGGCGACATCCTCTCACTATTACGTTCTTTCCGGGCTCTCGTCGGCCTTTCGCGAACAACAACCCGGATGCCCGACAACCGGCGCACCGTCTACACGATCAACTCGCGGTCTCCGCGTTCGGCAGTTGTTTCGGTGAGGCGGAGTCCGGATCGGTCCGCCGACCGAAGGCGAGCCAGAGCAGGAATCCGAATCCGGCCGTGACGTAGAGCGTGCCGAGCAGGTGCTGCCATGCGGCCCAGCCGAGTTCGAGATCGCCTCCCGTGGGGAACAGGTGGTGCGGGCCGATCAGGAAAACGAGCGTGACGCCGACGGCGATCGCGGTGAGTCTCTGCGCATCGGTTGCGCGCCCCGCCGCTAGTGCGAGGGCCAGCAGTGCCGGCGCGACCCACACCCAGTGGTGCGACCACGACACCGGCGACGCCAGCAGCACGGCCGTCGCGTTCGCCAACAGGGCGAGCACGAGATCGCCCTGCTCGAGGGCACGGCGGATGGCCACCACCGCGACCAGCAGCATCACCGCGACGGCCAGCAGCCACAGCACGGAAGCCATGAGTTCGGGCGGCCCGAAGCGGGAGATCACGGCCTTGAAGGACTGGTTGGTGGCGAAGTACGCCGCGCCGATCCGGCCGGTGTCGGGCAGGGTGTCCAGCCAGTACTTCGCGGAGGTCGCGGGCATCACGGCGAATGCGAGGGCGGTGAACCCGAAGGTCGACGCGATGATGATGGCACTGGTCCGCCGGTCGCGCCGCAGCAGGAACAGCAGCAGGAACGCGATGGGCGTGAGCTTGACGGCGGCGGCCAGTCCGATCAGCATTCCGCGCGGCCACTTCGGGGTCTTCACCAGGACGTCGAGGGCGACGAGCGCCATCAGGACGAGGTTGATCTGCCCGAACGAGATCGTCTCACGCACGGGTTCGAGCAACAGTGCTCCGGCGACCGCGACCGCGGTGACGATCCACGCCGTCCGCGCCTCGAAGTCCGGACGGAGCCGGTCCAGCACGACCCGTAGGGTGACGACGAGCGCGGCGACCGAGACGAGGGTGAAGACGATCTTGCCGAACGTCACGGGGATCAGCGCCAGGGGAGCGAAGAGCATCGCCGACAGCGGCGGGTAGGTGAACGGCAACGCGAAGTCATCGGTCACCGGAGGCATCTGCCCGTAGATGTCGGCGCCGTCGAGCAGGACCCGCGCGCCCATCCGGTAGACCAGGAAGTCGATGAGTTCGCTTCTGACGAGGATCGCGATGAGCACACCCGCGGAGACGAGCGACGCGATCACCGCGACGGCGATACCGCGAGATCCGGTGAGGAACGGAGGCGTCGTCGAACCGGTCGGAGTCAGCCGTGATTGTCGCACCCGGCAACTTTAGTCAATTCCGATATTCGTTCCGGTCCGACGTGGGGAACGCCATACGGCCGAAATATCACGAATCGACAGGACGCAGCAGGTCGGGGTTGTTGTTCCGCGGCGAATTGACCGCCGTGCTCACCTCGTAGGGTTCGAGGGTCGGTTCGGGAATCGAATTCAGCAGGGCGTCGACGTCGTCGCGGTTCTTCAGGTCGGGATCGAGCCACGGATCGACGAAGGTGTCGGGCAGGATCACCGGCGACCGTTCGTGGATGTGCCCGGCGGCGTCGGTCGCCGGACGGGTCAGCACGGTGCACGTCCACAACCAGCGGTCGGGATGGTCCTCCGGCAGCTCCGGGTCCGGCCACAGCTCGTAGAGCCCGGCCATCGAGATCGGCCCGTCCGCGTGCAGGAAGAACGGGATCTTCTTCCCGTCCTCACCCTTCATCCACTCGTAGTATCCGTCGGCCGGCAGCACGCACCGCCGCTTCGCCGCGGCCGCCTTGAAGGCCGGCTTCTGGGTGATGGTCTCGGACCGGGCGTTGATCATCCGCGACCCGATCTTCGGGTCCTTCGCCCAGAACGGCACGAGCCCCCACTTGATCTGCGAGGACACGATGCGGATCGGCTCGGCATCCGGGTCCTCGCGTGGCGCCCGCTCGAGCACGACGTTCACGCGCTGGGTGGGGGCGATGTTGTACGACGGGGGCAGTTCCTCACCCACTGCCTCGACGGCGTCGTAGGCCGCGAGCAGATCCCCACGGGTACTGGTGCTGGCATAGCGTCCACACACGATGCATCTCCCGTCGGCGACTCCGGAGCGACGATTCGATTCTCTCTCATCGATCGCTCCGGAGCGGATCGCTCGGACGGAGACGGAGCGGGGGGTCGCTCCATCGGAGACAGCGTGGATCGCTCAGACGGCGACCTCGACCCCCAGTGCCTCGAGCAGGGTGCGGCGGTACTCCGCGATCTCGACGACGTGATCGGCTCGCGGATGCGGCAGGTCGATGGTCAGTTCGACGGCGAACGAGCCGTGGTCGAGCACGAGCACGCGGTCGGCGAGAGCGATGGCCTCGTCCACGTCGTGGGTGACGAGCAGGACCGCGGGCCGGTGCTTGGCGCACAGTTCCTGCAGCAGTCCGTGCATCCTGATCTTCGTCAGTGCGTCGAGGGCACCGAACGGTTCGTCGGCGAGCAACAGTTCGGGTTCGCGCACGAGCGACCGCGCCAGCGACACCCGCTGCTGTTCACCCCCGGACAGCTCGGTGGGCCAGGCCTTCTCGCGTCCGGCGAGCCCGACCTCCGCCAGGGCCGTGCGGCCGCGCTCGGCGGCGTCGTCGCCGTCGAGGCCGAGGATCACGTTGTCGAGCACCCGCGCCCAGGGCAGCAGTCGCGAGTCCTGGAAGACCACCGCCCGCTTCTGCGGCACCTCGAGGGTGCCAGAACCGGGCACGCCGTGGTCGAGTTCGGCCAGGGCACGCAACAGGGTGCTCTTGCCCGAGCCGCTGCGGCCGAGCAGTGCCACGAACTCGCCGGGGGCGATCTCGAGGTCGATGTTGTTCAGCACCGCGCGTCCGTCGAAGCCGCGGCTCAGTCCCCGGGTGCGTACGGTCAGTTGCCGATCGTCCTGCGCCATGCCAGCGCCTTCCTCTCTGCCGCACGGACCAGCAGGTCGCTGCCGAATCCGAGGATCGCGTAGACCACCAGTCCGACGATGATGATCTCGGTCATGCCGTAATTGCGGGCCTGGTACATCAAGTAGCCGATACCGCTCGAAGCGTTGACCTGCTCGACGACCACCAGGGCCAGCCACGAGATGGTCACCGCCAGGCGCAGGCCGGTGAAGAAACCGGGCAGCGCCCCCGGCAGGGCGATGCGCCGGACGAACTGGGCGCGGGACAGATCCAGCGTCTCGGCCAGTTCGACGTAGCGGGCGTCGATGCCGCGCAGCGCCGAGTAGGTGTTGATGTAGACGGGGACGAAGACCGATAGGGCGATGAGCAGGATCTTCATCTCCTCGCCGATGCCGAACCACAGGATCGCCAGCGGCATCAACGCCAGGGTGGGGATGGAGCGCTTGATCTGCACCGGTCCGTCGATCAGCGCCTCACCGATGCGCGACAGGCCGGCGGCCAGTGCGAGCACCAGTCCGAGGACGACGCCGATGCCCCCGCCGATCAGGGCGCGCTGGACGGAGGTCCACAGGTTCGACTGCAGTCGCCCGTCGCCGATCAGTTCCCATGCGGTGGTGACGACCGTCCACGGCGCCGAGAGGGTCTTCGGATCGAGTACCCCGGTGGCCGAGGTGACGATCCATGCCACCAGCAGCAGCGCCGGGCCGATCGCCAGGCCGAACTTGATCGGCTTGCCGGGAGCGAGGCGGCTGCGGGTCGTGCGCGGCGACAGGTCGGCCGTCGCGCCGGAGTCGGGCTTCTGGTCGGTGTCGGCGTCACCGGCCAGGCCACTGCCGAAACGCCGGGGTTCGACGGAGACGCTCATGGCTCCAGTCCTTTCGTCGGTTCGATCAGACGCCGGACAGTGCGAAGTCGCCGGTGGCGCCGCCCGGTGCGAAATCACCGGTGGCACCGGACAGGGCGAGTTCGTGTGCGTACTGGCTCTTCGGACGCGGCAAGCCGTAGTGGTCGCGCAGGGTGGTGCCGGTGTACTCGGTCCGGAACAGGCTGCGCTCCTGCAGGATCGGCACCACCTGGGAAGCGAACGCCTCGAGGCCCTGCGGGTACTGCGGCGGCATGATGTTGAAGCCGTCGGCGGCGCCGTTGGTGAACCACTCCTCGATGATGTCGGCGATCTGCACCGGCGTGCCCGCGACGACGTTGTGGCCGCGTGCGCCGGCGAGCTTGTGCAGCAGCTGACGCAGGGTCGGCTGTTCGCGCTCGACGATCTTCGCGAAGACCAGGCGGCGGCTGTTGTTGTTGTCGGTGATGTCGCCTGCGCCGGCGAACAAATCGACCGGCACCTTCTCGTCCAACTCGAGCCGGGACACGTCGATGCGGCCCATCTTCTGGAGCTGCCCGAGACCGTATTCGACGATGGTGAGTTCGTTGAACTCGCGATGCAGTTCCTTCGCTTCGGCCTCGGTTGCGCCGATGAACGGGCTCAGGCCGGGAAGGATCTTCACGTGATCGGGGTTGCGTCCGAATGCTGCTGCGCGGGTCTTGATGTCGGTGTAGAAGGCCTGGGCGTCCTCGATGCGCTGGTGCGCGGTGAAGATCGCCTCGGCGTAGGTCGACGCGAAATCGCGGCCGTCGTTGGAGGATCCGGCCTGCACGAGCACCGGGCGCCCTTGCGGCGAGCGGGCCGAACCGAACGGGCCGCGCACCTTGACGTAGTCACCCTCGACGTCGATGCGGTGGATCTTGTCCGGGTCGGCGTAGACGCCGGCGGTCTTGTCGAGGACGAGTGCGTCGTCCTCCCACGAATCCCACAGCTTGATCGCGGCGTCGACGAATTCGCGTGCCCGGGCGTATCGTTCGTGCACGTCAGGGTGTTCGGTGTACCCGAAGTTCGCTGCCGCTGCGTCGGTCGCGGTGGTGACGATGTTCCAGGCGGCGCGGCCACCGGAGATGTGATCGAGCGAGGAGAACAACCGGGCGAGGTTGTAGGGCTCGTAGTAGGTGGTCGACGCCGTGGCGATCAGCCCGAGATGCGTGGTGACCGTGGCCATCGCGACCAGCGTGGTGATCGGTTCGAGGCCGTAGTCCGGACGGTATTTCACCTCGGTGCGCAGAGCCGGACCGTCGGCGAAGAACACCGCGTCGAGTTTCGCGCTCTCCGCGAGGCGGGCGAGTTCCTGGAAGTAGGTGACGTCGTAGAGACGCTCGGGCACGCTGCCGGAATGGCGCCACGAGGCCTCGTGGTGGCCGGTCGGGTAGATGAAGGCGTTGAGGTTGAGTTGGCGGTTCGTCATGTCGGATTCCCCTCGGAAGGTCAGCTGCGGGTGTGGGAGGCGCCGGTCTCGGCGACCGCTTCGGTGACGACCTCGTCGAAGCGCAGATCGAAGGCGTCGGCGGCGTCGACGGGCTTGGGCAGTTCACCGGCGGCATTGATCACGTCGATGGTGTGCTGCTGGGTCGCGATGAGCTCCTCGTCGAGGTGTGGGAAGGTGGTGATCCCGGAGGTATCGAGGATGCGCTCGCCGGCCTCGGCCGTCAGGCCCTGGCTCTTCACGAAGTAGGTGTCGATGTACGCGTCGCGGTTGTTGTCGGCCCAGTCGACGGACGTGATGTACGCGGTGACGTAGGCGCGGACCGCTGCGGCGGTCGCCGGGTCGGACAGGGCCTTCTTGCTCGAGTAGAGGTACGAGATGCCTTCGCTGAGGTCCTCGATCTCGGGGCGCGGCAGCGACGTCGCACCCGGGGTCTGCATGTACCGGGAGAAGACCGGCTCGCTCATCGGGGCGGCGTCGATCTGGTTGGAGCGCAGTGCATCCGGGAAGTCCGGCAGTGACATCGACACGAGCTCGACGTCGTCGACCGACAGGCCGGCCTTGTCGAGACCGCGGAGCACGAAGGCCTGCTGCGAGGTGCCCTCGGCGTAGCCGATGCGCTTGCCCTTCAGGTCCGCGAGCGTCGTGATGTCCGAAGCGTTCGGGGCGATGCCCATGTTGAGGCTGTTGTTCGTCTGCATGGCCGCGACGACCTGCACGTCGTCACCGGCGACCAGCGACTGGACGGTCATGATCTCGCCGGCCCACGCGACGTCGACCGCGTCGGCGCGGAAGGCCTCGAGGATCGCGGGCGCGCCCTGGAAGGTCGCGAACTCGTACTCGAACGGCAGGGCGTCGAGTTGTCCGGAACCGGTGAGGAGGGACAGCTGTCGCTCACCCTGGTCGGCGATGACGAGCTTGGTGCCCGCCGGGATCTCCGTGGGCAGCGCGCTGTCGGAAGCGAGGCCGTCGCCCGAGGAACCGGAGCTACATGCCGCGACCGCGGTCAGAAGGAGCGCGATGACGGCCGTCGATCCGGCACGACGTAGACGGGGCATGGACTTCCTCACGGTACTGGCGATGGGGGAGCGAACTTCGACGGCGTCGAAGTCGTCACCGATCCTGTGCGATCCGTCGGCGGGGGACCAGGGTTTGCGTCAGCATGAGCGAAAGGTCCTCGATCCGGCCCATCGGTGCTGTTCGCGGGCCGATAGCGCCGGTATCCGCACATCGCGGTGGTTACCGTGCGAGGAGAACCGGAGGCGGGAGGTGGTGCGCATGGGTGCGGACGGTCGGCACATGTCGCAGCCGGATCTGATGTCGTGGCGGATGGAGAAGAACCCCGTCCTGCGGTCCACGATCGTCGCGGTGGCTCTGCTCGACCGGTCACCCGACCAGGAGCGCTTCGTCCGGATGATGGAGCGCGGAACACGTGCGGTGCCGAGCTTCCGCCGCAAGCTCGTCGAATCCCCGTTCGGGCGGACCCCACCGCGATGGGTGGACGACCCCGACTTCGACCTGTCCTGGCATCTGCGGCGCATCGCGCTCCCGCATCCCGGGGGACTGGACGCCGTGCTCCCGCTCGTGCGCGCCGCGGCGATGTCGGCCTTCGACAAGGACCGTCCCCTCTGGGAGGCGACGATCGTCGACGGCCTCGCCGACGGTCGCGCCGCGATCGTTCTCAAGGTGCACCACTCGCTCACCGACGGCATCGGCGGCATTCAGATCGCGAACGAGATGGTCGACTTCGAGCGCGACGGTACCGACCGCGGGCCACTGCCCGAGGATCCGCCGACCTCGGCTCCGGCGTCGGCCCTCGCCGATTCCGTGGGTTGGTACCTCTCGACGGCCGGCGAGATGGTGGGGAGGGG
Source organism: Rhodococcus sp. p52 (assembly GCF_000763325.2). NCBI lineage: Bacteria > Bacillati > Actinomycetota > Actinomycetes > Mycobacteriales > Nocardiaceae > Rhodococcus > Rhodococcus sp. p52. The sequence goes on from NZ_CP016819.1 coordinate 1,465,798, forward strand.
TGTGCCGTGGCTCGTGCGTTCCGGTCTGAGGTCGGTGACGAATCCGGTCGCGGCGCTGCGCAGCGTGGTGGACACGACCCGCTCGACGGCCCGGTTCGTGCAACCGGTGTTCACGACGCTGTCCCCGGTGATGGTCGGCCGCAGCACCGTCCGGGAGGTCGCAGCCCTCGATCTGCCGCTCGACGCTCTGCGACAGGCCGGACGGGCAGCGAACTCCTCGCTCAACGACGCTTTCCTGGCCGGAATCCTGTTGGGGCTGAAGCACTACCATTCCCGGCACGGCGCGCAGGTCGCCGAACTGAGGGCGACGCTGCCGATCAGTCTCCGGCGCGAGAGTGACGCGATCGGGGGAAACCGGATCACCCTGGCGCGGTTCGCTCTTCCCCTCGATGTCGCCGATCCGGTCGCGTCGATGCACCGGGTGGACCGGATCGTCCGGTCGTGGCGGGACGAACCGGCCGTGCCGCTCTCGTCCGCCATCGCAGGTGTGCTGAACGTGCTCCCGGCCGGTGTGCTGGGTGGGATCCTCGAGCACATCGACTTTCTCGCGTCGAACGTTCCGGGTTCCCCGATCCCGCTGTACATGGCCGGGGCGGAGGTGCTGAGGTACTACCCGTTCGCTCCCACCGTCGGTTCGGCCGTCAACATCACGCTGATGTCGCACACGAGCCACTGCTGCATCGGAATCAACGCAGACTCCGCCGCCGTCCCCGACCTGCCCGTCCTCGTCGAGTCGCTGGTGGAGGGCTTCGGCGACGTGCTCGCCGTGGGAGGCGAGGGCACGCGCATCGAGGTCTCGCTCTCCGCTACGACGACCGCGCAAACCTGATCGTCAACCCAAGGTTGACGGAAACCATGCGTCAACTTAGAGTTGACGCATGGAACCCATTCGGCCGTCCCATCCCATCCGGCTCGACGACCTCATCGATGCGATCGAAAAGGTCCACGACGATCCGCTCGAACAACTCTCCGATGCCGTCATCGCGGCCGACCACCTCGGTGAGGTTGCCGATCACCTGATCGGCCACTTCGTCGACCAGGCCCGACGGTCCGGCAAGTCGTGGTCCGAGATCGGGCAGAGCATGGGCGTGTCCAAGCAGGCAGCCCAGAAACGGTTCGTCTCGAAGAGCGACAACGACCTCGACCCCGAGCAGGGGTTCTCGCGATTCACCCCGCGCGCGCAGAACACCGTGATGGCGTCGATGAAGGAAGCGCGTGCCACGGGAAGCCCCGAGATCACGCCCGTCCATCTGATTCTCGGTCTGCTCGTCGACACCGAGTCGCTCGCCGCCCGCGCACTCGCGGCCCAGGATGTCGACTTCGCGGCGCTGCGCTCGGCCGCCGTGGCGACGCTCCCCGAACCGTCGAGCGACGTCCCCGAACTCATCCCGTACGACGCGGGTGCCCGCAAGGCCCTCGAGCTGACCTTCCGCGAAGCCCTGCGAATCGGGCACAACTACATCGGCACCGAGCACATCCTCCTCGCGCTCCTCGAACTCGAGAACGGCGACGGCGTGCTCTCGGCGGCCGGCGTGAACAAGAGCGCCGTGGAGAAGAAGGTCGCGGAGGATCTCGCCGCGATCGTCGAGGCACAGAAGGCCGAGGACGGCGAGGCCGGGTCGTAACACCGGGCAGGACCTGCGCGCCCCCGGCGCGGGCACGTTCCCTGCGGTCAGGTTCGCCGACGGCCCCTCGGGGTACGTCGAAGTCATGAACACACGTCACGCATGTCTCGTCGCGGGCTTCTCCGTCGCCACGCTCGTGGCTGCCGGGTGCAGCAGCGACGACTCGTCCACCGACACCGAGACCACCGTCGAGACCCCACCCACTTCGCTCACGACCACCACCACCGATTCCATGCCCACGCCACTGCCCGGGATGAGTGGCGACGCCTTCGGGCTCCCGAACGAGGGAGGCGACGACGACAATGCCTTCACCTACGACGAAGCGGCCGTGCCGGTCGGCGCGACCTTCGACGTCGAATCCGAAGAGGAGAACGGCCGGACCACCGTCACCCTCAGGGTGATGGGTCTGCAACCCGATCGGGACTTCGGGGCGCACGTCCACACCCGGCCGTGCGGGCCGAACCCGTCCGATTCGGGGCCGCACTACCAGAACCGGGTCGACCCGGCGGCGAACCCCGACTCCCCGTCCACCGATCCCGCCTACGCCAATCCGCAGAACGAGATCTGGCTCGACATCACCACCGACGCGCAGGGCAACGCCGAGGCGTCCACGACCGTCGACTGGGAGTTCCGCGACGGCGAAGCCAACTCGGTGGTGCTCCACGCACAGCACACCAAGACCGCACCGGGTGAGGCCGGACAGGCCGGCGACCGGCTCGCCTGCATCGACGAGGACTTCTGACCCGACGGCCCCGCCGCCGCGTTTGGCCGCCGTCCTTCCGGGTAGCCGTGGGAAAGACGTGTCCAGCCCCGACGACAGCACACGAATCGGAGTTCCCATGCCCGCCGACACCCCGAAGATCCCCGGTGTTCCCTCGTCCACCGTGCCACCCGTGGAGGAACCCACGACGCCCACGACTCCGCCCGAGCCCAAGCCCGATCAGGCGGAGCCCGAGGTCAGGACGGCCACCGGCACTCCCGCGGATCTGCCGCGCGGCCGTGCCCAGCAGGGCGAGTACCTGACGACGGCTCAGGGGGCGCGGCTGACGGATACCGACCACTCGCTCAAGGCCGGTCGGCGCGGGCCGATCCTGTTGCAGGATCATCACTTCCGCGAGAAGATCACCCACTTCGACCACGAACGCATCCCGGAGCGCGTGGTGCACGCCCGCGGCGCCGGTGCCCACGGCGTCTTCCGCGCGACGGGTGCCGCAAGCTCGATCACGCGTGCCCAGTTCCTCCAGAAGGACGTGGAGACACCGGTGTTCGTGCGGTTCTCGACGGTGCTCGGTTCCCGTGGCTCGGCCGACACGGTGCGCGACACTCGTGGCTTCGCGACGAAGTTCTACACCGAGGAAGGCACTTTCGACCTCGTCGGCAACAACATCCCGGTGTTCTTCATCCAGGACGCCATCAAGTTCCCGGACGTCGTCCACGCGGCCAAACCGCACCCGGATCGCGAGATCCCGCAGGCACAGAGCGCTCACGACACGTTCTGGGATTTCGTCTCGCTCCACACCGAGGCCACGGCGCACACGATGTGGAACATGTCCGACCGCGGCATCCCGCGCTCCTACCGCATGATGGAGGGCTTCGGCGTCCACACCTTCCGTGTGGTCAACGCCGAGGGTGATACCGCGCTGGTGAAGTTCCACTGGAAGCCGCGGCTCGGCGTGCATTCGCTGGTGTGGGAGGAAGCCCAGCTCATCAACGGCTTCGATCCCGACTTCCACCGCCGCGACCTCGCCGACGCGATCGAGGCCGGTGCCTACCCCGAATGGGATCTCGGCGTACAGGTCTTCCCGGACACCCCGGAGCAGGTCTTCGAAGGCATCGACCTGCTCGATCCCACCAAGATCGTCCCCGAGGAACTCGCGCCCGTGCAGATCATCGGCACGATGGTCCTCAATGCCAACCCCACCAATTTCTTCGCCGAGACCGAGCAGGTCGCCTTCCACCCGGGCCATCTCGTCCCGGGCATCGACGTCACCGACGATCCGCTGCTGCAGGGCCGCCTGTTCTCGTACCTCGACACCCAGCTGACGCGACTCGGTGGACCGAACTTCGGGCAGATCCCGATCAACCGTCCGCACGCACCCGTCAACGACATGTTCCGCGACGGCTTCCACCAGCACGCCGTCCACACCGGTGTCGCTCCGTACAAGCCGAACTCGCTCGACGCGGGATGCCCGTTCATGGCCGGTGTCACCGAGGGTGCCTTCGTCGACCTGCCGGTGGAGGTACCGGCGGCGAAGAAGGAGCGTGAGGTCTCCCGGTCGTTCGACGACCACTACACGCAGGTCCGCCAGTTCTACCTGAGCCTGTCGGAGATAGAGCAGGACCACGTGGCCTACGCCTACACCTTCGAGCTGGGCAAGTGCTACGAGCAGTCCATCAAGGAGCGGCAGCTGCAGATCCTGGCGAACATCGACACCGGGTTGTGCGAGAAGGTGGCGGCCGGTCTCGGTCTGCCCGCTCCGAAGCCGACCGTCGAGGTCTCCGATCTCCCGCAGAGCCCCGCGCTGGCGCAGGTCGGCAAGACGTGGCCCGTGCAGGGCCGGTTGATCGGCATCGTCGCCGACGACACCACCGACGTCGATCAGGTGCTCGCGGCCGTGCAGGCCGTGGACGCGGCCGACTGCGTCCCGCTGGTCGTCGCCCCGCACGGCGGGATGCTCGGGGGAGTCGTGCCGATCTCGCGCACCTTCCTCACGGCCCGCTCGATCGAGTTCGACGCGGTCATTCTGGCCGCTGCACCCGCAGATAAGAGGGTGCAGATCCTCGTGGACGAGACGTTCCGCCACCAGAAAACGCTGGCGGCGTGGGGTCCGGGAGCTGCGGCACTCGAGGGTCTGGCGGCACCGGGTGTCGTCGTCGCGGACGATCCCCAGACGGCGGTTACGCAGGTGCTCGATCTGCTCGGTACCCACCGGGTGTGGGAACGAGACACTTTGTGACAGACCTCACCTGAGACGGGCTTACGGTTTCGGGTGCCCCAAGTTATTCTTTCGTTACCTCTGGCCGCAGCTGATTCTTATCGCTGCGGCCAGTTGTTATTTACGGGCCGTTGACCTCGAGGTCAGCGCTGCCCGATCCCAGAGACGATGCGCCGGATACGCGGGTCGCCGGCCAACTCGACGCGCGCGTAGCGGGCCTGCTCGTCGGCGTCCGCGGATGCGAGGTCGTGGGCGGCGGTAATGCGAGTCGCGAGCACGTCCGGCGACCAGTTGTACGCCTCGGGCGGGATCTCGAGGGCGACGATGCGGCCGGTCGGGGTGACGCTGATACGGATGTCGTGGACCGATCCGTTACCTACTATCCGTTCGATCGTGTCCTGCACACGCCTGACGGTGACAGAGAGTTCTTCTGGATACGTCAACACGGTTCCTTTCTCACCAGCCCGGGTAGGCGGGGAGAGTTTCGGGTGGGGTGGGGGAGATGATGAGCTCGGACCCTCTGTCCGGCACATCGGGTTCGATACTGCGACCCCACTCCTCGCAGCGATGCATCGTCTCGCCGAGGTCGGAGCCGAAGGTGACTGTCAGTCCCGTTCCGGTGAACAGATCTTCCGTTGGGGCAGACCATCGATGCTCAGAGGTGGGGAGCGCCGACAAGTATTGTGTTTCCGGCGCGGGGCGCGGTGGTTCGTGCCGTTGCATCCATTTTTCGTGGCGGTGCGCTTCGGTTGTCGGGCCGAATTCCACAAACTCTTCACGGCCGGAGAAAACCTTTATCCGATAGTCCTCATCGCGTACTCGTGTGGCCAAATTCGATTCTTGACTGCAGATGGTCGCTTTGAATCCCTCGTGTATGTCGTTGATTTCGAGGATATGTGCGCGGATGGTGCCAGCGAGAGATGTCTGCAGTGTTGTACTGATCCCGATTGCGTAGTGTGGATCGAGCGCCTCGGCGAAGCCCGGGTATGTGACATCGATTCCTGCGTAGTAGGCGATAATCTTCGATTCCTGTGCTGCGCGAATCAGCCTGCCGCGTTCATCGAACAGGTCGACGTCGGGTTCTGCGGACCACACGAACGTGGTATTTCGGACCTGTCCGGGTGGTTCGTACTCGGCGGTGATGATGGTCTGGGGCGCAACCGGTGCCGGCGCTCGATCGGGTGTGCAGCTTGCAAGGAGGGATGATCCGACAAGGAATGCTATTGCAGCGCAGATAATTCGGTTCATGTGCTCACCAGCCCGGGTAGGCGGGCAGGGTTTCGGGTGGGGTGGGGGAGATGATGGTTTCGGAACTTCTGTAGGGCGGCAAGCTGGGTTCGATGCTGCGACCCCATGCTTCGCATCGATACATCGTTTCGCCCAAGTCGCCCCCGAAGTCGATTCTGAGTCCGGTATCGGTGAACAGATCTTCCGTAGGAGCGGACCATTGGTGCTCGGTGGTGGGGAGAGAAGTCAGGTACTGATCGCTTGGTGTCGGTGGTTCCGGGTCGTGCCTGTGGAGTTGCCCTTCGAGCCGATGTTCCTCGGTGTCACGGGTGAACTCGACAAATTCCTCCTGCCCGGAAAATTGGTTGATGCGATAGTCGCCGTCTCGGACCCTGATGCCCACCTTCGACCATTGGGTGCACACGGTTGCTTTGACCCCAGCCGCCGTATCGAGCACCTGGAGGATGTGCGCCCGAAATGTTCCGACGAGGGACGTTTCCAGCGCAGTTGGGACTTTGCGTGCGTAGGAAGGGACGAGTGCTCCGGCGAACCCGGGATAGGTGGTATCGAGTCCGCCGTAGTGGGCGATGATCATGGATTCGTACGCGGCTCGGGTGAGGATGCTGCGTTGATCCGCAAGGTCGATTCCCGGTTCTGCGGACCACACGAAGGTGGAGTTTCGGACCTGTCCGGGTGGCTGATAGATCGTCGGCGTGGCGGGAGGCCGGCTGGTCTCGACCGGTGTGATCTCGTTGGTTGTACATGCCGTTGCAGCGATTGCAAGAGCACTCATTACCGCTACGAATAGCCTCGGCGGATAATTCATTGCGGACCTTTCGATAACGTGTATTCGTGAAGATGACGACGAAGATACAGCCACGAAATCACGCACCGTAGTTCCAGCGTTCGCCTCCGTGCGGAACGACATCGTTCACGACAATGTCGCGGAAACTGTCCTCACCGTCTCTTTGATCTGCGTAGACAATGTTCCGGAGGTCGCCCTGACCCAAGAAGGAACTACGGAGATAGCCGTCGATAGCATGCCGTTCTATCCCTGACTCGACCAGCGTGTTATCCCCGATATTCGCCAAGGCAGCGTCCCCGATGTTGTTGCGATCTTTGAGGACGCCGTTCTCGTGCCATGCCAATGGGAGGTTCGCCGGATCGACTGTGCCAGAATCGACCAACGCGCCGATCATGTTGTATCTCCGAGTATTCTCAGCACCCGTCTCCGTCAGATACATTTCGGAATCGAACCCCTCGACCCCCGACGGATGCCCCACGTATCGCCCTTCAGCATCGACGATTTCGGATTGCAGCAGAACCCCTGTCGAGTACACGAGCGGACCCGTGACCACGCCACCCGGCAACGCCGTCACCGCACCGGTGACGAGGGTTTGGGCCACGGCATACGCGTCTGCTCTGGACTGGTTCCGGTTGTCGATCGCCGCCTGCTCGACCAGCTTCTCGTTCTCGTAGGTGCTGCTCAAACCGACCTCGACGAGGCTTTGCAACCGGCCCGAATACGTTCCGTAGCTGTACTTGTTCACACCGTCGAGTTGTTCGAGAGCGAACCGGCGGTCGAAATCGGTGGCCTGCGCGATTGCTGCACCGTTGAGAAGGGCCCCTGCCGCAGGGTCGGTGTTCATGAGGGTGAATACGCGCGTCGCCGGGACGGGGCCGAGTTCACCGAAGCCGCTGGTGGCGGTGGCGTCGTCGACGGAACCGACCATGTCGCCGACGAACGGTGACAGGGCGGTCGCGAAGGAACGGACAGCAACAGGATTGACTTCACCTATGGTCAGGTCGGTTTCCTCCCGGAAGGCACCCGGCATATGGAGGAAACGGTTGAAGTTGTTGTCGGAGTTCCACTCCGATTCCGGCGCAGACAACACCTCGGCCAAACCGAATGCTGCCTCGCCCGCACGTTCGGCTCGGATTACTGCGACGGGGTCACCCGGGTCGGCGGGCAACGCGTCGGCAGCGATCCAATCCGTAAGGCCGGCCAGAGTTGCTCCGTCGTCGGCCCATTCGCGGGTGAGCAGCGGAACGAGCACCTCGTCCCTACTGAAGTCCGCAGGGCTGCCGTCGACGTCGGTGCCGGTGAGCAGGTGATACGACGTGTCGGTGTTCCGGGTGGCGATGTCGAGGAATGTGCTTGCCGTGTGGTCGTAATAGGAAGGGTCGGGGGTGGGAATGATGTGGGGATCGGCGTAGGTGGGGATGCCCGCCATATATCCGGCGACCCGGCTCATCTCGATGCCCATCTCGGTTCCGGGTCGATACTGAGGGTTGGCCTCGCCGAGTATCGCGCCGAGTCGATCCAGCCGGTCCAGTGGTTCACCGGGGTGCTCGGCGTTCGGGTCGGGTTCGTAGCCGTATCGAATGGTGTCTCGGATGTCCTGCGGCACCGACTCCCACGACCCGCCGTATTCGGGATTCGACAGGATGAGCAGACCGTTGCCGAGACCGTCGGCCCAGCGCGCCGCGTCGGGGTTGCCTTCGGCTTCCCATGTCTTGTACGTCTCGTGCAGGTTCGCCAGTTCGTCCTCGTCGAGGCTGTTGTAGAAGGCGTCGAGGTACTCGATGCTCGCACCCGACGGTAGCGACAGGGTGCGTCCGATGCGTTCGAGATCGGTATCGCGTGCAGCCCCGGATGCTAGGAGCGCAGCGTCGGCAGCACCGTCCGGAGCATCGATGGAATGTGTGTTCTGGGAACGGAATTCACCGCCGAACGTGGAGAGCCGGATGCTGACCTGCTCGAGTCGGACGGCGGCGTCTCGATCCAGTTCGTCGAATGTGCGCACCGCCGATTTCAGTTGGACCTCGAAGTTCATGGCGGTGTCGTCGAGACCCGCTTGCACGACGAGGTCGGTCTGCGCGTCGCCCGTGTGGGTTCGGGGTGCCTCGACCCGCGCGTCGTCGTGGACGGTGAAGCCGGCTGCAACCGCGTTGTCGACGATTCCGACGACGGTGGCGCGGGCGGGAATGAGCGTGTTCGCAGCGTCGCGGAGGGCGTCGACCTGCTCGTCGACAGCGCGGCTGATGCCTTGGCCGGCCACCCGGTCACTCCACGCACGTGCCGCGGCGGCCGCCCCGCCTTCACCGTCCCATCCACCGAATGCGGAGTCCACATTCCGGTCGACGCGGTGGGTCGACTCCCGGAATGTGTTGTTTGCGGACTCGACCGCGTCGGCAGCCGTGGTGAGCGCAGCCGGATCGAGCGAGCGGATCGCGGAAGGAGACAACACCTACGGGCCGTTCCTTCGAAGTCGGATCCGACGGCCGCGAGTTGGCGGCTGAATTCCTCCTCGGCCACCTCGTAGTTCCGTGCGGCCGCTTCGGTGGCCTCGGCCATGCGTCGCAGGCAGTTGGCCATAGCGCGGTAGGCGGTGTCGAGTGGTGCTCCCGCGCGTCCGGCGACACCACCAACCGCTGAGGATGGCATCGCGCCCGCTACCGACTCGAGCGCCGCGGACGGTTCCAACGCGTAGATGGTCTCGGCTTCTCCCTCCAGGGCATGGGCCAGGCTCTTCAACGAGTCCGGGTCGACCTTCAGCGCTGACATCAGCTCACCAACTCCTGTCCGGCAGACGTTCCATCAGGGTTGGACGCAGCAGCGTGACGATCGGTTCCCTCGACCGGGTGATTTTCGGAACGTTTCAGGCGATGCGGCCGAATGCTGTGATGGAGGAGTCGCGGAGAGATGTCAGCCGGGACGCGGTCGCGATCCTGGCGACCGCCCGTGACGCGGGCACGAGGAGCTGGGTGCGGCGTCGACGGGCACGGTCATAGCGCTGCAGAGCGATCGGTACCGGATGCTCGGACAACAGCGTCGCGAGTGTCGTGGCGTCGACGATTGCTTCGCATGCGCCGCGGCCGAGATTCGGTGCCATCGCATGCGCCGCGTCGCCGATCAGTGCGGTGTTGCCGCGGACGTACGACGGGAGACGGGGGGATTCGTACAGGTCGTGGTACATGACGTCGTCGGGGTCGAGGCGGCCGAGGATGTCGCGTACGCCGGGGTGCCAGTCGTGGAAGCGGCCGTACAGGTCGTCGAGGGTGCCGCCGGTGCCTTCGGTGGTGCGGACGGCGGCGAACCAGTTGGTGAGGTCGCCGTCGCGGTCGGTGATTCCGAAGAGCGCGCCGGGACCCCAGGTTTCTCCATGGTTCGTGGTGGAGCCGCCGACCCAGCCGCGCCACGCTCCGTACCCGGTGTGCACGGGCCGGTAGGCCGGACCGAACACCTCGTCACGTACCGCACTGCCGATTCCGTCCGCGCCGATCATCACGTCGTATCCGGCGAGGGCCGTGAGCGGTGGCGCGGGGGCGTCGAACTTCACGATGTGGTCGGGGAGGCCGGACAGCAGGATGTCGAGGAGGGCGGGCCGGGAAACCATGACCGGTGCCCGGCGAAGGTCCCCGACGTGGGCGAGCACCACACCGTCCCAGCGTCTGAGCGTCGCGGAGCGCTGTGGCACGCCGAGTTGTTCCACCCGTCCGCCGACGCCGGCAACTTCGAGTGCGGCCAGGGCAGGAGGCCACATCCCGAGCGCGGTGCCGGTGCGCGGAGGCTCCGGAGATCGTTCGAACACGTCGATGTGCCATCCGTGGCGGAGGAGGGTGTTCGCGGCGGTGAACCCTCCGATTCCGCCGCCGAGGATCGCCGCACTGCCTGGCTTCACGGTCATGTCATGACGGTACTACGTATGTAGTGGACAGTCACTACCCCTGTAGTGATCCTCGTAGAATGTCTCTCGTGACCGACAAACGCGCCACCGTCCTCGACGCCGCAATCGAACTCGTGGGGACCGAAGGATTGCGCGCCCTCACCCACCGCCGCGTGGATGCCATCGCCGGTGTGCCGGCCGGCTCCACGTCGAACTACTTCCGCACCCGCCAGGCTCTCGTCGAAGGGGTGCTCGACAGGCTCCTCGAGCGGGACCGGGTCCAGCTCGAGGCGATCGGCGCCGCGTTGCCGGGGGACGCACGTGAGCTCGAAGACCTGGCGCACGGATATGTGATGTTCGTGACGGGGGACGACCTCGTGCGGACCCGCGCACGCTTCGCGATGTTCGTCGAGGCGATGGCGACGCCCGAACTGCGTGCCGGGGTCGAACCCCGCCGCAGCGAACTGCGCGGATGGATCGGGACCGTGCTCGCGGGCCTCGGCGTCGACGATTCCGCCACCGCCGCGCGGGTTCTCATCGACTACCTGGACGGACTGATCCTGCATCGCTGCACCTCGCAGGACGACGGGCCGGACCCGCGCGACGGCGTGTCCCGAATGGTGCGAATGCTGCTTTCCACGGCAGGGTGACGCCCGCGATTCCGGTGCGTTACGGCTGCGTTTCCGCAGGTGGGCGGAAGAATAGGGCAGGCTTGCTTGCATTACCCCCCGCCACCTGGCATATCGTTCGTTTCGAAGACGGTGGGACCACGACGTCCCACCGGTCGCCGGGTCCACGCTCGCGCTGCCGAAAAGGCACCCGCACCGTCGCGGATGAGCGGATACTGGCGATGTCGAAGGTATCGGGCACCCGGCCGATACCCGTCTACGGCAGTAGATGGCCATCAGCGCTGCTGGTCGTCGGTGCTATCGCATCAACGAAGGCTAGGTATGACTCATCTCCCCGGGCCTCGAGGGCTCTACCACCCGGCGAACGAGCACGACTCCTGTGGCGTCGCGTTCGTCGTCGACATGCATGGTCGTCGCAGTCGCGACATCGTGGAGAAGGCGATCACCGCCCTGGTGAATCTCGAACACCGCGGTGCAGCGGGAGCGGAACAGAACACCGGCGACGGCGCCGGCATCCTGATCCAGGTCCCCGACGCCTACTTCCGTGAGGTCGTCGACTTCGATCTTCCCGCCGAAGGCGCATACGCGACCGGTATCGCGTTCCTGCCCAAGGACACCGCCAAGGCCGACGCCGCGGCCGCCGAGGTCGACCGCATCGTCGCCGAAGAGGGCCTCGAGGTCCTCGGCTGGCGCGAGGTGCCGATCGACGAGTCCGAGCTGGGTTCCATGGCCAAGGACGCCATGCCCACCTTCCGGCAGATCTTCATCGCCTCCGGCGCCCGCGCGCTCACCGGCCTCGAACTCGAGCGCCGCGCGTACGTCGTGCGCAAGCGCACCGAGCACGAGCTCGGCCACCACGGCGCGGGCGAGGACGGTCCCGGCAGCGAGACCGTCTACTTCCCGAGCCTGTCGGCGTCGACCTTCGTCTACAAGGGCATGCTCACCACGCCCCAGATGAAGGGCTTCTACCGCGACCTGCAGGACGAGCGCGTCGTCTCGGCCCTCGGTCTCGTGCACTCGCGGTTCTCCACCAACACGTTCCCGTCGTGGCCGCTCGCGCATCCCTTCCGCCGCGTGGCGCACAACGGCGAGATCAACACCGTCACGGGCAATGCCAACTGGATGCGCGCCCGTGAGGCACTCATCGACACCGAGGTCTTCGGCGGTCGCGACAAGCTCGAGAAGATCTTCCCGGTCTGCACGCCGGGTGCGTCCGACACCGCGCGTTTCGACGAGGTGCTCGAACTGCTGCACCTCGGTGGTCGCAGCCTGCCGCACGCCGTGCTCATGATGATCCCCGAGGCGTGGGAGCGCCACGACTCGATGGATCCGGCCCGTCGCGCGTTCTACGAGTACCACGCGGCCCTCATGGAGCCGTGGGACGGACCGGCCTCGGTGTGCTTCACCGACGGCACCGTCATCGGCGCCGTGCTCGACCGCAACGGCCTGCGCCCCTCACGTGCCTGGGTCACCGACGACGGCCTCGTCGTCATGGCCTCCGAGGTGGGTGTGCTCGACATCCCCACCGAGAAGATCGTCAGCAAGCGTCGCCTGCAGCCGGGCCGCATGTTCCTCGTCGACACGGCCAAGGGCCGCATCGTCGAGGACGAGGAGATCAAGCGCGAGCTCGCCGCCGAGCATCCCTACGAGGAGTGGGTCGCAGGCGGCGTCACCCGTCTCGAGGATCTGCCCGAGAGCAAGTACACCTACATGTCGCACGAGCGTGTCGTGCTGCGGCAGCAGGTATTCGGCTACACCCGCGAAGAGGTCGCCCTCCTCGTCAAGCCGATGGCGGCCTCCGGAGCCGAGGCGCTCGGCTCGATGGGCACCGACACGCCGATCGCCGTGCTGTCGTCGCGTCCGCGTCAGCTGTTCGACTTCTTCTCGCAGCTGTTCGCCCAGGTCACCAACCCGCCGCTCGACGCGATCCGCGAGGAGATCGTCACCAGCATGGGCGGCATGCTCGGCCCCGAGGGCGACCTGCTGAACCCGACCGAGGCGTCGTGCCGGCAGATTCTCATCGGTGCGCCGGTCATCGACAACGACGACCTGCAGAAGCTCATCCACGTCAACGACGAGAAGCAGTTCCCCGGCTTCAACAGCGTCATCATCCGCGGCCTGTACCCGGTCGCGGAGGGCGGTGAGGGTCTGCGTCGCGCCCTCGCCTCGATCCGCGAGCAGGTCTCGCAGGCCATCGAGAAGGGCGCACGCCTGATCGTGCTGTCCGACCGCGAGTCCGACGAGAAGCTGGCGCCGATCCCGTCGCTGCTGCTCACCTCCGCGGTGCACCACCACCTCGTCCGCGAGAAGACCCGCACCAAGGTCGGTCTGCTCGTCGAGGCCGGCGACGCCCGCGAGGTCCACCACATCGCCGCCCTGTGCGGTTTCGGTGCGGCCGTGGTCAACCCGTACATGGCGTTCGAGAGCATCGACGAGCTGTTGCAGAACGGCGACCTGCCCGAGGGCATGACCCTCGACAAGGCCATCGCCAACTACATCAAGGCGGCCTCTAAGGGCGTGCTCAAGGTGATGTCCAAGATGGGCATCTCCACGCTCGCCTCCTACACCGGTGCGCAGTTGTTCCAGGTCATCGGCCTGTCGCAGGAACTCGTCGACGAGTACTTCACCGGTCTGCAGTCGCAGCTCGGCGGTGTCGGTCTCGACGAGATCGCCGCGGACGTCGCGGCCCGTCACCGCACGGCCTTCCTCGACCGCCAGTCCGAGCGCGCGCACCGCGAGCTCGAGGTGGGTGGCGAGTACCAGTGGCGTCGTGAGGGCGAGTACCACCTGTTCAACCCGGACACGGTGTTCAAGCTCCAGCACGCGACCCGCACCGGCCAGTACTCGATCTTCAAGGAGTACACGAAGCTCGTCGACGACCAGTCGGAGCGACTCGCGTCGCTGCGCGGTCTGTTCGAGTTCAAGAAGGGCGTGCCCCCGCCGGTGCCGCTCGACGAGGTCGAGCCGGCGAGCGAGATCGTCAAGCGCTTCTCGACCGGTGCGATGAGCTACGGCTCCATCTCGGCCGAGGCGCACGAGACCCTCGCGATCGCGATGAACCGTCTCGGTGGCCGCTCGAACTCCGGTGAGGGCGGCGAGCATCCGAGCCGTTTCACCCCGGACGAGAACGGCGACTGGCGGCGCTCGGCGATCAAGCAGGTCGCCTCGGGTCGCTTCGGTGTGACCGCGCACTACCTGAGCAACTGCACCGACATCCAGATCAAGATGGCGCAGGGCGCTAAGCCCGGTGAGGGCGGCCAGCTGCCGCCGCACAAGGTGTACCCGTGGGTCGCCGAGGTCCGTGGTTCGACGCCCGGCGTCGGCCTGATCTCGCCGCCGCCGCACCACGACATCTACTCGATCGAGGATCTCGCGCAGCTGATCCACGACCTGAAGAACGCCAACCCGAAGGCCCGCATCCACGTGAAGCTGGTCTCCGAGCTCGGTGTCGGCACGGTCGCCGCGGGTGTGTCGAAGGCACACGCCGACGTCGTGCTCATCTCGGGTCACGACGGTGGTACCGGCGCGTCGCCGCTGACCTCCCTCAAGCACGCGGGTGCTCCCTGGGAGATCGGTCTCGCCGAGACCCAGCAGACGCTGATGCTCAACGGTCTGCGCGACCGCATCGTCGTGCAGGTCGACGGCCAGATGAAGACCGGCCGCGACGTCGTGGTCGCCGCTCTCCTCGGCGCCGAGGAGTACGGTTTCGCGACCGCGCCGCTCGTGGTCTCGGGCTGCATCATGATGCGTGTGTGCCACCTCGACACCTGCCCCGTGGGTGTCGCGACGCAGAACCCGGTGCTGCGCAAGCGGTTCACCGGCAAGCCGGAGTTCGTCGAGAACTTCATGCTGTACATCGCCGAAGAGGTGCGCGAGTACCTCGCCGAACTCGGTTTCCGCAGTCTCGACGAGGCCATCGGCCAGGTGGACGTCCTCGACACCCGCAAGGCCGTCGAGCACTACCGCGCGTCGAAGCTCGACCTGTCGCCGCTGCTCGAGAAGGTCACCTCCCCGATCTTCGGGGAGCAGGACATGCACTGCACCAAGGAGCAGTACCACGCTCTCGACAAGGCACTCGACAACGAGCTGATCGCGAAAGCGCAGCCCGCTCTCGAGTCGGGTACGTCGGTCTCGTTCGACACTCCGATCACCAACGTCAACCGCACCGTCGGCACGATGCTCGGCCACGAGCTCACCAAGAAGTACGGTGCGGAAGGGTTGCCGGACAACACGATCGACATCACCTTCGCAGGTTCGGCCGGCAACAGCTTCGGTGCGTTCGTCCCGCGCGGCATCACGATGCGGCTCAACGGCGACGCGAACGACTTCGTCGGCAAGGGCCTGTCGGGTGGTCGCATCATCGTGCGCCCGCCGCACAATGCGGCCGAGGGTTTCGTGCCCGAGGACAACATCATCGCCGGCAACGTCATCCTGTTCGGTGCCACCTCGGGTGAGGTCCTCATCCGTGGCATCGCGGGTGAGCGCTTCGCGGTCCGCAACTCCGGAGCCACGGCCGTCGTCGAAGGCGTCGGCGACCACGGCTGCGAGTACATGACGGGTGGCAAGGTCGTCATCCTCGGCAAGACCGGCCGCAACTTCGGTGCGGGCATGTCCGGTGGCGTCGCGTTCGTGTACAACCCGGACAAGGACTTCGAGAACAACCTGAACACCGAGCTGGTCGACCTCGAGGATCTCGAGGGCGAGGACTTCGCGTGGCTCAAGGGCGCCGTCGAACGGCATCGTGACGAAACGGGCTCCGAGGTCGCAGCCCGCATCCTGGCCGACTGGTCACAACAGGTCAGCCACTTCGCGAAGGTCATGCCTCGCGATTACAAGAAGGTACTCATGGCTATCAAGGACGCCACCATCCGTGGTGCGAACGTGGACGAGGCGATCATGGAGGCTGCTCGTGGCTGATCCCACCGGTTTCCTCAAGCACGGTTCCCGCGAGACGCCGGTCCGCCGGCCTGTCCCGCTGCGACTCCTCGACTGGAAGGAGGTCTACGAGCCGTTCCCGCTCGACACCCTCCGGACCCAGGCAAGCCGTTGCATGGACTGCGGTATCCCCTTTTGCCACAACGGTTGCCCGCTCGGGAATCTCATCCCCGAGTGGAACGACCTCGCCTACAAGGGTAAGTGGGAGGACGGGATCGAGCGTCTCCACGCCACGAACAACTTCCCCGAGTTCACCGGCCGGCTCTGCCCGGCGCCCTGTGAGGCGTCGTGCGTGCTCGGCATCAACCAGGACCCGGTGACCATCAAGCAGGTCGAGGTCGAGCTGGTCGAGAAGGCCTTCGACGACGGCCGCGTCAAGCCGGTTCCGCCGTCGAAGCTCACCGGCCGCAAGGTCGCGGTAGTCGGCTCCGGGCCTGCCGGTCTCGCTGCGGCACAGCAGCTCACGCGTGCCGGTCACTCGGTGACGGTGTTCGAGCGGGCCGACCGCATCGGTGGTCTTCTCCGTTACGGCATCCCCGAGTTCAAGATGGAGAAGCGCTTCATCGACCGCCGTCTCGCGCAGATGGAGGCCGAGGGCACCGTCTTCAAGCCGGGCGTGAACGTGGGTGTCGACATCACCGCCGATGAGCTGCGCGAGCAGTTCGACGCCGTGGTGCTCGCCGGCGGCGCGACCGTCGCCCGCGACCTGCAGATCCCCGGACGCGAGCTCGACGGCATCCACCAGGCGATGGAGTTCCTGCCGATCGCCAACCGCGTGCAGCTCGGCGATCTGCCGGCCCCTACCATCACGGCCGAGGGTAAGAAGGTCGTCATCATCGGCGGTGGTGACACCGGCGCCGACTGCCTGGGCACCTCGCACCGTCAGGGTGCGGAGAGCGTCCACCAGTTCGAGATCATGCCGCGGCCGCCGGAGCAGCGCGCCGAGTCCACCCCGTGGCCGACCTACCCCCTCATGTACCGCGTCTCGTCGGCGCACGAGGAGGGCGGCGAGCGCGTCTTCTCCGTCAACACCGAGGAATTCATCGGCAAGGACGGCAAGGTCACCGCGCTGAAGGCGCACGAGGTACAGATGGTCGACGGTCGCTTCGAGAAGGTCGAAGGAAGCGACTTCGAACTCGAGGCCGATCTGGTGCTGCTCGCGATGGGCTTCACCGGTGCCGAGAAGCCGGGTCTGCTCACCGATCTCGGGGTCGACTTCGACCAGCGTGGCAACGTCGCCCGTTCGTCGGAGTGGTCCACCAACGTCGACGGTGTCTTCGTCGCCGGCGACATGGGTCGCGGACAGTCGCTCATCGTCTGGGCGATCGCCGAGGGTCGCGCGTGCGCCGCTGCGGTGGACCGCTTCCTCGAGGGTGAGACGGCGTTGCCGGCGCCGATCGCGACCACCACGATGCCGCAGCGCTGAACGAGGTACGACCACTGGGCCGCACACCGGAAGGTGTGCGGCCCAGTGGCGTTCGGGGAGCGGCGTTCGTGGGTGGGGTCAGGCGTCGACGAGCGACGCGGGATCGGTGTCGGTTGCGGTGGCCGGCGCCGGTTCGGGTGTGGCCTCCTCGCGCCGCCGCGCGAGGAGGCGATCCACGGCCCACGATCCGGAGCCGAGGAAGATCAGGACGAACATCGCCCAGCAGAACAGCGCGGCGGATTCACCGTCGTTCTGGATGGGCAGTGCGCCGTCGGCCTGGTGACCCCAGAAGTAGGCGTACGCCATCGATCCGGAGCCGAGGAAGGCCGCGAGCCGGGTACCGAGACCGACGATCAGGGCGGTGCCGCACACGACCTGGATGATCGCACCCCACCAGCCGGGCCATGCGCCGAGTTGTGCGGTGGTTCCGCCGTAGGGTTCCGCCGGCCACGCCCACAGGCTCGTGGTGCCGTGGCAGAGGAACAGGAAACCGACGGCGATGCGGAAGGCGGCGACGGCGTGATCGCCGAAACGGTCCGGCCAATGGCGCACTGAGTTCATCACGTGCGGAAGTAAAGCATGCCTACCCTTACATGCGGGGTGCTTGGTCATCGTTCCTCGGGTTTCGGTGGAGCTGCCCCTGCTTTCCGGGGGTGGATCCACAGAAATCCGCTCAACAGGGACCACCGGACGCGCTGCGCTTGTGATATTTCCGTGTCGCCGGGCGTCGCACCCGTTATGGTTCTGCGCATGACGGCTACGAGACGGGCACTGGCGACGGTCGTGATGGGTGCGGGTGCCGTCGTGGCTGCCGTCGCGGCGGCTCCGGCCGCGACCGCGGACCCTGCGGACGCGTGCATCCGCAACGGTGGCGGGCTCGTGACGATCGACGGCGCCGAGCCCGTCCCACCGGTTTTCGGATTCGACGGTCCGCGCCTGCTCGGACTCCAGGGCGGCGTCGGCAACGCATGCATCACCAACGTGGGTCCCGGCGCCGTGACCGTCACGCATCCCGAGGGGCGTGTCCCGGGACGCACCGAGGTGTCCACCGCGCTCGTGGAGATGCGGGTCGACGGCGGGCTCGGCAACGTCGCCGTCACCAATGTCGGTACCGGTGCGGTCACGGTGCACCGGACGGAGGTCACGCCCGAGCCCGTTGCGGGGCCTGCACAGGCTCCGCTCCCCGGGATGCCGGAGCTGATCCTCGACGCGGGAACCGACGGCGTCTTCGTCACGAATGTCGGTACGGGCGGTGTCACGGTCGTCGACCGTGCCGTCGCGCCGGCGGAGCTCCCGGCCCCGCCACCGCCTCCGCCGGGCGCGGTGGTCACCGATCCGTTCAGCGGAAACATTTATGTGACAAACCTTTTCGGGCCCGACATCGTCGTCGCGGACCCCGCCTCGACCGCCGAAGGGAGCGTCGTCGAGCGGCCGGTTCCGGGAACGGCGGTCGACTACGGGACGGGCAACGTCTTCGTGACGAACATCGGTGGGGGACAGGTGACCGTCGTCCGCGGCTGATCCGCCGGCCCCGTCGTTTCCCGACAACGTTCCGGACTCGGATACATCACATCCGGTTCACGAATATGTCATCCTTCTACTCGATACTGCCGGGGAGGGACGCGGCACCAGGACAGTAGCGGGGCGGGGACATGGCTATGAGAAGAGTGTGGGCGGCAACGGTGGCCGCAGTGGCGGCATGTGCAGCAGTATTCGCCGCAATGCCTGCGGCGAAAGCCAATCCGCCCGGATGTCCGACCCTGAACGTGGTCGCTGTGCCTGGAACATGGGAGACCTCGAACACCCCCGACCCCGGCCGTGGGAACGGCATGCTCGCCCAGGTCACGTCCAATCTTCCCGCCGGGGCCCGCGTCGACTACGTCGCGTATCCCGCCACGGCCTTTCCGTGGGAGGGCGACGTGTACGCGGCCTCCCGCAATCGCGCCGTCGACAACGCGCGCGGCATCATCGCGGCCACCGCCGAGCGGTGCCCCCTCACGAACTTCGCCCTCGTCGGCTACAGCCAGGGTGCCGATGCCGCAGGCGATCTCGCCGCCGAGATCGGCACCGGGCTGGGAGTGATCGGTCCGCACCGCCTCGTCGCGGTGGGTCTGCTGTCCGATCCGCGCCGCTCCGAACTCGACCCGTTCGTCGGTCCGCCCGTCGCCGGCACCGGTGCGGGAGGTGCCCGCGCGGGAGGCTTCGGATTCGTAACGCCCAACGTGCGCACCATCTGCGCGGTGGGCGACCTCTACTGCTCGACGCCGCCGGAGGACTTCGTCACGCGACTGGCCGGCTTCCTCGCGATCTCGGCGGGCAGCCCGTTCGAGCAACTCGAGAACTACCGCGACGAGGCGACGGCGCTCTACGACGACATCATGACCGCCGGGGGCATCCCGATGCTGCAGCTACAGCTCACGCCCGAGGCGAACGAGCTGCGCGAGCAGAAGATCCGAACCTTCTACGAGTCGCAGATCCACCAGGACTACTCGAACTACGTGGTCGACGGTCGCGGAACGACGGCCACGCGGTGGCTGCACGACTGGATCGCCTCGAAGGCCTGACCATCAATCGATGTCGAATCGTGCGCCCACACGCATGACACGGGGCGCGAAGCGCATCAGCCACTTGCGGACCTTCGCGCCCGGGGCGACCGTCACCACAGGCTTGTTGTGACGGACCGCCCCGACGATCGCCTTGGCCACCTTCTCCGGCGCGATGTGCAGGCGCCGGTACATCGCGAGGGTGCGGGTGCGTCGTGCTGCTCGTAGTTCCTTGTTCGGCGCGACGTACTCCGTCGCCCGGGTGAGGTTGGTGTCCACCAGGTCGGGACACACGACGGTCACGCCGATCCCGTGTTCGAGCAGTTCGGCGCGCAGGCACTCCGACAGCATGAACACCCCGGCCTTGCTCGTCGTGTAGGCGGCGAGGTTGCGTTGCGGCATGTACGCCGCGGCCGACGAGACGTTGACGATCTGCCCGCCCGTGCCGGCCTCGATCATCTGCTCCGTGAAGGCGCGGCAGCCGTAGACCACTCCCCAGAAGTTCACGTCCATCACGTTCTGGAAGACGCTCTGCGGAGTGTCGGCGAAGGCACCGATGACACCGATGCCCGCGTTGTTGACGAGCACGTCGGCGACGCCGTGCCGCTCGCGAACGGTCTGCGCGAACTTCCGGACCTGCTGTTCGTCGGAGACGTCGAGTTCGTAGGCGTGAGCGGCGCCGCCGAAGACGGCCTCGGAACCTCCGGCACCGGGAGCCGGGACGTTCACGAGCGCCACCGTCTCGCGGGCGCTGTCGAGATCCTTGTCTGCCACGACGACGATGGCACCTTCGGCGGCGAAGGCGATCGCCGAGGCCCGGCCGATCCCGCTACCACCACCGGTGACGACGACGAGGGCGCCGGTCAGGTCGCGCAGGCGGCTGCGTAGTGCAGCGCCGGCGCGCCAGCGGCGTATCTGGGCGATCCGAGAGGTCACCCCACCATCGTGACGCACTCGCCGCGTGTGGTCCGGTCAGTACAGGAACTCGCGGTAGAGCTCGCGTTTGCCCGGCTCGGCGTCGGCCGGGATCTCGATCGAGTGGAGTTCGGCGTGCATGTCGCGCATCGAGGGGACCGCCGCACGGTCGGGATAGGTCGACGGATCCCACAACTTGGCGCGGAGCAACGCCCGCGCGCAGTGCAGGAAGACCTCGTCGATCTGCACGATCACAGCAAGCTGCGCCGGCTTGTTCTGCAGCGACAGCTTCCCGAGCAGGTCGGGGTCGGTCGACAGCGTGGCGCGGCCGTTGATCCGCAGCACCTCCTCGTCGCCGGGGACGAAGAACAGCAGCCCGACGTGAGGGTTCTCGAGGATGTTCCGGTACGAGTCGGCGCGGCGATTGCCGGGCCGGTCGGGCAGCGCGATCGTGTGGTCGTCGAGGACGAGCACCGCCGACTCGATGTCGCCGCGCGGCGAGCAGTCGCAGTTGCCGACGGCGTCGGCGGTGGCGATCGTGAAGAACCGCGCCAGCGACAGGAAATGCCTGATGAGCGGCGTCAGGTGTGGTCGCGCCTTGTCGACGATCGCCGGGTGCGGAATGCCCAGGACGGCCTCGAGTTCGTCCTGTGTCCGTATCCCGCCCTGTACGAGTTCGTCGATCCTGTCCGCATCCATCCGGTGCACCTCCGGCGGTGACCGTATCAATCCTGCACGGGAAGATCATGTCGGCGTCCGTGTCATGCCCTGGTCAGGGGCTGCACAGTCGATTGCTTCCGGTCACCGGGACGACCCGGGAGGCAGGACTCCGGACCCCGGTAGAACGGGTGGCGACGCCCCCGCCCGGAAGGATCGAGATGACCGACTCCGCCCTGCTGGCCTCCCTCCTCGAACGCGTACAGCTCCTCGAGGACAAGGCTGCGATCCACGAGGTCCTCACGGCCTACGGCCCGGCCGTCGACGCCGGTGACGCCGAGGCGGTGGGGGAACTGTGGGCCGAGGACGCCGTCTACGACGTCGACATCCGCCTGATGGAGGGTCGCGACGCCATCATGAAGATGGTGCGCACCCGACCGCACCAGGACTACATCGAGGAGGGCTGCGGTCATCTGCTCGACCCGGTGCACATCCGGGTCGGCGGCGACACCGCCGTCGCGACCTGCCACTCCCTGCTGCTGCGCCGCAACGCCGATTCGGATTCGTTCCGGGTGTGGCGGGTGAGCGCCAATCGTTTCGAACTCGCCCGGATCGACGGCAGCTGGAAGATCGTGCGCCGCACGTCGCGGTTGCTCGACGGCAGCACCGCCGCCCGCGACCTCCTCGCGAGCGCACGGCGCTGAACCCACGACTCGCGGGTGGGCGCTGGGGGCTCACCCGCGGCCGACTCCCGGGGCGCTCAGACGCGCAGGGTGTCGCGTACGTGCCCGGTCTCGTTGATCGACGCGACGCGGCGCGCGCCGCTGCGTGAGACGAGGATGCGCGTCACCGACGCGTACTCGATGGGGAACATCAGCGGCCGGGGCAGCTCGAGCAGGTGCTGCAGCACGATGTTCACGACCCCACCGTGGGCGAACAGCGCCACGGTCTCGGCGTGGTCGCACGTGTCCACCACCTGGTCGATCCCTCGCAGCACCCGCGTGCGGAAGGCGTCCCCGTCCACGAAATCGGGCAGGTGACCTGCCAGGATGCGCTTGTAGGCGGCCGGTGCGACGTCCTTCGCGGCGTCGATCGTGAAGTAGTGGTCGTGGCCGTAGTCGTACTCGGCGATGTCCTCCATCTTCTCCACGTCGAGCCCGCGTCGTTCCGCGACCGGCTCGGCCGTCTGCAGGGCCCGCAACTGCGGGCTCGAGAACAGGCGGGGGATGTTGTAGGGGGACAGCGCGTCCGGCAACCGCGACGCCTGGAGACGACCGGCCTCCGTGAGCGGCGGGTCGGCGCCCCCGGTCTCGGCGCGGGCGTTGTTCGGCTCGGCGTGACGGATCAGGAGTAGCTGCACGACCTCACGATGCCAGGTGGAGCGGTTTCACGTGAAACCACCCGTCAGGAGCGCCGCGGCTTCGTGAACGGGAACGCCAGCGACTCGCGGATGCTCCCTCCGAGTACGAGCATCACGATCCGGTCGACACCCATACCGAGGCCGCCGGTGGGAGGCATCGCGTATTCGAGTGCTTCGAGGAACTCCTCGTCGAGTTCCATCGCCTCCTCGTCACCGCCCGCGGCGAGCAGCGACTGCTCCGTGAGGCGAGCACGCTGGTCGAGCGGATCGGTGAGCTCGCTGTAGGCGGTCCCCAGCTCGACACCCCAGGCCACCAGGTCCCACTTCGCCGCGACACCCGGCTTGCGGGGGTGCGGCCGGGTCAACGGCGACACCGAGGTCGGGAAGTCGGTGTAGAAGGTGGGGAACTCCGTCTTCGATTCGACGAGGTGCTCGTACATCTCCTGCGCGGTGGCTCCGGCGTCCCAGGCCGGGTTGTAGGGGATCTCGTGTTCGTCGCACAGGCGTCGCAGGACGTCGACGGGGGTCTGCGCATCGACGAATGTCCCGAGCGCCTCGGAGATCGCGTCGTGGAAGGTCTTGACGGGCCACTCGCCGGAGATGTCGATCTCGACCGGGATACCGTCGGGTCCGGGCCGCAGGATGATCTCGCGTCCGTGTGCCGCGCGGGCCGCTGCCTGGATCAACTCGCGTGCGACCACCCGCATCTTCTCGTAGTCGCTGTGCGCCTCGTATGCCTCGAGGATCGTGAACTCCGGGTTGTGCTTGAAATCCGCACCCTCGTTGCGGAACACCCGGCCGATCTCGAAGACCTTCGCCATGCCCGCGACGCACAACCGCTTCAGATACAGCTCGGGGGCGATCCGCAGGTACAGATCGGCGTCGTAGGCGTTGATGTGCGTGATGAACGGTGCGGCGTTCGCGCCGCCGTGCACCGACTGCAGGATGGGGGTCTCCACCTCGAGATAGCCGCGCGCCTGCAGTTCGTCGCGTAGCGACCGCACCACCGCGCTGCGTGCCGCGAGGTGGTCGCGTGCCCCGCGGTCGATCGCGAGATGCAGATAGCGTTGCCGCACGCGGGCTTCCGGGTCGACGAGGCCGTGGTACTTGTCGGGCAGCGGATGCAGGCACTTGCCGTCGATGCGCCACGAGTCGGCGAGCACCGAGATCTCGCCGGTGCGGCTGCGTCCCACCTCGCCCGACACCTCGACGAGGTCACCGAGGTCGAACAGGAAGCGTTGTCCGGCAACCCGTTGCCGGTCGATGAGGATCTGGATGTCGCCCGACCAGTCGCGCAGCACCGCGAACAGCACACCGCCGAAGTTGCGGATGCGCAGCAGGCGTCCCGCCACGGTCACCGGGGTGCCGGACTTCGCGGCCCGGGCCTCGGCGGCCGTGTGGGTCGGGGGATGCGCGACCGGATAGGGATCGACACCGTGCTCGACGATCCGCTGCAGGGTGTTCATCCGCACCTGGACCTGTTCGGGGCGGCGACGTCCGTGCGAGACGGCGGGCGTGCCGTCGGCAAGCTCGACGTCGGGTGCGCTGCCGTCGTCGTGCAGTTCTGCCGCGGCCACCTGGTCCTCGGGGAACGCCGAGTGTGTTCCCGTGTGCTGCTGGGTGTTCCGACGACCGAAGGTGGGGAGGGTGAGGAAGCCCTCGGCGATCGCCGACGCGAGCGCGACGCGCGGGATGAGCCGGTTGTCGCGGAAACACAGGAAGCGGGGCACCCATTCGGGGTGGTACTTGACGTTGGACCGGTACAACGCCTCGAGCTGCCACCACCGTGAGAAGAACAGCAGGATCGACCGCCACAACCGCAGGATCGGGCCGGCACCGATCCGCGCGCCCTCCTCGAAGACCGACCGGAAGACCGCGAAGTTCAACGAGATCCGCTCGACGTCGAATTCGGCACCGCGTGAGGCGAGCTCGGAGACCATGAGTTCGACGACGCCGTTGGGGGCCTGCGGGTCGCGGCGCATGAGGTCGAGTGACACGCCGTCCGATCCCCAGGGCACGAGCGAGAGCATCGCGACGACCTTGCCGTCCGCGACCGCTTCGACGAGCAGGCAGTCGCCGTCGAGCGGGTCGCCGAGCCGGCCGAGGGCCATCGAGAAACCGCGCTCGTTTTCGGTGTCGCGCCAGGCCTCGGCGCGCTGGATCGCCGCCGACAGCTCGATGGGTGACAGTTCGCGGTGACGCATGATCCGCGCGGTCACACCGTGTTTGCGGGCGCGGTTGACGGCCTGCCGCACCGGTCGCATGTCGCGTCCGGCGAGACTGAAGTCGCGGGTGAGCAGGACGGCCTCGTCGCCGAGCTGCAGCGCGTTCAGACCCGCACGGTGGTAGGCCGTCGCACCGTCCTCGCTCGCCCCCATCACCGCGGGTGTCCACCCATAGGCGCGGGCGAGGTCGAGCCATTCGTCGATGGCGTGCGGCCACGCTTCGGGGTTGCCGATCGGATCACCGCTCGCGAGGCACACGCCGAGTTCGACGCGGTAGGTCACCGCGGCCTTGCCGCTGGGGGCGAACACCACGGCCTTATCGCGGCGGGTCGCGAAGTAGCCGAGCGAATCGTCGCTCTGGGCGAGCAGACCGCGGATGGCCGATTCGTCACTGCCGGTGAGCGCGTTGCTCGCTCGCTGTGAACGGAACAGCACCACGACCGCCGCGAGCACGGCGAGGGCGCCGAGGAGGCCGAGGATCGTGTTGACCAGCCCGTTCGGGCGGCCACCGAACTGGTCGTTGTCGATGAACGTCAGCGCGGTGACGCGGTTGAGCGCCCACAGGAACCGGTCGGTAGCGGGCAGGGTGCCAGGGAACAGTTCCACCAGGCCCCAGCCGATGAGCGTCGCGACGACCAGACCACCCACGAGCACACCGAGTGCGGCCCAGGCGTTTCCGCGCCGCACGCGCGTGTAGAACTCGGGATAGGACAGCAGCAGGAGCGCGACGATCAGCAGATGGACGACCAACGCGACGAGGTGGTTCGGGTCGCGCTCGACGATACTCATCACGAGATTGGTGATGGAGAATCCGCCGAGGTAGATCGTCAGGATCCACCACGCGATGCGTTTTCGGCCGGCGATCGCACCGGCGAGCAGGCCGAGGACGAGCGCGAACGACAGGCTCGTGTCGGGGGCGTCGAAGTAGTACTCGTCGAGATATTCGCGCGGGGCGTGGATCCAGTAACGCAGGGTCGGGGAGATCGACCACAATGCGACCACGACCGCGTAGATGCCCAGGATCAGGCCGAAGATGTGCGGTACGGCGGACAGACGTCCACCGACACGGTCGTTCAGCGACGGCCGGGAGGGCGGTCGGGCGTCCTCCACCGGACGCGGGCGCTCGACAGGAGCGGCGGAATCCGCAGACATGGGATAGAACGGTAACGGGCAAACGCGGCAGCCGTGGGACGAACGGCCGCGGGACCGGATCACATGCCCGGTCCCGCGGCCGCTCTCATCCGCTCATGCGCCTGTCAGTAGCACTGCGCGCTCAGCGCGCTCATGAGCGCGGCGCTCCCGCGGTCGCGACGTCCTCGGTGGCGTCCGGCTCGGACGGTTCGGCCCGCGCCAGCTTGCTCGGCCACCAGATCTTCTTGCCGATGTCGATCGTCAGGGCCGGCACCACCAGCGACCGCACGAGCAGCGCGTCGAGCAGGACACCGAAGGCGACGATGAACGCCAGCTGAGCCAGGAACAGCAGTGGGATCACCGCCAGCGCCGAGAACGTGGCCGCGAGCACCACGCCGGCGGACGTGATGACACCACCGGTGACGGTCAGCGCCCGCAGGGTGCCCGCACGGGTGCCGACCTTCTTCGTCTCCTCGCGGACGCGGGTCATGAGGAAGATGTTGTAGTCGATACCCAGCGCCACGAGGAAGACGAACCCGAACAGAGGCACCACCGGGTCGGCGCCCGGGAAACCGAACAGGTGGTTGAACACGAGCGACGAGATACCGAGGGTCGCCGCGAACGAGACGATCACGGTGAGCATCAGCAGGATCGGTGCGACGACCGCCCGCAGCAACGCGATGAGCACCAGCAGCACCACGAGCGTCACAACCGGGATGATGACGGTGCGGTCGCGGGTCGCGGTGTCCTTCGTGTCGAGGTCGACGGCCGTGGGTCCGCCGACGAGTGCCTCGGACCCGGGCACGGCGTGCACCGCCTCGCGGATGCGTTCGACGGTCTCCTCGGCGGCGAGGGAGTCGGCGGGATCCGAGAGCGTCGCCTGCACCGCGACCAGTCCGTCGACCACGCGCGGCGCGCCGTCGGGGCCGGGGACGGGCTGGACGGTCGTCACGCCCTCGACGCCCTCGGTGGCGCCGACGACACCCTCGAGCGCGCCTTCGCGGGCGACGACGATGCTGGGCGAACCGGTGCCGGCGTCGAAGTGCTCACCGAGCACCTCCTGGCCGGACTTCGAATCGGTTTGCAGGAGGAACAGATCCGAGGACGCGACACCGCTCGCCTTGAACTGCGGTGCCAGCAGGGCGAAGGCGACGAGCACGAGGCTGCACACGATCCAGATGGGACGCGGCTTCGACCCGACGAAGTCGGCCACCCGGCCCCACACCTTGTGGGACTTCTGCATGTCGTCGGCGTCGGCGTTCGGGTCGTAGACCGGGCGGGTGGGCCAGAACGCGACGCGGCCGAGCAGCACGAGCACTGCGGGCAGGAAGGTGAGCGACGCGAGGAACGACGTCGCGATGCCGATGGCGGCCACCGGGCCGAGACCGCGGTTGGAGTTCAGGTCCGACAGCAGTAGGCACAGCACACCGAGGATGACGGTGCCGGCCGACGCCGCGATCGGCTCGATCGAGCCGCGGAGCGCGCTGCGCATCGCGGCGTACTTGTCCTGCTGCAGTCGCAGTTCCTCGCGGTACCGGGAGACCAGCAGCAGCGCGTAGTCGGTGGCGGCGCCGAACACGAGGATGAACATGATGCCCTGGCTCTGGCCGTTGAGCGCGATCGCTCCGGCGTCGGCGAGCACATAGATCAGCAGGCTCGCGAGGGCGAGTGCGAACAGCGCCGAGATGATGACGACGAACGGCAGGATCGGGCTGCGGTAGACCACCACGAGGATGACGAGGACGACACCGCCCGCGACGAGCAGGAGCAGTCCGTCGATGCCGCCGAAGGCCGACGACAGGTCGGCGGCCTGCCCGGCGGGGCCGGTGACGTAGACGGTCAGGCCGTCCGGTGCGCCTTCGAGGGCCGTCCGGAGTTCCTCGACGGCCTCCTGGACCTCCCCGGAGGCGTCGAGCGGCACGATCATCTGCGCCGCTGCGCCGTCCTCGGACGGGATCGGCGGCGGTCCGGCCGATTCGGTGGCGAGGAAGGCGAGGTCCTCGTCGGTGATCCCACCGTCGCGTTCGGCGACGACGATCGCGGGGATGAACTCGCTCTCGTTGAACTGCGCGTACAGCTCGTCCGCGCGGGTGGATTCGGCCGATGCCGGGAGGAAGGTGCTCGCGTCGTTGGAGGCGACCTCGCTGAGCTTGCCTGCGAACGGGCCGCCGCCACCGGCGGCCACGAGCCACGCGATGAGCAACAGGGCGGGTAGCAGCCACCGCCATCGGCCGGTTCTACGTGGGGGCGCGGTAGCAGTGCTCAAGATTCCTCCTGGCGTGAACGGATATGTCGACCCACCCGGGGGCGTGGACGCCTACCGGCGTGTGATCGAACTCGAGCGCGACGACGCGACCGGTGGCGACTCTCCGGTCGCGGTCTCGGACCCGGCGACCCTGCGCAGGCTCCTGCTCGAGATCGTTCGTTCCCACAGCGCTCCTCGTGACAGCCCGCGGAATACCCATGATCGGGAGATTCCACCCCTTCACGGGGTGTGAGCCGGCCCCCGCCCCGGGAAACGGAGAGATTCGCCGGATGAGCGCGCGGTAGGGTTCCGCATGGTCTCCGCCCACCGGACCCACGCCGACGTTGTCTCCGCACTGCGAGCGGCCGGGTGCGTGTTTGCCGAGGAGGAGGCGCAGCTGCTCGTCGAAGCCGCTCCCACACCCTCGGATCTGGAGCGGCTCATCGCGCGGCGGGCCGGCGGAGAACCCCTCGAACACGTACTGGGACAGGTCTTCTTCCACGGCAGGCGCATCGCGGTGCGAGAGGGGGTGTTCGTCTCCCGTCGCCGCACCGAGTACCTGGTGGACTGCGCGATCGAACTCGCGCGGCCCGGCGCCGTGATCGTCGACATGTGCTGCGGGTGCGGTGCCGTCGGTGCCACGCTCGCCACCGCCGTCGAGGCCTGCGAGGTCTACGCGGCCGACATCGATCCCGTCGCCACCGCGTGTGCCCGCCTGAACCTGCCGCCCCACCGGGTGTTCGTCGGCGATCTGTTCGACGCCCTGCCGGGCACGCTGCGCGGTCGCGTCGACGTGCTCGTCGCCAACGCGCCCTACGTGCCGTCGGGGGCGATCGCGTCGATGCCGCGGGAGGCGCGCTGCAGCGAGCCGCGACATGCACTGGACGGCGGACCCGACGGACTGGACGTCCACCGTCGGCTCGTCGCCGACGCGGGTCGGTGGCTCACCGACGGTGGGTCGCTGCTCGTCGAGTCGGCCGCGTCGCAGGCACCCGTCGTGCGCGACCTCATGACCCGTGCCGGACTCGACGCCGACACGCGGGGTTTCGAGGAGGCCGACGCGACCGTCGTCATCGGCACCCGCCGATGACGTGCTCGCTGCCGCGAACATGTCAGTCGAGCGGCAGCTGAGCGAAGAGCGCGGTCGGCTGGGTCGACCCGCCCGTCGGTTCCACGCTGAAGGCGAGCGCGGTGGCACCCGAGATGTCCTCGAGCACCGCGGTCGTCGACGGCGCGACGTCGTCGGGTGTCATCGTGCCTGCGGGCTCCATTCCCGCGGGCCCGCCCAGCCACATCTGGTAGACGCTGCCCTCGGCCGGCGGGGCGACGTTGTTCATCACCAGCACGCCGGCGTCCTCCTCCTTGGAGAACACCACGGTCGCGGTGCCGCCACCGTCGAGCTCGCCCGACGAGGTCCGTACGTCCTCGGCGGCGAAGACCCGCTCGCTCGTGCCCGGCTCGGACGTGTTCTGCCATTGACCGGCCACCACGACGCCGCCGATCGCGACGATCACGGCCGCTGCCGCGGCGAGCAGGAAGTTCCGCCGTCGGGCCTGGCGGCGCTCGTCGAGGGAGACGGGCGGGGGAGGGGGATCGTCCTCCGCCCGAGGTGCCTCGGTCGCCTCCGGGTCACCGGGTCGTTCCGTGTGCGTCTTCTCGGCGGGCGTCTTCGCGGTGAGTTCGGCGTGGACCAGATCGAGAAGTCGCACCCGGAGTTCGGGCGGCGGCTCGGTCGCGGTACCGGCCGACATCGCTGCGAGGGTCTCGCGGACCTCGCGGACCTCGACGCCGAACCGTTCGGCCGCCTCCGGGTCTGCTTCCGCGAGTCGCTCGGCAAGCTCTCGACGTTCGTCGGGCGTGACGGCATCCAATGCGAAGACGGGTGCCATGTCGAGCAGATCGTGCGAGGAATCGTTCGCCTCGTCAGCCATCCACAGTCACCCCCAGACAATTCTTCAGTCGTTTCAGGCCGTCCCGGATGCGCGACTTGACCGTCGGCAACGGGGACGAAAGTTCTTCTGCCACTTCGGTATACGTAAAGCCTCTGTAGTAGGCGAGCTCGACCGAGCGTCGCTGCAGTTCGGTGAGCGAACCCAGACACTCGTTCACCCGGCGGCGATCGTCGCGCTGCGCTACCTCCTCGCTCACCGAGTCGAAGGCCGCGTCGACGTTCGTCGAACCGTACTGCGACTCGCGGTCGGCTCCGGACTGTTCGCTGCGGACCCGGTCGACGGCACGCCGATGGGCGAGCGTGATGATCCACGACAGAGCGGAACCCTGACGCGGGTCGTACTTGTCGGCCGACCTCCATACCTGGAGGTAGACCTCCTGGGTGGTCTCCTCGCTGTAACCGGGATCCCGCAGGACCCGCAGCACCATGCCGAAGACTCGGGAACGCGTCGCGTCGTACAGTTCGGCGAACGCCGTAGGGTCTTGCCGGGCCACCCGCCCGAGCAGTTCGCCGAGGGTATCGGTATGGCCTCCGACGCCGGTCATCGGCTCAGTCCGCTCATCGGGGGAAAGCCTAGCCGGGACATTCCCTCCACTCAAGGCAACCGTGTCGCCCACGAGCGTCACCCCATCCACATCCGAGCACGGAGAACCGTCGTGAGATCGACGGGCAGCCGTTCGCCGCTGACGGTCGCGGTGAACACCGGGACGCCGGGCCGCCGCAGGGCGACCGAAACCGCGAACATGTCGCCCGCCCGGGTGATGATGTCGATCTCGTCCGAGCGCAGCGTGTAGCAGTGCCGTCCGTTCCGGCGCGAATGGATCTCCGCGACCACACAGGCCAGGGAACCACTCGGATCGTGGCACCAGAACAGGTTCAGCGGATCCGATCCGAGACCGAGACGCCGGATGTTCAGCAGCGCCGTGATCCGCCCGCCCGCAACCCGCACCCCGTCGGCCACGAGCTGGTCCTCGACCCGGCCGCGGAAGGTGTCGGAATCACTCGCGACGAAGTGGTCCCACGGCTCGAACCGCATCAGCGTGCGCAGCCACCAGGACGAGGGCGTCGTCTCGTCGACGTCCATGACCCAGCTGAAGCCGCGGTACTCGAGCGAGGGGCACTCGGCCGAGCCCTGCGCGTGGCGGACGAAGGTCCGGTAGATCGCCGGCGCGACCGCTTCCCGGCCACCCCGGAACTCGACGTCGTCGCCGATCATCGCGACTGCGCGGGGAAGGTCAGGATGCATGGTCGTCTCCGGGGCACGTGGTCGGTTTCCCCGCCAGTGTGCACGTGAGGAAATCGGCCGTGGTGTCGGCCCACCAGCGCGGGTCGGTGAGGAGGAAATGTCCGGCTCCGGGCAGGGGCCGCCAGCGCGTGTTCACGCCCCGGTCTCCCGCCGCCATCGTCTGGCTCTGCGCCATCCGTGGATCGGTCCTGGTGTCCTCCGTACCGTGCGCGACCAGCAGGTGCCGGCCCGCAGGGATCAGGTCGGCGTCGTCGGCCGGCCACCACGGAGCCAGGGCGACGAGCGACTCGACTCCGTGCTGGGCCGCGAGATGCGCGATCGCCCGCGCACCCATCGCGTGCCCGACCAGACCGAACCGGACGTCCCCACGACGCCGGGTCACCGACTCGATCGCCCGCAGACCGTCGCGGACCGGGCTCATGTGATCGTCGTTCCACCCGCAGTACCGGTAGTCGACGAGGTCGACCGCGATGTCGTACTTGCTCAGCCTCAGGCGCAGTGCATCGGTGAACAGACGCATGCGCAGCTGCGACGGATGCCACGGACGTGGCGGTGTGGTGCCGACCGGACGCCCACCGGGCAACACGAGTACGTGAGCCGGTCGGAGATCCTCGACGTTGTCCATGACCTGCATTCGGAGCCGACCGCGATCCGGATGGGTCGAACACCGGATACCGATCCGAAAAAAATTCTTTCGATCCGACCCATCCGCACCGCCCCGGGGATCGAATGCTCAGTGACACACCTGGTCGACGTGGCTGCTTTCCGGCCACGGCATACGAAGGGAACCACGATCATGAACATCACTGCGCGCAAGAGCCTGGCCGCCGTCGGAATCGGTGCGATGTCCCTGCTGGGTGTCGCGGCATGCTCCGACGATTCGGGGAGCGACACGGACGAGACCACGATGGAGGAAACCGTCGAGGAGACCATCGTCGAGGAAACCACCACTGCTGCAACGGGAACCGCTGCTCCCGCTGCCGGCCCCGTCGGCCCGGGTTGTGCCGACTATGTCGCCGCGAACCCGACCGGCCCGTCGTCCGTCGAGGAACTCGCGAACCAGCCTGTCGCCGAGGCCGCCGGAAACGTGCCGATCCTGACCACTCTCACGCAGGCCGTATCCGGCCAGCTCAACCCCGACGTCAACCTGGTCGAGACACTCAACGGTGGCGAGTTCACCGTCTTCGCACCGGTCGACGACGCGTTCGCCGCCCTGCCGCCGGAGACCGTCCAGACGCTGCAGACGGATTCGGCTCTGCTCACCGACATCCTCACCTACCACGTGGTTCCCGGTGAGCTGACCACCGCCGACATCGCCGGCACGCAGACCACCGTCCAGGGCGGCACCGTCGAGGTCGCCGGCGAGGGTGAGATGTGGACCGTCAACGACGCCAACGTCATCTGCGGTGGCATCGAGACCGAGAACGCCACCGTGTACCTGATCGACGGCGTTCTCATGCCCCAGCAGTAACCGATACCGGACGACGGAAAGGTAGAAGACATGCGTAGGTCCCGACACGGCGTTCGGGGGCTTGCGGCGGCGTTCATCGCCGCCGCAGGCGCGCTCCTGTTCGCCACGCCCGCCGCCGCAGCCCCGCTCACCCCGGTTCCCGAGCTCGACGTGAACCGATATGTGGGGCAGTGGTATCAGCTCGCCGCCAATCCGGCTCCCTACAACATCGACTGCGCTCGCGACACGACGGCGTTCTACACGCTGCTCGACGAACGCAACGTGCGCGTGGAGAACTCGTGCACCACGTTCACCGGTGATCGTCGCGGGATCATCGGGAACGCTCGTGTGAACGACACTGCTGCACTGCACGTGTCGTTCCCGGGGGTGCCGTTCCAGGATTCGCTCGACGGACCGAGCAACTACATCGTCACGTATCTCGCGGACGATTACTCGTGGGCATTCGTCGGTGACCCGACGCGCATCTCCGGATTCGTACTGTCGCGTTCGCCCGTCGTGAGCGACGACGCGTGGCGCGAGATCCGGAACGTCGTCGAGGCGAGCGGGTACAACTCGTGCCTGATGCTCACCTCGCCCACCACCGAGGGACTGCAGGACATCAAACCGCTCTGCACCGTGTAACTCTCGGGACGATCGGGGTGGTGTGCGGATCCAGAGGAAGATCCGCACACCACCCCCGATTCGTCGTCTCGGTAGATCCGCTCGCGAATTCGCCATCTGCTACAGCAATTCGCTGGTTGTCAGGATGTTCGTGAGACACCTGGCAATCAGCGCGGGGATCGGAACACACCCATGATCGACATCCCTGTTGGGCGGACCCGCACCGGCAAACGCGCGTTCTCCATCGCCTACAAGATCGAGTTCCTGCGACAGTGGGACCAATGCATCGAAGTCGGTGCCAAGACCCGTCTACTGCGCGAGACCAACCTCGACTACGCCACCATCACACGTTGGATCCACGCCCGGGATTCGGGAGACTTGGAAGCGTCGATGGTGACCGCAGCAGACAAGTCGAGGGACCGAGTGGACAGTCGAGACCGTGCGGAGCTGGCCAAACTCCGCAAAGAGAACGAACGCCTCCGCGAGAAGGTCACCCAGGGCGACGCCGCCGTGGAAATCCTGGGAAAAGCATTCGAGCTCTTGCAAGGGATCACCAAGAGTTCGACCGACGAGGACCCGCAGATCCCGCCGTCGTTGATGAGTGCCCGCGAGTACGCGCAATGGCTCGAACGCCGAGGACTGTCCTGACCGACACCGTCACCGCGTTGGCCGCCGCCGGCGTGCCGATCGTGCGTGGCTGCGCATTGCTGGGGATCCCCCGGGCCCGCTACTACCGGGAGGTGCGCGGGTATCGGCACTATCGGCCGGTGTCCGATCCGATCCGGCAGCGGGACCGGCACCAACCGGCCGCGTTGTCACCGGCCGAGAAGGACACCATCGTCGAGGTGATCCTCGCCGAGGGGAACACCCATCTGTCTGTGTGCCAACTGTATTGGCGGTCCTTCGATGAGGGGCTGGTGGAGTGTTCCCAGTCGAGTTTCTATCGAGTGGCGCACTCGCAGAACCTGGTCGGGGACCGACGCCGCAGCCGCAGCGGCGGCCCGGGATCGGGGATCAGCCGCCGCAAACCGGTCGTTCCGGCTCCGGCGGTGGGCACATTGTGGTCGTGGGACATCACTGCGCTCAAGGGGCCACGCACCCAGGACCGGTATCTGCTGTATCTGGTGATCGATGTGTATTCGCGGTTCCCGGTGGCCTGGCGCATCGAGTACGCCGAGACCGCCGCCGCGGCGGTGGAAATGTTCACCGAAGCGTTCACCGCGTTCGGGGCACCGACGGTGCTGCACGCCGACAACGGGGCCTCGATGCGCTCGGGCGCACTGCTCGATGCGCTCGACGAGCAGCAGGTGCTGCCCTCGTACTCGCGGCCGCGGGTCAGTGACGACAATCCGTTTTCCGAGTCGTTGTTCAAGACCATCAAGTACGACCTGTCGTGTCCGCAACGGTTCGACAGCATCGACCATGCCCGGCGGTGGACCGAGGAATTCATGACCCGGTACGCCCTCGAACACCGCCACAGTGGGTTGGGTCGGCACACCCCCGCGTCGGTGTTCCTCGGCACCGCCGTCGAGGAACACCGCCGTCGGCAGGACCGACTCGACCGGATCCATGCCCGGCACCCGCAGCGGTTCCAGCGCCGGCCGCTGGCACCACCCCTACCTCGACCGACCGGAATCAACATCACCCATCTGTCTCAGACAGGTTGACAACTTCCGAATTGCCGCAGCGGATGGCGAAAGATGTAGCGGATCGCTCTAGCGGCCGGCGGTGCCCGCGATGTTCTCAAGCATCCCGCGGAAGATGATGCCGTGGAAGGGAACCAGCGCGTACCAGTAGAGACGTCCGGCGACGCCGCGCGGGAAGAAGATCGCCCGCTGGTGCACGCGCGACCGACCCGACTCCCGAGGTTCGCCCCGCCATTCGAGCCATGCCCCGCCGGGTGCCCGCATCTCCGCGCGCAGGCGGAGCAGCGTCGGGCGTTCGATCCGTTCGACGCGCCAGAAGTCCAGGGCGTCGCCGGTGTGCAGGGTCTTCGGGTCACGGCGACCCCGGTGGAGTCCGACGCCGCCGACGAACCGGTCGAGCCAGCCGCGGATGGTCCACGCCAACGGGAAGGAGTACCACCCGTTCTCGCCGCCGATGCTCTCGACGACGGCGAATACCTTCTCCTGGGACGAATCCGACTCGAGCGACCGTTCGTCGGTGAAGACGACCTCGCCCGCCCAGTCCGGATCGGAGGGAAGCGGATCGGCGGGCGCACCGACCGGGGACGCGTTCGTCCACGTCGTCTCGACCTCTCCCCGATCGATACGGCCGAGGGCGAGCCGGACGGCGTCGCGATAACCGGTGAGACCGGATTCCGGTGGGGGGATGATCGAATCGATGTCGTGGTTGCGCATCACCGCGTCGGTCGACAGCGATTCGAGGAGCGCACGTCCGAGAGGCGGAGGGATCGGCGTGACCAGGCCGATCCACAGACCGGCGAGCTTCGGGGTGAGGACGGGAAGGACGAGGATCCGGCGTTTCGTCAGACCGGCGACCTCCGAGTACTGCTGCATCATCTCGCCGTACCGCAGGACGTCGGGCCCACCGATGTCGTAGGTGCCGCTGCGGGGGAGGGGTGCATCGGCGGCGGCGACCAGATAGTGCAGGACGTCGCGCACCGCGATGGGCTGGATCCGGTTGTTCACCCAGCGCGGAGTGGTCATGACGGGGAGCCGGTTGCTCAGGTGCCGGATCATCTCGAACGACGCCGAACCCGAACCGATCACGACCCCGGCCTGCAGCACGAGCGTCGGCACACCGGAATCCGTCAGGATGCGTCCGACCTGGGCGCGCGAATACAGGTGCGGTGAGAGATCACCCGACTCCGGGTGCAGCCCACCGAGGTACACGATGCGGGAGACTCCGGTGTCGCGTGCCGCGTCGGCGACGTTCTGTGCGGCCCGCTTCTCCGCGTCGACGAACTCGTCGCGGCCGCCCATCGAATGCACCAGGTAGTACACGACGTCGATGTCGCGACACGCCTCGTGCAGCGATTCGGCGTCGTCGAGGTCGCCGCGGACGATCTCGACGTCGTCGGCCCACGGCACGTCGCGCAGTTTGTCGGGGCTGCGCGCGAGCACCCGTACCCGGTACCCCGCCTCGAGCAGGCGTGGAGCGAGCCGGCCACCGATGTAACCGGTCGCTCCGGTGACCAGGACTCGCTTTCCGCTCACGGCTCCTCCAGGATGTGGCCGAGTTGATGGCGCAGCGACGCTTCGAGATCGGGACGCCGGAACCGGTGCCCGACGTCGATCAGCGCCTTCGGGACGACGAACTGATCGGCCTGGGCGACCTCGCGTGCACCCTCGTCGCCGAGCAGCAACCGTGGGCCGAAACCGGGGACGGGCAGCAGTGCGGGACGGTGCAGCACCGACGCCAGTACTCGGGTGTACTCCTCGTTGCGCACCGGTTGCGGTGCAACGGCGTTCACCGGCCCGGCCAGGCCCGGGTCGGTGAGGGCGCGGTGATAGACCTCGAGGAGGTCGTCGATGTCGATCCAGGAGAACCACTGCCGACCGTCGCCGAGCCGGCCTCCGAGACCACTCGCGAACAGCGGCCGCATCAACTGGAGCGTTCCGCCGCGAGGTGTCTGGACGATGCCGGT
Organism: Rhodococcus sp. p52; assembly: GCF_000763325.2. Lineage (NCBI taxonomy): Bacteria > Bacillati > Actinomycetota > Actinomycetes > Mycobacteriales > Nocardiaceae > Rhodococcus > Rhodococcus sp. p52. The sequence goes on from NZ_CP016819.1 coordinate 1,503,200, forward strand.
GCGCACGTGCACGACCCGCATGCCCTTCTTCTCCGCGGGATGTGCCGCGGCCTCCCAGTCGGCGACGACGTCGGCGAGGAAACCCGTTCCACGTGACGCTTTCTCGTCGAGCGGTGTGTCTCCTCGGTCGTAACCGTAGAAGCCGATCGCGGACGCGGAGACGAAGGTCGCAGGACCGTTGGGTGTCGTCGCGGCGAGTTCGGCGAGTCGGCGTGTCGGTTCGATGCGGCTGTCGCGGATCGCGGCCTTGTGGGAGTCGGTGAACCGTCCCGCGATCGACGCGCCCGCGAGGTGGACGACGGCGTCGACGCCTTCGAGCAGGTCGGGCGCCGGATCCTGCGGGTCCCAGCGTCGTTCGTCGGGGCGCTGCGGTTTCCGGCGCACCAGGCGGACGACCTGGTAGCCACCCGTGGACAGAAATGCCGTCAGGGCGGTACCCACGAGTCCGCTCGATCCCGTCACCGCGACCGTCCCGGGCCGGATGCCCTGCGCGTGCGACCAGCGGTGGCTCGCGAGATCGTCGGCGAGCTGGCGATGCCGGTAACGGAAGGTCTGGGTGAGGAAACGGCCCGGTACCGGCGTGTCGACGCGATCGGTGACGCGGGTGCGGAATTCGTCGACGACGTCGAAGCGGTGTTCGTGGCGCCAGGAGCCGATGACGGTGGCGGGGCGCGACAACAGACCGTCGTGGGAGAGTTCGTCGACGAAACGCGCTGGTGGATCGTAATCCTCGGGTCTGTGCCGGGAGATCCAGCGTAGTCCGCCGGGGAGACCGAGGACGGCCGTGCCGGATTCGAGGGAGTCGGCCTCGGCGACGACGCTCATCGGTTGCCAGGGCGGGATCAGACGGAGGATGGCGCCGGGACGGGAGTGCCAGTCGAACACTTCGTCACGCGGTGCGTCGACGGCGCTCGAGAATTCGATGCCCATGCCCTACCTCCCGTTCGCAGAGTGCTCACCCGGTGGTGACGGCGCCGGGGCGCCCAGTGGTCACGGCGCCGGAGCGGACTCCGGCGCCGTATCCACTCAAGCAGGAAGGACGCTGATCAGGAAGGTGTATGCGTCGACGAGCGGGTTGTGGATGGCCATGAAAGCTGCTTCGACGAGAGCGCGCACTGCGGTGTCCTTTCGTTGGGTGTACGGCGAACACGTTGTCCGTCCGGAAGTTGTTCGGAGCACCGCCACGACCGGATGGGTCGTTTCGCCGTCTTTTTCATCGGGGTGAGCGAATCCGCTCGTATCTGTCCAGAGCGACGCGACGTTCGTGTGCGTGATCGACGACCGGTTCCGGATATCCGTCCGGAGGGCCGTCGGGCAGGCTGTGCACACGAGCGCCGTCGATGCTCCGCAGTTCGGGTACCCACCTGCGCACGTATTCACCCCTCGGATCGAACTTCTCGCCCTGCCGGGTCGGATTGAACACCCGGAAGTAGGGAGCGGCGTCGGTGCCGCTACCTGCCGTCCACTGCCAATTGTGTTGGTTGGACGCCAGATCGCCGTCCACCAGATGCTTCATGAAATGTCGTGCCCCGCGCCACCACGGCAGGTGCAGATCCTTCGTCAGGAACGACGCGACGATCATCCGCACCCGATTGTGCATGACGCCCTCGGCGAGAAGCTGCCGCATCCCGGCGTCCACGATCGGGAATCCCGTCCGGCCCTCGCACCATGCCGCGAACAGGGCGTCGGCGTCGGGTCCGGAATCGTAGGTGATGGCGTCGAAGTCGCTGTTGTAGTTGGTCCGGGCGGTCTCGGGCCGCTGGAACAGGACGTCGGCGTAGAAGTCGCGCCACGCCAGTTCGCTGCGGAAGGTGACGGCCCCGTCGTCGGACCGGTTCCTCATGTCGTGCAGCAGGGTCCGCGGATGGATACAGCCGAATTTCAGATAGGGCGACAGGCCGCTCGTGCCGTCGAAGGCCGGCCGGTCGCGGTCGGTGGCGTACCGCTCGAGACCGTCGTCGAGGAATTCGCGCCACCGCACCAGCGCGGCCGCCTCTCCGGGGGGAGGTGCGGGTTCGTAGCCCGCCTCGGGAATCGGCACGCGTGCGGAGCAGCCGCTCGGGTCGACCCAGTCGGCGGTGTCCGGTCCGGTCGCCGCGGGTGTGTGCCATCCGTGGTCGTTCCAGGCGCGGCGGAAGGCCGAGAACACCTTGTATACAGTGCCGTCGGGTTTCGTCACGCGGCCCGGCGTGACGGCATACGGCGAGCCGGTGGCCACCAGCGGGACGTCGCCGAGCGCTTCGGCGACCGCCCGGTCACGTCGCGTGCCGTAGGGCCCGTGATCCGAGCTGATGTGGACCGCGGTCGCATCGAACTCGGCGGCGACCTGCGGCACCAGGGTCACCGGGTCTCCCTCGACGACGAGCAGGCGCCCGCCGAGATCCCGGTCGAGGGCTCGCAGGCATCCCATGAGGAAGTCGCGCCGGCGGGCCCCGGACGGGCGGAGCAGTGCGTCGTCGAGGACGAACAGGGCGAGGACGTCGTCGGCGGCCTCGGTCGCCGAGAGCAGGGTGGGCAGATCGTTCAGTCGGAGATCACGACGGAACCAGATGATGCTGGGGCGGGCCATGGATCCAGTGTCGGGGACAATGGGTGCCATGTCCGACGCATTCGATGTACCGATCCGTGACGAGTCGATCCGGCTCGGTCAGTTCCTCAAGCTCGCAAGCCTCATCGAGTCGGGTGCGGAGGCCAAGGAAGTGATCGCCGACGGCCTGGTGTCGGTCAACGGTGACGTGGAGGTGCGTCGCGGCCGTCAGCTGAAGGTGGGCGACGTGGTGGAGATCGCCGGGGCGAGCGCGCGGGTCGCGCACGAATAGCGGGTCGACCCGCGCGCTCGGCTGATCAGTTCTCGGCGCGGACGACGACGCCGTCGGAGTCGCTGTAGACGATCTCGCCCGGGTTGAACGTCACGCCGCCGATCTCGACGGGCACGTTCTTCTCGCCGGAGCCGGTCTGGGTGCTCTTGCGCGGGTTGGTGCCGAGGGCCTTGATGCCGATGTCGAGTGTGCGCAGGATGGCGGAGTCGCGGACCGCGCCGTTGACGATGCCCCCGGCCCAGCCGTTGTCGACACCGCGACCGGCGATGATGTCACCGACGAGCGCGGTGTGGATGCTGCCACCGCCGTCGACGACGAGCACGCCGCCGTTGCCCGGCTCGGAGAGGGTCTGCTTGACGAGCAGGTTGTCCTGGAAGCAGCGGATGGTGGTGATGGGGCCGACGAACTCGGTGCGGCCGCCGAACTGGATGAACTGCGTGTCGCAGCTGCGGATGTCCGGGCCGATCTCGTCGGCGAGGTCTGCTGTGGCTGTGAAGGCAGGGGTGTCACTCATGGTGCGAGGATAAGCGGACACGCTGCCCCGCACCGTGGGAGGTCCGGTCAGGACGCGCGACCGAAACGGCGTTCGTAGTCCTCTCGTTCGCGGGCGGCGCGGGCGCGTGCCTTCGCGCTGAGCAGTTCCGGATCGAGACCGTGCTGCTGGAGGCGGTGCCGCTGCCAGATGGGCATCAACGCCACCGAGAAGTAGACCCATGGCAGCAGCAGCAACAGCATCATCGCGATCGGGATCCACACCGGCCCCGGGATCAGCAGGAACAGCAGGAGCAGCGGGATGATCGGCAGGTTCCATCGCAGCAGGTAGCGGCGTGTTCCGCCGGGGCCCAGGACGTCGTCGCGTACCCACTCCCGCATCTCGGGCGGTAGCGCGCGACCGAACATGTAGCCGATCCGCTGCAGGAAATTCGGTCGTGCACTACTCATCATGAGACCCAGGATAGGCCGTCACCTTTCGTAGAGGCCTGCCAGCCTGTCGGCGAAGTTGTCGACGACGACCTTCCTGCGCAGCTTCATGCTCGGCGTCAGATCACCCGATTCGACCGACAGTTCACGCTCGATGATCGTGAACTTCTTGATCTGCTCCCACCGGTTGAGCTGCAGGTTCAGCTCGTCGATGTATCCGGAGATCAGATCGTGGGTCTTGTCGTGCCGTGCGATGTCCTCGAACGATCCGCTCACACCGTTCTTGTTCGCCCACTCGCCGACGGATTCCGGATCGAGCGCCACCAGCGCCACGCAGTAGGGCTTGCCCTCGCCGTAGACGACGATCTCCGACGCGTACGGGCACATGCCTTTGAAGGTCGCTGCCAGCGACGACGGGGCGACGTACTTGCCCTGCGACGTCTTGAACATGTCCTTCTTGCGGTCGGTGATGCGCAGGTAGCCCTCGTCGTCGAGGCTGCCGATGTCGCCGGTGTGGAACCATCCGTCGTCGGAGAGCGACTCGGCGGTCGCGTCGGGCCGGTTGTGGTAGCCGGTCATCACACCGGGGCCGCGGACGAGCACCTCGCCGTCCTCCGCGATGCGGACCTCCGTGCCCGGGACGGGCCAGCCGACCGTGCCGATGCGGTTGGCGTAGGGACGGTTGACGAACGTCGCGGCAGAGGTCTCGGTGAGTCCGTAACCCTCGAGGACGGGGATGCCGACGGCGTCGAACCATTCGCCGACCTCGGGGTTGAGCGCCGCCGAACCGGAGATGAAGAACCGCAGGTGACCGCCGAAGCGTTCGCGGATGGTGGAGAAGACCAGCTTGTCGGCGAGGCCGTGCTGCAGTTTGTCCAGCAGTCCGGGCGACCTGCCGGCCTGCTTCGCCTTCGACACCTTCCGGCCCACGCCTACGGCCCAGTCGAAGATCTTCTTCTTGGCGCCGCCTTCCTCCTCCATCATTCCCTCGACGCGCGCGTGGGCCTTCTCGAAGATGCGCGGGGCCGCACCCATGAAGGTCGGGCGGACCACCGCGAGGTTCTCGACGATCTTGTCGACACGTCCGTCCACCGCGGTGGGGAAGCCGATCTGCAGAGGGAGGGTGAGCAGCACCTTGCCGAAGACGTGCGACAGCGGCAGCCACAGATACTGCAGGTCGTCGGAGCTGAGCATGTGCAGCGCGTCGATGGCGGCGGCCTCGTAGGTCCACGCCGAGTGCGGCAGGCGCACGCCCTTCGGCTTGCCGGTGGGACCCGAGGTGTAGATGAGGGTGGCCAGGTGCTCGGCCCTGATGCTGTGGATGCGGTTGAGCACCGCTCCGGAGTCCTCGGCGAGCAGGCCACGGCCCAGGTCGGCGAGCTCATCGAAATTGATGACCCAATCACCGTCGCCGGTGCCCTCGACGACCACGACCTTCGCCACCTCGGGCAGATCGCTGCGGTGGCTCACGAGCTTCTCGACCTGCCCGGCGTCCTCGGCGATGACGATCCGGCTGCCGGAGTCGGCGACGATGAACGCGACGTCGTCGGCGTGGGTGGTGGGGTAGACGGTGGTGGTCGCGGCGCCCGCGCACATGACGGCGAGGTCGCCGAGCACCCATTCGTAGCGGGTGGACGACGCGAGGGCCACGCGGTCCTCGGCCTCGATACCCAGGGAGATCAAGCCGGCCGCGAGCAGTCGTACCCGATCCCCGGTCTGTTCCCAGGTGACCGACGTCCAGCCGTCCTTCCCGTCGGGGTAGCGGAAGGCCTCGGCGTCGGGTGTGGCGGCCACTCGATCGAGTAACAGGCGGGCGACCGAGGGGGCCCGTTCGTCGATGACCGCTCGGTCGACCTTTTCCTCGGAGACGCGCGTCGTTGTCGTCATATGTCGAAGTCTAGGTAGCGGAACCGTCCTTCTGGTGAATATAAGTAGGAACTTATATAGTTGGTTCATGCACGGGTTCGAGGTCCTCGCAGATCCGGTTCGCCGCCGCATTCTCGAACTGCTCGCGGGCGGTCCGCAGGTGGCCGGTGAAATCGTCGCGGCGATCGGCCGGGAGTTCTCGATCTCCCAGCCGGCGGTCTCGCAACATCTCAAGATCCTGCGCGACCAGCGGTTCGCCGCCGTCCACAAGGACGGCACCCGCCGCTACTACGAACTCGATCCCGAGGTCCTCGTCGAACTCGAGGACTGGCTCGCGGGTCTGCATACGCCGGTATTCGCGGCGCTGGACGCCCTGGAGACCGAGATCGCGCGCGGCAAGCGTGAGCGGCGGAGCCGCGACGCCGTCCCGCCCGCGCTCCCTGCTTCCGACGAGAGAAGGAAATCCTCATGAAGAACGTGATCACGAGCAACGAGACGAGTCGCCGCACGGTCGGTCGTCGCACCGTCGAGGGCCACGAGGCCAAGGTTGTCACGATCTCGCGCAGCTACCGCACGAGCGCCGAGGACCTGTGGGAGGCGTGCACCGACCCGCAGCGCATCCCCCGCTGGTTCCTGCCCGTCGAGGGCGACCTCGAGGTCGGTGGCCGGTACCAGCTCCAGGGCAACGCCGGCGGTGAGGTCCTCACCTGCGAACCGCCCCGGACGTTCAGGGCCACCTGGGAATTCGCTGGTCACGTGAGCTGGATCGAGGTGTCGGTCCTGCCCGAACCGGGAGACCGGGCGCGCCTGGAACTGACGCACATCGCCCACCCCGACGAGCACTGGGAGCAGTACGGTCCGGGCGCAGTCGGTATCGGCTGGGACCAGGCGCTTCTCGGACTCGGACTGCACATCGAATCGGGAGAAACGGTGGACCCGAAGGAATTCGAGACCTGGTCGATGTCCGAGGAAGGTCTGCAGTTCGTCCGCGACAGCAGCGAAGGCTGGTGCGAGGCCGACATCGCCGCGGGCGAGGACCCCGAACAGGCACGCGCAGCCGCCGAGCGGACGAGTGCGTTCTACACGGGCGAATAGAACGGGCTCACGCTGCGTCTCCGACGCACGGGGTCAGGCCGGGGCTCCGACGCCGATCACGTCGAGGTCGTGGCCGATGACGAGGCGCCCGGCGAATCCGGCGCCGCATCCTTCCCAGGTGGAATCGGGCCGATTGCCCGGGACCATGTGCGAGAGCACCAGGGTTCCCACGCCGGCTTCCTGGGCGATCGGGCCGATCCTCGATGAGGGTGGCGTGCCGGATCTGCTCGGCGTCCATGACGGCGAGGACGTCCTCGGCCTGCTGTTCGATCGTGGGCACGTGGTCGACGGGATCGGAGAGCCCGAAACCGCGGCGCTGGAAACAGACGGCGCGCGAACAGGTGGCGAGGCGTTCGAAGAGCGAGTGCATGTACGGATCGGTCCACAACAGGTCCAGACGCATCTGGACCTCGAAGAACCACACGACGTCGGTGGGGCCGGTTCCGGCCACCCCGTAGGCCGGATTGTGACCATCGCGGGGTAGATACCGGGTCACCGGCGGATCCATCAGTCCAGACTATCGGGGTAGAAATGGAAGAGGTCGTGTTCCGATGAGGAGGACGGCGGTGTAGAGCTCGCTGAGTCGGGCAATACGGTCGGCGGATCCGCGGGGTTACGAACTCGATGGAGAAGGGATGAACCCATGACACGTGCGTCGGAAGCGGGCGATCTCGGGCGGCGTATGGCCCAGCTCGCTCGCGGCTTCTACCATCCGGCCGATCTCGACGAGACCCTGCGCGGCGTGACCGCGGCCGCGGTCGAACTGGTGGAGGGGGCCGACTGCGCCGACGTCCTCATCGTGACCGGAAGGAAGCATTTCCGCTCTCTCGCCGCGACGTCGGAACTCGCCGAGCATCTCGACGACGTCCAGGAACAGTTCGGGGAAGGTCCGTGCCTCGATGCGAGCTTCAAATATCTCGTGGTGCGCTCCGAAGACCTGCGGACGGAGACCCGCTGGCCGCGTTTCGCGAAGGCCGCGGTGGACGCGGGTGTACTCAGTGCCTTGTCGTTCCAGCTGTATCTCGATCAGGAGAGCATGGGAGCGCTGAACATGTTCTCTGCGAAAGCCGAGGCGTTCGGTCCTCCGGCGGAGGCGACCGCCGAGGTCCTGGCCGCTCATGCCGCGATGGCGATGAGCGCGGCCCGCAGTCGGGGACAGTTCGCGTCCGCCCTGGCGACCCGCGACATCATCGGGCAGGCCAAGGGCATGATCATGGAGCGTTTCGGTATCGATGCCGTTGCGGCCTTCGAACTGTTGCGCCGGCTCTCGCAGGACAGCAACGTCCCCCTCGCGGAGGTCGCTCAGGGGATCGTCGAAGCAGGTCCCGAGCGACGCGACGATCGGGAGACGGGCCTCGACGCCACGCCTGTGTGACAGCACACACGCACCCGGGTAAGTTTAGTGAAACTGCAAGTACTACTCACCGGTAGGGGTGCAACATGCCAGCTCCGAGCGCTGCGACCTTCCAGCGTCTTGCCGACCTCATCGCGATCCCCGACGCCGCCGAGCGGACCACCCGCCCCGTCGTCGAGGCGTTCACCGGCCGGGAGCTGGCCACCGTGCCGGTCGGCACGGCCGAGGACGCGAAGGCCGCGATCGACCGGGCCCGCATCGCGCAGGTCGCGTGGGCGAAGCTGCCCGTCGAGAAGCGCGCCGCGATCATGCACCGCTACCGCGAGCTCGTGCTGTCCCGACGCGAGCAGCTCATGGACATGGCGCAGGCCGAGACCGGCAAGTCCCGTGTCTCCGCGCAAGAAGAGGTGCTCGACATCTCGATGACCGCGCGGTTCTACGCGCGCGTCGCACCGAAGCTCCTGCGCCCCCGCAAGGCCACGGGCATGCTGCCGGTCCTGACGAAGACCACCGTCCTGCACCATCCCAAGGGCGTCGTCGGCGTGATCGCGCCGTGGAACTACCCGATGACGCTGGCCGTCTCCGACGCGATCCCCGCCCTGCTCGCCGGCAACAGCGTGGTGCTCAAGCCCGACAGCCAGACGCCCTACTGCGCGCTCGCCGTCGTCGAACTCCTCTACGAGGCCGGGGTCCCCCGCGACGTCTTCGCCGTGGTCACCGGTCCCGGCACCGTGGTGGGCACCGCCATCGTCGAAAGCACCGACTACCTGATGTTCACGGGTTCGTCGGAGACGGGACGTCTGCTCGCCGAGCAGGCCGGCCGGCGCCTGATCGGGTTCTCCGCCGAACTCGGTGGCAAGAACCCCATGATCGTCACCTCCGGGGTGAACCTGCGCGAGGTCACCGACGCCGCCGTGCGGGCATGCTTCTCGAACTCCGGGCAGCTGTGCATCTCGATCGAGCGGATCTACGTCGAGAAGTCGATCGCCCCCGAGTTCATCCGGATGTTCGGGGCACGGGTGCGCGAGATGTCGCTCGGTCCCGACTACGACTTCGGTACCGAGATGGGCTGCCTCATCAGCGAGAGCCAGGTCAAGACGGTGACCCGGCACATCGAGGACGCCGTCGCCAAGGGCGCGACCGTCGTCGCCGGCGGGAAGACGCGGCCCGACCTCGGACCGCTGTTCTTCGAACCCACCGTGCTCACCGACGTGCCCGAGGACGCCGAGTGCTACCGGAACGAGACGTTCGGCCCGGTGGTGTCGATCTATCCGGTGGAGAATGTCGAAGAAGCGATCCGCGAGGCCAACGACACCGAGTACGGGCTCAACGCATCGGTGTGGGGCGCGACGAAGGCGCAGGGCGAGGCCATCGCCGCGCGGGTGCGTGCCGGCACGGTGAACGTCGACGAGGGATACGCCCCGGCATGGGGCAGCACCGACGCACCGATGGGCGGTATGGGCATCTCCGGCATGGGACGCCGCCACGGCGCGGAGGGCCTGTACAAGTACACCGAGGCGCAGACGATCGCGACGACGCGCCTGCTCAATCTCGACGGCCCGCGCGGACTTCCGCGGCGGGTGTGGGCGAAGGTGCTCGCCCCCTTCGTCAAGTCGATGCAGTGGCTGCCGGGTCGTTAGGAGCCGGATCGCTCTTCCACGCGATGGTGGTCGCGAGGGGTTTCTCGACGACGAGGCACAGCAGGACCCCGGCGACCACCACGAGCGGCGCAATGTACAGGTAGATCGGCACGAGCGCGTCGTTGTACGCCTCGAGAACCGGAATTCTGCACGATCAGCACGAGAAGCTGCATGGACGTGCCGAATCCGATGCCGAGCACGGCGAACCAGCAGCCCAGCACCCAGATCGGGGTGTCCGCGCCGAGGGTCGACAGGAGCCCCAGCCGATCGCGGGTTCGGCGACGCGTCGTTCCACCGCGACGAACAGCACCGCACCGGCCGCCGTAGCGGCGATCAGCGCGTGCGTGTAGAAACCTCCGCTTGTTCTGCGATGGTCTCGACGGTGATGTCGGACAGGTGGGTGTAAGGCCGCGCATACTGATCGCCATGTCCTCGACCAGGATGGTGAACGGAGTGCTGGGAATACCGCTCACCACCCCCACGGCGACCGCGGTGTTCGCGATCCTCACGGTCATCGGTCTGATCGTGTTGCTCCTCCGCCGCTACCGGGTGTGGTTCGCACACGGAGTACCCCTCGCAGTAACCGCCGCCCTCGGCTCGACGGTGGTAGCCGCGCTCCTGATCGAGAAGGTGTGGAAACCGTTCCCGGATCGTCTGCCGTGGGCGGTGTACGGGTGGGCGGCAACGGCACTGCTCGCCGTCTCCCTACTGATCGGACGATGGTTCGTGCGACGTCGCGACCGGGCCCGACCACTCGTCGCGACGGCACTCGTGGTGTCTGCGGTACTCGTCGTGATCTCCGCCGCGGGCCGGATCGACGCGGTCTACGACGCCTATCCCACCGTTCGGACTGTTCTCGGAATCAGCGACTACCGGACCGTCCCCTTCGACGACCCCTCCCTCCGGGCATCGCAGACCGTGCCGGTGGAGGACTGGTCGGCGTCGGACGATCTGCCTGCGACCGGTGCGGTCACCTCTGTGACAATTCCCGGAACAGTCTCCGGATTTCGGGCGCGGGAAGCCCGCGTCTACCTCCCGCCGGCCTACTTCTCGGATCCACGACCGGAACTGCCGGTGCTGGTACTGCTCGCCGGACAGCCCGGCAGTCCGGAGGACTGGCTCGTGGGCGGACATCTCCCGTCCACCATGGACGCCTATGCCGCGCAGCATCACGGCCTGGCGCCGGTCGTCGTGCTCGCGGACGGCACCGGAGGCCAGTTCGACAACCCGTTGTGCGCCGACTCGCATCTCGGCAACGTGGCGACCTATCTGGCCGTCGACGTTCCGGCGTGGGTACGGGACGACCTGCAGGTCGACGACGACCCACGGGCACGGGCCGTGGGCGGACTCTCGTACGGCGGAACGTGCGCACTGCAACTCGCGACCACCCGGCCAGATGTCTACCCGACCTTTCTGGACATGTCGGGACAGGCCGAGCCGACCATCGGTGACCGGGCGTCGACGATCCGGGACGTGTTCGGTGGTGATGCGGAAGCATTCGCGCGCAACAATCCTGCCGACCTGCTCGCACGCAATCGGTATCCCGATTCCGCCGGTGCTTTCGTGGTGGGACTCGACGATTCCGAATACCGTGCCGGGGTGGAACAACTCGCTTCGTTGGCTCGGAGCGCGGGGATGGACGTCCACCTCACCGAACTGCCGGGCACACACAGCTTCGCCCTGTGGTCCGCAGGGCTCGAGAAGGAGTTGCCATGGCTCGCACAACGGCTCCGGCTCGGCAACTGATGCGCCGCACAGGGGCGGGGGGGCTGATGTCCCGCACCGGGACGGTGGTGCTCCGGGCGCCCGTCTCGTGCGGACTGCTCGTGCTGATCTGGTTCCTGGCGGTCGTCACCGGTTCTGTGAGGAACGGGCCGTCGCACGCAACGGCATCCGAGATGTCGCTCGGGATCCCGAATATCACCGACGGCCACCTGTGGACACTGTGGACTTCAGGGTTGTTCGCCTCCGGTCCCGGTGAGTATGTGCTCGGAAGCATTGCGATCCTCGCCGTCGCGGTGCCGGTCGAACGTCGCATCGGCAGTCGCAGGTTCACGCTCGCCGCGCTCGTCTCACAGGGCCTGGGCGCGGCACTCGCATTGCTCGTTGCTCAGGTCGCCTCCCTGGTGCCGAACCTGTGGGGCAGGGAGCTGCACACCCACCTCACCGAGGACCCGCTGGCGTGGGTGCTCGGCGTCCTGCTCGCCTCCACCACCGCGATGGGCACCCTGTGGCGTCGCCGCATCCGGACACTCCTGCTGGTTTTCCTGGTGACCGCAGCCTTGTTCGCCGGACACCTGCAGGACGTGAACAGGGTGACCGTCGCGCTGGCCGGGTTGCTCGCCGGCCCGCTCCTGTTCGGACGTGGTGTGCGCCGTCCTGTGCTCGGCGGCACCATCCGGGAGCGCCGCACGCTCGTCGCGCTCGTGGTCGCAGCGAGCGTGCTCGGCCCGATCTTCGCGGCGCTCTCCCCACACTCGATCGGACCGCTGTCCGCGCTACGCGAGCTGTTCGAGCAGGTTCCCTACCCCCCGCGAGAACTCGTCGAGGTGTGTGCCGATCCCGCGCTGCACGACGAGTGCCGGAAAGGGCAACAGGCCCTTCGGCTCTCCGGTGCAGGTCCGCTCGTCGCGAATCTCATGCCGTCGGTACTGCTGCTGATCGGTGCCGAAGGACTGCGTCGAGGGCGGCGGGCAGCATGGTTCCTCTCGGTCGGAGGACACATCGTGCTGATCGTCGTGGCCGCCGCGAGCACGATCGTCCGCGTGACCGAACAGGACGAGATCCGCTCCCTGTTGTACGGAATCCACCGGCACAGCTCCGTATCCATGGAACTCGCGCCACTCCTCGCGCTGGTCTCCGTGCTCGCCCTGTTACTGCTGACCCGCACCCTGTTCGATGTCCGTGCACCGCAGGGAACCTATCGCCGGGTATGGGCCGGAACCGCAGCCGCCGCAGGCATCGCGCTCGTGACGTACGTGATGGTGGGCACGCTGGTGGCGGACGGGTTCGATCGTGATCCCGGCATCGGCACCTTGCTCCGCGACGCGCCGCGCCGGCTCCTTCCACCGGTCTACCTCCAGCTCTTCGAGCCTCCCGTGATGCCCCTCGACACCGCCGCCACCCTGTTGTTCGAGTGGATCGGCGTGATCGTCTGGGTCGCCTTCTGCGTGCTCCTGTGGCGCAGCTTCCTCGTGCCCCCTGCCGGGGTCGACCTCGGCGACGAGCAGCGGGTGCGAGAACTCCTGCACGACCCGGGCGGCGGATCGATGTCGTGGATGACCACCTGGGCGGGGAATCGGTACTGGTTCGGCACCGACGGCAGGCACGCCGTGGCGTATCGGGTCCACTCGGGTGTCGCGCTGACGGCGACGGATCCGATCGGTGAGCGCGCCTCGATGACCGAGACGATCGACGAGTTCGCGGCGTACTGCCTCGGCAACGGATGGACACCGTGCCTGTACTCGGTGGGCGAGGAGACGGCGACGATCGCCCGGGACCACGGTTGGACCTGTTTGCAGGTGGGTGAGGAGACCGTCGTCGATCTCGCGGACCTCGCCTTCAAGGGCAAGAAGTTCCAGGACGTCCGCACCGCCCTCAACCGTGCTGCCAAGGACGGGATCGAAGCGCGATGGACGACCTTCGCCGCCGCGCCGCTGTCGGTGACCGAGCAGATCGTCGACATCTCCGAGGAATGGGTGGCCGACAAGGGACTGCCCGAGATGGGGTTCACGCTCGGAGGAGTCGCCGAACTGCGCGATCCCGAAGTCCGGTTGCTGCTCGCGGTCGACGCGAACGACCACGTCCATGCGATCACGTCGTGGATGCCGGTCCACCGGGACGGGAAGGTGGTCGGGCTGACGCTGGACTTCATGCGGCGACGTTCGGACGGCTTCCGGCCGGCCATGGAATTCCTCATCGCGTCCGCGGCACGGTCCGCCGCCGACGAGGGCCTCGAATTCCTGAGCTTGTCGGGGGCGCCCCTCGCGAGTATGGACGGTGGGTCCGGACTCGACCGAGGAGCCCTCGACGCCCTGCTCGATCTGCTCGGCCGCACGCTCGAACCGGTATACGGATTCCGCTCGCTGCTGGCGTTCAAGGCGAAGTTCCAGCCCCGTTACCGCCCGCTGTACATGGTGTTCCCGGACCCGGCGGCGCTGCCGACCATCGGGATCGCGGTCGGTCGTGCCTATCTTCCCCACATGTCCCTGGAGGAAGGCGGACGCCTGGTCACGCACCTGCTGCGCCGATGACGGTTGCTCACGCACCCGTTGCGCTGGTGACGGTGGAACTCTCTCGGAAACGGGAGACCGCCACCAGTCCCACCAAGAGGAAGACCACCGGGAGCAACACCGCATTGCCCATCGCGGCACCGAACCCGAGCGTCCCCTCACCCATCTGCATCACCGCACCGAGGGCGGCCGCACCGAGTACCGCACCGACCTGCCGGGCGGTGTTGTACACACCCGATCCGGCGCCTACGAGGTCACCGGGCAGGTCGCGCAACGCGATCGTCGAGTTCGGGGCCCAGCACAACGAGTTCGCGAAACCGAGCAGCACGATCGGGATCAGGAGCCAGCCTACGGTGGCCTCGAGATGCATCGCCACACCGAACGACAGCATCGCCGCGATCATCGCGGAGAAACCGATCCGGGAGATCCGGCCCGGCGCGACCCGATCGGTGACCCGCCCGATCAAGGGCGCCATGATCACCGAGATCACGCCCATCGGTACCAGCATCAGACCTGCGACCTGCGCGGACAGTCCCTGACCCACCTGCAGGTAGAGCATGATCGGCAGGGTCACGGCGTAGACCGTGAAACCCAGCGTCGCCACGGCGGTCACCCCGAGGGTGAAGTTGCGGCGGGTGAACAACCCGAGCGGGGCCAGCGCCTCGGTGCCGCGGGCCACCGCGGTCCGCTGCAGACGCACGAACACCCCGAACGCCACGATCCCGATACCGAGGACGACCCACACCCACACGGTCCAGCCGGCATCGGGACCCTGCTGCAGGGAGAAGATCACGCCGGTGACCGCGACCAGCGAGACGACGGCGCTCAGCACGTCGATGCGACGCGCCCCGGTCGGCAGTTTCGGCACGTACCGCGCGACCATCACCAGAGAGATCAGGCCCAGCGGGATGTAGACGAAGAAGACCCACCGCCACCCACCGGTACCGACGAGCACCCCACCGAGGACGGGCCCGAACAGCCCCGCCGAGCTGGCCACCGCGCTCCACACACCGGTGGCCGCACCGCGCCGGTCGTGCGCGAAGATCCGGTGGATGATGCTCAGCGGTTGCGGGTTGATCAGCGACCCGCCGAGCCCCTGCACCGCACGCAGCGCGATCAGCCACTCGATCGTCGGAGCCATCGAGCACGCGAAGGCCGCGGCCGTGAAGATCGCCATGCCCACCAGGTAGACGTTGCGCTGACCGAAACGGTCGCCGAGACGACCGGTGACCAGCAGCGGCACCGCGAAGGTCAGCAGATAGGCCGCCGACACCCACACCACCTGGTTGATGCTCGCGTCCAGATCCTCGCGGATACGCGGCAGCGACACCGCGACGAGCGATTGGTCGAGCAGGGTGATGAACAGACCCACGCACAGGGCCGCCAGTGCGCGCCAGGCCCGCGGCTCGGGGATCGGGGCAGCGCTGCGTCCCGCAGCCGACGCACTCACTCCTCGACCGTGATCTCCGCGGCGTCGTCGTAGAAGCACACGTATCCCTCGATGGGCTCCATGCCGGGGAACGGCTCGGGATACGACCATGCGACGTTCTCGGCAGGCGGTGTGCCGGAGAACGACCAGTATCGGGCGGCGCCCTTGTAGGGGCAGCTCGTCCGCCACTCGGATTCCTCGAGCACCGAGAAGTCGACGTCCTCGGGAGGGAGGTAGTAGCGGGTCGGGAGGCCGGTCTCGAACACGAGTACGGGGTTGCGGGTCTCGGCGACCACGACGTCGCCGATGGTCACCCGCACGTGCCGGGAGCCGCGCAGGGCGTCGACGCGGTGATAGGGATCGCGTGGATGGGTGAACACTTCGGTCTCCTCCTCGAACCACCGTTCGCCCTCGTCGACATCGTCGCCCGGCCCCGTCTCGCCCCACCGGAACCACTGGAAGACGAGACGGTCGTCGAGACCGTCGACGTCGAGCTGGCAGACCGGTGAATAGGCCCGATGGTCGCGGACGACGATGTCGTACCACTGCCAGACGTCCTGCCGGGAGCGGCTCGGCGACAGGGAAGCCGCGATCAGGTCGAGCCGGACGTCCTCGCGAGGGAAGGCATAGAACGGAACGGGCTTGCCGGGTGCCCACACCAGCACGGCCCGGGTGCTGTCGACGACCGTCCGGCCGAACCACTCACCTCTGATCCGGCGATCGACGGGTTCGTAGAGGTAGTCGTCGGTCTCCGACGGCCGTCGGAGCACAGCGGTCTTGCGGGCAGCCATACCTCGACCGTATCGCGCCCGTCCAGGGACGGGACGAATCCGCAGACCCGACCCATCCGCTCGACGACCGGCTCCGAATACGGGGAGAGACGGCGTGAGGGCCGTCACCCGAACCGACCGACACGAACCACTACGCACGCCCACGCGGCTCGAGCGACGACCGGAGGAAGACCGATCATGCCCAACTACGAAGCCCGGCAGAACGAGAATCGGCACCCGCACCCGTCCGTAGGTTTCCTCCAGCTGTTCATGGAAGCGCGCACGCGCACGGAGCAGACGACCCCGCGCGCGCAGGGAGGCAAGGCGTGAGGTCCGTGAGCGGCTCCGTCGAGTCCGTCGTCGTGGTGGGCGCGGGCCTCGCGGGACTGTCCGCGGCGCTCCACCTCACCGGCGCCGGCAAGCGCGTCACCGTCCTCGAACGCGAGGACACGGTCGGTGGTCGCGTCGGTACGTACCCGGTGTTCGAGGACGGGCGGCATCTCTACGACATCGACAACGGTGCCAGTGTGCTGACGATGCCGAATCTCATCGCCGACGCGCTCGCGGCCGTCGGAGAATCCTTCGACTCGACCACCCCGGCGCTCGACCTCACCCCGCTCGCCCCCGGCTACCACGCGCGCTTCGCCGACGGCACCGCCCTGAACGTGTACTCCGATCCGGACGAGATGACCGCCGAGATCGCGCGCGTGTGCGGTCCCGAGGAGGCCGGCGGATACCGGCGGCTGCGCCGCTGGCTCGCGTCGATCTTCGACGCCGAGTTCGACCGCTACATCGACTCCAACTTCGATTCGCCGCTCGACCTCGTGTCGACACCTGCGGCACTGCGCGACACCGCCAACCTCGTCCGGCTCGGCGGCTTCGGCCGACTCGGATCGCGCGTGGGGTCGTTCATCAAGGACGAGCGGCTCCGGCGCATCTTCACCTTCCAGGCCCTGTACGCGGGCACAGCGCCGTCGACGGCCCTGGCGGTCTACGGCGCCATCGCCCACATGGACACCTCGCTCGGCGTCTACTTCCCGAAGGGCGGCATGTCCGCCATCGCCGCCGCGATGGTCGATGCGCTCGTCCGGGGCGGCGGCACCGTGCACACCGGGGTCGAGGTGTCGGAACTCCGCGTCGACGGGGGCCGCGCGAAGAGCGTGCGTTCCGCGGACGGCCGGGAGTTCGCCGCCGACGCCGTCGTCCTCACCGTGGACCTGCCCGTGGTCGACGACCTGCTGCTGCGCGCCGGGGTCCCGCCGCGCCGCCGCGCCCGCAGCGCCACCGTCGCGTCGCCCTCGGCCGTCGTCTTCCACGGCACGGTGCCCACCGACGTGACGCAGGACTGGCCTGATTCCCACCACACCATCGATTTCGGTGCCGAGTGGGCGGAAACCTTCGCGCGGATCACCGCGCCGCGCGGCCGCGGCCGGTTGATGGCCGATCCGTCCCTGCTCATCACGCGACCCGCCGTGACCGATCCGTCCCTGCGGGTCGTGCGCGGCGGTGTCGAGTGCGAACCCGTCTCGGTGCTGGCTCCGTGCCCGAATCTCGCTGCCGCACCCCTCGATTGGGGCCGACTCGGCAGGCCGTACATGCGGGAGATCCAGCAGGTCCTCGAACGGCGCGGTTATCGGGGATTCGCGAGTTCCATGTGGGTCGACCACCTCGACACCCCGCAGACCTGGGCCGACAAGGGCATGCTCGACGGCAGCCCCTTCTCGGCGGCACACCTGTTCCGGCAGACCGGGCCCTTCCGCCGCCCCAACCTCGTGCACGGCGTCGACAATCTCGTCCTCGCCGGGTCGGGCACCACGCCGGGTGTCGGCGTCCCGACCGTGCTCATCTCCGGACGTCTTGCCGCAGAACGTATCTCCGGTGGTGTGACTGCCGGATCCACGACGATGTCGATTCCGATGGAAGCAGGTGCGGTTGCTCATGCGTGAACTCGACGGGATCGATCCCGATCTGCACGAGGCGTATCAGCTGTGCCGTGAGCTCAACCGGCGACACGGCAAGACCTACTTCCTCGCGACCCGCATCTTCCCGGCGTCCAAACGGGCCGGGGTGCACGCCCTCTACGGTTTCGCGCGGATGGTCGACGACATCGTCGACGTGAAACCGGTCGACGCGGCACCGGTTCTCGACGCGCTCGAACGCCGTCTGTCCGACGCGCTCGGGGGCAGGCCGCCGACCTACGACGAATTCGGTCTCGTGCTGCGGGCCCTCGTCGACACCACGCAGCGGTACGACATCCCGCACGAGTACTACTACGCCTTCCTGCGGTCGATGCGGATGGACATCCCCGGCACCGAACTGTTCCGGTCGCGGTACCGCACGATGGACGAACTGTCGGAGTACATGTACGGCTCGGCCGCCGTCATCGGGCTGCAGATGCTGCCCATCCTCGGCATCGAGGCCGCACGCGAACGGGCCGAGGCCCCCGCCGCCGCGCTCGGTGAGGCCTTCCAGCTCACCAACTTCATCCGCGACATGGGTGAGGACCTCGACCGCGACCGCATCTACCTGCCCACCGACATCCTCGCCGCCTTCGACGTGGACGAGGACCTGCTGTGGCACTGCCGCCGGACCGGGCAGCGCGACATACGGCTCGAACGCGCCCTCGCGCACCTGATCGCGCACACCCGCTCGCTCTACCGTGTGGCCGAACCGGGCATCGACCTCCTCGACCCCACGGTGCGCCCCGCGATGCGGACTGCCTTCGTCCTCTACGGCGACATCCTGCGGGCGGTGGAGGAGAGCGGATACCGGGTACTCCACCAGCGCGCACGCGTGTCGCGGCGCCGGCGCCTGTCGGTGGCGGCACCGCGGCTGGCCTCGGCCGGTTGGACCACGCTGCGTTCACGGTCGAGACTGGGGACGCCCACCGCGCCGCTCGGCCGGTGAGGCCCGCCCGGCCGAGCCGGCATTCGGACACGAATACAGAACAGGACAACACATGGAACAGGTCGTGCTGCTCGACGACGCAGGCCGCGCGGTCGGGATCGAACCGAAAGCCACGGTGCACACCACCGACACCCCGCTGCACCTCGCCTTCTCGTCGTACGTCTTCGACCCCCACGGCAACGTTCTGCTCACCCGGCGCGCCCTGGACAAGTCGACCTTCCCCGGTGTCCTGACGAACAGCTGCTGCGGTCATCCGGCGCCCGACGAACCGCTCACCGCGGCCGTGCGCCGCCGGCTGCGTCAGGAACTCGGGCTCGACGTGCACGACATCGAGGTCGTCCTGCCGTCCTTCCGCTACCGCGCGGTGATGGACAACGGCATCGTCGAGAACGAGATCTGCCCCGTCTTCCGCGTGCTCTACGACGGGCCGGCGCCCACTCCTGAGCCGTCGGAGGTGCACGACACCGAATGGGTCGACTGGACGGAGTTCTCCGAGGACGTCGTCGAGGGACGCCGTGAGGTGTCGGTGTGGTGCCGCGAACAGGTGGAGCAGCTCCGCACGCTCGGCCCCGATCCGCTGCACTGGCCGGTGGCGTCCGCCGCGGATCTGCCGCACGCCGCGCCCGAGCGCCGATAGGGCCTCACCCGGCGACCGGGGCATTAACGTCGACCCTGTGATCGACCCGACCGTCCTGATCCGCACGATCATCGGCATCCTCGCTCTCGCCGTGATCTCGACGGCGGTGCTGTGGGCGTTCCGGGTCCCGCACCGATTCGCGCCCGTCGGTGCCATCGCCCGCGGCGCGGTGCAACTCGCGCTCATCAGCGTCGTGCTCTCCGGCGTCATCACCGACGCCCGGTGGGTCGCGGTGGTGCTCGTCGTGATGTTCACCGTCGCGTGGTGGACGGCCTGCCGGCGGATCGGGAACGAGTCCGTCGTGCGCGGGGCGACGGCCGTCGCGATGTCGACCGGCGTACTCGTCGCGGCGGGCATCGTCTTCGCGACCGGCGCGGTGGAGGCCACCCCGCGCTACGCGCTCGCGCTCGGCGGCATCATCATCGGCAACACCATGACCGTCGCGGCCCTCGCCGGTCGCCGCTTCCACGAAACCGTCGACGACCACTGGCCCGAGGTGGAGGGCTGGCTCGCACTCGGCGCGACCATGCGACAGGCGACACTCTCACCTGCACGCTTCGCCGTGCACGCGGCGATGATCCCGTCGACCGACCAGACGAAGACGACCGGTCTGGTGACTCTGCCCGGGGCGTTCGTCGGCGCGATCTTCGGCGGGTTGTCGCCGGTGGAGGCCGGACGGTTCCAGGTGGTCGTGCTCGCCGCGATCATGGCGACGGCCTCGATCACGTCCGTGCTGATGGCGCTCGGTCTCGGTCGCGCCCTGCGTCACCGTCCCGTGGTCGTTGCGTGAGACGACGGTCTGCGGTGCGGGTGCCGACCGGAGTAGGAGTGGATACAACCGCTGCCGAGGGAAGGATCGTCGATGCTGCTCGTAGCCAACCGGGGTGAGATCGCGTTGCGTGTCGTCCGCACGGCCGGGGACCTCGGACTCGACACCGTCGCCGTCCACGCCGCGGACGACGCCGACGCTCCGCACGTCCGCGCCGCCACGCGAGCCGAGGCCCTGCCGGGGTCCGGTCCCTCGGTCTATCTCGACCCCGGGGCGATCGTCGGTGTCGCCCGGGCGACCGGGTGCACGCTGGTGCATCCCGGTTACGGATTCCTCAGCGAGAACGCCGCCTTCGCGCAGGCCTGTGCGGACGCCGGGCTCACCTTCGTCGGGCCGTCCCCGGAAGCACTGCGTGTCCTCGGCGACAAGCGGGCCGCCCGCTCGGTGGCGGAGGAACTCGGCATCCCGGTGACCGCTGCCGTCGAGGCGACGGATCCGGAGTCCGTGCGGGCCTTCCTGCGCGACCATCCGGGCGGGATCGTCGTCAAGGCACTGTCGGGTGGTGGCGGTCGCGGCATGCGCGTGGTCCGCGATGCCGCCGATCTCGACGAGGCGCTCCGGCTCGCCGCCGCCGAAGCGCACGCCGCTTTCGACGACGACCGGCTGTACGCCGAGGCGCTCGTCGAGCGTGCCCGGCACGTCGAGGTGCAGGTCGTGGCTGCCGAGTCGGGGTCGGGTACCCGCGCCGTCGCGTTGGGCGACCGCGACTGCAGCGTGCAGCGCCGGCACCAGAAACTCGTGGAGATCGCACCCGCGCCCGACCTGCCCGACGCCCTGCGGGAGGCGCTGCACGGCGCGGCCGTCCGGCTGATCGGGAACGTCGGATGCCACGGGCTGTCCACCGTCGAATTCCTCGTCCACGATGCCGGTTTTGTGTTTCTCGAGGTCAACCCCCGGATCCAGGTGGAACACACCGTCACCGAGGAGGTGACGGGCGTCGATCTCGTCGCGACCCAGATCGCGATCGCTCGTGGGGCCGGATTCGACGAACTCGGCCTCCCCGCAGGAATCACCTTCGACGGCAACGGGATCGACGGCCGTCCTGCGGTGGCGCAGGGCATCGCGGTGCAGGTGCGCGTCAACGCCGAGACACCGCGCGCCGACGGCATCGCCCTGCCCACCGCCGGGACGCTCACCGCGTTCACGCCTCCCAGCGGACCGGGCATCCGCGTCGACACCCACGGCCGACCCGGCCTCGAGGTGACCGGACGTTACGACTCCCTGCTCGCCAAGGTCGTCGCGTACGTGCGCTCCGGCGACCGCGCGGCCGTGCTGCGCAAGGCGTCGACGGCACTCGGCGAGTTCGTCGTCGACGGTGTGGACACCAACCGCGATCTCCTGCAGAAGATCCTGGACGACAAGGAGTTCCGGTCCGGCAACGTCCACACCACGTGGCTGGGGGAGCGGCTCCCGGATTTCGTCGACACCGCCACGACCGCGCCGGTGGAGTACACGGATCTGCGCGCCGACGAACACGCGGTGCACGCCGAGATGGTCGGCACGGTCGTGGAGGTCGCCCGCGCAGGCGACACCCTTCCGGCCGGTGCGCCGCTCGCCGTGCTCGATGCGATGAAGATGCAGCACGAGATCCGGGCACTCGGCAGCGCCGTGGTCGAACGTGTGCTCGTCGAGCCGGGCCGCACCGTCGACCCGGGCACGGTGCTCGCGGTGGTCCGCGTGCTCGACGCGGACACCGCGACGAACGACATCGCCGCGGTCGACCTCGACGCCGACCGTGCCGACCTCGACGAGATCCGCCGCAGGCACGAGACCACCACCGACGCGGCGCGGCCCGAGGTCGTGGCGAAGCGGCACGGGCGGGGCCGGCGCACTGCGCGCGAGAACATCGCCGACCTCGTCGACGGCGGCAGCTTCGTCGAATACGGGCCGCTCGTCCTCGCTGCGCAGCGCGGCCGCCGCAGCGAGGAGGACCTGATCGCGAACACTCCCGCGGACGGACTCGTCGGCGGCACCGCCCGGATCGGAGGGGCCGAGGTGGTCGTGATGTCCTATGACTACACCGTCCTCGCAGGTACCCAGGGCCGCAACAACCACCGCAAGACCGATCGGCTGCTCGAACTCGCCGCCCGGCGGCGGGTGCCGCTCGTGCTGTTCGCCGAGGGTGGTGGCGGGCGACCCGGGGACGTCGACGCCGGTTCCGGTGCGGGCCTCGACCTGCCCACCTTCCGCTCGATGGCGTCGCTGCGCGGACGCGTGCCCACCGTCGCGGTCGTCTCCGGCCGCTGCTTCGCGGGCAACGCCGCGCTCGCCGGGGTGTGCGACGTGCTCATCGCGACCCCCGACGCCAACATCGGCATGGGCGGCCCCGCGATGATCGAGGGCGGAGGACTCGGCGTGCACCGCCCCGAGGACATCGGGCCGATCGACGTGCAACGCCGCAACGGCGTCGTGCACGTCGCGGCGCGCGACGAGGCGCACGCCGTGGACGTCGCCCGGCGATATCTCGCGTACTTCACCGCGCCGCACGAGGACCGGCAGGCACCAGACCCGCGTCTCGCGCGACATGTGGTGCCGGAGAACCGTTTCCGCGCCTACGACGTGCGGTCGGCGATCGACGCGATCGCCGACCTCGGATCGGTGCTCGAACTGCGCCCGGACTACGGCGTCGGCATCGTCACCGCCCTGATGCGCGTCGAAGGCGCCTCCTACGGCGTGCTCGCCAACAGCAGCGCCCACCTCGGTGGGGCGATCGATGCCGAGGCCGCCGACAAGGCCGCGGACTTCCTGGAACTGTGCGAATCGCACCGGCTGCCCGTGGTGAGTCTTTGCGACACACCGGGATTCATGGTCGGACCGGAATCGGAGAAGGACGCCACCGTGCGCCGCTTCGGGCGCTTCTTCGTCGCCGGCGCACGCCTGACGGTCCCGTTCGGCATGATCATCCTCCGCAAGGGCTACGGCCTCGGCGCGATGGCGATGGCCGGCGGATCTTTCCACGCACCCGAATTCACCGTCGCGTGGCCGACGGGGGAGATCGGCGGAATGGGACTCGAAGGGGCCGTGCGTCTCGGATTCCGCAAGGAACTCGACGCCGCGGAGACACCCCGCGAGCGCGAGGAGTTGTTCGGCCGGCTCGTCGCCCTCGCCTACCAGCAGGGCAAGGCCCTGCAGGCGGCGACGAGCTTCGAACTCGACGACGTCATCGCCCCCGCCGACAGCCGCGCCTGGATCGAGCGACTGGTGCAACCGCGGTGAAGCCGGGTATGCGACAGCCATGGTGACCTATCCCGGCGCACAGGAGTACGTACCCGACAGCCGCGACCTCGCCGAACTCGCCGCCGCGTCCGCGGGATGCCGGGGATGCGATCTCTACAAGGCCGCCGAGCGGACGGTCTTCGGGGCAGGGGTGCGCGACGCACGCATGCTCTTCGTCGGCGAACAACCGGGCAACGAGGAGGACCTCGCGGGAGAACCGTTCGTCGGGCCCGCGGGGCACCTGTTCGACAAGGCCCTCGAACGCGCGGGCATCGATCGCGGGACGGTGTACGTGACCAACGCCGTCAAGCATTTCCGCTTCGACCGGTCCGCCAACGGCCGCAGACGCATCCACAAGAAACCGTCGGGTGGGCAGGTCGCGGCGTGCCGGCCGTGGCTCGAGGCCGAACTCGACGCCGTCCGCCCCGACGTGGTGGTGTGCCTCGGAGCCACGGCCGCGCAGTCGCTGCTCGGTAAGGACTTCAAGCTCACACAGCACCGCGGGGAGGTCCTGCACCTGCCCGAGGAGCTGTGCGGGTCGTGCGATCCGGCGGTGGTCGTCACCGTGCACCCGTCGGCGGTGTTGCGGGCGAAATCGCAGCGCGACGACATGTTCCGCTCGTTCGTGCAGGACCTGGAACGAGCGGCCACGTTGTGACGGCTCAGCCGGTGGTCGCCAATCCGGCCGCGAGCCCGAGCGCCACCGACATCGCGCACACCTCGAGGACGGCGTTGCGCAGCGACTCCTCCTCCGGGAGACGGTGGGACGCGGCAGCGGGGAGCCAGTTGCGCCGCCAGTTCCACGCGAGCCCCAGCAGGGCGCACAGCACGATTGCCTTCGCGAGCACGACGCGTCCGTAGCCGGTGCCCAGCAGTGCGGAGCCCGAGCCGAGCCGTACCGCCGCGTCGACCACGCCCGTGATCACCAACGCCACCACGCACCGCAGGGCCAGCTGCGAGTAGCGCGGCAGCAGTTCCGCCCACGCTCCGCGGCCCCGCACGGTGACGGCCAGCGCCACGAGCACCCCGAACCACACCGCGGCCGCGAGCACATGCACGGCGTTGAACAGCGACCCCAGCGGTTGCTGCGCCATGTGGCCGGTGACTGGCCGGGCGATCAACGCGAGCGCCGCGGCGACGAGCACCGGCAGGGTGGACCACGCCGCCGACCGGCGGTACGCCACAGCGGCGACGACGACGATCGCGGCGATGCACACCCACGCCGCCGCATCCACGCGTCCCGTGGTGGTGCCGACGAACTGCCCGAACCGCCCCACATCCAGGTCCGCGGCGGGAACATCGGCCGCGGTGGACGCGGCCCAGGCGAGGTCGATGCTCGCGAGCACGAGCCAGACACCGCCGAGCGTGGCGATCGTCCGCCACAGCGTGTCGGAGGAAACCGCGGGACGGCGTTGCCGCTGCACCATCACGGCCAGGACCGCGAGTCCGAGCACGGTCGAGCCGGCACACAGCTCGATCGCCCGCACCGAACTCGAGGGGGCGGGCAGGGCGAGGGAACCGGCCACGGCGATGCCCGCGACGGTTCCGAAGGCAACGCCGGCAGCGGCCACGACGAGCCACTGCCGGCGTTCCGGGATCATGCGGGTCAGGCCTTCGGCTTGCGCAGCGCGAAGGCGAGACCTGCGGCGACCACGACGACACCTGCGACGACGAACCACCACACGGCAGGTCCGCTGCTGTCGCTCTCGCCCGACTCCGCGCCGGTCTCGCCGGTCGCGGTGTCACCGGACGCCGCTTCACCGGGCGTGCCGGTCCCCTCCTGGGTGAGCGTGAAGGTGCGGGTTCCGCTGACGGGATGTCCGTCGGCGGAGGTCACCCGGTAGGCGATCGTGTACTCGCCCACGGGGCCGAGACCGTCTAGTTCGACGGATGCGTTCGCACCTTCGATGATCGGGTCGCTCTTCGACCACAGGTTGCCGTCCGGCCCGACGACGGTCAGAGCCGCGAACTGCTCCTGCAGGTTCTCGTTGAACGTCACGGTCACCCGATCGGGTGCCTCGGCGATCTGCTCGCCGTCCTCGGGCGAGCTCGACAGCACCACCGAGTGGGCGGCTGCGGAACCGACGGACAGGGTCAGCGCCGCGATCAACGCGGTGAGGAGAACGAGGATGCGCTTCATGCCCGCCGCCCCCGGATCACGGCGCCGAGGCCGAGTGCGGCGCCGAGCGCACCGAGCACCAGGCCGATACCGCCGAGCCACCGCGCGGTGCTGTCGGTGGTGTCCTCCGACGCGCCGGCGGTCTGCTCGGTCTCGGTGGCGTGCGCGTCACCACTGCCGCCGTGCCCGTCGCCGCTGCTCGCCGCGAGGGTCAGGCTGGGGGCAGGACGTTCGGGTTCCCCGTCGCCGGTCGTGATCTCGTCCCACGCCACGACCTCGCCGTCGCTGTAGGTCTGGATCGCGGGGAAGGCGATCTCGTCCTCCTCGGGCAGCGGCCCGACGGACAGGACGAACTGCTGGAACTGTCCCGGCCCGACCTGCACGTCCGGTTCGGCGGTCCACGTCACGGAGGTCGCGAGCTGCGACTCGGGATCCTTCTCGACGGTCGCCGTCCAGCCGGGCAGCGGCTCGGTGCGCGCCGAGCGCAGCCCCGGAAGCTCGACGGTGAGGGCGGTCGTGCCGGCGGTCTCGGACTCGGTGGGGACCCGGAAGGTCAGGACGGTGTAACCGCCCTGCTCGGCTCCGGGTGCGACGACGGTGACGTGGGCCGAAGCGATGCCGGCGCCCGCGACCATCAGCGCAGCGGTTGCTGTCGCGCCCACGAGGGCGCGACGGGAGAACTCGAACATGTATGGGTCTTTCTCGTGGTTGGAGGATCGATCGTCACAGCGCAGCCGTGGCGAGCGGTGGTCCTCTCCGCGAGATGGCCGGGGGTGCACGCCCCCACACGAGCCGGTCGGTCGACGAGGTCGGGGCGAGCACGGCGGGCGCGGCGACCCGGGGGCCGCGCAGCAGCACGACCCGCAGCGCGGTGCCGCACGCCGCGTACACGTGGGCCGCGGCGGTGAGCAGCACCGCGCACACGGCGACGGCGAGCATGTGGGCGCCCAGCATGGACACCGACAGGTGTTCGTGACCGGGCACCAGCACGGTGAGCGCGACGTGCGTGGCCGCCTGCCCACCGGCGAGGAGCACGAGCGGGGACAGCGACGGCTGGTGCGCGCCGAGGATCCCGACGATCGCCGCGACCGCGACCAGCAGTACCGCGACCGGTCCCGTCGGCACACCACCGCCGGCGGCGCCGTGGGCGGCCACCGCCAGCACCGCGGTGGCGATGCCCGCGGTGGTGCCGAGAACGGTCGGATACCTGGTCACTGTCGGTCGTGCTCGTTCCTGATGTGCAGGCCGCGTCAGCGCACGCCGAGGCGCGCGAGCAGATCCGCTTCGATGCCGTCGAGTTCCGACGAGATCGCCGCGTGTGCCGACTTCCGGCGCGCGGCCGGCATCTGCTCGGCCGTCTGCACGGCGGCGGTCAGATCGGTGAGGCGTTCGCGGGTCGCGGTGGCGAACTTCTGCGTCTCCGCGTCCTTGGGGTTGCGCTGCTCGACCTTCGCGAGCGACTGCTCCGCACCCGCGATGCGGGCACTGAGCCGGGCACCGTGACCGGTGAACGAACCCAGTTCCTCGATCGGCACCCCGAGCTGCTGCGCGCGACGCGAGTCGAGCTGACCGCGCAGCGCCGTCACGGCCTGGTAGACGATCGGGACGAGCACCGGCGCGAGCAGACGCGCGACGCCGAGATAACGGCGCACCTTCGCCGCGGTGAGCCCCTGGTTCTCGGCGGCCTTCTTCTGTGCCTTGAGGGTCGCGATCTGTTCCTTCTCGACCTTGGCTTGCGACCTCGCGAGTTCCTGGTCGAGCTTGACCTGCGACTTCGCGAGTTTCTTGTCGATCTTCGCCTTGGCCTTCGCTGCCCGCCGGTCGTTCTCGAGCCGATTCTTCGCGACCAGTCTGGCCTCGATCTTCGCCTTGGTCCTCAGCGCCTTCGCTTCCGCCCTGCGAGTCGCGCGACGCTTCCGTGTGAACAACCCCATCGAACAGCACCCTCCATTCGGTACGACACGACGCTCCGGCGCCCCGCGTCAGCCTAACGTGACGGTGCTGCTGCGAGCCGTCGCCTGTGCAGGGAATACCCTGGAATGTCGTGGACGCAACCGGAGAACTACCGCGGCCCCGACGCGGAGTGTCACAGCGCACAGCCGTCTCCCTCGAGGCCGCTGCGCTGACGAGGTGCCGCCACCGGGTCTATCTCGACGCCACCTTCCCCGACGAACTCGCAGATGCACCCGAGAATCCGGGTGCGCGGCAACGCCAGGAGGCGGCGGCTGCGCATCGCGAGGCGATCCGCCAGACGCTGTTCGACGCCGACCCGGACGGGTGGGTGCTCGTCGCCCCCGAAGGACCGATGTCGCAGCGCGCCGAGCGCACACTCGACGCGTGCCGCGCGGGCGCCGACCGCATCTGGGGTGCGGTGCTGCCGAGCGAACCCGACACCGGACGCCGCGGCCGCTCGGAGATCCTGCTGCGCGACGCCGAACACGGCGGCTACATCCCGGTGATCGTCGTCAACCACAAGGTCACCGATCCCGGACACGGCGCGCTCACCACCGATCTGTTCGCGTGGGCACCCGCTGTCGACGAGACCCGCAAGGTGCGCAGTCAGGTGCGCGACCAGATGCGCCTCGCGCACCTGTACCGGATGCTCGAACGTCACGGACTTGCGAGCCCCGCGAAGGTCGCCGGCGCGATCGGCTACGGCGGCGACTGCATCCTCGTGCACGATCTCGACCAGATCCTCGACGACTACGACGCCCGCCTGGCGGACCGACTCGAGATCGCGCGGGGTCTCACTCCGACGGCGCCGTCGCAGATCGGCGAGTGCAAGACCTGCCCGTGGTGGGACCGCTGCCGCGCCGAACTCACCGTCACCCGGGATGTGTCGCTCGTCGCGCCGGGGCAACGTGCCGCCGTGCTGCGCGAACTCGAGGTGCACACCATCGACGGCCTCGCCCGGTGGGAGGGCGGGGAACCGGAAGCGTGGCCGCAGGGTTCGTTCGAGGACGCGATCGTCACGGCGCGGGCGTGGATCGCCGGTGCGCCGCTCGTGCGTCGCTACCGGCACGTGCACGTCCACCGCGCCGACGTCGAGGTCGACATCGACATGGAGAGCTACCACGAGCACGGCGCCTATCTGTGGGGCACGCTGCTCAATTCGAGATCGTCCTCCGAGTACATCCCGTTCGCGACGTGGGAGCCCGTGCCGACCGACGACGAGGCACGCTCGTTCGCCGAGTTCTGGCGCTGGCTGTCGGACCAGCGGCGCGCGGCCGAACGTCGCGGGAAGACTTTTGCGGCCTACTGCTATTCGCGGTCGGCGGAGGACAAGTGGTTGCTGTCGTCGGCGCGGCGGTTCCACGGCTTCCCGGGTGTGCCGGAGCTCGCGGAGGTCAAGGCGTTCATCGGTTCGGACGAGTGGGTCGACATCTTCCAGGCCGTCACCGACCAGTTCGTGTGTCCGAACGGCAAGGGGCTGAAGAAGATCGCACCGATCGCGGGGCATCACTGGCGTGACGCCGAGGCCGGGGGTGAGGCGTCGATGAGCTGGTACCGCGAGGCCGTGGGCATGGCGGGCGAGCCCGATCCGGCGCAGCGTGTGCGGTTGCTCGAGTACAACGAGGACGACGTGATCGCCACGAAGGTCCTGCGCGAGTGGATGAGTGATCGTGCGGTGCTCGACATCCCGTTCGTCGAGGACCTGTAGCGCAGAGCATGCCACGTGCGTGGTTCCGGTGGCCTCGGCCACCGGAACCACGCACGGGAGATCAGACCAGTGCGGCAAGAGCGAAGGCCGCCAGGGCGATGAGGACACCGCCGGTGAGGGTCTGGACACGACGGTCGACGACGCACATCGCCGACAGGAAGCCGGGCATCGAACCCCCGCGGTGGGTGTGCAGGATGGCCAGTACGCTCGGCATGCAGCGGCCGAGGCTGACGGTTGCGAACATCGCGGCGCCGAGCACCGGCGAACCCGAGGCGATCACGCCGAGGACCAGCAGGTAGTACGCGCTGGACCGGATGAAGATCATGAAGCCGGGGCCGATGAGCGCACCGAACAGCAGCGACACCTTCCACGGCGCCATCGTGCGCCGCAGGTGGCGGGGGAGCTGCTGACGCCGCATGGGCGTCGGCAGGGTGATCATGCCCAGCTCGTGCAGGCCGTAACCGAGCGCGATCACGCCCCAGGCCGCGAGCATCCACGCCCACGGCACCGAGCCGGTCACGAGCGCGCCGAGCGCACCGAAGAGCGCGCCGGTGGGGATGCCCGTCGCGAGCGATCCGAGGGTGTGCCAGCCGAGCCGGCGGATCGGGGTCGACGACCCACGGCGTCCCGGCTGCTTCGGTGCGGCGACCACGCCGGCCACCGACATACCGCAGGTCGACCAGTTGGCGGCCAGTGCGGTCACCGCGCCGGTGGCGATCACCGCGGCGGTCATGGCCGTCGGGGTCGAGGCGGCCGCGACGAGACCGGCGGCGGCGCCGACCACCGCGGCACCGGCGATCAGGCCGCCGCGGGTCTTCTTCGCGACGGCGCTCTCGAGCGTCGGGCGTATCTCCGGTACGTCGACTCCGAGGGGCGGGTGAGCCAGAGGCTCACGCACGAGTGTTTCTGTCATCGGGATGCTCCTTTGCTGTGGTGCTTACGGATACGACCGGACGGCGGACGGCGTTGTCCGTCACCCGGTCACGGTGACGGTTCCGGTCATGTACCGGTGGACCGAGCAGTGGTACTCGTAGACGCCCGGCGTCGTGAAGGTGTGCTCGAAGCTCCCCTCGGGGATGATGCCGCTGTCGAACTCGCCCTCCGATCCGACGTGGTGCAGGACCCCGCCGTCGTCGAACGTCCACCGGACGGTGCCGCCCACCGGTACGGTCACGTCCACCGGCGCGAAGTGCACGTCGCGCACGACGATCTCCGCGTCCGGCCCGGTGGGGGAGCCGGCACACCAGGTCGCGGCCAGCATCACGAACGCGGCCACCCCCCACCGGATCCGCATCATTCGACGATGATCGTGCCGACCATCGCGGGGTGCGGCGTGCAGTGGTAGGTGAACGTGCCGGCCTCGTCGAAGGTGTACTCGTAGGTGCCCTCGGTGAGCAGTTCGCTCTTCAGGTCACCTTCGAGCGGTCCGTCGCCCGCCACATCGTGCGGCAGTCCCGAGTCGTCGAAGTGCCACTGCACGGTCTGGCCCTTTTCGATGGTGACCGATGCGGGGCTGTACGACATGTTGGAGACCTCGATGACGACCGCGGGTTCGTCGGCGTCCGCACTGCCGCATCCGGTCAGCAGTCCCATCGCGAGTGTCGTGCCCGCGACCGCGGAAAGAAACTTCTTCATATCTCGTCCTCACCGGATGTACCGCAGATTCGCGGTCATTCCTGCCTCGAAGTGATAGGCGTTGTGACAGTGGAACATCCACTCGCCCGGATTGTCCGCGTCGAACTCGATGGCGAGTTCGGTCCCCGGAAGCACGTTGACGGTGTCGCGTCGCAGACCGCCGTAACCCGGTACGGCGAAGGTGTGGCCGTGGGTGTGCATGGGATGCCACATCGGCGACGAGTTGACCATCGTGATCCGGATCCGTTCCCCCTCCTTCATCACCAGTCGGCCGGCGTCGGGGCCGGCCATGCCCCACACGTAGCGGTCGCCGGCCTGGATCAGCTCGACGCGGTAGTCGCGGTCGACGTCCCGCTTCTCGAGCAGTACCGATTCGGCGGGCCGCAGTTCGCTCTCGGTTACGAGTCGCCCGTTCAGCTCCGGAATGTCGTATCCCACATCGGGGTTCGACATCGGCACCGCGTCGTGGGACCGCAGCACGGTCGACGCGTAGCCGTCGCGCCCCTCGACCTTCGCCACGATCGGCCACGCACCGGAACGCACCGTGACGAGCACGTCCACCCGCTGCGCCATGCCGAGGATCACGGTGTCAGCGGTCGTCGGCTGCACGTCGAAGCCGTCCACGGCGACGATGGTCAGTTCGTGACCGGCCACGGCGAAACGGTAGGGCGTCTCCGCGGCCGCGTTGACGACCCGTAGACGCAACCGTTGCCCCGCAGCGGCTTCCACCACGGCGGGATCGTTCGGCGGACGCCCGTTGATCAGGTGCAGCGGGTACGCGATGTGCTGGGTCATGCCGCCGAGCGGGACGGAGTCCCCGTGGCCCGCCGACGTGATCTGTTGCGCCACCGAGGCATCGGCGTCCGTGTACTCGGCCGGCCCCGAGCCGTGCCCGGCATGACCGTGCCCGGCGACCTGCGGGTTGAGCGCGGCCAGGACCGCGTCGGGGGTGGTGCCCAGACCGTCGACCCAGTCGTCGAGCACGAGCACCGCGTCGGCGTCCGCGCCGGTGGCGTCGTTCGGGTCCTCGATGATCATAGCCCCGAACAGACCACGGTCGGCCTGCAGTCCGCTGTGCGAGTGGTACCAGTAGGTGCCCGGATCGGGTGCGACGAAGTCGTATTCGAACCGGCCACCGTCGGCGCCGATCGGTTCCTGCGTGACCGGAGCCGCACCGTCCATGTCGTTGCGGATCCGGATGCCGTGCCAGTGCAGCGTGGTCTCCTGCGGAAGCCCGTTGTCCACCGACACCCGCACCCGGTCGCCCTTCGACAACCGCAGCTCGGGTGCGACGGCGGCCCCCCCCTAGGTCCACGTGTTCACGATCCGCCCACCGAGGTCCACGGCGCCCACCCCCGCAGCGAGCGCGAAGGCTGCCGTCGCTCCCGAGGTGGCGCGGGCCGCCTCGGCCGCGGCCACCTCGGGATCGGTGGGACGGATGTAGTCGAGCTCGGTGGCCACCGCCTGCTGTCCGGACGTACCGGAGCTGCAGGCGGTGGCACCGAACCCGAGCGCGCCGAGCCCCACCGCCCCGACACCGAGGGTGCCCAGGCGGAGGAAGCGTCGGCGAGCGAGCACGAGCCCGGAACCGGGTCGTGTCATCGGATCACCTGCGGGGTCAGGAGCGAACGGATGTCGTCGACGGTTCCGGTGACCTCGGCGGCACTGACCTCGGTGCCGTCGCTCGCCGAGACACCGACGATGCGCTGGGCCGACTCGCCGTCGACCTCGGGGCCCGAACCGACCACATACAGGATCGATCCGTCCACGGAGAAGGCCATGGACGCGATGTCCGTCATCCCCAGTGCCGCGAGATCGAGGGTGCGGATCGGAGCGAGGCCGGTCGCGTCGAACAGCTCGATCGTGACGATGTCGCCACCGCGCGCGGAGTGCGGATGGATCTCGCTGTCGGTGTACTCGATCGCGATCCGGTCGCCGGTGTTGTTGATGGCGTTCTCCGCGAAGCGGCCGCCGTCCTGTCCGGCGTTCCCGATGGGAGCGACTGGATCCTCCGGCAGACCGTTCGAGAAGTCGAAGACGAAGACGTCGCCGGTCGCGCCGACGAGCAGTGCCTTCTTCGCGTCCGCGGCCCAGGTCACCTTGCGGTTGCTGACGAAGTCGTCGGGCAGCACCTTCGTGCGCGCCGTCTCGGTGGGGACACCGGCATCGTCGATGGAGATCTGGATCAGCTCGCGGGTGTCCTCGCACACGCTGTAGAGCTTGTGGTCGACGAGCCAGGTGAACGGACCGCACCCGATGATCTGCAGCGCGCCGCTCTCCTTGCCGGCCTCGAGATCGACGACGCGGACGCCGTACAGGCCGTCGTCCCACGTCACGAAGTACTTCCCGTCCGAGGTGACGGCACTGGACCCGGGACGCGAGTGCGCGCGGGCGTAGTCGGGCAGTTCGATCTCGTCCGGCTCGAGCAGGTCGCCCGAGTAGGTGGTGACGGTGAAGTCGGCCTGGCCGCGCGACCCGCGCGGCCGCCACACTTCGGCGGCGAGAACCGCTGGGTCCGAGGAACTCTCGCCGACGAACCCGTGGATGACCGGATCCCAGATGCCGGGACCCACGACGATGCGACTGCCCGCGACACCGGTGACCGGGTCGAGGACGTTCACACCGATCTCGAGCCCGCCCGGAGTCCGGAGGACCGCAAGCAGGTCGTTCTCGCTCGCGGGCTGGATCTCCGAGACATGCACGGGTTCCGGGATGGTGTCGCCGATCTCCTGATCGTCGTGACCGAGGGAGATGCCCTCACCGGGAGTGGTGTAGGGGACGGTCGGGTAGGTGACCTCGCCCGCCGCGGAGGAGGAGTCGTCGTCGCTCGAGCACGCCGCGAGGGACAGTGCGAGAGCGAGCGGGACGGTCGCGGCGACCGCCCGTTGGGTGCGCTTCATGATCCGGCGCCCACCTTCGGTCGTGCGGCGGGACGGGTCTGGCAGTCCTCACCGATGATCGGTGCCATCGTGCAGGTGTACGACTGGGATTCGTCGGACACGCACCAGATGATCTCCTGGTCGAAGCTGCCCGAGACCGGGTTGTACATGATGGCCTGCATGTCGGGTTCACCGCAGAAGGCGTTCGAGCACGACGGTGCACCACAGCAGTCGTAGTAGGCGATCAGGTAGGTCTTACCGGTGTCGGGATGCGTGCAGCATCCAACCCAGAACTCCGCTCCGGGACGGCTTCCCGGCGCACAGGTGGTGACACCGCCGCCGTTGCAGGCCGCGCACGAGGTGCCGTCCATGTTGCACCAGCGCCAGTACTCGCACTCGGCGGGGTCCTTGCCGTCGTAGACCGGAACGAGCGGTTCGGGTTCGGCGGGGGGCGGAGCCGGCGGCTCCTGCGCCAGCGCAGTGCGGGTGACGGGCAGCGAACTGATCAGTGCCACACCGGAAACACCCATGGTCCACCGGCCGATCTTGCTGATCACCGAACGGCGGGAGACCCGCTCGGACATCCTGCGGCCGGTGCGGCCGATGAAGGATCCGCCGCGGCCGGCCATCCATTCGGCTTGTTCCTTGACGGTGGCTTCGTCCACCGGATATCGGTTCTCGTGCATCTCCGGTTCACCGGATGAGGGTCTGAGGTCCAACGACGTACTCCGATCTCGAGAAGGGGATGAGATTCCGCCCGTACCGACGGGGCGGTCGGCGCTCGCAGATCACAGACCGGCTGCGGCGCGAGTCTTGGCTGCCTCGTGCAGGTGCTGCAGCGAGGGCGTGCCGGATTCGAGTGCGTTGAGGAGGGATTCGACCTGCGCCATGTGGTTGCACAGGCCCTTGGCCTGGATCTTGCCGTGCTCGTCGAGGATCACGCCGTACGGAGTGGTGCCCACCTGGTAGGCGATGCCCACATCGCGGGCGTCGACGTAGCTGAGCTCGGCACCGATACCCGAACCGGCAAGGAAACTCTGGTGCTCCTCGGGCGTGCCGTCGGAGATGATGACGACCTCGAGGTCCTTCTCCGCCTTCGCCATAGCCTTGACGCCGGGCAGCAGGCTCTTGCAGGTCGAGCACGACGGCGCGGTGAACAGCAGCAGCTGCGCCTTGTCGCGGTGGCCACCGACGCCGACCTCGCGGCCGAGGTGGTCCTGCAGGCCGCGGAAGCTCGGAGCGACCTGATCGATCTTCGGGCCGGTGTCCATCATCCGGGCGCCGAGGGGGCCGAGACGCACCTGCACGCGCCCGATCTCGCGGGCGAGGGCGAGCAGCATGAGGAACAGTGCCGCGACGGCGACGGCCAGCACGATGACCGCGATCAGCAGGAAGGTGTTCACAGATTTCTCCGTTCGGATGTGTCAGTACCGCGAGAGGGTCGAGGCGGCACGAAGTTCGATCGAGGCCTTCGTCAGGTGGTCGTCGACCGGGCGTCGGCCCGGATGCACGATCGACCGCAACTGCACCGCGGTGACGACCACGACCAGCACCAGTGCGGCGAGCGCGACGGCGAGGAGGTGCTCGGCGAGCGACGGTGCGCCGGCGGGAACGAGGGCCAGGGCTGCGGAGACGAGCACGAACGCACCGGCCCGCACCGCGTGGAACCACCCGATCCGCGGGATGTCATGGGAACCGAATGCGAAACAGCCGCAGTCGAGGTCACGACGGCCTCGGAGAAGGTTGATCGTCAGGCCGCCGAAGAAGCACAGGAACAGCAGTGCGGCGCCTGCGGCCGCCCATCGTCCGGCGATGCCGGTGATGAGCGCGGCACCGAGGACGATCTCGGCCCACGGCAGCGCGAACGACACCGCGTCCTCGAGCGGCGCAGGCAGCAGCTTGTACCCGCGCACCGTGCGCAGCAGACCCTGGCGGTCCCGGGTCTTGGGGATGCCGGCGAGCAACAGCGTGCCTCCGACGATCGATGCGATCAGCACCCACAGCATGTGTGCGACCACTCCTTCCGTTTCGCTTCGGGACCTCGTCGAGGTCCCGGCGGATCCCTCGCAGGTGGGGATGGACACATCCTGCTGCGGTCTCGAGTCGGGCGTGCGACGCCGGAGAAACGAACGGGGACACCCTGAACGAGAACGCGAGCCTTCGAATTCAGGGACGTCGGGGCTCGGCGACGTGGGGTTTTGCGTTCGCCCGAGTCCGCGCGGAAGGCGGTGGCGTGATGCACCTCGCATCGCCTCTGCGAGCGGATTCCCACTTGGACGGCACGTCGTGTTCGCGCAGGTAATGCGGCTGTAACAGAACGGGGTTAGCGTCCGGACGAATCCAGTGAAAGGACCACGGCCGTGACGTCAGCACTCCGGGCGGCGATCGTCCGCGCGCAGGACGCGGAACCCACCGGGGATCACGTGCGCTCACCCCTGCATGCGCTCGGCCGCCGGCAGTTGTCCCAGCTCGATCTGATCGGGCAGTCGCTGTCGACGATCGCTCCCGCAACCGGAATGGTGTTCATCGCCCTGTGGATGACCGTGAGCGCTCCGGGACTCGGGGGTGTGCTCACCATCGCCGCGACGACCGGCGTCGTCGTGCTGGTCGCATGGTGCATCACGCAGTTCACGCGACGCCTGGCCGCGGCGGGTTCGCTCTACAGTTTCGTCTTCCAGGGACTCGGTACGCGCGCGGCGCTCGTGACGGGCACGGCGCTCATCGTCGGATATCTCGGCATCTCGATCTCCGTGCTGGCCCAGGGAGCACGCACAGTATTGGATCTCGGTGAGCTTGTGGGACTGAATCTTCCGGGGACGGGACCGTGGCTGGTGACGGCGGCGGTGCTCGGTGGGGTCGTCGCCCTGATCGCGATCCGCGGCGTGCGGTTCGCGACCCGCGCGATCCTGCTCGTCGAAACGTGTTCGCTGGTACTGATCGTCGCGACGATGCTGGTCGCGCCGGCGGGCGGGACGACGACAAGCGAACTGCCGGTCTCACCGCTGAGCCTGCTGCCCTTCCTGGCGCTCATGACCGTCCTGTCCATGGCCGGATTCGAGAGCGCGGCGTTCTTCGGACCCGAGGCCCGTCGGCCGCTCGTCACGGTCAGCCGGACGGTGCTGATCACCCCTCTCGTCGTCGGGGCGCTGTTCGTCTTCACGGCCGTCGCCTCGCTGACCGGGCGTGGATCGCTCATCATCGGAGCGTATTTCGACGGTGTCGACTCCGGTGCGTCGTGGGCGGTCGTGCTCGCCGTGAAGACGGGCATGGCGTGCTCGTGGTTCGCGTCGACACTCGGCTGCGCACAGGCAGGCTCGAGGCTCCTGTACTCGATGGGTGTCGAACGGGTGCTGCCGTCCGCTCTGGCCCGCGTACACGGCACCCTGCGCACCCCCTACCTCGCGGTGACGACGTTCGTCGCGGTGAGCGTCGCGGGTGCCGTCCTGTACACCCTGGTGGCGGAAGCGGATTCGTCCGTCTTCGACGGTGTCGTCGAGGTCGCGCTGGTCGCGGCGTACACGCTGGTCGCGGTGGCATCCCTGCGGTTCCTGCACCGCATCGGTGAGGACACCACGTGGACGCGGGTCGCGGCGGTGTTCGTCGCGTTGCTCGGTGGTGGTCTGCTGGTGGCCACGGCCGTCGACGGGGTCACGCACTCGCTGCTCGTCGTGCCGGTGGCGCTCGTCGCGCTCCTGGTGTCGGGACCCGTCTGGCGCGCGGTGCTGCGCCGGCTCCGCCCGCAGAGCCTCGCGACGATCGGAGCCTTCGACACCGTCGAGACCTCGGATCTGCTGCCGGGTGCGGGGACACTGGTCCTCGACGAGCACGGGCGGCCGCGGATCGTCACGGGGGGCACACAGGAGGAGCGGATGTGACCGCCCACGTGCCGATCCGGTCCTCCGAGACTACTTTCGGAGGACGACAACCCCACGCCGTGCAGAAGGCGCTGGGGATGCTCGAGGCCGTCGCACAGCTCGGTCCCGGCACCACCGCCAAGGAGATCGCCGCGTTCGCCGGAGTGCCTCCCGCCACCGCTTACCGGATGCTGAACCTGCTCGTCGCGGACGGCTATCTCGTGCGTGTCCCCGACCTGTCGGGTTTCGCGCTCGGTCGTCGCACCGCCGAACTCGCCCAGGCCGCAGCGGAATCCACCCCGTCCGAGTCGCTCCACGACGTGATGGAGGACCTG
Organism: Rhodococcus sp. p52; assembly: GCF_000763325.2. Taxonomy (NCBI): domain Bacteria; kingdom Bacillati; phylum Actinomycetota; class Actinomycetes; order Mycobacteriales; family Nocardiaceae; genus Rhodococcus; species Rhodococcus sp. p52. Next base: position 1,541,398 of record NZ_CP016819.1, read on the forward strand.
CGGGGGTGCACGCGTTTCGGATTGCACGTCGCGTCCTTCGCCGGGAGCCGGCTCCGCTTCGTCGACCAGGATCCGGACCACGAGATCGTCGCCATCACCACGCTGTCGAAGTCGTTGCACGCCAATGCCATCGGCAAGCTGATGCTGGCACACGTGCCGGGGGCGGCTCCGGATGCCGAGTTTCGCCGGCTCACCGAGTTCACGATGTGCGACCGCGAGTCGCTGGCGCGGGAGCTGCGCGAGATCGTCTCGTCCGGTTACGCGAAGGAGTGCCAGGAGACCCGGCTGGGCCGGGCGGCGCTGGCCGTCCCGATCCGCGACTCGTCGTCCTTCGTCGTCGGCGGCCTGTACCTGCACGGGTCGGCCGCGAAGGTACAGCCGGATCCCGATCTGGTGAGATTCCTCGTCGACGGCTCCGCCAGGCTCACAGGCCTGCTCTGAGCCGGATCAGGGCGTCCACCACGGGCGCGCCGAACATCGGTGGATCGTTGTGTTCGAGACCGTCGAGCTCGACGCGCTCGTGCAGCTGCCGGGCGGCATCGGCGACCGCCGTGCTCTGGGCGGGCGGGACGATGCTGTCGGCGGTGCCGTAGACGACCGTGATCGGCACGTCGATGTGGCCGACGAGTTCGGCGACGGGGAACTCGTCCTTCAACAGTGCGGCGGGCACGAAGGGATAGTGGTGCCGGGCCACGGCGGCGAGATCGGTGAACGGCGAGCGCAGCAGCATCCCGGCGGGAGGTTCGTCGACGGCGAGCGCGGTGACCACGGCGCAGCCGAGGCTCTCCCCGAAGTACAGCACCCGGGCGGGGTCGACGTCGTCGCGTGAACGGAGATGCTCGAGGGCCGCGCGGGCGTCGGCGGCGAGCCCCTCCTCGGTGGGGGCGCCGGGATTGCCGCCGTACCCGCGGTAGTCGAACAGGAGCGTCGAGAACCCCGCCGCGGCGAGGTCGGCGGCGGTGTCGACGCGGCCGAGTCGGTTGCCGCCGTTACCGGGAGCGAGGAGAACCGTGAAGCCGGCTCCGGGGCCGTCGGGAGCGCGACCGGGCACGAACCAGGCGTCGAGCGCGAGACCGTCGGAGGTGGTGAGCACGACGTCCTCCGCACCGGGCAGGACGGTCGCGGCGGACGGGGGAGTGGAGCTGTCGGGCAGGTAGATCAGGCGTCGTTGCAGCGCCCACCCGGCGACGCCGACGAGCGCGACGACGAGCACCACGGCGAGAACGATCCGCATGGGTCCGGTCTAACGCATGTGCGCGTTCCCGGCAGCCGGAACTGCCGGAAACGCGCACGGAAGAGGCGGGGGTACCGGAGGAAGGGGTACCGCGGCGCCATGCGCAGCGCGCCGTCCATGCGGATGGTCTCACCGTTGAGGTAGTCGTGCTCGACGATCATCTGCGCGAGCTGCGCGTACTCGGCGGGCTGGGCGAGCCGCGACGGGAACGGCACACCGGCCTCGAGGCCCTTGCGGTACTCCTCGGTGACACCGGCGAGCATCGGGGTGTCCACGATGCCGGGGGCGATGGTGTTGACGCGGATGCCGAACTGCGCGAGGTCGCGTGCGGCGGGGACGGTCATGCCGTGCACGCCACCCTTCGACGCGGAGTACGCGATCTGACCGATCTGGCCCTCGAACGCCGCCACCGAGGCGGTGTTGATGACGACGCCGCGCTGACCCGACTCGTCGACCGTCTCGGTCTTGGAGATCGCGTCGGCCGCGAGGCGCATGACGTTGAAGGTGCCGAGCAGGTTGACGGTGATGACCGTGCGGAACAGCTCGAGGTCGTGCGGGCCGTTCTTCGACAGGATGCGGCCGGCCCAGCCGACACCGGCGCAGTTGACGACGATGCGCAGCGGAACACCCGACTCGACGATGCGGTCGACGGCGGCCTGCACCTCGTCGCCGCTGGTCACGTCGGTGGCGAGGAGCGTGACACCCGCGGGTGCGGCATCGCCGACGCGGTCGATGGACTGCTGCAGGTCGAGGCCGAAGACGGTGGCTCCGGCGTCGGCGAGACGGCGTGCGGTTGCGGCGCCGAGACCGGATGCGGCGCCGGTCACCAGTGCGGCGGATCCCTGAATCTCCACTGTTCGTATCTCCTGTCCCGAGCCGAGGGCTGCGTGAACCCGACGGGTTCGGGCTCGTTGGCACCGAGTCCGACTCCGTCGGGTTCTCTCACAGAGCCCTACGGCGTGTGAGTGTCGTTCGTCACGAACCCTAACCGGTCACGGCCGCGGGTTCCGCGGGGGTCGCGGTCCGGCGGCGCAGTGCGACGACTCCCATCGCCGCGGCGACGAGACACGCGATGGCACCGAGCAGCAATCCGGCCCGGCCACCCCACTGCTCGCAGACCCATCCGGCGATGGGACCGCCGATGGCCGTGGAGCCGAGGAAGGCGACCGACCACAGGGCCATCACCCGTCCGCGCATCGTCGGCGCGGAGGCGAGTTGCAGCGAACTGTTGGTGGTGGACGTGAACGTCACGCTCAGTGCGCCCACGATCACCATGAGCACGATGAGCGTGGTCAGGTTCGGGGCCGCGGCGGCGACCGCCATGGCGATGCCGAACGCGAGGGAGGTGAGGATCAGCGGCCGGGTTCCGGTGCGACCCCAGGTGGCGACGGCGAGGCCCCCCACCACCGATCCGGCGCCCATCGCGGCGGTGAGGAAGCCGTAGGCCCCGGCACCGGCAGCGAAGGTGTGGTCGGCCAAGACCGGCAGAACCACCTGGAACTCGAAGGCCAGACATCCGACGAGCGCCATCATCGACAGCGGGACGGCCAGGTCGGGCGTGCTGCGGACGTAGGCGAAACCCTCACGCAGCTGTCCCTTCGCGAGGGCGGCGGCGGGGGAGCGCTGGAGCCGGGAGACGTCGAGTCGCAGCAAGGAGGTGACGACGGCAACGAAGCTCGCGGCGTTGAGCAGGAAGCACACGCCGAGTCCGCCCGCGGCGATGACCAGGCCGGCGACGGCCGGGCCGATCATGCGGGAGCACGAGGCGAGGACCGACTGCAGGCTCACGGCGTTCCGCAGATCCTCCGGACCGACCAGTTCGAGCATGAACGACTGTCGGGCGGGGTTCTCGAAGCACTGGTTGAGGCCGAGCGCGACCGCCAGGACGTAGACGTGCCACAGGGCGATCGTGTCGGTGACGACGAGCAGCCCCAGGATCAGGGCCTGCACACCCATGAGGGTCTGCAACCCGATCATGAGCCGGCGTTTGTCGGAGCGGTCGGCGACCACGCCGCCGTAGGGGCCGAGCAGCAGCATCGGCACAGTCTGCAGTGCGAGCACGATGCCGATGGCGGTCGCGGAGCCGGTGAGCTGCAGGACGAGCCACGACTGCGCGACCGTCTGCATCCACGTGCCGATGAGCGAGACGGCCTGGCCGTTGATGTAGAGGCGGAAGTTGGGGCCGCGCAGGGCGGCGAAGGTCTGTCCTCTGATGTCGGCGAGCATTGTCACGGGCGACCCCTCCCGGCGGAGGGGCGCGGTGAATCGGCGACGCGCTGCGAGAGTGCCTCGAGGGCGGGCAGTGCGTCGTGCAGAGCTTCGAGGTGCCGGTCGCTCAGTTCGGTGAGGTGACGGGCGAACAGGGCGGTGCGGCGGTCGCGCAGTTCCGCCGAGAGTGCGGCACCGGCGGGAGTGATGTGGACGCGGACGACACGCTTGTCGTCGGTGTCGGGGGACCGGGTGAGCAACCCGGCGTCTTCGAGTTTGCCCACCATGCGCGAACACATGGTGGGGTTGAGCCCTTCGATCTCCGCGAGGTCGCGGACTCCGATCGTCTCGTGGCGGGCGACGGGCGTGAGGAGGGGCGACTGCGAACGCGTCAGCCCTTCCTCCGAGGCGAACATGCCCATGCGGCGGGAGATCCGTCCGATCGCGATACGCAGACGATGGACGTCTTCCGCGTCGAACGGAGGAGTTTCGGATCGAGGGGTGCTGTCCGTGAGTTCAGACATGGAACCACCTCCGAATTTATTTGCCTATCGGCAAGCATACTCCTGTGCAGAGTGGAAAGACACTGTTCGGAACGGTGATCAGGGACGCATGAGCGCCGGGGCCTCGTCCTCCGTGACACGGCGGGCGCGCCGGCGGACGACCACCATCGCGGCGACGGACAGCAGCAGGGCCACCGCGCCGGCGATCGGTCCGACGACGCCGGTCGCCGGGAACAGGCCGTCGCCGAGCATCCACGCGCCGAAGCCGAAGAACAGGGCGGAAGCACCGTAGCGAATGGCGTTGTCGGGAAGATGCCGGCCGAACACGGCACCGATGACGATGGCCAGCGCGTCGGCGGCGACCATGCCGACGGTGGACCCGATCCACACCCCGGCCCAGTTGTTGTCGGTCGCGAGCGTGATGGTCGCGAGCATCGTCTTGTCGCCGAGTTCGGCGAGGAAGAACGCCGAGGTCACGGCGAGGAAGGCGGAGCGCGCGACGCGTCCGGCCTTGGACTGCTCGTCGTCGTCGAGGGAGTCGCCGCGCAGCGTCCACGCGCCGAAGATCAGGAAGGCGATGCCGCCGACGATGGAGATGGCGGTCGCGGGGATCGCGACACCCAGATAGTGCCCGACAGCCACTGACACGAGGTGCACCGCGGTGGTCGCGAACAGGATCCCCGACAGGACGACCCACCAGCGATACCGCAGGGCGAAGGTCATCGCCATGAGCTGGGATTTGTCGCCGAGTTCGGCGACGAAGACGACTGCGAAGGACAGGACGAGCGCGGACCACATATGCGTTTCCTCCTTTCGTGTGGAGGAAACGGGGCTTCCTCCGGACGCCGGACGCACGGTGCGACCAGCGGCCGAAGGTCTCGCCCACCGGAGGATGATCCGGTCCGCGGGGCCGGGCAGTGCCGTTGTCGGGCGCCGCCAGTATGTCGACCCTGCGATTGGGGGCTACTCCCCTTCGCCGACGACAACGTTAGCCCGGCGAACCGAATTCTGTAAAGGCAATGCTAACTTTAGGAGAACCAAACTCTCGTTTTCAGGGCGCCCTCACGAAGCGAGCAGCATGGCCAGAATCGCGGTGTCGGGGTCGTTGCCCGGATCCACTCCCACCTTGCTGACCAGTGCCGTCACCGTGCCGTCCGGTTCGGCCTCGACCCACGCGGCGCGATGCTCGAGCCCGAGATGTGGGATCCCGGGGAGCAGCACGCAGCCCGAGGCGGCGCCGGCGTTCTCCGGCAGTGACGGCGTCGTCTCCGACGGCGGATGCAGCATGATCAGTGCCGGCGGCTGATGCTCGGCGAACCGTCCGGGCTGCACGGCACGCTCGCCGAGCACCGGACCTTCGGCGACCACGAGGCCCACGGTTCCGGGCTCGGGGTCGTCGGGCAGTTCTTCTTTGACCCCGAAGACCGTCGAGGTGGGCAGCAGTCCCGGCAGCGACGCGATCCGCACCGTCATCGCCAGCACCTGGGCCCATTCGCGGGTGGTCGCGGGCCATCTGCCCGAGACGACGAAACCTCGAAGCGACCCGGCGGACTGGAATGCGGACAGCTCGATGCGGCTGTGTTCCTCGGCGTTCATCCCACTCCTCCCTCTCGGTCGGTAAGGGGAGAATGCCCGTTTTCTTCGTTGGCACACAAGAGGTGTCGAGTGCCAGCACTGCCGCTACACCTCTTGCTATCCGCCTCGGCAATTGCTGCGGCGGATAGCGATTCCTGTAGCGGATAGGAAAGACCAGGCCCGGAGACGACGAAGGGCGCCGGTGTCCCGGCGCCCTCGCTGTCGGTCTCGCGACCTGTATGACCGATCCGTACTAGACGATCAGGCCCGAGGTGGCGGTGCGAGCGCGCTCGAAGCGAGCCTGCACGTCCGCCCAGTTGACGATGTTCCAGAAGGCCTTGACGTAGTCGGCCTTGACGTTCTGGTACTGCAGGTAGAAGGCGTGCTCCCACATGTCGAGCATGAGCAGCGGGGTCAGGCCGATCGGGATGTTGCCCTGCTGGTCGTACAGCTGGACGATGATCAGACGCTGTCCGATCGAATCCCACGCGAGGATCGACCAGCCGGAGCCCTGGATGGAGTTCGCGTTCGCGGAGAAGTGATCGCGGAACTTGTCGAACGAACCGAAGGCATCGTCGATCGCAGCAGCGAGCTCACCCTCGGGCTTGTCGCCACCCTCGGGGGAGAGGTTGTTCCAGAAGACGGAGTGGTTGGTGTGACCACCCAGGTGGAAGGCGAGGTCCTTCTCGAGCTTGGTCGCCTGGGCCGCCATGGTGCCGTTCTCGCGGGCCTCGGCCAGCTTCTCGAGAGCGGTGTTCGCACCGGCGACGTAGGTGGCGTGGTGCTTCGAATGGTGCAGCTCCATGATCTTCGCCGAGATGTGCGGCTCGAGCGCTGCGTAGTCGTAGGGCAAGTCCGGAAGTGTGTATTCAGCCACGAAGGGTCCCTTCTTCACCGGGCCGTCCGGCCCGTGCAGTTATTCCGTACCTTCTCGGGTTTCCACCCAAGTCCATAACTACACCGTCCGCAACATTCCCCGTAATGCGGACACGATCGGACCGCGACTGTGTCGGAGAGCACCCGGAACGGCCCACGCGTCCGGAAAATAGCTCTCACCAGCGCAAACAGTCGGATATCGGGACCATCGGCAACGGCTGCGTGAACGGGACCTTAACATTGGCGCGTGTTTCGGCCCTTCCTGAACGAACCGACACGCGGGGCCGATGCACCGCGTGTGGATCTGCCGGGCGTCGATGTCGTCCGGTTCGTCGCGGTCGCGGCCGTGCTCTACTCCCACATCGCCTTCTACCTGATCGACGACCTCGGGACGGGCTGGTGGGGCATCGACCTCACCTACGAGGTACTCGTCAAGGGCGCCGGCCTCAACCAGCACCTGTCGTCCGTCGGGGTGACGGCGTTCATGATGCTCACGGGCATGCTCGTCACCCGGTCCGCGATCCGGCAGGACCGCCGGAAGTTCCTCATCGCCCGGGCCGCGCGGCTCCTGCCGGCCTTCTGGGTGGCGATCCTCGCCGCGGTCGTGCTCGTGTGGCTCGGCATCAACGGCACCTTCAGCGGCCACACCACGGTGTCGGTCTCCGAGGCGTTCCTGTCCTTCTTCCTGGCTGCGTTCTTCCTGAAACCACAGGTGATCGTGCTCGGCGTGGTGTGGACGCTCGCCGCACAGATCTCGTTCTACCTGTGGTGCGTGGCGGGACGGTCGCTGCTGCGGACGGCGCCGGTGGCGGTGCCGATGCTCGGCGCCGTGCTGTGCATGCTGGTGCTCCTCTACAACCTGTACGTGCCCGAGCCGTACACGGTGCCGTTCCTGTCGAAGATCGCGTCGACGCTGCCGACCTTGTTCCTGGGGCAGATCGTGTACTTCGGCTGGGCCGGCCTGATTTCGCTGCGCGCCCTGCTGGCGGCGATGTTCGCGCAGATCGCGGTGATCGTGATGGCCACGGACATCAACGTCTACTGGTCGGGCAGCCGCTATCTGTGGACGGTGACGGTGGTCTTCGCGGCGATCGTGCTGGTCGCGCGGTACGACGGGCGCCTCGCGCGCTCGACCGTCGTCTCCTGGGTCGCGACCCGCAGCTACTGCATCTACCTGACCCACACCCTCGTGATGTACCGGATCTACGAGAACACCGTGGGCATCGTCGGCACGACCGCGGCGATCGTGCTGCTGCTGATCGGCTGCGGTCTCGTCGCCGAGGTGCTGTACCGCAGCGTCGAGGTTCCGGCTGCGCACTGGATCAAGAGCCGCTGGCTCGCGCCGAAGCAGGTCGCTTCCGACGAACGGACTGTCGCTCCGACCCGCGCGTAGCATCGGGTCATGTCCTGGTTCGACGAGATCCTCGCCCGTGCAGGTTCGAAGTCGCAGATGGTGACGCGCGAGGACGCGCTCCCCGGTCGCGCCGAACCGCTGCCCGTCCCCGAGACCCACTACGTCAACGGCAACCGCATCGTTCCCCCCTTCCCCGAGGGCCTGCAGGCCGCAGTCGTCGGCATGGGTTGCTTCTGGGGCGCCGAGAAGGAGTTCTGGCAGCTCGACGGCGTCTACTCGACCGCGGTCGGCTATTCCGGCGGCTACACCCCCAACCCCACCTACGAGGAGGTGTGTTCCGGCCGGACCGGGCACACCGAGGTGGTGCTCGTCGTCTTCGACCCGAAGGTGATCGGCTACGAGCACATCCTGCAGCAGTTCTGGGAGAACCACGACCCCACCCAGGGCATGCGGCAGGGCAACGACCACGGCACCCAGTACCGCTCGGCGATCTACACCCACGACGAGACGCAGATCGAGGTCGCCGAGGCCACGGCCGAAGCGTTCGGCAAGCGACTGGCCGACGCCGGATACGGGCAGATCACCACGGAGATCGCCCCGCTCACGCAGTTCTACTACGCGGAGGACTACCACCAGCAGTACCTCGCGAAGAATCCCAACGGCTACTGCCCCGTCCACGCCACCGGCGTGAGTTGCCCGGTGGGCCTCGGCGCCTGAGAGAGCGTCGGGCCTCAGGGTTCGACGGTGTCGCGCACCACATCTCCGCTCGCAGTGCGAGTGTGAGATGCGTTGGCGTTCCTTGAACTTCCCCGAAGGCGGACGCATTCTGGAAGAAGGGATCATTCCAGAGGGGGAAAGGGACGGCTTGCCGACATGACGACCAGAGCGGGGTATCTGCGGCGTACACGGCGAAGTCTGCGCAGGCGGGATCCGCTCGTGCGTCGCACCGACAAGCTCGAGGCGCGCTGCTTCACCCTCATGATCGCCGTGATGGCGATCATGATCCCCGTCGCGATGTGGGTGTCCGCCACCATGTGGAGCTCCCAGCTCGAACTCTCCGAGAAGCAGAACGCCGAACGTGTCAGCGTCACGGCCGTCCTCGACGCCGATGCCCTGAGCGACTCCTCCGGATGGGGCGAGACCGTGAAGATCTCCTCGGCCCCCGCGACCTGGGGTTGGGGCGACGAGACGCGTCACGCGCTCGTCCAGGTGGACAGTCTCGCGACCGCGGGCAGCGAGGTGCAGGTCTGGGTCGAGGCGAGCACCGGCGAATACACGCAGCCCCCGCTGACCACCTCCGCCGCGAAGTTCACCGCCGTGCTGTTCGGGGTGTGGTTGTGGACGTTCTCCGCCGCCGCCGCGGCCGGGCTGTTCGCCCTCGCGCACTGGCGTCTCGAGGTGCGGCGCAGCCGCGAGTGGAGCCGGGACATCGAAGCGTTCCTCGGCTCCACCAGCAGCCACTGACCCGGCTAGGACTGCAGGCACCGCCTGCGCGTCAGAGATCCGCGACGGCGGGCATGACCTCGTTCGCCACCAGTTCGAGGTGCTCGAGATCGGCGAGATCGAGGACCTGCAGGTAGATGCGCTGCGTCCCGGCCTCGGCGAAGGTGCGGATCTTTTCGATCAACTCCTGCGGCGTGCCCGCGAGTCCGTTCTCCCGCAGTTCGTCGACCTCACGGCCGATCCGTGCCGCGCGACGCGCGATCTCGTCCTCGTCCCGGCCGCAGCACAGCACGAGTGCGTTCGAGTAGGTCAGTTCCTCGGGGTCGCGTCCGGCATCCCGGCAGGCCGAGCGCACCCGCTCGAACAGGACCTTCGTCTCGTCCAGCGACTTGAACGGCACGTTGAACTCGTCGGCGTAGCGCGCCGCCAGTGCCGGCGTGCGCTTCTTGCCTGCGCCGCCCATGACGATCGGTGGGTGGGGACGCTGGTACGGCTTCGGCAGCGCCGGGGAGGTCTCGATCCGCACGTGCTCGCCCTCGTACGAGAACGTCTCGCCCTCGGGGGTGTCCCACAGGCCGGTGATGACCGCGAGGGACTCCTCGAAGCGGTCGAACCGCTCCTTCAACGTGGGGAAGGGGATGCCGTAGGCGAGGTGCTCCTCCTCGAACCAGCCGGCTCCGAATCCGAAGTCGACGCGTCCGCCGCTCATGGCGTCGACCTGCGCGACGGAGATCGCGAGCGGGCCGGGGTACCGGAAGGTCGCCGAGGTGACGAGCGTGCCGAGGCGGATCGTCGACGTGTCGCGGGCGAGACCGGCCAGCGTGATCCATGCGTCCGTCGGTCCGGGCAGGCCCTCGGCGTTCATGGCCAGGTAGTGGTCGGAGCGGAAGAACGCGCCGTAGCCGAGTCGTTCCGCGGTCTGTGCGACGGCGAGGAGGTCGTCGTAGGTGGCGCCCTGCTGGGGTTCGGTGAAGATGCGTAATTCCATGACCCGATCATTTCAGCGACGGAACCGGCGCGGGCCATCGGCGGGTGCTTGTCCACTGTGAGATGTCTCGAGCGTGATTCCCCATGCGTGGATAGGCCTGTTGATGAACCTGTGGAAACTGTGGATAACTCCAGCGGATGGGGTTGATGGGGAGTGTTGTGGAAGACCCACCTGCCCCACCTGCGGAACAGTATCGGTACGACCACACCCACATCCGTTCACGCCGCGTGCCACTATTGAGACGTGAGCTTTTCCGACGTGCCCACCGTGTCGGTCGACCTGGTACCCGAACTCGGCGACGAGGTCGTCCTCCTCGACGTCCGCGAGGACGACGAATGGGAACTCGGACACGCCCCCGGCGCGCTGCACATTCCGCTCGCCGACGTGCCCGCCCACATCGAGGAACTCGACCCCGACGCCGAGATCTACGTGATCTGCAGGCAGGGCGGCCGCTCCCTCGGAGCGGTCGAGTACCTGGCCCGCATCGGGTACGAGACCTTCCAGGTCGCGGGCGGCATGGTGGCGTGGCAGAAGCACGGACTCCCGCTCGTCTCCGAGCGCGACGAACCGGCAAAGATCTATTGATGTCGGCCTATCAGATCTGTGTGCGCTGTGAGAATCGCTGGCCGGTGACATATCAGCCGCGGCAGTGGTGCCCGGCCTGCCGCGGTGTGCTGCTCTCACCCGTCGCCCCCGACGGGACGGTTCCTCCGTCGCGCCGTAACTTCCGCTGGGTCGCGCGCCCCGCGGGTGGTGCTCCGACGACCGAACCGACGTCGCCTGCGCACGGGTGTCCGGCTCCCGAGACCCCGTCCTATCGTGAGATGCCCCGCTGGGGACTGCTCGATCCGCTCCCGGACGAGGCCGTCGAACCCGATCGCGCCGAGACCGCCGCCGACCTCGCGCCGACGCTGCTCGTCGGAACCGCCGTCGTCTTCGGTCTCGCGGCGGTCGCCGAGGCCGTCCGGTACGGAGTGTTGCTGTACAACCGCACCCGTCTCGTCGACCCGCTCGTGCTCGCGTTGTCGGATGCCGCGGTGTGGGCGACCCAGGTGGTCGGGCCGGTCGTGGCGCTGGCCGCGGCGGTCGCATCCGGATTGCGGTTGATCGACCTGCGCCGGCGCATCTACGCCGAGCGTGGTCTCGCCGAGTCGCGGTCGCCGCTGTCCATCCTCGCGGGGCTGGTCGTTCCGGGCCTCAACCTCGCGATGCCCGGTGTCTTCCTCACCGAGATCGCCGACCGCGACCCGCGGTTGCTCCGCGCGATCCGCACCTGGTGGGTGCTGTGGGTGGTCAACGGTGTGCTCATGGTGGCGCTGCTCGCGTGGCGTCAGCGCGACACCCTGCAGGCCCGCGCCGACGGCGTCCTGCTCACCGCCGTCCTCGCGGCGCTCGGGACGGTCGTCGCGCTGTCGACCCTGCACGTCCTGCGCCTGTTCGACGACGCCGACCTGTGGGGACGGCCGCTGCGCCGTCGCCGCTTCACCCACGCGGCAGGTCCGGCCTCGTCGCCGATCGCGCCCATCGTCCCCGCCGCCGTGCGCGAGCAGGAACAGGCCCGCGAAGAACAGGACGACGCTCCGGAATCGGCCGGAGAACGAGCGGACGACGAGGAGCGCGTTGAGGCGGTGGCGCCGTGACCCGCAGCGCGCATCCCCGGGTCGTCGCGCATCGCGGTGCGTCCGCCGCCCTCCCGGAACACACGATCGGCGCCTACGAGCTCGCGTTGAAGGAAGGTGCCGACGGCGTCGAATGCGACGTGCGGCTCACCCGCGACGGTCACCTCGTGTGCGTGCACGACCGCACGATCGACCGCACCTCGAACGGCACCGGTGTCGTCAGCGAGATGACCCTCGACGAGCTCGCGCAGTACGACTACGGACGCCCCGGCGAGCCCGCCGACCTGCTCACGCTGCGGCAACTGCTCGAACTCGTCATGGACTTCACGAGTGTCCCGGTGAAGGTCTTCGTCGAGACCAAGCATCCCGTCCGCTACGGCGGTCTCGTGGAGAGCAAACTGCTCGCCGAACTGGCCCGCTTCGGTCTCGCGACCCCGGCATCGGCCGATTTCTCCCGGGTGGTGGTGATGTCGTTCGCGGCGGGGGGCGTCTGGCGCATCCGCCGGGCCGCGCCGCTGCTGCCCACCGTGTTGCTGGGGGAGACCTCGCGCTACCTGCGCGGCAGTGCCGCGACCACCGTCGGCGCGACCGCTGTCGGTCCCTCGATCGCGACGCTGCGCGAGCACCGCGATCTCGTCGACCGGGCTGCGCTGTCGGGCCGGGCCACCTACTGCTGGACCGTCGACGACCCCGCCGACGTCGAACTGTGCCGCGAGCTGGGCGTCGAGTGGGTCGCCACCAACCATCCCGGGCGCACCAAGCTGCAGCTCGACGCCGCCTTCGATCGGTGAGCACCCCCACCCGGTCCCGCGACCTCGACATCGCGACACGGGTCGCCGTGTAGTTTGACGCCGTGGCCAAGAAGAGCAAGAGAAACAGCGGACCCAAGCCCGGCAGCAACCGCGCCGCGAAGCTCGAGCAGCGCCGACTCGAGCGGGAAACAGCGGCCGCCGCGACGTCCCGGCCCTTCGAAGGACTCGCCTTCGAATGCGATCTCGTGGCACTGCGCGAGTTCGTGCCGTCGGCCCTCGCGGAGCTGCCCGCGGCCGAGGACGGCCGTCGCGTCGTGGGTGCGACCATCCTCCCCGGCGGGGTAGCGGCCCTGGTCCGCGAGGAGAACGGTGAGCCGGTCGCGTACGTCGGCCTGCAGCTCGCCACCGGCTTCGGCCCGGACCCGGCGGGGGAACTGGCCGCGGCCCTGCACTGGGCGCACACGGCCGAGCCGGGCTCGTCGCTGCAGGTCGCGAGTGTCGACGACGACACCCCGCCGTTGGCCGAGCTGATCGACCCGGCAGCCGTGCCGGCGATCACCGTCCACAACGACTTCGACTGGTGGATCCCGGCCGGTGTCGAACCGAGCGCCGAGATCGCGCACACCGTCAAGCACGCGAACGAAGCCGTGCTGCCGTCCGCGCGTCTCGAAGGCGACGGTCTCCGCGGCGCGTGGTGGGTCGATCCGGGCGAGAAGGCGCACCTGCGCTGGGTGCGCCCCGAGGACGAGGACGCGCTGATGGCGGCGCTGTCGCGCGTGCACGCGGCGGGCGGTCTGCACCTCGGTGAGGGATCGCGGTTCGCTGGTTCGTTCCGCACCCACGGTCTGCTGGTGCCGGTCTTCGACCTCGACCGCGAGAAGCACCCCGACGAATGGGTCACCCCGACCATCGAGTTCGGGCAGCGCCTCGACGAGGCCCTCGCCGTGGACGAACCGCTCACCGCCGCCGAGCGCCGGTCGCGCGACGGCCTGCGCAGCCGCCAGGTCACCCTGCGCTGACCCGCTCACGACAGCACGAAGGCCACCTCCTGCGGGAGGTGGCCTTCGTCGTTCCGGGTGGGCTGTCCCCGGATGGAGGAACGATCAGATGGCACCGCCGGCGGCGAGCGGGGCATTGCCGCGCGGCTCGCGCACCTTCGAGTTGAGCTCGCGGGCCACGAAGTCCTCGAGGTTGAAGAGGTTGGAACCGGCACGGTCGGCCACGGTCAACAGGGTCGTCATCGTCGCAACCTCCTCGACCTGTTCCTGCAGGAACCACTGCATGAACTGCTCGCCGAGGTAGTCGCCCTCGTCGCGCGCGGTGCGGGCGAGCTCGACGATCTGGTCGGTGACCTTCTTCTCCTGGGCGAGGGCCAGCGCGATCGGCTCGCGGGCATCCTCGAACATCGACTGCACCGCGTCGACGCCGGTGAGGTCGACGGCCATGTCGCGGTCCAGGAAGTACTGGACGATCATCATGGCGTGGTTGCGCTCCTCGACGGCCTGCGCGTAGAAGTGCTTCGCCAGCTGCGGGAGATCGGTGTTGTCGTAGAAGACCGCGATGGCGATGTACTGATGCGACGCCGTGAACTCGTGGCGGATCTGGTCGTGCAGCAGCGTGTGGAACTTGGTCTTGGTCATGTCGCCCATCGTCGTCATGATCACGACGTTAGTGCAGGTCAACACGCTTTTCATCCAAGCCTTGGCTACCCTTGGGCAACGCAGCATCGGCTACCCTACGGAAAATTCGGACAGCCTTCCCCAAGATCGACGACGATTCGCGGCGTCCGTCAGGGGGCCGGAGCGAGCAGTTCCGGCGGGATCGGGTCGCCCTCCGAGATGGCTCCGAAGAACGGCACGGCGCGCTCACGATCCCACAGCAAGACGTTGCCGATGCCGTAGACGTCGTCGAATCCGCCCACCGGAACCGTCGTGGTGACCGTCTCGCCGCGCATCGCCCACGCGAGTCGTGCGAGGTTCCACAGGTGGTCGCCGTCGTCGACCCGCAGCGACCCGGCCGCACCCGACATCAGCGACCATGCCCGGAAGGGGTTCAGGAAGGTGCCGGGACTGGTGGCCTTGCTCAGCAGCGCCGACAGGAACAGGCGCTGGTTGTTCATCCGGTCCAGGTCGGCGAGCGGGGTGGCGCGGGTGCGCACGAAGCCCAGGGCCTGCGCTCCGTTGAGCTCCTGGCATCCCGGTTCGAGCCTGAGTCCGGCGAGGGGGTCGTCGATCGGATAGGGCACGCAGATGTCGACCCCGCCGACCGCGTCGACGATCGACGCGACCCCGCCGAAGCCGATCTCGGCGTAGTGGTCGATGTGCACGCCCGTGGCGCCCTCGACCGTCTGCACGAGCAGTTGCGGTCCGCCCAACGCGAACGACGCGTTGAGCTTGTCCTGGCCGAAGCCCGGGACGCTCACGTAGGAATCGCGGGGCAGCGAGATCATCGTCGTGGCGCCCCCACCGGGCGGGATGTGGACGAGCAGCACCGTGTCGGTGCGGTCGGCGCCGCCCTCCCCGCCGGTCGCGAGTTCCTGTTCCTGCTCGGGGGTGAGGCCCACGCGGCTGTCGGAGCCGACGAGCAGCCAGTTCGTGCCGGGGGTGTCGCCGACCCGGCCGTCGTAATCGGCGAGCGCATCGACGCGCGCGAGTGTGCCGTCGAGGTAGACCATGCTCGCGCCCATCGCGACGACGAGCACCACCAGGACGATCGCGAGTCGCCGCAGGATGCGCCGGGCACCGAGCGGGCGGCGTGGTGCCGGTCGTGAGGGCGGGCCCGGTCGTGAAGGCGGTGCCGCAGGGCGTCGCGGGGGTGCGGGCGGTGGTGTGTTCCCGCGCGGCGGGCGACGGTTCGGGGCGGGTTCGGCGATCCGTTCGGGTCGCTGCGTCGGTGCCCAGTCGCGTCGTTGCTGCGGGGGCGGTTGCTGCGGGTCCTGCCGCGGAGCGGGCCGGTAGTTCGGGGCGGGTGCCTGCGACCACGCCTGCGGTGACTGCGGTCGTCCGTCGCGCCGGAGCACCTGGGTGCCCTCGGGGGACGGCGGGGGGCCGCCGCGACGCTGTGACGGAGGAGCGCCCCGTCGCTGCGGTGGCACCTCGCGCTGCGGGTTCGGCGGTACTGCCCGCCGGGCAGGAGGGCCCTGCGGGGGAAGTCCCTGCGGAGGCCGCGGCCGGTTCCGAGGGTCGCGAGGGTCGCCGTTCACCCGGACAACTCTACGTTCAGGGCAGCCAGGAGACGTGGCCTCTCAGTGCTTGGTAGCCCACGAAGGCGATGGTGTCGATGAGCGCGTGGGCGATCACGAGCGGCCACAACCGGCCGGTGCGCTGCCAGTAGCGCCCGAAGACCAGGCCCATGACGACGTTGCCGAACCCGCCGCCGACGCCCTGGTAGAGGTGGTAGCTGCCGCGCAGCAGGGCGGAGGCGAGCAACGACGAATTCTCCGACCAGCCGAGCTGCCGCAGGCGGGTGAGGAGATAGGCGACGACCAGGATCTCCTCCGCCCCGGAGTTGGCGATCGCCCACAGCACCTCGGTGGGCAGTCGCCACCAGTAGTCCTCGAGCAGGCTCGGCGCGACCGTCAGGTTCAGGCCGGCGGCCCGCGCCACCAGGTACAGCACCAGTCCGGGGAGTCCGATCAGGGCGGCCAGCCCCAGGCCGGGCAGCAGGTCCCGGCGCAGACCGGGTCGGGCGAGGCCCGCGAGTCGCGGTCCGACACCGCTGCGCCAGAGCAGGTACAGGCCGAGGGCACCCCAGGCGAGCAGGCGCACGATGCCGAGGAGTTGGCGGGCGAGATCGATGAACCCCTGCGATGAGCGTGGCGTGTTGAGGGCGACGGTCTGATCCGACAGCGGTTCTGGTGCCAGCGCCGCCTCGGCCAGCGACAGGATCGACGAGATCCCGCTCAGGCCGAAGGTGACGAGCAGGACGATGGTGATCTCGATCCACAGCGCGCGGCGCTCGGTGGGGTCGAGGGGCGGCTCGGGGTTGCGGGATGCGGGCCGCAGCCAGTCGCGAAGGGTCGTCACCGGAGCGATTGTGCCGGACCCTGCGTGGCCGGTCCTCTCGCCGCGAAGAGGCACCCCACCGGTTCGCGGTGATGTGTCCAATTTGACAGCGGTCCATGTGACCCATCACACTTCACTTCGCCCGACCGATCGATCGCTCGGGTGCGGATAGGGGCCTTGGGAGCCGAGGGGAATCTGCGACCCGGAAGTAGGGACATGAACATCGAAACACCTGAGAAGAATTCTGTTGCAACAACTTCGGTGACTCTCGCATCGAAGAAGAAGTCTCTTCTCGCCAGCTCCGTGGGCAACATCCTCGAGTGGTACGAGTGGAGCGCCTACGCTGTGTTCGCTCCGTTCATCGCCGCAGCGATGTTCAACAGCGACAATCCGGTCTCGGCATTGCTGTCCACACTCGCGGTCTTCGCCGTCGGATTCCTGATGCGACCGCTCGGTGGCATCGTGTTCGGCCGCATCGCTGACAAGCGCGGCCGCAAGTTCGTGCTCGTCACGACCATGCTCATGATGGCTGGTGGCAGCCTCGTCATCGGGCTCATGCCCACCTACTCGTCGATCGGCGTGTGGGCGTCGGTGCTCCTGTTGCTCGCCCGCGTGGTGCAGGGCTTCGCGCACGGTGGCGAGTCGGCGACCGCCTACTCGTATGTCAGCGAGATCGCGCCGCCGCATCGCCGCGGCATGTGGGGCAGCGTCGCCTTCGTCGCGATCTTCGGCGGTTCCGTGCTCGCGTACACGATCGGCGGAGCGGTCACCTCGACGCTCTCCGAGAGCGCCGTGGGCGAGTGGGGATGGCGCGTGCCGTTCCTCCTCGGCTTCTTCCTGGCGCTGTTCGCCCTCTACCTGCGACGCAGCATGGAGGAGAGCGAGGTCTTCGACCAGCAGGAGACCCGGGTCGACGAACCGCGTATCCCTCGCAAGGTGGTCGTGCGTGCGATCCTGCTGATGATCGGCATGACCTCGGGTGTCACGGCGGCGCACTACACGTGGACCTCGTACGTCTCGACGTACGCGATCACGCAGAAGGGCATGGACGCCGACACCGCCTACTGGATGCTCGTCATCGCCCAGGTCATCGCGCTGGTCTCGCTGCCCTTCTGGGGTCTGCTCTCCGACCGGATCGGCCGGCGCCCGATGCTCGGCGGCTTCGCGGTCCTCATGTTCGCGCTGCAGATCCCGCTGACGTCGATGATCACGTCGGCCGGGTGGACGTTGCTCGTGTCGACCACTCTCGCCCTGCTCATCGTGTCGATCCCTGGTGCGATCCTGTCGTGCACCCTGTCGGAGAGCTTCCCGACCCGCCTGCGTACCCAGGCCATCGGCTTCGCCTACTCCTTCTCGGTGGCGGTCTTCGGTGGCACCGCGCCCTACCTGAATCAGCTGCTCACCGGCTGGGACATCGGCTGGGTCTTCGGGGTCTACATCATGGTGCTGTGCGTCGCGACCGGCATCGCTGCGCTGATCATGAAGGAAACGAAGGGTATCGACCTGCAGAAGGTCTGATCGTTCGGATGATCCCTGCCGCCGCGTACCGCTCAGGTGCGCGGCGGCAGTCCGTTGCGGAAGGGGCAGCCGACGAGCAGGCGCAGCGCGCGGCTCAGGGCGGCGGGATCGTCGACCGGTTCGTGGAAGGGGATCCGCACGTCGTGGTCGTCGCCTTCGGACTCGACGCGTAGCCGCAGTCCGTAGCGGTCGAGGCCCAGGGGGCGGATTCGTCCGCCGCGGTGCGCGGGCGGGATGCGTCGCGCGATCTGCCGCACGATGTCGGCGTGGTCCTCTTCGAGGTGCTGGAGCCACCCGGTCTCGAGTGCGGCGAACGGGTCGGGAGCGGCGTCGAGGACGTCGGCGACGTCGACGGCCTCGGCCCCGGTGGTGTCGGCGGCGACGACGGAGTCGAGCGTCAGGCACAGCAGTTCGGAGCGGTGTCCGACGTCGAGGAGTTCGGGATGCGGCAGGATCTCCGCGATCTCGGCGGCGACGCGGCGCGGATGCTCCACGGGACGCAGGGCGCCGCTGAGCCAGATGAGCGACCGGACCGGATTGCGCAGGGCGATCGGGGAGTGGTCGGTGAGCTCGAGCATGGCGGGGATGCCTGCGCTGCCGGACTGCCAGGCGAGTGCGACGGGGAGGCTGTCCTCGGCGACGACCACCGCGACCTGCCCGTCGTCGAGGAGATGATGAACCGAGGTGGGGAGTGGATCGCAGCCGTCGATCGCGAGCTGCGTCGTGTCGGCGCGGATGAGGGCGGTGCGTACGCGTTCGGCCGTGGTCGGCGCGGGGATGACGGATGTGGTGGTCTGCATGCCAACCCTCCTTCTCGATGTAGGTGAGGCAAACCTAAGTCATTGTGATCGCGGTCGCAAGTGGTCCGTCGGTAGCCTGGATCGGTGCCGATCCCACTTCCCCTCGGAATGCCGCCGTCCCGCGACGAGCCCCGCGGACTGCTCGACGCGCTGCTCACACACCGGCACGACAGCCTCACCGACGCCCTCGCCGCGACCGGCCGCACGCTCGCCCCGCCGATCGTCCCGGCCGCTGCCGTCACCGGATCACCCACCCTCGAACTTGTCGTCGAGCTCGACGCCTCGGCCGAACTCCCCTCGCCCGCCGGGTGGCGTCCGGTCCGGTATCAGGTCGACTGCACGGCCGAGGACCTCGAGGACGTTCTCGCGATCACCGCGCCGGCACCGCTGGTCGTCTACCCGCACGTGCCCGACGCCGCGCTCGCCGACACCGCCCGCGCGCTCACCGAGGCCGGTCACATCCCCGGCCTGACCGCAGGTCGCGGGGGCGACGCCGTCGCCGACTTCCTCTCCGTCCTCGCTCACGCCGACACCGGTTACGCCGCCCGCGCGACCGGCACCGACGACGTCGTCGCCCTACTCTCCGCCACCGTCGCGGCGCTGAGCGGTTTCGACGTCCGCGAAGCCCTCGGGACTCCCGACGTGGCCCGGCTCCGGCGACTCGTACCGGAGGCCGCCGCGGCGGTGCGGGAGATCCTGCTGGTCGTCGAGGTCGACGACACAGACGCCGTCGTCCGGGAGCTCGAGGCGCTCGACCTCACCACCGGCTGACACGGGGCCACCGCTCGGGTGCGGTTCACGCAGAGTCCGCCTTCCCGTCACGACCGATGCGTAACCTCGTACACGTGCCACGTATCGCCTATTTCGGACCCTCGGGAACGTTCACCGAGATGGCCCTCGACCGCTTCGAGAGCCTCGGTGCACTCGACGTGCTCGGCGACGGATCCGCCGACGTCGAGCGCGTCTCGGCCGCCGGCCCGCCCGCTGCCCTGCAACTCCTGCGCGACGGGAAGGCCGACGGTGCCGTCGTCCCCATCGAGAGCTCCGTCGAGGGTTCGGTGCCGCCCACCATGGACGCCCTCGCGCTCGGGCCGCGCCTGCAGATCGTGTCCGAGGTCGAACTCGACATCGCGTTCACGGTGGTCACCCGCGAAGGGATCACCCGCGATCGGGTCCGCACTATCGGTGCCTATCCGGTGGCCGCAGCGCAGGTGCGTCGCTGGATCGAGGACCACCTGCCCGACGCCGAGGTCGTGACCGCGGCCTCCAACGCGGGAGCCGCCGAGGACGTCGCGTCCGGCAAGGTCGACGCGGCGGTGTCCACGGCGCTCGCCGGACAGCGGCTCGGCCTGTCCGTCCTCGCCGACAAGGTCGCCGACTTCGAGGGCGCCCGCACCCGCTTCGTGCTCATCACCCGGCCGCGGCCCGTGCCGAAGCGCACCGGTGTCGACCGCACCTCGGTGGTGCTGCAACTCCCCAACGAGCCCGGCTCGCTGGTGCGCGCCATCACCGAGTTCTCCACGCGCGGAATCGATCTGTCGCGTATCGAGTCCCGGCCGACCCGCAGGGAATACGGCACCTACTTCTTCCACTTGGACTGTGTGGGTCACATCGACGACGCGCTGGTCGCCGAGGCGCTGCAGGGATTGCACCGCTTCGCGCAGGTGCGGTTCCTCGGATCGTGGCCCGCTGTGTCCGAACACGGTGTCCCACCCGTGTCGGACGACGAGGATGCGCGGTGGCTCGACCGACTGCGGCGCGGAGAGGACTGACGGTGAGCGGCAGATTGATCCTGGCCCGGCACGGCCAGACGGTGGCGAACGTCGCCCGGAGGCTCGATACGAAACTCCCGGGCGCGGAGCTCACCGAGCTCGGCGTCGAACAGGCCCGCACGCTCGGGAAGAACCTCGTCGAGCAGACGCCGTCGCTGCTCGTCGCGTCGCAGGCGCTCCGCGCTCGGCAGACGGCCGAGCACGCGGCACCGATGGTGTCGCTCGAGACGGTCGTCCGCGAGGGCGTGCACGAGGTGCAGGTCGGCGAGCTCGAGGACCGCAGCGACGAGGAGTCGCACAAGTTGTTCATGAAGGTCTACGAGGAGTGGCACAACGGCGACCTGCGGGCGCGGGTCCCGGGCGGTGAGTCGGCGCTCGACGTGCTCGACCGGTACCTGCCCGTCCTGGAGTCGCTGCGCAGCGACTATCTCGATGCCGGTTCGGGTGACGTCGTGGTCGTCAGTCACGGTGCCGCGATCCGGCTCGTCGCCGCCTATCTGGGGAAGGTGCCGTCCGGCTTCGCCATCACCAACCACCTGGCCAACACCGAGACGGTCGAGCTGGTGCCGGTGGCCGGCGGTGGCTGGGAGTGCGCGCGCTGGGGAACCTTCTTCGCGCCCTTCCACGACACCGCGCGCGGTGGTGCCGACGACCCGATGGGGTGACACCGCCCACCTTTCGATCCTTCGAGCGCAAAACGTACGGGTATCCTCGGGGCGTCCGTATGAAGTAGCGATCGGTAGGTAGGTGCGGTTTCATGGGTGCTTCGAGCGACGGGGCCGACACCCTCACCAACGGTGAGGCGATCCCGGACTGGCGCATCCTCGAACCGATGCAGCTCAGTCCCATCCTCACCGCTGCCCTCGACGCCTTCTACGAGACCGGCTTCCACGGCACCTCGGTGCGGGAGATCGCGCGCCGCGTCGGCGTCACCGTCCCGGCGCTCTACTACCACCACGAGAACAAGGAAGGGCTGCTCATCGCCCTTCTCGAGCTCTCGACCAGCGACGTGCTCTCCCGAGCCCACGCCGCCGCCGAGGACGCCGACGGCGACCCGGTGCGCAGGCTGTCCAACGTCATCGAGGCGATTGTGCTGCGCATGACCCTGCGGGCCCGCCTCGCCGCCCTCGAGGGTGAGGCCCGCTACCTGAGCCCCGAGAACCGCCAGCGCTACCGTGCGGTGCGCAAGGGCGTCGAGCAGCTGGTGCGCCAGATCGTCGAGGAGGGCGTCGCCGCGGGCGTGTTCGACGTGGACGACCCCGCCGAGACCACGCGTGCCCTGCTCGGCATGTGCCAGTCGATCCCGCGCTGGTACCACGCGGAGGGCACGCTCAGCCCCGAGGCCGTCGCGCAGAAGTACGTCGGTATCGCCCTCAAGACCGTCGGGGTCTGACGGCCGGATCCGGTGTCGATCGAACTTCGGCGATCGAAGTTCAGCGTCGGTCGAACCAGGTGACCTGCGTGCCGTTGCTGAACTCCTCGCGCGCGGTGACGTCGAATCGCGTGGGGACGAAGTTGCCCGACAGTGCCGGGATGCCGTCGCCCGCGATCACCGGATAGCTCTTGAAGATCAGCCGGTCGATCTCGGCGAACAGTTGCCCCGCGATGTTGCCGCCACCGCAGAGCCAGATGTCGAGCCCCTCTTCCGCCTTCAGCTTTCGGACCAGCTCGACCGGGTCGGTGTCGACGATCCGAACCTGCGGATCGTCGACCGGCGCGAGAGTGCGGGACACGACGTACTGCTGCATGTGGCTGTACGGACTCGCGAGCCCCAGCGAGAGACCGGGTTCGTAGGCACCGCGCCCCATGATCACCGTGTCCCATTCCTTGTTCGGCGTGTCGACCGGCATGCCGACCTGTTCGCGGAGCGCGGTGGGGACGGCTTCCGGATATCTCGCGCTCATCGCCGCTGCCATGTCGTCGCAGATCGGATAGAAGTCGTACTCCCCGTTCGGCCCGGCGATATAGCCGTCGAGGGTCACTGCCACGTAGTAGACGAGCTTTCGCATGGTGGACCGCCATTCGTAGTACTATGAGTGAAGTGGTTT
This sequence comes from Rhodococcus sp. p52, assembly GCF_000763325.2. NCBI lineage: Bacteria > Bacillati > Actinomycetota > Actinomycetes > Mycobacteriales > Nocardiaceae > Rhodococcus > Rhodococcus sp. p52. Next base: position 1,564,092 of record NZ_CP016819.1, read on the forward strand.
GAAGGTAGTACTACATATGGAGTGGTGTCAAGTGGTCAGGACGAATCCGGAACGACGACAGGCCTTGTTGGATGCCTCGATCGAAGTGCTGGCGCGCGACGGTGCGCGCGGGCTGACCTTCCGCGCGGTGGACAAGGAGGCAGGGGTCCCGACGGGGACGGCGTCGAACTACTTCGCCAACCGCGACGACCTGCTCGTCCAGGTGGGTCACCGCTACTACGAGCGGCTCCTGCCCGCCGACGAGGTCATGGCACAGTCGCAGGCGCCGCAGACCCGCGAATCCATGATCGAGCTGATGACGGAGGTGGTCGACCGGCTCATCCGGTTCCGCGCCGGCTATCTCGCGCTCCTCGAACTACGCCTCGAAGCCACCCGACGGCCCGAACTGCAGGCCCTGCTCACCGAGCGGGTGCGCGCCGACCTGGATTTCAACATCGCCAACTACCGGCACTCCGGCCTGCCGGGCGGTGAGAACGCCGTCGTGCTGCTCTATCTCGCGTTGAACTGGCTCGTGCTCGACCGACTCACCCTCCCGGGGATCATCGACGAGGACCGTGTCGCCGAACTGGTGCGGGCGGCCGTCGAACGCGTGATCCCCGACGCCTGAAACGACTTCGGTGGATCCGACCCCGCTCAGCGAGGCCGGATCCACCGACATCGTCGACGGTTCAACGACGGAAGTTCGCGGTGCGCTTCTCCTGGAAGGCCGTCACACCCTCGGTGAAGTCGGCGCTGCCGAGCAGGACGAGCTGCCCTTCGCGCTCGCGGGCGAAGGCGTGGTCGAGTTCGGTGAGCGTCGCGTCGTTGATCGCATTCTTCGTCGAAGCGAAGGCGGTCGACGGGCCGTCGGCGAGCCGATGCACGAGAGTCTCGACCGCACTGTCGAATTCGTCGTCCGCGTAGACGTCCGAGATGAGTCCGGAGGCCAGCGCTTCACCGGCCGGAAGTCGCTCGGCCAGCAGGGCCATCTTCAGCGCCCGCGCGCGACCGATCGACGCGGCGACGAGCGCGGACGCACCCCCGTCCGGCATCAGACCGACCCGGGTGAAGGCCAGCAGGAAGTATCCCGACTCCTTTGCGACGGTGAGATCGCATGCCAGAGCGAGCGATACGCCGACACCCGCGGCCGCGCCGTTGATCGCTCCGACGACCGGCCGGGGGAACACCCGGATCGAGGCAACCGCGCGGTTGGCGGCGTCGATCGTGTCGGCGGAGGGCGGCGCGCTCAGGTCACGACCGGAAAGGTCGGCGCCGGAACAGAACGCGCGACCGACGCCGGTGAGCACCGCGACCCGGACGGAGGTATCGTCGGCGTACTTCTCGAACGCATCGGCGATCGCCTCGAGCGTCTCGGTCTTCACGGCGTTCATCCGCGAGGGACGGTTCAGGGTGACGCGCAGGACGCCGTCGTCGACGGTCGTGTCGACACCGGGCAGGTCGTCGGTCATGGCTGTTCTCCTAGGGTCGGGACGTCAGGTCGAGCGCGACCTTGCCGGTCGCGGAACGGTTCTCGAGCGAACGCAGTGCTGCCGGAGCTTCGTCGAGGGGATGGAGGGTGGGTTCGGGGACGACGAGCGTCCCGTCGCGCAGCAGCAGTTCGAGTGCGGCCCACTGCCGCGCCGGGTAGCCGGGGTCGGTGCGGAGGTACTCGCCCCACCCCGCGCCGACGACCGAAATGTTCTTCAGTAGAAGGCGATTGACCTTCACGGTGGGAATGCTGCCGCCGTGAATCCGAGAACGACGGCCCGTCCACCCGGTGCACCGTGGACGAGGACGATCTCACCCGCCCGGTACCGGGCGCGCTCGTCGAGCGCGAAGTGCGCGGTGAAGTAGTTCATGAGCATCCCGGCGCCCGCGGTCAGCGACACGCTGTCGGGCAGCGGGAAGACCAGCTCGCGCGGCAGTGCGACGGTCTGCTGCCACGATCCGTCGATGGACAGCACGGCGACGCGTTGTCCGGCGGTGAGGCCGCTGCCCTCGGGTGCGCTGCGGACGATGCCCGCTGCTTCGGCGCCGAGCACGCACGGCAGCGGCCGGACCATCTGGTAGCCGCCGGTCGTCTGCAACAGATCGGGAAAGGACACGCCGGCGGCGTGTAGGTCGACGAGGACGAGCGAATCGCCTGCCTCGGGTTCGGGGATGTCGGTCACGCGGACGGCGTCGGGGCCGGTGTGTTCGGTCAATTGCGCTGCGCGCACGGGCGTCTCCTCGACTCGGGTCGTGATCCATCACTATCAGAGTGGCTTAGCGTACGCTAGCTCTCAGAGATCATTGACCGAGCGCTAAGTCCGTGGTAGAGCTTTTAGCGATCGATAAGTACGCCGCTGGGAACGTCTCCGGCCCGCACGCTGCACTTTCGAAAGGATCGTCATGACCAACGCTGTCATCGTCGACGTCGTCCGTACCGCTGTCGGTAAGGGCAAGCCGGGTGGTGCCCTGTCCGGCACCCACCCCGTCGAACTCCTCGCCCACGTCCTGCGCTCGCTCGTCGAGCGTAACGACATCGACCCCGCGCAGGTCGACGACGTGATCGGCGGCTGCGTCGCCCAGGTCGGCGAGCAGTCCCTCAACATCTCGCGCACCGCGCTCCTCGCCGCCGGTTTCCCCGAGTCGGTGCCCGCGACCACCATCGACCGCCAGTGCGGATCGAGCCAGCAGGCCGCGCACTTCGCCGCGCAGGGCATCATCGCCGGTGCCTACGACATGGTCATCGCGTGCGGTGTCGAGTCGATGAGCCGCATCCCGATGGGCACCGCCACCCTCGGCAAGGACACCCACGGCCCGAGCATCCGTGCCCGCTACCCCGAGGGCCTGGTCAACCAGGGCATCTCGGCCGAGCTCATCGCTGCGAAGTGGAAGTTCGACCGCGACGCGCTCGACGCCTACTCCGCGCAGTCGCACCAGCGCGCCGCCGCCGCCCACGAGGCCGGCCGGTTCGACAAGGAGATCGTCCCGATCACCGTGGAGAACGCAGCCGGTGAGCAGGTCGAGCACACCGTCGACGAGACGCTGCGCGCCTCCACCACCGCCGAGGGCCTCGCCGGCCTGAAGCCGTCCTTCTACACCGAGGAGTACGCCGCCAGGTTCCCCGAGGCGCAGTGGGTCATCACCCCCGGCAACTCCTCGCCGCTCACCGACGGTGCGTCGGCCGCGCTCATCATGAGCGAGGAGATGGCGAACAAGCTGGGCCTGACCCCGCGCGCCCGCTTCCACTCGTTCTCCGTCGCCGGCGACGACCCGGTCTTCATGCTCACCGCCCCGATCCCGGCCACGCAGAAGGTGCTCGCCCGCGCGGGTCTGGGCATCGACGACATCGACGCCTACGAGGTCAACGAGGCGTTCGCGCCCGTGCCGCTCGCCTGGGCGCACGAACTCGGTGCCGATCCGGCCAAGCTCAACCCGTGGGGCGGCGCGATCGCGCTCGGCCACGCACTCGGCTCGTCGGGCACCCGTCTGTTGTCGACCCTCGTCAACCACCTCGAGGCCACCGGCGGTCGTTACGGCCTGCAGACGATGTGCGAGGGCGCGGGCATGGCCAACGCCACCATCATCGAACGTCTCTGACTTCTCGAAGTCTCGAAGATCTCCGAACCGCAACCACTCTCGAAAGGGTAATCAATGATCGTCAACGACAGCGTCGCCGTCGTCACCGGTGGTGCCTCCGGCCTCGGTCTCGCCACCGTCAAGGCCCTGCTGAACGACGGTGCCCAGGTCGTCATCATCGATCTGCCGTCGTCCAACGGTGAGACCATCGCCAAGGAACTCGGCGACCGCGTCCGCTTCGTCGCCGCCGACGTCACCGACGAGGCCGCCGTCACCGAGGCCCTCGACGTCGCCGAGTCGCTCGGACCCGTGCGTGTCGCGGTGAACTGCGCCGGCATCGGCAACGCGATCAAGACCGTCAGCAAGAAGGGTGCCTTCCCGCTCGACGCGTTCAAGAAGGTCGTCGACGTCAACCTCTTCGGCACGTTCAACGTCATCCGTCTCGCCGCCGAGCGCATCGCGAAGACCGAGCCGATCGACGGCGAGCGCGGCGTCATCATCAACACCGCTTCCGTCGCCGCTTTCGACGGCCAGATCGGACAGGCCGCCTACTCGGCGTCCAAGGGCGGTGTCGTCGGCATGACGCTGCCGATCGCCCGCGACCTCGCGTCGCTGCTCATCCGCGTCGTCACCATCGCACCGGGCCTGTTCAAGACCCCGCTGCTCGGCTCGCTGCCGGAGGAGGCCCAGGCCTCGCTCGGCGCACAGGTGCCGCACCCGGCCCGCCTCGGCGATCCGTCCGAGTACGGTGCCCTCGCCGCGCACATCGTCTCGAACCCGATGCTCAACGGCGAGGTCATCCGCCTCGACGGCGCGATCCGCATGGCTCCGCGCTGACCCGAGCACCGACTGTGAGAGGAGGGGGTCGATGACCCCGGCATACGAGGCCGAGGAATCCGACACGCCCCACGCGGACGTGCCGTGCGCGGACTGGCGTGAGTTCCAGCCTCTGGGGCTCGACCCCATCCTCGAACACGCCCTGGAAGCATTCAGCGAGAACGGCTTCCACGGCACCACCGTCCGCGACCTGGCCGGCCGGGTCGGCGTGACGGTGCCCGCGCTGTACTACCACTACGAGAACAAGGAAGCCGTTCTCGTCACGCTGCTCGACGCCGCCGTCCTCGACCTCATCGACCGTGTGTCGGCCGCGGTCGCGGACGGCGGCGACGACCCGGTCGCCCGCTTCGTCAACGCCGTCGAGGCGATCGTGCTGAACATGACCCACCGTGCACAGCGTTCGGGCCTGGATTCCGAAGTGCGCCACATTTCCCCGGAGAACCGCCGGACCTACGCCGCGACCCGCAAGCGTCTCGAGCTGATGATGCTCGACCTGGTGCGCGAGGGCGTCGAACAGCAGGTGTTCGACGTAGACGACGTCGAGGAGGCCGTGCGCGCCCTCCTCGGGATGTTCCAGTCCATCGTCCGCTGGTACCAGCTCGGCGGTCCCCTCACTCCCGCTCGGATTGCCCAGCGGTACATCGTGATCGCACTGCGGGTCGTGGGTCACCACCCGGCCGCCTGAGAGTCTTTCCAACCACCTCCACGCAAGGAGTCCATGCCGTGCTGACCACCGCCTTCACCGAAACCTTCGGCGTCCGCCATCCCATCGTGCAGGGAGGGATGCAGTGGGTCGGCCGTGCCGAACTCGTCGCAGCGGTCGCCAATGCCGGCGCGCTCGGCATGATCACCGCTCTGACGCAGCCGACCCCCGAGGATCTCGCTAAGGAGATCGAACGCACCCGCGAGCTCACCGACCAGCCGTTCGGCGTCAACCTCACGATCCTGCCGGCGATCACCCCGCCGCCCTACGAGGAGTACCGCCAGGTCATCATCGACTCCGGTGTGAAGATCGTCGAGACGGCCGGATCGAATCCCGCGCCGCACCTGCCCGACTTCCACGCTGCCGGAATCAAGGTGCTGCACAAGTGCACCAGCGTCCGGCACGCCGTCAAGGCGCAGGACATCGGTGTCGACGGCATCAGCATCGACGGTTTCGAATGCGCCGGGCACCCCGGTGAAGACGACGTCCCCGGCCTCGTGCTCATCGCCGCCGCGGCCGAGAAGATCACCATCCCGATGATCGCCTCCGGCGGCTTCGGTGACGGTCGTGGTCTGGTCGCGGCCCTCGCGCTCGGCGCCGACGGCATCAACATGGGCACCCGCTTCATGTGCACCGAGGAATCGCCGATCCACCGCACCATCAAGGAAGCCATCGTCGCGGCGAGTGAGACCGACACCGAGCTCATCTTCCGTCCGCTGCGCAACACCGCCCGCGTCGCGAGCAACACCGTCAGTCGCGAGGTCGTCGAGATCCTCGACCGCGGAGGACAGTTCGAGGACGTGCGCGAACTCGTCGCCGGTGCCCGCGGCCGCCTCGTCTACGAGAACGGCGATCCCGAGGCCGGCATCTGGACGGTCGGTACCGTCCAGGGAATCATCCACGACATCCCCACCGCGGGGGGATTGGTCGAGCGCATCGTCGCCGACGCCGAGAGTCTCATCGCGGAGCGTCTGAGCGGCATGATGTCGCGCGTGAACGCCTAGGAAGCCATGAAACGCACCCATTTCGACGACGATCACGAGGCGTACCGGGAGACCGTGCGCGAGTTCCTCGCCCGCGAGATCGAACCGAACTACGAGCGGTGGGAGGAGGAGCGCCTCGTCGACCGGTCGGCGTGGATCGCCGCGGGCAAGTCCGGCATCGTCGGCCTCGGGGTACCCGAGGAGTTCGGCGGTTCGGGCGTGACCGACTACCGCTTCCGGCACATCGTGCAGGAGGAGATCGCGCGCACCGGAACGACCTCCTTCGGCGCCGGACTCGCACTGCAGGACGACATCGCGATCCCGTACATCCTCCACCTCGGCACCGAGGACCAGAAGGCGCGCTGGCTGCCGGCACTCGCCACCGGCGAACGAATCGGCGCGATCGCCATGACCGAACCGGGCGCCGGATCCGACCTGCAGGGCGTGAAGACCACCGCCGTACGCGAGGGTGACGAGTGGGTGATCAACGGACAGAAGACGTTCATCACCAACGGAATCCACTCCGATCTCGTCATCGTGGTGTGCCGCACCGATCCGAACGCGGGGTCGAAGGGCTTCTCGCTCATCGTCGTCGAGCGCGACACCCCCGGTTTCGGCAGGGGCCGCAAACTCCACAAGGTCGGTCTCGCCGCACAGGACACCGCCGAGCTCGTCTTCGAGGACGCCCGCGTCCCCGCCGGGAACCTCCTCGGCACCGAGGGTCGCGGCTTCGTGCATCTGATGGAGTACCCGATCGGGCGCGCCTACGTCGATGCACGCATCCAGACGATCTACGGTGGCACCACCGAGATCATGAAGGAGATCATCGGCCGCGACATCGCTGCCGGGTACGCGTAATCGTTTCAGGGAAGAGGGATTCGATCTTCGACCTCACAGGCAAGCGCGCTCTCGTCACGGGTGCTTCCGCGGGGATCGGTCTCGGCATGGCCCGGGGTCTCGCCCGTGCCGGCGCCGACGTCACCCTGTGGGGCCGGAGCGAGGACAAGCTCGCGAAGGCCGCGGCCGACATCGGGAGGTTCGCCGGCCGTGTGGCGACCCGCACGGTCGACGTCTCCGACGAGCAGGCCGTGACCGACGGTGTCGCGGCGCTCGTCGACGACTTCGGTGGGCCGTACGTGGCGAGTAAGGCCGCGGTGCTCGCGCTCGCGAACGGCTGTGCCGTCGAGTTCGCGCGTCACCGGATCCGGGTCAACAGCGTGCTGCCGGGCCGGATCGCCACCGACATGACCGGTCCGCTGCAGGAGTCCGACGTCTTCAACTCGAACGTCATCGGCCGTGTGCCGCTCGGCCGGTGGGGCACCCCGGAGGATTTCGAAGGCATCGCCGTCTATCTCGCGAGCGATGCGTCGTCCTTCCAGACCGGCAGCACGACGCTCATCGACGGTGGCTACAGCATGTTCTGACCGGTCCTAAGCTGGTCCGGTGAACCAGCACCCCGCGATTCGTGACCGTGTGATCAGAGTGAGCGCCGTCGTTCTCCGCAACGCCGCCGGTGAGGTGCTCACCGTGCGGAAGCGGAACACGTCGCGGTTCATGCTGCCCGGAGGAAAGCCGGATCGGGGGGAGCCCCCCGCCGAGACCGCCGTGCGCGAGTGCGCCGAGGAACTGGGCGCCGAACTGGATCTGTCGTCGTTGCGTCTCGTCGGGGTCTTCGACGCCGAGGCCGCCAACGAGCCCGGTTACCGGCTCGAAGGAACCGTCTACGAACACCCGCTCGTGGAGGTCGCCGGCGCCGCCGCGGAGATCGCGGAGACGCGCTGGCTCGACCCGGCGGCCCTTCCGCTGCCCGACGATCTCGCGCCGCTGCTCGAGCACCACGTCCTTCCCGCTCTCGCCTCGGCCTCCCGATAATCCTGTTTCCGCAGAGGTATTGCGCAGTTCTCATCCATGGGGAAATGTGATGAGAGCAGTCACCTCGCACATCACGGAAGGTCTCCCATGGCGCTCACCGCTCTGCTCGAACTCGAATTCAAGGCCGACTCCCTCGACGACGCGAAGAAGATCATGACCCGCGTGCTCGACGAGACGCGACAGTTCGACGGATGCGACGGCATCGAGATCCTTGTGGATCAGAAGAACGAGGCCCGTTGGGTGGTCGTGGAGAAGTGGCGCTCGGCCGAGCACGACGCCGCCTACCGCAAGTTCCGCGCCGGCGAGGGTGCCATCACCGAACTCGGACCCCTCCTGGCGGGAGCGCCGAAGCTCGAGCACTTCACCACCCTCTGAGTCCCCCACCGGAGCGCGGGCGGAGTCGGTCGTCACCCGGCGGAACGCGGACGGTAGGGTGACCCCCGGGGCGGACGTGTGCCGTTTGCCTCGAAGTGACATCGACTGTGGAGGTAACCGGGCATGTTGGAACTCTTCGGCGTCATCGTCGTGTGGCTCACCGTGGCCGTCGTCGCTGTCGGAACCGTCATCATGTTCGTCGTGTCGACGCTCAGCCCGCACTTCGGTCAGCGCAAGGCCAAGGGCCCCCGCCTCGACAAGGCGACCGCGGCCCGCAACAAGTAGCACCCGGTACCGATCGCGAAGAGCGCCTCAGCCCCAGCCCAGCTGGTGGAGGCGCTCTTCGTCGATTCCGAAATAGTGCGCGATCTCGTGGACGACAGTGACCAGTACCTCGTGCACGACGTCGTCGTCGCTCTCGCAGATGTCGAGGATCGCGTCGCGGTAGATCGTGATCGTGTCCGGTAGCGATCCCGCGTAGTGGCTGTCGCGCTCGGTCAGCGCGACGCCCTGATACAGACCCAGCAGGTCGGGTTCTTCCTCGTGGCGGGGCTCGACGAGGACCACGACGTTGTCGATCGCCCGCGCGAGTTCGCGGGGAATCTCGTCGAGCGCTTCCGAGACGAGCTCCTCGAAGTGCTCGTCCTCCATGTGCACCGGCACGTCACGACCCCGGCAGGGGAACGGCACCCGGCAGCGGCGTCGGCAGCGACCGGCCTTCCGGCACGGGCGGCGGCGGCACGGGCGGCTGGCCGTCGATGAGGATGTCGCCCTTGGCGCTGCCGGTGATCGACGAGAATCCGCCCCCCTCGACCTGCTTGCCGATCGAGCAGTTCACCTTGCGGCTGCCGGCGAGCCAGCTGTCGTAGTCGAGGTTGTCCCAGAACAACGTGAGGGTCTTGTTGCGCAGAGCCTCGGGTTCGCCGAGGTACTCGTTGACCAGGCGCGTGCAGGTCTCCTCGAGATAGCCGTCCTGGTCCTCGATGCTCGGCAGACCGCCCGGGAACTGCCCACCGAGGTCGACGACCGCGACGACCTCGAAGGCGTGCGGCTTGGAACACTCCACCGGGTCGGCAGGCACACCGTTGTTGATGCCGATGCAGACGCCGACGTCCCAGGCCCGCGACTGGTCCTGATCGGCGACCCGGCCCTTGATGGGGAGCAGGTTGCCGGTGGTCGACGAGAACTGCAGACCGCACCGCAGCGTGCGTTCGCCGGCCGCCCAGCCCGCCTCGCCGGGGTTGATGAGGCCGATGCTGAACTTGCCGTGCGGGTCGAACCGGCCGTCGAGATAGTCCATCGCGGCGGGGGCGCACTGCTCGTCGCGCAGCTCGGTGAAGCGCGTGACCGACGGGAAGCGTGATCCCGGTCCCCATTCGGTGCCGGGATACAGGCTCAGGTCGATGTCGGCGACCACCTCGAACAGATGCGTCTCGGCGCAGTCGACCTTCGCGAGGTCGCTCGCGTCGAGAGCACTCCAGGTCAGGCAATCGCCGGTGGTGGCGGTACCGAACGCTTCCCCCGCGACCGCGCCGGTCGTGCTGATGTTGGCGCCGGCGCTGTCGTCCCCGCCGCCGGCGCCCTGGAACCCCGCGACGACGAACGTCGCGATCGCCGCCAGGACGGCACCGGCCGCAACGAGCACGAGGGCGCGTCGGGTCAACCGCGCCGAGGGCGGGCGCCGGTCGGGCTTGGGCTTGTTGTCTTCGGCCATCACTTCCATCATGCCTGTTCGAGTGGACGCAGGTAGTTTCGGCTCATGGCCGACGACCCGATCGATCCCGAGATTCTCGAGATCGCCAAGCAGACCTTCGACGCCGCCCGCCAGGGAGACGTCGAGACCCTCACCGCGTACGTCGACGCCGGAGTACCGGTGAACCTCACCAACGAGACCGGCGACACGCTGCTCATGCTGGCGTCCTACCACGGTCATGCCGAGGCCGTACAGGTCTTGGTCGAGCGGGGAGCCGACGTGAACCGGCTCAACGACCGCGGCCAGTCGCCTCTCTCGGGGGCGGTCTTCAAGGGCGTCGAGGCAGTGGTGCGGGTGCTCGCCGAGGCCGGTGCCGACCCGCGTCACGGGCACCCCACCGCGGAGGACACAGCGAAGATGTTCGGGCGCGACGACTACCTGGAACTCTGGCAGCGGTAGGCTTCGATTCCGTGATCGACCTCAAGTTCCTCCGCGAGAATCCCGACGCCGTCCGCGAGTCGCAGCGCCTGCGGGGAGAGGACCCGGGCCTCGTCGACGTGCTGCTCGAGGCCGACGCCTCCCGTCGCGCCGCTGTCCTCGCCGGCGACAACGCACGCGCCGAGCAGAAGGCCCTGGGCAAGAAGGTCGGCAAGGCGTCTCCCGAGGAGCGCCCCGCGCTGCTCGACGGCGCCAAGGAGCTGGCGGCGAAGGTCAAGGAACTCGAGGCCGAGCAGCACGCCGCGCAGGAGGCCTTCGATCGCGCGCACCTCGCGATCTCCAACGTCGTGCAGGACGGCGTGCCCGCCGGCGGCGAGGACGACTTCGTCACGCTCGAGACCGTCGGCGAGCTGCCCACCTTCGACTTCGAACCCAAGGACCACCTCGCGCTCGGCGAGTCGCTCGGGCTCATCGACATGGAGCGCGGCGCGAAGGTCTCCGGTGCCCGGTTCTACTTCCTCACCGGTTACGGCGCGCTGCTCCAGCTGGGTTTGCTGCAGCTGGCCGCCCAGAAGGCCACCGCGAACGGGTTCACCATGATGATTCCGCCCGTGCTCGTGCGCCCCGAGGTGATGCAGGGCACCGGCTTCCTCGGCCGGCACGCCGACGAGGTGTACCGACTCGAGGAGGACGACCTCTACCTCGTGGGCACCTCCGAGGTGCCGCTCGCGGGCTACCACTCGGGCGAGATCCTCGACCTGTCGAAGGGGCCGAAGCGCTACGCGGGCTGGTCGTCGTGCTTCCGTCGCGAGGCGGGCAGCTACGGCAAGGACACCCGCGGCATCATCCGCGTGCACCAGTTCGACAAGGTCGAGATGTTCGTCTACTGCCGCCCCGAGGAGGCCGCGGCGGAGCACGAGCGTCTGCTGGCCTGGGAGCGCGACATGCTCGCCGCCATCGACGTGCCGTACCGCGTCATCGACGTCGCCGCCGGCGATCTCGGGTCGTCGGCGTCCCGCAAGTTCGACTGCGAGGCCTGGGTGCCCACGCAGGAGCGCTACCGCGAGCTCACGTCGACGTCGAACTGCACGACCTTCCAGGCGCGTCGCCTCAACATCCGCTACCGCGACGAGAACGGCAAGCCGCAGACCGCCGCGACCCTCAACGGCACGCTCGCGACCACCCGCTGGCTCGTCGCGCTGCTCGAGAACCACCAGCAGGCCGACGGTTCGGTCAAGGTGCCCGAGGCTCTCGTCCCGTTCGTGGGACGTGAGGTGCTCGAACCCGGCGCCTGAGAACTGTCAGCGCAGGATCAGGCAGGTGGTCGAACCCGTCGCGAGCAGGCGGCCCTCGGAGTCACGGGCCTCGCCGCGCGCCGTCGCCGTGCGACGTCCGGTGTGCTCGCAGAAGCCCTGCACACGGATGACGCCCTTGCCGGTCTGCACCGGACGCACGTAGCGGACCTGCAGGTCGAGGGTCGTGTACCCGACCCCGGCCTCGAGGGTGCTCGACACGCAGAAGCCCATCGCGGTGTCGAAGAGGGTAGCGAGCACGCCGCCGTGGATGCTGCCCACCGCGTTGGCGTGGAACTCCTGCGGCTCGAGGGTGACCTCGGCGAAGCCCTCGCCGGCATCGGTGACGGTGAAGCCGAGCGTGCGGGAGGTGGGGTGGTGCGGGATCGTCCCGTCCATCAGCCCGCGCAGGAAGTCGAGTCCGTGCATGTCGCGGTTGGCCGCCGACGTCGGTGCCGGGTCCTCCCACGTGTAGGTACGCTGCCGCTGCTGTTGCTCGTCCGTGCTCACGATGACCGACCGTATCCCACCTTTTGGAGGGGTGACATGTGGAGCCGGGCGTGCCATTCTCGTTGCATGCGCCGTCGATGTTGATCCGATCCGGTGACCTCGCTGTCCGCGCGGGTGGTCGCGTACGCGTCCGTCCGTGAGTTCGTGCCGCTCTACGGCCTGTACGCGTTGCTGTTCGAGGATCACGGTCTCGACACCCGTTCCATCTCCTCGCTGTTCGTCCTGTGGTCGGTGGTCGCCTTCGTCTCCGAGGTGCCGTCGGGTGCGTGGGCCGACACCGTCTCCCGTCGCGGTCTGCTGTTCGGCAGCGGAGCCCTGCTCACGGCAGCGTTCACGATGTGGCTGGGGTGGCCCGGGTACTGGGGGTTCGCGCTCGGTTTCGTCCTATGGGGCATCAGCGAGTCGATGAAATCCGGCACCTTCGAGGCCCTCGTGTACGACGAACTCGCCGCGCGCGGGTGCGAACACCGGTACGCGGCGATCATGGGATACGCCAACGCGGGTGAGATGACGTGTGTCTTCGTCGCGATCCTCACGGCGGCACCGCTGTTCGAAATCGGCGGCTACGCGCTCGTGGGCTGGGTGTCGGTCGCGATCACCGTCGTCGACATCGCGCTCGTGGGAACGCTCCCCGCCGCACCGAAGGTGGAGGAGGCCGATGAGATCGCCGGCAGAGGCGACACCGTCCTCGTCCGCTACATGTCGTCGCTGCGCGCGGGAACGTCCGAGATCCGCACCGACCGGGTGGTGCGACGATCGGTCGTCCTCGCGGCCGCCCTGCTCGCCTGCCTCGCCTTCGACGAGTACTTCGCTCTCCTCGCACGCGAATCGGGAGCGGAGACCGGATTCGTGCCGGTGCTGGTAGCGCTGACGGCCGTCGGACAGGTGGTCGGTGCCGCGACCGCCGGACGGACTGCGACGATGAGCGGCCGCACCATGGGTGCCGTCGTGATCGTCGGATCGGCACTGATCGCCGGTGGTGCACTCGCCGGGGGGATCGCCGGATTCACGGCGATCGGTGTGGGCTACGGCGCGCTGCACAACACGGCGATCGTCGCCGAGGCGCGCCTGCAGGACACGATGTCCGGTCGTGCCCGCGCGACCGTCTCGTCCGTCGTCGGCCTGACGAGCGAGGTGCTGTCGGTGGCGGTCTTCGCCGCCTACGCGATCGGCTCGCTGTGGTTGCCGATGGCGGCGCTGGTCGCGGTGACGGTGCTCCCGCTGGTCGGGTTGGGCGTGGTCGCGCCGAGGCTGTTGCCCGCGGCGCGACCCGCCGGGACCGAACGGGAGCGGTGACTACCGGATGCGGATCACAGCTTGGTGCTGCGCAGTTCGTGACCCTTCGAGGTCTTGCAGCGGCCCGATTCGAGATCCCACTGCCAGCCGTGCAGGTTGCAGGTCAGCGTGGTGCCGTCGACGACACCGAACTTCGACAGGTCGGCCTTCAGGTGGGGGCAGCGACGCTGGATCTCGTAGCCGCCCAGCTCGATCGACGCCGAGTCGTCGTGCGCCTCGGCGAACCAGCCGTCGGCGTACGCGATGCGCTCGTCGGTCAGGCACTTGAAGAAGGTGTAGAGGAACTCGTTGTATCCGCCGATGCGCCAGGCCGTGAACCGGGTGGACAGGAAGATCGTGTTGACCCAGTCGGGCTCGTCGTCGCGCAGAACCGTGCGCACGAGCTCGGGAGCGATACGGAAGCCGTAGCGGTACTTGCCTTCTCCCTCGATGGGTTCGCGCACGACGCGCTTGGGGAAGTCGAGCACCACGGTCTCGTCGCCCATCACCAGACCCACCGGGTAACCGATGCCGTCGCAGATGAGATCGGACTGCGCCATGATCGGCTCGAACTTCGCCTTGAGTGCGGGCAGCAGCGGCTCGCCCTCGGCGGGAGCCCAGGCCGCCTTCTGCGCCGCGATCACCGGAGCGAAGCGCTGCGCCATGTCCTCGATGTAGGCGGCCTTGTTCGTGAAGATCGCCTCGACCTGCTCGTCGGGGATCGGGTGCGTGAGCGTCATGTGCTCGCTGCCCTTCAGATCCACCACCGAACCCGGGATCATGAGCAGACCGCCCTCGCGGCCGTGGATGCGCAGTTGCTCGAGGAAGACCTGCTGGTCGGGGAAGATGTTGCCCTCGTCGCCGTGGTCGTCGTTGAGGTCGCGCAGGTCGTCGTCGAGGAAGACCGGCGGACCGGCCGACGGCACGATCCACGTCGCGTCGACCTGGTCGATGTAGCTGCGGCAACGGTCCATGCCGCGCTGGCGCTTCTGCCTGCCGAAGTTGGCCTTGGTCTTCTTCGGGATGTCGTAGACCATCGGGTACCAGATGGCGCCCGAGTACTGCAGCAGGTGGATGTCGATCTTCCCGAACGCCTCGTGCATGACGTCCATGTCGATCGGCCGCGCGTCGTTCATGTTGAACACGGTCGACTCACCGTCGGAGACGATCAGGCCCGAGTCGCCGATCGGTCCGTCGGCCGGCGCACGCAGCGCGATGATCATGATGTCGAGATCGCCCGGCGAGAGCGGAGCCTGCGGAGCGACCTCGATAGTGCCGTGCCGCAGCCGGTGCTTGACGGAGTCGGTGGTCTCGAAGAATTTCGAGAAACCGAGCTTCTCGAGCTCGCGACGCAGGTCCGGTACCGGATAGTCGGGCAGCAGGACGGTCGCGTCCTTGTTGACGTGCTTGCTCAGCGTGTCGGGATCGAAGTGATCCTTGTGCAGATGCGAGACGTACAGGTAGTCGACGTTGCCGAGAGCGTCCCAGTCGAGACCGGTGTTGTCCGGGAAGGGCACCCACGAGGCGAAGTACGCGGGCGTGACCCACGGATCGCACAGGATGGACCCCGCTTCGGTCTGGATGTGGAAACCGGCGTGTCCGACGCTGGTGATCTGCACTTCGTACCCTCCTGACGTGCTGACCGACGCCTACCAGAGTAGGCGCCGCCCGTCAGTCCACTGCGCCCAGGCAGTACCCGTTGCTGCCCGTGGTGAGCAGGACCACCAGGTCACGGGGTGTACCGGCCTCGACGATCGGAATCGTCACATTCGTGTACACCTCCGAGACCGGGGTGACGGAAGCGGCCGCGGCCTCGAAGGATTCGAGGTCACCGACGACGTCGGGATCGGTGGCCAGCGGCGGCACTCCGGGGTTCCCGGTGCCCCAGGGATCCCACGTGCCCCGAGCCTCGCACACCAGTGGGTACCGCTCCTCGGTGTCGTCCGGATCCACCGGCGCGCCGATCGCCCGTCCGAGGAATCGTTCGACGGCATAGCGGGCGTCCTCGTCGGTGTAGCCCGGCGCGCCGGTCGGGTTCACGTACGGGCACGCGTAGCCGGACGCGATCTCGCTGCGCAGGACGGACAGGTCGATGCCACCGGCCGACCACGTCACCGCGTACTGGCCGTCCCTGCCCGGCTGCTGCACCGCGGCGGTGATCGCGTCGACGTCGGCGTACATCTGCCGGGCCCGTTCCGGGGCGATCGTCCAGCACTTGTCCACCACATCGATGCCGCCGACGAGGTCGTTCGTCCATGCCTGCAGCGCCGCGGTGGCGGCGGGATTACCGGGGACGTCCCCGACGACCACCGCGAGCGTCGCGGCGGGGGTGGTCTCCTCGACGGTTTCCGCCGCGGTCGGTTCCGGGCTCTCGGTCGGGATGCCGGACTGCCCGTCGCCCTCGCAACCGGCGACGGTGAGGACCACGGCGACGGCGAGGGCGGCGAATGCGAGTACGTCGGGCTTTCGGGCGAGGGTGCGCACAGTAGTGGCCTTTCGACGATGATCACGGTCGTTCCTCCACCGGGCCCCGCTAGGCTGACCGGCGTGGAACCCTTCTATCGGACCATCATCGGTGTCGCCCGCACGCTCTTCGCAGCGCAAGGGCTGAAGTTCGCGATCACCGGGGCGGAGAACATCCCGGCGACGGGTGGTGCGGTCATCGCGATCAACCACACCGGCTACATGGACTTCACCTACGCCGGGATCCCCGCCCGGGTCACCAAGCGGTACATCCGCTTCATGGCGAAGAAGGAAGTCTTCGACCACAAGATCTCCGGCCCCATGATGCGCGCGATGAAGCACATCCCCGTCGACCGCGGCGACGCCGGCGAGTCCTACCGACTCGCCGTGGAGGCGCTGCGTGCCGGTCAGCTCGTGGGTGTCTTCCCGGAGGAGACGATCAGCCGCAGCTTCGAACTCAAGGCGTTCCGGTCCGGCGCGGCACGGATGGCGAACGAAGCCGGTGTCCCGGTGGTCCCCATGGTCATCTGGGGGTCGCAGCGGGTGTGGACGAAGGGCCACCCGAAGCGGCTCGGACGTACGAACACCCCGATCACCATCGAGGTGGGCGCCCCCATCCATCCGTTCGAGCCGGCAGCGGAGATGACCGCGCAGCTCCACGCGACCATGGAGAAGATGCTTCACCGGGTCCAGGACGGTTACATCCACGAGGACGGTGCCTACTGGGTGCCCCGCCGCCTGGGCGGATCCGCGCCGACCCTCGAGGAGGCGACCGCCCTGGACGAGGCCGCGGCCGCCGAGCGTCGCGCCCGGAAGGCCCGGGAACGTGCCGCCCGTGAAGGTGCTGCCGGTAGCGGCAACGATGACGCAGGCGGCGACCGCGGTACTTCGGCACAATGACGGAGTGAACGCACAGTCGAGTCGAGAGCCGTATCGGGACCACATCACGGACGCGGTGCGTCCTGCTTCCACGGACGCGGTGCGTCCCGGATTGGTGGCTACGGACGTGGACGGCACCCTGATCGACGACACCGAGAAGGTGTCCGATCGGCCCCGCGCCGCGGTACATGCGGTGGTCGACTCCGGTGTTCCGTTCGTCCTGGCCACCGGCCGCCCGCCGCGCTGGATCGCGCCGGTCGTCGAAGAGCTGGGCTACGCGCCCATGGCGGTGTGCGCGAACGGTGCCGTGCTCTACGACAGTTCCACCGACCGTGTGCTCAGCGCCGCGGTGCTCGAGGTCGACGAACTGGCGTGGCTCGCCGAGGTGGCCTCGTCGGTGCTTCCCGGTTGCGGTCTGGCCGCGGAGCGGGTGGGGGATCGGGCCCACGACGCGGCGACGCCGCAGTTCGTCAGCGCTCCCGGTTACGAACATGCCTGGCTGAATCCGGACAACACCGAACTCGCCGAGCACGAGGTGATCAGTGAGCCCGCCATCAAGTTGCTCGTCCGGCTCCCCGGCGCGACCAGCCGGGAGATGGCGGAGGCTCTCGTGCCGAAACTGCACGGGCTGGTCGACGTGACCTATTCGACGACCCACGGGCTCATCGAGATCTCCGCGGGGGGGGTCACGAAGGCTTCCGGTCTCCAGGAGATGGCCCGGCTACTGGGTGTCTCCCACGAGAATCTCGTGGCCTTCGGCGACATGCCCAACGACATTCCGATGCTGTCGGTAGCGCGTCACGGTGTGGCGATGGAGAACGCGCATCCGGACGCGAAGTCGGTCGCAGACGAAGTCACCGCCACCAACGTCGAGGACGGGGTGGCCCGCGTTCTCGAACGGTGGTGGCGGTGACTCGTTCCTACCGGTGCGCTGCGGGTCAGCCCGCGGGCGCCGGTTCGGGTGCCGGTTCCGGCGCAGGTGCCGGTTCGGGTCCGGGCGCAGGAGCACCCTCGGGTGCGGGTCCTGCGACGTCGGCCGGCTGATCCTGCATCGCCTGGTCGTAGGCGTCGTCGTAGGCGCGCAGCACCTTGGTGACGACACCCGTGACCTCGTTGAAGATCAGCGAGCCGAACTCGAAGTCCGAACGCCAACCGTCCGGCACCCGGTACTCGTCGCTGGTGGGCAACCCCAGCTCACCAGCGTCGAGTCCGTTCTTCTCCCACGCCTTGTAGATCTCGCCGAGTACCGTCCACGTGCCGCCGTTCGGTGACGTGTAGATGGCCCCGTTGACGAAATTCACTCGTTCGAAACCGCTCTTGACCGCGGGAAGGATCGAGGTCACCGCCTGTCCGAGCCGTCCGAGTTCGCCGCCCTCGGCGAGCCACTTCTGGACCAGCGGGTGACCGCTGAGGCGGATCAGCTCGTCGACGACACCTTCGGCGGTGCCGGCCGAGCCCGAGGCGAGCGCTCCGACGTTGATGTCCGGCACGTTCGGCGACGGATTGGACGGCGACGGATTGGACGGCGACGGGTTCGAGGGGTGCGGGTTCGAGGGTTGCGGGTTCGACGGCGACGGGTTCGAGGGCTGCGGGGCAGTGCCACCGCCACCGCCCTTTGCCGCAGCGACGGCGATATCGCGGATCTTGCCCATCTGCGAGTAGCCGGCATCACCCGGGCAGCTGGTGTTGCCCACGTCGCGGTGCGCGAAGATGATCGGCAGATCCACCGCCGCACCCTGCGGGTAGGGGGTGAACGATGTGCCCTCGGAGTACATCGTGGTGCGGCCCTTGGGGTTCAGTCCCGCGCGGGCCAGACGCCAGCCGAGGAACTTGCCGACCGACTCCACCGCGGCCTGCGGCGGGGCCTGGGTCGAGAAGTCGCCCATCATCGCGATGCCGTGGGTGTTCTCGTTGAATCCACCCGCGTGTGCGCCCTGGACGTTGCGGTCGAGACCACCGGCGCGACCCTCGAAGATCTGGCCGTACTTGTCGACGAGGGTGTTGTATCCGATGTCGCACCAGCCGAGCGTGCGTGCGTGGTACGCGTAGATCGCGCGCACGATCTCGGCCGATTCGGCCTTCGAGTAGTTGTTGCTGCCCGCGGTGTGGTGCACGGTCGCGCCACCGAGGGAGTCGTCGTAGGTCGGGGTCTGGCAGCGCATCGACTCGTCGGCGCCCCACTGCTGGCGGGTGATCACCTTCAGGCCGGAGTTACCGAGCGGGCTCGCGATGTCCTCGAGTCGCGCGTCCGCTTCGCTGCTGCCGGGCGAGATGAGCACGGCACTGACCGCTTCGGCGGCCGCCTGCAGCGGGTTCTCGCGCAGCGGCTTGGACGAGGACGCGGGCACGTATCCGAGGTCGGGTGCATCGGCTGCGGGTGCAGCGATCGGCGCGGGTGCCTCGTCGGCGGGGACCGGGGCCTCCGCCGGGGCTGCAGGAGCAGGAGCTTCGGGCGCCGGTGCCTCCGGGGCGGGTGCCTCGGGAGTGGGAGCGGGGGCTTCGGGTGCCGGCGGGGCCTCCGCGCCGGCGAGATTCGGTTCGGGGCCGGGACGCGGCGTCAGCAGCACCTGCACCGCACGGGTGGCACCGACGTAGATCGGCTCCGTGCCCGTGCGTCCCTCGCTGGTGGCGTCGTCGGCGCGCGTCTCGATCGGCTCGGTCGCGGTCCAGGGACCCCAGCTGCCGTCGTCCTGCTGCGCGCGGATGAGCGCGTCGGTGGCGGCGACGTCCTCGGCGGCGAGCGCGACGAGGCTGAACGGGGTGTCGCGGGTGAGTTCCTTGACGGTCGCACCGACGCGCTGGACGAGTCCGCCGTTCGGGTCGGGAGCAGTCGTGATCTGCGGGAGCCCGTCGACGATCTCCTTCAGACTGAGGTCCGGCAGGTTGAGACCGGTGAGCTCCTCGAGCGGGATGATCAGGTCGGGCACCGAGGCGAGCACGACTTCCGCGATATCGGGTGCCACTGCCTCGACGGTGTCGTTGGCATTCCGGATCTCGGGAGCGGTGCTGGTCAGCCCGGTGACGGCGAAGGGCGTCGCGACGGCCAGGGCGGCGACGGCACCCAGGACGATCGACGGCTTGGGGCGGCGATGCGGCACTGTTTGCTACTCCCTGTCGTTGGTGCTCCAGCGGACGGTTCCGACTTCGGATCGTCCCTTACGTGTCGCTTCCGTGGCCCGGTTCGGACACGAAAGTTCTGTAACTCGTGATTCTTGTGTTGCTTCTGTGACATTTGTTGCCTAGCTCCGTCACTCTTGTCACACTAGACGCAGCAAACCTTAAGCCTCAACCTGAGCTTGAGGATCGGTCGAAATTGTCCGATATCGCGGATCACGAGTTCGCGCCTACAGCGACAACGAGGGAGCAACGTCATGTCACGACAGTCCATCGGGCGCAGAGGCAAGATCCGGAGGCGGCGCATCATCCTCGGCAGGCCGCTGCGCAACGGATGGCGTCCCTCCGTCGCCCGTGCCGCCGCGATCGGGGTCGCTCCCGCGCTGCTCGTCGGAGCCGGCGTGGGCGCGCTCGTCCAGAGCAACCAGGCGGCACCAGGTGTCGTGCAAGCGGTTTCGGCCGACACGCCCTTCACGTTCAGTGGCTTCGGTCACGGCCACGGTCGTGGCATGGGGCAGTGGGGTGCCTACGGCTACGCCCAGGACGGGTGGACCGCCGAGCGGATCATCGGCCACTACTACGGCGGCACCGAACTCGGCACGGTCGACGACGCGATGATCGCGGTCCGTCTCATGGCGCGCGACGACCACACCCTCGACGTCTACTCCGACACCGGCATGATCGTCGCCGGTAAGCAACTCGCGCCCGGCGAGGCCGCGCACCTGACACCCACCCCGGACGGCGGCGCGAACGTCGTCGTCACCGAGGGCTGCAGCGGCGACGTGCTGTGGCAGGCAGCCACCGACCTGCCGTGGGTGGACCCGATCGACCTCGCCGAGGACCGTCCCGCGAACGAGCACCTCACGATGTGCTCGGACGACAAGACCTACCGCGGTGCCCTCGGTGTGGTGCTCGACGGCACCGCCCCGCGCACCGTCAACCGCCTCCACGTCGAGGACTACCTGCGCAGCGTGGTCCCCGCCGAGGCGCTGCCCGCCTGGGCCGACACCGGTGGTGCCGAGGCGCTGCGGGCGCAGGCCATCGCCGCGCGGTCCTACGCCCTCGCCGAGAAGCGTCACGAGAAGTGGCAGACCTGCGACACCACGGACTGTCAGGTCTACGGCGGGGCGGGCGTCGAGGATCCGCGCACGGACGACGGTGTGCGCACCACCCGCGGAACCGTCCTGATGAAGGACGGCGAGGTCGTGCGCAGCGAGTTCTCCGCCTCCACCGGCGGCTACTCGGCCGGCGGCACCTTCCCGCCCGTCGAGGACGAGGGTGACAAGGTCGCCCCGAACCGCGAATGGGCCAAGACCTTCACCGCGGCCGAGATCGGCAGCAAGTTCGGCGTCGGCGACCTCCAGGCATTCGAGGTGCTCTCCCGCAACAATCTCGGACCCGAAGGCGGTCGCGTGACCCGGGTCCGCGTGGTCGGCTCCGACCGCACCATCGAAACGACGGGCGCCGAGGCACGGACCAAGCTGGGACTGCGTTCCGACTGGTTCACCGTCAAGGAAGGCATCGACGAGGACGCCCCGGAGATCACTCCGGCACCCGAACCCGGCCCCGAAACCGGCACCGATCCCTTCGGCAGCGGCACCGGCACCTCGCCCATCGAGCAGGCCTATCTGGACCTCGGCGGCGTCGACAGCGTGCTCGGCTCGCCCATCGGCCCCGAGCTGATGCTGCCCGACGAGATCGGCAAGTTCCGGATCTTCACCGGCGGCGCGATCGTGTGGACACCGGACCTCGGTGCTCAGGTCATCGACGCGAGCTTCCTGAAGGACTGGTTCCCGAGCACGGGTAGCGCCGAGTAACCCGACGGCACATCTCGACCGGCCGGTCGCCCCGAACAGGGCGGCCGGCCGGTGGCGTTCCGGCACCGCGACGACGATGGTTGACATTGACGCAACGTCAAGATGCACGCTGGGCGTAGCCGGAAAGAAGAAGGTGGGCACGTGCGGGAATGGTCGATCCAGCAACTGGCACGCGCCGCCGGTGTCACCAGCCGCACACTGCGGCACTACGGCGACGTGGGGGTGCTGCATCCGAGCCGCACCGGCAGCAACGGCATGCGGTTCTACGACGAGGACGCACTCGTGCGTCTCCAGCGCATCCTGCTGCTCCGCGATCTGGGACTGGCCCTGCCCGCCATCCGCGACGTGCTCGCCGGTCACGACGACACCGCGAGCGCACTGCGCACCCACCTCGACCTGCTCGAACACGAGCGCCGGCAGTTGGACCGCCGTATCGCGGCGGTGCGCACCACCTTGGCGAAGACGGAGAGAGGGGAGGAACTCGTGGCAGACGAAGTGTTCGACGGGTTCGACCACACGCAGTACCGGGACGAGGTCATCGAACGGTGGGGCAAGGACGCCTACGACTCGGGCGATCGTTGGTGGCGGGGCATGGACGACGCCGCCAGGCACGACTGGATGAAGCAGGTCGAGCAGCTGAACCATGACTGGATCGCGGCGGCCCGGGCCGGTCTCGACCCGGCGGGCCCCGAAGCGCAGGACCTCGCGCGGCGGCACGTCGCCTGGCTGTCGTCGATTCCGGGCACCCCGGGAGGCGGCACTGCGGCGGGCAGTCCGCGGGAGTACGTGCTCGGTCTCGCCGACATGTACGTCGAGGACGAGCGTTTCGCGGCGAACTACGGAGGACGGGAGGGCGCCGAATTCGTCCGTGACGCGCTCACCTACTACGTGTGAGTGTGACGGCCCTCTCGGTCCGCCCGGACCGAGAGGGCACCTCCGCGACGGAGTCGCATACCCTGGTCTCCCGTGACTGCTGCATCAGCGCCCCAGCCCTCCACCGGTGAGTACGACCTGATCGTCGTCGGCTCCGGATTCTTCGGACTGACGATCGCCGAGCGCGCGGCCACGCAGCTCGGCAAGCGAGTGCTCGTGATCGAGCGTCGCCACCACCTCGGTGGCAACGCATACTCCGAGCCCGAACCGGAAACCGGAATCGAGATCCACAAGTACGGTGCCCACCTGTTCCACACCTCCAACAAGAGGGTGTGGGACTACGTGAACCAGTTCACCGATTTCACCGGCTACCAGCATCGCGTGTTCGCGATGCACAAGGGCCAGGCCTACCAGTTCCCGATGGGTCTCGGACTGGTGTCGCAGTTCTTCGGCCGGTACTTCAGCCCCGACGAGGCACGCGCCCTCATCAAGGAGCAGGCCGCCGAGATCGACACCGCCGAGGCGAAGAACCTCGAGGAGAAGGCGATCTCCCTGATCGGCCGCCCCCTGTACGAGGCGTTCGTCCGCGACTACACGGCCAAGCAGTGGCAGACCGCCCCGAAGGAACTGCCCGCCGGCAACATCGCCCGGCTGCCCGTCCGCTACACCTTCGACAACCGCTACTTCAACGACACCTACGAGGGCCTGCCGGTCGACGGGTACACGGCGTGGCTGGAGAACATGGCGGAGAACGAGCGGATCGAGGTCCGGCTCGACACCGACTGGTTCGAGGTGCGCGATGAGGTCCGTGCCGCGAGCCCGGAAGCCCCCGTCGTCTACACCGGCCCGCTCGACCGCTACTTCGACTACTCCGAGGGCCGGCTCGGATGGCGCACCCTCGACTTCGAGACCGAGGTGCTGCCCACCGGCGACTTCCAGGGCACCCCGGTCATGAACTACAACGACGCCGACGTGCCCTACACCCGCATCCACGAGTTCCGGCACTTCCACCCCGAGCGCGACACCTACCCGACCGACAAGACGGTCATCATGCGTGAGTACTCGCGTTTCGCCGAGAACGACGAGGAGCCGTACTACCCGATCAACACCCCCGAGGATCGCGAGAAACTCAACGCCTATCGCTCCCTCGCGAAGAAGGAAGCCGCGGACAACAAGGTGCTCTTCGGTGGCCGGCTCGGCACCTACCAGTACCTCGACATGCACATGGCGATCGCGAGCGCGCTGTCGATGTTCGACAACGTCCTCGCCCCGCATTTCGACTCGGGAGCGCCCATCGCCGGGGACGCCTCGTGAGCGCCGCGAAGCACGCGGCCGTCGCGAAGCACGAGGCGGCGAGTACCTCCGCCACGGAGGACGAACTGCTCGGCCGGTCGCTGCTGCAGCGCATCATCCTGCCGCGCCCGGGCGAGCCCCTCGACGTGCGCACGCTCTACCTCGAGGAGTCGCCCACCAACGCGCGTCGCGCCCACGCGACGAGCCGGACGACGCTGGCGATCGGCGCCGAGTCCGAGGTGTCGCTGTGCACCTACTTCAACGCCTTCCCGGCGAGCTACTGGCGTCGCTGGAGCACGCTCGGCTCGGTGGTGCTGCGACTCGAACTCACCGGCCACGGCCGCGTCGACCTGTACCGCAGCAAGGCCGACTCGAGCCGCATCCACGTCACCGGCCGCGAGTTCCGCGGGTCCGACACGGTCGTCGAGATCGAAGCCGACCTGGGGCCGTTCGAGGACGGCGGCTGGCTGTGGTTCGACGTCACCACCGACAGCGAGGTCACGCTGCACGCCGCCGGCTGGTACGCACCTGTCGAGGCGCCCGGACACGCCTCGGTCGCAGTGGGCATCCCGACCTTCAACCGCCCTGCCGACTGCGTGAAGGCGCTGCGTGCGCTCGCGTCCGACCCGCTGGTGATGGACGTCGTCGACGCCGTCATCATCCCCGACCAGGGCACCCGCAAGGTTCGCGACGAGGCCGACTTCGCGGAGGCCGCCGAACCCTTCGGCGACCGTCTCGTCATCCACGACCAGGGCAACCTCGGTGGCTCCGGCGGCTACAGCCGCATCATGTACGAGGCGCTGAAGACCACTTCCAGCCCGTACATCCTGTTCATGGACGACGACATCGAGATCGAACCCGACTCGATCCTGCGCGCGCTCGCCCTGTCGCGATTCGCGAAGAAGCCCATGCTCGTCGGCGGGCAGATGCTCAACCTGCAGGAACGCAGCCACCTGCACACCATGGGCGAGGTCATCCACCGCTCGAACTTCATGTGGGGTGCCGCGCCGAACGTCGAGTACGACCACGACTTCTCCACCAAGCCGCTGCGCGACCGGGAGAACTCGAAGCTCCTGCACCGACGCATCGACGTCGACTTCAACGGCTGGTGGATGTGCATGATCCCGCGTGTCGTCGCGGAGGAGATCGGCCAGCCCCTGCCGCTGTTCATCAAATGGGACGACGCCGAGTACGGCCTGCGGGCACGGGACGCCGGCTACCCCACGGTGACGATGCCCGGCGCCGCGATCTGGCACATGGCGTGGAGCGACAAGGACGACGCCATCGACTGGCAGGCGTACTTCCATCTGCGCAACCGGCTCGTCGTGGCCGCGCTGCACCAGCACGGCGACGCCAAGCCGATGGTGCTCGACACGATCAAGGCCACGATCAAGCACCTCGTGTGTCTCGAGTACTCGACGGTCGCGATCCAGAACAAGGCCATCGAGGACTTCCTCGCCGGTCCGGAGAACCTGTTCGAGCTGCTGCCGCGTGCCCTCGGCGAGGTGCACGCGCTCCGGAAGAACTTCCCCGACGCCGTGGTGCTGCCGTCGTCGACCGAACTGCCGATGGCATCCGGCGCCGAGGTCGGGGCCGTCGGACTGCCCGAGGGTGCGGTCGCGAAGGTCAGGCGTCTCGCGAAGGGTGTGCTGCACAACGTGCGCCCCGAGAACCGCGAGCACCACGAGCGGCCGCAGCTGAACGTGCCCACCATCGACGCGCGGTGGTTCCTGCTCTCGCAGGTCGACGGCGTGACGGTCACCACGGCGGACGGTCGGGGTGTCGTCTACCGTAAGCGCGACCGTGCTCAGGCCCAGGCCCTGCTCACCGAGGCGCTCAGGCTGCGACGCGAACTCGCGCGCCGGTTCCCCGAGATGAAGAAGCGGTACCGGGACGCGGTTCCCGCCCTGACCAGCAAGGAGGAGTGGGAGCGTGTCTTCGGAATCGGCAACTGACCCCGGCACTGCGGCTGCACGTCACTGGAAGAGCACCGGCACCGAGGTGCGGGTGCTGCAGACCGTCCAGGCCACCGCCGGTGCCGTACCCGCAGCGACGACGATCGCCCGCGGCATGTCGCACTTCGGTGAGCACGCTCTCGGCTGGATCGCGATCGGCGCCGCCGGCGCCCTCGTCGACCGTCCCCGTCGCCGCAAGTGGGCGAGCGTGGCGGTCGGCGCGTTCGGTGCCCACGCGGCGTCCGTCGTCATCAAGCGGGTCGTGCGCCGTCCGCGGCCGGTGGACCCGACGGTGCAGGTCAACGTGTCCACGCCGAGCCGGCTGAGCTTCCCGTCGTCGCATGTGACGTCCACGACTGCGGCGGCCGTGCTACTCGCCCGCACCACCGGGCTACCCTTTCCCGCGGTGCTCGTGCCGCCCATGATGCTGTCCCGCCTGGTGCTGGGCGTGCACTATCCGACGGATGTGCTGGCGGGGGCGGCACTCGGTGCGGCGTCCGCGGCCGTCGTGGCGCGGGCAGAGACGAAGTGGGGAGATCGATGAGCGAGGAACCGGCGCCCGTCAAGGAGGCGCCCAAGAGCCTGGGCGCCGGGATCGTCAAGGCGGTCCGTCCCCGACAGTGGGTGAAGAACGTCCTGGTGCTCGCGGCCCCGATGGCGGCCGGCTCGGTCACCCAGGTCGACGTGCTGCTGCCCGTCGCGCTCGCCTTCGTCGTCTTCTGTATGGCCGCCTCGGGCATCTACCTCGTCAACGACGCGATGGACGTCGAAGCCGACCGTGCACACCCCACCAAGCGGTTCCGGCCCATCGCGGCCGGCGTGCTCCCGGTGCGACTCGCGTACATCCTCGCGACGGTGCTGCTCGTCGGCTCGATCGCGCTGTCGTTCATCGCGAACTGGCAGCTCGCCGTCGTCATGGCGGTGTACATCGGCATCCAGCTCGCGTACTGCTTCGGGCTCAAGCACCAGGCCGTGCTCGACATCTGCATCGTCTCGTCGGGCTTCCTGATCCGTGCCATCGCCGGTGGCGTGGCCGCCGAGATCCCGCTGTCGCAGTGGTTCCTGCTGATCATGGCGTTCGGGTCGCTGTTCATGGCGGCCGGCAAACGGTACGCCGAGCTGCGCCTCGCGACCCGCACCGGCGCGAAGATCCGCAAGTCGCTCGAGTACTACACCGAGACCTACCTGCGGTTCGTGTGGACCGTCGCGGCGACGGCGGTCGTGCTCTGCTACGGCCTGTGGGCGTTCGAACAGGACAACGTGGCCGGTTCCAACTGGTACGCCATCTCGATGGTCCCGTTCGTCGTCGCCATCCTGCGCTACGCGGTCGACGTCGACGGCGGTGAAGCCGGCGAACCCGAGGAGATCGCCCTGAAGGACCGGGTGCTGCAGTTGCTCGCAGTGGTGTGGATCCTGGTGGTCGGCGGTGCTGTCTAACTCTTCTGACGTCGTGCGCGGCGTCCACGACACCGAGGCCGGACCGTCCAGTACGGTCGGGCCCGTTCGGCGTGACCGCCTCACCGGCGGTGTGTTCGCCGCGGGTGTGGTCGTCTCCGCGTTCCTGATGTTCTGGGGAGCGTGGGAGCGGCGCTGGATCGCCGACGACGGTCTCATCGTCCTGCGAACCGTGCGCAACCTCCTCGCCGGCAACGGGCCGGTGTTCAACGCGGGGGAGCGCGTGGAGGCCAACACCTCCACCGCGTGGACGTACATCGTCTACGCGGGCGGATGGCTCACCGGCCTCCGCCTCGAATACGTGGTGCTCACGATCGCGCTCGTGTTGTCGACGGGCGCGATCGTCCTCGCCATGCTCGGCGCCGCACGCCTGTACCGGTGGCGACTGCGCGCCACCACGGGCACCGTGCTGCTCCTGCCCGCCGGTGTCCTCGTCTACATCGCGGTGCCCCCGGCCCGCGACTTCGCCACCTCGGGCCTCGAGTCCTGCCTGGTGATCTGCTGGCTCGGCCTGCTGTGGCTGCTCATGGCCCGGTGGGCGACCCCCACGCCGGGAGGGGACGGATCGCTCCCGGGTACCGGGCAGATCCTCGCCACGGCGTTCGTCGCCGGACTCGGCCCGCTCGTGCGACCCGAACTCGCGCTGGTCGCGGTGCTCGCACTCGCGATGCTGTTCCTCGCGCCCGGCCTCGA
Organism: Rhodococcus sp. p52; assembly: GCF_000763325.2. Taxonomy (NCBI): domain Bacteria; kingdom Bacillati; phylum Actinomycetota; class Actinomycetes; order Mycobacteriales; family Nocardiaceae; genus Rhodococcus; species Rhodococcus sp. p52. The sequence goes on from NZ_CP016819.1 coordinate 1,592,155, forward strand.
CCTGCGCATCCGGGTCGCGATGGTCGCGGTCGCCGGGATGATCCCGATCGGTTACCAGATCTGGCGCATGGGCTATTACGGACTGCCCTATCCCAACACCGCGGTCGCCAAGGACGCCGGTGGTGCCAAGTGGTCGCAGGGCCTCGAATATCTCGGCAACCTCGTCTCGCCGTACCTGCTGTGGCTGCCGCTGCTGGTCCTCGCGGTCCTCGCCGCGCTCGTCCTCGCGGCCAGCCGTGAGGTGGTGGGCCTCACCGCAGCGGCGGCGCGTCCCGATCCGCGCGACGTGCGGGCCACGCTGACCTGGGCGCAGAAGCTGTTGCGCACGCCGACCGCCGTCGTCGTGCTGTTCCTCGGCTCCGGTGTGCTGCTCGCGCTGTACTCGCTGCGTGTGGGCGGCGACTTCATGCACGGCCGCGTCCTCCTGCCGCCGCTGTTCTGCCTGCTCCTGCCCGTCGCCGTCGTCCCGCTGCGGATCCCGGACCGGGCGGAGCTCGGCAACAACCGGCCGACGCAGGTCGCGGGTGCGTTGGCCGTGCTGTGGCTGGGCACCGTCGTGTGGACGGCCGCCGCGGCCAACACGACCGGCATGACCGAGGGCGCCGTGGTGGGCCGATCCGGCATCGTCGACGAGCGCGCCTTCTACGCCCTCAACACCGGGCATCTGCATCCCATCCTGGCCGAGGACTATCTCGACTACCCACGTATGCGGGCCATGGTCGAGGCCATCGCGAACACCCCGAACGGCGGGCTGTTGCTGCCGACCCCCTCCTTCGACGCGTGGGACGTCGTGCCGCCACCCGAGCCCATCCCACCGGGCGGTGCCGGGCACACGGTGTTCTTCCTGAACCTGGGCATGACCAGCATGAACACCGGTCTGGACGTGCGGGTCGTCGACCAGATGGGCCTGGCCTACCCGCTCGCTGCGCACACCGAGCGTCTCGAGGACGGCCGGATCGGCCATGACAAGATCCTGTTCCCCGACTGGGTGGTCGCCGATTCGGGCATGGTCGACGTCCATCCGTGGATGCCGGGCTATCTCGACGAGGACTGGGTCGCGATGGCGAAGACCGCGCTGACCTGTCCCGAGACCCGGGAGATGATCGATTCCTCGAGCGCCGAACTCACGTGGGCACTGTTCAAGAGGAACCTGCGCAACGCGTTCGACTACGCCTCGTACCGGATCGAACGGGTGCCGAAGTACGAGATCCAGCGCTGTGACCTGCCGATGCCACCGCCGCGGGGGTGACGGCCGGACACCGAGATCAACTTGGCCCCCTTCGACTGTCTCGATAGGATCACGACGCATCACGGATAGGTAACATTCCGGCAGCGCGTGCTTGACCTATAGGTCAAGAGGTGCCCAAGAGCTGTTGAAACCAGGGTTTGTCAGAGATCACGCGGTCCTTTACAGTTTTGACCGCAGTGTGACTTGGGGCGGCCTTCCGCGGTCGTCATCGCCGGAATCCGGGGGACGCGAACGCGGACGCCGCAGACGAGAAAGAGAGCATTGTTCATGCGTTTTGTCCCGAGGTTGAGGCAGGGCCTTCGACGGCGACTGCTCGGCACCGCCGCCGCAGCTCTGGTCCTCCCCGTGGCTGCCGGCCTCGTCGGAACCACCGCCGCCGTCGCCGCGCCGGCGCAGGGAGCGCCGGTCTCGCACCGCGCGCCTGCAGGGGGCTTCGAAGAGGTCTTCGTCGAGTCCGACATGGGCCCGATCAAGGTTCAGATCCAGTGGGCTGCGCGCGGTGGCGACGCGGCGCTCTACATGCTCGACGGCCTGCGCGCTCGGGACGACGCGAACGCCTGGACGTTCGAGACGAACGCCCTGCAGCAGTTCGCGAACGACAACGTCAGCCTGATCATGCCGGTCGGCGGACAGTCGAGCTTCTACACCGACTGGTACGCGCCGTCCAACCTGAACGGCCAGGACATCACCTACAAGTGGGAGACGTTCCTGACGGAGCAGCTGCCCGACTATCTCGCCACCCGTGGCGTGTCGCGCAACAACAACGGCATTCTCGGCCTGTCGATGGGCGGTTCCGCCGCCCTGACCCTGGCCGCCTACCACCGCGACCAGTTCAAGTTCGCGTCGTCGTTGTCCGGCTACCTGAACCTGTCGGCTCCCGGCATGCGTGAGGCCATCCGCGTGGCGATGCTCGACGCCGGCCGCTTCAACGTCGACTCGATGTGGGGCCCGCCGTGGAGCCCGGCGTGGCTGCGCAACGACCCGTTCGTCTTCGCTCCGAAGCTCGAGGGTCTGTCGCTGTACATCTCGGCCGCCAGCGGTCTGCCCGGTGAGCACGACAACCCGCAGGGCTTCGTCGGCTACTACAACACCGCCAACGGCATGGCGCTCGAGGCGCTGTCCCTCGCCCAGACCCGCGCGTTCCAGCTCAAGCTGGCGACGCTCGGCATCCCGGCTACCTTCGACTTCCCGGCGCGCGGCACGCACGCATGGAAGTACTGGGAGGATCAGCTGTGGAAGGCACGCCCGCAGATCCTCGAGGCGCTGAACGCGTTCTGATCTCCGGTACGCACTGCTAGCAACGACGCCGCCCGCTCACCGATCCGGTGAGTGGGCGGCGTCGTAACTTTCTGCAACAATTTTCTCACCTGTCACAGCGCGGCACCCGCGATTCCGGGCGCCGCCGGTGTAGAAACAACATCCGGGACTCCGGTATCCCGAGTCGGCATACCCAGCCGGGCGCCCTGCCACTGCCGCCGTCGCGGTCCACCCGAAGCCGCACTTCGGCAGGAAATCCGGCAACGCAGAAAGTGAGCGATGCAGATGCGAACTGAGCTCGAGCACGGTGAGCGACGGACGGGGCCGAGCAGGAGAGTGGCTCGCGTCGCGGGTGCGCGGCGCAGAAGATCCCGTGCGCTCGCACTGATCGCCGCAGCTCTCGTCGCGCCCGTCGCCGCAGGTCTGACCACCGTCTCGGTGGCTACCGCCGATCCGCTCATCGCCCAGTCCGGCCCGACGAGCACTTCCGGTGCGACCGTCCGCTCTGTCGACTGGCTCACCGATCGCCGCGTCGCCCTGTGGATCGACTCGCCGTCGATGGGGACGCCGATCCAGGTGCAGCTGCTGCTCGCGCGCGACTGGAACAGCAAGCCCGACGCGAAGTTCCCGTCGGTGTTCATGCTCGACGGCATGCGCGCGCGCGACGACGAGAACGGGTGGACGCTCGAGACCGATGCGGAGGCATTCTTCGCCGACAAGAACGTCAACGTCGTGCTGCCGGTGGGCGGCCAGTCGAGCTTCTACTCCGACTGGATCGATCAGAACAACGGACAGAACTACAAGTGGGAGACCTTCCTGACGAAGGAGCTCCCTCCGCTGCTCGAACGCGACTGGCGTACCACCGACAAGCGTGGCGTCGTCGGCCTGTCGATGGGCGGTACCGCCGCGATGTTCCTACCCGCCCGCAACCCGGGCTTCGCGCAGTTCGCGGCGTCGTTGTCCGGCATCCTCACCACGACCCCCCTCGGCATGCCCGAGCCCATCCACTACGCGATGCAGGACGCCGGTGGTTTCGACTCCGAGGCGATGTGGGGTGCGCCCGGCTCCGAGGGCTGGGAGTCGCACGATCCCTACCTGCTCGCCGACAAGCTCGAGGGCGTGAGCCTGTACGTCTCGAGCGGCAGCGGCACCACCGGCCCCCACGACGATCCGTCGGGCATCCCCGGGGTCAGCACCAACTACGCCGGCATGGGCCTCGAGATCCTCTCGCGCCTCACCTCGCAGGCGTTCGCGACGAAGCTCGAGAAGCAGGGCATCCCCGCCCAGATCGTGTACCGGCCGTCGGGCACCCACACGTGGAAGTACTGGGAGTTCGAACTGCACCAGCTGTGGCCGCAGCTCGCCAACACCCTCGGGGTCGAGGTCGACAAGCCCGAGTGCAACCCCACCGGCGCCTTCGGCGATGTGGCGAACGTGAACGGTTGGCTCGGCGACTGCCTCACCGGTGAATACGACGTCGCCGGTGGCAAGGTGCAGGACTTCCGCTTCGGCCGCGTCTTCTCGTCCGACGGCACGACGGTGCCGGTCGCGGGTGCGATCGGCGGCGCCTACCAGGGTGTCGGCGGTCCGGCCGGGCAGCTCGGCTATCCGACCACCGAGGAACGCGTCGCACCCGACGGACGCGGACGGTTCAACCATTTCCGGAACGGCGCGATCTACTGGACGCCCGAGCACGGCGCCCACGCGGTCCGCGGAAAGATCTTCGAGGAATGGAAGAACCAGGGCTGGGAGGGCGGACCGCTCGGCTACCCGATCCTCGACGAGGCGGCGACCCCCGACGGCCGCGGCGCGGTCCAGGGCTTCGAGATCGGCGCCATGTACTGGAGCGAGGACACCGGCGCCCACGGCGTGCAGGGCATGATCCTCGACAAGTACTCCCAGCTCGGCTACGAGACGGGAGTCCTGGGCTACCCGACGGCCAGCGAGCAGCCCGCAGGGCGTGACGGTCGCTTCAACGAGTTCCAGCACGGCAACATCTACTGGAGCCCGCTCACCGGTGCCTGGCCGGTCCGCGGCAAGATCCTCGAGGCGTGGCTCGCCGAGAAGGGTGCCGAAGGACGTCTGGGCCTGCCGATCAGCGACGAGTTCCCGGCCGTGGACGGCAAGGGTGTCCAGCAGAACTTTCAGAACGGCTTCATCACCCTCGACGGCGACGAAGTCAAGCTGCAGCCGTAACCGAACGACAGCAGGGTCGGCCCGTGTAACCGGGGGAGGAGGGACGCTCCTACCGGCCGCACGGGCCGCTCTGTAGCCTGGGGCGCATCTGACCAAGTTCGACCGACATCCCGGATGTGAGGACCCCACCACATGCCTGCACGGACCCGCTCACGCTCGACCCGAGTCCTCGGCGCCCTCGCTGCGGCACTGACCGCCACGGCCGTTCTCTCCGCGTGCGGAAGCGACGACTCCACCGCGACGAACACGCCGACGACGTCTGCCGCCACGGAAACCTCGGCGTCGACATCGACCTCCGCGGCCGAGACATCCCCCGGCGCGGCCGGGGCCGAGACCACGGGCGAGACCGAGACGAGCGAGGCGTCCCCGGCTCCGTCCTCGCCCGCTGCCGGAGACGACGATGCCGGAGAGGACACGGGCGCGGCACCCGCTCCCACGCCCGGCGCACAGGCCTTCCTCGACGGTCTCCGCGCCGAGGGCGTCGAGCCCAGCGACGAGACCGGCGCGGTGAACATCGCCGACTACATCTGCAGCGCCCAGGCGCAGGGCGGGTCGCCGGAGGAGATCAAGGTGTTCGTGACCGCGCTCGTGGGTAGTGATGCTGCAGCCGGTGGTGTCGAGTTGTCGGAGGATCAGGCCTCCTCGACAGCCGACACGTACATCGCCGTCGCCGGCGAGACGTACTGCAACTAGGGAACGCGGGGACAGCACGAATGGTCAGGACGAAGCAGCGTCGCGGACGCAGGATCGTGGTCGTGGGGGCGCTGCTCGTCCTGGCGATCGTGCTGGTGCTCTGGTACATGCTCGCGGGGCGGCTGGACATCCCGTCACCGATTCCTACCCCGCCCGGGCCGGAGGAGCCGCAGTCGCAGCCGGCCTCGTGCCCCGACGTGCAGGTCGTCGCGGTGCCGGGCACCTGGGAGTCCGCGGTGGGCGACGATCCGTACGCTCCGGCCGCGAACCCGTACTCGCTCATGCTCAACGTGACGAGGCCGCTGCAGGAGCGTTTCGACGCCCAACGCGCCGATGTCTACACGGTGCCGTACGTCGCGCAGTTCTCGAACCCCATCGCGATCCCGCCGGACGGCCAGCAGTCCTACAACAACAGCCGCAGTGAGGGATTCGCGGCCACCACCGACATCCTCGCGCGACGCTCGGCCGAGTGCCCGCTGACCACCTACGTGCTCACCGGTTTCTCGCAGGGCGCCGTGATCGTGGGCGACGTCGCCGCGCAGATCGGTGCCGGCAACGGCCCGGTCCCCGCCGACCGGGTGCTCGGTGTCGCACTCGTTGCCGACGGTCGCCGCGACGGGGTCTCGGGCACCGACATCGGTGCGCCCGTCGCCGGAGTGGGCGCCGAACTGTCGCTCGACGGCCTGCGGCTGCCGGGGATCACGATGACCGGCGCGCGTCCCGGTGGCTTCGGGGAGCTCGACGACCGCACGATCCAAATCTGCGCGCCCACGGACAGTATCTGTGACGCACCACCGAACGCGCTGAATCCCGCCAACTGGATGTCGGCCGCTCCGCGCCTGCTCGAGTACGTCAACAACCCGATCCACGCGATGTACAACACCTATGTCGTGGACGAGAACGGCACGACCGCGACGCAGTGGATCCCGAACTGGGCGGCGGAGAAGATCGATGCCGCACCGGAACCCGCAGAAGAATGAGGTGCGGCCGTCGCTGCACGCGGGGGAGGTTCGGGTCCGAGTGAACCCTCCCACATATTACTCGCCGGTAGTGTCCGATCTCACCACCCGGTACACTCGAAAGGCGGGCTGCCTTTAGACTCATCCCTCGGCTGCGGCCCGGCCGTCCGGGATCGTGGCGCACGACGACTGCCACAGGAGAAGAGGTTCATGGTGCCAGTGACGGCACGGCGAACGGCCGGCCCCCTCCGGGGGCGTAGCGACGGCCCGCGACCGGGAATGATCCTTGTCACGAGCTCTCGCCTCGGTCGGGCGTACGTACCGGGGCGCCGATCCTGGGCAGCAGAGGGCGGCGGGTTGCACCGTCGGTCGGTGTCGGCGTCGAAAAACCCTCGCACACAATCGGATCGTGTGCTCGTCTCGTTCGACGGGCGCGGAATGTGTGTGTGAAGACGACCATGTCGTATCTTTGTGTTTCCCGTGTGCGAGGGGAAGCGTTCTTCCCGGCGACCGCACTTTGCGTGGGTGCGCGTGATGCCGATCTGTAACATATTCGTGATCTGGGGTCGATGGACACGTTCGAGGAACGGACCGCCGGAAGCCGTGGGGGGCGGTATCGGTACGACGATCCGCCGGCGCGGAGGAAAAGTTAGTGGCGCAACCATGTCGAGTGGTTGTGGGATCGCTTCGACAGGGAGAAGGAATTGAGCGTCGGGTTCGAAGAGTTCATCGATGAGAACGGGCGGATCAGGCTGCCTGAAGGGCAGACCCTGCTCGATCACCTCGAGGGGAACTTCGCTTCAAACGGTGACGACCTCGCCTACCGGTACATCGACTACTCGCGGGAACGCGACGGCGAGGTGCACGAGCTGACCTGGGATCAGTTCGGCGTGCGCATCAAGGCCATCGCCGCGCGCCTGCAACAGGTCACCGCTCCCGGCGACCGCGTCGCGATCCTCGCTCCGCAGGGCCTCGACTACGTCGTGTCCTTCTTCGCCGCGATCTACGCCGGCACCATCGCCGTGCCGCTGTTCGATCCCGACGAGCCCGGCCACACCGATCGCCTGCACGCCGTTCTCGGCGACTGCACCCCCAGCGCGATCCTCACCGCCACCTCGTCCGCGGCCGGCGTGCGGCAGTTCTTCCGCCCGCTCCCCGCTGCGCAGCGTCCCCGCGTGATCGCCGTCGACGCCATCCCCGACTCGGTCGCCGAGTCCTGGAACCGGCCGCCCATCGGCACCGACGACATCGCGTACCTGCAGTACACCTCCGGCTCGACCCGCGTTCCCGCCGGCGTCGAGATCACTCACCGCTCGGTGCTCACCAACGTCATCCAGATGGCCGACTCCATCGAGCTCGACGAGTCGTCGCGCGGCGTGACCTGGCTGCCGCTGTTCCACGACATGGGCCTGCTCACGGTGATCCTGCCCGCGGTCGGCGGCAAGTACATCACCATCATGAGCCCGCGTGCCTTCGTGGCCCGGCCGAGCCGCTGGATCCGCGAGCTCGCCGCCGTCTCCGACGGTGCCGGCACCTTCGCCGCCGCCCCGAACTTCGCGTTCGAGCACGCTGCGGCACGCGCGGTCCCCAAGCCGGGCGAAGAACTCGACCTGAGCAACGTCATCGGCCTGATCAACGGCAGCGAGCCGGTCACCACGTCGTCGATGCGCAAGTTCAACGAGGCATTCGGGCCCTACGGTCTGCCCCGCACGGCGATCAAGCCGTCCTACGGCATGGCCGAGGCCACCCTGTTCGTCTCCTCCACCCGTCACAGCGACGAGGCGAAGGTCATCTACGTCGACCGCACCGCACTCAACGCGGGCCGGGTCATGCGCGTCGAGCCCGATGCCGAGAACGCCATCCCGCAGGTCTCCTGCGGTTACGTCGCACGCAGCCAGTGGGCCGCGATCGTCGACGCCGAGACCGGCACCGAGATGCCCGACGAGCAGGTCGGCGAGATCTGGCTGCACGGCGAGAACATGGGCATCGGCTACTGGGGTCGCAAGGAAGAGACCGACAACACCTTCCACAACCGCATCACCAAGCGTCTGGCCGAGGGCAGCCACGCCGAGGGCACCCCGGACGACAGCAAGTGGCTGCGCACCGGCGACTACGGCGTCTACATCGACGGCGAGCTCTACATCACCGGTCGCGTCAAGGACCTCGTGATCGTCGACGGCCGCAACCACTACCCGCAGGACCTCGAGTTCTCGGCGCAGGAGGCCAGCTCCGCGCTGCGTCCCGGCTTCGTCGCGGCGTTCGCGGTGCCGGCCAACCAGCTGCCGCGCGAGGTGTTCGACAACGACGCCTCCGGCCTGCAGTTCGATGCCGACGATTCGTCGGAGCAGCTCGTGATCGTCGCCGAGCGCGCTCCCGGCGCCGGCAAGGCCGATCCGCAGCCGATCGCCGACGCGGTACGTGCCGCGATCTCGTCCCGGCACGGTGTCACCGCCCGCGACGTGCTGCTCGTGCCGGCCGGTTCGATCCCCCGTACGTCCAGCGGAAAGATCGCGCGTCGGGCGTGCAAGACCGCATATGTCGAGGGAACGCTGCGTGGTGGTTACCAGCAGCAGGCCTTCCCGGACAGCGTGTAAGAACGAATGTCCTCTTTCCCGGGTAGCGTGGTGGGTTGATGTCTGACACTGAAATGACGGTTGCGCAGCTGCGCGAATGGCTGCGCAACTGGATCGCCGACGCGACCGGGCAGCCGGTCTCCCAGATCTCGGACGATCGTCCGATGGAGGAGTTCGGGCTGTCCTCCCGGGACGCCGTCGCCATGGCGGGTGAGATCGAGGAACTCCTCGGTGTCACCCTCAACGCGACGATCGCCTACCAGCACCCGACGATCGCGTCGCTCGCGACGCGCATCATCGAAGGTGAGCCCGAGGCACCCGCTGAGGACGACTCCGCCCTGTACACGGTCGGTGCCGCGGCGGGTTCGAAGGACGTCGCCATCGTCGGTCTGTCCACCCGTTTGCCGGGCCACGTCGACACCCCCGAACAGATGTGGGAGCTGCTCGCGTCCGGACGCGACGGCATCTCCGATCTGCCCGAGGGCCGCTGGTCGGAGTTCGAGAACGATCCCGCCGTGTGGGAGTCGATCCGCAACGCCAACACCAGGGGCGGCTACCTCGACGACGTCAAGGGCTTCGACGCCGAGTTCTTCGCGATGTCGCCGCGCGAGGTCGAGATGGTCGACCCGCAACAGCGCCTCGCGCTGGAGCTGACCTGGGAAGCACTCGAGCACGCGCACATCCCGCCGAGCGACCTCAAGGGCGGCTCGGTCGGTGTGTTCATCGGCAGCTCGGCGAGCGACTACATGCTCCTCGCGGTCGGCGATCCGTCCGCAGCGCATCCCTACGCGCTCACCGGCACCTCCACCGCGGTCATCGCGAACCGCGTGTCGTACTTCTACGACTTCCACGGCCCGTCGGTCACGCTCGACACGGCGTGCTCGTCGTCGCTGGTCGCCGTGCACCAGGCCGTACGTGCGCTGCGTAACGGCGAAGCCGACGTCGCCCTCGCCGGTGGCGTCAACATGCTGCTCGCCCCGGCCGGCACCCTCGGCTTCGACGAACTCGGCGTCATGGCACCCGACGGCCGCATCAAGGCGTTCTCCGCCGACGCCGACGGCATGATCCGCGCCGAGGGCGGGGGTCTCGTCGTGCTCAAGCGTCTCGAGGACGCCGAGCGCGACGGCGACGACATCCTCGCGGTGATCGCCGGTTCGGCCGTCAACCAGGACGGCCGCTCCAACGGCCTGGCCGCTCCCAACCCCGAAGCGCAGGTCGACGTGCTGCGCCGCGCCTACCGCGACGCGCAGATCCTGCCGTCCGGTGTCGACTACATCGAGGCGCACGGCACCGGCACGGTGCTCGGCGACCCGATCGAGGCCGACGCGCTCGGCCGCGTCGTCGGTCGTGGCCGCGAGGACGACAAGCCGGTCCTGCTCGGTTCGGCCAAGACCAACTTCGGTCACCTCGAGTCCGCCGCGGGTGCGGCCGGTCTCATCAAGGTCGTTCTCGCGATGCAGAACGATCAGCTGCCCCCGACGCTCAACTACACGGCGCCCAACCCGTACATCCCGTTCGACAGCGCGCACCTGAAGGTCATCCCCGAGGGCGCGAAGTGGCCGCGCTACACCGGTCGCGCCGTCGCCGGTGTGTCCGGCTTCGGTTTCGGTGGCACGAACGCGCACGTCGTCGTGCGCGAGTACACCGGCCCCGAGGGGCTCGAAGCGTCCGAGGCCGAGGTCGAGGTCCTGCCGGAGGAGATCCCCGCCGCGGAGACCACCGAGCAGGCCCGCGAGCTGCCCGTCCTGCTCGCCGTCTCCGCTGCGATGCCGTCGCGTCGCCGCCGTGCCGCCGCCGATCTCGCCGACTGGCTCGAGACCGAGAAGGGCAGCACGACGCCGCTCGCCGACGTCGCCCGCACGCTCGCTCGTCGCAATCACGGCCGGTCCCGCGCGATCGTCGTGGCGAGCAACCACGGTGAGGCGATCGCCGGTCTGCGTGCCGTCGCCGCCGGCAAGCCCGCGCAGGGCGTGTTCACCGCCGACGCTCCCGCCTCCAAGGGCGCGGTGTGGGTGCTCTCCGGCTTCGGTGCCCAGCACCGCAAAATGGCCAAGCAGCTGTACCTGGAGAACCCGGTCTTCGCGGCGGCCGTCGACGAGGTCGACGAGCTGATCTACGACGAGTCGGGCTATTCCATGAAGGAGAAGTTCCTCGACGACGCGCAGGACTACGACGTCGAGACGGCGCAGGTCGGCATCTTCACGATCCAGATCGGTCTCGCCGCGCTGCTGCGCCACCACGGTGCCGAGCCCGCCGCGGTCGTCGGCCACTCGATGGGTGAGGCCGCCGGCGCCTACATCTCGGGCGGACTCTCGCTCGAGGACGCCGTGCGCGTCATCTGCTCGCGTTCGCGTCTGATGGGTGAGGCCGAATCCGGCCTGACCGGCGACGACATCCGCCTCATGGCGCTCGTCGAGTACAGCGCCGCCGAGATCACCGACGTGCTGCCCGACTTCCCGCAGCTCGAGGTCTGCGTCTACGCGGCGCCGACGCACACCGTCATCGGTGGCCCGCAGGAGCAGGTCAACGCGATCGTCGCGCGTGCCGAGGCCGAGGAGAAGTTCGCCCGGGTCCTGCAGACCAAGGGCGCGAGCCACACCTCGCAGGTCGATCCGATCCTCGGCGAGCTCGCGGCCGAGCTCGCCGGCATCGAACCGCACCGTCTGAAGGTCGACCTGTACTCGTCGGTCGACCAGGAGACCCTCTACCGTGCAGGTCACGAGGGCATCCACGACGTGGAGTACTGGACCAAGGGCATGCGCCACAGCGTGTACTTCACGCAGGCGATCCGGCAGGCGCTGTCCGACGGGCACACCACCTTCGTCGAGCTCAACGCCAACCCCGCGACGCTCATGTCGGTCGCGGCGACGGCCTTCGACGCCGGTGTGCAGGACGGCCAGTTCATCCAGACGCTCAAGCGCAAGGAGGACGAGTCCCTCGGTGTGCTGACCGCGCTCGCGCAGTTGTACGTGCACGGGCAGTCCGTCGATCTGAGGACGCTGCTGCCGGAAGGCGACTACGCCGACCTGCCGCGCACCGCCTTCCTGCGCAAGCCGTACTGGGTCGACGCCAGCATCGGCACCTCCGGCAACGGCCGCGCGCCCGGCGCCCGGGTCGCACTGCCCGACGGCCGCTACGTGTGGGAGGTGCAGGCATCCGCCGTCACCGATGCGGCCGAGCTGGTCGTCGCGGCGGCCTCGCAGGTGCTGTCCGATGTCACGCTCACCGCGTCCATCCCGCACACCGACGTTCCCGCGACCGGCACCCTCACCACGACGCTCACCCGGCACCCGGGTGGCGCGTCACTGCAGGTGCACGCGAACACCGGCGACGGTTTCACGCTCGTCCACGAGGGTGTCGTCACATCCGGTGAGCCGCTGCCCGCGCCCGTCGCGGTGGCCGCGAAGCCGGCCGCGCAGGCCGAGGAGCTTCCCGAGGTCGTCGAGTCGTTCGGCGACCAGTGGGATCCCAACGGATCGCAGAGCCTCGATGACCGCCTGACGCTGATCGTCGCCGAGTCCATGGGTTATGCGCCCGAGGATCTGCCCGCCGAGATCCCGCTCATCGAGCTGGGCCTCGACTCGCTCATGGCGGTCCGCATCAAGAACCGCGTCGAGTACGAGTTCGACATCCCGCAGCTGCAGCTGTCGGCGGTCAAGGACGCGAGCCTGCGCGACGTCGCGAAGTACCTGCGATACGCCGTCGAGAACCGCGAGGAGGTCGCGCAGCTCGCCGAGCAGCAGGCCGCCGAGAAGGCAGCCGAACGCGCCGCCGCTGCGGAGCAGGACGATCTTCCCGAGGTCGAGGACACCACCGCGGTGGGCGAGGCCGAGCAGATTCTCGCCGAAGCCGAAGCCGAAGCCGAAGCCGAAGCCGAAGCCGAAGCCGAAGCACAGACCGCGCCCGAGACGGCCGAGCCCGAGCAGGAGTCGAGCGGTGTCGACGTGCCGCCGCGCGACGCCGCGGAACGGTTGACCTTCGCCTCGTGGGCCGTGGTCACGGGCAAGTCGGCCAAGGGCATCTTCAACCGGTTGCCGAAGCTCGACCGCGATGTCGCCGAGAAGCTCGCGGCACGGCTGACCGAGCGGGCCGAGGGTGAGATCACCGTCGACGACGTGCTCTCCGCCCCGACCGTCGAGCAGCTCGCCGAGACCGTCCGTCAGCATCTCGAATCCGCCGATCGCATCGACGGACTCGTGCGCACCCTGCGGCCCCGCGCCGAGGGATCGGACACCGTGCCGGTCTTCGTCTTCCACCCCGCGGGTGGTTCGACGGTCGCGTACGAGCCGCTGCTGCGCCGCCTGCCCGCGCACACCCCGGTGTTCGGTTTCGAGCGCACCGAGGGCCCGATCGAAACCCGCGCACAGGCGTACCTGCCGCTCATCAAGGAGATCCAGGGCGACGGCCCGTACGTGCTGTGCGGCTGGTCGCTCGGCGGTGTCCTGGCCTACGCGGTGGCCCGTCTGCTCCGCGAGGAGGGCAAGGACGTGCGTCTCGTCGGTCTCATCGACACCGTCATGGCCGGTGAGAAGGTCGAGGACACGCCCGACGAGATCCGCAAGCGCTGGCAGCGTTACTCGGCGTTCGCGAAGAAGACCTACGGGGTCGACGCGCCGCTGCCCTACGACCTGCTGGCCGAGGCCGGCAGCGACGAGGAGCAGATCGGCATCCTGATGGGTCTGCTCGAGCTGAGCGGGGCGCAGATCCCCGGCGGCATCATCGAGCACCAGCGCACGTCGTGGCTCGACAACCGCGCCATCCAGACCGCGGAGCTGCTGCCCTACGACGGCAAGGTCGTGCTGTACATGGCCGACAAGTATCACGACGACGCGATCGATCTCGAGCCGGCCTTCGGGACCCGGCTGCCCGACGGTGGGTGGGGTGAGGTCGTCGCGGATCTCGAGGTCGTGCACGTCGGCGGCGATCACCTGCAGATCGTCGACGAGCCGTACATCTCGAAGGTGGGGGAAGACCTGACCCGCAAGCTGGCCGACATCGAGGCCTCGAGGAGCTGAACGAAGAAGTGAGCACCACGGCACAGAAGCTGGCCGAGTTGCGCGAGAAGCTGGAGATCGCGAAGGAGCCTGCCGGCGAACTCGCGATCGCCAAGCGCGCGAAGAAGGGCATCCCGAGCGCTCGTGAGCGCATCGACATGCTGCTCGACAGGGGCAGTTTCGTCGAGATCGGCGCGCTGATGAAGATGCCGGGCCGCGACGATGCGATGTACGGCGACGCCGTCGTCGTCGGGCACGGCACGGTCGACGGCCGCCCGGTCGCGGTGTTCTCCCACGACCAGACCGTCTTCGGCGGCAGCGTCGGTGAGATGTTCGGCCGCAAGGTCGCCGCGGTCCTCGACTTCGCCCTCAAGATCGGTTGCCCCGTCGTCGGCATCAACGACTCCGGTGGTGCCCGCGTGCAGGACGCCGTCACCTCGCTCGCCTGGTACGGCGAGATCGGCAAGCGTCACGAGCCGCTGTCGGGTCTGTGCCCGCAGATCTCGGTGATCGTCGGCAACTGCGCCGGTGGTGCGGTCTACGCGCCGATCAACACCGACGTCGTGGTCGCCACCGAAGGCGCCCACATGTTCGTCACCGGCCCGGACGTCATCAAGGCGGTCACCGGTGAGAACGTGAGCCTCGAGGAGCTCGGCGGTGCCCGTCAGCAGGCCGAGTACGGCAACGTGCACCACGTCGCGCCGGATGAGAAGGCCGCTTTCGAGTGGGTGCGGCAGTACCTGAGCTACATGCCGTCCAACGCGCAGGAGAAGCCTCCGATCATCAATCCCGGTCTCGAACCGGAGCTCACGCCCGACGATCTCGAACTCGACACGTTCATGCCCGACGCCGACAACTCCGGCTACGACATGCAGGACATCCTGCTGAAGATCTTCGACGACGGCGAGTTCCTCGAGGTCCGCGCACAGACCGCGCCGAACATCATCACCGGCTACGCCCGCGTCGACGGCCGGGCGGTGGGCGTGGTGGCGAACCAGCCGCTGTACCTGTCGGGTGCGCTCGATGCGGCTGCTGCCGACAAGGCCGCGCACTTCGTGCGCGTGTGCGACGCCTACGACATCCCGCTCGTGTTCGTCGTCGACACCCCCGGCTTCCTGCCCGGTGTCGAGCAGGAGAAGATCGGCGTCATCAAGCGTGGCGGCCGCTTCTTGTTCTCATATGTCGAGGCGTCGGTCCCGAAGGTGACCGTCGTAGTCCGTAAGGCCTACGGCGGCGGTTACGCCGTGATGGGGTCGAAGCAGCTCGGCGCCGACATCAACTTCGCGTGGCCCACCGCGCGTATCGCCGTGATGGGTGCCGAATCGGCTGTCGCGGTGATCGGTCGCCGGCAGATCGAGGCCGCGGGCGAGAACGCTCCGGCGGTGCGCCAGCAGCTCATCAACTTCTACAACGAGCACGTGGCCACGCCGTACATCGCGGCCGAGCGCGGATACGTCGACGCGGTGATCGAGCCGTCGACCACCCGTCTCGAGATCCGCAAGGCGCTGAACCTTCTTCGCGACAAGGAAGTGTTCAAGAACCCGCGGAAGCATCACCTGCTGCCGCTGTAGAGCCGTTGCCGACGGGGCCTGTGCACCAGTGCGTGCACAGGCCCCGTCGTGTGTATCCGACGCCGCCCCACCGGGCCGGGGGTCAGGGCACGGTCCAGGAACCCCGGCCCGGCAGGAAGGTGATGTCGGTGGTCGTCACGACCGCCTCGATACGTCCGGAGCCGGTCTCGAACCAGGGGTATTCCCATCCTGCGGAGGGGATGGGCGGGTAGATCGGCAGGGTGACGGTGCCACGCTGTCCGGTGGTGACGTTCGTCCAGTTCACGAGGCACGGGCACTGGAAGCTGCTGCCGAATCGTGAGAAGCCGGGACGCTCGGGGTCCACACCGACGGTCACGCCCTCGTTGACGAGGAGACCTCCCCACCCTGCGGAACCGGTGCCACCGACCGCGCCGATCACAGGGCTCAGGGTCGTAGCCGCCACAGGCTCCGCGGACGCTGCGGGAGCGGTGACCACACCGAGCGCGAGCGCCGCGCCCAGGGCTGCCGTGAATGCGATCTTTCTCGAGGTCGTCATGCCATGTGTGTCGCCCGTCGGCGTCACTTCCGTTACTCGCGCCTCATCCGTCACTCGTAGACGCGCATCGGCGCGGGTTTCCACAACCCGGACCTCGTCACCTCGGTGGTGGTCAGTTCGGCCGGCTGCGCATTCGGGTAGAAGCGCACGTACCGCTCCACCGAACCCCAGTCGCGCCCCCAGTCGTTCTCGAGGTAGGTGGGCACCTGCTCGGGTCGCGCCAGGACCTCCGCGAAGCCGAGCGGGCCACCGTTGTCGGCCGACTGCCAGGTGTCGGTCGACGACACCGCGAGCGGACGGTCGGGGAGGACCCGGTAGTTCGGCATCTCGGCCACACCGGCCCAGTGGTCGAACGGCCGCTGGCACGGGAACTGCAGACCCACGGCCCAGTCCAGCAGGAGCGGCTGCTCGGAACCGAGCTGGGCGTCGAGCCGCTCGAGGATGGGGACGCGCGGCGGCGTGAACGCCAGCCACTGGTCGCCGGTGAGGTTGGGGTCGTTGGCGACGATGCGGACGGCGTCGACGTCGTCGGGCAGGTCGGCGAGCGGCACACGCAGGTTCCGCCACGACGGTGCGGGGCCGATGTCGCGCGGCAGGTAGGTGCCCTTCGCCTCGACGCTGCCGTCGGCCTGGCGGGTGCCGTACTCGACGAGCAGCGACTGGCCGTAGGTCAGTGCACCGGTGTCGTCGTACGACCAGATGCGACCGGCCGCGGAGATGATCACCAGCGGCGTCTCGTCGGTGATCCCGGGAAGGGCGTACCAGCTGGAGGTGAGCGCGGCGGGTTCCTGCACACCCTCCTGGTAGCTGCCGAGCACCGGGGTGACGGACGGGTCGAGCCCGAAGGGCAGACGCACGGTGCTGCCGTTGACGGTCTGCTCACCGGAACCACCCGTGGTGCCGCCGCCCGCGCCCGTCTCGAAGGTCGGGCCGACGCTCTGGTTGTCGGTGTTGCCCTGACCCGGCTTGACCTCGACGTAGTCGGCGGTCAGGTCGGACGGCACGCCGTCGGGAGTGAAACCGCGCGGCGCCGCACCGGCGAGCGGGTCGTCGTTTGCCGGCGGATCGGCGGGGTCGATGATCGGTTCGAGGCGTCCCTCGTTGGGGTCGGCCTCGACGAGCACGTCGTTCGCGAGACCGCAGGTCTGCCCGGCGACCGCCCCGATGTTGGAGCGAGCGAGCGAGTACGCCGGGTATTGCGACACCGCGCCCTTGAGCAGCGACAGCACCTCGAACAGCACCATCACCGCGGCGACGACCGTGAGCGGCGCAGCCGCGAGGGCGCGGATCCGCCGGCCCTTCTTCGTCTCGGCCGACTCCGGCGGCGGTGCGTAGCCCTCGCGGAGGTACTGCCACGCGACGAGCACCAGGGCGAGACCGAACAGGACCAGGAACAGCGAGCTCGACTGGTAGCCGCTCAGCGAGACGGTCTTGTCGAACCACGGCACGCCGTAGCTCGAGACGTACCACCAGCCGTTGATGCCGGCGAACGACACCGCCAGGACGAACAGCACTCCGGCGAGGAAAATCGTGCGGTTGCGCCGCGACCGCAATGCGCTCGCGGAGACCACGACGGCGGTGACCGTCGCGAGCGATCCGGCGATGCCTGCGTACGCCCCGAAGTGGTGGGTCCACTTCGTGGGGTTGAACATCATGAAGAAGATCGTGCCGAAGACGATGCCGAGCAGACGCCAGGTCGGGCTCACGGCGACGCCGGGGATCCGGCGGCGGCGCAGCAGCACGAACAGCGTCGTGAACAGGCACAGCAGCATCGTGAGGAACGCGAAGCGGCGCGGCAGTGAACCGTCGACGGTCTGCACCATCAGGTAGTAGTAGCGGAGGAAGTCGTTCCACCACTCCTCGTTGGGGCCGATGATGGTGCGCACGCGGGTCGCCTCGAGGACCGCGGCGAGGGTCTGGTCGGAGAACACCACGACGAGCACGAGCATCCCGGCGGCGCCGATCGGGGCGAGCAGTGGCAGGGGGCCGACCTCGCGGTGGCGGCGCACGATGATCCGCGTCATCGGCCGGATGCCGGCGATGAGCGCGGCGATACACATCAGGCCCGTCGGTGCAGCGGCGAGGGTGAAGGCGCCGATGAACACCGCCGTCGCGGCGGGCAGCAGACGACCGGTCGCGATGGCGCGTTCGATCGAGCACCAGGTCAGCAGCGCACCGAGCGCGACGATCGGCTCGGGCCGCAGACCGTTGTTGTAGGGCAGCCAGAAGGCGAGGAAGACCAGTCCGCCGGTCCACAGTGCGATGCGGTTGTGCCGCACGGCCCGGCCGAGACGCGGCACCACCTCACGGCTGATGACCATCCAGCACAGGATTCCGGCGATCAGTGCCGGGATGCGCATCCATGGGCTGGCCGTGGAGATCTTCGCGAACGCCGCCAGCACGTCGTAGTACCAGCCGAAGGGAGCTTCGGGGACACCGAACCAGCGGAAGTAGTTGGCCATGTAGCCGGAGTTCTCCGCCGCCCGGGCCATGGTCAGCAGGTAGCCGTCGTCCGAGGTGTTCGCGCCGAAGAAGTGCCAGCCGACGAGCGTGAGGACCACGACGACGTCGACGCCGGTGAACTTCCACCAGCGGGACGGCAGGAAGCGGCGGTGACCGCGACCGTCCGTGCCGTCGAGCTTGGCCAGCGCGCCGAGCGCGAGTGCCGTCGACAGCACCGCGAGGACCATCGCGAGGGACTTGACCAGCGTCGGCGACGACGTGAACCGGGAATCGACATCGACGGTGACGTCGAGGCCGGGAGCCGCGGTCGGCAGGTCGCTGAACACGCCCACGACGAGCGGCCGCAGGTCGCCGGTGAGCTCACCCGACCGCGGGTTGCCGTTCTCGTCCGAGAGGCCGACGAACTCGGCGGTGGTGCGTTCGGAGTCGGAGAAGATCTGCAGTTCGCTGCACGCACCCGACTCGACGTCGGCGCGCGGCGCGGTCGCGACCACCACGTTGCGGTCGAGCACGTCGACGTTCTCGGCGCCGACCCGCACGAACATCGCGTTGAGGGCGGCGTCCTGCCCGTTGGTGGGGGCGGTCGCGAGCAGCATCCCGCCGTCGCCGGGCATCTCCGCGACGGCGCTGCACGGCACGGTGGCGCGGAGCTGGAGGGGGACCTGCGACATCAGCGGCAGTTCGACGTCGGTCGCCGCCGCGTCCTTCGGCCACGACATCGTCGCCTCGGTCACGCGGACCGGGAGAAACGGTGTGGCCAGCGCCAAGATCATGCCGAGCAACCCGGCGACGACGGCGACGAGTCGCGCAGTCCGGTACCGAGTGCGAAGGTCCTCGCCCATCGACCGGGGGGCGGTCGGAGCGGGCGCGGGTGAGGTCGTCACGTCGTCGGGCACGGGAGTCGATGGTATCCGGCGACGTGGTGTGACGGCACTCGCCCTTACTCCAGCAGGACGGGGACCCCGTCACGGATGCGGCCCGGCGACCACAGGCCGGAGCGGGTCGTCACGTCGGTGGTGACCTCCGCGGGGGAGGCATCCGGGTCGATCGGACGGTACTGCTCGAGCGATCCCCAGTCGCGATCCCAGTCGTGGTTCAGATAGGTGGGGACGGCCTCGGCGTTCAGCAGAAGCGGGATCCAGCCGAGCGGTCCGCCGCCGATGTCGTCCTGCCAGCCGTTCGTCGCGTCGGCCCCGACCCGGTCCGGGAGGATGCGGTACTCGGGGACCTCGGCGACACCGTTGCGGTGCCCGAAGGGTCGCTGGCACGGGAAGGCGAGACCCACCGACCAGTCGATGAGGACCGGGGCGTCGGATCCGACGACCTCCTGCAGGGTCTGCATGCGCGGCATCCGCGGCGGCGTGACCGCGACCCACTGGTCGGGGGAGAGGTCACCGTCGTCGACGACGATCCGCACGGCGTCGGCGTCGGCCGGGATCGCGTCGCTCGGCACGCGCAGGTTGCGCCAGGACGGCGACGGGCCGATGTCGATCGGGGCGAGCGTGGCCAGCGGCGTCACGTCGTCCCCGGATGACGAACCGAACTCCAGCAGCACGTCCTGACCGGGGGTGATGACACCGTCGGGGTCGACGTAGCGGATGCGTCCCGCCGCGGTCACGACCAGCAGCGGTGTCTCGTCGGTGCGCTCCGGCAGCGCGTACCAGCCGGATTCGAGTTCGGCGGACTGCTGCACGCCGGAGCGGTAGCTGCCGAGGACGGGCGTGGTCTGCGGGTCGAGGCCGAAGGGCAGCTTCACGGTGCTGCCGTTGATGCCCTCGTCGCTGGTGCGACCGCCCTCGGTGCCGGCGCTGGTGGATGTGGTGGTGCCGCCCTCCTCGCTGTCGACGGTGTTGGCGCCACCGGTCGTGGTGGTCTCCGCGTCGGCGGTGAGGTCGAGGGCCACGCCGTTCGGGGTGAAACCGACGGCCGTGCCCGCACCCAGGGCCTCGCCCGCATCACCGTCGAGGGGCTGAAGCATGGTCGCGTTCGGTTCGGACTCGACGAGCACCTCGTCGGCGAGTCCGCAGGAGTTGCCTGTGAGGGCCGCCGCGTTCGACTTGGCGATCGAATAGGCCGGGTACTGCGAGACCGCGCCCTTGAGCAGCGACAGCACCTCGAACACCACCACCGCCGCCGCGACCAGCGTGAGCGGCGCCGACGCCAGGGCCCGCACCCTGCCGTTGCGGTCGGGTCGCGGCGTGGTGAACGGCTCGCGCAGGTGGAACCACGCGGCGAGGAGCAGGGCGAGCACCGTGAGGCCGAGCAGTGCCGTGGAGAAGGCGTAACCGGAGATCGACGGCGGCTTGTCCCACCACGGGATGCCGTAGCTCGAGACGTACCACCAGCCGTTCGAACCGGTGAAGGCCATCGCCAGGACGAACAGCACCCCGGCGGTGAACAGCGCCCGGTTGCGGGCCGATCGGATGCCGACCGAGCCCACTCCGATCGCGGCGAGCGCAGCCACCGACGCGGCCAGGCCCGCGTACACACCGAAGTGGTGTGTCCACTTCGTCGGCGTGAGCATCATGAGCAGCAACGACGCGAAGACGATGCCGAGGATGCGGCGCGAGGGTCCGATAGCGGTGCCCGGGATGCGGCCCTTGCGCAGGATCAGCATGACGCACACGACCAGGCACAACAGCATCACGAACACGCCGAACCGGCGGGCCAGCGAACCGTCGGGGGAGACGGTGAGCAGTGCGTCCCACCGCAGTCGCTCGTCGAACCACGGCACGTTCGGTCCCACGGCCGAACGCACGCGGGTCGCTTCGAGGACCGACGCGAGCGTCTGGTCGGCGAAGACGGCGATGAGCACGACGGTGCCCGACGCCAGGATCGGCGCGAGGGGCGCGACGACACCGACGAGATGCCGGCGCGCGATAAGAACCTTCACCAGCGGGCGCATCCCGGCGACGAGTGCGGCCACCGCGATCAGGCCGGTCGGGCCGGCGGCGAGAGAGAAGGCCGCGATGAGGACCGCGATCGCGGCGGGCAGCATGCGCCCGGTCGCGATGGCGCGTTCGATCGAACACCAGGTCAGCAGCGCACCGACCGCGATGATCGGCTCCGGGCGCAGACCGTTGTTGTAGGGGAGCCAGAAGGCGAGGAAGACCAGCCCGGCCGTCCACAGCGACACCCGGCTGTGCCGGACAGCGACGCCGAGCCGGGGGATGACCTCGCGGCTGATGACCATCCAGCACAGGATCGCCGCGATGAGCGTGGGCAGGCGCATCCACACGCTCGACGTCGAGACCTGTGCGAACACGACGAGCACGTCGTAGAACCAGCCGAACGGCGCCTCGGGCACACCGAACCAGCGGAAGTAGTTGGCCATGTATCCGGCGTCGCCGGACACCCGCGCCATGTTGAGGATGTAGCCGTCGTCCGAGGTGTTCGCGCCGATGATGTGCCAGAGCAGCAGAGTGCTCACGACCACCGCGTCCACGAGGGTGAACCGCCACCAGCGGGCCGGCAGGAACCGGCGCGCGCGGCGCCCGTCGATCCCGTCGAGTCGATGCAGAGCGACGAGGGAGACCAGCGTCGCGAGCGCGCACACGATCATCGCGAGGAGCTTGAGCACCGTGGGGGTCGAGGTGAACCGCGAGTCGAGCTCGGCGCGCACCGACAACCGCTCGGTGGAGTCGTCACCGTCGGGTTCGAAGGCGCCGGCCGGGCCGCCGAGGTCGCTGAAGACACCGACCATCTGCGGCCGCTCGTCGCCCTCGAGCTCGATCGCCACCGGCGGGTCGGCGCCCACGATCTCGGCGGCGGTGCGTTCGGAGTTCGATGCGACCGTCACGGCCGTACACGGCTCGTCGAGCGGCGCCGAGACGAGCACCGAGTTGCGCAGGACGGCCTCGACGGTGCCGGGAGCGCCGTCCTCACCGGGTATCGCGCGGATCACCAGGCCCTCCGCCGTGGCGTCGGGGGAGCCGGACGGGATGGTCGAGACGAGGGTGCCGCCGTCGGAACCGAGCTGCGCTGCTGCCGCGCACGGCACGCTGGCCCGCAGCGTGAGCGGGGCGTAGGTGACGAGCGGCGCCTCGACACTGTCGATGCTGCCGTTCTGCGGCCATTGCAGTTCGCCGGTTTCCTGCCGGACCGGCAGGAACGGAAGGGTCAGAGCCAGCACGAACCCGAGCAGTCCCGACACGATCGCGACGATCCGAGCTGTGCGGACGCGCGATGTCGGGTCGGGCGAATCGGTTTTCCCGGGCGAAGCGGTATCGGCTGGCACAAGCGTCGATGCTAGGCGAGTCCCGTCACGGGGCCGGCGCGTGCCGCTCCGCTCGCACCACTCGCGGGTACTCCGCGGTTCTGTCCGACCACGTCCGGAGCGATGCCTCCCGCCACTAGCATCGCTGTCTATGAGGACTTCCACCCCGATCGGGCGCGCTCTGCGCGCGGCGGGCATCGGGGAGGTCTGCGACGACTCGACCACGCGCGCGCTGTACTCGTCCGACGCTTCTCTCTATCGCGTCCCGCCACAGGCCGTGGTGCGCGCCCGATCGATCGACGACGTCGCCACGACCCTCGACGTGTGCCGCCGGGAAGGTGTCCCCCTCACCTCCCGCGGCACCGGCACCTCGCTCGCGGGCAACGCTGTCGGGCCTGGCGTGGTCATCGACTTCTCGCGTCACCTGAACCGGGTGCTCTCCGTCGACCCAGAGACCCGGACCGCGCGGGTGCAACCGGGTGTCGTGCAGGCCGAACTGCAGCGCGCCGCGGCACCGCACGGTCTGCGCTTCGGTCCCGATCCGTCCACCCACAACCGGTGCACGATCGGCGGGATGATCGGCAACAACGCGTGCGGGGCGCGTGCGCTCGGCTACGGCCGCACATCCGACAACGTCGTCGCCCTCGAAGTACTCACCGGCACCGGGCACCCGCTGTCGCTGCCCGGCGAGGATCCGGTGCTGGAACCGTTGCGGGAGATCGTCGCCCGCGACCTCGCGACCATCCGCACCGAATTCGGCCGCTTCGGCCGGCAGGTGTCGGGTTATGCACTCGAGCATCTGCTGCCGGAGAACGGTTTCGACGTCCGGAAGCTGTTCGTCGGTAGCGAGGGCACGCTCGGGATCACGACCGAGGCGACGGTGCAGCTGGTCGTCGATCCCGCCTTCCGCACGATGGTCGTGCTCGGCTATCCCGACATCGTCGCCGCCGGGAACGCCGCGCACGGACTACTGGGTTTCCGGCCCACAGCATGCGAAGGGCTCGACTCGCGGATCGTCGACATCGTCCGCGCCCGGCGCGGACCGGCCGCGGTACCGCCCCTTCCCTCCGGCGCAGCGTGGCTGTTCGTCGAACTGGCAGGTGACGACGCCGACGAGGTCCGCGACCGGGCATGTGCGCTCGCTCAGGCCGCCGCCGCGACCGACCTGCTGCACGTCGAGGACCAGGCGCGTGCCGCTGCGCTGTGGCGTATCCGGGAGGACGGGTCCGGCCTGTCGGCGAGAAGCCCGAAGGGACTGCCCGCGCACGCGGGCTGGGAGGACGCCGCCGTCCCTGCCCACCGCGTCGGCGACTATCTCCGCGACTTCGAGGAACTGCTCGCCGGATACGACGTCACCGGCTACCCCTACGGGCACTTCGCCGACGGCTGCATCCACATCCGCCTCGACATCCCCCTCGAGGTTCCGGGTCTGTTCCGCGAATTCCTTTTCGAGGCAGCTGAACTCGTCGCCGAATACGGCGGGTCGATGTCGGGGGAGCACGGCGACGGGCGTGCCCGGAGCGAACTGCTGCCCGTGATGTACTCACCCGACGCGCTCGCACTGTTCGGGGCTGTGAAGTCGGTCTTCGATCCGGAGAACGTCCTCAACCCCGGCGTGCTCGTCGACCCGCGGCCCGTCGACGCCGACCTGCGCGTCCCGGCGGCCGGGAAGATCCGGGAGGGCCTGGCCTTCCGCTATCTCGAGGACGGTGGCGACTTCACGCAGGCAGTGCACCGGTGTACCGGGGTCGGCAAGTGCCGCGCCGACAATACCGGCACCGGCGGGGGGATGTGCCCGTCCTTCCTCGCGACCCGTGAGGAGAAGGACTCCACCCGAGGACGTGCCCGGGTGCTGCAGGAGATGCTCAACGGTCACCTCGTCGCCGAGTCGTGGCAGTCGCCGGAAGTGCACGAGGCGCTCGATCTGTGCTTGTCGTGCAAGGGATGTCTGTCGGACTGTCCGACCGGAGTCGACATGGCGACCCTCAAATCCGAAGTTCTGCACCAGACCTACCGGGGACGGAGGCGCCCCGCCAGTCACTACGGTCTCGGCAGGCTGCCGCAGTGGGCGGCGATCGCCTCCCGTGCACCACGCGCCGTCAACGCCCTTGTCCGCGCTCCGGGGGTCGCCCCGCTCGGGTTGACCGTCGCCGGTCTCGACCGCCGCCGCCGTGTACCGAGGTTCGCGCCCCGCACCTTCCGGAAGTGGTTCGCCGACACCCTCTCGCGACGATCCCGCACGGGCGATCCGGTGCTGCTGTTCGTCGATACTTTCACCGAGTACTTCACCCCGGAGATCGGGGTTGCCGCCGTGCGCGTGCTCGAAGCCGCCGGACACAGCGTGCACCTCACCGACGAACCCCGCTGCTGCGGCCTGACGTGGATCACCACCGGCCAGCTCGACCAGGCCCGGAAGATCCTGGGCCGCACCGTCGCCGAACTCTTCCGCAGCGGCATGCCGATCGTCGGTCTCGAACCGTCGTGTACCGCCGTCCTGCGTTCCGACGCGGTCGAACTGCTCGGGTCCGCACCTGCTCGCCTCGTGGCCGACAGCACCACGACCCTCGCCGAACTCCTCGCCGACTGGGAACCGCCGTCGCTGGACGGCACACGGATCGTCGCACAACCCCACTGCCACCACCACGCCGTCATGGGATGGGGCGCCGACGCCGCCCTGTTGCGACGCGCGGGTGCCGACGTGCAGCGCCTCGCCGGCTGCTGCGGCCTGGCCGGGAATTTCGGAGTCGAACGCGGGCACTACGACGTGTCGGTGGCGGTCGCGCGAACCCAATTGCTGCCGGCGGTCGAGGCGGCATCCGACGACGCGGTGATCCTCGCCGACGGCTACTCGTGCCGTACCCAGCTGAGCGACCTCACGACGCGGCGCGGCACGCATCTGGCGGAGTTGCTGGCCTCACGACTGCCGTAGGCCCGGAGACGTCCTCACCCTCTACGCCGCCGTCCTCTGGTGCGTTCGCTTCGGGTGGGGCGCGGTCCGAGTTCGTAGGGGATCTTCAGGATGTGGCGGGGCTTGGCGTCGATGTCGCAGTTGCCGGACGCGACGGAGTGGAGGATGCCGTTGTAGACGAGGTCCCACAAGTCGGGGTTGCGTTGGATCTCGCTGATCTTGAACGAGTGGATTTTGTTGCCGTGGGCGTCTTTCAGTCGCAGGACACGACTGGGCCCATCAGCGGAGAAGCGGATGCGAGTGAGATGGTAGGTATCGACCCAGCTGTCGTGCCATTGGACCCAGGTGGCACCGGCTGCGGTCCAGTGGTTTCCCTTGCCGAAGAACAACAATAGTGAACTTCCAGGGATGATGACCCACATGATCCACCAGTGGATCCAGCGAAAGTCTCCATTGATGACGGTGAGGTACACGACCAAGATTGCCGCTATGAGGAATGCGCCGATGTATCGGTCGCGCACGGTGGGCTGGAGCCATTCGAGAACGGGGCCGAGATGCTCCGGTGCATCTGGTGGGTTCCGTGGGTTACGTTCGAGCGGTGTGTATTCCGTGCCGTGGTAGATGCGGGGCGCCCGGGGTGGGCGGGGTTCGCCTGTGATCGAATCCGGCATCGGTGGCAGGTCGGCAGCGTTCACCCTCTACGCCCCCGTCCTCTGATGCGCTCGCTACGGGTTGGGCGCGGCCCGAGTTCGTAGGGGATCTTCAGGATGTGGCGGGGTTTGGCGTCGATGTCGCAGTTGCCGGAGGCGACGGAGTGGAGGATGCCGTTGTAGACGAGGTCCCACAGGTCGGGGTTGCGCTGGATCTCGCTGATCTTGAACGAATGGATTTCGTTGCCGTGGGCATCTTTCAACCGAAGAACACGGCTGTAGCCGTCAGCGGAGAATTGGATGCGGGTGAGTTTGTATGTGTCGACCCAACTGCCGCGCCACTGCACCCAACTGACACCGGCTGCTGTCCAGTGGTTTCCGGAGGTCCGGAACATCATCCATGGGAAGAGCGCGAGCAGACCCCATGCCCACCATTCGAGGACCCAGCTGAATCCCCCTGCGCTGATCGTCCCGAATACCGAGAGTAGTCCGGCGAGCATCGCGGCATCGCCGTACTGGTCGCGAAGGCTGGGCTGGAGCCATTCGAGGGTGGGTCCGAGGTGATCCGGTGCCTTCGGTGGGTTTCGTGGGGAGCGCTTGACTGGTGTGTATTCCGTGCCGTGGTAGATGCGGGGCGCCCGGGGTGGGCGGGGTTCGCCTGTGATCGAATCCGGCATCGGTGGTAGATCGATGGGGTTCACCATCTGCGGCGTCGTCCTCTGATGCGTTCGCTTCTGGTTGGGCGCGGCCCGAGTTCGTAGGGGATCTTCAGGATGTGGCGGGGCTTGGCGTCGATGTCGCAGTTGTCCGACGCGACGGAGTGGAGGATGCCGTTGTAGACCAGATCCCACAGGTCAGGGTTTCCTTGAATGTCGCTGATCTTGAACGAGTGGATCTCGTTGCCGTGAGCGTCTTTCAAACGAAGAACGCGGTTCGGCCCGTCTGCGGAGAAACGTATACGGGTGAGGTGGTAGGTGTCGACCCAGCTGTCGCGACATTGCACCCATGTGGATCCTGCTGCCGTCCAATGGTTCCTGATCCCGCGAAACATCAGCCAGCCACCCGCAGTGATGATGAGCCACGCACCCCACCAGTGAATCCAGCGAAGATCCCCGTTGGAGATTGTGAAGAACGCGACCGTAATGGTCATCAGGGTAAATGCGCTGATGTATTTTTCGCGGACGTGAGGTTGGAACCATTCGAGAGTGGGACCGAGATGGTCCGGTGCTTCCGGTGGTTTTCGTGGTTGTCGGTCGGTCGGTGTGTACTCGATGCCGTTATGAATGCGTGGTGCGTGAGGCGGGCGAGGTACACCGGTGATCGTGTCAGGCATGGGAGGGAGATTGTCCTCGTTCATTCTCGTCCTCAGAACAGGTTTCCAGCCCAGCGCGCCGCCGAACCGACGGCACCGGATATGTCGTCCCAGTGTTCGATTACTTCGCCCACACCAAACGCGACACCGACCCCGGCGCCGACCGCAAGCAAAGTGACGGGACCACCGGCCGCACTTGCAAGAATCAACTCGGTTGCAACCGTTCCAGCGACGAATCCACCGACATCCTTTGCGACCGCCTTTACGGCATCTCCCGTTGTTTCGGCATTCATGACGTCGCCATATGTCTGGGCGGCGGTCAAAATTCCACCCACGACAGGAACTTTCGACCCGAAATGCGCCAGTTCGGTCCCTTTAGGGATATGTTCGCCGAAACTGCTGCCAAGAAATCGGATGACCTTGTTGTCACCGAGCCCGGCAAGCAGTCGAGAGTTCTCCGCAGCGAATCGTGCAGCATCGTCCGCACCCCCTTGGAAGGCCCGAACAGCCCTGGCCGCAGTAGCTTCTGGGTACGGATCACCCAACCGCGCCGCTTCCGCGGCAAGCTCACGCAGCCGGGCGAGCGTCGCACCTCGCGTAGCGGCTTCGTTGCCCCATTTCGACAGCTCGGAGACTGTCGTCGCTATGTATCCGCCCACGGAATGGGCCAAGAGCCATTCCCACTGGGCTTCTGCGTCCTTCAGAATCGTCGTCGGGCCGCGCAAGGCTTCCGCGAGCGCGCTGTGCGCTGCAGTTTCGGCCGCGCGACCTTCCGTAACGAACCCCGCAGCCGCCTCGTAGGCTGCGATCTGTTTCACCCGAAGTACCTGGGGTGCAATGTCGTACGAGTTCGGATCGACGTTGAGTGGCTCACCGATCCCGACGCCGAACTCCACGGGAATACCGGCTTCCGCCGCTGTCGCCTCGGCCTGCGACATGCGTGACCGGGCGGTGACGAGTCCGTCGGCGAATGCGCGCAGGGCAGCGGCGATCACGTCGATCTGGTCTGCGGCCTCGGTCGTCCCCGTGATGACGCGGTCGAGCGTCGTGCGGAACGCATCTCCCGCAGGGCTTCTGAATTCGTACTCGGACTCGGTGCGTCCGTCGCGCGCCACCTTCAGTCGGTCGTGCACACCCGTGGCGAGGGCAGTGAGCGAATCCGCGCATGCGTAGCAGGAGGTGGGGTCGCCGAAGACTCGGGTGTCGAGGCTCATCCCTCACCGGCCTTCGCCATCTCCTGAGCAGTGTGCGACTCGGCGTCCTGGTAGGCGCGCAGACTGTCCTGGGTGGCGTCCGCTGCGTTGGCCAGCGACCGGACCGCCGCGTCCAGCGCGGAAGCAATCGACCCGAGAGCGTCGACGAGCAGTGCGGTGGCGGCACCCGCGTCGGGTATCGGTGCGGGATCGGATCCGAGCTCGTCGATTCCCATTGCTCCGGTCGCCAGGAGCTTCGCGACCGTGTCGAGGTCACCGATGTCGATGCTCACCGGGTCGCTCTCCTGCCGAGCGGGTCCTCGAACGGACGGTCGTCGTCCGCGATCGGGGGTGGCGGTGGTTGTCGGCCGTCGAGCAGGACCACGTCGTACCCGGTGGTCCGGTGGATCTCCTGCAGCCCTGTGCTGTCGACGCCCATCCACGGCTGCTGCGGTCCGCAGCAGCGGGCCAGTTCCTTCGGCGAGGTGTAGGCGGGCAACGCCAGCCGGCCGTCGGGCAGTGTGCGCATCTCGAGCCGAACGTGCCCGGAACTGTCGCGGCGTCGGATCGGCACATACAGAACGTCGCTCATCGAATCCCCCGATTCCGTCGTACCCCCCGTACGACTCGCCGCGACCTTACCGCAGCGGCGATGAGTTTCCGGCTCCTGCCCGGTCGGTATCTGCGACAGCACCGCTGCCCACCTACCAGGAGGCCGTCATGAACACCTTCACCGCATCCACCACCGGCACCCGCGACGACATCACCGCGGCACCCTCACGCGCCGCTCGCATCGCAGGCCTGATCGTCAGCGGTCTCGTCGTCCTGTTTCTGCTGTGGGACTCGATCATCCACATCGCCAACGTTTCGCAGGTGCAGGAAGCGATGGCCGATCTCGGGTTCGATCCGAGCCTCAACCGCGTGTTCGGCGTGGTCCTGCTGATCTGCCTGATCGCCTACGTCCTGCCGCCCACCGCGATCCTTGGCGCCGTACTCCTCACCGGCTATCTCGGTGGTGCTGTCGCGACGAATCTGCTCACCGAACAGCCGATCGTCAGCACGACTCTCTTCCCGATCTACACCGGAATTCTGGTATGGGGTGGATTGTGGTTGCGCGACACCGGAGTTCGTCGCATCATGCCGGTTCGCCCGTCGCGGTGACGACGACGAACGGCCCCACCTCGGTCACGGTGAAGCGGGGATCGTCGAACAGTTCCTTGGGGAAGGTCACCGTGTACCGCCGCACATTGGGATCGTTCGGGTAGACGTCCTCGGCCAGACGCAGCGTGTAACCCTCGGCGCCCTGCCGGAAGACGACGGCGTCGGGGGCTCTCCACGGCAACTCCTCCCAGGCGGCGAGCAGTTCGCCGGGGGAGGAGAGTTCCGACCACTCCTCGATCGCTGCGGCCCGCGCGGAGAACTCCGCCAGCGGGTTGGCGTAGTGCGAGGTCAGGGCCTGGAAACCGAAGTATGGGTAGTAGGCGAGGAAAGACGTGTCGGCCGTGAGGACCACGTGGTCGTCACGCTCGCCGCCCAACTGCGACAGCAGGACGTCGTCCACCTCGGCGTAATAGGACGCGGCACCGGCGGGGCGCTGGTCGGCGCGTTCACCGGCCCCGTCGGTGTCGGTGTAGGCGACGGTGATCTCGCTCCCGAGCACCGGGGGGATGTTCTGGGTGAACGCCAGCGCACCGAGAGCACCCACCGCCACGAGAACCCTGCGCACGCGCGGATTCTCGCTGGTCGCCAGGCTGATCCAACGCGAGAAGTCGACGAAGGCGAATGCGCCTGCCGCAGCGAGCAGTACGAGCAGGATGACCTCGAGACGGAACGCGAGCAGGGTGTTGCCCACGGCGGTCAACGCCATCGAGGCGAGGTACCACAGGTAGACCGCGATCACCCCGAGCCCGAGCGCCTGCGCCCGATGCGACGACGACGCCCGGCCCACGAGCCACACGGTGCCCAGCAACGACAACAGTCCGATCAGGGACATGTGGAACATCGGCAACGGCAGTCGCGCACCGGCATCGGGGAGATAGTGGGTCGCGGTCCCGGACTCGGACGGGGGATTACCGCCCAGCACGTCGAACACGAACGGCGCCCACACGATCAACGCGACGAGCACCGCGATCGACGCCATCACCACGAGACGGACGAGCACCGGAAGGCCCGCCCGCCACGACCCGGTGGCGCGACGCGCGAGGTACGCCGCGACGACGGCCATCACCGTCACCGCGAACGCCGCGATACCGAGATAGAGGGTGTAGAAGGTCGCGGCGAGACCGAGGAACAGGCCCGTCCCCACGACGGCACCCCAGCCCTGTCGTCCCCGGCCACCGCGTGTAGCGGGCAGGAAACCACCCCAGGCCAGCACCAACGCCGGCGCGACCAGCACGGCGATCACCGCTCCGTAGGGTTCCGGCGAACCGTAGGCCAGCACGACCAGCGTCGTCGCGGTGGCGGCGAGCACCGCCAGATCGGAGCGGACCAATTCGGACCACAGCACCAGCGCGACGACCGCCGCGACCGCCAGCGAACCGATCGCATACGGCTTGAACGCTTCCCAGCCATCCATACCCAGCAGATCCGCGACACGGCCACCGATCCAGAACCACCCGGCCGGATAGAACGACGGCAGGTCGGCGTAGTTCATGTCGCGCAACGCCGCGCTGTCCGTCAGTCGCGTGAGGAACTGGGTGCGGAACTCCTGGTCGACGGAGATGCCGTGCAGGTAGAGGCGGGTCGCGGCGAGCGGCATCCCGAGGGTCGCGGTGACCAGGCCGGACAGCGCCGCCCACGACAGCACCCGCGCCCCCGTCACCCATCTGCGGCGACGCAACAGATAGATCGACAGGCCGAGCACGGCGAGTGCCGCGAACTGCATCACGGTGGTGACGGCCTGCGTCACGTTCGACGAATTGAACGCCGGCCACTGCACACGGTCGAAAGC
The DNA here is from genome assembly GCF_000763325.2 of Rhodococcus sp. p52. NCBI lineage: Bacteria > Bacillati > Actinomycetota > Actinomycetes > Mycobacteriales > Nocardiaceae > Rhodococcus > Rhodococcus sp. p52. The sequence goes on from NZ_CP016819.1 coordinate 1,623,856, forward strand.
GAACAGCCCCACCGCGGCGACGAGTGCTGCGACGAGCGCTGCGCAGACGAACTGCACGAGCGTCGAGACGGCACGGCGTAACGGGGCTACTGCTACAGGAGTGTCGGCGAGCACCCCACGAGCATAGAGATGCGTCCGCGAGACGAGTGGTGGCCCGATCCGCGCCGCAAAACGCCGCCGTCCACCGGTCGGGACCTTCATCCTGGAAGTTGCGTCGGGAAACCGGGCCGTCGGTACCGCCCGGGGAATCCGAACGGAAGGCTCAGATCATGACAGGTAAAGCAGTTCGTGCGGCCCTCGCAACGCTCGCGACGGCACCTCTCCTCGTCTTCGGGGCGGCGCAGGCCTCGGCGTATCCGGTGATCGAACCGGGTGCGCCCGGCGGTCCCATCGACGGCCGGTTGTACGACCACCACGGCGTCGATCCCTACCAGTGCATCGTCGTCGGGGCGCCGGGTGTCGGCTACGCGACGAACGAGGCGGGGCAGGACGGCATCGTGAACGGTGTCTTCGTGAACGAAGGGTCGATCAACCACTGGTGCTACGGGCCGCCCGGGATGATCCACAGCGGAACCGGCTACGTCCGGTAGACCCCGAAAAGACGACTGCCCCGCCGAAACGGGTCCGGCGGGGCAGAGGGTGCACGTCTGTCAGATCGGCAGCTTGCGGAAGATCGCGCGCGGCAGGTGACGCAGCACGATCATCACGAACCGGAAGGTGCCCGGCGCCCAGACGATCTCCTTGCCGCGATCGGAGGCCGCGACAGCGAGCTTCGCGACATCTTCCTTGTTCACGGTGAGCGGGGCCTCGTCGACGTGCGCGCTGAACTGCGTGCGCACCTGGCCGGGGCGCACGACGGTCACGCGCGGCCCGAACGGGCGCAGCGCCTCACCGAGTCCGAGGAAGAAGCCGTCGAGGCCGGCCTTGGTGGAACCGTAGACGAAGTTGGCGCGCTTGACGCGCTCGCCGGCAACCGACGACATCGCGATGATGCGCCCGAAGCCCTGCGCCTTCATCTTCTCGCCCACCAGCACACCCACGGAGACGGCGGCCGTGTAGTTGACCTCCGCGACCCGCACGGCCTTGCTCTGGTTCTGCCACAGCTCCTCGGCGTCGGCGTCCAGACCGAAGGCGACGATCGCGATGTCGACGTCGCCGTCCTTCCACGCCTGGTCGATGACGGCCGGGTGGCTCGCCGTGTCGAGCGCGTCGAAGTCGATCAGGTCGACCTGCGTCGCACCCGCGGACTTCGCCTGGGCGACGGCGTCCTCACGACGCGGGTCGCCGGGCAGGGCCGCGAGGATCACGCGGGCCGGTGCCTTGCGGAGGTACTCCTCGACGATGGCCAGGCCGATCTCGGAGGTGCCACCGAGCAGCAGCAGGGTCTGGGGATTGCCGACGGCGTTGATCATCAGTGGAGTTCCAACCTTCTGGACATATCGGAGGCGAAGACGTTCGTGGGGTCGACGGAGCGGCGCACCTTCAGCCACTCGTCGATCCGCGGGTACATGGCGTGGAAGGTCTCCGCGTCGGTCCGCGAATCCTTCGCGGTGTAGAGGCGACCACCGAACTCGAGGACCCGCTTGTCGAGTTCGCGCACGAACTCGTTCAGGCCCGGCTTGATCCGGAAGTCGACGCAGATGTTCCAGCCGGGGATGGGGAAGCTGAGCGGAGCCTTGTTCCCTTCACCGAACAGCTTGAACACGTTGAGGAACGAGTGATGTCCCGACGCCTGGATGTCGCGGATGATCTTCTTGAACTCCTCGACCGCTTCCGGCGGCACCACGAACTGGTACTGCAGGAAGCCGTTGGGTCCGTAGCCGCGGTTCCACTCCCCGAACAGGTCGAGGGGGTGGTAGAACGCCGTCAGATTCTGGACCTGGTTGTCGGCGTTCTTCGTCTTCCGGTAGTACAGCTCACCGATCACCGAGAAGTTGAACTTGTTGGCCAGCCCGTTGGGGAATACGTCGGGCAGGGTCAGCAGGGTCGGCGCGTCGAACTTGAGCGGGTCCTTCTGCAGCTTCTTCGGCAGCTGGTCGAGCTTCGCGAGGTTGCCTCGGGAGACTGCGGCGCGGCCGAGCTTCGGCTCCGGCGAGATGGCGTCGAACCATGCGCTGGAGTAGTCGTAGTTCGCTTCCGAACCGTCGCTGTGCAGGGCGATCGTCTCGTCGAGAGACTCGGTGCGGCGGCTGTCGGCGATGAAGTACGCCGTCTCCGTGGGGGTCATCTCGATGGTCGCGCGCAGGATGATGCCTGTCAGACCCATTCCGCCCACGGTCGCCCAGAACAGCTTGGCGTTGCGCCCGGTGGGGGTGCACGTGCGGACCTGGCCGTCGGCGGTGAGCAGGTCGATGGACTTGACGTGGTTGCCGAAGCTGCCCGCGCTGTGGTGGTTCTTGCCGTGGATGTCGGCACCGATCGCACCACCGATGGTGACCTGGCGCGTGCCCGGCAGGACGGGCACCCACAGACCGAACGGCAGCGCGGCGCGCATGAGCTGGTCGAGGCTCACACCACCGTCCACCACGACCTTGCGGGAGTCACGGTCGATGCTGTGGATCTTGTTCAGCGCCGTCATATCGACGACGAGCCCGCCCGCGTTCTGCGCGGGGTCGCCGTAGGAGCGTCCGAGCCCGCGTGCGATCACGCCGCGCCGCAGGTGCGACGGCTTCGACTCGTTGTCTTCCGCGACCCGCGCGACCGCCTTGGCGATCACTTCGACGTCGGGGGTGGACAGCACCTCTGCGGTGGTCGGCGCAGTGCGCCCCCAGCCGGTCAGGGTGCGGGTCTGGGTGGGGAGCGGCTCGCTCGCCTGCTCCGTAGCTGTCGTGGACATCGGGATAAAGGCTACCCGTGTGTCCTGGTCACCCGGCAAGATGCTGTTGCTCACGGGCGTTACCCTCGTCTGCGTGCCGGAATCCCACGACCATGTGCAGCCGCTGCCGGAGCATCACGCCCCACTGGCTCCCGAACTGCCGTTGACCGATTCGACGGCCGACGAAGCGCTGGACCTGAAGACGCAGCTCACACGGTTCGTCCTGACCGGTGGGTTCTCGGCGATCGTCGACTACGGCCTGTACGTCCTGCTCATGGCACTGGGCGTCACGCGCGACGTCGCGAAGGCGCTGTCGTTCGTGGCCGGCACCACCACCGCCTACCTGATCACCCGCCGCTGGACCTTCAAAGCCCCGCCGAGCCGCGTCCGTTTCGCAGCCGTGGTGGTCCTCTACGCAGTGACGTTCGCCGCACAGGTCGGCATCAACCGTGTACTCAACGAAGCCCTCGGCGACGAGTGGTGGGTCACGCCCTTCGCCTTCGTCGTCGCCCAAGGCGTCGCGACGGTGATCAACTTCGTCGTCCAGCGGGTCGTGATCTTCCGCCTGCGCTGATCTGGTTGGTTCGACGGCGACATACACGGTCGGACCAACCAGATCCGAGCTGTGTGGAACCGGTCCGGCTCCTGCGGCGTCGAACCGGATATGTCACGCTCCCGAGCACACGCGATCATGGCCAGGCAGGACGGTGTCGTCACCCGCGATCAGGCGGTGCGGTGCGGTCTGAGCATCGCAATCATCGATCACTACGTGCGGTCGGGTGAATGGGTCTCACTGGTTCCCGGTGTGTATCTCCGTGCCGATCGGGAGCGGACCCCTTCGGTGCACCTTCGCGCCGCTGTCTACGGTGCGGGACGTGCGGCGACGGCATGGGGTCCGAGCGCCGCGTGGTGGCACGGAATCCTCGACAGGCCTCCCGCCCGTTACTTCGTCACCGTCCCACATGGGCGGGCCATCGTGAGAAACGGGAATGTGCACCTCCGTCGCAGGGACCTGCCCGCCGACGACATCGTGACCGTGCGCGGGCTGCGGGTCACAGGTGTACCTCTCACGGTGTTGGAGGCAGCGGTCGAGCTGAAAGAGGGTTCCGTCCTCATGGACAGAGCACTTCAACGACACACGTCGTTGGCTCTGCTGGAGCGGTCCCACCTGAGGAATCCGGGACGTCGTGGGTCGCGCGCTGCGGAGAAATTGTTGTGCACCGCCCGGGACGGCGGGCATTCCCAGGCCGAACGCATCTTCCATCGGCTGCTACGTCAGGCAGGGTTCACCGGCTGGCGTGCACACGTGATGAGCTGTGGATACGAGATCGACGTCGCGTTCGAGGCCGAACGGGTGGCGATAGAGATCGACGGCTGGGTGTGGCATCGCGACGCAGACCGTCACTGCCACGACATCGAAAGACAGAACGTCCTGATCAACGCAGGATGGCACGTTCTGCGATTCACCTGGCACATGCTGACGCAGGACCCGGACGGCGTCGTACGCCGGATCCGTGCGGCACTCGGCCGCACCCGATGATCTGGTTGTTCCGACCGCGCTGAACGCCGTCGGAACAACCAGATCTGCTATCGGGCGGTCCAGTTGGCGACGCCACGAACGGCGGTGACGCTGACGTTGCCGTCGATGGTGACGTATGCCGAGATCTCCCCGGCACCCGTTTCCGAGGGGAGCAGAGTGCTGTTGGCACGTACTCTCCCGCGCTCACCAGTGGTCTCGTTGTGCCAGTGCACGGTGCACGGGCAGAACGGGGAGCCGATACCACCGACCCACAGCGGCAGTTCGGGAGAGGCGGGGTCGGTTCGGAGCACGACCGGTGCATCGATGAACGGGGTTGCGTTGCCGGCATACCCGCTCGAACCCGTATCGAGGTGCAGACCCACCGTATTGGTGAACGTGGTCCAGTTCGAGTCCGCGGAAGCGGTGGAAGTTCCGGCAACAGCGAGGCCGGCGGTAACGGCGGCTGCGACGCCGACGCTCGCTACCCGTCCGAGGGGGGTCTTCAAGTTCACGGTCGGATCCTGTCTCTTCGGTATGTCGGTGCGGAAGCACTGCCCTGGCTATCGGCAAGAGTCCCAAGATGTTACGGATCGGTGGCTGAGTCTTGTGCGTGCGGGAGACGACCCGCTTCGCGGGCGTCGGCGAGGGTGGGTGCCGTCCGGTCCTTGGCCGACAGTTCGTAGGTCAGCGACCTGCCGTCAGGTCCCGTTGTCGGCCAATCGATCCCGATCTCCGGATCGAACGGGTTCACCTCGTGCTCACGGTCGGGGTCGTAGCCCGTCGAGCACAGGTAGACGACGGTCGAGTTGTCCTCGAGGGCGAGGAAACCGTGGCCGAGGCCCTCGGACAGGAAGATCGCGCGCCGGTCCTTCGTGTCGAGCAGCACCGAATCCCACTGCCCGAAGGTCGGCGACCCGACCCGCAGGTCGACGACGACGTCGAGCACCGACCCCGACACGCACGTGACGTACTTCGCCTGTCCGGGAGGCACATCCGCGTAGTGGATGCCGCGCAGCACCCCGGCGGCGGAGACCGAGCAGTTCGCCTGCGCCAACTCCAGGGGCCGGCTGACGGCGTCGGTGAAACTCTCCTGCTTGAACCATTCGAGGAACACGCCCCGGTCGTCGCCGAACTGTTTCGGCGTGATCTCCCACGCCCCGGCGACCTTCAGTTCGCGGTAGTGCACCTAGCGGTCCTTTCCTCGTTCGAGCAGATCCAGCAGGTAGCTGCCGTAGCCCGACTTCACCAGCGGCTCGGCCGCGGCGCGCAGGTGCTCGTCGTCGATGAACCCGAGGCGCCACGCGACCTCCTCGGGCGCACCGATCTTCAATCCCTGACGTTGTTCGATGGTGCGCACGTAGTTCGACGCGTCGAGCAGCGAGTCGAAGGTGCCGGTGTCGAGCCAGGCGGTACCGCGCGGCAACACCTCGACCTGCAGTTTCCCCGCTTCGAGATAGGTGCGGTTGACGTCGGTGATCTCCAGTTCCCCGCGCGCCGACGGCTTCAGCGACCGGGCGATCTCGACGACGTCGTTGTCGTAGAAGTACAGCCCGGGCACCGCGAAGTTCGACTTCGGGTCGTCGGGTTTCTCCTCGAGCGACAGGGCGCGGCCGGTGGAGTCGAACTCGATCACCCCGTAGGCCGACGGATCGGACACCCGGTACGCGAACACCGCACCACCGTCGATGTGAGCGAAGCGCTTGAGCTGGGTGCCGAGGCCGGGGCCGTAGAAGATGTTGTCGCCGAGGATCAATGCGACCGGCTCGGTTCCGATGTGGTCGGCGCCGAGCACGAAGGCCTGTGCCAGGCCGTCGGGTGAGGGTTGGATCGCGTAGGTGATGTTCACGCCGAACTGCGAACCGTCGCCGAGCAACCAGCGGAACTGTCCGGCGTCGTGCGGGGTGGTGATCATGAGGATGTCGCGGATCCCGGCGAGCATGAGCGTCGAGAGCGGGTAGTAGATCATCGGCTTGTCGTAGACGGGCACGAGTTGCTTGCTCACGCCCTGGGTGATCGGATGCAGACGCGAGCCCGTCCCACCCGCGAGGATGATTCCGCGCATGTCGGACAGTCTCGCATGAGTAGGCTTGCGCCAATGAGGCTGCTCGTCACCGGTGGTGCCGGGTTCATCGGCGCGAACTTCGTCCATCAGACCGTCGCGGAACGACCCGACACGCAGGTCACCGTGCTCGACAAGCTCACCTACGCCGGCAACCGCGCCTCCCTCGACCCCGTCGCCGACACGATCACCTTCGTCGAAGGTGACATCGCCGACGCCGAGCTGGTCGACCGGCTCGTCGCCGACACCGATCTGGTGGTGCACTTCGCCGCCGAATCCCACAACGACAACTCCCTGGCGAACCCCGCACCGTTCGTACAGACCAATCTCGTGGGCACCTTCACCCTGCTCGAGGCCGTCCGCAAGTACGACGTGCGTTATCACCACATCTCCACCGACGAGGTCTATGGCGACCTGCCGCTGAACGATCCGATCAAGTTCACCGAGACCACCGCCTACAATCCGTCGAGCCCCTACTCGTCGACCAAGGCCGGCTCGGACCTGCTGGTACGCGCCTGGGTGCGCTCGTTCGGCGTCCGCGCGACCATCTCGAACTGCTCGAACAACTACGGCCCGTATCAGCACGTGGAGAAGTTCATCCCCCGCCAGATCACCAACGTGCTCACCGGTGTGCGCCCCAAGCTCTACGGCACCGGCACCAACGTGCGGGACTGGATCCACGTCGACGACCACAACAGCGCGGTATGGACGATCATCGAACACGGGCAACTCGGCGAGACCTACCTGATCGGCGCGGACGGCGAGACCGACAACCGCACCGTCGTCGAAACCGTCCTCGAGCTGTGCGGCAAGGACCGCAGCGAGTTCGATTTCGTCACCGACCGCCCCGGCCACGACCTGCGCTACGCCATCGACGCGACCCGCCTGCGCACCGAACTGGGCTGGCAGCCCCGCTACCGCGACTTCCGTGAGGGACTGGCCGCGACCATCGACTGGTACCGCGCCCACGAGCAGTGGTGGACGCCACAGAAACAGGCCACCGAGGCCGCCTACAGGCGCGTCGAGCGCGTTCTGGGCCGATAACCCGCGCCGTTCGGGGTGATCCCGGCACAATTCGCGAATGGGTCGAAACACTGGTGCACGACGCACACAACCGTGGAGCTCCTGTTTCCGCTGCTACTGTCGCATCGAAAACAGCGGATCGACCACGAGCGGGGAGTAGCCCGATGGAGCAGGCAGCTGCCGGCGACACAAGCACGATCGGACATGACGCGGACACGCTGGACGAGGTTCTCACCGAGCCGGTGCGTCGCGATCGGCTGATCGTCCAGCGCGGCGTCTTCGCATCCCTGTCGCCGCGCGTGCCGGAGAAGATGTACGTCCACACGAAGGGCGACGCAGCGTCCGACCGTTACGGGCTGCAGCTCGCCGACGGCGCGACCGCCCACACCAACACCTACTTCGGGCGTTTCCCCGCGACGTTCTGGCAGCGCTGGACCGACGTGAAGACCGTCAACCTGCAGCTCACCTACGGCTGCTCCGGTACCGCGAAGTTCACCGTGTGGGCCTCCGACGCGCGCGGACGCGAGCGGATCGTGACGGTCGAGACGGTGTCGGGTTCGGGCGAGCTCGACCTCGAACTGCCGATCGAACGGTTCGTCGACGGCGGTGCGATGTGGTTCGCCGTCGACGCCAGCAACGGATCGGTGCTCGTCTCCGACGCGCGCTGGACGGTCGCCGCACCCGAGCGCCTGCGACCCGCCGCCGTCGTCATCTGCACGTTCAACCGCGCCGACGACTGCACCGTCACCGTTGGCACCCTCGCCTCGGACGACGGGGCGATGGCCGACATCGAAGCGGTGTGCATCGTCGACCAGGGCACCGACCAGGTGCGTTCGCGCTCGGCGTTCGCCGAGGTCGCCGACAAGCTCGGCGACAAGCTCATCTACCTGACCCAGCCGAATCTCGGTGGTGCGGGTGGTTTCTCGCGTGGCATGTACGAGATCACCGGTTCCGCCAAGGCCGAGCACGCCAACGTCATCGTCATGGACGACGACATCCTGTGCGAGCCCGAATCGGTGTTGCGTCTCAACGCTTTCGCGAACATGACGGTGCAGCCGACGATCGTCGGCGCCCAGATGTTGTCGCTGAGCAACCCGCAGGTCCTGCACGTCTCGGCCGAGCGTGAGGTGCTCGACGAGATCACCGCCGGCGCACTGACTCCGGGTGCACGCATGGGCATCGATCTCGTGAAGAAGAAGCAGGACATGCGTTTCGACGCCGGCTGGAACGGTTGGTGGACCTGCCTGCTGCCCGCCGAGATCATCGCCGACTGCGGCCTGCCCATCCCGCTGTTCTTCCAGTGGGACGACATCGAATACGGCATCCGCGCCCGGTACGCGGGTCACCCGACGGTCACCCTGCCCAATGCGGGTGTGTGGCACGCCGACTTCTACCTCAAGGACTACGACGACTGGGCGCGCTATTTCAGCATCCGCAACGGTCTGATCGTCTCGTCCATCTACGGGCGCTTCGACGGGAACGACATGTCGAAGTACCTGTTCCGCAAGATCAGTGAGCTCATCGTCTCGATGCAGTACGGTCTCGCCGCGACCTTCATCAAGGCCGCGGAGGACTTCCTCGCCGGACCGGACTTCCTCTACGACGGCGGCCAGTCGGTGCTGAAGGAACTGCGCGAACTGCGCGACCGCTATCCCGAGACGAAGCCGCTGCCGGCCGCGCAGGTGGGCAAGGAATCCGACCCGCACACGCAGATGTCGGTGTGGCAGTTCGAGCCCGACAAGAAGCGCGAGGGCCTGGTGCTGCTCAAGCGTGCCGTGCAGCAGTTCGCGGGTAAGGTCGACCGCCGGACGGTCACCGTGCCCGCGCACTTCGCCGCATGGTGGCACGTGTCGCTGTTCGACAAGGCCGTCGTCACCGACGCCTCGCAGAACGCCGTGCGGGTGCGTCACCGCGACAAGGACACCGCCGTCGACCTCGCGAAGCAGGCCGCGAAGGTGTGCTGGCAGCTTCGCAAGGAAGCGCCCCGGATGAAGACGGTCTGGCAGGAAGCGCTCCCCAAGCTCACGAGCCGCGAGAACTGGGCGCGCCTGTACGGCATCGACGGGTAGACCGTGAGGGCATGGTCGTTTCCCCTGCTGATCGGGGTTGCGACCGTGCTCGTCGCAGGGGCGTTCTCGTGGGTCCCCTCGCTGTGGTGGGACGAGGCCGCCACCATCTCGAGTGCCGACCGGTCGGTCGAGGGGATGCTCCGCGTCCACACCCGGATCGACGCCGTCCACGGCCTGCACAATCTGCTGCTGCACTACTGGTTCTCCCTCGTGGGCGTCGACGAGTTCACCGCCCGCCTGCCCGGTGTGCTCGCGCTCGGGGTGGGTGCCGCAGCCGTCACGGCGACCGGCCAGGTGCTGGCGGGTCGTCGCGTGGGGATCGCCGCCGGGGTGCTGTTCGCGCTGTCGCCGCGGGTGACCTGGGCGGCCACCGAAGCGCGGTCCTATGCCTTCGCTGCGGCGCTGGTCGCGGTGTTGTCGCTGCTGGTCGCGCTCGGCTGCGCGACCGGCCGTAGACGGTGGTGGGCGCTGTACGCCGTCGTCCTGCCGGTCGCGACGGTGATGTTCGTGTACTCCGCGACGGTCGTTGTCGCGCATCTCCTCACCGTGCTGGTCCGTGGTCGTGGGCGCGGTGCGTTCCTGTTGTCCGCAGGGGTGGGCGCGGCCTTGTCGACGCCGTTCGTCCTGCTCGCCTATTCGCAGGCCAAGCAGGTCGCCTGGATTCCTCCGCTCGACTCGACGATCGTCCGCACGATCGCTCTCGATCAGTGGTTCCCGCAGGCCCCGTGGACGGCCACCTTGTTCGCCGCGATCGTCGTCGCCGGGGTGATCGCCGCGTGCCGTCGTGGCGCGGAGCCTGGGGAGCGGACCCTGCTGTGGCTCGCTGTGCCGGGTTTCGCCGTGCCCATGGTGCTGTTGCTCGGCTACTCGCTGCTCGAGGACAACATGTACCTCGAGCGCTATCTGTCGTTCACGGTTCCCGCGATGGTGCTGCTCGTGGGCTGGGCGGCGGCCCGCATCGCAACCCGCTGGTGGTCGATGCTGGTGGTGCTGACTGCGGTCGCCGTCAGCGTTGCGCCGGCCTACGTGCAGCAGCGACAGCCGTTCGGCAAGGCCGGCGGGATGGACTACAGCGTGATCGCCGACCGGCTGGTCGAACGCTCCGAACCCGGCGACTGTGTCGCTTTCGAACCGCGCGTCTCGTGGGCACCGACCTCACTGCGCGCGGTCGTTGACGCCCGGCCCGACGCGGTGGCAGGACTCGACGACGTGGGGCTCGGCTACGACGCCGTCGACCGCGTGAACCTGTGGTCGACCGACGCTCCGCCGCCGGAACTCGCCCGACGCGCGGCGGCTCGATGCGAGGTGCTGTGGGTGGTCGCCGACGGCGAGCGCGAGACCGGCTTCCGGGTGTGGCACCCGAACAACGTGTGGTGGCGGTTCGAACCCCACCGGTTCACCGAGACCGACACCTACCGGGAGCTCGAGGCCGTCGGTTTCCGGATCACCGACCGGGAGCCGATCCACCGTTCACAGCTGGTCCGGCTCGAACCGGCTCAGACCCAGTAGGCGACGCGCGAGCGGTAGTTGCGCAGCGCGAGCAGGGCGATACCCCAGCCGACGACGGTGATGATCAGGACGATGACCCAGTGGTAGAGCTGCTGGTCGCCGCCGAGCAGTGGGGTCCGCACGATGTCGAGGAAGTGGTAGAGCGGGTTGATTTCCGCGATCCGCGCCCGCCCCTCGTTGCCGGTGCCCTCGAGCGTCTTCTCCGTCCAGATGATCGGTGTCATGAAGAACAGCAGCTGGACGATGCTGCCGAGCAGCGGCGCGATGTCGCGGTAGCGCGTGGCGAGGATGCCGAACACCAGCGACACCCACACCGCGTTGATCGCGATCAACGCCAGCGCCGGGATGGCGAGGAAGGCCGTCCAGTACAGCTGACGTGGGAAGAAGATGAAGATGCCGATGTAGATGACGATGTTGTGCGCGAACAGGATCATCTGCCGCCACACCAGCCGGTAGACGTGCACACTGAGCGGCGTCGGCAGCTGTTTGATCAGGCCCTCGTTGGACATGAACACGTCCGCGCCCTCGAGGATGGACCCCTGGATCAGGTTCCAGATGATGAAGCCGAGCGCGACGTACGGCAGGAACTCCGGGACATCGAGGTTGAACAGCGTGCCGTAGAGCACACCCATCGCGATCGCCGACACACCCGTGGCGATCGTGATCCAGAACGGGCCGAGCACCGATCGGCGGTAGCGCTGCTTGATGTCCTGCCAGCCGAGCAGCAACCACAGTTCGCGGTGGTTGAAGCCTTCGCGCAGATCCTGGAACGCGCGCCGGAACGAACGTGAGGACGACTCGATGGGTTCGTCGTCGACGGTGAGGGCATCAGACACGGGTCCCGAGCCTACCCGCGGCGTAAATGTGACCTGCCGGGGCGCGGGGTCGACGGGACCGCCGTGCGTGTGCAGGTCCTTTCGATCGTGCGCGGTATTCACGACGAGAAGTGCACGCCGGAGCCGGGGCTACAGGCCCCACGTCTGACGGCCGAGTACCCGGTTCTCGTAGTGGTAGACGTTCACGCGACTCGCGGCGTAGAGCCACAGGCCGAGTGTGAGAGCGGTGTCGACGGTCGAGGGCAGCGCCAGCGCGACGACGAGGAGACCCAGCACGAGGCCGACGCCGAACACCACCAGCGCCTTCTTCCACAACCGTAGATACAGCAGATAAAAGATGCCGAACAGGAACCCGAGCAGATTCATGTTCAGCTTCATGCGCTGCCGCAGCGGCAGGGCGCGGAAGGCCGCGGTGTATTCGGGAGACGTCTTCAGCGATCCCGGGACGCCGTATGCGGCGAAGAATTCGAAGCGGAACCGCCACGTCTCGCTCAGACCCTCGAACCTGTCGGAGCCGGCTGCGGGCATGCTGAGGTCGGTCATGATCCCCCCGATCGTCGCGGTCGTTCCCCCTGAACGACCCGCAACAGTATGCACATCTGTCACGCGGGAAACACGATCGGGTGCAATCGAGTCCGACGTTGTTGTCGAGTTCTCGGCGTTTCCTCGCACACAACGTCGGACTCGCTCGGCTTCTCGTCAGGCGCCGTCGTCCATATGGCCGGAGTCGCCCAGCCGCTCGTACAGTTCCGACATCGGTTGTATCTGCACCTGCTGCGTCTCGCCGAGCCATGCACCGGCGACGAGCGCGCCGAGGGTTCGCCCTCAGTTGTGGTGGAGGCCGAGCGCGCGTCGAAGGAAGTGCAGGCAGGCCGCCATCGGTGAAGTTCTACGGGACCGTCCGGAAGCGCAATACGGGCAACGGTCGGTCCTGTACTACACCAACGGTTCGACTCGGCGGACGGTCGACGACAGTGCGCGTGATCAGGAAGGTGATCACCACCCCCCGCGATCGAGCGCACCAGACGGTTGACGTCCACGGCGGGTCGCCCGACACGTTCCCACCGCTGATGACGTAGGCGCCGGCGGGTCGGGCCCCGACGCCGAAGCCGCCGCCTTCACTGTTCCCAGCGTCCGCCGACGTACCACCATTTCCACCCATGCCGCCCACCTGGGGAAAGGAGGACGCATGTCCTCCATGTGGCGTCGTTCTGCGCGATATCGGGGGAGAATGACGGCGGGCGGGACGTACCGGAGAGGGGAGTGACGGGGCATGAGGGCGGCAGCCGAGTCGGGAGAGGCGTGGTCGGCGGAACGCCTGTTCGCGGGGCCGGGAGAATGCCTGGAACGGTTTCGGAAGACCGACTGGTCGGCCACCCCTCTGGGGCCGGTGGAGTCCTGGCCGGCGGAACTGCGCATGGCAGTGCGGACGGTATTGCCGTCCGAGGTGCCGATGCTCCTGTGGTGGGGGCCGCAGCTGGTGCAGATCTTCAACGACGCGATCATCCCCGTCCTCGGCGACAAGTACCCCGCGGCGGTCGCGCAACCGGCGCCGGAATGCTGGCACGAGGTGTGGGACGAGGTGGGCGCGCGCGTCGAACGGGCGATGGCGGGCACCGCCACCTTCGCCGAGGAAGAACTGCTGTTCATGCAGCGCCACGGCTACGAGGAAGAAACCTACTGGACCTTCTCCTACAGCCCGATCCGCGACGAGTCCGGCAAGGTCGCGGGGGTCTTCGTCGCGACCACCGACGTCACCTCACGGGTACTCGGTGAGCGTCGTCTGGAGGCTCTGAGCCGCCTGGGTACGGTGGCGATCACCGATTCGGGCCTGTCGGTGATCGACACGTGCCGGAACGCGCTGGACGCGCTCGCTCCGAGCCATCAGGACATTCCCCTGGCCGCGCTGTTCCTCGACAGCCGGGTGGTGGATCCCGATGATCCGCAACCGAACTGGAAGCAGCTCGCCGTAATGGGGACGAAGCCCGGCTTCTCGGGTGCCCTGCTCGGACCGGATGAGGACCAGCTGCTGTCGAAGGCCGCCAGGGCCTCCGAACCCTTCGTCGTCTCCGGCGTCGCCGAGCGTTCCCCGGATCTGCTCGACCCGCAGCGGGCCCTCGGCGACCATCCGATCGGCACCCTCCTCCTCGTGCCGTTGACGGCGCCGGGACACGACTTCCCGCTCGGTGTCCTCGCCGTCGGACTGAGTCCGTACCGGGTGTTCGACGCCGCGTACTCGACCTTCGTCGACCTCGTGGTCACGAAGATTTCGGGGCTGCTGCGCGATGCGTCAGCGATGGATGCCGAGCGTCGCCGGGCCGATGCGTTCGCGGCGCTGGACGCCGCCAAGACGCGGTTCTTCGAATCGATCAGCCACGAGTTCCGCACGCCGCTCACGCTGCTCCTCGGCCCGTTGCAAAGTGTGCTCGACGAAGCAACGGCGTTGACGGACCCGCAGCGGCACTCACTGGAAGCCTCGCAGCGCGCCGCGGTCCGGCTGCGGCGACTTGTCGACGCACTGCTCGAGGTGACCCGTGCCGAGACCGACCCGTCGAGCAAGCCCCTGGAACCGACCGACCCGGCGGCGCTCACGGCCGAATGCGTGGACCTGTTCGCCGACGCGGCCCACCGTGCGGGCCTGGACCTGCGCAGCCGGATCGCCGACGCGGCGGCCGAGCAGACCCAGCTCGATCCCCAGACATGGGCTCATATCGTGCTGAACCTGCTCTCGAACGCGATCAAGTACACCCCCTCGGGATCGGTCGACGTGGATCTGGACGTCGAGGGCGATCGGCTCGTCCTGAAGGTCGCCGACACCGGTGTCGGCATCCCGGAATCGGAACTCGGTCGAGTCTTCGAACGGTTCCATCGGGTGGAGAGTGTCGGCGGACGAAGCCAGGAAGGAATCGGTCTCGGCCTGTCCCTGGTCCGGGACTGGGTCCGGGCCCTCGGCGGCGACGCGACCGTGTCCAGCGAGCTCGGGCGCGGCAGCACGTTCACCGTGTCCGTTCCCCGCGTCGTCGGCCCACCCTCCGAGTCGCCCGCGGGAACCGTCCCGGGAGACCTGGGCGCGTTGTACGTCGCCGAAACGCAGCAGTGGGACAGGGAGACCATCGCCGAAACCGATTCCACCACAAAGAAGAAAGGCGGGGAGGCGCTGCCGCGGATCCTGGTGATCGAGGACAACGCGGACATGCGCGACTACCTGACGCAATTGTTGCGTCGCCAGAACTGGCACGTGGATGCGGTGGGGGACGGCGACACCGCGCTCGAGCGGATCTGGTCGCGACCGCCGCATCTCGTGCTGAGCGACATCATGCTCCCCGGGCGGGACGGAGTGGAGCTGCTCGAGGAGATCCGCCGCGACCCGGCGACCTCCCGGCTGCCGGTCATCCTCCTGACGGCACGCGCCGGCGCGGAGGCCACGATCGGTGGTCTGCGCACCGGCGCCGACGACTACATCACCAAACCGTTCCACCCCGACGAGCTGGTCGCCCGCGTTCGCGTGAACCTCGAATTGTCGTGGCTGCGTGAACAGATGCTCGCCGCGCGGGAGCGCGAATCCGACCAGTTGAAGACGGCGTTGGAGACCCGGTCGACGATGAGCAAGGCCGTGGGACTGATGATGGCCACGTTCAAGTGCGACGCCGACACGGCCTTCGACAAGCTCGTCGCCTTCTCCCAGCACCGCAACGTCAAGGTGCGGGAGATCGCCGAGCAGATCGTCGGCGACTACACCGCCTCGCTCAGCAATTCGTCGAGATAGTCGTGATCAGCCCGCGTACAGCTTGTCGATCTCCTCCGCGTACTTCGCGTCGATGGGCTTGCGCTTGAGCTTCATCGTCGGGGTCAGCTCGTCGCCCGAGGGTTCCCAGATCGTCGGCAGCACCGTGTACTTCTTGATCTGCTCGACCCGCGACAGCTTGCTGTTCGCCTCCTCGACCGACTTCGCGATCGATTCGAGGACCACCGGATGCCGGGAGAGCTCCTCGTGGGTGCCGCTGAGACCGTGCTGTTCGGCGAAGACGGCCAGGGCATCGGGATCGAGCGCGAGCAGTGCGACGTTGTAGGGGCGGTCGTTGCCGATGGCGACGGCGCCACCGAGCATCGGGCAAGCGGCACGCAGGGCGCCTTCGATGTTGGCGGGCGACATGTTCTTCCCCGCCGCGTTGACGATGATCTCCTTCTTCCGGTCGATCAACCGCACGTATCCGTCCGCGTCGATCTCACCGATGTCGCCGGTGTGCAACCAACCGTCGGAATCGATTGCATCCGAGGTCTTCTCGGGGTCGTTCCGGTAGCCCTTCATCAGCAGCGGACCCGAGACGAGCAGTTCGCCGTCCTCGGCGATCCTGAGCTGCGCACACGGCACGGCCTGCCCGACGGTGCCGATGCGGATGGCACCCGGCCGGTTCATCGTGACCACACACGAGGTCTCCGACATGCCCCACACCTCGGAGCACGGAATGCCGAGGGCGAGAACGAACTCGAGGACCTCCGGCGAGATCGCGGCGGCACCGGTGACAGCGGCCCGGACCTGGTCGAGGCCGAGCTTGCCGCGGATCGCGGACAGCACCAGCCTGTCGGCCACCGCGTGCTGCACCTCGAGGGTGCGGGGGACCGGTTTGCCGTCGGACTGCAGCCGGGCGCGCTTGCGTCCGACGTCGATCGCCCACAACGCGAGCTTCTTCTTGATCGGGCTCGACTCCTCGGCGAGGGTCTTGTCGATCGCGGCCTTGAGCTTGTACCAGACCTGGGGGACGGCGCCGAAGAGCGTCGGCCGCAGGCTCGGTAGCACGGTGATGGCCTGCTTGAGGTCGTCGAGCGTGGTGATCTGCATGCCGCTGTACAGGCTCGAGTAGTGCGAGCCCCAGCGGTTGGCGATGTGCGCGTCGGGCAGATACGACAGGATCCGGTCGTCCGGGCCGGTGGGCAGATACGAGCTCGTCGCCTCGAGTTCGGCGAGCAGGTTGGCGTGGGTGAGTTCGACACCCTTCGGCGGCCCGGTGGTGCCGGAGGTGTAGATGAGGGTCAGCAGGTCGGACGGCTGCACGGCCTTCCACGAGGCCTCGAAGTCGAAGGACGGATCGGCGGCGGCCTCGAGGTCGTCGAGGGACATGGTGCCCTCCGGTTTGCCGTCGATGCACACCAGGTGCTCGACCTTCGTGTCGCCGAGCGCCTGCCGCAGGACGGGGACGAACTGTTCCTCGGCGATCATCACGTGGTTGCCGGCGTTGCCGAGCACGTACGAGATCTGTTCGGCGGTCAGTGAGTTGTAGATCGAGAACGGCACCGCGCCGAGGTGGATCGCGGCGGTGTCGAGAAGGTGGAATTCGGGCCGGTTGGTGAGCATGAGGCCGACGGTGTGCCCGCGGCTCACGCCGAGGCCGGCGAGTCCGGCGGCGAGGCGTTCGACGCGCTGCGCGTACTGACGCCAGGTGTAGGAGACGGAGTCGTCGGGGGTGCGCAGCGCGACCTTGTCGGGGTACGCCGCGGCGGTGGTCTGGAAGGCTTCGCAGAGGGTCGACGGTGAGGTGGCACGAGGGGTCATCACTGGCTCCCGAGGTCGAGTGTGGCGAAAGTGTAGGACGAAGTGCGTACATCCGTGGTCGGATTTGCCGGATTGTTGCGCCGGAATCGACAGGCGATGCAGGCAAGTGTTTGTTCCTGCTCGCCCCGGGTACCGCCGGGAGCATGACCACCGTGGATCGCATCGCGGATCCGTGGGGTTCGCGCACACCCTACGGACCCGGGCAACGCTGGCCCACCCGCGTCGACACCTATCTCGCCGACGGACTGACCGAGGACGATGTCGACAGGTGGGTGCAGTCGGCGACCATCCTGCATTCCAACGGCGACGGCCTCGACATCGCCGTCAAGGACGGGCGGATGGTGGGGGTGCGCGGACGCGCCGTCGACCGGGTCAACCACGGGCGGCTCGACCCCAAGGACCTGTTCGGCTGGCAGGCGAACCACTCGGAGGACCGGCTCACCGTGCCGTTGATCCGCCGCGACGGCAAACTCGTCGAGACCGACTGGGACACCGCGATGGATGCCGTCGCCGGTCGCACGAAACAACTGCTCGACGAGCGCGGCCCCAGCTCGGTCGGCTTCTACACCACCGGGCAGCTGTTCCTGGAGGAGTACTACACCCTCGCGCTCATCGGTCACGGTGGCATCGGCACCAACCACATGGACGGCAACACGAGGCTGTGTACAGCGACGGCGGCAGCCGCCCTCAAACAGTCCTTCGGGTGCGACGGCCAGCCCGGCTCCTACACCGACATCGATCATGCCGACGTCATCGCGCTCTACGGACACAACATGGCCGAGACGCAGACGGTGACATGGACGCGGGTCCTCGATCGGCTCGCCGGACCGAATCCGCCGGCCGTGATCTGTGTGGATCCGCGGCGGACGCCGGTCGCGCGGGCCGCGACGGTGCACCTCGCCCCGCGCCCGGG
Organism: Rhodococcus sp. p52; assembly: GCF_000763325.2. Classification (NCBI taxonomy): domain Bacteria; kingdom Bacillati; phylum Actinomycetota; class Actinomycetes; order Mycobacteriales; family Nocardiaceae; genus Rhodococcus; species Rhodococcus sp. p52. Next base: position 1,642,150 of record NZ_CP016819.1, read on the forward strand.
CACCAACGTCGTCCTCATGAACGGGCTGTTGCACGAGATCCTGCGACGCGGGTGGATCGATGAGAAATACATCGAGGACCACACCGTCGGATTCGACGAACTGCGCACCCAACTCGACGACTATCCCCTCGAGAAGGCCGCCGAGATTTGCGACGTCCCCATCGAGGATCTGCGGGAGACCGCTCGACTGCTCGGCACGGCGGAGCGGCTGCTCTCGACGGTCCTGCAGGGCTTCTACCAGTCCCATCAGGCCACCGCGGCTGCCGTGCAGGTGAACAACATCCATCTCGTGCGCGGCATGCTCGGTAGGCCCGGTTGCGGAGTCCTCCAGATGAACGGGCAGCCCACCGCGCAGAACACCCGCGAATGCGGCGCCGACGGCGACCTGCCGGCCTTCCGCAACTGGGCCAACGAATCGCACGTCGAGGACCTCGCCCGGGTGTGGAACATCGATCCGATGCGGATCCCGCACTACACCGCGCCGACCCACCTCATGCAGATGATGCGGTACGTCGAGGACGGCTCGATCCGCTTCCTCTACGTGAGCGGGACGAACCCGGCGGTGTCCCTGCCGGAATTGCGCCGGGTGCGTGAGATCCTCTCCCAGGACAGGCTTTTCCTCGTTGTGCAGGACATCTTCCTGTCGGAGACCGCGCAGCTGGCCGACGTCGTCCTGCCCGCTGCGACCTGGGGTGAGAAGACCGGGACGTTCACCAACACCGACCGGACCGTGCACCTGTCGGAGAAGGCCGTCGAACCACCCGGACAGGCCAGACCCGATCTCGACATCTTCGTCGACTACGCGCGCCGGATCGATCTGCGTGACAAGGACGGAGACCCGCTCGTGAAGTGGTCCACGCCCGAGGAGGCATTCGAGGCGTGGAAGGAGTGCACGGCCGGGCGGCCCTGCGACTACACGGGCATCACCTACGAACAACTACGTGGCGGCAGCGGAATCCAGTGGCCGTGCAACGCCGACGCACCCGACGGGACCGAACGTCTCTACGAGGGCGGAAAGTTCTGGGCCGCACCGGACTACTGCGAGAACTACGGACGGGACATGGTCACCGGAGCGCCGGTCGAACCCACCGAGTACCGGGCGCTGAACCCCTTCGGCAAGGCGATCATCAAGGCGGGTGAGTATCTTCCCCCGCACGAGACGGTCTCCGACGAGTATCCCTATCTACTCACCACCGGCCGCACGCTCTACCACTTCCACACCCGCACGAAGACCGGCCGCGCCCCGCAACTGCAACGCGCGGCACCGGAGGTGTGGGTGGAGATGTCGGCGGGCGACGCCGAGCGGCACGGCTGGGCGGAGGGCGACCTGCTGCGGATCGACACCCCGCGCGGGCACGTCACCGCGCGGTTGCGGATCAGCGGGATCCGGAACGGGGTGCTGTTCCTGCCGTTCCACTACGGCTACTGGGACACCCCGGCGGGCCACGAACCGGCGCTCGAGGGGCGCGCGGCCAACGAACTGACCTTCACCGACTGGGACCCGGCGTCGAAGCAACCCCTGTTCAAGTCGGGCGCCGCGCGCGTCGAACGGGTCGCCGTCGCCGAGGGCGGGCCGTCCGCGGCACCGACCACCACCGCCTCGGCACCGGTCTCCGGCAGCGTGCCCGCCACCTCGGGTGGACCGGACGCCGAGATCACCGAGACGCTCGACGACGGAGGACCGCGATGAACAAGGTCTCCCTGGCGATCCGCGAACTGCACCGCTCGGAGAACGACCTGGCGACCGAACTGCTGCGCACGGCGGACCGGCACAAGGTCGACCACGAGATCTTCCACGTTGCGCGTGACATCGCCGGCTGGTCGCAGCAGCATGTGCGCGAACTCGCCCGCGCCGGCCACGACTACGACCTCGACCTCGACCTCGACGACGAGCCTCAGGGCGTCCACGAGGTGCTCGCTGAGGTGCGGCGGAAGGGAAGCGAGATGCTCGGACGCCGACACACCCCGAGCGTCCTGCTGCTGCGGGACCTGCGCACCGTGCACCGCATGGCGGCGGGGGTCTCACTCGACTGGGAGATCCTCGCCCAGACGGCGCAGGCCCTGAGCGACCGCGAACTGCTCGCCCTCTCCGAACGCTGCCATCCGCAGACCCTGCGCCAACTGCGCTGGGCGAACGCGAAACTCAAGGAGATCGCGGCGCAGACGGTCATCACCGACTGAGCGACGGCACCGTCAGGGGCGTTCGAATCTCTCCTCGCGCCCGAGTCTGCGCAACCGGATCCACTCGCGCAGACCGGCCGGGTCGCGGCGCGTGATCAGGAAGTACCAGCCGAACCGCACCCATTCCTGGGGCAGCAACCGGCGCAGTCCCGGCTGCGACAGCAGGTAGCCGCGGTTGCGGTAGGTGAAGAAGCGCTTGGTGTCGTTGTCCGGATACTGCGTGTGCATCCGGCCGCCGAGAATCGGCTTGAACTCGTCGGCACCGTCCGGGTGCAGATAGGCCGTCTGCAGGCAGGTGCCGAACGGCAGTCCCGAGCGGACGAGACGCCGGTGCACCTCGACCTCATCGCCACGGACGAACAGGCGCAGGTCGGGCACACCCACCGCGTCGATCGCCGCGGCGGTGAAGAGCGCACCGTTGAACAGCGAGGCGATGCCGGGCAACAGGTCCTCGTCGCCGAGTTCGTGCCGCCACCGCCGCCACACCACACCGCGACGCAGCGGGAAGGCGAGGCGGTCGGGTTGCGCGATGTCGCACACGACCGGCGACACCTCGGCCAGGCCGTTGCGTTGCGCGCAGTCGAGCAGCGTCGCGAGCACGTCCGGTCCCTCTGGGCGGCCGTCGTCGTCGGCGAGCCACACCCGGTCGGCTCCCAGCGACAGCGCGTACAGGATGCCGAGGGCGAAGCCGCCTGCTCCACCGAGATTGTGCTTCGAGCCGAGATAACTCGTGGGCAGGTCCACCGCGTCGACGAGCTCACGCACCGCGTCCTCGTCGCCGTTGTCGACCACCACGAGATGGTCGAGCGGACGGGACTGCGAGGCAAGAACTTTCAGCGAATCCGCCAGCAGTTCGCGTCGGCGGTGTGTGACGACGACGCCGATGATCCGTTCGTCAGCCACCGTTCGAACCCGTCGAGGCCGCGGCGTCGGGGGCGGACTTCGCGATCCGCTCACGCTCGAGCTCGTGGAGGATCGTGCGCACGTGATCGCCGGCCTCGTCGCCCTCGTAGGCGCGCACCACGTGCTCGATGTCGCCCTGCTCGCGGATCTGGCCGTGGTCGATCCACATCGCCTGGTCGCACAGTTGGGCGAGGAACTCGTTCGAATGGCTGGCGAACACGAGGATGCCCGAGCGCGCGACGAGATCCTGCAGACGCACCCGCGCCTTCTTCATGAACTCCGCGTCGACCGCGCCGATGCCCTCGTCGAGCAGCAGGATCTCGGGATCGATGCTGGTGACCACGCCGAGCGCGACACGCACCCGCATACCGGTCGAGTAGGTGCGCAGCGGCATGTTGAGGTAGTCGCCGAGCTCGGTGAAGTCCGCGATCTCGTCGACCTTGGCCAGCATCTGCTTGCGGCTCATCCCGAGGAACATGCCGCGGATGATGATGTTCTCGTAGCCGGAGATCTCCGGGTCCATGCCGACGCCGAGGTCGAACACCGGCGCGACGCGACCCTTCACCCGAGCGTGGCCGCGCGTGGGCTCGTAGATCCCGGAGAGCAGACGCAGCAGCGTGGACTTGCCGGCACCGTTGTGGCCGACGAGCCCGACGCGGTCGCCTTCCTTCAACGACATCGTGATGTCGCGCAGAGCCTCGACGACCACGACATCGGAGTCGTTGCGGCCGATCGCCCCGCCCGCCTTACCCAGGAAGGCCTTCTTCAAGGACCGGGTCTTGGCGTCGAAGATGGGAAAGTCGACGCACGCGCCGCGCGTTTCGATGCTGACCCGACTCACGATGCTGCTCCAGACGCTGACACGGGACCCGAGCGTACCCGTCGCGCCGATACCCGAGTCCCGGGGCGTACCCGGTGGGACTACAGGTACTGGCCGGTTCCGGGGTGGGTCTGACCGGGAAACGATTGATCGTTCTGGCCGCGACCGCCCTGCGCGACGCCGGGAGGAAGCGCTCCCTGACGCATCTGCTCGAGCTGGGCACGAGCCGCCATCTGCTGAGCGAACAGCGCTGTCTGGATGCCGTGGAACAGACCTTCGAGCCAACCGACGAGCTGAGCCTGCGCGATGCGCAGCTCGGCGTCGGAGGGCACCGCGTCCTCACCGAAGGGCAGCGCGAGCCGCTCGAGTTCCTCCCGCAGATCGGGGGCGAGGCCCTGACCGAGTTCGCGGATGGACGACAGGTGGATGTCCTTGAGCCGGGTGCGGCTGGCGTCGTCGAGCGGCGCGGCCTTCACCTCTTCGAGGAGCTGTTTGATCATGGTGCCGATCCGCATGACCTTCGCCGGCTGCTCGACCATGTCGGCCAGGGATTCGCCGCCGTTCTCGGTCTTCTCCTCCTCCGGCCGGACGTCGGCCTCCACGCGGGCCGCCTCCTCGCGGGAGACACGGATGGGCCGGCCGTCGGGGCCGATCACGAGAACCTGGTCGTTGTCCGGATGTGTCATGGCTCCATTCTCCCTTTCCCACCTCGGGGGTGCCCGGTTACCCGAGGGACCCGGAGTGCCGGGTACCCCGATCGAGCCTACCGAGAGGGCAACGCCGAGTGCAGGTACGGCGCGTCCCATTGACATCGGGACCTAGAGTGTCTGCCATGGCTTACGACGTTGCCCGGATCCGGGGGTTGATCCCCTCGCTCGGGGACGGGTGGATCCATCTCGATCCACGGGCCGGTATGCAGATCCCCGATGTGGTGTCGCGCACCGTGTCCACTGCCTTCCGCAACTCGGCCGCGTCGTCGACCGGACGGCACCTGTCGTCACGTCGCAGCGCCGCGATCCTCCAGGAGGCGCGCGTCGCGGTCGCGGAACTCGTGGGTGCCGATCCGGACGGGGTCGTCCTGGGCCCGAGCCACGCGGTGTTGCTCGCCTGGCTCGCCGAAGCACTCAGTTCCCGCCTCGGGCTCGGCACCGGCATGGTGCTCTCACGGCTCGACGACGAGGCGAACATCGCTCCCTGGTTGCGGGTCGCGAGCCGCTACGGCGCGCAGGTGCGCTGGGCCGAGGTCGAGATCGAGACGTGCGAGCTGCCCACCTGGCAGTACGAGGAACTCGTCACGCCCACCACCCGGCTCGTCGCGCTCACCGCGGCGTCGTCGATCGTCGGCACCGCGCCCGACGTGCGGGTCGTCGCGGATCTCGTCCACGAGGTCGGTGGGCTCATGGTCGTCGACGCCGCGGGCGCTGCCCCCTACGCCCACGTCGACATCGACGATCTCGGCGCCGACGTCATCACCGTCGACATCGCCTCGTGGGGCGGCCCGCAGATCGGTGCGCTCGTCTTCTCCGACCCCGCGCATCTCGAACGGGTTCCGGCCATGTCGCTGAACCCGCACGCGCGCGGCGCCGAACGCCTCGAGGTGGGCGGTCACCAGTTCGGTCTGCTCGCCGGTATCCCCGCGTCCATCGACTTCATGGCCTCACTGGACGACGACGCCACCGGCTCCCGCCGCGAGCGTCTCGACATCTCGATCAGCTCGATGCAGAACTACCAGGACGTGCTGTTCGACCGTCTGATGCGACAGCTCGACAGTCTCACCGGCGTGATCGTGCTCGGCCGCGCGTCGAGCCGCGTCCCCACCCTCAGCTTCACCGTCGACGGGGTCCCGGCCGAGAAGGTCGCCGCGCATCTTGCCGACCGCCGCATCGCGACGGTGGCGAGCACCCGCGGATCGAGCCGGCTCCTCGACTCCCTCGGCGTCAGCGACGAAGGGGGAGCGGTGAGCATCGGCCTCGCCCCCTACACCACGAGCTTCGAGGTCGATCAGCTCGTCCGTGAGCTCCGCAACCTCTAGTTCCGTTCGATCCGCAGCACGACCTTCCCGACGGTCTCGGGGCTGTCGAGCAGTTCGTGCGCCTGTGCCGCCTCGGTGATCGGCAGCTCGGCGTGCACGACGGGATGGACCTTCGCCTCCTCGATGAGCGGCCACAGATCGGCGCGCACGGAGTCGATGATCGCGCTCTTGCCCGACGGCCCCGAGTCCGGACGGCCGCGCAGACCGGTCGCGATGACGTGACCGCGCTTGGCGAGCAACTTGCCGAGGTGCAGTTCACCCTTCGTGCCACCCTGCATGCCGATGACGACGAGCCGTCCGTCCGGAGCGAGGACGTCGATGTTCCGGGACAGGTACTTCGCACCCATGTTGTCGAGCACCACGTCGGCGCCACCGAAGGCAGTGCGCACCTCGGAGACGAAGTCCTGTTCGCGGTAGTCGATCGCCAGGTCGGCGCCGAGTTCGCGGCAGCGGTCGAGTTTGCCGGCCGAGGCCGTCACCGCCACCTTCGCGCCGAGCGCCTTGCCCACCTGGATGGCATGCGTGCCGATGCCTCCGCCGCCACCGTGGACGAGCAGGACGTCGCCGCGCTTCAGGCCGGCGGTCATCACGACGTTCGACCACACCGTGCACGCGATCTCGGGAAGCGACGCGGCGACCGCGATGTCCATGCCCTTCGGGGCGGGCAGCAGCTGGGAGGCAGGGACCGCGACCTTCTCGGCGTAACCGCCACCGGTGAGGAGGGCACAGACCTTGTCGCCGATGTTCCAGCCCGTCACACCCTCGCCGAGTTCGGAGATCACTCCGGAGCATTCGAGGCCCAGGATGTCGCTCGCCCCCCGGGGCGGCGGGTAGAGGCCGCGCCGTTGCAGCAGGTCGGCGCGGTTGACCGCGGTCGCCGCGACATCGAGAAGTACGTGCCCGGGAGGCAGGTCCGGGTCGGGCTGCTCGGTCCACCGGAGAACTTCTGGACCACCGGGTTCGGTGGCGACGATTGCATACATGTGTTCGACGCTATCGCGTGCGGGGCAGTGAGGAGACGATCACGCCGCTCGCCGCGCGCTCACCTGCTCGAAGCTACCGTGCGGTAACCGGATCGGGCCGTCGGCATTACACTCCCGGCGTGACCAGCGAACGAGACGAACCCAAGTGGCTGACCGCAAAGGAGCAGGAGGCCTGGCGTCTCTACATGGACGGCAACAACCGTCTCATGAGCGCCCTCAGTCGGTCTCTCAACGACCGACACGACCTGTCGCTGGCGGAATATCGGATCCTGGTCATGCTCTCCGAAGCCCCCGACGGCGCCCTGCGCATGAGCGATCTCGCCGACGGCGTGCTCTCCTCACGCAGCCGGCTCACCCATCAGATCCGGCGGATGGAGCAGGAGAAGATGGTCGTGCGCAGCTCGTGCCCCGACGACGGTCGCGGTGTGCTCGCCACCATCACCGACGAAGGCAGGCGGCGTCTGGCGGAGGCCGCCCCCACCCACGTCGACGACGTGCGCAACTACCTCATCGACCTGCTGTCGGCCGACGAGCTCGACATGCTGGCGCGGGTCTTCGCGCGCGTCGAGCACACTCTGGCCGACCGCTGAGGTCGCGAATCGGTTATGCCCTGCTTGCGCGGAGCGGTTAGGATCTGCCACGGAAGCGTGGCAGAGCGGCCGAATGCACTCGCCTTGAAAGCGAGCTTGGGTAACACCAACGGGGGTTCAAATCCCTCCGCTTCCGCCACGGAAGAGGTTCCGGCACCCGTCAGGGAGTCGGAGCCTCTTCTCGTTTCTACCGCCGGGTGGCGACCATCTTCTCCTCGAGGATCCAGGTGCGCCCCTCGTCCCCAGCTTCCGTCGAACCGTGAGAAAGCCCCGAGCTTCGGGTCGGCGACGCCGGTCAGAAGAGTGGCACCGAGAGCATTCATGCGGCCGGTGTGCCCGCGCAGTGCGGGCATGTCCCCGGTTCCCGTGGACCGATCACATCTGTCAGCTCGGTCCGGCGGCCACCGCTCGTTCCACGGCCACGGCCGCACCGTCGTGCCAGGGCTCACCGTGGCCGACGAGGACGTGCTTCGCGCCGGTGCCGGCGATGGCCGCCAGCGAGGCGAGGGCCCTCCTGCTGTCGGCGGTCGCCGCACCCGAGACGATCTGCGGACCGTGCCTGCCCGTGTACGGATCGAGGGTGACGATGGCGTCGCCGACGATCACGGTGTCGCGGTCCGGGAGATGCAGCGCGCAATGCCCGTAGGTGTGGCCGGGTGTGTGCAGGGGGACGGGGCGGCCCGGCAGGTCGAGCGGTTGGGAGTCCTGGAAGAGCGTCACGTCGTGGACCCCGCGCACCCACAGCGCACCGGCCACGGTCATCCGGGCGAGAACGGGGATGCAGGCGGGATATCGAACGGGATAGAGCAGCCGGTTGCGTTCGTGCTGGTAACGATAGGGGTGGGCGGCGAGGAACTTCTCGTCGCGATGCGCCCATACCGGAACCCGCCACCGTTCACGCAGCCGCTTCGCCGACCCGACGTGATCGAAGTGGGCGTGCGTGAGGACGACTCCCTGCACGTCGTCGATCCGGCGACCGATGCGTGAAATCGCCTCTTCGATGCGACCAGCGGTCGCGGGTAGTCCCGTGTCGACGACGGTCACTCCGGCGTCGTCCTCGATCAGGTAGACGTTGACGTCGGCGTGCGCGAGGCGATGCACGCCCGGCGCGACATCCGTGTGGAGCATGGCGGCCCTTCGCTCGGGTGAACGTGCGGGTTCAGCTGTGTCCGTCGATCTCGTCGGCGATGAAGGCGGCCCACGACCGCACCTCGTCCTCGCCTGCGGACGGACTGAACGACCGGTAGTCGAGCGCGGCGAGTTCGGACACCAGATCTGTTGTGTCCTCGGTGCTTTCGTCGCCCACCGCGAACAACCACACGAGCTGCTGACTCAGCCCGGAGGCCCGCGACGACAACAGTTCGACGGTGTCGGGCGAGTACTCGCCGGCGTCGACCTCGCCTCCGAAGACGACGCCCTCGAACTCTTCCGACCGCTCGAGATCGGAGGTGTCACCGACGGTGACGTCGATGTCCCGCTCTCCCAGCGTGTCGGCGACGAGCCGGGCGATCTTCTGTGCCGGACCTTCGGGGCTGTCCGTGACGACGAGAACGGTCATTGTGTCTCCAGCATGTTCGGCGACTTGGGTTCACTGGTGCGTTCCCGGTCCCCGAGGGGCGGAAACATGCCCCCGGCCGTGTCAGCGGTAGACGCCGAGTGCCCGCACCCCCGGCGCCCCCGACCGGCGGACGAACTCGGAGTCGGCGAGGCGTTCGTCCGCACCGAGATCCAGCGACAGGTCGACGGTGGTGGCGAGCCGGTAGGGCTTGCTCTCGATCACGTCCCCGATCGCGCGTCGCAGTCGCGACACCTCGGCGCGGACCGACACGGCATGGTCGTCGTCCCCGTAGAGGGCCCGGCTGAGCGCTGCGACCGTCATGCCGTCCGGGCCGCGCTCGTGCAGCAACAGCAGGATCTCGGCCTGACGTGCGGTGACGATGCTGTGCCACGAGTCGTCGTCCCCGAAGACCTCCACTGTGGGCGACGACGACACGTGCAGCACCATCCGCATGCGCGACGACGAGGCCGCGCCGCGGATCAGCCAGCCGTGCGAAAGCCGCTCGGGCACACACAGTCCCATACCGGGAACGGTCAGTGGGCGTGCGTGCCGCGGAACCGCGACCCGCTCGGCGGCGATACCGGAGGCGTGCGCGACCCAACCGTCCTCGTCGACGAGCAGCACCGGTCCCCGCGTCGACGACAGCAACGGAGCAGCCTCGGTGCGCAGCCGTTCGAGTCGCACCTCGTGCCGTCGCCACAGTTGTGCTTCGGCGAGCCGGACGGCGGTGTCGACGAGGGCGATGATGGCCGGGTGCAGGGTCAGCGCGGGACCGCTGACGTCGACGATGCCCAGTAGGTCGCCGCGGATCGGATCGTGGATCGGCGCAGCGGTGCAGTACCAGGGATGCTGGGTCGTCTCGAAGTGTTCACCCGAGAACAACTGCACGGGCGCGGCCTCCGCGAGCGCCGTGCCGATGGCGTTCGTGCCGACGGTCGACTCGGTCCACACAGTTCCCTCCTGGAAACCGAGGGCGTCGGCGCGTGACCGGATCGGTGCCGAACCGCTGCGCCAGAGGATCACGCCGTCGGCGTCGGTCACCACCAGCAGCAGATGCGAGGCGTCGGCGACGGGTGTGATGACCTGCTCGAGATCGCCGATCACCGCGGAGAGGGCGGACGCGCGGCGACGTCGCTCGATCTCCGCGACGGGCAGCCGGCTGCGTTCGTTGGTGCCGGTGGGATCGAGGCCCGCGTCGAGCACGCGCTGCCACGAACGGGACACGAGCGGACGGGGTCGCATGGGTGACCGGGCGCCGCCGATGACCGCGTCGTGCATCCGCGTCAACTCGCGCGCGTAGCGCGACAGGTCGGTGCCGGGCGCGATCGCGCTGAACGTGGTCACGGTCTCCTCTTCGTCGTCGTCCTCGGAGCATAGGTGGCAAATGTGTGCTGCGCCACAAGTGGGGCGCCGTGCAACGTGACGCAACGCTTGCGGGGAACCGGCCGCGAGGAGTGTCCTGGATCACATCACCACGGGAAAGGACTCACCATGACCGACACCCTCGACAAGCCCACGACCTCCGGCACCGCGACGCCCGACGAACGCGTCGATGCCTGGTTGCGAGCTTTCGAAACCGCCCTCGCACAGCGCGATGTCGACGCCGCTGCGGGCCTGTTCGGCACCGATTCCTTCTGGCGCGACCTGGTCGCCTTCACCTGGAACCTCAAGACCGTCGAGGGACGCGAGGGCGTCTCGGACATGCTGCACGCGCGACTCGCCGACACCGATCCCAGCGGCTTCCGCACCACCGAACCAGCGAGCGACGACGACGGCGTACTCAGCGCCTGGATCGCGTTCGAGACCGCGGTCGGTCGCGGCGTCGGCCACCTGCGTCTCAAGCGCGACGAGGAGAGCGGCCAGGACCGCGCCTTCACGCTGCTGACCACGATGCAGGAGCTGAAGGGATACGAGGAGAACAAGGGCACGCGTCGTCCCCGCGGCACGAAGCACGGCGCCGACAAGCAGAGGGTCACGTGGTCGGAGCAGCGCGAGATCGAGGAACGCGAACTCGGTTACACGCGTCAGCCCTACATCGTGATCATCGGTGGTGGTCAGGGCGGTATCGCGCTCGGTGCGCGCCTGCGTCAGCTCGGTGTTCCCGCAATCGTGCTCGACAAGCACGACCGTCCCGGCGACCAGTGGCGCAGCCGCTACAAGTCGCTGTGTCTGCACGACCCCGTCTGGTACGACCACCTGCCGTACATGCCGTTCCCCGACAACTGGCCGGTCTTCGCGCCCAAGGACAAGATCGCGGACTGGCTCGAGATGTACACGAAGGTGATGGAGGTCCCCTACTGGTCGAAGTCGGAGTGCACCTCCGCGAGCTACGACGAGGCAACGGGCGAATGGACCGTCAACGTCCTGCGCGACGGCGAACCGGTGGTCCTCCGGCCGAAGCAGCTCGTCATCGCGACCGGCATGTCGGGGAAGCCGAACATCCCCGACTTCCCCGGCATGGACCTGTTCCGCGGCGAGCAGCACCACTCCAGCGCCCACCCGGGTCCGGACGCCTACGCCGGCAAGAAGGCCGTCGTGATCGGTGCCAACAACAGTGCCCACGACATCTGCGGTGCCCTGTGGGAGGTGGGCGCCGACGTCACCATGGTGCAGCGCTCGTCGACGCACATCGTCCGGTCCGATTCGCTGATGGATCTCGGTCTCGGCGACCTGTACTCCGAGCGGGCCCTCGCCGCCGGCGTCACCACCCAGAAGGCCGACCTGACCTTCGCGTCCCTGCCGTACCGGATCATGCACGAGTTCCAGATCCCCATCTACGAGAAGATCCGCGAACGCGACGCCGAGTTCTACGACCGGCTCGAGAAGGCGGGCTTCCAGCACGACTGGGGTGACGACGGTTCGGGCCTGTTCATGAAGTACCTGCGTCGCGCATCCGGCTACTACATCGATGTCGGTGCCTCGGAACTCGTCGCGAACGGCGACATCAAGCTCGCCCACGGCAACGTCCGCGAACTCACCGAGACGTCGGTGATCCTCGAGGACGGCACCGAACTCGAGGCCGATCTCGTCGTCTACGCGACCGGCTACGGCTCGATGAACGGCTGGGGCGCCGACCTGATCTCGCAGGAGGTCGCCGACAAGGTGGGCAAGTGCTGGGGCCTGGGCTCCGACACCACCAAGGACCCCGGCCCCTGGGAGGGTGAGCAGCGCAACATGTGGAAGCCCACGCAGCAGGACGGCCTGTGGTTCCACGGCGGCAACCTGCACCAGTCGCGGCACTACTCGCTCTACTTGGCGCTGCAACTCAAGGCGCGTTACGAGGGCCTCCCGACCCCGGTCTACGGGTTGCAGGAGGTGCACCACCTCCGCTGACCGACACAGCTCTCCCACGCGTCGCTCCCGCCGCCCGGCGGGGGCGACGCGGCCGTGGATCCTCCGATTCGTCACGAATAGGAGGGTGAATATTAGGGTCGCGTGCAGGTCCGCTTGACCGGGTACAGGTAGTGACTGTGAGATCACTGCAGGTCGTCGGGGGACGGGGAGTTCGATGGTGAAGAGACGCGCGGCGGCTGTAGCGGTGGCCCTGATGGTGCCGGTCTCCGGCACGACGATCGCCCATGCCCAACCGATCCATGCACAACCGGCGCACGTGCAGCCGGTGTCGGCCAGGATCGACCATGTCGAGCGGGTCGGCGACAGGCAGACGAAGCTGTTCGTCCACTCGGCCGCGATGAACCGGGTCGTGCCGGTGCAGGTGCTGCACCCGGCCTCGGCGGGGGCGCGCCCCACCCTCTACCTGCTCGACGGCGTCAGCGCCGGCGAGGAGTCCGAATTCCGCGAGAGCACGTGGACCCAACGCACCGACATCGCGGAGTTCTTCGCCGACAAGAACACCAACGTCGTCCTTCCCGTGGGTGGCACCGCGAGCTACTACACCGACTGGAACAACCCCGACCCCGTGCTCGGGATCAACAAGTGGGAGACCTTCCTGACTGAGGAACTACCCCCGCTGATCGACGCCGAGTTCGACGGCAACGGCACCAACGCCGTCGCGGGCCTGTCGATGGGCGCCACCGGGGCGATGTCCCTGATCACCCGCAATCCCGACCTCTACCAGGGAGTCGCGGCGCTCAGCGGTTGCTACGACACCTCCAGCGACCGCTCCCGCGACACCGTCCGCGGAACCGTCGCGTACAAGGGCGGCAACCCCGACAACATGTGGGGACCGCCCGACGACGCCCGATGGGAGGAGCACGACTCCTACCTGCACGCCGAGAAGCTGCGCGGCAAGGAGGTCTTCCTCAGCACCGGCAACGGCCTGCTCGGCCCGCACGATCTCGGCGCCGGCCAGGACGTGCTCACCGTCGGCGCGCCGCTCGAGATCGGCACCTTCGTGTGCACCGTCACCTACGACCGTCGCCTCCGCGAACTCGGTATCCCCGCGCAGGTCGTCTACCGCCCGTGGGGCACGCATTCGTGGGGCTACTGGCAGGACGACATCAAGGCCGCGTGGCCGACCCTCGCCGACGCACTCCGACTCCGCTGATCGCGCGTCGACGGCACCGTCTCAGTGGAGGCGGATGCGGTCGACGGCCGGCGGCTCCACGCGTGAGCGGGTCGCCAGATAGTTGTTGAGGGCGTCGAGATCCTTGCCCGCGCCGACCAGTCCGTGCGCTTCCGTACACACGGTGAAACCGTCTCCGCCGCCGGCCAGGAAGTTGTTCATCACGACCTTGTACACACGCTCGGGGTCGACGGCCTCGCCGTCGATCGTGATCGAACGGATCCGTTCGCCGCGCGGCGCCAGGCGGTCGAGCGTGTAGGTCAGATTGTGCGAGGGCGCCAGGATGCGTTCGACCTCCGAGCCGACCGGGCTGTCCTGAAACTGCTGCTCGAGCAGCACGTCGAGTTGGGCTCCGGTGAGGTCGAGCACCTGCAGCATGCTCCCGAAGGGCTGCACGGCGTAGGTCTCCCGGTACGAGACGGTGCCGTCGCCGGCGAGGAGGTCGCCGCGGAGTCCGCCGGGGTTCATCAGCGCGATCTGCGCGCCGAGATGCCGCGTCGCCGCGAGTTGTGCGTCGGCCACCAGATTGCCCAGCGCCGACTCTCCGCTCGGGCTCTCGCTGCGCGTGACGTCGGCGCCGATGCGCGCGATGGACCGGTTCGCGACCTCCGCCGACTTCTCGACTGCCCGGTCGACGAACTCGAGAGTGGTCGGATCCGGATCGATGTCGTGCGTGACGACCTGCGTGAACACGACGGTTCGGTCGCGCAGCACCTCCCGGCTCTGCCGGTCGATGACGAGGTCGGCGACCGACAGGATGCGCCCGTGCGAAGCACCCTGCACGACGGTGCGCGGCCTGCCCGCCGGGTCGGTGTAGGTGCAGTTGAAGTGCCGGTCGCCGTCGGAGGTGACGATGAGGTCCACGTCGGGGGAGACGGACGTCGCGATCGCCGCCGCTCCGTCGTCCCCGCTCGGACACGGATCGTCGCCGTCGATGGCCCCGATGTCGCCCTTGTAGAGCACCACGATCGAACGGACGCCGAGCGCACCGAGGCTGTCTGCGGTGCGGTTGACAGCGGCGATCTCGTCCTCGAACTGCAGTCCCGCGATCGCGTCGGGCCGGATGATGTCGGGGGTGTTGCTCGGCACGACACCGATGACGCCCACGGGCAGTCCGTCGACGTAGTCGATGCTGTAGGGGAGTGCGGCCGGTGTGCCGTCCGTCGTGGTGAGGTTGGCGCCGAGGATCGGGAAGTTCGCGCCCTCGAACGGTTCGGTGTAGATGCACCCTTCCTTCGGGTGGCAACCGCCGTCCCGCAGTCGCTCGAGTTCGGCGTAGCCGCGGTCGAGTTCGTGGTTGCCGAGGGTCGCGGCGGTGAGATCGAGTTCGTCGAGCAGGGCGATGGTCGGCTCGTCGTGGAACAGGCCCGACTCGAGCGGCGACGAACCCCACGTGTCGCCCACGGCGTAGAGCACGGAGTTGTCGGCCTGTTCCCTGAGCTGCCGGACGTAGGCGGCGAGATAGGCCGCCCCCCCCGCGGGGACCGAGACGCCGTCCGACCGGACGACCTCGCCGTGCAGTCCCTGCGGGGGCAGCAGATTTCCGTGCAGGTCGCCGAATGCGATCACCCGGAGCGGGACGGCGTTCGAGGGGATTGTGCTCGTCGGCGCGGCTCCGGCAGGTGCCGCACCACCGAAGGCGACCAGTGAGCCGACGACTGCGCAGGTCGACAGGGCGCGCCGCACCTTGCCTGCCCCCATGCAGTTCCTCCGCCACCCGACCCGATCCGACCGCCCGAGTCTGTCAGGGCCGGATCACGCCACCGATACCCAGCTATAACGGTTGGGTCTCGTCACAGGATCAGCCGATGCCGGCGAGTGCCCGTCCCTGCCCGGTTGCGAAGTCGAGGAAGAGATCGTTCTCATGCGGGTCGCCGATCGTCACCCGGGTGCCCTCGCCCGTGAAGTTGCGGAGCACCACGCCTGCCTCCGCTGCGGCTTCGAAGAACGCGGCGGAGCGTTCACCCAGCGGCAGCCAGAGGAAGTTCGCGGCACTTGTGGGCACCTCGTAGCCGGCCTCGACGAGTGCCGCGTGGACCCGTTCCCGCTCGGCGACGACGCCCTCGGTGCGCGCGAGCAACTCGGTCGCGGCGGCGAGCGAGGCCACGGCAGCCGTCTGGGCGAGCGAGTTCACGGAGAATGGGGTGTGGACCTTGCTCAGCGCCGTCACGACGGACGGGTCGGCGACCGCGTATCCGACGCGGATACCGGCGAGACCGTAGGCCTTGGAGAAGGTGCGGAGCACGACGACGTTGCGGCGACCCTCCGCGAGCTCGAGACCGTCGGCCAGATCCTCACCGGGCTCGGGGCGGACGTACTCGAAGTACGCCTCGTCGAGGGCGACGACGATGTGCTCGGGGACGGCGTCGAGGAACTGCGCGAGCTCCTCCTTGCCCAGCAGCGACCCGGTGGGATTGTTGGGATTGCACACGAAGATCAGCCGCGTGCGGTCGGTGATCGCGGCGAGCATGGCCTTCAGGTCGTGACCGTGGTCCGCGGTGTTCGGGACGCGCACGGCGGTCGCGCCGGCGACGGCCGCGATGATCGGGTACGCCTCGAACGACCGCCACGCGAAGATCACCTCGTCGCCCGCATCGCACGTGATCTGCACGAGCTCCTGGCACAGGCTCACCGATCCGCAGCCCACGGCGATCTGCTCGGTCGGGACGCCGAGTCGTTCCGACAGTGCCGCGATGAGCTCCGTCGCGCTGTTGTCGGGGTAGCGGTTGAGGCCGGCGGCAGCGTCGGCGATCGCCTCCCGGACGCTGGGGAGCGGACCCATGGTCGTCTCGTTGCTGGCGAGCTTCACCGCACCGGGGAACGAGCGGCCCGGAACGTAGGCGGGGATCGATTCGAGGTCGGGGCGGGGCCGTGGAGTCACGAGCCGATTATGCGCCTCGTCGTGAGACCGCCGGTCGGCAGGATGGGGGAGACCGTCCATCTACACGCCTCTGAACAGGCGTTTTGCGTTTCCCCTGGGGGCATGTGTAATGTTTCGATCCGGCGGTTCGAGAGCATCGAATCCCCGAGGAGGCGTGCCAGAGCGGCCGAATGGGACTCACTGCTAATGAGTTGTCCCCCTTACCGGGGACCGGAGGTTCAAATCCTCTCGCCTCCGCCAGTTGGTGTAGCCTCACCAACGACAATTGAATACACATGCGCCCGTAGCTCAACGGATAGAGCATCTGACTACGGATCAGAAGGTTAGGGGTTCGAATCCCTTCGGGCGCACACACGAAAACCCTCACCGGTACTCCGGTGAGGGTTTTCTCGTATCTGGTTACGGAGTCGCCACGACACAGAATCGACACGGCTTGCTGACCGGCTTCAGCGACATCTTTGTGGCTATCTTCACTCCGCAAGGGGCGTCACGTGACTTCCCCGGACTGCAGGAGGGTGTGCAAGATCGGTCCTGGTCCAACAAACAGATGGAGATTCTTGCCCAGTGCCTCCGTGACAATGTCGCGACACCGGAGGGCGCTCCCGACTACGACGACGTCATGATCTGGTACGACGAGTTGGCGGCAGAGGTGCCGACCGGACGGTTACGTCCGCCTGACAGGCTAGGTTCGACCCCTTCGGGCACACAGACCAAACCCTCATCGATCCTGTCGGTGAGGGTTTTCTCGTTCGAGGATTACTGTTTCCGGTTGCGCTCACGTGAGCTTCGCGATGATCCTCTCGGCGAAGTCCTCGATCGGCGCGCGGTACTGCTCGGCGGTGCCGAGGAGGTGATCGTGGTCGCCCGAGTGGGTGGCCTCCCAGTTGGCCCACGGCGACACCATGACGCCGGCACAGGATCGGTACCGGGCTCGGCGGGTGGGGTTCGATGGTCATCTCGGGGATGTCGTAGTACTCGCCCCGGAACGAGACCCATCCTCCCTTCCACAGTTCGCGCAGCGCCCGGATCATCTCGTTCAGCCGGGGCCCGCGGTTGTCGAAGTCCTGGCCGAGCAGTTCGAACTCCTCGCGCATCCATCCCGCGGACAGTCCGATGGAGACCCGGTCTCCGGCGACCAGAACGGCTTGCCGCTCTCGTGCCCGGGGTAGACCGTCTTCAACTCCTTCGGGTAGATGAGGTGGTCCGAGACGAGCAGGCCGTGGAATCCGGCGTCGTCGAGCATGCGGGCGGCGGCCGGCATCTCCGTGGCCTTCATGAATGCGGTCCCGCTCCGGAACTTCACTCGAATGCCCTCCGAATTTTCGATGCGCGCCGACGATGAAAGAGTGACGTTTACATTATCGGGAACAAGGTTCTATCAGAGTATGTGACCGCAGTCATGAGGTGAAACGCCACCGTCCCCGGTCCTGCGCTACGAGTGAACGTTCCGTCTTCGTGTCGAGCTGACCCTCCACCTGGAGTCGGGGACTCGATCGTTCGTGTCCCCGGTCGGAGATCCTGCCGGTACCGCAGGTGATATCCGTCTATTGACGAGCCCGCTGGGGTGGAAGTAGATTTCGTACCACTCTCAAAAAGTTAACGACAATTCGCACGATGGTCCGGCAACGGCGGTCGCGCTCTCCGGGGAGAAGACATGGAACTTGCGTGGTCAGAGGCCGACGCCGCCTTCAGAGACGAGGTGCGATCGTTTCTTGAGGAGAAGCTGACGTCCGAACTGCGGCGGGCCGGCCGACTCGCGACGAGCGTGTACTCCGACCACGAAGCGAGCATGGAGTGGCAGCGCATCCTCCATGAGCGTGGTTGGGCGGCGCCGGCCTGGCCGGTCGAGTACGGCGGATGCGACTGGACGCAGACGCAGCACTACATCTTCAGCCGCGAGTCGATCCTCGCGGGCGCCCCGAACCTGTCGCCGATGGGCATCCGCATGGTCGCGCACGCGATCGTCGCCTACGGCACCGAAGAACAGAAGAGCTACTTCCTGCCCCGGATCCTCACGGGCGAGGTCTTCTTCTGTCAGGGCTACTCCGAGCCCGAGGCCGGCTCCGACCTCGCCTCGCTCAGCATGGCGGCGGTCGACGACGGCGACGACCTGATCGTCACCGGCAGCAAGATCTGGACCACGCACGCCACCGAGGCGAACTGGATGTTCGCGCTCGTGCGCACGTCGAAGACCGGTCGCAAGCAGCAGGGCATCACCTTCCTGCTCATCGACATGACCTCGCCCGGCATCGAGATCCGCCCTCTGGTCATGACGTCCGGTGAGGAAGTACAGAACCAGGTCTTCTTCGACGGTGTGCGTGTCCCGAAGAAGAACGTGCTCGGGAAGATCGACGACGGCTGGACCGTCGCGAAGTACCTGCTCGTCTTCGAACGCGGGGGAGCGGCGGCAGCGCCGGCCCTGCAGGTCATGGCCGAACGGATCGCCGAGGCGGCCGCCGAACAGCCCGGTCCGTCGGGTGGCAGACTCATCGACGATCCGGCGTTCTCCGCCAAGCTCGCCGAGGCGCGTATCCGCACCGAAGTGCTCGAGATCCTCGAATACCGCACTCTCGCAGCGTTGTCCGCGGGCAAGAATCCCGGTCCCGCGTCGTCGATGCTCAAGATCCTGGGCACCGAACTCAGCCAGACGATCACCCAGCTGACCCTCGAAGCGGCCGGTCCGCGCGGTCGGGTCTACCAGCCGCACATCACCGCGCCCGGCGGTCCGGTGGCCGACTACGTGCCGCCCGCCGACGGTTACGTCAGCGGTGAGGAATGGCAGGCCGTCGCGCCGCTGCGTTACTTCAACGACCGTGCCGGGTCGATCTACGCCGGCAGCAACGAGATCCAGCGAAACATTCTCGCCAAAGCAGCATTGGGGCTCTGATGGACTTCGGTTTGAGCAAGGAGCAGGAGCTCCTTCGTGATTCGGTCACCAAGTTCCTCGCCGGTCGCTACGACCTGGCGCAAAGCCGGAAGGTCGCGACCACCGGCGAAGGTTGGCAACCGGAGGTGTGGCGGGCATTCGCCGAGGATCTCGGAATCCTCGGGGCCACGCTTCCGGAAGAGGTAGGAGGGATGGGCGGCGGACCGGTCGAGTTGATGGTGGTGTCCGAGGCACTCGGGCACGCACTCGTCATCGAACCGTACGTCGACACGGTCGTCCTCGGGGGGGGGCTGCTCGGTCGTGCAGGGGCCGATCGAGCCCGGTCCGTCCTCGAGGCGATCGCTGCCGGTGAAGCCGTCACGGCGTTCGCCGCGACCGAGCCCACCTCCGGATACGTCTTCCACGACGTGTCCACCACCGCGCGTCGCGAGGGCGACGAGTGGGTCATCGACGGTGAGAAGACCGTCGTCACCAGCGCTCCGCTCGCAACGCACCTGCTCGTCACCGCCCGCACGTCGGGCGAGCGCACCGACACCGACGGCATCTCGCTGTTCCTCGTCGACTTCGACCCCGCGAACCCGCCGACCGGTGTGGAGATCCACTCCTACCGCACGATCGACGACCGACGCGCCTCCGACATCGTCTTCTCGGGTCTGCGACTACCCGCCGACTCGCTGCTCGGCGAGGAGGGAGGCGCATGGCCGTCCGTCTCACGCGGCATCGACGAAGCGACCGCCGCCGTGTCCTCCGAAGCGGTGGGCCTCATGCGCAAGGTGCTCGCCGACACCGTCGAGTACGCCAAGCAACGTCAGCAGTTCGGTCAGCCCATCGGCAGCTTCCAGGCGCTCCAGCACCGCATGGTCGACATGTACATGGAGGTCGAGCAGGCGGTGTCCGCCGCCTACCTGGCCGTTCTCCATCTCGACAGCGACGACGCCACGCGGGCACGCGCGGTCTCGGCCGCGAAGGCGACGATCAGCTGTGCGGCACGCTTCGTCGGCCAGAACGCCGTCCAACTCCACGGCGGCATGGGCATGACGGAGGAGCTCGCCGTCGGGCACTACTTCAAGCGACTGACCGCGATCGAGTACGAGTTCGGCACCGCCGAACAGCACGTCGCGCGGTACGCGCAACTCACGAAGGGCTGATCGGATAGGTCTCGGGGCCGGTGCGGGGGATCACACCTGCGCCGGCCCTGCATCCGTTTCCGGAGGAGCCGACAGAGCATCCTCCACATGCGTCGCGGCGACGACGGGATCCTCGTGCTCCCACACCCGCACCACCGTCCAGCCCGCGGCCTGCAGACGTGCATCGGTGTCCCGATCGCGCTGCACGTTGGCGGCGAGCTTGGCCGCCCACCACTCGGCGTTGTTCTTCGGGAACGTCGCGTGCTGCGGGCAGCTGTGCCAGAAGCATCCGTCCACGTAGACCGCGACCCGACGACGAGGGAAGACGAGGTCGGCCCGGCGTCGCATACCGGGCAGGGGAGCTCGGTCGACGAAGAACCGCCGCCCCCGGCGATGCAGTTCCTTGCGCAACGCCACTTCGGGAACGGTGTCGCGTCGGCGCTGCCGGCTCATCCGCGCACTCGTACGCGGATCCGTCCCGGGCCGATCCGACGACACCATCACAATGGCTTTCAGGCCGCCACTCGCGGGAAGCCACCCATGCGTTCGAGATGGTTCTCGACGTCCTCGAGAAATCCGGGCAGGAAACGCAGGTTGCCGGAGCGTGCGCGTCGGAGGAAACCTGCCGTCGCCCGTGCCGACAACAGACGGGCGTCGAGGAGGAAACCGCCGAGGTCCTCGTAGGGAGCCTGGACGGGCCACTGCGACTCGTGCACGCGGAACGCTTGTCCGCGGGCACCCCACGCGGCGGTCGGCCAGGTGTCGCCCGGAAGCAGCGGGGTCTCGTGGTCGGAGCTGTAGGCGATGGGGTTGTTCAGGCGGTGGCCCACCCACGACGCCATCCGCACGCTGACGGCATTGCCGACCAGACGCCACCGATGCCCGGCACGGACACCGGGCGCCTCGACGGCAGGTGCGGTCCAGTCGGCGTCGAATCCTTGGAGCCTCTCCGCATCGGTCAGGCCGGGGGTGACGATCTCGCCGGACGGCAGCCGCACGGCCGGAGGGCTTGCGATACCGAGAGTCGAACCGCCCTTGAGCGTGGGCACGGCGTTGACGGCCCATCCGAGACCGCGCACACCCTCGGTCCAGTAGAAGCCGCACGGGAACAGATCGGGATTGCCCTCCATGGGCATGCCGGCGTCCTCGCCGAACAACACCGTGCGGGGATCGTCCGTGCGTGAGGCGACCATCAGGACGCGGTGCCGACGCTGGGGGAGACCGAACGCGCGGGCATCGACGACGCGATAGGCCCACATGTAGCCGAGCTCCTCGAGCGCGTCGGTGATGTGGCGCATCGCCGCACCGCGGCCGAGCTGCAGCATGAAGGGAACGTTCTCGACGACGAGCCAGCGCGGGCCGTTCTTACGCTTCACGAGACGGAACACTTCGTCGACCAGCCCGGACTTCGATCCCGTGATGCCGGCCGTGCGTCCGGCCTGGGAGAGGTCCTGGCACGGGAAACCTGCGGCGACCAGTTCCGTATCGCGGGGAAGAGAGCGGAGACGCGTGACGTCCGGATGGAGCGGAACGTCGGGGAAGCGCGTGCGTAGTACTGCCTGAGCACCCGGCTCGATCTCGCAGAGGAGTTCGGTGTTCCACCCGTGTCGCCCGAGTCCGAGCTCCAGTCCGCCGATACCGGCGAACAACCCCACCATGTTCCCCGTCGACGTCACGGCACCCTTCCTCGCTCAGCTCAACGGTGAACGTTACTCGAGAAGTAGGGGGATCCGTGAGCGGACGCGACGAGCACCACGATGGAGGGGTGGCCCTACCCCTCTCGTGACGGGCACCAGGTGACCAAAACAGTCCTTGACCTGGCGATTTGGTGTTCTCGGACATGTTCGCGTAACTTATTCCAGGTCAGAGCGACACGGACACCGACCCGGGCCGAGAGGAACGGGACAACGAGGTTGGACGAAGGCGCCTGCGAATTTGATGGCCACGAACCTTCTGGTAAGGTTTCGAGCCGCCCCTGGTTCCGAAAACCACACGGACTTGCGTTCGTGAGGACGAGGAAGTAGGCTGGAACAGTTGCCTCAGAGCGCTTCGGACGTCAGTCCGAAGCGTGATGATGTGCGCGTGTTCTTTGAGAACTCAACAGTGTGCCGATGAATGTCAGTGCCAAATGTTTTTGGTACTCCGCTCCATCATTTTCGATGGGGTGGGTATTTGCTGATCGTCTCATTCTTCCGTCTGGGATGATCAGTGTTTGAGCTAGTTTGAGTTTTTTTGCTAGTGATTTGACTCTTTTGTCTTTGACTGATTGCCCCTTCGGGGTGATTGTGAGTCTTCAACGGAGAGTTTGATCCTGGCTCAGGACGAACGCTGGCGGCGTGCTTAACACATGCAAGTCGAACGATGAAGCCCAGCTTGCTGGGTGGATTAGTGGCGAACGGGTGAGTAACACGTGGGTGATCTGCCCTGCACTCTGGGATAAGCCTGGGAAACTGGGTCTAATACCGGATATGACCTCTTGCTGCATGGCGAGGGGTGGAAAGTTTTTCGGTGCAGGATGAGCCCGCGGCCTATCAGCTTGTTGGTGGGGTAATGGCCTACCAAGGCGACGACGGGTAGCCGGCCTGAGAGGGCGACCGGCCACACTGGGACTGAGACACGGCCCAGACTCCTACGGGAGGCAGCAGTGGGGAATATTGCACAATGGGCGCAAGCCTGATGCAGCGACGCCGCGTGAGGGATGACGGCCTTCGGGTTGTAAACCTCTTTCACCCATGACGAAGCGCAAGTGACGGTAGTGGGAGAAGAAGCACCGGCCAACTACGTGCCAGCAGCCGCGGTAATACGTAGGGTGCGAGCGTTGTCCGGAATTACTGGGCGTAAAGAGCTCGTAGGCGGTTTGTCGCGTCGTCTGTGAAATCCCGCAGCTCAACTGCGGGCTTGCAGGCGATACGGGCAGACTCGAGTACTGCAGGGGAGACTGGAATTCCTGGTGTAGCGGTGAAATGCGCAGATATCAGGAGGAACACCGGTGGCGAAGGCGGGTCTCTGGGCAGTAACTGACGCTGAGGAGCGAAAGCGTGGGTAGCGAACAGGATTAGATACCCTGGTAGTCCACGCCGTAAACGGTGGGCGCTAGGTGTGGGTTTCCTTCCACGGGATCCGTGCCGTAGCCAACGCATTAAGCGCCCCGCCTGGGGAGTACGGCCGCAAGGCTAAAACTCAAAGGAATTGACGGGGGCCCGCACAAGCGGCGGAGCATGTGGATTAATTCGATGCAACGCGAAGAACCTTACCTGGGTTTGACATGTACCGGACGACTGCAGAGATGTGGTTTCCCTTGTGGCCGGTAGACAGGTGGTGCATGGCTGTCGTCAGCTCGTGTCGTGAGATGTTGGGTTAAGTCCCGCAACGAGCGCAACCCTTGTCCTGTGTTGCCAGCACGTGATGGTGGGGACTCGCAGGAGACTGCCGGGGTCAACTCGGAGGAAGGTGGGGACGACGTCAAGTCATCATGCCCCTTATGTCCAGGGCTTCACACATGCTACAATGGTCGGTACAGAGGGCTGCGATACCGTGAGGTGGAGCGAATCCCTTAAAGCCGGTCTCAGTTCGGATCGGGGTCTGCAACTCGACCCCGTGAAGTCGGAGTCGCTAGTAATCGCAGATCAGCAACGCTGCGGTGAATACGTTCCCGGGCCTTGTACACACCGCCCGTCACGTCATGAAAGTCGGTAACACCCGAAGCCGGTGGCCTAACCCCTTGTGGGAGGGAGCCGTCGAAGGTGGGATCGGCGATTGGGACGAAGTCGTAACAAGGTAGCCGTACCGGAAGGTGCGGCTGGATCACCTCCTTTCTAAGGAGCATCTCCTGTCTCGGACCAGCACGTAGGTGCTGGGGGAGCAGGCAGAGCCATTACGGATTCACAGGTAATCCGGTGGTGCTCATGGGTGGAACGCTGACAATCATCACCGCGTATGGCGGGGATACAGATCCTCGTCGCGGTGGTTATATCGGTGCACTGTTGGGTCCTGAGAGAACACGCAATGTGTTTGATCAGCGACGATGACTTACGAAGGCGGTTGGCCGTGTGGCCGGCGTTGGTAGGGGTTGTTGTGTGTTGTTTGAGAACTGCACAGTGGACGCGAGCATCTTTGTTGTAAGTGTTTATGAGCGTACGGTGGATGCCTTGGCACCAGGAGCCGATGAAGGACGTGGGAGGCTGCGATATGCCTCGGGGAGCTGTCAACCGAGCTGTGATCCGAGGATTTCCGAATGGGGAAACCCAGCACGAGTGATGTCGTGTTACCCGCATCTGAATATATAGGGTGTGTGGAGGGAACGTGGGGAAGTGAAACATCTCAGTACCCACAGGAAGAGAAAACAACATGTGATTCCGTGAGTAGTGGCGAGCGAAAGCGGATGAGGCTAAACCATGGGTGTGTGATAGCTGGCAGGCGTTGCATCCGTGGGGTTGTGGGGCTTTTCTTCCCGTCACTGTCATGACGGGCGAGAGTAAGAAACCGGTTGGTTAGTCGAAGTGGTCTGGAACGGCCTGTCGTAGAGGGTGAGAATCCCGTAGACGAAAACTTGCCGGCTCTCGTGAGAAGTACCCGAGTAGCACCGGGCCCGTGAAATCCGGTGTGAATCTGTCGGGACCACCCGATAAGCCTGAATACTCCCTGGTGACCGATAGCGGACTAGTACCGTGAGGGAAAGGTGAAAAGTACCCCGGGAGGGGAGTGAAATAGTACCTGAAACCGTGCGCTTACAATCCGTCAGAGCCGATGCACGATTCAGTTCGTGGTGGGTGATGGCGTGCCTTTTGAAGAATGAGCCTGCGAGTTAGTGGCATGTCGCGAGGTTAACCCGTGTGGGGTAGTCGTAGCGAAAGCGAGTCCGAATAGGGCGTATGTAGTGGCATGTTCTAGACCCGAAGCGGAGTGATCTACCCATGGCCAGGGTGAAGCGATGGTAAGACGTCGTGGAGGCCCGAACCCACTTAGGTTGAAAACTGAGGGGATGAGTTGTGGGTAGGGGTGAAAGGCCAATCAAACTCCGTGATAGCTGGTTCTCCCCGAAATGCATTTAGGTGCAGCGTCGCGTGTTTCTCACCGGAGGTAGAGCTACTGGATGGTCTAGGGGGCCCACAAGCTTACCGAAATCAGCCAAACTCCGAATGCCGGTGAGTGAGAGCGCGGCAGTGAGACTGCGGGGGATAAGCTTCGTAGTCGAGAGGGAAACAGCCCAGATCGCCGGCTAAGGCCCCTAAGCGTGTACTAAGTGGAAAAGGATGTGGGATCGCTGAGACAACCAGGAGGTTGGCTTAGAAGCAGCCACCCTTGAAAGAGTGCGTAATAGCTCACTGGTCAAGTGGTTCTGCGCCGACAATGTAGCGGGGCTCAAGTACACCGCCGAAGCCGCGGCACTCACACAACACCCATTCGTTCCTGCGGGAACGTGTGCAGTGGTGTGGGTGGGTAGGGGAGCGTCGTGCAGCCGTGGAAGCGCCGGAGTGATCCAGGTGTGGAGGCTGCGCGAGTGAGAATGCAGGCATGAGTAGCGAAAGACGAGTGAGAAACTCGTCCGCCGGATGACCAAGGGTTCCTGGGCCAGGTTAATCCGCCCAGGGTGAGTCGGGACCTAAGGCGAGGCCGACAGGCGTAGTCGATGGACAACGGGTTGATATTCCCGTACCCGTGTATCCGCGCCCAATGGCGAATCAGTTGTGCTAACCGTCCAAAAGTTTCCGCTGTTCCTTCGGGAACTGTGGGGATGGCTGCACGGGACCCTGATTGTAGTAGTCAAGCGATGGGGTGACGCAGGAAGGTAGCTGGGCCAGGTGATGGAGTACCTGGTGTAAGCCGGTAGGGCGAATGGTAGGCAAATCCGCCATTCATCAAGCCTGAGAGGTGATGCGTACCCGTTGAGGGGAATTCAGTGATCCTATGCTGCCGAGAAAAGCCTCTAGTGAGTTGGTACACGGCCCGTACCCCAAACCGACACAGGTGGTCAGGTAGAGAATACCGAGGCGATCGAGAGAACTGTGGTTAAGGAACTCGGCAAAATGCCCCCGTAACTTCGGGAGAAGGGGGACCACGCTCGGTGACGGCCCTTGCGGTCCGAGCTGGGGTGGTCGCAGAGACCAGAGAGAAGCGACTGTTTACTAAAAACACAGGTCCGTGCGAAGTCGTAAGACGATGTATACGGACTGACGCCTGCCCGGTGCTGGAAGGTTAAGAGGACCGGTTAGCGGAGCAATCCGCGAAGCTGAGAATTTAAGCCCCAGTAAACGGCGGTGGTAACTATAACCATCCTAAGGTAGCGAAATTCCTTGTCGGGTAAGTTCCGACCTGCACGAATGGCGTAACGACTTCTCTGCTGTCTCGACCACAGACTCGGCGAAATTGCATTACGAGTAAAGATGCTCGTTACGCGCGGCAGGACGAAAAGACCCCGGGACCTTCACTATAGCTTGGTATTGGTGTTCGGTTCGGTTTGTGTAGGATAGGTGGGAGACTGTGAAGCTCATACGCCAGTATGGGTGGAGTCGTTGTTGAAATACCACTCTGATCGTATTGGACCTCTAACCTCGGACCATGATCTGGTTCAGGGACAGTGCCTGGTGGGTAGTTTAACTGGGGCGGTTGCCTCCCAAAATGTAACGGAGGCGCCCAAAGGTTCCCTCAGCCTGGTTGGCAATCAGGTGTCGAGTGCAAGTGCACAAGGGAGCTTGACTGTGAGACTGACAGGTCGAGCAGGGACGAAAGTCGGGACTAGTGATCCGGCACCGGCATGTGGAAGCGGTGTCGCTCAACGGATAAAAGGTACCCCGGGGATAACAGGCTGATCTTCCCCAAGAGTCCATATCGACGGGATGGTTTGGCACCTCGATGTCGGCTCGTCGCATCCTGGGGCTGGAGTAGGTCCCAAGGGTTGGGCTGTTCGCCCATTAAAGCGGCACGCGAGCTGGGTTTAGAACGTCGTGAGACAGTTCGGTCTCTATCCGCCGCGCGCGTTAGAAACTTGAGGAAGGCTGTCCCTAGTACGAGAGGACCGGGACGGACGAACCTCTGGTGTGCCAGTTGTCCCGCCAGGGGCATGGCTGGTTGGCTACGTTCGGAAGGGATAACCGCTGAAAGCATCTAAGCGGGAAGCCTGTTCCAAGATGAGGTTTCTCACCCCCTCGAGGGGGTAAGGCCCCCGGCAGACCACCGGGTTGATAGGCCGGAACTGGAAGCCCAGCAATGGGTGGAGGTGACCGGTACTAATAGGCCGAGGACTTACCACGAAGATGTTACGCGTCCACTGTGCGGTATCTGAAACAACACACACAGATCCGAAAATCCTGCAGCAGCAGGTGATTCGAGGAATCTGCGTGGACTATTGTTTCATAGAGTTACGGCGGTCATAGCGACAGGGAAACGCCCGGTCCCATTCCGAACCCGGAAGCTAAGCCTGTCTGCGCCGATGGTACTGCACTCGACAGGGTGTGGGAGAGTAGGACACCGCCGAACACCCGTTCCGAAAGGGGACCCACACTGTGGGTCCCCTTTCGTGTTTTCTTATGCAGAAAATGTGCCGGCCCAACGGTTTTCGAGAACCGGCACGAGCTGCTTCCCGGTCCGCAGACGAACCGGGAAGCAGCCGGAGAATCAGGGGCGCGGTGCCTTCGGACGCGCGACCGGCCGCGGCAGTGCACGCGTCAGACGCGGAGCCCAACCGTGCGACGGCCAACGCTTGAGACCCAGCCGGTCCGGCGTGACGCGAGTGTTCACGAACTTGCCCTCGAGCTCTTCGTCGGCCTCCCCAACGAACCGGTAGAGGATCGTGCCGCCGTTCTCCTCCGTGCGAGCGGCTGCCTCCCACCCGGTAGCGCGGTAGACCGCGCGGACGATGTTGTCGGCGACGACGATGATCGGCAGTCCGTCGATTCCACGCGCCGCCGATCCTGCCGGCCACGGCTTGGACGCGAGTTCGCGCACCGCAGCCGGCGACGCCTTCTTCGCTTCGTTGACCCGCAGCACCACACATGGCGTCGGCAGCTCGGGAGCAGGCGAGGCCGAGTACTGACGGACGAGCTCCGCGATCGGGATCGCCGTGCGATCGGCTTCGGACTCCTCGGTTGCGCCCGCCAGGTTGGTGAGTACGCATTCGCCGCGGTGCGGTTCGGTCAGTCCGAGCGCCGCGATGACCGCTTCGGCCGTCACTGCGGCGGTGTGGTCGGCGTCGGTCTTCGGGTTCAGCGCGTCGGCCACGACGAAATGCTCCACCGCGTAGCCGGACTCGTAGACGGTTCGGATGCGCCGCAGAGCCGCCTCGGTCTCGGGGGTGGCCAGCGGTGTCTTCTCGCCGGCCTCGGTCAGCTTCGAGGTCTCTCCGAGCGCCGTCCAGACGAGGGTGAAGATGCGATTTCCGCGTCCGGCGCCGACGTAGAAGATGCTCCGGTCGCGAGGGTCGAGCAGGGCGTAGACGTAGGCGCCGAGCTGGTCGCAGATGTTCTTCGGAAGCAGTTTCGGGCTGGGGGCGCGGTCTTCGACATGGTTCACGAGAGCCCGCAGGACGGTCAGGCGCAGTGCCACGGGGACCTTGCCGGCGGAGCCGCCGAACAGTTCGCGGTTGGCTGCGTCCACGGAACCGAAGGTGCGTCCGATGTGACGGCTGAGGGCGCCGAGCGCGTGGGTGAACTCCGCAAGTCTCTGGCGTGGATCGTCCGCTGTATCCGGCAACTCGTTGCTGGTCAGGAACATCTGGATCTCGGGAGATTCCAACAGAGTTTGGGCAATGTTCGGAGGAACTGTCCACACTGTGCGCATAGAGCGACTCTAGGCCACACACAAGATTGGGGAGTCGCTCCGCGCAGGCGCCGCGCCGCCGAATCCGGAGGAAGAACCCGAGGAGAACCCGAGCCGGATAAGCTCGCGTGCCATGACAGCGGTGCGGACCCGTTCCCGTTCTCGGTTGTTGCGGGACACCGCGTCGTCCGCGCAGGTCGAAGCACTTCTGATCATCACGGTCGCGACCATCCTCGTCACCCGTCTGTACCTGCATCTGACGGGCTATCCGCAGGTCGGCGGGTCGGTCCTGCACATCGCTCACGTGCTGTGGGGCGGTCTGCTCATGGTCGCCGCGCTGATGGTCTCGTTGACCTTCATCGGCAGGGCGCCCGACCGCATCGCGGTGCTGCTCGGCGGTATCGGGTTCGGTCTCTTCCTCGACGAGGTCGGCAAGTTCGTCACGAAGACCAACGACTACTTCTACCGACCCTCGGTGGCGATCATGTACGTGGTGGTCGTGTTGCTGCTCGTCGTCAATCGAGCGGTGCACCTCCGTCGCGGGCCGTCGCCCGACGAGTATCTCGCCAACGCCGCGCTCACGGCGACGGACGGGCTCGCCCACGGCCTGACCCCGACCGATCGCGACCAGGCGCGAGTGCAGCTCGAACGCGCACGTGAGGGTGGAGTCGATCCCGAGGTCGTCGAACAGATCGATCTCCTGCTCGCCCGGTGCCGGGAGGTACCGTCGCGCTTCTCGTGGGTGTCGCTCCGGCTGCCGGAGCGACTGCGAGGTGAGCGCAGCGTCCGCGTCGCGGCAGCCCTGCTCACCGTTTTCTCCGTCGGCATTCTCCTCAATGCCGCTGCGACCTTGGAGGAGGATCTCGCCGCGCGGACGAGCAACGTGGTGACCGTGATCCAGCTCGTCGGCTCCGGCGTCACCGTCCTGCTGTGCGTGGTGGGATCGGTGGGTTTGTGGCGCAGGCGGAGGTGGGCGATCCGTGCGCTCCGGACGGCCGCGTTGATCACCGTCTTCTTCGTCGACGTGCTGGAGTTCGCCGTCCAGGAGTTCGGGGCGCTGCTCAACGTCGCCGTGGGCGCCGCGGCGCTGTCGGTGTTCTCACACCACCTGCGTCAGATGTCCCGGCACGAGGCGTTGCCGGACACGGCGTGAGCAGGTGGGCCCCGCCGCAACCGTGTTGTGGACGAATCACGGCACCGCTGCCCACCGTGTGCGCTTCGTCGCATACCGTATAGACCGTGAGCACCCCAGCCTCTGACGCCACCGGTTCCGCGTCGACGTGGCCCGCGCTACTCACGTGGCGTGCGGCCGATGCGTCTCGGATGGAGTCGGTACGAGTACAGCTCTCCGGCCGCCGCATCAAGGCGTCCGGTCGCATCGTGGGTGCGGAGTGCACCGACCATCCGGCCTTCAGCGCGTCGTACGACCTGGTGACGGATGAGAACGGTGTCCCCCGCCGATTGTCGGTGCGCACCACCCTCGCTTCGGGCGAACGGCACATGTCCCTCACTCGGTCCGAAGAGGGCATCTGGATGTCCGACAACGGCATCGACCATCAGCGGTCCACCTTCGGCGGGGCGTTGGACGTCGATGTGGTGTTCAGCCCGTTCTTCAACGCCCTGCCCATCCGCCGGCACGACCTGCAGGCCGGAGCCGACGACGTGGAGGTGCCCGTCGTCTACGTCAACCTCATCGATCTCAGCATCGAGGAGGCGACGGTCGTCTACAGCAGTGCGTCCGACGGCATCCATGTGCTGTCGCCGCGCTCGTCGTCGTCGGTGACCGTCGACGAGGACGGCTTCGTCCTCGAGTACCGAGGACTCGCCTCCCGCATCTAGGGCTGTCCCGACGCCTCCACCGCCATCGCCACGGCGAACGCGGCCGATTCGGCGGGGTGGCTGCCGTGCCCGTGCGTGCCGCCGGTGAGGCCGACGATCTGGAGTCCGCCCGGCGACGCCCCGCCGTCAGGAGCCGGCACCGACAGGGCGGGGACACCGAGGACGCTGAACGGGATACACATCTGCAGCAGCGGTGCGCGCAGCTCGACGGGATCGCTCGTCAGCGGCGCCGAACGCACGCCGGTAGTGACGGTGATCAGCGCGTCGAGCTTGTCCACGGTGCGGAGGCGGTGCACGACGTCGTGACGTAGTCGCGCCACCGCCCGGGCCGCGTGGATGTATTCGTAGGCCGGCCGGTCGCGTTGCGCGGCGAGCAGAGCGGCCGTCGGAGGCTGGTAGCGGTCGGGATCGGCTTCGAACCACGCGCGATGCGTCTCGTATGCTTCCGAGCCGGTGACCACGGGATACAGCTCGAGCATCTCGTCGGTCTCGGGCAGTTCCACGTCGACGACGCGGGCGCCCAGATCCGTGAGGGTGCGGCACGCCGTCTCGACGGCCTCGTCGAAGACGGGTGACAGATCCCAGATGCCGCCCCGCAGGCGTCCGATGCGCAGTTCGGAGACCGGGGTGCGCAGGTGCGCGATGCCCGGAAGGGCGCCCCACGCGAGTGAGGCGTCCAGAGCGTCGGCGGCGAGCAGACCGACGTGGTCGAAGGTCGTCGACAGCGGGAACACGCCCTGCTCGGGCAGGGCACCGAAGCCCGGCTTGAATCCGACGATCCCGCACAGTGCCGCCGGGGTACGGACGCTGCAGCCGGTGTCGGTTCCCAGCGCGACGGGCACGACGCCCCTCGCGACCAGCACTGCGGAGCCCGACGACGAACCACCGCTGATCAGGTCCGGGTTGTGGGGGTGGGGGGCCGCGCCGGACACATTGATCGACCCGGTGGGCCCGTAGGCGAACTCGTGGAGATGGGTCTTCGCCACCACGATGGCTCCGGCTTCGCGGAGCTTCTCGATGACGCGAGCATCGCGCCGGGCCGGAGGCGCATCGGCGAGGACCGCGCTGCCGCAGCGGGTGGGGAACCCGGCGACGTCGATGTTGTCCTTCACCGCGACCGCGACGCCGTGCAACGGGCCGATCCAGCTCCCGGCGGCGATCTGCTCGTCGGCGAGGGCTGCGGCTTCGAGCGTCGCCTCGTCGTTGCGGGCGGCGACGGTGTTCCCCCAGGGGGTCCCGACGAGGGCGTCGAGTTCGGCGAGAACCGAGCGGACGTGTTCGGTGGGGGTCGTCTTGCCGGTGGTCAGCGCCGAGGCGATGTCGCGGAGGTTCATCGTGTCCACACTCCACCGCGTCGTCCGGCCTCGCGGAACGCTGCGATCCAGCCCTCGTCGCCGGGCTGCGTGCCGACGATGGGGTCGCGACGGCGCTGTTCGTAGCGGGTCCGAGCCGCGTGACCGGCGCGGGTGAGTTCGGAGGTGCTGCGGTCGGCCAGTTGCTCCCGGGCCGTTCTCAGCACCTCGAGTGTCTCGTCCAGCGCGACCAGCAGGGCTTCCGCGTTGCCTTCGCACATCGCGTCGACCAGGGCCGGGGCCGTCGCGGCGACCCGTGTGCCGTCCCGGAAGGAGCCGGCGGCGAGACCGAGTGCGAGATCGCCGCCTCCGGCGCCCGAGAGGGCCAGCGCTTCGGCGAGGAGATGGGGGAGATGGGAGACTCGCGCGACCGCCGCGTCGTGCTCCCGGGATTCGGCGGGCACGACGACGGAGCCGCAGTCGAGCGCGAGGTCGGCGCCCTGCCGCCACACCTCGGGATCGGTGCCGTCGTCGACGGTCACCACCCACACCGCGTCGCGGAACAGGTCGGCGGTCCCAGCGGTCCAGCCGGACTCCGCCGTACCTGCCATGGGGTGTCCACCCACGAAACGCCGCGACAGGCCGTGAGCGGCGACGGCAGCGGCCACTTCCGCCTTGATGCTCACCACGTCGGTGAGCGCGACCTCGGGGGCGTGCTCGGCCACCGCCTCGAGGATGCTGCCCACTGCCGGCATCGGCACCGCGATCACCACCAGGGCGCTGGTGTCGGCTGCGCGACGCAGCGTGGCCGTGAGGTCGGTGGACGCGTCGAAGCCGTCGGCGACGGCGGCCTCCACGGCCTGCGACGACCTGTTGTAACCCCACGCCTGCCTTCCGGTGGCCGCGGCGGCGCGCAGCAGAGAACCACCGATCAGACCGAGGCCGAGGACACAGACGGGCGGGGAAGAGACGGCTGAGGACACCTCATCAGGTTGGCATATCCCGTGCTGGGCTTCATTCACCGGACGTGGCCGACTACCGTTGCGCCCATGGCTGCACAGCGTGTAGGGAACAAGAGCCCTTCCGTGACCCAGAGCGGGAACCCCGCCGGGAATTCGAGCGACGACCTCGACGGCTTCGCCGTCGCCGTGACGCGGGAGGAAGGTCGTTGGAAGTGCCGGGTGTTGTCCGGTGCCGCACTGACGAGTCTCGATACCGCAGTGACCGAGTTGCGGGAGCTGAGAAGTTCCGGCGCAGTCTTCGGTCTGCTGAATGTGGACGACGAATTCTTCATCATCGTGCGTCCCGCACCTGCGGGAACGAGGTTGCTGCTGTCCGACGCGACGATGGCCGTCGACTACGACATCGCCGCCGACGTCCTCGATGCGCTGAACATCGAGATCCCCGATATCGATCCCGACGAGCTCGACGACATCGAGCCGTGGGAGGAAGGCGACCTCGGCATCCTGGCCGACATGGGTCTGCCCGAGCCGGTGCTCTCGGTGATCCTGTCGGAGACCGACCTGTATCCCGACGAGCAACTCGACGAGATCGCCCAGCGACTCGGTTTCGACGACGTCCTGGGTAACACCCTGGACAAGCTCCGTTAGATGGGGCTGCGCGACGACGAGGCATTGATCCGGGTCGCGCTGGAGGCCGCCGCTGCCGCGCCCGCCGGTGACGTACCGGTGGGCGCGGTGGTGTTCGGGCCGGACGGCACCGAGATCGCGCGAGCGGCGAACTCCCGCGAGGCCACCGGCGACCCCACAGCGCACGCCGAGGTGCTCGCTCTGCGCGCGGCAGCGCAGGTCTACGGCGACGGATGGCGTCTCGAGGGCGCAACCCTCGCCGTGACCCTCGAACCCTGCACGATGTGCGCGGGAGCGTCGGTGCTCTCCCGGGTATCGCGGGTGGTCTTCGGGGCGTGGGAGCCGAAGACGGGCGCCGTCGGGTCGCTGTGGGACGTGGTGCGCGATCGGCGCCTCACGCACCGTCCGGAAGTGCGCGGTGGTGTGCTCGAAGCCGAGTGCGCGGCCGTGCTCGAGGCGTTCTTCCGGGAACATCGAGGGCCGGCTTCGGAGCTGTGACCAGGCGATTTCAGGATGAGGCCTGCAATCCGCTAGAGTCGTCAGCGGTGGCGTGACCGAGCGGCCGAAGGAGCGCGCCTCGAAAGCGCGTGACGGGTAACCCCCGTCCGTGGGTTCAAATCCCACCGCCACCGCCAGAGAGCCCCTTACCTGTTAGTGCAGGTGAGGGGCTTTTCTCATGTCTGCAGGTCGCCAAGGCCGGGGTCCGAAGCATCCGCTACGGCTTTTGCTATCCGCCGCAGCAATTGCTGTGGCGGATAGCGAACTTGATTGCGAGTGGACTGCGGAGTCGACGAAGCGCCCGAGGGAGTGTGGGTCGGGCTACCTGCATCCGCCCAGGTCTTCCGATAGGTTCGCGTCTGCATGCTCGCAATCGGAAGGGGAACTGTGAATCGCGTCTGCTCGACGATCGTCGGCCCCGCCGAATCCGACGTCCCGCCGGCCGTTCTCGTGCACGGGGTGCTGGCCTGGGGAGACGACGAGACCTACGGATTCGGTCGGCAGCGGCCCTTGGGGGCGTCACGTCGGCTGATCCTGATGGACCGCCGCGGGCACGGCGACTCGCCGGATCTCGACGGGGCCCATCGCACCGACTACGAGGTGGACGCCGCCGACATCGTCGAACTGCTCGGTGACGGCGCCCATCTCGTCGGACATTCGTACGGTGCGGTCGCAGCGATGCTCGCGGCGGTGGAACGGCCGGACCTGGTGCGGTCGCTGTGCCTGATCCAGCCCGGGTGCCTGAAGGTTGCGGAGAGCGAACCGGTGGTCGCCGAGAACCTCGTCCGCGCTCGCGCGTCCCAGGTGACGCTCCCGCCCGAGCTCACTGCGGAGGACTATCTGCGTCTCATCACGGAGAGCGTCGGCATGCCGCCGACGGAACCCACCCCGAAGCGACTACGCGCAGCGGCGACGTCGATGCGGGAGAGACCGTGCTGGGACGCCGACATCCCCCTCGAGTCGCTCGCGGCGGCGCCGTGGCCGAAGCTCGTCGTCGTCGGTGACTGGGCGGGCGCACCCGACGAGTACAAGCGGCTGGCGGGAGATCCGCTGACGGTCACGGCGCGGGTCGTCGCCGACCGGATCGGGGGAGAACTGCTCGAAGTTCCCGGTTTCTACCCGCACGTCCAGCAGCCGGAACGAGTCAACGAGGCGCTCGAGGAACTGTGGAGTCGGGCCGACGCCCGGTGACGAGAGGTCGGCCGACGGCGTCGGCGGCCATCACGGCGAACATCCACAGCCCCGCCGCGACACCGGCGACGGCTGCCACGGCAGGCGATGCGAGACCTCCTGCCAGACCGACGATTCCGATCACCAGCATTCCCCAGCCCATGACCCGGAACATCGCGCGGCCGAAGGCCCGTGCGAAGGGAACGAAGTGCGCACCGACGACGCAGACCACCCACGCGACCGTCAGTTCCGAACGATCGAACAACGCGAGAAGCCTTGCGCCACCGACGATCAGCACGACCATGGCCGCGACCGACACGAGGTAGATCGTCGATGCCTGCTTCGAGGGCGGCTCCAACTGCTCGAAACTCCGCGGTCGTATGAGCACGGCCCAGACGAAAACAGCGATGGCGCAGAACCATCCGACAACGACGATCCAGGTCCACGGTGATCCCAGAGTGGCACCGTTCACGAGCATGAAGGCCGACGCGCCACCCGCGCCGATCAGCGCTCCCCACACCTCGGGACGATGGGTCGCTCGGTAACCCCTCGCCGTTCCCGGCCCGAATCGCTCCGCAGGCGGTGTCGTGCGCATCCAGTTCCCCCATTCCGAGTCGACCACCGATCCGCCGGTGGACGCTAGCGGATGGGCGGCCGGTCGTCGTCAGAGTTCGCGCCAACTCCCGTCGTTCATGTCGTGTCCGTGCGCGGCCATCAACATGAGGCCGCCGTCGACGGGGATCGAGCGCCCCGTCAGGTACGACGAGCGTGGGGACGCGAGGAAGGCGACGACGGAGGCGACCTCGTTGACGTGCCCGGGACGTCCGGTGGGGTTGCCCGGTCGCTCCTCGTGGAAGGCCTCGGATTCGTCCATGCCGGTCATGGGCGTGGAGATCTCACCGGGAGCCACCGAGTTGACCGTGATGCCGTAGCGGGCCCATTCGAGGGCGAGGCACTGCGTGAGCATGCCGAGGCCGGCCTTCGCCGTGCAGTAGGCGGAGGCGCCGTAGCGGGGGATGTGCTCGTGGACGCTCGTGATGTTGACGATGCGGCCGCCGCCCCCGGAGTCGATCATGTGTCGCGCGGCGCGTTGGGAGCACAGGAACGGGCCGTCGAGGTCGGTGGAGAGCATCTCCCGCCACCGTTCGAAGGACAGGTCGAGCACCTCGTCGCGGTGTCCGGTGCCGGCGTTGTTCACCAGCACCCCGAGACCGCCGAGCTTTCCGGTGAGTTCGTCGATCACATCGGCGGTGTCCGGGCTGGTCAGGTCCTGTCGGGCCACGAAGCACCGCTGTCCGCGCTGTTCGACCCCGGCGCGGGTGTCCTCGGCCCCGGCCTCGTCGGTGTGGAAGGTGATGCCGACGTCGAACCCCTCGGTGGCGAGCAGTTCGGCGGTCGCCTTGCCCATGCCGGAGTCGGCGCCGGTGACGATGGCGAGTCTGTCGTGAGCTGGAGTGGTCATGCGTCGTGGTTACCCATGAGCGCCCGCGGCACACTGCGAACCCACGGCAGACCGTGACCCCACGGCAGACTGTGACCCCACGGCAGACTGGGGCCATGCGACTGCTGCTGCTCGCCGACACCCACGTACCGACGCGCGCCCGCGACCTGCCGTCGCAGGTGTGGGACGAGGTGGCCCGCGCGGACGTGGTGATCCACGCGGGCGACTGGATGGACGTGACACTGCTCGACGCGCTGGAAGAGCGGTCCCGGCAGC
Source organism: Rhodococcus sp. p52 (assembly GCF_000763325.2). Classification (NCBI taxonomy): domain Bacteria; kingdom Bacillati; phylum Actinomycetota; class Actinomycetes; order Mycobacteriales; family Nocardiaceae; genus Rhodococcus; species Rhodococcus sp. p52. The sequence goes on from NZ_CP016819.1 coordinate 1,679,496, forward strand.
TGGTCGCGTGTTGGGGCAACAACGACGGTCCGCTCCTGCGGGAACGGCTGCCGGAGGTCGCGCGGGTGACCCTCGACGGTGTGCGCGTCGCGGTGGTGCACGAGACCGGGGCGTCGACCGGGCGCGACAATCGGATGGCCGCGGCCTATCCCGACACCGACGTCCTCGTCTTCGGCCACTCGCACATCCCCTGGGACACGACCGCGCCGAGCGGATTGCGCCTGCTCAACCCGGGGTCACCCACCGACCGGCGTCGGCAGCCGTACTGCACCTACATGACCGCGACCATCGACGACGGCGTGCTCCGCGACGTCGAACTGCATCGGCTCGGGTGAGGGCGATCGAAGGGGAGGTTGTGTGCGTATTTTCGCGAACGGACGCACGCAACCTCCCCGAACTCAGTCGCTCGGGCCGATCAGTTTCCGCACGACTTTCAGGAGTTCGTCGACGTCCTCGGGCGGCGTCGTGCTTGTCTCGCCCGACATGGCGGCGCCGTAGTAGAGCCCGTCGCCGATGAGCATCACCGCTCGTGCCGCAGCGGGATCGGTGACCTCGTCGGACAGTGCCTCGAACCAGCCCTGATGGATGCGGCGCAGCGCCTGCTGGGCGCGCGGGTTCGCGGTCTGGCTCAGGCGGGTCAGGGCGACGATGGCCCGGTCGAGCGGGGTGTCGGCGAAGACCGAGGTGCGGATGTAGTAGGTCGCCGGTCCTTCGGGAGCCGTGCGCATCAGTTCGGCGTCGTCGGCTGCGAGTGTCTCGAGGTGTTCGGCGAGAGCCGCGACGAGGGCGTCCTTGGACGGGAAGTGATAGAGCAGACCACCTTTGGACACGTTCGCCGCCGCGGCGACGGACTCGAGTGTCGCGGCGCGCTCGCCCTGCTCGAGCAGGATCGCCACGAAGGCGTCGAGAAGTTTGGCGCGGGCGGCAGGGGCAGGTGGCACGGCCCGATCGTACGACGTGGTTACTGTACCGTCCAGCTGGTACAGTAACGACGGTTCGATTCCTCTCTCGCGAAAGTTCGATATCCGTGGCGACATCTGTGCCTGTTTCGGAACCCACCGTGACGAAGGCGGCTCCTCGGGACTGGGTCGCGCTCGCGGTACTGATGCTTCCGGTGCTGCTCGTGTCGGTCGACAACACCGTCCTGGCCTTCGCGCTGCCCGGGATCTCCTCCGCGCTGCAGCCCACCGCTGCGCAACAGTTGTGGATCATCGACATCTACCCGCTGGTGCTCGCAGGTCTGCTGGTGGCGATGGGCAGCCTCGGCGACCGCATCGGGCGACGCCGCCTGTTGCTCATCGGCGCGACCGGATTCGCCGCCGTCTCGGTCGCTGCGGCCTACGCACCTTCCGCGGAACTGCTCGTGACCGCCCGCGGTGCACTCGGCTTCTTCGGGGCCATGCTCATGCCGTCCACGCTGTCGTTGCTGCGCAACATCTTTCTCGATGCCACCCAGCGCCGTCTCGCCATCGCGATCTGGGCCTCGTGTTTCGCGGCGGGCGCTGCACTCGGGCCGATCATGGGCGGATTCCTGCTCGAACATGCCTGGTGGGGCTCGGTCTTCCTGTTGGCCGTGCCGGTGCTGATCCCGCTGCTCGTGCTCGCGCCGATGTTCGTCCCCGAGTCGAAGGACCCGAATCCGGGCCGCATCGACATCGTGAGCATCGCGCTGTCACTGCTGACCCTTGCGCCGATCGTCTTCGCGATCAAGAAGATCGCCGACAGTGGCCTCGGTGCCGTCGCCGTCGTTCCGGCCGTGGTCGGTGTGGTCGCGCTCGTCGCGTTCGTGCGCCGGCAGTTGCAGCGCCCGAACCCCATGCTCGACGTCCGTCTGTTCCGCGTGCCCACCTTCTCCGGTGCCGTCGCGGTGAACCTGCTGTCCGTCGTCTCCCTCGTGGGCTTCCTGTTCTTCGTGTCCCAGCATCTGCAACTCGTGATCGGACAGAGCCCGATGGAGGCCGGACTGAGCCTGGTCCCGGGACTGGCGGTGATGGTCGTGGCCGGGATGTCGGTCGTCGCGCTCGTGCGGTGGGTGCAGCCGTCGTCGATCATCGTCTGCGCGCTCCTGCTCTCGGCGACCGGCTACGCGCTGGTGTTCCTGCTCGCCTCACCGTCGGCGCTCACCCCGATCATCGTGGCGTTCGCGGTCCTCGGCGCGGGTATCGGTGCGGCGGAGACGCTGTCGAACGACCTCATCGTGTCGAGTGTCCCGCCCGCGAAGGCCGGTGCCGCGTCGGCGGTGTCGGAGACGGCCTACGAGATGGGTGCCGTGCTCGGTACGGCGATCCTCGGGTCGGTGCTCTCCGCGTCCTACACTGCGCATCTCCTGCTCCCTGCCGGGCTGAGCACGGAACAGTCGGAGGTTGCTCGGGAGACGCTCGGCGGCGCCCACGCCGTGGCCGGGAACCTGCCCGCCGACCGGGCCGACGCGTTGCTCGCCGCAGCAGGATCGGCGTTCGACAGCGGCGTCACGATCACCTCCGGGATCGGGGTGGTCCTCATGATCGCCTCCGCCGGAATCGCGTGGCTCACGTTGCGCCCCCGCAGTGACGTAGCACCCCACACGGAATCCGACATCGTTTAAATTTGCAGGATGCGGAAACTGGTGTGGGCGCTCGTCGCCGTCGTGGTCGTGGCGCTGCTCGGCTTCTTCGTCGCCCCATGGGTATACGGGACGTTCATCGCCGAGGACGACGCGCCCGCCGCGTCCGTCTCGACCGAAGGTGCCGAAGCCGCGACCGGTGAGCTCGACGGGGAGTGGACCGTCGTCGAGGGTGCCGAACCCAACCGCACCGCCGCCGGCTACACGGTGCACGAGATCCTGCGCGGGGCCGACGTCACCGTGGTGGGCAGCACCGATCAGGTCTCCGGTTCGGCGACCATCACCGACGGCACCCTCGAGGCCGCCGAGGTCGTCGTGCAGGTTGAGGGCATCACCACCGACAGTGGCCAGCGCGACGGCCAGTTTCGCACTCGGGTGATGGACACCGCGGCGCACCCGACGGCGACGTTCGCCCTCACCGAGCCCGTGGATCTGACGTCCCTGCCCGACGACGGCAGCATCGGTTCCGTCACCGCGACCGGCACGCTCACCCTGCGCGGCGCCGAACGGCCCGTGACCGTCGACGTCGACGTCCTGCGCACGGGTGAGCGTCTCGTGGCGTCGGGGAGCATCCCCACCACCTGGACCGATTACGGCGTGGAGCCGCCGAACCTCGGATTCGTGACGGTCGACGGCGCGGGCAGCGTCGACTTCCTCGTCACGTTCGAGCAGAACTGACGTTCTCGGTCTCCTCCTCGTGGGTCTGTTTCGGCGCCCAGCCGGGCGGGCCGAAGGCGTAACCGAGCTTGTCGCGGAACGTCCCGGCCGTACGCCAGTCGCGGGCGATCGCCCGGTACTCGTGCGTCTGCAGATCCCAGATGTTGTACGTGCCGACGGACTTGGTGAGCCCGTAGGTGGGCCGGTGGTCCTCGGCCTTGAAGGTGCCGAACATCCGGTCCCAGATGATGAGGATGCCCGCGTAGTTGCGGTCGAGGTAGTCGGGATCGGAGCCGTGGTGCACCCGATGGTGCGAGGGCGTGTTGAACACGAATTCGATCGGGCGGGGGAGCGTGCCGACCCGCTCGGTATGCACGAAGAACTGGTAGACGAGGCTGACGGAGAAGCCGACGAAAACCATCCACGGTGGGATGCCGATCAGGGGGAGCGGCAGCCACATGATGATCTCGCCGCTGTTGTTCCACTTCTGGCGCAGCGCGGTCGCGTAGTTGAAGTACTCGCTCGAGTGGTGCGCCTGGTGGGTCGCCCAGACCAGGCGGACGCGGTGCGCCATCCGGTGGTACCAGTACCAGAGGACGTCGATGCCGACGAGCAGGATCACCCACGTGTACCAGGCGTCGGCGGGCAGGTGCCACGGCGCGACGTAGACCCACAGGGCCGAATATCCGACGAGGGCCAGCACCTTCCATGCGGCGCTCGTGACGATGGAGACCAGACCCATCGAGATGCTCGCGCGTGCGTCCCGCTTCTCGTAGCCGCCGCGGGGGGGGCGGGTGCGTCCGTCGGGGCCCGGCTCGACGTGTTCGAGGGTGCGGGCCGCGATCCATTCGAGGATCAGGAAGGTGAGGAAGGCGGGAATCGCCAGGGTCACCGGATCGTGGAGGGGGTCGAGCAGCGACCCCCACGATTCCTGCAGGGTTTCCCACATCGCAACGACCTCCGATAGCTGTGAACAACCGTCCACATTACCGCTGGTGTGGCTTGCATCACCAGGGCCCTCGAATCGGGACCCGGGTGGCGACTCGCGTCCTCACGATTCCGGGTGGTTCGGTATTGCTGGTAGGAATTGACCCGTCCCGTCGAGACGGGCCGGCCGACGACATCAGGCAGCGCGAGAGGCATGGCATGCACATCACCGCGAGGGTCGACTACGCCGTGCGGACCCTGCTCGAACTCGCGGCGATCGAGGACGGTCGCCTGACGAAGGCGGAGACCCTCGCGACGGCGCAGACCATCCCGCACAAGTTCCTCGAGGCCGTTCTCGCCGACCTGCGTCGCGGTGGGTTGGTGAACAGCCGGCGGGGACCGGAGGGCGGTTACTGGCTCCCGCGACCCGCGACCGAGATCTCCATTGCCGACATCATCCGCACGGTCGAGGGCCCGCTGGCGTCGGTGCGTGGCGAGCGGCCCGAGGACGTCGTCTACAGCGGGGCGGCCGAACGGCTGCAGGACGTGTGGATCGCGGTGCGTGTGAACCTGCGCGCCGTGCTCGAAGAGGTATCGCTCGCGGATGTCGTCACGGGAGACCTCCCCGGTTTCGTAGAGGATCTTACGAAGGATCCGGGCGCCTGGGAGCGTCGCCGGGTGTGAAGCCCGCGATAGGCCGGGAACGCCTGTGGGTGATGTCATAAATTTGCATGACTCTGCAAACTTACAGAACTCTGCAAAATCAGTAACCTGGATGGAGTGACCATCACTCCCGGCCTGCGCGACCGCAAGAAGGCGGCCACTCGTGCGGCTCTCGCGACCGCCGCGGCCGAACTCGCTCGTGAACACGGTCTGGCCGCCGTGACGGCCGATGCGATCGCAGCGCGCGCGGGTGTCTCGACCCGCACCTTCCACAACTACTTCGCGAGCAAGGAAGACGCCGTCCTCGCGTATCTCGAGACTCGGGTCGAGGAGTGGATCGACCTGCTGCGCGATCGTCCCGCCGACGAGGACATCATGGATTCGCTGCTCACGGTGGCCCTGGACGTCGTGCAGAACCCCGACTGGCCGTTCGGCGAGATCGTCGCGTGCATCACCCTGCTCGAGGAGAGCAACGTGCTGTTGTCCCGGCAGATCGAGGTCGAGCGGCGTTCGTCGCAGTTGCTCGTCGAGATCATCGCCGAACGCACCGGCACCGACCCCGATGCCGACCTGTACCCCTCGCTGCTGAACTACGCCGCCATGGGCGCCGTGCGCGCGGCCATGGAGACACACGCGACCGGGACGACGGACCGGTCGGTCGAAGAGCTCATCCGCGAGGCGTTCGACCAGCTCCGACGCGGATTCTCCTGATTCCGGACCTCTGCCCGTTCCGACCATCCGACCCCACCAGGATCTTCCGACATAGAAAGGGTGCCCCGTGGCGACCTACCTGTACCGGCTGGGCAAGTTCGCCCACCGACGGAAGGGCGCAGTGCTGTCCTTCTGGATCGCGCTGCTCGTGCTCTTCGGGGTCGGTGCAGCAACCCTGTCCGGGCCCACCACGGACGCGTTCACGCTTCCGGGCACCCCCGCGCAGAAGACCCAGGACCTCATGGCGGAGCGGTTCCCGTCGACCGAAGATCCGATGAACGGGCTCAGCGCGCGTTACGTCTTCGCCGCGCCCGACGGGCAGACGCTCGACGACCCCGAGAACCTGGCCGCCGTCGACGAGGTCCTCGCCGCGGTCCGCGGCATCGACCGCGTCTCGCCGCCCGCCAAGGTCGACCCCGCCACCGCCTCGCCGGAGGAACAGGCCGGCGCGCTGGTCAACCCGGTCCTCGCCGACGCCGGTCTCGTCGAGCAGATGAAGGCCGTCGCCGCGCAGCAGGGCACCTCCGAAGAGGCTGCGCTGTCCGACGCCCAGGCCCTGTCGCCGCTGAGCGCCGACCGCACCGTCGGCTTCGTCACCGTCCCGTTCGAGGGCGAGATCACCGACGTCGACCAGGCCCTGCGCGACCAGATCTTCGACGCCGCCGAGATCGGCCGTGACGCCGGCCTGACCGTCGAGGTCAGCGGTACGGCTGCCGCCGAGATGGGCATGCCCGGTGGCACCGCCGAACTCATCGGCATCGGCATCGCCGCGATCGTGCTCACCCTGACCTTCGGCTCGCTCGTCGCCGCCGGACTTCCGCTGGTCACCGCACTCGTCGGCGTCGGCATCGGCAGCCTCGGCATCACCATCGCCTCCGGCTTCGCCGACCTCAGCTCGATGACCCCGACGCTGGCGGTCATGATCGGTCTGGCCGTGGCGATCGACTACTCGCTGTTCATCGTCTCGCGCTTCCGGCACGAACTCACCATCACCTCTGATCGCACCGAGGCCGCCGGCCGTGCCGTGGGCACCGCCGGTTCCGCGGTCGTCTTCGCCGGCCTGACGGTCATCATCGCCCTCATGGCGCTGAGCGTCGTCGGCATCCCGTTCCTGTCGGTCATGGGTTACGCTGCCGCGTTCACGGTGCTCATGGCCGTGCTCATCGCCGTGTCGCTGCTGCCCGCCGTGCTCGGACTGTTCGGGGAGAAGGCCTTCGCCGGCCGCATCCCGTTCCTGAACAAGCGCGGTTCCGACGACGACACCCCCAAGGCGGGCGCCAAGTTCGTCGGCCTGATCACGCGACGCCCGGCCATCCCGCTCATCGCCGGTGTGGTCCTCCTCGGTGCGCTCGCGCTGCCCGCCACCGGACTGAACCTCGCCCTGCCGTCGGAGGCCACCGCCGACCCGGCGACCAGCGCCCGCAAGGCCTACGACCTGGTCGACGAGGGATTCGGTCCCGGACGCAACGGCCCGCTGGTCGTCGTCGTCGACACCCAGAACGCCGACGTGGAGGCCCCAGTCGCGTTCGGTGCCGTCGTCGGCAAGCTGTACGAGAACGACGAGGTCGTCAACGCCCAGATCGTCGCGGTGAACGAGGCGGGAGACACCGCCCAGATCCTCGTCACTCCGCGCAGCGGCCCGACCGATCCCGCGACGATGGACCTCGTCCAGAGCATCCGCGACGGCGAGACCGAGCTGAACGAGGAGTTCGGCCTGTCCTACGGCGTGACCGGCCAGACCGCGCTCGAGGGCGACGTCTCCGACAGCCTCCAGAGCGCACTGGCTCCGTACCTCGCGGTCGTCGTCGGCCTCGCCTTCATCCTGCTGATGCTGGTGTTCCGCTCGATCCTGGTGCCGCTCACCGCAACCCTCGGCTTCCTGCTCAGCGTCCTGGCGACCTTCGGTGCCACCGTCGCGGTCTTCCAGGAGGGCTGGGGCGGCCTGATCGCCAACCCGCAGCCCATCGTGAGCTTCATGCCGATCATCCTCATCGGCGTCGTCTTCGGTCTTGCGATGGACTACCAAGTGTTCCTGGTGACGCGTATGCGTGAGGACTACGTCCACGGCGCGAGCGCACTCGAGGCCGTCCGCAGCGGCTTCGCACACGGCGCGCGCGTGGTGAGCGCAGCGGCGATCATCATGATCTCGGTGTTCGCGGCGTTCATCGCCGAACCGGACTCGCTGATCAAGTCGATCGGTTTCGCACTCGCCGCGGCGGTCTTCTTCGACGCCTTCATCGTCCGCATGGTCATCATCCCGTCGGTGATGGCGCTACTCGGTGACAAGGCGTGGTGGCTGCCGAAGTGGCTCCACCGGATCCTTCCGAACGTCGACGTCGAGGGCGAGAAGCTCACCCGCGAGCTCGGTGCCACCGAGCCCGCACCGGAATCCGCACGCGTGTGACGAACCCCCGGGCGGCCACGTACCCGACGCGGTGCGTGGCCGCCCGGATGGATCGTGAAGATTGCTGCAGGGAGTCGCAGGTAGCGTAATGCCCATGTTGCTACGGCTGTTGCGCCGCTTCATGGCGCCCTATCGGGGTGCCCTCGCGGGGGTCGTACTCCTGCAGCTGGTCGCGACCGGGGGCATGTTGCTGCTCCCGAGTCTCAACGCCGACATCATCGACAACGGCGTGGCGACCGGGGACATCGATTACATCGTCCGGACCGGTCTGCTGATGCTCGTCATCAGCGCCGTCGAGGTCGGCGCCGCGACCGGTGCCGTCTACTTCGCGGCGCGCGCCGCGATGGGCTTCGGCCGCGACGTGCGGCTCGCGCTCGTCCGGGATGTGGGGCGGTTCTCGGCGCGCGAGTTCGGGACGTTCGGTGCCCCGTCGCTGATCACCCGCAACACCAACGACGTGCAGCAGGTTCAGATGCTCGTGCTGATGACCTGCACCATCGTCGTGACCTCCCCGATCATGGGGATCGGTGGCGTCATCATGGCGATCCGCCAGGACCCCGGCACCTCGCTCGTGCTGGTCGTCGCCGTCCCGGTGCTGATCTTCACCATGGCCGCGCTCATCGCGCTCATGCTGCCCGGCTTCCGGGTCATGCAGAAGCGCATCGACTCTGTGAATCGGGTGTTGCGCGAGCAGATCACCGGCATCCGCGTGATCAGGGCATTCGTGCGCGACGAAACCGAGAAGGCCCGCTTCGACGGCGCCAACGACGACCTCACCGCCACCGCCTTGCGCGTCGGCCGCGTGAACTCCGTGCTGTACCCGGCGGTGCTGCTGATCTCGAATGTGAGCACCGTCGGCGTCCTGTGGGTGGGCGCCCACCGTATCGACTCCGGTGCGATGCAGGTCGGCTCCATCACCGCGATGATCACCTACATCGCCCAGATCCTCATGGCCGTGCTCATGACGTCGTTCGTCGCGATCATGGCTCCGCGCGCCGCGGTCTGCGCCGAGCGCATCCTCGACGTGCTCGACACCGAACCGACGGTGTCTTCGCCCGCCGAACCGGTCCGCGAACTCCCGACCCGCGTCACCCTCGAACTCCGCAATGCCGGTTTCTCGTATCCCGGTGCCGACGCTCCCGTGCTCAGCGGGGTGTCGTTCCGCGCCGACCCCGGTTCCACCACCGCGATCATCGGCGGCACCGGATCGGGCAAGAGCACCATGATGCGCCTCGTGCCGCGGCTCATCGACGTCACCGCCGGGCAGGTGCTCGTCGCGGGTGTCGACGTCCGGGCGCTCGACACCGACGTGCTGCGCTCGCGCATCGCCGTCGTGCCGCAAAAGGCCTACCTGTTCTCCGGCACCATCGCCGACAACCTCCGGTACGGACGCGCCGACGCCACCGACGACGAACTGTGGCACGCCCTCGAGGTCGCGCAGGCCGCCGACTTCGTCCACAAGACCGAGGACGGACTGAACACGGTCCTCTCCCAGGGCGGCACCACGGTCTCCGGCGGGCAGCGGCAGCGCCTCGCGATCGCTCGCGCCCTCGTCCGCCGGCCCGCCATCTACCTGTTCGACGACGCCTTCTCCGCACTCGACCCGGCGACCGACGCCCGCCTGCGCGCGGCGCTCGAACCCGAGACGCGCGACGCGTGCGTGCTCATCGTCGCGCAGCGGGTCTCCACCGTGCAGGACGCCGACCGCATCGTCGTCCTCGACAACGGCGTCATGGTCGATTCCGGGACGCATCTCGGTCTGCTCGGCCGGTGCCGGACGTACTCGGAGATCGTCGAGTCGCAGAGGATGGCCACGATATGACGACTCCGGAAGCGGCGGCACCGTCGCGTCTGCGCACCGTCCGCCGGGTGCTCGGCCTGCTCCACCCGCACCGCTACGCCGTCTACTCGGTGCTGCTCTCCGCCTTCCTCGGCGTCGTGAGCATGTCGGTGGCGCCCTTCGTGCTCGGCCGCGGCACCGACGTCATCTTCGACGGGGTGGTGGGCATGCAGTTCCCCGCCGGACAGACCAAGGAAGAAGCCGTCGCCGGTCTGCGCGCCGAGGGCCGCGACCAGTTCGCCGACATGGTCTCGGGGATGGACGTGGTGCCCGGACTCGGCATCGACTTCTCGGCCCTCGGCCGGATCCTCGTCATCGTCCTGGCGCTGTACCTGCTCTCGTCCGGTCTGATCTGGGTCGCCGCCTACGGCCTCAACGAGATCGTGCAGCGCGTCGTGCGCGACATGCGGTCGCGGATCGAACGCAAGATCCACCGGTTGCCGCTGCGGTACTTCGACACGCATTCGCGCGGCGACCTGCTCAGCCGCGTCACCAACGACATCGACAACGTCGCGGCGGGCATGCAGGAGTCCATCTCCCAGCTCGTCCTCGCGGTGCTGACGCTGCTCGGTCTCGTGGTGATGATGCTGTTCATCTCGCCGATGCTCGCGCTCGTCGCGATCCTGACCGTTCCGGCGTCGGTCGTGGCGACGGCAGTGATCGCGCGTCGCTCGCGCAAGCACTTCCTCGCGCAGTGGGAGACGACCGGCAAGCTCAACGGGCAGATCGAGGAAGCCTTCACCGGGCACGAGCTCATCACCGCCTACAGCCGGACCGCGGAGGTGCAGCGACGCTTCACCGACACCAACGAGTCGCTGTACCAGGCCTCCTACCGCGCGCAGTTCGTGTCCGGACTGGTGATGCCGTTCGTGACCTTCCTCGGCAACGTCGGCTATGTCGTCATCGCCGTGCTCGGTGGTCTGCGGATCGCGTCGGGCACCGCGACGCTCGGTGAGATCCAGGCGATGATCCAGTACTCGCGTCAGCTCGTGCAGCCGCTCGCGCAGATCGGCGCGATGGTCAACCTCCTGCAGTCGGCGTCGGCGTCGGCCGAGCGGGTGTTCGCGGTGCTCGACGAACCGGAGGAGGAACCGGAGGTCGCGGCGCCGACGATGCCGTGGAGCCGGCACGGACTCGTCGAGTTCGAGAACGTCGCCTTCTCGTACACCCCCGATCGGCCGCTCATCGAGAACCTGTCGTTGCGGGCCGAACCGGGTCAGATGATCGCGATCGTCGGACCCACGGGCGCCGGCAAGACCACCCTCATCAACCTGATCCTGCGCTTCTACGAGGTCGACGCGGGCCGGATCCTCGTCGACGGCGTGGACATCCGTTCGATGTCCCGCGACGAACTGCGCTCGCGCATCGGCATCGTCCTGCAGGACACCTGGCTGTTCGGCGGCACCATCCGCGAGAACATCGCCTACGGCAATCCGTACGCCACCGAGAACCAGATCATGTCCGCGGCCAGGATGAGTTACGTCGACCGTTTCGTGCGGGCCCTGCCCGACGGCTACGACACGATCATCGACGAGGAGAACGACGGCAACCTCAGCGCCGGTGAGCGTCAGCTCATCACGATCGCGCGGGCGTTCGTGTCCAAGCCGTCGATCCTCATCCTCGACGAGGCGACGAGCTCGGTCGACACCCGCACCGAACTGCTCGTCCAGCAGGCCACCGCGCGATTGCGCGACGACCGCACCAGCTTCGTCATCGCTCACCGCCTGTCGACCATCCGGAACGCCGACCGCATCGTGGTGATGGAGGACGGACGGATCGTCGAACAGGGCACCCACGAGGGGCTGCTCGAGGCGGCCGGTGCGTACGCGAGGCTGTACGACGCGCAGTTCAAGGCACTCGTGGAGTGAACGCGGGAGACTTCGGCGCGGCCTGATACAAAACATTCCGTCCTCGCGGGCGGGACGGGACACTTCTGGCCATGACGGAGGTGCGGACAACAGCGGTACGGTCACCTCTCGATCTCCTGCGCTCTGCGCGACCGGGGGTCTCCGTGCGATCTGGACGACCGGGGGTCTTCCGGGTCGACGAGACCACACCGGCGGGGCGGATCATGCAGCATCTGCGACGTGGGGGACCGGCGACGCGCACGATGCTCGCCGATTTCACGGGCCTGTCGGCGTCGACGGTCAACCGGGCGGTGACGTCGTTGCTCGAGCACGGGTTGCTGCGCGACCGCCCCGATCTCGCTCCGCGGGGACGGGTGGGACGGCCGCACGTGCCGGTGGAGGTGGACACCGAACGGGGTTTCCTCGCCGGTATCCATCTGGGGGAGCGGGAGACCCGGGTGGTTTCCGGCGACCTGCTCGGACGGGAACTGCACCGGACGACCTTCGCGACACCGGCGTCGGTGTTCGACGTCTTCGCCGCGATCGGTGCGGCGCTGCGGGTGCACGAGTCCCACCAGCGAGGCAGGCAGCCGCTGTGGGCAGGGCTCGCGGTGGGTGGTCTGTACGACGAGCACCGAGGGGCGCTCGACCACCCGCGACTGGGCTGGTGCGAAGCGCCCGTGGACGTGTTGTTCCGGGCGATCGTGCCCACGCCGTACACGGTCGTTCCGTACGTGGAGGCGGTCGCGGAGGTCGAATACCGCCGGTGCGAGAGCGCCTTCCGGCGACGACCCGAGAGCTGGCTGTATCTGTGTGCGGAGGAATCGATCTCGATGGCGTGGCTCGTGGACGGCCTCGCACGGTCCTCGGCCGACGACATCGAATCGTTCTGTGCTGTACTCGAACCGGGGAGTGCCGGTGGCACCGACCCGTCGCCGAACCAGGCGGTGCTCCTCGGCCGTGCGGTCGCGCTGGTGCGCGACGTCGTCAATCCCGACGTGGTGACCGTCGGTGGTGAGCTGTTCACCCGACATGGACGGGAGCGCGAGGACGTGTCCGACGGTTACCGGCAGCAGTCGTCGTACAACGATGTGCCGCTGCGGTTCTCGGAAGCCGATGACGATCTGCGGTCGGCGGCGGCGCTCGGTGCGGCGTCGCGGGTGATGTATGTCGACCCGATCGGCGCGATGCAGGCGCGGTGAGACGACAAGGTCTGGCGCATGCCGCTGACCGAGGTGGGGCGTCAGGCCGCTCCCTTTTCGGAAGGTCGGATTCCGGGAGGTCAGTGCAGCACTTCGCGCGCGGTGCGACGGACCGCATCGGTCAGCGCGTCGAGCACGGGGGAGTCCAGCCGCCACCGCTGCCAGTACAGCGGCACGGCGATCGGGTCGTCCGGGGCCAGGCTCACGAGATCGGTCGTGTCGGCGACCATCGCGTCGGGGAGCATGGCCCAGCCCAACCCCAGCCGCGCGGCCTCGACGAATTCGAGGGCGCCCGGAACGTAGTTGCGCGGCGGATTCAGCCGCCGCCGGGTCCGCTTGCGGACGAAGCGATCCTGCATGTCGTCCTTGCGGTCGAAGGTGAGCATCGGGGCCTCCCGCAGTTCGGTGGGGGTCATGCCCTCGGGGAACCAGCGTTCGGCGAAGTCCACGCTCGCCATCGCGTGATAGCGCATGGCGCCGAGCTTCTCGGACGTGCAGCCCTGCACGGGTTCGGGGACGGAGGTGACCGCTGCCATGGCGGTTCCGTCGCGCAACAGATCCGTGGAGTGGAACTCGTCCTCGCGGTGCAGTTCGAACAGGGCTCGGTAGCGCACGGGCATCCGGGCCAGGGCGCGCAGCATCCAGGTGGACATCGAGTCGGCGTTGACGACGAGCGGGATCGTGGCGTAACTCCCGGTGTCGGCGCCGAGACCGAGTTCCTCGGAGGCGTCTTGCTCCAGCCGCGCGACCTGCCGGGCGAGCCGCATCACCACTTCGCCGGCCGCGGTCGCGCTGACGGGCCGGGTCCGTCGCAGCAGTACCTGACCGACGTGTTGTTCGAGCGACTTGATGCGTTGGCTCACCGCGGACGGTGTGACGCGAAGAACAGCCGCCGCACCCTCGAAAGTGCCCTCGTCCAATACCGTTGCAAAAGTGCGAAGTTGAGCGAAGTCGAGATCCACATTAAGAAACTCTAATGCAGGTACAGCAAAATCAACTGTTCTTATCTCGACAGGATTCCTAGCGTCGATGCCATGTCACTCGTCGTCGCCGGATTCGTCACAGGTCTGTCCCTCATCGCCGCCATCGGTGCGCAGAATGCCTTCGTCCTGCGCATGGCGATCGCGCGACGATTCGTGCTGCCTGTGATCGCGATCTGCGTGATCTCCGACGCCGTGCTCATCACCGCGGGCATCGCCGGGATCGCGACGATCCTCGACCGCGCTCCCGGCGCGATCGACGTGATCCGTTGGGCGGGTGCCGCTTTCCTCATCTGCTACGGACTCTTCGCGGCACGTCGCGCGCTGAAGCCGTCGGCACTGTCCGCTGCCCCGGGCGGTGCCGTCACCATCGGCGCGGCTCTGCTGACCTGTCTGGCGCTGACCTGGCTCAACCCGCACACCTATCTCGACACCGTGCTCATGCTCGGTTCGGTGGCCAACCACTACGGCAACCCCGGCCGGTGGTGGTTCGGTGCCGGGGCGATCACCGCGAGCGTCGTGTGGTTCGCCGCCCTCGGGTACGGGGCCCGCTATCTGCGCGCCTGGTTCGCCAAGCCGTCCTCGTGGCGCATCCTCGACGGTGGCGTCGCGGTCCTGATGCTCGGCCTCGGTGCCGGACTCGTCGCCTCGTCCTGATCACTCATCTGCGTCCCGTGGGGGCGCGGTCGGGCTCGAGATGGCTGAACACCACGACACCGGGCAGCGCCTCGGCGAGATCGGCCTCGATTCGGTCGAGCAGGTCGTGCCCGGCCCGCACCGTCCAGTCGCCCGGCACCCGCACGACGAGGTAGACGAAGCGCTGACGTCCCGACTCGCGGGTGCGCGGCGGCAGGATCGTCACCACCCCCGGTTCCCGATAGCGGTCGAGGACGGCGTTCACCGCCGTCACGTCCTCCGGGGGAAGAACCGCGTCGAGCATGCCGACGACCGCCTGCCGCACGAGGCCGAAACCGATCCGCAGGATGTTCAGGGCGACGAGGATCGCCACGATCGGGTCGAGCACGTCCCACCCGGACAGCGCGACCAGCGCGACGCCGACGAGCACGCCCGCCGACGTCCACACGTCCGTCAGCAGGTGTTTCCCGTCGGCGACCAGCGTGATCGACCGGTGTGCCCGACCCTGCCGGATGAGCAGCAGACCGACCACGAGATTGAGCGCCGACGATCCGGCCGACAGGAGGAGACCGAGTCCGACCTCGGTCACCGGCTGCGGTGAGATCAGGCGCTCGACCGAGGTCCACAGGATCACCGTCGCGGCGGCGAAGACCATGGTGCCCTCGACCGCGGCGGAGAGGTACTCGGCCTTCCCGTGCCCGAAATCGTGGTTCGCATCGGCCGGCTTCGCGGCGAGACGTAGCGCCGCGAGACCGACGAGCGCCGCGACGAGGTTGACCCCGGATTCGAGTGCGTCCGACAACAGACCCACGGATCCGGTGATCCACGCCGCCGATGCCTTCAGCAGCATCGTCGCGAGCGCGGTCGCCACCGACAGCAGCATGAACCGCATCAACAGGCGGTGCTGCTGCGCAGAGGGCACCACCGGTCAGCGCTTGACGAGCGTGAGTTGCATCCCGGTGAGGTCGGTGGCCGTCAGCGCGACGTAGTCGTACTTCGGGGTGGGAACCCACGGCGACAGTCCGAGGGCGTCGATCCGCGCCGCGTCGTCGAAGCTCCGGAGGATCCGGGCGTGTCCGTGCAGCACGACGCTCCATGCGGAGTCCTCGCGGATCTCGTCCACCTCGAAGGCCACCTGCGGGTGCACCGCCAGTTCGGAGAGCTTGCTGCCCTCACCGCTGCGGAAGTACACCGTGCGATCGTCGGTGACGTAGTTGACGGGATAGATCTCCGGTCGTCCGCCGACGACGGTGACGAGGCGGCCCACCTTGCCCGTCGCGAGCAGGTCCCAGCACTGGTCCTCGTCGAGGGGGACGACAGGATCGTCGGTGTTCGGGTTGTCGCGCATCGCGTTCACTCCTCCGGTTCCGCTGCCGTATCCAGCACATCACGAACCGGCTTCCGGCGCAGTGGAACGCTCCGCCGGTTACGGTGAAACCGGCCGTCAGGACCGTGTTCGCCCGATCCGCCGAGAGCAGCCCGAACGAGGAGTGCCGATGTCCGCACAGGCTCCCGCGACCACCTCGAGTTGGCACACCCGCGCCGCGACCGACGTCGCCGAGGCGTTCGAGGTCGATCCGCAACGAGGACTGAGCGCGGACGAGGTCGAACGACGCCGCGGCGAGTACGGCCCGAACCTGCTCGACGAGGCGAAGAAGGTGCCGACCTGGCGACGCGTGCTGTCGCTGCTGGCCGACAGGATGACCCTCGTTCTGGTCGTCGCGGCGGTGGTCAGCGCCACCGTCTCCCGTGAGTGGGAGACCCCCGTCGTCATCTTCGCGGTGATCGCGCTCAACACCGTGCTGAACTACGTGCAGGAATCCCGGGCCGAGAGCAGCCTCGCTGCGTTGAAGAAGATGTCGGTGTCCACCAGCCGGGTGCTGCGCGACGGTCGCGGGACGGAGGTGCCGCGCGCCGAACTCGTCCCCGGAGACGTGGTGCTCCTCGAGGCCGGCGACACCGTCCCGGCCGACGGCCGACTCGTCACCGCCGTCCGGCTGCAGGTCGCCGAGGCCGCCCTCACCGGCGAATCCCAGCCCGTCGACAAACAGGTCGACGTCGTCGACGATCCCGACGCACCGCTCGGCGACCGCACCGACATGCTGTTCATGAACACCGAGGTCACACGCGGACGTGCCGCGATGATCGTCACCGGAACGGGCATGCGCACCGAGATGGGAGCCATCGCAACCCTTCTCGGATCGGCAGGGGTCGAACAGACGCCGCTGCAACGACGCATCGGCCAGCTCGCCCAGGCCCTGACGATCATCGCGATCGTGACGGTGGCGCTGGTGTTCGTCCTCGGACTGCTGCGGGGGCAGACCTGGTCGGATCTCCTCGTCACCGCGGTGTCGCTGGCGGTCGCGACGATCCCCGAAGGGCTCACGGCCGTCGTCGCCTTCACCCTGGCGATGGGAGCCTCACGCCTCGCGGCCCGCGGCGCGATCGTCAAACGACTCGCCGCGGTCGAGACACTCGGCAGCACCACCCACATCTGCACCGACAAGACCGGCACCCTCACCCTCAACGAGATGACGGTGCAGCGACTGCTCGTCGCGGGTCGTGCCTTCCGCGTCACCGGCACCGGGTACGGAACCGACGGCAAGATCCTTGTCGGCGACGGCCTGCCCGCACCGGACTTCACGGACGCACTGCTCGGGATGGGACTGTGCAACGACGCGACCGTGCGCAACGGAATACTGGTCGGCGATCCCACCGAGGGTGCCCTCGTGGTGCTCGCCGAGAAGGGCGGCATCGACGTCGAGGGTGCGCGGGCCGCGCTGAACCGCATCGCGGAGGTGCCGTTCGACTCGGACTACAAGTACATGGCCACCTTCCACACCCTGCCGAACGGCGGATACCGCTGTTTCGCGAAAGGTGCACCGGGTGTGCTCCTCGACCGTGCCACCTCGATCGCCGGTCCCGACGGTCCGATTCCACTCGACGACGACGGTCGCGCGAGGATCCACCGGGCCGTGGAGGCGCTCGCGTCGGAAGGTCTGCGAACTCTCATGATCGCCGGGCGCGACCTCGACGCCGTTCCCCGCGGCGACACCGATGCCCTGCAGGAGAAGGTGGCCGACCTGACGATCCACGCGATCGTCGGCATCGTCGCCCCGCCGCGGACCGAAGCCGAGGATGCGATCGCCGTCGCCCACGAGGCGGGCATCTCGGTGCACATGATCACCGGCGACCATCTGGTGACGGCCTCCGCGATCGCCGAGGAACTCGGAATCCGCGGGTCGGCTGCCTCCGGTGCGGATCTCGACAAACTCACCGACGACGAACTGCGCCGGAGGGCAAAGGAATTCGGTGTCCTCGCCCGCGTGGCGCCCCAACACAAGATCAGGTTCGTCGAAGCGCTGCAGGCCGACGGGCAGATCGTCGCGATGACGGGCGACGGCGTCAACGACGCTCCCGCGCTCGAACAATCCGACATCGGTGTGGCCATGGGCATCACGGGAACCGACGTCTCCAAGGGCGCCGCGGACATGATCCTCACCGACGACAACTTCGCGACCATCGTCGCCGCCGTGGCCGAGGGACGCGGAATCTACGACAACATCATCAAATTCGTGAAGTTCCAGCTCACCACGGCGTGGGGCTTCGTCCTGATCTTCCTGACGGCCGGTGTGCTCGGCCTCGCGGGTGGCGCGCCCTTCAGCGCACTGCAGATCCTGTGGGTGAACATCATCATGGACGGACCGCCGGCGCTCGCGCTCGGTGTCGACCCGACCGCCCCCGACGCGATGCGGCGACGACCGCGGCCCGCGAACGAGGCGCTGCTCGAACGCTCCCGGGTCCAGCGCATCCTCGGCCTCGGCATCGTGATGACGGTGGGCACGATCGCGGTCCTGCACTTCGGGCCGGAACTGTTCCCCGACAGTGCATCCGACCCGTTGTTCGCCACCACCCTCGCGTTCACGACATTCGTCTTCTACCAGGTGTTCAACCTGTTCAACGTGCGCTCGGATCTCGGATCGGTGTTCTCGGCGCAGACGTTCACCAACCACACCATCTGGATCGCGATCGGCGCCGTCGTCGTCCTTCAGATCTGCGTCGTGCAACTCGGCGCCCTGCAGGGCTTCATGGACACCACCTCGCTCACCTCCGAGCAGTGGCTGCTCGCGGTCGCCGTCGGCTCGTCCGTGCTGTGGGTGGACGAGATCGGCAAGTTCGTCGCCAGGAGGATCGAGGCGCGCAGGGCCGAGCGGGCGGATACGACCTTCCTCACCTGACGATCAGGAGATGGCGGAACTCACGTCGCCGCGGGGAGAAGTGTGAGGCCGGACTGCCCCAGAATGGAGGCTGCCCCCGCGTCGCTCCCCCAGCGCGCCCGCGTCCCGGCCCGCACGACCTCCGGCTCCGGGACCCTCGACAGATCGAAGGTTTCCTCACCGATGACCACCACGGCTTCCGGCCGCCCACTCGACGATCCTGCCCACACCGACTCCGGACATCCCGCGCGCACGCTCGTGATGTGGGCGCTCGCCCTCGGTGGGTTCGGGATCGGAACCACCGAGTTCGTCGCCATGGGGTTGCTCCCCGAGATCGCGACGAGCATCGGGGTCTCCGAACCCACCGCGGGCCACGTCGTCTCCGCCTACGCGGCCGGTGTCGTCGTCGGTGCCCCGCTCATCGCGACGATCGCCGCCCGCGTGCCGCGCAAGACACTGCTGGTCGCGCTGATGGTCGCATTCACCCTCGGGAACGCCGCCACGGTGCTGGCCCCGAGCTACGGTCTGCTCGTCGTCTCCCGCTTCGTCGCCGGCCTGCCGCACGGCGCGTACTTCGGGGTCGCCGCACTGGTCGCGGCGCACCTCGCCGGACCCGGTCGCCGCGCGCGGGCGGTGTCGCTGGTGATGATGGGGCTGTCGGTGGCGAACGTCGTCGGGGTGCCCGCTGCCTCGTGGCTCGGCATGGCGCTGGGCTGGCGCGCGGCGTTCGTGCTGGTCGCGGTGATCGGAGTGGCCACCGTCGTCGCTCTCGCCGCCTGGGTGCCGACACTGTCGATACCGACGACCAGCGTGCGGGTCGAACTCGGGGCGTTGAAGAGCAGCACCGTCTGGCTCACGCTCGCCGTGGCCGTCATCGGCTTCGGTGGTGTGTTCGCGGTGTACACCTACATCAGCACCACGCTGACCGACGTCGCCGGAGTGTCGAGATCGCTGGTGCCGGTCGCGCTGATGCTCTTCGGCGTGGGCATGGTCGTCGGCAATGCCATCGGTGGTCGCGTCGCCGACCGCGGTGTTATCCCCGGCGTCTACGCGTCGATCACCTCGCTCGCGGTGCTGCTCGCGCTGTTCGTCGCCGCAGCCCACAACCCGTGGACCGCCTTCGTGATGGTCTTCGGCCTGGGTGTCGGATGCGCCGCGGTGGGCCCGGCCCTGCAGGTGCGGTTGATGGACGTCGCCGAGGACGCCCAGACGCTCGCGGCGTCGCTGCACCACGCCGCGTTCAACCTGGCCAACGCGTTCGGTGCGTGGATCGGCGGGGTCGTGATCGCGGCCGGGTTCGGCTACACCGCTCCCGCCGCGGTCGGTGTGCTGCTGGCGCTCGCCGGTGTCGCCGTGTTCGCGATCTCCGTCCGCCGCCGCGAGAAGGCCGCACCTTCCCGACGTGATTGGATACGGAAGTGACCGATTCCAGCATTCCGACCCCGCCCGATCCCTTCTTCACGGTCGGAGCGCGTCTCGACAACGGACTCGGCCGCACGGGCACGATCCACACCCCGCACGGAGACATCCGCACCCCGGCCTTCGTCCCGGTGGGCACGAAGGCGACCGTCAAGGCGGTGCTGCCCGAGACGATGGCCGAGCTCGGCTCGCAGGCGCTGCTCGCCAACGCCTACCACCTCTACCTGCAGCCCGGCTCCGACATCGTCGACGAGGCCGGCGGGCTCGGGAAGTTCATGAACTGGCCCGGTCCGACCTTCACCGACAGCGGCGGCTTCCAGGTCATGTCGCTCGGAGCCGGGTTCAAGAAGGTCATCGCGATGGAGTCCGTCGGTGTCCAGAACGACGACGTCATCGCCAAGGGCAAGGAGCGGCTCGCCCCCGTCGACGACGACGGGGGGACCTTCAAATCGCACCTCGACGGGTCGCGGCACCGGTTCACCCCCGAGGTGTCGATGCGTATCCAGCACGAGCTCGGCGCCGACATCATGTTCGCCTTCGATGAGCTCACGACCCTCATGAACACCCGCGGCTACCAGGAACGCTCCCTCGAACGGACCCAGGCGTGGGCGGTGCGGTGCATCGCCGAGCACGAGAAGCTCACCGCCGAACGCGCTCGCCGCCCCTACCAGGCGTTGTTCGGCGTCGTGCAGGGCGCGCAGTACGAGGACCTGCGACGACAGGCCTGCCGGGGCCTCGAGTCCATCGTCGGCGAGACCGGCCGCGGATTCGACGGGTACGGCATCGGCGGTGCGCTCGAGAAGCACAATCTCGGCACGATCGTGCGGTGGTGCACCGAGGAGCTGCCCGAGCACAAGCCGCGACACCTGTTGGGCATCAGCGAACCCGACGACATCTTCGTCGCGGTCGAGCACGGCGTCGACACCTTCGACTGCGTCAATCCGTCGCGGGTCGCGCGCAACGCCGCGATCTACCACCCCGACGGCCGGTTCAACATCAACACCAGCCGTCACCGGCGCGACTTCACGCCGATCGACGAGAACTGCGACTGCTACACCTGCCGGAACTACACGCGCGCGTACATCCACCATCTGTTCAAGGCGAAGGAGATGCTCGCCTCGACGTTGTGCACGATCCACAACGAACGGTTCACGGTGCGCCTCGTCGACGACATCCGGGCGAACATGGAGAACGGCACGCTTGCCGAGTTCAAGGCCGAGACGCTCGGCCGGTTCTACGCGAGCCGGCGTCGGGCCTGAGTCGTCAGGGCGTGAGTCGTCAGGCGTAGGAGGGTTCGCGCTTCTTGACGTACGCGATCACGCGGTAGGTCACCGGGAGCACGACGATCTCGACCAGCGTCTTCCACAGGAACCCGACGATCACGAAGTTGACGAAGTCGGCCCAGGTCGTGATGCCGATGGCCCCTGCGGCGATCGAGCAGAAGATGAGGGTGTCGGCGAACTCGCCGACGACGGTCGACCCGATCAGCCGCGCCCACAGGTGCTTCTCCCGGGTGCGTTCCTTGATGCGGACGAGCACGTACGAGTTGAGCAACTGCCCGACCGCGTACCCGGCGAGCCCGGCGATCAACATCCGGGGCACCACACCGAGGACGTTCTCGAAGGACTCCTGACCGGCGTAGAAGTCGGCCGGGGGCAGCTGCTGCGTGATCCAGAAGCACAGCGCGGACAGCGCGACCGCCCCGAAGCCGTAGAAGACGGCGCGGCGGGTGGCCGCGAAGCCGTACACCTCGCTGAGCACGTCGCCGAGGATGTAGGCGAGGGGGAACAGGAAGAACCCGCCGTCGGTGATGATCGGCAGGATCTGCAGCGGCCCGACGGTGAGTTCGGAGCCGGTGAAGAACGCGATGCCCTTCGTCGCGGAGATGTTGGAGATCATCAGCACCGCGGTGAACAGCACGACGATCCCCGTGTACGGGCTGCGTCCCACGCGCGCGAAGGCGGCGTGGTCGAAGAGGGCGGGGGAGGTGTTCGATCCGTGCTCGGTCACCCGGACATCCAAGCATCTCCGCGGGGTGATCACGAAGTTGCGGACCGTCTGTACGTGCGCGAACACCCCATATGCGACGAACGGGTCCCGTCCTGACGAGGACGGGACCCGGAGCGCACGGGAGATCAGGACTTACGTACCCGGGTGCCGCCGGCGAACTTGTCGTGGAAACCCTGCTTGTTGCCGTCCTGCTCGATGGTGACCGCGATACCGATGTATGCGGCGAGCGACAGCAGACCGGCGAGGAAGCCCAGCAGCGGGACGCCGGTGAGGATCTGCAGCGCGACGAAGGCGTTGCGCTTGGCGGCCTGCTCGAGGGTGGGGTTACCACCGGCAGGGCCGGCGACCGACAAGCCGAGGAGCTTCTTGCCGATCGTCGCGCCCCGAGCGGACTCCATGTACGTCCAGTAGCCGAAGGCGACGACACCGCTGACGACCGTCATGAAGAAGTCCACGAAACCGCTTCCACCGCTCGCGAGGATCATGATCGCGCTCAGGATCCCCATGGGGATACCAACGATGAGGCCGTCGATGATGCGGGCGCCGAGACGCGGGAGCAGTTCCCCCCGGGTGCCGGCACCGAAATTCGGATCCGGGCCGGGGAATCCCGGGCCGCCGAACCCACCATCCTGCGGCGCCCCGTACGGGGGTGCACCGTACTGAGGAGCGCCGAACTGGGGCGCACCGAATTGGGGCGTTCCGTTCTGCGGGGTTCCGTACTGAGGAGCGCCGTACTGGGGGCCACCGTTCTGGGGCGCGCCGTACTGCGGGAACTGCTGGGTGTAATCGGGCGGGGTGGCGCCGTACGAGGGGGCGCCGGGATGACCGCCCGTCGCCCGAGGATCCTGCTGAGGGGGTGGATAGCCACCAGTGGTCACTTATGTCTCCCTTGTCGCGATCGGCATGGCAACGCGCCACGGTACAGCGTGCCGTGGCGCGTCGGTAGATATGCCTACGGATGCGACGGGAGGGTCCCGCCGGGGTTGTGTCAGGCCGCTACGGGACCACCCGTGGTGACCCGGTAGGCGTACGTGACGGCGATGATCGACACCGGCACGGTGACCAGCAGGCCGATCAGGCACAACAGGGCACCGAGGAGATTGATGCCGAGCAGTGCGAGGGCGAGCAACACCAGCGTTCCCGCATTCGATTTGACGGCATTGAAGCTCGACTTGATCGCGGTGACGGCATCCTGATTGCGATCGATGACGAACTGCATCGTCCACCACGCGAAGAACGCGAACACCAGGCCCGGGAGGATGCACAGCACGAGACCGATCGACGTGCCGATGCCCACGAGCAGACCTGCGAGGATGACCGCACCGATCGGGCCGATCTGGAGGAACGTCCCGAAAGCGGGGCGCTGCCCGTCGGTTTCGGCCAGCGCACCGCGCACGAAGGCGGCCTGGATCAGGTATCCGACGATCGCCGAGACGATGCTGCCGATGGCGCTCAGGAAGGTGAAGTCCGTCGCCTCACCGGTGAAGTCGAACCCGTTGAAGATGCCGCTGATCAGGCCCTGGATGACGAACGCGGCGAGCATGAAGACGATCCACACGCCGGCGTTACCGCTGAACTTCGACCAGCCGTAGGAGATCGCGTCGCCGACATTCAGCTGATTCGGAGGCGGACCACCGAAGCTCCCGGCGCCGTACGCACCCGGGGGGGGCGGGTAGTCACCACCCGACGGGGGAGGCGGATAGTTCCCCGGCGGCGGGTAGGACCCACCCGGCGGCGGGTAGTTGCCACCCGAGGGCGGGGGGTAGTTCCCCGGAGGGGGGTAGTTGCCGGGCGGCGGATAGTTCCCACCCGGCGGGGGAGTGCCACCGCCCGAGGGCGGCGGATAGCTTCCGGGTGGCGGATAACCACCCGGGTTCTTCGGATCCTGATTCGGGTCGTAACCACCGGTGGTCATGGCTGCCTCTCGTCTCCGGGATCGGACACTTCCGAGAGAGTACGGACATCACCTCGGGTCCGCATCCGCTATGTCCGCATCGTGTCCTATCGGATGCCTTCCTCCGACGGGGTGAACACCCACGGATCGCGGGGGAGTCTCACGGGATTCCAGCGGTCCAGCAACAGTTCCGGCGACACGGGCTCGCCGGGGTCGGCGAGTCGCAGCGACACGGCGATCGTGCCCAGCACGTCGGCGGCCGTGTGACCGAGCGCGAGCTGATCGGCCAGTGTCACCGCGCCGTCCCGTTTGGCCAGTCGCTTACCCTCCTTGCCGAGCGCGAGCGGCACGTGCGCGTAGACGGGTTCCGACAGTCCGAGAAGGTGTGCGAGACAGGCCTGCCGGGGCGCGGAAGTGAGCAGGTCGTCTCCGCGTACCACCTGATCGATGCCCTGGTCGGCGTCGTCCACCACCACTGCGAGGTTGTACGCGGGGGTTCCGTCGTTGCGGCGCAACACGAGATCGTCGACGATGCCCGTGAAATCTCCGTGCAGCAGGTCGTGGACGGTGAACCACTCCTCGGTCGCCCGCAACCGGATCGCCGGGGCGCGGCCGGAGGCCCGGCGCTCGGCCCGCTGCTCGTCGGTGAGGTTGCGGCAGGTGCCCGGATAGGCGCCCGCAGGGGCGTGGGGTGCGGAGGTGGCCTCGAGGATCTCGCGTCGGGTGCAGTAGCACTCGTAGGTCAGACCGGCCTGCTCGAGCCGCGCGATCGCCTCGTCGTACAGGCGCCGGCGGCGGGACTGGTGGACCACCCGGCCGTCCCAGTCGAGACCGATCGCCGCGAGATCCGCGAGCTGGCGTTGCTCCGCGCCGGGACGCACCCGGTCGAGATCCTCGACGCGGACCAGGAACCGACGGTTGGTCGACCGCGCGAACAACCACGCCAGGACGGCGGTGCGCAGATTGCCCAAGTGCAGGTCGCCGGAGGGACTCGGTGCGAAGCGACCCGCTCCTGCTTCGTCCTCGTCCGAAAGTGACACCCGTGCACTCTATCGAGCGACCCCCAGGAGTACCGCTCGCTGGGCGTGCACGACCTCCCGGATCGCCGCGACCGCGGCCGCGACCTCCGGCTGCCGCAGCGTCTCCGAGCGTGCGAGGAGCCAGTAGGCCAGACGCGCCTCGACCTCGCCGGGCAGGACCCGGACGAGATCGGGGTGCCGATCGGCCATGAAGCACGGCAGCAGACCGAGTCCTCCGGCGGCGCGGGTCGCTTCGACGTGCACGAACACGTTCGTCGAGCTGATCGAATCCTGCATGTCGGGGGCGATGCGCCGCGCGACGTCGAGATCGTCGACCTGCAGCATCGAATCGATGAAGTACACGAGGGTGTGCTCACGCAGGTCGCGGACCGACGACGGGGAGCCGTGCGTGGCGAGATAATCGCGCGAGGCATACAGGCCCAGGTTGTAGTCGGCGAGACGGTGCGCTTCGGCCCGATGCACCTGCGGGCGTCCCACGACCACCTCGATGTCCATGCCGGACCGCTGCTGTGAGGCGCGACGGGTGGTCGCGACGATCTCGACGGAGATACCCGGATGGCGTTGCCGCACGAGCGCGCCGGCCGGGGCGGCGATGTAGGCGCTGAAGCCGTCGGTGGCGGAGATACGCACGACGCCCTCGAGGCGGCGCTCACCCCGGGGGTTCCGCAGACTTCCGACCGCGGCCTCGATGCGTTCGGCGGCCTCGAGCGCCTCGCGACCGCGGTCGGTCAGTTCCCATCCCGCCGCCGACCGCGTGAGCACGCGACCGCCGAGGCTGCGCTCGAGCGCAGCGATCCGCCGGGAGATCGTGGTGTGGTTGACGCCCAGGTCGTCGGCGGCGCTGGTGACCCTGCCACTGCGCCCGACGGCGAGCAGGACGAGGAGGTCATCGGCCGAGGGCACGCTCATGTGTGCAGTTTTGCAGATCGCATCTGCGAATCGCGTCATTGTGGATGCAAATGTGCGTACCGATACTCGGCATATGTGTTTGGAAGTGTTCCCCGTCACACAGCGTCCCGGGAGGGTGCAGGCATGAGCGTCGAACAGGCACGAACGGATGGACCGGAGAGTTCACCGTCGGCATTGCGCAGGGTCGTCGGTGCGTCCATGGCGGGCACCGTCGTCGAGTGGTACGAGTTCTTCCTCTACGGCACCGCCGCGACCCTCGTCTTCGCCAAAGTCTTCTTCCCCGACGGCGGCAACGAACTCGACGCGATCATCGCGGCGTTCGTCACCTACGCCGTGGGCTTCGTCGCCCGGCCGCTCGGTGGGATCGTCTTCGGCCACTTCGGTGACCGGTTCGGACGCAAGCAGCTGCTGCAGACCAGCATCATCATGGTCGGCGTCGCGACCTTCCTGATGGGCTGCCTGCCGACCTTCGGTGCCATCGGGTACTGGGCGCCGGCACTGCTCGTGACGCTCCGGTTCATCCAGGGCTTCGCGGTCGGCGGCGAGTGGGGCGGCGCGGTACTGCTGGTCGCCGAACACAGCCCCAATCGCTCGCGCGGATTCTGGTCGTCGTGGCCGCAGGCCGGTGTGCCGATGGGCAATCTCCTCGCGACGATCGTCCTGCTCGTCCTCACCACCACGTTGCCCGAATCGGCCTTCCTGTCGTGGGGCTGGCGAGTCGCGTTCTGGCTCTCGGCCGTCATCGTGCTGATCGGCTACTACATCCGCACCAAGGTCACCGACGCCCCGATCTTCCTCGAGGCGCAGCAGGAGGCCGACAAGCTGAAGGAGACGTCGTTCAACGTCTTCGAGGTGCTCGAGCGCTACCCGCGCGGCGTGTTCACGGCCATGGGCCTGCGGTTCGCCGAGAACGTCATGTACTACCTCGTCGTCACCTTCTCGATCACCTATCTGAAGATCGTCGTCGGTGCCGACACCAGCCACATCCTGTGGTGGATGCTCGCCGCGCACGCCGTGCACTTCGTGATCATCCCGATGGTCGGACGACTGTCGGACACGCTGGGACGCCGTCCCGTCTACATGATCGGTGCCGTCACCGCCGGTGCCTGGGGCTTCCTCGCCTTCCCGATGATGGACACCGGCAACAGTGCGTGGATCATCTCGGCGATCGTCATCGGACTCGTCTTCCACTCGTTCATGTATGCGGGGCAGCCGGCGATCATGGCGGAGATGTTCCCGACCCGCATGCGCTACTCGGGCGTCTCCCTCGGCTACCAGGTCACCTCGATCGTCGCAGGGTCGCTCGCCCCGATCATCGCCGCGAGTCTGCTCAGCCGCTTCGAGTCGTCGGTCCCGATCTCCTTCTATCTGCTCGGCTCGTCGCTGATCACGATCGTCGCGGTGATCGTGGCCCGGGAGACGAAGGGCATCTCGCTGCGCGACATCGACGCCGCGGACGCGGAAACGGTCGCCCAGAAGAAGGCCGCCGAGAACGCCAGGATCTCGGCATGAGGGCCCGCACCGCACTCGTGACCGGTGGTGTCGGCGGGATCGGGGCGGCCTGCGCCCGCGCCCTCGCCCGGCAGGGAGTCCGCGTGACCGTCGCCGACGTCGACGAGGTCGCCGCGAAGACGCTCGCCCACGAGATCGGGGGAGAGGCGTGGGGTGTCGACCTGCTCGACACCGACGGCCTCGACGGTCTCCGCCTCGACGTCGACATCCTCGTCAACAACGCCGGCATCCAGGTGGTGCGGCCGGTGGAGGACTTCGCCCTCGCCGACTTCCGCCGCATCCAGACGCTCATGGTCGAGGCGCCCTTCCTGCTCGTGAAGGCCGCGCTGCCCGGCATGTACGAGCGGGGCTTCGGCCGGATCGTGAACATCTCGTCGGTCCATGGGCTGCGGGCGTCGGCGTTCAAGGCCGGGTACGTCACCGCCAAGCACGGCCTCGAGGGGTTCTCCAAGGTCGTCGCGCTCGAAGGCGGTCCCCGTGGCGTGACGAGCAACTGCGTCAATCCGGGTTACGTCCGCACCCCGCTGGTGGAGAAGCAGATCTCGGAACAGGCCCGCGCGCACGACATCCCGGAGGATCGCGTGCTCTCGGATGTGTTGCTCACCGATCAGGCGGTGACCCGGCTGGTCGAGCCGGAGGAGGTGGCCTCGCTCGTGTCGTGGCTGGCCTCCGACGAAGCCGGGATGGTCACCGGCGCGTCGTACACGATGGACGGCGGCTGGTCGGCCCACTGACAGGACGGTCCGACTGCAATCACCGACCCGCGTCCCGGATTCCGGGGCGCGGGTCAGTGCGCGTCGGCGCCGTCGAGGACGAGCTGGACCTGGGCGTGCAGAGCGTGGGTCAGATACTCGCGCGGGTAGAGCTCGGGGCTCGCCGCCGCGTCGAGTGCGAGCCCGTTCGCGGCCGAGAGCAGCAGAGCGGCCCGGGTCTCCGGGTCGGGTGTACCGGCGCGGATCAATACGCGCGCTATGCCCGTGCGGATCGTGAACAGGGTGGCGGTGCGGATGGCGCTCAGCGTGGGGGAGGTGACCGCCCGCACGGCGAACGCCGACATCACGTGCACCTCGCTGCCACGTTCCTCGTCGAGGGGGAGCAGCTGGCTGAGCGCGGAGAACAGGGTGCGCGCCGGATCGATGTCGGGATCGACGTTCGTCAGCCGGTTCAGCACCCGGTCCGAGAGCGTGCGGAACGAGTACGCGAGCATCTCGTCCTTGGTTGGGAAATGGTGCTGCACCGCCCCGATCGAGACCCCTGCCTCGTTGGCCACCTCCCGCACACTCGCCGCGTCGAGACCGTTGCGTGCGGCCACGTCGAGCAGGGCCGCAGCAAGCCTGGTGGGGCTGGTGGTGATGTAGGGGCGCGTGCGCATGGGGAGCACCGTAGCCGAGCTCTCCACCATACGAACGTACGGGGAGGCGGGAATCACACCCCGTCGGTGAGCTCGCGATCTGAGAGGAAACGGACCGACACCGTGAGCGCGGCTGCGAACGCCGCTGCGATCCACAGGGCGTGCAGCCCCAGCACCCGGTGGGCGAGCGCGCCGAGAACGGCGCCCGTCACCAGGCCGCCCCACAGGCCCAGATAGGGCAGCCAGCTCCAGCGCGGACCACCGAAGAACGCCGCCGCGATCCGCTGCCCGATCTTGACCAGCGCACCCGTCATGTAGGTCAGGGCGACGGTCGTCTCCCCGAGCCGCCGGAACACCGAGTTCTCCGTTCCCATGGCCAAGGTCATCGCGATCACGGCGACCGGCGTCCAGTCCACCAGGACGGCCGCGGCGGCGACCGTCAGCAACACCGTCACGGTTGCGAGGACCGCGATCTTGCGGGTCCGCCGGTCTCGGTCGGTCAGTTCCGCCACTACGCTGCCGAGAATCACTCCGAGCACAAACAGCGCGAGCACACCGCCGATGAGCGCCACCGTCTGCCACGCACCGTCGGCCGTGCCGACCGCGAAGCGCGTGGAGTTGCCGCTCATGAACGACACGAACACACCGCCCAGGGTGATGAACCCGAGGGCATCGATGAACCCTGCGAGAGAGGACAGCGCGATCGCGAGTCCCTGCAACTGCCTGCCGTAACCGACCACCAGACGATAGTAGGAACCGTTCCCTCCGGGATGCCGACCACGTCGGCTCCCGGATGCTTACGTGGTGTAACGACCGGGCGTCGTGGGCGCGATGGACAAGGGGAGCCGTCCGGCGCCGTCGTTCTCAGGAGTTCCCTCGATGTCCTTGCCCCGCTTGTCGTCCCGGCTGTCCCTGCTCGTCGTCGCGACGGTCGCGGGTCTGACCCTCACCGGTTGTGATTCGACCACCGAGGACACTTCCGTCGCTCCGGCGGCGACTTCCGAACAGTCCCCGGTGCCGAGCTCCGAAACCCCCACGACGACACCGTCCCCCACCACGACGCGCTCCACCTCGACGACCGCACCGAACCCGGCAGCGTCGGCGGATTCGTCGGAGGCCCTGGCCCGGCTGGCGACCCTGCCGATCAAGGGGCGCGCGCCCAAGACCGGGTACAGCCGCGACCTGTTCGGCCAGGCGTGGAGCGACGACGTGTCGGTGGAGTTCGGGGGCAACGGCTGCGACACCCGCAACGACATCCTGCGACGCGACCTCGTCGATATCGTCTACCGGCCCGGTACCCGCGACTGCGTCGTCGCGTCGGGAACCCTGAACGACTTGTACACCGGTACGACGATCGCGTTCACCCGCGGGCAGGACACCTCGACCGCGGTGCAGATCGACCACGTCGTCGCGTTGTCGGACGCGTGGCAGAAGGGCGCGCAGCAACTCGACGCGGGCACCCGGGCCGATTTCGCCAACGACCCGCGCAACCTCCAGGCCGTGGACGGGCCGACCAACCAGCAGAAGAGCGACGGCGACGCCGCCACCTGGCTGCCGCCGAACCGCGCGTACCGCTGCACGTATGTCGCGCGGCAGATCGAGGTCAAGGCGATCTACGGCCTGTGGGTGACGCAGGCCGAGCACGACGCGATGGCGCGGGTCCTCACCGAATGCGGAGGTGGGGCTCCCGCAGCTGCACCCGCGCCCACCACGACGACGCGCCAGGCGCCCGCACCTGCGCCGGCACCCTCGCCGGCTCCTGCCCCTGTCCCTGCGCCCGCCCCCGCCGAGCCGGCCCCTGCTCCGGCGGAGGTGTATTACAAGAACTGCGCGGCGGCCCGGGCCGCGGGAGCCGCACCGCTGTATGTGGGAGAGCCCGGCTACCGGCCGAAGATGGACGGTGACGGGGACGGCGTCGCCTGCGAGTAGCACACACCGCCGTGATCTCTCGGTCAGCTGAAGCGGTGGGTGAGATTGCGGCGCATGCGGTGCAGCTCGCGGAGCTGGGCGCCCAGCCGCTCGACCTCGGCGTCGAACCGGCGCGCCCGGTCCACGGCCCCCACCCGGTGTTCGGCGAGGGCCTTCTGTTCGGTCTTCTCGATGGCTGCGGACACCTCGTCGATCTCCCGGTCCAGCATCTCCACCCAGACCGAAGCCTGCTCGTGGTCGGCGTCGCCGCCGAGCGGGAAATTGTCGTCCGCGGTCACGAGACGCATCGTGCCCGAGATCGGCCCGGTACGCGAACAGGGGGACCGGAAAAGCAGAAACCCCGTGGGACGCTGTGCGCCCCACGGGGTTCCGTGGCGGAGGATAGGGGATTTGAACCCCTGAGGGCGTTAACCCAACCCGCGTTCCAGGCGAGCGCCATAGGCCACTAGGCGAATCCTCCGTGGGGAAGCATACCGAATGGAGACCCCAACTTGCCAAACGGGCACGTCGCACCCTGATTCCAGGGGTGCTGCGGGGGCGGGTTCGCCGCCGAGGCGCTCGTTCCTCTACACTTGCCGATGGATCCCGCGCGGCGCGCATCCTGTGAACTCCCCCAGGGCCGGAAGGCAGCAAGGGTCAACGGGCTCTGCCGGGTGCGCGGGGTCCTCTTAATTTCCGCCGATGCCCGTGTCACCGTGCACGGTGAAAGGTCCCTCCGCATGCCTACGCAGACCCAGTACGGGTTGATGAGCCATGAGGAACTCGTTGCAGAGCACGAGCGCCAGTCCGCCAACTACGAACGGTTGAAGTCGGAGAAGCTGACGCTGGACCTGACCCGCGGCAAGCCCTCGCCCGAGCAGCTCGACCTCTCCGCGGAGTTGCTGTCGCTGCCGGGTGCCGACGACTTCCGCGACGGCAGCGGCACCGACACCCGCAACTACGGCGGCCTCACCGGCCTGCCCGAGCTGCGCGCGATCTTCGCCGAGCTGCTGAACATCCCGGTCGAGAACCTCGTCGCAGGAAATAACGCGAGCCTCGAGATCATGCACGATCTCGTCGTCTGGTCGTTGCTGCACGGCACCGTCGACTCGCCGCGCCCGTGGTCGCAGGAGTCGGTCGTCAAGTTCCTGTGCCCGGCGCCCGGCTACGACCGGCACTTCGCGATCACCGAGTCGCTCGGCATCGAGATGATCCCCGTGCCGCTGCGCGAGGACGGCCCCGACGTGCGGTTCATCGCCGATCTCGTCGCGAACGACCCGCAGATCAAGGGCATGTGGGCTGTGCCGACCTACTCGAACCCCACCGGCGCGGTGTACTCCGAGGAGGTCGCCCGCGAGTTGGTGTCGATACCGACGGCCGCTCCCGACTTCCGCATCTTCTGGGACAATGCCTACGCGGTGCACCCGCTCACCGAGCACCTCGCGCCCGCGATCGACATCCTCGGTCTGGCCGCGCAGGCCGGTCACCCGAACCGCGTGTTCGCGCTGGCGTCCACCTCGAAGATCACCTTCGCCGGTTCGGGCGTGAGCTTCTTCGGCAGCTCCACCGAGAACCTCACCTGGTACCAGAAGTACCTGGGCATCAAGACCATCGGTCCCGACAAGGTCAACCAGCTGCGTCACCTGCGCTTCTTCCGCGACGCCGACGGTGTGCGTGCCCACATGGCCACGCACCGCGAGATCCTCGCGCCGAAGTTCGCGCTCGTGCGCCGCATCCTCGAGGAGCGTCTCGGCACGTCGAAGGTCGCGTCGTGGACCGAGCCCGAGGGCGGCTACTTCATCAGCCTCGATGTCGTCGAGGGCACGGCGGCCCGCGTCATCGCCCTGGCGAAGGAGGCGGGGATCGCGCTGACGGGTGCCGGTTCGGCGTTCCCGTACAAGAAGGACCCCGAGGACAAGAACATCCGCCTCGCACCGAGCTTCCCTTCGCTCGGTGAGCTCGAGAAGGCCATGGACGGTGTCGCGACCTGCGTGCTGCTGGCCGCAGCGGAGAAGGCGCTCGCCGACAAGTAGTGCGTGGGTAGGTACGCAACGCGAGGACGAGGCTCGCAACATCGGCAGTCACTGCCGGCGTTGCGAGCCTCGATTCTTTGTTGCGTACCTCCGCCGACAAGAATCTGCACTCCGGGTGTGAGTTTGTTCCCAGCCTGTGGATAAAGTTGTGCACAACACGTGGACGGGCGGTGGACAACTCGGATCGGTCCTGGTCGGGGCATTCTCGGTGCCCGCCGTCACCGCGACTTGCTTTCCCCTACCGACCTGACATACTCGCTGGTCAGGGTCGCCGCATACCGTGCGGCGGGTTCGGAAGTGGTGAGTGTGATGGAAAACCGCGCTCTCGTGAATTCCGGAGTCGGCGTATCGGCCGTCGGATCTGTCACGGGGTGTCTCGGTGTACTGAAGGTGTTCCTACTGGCGCTCGACATCGAGGCGGCGCCCGAGACGCCCCCGCGGGTCCCACCCGTCGAGAAGGTGGAGCCCTTCCTGCCGGCACGCATCGCCGAGCAGCCCGAGACGGACCACGGTGTGCGTCCGCCGTGCCTGCTCGCGTTCCGGCACGTCGTCGACCCGACACGACCGGAGATCTCGTTCGGTGCGTCGACGGGGTCGCTGCGTGAGGCGCCGGACACGACCCGACCGTATGTGGGACACCCCGCGACGTGCGTGTCGCTGTGGGATGTCCCCGGCCACGGTCTCGTCCTGGCGTTGGAATCGCTGTCGGACCACGGGTCGCCGCTCGTCGACTGGCGCAGCGACCCGCTGCAGGACCGCGACGGCGCCGGTCTGCGCCCGGTGCTCGGCGAGTTCCTCGCGCCCTTCGAACTGACCGCCGACGCCTGCCTGAACGACGTGTTTCCCGGACTGAACAGGCGGTTGTGTGCGCCGACGACCTATCAGCCCCTGCACGAACTCGTCGTCCACCGCCACCGGGGAGTCGGCGATCGCGAGGTCGCCGAGGGCATGGTCGTGGAAGTGGTCTCGAGCGGCGGCGAACGCGTCCGCTCGCTCGTCGACGGCCCGCGCATCGGACCGGAGGCCCGCGCGGCGGCACGGTCCTGGGGTGTGTTGTGGAAGTGGGACCGGGTTCCGCTGGTGGACCGGCCCGTGCAGCCGGGAGCCACCATCGCCGTGCGGGAGGACTCCGGTGCGGTTCTGTTCGACCTCGAGGCCACCGCCCTCGGCAGCGACTATGTCGGGCACGGCACCCGCGAGATGATCTACGGGCTCATCCCGTGGGTGGCGGTGCGGGCCCGGGCCTCCGCCGACTACTGGACGACCATGGAGCATCTGCGCCCCCCCGACGGGCTCGGCGGCGAGCGGCTGGCCACGGTCCTCGACGACATCGCGATCATGCAGGCGCGCCGGATGGAACGGGCCCTGCTGCGCAAGGAATCGATCCACGACGACCGGTTCCACTCGTGGACGCAACCCACCCAGCTGCGAGCACTCATGGCCGGCCGGGTCGCCGACGAGTTGGCCGAACTCGACGCGGAACTGTCCGAGGCCGTGGAC
Source organism: Rhodococcus sp. p52 (assembly GCF_000763325.2). Classification (NCBI taxonomy): domain Bacteria; kingdom Bacillati; phylum Actinomycetota; class Actinomycetes; order Mycobacteriales; family Nocardiaceae; genus Rhodococcus; species Rhodococcus sp. p52. Next base: position 1,713,758 of record NZ_CP016819.1, read on the forward strand.
ATCGTCGAGCACGCCCTGCTGCGCAGTGCCGAGTTGCGCGGTGCGAGGCATACCCGCTTGGCCAAGGGCTGGTCCGCGGCGGCGTCGGTCATCGCCGTCGTGGCGTTGTTCGCCGCCCTGGCCGCCGTTCCGGACACCTCGCAACCGACGCTGTTCCCGCACTGGCTGCATGCTCTGACCACGTCGATCGCGCTCACCCTGGGCATCGTGATCGCGGTGGTCGTGTGGCGCCGCCCCTGACGCGCAGGGCATGATCGTCTGCATGTCCTCGACGCTGAACCTGGTCGGAGATCCCGACGCCGACGCACTGCTGGCCGAGAACCCGCTGGCGCTTCTCATCGGCATGCTGCTCGACCAGCAGGTGGCGATGGAGGTCGCGTTCGCGGGACCGAAGAAGCTCGCCGACCGTCTCGGCGGTCTCGACGTGTACCGCATCGCGTCGGCCGACCCCGACGAGTTCATCGCGGTGTGCGCGCAGCAACCGGCCGTCCACCGGTTCCCCAAGTCGATGGGACAGCGGATCCAGGCGCTGTGCGCGGCGATCGTCGAGGACTACGACGGCGACGCCTCCGCACTGTGGACGTCCGGCGACCCGGACGGCAAGGAAGTGCTGCGGCGGCTGAAGAAGCTGCCGGGCTACGGCGACCAGAAGGCACGTATCTTCCTGGCGCTGCTCGGCAAGCAGATGGGTGTGCGGCCCGAGGGATGGCGCGAGGCCGCCGGCGACTATGGGCACGAGGATGCGCGCCGGTCGATCGCCGACGTCGTCGACGAGCAGTCGCTGCGCGAGGTGCGCGAGTTCAAGAAGTCGATGAAGGTAGCGAAGAAGTCATGAGACGCGTCGCAGCGGTGTGCGGCGCCGCCGTCGCCTTCGCCGGGGGAACCGTGGGCGTGGCCTCGGCCGGCGGGGGAGACGACCGGGTCGTCCTCCGGCCCGGCGACGGGATCGTGTTCTCCGCGGAGCCGACACCGGGTTGGTGTTCGGTGGCGGCGGTCGGGCACGACGACGCGGGTCGGCTCGTCGCGATCACGGCGGGGCACTGCTACCAGACGGGATCGTCGCCCGTCTGGAAGGTCGAGGAGCAGCACCGAGGGCCGATCGGAACCGAAACGGACGTCGCGAGTACGGGTTCGGTCGATCAGCTGGGATTCCCCACCGACGAGATTGCCGACTACGCGGTGGTCCTGCTCGACGAGACCCGCGTGCGGGGATCGAACACGTCGGTGCCCAACGACCGGGGAGAGCGAGTCGTGCTCGAATCGGTCGCGGCGTTCGGCGAAGGCGAGCTGCCGGCCGGAACACATTGCGCGGCAGGGCGGAGCACGTCGGTGGCCTGCGCGACCGGCGATGTGCGGGTGGACGGGAACCTGATGTCCTCGCCGCTGCTCATGCGACCGGGCGATTCCGGCGGGCCGCTCGTGCGTACCGAGACGGGCGAATGGATGGGACTGTCGGTGGGTTACCGGTTCCCGCAGACCGCGGTCTCCGACGACCGGCAGGTTCCCGACACGAGGTTCGCCGCCTACCAGCGGGCCGACCGGATCCTCGCCGAGATCGACGCGCGCGACGGGATCGGCTCGGGGTTCCGTCTCGTCGACACCCCCTGACCGATCCCGCCCGCGTTACCGTCAGAGCTTCTCGAAACGTGGAATCAGGTGTTCAGCAACGTTTTTCGCCTCGTCGATGAGCGGCCATCCGGCGAGGATGAGGGAGGTCGGTCCGGTCGCGTCGCGCAGGGTGCGCACGTGGCCGGTGATCTCGTCCGGGTCGCCGACGTAGTAGACGGCCGACGATCCCGTGGCGAAGATGTCCAGCGGTGACCACGCGGTGATGCCCGCGTAGAGGCCGTCGCCGAGATACAGGTCCTCGGGTTCGGGCAGCTTGCCGGCGTTGATGGTGTCGACCCAGCCCTGCCGCTGCGCGTCGCGCGCGGTGAAGGTCTTCAGATCCTGCTTGCCGTGCGTGCGGCGGCGCACCGCCCGGTCGAGCACGTCCTGGATCTGCTCGATGCCGGCCTTCTCGAACAGCGACCGGAACCGTTCGAGTGCCTCGTCCCGATTCGGACGCACGATGACGCCGGACAGAGCGCCGAAATCGGTGTACTCGCGCCCCTCCGTTGCAGCGGATTCGCGTGCAGCGGTGAACTTCTCCGTGACGAACGAGGTCTCGCGCAGCATGATCAGGTAGGCGTCGAGCACCTTGCCGGCGTTCTGCAGACCGGCGGGGGAGGCGCCCGTTCCCCACAGCGGGACCGAGTGGTCCGCAGGAGCATCGATGCGCAGCGGGGTGTTGGGGAAGTTCGACGCGGTGCCCTCGGCATAGATGCGCCGGAACTCCGCCCAGTACTTCTCACCGAGCTCGTACCGACGGTCGTGCTCGACGTTCATGTCGTACTTGGTGAGGATGTTCTCCCGGCCGTTGACCGAGTTGATCATCAGGCGACCGCCGCTGAACGCGTCGAAGGTCAGGGCCTTCTCGGCGAGCAGTCGCGCGGGCGTCATGTTCGCGTAGATCGCGACGAGGAACTTCATCCGGCTGGTGTGCGCCGCAGCCCAGGTCGCCGAGATGAAGGGGTCGTTCGGCCAGGTCGCGACGAGCGCACCTTCGAAGCCGCCGTCGTCGATGGTCTTCGCGAGTTCGATCTGCCGCTGCCCGTCCACCGGGTACAACCCGCCGGGACTCCAGGGGTAGTCGCCGTCGGCCTGGGTGAGATACCAGAAGGTCTTGATGGGCATTACTTCGTGTCCTTCGAGGGGAGTTCGAACGGTTCGACGCGGGCGCGGGCGCGCAGCGTGCCGGCGTCCACGGCGAACAGGGCGTCGAGGTAGGCGACGGCGAAGGAGCCGGGGCCGGTGGAGTTCTCCTCGGCGATCTCGGACGCCACGGCGACGTGCGTGTGGGCGGCCGCGAGGCCGACGAGAGGGGTCTCCGCGACCGCGAGATAGGCCGCGACGAGTCCACCGAGGGAGCATCCGGTGGAGGTCACGCGCGGCAACATGGCGCTGCCACCGGCGATGCGCAATCCGACGATCCCGCCGTCGCGGTCGCGGCCGACGAGGTAGTCGACGGGACCGGAGGCCGACACGGCGTCCGCGCGGTCGAGCAGCGCGAGCGCGGCAGGCACGGCAGCAGCGGCCTCGTCGGCGCTGTCGACGCCGCGCGTGTCACCGCCCAGACCGGCCAGCGCGATGATCTCGGAGGCGTTGCCGCGGATCGCGGTGGGACGGAACTTCAGCAGGTCGGCGGCGAGCGAGGTGCGCCACGCCAGTCCGCCCACGCCCACGGGATCGAGGACCCACGGGGTGCCGGCGTCGTGCGCGGCCTCGGCCGCGCGGGTGAAGGCCACCGAGGTCTCGTCGAAGGGCGTGCCGAGGTTGACGAGCACTCCACCGGCGATGCGCGCGAAATCGCCTGCCTCGTGGGCGTTGTCGATGTGCGCGTTACTGGCGCCTGCGGCGAGCAGTACGTTGGTGAGGAAGTTGGCCGAGACGATGTTGGTCAGCGAGTGCACCAGCGGCGTCTGCGCGCGCAGGGCGTCGAGGGTGACGGCGAGATCATCGACGGTGGGGGTCGTGGTCACGGGAGATCCTGTCGGGAGGAGGGGAGGGGACGAAGCCGGTCAGGATCGCGGACATCGCATCATGCGTCGCCCTTCCCTTCTCCGAGTGTCCGCACGGGGAGTGCGGGGTCGGCGGTCCACTCCTCGAGGGATCCGTCGTAGACGGCGATGTCGTCGTGGCCCGTCCGGACCAGTGCGAGCGCCACCAGACAGGCCGAGACGCCGCCACCGCAGTAGAGGATCAGGGGCCGGGAGGTATCGGCGAGGGCCTGCTCGGCCAGCTCGGCGATCCGATCGGTGCTCCGCAGGACGCCGTCGGCGAGCAGGCTCTTGGCCGGCAGGTTCCGGCTCCCGCCGATGTGCCCGCGGCGCGCGTAACGAGTGGTGGCGGTGCCTGCGAACTGCTCGGCGTCGAGCGCACAGACGAGGGTGCCCGGTGCGTCACCGGACACCACGGCGAGCACGTCGTCGCGATCGCGCCACAGGCCGTGGTCGGGCAGCCCGGTCCGGGATGTGGTGGCAGTGCGCTCGGCGGCGTCGCCGGTTTCTACGGGCAGGTCGAGCGCGGTCCAGCGGGCGAAGCCGCCGTCGAGGACGCGGGCGGAGACACCGATGTTGCGCAGCATCCACCACAGCCGGGACGCCCAGGTCATGCCGCCGTCGTCGTAGATCACGAGGTCGGTGTCGGGGGTCACGCCGAGTTCGGTCAGGGCGGCCGCGAGGTCGTCCGGGGCGGGGCGGGAGAAGTGCAGGTCGGTGCCGGGGGCGCTGAATCCGCCGAGCAGGTCGGCGTGGACGGAGCCCGGGATGTGCGCGGCGCGCCAGGTCGCGTAGCCGGATTCCGGACGGTAGTCGCCGTCGAAACGGGGCTTCGGAAAGGTGACCGTGGCGTGCAGGACCGTGTGGGCGCCGGGGTCGCTCGCGAGCTCTTCGGCGCTGATCAGCACCTGTTCGTCCCGGAAAGCCGCCTCGGTCACGCGTTGGGTCCTCTCGTCGTGTTCGAGGAGCGACGCTAAACGACGAATAACGTATACGCAAGTATTCGTAAGTCCACGGTGGCATAATCGGCGCACGTAAACGGCATGCCTACGGAGGGTGTAGATGACCGAGCAGGACGCGACGGCCGAGCTGGAGAGCTCTCTTCTCGTCGAATCGCCCACCGGGCGCGACGACCAGACCTCCAAGCAGTACCTGCGCCTGCGCTCGGACATCCTCGCGGGGAAGTTCCCACGCGGCGCCGCTCTGCACGAGACCCAGCTCAGCGAGACCTACGGGGCGTCCCGCACCCCCATCCGCGAGGCGCTCAACTGGCTCGCGCACGACGGTCTGCTCGAACGGGCCAGTCGCGGCTTCCGGGGGCGTTCGGGCACCCCCGAGGACGTCATCGAGATCTATGCGGCGCGCGTCGCGCTCGAATCCGAGGCGGCCGGCGCCGCGGCGATCCGGCACACCGATCTCGACATGGCCCGGCTCGAGCGACTGCACGATTCGTGCTGCTCAGCCACCGACGACGGCGCGGTGCGCATCGGGAACTTCCGGTTCCACGAGGCGCTGTGGCAGGCCGCGCACAACACGACGATCACGACATTGCTCGTGCGTCTGACCACCCAGCTGCGGATCTACGACTCCGGGCCGCCGTCCAACTACGGCGAGCCCGATCTGCTCAACCGGGAGCACGCGCAGATCCTCGACGCCTTGCGGGCGCGGAACGAGTCCGCGGCCCGCGAACACATGCGTGCTCATCTCGAGCGCAGCCGCGAGCAGCGCATCCGCCTCTTCGCCCGCGGCTGAGCCTTCACTCCTGATCGGACGTGTCGATGTCGCCGGCGAGGATCCGGTACAGCGACTTCTTGGCTCCGGTGAGGACCGCGTGTGCCGCGGCGACCTCGGCGTCGGAACCGCCCATCGCGACCGACCGCGTCGCGACCTGCAGTTCGCGCAGTGCGAGTCGCAGGTCGGGGGCGTCGGAATCGGGATCGTGAGCGGCGAAGGGGTCGAGGAGCTCGTTTTCCGGATCGTCGATGTACGTGCGGCCCGCATCCGTCAGTGAGACGAGCTTGCGTCCGCCCTCCTTCTCGACGGTGACGAGTCCTTCGTCCTCGAGCTGGGAGATCGTCGGGTAGATCGCGCCGGGGCTGGGGCGCCAGGCGCCGCCTGTCCGTTCGGCGATCGCTTCCATGAGCTGGTAGCCGTGCATCGGTTCGGTGCCGAGCAGGCGCAGCACGGCCGCGCGGACGTCGCCTCGCTGTGCTCGGCCGCGTCGTCCTCCTCGCGGGCCGCCGTGTCCCCGTCCGCCGCCACCGCGGTGCGGGCGGAAGCCGGGTTCGTCGTGCGGGTGGTGTCCGCGACGGCCGCGGGGATGTTCGTGGGTTCGCATCTGTGCGTCTCCTTCTATGTCGATACGGTCACGATAGATCTCGATATATCGTTAACGCAACAGTGGTCTCGGCCACAGATGTCAACGGACCGACCTCCGTGCATGTCGGGAGCCGCCGGTACGCTCGGCGCGTGGCTCTGTACCGGAAGTATCGACCTGCGACCTTCGCGGAGGTGGTGGGGCAGGAGCACGTCACCGTGCCCCTCAGCACGGCGCTCGACACGGGCCGCATCAACCACGCCTACCTGTTCTCGGGTCCTCGTGGATGCGGCAAGACGTCCTCGGCGCGCATCCTCGCCCGCTCGCTCAACTGCGAGACCGGCCCCACGTCCACTCCGTGCGGAACGTGCCGGTCGTGCGTGTCGCTCGGCCCGGGCGGTGGAGGCAACCTCGACGTCACCGAACTCGACGCCGCGAGCCACGGCGGTGTCGACGACACCCGCGAACTCCGCGACCGCGCGTTCTACGCTCCAGCCGAATCGCGCTACCGCATCTTCATCATCGACGAGGCGCACATGGTCACCACGCAGGGCTTCAACGCCCTGCTCAAGATCGTGGAGGAGCCGCCGGAGCACCTCATCTTCGTCTTCGCGACCACCGAGCCCGAGAAGGTGCTGCCCACCATCCGGTCGCGCACGCACCACTATCCCTTCCGGCTCCTCGCTCCCACGGCGATGCGGGGTCTGCTCGAGCAGATCTGCGGCCAGGAGAACGTGCCGGTCGAGGACGCGGTCTATCCGCTGGTCATCCGTGCCGGCGGTGGACCCCCCCGCGACTCGCTGTCGGTGATGGACCAGCTCCTCGCCGGTGCCGGCCCCGAGGGCGTCACCTACGAGCGCGCCCTGTCGCTGCTCGGCGTCACCGACGTCGCTCTCATCGACGAGGCCGTCGATTCGCTCGCGGCCGGCGACGGCGCGGCGCTGTTCGGCACCGTCGAGAAGGTCATGGACGCCGGGCACGACCCGCGTCGCTTCGCCGTCGACCTTCTCGAACGGCTCCGCGATCTCATCCTCATGAAGTCCGTCCCCGACGCCGCCGAGCGCGGACTCGTCGACGCACCCGGCGACGTCCTCGAGCGGATGCGCGACGAAGCGACCCGCCTGGGCCCGGCCACCCTCACCCGCTACGCCGAGATCGTGCACGCCGGGCTCGGCGAGATGCGCGGTGCGACGTCGCCGCGTCTGCTGCTCGAGGTGATGTGCGCGCGCATGCTGCTCCCCGCGGCGTCCGACGCGGAAACCGCTGTCCTGCAACGCCTCGAACGACTCGAGCAGGGCATCGTCGCAGCCCCGGCGGGAGGGGTCGCGCCGAAGCCGGTGGCAGTCCCCGCCGCGCCTGCCGCACCGCCCATCTCGCCCGACGAACCCGCGGCACGTTTCCAGCGTCCCTCCCAGCGCCGGGCAGCGGAGGCGGCGCCTGCCGCACCGTCCAACGAGACTGCTCAGCCCCGCGAGACTGCTCAGCCGCAGCCGGAAGCTGCCCAGCAACCCCCTGCCCAGCAGGCACCGGTGCAGCCCGAACCGGCCCAGCCGGCACCTGCCCCGACACCGCCTCCCGCCGCCGCGCAACCTCCCGTCGTCCCGGAGGCTCCACAGCCGCAGAGTGTGCCCGACGAGGTTGCCGCGCAGGAGGTTCCGCCGCCCGCCCCCGAGGAGCCGGTTGCTCCCGAGCCCGAACCCGCCCGCGCGGCAGGCGGTCCCGACGCAGCCCAGATGCGGGGCGTGTGGTCGGAGGTGCGCGCGAAGGTCCGCGAACGCAGCCGCACCGTCGAGGTGATGCTCTCGGGCGCCACCGTCCGATCGGTCGACGGCACCCGCGTCGTGCTCGTGCACGACTCCGCTCCGCTCGCGAAGCGACTCGCCGACGCGCGCAACGCCACGGTCATCGCCGATGCGCTGAAGGCGGTCTTCGGTGGAGAGTTCGAGGTCACCTGCGTCCACGGATCCGCTGCTGCGGAGGCGCCTGCCAGAACCCCGGCGCCCGAAAAGAATTCGCGCCCGGCGGGTCAACCGCGTTTCTCCCGGCCGAGCCAGGCGAAGAATGCCGCGCCGCCCGCACCCGCCGAAGCCCCCGCCGCGCCGCAGCGACCGGCGGCCGCACCGTCGGCTGCCCCGACGTTCACGCGTCCGTCCGTGGAGAGCGTCGACGACATCCCGCCGCCCGAAGCCCCCGACCTTCCCGACGATCCGGGCCCGGGCTACGACGCACCGCCGCCCGACCCGTCGCAGATGACGGAGGCGGACGTCGAGGAGATGTTCGCCGAGGCCGCCACGCCCGGCGACCCGTCGACGCGCCGCGATCCTGAAGAAGTCGCGATCGAACTGCTCAAGGACGTGCTGGGAGCGAAACCGCTCGACGAGAAGTAGTCGTACCGGGCCTGGAGTTGCCGACGAACGGTGTCAGGTCTGCAGGTTGTCTCCGTCGGTGCGGTCCGTCGTGAGCTCGTCCCAGGTCGCATCGACCGCGTCGGCGAGTTCGCTGTCGGTAGGCACAAGTTCGCGGATGGGTTCGGGCAGGGTGTCGTAGGTGTAGTTCGCAACCGCCAAGGGAGCGGTCGTGCCCGCGAGCGAATAGCGCACCACGTGGTCGTTGCGCCCCGCGCACAGCAGGATCCCGATCGTCGGTGCGTGCCGGTCCGCGACTCGCAGGTTCTCGTCCACCCAGGAGACGTAGAAACCGAGTTTGCCGGCGTACTCGGGCTCGCTTCGAGTTCTCGTTCCGCGGCCCGCTCGTCGAGATCGAGGAAATCGAAGATGTACGGGCCGCGGACGAGTTGCTGTGCGAGGTCGGAGTCCTGTGGAGGAAGATGGTCCGGAAAATTCGACGGCGCGGCACCTACACGGCGATGTAACTGCCCGACGATCTGATGAGTCAGAACGTGACGCGACCACCCGTGTTCTGCTGCGCGAGCTGCGTACCAGTCGCGAAGCTCTCGGTTGTCGAGCTTGTCGAGAAGGACCGTCACATGTCCCCATGGCAATTGTGCAACAGGCTGTTGCACTATTTCCTGGGCCAGGCGTCCGCGAAGGACCGCATTTAGAAGAGATTGCGGCGCGAGAGACCGCGCATGTGTGGAAACTCGGAGCGCAGGTCCCTGGCCAGTTGGTCGACGAACCTGTGCTTCGAGTTCGTCCAGGAATTGCGGATAGTCCTCGGGAAGCCGATGGTCTTCTCGGTCACGGCCACATGGTGCCCTCGGGATACGACAGAAATACGAATGCCGCCGTCGTCATGGCCAGCGATCGAAGGGTGCCGTCGCATCGCGCTCACCCGGCGATTCGTATCTGTTGCCGACGGGTATCGCCTCATCATGAACCTGCACGAACTCCTGCGCGCCGTCGAATCGTTCGACGCTGTGGATCGGCCCGCCGAGCGCATCGCGCAGCGCATACGGCGAGTCCTCGACGGCTCCGTCGTCGACGACCTGCTCCGAGGTTCCTGGCTCGGACACCCCGTCCATCCGCTCCTCGTCACCGTCCCGATCGGGTCGTGGGTGTCCGCGGCGGCGTTGGACGCGCTGCCCGGGCAGCGCACCGCGTCCCGGCGACTCGTCGCGTTGGGACTGGGCGCGGCGGTCCCGACGATCGTCACCGGCTACACCGACTTCTCCACCCTGGAGGATGCCCCTCAGCGCAGGGTCGGTGCGGTGCACGCCGTGTCCAACGCGATCGGGGTGATCTGCATGGCGACGTCCTATCGCGCGCGACGTGCCCGCCACGACCGGGCGGGGACGATGTGGACTTTGATCGGTCTCGGCGCGGTCGGAGTCGGTGGCGCTCTCGGCGGTCACCTCTCCTACGCCCAGGGTGGCGGAGTGTATCGGTGGCAGCGACCGTCCGAGAGTGTCGATCTTGCAGCCGAACTCGAGGACATCGGCGCCAAGCGCTGAGCACTCGTCCCCGAGGTTCACAACCGAGAAACGAGGCTCACAACCCTGATGGTCGACCACCAGGATTGTGAACCTCCGTCTATCCGCACACGGCGGTCAGCGCGATCTCGAGCGGTGCCCCGCCGGGCAGGGTGTGGACGCCGACGGCGGTGCGCGCCGGTAGCGCATCCACACCGAGTTCGCGTTCGATCAGGTCCGACGCGCCGTCCGCGACCACCGACAGATCGACGAAACCGGGCGCGCTCGCGACGTAGACGACCATCTCGACCGGCCGGAACGACGTGCCCTCCGGCAGCGTCGCGCGGATCGCTGCCAACGCGTTGCCCACCGCGACGACCGCGGCGGCCCGGGCCTGTTCGACGGTGACCTCCGCGCCGACCCGTCCGGTGAGGATCAGCTCGCCGTCTCGCCGTGGGGTCATGCCCGCCGTGCGGACGGTGTCGCCGGCCAACACGGCCGGGACGTATCGCCCCTGCGGACGCGGTGCGACAGCGGTCACATCAGTGGACACCCATGGCGAAGCAATGTCAGAGGACACCCAGAGCCACCCCCTCCTGTCGTGGATCGCTGCCGCCGGAGAGCACCCCGCGGTCGTCGATCGAGATCACCTGCGCGCTGCCCTCGGCGTCGAGTGGTTCGAGCACTTCCACCAGGTGGCCGAGTTCGCGCAGTTCGTCGCACACGCCGTCGGCGACGTCGCCTTCGATCCGCAATGCGGTCGGTTCGCCGAGCACGTTGGCGTCCGATCCCGGGAAGACGGTGAAGCGCGGCGCCGAGACCGCCTCCTGGGGGTCGAGACCGTGGTCGAGCAGGTGCGACAGCAACTGCATGTTCCACTGCACCTGGCCGTCGCCACCGGGCGTGTTGCCCACATGCCGCAGCTCCCCCGCCGAGTCGGTGACGATCCACGCGTTGAGTGTGTGCAGGGGCTTGCGGCGCGGCGCCACCTCGTTCGGATGCCCGTCGATCAGGTAGGCACCGCGACCGAGCCGGTTGTTGAGCACGATGCCGGTGCCGGGCACGGTGAGCTTCGCTCCGAAGGTGAACGCCAGCGAGTGGATGAACGACACCGCCCGCCCCTCGGAGTCCACGGCGACGAACGACGTCGTGTCCCCGGCGGAGACGGCGAACGCCTCGGCCGGTGCACGCCCGTCGATCCGTGCGCGACCGGCTGCGATGTTCGCGGGATCGAGCACCCGTGCGACCCCGTCGTTGTCCGACGAGCACCAGCGGAGCCTGTCTTCGAAGGCGACGGTGGCCGCGCGGGCCATCCGGTCGATCGATGCCGCGCCGAGCACAGGGTGGGTGCCGAGCGCGTCGTCGCACAGGGCGGCCTGGTGCAGCACCATCCATCCCGGTGTGGGGAGCGGGGTCTGGTGCACGACGTGACCGGCATAGCTGCCGGTGAGCGCCGCCTCCGCGTCCACTGACGCCCCGGCCTGCCATTCGTCGCCGCTGAACGGTGCTCCGCCCCCCTGCAGCGCAGCCACGCAGCGTTCGGCGAGCGTGCCGGTGTAGAACGATGCCGGATCCTCGGCCAGGGCACGGATCGTGCGGGCCAGATCGGGCTGGGGAAGCACGTCGCCGAGGCGCGGGACCCGGTCGCCCGGTGCGTACACCGAGGCGAGTCCGGCGTCGCCGCGGATCGCATGCAGAGCGGTCTGCACGTCGGTTCGGGTCTTCGCCGAGCACGGCAGGCCGCTCTCGGCGATCCGGGCTGCCGGCGCCCACAGCTCGGGCAGCGACCTGCTCGCTCCCCGCCGGTGCAGTGCCGCCAGCGCGGCGGGGGCGCCGGGAACGGCGACGGCGAGCGCCCCGTCGAGCGGGATCGTGTCGAGTCCCCGTGCCCGGTAGAAATCCTGTGTACCGCCGTCGGGTCCGTAACCGCTGCCGTTGACGGTCCACACCGACCCGTCGGGCTCGCGGACCACGGCGAACGCGTCGCCGCCGATGCCGCACTGCCCGGGCAGGGTCAGCCACGTGACCGCTGCCATCGCCAGGGCCGCGTCGACGGCGTTGCCACCGTCCTCGAGGACGCGGACCCCGGCGAGGCTCGCGAGCGGATGACTCGACGCGACCATGCCTCCGGTCGCGACCGTCGCCGGTCGTGTCGCGCGCCGACTCATGCCGACCGCATCCGACGTCGACGGGGTCCTTCCGGCGGCTCGGCGGGGGCGATCCCGACGAAGATCTCGCCGTCGCGCTCCTCGCACGGATAGGTCTTGATGGGCTCGGTGGCCGGCGGGCAGATCGGCTCACCGGTCTCGAGGTCGAATGCGCTTCCGTGGCAGGAGCATCCGATGCCGTCCTGGACGAGCTTGCCGGACGACAGCAGGCAGTCGAGGTGTGAGCAGTAGTTGGACGTCGCGTACGCCTTGCCGTCCAGTCGGGAGATGGCGAACTCGTAGTCCTCGGCGTAGAACCGGCGGACGATGCCTTCGGGCACCTGCCCGGATCGGGCCACTCGCTTGAACTCCATGGTCTTTCCTCCAGGCTTGTCGAGGGTCGGTGTCGCCGGTCAGGCGTCGGGGGACAGGTAGACGGTCTTCTCGGACTGGTAGAACTGCATGAGCGTGGGGCCGGCCTGTTCCTTGAAGGTCTGCGTGCTCGACTGCTTGTAGCCGCCGAACGGCGCGTTCATGGCCATTCCCGTCGTGGGCTGGTTGACCTTCACGAGCCCGGTCCGCGACCCGGCGATGAAACGCTGTGCAGCGGACAGACTCCGGGTGACGACCGAGGCGCTGAGCCCGAAGGCGGTGTCATTCGCCAGAGCCAGGGCCTCGTCGAAGGAGCCGGCGCGCTGGAAGGCCAGGACCGGGCCGAAGATCTCGTCGGTGAGCAGGCGCATCCCCGGGGCGGTATCTGCGAACACTGTGGGCCGCACGAAGAATCCGTCTCGCAGCGCGTCGTCCTCGCATCGCACGCCGCCGCACACGAGCCGTGCGCCTTCGTCCGTGCCGATGATGACGTACTCGAGGAACTTGTCGAGCTGACCGCGACCCGCGAGCGGGCCGACATCGACGGCGGCACCCGAACCTGGTCCCACCCGCAGTGCGAGGGTGCGTTCGGCGACCTTCTCGAGCAACTCGTCGTGGATTGCGTCGACGGCGACGACCCGGCTGGTGCCGGTGCACGCCTGGCCCGACAACCCGAAGGCGCCCTTGACGATCAGTGCGGCTGCGGCGTCGAGGTCGGCGTCGGCCAGCACGACGACGGGATTCTTGCCGCCCATCTCCAGCTGCACGCGCCGGTCGGGGCCGACGCTGCGGTGGATGGCGCGTCCGACCTCGGTGGAGCCGGTGAAGGTCACGGCCGCGACCCGTTCGTCGCCGGACACGGCCGCGCCTGCCTTGCCGTCGCCCTGGACGAGTGCGATCGCGCCGGGCGGCAGACCACCGGCGAGGAGGGCCTCGACGAGTCGCTGCCCCATCAGCGGGGTGATCTCGGACGGCTTGAACAGCACCGTGTTGCCGGCGGCGAGCGCCGGACCGAGCTTGCGGGAGGGGATGTTGAGCGGGAAGTTCCACGGTGTGATGGCACCGACGATCCCGATCGGTTCGCGCACGGTGTAGATCGTCGTGGATCCGGGGGCCGGGAAGGTCGCACCGGTGGCGCGCAGTGCCTCACCTGCGTAGAAGCGCAGGTTCATGGGGGTGCGAGTCACCTCCATCGACGCCTCGGCGCGGGTCTTGCCCTCTTCGCGGATCAGTTCGTCGACGAGTTCGGCCGAGTGTGCGGCGAGGTGGTCGGCGGCTGCTTCGAGGATCGCGGCGCGGCGTTCGGGCGGGGTGGCGGCCCATTCGGGCGCGGCCTTGTCGAGAGCATCGACGGCGTTGCGGACGTCGATGGCGTCGGAGTCCGGGAAGGTGCCGATCAGATCGGTCTCGTCGGCGGGGGTGCGGCGTTCGAAGACCGCGCCGGAGGCGGCCGGTACCCAGTTGCCGTCGATGTGGTTCAGTCCGGTGATCGTCATGCGGGCTCGACCTCCTCGTACATCTCCCACAGATCGGTGTCCTCGTCGGCGAGCAGCGCTGCGTCGACCCTGCGGCCGATGAGTTCGCGGGCCGCCATGATGTCCTCGCCGCGGTCCATCGCGAAGGCAGCGGTCAGAACGTCGCCGGCGAGGTAGAAGACCGAGAACTCTCCGCTGTCGGTGTCACCGCGGACGACGAGTTCGGTTGTTCCGGAAGCCGATCCGGCGAATTGGATGTTGGTGTCGTACTGATCGGACCAGAACCAGTGCGGGTCGTCGGAGAGCGACTGCCGCCCGACGATCGCGTCGGCGACGACCGCGGCTTGGCGGTTCGCGTTGTCGAAGTGTTCGACGCGCACGTGCCGGCCTTCGCGCGGAGAGAACCGCTTCGCGACATCGCCTGCCGCGTAGATGTTCTCGACCGAGGTGCGCCCGGTGGCGTCGACCACGATCCCGCCGTCGACGGCGAGTCCGCTCGCCGCCGCGATGTCGGTGTTGGGGACGATGCCGATGCCGACGACCACGGCGTCGGCCTCGACGATCCCGGTGGTGGTCTCGATCCGCACGCCATCATCGGAGGTGGTCACCGAGGCGACGCCCGTGCCGGCGCGCAGGTCGACACCGTTGCGGTGGTGCAGTTCGGCGCAGTGCCGGCCGACCTGCTCGCCGAGGATGCCTCCGAGGAGGTGTTCGGCCTGTTCGAGGACCGTCACCGTCACGCCGAGAGATCTTGCGGTCGCTGCGATCTCGAGTCCGATGAAGCCGCCGCCGACGATCGCGAGACTCGAACCCGGGGTCAGGCGGGCTGCGAGGGCGGTCGCGTCGTCGAGGGTGCGCAGGTAGTGGACGAGATCGGGCCGGGATCCGGTGGTGGTGAGGGTGCGGGGGCGTCCGCCCGTGGCGAGGACGATCGCGTCGGCGGCGATCTCGCCGCCGTCGAACTCGACGGTGCGGGTCGCGGTGTCGATGCGCTGAACCGACACACCCGTTCGGATGTCGATGTCGTTGACGTCGAGCCACTTCCGGGTCAGCAGTGCGAGGGAGTCGACTCCTTCGCGGCCTGCGAGGAATTCCTTCGACAGGGGTGGGCGCTGGTAGGGGGCGTGCTGCTCGTCGCCGAGCAGCACGATGCGTCCGTCGAAGCCGCGGCGGCGCAGGGTGCGTGCGGCGACGGCGGCGACCTGGCCGGCGCCCACTGTGACTACGGTGCGAACGGTCATGCCGAGCACTCCTTTCCGGATGCGGCCTGTGCCGGACGCGGGGTGGGGTCGACGAGGACGGTCTCGTCGCGCACGAGGACGGGATAGACCGGCTGGCAGAGGGCCTGGTCCTCTTCGTATCCGGTCTCGAGATCGAAGCGCCACTGGTGGCCGGGGCAGATGACCCGGCCGTGCAGGAGCGTGCCCTTCGCGAGCGAACGGTCCTGGTGGATGCACAGGTCGGCGAAGGCGTAGATGCGGTCGTTCGCATGGAACAGTGCGATCGCGAGGCCGTCGACCTCCACGCGGAGTTTGCGGCGGCGGGGCACCTCTTTCACCGTGGCGACGGCGACCCAGGTCGGGGACTCCGCGGCGGTGTCGGTGCCGGCGGTCCCGCTGCCCATGATTTCGGTGGACATGCTTCTCCTTCGCTCGTGTGCGAGACCGGGAGCGGAAGCCGCGAGCGACTTCCGCTCCCGCGCATCGGATCAGGCGGACGCCAGCTCCAGATCGGGGGCGACGTACGTGTCGTACAGGCCCTTCGTGTACGAGAAACGCATCTCCGCTCCCCAGCGAACGAGCTGCAGGCAGCGCTGCTGCAGCTGCGGGGTGTCGGCGCAGTCGAGGACGATCTGGTAGCCGCGCTCACCGTGCACCACGTCCGAGGTGATGTGCAGGTCGAAGAACTCGATCTCGTCCTCGGTGAAGCCGTACACCTCGCGGAGCGGGACGATCTGCTTCTTGTAGATGCTCGGCACCTGCGATTCGAGGCCCACGACCAGGGCCGCGGTGGCGACGACGAAGTGTTCGCGCTGCGACACCGCGTAGCACCAGGCCTGCAGTCCGCGGGTGACCGCGTTCATGTTGTTCGGATCCTCGACGCGCTCCTTGGTGGTGCCGCACGCCTCGGCGAACTTGATGAGCAGGTCGGTGTGCCGGATGTCGGCCAGCTCCTCCTCGTACATGTTCTGGAGGGTGAAGTCCTTGGCGTCGGTGAAGTGATCGGGGGTGTTGGAGTAGATGTTCGCCAGGTAGTCGGCGAAGGGGCCGACGTAGTGGTAGTGGTTCTCGGCCCACCGGGCGAAGTGGTGCTTCTCGAGCTTGCCCTCGGCCCACGCCTTGCTGAACGATGCGTTCTTCGCTTCGCGTCCCTTGATGGCGTCTTCGAGTGCGGCGCGGAATTCGTCGCGTCCGAGCAGTTCGGTCATGATGATGCCTTTCGATGAGGAGGTCGTGCGGGGGGATGCGATCAGGCGTTGATCGCGGAGGTCAGGGCTTCGAATTCGGCGATCATGGCGGCGCCGACCGCTTTGTCCTGCTCGCCGTTGCCGCCGCTGATGCCGACGGCGCCGACGATCTGTCCGTCGTAGACGAGGGGGAAGCCGCCGACGAAGATCGCGAACTTCCCGGGGAGCATGTGGCTGATGCCGAACGCTTCGTTGCCGGGGAGTGCGGGTCCGTTGGGACCCTCGTTGAACAGGTGGGTGGCGCGCTCGTGGCCGGCGGCGGTGAACGCCTTCGCCATGGCGATCTCGACGCCGGTGAGGCGGGCGCCGGGAAGCCGGTGCAGAGCAATGACGTTCGCGCTCTCGTCGCAGACGCAGAGGGTCTGCTTCACGCCGATCTCCTCGGCCTTCGCGCGGCCGGCGGCCAGCAGGGGGAGTGCGTCGTCGAGGGTGATGCGGTGGATTCGATGCATTGGTCTCCACTTTCGGAGTCGGGTCGGAGAGTCGGACGATTCCTGGTCCGCGTCGGGATCCGTGTGCGTCCCGCCGATGTCGCGTCGCTGAAGTGTCGGCGGGGGCCGGAGCGGTGGAGCGGGGTGTCCGGCGTGGCTCATTTCTAACAGGGCCGTGCGCCGATGGGGACGGTCAGGATCACCGTCGTTTTCGGGATTCGGTGTACACAGTGCACATGCGTCTGGGGCGCATGACTCTGGTATCTGGTGTAGAAAGTGCACACCGCCACGGTGTCGACGGGCCCACCCCCTCACAGCCCGCCGATGCTCCCGATGGAAGCAGGTCCCCATGGAATCGAGCCCGCGTCTGACAGTCCGAGGGCTGCTCGACGAACCGCTCATGGAGGGCGCCCGGGTCGTGGATCGGGAGGCCGATCTCGACCGGGCGCTCACCTGGGTGCTGCCGTTCGGCGAGGTCGTCGGCCGATTCGATGATCTCACCGGCGTCGCCGTGTACATGCGGCCGGAGGCACTGGCCGACAGCGCGCACGCCCTGTCCGCGCTCGCGGCCCGCGACGCGGCGGCCCTGGTCGTCGACGGCGCGGTGCCCGCCGGAATGTCCTGGCCGGCAGGACTGGTGGTGATCGAACTCGACCTGCCCGTCGGATTCGCGGCACTCAACCGGTTGCTCGCCGAGCGGTCGCTGATGCAGGAAGTGCACGTCATGCGCTATTCCGCGCACGTGCACTCGACGCTCGCCGGTCTGCTGCACCGCGGCGCGGGACTGACCCTGCTCGTCAAGGAGGTCTCGGCGCTCGCACAGCATCCGGCGATCGCACTCGATGCACGTGGTCAGGCCGTCGCCTTCCACGGCGTGGATGCCGTTAGGGCGGAAGAGATCTCGGCGATACTGCACAAGCAGCTGTCGACGGTGACGGCCGCGGAACGTCACGCCCCCCACGACACCCGCGTGCTGGAGGAGGTCGTCGGAGGCACACCCTGGACGTGCACGGCCAGCACCATCCGGCTCGGCAAACGGTTCGAGGGCTGGGTGGTCGTGCTCGCCTCGGGCGCGTCTCCCGGACCGCACGAGCTGGCCCAGCACGCGGTCGTCACCGAACAGGCGACGGCGATCATCGGATCGGAGATGCTGCGGCAACGCAGTGTCGACGAGGCCGAGGAACGGGCCCGCGGCGATTTCGTGCAGGCGCTGGTGCACGGCAGTTTCACCAGCCAGCACGACATGCAGGCGCGCGCCGAGTACCACGACATCGATCTCACCTCGTCGTTCGCGGTCTTCGTCGCGCCCGGTTACGGGGAGAACCCGGCCGGTCCGGGTGGCGACGAATCCGGTGGACTGTTGCGGTTGGCCCGGTACGCGGCGAGCGTCCTGCCCCACCCGTCGGTGCGCTCGTATGTCACGGTGATCGGCGACGTCCTGGTGGTGGTGCGGTCGCTCCGCTACCGCGACCCGAGCGACGTCGAACTCGAGATCGCCGAATACGCCGACGCGGTGTCGCAGGACCTGTCCCGCCGGCGCGTGCGTCCGGTGCCCGTCGCCCACGGCGCTCCGGCCGTCGGCGTGGACCAGATCCGGGAGAGCTACCGGCAGGGCCGCGTGGCGCTCGGCATCGGGCAGCGGCTCGGGATGTCGGGTTCGGTGGCCTACCGCGACCTGCGGGGTTACGGTGTGCTCGAGCTGGTCGCCGAGACCGATCGCAGCCGCAGATTCGTCGGCGACGTATTCGGGACGCTCAAGCCCGGCACCGACCTGTACGACACCCTGCTGGCCTATCTCGCGGCCGGCGGGAACGTCAACGCGGCGGCGCGGGAGCTGTCGGTCCACCGCAACACGATGCTGTCGAAGCTGGACCGGATCTCCCGTGCGATGGGGATGGACGTCCGGCTGCCGGAGAACCAGTTCACGGCCTGGCTCGCCGTCCGCCTCGAGCTTCTCGACCGGTTGCGCACCTCGGTCGAGAACGAGATCAACTACCGCTGAGAGCGGTCGACTCGGAGCCGGTCGGTGCGTGATCCTCGGGGTCGGCCCCCAGGAACGACGCGGCGAACCCCGCGCATACGACCACGGCGCACACCGCGAAGAGCGGTCCGACCGTCCACGAACCGAGCGCGACGGTCACCCACGCGGCCCCGACGGCGGAGCCGCCGAAGCGGATCAGGTTGAACCCCCCCAGGCCCGTCCCGCGCTCGCCCGCCGGGGACCGCGTCGAGCCGGCCGCCGCGGGGGTCTGCACGGCGGCGATGCCGGCACCGGTGATCGCCAGGACGGTCGCGACGAGCCACAGCCGCGGTTCGTCCGCCGAGAGGACGACGGCAAGCGCGATCTGACCGACGAGCAGCACCACCAGTCCCGCCCGCAACATGTGCCGTCCGCCGACGCGATCGACAGTGCGGCCGACCACCGGTGCGAGGACCGCCATGACTGCGGGCAGTGCGAACAGGATCGCCCCGGCCGTGGCCGTCGACGCGCCCGTCGCGTGCAACCGCAGCGGCACCGCCAGCAGAGCGGCGCCCAGGCAGAACATCTGCGCGAAGGCGGCGGCCGCGCTCCGCGCGAATCTGCTCTCGACCAACAGTCGGACGTCGACGAACGGCACGTCCGCGCGTAGGCAGTGCACGACGAAACCGACCAGTACGACGATCGAGACCGCCAGGGCGATCCCCGCGACGGACGTGGGAACACCTGCTTGTCCGAACATGCTCAGTCCCAGCACGACTCCGGCGGAACCGAGGGTCAGTGCGATCGCACCGGGCACGTCGAGGGTCATCCGGCGGCCGGGGAAGATCGGGATCCAGCGCAACGTCCCGGCAAGACCGATCAGTGCAATCGGGATCATCGGGACGAATACCCATCGCCAACCCCAATGTCCCGCAACAAAACCGCCGAGGGTGGGGCCGATGGCCTGACCGAGTCCGTTCACGGTGGCCCACGCGCCCACCGCGCGTGCGCGTCGATGCGCGCCGAACAGCCACGCGATCAACCCCATGACAGCAGGCGCAAATGCAGCCGCCGCGACTCCGCCGAGGGCGCGCCAGACCACGAGGATCTCGAGGGTCGGCGCCGTCGCCGCTCCGGCCGCACAGATCGCGGTGCCGAGCAGGGCACCGCAGTAGACGCGACGCCGACCGTATCGGTCACCGATGTACCCTGCAAGGGGCATTGTCGCAGCAAAAGTGAGAAGGAAGCCGACGGCCAGGAGTGCGCCGTCTTCGAGGCTCGCGTCGAAGTCGGAAAGTATCTGTGGCAGTGGGACATTGATGATGTTGTTGCTCAATGTCCCGACGAGGGTTCCGGCGAGCAGGGCGGACAGGGCCAGGGGAGTGCCCGTATCCGTCTCGGCTGCCGGCGCTGCCGGTGTATCGGTGCGAGTGGTCATCGAACTCTCCGGAACCTCGGGGAACTGCGCGGCACGGTTCGTACCGTCGAACCACTTTCGCACTGCGCTACCGTCGGATGCATCGCCATCGCGGAGTGAAGGTGCACATCGGATCCGCGTAAGCCGGTGCAGGGTG
Source organism: Rhodococcus sp. p52 (assembly GCF_000763325.2). Taxonomy (NCBI): domain Bacteria; kingdom Bacillati; phylum Actinomycetota; class Actinomycetes; order Mycobacteriales; family Nocardiaceae; genus Rhodococcus; species Rhodococcus sp. p52. The sequence continues at coordinate 1,733,968 of NZ_CP016819.1, forward strand.
CATATTCGACGACGTCGTGAGGGCGGCGCGGGGCGGCGCGGGGCGCGCGACACATGTTCGTAGCAATATTTCACACCGGAGCGCTTCGTCGTCACGAAATCGCAAAAGTGGAACACAGTGCACAACTAGCGTGGCGGGCACTGTGCACCGTTCTCGTTGACCGAGCACGGGCCGTAGCGGAAAGTTCCCCCAATACATCGAGTTCCCATTCACCGTCCACGAACACAGCCCGACTCGTTCCACCCCCTGTCGAAGGAATCGCCTTGGACGTACAACTCACCGCCGCGCACTGGGTCTACCTGGCCGGCATCCTCGTCATCCTGGCCACCATGGCCCTGCGGAAGAACATCGTCGTTCCTGCAGTCGTCGCAACCTTCCTGACCGCACTGACGTTCTCCGGCAGCATCGTCACGGGACTGTCGGCCATCTTCAATGCGAGCCTCGTCGCGGCGAAGGAACTGTTCAACATCTTCCTCATCATCGCGATGGTCACGGCCATGCTCGGCGCGCTGCGCCAGCTCGGCGCCGACCGGATGATGGTCGCGCCGTTCCGGCGGGTCATGCGTGCGGGCACCAGCAGCTTCCTCGTCCTCGCCGCGGTCACCTACGTGATCTCCCTGTTCTTCTGGCCCACCCCGGCCGTGCCCCTCGTCGGCGCGGTGCTCATCCCCGTCGCGATCCGCGCGGGCATGTCCCCGCTGTCGGTGGGCATGGTCATCGCGATCTGCGGCCAGGGCATGGCGCTGTCCTCGGACTACATCATCAAGGTGGCGCCCGGTATCTCCGCATCGGCGGCCGGCGTCGAGGCCGACGCCGTGGCGGACAAAGCCATGGTCCTGTCCCTGATCGTCGGCGGCACGGCTCTGCTGATCACCTACCTCGTGCAGAAGCGGCATTGGCGTGCACCGTCCCCCGACCTCCTCGTCGAGTGGGAGGCCGCAGCCGACCGCGGCATCGGTGACACAGCCGACCGCGGCATCGGTGACACAGCCGACCGCGGCATCGGTGACACAGCCGACCGCGGCATCGGCGAGACCCGTGGCGACTCCTCGGGCGACGGGGGTGGCTCCCGTCCTCCGCGTCGGCCGGAACCCGCCGGTGGCCCCAGCGGCGGCGGAGAGCAGGCGGCGACGGCCACGGCGGTGCTCGTGGCGCCGTCCGACCCGATCGCCGACCCCGACTCCGCGGCGGAGAAGGAACGCCGCGGTACCGCGAAGGCGTTCGCGATGCTCGTGCCGCTCGCCTACCTCGCGTTCATCGTCTACTTGATGCTGGGCAAGTTCACCGAGGTCGTGCCGCCACTGCAGGGTGGTGACGCCGCCGCGATCGTGGGTGGGATCGCAGCGCTGATCCTGTTCGCCGCCGCAGCGTCGACCGACCGCGGAGGTTTCCTCGAGACCACCTCGGACCATCTCGTCGACGGCCTGGTCTTCGCCTTCAAGGCCATGGGCTGCGTCCTCCCGATCGCCGGCTTCTTCTTCATCGGCAATCCGGAGTTCGCGGGACCGATCCTCGGCATCTCCGCCGACGCCGCAGGCCCGGCTATCCTGTTCGACCTCGTGACCACGGTGCAGTCGCACCTTCCGCAGAACGCCTTCATCACGTCCTTCGGCATCCTGCTCATCGGCCTCGTCGCCGGGCTCGACGGGTCCGGATTCAGCGGACTGCCCCTCACCGGTGCGCTGTCGGGTGCTCTCGGACCGGCCGTCGACGTCGACCCCTCGACGCTCGCGGCGATCGGTCAGATGGGCAACATCTGGGCCGGTGGCGGCGTCATCATCGCCTGGTCCTCGCTGGTCGCGGTGGCCGGTTTCGCCCGGGTGCCCGTGCTCGATCTCGCCCGCAAGTGCTTCCTGCCGGTGATGGCGGGGCTGATCCTCTCGACCGTCTTCGCAGTCCTGGTGTTCTGACGACGGCGCGTATTCCGACGGAAGCGACCGGGTCCCTGCTTCAGGGGCCCGGTCGTTCCGGGAGGGTCAGGATCCGGTAGCCGAGTTCGTGGAGACGGCGGTGCTCGATCCAGCGTTCCCGGGTCCACGCCGGCTCGGTGTGCGCGGCGATGACGGCCGCGGTGGTGGATGCGTGGAGGTCGAACTCGAGATCGCGGCGCAGTTCGGGCAGCTCGCGGACGTCCGTCGACGCGGCGATTCTCGTGACGGCGTCGCGGACGCGGCCGTCGGCGAAGTCGAGGACGCGACGGTGGGCCCGGGGAAGTACGCCCCACAGCACCGCGAGCGCGACCAGGACGCCGACAACGGTCTCGAGGAAGCGGTCGCGCGCGACCGTCACCAGATCGCCGGGGGCACCCAACCCGCCGAGGACGACGACGAGTGGGGTGATGAAGACCATCGCCAGGCCGTAGTTCCGCACCAGGAACATTTCCGTGCCGGCCATCACCGCGGCCAGCACCACGACGAGGGCGACACCACCGGGATGGAAAGGCGTCAGGCAGGCCACCAGGACGAGTCCGAGCACGGTGCCGAGGAAGCGGTGCGCCGCCCGGTAGGAGCCGAGGATCCGATCCGGTCCCTGATGCAGGATCATCGCGGCCGTGATGACCGCCCAGTCGGGACGTCCGACGCCCAGCGCGATGGCGATCGTCCCGGCGAGAGGTCCCGCGACGAGCAGGCGCACCGCGATCGTCGCCGACCGGCTGCGCAGGTGCGCGGCGCGCGCGAGGCGGTACCGCACGGACGGGCGTCGCAGCGGGGTCCGCAGTCGCAGATCGTCCTCGGGAACTGCCTCGTCCCGCGGACGCTCGTCCAGTGTCTCCGCGCATCGGAGGTGCGCCGCGCGCAGCGTCTGCTCCAGCGGATGCCCCGAATCGATGAGTCCGGCGTCGTGCAGGCACTGCCAGGCCGCGTGCAGATCGTGGACCGCGGCGCGGCGATTGCCGGGTGAGTTCTCCTCGAAGACCGCGTCGACGGCAGCGACCGCCGCGGCCACGGCGGTGCGTTCCGGGGTTCGCGGCCGGAACGGGGCACCGGACATGGAGGCCACGACGGCCGTTCCGGCGCCGATCGCGGTCCACGCCGAGACCGTCGGGACGGACACTCCCAGCGCGGGGAGAGCGGATGCGATCTCGAGGGACAGCAACATCAGGAAGGCGCCGGGCGCACCCATCCGCAGGGCGTCGACGACGAAGGCGCACACCGCGACGGTCGCGGTCATCGCCGCGACGACCACCAGGTACCACCACGCCGACCCGCCCGCGGCCAGTTCGTGGTGGACGACCGAACCTGCTAGGGCGCCGATCGTCGCCAGTGTCACGAGCACCGTCCCGATGACGGCGACCGCTCGGGCACGGACGCGATAGGGGCGTTGCTCGCCGTAGACGACGGCGAAAGCGCCGAGTGTGGCGATGGCGGAGACGGCGCCGAATCCGAGAGCGACGCCCACGAGACCGGGCACCGCGACCGTGGCGGCTGCGCGCGCGGCGCCGGGCCACCGGCGTCCTTGCCGGGGAACCGACAGCATCGCCGTCCGCAACGGGGCGGGGGTGGGCAGCGGAAGGTCGACGACCCGATGATCTCCGCTCGCTTCCGCCACGTCGTACCACCCTAGGAACCGACGGGGCACTGCTTACCGCCGGCAGGCGCGCATGAGGCGCAGGTCACTGGGCGGATCCGCCGCATTTCCCCACGGAATATCCGACCCGGAATTCCGCGACGTGCGAATTGCGAACGTATCGAATTCGCCGGTGGAAAATGCGTCGACTCGCATATTTCTCGTAAATAGGATAGAAGAGGGGAGCGCCTGTTTCGAAGTCGGGAGAAATTCACCCGGCCCCGTGAAAGGACATTCCATGGCACTCAATGTTGTGTTGTTGTTACCGGTACTGGCTGCGGCCTTCGCGTCCGTCGCCGCTCTTCATTCGGCGGACGAGCGCCGCACCCGAAATCCCTGAGTGAATTCGGGGCGACGCGGATCCGGCAGCCCACGGAAATATCCGCGTCGGCATCCTCGGTCGTGGGGGAGGTTGTGTGCGTTTCCGTCGGGAGAATCGCACACAACCTCCCCTCGGTTGTGGTAGGTGCACGACGTCTGCCCGACGAGGGACGCCGGCGGCGATCCCGGAAGGTCGGGACAGTCGTCCCTTCCACCCGGGACATCGGGCACCGGATCGTTCCTTTACGACGCGCAGGGCGTCGCATCGATCCGAAGGGACCTTCATGAACACTCTCGGCACCGAGACCGAACCCCTCGCGCCGATCGCTCCCGATCGTCGTGGCCCCGGTTCGCTCTGGGCGTGGACGGGTGCGGTCGCCGGCCTCGCCGGCGTCGTGGGCATCCAGGCGAGCATGGCGATGAGCGCGGCATACAACGAGCGCACCGCCGGCAACGCGGTGGCGATCATGACCGAGTTCGCCGGGCAGCGCACGCCCATGCTCGTCATGCACCTGACGCTGATGGTGTCGACGACGCTGCTGCTCGTCTTCGCCGCCGGACTGCAGCGCCGACTGCGCGCAGGCACTCCGGAATTCAGCCTCGTGCCGACGGTCGCGGCATTCGGTCTCGTGCTCACCTCGGTCGCGACCCTCATGGGCACCGGACTCGACACCGAGTTGCTGTTCGGCCTCGGCAACACCGATCAGATGGTGCCCGAGGTGGCGGTCTTCGCCTCGCATTGGATGGGCACCATCCCATGGCTGTGGGTCGGTGCCGGTGTCAGCGGCGTCGCGGTCGCGGTCGCGGTCCTGCATCACCGCGCGGCGCCCCGGTGGATCGGTTGGGCGAGCATCGTCCTCGGTGGTCTGACACTGCTCCTCGGCATCTCCCCACTGCAGTACATGGCCGGCTTCACCGGCCCGGTGTGGGTGCTGATGGCCGGAGTCGGCTTCGCCCTCGCGGACCGGCGTGCACGTTAGTGCCACTGCGAGCGGCTCAGCGGCGTATACCTGCCGCGTCAAGGACACGGCGGTGCATACTCACCGCACCATGAAGGACACCGTCACGACGACCGGATCGGCGGGTACCGGGGCTCCGGTACCCGCCGCCGTCGTGGCCGTCGTCTCCTGGCTGCTCGCCGTGGCGGCCGTCGTCGTGTTCGTCGCGGCACGGCCCGCGCTCGATTCCGACCAGCTGTTCTTCCTCGTCGACGTCGTCGGAGCCGCCGTCTACGGGACGGTCGCCGGGGTGATCCTCGCCCGCCGGATCCACGCCGTGCCGATCCTGCTGGCTGTCGCGTCGATCGGCGTCGGTGTGGCAGCGATGTCCTACAGCTGGACCCAGCTCGCCCTCGTCCGCCCCGAACTGCCCGTCGGATTCCTCGGTCCGCTGCAGAACACCACCTGGATCCCCGGGACACTCGCGTTGTTCCTGGTGGTGCCGTGGCTCGTCCGCGACCGCCCGGCCGATCCCGTGGTGCGGGCCGGGATCGGCGTCGGTGTCCTGACGATCGCCTGGTTCTTCTGGGCGCGCACCTTCACCGACATCGCCGACATCTGGTTCGTCGGACCCGTTGTGGCCGTGGGTTTCCTGACCTCCGGGCACGTCGAGTGGCGTCGCCGTCACGCCTCGGCGGGCGGACGATCCGGGACGGGATGGCTCGCGCTCGGCAGTGCCCTGATGACAGCCTCGTACATCCCGTTGGCGGTCCCGGACGTGCCGTGGATGCTCACACCGCTGCTCCACCTCGCGACGCAGGCCTTCTATCCCGTCGCGATCCTTGCCGTCGTGCTGCGCCAACGACTCTGGGGCATCGACCTCGCGGTGGGTCGCGCCGCGCTCGCCGGCAGTCTCACCGCCGTGCTCGTCACCTCCTATCTCGCGGTGACGGTCGCGGTGTCGCTGGTGCTCCCGAACGAATCGGTCTTCGCCCAGGCGGTCGCCGCCACCGCCGTCGCCCTGGCCGTGCAGCCGGTGCGGATGTGGCTCCGCCGGAAGGTGCACCGCCTCGTCTACGGCGACGGCGTCGACCCGGCACGCGCCGTCCGGATCCTCGGGCGGCACTTCGCCGGTGCCGATTCGCCCGACCTGCTGTTGGGCGAACTCGCCGCCGGAATCGGCACCGCACTGCGTCTCGAATCGGTCGAGGTGCGCCGCGGCGGCGACGTGATCGCACGCTGGGGGACCGCGACCGGACCCGTCGAGGAGGTTCCGGTCGGTAACGGCGACGCCACCCTCGCCGTCACCGCACCTCCGGGCGAATCGCTCGGGGCACGCAGCCGGCGGGCGCTCACCGAACTCGCGACCGTCGTCGACGCCGGGCTCGTCGTACTGCGGTCGGCGGAGGACCTCGAAAACGCGCGTCGCCGCCTCACCGAGGTGAGACTCGAGGAACGCCGCACCATCCGCCGCGAACTGCACGACGGTCTCGGCCCGTCGCTCGCCGGGGTGCGGCTCGGCCTGCAGGGCGCACGCAATCTCGTCACCACCGACCCGGACGCCGCGGCCGGACTCGTCGACGAACTGCTCCGCGAACTCGATCGGCACGTCGACGGTGTCCGCGAGCTCTCGCGCAGTCTGCTGCCCCCGGTTCTCGACGAACTCGGCCTCACCGCCGCACTCGATGAACTCGTGATCACCCACGCCCGCGCGGGATTCCGCGTCGACCTGCGGTCCGACCTCCCCGCCGGGATGTCCGGGCCGATCGCGTGGGCCGCCTACGGCATCGCCTCCGAGGCGGTCATCAACGCGCGACGGCATTCCGGTGCCGACGAATGCACGGTGCGGGTCGCGGCGGAGGGCGACGTGCTGGCCCTCGACATCGTCGACGACGGACGAGGACTCGCGACCGACGCACGAATCGGTGTGGGGACGCAGAGCATGCGGGAACGGGCCCGGGAGGTCGGCGGAACGGTGGGCATCGAACCCGGCGACCCGCGCGGTGTCGTGGTGCGGGCGCGGCTACCCTGGTCCGAATCATGAGCGACAACGGAGCGATACGCGTTGCGGTCGTCGACGACCATCCCGTCTTCCGCCTCGGTATGGCGGCACTGCTGGGCACTCTCGACGGGATCGATGTCGTGTGCCAGGCGAGTTCGGTGGGGGAGGCCCTCGAGGTCGTGATCGGCGATGTCGACGTCGTGCTCATGGACATCGAACTCGGCGACGGATCGGGGATCGACGCGGCCCGCAGCATCCTCCGGAAGTCGCCGGGCACCCGCATCCTGATGGTCACGATGCACGAGGACGAGGACATCCTCATCGCCTCCATCCGTGCCGGTGCCTCGGGTTATCTCGTCAAAGGGGCCGATCCGTCGGGGGTCGAACGGGCGATCCGGGCCGTGGCCGACGGTGAGATGATCGTCGGTGCGGCGGTCGCGGCGAAAGCCCTTGCGGCGGTAGCGAACTCCCGCAACACGTCGGCAGTTTTCCCGTATCTGACCGGACGGGAGCGGGAGATCCTCGACCTCGTGGCCCGCGGACTCGACAACGCCGCGATCTCCCGCCGACTCGTGCTCAGCCAGAAGACGGTGCGCAACCACGTGTCCAACATCCTCGGCAAGATCGGCGCAGCCGACCGGGCGAGCGCGATCGTCCGTGCGCGGGAAGCAGGCCTGGGCGTCGACTGACCTGCTGCTCAGGGAGTGACGGTCGTGACGAACGACATCCGGTCGCCGCGGTAGAGCGACCGGCGATGCTCGATCGGGACGTCGTTCTCGTCGTAGGAGATCCGCTCGAGCAGCAGCATCGGTGTGCGGGTGTCGGCGTCGAGCAGCGCCGCCTCGCGCGCATCCGGCAGCGTGGTCTCGATCCGCTCGACCGCCCGCGCGAACGTGATCCCGTAGGAACGGATCGCGGCGTACAGCGACGACGACGGATCGAGCGTCCGGCGCAGATCCGGAAAGCGGTGTGCGGGAAGGCGCGTGCGTTCGAGTCCGACATGCACTCCGTCGGTGAGCAGGACACGTTCGAGTTCGAGGACGGGATCGCCGGGTTCGAGACCGAGGCGGCAGGCCAGTTCGTCGTCGGCGACGAGGTCGGTCCACGCGACGAGCACACGCCCAGCGCTGCGCCCTTCGAGCAGGGCGGCTTGGGTATAGGAACCGATGACGAGGGGCTGGACGATCTTCGGGCCGGCGACGACGGTGCTGCGGCCCCGCCGTTCGATGCGGCCGTCGACGAGCAGTTCTCGCAGTGCCTGGCGGACGGTTTCGCGGGCGACGTCGAACCGGGTGGCGAGATCGCGTTCGGAGGGGACCTGATCTCCCACGCTGAGCTGGTCGAGGAGGCACTCGACCTGGCGGCGCACGATCTGGTGCTTGAGGGTGCGCGCTTCGCGAACGACGGTGGCCACACATCCAGCGTAACCGAATTCCGGTCTACACCAACTGTTTCACCGGGAGTTCGACGAACCGGCCCTAACCCTGCGGTCCCGCGAGCTGTGGGAGGACCTCGGCGCCCGCGTTTCCGACGTCGGTTTCCGCGCGAACGGTTCGCTGACGCTGCCGCGCACCGCCGCCGAGATCGCCGTCGCGGAGGAAGCGGTCGCACGCGACGACGCGCAGCGACGGGGATTCGCCCTGCTCGATGCGGACGAGACGCGCCGCCGTAACCCCGCGCTACGCGGTAACTTCCTCGCGGCACTGCACTGCAGCACGGACGCTGCCGTCGAATCCCGCATCGCGCTCCCGGCGATCCGGCAACATCTCGCCATCTCGGGCCGCTACCGGTTCCTGCTGTCCACAGAGGCCCGGGACGTCTCCCGCACGGCCCGCGGGACCGTGCAGTGCGCGACGACCACGGCACCGTGCACGAGACCGACCTCGTTCTCGTCTGTCCCGGCGCGACACTCGGTGGCCTCGCCCGCGACCTGCCATTGCGCAGGGTCCGGCTGCAGATGATGCAGACCGCACCGCTCGGCGAAGACCTCACCACGTCGATCGCCGACGGCGACAGCCTGCGCTACTACCCGGGATTCGCCGGTACCGCCCTCGACGAGCTCACCGCCTCCGAGGAGCAACGACCCGTCGCCGCGCAGCATCGCATGCAGTTGCCGTGCGTCCAGCGTCTGCACGGCGGCCTCACCGCCGGCGACACCCACGCCTACGACGAACCGTTCGACTTCGACGTCGACGAAGAACCCTACGACCACCTCGTCGCAGTGACGGAGGAGTTCCTCGGCCGCCGACTGCCGCGCGTCGTCCGGCGCTGGGCCGGGGTGTACAGCCAGTGCATCGACCCCACGCGCTCGTGCACCGCGCGGAGGCCGACGAAGACGTATGGGTCGTCGCCGGCCCGGGTGGCCGCGGTATGACCCTCGGCCTCTATCTCGGCGAGGAGACCGCCGACCTGCTCGGCCTCTGACATCCCGGAACCGGACGCCCCGATTCGTCGACCAGGGCGACGTCGCCGCCGCCCCCGGCACGGGCACCGGCAAGGCGATCACGCAGCTGCGTGAGGCCGGCGTGAAAGTCGTACTCACCACAGGATTCAGCCGATCCACCCAGGTCAGGCTGCTCGATGTACTCGGCTGGCACGACCTCGCCGACCTCGCCGACCTCGCTCTCACACCCGCCGGCGCCGGTCGCGGATGCCCCTACCCCGACATGATCCTCACCGCCCTGCTGCGCACGGGTACCGACGACGTCCGTCTCGACTTCTCGGGTTCGGCGGATGCGATCGCGTCGCTGGTGTCGCGCCTCGATGTGGGCGGGCGCCTCGTGCTCGCGGGCTCGTCGGCACCCCTGTCCCCCTCGATGCGCTGCGAGAAGTCCTGTATGCGGCGCCGCGCCTGCGGGCGGCGGTGGTCCCGTAAGGGGTTTGCGGACGTTCGGTTCGGTCACGGACACCGATCGCTTCGGTCCTTACGGCCGAGGGGTGCCCGCTTCTATCGTAGGAGAGGTTGGGCACGGCGGCCCTCTGCAGGGCCGTGGGTGCTGTCGCTCCGCAAGCACGGGAAGGAACCTGCGCACTGTGACCACCGAGGCATTCATCTATGAAGCCATCCGAACACCACGCGGCCGAGGCAAGAAGACGGGCTCTTTGCACTCCGTCAAGCCGATCTCCCTGGTTACGGGCCTGATCGACGAGCTGCGTGTTCGATTCCCCGATCTCGACGAGAACCGTATCTCCGACCTGATCCTCGGTGTCGTCAGCCCCGTCGGCGATCAGGGTGCCGACATCGCCCGCACCGCTGTCACCATCGCGAACCTGCCGGCCACCACGGGCGGCGTGCAGATCAACCGGTTCTGCGCGTCGGGCCTCGAAGCCGTCAACATGGCTGCGCAGAAGGTCCGCTCCGGCTGGGACGAGCTCGTTCTCGCCGGCGGCGTCGAGTCCATGTCGCGTGTCTCCATGGGCTCCGACGGTGGCGCGTGGATGCTCGATCCCGCCACCAACTACGACAGCTACCTGGTTCCCCAGGGCATCTCCGCCGATCTCATCGCGACCATCGAGGGCTTCACCCGCGAGGACGTCGACGCCTACGCACTGCGTTCGCAGCAGCTCGCGGCGGCAGCCTGGTCGGGCGGCTACTTCTCCAAGTCGGTCGTGCCGGTCAAGGACCAGAACGGCCTGACCATCCTCGATCAGGACGAGCACATGCGTCCGGACACGACCCTCGAGGGTCTGGCCAAGCTGCAGCCGTCGTTCGCGACCATCGGTGAGATGGGCGGCTTCGACGCCGTGGCACAGCAGAAGTACCACTTCGTCGAGAAGATCGATCACGTCCACCACGGCGGCAACAGCTCGGGCATCGTCGACGGCGCGGCACTCGTGCTCGTCGGTTCCGAGCAGGCCGGCAAGGACCTCGGTCTGACCCCGCGTGCCCGCGTCGTCGCCACGGCCACCTCCGGTGCCGACTCGACGATCATGCTCACCGGCCCCACGCCGGCCGCGCACAAGGTTCTCGCTTCGGCGGGCCTGACGGTCGACGACATCGACCTGTTCGAGATCAACGAGGCGTTCGCCTCCGTCGTCCTGAAGTTCCAGAAGGACCTGAACATCCCGGACGAGAAGCTCAACGTCAACGGCGGCGCCATCGCGATGGGCCACCCGCTCGGCGCCACCGGCGCCATGATCACCGGCACCATGATCGACGAGCTCGAGCGCCGCGGAGCCAAGCGCGCCCTCGTCACCCTGTGCATCGGTGGCGGCATGGGTGTGGCCACCATCATCGAGCGCGTCTGACACCGGAAGGAATTCGAAAAACAGTGAGCGACAACATGATTTCCTGGGATAAGGACGCCGACGGCATCGTTGTGCTGACACTCGACGATCCGAACCAGGGCGCCAACACGATGAACGAGCTGTACAAGGCGTCGATGAAGGCCACCGTCGACCGTCTGTACGAGGAGCAGGACTCCATCACCGGTGTGGTGATCACCTCCGCGAAGAAGACCTTCTTCGCCGGCGGCGACCTGCGCAACATCATCGCGATCGGCCCCGACGACGCGCAGGTCGCGTTCGACGAGGTTCAGGGCATCAAGGCCGACCTGCGTCGTCTCGAGACCCTCGGTAAGCCCGTCGTCGCCGCCATCAACGGCGCGGCTCTCGGTGGCGGCCTCGAAATCGCCCTCGCGACGCATCGCCGCATCGCTGCCGATGTCAAGGGCGTGCAGATCGGTCTGCCCGAGGTCAGCCTCGGCCTGCTCCCCGGTGGCGGTGGCATCACCCGCACCGTGCGCCTGCTCGGCATCCAGACGGCGCTGCTCTCGGTTCTGCTGCAGGGCAACAAGTACAACGCGGTCAAGGCCAAGGAGATCGGCCTGGTCCACGACGTCGTGGGTAGCGTCGAGGAACTCGTTCCGGCCGCCAAGGAATGGATCAAGGCCAACCCCGAGGGCGGCATCCAGCCGTGGGATGTCAAGGGCTACAAGATCCCCGGCGGCACCCCTTCCAGCCCGGCCTTCGCCGCGAACCTTCCGGCCTCCCCCGCGAACCTGCGCAAGCAGATCAAGGGCGCCCCGATGCCGGCTCCGCGCGCCATCATGGCCGCCGCCGTCGAGGGCTCGCAGGTGGACTTCGACAATGCGTCGACCATCGAGTCGCGGTACTTCGTCGAACTCGCCACCGGCCAGGTCGCGAAGAACATGATCCAGGCGTTCTTCTTCGACATGCAGTCCATCAACTCGGGCGCTTCGCGTCCGAAGGACGTGCCGAAGCGCGAGATCAAGAAGATCGGCGTTCTCGGTGCGGGCATGATGGGCGCCGGCATCGCCTACGTCTCCGCCAAGGCCGGTTACGAGGTCGTCCTCAAGGACGTCACCCTCGAGGCCGCCGAGCGTGGCAAGAACTACTCGGAGAAGATCGAGGCCAAGGCTCTCTCGCGTGGCAAGACCACCGAGGAGAAGTCGAAGGCTCTGCTCGACCGCATCACGCCGACGGCCGCCCCCGCCGACTTCGCGGGCGTCGACTTCGTCATCGAGGCAGTGTTCGAGAACACCGAGCTCAAGCACAAGGTGTTCCAGGAGATCGAAGACATCGTCGATCCCGACGCGCTGCTCGGCTCGAACACCTCGACGCTGCCCATCACCGGTCTCGCGACCGGCGTCAAGCGTCCCGAGGACTTCATCGGTATCCACTTCTTCTCGCCGGTCGACAAGATGCCTCTGGTCGAGATCATCAAGGGTGAGAAGACCTCCGACGAGGCCCTGGCCCGCGTGTTCGACTACACGCTCGCGATCCGCAAGACCCCGATCGTCGTCAACGACAGCCGCGGCTTCTTCACCTCGCGCGTGATCGGCACGTTCGTCAACGAGGCCATCGCCATGCTCGGCGAGGGCATCGAGCCCGCGACCATCGAGCAGGCCGGTTCGCAGGCGGGTTACCCGGCTCCGCCGCTGCAGCTGACCGACGAGCTGAACATGAAGCTCATGCAGAAGATCGCGAAGGAATCCGAGGAGGCCGCCAAGCAGGGCGACACCAAGCTCGGCACCACGCGTCATCCCGCACTCGACGTGGTCGACTGGATGGTCGAGCAGGGTCGTCCGGGTCGTCTCGAGAAGGCCGGCTTCTACGAGTACGACGAGAACGGCAAGCGTCAGGGCATCTGGCAGGGTGTGCGCGATCACTTCAAGACCGAGGCGACCCTCGATGTGCCGCTGCAGGATCTGATCGACCGCATGCTCTTCGCCGAGGCGATCGAGACCCAGAAGTGCTTCGACGAGGGTGTTCTCGAGACCACCGCCGACGCCAACATCGGCTCGATCTTCGGCATCGGCTTCCCGGCCTGGACCGGTGGTGTCGCTCAGTACATCGTCGGCTACCCGGGTGGCAAGGAAGGCTTCGTCAAGCGCGCCGAGGAACTCGCCGCCAAGTACGGCGAGCGCTTCAACCCGCCGGCGTCGCTGCGCAGCTGACGCACACGACGGTTGCACGGAAGGGCTCCCGACGCCACGGCGTCGGGAGCCCTTCCCGTTCGCGCTCTTCTGTTTTCGCGCCGATGGGGTCGGTTAGGCGACCCACCAGGGGCGCAGCGGCGTCTGCGGCTTCTTGTCGTCGCCGAGCTTGACCGCGAGCACCTGGTGCAGCTGGACCACGTTGCGTTCGAAGCCGAGGCGCGAGCCTGCCATGTACAGGCCCCACAGGCGGGCCGTGCCCTCACCGACCTCGGCGACGCAGGCCTGCCAGTGCTTCTCGAGGTACTCGCACCAGCCCTTCAGCGTCAGGGCGTAGTGCTCGCGCAGGTTCTCCTCGTGCATCACCTCGAAGCCGATGTTCTGCGCCTCGGTGATGATGCGACCCGAACCGGTGAGCTCCCCGTCGGGGAAGACGTACCGGTCGATGAACCCGCCGGCCTTGGCGCGGGTGTTGTTGGTCGGCCGGGTGATGCAGTGGTTGAGCAGCAGACCGCCCACCCGCAGTTTGCCGTGGAGGAACCGGAAGTAGGCCGGATAGTTGGCGACACCGATGTGCTCGGTCAGGCCGATCGACGAGATGGCGTCGAATCCTTCCTCGGGCACGTCGCGGTAGTCGGAGTGCCGGACCTCCGCCAGGTCGCTCAGGCCCTCCTCGACGATGGCCTTCTGCGCCCATTCGGCCTGCTCCTTGGAGAGCGTCACGCCGAGGGCCTTCACACCGCGCCGAGCGGCGTAACGCACCATCCCGCCCCAGCCGCAACCGATGTCGAGCAGGCGGTCGCCCGGCTTCAACCGCAGCTTCTCGAAGACCAGACGGTACTTGTTCTCCTGGGCGTCCTCGAGGCTCTGATTCTCGGATTCGAAGACGGCGCAGGTGTACGTCATCGAGGGGCCGAGAACGTACTCGTAGAACTCGTTGGACACGTCGTAGTGGTGATGGATGACCTCGGCGTCGCGCGATTTCGAGTGCCGCAGACCCTCGGCGATGCGGCGCCAGCGCGGCAGGTGCTCCTGCGGCGGCGGTGCGATCGGCTTGAGCAGTTCGGTGCCGAGCGACCGGGCGATCTGCGCGAGGATACGTGCCGGGGGACGCTCGAAGTGCAGGTCGCCGAGCGAGGCGAGCAACTCGTAGGGGTTGCCGGGATGCACTCCCTTCGCCTGGAGATCGCCCGAGATGTACGCCCGTGCCATACCCAGATCGCCGGGGGCCGTGGCGATGTACGTCGCGCCCTTGGGCGACGCGAGATGTAGACCGTAGGGAGAGTCCTCGGGACCGGCCGCCGATCCGTCGTAGGCCGTGAAGCGCAACGGCATGTCGCCGCCGGTCACGATCTCCACGATCTGGGCGAGCGCGAGCCTGTCCTCGGTGGACCGATCGTTCTCGGTCCTGAATATGGTCACTTTCGTTGCACCGCCTTCGAAAACAGGTCCAGTAGACGGGACCGAGGGTCGTATTTCTGCTTGAGAGCGGGGTATTCACCGCCGCCGTAATAGAGCTTCTCGAACTCGTCCTTCGAGTAGTAGGAGTCCGAGTAGAGCGATTTGTGCCCGTCGAGTTCGGCGACCTTCTTCTCGATCAGCCGGTTGGCGGCGCCCTCCTCGGCGCCGGGCACGATGGGAACGGACGACCAGAACCCGACGTTCACATAGGCGCGCTTCGGCTCGAGCGGGTACAGCGGCCAGGGACGCTGGGCGTCCGAGGTGCTCGGACGGCCGGCGTCCGGGGACGACTCGATGTCGCGCAACTTCAAGGGGCACAACCAGATCGGCTCGATGGGAATTTCGTCGAGGAACCACTCGACGAACTCCTGCGTGCGTTCGAGCGGGACCTCGATGTCCTGCACGACGCGCTCGCGGGGTGGATTGCCCTTGCGTGCCTCGATCCGGTCGGCCACCGAATACTTGTGGTCGAGCGCGATGAGCTTCCAGTAGAAACTGCTGCGCAGCAACTGCTTCGGCCACATCCGGCGGATCTTCGGGTTCTGGGCGCCGAAAGCCCGGGAGCACCAGAACCAGTCGGTGTCCCACCGCCACAGATAGTCGCGGATCGTGAGCCGATCCTCCTTGGGGCGGTTGACGGAGACGTGCTGGATCGACCGGTAGTAGATGTCCTGCCCGGTGTAATCGCTGACGGGACCCGGCTCGTCGGTCTGTGTGCCGAGCGTCAGGTAGCTCTCGGTCGCGGAGAAGACGACACCGTCGAGATAGTCGACCGGTGTGCCGTCCCAGGTCCGTTCGTCGACGATCCGCGCGAGGGCGGACTGCAGATCGGCGATCGTGTCGAAACGCAGGTGACGCAGTGCGACGAAACGTTTCACCGGTTCGAGTGCGATGCGCAGGCGCGTGGCGTACCCGAGCGAACCGTACGAGTTGGGGAAGCCGTGGAACAGATCGGCGTGCTCACCCTCCGGGCGGGCCGTGATGATCTCGCCGGACCCGGTCAGGATGTCCATCTCGAGCACGGACTCGTGGGGGAGGCCGTTGCGGAAGGACGTCGACTCGATGCCGAGCCCGGTGACGGCGCCGCCGAGCGTGATCGTCTTCAGCTGTGGGACGACCAACGGTGCGAGGCCGTAGGGCAGGGTCGCGTCGACGAGGTCCTCGTAGGTGCACATGCCGGCGACGTCGGCGGTGCGGGCCTGCGGGTCGACGGAGATGACACCGCCGAGACCGGAGACGTCGAGCCCCGGCGCGTTCGCCGCGGCGCGTGCCCGGAAGAGGTTCGACGTCTTCTTCGCGAGTCGCACGGGCGCGTCGGCCGGAATCGCGCTGTACGAGCGCAGCAGGCGGTCTACACCCTGGCGGTGTACCGCCTCCCCGTACGGGACCTTCACACCTGACGATCTCGGCATCTGCATTCGACTCCTCCGGAGCGGCGCATCAGTGGCACGTCCACAATAGACCCGGCGGTCGCATCCGTCCCGGAACGCGCAGGGCAGGATGGATGCTGTCGTCACAGGCACATTCGAGCCCGCATCAGCGCGGAAGAAGCAGAAGGAGTCGTTCATGGCACAGGTCAGCGCAAGCAGTTCGATCCAGTTGGCGGCAGCTCCCGAGGTGGTGCTCACCGCCCTGGCCGACTACGAGACCGTGCGCCCGCGCATCCTCACCGAGCACTACCGCGACTACCGCGTGATCTCCGGTGGTCGCGGCGACGGCACCGTCGTGCACTGGATCCTCCAGGCCACGGAGAAGCGTCAGCGCGACGTGCAGGCCACCGTGTCGGTGAAGGGCAGTACCGTCACGGAGACGGACGCGAACTCGACGCTCGTGACGACCTACAGCGTCGTGCCGAACGGGACGGGTTCGACGGTCGTCGTGCTCACTCAGTGGAAGGGTGCCGGTGGCGTCAAGGGCTTCTTCGAGAAGACGTTCGCGCCGCTCGGCCTGAAGAAGATCCAGCAGCAGGTGCTCGAGAACCTGAAGAAGGAAGTCGACTGAGCCCGGTTCGGTCGACCTCGGCGTCTGTGTCCACCCCGATGCGCGGCGACTAGGCTGGCATCACAAACGTGCAGAAAGGACGTGCCGTGCAACCCGGTGGTGGAATGCCCGACATGCAGCAACTCCTCGCTCAGGCCCAGCAGATGCAGCAGCAACTCGTCGCTGCGCAGAACGAGATGGCGCAGGCGGAGGTCACCGGCCAGGCCGGCGGTGGCCTCGTGACCGCGACGGTGAAGGGCACGGGCGAGGTCGTGTCCGTGAAGATCGATCCGAAGGTCGTCGACCCCGAGGACGTCGAGACCCTGCAGGATCTGGTGGTCGGTGCGATCGCCGACGCCTCGGCGAAGGCCCAGGAGATCGCGGCCGAGAAGCTCGGTCCGCTCGCGGGTGGGCTCGGCGGCGGAATCCCCGGCCTGCCCGGTTTCTAGAGGTCGGCGTTGTACGAAGGACCGGTACAGGACCTCATCGACGAGCTGGGCAAGCTTCCGGGCGTCGGCCCGAAGAGTGCCCAGCGCATCGCGTTCCATCTGCTCTCGGTCGAGCCGCCCGAGATCGACCGCCTGCAGGCGGCGCTGCAGCGGATCCGCGACGGCGTGCAGTTCTGCGAGGTCTGCGGAACGGTCTCCGACCAGCGGCGTTGCCGCATCTGCTCCGATCCTCGCCGCGACCGCACGGTGATCTGCGTGGTCGAGGAACCGAAGGACGTGCAGGCGATCGAACGCACCCGGGAGTTCCGGGGGCGCTATCACGTCCTCGGTGGTGCGCTCGACCCGCTCAATGGCGTCGGCCCCGACCAGCTGCACATCCGCGAACTGCTCACCCGCATCGGCAACCAGGAGGACGGCGTCGACGTCTCCGAGGTGATCATCGCGACCGACCCCAATACGGAGGGCGAGGCGACGGCCACCTATCTGGTGCGTATGCTGCGCGACTTCCCGGGGCTGAGCGTCACCCGCCTCGCGTCGGGTCTGCCGATGGGCGGCGATCTCGAGTTCGCCGACGAGCTGACGCTCGGGCGAGCGTTGTCGGGGAGGCGGGCGATGTGACCGTGCGCAGCACGGAGGCATCGCACCGGGGTGAGCCCGAGAAGCGTCGCCGGACTTCCGACGAGACCCGGAAGCTGATCATCGAGGCTGCGGGGAAGGCGTTTGCGACGCGCCCCTACCGCGACATCACGCTCAAGGACATCGCGGAGGAAGCGGGGGTCAGCGCCCCGCTGATCATCAAGTACTTCGGCTCGAAGGAGCAGTTGTACGAGGAGCTCGTCGACTTCCAGTACGGCGCGCAGGTGCTGTTCGACGGGCCGCTCGAGAGCCTGGGGGAGCGGATGGTCGCGATGCTCGCCCGCCCGCTCGACCCCTACAAGCCATTGTCGATGAACATCCTGTTCATGAGCGGGGGCAGCGAGGAGAGCAACCGCATGCTCCGCGACAACTACTCCGCGCAGATGGTCGACGCGCTCGCCGCGCGGCTGCCGGGGTCGGATGCCCGTCTCCGGGCCGAGCTGGCGATGTCGGCGGTGATGGGGTTGGCGATCATGCGGCGCCGCATGATGCAGGAGCGCGCGACCGGCACGGTCGAGGAAGTTGTGGCCATGTACGCGCCGCTGGTTCAGCGGTTGCTCGACGGAGACGGTTCTTAGCGGCACGAATGACCTTGGTCACTACTCTTGAGGGTAAATAGCCGTTCACCTAATGTGGTGAACGGCTATTTACCTGTTTGGCGAGAGGGGGTGTCGATGTCGATCTCGCTCCCCCTGCGCCTGCACGTGGCGGGTAGGTCCGCCGCCGCGCCGACGCGCTCAGCGTCCGGAACGACGAAGGTGAGCGGACCGGCGGAGAAGAAGACGCGCAACCTGCGGCATTTCGTCTTCCCGGTTCTCGCGGTCGGCGCCGTCTTCCAGGCCATCATGCAGACCGTTATGGTGCCGCTCCTGCCGAGCATGCCGGGCTTCACCGGCGCCGGAACCACCGCCGTCTCGTGGCTGGTGACGAGCACCCTGCTGGTCGGTGCGGTGATGACGCCCATCTTCGGCCGTCTCGCCGACATGATCGGCAAGAAGCGGATGCTCCTCATCGCGTTCTCGCTTATGACACTCGGCTCGTTGATCTGCGCGCTGACCTCGGACATCGGACTGCTCATCGTCGCCCGTGGCCTGCAGGGCGCCGGCGCGGCGGTGCTGCCGATCGGCATGGCGATCCTTCGCGAGGTCCTGCCCCGTGAGCACGTGGAGCGCTCGATCGCGATGCTCAGTTCCACCCTCGGCATCGGCACCGCGGTCGGTATCCCGTTCGCTGCCGCCATCGTCCAGTTCGCCGATTGGCACCTGCTCTTCTGGACCACCGCCGCCATCGGCGCCGGTGTCGCCCTCGCGGCGTGGATCGTCATCCCGGAATCGGACACCCGCACCGGCGGTCGCTTCGACGCCGTGGGCGCCGCCGGCCTGTCCGCCGCCCTGGTGTGCCTGCTCGTGCCCATCACCCAGGGCAGCACGTGGGGCTGGACGAGCCCCGCAGTGCTGCTCTCGTTCGCCGCGTCGGTGCTGCTGTTCGTGCTCTGGGGAGTGCAGCAGCTGCGCAACCGCACCCCGCTCGTCGACCTGCGTGTCTCGGCCCGCCGTTCCGTCCTCGCGCCGCACCTGTCGGCACTGCTCGTCGGGTTCGCCTTCTACGGCAACACCCTCATCACCACACAGTTGCTGCAAGCGCCGTCCGGGCACGGAGCCGGATACGACCTGACCATCCTCCAGGCCGCGGCCTGCCAGCTCGCCGCGAGCTTCGCGATGATGATCTTCGCGATCGTGGCCTCCCGGATCACCGAACGTTTCGGACCCAAGATCACGATCATGACCGGAGCGGTCTTCCTGCTCGCCGGCTACAGCGTCCACGCGGTGCCCGGCAAGCCGCTGTGGCTCGTCGTCGCCGCCATCTTCGTCGCGGCGATCGGCACGTCGCTCGTGTACTGCACGCTGCCGGTGCTCCTCCTCGGCGCGGTGCCGCTGTCGCAGAACGCCGCGGCGAACGGCGTCAACGTCCTGCTCCGCACCGTGGGCAGCACCGTCTGCAGCGCGGTCGTCGCCTCGGTGCTCGCGGCTCACACCCTCGGGGGCGGGCTCGGCATCGGCACCGCGGGCTTCGTGATCGCCTACCTCGTGTGCGCCGGTTGCGCCGTGGTCGTCTTCGTCTCGGGCTTCGCACTCCCGTCGAAGCAGGCCCTGCGGCCCGTCGAGAACTGACCCCGGCCCGCCCTCCCGGAACAGTTACGGCCCTGCACCCCGGTGGTGAAACCGGAATGCGGGGCCGCCCCTCCTGTCCCCCAGGTCTGTCGGTGCGTCAGTGTTCGACGCCCAGATCGTTCGGACGGTAACCGAGGGGGTAACCCGGATACGTCCGGTTGGTGGCGTTGCCCGCCGACAGCGACACGCGTCGCTTCGGCAGTCGCCGCACGAACGCCGACCGTGCCCGCAGCGCGCCCTCGACGATCTCCGTCACCTGCGGTGAGCTCTTCGGGAAACCGAACGCCGACGCCATGCGGTCGTCGATCAGCGCGAAAACGACCTTCTCGATGCCCTTGTTCAGCACCTTCGGGTACCACGACTGGAACAGGCGCAGCGTGTAGGTGCCGATGGCGTGGTTGTCGTCGCTGTAGGTGAACTTCTCGCGCTCGTATTCGAGCTTGAACCGGTGGAACTCCTGGAACGACTCCGGGATGTCCTTGATGCCCATCCGGATGCCCACCTGGCGGTAGAAGTAGAACGACGCCAGCCGCTCCTTCGGGTGCAGGCGACGCCACCCGTAGCGGTCGATCCAGTCGAGCGGGTCGTACACGAAGGTCGACAGGACGTACAGCATGTCGTCGTTGTCGATCGAGTACTTGCCGTGCATCCGGTTGATGTTGCGCAGCGACTCGCGTCCCCGCTCGGCGTCGTAGCCGTGCTCGACCAGCTCGGCCATCAGCAGCGCCGTGTCGTCGTACCGCTTCTGCGGCCGCTTCTCGAACTCGCCGGTGCGGGCGAGCAACTCCGAGATGCTGGGCACGCAGTACGTGCGGAAGAGGGCGAACTCGAGCGACCGCTGGTAGTCCCACGGGAACTCGTAACCGGCGGTGATCCGCACGATGTCCTGGTGCTGCGTGACCGGGTCGAGCTCCTCGATCACCTCGACCCAGCCCATCCGCCCACGCTTCGGGTGCGGGTCCCTGTTCGGGGGTGGGAACGTACCGGCCTTCTCGATGCGTGCCTCGGGCTTCGCGACGACGGCGGCCTTTCGGCTGCGAGTGCGCGGGGGAGTGGTCGTCATCGGCTCACCTTCCGTGCATGAACTGGAGCATCGCTCGCGAGATTTTCAGATCGCGCTCCGGACGCTCGAGGCTCATGAGTTTGAGCGGCGAGCTGAACTTCGCCACCGTGACCGACTTGGGACGGCTGAACTCGCGCAGGCCGTCGGCGCCGTGGATGCGGCCGAAGCCGGACTCGCCGATGCCGCCGAAGGGCAACGAGGCGATGGCGGCGAAGCCGAGCACCGAGTTGACCGACACCATGCCGTTGCGCAGGCGTTCGGCGAGCTGACGGCCTTTCTTCTTGTTGCGCGTGAAGATCGACGCACCGAGACCGTAGTTCGTGCCGTTCGCGCGTTCGACGGCCTCGTCGAGGTCGCGAACCTTGTTGACGACGACCGTCGGGCCGAAGGTCTCCTCGCACACCGCGGCCGAGGTCTCGGGCACGTCGGTGAGGATGACGGGCTCGACGATGCGCTCCTGCACCGAATCGAGTCCGCCGAGGACGGCCTTGCCACCGGACTTCAGGGCGTCCTCGATGTGACTGCGCACGATGTCGACCTGGCGCGGAAGCGTCATAGGGCCGTAGGTGGAGTCTTCGTCGCCGCCCGGCTTCGCGCGCCGGACGGTGGCGGTGAGCTTGTCGAGGAACTCGCGGTAGACAGGCTCCTCGACGTAGATGCGCTCGACGCCCGCGCAGGTCTGGCCGGCGTTGCCGAAGGCGCCGAAGGCGGCGAACTCGACGGCCTCGTCGATGTTCGCGTCGGCCGCGACGATCATCGCGTCCTTGCCGCCGCATTCGGCGACGAGCGGGGTGAGCGACTCGGCGCACACCGCCATGACCTTGCGGGCGGTGGGGCCGGAGCCGGTGAAGGCGACCTTGTCGACACCCGAACGCACGAGCGCCGAACCCGTCTCACCGAGACCGGTGATGACCTGGAAGACCGGCTGGGTGGGGGCGATCGAGTTCCACTTGTCCTCGAGCCACTTCGCAACACCGGGGGTGAGCTCGCTCGGCTTGAAGACGACGGCGTTGCCGGCGGCCAGCGAGTAGGCGATCGAACCCATCGGGGTGTACACGGGGTAGTTCCAGGGGCCGATCACGCCGATGACACCGAGGGGCTTGTACTCGAGGGTTGCGGCCTGGTTGAAGCTCGCGACGCCCGAGGGCACCTTGCGGGGCCTGAGCACCTTCTTGGCGTTCTTGGCCGCCCAGTCGAGGTGCTCGACCGCCAGCATGACTTCGAGGAAGGCGTCGCCGAAGGGCTTACCGGTCTCCTTCGCCACCACCGATGCGAGCGAGGTCGCGTCGGATGCGATGGCCTTCTTGAACTCGAGGAGCCAGTCGCGGCGGCCGCGGAAGCCCTGCGCCTCCCACCAGCGCGCGGCGACGCGGGCGCGCTCGACGGCCGCGCCCACGGCGGCCTCGTCGGCGACCGGATACTCGGCGATCATCTCGCCGTTCCGGGGGTCGAGGCTGGCGAAGGTGTCGGTGTTCGCTGCCGTGGATGCCTTGTTCGAGCTGCTCTTCGCGTTCTTCGGACTGGTGAGGTTCTGGGTCATGTTCGACACTTCCTGGTGAACCACATCACATATATTTGATGTGATAGCTGTAGTGGACATCACATTAGGCGTTCGCGGGACAATTGGACAACCCCCGTGCGCAGTTGTCCGGATTCCTACAGGAGACACGATGGCGGCACCGACACGTAGCCCCGGGACAGCGGCGGATCACGCTGCGGCATCCCGACGTTCGGAGGGGGCCGTACGGCGCCGTCCGCAGCTTTCCGACGAGGTGGCCGGTCACCTCCGCGGCTCGATCATGTCCGGCGTGTTGCGTCCGGGCGACTTCATCCGGCTCGACGAGACCGCCGTCGAACTCGGCGTCAGCGTCACCCCGGTCCGGGAGGCGCTGCTGACGCTGCGCGGGGAGGGGATGGTCGAATCCGCCCCGAACCGCGGCTACCGGGTCTCGCCCCTCACGCGCGGCGACATCGACGACATCTTCTGGCTGCAGGGGCAGATCGCCGTCGAGCTCGCGCTCCGAGCGGTCGACCGTGCTACGCCGGCCGACCTCGAGCGTCTGGCCGAACTCAACGAGAGGCTGCGCAGGCTCGTCGTTGCCCCGGAGGGAGTGGCACCCGATATCGAGCGGATCGCCGACGCGGAGTTCGACTTCCATCGTGAGCTCAACCGCATCGCCGACAGCCCCAAGCTCGCGTGGTTCCTCAACGCAGCCGCGCGCACGATTCCGTACCGCCTCTACGCGCGCGACGCCGAGTGGGGAACGCTCGCCATCCGATCGCACACGAAGCTGATCGAGGCGATCGCCGCGCAGGACCACAGCGAGGTGATCACGCAGACGCTGGT
Organism: Rhodococcus sp. p52; assembly: GCF_000763325.2. NCBI lineage: Bacteria > Bacillati > Actinomycetota > Actinomycetes > Mycobacteriales > Nocardiaceae > Rhodococcus > Rhodococcus sp. p52. Next base: position 1,757,301 of record NZ_CP016819.1, read on the forward strand.
GCAGTTCGAGGACGCGGCCGCGCGTCTGGTCGCCCACCGCGAGCGAGCGGGTGTCGATTCGCCTCCCGGATAGGCACTTGCATATCTGAGTACGGGTGTGCGCAATTTGTATGACAGTGCTGCACCAGTGCTTTCACCATCAGGAGACCTCCGATGACGACCCACGCCGAAGAGCGCGTCCCCACCGTCACCACCGACGAACCGGTGGCGACCCACGCTCCGCTTCCGGCGGGCTCGGTCGAACTGGCCGACTTCGTCGGAGAGTCGATGCTCCTGCTCGGCGCCGGCGCGACGGTCCTCCTGCAGCTGGCATCGCGCGGTGTCGGGCACGGCGTCGCCGATCACAGCACCACCCTGCAGCGGCCGCTCGACCGGTTGCGCACCACGATGACCTACGTCTACGCGGTCACGCTCGGTACTCCCGAGGAGAAGAAGCAGATCGTCCGGATGGTCAACAAGGCGCACGTCCCGGTGCGCTCGGAGACCTACAACGCCTTCGATCCCGAACTCCAGTTGTGGGTCGCCGCAACGCTGTACCGTAACGGTGTCGACATGTACCGGCGGATGTTCGGGCCTGTCACCGATGCCGACATCGAACGCATCTACCGCCAGTCCGCGGTCTACGGCACGGCCCTGCAGGTCGAGGCCGACATGTGGCCGAAGACGCGGGAGGAGTTCGACAGGTACTGGGACGAGATGATCGCGACCTTCGAGGTCGACCGGAAGGTGCGTTCGTTCACCCGCGATCTCCTCACCGGCGGTGACGCCCCGCTTCCCGTTCGCGCCCTCGTGCCGCTGCAGCGCTTCATGACGATCGGTCTTCTCCCGCAACGCATGCGCGACGAATTCGCGCTGCCGTGGAGCCCGCGCGACCAGCGGCGCTTCGACCTGTTCTGGAAGGTGGCCCCGCCGATCTACCGCGCGGTGCCCAGGCCGATCCGACAGCTGTCGGCCACCTACTACCTCAACGACATGCGCCGCCGGATGAAGGCGCACGGACACGTCATCTGAGCTCTCCGCCGAGAACGCCGAGTGGCCGGACGCGCGTCCGGCCACTGTGCGTTTCCCGTCCGACGATCACACGGCGGTGTCGCGTTCGAGACCGAACCAGTAGTGCTCGCCGTCGTCGAACACCAGCGAGCCCTTGCCGTTCATCACCCCGACGACGGTGTCGTCGTCGACCTTCTTGAAGTGGTCGAAGACCGGCATGCCGTCGTAGACCATCGTCGCCGTCACCTCACCGCGGAAGACGATCTCCCACAGGCTCGCTTCGCCGCGTCCGGTCTTCGTGTCGGAGAACAACTCGCCGTCCTCGCCGTAGCACACGAGCGGCTGGACCTCGGACACCGACGCGAACGTCTTTCCGTACCACCGCGACCTGCCGAGCAGTGTGTGGGTGCGGTGCCCGGTGTCGAAACTGTAACCCTTCCACCGGTATCCGACGAGATCGTCGAGTCGTGCCGGAGCGAGATGCTCCCAGAGGGCATCGAGTTCGCGAGGATCGATCCGGTCGGTGCGGGCGCGCAGTTCCTCGAGTCGCTGGACGACGTTCATGTGTTCCCCCGGATGTCGAAGGTGATTACGGCTCTGATGATCTCGCCGGAGGCGACAGCGGCGAGAGCGTCGTCGAGTTTCGTGAAATCGAAGGTCTGCACGAGTTCGTCGAGTGGAAAGTGCCCGTCGCGCCACGGCGCGGCCAGCTCGGGAACGAGACACCGGGGCTGGTCAGCGACGACAGTGCCTGCCGGATCACGGATTGGGCGCCCACGGACTCCACCGCATCGCCGGCTCCACCGCCGGTGAGGCGACGCAGATGGCGTCCGAGGTCGTCGTGATCGTCGGGGGAGAGGACCTCGGTGGCCCCGAGCGATCGCGCGAGCCCGTGCCGTCGTGGATCGGGGGCGACGACGATGATGTTCTCGCACAAGGAAATCCGTTCTGTCATCACCGCGGCCGTGCCGACGGCGCCGAGATCGAAGACGACGATCGTCGAACCCTGTTCCGTGACGACTCCGGCACCCTCGTGTCCCGGTACGACGGGCCTCGGGACGGGAACGCCTCCCGTGGCGGCGGTGAGGTCGGTGTGGCAGATCCCGACCCCGTGGATCTGTACGAGCACTTCGTCGTCGCGCAGTTCGGGCACGGTCACGGTCTCGAGCCTCAGCGGTGCACCGTACTCGCGGAGTACCGCTGCGGCCCTGGTGCGGGTCATCCCACCGCCTCCGGCGAACCGGTGTCGCCGAGCAGTACCGAGAGCATCAGTTGCTGCACCCTGCGCTGCCGGGAGGGGGTGGGCAGGAAGTGCACGAGGTTGCCGGTGTCGAGCACGAGGTTGAGCGCGGCGTGCACGAGGAAACGGCATTCGACGGCGGGCAGCTCGGGGCGGAGCTCCCCGACCAGACGGGCCCATTCCTCGATGTTGAGCCGCTGGATGTTCCGCAGGTCGCTGCGATGGTGCGCGGGCAGGTTGCCGATCTCGGCGAAGTACACCGACATCAGTTCGCTGTTCTCGAACGACATCCGGACGTACGCCTCGGTGAGGACGTCGAGGGCCTGCGCGGAGGTCGTCGAGTCGGTGAGCGTTTCGCCGATGATCATCGCGACGCGATCACCGGCCCGGTGGAAGGCGGCGGCGAGCAGATCGGCCTTGCTCGCGAAGTGACGGTAGACGCCGGACGCGTTGATACCTGCCGCAGCACCGATCTCCTCGATGCTCACCTCGTGATAGCCCCGGGCGTCGAAGAGCAGCACGGCCTCGTGCAGGAGGACCTCGCGCTTGTTCGCCACGGACAACCCGCCCGGCTCGGGAGTCGGTGCGGGTTCGTCGATGTCGGGCACCAGGTCGGTTGCCGCGACCGCTGTGCACGCGTCGAGCAGCAGCTGCTGCAGGCGCTGGTTGGACAGTGGAACGCGGTGAGTGGTGATGGAGCCGATGACGCTGAGCATCGCGCTGCTGAGCAGCACGTAGTCGTCGTCGGTGAGATCGGGCCGCAGCCGCGCGGCCGTGCGGGCGAGATGGCGGTTGAGTGCCCGCGTCTTCGAGCGGATCTCGCTGTGGTCCTCACCCGTGAGGTAGCGGCGTTCCCAGCGGTACAACCCGCCCGTCCGGCGGTTCTCGATCGTGGTGCGGATGAGCGCGAGGAGTTTGCGTTCGAGCTCCTCGGCGGCGGCGAGTCCGGTGGCGTTCGCTCCGCTCTGCTCGTCGAACTCCGCGAGGGCGGCACCGAGGGCGTCGGCGAGGGTGACCACGGCGTGGTGGAACAGGGCGTACTTGTTCGGGAAGTGCCGGTACAGGGCGGGGCCGGAGATGCCGACGGCAGTGGCGATCTCGTCGATGCTCACGCCGTGGTAGCCGCGTTCGCTGAACGCCTCGGCCGCGACCGTGGCGATCTGTGCTTTGCGGTTCTTCGGCCGGCGCCGCACGGTGGGGGTCGGGGTGCCGGTCTTGGCGGCTGTGCGTGCCCCGGCCTGCGCTTGTTCGGGCACCCTGCCTCCTCGTCGTGGATCCTGTTGCCGGCCGCGATGTCGCGGTGAATGTTCGTCGGCCTCAAAGGTAACAGTCGAACCCCCTGCGGAGAAACACTACTTTTGGGTAAGAATGGCCAAAACTGCAGGGCAGAACGTATTGACAAGCCAGCACCCAGACCGCAAAGTTAGCACCAATTCTTCAGCTGCGTCACCGCTGGGCGCATACGGAACCGTCACGACAGCGGCACTTTTCGAAGGACCGAGGAGGACTCGTGAGAACCCGATTCACCGAGATTTTCGGGGTGGAGCATCCCATCGTCCAGGGAGGCATGATGTGGGTCGGCCGCGCCGAACTCGTGGCCGCCGTGGCGGAGGCGGGAGCGCTCGGCTTCATCACTGCACTGACCCAGCCCACCCCGGAGGATCTCGTCCGCGAGATCGAACGGACACGCGAACTCACCGACAAGCCGTTCGGTGTCAACCTCACCATCCTGCCGTCGATCGATCCGCCGCCGTACGCCGAGTACCGCCAGGCGATCATCGACTCGGGCGTGAAGATCGTCGAGACCGCCGGCTTCAACCCGGCCGACCACCTGCCGCACTTCAAGGATGCCGGCATCAAGGTGATCCACAAGTGCACGAGCGTGCGGCACGCGGTCAAGGCCGAGCGCATCGGCGTGGACGCCGTGAGCATCGACGGCTTCGAGTGCGCCGGGCACCCGGGCGAGGACGACGTTCCGGGCCTGATCCTCATCCCCGCCGCGACGAGCAAGCTCAGTATTCCCGTGATCGCGTCGGGCGGCATCGCCGATTCCCGCGGGCTCGTGGCGGCACTCGCGCTCGGCGCCGACGGTGTCAACATGGGCACCCGCTTCATGTGCACGGTCGAATCGCCCGTGGCCCACGAGGTCAAGGAGCAGATCGTCCGCAACACCGAACTCGACACGAAGCTCATCTTCCGCACGCTGCGCAACACCGCTCGTGTCGCCACCAACGCGGTGAGCGAAGAGGTTGTCGAGATCGAATCGCGCGGAGCCGAATTCGGCGACATCGCCCACCTGGTCGCCGGCGCCCGAGGCCGCAAGGTCTTCGAGGACGGCGAACTCGACGCCGGCATCTGGACGGCCGGGCAGAGCCAGGGGCTCATCCACGACATCCCCACCGTCGGAGAACTGGTCGACCGCATGGTCGCCGAGGCGGAGGCCATCATCACGGGTCGCCTGAACGACATCGCCGGTGCAGATCGGGCGGTGCGCGCATGACCTCGACCACCACCGAGAGCCTGCGGTCCGAACTCGCCGACGGCATCCTGCGACTGACCATCACGCGTCCGCGCCGGATGAACGCGATCGACCTGACCACGATGAAGACGCTGAGCGACGCGGTGAAGGCGGCCGGCGACGACGAACGCGTCCGTACGATCGTCGTCACCGGTGAGGGATCGGCGTTCTGCACGGGCGCGGACCTGGCTGCGGGAGCGGCGGATCCGCAGGACCCCGGTGTCGTCATGGACACCGCCAACGAACTGGTCCGGACGATCGCATCCGTCCCGGTGCCCGTCGTCGCGGCGGTCAACGGTCCCGCGGCGGGCGTCGGGGTCTCGATCGCCCTCGCGGCCGATCTCACCTACGCGGCCGAGAGCGCGTACTTCCTGCTCGCCTTCGTCAACATCGGACTGATGCCCGACGGCGGCGCGAGCCTGTTGGTTCCGGCCGCGATCGGGCGGGCCCGGGCCGCCGAGATGGCACTGCTCGGCGAGCGGGTGTCCGCGCAGGACGCCGACCGGTTCGGGTTGGTCGCCCGCACCCTGCCCGACGCCGAACTCGCCGCGCACGTCGACGCCGTCGCCTCGCGGACCGCATCCGGTCCGCGACGTGCCCTGGAACTGACGAAGCGGGCCCTCAACGCCTCGACGCTCGGCGAGCTCGACGCGGTGCTCGCGCGGGAGAAGGACGGTCAGGTCGAGCTCCTCGGCTCAGCCGACTTCGCGGAGGGTGCCATGGCGATGCTGGACAAGCGTCCCGCTCGCTTCGCCTGACGGGACGATCCTTCCCGGCATGGTTCTAGGAGGATCGACAAGGAACTTTCCGGACGGGAGCAGGGACCGACGTGCTCGTCGAACACCCGCTCCCGTCCGGTGAAACCAACGCTCGACCAGTGTTTTCTGCCTCTTTCACACGTTCTCGCTCGGCGACGACGCCTGGAGCGAGGCGGTCCGCATTCGTGGAATCTCCGTTAACAAAAGCTCTGGCCCAAACCGTTCCGGGTCTGTAATGTGCCTCACACATCGACGGCTCGGAACAGGCCGTGCCCGCCCTCCCGCCACGTCACGAGAGGATCATCGATGGTTCCCCCCTCTGTCGTTTCCGAAGCGGTCGGCTCCGACGCCACCCGCTTCCGTAGCAACAACTGGAACAATCAGGTGGCGCGCCACGCCCTGATGATTCCCCATCGCACGGCCTTCCGATTCCGCGGCGAGACCATCACCTGGTCGCAGCTGGACGCGCGTGTCGAGAAGCTCGCCGATGCACTCTCGCGTCGCGGCATCGGCTTCGGCGACCGCATCATCATCCTCATGCTCAACCGTCCGGAGTACGTCGAGATCGTGCTCGCGGCCAACGCCCTCGGTGCCATCGCCGTGCCGGTGAACTTCCGCCTCACCGCACCCGAGGTCGCCTTCCTCGTGGGCGATTCCGGCGCCACGGCGATCGTCGCGGAGGGGCCGCTCGTCCCGCTCGCCGCCGCCGCGCGTGGCCAGGCGGAGGGCATCGAACTGTCCATCACGGTCGGAGTCGAGCCGGAAGGCGACTCGCTCTCCTACGAGGCACTCGTCGCCGAAGAGGGCGAACCCCACCCGCCGGTGGAGATCCCGAACGACACGCCCGCGCTCATCATGTACACCTCGGGCACGACGGGCCGGCCCAAGGGCGCCGTGCTCACCCACTCCAATCTCGAAGCGCAGTCGCTCACCTGCATCCGGGCCTTCCGTCTGTTCGACGAATCGGGCATCGGTTTCTGCGCGTCGCCGATGTTCCACATCGCGGCCCTCGGCTCGATCGCGCCGAGCCTGATGCTCGGCACGCCCACCGTCATCCACCCGGTCGGCGCCTTCGACCCGGAGGAACTGCTCGACGTGCTCGAGGCCGAGAACGTCACCAGCCTGTTTCTCGTGCCGGTGCAGTGGCAGGCGATGTGCGCCGCGCAGCAGGCCGAGCCGCGGAAGTTGAAGCTGCGCAACATCTCCTGGGGTGCGGCGCCGAGCTCCGACACGATCCTGCGGGCCATGGCGGAGACCTTCCCCGATGCCTTCAACGTGGCGGTCTTCGGCCAGACCGAGATGTCGCCCATCACCTGCGTGCTCGACGGCGACGACGCCATCCGCAAACTCGGCTCCGTGGGCAGGGTCATCCCCACAATCCAGGCGCGTGTGGTCGACGACGAGATGAACGACGTCGCTCCCGGTGAGGTCGGCGAGATCGTCTACCGCGGTCCCACCATGATGCGCGAGTACTGGAACAACCCCACCGCTACCAGCGAGGCATTCTACGGCGGATGGTTCCATTCCGGCGACCTCGTGCGCGTCGACGAGGAGGGCTTCGTCTACGTCGTCGACCGCAAGAAGGACATGATCATCTCGGGTGGCGAGAACATCTACTGCGCCGAGGTGGAGAACGTCCTGTTCGGGCACCCCAAGGTGCTCGAGGCCGCGGTCATCGGTCGCCCCGACGCGAAGTGGGGCGAGGTGCCCGTCGCCGTCGTCGCGCTGAAGCCCGGCAACGACGACCTCCCCCTCGACGAGCTCCAGCCGTACCTGGACGAGCACCTCGCACGGTACAAGCACCCCAAGGAGGTCGTGATCGTCGACGCCCTGCCGCGCAACGCGAGCGGCAAGGTCGTCAAGGGTGAACTCCGCGGCGGTCTCCCCGCCGTCGCCCAGGGCTGATCCCCGGCTCACTCCTCGTACGAACGAACGGGGACCGGACCACTGCGGTCCGTGTCCTCGTTCATCGTCGTGCCGGAGGGACGCACCGACGCGACCCGCTTCGTCATCACGTTGAAGAGGGTCGACGACCGGTGGTTGCTCGACGGAGCCGACGCGCGGTAGCGCGGGCCGGCTTCCGTCGTAGCGGAACGTCGGGCACCACCGAATTCGTCAGGCCTCGGTGAGCGTCTTCGACGCGGTGTCGTCCGGGCTCGTATCGGCCCTGCGCGGGACGGTGAAGGTCGCAGCGACACAGGCGATTGCGACCGCGAAGCATGCGACTGTGTACCACAGGCTACCGATCGGGTCGCCTGCCTCGGTGACCCCGTCGACGGCGGAGAACCAGTCGGGCAGAGCACCGATCCACAGCACGGTCATCACGACGAGATAGGCGACGGCGTACCAGCGGACGAGGTCGTTCGAATAGGGCCGATCCGTGGGTGTACTCCGCAGCCGGGACCACTGGCGTGAGAGCACGTAGATCGCCACGATCGACAGGATCACGAGTTCGGCCGCGTAGATCGTTGCCCGAACCGTCGTGCTGCCCATGCCGATGACGGTCGCCGGCGCAGGGAGGATCACCACACCCACGGACGCGAGTAGTCCGACGGTGACCGTGCGCCAGGTCAGTTCGAGCCCGCCGAAGGTGCGACCGGCGTCGATGTGCCGGCCGACGAAGAACTGCGCGCAGAATGCGAGCGACATCGGCCACAGGGCAGCGAAGACCACGACGCTCGGGAGCGGAACGGAGTCGAAGAAGGGCTGGTTGATCGGGTTGTCGAGCGACCACTCCCACCACCGCAGCTGCGGTCCGAGGTGATCGAAGATCTCGTAGAAGGCGTGGTGGACGAAGCCCACGCAGACGGCGCCGACGACGGTGCCGTACTGCCGGAACACCCCGAGCATCCGAACGATGTCGAACGCGATCGTCGCCATCATCGGGTAGATCGCGATGATGTACAGCGGCAGGCGTCCCCACATGAACTCGACGGTGAACACGTTGTGCGCGAACATCGTGTCGAGGTAGTCCTCCACGCCGAAGGCGTCGGGGAAGTACAGCAGCGGTTCGATGATGAACAGGAACGCGAGGGTGCCGAGCCAGACGACGAGGTTCGTGGCGTCACCGGTGCGCCGCAACCGGACGATCGCGTACACGAGCATCAGCACCGCCCCGAGCACGATGGTCAGCTCGAGGACGGGCAGCGTCCAGTTCTCCAGCGCGAACGGACTGCGCAGTTCGAAGATCCCCCCGGCTTCGTCGCACGAGAATCCGAGGCGGGTCGAGAGGTCCTCGAAGGTGGGCGAGCACAGGTCCGACATCAGTTGTTCCTCCCGCCCACGGTTTCCGCCGTGTACCAGTGCGAGACGTCGTAGCCTTCGTCGAATCGACGGAACCACACGTCGGCGAGGGCCGGCAGCTTCTCGTGGTCGGGATTGTGCTTGGGCATCTGGCTGCGGATGATGCCCACCAGCGCGACGAGCTGTTCGCCGAGCGGCAGGACGTCGAAGGCGCGCGGCATCGGGCCGTGATCCTGGTACTGGAGGAACGGCAACCGGCGCCGCAGGTTCTGCTTACGGCGGTGCGACGCGAACATCGACATCGTGTCGATCTTCCGTTCCTGCAGCGGCACATGCTTGTTGAAGCCCTCGCACGCGATGGCGATGACGTCGAGCACGTGCTTGAACACCGAGGGGGCCTGCCGCATGCGGTACAGATCGCTGCCGACCACCGCGTCGAAGATGATGAGCGCCGAACTGCGGTGTTCGACCTCCTCGACGAAATGCCAGATGAACAACGAGGCGACCCGGTCGTCGCCGGGGCGGAAGAGCGCCGCGTCGTTGTCGAGCATGAGCTTGAAGACGGGAGTGAAGGTCGCCTCGAGATCGGCGGTGTACGCGAGGCGGTATTCGGGGGAAGTCTCGGCGGTGAGCTTGTCGAAGGCGCCGATGACGTCGTCGAGCGTCTCCTGCAACCCCGGATAGCTCTTGATCAGTCCCTTCACGTGCTGCCGGTGGGCGGTGGAGTGCTGCCCCTCCTGGTACATGAAGGCGTTGGCCTCTTCGAGGACCTCGGGATCGGTGATGCGCGGGGTGATCTCGCGGATCATGTTGACGATCATCTTCTCGAAGCCGATCGCGAGGAACGAGACGGCGTTGGCCATGCTCGAGAAGGCCGGGTTCTCCTCGTTCCACAGGAACGGCACGTCGTAATCCGCGAATGCGAAACGCATCTTGCGGACCTGCAGGTTCGTCATGGGGCGGTACCTCGTCTCGTCGACGCCGGGCTGGCTGGGGACCTGTTTCGGGACACGGTCGGGAGGACCTCTAACGAGCCGGGAGGCCCCGATCGACGTGACCATACACGAAATGCGTCATGTGTATGATAGGTGTCCCATTCGCCCGCGGGAGCCCGTTTCGCACCACATCCACCGAGGTCGGCTGTGTTACCGTCGGGCCTTCTCCAGGCGACGGCTCGAGGAAGCGCGAAGTGGCACGTAGACGTGGGTGGGGTGGGAGTCCTCCCGCCGACGACGAAGAGGCGTCGCAGCGGATCGTTGCCGCTGCCGTCGACCTGATCGACCGGACCGGCGCGGAGATCAACATCGCCGATGTGGCCCAGTCCCTCGGGGTGATCCGCCAGACGGTCTACCGCTATTTCCCCAGCGCGGACGCCCTCATGCGTGCGGCCGCCATCGCCTCGGTCGAAGGATTCCTGGAACGACTCACCCGGCAGGTCGCGGGACTCGACGATCCGGTCGAGGCCATGACCGAAGGTGTGGTCTACACGCTCGCGGAGGGGCGTCGCACCCCGCATCTCGGCATCCTGCTGTCGAGCACCTATTCGAACCCGCATCCCGAAGCGATCGCCTCGGAGGAGGCGTGGATGTTCGGCATGGCGATGATCAAGCGGTTCGACGTCGACTGGGAGGAACACGGCTACGACGACGACTCCCTCGCGGAGTTGGTCGAGTACGTGCTGCGCACGATGCAGTCGTTCTTCGTCTCGCCGGGAACCCCGCCACGCTCCGACGACGATCTGCGCCGCTACCTGCGACGATGGATGGGTACGGCGATGCTCGCCCAGCGGGAGTGGGATTCCGGCAATCTCGCGAAGCGCGACTGCTCTCCCGTAGAGTCCGGCTCGTGACGAACGAGCAGCAGATCAGGCGTGCCGATCGTACGCGCGACGGCGATCCCCAGAACGTTCCCCGCCCGCTGGAGGGTGAAGCCGACCGCACGGTGGTGGAGACGACCTGGGGCGAGGTGCAGCCGATGCAGGTGGCGGCGGGCGTGGCGACCGTCGGTGAACTCGAGGTGATCGAACTGCTCGACCGGGGCGCTGCGCTGGTGGACACGCGGGTGCCCGATTCCCGGAGCGGGGTGAGCCTCCCCGGTGCCGTGAACATCCCGCACGAGGATATCGTCGAGAGGAGGGGTGAGCTCGACCCCGCCCGGACGACGATCGTCTTCTGCAACGGTCCCCAGTGCCCTCAGTCGCCCGATGCGATCCGGAAGCTGATCGATGCCGGATATCCCTCGTCCGCGCTCGCCTATTACCGCGGGGGACTGCACGACTGGGCGACTCTGGGATTCCCCCTCGCCCCGGTCCGGCCGGCGTCGTGAAAAGGGCTTGCGTTCGCACTGTGATGTAGCTAACATCGAAGGTGCGAATCGAGCTTATGAGACGTCCGCGGACGACAGAGAGAAGCTCGTGAAGCAGAGATCCGGCCCGGAGAACGCGTAAAGCGAATCACCGGGCCGAACCCCTGTTCAGGGGAGGTTTCGGGGCCGATCGCCGCGACTGCAGCAGGGGTTGCACAGGGCGTCTGGGAGGCGGTCGCGCCCCACTTGCACGCCGCGGGGTTCGCACCTTCGCCCCGGATCAGCGCGGCTACTCGCCCGGCGCCCCACCACCCCGCCGCCGTGACTACGGCCTCGACCTGCTCGTCGGCGACGTCGCGGCGCTCATCGAGTCGGTACCCGGTGGTCGCGCGCACGTTGTCGGCCACGACTGGGGAGCCGCCGTCGCGTGGGTGCTCGCGGCGCATCGTCCCGATCTCGTCCGCACCGTGACGGCGGTGTCCGTTCCGCATCCGACGGCGTTCATGCGCTCGTTCTTCACCAGCGGGCGATCGGATCCGCCGGGGTCGACGCGACGGCCCACTACGTCAGTGGGCCGTACCGACGGGAAACGCTCGTCGGTACGAGCCACTGGATTCCCGACGAGGAGCCGGAGAAGCTCGCGCGGCTGGTCCTCGAACACATCGCCGCGCACGGTTGATCACTCAGGCGCGCAACCGTTCCTGCCGCAGCAGATCGACCTCGGGCAGATCCAGCGGCGGCAGCGAGTCGACTCCCAGAGCGCGCATCAGGAGATGATCGGCGAGCTCGGGATTGCGGGCGAGCACGGGACCGTGCAGATAGGTGCCGATCACCGAACCCTGCACGGCACCTTCGAGTCCGTCGCCCACGCCGTTGCCGACACCGCGGTCGACGCGGCCGAGTCCGGTGGCATCGGACCCGAGAGTCGTTCCACCGCGGTGGTTCTCGAATCCCGTCAGCGGCTGGGTGAGGCCGGAGAGGGTGGGGCGGATGACGATCTCGCCGATCGCGCGGGTCTGCTGCGGTGAGGTGGTCGCGTCGAGGATGCCGACACCGTCGACGCGTTCGCCCGAGGACGTCTCGTACCAGTGGCCGAGCACCTGGATCGCGGCACAGATGGCCAGCACGGGCGTTCCGCGCTCGGCGGCGCGCTGCAGACCCGGATAACGCTGCAGGTGCCGCGTGGCCAGTCGCTGCGCGGCGTCCTCGGCACCACCGAGGGTGTAGAGATCGAGGGACTCGGGGACGGGATCGTTCAGTCCGATCTCGACGATCTCGGCGTCGTGACCGCGCATCCGCAGGCGCTGGCGCAGCACCAGGGCGTTGCCTCCGTCGCCGTAGGTGCCCATCACGTCGGGCAGGACGAGTCCGATGCGGACGGTCGACTCAGACATGGGCAGCTCTCCTGGCGATGGCGGTGTTGAGATCGCGGAACGCGGTGTAGTTGGCGAGCACCTCCACGCGGCCGGGAGGGCACGAGGCGATGGCCTTCAGCGGATCCGGCACCAGCGTGTGCTCGACACCCGCGTAGGTCAGGCGGACGGCGAGATCGGTGCCGCGTTCTCCGGCTGCCACCACCTGCACGCCTTCGAAGTGTTCGAAGCGGACGTCCCACAGCCACGACAGGTCCTCACCGTCGGGCACCTGACCGTTGACGGCGATCACCAGGCCGTCGACGGTCGGGTCGATCATCGACAGGGCCTCCTGCCAGCCGGCGGGGTTCTTAGCGAGCAGCATGTGCACCGAATGCGGTCCGACCTGCACCGTCTTGTAGCGACCGGCGACCTCTTCGACGACCGAGGCGGCAGCGACGGCCTTCGCCGGATCGGCACCGAGGGCGACGGCGGCCGCGACCGCCTGGGCGGCGTTGCCCCGGTTGGCGCGACCGGGGAGGGTCAGCTTCAGCGGGAGGACGAGGCCGTCCGGTCCGTACAGGTTCTCGTCGTCGACCCACCAGTCCGGTGTCGGCCGGGCGAAGTCGGAGCCGGTGCTGTACCAGTGGTCGCCTTCGCGAGCGATCGGCTCGCCCGTGCGCGGGCAGCTCACCGAGTCGTTGGCCCAGCCGGCGCCGGCGGCGACCCACACGACGTTCGGGTTGTCGTAGGCGGCGGACGTGACGAGCACGTCGTCGCAGTTCGCGACGATCACGGCGTCGGGATGCCGCTTCAGGCCCTCACGCAGCTTCCGCTCGATCATGTTGATCTCGCCGACCCGGTCGAGCTGGTCGCGGGTGAGGTTGAGCAGCACGATCGCGCGGGGCTCGAGGGCGTCGGCGACGTGCGGGGTGTGGAGTTCGTCGACTTCGATCGCGGCGAGCGGCGCCCGGAGATCGGTGGCGAGCGCGGCGACGATCCCGGCGTCCATGTTCGCGCCGTCCGCCTGGGTGACGACCGAATCGATCGTCTCGAGCGCGGCGGCCGTCATACGGGTCGTTGTGGACTTGCCGTTCGTCCCGGTGACGAGCACGGTCTGCCGGCCGTGGCCGAGCTGCTTCATCAGTGCCGGGTCGATCTTCAGGGCGACGAGCCCTCCGATCATCGAGCCCTTACCGCGTCCGGCCTTCTGGGACGCCCACGCGGCGGCTCGGGCTGCGCGCAATGCGAGCCGTCCACGTGCGGTGATTCCTGTGCTGGTTCCCACGTCGGCGAGTGTTCCACAGGCGCGGGAGCGTTGTGTCGCCGGAGGAGCGTCCTGCTCGTCACACTGCGGTGTCCGCCCTGGGCGGCGAGGGCTCCGACGATGACGATCACACCGCCGATCAGGGAGGACGGTGCCGGTCGCTCGCCGAGCGTGATCCACGCGACGGTGAACCCGACGACCGGCACCATGAGGGAGAGCGGCGCGACGGTCCCGGCGGGATAGCGCGACAGCAGCGAGGCGTAGATGCCGGTGCCGGCGATCGTGCCCGCCAGGACGACGTAGATGAGTCCGGCCAGCGCCAGGCCCCCGTCCACGGTGGTGACGGCGGTGCCGAGGGTGGACCAGACATGCGGGCCCTCGGCGAACCAGGAGATCCCGAAGAAGGGGAGCACGGGCACGACGCACATCCACAGCATCAGGCGCATGGGGTCGGCAGCGCCCGCCTTGCGGGTCGCGATGTTGCCGACCGCCCACGACAGACCGGCGAGCACGGCGAGGGTCATGGGGATCAGGCTCGCGTCCGCGGCGCCCTGCCCTACGGCGACGATCACCATGCCGGACACGGCGACGACGAGACCGGCGAGGCGGACACCGTCGAGCCGTTCGCGCAGGAACAGTACGGCGAGCAGGACCGTGAAGGGCGCGGACGACTGCAGTACGAGCGACGCGAGGCCCGTGGGTAGACCGGCCTCCATCGCCCAGAACAGGAAGGCGAACTGGGCGAAGCCGAACCCGGCGCCGTAGAGCAGGAGCCAGCGCAGGGGAACGGCGGGGCGCGGGACGAACAGCAGGACCGGGACGGCGATGATCGCGAAGCGCAGTCCGGCGAAGAAGAACGGCGGGAAGTGGTCGAGGCCCAGTCTGATCGCGAGGAAGTTGCATCCCCAGAGCACCACGACGGTGAACGCGAGCAGACGGTCCCGGAACGACATGCCGTCAATTCTTTGCGCAGGAAACAATCAGGACAAGCGAATGTTCCTGAAGAAAGTGTGTAGTTTTACTACATGGATGTCGTGCGATTGCGAATACTGCGCGAACTCGCCGACCGCGGAACCGTGGCTGCGACAGCCGCAGCGTTGTCGATGACACCGTCAGCCGTCTCGCAGCAGCTCAAGGTGCTCGCCCGGGAGGCGGGAGTGCCCCTGCTCGAACCCGACGGCCGACGCCTGCGGTTCACCGATGCGGGTCGTGCGCTCGTGGTGCGCGCCGACGAGGTGCTCGACGCCCTCGACCGGGCCGCCGACGAGATGACCGCCTATGCGCGGTCGCCCCGCGGACGGGTGCGCGTGGCGTCGTTCCCCTCCGGGGCAGCACTCCTGCTGTCGGCCGTGCTCGAGGCGGCCGGGGCGATCGGCGTCGAGTTGGACGTGAGTGACGAGGACGTCCCGGCCTCGGCCGCGCCCGCACTGCTCGCCGACTACGACGTGGTGCTCACCCACCGCGACGAGCGTTCGGCTCCGCTGTCCGGTCCGCGTGTCCACGTCGAGACGCTCATGCGCGAACCGATCGATGTCGTCCTCCCTCCCGGGCACCGGCTCGCGGCGCAGGACCGCGTGCAGGTCGACGAACTGGGGGGGGAGCGCTGGATCAGCGTGCGGGGTGGATTCCCCGTCGACGACGTGTTGCTCTCCGTCGCGGCGGTGACGGGCATCCGTGCTCGGGTTGTGCACCGCATCAACGACTTCCGTGTCATCGAGGAACTCGTCGCGGCGGGGCACGGGGTGGCCCTGCTGCCGCGGTACTCGGTTCTGCATCCCGCCTTGGTGCGCCTGCCGCTGGCCGGTGTACGTGCGGCGCGGCTCTACGAGCTCGTCACCCGCCCGGGAGCGTCGCGACGCCCAGCCGTGGGTGCCGTGCTCGACAGCTTCCGGACCGCAGCGGCACGGAAGCTGTCGATGTGAACGAACGGGTGGTCGCGCGGGATCAGGCGAGTGCCTTGGCCTTCAGTGCGTCGAACTCGGCCTGGTCGATGACACCCTCGTCGAGCAGCTTCTTCGCGTCGGCGATGTGTTCGGCGGGCGACTTGCCGGCGACCGAGCGGATGTAGTCGTCCTGCACGGCCTTGTACTGCGCGGCCTCCTTCGCGGAGCGCTCTGCCATTCCGGTGCCGTGGACGATCAGATAGATCAGGCCCGTGAGCCACGGGAAGACGAACAGGAAGACGATCCAGATCGCCTTGACCCAGCCGGACTGTTCGCGGTTGCGGAACAGATCCCCGATGATCATCCACAGCATGATGAGGTACGCGATGAATGCGAAGCAGACGATGATGTACCAGATGATGTCCATGAACTCCATACGCACACTCCGGGTTCGAGCAGAACGACTCTGCGGGACGAAAATTGCGGAATTCGACGGATATCACCCGTGAACGGGTTCGTTCTCGTCGAACATTCGGAACTGTATCTTTCCGGAGAGTGCGGTAATTGCCCGAAACGGTATTTGCGAGATGAATTGTCGGGGTGAAAATCCCCGAAAACGACGAATGCGGTGGACCCTCATGGGTCCACCGCATTCGGTTCGGAGACGGATCAGCGGTGCGAGCGGTTCACCGCGGAGACCATCGCGCGCAGCGACGCCGTGGTGATCGACGGGGCGATGCCCACGCCCCACACCAGGACGGTCGTGCCGTCGGGACGCGTGACGTCGGCCTCGACGTAGGCCGCGGCGTTGGCGTCGTCGCCGGCGGACATGGCGTGCTCGGCGTAACCGCGAACGGCCACCTGGTAACCCAGCGACTCGAGGGCGTCGACGAAGGCCGCCAGCGGGCCGTTGCCGCTGCCGGAGATCTCCTTCTCCACGCCGTCGACCTTCAGCACGGCGGCGATGCTGTCCTCACCGTCGTCGGTCTCGGCCGCGGTGACCTTCTGCCGGATGCGCTCGAGCGGCGAGACCGGGGCCAGGTACTCCTCGTGGAAGATGTCCCACATCTCCTTGGGGCTGACCTCGCCACCATCACCGTCGGTGACCTTCTGCACGGCCTGCGAGAACTCGATCTGCAGGCGACGCGGCAGGTTCAGGCCGTGGTCGTGCTTCATGATGTACGCGATGCCGCCCTTGCCGGACTGCGAGTTCACGCGGATCACGGCCTCGTAGGTGCGGCCGACGTCCTTCGGGTCGATCGGCAGGTAGGGCACGGCCCAGGTGTGGTCGTCGACGTCGACACCGGCGGCTTCGGCGTCGACCTTCATCGCGTCGATGCCCTTGTTGATCGCGTCCTGGTGGCTGCCGGAGAAGGCGGTGTAGACCAGGTCGCCACCGTAGGGGTGGCGCTCGTGGACGGGCAGCTGGTTGCAGTACTCGACCGTGCGGCGGATCTCGTCGATGTTCGAGAAGTCGATCTGCGGGTCGACGCCACGGCTGAACATATTCATGCCCAGGGTCACCAGGCAGACGTTGCCGGTGCGCTCACCGTTGCCGAAGAGGCAGCCCTCGATGCGGTCGGCACCGGCCTGGTAGCCCAGCTCGGCCGCGGCGACACCCGTGCCGCGGTCGTTGTGCGGGTGCAGCGACAGGATGATCGAGTCGCGCTTCGCCAGGTTGCGGTGCATCCACTCGATCGAGTCGGCGTAGACGTTGGGGGTGGCCATCTCGACGGTGGCAGGCAGGTTGATGATCACCGGGTTCTCGGGGGTCGCGCCCAAGGTCTCGACGACCGCGTCGCAGACATCCTTGGCGTACGACAGCTCGGTTCCGGTGTACGACTCGGGGGAGTACTCCCAGCGCCAGTTGGTGTCGGGGTGGTTCTTCGCCTCTTCGAGCACCAGCTCCGCGGCGTCGGTCGCGATCTTCTCGACGGTCTCCTTGTCGGCGCGGAACACCACGCGACGTTGCAGGATCGACGTCGAGTTGTAGAAGTGCACGATCACGTTCTGCGCCCCGGCGCACGCCTCGAAGGTGCGCTTGATCAGTTCGGGGCGGGACTGCGTCAGCACCTGGATGGTGACATCGTCGGGAATCGCGCCGTCCTCGATGATCTCGCGGACGAAATCGAAATCGGTCTGGCTCGCGGACGGGAAACCGACCTCGATCTCCTTGTAGCCCATGCGTACGAGCAAATCGAACATGCGCCGCTTACGGGCGGGGCTCATCGGGTCGATCAGCGCCTGGTTGCCGTCGCGCAGGTCCACGGCGCACCACGCCGGGGCGCGATCGATGATCTTGTCGGGCCAGGTGCGGTCGGGCAGCGAGATCGACTCGACTTCCTCGGCGAACGGCCGGTACCGGTAGGTCGGCATCGACGAGTTCTTCTGCTTGTTCCACGACGGCTGGTCGGCCGGGGCCGGCTTGCTCGGCGGCGTGATGGTGCGCGAGCCGGAGGTGAAAGCGTCGGCGGGTGACATGACGTAACTCCAAAGAGAAAAGGGGACCTGTGGGCCCAGATCGAATATCGACCGGCGCGTCGAAACCCCGCGACGGGAAGCCGGTCTGGTCAGATCCCGCCGCGGCGGCCGAGGAGAAGCACGCGCTGCATGCCCAGCAGTGTATCGCGCCATACCCCACCTCGACCAAGTGGCACCTCCCACACGCATGCGTCCCGTGTGACCGGGCGGCGGTGATGTCGTGACCCGATCGATACGAACGTGCCTGACAGCGGTACCTGCACTGCTCGCACTCGGACTCATAGCGGTCTCCGCCCCCCGCGGCGCACGCCCAACCCTGCGACTCGGGAACTCCCCGGCTCGGGTTCGGGCTCCGGATCCTTCGGCACGGGATCACCGGCACGGGATCATCAGGACCGCGGCTCGGGGCACTCCCGCGAACGGTGCAGCAGCTGCCACACCGGACGTGCCACCCGCCGTCGGGGAGATGTCGGTGCAGTTCCTGGGCGGTGAGTTCGTCATGCTCTACGGCAACGAGGCGAACGGCACGATCGAGATGAGGACGTCCGCGAGACCCGAGGGGCCGTGGAGCGAGGCCCGCGTGCTGGTCCCCCACCGCGAGATCGGTGGTCTCTACGCTCCGTTCATCCACCCGTGGTCCACGGATACGGATCTCTACTTCACCGCCTCGCGGTGGGGCGACTACAACGTCATCCTGTTGCGCACGACACTTTCCTGAGACGCCCCGGGTCGATGGAAGCCGGGGTCGGTAAGCTGGGCCACTGGACTTGTTCCCGAGACCCGGAGGTTGGCCAGCGTGGCACTCGTCGTCCAGAAGTACGGAGGATCCTCGGTCGCGACGGCCGAGCGGATCCGGCGCGTCGCTGAAAGGATCGTCGAGACCAAGAAGGCGGGCAACGACGTCGTGGTCGTCGTCTCGGCTATGGGAGACACGACCGACGAACTCCTCGATCTCGCACAGCAGGTGTGCCCGGCCCCGCCGGCCCGCGAAATGGACATGCTCCTCACCTCCGGTGAGCGCATCTCCAACTCCCTCGTCGCGATGGCGATCCACTCGCTCGGCGCCGAGGCCCGGTCGTTCACCGGTTCCCAGGCGGGCGTGATCACCACGGGCAGTCACGGCAAGGCGAAGATCATCGACGTCACCCCCGGCCGTGTGCGCACCGCCCTCGACGAGGGCAGCATCGTGCTGGTCGCCGGCTTCCAGGGTGTGAGCCAGGACAGCAAGGACATCACGACTCTCGGTCGTGGCGGTTCGGACACGACCGCCGTCGCACTCGCCGCCGCGTTGAACGCGGACGTCTGCGAGATCTACACCGACGTCGACGGCGTGTTCTCCGCGGACCCGCGCATCGTCAAGGACGCGCAGCGCCTCGAGAAGGTCTCCTTCGAGGAGATGCTCGAGCTCGCCGCGTGCGGCGCGAAGGTTCTCATGCTGCGGTGCGTGGAGTACGCCCGCCGCTACAACGTGCCCGTGCACGTTCGTTCGTCGTACACCACCAAGCCCGGCACCATGGTGTCCGGATCGATGGAGGACATCCCTGTGGAAGAGGCCCTGATCACCGGCGTTGCGCACGATCGCAGCGAAGCGAAGATCACCGTCGTCGGTATCCCCGACACCCCCGGTTACGCCGCCAAGGTGTTCCGCGCCGTCGCCGACGCCGAGATCAACATCGACATGGTGCTGCAGAACATCTCGAAGGTCGAGACCGGCAAGACCGACATCACCTTCACCTGCCCGAAGAGTGACGGCCCGCGCGCGGTCGAGCTCCTCACCAAGCAGCAGGGCGACATCGGCTTCACCCAGGTCCTCTTCGACGACCACATCGGCAAGGTCTCCCTCGTCGGTGCCGGCATGAAGAGCCACCCCGGCGTCACGGCCAAGTTCTGCGAGGCTCTCGCCGACGCCGGCATCAACATCGACCTGATCTCGACGTCGGAGATCCGCATCTCCGTGCTCGTGGATGACAACGAACTCGACGACGCCGTGCGCGCTCTGCACGCGGCATTCGAGCTCGGCGGCGACGAAGAGGCCGTCGTGCACGCAGGAACGGGGCGGTAATCGTGACCACCAATCAGGCGAGCGAAGCGACGGGCAAGACCATTGCGGTCGTAGGCGCCACGGGGCAGGTCGGTATCGTCATGCGCACCCTGCTCGAGGAGCGCAACTTCCCGGCCGACACGGTTCGGTTCTTCGCGTCGGCCCGCTCGGCCGGCAAGAAGCTACCGTTCCGCGGTGAGGAGATCGTGGTCGAGGACGTCGCGGCGACCTCCGACGAGGATCTGAAGGGCATCGACATCGCGCTGTTCTCGGCCGGTGGCACCCTCTCCAAGGAACAGGCTCCGCGCTTCGCGGCCGCCGGTGCGATCGTCGTCGACAACTCGTCGGCATGGCGCAAGGACCCCGAGGTTCCGCTCGTCGTCAGCGAGGTCAACCCGGAGCAGGTGAAGAACCCACCGAAGGGCATCATCGCCAACCCGAACTGCACCACGATGGCCGCGATGCCGGTGCTCAAGGCACTGCACGACGAGGCCGGACTCCAGCGCCTGATCGTGTCGAGCTACCAGGCGGTCTCCGGTAGCGGACTGGCGGGCGTCGAGGAACTCGTCGGCCAGGTGCGTGCCGTCGCCGACGAGGCCGACAAGCTCGTCCACGCGGGCGACGCCGTCGACTTCCCGGCCCCGAACAAGTACGTCGCGCCCATCGCGTTCAACGTCGTGCCGCTCGCCGGCTCGATCGTCGACGACGGAACGGGTGAGACCGACGAGGACCAGAAGCTGCGCAACGAGTCGCGCAAGATCCTCGGCCTGCCGGACCTGCTCGTGTCGGGCACGTGCGTGCGCGTTCCCGTCGTGACCGGCCACTCGCTGTCGATCAACGCCGAGTTCGAGCGGCCGCTGTCGGTCGAGCGTGCGCAGGAGCTGCTCGCGAACGCTCCGGGCGTCCGCCTCGTCGACGTGCCGACCCCGCTCGCCGCAGCGGGCGACGACGTCTCGCTCGTGGGCCGCATCCGTCAGGATCCGGGTGCTCCTGAGGGCCGCGGTCTCGCGCTCTTCGTCTCGGGCGACAATCTGCGCAAGGGTGCTGCTCTCAACACCATCCAGATCGCTGAGCTGCTCGTCTAGGCGACCTTCCGGCCTTCTCGACGGAGCGGGTGGACCTCTTCGGGTCCACCCGCTCCGTCGCGTTTTGGGCCTGATCCGGTATACCCGAGAAATATTTACAAGCAGTCTGGACTGTTTGTTGTTTTCCCGTTACGCTGCGATGCGTGATCCAGGACACTGCGCCGAACGGTGGTCGCACCCAGGCGCAACGCACAGCCGCGACGCGAGCCAAGCTGCTCGACGCCGCGGTCGACTCGCTCGTCGAGCATGGCTATTCGGGAACCAGCACGCAGGGCATCGCCAAACGTGCCGGAGTCTCGCGAGGCGCCCAGCTCCACCACTTCCCGACGAAGGAGAGCCTTGTCGTCGCGGCGGTCGGGCACCTCGTCGACAGGCGGCTGCAGGAGATCCTCGAGACACGACCCGATCCGGAGCACGGCTTCGAAACGCTCATGGATGCCTTCTCCGGCCCGCTCTTCGCCGCAGCGCTCGAACTGTGGGTCGCGGCGCGGACCGATCCGTCCCTGCACGAGGCGATGATCCCGCTCGAACACAAGGTGTCGGACGCGCTCCGCACGGGTTGCCTGGAGATCATGGGCGACCGGGTCTCGCCCGACCACATCGACCTCAGCATCGAGATCGCCCGGGGCTTCGCCGTCTCGGCCCTGATGCGTACCCCCGAATCCGATCGAGAATTCCGGGAGCGCCTGCTCCCGGTCTGGAAGGCGCTGGTGATGAAATGAGTCTCGCACTGCTTCCCGATCACGTGCACACGCTCGTCGTCGGCGCGGGCTTCGGTGGCATCGGTATGACTGCAACGCTGTTGCGCGAGAACCCCGACGCCGACGTCCTCGTCCTCGAGCGCGGTGACGACGTCGGCGGAACCTGGCGCGTGAACACCTATCCCGGTGCCGCATGCGATGTTCCGAGCGCGCTGTACTCGTTCTCCTTCGCGCCCGAACCCGACTGGTCGCGAGCGTACGGCACCCAGGAGGAGATCTACGCGTACCTCCGCCGTGTTGCACGTGAGCAGGGCGTGACCGACCGGACGATGTTCGGGTGCGAACTGCGCGCGGCGCAGTGGGACGCCGAGCGTGCCGTGTGGCGGATCTCCACCTCCCGTGGCGACCTGACGGCCGACGTGCTCGTCGCCGCGACCGGCGCCCTCTCCACACCCACCTATCCGAAGGTTTCCGGCCTGGAGTTGTTCCGCGGCAAGAAGTTCCATTCGGCCGAGTGGGATCACGACCACGACCTCACGGGTGAGCGTGTCGCCGTCATCGGTACCGGCGCGTCGGCCATCCAGTTCGTGCCGGCGATCGTCGACCGCGTCGAACATCTCACGCTGTTCCAGCGCACGGCCTCCTGGGTGATGCCCAAGCACGACCACGTCATCGCGCGGTCGGTCCGCACGCTCTACCGGCGCTTCTCCCTGGCTCAGAAGCTCATGCGCGGATTCGTGTACGGGCACAGGGAGATCTACGTCGTCGGCATGACGAAGCCCTTCGCCCGCAAGTACCTCC
The DNA here is from genome assembly GCF_000763325.2 of Rhodococcus sp. p52. Lineage (NCBI taxonomy): Bacteria > Bacillati > Actinomycetota > Actinomycetes > Mycobacteriales > Nocardiaceae > Rhodococcus > Rhodococcus sp. p52. The sequence continues at coordinate 1,779,965 of NZ_CP016819.1, forward strand.
TGCCGCTGTTCGAGGTCCGGGCACGCCAGGTGCTGCGCAAGAACGTGCGCGATCCTGAGCTGCGCAAGCGCCTGACCCCCGATTTCGCGATCACCTGCAAGCGGATCCTGTTGTCCAACGACTGGTTCCCGGCCATCACCCGCCCGAAGGTGGACGTGGTGTCCTCCGGTCTGGCAGCGGTCACCGAGAACGGTGTCGTCGACGACAAGGGCACCGAGTACCCGGTCGACACCATCATCTTCGGTACCGGTTTCACGCCGACGGAACCGCCGGTCGCGCACCATATCCGCGGTGGCGACGGCCGCACCCTCGCCGAGACCTGGGACGGCAGCCCCTCGGCCTATCTCGGCATCACCGTGCCCGGCTTCCCCAATCTGTTCCTCATGTACGGCCCCAACACCAATCTCGGCCACAGCTCGATCGTGTACATGCTCGAATCCCAGGCCAACTACATCTCCGACGCGCTGCGCACGATGGAGCGTCACGGCATCTCGGCCGTGGAGGTGCGCGACGACGCGGTGCGCCGCTACACCGCCGATCTCGACCCGGCGCTGAACAACACGGTCTGGAACCAGGGTGGCTGCAGCAGCTGGTACATCGACGAGAAGGGCCGCAATTCCGTGATGTGGCCGACCTTCACGTGGCAGTACCGGGCGCGGACCAAGCAGTTCGACCCGGAGAGCTACACGGAACACCGAGCGACGGCAGGGGCGGGCGCATGAAGCAGAGCGACGGCAGGAGCGGGCGCATGACCCATTACGACGTCCTCGTCATCGGATCCGGATTCGGCGGCAGCGTCGCAGCACTGCGCGCCACCGAGAAGGGATACAAGATAGGAGTTCTCGAGGCCGGACGGCGTTTCGAGGACGACGAGCTGCCCGAGACGAGCTGGCGGCTGCGCAAGTACCTGTGGGCGCCGCAGGTGGGATGCTACGGGGTACAGCGCATGCACCTGCTGCCCAACGTGCTCGTCATGGCGGGAGCCGGTGTGGGCGGCGGGGCGCTGAACTACGCCAACACCCTGTACAAGCCGCCGACGCCCTTCTTCCGCGACCCGCAGTGGGGTCACATCACCGATTGGGAAGCGGAACTGACGCCGTACTACGACCAGGCGGCACGGATGCTCGGCGTCCGCCCCAATCCCAGCATCACGCCCGCGGACGAGGTGATGCGCCAGGTCGCCGACGAGATGGGTGTCGGCCACACCTACACGACCACCCCGGTCGGTGTGTTCTTCGACGAGCCCGGCAGGACGGTGCCCGACCCGTTCTTCGGTGGAGCCGGCCCCGACCGCACCGGCTGCACGGAGTGCGGCAGCTGCATGACGGGTTGCCGTGTGGGAGCGAAGAACACGCTCGTCAAGAACTACCTCTACCTCGCGGAGAAGGCCGGCGCGCACATCCACGCCCTCACGACGGTGACCCGTGTGGTGCCCCGTACCAGTGGTGGGTATGAGGTCCACACCCGCAGCACGAACGGCATCAGGAAGCGCCGCAAGGTCTTCACCGCCGACCAGGTGGTGATCGCGGCCGGTACCTACGGTACGGCGCGCCTGCTGCTCGCGAGCCGCGAGACCGGCGACCTGCCGAACCTGTCTCCGGCCCTCGGCACCGTGGTGCGCACCAACTCCGAGGCGGTGCTCGCCGCGACCGCGCAGGATCGCGTCGTCGACTACACGAAGGGCGTGGCCATCACGTCGTCCTTCCACCCGGACGACCACACCCACATCGAACCGGTGCGGTACGGCAAGGGCAGCAACCTGATCGGTCTGCTCCAGGCGCTGCTCGTCGACGGTGGCACGCGGATGCCGCGACTGCTGAAGTTCTTCGGTGTCGCCGCGAAGAATCCCGCCGCCTTCCTCCGCTCGCTGTCGGTCCGGAACTGGTCCGAGCGCACGGTCATCGCTCTCGTGATGCAGACCGACGACAACTCTCTCGAGCTCGCGACCCGGCGCACGCCGATCGGCCGGGGCCTGACCAGCAAGCAGGGGCCGGGCACTCCGCCGCCCGAGTGGATTCCGGTGGGCCACGAAGCGGTCCGCCGCGTCGCCGACAAGATCGACGGCGACGCCGGTGGTTCGATCGCCGACCTGTTCGACATCCCGATGACCGCGCACTTCCTCGGCGGGGGCGCGATCGGCGATTCGCCGCGTACCGGCACCGTCGACCCGTACCTGCGTGTCTATGGGCACAAGGGTCTGCACGTCGTCGACGGCTCCGCGGTGAGCGCCAACCTCGGCGTGAACCCGTCCCTCACGATCACCGCGCAGGCCGAACGTGCGCTGGCGCTGTGGCCGAACAAGGGGGAGAAGGACAACCGGCCTCCGCTCGGGTCGGCCTACGAACCCGTGCAGCCCGTGCAGCCCGTGCGTCCGGTCGTGCCCGTCGAGGCCCCGGCGGCGCTGCGACTGCCCATCACCCCCGTTCGGAAGGAGAGCGCCCGTGCTCTGGACAGTGCCTGAGAGCGAGGACGAACGCACCGACTATCCGGTCTCGCCGCCACCGCCATGGCCGGCCTCCGTGCGGGCCGCCCTGTGGTGGCATCGCAGCACCCCGGACGCCTCCCAGTACGGGCCGACCGGCGCGACCCTGCCCATCACCCTCGCGATGATGGTCGACTACCTCGACTCGCCGGTCGGGCCGTACCGCGAGGTGCTGGCCAGCCCGGTGCTGCGCCGCGACCTGATCCCGGCGATGGCGGTGCCGTTCATCGCCGTCGACTCCGAGCCGTCGGTACACGGTGGTCGCGAACACTGGAAGCTGCCGAAGGTGCTCGCGAAGTTCGACGGCGACGTCCTCGGCGATTTCTCCGCGACCGGCGCCCGATGGAGCGTGGCCACCTCGGCCGCGCCGAAGGGCCCGGAACTGCCGATCACAGGTGGACTGACCTTCGCCCAGCCGATCCCCGGCGGCGCCGTCGAACGCGCCACCGCCCGGCTGCGGGGGAAGTTCCGTTACGCGCGGGTGACCGTCGCGGCGGAGGGACCGACGCTGAGCCGCTGGCTTTGCCCCGGCACCCACCACGGCATCGTCATCACCTCCGGACGGATGTCCACGGGCGCGTCGCGAGTCGTGTCGCGTATGTAGGTCAGCCGGTGCCTTCCAACGTGGACAGCAGAACGAACTTCGTGCCCATCAGATTGAACGCCGCCTCGCTGTCCACGGCGACGAGAAGTTCCCGCTCACGGGCGTGCAGCGCCGCAATCGCGATCTCGAGCTCATCGTCGGTCATCGCATCGGCGGCGTCGCCGATGGCTGGCGTCCTGTCCTCCACGCGCCGAGAGTGGCCACGGTGTCGTCCGCTGCACGCACAGCCCAGCAGCAGAAAGGTGATGGTCCCCGACGGGGCGCCGGGGACCATCCTTCGACCCGCCAGGGAATCACTCACCTGTCGGGGAACTCGGGGTACCCGAAAAATCGACGGTGAGTGGTGGCGGCCGCACTCGGCAGGGGCCCGTGCGGCCGCCGCGAACGTATACCCATCCGCCGGCGATAACACTTCATCCGGTCGGCGACGCGTCCCTCGAGTGAGGTGCGCCGCGCATGTCATCGGCGAGTAGCTATGTCGCCGGGGGCATCCCCAGATGAGGACTCGCCCCCGGGTGTGGCAGGGGCGAGCAGAGACCCGACCGCCGCGAGATCGCTCTCGGTCGGGGCGAGCCCGGTCAACGGCCACAGTACTGCTTCGAGATCGCTCATGGTCAGCACTTGGGCCGGTAGCTCCGGGGAGGGATGACGACGAGGCGAGACCATGAAACCTCCTCGAACTATGCCCCTGTGACCTGCATCGGCGTTGGGACGCAAAGGTGACCGCGGATGCGTGGTAGAGGGGCGGTCAGAGCGCGATGCCCAATCCTGCGGGCAGGCGGCCAAGGGTCAGGGCGAGAGATCCGAGAAGCATATGCATTTCCTTCTGGGGCAGTTCGGGATCGGATTGTGCATTCGGTGTCGGAGGCTGGTCCAGCAATCCCCGCCGTGTCGCCTTCGACACCTGAATGATGCCGAAGCGGCCTGTTCGTTACCGACTCGTGTCCTCGGTATGTCGCGTGGCGATATGCCTGCCCAGTCGAGGGGAGGTGACGATGCTTCCTCGGCCGGTCTTGGCGGCACAGCAGACCCGGTGTAGTGCCGAGCCCGCTGTGCGAACTTTCCGGAGCAGGTCTGTAGTTGTTTGTCGGGATCGTCTCACCCTGTAATGCCCGATGAGGATCACGTGCGGACAGCTCATCGCGATACCGTCGAGCAGCCGATCCGACAGCGCCAAGTGCCGCGTCGCCGGCCAGGTGGTGATCGGTGGCGCGCCGCAGAGGTTCGTCGCCGCGAGTGGCGGAACCGACGTGTCGGGCACCGTCACCGGAGGGGGTGCTCTCGTGAACTTTGATGCAGGCGAGAGTTCGCCCCTACGGGTTCGTGCGTATTTATGTGGACATTTACACCTAAAGCGACATCGACGAATTGTCGATCTTGATATTCGCTTTCGTGGCGCACGCCATAATCCTATTTTTTGAAAGCTGTAACGAGACCGGTCTGTTTTGCCATAGTCGTTATGGCAGGCCTGTATCGCCGCCGACTTTCTGTCTCCCGTTCTAGAGAAGTGATGAGATGACCTCTGTCGACTCCACCCGCAAGCGTCGTAAGATCCGCGCCGTCCTGGCCTCCGGCCTCGTCCTGGGGGTCGGCGCTGCCGTCACCCTGGCCGCTTGGAGCGACACCGTCTGGGGAAGTTCCGAATTCGGCACCGGCGGTAGCTCGTTCAACATCCAGGGCTCCTTCGACGGCGGCAGCACCTGGGCCGAATACCTCACCGCTGACGCGGCCGGGACGATGACCTTCACCCAGCAGGCCAACGCCCTGGTTCCGGCCGAGCCGGTCTATCAGCTGGTGGGCCTGCAGGAAGTCGAAGGCAATTTCGGCGCCGACATCACCGTGACCAAAACCAACGCCGACACCTCGGCGCTGGCGAACCTGGTGACCGTACGCGTGGCCGAGCTCGGCACCGGCGCCGCCGCCCCGGCGTGCGGCGCCGGTGCGCCCTTCGGTGCCGGCACCACGATCGGGGCCGCGTCCACACAGGTGCTGAGCACCACCGTCGGCGCCGGAGACTATCGCTGGCTGTGTTTCTCCGCCGAACTGGCCGCCAATGCCCCCGCCACCGCAGCGGTGACCTCGACGCCGATCCTGTGGGAATTCGCCGCTACCAGCACCGACGCCTGATCTTCCCGCCCCCCGGGGGGTGGCCGGACCGCTCCATGGGCAGGTTCGGCCACCAACCCTTTCCGTGTGAGCCGTTCACCGACGACTTCTTTTGTGCAGGAGATGTTCATGGCGGCACCGTCCGCATCCCACCGCGCTCAGCGGCACCGGCCGCGGCGGTCGTTCGGATCCGTTCTCGCCGGGGCGGTGATGAACCTGCTCGCCGCCGGCGGAGTGCTCTGCGTGATCCTGGTGATCACTGCCGTGGTGTCGAACATCTCGCTGATCATGTTCAAGACCGGCTCGATGTCCCCGACGATCCCGGCCGGCTCCCTGGCGGTGGTGCAGACGATCTCGGCGGAGGAGATCGCGGTCGGCGACATCGTCACCGTCGACCGGCCCGGGCAGCTACCGGTGACCCACCGGGTAATCGCCGTACACCCCCAGTTGCCCGGCGAAGCACTGATCGAGATGCAAGGTGATGCCAACCCGACCCCCGATCCGGGCCTGTACCGGGTGCGGGAGGTTCGGCAGGTGCTGTGGTCGATCCCCGGTGCCGCGTACGTCGTTGTGTGGTTGTCGAATCCGTACGTGCTCGGTTCGATCACCCTCGCCGCCGCGGCGCTGGTGCTATGGGCGTTCTGGCCCCGCCGCGACGAGAGCACACCTCACACCGATACCGACTTGCCGGAGACACGTTCATGACCCGCAGGCGACTGCAGACGGCGCTTGCCGCAGTGGGGATCCTCGCCGTGCTCGGACTGCTCGCGATGCCCGGTTCACTCGGGTCGACGATGGCCGCGTGGAGCGACAAGGTGCTCGGCACCTCGGTCTTTAGCACCAGCACCGCCGCGAACAAGGCCTATGCCCGCGCGGTGTCGACCTACGGCAGCATCGACCGGCTGGTCACCGCACCGAGCACCTTCGGGCCGGTGCGCTCGTTCACTACCAACAACAGCTCGATCCGTTTTTCCGACAGCGGCTGGACCGAGGGCCGCGACAGCGGTCTGCTCGGCCTGGTCACCGCTGGCGGGCAGGGACGCTCGTGTAGCCGCTCCGAGATCGCCAGCCCCAATGAGTGCGCCTCGTCGGCTCCGGCTCCGGCGCCTCGGTCGTATGCGGATTCGCGGGCTACCGATCTGCAGGTCAACGTCCTCGGAGGCCTGGGCACCCTCATGTCCTCCGGCGCCGGAGAGATCGTGGCCACTGCGGCCTGTCGGCCAGGACAGACAGGGGTGGCCACCTTGACCGGCAACGCCTTCACCGTGCGCGGGACCCCTCTGGCGATTCCTGCGGCGAACACCGAGCAATCCGTCACCGTCCGACCGACCCTGTCCGCCTTCCGCTACACCGGCACGCTGCGGCATGTGCGGATCCAGGAACACAATCGCGCCAGCTCCCAATTGTGGTTGCGCGCTACCAGTGTCGGCGCGCTCACCGGCACCCTGGAGTGGCAGGTGGACATGCTCGTCGCCTCCGCCGAATGCGGCCTGTTCCGTGACCCCTCCCCCGAACCGGGCTTCCCCACCTCCGGCATCGCGATGACCACCGGTCTGCTCGCCGCCCGGCTTGTCGAACCGCCGACTACGGCCGAGGACGGCTGCCCCGAGACGGCACCCACCGAACCCGACCCGAAGAGCGCGAGCAGCGACTCGGAGTCGACAACACCACCATCCGAACCGCTGTCACCCGCCCCTGCTGATCTCCCGATCCCGGCTCCTGAAATCGCCCCCGCCGTGGAATCGGACGCTACGCTCACCCAGCCGTGCACGACGCCGGGCCCCACCGTTCTCGACGCTCTGCCCGGACCGCAGGAGCCGACCTCGACCGGGACCGACGAGGGACAAGACCCACCGGTCATCGTCGACGAGAGCGATCGCGCGGACGACGCTCGTCCCAAGACCACCGCCCCCACCACACCCGAAGACACCCCCACCGACACTGCTCCCGACGCGCCGGACAGCCCCACCACCGAGACGCCGACGACATCGACGCCGGCCGACATGGCCACCCCGACACCGACAGAGTCATCCCCGGCGGCTTCGGCACCGGCCGCCGGTCCGACACAGCCGGTCGAGGTCGGACTCGGCACCGCGTTCGGTGTCCTGGCAGAGGACGGCACCGACCTCGGTACCGCCACCATCACCGACGTGCGCACCGATCCCGGATGCGCCACCGCAGTACACCTGCAGGTGACGACCTCCCCGACCACCGGACCTACCCGCTGGGCCTCGCTGAACCGATCCGACCTGCAGGAAATACTCGCCGACGGCACCGTCGCCCCGGTCGACGCACCCGCAGGACACTGTGTCATTCCCGGCCCTGCGGTCGCGTCGGTGCTGGATCCGGACTCGACCTCCAGTGGATGGATTCTGCTCGCTCCGGTCTCCCCCGGCTCACGGCTGATGCTGCGACCGCCCGCGACAGCCGGATGGATCTTCCCGGTCCCTGCCCCCGCCACACCGCCGGTCTCGACCACCTCCACCGTGCCGGCACCGCCCGACCCATCATCGGCTGCCGACGACCCGGACAGTGTGCCTGCCCCGTCGAATTCGGACCCGACGCCGGCCGAGGCGGACGACGACCCCGAAGCAGTGCCGCAGCCCCACGCCCCCACCGATTCTTCTGATCCGACTACGGGACCCCGGTGAGAATTCGACGGTGCCACCGGGTAATTCGCCGACATTCCGGGCCGGGGCACGCATACGACAGCGGCGGCACACGGTCCTCACGACGCCGAGTGACATGATCACCCAGCGTCGGTGAGCATCGACGTCGAACCCGGCCCAGGTGCTGTCGACACCGTGAAGAGCACGACCGCCCGCTACTTCGCACTCGACGAGGACCCCGCATCCGAGCTCGGCGACCTTTCCGGCGCATCCCGCTGCCCCGAACTCGCCTCGAAGTAACCTCTGCGTGGCAGACCCTGCAGGCGGACATCGACGCATCCCGGGCGCCGGCGGGCGCCGACCACGCCGACCTCTGATCCGATCGGAGACCCGAAGTGGGCGTGACGGGCACCGCACCGACCCTTTTCTTGACTTGTTCCAGAAAAGGGGCATACTTGGTGTCATGCAACAAGGACACGAGCATCACTTCGATCCCAAGGAGCAACTGCGCTCCGTGGGTCTGCGGGTGACCGCTCCCCGCGTTGCCGTACTGAGAACCGTTGCCGAGCATCCGCATTCCGATGCGGACGGAATTGCCGCCCACGTGCGCGACGAACTCGGCTCGGTGTCGACGCAGGCCGTGTACGACGTACTCAAGGCATGCGTGGGGAACGGGTTGCTCCGCCGGATCGAACCGGCCGGATCACCCGCACGGTACGAGACCCGCATCGGCGACAATCACCACCACCTCGTGTGCCGCGCATGCGGCACGGTCGTCGACATCGATTGCGTGGTCGGGGCCGCGCCCTGCCTGACACCGTCCGACGACCACGGCTTCGTCATCGACGAAGCAGAGGTCACCTTCTGGGGCCTGTGCCCCGATTGCCGCGCCGACTAGCGCCCACTCGCTTCACCGGTGGTCCGGCCCCTCCGCGGGCCGAACCACCGGCTTCGTGTCCCGAGACCCGGAACATCCGTATACGGAGGTCACCATGACGAATGCCCGTTACACCACGAACAACGTCGGTATCCCCGTCGCCAGCGACAACGAGTCGCTCACCGCGGGCACCCAGGGGCCGATCCTGCTCCACGACCACTACCTGGTCGAGAAGCTCGCGCACTTCAACCGCGAGCGGGTGCCCGAGCGCGTCGTGCACGCCAAGGGCGCCGGCGCGTTCGGTGAGTTCGTCGTCACCGAGGACGTCTCCGCCTACACGAAGGCCAAGCTGTTCCGGCCGGGCGTGAAAACCGAGATGCTGGCACGCTTCTCGACGGTCGCCGGTGAACAGGGCAGCCCCGACACCTGGCGCGACCCGCGCGGTTTCGCTTTGAAGTTCTACACCGAGGACGGGAACTACGACCTGGTCGGCAACAACACGCCGATCTTCTTCATCAAGGACCCGATCAAGTTCCCCGACTTCATCCACTCGCAGAAGCGCCTGCCCGGCTCCGGCCTGCGCGACCACACGATGCAGTGGGACTTCTGGACCCTGCGCCCCGAGACCGCACACCAGGTCACCTGGCTGATGGGCGACCGTGGCCTGCCGCGCACGTGGCGCCACATGGACGGCTTCGGTTCGCATACCTATCAATGGATCAACGCCGACGGTGAGCGCTTCTGGGTGAAATACCACCTCAAGACCGACCAGGGCATCGAGTTCCTCACCCAGGACGAGGCCGACCGCCTCGCCGGCTCGGATCCCGACTACCACCGCGCCGACCTCTACAAGGCGATCGAGCGTGGCGAGTTCCCGAGCTGGACGCTCCACGTGCAGATCATGCCGGTCGCGGAGGCGGAGAACTACCGGTTCAACCCGTTCGACCTGACCAAGGTGTGGTCGCAAAAGGACTACCCGTTGATCAAGGTCGGCACGATGACCCTGAACCGCAACCCGCGCAACTTCTTCGCAGAGATCGAGCAGGCCGCGTTCGCCCCGTCGAACGTCGTGCCGGGCATCGGTTTCTCGCCCGACAAGATGCTGCTCGGCCGCGTGTTCTCCTACGCCGACGCCCACCGCTACCGCATCGGCGTCAACCACGCACAGCTGCCGGTGAACTCCGCGAAGGCCGCCCGTGTCGACTCCTACAGCAAGGAGGGCAACATGGCCTTCACCTTCAACGATCCGCAGACCCCGGTCTACGCACCGAACAGCTTCGGTGGTCCGCATGCCGATCCCGAGCGGGCCGGCGACGAAGGTCTGTGGAACTTCGGAACCGAGGCCGTGCGCGCGGGCTACGTGCAGCACCCAGAGGACGACGACTTCGGTCAGGCGGGCACCCTCGTCCGCGACGTGATGGACGACGCGGAGCGCGAACGCCTCGTGAACAACATCGTCGGACACGTCCTCGGCGGTACCTCGGAGGCGCTCTACGAGCGGATCTTCGAGTACTGGCGCAACGTCGACGAGGAGCTCGGCAAGCGGGTCGAGGCGGGCGGGCGCGCCGGAGCCTGACCCGTCACCGGGGGAGATGCGGCGGGATCAGAGCAGTCCCCACCAGTAGATCAGGGCTGCCAGCGCCAGCACGATCAGCGTGGTGTCCATGTCGCTCTCCCTCCATCCGACGACGACAACTCCATCTTCCTCGCAAACGAGGAATCCGGCACAGACGCCAGGGCCGTCCACCTCTCCGGTGGGCGCCCCTGCCGGCGTCTGCCGAACATATCGGATGTTCGAACACGCGTGTGACAGGTGTGTCGGCTGTGGTTGTTAGGTTGGAGATCCGGGGCCGGCGTCGTCACGCCGGGTCGGGTTCGCGCTCGTTCGTCGAAAGGTGTTGTCCGACATGGTGATGGGTCCTACCCATGCAGTATCCGGGGCGCTGGTGGGGCTCGTCGTCGCAGATCTGCTTCCTACCGACTGGGGTGCACCCGCGTCCACCGCGGAGACCTTCGCCTTCGCGGCGGTGTGTTCGGGGGCGGCCCTGCTTCCGGATCTCGACACGGCACAGTCGACGGTCGCGAGGTCGTTCGGGCCCGTGAGCCAGACCTTCGCCAGGGGCATCGACGCGGTCTCGCTCGGCTACTACTCGCTCACCAAGGGCAGCCGCGACCGGAAGCGGCGCGGCGGGCACCGCACCATGACGCACACCGCGCTGTTCGCGGCACTGCTCGGAGCCGGAGTCTCGGCACTCGTCGCGAGCTTCGGCAGGGAAGCGATCATCGGGGTCCTGTTCGTCACTCTCGGTCTCGCACTGCGCGGGTTGTTCGGGTCGTGGGCGAAGAAGCGCGGGTGGGTGGTCGTCACCCTGAGCGCGGCAGTGCTGTCGATCCTGTCGTGGACGTGGTTCCCGCAGGAGGTTGCGTCGACGGGCCTGGGGGTCGCGGTGGCCCTCGGATGCGCGACGCACTGTCTCGGCGACGCCATCACCAAGGAGGGAATCCCCTTCCTCGCTCCGTTCGTGCCCTGGCGCGGGTCGCGCTGGTGGGAGATCAAGCTGCCGTCGGCGTTGTCCATCCGTGCGGGTGGCCCGTTCGAGCTCGGCATCCTCGGTCCGGCCCTCACCGTGGCGGCGGTCGCGATGGCGGTCTGGTCGGTCGACGGCGCTCCCGAACACATCCTCGGCACGTTGGAGGCGTCGGGTCTGTCGTTCTGGAGCGAGGGTGCCGCACACCGGTAGCGGTACTGGAGAATAGAGAGAACTTGTTCTATTTTCGCGGAGTCCGCGCCCGCAGAACAGAACGGAACCCGCCCTCGTGAGCGCTCGAGCCTCTGGTCCCACCCTCAGCCGTCGCGGTCTTCTCGGAGCAGCCGCCGGAGCAGCCGTCCTTGCAGGCACGGGATGGACGCTCGCGGGTGCGGTACCGCTCGGCGACCCGGCAGCCACGATCCCGGCGCCGCCGGACTTCCCGGCCGACATCCCGCTCTCGCAGCAACAGTTCGTCAACTGGGCGAAGACCATCCGGTTCGACGCGGTGTGGACCGCGACCGCGCGCACCGCCGACGACGTCGTCCGCCTCGCGAACTGGGCGCACGCCCACGGCTTCCGCATCCGTCCCCGCGGATCGATGCACAGCTGGAGTCCGCTCACCCTCGAGGCCGGGCAGGACATCGAGAACGTCGTGCTGGTCGACACCATGTCGCAGCTGAACCAGGTCGTCGTCGATGCGGACGCCGCACCTCCGCGCGTGACGGCCGGAGGGGGCGCGAGCATCGAATCCATCCTCACCACGCTCGAAGCGAACGGACTGGGCTGGGCCAACTCGCCCGCCATCGGCGACATCTCCATCGCGGGGGCACTGTCGATCGGTGCCCACGGAGCCACCTACCCGGCGGCGGGGGAGACGGTGATCCCCGGCCAGTCGTTCGGCTCCCTGTCCAATCTCGTCCTGGCTCTGACCGCCGTGGTGTGGAACCCGTCGGCCGCTGCCTACGAACTCCGCGAGTTCCGCCGCGCCGAACCGGAGATCAGACCCCTGCTCGCCCACCTCGGACGCACCTTCGTCACTTCGGTGACGCTGCAGGCCGGAGCGAACTACCGGGTGCGCTGCCAGAGCTTCACCGACATCCCGTGGCACGAACTGTTCGCACCGCCCGGCTCGCCGGGACGCACCTTCGAGCGCTTCGTCGAGGAGCACGGGCGGGTCGAGGCGATCTGGTTCCCCTTCACCGAGACGCCCTGGCTCAAGATCTGGTCGGTCTCCCCGGAGAAGCCCGCCGCCTCCCGTGAGGTGCAGGGCCCGTACAACTACTACTTCTCGGACAGCCTGCCCGAGGAACTCACCGACCTGCTGGGACAGGTCGTGCGTGGCGCCCAGGGCGTCACACCGGCCTTCGGTGCGTCACAGTTCGGTGCGGTGGCCGCGGGACTCGCAGCGACCGGCACGAACGATCTGTGGGGCTGGTCCAAGGACCTGCTGTTCTACCTGCGCGCCGCGACCCTGCGCGTGGTCGCCGGTGGCGGTGTCGTCGTGACGAGACGCGACAACATCGCCCGCGTCATCAACGAGTTCACGACGTGGTTGCACGAGCGGATGACGCATTACGCCTCGCTCGGTCAGTACCCGGTGAACATGCCGTTCGAGGTACGTCTGTGCAAGGTCGACGACGCCGACGAGGTGCTCGTCGACGCCGCCGGTGTGCCCGACCTGTCGCCGGTGCGTCCCCGCCCCGACCGGCCCGACTGGGACACCGCGATCTGGATGAACGTGGTCTCCATCCCCGGAACGGCCGGGATGCCGGCCTTCTTCCGCGAGATGGAGCAGTGGATGGCCGCCCACTATTCGGGCGACTATGCAACCTTCCGGTCCGAGTGGTCGAAGGGCTGGGCGTTCGACGATCAGGGCGGCTACCGCGACCCTGGTTTCCTCGGGGACACAGTGCCGGCCATGTACCGCACCGGATTGCCGTCCGGGCAGGGCTGGGACGCCGCGCTCGCGGCCTTCGAGCAGTACGACCCGCATCGGGTGTTCAGCAACCGGTTCCTCGACCGGTTGCTGCCCTGACGTTCCGCTTCAGCACCCCGTGTGCGAGAAGGCCCGCATGTAGCCGGCGGTCTGATAGGCGTACGCCCATGCCCAGTACGACAGGGCGATGTCGGCAGGGCTGGCGGCCATGATGAGCTCGCCGTCGAAGCATCGGTCGAGGATGAAGCGCGCGCGGGAGACGTGCGGCACGAACGTCACGACGATGACGCTGTTCCAGCCGCGCTGCTCCGCGAGGCGACGCAGTTCCATCGCTTCACCGCGCGTGGTCGGCGGGTCCGGTTCGAAGCACGTGACGGGGAATTCGTAGCGCGGGTGGTCGCACAGGTCCGTCAGCCAGACGTCCTTCGTGCCGTTGGGATTCGACACCACGACCTCGGGTGCGAAGCCTTCGAGTGCGAGTTCGAGCGCGTAGGGATAGCGCTCGTAGATCGCACCGCCGAGGACGAAGATCGCATCGGCCCGGCGATACGGGCTGAGGTTCTCGATCTCGATCTGCGGGGCCACGTAGACGGGCACTCCCGCGGCGATGAACGCGCACGCGACGAGCACGAGGACGGCGAGCCACCGTCGTCGCCGTGGTCGTGGCCTGGTGAGTGTGGAACCTCCGGAGTTCTCCGGCGCGCCCTGCTGGGAGGCCCTGTGTCGTCGCCTCATCCGCTGATTTCCGTTCCCCCCGACCGGAGTCGGAGCGTCTCGCGAGTGCGGTGCCGCCTTTCAGTTTAGGGTATTCAAGTCTGTTTTAATCCCTAAAAACAGACTTGAAGAATCTTTTTTGACGGGAGGGGACGTCCTTTTCCGGAGAGGTGAACAAGGTGCCCCGGAATGCGGTCAGGGCACCTTCTCCGTGAGGAGAAAGTGCCCTGACGAGTTCTTCCACGAGTCGGGGTGGCGGGATTCGAACCCACGACCTCTTCGTCCCGAACGAAGCGCGCTACCAAGCTGCGCCACACCCCGTATTGAACCTCGGTCAGCTTACAACACGAGTCCGCAGAAGATTAAATCGGCTGGTCAGCGACGTAACCCGGCGCGCTCTGCCGAATCACCGCTGGCCTGCTGCGCGGTGTCGCGCGAGGCCGGAACGAGGGTCAGCAGGGTGGCCTCCGGACGGCAGAAGAACCGGGCGGGAGCGAACGGCGACGTGCCGATACCCGCGGAGACGTGCAGTCGCATGTGGGCACCCCAGCGCGACGCGCCCTTCACCCGCGACCGGTCGATCCCGCAGTTGGTCACCAGCGCGCCGTAGAACGGCAGGCACAGCTGGCCGCCGTGGGGGTGGCCCGCCAGAACGAGGTCGTAGCCGTCCTCGGCGAAGCGATCGAGCACCCGCGGCTCGGGGGAGTGAGTCATGCCCAGTCGCAGATCGGCCGAGGGATCGGCCGCACCTGCGATCGTCTCGTACCGGTCGCGGTCGAGATGCGGGTCGTCGACACCGCCGACGGCGATGCGCACGCCGCCGATCTCGATGTCGCGGCGCACGTGCGTCATGTCCTGCCAGCCACGTTCGGTGAACGCCGCACGCAGGTCGCCCCACGGGAGCGGAGGCCCGTAGACGCGGTCGTGGTCCTTGTCGAAGTAGGCCAGCGGATTCTTCAGCACGGGAGCGAAGTAGTCGTTGCTCCCGAAGACGAACAGACCCGGGCGGGCGAGGAGTCCGCCGAGGGCCTGGACGACGGCCGGAACGGCCTTCGGGTGCGACAGGTTGTCGCCCGTGTTCACGACGAGATCGGGCTCGAGGCCGTCGAGTTCGCGCAACCAGTTCTGTTTCAGCTTCTGATTGGGAGTCATGTGCAGGTCGCTGATGTGCAGGACCCGCAGTGTCGACGCGCCGGGCGCGAGCACCGGCACCGTGACCTCGCGAAGGGTGAACGCGTTCCGTTCGATCAGCGTGGCGTAACCGAGGCCGAGAGCGGCGGCGCCGGCAGCACCGAGGGTTACGCGGCGAATTGCAGACAGGTCAGGCACTTCTCCAGCGTACCGCCGTGCGTGGTCCTCGCACGTGGTTCGCCTGTCCCGCGTAGCGTTTCCGGCATGAGCGACACCACATCCTCCCTCGAATCCAGGCTGCGGACCGACCTGACCGCAGCGATGAAGGACAAGGACAAGCTGCGGACCGAGACCCTCAGGATGCTGCTCGCGGCGATCCGGAACGAGGCGGTGTCCGGCAAGGAGGCGCGTGAGCTGTCCGACGACGAGGTGCTCCAGGTCCTCGCGAAGGAATCGAAGAAGCGCGGCGAGGCCGCCGAGGTCTACACCGAGAACGGACGCGGAGAGCTCGCGGCCAAGGAGCACGCCGAGGCGCGGATCATCGACGAGTACCTGCCCACCCCGCTCACCGATGCCGAACTAGTCGACGTCGTCGACACCGCCCTCGCGCGCGTTGCGGAGGAACTCGGCACGCGGCCGGGTCCGAAGAACATGGGCCAGGTGATGAAGGCCGCCACCGAGATCGCGGCAGGCAAGGCCGACGGCAAGCGCCTGTCCGCAGCCGTGCGTTCACGCCTGTAAACCGACCGTGGAAGCCCTGCGGCTCAGTTGTCGGGGCGGCTCGGTGTCGTCGTGGGAGTGGACTCCTCCTCCGCCGGCGGACTCGACTCGCTCTGCTCGAGCTCACGTCCCGGGATGGGCGCGGGCGTCGACCGGCGGGGCGTGTCGGGGACCTCGCGGTCGCGCGGGCGGGCCGGGGTGGCGCTCGTGGTGGGAGCGACGCGGACCGATCCGTCGCTGATGAACAGCGTGACCGTCGATCCCGGGACGGCCGAGCCGCTCGGGGACGTACCCGTCACCGTTCCGGCGCGTTCCTCACCGGCGATCGTCGCCTCCGAGACCGAGAATCCGGCGTCCTGCAGTCGCTGCACCGCGCGGTCCTTCGACAGGCCCGTCACGTCCGGAACCTGGGCGTTGCCCGCGCCGCGGACGTACCGGGGATCGGGGGCGGGCAGTTCGATGGAGCCGAACTTGTTCGCCACCGGCAGCATCGCTGAGAACCATGTCCGCGCCGGTTCGGTACCGCCGAAGAGGTTGCCGTCGTAGCAGGGGCGGACCGGACCCGAGCAGATCTGGCCGGGAGTGGGGGAGTCGCCGTAGGTGTAGACGACTCCGGCAAACCGGTTGGTGAAGCCGAGGAATGCCGAGGACATGTGCGACTCGGTAGTACCGGTCTTCGCCGCGACCGGCAGGTTCCAGCCCACCGACCCCGCGGCACCCGAAGCGGTACCGCCGGCGGCGGTGTCCTTGCTCATCGCCGTCGTCAGGGTGTCGGCCAGACCGGGCTCGACGGCCTGCTCGCACGCCTGCTGCGTGATCGGCACGGGCTTGCCCTCGCGGTCGAACACCCCCTCGATCGGGGTGGGCGGGCACCACTTGCCGTGCGAGGCGAGGGTTGCCGCGACGTTCGACAGCTCCAGCGCGTTGATCCACGTCGGGCCGAGCGTGTACGAGCCGAGGTGCTGGTTCTTCTGCATCTCGGCCATCGACTGGTCGCCGAAGCCGGAGGTGCGGGGCTGCAGGTACGACCGCAGACCCAGGCGCACCGACATGTCGACAACCGCGTCGACGCCGGTCGCCTCGATGAGCTTGACGAACGCCGTGTTCGGTGACTGTGCCAGCGCGTCGGTCACCGACAGTCGCGACGGATACGGCGCGGCGTTCTCGACGCAGTAGTAGTTGGCCGGGCAGCCGCGGGCACCGCCGTCGCCCAGACCGCGGGCGTTGTAGCGGGACGGGACGTCGAGCACGGCGGAGGTGCCGAGACCCTGTTCCATGGCGGCGGCGACGGTGAAGATCTTGAAGATCGACCCGGCGCCGTGACCGGCCAGCGAGTAGGGCTGCGGCTGGACCGTCTCCTTGGCCTCGGCGTCGAGACCGAACTTGCGGCTCGACCCCATGGCGAGGACCTTGTGCGAATCCTGGCCCGGCTCGATCACGTTCATCACCGAGGCCACGTCGTCGACGGTGGGGCTGGTGAACCGGTCGAGCGACTCTTTGACGGAGTTCTGGACCTCGGGGTCGAGGGTCGTGCGGATGAGATATCCGCCCCGGTCGATCTGCTCGCGCGACAGGCCCGAGTTCTCGAGATACTGCAGCGCGTACTCGCAGAAGTAACCGCGGTCGTCGGCAGCGATGCAGCCGCGGGGGAGCGTGTTGGGCTCGGGCAGCACGCCGAGCGGCAGTTCCTTCGCGGCGCGGATCTCGTCGGCGCGCTCCGGGATGTTGTCGATCATCGTGTCGAGCACGATGTTGCGACGGGCGAGCACGCCGTCGGGATTGGTGTACGGGTTCAGCGCCGAGCTGGACTGCACCATGCCCGCGAGCATCGCGGCCTGCGGGATGTTCAGGTCCTTGGCGTCGATGCCGAAGTAGGTCTGGGCGGCGTCCTGGATGCCGAACGAACCGTTGCCGAAGGGGACGAGGTTCAGATAGCGGGTGAGGATCTCGTCCTTGGTGAGCTGATCGTCGAGGGTCAGCGCCATGCGGATCTCACGGATCTTGCGGGCCGGCGTCGTCTCGATCGCCGCGCGGCGTTCGGCGTCGGTCTTCGCGATCACGTGGAGCAGGTAGTTCTTGACGTACTGCTGGTCGATCGTGGAGGCGCCCTGCTCGACCTGACCGCTCGTGGTGTTGGTGAGGAACGCGCGGATGGTGCCCTGCCAGTCGACGCCCTGGTGCTCGGGGAACCGCTTGTCCTCGATCGAGACGATCGCCAGTTTCATCTCGTTGGAGATCTGGTCGCTGGGCACCTCGAAGCGACGCTGGTCGTAGAGCCACGCGATCGGCTCGCCCGCCTTGTCGACCATGGTCGTCACGGCTGGGACGACACCTTCGACGAGCTCGGCGGAACTGTTGTCGACGGTGTCCGCGGCTCGGTTCGAGACATACCCGAAACCACCCGCGGCCGGGAAGAGCATCCCTGCTACGAGAACGCCGCCGAGGGCCGTGCAACCAGCGAGCTTCGCCACCGTTCTTCGGATCGACACGCCTACACACTACGTGGCGAGGGACCGGCCGGCCGTTTCCAGGGAGCGGGCGTGGCACGACGGGCAAGGTGAAAACGCCTCCGACGTGGGACTTTGTACGTGCGTACCAGAAAAGGTTTCGTTCGCCTTGCGCGTGGGCATCAGTTTACCTAGATTGAGACATCAGTGTGACGCAGATAACACCTTGACGGGCAGGTTTTGCGCCGTTGCGGCACACGGACGGCGCAGACCTCGAACACCGCGAACCGGCGTTCGGAAAGTAAAGGGGCAACTGAATGCACATGACCACCCCGACGACCCGACTCGACGTCGACCAGGCCGAAGCGCGTATCGCTTGGGTCTCCAAGGCTCGCTGCCGCGAAGTCGATCCAGATGAACTGTTCGTGCGTGGCGCAGCGCAGCGCAAGGCTGCGGTGATCTGCCGGCACTGCCCGGTGATGCTCGAGTGCGGGGCGGACGCCCTCGACAACCGTGTCGAGTTCGGCGTGTGGGGAGGCATGACGGAGCGGCAGCGTCGTGCTCTCCTCAAGCAGCATCCCGAGGTCGAGTCCTGGGCCGATTTCTTCCAGGCGCAGCGACAGCACCAGAGCGCGGTCTAGTCACCACCTCACCGGTACACGAACCGCCGAGATCATGACCCGCGAGACATCACGCCTCGCGGGTCAATTGCTCGCCCACCGCCCGCAGCGCCTCGAGATCCGAGACCTCGAAGGGCAGCGAGGGCACCCCGACCACGGGGACGGCAGGGTTCGCCGCGGTGAAGTTGCGTAGCAACCGCAGCTCCCGCTTGGCGATCACGGCCCGGTGCGCGTGGATGCGGAGAACGGCCTCAGCGGCCTTCGCGTCCACGCCCTCCTCCTCGGCGAGCTGGTCCGCCGCGGCGAGGGCGTGATCGGACGGCAACGCCGACAGTGTCGGATGGGTGCGGTTGAGCACCAGGCCCGACAGCGGCATGCGATCGCCCGACAGTCGTTCGACGAAGAACGACGCCTCGCGCAGGGCATCGGGTTCGGGTGCCGCGACCACCATGAAGTGGGTTCCCGGCTGCTGCAGCAACCGGTAGGTGCGGTTGGCGCGCTCGCGAAAGCCCCCGAACATCGAGTCCAGCGACTGCACGAAGGCCGACGCATCCGACAGCATCTGGCTCCCGACGATCGTCGAGACCGCCTTGAGCGCGAGCCCCATCGCGCCGGTCACCAGGCGGCCGAAGCCACGCCCGGGTGCCGTGAAGATCCGGATCATCCGCCCGTCGAGGAAGGCCCCGAGCCGCTGGGGAGCGTCGAGGAAGTCGAGCGCGTTCCGGGACGGCGGGGTGTCGACAATGATGAGATCCCACTCGTCGCTCTGCGCGAGCTGACCGAGCTTCTCCATCGCCATGTACTCCTGCGTGCCGGAGAAAGACGACGCCACGGTCTGATAGAAGGGGTTGTCGAGGATCTGCTGGGCCTTCTCCGGCGTCGAGTGCTCGAGCACCATGTCGTCGAAGGTGCGACGCATGTTGAGCATCATCGCGTGCAGCTCGCCCTTCGCCTCCGGCCCGAGCTCCACCTTCTGCGGTGAATTGTCGAGCGAGGCGACCCCGAGGGCCTGTGCCAGTCGCCGCGCCGGGTCGATCGTGAGCACCACGACGCTACGGCCCCGCTCGGCCGCGCGCAACGCGAGCGCCGCGGCGGTGGTCGTCTTGCCGACACCTCCCGACCCGCAGCACACGATCACCCGGGACGAGCGGTCGTCCAGGATGCGGGCGACGTCGAGGACCTTCCGGATCGGTGCGTTCATCGGACACCCTGCTCGGCAAGGACGTCGGCGAGTTCGTAGAGGCCACCGAGATCGACACCGTCGGCGAGGGCCGGTAGGGACATGCGTGCCACCTTCACTTCGTCGAGTTGAGCGGCGCTCACCTGTTGCGCCTGGAGTACCGCGGCGTGCTCGATGGTCTCGGTCAGCAGGCCGGCGAAATCGTCGTCGGAGAGCTTGATGGACACCTTCTCCAGCGTCGTCCGGATCGCGGGCCCGGCGATGCGGCCGGCGGCGACGTCGTCGACGAGTTCCTCGGGCAGGTGCTCGGGAGCGGTGCGGTTGACGATGACCGTCCCCATCCGGAGATCGGCGGCCTCGAGCTCCTCCACCGCGTCGGCCGTCTCCTGCACGGGCAGAGCCTCGAGTAGGGTCACCAGATGGACGACGGTCTGGTCGGAGTGCAGCAGCCGGACCACACCCTCGCTCTGCGACCGGATCGGACCGGACTTCGCGAGATCGGCCATGGCCTTGGTGACGTCGAGGAAGCTGCCGATGCGGCCGGTGGGCGGGGAGTCGACGACGACCGCGTCGTAGACGGGTGCGCCCGACGCGTCGGTCCGTACCACGGTCTCCTTGATCTTGCCGGTGAGGATGACGTCGCGCAGACCCGGCGCGAGCGTGGTCACGAACTCGATCGCTCCCATCCGTCGCATCGCGCGACCTGCGAATCCGAGGTTGTAGAACATGTCGAGGTACTCGAGGAAGGCCGCCTCGATGTCGATCGCGAGAGCCGAGACCTCACCGCCACCCGGTGCGGTCGCGATTTTCGTCTCGACCGGCGGGGGCGGCGGCACGTCGAACAGCTGCGCAATGCCCTGACGTCCCTCGGTCTCGACGAGCAGAACCTTGCGACCTCCGGCGGCGAGCGCCAGTGCGAGCGCCGCGGCCACGGTGGACTTCCCGGTGCCACCCTTGCCGGACACGAAGTGCAGTCGCGCCTGGGAGGCGCCTGCCGGCCATTCGCCGGAATGTGATGTCGGAGATGCCACGATCACGAGCCTATAAGTCGTGGACGGTGAACGGTGCCGGATAAGGTCAGGATATGAGTGAAACCACCACATGGGAATACGCAACCGTGCCGCTGCTCACGCACGCGACCAAGCAGATCCTCGACCAGTGGGGTGCCGACGGCTGGGAGCTCGTCACCGTCCTGCCCGGCCCCACCGGTGAGCAGCACGTCGCCTACCTCAAGCGTCCGAAGGGCTGATCGGTGTCGCACAACACCTGGAGCGAACGCCTGACCGAACTCGGCATCACCCTGCCGCCGGTCGCCGCCCCGGTGGCGGCCTACGTACCCGCCGTCCGCAATGGCGACGTCGTCTACACCTCCGGTCAGCTGCCGCTGGCCGACGGGAAGCTGACGCACACCGGCAAGGTGGGTGCCGAGGTGTCAGCGGAGGAGGCGAAGACCGCGGCCCGCACCGCCGCGCTCAACGCGCTCGCCGCAGTCGACGGTCTCGTCGGACTCGACAACATCGCGAGCGTCGTGAAGGTCGTCGGCTTCGTGGCGTCCGCCGAGGGCTTCACCGGACAGCCCGGCGTCATCAACGGCGCGTCGGAACTGCTCGGGGAGATCTTCGGTGAGGTCGGCGCGCACGCCCGCTCGGCCGTCGGCGTCGCCGAACTGCCCCTCGGCGCTCCCGTCGAGGTCGAGCTGATGGTGGAAGTACGCTGACGCCACCTCCCCGATCGGAGGCGGCTCCCGACGGATCCGACACGAGAGGCACATGTGATGGCGCTGGTCCACCCCGCCTACGCGCAGCTGCGCCAGGTCACCGAGAACGCCGCGGTGATCCTGGCCGAGAACCCCTCGATCATGTCCCTCGAGGGAACGAACACCTGGATCCTCCGGGCACCCGGCAGCGACGAGTGCGTCGTGGTCGATCCGGGTCCCCTCGACGAAGGCCATCTCGAGCGGATCGCGCAGGTGCCGGTGGCGGCGACCCTCATCAGTCACCGCCACTTCGACCACACCGAGGGTGCCGAGCGTTTCTCGCAACTCGCGGAATGCCCGGTGCACGCAGTGCTGCCGGAACACCGCCACGGCGGTGGGCAGCAACTGTCCGGCGGTGACGTCGTCGAGGCGGCGGGTCTGCGCATCCGGGTCGTCGCGACCCCGGGGCACACCGCCGATTCGCTGTCGTTCGTGATCGAGCAGGACCGCAGTGTTCTCACTGCCGACACCATCCTCGGCCGCGGCACGACCGTGCTCGACGACTCCGACGGCGACCTCGGCGACTACCTGCGGTCGTTGAGGTCGCTCATCGGTCTCGGCGGTGGCTACACGGTGCTGCCCGGGCACGGCCCCGAGCTGCCCGACCTCGAGACGATCGCGCGGGAGTACCTCGCGCACCGGGAGGGTCGGCTCGAGCAGGTGCGCGGTGCGCTGCGCACCCTCGGCGCCGAAGCCACCGCACGGCAGGTCGTCGAGCACGTCTACGCCGACGTCGACCCCTCGTTGTGGGGTGCGGCGGAGAAGTCCGTCAACGTGCAGTTGGAGTACCTGCGCAGCCACGGTTGAGTCGAAGCAGCCGGACGGCTGGGTCGAAGCAGCTACGGCTGGGTCGAAGCAGCTACGGCTGGGATACGCACATACGAAAGGCCGGGACGCGGCGAGCGTCCCGGCCTTTCGTATGTCCGTGGGTCAGCGAGCGCGACGCGCCAGACGCTCCGAGTCGGAGATCAGCACGCTCTTGCCCTCGAGACGCAGCCAGCCGCGGTGCGCGAAGTCGGCGAGGGCCTTGTTCACGGTCTCGCGGGACGCGCCGACGAGCTGCGCGATCTCTTCCTGCGTCAGGTCGTGCGTGACACGCAGGGCGCCGGCCTCCTGGGTGCCGAAACGCTGGGCGAGCTGGAGCAGTGCCTTGGCGACACGACCGGGGACGTCGGTGAAGATCAGGTCGGCGAGGCTGTTGTTGGTGCGACGCAGACGACGGGCCAGCACGCGGAGGAGCTGCTCGGCGATCTCGGGGCGCTGGTCGATCCACGCCTTGAGCGCATCGCGGTCCATGCTCACGGCTCGCACCTCGGTGACGGTGGTGGCGGTGGAGGTGCGCGGACCCGGGTCGAAGATCGACAGCTCGCCGAACATGTCGGACGGGCCCATGATCGTCAGGAGGTTCTCGCGACCGTCGGGCGAACGACGTCCGAGCTTCACCTTGCCGGAAACGATGATGTACAGCCGGTCGCCGGGCTCACCCTCGTTGAAGATGACATGGCCGCGCGGGAAATCTACAGGCTGAAGCTCTTTGATCAGCGCCGCAACCGCCGAGGGCTCGACTCCTTGGAAGATGCCTGCTCTGGCCAGGACCTCGTCCACGTGCGCTCCTTTTGGGAATGATTCGTCATCTACTGCCGGGTCTGCACGTCGACGGACTTCCTGGGCAGGTCACCTGTCAGGCGTACGAGCGCCCAGTCTATCGTGCGCGCTGCACGAGTGAGTGACCGATACCACGGAAACGATCGACGAACCCGATCATCGGTACCTCGAGGCTACCGGCAAGTAGTCGTTCAGCTGGCGCGGCGCGCGCGCAGATGACCGTCCGAATCGTCCGCTCCGTCGGTGCTCGGTCCGCGGCGGCGGCGACGCTGGAAGCGGGCCAAAGCCCCGGGGAAACCTTCACGAGCGAGTGCCGCGACATCGGCCTGGTCCGCTTTGTCGAGGAACTCTTCCACTTCCTGCTCACGGACGGACAACCGGCTCAAGCGCGCTTCGACACGTTCCATGGACAGTGCGAACAACATGAGCAGCACCGGGAAGAGGACGACAGCAAGAGCTTGCATACCCGGAAGTAAACACCCGCAAGGTCTCGGAAGAGACACGGGGCCGGATCCTGGGGAGAGTGTTTACGTAGAGTGGATCAGGTGCATGCCTCCCAGTCCGAGAGCCCCGAGACGGCCCCGCGCCGAGTGAACGGAAAGGCTCGCGAACCGGAGTCGCGACTGGCCCTCGTCCGTCGCGCGCGACGGATGAACCGGCGCCTCGCCGAGGCTTTTCCGCACGTCTACTGCGAACTGGACTTCACGAATCCGCTCGAGCTCGCCGTCGCCACGATCCTGTCGGCGCAGTGCACGGATGTGCGGGTCAACCAGGTGACCCCCGCTCTGTTCGCCCGGTATCCCGACGCCCGCGCGTACGCGGAGGCGGACCGCGCCGAGCTCGAGGAGTACATCCGCTCGACCGGCTTCTACCGCAACAAGGCCAACTCGCTCATCGGTCTCGGCCAGGCCCTGCTCGAGCGGCACGACGGCGAGGTTCCGGCCCGGCTGAAGGATCTCGTCGCGCTGCCCGGCATCGGCCGCAAGACCGCCAACGTCATCCTCGGTAACGCCTTCGATGTGCCGGGTATCACGGTCGACACCCACTTCCAGCGGCTCGTGCGTCGCTGGGAATGGACCGACGAGACCGACCCGGTCAAGATCGAGCACGCGGTGGGTGTGCTCATCGAGCGCAAGGAATGGACGCTGCTGTCCCATCGCGTGATCTTCCACGGTCGGCGCGTGTGCCACGCACGCAAGCCGGCATGCGGGGTGTGTGTCCTCGCGAAGGACTGCCCCTCCTACGGGACCGGGCCCACCGATCCGCAGACCGCGGCCACGCTGGTGAAGGGACCGGAGACCGAGCACCTGCTCGAGCTGGCCGGGCGGTGACGGAGTGCGTCCTTCCACAGCAGGCCGCTGGAGCCTGGCAGCTCTCGTCGTCGTCATCGCATTGATCGTCGCCATCTGGCCGCGCGACCGCAGCGACCCTCCGCCGGCCACCGGCCCGGGACCGGCCGCACCCTCGACCGCACCCGTGGACCGCCGGCCCCAGGACGGCGCGCAGGCCCTCGCTCCGCTGCGGGAGACCGCCGCACTCGATCCGTGCCCGCAGCCGGGCGGGTCCACGCCCGCTCCCGCCGGTCCGCTCGCCGGTCTGGTCTTCGAGTGCGTGAGCGACGGATCCTCCGTCGACCTCGCGGCCGCCCTCGCCGGAAAGCCCGCCGTGGTGAACCTGTGGGCCTGGTGGTGCGCTCCCTGCGCCGAGGAACTGCCGGTCCTCCAGGACTACGCCGCCCGGGTGGGCGAGGAGGTCACCGTCGTCACCGTCCACACCGACCCGAACGAGTCGAACGCCCTCGGCAGGCTCGCCGACTACGACGTGCACCTGCCGGGTGTGCAGGACGGCTCGGGTCGCGTACAGGCCGCGGTCGGCGCGCCCGCCGTCCTTCCCGTGACGGTGCTGCTCCGCGCCGACGGGTCGGTCGCCGCCGTGCTCCCCATCCCGTTCCGGTCGGCCGACGAGGTCGCCTCGGTCGTCGAGGAGCATCTGGGGGTGGCCGCATGATCCCCGAATGGCTCCGGCGTGTCGCCTCGGTGTCGCCGACCGACCCGCACGGTCTCAACCCGATCCTGAACCGTCGCGCCCCGCGCGACGCGCGGGTGCGGCAGGCCTCGGTGCTGGTGTTGTTCGGCGGGTCGCCGGAGGCCGATCCGATGGCCCGCGGCGGACTTCCCGCCGACGCCGACGTCCTGCTCACCCAGCGCGCCGCGACGCTGCGGCAGCACAGCGGGCAGGTGGCCTTTCCCGGAGGCGCCGCCGATCCCGAGGACTACGGCGCCATCCACACCGCACTTCGTGAAGCGGAGGAGGAGACCGGCCTGGATCCGTCCGGGATCCGGCCGCTCGCCGTGCTCCCCGAACTGTTCATCCCGCCTTCCGGCTTCGACGTGACTCCCGTGGTCGCCTACTGGGAGACCCCGAGCCCGGTCGGAGTGGTCGATCCGAAGGAGGCGACCCGCGTGGTCCGGGTGTCGCTGCACGAGTTGCTCGACCCCGACAACCGTTTCCAGGTCCGGCACCGTCTGGGCTATCAGGGCCCGGCCTTCCAGGTGGACGGGATGCTGGTCTGGGGTTTCACCGCGGGTGTGCTCGCGGGTCTGTTCGCGGTATCGGGGTGGGAGATCGAGTGGGATCACCACGACGTCCGTGACCTCGACGTCGTACTCGCCGAACTGGAGACGGGGGTGGTCGAATCATGACCGGATCGGGCTGGATCGATCTGATCATCGTGGTGATCGTCCTGATCGCCGCGTCCTCCGGGCTCCGGCAGGGCGCCGTCGCCTCGGCGCTGGCCTTCCTGGGTGTGCTGCTCGGTGCGGTCGCGGGCATCCTCATCGCCCCGCACGTGCTCGTGCACATCGACGATGCGCGCATGCGCATCCTCGCCGGCATCGCTCTGATCGTGGTGCTGGTGGTGATCGGCGAGGTGGCCGGCATGGTGCTCGGACGTGCCGCGCGCAGCGGCATCCACAGTCCGGGTGCGCGGGCGGTCGACAGCGTCGTCGGTGCCGGTCTGCAATCGGTCGCGGTGCTCGTCGCCGCGTGGCTGCTCGCCATCCCGCTGACCGCCACGACCCAGCCCGCCGTCTCCGCAGCCGTGCGGGGATCCCAGGTGCTCGGGACCGTCGACGACGTCGCCCCCGACTGGATGCGTGCGATCCCCAACGAGTTCTCGGCGTTGCTCGACACCTCGGGTCTGCCCGAGGTGATCGGGCCGTTCGGGCGTACCCCGATCGCCGAGGTGGAGGCACCCGACGGCGGTCTCCTCGAAGGATCGGTCCCGGCCCGGCTGCAGACGAGCGTGCTGCGCATCAACGGTGTCGCACCCAGCTGCCAGAAGGCACTGGAAGGATCCGGTTTCGTCGTGGCCCCTGAACGGGTGATGACGAACGCGCACGTCGTGGCCGGAACCGCAGCGGTGACCGTCGATACGGAGAGCGGCCCGCTCGAAGCGACCGTCGTGCTCTTCGATCCGGAGGTGGACGTCGCGATCCTCGCGGTGCCGGGACTGACCGCGCAGCCGCTGGATTTCGCCCCGGAGCCGGCGGAGTCGGGTGACGACGCGATCGTGCTCGGCTACCCGGGCGGCGGTCCGTACACGGCGAGCGCGGCGCGGATCCGCGAGACGCTCGACCTGCAGGGCCCGGACATCTACCGCGGCGGCACCGTCGAACGCGAGGTGTACACGGTGCGCGGCACGATCCGGCAGGGCAACTCGGGGGGTCCGCTGGTCGATCCGTCCGGCGATGTCCTCGGCATGGTCTTCGGCGCGGCGGTCGACAACACCGACACCGGTTTCGTTCTCACCGGTGCAGAGGTGAGCCGGCAGCTGGAGATGGCCGGGGTGAATCAGCCGGTTGCGACCGGCGCCTGCATCGTCTGACGTCTGCCCGTCCGGCGGACGGGCAGATCAGTCGAGTCCGCGGACGAAGTCGGCGAGCAGTGCCGTCACCGCTTCGGGCTTCTCCTGATGGGCGTAGTGGCCGGCCCCGTCGACGAGTTTCAGGATCCGTCCGGGGGCGTGCCGCACGCAGCGTCGGAGGGTCGCGGCGAGCACGTAGGGATCCAGCGCGCCGTGCAGCTGCAGGATCGGCAGGGGGAGCTCGACGTCCATGGCCTTCATGAAGCGGCGACCGTCGGGACGCCACTGGCTGCGGAACGCCCAGCGCTGGTATTCGAGGGTCAGGTGCGCCGTGCCCGGGATGCGGATCGCGGTGCGCAGCCGGTCGACGACATCGGCGAACTCGTCGGTGCGTCGCCAGTCCGGGCCGCACCGCACACGCATCAGCCGTTCGATCTCCAGGCCCTTGTCGCGAACCAGCTTCCGTTCGGGACGCCACGGCAGCTGGTAGGCGAGGAAGGTCGGCACCAGAGCCTTGCGTTGCGCGCGGTCGCGCAGGGTCGCGTCGCGCAGCGAGATGGGGTGCGGGGAGTCGACGACCGCGATGGCCCGCACGACATGCGGATGGATCACCGCGGTCGCCCAGCACACGAGGCCCCCGTCGGCATGGCCCACGAGGACCGCCTCGGTGTGCCCGAGCGCGCGGATCAGTCCCGCGATGTCGTTCGAGAGCGTCCAGCCGTCGTATCCGCGGGGCGGCTTGTCCGTGTCGCCGTAACCACGCAGGTCCACCGCGACCGCCCGGTAGCCGAGATCGGCGAAGGCGGTGAGCTGGTGACGCCACGACCACCACAGGTCGGCGAAGCCGTGCACGAACACCACGAGAGGTGTGTCCGGGTCGTGCGGACCGGCTTCGACGGCATGGAAGCGGATGCCGTTGGCGTGAATGTCTCGATGCGTCCACGGTCCGGGATACCGGACCGTGGACGGGTCGGGGACGGGCACTGGCTGTTCCGGTTCGTCAGCGGGTGACGCGGCGCGGCGCGGCGTGGCGCGGGCCGTCCGCATCGTGTCCGTCCTGGCTGCTCGGGAGGATCGACGCGGTCTGCTTGAGCGAGTCGATGGTCTTGTTCGGTGCGCGCAGCTTCCGGACCCGCATATAGCCGATCAGGGCCAGCAGGCCCGTCACCACCAGCATGATCAGGAAGACGATGAGGAAGGCGAGCCAGCGCGCCACCCAGACATCGAGGAGTTCGGCGAGAAAGAAGAAGAAGAAGAACGAACTGAAGGTCAGCACGGCGAGCGCGAGGATGAAGAACAGGCTGCCCTGCACGCCCTTCTTGACCTCGCCGGTCACCTCGGCCTTGGCGAGCTGGACTTCGGCGCGGAACAGTGTGGACAGCTGTGTCGCTGCGTCGCGTACCAGTTCGCCCACACTGGCATCGCGGGGTGTCGGAGCGTCCACCTTCGTCAACGGGATGCCCGAAATGCTCGACGGGACTCCGTTCTCCGGACGATTCGCGTTCGTCACGCTCACTACTCGACCCCTTCGGTTGGTTCGTTCCGTTGGCGGTGGGCGCCCCCACGCCGTAACAGTAGCGCCGACCCGAGGACAGAGGCGATCAATGATGTCACCAGCACGGCGGCCTTGGCGATCTCGGCGGGCTCGCCACCGTGGATGTCGCCGAGCGAAAGTTCGGCGATGAGCAGGCTCACCGTGAACCCGATGCCGCCGATCACGGCGAGCGCGAGCACGTCTCCCCACATCAGCCCGGTCGGGCGGGTGGCGAGACCGAGCCGGATCGAGATCCAGGTGGCGCCGAAGATCCCGACGGTCTTGCCGAGGAGCAGTCCGAGGACGACGGACTGGCCGACAGGATCGGTGAACACCTGGCCGAGCATCTCCGCACCGATGGGTACACCGGATGCGAACAGGGCGAACAGCGGGACGCACAGACCGGCGGACCACGGTTGGATGTGGTGGACCAGCCGCTCGGCGGGGGCGTAGTCCTCCCCGGGATCGGTGCGGACACGGGTGAGCAGGCCGAGGAGGACCCCGGCGACGGTCGCGTGGATGCCTGCGTTGTGCATGGCGTACCAGGTGAACAGTGCGAGCGGCACATACAACCACGGCGTGGTGATGCGCTTCTGCTGCGCGAACCAGTACGCCGCCGCTGCGGCCACTGTGGCGAGCAGCCACGCGACGGCGAGTCCCGAGGTGAACAGGATAGCGATGAGCGCGATGCCGATGAGGTCGTCGACGACCGCCAGGCTCAACAGGAACACCCGGGCGCTGGTGGGGATGCGCGAACCGGTGAGGGCGAGCACGCCGAGAGCGAAGGCGATGTCGGTCGCGACGGGGATCGCCCAACCCCGGTCCATTCCCGGCGCACCCCAGCCCACGACGGCTGCGATGACGGCAGGAAGGATCACGCCGCCGCATGCGGCGATCACGGGCAGGATCGCCTTCCTGCGATCGGCGAGTTCGCCTGTGACGAGTTCGCGCTTGAGTTCGAGGCCCGCGACGAAGAAGAAGACGGCGAGCAGGCCGTCCTTGGCCCAGTCGCCGACCGAGAGGTGCAGGTGCAGGAACTCCGGGCCGATCTCGAAGTCCCGCAGAGCGACATAGGAGTCGCCGAAGGGGGAGTTGACCCAGATCAGCGCTATCGCTGCGGCGATGAGCAGCAGTGAACCGCCGACCGTCTCGGTGCGGAGGAAGCGACCCAGAGGTGCGGTCCAGGTGGGTGAGGAGGTGTCGGACACGGGCGTCTTTCGCTGGGCGGATACGGGCACGGGCGAACCGTCGCCGACCAGACTTCCCGGCACACCGGGGAAGAGTCTAACGCCGGACGGAGGGCGTCCGTAGGGGTGTCCGATTTGCGGTGGGCGGAAACTCGGGTGTTCACTTTCCTAGTAAGTGGGATCTGGTCTCAGAATGTGAGTGGAGTAGTGGGGATGGTTCAGTGAGCACATCGGTCGGAGTCGAGGACGGGGGTTCCTCGCTCGTCGCAGGCGTTCCGCGCCGGCGCATCGTCGTCGCCAGCATGGTCGGCACGTCCATCGAGTTCTACGACTTCTACATCTATGCGACAGCCGCCGTCTCGGTCTTCCCGCACCTGTTCTTCCCGCAGGGCAACAGCACGACCGCGCTGCTCGCCTCCCTCGCGACCTTCGGTATCGCTTTCGTCGCCCGCCCGGTCGGATCCGTCGTCTTCGGGCACTTCGGCGACCGCATCGGCCGCAAGGTCACGCTCGTCGGCTCGCTCCTGACGATGGGCATCGCGACCTTCCTCATCGGCCTGCTGCCGACCTATCACCAGGCCGGGCTCATCGCACCGGCGTTGCTGGCGCTCATGCGCTTCTGCCAGGGCCTGGGTCTCGGTGGGGAGTGGTCGGGTGCGGCGCTGCTCGCCACCGAGACGGCCGAACCCGGCAAGCGCGCCTGGGCGGCGATGTGGCCGCAGCTCGGCGCACCCATCGGCTTCATCGGCGCCAACGGCCTGTTCCTGATCATCACGCTGGCGCTCGGCCACGACAACGGCGACCCCGACCTGTCGAGCGCCTTCCTCGAATGGGGCTGGCGCATTCCGTTCCTGCTCAGCGCGATCATGGTGATCATCGGGCTGTACGTGCGGCTCAAGCTCGAAGAGACGCCGGTCTTCGCCAAGGCCGTCGCCGAGGGCAAGAAGGTCAAGACGCCTCTCGCCGAGGTGTTCAAGAACAGCTGGCGTGAGCTGATCATCGGCACCTTCGTCATGCTCGCGACGTACACGCTCTTCTACATCATGACCACCTGGGTTTTGAGCTTCGGAACGGGCAAGACCCCCGAGGAAGGTGGCCACGGTGCCGGTTTCCAGTACGCGGACTTCCTCGTGCTGCAGCTGGTCGCGGTGCTGTTCTTCGCCGCGGCGGTTCCCGTCGCCGGGTGGCTCGCCGACCGCTACGGTCGCCGCTCGACCCTGCTGGTCGTCACGGGCGCGATCATGGTGTTCGGCCTGTGCTTCCAGTTCCTGCTGTCGAGCGACGGCATGAGCTCCGGACGCATGCTGTTCTTCCTCATCGTCGGCATGCTGCTCATGGGTCTGACTTTCGGGCCGCAGAGTGCGATCCTGCCCGAGCTGTTCCCGACCAACGTCCGCTACACGGGTTCCGGAATCTCGTACAACGTGTCGAGCATCCTCGGTGCCGCGGTGGCCCCCTTCATCGCGACGTGGCTGGCCACGAGCTACGGCGTCGGCTGGGTGGGCATCTACCTGCTGATCGCCGCGGCGACGACCTTCGTCGCGCTGCTCGTCGTCAAGGAGACCCGCGACCGGTCGCTCGACGAGGTGTAGTCGTACCGACCGCGAAAGGCCCCTTCCGGATCCGATCCGGAAGGGGCCTTCGTCGTTCGGCTACTTGCCGCGGATCGCGTCGAAGACGGCCGGATCGACGAGCGTCGAGGTGTCGCCGAGCTCGCGGCCCTCGGCGACGTCGCGCAGCAGGCGGCGCATGATCTTGCCCGACCGGGTCTTCGGCAGTTCCGGCACAACGGTGATCTGACGGGGCTTGGCGATCGGGGAGATCTCCACCGCGACGTGATCGCGCAGTTCCTTGATGAGCGTGTCGCCGGTGTTCTCGACGTGCTCGCGCAGGATCACGAACGCGACGATGCCCTGACCGGTGGTCTCGTCCGCCGCGCCGACGACCGCGGCCTCGGCGATGGACGGGTGCGACACGAGCGCCGACTCGACCTCCGAGGTGGAGATGCGGTGACCGGAGACGTTCATGACATCGTCGACGCGGCCGAGCACCCACAGCGCTCCGTCGTCGTCGTAACGCGCACCGTCGCCGGCGAAGTACCAGCCCTGCTCGGCGTAGCGCGACCAGTAGGTCTCGCGGTAACGCTGCTCGTCGCCCCAGATGCCGCGCAGCATCGCCGGCCACGGCTGATCGAGCACCAGGTAGCCGTTACCGCCCGCGCCGAGCGGGGTGGCCTCGTCGTCGACGATCTTCGCCGAGATACCGGGCAGCGGCGCCATCGCCGAGCCGGGCTTGGTGGCGGTGATGCCGGGCAGCGGCGAGATCATGATCGCGCCGGTCTCGGTCTGCCACCAGGTGTCGACGATCGGGGCCGAATCCGCGCCGATGACCTCGCGGTACCAGCGCCACGCCTCCGGGTTGATCGGCTCCCCGACGCTGCCGAGCAGACGGATCGACGACAGGTCGTGGGCGTCGGGGATCTCGCGACCCCACTTCATGAACGTGCGGATCAGCGTCGGGGCGGTGTAGTAGATCGACACCCCGTACTTCTCGATGATCTCGAAGTGCCGGTGCTCGTTCGGCGAGTTGGGGGTGCCCTCGTAGACGACCTGGGTGACACCGTTGCTCAGCGGGCCGTAGACGATGTAGCTGTGGCCGGTGACCCAGCCGATGTCGGCGGTGCACCAGTAGACGTCCTTGCCCGGCTTGTGGTCGAAGACGTAGTGGTGGGTGTACGACGCCTGCGTCAGGTAGCCACCCGAGCTGTGGATGATGCCCTTGGGCTTACCCGTGGTGCCCGAGGTATACAGGATGAACAGCGGGTGCTCGGAGTCGAACGGCTGCGCTTCGTGCTCGGGGGAGGCCTTCTCGACGGTCTCGTGCCACCACAGGTCTCGTCCCTCGGTCCACTCCACGTCGATGCCGGTGCGCGCGACGACCAGCACGTGCTCGATCGACTTTGCGTCGGCGACGGCCTCGTCGGCGGCGTTCTTGAGCGGCGCGGCCTGGCCGCGCCGCCACTGCCCGTCCACGGTGACGAGCAGCTTGGCCTGCGCATCGTCGATGCGCGAGCGCAGCGCCGACGACGAGAAGCCGCCGAACACCACCGAGTGGGTCAGGCCGAGGCGCGCGCACGCGAGCATGGTGACGATGGCCTCGGGGATCATCGGCATGTAGATCGCGACGCGATCGCCGGCGACCAGGCCGAGCTCGGTGAAGGTGTTCGCGGCGCGGGAGACCTCGGCGAGGAGGTCGTTGTAGGTCAGCGACCGGCTGTCGCCGGGCTCGCCCTCGAAGTGGATGGCGACCCGATCGCCGTTACCGGCCTCGACGTGCCGGTCGACGCAGTTGTAGGCGACGTTGAGCTTGCCGCCGACGAACCACTTCGCGAACGGAGCGTTCGACCAGTCGAGCACTTCCGTCCAGGGCTCCGCCCAGTCGAGTCGTTTCGCCTGTTCGTCCCAGAATCCGAGCCGATCGGCGTCGGCCGCGGCCTGCAGTTCCGGACCGGCGTTGGCCGTGGCGGTGAACTCCGGGCTCGGCGGGGACGCCCTCGATTCGTGCTCCTGGGCTGCGCTCGTCATGGTGCAGGGCCTCTTTCCGGGATGGTTCCATTCGGGCTCTTGTGAGCGTAATCATCTGTGACCGGCGCCGCACCGTTGCATCGATATGCAACCCCGTCACTTTCGCTCATCGGTCGAATTCGCGCGACGAACGGCATTCGGGCACGACCGGTGAACCTCTCGTCCGTCCACCGCGTGCGCGCCGGTACCGTCGTCGGCGTGACCGACCCTCTTCAGCCTCTCGTCGACCTTCCGGGCGTACGCGACGCCGCCGACCGTGCCCGCGACGCGCTCGCGGAGGTGCATCGTCATCGAACCAATCGGCGTGGTTGGGCGAACCCCGCCGCGGAGGCATCGGTGCGGGCCGCCCGCGCCTCGGCGTCGATCGACGGCGGGTCGATGGAACTTCCGCAGCCGGGGGAGAGTGGCGATCCGATCCTGGCCGGAGCGCTGCGGGTCGCGCAGTCGCTCGACGGCGACGCGCTCGACAACATGGTCGCGACGTGGCGACGTGCCCCGCTT
The DNA here is from genome assembly GCF_000763325.2 of Rhodococcus sp. p52. NCBI lineage: Bacteria > Bacillati > Actinomycetota > Actinomycetes > Mycobacteriales > Nocardiaceae > Rhodococcus > Rhodococcus sp. p52. The sequence continues at coordinate 1,813,954 of NZ_CP016819.1, forward strand.
CAGGCACTGGCCCGCCTGCACCTTCTCGCTGCCGCGGATCTCGTGGAGGACGCCGAGGAGCTGGGTCGTCCGCGGACGGAGCCGGGGGTCGCCGAGCGTCTCGACGGGCTCGCGCAACTCGTCACCGGGGGGACGAACGCCCCGGCGCCCGTTCTCGCTGCGGTCGTGCACGGTGAACTGTCCGTCCTGAAGCCCTTCGGGGTCGCCGACGGCATCGTGGCGCGGGCCGCGTCCCGGCTCGTGTGCGTCGCGTCCGGACTCGATACGCGCAATCTGGGCGTACCGGAGGTCCACTGGATGCGCCGGTTGCAGGCCTACCGCGACGGGGTCGCCGGATTCGGGGCGGGAACCGTGGAGGGCGTCGGCGGCTGGGTGCTCTTCTGCTGTGGGTCGCTCGAGGCCGGGGCTCGTGAGGCCGGCTCGATCGCCGAGGCGTTCGCCGGCTGAGTGCCGGGCGGGGCTTCGCCGGCCGAATCGCGGCCTGTACGCGAAACCCCCTGCACGCGAAAGCGGGTGGCATATCGATCGAGATCGATTCCGCCACCCGCTAGCACGGGCGGTCCGAGTTACCATGCGTGCTGAAATGGGTTGTGATTCAACGGCCTCGGCGATGATCCGGGTATCGTCGATTCGTCCTCGCAACGGGTGCGGGGTACTCGTCTTCGAAAATCCGGAACTCGCAGGCCCACAACACTCGTGCCCTTATAGTGGCATCGGCTTCGCGTGGGTACTCGGTGTCCGTGCTGGGAAGAACAGTCGGGAGATCGAATCTTCTCTTCCGATTCGGTCTTGGCCTTCCGTCCTTCCGTAACTCCTTTCTACCCCGTCCGCGAGATGTCGGCAAGCCCCCGACGGCAATGTTTGTTCTCGATTTCGCGGCGAGTGACCCTGAGTGTCAACGCATCCGGCGCTTGGCCAGTCGGCGGGTGGCACCCAGTATCAGTGCGGTCGCTCCGAGGGTCGCGGCGAGCTTCGCCAGGGCGCGCGGCGACGGACGGGCACGACGTCCGAGCGGTACGGGCCGGGCGAAAGTGAGAACAGGCCAATCGTTTTCGTTTGCTTCCCGGCGCAGCGGGCGGTCGGGGTTGACCGCGCGCGGATTGCCGACCTCCAGCAACATCGGCAGGGCGGTGGCCGAATCGGAGGACGCGTAGCTGCGGGAGAGATCGTAACCGTACTCCTCGGCGAGCTCGCGGATCGCGACCGCCTTCGCCTCCCCGAAGCAGTAGAACTCGAGCTCGCCGGCGTAGCGGCCGTCGACGATCCGCATCCGGCTCCCCGTGCTGTGGGAGGCACCGAGTGTCCGGGCGATCGGAGTCACCACTTCCTGGCCGGATGCGGACACGATGATCACGTCGTGACCGCGGGCCCGGTGATCGGCGATCAGATCCTTCGCCTCCGCGTAGACGAGCGGTGTCACGACGTCCTGCAGGGTCTTCTCGACGATCGATCCGACCTGCTCGACATCCCATCCTTTGCACATGTGCGCGATGTGTTCTCGCATCCGGTCCACCCGGGCCTGATCGGCCGCCGACAACAGGTAGAGGAGCTGGGCGTAGGTGCTCTGCAGCACGGCCCGGCGGCTGAGGAGACCCTCCTCGAAGAACGGCCGGGTGAACGCCAGCACGCTCGACTTGGCGATGACGGTCTTGTCGAGATCGAAGAACGCTGCGATGCGAGCCGAGTCCGGTGAGCCCCCCGTCGACGGGGCCGGTCGGGACGGATTCACGGACGTATCGGTCACGACCACCACAATAGGGGCGCGCCGCGCCGGTGTTTGAAGTTGCAAGCAGTCGCGCCTAGCGGTGTACTATCGCGAATGCCCGGGTCGATACTCGGGTTGTGTTCAGCCCGACCCCCCGGGGCTGAACGCAGACGGCCCTCGCCTCCTCCCCCCTGGCGAGGGCTGTCGCTTTGTCCGAGGCCTTTTCCGCACGTCTCCGTACTGTCTTCTACCCCCGCCGACCTGCGCACAGGTGCGACGAGGGTGCGCACGGCCGGGTTGTCCACAGGCCCCTGATCCATCCACAGGCGGGGCTTCCGAGGCCGTTTCCGCGACACTCACGACCCCGTAGCGGGGCAGCCTGTCGGGCATGAACGACATCCTCGGACTGGTCGACGATCCCGCGCTGGTCGCCGACCTCCATCGTGTGGTCGCGGCGGCCGACCGCACACTGCACGAGATGTCCGTGCCGGTGCCCCGCAGGGCGTGGACCGACGCGGCGATCGTCGTCCTCGATGCGTCCGCCGCAGCGGCATGCGCGGCCGGATATCCCCGCCGCCCCGGCGTGATCCTCGTGTGCAGCGGGACGGCCGGCCTGGCGGACTGGCAGGGCGCCGCGACCGTCGGCGCCGAACACGTCCTCGCCCTCCCGTCCGAGGAGGTGGAACTGCTCTCGATCGTCGCGGCCGCTGACGAGCCCTCGACGGGTGCCGGCACCGTCCTCGCGGTCGTCGGAGGATGCGGGGGAGCGGGCGCGTCGACCTTCGCCGCCGCACTCGCCTGGGCCGCGGGGAACGACGAACGACGCGACACCCTGCTCGTCGACGCCGATCCGTTCGGCGCGGGACTCGACGTCCTGACCGGTCTCGAGGAGTGTCCGGGAGTGCGGTGGTCCGGTCTCACCGTCGACGGTGGACGGGTCTCGGCGCGTGCCCTGCGCGACGCCGTACCCGTATGGGCATCCGGGGTGGGCGTCCTGTCCACCGACCGCGAGAACACCGATCGGCTCACCGCCGTCGCCGCAGAGTCGGTCGTCGACGGGGTGCGCGGAGCGGGAGCAACCGTCGTCTGCGATGTGGGGCGCAGCTTCGACCCGGTCGCCGACGCGGTGATCGCACTGGCCGACCTCACCGTCGTCGTCGTGCCGGCCCGGATCGGTGCGGTGCTCTCCGCTACCCGGGTCGCCCGCACGCTCGCGGCGCGGGGTGAACCGGCCGGAGTCGTCGTCCGCGGGCCCGCACCCGGTGGCTTGCGAGCCGTCGACGTGTCCGACGCGGTGGGCCTGGACGTGCTCACCTCGATGCGTCCCGAGCCGGGCTTGAGCGAGATGCTCGAACGCGGGGGCCTGCGGCTGCGGTCACGCTCGCCGTTGCTCGGTGCGGCGCACGACGTGCTGGCGGCCGTCGGGGCCGACCGCGCCGGCCCGGGACGTGCGGCATGACCGGGACCCTCGGGGACGACCTCCTTTCGCGGGTCCGCGACCGGCTGGCCGACGAGACCGGGGAGCTCACTCCGACCCGCGTCGCCGCAGCCCTGCGCGCGGAATCCGGTGGAGTACTCGGAGACTCCGATCTGCTTGCGGCACTGCGGCATCTGCAGACCGAACTGACCGGTGCGGGCCCGCTCGAGGATCTGCTGGCAGACCCGGCCGTGACCGACGTGCTCGTCACCGCGCCCGATCGCGTCTGGGTGGATCGTGGCAACGGGCTGCACCTGACCGAGGTCACCTTCCCCGATGAGGCCGCGGTCAGACGACTCGCGCAGCGATTGGCGCTGTTCGCCGGGCGTCGGCTCGACGACGCCCAGATGTGGGTCGACGGCAGGTTGCCCGGGCACGGTGAGTTCGGTGTCCGGCTGCACGCGGTGCTCTCCCCGGTCGCGCAGGCCGGGACGTGCCTGTCACTGCGGGTCCTGCGGCCCACGACCCAGGGACTCGAAGCACTGCGGGATCGCGGTGCGGTCTCCGAGGTCGCCTATCGGTTGCTGCTGCGCATCGTCCGCGCGCGCCTGGCCTTCCTCGTCGTCGGCGGCACGGGTGCGGGCAAGACGACGATGCTCGCGGCGCTGCTCGGCGCGGTGGATCCGGCCGAACGCATCGTCTGTGTCGAGGACGCCGCCGAACTGGTCCCGGCCCACCCGCACGTGGTGCGCCTCGTGGCACGGGCACCCAACGTGGAGGGCGTCGGCGAGGTCACCGTCCGCGATCTCGTGCGGCAGGCGCTGCGGATGCGACCGGACCGCATCGTCATCGGCGAGGTGAGAGGCGCCGAGGTCGTCGATCTTCTGACCGCGCTGAACACGGGTCACGACGGCGGCGCAGGGACCGTGCACGCCAATTCGCCCGACGAGGTGCCCGCGCGACTCGAGGCTCTCGCCGCACTCGGCGGCCTCGATCGAGCGGCGCTGCACAGCCAGCTCGTCGCCGCGGTGCAGGTGATCCTGCACGTCCACCGCGGCAGCGACGGAGCGCGACGTCTCGTGGGGATCGGCGTGGTCGAGCGGGACCCCGTCGCAGGCGTGATCGTCACACCGGCATGGACCCACGACAGGGGCGACGAGCACGGCATGGACGCCCTCGAGCGGATCCTGCGTCGACGGGATGCGCCGTGAACGCGACGATCCTGTGCCTCGCGGCGGCGCTGTTCGTCCTGCCGTCGTCCTCGGCCCGCCGTCGACTGCGACGCGGGGTGCCCGACGCGGCGCCGCGCCCGATACCGCGCGCCCTAGTCGTCGGGGTGATGGTCGTCGTGCTCGCGACGGTTGTGGTGTGGGCGGGAATCACACCGGCTGTGGCCGGCGCGACCGTCGCGACGACCGCGGTGTGGCGTCGCCGAGCCCGGCGCCGCGCTGCTGAGCTCGATCGGCAACGACGGATGTTGCTGTCGGGACTCGACACCGTGATCGCCGATCTGCGGGTGGGGACGCATCCCGCCGACGCGTGCGAGACGGCGGCCCGGGAGACGGCCGGGTCCGTCGCCGATGCCTTCCGGGTCGCTGCGGCCCGGGCGCGACTCGGCGGGTCGGCGGCACACGGACTACGTTCGGCCACAGCATCCTCGAATGGTGTCGCCGACAGTCTGGGTCGTGTCGCCGATGCGTGGGCCGTCTCCGACCGCCACGGTCTCGCCCTCGCCGAACTGCTCGGGGCCGCGCGTATCGATCTGGCCGCGCGTATGCGGATCCGTGCCCGTACGGAGGCCGGACTTGCCGGTGCTCGGGCCACGGCGACGGTTCTGGCGGGACTGCCGGTGCTCGGGGTGGGTCTCGGGCAACTCATGGGCGCTGCTCCGCTCGGTATCCTCCTCGCCGGTGGGCTCGGCGGCATCATGCTCGTGGTCGGCACTGCGCTGGTCTGTGCGGGTCTGCTGTGGACGGACCGGATCGCGGCACGGGTGAGGGCATGAGCGCGACGTGGGCGGTGTTGCTGGGAGCGGCCTCTCTCGTCGTCGCACCGACCCCTCGTGGAACCACCCGCTTGCTCTCCACGAGAACCCTTGCTGCCGAGTCGGATACAACTAAACCCGAGACCGACCCGCACGCGTTTCCCGCTGCCTTCGATCTCTTCGCGGCGTGCCTGCGCGCAGGGATGCCCGCCGGTTCTGCGGCGCGGGTCGTCGCGGAATCCGCTCCACCCGACCTCGCGGCGGCGTTGCGGAGAGGTGCCGACCGATTGGCGCTCGGAGCCGATCCGGCCGATGCGTGGGGAGGTTCGGGAGCGGTCGACGCGCTGGACGATTTCGCCCGCGCGGCAAGACGATCCGCGAAATCCGGTGCGCCCCTGTCGGACACCGTCGCCGAACTCGCGGTCCGGCATCGCGCCGAGACGGAGGACCGGGTCGCCGCCGAGATCGATCGGGCCGGAGTACTCGTGAGCGGGCCGCTCGGTCTGTGCTTTCTGCCTGCCTTCGTGTGCCTGGGCATCGTGCCGGTCGTCGTCGGCCTGGCGCGGGACGTCCTGGGTGCGGGGCTGATGTGAACGTCGGCGCGGACGGTCCGCGCCGCTCGGATGGGAGGGACGGAAGATGGGGAAACGAACAGTGACCGAAGCGTTCGCACACGGTCTGCGTGGTCGCCTCGGCGGGCTCGTCGTGCAGGACGACGGCATGTCGACGGCGGAATATGCGATCGGGACCATTGCGGCGGCGGCTTTCGGGGCGGTGCTGTACACCGTGGTGACCGGCGATTCGATCGTGTCCGCGCTGACGGGCATCGTCGAGCGTGCCCTGAACACGGCGGTGTGATACCGACGCATGCGAAAGATGCTCGGACGACGCTGGTTACGCGCTTTCGTTCGTGAGGACGAAGGCGGGGTCACCGTCGAAGCGGCTCTCGCCGTCGCAAGCCTGGTCACGGTGCTCGTGCTGTGCCTCGGCGCGGTGCTGGGCATCGCGTACCAGGTGCGGTGCCATGACGCCGCCCGTGAAGCCGCCCGCCTCGCCGCGCGGGGAGATCAAGCGAGGGCGGTCGATGTGGCCACGCGAGTCGCGCCTCCGGACGCACGCGTGGCGGTACGCGAGGAAGGAGATCTGATCGTGGCGGTCGTGACTGCGGAGAGTCCGCTGCTCCCGTTGCTGACCCTCACGGCCGAGGCGGTGGCGGTGCGCGAGCCGGAAGGAACGCGATGAGGTCGGGCCCGTCCCTCCTCGGCGACGACGGGAGCGCGAGTGTGATCGGCTGCGCCGTGATGGCCGGACTCATCGCGATCACGGCCACGTTGCTGCACGTCGGGTCGGTCGTCGTCGCACGTCATCGTGCGCAGGCGGCGGCCGACCTGGCGGCGGTGGCGGTCGCCTCGGCACTGGACCGCGGGGTCGTGGAGGCTTGCGAGGCGAGCGAGGCGATCACCACACGGATGCGAGTACGATTGCGGCGCTGCGAGATCGAAGAGTGGGATGCGCTCGTCGAGGTCACCGCTGAGGTGTCGGCTCTCCTCGGCGGGAAGGAGGCGACGGCCGTCGCGGGAGCCGGTCCTGCCCGATGAGGCCCGTCGGCGGTCGCTCGCGGCCGTATCCAGCGCATTCGCGCTCGTTGCTTGCCTGTGCTCGCATCCAGCGGTTGCCGCCCGACCCGTACACGAAGCGGCTGCTGGCAGCCGTTCCCGTCCCGGATCCGGCCGAGTAGGCGCGCCGGTGGCCTGAATCGCCGTCACCCCTCGATCGCAGCGAGGACGGCATCGAGGACGGCGACCGCCCCGGACTTGTCGAGCGGATCGTTGCCGTTCCCGCACTTGGGGGAGTACACGCACGACGGGCATCCGGCGGCACATTCGCAGGCCGCGACCGCATCGCGGGTCGCGGTGAGCCACTTGGTGATCCGGTGGTATCCGCGTTCGGCGAATCCGGCGCCGCCGGGCTGTCCGTCGTAGACGAAGACGGTGGGCAGCCCGGTGTCGGGGTGCAGATCGGTGGAGACGCCGCCGATGTCGCCCCGATCGCACGTCGCGAGCAGGGGGAGCAGGCCGATCGCGGCGTGCTCGGCGGCGTGGAGTGCCCCGGGCACGCGATCGGGGGTCACCCCGATCCGGTCGAGCAGGTCGGGGTCGATCGTGTACATCACCGCGCGGGTGTCGAGCGTGTGCTCGGGCATGTCGAGGGGAATCTGGTCGAGCACCTCTCCGGACGGCAGGCGGCGCAGATAGCCGACCACCCGGTGCGTCACCTCGACCCCCACGGACGCGACGGTGACGGGTCCGAACTCGCGGTGTTCGTCGACGGAGATGCAACAGATGTCGGTGATCTCGCGTGCGCTCGTCGACCATTCCGGGTCCTCGGCGTGCACGAGGGCGATGCCGTCCTCGAGATACAACTCGTCGACGACGACGGTCTCACCCTGGTGCAGGTGCACAGCTCCGGGATGGACGGTCGCGGGGGCGCGGGCGGCGTCGACGGTGCCGAGCATGCGACCGGTGTCACCCTCGACGATCGAGACCTGGCGGCCGATCCCGCCGCGGATCTCGACATCACCGTGCGGTTGCGTTCCCGGGGTGACGAACCAGCCGTGCGGGCGGCGGCGGATCAGTCCCTGCTCCGCGAGGTCCGTGAGGACGTCGAGCGCGCCGAACTCCTCGACCTCGGCATCGCTGATCGGCAGTTCCGATGCGGCGCAGAGAAGTTGGGGCCCGAGCACGTACGGATTGTTCGGATCGGTGACCGTCGCCTCGACCGGCCGGTCGAGCAGTGCCTGCGGATGGTGCACGAGATAGGTGTCGAGCGGATCGTCCCGCGCGACCAGCACGACGAGCGAACCCTGCCCGCGGCGACCGGCGCGACCGCCCTGCTGACGGAAGGACGCGACCGTGCCCGGGAATCCGGCGACGATCACCGCGTCCAGACCAGCGATGTCCACGCCGAGTTCGAGGGCGTTGGTGCTGGCGACGCCGAGCAGACGGCCGTCGGAGAGCGCGGCCTCGAGGTCGCGCCGGTCCTCGGCGAGGTAGCCCGCCCGGTAGGCCGCCACCCGGTCGACGAGATCCGGTGCCGCCTCGGCGAGAAGCCGACGTGCACCCATGGCCGTGAGCTCGGCGCCGTGACGCGACCGGACGAACGCCAGGGTGCGGGCACCCTCGACGACGAGGTCGGCGAGAAGGCGCGCGGCCTCGGCCCCGGCGGCCCGCCGCACCGGGGCGCCGTGTTCGCCCGTGAGTTCGCGCAGCAGGGGCGGCTCCCACATCGCGACCGTGCGGGGTCCGTGCGGCGAGCCGTCCTCGGTGATCTCGCGGCAGGGTGCTCCGATGAGCCGGGACGCCGCTGCCCCCGGTTCCGCGGTCGTCGCGGAGGCGAGGACGAAGACGGGATCGGCGCCGTACCGGCGGGCCACGCGCCGGAGCCGACGCAGGATCAGGGCGACGTGCGAGCCGAACACACCCCGGTAGGAGTGGCATTCGTCGACGACTACGTACCGCAGGCGGCGCCACAGCCGGGCCCATCGTGCGTGGGCGGGCAACAGCGACAGGTGCAGCATGTCGGGATTGGTGAAGATCCAGCGCGAGTGCCGGCGCGTCCACTGCCGGATCTCGGTGGAGGTGTCGCCGTCGTAGGCACACGCGCACACGGTCGACAGGCCGTCGATGTCGGAGGTCAGTTCGGTGACCGCGCGCAGCTGGTCGGCGCCGAGGGCCTTGGTGGGCGACAGGTAGAGAGCGGTGGCCTGCGGGTCGTCGGCGAGCGCGCTCAGGACGGGCAGCTGGTAGGCGACCGACTTGCCCGACGCGGTGCCGGTGGACACCACCACGTTCTCCCCGCCGGCCGCGATGTCGGCGGCGCTCGCCTGGTGGTGCCAGGGACGCTCGACGCCCTGGTCGCGGAAGGCCCGGACGACGTCCTCGTGCGCCCACTGCGGCCAGTCGCTGTGGTGGGCGGGCCGGGCCGGGATCTCTGCGACGTGGGTCAGCGGTGACTCGCCCGTCGGGGTGCCGGCGAGCAGCCGGTCGAGCAGCGCGCGACCGTAGGTGGGGGCGGTGGCGTCGCCGTTGTGGAGGAAGGGCGAGCCGGTCACGCAGTACTCCGCTGGGTCGGACGAGGTGTCTGTCGAAAACGTCTGTCGGATAGGAATGTGTCGGATACGGCGAGGCTGTGTCGGATGCGGGAGACCCGGGTCCGGGACGAGTGGGGCCACAGTGGCCTCCCGTAACATGGGAGCAACAGCTACCCGTGGGTAATGCTACCGAGACATGAACAAGATCAGGGAATTGGCACGTTTGTGCCCATTCCTACTGTTGCGCGTGCCCAGAACGTGGTTGACTGACACCCGGTCGCAGCTTCTGTGTTCGTAGACTTGGAAAAGTGCACGCTCGCAGGATCGATGGTTGCGAGCGCGGTGCTTTAGCTCTTCCAACGGGGGACTCGAGAAGTACAGCGGTCGGAACCGGGACCTGGCGGATCGCGTACCCGGCGGTTCGTCGAATCCGGTGTTAGAAAGAGAAGGAAAAGCATGGCACAGGGCACTGTGAAGTGGTTCAACGCGGAGAAGGGCTTCGGCTTCATCGCTCCTGAGGACGGCTCCGCCGACGTGTTCGTTCACTACTCCGAGATCCAGGGTTCCGGCTTCCGCACCCTCGAGGAGAACCAGCGAGTCGAGTTCGAGGTCGGTCAGGGCACCAAGGGCCCGCAGGCCACCGGCGTGCGCGCACTCTGATCCACCCGCTCGAGCGAGCAACCGGGCAAGGTCAACCACCTCGCCCGATCGTCCCCCGTCGCCTCAGGTGATGGGGGACGATGCATTTCCGGGACGTGTGCGCGAACCGGTCGTGGGACCTCACCGCCTCGTCGCGCTCACGGAGCCGGGAGAGGAGGACCCGTGAGTCAACTGTCCTTCTTCGGGGCCGACACGATGCCGCCGGCCCTGGCCGACCTGAGCGGCCTGCTCGCGGCACACGGCCGTGCGCGTCTCACCGACGACGGCGCGGTGCTGACCGTGGAGGTCGACGCCGAATGGCGCGCCCGTGCGATCGGGCAGCTCGTGACCGACACGGGAGTCGAGGCGGACATCGCCGTCGACGGCGAGCTGTTCACCGTCAGCACATCCGTCGACCCCGCTCTCGTCCCGCTCGCGACCCAGTGGAGCAGCGACGACGGCAAGACGGTCCCGACCGGCTGGGTCCCGTCCTCGCGGGCCCAGCGGGCGTGGTTCCTCGCGTCCGGTCGCATGGAGGTCGAGGGAGCACAGTATGTTCTCGGTCTGGATGCGACGGCTCCCGACACTCATGCAGTTCTGGCGCAGGCGCTCATGCGCGCCGGCATCGCACCGACCCTGATCGGTACGCACGGCACCGGTGGACCGGGGTTGAGGATCTCCGGCCGGAGGCGTCTGACGAGGCTCGTCGAGAACATCGGTGCACCTCCGGACGCCGACGCGGCACGACGGATCTGGCCGCACGTGGAACCGGGTGATCATCACTTGTGAAGAGCCGTTCCCCGAGGATGTGCGACCCTGTGTGTGGCCGCGTCTGGGGAACGGGTCGGTATACATGTCTTCGAACAAGGCGACATGTCGGCAATGAGGGAAGGTGCGGGCGGCACGGTGGCAGCACGGGAGAAGAGCACTGCGGGCGGTTCGTCGGGCACGCGTCGGCTCGTGATCGTCGAGTCCCCGACCAAGGCGAGGAAGATCGCCCCCTACCTCGGCCGCGACTACGTCGTCGAGGCATCGGTCGGTCACATCCGCGACCTGCCGCGCGGTGCCGCGGACGTCCCCGCCAAGTACAAGGGCGAGTCGTGGGCGCGCCTCGGTGTCGACGTCGATCACGACTTCGAACCCCTCTACGTCGTCAGCGCCGACAAGAAGACCAAGGTCTCGGAGCTGAAGAGCCTGCTCAAGGACGCCGACGAGCTCTACCTCGCCACCGACCCCGACCGCGAGGGCGAGGCCATCGCCTGGCACCTGCTCGAGACCCTGAAGCCCAAGGTGCCGGTCCGGCGCATGGTCTTCCACGAGATCACCGAGCCCGCTATCCGCGCGGCCGCCGAGAACACCCGCGACCTCGACAACGACCTGGTCGACGCGCAGGAGCCCCGCCGCATCCTCGACCGTCTCTACGGCTACGAGGTCAGCCCCGTGCTGTGGAAGAAGGTCATGCCCCGTCTGTCGGCGGGGCGTGTGCAGTCGGTGGCGACCCGCGTGATCGTGCAGCGCGAACGCGAGCGCATGGCGTTCAAGTCCGCCGAGTACTGGGACATCGCGGCCACGATGGACGCCGGCGCCGACGCGAGCCCCCGGTCGTTCGGTGCCCGCCTGGTCAACGTCGACGGTTCCCGTGTCGCCTCGGGTCGCGACTTCGGGCCCGACGGGAACCTGAAGTCGAACGGTGTCGTCGTCCTCGACGAGGACCGCGCCCGCCGCCTCGCGGAGGCACTCGCCGGTGTCGCGTTGACGGTGTCGTCGGCCGAGAGCAAGCCGTACACCCGCAAGCCCTACGCGCCGTTCATGACGTCGACGCTGCAGCAGGAGGCGGGCCGCAAGCTGCGGTTCTCGTCCGAGCGCACCATGCGCACCGCGCAGCGTCTGTACGAGAACGGCTACATCACCTACATGCGTACCGACTCGACGACGCTGTCCGAGTCGGCGATCGCGGCGGCCCGCGCACAGGCCACCCAACTGTACGGTGCCGAGTTCGTCCATCCGACGCCGCGCCAGTACACCCGCAAGGTCAAGAACGCGCAGGAAGCACACGAGGCGATCCGTCCCGCCGGCGACGTCTTCGCGACCCCCGGCGAGCTGCACGCGCGCCTCGACGGCGACGAGTTCAAGCTCTACGAGCTCATCTGGCAGCGCACCGTCGCCTCCCAGATGGCCGACGCGCGGGGCACCACGCTGACGCTGCGCATCACCGGCACCGCGGGCACCGGCGAGGAGTGCACCTTCTCGTCGTCGGGCCGCACCATCACGTTCCCGGGCTTCCTCAAGGCATACGTCGAGAGTGTCGACGAGGAAGCCGGTGGTCAGTCGGACGACGCGGAGTCGCGCCTGCCGAACCTGTCCGAGGGTGCCTCGGTCACCGCGACGAAGCTCGATCCGGACGGTCACTCCACCAACCCGCCGGCCCGGTACACCGAGGCGAGCCTGATCAAGACGCTCGAAGAGCTCGGGATCGGCCGGCCCTCGACCTACGCGTCGATCATCAAGACCATCCTCGACCGCGGCTACGTCTACAAGCGTGGCAGCGCGCTCGTCCCGTCGTGGGTGGCGTTCGCCGTCATCGGCCTGCTCGAGGCGCACTTCGCCCAGCTCGTCGACTACGACTTCACGGCCGGGATGGAGGACGATCTCGACGAGATCGCCTCCGGTCACCGGCAGCGCACCGACTGGCTGACGCGGTTCTACTTCGGCAGCGACGACGGTCACGAGGAGTCGGTCGCGCGCAAGGGCGGCCTGAAGAAGCTGGTGGGGGAGAACCTCGAGGACATCGACGCCCGCGAGATCAACTCCATCCGCCTGTTCGACGACTCCGAGGGTCGCGAGATCCACGTGCGTGTGGGCCGCTTCGGTCCGTACCTCGAACGGATGGTCACCGACCCGAACAACCCCGACGCCGAGCCGACCTCGCAGCGCGCGAACCTGCCCGACGACCTGCCGCCGGACGAGCTCACCCTCGAGTACGCCGAGAAACTCTTCTCGACGCCGCAGGAGGGACGTGTCCTCGGTGTCGATCCGTCGACCGGCTACGAGATCGTCGCGCGGGAGGGTCGCTTCGGTCCCTACGTGACCGAGCTGATCCCCGATCCGGAACCCGAGCCCGAACCGGAGCCGGACGTCACGCCCATCCCCGTCGATGAACTCGGCTCGGAGGGAGAGGGCGGCACGAAGACCGCCACCAAGAAGGCCGTCGCCAAGAAGGCGGCGAAGAAGGCTCCCGCGAAGAAGACCGGTCCGAAGCCGCGCACGGGTTCGCTGTTCAAGACGATGGACCTGTCCACGGTCACCCTGGAAGACGCCCTGAAACTGCTGTCGCTGCCGCGCGTGGTGGGTGTCGATCCGGAGTCCGGCGACGAGATCACCGCCCAGAACGGCCGCTACGGTCCGTACCTGAAGAAGGGCAGCGACTCGCGGTCGCTCGCCAACGAGGAGCAGATCTTCACGATCACGCTCGACGAGGCGCTGAAGATCTACGCGGAGCCGAAGCGCCGCGGCCGGCAGGCCGCCGCCACGCCGCCGCTGCGCGAGCTGGGCACCGACCCGGTCAGCGGCAAGCAGATGGTGATCAAGGACGGCCGGTTCGGCCCGTACGTCACCGACGGTGAGACGAACGCGAGCCTGCGCAAGGGCGACGAGGTCGAGTCCATCACCGACGAGCGGGCATCCGAACTGCTCGCCGACCGTCGGGCACGCGGTCCGGCCAAGAAGACCGCGAAGAAGACAGCGGCGAAGAAGACTGCCGCCAAGAAGACCACCGCCAAGAAGACCACCGCCAAGAAGACGGCGGCGAAGAAGACGACGAAGAAGGCTGCCGCGAAGAAGACGACGGACTGACGGTTCCCGTCGGGGTACGCGGATAGCCTCACGGTGTGTACCGCGAACTGCCGTCGGGAATCCTCGGCGTCACACTGTGGCGGTCCGGGCCGTCCGGTGCCCGCGTGGGCGGAACCCACGTGCTGCCGGACGGCTACATGGACCTCATTCGGCACGCCGACGGCTTCCTCGTCGCCGGCCCGGACACGACGTCCCAGTTCTCCGATCTGATGGCGGATCGACCGCTGACGGCCGTCCGGTTCGAACCCGGCCTGGGGCCGCGGTTCTTCGGTGTCGACGCGAGCGAGCTGACCGATCGACGGGTTCCGCTCGACGATCTGTGGCCGTCATGTCGTGTGCGGCTCCTCGCGGTTCGAGCCGAGGACGATCCCGTCGCTGCACTGGTCGACGCCGTCCGAGGTGCGGTCGACGCACACGATCCGATGGCCGCCCTCGCGCTGGCGCTGGCCTCCGGCACGGCCGTCTCGGAAGTCGCCGCGACCCTCGGCTGGAGCGACAGGACACTGCGTCGTCGCTCGGCCCGGGCCTACGGATACGGACCGAAGACGTTGTCGCGGGTACTGCGTTTCCGTCGGGATCGATCGCGCTCGCGTAGCGCTGTCCCCAGAACGCGTCCCAGGGTGTCTTCGTCGAAGTGCACCGGCCTCGACCAGCACTGCAAGTGTCGCGTCGACCGCTTCGGGGGAACCGCAGTCGAAGGTGAGTGCCGCTGTGCTTCCGGACGACGGCTCGAACTCCGGATCGAAGCTGCGGACGGACTCGACGGTGTCCCACATCAGGCGCAGACCACCGGGGAGAGTGACCTCGAAGTGCGGTACCTCGGGTGCTTCGGTGGGCAGGTCGAGGCCGAGCACGTGCGGCCGTCTTGAACGTTTCGGACACGTGATCCGGACCCGTCGGACCCGGTCGTTAGGCTGAGCGCATGCCCGGGGTCTTCGATCGTCTCGTCGGTCAACGCGATGTCGAGACCGAACTCGTCGCGGCCGCGGTAGCTGCCCGTCGGGGCGACACCGGGTCGGCGATGACGCACTCGTGGCTGTTCACCGGTCCTCCCGGGTCCGGTCGCTCGGTCGCGGCGCTGTGTTTCGCCGCCGCCCTGCAGTGCACCGACGAGGAAACTTCCGGCTGCGGGCGATGCCACGCCTGCACCACCACGATGGCCGGCACCCACGGCGACGTACGGCGGGGCGTGCCCGAGGGACTGACGATCAGCGTCAAGTCGATGCGCGACATCGTGCAGGTCGCGTCGCGGCGTCCCAGCACGGGCCGATGGCAGGTCGTGGTGATCGAGGACGCCGACCGTCTCACCGAAGGCGCCGCGAACGCGCTGCTGAAGGTGGTCGAGGAACCTCCGCAGCGAACGGTCTTCCTCCTGTGTGCGCCGTCGGTCGATCCAGAGGACATCTCGGTGACGCTGCGCTCGCGCTGCCGTCACATCGGGTTGGTCACTCCCAGCGCCGACGCCATCGCGCGCGTCCTCGAGGCCACCGACCGCATCGATCCGAAGACGGCGCAGTGGGCCGCATCCGTCAGCGCAGGCCACGTCGGCCGGGCCCGACGGTTGGCCACCGACGAGGGCGCCCGCGACAACCGGACACGTGCCCTCGCTGTCGCCGGCGCGGTCCTGCGCCCCGCCACCACCTACTCCGCAGCCGACGATCTCGGACGCAGTGCCGAGACCGAGGCGAAGGAGATCAGTGCGGAGCGCGACGAGCACGAGACCGAAGAGCTCAGGACCGCTCTCGGTGCCGGCGGTACCGGCAAGGGGGCTGCGGGTGCGCTTCGCGGTTCGGCCGGGGTCCTCAAGGAACTCGAACGCACTCAGAAGTCGCGGAAGACGCGAACCGAGCGCGACATCATGGACAGAGCGCTTATCGATCTCGCCGGTCTGTATCGGGACGCGCTGGTGCACGCCTTCGGATCGCGGGTCACGCTCAACCATCCGGACATGTCGGATCGTGCGGTCGACCTCGCGTCGAGGACCCGGCCGGAGTCGCTGCTCGAGTGCATCGAGGCCATCCTCGACTGCCGGGAGGCGCTCGCCCAGAACGTCAAACCCCGCTTCGCTCTCGCGGCGCTCGCAGCCCGGTTGAGCTCGGCGTTCCGGTAGCCGAAGTGCCGGTTTGCGTCGGGGTGGGGGTAGTCCGCTAGACTTCGGACGCCGAAAGGCTCGCTGCCTTAGCTCAGTCGGTAGAGCATTTCACTCGTAATGAAAAGGTCGTCGGTTCGATTCCGACAGGCAGCTCCACGAAGGCCCCTCACCACGGTGAGGGGCCTTCGACGTTTCTGCGCGCTGTGCGATTCGCACGGATGATGGAGACATGTTGATGGAACTGTTCTCCTTGGTCCTGATCATCGGTGCTCTCGCCGTGGTGCTGCCCATGGCCGTCCGGGTCTTCCGGGACAAGGACCGTTGACGCGAAGCGACCGCGACTATCGGCGCGCACGAGAGCGGTCTCGGACACGGCGCCGAAATCCTCGACAACCCCGTCACCGCGCAGCATGCTTCTCTCATGGCTGAGTCGTTGAAGGACCGGGTTCGGGAGAAGATCCTGCGGCAGCGCGCCGAGGACGGAGGCCGGCCGATCGGCGACGCCGAAGGGGACGACCCTCGCCTCATGGATCTCCGCAGCGACCTCGCGATGCTGGAGCAGGCCGGCGAGGACGATCCGATCGTCCAGCACCTCGCGGCGAAGTACTGGGTCCCCTGAACACCCTCACAACGACGCTTCGTAAGTCGATAAACCAGCTTTGACCTGGCGATTTGGTGTTCTCGGAGATGTTCGCGTAACTTATTCCAGGTCAGAGCGACACGGACACCGACCCGGGCCGAGAGGAACGGGACAACGAGGTTGGACGAAGGCGCCTGCAGATTTCACTGGTTCGAAACCTTCTGGTAAGGTTTGGAGCCGTGCCCGAGAGCCGGAAGGCCCTCGGATGAACAGTCACCCCGGAGTGAACGAACCGGAAGGTTCGGGAGCGATGGTGTGTGCGTGTTCTTTGAGAACTCAACAGTGTGCCGATGAATGTCAGTGCCAAATATTTTTGGTACTCCGCTCCATCGTTTCGATGGGGTGGGTATTTGCTGATCGTCTCATTCTTCCGTCTGGGATGATCAGTGTTTGAGCTAGTTTGAGTTTTTATGCTAGTGATTTGACTCTTTTGTCTTTGACTGATTACCCCTTTTTTGGGGGTGATTGTGAGTCTTCAACGGAGAGTTTGATCCTGGCTCAGGACGAACGCTGGCGGCGTGCTTAACACATGCAAGTCGAACGATGAAGCCCAGCTTGCTGGGTGGATTAGTGGCGAACGGGTGAGTAACACGTGGGTGATCTGCCCTGCACTCTGGGATAAGCCTGGGAAACTGGGTCTAATACCGGATATGACCTCGGGATGCATGTTCTGGGGTGGAAAGTTTTTCGGTGCAGGATGAGCCCGCGGCCTATCAGCTTGTTGGTGGGGTAATGGCCTACCAAGGCGACGACGGGTAGCCGGCCTGAGAGGGCGACCGGCCACACTGGGACTGAGACACGGCCCAGACTCCTACGGGAGGCAGCAGTGGGGAATATTGCACAATGGGCGCAAGCCTGATGCAGCGACGCCGCGTGAGGGATGACGGCCTTCGGGTTGTAAACCTCTTTCACCCATGACGAAGCGCAAGTGACGGTAGTGGGAGAAGAAGCACCGGCCAACTACGTGCCAGCAGCCGCGGTAATACGTAGGGTGCGAGCGTTGTCCGGAATTACTGGGCGTAAAGAGCTCGTAGGCGGTTTGTCGCGTCGTCTGTGAAATCCCGCAGCTCAACTGCGGGCTTGCAGGCGATACGGGCAGACTCGAGTACTGCAGGGGAGACTGGAATTCCTGGTGTAGCGGTGAAATGCGCAGATATCAGGAGGAACACCGGTGGCGAAGGCGGGTCTCTGGGCAGTAACTGACGCTGAGGAGCGAAAGCGTGGGTAGCGAACAGGATTAGATACCCTGGTAGTCCACGCCGTAAACGGTGGGCGCTAGGTGTGGGTTTCCTTCCACGGGATCCGTGCCGTAGCCAACGCATTAAGCGCCCCGCCTGGGGAGTACGGCCGCAAGGCTAAAACTCAAAGGAATTGACGGGGGCCCGCACAAGCGGCGGAGCATGTGGATTAATTCGATGCAACGCGAAGAACCTTACCTGGGTTTGACATGTACCGGACGACTGCAGAGATGTGGTTTCCCTTGTGGCCGGTAGACAGGTGGTGCATGGCTGTCGTCAGCTCGTGTCGTGAGATGTTGGGTTAAGTCCCGCAACGAGCGCAACCCTTGTCCTGTGTTGCCAGCACGTGATGGTGGGGACTCGCAGGAGACTGCCGGGGTCAACTCGGAGGAAGGTGGGGACGACGTCAAGTCATCATGCCCCTTATGTCCAGGGCTTCACACATGCTACAATGGTCGGTACAGAGGGCTGCGATACCGTGAGGTGGAGCGAATCCCTTAAAGCCGGTCTCAGTTCGGATCGGGGTCTGCAACTCGACCCCGTGAAGTCGGAGTCGCTAGTAATCGCAGATCAGCAACGCTGCGGTGAATACGTTCCCGGGCCTTGTACACACCGCCCGTCACGTCATGAAAGTCGGTAACACCCGAAGCCGGTGGCCTAACCCCTTGTGGGAGGGAGCCGTCGAAGGTGGGATCGGCGATTGGGACGAAGTCGTAACAAGGTAGCCGTACCGGAAGGTGCGGCTGGATCACCTCCTTTCTAAGGAGCATCTGCCCACACACCCCGAACAGTCGGGTGTGGTGTGCGGCCAGAGACCGATTGTCCCCGATCGTGGGACACGGTTGCTCATGGGTGGAACGCTGACAATCATCACCGCGTATGCATCATCCGATAGTGGTGGTGTGCGGTGGTTATATCGGTGCACTGTTGGGTCCTGAGAGAACACGCAATGTGTTTGATCAGCGACGATGATCCGCGAAACAAGGAAATCAGTTTTCTTGCGGTAGGGGTTGTTGTGTGTTGTTTGAGAACTGCACAGTGGACGCGAGCATCTTTGTTGTAAGTGTTTATGAGCGTACGGTGGATGCCTTGGCACCAGGAGCCGATGAAGGACGTGGGAGGCTGCGATATGCCTCGGGGAGCTGTCAACCGAGCTGTGATCCGAGGATTTCCGAATGGGGAAACCCAGCACGAGTGATGTCGTGTTACCCGCATCTGAATATATAGGGTGTGTGGAGGGAACGTGGGGAAGTGAAACATCTCAGTACCCACAGGAAGAGAAAACAACATGTGATTCCGTGAGTAGTGGCGAGCGAAAGCGGATGAGGCTAAACCATGGGTGTGTGATAGCTGGCAGGCGTTGCATCCGTGGGGTTGTGGGGCTTTTCTTCCCGTCACTGTCATGACGGGCGAGAGTAAGAAACCGGTTGGTTAGTCGAAGTGGTCTGGAACGGCCTGTCGTAGAGGGTGAGAATCCCGTAGACGAAAACTTGCCGGCTCTCGTGAGAAGTACCCGAGTAGCACCGGGCCCGTGAAATCCGGTGTGAATCTGTCGGGACCACCCGATAAGCCTGAATACTCCCTGGTGACCGATAGCGGACTAGTACCGTGAGGGAAAGGTGAAAAGTACCCCGGGAGGGGAGTGAAATAGTACCTGAAACCGTGCGCTTACAATCCGTCAGAGCCGATGCACGATTCAGTTCGTGGTGGGTGATGGCGTGCCTTTTGAAGAATGAGCCTGCGAGTTAGTGGCATGTCGCGAGGTTAACCCGTGTGGGGTAGTCGTAGCGAAAGCGAGTCCGAATAGGGCGCATGTAGTGGCATGTTCTAGACCCGAAGCGGAGTGATCTACCCATGGCCAGGGTGAAGCGATGGTAAGACGTCGTGGAGGCCCGAACCCACTTAGGTTGAAAACTGAGGGGATGAGTTGTGGGTAGGGGTGAAAGGCCAATCAAACTCCGTGATAGCTGGTTCTCCCCGAAATGCATTTAGGTGCAGCGTCGCGTGTTTCTCACCGGAGGTAGAGCTACTGGATGGTCTAGGGGGCCCACAAGCTTACCGAAATCAGCCAAACTCCGAATGCCGGTGAGTGAGAGCGCGGCAGTGAGACTGCGGGGGATAAGCTTCGTAGTCGAGAGGGAAACAGCCCAGATCGCCGGCTAAGGCCCCTAAGCGTGTACTAAGTGGAAAAGGATGTGGGATCGCTGAGACAACCAGGAGGTTGGCTTAGAAGCAGCCACCCTTGAAAGAGTGCGTAATAGCTCACTGGTCAAGTGGTTCTGCGCCGACAATGTAGCGGGGCTCAAGTACACCGCCGAAGCCGCGGCACTCACACAACACCCATTCGTTCCTGCGGGAACGTGTGCAGTGGTGTGGGTGGGTAGGGGAGCGTCGTGCAGCCGTGGAAGCGCCGGAGTGATCCAGGTGTGGAGGCTGCGCGAGTGAGAATGCAGGCATGAGTAGCGAAAGACGAGTGAGAAACTCGTCCGCCGGATGACCAAGGGTTCCTGGGCCAGGTTAATCCGCCCAGGGTGAGTCGGGACCTAAGGCGAGGCCGACAGGCGTAGTCGATGGACAACGGGTTGATATTCCCGTACCCGTGTATCCGCGCCCAATGGCGAATCAGTTGTGCTAACCGTCCAAAAGTTTCCGCTGTTCCTTCGGGAACTGTGGGGATGGCTGCACGGGACCCTGATTGTAGTAGTCAAGCGATGGGGTGACGCAGGAAGGTAGCTGGGCCAGGTGATGGAGTACCTGGTGTAAGCCGGTAGGGCGAATGGTAGGCAAATCCGCCATTCATCAAGCCTGAGAGGTGATGCGTACCCGTTGAGGGGAATTCAGTGATCCTATGCTGCCGAGAAAAGCCTCTAGTGAGTTGGTACACGGCCCGTACCCCAAACCGACACAGGTGGTCAGGTAGAGAATACCGAGGCGATCGAGAGAACTGTGGTTAAGGAACTCGGCAAAATGCCCCCGTAACTTCGGGAGAAGGGGGACCACGCTCGGTGACGGCCCTTGCGGTCCGAGCTGGGGGTGGTCGCAGAGACCAGAGAGAAGCGACTGTTTACTAAAAACACAGGTCCGTGCGAAGTCGTAAGACGATGTATACGGACTGACGCCTGCCCGGTGCTGGAAGGTTAAGAGGACCGGTTAGCGGAGCAATCCGCGAAGCTGAGAATTTAAGCCCCAGTAAACGGCGGTGGTAACTATAACCATCCTAAGGTAGCGAAATTCCTTGTCGGGTAAGTTCCGACCTGCACGAATGGCGTAACGACTTCTCTGCTGTCTCGACCACAGACTCGGCGAAATTGCATTACGAGTAAAGATGCTCGTTACGCGCGGCAGGACGAAAAGACCCCGGGACCTTCACTATAGCTTGGTATTGGTGTTCGGTTCGGTTTGTGTAGGATAGGTGGGAGACTGTGAAGCTCATACGCCAGTATGGGTGGAGTCGTTGTTGAAATACCACTCTGATCGTATTGGACCTCTAACCTCGGACCATGATCTGGTTCAGGGACAGTGCCTGGTGGGTAGTTTAACTGGGGCGGTTGCCTCCCAAAATGTAACGGAGGCGCCCAAAGGTTCCCTCAGCCTGGTTGGCAATCAGGTGTCGAGTGCAAGTGCACAAGGGAGCTTGACTGTGAGACTGACAGGTCGAGCAGGGACGAAAGTCGGGACTAGTGATCCGGCACCGGCATGTGGAAGCGGTGTCGCTCAACGGATAAAAGGTACCCCGGGGATAACAGGCTGATCTTCCCCAAGAGTCCATATCGACGGGATGGTTTGGCACCTCGATGTCGGCTCGTCGCATCCTGGGGCTGGAGTAGGTCCCAAGGGTTGGGCTGTTCGCCCATTAAAGCGGCACGCGAGCTGGGTTTAGAACGTCGTGAGACAGTTCGGTCTCTATCCGCCGCGCGCGTTAGAAACTTGAGGAAGGCTGTCCCTAGTACGAGAGGACCGGGACGGACGAACCTCTGGTGTGCCAGTTGTCCCGCCAGGGGCATGGCTGGTTGGCTACGTTCGGAAGGGATAACCGCTGAAAGCATCTAAGCGGGAAGCCTGTTCCAAGATGAGGTTTCTCACCCCCTCGAGGGGGTAAGGCCCCCGGCAGACCACCGGGTTGATAGGCCGGAACTGGAAGCCCAGCAATGGGTGGAGGTGACCGGTACTAATAGGCCGAGGACTTACCACGAAGATGTTACGCGTCCACTGTGCGGTATCTGAAACAACACACACAGATCCGAAAATCCTGCAGCAGCAGGTGATTCGAGGAATCTGCGTGGACTATTGTTTCATAGAGTTACGGCGGTCATAGCGACAGGGAAACGCCCGGTCCCATTCCGAACCCGGAAGCTAAGCCTGTCTGCGCCGATGGTACTGCACTCGACAGGGTGTGGGAGAGTAGGACACCGCCGAACACCCGTTACCGAAGACCCCCAACATTGTTGGGGGTCTTCGGCTTTGAGGAGGGGAGCCGCTTTCGCGGGTCCCCGTTTTTCGTACGCGGACATTCGGTCGGGCTATGCTCGGATACGTGGGGCGGAACGGGCCGGCGACAAGCGTGACCGGTGATTTCGAACTCACCATGGACGAACTGCGGGCGGTCGTCCGATACGTGACGGAGAGTGCACAGGACGTGCTTCCCGTCTTCGAGGAATCCGTGCCCGAGGACCGTCGTCCACGTTCAGCACTCGATGCGGCGCGAGAATTCGTCGACGGTGCGCGACGAACGAGACTCCAGCGCGTCGCCGCCTTGGATGCTCACCGAGCTGCGAAGGATGCACCGACGGAAGCGGCTTCCCTCGCCGCGCGGTGTGCCGGCGATGTCGCCGCGGCTGCCTATCTGCACCCGATCGCGAAGGCCACTCAGGTCGGGCACATCCTGCGTACCGCTGCGAGTGTCGCTCGCATCGCCGAACTCCGTGCGGGCGGAGACCCGACGGCAGCTGAGGACTCGCTCGACGACGCCCGGCGCCGTGCGACCCCCGTGGTGGTCGACGTCCTGTCCAGATATCCGATCGCCCCTACCTCGAGAAGTCGTGTCGGACAGTTGATGAGCGCACTGGATGCATCTCTGCGCCCTCGGAACTAGGCGGTCGGTGCCGGGGGAAGCTCTCGCGTGCTCAACCACGCCTCCCACAGCGGCCGGAGCGAGACGTCCGAGAAACGTGCGGCGAGATCCTTGAACTGCGCCGTCGTCACGTTGCCGTGCCGGTGTTCCGCGGTCCACGTCCGTAGGAGGGTGAAGAACGGCTCGTCGCCGAGCTGCACTCGCAGGGCGTGCAAAGTCAGTGCTCCGCGCTTGTAGATGCGGTCGTCGAACATGTCCTTCGGGCCCGGATCCTCGAGCAGGATGTCCTGCGGCTTGCGGGCCAGACCCCGGTGGGCGTCGAGCGCATGTGCATGCGCCGACCTGCCGCCCGAGTTCTCCGACCACAACCACTCCGCGTAGCACGCGAATCCTTCGTGGAGCCAGATGTCGCACCAACGGTTCAGCGTGAGGCTGTTGCCGAACCACTGGTGCGCCAACTCGTGTGCGACGAGCCGTTCCTCGCGGCCGGTGCCGTCGCAGAAGTTCGCGCCGAAGATCGACAATCCCTGTGCTTCGAGGGGGATCTCGAGGTCGTCGTCGGTCACCAGAGCGGTGTAGTGCGCGAACGGGTACGGGCCGAACAGGCGCGTGAACAACTCGAGCATCTCGGTCTGGCGAGCGAAGTCCCGATCGAACGCCGCGCGCAACCGAGGCGGATGGATGCCGTACTGGGGCACGGGTTCGTTTGAGAGGGTGCGTATCTCGTAGTGCCCGGTCTGGACCGTGGCGAGATAGGTCGCCATGGGTTCGGGTTGCTCGTAGACGCGGGTGGTGCGACTCGCCTTCGTGGTCTTGTGCACGAGGGTGCCGTTCGCGATCGCGACGAACGGAGCGTCGGTGGTGACCGCGATGCGGTAGGTGGCTTTCGAACCGGGATGGTCGTCGCAGGGGAACCAGGTGGGTGCGCCGTTGGGCTGACTCGCGACGAGCGAACCCTCGTCGAGTTCTTCCCAGCCGACCTCACCCCACATGGTCCGCAGTGGGGTGGGGGTTCCCGAGTACTGCACACCGAAGACGAGGACCGCCCCGGCAGGGAGTTTCTCGGCGGGGGGGACGGTGAGCTTGCCGCCACGATGCGCGAACTTGGCGGGACGTCGCCCGTTGACGGTCACCTTCGTGACTCGCATCGACTGCGCGAGATCGAGCGAATACTTGGCGCGCACGTCCGTAGTCGTGGCGATGATCTTCGCCCGGCCGTCGAGCCGATTGGACACGACCTTGTAGGTGAGTTCGAGTTCGTAGCGGGAGGCCCGGTAGCCGCGGTTCCCGCTCTCGGGCAGATAAGGGTCGAGCGGCCGGTCCGCGGCGACCGGCGCGACGGGCTTGGCGGCTTTGATGGGCTTCACCGCGGCGACCAGTCGTTCGGCGTGGTCCACGGCGTGATCGGATTGCCCTGCCAGCGAGTGGACGGCGGGACGACGTCGCCGCGCATCACCAGCGAGGCCGGGCCGACGGTGGCACCGTCGCCGATGCCCGAGGCGGGCAACGCGACGCATTGGGGGCCGAGCGTGGCGCCGGCGCCGAGGGTCACGGTGTCCATGGACATGATCCGATCATGGAACAGGTGGGTCTGTACAACGCAACCGCGTTCGACGGTCGCACCGTCGCCCAGGGACACCAGGTCGGCCTCGGGCAGCCAGTAGCTCTCGCACCACACACCGCGCCCGATCCTCGACCCCAGCGCGCGCAGCCACAGGTTCATCACGGCGGTGCCCGCCGCGGCCCGGGCGAACCACGGTGCCGCCACGGTCTCCACGAAGGTGTCGGAGACCTCGTTGCGCCACACGAACGAACTCCACAGCGGGTGCTCGACGCGTCCGATCCGACCGACGACGAGCCATTTCGCGATCACGGTCACGAGGCACGCCACGGCTCCGGCCACCATGAGCACGAGACCGCCCAGCAGCGCAGCGGCGAGATAGCCCCAGTGCACGGCGAGGGTGTTGAGTGCGAAGAGCACACCGAGCCCGATGCCGTAGGTGACGACCATGGGCACGAGCCGGAAGGTCTCCACCGCGCCGCGCGCGATCTTCAGTTTCAGCGGCGGTGCGAAGGTGCGGCTCCCGTCGCTGTCACCGCTTGCGCGCCGCAGGCGCACCGGGGGACTGCCCAGCCACGACGAGCCGGATTTCGCCTTCTCCGGAGCCGCGGAGAGCACCGCGACGAGCCCGTGCTTCGGGACGCGCCGCCCCGGCGCCGCCATACCCGAGTTGCCGAGGAAGGCACGCTTGCCGACCTTCGCATGCGAGATGTACAGCCACCCGCCGCCGAGTTCGTAGGAGGCGACCATCGTGTCGTCGGCGAGGAACGCTCCATCGGCGACCTTGGTGAACTTGGGAACCATCAGCACGGTCGACGCCTCGACGTCCTTACCGATGTCGGCGCCGAGCAATCGGAGCCAGATCGGGGTGAGCATCGACGCGTAGAGCGGGAACAGGAAGGTGCGCGAGGAGTCCATGAGGCGCTCGGTGAACCACACCTGCCAGCCCACGCGGCTGCGCACGGGATGCCAGCCCTCGGTCATCCCGACGGCAAGCAGTCGCACGGCCGTCAGGGTGAGCAGGGCGAAGACGAACATCGTCAGCAGCGCCGCGACGGGCAGCATCGCCAGGGAGTGCACCACGGCGTCGGAGACGGTGGGGGTGTCGTGCACCCACCACACGAGCAGCGCGACCCCGGCGGCGATCGAGACGACGGGCAGGCCGCCGAGCAGGATCGACGACAGCGCGTAGACCGGCACCCACCTGCCGCCCCGCGGCGGTGTCGCGGCGGGCCACGGCCGGTCGGCCTTGCCGGCCTTGCGGGCGGGGGAGCCCGACCAGTTCTGCCCGGCCTTCACGCGACCGAACACCGCGGATCCGGCCTCCACTTCGGCGTCCTTACCGATCCGCGCGCCGGGGGCCAGGAACGAGCGGGCGCCCACCGTGGCGCCGGCACCGATCCGGATGCTTCCGATGTGGACGAGGTCGCCGTCCACCCAGTAGCCGCCGAGGTCCACCTCCGGCTCGACGGCACACCCGTCGCCGAGTTCGAGGAGACCGGTGACCGGTGGAAGACTGTGCAGGTCGACGTCGCGGCCGACCTTCGCTCCCAGCGCCCGCGCGTACTGCCGCATCCAGGGAGCGCTCGAGATGTTCACGGCACCCACGGCCTCGGACAGTCGCAGAGCCGTCCACAGCCGGAGATGGACGCTCCCACCGCGTGGGTAGCTTCCGGGCTCTATGCCGCGCAGGAGCAGACGCGAACCCGCGACGGAGATCGCCATGCGCCCGACGGGCGTGAGGAACAGCAGGACACCGAGCGCGACCCACCACCACGACAGGGTGACGGTCCACGGCACGTCGACGACGAGCGCGACGACGTTGTTCAGGATCGCCAGCCAGGTCACCCACTGCAGTCCGGTGAGGGTGGTGAGGACGGCGGTCACGGCGATCTGCCCGAGCTGGGCGAGCCGCGGCACCGGGGTCACCTCTCGCGGTGTCGCCGCTTCCGTCGGCGCGAGTTCGTCGAGGTAGACGGCGAGCGATCCGAGCCTCGGGTGGTCGTACAGTTCCGCGACGGTCATCTCGGGATACCGACTCCGCAGCGCCGTGACGAGTTGCGCCGCCGCGAGGGAACCACCGCCGAGTTCGAAGAAGTCGTCGTCGACGCCCTCGATCCGGGCGCCGAGGATGTCGGTCCACAGTTCGGCGACCCATTCGGCGGTGGGATCGAGACCGAGTGCTTCCACCGAGTCGGCATCGGCGCCGGGCAGCGGCCACGGCAGAGCGTTGCGGTCGACCTTGCCGGACGTGCGGGTGGGCAGTTCGTCGACGAGCGCGAGTCGGGGGACGAGCGCGGCCGGGAGTTGTTCGGACAGCAGGTCGTGGGCCGACGCGATGTCGAAGTCCGGATCGGTGGAGGCGAGGTATCCCACGAGGATCGAATGTCCCGCGGCCGTCTTGCGGACCGCGCACGCACCGCCCGCCACGCCGGGCAGGTTCTGCAGTGCGTTGTCGACCTCGCCGAGTTCGATGCGGCGGCCACCGATCTTGACCTGGTCGTCGGCGCGTCCCTGGAACAGCAGACCGGCGCGGTCGAGCGTCACGAGATCACCGCTGCGGTAGGCGCGGTCCCAGCCGAGCGTGGGCATCGGAGCGTACTTCTCGGCGTCCTTCGCCGGATCGAGGTAGCGCGCGAGGCCGACACCACCGATGACGAGTTCACCGGTCGCGCCCTCCTCGACGGGGTTGCCGTCGGCGTCCACGACGGCGAGATCCCATCCGTCGAGGGGCAGGCCGATGCGGACCGGTCCGGTGCCGTCCATCAGCGACGCGCAGGCCACGACCGTCGCCTCGGTGGGGCCGTAGGTGTTCCACACCTCGCGTCCCGGAACCGCGAGACGTTCGACGAGATCGGGTGGGCAGGCCTCGCCACCGAAGATGAGCAAACGCACCGCCTCGAGGGCTTCGGCCGGCCACATCGCCGCGAGGGTGGGCACCGTGGAGACGACGTTGATGTTGCGCGAGACGAGCCACGGCCCGAGGTCCATGCCGGAGCGGACGAGCGCGCGGGGCGCCGGAACCAGGCAGGCGCCGTGCCGCCAGGCGAGCCACATCTCCTCGCACGAGGCGTCGAACGCCACGGACAGCCCGGCCAGGACCCGGTCGCCGGGACCGAGCGGCTCCCCTTGGCAGAACATTCGCGCTTCCGCGTCGACGAAGGCCGCCGCATTGCGGTGGGTGACGGCGACACCCTTCGGTGTTCCGGTTGAACCGGAGGTGAAGATGATCCACGCGTCGTCATCGAGGTTCGGGCCCCGCACCACCGGGGTGCCCGACGGCGCGGCCGTGCCCGGTCCGATGCCCTCGTCCGTGACGATGGCGGTGACCTGCGCTTCCGAGAACACGAGTTCGGCCCGCTCGTCGGGATCGTCGGCGTCGACGGGGACGTACGCGGCGCCCGCGGCGAGAATGGAGAGAATCGTCACATACAGGTCGCTGCGCCCGGAGGTCATGCGGACCCCGACCCTGTCGCCGGCCCCGACGCCCGCGTCGTTCAGCGCATACGCACCGGCGATCACCGCCTCGACCAGTTCGGCGTATTCGAGGACCGTCGCGCCGTCGTCGATCGCGGGGGCGTCGGGATGTGCTTCGGCAGTGCTCCGCAGCAGGTCGACGAGGGTGCGGGCGGGTGGAGCGTGCGACGCGCGGAGGAACTCGTCGGGGATGGGGGACCGGCCGACGGGGGTCGAGGTTATGGCTGGCAATTCCGCGGGTCCTTCTGCTCGATGGTGCTTCCGGTTATCTCACGTCCGGGTGGACGGCAGGTGAACGTTCGGCGCGCAGAACGCGTGTCGGCGTCGTGCGGTGCCGGGCGACGCGGAGCTGTGCGGGGTTGACACGGCCCGGTCGTCCTGCCATTCTCTTCGCCAGGTCATGAGTACCAGCGTCAAGCCCCGGCTAGCTGGTCGGCAACCCTCCAACCGCGGTGGGGTGCTCCGGGTGACGACCGGGCCGTGAATCCACTACCGGACACGGCAAGCGCGGACTCCGCCGGCGACGAGAATTCTCCGTCGTAGGCGTCACCGGCGGGTCCCCGAGTACACAAGGGATTTGTCATGACTGCTGTAGCCACCACCACCTGCATCGCTCCCTTTGCCACCGTTTCCGGCTGTGACGTGCAGGTTCCGCTCGTCCAGGGGGGTACCTGCACCTATGCGAACTTCGACTACGCGGCGAGCGCACCGGCGCTGTCCGCCGTCACCGACCGCATCACCGAGCTGCTGCCCTTCTATGCGAGCGTGCACCGCGGCGCCGGATACGCTTCGCGGATCAGCACCACCGCCTACGAGGACGCCCGCTCCTCCGTGTCGCGCTTCGTCGGCGCGGCCGACGACCAGGTCGTCGTCTTCACGCGCAACACCACCGATTCGCTGAACCTGCTCGCGAGTGCGGTGCCCGGCGATGTCGTGGTGCTCGACATCGAGCACCATGCGAATCTGCTGCCCTGGAAGAACTCTCGCATCGTCGAGGCTGCGGACACCGTCTCCGAGACGGTATGGCGTCTCGCGGTCGAACTGCAGCGCGCACCCGCGGCCCTGCTCGCCGTCACCGGTGCTTCCAACGTCCCCGGTGAGGTCCTGCCGATCGCCGAACTCGCCGAGCTCGCACACGCTTCCGGTGCCCGGATCCTCGTCGACGGTGCGCAGCTCGTGCCCCATCGCCGTGTCGATCTCGTCGAGCTCGGTGTGGACTACCTCGCCTTCTCCGGCCACAAGCTGTACGCGCCGTTCGGTGCGGGAGTGCTCGTCGGCCGCCGAGACTGGCTCGACGCCGCCGAGCCGTACCTCGCCGGTGGCGGCGCGGTGCGCGAGGTGCGCCTCGATCACACCGAATGGTCCTGCGCCCCTGCGCGTCACGAGGCCGGCACCCCCAACGTGCTCGGCGTCGCCGCC
The DNA here is from genome assembly GCF_000763325.2 of Rhodococcus sp. p52. NCBI lineage: Bacteria > Bacillati > Actinomycetota > Actinomycetes > Mycobacteriales > Nocardiaceae > Rhodococcus > Rhodococcus sp. p52. The sequence continues at coordinate 1,843,139 of NZ_CP016819.1, forward strand.
CTTGCCGCCGCGTGCGATGCGCTCGCCGGTTTCGACGCCGACGCGGTGATCCGTCACGAGGAGGCCCTGTGCGCCCTGCTCGTCGACGGTCTGCAGGCCATCGACGGCGTGGAAGTGCTTCGGCTGTGGAACGATTCGGCCGACAGTGTCGGGATCGTCACCTTCACGGTCGACGGCTACGAGCCCGGCCACGTCGCCTCCTATCTGTCCGCCGAGTACGGCATCGGCGTCCGTGACGGACGCTTCTGCGCCCACCCGCTGCTCGCGCGGGTCGGTCGTGCCGGCGGAGCCGTCCGGGCGTCGCTCGGACTCGGCAGTTCGTCCGACGATGTCGAGCGGCTCCTCGGAGCGCTCCGGTTGCTGGTCGAGAACGGGCCGACGTGGGTGCACGCGAAGACCGCCGGCGTGTGGAACCCCTCGCCGGAGACGCGTCCCGGCCTCGGAGCGACCGACGGCGACGCATCTCCGTGCGTCTAGCGGTCGACAATTCCCCATAGGATCAGTAGGGTAATTCGCATGGGACGGACGAGGACGATCGCTGCGGCACGCTGGTGCCGTCGCCATGTCGACCTCTGCCGTACGGCATCGGGAATCTGTCCGGACTGAAGGTCTTCTCCCTCACAGTCTTCCGGCTCACAGGCCGATCCCTCCGTGCCGCTCCGCGGCCCGTACCGAGAGGGATCCCATGTCCGTCGCATCCACCGTCACCCCTGTATCCGCAGACCCGGCCGTCGTCGAGTCCGCCGCGATCCGGCCGTTGCGCGTCGCCGTCGAACTCACCGGTCACTCCGGGCCCGACTACTGGGCCGACCTGACCCTGGGACGTGTCGGCGCCCCGCCGCTCGACCTCAGCGCCGATGTATCCAACGTCGTGCGGGTGCGTGCCGCCGACCTGCGTGAAGCAGGGAAACTGCGCGACCGCATCCGCGCAGAGGCCGCCGAGGAGGGCCGCGATCCCGATTCGGTCACGGTGCTCGTCGACGTCGAGATCGTCCTCGCCTCCGATGCCCGCACCGCCCGCACCCGGCGCACCCGCCCGGAATCGACTCGCGGGGAGGCCGGCACGCTGTCCTATTTCGGAACGCCGCACGGTCTCGCCGGGCTGATCGCGGACATCCATGCCGTGCAGGTCGCCGACGGCGTCACGCTGATCCCGCTCGCCGCGCCGTTCACCGTCGAGCATCTCGTCGACGGAACGCTGCCGTGGCTGGAGTCGCGCGGCCTCGTCGAGGTCTCGCCGACCGTCGTCGAGGTCCTGCGCCGGTTCGGTGAGGGCGCTCGGACATCCGTGCGCGCTTCCTGACACGCATCGGTATTGCGAAGGAGGGGCAGGAGTTTCGACTCCTGCCCCTCCTTCGCATGCGTTCACGCCGTACGGCGGTCGAGTGATTCGACGACGTGTACGCGCGGATCGGGATCGAACCGGTAGCCCGACCCGCGGACAGTGGTGATGATGTTGCCGAAACGTCCCAGCTTGGAACGGATCCGGGAGACATGGACGTCGACACTGCGGTTGCCGCGGTCGGTGTCGAAGTCGTCGTTCTCCGAGTATCCGGCGCCGAGCGGCCTCAATGCCGCGCGGGACACCACGACGCGGGGCCGACGCACCAAGTGCGCGAGGATCTCGAATTCGCTGTGACTCAACTCGACCCGCTGATTGTCGAGCACCAGCCCGCGGGCCGGCAGATCGATGACCAGAGGGGTCGGGCCGGGGCTGAGAAGAGTGTGGGTGCGCGCACCCGGGAGCAGATCGAGCGCGGTCTCCCGCAGAGCATCGGCGAGGGCGGCGAGATCGCCCGCCGACCCGGCGTTCGTGTCCGAGATCTGCACGATGAGAACGAGTTCGGGGGAATCGACCGAGCTGCCGGCCGGGTTCTCGATGGAGGACGTGGTCATGGAAGGGCTCCGCTGGTCGGAAGGTGAGCGGCGCCGGGGAGGCAACTACCCGCAGCAGTGCGGCGCCGGAAAAGAGGAAGGGATGGTGCGGATCTCAGAACGCACAGAGGCACGAGCGGGTACGACACAGGTCGACATGCCTGCGGCTCCACGCTCGGACTGTCACGACGGAAAGTGTACCCGGATGGAGATGCCGGTGTACCGGTAGGTGGACGGTCTCAGTCCACGTCGACGTCGATCGCCGCGGTGATGCGCATGAGCTCCGAATAGACGGTCCGGAACAGTGTGTTCGGGCATCCACCCGACGCCCACAGATCCGGGTGGAGCTGCAGCGCACGGTCGATGTAGGTGGGCAGGTTCGTGGGATGACCGAGCGGTGCGACGCCACCGAGCGGCTGGCCGGTGACCTCCGTGACCAGGTCGGAGGAGGCCGGCACGAGTTCGCCACCGAGCCGCTCGCCGGTCCGCTCGACCGACACGCGATGCGCCCCGGACACCAACAGCAGGATCGGGTCGTCATCGAGCAGGAAGACGAGCGACTTCACGATCGCGCCCACCTCGACACCGACCGCGGCGGCGGCCTGCTCAGCGGTGTGCACGGTCTCCGGCTGCTGGACGATCAGACCGTGATGGCCGCGGGCGATGAGCGTGTCCGAGACGCGGTGGGCATTCGGATGCAGCGACCTGGTCATGGATCAAGAGTAGGAAAATCGCCGCCGGATGGGCGCGGTTCCGAGGACGCGTCGTCGTCGTGTCGTGTCGTGGGGTGGCTCGATACAGTCCGTACGTAAACAAGTTACCCTTCGGTATTAACGCCTCTCCTGCCAGAAGGCAGGAGATTCCCGGCTCGGACCGCAACCGAACCACCCAGGAGGTGATCCGCCTGTCTGACGTCGTCGACACCGGTGTGGCCACGCTCCGCCACAGCCAGAATCACTCTGGCAGCGTTCCGGTCCCGGCATGCGCTGTAGTCGCAGGCCGAGCATCGGAAGGTTCGTTCGCCGAGTTCGAGGCGTTGCTTGGCTCTCGCGAAACATCTCGAACACGTCATCGACGTGTATGCGGGCCGTACCAGCACCACCTTCCGGCCGGCCCGCGTGCCCTGCTCGACGAGTTCGCGCTTCGCAGCGCCGATCGCGGCGTCCGCCGCTTTCCTCGCCATCGTGGATCGGGCGAGGAACTGGGGGCGGAAATCCTCCACGGCGATCAGTGCGTGGTGTGCGACCACCCCGCGCGCCCACATCCGTGCCTCGTGCTGGTTCCGCCGAGCGGCCTTCTTCTGCACCTGCGACGCACGTTTGCGGGCTCGCCGGTATCCGTTGGACGGTCGGCTTCCCTTGGGTCTGCGTCGGCGAGCCATGGTTCGTTGCGCCTTCGCCAGCTCCGCCGCGCAACGCTTGCGATGACCCCGGTGCGGCAGGTCGAACCGCTCGTCGGTGGTGGTCGCCGTGTGGGTCACTCCCCAATCGACACCGATCGCCGAACCAGGCGGCGCCGGAGCCGGAGGTTCGGTGCTGCGGGTGACGACGAACGACGCGTACCAATCTCCGACCGAGTCGCGGGTGATGCGCACACTCGACGGTTCGGATGGCAGTTTCCGCGACCACACCACCGGAATTGTGACGCCCTTCGGCAAGCGCAATCGGCCTTCCTGGATCCGGAAGCTGCGACGGGTGTACTCGAGAGTCGGCGACGTTGCCTTCCGGGACTTGAACTTCGGGCGGTTGCGTCCTTTCACCGCGAACGACGAGTCGAGCGCACGAGCGTAGGTCCGCAACGTCTGTTGTTGAGCGACCTGGGAGCCGGCCCGCAACCACGCCGATCGTCTGCGCGTCTCGGTCAGCTGTTTGCTCAGCTTCCCGGAAGTGGGTCGTGCGCCCGTCTTCTGGAGGTGCACGGCTTCGTTCCACAGGAACCTGCAGCGATGCCATTCGTCGAGCAGCGCGCGTTCGGCGTTGCTGCCCGCACGCAACCGGAAGTTGTAACGCACAACCTCGACCCCCATGCCCGGGCACGCTATCGACGCCCACCGACAGATTCCGTCGTCACCATCACAAGCCCGACCCTGGAAGGAGGACGGCGGTTCTCACCCTTGTGAGGGCCGAGAGCCGCCGAACACACAATGTCCGATCTCTCGCCTTGGAAAGCGTTCACCGTCGAACGCAAGGATCACGTCGCACAGGTCACGCTCATCGGCCCCGGCAAGGGCAACGCCATGGGCCCCGACTTCTGGGCGGAATTGCCCGTCCTGTTCGGTGAGCTCGACGCCGACCCCGAAGTCCGCGCCGTCGTCCTCGCCGGTTCCGGCCGGAACTTCTCCTACGGCCTCGACCTCGTCGCCATGGGCGGCAGCCTCGGCGCCGTCGTCTCCGGCAAGGCGCTCGCGAAGCCGCGCACGGACTTCCACACGTTGATCAAGAACATGCAGGCGGCCATCACGGCCGTCGCCGACTGCCGCAAGCCGGTCGTCGCCGCGGTCCAGGGCTGGTGCATCGGCGGAGCGGTCGACCTCATCTCCGCCGCCGACATCCGCTACGCGAGCGCCGACGCGAAGTTCAGCGTCCGCGAGGTCAAGGTCGGAATGGTCGCCGACGTCGGCACCCTCGCCCGGCTCCCGCTCATCATCGGCGACGGTCACGTCCGCGAGCTCGCGCTCACGGGCAAGGACATCGACGCCGCCCGCGCCGAGAAGATCGGTCTCGTCAACGACGTCCACGACGACGCCGATGCAGTGCTGGCCGCCGCTCACGCGACCGCCGCGGAGATCGCCGCCACCCCGCCGCTCGTCGTCCAGGGCATCAAGAACGTCCTCGACCACACGCGCTCGCCGCAGGTCGACGACAGCCTCCGCTACGTCGCGGCGTGGAACGCGGCGTTCCTGCCGTCGGAGGACCTCACCGAGGCGATCACCGCCGTCTTCGAGAAGCGCCCGCCGCAGTTCAAGGGCGAATAGACCCCGCAGACGACGGATCCCCCGGACGATCGCATCGTCCGGGGGATCCGCGTTGTACAGGCTCGGTGTCAGTGCCCGCCGTTGTTCTTCAGGCGCTCGACCGACGCGGTCACCTCGGCCTCGGCCTCGGCGCGACCGACCCAGTCGGCGGCCTCGACGTGCTTGCCCGGCTCGAGATCCTTGTAGTGCACGAAGAAATGCTTGATGGCGTCGAGCTCGAACTGCGAGACGTCGCTGATGTCCTGGACGTGATCCCACCGCGGGTCGCCGGCCGGGACGGCCAGGATCTTGTCGTCGCCACCGGCCTCGTCGACCATCTTGAACATGCCGACGGGGCGGGCCTCGACGATCACGCCGGGGAAGACCGACTCGGGCAGCAGGACCATGCAGTCGAGCGGATCGCCGTCCTCACCGAGGGTGTTCTCGATGTAGCCGTAGTCGGCCGGGTAGCCGAACGAGGTGTACAGGTAACGATCGAGCTTGACGCGTCCGGTCTCGTGATCGACCTCGTACTTGTTCCGCTGTCCCTTGGGGATCTCGATGGTGACCTCGAACTCCACGCCTTGCCTCACTTCGTCGGTGTTTTTCCGGCGGATACGACATCCGTATCTGCGGTGATGGTCCGCAGAGAGGATAACGGTCGCGGCGCTAGGCTGGAGGTGCAGGTACCGGGGCCCCGAGTGCGTCACAGCAGTGTGCGGCCGGCAGCGGGAAGTGCGGGTAGCTGGTCGACCAGTGTGTGCAGGATGCAGCGGAGGCGTGTTGACGGGGCAGGGCGGCAACAAGAAGCAGGGTTCACTGGCAACCAGGCGACGACGGAACATGAAGATCCTCTTCGGGATCTGGGGAGCGGGTTTCCTCGCTCTCGTCGTGGGCGGAGCCTTCGCGATCTACGACGTGCGGGCGTCCGCCGGCGCGGTCGTGCTCCCCGCACCGGCACCGGTGATCGCGACCCCCGCGGTCGCCGCGGTCTCGCCCGACGCTCCGACGCCCGACCCGACCTCGCTGGCGGCGGCACTCGACCAGGCGGTGAACAATCCCGGCCTCGGTGACTTCGCCGGGTCGATCACCGACCCCACGACCGGCACGGTGCTGTGGTCGAAGGACGCCGATCGCGCGCTGATCCCGGCCTCCACCACGAAGATCCTCACCGCCGCGGCCGCCATGCTCGTGCTGCCCTCCGATCATCGGATCACCACGCGTGTCGTCGAGGGTTCGAAGCCGGGGGAGATCGTCCTCATCGCGGGTGGCGACCCCACCCTCTCGGCGATGCCGCCCGGCGAGGAGAGCTTCTACCCCGGTGGTCCCCGCATCGCCGACCTCGCCGAACAGATCCGGCGCAGCGGCACGACGGTCGAGACGGTCCTCGTCGACACGAGTCTGTACAGCGGGGATCCGCTCGCGCCGGGCTGGTTTCCCCAGGACGTCGGCGACGGTTACGTCGCACCCATCGAACCGGTGATGCTCGACGGCGCCCGGTCGAACCCACTCGAGGACGAATCGCCTCGCAGCGCTACGCCCGCCCTGGACGCCGGTCGTGCACTGGCGACGGCGCTCGGTGCCGACCCCGCGCGGGTAGCGCTCGGATCCGCCTCACCCGGTGCGGCGCCCATGGCGTCGGTCCAGTCGGCGCCACTCACTGTGCGTCTCGGTCAGATGCTGCGCCGATCCGACAACGTCCTCGCGGAGACCATCGGACGGGAGGTCGCCGTCGCGACGGGCAACGAGCACTCGTTCGAGGGCACGACGAAGGCGGTGACCGGTACCCTGCAGCAAGCGGGTCTGGACGTCACCGGTGTGACGTTGCGCGACGTCAGCGGGCTCTCGGTCGAGAACCGGATCCCTGCTCGTACGCTCGATCGCGTGATCTCCGAGGCGGCCGGACCGAACAGGACGGAGCTGCGGCCCATGCTCGACTATCTTCCCGTCGCCGGAGCGACCGGCACGCTCGCCGACCGCTACGGCACCACGACCCGTGCCGGAGCCGGATGGGTGCGGGCGAAGACCGGCACTCTGACCGAGGTCAACGGACTCACGGGATACACCGTCGACTCCGACGGCCGCGTGCTGTCGTTCGCTCTGCTGTCCAACGGCCGGTCCCCGAGCGAGGCTCGGCCCGCCCTCGACGCCGTGGCGTCGGTACTGCGTGAGTGCGGTTGCCGATGACCGGCAAGGAGCGGGCACTCGGCGACGCGATCGACTGGTCGTTCGCGGCCGGGGTCGGCGTGCGCCTCACCCGCTCCGAACCCGCGATGTCGCGGTACACCCGCGATGCGGTGCAGGACGAGTTGTTCTCGGCCGCCGCGCGCGCCGAGGGACCGGTGCGCGAGCACACGCGTCTCGACGACGGAACCGAGCCGCCGCCCGCGCAGGTCGTCGACCGGCCGGGCTGGGTACGTGCGGCCGCGGCGTCGATGGCCGACCTCACCGCGACCTCGGGCGAGGATCCGGCCGGCTCCTCCCTCCGCTGGGTGGGCAAACCGGCGGGCGCGCAGGCCGGCGCGATGCTCGCCTACCTGTCGTCCGCGGTGCTCGGACAGTACGACCCGTTCTCTCGTTCGCTGCTGCTCGTCGCGCCCAACGTCGTCGCGGTCGAACGCGCCCTGAAGGTGCCGCCCGCCGACTTCCGGCTGTGGGTGTGCCTGCACGAGGTGACCCACCGCGTGCAGTTCGCACAGGCACCGTGGATGGCCGAGCTGATGCGCGAGGCCGCCGCCGACCTCGCCACCGCGGTCGACGAACCGATGGGCGACGTCGCGACCCGCGTGGTGTCGGCGGTGAAGGACCTGCGCACTCCCGGCGACAAGGCGATGTCGGAGCGGGGCATGCTCGGTGTCGTGCGGGCGCTGCAGGCACAGTCTCAGCGCGAGTCGTTCGATCGGATCCTCGCGCTCGGAACGCTGCTCGAAGGCCACGCCGATCATGTAATGGACGGTGTCGGCCCGGCCGTGGTCCCGTCGGTCGCGCGGATCCGGCGGGCGTTCGACAACCGGCGGCACCGCAACAGCAGCCCGGTGCATCGCCTCATCCGGCTCGTCCTCGGCATGGACGCCAAGATGGCCCAGTACGTGCACGGCAAGAAGTTCGTCGACGCCGTCGTCGCGAAGGTCGGCACGGACGACTTCAACGCCGTGTGGTCCGGTCCGGACGCCCTGCCCACCCTGACGGAGATCGACCATCCCGATGCGTGGATCGCGCGGGTGCTGAGCTGATCGTGGCTTCACCGTCCAACGATCGTCCGCTGCTGCCCGAAGCCCCGGCGATCCACGAGGTGCGCCTCGCCGTGCGGGCCTGGCTGGGCGCGCACCCGGCCGACGCGGTGACCGTCGCGTTGTCGGGCGGGGCCGATTCCGCCGCCCTGACCGCCGCCGCCGTCGCGGAGACCGAGGCGGTGCACGCCGTCGTCGTCGATCATCGCCTCCAGTCCGGTTCCGAGGTCGTCGCCGCGCGGGCCGCGGAGTTCGCCCGGGCCCGCGGCTGCGCGACCGTCATGGTGGTCGGTGTGGACGTCACCGGTGGGGGAGGCCTCGAGGCCGCCGCGCGCGCGGCCCGCTACCGGGCGCTCGACGAGAACCGCGACGACCGGACCGTGTTGCTCGGGCACACCCTCGACGACCAGGCCGAGACGGTGCTGCTCGGTCTCGGCCGCGGATCGGGGCTGCGTTCGATCCGCGGGATGGCCCCCTTCGCCCCGCCGTGGGGCCGGCCGCTGCTCGGCGTGCGCCGCGACACGACCCGCCGGGCGTGCGACGAACTCGGCTACCGCCCGTACGAGGATCCGCACAACACCGACGACCGGTTCACGCGCGTGCGTCTGCGCCGTGAGGTACTGCCGCTGCTCGAGGATGTGCTCGGTGGGGGCGTCGCCGAAGCCCTCGCGCGCACGGCCGGGCAACTACAGGACGACGGCCACGCCCTCGATGTCTGGGCCGGCGACCTGCTCGCGACAGCGCGGCGCGAGGACGACCTGCTCGACACCGACACTCTCGCGGCGGCTCCCGCCGCAGTACGACGCAGAGCCCTCCGATCGTGGCTGATCGATCACACCGTCACGCCGAACGAGACGATGCTGCGGACGGTCGACGATCTAGTAGCGGCGTGGCGCGGACAGGGCCCGGTCGCTGTCGGACGGGGCCCGCGGACGGGGACGAGGTTGGTGGTGTCGCGTCGGCGTGGCACGCTTGCCGTGGAGTACGTCGACCGGGCGAAGGTCCGGGCGACCGGCAGCAGAAGGTAGGGAAGGACCCCGGTGTACGAGAACGACATAGCGTCGGTGCTGATCTCCGAAGAACAGATCAAGGAGCGGACCGCAGAGCTGGCGCAGTCGGTCGCCGAGCGTTACCCGGTGGGTGCGCCGGAAGGCGATCTGCTGCTCATCGGGGTGCTCAAGGGCGCCATCTTCTTCATGACCGACTTCGCGCGCGCTCTGCCGATCCCGACGCAGATGGAGTTCATGGCCGTAAGTTCGTACGGGTCGTCGACCTCGTCCTCGGGTGTCGTGCGCATCCTCAAGGACCTCGACAAGGACATCGCCGGTCGCAACGTCCTCATCGTCGAGGACATCATCGACTCGGGTCTGACGCTGTCGTGGCTGCTCAAGAACCTCTCGACGCGCAACCCCGCGTCGCTCGAGGTCGTCACGCTGCTCCGCAAGCCGGAGGCCGTGAAGATCGACGTCGAGGTCAAGGACGTCGGATTCGACATCCCGGACGAGTTCGTCGTCGGCTACGGACTCGACTACGACGAGCGCTACCGCGACCTGCCCTACATCGGCACGCTGGATCCCAAGGTCTACAGCAGCTGACCTCCGGTCGAGCCGCGTCGTGAGGTCCCCGGCCCGGGGAACTCCGGTTCCGTCCCGATCGTTGTCGATTACGACGTATTCCCGGTGTCGGCTCCGGCCGGTGCCGGGGCGACCGCTCGTTGCTACGCGGTAACCTTGCGTTGCCTGGTCAGTGACCGTCGCGGCGTGCGGCCACCCCGGGCGCGAAGCGCCGCGACTGCGAGACCCCGACGAACTCGATCGAAAGGACCGGCCGCTCGGGCCGAACCTGTATGAACCGCAAGACAGTGTTCCGTAATCTGGCGATCGTCGCCGGCATTCTGCTGGTGATCTACGCCTTCAGTTACTTCGGCGACGACACGCGCGGTTTCACCCAGGTGGACACGTCCGTCGCGGTGTCCCAACTCGAATCGCAGAACGTCAGCGAAGCCCGCATCGACGACCGCGAACAGCAGGTGCGTCTGTGGCTCGAGAACGGCAACGACGCGACCGAGGGCAGCACCGAGATCATCGCGAAGTACCCCGCGTCGGCCTCCGAACAGATCTTCGACCTGGTCGCCGCGTCGGGCGCGCAGAAGTACGACACGAGCGTCACCCAGGAGAGCTGGCTGACCTCGATCCTCATCTTCGTCCTGCCGATGATCATCCTGCTCGGCGTGTTCTTCTTCGTGATGAGCCGCATGCAGGGCGGTGGTCGCGGCGGCATGATGGGCTTCGGCAAGTCGAAGGCCAAGCAGCTGTCGAAGGACATGCCCAAGACGACCTTCGCCGATGTCGCCGGCGCCAACGAGGCCGTCGAGGAGCTCTACGAGATCAAGGACTTCCTGCAGAACCCGGCGCGCTACCAGGCGCTCGGCGCGAAGATCCCCAAGGGCGTACTGCTCTACGGTCCTCCCGGCACCGGTAAGACCCTCCTCGCGCGTGCCGTCGCCGGCGAGGCGGGCGTCCCGTTCTTCACGATCTCCGGTTCGGACTTCGTCGAGATGTTCGTCGGTGTCGGCGCCTCCCGTGTGCGCGATCTGTTCGAGCAGGCCAAGCAGAGCGCTCCCTGCATCATCTTCGTCGATGAGATCGACGCGGTCGGCCGCCAGCGCGGCGCCGGCCTCGGCGGTGGTCACGACGAGCGTGAGCAGACCCTCAACCAGCTGCTCGTCGAGATGGACGGCTTCGGCGACCGCTCCGGCATCATCGTGATGGCCGCGACGAACCGCCCCGACATCCTCGACCCGGCACTGCTGCGTCCCGGCCGTTTCGACCGTCAGATCCCGGTGACGAACCCCGACCTCGCCGGTCGCCGGGCGATCCTCGCCGTGCACTCGAAGGGCAAGCCGATCGATCCCAACGCGGATCTCGGTGCGCTCGCCAAGCGCACGGTGGGCATGTCCGGTGCCGACCTCGCGAACGTCGTCAACGAGGCCGCGCTGCTTACCGCCCGTGAGAACGGCACGGTGATCACCGAGGCGATCCTCGAGGAATCGGTCGACCGTGTCATCGGCGGCCCCCGCCGCAAGAGCCGCATCATCAGCGAGCACGAGAAGAAGATCACGGCCTACCACGAGGGTGGTCACACCCTCGCCGCGTGGGCGATGCCCGACATCGAGCCGGTTTACAAGGTCACCATCCTCGCCCGCGGCCGCACCGGCGGTCACGCGATGACGGTGCCCGAGGACGACAAGGGCCTGATGACGCGTTCGGAGATGATCGCGCGCCTCGTCATGGCGATGGGCGGTCGTGCCGCGGAGGAACTCGTCTTCCGCGAGCCCACCACCGGCGCCTCGTCCGACATCGACCAGGCCACGAAGATCGCGCGCGCGATGGTCACCGAGTACGGCATGAGCGCGAAGCTCGGCGCCGTCCGCTACGGCCAGGAGCAGGGCGACCCCTTCCTCGGCCGGTCGATGGGTGTGCAGTCCGACTACTCGCACGAAGTGGCACGCGAGATCGACGAGGAGGTCCGCAACCTCATCGAGGCCGCGCACACCGAGGCGTGGGCGATCCTCAACGAGTACCGCGACGCCCTCGACGTGTTGGCGGGCGAGCTGCTCGAGCACGAGACGCTGACCCGCAAGGATCTCGACCGGATCCTGGCCGATGTGAAGAAGCGTCCGCGGATCACGACCTTCAACGATTTCGGTGATCGGGTCCCGTCCGACAAGCCGCCGATCAAGACGCCCGCCGAGCTCGCGGCCGAGCGTGGCGAGCCGTGGCCGCCGGAACCGCCGTCGCTGACGAAGCCGGCGCATCAGCACCCGCAGTATCCGGGCCAGGGCGAGGCGCCCGCTCCCGCCGGCTACCAGCCCGGCGCGCAGCCGCAGTACCAGCCGGCGAACGGCTACCCCCAGCCCCAACAGCAGTCGCAGCCGGTCCCGGCCTCCGAGCCGCTTCCGGGCTTCCAGCCGACGGCTCCGTATCCGGGTGGTCCGCGGCACGCGACGCGTCCGGACTACGGTGCTCCCGCCGGATGGTCGGCTCCCGGCTGGCCGCCGCGCGAGCAGACCCCGCAGGAACAGCAGGGTCACGGGCCGCAGGGCCCCGGACAGCCTCAGGGATACGGATATCCGCAGGGCCATCAGGGGCAGAACCCCCAGAGCTACGGACAGCCCAGCTACGGACAACAGGCCCAGGAAACGCAGAGTTTCGGGCGTCCGCAGGAGCCGCAGGACGCCGACCGTCCGTCGGACTCCGGCGAAGACGGTGCGGCAGATGCGCACCGTGGTGAGAACCACGTGGGAGACTCGCAACCGCGCGATGGTTACGGCGCTCCCGAACCCCCTCCCACACAGCGGTGGGAAGGCCCGGCCGGCCGGCACTGATCCGTGTCGGTGAGTCGGTACGGGGCGCGCATCGGGGCCGTCGGTTCCGATGGAGACGAGTGAGCGAAGAGTGGAGGGCGAGCGGGTGTCGGTGAACCACCTGAAGTCGGATACGGGTTCCGACCCGGAGGATGTGACGACCCACGAATTGAGCGTGGACGCGGGTCGTACGTTCGACCAGGCCCGAGCCGAAGCGGCCGTGCGTGAACTGCTGATCGCGGTGGGTGAGGATCCGGACCGCGAGGGCCTGCGCGACACTCCCGCCCGGGTGGCCCGTGCCTACCGCGAGGTGTTCGGGGGACTGTTCACCGACCCGGACGAGGTCCTCGACACGACCTTCGACGAAGGTCATCAGGAACTCGTCCTCGTGCGAGACATCCCGATGTACTCGACGTGCGAACATCACCTCGTGTCGTTCCACGGCGTCGCCCACGTCGGATACATCCCGGGCCCCACGGGCCGCGTCACGGGTCTGTCGAAGCTGGCGCGTGTCGTCGACCTCTACGCCAAGCGTCCGCAGGTCCAGGAACGCCTCACCCGCCAGATCGCCGACGCCATGATGCGCAAGCTGCAGCCGCGCGGCGTGATCGTCGTGGTCGAGGCGGAGCACCTGTGCATGGCGATGCGCGGCATCCGCAAGCCCGGTGCCAGCACCACCACCTCCGCCGTGCGCGGGCTGTTCCAGACCAGTTCGGCGTCGCGTGCCGAGGCCCTGGACCTGATCCTGCGCCGGTGACCGTCTTCCCCGCCGAACAGTGGCCTGTCGTGATGGGCGTACTGAACGTCACCAGTGATTCCTTCTCCGACGGCGGTCGATATCTGGACTGCGAGACCGCGATAGCCCGCGGCTTCGAGCTGCGCGAGCTCGGCGTCGACATCGTCGACGTGGGAGGCGAGTCCACCCGGCCCGGGGCCGTGCGCGTCGACCCGGAGGTCGAGGCGTCCCGCGTGGCGCCGGTCATCGCCGCTCTGGCGGAGGCAGGCATCCCCACGAGCGTCGACACGATGCGCGCCTCGGTCGCCGAGGCGGCCGTGGAGGCCGGGGTGACCATGATCAACGACGTCTCGGGTGGGCGCGCCGACGCCGACATGGCCGCGGTGGTCGCCGAGGCAGGGGTGCCGTGGATCCTCATGCACTGGCGTCCCCTCGGCGAGTTCGTCCACGCGGGCGGTTCGACGCACTACGAGGACGTCGTCCGCGAGGTCCGCGACGAGCTGCTCACGCAGGTCGACATCGCGGTGGCCGCAGGCGTGGACTCCGACAAGATCGTGCTCGATCCCGGTTTGGGTTTCGTGAAGGAACCCGACCACAACTGGCAGTTGCTGCAGCGCCTGCCCGAACTCACCGAACTGGGTTTCCCGGTGCTCATCGGGGCGTCCCGGAAGCGATTCCTCGGATCGCTGCTCGCGGCGCCCGACGGCACGGTCCGCCCGCCCTCGGGTCGTGAGGTCGCCACGGCCGTCGTCTCGGCGCTCGCCGCCACACACGGCGCATGGGGCGTACGCGTCCACGACGTGCAGGCATCCCGCGACGCGCTCGCGGTGGTGCGTGCCTGGCAGCGCGGCAGCGCGGAAGGAGTGCACGCGTGAGCGACCGCATCGAACTACGGGGACTGACGGTCCGCGGCAACCACGGCGTCTTCGAGCACGAGAAGCGGGACGGTCAGGACTTCGTCGTCGACATCGTCGTGTGGCTCGATCTCGCGCCGGCCGCGGCATCCGACGAGCTGGCCGACACGCTGCACTACGGCGAACTCGCCGAGCGAGCCGCGGCGATCATCGCCGGTCCGGGCCGCGATCTCATCGAGACGGTCGCGGGGGAGATCGCCGACGAGGTGCTCACCGACCCGCGTGTCGCCCGGGTGGAGGTCACGCTCCACAAGCCGTCGGCGCCGATCCCGCTGACCTTCGGCGACGTCGCCGTGGCGATCGACCGCTCCCGCAGCGATGCGACGGGGAGCGCCTGATGAGTCGTGCCGTGCTGTCCATCGGATCGAACATCGGCGACCGGCTCGCGCACCTGCGGTCGGTCGTCGACGCATTGGGCGAGCGGGCCGTCGCCGTCTCGGCGGTGTACTCGACGGCACCGTGGGGCGGCGTCGAACAGGAGGATTTCCTGAACGCGGTCGTCGTCGCGGAGGATGCCGCCTTCGGTCCGCGCGACTGGCTGCGGTTCGGCCAGGAACTCGAGGAGGCCGCCGAACGCGTCCGGATCCAGCGCTGGGGTCCGCGCAGCCTCGACGTCGACGTCGTGACCTGCGTCAGCGGCGAGGGTGAGGTGCGCAGCGACGATCGGGAACTGATCCTGCCGCACCCGCGCGCACACCAGCGGGCGTTCGTGCTCGTCCCGTGGCTCGACGTCGAACCCGAGGCCGTGCTCACCGCCGAGGGCCGGCGGCTGGGCATCGGCGACTGGCTAGACGAACTCGACGCCGCCGAACGGGAAGGTGTGCACCGCACCGACCTGACGCTGGCCGGGCCGAAGACCCAGGGACACGCCGAGTGCTGAAACAGACCCGGATCCGAGATCTGCTGGCGCTGGCCGTGCTGGCAGCGATCGTCGCGTGGTTGCTCGTCCGCACAATGTACGGTTCGCTGCCGCCCATCCCCGTCTACGCGGGAGCCTCGCTGTATCCCGTCGCGGTCATCGAGGTGATCCTGGCGTTCATGATCCGGTCGCGGGTCGGCAAGCACGAGATCGGTGAGGGCCCCGGCAGGTTGCATCCCATCACCGCCGCCCGCGCGGTCGCGCTCGCCAAGGCGTCCGCACTGGTGGGTGCCGCGAGCGCCGGAGTGTGGGCCGGTTTCCTGCTGTATCTCGTACCGCAACGCGGCGTCGTGCAGGCCGCCACCGACGACACGTCGGGGGTGCTCGTCGGAGCCCTCGCCGGCATAGCGCTGGCGGCGGCCGCGTTGTGGCTCGAATACTGTTGCCGGACACCGGAAGACCCCGACGAACCGAACGAACCGGCGCTCTGACATCGGATTTCGGGGTGGGGAAGGGCGTGTCGTCCGGCTCCGATCCGAGGACCCACCCAAGTACCCTGATGGTCATGGCAACCT
Source organism: Rhodococcus sp. p52 (assembly GCF_000763325.2). Classification (NCBI taxonomy): domain Bacteria; kingdom Bacillati; phylum Actinomycetota; class Actinomycetes; order Mycobacteriales; family Nocardiaceae; genus Rhodococcus; species Rhodococcus sp. p52. Next base: position 1,858,647 of record NZ_CP016819.1, read on the forward strand.
CGGCGCGACCAGACAGGAATCGCCGTCCGTGGCGCAGTACCGGCTCGATGATCGTGGCCGGTCTGCTCGCTCTGGCGATGATCGCCTCGCTGCTGTTGATCTTCAGTGAGAGCGTGCAATTGCTGCGTGTCGCGGTGGTCGTCGCCCTGTGGGCTGCCACTGTCGGAGCCATCGCGATGAACAAGTACCGCCGGGAATCGGCGCTCGATCGGGCGAAGGCCGACGACCTGAAGACGGTCTACGAACTGCAGTTGCAACGGGAGATCGCGGCGCGGCGCGAGTACGAGCTGACCGTCGAGGAGAAGGTCCGTGCCGATCTGAAGCTCGACGCCGGGGAGATGGCGGCCCTGCGCACCGAGCTGGCCACCCTGCGCCGCACGCTCGAGATGTTGTTCGACGGCCGGCTCCCCGACGATGTCGTCGCCCTCGAGGGCCAGGCGGAGAAGCTGCGTGGACTGAGCGAGGCGGCGCGGGTGTCCGCTCCGCGTCCGTCGGGACCGGCCTTCGCCTCTCCCGACGACGAGCCGGTCACCGCGGAGACCGAGTCGGTCGAGGCGGCCATGCGGGCGGCGGAGGCGTCGGAGAAGACGTCCGCGAAGGGTGATGTCGAAGAACCGCGTGCCGAGAAACAGGCGAAGGTTGATTCTGCGACGGGGAAGTCCGCTACCGGGAAGGTCACGGTCGAGAAGGCGACGGCTGGAAAAGCGGCCGCAGGACCGGACGTCGAGGACGCCGAGATCGAGGACGCGGAAGTCGAGGATCAGAAGGTCGGAGACACGAAGACGGGGGACCCGAAGACCGGGGACGCGAAGGTCGCGAGCGCCGAGAAGGCGGCGGACGGGAAGGCGGAGCCGCAGAAGCCCGGTAAGCACGAGCCCGGATCCGATCCCGACCCGCAAACGGACGCAGACGGGGCCGGAGCGAAGATGAAGGGCGATGACCCCGCGGAGGGGAAGGACACCGCCGCGAAGGCCGATGGAGCTGCGGAAACGACCCAGAAGGACGACGAGGACGACCACGAATCGTCCGGACGTCGCTCCCGGCGCCGTCGCGCCGACGGTGAGGGCCGGACGGTCGCGGAGATCCTCGCGTCGTTGTCGGCCGAGCGCTGATCGCGGGGCGATCGCGCGGCAGGTCGCCCCCGCCCCACCTCGGACGATGAGGCGCAGATCACTCGGCCCGACCGTGGCGAGCCCCGGAAAACGCGCGCTATTGTCGAGCGGAACGTCCGGTACCCGCTGAGCGGGACTGGAACGAACGAGAGGACTCCCGTGAATTCCTTCGGGATCACCAACGCACCCGCGCCTGCGCGCCTGTCGGTAGGAATCGTGTCCGCCGGACGGGTCGGCACTGCACTCGGCGCAGCTTTCGAACGCGTTGGTCATGTCGTCGTGGCCTGCTCGGCCGTCTCCGACGTCTCGCGGCACCGTGCCGCCACGCGCCTGCCGGATTCGCAGATCCTGCCGGTCGACGAGGTTGCCGGCCGCTGCAATCTCCTTCTTCTCGCCGTTCCCGACACCGAACTGTCGTCCCTGGTCAAGGGCCTCGCAGCCACCGGTTCGGTCGCCGCCGGCACGATCGTCGTCCACGTCTCCGGTGCTCACGGCCCCGCGATCCTCGAGCCGCTGACCGAGCAGGGCGCCGTGCCGCTCGCGATCCATCCCGCGATGACCTTCACCGGCCACGACGAGGACATCGACCGGCTCTCCTCCGCGTGCTTCGGCATCACGGCCGCCGACGAGATCGGCTACGCCATCGCGCAGTCCCTCGTCCTCGAGATCGGCGGCGAGCCGGTCCGCGTCCCCGAGTCCATGCGCATGACCTACCACGCTGCGCTCGCGCACGGCAGCAACCACCTGGTCACGCTGGTCGCCGACGCCGTCGAGGCCCTGCGCAGCGCCCTGCAGGGGGAGGAACTGCTCGGCCAGCAACTCGTCGACGACGCCCCCGGTGGAGTCGCCGAACGGGTGTTGCAGCCGTTGCTCTCCGCAGCGCTCGACAACGTGCTGCGGCGCGGGCCCTCGGCCCTCACCGGGCCGGTCGCGCGCGGCGATGCCGACGCCGTGGCCGCGCACCTGCGTGCGCTCGAGGCCGTCGACCCGCTGATCGCCGCCGGGTACCGCGCGCTGTCGCTGCGATCGGCGCAACGGACCGGGTCGAAGCCGGAACTGATGGCAATTCTCGAAGGAGCTGAATACGGTGAGTGAAGCAGGACAGCGCGGATACGTGCGAGGTGAACTGACCGTTCACCACGATCCCGCAGGCCTGACCAAGGTCACCCGGGCTCTGCGCGGCGTCGGCCGCACCGTCGCACTCGTACCGACGATGGGTGCGCTGCACACCGGTCACCTCGAACTCGTGCGCCAGGCCAAGCTCACCGGGGCCGTCGTGGTCGTGTCGATCTTCGTCAACCCGCTGCAGTTCGGGAAGAACGAAGATCTCGACGCCTACCCGCGTACTCTCGACGCCGACTTCGAACTGCTCCGCGAAGCGGGCGTCGAACTCGCCTTCGTGCCGACGGTCTCGGCGATGTACCCGCAGGGCCCGCGCACCACGATCCACCCGGGTCCACTCGGGTCGGAGCTCGAAGGTGCTGCGCGTCCCGGTCATTTCGCGGGCATGCTGACGGTCGTCGCGAAGCTGTTCAACATCGTCGGTCCCAACACGGCGTTCTTCGGTGAGAAGGACTACCAGCAGCTCACCCTGATCCGTCAGATGGTCGCCGACCTGAATCTCGACATCCGCATCCTCGGCGTTCCCACCGTGCGCGAACAGGACGGGCTCGCGCTGTCCTCCCGCAACCGCTATCTCGACCCCGAGCAGCGCGAGATCGCGACCACGCTGTCTGCGGCGCTCGTCGCCGGCGCACACGCCGCAGCGGGCGGAGCCGAGGCGATCTTGTCCACGGCACGCGACGTGCTCGCGCAGAGTCCGCAGATCGAGGTGGACTATCTCGAGGTGCGCGGCGCCGATCTGGGGCCGGCACCCGAACGCGGCGACGGCCGACTGCTCGTCGCCGCACGACTCGGCTCCACACGCCTCATCGACAACGTCGGGGTCGCCGTCGGCACCGGCTTCCTCGAACGAGCCACCGGTCCGGTGGATCCCGACGCCGAAGACAACCTGACGAACCGCTGACCCACCGATCGAATTCGGAAACGAGAAAGAAACCGAGGACGAGCATGTTCCGCACCATGATGAAGTCGAAGATCCACCGCGCCACCGTCACCCACGCGGATCTGCATTATGTCGGTTCGGTGACCGTCGACCAGGATCTGATGGACGCCGCGGATCTGCTCGAGGGCGAGCAGGTCTGCATCGTCGACATCGACAACGGCGCCCGGCTCGAGACGTACGTCATCGCCGGTGAGCGTGGATCGGGCGTCATCGGGATCAACGGTGCCGCAGCACGTCTCGTCAGCCCCGGCGATCTCGTCATCCTCATCGCCTACGGCGTGATGAACGAGCAGGAGTGCAAGGACTACGACCCGCGCGTGGTGTTCGTCGACGCCGACAACCGCCAGGTCGAGCTCGGCAACGATCCCGCTCACGCTCCCGAGGGCTCGGGCCTGATCACGCCGCGGATGCTGTCGACTCTCGACTCCCCGTCCCTGGTCTAGAGGTGCTCCTCACCGTCGACGTCCGCAACACCAATATCGTCCTGGGGGTGTTCGCGGGCAGCGGCTCGCACGCGCGGCTGCTGCGCGACTGGCGCGTCCGTACCGACCCCAGGATGACCGCCGACGAGATCGCCCTGCTGTTCCGCGGTCTGCTCGGCGAATCCGCCGAGCAGGTCACCGGGGTGGCGGCGTTGTCGACCGTGCCGTCGGTGCTACGTGAGCTGCGCGTCATGCTCGACCGCTACTGGTCGTCGGTGCCGCACGTGGTGGTGGAGCCGGGGGTGCGCACGGGAGTGCCGCTGCTCGTGGACAACCCGAAGGAGGTCGGCGCCGACCGCATCGTCAACAGTCTGGCGGCCTACCACTTCTACGGATCCCCGTGCATCGTCGTGGATTTCGGGACCTCCACGTGCGTCGACGTCGTGTCGGGCAAGGGGGAGTTCCTCGGCGGGGCCATCGCTCCGGGGGTGGAGATCTCGATGGATGCGCTGGCGTCGCGGTCGGCGGCGCTGAGGAAGGTCGAATTGCTCCGTCCCCGAGGTGTTCTGGGAAAGAACACCGTCGAGTGCATGCAGTCGGGAGCCGTCTTCGGGTTCGCCGGGATGGTCGACGGCATCGTGCGGCGGATCTGCGCCGAGGTGCCCGGTTTCGACGGTGACGACGTGGCCGTCATCGGCACCGGCGACAGTGCGCCGCTGATCATGCCGGAGTCGCGCACTCTCGAGCACCACGAGCCGGATCTGACCCTCGAGGGACTGCGTCTGGTGTACGAGCGGAACCAGGTGAGACGAGCGGCACGCGGAACTGCGGGTTCCGCTGAGCGTCATTCTGTGTAAAGATGTTCCTCGTGATCCGTTGCATGAGCACCCAGGAGTGTTGTCGAGGCTGACCGCCGCCTCGACCGATAACACATTCCTGGGAGTTTTCTCATGCGCGCTGCGCTTCTCTCCACCACTTCTGTTTCCACCGCTGCTCCGGTTGCCACTATTGCTCCGGTCGCCTTCCACCGGCTCGCCGTCGAGCGCACGTACCCCACCGAACTGTCCGCAGCGGTCGCCCGCGGCGCCGTCGTCGTCGACATCCGCTCGAACGCCGAACGTGCCGCTCAGGGAACACTTCCCGGTGCACTGGCCATCTCCGCCGATCTCGTCGCCGAGCGACTCGATCCGAGCGGCCCGGGCCGTCTCGTCCTCGCCGTCGACCGCGACGTCGAATGGATCCTCGTCTCGTCCGACGGCGCGAGCTCGCACGGTGTGGTCACCGAACTGCACGCGCAGGGTCTGCGCCGGGTCACCCACCTCGTCGGAGGCTACGACGCCATCCGCGCGGCCCGCCTGATCGGCGCAGTCGCCGAGGCCCAGCACGTCGCGCAGGACGTGGCGCGGGTCACCGCTCACTGAAAGCGCGCATCTGCAGGAATAGTGACCTCGGGTGTCCGATAGTCTGGTTACCCGTGAGTGATGCCACCGTTCAGCAGCCCGACGACACCCCCGAGCAGATGCGGGTTCGCCGCGAGAAGCGCGAACGGCTCCTGGCACAGGGTTCGGAGGCCTATCCCGTCGAGATCCCGCGCACCCATACGCTCGCGGAGATCCGCGCCGAGTATCCCGACCTCGAGCCCGACACCGCCACCGGCACCGTCGTGGGCGTTGCCGGCCGCGTGATGTTCTCGCGCAACACCGGCAAGCTGTGCTTCGCGACGTTGCAGGAGGGCGACGGCACCCAGCTGCAGGTCATGCTCAGCCTCGCCGGCGTCGGCGAGGAGGCGCTCGCCGCCTGGAAGTCCGAGGTCGACCTCGGCGACATCGTGTTCGTGCACGGCGAGGTCATCAGCTCCCGTCGCGGTGAGCTCAGCGTCATGGCCGACTCGTGGACCATGGCGTCGAAGGCGCTGCGTCCGCTGCCGGTCGCGCACAAGGAGATGAACGAAGAGGCGCGGGTGCGTCAGCGCTACGTCGACCTCATCGTGCGTCCCGAAGCACGTCGCAATGCACGCATGCGTGTCGCGGTGGTGCGCGAGCTGCGCAACGCGCTCGAGCGTCGCGGCTTCCTCGAGGTCGAGACGCCCATGCTGCAGACCCTGCACGGCGGTGCGGCGGCCCGCCCGTTCGTGACGCACTCGAACGCACTCGACATCGATCTGTACCTGCGTATCGCGCCGGAACTGTTCCTCAAGCGCTGCGTCGTCGGCGGTATCGAGAAGGTCTTCGAGATCAACCGCAATTTCCGTAACGAGGGTGCCGACTCGACGCACTCGCCGGAATTCTCGATGCTCGAAACGTACGAGGCGTACGGAACCTACGATGATTCGGCGCGGATGATCCGCGAGATCATCCAGGAGGTCGCGTTCGGGGTCTTCGGCACCCATGTGGTGACGCTCGCCGACGGTACGGAATACGACTTCGGGGGTGAATGGAAAACTCTCGAAATGTATCCCTCGCTGTCCGAGGCGATCGGCACGGACGTGACCCCCGACACCACACTGGAGGAATTGACGGCTCTCGCGGATCGTGTCGGTCTGGAGATTCCCGAGGGCAAGGGCTGGGGTCACGGCAAGCTCGTCGAGGAGCTCTGGGAGCACATGTGCGGCGACCAGCTGCACGAGCCGACCTTCGTGCGTGATTTCCCCGTGGAGACGTCGCCGTTGACACGCGATCACCGCACGGTGCGCGGGGTCACCGAGAAATGGGATCTGTACGTCCGAGGTTTCGAACTCGCCACGGGTTACTCGGAACTCGTCGATCCGGTGATCCAGCGCGAGCGTTTCGTCGACCAGGCACGTCTGGCCTCGGAAGGGGACGACGAGGCAATGGCTCTCGACGAGGACTTCCTCGCCGCGATGGAACAGGGAATGCCGCCGACCACCGGTACCGGAATGGGAATCGACCGTCTGTTGATGGCACTTACCGGTCTGGGAATCCGCGAAACAATCCTGTTCCCGATTGTTCGACCGAACACCCGTTAATCGGATTTCGCCGCTCCATATTGCGATGCGTTAATCGGCGGGTAGTGTAGTGCCCGTCCCGCGGGGGGGAGCGCATTTGAGAGGATTTACACCACATGGCGAAAAAAGTCACTGTCACCCTGATCGACGATGTGGATCAGGAGTCGGCGGCGGACGAATCGGTGGAGTTCGGTCTCGACGGAGTGACGTACGAGATCGACCTTTCCGAGGACAATGCGGCACGGCTGCGCGAGCAGTTGGAATTCTGGATCGAACACGCTCGTAAGGTCGGCGGTCGCAAGCGGAGCAAGACCGCTGCCGGAACTGCGCCGGCTGCGCGCAAGAGCGGATCCGGAAGTGCCGGTCGCGAACAGACGGCCGCTATCCGTGAATGGGCACGGAACAACGATCTGCCGGTGTCGGCCCGTGGCCGAATCTCTGCGGAGATCGTCGAGGCGTACAACAAAGCGCACTGACGAATCCTCGTCCGTGGGGCGTCGTCCATCAGTGGACGGCGCCCCACAGTCGTCGGTGGACGGGTTGGGTTGTGGCACAGTGGCGCCTGTCACACACGTCGATCGTGCGGACGACCCGGCACGATGCGGTCGGGGAGTAGCATCCGCTCATGGCCGAGACCGTGCTCGAACCAGGTTCCACCTGCTGGCGAATTGCGCGAGCGGAGAGGTTGACCTGCATAGTCGACGCCGCCGACTATTTCCGTCACGCCAAGGCGGCGATGCTCCGGGCGGAAAAACGCATCATGCTGATCGGGTGGGATTTCGACACCCGGATCAAGTTCGAACCCGAGGGTGCAACTCTCGAGGGACCGAACAAACTCGGTGAATTCCTCGAATGGCTTCCCGAACGTCGACCCGGTCTCGATATTTATCTGCTCAAGTGGAACATCGGTGCGTTCAGTGCCCTCGCACGCGGAATGACGCCGGTGTTCGTGCTCGATTGGCTCACCGACCCGAGCCTGCACTTCGAAATCGACGGGGCGCATCCCGTGGGCGCTGCGCACCATCAGAAAATTCTCGTCGTCGACGACAGCATCGCTTTCTGTGGCGGTATCGATATGACCGTCGACCGCTGGGACACCCCGGATCATCCGGACCGGAGCAAATACCGGCGGGAGCCGAGCGGGAAACGCTACGGACCGTGGCACGACGTGACGACCGCCGTCGACGGCGACGCCGCGCGGGCCCTCGGTGACCAGGCCCGCGCCCGGTGGAAGGCGGCCACGGGGGAGGAGCTCGATCCCGTGCCGGAGCCGGAGCCGATCTGGCCCGATGATCTCGAGCCGACCCTCCGCGGTGTGGACGTGGGCATCGCGCGCACGCTGCCCGCCTACGACGGGAAGGACGGCGTCCACGAGATCGAGGCGCTGTACCTGTCGGTGATCGAGAAGGCGCGGCACACTCTCTACCTCGAGAGCCAGTACCTCGCTTCGCGCAGGATCGCGGAGGCTCTCGCCGAGCGACTGCAGGAACCGGACGGCCCCGAGATCGTGGTGGTGATCCCACGCAACGCCGACGGCTGGCTCGAACGCAAGGCCATGGACGGTGCCCGGCGGGCCCTGCTGCACATGCTGTGGGAGGCCGACGTGCACGGCCGTTTCGCCGCCTACTATCCCGTCACCGCCGGCGGGGAGCCGATCTACGTGCACGCGAAGGTCGTCGTCATGGACGAGACGTTGCTGCGGATCGGGTCGTCGAACCTGAACAACCGTTCGATGGGCTTCGACACCGAATGCGACCTGGCCATCGAGTCCGCCGAACCCGGGGACGCGGTCGGCCGCGCCGCCGTCGAGCTGCGCAACATCCTGGTGGCGGAACATCTCGACGTCGACCCCGAGGTGATCGCGGAGGCCACGAAGGACGGTGGTTCGCTCATCTCCGTCATCGAACGGTTGCGCGGTCCGGGGCGTTCGCTGCGGCCGTTCGAACCGGGTACGGTGTCGGACGAGGACAGTGTCCTCGCAGAAAGTGCTCTGGCCGATCCCGAACGCGCCTCGCGGAGCTTCGGACGCAGGATCGAGCGATTCTTCGCCCGTTGATCCCCCACAGCCTCTGTTCGCTTGTGGCGTACAGCTTGCGGAAACGTATCCGCCACGTGCAGCGTTGACTTCTGAAACCGGGTTTTCTCGCCGCCTTCCGAAGGGTAGAGGGAAAGCGAGTCGATACCACGGCCACTAGAGTGTGGAGTGGGAGCTTGGAACCTCTGAAAGGTTCCGACGAACGACTCGAGTGCCGGAGCTTAAGAGCGGCAGCAGGGTGCGGGACGATCGGCGTACCGGACCGGCGGCCGGAGAGTGTGAGGGAGTGCGATGTTCGAAAGGTTCACCGATCGCGCGCGGCGCGTCGTTGTCCTGGCTCAAGAAGAGGCCAGGATGCTCAACCACAACTACATCGGCACGGAGCACATCCTCCTCGGCCTCATCCACGAGGGTGAGGGTGTGGCGGCGAAGTCGCTCGAGTCGTTGGGTATCTCCCTCGAAGGTGTGCGCAGCCAGGTCGAAGAGATCATCGGCCAGGGTCAGCAGGCGCCCTCGGGGCACATTCCCTTCACTCCTCGTGCCAAGAAGGTCCTCGAGCTGAGCCTTCGCGAAGCGCTCCAGCTCGGACACAACTACATCGGTACCGAACACATCCTGCTCGGTCTCATCCGCGAGGGTGAGGGCGTGGCGGCGCAGGTGCTCGTCAAGCTCGGCGCCGACCTCAACCGGGTGCGTCAGCAGGTCATCCAGCTGCTGTCCGGTTACCAGGGCAAGGAGCCCGCAGAATCCGGCACGAGCCGTGGCGAGACCGGCACTCCGTCCACGTCGCTCGTCCTGGACCAGTTCGGCCGCAACCTCACGCAGGCAGCTCTCGAAGGCAAGCTCGACCCGGTCATCGGCCGGGCGAAGGAGATCGAGCGCGTCATGCAGGTGCTGTCGCGTCGTACGAAGAACAACCCGGTGCTCATCGGCGAGCCGGGTGTCGGCAAGACCGCCGTCGTCGAGGGCCTCGCGCAGGCCATCGTCAACGGTGAAGTCCCCGAGACCCTCAAGGACAAGCAGCTCTACACGCTCGACCTGGGCTCGCTCGTCGCCGGCAGCCGTTACCGCGGCGATTTCGAGGAACGCCTGAAGAAGGTCCTCAAGGAGATCAACAGCCGCGGCGACATCATCCTGTTCATCGACGAGCTGCATACGCTCGTCGGTGCCGGTGCTGCCGAGGGCGCGATCGACGCTGCGTCGATCCTCAAGCCCAAGCTCGCCCGCGGTGAGCTGCAGACCATCGGTGCGACGACCCTCGACGAGTACCGCAAGTACATCGAGAAGGACGCCGCTCTCGAGCGCCGCTTCCAGCCGGTGCAGGTCGGGGAGCCGACGGTGGAGCACACCATCGAGATCCTGAAGGGTCTGCGCGACCGCTACGAGGCGCACCACCGCGTCTCGATCACCGACAAGGCGCTCGTCGCGTCGGCCACTCTCGCCGACCGCTACATCAACGACCGCTTCCTGCCGGACAAGGCGATCGACCTCATCGACGAGGCCGGTGCCCGCATGCGCATCCGTCGCATGACCGCGCCGCCGGACCTGCGCGAGTTCGACGACAAGATCGCCGACGCCCGTCGCGAGAAGGAATCGGCGATCGACGCGCAGGACTTCGAGAAGGCCGCGAGCCTGCGCGACAAGGAGAAACAGCTCGTCGCGCAGCGTGCCGAGCGCGAGAAGCAGTGGCGTGCGGGCGATCTCGACGTCATCGCCGAGGTCGACGAGGAGCAGATCGCCGAGGTCCTCGCCAACTGGACCGGTATCCCGGTGTTCAAGCTCACCGAGGAGGAGACCACGCGTCTGCTCCGCATGGAGGACGAGCTGCACAAGCGGATCATCGGCCAGGAGGACGCCGTCAAGGCCGTCGCCAAGGCGATCCGTCGTACGCGTGCCGGCCTGAAGGACCCGAAGCGTCCGTCCGGTTCGTTCATCTTCGCCGGCCCGTCCGGTGTGGGTAAGACGGAGCTGTCCAAGGCGCTCGCGAACTTCCTGTTCGGCGAGGACGACGCGCTCATCCAGATCGACATGGGCGAGTTCCACGACCGCTTCACCGCGTCGCGCCTGTTCGGTGCTCCTCCCGGCTACGTCGGCTACGAAGAGGGCGGCCAGCTCACCGAGAAGGTGCGCCGCAAGCCGTTCTCCGTGGTTCTGTTCGACGAGATCGAGAAGGCCCACCAGGAGATCTACAACACCCTCCTGCAGGTCCTCGAGGACGGTCGCCTCACCGATGGCCAGGGACGCACGGTCGACTTCAAGAACACCGTGCTGATCTTCACGTCGAACCTGGGCACCGCCGACATCTCGAAGGCCGTGGGGCTCGGCTTCTCGGCCGGAACGGGCGAGGCGTCGAACTACGAGCGGATGAAGAACAAGGTCCACGACGAGCTGAAGAAGCACTTCCGGCCCGAGTTCCTCAACCGTATCGACGACATCATCGTCTTCCACCAGCTCACGCAGGATCAGATCATCCAGATGGTCGACCTGATGGTCGGACGTGTGGAGACGCAGCTGAAGAACAAGGACATGGGTATCGAGCTCACCGAGAAGGCGAAGTCGCTGCTCGCCAAGCGCGGCTTCGACCCGGTGCTCGGCGCACGTCCGCTGCGTCGCACGATCCAGCGCGAGATCGAGGATCAGCTCTCCGAGAAGATCCTGTTCGGCGAGATCGGCGCAGGCCAGATCGTCCTCGTCGACGTCGAGGGCTGGGACGGCGAGGGCGCCGGCGAGAACGCGAAGTTCACGTTCACGCCGAGCGAGAAGCCGGCCGAGGTCCCGGACACCCCGGCGGTCGCGCTGGCCAAGTTCAGCGAGGGCGAGTCCGAAGCCGGATAAGCGTCCGCTGCCTGTGGGAGCGGGCACGTGTTGCTGCCTGTGAGAGCAGGCACCTGCTGTACCGAGAGGGGCGGCACCCGAGAGGGTGTCGCCCCTCTCGTCGTCCGACGCACTTGACCTCCAGTCGGCTCGAGGTTGCACGGTGGTGGTGACCGGACGACGACCAGGAGGTACCGCGATGCGGCAAGTACTGCCCGATCTGTGGGAGACGCAGGAGGACAATCCGTTCCCGGGGCTGAGGACGCACGCCTATCTGTGGACCGGGACGAACAACGTGCTCTTCTACTCGGTCGCGGGTGAGGCCGATTTCGACGAACTGGACCGCCTCGGGGGGATCACCGATCAGTACCTGTCCCACCAGGACGAGGCCGGTCCGATGCTCGGCAGGATCGCCGAGCGCTTCGGGCCGAGACTCCACGCGGCAGCGGCGGAGGCCGACGTGGGCGGCCGGCACGCCCGCATCGACGTCCCGCTGACGGAACGTCATGTGGACGACAACGGGGTGGAGATCGTTCCGACACCCGGGCACACGGTGGGCAGCACCTGCTATCTGGTGCCCGGCGCGGACGGGACCCGCTACCTGTTCACCGGCGACACGCTGTATCGCGGTGCTTCGGGGACGTGGCGGGCCGGCTACATCGAGGGGATGAGCGACGCCCGTGTGCTCGCCGACAGTCTGCGCCTGCTGGCGAAGACGGAACCCGATGTGGTGGTCTCGAGTGCGTTCGCGCGGGAGGCGGGCGTGCATCGGATCGACGCCCGGGAGTGGCCCGCCCACGTCGACCAGGCTCTGAGCGGGTTGTCTGCCGCGGTGCAGGGCTGAGCAGAGATCTTCTTTCCGGCCGATCTGCCCTGCCGCGGGTCGCGGCCGACCTTGCCGCCTGCTTATCTGCCGATGGTCGGCATGTGCGCGGTGAGTGTCGACAGGGTGCTGGCGACGATCTCGGTGAGTTCGTCGGGACGGATGTCGAGCGTGCCGTCGAGCCAGCCGCGGACGAGCTCGACGGCGCCGGCCATGACGACCACCGCACGCAGTTCGGCCTGCCGGGAGTCGAGGCGGGGGCCCACCGCGTCGCTCTGCTTGGCGAGTTCGTCGGCGGCGGACCGGATGAACGCGCTCTTCCGCTCGGCGAGCGGGGGCGCGTCGGAGATGAGGAAGCGACCCTGCTGGGGGTTGCGTTCGACGGCGCCGACGATCGCTCCCACCGCGGCGCGTGCCTTGGCGTGCAGCTCGTCGGGGGCCGCCGCGATGGCGTCGACGGCGCGTTCGAGCAGGGTCGCGCCGAGCTCGTCGTAGGCGGTGGTGACGAGGTCGGTCATGTCGGTGAAGCTCTCGTAGAAGAAGCGGGGGCCGACTCCCGCGGTGGCCGCGACCTTCCGTACCGTCGTCGCCGACCAGCCCTCGTCGGCGACGACGTCGATCACCGCGTTCTGGAGACGCTTGCGGCGTTCGGCGCGCCGGTCGGCCGGGGCGACGCCGCGATACGCGCGGGTGGCTTCGGGCTCGGACACATCGTCGAGTGTGGCACAACACGACCAGACTTCTGGAATCGACCAATTCCGGAATTAAGTGTGTACTAATTATGGAATCCTCGTCATGGTCGGTCCCCGAATCCGGACGAGGAGGAAACGTGACGATCGATGCATCGTCGACTGCCCACCTGCACGACCGAACCGATCGACTCGCACCGAAGCCGATCCTGCGAGAAGGCGGCCCGCGTCTGGCGATGTCGTTGCTCGTCGGCGACTCGGTGCGGCCCACCAGGGCCCAGTCCCGGGCGTTCGCCAAGTTCGCGCACACCTGCGATCCCGTGGCCGACGATCTGGTCGCCGCGATACGCCGCGACCGGCTCCGCATCCGCACGCAGTTCGAACAGGCACTCGAACACGGCATCGAGACCGTGGACGATTCCGCGCCCGAGATGGCAGCGTTCATCGCCACCCTCGACGGCGTGCCGTTCCGGGTCGATTACGACAAGCTCGATCTCGCCGCGCGGGCGATCGTGCGGATGCCGATGAGCACCCTCATGGCGTTCACCACCGCCATCGCTTTCCCTGCCAGCTACCCTCTGCGTCTGATCTGGCTGGCGGTCTGGTCGGCGGTCGACCCCGACGACTCGTCCGCCGCTCTCACCGAGGCCGCGCTGAAGGCCGTTCCCTGCATCTACGGGTCGACGGCCCGGGTGCGGAGAACCGCATCAGGAGCTGGGCGCGCTATCACTTCCACGCCGACCTGGCCCGCCTGTCGCTGGGTTCCGGATACGCCGACGTTGTGGGTGTTCCGCGACTGAGCCCGATGGCGGGGCTGTACCCGGTGTGGTTCGCGCGCAACCTCCTACGCGACCGCCTGAATGTCCTGGTGCCCGGAGGCGCCGGACGCGCCGCCCGGCGGGGTCACGCCGAGCGTATGCGGGAGATCGCAGAGGTGAAGCGGCGGCTCGAGGTGCGGCCTTACGAACGGGACGGAGCCGTGCAGTCGATCCGTGAGCGCGACCGCGAACTCAGGGCGCGATCGGCCTGATCCGGACATCAGGAACGCTCTGGCGCGAACGGCCCTCGCCACCACGACGACTCTGCAAGTGTGGTTCGTGAAGCACTGTCTTCGTGAAGCACTGTCGCATGCAGTGCTGTCGCACCCAGAGAAGGAGAGGTCATGCCCACTCGTACCGCACGGACCGCATGGAACGGGGATCTGCAGAAGGGCTCCGGTCAGGTGGAGCTCACCAGCTCGGGCCGTGGCACGTTCGACGTGTCGTTCCCGAAACGCTCGGCGGAGAACGCGGACGGCACCACCAGCCCCGAGGAGCTCATCGCCGCCGCACACTCGTCGTGCTTCGCGATGCAGTTGTCCGCGCTGATCGCGGAGGCGGGCGGCACGCCGCAGAGCCTCGAGGTCACCGCCGACGTCTCGCTGGGGCCCGATCCGGCGGGCGGATTTCGGCTCACCGGAATCCGGTTGAAGGTGCGGGGCGAGGTCGACGGCCTCGACGCCGACGGCTTCGTCAAGGCCGCGGAGGACGCGAAGGCCGGATGCCCTGTGAGCAAGGCACTCACCGGCGTCGAGATCTCCCTGGACGCCGCGCTCGAGAGCTGACGGGTTCGTGGACCGATCGGCCGGGAACAGAGCACGTCAGGGCCGGGTTGTAATCGAATATGAGCATGCCTGACGTACTTCTCCCCACCGCTCACATCGAGATCTGGTCCGACATCGCCTGCCCCTGGTGCTACATCGGCAAGCGGCGCTTCGCGGAGGCCCTCGAGTCCTTCGACGACCGCGACCGGATCGAGGTCACCTGGAGGTCGTACCAGCTCTCGCCCGACACGCCGGTCGGGCGACGGGTCCCCGAGGTGGAGGCGCTCGTCGCGATGAAGGGGATGCCGGCCGAGCAGGTCAGGCAGATGTTCGCGCAGGTCTCGGACACCGCTGCCGACGTTGGACTCGAGATCGACTTCGACAACGTCGTCGCCGCCAACACCTTCGATGCGCACCGACTCGTGCATCTGGCGGGCGACAAGCGCGACGAGGTGCTCGAAGCGTTGTTCCGTGCGCATTTCGTCGACGGCGAGGTGATCGACGATGTGGATGTCCTCGTGAAGGTCGCCGCCGAGGTCGGGCTCGATCCGGAGTCGATGCGCGCGGCGCTCGACGGCGACGATCCCGCCGGTGAAGCGGCGGCCGACGCCGTGACCGCCGATCTCTTCGACGCGCGACGGATCGGCGTGCAGGGGGTGCCGTTCTTCGTGGCCAACCGCGCCGTCGCGGTGTCGGGTGCGCAGCCTGTGGACGTCTTCCGTCAGTTCCTGCGCAGGGCCGTCGACGATGTGACGGTCAAGCTGTGAGTGCCGCGAGATAACGTCGCGCGATCTGCTGCTGGAGCAGGTGCCCGACGGGACCGGCCAGCTTCGTGTACCAGCGGGCGGGGCGGGAGAACGCGAGCACCGTTCCCCGCACCCGTCCGTCCACGGTGCGCTCGACGACGAAGGTCTCCTCGCCGCTGGCGGGATGACCGGGGAGTGTGCCGTAGGTGAACCCGCGTATGTCCGGGGTGTCGACGATCTCGATCACGCGGCACCGCGCCGACGCGCGCACCGGTCCGAGACCGAAGCCGAGATCCACTTCGACGCCGGGTACTGCGAGGGGCGTGCCGGGCGGGATCCGTATGCCCGCGCCGCGGTGCATGTCCCACGAGAACAACTGGGCAGCGGCGACCTCGAACACGGTGTCGCCGCGGCCCAGTTCGCTCTCGACCCTCAGATGTCGATAACCGGAGGGGAGCGGTGCCTCGTCCCGGAAGGCACGCAGGCTCGCTCCCACCTCCGCATAGGTGAACTCACGCCCGGACCCGCCGGACGCGGACATCTCAGGACTTCTTGACGTCGAGGACGACCTCGAACTCGAGCAGCGATGCGCCGGTCGCGACGGGCTTCTTCGCCTCACCCGCGTGGGCAGCACGTGCGTCGCCGTCGCGCCACGCGGCGAAGTCCTCCTCGGACTCCCACTGAGTCACCACGAAGTACCGGTTCTCGCCCGCGGTGGGGCGGAGCAGCTGGAAGCCCAGGAAGCCGGGGGAGTTGTCGACGGTGTGCGCCCGATTGGCGAATCGCTTCTCCAGCTCGGGGCCGGCGCCTTCGGGAACTTCGATTGCGTTGATCTTCACGACTGCCATGCGCGAGAGCCTACTCCGCTAACTTGGTCGATTGTGTTGCACGACGAGGGCGGAACCGGACGACCCATCCTGCTGTTGCACGGTCTCATGGGCAGCGCCCGCACGTGGCGTCGTCACGTGCCGTGGCTGCGCGAACACGGACACGTGTACACCTTCGACGCCGCCGGTCACGGTCGTCCCGCTCCCGACGAACTCACCACCGAGGCGTTCGTCGCCGATCTCGAAACCCATCTCACCGGGATCACCGAACCGCTCGTCGTGATCGGGCATTCGATGGGTGCCCTGCACGCGTGGTGCTTCGCTGCGACCCATCCCGAGCGGGTCACCGCGCTGGTGCTCGAGGACATGGCGCCCGACTTCCGGGGACGCACGGCCGCGAACTGGGCGGCGATGATCGCGCAGTGGCCGCAACCGTTTCCCACCGGGGATGCGGTGTTCGACTTCTTCGGGCCCGTCGCGGGTCGCTACTTCCTCGACTCGTTCGTCCGCCGCGATGACGGCTGGTATCTGCACGGCGAGGTCGAGACCTTCCGCGACATCTCGGAAGAGTGGGGGTCGCGGCACTTCTGGGACGAGTGGAACTCGATCCGCGTGCCCGCGCTGCTGCTCGAAGGCGAGTTCACCATCACCCCCGAGGGGCAGATGCGGCGGATGGTGACGCGACCCGGCACCGACCACGTCCTCGTCGACGGCGCCGGGCATCTCGTGCACGACGACCGGCCCGACGAGTTCCGCACCGCAGTGGAACACTTCCTCACCGCGCACGCACTGTCGGCGAGCCGACTCGAGTAGCGCTGTCGGCGAGCCGACTCGAGTAGCACTGTCGGTAAGCCGGATCTAGGAGGTCGATCCCTCGCCGGCGAGCGCGAAACGGCCGTCGTCGGTCTGCTCGACGAGACCGTCCACGAGCAGTGAGTGCAGGGCGCGGTCGCGCTGGCCCGGATCCGTGGTCCACACGCTGTCGAGGACGGGACGCTCCACCGGGACGCTGCTCTCGCGCAGCACCGCCATCAACCGGCCGCGCACCTGCCGGTCGGTGCCGGCGAACTTCTGCACCTTCCGGGGTGGTCCGTCGTGGGCGGGCCGCCCGGCCTGTACCCATGCGCACTCGGGCAGCGGGCAGCGTCCGCAGTCGGGCGTGCGAGCGGTGCACACGGTCGCACCGAGTTCCATCAGCGCCGCGGAGAAGGTCGCCGCACGTGCACGCTGACGCGGAAGGATAGCCTCGACGTCGGCGAGATCCCTTGTGGTCGAAGGGTTTCCTGGCTCCGCCCGACCGTGGACGGCGCGGGCGACGACACGACGCACGTTCGTGTCCACCACCGGCACACGCTGCCCGTATGCGAAGCACGCCACGGCGCGGGCGGTGTAGGCGCCGACGCCGGGCAGGGCCAGCAGGACGTCGACGTCCTCGGGAACCCGGTCGTCGTGCTCGGCGGCGAGTACGCCGGCGCACTCGTGCAGGCGCAGCGCGCGGCGCGGATAGCCGAGCTTGCCCCACGCCCGCAGCACCTCGGCCTGGCTCGAGGCGGCCATCGCGGACGGCACGGGCCAGCGCCGCACCCACTCCTCCCAGATCGGAGCGACCCGGGCGACCGGCGTCTGCTGCAGCATGACCTCGGACATGAGGATCTGCCAGCCCGTCACCCCGGCGCGGCGCCACGGCAGGTCGCGCGCCTGCGCGGCATACCAGCGCAGCAACGACGGTGCGTCCACGGACATCTCGGGTCTCCTCCGGTCACGGGGTCGGGTGTGGGGATCCGCTGAGGAGATGTCGAACGAAATCGGACATGTGCGCAGGTGAATAATGTACGCATGCCGAACTCCAATCCCATCTCCGCCTGGAAAGCCCTGACCGAGGGTAATCATCGTTTCGTCAGCGACACGCCGCTGCACCCGAGCCAGGGAATCGATCGTCGCGCCGAACTCGTCAACGGCCAGCACCCCACCGCCGTGCTGTTCGGCTGCGGAGACTCCCGCGTCGCCGCAGAGATCATCTTCGACCAGGGGCTCGGCGACATGTTCGTGGTCCGTACCGCGGGTCACGTCATCGACAGTTCCGTCCTCGGTTCCATCGAGTACGCAGTCGACATCCTCAACGTTCCGCTCATCGTCATCCTCGGTCACGACAGCTGTGGTGCCGTGGCGGCGACCATCGATGCCCTCGACAAGGGCACGGTGCCGGGCGGCCACATCCGCAGCCTCGTCGAGCGTGTCGCTCCCTCGATCCTGATGGGCAGGGCCGAGGGTCTGTCCACCGTCGACGAACTCGAGGGGCGCCACGTCGTCGAGACGGGCAAGCTGCTCACGGATCGTTCGCGGATCATCGCCGACCGCATCGCCGACGGCCGCTGCGCCATCGTGGGCGTCACCTACAAGCTCGAGGACGGCAAGGTGAGTCTGCGGGGCCACTTCGGAGACATCGGCGAGGTCTCCGACAACTGAAGACGGGTGCACCTGCGGTCACAACGATGTGACTGCAGGTCACAGCGACACGCCGACGGCGGTGTAGCCGTGCGCAGCCTGTGGCACATACCGTGGGGGGCGTGCTTGAACCGACCGGTCCTCTGCCCCCCGAGATCTACTGGCGACGACGCATTCTCGCGATCGGAGTCTCGGTGGTCGTGCTGGCTCTGGTCATCTGGCTCGTAGTGGCGCTGACCGGCGGCGACGACCCCGATCAGAATCCCGAACCCGCAGCAGCGGAGGTGACGACCTCCGCCACCACGACGGCGGCCGATGCGTCCGCCGACGCGGCGTCCGCGAGCACCACGCGGAGCGGTGGATCCTCGGGTTCGTCCGGGACGCGTAGTGCAGGGGATTCGGCCTCGGAGGACGCGGACGACGCGGACAACACGTCCACGTCCGCCACCACCTCCGCTGCTCCGGTTCCGCCGGGGCAGTGCTCCGATCAGTCGCTCGCCGTGCGGGTGACGGCGGACGAGCCGAACTACCGGGTCGGTTCCGAACCCGATTTCACGATCGTCATCACCAACATCGGCACGTCGCAGTGCGAACGCGACCTCGGTGCGGGCCTTCAGCAGGTGCTCGTCTACAGTCTCGACGGCAACGAGCGACTCTGGGCGAACACCGACTGCTTCCCCGAATCGACCGCCGACATCCGGTCGCTCGCTCCGGGCGACCAGGCCGCCTATTCCGTCAAGTGGTCGGCGACGACCTCCGAGCCCGGCTGCCAGGCGCCGCGCGAACCGGTCGGTCCCGGCGCGTACACAGTGGTCGGGCAGCTCGGCGGCCTGCGCAGCGCGCCCGAGCCGTTCAACATCACGCCCTGACCTGCTGCTCGTCCGGTAGTTGTTCAGTCGTAGTGGTTGATCGCGGCTTCGGCGAGCCGCGACAGTCCCTCGCGGATGTACCGGGCCCACAGGGCGCCGACCCCGTCGACCGCCTGCAGATCGGCAGCGGTGGCCGCGAGCAGGCCCTGCAGTGTGCCGAACGCACCTACGAGCCGGTTGATCTGCCGGGCCTGCAGGCGCGGCACCCGATGGAGCACGCGATAACCGCGGGGACTCATCGAGGTGTCGAGGGCCTCGATGGTGCCCGAATAGCCGAAGGCGCGGGCGAGGCTCGTCAGGGCGAGCAGGTCGACGTCGGTCAGGTGTGCGAGACGCTCGAGCGCCTGCTCGACCTCCTGCTGGGTGGGGACGTGCTCGCCCGCAAGATAGTCCCGCACGATGAGCTGCCGGGCGAGCTGGTTGTCGCCGACGAGTTCTTCGAGCTGGAGGGCCAGCTGGCGACCGTCGGTCCCGAGTTCGAGCACGTCCTGCTCGATCTCCACGGACAGGCGGTGCATCATCTCGAGCCGCTGCGCCACGGTGAGCGCGTCGCGCAGCGTGACGATGTCCTCGATCTCGACCACGGACAACTGCCGGGTCACCTCGTCGAGTCGGGCCTTGTAGCGCTCGAGTGTCGCGACGGCCTGGTTGGCCCGGGACAGGATGGTCGCGGAGTCGTTGATGACGTGGCGGCGACCGTCGACGTACACGCTGACGATGCTCATCGACTGGCTGACCGAAACCACCGGATATCCGGTCTGGATTGCGGTGCGTTCCGCGGCGCGGTGCCGGGTGCCGGACTCCACGGTGGGGATGCTCGGATCGGGCACGAGTTGCACGTTGGCACGCACGATGCGCGAACCGTCGGTGGACACGACCACGGCGCCGTCCATCTTCGACAGCTCCCGAAGTCGGGTGGGGGCGAACTCGACGTCGAGTTCGAAACCGCCGTCGCACAGCTCGGCGACCTTGTCGTCGAAACCGAGGACGATCAGGCCGCCCGTGCGGCCGCGGAGGATGCGTTCGAGACCGTCGCGTAGCGCGGTGCCGGGCGCCAGACGAGCGATGGTGTCGCTCAGCGTCGATGCCGGCGCCGACTCGGTCATCTGGACTTCCTTCCCCTGTGCGGTCTGCGGTCGTCGTCACAATGCGCGGACTCGTGGATCGGCGCCCCGACCGCGCAACTACATTACTTGCTTATGCGCAGCACCTGGACTTTGCCCGACGACCTCGTCGTTCCCGATCTGCCGGAAGATCATCCCGGCCCGGGTGCGCCGGTACCGCAGCATTGGAACAAGTGCTTCGGGTGTGGTGACGACCAGCCCTCCGGCCTCGCGATGGAGTTCACGATCGGCGAGGGCCTCGAGGTGCTCGGCCGTCTCGACGTCGCCACGCGCTACCAGGGCGGACCGGGATTCATCCACGGCGGCATCCTCATGACGGCCTTCGACGAGGTCCAGGGAATGGCGTGCAACGCCGCCCTGCGGACCGCCGTCGTCACCGGGCACTTCGAGACGGACTTCGCCCGTCCCATCCCCCTGGGCTCGGTGCTCGAGTTCCGCGCCCGCGTCGACGGCTTGGTGCGGCGCAAGGTCTACACCAGTGCGGAGGCGCGCATCGTCGCCGGTCCGCCGGCCGATCCGGACGTCGTGGTGGCGTCGTCGGTCGGGTTGTTCGTCGTCGTCGGGCACGAGCACTTCGCGAAGGGCCGCGACTACGCCGACGGCATCCCGCAGAGTGAACACGACATCTCCGCCGTCTGACATTTCCGCCCTCCGGGTTTTCGCGTTCAGGTCTCCGGTCCGTCGGGGAGCAGCGGAACACCCGGCCGGTGGTCGCGTCCGAGCAACGCCGCGGAAGTGACCGCGCCCGCGCCGTAGCGGGAGTGCAGATCGTCCAGGACGGCATCGAGGGCATGCCGGTCGACGGCGCGGTGCTGCGTTCGCGTGTCTGCAGTACTGTCCCCGGCGGCCTCGACCGGCTCGTCGAACGGCAGCTCGAGTTGCTCGACGCCTTCACCGACGAGATTCGTCACCGCGATCCCGATGAGCGTGAGACCGCGCTCGGCGATGAGCGGTCGGGTCTGCTCGAGCAGGTCGTGCGCCGCCGCCGACAGCAGATCGGTGCGTGCGGTGGCCCCGGGCAGCGTGTGAGAGCGTGTCGCGCGGGTGTAGTCGGCGAAGCGCATCCGCAGGACCACCGTGCGGCCGAGGCGTCCGGCCCGGCGCATCCGCCGGCCCACGCGGTCGACGAGCAGTTGCAGCGTCTCGCCGACCGACTCGAGGCTGTGGGGTCCGCGGCCGAGCGCGTGCTGCGCGCCCATCGAACTGCGCCGCCGATGCCGGACCGGACGCGGATCGTGACCGATCGCGAGCGCGTGCAGGTGGCGTCCCGCCGTGCGTCCGAGCAGCGAGACGAGATCGGACTCGGAGTGGGCGGCGACATCGGCCACGGTCCGCAGACCGTGCGCGTGCAACTTCGCCGCCGTCACCTTGCCGACGCCCCACAACCGCTCCACCGGCAACGGATGGAGGAACTCGAGTTCGGCGTGCGGAGGGACGAGGAGCAGTCCGTCGGGCTTGGCCACCCCGCTCGCGACCTTGGCGAGGAACTTGGTGCGCGCGACACCGACGGTGATCGGCAGCCCCACCTCCTCGGCGACCGTGCGGCGCAGGCGTGCGGCGATGTCGACGGGTCTGCCTGCGATGCGCCCGAGACCGGAGACGTCGAGGAACGCCTCGTCGATGGAGATCCCCTCCACGATCGGTGTGGTGCGATCGAAGATCGCGAAGACGTCGCGCGAGGCCTGCGCATAGGCCTCCATGCGGGGAGGCACCGAGATCAGTCCCGGGCACAGGGCGCGGGCGGCTCGGCCCGACATCGCGGTGACGATGCCGTGAGCCTTGGCCTCATAGCTCGCCGCGAGTACGACGCCCCCGCCCACGACGATCGGTTTGGCGCGCAGCCACGGATCGTCGCGCTGCTCCACCGACGCGTAGAACGCGTCGAGATCGGCATGCAGCACCGTCGCATCGGACACGAACACATGTTCGCACCGGCCGCCGACACCTCGGCAGATCGGCGCTGCCGACATGTCCGCAGGTCAGCGTGTGAGGGTCGACAGTGCCTGCGCCACGTTGGACACCTCGAACTTCTTCATGCCCTTCGGGACCCCCTCGACATCGCGCGGAACCCCCCCGCGGTCGAAGCCGAGCCGGTTCGCCTCCGCGAGTCGGCGACCCGCACCGACGACACGACGGACCTCCCCGGCGAGACCGACCTCGCCGAGCAGCACGGTGCCGGCCGGGACGGGCTGGTCGCGTACGGCTGAGGCGACGGCGAGTGCGAGTGCGAGGTCGGCGGACGGATCGGTGATCCGCATACCGCCGACGGTGGAGGCGTAGACGTCGCAGTTACCGAGCCGGCCGAGCCCGCAGCGACGCTCGAGCACCGCGAGCACCATCGCCACCCGCGCCGAGTCGAGACCGCTCACGGCGCGTCGCGGTGAAGGATTGTGCGTGGGCACCACGAGCGCCTGGACCTCACCGAGGAGCGGGCGTTTGCCGTCCATCGTGACCGTGACGGCAGTGCCGGGCACGGCCTCGTCGCGGTGCTGCAGGAACAATCCCGACGGGTCGCTGACGCCGACGATCCCGTCCTCGGCAAGTTCGAAGCAGCCCACCTCGTCGGCGGCTCCGAACCGGTTCTTCACCCCGCGCACCATGCGCAGCGTGGAGTGCTTGTCGCCTTCGAAGTGCAGCACCACGTCGACGAGGTGCTCGAGGGAACGCGGACCGGCGACCGCGCCGTCCTTGGTGACGTGGCCGATGAGCAGCACCGGGATGCCGCTGGACTTCGCGAGGGAGGTCAGGGCGCTGGTGACTGCGCGGACCTGCGTGACACCGCCGGTCACGCCGTCGACGTCGGCGGCGAGCATCGTCTGGACGGAGTCGACGACCAGCAGCGTGGGCTTGACCTGCTCCACGTGCCCGAAGATCGTCGCGAGGTCGTTCTCGGCGGCAAGATAGACCCGGTCGTGCACGGCGCCGGTGCGGTCGGCGCGCAGGCGCACCTGACCGGCCGACTCCTCGCCGGTGACGTAGAGCGCGCGATCGGCTTCGCCGCGCAACGCCCAGCGGTGCACCACCTCGAGGAGCAGCGTGGACTTGCCGACACCGGGTTCGCCGGCGAGCAGGACGACCGAACCGGGTACGACACCGCCGCCGAGGACGCGGTCGAGCTCGGGGATGCCCGTGGGCTTCGCGTGGGTGGCCTTGCCGTCGATCTGCGACAGCGGGGTGGCCGGGGTGCTCGGCAGCACGGCGGCGGCACCGGCGCGGGCGAGCGAGGTACCCGACCGCGAGGCGACCGCGACCGGTTGGACGGGTGCTTCGTCCATCGACCCCCACGTTCCGCATTCGGGACAGCGCCCGACCCACTTCGCGACGGTGTGCGAGCAGTCGGAACAGCGGTAGAGGGTCTTGGTCTTTGCCACGGCCGGAGGATAGTCGGTCGCACCGACACCGGAGCGGATGCGAGGAGGGCCCGGCCGAGCTGTGCTCGACCGGGCCCTCCAGCAGGAAGTCCTAGTGTGCTTCGCCCACGATCGGCGAGAGCTCCGACTCGTCGCGGGGGAGCTCCGGGCCGGCGTCGATCGGCACGGACAGGGTTACGTCGCCGGCCTCGGCGAACGTGAAGGTCACGGGGATGGTCAGGCCCGGGCGGACACCCTCGGAGAGGTTCACGAGCTCGACGTTGTTGACGACGCCTGCCGGGGCCGGGGAGGGGGTCTCCTCGGTGCTGTTCGGACGCGGCGACTCGTCGACCTCCTCGACGAGGGCGGCGTTCGCCTCGGAGACGCCGGCGACCACGGAGGACTGCGGAGGGACCTCGATGGGAGTGCCCGTGACCGAAGCCGCGAAATCGGTGGAGATACCGGTGAGGTTGTCGCCCACGTACGGGTCGAGGTTGACGATCGTGAAGCCGAGCTGGGCGGTGCCGCCGGGCTCGATGCTGTACTCCTCGGAGTTGGGGTAGATCACGTGCACGTTGCGCAGCGCGAGGCTGCCGGCGTCCACGTTGGAACCGTTGATGGCCGCGACCTGGGTCGAGGTCTGGGTGATCTGACCGGCGCTGCACGCGGACATCGTGAGCGCCGCTCCCGCGGCAAGGGCGAGAGCGGTCACGACTCGGCGAGTCGGCGCTTTGAGAGCAGTCACGGGTTCCTCCACTCGAGTAAGGCTCGCAATCCACTAGGCAGAGTAGTAGTTCCCGTGCGCGCTGTGTACGTCGGGGCCGGATCTCGTGCGGATTCGCGCGCGGAAGACGAGATCGACAGGCGCCCACGGACGGGTGTGTCGGAGGTCACCCGATACACGGAAGCAACTGCCTGTCAAGCCCTACGCTCAGTGCTCGGTGCCCCTGACCTGCATCGTTGACGGGAGGGTGATGTGGTCACGTGTTAAACTGGGAGAATCGAAAGGGGCACGGGACACATGATTTTCAAGGTCGGAGACACCGTCGTATACCCCCACCACGGTGCGGCGCTGATCGAAGCAATCGAAACACGCACCATCAAGGGTGAGCAGAAGGAATATCTGGTTCTGAAAGTCGCGCAGGGCGACCTGACGGTCCGGGTACCTGCAGAGAACGCGGAGTACGTCGGAGTGCGCGACGTCGTCGGGCAGGAAGGCCTCGACAAGGTTTTCCAGGTGCTGCGCGCACCCCACACGGAAGAACCCACCAACTGGTCACGGCGGTACAAGGCCAACCTCGAGAAGCTGGCCTCCGGCGATGTCAACAAGGTCGCAGAAGTTGTGCGCGACCTGTGGCGCCGGGAGCAGGACCGCGGCCTGTCCGCAGGTGAGAAGCGGATGCTCGCCAAGGCACGTCAGATCCTCGTCGGTGAGCTCGCGCTCGCCGAGGGCACCGACGACGTCAAGGCGGAGACCATGCTCGACGAGGTTCTCGCCGCCGCTTCCTGACGCGCGAGACATCGGCAAACTGCACATGAGCGATCGCAACGGGCCGGTCGTCGGAATCCTTCCGGCGGCCGGCCGCGGTGTTCGCCTGGGAGAACCACTGCCCAAGGCGTTCGTGGAACTGGACGGCCGCACGATGCTCGACCGCTCGGTCGAGGCGATGCTTGCTTCAGCGGTCATCGATCGAGTGGTGATCGTCGCGCCGCCCGAACTGGCTGCGACGCCCGCGGACCGGCTCGTCGGCGAGTCGTTCGCCGACCGGGTCACCGTCGTCGCGGGTGGCGCCGAACGCGCCGACTCGGTGCGCGCCGGTCTTGCGGCGGCATCGGGCGCGCGGTTCGTGCTCGTCCACGACGCCGCGCGTGCGCTCACCCCGGCCGAGCTGTTCGTCCGGGTCGTCGACGCGTTGCGGGCCGGCAGCGAAGCGGTGATCCCCGTCCTGCCCGTCGTCGACACCATCAAGAGTGTCGACAAGGACGGAGTCGTCACCGGGACTCCCGACCGGTCGACCCTCCGCGCGGTGCAGACGCCGCAGGGATTCGACGTCGAATTGCTCGAGCGGGCCAACCGCGACGCCGCCGACGCGACCGACGACGCGGGACTCGTCGAGCGGTTGGGGGAGCGGATCACCACCGTCGTGGGAGACCCTCTCGCTTTCAAGATCACCACCCCACTGGACCTGGTGCTGGCACGGACCGTGCTCGCGTCCGGCGTCCGCACCGAGAAGGAGATGTGAGCATCGTGCGTGTCGGCATCGGAACGGACGTGCATCCCGTGGAGGCCGGACGGCCGTGCTGGATGGCCGGTCTGCTGTTCGAGGACGCCGACGGGTGCGCGGGTCACTCCGACGGGGACGTCGCTGCGCACGCGCTGTGCGATGCGGTGCTCTCGGCCGCCGGTCTCGGCGACCTCGGATCGGTCTTCGGCACGGGCCGACCGGAGATGGCCGGCGCCTCCGGTGTCGCGATGCTCGGCGAGGTACGTCGCCTGCTCGACGACGCCGGCTGGGTGGTGGGCAATGCCGCCGTCCAGGTGATCGGGAACCGCCCGAAGATCGGGCCGCGGCGCGAGGAGGCACAGGCGGTGCTGTCCGAGGCGCTCGGCGGTCCGGTCTCCGTGTCGGCGACCACCACGGACGGACTCGGGCTCACCGGCCGGGGAGAAGGTGTGGCGGCGGTTGCGACCGCACTGGTCCTGGCCCAGCAGGACGAGCGGTAGGATAGACGGTCGTGACCTTGCGCTTATACGACACCGAATCGCGGGCCGTGCGGGATTTCGAACCGCTGGTCCCCGGCCAGGCCTCGGTGTACCTGTGTGGGGCCACCGTCCAAGGCGAACCCCATATCGGGCACGTACGCAGCGGCGTTGCGTTCGACGTGCTCCGCCGGTGGCTCGCTACCAAGAGTCTCGATGTCTTGTTTGTGAGAAATGTCACAGACATCGAGGATAAGATCCTCCGCAAGGCGGCAGAGGCAGGTCGGCCGTGGTGGGAGTGGGCCGCGACCTACGAGCGGGCCTTCAACCGCGCCTACGATGCGCTCGGTGTGCTTCCTCCCTCGGTGGAACCTCGCGCGACCGGCCACATCACGCAGATGGTCGAACTCATCCAGCGCCTCATCGACGCCGGGCACGCCTACGCGGCCGACGGCGACGTCTACTTCGACGTGCTGAGCTACCCCGAATACGGTGCCCTCTCCGGACACCGCATCGAGGACGTCCACCAGGGTGAGAGCGCCGGACTCGGCAAGCGCGACCCCCGCGACTTCACGCTGTGGAAGGCCGAGAAGCCCGGTGAGCCGTCCTGGCCCACCCCGTGGGGTCGTGGTCGCCCCGGCTGGCATCTCGAGTGCTCCGCGATGGCCGGCTTCTATCTCGGCGGCACCTTCGACATCCACTGCGGAGGCATGGACCTCGTCTTCCCGCACCACGAGAACGAGATGGCGCAGTCCCGCGCCGCCGGCGACGGCTTCGCCCGCTACTGGTTGCACAACGGCTGGGTGACGATGGGCGGCGAGAAGATGTCGAAGTCGCTCGGTAACGTGCTGTCGATCCCCAACGTGCTCGCCCGCGTCCGGCCACAGGAACTGCGCTACTACCTGGGCAGCGCCCACTACCGTTCGATGCTCGAATACTCCGACGACGCGCTCGCCGAAGCGGCCGCAGCGTACCGGGGACTCGAGTCGTTCGTGCTCAAGACCCGCGACCGCGCGGGCGAGGTGCCCGTGGGCGAGTGGACCGAGGCCTTCGCCGAGGCTCTCGACGACGATCTCGGTGTGCCCAAGGCGCTCGCGGAAATACACCGCAAGCGCAGCAAGGGCAACAAGGCGCTCGACAACGGCGATCTCGACACGGCCGTGCAGATCGCCTCGCAGGTCCGGAGCATGCTCGGCATCCTCGGTGTCGACCCGCTCGACGAGCACTGGTGCTCCACCGACGATTCAGGGTCGGCCGCACTCGCGGCACTCGACGTGCTGGTCGGCGCGGATCTCGAACGCCGCACGACCGCCCGGGCCGAGAAGAACTGGGCGGTGGCCGACGAGGTGCGGGACCGCCTCACAGCCGCGGGGGTCGAAGTGACCGATACGCCCAACGGACCCGAGTGGTCTCTGAAAGCAGGACAGTGATGGCAGGCAATTCCCAGCGTCGCGGCGCTATTCGTAAGGGCGGCACGAAGAAGGGGCAGGTCGTCGGGTCCGGCGGGCAGCGGCGACGCGGGCTCGAAGCGCGTGGCGCCACCCCCAAGGCCGAGGACCGGCCCTACCCCCCCGCCGCACGGCGTGCCCGGGCCGCGGCCAAGGCCGCCGACCCGCGCGGTGGCGGTCGTCGTCCCGCGGCCGGTCGCAAGGCCGAGGACGGGCCCGAGATGGTGCTCGGCCGCAATCCGGTCGTCGAGTGCCTACGTGCCGGTGTGCCCGCGACCGCTCTGTACGTCGCCCTCGGCGCCGAGGCCGACGAGCGGCTCAAGGAAGCCGTGCAGCGCTCGGCCGAGATGGGCATCTCGATCCTCGAGGTCTCGCGTTCCGAACTCGACCGTCTGTCGTCGAACGGGATGCACCAGGGCATCGGCCTGCAGGTGCCGCCGTACCGCTACGCGCACCCCGACGACCTGCTGGCCCGCGCCGCGGAGAACCACGAGCGTCCGCTGCTCGTGGCCCTCGACAACATCTCCGATCCGCGCAATCTCGGCGCGGTGATCCGTTCGGTCGCGGCCTTCGGCGGCCACGGTGTGGTCATCCCGCAGCGCCGTTCGGCGTCGGTGACGGCCGTGGCATGGCGCACGAGCGCCGGTGCCGCAGCGCGACTGCCCGTCGCGCGTGCCACCAACCTCACGCGCACGCTCAAGGACTGGCAGTCCCGCGGTGTCCGCGTCGTCGGTCTCGATGCCGGTGGCGACACCAACCTCGACGATTTCGACGGCACCGATCCCGTCGTCGTGGTCGTGGGGTCGGAGGGCAAGGGACTCTCGCGCCTGGTGCGGGAGACCTGCGACGCCGTTCTCTCCATCCCGATGGCCGGAGACGTCGAGTCGCTCAACGCCTCCGTCGCGGCGGGCGTGGTGCTCGCGGACATCGCGCGGCAGCGTCGGGGCTGATCGAGTCTGCCCGAGCTGCGGTCGCGAGGGCCTAGTCTGTCCTCGTGGTCGCATCCCTGCCGTTCCGTACGAAGGTGTTCGCCTTCCTCGAACGCTTCGCCGACAAGTCCATTGCCGACGCGTCCGTCGACGAGATCCCGGCACGTCGTGCTGCGCGCACGAAGCTCCTGTCGTCCCCGGTCGGACGGCTGATCTCGGGCCGGACGCATCCCGGCGTGCGGATCGAGGACCGATGGGTCGATCTCGAGCACGAGGTGATCGACGATCTCGCCCCCGAGGACTCCCCGGTCCGGACCCGTCTGCGGATCTATCGGCCCTCGGCGCGAACGAGCGGTCCGCTGCCGGTCGTGCTGTTGTTCCACGGCGGCGGGTGGGTGCTCGGCAATCCGGAGCAGAACGAGTGGTGGGCGAGCCACACCGCCGCGCGGACCCCGAGCGTCGTGGTGTCGGTGGACTACCGGCTCGCCCCCGAACATCCCTATCCCGCAGCAGTGCTGGACTGCTGGGCGGCGTTCCGGTGGGTCGTCGCACACGCTGCGGAACTCGACGGTGATCCGTCCCGCGTCGTGGTCGCCGGTGACAGTGCCGGAGGCAACCTCGCCGCGGTCGTCGCCGACGTGGCCGGCCGCTCGGGTGGTCCGCTGCCGGCCGGTCAGGTGCTGATCTATCCGGCGACGGAGATGGAGGAGGAGTTCCCGTCGGAGCGGCAGTTCGCGAACGCTCCCGTGCTCACCTCCCGCGGTATGCGGGCGTTCGTGCGCCTGTATCTGGCCGGAGCCGATCCGTATGCGCCGACCGCGGCTCCCCTGCGCGGCACGCTCGCCGGTGCCGTCGTACCGGCCCTCGTCCAGATCGCCGGGCACGACCCGTTGCGCGACAACGCCGTTCGATACGCCGAAGCATTGCGGGCCAAGGGCGGCGACGTCGCGGAGACCGATTATCCCGACACCGTGCACGGCTATCTCAGCCTGCCCGGCATCTCTCCGCCCGCGACACACGCACTCGACGAGGCGATCACCTTCGTACGTCGGGTGACGGCTACCGACCCGACCGACGAGGACGACACCTCCGTGCCGTCACGCGCCTGACGGTCACCCAGCAGCGATCACCGTACCGGCACGAACCGCACCCGCTGTCCGGGACGCAGTTGCGCCGCGACCGGCAGATCGGCGGCGACCGCCACCGCGGCCACCGGATAACCGCCCGTGACGGGATGGTCGACGAGGAACAGCACCGGATGCCCGTCCGGCGGTATCTGCAGCGACCCGGGAACCATGCCCTCGCTGGGCATCTCCTCGTGCCGTGCACGGTGCAGGCGACCCGGACCGTGGAACCTGATGCCCACCCGATCGAGTTCCGATGTCACCGTCCAGGTCTCGTGGAACAGTGCCCGCAGTGATCCGGGTGTGAACCAGTCGTCGCGCGGGCCGGGCCGTACCCGGATCTCCACGGGGTCGTCCATCGGCGGCGGTGGTGGGAACTGCTCCTCGTCGGGCAGGGGGCCCGACATCGCCCCGACGAGCAGACTGTCGCCGGCGCGAACCGGTGACGGTCCGGTGTGCGACAGGATGTCGGTGGACCTGCTGCCGAGCACCTCCGGCACATCGATGCCGCCGCGTACCGCGAGGTAAATCCGCAGGCCTTCGTTCGAGACGCCGATCCGCAGCACGTCGTCGTTGCGGAGGGTGATGCGCGCCCAGTCGCCGACCGGCCGGTCGCACACGGTCACGTCGGCGCGGGCACCGGTCACGGCCACGATCGTCTCGCCGACGCTGCGGACGGCGAGACCGCCGCCGGTCACCTCGAGTGTCGCCGCGTCCGGCTGGTCCCCCACGAGCCGGTTCGCGGCGTCGTGTGCGCGCCGGTCGGCGGCACCGGACCGGGTGAGGCCCGAGGAACCGTAACCGGGACGTCCGCGATCCTGGACCGTCGTGAGCATTCCGCCGGAGAGCACCTCGAACCACGCCACGATGTTCATTCTCACTCACCGGCTTCGATCGCACGTCCGCACTCCGGCCGAACGATCGCGTTAGGTTGAAGATCATGAGGAAGGAGGTGACGATCATGGATGAAGCAGACGTCCGGGCGGCGACGACGCGACTGATCGAGAAGGCCGTCGAGGCCGACGACCTTCAGGCCGCGCACGACGCTGTCGCGGAACTGAGCGTCGAACAGGTCGTCGACGTGCTCGAACGGCTCGGTCGGACGGATCGAGCAGTGCTCTACCGGTTGCTGCCCAAGGACCGGGCGATCGACGTCTTCGAACAGCTCGACCCGAGCATGCAGAGCGAACTGCTCCGCGGGTTGCGCGACGATCAGGTGGCCGCAATCTTCGCCGACCTCGAACCCGACGACCGGGTGGAACTGCTCGACGAACTGCCCGCGACGGTCGCGTCGACCCTCATGCGCGGCCTGCCGCCCGCCGACCGCGAGGTGACCGCCACGATCCTCGGCTATCCGCAGCGGTCGATCGGCCGGCGGATGAGCCCGGCCTTCGTGTCGCTGCGGCAGGACATGACCGTCGAGCAGGCGATGGACGCCGTGCGTCGTCGGCTCGACGACGCGGAGACGGTGTACACGCTGCCGGTGGTGGACGACGGTCGTGTGCTCGTCGGGGTGGTCGGTCTGCGCGAGCTGATGACTGCGGCGCCGGGAACGGTGCTCGCCGACATCATGAACGAGCCCTACTGGGCGCGCGTGACCGACGACGCCGAGGAGTCCGCGCGCCGCTGCGCCGAACTCAAACTGCTGGCGTTGATCGTCGTCGACAGCGAGACCAGGTTGGTGGGCATCCTGACCGTCGACGACGCCCTGCGGATCCTCGAAGCCGCCGACAGCGAGGACCAGGCGCGCATCGGCGGTACCGAGCCGCTGCGCCGGCCCTATCTCGCGACACCCGTCGGGCAGTTGGTGCGCTCGCGGGTGGTGTGGTTGCTCTTCCTGGCACTCGGCGCGACCCTCACGGTCCAGGTCCTCGAGGTGTTCGAGTCGACCCTCGATCAGGTGGTCACCCTGGCGCTGTTCGTGCCGCTGATCATCGGCACCGGAGGCAACGCCGGAAACCAGGCCGCCACCACGGTCACCCGCGCATTGGCGCTCGACGACGTGACGCCACGCGACATCGGCGGGGGGATCGCCCGCGAACTCCGGGTGGGTCTGTCCCTCGGTGTCCTGCTGGGCTCGGTCGCGTTCGTCCTGACGTCCCTGGTCTACGACTCGTCGGTGGGCGCGGTGATCGGGCTGACGCTGGTGAGCATCTGCACCCTCGCCGCCACCGTCGGTGGTGCGATGCCGTTGGTGGCCAAATCGATCCGCGCCGACCCCGCGGTCTTCTCCAATCCGTTCATCACGACCTTCGTCGACGCGACCGGCCTGGTGATCTATTTCCTCGTCGCGAAGGCCGTGCTCGGTATCTGAGCGCAGCGGCGCAGTGGATCCGGGGACGGTTCAGATCG
Organism: Rhodococcus sp. p52; assembly: GCF_000763325.2. NCBI lineage: Bacteria > Bacillati > Actinomycetota > Actinomycetes > Mycobacteriales > Nocardiaceae > Rhodococcus > Rhodococcus sp. p52. The sequence goes on from NZ_CP016819.1 coordinate 1,891,069, forward strand.
CGACGAAGCGCACCGCACATCCCGGTCGCAGCAGCGCCGCAGGAGTCCGGTCCGGTTGCCACAGCGGGGCATCGGAGGTTCCGATGAGTTGCCATCCTCCGGGCGACTTCCGCGGGTAGACGCCCGAGAACTCACCCGCCAGTCCCACGGCGCCGGACGGGACGGAGGTGCGCGGTGAACTGCGACGCGGCACGTGCAATCGAGAATCCCCGCCGGTGAGATACGCGAAGCCGGGCGCGAACCCGCCGAAGGCGACCGTCCAGAGGCTGCCGGTGTGGGCGGCGATCACGCCGTCCGCGCCGAGGCCGGTCAACTCGCCGACCTCTTCGAGATCGACGCCGTCGTACCGGACTTCGAGCGTCACCTCCTCGATGTCGACGTCGTCCCCGGACACCGGCGGGGGGGTGGTGACCCACTTGTGCACGACCTGCGCGCCGGTCTCCGACGGATCGAAGCACACCAGCAGTGTCCGCGCCGCCGGCACGAGATCGACGACGCCACGCGGCCGCTCGCGGTCGAGTGCCCGGAAGTGGGCGAGAACCTCGTCGAGGGAATCGAATTCGGCGAGCAGGGCGCTGTCTCCGGCACGAAGGATTTTCATCGGTGGACCTCGCGGTGTCGGGCGTTCACACGAACGCCCGGATGTCGATCTTCTCGGCGTCGAGGCGGCGGCGCACGGCGACGGCCATCGCCGTGGCGTCGGGGGAGTCGCCGTGGATGCACACCGACTGCGCGTTCACGCGTATGTCGCTGCCGTCGACGGCGGTGACCACCCCCTCGGTGACCATGCGCAGGACCCGCTCGGCGACCTCCTCCGGATCGTGCAGTACCGCACCGGGTTCGCGTCGGGAGACGAGCGTGCCCTCGGGGGTGTAGGCGCGGTCGGCGAACGCCTCGGCGACCACCTTCAGTCCGGCCCGTTCGGCCTCCTCGAGGAAGACGGAGCCGGGCAGTCCGAGGACGGGCAGCGAGGCGTCGTAGGCGCGTACCGCATCCACGACCGCACGGGCCTGTTCGCGGTGATGGACGATCGCGTTGTACAGCGCGCCGTGGGGTTTGACGTAGCTCGCCGACGAACCGGCCGCCCGGGCGAGACCGTCGAGCGCGCCGATCTGGTAGATGATCTCGGCGGTGAGATCCGCCGACGGCACCTCGATGAAGCGGCGGCCGAAACCGCCGATGTCGTTGTAGCCGACCTGGGCACCGATCCTTACCGCGCGCTTCGCGGCGCCGTGGCACGTATGCAGCAGTGTCGCCGGGTCGCCGGCGTGAAATCCGCACGCCACGTTGGCGCTGGTGACGATGTCGAGCATGGTCTCGTCGTCGCCGAGACGCCACCGGCCGTAGCTCTCGCCGAGGTCGCTGTTGAGGTCGATGCGGGTCACGACCCGAGTCTATGCCCGCTCAGAAGACCGTTCCGACGTCGCGGACGACGATGTCGTCGAGGGCGCGTTCGCCGGCGATGCGGCGCACGGTGGGGTCGATGTGACCCGTCTGCAGCACCGCGTCCCCTTCGTGCGGCCAGCGCAGGCCGGCGTCGTCGCGAGCGGCGTCGTAGACGAAGTGCCCGCGACCCTCACTGACGCCGTAGCCCACCAGTACGGTGCTGCGCATGTCGATCCCGTAGAAGCCGGGAATGGAGGCCTGGATGTCGGTGACCTCGTGTTGCGTCGCGACGGTGACCAGACCGGTCGCCTCGGCCTCCGCGATGTAGGTGACGTCGACGGAGTGCTTGCCGCCGTTGTTGACACCCATCGCACCCGAACCGTCGGTGTAGCCGGGGCCATCTCGTCGCGGAGTTCGGCGAGCGCGTAGTCCCAGTCGATCGGCATCGGGATCTTGTCGATCGGGAAGCCGGCCTTCCGCGCACGGTTGGCGAAGATGCGCGAGGTCGCGTAGTTGGGGCTGTCGACGAGTTCGTCGGGCGCCACGGCCAGGTGCAGCATCTGCGCGACGCGCGGGTAGTGGACGCGGTCCATGCGCGCCCAGCCGAGTTCGTTCGGGAAGTGGGCGTTGAACACCGCTTCGTCGGGTTGCAGCGTCATGCCCTGGTAGACGAGCGACCCGCCGCCGACACCGGCGGCGCACAGGGCCGTCATGTTCTCGCCGACGCACGCCTCGACCAGACCGGTGTAGGGCTCGAAGGCGAGGTGACGACCGAACACCTCGGGGTTCGACCGGTGCCACAGGAACCGCTTGTCGGGGTTGTCGATGCGAAGGAACGACGCGTGACGTGCTGCACTCTCCACCCCCGATGTCTGTGACGTCCCGTTACTGGAGCAACCTCGGGAAACTGGGCGGACGTCGAGGAGCGCGTCAAGATCACGTCCCGACGGGCCGTGAATCAGGCAGTTGCGGCGACCCGCCCGGAACCACGTCGGTTGCGGGCGGTGCCGATCACGCGGCAGATCATGTAGATGACGAACGCGATCGTCGTGATGAACGCCGAGACCGGCACGCCCGGCGCCAGCGCGAGCAGGATGCCGCCGACCGCCGAGATCTCCGCGAAGACCACAGACAGCACCGTGGCGGCGAGCGGCCCGCTGACCACCCGGGCCGCCGCGGCGGCCGGGGGGATGAGCAGTGCCATCACCAGCAGCGCGCCGACAATCTGCACACCGAGTGCGGCGGTGACACCGACGAGCACCGCGAACACGATCGACAATGCGCGCACCGGGACGCCGCGTGCAGCCGCGACCTCCGGGTCGGTGCTGGCGAACAATAGCGGACGGTAGATCACCAGCAGCGTGAGGATCACGACGGCAGCGCACGCGGCGAGCAGGGCGATGCCGGTACCGCCGGGCGCCACGATCTGACCGGTGAGCAGCGAGAAGGCGGCGCCGGTGCGTCCGTCGTAGGCCCACAGCAGCAGGACGGCGAGACCGAGTCCGAAGGCCATCACCACGCCGATGACGGAGTCGCGTTCGCGGGCACGTGTCCCCAGGACCCCGAAGAGGATCGCGGCGATCACGGCACCCGCGACCGCACCGATCCCGACGGAGACCCCGATGATGAGCGCCGCCGCGGCACCGGTGAGCGACAGTTCGGAGGTGCCGTGGACGGAGAACGCCATCTGACGGCTGATGATCAGCGGGCCGATCACGCCGGCGAGCAGACCGAGGATCGCACCGGCGACGAGCGCCTGCTGCACGAAGTCGTACTGCAGGAGTTCGACGGTGGTCTCCACGTCGAACATCCGCCCGAGGGCGTCGGTGAACTTGCTGCTCATTCGTGATCCTCGTGATCGTGGTGGACGCCTTCCCCGGGGCGCAGTCCGCCGGCGCTGCCGAGCGCGTCGATGGCGTCGCCGGTGCCGACGACCACCAGGCGGCCGCGCATCTCGAGCACTTCGACGTCGGTGCGGTAGAGCTCGGAAAGCACCTGCGAGGTCATCACCTCGGCGGGGGTGCCGATGCGGAACTGGCCGTCGACGAGGTACAGCACGCGATCCACCAGCGGCAGGATCGGATTGATCTCGTGGGTGACGAACAGGACGGAGGTGTCGTGGTCGCGGCGGCGGCGGTCGATGAGCGCCGACACCAGGTGCTGGTTGGCGAGATCGAGACTGAGCAGCGGCTCGTCGCACAGGAGGACGCGCGGATCTCCCACGAGCGCCTGCGCGATACGCAGCCGCTGCTGCTCACCACCGGAGAGCGTGCCGATCGGGGCTCCGGCATAGGTCTCTGCGCCGACCTGAGCGATCGCGTCGTCGACCGCGACGCGGCGCCGCCGGCGCGTGCGCAGGCCGGTGCCCCAGCGATGTCCGTCCATGCCGAGGCCCACGAGATCGCGTCCCCGCAGCGGGACGCCCTCGTCGAGAGACTTCTGCTGCGGCACGTATCCGACGTGCGAGTTCCCGGTCCGGACGGCCTGCCCGGCGATGGTCGCGGTTCCGGAGGTGAGCGGGAGCTGGCCGAGCAGCACCTTGAGCAGCGATGTCTTGCCGGCACCGTTCGGTCCGAGCACCGCCAGGAACTCGCCGGGTTCGACGACGAGGTCGAGTCCGTCCCAGAGGACCCGATCGCCGAATGCCAGCCGGGCATCGCGGAGTTCGACTGTGGGCGTGCGGTCGGATGGAGGAGGTGTCACCGGAGTCCGTGTTCTCGATCGGATGGTCAGGAGGCGGTCTCGAGCGCGGCGGCGAGGGTCTCGGCGGTCCGGGCCTGCCACTGAATGTAGTCGACACCTTCGGGCAGGGTTTCGAAAACCTCGACCACGGGGACGCCCGACGACTCTGCTGCCGTGCGCATCTCGCGGCTGATCCGGTCCTCGGTCTGCGGGTTGTAGATCAGGACGCGAACCTGCTTGTCGACCAACAACTGCCGTGTCGCCGCGATCGCCGCCGGGGACGGATCGGTGCCGTTCTCGATGGCATTGGTGAAGTCCGGGGGAGTGATGTCGTCGAGCGTCGCGGCCGAGACGAGGTAGTGGCCGATCGTCTCGGTCTGGGCGACGGGTGCGTCGCCGTGTGTGTCGGCGAGCTTGTCGACAACATCCGCGACGTAGTGCAGGTTCTCGTGGAAGCCCGCGGCGTTGGCCTCGTAGACGGCGGCGCCGTCGGGGTCGAGTTCGGCGAGCTGCTCGGCGACGGCGTGCGCGACGGCGTCGGCGGTCGCGAGGTCGTACCAGACGTGCTCGTTGATGCCGCCGTGGTCGTGACCCTCGTGCGAGTGCCCGTCGCCGGCGTCGGACACCTCACCGCTCTCGTGCGAGTGGTCCTCGGAAACGGTTGTCTCCGAGTCGCTCTCGATGGCGTCGTCGGTGCCGTCCTCGTCGCCGTGATCGTGTCCGGCGTGCAGATCCGAGTACGCGCCGGATTCGAACAGGGCGAAGGCCTCCACGACTGCAGGCTTGTCCCCGGTGGCGCCGAGGATGTCGTCGACGAATTGGTCGTAGCCACCGCCGTTGTAGACGACGAGCGAGGCGTCGGAGATCGCCGCGGCGTCGAGGGGGCTGGCCTCGTAGGAGTGCGGGTCGGCGTTCGGTTCGGTGATGAGCGAGCGGACCTCGATGCGGTCTCCGGCCACCGCCTGCGCGATCGACCCCCACACGTTCGTGGAGGCGACGACGCTGATCTCGTCGTCGTCGGCGCCGGAGGTATCGGTGCCGCACGCGGCGAGGGCGGTCGCGCAGGCTACGGCGGCGGCTGCGAGGGCCGTGCGGGAGGACAGTCGCACAGTTCTTCTCCTGAGGATCGGCGGTCTTCGACGAACGGGGTCCGGAACGACCGAGCGACCGACCCAAACGTTATTGGTAACCGTTACCGTTCCACTTTAGCGGACGACACCGAGCCCTCCTACCATCCCTGGGTGGTCGTGACCATGGACACAGGACTACGGTCCTCTCATGTCCAGGTCTCGTCAGCCGCGCCGACAGGCGACCCTGGCGTCGATTGCCGCCGAGTTGAAGATCTCCCGCACCACGGTCTCGAACGCGTACAACCGCCCCGACCAGTTGTCCGCCGAGCTACGCGAACGTGTCCTCGAAGTCGCCAAACGACGCGGATATGCCGGCCCGGATCCGATGGCGCGGTCGCTGCGCACCCGCAAGGCAGGAGCGGTGGGGGTCCTGCTCACCGAAGCGTTGAGCTATTCCTTCCGGGATCCCGCCGCCATGAGTTTCCTGTCGGGACTGTCCGAGGCCTGCGAAGCGGCCGGACAGGGACTACTGCTCATCCCCGCCGGACCGGGCCGGACCGACGACGAGGCCGCACAGGTCGTGCACCGCTCGTCCGTCGACGGCTTCGTCGTCTACTCGGTCCCCGCCGAGGACCCCTATCTCGCTGCCGTGCTCGAACGGCACCTCCCGATCGTCGCGTGCGACCAGCCGCGCGGGCTCGAGAGCACCCCGGTGGTGGGCATCGACGACCGGCGGGCGATGCGCGATCTCGCCGCCCACCTCATCGAACTCGGCCACCGCCAGATCGGCATGTTGTCGATGCGCCTCGGCCGCGAACGGCACGACGGGGTCGTCGACCTGTCGACCCTCGAATCCGGCGCCTTCCACGTGCAGCGCGAACGCATCCGCGGCGTCCAGGACGCCATGAGCGCCGCAGGGCTGGCCCCCGAATCGCTCACCGTCGTCGAGCGCTACACCCACACCGCGGAGGACGGCCTGTCCGCCGCGGCGCAGATCATGCGCATGAACCCGCGGATCACCGCGCTCGTGTGCACCACCGACGTGCTCGCGCTCGGCGCTCTCGCCTGGGCCAATCAGATGGGTCTCGACGTGCCCGGCCACCTGTCGATCACCGGCTTCGACGGCATCGACGAAGCGATCCGCGAAGGCCTCACGACCGTGAGGCAACCGCAGAAGGACAAGGGGCGGCGCGCAGGCGAACTGCTCCTCGCCGCCCCCTCGCACTCCGGTGTGCCCGCGCTCGAGACCCTGGGGACCCAGCTGTGGTTCGGTGCCACCTCGGGTCGGGTCGAGAGCGAGTGGTACGCCGAGTGACCGAGCGGCCCCGCTCGTAGCTCAGTGCTGCCGGTCGCCCGTGGCCTTCGCGCCCGACAGCAGCTGGGCGCAGCGCAGCAGACCGATGTGACTGTACGCCTGCGGGTGGTTGCCCAGCGCACGCTCCGCGACGGGGTCGTACTCCTCGCTGAGCAGCCCGGTCGGTCCGGCCGCCGCGACCAGCTGCGCGAACAGCGCCTCGGCGTCGTTGCGCTGCCCGACCAGCAGGTAGGCCGCGACCAGCCACGCCGCGCACAGGTGGAAGCCGCCTTCGGCGCCCGGCAGGCCGTCGTCGCTGTGATAGCGGTAGACGGTCGCGCCGCTGCGCAACTCCCGTTCGGTGGCCTGCACGGTCGCCCGGAACCGCTCGTCCTGCGGGTCGACGAGTCCGGTGAGGCCGATGAACAGGGTGGCCGCGTCGAGATCGGTGCCGTCGTAGGCCGAGGTGAACGACTGGACCTCGTCGTTCCAGCCCTTCTCGGTGACCTCCTCGGCGATCTCGTCGCGCAGCGCCGCCCAGCCCTCGCCGGCGGTCCGGCCGAACTTCTCGGCGAGCGTCAGTGCCCGGTCGACGGTCAGCCACCCCATGACCTTCGAGTACACATGGTGGCGGGGTGCGTGGCGGATCTCCCAGATGCCGTGGTCCGGTTCGAACCAGCGCCGTTCGACCGCGGTGACCATCGAGCAGACGAGTTCCCAGTCCCGGTCGGTGAGGGCACGGTCGTGGGACACGCCGCGCGACTCGCGGCTGTGCGCGAGGTCGGCGATCAGGTCGACGATCGGGCCGAAGACGTCGAGTTGCACCTGCTGGTTCGCCGCGTTGCCGACCCGCACGGGCCGCGAACCGGCGTATCCGGGAAGCGAGTCGATCACGGCCTCGGGCGGCAGCGGTCCGCCGGCGAGCGTGTACAGCGGGTGCAGACGTTCGGGGCCCGGCACGGTCTCGAGGACGCGGTGGACCCAGTCGAGATAGTTCTCGGCCTCCTCGAGGGATCCGACCCGCACGAGCGCCTGCGCCGTGAGCGCGGCGTCGCGCAGCCAGCAGTAGCGGTAGTCCCAGTTGCGGACACCGCCGATCTCCTCGGGGAGCGAGGTGGTCGCCGCGGCGAGGATCGAGCCCGTCGGACCGTGGACCAGCCCCCGCAGGGTGAGCGCCGAACGCTTCATGAGATCGGGCTTGAGCGGCGGCAGCTCGAGCTGGGACGCCCACGTGTGCCAGTAGGCCTCGGACTGTGCCCGACGCTCGACCTCCGGCACCGGGTGCTCATCGAGATCGTCGGTGCCGCAGCGGAGTTCGAGGATGATGTCGTTCTCGGTGGGGTTGACCACGGCGTGGGCCGTCTGGTGCACGCCGTCCGTGGTGATGTCCCACCGCACGCCGGGGGAGCGCAGGACGTAGGGCTCGTTGAAGCCCATGACGCGGATGCCGTCGTCCTCGACCTCGAGGGTGACCTGTCCCTGTCCGAACTCCGGTCGCGGGGCGAAGGTCACCACCGCGCTCGCGCGCCCGGTGATCACGCGCGTGAGGTCGGTACGGCCGGCCTCGACGTCGTGCGGGAGGTAGTCGATCACCGCGAGCGACGCCCACCGGGTCACCACCGTCATCGTCGAGTCGACGTAGCGCTGGCTGAGCGGCAGTGCCTGGCGGGTCGGGCCGATGGTGAAGTGACCGGCTGCGTCACCGCCGAGGAGATGGGCGAACACCGCCGCGGAATCGGGTTCGGGGTGGCACAGCCAGGTGATCGTGCCGTCGGGGGTGACGAGTGCCTTCGAGCGGGGGCTCGCGAGCATGGTCAGGCGTTCGATCGGCGCGACGTGGGCGCCGGACAACCAGGTGCGACGTTCCTCGAGCAGGAACGCGAGTGCGGCGATGACCTCTTCGCTGGTGCGGACGCGGTACTCGGCGGCGGTGTCGCCGTCGCCGATCTTCACCCCGACGTCCGGGCCCTGCAGCGAACGGAAGGCCTTCTCGTCGGTCACGTCGTCGCCGAAGAAGACCGCCGCGCTGGCGGCTTCCTGGTGGCGGATGACGTCGAGCGCCTTGCCCTTGTCGGTGGGCACCACGGACAACTCGATGACTGCCTTGCCCTCGGTGACCTGCACACCGGGCCGGAGCGCGAGGCCGCTGCGCACGAGATCGAGGGCCTGCTCGGCATCGGCGGGGGAGGCGGTGCGCACGTGCAGCGCGGCGCTCGCGGGCTTGGCCTCCACCTGCACGCCGTCGAACCGGGATGCCACCGAGTGCAGTCCCTCGACGATCGTGGCGAGGAGGTCCCTCGCGTCGGGATCGATCTCGTGGACGAATCCGATGTCGAACTCGGAGCCGTGGCTGCCGACGAGTTTGACCTCGACCGGCAGGCGCGACAGGGCGGCGAGATCCTTGAGAGCGCGTCCCGAGATGACGGCAGCGGCCGTCGACGGCAGAGCGGCGAGGCCCCGCAGCGCCCGCACCGCATCGTCGTGCGGGTAGGCCTTCTCGGGATCGCTCACGATGGGGGAGATGGTGCCGTCGTAGTCGGTCGCCACGAGCAGGCGGGGCGTCCGCGCGACAGCCACCAGAGCACGTCGAAGGTCAATCGGAAGATCGTGGGCACTCACCTGCTCCACGTTAGGTCAGAGTGGGGCACGAATCCGACCCGCTGGGTATTGCGACCACGTGTTTCCGGTTACAGGAAGCGGCGGATCGGACGTCGGGCTTCCGGCGCGAGCGCCGCGGGGCTTCGGACGCGAGCGCCGTCAGGCTTCCGACGCGACCGTCTTCGGCACGCGCGAGCCGTCGCCGAGCAGCAGCTCCACCGTCAGTTCGAGCCGGCGGGCGACATCGGTGGCCGACGAACGGCGCGTGAGCCAGGCGACGAGATTCGACAGCCACACGTCGCTGATGACGCGTGCGATGGCGAGTTCTTCCTCGGTGGGCTCGCCGTCGTTCATGGCCCGTGCGAACAGTCGGTCCATGAGGGTGCCCACCTGGTCGACCTCGGCGGCGGCGGAAGCGTCGGCGAACATGAACGCCCGTGTCATGGCCTCGGTGAGCAGGGGATCGCGCTGCATGGCCTTGGTGATCAGGCCCAGGATGAGGTGCATGCGCTCGAGGGGGCTGTGGCCGGGTGGGATCCGGCCCTTGCCTTCGATGCGGGCGAATTCACGGCCGAGGGCGGAGACCAGCAGGTGGACCTTGGACGGGAAGTATCGGTAGAGGGTGCCGACCGCGACGTCCGCGCGTTCTGCCACCGCCCGCATCTGCACGGCCTCGTAACCACCCTTCGACGCGAGCGCCAGGGTGGCGTCGAGAATCCGCTTGCGCCGTTCCTTCTGGGCATTGGAACTGAGATCGTCCTCGGTGAGGGCGGTCAGAGTTCCGTGTCCGTTGGCACGGGAGCGGGACGGGGTGGCCATAGATTCGTTTCCTCACGCCTTGACTCTGAATCGGTGCCATATTAGAACACGTTCTAGCAATGATGTCATTCGGAAGGGCGGAAACCGCTGTGAGTATCGCCACGACCGAGGAGCAGCGGGCCGTTCAGGCATCTGTCCAGGCCTGGTCACGTGCCGTAGACCCCATGTCGACGATACGTCGCGCAAGCGACGCGACGTGGCGCGACGGCTGGTCCTCCCTCGCAGAACTCGGAGTCTTCGGCGTCGCCGTCCCGGAGGAGGCGGGCGGCCTCGGCGCGACCACCGTGGACCTGGCCGTCATGCTCGAGCAGGCCGCCTACGAACTCGCACCGGGCCCGATCCTGACCACCGTCGTGGCCGCCCTCGTGTTCGGCCGTGCCGGTGAGACCGTCGCCAAGACGACGGAACGGCTCGCCGAGGGTGAGGTCCCCACCGCGCTCGCTCTCGACTCGGCCGTGACCGCGGAGCCGGCGGGGGACGGAGTCCTGCTGCGCGGTGAGGCCGGACCGGCCGTGGGTGCCGAAGCCGGGGTCGCCGTGCTCGTCCGTGTCGCGGGTGAAGGTGATCCGGCCGTCGAGAGCTGGGCGCTCGTCGAGGCCGATGATCCGGGTCTGCACATCGAACCGCTCGAGACCATCGACGCCTCCCGCGCGGTGGCCCGCGTCCGCCTCGACGACGCGACGGTCCCGGCCGATCGGGTCGCGACCGTCCCGGCCGGCTTCGTGCGCGACCTGACCGCCGGCCTCGCCGCCGCGGAGCTGGCCGGTCTCGCCGGCTGGGCGCTGACCACCGCCGTCGAGTACGCGAGGATCCGCGAACAGTTCGGAAAACCGATCGGTTCGTTCCAGGCCGTCAAACACATCTGCGCCGAAATGCTCTGCCGCACCGAGAAGATCCGGGCCGTGGCCTGGGATGCGGCGGTCACCGTCGACGCGCAGCCCGACGAACTGCCGATCGCGGCGGCGGCCGCCGCAGCGATCGCACTCGATGCCGCGGTGCAGACCGCCAAGGACGCGATCCAGGTGCTCGGCGGCATCGGGTTCACATGGGAACACGACGCACACTTCTATCTCCGCCGTGCGGTCGCCACCCGCCAGGTGCTCGGCGGTTCCACCGCGTGGCGCTCGCGGCTGACGACCCTGGTCCGCGACGGCGCGCGCCGTCACCTCGGTATCGACCTGTCCGATCACGAGGAGAAACGCGCGCGGATCCGTGCGGAGGTCGAGAAGATCGCCGCCGCACCCGAATCCGAGCGCCGTGTCGCCCTCGCCGAATCGGGCCTGCTCGCGCCGCACTGGCCGCCGCCCTACGGTCGCGGAGCCGGCGCCGCCGAACAGCTCGTCGTCCAGGAGGAGCTCGCCGCCGCCGGCATCGAACGTCCCGACCTCGTGATCGGCTGGTGGGCGATTCCGACCGTCCTCGCACACGGAACACTCGAGCAGATCGAGCGTTTCGTGATGCCCACCCTGCGCGGCGATGTGGTCTGGTGTCAGCTGTTCTCCGAACCCGGCGCCGGCTCGGACCTCGCGGCGCTGCGCACGAGTGCCGAGAAGGCCGACGGCGGATGGGTGCTGCGCGGGCAGAAGGTGTGGACCTCGCTCGCACAGCAGGCGGACTGGGCGATCTGTCTCGCCCGCACCGACCGCGACGTCCCCAAGCACAAGGGCATCACCTACTTCCTCGTCGATATGAAGTCGGCGGGCATCACGATCTCGCCGCTGCGCGAGATCACCGGCGACGCGTTGTTCAACGAGGTCTTCCTCGATTCGGTCTTCGTGCCGGACGACTGCGTGGTGGGCAATCTCGGCGACGGCTGGAAGCTGGCCCGCACGACCCTCGCCAACGAACGCGTCGCAATGGGGGGCAAATCGTCGCTGGGGCCGCGCATCGAGGAACTGCTCGAACTGTCGACCCCTGGCGATCCCGTCGCCGAGGACCGCATCGCGACGCAGATCGGGGAGGCGACGGTCGGTTCGCTCCTCGATCTGCGGGCGACCCTCGCGCAGCTCGAAGGGCAGGATCCGGGCGCCGCGTCCAGCGTCCGCAAGCTCATCGGCGTGCGGCAGCGGCAGGACACCGCCGAGCTCGCCATGGATCTCGCGGGCGAGGCCGGCTGGGTGGAAGGTCCGCTCACCCGGGAGTTCCTCAACACCCGGTGCCTGACGATCGCCGGTGGAACCGAGCAGATCCTGCTCACCATGGCGGCCGAGCGGCTCCTGGGCCTGCCGCGCGATTGAGCGGTCCTTCCGCAGGGCGCCGGGGAGTGCTACAACTAGAACACGTTCTATTCGAAGGTGGGTGACGGTGGACTTCGCACGTGACGAGACACAGGAGGAAATCGCCGGTGTGGCGGCCGGTCTCCTGAAACGCGGCCTCACCGACGACGCGTTGTGGGCCTCGCTGGCCGACGCCGACCTGCTCTCGCTCGCTCTGCCGGAGCGTCTCGGCGGGGCGGGCCTCGGGCTCGGCGAGGTCGCCACCGTGCTCACCGAGATCGGACGCGGAGCCGCGCAGACCCCGGCCCTGGCCACCCTCGGCCTGGGCGTGCTGCCGATCCTCGCGCTCGCCTCCGAACAGCAACAGGACGACCTGCTCGCCGGCGTCGCCGAAGGAGCCGTGCTCACGGCCGCGCTCGGCGAACCGGGGCGCGCCTTCCCGGAGCAACCGGCCGCCACGGCGGTTGCCACCGACGGGGGCCACGCGGTCACCGGTTCGTTCGTCGCCGTGCCCTACGCCGATCGGGCACGCGTGGTGCTGCTGCCCACCGACGCAGGCGTGGTCGCGGTGGCTCCCGACGCCGTGGGCATGACCCTGCGTTCGAGCCCCACCTCGACCGGCTCTCCCGAGTTCTCGGTGCGCGCCGACGGCGCCGTGGGTGTCCTGCTCGCCGAATCCGGCACCGACGCTGTGGCGATGCTCCACCGGATCGCGCTCGCCGCCGTGGCGGCCTTCGCCGACGGACTGCTCTCCGGGGCAACCGAACTCACGGCGAAGCACGTCAGCGAGCGGCACCAGTTCGGCAAGCCGCTCGCGACCTTCCAGGCCGTCGCACAGCAGATCGCCGACGTCTACGTCACCGCCCGCACCCTGCACGTCGCGGCGCTGTCGTCGGTCTGGCGCCTGGCCGAAGGTCTCGACGCCGCGGACGATCTCGACATCACCGCCTACTGGATCGCCGCCGAACTGCCGCCGGCCATGCGGGTGCTGCACCACCTGCACGGCGGCGTGGGTGTGGACGAGACCTATCCGCTGCACAAGTACTCGTCGACCGCCAAGGACCTCGCCCGGTTGCTCGGCGGCGCCTCGTACCGACTCGACCTCGTGGGGGCCCGGTGTTCATCGATCTGACCGACGACCAGCGCGCACTGCAAGCCGAACTGCGGCGCTACTTCAGCAGCCTCGTCTCACCCGAGGAGGCTGCGATCATGCGCACGGAGCGGCACGGCCCCACCTATCGCGAGGTCGTGCGTCGCATGGGCAAGGACGGTTGGCTCGGCGTAGGCTGGCCCGTCGAGTTCGGCGGCCGCGGCTTCGGCGACGTGGAACAGCAGATCTTCGCCAACGAGGCCGTCCGCGCCGACGTGCCGTTGCCGAGCGTCACCCTGCAGACCGTCGGCCCGACCCTGCAGGTCTACGGGACCGACGAACAGAAGCGAAAGTTCCTGCCCGCCATCCTCGCCGGCGAGGTGCACTTCGCCATCGGCTACTCCGAACCCGAGGCCGGTACCGACCTCGCCGCCCTGCGCACCACCGCCGTCCGCGACGGCGACCACTACATCGTCAACGGACAGAAGATCTTCACCACCGCCGGGCACGACGCCGACTACATCTGGCTCGCCGTCCGCACCGGCCCCGCCGACTCGCGTCACCGCGGCATCTCCGTGCTCATCGTCGACACCAAGGATCCCGGCTTCAGCTGGACGCCGATCATCACGTGCGACGGTGCCCACCACGTCAACGCCACCTACTACAGCGACGTACGCGTTCCCGTCGAGATGCTCGTCGGCGAGGAGAACAAGGGCTGGAAGCTCATCACCACCCAACTCAACCACGAACGCGTCATGCTCGGCCCGGCCGGTCGCGTCGCCGGCATCTACGACCGGCTCGTCGAATGGGGCCGCGCCCACGAACTCCGGGACCGCCCCGAGGTGCGACGCGCACTCGGCGAGATCCACGCGACCTGGCGACTCAACGAACTGCTCAACTGGCAGGTCGCGGCGAGCAGCAACGACGCCGTCGACATCGCCGATGCCTCGGCGACCAAGGTGTTCGCCACCGAGCGGATCCAGCGCGTCGGGCGCCTCGCCGAGGAGATCGTCGGTGCCTTCGGCGATCCGGCCGACGACGACACCGCCGATCTGCTCCGCTGGCTCGACATGATGGCCAAACGCAATGTCGTCATCACCTTCGGCGGTGGCGTCAACGAGGTGATGCGCGAACTGATCGCCACCGCCGGTCTGGGCATGCCGCGGGTCCCGCGGTGAGGCAGGAGAATTCGGTGACACGAGATTCGGTGACACGAGATTCGGTGACACAAGGTTCGGTGACACGAGATGCTCGGGGGAGGATCCCCGAGGAGATCCGGCAGGCGGCCGAGAAGGTCCGCGGCGACGGCCCGTCCGCGCCGCGACCCGGCCGCGATCCGGTGAACATGCCGATGATCCGCAACTGGCTCGAGGCGATCGGCGACGACAACCCGATCTACACCGACGAGACCGCGGCGATCGCAGCCGGTCACGGTGGTCTCGTGGCCCCGCCCGCGATGGCGCAGGTGTGGACGATGCGCGGCCTCGGCGCCGAACGCGAGAAGGACGACCCGCTCGGCCGGATGACGCAGATCCTCGACGACGCCGGCTACACCTCGGTGGTCGCCACCAACTGCGACCAGATCTACCACCGCTACCTGCGCCACGGCGAGCAGGTGACGATCGAATCCACCCTCGAGGACGTCGTCGGCCCGAAGCGGACCGGGCTCGGAGAGGGATGGTTCTTCACCACCCGCAACCTGTGGAAGGTCGGCGACGAGGTCGTCGCCGAGATGCTCTTCCGCATCCTGAAGTTCGCACCGCCGTCGAAGGACGAGCGCGCGGAGACGTCGGAAGACCGGCCCACATCCGCGGTACGCGACGATCTCGACCCCACGCGGATGCTCCGCCCGTCCGTCTCCCGCGACACGCAATTCTTCTGGGACGGCGTGGCCACCCACGAACTGCGCATCCAGCAACGCCCCGACGGCACCCTGCAGCACCCACCCGTCCCGGCGCTCTGGCTCGACAAGTCGGAAACCACCGACTACGTCGTATCCTCCGGTCGCGGAACGGTGTTCAGCTTCGTCGTCCACCACGCGCCCAAGGTGCCGGGGCGGCAGGTGCCCTTCGTCGTCGCGCTCGTCGAACTCGACGAGGGTGTCCGGATGCTCGGTGAACTCCGCGACGTCGACCCTGGACAGGTACGCATCGGGATGCCGGTCGAGGTCACCTTCCTCGACTTCCCCGGCGACGACGAGACCGGCGGGCAGCCGTGGACGCTGTACGCCTGGAAGCCCCTCGAGGAGGACGTGTGAGCACCCCGACCGTCACGACGGGCGAGAGCCTGCCCTCCCTCGGGATCCACGCCGATCCCACCTTCATCGTGTCGACGGCCCTGGCCACACGCGACTTCCAGGACGTGCACCACGACCGCGACAAGGCACAGCAGCGCGGATCGAAGGACATCTTCGTCAACATCCTCACCGACACCGGCCTCGTGCAGCGCTACGTCACCGACTGGGCCGGCCCCCGCGCGGTGGTGAAGTCGATCTCGCTGAGACTGGGTGTGCCCTGGTACGCCTACGACACCCTGACCCTCTCGGGTACCGTCGCGTCCGTCGAGGACGGACTGGTCACCGTCGACATCACCGGCACCAACAGTCTGGGCAAACACATCACGGCCACAGCCACTGTCGTGATCGGAGGCACCGCATGAGCGGCCTGTCGGGTGCAGCGGCGATCGTCGGCATCGGCGCGACCGACTTCTCGAAGGACTCCGGCCGCAGCGAACTCCGCCTCGCGGCCGAAGCGGTGTGCGCCGCCCTCGACGACGCGGGACTGACCCCGGCCGACGTCGACGGTCTGGTCTCGTTCACGATGGACACCAACACCGAAGTGGCCGTGGCCCGTTCGGTGGGCATTCCCCACCTGAAGTTCTTCTCCCGCATCCACTACGGCGGCGGTGCGGCGTGCGCGACGGTGCAGCAGGCGGCGATGGCCGTCGCGACCGGCGTGGCCGACGTGGTGGTCGCGTACCGGGCGTTCAACGAGCGGTCCGGCGCGCGGTACGGGCAGGTCAACATTGACCTTGCCGCACAGGTGAATTCGTCGGGAACCGACAACGCGTTCTCCTACCCGCACGGGCTGAGCACACCGGCCTCGTTCGTCGCGATGGTCGCGCAACGCTACATGCACGTCTCCGGTGCGACGAGCGCCGACTTCGGCGCCGTGGCGGTCGCGGATCGGGCGCACGCCGCCACGAACCCGAAGGCGTTCTTCCACGGCAAGCCGATCACGCTCGAGGACCACCAGAACTCGCGGTGGATCGCCGAGCCGCTGCACCTGCTCGACTGCTGCCAGGAATCGGACGGCGGCGTCGCGATCGTCGTCACCAGCGCCGCGCGGGCGAAGGACCTGAAGCAGACCCCAGCGATGATCGCGGCCGCGGCGCAGGGGAGCGGACCCGATCAGTACATCATGACCAGCTACTACCGGGACGGGCTCACAGGCCTGCCGGAGATGGGCATCGTCGGCGACCAGTTGTGGGAGCAGGCGGGCATCGGGCCGCAGGACATCGCCACGGCCGTGCTCTACGACCACTTCACCCCGTACGTGCTCATGCAGCTCGAAGAACTCGGTTTCTGCGGCCGCGGTGAGGCCAAGGACTTCGTCGCCGACGGCATCCAGGTGGGCGGACGGCTACCGATCAACACGCACGGCGGTCAGCTGGGCGAGGCCTACATCCACGGCATGAACGGCATCGCGGAGGGCGTACGGCAGATCCGCGGCACGGCCGTCAACCAGGTCGACGACGTCGACCACGTCCTGGTCACGGCAGGAACAGGAGTTCCGACCTCAGGGCTGGTGCTGTCGCGGTCCTGACGCCGTTTCCCTCCCAGGGGACCGCAGGCCTGCCTACTATGAAGGCCCACACTCCGGTGGTATCCCCGCGGGAGGACCCATGTCGGCCACGGACGGACATGTCGTGCATCCGACGCGCGAACAGCGGGTCCAGAACGGTCTCGCCGCTCGGAGGGGCACTCCCGTCGAGTCGCTGGCCGATCTCGGGGAGTCGTCCCGGGATCCGATCGCGCTGCTCGAGAGTCAGGCGCAGTCGCGCGTCCCCCAGCTCGTTCCGGTCCGGTACGGCCGCATGGCGACGTCGGCGTTCGCGTTCTTCCGCGGTGCTGCACTGGTGATGGCCGACGATCTGTCGCGCACATCCGACAGTGGTCTGCACACACAGCTGTGCGGCGACGCCCACGCGAGCAATTTCGGCCTGTTCGCGACTCCGGAACGGAGAACGGCCTTCGACGTCAACGACTTCGACGAAACCTATCCGGGGCCGTTCGAATGGGACGTCAAGCGCCTGGTCGCAAGCCTCGAGATCGCCGGTCGCGACAACGGGTTCACCGCGAAGGAACGCCGGAAGATCACCCGGGCATGTGCCGCAGAGTACCGCGAGACGATCTGTAGGCAAGCGCAACTCGGAAATCTGGCCGTGCGGTACTCCCACCTCGATCCCACGATCGAGATAGCGGGGTTGGGTGGCCTGCTGGATGCGAAGATGGAGAAACGCACGCGGAAAGCGCTCGACAAGGCCTCGCGCCGCGACAGCCTCCAGGCACTGGAGAAGCTGACCACCATCATCGACGGTCACCGCCGGATCATCAGCGATCCGCCGCTCATCGTGCCCGTCGAAGAGGTCTTCGCCGACCTCGACGCCGAGGCGATCTACGACGAGTTGTACGGCCGTGTCCGTTCGTACCGGGCGACACTACAGTGGGACCGCCGAGTCCTCCTCGAACAGTTCGAACTGGTCCAGGCCGCGCGGAAGGTCGTCGGAGTGGGCAGTGTCGGCACGCGGGCGTGGATCCTCCTGCTGCGCGGTGCGGACGACGACGATCCGTTGTTCCTGCAGGCGAAGGAGGCCCAGCGTTCGGTGCTGTCGTACTACGTCGACGGTCCGACCTTCCGGAACGAGGGCGAACGGGTCGTCAACGGTCAGCGGCTGATGCAGTCGGCGAGCGACATCTTCCTCGGCTGGCAGCAGGGCGCCGGGGCCGACGGGGTGAACCGGGATTTCTATATCCGTCAGCTCCGCGACGGCAAGGGTTCGGCGGTGATCGAGGAGATGGTGCCCAAGGGCCTGAAGCTCTACGGCCGACTCTGCGGCCGAGTCCTCGCCTTCGCCCATGCGCGGGCCGGCGACCGGATCGCACTGGCGGCCTATCTCGGCACGGACGAGGAGTTCGACGAGGCGGTCTCGTCGTTCGCGGTGGCCTACGCGGACCGCAACGAACGCGACCTGCAGGCGCTGCACGACGCCATCGAACAGGGACGGGTGAAGGCCCGGACCGGGCTCTGATCCCCGTCTGATTCGTGCCTGCTCCCCGGGCATGTCCGCTGTCCGGGAATCACCCATCTGTCCTTTCGCTCGGCGCGGTACAAGGGAGGTGATCACGCGCCGACGGAAGGACGTCATGATGGGTTTCGAGGGTAAGGTCGCATTCGTGACGGGAGCGGCGCGGGGCCAAGGACGCTCGCACGCCGTCGCATTCGCCGAGGCAGGCGCCGACGTGGTCGTCTGCGACCGGTGTTCCGACTCACCGGTGGTGGGATATCCGCTGGCGACCGAGGAGGACCTCGCGGAGACGGTGCAACTCGTCGAGGCGACCGGTCGCCGCGCCGTCTCTGCGACACTCGACACCGCCGACCGTCCGGCGATGGACGCGCTGGTGGCTCGTGCCCACGCCGAACTCGGGCGGATCGACATCGCGGTCGCCAATGCCGGGGTGTCGGTCGCGGCACCGGTGTACCGCATGCCGCAGGAGATGTGGGACGAAGCGATCGCGTCCAATCTCACCGGGGTGTTCAACACCGTCGCCGCGGTCACGCCGGGGATGATCGAACGCGGCTACGGTCGTATCGTCACGGTGTCGTCGATGCTCGGCCGAGCGGGCAACACCAACATGGCCGCGTATGCGGCGTCGAAGTGGGGCGTGATCGGCCTGACGAAGAGCGCCGCCCTGGACCTCGCGCAGAACGGCATCACCGTCAACGCCGTCGCCCCGGGCAACATCTCCACGCCGATGATCCACAACGACGCGCTCTACGGGATGCTGCGGCCCGACCTCGAACATCCGACCGCCGACGATGTCGCTCCGGTGTTCACCTCCCTGCACGCACAACCGGTGCCGTGGCTCGACCCGGCCGAGGTCACCCGTGCGGTTCTGTTCTTCGCCGACGAGGCGTCCGCACACATCTCCGGCACCGTGCTGCCGATCGACGCCGGCAACGCCGCCCGGGTGACGGGCTGAGCGATCCTCCCGGCGGAGCGATGAGAAAACCCGTCGAACCGTGTCGGTCTCTTCGTGCACACTGTGCTCACCACCACAGTCAGGGGAGAAACTGATGGCCGACGCCATAGTTGCAGAAGGACTGATCAAGACATACGGGCAGCTCAGAGCGCTCGACGGGGTAGATCTGCGAGTGCCGGAGGGGACGGTCACCGCGCTGCTCGGGCCCAATGGGGCCGGAAAGACCACCACGGTGCGGGTGTTGACGACACTGCTCGTCCCCGATGCCGGTCGCGCCGAAGTGGCGGGATACGACGTCCTCACCGAGGCGCGAAAGCTCCGCTCCAGGATCGGAGCATCGGGGCAGTACGCGGCGGTCGACGAATATCTCACAGGCTTCGAGAACCTCGAGATGGTCGGCCGGCTGTACCACCTCGGCGCCAAACGCAGTCGCCTCCGGGCACGCGAGTTGCTCGAACAGTTCGATCTCGAAGAAGCGGGCGATCGCCCGGTCAAGGGTTATTCGGGCGGTATGCGACGCCGCCTCGACCTCGCCGGTGCGCTCGTCGCCGATCCTCCGGTGCTGTTCCTCGACGAACCCACGACGGGTCTCGATCCGCGGGCCCGCCTCGGGTTGTGGGACGTCATCGACACCCTCGTGCAACGCGGCACGACGCTGCTGCTGACGACGCAGTACATGGACGAGGCCGAACGCCTCGCCGACGACATCGTCGTGATCGATCGGGGCACGGTCATCGCCCGCGGCACGGCCGACGAGCTCAAGAGCCGCGTCGGTGGCGAACGCATCGAACTCGCCGTGACCGACACCGATCAGCGCGACCGCGCGGTTCGCGAGCTCGAATCGGTGGCGTCCGGGGAGGTCAGGGTCGAGCGCAGTACCGGCCGCATCACCGTGCCGGTCAGCGGCGACTCGGGCGGCGGAACCGACGGGCTCGTGATGGCGCTCGGGAAGCTGTCGGCCGCGGGCATCCGGGTCTCCGACGTCGCACTGCGGAAACCGACCCTCGACGACGTGTTCCTCACGCTCACCGGTCGCGGCACGGACGAGAAGGTCGAGGAGGCGGTGTCGTGAACACACTCGAGATGGTCGCATCCGACGGCCTGACCATTGCCAAGCGCAACATGATCAAGATCAAGCGTGTGCCGGATCTGCTGGTCTTCACGACGCTGTCGCCGATCATGTTCGTGCTGCTCTTCGCATACGTCTTCGGCAGCGCGATCGACGTTCCCGGCGTCTCGTACCGGGAGTTCCTCATCGCAGGCATCTTCACCCAGACGGTCATCTTCGGATCCACCTGGACGGGCCTCGGGATGGTCGAAGACCTGCAGAAGGGCATCATCGACCGGTTCCGGTCGCTGCCGATGGCCCCGTCCGCGGTGCTCATCGGACGCACCAGCACCGACGTGCTGATCAATGTGCTCAGCCTCGTGGTGATGTCGTTGACCGGTCTTCTCGTGGGGTGGCGGATCAACACCTCGGTCGGTGAGGCGCTCGCCGGCTACCTGTTGCTGTTGTTGTTCGCCTACGCCCTGTCGTGGGTGATGGCCGTGATCGGCATGTGGATCCGCACACCCGAGGTCTTCAACAACGCGAGCTTCATGGTGATCTTCCCGCTGTCGTTCATCGCAAACACGTTCGTCGACCCGTCGTCGATGCCGACGGTGCTGCGCGTCATCGCCGAATGGAATCCCATCTCGGCCGTCACGCAGGCGGTCCGCGAACTGTTCGGCAACACCAATCCCATGGTGCCGCCCCCCGACGTGTGGCCCCTGCAGAATCCGGTCCTCGCGTCGCTGATGTGGACAGCGTTGATGCTGATCGTGTTCGTGCCGTTCGCGATCCGCAGGTACCAGAAGGCCGTCAGTCGCTGACCGTCGGCGTCCGGCCGGCGGGTGGGTTCATCCCGGGTAGGGCGCGTACTGGCGCTGACGCAACAGCGTCGCCAGGTGCACGGCGTTGCGGGCGACGGATTCGGTGGTCGAGCGCACCGCTTCGGGGATCTCGTCGAGATCCTTGAAGTCGGTCCCCGACATCGCCTCGCCGTTCCAGTAGGTCGAGCCCTGCGCAGGGATCGAGAAACCGATGTCGTTGAGGCTCTGGAACAGGTCGGCGACGATCTTGTGCGCACCGTCCTCGTTGCCGACGACTGCGGCGATCCCGACCTTGCCCACCATGCGTGGACGGTTCTCGTCGTCGGTGTTCGACAGTTCGGCATCGAGCCGCTCGAGGACGCGCTGGGCGACGCTCGACATGTGTCCCACCCAGGTCGGTGTGGCGACGAGCAGGATGTCGGCCGAGACGATGCGCTCGACGATCTCCGGCCATTGATCCCCATCGCCCATGTCGGCTTCGACACCGGGCTTGACGTCGAAGTCGACGACCCGGACGGTTTCGACGCTGACGTCGTGCTTCGATAGTGCGTCGAACCCGTGCGCCACCATCTTGTCGGTGCTGGACTCGGCGGGGGACGGCTTGAGCGTGCAGTTCAGGGCCACGGCGTGCAGTGCTGTCATGTGCCCGGGATACCCGAGTTACACCACGACAATCACCTACAACACGACAGTCAGCGACCGCGTGCGGCCGCCCAACTGTCGATCGCCGCCGAGAACTCGAACGAGGTGGGCAGCAGCGCCACCTGGTCGGCCGGGCCGGGCTGCAGCGGGCCGAGTTCCTCGAGACTGTGGTTGGCGGTGGTGAAGTGCTCGAACTGCAGGTCGGTGTGGGCGAGGGCGTTTCGCAGCGGCTCGACCTGCGCGCAGTTGATGTTCAGGTCCTTGTCGGAACAGGTGAGCAGCACCGGGGTGTCGGCCGCCAGCTCCGCGGCGAGCTCAACCGGGTCGAGCTGGTCGGACTCGAAGAGGAACTTCGCGTTCGCGGGGTTCATGCCGAACTGCGCGAGGATCGGGTGCAGATCGGTGGGGAAGGCCCCGGTCGTCCGCAGCGACTCGACGGCACGCGGCAGGTCGGCCCGGACCGCCTCGCCGTCGGGGCCGAGCTGTCCGGAATCCACCACGGCATTCAGCTGGGCGGTCAGCAGGTCCAGGTAGCGCATCGGCAGCGGAGCGAGAAGTGCGAAGCCGCTTCCGATACCGCGATCGGCGAGTGCGAGCGCGGTCAGTGCACCCTCGCTGTGTCCGAGGACGAGGATCTCCTCGGGGGAGACTCCGGTGTGTTCAGCGAGCAGACGCACCGCGGCTTCGGCGTGGTCGACCTGCTCGGTGAAGCCGTACTCGCCGATGGTCTCGACCGTGTAGGACCCGAGGCCCGTCTCACCGGCCCCGATCTTGTCGAAGCGCAGGCTCGCGATGCCGTGGGCGGCGAGTGCGTCCGCGGTGCGCACCAGGGTGTCGGCCGCCCAGCCGGGCTGGTTGCCGTTGCGATCGGTGGTGCCGCTGCCCGGGAGCAGCAGTGCGGCGGCCACCGCGGCTCCGTCCGGGTTGCGGAGGCTGCCGTGGAAGGTGGTGCCGTCGGCCTCGAAGGTCACCGGGGCGTCGGTGCCGTTCGACACGGCGACCGAACCCGTGTCGGGAAGGGCCACCGCGGTTCCCGCGAGTGTCACACCTCCCGCGAGAACCAGCACGGGCACAGCAGCAGCACCGATCCACCTTCGCACGTTCCGCATGGTGCGAACCCTAGCAAAGGACTGCGCTGTGCCCGTGGTGAGCGAGGACGCCCGTGGGAGATCAGGGGAGCAGGGTGTCGATGAAGGTGTTGCTGAAGCCCCGATGCGGATCGAGACGGTTGTAGCCCGCGCGAGCCGAATCCCAGTTCTCGTCCGAGGGAACACCTTCCCGGTAGGTGTCGGGCAGGCCCTGCGTCAGGATCTGCTCGTCGGTGTACGGCAGGTCGGGACCGAACGCCCAGCCCTTCGACCATTCCGGCCGGAAGGTCGAGTCGCTTCCGTTGTACCGCTGCCGCATCCACTGCTCCATCTCCCGGTAGAAGGCGAACATGCCGGGAGTTCCCGGGACACCGAGAACGTTGAGCCAGATGGCGGTGTCCCATTCCGGGTGGTCGGGACGCGGGCGGGTCGACGCGATCGTCGGCGGTCCCGCCGACGGGACGAGGACGTCCTCCGGCCGATCCAGTCCGCAGCACCGGATTTCGACCGGACCGTTGAGAGGGAACTGTCCCAGGCTGCGGTAGTGCTCGATGCGCTCGGAGAACCAGTGCGCGAAGTCGTGGATCACGTTGGCGATGTTGGCGCGGTTCGTGAGCACCGCACCGCCACCCTCGGTCAGTCGCAGGGTGGTCGCCTTGATGTAGAACTGCAGATCCTTCGACCAGCCCCAGATGTCGGACGATCCCGTCGCTGCGAGACCGGCCACGGTCACGCCGTAATAGGTCTGACCGAAAGCCGGTGCGATCGAAGTGTTCCCGGCCGTGATGTGCCCCAGCAGGTCGGTGATCGGTTCGGGCACGTTGTCGGAGAACGGGTAGTTGTACGGCCCGGTGACCTCCCGCGAGGTGGCCGGCTTCTCCGGTGCGAGCGACCACACCTTCATCCACGGACGTTCCGTGAACGGATACCAGATCGCCTCGGCCCGCCCCGCCGAATCGACGAACGACTCGAAGGTCCGACCCGGCGAACCGGCGGGGGAGAACAGTTCCTGCCAGGTGATGTCGGTGAAGGACTGGCAGCGCATGCGATAGTTCGGTCCGGCCTGCAACGTGACGGACGTGATGAACGTCCGGCCGAGATGCGTGAGCAGCGGGGTGATCTCGGGATCGGCGCGGGTGAAGGTACGCAGTGCGTAGGCGCTGCCGTCCCACACGACGGCGGTCAGTTCGGTCACGAGATTGCTCAGCGACCCGAAGGTGTGACCGGGGAGGGTGGATTCACCGTTGGCGGGCAGGGCGGCGCCGTGCGCGTTGACGGCGAGCGCCCCGGCGATCGACAACACGCCGGGCGCAGGAAGATTCGCGAGTCCGAGACCGTGGTCCTGCAATGCAGTGGTGATGACGTCGAGCGTCGCGCCGGGACCTGCCGTGACGGTCGCGGGGGAGCCTCCGGGGTTCACCTGGACCCAGTCGAGATGGAGCATGGTGTCGGCGAGGATCACCCGGTCGACGGGTGCGCCGTTGACGATCGTCAGCGGTGTCCAGCCGTGCATGGCCCCGCGCGGACGGATGGTGTATCCGTTCTCGTGCGCCCAGTTCACCAGGCGCACCACGTCGTCGGGGGTGCGAGGCGCGCAGGTCCAGATGGCGTCCAGCATGATCTCCTTGGACCAGTTCTGGTACGCCTGCTGGTAGAGATCGATGCCGTCGGGGAACACCGGGGGAGTGGGGAGCGTCGAGGCCGCGGACCCGGAGGGGACGGCATGTACCGGGGTCCATCCACCGAGGGCGGAGACCGCCAACGCACCGGCGCCGGCCGCGAGGAAACCGCGCCGCGACAGGCGCGGCGACGAATCACGAAGTGTCATGTTCGAATGTCGCTCTTTCGGGAGGGCGTGGCGATCACGCCACGGTGAGTACCACGTCGGCCAGGGCAGGGGCGAGATCGCGTTCGATGACGGAGACGGTCACGAGTTTGCGGTCGCCGTCGTTCCACACGCGCACCCGGAGGGTCTCGCCGGGGAAGACCACACCGGCGAACCGGGCGCGGAATCCCTTCACGCGCGATGCGTCGGCGTCGAGCAGACCGTCGGTCACCGCCTTGCACACGATGCCGTAGGTGCACAGCCCGTGCAGAATCGGTGCCGGGAAGCCCGCCGCGGATGCGAACTCGGGATCGGAGTGGAGGGGATTGCGGTCGCCGCACAGGCGGTAGAGCAGCGCCTGCTGTGGAAGGGTCGGCACGTCGAACTCGGCGTCCGGTTCACGATCGGGATACTCCACCGACTCCGACGGGCCGCGCTCGCCGCCGAAACCACCCTCACCGCGGGCGAAGATCGACGACCGCGCGGTCCACAGGGGATTGCCGTCGAGATCCTCGGTCACCGATTCCTGCACGACGACCGCGGCCTTGCCCTTGTCCCACACCTCGGCGATGCGGGTGACCGTGCGGCCCTTGCCCGAAGCGGGGATGGGCGCGTGCACGGTCACCTCCTGGCTGCCGTGGACGACCTTGGCGAGATCGATCTCGATCCCGGGGAATGAGACCTTCGGCGGCTCGACCTGGTGGAAGGTCGCGGCGACGGTCGCGAAGGTGGGGAGTACCTGGGGACCCCTGTCCCGGAGGTAACGCAGTTCACCCGCGTCGGTGGGATGGGACCCGGCACCGATGCCGAGGTTGTAGAGCTGGACATCGGTGCTGCTCCACTCGAACTCCTGAGCGGGCAGTTCGGCTCCGACGGCAACCGAGGGATCGATGGGCACGGGTACTTCCTTTCTACGGCTCGAACGCGAGTCGATCGGGTCACACGGTGTCGGCGGATTCTCGCAGCTCTTCGGCACGTTCGTCACGCGTGCGGTCCAGGATGTCCAGGGCCGCGAGATAGCCGAAGGTCATCGCCGGTCCGATGGTGGCGCCGGGCCCGGCGTAGGTGTGACCCATGACCGGGGAGCTGGCGTTACCGGTCGCGTACAGGCCGTCGATCACGCTGCCGTCCTCGCGCACCACCCGGCCATGGACATCGGTGACGAGCCCGCCCTTGGTGCCGAGATCGCCGGGGACCACCTTGAACGCGTAGAACGGGGCCTTGTCGACCACGCCGAGGCTCGGATTCGGCTTGTTGCGCGGATCCCCGTAGTAGTGGTCGTAGTGGGATTCGCCGCGGCCGAAGTCCTCGTCCTTGCCGGCCCGGGCGAAGCCGTTGAACCGCTGCACCGTCTCGGTGAGGGCGTCGGCCGGTACCCCGATCTTCTCGGCGAGTTCGGCGACGGAACCGGCCTTGACGAGCACCCCGGCCTCGAGCCACCGGCGGGGGAAGGGAGTGCGGGGGGTGATGCCGGCGAAGGTGTAGCGGTCGCGGTAGCGCTGATCGAGGATCAGCCAGCTGGGGATGTTCTCGCCCGGTCCCTCGCCGCGGCCGTGCTTGCCGCCGTACATCGCATGCGTCGCTTCGACGTAGGGCGCCGACTCGTTGACGAAACGCTTGCCTGCGGCGTTGACCATGAGGCACCCGGGGAGGCTGCGTTCCGACAGTGCGAACCACGGGCCGCCGGTGAGAGTGAAGGACGGTCCCCACCAGGCATCGTCCATGAAATCGACTGCGGCGCCCAGCTTCTGTCCGGCGCGGATGCCGTCTCCGGTGTTCGCCTTCGCGCCCACGGTCCACTCGGTGCCGATCGGCTGACGCTGGTACTGCGCCCGCATCTCGGCGTTGTGCTCGAAACCGCCGCTTGCGAGGATCACGCCCTTGCGGGCACGGATGACGCACTTCTCGCCGTTCGCGACCACCTCGACGCCGCGCACGACCCCGTCCTCGACGACGAGGTCGGTGAGCGCCGTCTCCAGTAGCAGGGGCACACCGGCGTCGCGCAGACCGATCCGCAGCCCGGCCATGAGCGCCTGGCCTCGGACGAGCAGGTGCTTCTTGGTGATGTTCGCCCAGACGAACCGAGCGCCGACCCGCATGGCGCGAACCGGTCCGCGCGGATTCCGCATGAGCAGGTTCAGCCACTTGTAGTCGGCCTGGGTGATGACGAAGTTCTTGGGAGCTCGGGCGTAGTCGGGTTCGAGGAGAGCGAGATCCTCGCCGAGACGGCGGCCGTCGAAGGGCGTCGGTTCGACCGAACGGCCACTGGGACGTCCGCCCGGCGCCTCGGGGTAGTAGTCGGAATAGCCCGGTACCCATTGCAGTTCGAGGGCGCTGTTCTTCAGGACGAAGGAGAGCATCTCCGGTCCGCGATCGATGTAGGTGTCGATCTTCTCGGCAGGTACGCCGTCGCCGATGATGCTGTGGAGGTACTTCCGGGCTTCTTCGGGGGTGTCGTCCACCCCGGCGGACTTCAGCGCCTCGTTGTTGGGAATCCACACACCGCCGCCCGATCGGGCGCTCGACCCGCCGTAGCGCGACGCCTTCTCGATCAGGACCACGTCGGCGCCCTTGCGGGCTGCGGTGATGGCGGCGGTCATTCCGCCGGCACCGCTGCCGACGACAACGATGTCGTACTCCTGCTTCGTCATGTAGAACACGTTATAGAAATGGCGGTGCCGAGTCCATCCCCGAATGCGAAGAGCCCTGGACGTGAAGCGAAGACGCGGTGACGCCGACACTGGAACGCGATATCGCCGGCCGACGACGAGCGACGGCACCGTCCGATAGGGACGGTGCCGTCGCGGGGTCGATCGGGGTCGGAATCGGTCAGGTGGGTGATCCGTCCGGTACGGGAAGGGTGCCGTCGAGCACGGCCCGGTCGATGCTCTCCCGGAGCCGCGGACACCCTTCGCGCGGTGTGATGGACGAGCCTCGGAGCGAGGCGGTCTCGCGGAAGGTCGGGCACACGGTGTCCGGATCCTCCTGCCACTGCACGCTCGTGTGCGACAGGCTGTTCTTGCGCACCAGCACGCAGGTGCCGCACTCGCGGCACTGCACCTCGTGCTGACCCGAATCCAGATAGTTGATCTTGTCGATCGCGGTCTGGGCGGCGACGGCCTCGGCCCGCTCGGGCCACTGGGAGAAGTCCGGGGACTTCGCCCATCTGCTCCGCCGGGTCGAGGCACTCATCGTCACACCTCCGCTTCCTGCTTGCCCTGTTCTTCCTCGCGCTTCTTACGCTCGAGATTCTCGGCGACCTCCTTCTCCCAGGCCTCGTTGGCCTTGGCGGTGTCGACCTCGAACTCGAAGCGGCCCGTCATCTTCTCCGTCACGTCGGCGACGTCGACGTAGAACTGCTCGTACCAGCGGCGGAGCTGGTAGACCGGACCGTCCTCATCGCACAGCAGGGGATTGTCGATCTTTGTCTTGTTCTTCCAGATCTCGACGTCCTGCAGGAAGCCCTCGCCGACACCCTCGGTGAGCTTGGCGGCCAGCACGTCGGACTGCTCGGGTGACATGCCCTGCGGCTTCTTGACGATGATGCCGTATTGCAGCATGAACGAATCGTGCGTGATCGGGTAGTGGCAGTTGATCAGCACGGATTCGGTCTGGTACCCACCGTAGTTGTTCTTCAGCGGATTGATCATGTAGGAGGGGCCGTAATAGGCCGCGTACGACTCGAGCGTCGACTCCAGCCCGTACTGCGTCGCCATACCCTTGTCCGGCCGGCCGCGGGTGTTGAGGTACTGCTCCGCGATGTGCCCCTCGAAGACGTTCTTGAAGAACGTGGGGAAGGCGTAGTGGATGTAGAAGAAGTGCGCCATGTCGACGACGTTGTCGATGATCTCGCGACAGTTGGAACCTTCGATCCGGATCTGGTTCCAGGTCCAGTCCGTCCACTCGTCCGAGCCGTACTGCTCGATCTCGGGGATGGTGACCTCCGGAGGCGGGGTGTTGCCCTCGGGGTCGTTCCACACGAACAGCTGGCCGTGCTTCTCCATCGTGATCCACGAACGGGTGCGGGCCAGCGGGGGAACACGCTTGGCGTACGGGATGTCCGTGCACTTGCCGTTGCCGCCCCAGCGCCAGTCGTGGAACGGGCACGCAACCGAATCGCCCTTGATCTCGCCCTGTGACAGGTCGCCGCCCATGTGGCGGCAGTACGCGTCGAGCACCTTCGCGTCGCCGTTGCTGTCGGCCCACACCACGAGTTTCGTGCCGAAGGCCTCGACGGCGTGAGGCTTGCCGTCCTTGAACGTGCGACTGAGGCCGAGGCAGTGCCAGCCTCGCGCGAAACGCGTCCGGACCTCTCCGACGTCGATCTCGCGAATCTGTGCCATGTCCGCTCACTTCCCTCCGGAAATCTCTTCTAGAACACGTTATAGAATTCGCGTCCCGAGGGGAAGGGTTCGGGGACTTTGGTCCCGCCACAGAGATTGTCTACCTGCGGGTGCGGCGCGTCTCGACACGAATAAGAACATGTTCTAGTCTCGGTACAAGCGATCAATTCCTGAACAGACGGGAGCGTCCAGTGGGTGACCACGACAGCCACGAGGTACTGCAGCGGATCGACGCTCTGCTGCCCACGCTGCGAGAACGTGCGCAGGAGGCCGAGAATCTGCGCCGGGTGCCCGACGACTCGATCAAGGAGCTCCAGGAGGCCGGCTTCTTCAAACTTCTGCAACCGGCCCAGTGGGGTGGATACGAGGCCGATCCCGTCACCTTCTTCACCGCGGTGCGCAACATCGCGAGCGCGTGCGGCTCGACCGGATGGGTCTCCGGCATCATCGGCGTCCACAACTGGCACCTCGCACTCTTCGACCAGCAGGCCCAGGAAGAGGTCTGGGGCGACGACACCGACGTCCGCATCTCCTCGTCCTACGCGCCCATGGGTGCCGGTGAGGTCGTCGACGGCGGATACAAGGTCAACGGTGCGTGGGCCTGGTCGTCCGGATGCGACCACGCGAGCTGGGTCGTCGTCGGTGGCCCGGTCATCAAGGACGGCCGCCCCGTCGACTTCGGCAGCTTCCTGATCCCTCGTTCCGAGTACGAGATCGACGACGTGTGGCACGTGGTCGGCCTGCGCGGCACCGGATCCAACACGATCAAGGTCAAGGACGTCTTCGTCCCGCGCCACCGCTTCCTCAGCTTCAAGGCCATGAACGACCTCGCCTCGCCCGGGCTCGAGCGCAACACCGCACCCGTCTACAAGATGCCGTGGGGCACCATCCATCCCACGACCATCTCGACGCCCATCGTCGGCATGGCCTACGGCGCGTACGAGGCGCACGTCGAACACCAGGGCAAGCGTGTCCGTGCGGCGTACGCCGGCGAGAAAGCCAAGGACGATCCGTTCGCCAAGGTGCGCATCGCCGAGGCCTCCAGCGACATCGACGCGGCCTGGCGCCAGCTGTCGGGCAACGTCGCCGACGAGTACGCCCACCTCCTCGCCGGCGAGGAGGTTCCGATGGAACTGCGGCTGCGGGCGCGTCGCGACCAGGTCCGCGCGACCGGCCGTGCAATCACGTCGATCGACCGTCTCTTCGAGAACTCGGGTGCCACCGCACTCGCGGACGGCACACCCATCCAGCGTTTCTGGCGCGACGCGCACGCCGGTCGTGTGCACGCCGCCAATGACGCCGAGCGCGCCTACGTGATGTTCGGTGCCGCCGAGTTCGGTCTGCCGATCACCGACACGATGGTCTAGGGGTGGATGTGACCGCAATCGACGAGATCACCTACGAGTCGACCTCCCGTTTCGCGCAGGTCCGCGACGACCTGCGCCTGCACTACCACGAGGCCGGTGTCGGCAACGACACCACGATCGTCCTGCTCCACGGCGGTGGCCCGGGCGCGTCGTCGTGGTCGAACTTCGCCAGGAACATTCCGGTGCTGGCACAACGGTTCCACGTGCTCGCCGTCGACCAGCCCGGCTACGGCAGGGCCGACAAGCCGACCGAGCATCCGCAGTACTTCGTGCACAGCGCGTCCGCGCTGAGCGACCTGCTCGACACGCTCGGGATCACCGACCGCGTCCACCTCCTCGGCAACTCGCTCGGTGGTGGTGCCGCCGTGCGGTTCGCGCTCGACTACCCGGAGCGCGCAGGGCGACTCGTCCTCATGGGGCCGGGTGGGCTGAGCGTCAACCTGTTCGCACCCGACCCCACCGAGGGGGTCAAGAATCTCGGCCGGTTCTCGTACGAGCCCACCCGCGAAAATCTCGAGGCGTTCCTGCGGATCATGGTCTTCGACCAGTCGCTGATCACCCCCGAGCTCGTCGAGGAGCGGTTCGCGTCGGCGAGCACCCCCGAGTCGCTCGCTGCGGCGAAGGCGATGGGGAAGTCGTTCTCCAGCGCCGAATTCGAGAAGGGGATGCTCTGGCGCGACGCCTACAAACTCCGTCAGCGGGTACTGCTGATCTGGGGTCGCGAGGACCGCGTCAACCCGCTCGACGGTGCACTCGTCGCACTGAAGATGATCCCGCGTGCACAGTTGCACGTGTTCGGTGGATGCGGCCACTGGGCCCAGCTCGAGAAGTTCGACGAATTCAACCGCCTGACAGCGGATTTCCTCACGGATGGAGTCGAATAGATGAGTATCCGGTCGCTGGCATATCTCCGGATCGGCGCCACCGACGTCCCGGCCTGGCGCGAGTACGGACTCAAGGTCCTCGGCATGATCGAGGGCAAGGGCACCCACGCCGACGCGTTGTACCTGCGGATGGACGACTTTCCGGCCCGGCTCGTCATCGAGCCGCACGAGTCCGACACGCTGCTCGTCTCGGGCTGGGAGACCGCGAACGCCGCCGATCTCCAGTCGGTTCGCGACAGTCTCTCCGCGGCAGGCGTCCCGTTCAAGGAGGGCACCGCCGAGCAACTCGCCGATCGTCGCGTCGACGAACTGATCGTCTTCCAGGATCCGTCGGGCAACACCCTCGAGGCGTTCCACGGTGCCGCCCTCGAACACCGCCGCGTCGTCAGCCCGTACGGGCACAAGTTCGTCACCGGCGAGCAGGGTCTCGGGCACGTGGTGCTCTCGACCCGCGACGACGAGGAATCGCTGCGCTTCTACCGCGACGTGCTCGGTTTCCGCCTGCGCGACTCCATGCGGATGCCTCCGCAGATGGTCGGCCGGCCCGCCGACGGAAAACCGGCCTGGCTGAGGTTCTTCGGATGCAACCCGCGCCACCACAGCCTCGCCTTCCTGCCCATGCCCACCCCGTCGGGCATCGTGCACCTGATGATCGAGGTGGAGAACTCCGACGACGTCGGTCTCGCCCTCGACCGCGCACTGCGGAAGAAGGTCAAGATGTCGGCGACGCTCGGACGCCACGTCAACGACAAGATGCTGTCCTTCTACATGAAGACCCCCGGCGGATTCGACGTCGAATTCGGTTGCGAGGGACTGCAGGTCGAGGACGACGACTGGATCGCCCGTGAATCCACGGCCGTGAGCCTGTGGGGCCACGACTTCTCGGTGGGAATGCAGTAATGACCGCGCCGGAGGCCGGAGAGAACGGTGCGATCGACCCACAGGCCTTCCGCACCGTGCTCGGGCAGTTCTGCACCGGCGTCACCGTCATCACCACCACCGAGGACGACGGAACGCCTGTAGGATTCGCGTGCCAGTCGTTCGCAGCGTTGTCGCTCGACCCGCCGCTGGTGTTGTTCTGCCCCACGAAGCAGTCGCGGTCGTGGGCGGCCACCGAACGAGCGGGCCGCTTCTGCGTCAACGTCCTTGCCGAGGAACAGCAGGAGACCTGCGCGCGGTTCGGTTCTCGCGAACCCGACAAGTTCGCCGGACTCGACTGGACGCCCTCCCCGTTGGGCTCACCCGTCCTGACGGGATCGCTTGCGCACATCGATTGCACGGTCGAGACGGTGCACGACGGGGGAGACCACTGGGTGGTCTTCGGTCGCGTGTCGTCGCTGAGCGAGGTGCGCGACGAGAAGGAACGCCCGCTGCTCTTCTACCGCGGGCAGTACACCGGGATCGAACCGGAGAAGACGACGCCGGCGCCCTGGCGCGACGACCTCGAAGCGTTCCTCACCTCTGTCACGGAGGACACCTGGTTGTAGATCGCAGGACCGTACCGCGCGACACGTGGTACCGCACGACGAAGCCGGGACGACCACATCGATTGTGGTCGTCCCGGCTTCGTGTGTGGATCAGGAACGGTCGGCGCCGGTCGCGTCGTCCGGTTCCTCCTCGTAGTACTCCGTGGTCACGACGCGGCGCACCAGGCGCGGCTTGCGCGGCCGGTCGGCGTCCTCGCCGCCTGCCGTGTCCGTCTTCGCATCGGCCGTGCTCGTGTCGGCCGACGGCGGCGGCGTGGAGTGCGCCGGCCCCGTCGGTCCCGGACCGACGATCTCCTGATCGCTGCCGCTGCCGCTGTCGCTGCCGGGAGCTGCGTGGCGGGCGGTGTCCGCCGCCGAGTCCGCGGTCCCGGACGGTGTGGACGAGTCCGCGGTCCCGGACGGTGTGGACGGCGTCGACGCGGTATGCCCCGGCATCGAGTGCTCGAGCGATTCGTCCCGCTGG
Source organism: Rhodococcus sp. p52 (assembly GCF_000763325.2). Taxonomy (NCBI): domain Bacteria; kingdom Bacillati; phylum Actinomycetota; class Actinomycetes; order Mycobacteriales; family Nocardiaceae; genus Rhodococcus; species Rhodococcus sp. p52. The sequence goes on from NZ_CP016819.1 coordinate 1,924,457, forward strand.
CCCTCGCTCGGCCGGTAGTTGCCGGCGATCTCCTCACGCGCGACGTCGGGCGGTGTCGGTGAGGGCCCGGTTCCCGCCGATGTGGTGGTGCCGTACGTCTCGCCGGTGTGCGGCGTCCCGGTGCCTCCCGGTCCGCCGGCCGCGCCACCGACGAGGCCACCACCGGCTGCGCTCCGCTCGCCGAGGCCGCTGCGGTCGTCGGTGAACCCGGCCCGATCGTCCGTGAATCCGCCCTGATCGCCGGTTGATCCACCCCCTGCAGGGGTGTCCCCGAACCGGCGGTAGTAGCGGTACAGCTCGTCCTCCTCGAGCGGGGTCAGCTCACCGTTCTCGTCGATGTTCGGGGCGCCGGTGATCGTGTCCTTGTCGAAGGGCAGGCGCACTCCGGTGCTGTCGAGCACGGCTTCGTCGATCGGGGCGAAGTGCCGGCGCGTTCCGAACAGACCCGTGACGACGGTGATCCAGGCGGGTCGGCCCGTGTCGTTGTCCAGGTAGACCTCTCCGACGCGTCCGAGCTTGTCACCGTCCGGCCCGTACGCGGTGGCGCGAGCGAGGGTGTCGATGTCGTCGTTGCTGATCATGATGTCCTCATCCGTGGGCGATGCGGCTTCCTGCTGTGCGGATGCCCTGCGGTGCGAGTGACGAAACGCTGCCGTTACACCGCTCGCCGTTGCGTCGACCCTCCCCGCGTGTTATCCATATTGTCAACAATCCGACAACCGGCACGAGGGTTCGCGCCCTCGGCTGTTCGGAGGGATCGTCATGGCCCGTCTTTCACCCCGCCTGCTGCAGGCAACGCCCGTCACCGTCGACCACGCCGAGGGGTGCTACATCCACGGCACCGACGGACGTCGGTATCTCGACTTCACCGCCGGCATCGGCGTCACGAGTACCGGCCACTGTCACCCGCACGTCGTCGAGGCCGCCCGCCGGCAGATCGGCTCGCTGATCCACGGGCAGTACACGACCGTGATGCACCGGCCCCTGCTCGAACTCACCGAACGCCTGGGCACGGTGCTCCCCGAAGGACTCGACTCGCTGTTCTTCGCCAATTCGGGCAGCGAGGCAGTCGAGGCGGCGCTGCGTCTGGCCCGCCAGGCGACAGGGCGACCCGGAATCGTCGTCTTCCACGGCGGTTTCCACGGCCGTACCGTCGCCGCCGCCACGATGACCACCTCCGGAACCCGTTTCTCCGCAGGGTTCTCGCCGCTCATGGGCGGTGTACACGTCGCTCCCTTCCCCACGGCCTATCGCTACGGCTGGTCGGAGGAGGAAGCGACCGATTTCGCCCTGCAGGAACTGGACTACCTGTTCGCGACCCTCGTCGCGCCGGACGAGATCGCGGCCTTCGTCGTCGAACCGGTCCTGGGCGAGGGCGGTTACGTCCCCGGCAACACCAGGTTCTTCCAGGGACTGCGGCAGCGGGCCGACGAACACGGCATCCTGCTCGTCTTCGACGAGATCCAGACCGGATTCGGGCGGACCGGAAAGTTCTTCGGGCATCAGCACTTCGACGTGCGACCCGACATCATCACGATCGCCAAGGGCCTCGCGAGCGGTTTCCCGCTGTCGGGTATCGCCGCCTCCGAGGAACTCATGGAGCGCGCCCGTCCGGGATCGCAGGGCGGCACGTACGGAGCTAATGCGGTCTCCTGCGCGGCGGCCGTGGCCACTCTCGACGTGATCGAGAAGGAGGGGCTCGTCGACAACGCCGCCGCACGTGGACGTGAACTGCTCTCCGGTGCACGGGAGAACACGATCGACGCCATCGGCGACGTGCGCGGCCTCGGCCTCATGGTGGGCCTCGAGTTCACTACCGACGGAGCACCCGACCGGGAGCGGGCGTCCGCAGCGCAGCAGCTCGCCGCGCAGAAGGGGTTGCTGCTGTTGACCTGCGGTGCGCACATGAACGTGGTGCGCATGATCCCGCCGCTGATCGTCACCACCCGGCAGATCGAGGATGCGCTCGGGATCTGGTCCGAGGTCCTCGCCGAGGTCCGATAATCCGTCGAACGAGGGAGTCCGCGTGGCCCGATACATCACGATCACTCTCGACAAGCGCGACATCACGTGCAGAGCAAGGCTTCTCGACGACGAGGCGCCGCTCACCTGCGCGGCGGTGTGGGACGCCCTGCCGCAGAGCGGTTCGGCGTTCCACGCCAAGTACGCCCGCAACGAGCTCTACACCCTCGTCCCGAGGATCACCGCGGCACCGCACCGGGAGAACCCGACGGTGACACCGATCCCGGGGGATGTGTGCCTGTTCGACTTCGAACCGTGGGAGATCGGTAATCCCGCATACGGTTACGAACCCGGCTCGCAGGCCCATGCGCAGCAGGGAGCGACCGATCTCGCGTTGTTCTACGGCCGGAACAATCTGTTGCTCAACGGCGATGTGGGCTGGGTGCCGGGCAACGTCTTCGCGACGATCGAGGATGGCCTGCCCGAACTCGCCGTCGCGTGCAACGACCTGTGGATCCAGGGGGTCGTGGGGGAGACGCTGAGCTTCGCACGCGCATAGACGGGCACCGCACGGGAACGGCACCGCACAGTCTGTGCGGTGCCGTTCCCGTGCAGACCGCTTCTTCAGCTCAACGCGTACTCGGCGAATCGCGCGACGGCGAGCAGCAGGTCGTCCGAGTGCCGCGGCCCGACGATCTGCAGGCCCACGGGCAGACCCGCCGAGGTGGTGCCCACAGGGATGCTGATGGCCGGCTGCTGCGTGAGATTGAAGGGATAGGTGAACGGGGTCCACTGCGGCCACGAGGTCAGCGACGAATCCGGAGGCACGTCGTGGCCGGCCTCGAAGGCGGGGATCGGCATCGTCGGGGTGATCAGCACGTTGTACTTCTGGTGGAAGATCCCCATCGTGATGCCGCCCGCCGCCGCGACCGCACGGGCCTCGAGATAGTCCACGGCACCGAGTTGTTCGCCGTGGGACCACACGCGTCCGAGACCGGGATCCACCTTGTCGCGCGTGCCCTCGGGGAAGGTCTTCAGCATCGTCGCTGCGCCTGCCGCCCAAAGGTTCTCGAAGGCATCGAGCGGATCGGGGAAACCGGGATCGGCGGCGGTCACGCGCAGCCCGGTTTCGTCGAGGACGCGGACCGCCCGGTCGACGATCTCACCGACCTCGGGGTCAACGTCGACGTAGCCGAGGGTCTTGGAATAGGCGACGTCCATCCCCACCACCTCGCGGTTGAGGCCACCGCGGAAGGTCGTCAGCGGCGGCGCAAGGGCCGTCGGGGCCCGGGGATCGGGCAGCGCGAGGATGTCGGTGAGCAGCGCCGCGTCCTCGACCGTCCGGGTGATCGGCCCGGCGTGCGCGAGCGGCCCGAACGGGCTGGCGGGGAAGATCGGGATCCGGCCGTGAGTGGGCTTGAAACCCACCACGCCGCAGAACGATGCGGGGATGCGGATACTGCCCCCACCGTCGGTGCCGACGGAGCACGGACCGAAGCCGGCCGCGACCGCCGCCGCGCTGCCACCGGACGAGCCACCGGCAGTCTTCGTCGTATCGACGGGATTCGTGGTCACCCCGTACAGGGCCGAATCGGTCACCGCCTTCCACGCGATCTCCGGGGTGGTGGTCTTGCCCACCAGCACCATTCCGTCCTCGCGCAGCCGGGCCGCGACCGGGCTGTCGACGTTCCAGTCCTGGTTCTCGTCGATGGCCTGCGAGCCCCGCAGGGTCGGCCATCCGTCGGTGAGGAAGACGTCCTTGATCGAGATGGGGACCCCGTCGAGCAGACCCTTCGAATAGCCGGTCCGCCACCGCTCCTCGGAGCGGCGTGCCTGGTCGAGGGCCTTCTCCTCGTCGACGAGGCAGAACGAGTTGATCTCGCGATCGTGCGCCGCGATCCGATCGAGCACGGCCCGTGTCACCTCGACGGGAGACAACTCGCCCGAGGAGAACGCCGACACGAGTTCGACGGCGGTCATGTCTGTGGGCTCCATCGTGCCTCCTTCTCGTCGGACGATGCCGACTCTCACGCGCCGGGCACGTAACCCAGCTTCTTGTCCACCACGTTCCGAAGAGGTTCGCCACTGCGGTGACGGTGGAAATTGTCGATGAAGACGTCCACCAGCGCATCGCGCCAGCCCACGAAATCCCCCGAATTGTGCGGGGTGATCGAGACGTTCGGCATGTCCCAGAGCAGATGGTCCTCGGGGAGCGGCTCGACGTCGAGCACATCCAGTGCGGCACCGGCGATGGCGCCCGACCGCAGTGCCTCGACGAGGTCGTCGGTGCGCACGAGTTCGCCCCGCCCGACGTTGACGAAGCGGGCCTGCGACTTCATCGCGGCGAACATCCGGGCGTCGAACAGGTGCCGGGTCTGCTCGGTGAGAGGCGCGGCCACGACGACGAAATCGGCGTCGGCGAGGGCGCCGGGTAGATCCGCGGTCGTGGTGACGGTGCCGAAATCGGGGTCGTCGTCGCGAGGGCGCCGGCCCGAGCCTCGGACCGTCATCCCCACGGCCGAGAGCAGGCGTGCGATCGCGCGGCCGATCGGACCGGTGCCGACGACGAGCACGGAGCGACCGGCGATGCGTTCGGACTCGCGGTGCTTCCAGATGTGCTCGCGCTGGAGCCGCAGGGATTCGGGGATGTCCTTGGCGAAGGAAAGTATCTGGGCGAGCACGTATTCGGCGATCGCCCCGTCGAAGACTCCGCGGGAATTGGTGACGACCACGTCGCTGTCGCGCAGGTCGGGGAACATGAGGGCGTCGACCCCGGCCGCGGCGACATGGATCCACTTCAAGGAGGTCGCGGCGTGCCAGGCCGCGGGCAGGGCGTCGGTGAGGAAGTCGTACGCGAAGAGGATGTCGGCGCCGTCGAGTGCGTCGGCCAGACCGGCGGCGTCGGTGTAGCGCACCGTGGCGTGTTCGGCCACCGGGGCCATCCACGCACGATCCGGCACGGCTTCGGCATGAAGCACTGCAACGACCGGCTGGGCATCCACGTTGACACCGTAAGAGCGCCTCGTATTATTGTCAACAATCCTCAAGGCTGAGGGAACTCTTTGACGAAGCCGAGGGACCGTATGGAACTGAACATTCCCGAGTTCGAAGGTCCTCTGGCTCAGCGGGGCATCGGTGTGATCGCACCCTTCGATCTCGCCCTGGAACGAGAACTGTGGCGATGGGCGCCGCTCGAGGTCAGTCTGCACCTCGCTCGACCCCCCTACGAGCCGGTGCCGGTCAGCCGTGCCATGGCCGAGATGGTCTCCGACCGGCGGCACCTGATGGTCGCGACCCGCGACGTGCTGTCGGTGGAACCGGAAGTCGTTGCGTATCTGTGTACCTCGGGCAGTTTCGTCAACGGGGTGGCCTACGAGAAGGCCCTTTGCGACGCGATCTGCGGGGCGGGCGCACCGTGCGCGGTCACGACCTCCGGAGCGCTGCTCGAAGCCCTCCGCGCACTCGACCTGACCCGCATCTCGGTGATCACCCCCTACGACCGGGAGCTCACCGACCTACTGCGAGACTTCCTGAACGAGGCCGGAACCGAGGTCGTCCGGTCGTCGCATCTCGGGCTCGGCGGCGGCATCTGGAAGGTCAACTACCGCACCATCGCCGAACACATCATCGGGGCCGATACCCCCGAGTCGCAGGCGATCTTCGTCAGTTGCACCAACCTGCCGACCTACGACCTGATCGCGCCGCTCGAACGGGAACTCGGCAAGCCGGTCCTCACGGCCAACCAGCTCACCATCTGGGCGTGCCTGGGACGGATGAAGTTGCCCATGACCGGGCCGGGAAAGTGGTTGAGAGGAGTGTTCTGAATGCATCGTGACCGTCCGACCATCGGGATCGTCTACCCGGATCATGCCGCCGAGGACGACTACCCGTTCGCCGCCGAACTCCTGGGGGTGAATCTGCCCGTCGCCCACATCTACGGAACCGATCTGCACGCCGTTCCCGAACTCCTCGACCTCGGGAGCCCGGCCAAGCTCGCCGGGGGAGCGGCGCAGTTCGCGGACGAGCCCCTCGACGCTCTCGTGTGGGCGTGCACGTCGGGCAGCTTCGTGTACGGACCCGAGGGGGCACGCACCCAGGTCGAGCAGCTCTCCCGGGACGCGGGAGGCGTGCCCACGACCAGCACGAGCATCGCGTTCGTCGCCGCACTACGGGCGCTCGGAGTCGGCCGGGTGGCCGTGTCGGCGAGTTATCCGCGGGACGTCGCCGAACTGTTCGTCGCCTTCCTCGCGGACGCCGATGTCGAGGTCGTCTCGCTCGCCGACGCCGGCATCGACACCGCCGCCGAGGTCGGCACCCTGACCGACGAGGCCGTCCTCGAATTCGTGAGGACCAACGATCATCCCGACGCACAGGCGGTCCTCGTGCCCGACACCGCGATGCACACGCTGCGGATCATGCGGGAACTCGGGAAGGAGACCGGCAAGCCGGTGCTGACCGCCAATCAGGTCACCGTGTGGCACGGCCTGGAACTGGCCGGATATACAGTGGAATGCCCGGAGCTGGGCTCACTGTTCGAGGAGGATACCGATCATGGTGCTCGGTGATCTGGAAGATCTACGTCCTGTCACCCGGCCGTCCACGGCCGAGCTCATCGCCGAACAGATCCGGTCGGCCATCGTCCGGGGTGCGCTCGGTCCCGGGGAACAGCTGGGGGAGGCCGAACTCGCGGCGCACTTCCAGGTCTCCCGGGGCCCGCTGCGAGAAGCCATGCAGCGGTTGCTGTCCGAAGGTCTGCTCTACAGCATCCGCAACCGGGGCATCTTCGTCACCGAGCTCACCTTCGACGACGTCGTCGACATCTACCGCAGCCGCTGGGTCATCGAGGGCGGTGCCCTCGACCTGGTGCTGGAGGGCCGTCGCGAACAGACGTGGAAGGCCCTCGAACCGGCGATCGAGGAGATGCGCACCGCCGCCGAACGCGAGGACGCCACCGGTGTCTCGGACGGCGACCGGCGTTTCCACGAGATCCTCGTGGCCAGTGCCGACAGTCCGCGGCTCGTGCGGGCAGCCCGCACGCTGCTCGTCGAGACGCGGATGTGCCTCGGCGCGTTGCAGACCACCTATCCCGACCTGCACGTGCAGGTGGACGAGCACGTCGTGCTGCGGGAGGCGATCCGCACCGCCGACCGGGAGGAGGTGCGGCGTCTGCTCGACGAGCACCTGCACGACACGGTCACCCGGCTCCGCGAGCGTCAGAACGTCGACGGCGTGATCGCGTCCGGCTGATACGGCTCAGCCGGGAGGGGTGAACGACGACAGGGCCGTTGCGGCGATGTTGCCGCCGGCGTCCTCCGACGCCAACCGTCCTGCCGCGACTTCGGTTGCGGCACAATGGACCAGGCTGTGCAGGACCGACGCCAGCCAGGACGACGACAGGTCGGTGCGGAACGCCCCTTCGGCGCGACCGCGCTCGATGAGGGCGGTCGCGCGGGCGAGCAGGCCGTCGTGTGCGGCGCGTACGTCCTCGGCGGGAAGTGCTTGTTCGGCCGCCGCGAGCAGTGCCCCCGCGTCGGCGGTCAGCGACCACGAGCCCGCGATGAGGCGGTGAAGGGCGTCGCGGGGGTCGCCCGTGAGGTCGATCCGGTCCACGGTCTGTTCCGCCTCGGCGAGCGCGCGCTGCACCACGGCGGTGACGAGTTCTGCGCGAGTGGGGAAGTGGCCGTAGAGGGTGACACGCCCGACGCCGGCCGCCTTGGCGATCTCCCCGATGCTCGCGTCGGGGTCACGACTCAGTGCGATGCGCGCGGCGTCGAGGATCGCCTCGATGTTCCGCTCGGCGTCCGCACGTTTCCTGGTGTGAAGCGATACGGGACGGCGGGATGTCTCGTGGGTGGTCACGGATCCTCCTCTTGTCGAACACTGATGTTCAGGTTACGCTGACCATCAACTCGAACATCACTGTTCAACTTAGGCGGATCCTCATGACGAGCTCCGACATCACCATCGTCCCCGTCGATCGACCTGCGACCGGCATCGACCCGAAGGCGCTGCTACGAGGGGTGCTGCGCCGGTGGCCGAGCCTCGTCGCAGTCGCCCTCGCCGCGTTCGTCCTCGCGGACGGGGGCACCGACTTCCCGGCGATCCTCACCGGCGCGGCACTGGTCTATCTCGGTGCCGCCGTGCTGGGTCGTCGCAGCGCGGCTTGGCCGCTGTTCCTCGGCGCCGTCGCGCTGATCGGCGTCGGCAAGGTCGCCGTCGTCGCGTTCGGGGTGCCGGTCGAGATCACCGTGGTGATGGTTGCGCTCGGTGCCGCGGGCGCCGTCTACGGACTCGCGCGCACCCCGGCCGGCCGGGCGATGCTCGTCGGGCCGTCGACCGTGGCCATGCTGGGTTTCGGTGCCGTCGCGGTGGCCGCGGTGACGGTCACCCCCGTCCCGGCGGGCGTGATCGTCGGGCTCGGACTGCTCGGTCACGCCGCGTGGGACTACCTTCATTTCCGCCGGAACACCGTGGTCGCCCGCTCGCTCGCGGAGTTCTGCGGTGTGCTCGACACCCTGCTGGGTGTCGCGGTGATCGTCCTCGCCGTCTCGGGCGCGCTCTCCTGAGTCCGGGAGAGCCTCAGACGACGGTCGCGTTGCCGAAGATCATCCGCAGATCGGCGATCGACGACGAGGTCAGTGCGCGTCGGGGCAGACCGAGCGACCGCAGTTCGTCGGCGATCGGATGCGTCCCCAACCGTAGGGTCGCGCCGCCGAGCCGGGTGCGCACGCCGCTCGGATTCATCTCCCAGGTCGTGCAACGGGTGACGTCGTCGATGTGCGAGTAGGCGGCGAGCGAGGCTGCAAGGCCGTTGCCCGGCACCGGAAATCCGGGCGCCACCGCCAGTTCGGCGATCAGCACACCGTCGGCGGAGACCGAACCGCGCTTGGTGCTGCTGTCGTGGTCGGTGTCGAAGTCGGCGAGGGTCTTCGGGAACCCCCAAATGCCGCGTCCCGCCGCAAGAGTGAAGTCGCCGTCGACGGGCAGATGGTGGATGAGCGCACCGGCCTGCCCGCCGACCAGGCTCCGCCAGTCGCCGACGATGCCGTCGCCGCGGTTGTGATGGTTGCGGACGAGGAAGCACACCCCGAACTCGTTGTACGGGCCGAGGTCCCCGTCGACGTAGTCCACGAAGACGAGCGTGCAGATCCCGTGGTCCGGGCGGTACTGCAGGATCTCGAGCCCGGTGCGGGCGACGAGTTCCTGCGCGGGGCGCACGGGAACCGAGAACATCCCCATGAACGCCGTGGCCGTTCGGACCTGCACGGGCATGGTGACCGGCTTGCCCAGCACTACATGCGTCGTCGTCTCGCTCATCGCTGCCTTCCGGAAGTCGGACGTGCGTACCCCGACAATGAGAACACGTTCCAGTTCCGGGGGGGAGGGACTAGGAAGGAGCGCCGATGTTCATCTCGTCGGGATGCGCGCCCACCCGCGTGCCGTCGTCGAGCGTGTCGAGTTCGCTGAGGTCGAGCTCGTCGAGCTCGAAGTCGAAGACGTCGATGTTCTGGGAGATGCGCTGCTCGTGCACCGACTTCGGGATGACGATCAGCCCGTTCTGCAGATGCCAGCGGATCAGCACCTGCGCGGCCGACTTGCTGTGACGATCGGCGATGCGGGTGACGATCGGGTCGACGAGCAGGGTGTTCGGCTTCGAGTTCGGACCCCACCCCGAGTTGCTCGTGCCACCGAGCGGGCTCCACGACTCCACGGCGATGCCGTGCTCGGACGCGAACCGGCGGATCTCCTGCTGCGACAGGTGCGGATGCAACTCCACCTGATCCACCGCAGGCAACAACCCGCCACGATCGACCAGCAACTGCAGGTGGTGCGGTTCGAAGTTGCACACCCCGACCGCCTTCGCGCGCCCGGACTCGGCGATCTTCTCGAGGGCGTCCCAGGTGCGCAGGATCCGCTCGCGGTCCTGCAGCGGCCAGTGGATCAGGTAGAGGTCGACGTACTCGGTGCCCAGCTTCTTCAGGCTCGTGTCGAAGGCCTTCAGCGCCGGCTCGTAACCCTGATCGGAGTTCCACAGCTTGGTGGTGACGAAGATGTCCTCGCGCGGCACCGACGACGCGGCGAGCGCGCGCCCGACGCCTTCCTCGTTGCCGTAGGCCGCGGCCGTGTCGATGTGCCGGTAACCGGCCTCGTCGATCGCGTATCGGACCGCATGTTCGGTCTCGTCGTTGGTGGCCTGCCAGACTCCCAGGCCCAGCTGCGGGATCGTCGTTCCGGAATTCAGCGTGATCGTGGGAGGTGTCATCTCTCCGACGTTAGCGAGCCGCCGCGGCGGGCGCGAGGAATCCCGGACGATCAGGTGCTCTCCGGCCCGCGGGCGTCGAGGCGGGCGTCGAGTTCATCCGCCGGACCTCGGGGGACGGCAGGCGAGCAGCGCCGCCCACGCATCGACCTCCCGGCGGCTCGTCAGCCGTACGACCGGCAGATCGGGACGCTGTGTGAGCGCGGTGAGGACGCGGTCGCGATATCCGCCGTGGGTGCGCCACGCCCAGCGCACGATGTGGTCGCGATCGCGGAAGAAGGTGTGCAGGGGCGGTTCGATGTTGCCGTTCCACAGTTCTTCCCGGCGCACCCGGCGTCGCAGCGTCCGCCACACCACCTGGCGCATCACCGTGCTCCGCGGCAGGTCGAGCCACACCATCAGGTCGGCGCGCTCGACGAGCAGCGGCCGCACCGCGGTGTACTGCCACTCCGTCACCCAGCGAGACTGCGCGGTGAACTCCTCGACGTCGTCGCGGAAGGACGGACGCGGCGTCCAGTTCGGACCGTGATGGAGCCCGTCGATCTCGACGTGCGGAAGGTCGAGGATCTCCCCGATCCTCGCGGCGAGGGTCGTCTTGCCGGAACCGGACGTCCCCGCCACGAGGACGCGGCGGGGACGAACGGGGAGCGGAACCGAGGAATCGAGGAGGCGCATCACCGATCTTTCGCAGGGATCGCCGCCGACGATATTGCTCAGGCGGAGACCGCGCTCAGGTATTCGCGCGGTTGCCCGAACAACTGGGCGCTGCCGTGCGCCCGCTTGAAGAACAACTGCGCGTCGTGCTCCCAGGTGATCGCGATCCCGCCGTGCAACTGCACGGCCTCCGAGGCGACCTGCTGGAAGGCCTCCGAACAGTAGATCTTCGCTGCGTACGCGTCCTGCGGATCCTGCGACAACGCAGCCGCATACGACATCGACCGCGCCGTCTCCACGAGCGCGTACATGTCGGCCATGCGGTGCTTGAGCGCCTGGAACGACCCGATCGCGCGACCGAACTGCTTGCGGTTCTTCGCATAGTCGACGGTCAGGTCGAGCACGGCCTGCGCGGCGCCCACCTGCTCGGCCGACAGGGCGATCGCCGCGGACGCCCGCAACCGGTCGACGAGATCGTCGGACGACGCCAGGCGACGACCGGTCACCGCCGAGAACGACACCTCCGCGAGGGAACGCGTGGGATCCATCGTGGGCACGCGGCGTCGCGACACCCCGTCGGTCTCCGGGTCGATTTCGAACAGGCCGACCGTGTCGCCGTCGGTGGCGAGCACGAGCAGGGTGGACGCGATGTCGCCGCCGAGCACGTAGTGCGCGGTTCCGGTCAGCACGTCGCCCTCGGCGCTCACGCCGGGACGCTGCCAGCCGGCGGCCGACGCCCAGCACACTGCGACGACCTCGCCGGCCGCGATGCCGGGGAGCAGACGCGCCGCCGCGTCGGCATCACCGGACAGCAGCACGGTCTGCGCCGCGAGCACCGCCGACCCCAGGAACGGCGACGGCGTGAGGGTGCGGCCGAGTTCCTCGAGGACCACGTGGGTCTCGACCCACGAGGCGCCCACACCGTCGTACTCCTCCGGAACGGCGAGGGCCGCGACCCCGACCTGTTCGACGAGCATCGTCCACAGTTCGTCGTCGTATCCGCTGCCGGTGGTGATCGCCCGCCTCACGGCAGCCGAATCGGAGTGCTTGGCGAGCAGGGTGCGTACCGAGTCCCGCAGTGCGGCACGCTCTTCCGTCTCGAACGTCACGACGCCTCGCTCTCGAGTGCCGCGACCACGCGTGCCCGGTGCTCGTCGGGGGTGCCCCACGCAGTGACGAGCGCGCGGACCTTCGTGATCCACAGCGACAGATCGTATTCCTGGGTGTAGCCGATGGCGCCGTGCACCTGCAGTGCCGTGCGCGCGGCGAGATAGGCGGCATCGCCGCACGCGACCTTCGCGGCCGAGACGTCCCGGGACGCGGTGGACAGCTCGTCGCGGACGGCGATGGCCGCGCCGTGCAGCAGCGGACGTGCCATCTCCAGCGCGATCGCCACCTCGGCGAGGTGGTGCTTGACGGCCTGGAAGGAGCCGATCGCACGACCGAACTGCTTGCGCTGCTGCGCGTACTCGACGGTGGTGTCGAGCAGAGTCCGGCCCAGGCCCTGGAGCTGAGCTGCAGACGCCAGGACACCGATGTCGAAAGCCGCAGCGGTATCTGCCGATCCGAGCGACTCGCCGACGGTGAGCGAGGCGAGCGTGCGCGACCGGTCGACCGACTCGCGCGTGTCCCCGGCGGTGCCCATCGAGACTGTGCCGTCGGCGACGTGCAGCGCGAGGTCGGCGACGTGCGCGTCGACCGCGTACGGCGCGTGGGGGAGCATCGCGACGGTGGCGAGCGATCCGGCGGCAAGCGGGCCGAGACGCTCGGGTGCCACGGCGGCGAGCAGAACCGGTGCCACCGCGACGGTTTCGACCACCGGACCGGGCACAGCGTGGCGACCGAGCTGTTCGACGGCGACGACGAGATCGACCGCGTCGGCCCCGAGGCCGTCGTGCTCCTCGGCAACGAGCAGACCGTTGACGCCGGTCTCGGCCAGTCGCTCCCACACCTGCAGACCCGGTGCCGTGTCGCCGCTGTTCCACGCACGGATCACCTGCGGCATATCCGACTTGGTGAGCAGGGCGTCGATACTGGACGCGAAGTCCTCATGGGACTCGTCGAGTGCGAATCTCATCGATCACCCCTCGGAAGGCCGAGCAGCCGCTCGGCAATGACGTTCTTCTGGATTTCGTTGGTACCGGCGTAGATCGGGCCCGACAGCGAGAACAGGTAACCGTCGGTCCAGCCGTCGACGAGTTCGGCGTCCGCACCCTGCAGGTCGAGCGCCGTCTCATGCGCGGCGATGTCCCACTCGGACCAGAACACCTTGTTGATCGACGATTCGGCGCCGAGCTGTCCGCCCGCGGTCAGGCGCGTGACGGTCGCCCAGGTCGACAGCTCGTAGGCGCGCGCCCCGATCCACGCGTCGGCGACGCGGTTGCGCAGCGCGGTGTCGCCGTGGAGATCGGACTCGCCGTAGGCGCGCAGCAGCCGGTCGGTGGCCGCCAGGAATCGGCCCGGCGCACGCAGCGACAGACCGCGCTCGTTGGAGGCGGTGCTCATCGCGACCCGCCATCCTTCGTTCACCGCACCGATCACACCGGACTCACCGGGACGCTCCGGGTCGTCGGGGACGAAGACGTCCTCGAGGAAGATCTCTGCGAAGCCCGGCTCACCGTCGAGCTGCGGGATCGGTCGCACGGTGACGCCCTCGGCCCGCAGGTCGAACATGAAGTAGGTGATGCCCTTGTGCCGCTGGGCCTCCGGGTCGGAGCGAAACAGACCGAAACCCATGTCGGCATAGGACGCCCGCGAGCTCCAGGTCTTCTGGCCGTTGAGCAGCCAGCCGCCGTCGACTTTCGTGGCGGTCGAGCGCAGCGACGCGAGGTCGGAGCCGGACTCGGGTTCCGACCAGGCCTGGGCCCAGATGTCGTCGGCCCGGGCCATGCGCGGCATGATGCGGGCGAGCTGTTCGGGGTGGGCATGCTCGAACAGGGTGGGTGCGAGCAGGAAGATACCGTTCTGGCTCACCCGGCCGGGCGCACCGGCGCGGTGGTACTCCTCCTCGAACACGACCCACTGCTCGAGGGTCGCGTCGCGGCCGCCGAGTTCCTCGGGCCAGGAGACGACCGACAGGCGTGCATCGGCGAGGGTCCGTTCCCACTGCCGGTGTTCCTCGAAGCCCTCGGCCGTGTCCATCGACTCGAGCGGCGTCGTGGGGACGTTCTCGGCGAGGAAGGCGCGTACCTCGTCGCGGAACGCGAGGGTGGCGTCGTCGAGCTGCAGATCCACTACTTCGCTCCTTCCACCGGACGAGCGCTCGCGGCCATCGACTTGGCGTTCATGCCGCCGAGCGAGTCGGCGCCGACCTCGGCGTTGTGCGCGTGCGCGAAGTGGTGCAGGCCGAAGACCGAGTCCATGCCGTTGCGCATGCCCATCTGGTCCTCGCACTGGTTGACGGCGCGCTTGGTGAGCGCGAGCCCGAAGCGGGGCATCTCCGCGATGCGGGCGGCGAGGGCGAGGGTCTCGTTCTCGAGTTCCTCACGCGGCACGACGCGGCTGACCATGCCCACCTCGTAGGCGCGCTGGGCACTGAAACGATCACCGGTGTAGAGGATCTCCTTCGCGAAGCGCGTTCCGAGGATCCACGGGTGCGCGAAGTACTCGACACCCGGGATGCCCATGCGGACCACGGGATCGGAGAAGAAGGCATCCTCGGACGCGACGATCAGGTCGCACACCCACGCCAGCATGAGACCACCGGCGATGCAGGCGCCCTGCACCGACGCGATGGTGGGCTTGGGGATCTCGCGCCAGCGGCGGCACATCCCCAGGTAGACCTCCATCTCACGGGCGTAGCGCTGGTCGCCGCCGGGCTTGTCGACGTGATCCCACCACATCACGGCCTTGTTGTCGTAGTGGACGTGGTGGTCGCGGCCCGGGGTGCCCAGATCGTGGCCGGCGGAGAAGTGCTTGCCGTTGCCGGCCAGCACGATCACCTTGACCTCGTCGTCCTCGACGGCCCTCTCGAAGGTGGCGTCGAGCGCGTAGGTCATGACCGAGTTCTGGGCGTTGCGGTAATCGGGTCGGTTGAGAGTGACGATCGCGACGCCGTCGCGCACCTCGTAGGTGACGACATCGGGCTCGAACGGGACGGTCATGACTTCTCCTCACGCAGAACGTTCTTCAGTACCTTGCCGGACGGGTTTCGGGGCAGCGCATCGATGAACCGAACCGATCGCGGCGCTTTGAAGTTGGCGAGTTTCTCTCGGGCGTACGCGATCACGTCGTCCTCGGTGAGCGGATGTCCGTCCAGCGGGACCACGAACGCCCGGCCGACCTCACCCATGCGCTCGTCGGGGACACCGATCACCCCGACCTCGTGGACTCCCGGCAGGCGCAGCAGTGCCGCTTCGACCTCCGCCGGATAGACGTTGAATCCGCCGCTGATGTACATGTCCTTGAGACGATCGGTGATGTCGAGATAGCCGCGTTCGTCGACGGTCCCGACATCGCCGGTGTGCAGCCACCCGTCCTCGTCGATCGTCTTGGCCGTGGCCTCGGGATCGTCGAGATAACCGAGCATGACGTTCGGGCCGCGCAGCAGGATCTCGCCCTTGTCGCCGATGCGCACCTCGAACTCCGCGGTGGCGCGTCCGGACGAGGTGGAGACGGTGACGGGATCGTCGTCGGTGCGGCACATCGTCGCGACGACCGCCTCGGTCTGCCCGTAGGCGGTGAGCACCGCGTCGAAGCTCAGTTCGTTCTGCATGCGCTCGACGAGGGAGACGGGCACGGGTGCGGCGCCGGTGACGGCGATGCGCAGGTTGCTCAGGTCGTACTCGCCGCGCCGCGGGTGGTCGAGGATGGACTGGTAGATCGTCGGGGCGCCCGGGAGGACGCTGATGCGCTCGGCCGCGACCATCGCCATGACCTTCTCTACGTCGAAGGTCGCGAGGGGGATGACGGTGGAGCCATGGAGCAGTGCGGCGACGAAGCCGGCCTTGTACCCGAAGCTGTGGAAGAACGGGTTGATGATCAGGTAGTTGTCGTCGATCGTCAGTTCGGCGCACTCGGCCCACGCCTGCGCGACACCGATGCACTGACGGTGGGCGCTGAGCACGCCCTTGCTGCGGCCGGTCGTGCCCGAGGTGAACAGGATGTCGGAGACGTCGTCGGGGGTCACGGCCGCGGCGCGCGCGTCGGCCTCGGTGCGGGCGGCGTCGGTGGCGGAGGACAGGAAGTCCGCCCACTCGACGATCCCGTCGATCGGCGCGTCGTTCCCGCCCAGCGGGACCCGCACGGTCGTCGGGATCGACAGTTCCGGAGCGGCCTTGCACAGTTCGGTGTAGCGGTCGGTACCGAGGAAGTCGCCGACCACGACGAGGGCCTCGGGGCGGACGCGCTCGACGACGTCGGCGGCCTCGTTTCCGGTGTAGCGGGTGTTGAGGGGTACGACGACCCCGCCGGCCCAATGTGTACCCAGGGCAGCGATCACCCAGTGGAACGTGTTGGGCGACCAGATGACGACGCGCGCACCGCGTTCGACGCCGCGGGAGACGAGCGCCGCGGCGACATCGCGGACGTGGTCGCGCAGTTGTGCGAAGGTCAGCCGGGTGTCGCCATCGGCGATCGCGAGCAGGTCCGGCCAGGTGTCGGCGGCACGTACGAGTGCGGCCGGAGTGGTTCTCGGTCGTGTGTTCACAGAGCTCCCTACCTAGCAATTGCTTGGTAGGTTATCGTACGGATGTGCACGAGAGCGAGAGCCAGGAAAATGCGGAGTTCGCAGCCACCGTCCGACAGTGGCTCGAAGACAACCTGACCGGCGAATTCGCCGAGCTCAGAGGCAAGGGCGGACCCGGAAGCGAACACGAGTTCTTCGAACAGCGACTCGCGTGGGACCGGCATCTGGCCGCTGCCGGATGGACCTGCATCGGCTGGCCCACCGAGTACGGCGGGGGCGGCGCGAGCATGGATCAGCGCGTGATCTTCCACGAGGAGTACGCGAAGGCGAACGCGCCCGCGCGCGTCAACCACCTCGGTGAGGAACTGCTCGGCCCCACCCTCATCGCGTTCGGGACCGAGGAACAGAAGCAGCGCTTCCTGCCCGGGATCCGTAACGTCACCGAACTGTGGGCGCAGGGCTACTCGGAACCGGGAGCCGGCTCCGACCTCGCCAACGTCTCCACCACCGCCCGCCTCGAGGGCGACAAGTGGGTGATCAACGGTCAGAAGGTCTGGACGTCGCTCGCACACGTCGCACAATGGGCCTTCGTCGTCGCGCGGACGGAACCCGGTTCGACCCGCCATCACGGCCTGAGCTTCCTGCTCGTGCCCCTCGACCAGCCCGGCGTCACGGTGCGGCCCATTCAGCAGCTCACGGGCACCTCCGAGTTCAACGAGGTCTTCTTCGACGACGCCGTCACCGACGCCGACCTCGTCGTCGGTGCCCCCGGCGACGGGTGGAAGGTCGCGATGGGTCTGCTGACCTTCGAACGCGGCGTCTCCACCCTCGGGCAGCAGATCGGCTTCGCCCGCGAACTCGACGGCATCGTCTCCGTCGCCGAGAGCAACGGTGCGATCGACGATCCGCACCTCCGCGAACGCATCGCCCGCGCGCGGATCGAACTGCGGGTCATGCGTGCCCACGCCCTGCGCACCCTCGGCGACGCCGACCCGGGTCAGGCCTCGGTCGCGAAACTGCTGTGGGCGAACTGGCATCGCGACCTGGGGCAACTCGCCATGGACGTGCAGGGATCGTCATCGCTCGTCGGCCCCGATCACGACCATGCCGGAAATCCCTCCGACATCACCGATCCCGAACATCTCGAGCTCGCGGAATGGCAGCGGCTGTTCCTGTTCACCCGCGCCGACACCATCTACGGCGGATCCAACGAGATCCAGCGCAACATCATCGCCGAGCGCGTGCTCGGCCTTCCCCGGGAGGCACGTCCGTGACCGCAACACCCCGTCCCGCATCCCCGCTCGCGACCCCGCCGGTCGAGACCCCCGGCCACGGACTGCTCCGCGACAAGAAGGTCGTGGTCACCGCCGCCGCCGGTACCGGCATCGGATTCGCCACCGCGCGTCGCTCGCTGCTCGAGGGCGCCGACGTGCTCGTCTCCGACTTCCACGAGCGCCGGCTCGGCGAGTCCGCGGAGAAGCTCGCGGCCGAGTTCCCCGAACAGCAGGTCGCGACGATCGTGTGCGACGTGTCGTCCACCGAACAGGTCGACGCCCTCATCACCGGCGCCGCCGACCGGCTAGGGCGCATCGACGTGCTCGTCAACAACGCCGGACTCGGTGGGGAGACGCCCGTCGTCGAGATGACCGACGAGGAATGGGATCGCGTCCTCGACATCACCCTCACCAGCACCTTCCGCGCGACCCGCGCGGCACTGCGCTACTTCCGCTCGGTCGACCACAACGGCGTGCTCGTCAACAACGCGTCGGTACTCGGCTGGCGCGCCCAGCACTCGCAGGCGCACTACGCGGCGGCGAAGGCCGGCGTCATGGCCCTGACCCGCTGCTCCGCGATCGAGGCCGCCGAATACGGCGTGCGCATCAACGCCGTCGCCCCGTCCATCGCCCGACACCCCTTCCTCGCGAAGGTCACCAGCGAGGAACTGCTCGACAACCTCGCCGCCGGTGAGGCCTACGGCCGCGCCGCCGAGGTCTGGGAGGTCGCGGCGACCATCGCGATGCTCGCGAGCGACTACACGACCTATCTGACCGGCGAGGTCGTGTCGGTCTCCTCCCAGCGCGCATGAACGCGCTCTCGGTCGGCTTGAAAGGATGTCCGTCATGACTCCCTCACGCGACGACACCTCCAGCAAGTCCGGACGCCGCGCGGAACTGCTCGACATCGCAGCCGACCTGTTCGCGTCGCGCGGTGTGCGGGCCACGACCGTGCGCGACATCGCCGACGCGGCGGGAATCCTCTCCGGCAGCCTCTACCACCACTTCGATTCCAAGGAGTCGATGGTGGACGAGATCCTGCGGGCCTTCCTCGACGACCTGTTCGACCGGTACCGCAAGATCGTCGCGTCGGGTCTGCCGTCCCGCAAAACCCTCGCGGCACTCGTCACCACCTCCTACGAGGCGATCGACCGGTCGCACGCCGCGGTGGCGATCTACCAGGGTGAGGCCAAGCATCTCGAGGGCGACCGCTTCGCCTACATCGGCGAACTCAACACCGAGTTCCGCGACCTGTGGGTGGGCGTGATCGAACGCGGCGTCGCGGACGGTTCGTTCCGGCCCGACGTCGACGTCGAACTGGTCTTCCGGTTCCTGCGCGACACCGTGTGGGTGGCCGTGCGCTGGTACCGGCCCGGAGGCTCCCTCAGTATCGATCAGGTTGCCCAGCAATACCTTTCCATCGTTCTCGACGGACTGTCGAACCAGAATTCTTCGTAAGGAGACATCATGACCGAGGCCTACATCGTCGACGCGGTGCGCACCCCCATCGGCAAGAAGAAGGGTGGGCTCGCGGACGTGCACCCGGCCGACCTGGGCGCGCACGTGATCAAGGCGCTCGTCGAGCGCACGGGCATCGACCCCGCCGACGTCGACGACGTGGTGTTCGGTTGCGTCGACGCCATCGGCGGCCAGGCCGGCAACATCGCCCGCACCGCGTGGCTGGCCGCCGGCTACCCGCAGCACGTGCCCGGCGTGACCGTCGACCGTCAGTGCGGGTCGAGCCAGCAGGCCCTGCACTTCGGTGCCCAGGCGATCCTCAGCGACACCGCGGATCTCATCGTCGCCGGTGGCGTGCAGAACATGACGCAGATCCCGATCTCCGCGGCCATGATCGTCGGGCAGCAGTACGGCTTCGACACCCCCTTCGGTGGGTCGAAGGGCTGGACGGAGCGCTACGGCAGCGACGAGGTGTCGCAGTTCAAGGGTGCCGAGATGATCGCCGAGAAGTGGGACCTCAGCCGCGAGGAACTCGAGAAGTGGGCGCTGCAGAGCCACGAGCGCGCCAAGGCCGCCATCGCCGAGGGACGCTTCGAGAACGAGATCGTCCCCTTCGGTGACGCCACCGTCGACGAAGGCCCGCGCGAGACCAGCCTCGAGAAGATGGCGTCGCTGCAGACCCTCGTCGAGGGCGGACGCCTGACCGCCGCCGTCGCCAGCCAGATCTCCGACGGCGCATCCGCGGTGCTGCTCGCCTCCGACGAGGCCGTGAAGAAGTACGGCCTGAAGCCCCGCGCGCGCATCCACCACCTCAGCGCCCGCGGCGACGATCCGATCTTCATGCTCACCGCCCCGATCCCCGCCACGCAGTACGCCCTCGAGAAGGCCGGCCTGACGATCGACGACATCGACCTCATCGAGATCAACGAGGCCTTCGCGCCCGTCGTCCTGGCGTGGATCAAGGAGATCGGCGCCGACCCGTCGAAGGTCAACGTCAACGGCGGCGCGATCGCCCTCGGCCACCCGCTCGGCGCGACCGGCACCAAGCTGATGGCGACGCTGCTCAACGAGCTCGAGCGCACCGGTGGTCGCTACGGCCTGCTCACCATCTGCGAGGGTGGCGGGACCGCCAACGCGACCATCATCGAACGCGTCTGACCCACCCCCTTCACATCCGCGCGCCCGTTCGTCACCCGCTGCTGCGATCGCCGCAGCGGACGGACAGCGGGCGCGCGGAAGCGAACGTATGGTCCGGTCCGGAGGTGACGTCTACCCTCGAAGCATGTGCCGGAACATCACGGAGCTGCGGGGGCTCGAGCCGGCTGCGACCGCCGAGGAGATCGAAGCGGCCGCACGGCAGTACGTCCGTAAGGTCAGCGGGATCCACAAACTCTCCGACGCCACCCGGGAGCCGTTCGAACAGGCCGTCGCCGAAGTGACCGCGACGACGACGAGATTGCTCGCGGCCCTTCCCGAGCGGCGGCAACCCCCGCCGTCGGTGCCGCCGCTACGTCGGCCCGAGGTGCAAGCCAGGATCGCCGCACGCGGCTGATCGATTCCGGTTCGTTCGTCGACGCGCGCGGGTAGCGTGACGCTGGTCGAGATTCGAGCACGTTCGAGGCCCGTCGCGACCTCCGCGGGTCTGCGGACGAGCCTGGTGAGGAGCCGATATGGCTGTGGACCCGGCGCCGCCGACCAGCAGCGAGGTGGAATATCTCCGGACCGACCCCGATCTTCCACCGGTCGGTGTCGTCGACCGGACACCGATATCACCCACCGCGAGGATCGTCTTTCTCGTGCTCGCGATTCTGGGGGCGGTCGCCTGGTCGATCATCGCGCTGGTCCGCGGCGAGGAGATCAACGCGGTCTGGTTCGTCATTGCCGCCGTGTGCACCTATCTCGTCGCCTATCGCTTCTACGCGAAGTTCATCGAACGCAAGATCGTGCAGCCACGCGACGACCGTGCGACACCTGCCGAGGAACTCGAGAACGGCAAGGACTACATGCCGACGGACCGTCGGGTGTTGTTCGGCCACCACTTCGCCGCCATTGCCGGCGCGGGCCCGCTCGTCGGCCCGGTGCTCGCCGCCCAGATGGGTTATCTGCCCGGCACGATCTGGATCATCGTCGGCGTCGTCTTCGCCGGTGCGGTCCAGGACTTCCTCGTCCTGTGGATCTCCTCGCGCCGCCGCGGACGCAGCCTCGGCCAGATGGCCCGCGAGGAACTCGGGCCGATCGGCGGCGTCGCGGCGCTCATCGCGGTCTTCGTCATCATGATCATCCTGATCGCGGTGCTGGCATTGGTGGTCGTGAACGCGCTCGCCGACAGCCCGTGGGGCCTGTTCTCCATCGCGATGACCATTCCCATCGCACTGTTCATGGGCGTCTATCTGCGCTACCTGCGACCCGGCAGGGTCGCGGAGGTGTCGCTGATCGGCGTCGTTCTGCTGCTCGTCGCGATCATCGCGGGTGGCTGGGTCGCCGAGACCGACTGGGGAACGAACTGGTTCACCCTGTCCCCGGTGACGATTTCGTGGCTGATGATCGCCTACGGATTCGCGGCGTCGGTGCTGCCGGTGTGGTTGCTGCTCGCCCCGCGCGACTATCTGTCGACCTTCATGAAGGTCGGCACGATCGTCCTGCTCGCGATCGGGATCCTCGTCGCACGACCGAACCTGGAGATGCCCGACATCACGTCGTTCGCCATCGACGGTGACGGCCCGGCCTTCGCGGGGTCGCTGTTCCCGTTCCTGTTCATCACCATCGCATGTGGCGCACTGTCTGGATTCCACGCGCTCATCTCCTCGGGCACCACCCCGAAACTGCTCGAGAAGGAGAAACAGATCCGGCTGATCGGCTACGGCGGCATGCTCACCGAGTCGTTCGTCGCGATCATGGCGCTGGTCACCGCCTGCATCATCGACCAGCACCTGTACTTCACGCTCAACGCTCCGGCCGCCCTCACCGGCGGCACCCCGGAGACCGCCGCCGCCTACGTCAACGGTCTCGGGCTGGGGTCGCCCGACATCACCCCCCAACAGATCTCGGCGGCAGCCGAATCCGTCGGGGAGGAGTCGATCATCTCCCGTACCGGTGGTGCCCCGACGCTCGCGTTCGGCATGTCCCAGGTGCTCAGCGACCTGTTCGGCGGCGACAGCCTCAAATCGTTCTGGTACCACTTCGCGATCATGTTCGAGGCGCTGTTCATCCTCACCACCGTCGACGCGGGAACGCGTGTCGCGCGGTTCATGCTTTCGGACTCGCTCGGCAACTTCGGCGGTCCCGCTCGTCGCTTCAAGGATCCGTCCTGGCGTCCCGGCGCCTGGTTGTGCTCCGCGGTCGTCGTCGGCCTGTGGGGTGCGATCCTGCTGATGGGCGTCACCGACCCGCTGGGCGGCATCAATACGCTCTTCCCACTGTTCGGCATCGCCAACCAGTTGCTCGCCGCGATCGCTCTGACCGTCGTGCTCACCGTCGTCGTGAAGAAGGGACTGGTGAAGTGGGCGTGGATCCCCGGCGTGCCGTTGGTTTGGGATCTGATCGTGACCATGACGGCGTCGTGGCAGAAGATCTTCTCCGGCGACCGCGCGGTGGGGTACTGGGCCCAGCACCGAGCTTTCGTCGACGCGAAGAACTCCGGCGCAACCACATTCGGTTCGGCGAAGACTGCCGACGAGATCGATGCCGTCATCCGCAACACATTCATCCAGGGCACGTTGTCGATCGTGTTCGCAGTGCTCGTGCTCATCGTGGTCGCCGCAGGAGTAGTGGTGTGTACCAGATCGGTCCGGGCCGGAGGTATGCCCACCACCGAAACACCCGACGTGCCGTCGAAGATATTCGCGCCCGCGGGCTTCGTGCCGACCCCGGCCGAGAGGGAACTGCAGAAGGAGTGGGACGAACTGATCGCATCGGGCAAGGTCCGCGCCCCGGGCGCCGCACACACCCATGCCTCGCGGCATCGCGACGGGGACGGAGGTGGGTCGTGATCACAGCACTGCGTCGGGCGTGGTGGTGGATCGGTGCCGTCATGGGCGACCACGACTACGCGAGGTACGTCGAACTGCACCGCCGGCAGCATCCGGATCGACCACCGCTGAGCGAACGCGACTACTGGCGTGAGCGGCACGCTGCAGCGGATGCGAACCCGGGAAGCCGATGCTGTTGAGCGGGGAGATCGGGCATGACGCCGTACGAATCGATCCGCGTCGAGACGCGCGATCGGGTAACGACTGTGATCATGGCCCGTCCCGAGCGCCGGAACGCGGTCGACGGTCCGATGGCCGCCGAACCGGCCGACGCGCCTCGTGCTCTCCAAACCGGTGATCGCGGCAGTGGAAGGCTACGCGGTTGCCGGTGGACTCGAACTGTCACAGTCTTCCCACAGACCTGCATGCGCAACGACCGCCGCTCGGTCTACGAACAGTTCGGCCGCTCCGAATCCGAGGCGCTCGGATTCGTATTCGCCCTCGGTATGGAGTCCGTTGGAAGCGACACGGTCGGAGGGGCAGCGCGGTTCGCGTCCGGGGAGGGCAGGCACGGTTCGTTCTCCTGGCCCGATCCTCGACACCGATCACGCGATCAGGCCCCGC
The DNA here is from genome assembly GCF_000763325.2 of Rhodococcus sp. p52. NCBI lineage: Bacteria > Bacillati > Actinomycetota > Actinomycetes > Mycobacteriales > Nocardiaceae > Rhodococcus > Rhodococcus sp. p52. Next base: position 1,948,283 of record NZ_CP016819.1, read on the forward strand.
TCGCGCGCCGCGACCACTGCGGCGGTGCGATTGTCCACGTCCAATTTGGTGAAAGCGTGCACCAGATGGGATTTCACGGTTGCCTCGCTGACGAAGAGCTGTTTGGCGATCGCGCGATTGGACAACCCTTCGGCGACCAGCGACAGCACTTCGATTTCGCGGGCGCTGAGGTCGGTGCGGGGCTGCTGCATGCGGCGGTAAAGGCGCTGGGCCACGTCCGGGTCCAGGACGGTCTCCCCACGGGCCGCCGCGAACACCGATTCGATCAGCACTTTCGGGTCGGTGTCCTTGAGGAGGTAGCCCGCCGCACCGGCTTCGACCGCGCGCAGAATGTCCGCGTCCGTGTCGTAGGTGGTGAGTACGACGACCCTCGGCGGATCGGCCGCAGTCAGGATCCGGGCGGTCGCCTGCGCCCCGTCGATCCCCGATCCCAGACGCAGATCCATCAGCACCACATCGGGTTTCTCGGCCGACGCCGAAGCCACGGCTTCCTCACCCGACGATGCTTCGGCGACCACCATGATGTCATCGTGCGACGCCAGCAACGCGCGTAGTCCCGCCCGTACCACCGGGTGATCGTCGACGAGCAGTACACGTACCGCACTCATGCGACCCGCCCGATCGGAAGGGTTGCGGCGACCGCGGTTCCGTCTCCGGGTGCCGATTCCACGACGAGTGTGCCACCCAGTTCGGTTCCTGGGCGTCAACCGCCGCCACCACAGCCTCGCGTTGTGCCCGGCTCCCCCCACCGCCGAACCCGGCCTCGTGCACCTGATGCTCGAGGTCGAGACGCTCGACGCGGTCGGTCAGGCCCTGGACCGGGTGAACAAGTTGGGCTTCTCGATCTCGTCGACCCTGGGCCGGCACACCAACGACAAGATGGTCTCCTTCTACGTGCGTGCCCCCGGCGGATGGGACCTCGAGTTCGGTACCGAAGGCATGCTCGTCGACGAAACCTTCTACACCGCAGAAGAAATCACCGCGGACAGTTACGGGGGTCACGACTGGTCGGGCTCCGAGCCGCTCGCGGCGTTCTCGCCTCCGGTGGGCTGATCGAGTTCGTCCACCCGGATGCCTTCCGACGATGCCACGGCGTACGACGCCGTGGCATCGTCGCGTCGGTGGCCCTGTCCGATCGCCTCGGTACACCCGGGAGGGCGGCTCCCGGTGAGCGGGACCGGAAGGCGGTGCGTCACAGGCTTCGGGGAGAGTGATGTGGATTACAGATCGTGCCGGATCCTCACGCATCTCGACGCGGGCCGTCCCTACGCATGGAACGTACTCGCATGGCACACAAGGTGATCGACCGCCTCGGTGGGGTCGAGGAGGCCACGGTGTTCGGCCGTTCGACCAAAGCGCCTGCTGCCGTTGCTGCTGCGTTCAACTCCGATATCACCTACGCGCTCGACGCGGACGACACACTCTTCGACTCGGCGCACTTCGCGACGATCGTGGTCTCCTCGGCCCGCGCCGAGGCCGAACGCGTCGATGCGTCCGGCGACAGCCTGCTCCGTGCCGTCGCTGTCGGCTACGACATGACCGCGCGGCTCAACCTCGCATGCTCGTTCATGGAGGTCGTCGACGGAAAGATGAAGTGGTGGATACTCGACAGTGCCGTGAAGTACTGCCCGGCCTTGCTGCTACACGGGTGCCTCCATCGATGCGTTGCGCGCGCTCGTCCGTGAACACGGCCGGGGGCCGGACGATATCGAACACATCGAGGTTCGGCTCAACCCCGGCACCTACAGCCAGCGGGTGTTCCACACGCCGGCAACGAGTATCGAACCCGACCATCGTGCCGCGATCCACGGAGCCTTCAACCTCCCGGGCGGACCGGCCAGCTCACCATGTACCAGAACGACAATCAGGCGTTCCTGGTCATCGACGAACAGGCCTACGAGGAAGGAATGGCCACACCGACTTCGAGTCCGCAACTCCGTCGCCAGCCGACCTGGGTGTGAGACGGTGTCGGAGCTCGAGTCCGAAATGGGTCTTCCCGCAGGAACTCTCGGATCGACGGTGGGGCTCTACAATCGGCGCGCCGAATCGGGGACGGATCCGGTCCTCGGAATGAAGGCGGAGTGGGTGCGGCCCCTCCGATCGCCGATCGCCGCGATCGATCTGCGTGGCATGACCGAAGGTTTCACCCTGGGGGACTGCAGACCTCGGTGGACTCGGAAGTTCTTCACGTGGGCTGAGATCCGATTCCCGGTCTGTATGCGGCGGGCCGTTGTACGTCCGGCCTCTCGGCGTGGGGCTACTGCAGCGGCATCTCCCTCGGTGACGGTAGCTTCTTCGGCCGGCGCGCGGGAATGCGCGCGGCGGCGAAGTGAGTGGCACCGGGATGTCCCCTCGGATGCGATGAGCGGAGCATTCCGGATCCGGGTCCAGGAGGGCTCCGCGTCTCGTGTCGTGCGAGCGTGCCACGGGGCGATGCCGGGTTCGCGACCCCTGCCGTGCGCCGGCTCTGCAATTCGCGCCGGCGGTCGGCGACCGGACCTCGGTGCCGGGTGCGCGGCCTGATCGGGTATTCGAGCACGCGAGGAGCGTTGTCGCCGTAGACGAAAAGGGCGGACCGCCTCACCGTCCTCCGCACGCATTGTGTATGTTCGACGCCGCGAACAGGGGGCATCGATGAACGAACACAGGACTGGGCACGGTTGTCGGGGGGCGGCGGGGGCGGGCTGCCGCCGGGATTCCTCGTCGTCTCCGGTGCGGAAGTGTGCGGTCCAGCCCTCGACGGCGGTGTTCGTCCTGCGGCGATCGACGGTTCGGCCGACCGGTTCGTAGGGAGCCGGTCCTCGGGCGAGGACGACCGGCACGGAATTCGTCTCCGTGCCCGGGACGAAGTATGTGCCCGAACGAGGATCTGGTGTAGAACGTTTCGGAAAGATGAAATTTATGTCCGAGAAGCACGTTCTCTTCACCGTGAAAGGGAGATCCGAGAATTGGAGCCGAGCCGAACAGGTGCGCTGCAGATCGGTCGCTGGCGTCTCAAATACAGACTCGCGGCCGTGCTGTCGATTCCCCTCGTCCTCGCTGTCGCTCTCGGTGCCGTGCGCGTCACGACTCAGCTCGACGAGGCGCAGCGGTCGGCCGCATTGTCCGAGCAGACCGTTGTCGCGCCGGCGCTGCTCGACTTCTCCATCGCTGTGATCAGCATTACCGCCGCCACGAGCCTCGGATTCACGCCCAAGAGCGTGGCCGCGGACGATGTGACGCAGTCCATGGACACTCTGAGGGAACTCGCCGCAGGAAGCGATCTCAGCTCCGATGTCGCCGTAGAACTCGATGCGCTGCTCGCGCAGGGCGACCAGCTCTACGCCGCGGTCATGAACTCCTCCCTCGGAGCCGAGGAGTTCGGTCGCATGACCACCGACTTCCTGGTGCGGTGCAGGGATATCTTCCGAGATCTGTTCGATCAGTTCGAGAACCACGACGCTCTCGTCGACGCCACGAACCTGCTCCTGATGTGGGACGCGCAGCTCAACCTCCTCGACCAGATGGAGTCCTTCCGGCTGCTGGCCACCAACCCCGAAGCCGCCCGGATCCTGGCGACCGGCGCCATGAACACCGAAGAGTCGACGCTGCGGCTCCTTCGAGGATCGGGGCTCGATACCGGGCAGATCGACGGGATGCTCGGCGGTATCGAAGCGCGCCGTAGGTTGATCGAGAACTTCACGCCGAGCAGGCAATTCGGGGAAGACCTTCGCAACGCTGTACTTTCGGCGTCCCGGTCTTATGCGGAAGGGATCGACAGCGCCAGCGCGCGTATCATCGGGACGCTCGAAGAACTGGCGGACGAGACACGTACCGCGGCCACCCGCGACGCGCTCTTCGTCACGGCAGCACTCGTACTCGCTCTGCTCCTCGCGATAGCAGTCATCCGTTCCCTGTCGGTGCCCCTGGGACGTCTGCGAGACAACACTCTCGCAGCGGCGAACACCGAGCTTCCCGCCGCCATCGCGGCGGTCAAGGACGGGGCCGACATCGACACCGTCCGTCTCGCTCCCGTCGGCACCGATACGGACGAGGAGATCGGCGAACTCTCCCGAGCGGTGGATTCGATGAACACGCAGGCGCTGCGTCTCGCCGGCGAGCAGGCCCACCTGAGGAAACAGGTGAACGTGATGCTCGAGACGCTGGCACGCCGCAACAAGACCCTCGTCGAACAGCAACTCTCGCTGATCGAATCTCTCGAATACGAGGAGAAGGATCCCGCCCGGTTGCAGAGCATGTTCGCTCTCGATCATCTGGCGACGCGCATGCGGCGTACCGGCGAATCCCTGTTGGTTCTCGCGGGCACGCGCCCGCGTACTCGCAGCGGGCCCGCACCGCTCGGCGACGTGCTCCGCGGTGCGGTGTCCCAGGTGGAGAACTACCAGCGGGTGCAGATCGGGAACACCCCGCGCGGATATCTCGTCGGTAAGGTGGTGAACGACGTGGTGCATCTGGTGGCCGAACTCGTCGACAACGCGCTGCGGGCTTCCCCGCCCACCACTCCCGTCAGGTTCGAGTTCTCCTCCGCCGTGGAGGGTGGCCTGCTTCTCGATATCGCCGATCGCGGAATCGGTATTCCCCGAGATACCATGGAGGAGATCAATATCCGTCTCGCGGCGGGTGAGAATGCCGATGTCGACGCCCCGCGTCAACTGGGATTGTTCGTGATCGGGCGTCTGGCGGCCCGCAACGGCATGAGCGTGCGTCTGAGGCCGACCTTCGACACCGAGACGAACGCCGGTGTCACGGCGTCGGTCTACTTCCCGGCCGCTCTCCTCAGCGAGGTGCACACGGTCCAGCCCACCGTGATGACGGAACGCCCCCGCCGGCTCAGGACCGAGGAACTTCCGTCCTTGGTGCCGTCGACGACGCCTGCCGGAGGTATTGCCCCCGGAAAGCATCGTGGTTGACGTGTGACCGGAAGTGATGCCACCGCCGTCTCGACGGCGGTGGCATCACTCGTACCGCGGGTGTTCCGGTCTGCCGGTGGTCTCGGCCGGCCACCGAACCGTGTTCGCACGGTACCCCCGGCTCACATCCCCCCGACGGACCCGTCGGGAAGATGCACTGCGGACCGGGGGGGCGCGGCCACGGATGCCCCGTCAAGCGTTCGATGTCGTTGTTGAAGCGTTCGAGCCGGGGTTCGCGATCCGTTGGTGGATCTGCGCGTCACCGCCCGCCGGCCCGTGCTGCTCACCAACAGTGCTTCGATCGTGGTGGGTTTCGCGATGTACGCCCAGTCGCTGATTCTTCCGCAGATCCTGCAGCTGCCGGAAGAGACCGGTCACGGACTCGGCCAGTCCATGATCATGATGGGTCTGTGCATGGCACCGGGTGGTCTGATGATGATGGCGGTCTCTCCCATCGGAGGAAAGCTCTCGGCTGGCCACGGCCCGAAGACCACGCTGCTGGTGGGCTGCTTGATCATCGCTCTGGGGTACACGGCAGGGCTGCTGTTGATGGGATCGGTCCTGGGCCTGGCAGTCGTCGCCACGATCTGCAGAACGGGAGTCGGGTTCGCATACGGTGCGATGCCCGCCCTGATCATGGGGGAGGTCCCTGCCACGGAGACGGCATCCGCCAAAAGCGTGAACAGTCTCATGCGGTCGGTCGGCACGTCCTCCGCTTCCGCCGTCGTCGGTGTCGTCCTCGCACAGATGAGCGTGCCGTTCGCCGGTCATACCATTCCCACGGAGTCCGGCTTCCGGGTCGTCCTGCTGACGGGCGCAGGCGTCGCGCTTCTCGCGGCTGTCCTCACCGTCGCCGGTCCGCAGTCGCGCCGGGCCCGTCTCGCGAAGGTTGCCGCCGGCGCGACGCCCTCCGTGAGGGTGTGACGACGACTTCCTCCGCCCGTCGGTACCGGCGGACGGAGGAAGTATCCGCGGAGTTACCGCGCGTCGAGCCCGAACGCCCCGCGGTAGAACACCATCGGACTCCGGTCGCCGACGCACTCCAGTTCGGCGACCCGGCCGATGACGACGTCGTGATCACCCGCGACGTGCACGTCCTCCACCGATGCGTGCACCCGCAGCAGGACATCCGGCAGCGACGGAGTGTCCCAGCGGGACAATTCCCAGTGGAGACCGTCGAACTTCGGACCGCGGCTCGACCCGAAACGCGCGCACAGATCACTCTGGTCGGCACCGAGCACGTTGACGGTGAACCGGCCGACGCGGCGGATCCGCGGCCACGCGCGCCCGCGGTGATCCGCGCAGAACAACACGAGGGGCGGTTCGAGCGAGACCGACGCGAACGACTGGCATGCGAAGCCGGTGGGCCCGTCCTCGTCGAGACCGGTCACGACGGTGACGCCGCTCGCGAACCGTCCCATGGCACGTCGCATCTCGTCGGGGCCCGGCAGTTCGATCCTGTGGTCGGTGTCGCGGGTCGGTATCCGGGTCTGCATGTGGCTCACTCCGATTCGATCGTGGAGGTCGACTCCGACCGTCCTTCTCCGACTCCGACGTTACGGCCCGAGAAAGTCGGGACGGACCGGCTTCTCGCTCAGTGGACGCTCGGATCCGATGCCGTCCCAGCACGACGTCCGGTGCCCGTGCTCCCACCGTTCGGGACCGTGGACGATCCGCGATGCGACAATCTGCCGGGCGGTTCGGTGCAGAATCGACGGGTCGTCATCGTGGAAAGGGGGACCGGTGCCCAGAATCGGTAAGGCGCGGGACGGAGCCGAGCCGACCTCGGTCGAACAACGGCGACGCCATGTGCGGATCCTCGAGGCTGCAGCGCGGCTGGGGTCCGAGCACGAATTGGCCCGCGTGCAGATGACCGAGGTGGCGAAGAACGCCGAGGTCGCGATCGGCACCCTGTACCGGTACTTTCCGTCGAAGACGCACCTGTTCGTGGCGTTGCTGCTCCACCGGCTCCAGCTCGGCGCCGAACGGTTGCCCGAACGGAAACCGGGGACGAGCGCGCGCGAGGCGATCACCGAGACGCTCGTCGAGATGACCCGCCGGTTCGTCGACCGACCACGCCTGGCCTCCGCGATGTTGCTGTCCAACAGCACCGCCCCGGCCTCGGTGGTTCCGGACTCCACCGAGGTGAGGCGGACGTTCCACCGAATCCTGTTCGAGAGGGCAGGCCTCGACGAGCCGACAGAGGAGGATCGCAACGCCGTGCGGCTGCTGTCGATGTTGTGGTCCGGACTGCTGGTGACCTATCTCAACGGCGGAGCGACCCTCGAGGAGACCGAGGCCGATGTGCGGAGGAGCTGCGACCTGCTGCTCGCGCACCTGTCGGAGTAGGGCACCGGAAACGACGCGAGTCCCCCTCCACGGTCTGCGGAGAAGGACTCACGTCATCGGTGCGAGAAGACTATCCGGCCGCACCGATCGGGGGTGCGGTGTCCAGGACGTCCCCGAGGGCAGCTGCCGTCGCGTCGGCGCCGCCGAAGGTGAACGCAAGCTGCCGGCCCCACAGGAAGTAGCGGTGGATGGGGTAGTCGATGTCGGCGCCGATGCCGCCGTGCAGGTGCTGGCCGGTCAAGCCCACCCGCACACCGCCGCGGGACGCCCACCACTTGGCGACCAGGGCCGCGGAGTCGGCTTCGTCCTCGCGTCCGACGTCGATCAACCACGCGGCCTTCCGCACCGTGAGTCGGATCGCTTCGGTGTCGAGGTAGGCATCGGCCGCGCGCAATGCGACAGCCTGATTCGTCGACAGCGGGCGGCCGAACTGTACGCGCTCGGAGGTGTACTTCGCCGTTGCCCGCAGCGTCTCCTCGCACACCCCGAGCTGAACGGCAGCCAGAGCGATGCGGATACGACGACGGGTCCAGGTCGCGATCTCCTCACCGTCACCGGGCAGGACGTCCTCGGCTCCGATGTGCACGTCCGTGAAGCGCACCGCGGCTTCGGCGCCACGTCCGGTCACGGCGACCGGGACGGCCTCGACGCCGGTCGCGTCCACCGGTGCGACCACCACGGCGACCGAGTCGTCGTCGCAGCGGACCGGGACGACGACGCCGGCGATGATGGGAGCCCACGGAACGGACGGAATCTCACCGCTGATGACGAGATCGTCGCCCTTGCGGATCGCTGTCACCGTGGGGCTCGCGCCGGGGGTGTCGTCGAATGCGCCGGTCAGGACGACCGACCCGTCGATGAGCTTCGGAACGTAACGCTCGACCTGGGTTTCCGTGCCGAACTGTGCGAGCGGAAGAGCCGCACCGGCCACGGTGGACCACACGGGAACGGGTGCGACGCGGCGGCCCTGCTGCTGCAGGATCGTCGTGAGCCCGAGCATGCCCATGCCGGCGCCGCCGACGGACTCGGGCAGAGCGAGTCCGAGGATCCCGGCGTCGGCGAGTGCCTGCCACAGGGTGGCGTCGAAACCGCCCTCCTTGCGCTCCACCTCGACCACACGCTCGACCTTGGCCAGCGAACCGAAGACCTGCGACGCGAGGTCCTCGACCGCGATCAGGTCGTCATCGAGTTCGAATTCCATGTCAGCTCCTCGTCTCGGCCGGCGTCTTCACCGCAGCCTGTGCCGTCGCGTCGGGGCGCCTACGGGCGCCCAGGGTCATTCCGAGGGTCTTCGCCGCCACGATCTCGCGCATCACCTCGTTGCTGCCACCACCGAAGGTGTTGTTCTGCGCGCGTCGACCGAGCGCTTCGACGCGGCCTTCGATCACGGCGCCGTGGCTACCGGGACGCAGCAGACCGCGGGCGCCGAGCACCTCCTGCAACATTCCGTAGGCCGCGACGACACCCTCGGTTCCGAACACCTTCGCTGCGGCGGAGTCGCCACCGTCGAGGGTGTTGGCCGCGATGTCCGACACCAGGCGCAGGTTCACGAGGTCGGCTGCCGACAGCAGCGCGTAGACCTCGGCGAGAGTCGAACGCACCCACGGGACGTCGAACAGCACACCGGGGCCGAAGGGCTCCTGCTTCGCCCAGGCGAGGACCTCGTCGTACATCTCGTTGGCGATGCCACCGCGGGCGGCCAGCGCGACACGCTCGTGGTTGAGCTGGCTCGTGATGAGGGTCCAGCCGCCGTTGAGCTCGCCGACGACGTTGCTCAGCGGAACGCGGATGTTCTCGTAGTACGTGACCGCTGTGCTGATTCCGCCGACGGTCTGGATCTCGGTGGCGGAGAAGCCCGGCGACGAGGTCGGCACGAGCACGACCGAGATCCCCTTGTGGCGAGGCGCGTCCGGATCGGTGCGCACGGCGAGCCAGATCCAGTCGGCGAAGATGGCCGAACTCGTGAACAGCTTGTTGCCGTCGATGACGAGTTCGTCACCGTAGATGCGTGCCCGCGTCTGAAGTGCAGCGAGGTCGGTGCCGGCACCGGGCTCGGTGTACCCGATTGCGAACTTCAGTTCACCCGTGAGGATCTTGGGAAGGAAGAAGTCCTTCTGCTCCTGCGTGCCGTACTTCATCAGTGCGGGGGCGACGGTGTTGAGCGTGACCAGCGAGACCGGCGCGCCGGCGCGGATCGTCTCGTCGTAGAAGACGTACAGCGCCTCGGGATCCTCCCCGCGTCCGCCGTACTCCTCGGGCCACCCCAGACCGAGCCAGCCGTCGGCGCCCATCTGCCGGTAGATCTTGTCGAAGACCGGTCCACCCTCGGTCTGATCGACCAGGGCGCGTCGATCGTCGTCGTCGATGATGCGGGCGAAATACTCCCGCAGTTCGGTGCGCAGCCGCCGTGACTTGTCGGACAGCTCGGGATGCATGTGGTCTCCTGAGAGGTGGTCGGGGCCCGGGTTGCGGGCCTAACGGTCGGCCGAGAGGACGATCGCGCTGTGCGGCACCGGCGATCCGCCCGTGACGAGCACGTTGTCGAGTGTCTTCGCCGGCTGGTTCACGGAGGTGCCGCGGATGAGCCGGACGCCTTCGGCGATGCCGTTGACGCCGTGGATGTAGCCTTCGCCGAGCTGACCGCCGTGGGTGTTGATCGGCAGTCGCCCGTCCACCTCGAGGTTGCCGTCGGCGATGAAGTCCTTCGCCTCACCGTGACCGCAGAAGCCGTACTCCTCGAGCTGGAGCAGGACCATCGGGGTGAAGGCGTCGTACAGGATCGCGGCGTCGATACCTTCGGGACCGAAGCCGGCCTGTGCCCACATCTGCCGGGCGACGAGTTCGACCTCGGGCATCGCGTCGATGTCCTCGCGGTAGTAGCTGCTCATCGAGATCTGCTGAGGACCGACACCCTGCGCTGCAGCGGTGATGATCGCCGGCGGGTGCGGAAGATCCCGTGCGCGTCCGGCACTCACGATGACCAGTGCCTGTCCGCCGTCGCTCTCCTGGCAGCAGTCCAGCAGACGCAGCGGGTCGGCGAGCATCCGCGAGTTCTGGTGGTCGTCGAGAGTGATGGGCCGCTCGTAGAACCAGGCCTTGGGGTTGTTCGCCGCGTGCTTGCGCGAGAGCACCGAGATCTGCCCGAAGTCCGCGCTGGTCGCCCCGTACTTGTGCATGTAGGTGCGGGCCAGGAAGGCCTCCTGCTGAGCGGGAGTGAGCAGGCCGTACGGGTTGATCCAGTTCCGGTATTCCTGGTCGGTGTTCGAGTTGTATGCGAAGGGCGGCGGCCCGGCGCCGAAACGGTGACCCGAGCGCTCGTTGAAGGCGCGGTAGACGACCACGACGTCGGCGACACCGCTCGAGACGGCCAGTGCGGCTTGCTGCACGGGTGCGCAGGCGCCGCCACCGCCGTGCGGGATCCGGCTGAAGAACTTCAATTCCGGGATGCCGAGCGCGCGGGCGACGGCGATCTCGGGGTTGGTCTCCATGGTGAACAGCGCGAAGCCGTCGACCTCTTCGACGCCGATCTGCGCGTCATCGAGAGCGGCGAGGACCGACTCGCACGCGAGTTGCCATTCGCTGCGGCCGGAGTTCTTGGAGAACTCGGTGGCTCCGATACCGGCGATGGCGGCGGCTCCGGAGAAGCCCTTGACGGTCATCGGCTCTTCCTCTCGTACGGCTCCACCACGACCTCCGCGGTGACGTGGACGCCTCTGCTGTTGCGGCCCTGCACCTTCAGGGTGACGGCTGCGCCGTCGACGGCGGTCACCTCACCGTTCATGTGCATGGGGTCGCCGGGGAAGCAGGGCACGCCCAGGCGCAGCGACGCGCGGCGCACCCGCGCCGACGGTCCGGTCCAGTCGGTGACGTACCGGTCGACGAAACCGTTGGTGGCATTGATACTCATGAAGACGTCCGGTGTGCCGCGTCCGAGTGCGGCGTCCGGGTCGTGGTGCACATCCTCGAAATCCTGCGACGCGATCGCGGTAGCCACGATGGTGGTGCGATCCATAGGCAGGGCGAGTTGGGGAAGTTCCTGTCCGACAGTGCATTCGGCGAGGTTCATGCGTCTCCTCCGGGCTTGCGCAGCTGAGGCAGGATCTCGCCGTGTGCGTGCTCGGCGAATCCCACCTCGAGTTCCATGCCGATCTCGAGGGTGTCGTGGTCGACGCCCGCGATGTCGGCGACGATGCGGATCCCCTCGTCGAGGTCGATCAGTCCGACGGCGAGCGGGTACTCGAAGGCCGGATCCTGCGGGTGGTGAATGACCGTCCAGCTGTGAAGCGTTCCGCGCCGTGAGGATTCGACGGTCTTCCATTCGAACGAGCGGCACGCGGGGCATGCCGGGCCCGGAGGATGGCGCAGAGTGCCGCACTCGCTGCACTGCTGGATCTCGAGTCGGCCCTCACGGACGGCGTCGAACCAGAACTGGTTGTCCTGGGTGATGGTGAGCCGGGGGACGGCGGTCATCGCGTCTCCTTGTCGGTGTTCGGGTTGAACCGGAGCATCCGGAAGCGTTCCTCGGCGACGACTTCGCCGTTCTGGTCCTCGTAGCGCTTGTACAGCGTGAAGAATCGGCCGTCGCCGAGACCCGTTCGCTTGACCTCGGATACGGACTCGATCGTGTAGTGGGCGGTGATGTGGTCGCCCGGGACGAGTTCGCGGTGGTAGTCCTGCTCGACGTTCGTCGCGACGACGGAGGTGAAACCCTCCCGATCGAGGTCGGCAAGCATCCGGGAGTATGCGAAGTCCTCCACGACGCCCTCGGCGCGCTTGCGCTGCACGTCACGCCAGCGGCGGTAGCCGGCCATGATCCAGGTGGAGATCATGGCGGGCGGGCACACGACGGAGTCGCGTCCGGTCTCGCGCGCGGCCTCGGCGTCGACGTAGATCGGGTTGAAGTCGTCGTGGGCCTCGACCCAGTTGCGGATCATGGCGTCGTTGACGGCGTATCGGGCCACGCGGGGTGGTTCGGCCACCTGCCCGACGTACTTCTCGTAATCCTGCTCGACGGTCTGCATGGCCCAGTCACTCCTCTTCGACGCGCGCGTTCGTCGTCACGCTAAGTGGGGCCGACAAGCGAGTTCCCGTGATTCCCACTGAGCAGGAGCAGTGGCGGGGGGAGGGGGAGCCGGTACCGAACCAAGCGATTGCTTGGTAAGTTGTCGACGTGAGACCCGCGCATCCCGCGGGATGAATGACGTGGAGGCAGCGAATGGATCTGGGACTCGACGGCGCGGTCGTGCTCGTCACCGGGGGAATACGGGGAGTCGGTGCAGGCATCACCAGGGTGTTCCTGCGTGCCGGTGCGACCGTCGTGACGTGCGCTCGCAACGAGCCCGAACAGCCTCTCGAGGTGGACGGGCGGACCGCGGAGTTCCTGACGTGCGACGTCCGCGATGCCGATCAGGTGGCCGCGCTGATCGAGACCATCGTCGACCGCCACGGGCGGCTCGACGCCGTGGTGAACAATGCCGGCGGGGCACCGTACGCGCTGGCAGCCGATGCCAGCCCGAAGTTCCACGCCAAGATCGTGGAACTGAACCTGCTGTCCCCGCTGCTGGTCGCGCAGGCCGCCAACGCGGTGATGCAGAAGCAGGACACCGGCGGCTCGATCGTCAACATCTCGAGCGTGAGCGGATCCCGCCCCTCGCCGGGCACCGCGGCATATGGTGCGGCCAAGGCAGGCGTCGACAGCCTCGCACAGTCGCTCGCCGTCGAGTGGGCCCCGAAGGTACGGGTGAACTCGGTGGTGGTCGGCCTGGTCGAAACCGAACAGTCGCACCTGTTCTACGGAGACAAGGCCGGCGTCGCCGCAGTCGGCGAGACCGTTCCGCTGGGACGGCTGGCCCAGCCCGAAGATATCGGCCACTGCGCCGCATTCCTGGCCTCTCCGCTGTCGGCCTACGTCAGCGGATCGACATTGACCGTCCACGGCGGCGGTGAACGCCCTGCCTACATGGCAGCGGCCGAAACGAAGGAGACGAAGTGAGTGGACTGATGGACGGGCGCGTCGTCATCGTGACCGGCGCCGGACGCGGCCTCGGTCGCGCGCATGCCCTGGCATTCGCCGCGGAGGGTGCGAAGGTCGTCGTCAACGACATCGGTGTCGGCAGTGACGGAACCGCCACGGGGGAGAGCCCCGGTGAGCTGGTCGTCGAGGAGATCCGTGCGGCCGGGGGAGAGGCCGCCGTCAACGGCGACGACGTCGCCGACTGGGCCGGCGCCGAGAACCTCGTCAGGACCGCCCTCGACAACTTCGGCCGGCTCGACGTGCTCGTCAACAACGCCGGATTCCTGCGCGACCGCATGCTCGCCAACATGAGCGAAGAGGAGTGGGACGCGGTCATCCGCGTGCACCTCAAGGGGCACTTCGCGCCGATGCGTCACGCCATGACCTACTGGCGCGCCGAGGCCAAGGCCGGCAACCCCGTCGACGCCCGCATCATCAACACCAGCTCGGGTGCCGGCCTGATGGGCAGCATCGGCCAGGGCAACTACGCCGCCGCCAAGGCCGGTATCGCGACGCTCACGATCCAGGCCGCAGCCGAATTCGGCCGCTACGGGGTAACCGTCAACGCGATCGCACCCTCGGCGCGCACCCGCATGACCGTCGGGGCCGGTGGCGCGATGGCCGAGATGATGGCCGCACCCGAAGAGGGTTTCGACGCCATGGCGCCGGAGAACGTCTCGCCGCTGGTCGTGTGGCTCGGCAGTGCCGAAGCGAAGGACGTGACCGGTCGCGTGTTCGAGGCCGAGGGCGGCAAGGTGTCGCTGGCCGACGGGTGGCGCCACGGTGAGGCGATCGACAAGGGCGACCGTTGGGATCCGAAGGAACTCGGTCCCGTCGTCGAGAAGCTGATCGCAGCGTCGCAGCCGCCGACGCCGGTCTACGGAGCGTGATGTCCCCGCGCGTTTCCGGTGGTCATCACCGGAACCGCGCACGGACGGCGTCGCCGCTCTAGGCGGGCGTGCGGACGATGAGGGTGGAGCCGGGGAAGTAGGCAGCGAGTTCGGAACGTGCCTGCTTGAGCGTGGCGGTGCCGTAACCCTGCTTGCGGAACTCGGGATGCACCCAGATCCGCACCTCGACCTCGTTGCCGGTCAGCTCGCCGAACGCGAACCCGATGGCCTTCGGCTCGTCGCCCGAAAGATCTTCGGCCACAAGCCACATGCCGGACTCGTCGTCCATCAGCTCGCTGCCGCGCTGCCGCTCGGATTCGACCTGTTCGTCGCTGTCGTCACCCAGCTGGTCGGCGCAGCGCTGCTTGAACAGCGCCGTGTCGGCCGCGCTGTGGGAAATGGGCCGCAACCGGAAATGCGCGCCGGTCGCGTACGGACGCGCCGCCGTCGTCCACTGCAGCACCGCATCGAGATCGTCGAGTTCTTCACGGATCTTCTTCCGCTCCGCCTGGGTCAGACGGCGGAACGGAAGGTTCAGCACGGCCTCCGCGCAGAACTCGTCGGTGTCGAGCAGCGAGGCGAGCTTCGCGACCGCGTCGCCCCGATCCTTGCTCTCGACGATCACGTCGAGCACCTCGTGGCGTCGTTCGAGCGCCCGGAGCAGCGCGGCCGCGATTTCCCGCCGGTCGAGCACCTTGTCGTGATCGGTGGTTTCCATCGTGCGACATCCCTTCGTCGAGAACCTGGACGTACGAGACTCAGTATTCCCGCACGGGCCCGTCCCGGCGAGCCGTGCCGGGAGGGACGCTCACTCGCACACGACGACGGGAATCACACGGTCGGTCCACGACTGGTAGTTGTCGAAGTCCGGGTACATCGCCGTCAGACGTGGCCAGTAGGCCGCTCGTTCCTCGTCGCTCGCGACCCGCGCCCGCATGGTCCGGATGCGCGACTTGATCTGCACCGTGGTCTCCGGGTTCGCCTGGATGTTGCGGAACCACAAGGGGTGCTTGGGCAGTCCTCCCTGGGAGGCGACGAGGACCACCTTGTCGCCGTCCTCGAGGAACAGCAGCGGGACCGTTCGCGGTTGCCCGGTCTTCCGCCCGATCGTGGTCACCAGGCACACCGGGATGCCCCACGGGAAGGCGCTTCCCACGCGCCACTTCCCGCCGATGCGACCGCCGGTCGCCCGGTACGCCGCGACGTTGAACCGCGACATCCACTTGATGATCGAGATCGTGGCCTTCGAGTCGAGGCCCTTCGGCGCCGCTTCGGTGCCCATGTCAGATGCGCTCGATGATGGTGCCCGTCGCCAGCGCTCCACCGGCGCACATCGAGATCAGAGCGGTCGACGCGTCACGCCGCTCGAGCTCGTGCAGCGCGGTGGTGATGAGGCGGGAGCCGGTGGATCCGACGGGGTGGCCGAGCGCGATCGCGCCACCGTTGACGTTGACCTTGTCCATGTCGGGTCCGTGCACCTGGGCCCAGGACAGCAGCACCGACGCGAACGCCTCGTTGACCTCGAACAGGTCGAGATCGCCGACGCTCATGCCCGCCTTCTCGAGAACCTTCGCGGTGGCCTGGACCGGGCCGTCGAGGTGGAACTCGGGTTCGGCGCCGACGAGAGCCTGCGCGACGATCCGCGCCCGCGGCTTCAGTCCGAGTGCCTTCGCGCGGTCGGAATCCATGAGCAGCACGGCCGCGGCTCCGTCGGAGATCTGCGACGAGGTGCCGGCGGTGTGGATGCCACCCTCGAGCACGGGCTTCAGCTTCGCCAGCGACTCGGCCGACGTCTCGCGCAGACCCTGGTCGCGGGTGACGGTCGCCTTCTCGCCGGTGCGGTTGCCCTCCTTGTCGACGACGGGTGCGACGACCGGCAGCACCTCGCGGTCGAACCGGCCCTCGTCCCAGGCCTGCTTCGCGAGCTGCTGTGAGCGCACGCCGAGTGCGTCGACGTCCTCGCGGGTGATGCCGCGGCGCCGCGCGATGCGTTCGGCGGCCTCGAACTGGTTGGGCATGTCGATGCTCCAGGACTCCGGCCGGCGCGGGCCCGCCTGGTCGCCGACGTTGGCGCCGAGGGGCACCTGGGTCATCGCCTCGATGCCGCAGGCGATGCCCACGTCGATGGCGCCGGTGGCGATGAGGCCTGCGATGAGGTGATTGGCCTGCTGCGCCGATCCGCACTGGGCGTCGATGGTGGTCGCGCCGACCTGCCAGGGCAGCCCCGCGTTGAGCCATGCGGTGCGGGTGATGTTGTTGGACTGGGCGCCCGCCTGGGTGACGCAGCCACCGATGACCTGTTCGACGAGCTCGGCGTCGATGCCGGCGCGTTCGACGAGTCCGGCCTGGACGGCGCCCAGGATCTCGGCAGCGTGCAGGCCCGCGAGCCATCCACCCCGCTTGCCGATCGGGGTCCGTGCGGCCTCGACGATGACTGGTGTGCCCACTTCGGGCTCCTTTCTCCTACGTTCTTCGCAAAATAGAACAGGTTTCTCCGAGAGGCAACAGAACTCGATTATCCACGGGACGTGCAGATCTCTTGGTCGCGCGGCGCGCCTGTGTTTGAATGGTTCTAGAACGTGTTACAAATCACGCGAGCGGTACTCGCCAGGGCAGGAGAGATATCAGTGGCGCAGCCGAACATCCCCGAAGACATCGACTTCACCGACCCCGATCTGTACGCAGACCGTATGCCGTTCGAAGAGTTCGCGGAACTGCGTAAGACGGCACCGGTGTGGTGGAACAAGAAGTCTCCCGACGTCGGTGGTTTCCACGACGAGGGTTTCTGGGTTGTCTCCCGGCACGAGGAGGTCCGAGAGGTCTCCCGCCGGAGCGACGTGTTCTCCAACTGGGAGAACACTGCGATTCCGCGGTTCAACGACGACATTCCTCGTGAGGCCGTCGAGCTGCAACGTCACGTCCTGCTCAACAAGGACGCCCCCGAGCACACCAAGCTGCGCAAACTCGTCGCCCGAGGCTTCACGCCCCGTGCGATCAACGGCCTGCGCGACGAGCTCGACCGTCGCTCCAAGATGATCGTCCAGGAGGCCTGCCAGGCCGGTCGGGGCGACTTCGTCACGCAGATCGCCGCGGAACTGCCGCTGCAGGCCATCGCCGACCTCATCGGTGTGCCGCAGGAGGATCGCGCCAAGCTCTTCGAGTGGTCCAACCAGATGACGGGCTACGACGATCCGGACAACACCGCCGATCCGGCGGCAGCGTCCATGGAAGTCCTCGGGTACGCCTACCAGATGGCCGCGGCCCGCAAGGAGAACCCGGCCGACGACATCGTCACCACCCTCATCGAGGCCGACATCGACGGTGACGAACTCGCTCCCGAGGAGTTCGGCTTCTTCTTCATCGTGCTCGCGGTGGCCGGCAACGAGACCACCCGCAACGCGATCACCCACGGCATGGCGGCGTTCCTCGACAATCCGGAGCAGTGGGAGATCTTCAAGCGCGACCGGCCGAAGACCGCCGCCGACGAGATCATCCGCTGGGCCACCCCGGTCACGTCGTTCCAGCGCACCGCCCTCGAGGACACCGAACTCGGCGGGCAGACGATCAAGAAGGGCGATCGCGTCGTCATGCTGTACGCGTCGGCCAACAACGACGAAGAAGTGTTCGACAACCCCCGCGAGTTCGACATCCTTCGTGATCCCAACCCGCACCTGGCATTCGGTGGAACGGGCGCGCACTACTGCCTGGGCGCGAACCTCGCACGTATGGAGATCGACCTGATCTTCAACGCGATCGCCGATCACATCCCGGACATCACGAAGATCGGCGACCCGCACCGTCTGCGGTCGGGCTGGCTCAACGGCATCAAGGAATTCCAGGTCGACTACAAGACCTCGGGAGGATGCCCGGTCCAGCACTGAGCGACCACAGCGCAGATCCCCGGACGCCGTCAGGCGTCCGGGGATCTCGTTGTCTCTGTGCCGATCACTCCTCGGGTGAGGGGTCTCCCGGATCGCGGGCCGGCATGATGACGCGGCTGATCAGCCGCCGTCGCCTGCCGGGGCCCGGGCCGAGTTCGGCATAGCGCGCGAACAACTGTGCCATCTCACCCACGAGATCCAGGGCCTCCGCGTCGGTGAGCTCGAGCGCGACCTGCCGATAGCCCACGACGTCGTCGGCCATGCCTCGCCGGTTCGGGTCGTCGAGATACGCGTCGAAGTCGTCGAGCAACTGCGCGGCGAAGACGAGGAAGGCGCGCCGGTGGTCGTCGGCGCTCATCTCCTCGGCCTGGGCGCCGGTGACCTGGGCGCGTTCGGTGACGAGCCGGAACGTGCGCTCGACGGTGCCGCGCACGCGACGTTCGGAGACGACCTCGAGTACCCCGGCGTCGACGAGGGTCGAGATCTGGCGGTAGAGCGTCGCGGTGGAGACGTCGTCGAGCAGTGTGCGCAGCCGAGCGGTGGTCGCGGTGCGGTCGCCGAGCAGTGCCTGGACGATGCGTAGCCGGACCGGATGCAGCAGCAGTTCTGCGGTGGTCATGCTCCCCCTTCCGTTCCAACCTTCTCACAGTTGACATTGATTTCAACAATGAGAATAATCGCTGTCATGACAACAATACGTATCGACAACGGAACCCTGCGAGTGCGGCTCACCACCTTCGAGAAGATCGCGGGCCTCCTCGGCAACGTCGACGTGCCCCTCGCGTCGATCCGGAAGGTGGAAGTGCATCAGGACGGACTCGCCGCCGTGCGGGGCATCCGTGCTCCGGGGCTCGGTCTGCCGGGCGTGCGCAACATCGGCTCGTGGCGCGGGCCCGGCCGCAACGACCTCGTCTCGGTCCGGCGCGGGCAGCCGGCGCTGCGCATCGAACTGGAAGGGCACAAGCGCACCGCGCTCGTGCTGGGTGTCGACGACGCAGAGCAGTGGGCGCAGAAGCTGCGCACTGCGGCCCACTGCTGAGAGGTGGATCTACGCCAGGCGCCGGTACTCCTGGTGACGCCCCCGGTCGCGTACGACGACGCCGAGTTCCTGTAGTTGTTCGTGCAGTGCGGTGGCAAGATGTGTGTTCTTGCCGGACAACGCTTCCCGCCGCTCTCGCAGCAGGGCGTGGGTCTGCTCGTCCAGGCCGGGGCGTCCCTCGATCCACCGGGTGAACGATTCTTCGTGGGTGTTCTTCTCGCTCCACGGATAACCGTGCGCCGTGAATGCATCGGCGACGGCACGGTCGTTCAGGTCGTCGGCCTTGCGCCGCGCGAGTTCTCGCTCCGCGGAGTCGAGCAGGACCAGATCGCGGCCTTCGCGGAACACCGACCCGACCTTCGCGCGCGGCACGTACAGATCGCGCTCGTCCTGGGTCAGCAGCACTCCTTCGGAATCCACGGTCAGCGCCAGGGACTCGTGGATCGCCGTCGAGGCGAGGAAGAGTCCTGCGCCGATGCCGACGACGGTGAGGAGCGGGATCGTCCACGCCGTGGTGAGTCCGGCCAGGAGTTCGAGCGGGCCGGGAACCGCCGGAAGGGTGTCGACCGCCCACGTCGACACGGCCGGCGCGACGAAGCCGAGTCCGAGACCGGCGAGAGCGCACAGGATCCCCAGCGCCCCCGGAACGACGGGGGAGACGGTTACGCGAGTGGCATCGTCGTGCATCCTCATGATCGTGGTCCTTTCGTGTGTCCGGTGAGATAGCGCTGCACGATCGTCCGGATCGTCCCGACCGGATCGACGGCCGCGGGATTGTCCGCGTACAGGAACGCCGAGTCCTTGATCGCGCTGATCCAGGTCGCGGCGGCGACCGGATCGAGGGACGGGTCGATCCGGTCGCCCGCTCTGCGCAGGAGATGGGTGAGCCCCTCGATCACGATGCCGTCGTCCTCGTCGAGGATCTCGGCGAGGACGGGGTCGTGGCCGACCTGGCGGATCACCTCGACCACGAGTCCTCCGGCTGCGGGATCGGTGGCCTGCCCGACGAGTTCGGCGACCATGTCGAGAAGGGCTTCCAGGGGGTCGTCGGCGTCGCAATGACGCTCCACGAGGGCCCGGGTCTCGGGTAGGCCCTGCTCGAAGATCGCGCGGAACACTCCGCGCTTGTCTCCGAAGTAGTGGAAGACCGTGCCGGAACTGACTCCTGCAGCCTTCGCGATCGCCGTCACCGGTGTGGCATCGAAGCCGTGCTCGGCGAAGAGGGCCGCAGCGGAGTCGATGATCGCGGTGCGGCGGCGGGCTCGGAGTTCGGGGTCGACGGTGCGTGCCATGACCCCAGTGTATTAATTGATCGAGTAGTCAGTCAATTAATTCGGGAGCCGGGCGGGCTCGGTGTCGCGAGCCGGCCTCAGCGCAGGCGCCGCAGATCCTCGGGCGTATCCACGTCGCCGGCCTCGGCGAGATCGCTGCAGTCCACCCGGCGTACCCGATCGCGGTTGCGGGCGAGGAACGACCGCGCACCTTCGTCGCCGGTGGCCTCGTCGGCGGCCGTGAGAGCGTCGGCGAGGTCGAACACCACCGGGTGGCCGGGACGCTCCTCGAAGACGGGGAGCGTGACCGTGCCCGGTCGGTGCTCGTCCAGGACGTGGCGCACCAGATCGGCCGTGATGCCGGGAAAGTCGACGACGGTGAGTGCGACCCGGTCGTGGGTGCGCGCGGCGTCGACCCCGCGGCGCAGGGAGGTCGACATGCCGTCGGACCAGTCGGGGTTGTGCACCGCCGTGGCACCGGCCGGGCAGGCGGTGGCGACCTCGTTGCCGAACGCACCGACCACCACCATGACCTCGTCGCAGCCACCACCGAGCAACGCATCGACGACGGTATGCAGCAGGGGACGGCCGCGGTGGGGGAGCAACGCCTTCGCGCGCCCCCCCAACCGCGAGCCGTCCCCTGCTGCGAGAACGATTCCGGCGGTCGACATACCGCCGATGCTACGAGACGGGCCGTACGGTCTTCATCGCGCGATCCACTTCCCAGAACGCACGCAGCGACACGATCTTCCCGTAGTCGTCGACCCGGTAGACGAACACGCCCTCCGCGTCGATGAGATTGCCCGCCATCGTGGTGCGGATCGTGCCGATGTTGACGCACTCACTGCCGCACACCAGCACGTCGTCGACGAGGAACTCGAGCTTGTCGGTGTTCGCGATGGTCATGTCGTAGAACTTCGCGATCGCCTCGTGGCCGTGGTGTCCCTTGCCCTCGGGATCGAAACCGGACGGGCCGACGGGATCCTCGACGCACGCATCCTCGGCGAACAGTGCGAGCCACTCGTCCTTGCGCTTCCCGCTCGCCGCCGCCTGCGACGCACGGGCCGCCACGCGCGCCGGATGTTCCTCGCTCATGCCGCGTCCTTTCCGTGGATGTACTTGTCGGCGAACTTCCGCAGCGATTCCTGCTTCGCCTCGAGCGGCGAGTCGAATCCGTGCCCGTCGAAGATCCACGGCACCACGATGATGTCGGTGACCCCGGCGTCGGCGAGTTCGGCATAACCGGAGCTGCCGAACCGGTCGACGCACACGGCCTGGATCTCGAACGGCTCGTCGCCGCGGCCGTACTCGGCACGCAACTCGCGCAGGCGCGTGATGACCTCGACGAGATCGTCGAACCCGATCATCGCCGACGTCCACCCGTCTCCGATCCGGGCCGCGCGACGCAGTGCCACATCGGTGTGCCCACCGACGTAGAACGGCACCGGCTCGCTGGGTGCGGGGCTCATCTGGAGCCGGTCGAAATCGTAGAACTCGCCGTGATGCTCGACCATACCGCCGCCGAGGATCAGCTTGAGCACGTCGATCATCTCGTCCACGCGCTTGCCGCGCTTGGCGTAGGGAACACCGCACCACTCGAATTCCTCCGGCGCCCATCCGATCCCGACACCGAGGCCGAACCGGTTGCCGGTGAGATTGGCGACCGAACCGACCTGCCGTGCCAGCAGCACCGGATTGCGCGAACCGAGTTTGAGCACCTGCGTGTAGAACCGGATCGTCGATGTGGCGGCCGCCATCGACGCCGCGGCGATGAGCGGATCGACCCACGGGGTGTCGGGTGTCCACATCCGCGAACCGTCGGGAGTGTACGGATAGTCGACCGTCTGCTTCTCCATGTAGAACAGGGAGTCGGGCAGGGCGATCGAGGTGTATCCGCACTCCTCGGCGGTCTGCGCGATGCCGGTGAGCTGGTCGAGCGGGGTCATCGCGACCCCGACGGTGAACGAGACCATGCCCGCCTCCTAGTTCGTGGGCCGGTCGGAGCCCACGACCCACATGGAGAAGTACTGCGAGCCACCACCGTAGGCGTGTCCGAGCGCCTTGCGGGCACCGTCCACCTGGTGGTCTCCCGCCTTGCCCATCACCTGGATCGCGGCCTCCGCGAAGCGGATCATGCCCGACGCGCCGATCGGGTTGGAGCACAGCACGCCGCCGGACATGTTGATCGGCAGCTGGCCGCCGATGGCCGTCTCGCCGGCCTCGGTGAGCTTCCAGCCCGAACCCTCGGGGGTGAAGCCGAGATTCTCGAGCCACATCGGCTCGAACCACGAGAACGGCACGTAGATCTCGGCGCAGTCGATCTCGGTGAGCGGATCGGTGATACCGGCCTGCTTCCACAGCGCCGCGGCGGCGATCCGGCCGGCTTCCGGATTGACCTGGTCGCGACCGGCATAGGTGGTCGGTTCGGTGCGCATCGCGGTGGCATGGATCCAGGCCACCCGGCGGCCCGCCTGCTCGGCGGCCCTCGCGGTGTCCTCGTCGCCGAGCACGACCGCGCACGCACCGTCGGACGACGGGCACGTCTCGTCGTACCGGATGGGATCCCACAGCATCTGCGAGGCCTGCACCTTCTCGAGCGTGATGTCGGGCTGCTTCAGATGCGCGTAGGGATTCTTCGCGCCGTTGAGACGGTCCTTGACCGCGACCATCGCCCCGATGTGCTCGGGGGCGCTGGAGCGGCGGATGTACGAACGGACGTGCGGTGCGAAGTAACCGCCCGCGCCGGCGCCGACCGGCATCGTGAACGGGACCGGCGTGGACAGCGCCCACATCGCGTTCGACTCGGACTGCTTCTCCCAGGCCACGGCGAGCACCCGGCGGTGCACACCTGACTGGACGAGACTTGCCGCGACGTTCGCCGTCGAGCCCCCGACGGACCCGGCGGTGTGCACGCGCAGCATCGGCTTGCCCGTGGCGCCGATGGCGTCGACCATCGACAGTTCGGGCATCATGACGCCTTCGAACAGGTCGGGGGCCTTGCCGATCACGACGGCGTCGATGTCGTCCCAGCCCACCTGGGCGTCCGCCATGGCGCGGTCGATCGCCTCGCGGACGAGGCCGGACATCGACACGTCGTGCCGCTTGGCGACGTAATGGGTCTGCCCGGTTCCGAGGACAGCTGCGGGTTGCTTCGCCATCAGTTGCGTCCCTCCAGAACGGCTACCAGGTTCTGTTGCAGCACAGCACCGCTCGTCGCGTGCGCGAGTGCACGTCCGGCCGTGCCGTCCATGATCGCCTGCGCTGCGTAACCGATGCGCTCGAGACCGCCGGAGAACATCGGGTTGCCCGTCAGCGGTCCGCCGGACGGATTGATCGTCGTCGAATCGTCCAGACCGATCGCCTCGCGGAGGATGAGCTCCTGATGCGTGAACGGCGCGTGCAGTTCGGCGACGTCGAACGAGGTGTCGCCACCGGTGACCGCCTGCGCGGCGGCCCGTGCGGAGGCCGACACCGTGAGGTCGAGCGAACCGAAGTTCGGTGAGTCGGTGCGGTGTTCGATCCCGGTGATCCACGCGGGGTTCTCGCACAGTTCACGGGCCCGGTCGCCGCTCGCGAGGACGATCGCGGCGGCACCGTCGGTGACCGGAGCGCAGTCGTGCTTGCGCAGCGGGTCGGCGATGTACGGCTGCGAGAGCAGGTCCTCGATGTCGAGGTCGCCCGAGAGCTGGGCCTTCGGATTGTTCTTCGCGGCCGCGCGGCTGCGGACCGCGACCTCGGCCATCTCGCGGTCGCTCCACTTGCCGGAGTCGAGACCCATGCGCGCCTGCAGGCCGGCGAGCGAGACGGAATCGACGCCGAGCGGTGCCACGAGGTACGGATCGAGCTGCAGGGAGAGGGTGCGCCGCAGGGTGCCGGCCGAGGACTTGCCGAAGCCGTAGACGAGGGCGGTGTCGACCTCGCCGGTGATGAGCTTGACCCACGCCTCGTAGAGCGCCCAGGCCGCATCCATCTCGACGTGCGATTCGTTGATGGGCGGGACCGCGCCGATCGCGTCGATCGCCGAGATGAACGAGAAAGCGCGTCCAGCAAGGTAATCGGAGGAACCGGAGCACCAGAATCCGATGTCGGACTTGGTGATGCCGAGCTTGTCGTACAGCTCCTGGAAGCACGGGACGAGCATCTCGACGCCGTTGGTGGTGCCGAACGTCTCGCGCACGTGCGGAGCATGCGCGAAGCCGACGACTGCAATGTCTGTCATGGTGTCCGCTGCTCCTAGAGGTGGTGTTTGAAGGTGTCGTAGTCGGCGTCGGGTTCACCGGTGGGCCGGAAGTACTCGATGTTGCGCAGCGTGTGGTCCCACTCCTCGCGTGGACGCCACTTGGCCTCGACACGCATGCCCATCCGCACCTCGGAGGCGTCGCACTCGAGGATCAGGTGCAGGAACGGGATGTCGGCGCCGTCGAGCAGCACGTAGGCGGCGACGTACGGCGGCTTGATCTGCTGGCCCATGAACGGGACGTTGACGATGCAGAAGGTGGTGACGATGCCCTTGTCGGAGACCTCCACCGGTTCCTTGGTGGGCACGCCATCGGTCGGGCTCGCGCTGCGCGGCGGCACGTAGACCTTGCCGCCCGCACCCGTACGCCCGCCGATGATCTTCCCCTCCGCGAGCCCGCGCAGATACCAGGACTCCTCGGGGGAGGCCGAGTGCCGGTAGTGCAGGTCGACGGGGGTGGTGATCATGGTGACCGGTTCACCCTCGGCCGCTTCCACGGTGAGGATCGACTCGCCGGGTTCGAAGGCCTCGATGTCGTGGATCGCGCCGGTGCGCTCGGCCGCCCAGCGCACGCGCACACGCAGACCCGTCGCGATCTCGTCCGGCGACGCGACGTCGACCGCGTGTAGCAGCGTCGTGTCGGCTCCGTCGAGGCGGATCAGCGCCCATGCGAACGGCCGGTCGAAGGGCTGTCCGGGCAACGGCTCGGCGTTCCACGTCCAGCTCACCACGGTGCCGGTCTGCCCGACCTCGACGAAATCGGTGAGCGGTTCATGGGTGACCGCGTCGAATTCGGGGGGCGGGACGAGGGTCCGTCCGTCGGATCCGCGCGCGCCGAGAATGCGGCCGTCGCGCAGCCCGGTGACGAAGGCTCCGACGGTCGGCCCGGTGGATCGTGTGTAGTCGAACTTCAGATTCAGCGGTGCGCTCAGCGGTGGCTCGGCAACCGCGCTCTTTCCCAGGCTCACAATTTCGAGTAGAACAGGTTCTAGTGGTGCTGGCAAGAGCGGCACGCGAACTGCACCTCGCCACAATTCGTCCGACAGGAAAGGCGTCCAATGAAACTGGGACTGCAACTCGGTTACTGGGGTGCCCAGCCACCCCCGAACGCGCCGGAACTTGTTGCTGCGGCCGAGGCCGAAGGATTCGACGCCGTCTTCGCTGCCGAATCGTGGGGGTCCGACGCATTCACTCCTCTCGCCTGGTGGGGTTCGTCCACCGAGCGGGTGCGGCTCCGCACGTCCGTCGTGCAGATCTCCGCGCGTACTCCGACGAGTTGCGCGATGCACGCGCTCACGCTCGATCACCTCTCGGGTGGCCGGCACATCCTCGGCCTCGGCGTCTCGGGGCCACAGGTGGTGGAGGGCTGGTACGGGCAACCGTTCGCCAAGCCCCTCGCACGGACCCGCGAGTACGTCGACGTGATCCGCAAGGTGCTCGCGCGCGAAGCGCCGGTGACCGGCGACGGACCGCACTTCCCGCTGCCCTACGCAGGCACCGGATCCACCGGGCTCGGTAAACCGCTCAAGCCCATCACGCATCCGCTGCGGTCGGACATCCCGATCTGGATCGGTGCCGAAGGTCCGAAGAACGTCGCGCTCACCGCCGAGATCGCCGACGGCTGGCTCGCGATCTACTACACCCCGCGCCTGGCGCCGATGTACGACGAGTGGCTCGACGAGGGGGTCGCCCGGCCGGGCGCCCGGCGCACCCGCGAGGACTTCGAGATCGCGGCGACCTGCCAGGTGGTGATCACGGACGACCGCGCAGGGACGATCGCGGCGATGAAACCGGTGACGGCACTGTACGTCGGGGGAATGGGCGCGCCGGAGTTGAACTTCCACGCGCAGGTCTACCGGCGGATGGGATACGAGGCCGTGGTCGACGAGGTGACCGCGCTGTTCCGTGCCGGCCGTAAGGACGAAGCGGCGGCAGCGATCCCGGACGAGATGGTCACCGAGACGATGATCGTCGGCAATGCCGACGAGGTGCGCGAAGGCGTGAAGCGGTGGGAGGAGGCCGGCGTGACGATGCTCCTGGCCGGATGCCGTGACGTCGACCAGGTGCGCACGATCGCCGACGTGGTGTTGCGTTAGACCGTGGTACTGGGCCAACGCCACGGCGGGCGGAAACCGTTCCGTGAGGACGGCTTCCGCCCGCCGCGTGTGGCGTCAGGAGGCGTAGGCCGCCTTCAGCTTGCCCTTCACCAGCTTGCCCGTGGGGGTGCGGGGCAGTTCGTCGACGAAGTCCACCGACCGCGGCACCTTGAAGTGGGCGACCCGCTCGCGGACGTACGCGATGAGGTCGTCGGCGAGATCGGGTGATGTGGTGGCACCGGACGACACCTGCACGACGGCCTTGACCTCCTCGCCCATCTCCGGATGGGGTACGCCGATGACGGCGACGTCCTCGACGGCCGGGTGCAGGGCGAGCACGTTCTCGATCTCCTGCGGATAGATGTTCACTCCGCCGGAGATGATCGTGAACGACTTGCGGTCGGTCAGATACAGATAACCGTCCTCGTCGAGGTAACCGAGGTCGCCGACCGTGGTCCATGTGGGATGCTCGGGATGCTGCGACGCCGCGGTCTTCTCGGGATCGTTGTGGTACGAGAACGGAACCTTCTCGTACTCGAGGTAGATGGTCCCCACCTCACCGGCCGGGAGTTCCCGCCCTTCCTCGTCGCAGATGTGTGCGGGCCCGAGCACGCTCTTGCCGACCGAACCCGGGTGTTCGAGCCATTCCTGGCTGTTGATGAACGTGATCCCGTTGGCCTCGGTGGAGCTGTAGTACTCGTAGATCACCGGTCCGAGCCAGTCGATCATCGACCGCTTGACCTCCGGCGGGCACGGCGCGGCGGCGTGGACGAGCACGCGCAGACTCGACAGGTCGTGGCGGGCACGGATCTCGTCGTCGAGCTTGAGCATGCGGACGAACATCGTCGGCACCATCTGCCCGGCGGTGATCTTGTGCTCCTCGATGTGCCGGAGCGCGGTCTCGGCGTCGAACTTCTCGGCCAGGACCACCGTGCCGCCGAGCGCGTGGATCGCCCCACCCCAGCGCAGAGGCGCTGCGTGATAGATCGGGGCGGGGGAGTAGTAGACGTCGGAGTCGGTGAGGCCGAAGAGGAACTGCGCCACCGTCACCAGCGGCTCACCGGGTTCGTCGACGCGACGTTCCGGGAGATCCGGCTGGATTCCCTTGGGGAAGCCCGTGGTTCCGGACGAGTACAGCATGATGGCGCCGCACGGTTCCTCCTCGAGCCGCGGACCGGCCCCGGCGAGGGCGTCCTCGTACGACTCGAAACCGCGCACGGCGCCGCCGAACGCGAGTCGCGCGGAACCGATCGTGACCTTCTCGCCGACCTGTTCGGAAAGCTCACCCAGCGTCGTCGAGACGATCAGGGCCTTCGCGCCGCTGTCCTCGACGATGTACGCCACCTCGCCGGCGGTGAGGTGGCTGTTGACCGCCGTGATGTACAGCCCGGACCGCATTGCGGCCCAGAACACCTCGAATGCCTCCGGCCGGTTGTCGGTGAGGAGGGCGACGACGTCGCCGGGGCGGAGCCCGGCATCGTGCAGCACTCGGGCGAGCGCCGCTGACCGGTCGTCGAGTTCGCGGTAGGTCAGGCTCCGGCCACTGTCGGCCAGGACGACGGCGAGTTTGTCCGGGGCGGTCCGGGCGTGGACTCCTGGATACATGGGGGCTCCTCATTGCCTCGACATCGCCTCGACGAACACTGTGATCTTGTGGTCTGGATCACGGCCGACAATGTAGCAGAGCTAAGGAGATGGTTGTGACCGTGCTCTCACGGGTGGGAGTGCGGTCCACAGTGGCGCAGGTCAGGAACCCGAGAACTTCGGGGCACGCTTCTCCGCGAACGCCCGCGGCCCCTCCTTGGCGTCGGCGCTCTTGAAGACGGCGGCGCCCAGTTCGGCGTCGATCCGGAACGCCTCCTCCTCGTGCAGACCTTCCGCGTCGCGGATGGTCCGGAGGATGGCCTGCACGGCGACCGGGCCGTTGTTCGCGATCGTCTCGGCGATCTCGAGGGCCTTGTCGAGTGCGGTGCCGTCGGGGACGACGTAGCCGATGAGCCCGATCTCCTTGGCCTCGGCGGCCTTGATGTGGCGGCCCGTGAGCAGGATGTCGGCGGCGATCGTGTACGGGATCTGCCGGACGAGGCGCACGGCGGATCCGCCGAGCGGGAACAATCCCCACTTCGCTTCGGAGACGCCGAATTTCGCGCTCTCGCCGGCGACACGGATGTCGGTGCCCTGCAGGATCTCGGTGCCACCGGCGATGGCGGCACCCTCGACGGCCGCGATGAGTGGCTTCGTCAGACGGCGGCCCTTCAGTAGTGCGGGGAGCCGACTGAGATCCCACCCACCGCCGTTGCTCCGCTCGCCCTGCTCGAACTTGTCTCCGGGAGGCGCTGCATTCATGGCCTTGAGATCGGCACCCGCGCAGAACGCTCCACCGGCGCCGGTGAGGATCGCGACGCGGATCTCGGGATCGTTGTCGACGCGATCCCAGGCCTCGTTCATGATCGCCATCATTTCGCCGGACAGCGCATTTCGTGCCTCGGGGCGGTTGAGAGTGACGATCAGAACGTGGCCGCGTTGCTCGACGAGGCAATGCGGTGCGCGGGACGAAATGTCCGAATCGGCTGCGCCGGGGGCTTCGGTAGCGGACACTGGCGGGACTCCTCGCAGGATTGTGAACTGGATCATATTCAGGTCTTGTCAGAAACGGTAACACGTTCTACTTTTGTCAGCGTGGCCCTAAACATCGCAGACCTCGTCGAACACGCAATCGACCTCGTTCCCGAGCGCGTCGCGCTGGCCTCGGACGGACGTGAGGTCACCTACGCACAGCTGGAGGAACGAGCCAACCGACTTGCTCATTACCTGCGCGAACAAGGTGTGAAGCCGGGCGACAAGGTCGGCATCTACTCGCGCAACACCATCGAGGCGGTAGAGGCGATGATCGCGGTCTTCAAGATCCGCGCGATCATGATCAACGTCAACTACCGCTATGTCGAGAACGAGTTGCAGTACATCTTCGACAACTCCGACATGGTCGCGCTCGTCCACGAACGTCGCTACTCCGACAAGGTCGCGAACGTCCTGCCGAACACTCCGCTGGTGAAGACCGTCGTGGTGGTCGAGGACGGCACCGACGTCGACTTCTCGGCCTATAGCGGCATCGAATACGAAGCGGCACTGGCGCAGAGCAACCCGGAACGCGACTTCGAAGACCGCAGCGCCGACGACATCTACATGCTCTACACCGGCGGCACCACCGGTCACCCCAAGGGCGTGATGTGGCGTCACGAGGACGTGTGGCGCGTCCTCGGCGGCGGTATCAACTTCATGACCGGGGAATGGGTCAAGGACGAATGGCAGCTGGCGAAGGAGGGCGCCGAGAATCCCGGTCTCGTGCGCTATCCCATCCCGCCGATGATCCACGGTGGCGCCCAGTGGGCGCTGTTCCAGTCGTTGTTCAGCGGCGGCAAGGTCGTCATGCACCCCGAGTTCTCGGGCCACGAGGTGTGGCGCATCATCGACGACCACAAGGTCAACGTCATCTTCATCACCGGCGACGCCATGGCCCGCCCCATGCTCGACGCACTGGAGGAGGGCAACCCGGCAACCGGTCAGCCCTACGACCTCTCGACCCTGTTCGCCATGGCATCGAGTGCGGCCCTGTTCTCCCCGTCCATCAAGGACCGTTTCCTCGACCTGCTGCCCGGCAAGATCATCACCGACTCCATCGGCTCGTCCGAGACCGGCTTCGGTGGCATCGGCATCGCCGAGAAGGGCAAGACCCTCGGCGGCGGCCCCACGGTGAAGATCGACGAGTCGACCACCGTCCTCGACGACGACGGCAACCCGATCGAACCGGGTTCCGGAAAGGTCGGCATGGTCGCGCGCACCGGCAACATCCCGCTCGGCTACTACAAGGACGAAGCCAAGACCAAGGCGACCTTCCGCGAGTACAACGGGATCCGCTACTCGATCCCCGGTGACTACGCGCGCGTCGAGGGTGACGGCACCGTCACAATGCTCGGCCGCGGTTCGGTCTCGATCAACAGCGGCGGCGAGAAGGTCTACCCCGAAGAGGTCGAGGGCGCACTCAAGCAGCACCCGGCGGTCTTCGACGCCCTGGTGGTCGGTGTGCCGGACGAGCGCTTCGGCGAGCGGGTCTGCGCCGTCGTCGCCCTGCGCGAGGGCGAGCAGACGACGCTCGACGAACTCATGACGACGGCACGGTCGAAGATCGCAGGGTACAAGGTGCCGCGCGCGGTGTGGTTCGTCGACGAGATCAAGCGGTCGCCGGCCGGCAAGCCCGACTACCGGTGGGCCAAGGACCAGACCGGATTGCGTCCGGCCGACGAGGTCTACAACAACGGCGACGGCAACGGCGCCGCGGCGACGGGATAGAAGGACGCATGCAGACCGGCCTCAACAAGAAGTTCGGTATCGAGTATCCGATCTTCGGATTCACGCCTTCCGAACACGTCGCGGCGGCGATCAGCCGCGCGGGTGGACTCGGTGTCCTCGGGTGTGTGCGGTTCAACGACCCGGAGGAACTCGACGCCGTCCTGACCTGGATGGACGAGAACACCGACGGCAAACCGTACGGCGTCGACATCGTGATGCCCGCCAAGGTGCCCACCGAAGGCACCGCGGTGGACCTCGACAAACTGATCCCCGCCGAACACCGTGCCTTCGTCAACCGCACGCTCGAAGAACTCGGTGTGCCGCCGCTGTCCGACGACGTCGGCAAGGCGAGCGGTGTTCTGGGCTGGCTGCATTCGGTCGCGCGTTCGCACGTCGACGTGGCACTCGCACACCGGCCCGCCCTGATCGCCAACGCCCTGGGGTCGCCGCCGAAGGACGTCATCGACCTCGCGCACGAGAAGGGAGTGCCGGTCGCGGCACTCGCGGGTGCGGTCGAGCACGCGAAGCGGCACGTCGAGAACGGTGTCGACATCGTGATCGCGCAGGGCTACGAGGCCGGCGGGCACACGGGTGAGATCGCATCGATGGTGCTGTGGCCCGAAATCGTCGATGCGCTCGGCGATTCCGCGGCAGTGCTCGCCGCCGGTGGTGTGGGATCGGGACGGCAGGTCGCGGCGGCGCTGGCCCTCGGCGCCTCCGGTGTGTGGATGGGTTCGTACTGGCTCACCACCTCGGAGTACAAGCTCGGGGCGGCCGCGCACGGTCCATCGTCGATCCAGCGCGCGTTGCTCGGAGCGAGCTCGTCCGACACCGTGCGGTCGCGGATCTATTCGGGAAAGCCCGCGCGTCTGCTCAAGACCAAGTGGACGGAGGCGTGGTCGAAACCCGGTGCGCCCGAACCGCTGCCGATGCCGCTACAGAACATCCTGGTGAGCGAGGCGCATCAGCGCATGTCGGCGGCCGATGACCCCGAGGCCGTCGCGATGCCGGTCGGGCAGGTGGTGGGGCGGATGAACGAGATCCGTCCCGTCGCGGAGATCATGGCCGACCTCGTGCGGGGCTACGACGAGGCCGTCGATCGGCTGAACGAGGCGCGATAGGACCACAGTGGTGGGGTGGCAGGTGCCCGGGGGGGAGTGATCCGCCCCGGGCATCGTCCCTTTCCGGGATCTGCGTCGGCCGGGGTGTCGCCGGACAGGGGGCAGCGGCGGTCGCGGGTGGGGGTCGATGGCTGAGGTGTGCCCGATCCGGCACTACCCTGGGGTGGACGTGACGCGAGCGGTACCGGTCGTGAACCGCACCGCAGCGGACTCGAAGCGTTCACCGAGGAGGAGGCCGTTCACCTCGGTTACCGAGCAGAGGACGGAAGACGCAGTGACACAGGCCGAGTCGCAGGCAACCGGAGCGCTCGCGGACATCAGGGTGCTCGAACTGGGCACCCTGATCGCCGGGCCGTATGCAGGACGCCTGCTCGGCGACATGGGCGCCGACGTCATCAAGATCGAGGACCCGAAGCGGCCCGACCCGCTCCGCACCTGGGGGCAGGGCGAGCGGGACGGGCATCGCTTCTTCTGGACGGTGCACGCGCGCAACAAGCGCTGCGTCACCCTCGATCTCCGGGCGCCCGACGGGCAGGAACTGTTCCGGCGTCTCGTCGCCGAGTCCGACGTGGTGGTCGAGAACTTCCGTCCCGGCACGCTCGAGAAGTGGGGGCTCGGCTACGACCTGCTCTCCGAGATCAATCCGGGCATCGTGCTGGCTCGCGTCTCCGGATACGGGCAGACCGGTCCCAAGGCCGGGCAGGCCGGCTACGCGTCCGTGGCCGAGGCTGAGAGCGGTCTGCGGCACCTGAACGGCTATCCCGGGCAGGCGCCCCCGCGACTCGCGCTCTCCCTGGGCGACTCCCTCGCCGGGATGTTCGCCGTGCAGGGCGTCCTCGCCGCGCTGCTCGGCCGCGAACGGACCGGACGCGGGCAGGTCGTCGACGTGGCGCTCACCGAGGCGTGCCTCGCGATCCAGGAATCGGTGATCCCCGACTACGACGTCGCAGGCGTCGTCCGCGGCCCCTCCGGCACCCGGCTCGAGGGCATCGCCCCGTCGAACCTGTACCGGACGTCCGACGACATGTGGATCGTCATCGCCGCCAACCAGGACACCGTCTTCCGTCGCCTGTGCGCGGCGATGGAGCGCCCCGAGCTCGCCGACGACCCGCGCTTCGCCGACCACCTCGCGCGCGGCGTGAACCAGGACGAGCTCGACGCCCTCATCGGCGAGTGGGCGGCGACGTGGACGCTCGACGACCTGCTGGCGCACCTGTCGTCGTCGGGTGTGGTGTCCGGGCCGGTGAACACCGTCGCGGAGGTCGTCGCCGATCCGCAGTTCCGGGCACGGGACATGATCGTTCCGCATCACGACGAGCGCACCGGCGCAGACGTACTCGGCCCCGGTGTGGTGCCGACGCTCACCGGGACGCCGGGTTCGGTGCGTCGTGCCGGCCCGCCCGTCGCGGGATACGACAACGCGGCGGTCTACGGCGAGATCCTCGGACTGAGCGACATCGAGCAGAAGGAACTGCGCGAGCGCGGAATCATCTGAGGTACGCAACGCGAGGCGAAGGCTCGCAACGTCGGCAGTCACTACCGGTGTTGCGAGCCTTCGTCCGTTGTTGCGTACCTTCCGCGCAAGGTCACCCCGCAGGTGGAGGTGGCGCTGCAGCATCCGAAGGTCACGCTCATCGCCAACGCACTCGGCACCCCGCCGGCCGACATGATCGAGCACATCCACAAAGCCGGTCGCAAGGTCGCGGCGCTGTGCGGTTCGCCGAAGCAGGCCCGCAAGCACGCCGACGCCGGTGTCGACATCATCATCGCCCAGGGCGGCGAAGGTGGCGGGCACTGCGGTGAGGTCGGCTCGATCGTGTTGTGGCCGCAGGTCGTCAAGGAGGTCGCGCCGGTCCCGGTGCTGGCGGCCGGAGATATCGGCAGCGGCAGCAGATCGCCGCGGCGCTCGCGCTCGGCGCCCAGGGTGCGTGGACCGGTTCGCAGTGGCTCATGGTCGAGGAGGCCGAGAACACCCCGGTGCAGCAGGAGGCCTACATCAAGGCGAGCAGCCGCGACACCGTCCGCAGCCGCTCGTTCACAGGCAAGCCCTGCCGCATGCTCCGCAACGACTGGACTGAGGCGTGGGAGCAGGAGGGCAACCCGAAGCCCCTCGAAATGCCGTTGCAGTACATGGTCTCCGGCATGGCCGTCATGGCCGTCGCCGCCACTCACAAGTACCCCGACGAGTCGGTCGACGTCGCGTTCAACCCCGTCGGTCAGGTCGTCGGGCAGTTCACGAAGGTCGACAAGACCTCCGCGGTCATCGAACGCTGGGTGCAGGAGTACCTCGAGGCGACCGGCACGCTGGAGAAGCTGAACGAGGCCGCGAGCGTCTGATCCGCTCGGATTCGTCTCACCGGGAGGGACGAGGGTGCTCGAGGTTCGGTCCGGGTGCAATCCGGATCGGGCCTCGTGCCGTCTCCATGTCCACCGGCTCGCCCTTCTGCGTGATCACCACGTGGCCGCTGCGTTCGAGTTCGGCGGCCACCGAGCGTGCGGCGTCCATGAGGTCGCGCCACGAGTCGCCACCCGCGACCCGCGCGGCGTCGCTGGGACAGATGGTGGACGGATCCCGTTCCCGGAGCAGCGCGCAGATCGTGGCCGCCAGCCGTTCACGATCCGCATACTCGTCGCGTGGTTCCCACCACGGATGCCCGCGTTCACCGAGCGCGACCTTCGCGTCCTGGACGCGGTGCCGTGCGGAGTCGCCGTCGCTCTTCACGAGACGCCGAGCGCGCATCAACTCCGCCACGAGTTGCTTTTGCAACGGTTCAGGAATCGTGGGATCGGTGGCACGCCAGCGCCGCCCGTTCACCACCACATATCTGCCGTCCGGCGTGCGCTCCGCCCCTCCGGATGACCCGTCGGTGTCCATCGGTCCCGCCCGTCACTCGACTCGACGGCGACGGAAGTCCTTCCGGACTTGTCGCCGAACAACCACCGTCGCGGCACAACTGTACGCGCGGGAGCGCGTCGGCCGAGGGGCGACGACGCTATCGCGCAGAAGTGCCGAGGGAGGCCGGTTCGAGAAGCTGCACCAGTTCGTCCGACAACAACCGGAATTCGGAATCGCCACGTTCCCGAAGCCACACCGGATCGCTGCAGGACCAGCGTTCGGCGGCCAGAGAACGGGTCAGGACCTTGAAGGTCGCGGTGCGGGGGAACTCGCTGCAGACACGGATCAGACCGGGCATCTGCTTGGGGCCGAGATCGGTCTGTGCATCGAGGAAACGCGCGAACGCGACCGGGTCGAAGTCGGACCCCGCCGCAGGGATCACCGCGGCCATCACCCGGTCGCCGACGTTGCGATCGGGCACCCCGTACACCGCGACCTGAGCGAAGCCCTCGTACCGCATCAGGATGCGCTCGATGGGCGCCGCACCGAGATTCTCACCGTCCACCCGGAGCCAGCCCGAACTGCGCCCGGCGAAGTACACGAAACCGTTCTCGTCCTGGTAGGCGAGGTCGCCGCTGTGATAGCGCCCGTCGCGGAGGCGTTCGGCGTCGGCCTCGGGATTGTTGTAGTAGCCGTCGAACAGACCGGCACCGCGCACGTTGACGAGCTCGCCCGTCGCGGCGTCGGCGTTGGTGATCCTGCCGTTCGCGTCGAACACCGCTGCCGGGCAGCGTTGCCCCGTCTCGGGATCGAGGATCTCGATGCCCTCGGGAAGTCTGCCGAGGGATCCGGCCGGGGCGTCGGGAGCCGAGGCGATCGCGATGCCGCCCTCGGTCGAGCCGAAGCCGTCGACCACCCGCGCGCCGAAACGGCGGGTGAACTCGGCGACGGCGGTGGCAGACGCCTCGTTGCCGTACATGATGCGCAGCGGGTTGTCGTGGTCGTCGGGCTGCTCGGGAGTCGCCACGATGTACGACAGTGGTTTGCCGACGTAGTTCGCGAAGGTCACACCGTAACGGCGGACGTCGGGGAGGAAACCCGACGCCGAGAACCGGCGACGCAGGGCGATGCTGCCGCGCGCGGCGAGTCCGATCGACCAGCCGGCGATCATCGCGTTGGAGTGGAACAGGGGCATCGACACGTACACGGTGTCGTCGGAGCCGAGACCGAACCGCGTGGCGAGCATCGTCGCGGGATCGGTGAACTTGCGGTGCGTGCACCGCACGGCCTTCGGGTCGCCGCTCGTGCCCGACGTGAAGATCAGCATGAACAGGTCGTCGGGGGAATGCGCGGCAGTCTCCACGACCGTGCCGGCGAACGGGGCGAGCATCGCCGTCCACTCGGGGGAGTCGACGTCGATCACCCGCACGTCGCCGAGATCCACACCGTCGAGCAGGGACGCATGTGCGGCCTCGGTGAACACGACCCGGCAGTCGGCGAGCGCGATGTCGCGGGCGAGCGCCGCACCGCGCCGGGTCGTGTTCAGGCCCACCACCACCGAACCGGAGAAGGCCGCGGCGCCGAGCAGCAACGAAAACTCCGGGACGTTGTCCATGAGGATCCCGATGTGCTTCGGTGCCGGGCCGTCGAGCAGGTCGCGCAGCAATGCGGCGCGTCGCCGGGACTGTGCGACGTGTTCGCGCCAGGACAGTTCGGTCTCCTCGAAGCGCAGTCCTCGATCGTCGACGTCGGCGAGTCGTTCGAGCAGTTCGGTGACGGTGAAGGCGGTCATGCGATCAGGCCGGGACGTCGGCGAGTTCGCGTCCGAGCGCGCGCAACTGGTCGGTGGCGGAGCCGAGCAGGAACTCGTGGTGCTTGGCCGCGAGGAAGTAGCGGTGCACCGGATGGTCCTCGTCGAGTCCGACACCGCCGTGCACGTGCACGGTGGTGTGCGCGACACGGTGTCCCGCATCGGCAGCCCAGAAGGCCGCGGTGCGCAGGGCGTCGTCGTGACGCTCACCCGAAACCATGCGGAAGGCGGCCTGCCACAACGTCAGACGCACCGCCTTGACGTCGATATAGGCGTCGGCGAGTCGCTGGGAGACGGCCTGGAAACTGCCGATCGGGCGGTCGAACTGGACGCGTTCGCGCGCGTACTGCGCGGTGAGCTCGAGCGCCTGCTCGAGGACGCCGCACTGGTAGGCGGCGGAGCCGAGCAGGCTGCGGTCGCGCAACCACGTCGCCACGGCGAGGCCGTCGGTGCCGAGGACACGATCGGCCGGGAGCGCGACCTGCTCGAGGGTGACGATGCCGCGACTGTCGAAGTCGGTGGTCTGCTGACGGGTGATCGAGACACCCGGATCGTCGGGTCGCACGAGGAAGACCGACACCGAGTCGCCGATGGTGGCCGGGACGAGGAAACCGTCGGCGACCGGCGCCGAGTCGACGACGATCTTCACGCCGTCGAGCACGTGACCGTCGCCCGTGGCCTGCGCCCGGGTCGCCGGGGTCGTGGGATCGGGGTTCAGTTCCTCGGCGAGCGCGGCGGAGAGGATCTGCTCGCCGGTCGCCGCAGGGCGTCCCCACTCGGCCTGCTGCTCGGCGGCGCCGAACTCCGCGATCGCCGACGCGCACGCGGCGATCGAGCCGATGTACGGGACGGCCGCGACGCCGCGGCCGAGTTCGCGCAGGATGCTCGCCTGCTCGAGCGGGCCGTAACCGTCTCCGCCCAGCGACTCGGGAAGAGCGGCGCCGAGCACGCCCGACGATGCGAGCGTGTCCCACAGGGTGCGGTCGATGCGGTCCTCGGAGGCGTCGAGTGTGCGCAGATGCTCGTTGGTGACGATGTCCGCGACGATGCTGCGGGTCAGTTCTGCGAGATCCTGCTGGGCCTCGGTAAGGGTGAAGTCCACGTGCGCGTCCTTTTCTAACGCTTGGCGGGCGGCTGGCCGAGAGCGGTCATCGCGATGATGTCGCGCTGGACCTCGTTGGTGCCGCCACCGAAGGTGAGGATGAGGGAACTGCGGTGCATGCGTTCGATCCGGCCGCGGAGCAGTGCGCCGGCCGAGTTCTGCCGCACTGTCGCCGCGGGGCCGAGGACCTCCATGAGCAACCGGTAGGCCTCGGTCGCGAATTCGGTTCCGAACACCTTGTTGGCGGAGGCGGCCTCCGAGCCGAGCGGGGTGGTGCCGGCGCTCGAGGCGATGTCCCAGTTCATCAGCTGCAGGTATTCGGCCTCGGCGTGGACGCGTGCCAGATTGATCTGCACCCATTCCTGGTCGATCACCCGTCGCCCGTCGGGCAGATGCGTCTCCTGCGCCCAGCGCCGGACCTCGGTCAGCGCGGTGCGCACGGGACCGGCGGAGGTGAGCGCGACCCGCTCGTGGTTGAGCTGATTGGTGATGAGCGCCCACCCGCCGTCGACCTCACCGACGAGCGCGGACGCCGGGACACGCACGTCCTGGTAGTAGGTGGCGCTCGTGTCGGGGCCGGCCATCGTGTGCACGGGGGTGTACGAGAAGCCCGGAGCGTCGGTCGGCACGATGAAGACGCTGATCCCCTTGTGCTTCTTGACATCCGGGTTGGTGCGCGCGGCGAGCCAGACGTAGTCGGCGTAGGCGATCAGGCTCGTCCACATCTTCTGCCCGTTGATGACCCACTCGTCGCCGTCGCGCACCGCGGTGGTGCGCAGGGAGGCGAGGTCGGTACCGGCGCCGGGTTCGGAGTAGCCGATCGAGAAGTGCAGTTCGCCCGCGGAGATGCGGGGGAGGAAGAACTCCTTCTGCTCGTCCGTGCCGTAGTGCATGATCGTCGGCGCGACCGAGTCGATGGTGAGGAACGGCACGGGCGCGCCGGCGATGGCCGCCTCGTCGGTGAAGATCAATTGGTCCATCGCGGAACGGTTCTGACCGCCGTACTCCTCGGGCCACCCGAGAGTGAGCCAGCCGTCCTTGCCCATCTGCTGCACGCCCTCGCGGTACACGTTGCCGGAGCCGTACTCCCCGGTCGTGGCCGCGAGCGCCTCGCGGCGCTCGGGTGTCATGATCTGTGCGAAATAGGCCCGCAATTCCTCGCGGAGGGCTTGTTGCCCAGGGGTGTAGGAGATGTCCACGAACGCTCCGTTTCGTCGCTGCGTGTCCCCGCGAATCGTCTCTGTGGGATCATCGCGAATCATTGCACAGAATTGGAACGCGTTCTAGTCTGGACGCGATCGGTCGGCGCGAATGTGAAACGAGGTCCCGGAATGGATGTCAAGGTCGACTTCGACCGCTGCGAAGCGAACGGCGTGTGTGTCGGGCTGGCGCCCGACGTCTTCGATCTCAACGACGACGACGAGCTGATCGTCACGCATCCCGTACCCGAGGGTAGTGAGGACGCCGTCCGCGAGGCCGTCGCCCAGTGCCCGCGTGCGGCGCTCGCCGAGGCGTGAGCGCCGGACGGTGACCGGCCCCGGCCCTTGTCAGGAAAAATAACAAGTTCTACATTTTCGGTGCCCCCGGGTCCTGGTGGGGAGAGTACCGGCGTACGGCCGGCAATCGGCCCGAATCTCGAGGAGTACGTGGATGAGTGCGGACGCCAACGGTGGCGTGGAGAACGACGATCGGGTGTCTCTCGAAGGACGGGTCGCCGTCGTCACGGGAGCCGGAGCGGGTCTCGGACGTGCCGAGGCGCTCGCGCTCGCGCGGGCCGGAGCATCGGTGGTGGTCAACGATCTCGTGGAGAACGACGCGGTGGAGGCCACCCTCGCGCGGATCCGCGATCTCGGTGCCGAGGCGGAGTTCGTGCCCGGCAGCGTCGCCGAGCGTGAGACGGCCGATGCGATGCTCGCCGCGGCGCAGGGCAAGTTCGGCGGTCTCGACATCGTCGTCAACAATGCGGGCATCACGCGGGATCGGATGCTGCCCAACATGTCCGATGACGAATGGGACTCGGTGGTCGCCGTGCACCTGCGCGGTCACTTCCTACTCTCCCGCAATGCCGCGGCCTACTGGCGCGACCGGTCGAAGCAGGAGGGTGGACCGGTCTACGGGCGCCTGGTCAACACGTCCTCGGAGGCCGGTCTGCTCGGTCCGCCCGGGCAGCCCAACTACGGCGCCGCCAAGGCCGGAATCACCGCACTCACCCTCTCGGCCGCTCGTGGTCTCGAGCGGTACGGGGTCCGGGCGAACGTGATCTGCCCCCGCGCGCGCACGTCGATGACCGAAGCGGTCTTCGGCGACGCGCCGGACGACGGCATCGATCCGCTCTCGCCCGACCACGTCGCGAATCTGGTCGCCTATCTCGCCTCCCCGGCGGCCGATCGCGTCAACGGGCAGGTCTTCATCGTCTACGGACCCATGGTGGCCCTGATGGCCGCACCGGTCGTCGAACAGCGTTTCGACGCCGACGGGCAGTGGCCCCCCGCCGCGCTCGCCGACGAGCTCGGCGGTTACTTCGCCGATCGTGACCCGGGCCGGACGTTCTCGGCCTCGGCGGCACTCGATCTGTAGTTCCGGCATCCCCTGCTGTTCCTGTTCGGGGACAGCAGGGGATGCCGTGTCTTCGTCTCCGGGCCGGGATCCTGCAACTACGGGTGACGGACACCGGGGTTCCGGTAGCGTCACGCCCACTCGGGCCGTTCCTCCGGCTCTCGTCCGGCCCCGCGTTTTGGCCTGGTACGTGTTCTAATTTTTTCCCCTCCTGCGACGACCCGATCGGGCCGTGACGGCCTCTCGTGCCGAGGTGATCGAGCTCGGGCCCGGCGTCGAGAATCTCACCGAAATCCCAGGGTAAAACCACTTATGAGCGTGTCGATGCGCGTCGGTCGACGCCCGTGTGTCCGTTCGGACGGAAATGGATCGAGATGCCCCTCGACGGATCTTTGACAGGTGAACACGTTCTAGTTACTATGACCCGGGTCACAGCACACGCCATCGATCGGCCGCGCGCCGACGACGTGAGGATCGAAGGGGGTACACGATGGTAGACCTCCTCGAGGTTCCCTTACGGGCCGTCGGCGGACTGTTCGCCATGACCGGCGAGACCGCCCGGGCGGCCTTCCGTCGCCCCTTCCAACGGCGCGAGTTCATCGACCAGGCATGGTTCGTCGCACGCGTCTCGCTCGTGCCCACCGTGCTCGTCGCGGTGCCGTTCACGGTTCTGGTGAGCTTCACCCTCAACATCCTGCTCCGGGAGATCGGCGCGGCCGACCTCAGTGGAGCGGGCGCGGCCCTCGGCGCGGTGACGCAGGTCGGTCCCATGGTCACCGTGCTCATCGTCGCCGGCGCCGGTGCCACCGCGATCTGCGCCGATCTCGCGGCGCGCACCATCCGCGAGGAGATCGACGCGATGCGTGTGCTCGGCATCGATCCGATCCAGCGTCTCGTCGTGCCCCGGGTGCTCGCGTCCACCGTCGTCGCCCTGCTGCTCAACGGTCTCGTGTGCACGATCGGCATCCTCGGCGGGTTCGCCTTCTCGGTCTTCCTCCAGGACGTCAACCCCGGCGCGTTCATCAACGGCATCACCCTGCTCACCGGCTTCGGAGAACTGATGATCTCCCAGGTCAAGGCGGGGCTGTTCGGCATGATCGCGGGGCTGGTCGCGTCCTATCTCGGTCTCAATGTCAAAGGTGGAGCGAAAAGTGTCGGCGACGCCGTCAACCAGACGGTCGTGTTCGCGTTCATGGCGCTGTTCGTGGTCAACCTCCTCGTCACGGCCGTCGGCATCAAGCTGACCGCGGGATGAGGGGAGCGGAGATTTCATGGCAGTGATGTCCTGGCGCTTCCCCCGTGCGGTTCGGCGCATGTCACGTGCGTCGTCCACGGTGGACCGAGTGGGGGAGCAGGCGCTGTTCTTCGGGCGCGCCCTCGCGACGGTCCCCCGGGCGCTGATGCACTACCCCAAGGAGACGGTCCGTCTGGTCGCCGAGATCAGCATGGGCACCGGCGCACTCGCCGTCATCGGTGGCACCGTCGTGATCGTCGGGTTCCTGACGCTCTTCACCGGCGGCATCATCGCCGTGCAGGGCTTCAGCTCCCTCGGCAACATCGGCGTCGAAGCGCTCACCGGCTTCTTCGCGGCCTTCATCAACGTGCGTATCGCGGCCCCGACGATCGCCGGTATCGGACTGGCGGCCACCATCGGCGCCGGCTCCACCGCCCAGCTCGGCGCCATGCGTGTCTCCGAGGAGATCGACGCGCTCGAGACCATGGCGATCCCGTCCATTCCGTATCTGGTGTCCACGCGCGTGCTCGCCGGGATGATCGCGATCGTCCCGCTGTACTCGCTCGCCGTGATCGCCTCGTTCGTCGCCAGTCGTTTCGCGACGGTGGTGCTCTACGGCCAGTCGGCCGGCGTGTACGACCACTACTTCACGACATTCCTGATACCCACCGACATCCTGTGGTCGTTCGTCCAGGCCATCGTGATGGCGATCGCCGTGATGCTCATCCACACCTACTACGGCTTCACCGCAGGTGGCGGCCCCGTCGGTGTGGGTGTCGCGGTCGGCAACGCGGTGCGGGCCTCGCTCGTCGCGGTCGTCACCGTCACCCTGCTCATCTCGCTCGCCGTCTACGGCGCGACCGGCAACTTCAACCTGTCGGGATAGGGCGCGCGACATGGACACTCCTTCGTGGAAGAAGAAGCTCGCCGCCTTCGGTCTCGTGGGCGGCCTCGCCGCGATCGTCGCGGTGGCACTGACGATGTTCGCCGGTGGGTTCACCTCGACGGTCCCGCTCACCGTCACCTCACCCCGCTCCGGTCTGGTGATGGAGCCCGACGCCAAGGTGAAGATGCGCGGCGTCGAGGTGGGCCGCGTGGCGTCGATCGAGCACACCCCCGCCGGCGCGGTCCTGCATCTCGACATGCAACCCGGGCAGATGCAACTCATTCCGTCGAACGCGCGGGTGGCGATCGAATCCACCACCGTATTCGGTGCCAAGTTCGTCGACATCGTCGTCCCCGACGATCCGTCCTCCGTGCCGATGCAGGAAGGCGCCGTGATCGCGGCCGACAACGTCACCGTCGAGTTCAACACCGTCTTCGAGCACCTGTCCGACGTGCTCGCCCAGATCCAGCCCGAGAAGCTCAACGCCACCCTCGGAGCGTTGTCGGAGGCGCTCAACGGACGCGGCGACGCCCTCGGCGCCGCCCTGTCCGAGGCCGATGCGTATCTCGCCGAGATGAATCCGTCGCTGCCGCAACTGCAGGCCGACCTCGTCTCGGCCGCGCAGGTCACCGACGTCTACGCCGACACGGCACCCGACCTCATGACCACGATCGGCAACGCCACCGACGTCGGCAACACCGTCGTCGACGAACAACAGCAGCTCGACCTGCTGCTCATGAACCTCACCGGTCTCGCGAACACCGGACGGGACGTCCTGGGGGAGAACGAAGCACAGTTGACCACCGCACTCGACAGTCTGAGCCACACCACCGGTCTGCTCGGTGAGTACTCGCCCGAACTGACCTGCTTCATCGTCGGCCTCAACGACGCCCGGGTGGCGTTCGAGCCGATGGCCGGCACCGGCGAGTACGCGGCCCTGACCCTGAGCACGAGCTTCATGGGTGGTGCCACGCCGTACAACGACGCCCAGGATCTGCCCGTGGTCGGCGCGAGCGGCGGACCGAACTGCTGGGGCCTGCCGAACTTCGACCCGCGCCGCGACGGTCACGCGCCGTTCGTCGTGACGAACACCGGTGAAACGCCCTACAAGCCCGCAACGGAGGCCTGGATCCGCTACCCGACGATCTTCCAGTACCTGTTCGGCGACCATCTCGCAGGCGGGCGGTGACGATGAGAGCGACCACCGTCAAGTTCCTGATCTTCGCCATCACGATGGCATTGATCTTCGCCGGGCTCGCCGTCGTGTTCAGCCAGGCGCGGTTCACCGGCACCGAGAACTACCGGGCCACCTTCACGGACGTCTCCGGTCTCGGTACCGGCGACAAGGTCCGCATCGCCGGGGTGCAGGTCGGCTCCGTGAAGAAGGTCGACATCGGCCCCGACAACACCGCCGAGATCGAGTTCGACGTGGACGCGAAGCACACGCTGTTCACCAGTACCCGCGCCACCGTGCGGTACGAGAACCTCGTCGGCGACCGGTATCTCGAACTGCTCGAAGGCGCCGGCAGCGTCGACGTCCTGCCCGCCGGTGGCAGCATCCCGATCGAGCAGACAGAACCGGCCCTCGACCTCGACCTGCTCCTCGGCGGGTTCAAGCCG
The DNA here is from genome assembly GCF_000763325.2 of Rhodococcus sp. p52. Lineage (NCBI taxonomy): Bacteria > Bacillati > Actinomycetota > Actinomycetes > Mycobacteriales > Nocardiaceae > Rhodococcus > Rhodococcus sp. p52. Next base: position 1,992,481 of record NZ_CP016819.1, read on the forward strand.
CTGCTGCAGGGCCTCGACGCGCAGCAGGTCAACGACCTCTCCGGAGCACTCTTGCAGGTCTTCCAGGGTCAGGGCGACACGCTCGTGTCGCTGCTGGGGAACACCAACTCGTTCACCAACTCCCTCGCCGACCGCGACCAGCTGATCGGCGACGTCATCGACAACCTCAACGCCGTCCTCGGCACGATCGACGATCACGATCGCGAGTTCGAGAACACCATCGAACAACTGCACACCCTGGTGGGCGGGCTGTCCGCCGACCGTGATCCCATCGGCGCGTCGATCCCGCAGATCGCTACCGGCACTGCGGATCTCGCCGCACTGCTGCAGAACAACCGGCCCGACCTGCAGACGGTCATCGCCGAGACGAACCGCACCATGACCCAGCTCGACCTCGGCAAGGACGACATCAACCGCACGCTCGAACGCCTGCCCTCCGATTACAAGAAACTCATCCGCGTGGGTGCATACGGAAACTTCTTCCAATTCTTCCTCTGTGCCAATACTTTCAAGTTCTCCGGACCGGACGGCACCACCATCCGGTACACCACGGCGAACCACGACACGGGAAGGTGTGCGAAGGTCGAATGAGTGCACCTCGTGACCCCAACTACATCCGGACGGGCATCATCGGCCTGGCCGTGTCCGCCGCGATCGTGCTCGCCGGTCTGCAGTACGACCAGCTGCACTTCCTCTCCGGTGGCCTGAGCTACTCGGCCCGTTTCCAGGACGCCGGTGGCCTCGTCCCCGGCGACGACGTCATGCTCGCCGGCGTGAACGTCGGCGACGTCACCGACGTGCGGCTCGACGATCAGGCCGTGCTGGTCACCTTCCGTATCCGCGACGGTATCGGGCTCGGCGACACCACCGGTGCCGACATCAAGACCAACACCGTTCTCGGTCGGAAGTCCCTGGCGCTCCGCCCCGGTGGCGACGGCGTGATGCGCCCGGGCTCGGTGATCGCGCTCGAACGCACCAACTCGCCGTACTCGCTGACCGACGCTCTCGGCGACCTCACGACCTCGGTCTCCGAACTCGACACCGACCGGATCAACGAGTCGCTCGACGCGTTGTCGCAGTCGCTCGAGAACACCCCGCCCGAGATCCAGGGCGCATTGGAGGGCATGACCCGCCTGTCGCAGTCGATCAACGCCCGCGACGAATCGCTGGACCAGTTGCTCGAACGCGCCGAGGGCGTGACGAGCATCCTCGCCGAGCGCAGCGACCAGGTCAACGCGCTCATCGTCGACGCGAATGCGCTGTTCGGCGAACTGAGTCTGCGCCGCGACGCCATCACCGAACTGATCGCGAACATCTCGTCCGTCTCGCGTCAGCTCACCGGCCTCGTGCAGGACAACCAGGCGCAGATGGCACCGACGCTCGAGAAGCTCAACCTCGTGACGGCCAACCTGCAGGCGAACAAGGAGAACATCGCCGGCGCACTCGACGGTCTGGGCCCGTACATCAGCGCACTCGGCGAATCCGTCGCCAGCGGACCGTTCTTCAACGCCTATGTGTCCAACATCCTGCCGGCACCGTGGTGGAAGGCCGTGGTGGACAGCCAGGTCGCACCCGATCTCCTCCCCGAGGATCTGCAGGACGTGATCCCGGACGAACCCCCGACGATCAAGAGGGACGGCGAATGAGTACCGATACCGCCGCAACGACCCGGCGGCGCCCACCCTGGCTGATGGCGGCGATCATCGGTGCCGTCGTCGTGCTCGGCGCCCTCGCCGTGTTCGTCCTGCCGGACCTCGGCAAGCGCACCATCCACGCCGAATTCGCTTCCACCAGCGGCCTGTACGAGGGCGACGACGTGCGGGTGCTCGGAGTGTCGGTGGGACGCATCAGCGACATCGAACCCCGCGACGACCTCGTGCGCGTGACGATGCAGGTCGACAGCGGCGTCGAGATCCCTTCCGACGCAAAGGCCGTCGTCATCGCGCAGAGCCTCGTCTCGGCGCGTTTCGTCCAGCTCACCCCGGTCTACTCGGGTGGTCCGACGATCGAGGACGGCACGACGATCCCGATGCAGCGCACGGCCTCTCCCGTGGAGTGGGACCAGATCAAGACCGAACTGATGCGATTGTCCGAAGCGCTCGGTCCCGAGGAACTCGATCCGCAGGGATCTCTCGGCCGGTTCATCGACACCGCGGCCGAGAATCTCGAGGGCAACGGGCAGACCGTGCGCGAGGCCCTTCGGGAGCTGTCGGACACGATGCGCACGCTCTCGGAGGGACGCACCGATCTGTTCTCGACGATCCGCAACCTGCAGACCTTCGTATCGGTCCTCTCGTCGAGCAACGAACAGATCGTGCAGTTCGGCGGTCGTCTCGCGTCGGTCTCGGACGTGCTCGCGCAGAGCTCCGACCAGCTCGGTGTCTCCTTGTCCGAGTTGAACATCGCCGTCGGCGACGTACAGCGGTTCGTGCAGGACAACCGGGCCGAGCTCACCGAATCGGTGGAGCGGCTGGCCGATGCGACCGAGGTGCTGGTCCGCAAACGTCCCGAGATCGAGCGGGTGCTGCACTCGGGCCCGACCTCCCTCGCGAACTTCTACAACATCTACAAGCCCGCGCAGGGTTCGCTCACGGGCGCACTCGCGATCAACAACCTCGCCAACCCCGTCGAGTGGATGTGCGGGTCGGTCGCGGCCGCCGCCAACGCGACCTCCGAACGCAGCGAGGAACTGTGCCGCCAGCAGCTCGGACCGGTGCTGTCGTCCATCAACGCCAACTACCTTCCGCTGCTGGTCAATCCGCTCGCCGGTGTGCAGGCCTTCGACGGCGACATCGTCTACACCGAACCCTGGCTCGAAGGGGCGTCGGAAGGACGTGGCACCGCACCCGGACCGTCGCTGTCGGAAGCGGCGTCGCCGCTCGACGGGATCCTCGGCGGCCTGCCGTCGCTGCAGGTCCCGCAGGATCTCGGTTCCCTGCTGCAGCCGGGAGGAGGACGATGACCGGCCGATCGATGTTCCGCCGCCTGGGCGTCGCGGTCACTGCCGTCGCGGTGGGCACGACGCTCACCGCGTGCGAGTGGGGCGGGCTCAACTCGATTCCCATGCCCGGCACCGCCGGCCGCGGGGAGGGCGCCTACCGGGTGCAGATCGAGATGCCCAACGTGACGACCCTGACCCAGAACTCGCCCGTGCGGGTCGACGACGTCACCGTGGGGTCGATCTCGGGGATCGAACTCGACGGCTGGCACGCGCTCGTGACGGTCTCGCTCGACGAAGGCGTGATCGTTCCGGCCAACTCGCTCGCCCGGATCGGGCAGACGAGTCTGCTCGGATCGCAGCACCTCGAACTGATTCCGCCTGTCGGCGAACCCCCGGAGGGCCGGCTCGAGGACGGCGACGTCATCCCGCTCGAACGCGCCGGTGCGTATCCGACCACCGAACAGACGCTCTCGTCGTTGTCGGTGGTGCTCAACGGTGGTGGGCTCGCGCAGATCAACGACATCACCACCGAGTTGAACGCGGCGCTCGTCGGCCGGGAGGACTCGATCCGGAACCTGCTCCCGCGCCTGGACGAACTGGTGTCGACCCTCGACACGCAGCGCGGCGACATCATCGCCGCGCTGGAGGGCATGGACCGTCTGGCGGCGACCGTGAACGACCAGAACGCGACCCTCGTCCGGGCTCTCGAGGAACTGCCGCCCGCGCTCGAGGTGCTGGCCGATCAGCGCTCGAACCTCACGGCCGCGATGAGTTCGCTCGGCGAGATGAGCACCGTGGCGAGCCGGGTCGTGGAGACCTCGAACGACGACCTGAAGGCGAATCTCGAGGGGCTCGCGCCGACGTTGAAGGCCCTGGCCGATTCGGGCAGTGCCCTGACCGAGGTGCTCGGTGTGCTGCTCACCTATCCCTTCCCGCAGGCGGGCATCAACAACATCATCCGCGGCGACTACGCGAACCTCGCGATGACGATCGACCTCAGTCTCGAACGCCTCGACCTGAACTTCCTGTCCGGGACGCCACTCGCGGGACGCCTCGCGGGTCCGGAAGGGATCCTCGGCCGCGACGCGGGACTCGCTGCGCAGGCGACCGATCCGTTCCGTGCGCCGCTCGAGCCGCCACCGCCGCCACCGCCCGGTCCCGAAGGAAAACTGACGATCCCCGGCATCGGTGAGATCACCATTCCCGGCCTGCCCCTGGGGGTGCCCGCGCCATGATGCTCACGCGGTTCGTCCGCATCCAGCTCACGATCTTCGCGATCCTCACGGTCGTCGGACTCGTCGTGATGTCGCTGATGTACGTGCGGCTGCCCGCTCTGTTCGGGGTCGGGCGGTACGAGGTGGTCGTCGAACTCCAGTCGACCGGTGGCCTGTACCCGCATTCGAACGTCACCTACCGCGGCAACACCGTCGGCACCGTCCGGAGCGTCTCGTTGTCGCCGACGGGCGTCGAGGCGACGTTGTCCATCGACAGCGATGCGAAGATCCCCGCCGACGTCGACGCGGCGGTGCGCAGCGTCTCGGCGGTCGGTGAGCAGTACGTCGATCTCGTGCCCCGCGCCGACGGCTCGGGCGGCGAACGTCTGGCCGACGGCGACGTGATCCCCGTCGACCGCACGACGGTGCCGCAGGAGGTCGGTGCCCTGCTCGACCAGGCCGACGTGCTGCTCGCCTCGATCGGCGACACGCGACTGCAGACCGTGGTCGACGAGGCGTTCGACGCCTTCAACGGTTCCGGACCCGAACTGCAGGAACTGATCGACTCGACGCGCCTGTTCGTGCAGGAGGCCTCGGCGAACAGTGCCGAGACACGGCAGTTGATCGACCAGATCGGTCCGCTGCTCGACACGCAGGTGGTCACGAGCGACGCCATCCGGTCGTGGACACGCGACATGGTGACGTTCACCGATCGTCTGCGCGAGAGCGACCCCGACCTGCGGGCCCTGCTCGACATCGGACCGGGCGCTGCCGCCGAAGCCGAATCGCTACTGCAGGACCTGAAACCGACGCTGCCGCTGCTGCTCGCGAATCTGGTGAGCGTCGGCGAGGTGGGCGTCATCTACAACGCCGGCATCGAGCAGATCCTGGTGCTGTACCCGCCGATGACGACGGCCCTGATCACCGCGGCCGGCGACGGCCCGCCCGAGGACGGTGCCGTGGTGGACTTCCACCTGCAGTTGCACGATCCGCCGCCGTGTCTGGCCGGTTTCGTGCCGCCGGAACAGTGGCGCAGCCCGGCCGACACGTCCATGGTCGACACCCCGGGCGACGTCTTCTGCCAACTGCCGCAGGACTATCCGAACGCGATCCGCGGTGCCCGGAACCTGCCGTGCATGGAGTACCCGGGCCGTCGCGCACCGACGCCCGACACGTGCCGCACCGGGTACAGCCCCACCTACTCGGACAATCCGTGGACCGGGCCGCCCACGCCGGTGGCCTCGGAAAATGTCGCACCCACGCCCGCCTCCTACGGCGGGGGAGAAGACACGGCTCCCGCGGGGGTCGCGGCGCGACGGATCGATCCGCAGACCGGGACGTACATTGGTCCCGACGGCACCGTGTACACGCACGCAGATCTCGGTGGAGATCGGAGCTTGGAGAGTTACATGAAGGCGCAGCAGGGCTGATGGCAGACGAGATCGACAAGAAGACGACGCCGGCATGGGCCAAGCCGGTCGCGATCATCGCGTCCGTACTGGTCATCGCGCTCGTGGCGGTCGGGGCCTGGCTCATCGTCGACCGGCAGTCCGCGAACGAACGCGACGAGCGGCGGGAGGCGTACCTGCAGGCCGCGCGGCAGACGGTGCTCAACCTGACCACCATCAACGCCGACACCGCCGACGCCGACGTCGCCCGTCTGCTCGACGGCGCGACGGGTGATTTCAAAGCCGAGTTCGAGGGCCGCGAAGGACCTTTCGTGGAGGTCGTGCAACAGGCGGGTGTCGACACCACCGGTGAGGTCCTCGAAGCGGGGATCCAGAACGAGGACGGCACGTGCGCGTCGTCGCTCGTCGCCTCCCGCGCGATGGTGAGCAACGCCGACCAGACCGAACCCGAAGCACGTGACTTCCGTCTGCGGGTGACGATCTGCGACGAGAACGGCAGATTGTTGGCGTCGAAGGTGGAGTTCGTGCCGTGACCGACGAGAAGGACGATCGCGTGACGCTCGACAAGACGACCGATGACACTGTGTCCGGTGGGACCGCAGAGAAGGACGGATCCACCGCCGCCGAGACCTCGGCCGCCGACACCTCCGTCCCGGACGCGATTTCGGATCCGAAGGCCTCGTACCTGCCACACATCGCGATCGGATTGTCTTTCGTGGCAGTGGTTTTCGCGGTCCTGGTGGGATGGCTCGCCTACGGCACCGTCCAGCAGTCCGCCGCCGAGACGGCACGGACGGAGGCAAGGGTCGCTGCGGAGGAACAGGCGGTCGCGATGCTCGCCTACACCCACGACCAGGTGGACGCGCAGACCGACGCCGCCGCGGAGGGTCTCACCGGCGACTTCCGCGACGAGTACACGAATCTGATGAAGAACATCATCGCGCCGGGCGCCAAGGAGAAAGCGATCAGCGTGCAGGTGAGCGTGCAGGCGTCGTCGGTGGTCTCCGCCGACGCCGACAACGCTGTGACCCTGCTGTTCCTCAACCAGATCACGACGAGTTCGGAGAACCCCGAAGCGGTGAGCAGCGGCAGTCGGGTGCGCGTCGAACTCGAAAAGCAGGACGGGCGTTGGCTCGTCAGCCGGTTGACCCCGATCTAGAAGAGAGCCGTCAGGTGGGGTCGGGTTCGCCGGCCTCACCCGGCGCGATCAGCGCGCGTCCGGCGGCGCCGGTGTTGGCGAGGGTGTCGAGGAACGAACGGGCCCAGCGATCCACATCGTGCGTGAGCACCTGACGGCGCAGCGCACGCATCCTCTTGCGGCCGTCCTCGCGCGGCACCTCGATCGCGGCCTGGATCTTGTCCTTGACGTCCTCGAGGTCGTGCGGATTGCACTGGAACGACTGCCGCAGTTCGGCTGCGGCACCGGTGAACTCGCTGAGCACCAACGCGCCGCCGAGATCGCTGCGGCACGCGATGTACTCCTTGGCGACGAGGTTCATGCCGTCGCGCAAGGGGGTTACCAGCATGACGTCGGCCGCGACGAAGAACGCGATGAGCTCGTCGCGGGGGACCGGGCGGTGGATGTAGTGCACCACCGGACGCCCCACCTCGGCGTACTCACCGTTGATGCGACTGACCGTCCGCTCGATCTCGCCGCGCATGTGGACGTAGGAATCGACGCGCTCCCGGCTCGGGGTCGCGAGCTGCACCATCACGGTGTCCTTCGGGTCCATGCGACCCTCGGCGAGAAGTTCGTGCACCGCATCGAGCCGCACGTCGATGCCCTTGGTGTAGTCGAGGCGATCGACGCCGAGCAGAATCGTCTTCGGGTTGCCGAGTTCCTTGCGCAACGCCTTGGCGCGATCGCGGATGGCCTTGCTCCGCGACTGCTGGTCGAGCCGGCCCGATTCGATGGAGATGGGGAAAGCGCCGACGCGCACCGAGCGGAAGCCGACCTGGACCACGCCGAGCTTGGACCGGATGCCGATGTTACCGCGTGAGGTCTGGGCACCTGCCAGACGTCGGGCGAGATACAGGAAGTTCTGGGCACCCCCGGGAAGATGGAAGCCGATGAGGTCGGCGCCGAGGAGACCCTCCACGATCTCGGTGCGCCACGGCAGCTGCATGAACAGCTCGATCGGCGGGGACGGGATGTGCAGGAAGAAGCCGATCGTCAGATCGGGACGGAGCATCCGCAGCATCTTCGGCACCAGCTGCAGCTGGTAGTCCTGGATCCAGACGGTCGCGCCCTCCGAGGCGGCCTTCGCGGTCTCCTCGGCGAAGCGGCGGTTGATCTCGACGTAGGAGTTCCACCATTCGCGCCGGTACTCCGGACGCACGATCACGTCGTGGTAGAGCGGCCACAGCGTGGCGTTGGAGAACCCCTCGTAGTATTCGGCGATGTCCTCGGTGCTCAACCGCACCGAGTGCAGGGTCAGCCCGTCCTCGACGATGACGCCTGACTCGGCGTCGGCCACGCCGGCCCAGCCGACCCAGGCGCCGTTGTTCGAACGCAGGATCGGCTCGAGTGCGGTGACGAGCCCGCCCGGACTGCGCTTCCAGCGGGTGGTGCCGTCGCGAAGCCGTTCGAGGTCGACCGGCAGGCGATTGGCGACGACCACGAAGTCCGACCCGGCGTGCGAGTCGTGGTTCCCCGCTGCGTCCGCTTCGCCTGCTGTCACGTTGTGGTCCTCTTTCGGGGCCGGTGCCGTCGCCGGCCCGGCAGTGTGGGTGCCGACATCGGCACCGGGATGGGTGTCGAGCTCGTCAGTGCTTGTCGCTGGGACCGATGCCGAGCATCGACAGCAGCATGCGGCACTCGTCCGCGTTCTCTGCGTAGGCAGCGACGACTCGCTGCGCCTGTCGTGCGGTTTCGTCGGCGACGGGTTCGAGATCCTCGTCGGCGATGTCGTTCGCGGTGGTCGGGTCCGCGGCCATGATGTCCTCCCGGGGTCGCTGCTCTGTGCGAGCACGCATCGTCCTTCGACTCTAGGAGAATCGGACAGCTCGCCGCCACCCGCCTTCCGAGGGCGGTCCTGGCACGGTCCTGCACGTCTACGTCGCGGTACCGTAGGACGGTCGTGCAGTAGGTACACCGTGTGTGTTTCCGGCGCACGACGTCACAGCGCCGACCCGCGGCGCACAACCGCGCTCTCGTCGAGGAAGGTATTCATGCCCATTGCCACCGTGAACGGCATCCCGCTGAACTACCAGGTCAAGGGAACGGGCGATCTCGTCGTCCTCATCATGGGAACGGGTAGTCCGGGGCGCGTGTGGGATCTGCACCAGGTGCCCGCGCTCGTCAAGGCCGGCTACCGGGTCGCCACCTTCGACAACCGCGGCATCGCACCGTCGGGCGAGAGCCTCGGCGGCATGACCATCGACGACCTGGTGAAGGACACCGCCGGCCTGATCGAACTGCTCGGCGGCCCCGCCTACGTGATCGGCACGTCGATGGGTGCGCGTGTCGCGCAGGAGCTGACGCTCGCCCGTCCCGAACTCGTCCGCAAGGCCGTTTTCCTGGCCGGTCACGCCCGCATGGACCAATTCCAGCTGACGCTCACCGAGGGCGAGCGGCAGCTCTACGACAGCGGCGTCGAACTGCCGCCGAAGTATCAGGCCGCCGTCACGGCCGTGATGAATCTGTCGCCGGCCTCGCTGGCCGACGAGCACACCGCCCGCGACTGGCTCGACGTCTTCGAGTTCAGCGGCGGAAAGGTGTCGGCGGGCGTGCGCGCGCAGCTCGGCATGGACCGGGAGTTCGATCGGCGCGCGGCCTACCGCGGCATCATCGTGCCGTGCCTGGCCGTCGGATTCGCCGACGACCGGATGATCCCGGCCTATCTGTCGCGCGAGGTGGCGGACGCCATTCCGGGTGCGCGCTACGAGGAGATCCCGGACGCGGGGCACTACGGCTATCTCGAGCGGCCCGAGGCGGTCAACAAGATCCTGGTGGACTTCCTGGCTTCCTAGAGGAGTCCCTTCACACGGGAAATCGCAGGCGGGCGCGGTGGGATCGGCGACGATCCACCGCCCCCGCCGTCGTCGAAATGCGACGAAGGTCCCTGTGATCCGGGAGATCGGGACGTCCCGCGGACCGTCGGGCACTGGTACGCTCACCGAACAAAGGTTAGCCTGAGCTACCTTCGAGTCTCGTACGAACCGATCACGGGCCCCTCCGGACCCCCTAGTACGGAAGTTGAGTGATGACCGACCGTTCCAGCCTTGTCGCCGATGACGCGGGGAGGTCGGAGGGCAACTCGCAAGGAGACGTCTTCGACCTCGTCGGTATCGGTTTCGGCCCCTCGAACCTGGCGCTCGCGATCGCCGTCGAGGAGCACAACACCGACAACCCCTCCTCGGCGATCCGGGCACGTTTCTTCGAACGTCGGTCGGCCTTCGCCTGGCACCCGGGCATGCTGCTCGAGGGCGCCACGATGCAGATCGCGTTCCCCAAAGATCTGGTCACCTTCCGCAACCCCGCTAGCTCGTACAGCTTCTTCTCCTACCTGCACGACCGTGGCCGTCTCGTGGACTTCGTCAACCACCAGACCTTCTTCCCCACACGTCACGAGTTCCAGGACTATCTGCAGTGGGCGGCCACGCGCGTCGACGCCGACGTCCGCTACGGACTCGAGGTCGTCTCGGTCGAGACCGTCCGCAACCACAACGGGGTCGCCGATCTGTTCGCCGTGCGGACCGCCGACGGCGCCGTCGTGTACGCGCACAGCGTCGTGGTCGGAGTCGGACTGCGTGCCCGGCTCCCGAAGTGGGCGACCGAGTCCGCCCGCTGCTTCCACAACCACCACTTCCTCTTCCACATCGAGGACATGCCGGAGCCGCAGCACCAGCGCTTCGTGGTGGTCGGTGCGGGGCAGAGCGCGGCCGAGGTCGTGCAGTACCTGCACACGCACTACCCGCAGGCCGAGGTCCACAACGTCTTCAACCGCTTCGGGTACAGCCCGGCCGACGACAGCCCGTACGCGAACCGCATCTTCGACCCGCAGGTCGTCGACGAACTGCACGCGGCCCCGCTGTCCGAGCGTGAGCGTCTGCTCGCCCTGCACCGCAGCACCAACTACTCGGTCGTCTCGCCCGAACTCATCGAGGCGCTCTACGCGACCGAATACCGCGAACGGGTGAGCGGTCGTCGCCGCTTGTTCATGCGTCGTGCCTCGGAGGTCGTGTCGGCGATCGAGAGCGAGGCGGGAGTCACCGTCGAGATCCGCGACAATCTCGAAGGCGACACCGAGACCCTCGAGTGCGATGCGGTGGTCCTCGCGACCGGCTTCGAGCCCACGCCTCTCGCGCCGCTGCTGGGTGATCTCGCGCCCGAGGCACCCGTTCTGTCCGTCGCCCGCGACTACCGTCTGCCGCTGCCCGAGAACGTCACGGCCGACGTCTACCTGCAGGGCGGAACCGAGAAGACACACGGTCTGACCGCGTCGTTGCTGTCCAACGCAGCGATCCGCGCGGGTGAGATCCTGACCTCGATCGTCGAACGCCGAGAGCTCCGTCTGCCCGGAGCCGGGGGAGGAATCGACGAGCTTGGTAGGATATCGGACCATCACACCTACGCAACAAGTGAGGCGAGATGAGCACGAATCCATTTGACGACGAAGACGGCCGCTTCTACGTCCTCATCAATGATGAGGAGCAGTACTCGCTGTGGCCGACCTTCGCCGAGGTTCCGCAGGGGTGGCGGGTGGTATTCGGCGAAGAGTCGCGCGCCGCTTGCGTCGAGTACGTCGAGCAGAATTGGACCGATATGCGTCCGAAGAGCCTTCGCGACGCAATGGAAGCCGACGAGAAGGCCCGCCAGGGCAGCTGAACGCTTCCGTCAGATCCGCCGAGAGTCACGCCCGCGCCGAAAGCGCAGCGTGGCTCTCGTCGTTTGTACGGACGATCCTGCCTCCCGGCCCGACGACGACCCGTGTGGGTCGAGAGGTATCGGGCCCGTGGCCAGGGGACCCGACGCGATCGGGCCCGTCGGTATCGGGCCGGTGGCGATCGGACCGGTGGTGATCGGGCCGGTGGCGATCGGACCGGTGGCGATCGGTCCCGTCGCGATGGGGCCCGTCGCGGGAGCTGTGGGTATCGGGCCGGTGTGCAGCGATCCCATCGGGATGGGACCCGTGGCGGGGCCGGGCGCCGGACGCCACACCGGGCGGTTCTTGTCGAGCCGGATCCGGGGGATCCGCCGCAGCTGCGGGCGACGCAGCGCGCCGACGCGGAGGACACCGCGCGGGTTGCGCGTGCGGCGGGCGAGCCATTCACCGAGCGTGACACCCGCGGCGAGCGCGCACCCGATACCGAACGCCGAGAACAGCGCCGTCATGCCGGTGGCCATCTGATTGCGGAGCATCGCGTACAGGCCGCGATAGAGGGCGAGACCGGGCAGCAGCGGCGTGATGCCGGCGACCGCGACGACCAGCGGTGGCGTGAGCGCGCGGCGGGCCATCAGACCACCGGCGAAACCGATGACGGTCGCGGCCAGCGCCGACGAGATGATCGGACCGAGCGACAACCCGAGCGCGAGCTGGTAGCCGAGGCTGCCGGTGGCGCCGGCGAGCGCGGCGACCGTGAGAGCGCGACGTTCGGCGTAGCAGGCGACGGCGTAGAACAACGCCGCCGCGGCACCGGCGAGGATCTTCGTCGGCAGCTGTGTGAGGTCGGGAAGTGCCTCGTAACTGATGAGAGGGAGTTCGGCGCCGAACACCGACGCGACCCGAAGGGTCGTCGCGACACCCGCGACGATGCCGCCCGTCATCATCAGCACTTCGAAGAAACGCGCCGACGCCGTGATGGGGGCCCCGGTGATGGCGTCCTGCACCGAACCCACGAGCGACAGACCGGACAGCAGCACCGTCACGCCGGCCGCGATGATGAGTCCCGGTGACACTTCGATCCCGATCGTCTCCCGTATCCCGTACAGCGTGATCGCCGGGGCTGTCGCGACGATGCCGCCCACCAGATGCTGGAAGAAGAACGGCAACCCGGCCGCGTTGAGTTTGCGGTTGACGCGGTCGATCACGAACGTCGAACCGAAGGCGACGAGCGCAACCAGCGCGTCGCCGCCGAGGAGCACGGAGATCGAGGCGGCCATCGCCGACCACGCGATCGTCGCCACCCAACGGTTGTACGGATGCGCCTTGGTGGTGATGGCGAGCAGTTCTTCGTGCGCCTGCGCCGGGGAGATCGCGTCGCGGCGGACGCGGCGGGGCAGACGGTCGACGGCCGCGAGCCGCGTGAAGTCCATCGAGCGGTAGTGCACCACCCGCATCGTGCTCGACGGCGGCATGGTCGGTCCGCGATAGGCCGACAGCACGATCGAGTTGTAGGTGACGTCGACGTCGCACTGCGCCAGACCGTAGGTGGCAGCGACGAACCGCACCTGTTCGGCGGTGTCGATCGCGCCGGTGCCCGACGCGAGCAGGACCTCACCGACACGCACGGCGACGTCGAGCGCCTCGGCGACCACTGCATCATCGGTCAGGTCGATCGGCTGCAGTGGCGCCGGCGCCTCGGTGACCGCGTCGATGGTCGCGCGGCGGGTACCGAGAACCCGATCGAGGAAGTCGTCGAAGCGGCTCACCGTCCGCGGCCTCCGGTACGGCTGGGGGAAACGGGGAGGGGGGGCATGCAATCCACCGTAACGAAGGCGGGTGGGTGCGCGCCGAGAGTGTGACGCGCTATATGATGGCGTCGCTCACGCGTCGTCCGCGACCGTCGAGTTCTGTGCCTCCTTAGCTCAGTGGTAGAGCACTCGCCTTGTAAGCGAGCGGTCGTCAGTTCAATCCTGACAGGGGGCTCCAGTAGGGCCCGTCGCGTACCGCGCGGGCCTGTTTCATCCGGTGCTGCTGTGAACCGCTGCGAAGACCACGAACACGGCGAACAGTGCCGCGACGCCGAGGCACGCACCGATCAGAGCTTCGCGGCGATGCGTCGCCGTGCCCCTGTCGACCCGTTCGAGACCGATCCATCCGCACACCACTGCGACCAGACCTGCGGGGATCGCGACGAAGTCGCCGATGACGGGTACGAAGGCGAAGACGAGCGCGACGATCCCTGCGGTCAGTGCCGTGTTTCCGGCGCCGTTGCGGGGCGGGACCGGGGTGAAGCGGTCTGCGGTCATCGTCCCTCGATCCGGGAGGCACACATGCACGGGCGGGTGTTCGCCCGGACCGGATCCCTGTCCCGTCGAAGGCGAGAAGGACAATTTACATCGGAAGACGGGGCTCCGGGAGGGTTGCCGGGCCGTTGCCGTCCTGCTCCGGCCAGTGGTGTTCACCGAGGCGGCGTGCTCGGCGCTCGGACAGGTCGATCACCGGCGCAATCGTGTGCGGCGCCTCGTGGAGGTCGTGCGCCGCGGCGACGCGCCCGAATACGAGGGCGACCACCGGGGATGCCGTGAGCCATCCGAGCAGCGGCCAACCGATCCAGGTCATATCCGGAGAACGGTTCGGGCGCACGGAGCGTCAACGGATCCGCCGCAGTTCACCCGGTTGTTCACCCTCCGCATGTCACTGCAGGGGCGTGTGAATACGGAAGTGACGAAATGGATCGGATATCAGGACTTCGAGGATTCGAATGCGTCCATATCGACGAATATCAGCCGTCCGTCGTCGAGCGCCACAGCCCAGCGGCGCACGCGCGCCCAGTCGCGACCCAGCTTGTCGCCCACGGCTTCCTGTGCTGGACCGAAGTCTTCGACGATCGTGCCGGGACAGGCCTTGGTGCCCGCGACACCCGCGCGTACGACGACCTTCGAGCCCACAGCAGGCTTCGGGGGAGTATTCGACGATCCGGCCATAACTCGAATCATGCCATCAGTGGAAAGAATCGACCGGGCAAACACGGATTATCCGCATCGGACGAATGTGGCGATTCGGGTGGAATATCCCTTTCGTGTTGTTCTTTCCACCAGAAACGACTTCGCCCACGCCGGTCGGCGTGGGCGAAGAGGTTCTCGAATCGGAGAAACAATGGCCGGTCAGCGCAGTGCGAGCTTCTCGCGCGCCTGATCGACGAACTCGGAATCGACCATGAGGTCGTAGCGCGAGGCCTCGATGCTCTTTCTCGAGACGAAGTCGCGGCGTCCCCCGGTGCTCCAGTGGGTGAAGAAGCCGAGTGATCCGCCCCACACCGCGCCGAAGACGACAGCGGTGAGGATCACGGTGGCCATGCCGGTGGCAGGCAGAAGCAGTGCCAGGAGCAGACCGAAGAGCAGGCCCGTCCAGACGCCTGCGGCGGCGCCGCGAAGGGCGGCCTTGCCGTTGGTCATGCGGCCTTCGATGTGTTCGACGGTGGTGACTCCCTGGCCCACGACCCGCAGGTACTCGACGGGAAAGCCTTCGTCGGACAGGTGGTCGATGGCCCTCTCGACGGCGTCGTAGGTGCGGTAGCTCTCGAGGACGGTTTCGGATTCGGTGTAGTGCCCGGGTGTCGGTGCGTAGATATCTGTCATGCGTTCCCCTTCGTCGACGATTGGAACGATACGCTCATCGTAGCGTATCGTTTCGTAGTGTTTGATTCGGGGTCGCCTTGTCGGGGAGACTCGGGAATCCTGCGGGTGTATGCCCGCGCGAGGAGGATGTAGACATGGTGGGCGAGGTCGAGACGGAATCCGTGGCCCTGACGTCGCGGCGCCCCGTCAAGGAGCGTGCCGGGACCGACGCGCGCATCGTGAAGGCCGCGCTCGAGATCCTGCGGCTTCACGGGCCCAACCGCGTCACCGTCGAGGCGGTCGCGGCGCTGTCGGGCGTCGCGAAGACGACGATCTACCGGCGCTACGCGAACCGTGAGGAGATCCTCGACGCGGCATTGCACTCGCAGGTCGCCTCCCCGTGCGTGCCCGACGGGCTGTGCGTCTACGACCGCGTCAAATGGACCCTCGAGCTGATCCGTCGCGGACTGTCGAACGAAGTGGGCATGGGCAGTGTCGGCGCACTGCTCACCGACCAGGAACCCGAGTTCACCGAGTCGATCCGGGAGATCATCAATGCCCGGAGCGAGGTCGTCGCCGACGTGCTCCGCGCCGCGATCGAGTCGGGCGCGATCCGCAAGGACATCGACGTCGACACCGCCGTCTCGATGCTCGTCGGCGCGTATCTCGGCGCCTACCTGCGTCACGGCGAGGTGGGGGAGTCCTGGGCGGACGAGGTCGTCCACATCGTCTGCCCCGAACTGGAACCGGACCCGCAGGCGCAGTGATCGTAGGCCCGCCCTTCGGGTCGATCGATCGTAGGCCCGCCCCGCAGGTCGATCGGTCGTAGGCTCGACCCGTGACCGAGTCGAGTCGATGCGTGGTGGCGGTCGTGGGATCGCTGAACCTCGACCTGACGGTCGTCGTGGCACGTGCTCCCGAAGAAGGTGAGACGGTACTCGGCCGGCATCTGCGCACCTATCCGGGAGGCAAGGGCGCGAACCAGGCCATCGGTGCTGCCCGCCTGGCTCCCACCGCCATCGTCGGCGCGGTGGGCAGCGATCATGCCGCTGACGTACTGCGCGGCGTGCAACAGAGGGCAGGGGTCGACACCTCCCATCTGCGCACCACACCGGGCCCGACCGGCCGGGCCGTCATCCTCGTCTCCGACGACGGGCAGAACCGGATCGTCGTCGTACCCGAGGCCAATTCGTTGCTCGAGGCCGAGGACGTGACCGCAGCACTCGATGCCCTCGATCCCGCGGTGGTGCTCACCCAACTCGAGCTGCTCCCCGCAGTGACCTGGGCCGCCGCCCAGTGGGCGCGCGATCACGACCGCCGGTTCGTGCTCAATCCGAGCCCGGTGATCGACCTGGACGAATACGTCCTCGCCGGCGCCGATCCGCTCGTACTCAACGAGCAGGAAGCCCTGCACTACGCGGGTCTTCCCGCAGGGACCCCCTTCGACGCGATCGTGACCCGCCTGCTCGAACAGGTGCGCACCGTGGTGATCACCCGTGGTGGGGAGGACGTCGTGGTCGGAACCGAGGACGCGATCGAACATCTGCGGGTCCCGCAGGTCGAGGTCGTCGACACGACGGGGGCGGGCGATCATTTCGCCGGCACGCTCGCCGCGTTGCTCGGCACGGGGGAGGACCTGTTCGCGGCAGCGCGCCGGGCATCGGCCGACGCTGCCCGGCTGGTCGCATCCCGCCGCTCCGATCGCTGACACGGCGAGGAACTACGTCAGGGCGGCGGAAGCAGCTCGCCCTTGCCGCTGCGCAACCAGCGCCCGGGAAGCCGGCCGGCGAGGTCGCCGAGCGGACCGACGGCCCCGCGCAGCAGCTCGACCGTTTCCTGCAACATGTCGATGCTCGCGTTCATCTGCGAGATGCCGGGCGTGAGATGCGCGAGGGTCTCCGAGAGCGAGACGATCTGATCGAGCGGACCGCCCTCCGCGAGCAGTCGTTCGAGGGCGCCCCGTTCGGAGAGCAGGACGTCGAGGACGCCGCCCTGGGCGAGGGCCCGCTCGACGACCCCACCGGGCCGGATCGCCACATCGACGATGCCGCCCGGCGCGGTGAGCCGTTCCACCGCGCCGTCCTGGGCGAGCAGCCGTTCGAGCGGGCCGTCGTGCGCGGTGAGGCGATCGAGCAGACCCCCTTCCGACACGAGACGGTCGAGGGCACCGTCGTCGGCGAGGATCCGGTCGAGGGGACCACCCGGTGCGGTGAGCCGGTCGACGGGTCCGCCCGGTTCGAGCAACCGATCGAGCAGGCCACCCGGCTCGGTGAGCCGATCCACGGGACCGCCCGGCGCGAGCAGCCGGTCGAGGGGACCGCCGGGACGCAACGCGTGACCGAGTCCACGGTCCTCCGACGTGAGCTTCGAGATCTGCTGCAGCAGACCCACCGAACTGCGGGTGTCGGGCAGGCCGACCGCGCCGAGCGCGGAGTAGGTGGTGGGCGACACCGCGACCCGCACGGTGCCGACGACCGTCTCGGCGACGCTCAGGGCGACCTCTGCGGCGGTCAGACCCACACGCACCGGCATCACGAGTACGGACCCGAGGTTCATGGAACCGACTGTAACGGTCAGTGCTCGAGAACGTCAGTCCGAGAACGTGAGGCCCGAGAACGTCAGTGCACGAGTTTGAGACCGACCACGCACAGCACGATGCCCGCGATCAGTGCGAGCTTCAGCAGCGAGGCGGTCTCGGTGCCGGTGACCATCGCATATCCGACCGTGAGAGCGGCGCCGATACCCACCCAGATCGCGTAGGACGTCCCGACCGGCAGGGTGCGCAGGGCATACGCGAGCCCGGCCATGCTCAGGACGAGGGCGACGACGAACACCAGTGTCGGGGTGAGCCGGCTGAAACCGGCAGATCTGCCGAGGGCTGTAGCCCACACGGCTTCGAGCACACCGGAGAGGACGAGAACGATCCAGGCCATGACGTACAACGCTCCTGCACCGTCTTGTCGCTGGCCGGGTACGGTGCGCTCGTCCGGGAGGCCGACCGGCGGCCACCTCCGTCGAGGTTAGGAATTCCGGGCGAGTATTGGCAAATTGCTCAGGACACGCGCAGTAGCTGCGATTCCTGCGCAATCACCGTGCACGAACATCCGCCGTCCAGTTCGATGCAGTCGAGAACGAGGGTGTGCCGCACGATCTCGAAGTCGACGCAGTCGGGTTCGGTGCAGTCGACCCGAGTATCGGCGTGGAGCACGAGAGTGCCGTGGCAGTGGTCGAGATCGTGGTTGCACTGTGAACACGTCATGCATCACTTGATAGCACTGCCGTCGGACAGGTTCTCCGAGCTCATACATGGGGATCACGGACGTGGTCGGGAAGGCCGCGCGGAACGCGTGGTCGTTGTTCGTCGCCGAGCCCGCACTCGGCCTGCTCGACGCCGTCTTCGGCGGGGTGCCCGCACCCATCGTCCGCACGGCCTACCGCCTCACCGCGATCGACGCGAGATCCAGCGTCCGTCCGGCAGCGCCGCACGCGACACCTCGTGGGTCGAACTGGACGCCTTCCTCCACGAACCGTGTGCGGACAGCAACGCGCCGGCCGCCACGCTTCCCGTCGAACAGGGAAGTCGTGACGACCGGCGCGTGAGTGCCGGGCCGGTGTGTACTGCCGGCTAGTGCGTTCCGGCGGTCTCGGGGGCCGACACCTCCACCCCATCCGCCTCGGGCTCCGGGGCCCGTCGGACGAACAGGGAGCCGACGACTGCGATCACCGCGATCGCCGCGCCCCACGTGAACGCGCCGTGGACACCGTCCGCGAGCGCACCGGCGGGATCGCCCGCGCTCTCGGCGCCCGCGACGGTCGTGCGGGTCAGCACCGTGATGAACAACGCCGTACCGGCCGCACCGGCGACCTGCTGCATGGTGCTGACGATGGCGCTGCCGTGGGAGTACAACCGCCGCGGCAGCGCTCCGAGTGCCGAGGTCAGCAGCGGCGAGAACATCAACGCGAGGCCGATGTTGAGCAGCACGTGCCAGGCGATGACCGTGCCGATCGTGGTGGTCGCGTCGAAGGTCGTCATGCCCCACATCGCGACGCAGGCGATGACCGCGCCCGGTGCGACGAGCGGCCGCGGACCGAACCGGTCGAACAGGCGTCCGACGATGTAGCCGAGCAGACCCATGACCAGACCACCGGGCAGCAGCATCAGGCCGGTGGTCAGCGTCGACTGACCCAGCACGTTCTGCAGGTAGATCGGCAGCAGGATGAGGGTGCCGAACAGCGACATCATGCTTACCGAGACGAGTGCAACCGCGAGCGAGAACGCCGGGGTACGGAACGCGCGCATGTCCAGCAGGGCGCCGTCGCCGAGGCGGATCTGACGCAGGACGAAGACCGTCAGCGACGCGATGCCGACGACCAGCGGCAGCCACGGCGGCATGAGCGGATCGCCCTCGGCGGCCTCACCGAGACTGCTCAGACCGAAGACGAGACCGCTGAACCCGAGGGCCGACAACACCACCGACGGGGCGTCGAGCGGAACCGCGACCGGTTCGGTGACGCTGCGGATCCAGCTCAGGCCGAGCGCCGTCGCGACGACCGCGATCGGCAGCACCAGCCAGAACATCCACCGCCAGCTCAGCTGGTCGAGCACGACGCCACCGATGGTCGGGCCGACCGCGGGAGCGACCGCGATGACGATCGAGATCACGCCCATCGTGCGACCGCGACGATCGGCGGGAACCAGGTTGAGCACCGTCGTGAACAGCAGCGGCAACATCACCGCGGTGCCCACGGCCTGGACGACACGACCCAGCACGAGGACCGGGAAGATCGGGGCGCTCGCGGCGATCAGGGTGCCGAGCAGGAAGCTGCCCATCGCGATCGCGAAGACCGTGCGCAGCGACAGCCGGGTGAGCAGGTAACCCGTGATCGGGATGACGACGGCCATGGTCAGCATGAACGCCGTGGTGAGCCATTGGGCGGTGGCTGCGCCGACGTCGAACTCGACCATCAGCTTCGGCAGCGCGACGCTCATGATCGTCTCGTTGAGGATGACGACGAATGCGGCCCCGACGAGAACGGCGATCAGAAGACCGGCGCGCGGTGCGGCAGCGGCCTGCGGCTCGGCCGTACCGGCCGGAGCTGGGGAACTCGGTGGAGTAGAAGACACGAGGAACACAACGGGATACCGGTCGGAATTGTTCCGCCGATATCCCGTCGAGCGGATCAGTCGGGGACGTGCTCGCCGTGCCCCTGTTCGCGCAGGGCGTCCTTGATCTTGCGATGCGCGCGGTCGAGCGATTCGGGCGACGGATCCTTCTCGGCCGTCGCGAAATCGAAGTCGCCGAGGGAGTAGGCGGGGAAGACGTGCAGGTGCAGGTGGGGGACCTCCAGGCCGGCGATCATCAGGCCGGCGCGCGGGGCGTCGAAGGCGGCGGTGACGGCGCGACCGAGGATGCGGGCGACGTCGTTCACCTTCGCCCACAGGTCGTCGTCCACGCTCTGCCAGTGATCGACCTCCTGCCGTGGCACGACCAGCACGTGCCCCTCGGTGAAAGGGTTGATGGTCAGGAAGGAGACGACGTCGTCGTCCTGCCAGACGAAACGGCCCGGCAGTTCACCGGCGATGATCTTGCTGAACACGGAAGTCATACCGGGAGGATAAGGGACACCGGGTTCACCGGAGCTGTTCCCCGACATCGGCCGCCGCGACGGTGAGGACCAGCAGCGGCACGACCTTCTCCGGCGCGATCCGGTAGCGGTTTCGGCTTCCCTGCTCGACCACGCGCGCAGCCGACAGAGCCCGGAGATGGTGGTAGAGCCGGCCGGTCGACGTGAGGTCGGTGGCCTCCTGGAGTTCGGTGGCGGTGGCGGGCCCGCGCAGCAGAGTCCGCACGATCGCCAGCCTCGCGGGGTTGCCCAAGGCGTCGAGGACGGCGGCGACGGGAACGGGATCGAGTGCGAGGGATGCGCCCGCGTCGTACTCGATGTTCCAGCGGACGTGGCCGTGCAGGGAGACGAAGCCCCCGTAGGTCACGGACCCCGTGCTTCCTGCCACGTCCGCCACGGGACCGGTGCCACCGGGACCGTCCCCGGCGCCCCGGCGGGGCGCGTCGCCCTCGAGGATCCGCACACGGCGTTCGAGACCCGCGAGCCGGGCCTCGTACTCGTCGTTCACGTCGCCGTCGCTCACATCGCGCAGCGTATCCGCTCGAGAAAATCGGGATCGTTCGCTGCCGCGGCGAGCATCTCCTGATGGGCGAACGATTCGAGGGCTTCCGCGTAGTCGCTGTCCGACATGCCGGACGCGAGCATCACCGTGGTCGCGATCGTGTCGTCATCGCGGCGGAAGGTGACCGCGTCGGTGAGGATGCCGGGCAGGCTACCGCCCTTGAATCCGACTCCCTCGAATCCCGGAACCGTGGACGGTTGCCATTCGAGGTGGGTACGCGCGAGGTCGCCGCCGGCACCGAACGAACCGTCGGCGATCGCGCGATGCAGGGCGGTGAGCTCGGCGGCCGATCCGGTGTTGTCGAAACGCTGGACGCGGTCGACCCGGGCGAACAAATCCTCCGGCGCCGGGTGCTGCACCGCTTCGGCGCGGTAGGCGGGTTCGGAGGCGTAGCGGCGCGCGGCGTCCCAGACCGCCGACGAATCGTCGAGTGTCGGGTCGAGCAGCGCGAGCGTGTTGCCGAGCATCGTCGGCGGCGTGAAGTCGTCCCAGCCGCCCTGGGCGGCGGCCTCGCGCAGCGCGTCGTCGCCGAGGCGGTCGCGCAGGTAGTCGGGGACCGCGTTGTCGCTCTCCTGGATCATCGCCGACACCATCTCGTCGAGAGTGACGGTGTCCTCCGGGTCGTTCACACCGAGCCGTTCGAGAGCCCGGGGGTGTGCGCCGCCGTCGGTGTCCGGGAGATGCCAGCGTTCCCAGTCGGCGAGCGGTACGCGCTCGTCGGGGGAGAGTTCACCGGCTGCGACGGCGCGGGCATAGGCGGCGAGATGCACGACCTTCACAGCCGACGCGAGCGGTTGCCGCTCGTCGGGTCGTTGTTCGAAGGTCCCGCCGTTGCCGTCGTCGACCGCGATGGCGACCGTGTCGGGGTTCTCGGCGAGGTAGCCGATCCAGCCTTCGGCGGTGCTCACGTCCGCGGCGGGGGTGGGCATGCATTCACCGGCCGGGGCGGACGCGTCCGCCCCGGCCGGTGCAGGGATGTCGGACTCCGGTGGAGTGCTCTGCCCGCATCCGGCCAGAGCGATCACGACGCTCGTCGCGGCGAGGGTGGTTCCGATCCTGTTCGGCATGGCGGTATCCGTCCGTGTCGGGGTGACAGTTCGAAATTCCGAACTTTCGAAATAACGATAGATCAGTCGGGTGGGCGTGTCGAGAGTTCACGGCGACTCCGACGGTCGCGGGCGGTCGTATCGTCGGGCTCATGGAAGGTGACGGGAGCGTGCGGGAGGCGCCGCTGCGCGTGCTCGTGGACGAACTCGTCACACACGTCCTCGTCGGGCTTCCCGCGGATCGGCGCACGGTCGTCGGTCTGTGCGGGCCGCCGGGTGCCGGGAAGAGTCGCGCCACGGCGCTGCTCGTCTACGCCCTCCGATGCGCGGGGGTCTCCACCGGGCAGGTGCCGATGGACGGCTACCACCTGTCCAACCGGCAGCTCGACACCTTCGGCGCGCGGGACCGGAAGGGGGCGCCCGACACCTTCGACGTGGCCGGCTTCCGCGACATGCTGAGCCGGGTGCGGCAGTGCCGCGACGAGACGATCTACGCCCCGGATTTCTCCCGGCCGCTCGACGAACCGATCGCGGCGGTGCACGCTGTGCCGGCCGATGCCCGGGTGATCGTCACCGAGGGCAACTACCTGATGTTCGAGACCGGGGGATGGGAACACATCCGCCCGCTGCTCGACCTCGTCATCTACATCGACGCACCCCGCCGCACGCTCACGCGACGTCTCGTGCGCCGGCACCGCCACCACGGACGGGACGAGGACGGCGCACGCGAATGGGTGCGGACCGTCGATCTGCCCAATGCGGAAGCCGTTCAGCGCACGCGTTCCCGCGCCGATCTCGTGTGGAGACCGGTCCCGTAGTCTGTCCTGCGTGCGCGTACTCGTTATCGGCTCCGGTGCCCGTGAACATGCTCTTGCTCTCGCCCTGTCCCGCGACCCCGGCGTGACCGCCGTGCTGGCCGCGCCGGGCAACCCCGGTATCGCGAACGTCGCCGAGCTGTTCCCCGTCGATGCGGCCTCCGCCGACAACGTCGTCGCCCTCGCCACCGCGCAGAAGGCCGACCTCGTCGTCATAGGTCCCGAGGTTCCGCTAGTCCTCGGGGTCGCCGATGCCGTCCGCGCCGCGGGCATCCCCTGCTTCGGACCGTCCGCCGCCGCCGCACGCATCGAGGGATCGAAGGCGTTCGCGAAGGACGTCATGGCCGCCGCCGGTGTGCGCACCGCCCACAGCGAGGTCGTCGACACACCCGCGACCCTCGACGAGGCGCTCGACCGGTTCGGACCGACCTGGGTGGTCAAGGACGACGGTCTCGCTGCCGGTAAGGGCGTCGTCGTCACCACCGATCGCGCCGCCGCCCGCGACCACGCCGCCGAGATCCTCGAGAACGGGCACCCCGTCCTGCTGGAGTCCTTCCTCGACGGCCCCGAAGTCTCGCTGTTCTGCCTCGTCGACGGCGAGACGGTCGTGCCGCTGCTCCCGGCGCAGGACCACAAGCGCGTCGGCGAGGACGACACCGGCCCCAACACCGGTGGCATGGGTGCCTACACGCCGCTGCCGTGGTTGCCCGAGGGTAGCGTCGAGCGGATCGTCTCCGAGGTCGTGGAGCCCGTCGCGGCCGAGATGGTGCGCCGCGGATGCGGTTTCTCCGGACTGCTCTACGCGGGTCTGGCGATGGGCGCCGAGGGCCCGGCCGTGGTCGAGTTCAACTGCCGTTTCGGCGACCCGGAGACCCAGGCCGTGCTCGCTCTGCTCGAGTCCCCGCTGGGCGAGGCCCTGAAGGCGGTCGCCGCCGGCACGCTCGCCGAGCTCCCGCCGCTGCGCTGGAAGGACGGCGCCGCGGTGACCGTGGTGCTCGCCGCCGAGTACTACCCGTCCACCCCGCGCACCGGCGATGTGATCACCGGCGCCGAGGGCGACACGGTGCTGCACGCCGGCACGAAGCGTCGCGAGGACGGCGCGCTGGTCTCCGCAGGTGGGCGCGTGCTCAACGTGATCGGTGTGGGTGCCGATCTCGCGTCCGCGCGCGAGGCCGCTTATGATCGGCTCGCCGACGTCAAGCTGCCGGGCGGGCACTTCCGCCGCGACATCGGTCTGGCGGCCGTCGAGGGCCGGATCTCGGTCTAGCCTTTCACTCTCGTCCTTCACCCTTGCACCTACCGGGTGTATGTTGCACACTCGGTGCATTTCGATGCCGCCAGGGGTGACTGCATGGTTTCTCGAAGACGAACGCCGACGCCGGACCCGACACCGCTACGGCACCACCACGTCGTCGTCCACGGGTTGCCGGACGACGTCCTCGTCGAGCGCGACGTGCCGATCCGCGCGGGCGACGGCACCGTACTGAGAGCCGACGTCTACCGTCCTGCCGACTCCGGTGAGCACGACCGCTGCCCCGTGCTGGTCGCCGTCACCCCCTACGGCAAGGACGCCGGCGTCGACCGGTATCCCGTCGACTTCGACGACCTCGCCGAATCCGGCAACCACATCGGCGATCTCGAGATCAGTGACTGCACCTCCTTCGAAGCACCGGACCCCGCCTACTGGGTTCCTCGCGGCTACGTCCTCGTCGTCGCGGACATGCGCGGTCATCACGCTAGCGGCGGCCGTCCCCGCCTGCTGCTCGGCCGGGCCGCGCTCGACTGCGCGTCCGTCGTGGAATGGGCCGGTGGTCAGGAGTGGAGCAACGGCCGCGTCGGCCTCGCCGGCGCCGACTATCTCGCCACACTGCAGTGGTACACCGCCGCGCTCAACCCGCCCTGTCTCGCGGCCATCGCACCCTGGGAGGGTGTGAGCGATCCCTGCCGCGACATCCTCACCCAGGGCGGCATCCCCGAGACCCGCTACAGCGAGTTCTGGTACAGCGCGATGAACACCGGGGCCCGCTGCGGCGCCGCCTCCCTCCGGCGGTTCACCCCGTGGTTGCGGCGCCGTTTCCCCGACTTCTTCCGTCACCTCGCCCCGCCGCCCCGGCTCGAGGACGTCACCGTGCCCGCGCTCGTCGGCGTCTCGTGGTCCGATCAGGGCCCACGCGCCCGCGGGTCGGTCGAGGGTTACCGCCGCATCGCGTCGGAGCACAAGTGGCTCTACACCCACGGCCGGAAGATGTGGCAGACCTTCTACGGCAACGAGGCCCTCGACTACCAGCGACGATTCTTCGACCGCTTCCTCAAGGACGAGGACAACGGCTTCGAGGACCCCCCGCGCATCCGTCTCGAGCCCCGCCACGACCTGCGCACCTATTCCGAACGCTTCGAATCCGAGTGGCCGGTCCCCGACACCCGTTACGTCGCATTCCACCTCGACCACGCGAACGCCGACCTGAGCACCACCCCGTGCGAGAGCAGCCAGTTCCGCCGCACCTTCCCCGTCGCGGGCGACGAACTCGTCTTCACCCACACCTTCGACGAGGACACCGAGATCACCGGGCACGCGGCGCTGCGTTTGTGGGTGCAGGCGAAGGACGCCAACGACATGGACCTGTTCGTCGGGCTCGCCAAGCGCGACGAGCACGGCCGCGACGTGTGGTTCGAAGGCCACGGCGGCTACGAGAAGGGATTCGTCGCCCACGGGTGGATGCGGGTCTCGCGGCGGGCGCTGGACCCGGAGGCCTCCACCGCCTACCGGCCCGTCCACGACCAGACGAAGTACTGGCCGTTGCTGCCCGACCAGATCGTGCCCGTCGACATCGAGATCATGCCGCACAGCACCTTCTTCGAAGCCGGATCGAGCCTCGTGCTCGTCATCGCCGGCCACGACCTCGACGAGAACCCACGCGTCGGGCACGATCGCACCATCAACAAGGGCTTCCACATCGTGCACGCCGGCGGACAGTTCGACTCGCATCTGCTGTTGCCGGTCGTGCCGCAACCGACGCCCGAACCCGACGCGGAGGCCACGCAGGTGAAGGTCGTCGATCGTCAGGACTATCCGATCGCTTGGGGTGCCCTCACCCGACTTCAGCGCGTCCGGCTCTGACGAACGACGCGGGGCGTACTACCGTCGTCGACGTGCGCCCCGAATCCCAACGCTCCGGTATCGAGACGTTCCATGTCATGGATGTGTGGAAGGCGGCCGCCGAGCGGCAGCGCAGCCACGGCGACGTCCTGAGTCTCGCCGCCGGACAACCGTCGACCCCCGCACCCGCTCCCGTGCTCCGGGCCGCCAACCTGGCGATCGATGCGGAACTGCTGGGTTACACGGAGACCTTCGGCATCCTGCCGCTGCGCGAGGAGATCGCGGCGTACCACCGCCACAAGTACGGCATCGACGTCGACGCGGACGACGTCGTCGTCACCACCGGCTCGTCCGGCGCCTTCCCCCTGGTGTTCCTCGCGGCCTTCGACGTCGGCGACACCGTGGTCGTCGCCCGCCCCGGCTACCCGGCCTACCGCAACACCCTCGCCGCGCTCGGTTGTCGTGTCGTCGAACTCGACTGCGGTCCGCAGACCCGCTACCAGCCCACCGTCGCGATGCTCGAGGAACTCGACGCTCCGCCTGCGGGAATCGTCGTCGCCAGCCCCGCCAACCCGACCGGCACGATGATCGAACCGTCCGAGCTCGCGGCGCTCGCGCGCTGGTGCGACGAGCACGGCAGCCTGCTCATCTCCGACGAGATCTACCACGGCATCGAGTTCGGCACCGTCCGGTCCGAGACCGGTGAGGGCACCGGATCACCGGCGACCTCGACGGCGTGGGCGACCTCGCGCGACTCGGTGGTGATCGGCTCGGTGTCGAAGTACTTCTCGATGACCGGTTGGCGGCTCGGCTGGATGCTCGCGCCCGAGACGATGCGTCCGGCTCTGCAGCGACTCGCGTCGAACATGACGGTGTGCCCGCCGTCGGTCTCGCAGTTCGCGGCGGTCGAGGCGTTCGGGACCGAGGCCCGCACCGAACTCGACGGGCACGTCTCCCGCTACGCGGTGAACCGGGAACTGCTGCTCGAAGGGCTGCCGGATCTCGGCATCACGAAACTCGCACCGGCAGACGGCGCCTTCTACGTCTACGCCGACATCGGCCATCTGCTCGACGGCGAGAACTCGACGGCGTGGTGCGCGCGGCTGCTCCACGACACCGGGCTCGCGCTTGCACCGGGCGTCGACTTCGACACCGTGCGCGGCGGCGAGACCGTGCGGCTATCGTTCGCGGGTTCGACTGCCGACGTCACCGCGGCGCTCGACCGGCTCGCGGCCTGGCTGCCCGTCTCCTGAACGCCGTGCCGGACCGCCGCGGCCGGGTCACCGCCCGTCGGCGATGATCCGCGCGATGTTCCGTTCGGCCAGCGCCGCGATGGTCAGCGACGGGTTCGCGGTGCCGGTGCTGCCCGGGATCAGCGCGCCGTCGACGACGTAGAGACCGGGATGGCCGTGCACGCGGCCGTAACCGTCGGTCGCCTCGCCGAGCACCGCACCACCGAGTGGATGCGCAGTGAAGGTCGCGTTGACGTCCTCGGCCATCGGCGATGCGCCCGGGATCGTGCCACCGGCCTGCGCCATCGCGTTGTGCACGGCCCGCAGGGCGTCGACGCTCTCGCGTTCGCCACCGGTCGGCCAGTTCAAAACCGCCCGATCGGCACCCGGGTCGTACGCGAAGTCGGCACGGGTGGGGTCGAGGGTCATGCCGAGGGAGGCGAGCATCCCGACGTCCTTCGCGGTGCCCGCGACGAACCAATTCTCGAGGCTCAGCGGCAGACCGGACTCGTCGACGATCCGCGACGCCGACGGCGCGCCCTGGTCGCCGCCGAAACCCTCGGTGAGCGCGAACGAGCGGACGAGCACCGCGTCGCCGTTGGTGCCCCAGCCCCGGCCCACGCGCTCGTCGAGGTTCGGCAGCGAACCGGTGTGCCGCGCCTTGACGAGCAGTTCGGTCGTGCCGATCGATCCGGCGCCGAGGACGAGGCGGTCGCACGTGATCGTGGTAGTGCGCAGCACCCCCCCCGTCGGGTCGACGGCCTGCACGTCGAGCCGGTAGCGGCCGTCGCCGTTCTGACCGATCGCAAGCACCCGGTGACCGTGGCACACCAGGGTGCGCCCGGTCGCCTCTGCCGCCGGGATGTAGTTCTGCGTGAGATCGAACTTCGCGCCGTTCGAGTTGCCGAGATTGCTCTCGCCCGCGACGGCCGATCGGCGGACCGAGCCGGCGAGTTCGGCGCGCACGACGTCCCAATCCCAGATGCCGTCGATGCGGTGCGGGCTGTAACCGGCGGCGCGCGCGTCGTCGTCCCATCGCCGCGAGTGCGTGAACTCGGCGGCGTTGTAGATGTCGTCGGGCATCGGGTCGAGGCGCAGCATCGAGCGCACCTTCGGGTACCAGGTGGAGGTCATCTCGTCGTAGGACAGACGGCCGCCGAAGACGTGCTCGAAGAGGTGCCGTTCGGGAGCGATCATCACTCCGGTGAACACGATCGATCCGCCACCCACCGCCGCGCCGCGCCACACCGACATGTTCGGGTAGTCGACCACATCGAGGACACCGGCGAAGTCGTCGCACACCACCGGGATGCCCGTCGGTCCGGTGAAATGGGTGCGGTGGTGGTAGCCGCGACCATCGGCGAGCAGGTCGGTCGTGAAGATCTCGCGGTGCGGGTCGCGGGGCCAGCGCATGCCGCGCTCGAGCATCGTGACCCGGTTCCCGGCCTCGGCCAGGCGCAGCGCGGCGACGCTCGCACCGAAACCGGAGCCCACCACGACGACCTCGGAATGCTCCGGCGGGGCGGGCGGCGGAACGAACAGTTCGGGCACGAGTCGGCGGTACTCGTCGACCCCGACGGGCAGCGCGTCCGCACGCGGGAGGCCGATAACGGACATGCCCGGCGCCGCGGCGCCGGCACCCGCCAGGGCGGCCCCGAGAAGCGATGCCTGCAGAAAGCGTCGACGTCTCATCCGGTACGGCTCCGATCGTTCGATGATCTACTCGCGGGGCTGCGCTCGCCGAGGACTCGACACACGCGGGCGGGCGCAATGGTACCGGTTGGTCTCCACTTCCGTTTTCCCCTGGTGAGACGGTCGGGACTGTCACCATGAGAAGGTGTCGATTGCTGCGACTCCGAAGGGCGAACGGCGCCGTCAGGCGCTGGTCGAGGCAGCGGCCGACCTCATCCTCGAAGGGGGGATCGACGCCGTCCGCCACCGGGCCGTCGCCCCCCGCGCGGGCCTGCCGCTCGCATCGACCACCTATTACTTCGAATCGCTCGACGACCTCGTCGCATGCGCGGTCGACTACAACAGCGAGCGGGAACTCGACGCGATGCGGGAGCGCGTCCGCGACATCGAGCCGCTCCCGCGCAGTCTCGAGGGCACGGCCGATCTCATCGTCGAACTGCTCATCGGACCGCGGGACTGCGACGGCGGCATCGACCGCGAACGCCTGATCTCCCGGTACGAGCGGTGCGTCGCGACAGCCCGCTATCCGGAACTGCGTGACGTGCAGGTCCGCATGCGCGAGCAGATCGACCACCTGCTCACCGACCTGCTCGAACGCTGCTGCCGATCGGTGCGGCCCCGCGAGGTGCGTCGGCTCGTGGCGGTCGTGGACGGCGCGGTCCTCGGCGGACTGGGCGAGCTCGATCCCGACCCGCGCTCGCTCGCGCGCGGCATCCTGCTCGACGTCGTCGAGACCGTCGCGCCCCCGGTCGAGGATTGAGGTCGGGGAATACGGGAGCAGACCCGGACCGTAAACTCACTTGTGTGAGCCACATCCCCAACGTCCTCGCCACCCGCTACGCCAGCCCCGAACTCCGGGACCTGTGGTCGCCCGAGTACAAGATCGTGCTCGAGCGGCAGCTGTGGCTCGCGGTGCTGCGGGCGCAGGCCGAACTCGGGATCGACGTTCCCGCCGAGGCGATCGCCGACTACGAACGCGTGATCGAGCAGGTCGACCTCGAGTCCATCGCCCAGCGCGAGCGCGTCCCCCGCCACGACGTCAAGGCCCGCATCGAGGAGTTCAACGCCCTCGCCGGTCACGAGCACGTCCACAAGGGCATGACCAGCCGCGACCTCACCGAGAACGTCGAGCAACTGCAGATCCTGCGGTCGCTCGAGCACGTCCACTCCCACGGTGTCGCCGTGGCCGCACGCCTCGCCGAGCGCGCCACCGAGTACGCCTCGCTCGTCATGGCCGGTCGCTCGCACAACGTCGCGGCGCAGGCCACCACCCTCGGCAAGCGTTTCGCGTCGGCCGCCGACGAACTGCTCATCGCGCTGCAGCGCGTCCGGGAACTGATGGCCCGTTACCCCCTGCGCGGGATCAAGGGCCCGATGGGCACCGCACAGGACATGCTCGACCTGCTCGGCGGTGATTCCGCCAAGCTCGCGCAGCTCGAGCAGAAGGTCGCGCAGCATCTCGGCTTCGCGAACGTCTTCACGAGCGTCGGCCAGGTCTATCCGCGTTCGCTCGACCACGACGTGCTCTCCGCGCTCGTGCAGGTCGGCGCCGGTCCCGCGTCGTTCGCCCACACCATCAGGCTCATGGCCGGCCACGAACTCGTCACCGAGGGCTTCCAGCCCGGCCAGGTGGGGTCGTCCGCGATGCCGCACAAGATGAACACCCGCTCGTGCGAGCGCGTCGACGGCCTGCAGGTCGTCCTGCGCGGCTATGCCTCCATGGCCGCCGAGCTCGCCGGCGCGCAGTGGAACGAGGGCGACGTCTTCTGCTCCGTCGTCCGCCGTGTGGCCCTTCCCGACGCCTTCTTCGCGATCGACGGCCAGATGGAGACCTTCCTGACGGTCCTCGCCGAGTTCGGTGCCTACCCGGCGGTGATCGAGAAGGAACTCGTGCGGTCCCTGCCGTTCCTCGCGACGACCAAGGTCCTCATGGCCGCGGTCCGGGCCGGGGTGGGTCGCGAGACCGCACACGAGGTCATCAAGGAGCATGCGGTCTCCGTCGCACTCGCGATGCGCGAGGAGGGTCGCGAACCCGATCTGCTCGACCGTCTCGCCGCCGACGACCGGCTGCCGCTCGACCGCGCCGCGCTCGACGCGGCACTGGCCGACCGGGAGGTCTTCGCCGGAGCTGCGGTCGCGCAGGTCGAAGCGGTCGTCGCGGCGGTGCAGGACCTCGTGACGCAGTATCCGGAAGCAGCGAAGTACACGCCGGCGCCGATTCTGTAGGAAGCCGATTCGACAGGAATCACGGGAACCGACTGCCGGGGGGAGTGTCCGATGGGGGTGGCGGTATCAGCAGGAGAGAACGAAGTGTCGGTGAAACCGGGAAATACGGGTCGGTTGCGTGACGCAGCGCGAACACGCACCGCGCTGCTCGATGCAGCGCGCGAGGTGTTCCTGCGCGACGGATACGCGGCGGCGGCCACGGAGGAGATCGTCTCGGTGGCGGGGGGGACGCGCGGGGCGCTCTACCACCACTTCGCCGACAAGCGGGATCTGTTCCGCGGTGTCATCGAACGACTCCAGTCGGAAGCGGAGAGCTCCCTGGTCCCGGCCGAACCGGTCGAGGACGCCTGGGAGGGCTTCACCCAGGCCGTGCTCGCCTCGCTCGACGCGGTCTACGACCCCGCGACCCGCCGGCTGCTGCTCATCGAAGCCCCCGCGGTCCTCGGCTGGGCCGAGGTCCGCGAGACCCACCGGCACTCCTCGCTGAAGGCCATCGAGCGCATGCTCGTCACCCTCGATCCCGAGACCTACGAGGCGTCGCCCACGCGGACGTCGGTGCTCGCGCACCTGCTCGTCGCGGCCGTCGAGGAAGCGATGCTGTGTCTCGCGCACAGCGACGACCCGGTGCGCGCCCGTCCTACGGTGCAGGGCGAACTGCTACGCCTGCTCGAAACCGCCCGCGGACCCGCACGTGCGGAGGAGTCCACGCCACAGTGACGGACTGCATCTTCTGCGCCATCGTGGCCGGGCAGTCGCCGGCCAGCGTCGTGCTCGACGAACCCGACGTGCTCGCGTTCATGGACATCCGCCCGTTCACTCCCGGGCATCTGCTCGTGATTCCGAAGCGGCACGCCTCCGGACTGGCACAACTCGATCCCGACGACGGAGCGAAGGTGTTCGCCGCCGGGCAACGGATCGCCACGGCGATGCGCGCGTCCGGACTCCCGATCGAGGGCGTGAACATGTTCCTCGCCGACGGCGTCGCCGCCGGCCAGGAGGTCTTCCACGTGCACCTGCACCTCGTGCCGCGCAGCGCCGGGGACGGCTTCGGGATCCGAGCCGATTGGCGGACACCGAACCGGACCGTGCTCGACGGCACGGCCGCCACCATCCGCACCGCCGTGCAGACACACCGGTCGTGATGCAGTGACAGGTGCATACGTTCAGCCGATCGCGCCGGTCGGCGGGTCGCTCGCGTGGTCGGCACTGGTGGCGGTACTCCCGCTGCTGACCATGCTCGTCCTGCTCGCCGTCTTCCGACTGCGGTCGCATTCGGCCGCGGGAATCGCGGTGGTCGTGGCCCTGATCGTGGGCACCGCCGTCTACGGCATGCCGGTCGGGTCCGCGCTCAGTGCCGGTGTCGAAGGTGCGGTCTTCGGTCTCTTCCCGATCATGTGGACGGTGGTCAACGCCGTCTGGGTGTACCGGCTCACCGTCGAATCCGGGCACTTCGACGTCCTCACCCGCGCCTTCGGGCGAATATCCCCGGATCCGCGGATCCTCACCATCGTCATCGCCTTCCTGTTCGGCGCGCTGCTCGAGGCGGTCGCCGGTTTCGGCACCCCCATCGTCGTCGCGACCGTCGTGCTCATCGGTGCCGGTCTGCCGCCGGTGCGTGCGGCCGCGGCGTCGCTGCTCGCCAACTCGGTCGTCACCCCGCTCGGCGTCATGGGCACACCGATCCTGACGATGTCGCGCGTCTCGGAGATCCCGATCGACGAGATCGGACCGGTCGTCGCGCGTCAGGTCTGCCTGCTCGCGGTGTTCGTCCCGCTCGTGCTGGTCGCGGTGGTCGGCGGATGGCGCGGAGTTCGCGAGACGTGGCCGGTCGCGCTCGTCGTCGGACTTGCCTTCGGCGCCGCCCAGTTCGTGTGCGCGAGCTATCTCACCGTGGGGCTGAGCAACATCGCCGGTGCCGTGGCCGGTCTGCTCGTGCTGCTGGTCGCGGTGAAGGTGCACCCCATGCATCGGGAGGCCCGCCGGGCCGCATCCGACCGGATCCACGACTCGCGTCGACGCGTCGTCGAGGCGTTCGCCCCCTACGCCCTGATCGTGGTCGTCTTCCTCGTCAGCCGGTTCGGTCCGGTGGCGTCGCTGTTGTCGAACGCGAGCCTGTCGTTCCCCTGGCCGGGTGTGGACGTGACTACGGCCGACGGGGACGTTCCCACCGCGGAGACCTTCACCATCGATCTGCTCACTGCCCCGGGCAGCCTCGTCTTCGTCGCCGCGCTGCTGTCGATACCGGTGCTGAAGGTCGCGGTGGCCGACGCGGTGCGATGCTTCGTCGCGGCGGTCGTGCAGTTGCGGTGGTCGTTCGCGACGGTGACGGCGGTCCTCGCCCTCGCGTACGTGATGAACCTGTCCGGGCAGACCGCCACGATCGGCGGTTTCCTCGCCGGTGCGGGCGTGGCGTTCGCGCTGTTGTCGCCGGTGCTCGGCTGGCTCGGCGTCGTGGTCACCGGCTCGAACACCGCCTCCAACGCGATGTTCGGCAGCCTGCAAGTCGCCGCGGCCCAGCAGTCGGGACTCGACCCGACCGTGCTGGTCGCCGGGAACATGGCCGGCGGCACCACCGGCACCCCGATCGCACTGCAGAACCTCGCGCTGGTGGCGTCGGTGAAGGGACTGTCCGGCAAGGACGGGCTGCTCATGCGCCGGATCTGGCCGCTGAGCATCGCCGGTCTCGCGGTGCTCGCCGTCCTCGTGTGGCTGCAGTCCACCTCGGTGCTGGGCTGGATGGTGCCTTGACGCTGCAGTTGTGCAGTGACGAACGTCGGCGTGCCGCGAACGCCTATTTCGTGCGGGGTGCACTAGCGTTGTCGGAGTGGTTCGTGCACAACCGATACTGACCCCGCTCACCGAAGCGGCGATCTTCCTCGTCGTCACCGTCGACGAGGGCGCAGAGGACACCGTTCGGGATCTGCTCGAAGATCTCTCGGGCCTGCGCCGCTCGGTCGGTTTCCGCATCCCGGAGGGCGGCCTGTCGGTCGTCACCGGCATCGGCTCGGATATGTGGGACCGGCTGTTCGACGGCCCCCCGCCCGCCGGACTGCATCCGTTCGTCCCGCTCGACGGCGGTCGGCACCAGGCCCCCTCGACCCCCGGCGACCTGTTGTTCCACCTCCGCGCGTCGACGATGGACCTGTGCTTCGAACTCGCCGCGAAGATCAACGATAGGCTGCGCGGTGCGGCTCGGGTCGTCGACGAGACGCACGGCTTCCGCTATTTCGAACGCCGCGACCTGCTCGGCTTCGTCGACGGAACCGAGAACCCCGAGGACGACGAGGCCGTCGAGGCGGCCCTGGTCTCCGGCGAGGATCCGGACTTCGCCGGCGGTAGCTACGTCGTCGTCCAGAAATACCTGCACGACCTCGCGTCGTGGAACTCGTTGACCGTCGAGGAGCAGGAGCGGGCGATCGGCCGGACCAAGCTCGACGACATCGAGCTCGACGACGAGACCAAACCCGCGAATTCGCATGTCGCACTGAACGTGATCGTCGACGAGAACGGGGTCGAGCAGCAGATCGTGCGCGCGAACATGCCGTTCGGCAGCTTCGGCGCCGACGAGTTCGGCACCTACTTCATCGGTTACTCGGCCACCCCGGAGGTGACCGAGCAGATGCTGCGCAACATGTTCCTGGGCAGCCCGCCCGGCAACACCGACCGCATCCTGGACTTCTCCACCGCGGTGACGGGATCGCTGTTCTTCTGCCCCTCGCTGGAGTTCCTCGAAGATCTTCCGCCGTCACCGGCGGAAATTCCCTCCCACGAAGATCCGAGTGCCTCGACCGCCGGCCGGCCTGCCGACGGATCACTCGGAGTTGGCGCTCTGCGAAGGAGTTCGACCCTGTGAACAATCTGTATCGCGACCTCGCCCCGATTTCCGAGGCAGCATGGACCGAGATCGAGGAGGAGGCCGCACGCACCTTCAAGCGACACGTCGCCGGGCGCACCGTCGTCGACTTCTCCGGACCGCACGGCACCGACTTCGCGGCGGTGGGTCTCGGCCGCACCCGCGAGATCGAACCCCCGGCCGCCGGAGTGCGGGCGCGTCAGCACCGCGTCGCGCCGGTCGTCGAACTGCGGGTGCCGTTCACGCTGTCGCGCGAGGAGATCGACAGCGTCGAGCGCGGTTCCCGCGACATCGACCTCGACCCCGTCAAGGAAGCGGCCCGCCAGATCGCCTTCGCCGAGGACCGCGCGATCTTCGAAGGCTACGCGGCCGCGGGTATCGAGGGCATCCGGGCGTCGTCGTCGAACCCGTCCCTGCAGCTGCCCGAGGATCCCCGCGACTTCCCGGAGATCATCAGCCAGGCGCTGTCGCAGCTGCGACTGGCGGGGGTGGGGGGCCCGTACTCGATCCTGCTCGGCGCCGACGAGTACACCAAGGTCAGCGAGACGTCCGATCACGGCTACCCGATCCGCGAACAACTGCGCCGCCTCATCGACGGCGACCTCATCTGGGCCCCGGCGATCGACGGCGCGTTCGTGCTGACCACGCGCGGCGGCGACTACGACCTGCAGGTCGGCCAGGATCTGTCGATCGGCTACCTCTCGCACGACGCAGAGACGGTGAACCTGTACTTCCAGGAGTCGTTCACCTTCCTCGTCTACACCGGCGAGGCCTCGGTTCCGCTGGTGCCGACGACGCTCGAACTCCCGCACTGAGCCGGTCCCGGGGCGTCCGCGCGTGCGGCGCCCCGGGTCACCGACCGTCCGGCCGGATCACGACGGCGCCGGCGCGGGTTTACCTACGATCATCCTGCTGTGCTGGGCGGCCTTCGGCCTCGTCCTGGCGTTCGTGGCCTCCCGTCGAAAGCCGGTGTCGGAACCGGCGCGAACGGAATGACCTGAGACTTCTCATAGTAATTCGCTAGAATCATGTACATGACGACTCTTCCTGTTGCCGACGCGCGGGCGCAATTGTCACGACTGGTCGATGAGGCCGAGCGCACACACGAGCGATTCGAGATCACCCGCAACGGGCACCGCGCCGCGGTGCTTCTCGGTGCCGACGATTACGACGCGATGCAGGAGACGATCGCGGTGTTGTCGGATACGGATCTGCTGCGGGCGCACGTCGAGGGCCGAACGGAGGTCGAGTCGGGAGACGTCGTCGATGTACAGGAATTGACGCAGCTGATGCGTGATGCTCGGTCGTCCGAGGAATGAGCACTCCGGACCACCCGTATCGGCTGGGGATGGCGAGGTCGGCTGCACGCGCCATGGCGAGGTCGTTGCCGGAGAAGGTAGCAACTGCGGTATACGAGTTCGTCACAGGACCCCTTCTCGAGAATCCGAAGCGGGTGGGGAAGCCGTTGAATCCGCCTCTTGCGCCGGCGTACAGCGCCCGGCGAGGTGAATATCGCGTCCTGTATCTGATCGATGATGCGAACCGCACGGTCGAGGTCACCGCGATTTCGCACCGTGCCGATGCGTATCGATAGAAGACGGTCGGACAGTGCTGCCGCGAGCCGTCGGGGTTGCGGCAGCTACCGAGCTGTCAGAGTGCTCCGGCCTTCAACGCCGCCGCGTTGACGCGCACGAGCGCGGCGTGCAGGTCCTGGAGTTCGTCGAGCCCGACACCGAGGGCATCGACGACCTGTCCCGGCACCGACTCGGCCTCGGCACGCAGCGCCCGGCCGGCGTCGGTGAGCTCGAGGACGAGTTGCCGTTCGTCGGCCGCGCTGCGCGCGCGGGTGATCAGGCCCAGCGCCTCGAGTCGCTTGAGCAGGGGAGACAGCGTGGGCGAGTCGAGCTGGAGTAACTGCCCCACTTCCTTGCTCGTCAGCGGCGAGCGTTCCCACAGGGCGAGCATCACCAGGTACTGCGGGTGGGTCAGTCCCAGCCTGTCGAGGATCGGTCGATAGACCGCGAGCACGGCGCGGTTCGCCACGGCGAGAGCGAAACACCCCTGCCGCTCCAGCGCGAGAGGATCATCACCGGAAGCAGGGAGGTGGGTGGCCGGGGACTCGACGCTCATGAACCGACGATACCGAACCGGTATATCCCGGCCCGGGTTCTCCCGGGTGCGACGATCCTCACGGGTCGTAGTCGGGATAGGTCGTGTGCAGCCTCAGGTAGCCGGTGACGTTCTCGCCCAACCACCCTTCGCTCTCCTCCGGTGTCACGCCGTCGCAGACCGCGTCGCCCTCGATGCAGATCCGTTCGACGGCGATCGTGCCGAAGTCGTCGCGACCGCCACCGAGCGTGATGCCCGGGACGACCTCGCCCGGGAACAGCGTTTCGACTCCCCGGGTGTCACGCGGGTCGGAGTACAGCACACCGCTGATCCGCTCCGGCGGCACCGAACCGTCGGCCGCGATCTCGGCGAGGACGTCGCCGGCGATCGACGCGCCCTGCGAGTAACCGAGGACGACGAGCTCGCTGTCGGGGCACGAACCGTGCCGGACGGTGATCGTCTCGCGCAGGCGCTGATGCCCGATCCTCTTGGACTCGTCGTACGCGAGTCGCCCCGATCCCTCGCTCGACCCGGACTCCGGCACCGGAACCACGACGGCGGGATAGCGGATGTGCTCGACCACCGTGCCGGGTGCCGCGTACCGCGCCGAGATCTTCGCGAGGGGTGAATCGGGATCGATCGAATCCGGGGTGTCGATGTTGCGGGTTCCGTCGACCGCGATGACGAACCGCTCCGGGCACGGACGGAAGGTCTCCGCGCCGGCGGTGGACGCGGTGCCGTCAGTGGCGGCGGCGACGACGGGTCCGGTCAGGCCGAGGGCGAGTCCTGCGATGATCGCCAGGACACGACGACAAGCGAAGTCGGGCATGGCAGTCTCCTGTGATCGACCCCGACACCGATGACTACCGCACGGGAATATCGTCCGATTTGACGTATTTCTCGCCGGCGAAACGCTACTCCGAGTGTAGTTGGTTACAAAGTCACAGACCGAACGTTCGGAATTTTCGAGCGGTTCGATCAAGCAAGTCCGGTACTCCGCAGGGTGATGTTGAGGCGCCCCGCGGTGAGTCCGCAGCGGGAACTGCCGGTGTCCGGATACACGACCGGCACCCCGTGATAGGCGAACCGCGACGGACCGCCGAAGACGAACAGATCGCCGGACTCGAGACGCACGTCGGTGTACGGCCGGCCGCGCGACTCGGTGTTGCCGAACCGGAACAAGCAGGCATCCCCGAGACTGAGCGACACGATCGGCGCGCTCACCCGCTCGTCCTTGTCCTGATGCATCCCCATCCGCGCGTCGCGGTCGTAGAAATTGATCAGAGCGGTATCGGGCTCGTACCCGCTCCCGGCCGCCGGATCGTCGTAGGCATCGGCGACGGCACGCCGCCCGAGTTCGACGAGCCGGTCGGGAAGCGGCGGAACGGGAGCGTCGTCGACATCGACCGCGGTGCGGGTGTAGCGGTACGGCGACCAGTGCCATCCGAGGCACACCGTGCTCACCGACATCCGTCCGCCACCCGGAAGCAGGGTGTGCCGCATCGGCGCCGGCGGGCGCGCCCAATCACGACACAGCTCGACGAGCTCGCGCTGTTCGCCCGGGTCGAGCCAGTCGGGCACATGCACGGCGCCCGGCGCGATCTCGCGTCGCGGACGGGAGACGGAGAACAATTCGTCCATCCCGGGTGCTCGACCTCCGTGCGTGTGAGCGGTACCTACAGCCGGTGATACGTGTAGACAGGTTCAGTACCAACTGTGCCGCACGGGACGGCACTGCGATTCGACGGGGAGGTATCAGCGATGAAGGTCGAAGGCAGAGTGGCCGTCGTGACAGGCGGGGGCGGCGGAATCGGCGGCGCCATCGCTGCCGGCCTCGTCGAGCGAGGTGCACGAGTGGTGGTCGCCGACCTCGACGAACACGCGGCGCAGCGCGTCGTCGCGACGCTCGAGGAGGAGACGCCGGGGAGCGCCGTCGCGGTGGCGGCGGACGTCTCCGACGACGAACACATCCGCGGCCTCGTCGAGCGCGCCGAAGCGGAGTTCGGTCCCGTGGACCTGTACTTCGCCAACGCGGGTGTCACCGGTGTGCCCGGCCTGGAGATCGAGGACTCGGTCTGGGAGCAGTCCTTCGACGTCAACCTGCGCGCACACATCCGTGCGGCGCGACTGCTGGTACCCCGATGGGTCGAACGTGGCGAGGGCTATTTCGTCAGCACGGCGTCGGCGGCCGGCCTGCTCACACAGATCGGCTCCGCCACCTACTCGGTCACCAAGCACGCGGCCGTCGGTTTCGCCGAGTGGCTGTCGGTGACCTACGGCGACAAGGGTGTGAGGGTGAGCTGCCTGTGCCCGATGGGCGTCAACACACCTCTGCTGTACTCGGGGGACGCATCCGGGCACGCACTCGGTGAACTCGCCACCCGGGCCGTCACGACCGCCGGTGCGGTGCTCGAACCCGTCGACGTCGCGGAGACGGTGTTCGCGGCAATGGAGGAGGAGCACTTCCTGATCCTTCCGCACCCGGAGGTCCTTGAGATGTACCGGAACAAGGGCGCCGACTACGACCGGTGGCTGCGCGGCATGCGTCGCTACCGTCAGGCCCTCGAGGAGTCGACTCCCACCGATTCCTGAAATCGATTGCCCCTGCCCAGGTTGGTGTCCTAGCGTCACCGGTCATGACATCCGTCGACACCGTTCGCGGCCCTCTCGACACGGGCCGTCTGGGCAGAGTCCTCATGCACGAGCACGTCTTCGTACTCGGCGAGGAGATCCGCACCAACTTTCCCGACTACCCGAGCCCGTGGGACGAGGACGAACGCGTCGACGACGCGGTCGCGAAGTTGAAGGCGTTGTCGGAGCGCGGCATCGACACGATCGTCGATCCCACGGTGGTCGGTCTCGGCCGGTACATTCCGCGCATCCAGCGCGTCGCCGAACGGGTGGACATCTCCATCGTCGTCGCGACGGGCCTGTACACCTACAACGACCTGCCGTTCCAGTTCCACAACGTCGGGCCGGGGTTGCTGGTGGACGGACCGGAGCCGCTCACCGAACTGTTCGTGAAAGACATCCGCGAGGGCATCGCCGGCACGGGGGTGCGTGCAGGAATGCTCAAGTGCGCCATCGAGATTCCGGGACTCACGCCGGGCGTCGAGCGCGTGATGCGAGCGGTGGGGCAGGCGCACGTCGAGACCGGTGTGCCGATCACGGTGCACACCAATCCGCATACCGGGTCGGGGCAGGTGGCGCAGCGGGTGCTCGCGGAGGAAGGTGTCGACCTCACCAAGGTGGTGATCGGGCACAGCGGTGATTCGACCGATCTGGACTACCTGCGTCGCATTGCCGACGCCGGTTCGATTCTCGGGATGGACCGCTTCGGCCTCGATCTGCTGTTGCCGTTCGAGCAGCGCGTCGACACGGTGGTCGCGCTCGTGGAGGCCGGTTACACCGAGCGCATGGTGCTCTCGCACGATGCGTCGTGCTTCATCGACTGGTTCCCGCACGACGTGAAGCAGACCGCCGTGCCCAACTGGAACTACAACCACATCAGCGACGAGGTGCTGCCGGCCCTGCGCGAACGGGGCGTGACCGACGAGCAGATCACCACGATGCTCGTGGACAATCCGAGGCGGATCTTCGAACGCTGAAGCGGCGTAGGCCGCGTCGGGTAGCACCGAGGACGCTCAGGCGGCGTCGTGCAGTACCAGGCCGAGCGTGCGACGCAGGCCCGATCGGACGGTGCTCACGCCGTGCCGGACCGGCGCCCGCGACCATCCGCGCGCCGACCGGATCGGTCGGTCGCGGGTGGTGAAGATCAGCGCGTGGCCTTGCTCGAGCACGGTGACGGTGCCCCGCGACTGCGCGCGGGGCCGTTGTTCGACCAACAGGAACTCGCCGCCGGTGTAGTCGACGCCCGCCCGGTCGAGCCCGATCACGACCTGCAGTGGGAACACGAGGTCGCCGTAGAGATCGCGATGCAGGGCGTTCCAGTCGCCGGTGGTGTAGCGCAGCATCAGCGGGGTGGGGTCGGTCTGGCCGGCCGCGTGGCACATGTCGAGCCAGTCGTCGAAGTCGTCGGGCCAGGGTGCCGGATCGCCGAGGCGTTCGGCCCACGAGCGCGCGACGGGGAGCAGCTGCCGGTAGAACGCCGAGCGCAGGTGTGCGACGGCGTCGGGGACGGGTGAGCCGAAGTACTTGTAGGTGCCGTGCCCGTACCCGTAGCGGCTCATGTCGACCGTGGTGCGGAAGCGGGCGTCGTCGTCCCACAGGGCCGCGAGTTCGGTGCATTCGTCGTCGCTCAACAGCGGCCCGGTGAGGGCGCAGCCGTTCTCGTCGAGCTCGCTCGTCAGCTCGGGCAGGTTCAGTGCGTCGACGCGCGACTGCAGACTGTCGATGGTCTTCACAGGGCTCTCCTCGATCGGCACGGACACTCGTAGGGAAGACGTCGCTGCCGTCGGGAATGTGAGTACCCGGAACCGGAAGGGATCAGCGCGGCCGGTCGTCGACGAGTTTGTGCAGCAGATCGGACAGTCGTGCGCGTTCCTCGGCGTCGAGCCGGTCGAACATCTCGACGGCGTCGGCATCGCGGGCCGAGGCCAGCTCGGCCCGGATCCTGCGGCCCTCGTCGGTCAGCCGCACGCAGACCGCGCGTCGGTCGGCGGGATCGGGGAGTCGCTCGGTGAGACCCCGCGACTCCAGGCGATCGACGACCTCGGTGGCCGAGCGGGGGACGATGCGCAGTTCCTTGGCCACGACGCCGAGGCGGATCGGGTCGTCGGCGCGTCCGATGACGTCGAGCGCCCGGTACTCGTGGGGTGACAATCCCCACGGCTGGAGGAGGTCGTGCCAGCGTCGGCGCAGCGTACGCGTGGTGGTGAGGAGGAGATCGCGCAGTGCGACGGGTGAATCCGGCATGGTGGTCACAGTACCTCACTTGACGGTTGACACTCAATGAGGCAACCTCAACAAGTACGAGTCACGAACCACGAATCGAGGTGGCGCACATGATGCAGCCCCCACCCACTCTCGGCGGCAAGCCG
This sequence comes from Rhodococcus sp. p52, assembly GCF_000763325.2. Classification (NCBI taxonomy): domain Bacteria; kingdom Bacillati; phylum Actinomycetota; class Actinomycetes; order Mycobacteriales; family Nocardiaceae; genus Rhodococcus; species Rhodococcus sp. p52. The sequence goes on from NZ_CP016819.1 coordinate 2,034,747, forward strand.
GGCAGCCGCGGCAGGATCGACAAGAAGGATCTCGAGCAGCTCCGCGAGGCCCCGGTGAGCCTGCGCCGTATCGGCGCCCTCTTCGCGCCCTATCGGTGGAAGATCACCCTCGTCGTCGCGCTCATCATCGCCTCGTCGGTGATCTCCCTCGCGACGCCCTTCCTCGTCCGCGCCGTCATCGACGACGCCATCCCGCACCAGAACGTGAGCCTGCTGTTGTGGGCCGTCGGCGGCATGCTGGCCGTCACCGTCGCGAGCTCGCTCCTGTCCGTCGTCCAGACCTGGATCTCCACGACCGTCGGCCAGAACGTCATGCACGGTCTGCGTACCCGGGTCTTCTCCCACCTGCAGCGACAGTCGCTGAATTTCTTCACCCGCACCCGCGGCGGTGAGATCCAGTCGCGGCTGACCAACGACATCGGTGGCATGCAGTCCGTGGTCACCAACACCGCGACCTCACTGGCGTCCAACGTCACCACCGTCGTCGGCACGGCGATCGCCATGGCGGTCCTCAGCTGGCGACTGGCCCTGCTCTCCCTGATCGTGCTCCCGCCGGCCATCTGGCTCACGCGCCGGGTCGCGCTCATGCGCCGCGCCGTCACCGCCCGTCAGCAACGGCGCCTCGCCGACATGCAGTCGCAGATCGACGAAGGACTGTCGGTCAGCGGCGTGCTGCTCGTCAAGACGCTGGGCACCGGCCCGGCACTGTCCGACAAGTTCGCCCGCACGTCGGAGGAACTCGCCGATCTCGAGGTGCACGCGCAGTTGTCCGGCCGCTGGCGCATGGCCACGATGAACATCGTCTTCGCGGCGATCCCCGCCGTCCTCTATCTCGTCGCCGGTCTGCCGGCCACCTCGGGCGGCATGACGATCGGCACCCTGGTGGCCTTCACCGGCTTGCAGGGCGCGCTGTTCCGGCCGCTGATGAGCCTGCTCGACGTCGGTGTCTCCGTCACCAGTTCGCTGGCCCTGTTCAGCCGCATCTTCGAATACCTCGACCTTCCGGTCGACATCGACGACCCGCGCGATCCGGTGCCCGTCGACCCTGCGACCGTCGCCGGCCGGGTGCGGTTCGAGAACGTGAGCTTCCGCTACGAAGGAGCGCACCGCAACGCCCTCGACGGCATCGATCTCGACGTCCCGGCGGGGGCGCAGGTCGCGCTCGTCGGCGAGACCGGCTCGGGCAAGACCACGCTCGGCTCGCTCGTCGCACGACTGTACGACCCGGTCGAGGGACGCGTGAGCATCGACGGTGTCGACCTGCGCGACATGAGGCTCGCCGATCTCGCCGGACTGGTCGGCGTGGTGTCGCAGGAGACCTACCTCCTCCACGCGACCGTCCGGGAGAACCTGCGCTACGCGAAGCCGGACGCGACCGACGACGAGATCGAGGCCGCGGCCCGCGCCGCACACATCCACGACCTGATCGTCTCGCTGCCGGACGGCTACGACACCGTCGTCGGCGCCCGCGGATACCGCTTCTCGGGTGGTGAGAAACAGCGACTGGCGATCGCCCGCACGCTCCTGCGCGACCCGCGTGTCCTCGTGCTCGACGAGGCGACCAGCGCCCTCGACAACGACACCGAGCACGCCGTGCAGCAGGCCCTCGACGCCGCGCGCAGCGGACGCACGACCATCACCATCGCGCACCGGCTCTCGACCGTGCGGAACGCCGACGAGATCGTGGTCCTCGACCGGGGCCACATCGTCGAACGCGGAACGCACGACGACCTCGTCGCCCGCGGTGGCCGCTACGCAATCCTCGACGCTCGAGCCGAACGGGGTGAAGTCATCCCGTCGTCGCGGAGCGAGATCAGTCCTTCAGAGTGGCCGCGAGGGCGCGCCGCAGTTCGTTCCGGCTGATCTTGCCCACTCCCGTGACCGGGAAGGCGTCGACGAACTGCACCTTGTCGGGGATCTTGTACTCGGCCAGCCCTCGCTCCCTCAGGAACTTCTTGAGCGCGAGGGCCTTCGGCGCTTCCCCCTCGGTGACGACGAAGGCGCAGGTGCGCTCGCCGAGATACTTGTCGGGCATCGACACCACCGCCGCGTCGAGCACGGCCGGGTGCGCGATCAGATGATTCTCGACCTCCTCGGCCGCGATCTTCTCGCCACCGCGATTGATCTGGTCCTTCGCGCGTCCCTCGACGACGATGTAGCCGTGCTCGGTGAGCCGGACGATGTCGCCGGTGCGGTAGAAGCCGTCCGGGGTGAATGCCATCGAATTGTGTTCCGGCGCATTGTAATAGCCCCGGATCGTGTACGGGCCGCGGGTGAGCAGGTGGCCGGTGGTGCCCGCGGCGACGGGCTCGTCCGTATCGTCGACGACGCGGATCTCGTCGTCGGGGCTGATCGGCCGGCCCTGGGTGGTGACGATGGTGTCCTCGTCGTCGTCGAGCCGGGTGTAGTTGACGAGACCCTCCGCCATACCGAAGACCTGCTGCAGCGTGCAGCCGAGTTCGGTGCGAACGCGTTTGGCGGCCTCGGCCGGGAACTTCGCACCACCGACCTGCAGCACCTCGAGCGACGACAGGTCGCGTTCGGTGCGGGCCCGCGCCGACAGCCACGCCTGCGCGAGGGGCGGGACGAGCGACGCCATCGTCACGCCCTCGCTCTCGATGAGGGCGAACGCGGTGTCGGGGCTCGGATCCGGAGCGAGGACGACGGTGCCGCCGGCGTGCAGCACACCGAGGATGCCCGGCGAGCTCATCGGGAAGTTGTGCGCCGCCGGCAGCGCGACCAGCATGCGGGTGTTCTCGTCCACTCCGCAGATCACCGCGGATTCGCGCACGGAGTACAGGTAATCGGCGTGGGTGCGGGGGATGAGCTTCGACGTTCCGGTCGTGCCACCCGACAGCTGCAGGAAGGCAACGTTTCCGGCGTCGTTCTCCGTGATCGGCGCCGCTTCGCGGTCGCGCAACGACCCGAGCGCAGTGAATTCCTCGGCCTCACCGGCGACCACGACCACCGGCGGATTCTCCATCTCGGAGGCGACCTGCCGGGCGAGCACGCGGTAGTCGAATCCGCCGTGTTCGGCGGCGATCACGTACGCTGCGGCGTCGCTGAACCGGCAGAAGTAGCCGATCTCCGACGCGCGGTGCGCGGGCAGGGAGAAGACGGGGAGCGCACCGAGGCGGAAGACCGCGAAGAGCACTTCGGTGTACTCGACGATGTTCGGCAACTGCAGGACTACTCGGTCGCCCTTCCGGACCCCGAGGTCGGCGAGACCGGCGGCGACGCGGGCCGAGGCGTCGTCGAGTTCGCGGTAGGTGATGCGCCGCCAGGTGCCCGTCGCGTCGTGTCCGACGACGGCGATGCGACCGGCGAACCGGGCGGCGCGGGCCGGGAGGAATTCGCCGAAGGTCTCGTTCGTCCAGTAACCGGCTGCGCGATACCGCTCGGCGAACTCCTCGGGGTAGCGGGCGGTGTCGGCGAGCGGCGTGCGCTCGAAACCGGTTGTCACGGAACGTTTCCTTTCGGGATCAGGGTCGATGCAGGTCTGTCGGTCAGGCGCGGAGGGTGGCGCCGCCGTCGATGTAGAGCGCCTGCATGGTGATGTGACGAGCACGATCGGACAGCAGGAACTCGATGGCCTCGGCGATGTCGGCGGGCTCGGCGATGCGGCCGAGGGGGATGCCGACCTTGAACTGCGACAGGTCACCTTCGATGGCGCTGCGTGCGCCGGCGTCGTCGTTGGGGTCCTCCCACAGCGAGCGCTGCATGGCGGTGTCGGTGGAACCCGGCGCGACGATGTTGGCGCGGATCCCGTATTGCGCCAGCTCGAGTCCGAGGATCCGGACGATCATCGTGGACGCGGCCTTGGACGATCCGTAGGCGCCCATGCCCATGCGCGGCACGCCCGCGGAGTTCGATCCGACGACGACGATCGAACCCGACCTCCGCTCCCGCATGGCCCGTCCGACCGAACGCAGGACCGACAGCAGGCCGGTGACGTTGACGTCGTACATGTGCTGCCAGTCCTCGGGATCGGAGTCGAGCACCGAGCCCGTGGTGAAGACACCTGCGACGTGCGCGAGATGCTCGATCGGTCCGTGCTCGGATTCGATGTTCTCGACGAGGTAGGCGACGGCGTCGTGGTCGCGGATGTCGACGGGGTAGGTGGGGACGGAGCCGCCGAGCAGCGCGACAGTCTTGCGCAGTCCTTCGGCGTTGCGGTCGGCGAGCACGAGACGGTGACCGGCACGCGCCAGGGTCTCGGCGGTCGCGCGGCCGATACCCTGCGCGGCTCCGACGACGAGCGTGACGGGGGATGGTGCGGCCTCGGTCATCGGAGTACTCCCAGTGCATCGAGGACGGTGCCGAACTTGACGGTCGTCTCGGCCAGTTCGTCGGCAGGGTCGGAGTCGGCGACGATACCGCCCCCGGCGTAGGCCGTGAGCCCGACACCGTCGGCATCGAGGACGGCGCAGCGGATCGTGACCAACCATTCGCCGTCGCCCGCGGCGTCGCACCATCCGAGGGCACCGGCGTAGAAGCCCCGGTCACCCTCGGTCGCGAGGATCAGATCGCGGGCGGCCGCGGTCGGCGTGCCGCAGATCGCGGGGGTGGGGTGCACCGCGAGTGCGAGATCGAGGGCCGTGACACCCGGATCGTGCAGGCGACCCTCGATGGGAGTGCCGAGATGCCACAGCTGGCGCGTGCTCGTCACGGTCGGCTGCTCGGGGATGTCGAGGTCGACACACAACGGTTCGAGCGCGGCGCGGATCGCATCGATCACGTGCGCGTGCTCGGCGAGGTTCTTCGCGGAGCCGGCGAGCCTGTCGGCCGTCGCCCGATCGATCCCGGGGTCGCAATGCCGCGGTGCGGATCCGGCGAGGGGGTGAGCGGTGACCCGATCTCCGCGACGGCGCACGAGCACCTCCGGGCTCGACCCAACCAGGTGACGTCCCGTCCACACGCCACCGGCTGCTGTGAGGTCGACGAGGAAGCCGTTGTGCAGCGGATCGTTTCGCGTGAGAGCGACGAGGAGGTCGTGCGGGGTGACGGGCCGGTCGGCGCGCAGGGCGAGTGCCCGGGCCAGGACCACCTTGAGAAGGTCGTTGTCGTCCGAGCGGAGCAGGCGCAGTACGGTCTCGACCCGATCGATGTGCTCGCCTTCCGACGGCAATGCGCCCGTGATCGTGATCGGGGGCAGGTCGGCGGCCGGTGCGTCGTAGTGCGCGGGGGAGTGATGGAGTGTGCTCGGAGCGGTCAGTGCGGCCGGACCGTCGGGTGCGAAGGGCAGTGCTCCGACGATCGCGGCGACCTGTCCGGTGCGCAGGGCGTCGGCGGCGGCGGACGCGCGGTCGAAGTGTTCGCTCACGCCTTCGGCGATCACCGTTCCGTGCGGGCGGGACAGGACGAACGGGTGCGCGACGGGCCGCTCGGCCCGGTCGGTAGCGGTTGCGCCGAGGACCGGCACTTGCATTCTCGTACCTTCCGGTTGAGGAGGTCTGCTGGCAGGACCGCGCCACAGGACACACGATCACTGAGCAACATATACGGTAAGCCTAACCTTTGGTACTGTGCCCTCCGGCGCCGCAGCGCGCACATCAGCGGATTCCGTTCCCAGCCAATCGTTTCGATCGAAGGAAAGAGGATCTCCAGTGCCCCTAGCCGGACCGGACGCCTCACGGCTCGCTCTGTCGCGCGCACAGTCGGGCGTATGGTTCGCCCAGCAACTGAACCCCGACAACCCGCTGTTCAACACCTCGGAATGCATCGAACTGCGAGGCGCGGTCGACGAGGAAGCGCTGGTCACAGCGGTTTCCAAGGCGGCATCCGAGGCCGAGGTGCTGGTCGCGGGGTTCGAGACCCTCGCCGACGGTACAGTCGTCCGGATTCCCGGTGCGCGCACACTCGATCTCGCCCCGACCGTCGACTTCACCTCCGCGGCGGACCCCTGGCAGGCGGCCCACGAGTGGATGGCGCGCGACCTCGAGCGGCCCGTCGACCTGTCGGTGGATCCGTGCGTCCGGGCCGCGGTCCTGCGACTCGCCGACGATCACGTCCTGCTCTACCTGCGTGCCCATCACATCGTCCTCGACGCCTTCGGGTTCTCGCTGTTCAACCGGCGCATCGCCGAGCGCTACAGCGCCGCGGTCGCCGGTGCGGAAGTTGCTGCCGCACGGTTCGATTCGGTCGAATCGGTGATACGGGAAGAATCGGACTATCGCGACTCGGCCGACTTCGACGCAGACCGTGACTTCTGGAACGCGTACCTCGACGGCGTGGACGAAGCGGTCGCCCTGCGGCCCGGCCCGGGTGGCATCGCGCGGCGCTCCCGTGGCACGCGCTTCACCCTCGACGCCGACCGGCAGCGCGGTCTGGTGGCTCTCGGCAAGGAGGTCGGCGCGAGTTGGGGTGACGCGGTCACCGCGCTCGTCGCCGCCTACCTGCGCGGAGTTACCGGCCGCGAGGACCTCACGCTCGGTTTCCCCGTCATGAACCGGCTCGGCAGCGCCGCACTGCGGGTGCCGATCACCGCGGTCAATGTCGTTCCGCTGCGCCTGAATCCGACCGCATCGGCCACGCTCGTCGAGCTCGTCGCGCAGGTGCGCGACGGAGTGGCGCTGTGCCGCAACCACTATCGTTACCGCACCGAGGACATACAGCGCGACCTGCGACTACCGACCGGATCCCGCGGCGTCATCGGCCCGTCGGTCAACGTCAAACCGTTCGGCGACTCGCTCCGGTTCGGCGACATGCGTGCGGCCGTGCACTCGGTCGCCCGAGGACCCCTGCAGGACTTCATGGTCACCGTGCGGCCCCTCGACGGCCGTGCCGGACTCGAAGTGTTCGTCGACGTCGACGCCGACGTCTACAGCGAGGCGGATCTGACGATCCACACCGAGCGGCTGGAGATGCTGTTCGGTTCGGTGGCCGAGCGGGATCTGCACACCCCGCTCGCGCAGGTGTCCGTCCTGACCGCCGACGAGCGACGGACGATCCTCGACGACTGGAGCCGCAGCCCGGACATCCCGTTCGACCCCGGCCTGACCCTCGTCGACCTGCTGCGGGAGAGGATCGAGGCGGCCCCCGACGCACCGGCCGCGGCGGACGCCCGTGTGACGCTCACCTACGCACAGTTCGGCGCGCGGGTGCACCGCCTGGCCCGCCACCTCGTCTCGAGCTTCGATCTCGACCGGCCGCACGCGCGGGTGGCCCTCGCGCTGCCCCGCACCGTCGACGCGCTGATCGCGATCCACGCCGTCCTCGAGACCGGCGCCGCCTACGTCCCGCTCGACGTCGATCAGCCCCTCGAACGCCTCGCTCACATCCTCGGCTCCACCGACCCCGTCTGCATCCTCACCACCCGCACGACCGACGACCGGGTCGCCGAGGTGACGGGGGTGCCGAAGCGCGTCGTGCTCGAGGATCTCGACCTCGACGCCGTGTCCGACGCTCCGCTCGACGACTCGGAGCGCGGCCCGCTGACACCCGACTCGATCGCCTACGTGATCCATACGTCCGGCTCCACCGGCAGACCGAAGGGCGTCGTCGTACCCCACCGTGGGCTGGTCAACCTGTTCCACAGCCACCGCGCCCAGGTGTTCACCCGTGCCGCCCGCGAGGCCGGCCGCGAATCCGTCCGCCTCGGCCTGGCCTGGTCGCTCGCGTTCGACGCGTCGTGGCAGCCGCTGCTGTGGATGCTCGCCGGGCACACCGTCGACATCGTCGACGAGGCGACTCAGCGCGACCCGGCGGCACTCGCACGCCGCGCCCTCGACGAGGGATGGGATTTCGTCGAGTTCTCACCGAGCCGGCTCGAGCAGTTCGTCGACGACGGCCTGTTCCCGGACGGCACCGTGCCCACCCTCGGTTTCGGCGGCGACGCCGTCTCCGAGCGGTTGTGGAACCGCCTGCGCGAACGCCGGGGCGCGGCCTTCAACTTCTACGGCCCCACCGAGTGCAGCGTCGACGTCCTCGTCGCGGAGGTCGCCGACGCCGAGACACCGGTGGTCGGCCGGCCCGTCGCCAACCTGCGCGTCCACGTCCTCGACGCGGGACTCGCACCCGTGCCGGCCGGAACCGAGGGCGAGCTGTACGTGGCCGGGCCGGGTGTGGTCCGGGGATATCTCGACGCGCCTGCACTCACCGCGAGCAGATTCGTCGCGAATCCGTACTCGGAGGACTCCTCGGGTCCGTACGCCCGCCTGTACCGCACCGGCGACCTCGTGCAGTGGACCGAGGACGGCCGCATCGTCTACCGCGGCCGAGTCGACAACCAGGTCAAGGTCCGCGGATTCCGCATCGAACTCGGTGAGGTCGACGCCGCCCTGCTGCGCATCCCTGGTGTGTCCCGTGCGGCGACGGTGGTGCGCACCGATCCCTCCGGTGCTGCGCAGCTCGTCGGCTATCTCGTGGGGCAGGACGTGCCCGAACCGGTCGAGGCGCGCCGCCTCGTCGCCGAGTTCCTGCCCGGGTACATGGTTCCCGCGGCCCTCGTCGTCCTCGACGAGCTGCCGTTGACCTCCAACGGCAAGCTCGACCGCACGGCGCTGCCCGAACCGGACTTCTCCTCGATGGTCTCGTCCCGCACCGCGGAGACCGAGACCGAACGGACGCTGTGCCGGATCTACGCCGACATCCTGGGTCTCGACACGGTGGGCGCGGACGACGACTTCTTCGCGCTCGGCGGCCACTCGCTCAGCGCCGCGACACTGCTCGCCCGCATCCGTGACGAGCTCGGTGTGGAGTTGCCGATCCGGACGGTCTTCGATCATCCGCAGGTCGTCGCGCTCGCCGCGCACTGTGGAGACCACCCGACCGCCGCTCCGGCCGGACCGGCGCTCGTCCCGCGCGGTGAGAACGATCCGGCGGCCCTGTCCCTTGCACCACTGTCGTATGCGCAGCAGCGGCTGTGGTTCATGTACCGCATGGAAGGGCCCAGTCCGACCTACAACGTCCCCATCACGGTGGACCTGCACGGACCGGTCGACCCGGATGCTTTGCGGCAGGCGGGCTCCGACGTGCTCGCGCGCCACGAGAGTCTGCGCACCGTTCTCGTCGAACGCGACGGCGTGGGGATGCAGCAGGTGCGCGGAGTGGAAGAAGTTGCCGGGGTCGCCGTTCCCTTCGCGGTCGAGACCGTCGACCGCGACGCGCTCACCGGGCGCCTGCATTCCGAGGCCCGGCACGCGTTCGATCTCGAACGCGAGATCCCGTTGCGGATCCGGTTGTTCACGATGGCGCCCGACGAGCACGTGATGCTCGTGCTCGCCCACCACATCGCGAGCGACGAACTGTCCACACCCCTGCTGCTGCGCGATCTCGGCACCTTCTCCTCCGCGCACGTCCGCGGCGACTCCCGCGAGCCTGCACCGTTGCCCGTGCAGTACGCCGACTACGCGATCTGGCAACGCGAACTGCTCGGCGAACAGAACGACGAGAACTCGCTCTCCGCACGGCAACTCGCGTTCTGGCGCGAGGAGCTCGACGGTCTCCCTGCCGAACTCGGCCTTCCCGCCGACCGCCCGCGTCCGGCCGTGGCGTCCTATGCGGGCGGCGGTGTCGAACACCGGATCCCGGCCGATCGTGCGGCGGGGATCCGGGAGGCCGCACGCGCGACCGGCACCACGATGTTCATGATGGTGCACGCAGCGGTCGCGCTCGCGCTCTCGCACAGCGGTGCGGGCGAGGACATCCCGCTCGGATCGCCCACCGCGGGACGGCCCGCACCCGAACTCGAGGACCTCGTCGGCTTCTTCGTCAACATGGTGGTGCTGCGCACCGACCTCTCGGGCGACCCCACGGTGCGGGAGCTGCTCGCCCGGATCAAGGACACCGACGTCGCGGCGTACTCGCACCAGGACGTCCCGTTCGACCGCGTCGTGGAGACCCTCAACCCCGAGCGCAGCGCGGCCCGGCACCCCCTGTTCCAGGTGATGGTGCAGTACCAGAGCCCGCCGGCGATCACGGGATTCGACGGCCTGACGCCTACACCCTCGTTCGTCGCGAACGACACCGCGATGTTCGACCTCACCTTCGGCGTCATCGAGGAATCCGACGGTGGTTTGTGCGTGCGCGTCGAGTACGCCCGCGACCTGTTCGACGAGTCGTCCGCCGAGGCCTTCGCCGCGCGGGTCGAGCGGGCCTTCGCCGCGGTGTGCGCCGATCGGGACGCGAGGCTCTCGCAGCTCGCTCTGCTCACCGCCTCCGAGCGTGAGGTGTTGCGCGCCGGTGATGCGACCGCGCTCCCGGATCGCTCCGGACCGCACCGTGGCAGCGCCGACGGCTCGGCGACCCGCAGCCTGCCCGCACTGTTCGCTCGCACCGTGGAGCGCTACGGCGAGGAGACCGCGCTGGTCACGTCGTCGAGCCGTCTGACCTTCCGTGACCTGGATGCGTGGTCCGACCGGATCGCCCGTCACCTCGTCGCGAACGGGATCGGTCCCGACGACGTCGTGGGACTGAGTCTTCCGCGCGAATCCGTGCTGGTCGCGGCGATCCTCGGCGTGTGGAAGTCGGGAGCGGCCTATCTGGTGCTCGACCCGGAGCAACCGGCCGACCGGAACGAGTTCATGCTCCGCGACGCGGGTGTGGGCGTCGTGCTCGACGTCGACGCGGCCGGATCGATCACCGGCCCCGGCCCGGACGTGCACCTGCCGGACGTGCACCCGGACACCACCGCCTATCTCGTCTACACCTCCGGATCCACCGGCACCCCGAAGGGTGTGGTGGTACCGCACCGCGGTGTCGTGAACCTGTGGGAGACGGTGCGCACCCGTACCGTCGGCGATCCCGCGACGCGCCGACGCACCGTGCTGCTGAGCTACACCTTCGCGTTCGACTCGTCCGTCGAGCCTCTCCTCGCGATGCTGGGCGGCCACACCGTGCACGTGCTCGCCGAGGACCTCATGGCCGATGCCGAGGGGATCGTCCGGTACGTCCGGAGGCACCGCATCGACGCACTCGATTGCGGTCCGGTGCTCGCCGGTCGCCTGCTCACCGAGGGGCTCCTCGACTCCGCCGCGCCGCACCGTCCCGAGTCCATGGTGCTCGGCGGCGAGGCGGTACCGGGTGAGCTGTGGTCGCAGCTCGCTGCGGAAACCGATGTGCGCGTGAGCAACATGTACGGTCCGACGGAATGCACCGTCGACGCGACCGGCGTCGTACTCACCCCGGGCAGCACCCCGAACATCGGAACGCCGATCCACGGCGGCCGGGTGTACGTCCTCGACGCGCACCTGCGGCAGGTGCCCCCGGGCGTGCCCGGCGAACTGTACGTCGGCGGCCCGCACGTCACCCGCGGATATCTCGGCCGGAGCGCGCAGACCGCGGGACGGTTCGTGGCCGACCCCTTCGGCACCGGCGGCGAGCGCCTGTACCGCACCGGCGATCTGGTGCGCTGGAGGATCTCCGGCACCGACGGCCCGGTGCTCGACTACCTCGGCCGCACCGACGACCAGGTGAAGATCCGCGGCTTCCGCATCGAACTCGGTGAGATCGAGACCGTGCTCGGCGGCCATCCCGCGGTGAGTGCCGCGGCGGTCGTGGTCCGCGAGGACGAACCGGGTCGAAAGCGGCTCGTCGCCTACGCGGCCGGAACGACGGACCCCGACACCCTCCGGATGTACGTCGCCGACCGGCTGCCCGACCACATGGTCCCCGCCGTCACGGTCGTGCTCGACGAGCTCCCGGTCACCCGCAACGGAAAGATCGACCGCAGAGCACTCCCCGAGCCGGTCTTCACGCCGGCCACCGAGAGTCGCCTGCCGGCGGACGAACTCGAACAACGCCTGTGCGAGCTGACGGCGTCGGTGCTCGGACTCGATGCCGTGGGCCCCGACGACGACTTCTTCGCTCTCGGTGGCGATTCGATCGTGTCCATCCAGCTGGTGTCCGCGGCGCGCGCCGCCGGGATCCGGTTCACCGCGCGGCACGTCTTCGAACACCGCAGCCCGGCGGGACTCGCCCGCGTCGCGGAGATCGAGGACGGGCCCGGGACGGTCGACGTCGAGGCGGCACTCGGGGACGTCCCGGCGACTCCGATCGTCCACGACATGCTCGACCGTGGTGGACCGTACGCCCGCTACGCGCAGTCGCGGCTGCTCCTCGCGCCCGTAGGGCTGACGCTCGACCGGCTGACCGACGGCGTCCGGGCCCTGCTCGACACGCACGACGCGTTGCGGGCCGTCTTCGATCCGCAGGCACGGGTGCTCGACGTCCGCCCGGTCGGTTCCGTCGACGCCGCCGATGTCGTGACCCGCGTGGACGTCTCGGACTCGGTCGACCTGCAGGAGGCGATCGTCGCTGCGACCGGGATCGCCTATGCCGAACTCGATCCCGCCGCCGGCGCGCTCGTGCGCGTGATCTTCTTCGACGCCGGTCCCGACGCGCCGGGACGGGTGTTCGTCGCGGTGCACCACCTCGTCGTCGACGGTGTGTCGTGGCGCATCCTGGTGCCCGATCTCGCCGGTGCGGTCGACGGTGTCGCCCCGGTGCGCGCAGGCACGTCGCTGCGCCGCTGGGCGCGGGGACTGCTCGACGGAGTGCCGGCGCGCAGATCCGAATTGTCGTTGTGGCGGCGCATCCTCGCCCCGGCGGGACGCGTGCGTCTGGCGTCCGGTGATCCGGATCCCACGCGGCACACCATGGCAGAAACCGCGAGGGTGCAGGTCGAGGTTCCTTTCGAGCTCACCGACGCGCTGCTCACGACCGTTCCCGAGCGGTTCCACGCCGGCGTCGAGGACGTCCTGCTCACAGCATTGGCGCTGGCGTCCGCGCGGGTGTGCGGCGAAGGGGCGGTCGCGGTCGACCTCGAAGGGCACGGCCGTGAGGAACAGGCCGTTCCGGGGGCGGATCTGTCGCGCACGGTGGGGTGGTTCACCACGCTCTATCCGGTGCGCCTGGACGTCGCGGGACTCGATGTCGCCGACGCGTATGCCGGCGGAGCGAGCGCGGGTGACGCTCTGAAACGCGTGAAGGAACAGCTGCGGGAGATCCCCGACAGTGGAATCGGATTCGGGATGCTGCGGCATCTCGACCCAGTGGGCGGCCCGGAACTCGCGAGCGTCGGCGCTGTGGACATCGGATTCAACTATCTCGGCCGGTTCACGCTGGGCGAGACCGAAGGGCAGGCGTGGGCCGGTGCTCCGGAGGGTTCGGCGCTCGGTGGGGCCACCGAAGCCGACATGCCCGTGGCGCACGCCGTCGAGATCGGTGTGCTCACCGACGATTCCGGTGCCGAGCCGGTGCTGCGCGGGATGTTCGGGTACAGCCCCGATCTCGTTCCTGCGGAGAGAGTGTCGGCATTGGCCGACGAGTGGATCGCGGCGCTGCGTGCGCTCGCCGGGCACGCGTCGGACGAGGACGCGGGCGGGGTCACACCGTCCGACCTCACGCTCGACGACCTCGACCAGTCGGAGATCGACGATTTCGCGCTCGAATTCGGCTGAGGACGGAGCGCTTGGCGAGGCGGTCTCTTTCGGTTAGCCTAACCAATCATGACCGGGGCAACGCGCCCCGGCGGGAGACTCTGGGAGAACAACGATGCGCGTTCTGGAACGCAAGCGCGCGCGGGGCGCCGCGGCGCTCGGCGCGGCAGCCCTGCTGGCCGTCGGACTTGTGGGATGTTCGAGCGACGGCGACAGCAGCAGCGCGGAGAGCGGCACCGACTCCGCCGCGACGCGCACCTTCGAAGCGCAGAACGGCAGCATCGAGATCCCGGCCGACCCCCAGCGGATCGTGTCCTGCGGCTACGCAACCCTCCCGCTCATCCAGGCCGGCGCGAACCTCGCCGCCGTATGCGAGTGGAGCCGCGAGCTCGACAACATGGACGAGGAGACCCTGGCCGCCTACGAGGCGCTGCCGAAGGTCGCTCCCGACGGCGCCGTCTCGGAGCTCAACTACGAGGCAGTCACCGCCGCAGATCCCGACCTCATCATCATGGGCGTCCCGGCCCGCGTGCAGGAGCAGGTCGACGTGGCCAAGCTCGAGGCGCTCGCCCCGGTGGTCTTCGTCGGGCTCACGGTTCCGGGCGAGTGGCGCGAACTCGGTGAGCAGTACGCCGATGCCGCGAACGTCAGCGACTCCTACGGGGAGTTCAAGGAGGAGTACGAGGCTCGCGCTGCCGAGATCGCCGACAAGTACGCCGACTCGCTCGGGGGCCTGAAGTTCGCCGGCGTCTGCGGTGTGTGCGGTACCGAGCCCGGTGAGTTCTCCCGCGAATACGCCTCGTCGTACACCACCAACCTGTTCGACGATCTCGGGTTCGACTTCTTCGGTGAGCCGACCGATCCCGAGGGAGTTCACGCCGAGTACCTGTCGGTCGAGCAGTTGCCCGAGAACCTCGGCGAGGCCGACGTGATCGTCTACGGTGTCGAGGCCGACGGTTCGTTGCCGCCCGAGCTGGAGGAACTGTTCGCCTCCCCGCTGTGGCAGGATCTTCCCGCCGTGAAGGCCGGCAACCTCGTCGCCGTCAAGCACTCCAGTGCAGCGACCTACGAAACCGCTCTGCTGGCACTCGATTCCATCGATGCCGAGTTGGCGAAACTTCCGGCCAACCAGAGCCAGGAGTAGTCGCTGTTGCGGGCCCGCCCCGCACCACCGACCGAACGGCCCCCGACGTCCCGGCGCGGGGGCCGTTCGTCGTCCGTGCCCGAAATGACCGTCCATACCGAAAGCGACAGATGACCCGTTCCACTGCGCTCGAAGACATCGTTCCGCTCTCGCCGCTGCAACAGGGCCTGCTCTACCTGAGTACCGTTGCGGCGCCGACCGGCTCGACATCCGACGACACGGCTGGGGCCGATCCCGACGCCTACACGGTGCAATCGGTGGTGCGACTCTCGGGGGCGGTCGACGAGGAGCGGATGGCGGCCTCCGCGCAGGCGCTGCTCGACCGTCATCCGGCGCTGCGCACGTGCTTCCGTCCCCGTAAGGACGGCCGTACGGCGGGGCTCGTCGTGTCGGGCGTGGAGAATCCCTGGCGCAGCGAGGATCTGTCCGGTCTCGAACGCGCCGAGGCGGAACGCCGGCTCGAGCAGATCGTCGAGGACGACCTGCACGACTGGTTCGACCTGACGCAACCGCCGCTCGTTCGCTGGACCTTCGTGCGGTTCGGCGCCGACGAGGTGCGCCTGCTGCTCACCGCCCACCACATCGTCGTCGACGGCTGGTCGTCCCCGATCATCGTGCGCGAGCTGCTCGAGATCTACGCCGCCGGGGGATCGGCGTCGGGCCTGCCGTCCGTGCGCCCCTACCGCGACTACCTCGCGTGGCTCGGGCGCCAGGACCGCGAGGCTGCCCGGTCGCTGTGGCAGGAGGCGCTCGACGGGGTGAGCGAGCCGTCGCTCGTGGCACCGCCGGGAGCGACCCGCTCGTCGGAACGCTGCGGCGAACTCGAGGTTCCGGTCCCCGACGGGCTCGGCGCGAAGCTCGCGGAGCTCACCCGCGCGAGCGGCGTCACGCTCAACACGGTGCTGCAGACCGCGTGGGCGATGCTCCTGTCCGGTCTGCTCGGCCGCGACGACATCGTCTTCGGCGCGACGGTCTCGGGCCGCCCTCCGGAACTCGTCGGCGTGGAATCGATGATCGGGCTGTTCATCAACACCGTTCCGGTGCGGGTGCGGCTCGATCCCGCCGCGACCGTCACCGAACTGTTGCGACGCGTACAGCTCGAGCAGTCGCGCACCGTCGATCACCAGTACCTGGGCCTGTCCGAGGTGCAGCGCGCCGTCGGGATCGGTGAACTGTTCGACACCCTCACCGTCTTCGAGAGTTATCCCGTCGACCGCGACGCCCTCGAGCGAGCGCAACGCGCCGGGGGAGTGACGATCACCGGCGTCGACGGACGCGACGCCACCAACTATCCGCTGGTCCTCACGGCCGGCATGTCCGATCGGCTCGTCGTCAAGCTCGACCACCGCCCGTCGCTGATCGACGCGGACGAGGCCGCCGCCCTGGGCGCCCGCCTCGTCGCGATCCTCGAGGCCCTGTGTGCCCGGCCCGATGCGCCTGTCGCCGACCTCGACATCCTGCCGTCCTCGGAACGGGAACGTGTACTGGGCACCTGGTCCACCGCACCCGCGGCACCGTCGAGCGGCACCGTCGCCGACCTGCTCGCGCACCGGTTCACCACCGGCACCGACCGACCCGCAGTGGTGTGCGGTGAGCAGGAATCGTCGTTCGGTGAACTCGGCGCGGCCTCGGCGCGACTGGCGAGGTTGCTCGTCGACCGCGGCGTGCGACCCGACGACCGGGTCGGTCTCGCGCTTTCCCGGACCGGCGCCATGGTCGACGCGATCGTTGCCGTCCTCACCGCCGGAGGCGCCTATCTGCCGCTCGACCCGTCCTATCCCGCCGACCGGTTGAAGCACATGATCACCGATGCCGCACCGCGTCTGGTGATCACCACCGAGGCCGTGCGCGCGGGTCTCGGTGAGGTGCTCGACGGGGTCGACGTGCTGGTCCTCGACGACCCGGATGTCGAGTCCACACTGTCGGCGCTGTCGTCGGCTCCGCTCACGGACGCGGACCGGCGCGCTCCGCTCCGCCCGGATCATCTGGCCTACGTCGTCTACACCTCCGGCTCCACGGGTCTGCCGAAGGGCGTGGCCGTCTCGCACGCCAATCTCGCCGACCTGCACGCCGCACAGGCCGCCGGGCCCATGCACGCCGCCGGTCGTGCGCCGCGCGACGGGCAGTGGCACGTCCTGCTCACCTACCCGTTCGCCTTCGACTCGGCGGTCGCCGCGCTCACCTGGCTCTTCGAAGGCCATGTGCTGCATGTGCTTCCCGACGACAACCGTGCCGACGTCGACCGCATCGTCGACTACGTGCGCACCCACGGCATCGACTACGTCGACACCGTGCCCGTGCTCATGAACCGCCTGCTCGACGCCGGTCTCCTCGAACCGGGTGGGCACGTTCCCGCGATCGTCACCGTGGGCGGCGAAGCGGTGAGCACCGCGCTGTGGCAGCGACTCGCCGCGAGCGACGTGGTGGCGACGAACTGCTACGGACCCACCGAATGCACCGTCGACGCGACTTCCGCGCACATCGCGGGGGACACCGTGACGATCGGCGGTCCCACTCCCGGGACGAGCGTGCGGGTCCTGGACCACTGGCTGCGTCCCGTGCCCATCGGAGTGGCCGGTGAACTGTACGTCTCCGGAAACGGTGTCACCCGTGGCTATCTCGGCCGCCACGACCTGACCTCGGCACGCTTCGTCGCCGATCCCTACGGGGTCGCGGGTGCCCGCATGTACCGCACGGGTGATGTCGTGCGCTGGACGGACGACGGCACACTCGAATACGTCGGCCGCGACGACGACCAGGTCAAGATCCGCGGATTCCGAGTGGAACCCGGCGAGATCGAGACCGCGCTCACCGCGCATCCGGCCGTGCGGAACGCCGTGGTGGTCGCACACACCGACCACCGGGGGACCACCCGCCTCGTCGGGTACATCGTCGGCGACGGACCCGACACCGCTGAGGTGCGGGCCGCGCTCGCCGACCGGTTGCCCGACTACATGGTCCCGGCGGTGCTCGTCACTCTTCCCGTCCTTCCGATCACGGCCAACGGCAAAATCGACCGGAAGGCGTTGCCCGAACCGGACTTCTCGTCCCTGGCGGGTGCCGGCGAACCGCGCACCGAGACAGAGCGGACGCTGTGCGCCACCGTCGCCGACGTCCTCGGCCTCGACCGCGTGGGTGTCCACGACGACTTCTTCACCCTCGGGGGGGATTCGATCGTCTCCATCCAACTCGTGTCGCGTCTACGCGCGGCCGGCCTGCGCGTGACCGCCCGTCAGGTCTTCGAACTGCGCACCGCAGCCGCACTCGCCACAGCGTGCGAGGCACCCGCCGAGGAACCCCGGCGAGGCCGGACGGCGGCGACCGGCCCGGTGCCCGTCACGCCGATCGTGCACGAATCCCTCGCGTCCGGATCGTTCGACTCGCTGCGCCGATTCACCCAGTCCCGGACGCTCGTCGCCCCCGTCGGCCTGCGGGAGATGGATCTGGTCACGGGTGTGCGGGCGCTGCTCGCGGCCCACCCCATGCTGCGCTCGCGGTTCACCGTCGGCGACTCGGAACCGTCGGGGCGTACTCGTCGCGGTGCGACATGGATCGTGCCCGAGGGCATCCCGGAGGCCGCGACGCTCGTCCGGCGAGTGGATCACTCGACCACGGAACAAATTTCGTGGAACGACCTCATCGCCGAAGCGTCGGCGGAGGCTGTCGACGCACTCGACCCCGAAGCCGGGGTGATGCTCCGCGTGGTTTTCCTCGACCCGGGACCGCAGCAGGCCGGACGGATCGTCGTCGTCGCGCACCACCTCGTCGTCGACGGCGTGTCGTGGCGGATCCTGGTGCCCGACCTCGCCGGTGCCGTCTCCGCGGCCACCCGCGGGGAGACGCCAGCGCCGGAGGACACCGGGACGTCCTTCCGGGAGTGGGCGGAATCGCTCGTCGAAGCGGCCTCGTCCGAGCGGATCACCGGATCGTGGCCGCTCTGGGGATCCGCCCTCGCCGCCGAGAGTTCGCCCGCGGTGGGAAGCCGCGCCCTGGACCCGCAGCGCGACATCGTGTCGACCTCGGCGTCCGTCGAGATCGACGTACCGGTCGACGTCACCGAACGCATCCTCACCACGGTGCCGTCCGCCCTCGGTATCGGCACCGGCGATGTGCTGCTCGCGGCCCTCGCACTCGCCGTCACCGACGTCTGCGGCGGATCCGCCCTGCGAGTGCATCTCGAGGGTCACGGACGCGAGGAACGGATCGTGCCTGGTGCCGACCTGTCGCGTACCGTCGGGTGGTTCACCTCCCTGTACCCCGTGACGGTCGAACTCGGCGGAGACCGTGCACTCGACGGCGGTGCTCCGCTCCGGGCCGTCGCCCACGCGACCGAATCGCTGAAACGCATTCCCGACAACGGAATCTCCTTCGGTCTCCTGCGTTTCCTCGGCGACGACCGCGACCGCTTCGATGGCTACCGGACCCCGGAGGTGATGTTCAACTACCTCGGCCGGATGACCCTCGGCGATACCGCCGACTCCGCGTGGTCGGCCGCACCCGAGGCGGCCGCGCTCGGTGGTTCCGTCGATCCGGCCATGCCCCTCGACCACGTCCTCGACGTCAACGTGATCACGGAGGACGGACCGGACGGACCCGCTCTCTCGGCGGTGTTCACCTACGCCACCGGTGCTCTCGACGCCGATCGGGCCCGCCGGATCGGGCAGCGCTGGCTCGCGGCACTGCACCTTCTCACCGACACGGTCTCCGGCGGTGCCGTGGGCGTCCCCGTGCCGTCGGTGCTCACGGCGTCCGGGTTGTCCGTCGACGAGGTGCTCGCACTGCACGCCGAGAATCCGGACGGCATCGAGGACGTCGTGCCGCTGACACCCCTGCAGCGCGGCATGTACTTCCTGGCCGGACTGAACGAGCCGTCGGGATCGGGCAGTGTCGCCGAGGGTGTCGATGTCTACACGATGCAGACCGACCTCGCCCTCGACGGCCGCGTCGACGCCGGCACGATGCAGCGCTCGGTGCGTGCACTCGTCGACCGGCACGCCGTTCTGCGCACCGGCTATCGACTCGGCGCAGCAGGCGAACCGATCGGCGTCGTCCGTCGCGCCGCCGAACCGCACTGGGAGGTCGTCGATCTCGGGACCGTCGAGCCCGGCGAACTCGACACACGGGTGGCGGAACTGCTCGCCGCCGACCGCACCCGCAGATTCGATCTCGCGGCCGCACCCCTGGTGCGCTTCACGCTGGTGGTCGCGGGACCGACGCGTGCGCGACTGCTGTTCACGATGCACCACCTCGTCTCCGACGGTTGGTCCACCCCGCTGCTCGTGCAGGAACTCCTGCAGATCTACGCCGCCGGGGGTTCCGCCGCCGGACTCGCGCCGGTCGTGCCGTTCTCCGACTACCTCGACTGGCTCGGCGAACAGGACGTCGCGGCCGGTGTCGAAGTGTGGCGCGAGTTGCTCGACGGCGTGGACGAACCCACCCTCGTCACACCGTCCGGTACGGCGCTGCGACCGCAGTTTCCCGCCGAACTGACGGTCGCCGTGCCCGACGGGCTGTCGCGGCGGCTCGTCGAAGCGAGCCGCGCACAGGGCGTCACGGTCAACGGACTCGTGCAGACCGCCTGGGGCCTTCTCGTCGGGTCGCTCACCGGCAGAACCGATGTCGTCTTCGGTGCGATCGTCTCCGGGCGCGTCCCCGACGTGCCGGGCGTGGAATCGATGATCGGCCTGTTCATCAACACCGTCCCGGTACGCGTCCGCACGCAGGCGGGGGAGTCGATCACCGATCTCGTCACTCGCACGCACGGCACCCAGAACCGCGTGATGGACCACCAGTACGTCGGTCTCGCCGACATCCGACGTGCCGTCGGGATCGGCGAACTGTTCGATACCCTCCTCGTCTTCGAGAACTACCCCGTCGACCGCGACGCCCTCGACGCGGCGCAACGGGACGGCGGCGTGCGGGTCGGGTCGGTCGGGGGTTCGGACGCCACGAACTTCCCGCTCGTGCTGGTCGCGGGACTGGAGGACGAACTGCACCTCGGCCTCGAGTACCGGACCGATCTGTTCACCGAGGACGACGCCACCGCACTGGGGGAGCGCCTCGTCCGCATCCTCGACCAGCTCGTCGCCGAGAACCCCGGCACCGTGGCGCAACTCGATGTGCTCACGACCGCCGAGCGGGCCGGTCTGCGCAGCGACCGGTCGACGACCCCCGCGGCCCCGTCGAGCGGAGCGGCGACCGTCGCCGATCTCCTGGCGCGGCAGATCGCTCGCACCCCGCACGCACCTGCGGTGGTCGCCGACGGCACGACACTGTCGTTCGCGGAACTGGGCGGGCGCTCCGCGCGACTCGCGCGGCTCCTCGTCGACGCCGGAGTCGGACCGGAGACGGTCGTGGGACTCGCGCTGCCGCGGTCCGAGCACATGGTCGTCGCGATCGCGGCGGCGATCTCGTCGGGTGGCGTGTACGTGCCGATGGACCCGTCCTATCCGCAGGATCGACTGGCGCACATGGTGTCCGACTCTCGACCACAGGTGATCGTCACGGTCGCCTCGGTTCTCGACGGTATCGTCCCCATCGCAGGCGACACGAGGATCGTGGTGCTCGACGACCCCGACCTGCAACTCGGCGAATTCTCCACCGCCCCACTGACGGATGCCGACCGCCGCGGTGCGCTGCGCCCGCACAACGGCGTGTACGTCATCTACACCTCCGGTTCGACCGGACTGCCGAAGGGTGTCGCGGTCACGCACGCGAACCTGCTCAACCTGTTCGAGAGCCACCGCGCGGATCTCTACGTCCCGACCGTAGCGGCGTCCGGACGCGATTCCGTCGGCGTCGGGCACGCGTGGTCGTTCGGTTTCGACGCCTCGTGGCAGCCGACCCTGTGGCTGCTCGACGGACACACGGTGCACGTCTTCGACGAGGACACCATGCGTGATCCCGAACGGATGGTCGCATACACGCTCGAGCACGAACTCGACTTCCTCGAGGTCACCCCGTCCTTCCTCGACCGCATGCTCGCTGCCGGACTGTACGAGAGCGGACACCGCCCCGCCTCCGTCGGATTCGGTGGCGAGGCAGTCAATCCGGCGTCGTGGCAGCGACTGCGGGAGCTGACCGACGGGCGCGCCTTCAACCTCTACGGACCGACCGAATGCACCGTGGACTCGCTCATCGGGGCCGTCACCGACGCCGACACACCGTGCCTCGGCCGGGCCGTGCACGGCGCCGGCGCGTACGTCCTCGACGCGATGCTCCGGCCCGTCCCGATGGGTGTGGTCGGCGAACTGTACGTCTCCGGTGCCGGTGTCGCCCGCGGATATCTCGGCCGACCCGACCTCACGACGGTGCGGTTCGTGCCGAATCCTTTCGCCGACGACGGCACCCGTATGTACCGCACCGGCGACCTCGTCCGGCGGGTGCGTGGTGCCGACGGCCGGCCCGTGCTCGAATTCCTCGGCCGCGGCGACGATCAGGTCAAGATCCGCGGCTTCCGGGTCGAACTCGGTGAGGTGGAGGCCGCGCTGACCGCGGTGCGCGGGGTGCGGGACGCGGTCGTGGACGCGCACACCGACAGTCGTGGAGTGACGCGTCTGGTCGGCTACGTGACCCCGGACGGTGCCGTCGATCCGGCGGTCGTCCGTGCCGCCGTTGCCGAGCGTCTGCCCGACTACATGGTGCCCGCCGTGGTGCTCGTACTCGACGCCTTCCCCGTCACTGCCAACGGCAAGGTCGACCGGAAGGCGTTGCCCGAGCCGGACTTCTCGTCGCTGGTCGGGGCGCGTGCACCGCGTACCGGCACCGAGCGGGTCCTGGCGGGACTCGTCGCGGACGTGCTCGGACTCGAACGGGTGGGGATCGACGACGATTTCTTCTCCCTCGGTGGCGACTCGATCGTTTCGATCCAGCTCGTGTCGAAGGTCCGGGCGGCCGGGCTGTGGATCACCACGCGTCAGGTGATCGAACTGCGCACCGTCGAGGCACTCGCGGCCGCGATCGACAATGGCGGCGGACAGACCCGTCCGGCAGCCGTCGGCGACGTGGCAGGCGAGGGGACCGTCACGCCGATCGTGTGGGACATCCTCGAGCAGTGGACGAGGTTGTCCCGGTTCTCGCAGGCGCGACTGCTGGTCGCGCCGGTCGGGCTCACGCTCGACACCCTGCGTACCGCGGTCGAGGCACTCGTGGCCGCCCATCCGATGCTGCGCTCGACCTTCCGTGTCGACGACGAAGGCCGACCGTCGTGGACGGTCCCCGAGACCGTTCCCGACCTCACCGCAGCCGTGCGGCGCGTCGACGCCACGGGCCGGGACTGGGACGAGTTGTTCGACGAGGAGCGTGAGAACGCGTACGCCGCACTCGATCCCGAGAACGGGACGATGGTGCAGATCGTGTGGTTCGACTTCGGGCCGCAGCAGGCCGGACGCGTCCTGATCGTCGTGAACCACCTCGTGGTGGACGGCGTGTCGTGGCGGATCCTCGTCCCCGACCTCGCCGACGCCGTCGAACAGGCCGAACGCGGGGAGACCGTGACCCTGTCGTCGAGCGGCACACCCTTCCGGGTGTGGGCGGACGAACTCGCGAAAGCGGCACGCTCGGAGCGGATCACCGCGTCGTGGTCGGCCTGGCAGCGTGCCGTCGACGCCGACGAACCGATGCTCGGTTCGCGCCCGCTCGACCCGGCACGCGACACCGTCCTCTCGACCCGGTCGACCCGCGTGCAGCTGCCCGTCGACGTCACCGAGCGGGTCCTGGCCGCGAACGTCGTCGACGACATCCTGCTCTCGGCCCTCGCCGTCGCGGTGGCGTCGGTCCGGGGTGGCGACCAGGTCCGCATCGACCTCGAGGGACACGGCCGGGAGGAGCAGGTGGTCCCCGGTGCCGACCTGTCGCGCACGGTCGGCTGGTTCACGTCGATGTATCCGGTGACGGTGGATCTGGCGGAGGTCGACGTGGCGTCCGCGTCCCGGGACACCGACGCCGCGGGCGCGGTGCTGCGTGCGGTGGCCCGCGCGTCGCGGGAACGACCCGACAACGGCATCGGCTTCGGCCTGCTGCGTCGACTGAACCCGGACTTCGGCGACCGCTTCGCCCGGTACGTGCCGCCGGCCGTCGTCTTCAACTACCTCGGTCGGCTCACGCTCGGCGAGGCGTCGGGCAGCCCGTGGTCGGGTGCACCGGGCGCCGCTGCGATCGGGGGTTCGGTGGATCCGGACATGCCGCTCGACCACGTCCTGCAGGTGGACGCGATCACCGAGGACACCCCGGACGGCGCGGTTCTGGAATGCGAGTTCGCCGCCGCAGCGGACGTGGTCGACGCGGACACGCTCGCCGAGATCGCGCGGATCTGGCAGGAGACGGTGCAGGTCGTCGTCGCCGCGAAAGAACTCACCGGCACCGCTTACCAGGGCACAGCGCCTGCACACATCGAAACAAGGAGAACACCATGCTCGATCGCACTACCGTCCTCGCCGACACCGCCCGGATCCTGGACATCGACGTCGACGAACTCGACCCCTCGGTGAGCCTCGTCGACCAGGGACTCGACTCCGTCCGGCTGATGGCCCTCGTGGAACAGTGGCGTAGCGCCGGCGTCGAGGTCGACTTCGTGGACCTCGCCTCCGCCCCCGACCTCGAGCAGTGGATCGCGCTGCTCACCCGCGGATGAGCGGGTGATCGTGGCCGTCTTCGAGAAGCTCCTCATCGACCTCGACCCGCTGCGGACCAGCCGCGAGTTCCGGTACCTGTTCACCGCACGCGTCGTGTCGCTGTTCGGTCTCGGTTTCCTCATCGTGGCCGTGCCCGTGCAGGTGTACCAGCTCACCGGCTCGACGGCGCAGGTCGCCGCCGTCTCCGCGGTGATCGGTGTGACCACCTTCGGGGCCACCTTCGCGGGCGGGGTGCTCGCCGACCGGTACGACCGGCGGAACGTCATCGCCCTCGCCCGCGGCACCGCGGGCGTCGCCTTCGCGCTGCTGGCGATCAACGCGTTCCTGCCCGAACCGCAGATGTGGGCGATCTACGTGCTCGCCGTCGTCGACGGCATCGCGGGCGGGATCTCGTCGACCGCGCTCATGGCGGTAACCCCCAGCCTGATCCCGCGCGACAAGCTCGCCGCGGCCGGCGCGCTCATGGCGCTGACCGCCGACCTCGGCTCCATGATCGGCCCGGCGCTCGGCGGTGTCGTCATCGCCGCCGGTGGTGTGGGTGTGGCCTACGCGCTCGCGGCGTTCACCACGGCGATCACCACCTTCTGCATCACCCGCCTGCCGTCGCTGCCGCCGACGCACGTGGCGGAGGAATCACCGCTGAAGTCGGTGGTGTCGGGTTTCCGGTACGCGGCACACAACCGCGTGGTGGGGCAGGTGCTGATCGTCGGATTCCTCGCAATGCTGCTGTCCGGCTGGGCCGTGCTGATCCCGGAGTTCGCCGACGAGGTGCTCGGCGTCGGACCGTCGGTGGTCGGCCTGCTCTACACCGCCCCCGCCGTCGGAGCCGTGGTCGGCTCGCTGACCAGCGGCTGGACCGGCTCGATCCGCCGGTACGGGCTGGTGGTGTACCTGCTCATGGCGGTCTCCGCCGCCGGTCTGGTGGGTGCCGGCGCGACCGGCGTCCTCGCCGTCGTGCTGCTCGGTCTGGCCGCGCACGGTTTCGGCGACTCGCTCGCGGACGTCGTGCGGTACGCGACCGTCCAGCGCAACACCTCCGACGAGTACCGCGGACGGATCGCGGCCGTGTGGGGCGCGCAGGTGACGGCCGGTACCTCCGTCGGCGCGGTCGCGGCGGGCGTCGTGGCCTCGCTGGTGCCGATCTCGATGGCCCTGACCATCTACGGCGTGGCCGGTGTGGTGATCATCGCGATCATGTTCGTTACGACCCCGACGCTGCGGCGGTTCGAGGACACGGGCGATCTCGAAGCTGTGGGCTGACCTGCGGGTCGACGAGCGGGGCCGGGGGGATCCCCGGCCCCGCCTTCGCGTCGATCAGCGCTTTCGCGTCATACCCGTCCGTCGCGCGCCCAGGACTCCACGGCCGAATACCCTTCGCTGACGCCCTGGGTGTAAGCGACGAGCGCGCCGTACAACCGGGATCCCTCGGTGGCGAGTTCGATGGTGCCCACCCAGTCGGCAGCGCGTGCCATGACGTGCGCGCAGATGTCCTGCCGGTCGCGTGTCGCGGACGACACGATCCGGAACGCCTCGTCGGCGATCCGGAAGGTCTCGGCGACACCGCGCCAGAAGTACTCCGCGTCCATGGCAGAGCGCAGCGACTCGTAATCCGTCGTGTCCTGCATCGCCGTAGCGTGTGCCAGTCGCTGCAGAGCATGCTCCGCAGCTCCGACGGGGAAGTACGTCACGTCGTCGATGGTGTCCTTGCCGCCGCTTGTCGTTCTCACCGCAGAGATGGTGCCCGATCTCGAGCGAATACGAAACAGCTCGTAGGTAACGGTATAGGCACGCGGCGTGTCGCCTACCCGGCCGCCGCCGGACGGTTCGGGATCAGGCACACGCACGACACCAGCAGGACGGCGCAGACCAGAACGGCGACGAACACCGGCGCCACCGAGTCCGCCAACTGCGCCGCACCGGGAGTTCCGGTGACGGTCTCGTCCGCCGCTGCGCCCCCGAGGGCTGCATTGGCCAGCGCACCGAACACCGCCACGCCCACCGCGCTGCCGATCGCACGTGCGAAGGCGTTCGCGCCCGTGACGACGCCCCGCTCGGACCAGTCGACGCTGGACTGCGCCGCGATCAGCGCGGGACTGGCGATCAACCCCATCCCGAGTCCCACGAGCACGCAGCAGAGCGCCACTTCCCCGGGAGCCGAATCCACCCCGACCTGCGTCAACAGCGCCGCGCCGCACAACAGCGGCACCGCACCCACCAGACCGGTGTTGCGAAAACCGATCCGCAGATAGAGCCGGCCCGACTGCGCCGCCGCGATCGGCCAGCCGATCGTCATCGTCGCCAGCGTGAAGCCCGCGACGAGCGCCGTGGTCCCCAGCGAACCCTGCACGAACGACGGAACGTACGAGGTCAGACCCAGCACGACCGCGCCCACCAGGCACGACACCGCGCTGGTGGTGACCAGCACACGTCGCGTGAACAGCCGGATCGGCAGAATCGGCTCGGCGGCGCGGGACTCGATCCACACGAACACCGCGATCAGGGCTGCACCGGCGGCGAAGATGCCGATCCCGGTCGCCGACGTCCACGCCCATGACTGCCCGCCCTCGAGCAGGCCGAGGATCAGCAGGGCGGCGCCTACCGCGAGTGTCGCCGCGCCGGCCCAGTCCACGCGCGGTCGCGGTCCCGACGGCGTGTCCTCGCGGAAGTTGCGGACGAGCACCCACGCCGCGAGGGCACACAACGGCAGGTTGATCCAGAAGATCCACCGCCACGACAGGAAGTCTGCGAAGACACCGCCCACGGCCGGGCCGATCACCGCCGACATGCCCCACACACTGGCGAGATAGCCCTGCGCCTTGGCGCGCTCGGCGACCGTGTAGATGTCCCCGGCGATCGTCTGTGCCATCGGCAGCACCGCACCGGCGCCGAGTCCCTGCACCGCGCGGAACGCGATCAGCGCCGGCATGCTCCACGCCACCGCGCACAGCACCGACCCCGCCGCGAACACCCCGATCCCGAACAACAACAGCGGAGTGCGGCCGAAGACGTCGGAGAGTTTGCCGTAGACCGGGACGAGCACCGCCTGCGTGAGCAGATAGGCGGAGAACAACCACGGGAACTGCGTGAAGCCGCCCAGGTCCGCGACGATCGTCGGGATCGCGGTCGCCAGGATGGTGCTCTCGAGCGCCACGAGGGAGGTGGCGAGCATCAGAGCGATGAGGATCGGGCCCCGCTCGGACCCGAACCCGACGTCCACTCGCGACGATGCGGCCATGCCACTCCTGTTCCCACTCATACGTTCGTTGTTCCACCCGGCGGTGAACGAGTGGGATATCCGCCACGGGGTGCGGTACGCCCACTCGATGAGCACTAGGGTGTCAGCGTGCGTCCTTCACTCGAGTCCTACCAACACCTCGCCGGCGGCAAGGTGCGTGATCTGTACGTGATCGACGACGAGCACCTGCTCCTCGTCGCCAGTGACCGGATCTCGGCCTACGATCACGTGCTCGAGACCCCGATCCCCGACAAGGGACGGGTCCTCACTGCGATGAGCGTGTTCTTCTTCAAGCTGCTCGACGCCACCAACAACCACCTCGCGGGAGAACCCGACGACGAGCGTATCCCCGAGGAGGTCCTCGGCCGCGCACTCGTGGTCAAGCGCCTCGAGATGGTGCCCGTCGAGTGCGTCGCCCGAGGCTTCCTCACCGGCTCCGGCCTGCTCGACTACCAAGCCACGGGCTCCGTCTGCGGTGTCACCCTGCCCCAGGGGCTCGTCGAGGCCAGCAGACTGCCCGAACCGATCTTCACCCCGGCCAGCAAGGCTGCGCTCGGCGACCACGACGAGAACATCTCCTTCGACGACGTCGTCGAGAAGGTCGGTCTGAACCTGGCGATGAAGCTGCGCCAGGACACGCTCGATATCTACGACCGCGCCGCCATGTACGCGTCCGACCGCGGCATCCTGCTCGCCGACACCAAGTTGGAGTTCGGTCTCGACAAGGCCGGCAATCTGGTGCTCGCCGACGAGGTCCTCACCCCGGATTCGTCCCGCTACTGGGACGCGAACGAGTACGAGGAGGGCAAGGTTCAGCCCAGCTTCGACAAGCAGATCGTCCGGAACTGGCTCACCGGACCCGAATCGGGCTGGGACCGCGCCTCCGACACCCCGCCCCCGCCGCTGCCGCAGCACGTCGTCGACAAGACGCGAGCTCGCTACATCGAGGCGTACGAACGTATTTCGGGACTGTCCTTCGACGATTGGATCGGCTGACCGCATATGACCTCCTCGAAGATCACTCCGCCGGTCGCGAAGAAGGTGCCGCTCGAGCGCACCCATCACGGGCACACCTTCGTCGACGACTACGAATGGCTGCGCGACAAGAACGACCCCGAGGTCGTCGCGTACCTGGAAGCGGAGAACTCGTACACCGAGGCGCAGACGGAACATCTCGCTCCGCTGCGTGAGGCGATCTTCGAGGAGATCAGGTCGCGCACCCAGGAGACCGACATGTCGGTCCCCACCCGGATGGGTGACTGGTGGTACTACGCCCGCACCGTCGAGGGCAAGCAGTACGCGATCCAGTGCCGGTGCCCGATCGCCGACGCCGACGACTGGACACCGCCCGACGTCACGCCTGGTGTGGAACTCCCCGGCGAGCAGGTGCTCCTCGACGGCAACGTCGAGTCGGAAGGGCACGAGTTCTTCTCGCTCGGGGCGTTCTCGATCAGCCACGACGGCACGCTGCTCGCGTACTCGACCGACGTCGTGGGCGACGAGCGCTACACCCTGCGCATCAAGGACCTCACCACCGGTGAGATGCGGGCGGACGAGATCCCCGGCACCGCACCGGGAGCGACGTGGGCGCTCGACCACAGCCACGTCTTCTACCAGACGGTCGACGAGTCGTGGCGGCCCGACACCGTCTGGCGGCACAAGCTCGGCACCTCCGTCGACGAGGACGTGAAGGTCTTCCACGAACCCGACGAGCGGTACTGGGTGTCGATCGGTTCGACCCGCAGCGAGAAGTACCTCATGATCTGGGTCGGCTCGAAGATCACCACCGAGGGATGGGTGCTCGAATCCGAGAACCCCACAGGCGAATTCCGTGTGATCCTGCCGCGCCGCGAAGGTGTCGAGTACGGTGCCGAGCACGCCGTGATCGCCGGTGAGGACCGCTTCCTGATCCTGCACAACGACGTCGACCCCGAGACGGGGAAGAAGGCCGATAACTTCGTCCTCGCCGAGGCTCCCGTCGACGACCCGTCCGCGCTGCGCACCCTGATCGAGCACCGGCACGACGTGCGCCTCGAGGACGTCGACGCGTTCGAGGGACACCTGGTGCTCGGCTACCGCCGCGAAGCCCTCACCCGACTCGCGGTGTGGCCGTTGACCGACGAGGGTTACGGCAAGCTCACCGAACTAGAGTTCGACGAGGAACTCTTCGCCGTCGGACCGGGCGCGAACCCCGAATGGACCCAGCCCACACTGCGTCTGGGCTACACGTCGTTCATCACCCCGAGCCGGGTCTACGACTACACCGTGAGCACCGGTGAGCTGAAGCTGCTCAAGTCGCAGCCGGTGCTCGGCGAGTTCGACCCGACGCTCTACGAGCAGCGCCGCGAGTGGGCGACCGCCGAGGACGGCACGAAGATCCCGCTGTCGATCGTCGCGCGCAAGGGCACCCCCGAGAACGCGCCCACGCTGCTGTACGGCTACGGCTCGTACGAAGCGAGCATCGACCCGGCCTTCTCCGTCGCACGCCTGTCGCTGCTCGACCGGGGCATGGTCTTCGCGGTCGCGCACGTGCGCGGCGGCGGCGAGATGGGCCGGCACTGGTACGAGAACGGCAAGTCGCTGACGAAGAAGAACACCTTCACCGACTTCGTGGCGTGCGCGCGGCACCTGATCGACGCCGGCGTCACGAGCCCGGAGAAGCTGGTCGCCGACGGCGGCAGTGCCGGTGGCCTGCTCATGGGTGCGGTCGCGAACATCGCACCCGAGCTGTTCGCGGGCATCCTCGCGAACGTCCCGTTCGTCGACCCGCTCACGTCGATCCTCGATCCGTCCTTGCCGCTCACGGTGATCGAATGGGACGAGTGGGGCAACCCGCTCGAGAACCCAGAGGTGTACGAGTACATGCGCTCGTACAGCCCCTACGAGAACGTCGAGGCCAAGGATTACCCGGCGATCCTCGCGATCACCAGCATCAACGACACGCGCGTGCTCTACGTCGAACCCGCCAAGTGGG
The DNA here is from genome assembly GCF_000763325.2 of Rhodococcus sp. p52. NCBI lineage: Bacteria > Bacillati > Actinomycetota > Actinomycetes > Mycobacteriales > Nocardiaceae > Rhodococcus > Rhodococcus sp. p52. The sequence goes on from NZ_CP016819.1 coordinate 2,065,111, forward strand.
TCGCCAAGCTGCGCGCGACGAAGACCGGCGATGCGCCGTTGCTGCTCAAGACGGAGATGAGCGCGGGACACGGCGGTGTGTCGGGCCGGTACGAGAAGTGGCGCGAGGTCGCGTTCGAGTTCGCGTGGGTGCTCGAGACGTCGGGCGCCTGCCGCGCGGAGACCGCTGCGGGCTGAGCTCGGTATCCGCTCGCGTTCTCGCTATTCGCCGCAGCAATTGCCGACGCGAATGACGAACTGTGTAGCCGATAGCAGACCGCTCACCTGCGCAGTTCGTACCGGACCTGGGGCCGGCCGGCGCGGCCGTACTCGGTGATGCGGGTCGCGGCTCCGTCGTCGGCGAGCCGTTCGAGGTAACGCCACGCGGTCACGCGTGAGACCCCCACGGCCGATCCGACTTCCGCAGCGGTTCGCGGCCCGTCGGCGTGATGAAGGAAATCGGTGATCTTCGACAGCGTGTCGGGGGAGATGCCCTTGGGTGTGGACGGACGGGAACTGCTCGTGCGCAGAGCCGACATGGCGCGATCGATATCGTGCTGGCCCGCCGCGGTCTCGGCGTCGCGCAACGCCGAGCGGTAGGCCACGTACTGTTCGAGCTTGTCCTGCAGTGCCGCGAAGGTGAACGGCTTGAGCAGATACAGCACCACACCCCGCGCGACCGCCGTCCGCACGACCTCCAGATCGCGGTTCGACGTGACGGCGATGATGTCGGGACTCGGACGACCGGCGCTCAGGCGTGCAGCCACTTCGAGGCCGCTCGTGTCGGGGAGCCCGATGTCGAGCAGCACCAGATCCACCGGTGTGCCCACCCGCGCAGCCGACGCGACCGCCCGCACGGCGTCGCTACCCGTGTGCGCGACACCTACCACCTCGAACCCGTCCACCCTCCCGACGTATTCGCGGTGGGCCTCGGCGATGAGCGGTTCGTCCTCGACGACGAGCACCCGGATCACGACCGGCTCTCCAAGGGGATCACGGCGACGATCATCGAACCCAGCGACGGTTCGGTGCGCAGAGTTCCCCCGTGACGCGCCACGACCTGGGCGACGAGTGCGAGTCCGAGGCCGCGCTGCTCGGACTTGGTTGAGTAGCCGCGCTGCATGGCCTGGGCCAGCACCTCCGGCGACATCCCCGGCCCGCTGTCGGCGACCTCGACGATCATCGACGAATCGTCCCGACGCACAGTCACCTCCACCCATGGGTCGTCCGACGCATGGGAGGCGTCGATGGCGTTGTCGATGAGATTCCCGACGAGGGTGACGATATCGCGCGCCGGGATGGACGGAACCGGGCCCAGTTCCGTGTCGTCGGTGACGGTCAGTTCCACACCTCGCTCGGCCGCCTCGTCGATCTTGCCGAGCAGCAACGCCGACAGCGCCGGCTCGTGGATGGCACTTGTCAACCTGTCGATCAGGTGCTGGGAGACCGCCAGTTCCTGCGTCGCGAACGCGACCGCGTCCTCCGTCCGGCCGAGTTCGACCATCGTGACGATGGTGTGCAGACGGTTCGCCGACTCGTGGGCCTGCGCCCGCAGCGACTCGGCGAATCCGCGGACCGAGTCGAGTTCACCGAGGACACCGCGCAACTCGGTGTGGTCGCGGAGGGTGACGACGGTGCCGATGCGGCGCTCGTTCCAGTTCACCGCGTCGCTGTTGACGACGAGGGTGCGGTCGCGCGTCAGGTGCACCTCGTCGCGTGCCTCGCCGGTGGTTGCGAGTTCGCGCAGTGTCTCGGGCAGGGCGTCGAAGGGGACCGGCCCGGTCGGGGGAAGGCCGAGCAGGCGGCGTGCCTCGTCGTTGACGACGTCGACCTGCGGTGAGGCGCCGGGTGCTCCACCGAACACCAGCAGCCCTTCGCCGATCGAGTGCAGGACGGCGTCGTGGTGTTCGTACATGCGCCGCAGCTGGTCGGGATCGAGCCCGAGGGTCTGACGGCGCAGGCGCCGCGCGATCAGGTATCCGCCCGCCGCGGTGACCACGAGCCCGGCCGCCACCAGGCCGACGATGCCCGGAAGGCTCCGCACGAAGTTCTCGGCGATCCTCTCCCGTGTCACCCCGACCGACACGAATCCGACGAGCGTGCCGTCGTCGTAGACCGGCGCGATGGTGCGGATCGACGATCCGAGGCTGCCCGTGTACGTCTCGGTGAACGGCGTGCCCGAACGGGCCTCATCGGTGTGGCCCGTGTACGGCAACCCGATCTGCTCCGGCACCGGATGTGTCACGCGGATGCCCTCGGGGTCCACGACGACGACGAAGTCCACCCCTGTCGCCTCGCGGATCTGCTCGGCGCGGGGCTGGAGCGCTGCGGTCGGATCGGGGGAGAGCAACCCGTCCGCGACCTCCGGGAAGAGCGCGGCTGTCACTGCGATATCCGTCACGGTGCGGCGCGTGGCCTCGTCGGCGTCGCGGCGTTCGTCGACGACGATGAGCGCACCCGCCACGATCGCTATCACCGTGAACACCACCAGCTGGAGGATGAGCAGCTGGCCCGCCACGCTCATCGGCGGTCTCGCCTGGCGACGGTTCACCGCTCACCTCCCGTGAACACTATGTACACAAACTTCTCCCGCGGCGACCCGGCCACCACCATGTCCTTATGTGGACGTGATGCCGGTCACCACCCGGGCGCGGAGCGGCCCCTACCAGGGTCCCGTAGTACCCGACCGAACCACGGTCGATTCCCGAGTCCTCGCCGGTGCGTCACCGCATCCCGTTATCCGTGAACATCGCGCGACGAGCCCGCGCATGATCGAAGGGCACTCCATGAGCACCACAACCGTGCGGGGCGAGAAACGCCGCGACCGTACCCACTGGCTGTACATCGGCGTCATCATCGCCGTCGTCGCCGGTATCGCCGTCGGATGGCTGGCCCCCGAGACGGGCAAGTCGCTCGGTGTCCTCGGCACCATGTTCGTCGACCTGATCAAGATGATGATCAGCCCGGTGATCTTCTGCACCATCGTGCTCGGCATCGGGTCGGTCCGGGCAGCGGCGAGCGTCGGCCGGATCGGTGGACTCGCGCTGATCTACTTCGTGGGCATGTCGACCGTGGCCCTCGCAATCGGCCTGGGTGTGGGCAACCTGCTCGACCCGGGCTCGGGGCTCACCCTCGATCCGGCCAACGCCGGCTCGGGTGCCGAACTCGCCGAGAAGGCGCATGCCGCCGGCGGCACCGTCGACTTCATCGCGTCGATCATCCCCACCTCCCTGTTGTCCGCACTGACCGAGGGCAGCGTCCTGCAGACCCTGTTCGTGGCGCTGCTCGTCGGCTTCGCCATCCAGGGCATCGGCAAGTCGGGTGAACCGATCCTGCGGGGCATCGGCCACCTGCAGAAGCTGGTCTTCCGCATCCTGACGATGATCCTGTGGCTCGCCCCGATCGGTGCCTTCGGTGCCATCGCCAACGTCGTCGGCCAGACCGGTCTGAGCGCGGTCCTGCAGCTCGGTGTTCTGATGATCGCCTTCTACCTCACGTGCGTCGTGTTCGTCTTCGGTGTTCTCGGATCGTTGCTGCGAGCGGTCTCCGGTGTCTCGGTGTTCAAGCTCGTGAAGTACCTCGCCCGCGAGTACCTCCTCATCTTCGCGACGTCGTCGTCGGAGTCCGCGCTGCCGCGTCTGATCGCCAAGATGGAGCACCTCGGTGTCCAGCGCACCACCGTCGGCGTGGTCGTGCCCACCGGTTACTCGTTCAACCTGGACGGCACCGCGATCTACCTGACGATGGCCGCCCTGTTCGTGTCCGACGCGATGGGCAGTCCCCTGAACATGGGTGAGCAGATCTCGCTCCTGCTGTTCATGATCGTCGCCTCGAAGGGTGCGGCCGGGGTCACCGGTGCCGGTCTGGCGACGCTGGCCGGCGGTCTGCAGAGCCACCGCCCCGACCTGCTCGACGGTGTCGGCCTGATCGTCGGTGTCGACCGGTTCATGTCCGAGGCGCGTGCCGTCACCAACTTCTCCGGCAACGCCATCGCGACCCTGCTCATCGGCACGTGGACCAAGTCGGTGGACCGTGACCGCGTCGACGAGGTGCTCAGCGGACGGCTGCCGTTCGACGAAAGCATGATGGTCGACGATCACGAGCCCGCTCCCGAGCGCGAACCGGCGAAGCTGGAGAAGGTGTCCGTCTGATCCGGCATCCGCTATGACAATGGCTGGCCGCTACGGAAATTTTCCGTAGCGGACAGCTATTTCTGTAGCGACTACGCGCCGGCGGCGTTATCACGACATCCGCCGGCTCGAGGACCTCGACGAGGAGAAGGTCCGGAAGTGGGTGAGACAGGCCGCCGCGCTGCCGGGGGAGAAGATGTAGCACGCCGATGTTCGGGGGAGTGATCGGGCACACGATAGTTTGGATGCATGACCACGCCTCTCCAGGACATCCCGATCAACACCCTCTCGGGTGAACCCACGAATCTCGGCTCGTACGAGGGCCACGCGGTACTCGTCGTGAACGTCGCGTCCAAGTGCGGCCTGACCCCGCAGTACACGGCACTCGAGAAGCTCGCGCAGGAATACCGCGACCGCGGACTGTTCGTCGTGGGCGTGCCGTGCAATCAGTTCATGGGTCAGGAGCCCGGAACGCCGGAGGAGATCCAGGAGTTCTGCTCCGCCACCTACGGCGTGACCTTCCCGCTGCTCGAGAAGATCGAGGTCAACGGCGAGAACCGGCATCCGCTCTACGCCGAGCTCACCAAGCACCCGGATGCCTCCGGCGAGGCCGGCGACATCCAGTGGAACTTCGAGAAGTTCCTCATCGCTCCCGACGGCACGGTCGCCGCGCGCTTCCGTCCCCGCACGGAACCGGATGCGCCCGAGATCCTCGACGCCCTCGAAGAGATCCTGCCGGCCTGACATGTTCGGCACAGAAGCGCGGGACGCGCTGTACGACATCATCCGCATGCGTCGCGACGTCCGTGCAGAATTCAGCGGGGAACGGCTCGACGAGGACACGCTGATGCGCATCCTGCGGGCCGCCCATCACGCACCCAGTGTCGGCAACACCCAGCCCTGGGACTTCGTCGTCGTACAGGACGAACAGCGGCTGAAGGAGTTCGCCGAGCACGTCGCCGGTTGCCGGCAGGCGTTCGCCGACTCGCTCCCCGAGGACCGGAAGAGCACCTTCGACCCCATCAAGATCGAAGGCATCGTCGAATCGGGGACCGGCGTCGTCGTCACCTACGACCCCGAACGCGGCGGCAAGCACATCCTCGGCCGTCACACCATCGACGAATCCGGCCTGTTCTCGGCCGTGCTGGCGATCCAGAACCTGTGGCTCGCCGCGACCGCCGAGGGTCTCGGCGTGGGATGGGTGTCGTTCTACGAGGAGGACTTCCTCGCCGACTTCGTCGGAGTGAGCGCACCCGTGCGTCCCATCGCGTGGCTGTGTGTCGGGCCGGTCACGCGGCTCCAGGAGATACCCGACCTCGAACGGTTCGGCTGGCGCAAGGGGCGCCAGCTCGAGGAGGCCGTGCACCGCGACAGGTTCGCGGCGCCGGGTGACCGGGAAGCCTGATCCGACGGGTGGCGACCGGTTCGTGAGTGCGCGAGCCGGCCGCCACCCGCTGTTTCACAGATCGGTCGTCACCTGCCTGTTTTCAGAGTTCGGTCGCGACCTTCCAGGCACTGTGGATGGCGCCCTCGATGTAGTCGACCCGACCCGCGTCCCCGACGACGCGGACATCGATGTCCGAGCCGGCCAGTTCGTCGGCGAGCGGTGCTGCCGCCGACACACCGGACGCGACCACGACCATGCGGGCGCGTACCGATTTCGTCTCGCCACCCACGGTGAACTCCACCGTCTTCGGGGTGATGCGCTGAACCGTCGCACCACGATGCACCTCGAGGCCGACCTCGCGCGCGTGCTTGACGGCGGTCCACCGGCGCGGCATCGCCATCGGCACCCCGAGCTGCTTCCCCTCGGCGAGCAGCGTCACCCGGCTTCCCCGCTCGGCCATGAACTCCGCGAGTTCGAGCCCGACGAGCGACCCGCCGATCACGACGACGTCCTTCGCCATCGGCAGGAAACGCAGGAACCGCCGGCTCAGATCACGGATCCTCCGAGGGCTCGTGGTGATACCGGCGAGCCTGCCCACCCGGCCCATCACCCGCAGCACCGGGGACTGATCGGAGACGTCGCCCGCACCCGTCATGAGCGCACGCATGCTGTCGCCGGTGTGCACGTGCGGCAGGTCCCCGCCCGGCACGGTGGGACGTTCCCGCACGGCGCCCGTCGCGACGACCACCACGTCCGGCTTCAGGGCGCGGATCGATGCGGAGGTGGCCTCGGCGCCGAGCCGCACGTCGATGCCGAGGCGGGGGACCTCGGCCGTCAGCCATTTCAGCAGCCGCTCGTTGTCGGGGGGGGTGAGGGTCGAGAACCACAGGGTCCCGCCCAGCCGGTCGGTCTTGTCCAGGACGGTGACGCGGTGCCCGCGCTCGGTGGCGACCCGCGCAGTCTCGAGGCCGCCCGGCCCGGCACCCACCACGACGACGTGCTTCGGCGCCGCAGTGCGGACGAACGGCACGAGTGTCTCGTTGCCCAGCGCCGGATTGACCGCACAGATGGGCGTGGCATCCCAGAAGTTCTCCTGCACGCACACATAGCAGTTGATGCACGGGCGGATCTGTTCGCTGCGTCCCTGCTTGAGCTTGGCGACGAGCGCGGGATCGGCCAGCAACTGACGTCCCATCGCGACGAAGTCGGTGACGCCCTCGGCGATCATTCGCTCGCCGACCTCCGGCAGCATGCGGCCGACGGTGATGACGGGGATCGACACCGCACGCTTGATGACCGCCGCGTTGTGGGTGTAGTAGCCGACCTTGTCCGGCAACGGGCCGTCGGTGAAATTCGCGAACGCGTTCAGCGCGGTGCCAGTGACGTGGAGTGCATCGGCACCGGCCTGCTCGAACAGCACTGCGGCAGCAGCGGATTCCTCGACGGTCAGGCCGTCCGTCTCACCGTATTCCTGCCCTGCCAGCCGCACGATGACGGCGAGGCGGTCGCCGACCTCGGCCTTGACCGCGCGGATCACCTCGCAGGTCAGCCGGGCCCGGTTCTCCAGCGACCCGCCGTATCCGTCGGTGCGCTGGTTCGTGTAGCGGCTGAGGAAGGCGCCGAGCACGTAGTTGTGGGCGGCGTGGATCTCGACGGCGTCCGCTCCGGCGGCGGCGACCCGGCCCGCGGCCTCGGCGAACATCCGGATCAACCATTCGATGTCGCTCTCGGAGGCCTCGTTGTAGGTGGCCTGCGCGCCACCCTGGATCGATGCCATGCGCTGCAGTTCCGCGGGCGTGCAGTCGGCCATGGCGCTCATGTCGCTCGGCGGCTTCGGGATGCTCGGCACGAGCTGCGGCCGGCCCTGCAGGGTGTCGATACGGGCGACCTTGCCGTGGTGCACCATCTGCACGCACAGTTTGCTGCCGGCCTCGTGGACGGCGTCGGTCAGTGCGCGGAGGCCGGGGATGAACCGGTCCTCGGACAGGCCGGGTTCCTTCGTGCTGGTGCATCCCGCCGGATAGGCGACCGCGCAGCATCCGGTGACGATCAGCCCGGTGCCTCCGGCCGCGCGGGCGACGAAATGATCGATGTCGCCCTGCTCGATCTCCCCGTCCTCGCAGAGGTTCATGTCCATGGCGGGCATCACCACGCGGTTGTCCAGGGTGATCGGCCCGATGGTGCCGGGGGAGAGAAGGTGCGTATAGGTCTGGTTCGGGACTGCCACGCCCGGACGGTATGCCCGGCTCCGTGTGGCCGTCGACACTGTCCCGATGAACGGGATGCGGATCGCCGGCCCGAGTCTTCATCCGGACTTCCCGGTCGGGCAGGACGCCGTTCACCCGAGTGCAGCAGGCTCGGGGGCATGAGCGGACGGATGATCGTGTCGGTGTCGGGGATCCGGGACGTCACGCGCGACCTCGTGGACGCCTTCGCCCGTGAGACGGACGCGCGTGGAGTGCCGTTGTCGCTGTTCGTCGCACCCCGCCTGAAAGACCACTACCGCCTCGTGCGGGATCCGGCGACGCAGGAGTGGCTGCTCGAGCGACGCGAGGGCGGCGACGCGATCGTGCTGCACGGTTACGACCAGGCGGCGACGAAGCGACGTCGCGCCGAGTTCGCGACGCTGCCCGAGCACGAAGCACGGTTGCGCCTGCTCGCCGCCGACCGTGTGCTCGAGGAGACCGGACTGCGCACCCGGCTGTTCGCACCACCGCGATGGCGCGCGTCGCCGGGCGCAGTGACAGCACTTCCGCAGGTCGGTTTCCGGATGATGGCGGACAACGCGGGGATCCACGATCTGGTGGCGGGCACCGTGACGAAGACGCGGCTGTACGCGCTCGGTGACGGTGCGGGGTCGGACGTGTGGCGCTGCCGCGCGATGGTGATGGGCGCGTCGCGGACGGCGCGGCGCGGGGAGCTGCTGCGTCTGGCGATCGCCGCTCCCCGGCTCGCCGAGTCCGGACCCCGGCAGGCGATCCTCGACGCCGTCGACCTCGCGCTGCACCACGGTGCCGAACCGACCGTCCACGCCTGGCGGCCGCGTCCGTCGAACAGCCGCGTGGCGTGATCCCGCCTGGCCCGCCGGTGCTCCCGGTCGCCGCATCCGCTCGGTAATGTTGGCGGCCATGGATGCTGACGTGATCGTGGTGGGGGCGGGACTCGCGGGGCTCGTGGCGGTCGGTGAACTGATCGACGCCGGTCGCAAGGTTCTGCTGGTCGATCAGGAGAACTCGAACAACATTGGTGGGCAGGCCTTCTGGTCGTTCGGTGGGTTGTTCTTCGTCGACAGTCCCGAACAGCGACGACTCGGGATCAAGGATTCCTACGAACTCGCCTTGCAGGACTGGATGGGGACCGCCGGCTTCGACCGCGAGATCGAGGACCGCTGGCCGCGGCGCTGGGCCCAGGCCTACGTCGAGTTCGCCGCGGGGGGGAAGCACGCCTGGCTCGAGCAGCGCGGGCTGAAGATCTTCCCGATGGTCAACTGGGCCGAACGCGGCGGATACGACGCTGCAGGGCACGGCAACTCGGTCCCGCGATTCCACATCACCTGGGGTACCGGTCCGGGCCTCGTCGAGATCTTCGAGCGCAAGCTCTGCGAAGGCGTCGAACGCGGTCTCGTCACGCTGAAGCACCGCCACCGGGTCGACGAACTCGTCGTCACCGACGGCGCCGCCACCGGTGTGCGCGGAGCGATCCTCGAGCCCACCGACGCGGCGCGCGGCGTGGCGTCCTCCCGCACCGTCGTCGGGGACTTCGAGTTCTCCGCCGGAGCCGTGATCGTCACCTCCGGCGGGATCGGCGGCAACTACGACCTCGTGAAGAAGAACTGGCCGAAGCGGATGGGGGAGCCGCCGAAGCATATGCTCAGCGGTGTGCCCGCGCACGTCGACGGCCGGATGCTCGAGATCACCGAGAAGGCCGGCGGGAACATCGTCAACCGCGACCGCATGTGGCACTACACCGAGGGCATCACCAACTACGACCCGGTGTGGCCCGATCACGGCATCCGCATCCTGCCCGGCCCGTCGTCGCTGTGGCTCGACGCCACCGGCAAGCGGTTGCCGGTGCCGTTGTTCCCCGGCTTCGACACGCTCGGCACCCTCGAGTACATCGTGAGCACGGGTTACGACCACACCTGGTTCGTGCTCGACCAGAAGATCATCGAGAAGGAGTTCGGGCTCTCCGGCTCCGAGCAGAATCCCGACCTCACCGGGCGCAGCCTCCGCCTGCTGCTGCAGCGGGTCAGGTCGGGTGCCCCCGGACCGGTCGAGGCCTTCAAGGAGCGCGGTGTCGACTTCGTCGTCCGCGACACGCTCGCCGATCTCGTGGCGGGCATGAACGAACTCACCCCCGAGGCGCCGCTCGACTACGAGCAGGTGCGTTCGGTGGTCGAGGCCCGGGACCGCGAGATGGACAACAAGTACACCAAAGACCTGCAGGTCGCGGCGGTGCGCTCGGCGCGGGCCTACGTACCCGACCGCGTCGTCCGCATCGCGGCGCCGCACCGGATCCTCGACCCCAAGGCCGGACCGCTCATCGCGGTCAAGTTGCACCTGCTCACCCGCAAGACGCTCGGCGGGCTCGAGACCGACCTGTCGTCGCGCGTCCTGCGGTCGGACGGGTCGGTCTTCGACGGCCTCTTCGCCGCCGGTGAGGTCGCCGGCTTCGGTGGTGGCGGCGTCCACGGCTACCGGTCGCTCGAGGGCACCTTCCTCGGCGGATGCATCTTCTCGGGCCGGGCGGCGGGTCGCGCCGCCGCCCGCTGAACCTCCCGTTGGCGTCGACTGGGACAGCAGAGCGCAAAACGGTCGTAGGAGCGCGAAACATCCCGCGCCGACGACCGTTTCGCGCTCCGCAGCGTCAGACCTCGACGCCGTCTTCGTGCGGCAGCACGCGGAATTCGGTGCCCTCCGGCGCCATCTCGCTGTACCGGCCGTAGAAGATGCCGCGACCGTTGTCGTTGACGATGCCCTGGTGGATCGGCACGGCGACCCGCGGATTCACCGCGCGCAGGTAGTCGATCGCCTCCCAGATCTTGAGCCACGGCGCGGTCGACGGCAGGGCCAGCACGTCGACGCGCTCGTGCGGGATGTACAGCGAGTCGCCGGGGTGCAGCAGCCGCGACGGATTCTCGTCGTCGCCCACGAGGAAGGCCGTGTTGTCGATGACGGGCATGTCGGGGTGGATCACCGCGTGCCGTCCGCCGGTGCCGCGTACGGTCAGCGAACCCACCGAGAAGGAGTCGCCGGGACGCACCGCGGTCCAGTCGCCGTCGAGCAGGTTCGCCGACTGCGGGTCGGAGAACAACTGCGCTCCGGGGTTGGCCTCGAGGAGCGCGGGCAGCCGGGTGGTATCGGCGTGGTCGGGATGCTGGTGGGTCACGAGGATCGCGTCGAGTCCGGTGATGCCCTCGAACCCGTGGGAGAAATTTCCGGGGTCGAAAAGGAGCTTCGCGCCGAGGTGTTCGACGAGGATGCAGGAATGGCCGAAATGGGTCAGTTGCATGTCGTCGAGTATGCCGTCGGGAGGAGCCCGATGACCGACTCACGGACAGGAACTCCGCTTCGGCATCTTCCTCACGCCGTCCGCTGCCGATCCGGTGGGCGTCGTCGACCTCGCCGTGGTGTCGGAGAGCGCCTGGACCGCATCGCAGCCCCGGCGAAGCGGTCGACGCACTGATCGAGGCGATCGAGGTGATCCGTGCTCTGTGGTCGGACGAGAAGGGCGCGGCCGGGATCGACGGCACGTACTACCGGCTGACCGGCGCGAAGCGGGGCCCGTTCCCCGCGCACGCTCTCGGCATCTGGCTCGGCGCCTACGGCAAGCGGATGCTCGACGTCACCGGCCGCTTCGCCGGCGGATGGCTGCCGAGTTCGTTCGCCGCCGGGCCCGAGAAGCTGGGGGAGATGAGCGCTCGCGTCGACGAGGGCGCGCCCCGTGCCGGGCGTGACCCCGCCGCGATCCGCCGGCTCTACAACATCTCCGGCACCTTCGCGGAGACCGCGGACGGGTCGCGGTCCGACCTCGAACGTTTCGCCGGTGAGGTCGCGCCCCGCGTGCGCGAACTCGTTGTTGCCGAGCGGCGTTGAACGGGGGTGACGGGTCTCGCACGAGCGGGACCTCGGCCGATGCCCTTCCCGGTGGCCACGGCCGGTAAACTGCTGGATGTCCGGTGTCCGTCCCCGGGCGCCAGCACTACTACCGAGGAGCAGCACGTGGCGCGTGTCGTCGTCGAAGTCATGCCCAAAGCCGAGATTCTCGACCCCCAGGGTCAGGCCATCACCGGGGCGCTGTCGCGGCTGGGCTTCGCGGGCGTGACCGACGTCCGTCAGGGTAAGCGTTTCGAGCTCGAAGTCGACGGCAGCGTCGGCGACGAGGAGCTCGAGAAGATCGCCGAGTCGTTGCTCGCCAACACGGTGATCGAGGACTGGGCCATCCGGCGGATCGACGGTGACGCATGAGCGCACGCATCGGAGTCATCACCTTCCCGGGCACGCTCGACGACGTCGACGCCTCCCGCGCGGTGAAGCTCGCCGGTGGTGAGGCCGTGAGCCTGTGGCACGGGGACGCCGATCTCAAGGGGGTCGACGCGGTGATCGTGCCCGGCGGCTTCTCCTACGGCGACTACCTGCGCTGCGGTGCCATCGCACGGTTCGCACCGGTGATGGGCAAGGTCGTCGAGGCCGCGCAGAAGGGCATGCCCGTCCTCGGCATCTGCAACGGCTTCCAGGTGCTGTGCGAGGCGGGTCTGCTGCCCGGCGCGCTCACCCGCAACGCCGGTCTGCACTTCGTCTGCCGCGACGAGTGGCTGAAGGTCGAGTCGAACACCACCGCGTGGACCTCGCGCTACGAGGCCGGCGCCGAGATCCTCATCCCGCTCAAGTCGGGTGAGGGCCGCTACCAGGCATCGGAGAAGGTGCTCGACGAGCTCGAGGGTGAAGGTCGCGTGGTGTTCCGCTTCGCGGGCGACAACCCGAACGGTTCGCAGCGCGGCATCGCCGGCATCTCGTCGGCGAACGGCCGGGTCGTCGGTCTCATGCCGCACCCCGAGCACGCCACCGAGGCGCTCACCGGCCCCAGCGATGACGGACTCGGCATGTTCTACAGCGTGCTGGACGCGGTCGTCAACGCGTGACCGCCTGACCGGAATTTTCCGGCGAAGCCCCCATCGACCCTCCCGGGTCGTGGGGGCGTCGCTCGTTCCGGCGGGCTCGAGGAATCCTTCGAACCGAAGTTCCGGAACAGGAGAGACGGAACGAGGGACCCCGCCACCGTCCCGATCGGCTGCGGAATCCCTCGTCCCTACAACCCGGAGCTCGACCCCCCGATCAAGTCCCGGGCGCGATGTCGTCGTCATCCCCCATGCGCGACATCGCGGATCAGTCTGCCGGAGCCGAATCGTCCTGTCCTGAGTAGGACTACCCAAATCGGGCCTGTCCGTCGACGGGCGTTGCGTGTCGGTCCCCGGCGGTACCGTCGCGCCATGACAGCGACCATTGCGATGATCACCTTCGACACGACCGATCCGGCTCCGATCGCGAGATGGTGGGCCGGGCGTACGGGCGGCCGCATCGAGCAGGAGAACGACGGCTGGTTCTTCATCGTCGCCCTGCCACAGGGCATCAGGCTGGGCTTCCAGAAGGTGTCCGATCCGACACCCGGGAAGAACCGCGTGCACCTCGACCTCGCCGCCCCCGACCTCGACGCCGAGGTCGAGCGCTTCGTGCAGGCCGGCGCGAAGGAGGTCCACCGCGAGGACATGGGCGACGACTTCCGCTGGGTGACGCTCGCCGACCCCGAGGGCAACCTGTTCTGCGTCGCCGAGGGGCACTGACACTCGGTACGAGGAGAGCGGGCCGGCGCTTTCGGTCGGCGCTCCCGCTGTCCGTGATGCGAAGATGCAGGCATGTCTTCCACGCGTGCCGATGCTCGGGGTCTCTGTAATTTCGTCGACCTGTCGCCGTCGCCGTTCCACGTCTGCGCCACCGTCGCCGCGGCGCTGACCGAGGCGGGCTTCGTCGAACTGCACGAGCAGCAGGCCTGGCCCTCCGAACCGGGACGTTTCTTCCTGATACGCGGCGGGTCGCTGATCGCATGGAGCACCGAGGGTGTCGCCGACGATCCGGCCGCACCCTTCCGCATCGTCGGCGGGCACACCGACAGCCCCAACCTGCGCGTCAAACAGCATCCCGACCTCACATCGGCGGGCTGGCGGGTGGTGGGACTCGAACCGTACGGCGGTGCGTGGCTCAACTCGTGGCTCGACCGCGACCTCGGCATCTCCGGCCGCTTCACCGTGCGCGCGGCGGAGACGACCGAGGACGTCCTCGTCCGAGTCGACGCGCCGGTCCTGCGTGTCCCGCAGCTCGCCATCCACCTGTCCGAGGACCGCAAGGGCGTCCAGCTCGATCCGCAGCGCCACGTCAACGGCGTCTGGGGAGTCGGCACCGAACCGCGCTCGTTCATCGCGTGGGTCGCCGAGCAGCACGGAATCGACCCGGGCGCGGTGCTCGGCTGGGAACTGATGACCCACGACCTCGCACCGAGCGCGGTCGTCGGGCCGGGCCGCGACCTGGTCAGCGCACCGCGTCTCGACAACCAGGGCACCTGCTACGCCGGACTGCACGCCCTTCTCGCCGCCGCGGAACACGTCGCAGCGCACGGTGGCCCGATGCCGCTCCTCGCCCTGTTCGACCATGAGGAGGTCGGCAGCATGTCCGACCGCGGCGCCTTCTCGGAACTGCTCGACACCGTCCTCGAACGGATCGTCCTGCTCCGGGGTGGCGGCCGGGAGGAGTTCCTCCGCGCCCGCGCCGGCTCGATCGTCGCGTCCGGCGACATGGCGCACGCCACGCACCCCAACTACCCCGAGCGGCACGAACCCGCCCACCGCATCGCGGTCAACGGCGGACCGGTCCTGAAGGTGAACCAGAACCTGCGCTACGCGAGCGACGCGACCGGCGCCGGAGCCTTCGTGCTGGCCTGCGAGCAGGCGGGGGTCCCGCTGCAGCGGTACGTGCACCGCGCCGACCTGCCGTGCGGCTCGACGATCGGCCCGATCACCGCGTCGAGGACCGGCATCACGACCGTCGACGTCGGCGCCCCGCAGCTCGCCATGCACTCGGCGCGCGAGTTCATGGGCGCGGACGACGTGGCGAGCTATGCGCAGGCCCTGACCGCTTTCCTGACCCCGGCATCGTGACCGCGTTCGCCCGCCCCGAAGCACCCGCCGGTGACACACTGAAGACGGTCGTGTCCGGTCGGAGAGAACGGGGGAATGCAGTGGACGTCCCGTCCTACCCCGATCATCTGCTGTCCCTCGACGAGTGGGCGGCCCTGCCCGAATCCGACGGGCACCATGTGGAGGTGTGCGAGGGCGTGCTCCTCGCCGCGCCCGCGCCGGGGGCGGCGCACGATCATGCCGCGGTGACCCTGGCGTTGCTCCTCGACGAGAAGCTGCCCGACGAATGGTGCGCGCTCGGAGGCGTCGAGGTGCTGGTCGCGGAGAAGCCGCTGACGGTGCGGTGCCCCGACGTGATCGTCGTGGGACGCTCCCTCGTCGACGCCGATCCCGATCGGGCGCCGATCTCCGAGGTGAAGCTGGTCGTGGAGGTCACCGTCGACGGCACGGCCCGCACCGACCGCGTCACGAAGTTCTCCGAATACGCGGAGGCCGGCGTCCCGCAGTACTGGATCGTCGATCTCGGCGGACCGCCGGTGATCGCGACCTTCACGCTCGTCGACGGGTGGTACCGATTCGACGGGGAGCACTCGGGCACCGTCACCCTCGATGCGCTGGGCACCGAGGTGGCCGTCACACCGTCGGGGTTCGTGCCCGCACCGGTGAACCCCGTCGCGCCTGCACAACGATAGACTGATCCGCGGCAGTTCCCGCCCGGCCTGCCGTTTTCGATCCCAGAGTGAAGGGACCCGACGCCCAGTGTCACCGCACGTGGATACCGTCTCCCACGCCGCCGAAACCCCCGACGCCGCTCAGCCCTATCGGGAGCTGGGTCTGAAGGAAGACGAGTACACCCGGATCAAGGAGATCCTGGGCCGTCGCCCCACCGACGCCGAACTCGCCATGTACTCGGTGATGTGGTCCGAGCACTGCTCGTACAAGTCGTCGAAGGTGCACCTGCGCTATTTCGGCGAGACCACCACCGACGAGATGCGTGAGTCGATGCTCGCGGGCATCGGTGAGAACGCCGGCGTCGTCGACATCGGCGACGGCTGGGCCGTCACCTTCAAGGTCGAGTCGCACAACCACCCGTCCTACATCGAGCCGTACCAGGGCGCCGCGACCGGCGTGGGCGGCATCGTCCGCGACATCATGGCCATGGGCGCCCGCCCGATCGCCGTGATGGACCAGCTCCGCTTCGGCGCCGCCGATCACCCCGACACCCGTCGCGTCGTCGACGGTGTCGTGCGCGGTGTCGGCGGCTACGGCAACTCCCTGGGCCTGCCCAACGTCGGTGGCGAGACCGTCTTCGACGCCTCCTACCAGGGCAACCCGCTCGTGAACGCGCTGTGCGCGGGTGCGATGCGCGTGGAGGACCTGCACCTCGCCCACGCTTCCGGCACGGGCAACAAGGTCATCCTGTTCGGTGCCCGCACCGGCCTCGACGGCATCGGCGGCGTATCCGTCCTCGCCTCCGAGACCTTCGACGACAGCGCCGGCGGCCGTCCCAAGAAGCTCCCGAGCGTGCAGGTGGGCGACCCCTTCACCGAGAAGGTGCTCATCGAGTGCTGCCTCGACCTCTACCGCGAGAAGCTCGTCGTCGGCATCCAGGACCTCGGCGGTGCCGGTCTGTCCTGCGCGACCTCCGAGCTCGCCGCCGCCGGCGACGGTGGCATGCACATCAACCTCGAGCGTGTCCCGACGCGCGCGAAGGGCATGACCCCGGCCGAGGTGCTGTCCTCGGAGTCGCAGGAACGCATGTGCGCGGTCGTCACGCCCGACAACGTCGACGCCTTCATGGACGTCTGCAAGAAGTGGGACGTCCTGGCCACCGTCATCGGTGAGGTCACCGACGGCGACCGCCTCGTCATCGACTGGCACGGCGAGACCGTCGTCGACGTGCCGCCGCGCACGGTCGCGCACGAGGGCCCGGTCTACGAGCGCCCCGTCGAGCGCCCGGCCTCGCAGGACGAGCTGATCGCGAACACCACCGCCGGCCTGAAGCGTCCGGAGACCGCCGACGAGCTGCGCGAGACGCTGCTGAAGATGCTCGCGTCGCCGGCGCTGTGCAGCCGCAAGTGGATCACCGAGCAGTACGACCGCTACGTGCGCGGCAACACGGTGCTCGCCGAGAACGCCGACGCCGGTGTGGTCCGTATCGACGAGGAGACCGGCCGCGGCATCGCGCTCGCGACCGACGCTTCGGGCCGCTACACGCAGCTCGATCCGTACACGGGCGCCCAGCTCGCCCTCGCCGAGGCCTACCGCAACGTCGCCGTCACCGGTTCGACGCCGAAGGCCGTCTCGAACTGCCTGAACTTCGGTTCGCCCGAGGACCCCGGCGTGATGTGGCAGTTCCAGCAGGCCGTGCGCGGCCTCGCGGACGGCTGCGCGAAGCTCGGCATCCCCGTCACCGGTGGCAACGTCAGCTTCTACAACCAGACCGGCGCCACCGCGATCCTGCCGACCCCGGTCGTCGCGGTGCTCGGTGTGATCGACGATGTGCACCGTCGCATCCCCACCGGCGTCGGCCTCGAGCCGGGCGAGACGCTGATCCTGCTCGGCGAGACCCGCGACGAGTTCGACGGCTCCATCTGGGCGCAGGTCGAACACGACCACCTCGGTGGTGTCCCGCCGAAGGTCGATCTCGACCGTGAGCGGCTGCTGTCGGAGATCCTCACCGCCGGTTCGCGCGACGGCCTGATCTCCGCCGCACACGACCTGTCCGAGGGTGGTCTCGCGCAGGCCGTCGTCGAGGCCGCACTCGCGGGCGAGACCGGCTGCCGCGTGCTGCTCCCCGAGGGCGCCGATCCGTTCGTGACGTTGTTCTCCGAATCTGCCGGCCGCGTGCTCGTGGCCGTGCCGCGCACCGAGGAATCGCGCTTCACGGGCATGTGCACCGCACGCAACATGCCGTGGGTGCGCATCGGCGTCGTCGACGAGGGATCCGACTCCGTCGAGATCCAGGGCCTGTTCTCGATCCCCATGACCGAGCTGCGCGAGGTGTGGGAAGGGACCCTGCCTGCCCTGTTCGGGTAACCGTGCCGGCCACCCAGGTCGATCGACTGGCGGCGTTCGAGGCCCGGCAGGGCCGGATCATCGCCGCGGTCACCGACTTCGGTGAGCGCCACCCCCTCACCGCGCGGGTGTGGGGGTGGCTCGGCCTGGACTTCACGGGCGTCGCCTTCGCCGCGCTGTTCTTCTGCTGGTCGCTGACGCCGTCGCTGCTTCCGCGCGACTGGCTCTTCCAGGGCCTGATCGGCGGCATCAACGCCGCGATCGGGTACGGCGTCGGATGCGTCGTCGGCTGGCCCGTGGCCCGCTTCCTGCTCCCCGCGTGGCGATGGTGGCCGCCGCCGCTGCCTGTGCTGCGTGCCATCAAGGTCGCGGTTCCGGTCGCGGCCGTTCTCGCGTCGCTCGTCGCGCTCGTGCTCTCCGCCGGCGAGCAACGCCAGCTCGCCGCCCTGATGGGTGTCGAGGGCACCACGACCTCGGGATATCTGCGCACCATCGTGCTGAGCGTCGCGGTCGCTGCCGCCCTCATCGCTCTGTGGCGCGGGTTGCGCGACATCGTCCGCTGGGTGTCGATGCTGCTCATGCGCCGCACCCGGATGCCGCTCGGTCTCGCCCGCACGCTCGGCGTTCTCGTCGTCGTGCTGGCGACCTTCATGCTCATCGACGGCGTGCTCGTCCGAGGCTCCTACGCGATCGTCAATCAGGCGTTCGGCCTGGAGGACGACACCACTCGTCCCGGGGCGATCCAACCGGTCGACCCCGCAAAGTCCGGCAGTCCCGAGTCCCTCGCGGCCTGGGAGACGCTCGGATTCGAGGGTCGCAACTTCGTCTCGCGAGGACTCGACGCCGAGGAACTGACCGCCGTCAACGGCAGTCCCGCACCGGAACCGATCCGCGTGTACGTCGGTCTCGACACCGCACCCACCCCGGAAGAACGCATCGACCTCGTCCTCGCGGAACTCGAGCGGACCGGTGCCTTCGACCGCTCGACGCTCGTCCTGATCCCCACCACCGGCACCGGCTGGGTCAATCCCACCGCGGCCCGCGCGATGGAGCTCGTGCACAACGGCGACCTGGCGATGGTGGCCTGGCAGTACTCCTACCTCCCGAGCTGGATCTCCTTCCTCGCCGACCGTGAGAAGGCTGCGGCCGCAGGCAAGATGCTGATCGAGCGGGTACACGAACGCTGGTCGCAGCTGCCCGAGGACGACCGCCCCGATCTGTTCCTCTACGGCGAGAGCCTCGGCACGCAGTCGGGGGAGGGTGCCTTCGACAGCCTTGCCGAGATCCGTGCCCAGATGGACGGGGTGTTGTGGGTGGGCCCGCCCAACTCCAACCGTCTGTGGCGGCAGCTCGTCGAGCGCCGCGATCCCGGCACGACCGAGGTGCAACCGGTGTACGCGGACGGTCTCGTCGTGCGCTTCGCAGACAGCCGGGAGGCGATCCACGAGCCCGACACACCGTGGCTGTCGCCGCGCGTGCTCTACATCCAGCACGCCTCGGATCCCGTCGTCTGGTGGTCGCCGGACCTGTTGTTCTCCCGCCCCGACTGGCTGTCGGAGCCGCCCGGACGCGACCGGCTGCCGCAGATGCGGTGGTTCCCCTTCGTCACCTTCTGGCAGGTCTCCGCAGACCTCACCAACGCTGCCGGCGTCCCCGACGGACACGGCCACAACTACGGGTCGGCGGTGCTCGAGGGATGGATCGAGATCACCCAGCCCGAGGGCTGGACCGAGAACGACACCGAGCGGGTGCGCATCGCCCTCGAGGCGTTCGCGGAGGACGACGGGCCCGAGAAATGACATCGCGAGTCGCTGCAGTGACCGGTACCGCCATGAGCTGCACCGCTGCGGGATGTGCCGCCGCGCTGGTCGCGTGGAACAACCTCGTCCTCCCGGCGATGGATCTCGGTCCGCGCGGCCGGGCCGCAGCGAACGCCGGATTCGGTGTCGCGCTCGCCGCGGCGACCCGCGCGGCCGGGGTCTCCGCAACCGAGCTCGGCTGGCGCGGGGCAGGGAAGGGCCTGCGGTGGGGGACCGCGTCGGTGGTCCTGCCCGTCGCGGCCTACACGGTGATGCTCGCCGTCCCACCCGTACGACGGCGGATGGCCGCCGGAGCGCGACGCGCCGACCACACCGAGTGGGTCTTCGTGCACATCCCCTTCGGGACGGTCCTGGCCGAGGAGCTGCTGTTCCGATCGGTTCTGTACGCCCTGACCCGCCGCGAGTCACGGAGGTGGCACCGGGTGCTGACCTCGGTAGCCTTCGGGCTCTGGCACGTCGCCCCCGCCCGGCACGCCGGGGACTCGGTGCCCGGAACCGTCGCGCTCACCGCCCTGAGCGGGGTGGTGTTCGACGAACTGCGACGACGGACCGGCAGCGTCGTCGCGCCGATGCTCCTGCACCTGGCGATCAACGCCGGCGGGGCCGTCGCCGTGGGCATCGCGACGAGGCTGCGTACTTCCGAGCGCGACGCGCGTCGCTAGGGTGTGCTGCCATGGCACCCCGGAGACCCGTCGACCCCGCCGAACTGCGCGCAGCTCTCGAACGGGTGGGTCCGTGGATGAGGGGGGAGAGCGACGAGAAACCGCCGCGCTCCGATCTCGCCGCCGCTGTGCGGCTCAGTGCCCGCAGCCTCGAGCAGATAGCCCCTGGGTCGAGTGTGGAGGTTAGGGTGCCGCCTTTCGTGGCCGTCCAGTGCATCGAAGGCCCGCGTCACACGCGGGGGACACCACCGAACGTCGTCGAGACCGATCCGCGGACGTGGCTGCGTCTGGTGGTCGGCAGCATCGATTTCGCCGGGGCCGTGGACTCGGGTGCGGTGGAGGCGTCGGGTGGGCGCGCAGCGGAGATCGGACGGCTGCTCCCGATCGCCCGACTCTGACGTTTGCCGGGGTTCACGCCGGGCGTCCGGGAAGAAGCACCCCGCGCTGCCCGTAGAATGGGGGGAGCCCCGCTTGTCCAGCCTCAGGGAGCACGTCCGTGACCAGTGCCGATCTGTCGGTCCACACACGTAATCTTCTCGCCTCCACCGAACCCGAGAACGAACCCCGCGAAGAGTGCGGAGTGTTCGGAGTGTGGGCTCCCGGCGAGGACGTGTCGAAGCTCACTTACTACGGTCTCTATGCGCTGCAGCACCGAGGGCAGGAAGCTGCGGGCATCGCCGTGGCCGACGGTTCGCAGGTGCTCGTGTTCAAGGATCTCGGTCTCGTCAGCCAGGTCTTCGACGAGCAGACGCTCGCCGCGATGACCGGCCACATCGCCATCGGCCACTGCCGTTATTCCACAACCGGGTCGACGACCTGGGAGAACGCGCAGCCGATCTTCCGCACCACCGCCGCCGGCTCGGGCGTCGCGCTCGGCCACAACGGCAACCTCGTCAACACCGCCGAACTCGCCGAACGCGGACGTCGTCTCGGCGTGCTCGATCCCACACGGCCCGGTGCGGCGAACTCCGACTCCGACACCGTCGGTGCGTTGCTCGCTCACGGCGCGAAGGACAGCACGATCGAAGAGGCCGCGATGAAGCTGCTCCCGCAGCTGCGCGGCGCGTTCTGCCTGACCTTCATGGACGAGCACACCCTCTACGCGGCCCGCGACCCCTGGGGTATCCGCCCGCTGTGCCTCGGACGCCTCGACCGCGGCTGGGTCGTCGCCAGCGAGACCGCCGCCCTCGACATCGTCGGTGCCTCCTTCGTTCGCGACATCGAGCCCGGCGAACTGCTCGCGATCGACGCGGACGGTGTGCGCTCGTCGCGCTTCGCGAACCCCGAACCCAAGGGCTGCGTCTTCGAGTACGTCTACCTCGCGCGCCCCGACTCGACCATCGCCGGTCGCTCCGTCCACGCGACCCGCGTGGAGATCGGCCGCCGGCTCGCGAAGGAACACCCGATCGACGGCGATCTGGTCATCCCGGTACCCGAGTCGGGCACCCCGGCCGCCGTCGGTTACGCGCAGGGCTCGGGGATCCCGTACGGCCAGGGCCTGATGAAGAACGCCTACGTCGGCCGCACCTTCATCCAGCCCAGCCAGACCATCCGCCAGCTCGGTATCCGGCTCAAGCTCAACCCGCTGCGCGAGGTGATCCGCGGTAAGCGCCTCGTCGTCGTCGACGACTCGATCGTGCGTGGCAACACCCAGCGCGCCCTGATCCGCATGCTGCGCGAGGCCGGTGCTCTCGAGATCCACGTGCGCATCGCCTCGCCGCCGGTCAAGTGGCCCTGCTTCTACGGCATCGACTTCGCGTCGCCGGCCGAGCTGATCGCCAACGGTGCAGGTACCCGCGACACCGTCGAGGAGGGGCACGACTACGACGAGATGGTCGAGATGGTGCGCAGGTCGATCGGTGCCGACTCGCTCGGCTACATCTCGATCGACGGCATGATCGGCGCCACCGAGCAGCCCGCATCCCGTTTGTGCGCTGCATGTTTCGACGGCCACTACCCGATCGCCCTCCCCAGCGAACATCAGGCGGGCAAGGAC
Source organism: Rhodococcus sp. p52 (assembly GCF_000763325.2). Taxonomy (NCBI): domain Bacteria; kingdom Bacillati; phylum Actinomycetota; class Actinomycetes; order Mycobacteriales; family Nocardiaceae; genus Rhodococcus; species Rhodococcus sp. p52. The sequence goes on from NZ_CP016819.1 coordinate 2,087,289, forward strand.
GTCCTCGCCGGCGTCGTCGACACCGATTCGGCCACCCCGACCGTGTTGGACAACGACAACGCGGACGTTCTCAGTCGGCCGTAGAAGCTGGTCGGGTACCGTAAGTGCCGCGGTCGGCACGGTTCGGCGAGCGTTTCGCATGCCCGGACGCAGGTGTGCCTGCCCGCATGTAGCCAGATATTTCACGACAAGACACAACTCGAGGCTGGAGCCGACAACTCATGACCGAGGACGCAACCCCCGGAGCTTCCTACGCCGCGGCGGGCGTGGACATCGAGGCCGGTGACCGAGCCGTCGAACTGTTCGCCCCGCACGCGAAGAGGGCCACCCGCCCGGAGGTCATGGGCGGCCTGGGTGGTTTCGCCGGTCTGTTCGCGCTCAAGGACGGATACAAGGAGCCGCTGCTCGCGGCGTCCACCGACGGTGTCGGCACCAAGCTCGCGGTGGCGCAGGCACTCGACAAGCACGACACGGTCGGTCTCGACCTCGTCGCCATGGTCGTCGACGACCTTGTGGTCTGCGGCGCCGAGCCGCTCTTCCTGCAGGACTACATCGCCGTCGGCCGCGTGGTGCCCGAGCGGGTCGCGGAGATCGTCGCCGGCATCGCCGAGGGCTGCGTCCAGGCCGGCTGCGCGCTGCTCGGTGGCGAGACCGCCGAGCACCCGGGCGTCATGGCGGCCGACGACTACGACCTGTCCGCGACCGGCGTGGGTGTCGTCGAGGCCCAGAAGCTGCTCGGACCCGACCGCGTGCGCCCCGGCGACGTCGTCATCGCGATGGGCGCCTCGGGTCTGCACTCGAACGGCTACTCGCTCGCCCGCAAGGTGCTGCTCGACATCGGCAAGATGAGCCTGACGGCGCACGTCGACGAGTTCGGTCGCACCCTCGGCGAGGAGCTGCTCGAGCCCACCCGTATCTACGCCAAGGACTGCCTCGCGCTCGCCGCCGAGACCGAGGTGCGTACCTTCTGCCACGTCACCGGTGGTGGTCTCGCCGCGAACCTCGCGCGCGTGATGCCCAAGGGGCTCGTCGCAGAGCTCGACCGCACCACCTGGAGCCCGGCTCCGGTCTTCGGCCTCATCGCGCAGCGCGGACGGGTCGAGCGGGTCGAGATGGAGAAGACCTTCAACATGGGCGTCGGCATGGTGGCCATCGTGGCCCCCGAGGACGTCGACCGGGCTCTGGCGGTGCTCACCGCCCGGCACATCGACTGCTGGACGCTCGGCACGGTCCGCAAGGCGCAGGACGGCGCCGACGAGCGCGCGGTGCTGCTCGGAGACCACCCGCGCTTCTGACGGGCGCGCGTCGCCCGACGCGAACACGACGAAAGGCCGGTTCCCCCAGGATGAATGGGGGAACCGGCCTTTCGGCTACTGCCGTGTTGTGAACTCGGAAGTCACAGGCTCGAAGGCTGCGGACGGGGACGAGCGCCGTCCGGCCTCGCGTCGAACGCCGACCACACCACCGACGGAGGGGGAGCCGAAAGTCGGCCTCCCCCTCCGTCAGAGAGTGATATCAGGTCAGCGACGCCAGTCGTCGTCGTAGTCGTCGTCCCAACCGGAACGTTGCTCGGCGAAGACTTCGTCCCGCTGCGAGTTGGTTGCTCCGCCAGACAGCTCTCGCTGGAGGCTCTCGAAGTCGGTGGACGGCGAGCTGTACTTGAGTTGCCGTGCAACCTTGGTCTGCTTTGCCTTAGCCCGGCCGCGGCCCATGGCCAACCCCCTCGCGCTTTGACGGGGCGGCCTGGGGAAAAGTGGCGGCCCCGGTGTGTTGAGTATTTTCCTGACGCCCACTTTAGCGTGGAAACTTCGGTTGCGCCTCCACACACCCGGCTGGGCCGGTGTCCGTTACGCCTCATAACGACCCGACCTGCATGAATGCTGTTGAAATGTGATAGAGATGCCCTTCAGAACACCCCCGGGACGGCCCGGACGGTGCCGACGCGCACGCCACCACCGAAGACCGGTGCCGACGAGAGCACCGCCAGCCGTTCGGAATCGAAGGTCGCGGCGTTCGTGGCGGCACCCGCTCCGAGGCGGTGGAGCAGGGCCGCGGTGAGCGGGAGGCGTGCCCGCTCGTGCCCGTCGTCGATCTTGAAGGCGAAGGATGTGCCGTCCGGCAGCGCGCCGGCGTGGATCCCGTCGGCGCCCGCCTTGCACAGCAGACCGCCCACCGCGCGCATGAGCTTCAGATCGTCCTTGCCGGTGCCGGAGATCAGGAACGGATGTTCGCGCACCGCGTCGGCGACGGCGCGCTCGGGCGTGCCGCCCTCCGCCGTCGCGAGCCGCGAGTAGGCGCGGGCGAGATTGAACAGGGGGACGGGCACGATCGGCAGACCACAGCCGTCGATTCCGAGATCGGTGTCCTCGATGTCGCCGGTCAGTTCGAGGATCGTCTCGGTCACCAGCTGCTGCAGCGGGTGGCCGGCGTCGGTGTAGCCGTCGGTGTCCCAGCCGTTCGCCGCGCACGCCGCGAGCATCGCCGCGTGCTTGCCCGAGCAGTTCATGTAGATCGACCGCGGCGTGCGTCCGGCGGCGAGCACCTCGGCGCGGGTGAGTTCGTTGCCGGGCAGATCCGTCGGGCAGCGCAGGTCCTTCTCGGTGAAACCGGCACCGGACAGGATCCGCTCGACGGCCTCCACGTGGTCGGCCTCACCTTCGTGCGACGCCGTGGCGATCGCGAGTTCGGCGGAGTCGCGGGGGACGAAGCCGGCGCGCAGCAGCGCGACCGCCTGCATCGGCTTGTTCGACGACCGCGGATAGATCGGCGTGTGCACCTCGCCCAGCGAGACGAGGACCTCGCCGTCCGGGTCCAGAACGATCAGCGAGCCGCGGTGGATGCACTCCCGGAAGCCCGAGCGCACCACCTCGACCAGTTCGACGCTCAACGACTCTCTCCCTTCCGTGCCCGCCCCTCCTGTGGTCGTCCGGCGAGGCGGCGGGCCTTGTCGGCGACGCTGGGAGCGATGTCGGCCTGCTGCTCGAGCATCGCGGCGACCCGCTCGTGGCCCTGTCCGGTGAACAGATCGCGCACCGTGGCCGCGTGGGAGGGGACGTGTTCGACGACGATGCGGTCGCCCGCGGCCACCGGTCCCTCGGAGATCACCTTCAGGTACGCGCCGCAATCGCCGCGAGCGACGAACCGGGTGGCCCAGTCGACTTCCTCCGAACGGATCGCGAAGGTGCGGCAAGGGGGACGGGGGCCGGTCACCTCGAGGAGCAGACCGCCGTCGCCGACGCGCCACCGCTCGCCGATGACGGCGTCGGTGGGGGAGAACCCGGCGACGTGCAGATTCTCGCCGACCCAGCCGATGGGCAGTTCCCGGTCGAGTTCGGTGCCCCAGCGGCGCGACTCGTCCTGCGAGAAGGCGTAGACGGCCTTGTGGACGCCGCCGTGGTTGGCGGTGTCGCACTGGCGGTCGCCGGTCAAGCCGAGCTCGCCGACGTGCACCGGCCCGTCGACGGGACGCTTGTCGATCGCGGTGACGGGATTACGCCGCAGTCCGGTCTCGTGCAGCGTGTGCACGACGCAGACCGCTGCGACGGTCCCCGAGGTCGCCGGCCGCGTGCCGGCCGTCTCGGCGGTCACCGGCCGCGCAATCGGTCGACCGCCGCCCTTCCTGCCTGGATGCCGTCGTCGGGAGGGATGGAGTCGGGGTCGATGGACGCCGCGCACGGTCCTGCGACGAGGGCCGTGTCGGGCGTGATGGTGCGCTTGACGAGCGCGAGCGCGATCGGCCCGAGTTCGTGATGGTCGACGATTGTGCCGATGCGTCCGACCGCGCGACCTCCGGCGGTGATGTCGTCGCCCGTCTCGGGTCGTCCGTCGGCCGAGCCGTCGAGATGGAGAAGGACGAGATGTCGCGGGGGCTTGCCGAGGTTGTGGACCCGCGCGACGGTCTCCTGACCGCGGTAGCAGCCCTTGTCGAGGTGGACGGCGCCGTACTGCTCGGGTCCGCCGACCCAGCGGGCCTCGTGGGGGATGGTGCGCTCGTCGGTGTCGACACCGATCCGGGGACGGACCGCTTCGACGCGCAGGGCCTCGAACGCCCAGCTGCCGGCCGGACGCGCGCCGGCGTCCCGCAGGGCGGTGAAGATCGCGGTGAGCGACTCGCGTGGCACCAGGAGGTCGAAGGAGTGCTCGGTGGGCCACGGCATGCGGCGGACGAAGCCACCGGCGGGCAGGGCGACGGCGGCATAGGGTTCGGCCGGCAGCGCGTCGATCCCGAGCACGGCGAGCACGGCGGGGCTGCCGGCTTCCGGCCCGAGGAGGCTCAGGACCGCGAGTTCGTTGCCGTCGCGGGGTTCTGCCTTCGCCCAGAACACCATCTTCTTCAGGAAGGCCAGCAGGTCGGGTCCGCGGTCGGCTTCGGTGTCGATCCACGTCACGCCGTCGAGGTCGGTCTGCACGAAGTGGTGTTCGACGCGGCCGTTCGCGTCGAGGCTCAGGTTCTCGGCGGAGGTGCCGTTCGGGAGCGACGCGATGTGCTGGCTGGAAATGGTGTGCAGCCAGCTCAGGCGTTCGTCGCCCGGAACAGCGAGGACGAAGCGGGTGGAACGGTCGACCACGGCGGCGGACGTGGCGGCGGCACGTTGCTCGCCGAGCGGGTCGCCGTAATGCCAGGGAAGTCCGGCATCGGGCCCGCCGGAAGGCGAGGCGACTGCGCCGGGAAGTGCGAGAAGGGCGCTTTCGGACACGATCGGAGACTCGGTCACGACACCAGTCTATGGGGAACCGGCCGACAGGTCTGCCAGTGGCTAGGCTGAGCGCCATGGCTGAGCGGGTGCTGGTGACGCTGGACGGCGAGGTGAGGGATGCGGACGCACCCCTTCTGCACGCCGACGATTTCGGTGTTCTTCGTGGCGACGGGGTGTTCGAGACGTTGCTCGTGCGAGGCGGCCGGGCGCGTGCGCTCGAACTGCATCTCGCCCGGCTCGCGGCGTCCGCGGCCGCCGCACAGTTGCCCGAACCCGATCGCGACGACTGGCGGCTCGCCGTCGACGTGGCACTCGAACAGTGGGGCGCCGAGCAGGAGGGCGTGCTGCGCCTGGTCTACACGCGTGGTCGTGAGGGCGCCGACACGCCGACGGCCTTCCTGCTCGTGACGCCGGTGGCCGAGCGTGTCGGCATCGCACGGCGCGACGGCGTGTCCGTGGTGACCCTCGAACGGGGTTTTTCGACCGATCTGGCGCAGAAGGCGCCGTGGCAGCTCCTCGGTGCCAAGACGCTGTCGTACGCGACGAACATGGCGGCACTGCGTCACGCCGAGTCGGTCGGCGCCGACGACGTGATCTTCGTCAGTGCCGAGGGCTACGTGCTCGAGGGTCCGCGGTCGACGGTGCTCGTCGCGCGTGGCCGGACATTGCTCACTCCGCCGCCGGAGCAGGGGATCCTCCCCGGCACCACGCAGCAGGCACTGTTCGACCTGGCGGGGGAGCGGGACTTCACGGTCCGGTACGAGCCGCTGCGCCCGGCGGATCTCGTCGTCGCCGACGGTCTCTGGCTGATCTCCAGCGTGGCGCTCGCGGTGCGGGTGCACACCCTCAACGGGCACGCGCTGGTCCCGCGGGTCCAGGAGGGCGAGATCGAAGGCCTCGTCGACGAGGCGGTCGACGCCGCTTCGTGAGCGAATCGGTCGATGCAGCTTCCTGAGTGGCGGCGGGGGTGCCCCCGCGGGGGATCCGTATCCGATGTGACGTGAGTCCGATGTGTCGGGCGACACGAACCTGTCCCACTTCGCGCAATCGCTACTACATTCGGTAGTAGCAAGGCCGGGGCAGTACTACCGGCGTGTCTTCGCGAACGAGAACCGCAGCGTCGGCCCCGCTCTGGATCTCCGTATCGACCGGGCCTCACTCGGAGTGGCAATGGACGTCTTGGATCTGTCCCGGTGGCAGTTCGGGATCACGACGGTGTATCACTTCATCCTCGTGCCGTTGACGATCGGCCTCGCGCCGCTCGTCGCGATCATGCAGACGATGTGGGTGGTCACCGGCAAGGATCACTGGTACCGCCTCACGAAGTTCTTCGGGAAGATGTTCCTGATCAACTTCGCGCTCGGTGTCGCGACCGGCATCGTGCAGGAATTCCAGTTCGGCATGAACTGGAGCGAGTACTCCCGCTTCGTCGGCGACGTCTTCGGCGCACCCCTCGCCCTCGAAGGTCTCGTCGCCTTCTTCATGGAGTCGACCTTCCTCGGCCTGTGGATCTTCGGCTGGACGCGCCTGCCGAAACTCGTGCACCTCGCGACCATCTGGCTCGTCGCGATCGGCGTGAACGCCTCCGCCTTCTTCATCATCGCGGCGAACTCGTTCATGCAGCATCCCGTCGGGGCCACCTACAACCCCGAGACCGGCCGCGCCGAGCTGACGAGCATCTGGGAACTGCTCACCAACAACACCGCGCTCGCAGCCTTCCCCCACGCGGTCGCCGGCGGATTCCTCACCGCCGCAACCTTCGTCGCCGGCATCGGTGGCTGGTGGATGGTCCGCAACATGCGACGCGCCGCCGAGATCCGCACCTCGGAACCCGAGGAGGCCCAGCGCCTCGAGAACGACGCCCGCGGACTGTTCCGCCCCGCGACCCGCCTCGGCCTGATGGTCATGATCATCTCGGGCATCGGGTTGTTCGTCACCGGTGACGTCCAGGCCAAGCTCATGTTCGAGCAGCAACCGATGAAGATGGCCTCGGCCGAGTCGCTGTGCCACACCGAGACCGACCCCAACTTCTCGATCCTCACGATCGGCACGCACAACGACTGCGACGGCGTGATCCACGTCCTCGACGTGCCCTACGTGCTGTCCTTCCTCGCGCAGGGCGAGTTCAGCGGCGTGACCCTCCAGGGCGTCGAGGACCTGCAGGCGCAGTACGAACAGCAATTCGGCCCCGGCAACTACAAGCCCAACCTGTTCGTCACCTACTGGTCGTTCCGCGCGATGATCGGCCTCGCCGCCGGTTCCGCGGCCCTGGCCCTGGCTGGGCTGTGGGTCACCCGCGGCGGCCGGGTGCCCGACCAGAGGTGGTTCTCGACGCTGTCGCTCGTCGCGATCCCCACGCCCTTCCTCGCCAACAGTGCGGGCTGGATCTTCACCGAGATGGGCCGGCAGCCCTGGGTGGTGCATCCGAATCCCACGGGCGTGGACATGATCCGGCTCACCGTCGACCAGGGTGTCTCCGATCATGCGGCAGGAACGGTGCTCACCTCGCTGATCGCCTTCACCCTCGTCTACGCAGCGCTCGGCGTGGTGTGGTTCTGGCTCATCCGCAAGTACGCGATGGAAGGCCCGCAGGAGCACGACGCGCAACCGCCGGGCTCCGACGACGACACCGACGACACGCAGCCGAAACAGCTGTCCTTCGCGTACTAGGAGTGGGCGGACATGGGACTTCAGGAAATCTGGTTCATTCTCATCGCAGTATTGTTCACCGGCTACTTCGTCCTCGAGGGGTTCGACTTCGGTGTGGGCATGCACTTCCCGGTGCTCGGCCGCGGTAGGACCGTCGAGGCGGACACCCGGCGCCGGGTGCTGCTCAACACGATCGGTCCGGTCTGGGACGGCAACGAGGTCTGGCTCATCACCGCGGGTGGTGCGCTGTTCGCGGCGTTCCCCGAGTGGTACGCGACCCTCTTCTCGGGCTTCTATCTCCCGCTGCTGCTGATCCTGCTCGCCCTGATCGTGAGGGTGTGCGCCATCGAGTGGCGCGGCAAGGTCGACGATCCGACCTGGCGTCGCCGCTGCGACTGGGGGATCATCTTCGGCTCGTGGGTGCCCGCCGTGCTGTGGGGTGTGGCGTTCGCGAACATCGTGCGCGGCGTGGCGATCGACGCCGACAAGCAGTACGTCGGCGGATTCTTCGACCTGCTGAACCCGTACGCCCTGCTCGGCGGTGCGACGACGGCGCTGGTCTTCGCGCTGCACGGCGCGGTGTTCATCGCGCTCAAGACCGAGGGACAGGTCCGGACGGATGCCGTGGCGATGTCGCGGAAGCTGGCCGTGCCCGCCGTCCTCGTGGCCGGTGCGTTCGTGGTGTGGACCCAACTCGCCTACGGCAAGGGCTGGACGATCGCGCTCGTCGCCGTGGCGGCGATCTCCCTGCTCGCGGTGGTCGCGCTGACCATCGTCGCGCGTGAGGGCTGGGCGTTCGTGTTCACCACCGTCGCGATCGCCGCGACCTCGGTGTTGCTGTTCGCGTCGCTGTTCCCGAACGTCATGCCGTCGACCCTCGACCCGTCCTGGTCGCTGACGATCGAGAACGCGTCGTCGAGCCCGTACACACTGAAGGTCATGACGTGGGCCGCAGCGTTCATGACCCCGGTCGTCCTCGCCTACCAGGGCTGGACGTACTGGGTGTTCCGTCAGCGTCTGTCGACCGACCACATCCCGCACTCGATCGGTCTGAAGATCGGCTCGAAGTGAGCATGACGCAGTCCGCAGCCCCCGCCGACGCGCCCGCGCGTCGGCGGGGGCCGGTGGACCCGCGGTTGTGGCGCTACTCGGCCGCAGCCCGCGGATATCTCGTCCTGACCGTGGTCACCTCGGTGGTCGATGTCGTGATGGTCGTCGTCACCGCACTCATGATCGGACGGGTCCTCGCGGGCGTCATCACCACCGACGCCCGGTCCGTCGGCGACTGGACGACCGAACTGGCGATCCTCGCGGTGGCGATCGTCGTGCGGGTCGCGGTGACGTGGCTGCAGTCGCGGTACGCGCACCGGTCCGCGACCCGCGTGGTCGCCGAACTCGAACACGAGGTCCTCGATTCCGCGGCGAATCTGCCCCCGCGCGAACTCGACCCGCGACGCGACGAGATCGCGGTGGTTCTCACCCGCGGACTCGACGGGCTGAAGGAATATCTCACCGGCTATCTGCCGGCGCTGCTGCTGGCCGTGATCCTCACCCCGGTGACGATCGTCGTGATCGCCCTGCACGACCTCACCTCGGCGGTCATCGTCGTGATCACGCTGCCGCTCATCCCGATCTTCATGATCCTCATCGGCCTGCTCACCAAAGGCAAGGCCGACCGCACCCTGCGCGCGATGACGACACTGTCGTCACAACTGCTCGACCTCCTCGCGGGTCTTCCCACACTGCGCGCCCTCGGTCGTGAGAAGGGGCCCGCCGATCGCGTGCGCGAACTCGGCGACGAGCATCGCGCGACTACGATGTCGGCCCTGCGCGTGGCCTTCCTGTCCGGCACGGTCCTCGAATTCCTCGCGACGCTGTCCGTCGCCCTCGTCGCCGTGAGCATCGGTATGCGCCTCGTCTACGGATCCATGCCCCTCGAAGCCGGCATCATCGCGTTGATCCTCGCGCCGGAGGCCTACCTCCCGCTGCGCACCGTCGGCAGCAAGTTCCACGCCGCCGAGGACGGGATGGCGGCGGCCGACAAGGCATTCGCCGTGCTCGACTCGGTGCCGGACGCCGCCTCCTCTCGCCGCGCCTCCTCGCGTCGCACCTCCACGGACACGATCGGCACCGACCGGGTCGCGAACTGCGAGATCGTCTTCGACGGCGTCTCCGTGCCCGGCCGCGACGGTTGCGCCCCGCACCGGCTCGACGCGATCTGCCGTCCCGGCCGGATCACCGCGTTCACCGGCGCCAACGGGGCCGGCAAGTCCACCGCCCTGCTGGCGCTGCTCGGGCTCGCCGAGCCGAGCGAGGGGACCGTCACCGTCGACGGACGTCCCGTCGCGGGCGACGAGAACTGGTGGTCGCAGATGGCGTGGCTTCCGCAGCGGCCGGTGCTGCTGCCCGGCACGCTCGCCGACAATCTGCGACTCACCGGTGTCGACCCGGAGGCCACCGAACTCGACGACGTCTGCGCCGCCACCGGCTTCGACAGCGTGCTCGCCGAACTCCCGGACGGCTGGCGGACCGTCGTGGGGGCCGGCGGCACGGGCCTGTCGCTCGGCCAACGTCAGCGACTGGCGCTCACCCGCACCCTCGCCTCCCCGCGCCCGGTCCTGCTGCTCGACGAACCCACGGCCCACCTCGACGAGGACACCGAGGTCACCGTCCTGTCCACGCTGCGCGGGCTCGCCGCGGCCGGCCGCACCGTGGTGGTCGTGGCGCATCGCCCCACCCTGCTCGCCATCGCGGACGAGGTCGTCACCGTCCACGCAGCACCGACGGAGGTGTCCCGGTGAAGGATCTGCGCCGGGCGATGGCCCTGCTCGAGCTCGAGCCGCGCCGAGTGCTGCTCGCCGTCCTCGCCGGTGTCGCGACCCTCGGCAGTGCCCTGCTGCTCGCCGGTCTCTCGGCGTGGCTGATCGTGCGGGCATGGGAGATGCCGCCCGTCCTGGACCTGACCGTCGCGGTCGTCGCGGTGCGGGCGCTGGGAATCTCCCGCGGGTTGTTCCGCTACTTCGAACGACTCGCAACGCACGAGACCGCGCTGCGCGGCACCACCTCGGCCCGCGCGAATCTCTACCGGCGACTCGCGGACGGCGACCCGGCCGCCGCCCTGGGCGTGGGACGCGGCGACCTGCTCCCGCGCACCGGTGCCGACGTCGACGCTCTCGGCGACGTCGTGGTGCGCGCACTCGTGCCCATCGCCGTCGCGGCCGTGCTCTCCCTCGCGGCGGTCGTGACCCTCACCGTCATCGCTCCCGCTGCCGGCGCGGTCCTCGCCGCGGCGCTGCTCGTTGCCGGACTGTTCGCACCGTGGCTGTCCGCCCGCGCCGCGGCCCGTGCGGACGCCGATGCGAACGCCGCACGGACCCGGTTCACCGAGGACGCGGTCACGGTGCTGGACCACGCGGCGGAACTGCGGGTCGCGGGACGGCTCGACCCGCTCGCCCGGCGGGCCCGCGCCGCGAACATCGCCTCCGTCCGGGCCACCGACCGCTCGGCGGTCCCCGCAGCGTTCGCCGACGCGGCCGCGCCCCTGGCGGTCGGCGTGAGTGTGCTCGGTGCCCTCCTTGTCGGTATCGCCGTCTTCGGCTCCGGTCCGGCGGCCATGAGCCCGACGACACTCGGCATTCTCGTCCTGCTGCCGCTGTCGGCGTTCGAGGCCACCGCCGTCCTCCCGGCAGCCGCGCAGACCCTCAACCGCGCACGCCTGGCGGCCGGTCGCATCACGGAGATGCTCGACCGCGCCGACAGGACGGTTCCGCACGGCACCGAGCCGGCCGACGGACCCGGCCGACTCCGTGCGGTGGGTCTGCGGGGCGGATGGCCCGGCGGACCGTCCACGGAACCGGTCGACCTCGACCTGAGGCCGGGCTGTCGCGTCGCGATCGTGGGCGGCAGCGGCAGCGGCAAGACCACCGTGCTCATGACGCTCGCGGGTCTGCTCGCCCCACGCGGAGGCGCAGTGACGCTCGACGGTGTCGACCTCGCGGACATCGATCCCGCGGCCCTGCGCCGCAAGATCGGCTTCTTCGCGGAGGACGCCCACCTGTTCGACACGTCGATCCTCGAGAACCTGCGTGTCGCGCGGGGCGACGTGGACGAGGACGAGGCACTGGCCGCCCTCGGCGCCGTGGGGCTGGGGGAGTGGGTGGACGGACTCCCGCAGGGAGTCCACACCGTCCTGGGGGCCGGAGCCCGCACGGTCTCCGGTGGGCAGCGCCGTCGCCTCCTGCTGGCCCGGGCTCTGCTGTCGCCCGCACGGATCCTGCTGCTCGACGAACCCACGGAACATCTCGACGACGAGAGCGCCGACCTGATGCAGCGACTCCTCCTGGACCGCGACGCATGCTTGGTCGGCCCCGAGCGCACCGTCGTGGTGGTCACCCACCGTCTGCCCGCGGATACCGCCGCCGACCTGGTCGTTCGCGTCGAGAAAAATGCGTTGCCCGCCTCGTGAACGAAGCGTAGTTTCGCTGGTACACGAGGAAGGAGGTGGTCTGGAAGTGATTGATATTCGGACGCGTGAGGTGGCTACCCGCTAGCTGCTCGAGACGACGGAATTCACCGACCGCGCGCGGCTGGCGAATCCCAGGTAGTCACCCGGCCCCCGAGCTCCCGGTCCGTCCGATCGGGACCGCCGGTCCACGGAGCGATCCGTGCGGCGGTGCGGCTCGGGGGCTGTTCGCATTCGTGCAAAATCGGCGTTTCGGGTGTACAAGTTCGTCCGTTCTGGGTACACCGGTTTGGTGCCGATACTTCAAAAAGCTCACGATTCGTTAAGATTGCGCACGTCACCGGGGGTTTTCTTCTCTTCTGCGCTCATCGCGCTGCTCTTCGTCGTCGTGACGATCGCGTTCACCGACGGCGTCGATTCCATCTTCAGTACCGCGTCCAACTGGATCATGACGAACCTCGGATGGTTCTACATCCTGGGCGTCACGACCTTCCTGCTCTTCCTCGTCGGAATCGCCTTCACCCATTACGGCCGGGTCCGGCTCGGCGGCGACGACGAACGGCCCGAGCACTCGACCCTGGCGTGGTTCGCCATGTTGTTCGCCGCCGGTATCGGCACGATCCTCATGTTCTGGGGCGTCGCCGAGCCGATCTCCCACTTCGCGAACCCGCCCATGCAAGATGTCGAGCCGCAGTCCGTGGAGGCCGCGGAAGAGGCCATGGGCTTCGCGCTCTACCACTTCGGACTGCACACCTGGACGATCTTCGCCCTGCCCGGCCTGGGCTTCGGTTACTTCATCTACAAGCGGCACCTGCCGCCGCGCGTCAGCTCGATCTTCGCGCCCCTGCTCGGAGGTCGCATCTACGGCCCGATCGGCAAGACCATCGACGTCGTCGCGATCATCGGCACCATCTTCGGTGTCGCGACCTCGGTCGGCCTGGGCACCCTGCAGATCAACGCCGGTCTCGCGCAGCTGTTCGACATCCAGGAATCCGGGATCGTCCAGATCGCCCTCATCGCGATCGTGACGGTGATGGCCGGCATCTCGGTCGCTCTCGGTCTCGACAAGGGCATCAAGCGCCTGTCGAACATCAACATCGGCATGGCCGTGATGTTGCTGGTCTTCGTGCTCGTCACCGGACCGAGCCTGTTCCTGCTCAAGGGCATGATCGAATCGGCCGGTATCTACGCCGAGGCCCTGCCGCGCCTGGCGTTCTGGAACGACACCTTCGCCGACTCCGGCTGGCAGAACACCTGGACGGTCTTCTACTGGGCGTGGACCATCACGTGGTCGCCCTTCGTCGGCATCTTCATCGCGCGCATCTCGCGAGGCCGCACCATCCGCGAGTTCGTCGGCGGTGTCCTCGGTCTGCCCGTGCTGTTCTCGGTGATCTGGTTCAGCATCTTCGGGATGGGCTCGTTCCACATCGAACTCGAGGGCAACGGTGGTCTCGTCGAGCGGGTCGTGGGCGACGGGGACATCCCGGGTGCGTTGTTCGAATTCCTCGGCAACTTCCCCCTCACCGGCCTGGTGTCCGGCATCGCGATCATCCTGGTGGTGATCTTCTTCGTCACCTCGGTGGACTCGACCGCGATGGTGCTCGACATGATGGCGGCCGGTCACGAGGGGAAGGCGCCCCTCCATCAGCGCTTGTTCTGGGCGGTGCTCATGGGCCTGGTCGCAGCGACCATGCTCGTCGCGACCGGTAAGGACGGGCTCGACGCCCTGCAACAGGTCATCACCGTGGTGGGTCTGCCGTTCTTCGTGATGGGCTTCATCATGATGTACAGCCTGGTGCGCGGTATCCGCGAGGACCTGGGCGAGCGGCCGGAGCCGATCACCCGTCAGTGGCCCGAGGTGCGGTCGGCCGAGGAACTCGAGGCTGCTCAGGAACTACCCGCACCCGAGGTCGTCATCCACACGCGGGCCATCCCGGACGAGTGCGAGGACGGCGAGAACGCAGCCGAGGATGCCGAGGACGCCGGAATCCACCGGGTCCATGCCGGCGAACCCGATGCGCTCCGTGTACGAGGCGACGGTGAACATGCCGACAAGAAGAGTGCCACCGGCACGTCGGTCGTCGAGGAGAACTGAGAAAAACGGTCCGGGTCTGTTCCCTCACAGGGGAACAGACCCGGACCGTTCGAGTCTCGGAAGAAAGAGGCCTGGTCAGCCGATGTGGCGTGACAGGCGGGCGGACATCCGGGGCTTCAGTTCGCCGTCGGCGGTGACGCGCTCCTCGACGTAGGCGAGGTCGCCGCCGTCGACGATGCCGTAGAGGCGCTTGGCGCCACCGACGACCTCACCGGACTTGGTGCGGATCACGACGTCGGTCGCGAGCTCCCACGAGGACTGGGTGAGTGCGGTGCCGTAGTACAGCTCGACGACGCCGGAGCTGTGCGTCAGCAGCAGTTCGAGCGTCTCGGGATCGTCGCTGTCGGGGGCGCCCGTTCCGGACACGCGCCAGAAGCCGCTCTCGCGCCGATCCTCGCCCACGTATTCACCCGAGTCGTCGAGACGCCACGTGCGCGACTCCCACACCAGATACGCGCCGCCGTTGTGCGCGACGGTGATCTGCTGACCGAACGGATAGTCGCCGGTCTCGGGATCGTTGGCCTCACCCTCGCCGCGCCACACACCGACCAAGGGAAGGACGGCGAGCAGGGCAGGGCTCAGGTCGGGGCCGAGCCGCAGGTTCGCGGTGTCCTCGGCGCCCGGCAGCCCGGCCAGGACGGGAAGGTTCAGCTCGGCGGTGGCGCGAGCGCGCTCGGCGGCCCGGGCGATCGCCTCGTCGCCGCTACGCCGCTGGGCGTCCGATCCGTCGTTCGTCACGATCCGTCGGAGACCACGCGGTAGATGGTGTACAGCGCGAACCACGTGATGAGGAGCGCCGCGGCGACCAGCAGGATTTCGAAGAAGATGACCACGCGGTCATTCTAGACAACCCCTTTTCCGGTACGACGAAGGGCTCCGCTCCTGGTGGAGCAGAGCCCTTCGGCGGGGTGTTCCGGCCGGATTACTTGGCGACCGTGACGTCCACGTTGTGCACGCCGGGAGCGGTGGGGCTCACGGTGGAGGTGCCGTTGCCGGAGCTCGACAGGGCGCGGATCTTCCAGTCGCCGGGGGCGGCGAAAAAACGGAAGTCGCCGGTCGCCGAGGCGACGACCTCGGCGGTGAACTCGTCGGTGCCGTCGAGCAGGCGCACGAACGCACCGCCCACGGGCTCGCCGTCGGCGTTCAGGACACGGCCGGTGATGACCGTCTCCTTCTCGGTGTCCACGCCGGCGGGCAGGGTCTGGGTTTGGACAGGGGCGCCGCACATGATCAGTTGACCTCCAGTTCGATGGGTGCACCGACGAGCGAGCCGTACTCGACCCAGCTGCCGTCGTAGTTCTTGACGTTCTTCTTGCCGAGGATCTCCTGGAGCACGAACCAGGTGTGGCTCGAGCGCTCACCGATACGGCAGTAGGCGATGGTCTCCTTGCTGTCGTCGAAGCCCTTCTCGGCGTACAGCTTCTCGAGGTCCTCGTCGGACTTGAAGGTGCCGTCCTCGTTGGCGGTGGTGCTCCACGGGATGTTGATGGCGCCGGGGACGTGGCCGCGCTGCTGCGCCTGCTCCTGCGGCAGGTGCGCCGGGGCGAGGATCTTGCCGGAGAACTCGTCGGGCGAACGCACGTCGACGATGTTCTTGGTGCCGATCGAGTCGATGACCTCGTCGCGGAAGGCGCGGATGGAGTAGTCGGGCTCGGCGGCCTTGTACTCGGTGGCCGGGCGGGTGACCTCGTCCTTCGACAGCGGACGGCCGTCGAGCTCCCACTTCTTGCGGCCGCCGTCGATGAGCTTGACGTCCTGGTGGCCGTAGAGCTTGAAGTACCAGTAGGCGTAGGCGGCGAACCAGTTGTTGTTGCCGCCGTAGAGCACGACCGTGTCGTCGTTGGCGATGCCCTTGCGTGAGAGGAGCTCGGAGAACTGCTCACGGTTCAGGAAGTCGCGACGGACGGCGTCCTGCAGGTCCTTGCGCCAGTCGAGCTTGACGGCACCTTCGACGTGGCCGCCGTCGTAGGCGGAGGTGTCCTCGTCGACCTCGACGAAGACGGTCTTCGGCGCAGTGAGGTTCTGCTCTGCCCAGTCGGCGGAGACCAGGACGTCGGAGCGAGCCATGGGTGTTCCTTTCGGTGAGAGAATCCGGGAGGTTTCCGTGACCGGAACCCGTGCGAGGGTCCGTGCCAGGGTGAGGTGTGGGATGTCGAGTTCGGTGACCGCCGGTCAGGCGGGCACGCGACGCATTCGAGCGACCAGCGGGTGGATCCGGCAGCCGAGACACACGCCGAAGGCGGCGTTGAGCAGCGCCGCGAACAGCGCGAAGCCTGCGGCCACCGAGCCCACGACGATGGCGCCGGCGAAGAACGCGACCGTTCCGACGAGGGCGAAGACGAATCCGACGAGCTGCGCGAACCGCAGCGGCTCCACCGGCTCGGTCTCGATCGGAGCACCGAGGCGGGGAGCGACGAGCCTCGCGAACAGCGCACCGTACGGGCTGCGTCGCGGGCCGAGTGCCGCTCCGAGAGCGAACACGATCGTCTGCAGGGCCAGGATCACGGCCGCTGCGACGGGAGAGAAGGTGGCGACGACCAGGGCGAGGACGAGGACGCCGGTGGTGATCCACGCCGCGAAACGCGGGCCACGGACGTCGACCTGCCTACCGGACGTGCGGGGAGTGGATACGGGCATGGGGAATCTCCTGCTGGATTCTGATTCGCTGGGCGGAGGGTATTCATACGACCGCGGGGCGACGCATCGGTTCGGCGGCATCGGTGCCGCAAGGATCGGGGCCAGCTCGTCGATGCGTTCAGCAGGGACAACAACAGCCACCGAGGCGGCACAGATCGACTGCGCGGCGTCGGGTGAGCATCAGCTCGTGGCGGTTCTGCACGCGAGGGAGTTTAACGCACGTCCCCTCGGGGGTGGACCCCCGGGATCACAACGACGACAGGGCTGTGCGCAGGTCGTCGACGGACGGAACGCCGGACGCGCGGAACCGTTCGCGCCCCTCGCCGTCGAAGACGAAGGTAGTGGGCAGCGACAGCACCCCGAGTTTCCGTGCCAGGACCGGATTTTCGTCGAGATCCAGCTCGACCTCGCGTGCCCGACCGGGATCGCGGTCGAGAACCTGCACGACGACCCGTCGCACGGCCGCGCACGGTCCGCACCACGGCGCGGAGAAATGCAGGATCACCGGTACGCCGTCACCGACACCCGCTGTGGCCAGCGCGGGATGGAGTTCGTGGGTGCCCGCCGAGGCGCCGGCGCCGGTGGTGCGGAGCTTGCCGGAACGGGTGCGCAGGGCCGTTCCCACCGCCAGTGTGGCGACTATCACGACCACGAGGACGATTACTGCGATCATGCGGGCGTCTGCACTTCCTGCAGATCGATGACGACGTCGCGGGCCTCGCCCTCGATGACGATCCGGGAGCCCCGCGCCTCGACGAAGGTGGGCCGCACGCCGAACGGCAGATTCTGCGGCTCGATCGTCGTCGTGAACAGTCCGAGCACCGCCGGCTTCAGGACGTCGGGAACCGAGAAGTCGGCGCGTCCCTCGGGGGCGAAGTAGAGATCCGACGCGACGATGTGGACGCGGTCGCCGTCGAGCACCAGATCGGCCTGGACACTCACCGTCGCCTCCACCGGTCCGACCGGCACCGTCCCCGTGAGGACGACCCCGCCGGCGGTCGTCGGACCGGACCCGCCGGATCCGCCCGTCCCGTCGGACTTGCTCGCCGGGGGAGCGGAAACCTGCAGGTCGGGGATGCCGTAGAGCTGTCCGAGCTCGGTGGCGTCGAGCATGACGCGGCCGTACAGCAGGTCGACGGGCACCGACCGGATCGACCCGTCGAGCAGCTCACCGGCCTCGGCGTGCGCACCGATCAGATTGGCCTCGACCGTGATGTCCCCGAGCAGATCGGTGTGGACGTTGTCGGCCACGATCTCGACGTTCTCGTAGTGACCGTCGCGGGCCTGGATGAGGAAGGGGAAGCCGTGGATGGTCACCGCCGGATCGGATTCGAGAACGCCACCCTCCCGCAGCGCACGCGAGACGCGGTATTCCGACCACGCCGCCGCGCCGAAGTCGGCGAGGACTGCGAGTCCGAGCAGGACTACGAGACCGAAGATCAGTTTGCGCACGCCCACCATTGTGTCGGACGCGCCGTCGGTCGGGCCGCGCCCGTCCGTTCCGAGGCCGTCCACGGAATTCTCGTGCTTACATAGCGGTAACAATCGGGGCGTTAGTCTGTTGCACGACGTTTACGACACCTATCCGCGCTGGTCGCGCGAAGAACTGGAGGCCCGGTGGAGCTGCTCCTTCTGACCTCCGACCCGAATCCGGATGCGGTCCTGCCGTCCTTGGCGCTGCTCCCGCATTCGGTCAGGCCGGCTCCTACAGAAGTTTCGTCGCTGCTCGAGGCGGGGTCGGCGGATGTCGCCATCGTCGATGCCCGCTCCGATCTCGCGGCCGCGCGAGGACTGTGCCGACTGCTCGGCAGCACCGGGTCGGCATTGCCCGTCGTCGCCGTGCTCACCGAAGGCGGACTCGTGGCCGTCAACCCCGAATGGGGACTCGACGACATCCTGCTGTCCAGCACCGGACCGGCCGAGCTCGACGCGCGCCTGCGCCTGCTCATGGGCCGCTCGGGTGTCGCGGTGGGACCGGAGAACACCGGCAAGATCACTCTCGGGGAACTCACGATCGACGAGGGCACCTACACCGCCCGCCTGCGCGGACGTCCCCTCGACCTCACCTACAAGGAGTTCGAACTCCTCAAGTACCTCGCCCAGCACGCGGGTCGGGTGTTCACCCGCGCCCAGCTGCTGCAGGAGGTCTGGGGTTACGACTTCTTCGGTGGTACCCGCACCGTCGACGTCCACGTCCGACGTCTGCGAGCGAAACTCGGCCCCGAGCACGAAGCGCTGATCGGAACGGTCCGCAACGTCGGCTACAAGGCGGTGCGTCCCTCCAACCGCGTGGGCAAGGGTGGCAATGCCACTCCCGATGTCGACGACGACGATGTGGACGACACGCTTCTCGACGACCCCCGTGCGGAGGAATCCGGCGCGGGTGACTCGGGCGCAGGGGAGTCCGGGGCACAATTCGTTCCGTGAGCACCGATACGGAATTCGTCGACCACCCGTCCACCGACCACGCCGAAGCCGTACGCGCCGTGGTGTCGCGGGCGACGCAGACCGACGGCACCGCGCCGATCTCCGAACAGGCGGTGCACTCCCTCGGACGGGAGGGCGCGGCCCGGCATCTCGTCGCGTTCGGAGAGGACGGTGAGGTCGCGGGCTACGCGAACGTCGTGCCTGCCCAGGACGGTCATCCGGCGATGGCAGAGGTGGTCGTCGACCCGCCGCAGCGCGGGCACGGACTCGGCCGCGAACTCGTCGAGCGTGCACTCACCGAGGGCGGCGACGGCACCCGCGTGTGGGCACACGGCGACCTGCCCGCCGCGCAGGCGGTGGCGCGCCGTCTCGGTCTGACCGGTGTCCGCGAACTCCTGCAGTTGCGTCGATCCCTCGAGCAGGACGATCTTCCCGCCCTCGAGGTGCCCGACTCGGTGCTGCTGCGCACCTACGGCGGCCCGCAGGACGACGCCGAACTGCTCCGCGTCAACGCGGCGGCCTTCGAGTGGCATCCCGAGCAGGGGCGTTGGACGGCCGCCGACGTGGAGGAACGCCGACGCGAGTCGTGGTTCGATCCCGAAGGCCTGTTCCTCGCGTTCGATCCCGCCGAGCCCGACAAGCTGCTCGGATTCCACTGGACCAAGGTGCACCCGGCCACGGCGTCCGACCCGCAGCTCGGAGAGGTCTACGTCGTGGGTATCGACTCGTCCGCGCAGGGCAGAGGGCTCGGTCGCCTGCTCACCCTCGCGGGTCTGCACTATCTGCGCGATCGGGGTCTGCCCGGTGTCCTGCTCTACGTCGAGGGCGACAACACCGCGGCGTTGAACACCTACGGCAAACTCGGCTTCGAGCGGTTCCACGTGGACGTCGCCTACGCCCGGGCGTGACCCTCTCCGATCGGGTGGACGAACGGCGTGAAGGGTGGACTCTGCCACCCGACACGCCGATCGCGGTCAGGATTCGAGTGATGGTCGTAACACCATCGCCAGGTGTATCCGGCGTGTTCATCCGGCGTTAACCTTCGGTAGTCCGAGTGTCCACCGTCTCCTCCTAACTTCACTAGCGGGTCGAGTGCCGCAGACCCGGCGCCGGCGTCGCCCGCGCCTCGATGCCGCCGCCGCTCGGCGCCGCGGTCGTGTGAAGTTACTTCCGGAGGAGAACAGGTGAACCTCAAGCGCAATGGCGCCCTGCTCGGTGTTGTGGCCGCTGGAGCCCTCACGCTCGCCGCGTGCGGTACCGACAACAATGCCGGGTCGGTCGACGTCGATGCGTCCGCGTCCGCTGCAGCCTGCGACGGCAAGTCCAACCTCTCGGGTGCCGGCTCGTCGGCCCAGAAGAACGCGATGGACCAGTTCGTCTCCACCTACATCGCGGTGTGCTCCGAGAAGGGCACGAACGTCAACGTCGCGTACAACCCCACCGGTTCCGGTGACGGCCGCACGCAGTTCATCGCGAACCAGATCGATTTCGCCGGCTCGGACTCGGCCATCAAGGACGAGCAGGCGGCACAGGCCGCCGAGCGTTGCGCCGGCAATCCCGCATGGAACCTGCCGCTGGTCTTCGGCCCGGTCGCACTGGCCTACAACGTCGAGGGTGTCGACGAGCTCGTGCTGAACGCCGAGACGGCCGCGAAGATCTTCAACGGCTCGATCACCACGTGGAACGATCCGGCCATCGCCGCTCTCAACGAGGGCGCTGAGCTGCCCGACGCGAACATCACCCCGATCGTGCGCTCGGACTCGTCGGGTACCACCGACAACTTCCAGCAGTACCTCGAGACCGCGTCGAACGGCGCATGGACCTCCGGTGCCGGTTCGGACTTCACCGGCGGTGTCGGTGAGGGCGCGAAGGGTTCTGCGGGTGTCGCGCAGGCCGTCTCCGGCTCGCCGAACTCCATCACCTACGTCGAGAAGTCCTTCGCCGACCAGAACGGTTTGAGCATCGCGCAGATCGACAACGGCTCCGGACCCGTCGAACTGACCGAGGAGACCGCCGGCAAGGCCATCGAGGGCGCCGAGTTCGTCCCGGCCTCCGAGGGGGATCTCACGCTCGACCTGTCGTCGATCTTCGGCAGCTCCGAAGAGGGTGCCTACCCGCTGGTGCTGGCCACCTACGAGATCGTGTGCTCGGCCGGCTACGACGCCGACACCGCCGCGGCCGTCAAGTCGTTCCTGATCTCCGCCGCCAACGAGGGCCAGGAAGGCCTGTCCGAGCAGGGCTACGTCCCGCTGCCCGACGCCTTCAAGACCCGCCTCACCGAGTCGATCGACGCCATCGCCGCCGGATGCCCCGCCGATCCCTCGGTCCGGTGAGTAACCGAGGGATCATCGACCCGCCCGTTCCTGAGGAATACGCTGAGAAGGATTGCGAGCGCACATGAGTGACGCGCACAACACGTCGGTCTCTACCGCGACCGACGAACCGACCCGCTCAGGAACGGGCGGTGCAACCGGCATCACGGAGGACACGATCAGCACCCCACCCCCATCCCCGGACAGGGCACGCAAGACAGTCGTGCGGCCGGGAGACAGAATCTTCGGCTCGCTCGCCTCCGGCTCCGCCGTCCTGATCTCCGTGATCATCGGCGCGATCGCAGTCTTCCTCGTCTGGCGTGCCGTCCCGGCGCTGCAGCGCAACCAGGTCAACTTCCTCACCAGCCGTGACTGGATCACGCAGGACATCACCGACATGGCCTTCGGTGTCCTCGACCTGTTCCAGGTGACGGTGCTCGTCTCCTTCTTCGCGCTGTTCCTCGCCATGCCGGTCGCGCTGGGCATCGCGATCTTCCTCACCTCGTACTGCCCCGACCGGCTCCGGAAACCGCTGGCGTATGTCATCGACCTGCTCGCCGCGGTCCCGTCGATCGTCTACGGCCTGTGGGGCATGCTCGTCCTCGCCCCGTTCCTGCGCCCCGTCGCGGAATGGCTCAATACCACCCTCGCCTGGTTCCCGCTCTTCGCCACCGGCAGCGGGTCCATCGTGGGCGGCGGAACGATCTTCACCGCCGGCATCGTCCTCGCCGTAATGATCCTGCCGACCATCGCCGCGGTGAGCCGCGAGGTGTTCGTGCAGACCCCGACGGCCCACATCGAGGGCGCGCTCGCACTCGGCGCGACCCGCTGGGAGGTCGTGCGGACCACCGTCATCCCGTTCGGCAAGTCCGGCTACATCAGCGGTTCGATGCTCGGTCTCGGCCGCGCGCTCGGCGAGACGATGGCGCTGTACCTCATCCTGCGCACCACCTCGCAGGCGTTCTCCTGGTCGCTGTTCGACGGCGGCGCGACCATCGCGTCCAAGATTGCGCTGGGATACGCCGAATTCAACAACGACATCCAGGCGGGCGCCTACATCGCCGCCGGTCTCGTGCTCTTCGTGCTCACCTTCGTGGTCAACGCCGCCGCGCGCATGATCGTCGCAGGAAAGAAGGACTGATCCATGTCGACCACCACCACGTCGAACACCGTGCTCTCCTCGCCGGTCAAGCCCCCGGCCTTCCAGCGGGTCAGCGGGCGTCGCCGCATCAAGGACACCGCAGCCACCGTGCTCGTCACGCTGTCGGTCGTCGTCGCGCTGATTCCCCTGGCCTGGGTGCTGTTCACCGTAGTCGCCAAGGGCCTGCCGGCCCTGACCTCGCCGACCTGGTTCACGCACTCGCTGAGCGGACTGACGTCCTCGTCGATGGGCGGCGGCATCTACCACGCCCTCGTCGGCACCCTCCTGCAGGGACTCGTCTGCGCGATCATCTCCATCCCGCTCGGCGTCTTCGTTGCGATCTACCTCGTCGAGTACGCCGGCCGGTCGCGGCTCGGCCGGATCACGACGTTCATGGTCGACATCCTCAGCGGTGTCCCATCGATCGTCGCGGCACTGTTCATCTACGCACTGTGGGTGTCGACCTTCGGGATGCCCAAGTCGGGCTTCGCGGTGTCGCTCGCGCTCGTTCTGCTCATGGTGCCGGTGGTCGTGCGCAGCACCGAGGAGATGCTGCGCATCGTCCCGCAGGACCTGCGCGAAGCGTCCTACGCCCTCGGTGTCCCCAAGTGGAAGACCATCGCGCGCATCGTGCTGCCCACCTCGCTCGCCGGCATCATCACCGGCATCATGCTCGCCCTGGCCCGCGTCATGGGCGAGACGGCGCCGCTGCTGATCCTCGTCGGCTACGCGCCCTTCATCAATCTCGACCTGTTCGGCGGTGAGCAAGGCACCCTCCCGGGCGTCATGGTCGCCGAGATGAACAACCCGACCGACGCCGGTTCGCAGCGCATCTGGGGCGCCGCGCTCACCCTGATCCTGGTCATCGCGGTCCTCAACATCGCGGCCAAGTTGATCAGCCGGTACTCGCAGGTCGGCAAGAAGTAACCCACAGACCTCTTCTCACATCGATACACCAGTAGGGAGCCGGTAATGGCTAAGCGTCTGGATCTCAAGGACGTCAACATCTACTACGGCAAGTTCCACGCCGTGGCCGACGTGACGCTGTCCGTGCCGCCGCGGAACGTCACCGCCTTCATCGGCCCGTCCGGTTGCGGCAAGTCCACCGTGCTCCGGTCGATCAACCGCATGCACGAGGTGACGCCCGGCGCCCGTGTCGAGGGATCCATCCTCCTCGACGGCGAGGACATCTACGATCAGAACGTCGACCCGGTCGGTGTGCGCAAGACGATCGGCATGGTCTTCCAGCGTCCCAACCCGTTCCCCACGATGTCGATCCGCGACAACGTCGTCGCCGGCCTCAAGCTGCAGGGTGTGCGCGACCGGAAGACCCTCGACGAGATCGCCGAGAAGTCGCTGCGCGGCGCCAACCTGTGGAACGAGGTCAAGGACCGTCTCGACAAGCCGGGCGGTGGCCTGTCCGGTGGTCAGCAGCAGCGTCTGTGCATCGCCCGCGCCATCGCGGTCCAGCCCGATGTGCTGCTCATGGACGAGCCGTGCTCGGCCCTCGACCCCATCTCGACGCTGGCCATCGAGGACCTGATCGGTGAGCTGAAGAAGGACTTCACCATCGTCATCGTCACGCACAACATGCAGCAGGCCGCGCGCGTGAGCGACCAGACGGCCTTCTTCAACCTCGAGGCGACCGGCCGCCCGGGTGGTCTGGTGGAGATCGACGACACCGAGAAGATCTTCTCGAACCCGAGCAAGAAGGCCACCGAGGACTACATCTCCGGCCGCTTCGGCTGAGCCGCCACTACCTACACGAGACCCCGACCGGATCCGTCCGGTCGGGGTCTCGTCGTTCGTGTGCTTACTGCACTCGACAGTCGTGGGCTCAGGGGTTCTGCGCTCGGTGGTGCTCCGGGTAGACGGTGAGACTGTCCACCTTCTCCACGAGCTGACGGATCTCCTCCTCGGTGGGGAGCTTGCCGGTCACGAGGAAGATGACGCGGCGGCCCACCTCGACGGCGTGATCGGCGAACCGCTCGTAGAAGCGGCCGAGCAGGGCGACGTCGACGGCGGCTGCGACGCCGTGCGCCCATTCGCGGTCCATGAGCACGGTGAAAAGGTGTCGGTGCAGATCGTCCATCGCCTCGTCCTCGTGGTGGAGGCGGGCGGCCCGGGCGGGATCACGGGTCTCGAGAATCTCCCGTGTGGCGGCACCGAGGGCGACCGCGATCCGTCCCATCTCGGCGAAGTAGCCCTTCACCTCGTCGGGGAGCACGTGCTTGGGATGACGTCGGCGGGGCGCCTTCGCGATGTGCAGTGCGAGCGCACCCATGCGGTCGATGTCGGCCACGATCTGGATGCCGCTGACGACGGCACGCAGATCGCCGGCGACCGGACCCTGCAGGGCGAGCAGCTGGAACGCCTTCTCCTCGCAGATCGTGACGAGTTCGGTGATCTTCTCGTGCTCGTCGATCACCTGCTCGGCGAGAGCGAGATCGGCTTCGAGAAGAGCTCTGGTGGACCGCTCCATCGCGGTCCCGGCGAGCCCGGCCATCTCCCCGAGGAGATCGCCGAGTTCGCCCATCTGTTCGTTGTAGACGACGCGCATAGTGGCACAGCCTACGACCTCGAGCGGTCCGAACGGCGAGCATCGGATGAACCAGAGGTGAACGTCGACGGCCGAACAGTGGTGTCTACGTGCACAGATCGTCGGCGGCGTTGGTGATCGCGAGATCGGCGGGGAGCTCGACCGACGACTCCGACCGGGTCCGGATCTGCATCGGGGCGAGCGGCGTGCCCGCGGGGGTGGGAGCGACGACGGTGCCGTCGAAGCTGGTACCCAGGACGATCTCCACGATGCTGCCCAGCTGGGCCGAGGGCGGAGCCTCCTGCAGCACCGCACCGGGGAAGGCCGAGGCCACCGTCGCAGCGTCGGTCTCCTGTCCTTCGCTGAAGCGGATCACGGTCTGCTTGCTCGTCCCGGAGGCATAGTTGCCGATCGAGTAGACCGGAAAGCCGTAGGCGGCGACCTCCTCGGCGGTGCCGGCCGCCAGCCCGGACAGACCCGACGCGTTCGAGACCTGCACCGACACCGTCGACGGATCGACAGCGAGCTGCGCGGGCAGCGGTTCGGCCGGGGGAGCGGACGCGACCTCCGTCGGGTCCTCCCCCCGCTTCTCACCCGGCAGAGGGAGATCGTCGATGATCGCGGTGAAGATCGCCTTGATGTCGTCCGTGCGCGGGATCTCGTTGCCCCAGTCGTTGGTACCGGCCGTGGGGATGGTCAGGAAGGACACCGCACCCGCCTCGACGTTCTGCATCGAACGCCCGAGTTTGACGAGCGACTCGGCGTTGACGTTCTCGACGAAGGTCGCGCGGGTGAAGGCGCTGATGAAGCCGTTGAGCTTCACGGGATCGAACAGCACCTTGTTCGACAACGTCGAGCGCAGCAGCGACGACAGGAACTTCTGCTGCCGGCTGATCCGGCCGTAGTCGCTGTTGCCCTCCTGGTCGATCTTGCGGGCGCGGACGTAGTCGAGTGCCCGCTTGCCGTCGAGCGTGTGGGTGCCGGGAGTCTCGATCAGGGGACCGAGTTCGTTGTCGTACAACGGTATGGAGGTGCACACCTCGACGCCGCCGATCTCGTCGACCATCGATTCGAAGCCGGCGAAGTCGATGCCCACGAAATGGCCGATCCTCAATCCGGACATCTTCTGGATCACCTTGACCAGGCACTTCGGTCCGCCGAGGGCGTAGGTCGCGTTGAGCTTGTCGCCTTCGGCGGCCGGATAGAGCTCGGAATCGTATTCGCCGGTCGTACTGTCCCATCCGCGACAGACCGGTCGATCGACGTCCAGATCGCGGGGGAACGACACCGCGACCACGCGGCTGCGATCGGCGGGGGTGTTGACGAGGATGACGGTGTCGGCACGAGCGCCCTCGGCGTCGTCGGCCGTCCCGGCGCCGATCTCACCGCTCGCACCGGCGCGGGTGTCGGTGCCGATGATCAGATAGGTCTCGTCGCCGGTCTGACCGACCGGGTCGACGATGTCCTCCGACTCGGTGTCCAGCGCGGCGATCTGGGAGAAGCCGGCCTCCGTGGACCGGACGTATCCCCACACCGCACCGTTACAGAGGAGCGCGAGGACCGAGACGAACGCCACCGCCGCTTTCGCCGCGAACCTCAGACGCTTCCGCTTGCGCTGTTTGCTCTGCGCGAGCCGGCCGAGAGTCGCGTTGCCCACCGTGCGGGGCCGAGCGGAGCCGTGCGCCTTCTCGTCCGTCGTCCGGTCGTCGTTCTCGTCCTCGGCGGGCGTCGCAGCGCCCTCGGGGGACACCGCATCGATCTTGACGGTCGGCTGTTCGTCCGCGATCGGCGGTTGCTGTCGAGGAGGCGTCTGCGGCGGTCTGACGGTCTGCGGCGACCCGGCGGGAGGCACCGGGCGCGAGTCCGCGGGAGGCACCGGGCGCGAGTCCGCGCGAGGCACCGGGCGCGAGTCCGCGGGAGGCACTGCTCGAGGGGGCTGCGCCGAGGCCGGGGGAGTCGGTACCGGGGGCGGAACGGACGGGTGGCGCGCCATCCGATCGGGAGCCTGGATGTGCGACGGGACGGGCTTCTCCGGCGGCCGGGGCCGGGACGGTCCCGGGGGCACCCGAGGAGCACCGGGCTGCACCGGGGGGGCGACCGTGGTCGGCGGTCCCGAAGAAGCCGGCGGCACCGGAGGGCTGGGAGGTCCCGACGGAGTCGGCGGCGCAGCCGGAGGCGGCGTCCTGCGCGGGAGTTCCGCTCGACCGGCATCGTCCTCGGTCGCGACGTGCCGGGCGGATTCCGGGTCGCGGGGACGGGCCGGGGGCAACGACGAGGTGGACGTGTGCGGCGGATCGGCCGGGGGCGGATCCGACCGGGGGGACGGATCGGATCGTCGTCCCATCTTGTCGAGCAGTTCGGCGACCGTGAGCTGCTCCGGATCGTCCGAGTCCGCGGCCCGGCGGTTGCGTGCACTCTCGTGGCGACGCGAATCGGGATCGGTGTCGTCGGAGCGGTGCACCCCACCCGAGCGGCTGCGGCGGGACGAGCGGGATTCGCGGTAGCTGCTGTCGGCGATCGGCCGTTCCCAGGGAGCGCGAGGATCCGGGGATCCTGTCTCGTGCTCCTCGTCCACCGATACCTGCTCTTTCCGCGGTCGCACCGCCTCGGATCCGTCGTCGTCCACGTGATCGCTCACCGGCGACCGTCGCGAGGACTCCGCAATGATACTGATCGTCTGTTTCATGTGACGGTGACGCAGCTGTGTCGCACGACATCCACCGGTCGATCCGTCTATCGTCCGGGACTACATGCCGGGACGGGTTACCCGCCCGAGTGCATCATGTCGGCGCCCTCGGGCACGCAGGTGTCCTCGGGATCGTCGAGCCAGCCGTCGGGCAGAGCGACGCTGCTCGGGGAGCCCTGACGTCCCCGCGGGCCTTCGGCATCGGCGGGGAAGGGTACGTCGTGGTCGAGTTTGCCCAGCAGGTCGTCGAGTTCGGCGAGCGTCGACACGCGGGCGAGGTCGTTGCGGATCTCCGAACCCGCAGGGAAACCACGCAGATACCAGGCGATGTGCTTGCGCATGTCGCGCAGACCGCGATCCTCGCCGTGGTGATCGGCGAGCAGTTCGGCGTGTCGCCGCATGATCTGCGTCACCTCACCGAGATTCGGCGGGGTGGGGATCGGGCGACCGCCGAGCGCGGCGCTCAGTTCGGCGAACAACCACGGACGTCCGAGGCAACCGCGACCGACGACGACGCCGTCGCAACCGGTCTGCGCCATCATCTTCTCGGCGTCGGAGGCGTCGAAGATGTCGCCGTTGCCGAGCACGGGCACGTCGGTGACGTGCTCCTTCAGCCGCGCGATTTCGTCCCAGTCGGCCGCTCCGGAGTACCGCTGCGCAGCGGTCCGGGCGTGGAGGGCAACGGCCGCGGCACCCTCGGCGGCCGCGATGCGACCGGCGTCGAGATGTGTGTGGTGCTCGTCGTCGATCCCGATGCGGAACTTGACCGTGACCGGGATGTCGGTGCCCTCGGTCGCGCGGACGGCGGCCGCGACGATCTGCCCGAACAACCGGCGCTTGTAAGGGAGGGCCGACCCTCCGCCCTTGCGGGTCACCTTCGGGACCGGGCATCCGAAGTTCATGTCGATGTGGTCGGCGAGGTTCTCGTCGACGATCATCTTCGCCGCCGCGTAGGTCGTGCCGGGATCGACGGTGTAGAGCTGCAGCGACCGCGGCGTCTCGGTGGGGCCGAAGGTCGTCATGTGCATGGTGACCGGGTGCCGCTCGACGAGGGCGCGGGCGGTGACCATCTCGCAGACGTACAGGCCCGACGTGCTGCCGGCCCGTTCGAGTTCGAGTTCGCGGCACAGCGTGCGGAATGCGACATTCGTCACTCCCGCCATCGGCGCCAGCACGACCGGGCTGTTCAGTTCGAGCGGGCCGATACGGAGGGAAGACATGGGTACCTCTGGAAAACGTTGTGTGACAAAGAAATAGCGTGCCCGTCAGTGATGGGCCGCGGAAACGACTGTGCCCGGCACCGAAAACGGCACCGGGCTACAGGATAACCTCCGCCGGACTCGGGCGGCTGTGTGCATCCGGACTCGGGCGGCTGTGTGCATCCGGACTCAGGCGTGCGCGCCCACCTTCTCGCGCTTGGCAGCCTCGCGGGCGAGGGAGCGATCGCGCATCTCCTCGACCCGCCCCGCCTGACGTTCCAGTTCGTCGAGGAAGTTGCCGAGCTTGTCGAGATCCTGCTGCGCCTCGCTGCCGAGACCTCGCTCGAAGATCCTCCACTTGCGCAGCACCGGCATCACGACGTCGTCGAGGTGCTGACGCAGGTCGTAGATGCCGTGCTTGGCCATCAACACACCGTTGCGACGGAAGTTCGGCATGCCGGCACCCGGCATCTGGAAGTTCTCGAGCACCTCGACGATCGCGGCGAGCGTCTGGGCCGGAGCGATGTCGATCGCCGCGTCGCAGATGTTCCGGTAGAAGATCATGTGCAGGTTCTCGTCGGCGGCGATGCGCTGGAGCATCTTGTCGGCGATCGAGTCGTCGCAGGCACGACCGGTGTTGCGGTGCGACACGCGGGTCGCGAGCTCCTGGAAGGTCACGTAGGCGACGGAGTGGAGCATGCCAGTCGAGTTGGGGGACGCGAAGCCGTTCGTCATGTGCTCCATGCGGGCGTTCTCGAGTGCGACGGGATCGACACCGCGCGTGACGACCAGGTAGTCGCGCATGACGATGCCGTGGCGGTTCTCCTCCGCGGTCCACCGGCCGACCCAGGTGCCCCAGGCGCCGTCGCGCGAGAAGCTCTCGGCGATCTCCCGGTGGTAGGAGGGCAGGTTGTCCTCGGTGAGGAGGTTGGTGATCATGGCAGCCTTGGCGACCTCGTCGAGCTTCGACTGCTCGGGTTCCCAGTCGACACCGCCCATCGCGGCGAAGTTCCGGCCCTCGTCCCACGGCACGTAGTCGTGGGGGTGCCAGTCCTTCGCCATCGAGAGATGCCGGTTGAGGTTCGCCTCGGCCACAGGCTCCAGCTCTCGCAGCAGCTCCAGTTGAGTCAGGACTCGCGTCATACTCTTCTACCCCTCACATCGTGTCCGTGTATTCCGCCGGCCTACGGAGGAGGGGAGCCCGGCCGTTCGTCGCCGCGGCACGCGGTGCACCGGTGGCCCCCCACATTCGCCCGGATCACGGTACAGGTCCGAGCAGCTCGAGGACAGTACCGTCCCGCTCGTGCCGTATCACACGGACGAGCGGAACGTGCGGTTCCGGAGGGGTTCAGCGCTTGCCTCCACCGAGAAGTCCCCCGAGGAGACCGCCGAGTCCACCACCCGAACTGCCGCCGAGCACGCTGCCGAGGACGTCGCCGATCCCACCGCCGGAGCCGACCGATCCACCACCGGCGTTCTTCAGCAGACCCCCGAGGAGATCGGCGAGACCTCCGCCCTGCGGAGCGCTCGCGGTGTTCGTTCCCGCACCGCCACCGATCTGCTTGGCGAGATAGGACAGCACGATGGGGGCGATGATCGGCAGGACCTTGGCGATCAGATCGTTCCCACCGGCGCCGTTCACGGAACCGAGGGTCGAGATCACCTGATCCTTCTTGTCGCCGAAGACATTGGAGACGATCCTGTCGCCGTCCTCGGTGTCGATCCCGTCGACGTCGACCTGACCTTCGGCCAGGTTCGACTCGGAGTGCTTGCCCAGCGCGGAGAGCAGCGAGGCCGCCCCGGTCGGATTCTGGGCGTTGGCGTCGAGACCACCGACGAGGGTGGGGAGTGCGGCGCGGACGGCCGTCTCCGCCGTCGCGTTGTCGACACCGAGTCGCTGCGCCACCTGGTCGACGGGAATGCGGGACATCAGATCGTCGAGACTTGCCATCGTTCCTGCCTTGGCTCGTGGGTGCCCCGAAGTGGCCACCCGGTGCCGAGAGGGTATCGGGACGAAGCCCGTTGCAGCGGGAGGCGTCAGTCGAGCGAGGCGGCGCTCGTCGGCGAACGGCGCAACGCGATCAGGCAACACAGCAGTGCGACGAGCGTGCCGCTGAGCAGGAGCACTGTCCCGTTCTGATTGGTCAGGGTCGTACTGCGGTTGAGTTCGACGTACTCGCCGTGGGTCTGGAACAGACGCGTCCAGAACACCGCGGCCGTCGCGACACCGATCAGCGTCCCGGCCCAGCCGACGGCCACCGAGTCGAACAGTGCGGCAGCGAGGAGCAGGATCGCGGCCACGACCAGCGGTACCGCGAGGGACTCGTACAGCGGTAGACCCGGGACCGCGACACCGGCGAGATCGCCCTCGGGGAAACCGTCGCGCAGCGCCGACAGGGGAATCTCGGTGGGTCGTATTCCACCGACCACCGGCAACACCGACCCGATTCCCAGAGCGACGGCGGCCAGGAACAGGCCCAGGTCCACGAAACTGCGCATGTTCCTCCCCGGACGATGAACATTCGATTACCCCTGCGGCTCACCGTATACAAAGACGGGCAACCGCACCGGGTGAAATTCGCAGTGCGAAGAGACCTGCCCGAATGCACTGCTCCGAATGCGGTGGTCCGTAGGGTGAGATGCGCACGGCAGGTGCACATGGACCGATCGGCCAGGAAGGTTCGAAATGACGGACATGAATGTCGACGAGACCGGTTCGCGGAAAGGCTTGCCGCCGTGGGCGAAGAAGACCATCGCCGTGGTCGTGGCGCTGATCGTGCTCGTCATCGCCTACTACACCCTGGCGGCGTTCGTTCCTCGCTGGTGGGCGCAGCGGATCGCAAACCTCGCCGAGGGCGGCTTCGCGCGCGGAGTGCTGTGGGGTCTGCTCTTCGGCATCCTGTGCACGGCGATCCCCATCGCGCTGCTCGCGTGGATCTGGCAGGTCCGCAACTGGCGGTACAGCCGCGGGCTGCAGATCACCTTCGGCGTGCTCGCGCTGGTGGTCGCCCTGCCGAACCTCATGACCCTGGCGGTCGTGCTGGGTACGGGGAACGGTGCGCACGCGGGGGAGCGGATCCTCGACGTGGACGCGCCCGGCTTCCGCGGCGCCACGCTGATCGGCGCGATCGTCGGAGCTCTGTTCGCGGTGATCTTCGTCGTCGCGCTCACCCGCTACCGCAAGCGCGGACGTGATCTGAAGCAGGCCCGCACGGATCTCGAGCAGCGCCGGATCGAGCAGGAGCGCCTCGAGGCGCGCCGTGAGGCGGAGAAGGAACTCGGCCGGAACACCGACGACGTCCCGCCCGGCTCCCACCGTCTCTGACGAAGGACCCGGACTCCGACGAAGGACCGTGGGACGTTCCGGAACGACGAACGCCGGCGTCGTGTACGACGCCGGCGTTGCCGGTGCCCCCAGTAGGGCTCGAACCTACGACCTGCGGATTAAAAGTCCGTAGCTCTACCAACTGAGCTATAGGGGCATGGGCGCACAGTGTAACCACACCGCAGTGATCAGACCGCATGGTCCGGTGACCACATCACAGGGTGAGCCACGCTGCGCGATCGATGATATCGGACATCCGGCGGTGCGGACGCCACCCGTGACGAATGGAAAGAGGCTCGGGTGCCCACCCCCTGCTCCGCACCCGAGCCGGACAAAGCGTACCACTCGGTGTGTTCTGTGGAAACCCGGGTGTCGGGGGTGGAGTTTCACATTTCACCCGGTGGAACACGGCCTGGAAGCGGGGTTGTGAGGGGGCAGACTAGAGTTGTCTCGTGGGGGAACACAGGAACGTGGAAGGCCGAATTTCCCCATGCCTCGTCAACAGGAGCGTGCGCGTCGTACGCGGGCTGCGATCGTCCGATCGGCAGCCACCGAATTCGCGCGGCGAGGGTTCGCCGCAGCATCGATCAACGCCATCCTCGAGCAGTCGAACGCCACCAAGGGTGCGATGTACTTTCACTTCGCGTCCAAGGAGGATCTGGCCCGGGCGGTGCTCGACGAAGGACTCGAGCACTACCGTGCCATCGTCGGCAGGTGGATGGACGTCCCCGATCTCGACCCCTTCGAGCGGCTGCACGGTCTCGTCGGTGATCTCGGTGCGGCTCTGCACGACGACGTGGTCATCGCCGCGGAGTTCCGTCTGGTCACCGAACCCGAGTTCGCGGAGGAGGTCAGGCTGCGCGGCAGCGTCCTGTGGGGGCGGGCCGGCTACCAGCTGGCGCGCGAAGCGCAGGAGAAGGGCCTGTTCCGGCCCGATGTCGACCTCCAGCGTTTCGTCGAGGCCATCGCGTCGTCACTCGCCGGTCAACGCTATCTCGCCGACCTCACGTCGCCGGAGACCGACGTCCGCGCCCGTTTCGAGGCCTGCGTGGAGGTGCCGCTCGAGGCGATGGCATCGGAGCAGTGGCTCGCGCAGTGGCGGGAGAAGGGCTGGCCGAGCAGGCCCAACAACGACGAATCAGCCACTTGACCTGCTGATTTGTGATTCGCGAATGCCGTGGCATAAGCTGTCCAAGCTCCCAACGGAACGCCAAACCCGTTGAGGGTGCGGTTCGGAGAAATCCGATCGGGCCCCCTTCGTCTAGCGGCCTAGGACGCCGCCCTTTCAAGGCGGTAGCGCGGGTTCGAATCCCGTAGGGGGTACGCTTCGACCTCGTCGAAGTGTGCAGTATCTTGGTGTGAGAAGTGAATATATATGGCCCTGTGGCGCAGTTGGTTAGCGCGCCGCCCTGTCACGGCGGAGGTCGCGGGTTCGAGTCCCGTCAGGGTCGCTCCAGAGTTTCGATCGGCATTCGGTTCGGGTGCCGTCCGGCCAGGTAGCTCAGTTGGTACGAGCGTCCGCCTGAAAAGCGGAAGGTCGCCGGTTCGATCCCGGCCCTGGCCACCACGGTTGTCCGGCGAACAACCATCAATTTCATATCTTCGACCCACCGGTTGCGGTGGGTCGAGCTGTGGGAACTCCGGTTCCTCATGGCCCTGTGGCGCAGTTGGTTAGCGCGCCGCCCTGTCACGGCGGAGGTCGCGGGTTCGAGTCCCGTCAGGGTCGCTCCAGGCGAAGCCCCGGCATCACATCGATACCGGGGCTTCGTCGTCGTCACCTGTTCGCGGTCCGGTGTCTGCGTCGTGGTCCCACTCGTATCGCCGATCCGCACCGGGTGCGGTCCGGCTCGCTATCGTGAGGACACAAAACATGTTCTAGTGTGTGCCCTACACAACTAGTGGACATCTGTCCGAGTGACCTGGCCCTCCGAGCGAACCCCGAGGTGGAATGTGCGCGTAGCTCTGTTGTCGTACCGGAGCAAGCCGCATTGTGGGGGTCAGGGGGTCTACGTCCGCCATCTCAGTCGCGAACTCGTCGCCCAGGGGCACACCGTCGAGGTGTTCTCCGGGCAGCCGTACCCCGAGCTCGACCCCGGCGTGACGCTCACGAAGGTGCCCAGTCTCGATCTCTACCGCGACGACGATCCGTTCCGCACCCCGAAGCTGGGTGAGTACCGCGACTGGATCGACGTCCTCGAGGTCGCCACCATGTGGACCGCCGGTTTCCCCGAACCACGCACCTTCGGTCTGCGCGCCGCACGACTGCTGCGCGACCGCCTCGGCGACTTCGACGTCGTGCACGACAACCAGTCGCTCGCGTCCGGCTTGCTGCGCATCGCCGAGGACCTTCCTCTCGTCGCGACGATCCACCATCCGATCACCCGCGACCGCGAACTCGATCTCGCCTCCGCGACCACCCTCAGCCGTAAGGTCACGCTCCGGCGCTGGTACGGATTCCTGCGCATGCAGGAGAAGGTGGCCCAGCAGATTCCCACGCTGCTCACGGTGTCGGAGAACTCGGCCGACGACATCCGCACCGCCTTCGGGATCGAATCCGAACGCATCCACACGATCCCACTCGGCGTGAACACGGAGGTGTTCGCGCCGCGGAAGGACGAGCGAGTTCCCGGTCGGATCGTCTGCGTCGCGAGCGCCGACGCCCCGCTCAAGGGTGTTCCCACCCTGCTCGAGGCGGTCGCGAAGCTGCGCACCGAACGCGAGATCGAACTGGTCCTCGTCTCGAAACTCGCCCCGGGCGGCGCCACCGAGAAGCTCATCGACGAACTCGCGATCGGCGACGTCGTGCGCACCGTCTCCGGGATCGACGACACCGAACTCGCCGACCTGCTCGCCTCCGCCGAGATCGCGGCGGTGCCGTCGCTGTACGAGGGATTCTCGCTGCCGGCCATCGAGGCGATGTCGTGCGGAACACCGCTCGTCGCGAGCCGCGCCGGGGCCATCCCCGAGGTCGTCGGGGACGCCGGTCGGCTGGTGCCTCCGGGCGACGCCGAACAGCTTGCAGCAGGGCTCGCGGGCCTGTTCGACGACCCGGCCGAGCGTCGGCGTCTCGGCACGAAGGGCCGCGAGCGTGTGCTCGAACGCTACAGCTGGGCGGCCGTGGCCGCGCAGACCGCCGCGATCTATGACAAGGCGATCGCCGCGCATCGAGAGGGGAAGAACGGATGCTGACCGTCGACTTCGACCGCCTGGGCGTCGTACCGGGGATACGCGCTCTCGACATCGGGGCCGGCGCGGGGCGCCACTCCTTCGAGCTGTACCGCCGCGGCGCGGATGTCGTCGCCTTCGACCAGAACGCCGACGACATGAAGGCCGTCGCCGACATGTTCGTCGCGATGGAACTCGAAGGCGAGGTCCCCGAGGGTGCGCTGGCCCGGGCCGAGGTCGGCGACGCGCTCGCGCTGCCGTACGACGACGCGACCTTCGATCTCGTGCTCATCTCCGAGGTGCTCGAGCACGTGCCGGAGGACGAGCGGGCCATCGCCGAACTCGTCCGGGTCCTCAAACCCGGTGGTGTCGCGGCCGTGACCGTGCCGCGCTGGCTGCCGGAAAAGATCTGCTGGGCCCTGTCGGACGCCTACCACGAGGTGGAGGGCGGGCACATCCGCATCTACAAGGCCGACGAACTCGCCGCGAAACTCGCCTCAGCCGGTCTGACGGTCTCGGGCACCGACCACGCCCACGCACTGCACGCACCGTACTGGTGGCTCAAGTGCGCCGTCGGCGTCGACAACGACGACAATCCGCTGACGAAGGCGTACCACCGGCTGCTGGTCTGGGATCTTATGAAGGCCCCGTGGATCACTCGCACGGCCGAGAAGATCCTCGATCCCGTCATCGGGAAGAGTGTCGTGTTCTACCTCGAGAAGCCGGGAAACGCCGGTGCGGCGCGGTGAATCCGCGCGCGTGACGGTGCCGTCGGTGCCGGGTGTGCTGTCGCCGGAACAGAGCCTGGCGACGGGCCGGGCCATCGCGCGGATGCAGGAGCCCTCGGGCGCCGTCCCGTGGTTCCCCGGTGGGCACATCGACCCGTGGGATCACATCGAATCCGCGATGGCGTTGACCGTCATCGGTTTACGCGAAGAGGCGGACGCCGCCTTCGAGTGGTCGCGGCGGACGCAGCGCGCCGACGGGTCGTGGCCCTTCCAGTTCCGGGGCGACATCGTCGAGAACCACGACACCGACAGCAATTTCACGGCCTACATCGCCGTTGGCGTATGGCACCACCATCTCGTGACGGGTGATCGCGGGTTCGTCGAGCACATGTGGCCGACGGTGCGGGCAGCGCTCGACCTCGTGGTCGACATGCAGTTGCCGGGCGGCCAGATCTCCTGGGCGCGAGGCGACGGCGGGATGTTCGACGAAGCGCTGCTCACAGGCTGTTCGAGTATCCACCAGAGCCTGTGGTGCGGTCTGCGGATCGCCGATCTGATCGGTGAGGCGCAACCCGAATGGGAGGTCGCGCTGATCCGTCTCGGCCACGCTCTGCGTCGGCATCCCGAGGCGTTCACGCCCAAGCCCGAGTACTCGATGGACTGGTACTACCCGATCCTCGGGGGAGCGGTGCGCGGCACCGATGCGCACGAACGGATCCGCGAACGCTGGTCGGATTTCGTCGTCGACGGTCTCGGGATCCGGTGCGTCGACCATCGTCCGTGGGTCACCGGAGCCGAGACGTGCGAACTGGTCCTGGCGCTCGACGCACTCGGCCACGCCGGGCGTGCCCGCGAATTGTTCGCGGCCATGCAGCATCTGCGCGACCCGGACGGTTCGTACTGGACCGGTCTGGTCTACGCCGACGGCAAGCGCTGGCCGGTGGAGGTCAGTTCCTGGACCAGCGCAGCGGTGATCCTCGCCGCCGACGCGCTCTCGCGCACGACGGGAGGAAACGCGATCTTCCGGGATGCGGCGGCACCCGCCGACCAGGTGGGCGCCGACCGCTGCACCGAGCGTTGCCCGGTGCTCGTCCGGTAGTTCAGCTGCCGGGCCGTGATCCGACCGTGCCGGCGGTGCGTTGGAGAACCCGCAGCGAGGACGTCACCGACTTCTCGACGAACTCCCCGCTCTCCAGTGCGAGACAGTAGATCTCGTACGGAGGCCGGCCGCCGTCCTTCGGGTCGGGGAAGACGTCGTGGATGATCAGGGCGCCGCCGATGCGCACCCATCTCGCCCAGCCGTCGTAGTCCGCCCGGGCCGCCTCGCTGCTGTGTCCGCCGTCGATGAACACGAACGAGGCGGGGGGGCGCCAGAACGACGCCACCACAGGAGAATTGCCGACCACCGCGACGACGTGCGATTCGAGGTCGCCGTCGGCGAGAGTGTGCCGCAGTGCGCCGACCGTGTCGAGGCGGCCGGTGTGCGGGTCGACCAGCGACGGATCGTGGTAATCCCAGCCGGGCTGATGCTCCTCCGAACCGTGGTGGTGGTCGACGGTGACGATGGTGCCGCCGGTCGCCTTGGCCGCAGCGCCGAGATACACGGTCGAGCGGCCGCAGTAGGTGCCGATCTCGACGCCGACGCCGTCACCGAGATACTGCACCGCAGCCTCGTGCAGTGCGGTTCCCTCGTCCTGGGGCATGAAACCCGGTGTCGCCTCAGCGAGTTCGATCGCCTCACGGGGCAGGGTGGTGCGGGACATCGGATGGATCTCCGTTCTTCTCGCGTGATGCGGTGTATCCCGAGCACCCTACCGACCGGTCGCGGCGTCCGATGCTCTCGGACACGACGGTGAGACTGTCGAGATCGCGGATCGCGGCGCACGACCGCTCGACCATCACCGCGAACGTGCGGTCGCCGCGCTCGGTCCTCGTGGCGATCCGGCCCGTTCCGATCCGCTCGACCTGCACGTGCGTACCGTGCCACTGAGCACGGCCGAGAGTCGTTCGGGAGTCAGGTCGTCCACCGACAACTACAGATCGGTCATCGTGCGCTCCGGCCGGGGTTTGCGGGTAGAGGTGCGAAACGCTCGGGGTCGCGGGTCGTCCGCCACGCGGCGGCGACCGGGGCGAGCTCGGTGGGCTTGGCGCCGTTTCGGTGGGCGCCGCGTCGATCGGTCCGGAATGAGCACGGACCTGCGCGTCGTCCCTGAAACGGTGCAGTACCTGAGGATCCCAGCTGTTCGCACGCACGAGCACGTCACCACAGCCCTGCAGGTAGGTCGCGAGCCGTCCGGTCAGCTTCCGCGAACGAAAGATCCTCGGGCGTCGACTCGTCGACGGTCGCGAGGACCGACCAGATGCGATCTGTCGACCGGGCTACGACGGGACACGCCGTGCCGCCGCCACCGGACTCGTTGTACGGGGGACTGACGGAGATCACCGCGAATCTCCCACCTCGGCGAGCCAATGCGCGGTGATCGCTGTTTCATAGGCCATGACCACGGCTGTGGTCAGTGGATGTTCGGTATCCCGCGGTCGGCACAACGATTGGGGTCTCGGTTCAAGAACCGATTCCATCCGTTCCACAGTTCGTCGATGAGCTCGAGGAGCCGTTCACGAGAAGGCGTGAACTGGGTACTGGTTGTCATGGGCGGTGATCCTAGGAATGTGAACCGTCAGGTTCTGTGGGAGGAGGTTCTGCCCTGACCGGATGTGGCAAGACGATTTGCCGGCTGATTCGATCAGTGTCAATATTGATGGGTGTCGATTCAAACTGATAGTGGTGACCTCTGCTGCGCACCACTGGTACGGGAACCTCTGACGGAGGACTGGGCCGCAGACCTGGCCCGGATGTTCAAGGCGATCGGAGACCCGGTACGCCTACGGCTGCTCAGCCTGATCGCCAGCCATGAGGGCGGCGAAAGCTGTGTCTGCGACATCAGCCCGGCCTTCGACCTGTCCCAGCCGACCATCTCGCATCACCTCAAGGTGCTGCGCGAGGCCGGCCTGCTCGACTGCGAACGCCGTGGCACCTGGGTGTACTACCGGGTGATCCCGTCAGCCCTGGCGCAGTTGTCGGCCGTGCTCTCCGCCGAGGTAGGGGTGTTGCCGGGTTCGGGCTGTGCCCCGGCCAGCGATGCCGTGGAGTCGGCCCGATGACCGCGACGAACACCGAACACCCGGCTGTCGTCGGGAAGATGTCAACCCTCGACCGGTATCTGGCCGTGTGGATCGGCGCCGCCATCGTGGTGGGTCTGTTGCTCGGCCGCCTGATCCCCGGACTGGGTGAAGCGTTGAGTTTCATCGAGATCGACGGCATCTCCCTGCCGATCGCCCTCGGTCTGCTGATCATGATGTACCCGGTGCTGGCGAAGGTGCGCTACGACCGCCTCGACACCGTCACCGGCGACCGCAAACTGCTGGTCTCGTCGCTGATCCTCAACTGGATCCTCGGACCCGCACTGATGTTCGCACTCGCCTGGCTGATGCTGCCGGATCTGCCCGAGTACCGCACCGGCCTGATCATCGTCGGTCTCGCCCGGTGCATCGCCATGGTCATCATCTGGAACGACCTCGCCTGCGGCGACCGGGAAG
Source organism: Rhodococcus sp. p52 (assembly GCF_000763325.2). Taxonomy (NCBI): domain Bacteria; kingdom Bacillati; phylum Actinomycetota; class Actinomycetes; order Mycobacteriales; family Nocardiaceae; genus Rhodococcus; species Rhodococcus sp. p52. The sequence goes on from NZ_CP016819.1 coordinate 2,126,948, forward strand.
CCGCGGCGGTGCTGGTGGCGATCAACTCGGTGTTCCAGGTGATCATGTTCGCCGTGCTCGGCTGGTTCTACCTGTCGGTGCTCCCCGGCTGGCTCGGCCTCGAACAGGCCGCCCTGGACGTATCGCCATGGCAGATCGCCAAATCGGTGCTGATCTTCCTCGGCATTCCCCTGGTCGCAGGGTTCCTCACCCGACACTTCGGCGAGAAGGCCAAGGGCCGCACCTGGTACGAGGACACCTTCCTGCCGAAGATCGGACCGTGGGCCCTGTACGGGTTGCTGTTCACCATCGTGATCCTGTTCGCCTTGCAGGGCGAGCAGATCACCTCCCGCCCGCTGGACGTGGTGAGGATCGCGCTGCCGCTGCTGGCGTACTTCGCGATCATGTGGGTCGGCGGATACCTGTTCGGCGCCGCGATCGGCCTCGGCTACGAACGCACCACCACCCTCGCGTTCACCGCGGCGGGTAACAACTTCGAGCTCGCCATCGCCGTGGCGATCGGCACCTTCGGCGTGACCTCCGGGCAGGCCCTGGCCGGGGTGGTCGGACCGCTCATCGAGGTTCCCGTCCTGGTCGCCCTGGTCTACGTCTCCCTCGCCCTACGGAAGCGCTTCACCCGTCATGAGTCGGCGCAGGTGCCGGCGCCACGAAAGGTCTGATCCGTGAGCACACCGAGTGTGTTGTTCGTCTGTGTCCACAACGCCGGCCGCTCGCAGATGGCCGCCGGGTTCCTCACCGCTCTGGCCGGGGACCGGATCGAGGTGCGTTCGGCCGGCAGCGCCCCGGCCGAACAGGTGAACCCGGCCGCGGTCGCGGCGATGGCCGAGGTAGGCATCGACATCTCTACCGAGAACCCGAAGATCCTCACCACCGCGGCGGTGCAGGCATCGGATGTGGTCATCACGATGGGCTGCGGGGACACCTGCCCGGTCTTTCCCGGCACGTCCTACCGCGACTGGGTGCTCGACGACCCGGCCGGGCAGGGCCTCGAGGCGGTGCGTCCGATCCGCGATGAGATCCGCGCCAAGGTCGAAGCCCTCATCGCCGAGCTGACCGCCCCGCCCACCCCGCGCTGACCCGAGGCTCTCCGATGACGAACGTCGATGTCGTGGTGATCGGCGGTGGGCAGGCGGGGCTGGCTGCCGGCTACTACCTGCGCCGGGCCGGGCACCGCTTCGTGATCCTCGACGACCAGGAACGGCCAGGTGGGGCGTGGCCGCACATGTGGTCCTCGCTGCATCTGTTCTCCCCGGCGGAATTCGCATCCCTGCCCGGGTGGCCGATGCCCCGCTGGCCGGACGGATTCCCGCCGGCACGGCATGTCGTCGACTATCTCACCGCCTACGAAACCCGCTACGGCCTGCCGATCGAGCGGCCGGTGCGGGTGCAGGCGGTACGCCGCGACGGCCCTGATCTGCTGGTCGACACCGACCGCGGGCAGTGGCGGGCGCGGCGGGTGATCAGCGCCACCGGTACCTGGCAGCGACCGTTTCTGCCGAGCTATCCGGGCATAAATGTGTTCACCGGGCGGCAGTTGCACACCGTCGACTACCGTAGCGCGGCCGAGTTCACCGGCTCGGACGTCGTAGTGGTCGGGGGGGGCAACTCCGCGGCTCAACTCGTCGCCGAGATCTCCACCACCGCGAGAACCATCTGGGTCACCAACCGGCCCCCGCGGTTCCTGCCGGATGGCGTCGACGGCCGGGCCTTGTTCGAGCTCGCCTCCCGCCGTGCAGTGGCCCTGGCTGCCGGACGGACTGATCCCGGCGGCATCGCCGCCCTGGGGGACATCGTGATGGTCCCGGAGGTGCTTGCCGCCCGTGAGCGCGGCGTCTTGACCGCGCTGCCGATGTTCGATCGGCTCACCGTCGACGGCATCGCCTGGGGTGAGCGTCACCAGCGGGCTGATGTCGTGGTGTGGGCGACGGGATTTCGGCCCGCCCTCGCACACCTGCGCCCGTTGCGGCTGCGCGATCACACCGGCACGGTGCCGGTCGCCGGCACCCGCGCACTCAAGGAACCGCGCCTGCACCTGCTCGGCTACGGCGACTGGACCGGACCCGGTTCGGCCACCCTCCTCGGCGTCGGCCGCACCGCCAAGGCCGCTGTCGCCGACCTCGACCTCGACCTCGACACCCGACCTGCGTGAAAGGACCTCGACCGTGAGCACACCCTCGGTGCTGTTCGTCTGTGTGAAGAACGGCGGAAAATCCCAGATGGCCGCCGGCCTGATGCGGGCCGCCGCCGGCGACACCGTCGCGGTGCACTCCGCCGGTACGAAGCCCGGCACCAGTATCAATGCCCTGGCGGCCGAAGTGCTCCTCGAAGTCGGTGTCGACATCGCGGGCGAGACTCCGACACTGGTCGACCCCCAGCTGGTTCGGGACGTCGATCTCGTGGTCACCCTCGGCCGCGAAGCCCGTCTCGATCCGGTGGCCGGGACACGGTTCGAGAACTGGGACACCGACGAGCCGTCCGAGCGCGGCATCGACGGCATCGAACGGATGCGGTTGGTCCGCGACGACATCGCCGCTCGTGTCACCGACCTTGCCGACCGGCTCCGTCGCTGAAGACACCGATGTCGGCCATCCGAATCCGGTGGCCGACATCGAGGGGTGTTGTTCAGCAGCAGGACGGTGCGGCTGGCGCCTCCTGCTTGTCCTCGGTCGGGGCGGCGGCGGTGCCGCAGCACACGCCGCCCTCGGTGGCGGCCGAATCGTCGAGGTGCTGTGGGCTCGAGCCGAAGGTCTCCGAATCGGCGAGGACGGTGTAGACCTCCCACTTCTCCCCGGCCGGCCCGGTGACCCACACCTTGTCCTGGGTAGCGAAGCAGCAGGTGGTGCCGATCTCCTCATCGGTGAACAGCCCTTCGCCGGTCAGGCGGGCAATCTCGGCATGGACCTTCTCGCTCGATTCCACCTCCACGCCCAGGTGGTTGATGGTGCCGCCCTTGCCGGGGTTCTCCAGCAGCACGAGCTTGAGCGGCGGCTCGGCGATCGCGAAGTTCGCGTAGCCCGGCTTGACCTTGGCCGGTTCGGTGCCGAACAGCTTCGAGTAGAAGGCGACCGCTTCTTGCAGGTCGTCGACGTTGAGGGCGAGTTGTGCGCGGGACATGACATCCTCCACTTGTGTGACATATGTCGAAACTCTGGACGGGTACAGGATGCGCCACCTTTTCGACATATGTCAAGTAAGTGGATAAGCTCGAACCATGCCGAAAGCTCTGCCTGTGATCGACGTCAGCGCCCCGATCTGCTGCGAACCGGTTTCGGCCGCGCCGATGAGCGACAACGCAGCTCTCGAACTCGCCCTGCGGCTGAAGGCGCTGGCGGACCCGGTCCGCATCAAGCTCATGTCGATCCTGCTCACCGCCGACGACGGCGAAGTGTGCACCTGCGATCTCGCCACCGGCGTCGACCTGACCGAATCCACCGTCAGTCACCACCTCGGGCAACTGCGCAAGGCCGGCATGGTCGTATCCGAACGCCGCGGGATGAACGTCTTCTACCGCCCTCGCGCCGAGTCTCTCGAAGCCCTGCGGATGGTGCTGGACCCGAACTGTTGTCGCTGATCCCGACGTGGTGTCGATTACCTGCCATATGGCCCGGAAGGACGTACATCGAGCAGAAAATCGGGGGTTGGGCGCGCAGCGGCCTTGGTTGGGTCGCTGGTCCGGTGAAGACTGTGTGCAGGACGACGGCGTCGGCCACGCGTCCCGCCAGGTCGAGCGTGCGCTCGCCGAGCGCGACCATGAGGATCGGGATGCGGTCGACGTCCTCGGCGGTGCGTCGCAGATACGGGAAGTCGCCGGCTGGGCCGTGCCGGTCGACGACCGCGTCACCGCGCCACAGCGTCCGGAGCAGATCGACGGTGTCCTCGAGCCGCGCCGACGTCACGCGAGGCAGACCCATGAGAGCGAACAGCACGTCGAAGCCGCGGCCGAGCCCGAGGGCGTAGCGGCCGCGGCTCAACCGGTGCAGTGTGGTCGCCATCGTCGCTGTGACGAGGGGATGGCGGGTGTGCGGATTGGTCGCCGCGGTGCCGATCCCGAGCGTGCGGCTCGTCGCGGCGGCCGCACCGGCCAGCGCTGCTGCGTCCTTGGTGTCGAACCGTTCCGACAGGAAGGCCGAGCCGAGACCGATGCGTTCGGCGACGACGATCTCGTCGAGCAGCGCCTTCGGGTCGTCGGCGTGCCCGGCGAGGCCGTAGAATCCGAGTTCCGGACAGTCCGGCTCCGGTACGGATCCGCCGGGGATGCTCACGAGCGGGCCGCCGCCTTCCGTCGCTGCAGCACGCTGCCCACTGCGTTGTCGAGCTTCGAGCCCAGCGGCCAGCCCACGTAGTGGCACAGGAACAGGGCGATCTCGCGGAGCTGCTGCTCGTCGAGCTCCTCGTTCTTCAGCGCCGCTTCGATCTGGATTTCGGCGATGTCGGGGGCCCCCTGTGCGGTGAGTGCCCCGAGCAGCAGCAGTCGCCTATCACGAATGGTCAGCCCGGGCCGGGTCCAGATGTTCGCGAACAGGTGGTCGGCGGTGACGGCGAAGTGCTCACCGGGACCGTCCTGCATTTCCCAGCCGTAGACCTTGGACATCATCTCCAGGCCGCGGCGGCGGGTCTCGTCGGTCATGCGTGCTCCTTCCGGGAACGGGTCCGTGCGATCTCGCCCGTGCCGACTCCGAGGCCGGGGCCGAGGTCGGACAGCGCCCGGGCTCCGAGCGGCAGGGCGATTCCGAGGCGATCGCCGAGGTCCAGTGCCAGCGCGAGATCCTTCTCACCCAGGGCGCGCACGCGCGAGACGATCGGGAACCAGGAGTCGTCCTCTGCGAGGGGAGATGTGGTGTCGCGCCACATGATCGAACCGGCGCCGCCGGTGATCGCGTCGGTGTGCCGGACGACCCTGCCGAGCTCGGTGAGGTCGATGCCCGCGGCCTCGGCGAGTCGCTGTGCCTCCGTCGCCGCGGTGAACGCGATGAAGTGGAGCAGGTTGCGGGCGAGCTTCATCCGGGTTCCCGCGCCGACGGGACCGGCGTGCACGACCAGCGACGCGAAGGTGCCGAACGGTTCTTCGATCTTGGCGAAGCCGTCGTCGGTCGCGCCGACCATCACTGCGAGAGTGCCGTTCTTCGCACCGCCGGCGCCGCCGCTGACCGGTGCATCGACGAAGTCGACTCCCTTCTCGGCGCACTTCGCGGCGAGTTCGACGGCGGTGGTGTCGGAGATCGTCGAGTGCACCGCGACGACCGTGCCGGGCCGGGCCGTCGCGAGAAGTCCGTCCGGACCGGTGACGACGTCGCGGACCTGGGCGTCGTCGAGGACCGTCACGCACACGAGGTCGCAGTCGGCGGCCAGCTCCGCCGGGTTCGACGCCGCGGCGGCACCCTTGTCGGTGAACGGGCTCATCGCCTCGGGCACCACGTCGAGCACGGTGAGGCCTCCGGGTCGGGTGAACAGCCGCTCGGCCATCGGTGCCCCCATGTTGCCCAGCCCGATGTAACCGACCCGGCCGATCGTGGAGCCGGTCACGAGCGGATCACCTGCCCGCCGTCGACGTTGAAGATCTGCCCTGTGACCCAGGCGGCCTCGTCGGAGAGCAGGAACAGGCACATGCCGACGAGATCGTCGGGAGTGCCCATGCGCTTGAGCGGCAACTGCTTCACCATGTCGGCGACCATGTTCGCGGGGGTGGTGGTGCGGGTCGCCTCGGTGTCGATGGGGCCGGGGGCGATCGCGTTGATGCGGATGTTCGCCCCGCCGAGCTCGACGGCGAGTTGCTGGGTGAGACCGTTGATCCCGACCTTCGCGAGCCCGTAGAAACCCGAGTACAGCCAGGCCGCCGTCGACGACTGGTTGACGATCGCCCCGCCGTTCTTGGTCATGTGCGGCCACACTGCGCGGGTGACGTTGAGGGCGCCGTCGAGGTTCACGCTCATGAACTTCTTGTAGTAGTCCCACGGAACCGTCAGCAGCAGATCGAGTTTCATGCCGCCGTAGATGGCGGCATTGTTGACCACGTGGTCGATGCCGCCGTAGGTCTCGACGGTCGACACGGCGAGTGCCTCGGCGGAGGCGGGGTCGGAGACATCGACCGACGTGAAGCTCGCGATGCCGCCGTCGGCGACGATCTGTTTGGCAACCTGCTCGCCGAGTTCGGCATCGATATCGGCGACCACCACGTTCGCGCCCTCGGCGGCGAGCGCACGCGCGTACGCCTCGCCGATCCCCTGGGCGGCGCCGGTGACGATCGCGGTGCGACCGGTGAAACGTGCCATCGGAAAAGTCCTTTCGGAAGTTCGGGTCAGCTCGCGGGTTCGGCGACGAGCTTGGTCTCCAGGTATTCCTCGAAACCGGCCACACCCATCTCGCGGCCGATCCCGGACTGCTTGTAGCCCCCGAACGGGGCGTCGGCGGCGTACCAGATGCCGCCGTTGACGCCGAGCGTGCCGGTCCGTACACCTGCGACGATCCGCGCGATGCGGTCCGGATCGGTGCCGTACACCGAACCCGAGAGGCCGTAGGGGGAGTCGTTGGCGATGCGGATCGCGTCGTCGTCGCCGTCGTGAGGGATGATCACGAGCACCGGGCCGAAGATCTCCTCCCGCGCTGTACGCGCGGAGTTGTCGAGGCCGGCGATGAGGGTGGGTTCGACGAAGAATCCCCGCTCGTGTTCGGCGGGACGTCCGCCGCCGGTGACGATCGTGCCGCCTTCCTCGACGGCGAGGCGGATGAAGCCCTCCACCCGCTGTCGCTGCTTCTCGGAGATGAGCGGCCCGCACACCGTGCCGGGATCGCGCGGGTCGCCGGGCCGGATGCCGCTCATGGACTTCGCGGTCAGGGCCACCGCTTCGTCGTACCGTTCGCGGGGAACGAGCAGACGCGTGGTGATCGCGCAGCCCTGGCCGGCATGCGTGCACACGGTGAAGGCCGCCATCGAGCAGGCGCCGCGCAGGTCGGCGTCGTCGAGGACGATGAACGCCGACTTGCCGCCGAGTTCGAGGAAGACCTTCTTGAGGTTCTCTGAGGCCGCGCGCATCACGGCCCGGCCGGTCGCGGTGGAACCGGTGAACGAGATCAGGTCGACGCGCGGATCCTCGCTCAGCTGTGCGCCGAGCCTGTGGTCGCTCGAGGTGACGATGTTCAGCACTCCCGGCGGGATGTCGGTCTCCTCGGCCGCGATCCGCCCGACCAGGGCCGCACACCACGGGGTGTCTGGGGCGGGCTTGAGCACCACGGTGTTCCCGGCGGCGAGAGCGGGCCCGAGCTTGGCGAAGTTGATCTGGTGCGGGAAGTTCCACGGCGTGATCGCGCCGACGACCCCGACCGCTTCCTTGAGCAGATAGCGGTGGGTGGGGATACCCATGGGGGAGGCGTTGCCGAGATCCTGCGTCCACGCGTAACTTTCGGCGAGGTCGGCGAAGTAGAGCAGATCGTCGATGGGGCCTTCGAGATGCGCGGCGCTCGTGAGGAATCGGGGAGCGCCGACCTCGGCGATGGTGATCTCCCGCAGTTCCTCGATGTGCTCGCGCAGAGCGTCGCGCAACTGACGGAGGCAGCGGGCCCGGAAGGCGTGGTCGCGTGACCAGTCGGTGTCGTCGAAGGCGCGACGCGCGGCCGCGATCGCGGCGTCCATGTCGGTGGCGGTGCCCTCGGCCGCGTGGCCGAGCAGTTCTTCGGTGCTCGGATCGGTGATCGCGAAGGTGCCTCCGCTGCCGGGTACGAGCTTGCCGTCGATCAGAAGGGTGGAGCTGTCGGTAGGGCGAAGTGTCATCAGACGTTCCCTCGGTTCTGGACAGGTGTCTGGACTATAGTTCGGCGACGCGATCGAATGCAACGGTTCGTCCGAAACGGACGAAACCGGTGTCGTGTGCGAGGAATTCGACGAATCTCGCACACAACACCGGTCTCGACGAGGGTCCGGTGGTCTCCGGTCAGAACACGCGCAGTCCGAGGTGTCGCCGCGTGCGCAGATCGAGCAGATATGCCTTCCACAGCAACGGCCACACCCACGGCGTGACGCGGTGCAGGCGCCGGACCGCCACGAGATAGCGGTCGAAACGCCGCTGGTCGTCGGCGGTCCACGGGTAGTGCATGAGGTCGCGGAACTCCGGCGGCAGCGCACCGCGCGTGATCAGTTCGAACGACCTGCCGAGCACCCGGTGGATCCCGCGGCCCAGTCGTCCGAGACGCACCTCGAGGAACGCGAGATTGCAGAGTTCGGTGAGGTACTCGCGCACCTGCTCGTTCATGGAGATGTCGGTGACGCCGGCCTTCCACAGTTCCTCGTACTCCTCGCGGGTCGTGGGCCACGACTCCGGTCGGACGTTCAGTGTCGTCGCGAGGGTTGCGCCGTCGCGAAGGATGCGGGCGTACTGCTCCTCGGTGAGCGGGCCGCACAGGAATTCGTGCTGGTCGATGAAGTACTCGAGCAGGCAGACCGCGACCCACAACTGCAGGGCGGGGGAGATGGCGCTGTAGCGGACCTCCGCGCCGGGTGGCGACGTGACCCGCGCGTGGATCTTCCGCACCGACTCGCGGACGAAATCGCGGTCGGCGTCGTTACCGAACACCACGACCGCCAGATAGGTGCCGGTCGTGCGGGCCCGCTTGACCGGATGGAGATCGGCGCGGCCGGTATCGACCGTGCTGTCGACGACGCCCTGGCCGACGCCGGGATGGGCGAGCTGCATGATGACGTTGGCGGCGTTGATCGTGCCACCGAGCGGTGAGACGAGATCGCCGAGAGTGTCGATCGTCCGCATGACCCCTCCATCTGAAGACGGACGTGTTCAGTTGATGCGTGCCACTCTAGCGTGTCTTCGTGGGGTCGAGGGAGGCGCCGGCCAGAACTCCGCGCACGACCGCTTCGTAGATGCGGTCGAGATCGAGCTCGTCGCCCAGGAAGCCGCTGCTCTGGAGAACCGCGAAACCGTGCAGGGCGGCGAACATGCCGACCGCGGCCTCGAGCGTCTCCTCCTCCGGAACGCCGCAGGATGCGAGCATCGTTCGCAGAGCGACGTTGGCGTCCAGTGCGGCGGCGAGCAGACCGTCGCGATCGACCGGTGCAGTGGTCAATGCTTCGTAGCGGCGGGGATGTTCGACGGCCCAGATGTGGTGGGCGTCGATCAGCGCGCGCAACCCGTCGACGCCGCTGCGGCCCATCGCGACCTCCCGCAGATGCGCTCCGAGATCGCTCATCGCGCGGATCTGCACGGTCGCCCGCACATCGTCGAGATTGCGGACGTGGTTGTACAGCGAGGCCGTGACGATTCCCAAGCGCGACGAGAGGGTGCTCATCGTGAGCTGTTCCCATCCCAGCTCGTCGACGATCCCGAGCGCGGCTGCGACGACCTTGTCGCGGGTCAGTGTCCGCCGACGCACGGGTCGGGAGTTGTCGTCTGCCATGAAAGCAGTCTAAGGGGCTTCCATTCCAAACGAAGGTGAGTAGTTTGTAAACGAATACCATTCGTACAATCCCACGAGAGCGGCTTCATGACGACTTCACCCACAGATCTCAAGAACCCCGACGTCTTCGCCCAGGGGGTCCCGCACGGCTACTTCTCCGAACTCCGGCGCACCTGTCCGGTCCACCGCCAACCCGAGGAGGGCGGCGCAGGCTTCTGGGCCGTCACCCGGCACGCCGACGTCATCGCGGTCTCCCGCGACAGCACGACTTTCTCCTCGGCCCTCGGGACCACCCAGATCGACGATTTCGACGAGGAGACACGCCTGAAACAGGCGTCCATGCTGCTCAACCTCGATCCGCCGGAGCACACCCGCCTTCGGCAACTCGTGAGCCGTGGCTTCACCCCGCGCATGGTGAAGACGCTCGAGGAGCGTATCCGGCGGACGTGCGAACGCACCGTCGACGCCGCGATCGAGGCCGCACGCGACGGCACGGTGATCGACTTCGTCCCGGCGATCTCGGCTCCACTGCCGCTGGAGGTGATCGCAGCGCTGCTCGGCGCACCGGCCGAGGACGTCAGCAAGCTCTACGACTGGTCGAACCGCATGATCGGCTGGGACGACCCCGAATACGGCACCACCCAGGAGGACGGCGAGCTCGCCGCCGCCGAGATCTTCCTGTACGCCAACGAGATTGCCGCGCAACGACGCATCGAACCGCGCGACGACATCGTCTCGAAGCTGGGGTGTCCCGACGAGAACGGCGACACGCTCTCCGAGATGGAGTTCGACATGTTCTTCGTCCTGCTCGTCATCGCGGGCAACGAGACGACGCGCAACGCGATCTCGGGCGGGATGCAGGCCTTCGTCGATCATCCCGAACAATGGCGCCGGCTGCAGGACGATCCCGGTCTGATCGACAGCGCCGTGGAGGAGGTCCTGCGCTGGGTCACGCCCGTGGTCGGCTTCCGCCGCACGCCCACCTGTCCGGCCGCGATCGGCGACCAGCAGGTCGAACGGGGCGACAAGGTGATCGTCTACTACCCGAGCGCGAACCGCGACGAGGAGGTCTTCGACGACGCGCACGTCTTCGACATCGGGCGCGAGCACAATCCGCACGTCGCCTTCGGTGGGACGGGTGTGCACTTCTGCCTCGGGGCACATCTGGCGCGACTCGAACTGCGGATCATGTTCGAGACCCTCGCCGCCCGGATCGACCGGGTCGAGCCGGCGGGTGAACCGCGGCGGTTGCGATCGAATTTCATCAACGGCATCAAGTCCATGCCCGTCCGTATCCACCCCCGAGAGCGCTGAATTCGCCGAATGAACGCGCTGCGGGCATTGCCGACCCCCTCCAACCGTAGTAATGTCCAGACACGTGTCCAGAAACGTGAATCTCGAATCGACCCGTCGCCGCCTGACCGAGAAGCAGGCCGACACGGTTGCGAGGCTCACGCAGGCCGCGGTCGAGGTGCTCCGCGAGGAGGGATTCACGGGGTTGACGGTGCGTATGGTCGCCGCCCGCGCCGGTGTCGCCCCGGCCACCGCCTACACCTACTTCTCGTCGAAGGAACACCTCGTCGCCGAGGTGTTCTGGCGTCGCTTGGCCAACGCTCCCACGGCCGACGCCGAGAGCACGAGCCGTGCCGATCGGGTGGTCGCGGTGCTGCGGGGAATCGCGCTGTTGCTGGCCGACGAACCCGAACTCGCCGCCGCCGTCACCAATGCACTGCTCGGTCACGACCCCGATGTCGAACACCTGCGTGCGCGCATCGGACTCGACATCCGTCACCGGATCTCGGCAGCGCTCGGCGCCGACTCCGATCCCGACGAACTCGAAGCACTCGAACTGCTCTACGCCGGCGCGCTGGTCCGGGCCGGCATGGGCTACGGCACCTACGAGAAACTCGCCGACAGGCTGGAGACATCCGCCCGACTTCTATTGGAGTGAGCCATGATCCAGGCATCCCCGGGCTCCGCGTCGCACGCAGGGCCCGCTTCGCCCGATCCACCGACGCTCGGCCCCGTGATCTTCAACCCGTACGACTACGCCTTCCACGAAGATCCGTATCCCACCTACCGCCGCCTCCGTGAAGAGGCGCCGGTCTACCACAACCCCGACCTCGAGTTCTGGGCCCTGTCCCGTCACGCCGACGTCGTCGCGGCCTTCCGCGACAACACGCGACTCTCGAGTGCGAACGGTGTCTCGCTCGATCCGTCCGCCTACGGGCCCAACGCCCACAAGGTGATGTCCTTCCTCGCGATGGACGACCCGCGCCACATGCGCATGCGCCGGCTCGTCTCCAAGGGATTCACTCCGCGGCGCGTCGCCGACCTCGAGGAACGCATCCTCGAACTGACCCTGCGCTATCTCGAACCCGCTGCAGAAGCAGGGGAATTCGACTGGATCTCGGAGTTCGCAGGCAAGCTGCCCATGGACGTGATCTCCGAACTCATGGGCGTGCCCGAATCCGACCGCAGCGAGATCCGCCGTCTCGCCGACCTCGTCGTCCACCGCGAGGAGGGCGTGCTCGACGTGCCGGTCGCCGCGATGGAGGCATCGCTGCACCTCGTCGGCTACTACGCCGACATGCTCGCCGAACGCCGGAAGAAGGAGACCTCCGACCTCACGTCGGCGTTGCTGGCAGCCGAGATCGACGGCGACCGGCTCACCGACGACGAGATCATCGGGTTCATGTTCCTCATGGTGGTCGCGGGCAACGAGACCACCACGAAACTCCTCGGTAACGCCCTCTACTGGGGCGCGCACAACAAATCCGAGGTGGCGCAGGTCCTCCGCGATCCGGCTCGCGCACCGCAGTGGGTGGAGGAGACCCTCCGCTACGACACCTCGAGCCAGATCGTCGCCCGCACCGCCGTCGCCGATATCGAACTGCACGACGCCACCATCCGGTCCGGCGACAAGGTGCTGCTGCTCATCGGATCCGCCAACCGCGATTCCGACGTATTCGACACCGCCGACGACTTCCGCATCGGACGCGACAGCTCCCAGAAGATCGCCAGTTTCGGTGGGGGAGTGCATTTCTGCCTCGGTGCACATCTGGCCCGCCTCGAGGCGAACATCGCGCTCGAACAGTTCGCCCGGCGCGTCGCCGACTACGAGATCGACGAGGACCGCTGCGAACGTGTCCATTCCACCAACGTCCGAGGCTTCGCGGCCCTTCCTGTAGAGGTCACCGAACGACATGCCTAGATTCGAACCCCATCCCGAACGCCGTCCCGCGCTGGTCGCCGGAGCCTCCTCCGGAATCGGTACCGCCACCGCCTACGCGCTCGCCGAGGCCGGGCACCCCGTCGCGCTCGGGGCGCGCCGCGTGGAGGAGTGCGCGGCGATCGCGGAGAAGATCCGCGGTGAGGGCGGCGAGGCCTTCGCCCACTTCCTCGACGTGTCGTCCACCGAATCCGTCGACGAGTTCGTCACCGCAGCGGAAGAGGCTCTCGGCGCCGCGGAGATCGTCGTCTCGGGAGCGGGCGACATGGATTTCGCGCTGCCCCACGAGATGGACCCCGACCGGTTCGCCTTCCAGGTCAACGTGCACCTGATGGGCACCCAACGCCTGGCCCATCGCGTGCTCCCCGGCATGATCGAACGCAAGCGCGGCGACTTCGTCGTGATCGGATCCGACTGTGCCGTGCTTCCCCGGCCCTGGATGGGTGCCTACAACGCCGCCAAGACCGGCCTCGAAGCGCTCGTCCGCGAGATGCGGATGGAACTCGAGGGTACGGGTGTCCGCGCGTCGGTCGTGCGCCCCGGACCGACGCAGACCGGTGCCGGCATGACCGCGCCGGCGGAGGTGCTCGAACCGATGCTCGAAGACTGGGGCACATGGGGTTTCGCCCGACACCCCTACTTCCTTCGCGCATCCGACATCGCCGCAGCCGCGCTCTCGGTCGTCTCGGCCCCCCGCGGCGCCCACATCGTGCTCATCGAGGTTCAACCCGAAGCACCCCTGCGGAAGGACAATCCATGACCACACTCGTCGAGCCCCGGCGTGTGTCCGGCGGCGAACACGAACACGGCCACCTCGAGGAACTGCGCACCGATCCCATTGCGCTCATGCGCCGGGTGCGCGAGGAGTGCGGCGACGTCGGGGTCTTCCAGCTCGCCGACAAGAAGGTCGTACTCCTCTCCGGTGCGGAGGCCAACGAGTTCTTCTTCCGTGCCGCGGACGAGGATCTCGATCAGCAGGCCGCCTATCCGTTCATGAAGCCGGTCTTCGGTGAGGGTGTCGTCTTCGACGCCAGCCCCGAACGCCGCAAGGAGATGCTGCACAATTCGGCGCTGCGCGGCGAACAGATGCGCGGTCACGCGGCGACCATCGACCGCGAAGTGCAGGACATGGTCGCCCGGTGGGGCGACGAAGGCGAGATCGACCTGCTCGAATTCTTCGCCGAGCTGACCATCTACACGTCGTCGGCCTGCCTGATCGGCAAGAAGTTCCGCGACCAGCTCGACGGACGGTTCGCCCACCTCTACCACGACCTCGAGAAGGGCACCGACGCACTGGCCTTCGTCGATCCCTACGCGCCGATCGAGAGTTTCCGGCGACGCGACGAGGCCCGCCGCGGGCTTGTGGAGCTCGTGCAGGAGATCATGGACGGACGCATCGCGACCCCGCCGCAGGGCAAGGAGGACCGCGACATGCTCGACGTCCTCGTCTCGATCAAGGACGAGGACGGCAAGGAGCGGTTCAGTGCCGACGAGATCACCGGCATCTTCATCTCGATGATGTTCGCCGGCCACCACACCACCTCCGGCACGGCGGCCTGGGCGCTCATCGAACTGCTGCGCAACCCCGAGTGCATGCAGCAGGTCACGGCAGAACTCGACGTCCTGTACTCCGACGGCGAGAGCGTGAGCTTCCATGCACTGCGGCAGATCCCGGTACTCGAGGCGGTGCTCAAGGAGACGCTGCGCCTGCCCCCGCCGCTGATCCTGCTTCTTCGGGTCGCGCGCGACGACTTCGAGGTCGCCGGATACCGGATCTCGGAGGGCGATCTCGTGGGTGCGACACCGGCGATCTCCAACCGGATCCCGGAGGACTTCCCGGATCCCGACGCCTTCGATCCCGGCCGCTACATCGACCCCAACCAGGAGGACATCGTCAACCGGTGGACCTGGATCCCGTTCGGGGCGGGCCGGCACCGCTGTGTGGGAGCGGCGTTCGCGCTCATGCAGCTGAAGGCGATATTCTCGGTTCTGCTGCGCGACTTCGAGTTCGAACTGTCCCAGCCGCCCGAGACCTACCGCAACGATCACTCGAAGATGGTGGTCCAGCTCGAACAGCCGTGTGCTGTGCGGTACCGGCGTCGCACCCGCGCGGCGGCCGGCACCGGCACGGCAACGCAGGAGTGAGGTTCGGATGAGGATCGAAGCAGATCTCGATCTGTGTCAAGGACACGCGATGTGCTCGATGGAAGCCCCGGACGCCTTCACGGTCGCCAAACGGGGTGAGGTGGAGATCCTCCTCGACCCCGTGCCGGAGGAGATGCACGCCGACGTACGAGCAGCTGTGAAGTACTGCCCCACCCAAGCCCTTCGCATCGTCGAAGACTGAGGACCAGGAGACAGGATGGCCACATTCGATCGTGCCGAGCTCGACGAGATGATCACCCGCTGGGTCGACGCCAACAAACGCGCCGAGGCCGAAGGCGACTGGAAGCCTTTGGCCGACCTGTACACCGAGGACGCCACCTACGGCTGGAACTACGGTCCGAAGGACGAGTTCATGGCCGTGGGCCGCGAGGAGATCCGCGACCTCGCATTGGGCCAGGAGATGGACGGGCTCGAAGGCTGGCAGTATCCCTACCAGCAGTTCGTCGTCGACGAACGCTCCGGCGACGTGATCGGGTTCTGGAAGCAGATCGCCGACGCGACCCGCGAGAACGGCGAGCACTACTCCGTGCACGGCATCGGCGGGAGCTGGTTCCGGTACGGCGGCAACTTCCAGTGGTCGTGGCAGCGCGACTTCTTCGACTTCGGCAACGTCTCGCACCTGTTCCTCGAGATGATCACGGCGGATGCGCTGTCCGACGGCATGCAGAAGCGGATCGAGCGATCGACGGGGAAGAAGCGTCTTCCCGGCTGGTACCGGGTCGGCGAGTCGCCGGTTCCGTTGTGGTGACCGGCGTGGACACCGGCGGATCGTTCGCCGCGCTCTCCCGCACCGACCTCGCCGCGCTCGTCCCCGAACTGTTGCTGTGCGGTCAGCTCATCGACCGTTCGGGGATGGCGCATCTGATCTCGGCGTTCGGTCGGGAGGGCATGGCGGAGGTGGCCATCGAGGAATGGCAGGCGTCGTCGCCGTGGTACACGCGCCGCATGCAGCGTGCCCTGAAGTTCGAGGGCGACGACGTCGTCACCATCTTCAAGGGCATGCAACTCGATATCGGGGCGCCCCCGCAGTTCATGGACTTCCGCTATCGCGTCGACGACCGCGACCACGGCGAGTTCTCGCTCGACCATTGCGGGGCGCTGATGGACGTCGAGCCCCTCGGCGACGCCTACGTGACCGCGATGTGCCACGACATCGAGGACCCGACCTTCGACGCCACCGCGCTCGCCACCAATCCGCACGCCCGGGTCCGGCCGATCCATCGGCCGCCCCGCGCGCCGGCCGATCGGCACCCGCACTGCGCGTGGACGGTCACCATCGACCCCTCGTACGAACCACCGGCTGTCGCACCTCACACCGAAGCGCTCGGCCGGTCCGCGGCCGTGGCACTCGAGCTGAGCCCGATCGACCGCGACGGCGAAGGGAGACACGACTATTCGGGTCCCCTCCTCGCAGACCTCCGGTTCGACGAGTTCTCGAAGTCGGCCCTGGTACGCATCGCCGAGGAGGTGTGCCTGCAGCATCACCTGCTCGCTCTGGGCTTCCTCATGAGTGTGCGCAAGCGAACCGACGAGCAGTCCGCGATCGAGCTGACCCGCAAGCAGCTCACGGGTATCGCCGGCATCACGTCCGAGCGCATCCGTACCGCGCTGGGATTGCCGCGCTCGTTCGCCGGCCTGTCCGCGGTGCTCGACGTACACCCGATGCTGGCACCGGACCGGTATGTCGATCGGGTGATCTGTTTCGACGACGACGCGCTGGGTCTCCGGATCAACCGGCGAGGTGGCGCCTTCGACGACGGGTCCTGGCCCACTTTGATCGACCCCGAACACCTCGGTCCGCTCGACGCTCTGGTGCGCGGTGTGGACCCGCACTTCACCACCCGCCTGGTCTCCGCGACCGAAGAGGCTCTCGTCGTCGAGGTGTTCCGTGCCGAATCCCCGGCGAACGAGTGCGACGAGGTCGCCATCACGCGCTTCAGCACGGGTTCGTCCTTCGTCTTCGAAGATCGGGGAATCCCACTCCCGCTCACGGTTGTCTGACCACGCTCCAGGAGAGCCCTTCGTGAATATTGCGCTGCCCCGCCGTACCTTCCTGCGGGGAACCGTCGTCGGCGGTGCGGCCGTTGCCGCGTTGTCGTTGTCCCCGATCCCACGCGCACGCGCCGAGGTCACCGAGGAGCGCCATCGGGCGGTCGTCGTGGGCAGCGGATTCGGCGGTGCGATCACCGCGTTGCATCTCGGCCGGGCCGGTGTGCAGACCCTGGTCCTCGAACGGGGCATCCGCTGGCCCACGGGACCGAATGCCGAGACGTTCCCTCACATGCTGCAACCGGACCGGCGGATGTCGTGGTTGTCGTCCGCCCCGGTGATGACCGGTACTCCGCCGATCCCGACCGAACCGTTCACCGGGCTCATCGAACGGGTTCCGGGGAACGGCATGGACGTCATGTGCGGCGCGGGGGTCGGCGGGAGTTCGCTGGCCTATCACGGCATGACCGTGCAGCCCGACGGGCAGCGATTCTCCGATTCGGTGTCCTCGCGTATCGACTACGACCTGCTGGCCTCCGACCACTACCGGCGGGTGGCGCGGATGCTGCAGGTCGCGACCATCCCGGACGATCTGCTCGACCACGATCGGTACCGGTCCTCACGACAGTTCCTGGACCGTGCAGGCTCGGAGGGCTACGACACGTTCAGGGTGCCGATGTGCATCGACTGGGACTTCGCGCGACGGGAGCTGACCGGGGAACTGAAACCGTCCTACACGACGGGCGACGTCATCTACGGAGTCAACAACGGCGGTAAGTTCTCGGTCGACGTCACCTATCTCGCCGAAGCTGAACGCACGGGGCACGTCACGGTCGAGCCGCTGCATCGGGTCGGCGACATCGAGCGCGCTCCGGACGGCACCTGGATCGTGCACGTCGACCGGATCCACACGGATGGGAAGGTTCTCGAACGCAAGCGGATCCTCGCACAGTCGCTGTTCCTCGGTGCCGGATCGGCCGGCACGACCCGTCTCCTCGTGAAGGCGAAGGCGAAGGGGTTCGTCCCCGATCTTCCCGACGGCGTCGGAACGGGATGGGGCAACAACGGCGACCGAGTGTTCGCCGTGACGAGTCCGCTCGTCAGCCCCGGCGACCATCAGGGCGGCCCCGCCTGTGTGGGTATGCGCGACTACACCGATCCCGCCGGACCGTTGATGATCGTCACCGGCCCGGTGCCGTTCCCCGACGATGTGGGAACGACCACGATGATCGGTCTGGGGATCGTCGATGGCCGAGGAGTCTGGCACTACGACGCCGGCCGCGACGATGCGGTCCTGAACTGGGATCAGGCCTACGACCGGGAACTCACCCGCGCGATCGAGGCCCGCATCCGGCGGATCGCGGGACCGGCCTCGATCGTCATCGACGTCAACGCCGTCGACATCAACACCTTCCATCCGCTCGGGGGTGCGCCGTTCGGGGCGGTGTGCGACGACGCCGGTCGCGTGCACGGCCAGCCCGGCCTGTATGTGGTGGACGGCGCGAAGATCTCGGGATCGACCGGGGCGTGCAATCCGTCGATGACGATCGCGGCACTCGCCGAGTACGGCGCCGATCGGATCGTCTCACGCGACCTGGATCGCGTGTTCTGACCTGACGGGTGGTTCCGGTGGCTCGGCCGCCGGAACCACCCGTTCGGTCTCAGCCCTTCGCGGCCGACAGACCGGCGCGGCGACCGAAGAAGCTTCCGTCTCCCAGCGACGTGCCGCTCGCATAACCCCACGCGCACACGCCCGACGTGCAGCGACCGGCGGCGAACAGGCCGGGGATCGGATCGCCGGACACGTGCAGCACTTCCGAGTTCACCGACGTGCGCAGACCGCCGAGCGTGAAACCTGCTGTGCAGTTACGGAGATCGAGCGCGGCGATCGGGCTGCCGATGGGCTTGACCCACTCGCTCTTCTTGCCCAGCACCGGATCGCTGCCGTTCTCCGCGTGCCTGTTGTAGACCTCGACGGTCGCCTGCAACGTCCCGGCAGGCAGTTCCATGTCGGATTCGAGTTCGGCGACGGTCTCCGCGACCCACTTCGGACGGAACCGGAAGAAGGGCGTCGAACTCGTTGCCGCACAACCCTCCTCGTACGCCTGTTCGTCGATGATCAGATAGGCCTGGTTGTCGTTCTTCAGCAGCGTGAGCTGACCGATACGGCCCGGATAGGTGTCCTCGGGGACGTACCGCTGACCGCGGCCGTTGACGAGGATGCCGCGGGCCATCAACTGCGGGTCGCCGAAGAAGGCGACCTCGGTGGCGTCCATGTGCGCGAGATCGGCGCCGAGCGCCTGCGCCATGCGGATCGCACGGCCGTCGTGCTCCTCGATCGCCGCACCCGGGCGACCGCTGAGCTGCGGCGCGTACGACTCGACCATCTCCTGGTTGTACGCGAAACTGCCGGTCGCGAGGACGACGCCGCTGCGGGCCCGGATGTGGACGTCCTTGCCGTACTGCTTGGCCGTCAGGCCAACGACGCGTCCGTCGCCGTCGACGATCAACCGCTGCACCCGCACGTCGTATTCGGCACGCACACCCAGGCTTTCGGCGACCTGGGAGAGCGGCTGCATGAGCATGTACCCGCCACCCTTCTCGCCGGTCCGCTTGTCGGTCATCTGCGGGACGTGGCCGCGCGGGGCGGGCGTCGCGATCTCGTTGAAGGGCGCGGAGTTCTCGCCGCCGGAGTACATCAGGCCGTCGTCACCGGGGATCTCCCACCCGGGTTCGCCCCAGAAGCTCTCCTTGAACCCCACGCCGTTGTCCACGAGCCACTCGTAGTGTTCGACGCTGCCCTCGCAGTACTCGATGATCTTCGCTTCGTCGGCGCCCGGCCCGAGCGCGGCGAGCATGAACGCCTTCATGTTCTCGGGCGTGTCGTCGAATCCGAGGGCCTTCTGCAGCGGGGTGCCGCCGCCGAGGTAGACGATGCCGCCCGACAGTGAGGCCGCACCGCCCCAACCGCCGGTCCGCTCGAGCACGAGCACGTCGGCACCCGCGCGGGCGGCCTCGATGGACGCCGAGACACCGGCGATGCCGTAACCGGCGACGACGACGTCGGCTTCGTGGTCCCAGGTGGAGATGCTGCCGGCGGGAAGGGGGTGGAGATCGGTGCTCATCGGGGTCCGTTCGGGGTCGGTGATCAGTGGTCGAGTTTCGAGGCGAGTCGGCCGATGTATGCGACGACGTCGTCCTGGGCGCGGTCGGGCAGACCGAAGATCACCTCGGTGACCCCGGCGTCCTCCCAGATCTTCAGTTGTTCGGCGTCGTGACGGCCTGCCAGAGCGAGGATCTCGGGAGTTCCGGCACGACCGGCGTCGGCCCAGGCCTTGTGGAGACGGGCGACGTTGTCGACGACGTTGTTCTCCGTGGGGGTGGTGATCCAGCCGTCGGCGTGGCGGACGATCCAGTCGAAGTTGCGGTCGGTGGAACCGGCGCCGAGGAAGATCGGGGGCCGTGGTTGCTGCACGGGTTTCGGCCACGCCCAGCTCGGCCCGAATGCGACGAAGTCTCCCTCGTAGGAGGCTTCTTCCTCGGTCCACAGCGCCTGCATCGCTTCAAGGTACTGGCGCATGGCGGTGCGCTTCTTCTTCGGCGGTACGCCGTGGTCGGCGAGTTCTTCTGCGTTCCAACCGAATCCGACACCGAAGTTCACCCGGCCGCCGGAGAGGTGATCGAGGCTCGCGATGGTCTTGGCGAGCGTGATGGGGTCGTGCTCGAGGGGCAGTGCGACGGAGGTGCCCAGTTTGATCGTCGACGTCACCGCGGCTGCGAGCCCCAGCGCCACCCACGGATCGAGGGTGCGCATGTAACGGTCGTCGGGAAGGGTCTCGTTGCCCGTTCCCGGATGCGCGGATTCGCGGCGGATCGGGATGTGGGTGTGTTCGGGCACGTAGAAACTGTCGAAACCGCGACTCTCCGCGGTCGAGGCAGCGACTTCGGGCCGGATTCCCCGGTCGCTCGTGAACAGGGTGATTCCGTGGCGCACAACAGCCCCTCTCCAGACGGTGACGGAGAAAATGTAACGCGTTCTACATCCGGAGGGAAGAGATTTCCGGACACCTGTCCGGTTGCGGCCGGTCGGCCGTACGAAAAGGCAGTCGTCCCACGCTGAACTATCCTCGAAACGGGCATGAACGGAAGGTGGCGTGATGACGGAGCAGTCGACGACGGAGACCGCGGGCGAGGAGTCGGCGTCGACGCAGACCTCGCGGCCGGCCCTCGGGTCCACCCGGTCGCCCGGTGCGGGCCTGCGACCGGCACAGCGGGCGCGGTACATGCGGATCATCGCCTCCGCCGAGGAGCTCGCCTCCGAGGGGGGATACGACGCCGTGCAGATGCGGGCGGTCGCAGACCGATCCGGTGTCGCTCTCGGCACGGTCTACCGCTACTTCCCCTCGAAGAACCACCTGCTCGTCGTGGCGCTCGTACTCGAATTCGAGACCGCCGCCGAAGCCGTGACCACCGTGGAGATCCCTGGCGACAGTGCCGCCGAGCGCCTGATGGGCGTCCTGCGCGGAGTGATGCCGCGTCTGTCCGAGAACCCGCTGCGCTACGACGCGCTCATCCGGGCGGCGATGTTCGCCGACGCGTCCTCGGCGCCCGAACTCGACCGTCTCGGTGAGGTGCTCACCCGACTGTTCGCGCAGGCGGCAGGCATCGACATCGTCACCGAAGAGGTGCTCAACGCCGTGCGGATCATCGCCGACGTGTGGATGTCGGCGCTGGTCGCCTGGGTGGCGGGCCGGCAGTCGGTCGACGATGTGCTCGCGCACATGGACACCGCCGTCACGCTCGTGTTCGACCGGCTGAACCGACTGCAGCGGGCGAGCTGACGCCCACCCGCTGCAGTTCTGGGCTCCGCTCGGGAGCTCTGGTTCGATCAGGCCGGCACGTCCACGATGCCGATCGTGGGCAGGAAGAAGCACTGCGTGTCGCCGTTGCGCACGTTGCCGAAGACGGCCGAGAGCACGGTGCCCGACCCCGTCTCGACCGGCGCGACCCGCACGCCACCCAGCGGCAGGGTGTCGGCGATGAAGGTCGTGATGGCCTGCTCGACGATGCCGCGGGCCTGGACGGGAAGGCCGGCCGGAATGGCTCCCGCCGCGGTCTCCTCCGGCGTGCCCATCGGGACGAAGCCACCCTGGAAGGTGTTGACGTTGAACCACGCGAGCTGGATGCCCGAGGTGTCGGCGTCCTCCTCGAGGCCGACGGGGACGAACGCGAAGAGCGTCTCACCGGGCGAGACGACGTTCAGGGTGCCCGGCAGCGGCGACAGGCTGCGGTTCGGCCATGGCCCGGGCAGAGCACCCGCAACGGCGGGCACGGTGCCCAGCGGCAGGTCGCCGTCGGCCGTGCAGAACGGTGCGCCGGTGGGGTAGAGGAACGGTTCGACGCCGAGGCGACGCAGGAACTCCATGCCGTCCTCGTAGGCGCCGAGCGGTGTCGCTTCGGCCGCGTCGACAGCGCTTCCGCGTGCGTTCGCGATCGCTTCGGCGGCAGCGAGAGTCGTGGGATCGACGCCGGGCAGCGCGCGGAGAGCCTCGAGCGAGCTCACGAGCGGGCTCATGGCGGGCGCTTCCGCCGGTGCTGGCGGGTCCGTGGGTGCGGGTTCGGCGCCGGCGATGGTGGGAAGCGCCAGACCTGCGGCGACGGTCAGGGCTGCGGCGGCCGAGATGCGACGCATCCGATTGCGGTGTCTGCGGCTCATATGGGGTTCTCCTCCTGTGGGTCGTGACACCCGGACGGGCTCTACCTAACTCTAAACTAGAGGTTTAGAGTACGACCGCTCCAGGAGACCACAAGGGCGGCGCTCCGGCCAGAGCGCCGCCCCGTGGTGTTACCGAACCGACACCCATGTGAGTCGGTGGTGCGGATGATCAGTCCGGATCGTCCGGATGCTTACGCAGATGCAGGATGCTCAGCAGGAGACCGCCCCACAGCGTGACGAGGGCGAGAATCATCATGGCGACGGCCGCTGTGCTCATCGGGTACCTCCTGTGGACGAGTCGGGTCCGGGGAAGGGAGCACCGGACGAAGCAGGCGCCTGGGCGGATGCGGGCGGACGGTTCTCGTCCAGCTCGTATTCCTCGTCGATTCCCCTGCGCCAGGGGATGAACGTCAGGAGGACGGCGAGGATGATCACGCCGGCCTGCACGCTCCAGCCGAAGGCCGTGACCAGGCTGTCGGGAAGACCGCCGTAGCCGTCGCGGACACGGTCGCGGATCTCGCTGAACAGCATGTAGCCGAGGACGAGCGGGGTGATGATGCCCGTGAACACCATCCAGCCCGTGCCGACCTTGAACGACGACACCGAGTTGAGGTGGTCGCGGAGTTCGGGCAGACGACGATAGATCCACGCGACCACCACGAGCGCCACGAAGGCGACACCCACGATGCCGAACTGGTTCGCGAAGCGGTCCACCACGTCGAGAGTGTTCAGGCCGGTGGTGGTGGGGAAGAGCAGCAGCGACACGATTGCCGACACACCACCGATGGCGAGTACCGCCGGCACCCGGCCGAGGCCCGTCTTGTCCTGGAAGGCCGAGACGGTCACCTGGATGATGCTGATCATCGACGTGAACCCGGCGAAGACCAGCGAACCGAAGAACAGCACACCGAAGAGCGGGCCGCCGGGCATCTCCGAGACGATCGTGGGGAAAGCGATGAAGGCGAGGCCGATACCGCCCGCGACCACCTCACCGACCTCGACACCCTGCGCCTGGGCCATGAAGCCGAGAGCGGAGAAGACGCCGATGCCGGCGAGCACCTCGAAGCTCGAGTTCGAGAACCCGACCACGAGACCCGAACCGGTGAGGTTCGTCTTGCGCTTCAGGTACGACGCGTAGGTCACCATGATGCCGAAGGCGACGGACAGCGAGAAGAAGATCTGCGCGTACGCCGCGATCCACACCCCGGTGTCGGTCAGCGCCGACCAGTTCGGGGTGAAGAACGCATCGAGACCGGCGGTCGCGCCGTCGAGGGTCAGCGACCGGACGACGAGCGCACCGAACAGCAGGACCAGCAACGGCACGAAGAACCGATTGGCGTTGCCGATACCGCGCTGGACGCCGAGAGCGAGTACCGCGAGCGTCGCGATCCAGACCAGCAGCAGCGTCCACGCGACGCCCGGCACGAAGCTCAGGCCGAAGGTCGCATCGGTGTCCTGGTTCAGGAACGAACTCATGAAGAAGCCTTCGGGGTCGTCGCCCCAGGCCTCGGTGATCGAGAAGAAGGTGTACCGCGCGGCCCAGGCCACGATCACCGCGTAGTACACGCCGATGACGAAGCACACCAGCCCCTGCCACCAGCCGATGAACTCGGCGCCGCGGCGCAGTCTGCGGAAGGCCAGCGGCGGCGATCCGCGGAACTTGTGCCCGATCGCGTAGTCGACCAGGAGAAGGGGGGTACCCGCGGTCAGCAGCGCGACCAGATACGGGATCAGGAATGCGCCACCACCGTTCTCGTAAGCGATGTACGGGAAGCGCCAGATGTTGCCGAGTCCGACCGCCGAGCCGATTGCGGCCATGATGAACACCGACCGGCCCGACCAGACTTCCCGTTTACGTGTGACCTCGTGCTGTGCCACGAACCTCGTCCCTCCATTCATCCGGATGGAGGACAACGCTAGCGCCCCGACCGGCGCGCGGGCGATCTTTTCGGGTCGGCGCCTTCAGTCGTCGTCCCAGAGCCGCAGGTCCGGGGGAGTTTCGTCCTCGTCCCCCTCCTCGCCGACGTTCCGGTAGCGGAATGCGAAGACGATCCAGCCGACCGCGGCGACGAGCACGAAACTGATCAACCGGTAGACGACCACCGCCGACAGGGCCTGCGCGCCGGTCATGCCGGATGCGGTGAGCGCCGGCACGAGCACGGCGTCCATGACACCCAGACCGGCGGGGAGCAGCGGGATGGCACGGCTGGTGGCGGTTCCGGCCGCGTAGGCGACCGCGATACCGGCCAGGCTCGGCGCGCCACCGACCGCGTATGCGGCGAACGCCAGGCACGCACCGTCGCATACCCAGTTGCTCAGCGACCAGCCGAACGCGCGGGCCGCATGAGGACGATCGAGTTGCACCGCGCTCAGCTGGCCGACGATCTTCCGCCACGCTCGCGCCCCCGCCTGCTCCGGCTTCTTCCGCAACCGGTTCAGGCTCCGCAGGGCGATCAGGCCGATCGATTCGAACGAACCAGGATTGCCGGCCGCGTACTGGATGAGCACGACCAGCAGCAGCAGACCGCCGAGCGAGAAGATCAGCGAGAACGGGTTGTTGCTGGCGCCGACGAGCAGAGCGCCGACGATGCCGAGCAGTGCGAGTCCGGCGGCCTGGAGGAGCCCGGCCATGACCAGCTGCCAGGTCGCCACCACCGGGGGTGCGCCCCAGCGCCGCATCTGTCGGTAGGTGAAGGTCGTCCCGACCACCGGTCCGCCCGGCAGGGTCACGCTCATGGAGTTCGCCGCGAGGGCCACCGAAAGCGATTGCCATTGCGAGACCTTCACACCCGCCGCGGACAGTAGCGCCCGCTGCACCCGTGCGAAGGTCGACATCTCCGCCATCGAGGCGAACACCGCTGCCGCGACCCAGCCCCAGTGAAGATGCCCGAGGCCGCGGACGCTGTCGGACAGTTCCGGCCACACGAGCACGATTTCGACGGTGAGCACCACGACGAGCAGAGCACCGACGATCCACTTGAGATACCGGCGTCGCTTCGGGGTGAGCGGCCCGCTCTCACCGTGCGGGCTCTCGTCGGCTCCGTCGTCCGGCTCCTCGGGTGTCACGGTCTCGTTCGTCATCTAGTCGGTGGGCCAGCTCGACAGCGTGCGGCGGTAGAGGTCCTCGACTTCGGCGATGTGCTCACCGAGGTCCTCCCGCGACCAGCCGCTCACGTCGATCGGTTCGAGCACCGCCACATCGACGGTGCCCGACCGCAGCAGGGTCGAGTGCTTCCACAGGATCTCGCCGGCGTTGCGGATCACGACCGGCACGATCGGGACACCGGCCTGCATCGCGATGTGGAAGGCGCCCTTCTTGACCCTGCCGATCGCCGGGGTCAGCGAGCGTGTGCCCTCGGGGGCGATGACGATCGACGTCCCCTCGCGGAGGGTGTCGACGACGGGTCCGAGCGCCGCAACCGCCCGCTCGGTGTTCGTGCGGTCGACAAAGGTGGCGCCGACGAACCGCAGAAGCGGCCCGAACAACGGGTCGTTGGCCATCTCCTTCTTCGTCACGCCCGTGAAGTCCTGCCTCAGGACCTTGGCCAGCACCACCGGGTCGAGCTGACTCTGGTGGTTGAAGATGAACACCGCCGGCCGGGCGGCCCACGCATTCGCTTCCCCGACGATGCGTACGTTCACTCCGGCGAGGGCCAGGGAGACCTCGGTGCCGATGCTGATGATCGAGTCCAGCGCGGTCTTGCGGCTGCGGTTGATCAGACCGAGACCGAGACCCGTCCACACCGAGCCGAACATCCCGCCGTAGGCGGCGGCGGTGCGGACGAGTTCGCGGGCGCCCGGCGTACCGCGCGGCCGGAACCGCATGATCGGCCAGTCGCGTTCGATGGCGAATCGGGTGAGAGTGCGATCGGGGTTCGTGGCCGTGGGGTTGCCGGCGACGGCCAGGAACTCCACGTCCTCACCACCGTTGGAATAGGTGTAGCTGGCCTCGGCGTCGATGCCGTGTGTCTCGACGAAATTGCGTGCCGCCTCCGCTTTGCCGCTGCGCCACAACGATTTCCCGTCGACCCGTCCGGTGAGCACACCGTTCTCGACCTCGAGTGGGGTGAACAGGATGTGCTCGACGCCCAGCGCGTCCCCGGCGGCCTGGATCTGGTAGCGGGACGCCGACGAGGCGATCACCACCGTGTGGCCCGCGTTCTGGTGCGCGCCGATGAGTTGCCACGCCTCCGGATAGAGGTGTCCGGCGATCGTCGTCATGAACAGCCGGCGGCCGATCTCGTAGAGCTCGTCCTCGGTGTGACCGCGCCACGCCTTGAAGGCGATCGCGACGAAGCGTTCGAAGTCCTCCTCGGTCTCCGTCCCGCGGATCCCGTTGATCATCGTCGCGGCCAGTTCGGATGCGGAGACCTTCCCGGCGAGCACCCGGTCGCGGAAGAAGTGGACACCGGAGAAGCCGTGCACGATGGTGCCGTCGAAATCGAAGAAGGCCGCCACCTCGGGTCCCTGCGGACCCGTACGCACCCGTTCGAGGGCCTGCTCGAGGTTCACCGTTCCACCTTTCTGTTCGACACGTCGAGCGACTCGGCCAGCGCGACCCGCTGGGCCAACTCGGACAGCTCCGCTGCGAATGCCTTCCTGCGCTCGCGGACGGTCTCGGGGTCCTCGTCGTGGTCGAGCAATCCTCGATTG
This sequence comes from Rhodococcus sp. p52, assembly GCF_000763325.2. Lineage (NCBI taxonomy): Bacteria > Bacillati > Actinomycetota > Actinomycetes > Mycobacteriales > Nocardiaceae > Rhodococcus > Rhodococcus sp. p52. The sequence continues at coordinate 2,154,103 of NZ_CP016819.1, forward strand.
CGCGCCAGGTCGAGCGCGGACGCGAACAACTCCGACGACACCGATTCCGGCCCGTACAGGCGGCGCTGCAGCAGCATCTGCCGGCCCACCGCCACACACTCGGACAGGAAGGCGGCGCGGTCGACCTCGAGCTCCGGATCCCGGACGGCGAGGCGCTCGGCGACGACGAGCTGCGCGTCGAAGAACGACCGCAGCGTGCGGTGCGACATGAAGAAGCCGGTCTCGACGAGACCGGTCAGCGCTTCGTCCTTCGTCGGCAGCGTGTCGCCCCAGGACGGGACGAGCAAGGCGAGCTCGTCGCGCATCTGGGTCTCGTAGGTGTCTCGGTCGGGGAAGAAGAACTCGAACTTCAGCAGGTCGCGCAGGTTCTTCGCCTCCTCCCACGCCACCCGGACAGGATCGTCACCGAGATTGGCGTGCGCGTAGAGGATGGCCAGCTCCATGATCGACCGGTTGACGAACCAGTGCACGCCGCTGTTGCGGTAGAACGCCGCGACGAGATGCTGACCCGGCTGGATCGAGTAGACCGGTTCCTCCCCGCCGGCGTAGGTGGTGACCACCCCCGCGTGGGTGAGCGACGAGAGCACGTCCTCGAGCCCACCTTCGACGTCGAGGATGTGGAGCCCGCCCTGCGGGACACCGCGGCGATCGAGATAACGGCGGACAGGTGCGATCACGGCCCGCACCTCCTCGAGCGTCAGCGAGCGGTCGCGCACACCGAGCAGGGCCAGGGTGACCAGGCAGTTCACCGTCACCGGAGTGTTGCAGTTGATGCCGACCGCGACTTCGAAGGCGACCTTCTGCAGCGCCTTGCGGCGCAGCACCCGTATCTCCTCGGAATCCGTCGGCGCCGCGGACGGGTCGGCTGCCGGCGCCGGTGCGGTCAGGTCCGGATCCCCACCGGCGACCAGCAGTTCGCGCATCGACACGGGATCGCCGAACCGCACGTACACGTTCCCGGCCCGCTTGCGCTGATTGCGGGCGTAGCGCACCAGCCACCCCAGGCCTTCGGTTTTCTTCGTCGCGCCGGTCTGTTCGGCGGCGACCGCCGCGACCTCGGCGAGTCCCTCGTAGGTGATCGAGACCGGCACCAGCATCGCGTCCTCGACGCGTCCGCCGCGGATCGCGTTGGCGACGTAGCTGAGCAATCCGTAGCGCGGGGCCCGGAGCTTGCCGGTGCGGGTCCGGCCGCCCTCGAAGTACCACTCGAGGTTGAACCGCTTGCTCAGCAGGAACGCGAAGTACTCCTCGAGCGCGGCCTTGTAGACGTCGTCGTCTGCGAAGCTGCGCCGGATGAACACCGTGCCGGTGCGGCGGGCGACGGGACCGATCGGCCAGAAGGTGAGGTTGGCCCCGCCCATGATGTGGTTGCCGGGAAAATCGTTCGCCGCCAGGATGTCGCCCAGCACGAAGGCATCGGCGTAGGACCGGTGCGAGGGGAGGAAGACCAGGGCGTACCGGCGGTTGGACTCGCGCAGTGCGCGCAGACCGGCCTCGTCGGCGTGCACGGTCCATGCCGACGCGTGCAACGGCCGCATCGCCTGCGTGAACAGGTCGGTGACCAATCGTGACTGCACGGCCACGAGTTCGTCGAGGGAACTGCGCGCCCGCGACTCGACCTCGGCGCGCGAGAGGCCGTGCTCGGCGGCGATCTCGTCGAGACGGCGCCGGAAGATCGGCGAGTCCATGATCTGGGCGGCGACGAGCCGCGGGACCTTGTAGCGGTCGCCGATCACCGCTCGCTCCGCGCGTTCGAGCGCGACGACGGCGCGACGGGTCACGTACCGCGCGAGTGCCCCGTCGTCACCGTCACCGCCCTCCGCCCTGAGCGCGTCCCGCAGTTCGGACAGGCGGGCCGGTTTCGCGACGACGATCCGGTAGCGGTCGGCACCCTTGCGCACGAGCCATTTCTGCAGCAGCAGATTCGGATTGCGTGGGTTCGTGAGGGCGAGGACGTCGGCGAACCGGATACGCCGCGCACCGTCGCGCTCCGCCGGGAGCCACACGATCCGCAAGGGCAGGATCAGCGGATCGTCGGTGCGGGTCACGAGCTCCTCGGTGAGCACCCGTGAGTCGAGGTCGAGCGACTCGGGGCGGGTCGGCGTGCGGTACTCGGCGGGAAGCTCGTCCGAGCGCAGCCAATCCTCGATCATCGTTCGTTCGAGAGCCGTCGTGTACGCGAGGACCGCCACCGTGGGTCCGTCGTCCGCCCGCACGGTGTCGTCTCCTCGTACCCGGCTCGGTTGATCGTTTCTCATCTCACCCCGTCCAGAAGTCACCTCGGTGTGAAAGCTACCTGTCGCGGCCGGTTCGTTCGGGCGATCCGGAGGAGAACACACACTGTGCGGATGCACCGGTGGGCGCTGTGCAGATGCACCGGGGGAGTGTCTGAACGACAATATGGTGGACGAGAGGACTCGGTGGGAGCCACCGACGACAGGGAGGGCGCAGTGACCACAGGTGCCGGACCGGAGGGTGTCGGCTACGCGGGGGTGAGGGAGACGCATTCGTCGGTGGTCTTCTTCGTCGGCGAGCGCGTGCACAAACTGAAGAAGCCGCTCGACCTGGGCTTCCTCGACAACCGCACGCGTGAGGCCCGTGAACGGATCTGCCACCGGGAGGTGGAGCTCAACCGGCGTCTCGCACCGGACGTCTATCTGGGCGTCGCGGACGTCCACGGCCCGGACGGACAGTTGTGCGAGCACCTCGTCGAAATGGTGCGGCTGCCCGACGACCGGCGCCTGGCCGCCGCGGTCCGCCGAGGTGAGGACGTGTCGGTGGTGATCGACGAGGTGGCACAGCAGGTCGCCGCACTGCACGCCTCCTCGCCGCACGGTCCCGAGATCGACCGGTGTGCCTCCGCGGATTTCGTCGCCGAGCTGTGGGATCTCAGTCTCGACCATCTCGGCCGGCTGGAGGTAGGGGCGGATCGTGCCGGGGCGTTGACGCGGATCCGGGAGTCCGTGCACCGTTACCTCGCCGGCCGGGCGGTGCTGTTCGACGAACGCATCGCGGCGGGCCGGGCCGTGGACGGACACGGCGACCTGCTCGCCGACGACATCTTCTGTCTCGACGACGGTCCGCGCATCATCGACTGCCTCGAGTTCGACGACGAGTTGCGCTACGGCGACGCAGTACTCGATCTCGCCTTCCTCGCAATGGATCTCGAACGTCTCGGTGCCGAACCCGCAGCACGGCGGTTGCTCGAGCAATATGGTGAGGTCTCGGGCGATCACCCGCCCTCCTCTCTCGTGCACCACTACATCGCCTATCGAGCGTTGGTGCGCGCGAAGGTGACCGCCCTACGCTACGAGCAGGGTGATGCAGCGGCGCGGGAAACGGCGACCGGTCTCGTCGAGTTGCTCGAGGGACATCTCGACCGGGGACGCGTGCGCATGGTGCTCGTCGGTGGTGTCTCCGCGACCGGCAAGACGACACTGTCGCGCACGGTCGGTGCGTATCTCGGAGCGGACGTAGTGCGCAGCGACATCGTCCGCAAGGAGTTGGCGGGTCTGCAACCCACCGACCGCACCGGCGACGGTACGGATGCCGGTCTGTACGCACCGACGCATTCGGAGGCGACCTACCGCGAACTGCTGCGCCGTGCCGAGACCGCTCTGGCCCGGGGACGATCCGTCGTGCTGGACGCGACCTGGTTGTCGTCCGGGCAGCGCGACGCGGCCCGCAAGGTCGCGGACGGTGCTTCCGTGGATGTGATCGAGATCGAGTGCCGTGCAGACAAGGGAATCCTGTTGCAACGGATGGCATCCCGAGCCGAGCGCGGCGACGATGCCTCCGATGCGACCCCTGCCGTGCTCGAACAGCAACTCCGCCGGCGGGATCCGTGGCCGGAGGCAGCGGCGATCGATACGGGTGTCGAGACCGTCGACGCGGCGCGACTGGAGAGCATGCTCGGTCCAGCGCCCTGGTGATCGCGCCCCGAGAACAGTGAACGGGGATCGCTTCGTCGAAGCGATCCCCGTCGGACCGGAACGATCGGTTCTAGACCTTGCGGGCGATGAGCACCGAGCACGGAGCCTTGTGCAGCAGGTTCTGGCTCGTGGATCCGAGCAGGGCGGCGCGGAACTGGCCACGTCCGTGGCTTCCGACTGCGACGAGTTGGGCGTCGTCGAGGTGCGCGAGCAGGACCTTCGAGGCCGGGCCCCGGTCGATCACACGCTCGACGGTGACCTCGGGGTGGCGATCACTCCAGCCGGCCAGCGTCTCGGCGAGAACCGCGGTCTCCGAGGTCTCCACGGCATCCCAATCGACCAGCGCAGCCGTGGCGCCGACACCGAGTGCGGCGTCACCGAGCCAGGAGTGCACTGCCCGCAGCGGAACCCCGAGGGCCGACGCGAGATGGAACGCGTGAGTGACTGCGGCAGAGGACAATTCGCTACCGTCCACACCGACGACGATCGGCCGGGAATCGGGCAGCGGAGAATCGGTGTTGCCGCGCCACACGACCGCCGGGCAGGGCGCATGGTTCGCGACGCGCAGAACGGTGGAGCCGAGGAGGAAGTTCTCCAGCGCACCCGCGCCGGTGGCGCCCATGACGACCAGGCGTGCGTCCTCGGCGGCCTCGAGCAGCGACTTGGCTGCGGGACCGGGACCGATGAAGCTGCTGATCTCGAGCTCGGGGTGATCTGCGCGGACTCGCTCGGCGGCGTCGGCGAGGAGCTTCTTGCCGTCCTCCTCGAGCTGCTGGATCATCTGCGACTGCACGAGCACTGCGGCCTCGCTGTAGAAGATGCCCTCCGGGGGCATCGAGTGCACGAGGTGGAGGGGTGCTCCGATGCGCGACGCGACGGCACCGGCCCACCGCGCTGCCGCTACAGCCGTTTCGGAGCCGTCGACGCCTGCGACGACTGCCTTGCGGGTGCTCGGTGTGCTCATGGATGTCTCCTTCTCGTTGCGACGCGCGGCTTCCCGCGCGCAGGTCGGCCCGAGGCCACGTTACCGCCACGACGCGGCCGTGACCCGGTGTCGACGATCTTCATGATCCCCGATCGGGGAGGCCCCGACCAGAGCCTTCCGGCCTCGATCAGGTCCACAATCGGCGAGCGGCGCGGTATGCCTTCCGCCATCCGCTGTCCAGATGTGCGGCCTGCGCGTCGCCGATCTCGGTCTCGATCCGGAACAGGATCCCGAGCCCGAAACTGGTCTCGGCGGTGTGGCCCTGCTCGGAGAGCATGTCCAGGAGGTGTTCCCGCGCCACGACGGAGTCCTGGAATTCACCGAGCAGATCCTGGAAGTCGTCGAATCGGTCGAGGATCCGCCCGGAACGCTTCGGATGCAGCGGCGCGATCACCTCGATGGCATACCGCATCCGTTTGGCGCCCTTGCGTGCCCGGTGCATCAGCGCGTCGCGCTCCGCCGGGTTCTCGGCGTCGCCGACCCTGTCGACGCGGCGCGAGACCTTTTTCGACAGCGCTGCGACCGCGCGCAACAGTTCCTTCCGTGCCACTTTCGGCCGTGCCCCCGCCGCTTCTGTGGCGGGCGCTATGTCGGTGATCGCCGCGTCGAGGCGGGTGAGCAGCCCGACGTACCGGTCCGAGTCCAGTGTGTCGACTGCTTCGAGGCGGGCGGCCTCCGACCGTGCCGAGAAGTACTCGTCGATACGGGCTCTCGTCGCTTCCCGGTGCGATTCGACCGGGATGTCGGCCACGCGATCCGTGAGCCGTTCCCATTGGACCTCGAGATCACGTGACGGGCTGAGACGTCTTCCGAGCCAACGGAGTTCGTCGACGAGATCGGGATCCACGACGATCTCGTCGGAATAGGTCTGCAGTGCGCTGCGCAGACGCCGCGCGGCCTTGCGCATGCTGTGCACCGCGTCGCGTGCGTCGCGGCGGACGGCGATGTCGGACAAACCCAGGGTGTGCAGTTCGCTCGAGAGATAGTCGCGTACCGGGATCAGGCCCTTCGCGATCGGCGGGCGGGCGGGGAGCAGGTCGCCGAGCACGCGGTGGAGCTTCGACGGGCTCTCCGAACGGGTGATCCCGACGGCCGCGAAGCGTTCCTCGAGTGCTGTGAGGAATCGGCCGATCGTCTTGTCGCCGAGGGTGGAATTCCACTCGACCTCGATCTCCTTCCAGCGGATCTCGGATCCGTCGGCGCTGCGCACGGCGTCGACGTCGTCGACCACCACCTCCGCGACGAAGCCGCCGTCGGACGACCGGAGCCGGTGCCGATGTCGTCGGGTCACGAGCAGAGCGGCCAGGCTCAACGGGGCGCCACGGCGGATGCCGCGCAACAGGGATCCGAGGTCTGCGGGAACGTCCTCGGCCGAGTCGTCGCCGAGGGGGAAGTGCAGTTCGGTGCGGGTGTCGACACCGGAGGGCAGTTTGAGATGCCATCCCGCGTCGTCGCCGCCCTCGCGCCTGCGGAGCGTGATCTTCGAGCGCAGCAGGCACAGGTCGGCGGTGTCGTAGTACTGGGCCGACAATTCGAACCGGTCGACGTCGATCGCATCGACGGACGGCAGTCCCGTCAGGTCCGGAAGCGGCCGGTCGCCGGTGGCGGAGTACTTGCGTTCCGCCTCCTCCGCGACGGTCGCCGACGATGTGCTGGGCATCCATCTGCTCCTCTCGGTGCGTGTTGCCTCCACCTTGCCACGCGGTCCGATATGAGGGGATTCGTCCGACTGTGATCTGCCGATACCGGGCATAGAGCACTTCGGCCCTGGTCAAGGCCCGGTTTCGGGGTGATCATGGTTCGACGCGGGTCCGGAGGTAGTGATGAAGGTTCTTGTTTCGGTGGCCAGTCGGCACGGTTCGACCGCGGAGATCGCGACTGCGCTGGCCGCGTCGATGCGCCACCACGGCGCGCAGGTCGACGTGAACGCGCCCGAGGACGTCGACGAGGTCGACGCGTACGACGTCGTGGTGCTCGGCAGCGCCGTCTACCGCAGTCGCTGGCTGCGCAGCGCGCGGGAGTTCTCCGACCGGCACGCGGCCGAACTGCGCGAACGCGACGTCTACCTGTTCTCGTCGGGTCCCGTCGCCTCGGGCGGGAGGTCGGTGAACACGTGCTACGACGCGTGCGCCGTCGCCGAACGCATCGAGGCCGTCGAACATCGCACCTTCCCGGGGAAGCTGGATCCGGCGGTGCTCGGCACCGGCGAACGGATGGTCGTCAGGATGGTCGGCGCCCCTTCCGGTGACTTCCGGGACTGGGACGCGATCGGTGCTTGGGGTGCGCGCATCGTGGGGCGCACGACCGCGCGGGAGCGCGACCTCGACGGCATCGGTTCGGCTCCCGCGCGACGTGGGGCGCGCCGCTAGGCGGATATTCCACCCGGGTGATCGGCCCGAGTCCCGAGCCGGGCGATCAGCCCGAGCTGCCCTGGTAGTGCGTGCTCAGTTCGGCTGCGCGGTCCCAGATCGACCAGTCGACCGGGCGTTCCTCCAATTGGGCCTCGACCACCTCGAACCCGGCGTGCCAGGCGGCGCCGTGTGCGAGGGCGTCCTCCTCGTCGTCGGTGGTGTGGGTGAGGGTGAGCCAGCACCCGCCGGAGCCGTCCGGAGTGAGTTCCCAGTGCAGAACGTCGGTGTCCCAGAGGTATTCCAGGATCCGTGCGGGCCGCACCGTGAGGACACTGCCCATGCTGGTGTGCCCTTCGGGCAGGCCGAAACGGCGGGTCTGTTCCTGCGTCGAGCGGAATTCGAGTGTGGCGCCGGGTGTGAGCGCGAACTCGACGTCGGCAGGGAACCAGGCGCGGAGATGTTGCGGATCGGTCAGGACCCGCCACACCTTCTCCGGCGGGTGGGGGAACGAGCGTTCGAACCGCAGGGCCACCCGCCCGTCATAGGTACGCGAGATGCTGCCGATTTCCATGGAAACCTCCAAGACGAGAACTCGCCGGTCAGCGGGGTCCTGGTGTGCTGTTACTCCATGCTGCCAGGTTTCGTCGGCTTACGAAGCGGGTCGGCCGACCTGTGATCGGATCGTGGAACGACAAGGATCTGGCCAGAAGCTGCAGCGGATTCGAATAATCCTGTGGCTCCAGCTCGTACACCTCCGGATAGAGGTTGTCGCCGAGAATGGGGATTCCGAGCGAGTTCATGTGTACCCGGAGTTGATGCGTCCGGCCGGTCTCGGGACGCAGACGGTAACGCGCACGGTCGTCGGCCGTGTCCACCAATTCGATCGAGGTCACGGCGTTGACGGGACCGTCGACCTCGCGGGCCTGCAGCACGCCGCGCTCCTTGACGATGCGGCTGCGGACCTCGCGAGGGAAGTCGAGGCGCGGCGCGGCCGGGGCGATCGCCTCGTACTCCTTCTCGACGAGACGCCGGTCGAACAGCATCTGGTACGCGCGTCGCGCCTCGCGCCGGACGGTGAACACCAGGACGCCCGCCGTGAGCCGATCGAGCCGATGAACGGGGGACAGTTCGGGCAGGTCCAGATCCTTGCGCAACCGGACCACGGCGGTCTCCGTCACCCAGGAACCGCGCGGGGTGGTCGCCAGGAAGTGCGGCTTGTCCACGACGAGTAGGTTCTCGTCACGGTGGAGGACGTCGATCTCGAAGGGGACGCGCGGTTCGGCGGGCGGATCACGGTAGAGATACACGAATTCGCGTGGGACGTACGGGGTCGAAAATGTGACCGCTGTGCCGTCCTGTACGACCACTTCGCCGGATTCGATCTTCTCCGCGATGCGCGCCGCATCGTTCGGGAAGCGTGTGAGCAGGAACTCCGCTATGGTCTCCCAGCTGGGATTTTCCGGCAGTCGCAGGCGGGTGGGGTTCAGGCCGTCGCGAACGGGGAGGGGAGCTTCGGGCACGGGTCGGAGGTTAGCGGTGCGCCCGGAATGCGAGCGCCGAAGGCCCGACGATAACGCTGCCGGACTTTCCACGATAACGATTGTGTGCAAGCCTGCTTAAGGTTTCTGCACCGTCGATACCCTGGGACGGAAGTGAAGAATGTTACTGGAGTGCAAGGGGAGCATGTTGTGACGATGTCGGCGAAAACCGGAACACGTCGGCGGGGGGGACGCGCTCTCGTGCGGCTGCTGGTGGCGGCACTGGTCCTTCCGTTGGCGCTCGCGTTCAGTGGGCTCGGCGCCGGCACGGCTGCGGCCGATCCGTATGATCGCTTCCACGAGGACATGGTCGCCGCCCCGGGTGGGGTCGGGGCGATCAAGGTACGCATCTGGCGGGCGAACAACGGCAGCAACAAGGCCGTCTATCTGCTCGACGGTCTGCGCGCCACCGACGATGTGAGCGGCTGGGAACACGAGACAAACGCGGCGTGGCTCGCCGATCACGGCGTCAACGTGATCATGCCGGTGGGCGGACAGTCGAGCTTCTACGCCGACTGGTACGCGCCGAGCAATTTCAACGGCCAGCCCTACACCTACAAGTGGGAGTCCTTCCTCACCCAGAACCTCCCCGACCATCTCGCGAACGTCTACGGCATCGACCGCAACAACAACGCGGTGGTCGGCCTGTCGATGGGCGGTAACGCGGCGCTGATCCTGGCCGCCTACCACCGCGACCAGTTCAAGTTCGCCGGCTCCCTCTCGGGTTACCTCAACCTCTCGGCCCCCGGTATGCGCGAGGCCATCCGTCTCGCCATGCTCGACGCCGGCGGATACAACGCCGACGCGATGTGGGGACCGCCCTGGGACTCGGCGTGGCTGCGTCACGACCCGTTCGTCGCGGCGCCGCAGATGCGCGGACTGCCGATGTGGGTCTCCGCGGCGAGCGGTCTGCCCGGCCAGTACGACCGGCCGAACTCGCTCGTGGGCAGCTTCAACACGACCAACGCCATGGGTCTCGAAGCGCTCGCCCGCACGCAGAACCGCGCCTTCCAGGTGCGCCTGCTGACCCTGGGTATCGATACCGCACACTTCTCGTTCCCGATCGTCGGTACCCATTCGTGGGGTTACTGGCAGGACGAGCTGTGGGCGATGCTCCCGATGCTCAAGTCCTCGATTGGCGCCTGACGCCACCACATCGCTGGTCGGCCGCACCGTCGTCGTGACGGGGGCCACCAGCGGTGTGGGCGAAGCGACGGCTCGCGCCCTCGGGGCTGCCGGCACCACCGTCGTCCTCGCCGGTCGCAACGTCGACCGGGGCAAGCGCATCGCCGACGAGATCGGCCCCCGGGCCGAGATGATGTCGCTCGATCTCGCCGACCTCTCGGCGATCCGTGCCTTCGCAGACGCCTTCGCCGATCGCCGGATCGATGTCCTGGTCAACAACGCCGGGGTCATGGCGGTACCGCTGGGTCGCACCGCCGACGGGTTCGAGATGCAGATCGGAACGAACCATCTCGGACACTTCGCCCTGACCGGACTGCTGTTGCCGCGTATCACCGGCCGCATCGTCACGGTGTCGAGCGCCGCCCACCTGATAGGCCGGATCGATCTCGACGACCTCAACTGGGAGCGCCGCCCGTACAACCGCGCCGCGGGGTACGCACAGTCGAAGCTCGCGAACCTGTTGTTCGCGCTCGAGCTCGAACGACGCCTCGCCGCCGCCCGCTCACCGCTGCGCGCCGTCGCGGCCCATCCGGGCTACGCGGCCACCGAGGTGGGCAGCCACACGGGGACGTGGTTCGACCGGTTGTTCGGTTTCGGCAAGACGATCCTGCAGCGCACCCCGGATCAGGGAGCCGAATCGGTCGTGCTCGCCGCTTCCGATCCGGGCATCGCGGGCGGCTACATCGGTCCGCGTCTCCTGCTCTACGGAGCGCCCGGTGTCGCCACCGTGGGGCGTCGGGCCCGCGACCGCGAGACCGCGACGCGGCTGTGGGAATTGTCGGAGAAGCTCACCGGAGTGCACTTCGAGATCGGCTGATAGCGTCGTCACCCGCACCCCGTGACCGCCGCCCGACGGGCGCCCCGCGGTCACGGGATGCGGCGCATCGGCACGTGGTCGATCCCCGCCTCGAGGTAGTTCGCTCCGGTGCGCACGAACCCGAATCGCGCGTACCAGTGCTCCAGGTACGCCTGCGCCGAGATGTCGACCACCCCCGGGCAGGTCCCGAGCGCCGCCTCGATCAGCTCCGCGGCGAGGCCGCGCCCGCGTGCGTGCCGGGCGGTGGCGACACGGCCGATGTGGGCGACGTCCCCGTCGTCGTGGAGCACGCGCAGCGTCGCGAGGACCTCGTCACCCTCCCGCGTCCAGAACAGTTCGGTGGTCGGGTCGAGATCGCGGCCGTCGAGTTCAGGTTCGCTGGTGATGCCCTGCTCGAGGACGAACACATCGGTCCGCAGAGCGACGATCCGATACAGACTCTCGGGGTCGGTCTTCCTCAACGGGGCATGGTGGATGGACAGCACGTCCCGATCGTAGGGGGGGGGCTTCACCCGGCTGTGACGGTGGGGCGGGGCTTCACCCGGCTGTGACGGTGGGGCGGGGCTTCACCCGGCTGTGACGGTGGGGCGGGGCTTCACCCGGCTGTGACGGTGGGGCGGGGCTTCACCCGCCCGTCGTGAACCCGTCGAGCAGTCCCGCATAGCGCTTCGGCGGGGGCGTCGCGAACTCTCCTCGCTTGCCGGTCGCCAGGCCCATCGTGAACAGCGACGGCACGGTCAGCGTCGCGGCCGCGACACCATCGACCACCGGCACCCCGATCTCCGCGGAGATGTGGGCGCACAGGTCGGCCATCCCGGCGCAGCCGAGCACAATGGTGTCGGAACCGTCCTCGCTCAGGGCGTCGAGGCACGCCTCGGTGACGATCCTGCGTGCGTCGGGATCGCTGTCGAGGGCCAGCACCGGCAGGTCGCACGCGTGCACGCCCCGGCACGCGTCGCGCATACCGTAGCGGTGCGCGAGGTCCCACGCGCGTCCGGTCGTGCGAGCCAGCGTCGTGACGACGGAGAAGCCGCGCCCCAGGACCGCGGCGGCGCGCATGGCGGCCTCGGCGATGCCGACGACGGGCCCACCGGCGAGCTCGCGCGCCGCGTCCAGTCCGGGATCGCCGAAGCACGCGATGACATAGCCGTCGACGCTGTCGCGTTCGCCCTTCTCGATCTCGGTGAGGATGCCCGGCACGGCGAGCGCCTCGTCGTAGTGGCTCTCGATCGAGGGTGGGCCCATCGTGGCGGTCATCGACCACGTGGTGTTCGGGTTGACGACCTTGATGAACATGGAGGATCAGACTGCTTCCTGTGCGACCCGGTCGGGGAGACGGACTGCGAGGCGGGTGCGGGTCGCGAGCAGGTGGTAGACGACGAAACCGAGACCGCAGCCGATGAACCAGCTGTACTGGGCGGCGGTTCCCATGCCGGGCGCATCGTTGAACAGCACAGGGATCATCGCTACCACGGCGCCGACGACGGTCGCGATCACCGCGGCCGGGTTGTAGCCCTTGCGGTAGAAGTACGCGCCCTTCTCCGACATCGTGAACAGGTCGTCGACGATCACCTTCTGCTTGCGCACGAGGTAGTAGTCGGCGATGAGGATGCCGAACAGCGGACCGATGAACGCGCCCAGGGTTTCCAGGGTGTAGTGGATGACCTCGGGGTTGTCGTACAGATTCCACGGGGTGATCAGTTCGCCGTAGACGGGCAGCGTGAGCGACGCGGTGATCACCACGAGCAGCGAGAAGACCAGGAAGTTCACCGGCAGACCGAGGAAGTTGCCCTTCTTGACGGCGGCGTAGGACATCCCGTACCGGGAGAAGTCGCCGAAGTTGAGCATCGGGCCGGAGAAGTACGAGACCACCAAGACGATCGCGCCGAGCATGACCGGCACCGACGCCCATCCGGTGTGCGTGACCTCACCGAGGGTCAGATCGATTGCGCTCCAACCGGCCTGGGAGATCAGATAACCGCACAGCAGGAGCATCACGACGTAGGCGGCCGGCCCGCAGAAGTCGATGAACCGCCGGATCGACTCCATGCCGCGCCAGAACACGCAGGCCTGCAGCACCCAGAGCGTCAGGAAGCTCGCCCATCCGAGTGCGGACAGGCCGGCGAACCCGTAGTCCTCGACCACCGCATAGGGTGCGAGCGAAGGGAACAGCTTGATCAGCACCACGTCGAGTGCCGCCGAGGCGAGGAAGGTCTGGATCCCGTACCACGCCACCGCGATCAGACCGCGGATGATCGCGGGGATGTTCGCACCGAGGACGCCGAAGACGCTGCGGCAGATCACCGGAGAGGGCGCACCCGTGACCTGGCTGGGCTAGTGCGTTCCGGCGGTCTCGGGGGCCGACACCTTGGCGACGAGATTGCAGAAGAAGTAGACGATCGTGATGCCCACGAGCAGGGCCACGAGGACCTGCCAGCTGGCCAGACCGAGAGCGAACAGGCTTCCGGCGGTGACGTACCCGCCCACGCTGTCGACGTCGGACATCCAGAACGCGAAGATGTTGTACGAACCCCACCGCTGGTTCTTCAGCGGGGCGAGGTCGTCGTTGGTCAACCGCGGGTCGTATCCGGTCGCGGGCGGCGGGGCTGCGGCGGGGACGTTGCCGGCGCTCGGTGTCAGCACTTCGGTCATGCCTGCTCCTGTGCGAGGGGGAGCCGCCCGTGTCCCGGTGCGAGCCCGGTGGGCGGAGTCGAATCGATCGACGGAACATCAACGGCGGTGGTGAATTCCGATGTGCAGACCGTAATGGAGCGATATTGCCGGAGAGGTACCCGGCTCTCGCGGTGATAGCCACGCGAGTCGCCTTCCTGCACAGCGCATTCGAGAAGACGGTGCGACTCTTCGACGCGCCGGTCGTCCTCCTCGGTGGCGTGGCGCACGGCCGCCGTGAGCGACGCCGATTCGAGAGTCTCACGGACTGAATACATCTCGCGCAGCTCCGCGATCGTCAGCTGGGCGACGATGTATCCATGGTTATGCCGGTGGGTCACGAGACCTTCGCCGATGAGGGTCTCGAGTGCTTCCCGGACCGGGATGCGACTCACCCCGAACAGCTCCGTGACCTCCCCGACGGGGATCGGTGTGCCCGGGGGTGCGGCTCCGGAGAGTAAGGCGCGGCGCAACTCTTCGAGGATCACGTCCTGCGGGCGGCCCGGTACGTCGACGCGGAGCTCGTCCAGCAACGCGGATCTACGGCGTGGTGCCACGACCGGGTCCTCCTCCTTCGTCCCCGGAATGCGAGTGCTCGACTCCGCGAAGGTAGTCCCGTCGTGTTACGTCCTCGTCTCCGCCGTGTGACGGGGATGCCCACCTCATACCCCGCCGCGCGGAGGGAAGGTCGGCAGCGTCGGCATCGGCCGCGGTGAGGTGGGCGTCCCCGTGGTGGGGCGAGGCGTCCCGGTGTTCGGCGTGTCGCTCTCCTCGGTGTCCCGGCGCGGGCGGTCCTCGTCCGGCTCGGCCCCGCGACCCGGCCCGCCGCGCCTGGTGAAGCCACCGACGGTCGATGTCGCCGTGGTGGCGGAAGCGGCGGTGGATTCCGCAGCGGGCTCGGCGGTCGCTGCCGAGGTGGGGGTCACCAACGGTGCCTCGAACTCGGGTTCCCCCGTCGTCGTCTCCGCGGGCTCGGTGGGCGTGGTCTCGGTTGTCGCTGCGGTCGTGCTCGTCGCCACCGGCGACCCGATGTCGAGCGTCGGCTCGGCCGCAGGACGCAGGCCCTGCCGCTCGACGGGCTCGGCCTGCGGGAACACGAACAACGCACCGACGCCCAGCACCGCGAACACCGCCACCGACGCCGCGATGACGGGAACGGTGCGCTTCGCCCGACGATCGCGACGGGGGAAGCCCTCCCGGTCCAGCGGTTCGAGCCGGCGCCCGAGATCGAGCAGTTCCGCCTCCGAGGGCTGCACCGTGAGCAGCCGTCCACGCAGGTGCGCGGGCAGAGGGGTGAAGGGGAGAAGCGAGAACGTTCCGAGCGCATTCGGCACGCGGGGCACCGCACGGTCGACGAAGTCCTGCGCATGGGCGAGGACATGTCCCTCGCCGGCGGAACCGAGCAACGCCTCGATCTCGTGGAACGAGAAGTGATGCCGGACCATCAGATCGACGACCTCGCGCGCGGTGCCGTCGAGCAGGTGGACCGCCTCACGGACGTCGAGCACGTCGGAAGCGGCCTGATAGGCGGGGGCGGCCGCGGGGAGATATTCGAGGGCGGAGCCGGTGCGCTCGAGCACGCGGATGCATTCGGCACGGACCACGGCGTAGAGCCAGGCCCGCAGGAGACTCTCGTCGCGCAGCGACCGGATCCGCGCGGTCGCCGTCCAGACCGCGTCGTACACCACGTCCGAGGCCGATGACACGGCGACGAAGCCGCACGCGTACGCGTACAGGCCGGGGGCGAAACGGTCGAAGACCGCTGCCGTGGCGTCCGGCTCCCCGTTCCGCAACGCTGCGGCGAGTTCGCGGTCCGGACGTCCGGGGTGGTGCCCCATCGATGGAACCTCCCTGTCGTGCATGCGCCCCGCGCGCGCCTGCGGTCGTGAGTTCCGGGGAAGTCTACGAGCAGGTGCGCCCCACGGTGAGGATGCGATCCATCGGGACCGTCGACGCCGGAAACGGGAGTGTCGCCACGCGGCGCGCGTCCGTAGGGTGGCGGGCATGGGGTGGACCACGAACGATATTCCGGATCTGTCGGGACGCACGATGATCGTGACGGGGGCCAACAGCGGACTCGGTGCAGAGACCGCCCGGGCGCTGGCGCACGCCGGTGCCGAGGTGGTGCTCGCGTGCCGCGATGTCGCCAAGGGTGAGTCGGTCGCGGCCGATCTCGGCGACCGCGCCACCGTGCGCCGTCTGGACCTGGCGGATCTCTCGTCGATCCGTGCGTTCGCCGACGAGGTTCGTGCCGAGCACGAGCGTATCGACGTCCTGGTCAACAACGCCGGCGTCATGGCGGTACCGCTGCGGCGGACGGCCGACGGGTTCGAGATGCAGATCGGTACCAATCACTTCGGCCACTTCGCGCTCACCGGGTTGCTGCTCGACCGCATCACCGACCGGGTGGTGACGGTCAGCAGCACGATGCACCGCATCGGCAGCATCGATCTCGACGACATCGATTGGGAACGTCGCCGCTACGAGCGGTGGCTCGCCTACGGGCAGTCGAAGCTCGCGAACCTGTTGTTCGCGTACGAACTGCAGCGACGCCTGACCGCAGCCGGATCGAGCGTGAGTTCGCTTGCCGCGCATCCGGGTTATTCGTCGACGAATCTGCAGTACCGCAGCGAGTCCTGGCACGGGAAAATCGTCGAACTCGTCACCCCGATCATCGGGCAGTCCCCGCAGCAGGGTGCGCTCCCGACGCTCTACGCGGCGACCTCACCGAATGCGGAGCCGGGTGGCTACTACGGGCCGGATTCCTTCTTCGAGATGCGCGGCCGGCCGAAGCGGGTGCAGTCCACCTCGCGGTCACGCGACGAGATCCTGGCGCGGAGGTTGTGGGAACTGTCGGAGCGGGTGTGCTCCGTCGAGTACTCGATGCCCTAGATCTTTCGATACCGTAGATCCTGCAGTTCTCAGGTCAGGGTGAACGAGACCGGCGGCAGATCGTCGCGTCGGCACAGTCCGGTCTGATCCACGAGGTCGAGGGTGCGCAGATAACGCCGGACCAGATCGCCTGCCGAGAGCCCCGCATCCGATGCGGTGCGCAGGGCGGCGGCGAGTCCGTCCCCGCGTGCCCAGCGGTGGATCGCGGCGACGGCGATGGGATCCGGATCCGGCCCCACTTCCAGGCCGAGACGCTCTTCGCGTCCGGCGAGTTCGCTCCACAGCCGTGAGGTGGCGCGCAGCGCCTCGTCGATCGCCGGGGTGGTGCGTCCGGGGACTCCGACGGTGCGGCGCCGGGTCTCGCCCAGAGCGCTCGAGGCGACGGCGGCGAGCTCGGCCGGTGTCAGCCCCGACCACGCGCCCGTCCGCACGCATTCGGCGACGAGAAGGTCGTTCGCGCAGTAGATCCGGCCCAGACGACGACCGTCGTCGGTGACGTAGGCCGACCCGCCCATCGGGTCGCGGAGCAGATAACCCCGCTCCTCGAGCAGATCCAGTGTGCGATCGAAGGTCTCGACGAGGCGTCCGGTGACCGTGTCGATCTGCGACCGCATCCGTTCGGTGTCGCCGTGCACCGCGGCGCGTCGCGCAGAGAGGGCGAGGAGGCGCTCCCTATCGCCGCGTCGATGTGCAGGATGCGACCGCACCGCCCGTGCCAGCGACGTCACCAGCTCGGCCGAACCGGAGCGTCGTGCCTCGGCGAGCCGGTCGCACAGGTGCCGGTACTCGGTGAAGCCCTCGGCGTCCCCGAGTTCGGTGTCGAGATCACGCAGCGCCGTCGTGTTCGCGCGGACGGCGTCGGTGAGCGCCGCGACGGATCGTTCGGCCTGGAACTGGGCGAACGAGCGTCGCAGGAACTCGCGGGAGCCGGGGATGCCGCGACCGGCGACCAGGTTGACCGCGGTGTTGTAGCCGACGCGCAGCGAACTGTGGAGCGGGTACGAGCGTGCGCCGGCGAGGCCGGCGACGGTCGCGGGGGCGGCCTCGGGACTCCACAGCACGACGGCGTGGCCTTCGACATCGATGCCGCGCCGACCGGCGCGACCGGTGAGCTGGGTGTACTCGCCGGGGGAGAGGCGCACCGGTCCGTCGGCGGTGGGTTTGACGAGGCGTTCGAGGACGACGGTGCGCGCCGGCATGTTCACCCCCACGGCGAGGGTCTCAGTGGCGAACACGACCCGCACGAGACCGCGGGCGAACAACTCCTCGACGGTGTGACGGAAGGCCGGGATCAGACCGGCGTGGTGCGCGGCGAACCCGCGTTCGAGTCCTTCGAGCCACTCGGCGTGACCGACGGCGTCGAGATCTGCGGGCGGCAGCGCTGCGGTGTGCCGGTCGGCGACCGCGCGGATCTCGGCGACGTCGGCCGCCTCGGTGAGCCGAACCGACGATTCGAGGCATTCGGCGACGGCGCCGTCGCACCCGTTGCGGCTGAACCGGAACCAGATGGCCGGCAACAGTTGTTCGGCCTCGAGCCGGGCGACGACCTCGGGCAGGTCGGCACCGGCCGGTCCGGGTGCTCCGCGCGCACGTCGCCGTCGTCGTCCACGGCCGGTCGCGGGGCCGGGCGCGGCCTCGACGAGCTGGCGGTGGGCGATGTACCGCTCGAGGGTCTCGTCGACGGTGCCGGACGGGGACAACAGGTCGAACAGCCGCCCGCCGGCGAGCATGTGCTGGGTGAGCGGGACGGGCCGGGTCTCCTCGACGACGACCGCGAGGTCGCCACGGACGCCGCGCAGCCAGCCGCCGAACTCCTCGGCGTTGCTCACCGTGGCCGACAGGCTGGTCAGCCGCACGTCACCGGGAAGGGAGAGGATCGCTTCCTCCCACACCGCACCGCGCTCGCGGTCGGCGAGATAGTGCACCTCGTCCATGACGACGTGGGTGAGTCCGTGCAGGAGCGGGGAGCCGCCGTGCAGCATGCTGCGCAGCACTTCGGTGGTCATGACGACCACGGGCGCGTGCGGGTCCAGCGAGATGTCGCCGGTGAGCAGACCGACGCGGTCGTCGCCGAAGCGACGCGACAGGTCGAAGTACTTCTGGTTGCTCAGCGCCTTGATGGGGGTGGTGTAGAAGCAGCGTCCGCCCGCTGCGAGCGCGAGACGGGCGGCGAATTCACCGACGACGGTCTTGCCCGCCCCGGTGGGGGCGCACACCAGGACGTCGCGGTCGTCCTCGAGGGCTCGGCAGGCCTCGACCTGGAAGTCGTCGAGGGGGAAATCGAGTTCGGTCGCGAACAGCGCGAGCTGCGACCGGTCCTGCGTGCGCACGTGTCCACGCTACGGGTCGGCGCGGACATGTGCGCAGCGCAGGGTGACTCAGTCCTCCGTCACCTCGAGGGTGACGTCGATGTTGCCGCGGGTCGCGTTGGAGTACGGGCACACCTGATGGGCCTTCTCGGTGAGCTCGAGCGCCTGCTCGCGGGGGAGGTTCGGAAGAGTCACCTCGAGGGTGACGGCGAGACCGAATCCGCCGCCGTCGGTCGGGCCGATGCCGACGCGGGCGCCGACCGCGGAGTCGCTGACGTCCGCCTTCTCCTGTCGGGCGATCATCTGCAGTGCCGAGTGGAAGCACGCGGCGTACCCGGCGGCGAAGAGTTGTTCGGGGTTGGTGCCCTTGCCGCTGCCGCCCATCTCGGTGGGGATGGACAGGTCGAGGTCGAGCTTGCCGTCGCTGGTGCGGGCGTGGCCGTCGCGGCCTGCTCCGGTGGCGAGTGCTTCGGCGGTGTAGATGATGTTCACGATGTCCTGCCTTTCTTCGAGAGTGCGCCGGGTGCTTCCTGCAACGCGGCGGTCAGGCGGTGGAGCGTCTCGCGCAGCGCGACCAGTTCGTCGACGTCGAACCGGCTGTCCCGCGTCACGCAGCCGGGGATGTCCGTGGCCTCTGTCCGGAGTGCATCTCCCGCTTCGGTGAGGTGGACGACGACACGACGTTCGTCGGTCTGCTGCCGGCGTCGTTCGACGTATCCGGCGGCCTGGAGCCGTTTGAGCAGGGGGGAGAGTGTGCCTGTGTCGAGATCGAGCGAGTCGCACAGATCCTGCACGCCTCGCGCATCGCGTTCCCACAGCGCCAGGAGCACCAGGTACTGCGGGTAGGTGATGCCCAGCCGATCGAGATGTGGCCGATATGCGGCCGTGATGGTGCGGGAGGCGCGGTAGAGCGCGAAGCACACCTGCTGGTCGAGTTCGAGTGGAGACGGCACGGGAATGAATGTAGCGCCCCGTTTTGTTGTACACAACATTAATGGCCACAACTCGATACGTGTTCCGGATCACTTCCATGTGGGAATTGAGAGCGCTCTGGGCACGTTAGTTGAGTGAGAATGGCTCAAGTTCGACAGAAAGGCTTCGGAATGCCGGCATTCTTCGGGCCTGGTGACCCCGGCCGAATCGACATCACTCGTTTCATGAGCCGCGGTACCCAGGACCTCCTCGCCCACGCAGCGCGCTACGCCACCGACCGTGGTGACGCGGAACTCGACGTGCTGCACCTCCTCCGCGCGATGGCGGAGCAGGATCCGTCCCGCACGGTCATGACGCGCGCCGGAGCCGCCCCCGCCGACGTCGCTGCCGCCGTCGACCAGCGGCTGCCGCAGAGCCGCCCCGGTGAGGCCGTCTCCGCACCCGCACTGACCGGTGCCGTGAAGACCGCACTCCTCGAAGCGCACCAGCTCTCGCGTGCGCTCGGCTCCACCTACATCGACCCCGAGCACCTGTTCTTCACGCTCGCGGCCGACCAGACCCGCGCTCCCGGACGCCTGCTGGCGTCCCTGGGCGTGACCCCGCAGGCGTTGCAGACCGCACTGCAGCCCACCCCCGCAGCTCCCGCCGCGGAGGAGACCCCGACGCCGACGCTCGACAAATTCGGCGTCGACCTCACCGAGCGGGCGCGCGGCGGCGGCATCGACCCCGTCATCGGCCGTACCGACGAGATCGAGCAGACGATCGAGATCCTCGCGCGACGCACCAAGAACAACCCGGTGCTCGTCGGTGAGGCCGGCGTCGGCAAGACCGCCATCGTCGAAGGACTCGCCCAGCGCATCGTCGACGGGGACGTCCCGGACATCCTGCAGGACAAGCGGATCGTCCAGCTCGACCTGACGGCGATGGTCGCCGGAACCCGATACCGGGGCGACTTCGAGGAACGTCTCACCACAGCGCTCGACGAGATCACCGCCCAGCAGGGCAAGCTCATCGTCTTCATCGACGAGATCCACACCGTCGTCGGCGCAGGCGCCGGCAACGAGGGCGCGATGGACGCGGCGAACATCCTCAAGCCGAAGCTCGCCCGCGGTGAACTGCATGTCGTCGGTGCGACCACCCTCGACGAGTACCGCAAGCACATCGAGAAGGATCCGGCGCTCGAACGCCGTTTCCAGCCCGTCACGGTCGACGAGCCAGCACGCGACGACGCCGTCGCGATCCTGAAGGGTCTCGCCGATCGGTACGCCGAGTTCCACAAGGTCCGGTACACCGACGAAGCGCTCGAAGCGGCCGTCGACCTGTCGATGCGGTACCTGCCCGACCGGCACCTGCCGGACAAGGCGATCGACCTCGTCGACCAGGCCGGTGCACGACTGCGCCTGCGGGTGCCGCGCACCGACGTGACCGAACTGCGTTCGAGGCTGGACGAACTCGAAGCGGAGAAGGATCGCGCCGTCGAGGCCGAACAGTACGAGGATGCCTCGCGCATCCGCGACGAGATCCTTCGCGTCCAGGCTCGGATCGACGGTGGCGACAGCGAGGGCAACGGAGAGGGAACTCCGACCGTCGACCCGGAGCTGATCGCCGAGATCGTCTCGCGGGCCACCGGAGTCCCCGCATCGCGGATGACCCGCGCCGAGAAGGAGAGGCTGCGCACTCTCGAGGACGAGCTGCACAAGCGCGTCGTCGGACAGGACGAAGCCGTCCACGCCGTGGCACGTGCCGTGCGGCGCAGCCGCTCCGGCATGAGCGACCCGCGTCGTCCGGTGGGCAGCTTCCTGTTCCTCGGTCCCACCGGCGTCGGCAAGACCGAGCTCGCGAAGGCGCTCGCCGAGGTGCTCTTCGGTGACGAGCGCACCATGCTGCGCATCGATATGAGCGAGTTCGGCGAACGCCACACCGTGAGCCGTCTCGTCGGCGCCCCTCCCGGTTACGTCGGTTACGGCGAGGCCGGACAGCTCACCGAACAGGTGCGTCGCCACCCCTACTCGGTGGTGCTGCTCGACGAGATCGAGAAGGCGCACCCGGACGTGTTCAACACACTGCTGCAGGTCCTCGACGACGGTCGCCTCACCGACGGTGAGGGACGCACGGTGGACTTCACCAATACCGTCGTCATCATGACCAGCAACCTCGGTTCGGACATCATCTCGAGCCGCGGAGGCGCGCTCGGCTTCACCACCGGTGACGCCGAGGCGGCCGAGAAGCCGCTGCGTGACCGGGTCATGGGACGGCTGCGCGAATCGATGCGGCCGGAGTTCCTCAACCGCATCGACGAGATCGTGATGTTCCGCAAGCTCGACGACGACCAGCTGCACCGGATCACCGAGCTGCTGCTCGACGACAGCCGGAAGCGGCTGCAGAGCAGGGGGATCGACCTCGAGTTCACCGCCGACGCGGTGGCGTGGATCGCCCGCAACGGTCACCAGCCCGAGTTCGGTGCCCGTCCGTTGCGCCGCTCGATCTCCCGGGTGGTCGACGACCGCATCGCCGACATGCTGCTCGACGACGCGCTCGCCGAGGGCAACCGGGTCACGGCGGACGTCGTGGAAGACGAACTGCTGCTCCAGGTGAGCTGACCCGCACGACGAGGAAGGGGAGAGATGCCACGGCATCTCTCCCCTTCCCGCGTTCGGGGGGTGGTCAGCGGGCGGTGAGACGACGGATCGCCTCGAGCGGCAGATGAAGCCACGAGGGACGGTGCCGAGCCTCGTAGACCACCTCGTAGACCGCCTTGTCGAGCTCGTAACCACGCAGCAGGACGTCGGAGCCCCGTGGATCCGTGCCCGAGGCAGCTGCGTAGCCGTCGCAGAAGGCGGCACAGTTGCGTTCGGCCCACTCCCGGGCCCGGAACTCCCGCTGCGACTCCACCGCCGTGCCTTGTTCGGATTCACGGATCGAATGATGCGCGGCGTAGTCGAACGACCGCAGCATCCCCGCCACGTCCCGGAACGGACTGTCGGGCTTGCGGCGCTCCTCGAGCGACTTCGCGGGTTCGCCCTCGAAGTCGATGAGCAACCAGCGCTCGGGGGTACGCAGCACCTGCCCGAGATGCAGGTCGCCGTGGATGCGGTGCACCGGAACCTGACCCAGCGCCGCAACCTCATCGAACCGGGCCCGGACCGCGTCGGTGAGTTCGGCGAGCTCGGGGACCTCGGCCGCCGCACCCTCGAGCCGGCGGATCATGCCCTCGGCCAGTTCGGCGGCGGCGCGCTCGTCGGTGCCGAGCGCGGAGCCGAGATGGGCGTGCACATCCGCGACGGCCGCACCGATGCGATGGGATTCCCCGGCGAAGTCGGTGCCCACCTCGTCGGCGCGCAGGTCTCCTTCCAGGAGCAGGTCCCGGACACTGCCGAGTGCCATCGACCAGCCGTCGGCCGAGTTCGCCGCGAAGTCCTGCACCATCGCCAGCGTGGTGCGGACCCCGTCGACCTCCGCTTCGATCCATGCCCGGATCGGGGCGATCGACCGACATCCGTCCTCGCCGAGCGCGAGCGGCAGTTCGACGTCCGGATTGATGCCGAGCGTGAGCCGACGAAACATCTTGAGCAGCAACTTCTCTCCGAGGACCACGGAGGTGTTGGACTGCTCCGCGCTCAGCGCACGCCCACGCAGGCCCGGTTCGATGACCGCACCCGGCACGGTGTGGAGATCCACCGGGCCGGCGGGGGTGCCGCTCGCCAGATTGCGCGAATACCGGTCGAGGATCTCCTGATCGCGGAGGCCGTCGTAGACGTGCAGGCCGTGGTCGTGGGAGTCGTCGGGGCCGACCACGCTCCACGACTGCAGTTCCTCGGGGAGATGGGAACGGAAACCGAGGGGCACTTGATAGATCTGGTCCGCGGTCGAGTCGAACGAGACCTTCACGATCAGATGGTCGGCCCCGAAACCGGACTCCTCCACGAGCGGATGACGCAGGACGACACCGATCCCGGTGATGGTGTGGCCCTTGGCCGCGAACCATCGCTGGTGCGGCATCCATTCGCGCAGATCCTCGACGAGCCGTTCGTCCGGGTAGAGCTCGTTGTTGGTCGTCACGGCTGCACCGCCGCTTCCGCTTCGCTGCTCACCGGGTGTTCGCCCGGTCCCTCCTTGGACGGATCGGGTTGCAGGGCGAACCAGAAGAATCCGTGACCGGGCAGGGTGATCATGTAACCCTCCTCCGTGATCGTCGGGAACGGGACGGACCCGGTCAGCTCCACCGGGATCCACCCGGCGAAGCGCGACAGATCGAGGACGACCGCCTGCGGATAGCGCGACAGGTTGTTCACGCACAGGATGACGTCGCTGTAGTTGCGTTCCGGGCCGGGCGACATCTCGCGCAGATAGGACAGGATCGCGGGATTCGCGCTGCCGAGTTCGGTGAACGAGGCCTCACCGAAGGCCGGATGCTGCTTGCGGACCTGGATCATCCGCCGCGTCCAGTGCAACAGCGAGTTCGTCGAGTTCATCTGCGATTCGACGTTCACCGCCTGGTACCCGTAGGTGGGATCCATGATCACCGGCAGGTACAACCGGCCCGGATCGGCGCGGGAGAAGCCCGCGTTGCGGTCGGGGGTCCACTGCATCGGGGTCCGCACCGCGTCGCGGTCGCCGAGCCAGATGTTGTCGCCCATGCCGATCTCGTCGCCGTAGTACAGGACGGGGGAACCCGGCAGGCTCAGCAACAGAGCGGTGAAGAGCTCGAGCTGGTTGCGGTCGTTCTCCAGCAACGGCGCCAGACGACGGCGGATGCCGATGTTCGCGCGCATCCGCGGGTCGGTGACGTACTCGGCGTACATGTAGTCGCGTTCCTCGTCCGTCACCATCTCGAGGGTCAGCTCGTCGTGGTTGCGGAGGAAGATGCCCCACTGGGCGGTCTTCGGGATCGGCGGGGGCTGGGCGAGGATCTCCGAGATCGGGAAACGGTTCTGTCGCCGCACCGCCATGAAGATGCGCGGCATCAGCGGGAAGTGGAAAGCCATGTGGCACTCGTCGCCGATCTCGGGTTCGCCGAAGTACTCGACGACGTCGGTGGGCCACTGGTTCGCCTCCGCCAGCATCACCCGGCCGGGATATTCGGCATCCATCACCGCACGGCACTTCTTGAGGAAGGCGTGCGTCTCGGGGAGGTTCTCGCAGTTGGTCCCCTCACGCTCGAACAGATAGGGGACCGCGTCGAGGCGGAACCCGTCGATGCCGAGATCGAGCCAGAACCGCAGGACGTCGAGCATCGCGTCCTGTACTTCGGGGTTGTCGTAGTTCAGGTCGGGCTGGTGCGAGAAGAACCGGTGCCAGTAGTACTGCTTGCGCACCGGATCCCACGTCCAGTTGGACGTCTCGGTGTCGACGAAGATGATGCGGGCCTCCTGGTATCGGTCGTCGACATCCGACCACACGTAGAAGTCGCCGTACGGCCCGTCGGGGTCGCTCCGGGATTCCTGGAACCACGCGTGCGTGTCGGACGTGTGGTTCATGACGAGGTCGGTGATGACGCGGATACCGCGTTTGTGCGCCTCGTCGAGGAAGGTGACGAAGTCCTCGACCGTGCCGAATTCCGGTAGCACCGCCCGGAAGTCGCGGATGTCGTAGCCGCCGTCGCGGAGCGGTGAATCGTAGAAGGGCGGCAGCCAGATGCAGTCGGCGCCGAGCCACGCGATGTAGTCGAGTTTCTCGGTCAGCCCCCGCAGGTCGCCGGTGCCGTCGTTGTTCGAGTCGTTGAAAGCGCGGGCGAGAACCTCGTAGAACACCGCGGTCTTGAACCAGTCCGGGTCGACGGGCAGGCTGCGCGCATGGGCGAAGTCCTCCGCCCGGCTCTCGACGAGATGACCGTCTTCGGTGTGTTCGTATTCGGGTACTCGGTCGGACGGATCCGGCATGGCACCTCCGTGCTCGTCGCGTCGCAGGATGGACTCGCCACAGAATGCCCCGGCGGACGGATTTCCACACCCGGACAGGACGGAACGCTATGTGAGTGCACGTGTGCGCCGATAGATTGGCGGGCATGACTGCGAACCGGCCCGAAGGGCGGGTGGCCGAGCTGTGCACCCGCATGCGTTCGTTCATCGACGACGAGGTGATTCCTCTCGAACCCGTCCTGAGCCGTCACGACGACAAGGCCGCCGAGGCGCTCGTCGGGCTGAAGGCCAGGGCGAAGGAACTCGGGCTGTGGGCTCTGGGGCATCCCGAGGAGATGGGAGGGGGCGGGGTTCCCTTCCTCGACTTCGTCTACCTCAACGAGATCATCGGCCGCTCCGAGTACGGTCAGCTCGCGGTGGGATCGGTGTCCATGCAGGACGCCCTGATGATCCAGCGGCACGGCACCGCCGAACAACGCGAGCGCTGGATCCCAGGGCTCGTCTCTGGCGACATCCTGCCCTCTGTCGGCATGACCGAGCCGGAGGTGGCGGGATCCGACCCCGTGCTCGTGCAGACCACCGCCTGGCTCGAGAACGGCGAATGGGTGATCGACGGGCACAAGTGGTTCACCACCGGCGCCGCGCAGGCCGGCTACTGCACGGTCTTCGCCCGGACCGAACCCGAGTCGACTCCGCTGCACCGCAGCATCAGCGCGATCATCGTGCCCATCGACACCCCCGGACTCGAGATCGTGCGGGCGATCCCCACGATGGGGCACGACCCGAGCGATCACTACGAGGTGCGGTACGACGGTGCGCGCGTTCCCGAGGAGAACGTGCTCGGTGAACGCGGCAACGGCTTCGTCGTCGCGCAGGACCGGCTCGGGCCGGGACGGATCTTCCACTGCATGCGGTGGCTCGGCCAGGCCCAACGGGCCTTCGAACTCATGTGTGCGCGCGCCAACTCCCGCTTCGCCCACGGATCGCTGCTCGCCGAGAAGGGTGAGATCCAGCGCTACATCGCCGAATCCGCCGCCGACATCCAGGCCGCCCGTCTGATGACGCTGGACGCCGCGCGGGTGATGGATGCGGGGGAGGACGCCCGGGTCCGGATCGGGCTCATCAAGTTCCGCGGCGCGCAGATGCTGCACGATGTCGTCGACCGTGCGATCCAGGTGTACGGGGCGCTCGGTCTCACCGCCGACACGCCGCTCGAGGGGATGTACCGGCGGGCGCGCTACGCCCGTATCTACGACGGCCCCGACGAGGTGCACCGGATGTCCACGGCACGGCGGATGCTGCGCGACCCGGAACGCGTGCCGTGGCGGTAGACCGCCGGCCGCTCGTGACCAATGCGACCTGCTCTTCGCGCTAGGGTTCTTCGGCACGCCGGGAGGTCGATGCAAGTATGTGGCGTGGCATCGGGGGAGGTCGGCAACAGGGAGCGGTCGAGCGGCGCGCGGTCCGAAGGGTGATCTCATGGAACGCTTCGCGGTGGGTGCCGACGATGCGTTCGTCCTGCTCCGGAAGTTGTCCGAGGAACGCAACGTGCCCCTGCGACGGATCGCGGGGCACGTGGTCGACGCGGGCGGTGAGGTATCTATGCCAGTTCGGGTGGGAAGCCTCCCGTGGCCACCGGGCTCCAGCGGGTCGGGGTGATCCGGATCAGCGACTTGCGCTGATCGCGCATGGCCTGCCGGTACTCGTCCCAGTCCGAATGTTCCCCGGCGATGTTGCGGAAGTACTCGACGAGCGGTTCGACGTCGTCGTGGGCATCGATCACCTCCGCGGTTCCGTCGACCTGCACCCACGCGTCGTTCCAGTCGTCGGACAGCACGACGACACCGACCTCGGGCCGGCTGCGGGCGTTGCGGGTCTTGGCGCGCCGGGGATAGGTCGCGATCACGATGCGTCCGCGGTCGTCGACGCCGCCGGTGACGGGGGATGCCTGCGGTGTGCCGTCGTCGCGTTGCGTCATGAGGATCATTCGGTGCCGGGGCCGGACGAAGTCCAGCAGTTCCTGCAGGCCGACTGCGGTGTTGGTGGCGATCTTGCGGGCCATTCACGTTCTCCTGTTCCGAAGGGTCACGACTCGAGGAGCGCCGCGAGTCGCGCGAGGTCCTCTTCCACCATGCGCGTGTCGCGGTCGAACTCGTCGTCGGTCAGTTCGATCTGCCGGACGGTGAGGACGACTTCGGCACCGTCCGGATGGGGGAGTACCCGCATCGGGTTGTGCACCGTCGTACCCGACGGCAGTGTCACCTCGTGGTCGAGCACCCCGTAATCGTTGGCGCCGACGAACCGCACGGTGACCTCGCCCATCGGGGAGTCCGCGACGAGGGCGTCGCCGATCCGCCGCACCTCGCTTTGTGCCAGACCGGCCGCCCACTTCGGCAGGTTGTCGGGATCCGCGGCGAACTCGTAGACCCGGCGCGGTGGGCATCGGACGACCCGAGCGACATGGCGGCTGCGGACGACGTGCGTGCTCATGCTCGCCACATTAGAAGTTCGGGAGGTCGATCGCCGCCGGAATGTGGGAGTTCCTGAAGCGCAACGTCTTCGGAGCGACGGCGTTCAGCCGGTACCCGGATCGGCGCGGCCCTCTTCGTCACCTTCTCGGTACTCCTCGCCGTCTTCGTCTTCGTCTTCGTCTTCCTCGCCCTCGGAGCACTACTGGAGCAGACCGGTCCGACGAGGGTCGGGGGTTATTTCGGGCTCGCCGCTGCCGCCGGCGCCTGGTACACCTCCGCTGCCGGGGTGCTGAGCACGACCTTCGGGCGTGTCGTCCTGCCCACGGGCCCACGCTGACGGGGCACCTCTTCGTTCCCGTGCGGGGGCGATTTGACAGGCGCATCGGCCGTCCTGGTACAGTCCGGGGCTATGCAGCGTGCATATTTCTGGTTTAGCAGGCCGGCCCGGGGTGGGTCGGTCGGCGTGACCGCGCGCTGACTTCTTCACCTACGAGCCGGATCCAGACCGGCTCGTCGGAATCTCAGGTTCTCTCGGGTCGGAATCCGAACCACCGAGAACAGGAATCATCGATGAGCCCCAGCACCGGAACCGCGACCACCGGAATCTCCACGTCGAATCTCGACGAACAGCGCACCGTCAAGGTCAGCCCTCTCGTCGCACCCTCCGAGATCCGTGCCGAGTACGCACCCGACGCCGTCGTCGCAGCGACCGTCCGTTCGGGCCGCGCCGGCACCGTCGACATCCTGAACGGCACCGACGACCGTCTCGTCGTCGTGGTCGGCCCCTGCTCCGTGCACGACCCCGCCGCCGCGATGGACTACGCGCGCCGTCTGGCCGCCAAGGCCGAGGAGCTGCGCGACGACCTGCACGTCGTGATGCGTGTGTACTTCGAGAAGCCGCGCACCACGCTCGGGTGGAAGGGCCTGCTCAACGACCCGCACCTCGACGGCACCTTCGATATCAACACCGGTCTGCGCATCGGCCGTAAGCTGCTGCTCGACGTCTCCGGTCTCGGCCTGCCCGTCGGCTGCGAGTTCCTCGACCCGATCCTTCCGCAGTACTACGCCGACCTGGTCACCTACGGAGCCATCGGCGCCCGCACCGCCGCGAGTCAGGTTCACCGCCAGCTGTGCAGCGCGCTGTCCATGCCCGTCGGCATCAAGAACTCCACCGAAGGTGACGTGCAGGTCGCGGTCGACGGCACCCGTGCCGCAGCGGCCAGCCACGTCTTCCCCGGCACCGACCTCGACGGTCAGGCCGCGCTGATCGAGACCGTAGGCAACCCGGACTGCCACGTCATCCTGCGCGGTGGCAGCGCGGGGCCGAACTACGACGCCGAGACCGTGGCCGACACGATGGCCCGCCTGCGCAAGGCCGGTCTGCCCGAGCGTGTCGTCATCGACGCAAGCCACGGCAACAGCCGCAAGGACCACAACAAGCAGGTCGACGTCGTCACCGATGTCGCCGAGCGCATCGAGGCCGGCGAGAAGGGCATAGTCGGACTGATGCTCGAGAGCTTCATCGAGGCGGGACGTCAGGACCTGACCCTCGGCGAGGCCGACAAGCTCGACTACGGCAAGTCGATCACCGACGCGTGCATCGACTGGGACACCACCGCCGCGCAGCTCGACCGCCTCGCGCAGGCCGTGCGCACCCGTCGCGGCTGAACCGTCTGCGGCGCGAAGGGTCGGCGGAGTCGTCAGCGATGACGAACCGCCGGCCCTCGTCGGTTCGGTAGCGTCGTTTCCATGACTACGAACAGGTTGTCGATCGTCGTGCCGGCCCACAACGAGGAGCGTTACATCGCGAAATGCCTTGCGGCGCTGCTCGCCCAGAAGTCGGAGATCCACGAAATCCTGGTCGTTGACAACAATTCGACCGATCGCACTGCGCAGATCATCGAAGCCATCGCCGCCGGCGAGCCCCTCGTGCGACGGATCGTCGAGCCAAGACCGGGTGTCGCATTCGCGCGCAATGCCGGATACGACGCGGCCACAGGAGATCTCATCGGACGGATCGATGCGGACACGCGGGTTCGTCCCGATTGGGCGCACACCGTCCGCAGTTTTTTCGCCCGCGACGACACCGTCGAGGTGGGAGCGATCAGCGGACTCAGCAACTCCTACGATTCCCCCTACCGCAGGCTCAAACAGTGGTACATCGACAAACGGGTCGCGCAAGGAACATTCGGCGGGGAACGGCGGATCGACAATCTGCACGGCGCGAACATGGCACTGCGACGCTCGGCGTGGGAGCGTGTCCGGGACGTCGTCAGTACGGACCCGAGAATCCACGAGGATCTGGATCTGGCACTGTGTCTGCGTGAGGTGGACATCGAGATCGCCCAGCTGACCGATCTGTACGCCGACCTGTCGCCGCGTCGGGCCTACACCCCGCCCCGTGAGTACGCGGCCTATATCCAGTCGGGAATCGACACCTTCGAACTGCACGGCCGCCTGACGCCGGAGATCCTCAGGCTCATCCGTCTACAGTCACGTCTCCACGTTCTCGTGTATGCGGCATACCGGCCCTACGACCCCGACCTGGGCAGATTCACCCTCCGGCGAGCGATCTTCGGCTCCGGCGGACGTGCGATGCCGATCGACACGAAGGGCCGCACGCCGTCCCCCTGACGACGGGTGGCCGGGACGCCGCAGGACCGTCCCGGCCATCATCGTGGGATCTTCTCACCTCAGGTCACCTCAGCGGCGTGAAATCGCGGCTGCCGAGATAGGGAGGACGCGGCCTCGAGGCGGCGAACGGCTCGACGAGCGTGTTCTCGACGCTGTTGAACACGACGAACAGATTCGAGCGCGGGAACGGAGTGATGTTCCCGTTGGAACCGTGCATGCAGTTCGAATCGAAGACCGTCGCCGACCCCGCCGGGCCGGTGAAGGTCGCGATACCGTGCTCGGCGGCCAAACGGGTGAGGGTGTCCTCGTCGGGCGAACCTGTCGGCGGAACGTGGGTGACCAGCGACTCCCGGTAGTAGTCGTCGGGCGTCTCACCGGCACACGAAACATACGTCTTGTGCGAACCCGGCATGATCATCAGACCGCCGTTGTAGCCGTAATTCTCGGTGAGGGCGATCGAGATGCTCAGAGCACGCGGCTTGGGCATGCCGTCCTCTGCGTGCCACGTCTCGAAGTCCGAATGCCAGTAGAACGGTCCACCGCGGAAGCCGGGCTTGACGTTGAGCCGCGACTGGTGGACGTACACCTCGGATCCCAGCAGTTGCCGTGCGATTCCGGCGATTTCGGGCCTGCGGACGATCGAGTCCACAAGATCGCTGAGCCGGTGCACGTCGAAGACCGAGCGGACGTCGCCGCTGCCCTTTTCGCGGACCACACGGTCGTCGTCGCCGAGTTCCCGGCCGAGTCGTGAGGTCTCCTCCAGAAGGTTCCCGACGTCGTGGGCGGCGAGAAGTCCTTCGGCGGTGTGGAACCCGCGGCGGTCGTACTCGATCACGGCCTCGGCGTCGAGCGGCCCGCCGGCAGCCGAACCCCAGACGACGGGATCCTTCCTCTCGACGGACTCGCAGGCGGTGCGACCGCGGGTCGGATAGTCGTCGCGAACGGTCGTGCGCATAGCTCGTAGATCACCCTCTCGAAAGTCGATGACGGTTCACTTCCGACGTTCCCACTGAAAATGCAGGAATGCAAGCCGGGCCCCGACATGTCCGCGTACCGACTCCTCGCCCATAACTCCTGGTCGAATCGAGTTTCGTTCCGGAACCGGCCGGGTATCCGGCGGCGTCGCGACGGTCGGCAGCCGATGCGCGTCAGCGGTGCTCTCGGTATGCGCGAGGGGTGTTTCCGGTCCACCTCTTGAACGCACGGCGGAAGGCGCTCGGCTCGGAGAAACCGAGCCGGGACGACAGATCGTCGACCGCTTCACCGCGTCTCAGGCCCGCGATCGCGAGGTCGCGGAGGACCTCCTCGCGCAACTGCCCCAGCGACGTGCCCTCCTGGCGGAGCAGGCGTCGCAGATGGGGAGGGCTCACCGCGAGCCTGCCGGCGATGTCCTCGGCGGTCGCCGTCCGTCCGTCGATGCCCGATTCGAAGATCCGCCGCACCTGGGACGACACCGTCGACTCGTATTCACGTTCGGAGAGAATGAGATTCGGAGAATCCCGCAGGTACTCCTCGAGTGATTCCTCGGTCTGCACGAGTGGCGACTTCAGTGCAGCATTGTCGATCTCGAGCGCGGCCCGTCCCGCACCGAAGGTCACCGGCACGCCGAAGATCGCGTCGTAACTGCGGGCCAGGACGGGATCGGGTTCGGTGTACGGCAGGAACACCGACCCGAGGGGGACACGCCCACCCACCAGCCACGCGGCGAAGCGGTGCAGCAGCATGAGAAGGAAATCCACCACCACGCGGGTCTTGTCGTCCACGACCTCCGGCAGTTCCACGTCCAGGAAGGTGGTGGACGCACCCGGGGTCAGGCTCAACTGCGGCAGGGACCGGATGACATGGTTCACCTCGATCATCCGTTGCAGAGCGTGGTCGAGATCGGGTCGGTGGATGAGGGTCAGGCACATAACCCGGAAGGTGCCGCGGGGCACGGGAGCCGCTGCGATGCCGAAGAGTTCGTCGTCGGTGATCTGCCAGACCACCTGCGTGAAACGACTGACCTGGGCGGGCGTGAGCCGGGCATGGGGATGGGTGAGCACCGCGCGGCTGATGCGTGCTGCCTCGAGGGCCGGTTGCAGATCGATGCCCTCCTCGGCTCCCACCTGTACCGCTCGCGACACGAAGTCCGACGGGATGGTCGGTCGCAACATCTAGCGCGCCTCCTGCAATCCGTTCAGACGTGCCACCGCTTCGGTGAGCACCTCGTCCCGTTTGCAGAACGCGAAGCGCACCAGATGGTTCCATGACGCGGTGTCGTCCACGAAGACGCTCACCGGTACCGCGGCCACTCCGACGCGGCCCGGAAGTTCCCGGCAGAAGGCCACCGCGTCGGTCCGGCCGAGGGGTGTCAGATCGGCGCACACGAAATACGTTCCGGTGGAGCCGAACACTTTCAGGCCGGCCTCGGAGAGTGCGTGGGACAGGAACGTTCGCTTGCGCTCGAGGTCGGCGCGCATCGACGCGATCCATTCCTGTTCGTGCGTCAACGCATGTGCGACCGCCGGTTGGAAGGGCGCCCCACCGACGAACGTCATGAACTGTTTCGCGGCGCGCACCCCGTCGATCAGCTCGCGCGGGCCCATCGCCCACCCGATCTTCCATCCGGTGACGTTGAAGGTCTTGGCGGCACTCGAGACCGTGATCGTCCGTTCGGCCATGCCGGGCAACGATGCGAGCGGGATGTGCGTGCGGCCGTCGAAGACCAGATGCTCGTACACCTCGTCGGACAGCACCAGCAGTTCGCGTTCGCAGGCGAGCTCGGCCAGGGCGGTCAGCGCTTCACGGTCGTAGACGGTGCCGGTGGGATTGTGCGGGCTGTTGACGACCAGCATCCGTGTCCGGTCGGTGACGGCGGCGCGCAGGGCGTCGACGTCGAGCACGAAACCGTTCCCGGAACGGGTCAGCGGCACGGTCCGTCGCGTCGCGCCGGCGAGCGCCACCGAGGCCGCATACGAGTCGTAGTACGGCTCCGTGAGGAGCACCTCCTCTCCGGGTTCGACGAGCCCGAGGATGGCGGCGCTGATCGCCTCGGTGGCACCGACGGTGACGAGCACCTCGGATTCGGGGTCGTGGTGCAGGCCGTACCGTGCGGCACGGTCGGCGGCGATCGCCTCGCGCAGGACCGGCATGCCGGACCCGGGCGGGTACTGGTTGACCCCCTCGGTGATGGCGCGGCGGGCGATCTCGAGCATTGCGGGCGGGCCGTCGACGTCGGGAAATCCCTGCCCGAGGTTGATCGCGCCGTGCCGGACAGCGAGTTCGGTCATCTCGGCGAAGATCGTCGAGGCGAACGGTCGTAACCGGGAGACCGTACGAACTCGTCCCGAAGTCGTCGAATCAGCCATTCCTGCAGCGTAGCGCCCGCGGTGTCACATCCGTGAGGTCTGCCTCGTCTCCATGATGTAGGCCACCTCGAACCGGCGGAGTATCCGTCGGTCGCACCGGAAGGACACCGTCATGGCACGACTCGAAGCCGTCGCTCCCGACCGCACCGGTCCGATGACCCGTGCGATGTATGCGCTCGCCCGCCGCAGGTTCGGTTCGGTCCCCGAACCCTTCGCGGTGGCCGCGCACCATCCGCGGTTGATGCGTACGAGCGGAGTCCACGAGATGCTCGCCCAACGCGCCTCCACCGTCCTGCCCGCCGCGGTCCGGGAGATCGCCGTCTACCGCGTGGCGTGGACCGTCGGATGCTCGTGGTGCATCGACTTCGGGACGATGCTGCAGCGACTGGACGGACTCGACACCGAACGACTCGCCCACATCGCCGAGTACGAGACCTCCGATCTCTACAGCGACGACGAGAAAGCCGCGATCGCCTATGCCGATGCGATGACCGGCGACGTGGCGAAGGAGGTCACCGACGAACAGGTCGCCGACCTCGAGCGTCGTTTCGGGCCGGCGGGCGTCGTCGAACTCACCTATCAGATCGCGCTCGAGAACATGCGTGCGCGCATGAACTCGGCGCTGGGCATCCACGATCAGGGATTCAGCACGGACGCCTGCCGGGTACCCTGGGCCGACGAAGCCGGGAACGCATGACGCCTAGTCGAAGATGCTGTCGGGCAGGAGCACTCCGCGTCCGAGCTTCTCGGGGTTCGCGATGTCGTAGGCCGCCCAGATCCGTCCGTCCCGCACGGTCCACGCCGTCACGCGCGGAGGGAAGCCCGGCCGACCGTCCTCGGCCGGGCGACCGCGGTTCAACAGACCCATCTCGCCGTTGACGAGGACCGGTTCGAAGGCCGTCAACGCCTCGGCTCCGTAGAGCCGCAGCAGTCCGAGGATGAACCGCGCGACCTTCTCGGCTCCGACCACGACGTTCAGCGCCGTACGGGTCGTGCCGCCGGCGTCGCCGATCATGCGGGCGTCGGGATGGAGCGCGGCGACGACGGCGTCGAGGTCGGCGCCCGCGAAGGCCGCGACGAGCCGCCCGACGGCCTCCTCGTGTTCGGCCGGTGAACTCGGCGGTGGAACGGCCGAGACCGTACGGCGGGCGCGGGAGGCCAGCTGGCGGGCGGTCGGGGTGGCGACGCCGAGGATGCGGGCGATGTCGTCGAACGAGATGTCGAACGCGTCGTGGAGCACGAACGCCACGCGCTGTGCCGGTGTCAGGCTGTCGAGGACGGCGAGCGCGGCCAGGCGGTTGTCCTCGTCGCGCACGATCTCGTCGAGCGGGTCCGGGGGAGCGAGGGAGCCGAGGGGCGCCACGACGGGTTCGGGCAGCCACTGGCCCACGTAGGTCTCGCGGCGCACCGCGGCCGAGCGCAGTCTGTCGAGGCACAACCGTCCTACGACTGTCGTCAGCCAGGCACGCAGGTCGCGCACCTCGGAGACATCCGCGCCCACGAGTCGCAGCCATGCGTCCTGCACGGCGTCCTCGGCGTCGGCGATGCTGCCGGTGAGGCGGTACGCCACCGACAGCAGGTGGGTGCGGTTCTCCTCGAATGTCTTCTGGGTGCTCTCGTCGAGCATGGGGACGATGCTAGACGCGATCGGCTGCGGGGCGAAGGGGTGTCGATCGCGCGTACGGATGCTGTCGGGCGCCTATTCTCGTCCTCGAACGGAAGGGGCGCCGTGGACAAATACGACATCAAGCGTGAGCACCGCGAGCTGTACTCGTGCTCGGCCGAGGATTTCGCCGAGGTGCACGCTCCCGACTTCGACTACCTCGCCGTGGACGGCAAGGGTGATCCGAACGGTTCCGAGGAGTACGCCGATGCCGTCGAGGCCCTCTACTCGGTGGCGTACACCCTGAAGTTCACCTCCAAGAAGGAACTCGGGCGGGATTTCGTCGTCGGACCTCTCGAAGGCCTGTGGTGGAGTGAGGACATGACCACCTTCCTCACGCGGGACAAGGACTCCTGGTCGTGGCGCATGCTCATCGCGCAGCCGCCCTGGATCACCGACGACATGATGAACGACGCGATCGAGATGGCGGGCGACAAGGCCCGGGCGAAGAAGAATCCGCTCCCGTCCCTGCCGCGTGTGCGGCCGTTCCGGCTGGTGGAGGGCAGGGCGCTGCAGATCCTGCACGTCGGGCCGTACGACGACGAAGGCCCCGTCCTGCAGTGCCTGCACACGCAGGTGATGCCCGAACGAGGGGTGACGTTCGCCGGCGACCACCACGAGATCTATCTGTCCGACCCTCGCCGCACGGCCCCCGAGAAGCTGAAAACCATTCTGCGTCAACCTGTCGCAGGCATACAGGAGCAATGATGGCCGTCACCAGCGCAGGTCTGATGTTCTACCGCGTCGACGACACCGGTCTGCTCAGCGTGTGGCTCGTCCACCCCGGCGGCCCGTTCTGGAAGGGGAAGGACGAAGCGGCCTGGTCGGTGCCGAAGGGGGAGTACGGGCCGGAGGAGGATCCTCGCGAGGTCGCCCTGCGCGAGTTCACCGAGGAATGTGGGATCGAGCCCCCGGATGTGCCGCTGTCGTTGCTGGGTCGCTACCGGCAGTCGTCCGGCAAGATCGTCAGCATCTACGCGGGGGAGACGGCGGAGGAGCTGAGGTTCGTCGAGAGCAACACGTGCGAGGTCGAATGGCCCCCGCGATCCGGCAAGCGGATCACCATCCCGGAGGTCGACGAGGCGCGCTGGATCGTCGCGGCGGACGCCGAGACGAAGCTGCACAAGGGGCAACGGCCGGCAATCGACGCGTTGCGTGCACGATTGGACGACGCCGGGCGGTACTACCGCGTCGACTGAACATCCGGCAGCGCAATGGGAACGAGGAACTGCCGGGCGGAAGAACTCTCGGCCGTCGCCCTGAGGACTTCAGAACGACCTGCGCGACTTCATGGAACACGCCCGGCAACTTCCGTCCTGGTCCGACCCGGCGGAACTCGAGACGGCCGGCGAAGGCCGGCACAGCTCTGTGCCGGCCTTCGTGGTTTCTGTCGCCTTCAGTTCTTCGGTACGTCAGCCTTCAGCGAATCGATTGCGGCCTGCAGGGCGGTGGTGGCGTCGTCGGCGACCTCCGCGAGTCCCGGTTGATCGGCGACCTGCACCATCATCTGCGGGTTCATCGCGTCGACCACGACCGTTTCCGGGTTGTTCGGATCGGTGCGGACCACGACGTTGCAGGGGAGCAGGAGCCCGATCTGCCTGTCGACCGTCACTGCGCGGTGTGCCAGTGGCGGATTGCATGCCCCGAGGATCACGTAGTCCTCCATGTCCTCGCCGAGCTTCGCCTTCAGGGTGGCCTTCATGTCGATCTCGGTGAGCACGCCGAATCCCTGCTCGGACAGCGCCTTACGGGTGCGTTCGACCGCGTCGGGGAACGAGGTGTGCAGGGTGGTCGAGAGTGCGAGTGTCATGGGTGTCCTGCTTTCTCTCGGAAGGGGGAGGGGTCAGGCCAGGGCGAGGAAGAGCTTCTCGAGTTCGACCTCGGTCATCGGTTCCTTGCCGTCCTCGGCATTGCCGTTCATGCATTCCTTCAGCCCGCTCGCCACGATCTTGAAACCGGCGCGGTCCAGCGCGCGCGACACGGCTGCAAGCTGAGTGACGACGTCCTTGCAGTCCCGGCCCTGTTCGATCATGGCGATCACTCCGCCGAGCTGACCCTGTGCGCGGCGCAGTCGGTTGAGTACCAATGCGATGCTGTCTTCGTCGCCGACCATGGAGGCGTCCTTTCCTAGTTCTGCAGACCAGTGTACCCCCGGGGGTATCAAATCGGCGTGTGAGTCGTGCGACCGACGGCACCCGGCGAGCGACCCGACGATCGCGGTGGCGCGTATCAGCGTCTTTGCCGTTGACGCACCACGCGGAGCATGACGACGAAGAACGCGACGAGCGTGACGATCAGAAGAATCGGGACGACGGGCACCTCCTGTGTCCACCGGCCGAGTGCTACTTGCAGATCGAACTGCTCGTCGACACCCATCGGCCCGGTGAGATTCGCGGTGCC
Source organism: Rhodococcus sp. p52 (assembly GCF_000763325.2). NCBI lineage: Bacteria > Bacillati > Actinomycetota > Actinomycetes > Mycobacteriales > Nocardiaceae > Rhodococcus > Rhodococcus sp. p52. The sequence goes on from NZ_CP016819.1 coordinate 2,192,088, forward strand.
GTCGGTGACGAGGAAGAGCGCGCCGATGCCGATGAACAGCAGCCCCGAGATCAAAGACGTGGTATGGGTTCGCAGGGGGCCGAGGGTGATGGGACGTCCTCGTAGCCAGGTGCGCTTTCGCAGCTCGAATCGTTCCCACGCGAGGGCCAGTGCGAACAGCGGCAGCGCCATACCGAGGGCGTAGACGGCCATCAGCACGGCCCCGTGCAGCGGGTGCCCCCCGGCGACCGCGATGGTCAGCACGCTCCCGAGCAGGGGTCCGGAGCAGAATCCTGCGAATCCGTACACGGCTCCGAGCGCGAACACCGACAGGGCGCCGGAGCCGGTCAGCGAGTTCGCGGCTTGCTGCGCCGACTTCGATGCGAAGCCTCCGCCGGCAACGGTCATGATGCCGAGACCGATGAGAATGATGCCGCTGACCAGGGTGATCACGGAGCGGTGCTGGGTCAGGAGCGCACCGATCAATCCCAGTCCGGCTCCCAGGGGCGCGAGTACCGAGGTCAATCCGGCGTAGAAGAGTGCGGTGCGTGCCGCCAGGCGCCCCGCACCGTCGAAGGCATACGCGAAGAACGAGGGCAGCAGCAGCGCCGAGCACGGGCTGAGCAGGGAGAGCACGCCGCCGAGCAGAGCGCCGAGCAGGCCGATCTCGGTCACTCCGCCGCCCCGGCTGCTGCCTCGATGGCCTGATCGAAGACTCCGAGCGGCTGTGCGCCCAGGATCGGGGTGCCGTTGATCACGAACGACGGCGTACTCGATACGCCGATGGTGTTCGCCTCGAGCATGTCGGCGTAGATGGACTGGTCGACGGACGGGTCCGCGGCCTCCCGGTCGAATCGATCCAGGTCGGGCACTCCGGCCGCAGCTGCGAAGCTGCGCAGAGATTCCGGCGTCAGGTCGGGATGGCCGCGATCGGGGGAAGCTGCGTAGACGGTCGCGTTGAATTCCCAGAACTTCCCCTGTGCGGCAGCGGCGCGTCCGGCACGGGCAGCGGCCATCGATTGGTCGCCGAAGATCGGAAGATCGCGCCATTCCATGCGCAGAATGCCCTCGTCGACGTACTTGTCGATCAGAGCCGGCTCGACGTCTCGGCTGAACTTGGCGCAGAACGGGCAGCGGTAGTCGGAGTACTCGATCAACACCACGGGAGCATCCACCGCACCGATCGCCAACGGGTCACCGTCGATGCGCCGGGACATATCTCCGACCGGTCCCATCTGCGGAGCCGTCACAGGGTCGGCCGCATCTTCGGCGCCGGTGCGGCCGACGACGAGAAACGCGAGCAGAACCGCGACGACGACGCCGAGCGCGCCGAGCAGCCACAGGTCCCGCCGGGTGCGGACGGTGTGTTTCGTCGGGGTCATGCGTGCCTCCACGGTCGGTCGCGCCGGAGTGGATCGACCGCCCCGAACTACTAAGCAGGATAGTAGCTCGAGCTACTAAGCTGGTTAGTAGTTGTGCCGCTCTCCGTCGACAAGGATCCCGATGTGACCACCCCTCCCGCAGCTCTCGAGACTCGCAATCCCGCAATCGCTCAGAAGAATTCGTATCGGATCAGAGCCCTGTTCCGAGCGGTGGCCGCGGGGGTGATCACTCTTCTGGTCGTCGGCGTACCGACGGACATCCTCGCGAATCCGTGGTTCGGCCGGGAGATCCCGGTGCGCTGGTGGGAATACCCGGTGCTCGGCGCGACCGTGGTGCTGACCGCGCTGTGGTTCGGTCTACAGAACTCCCACTCCGGCAGTCCGCGGACGGCGACACCCGCGGCCGGAGTGATGCTGACCGTGTTCGCCGTGGGCTGCCCGGTCTGCAACAAAGTGGTGCTCGTCACGATCGGCGCGTCCGGAGCACTCGGATGGTGGGCCCCGCTACAGCCGATCCTCGCCGTCCTTTCGCTGGCCCTGCTCGCCGGCGCCGTTCTCTACCGGTGGCGGCGACGTCCCTGCGACGACTCCTGTGAATCGCCGATCACACGGTGAGGCAGGACGCGGTCACGATTCCGACGACGGAGACTCCCGTGAGGAATGCGGGAAGAGCGGACAAGGCCACTGCGAAAGGACGAGTGGCGAAAGGACGAGCGAGTACGCCGTGCGAACGGCCGGACCGGCGAACCGGACTCAACCACCGGAGCCTCGCGTCGAGATACCCGTCGGATGCTTCTTCTCGTGCCGCCGGATCGAGCGTCGTTGCGCACCGGATCAGAGCATCGCGGACCGCATCGTGTCCGCAGGACTGCGCGGCCCGGCGATCTGCTGCCAGCTCGACGAGCACACGTATCCACGGCGCTCCCTGGCGGCACAGCGGCACGAACGGCAACGCCGTCCTCAGGGCCCCGCTGATCGCCACCAGCACATGGTGGCGACCGCGGATGTGTGCGTACTCGTGATCGAGTACCGCCCGACGCGTCGGTGGGTCCAGCGCTTTCAGTCCCTCGCCGGCCACGACAGTGCCGTTACGGCCGCCGATGCTGTATGCCGCGCAGGCGGTGTCCTGCAACCAGATGACTTCACCCCCGGCGTGTCTCCGGATCCTTCCGAGGATGCGGACCAGGTTGAGGTGGGCAACGGTTTCGCGGCGGTGCCTGCGGTACGAACGGGACACCACCACGGCGATCCGCACGAGAACCGCGCCCGCGACCACCCACAGCGCTGTCTCCAGATAGGGCAGCCACGGCAGCAATCCTTCGTCCCGCGCCGTACGCACACACGACGCCGGTACCGGCAGATGATCGATCTGCGAGCCGGGTCGCGTGGCTACCGCCAGGGGACCGCCGGCCAGTGCCGCGACGAACAGGACCTCGGTCGACACCCACGCGGTGAGCGCACCGCGCGGATCGCGGCCCGGGGAGGCCAGATGCGAAAGCCATCGCGGCGCTGTGAAACCGAGGACGAGCGCTGCCACGAACAGTGCTGCTGCAACGATCACGAGGGCAGATTCCTGCGGTTGCGGGCCGTGGTCCGCCGGGCGGCGCGGCGCAGGATCCGGGATTCGTCCTCCGTCGCAGAACTGGCGAAGTGCAGCATGACCTGTTCGGCGTCGCCGGACGTCCGGAGCACGTGCCGCAGCAGTTCTGCCGCGGTTTCCTCGCGGCTACGGGTTGCGCGGTAGCTGTAACCACGGCCGATTCGGCTGCGGGTGACCATGCCCTTGTTGTGCAGGTTGTCCAGGACCGTCATCACGGTCGTGTAGGCCGGCGACCGGTCGGGCTCGAGGCGTGCCAGCACATCGCGTACACGAAGGGGTTCGTCGCTCTGCCACAGCACGTCCATGATCGCCGATTCCAGCTCGCCGAGGCCCATCACGTCCGTGTCACCGCTTTCGTTTCACCATCGTCCGGGCCCGGCCCGGCGAAGTTCCACTCTACGGCCTGCATGCCGTCATCGAAGGCGGCATGCAGGCCGCTGGTGAAGAAGTTCGGCGCGGCGCTCAGGGGGTGGGTCCGCGCCGCACTTCCCGACCCGCGGAGACCCACGCCCTCGTCCCGCCGGCGACGGACACTGCGGACCGTCCCGCGGATTCGAGGATCTCGGCTCCACGCTTGCTCCGGTTTCCGGACGCGCAGATCACATAGACGGTCCCTCCCGGCGGTACCTCCCCTACGCGGGCGGACAGTTCGGGGAGGGGGATCGACCGAGCGCCGGGGACGTGGCCCCGGAGGTACTCGTAGTCCTCGCGGACATCGAGCACCGGAGCTCCGGACTCCCACGCCGTGATCAGAGCGACAGTGTCGACTTCCTGCATGGTGAACTCCTCGGTTCGGGTCTGTCGAGAACGGGTGAGCGCTTCCGCGTCGTGCGTTCAGACCGCCGCCGCGGCTGTGCGAGAGCGTCCTCCGAGGCGTTGCAGTGGGCAGTGCTCGCTGCGGTTGCAGACATAGGTGGCGCCGGCGGCGACCATAGTGAGTGCCGCCGTGGCAATGCCGACGCCGGGGTGGATCTCCTGCGCGAGGATGACGGAGGACATGATCAGCACGAACCAGCCGAAGCTCTTGCGCAGGGTGTCCGGATCGACCAGCGAGGTCAGGCGGCCGCCGATGAGGCTGCCCACGACGGCGGCACCGGTGACCATCGCCGCGAGACGCCAGTCGATCTGCACGGTGGACAGATAGCCTCCGAGTCCGGCGAAGGACTTCATGGCGATCACGATCAGCGACGTGCCGACCGCGATCGGCATGGGCAGGCCGCCGAGCAATGCCAGGGCCGGCACGACGAGGAAGCCGCCGCCGGCACCGACGAGACCGGTGACCAGGCCGACCACGACACCGTCGAGCAGGATCTTGCCGACGGGCATCGCAGCGTCGCCCTCACCGGCCGCGGCCTTGTTCTTGCGGCCGCGGAGCATGGCGATCGCTGTGGCGATCATCATCACGGCGAAGCCGAGCAGCAGTACGGTGCCCGGAATGAAGCGCGAGAGCAGACCACCGCCGTAGGCGCCGACCATGCCGGCCAGGCCGAACAGGATGCCGGTACGCCACTGCACGCGGCCGGCGCGAGCGTGGGAGATCGCGCCGACCGCGCTGGTGACACCCACGACCAGCAGCGAGGTGGCGATCGCCTCCTTTGCGTCCATCCCTGCGACGTAAGCGAGTAGGGGGACGGTGAGAATCGAGCCCCCGCCACCGAGCAGTCCGAGGGTGACGCCGACCAGGACCGCCAGGGCTACGGTCAGCGCGACCATGCCAGTTTCCTTTCGGCCGGGCAGGACGGACCTCCGGTCAACTGGGTGACGACGTTCTGGAGATCCCGCTGTGCCCCGCGGTTGTAGGGCAGCTTGGACAGCAGCATGCCCATCGCGCAGGTGTCCGACAGTGCGGCGAAGGTCACCCCGCCGCCGATGCCGGCAGCGAGCCACTTGAGTTTCGGCACGGCGATGCTTCCGAGAACCGAGCCCAGGACGAGCGAGCCGGCGACGAGCCGGACCTGGCGTTCGAGATCCCAGCGATCTGCGCCGCGGTTGACGGGCAGGCCGGCCGATTCCCAGCCGAGCATGCCGCCCTCGAGGATGTGGAGGTTCGGCAACCCTGCTTCACGCAGGGCCTGTTCGGCCTGGCCGGCACGCTGACCGGAGCGGCACACCAGTACGACGTTCTCGTCGAGATGGGCGCAGAACTCGTCGCGATGCTCACGCAGCAGGTCGAGGGGGACGTTGTAGGCGCCGGGAATGTGCACGGACTCGAATTCGCCGGGAGTCCGGACGTCGACGATCCGTACGGGCCTGCCCGAATCGATCGACTCGTGCAGCGAATTCGGATCGACGGTGGCGGTAGGGGACTCGGTCATGAGTGGCCTTTCGAGCGTGAGGATCGGTAGGGGTTCGAGGAGGTGCCCCCGGGGGTATTGCAGGACCATCGTATACATACCCCTGGGGGTATATGCAAGAAATGTGATCGTCCGGGCAGGGCCGGGCTCCGGGAGCGAACTGATACCCCAGGGGGTACTTGACATACCCTAGGGGGTATATGCCACGATGTCCATATCACCGGAACGCCATCCGGATCCAGCAACGGAGGAATCCATGATTCTCGAGCAGTACTACATCGAGTGCCTCTCCCATGCGTCCTATCTCATCGGTGACGAGAACACGGGCAGGGCGGTCGTGGTCGATCCCCGCCGCGACATCACCGAATATCTTTCCGACGCAGAGAAGTACGGCCTGACCATCGAGGGTGTGATCAACACCCACTTCCACGCGGACTTCGTCTCCGGTCATCTCGAGCTGGTCGACGCCACGGGTGCGTGGATCGGATTCGGTGAAGCGGCGGAGACCGACTACCCGATCCGCCGTCTGCGTGACGGCGAGAAGTTGTCGCTGGGGGAGGTCGAACTCGAGATCCTGTCCACCCCGGGCCACACCTGGGAGTCGATCTCGGTGCTGGTGCGCGAGCATTCCGGCGCCGTCCCGGCCGCAGTGCTCACCGGGGACTCGCTGTTCATCGGCGACGTCGGACGTCCCGATCTGGTCAACCTCGGCGACGGCTCGAGTGCCGATCTGGCTCGCGCGATGTACCGCACCGTGCACGAGAAGCTGCTGACATTGCCCGACGAAGTCGTCGTCATGCCTGCTCACGGTGCCGGTTCGTCCTGCGGGAAGAACCTGTCGACCGAACTCACCTCGACCATCGGCGAACAGCGCGCCACCAACCCGTCCGTGCAACCGATGAGCGAGGACGACTTCGTCGCCCTGGTCACCGAAGGTCAGCCGGCCGCACCGTCGTACTTCTCGGTCGACGCCGCGATGAACAAGCGGATGCACCCGCTTCTGGCGCAGGATCACACGATTCCCGAGCTGAGCCCCGAGCGGATGAAGGCGGAACTCGCCGCCGGCACGCGTGTCCTCGATGCGCGCAGCGTCGACGACTTCGCCGCCGGGCATCTGCGCGGTTCGATCAACGTCGGATTCGACGGGCGTTTCGCCGAGACCGGCGGCATGGTCGCCGAGGTGGGCGAGAAGATCGTACTGATCACCTATCCCGGCGAGGAGCAGGACGCCGCGGTGCGTCTGGCCCGAATCGGATCGGACGGCGCTGCAGGCTATCTGAACGTCGATCGGGACGGGGTGTTCCCGGCGGAACTGGCCGATCTGGTCGAGACCGCATCCAGGACATCGGTCGACGAACTCGACCGGTTGCTCGCCGCCGACGCGGTCACCCTCGTCGACATCCGCAATCCCGGTGAGCGCGAGTTCGGAACCATTCCGGGTGCGATGCCGATCCCGCTGGCCCAGTTGCGTACCCGCTTGGACCAGGTCCCGTCCGGCAAGCCGATCGTCGTGCACTGTGCAGGAGGATGGCGTTCGAGCGTCGCGGCCTCACTGTTGCGGGCCCAGGGCTTCGAGAACGTCACGGATCTGCTCGGAGGCTACAACGCATGGGCCGAATCCCACGTCCCCGCCTGATCGTGCCGACCCCGAGAAGGAAGCAGAACTCATGACGACGAAGAACCTCACGATGGCGGACTTCGAATCCACCGTTCTCGGCAACGACATCGTGCTCGTCGACTTCTGGGCATCGTGGTGCGGCCCGTGCCGTGCCTTCGGGCCGGTCTTCGAGAAGTCGTCGCAGGCGCACCCCGAGATCGTGCATGCCAAGGTCGACACCGAAGCCGAACAGCAACTCGCTGCCACGGCGAACATCCGCTCGATTCCGACGATCATGGCCTTCCGGGAGGGTGTGCTCGTCTACTCGCAGCCCGGGGCGTTGCCGGCACCGGCTCTCGAGGACCTGATCACCCGGATCGAGGCCCTCGACATGACCGAGATCCACAACCGGGCTGCCGAACGACGTGCAGCCTCGCGCTCCTGACCCCGTCGCCGGGTCCGTAGCGAATTCTCATCGAGGAGGACTCTCATGTGTTACCCCGTCGCCTGTCCGAACTGCGGAAAGACCGGATGGGGTGGATGCGGACAGCATGTCGACGCCGTCCTGCGTTCCGTCCCCGTCGCCGATCGCTGCACCTGCGGTCAGGACACCGTCCCGGCCCGCGCCGAGCGTCGGAGCATACGGTCGCTCTTCCGTCGCTGACCTCGGCCGCAACAGGGAGACGGTGTACGAAACCCACCCACCGCTCCCGGCCGATCGGTAGGGGGCGGAAGACGGACACGATCCGAGGCGGTGAAGCGCCCGCGCGGATCGTGTCCACCACGGCGAAGGCCGGCACAGTCGATGTGCCGGCCTTCGTCGTGTGTGGACGAGGATTCACCCACTTCGGATCACTCTGCGCACAATCGTTGTGACCACCTCTGCCGGGCGGGGATGCTGTCACCGTCGCAGAACATCGAAGGGGGACGAACCGTGTCCGAGTGTCGGTTGTGTTGTCGCTGAGCGACAGTCATGCCATCGTCGCACCACCGGTGCGTAGTTCCTGTACCCGGAAGGGCCGGGTACCCATCACCGCGCCCGTCCCCTCGGGCCGACACGAGGACTCGAATCCTGATGCCCGCATCCGCCCTGCGCAGAAATCTGCTGCGCGTCGTCGCTGCGACTGCAGCCTTCCTCACCCTCGCCTCCGTCGCCACGGCCTGCTCGGGTTCCGAGGCCACCACCACTGCCGACGGCAAGACCGTTCTCCGCTACGAGGGCTCGGCCGGACAGGTCGGGTTCCCTGAACTCGCCGAAGCGCTCGGATACTTCGAGAACGTCGGGCTCGAATGGATCGGCGACAACGGCAACGGCCCCCAGTCGCTCCAGAACACCGCGACGAACCAGGTCGACTTCGGCGGCGCGTTCAACGGTGCCGTGATCAAGGCGCAGGCCGGCAACTCACCGCTGACCTCCGTGCTCCCCTACTACGGGTCCGACGAGCAGACCTTCAACGGCTACTTCGTCCTCGAGGACAGCCCGATCCGCACCGCGCGCGATCTGATCGGCAAGAAGGTCGGGATGAACACCCTCGGTGCCCACCACGAATTCCTGGTGCGGGAGTGGCTCCCTCAGCAGGGCCTGACCCCCGAGGAGATCGCGCAGGTAGAGCTCATCGTGGTCCCGCCCGTCAACACCGAGCAGGCTCTGCGCGAAGGACAGATCGACGTCGGGACGCTCGGCAGCGTGTTCCGCGAGACCGCGGTGGAACGGGGCGGCATCCGGCCGCTGTTCACCGACGAGTCCCTCTTCGGGTCGTTCTCCTACGGGACACTCGTGTTCCGCAACGGCTTCATCGAGCGGAACCGCGATGTCGTCGCCGACCTGGTGCAGGGCACGGCCCGTGCCATCCGCTGGACCCAGGTGACCCCGCGCGACGAGGTGATTGCGAAGTTCGAGGAGATCATCGACGGTCGCGGACGCAACGAGTCGACGAGCCTCGTCGCGTACTGGCGCAGCCCCGGCGTCGCCGGCCCCGGTGGGGTGATCACCGACCAGGAAATCCGGACGTGGATCGACTGGCTCACGCGCAACGGCGAGCTCGACGAAGGGCAGATCGAACTCGACGACGTCTACACGAACGAATTCAACCCCTACGCCAACGGCACCTACGAGCCCACCAGCGGCCCGAACGGCGAACCCCTCGAGGAGGCGAAGTGAGCGAGCCCAAACTCCGGATCGACCACGTCACCAAGAAGTTCCCGGTGCGCGGCACGAACGACACCTTCACCGCGCTCGACGACATCAGTCTCGACCTCGCCGACGGGGAGTTCCTCGTCCTGGTCGGACCGAGCGGTTGCGGAAAGTCCACCCTGCTCGACCTTCTCGGTGGTCTCACCACACCGACCTCGGGGCAGATCCTGCTCGACGGCCGGCCCATCTCTGGCCCCGGCCTGGATCGTGGAATCGTCTTCCAGCAGTACGCACTGCTCCCGTGGCGCACGGCCCGTAGCAACATCGAATTCGGTCTGGAGGCGAAGGGTCTGCCCAAGCGGGAGCGTCGCGATCTCGCCGGGCACTACCTCGATCTCGTAGGCCTGCACGGATTCGGCGACCGCTACCCGCACGAGTTGTCGGGAGGCATGAAGCAGCGCGTCGCCATCGCACGCAGCCTCGCCTTCGATCCCGAAGTGTTGCTCATGGACGAACCGTTCGCGGCACTCGACGCCCAGACCCGCGAATCCTTGCAGGACGAACTGCTCCGCATCCGGCGCGAGACCGGCAAGACGATCCTGTTCATCACCCACGGCATCGACGAAGCCGTCTATCTGGGACAGCGCGTCGCGATCCTCACGTCCCGACCGGGTCGGATCAAGACCGTCGTCGACGTCGACATCGACCGGAACGTCGACGACGTCCGCTCGAGCGAAGCATTCCGGGCGCTGCGGCACGACATCTGGTCGCTGCTGCACTCGGAGGTGGCCCGCGCGCACGACCTCGAACTCGCCACAGCAACGGAAGAGGCCCAGCATGTCCAGCACTAGTGCCGTTCTGACGAAGCCCGAGCTCGACGACCGCATCACACCCGCAGTCACGCCGGCCGGATCCCCGGTGCGCAGCGTCGGGCGGCGTACCGGTGCCCTGGTGTGGCGTTTCGTCAAGCCGGCCGTCGCCATCGTCGCCTTCCTGGCGCTGTGGGAGATCGCTCCCCGGGTCGGGCTCGTCGACGAGGTGTTCCTGCCGCCGTTCACCACCGTGGTCGGAGCGTTCCTCGACCTGATCGGCAACGGTCAGCTCGCCGACCATCTGGCGGCGAGCCTGTCCCGCGCGCTCGTAGGGTTCTTCGTCGCCGTCGCGATCGCGGTGCCGCTCGGGGTGGCGATCGGTTGGTACAAGCCGGTCGCGGATCTGCTGAACCCGATCCTGGAGGTCTTCCGCAACACGGCCGCCCTCGCGCTGCTCCCGGTGTTCATCCTGATCCTGGGTATCGGGGAGACCTCGAAGGTCGCGCTGGTGATCTATGCGTGCACCTTCCCGATCCTCCTCAACACCATCTCCGGTGTGCGCACGGTGGATCCGCTGCTGGTGAAGTCCGCGCGATCGCTGGGTCTTCCGGCGCACCGCCTGTTCCAGAAGGTCGTGCTGCCCGCGGCCGTGCCGACGATCTTCACCGGTGTCCGGATGGCGGCGGCATCGTCGATCCTGGTGCTCATCGCCGCCGAGATGGTCGGCGCGAAGGCCGGTCTCGGCTACCTGATCACCGCGTCGCAGCTGAACTTCCGGATCCCCGACATGTACGCGGGCATCATCGCGATCTCGCTCGTCGGGCTCGTCTTCAACGGCGTCCTCGTCGCGATCGAACGCCGCCTGTCGCGGTGGCGCGCCGACCAGTGACCCCCGCCGAACCGTCCGAGCCCCGAGTCGTGGCCGCATGACGGAGGGATTCGACCCGAAATCGCTGATCACCACGGTCTTCGTGCCGTCGGCGATCTTCGGGATCGGCCAGGGGGCCGGTGCCCCCGTCGTGGCACTGCTCGCGCGCGAACTCGGCGCGTCGGTGCCCGTGGCGGGGGTGGTCGTCGCACTCGTCGCGCTCGGCGCCGTGATCGGCGACCTGCCGGCGGGAAGCATCGTCGCGCGGTTGGGGGAGCGTCGCGCGATCCTCGCAGGTACCGCCCTGGGAACCGTCGGTGTCCTGGTCTCCCTCACGGCCTGGACACCGGCGGTTCTCGCCGCGGGCGCGGTGCTCACCGGGTTCGCCAACGCGGTGTGGGGTCTGGCGCGACAGAGCTATCTCGCCGAGGCCGTGCCGATCGAGCGACGAGCACGGGCCATGGCGGCCTTCGCCACGATGTGGCGACTCGGTTTCTTCCTCGGTCCGTTCCTCGGCGCCGGTGTCATCCACCTTGTGGGAGTTCGGGGCGGCCTCGCGGTACAGGCCGTGGGTGTGGTGCTGTCGGGCGTCCTCATGGCGCGGGCGCCGGACACCGGGCGACGAACGGACGCCGGAACCGGCGAGCGCACGCACACCTCGCTCGGCACGATCCTGCGACGGCACCGCCGACTGCTCGGCACACTCGGCGTCGGGTCGCTGCTGATGGGTGCGGCCAGGGCATCGCGCGAAGCGGTGCTGCCGCTGTGGGCGAGTCATATCGGACTCGACGCGGCCACCGTCTCGATCGTCTTCGGGATCGGCGGTGCCGTCGACCTGCTCTGTTCGTATCCGGCCGGGCAACTGATGGACCGGTACGGGCGACGGGCCGTCGCGGTGCCGTCGCTGCTCGTGATCGGGGTGGCCTTCCTGATCCTGCCGGTCGCCGACGACCTGGCGTCTCTCGCGGCGGTCGCGGTGGTGCTCGGCATCGGCAACGGTCTGGGCAACGGGGTGATCATGACGCTCGGTGCCGACACGGCACCACCTGCGACCCGGGCAGAGTTCCTGGCGGCCTGGCGGCTCACCCACGACACCGGCATGTTCGTCGGTCCGTTCGCCGTCGGCGCCGTCGCCACCCTGTCCCTGGCCGCCGGTGCCCTGACCGTGGGCGGTCTGGCTCTGCTCGGAGCGGCCTGCATGTTCCGCTTCGTTCCGCGATACTCGCCATGGCCGCGGCGCACACTGGAACAGGTGGCGCCGGCCGAACCGGCACTGCACAACGTCACTTCGACCCTAGGACACGTATGCGTTTCGGATTGTTCGTCCCCCAAGGTTGGCGACTGGACCTCGTCGGCATCGACCCCTCCGACCAGTGGCAGGTGATGCGCGATCTCGCGCTCCGCGCCGATCGCGGACCGTGGGAATCGATCTGGGTGTACGACCACTTCCACACCGTCCCTGCGCCCACCGACGAGGCCACCCACGAGGCATGGAGCCTCGTGTCGGCTTTCGCCGCCGTCACCGAGCGTGTGCGCATCGGCCAGATGTGTCCCGCCATGGCCTATCGCACCCCCGCCTATCTCGCGAAGGTCGCGGCCACCGCCGACATCATCTCCGGCGGGCGCATCGAGATGGGGATCGGTGGCGGATGGTACGAACACGAATGGCGCGCATACGGTTACGGATTCCCGTCGCCGGGTGAGCGGCTGCGCCGACTCGACGAGGGCGTGCAGATCTTCCGACAGGCGTGGACCACGGGTTCCGCGACGTTCTCAGGTAGGCATTACACCGTCGATGGAGCCATCGTCCGCCCGCTTCCGCTGCAGGAGGGCGGTATTCCGCTGTGGATCGCCGGCGGCGGCGAGAAGGTGACCTTGAAGATCGCCGCGAAGTACGCGCAGTACACCAACTTCGACGGCACACCCGAAGGGTTCGCGCGCAAGTCGGAGATCCTGCGTGAGCACTGCGCCGAGGTCGGCACCGACTTCGACGCCATCGTGCGATCGGCCAACTACAACGTGGCGATCGGCCGCACCGAAGCCGAGGTGCAGGACCGGCTCGAGGCACTGCGGGCCCGTCTCGAACCGATCGTCGGAGCGGAGAAGGCCGACGGGGCGCTCGACGCTTTCCGGGGGATGCCCGCCGTCGGCACCCCCGAGCAGATCGTCGAGAACCTCACCGCGCTGATGAAGCAGGGGCTCGAGTACGCGATCTTCTACGTTCCCGAGGCCGCCTACGACACCTCGGGGCTGGAACTGCTCGAGAAGGAAGTGCTCCCGCACCTCGCGTGATGCCCACTGCCCCTGAGCGCTGGAGGGGCCAGCCGTTCACGGGCCGTGTGGGTCGTCGGCCGACAATCCGGCGACCCACAACGTCCCGCGGCACGCCCCCGTCACCGCAGTTCGGGCGGCAGTTCCTTGCTCGCCAGTTCGAGGCGACGCTCGTCGGTGGCGTCGACCTGGTCCACCATCTTCAGCTTGTCCTTCAGCACGCGCCACTCCACTTCGGGGATCTGCGCGACCGCGTCGGCGATGACCTTCTGATCACGGGTACCCCAGGCGATCGGCATGGGGCCGACCATCTGCCACACCCCCGAGTCGTTGCGGGTCGTGCGGTCGGAAAGGACCGCGGCACACGGCACGCGCTCACCGATCGCGATCCGGTGACCCGGCACCGCCTCCACGTTGCGGGTGACCAGGGCGAAGTGCCGGCCGGACGTCTCGGGCTTGGCGATGTCGACGAGCGCGAGCAGCGTCAGCCCGCGGGCACGCTCGGCGGCGACGACGGCCGGGACGAGAGGGCTGTCGCGGTAGAGCTGTTCGATGGTCCCCACCTTGCGCGGCGCCCACAGCGCCACCCACACCGACGTCGCGGCCGCGACCGCCAGCACGGCGGCGACGATGTACGCCCAGGCTTCGCCGAGCAGGAACAGACCCGCCGCACCCGCGACGCACACCAGGCCGACGAATATCGCCGACCACCGCAGACGACGGACATCCGCGAGGGTCTGGTTCACGGCCTTGGCATGGGGCAGGTCCACAGGGAAGTCGAAGCGGCGCACGCCGCCAGCTTATTGGAGCCCTTGGGCCGACCACTGTCGGCCTCCGGCGGCGAGCCCGACCACGACGGGCTCGAGCAGAATGCGCACAACGGCGCTTTCGCGCGCAACGGTGACTCGGTGAGGGACGTGGCCACACACTCTGCTGTAGCAGAGATCACACAACCCTCACGGCTTCGAGCCGGACCCCCACACCAGACCTCCGGTCGCGCCCGCGACCCGTGGTCGACGTGTGCCCGGACCGGCCCCGATCACGTCAGAAAGTGGGCACCGCCATGCTCGTCGTCCTCGGCTTCCTGATGGTCGCCACGTTCATGTACCTGATCATGTCGAAACGGGCCACCCCGGTCGTCGGCCTGATCCTGATCCCGGTCGCGTTCGGCCTGATCGCCGGAGCCGGCACCGACATCGGCGACATGATCGTCGACGGCGTCGAAAGTCTCGCCCCCACAGCGGCGCTGCTGTTCTTCGCGATCATCTTCTTCGGCATCATGATCGACGTCGGCCTGTTCGACCCCCTCGTGCGGCTCATCCTGCGGCTCGTGCGCGACGACCCGGCACGACTGGTGATCGGAACCGCTGTGCTGGCGATGGTCGTCTCCCTCGACGGGGACGGGTCCACGACGTTCATCATCACCACCTCCGCACTGTTGCCGCTCTACCTGAAACTGAAGGTCAGCCCGGTCGTCCTCACCGTCGTCGCGGGCCTGGCGAACGCCACGATGAACATCATCCCGTGGGGCGGGCCGACGGTCCGTGCAGCCAGCGCGCTCGGGTTGTCCCCGTCCGACGTGTTCGTCCCGATGATCCCGTCGCTCGTCGTCGGACTCGTGGTCGTGCTGGGCTTCGCTGCTCACCTGGGCTTCGTCGAACGTCGCCGTCTCGGAAAGCTCACGTGGAAGCCCGACCTGATGCCGCTCGGCGCTGGTCCGTCCGGAGTGGGTACGACGGTCGGAAAGGGCACCGATACGACCGACGGGGAGGTCGGTCGGTTGGCTGCCGGACTCGACCCCGACCGTCCGACCCTGCGTCCGCGTCTGCTGCCCTTCAACGCGATCCTCACGGTGGCGCTGCTCGTCGTCCTCGGCCTCGACATCCTGCCGATCCCCGTGCTGTTCATGATCGCCGCCGGTATCGCGCTGGCCGTGAATTTCCCTCGCGTCGTCGATCAGTCCGCCGCGATCGCACGCCATTCGTCGAGCATCGTGTCGGTCGTCGCGATGGTGTTCGCCGCCGCCGTCCTGACCGGCGTGTTCCAAGGCACCGGCATGGTCGAATCGATGGCGTTGTGGCTCACCGGCGTCGTCCCCGACGCACTCGGCCCGTTCCTCGCCGTCATCACCGGCCTGCTCAGCATCCCGATGACCTTCTTCATGACCAACGACGCCTTCTACTTCGGGGTGCTCCCGGTGCTGGCGGAGACGGCAGCGCAGTACGGCATCGAACCGGTCGAGATGGCGCGCGCATCGATCACCGGACAGCCCGTCCACATGCAGAGCCCGCTGGTCCCGGCGATTCTGCTGCTGGTGACCCTCGCCGGGGTGCCACTGGCCGACCATCACCGCAAGGTGCTGTGGCGCGCCGGAGTGGTGTCGGTCGTGATGCTCGTCGTCGGGGTGGTACTCGGGCAGATTCCGTTCGGATGAGATCGGCCCCGGGCCACACTGGACGGATGGGACGAACGGGAGCGACGCCGTGAAACTTCGCACCCAGGTACTTCTGCTCCAGTCCGCGGTGGTGGCGGTGGCACTCGGCATCGGATTCACGGTGTTCGCCACCACCACCGAGGACCGAGTCACCGACGAGCACGGTCAGCGGGCGCTCGCGATCGCACGGTCGGTGTCCGCGGACCCGACCGTGCGGGACGAGGTCGCACGCTATTCGGCCGCCGACGACGGGGTGGTTTCTCCGGACAACCCGGAACTCGCATCCGGTGCGGTGCAGGAGGCCGCCGAGGCCGTCCGCACCGCCACCGGAGCGTTGTTCGTCGTGGTCACCGACGACCAGGGACTCCGGCTCGCGCATCCCGATCCGGAGCAGCTCGGCCGGAGGGTGAGCACCGACCCCACCGAGGCACTCGCCGGACGGGAGGTCGTGACCAGCGAGTCGGGCACGCTCGGCGATTCGGTCCGGGCCAAGGTGCCGGTGAGCGATCCCGTCTCGGGCAGGGTGGTCGGGGAGGTGAGCGTCGGCATCGCCACCGACCGGGTGCGCGCCGACCTGCGCAGCGACCTCGCCGATGCCGTCCTGATCGCGCTCGCAGCACTCGTGTGCGGTGCTGTCGGATCGTTGCTGCTCGCCAACCGCTGGAAGCGGCTCACTCTGGGACTCGAACCCGAGCAGCTCACCGAGCTGGTCCGCGAACAGGAGGTCGTGCTGCACGGGATCTCCGACGGGGTTGTCGGCACCGACGCGCGCGGCAACGTCACCGTCGTCAACGCCGAGGCGCGTCGTCTGCTCGATCTCGACGACGGAATCGGTCGCAGTGTCGACACCCTCGGAATGACCCCGCGGTTGCTCGACGTGCTGCGCTCCGCGGAGGGCATCCCGGTTGCGGCGACCACCGGCGACCGGGTCGTCGTCGCCGTTTCGCGGCGTGTGGTGCGCGACGGCCGGGATCTCGGCACGGTGATGTCGGTGCGGGACCGGACCGACATCGAGGCGCTCACGCGCGAACTCGACGCGGTCAAGGCGATGAGTACGGCACTGCGGGCCCAACGGCACGAGTTCGCGAACCGGCTCCACCTGCTCGACGGACTGCTCCGCCGGGGGCATGCGGAGCAGGCGCTCGAGTACATCGAACAGATCCTCGGTTCGGGTCCGCTCGGTGAACAGCTCGAGGGCATCGACGCGATCACCGACCCGTACCTGCACGCCTTCCTCGTCGCGAAGGCCGCGCATGCGCGCGAGCAGGGAGTCACGCTCGTGCTCGGCGAGAACACGTGGGCGCACGCCACCGTGCGGGCACCCGTCGACGTCACGACGGTGCTCGGCAACCTGCTCGACAACGCGATCGAGGCGGCACGCACGAGCGGGCGCGCTCCGGCCGAGGTCGAGGTGGAACTGATGGAGGACGGTGCCGACCTGCACGTGAGTGTCGCGGACACCGGCGACGGCGTCGATCCCGCGCTGCCCGACGTCTTCGCCGAGGGCGCAACGACCCGCAGCGATCCGACGGTGCCCGGTGGCCGGGGAATGGGGCTGGCGCTGGCACGGCGCATCGCGCGGCTGCACGGCGGCGACGTCGTGCTGGCGGACCGTGGCGGGCAGCGCACGCCGGAGAATCCGACCGGGGGTGCGGTCTTCCTGGCGACGCTGCCCGGGATGCTCGACGAAAGGGACACGGGATGGGCGGAACGGATCTGAAGGTCCTCGTCGTCGACGACGACTTCCGGGTCGCCGAACTCCACGCCTCCGTGGTCTCGGGTGTGGCGGGATTCGAGGTCTGCGCGGTCGCCGGGAGCATCGCGGCGGCCCGGGACGCCGTTCGGGCCGGTCCCGTCGATCTCGCCCTCGTGGACGTGTACCTACCGGACGGCTCCGGGATCGACCTGATCCGGAGCCTCGAATGCGACAGTTTCGTGCTCGGTGCCGCCGGCGAGGGCACGACGGTGCGCGCGGCACTCACCGCCGGTGCGCTGGTGTATCTGGTCAAGCCGTTCGCAAGCACCGAACTGGCCCGGCGGCTGGCGGCCTACGCGCAGTACCGCAGGGTCGTCGCGGGGGAGGAGCTCACCCAGACCGAGATCGACACGGCGCTGGCCGCACTGCGGCCGGTGTTGCCGGCCGCCCGCCCGGCACCCTCGCGTTCGATGACCGAAGAGCTCGTGATGCAGGCGCTCCGGGAATCACCGGAACCGATGTCGGCTGGGGAGGTGGCCGTGACGATCGGGGTGTCGCGCGCGACCGCACAGCGCTATCTCGCGGCGCTCGTCGCGAAGAAACGCCTGCGGATGCAGTTGCGCTACGGCACCACCGGCCGCCCCGAACAGGAATACCGGCCGCAGTGACACGAAGTCCCTGTGACGCGTCGCGCAGGGACGCTCCGCGTCAGCCGATCTGCGGTCCGAGCAGGTCGTCGGCGTCGGTGATCCGGTACGCGTAACCCTGCTCGGCGAGGAACCGCTGGCGATGCGCGGCGTATTCGGCGTCGAGGGTGTCGCGCGAGACCACGGAGTAGAAGTGGGCCTGCCCGCCGTCGTGCTTCGGACGCAGCAGCCGCCCGAGACGCTGGGCCTCCTCCTGACGCGAACCGAAGGTGCCCGACACCTGGATCGCGACCGAGGCCTCCGGCAGGTCGATGGAGAAGTTCGCGACCTTCGACACGACGAGCACCTTCAGCTCGCCCGACCGGAACCGGTCGAACAGCGCCTCGCGTTCCTTCGTCTTCGTCGAACCCTTGATGACCGGGGCGTCGAGCGCTTCACCGAGCTCGTCGAGCTGATCGATGTAGGCACCGATGATCAGTGTCGGGGCGTCCTGGTGCTGCTCGAGGATCGACTTCACGACCGGGATCTTGGTGCGCGCGGTCGAGCACAGCTTGTACCGTTCCTCGGGCTCGGCGACCGCGTACGCCATGCGCTCGGCGTCGGTGAGGGTCACGCGGACCTCCACGCAGTCGGCGGGGGCGATCCAGCCCTGGGCTTCGATGTCCTTCCACGGCGCGTCGAACCGCTTCGGGCCGATGAGCGAGAAGACGTCGCCTTCGCGTCCGTCCTCGCGCACGAGGGTCGCGGTGAGACCGAGGCGGCGGCGGGACTGCAGGTCTGCGGTCATACGGAAGACCGGCGCCGGCAGCAGGTGCACCTCGTCGTAGATCATCAGCCCCCAGTCGCGGGAGTCGAACAACTCGAGATTGCGGTATTCACCCTTCGACTTGCGGGTGATCACCTGGTAGGTGGCGATGGTGACCGGGCGGATCTCCTTCTTCTCGCCCGAGTACTCGCCGATCTCGTCCTCGGTGAGGGAGGTGCGGGCGATCAGCTCGCGCTTCCACTGGCGCCCGGCGACCGTGTTCGTCACGAGGATGAGCGTCGTCGCGCCGGCCTTCGCCATCGCGGCCGCGCCGACCATCGTCTTACCGGCACCGCACGGCAGCACCACGACACCCGAGCCGCCCGACCAGAACGAGTCGGCGGCCAGTTCCTGGTAGTCGCGCAGGTGCCAGGGGTTCGTCTCGAAGTCCAGCGAGATCGAATGGGCCTCGCCGTCGACGTACCCCGCTAGGTCCTCGGCCGGCCAGCCGATCTTCAGCAGCATCTGCTTGACGCGTCCGCGCTCGCTCGGATGCACGATCACGGTGTCGTCGTCGATGCGCGCACCGAGCATCGGGGCGATCTTCTTGTTTCTCAGGACCTCGGCGAGCACCGCCCGGTCGAGGCTGACCAGGGTCAGGCCGTGGGCGGGGTTCTTGACCAGCTGGAGGCGCCCGTAGCGGCTCATGGTGTCGACGATGTCGACGAGCAGCGCCTGCGGGACGGCGAACCGGGAATGCGAGACCAGCGCGTCGACGACCTGCTCGGCGTCGTGACCGGCGGCACGGGCGTTCCACAATGCCAGCGGCGTCACCCGGTAGGTGTGGATGTGCTCGGGGGCGCGTTCGAGCTCGGCGAACGGTGCGATCGCCTGCCGCGCCTCGTTCGCCCGGTCGTGATCGACCTCGAGGAGCACGGTCTTGTCGGACTGGACGATGAGCGGTCCGTCGGCCACGAGTGCCTCCTGTGGATGGAAAGTAGAACTTTCCCATTCTCCAGGTTCGGGCCGTACCGCGCCACCACGACGGTGTACGGCCGTGCGTTCCCCCGTGGCGGGAACGCACGGCCGACCGGTTTCACGGCGTACTCACCGTGCGAGCGACTGCCGCACCTCCATCACGCACACCAGCGCCTCGGAGATACCGGACCGGTAGCCGGCGTCTTTCTCGGAGGTGGGAGGTCTCGAATCCAGTTCCGATTCGAGTCGTTCCTGGATCTTGTCCAGGGCATGCAGCGTCCGCTTCATTCCAGTACCGATTTTCTCTTTTCTCAGGCCGGCTGTTTCATCGCGCCGGCACGCTCGTCGAGAACGAACACCCGTGCACGCGCCAAGGCGGCGCGATATCCGTGCCGCTGTGCGTCGGTGCCCGTTTCCCGACCGGACAATCCACTTATCTTGTCGTACAGCGCTTCGAGCGCTGCGATTTCGAGATCCATGGCCTGCAACCGGATTCAGCTCCGCTTCCGCTTACGAATGAACTCGCCGGCTTCGGCGGCCTTCTGCCGCTTCTCCTGACGACGTTCCTTCAGGGACTTCGCTGGCTTCTTCGAATTCTTGCCCTTGTCGGCCATTGTCACTCCATCTTCGATGAACAACCACTCGACAAGACCACACCATACGTCATTTCCCGGAAAAAGCCAGTCGCTCGAATTATTCTGTGCGCCATCCGAACACGGCGCTGAAATGTTCCGTACTCCGGTGTCCGGAGTTGATTTCACCGTGCGCTGATCCCTGTCGGGAAGTTCCGCGCGGCCGATACCGTCACCGGCGATGCTGTGCAGACAGAGGACGTCCACAGCCCGGGCGGACGGGGGAGAGCGATGGGCCGGACCGTGATCGCAGGCCGCAGTGCCTCGCGTCGCGAACACCGTGCGTGTCGTGTCGTCCACCGATCGCGGTTCCGTGGCTGTCCGCACGGTCGCTGTTCTCCGTACCGTGACCGCTGATTTCGGGACTGCGGTTTCCGGGACTGCTGTCCTCGCGGTCGGGCCCGCGCTCGGGTTCCCGCTCGTCTTCCGGTGGCGCACGTCGGCGTATTCGCGCGATGTCGCGCCCCTCATCTTCGCAAGGAGTTCTCATGATCGTGTCCTCACTCGTGCGCTCTCGAAGATTGCGCGCTCCGATCGTCGTCGCGGCCGCACTGAGCGTCGTGCTCACCGGGTGCGCCGGCGGTTCGACCGGGGGATTGGCCGCCGACGCCGAAATCCCCGAGGAGATTCCACCGGGGACGTCGTTGAGCATTGCCGTCAAGCCCACCCGTATCCAGCTCGAAGCGACCGGTCGTATCGACGAGTTGCCGTTCACGGTGTCGGACTGGCCCGACGTCTCGGCCGGTCCCGACGTCATCCAGGCGTTCCGCGGCGACGCCGTCGACCTCGCGGTCAATGCGGCGATTCCTCCCATCCAGGCCCGTGCCACCGGGCTCGACGCCAGGATCGTCGCCGTACGCGAGAAGGATTCGCCGCAGTACTCGCTCGCGACGGCACCCGGTACAGACATCGATTCGTTGGACGACCTGCGCGGCAGGAAGATCGCGTTGTCGCCGGGGCAGGCCCAGGGTGTCGTCGTGCTCCGGACGCTGAAGTCGGCCGGAATCGGTCTCGACGAGGTGGAATTCGTCGAACTACCGAGCACGCAGTTCCTCACGGCGCTCCAGGCGAAACAGGTCGACGTCGCACCGCTGGCGGAACCTACCCTCACGAAGTACCTGAACCAGTACGAAACCGAGGGCGCGCGAGGGGTGTTCACGCCCGAGGTCGACGCGTTGAGTGTTCTGTGGGCTCCGGTGTCCGTGCTCGAGGATCCTGCGAAGGTCGCGGCGATCAAGGAATTCATCCCGTTGTGGGCACAGGGTGACGTCTGGGCGTGGGAGAACCGGGACGAGTGGATCCGGAAGTACTACGTCGAGAGCGAGGGGGTGTCGTACGAGGACGGCAGGCGGATCGTCGAAACCGTCGGCCAGAAACCGGCATATCCCATCGACTGGGACTCCGCGATCGAATGGACGCAGGAGACCTCGGAACTGCTCGACGAGGCCGGATGGTTCGACGAGTTCGACGTCGAGCAGATCTTCGATCGCAGATTCGAAACTATTGCCGCGGAGTCGGTTCCGCAGGAGTACCGGAAGGGGTCGGACTCGTGACCGGCACACTGACACGGCCGGTGGAGGTCGGCGCCCGCCCACCGGACCCCACCGATCAGCCACCGACGGAGGGGATCAGGCCGCTCCGGCGGCTCGGTCTCCGCAAGGCCGTCCCGTTCTCGCGCATGACCGGCGTGGTTCTGCTGCTCGTCGTATGGGCGATCGGGTCGGGTGCCGGATGGATCGACGACCGCAAGCTCTCCGCTCCCTGGACAGTGGTGACCAGCGCGGTCGAACTCGTCGCGGAAGGAACTCTGCAACAACACATCCTGGCATCGTTGAGCCGTGCCGTGCTGGGCTTCGTGATCGGATGTGTCATCGGCACCGCGCTCGCGCTCGCATCCGGCCTGACGAGCACCGGTGAAGCACTGATCGACGGCCCCGTGCAGTTCAAGCGTGCGATCCCGACGCTGGGTCTCATCCCGCTGCTGATCCTGTGGCTCGGCATCGGCGAGACCTTCAAGATCACGGTGATCGCACTCGGGACGGTCGTGACCATCTACATCCAGACGCACAACGCTCTCACGGCCCTCGAACAGCGCTACGTCGAACTCGCCGAGGTCCTCGCTCTCACTCGCGCACAGTTCGTGTGGAAGGTGGTGCTGCGAGGAGCGCTGCCCGGATTCTTCCTCGGTCTGCGCCTGGCGGTGACCGGTGCGTGGCTCACCCTGATCGTGGTCGAGAGCATCAACGCCGTGAGCGGCCTGGGCAAGATGATGTTCAACGCCCAGAACTACGGTCAGCCGGACGTCATCCTCGTCGGATTGCTCGTCTACGGCATCTTCGGTCTGGCATCCGACGCCGGTCTCCGGTTGGTCGAGCGTCGGGCGCTCGCCTGGCGGAAGACGCTGGGCGGATGAGCGCCGTACGCATCCGCGGCCTGATCCGCGGCTTCGGCGACCGGAACGTCCTCGACGGACTCGACCTCGAGATCCCCGAAGGGCAGTTCGTCGCCCTGCTCGGCAGGAGCGGATCCGGGAAGTCCACCCTGCTGCGTGCGCTCGCCGGCCTCGACTACGACGTGGAGATCCGCGGCGGCGCACTCGCGGTACCGGAGAAGGTCTCCGTCGCCTTCCAGGACTCCCGTCTGCTGCCCTGGCTGCGCGTGCTCGACAACGTCACGCTCGGTCTCGACAGGCAGGGCAGGAGCAGCGGATCCGAGATGCTGGCCGAGGTCGGCCTGGCCGGGCGCGAGGACGCCTGGCCGCTCGAACTCTCGGGCGGGGAGCAACAGCGTGTCGCGCTGGCCCGAGCCCTGGTACGGGAGCCGCAGTTGCTGCTCGCCGACGAGCCGTTCGGCGCGCTCGACGCCCTGACCCGCATCAGGATGCACGGACTGCTCGACGACCTCGTCCGCGCGCACCGTCCCACCGTGCTGCTCGTGACCCACGACGTCGACGAGGCGATCGTGCTCGCCGACCGGATCGTCGTGCTGGACGAAGGACGCATCGCCGTCGACCGCCACGTGGATCTCAACAAACCCCGTTCCATCACGGATCCCGGTTTCCGGGACATCCGTGAAGACCTCCTCACCGCCCTCGGTGTCATCACACAACCGTGACGAAAGACCTTTCACGACAGGAGAAGACATGACCGATCGTCGATTGCGCCTCAACGCCTTCCTCATGCCCATCGGCCACCACGAAGCGGCCTGGCGTCTGCCGGAGAGCGACCCGAACGCGAATCTCGACATCCAGCACTACATCTCGCTCGCCCGCACCGCCGAGCGTGGCAGGTTCGACTCGGTGTTCCTCGCCGACAGCCCCGTACTGTTCGCGAATCCCGAGCGGCGTCCGAGCGGCAAGCTCGAACCCACGATCATCCTCACCGCGATCGCAACGGCCACCGAGCGGATCGGTCTCATCGGGACCGCGTCGACGACCTACAACGAGCCCTACAACCTCGCGCGGCGATTCGCCTCGCTGGACTTCGTCAGCGGGGGACGTGCCGGCTGGAACATCGTCACCACCGCCGGGGACGACGCCGCCCGCAATTTCGGTCTCGACGGCGTGCCGGCGCACAAGAGCCGCTACGCGCGGGCCGCCGAGTTCGTCGAGGTGTCGACCAAGCTGTGGGACAGCTGGGAGGACGACGCGATCGTCGCCGACAAGGAGGCGGCGATCCACGCCGACTCCGCGAAGGTCCACACCTTCGACCACGAGGGAGAGTTCTTCTCGGTGGCCGGGCCGCTCAACGTGCCGCGGTCGCCGCAGGGCTACCCGCTGCTCGTGCAGGCGGGCTCGTCGGAGAACGGCAAGGACTTCGCCGCCCTGTACGCCGAGGCGATCTTCACCGCCCAGCCCACCTTCGAGGAGGGCAAGGCGTTCTACGACGACGTGAAGGATCGCGTGGGCAAGGTCGGCCGCGACCCGCGGCAGGTGCTGATCCTCCAGGGCATCGTGCCCGTCATCGGCGATACGGAGAAGGAGGCACGCGAACTCGACGCCGAACTGGCCCGGCTGATCTCGCCCGAGTACGCCCGCCGCCAGCTCGCCGAACGGTTCGGGCTGCGGCCGGAGCAGCTTCCGCTCGACGAGCCGCTGCCGGAGAACCTGCCGTCCGAGGACGAGATCGAGGGAGCCAAGAGCCGGTACACGCTCATCGTGCAGCTCGCGCGACGGGAGAACCTCACGGTGCGGCAGCTCATCGAACGACTCGGCGGCGGTCGCGGCCATCGAACCTTCGCGGGCACGGCCGAGCAGGTGGCCGACACGATCGAGCACTGGTTCCACAGCGCCGCGGCCGACGGCTTCAACATCATGCCCGCCGTGCTGCCGTCGGGGCTCGAGAAGTTCGTCGACGGTGTGGTGCCGATCCTGCAGGAGCGCGGTCTGTTCCGCACCGAGTACACCGAATCCACCCTGCGTGGGCACTACGGGCTCCCACGGCCGGAGAACCAGTTCACCGTCGGCGGGGCGTTCGTGGGGTTCGCGACGCAGCGCTGAGCCTCTCCGCCCACGGGCCGGTGGTGGGCGGTTCCAGGCGATGCTCGATCAACCGCACCCGGGTCCGTCGTCAGTCGACCAGCGCCACCGACGTGACGCGGTGCAGGACGAAGCTGCGCACCGAGCCGGTCGCCGGGTCGAAGGCCTGCACCTGCCCGCCGCCCACCGACACCGGGTCGACGATGCGGCGCGTCGCCACACCCTGAGCGTCGACGTAGCCGAGGGTGACGCTGCGCTTGCCGTGCACGGCCAGTTGCAGCAGCGCGAGCGTCGCCGCACCGCCGGACCGGCTGCCGTCACCACGTGCCGAGGCCGTCGGTGTCGCGGACTCCGCACGGTCGCCGGCGCGCAGCGTGCGCACGAGGGTGTCGAGCTGCTCGTCGCTCGGCGCGGTGGGCCCGGCATAGCGGGCCCGGGCACGCGGCATCGCGACGCGGGCACCCCGGGGCCGTAGATCCACGATCGCTCCCGATGCGTCCTCCCCGGCGGGAGCGAAACCAGCGGCGCGCAGCTCGGTGAGCACCTCGGCAAGAGGCGCCTGCGAGATCGCGACGGTCGGGGCGACCGCGCGCAGGGCGAGCGTGGCGGCGACCGGGGCGGACAGTACCTCGGTGAGCAGAGCCGGATCGTCGGCGCGGACGAAGGACGTCGCCACACCGGCCCGCAGGCGTCCGTGGCGACGCGCGACGTCGTCGATCAGGTAGGTGAGCGACTGCGGCACCGGGGTGCGCGAATGCGTCGCGAACAGGCCGTGCAGGTCGCTCGCGCCGAGCCCGGCGTCGAGCGCGCGCCGGATACTGCTCTCGCCGATCCGGTAGACGGTCGCGGCACCGGCCGATTCGACGTCGGCGACGAGCGCGATCCGCTCGCCGAGTTCGGGGACGAGCGGTCCGGGGGCGACGACCGTGAGGTCGGCCTGGACGAGCACGTAGTCGACGGGTTCGGGGAGCACCGCTGCCATCTCGGCCTCGGCGTCGCCGCCGTGCAGCAGCGCCTTGCCCGGCGACGCGAGCATGCCGTGCGCGACGAGACCGAGTGTCGTCGCCTCGCGCACGGTCTCCACGACGCTCGTCGTGTCGAAGCGACTCGCCCAGCGAGGACGACGCCACGCCGCAGCGGTACGCAGGTCGGCGACGTCCGTGCCCGCCGCCGGCACGTCGGAGAGGGCGTCGAGCAGCAACCGTCGGTCGCGGGCGGCAGTAGGGGACTTCACCTCGTCGGACAGCGCGGCGACCGGCTTGTCGTTCTGGTCGCGCCGGCCGATCAGCCAGGGCCGGCGCGGCAGATCGAGCCAGGCACCGGCGAGCACGGCCCAGCGGTAGGCGGGGGAGGACGCGAGCCACGCGTCGGTGGCGGTGGTCGGTGCCCAGTGATCGTCGTCCCCCGGTGTCGGCGGATCGGGGAGGCCCCGCGCGATCAGACCGGCACCCGCGAGGACCTCGACGACGAGCGCCGTCTCGTCGTCGTCGAGTCCGACCGCCTTCCCGATGCGATGCAGTTCGCGGACACCGAGCCCACCGGCCTTGAGGACGGGGGCGGCTTGCGCACCGAGGGTGTCGAGAACGTCTTCGCAGTGCCGCAGCAGTTCGAGGGCGGCGCCGCCGGCGGTCGCATTGACGTCGGCGGTCGATCGGGTGGGTTTCGGTGCGCGCGGGGGAGCGAGCGCCGCCGGATCGAAGGGAGCGTCGTCGCGCAGTGCCTGGCCCACCCGGTGGGGGAGTTCGACGGTCTCGTCGTCGATGCGGAAGAGCAGTCCGGCGGCGAGCAGTTTCTGCACGGGCCGGTCGGCGGGGGTGTCCGGTGCGGCGTCGCGGGTCCGACCGATCGGGGACGTACGCGACAGGGTGTCGAGGATGCTGCGCTGCTCGGGCGGAAGAGCCGCGAGGAGGTCGTCGAGCTCCTGCCGGGACGGTCCGGTGACGTCGCCGGTGCGTCCGACGCGCCACGGAACGGCGTCCACGGCGGCGGCGACGAGACGCAGTTCGTCGGTGGACCCCCACACGAGCAGCAGCGAGCGCAGGGTGGACAGGATCCGGTCGAGATTCCTCGCGCTGATGCGGCCGGAGACCTCGTCGAGCACGGCGGCGCGGGAGACGGGGGTGTCCACCGCTCCGAGACGGGCCAGCACCTCGATGATCCCGAAGGCGGCGGTGTCGAGTTCGTCGGCCGCACGGAACACCGAGGCGCGTTGCTGAGCCCGGCTCGCGAGCACGTTCATGCTCGCCGGTGGCGGCACTACGAGATCCGGACGGGCGCGCAGCGTGGCGGCCAGATCCGTGTCGCGTCGACCTGCCAGCCAGCGGGCGAGGGAGTCCGAGGCGGTGTCGGGAGCGGGCGTGGTCGGGGACATCCCCTCCAGATTAGAGACCTGCGGTAGCAGGCCCCGAACTCACCTGCCAAAATGAGCGCATGGCTACCTCTTCGAAAAAGCATTACGTCGACCACGGATGGCCCGAGCTGGCCGACGGTGAGCACGCTGTCACCGAACTGTCGTCCACGCGTTCCGGTCCGCTCTCCCCGTACGGTGAGGACACCGTGTTCCCGTTGCCGGTCGAGGACCTGCCCTACACGCATCCGAAGACGGTGATCAACCGCTGATCCGATCGCGGATCACCGAACAGACTCTTCCGTACGGCGCCCGGTCCCTTCGTGGGGGCCGGGCGTCGTCGTGTGTGAGGGATGAACGAAGGTCGTCCGCATATGCGGAAGGGCCTCGCACCGTGAACGGTGCGAGGCCCTTCCGGGATGTTCGGGGTGTTACTGCGGGAGCACCGCGCGAACGGCGTCCAGGATGTTCGGGTCGAGCTCGACACCGGCGTCCTGGAGTGCGGTGACGCCCTGCTCGAAGCCGGCCAGGATGCCCTGGACCTCGGCGGGGACAGCGGGGGTCTCCGGAAGCTGCGGGACAGCGTTCTGGATGGCCGGCGCAGGGGTCTCGGCGGGCGCTGCGTCGACGGAGCGCTGCGTGGGCGCGCTCGACAGGCCGAGGCTCGACGAGCAGGAGGGCCATGCGCCCCAGCCCTGGCCGGCGAGGACACGCTCGGCGACGGCGATCTGCTGCTCGCGGCTGGCCTGGCTGGCCGAGGCGGCGTATTCCTGGCCGCCGTAGGCGTTCCAGGTGCTCGGCGAGAACTGCAGGCCACCGTGGTAGCCGTTGCCGGTGTTGATTCCCCAGTTGCCGCCGGACTCGCACTGTGCGAGGCGGTCCCAGTCGGAGTCGGGGGCGGCAGCGGCCGTGCCGCTGAACGCGACACCCGTGACGCCGAGGACTGCGCCCGTCAGCGCGAACTTCGCGACGGTACGACCGGTATTGGTGGGCTTGCGATGGCGTCCGCTCATGTCGGTTCCGTGTTCCTCTCCGTACGCACCTACGAGGTCAGCTGTCGGGTTCGGGCTGAAGAGGTCGCCCGGCCGTGTCGCTCCGTTGGGAGCGCCTTCGGCTTCACCCCGAGGACCGTCGCACTTGCGTCGGCCCGGGCCTCCTGGACACCGTCCGGCTGTGGGCCGATCGGTTCCTGGGAGACCGGTGGGTCCCCCGTTTCCTGTCCCCTGTGGATCGTTCGTCGGGACTTCCGGAACCACGGGACAGGAATTTGGCGCGGCGGTTCCGGACCGGTCGAGCCAGGCGGTTCGACCGGACATGACGGTAACGGTTCCGAGGGCGAAGTGTCACCAATTGATAACGCGCCGATTCGTGTGGCGACAGACGTGTGTGGCGCGTACCGGGGAATGAAGTCCCAGGTAGTGGGGTCCGGGTACCCGAAATTTCGTTTCGAGTCCTGCTCGTTATCGGCTCGTTATGTGAGAAAGATCACATGTAACTCGGGCGGGCATCCACATGAACGATCTCCTTCCCCAGGGGCATCAGGGAGATCGGGATCATCTTCAGGTTGGCGACGGCGAGCGGGATGCCGATGATCGTGACGGCCATGGCGAGCGCGGTGGCGATGTGGCCGAGGGCCAGCCAGATACCGGCCACCAGGATCCAGATGACGTTGCCGATCAGCGACATGGTGCCGGCCGTCGGCTTGTCGACCGTCGTCTTGCCGAACGGCCAGAGCGCGTAGATACCGATCCGGAACGACGCGATGCCGAACGGGATGGTGATGATGAGGATGCAGCAGATCAGACCTGCCGCGAAGTAGCCGAGCGCGAGCCACAGCCCGCCGAAGATCAACCAGATGATGTTGAGCAGGATCCTCATGTCCGGTCTCCGTTCCGAGCGCGCCGGCCCGAGCGCAGCGCGAAGGCGATGGCGAGGGCGAAACCCAACGGCCATGCGAGGGTCAACAGATACAGCGCGAGTCCGGGCGTGCCGTCGGTGACCGCCGGAATGAGGAAGATGGCGACGACCGCCACCACACCGACGACGAAGCAGGCGATCGCGGCCTTCAGGAGGCCGTTACGCGGGGCGGCAGACGAATCCGAAGATGAAGTACCCACGTGACCACGGTAGTCGCCGCAAGGACGGACGGTGACGTCCGGGAGCGGGAAGACGATTCGGGGGCGGACCCACCTCTGCGGGTACACTGACAGGTGTCTACGCGTCCCGCTCGACCGAGCCGGGGCGCGTTGTTTTGCATGGTAAACGGGTTGCCCCGCTGTGGGGCACAGCTTTCGAGGAGCAGGTGAGCGCGGTGCCGACCGGCAAGGTGAAGTGGTACGACGTCGAGAAGGGCTTCGGCTTCCTGTCCCAGGACGAGGGTGAGGACGTCTACGTCCGCGCCTCGGCACTGCCGGAGGGAGTGGAAGCGCTCAAGCCCGGTCAGCGCGTCGAGTTCGGTATGGCGGTGGGCCGTCGGGGTCCGCAGGCGCTGAAGGTCGAGCTCCTCGAGCAGCCCACGTTGCGGCAGGGTCGCCGCGAGGCTCCCGCCCAGCAGAAACGCCGCGCGCCGGACGAACTGCACGGCATGGTCGAGGACATGATCAAGTTGCTCGAAGCAGCGGTCCAGCCCGATCTGCGGCGCGGGCGTTACCCCGACCGCAAGACCGGGCAGCGCATCTCCGAGGTCATGCGGGCGATCGCGCGCGAGCTCGATCACTAGGGACGAACCACGACGGGCCGTCCTCGCCGTGTGCGAGGACGGCCCGTCGTCGTATGCGGGGTCGGGACTCAGAACGTCTTGACGGCCCACACGGCGTGCGCGATCGGTTCACCGGCCTCGTCGACGACGGCCGACGGCAGCTGGATCTCCACTCCGAGCAACTGCAGCTCCGGGGAGCTCTCCACGGTGAGGGTGCGGCGTGCACCGGCCTCGAACATCGCGCCGTCGATGTAGGTCTGCCCGGTCTGCGTGTCGCCGTAGACGGTGAGGATGCGCCACGGAGCATCGGCGATCTCGTTCGGAAGCGACAGCTGCAGCGGGTAGCCGGCCGGCACGTCGAGCTGACCGATCGGGTTCTCCACGCAGTCCTCGAGATAGAGATTGCAGTGCTGCGCGGGATCGACCGTCACGGTCTTTCCCCGTGCGTACGCGGTGATGGTGGGGAGCGTGGGCTCGGCCGAATCGACCAGTTTCCACACCGTGGCGGCGACTCCCGCTACCACGACCACCAGGGCCACCAGCAGCAGCGCGAGAATCTTCTTCGTCCGGGCCTGCAACTCAACTGTTCCAATCTTCGGTGGGGGATCCACCGGCGCGCCTCCGCCCGGCAGCCGTCTCGGTGGAGACGCGTTCGGGTCGACGGCCGCCGAATCCCGGCAGCAATGTCCCCCCACGGTATGTCAGCACCGTCTGCGCGAATCCGAGAACCAGCACGACGGAGACCACAGCGAACCCGAGCCACAGTTCGGTCGGCAACAGCACACCCATCGCTCCGCCGAACACCCAGCTGAGCTGGAGAACCGTCTCGGACCTGCCGAATCCGGACGCGATGGACTCCTCGGGAAGGTCCTGCTGGAGCGATGCGTCGAGCGAGACCTTGGCCAGCGCGCTGGCGCACGCCGCCACGAGCGCCGCCAGCGCGGCGGCCAGGACGTTGCCGGTCGCAGCGACGACGGCGGACACGACGACGACCGCGGCGGTGCACCGCACGACGATGAGAGCGGGCCGTCCGAGCGCGAGTCGCGCTCCGGTCGCGTTGCCCGCGAAGTTGCCGACCGCGGCGGCGGCACCGACACCACCGAGCATCGCGGCCTGCATGAGCGGATCCTGTCCGGTGGTGTTCTTCGCGACGAACGCCATGAACAAGGTCAGGAAGCCGGTGAGGATGCGGATCGTGCCGTTGCCCCACAGTCCGGTCACCACCGCCCGTCCCAGCGGCTGCTTCCGTTTCCCGGACTTGGTGACGATCACCTCGGTCACGGTGTCGGCGTTCAGCACCTCGGTGCGCGCGTCGGAGCGGTGGTACGACAGCGTCGCCGGCACCTCGCCCTCGGTGACCTCGACCCAGGCGGGGATACGCATGCTCAGATAGGCGCCGAATGCGGTAATCCCGGCGCACAGCCACAGTGCGCCCGACGAACCGAATGCCCATGCCGCGGCCGCCGCGATCGCGCCGGCACCGATCGTGCCGCCGACCAGGCCGAAGACCGTCAACCGGGAGTTCACCCGCACCAGATCGATCTCCGGTGGCAGGACTCTGGGTGTCACCGCGGATTTGAGCACCGCGAACGATTTGCTCAGCACCATCATGCCGAGCGCCGCCGGATACAACAGCCAGCTGTCGAAGTTGAACACCAGCACTACCGCGAGCACCGTGCGCAGCGCGAAGGACGTCGCCAGCGCGACGCGACGACCGTGCTGCAACCTGTCGAGCAGCGGCCCGATGAGCGGGGCGATGATCGCGAACGGCGCGATCGTGATGAGCAGATACAACGCGACCTTCGTCCTGTCCTCACCGGTGGCCGCCGAGAAGAACAGGGTGTTCGCGAGCGCGACGGCGATGGCCGCGTCGGAGGCGAAGTTCGCCATCGTCGCGTAGGTGAGCGCCGTCAGGCCCGACTTGTCGGCGCCGTCGGCCGTGGCCGCTCGGCGGAAGGTCGCGATGCCCTTCGAGGTGAGTTCGCGGCTGCGCAGGGCCGCGACCCGCGTCACCGTCAGTTTCCGCGGCATGCGCGGAGCGCGCGGTGAGTCGGTCTCGGACGAGGACTCCGCCCGACCGGCCGCCGACGCACCCGGCGGTCGGCGCGGATGGTCGACGGGATGCAGGGGCGGCAGGGGAGTGCGACGGCCCGAGACGCGGCGCGGAGGCGGATAGTTGCTGTACCCCGGATGCTGCGAACCCGGGACACGGCCGTCCGCTCCCTCGGGGGCGGGTCGCTCGTCCGGTTCGGTCACGTCTTCGATTCTTCCCCACGCGATAGCGGCTGTAACACAAGGGCGGCACGTGGCCCGAGTGACGCGTGCCGCGATCGGTATGCCACCCGGATCACTCCACGAAACGCACTTCGAACAGCGTCGGCCAGTACTTGCCCGTCACCAGGAACCGATCGGTCCCGGGGATCCGTGCGATGCCGTTGAGGACGTCCACATCGGCTCCCGCGGGCAGCCGATCACGCAGCGGAGCCGCGTCGACCCGGGCCTCCACACGGCCCGAGGCCGGATCGATCAGCACGATCTCGTCCGTCTGCCACACGTTCGCCCAGACCCTGCCGTCCTCGGCGCACTCGAGTTCGTTGAGCTTCGACACGGCACGTCCGTCCCGGTGCACGGTGACGCGCCCGAGTTCGTCGAAGGTGACGGGGTCGCGGAAGATCAGCTCGGCCGAGCCGTCGCTCATCACCAGACGGCCGGGTTGCGCGCACAGCCCCCAGCCCTCGCCGTCGTAGTCGACCCGGCGCTTCTCGAGCAGGGTGTCGCGATCGCGGAGGACGGCCGTGCCGTCCTTCCAGGTCAGCTGCCACACCTCGTCGCCGACCACGGTGATGCCCTCACCGAAGAGGTCGTCGAGGACGGGTTCGCGGGTGCGCTCGGTCTCGGCGAGGGTGACGGTCCCGCCGTCGAGGTCGACCTCTCGGGCCGACACCCACGAGCGCCCGGCCCGGCCGGTGCCTTCGAGCAGTTCGCCCTCGTCGATCTCGAGGCCCTGGGTGAACGCCTCCGGATCGTGGGGGTGCGTGGCGACGACTTCCACACCGAGTTCGGTGGCGGGTGGACCGGGTTCGGCGACGAGATCGTCGCCGCATCCGGCGGTGGTGACGCAGACGACCGTCGCGACCGCGGCCGAGAGGAGAAGACGGGGCACGCGCCCATCCTGCACCTCGCGTGTGAGCGGTGCCTGTACGACCTTCCGCGACCCGCAGGCGCCGGAGCAGACAGGTCAGGCAGAATGGGGGTCGTGAGTGTTGCCTCTGCTTCCACTTCCCGAGGAACGAACCCCGTGGTCGATCCGGCGGTGCGTTCCGTGCTCGCCGACGCCGTCGACCTCGCTCGGGCCGCACTCGACGAACTCGGAGACGGTGGAGTCGGCGCCTATCTGGGCGTGACGCGCGAGGACGAGTGCTCGGCCACCCATCGTTTCGCCTCGGAGCTGCCGGGTTACCGCGGTTGGCAGTGGGCCGTCGTCGTGGCCGCCGCCCCGGATTCGGATCGGGTGACTGTGAGCGAACTCGTGCTCCTGCCCGGTCCCGACGCGCTCGTCGCCCCCGCGTGGGTGCCGTGGAGCGAGCGGATCCGTCCCGGCGATCTGGGTCCCGGCGACCTGCTGGCTCCCGCTCCCGACGACGTGCGCCTGGTTCCCGGCTACATGCTGTCCGGCGACCCCGAGGTCGATGAGACCGCCCTCGAGATCGGGCTGGGCCGCAAGCAGGTCATGAGTCTGGAAGGTCGCCTCGAGGCAGCGCAGCGCTGGTTCGACAGCGAATACGGTCCCGACTCGGAGATGGCGAAGGCCGCTCCGTCCTCGTGCCGCCTGTGTGGTTTCTATCTTCCGCTCGCCGGATCGCTGCGTGCGGCCTTCGGCGTCTGCGGCAACGAGTTCGCCGCCGACGGTCACGTCGTGCACGCCGAGTACGGATGCGGCGCGCATTCCGACACGACCCTGCCCACCGGCGCCGGTTCGCCGATCTACGAGGCGTTCGACGATTCGGCAGTGGAGGTCGTCGAGGTCGGACCGGCCGGCTCGGCGCCTGCGGAGTCCGCGACCACCGAGGTCGTGAGCACCGAGGTCGTGAGTACCGAGGTCGTGAGCACCGAGTCCACGCCGACCGATTCCACGGACGAGCTCGCCCCCGAGTCGTCTGCCCCCGAGCCGTCCCCGTCCGAGTCGGAACAGACCGACTGACGTGACCCGGCCGGACCCCGCGGATCCGTTCGGGACCGCGGCGTTACGCGAAGGGATCCTCGCGGCCTGGTCGTCGTCGCCCACCCGTCTGCGCGAGGACGCGGCGACCGAGGCCGATCATGTCCGCGCGGGTTACCGCGACCGCGTGTTGACCGAGCTCGCCCAGAACGCCGCCGACGCCGCCGCGCGTGCCGATGTACCGGGTGAGCTGCGTGTCTGGTTCGCCGACGGCCGTCTCCACGTCGCGAACATCGGTGAGCCGCTCCACGAGGGCGGTGTCCACGCGCTGACCGCACTGCGCTCGTCGAACAAGACCGGCGCCGGATCCACCGTGGGGCGGTTCGGTGTCGGCTTCACGGCGGTGCTGTCGGTCTCCGACGACATCGAGGTGCGTTCGCGCACCGGTTCGCTCCACTTCTCGGCCGAGCGCACCCGCGCGGTGCTGGCCGAGCGGAACCTGCCCGAGCCGGAGTCGGGTGTCCCGGCGCTGCGCCTCGTGTGGCCGACGGAGGCCCCGCCGGCGACCGGCAGCGACACCGAGGTCGTGCTGACCCTGCGCCCCGGGGTGGACCCGGTCGCACTGCTCGACGCCTTCCGATCCGAGGCCCACGACATTCTGCTCGAACTCCCGGGCTTGCACACCGTCCTCGTCGCCGACGACGAATTCACCCGTCACCGGCGCGAACTCGACAGCGGCCTGTCGGAGGTGCGGATCGGCGATCGCACCTGGTGGGAGTTCACCGGAGCGTCGGCGCGATGGCTGGTGCCCGTCGTCGACGGGCGGGTCGACCCGGTCCGCAGCGATGTCCTGCGTGCCCCCACCCGCTCCGACGAGGAGCTGTCACTTCCCGCGATCGTCGTCGCCGACGTCGAGATGCAACCCGACCGGAGGCGCGTGCTTCCCGGAGCCCACGTCGAGAACGTCGCCCGCGGATACGCGCGGTTCGTCGCGGCTCTGCCCGCCGAGCAGCGACTCGACCTCGTGCCCCTGCCGGGTTTCGCGCGCAGCGAGGTCGACGAACGCATCCGCGAGGCGATCCTCGACGAGTTGGCTGCCGGCGCGTGGCTTCCCGCCGCCGACCGCAGCGCCGATCTGGTGCCCGACCGGGCCGTCGCACTTCCCGGTCTCACCGACGACCTCGCCGACGTCCTCGGCGAGGTGGTCCCGGGGCTCGTGATCCCCGAGTTGTGCGGGCCGCGACATGCGTCCGCGCTGTCCGCCGTCGGCGTGCACCGGCTCGGGCTCGCGCGACTGGCCGAACTGCTCTCCGGGCACGAACGCGATCCGAAGTGGTGGAACCGCCTGTACGAGGCGCTCACTCCGCTCGTCGTCGACGCGGTCGCGGCCGAGGAACTCGCATCGCTGCCGGTTCCGCTGTCGGACGGACGGACCGTGACCGGCCCGCGTACGGCCGTTCTCGCAACGCAACTGCAGGATATCGGCCCGGTGTCCATGCCCTGGGTGCGTCTCGTCCATCCCGAGGCCGCGCATCCGCTGCTCGCCCGGCTCGGAGCCGGCACCGTGACGGTCGAGGACCTGCTCGCCGACCCGGCGCTCGTCGCGGCCGTCGAGGACACCGATCCCGACGACCTCCACCCGGAGGGCGACCTCCCGGCCGGTGAGCTCGCCGACGTCGTGCTGCGACTGGTGCCGCTCGTGTCGCCCGCGGCCGTGCCCCGCGAACTCGGGGCACTGCTGCTGCCCGACACCCACGGCGACCTCGTCCCCGCCGACGAACTCCTGCTTCCCGGTGCACCGCTCGCAGAAGTACTCGTCGAGGACGCGCCCTTCGGCACCGTCGACCCGTCCGTCGTCGACCGGTACGGGGCCGACGCCCTGCGGGCGATCGGTGTGGGCTGGGGATTCACGGTCCTGCGTGCGGAACTGCCGACCGGCCCCGACCACGATCTGCCCGACGAACACCTGTGGTGGGAGCGGCTCGACGACGATCCCGAGGTGCTCGTCGCGGTGCGCGACCTCGATCTCGTCGACGATCGCCGCTGGTCGCGGGCGTTGACCCTGCTGGCCGCCGAGCCCGCGACGGCCGAAGCGATCGCCGACCCCGCCGGATATACGGCGTGGTATCTGCGCACCCGCGCGTCGCTCGACGGCCGGCCTCTGGGCCACTACCGGTTCGCCGACGACACCCTCTTCGAAGGTCTGCTCGATCCCTGTACCCACCCCGACGCATCGGCCTTCCGCAGCGCCCTCGCCGGAACGCGGATCGACGACATCGAACTGGCACAGACACTGCTCGACCGGCTCCCGGACGACAGCAGGTCGCCGGGGCCGGCCGCGATCGTCGCCGCGCACGACGCGCTCGCCGCGGCGTTCTCGTCGGGTGGTCTCGATCCCGAGTCGGTCACTCTGCCCGACGGGGTGCGCAGCCTGTCGGGTGTCGTCGTCGACGCAGCCGACGCTCTCGTACCCGACCGTCCGTGGTTCGCGGCCGCGATCCCGCACGACCGCCTCGTCACCGGCGGCAGGGGAACCGCCCACGCGCTCGCGGACGTGCTCGACATCGCCGTGGCGTCCGCGGTGGTCGACGCCGAACCCGTCGAGCAGGGGAGGAGTTCGACGTGGGAGCGCGAACCGGCCGCGGTCCTGGCCGGAATCGTCGCCGGGGTGCCGCTTCCGCGCGGCGTACTTGCGCTGCACGACCGACTCGTCCTCCGCTGCTCCGGAGCCCTGACCGGTGAGGTCGAGGTCCCGTGGTGGGTCGACGCGGCCGGCACCGTCCACAGCACACCGATCGGCCTGGCCGCGGCACTCACCGCGCTCACGGCTCCGGACGTGAGAACCGAACCGTGACGCTCGATGCCGCGGTGCTCGACTGGATGGTGTCGCTCCGCGAGCCGTGGCTGACCACCGCGGTGACCGCACTCACCCACACGGGCGGGGGAGTCGCGACGAGCCTGATCGCCGCGGCGACGACGCTGCTGCTGGTGCGGGCCGATCGTCTGTCCGACGCCGTCCTCGTCGCCGGAGCGGTCCTCACGGGCTGGCCGTTGATGGTGTTGCTCAAAAATCTGTTCGGCCGTGTCCGGCCACCGGAACCCGAACGGCTCCTGGCCCTGCGCACCGAGTCGTTCCCGTCCGGACACGCGATGACCAGCGCAGTTCTGGCCACGGTGCTCGTCGCGGTCGTCGTGCGCACGTGGCCGCGCGGCGATCGCCGCCGGACCGCCGCGACGATCGCGCTCGCCGGTTACACCCTCGTGATCGGGCTCTCTCGCGTCTACCTCGCGGCGCACTGGTTCACCGATGTCGTCGCAGGC
This sequence comes from Rhodococcus sp. p52, assembly GCF_000763325.2. Lineage (NCBI taxonomy): Bacteria > Bacillati > Actinomycetota > Actinomycetes > Mycobacteriales > Nocardiaceae > Rhodococcus > Rhodococcus sp. p52. The sequence continues at coordinate 2,229,159 of NZ_CP016819.1, forward strand.
TGGATCTTCGGGATCACATGGGCCCTGCTGTGGGTGTGGTTGATCACTCGGGTGCGGATCCGTCGCTGACACCGCTGTGGGCTTGTCGCGGACGGCCGTGGGTGAGGGTCAGTCCAGCCCCGCCTGGGCACCCCGGTCACCGCGTCGGGCGGCGCGACGCTGCAACAGGAAGAGCGCAGTTCCCAGCAGCCCCACCACGATTCCCGCCACGCAGACCGGAAGCACATCGTCCCGGAGTTCGCCGCCCACCACCGCCACGACGACGGTCGCCACCACCCACAGACCGGTTCCCACGGCAAGCGCGGGGCGAGGGTCGGCGAGGCGTCGGATGCGGGCTGCGACGAGCTGGGCGGGTTCCACGGTTTGCAGATTAGTTCCTTCGCGCTGCAATAATCGGTTCCCGTTGCGACGCCCCGTACTCGACGAGCGGATTTGTGGACATGGCCGTAGGCACCGACTCCAAGCGAACGTCCTTCCTGGACACCTATTTCAAGATCACCGAACGCGGTTCCACCGTGTCCCGAGAGGTGCGTGGCGGCATCGTCACGTTCTTCGCGATGTCGTACATCGTGGTCCTCAACCCGCTGATCCTCGGTAGCTTCTCCGCCGAGGACGCGAGCGCGAAGATCGACGTGATGGGCAACATCCTGCCCATCAACCAGGTCGCCGCCGTCACCGCGCTGGTCGCCGGCTTCATGAGCATCGTCTTCGGTGTGGTCGCCAACTATCCGTTCGCCATCGCCGCCGGCCTCGGCATCAACAGCCTGCTGGCGGTGACCATCGCGCCGCAGGTCACCTGGCCCGAAGCGATGGGCCTGGTGGTCATCGACGGCATCATCATCGTCGTGCTGGCCCTGACCGGTTTCCGCACCGCGGTCTTCAACGCGATCCCGGCAGAACTCAAGGCCGCCATCGCTGCCGGTATCGGCGCCTTCATCGCCATGATCGGCCTCGTCGACGCCGGCTTCGCCCGCCGCATCCCCGACGCCGCCGGCACCACCGTCCCTGTCGGCCTGGGCATCGACGGCTCCATCGCGTCGTGGCCGACCTTCGTCTTCGTCGTCGGTGTGCTGCTCATGGGTGTGCTCGTCGCACGCAAGGTGCGCGGCGGACTGCTGATCGGCATCGTCGCCACGACGATCCTGTCGATGATCATCGAGGCCATCGCCGACGTCGGCCCGTCGCTGGGCACCAACCCCAAGGGCTGGAATCTCAGCACCCCCGACGCCCCCGACTCCTTCTTCGGCATCCCGAACCTGAGCCTCGTCGGCAACGTCGACCTGTTCGGCGCGTTCACCCGCATCGGCGTGATCGCCGCGACCCTGCTCGTGTTCACGCTCGTCCTCGCGAACTTCTTCGACGCCATGGGCACCATGACCGGCCTCGGCAAGGAAGCCGGCCTGGCCGACAAGAACGGCACCCTGCCCGGCATCGGCAAGGCCCTCGTCGTCGAGGGCACCGGCGCCATCGTCGGTGGTGGCGCTTCCGCCTCGTCGAACACGGTGTTCGTCGAATCGGCCTCGGGTATCGCGGAAGGAGCCCGCACGGGCCTGGCCAACGTGGTCACCGGTGTGATGTTCCTGCTCGCGATGTTCCTGACCCCGCTGTACGAGGTGGTCCCGATCGAAGCGGCCGCTCCGGCTCTCGTCGTGGTCGGTGCCCTGATGATCGGCCAGGTCCGCGACATCGACTTCTCGGTGTTCGCTGTGGCGCTGCCGGCCTTCCTGACCATCATGGTCATGCCGTTCACCTACTCGATCGCCAACGGCATCGGCGTCGGCTTCATCACCTGGGTGATCCTGCACGCCGCGAGCGGCAAAATCCGCACCATCCATCCGCTGATGTGGATCGTCGCAGTGCTGTTCGCCCTGTACTTCTCGGTCGATCCGCTCACGGAACTGCTCACCTAGGCAGCCGACGCGTGTTTCGGGCGATGTGACGTATTCTGCACGCCATGATCTCGGATACACGCGCACTCGCCGGTGACCTCTCACTCGCCGTTGTGCGTCTGACGCGTCATCTGCGGGGGAGACGCACCGATTCCCGAGTTTCTCTGACCCAGATCTCGGCAATGGCCACCCTCGCGCAGGAAGGTGCGATGACCCCGGGGGCACTGGCAGCGCGCGAACGCGTCCAACCACCCTCGATGACCAGGGTCATCGCGTCTCTGCACGAACTCGGTCTCGTCGAGCGGACGCCGCACCCGACGGACGGACGACAGATCATCGTGACGCTGTCCGAAGCCGGGAGGGAATTGCTCGCCGACGAGGCGCAGGCACGCGAAGTGTGGCTGACCGAACGGCTCGACAAACTCGATCCCGACTCGCTCGCCACATTGCGCGACGCCGTCGGAATCCTCACGGCGCTCGTCGCTGAAGACGACTGACCGCACCGCGGTCGATGACGACTGACCGCACCGCGGTCGATGACGACTGACCGCACCGCGGTCGTGACGACCGACCCGGTGTGGGAGGGTGCAGGGCCGCTGGGAGAATGACCCGGTGGTTCACGTCATCGACATCGACGATCCTTCCGACCCCCGGGTGGACGACTTCCGCGATCTCAACTCCGCGGACCGTCGGCCCGACCTTCCCGGTGGCAAGGGTCTGGTGATCGCAGAGGGTGTGCTGGTGGTCCAGCGCATGCTCGACTCCCGGTTCGCTGCGACGAGCCTGCTCGGGGTGAGTCGGCGGCTGGACGAACTCGCCGACGACCTGCGTGACGTCGACGTGCCGTTCTACCGCACCGATGCGGCGACCATGGCGGAGGTCGTCGGCTTCCACCTCAACCGCGGGGTGCTCGCCGTCGCGCACCGGCCCGAACCGCTCTCGCTCGACGACGTCCTCGACAAGGCGACCACGGTCGCGGTGCTCGAAGGGGTCAACGACCACGAGAACGTCGGCTCGATGTTCCGCAACGCCGCCGGACTCGGCGTCGACGGTGTGCTCTTCGGGAAAGGATGCGCCGACGCTCTGTACCGGCGTGCGGTGCGCGTGTCGATGGGGCACGTCCTCCGGGTCCCCTTCGCGCACGTCGACCGGTGGCCGTACGACCTGGATCTGTTGCGCAGCAGAGGATTCCAACTGATCTCCCTGACCCCGGACCCACGGGCGATCCCGCTCGCCGAAGCGATGACGGGGGAAAAAGTCGCGCTCCTGCTCGGCGCCGAGGGGCCGGGCCTGACCGAACATGCGATGCGGGCGACCGACGTGCGTGCCCGGATTCCCATGGCTGTCGGCACGGATTCGCTGAACGTGGCCACCGCGGCTGCGATGGCGTTCTACGAGCGGGTGCGGCTTCCGCGATGAGCCAGGCTCGCGGTCCCGCGCCCACTCCCTGGGCGACGGGGCTCACGCTGACGGCTTTATCCTTCGTCGCCACCGTCATCACCGTCGTCGCCTGCGGGCAGGTGCTCGGCCGGATCCATCCGGCCCTCGCCGTCGTCGTCAATGTCGTGACGGTCGCGGGAGTCGCGCCGACCGTGTGGTCGTGGCTCCGGGTGCAGGTACTGCGCTGGCTCGCCGCCGGGTTCCTGGCCGGTGTGCCGTTCGGCTGGCTCGCGCTGCTCGTGTCCTGAACGAGTTCTGGGTGCGATTGCCGGCGGAAAACCTGAACCTCCATTGGAGAATTCCGACGAAGCGCACACTCGAGATGTCGGGTCATCCGGAAGGAGCATCATGTCACGCAATGTGCATGCCGAGCGGGAGGAAATGTCGGTCAAGCAGGGTCTCGCCGCGGGAACGTCGGTCGGTGCCGCAATCATCATGACCTTGATCGGTGCTCTGCAACTGTTGCAGGGGATTGCTGCGGTCGCCGAGGACGAAGTCTTCGTCGCCGGCCAGGAGTATCTGTTCACGTTCGATCTCACCACGTGGGGGTGGGTCCACATCGTTGTCGGTGTCGTGATGGTGATCGTGGGCATCGCGTTGATTTCCGGGGCGACATGGGCGCGCGTCTCCGCAATGGTCATCGCCGCGCTGTCGATCCTGGTGAATTTCATGTGGCTTCCCTACTACCCGGGGTGGGCGCTTGCGATCATCGCCCTCGATGTAGTGGTCATCTGGGCGATCGCGACCTGGACCCCCCGCGCGGTGTACTCCTGACCGACTCGAGCCGGTGCCGAATCGCGCCGATTGCGCAAACCGATGTCCTCCACCCATGGACGGGCGTATGGTATATCCGGCCCTCCCCGATCAGAGGGACGGAGGTCGTCATGACTGAAGATGGACCTGCCGAAGCCCGAATCGGACAGTCGTCACGATTCGACGCCGGTATCGATGAGTGGACCGGGGGGCCGCGAGTAGTGGCAGTGCCGTAGCGGCACACCGCAGGGGGAAGCAGGATTCGAGGTCTTCATTCTCCGGTGGTTTCATGGGGGCATCGTCCCGCCATCGGTTCGGCCGAGGAGGTTCGGCTATGGATTCATTCTGGGACTACGTGTGGTACACCGTCGTCGTATTCGCCTTCGTGGCATACCTGATCGTCCTGTTCCAAATCATCGTCGACCTCTTCCGGGATCACTCCGTGTCCGGTTGGGTCAAAGCGATGTGGGTCATCGGTCTGGTGCTCCTTCCGTACCTGACAGCGCTGGTCTACCTGATCGTTCGCGGTCGGGGAATGGCTCTGCGGGCACAACAGGCCCAGGCCGAGGCGAAGCAGGCCACCGACGAATACATCCGGACCGTGGCGGTCGGGAAATCCCCGGCTCAACAGATCGCCGATGCCAAGGCCCTGCTCGACTCCGGTGCGATCACGCCCGCGGAGTACGAACACCTCAAGGCGCAGGCGCTCGGCAACGCCACGACCGGACGTGACGGCGTGCCCATCGCGTGAATCGTCGTCGCGGGGAGGGCGCTGCGGACGGAGTCCTCCCGTGGTCGGCTCGTGCGTTCGACGCCTCGTCGCGTCGAGGAGCCGGCGGTCGAAAGTGTAAGGGTGGCAGCATAACCCGCAGGCACCCTTGTTCCTGAGAATCGGACCGTGACCGTTCCTCGCGAGGATCGGCGCACGGTCGATGTCTCCTTCGTACACGAGAGGATTGTCATGTCACAGGATGTACGCCCCGACCGGGGCGGGGTCAGTGTCAAACAGGGCATCGCCGCAGGCACCTCGATCGGAGCAGCGATCATCCTGGCAACTGTCGGCATCGTCCAGATCTTCCAGGGCATCGCTGCGGTGGCCGAGGACGAAGTGTTCGTGCGGGGCGTGGAATACACGTTCAAGTTCGACTTCACCACGTGGGGATGGATTCACATCGTCCTCGGTGTCGTGATGCTGGTCGCCGGTCTCGCGTTGATGAGCGGTGCCACGTGGGCTCGCGTCACGGCCATCATCATCGCCGCGTTGTCGATCATCGCGAACTTCCTGTGGTTGCCGTACTACCCGTGGTGGTCGATCCTGATCATCGCGTTGGACGCGGTCGTGATCTGGGCGATCTCGACCTGGCAGCCACGCTCCGACTACTACTGACGCGACCGTGCAAGAAAACGGCCGCAACGTCCGGGGTGATCCGGGCGCGAACGTCGCGACCGAAGTTCCCCGATCGCGGGCACGGCGGTGGGCACTGCACCTCACACTTCCCGGGTGTTGGGGTGCAGTGCTTTTCGCGTGCCTGTCGTTCACCCCGTCGTTGCTTCCGCGCGGCGGGATCCTGCAGGGGATGATCTGCGGGATCGCTGCCGCGATCGGATACGGCCTCGGCGTGCTCCTCGCGTTCGTGTGGCGCGCCTTCGCCGACCGGCCTCCTCGGTCTCCCAAGGCTGCGTCGTGGTGGATCTTCGGCGCCTGCGGGGCGGTCCTCTTCGCGGTCTTCTTCGGGCTCGGCCAGTACTGGCAGCACGAGATCCGTACTCTGATGGGGGTTTCCGAGTACAACCTGGCACTTGCGGTTCTCTCCCCGCTCGTCGCGGTCGTGATGTTCGCTGTGCTGCTGGCGATCGGACGTGGTATCCGCGCCCTGTACCACTGGGCGGCACGGACACTCGACCGGTGGATCGGGCAGCGGGCCGCGAACGTCGTGGGGTGGGTTCTCGTCGCGGGACTCGTGTACGCGATCGTCTCCGGAGTGCTCCTCGCCGGCTTCATCGACGCCGCCAATGCGGCGTTCTCGGCGCGGGACACGAGAACCGAGGAAGGTGTGCAGCAACCGACGACCGCACTCCGCTCCGGTGGACCGGATTCGGTCGTTCCGTGGGATTCTCTCGGGTGGCAGGGGCGGATCTTCGTCGGGCAGGGGCCGACCACCGAACAACTCGGTGAGTTCACCGAAGGTCCTGCCCTCGAACCGATCCGGATCTACGCCGGCCTGGCATCGGCGGACGACACCGAGGATCGCGCGTCCCTCGCTGTCGAGGACCTCACCCGGGCAGGAGGATTCGAGCGGAGCAACCTGGTCGTCGTGACGACGACGGGGAGCGGCTGGGTGGACCCGGCCCTGGTGGACTCCGTCGAGTACCTCACCGGCGGCGACGTCGCGACGGTCGCGATCCAGTACTCCTATCTGCCCTCGTGGATCTCCTATCTCGTCGATCAGTCGAAGGCGCGGGAATCCGGACGCGACCTGTTCGACGCGGTCTACGACGTCTGGTCGAAGCTTCCCCAGGACGCCCGCCCCCGACTGCTCGTGGCTGGGGAGAGCCTCGGTTCGTTCGGCGGGGAGACCGCCTTCAGCGGCGAGTACGACCTGCGCAATCGCACGTCGGGCACGGTCTTCGCCGGACCTCCGAACTTCAACGTCCTCTTCCGGGAGTTCAGCGATCGCCGGGAGGCCGGCAGCCCCGAGATCGAACCGGTCTTCCGGGACGGCCGCACGGTGCGGTTCACGAACGACCCACAGGCGGAGATCCCGCCGACGGACGAGCCGTGGGAGGGGAGTCGGGTGCTGTATCTGATGCACCCGTCGGACCCGATCGTCTGGTGGAGTCCGCACCTGATCACGAGTGAGCCGGACTGGATCGGCGAAGCCCCCGGCCGCGACGTGCTCGAGGACATGGTGTGGATCCCGTTCGTGACCTTCTGGCAGGTCACGGCCGATCTGCCCTTCTCCACGGGTGTCCCGGCCGGGCACGGCCACAAGTACAGCACCGAGTACGTCGACGCCTGGGCTCTCGTCCTGCAATCCCCGGAGATCACACCCGACGACATCGACGAGGTGAAATTCATTGTCGGAGCAGAGGAGTGACGAGTCCGACCGGGAGCGTCGCTCGACGGCACGTCAGTGCGCCGCGAGTCGCCGCCACCAGGAGGTCTTCGGTGCGGGGACGGAGATCTGCGGGACCGGGGTGCGCAGCGTGAAACTCCAGGTGTCGATGTTCCGCGGGTCGAGTTCGTCGTCGCGGCGCCCGACATAGCGGAACCCGAGCCACGCCCCGTGGGCCTCCTCGACGAGCTTGCGAGGGTGGAAGGGCAGGGACTCCGGGGGAGGGGGTACGTTCGGCGGCCAGCGGAGCGGATGCTCGCCCGCCCAGAACGGCCGCTCCCATACGAACGGGATTCCCTGGTCCTCGAAGAACTCGACGGTGTTCGCTCCGAAGCCGCGGCGCAGCCGGCCGCACTCCCACACGGCGAACGATCCCCACGCACCGGCCGGATCGGATGCCAGCAGGCACGTGCGTTCGGCGGCGGGCGTGCGCAACCACATCGTGGGCAGCTCCGAGGGGTGGCGTAGTGCGAATCGGGGGCTCGACACCACCGTCACACCGGGATAGCTACCGACCCGGAACTGTTCGGCGCCATCGTCCTCGCCGGTGCCCCCGGCGTCGGCGAGCGGTACCCGCGCGCCGGGATCGACCTGGAACTCCGGGAACAGACGCGACAGAAGTGCTCGCGCCGCATCGCGGTCCGGAGAGAACTCGCGCAGCACCGCTACGGGATCGGGTGCGTCGACGTACCAGAGCGTCGACACTGTCGCCGACATCGTCGACGACTTCCTCAGACGCGTCCGTTACTGCGCACACCGAGCAGCACGTCGTCCCACGAGGGGAGCGCGGGCTTGCCGCGCTTGTCCTTCGCGGGAGCCTGCGACGCGCGCGATGCATCGGCGTCGTCGGGCACCGTGACGGCGACGGTGGTCTCCTCGTCGGCGACCGGCTCCGGAGCCGGTTCGTCGGAAGCGGGAGCCTCCAGCGCGATCGGGGCGTGATGGTCGGCGTTCTCCACCTCAGTGGAATCGTCGACGTCGCGCGCCGAGTAGACCGGGGTCAGGTAGCGCAGGGGACGGCCGCAATCGGGATCGACGAGATCGGCGGCAATGTCGTCGAGCGCGGTGATCGTGCCGCCGTGAGCGTCGGGCTGGTAGCGCCAATGCGCGCGGTTCGTGGAACGACCGGCGTGCCACCGCAACTGCGCGACCCAGAAGCCCTCGTCGTCGCGCCAGGCGTCCCACTCGGCTTCGTCGAGGCTGTGCCCGCGAGCACGGAAGGCCTGCGTGACGATCTCGTGGAGGGTCTCGACGGCGGGACCGTCGGGGCGGACGGGATGGCCTTTCTTGGCCATGTCGGCGGCCCGGGACCGCTCGAGCAGGACGGGATAGGCGAACCGTTCGACCTTGGCGACCGGGACGCCGGCCTCGTCGGCCACCTGTTCGACCGAGGCGCCGCCGCGGATGCGGGCCTGGATCTCGCGAGGGCGGAGCTGGCTGGTCGTCTCGATCTGGATCTGGCCGAGACGGGCCAGATCTCCGCGAGCGGCCGCGCGCAGGGTGTCGTCGACGGGAATGCGGAACTTGTCCCCCGTCGTGGGATCGGCGAGCACCACATGCTTAGCATCGGGCTCGAGACCGACCACTCGAAGCTCTCGCACCTTGACCTCCTCGCGCCGATCGCGATTGACCCGCCCGACTGTAACCGACCTGGATATTTTTCGTGGCCGGACACGCCGCGCCACGCCGAGCGACATCGCAAGAAATCCGACGCGGCGCGTTATCGTCCAGGGTTCGCCGAAATGTCTCGATGCGAGGTCGAGACTATGACAACAACGGGGCCGGATCCGACATCGGACCCGGCCCCGCTGTGCGGCGTACTCAGAGCTGGGAGACGACCCAGTCGATGCACTTGGTCAGCTGCGTGACGTCCTCGGGATCGATGGCCGGGAACATACCGATGCGCAGCTGGTTGCGGCCGAGCTTGCGGTACGGCTCGGTGTCGACGATGCCGTTGGCCCGCAGGATCTTCGCGACTTTCGCCGCGTCGACGGAGTCGGCGAAGTCGACGGTGCCGACGACCTGCGAACGCAGCGACGGATCGGCGACGAACGGCGTCGCGTACTCGGAGGCCTCGGCCCACTCGTACAGGCGCGAGGACGAATCCTTCGTGCGCGCCACGGCCCAGTCGAGACCGCCGTTGCCGTTGAGCCACTCGATCTGGTTCGCGAACATCAGCAGGGTGGCCAGTGCCGGGGTGTTGTAGGTCTGGTCCTTGCTGCTGTTGTCGACGGCGATCGGCAGCGACAGGAACTCGGGGGTGAAGCGACCCGATTCCTTGATCTCGGCGACACGCTCGAGCGCGGCCGGGCTCATCAGCGCGATCCACAGGCCACCGTCGGCGGCGAAGCACTTCTGCGGGGCGAAGTAGTACACGTCGGTGTCGGAGATGTTCACCGGCAGGCCGCCGGCACCCGAGGTCGCGTCGATCGCGATCAGGGTGTTGTCGGAACCGGCGGGACGCTGTACCGGAACCGCGACACCCGTGGAGGTCTCGTTGTGCGCCCAGCCGATGAGGTCGGCCGATGCGTCGGCGACGATCTCCGGAGCCGAGCCCGGCTCCGAACCCACGACGATCGGATCGCCGATGAACGGGTTCTTCTTCGCGACCGTCGCGAACTTCGACGAGAACTCGCCGTAGGTGAAGTGCTGCGAGCGCTCCCGGATCAGACCGAAGGCCGCAGCGTCCCAGAAGGCGGTGGTGCCGCCGTTGCCGAGGACGACCTCGTAGCCCTCGGGCAGGGAGAACAGGTCGCGCAGACCCGAGCGGACACGGGCGACGACGTCCTTGACCGGCTTCTGCCGGTGGCTGGTGCCGAACACCGAAGCGCCGACATCGACCAGCGACTGCAGCTGCTCGGGACGAACCTTGGACGGGCCGCAGCCGAAGCGGCCGTCTGCGGGCTTGAGGTCGGCGGGAATGATCGGTGACGCGTCTGCCATCGGAATGCGTGTCCTAAGAGTCGAGGGACATGGTGCACAGGCAGTCTAGACCGCCCCCTCGGAGCCTCCGCCGGGCGCTGGTCGGCCCGGCCGAGGAAGAGGCATCAGCGATGCGTGATCGAATCCCAGCCCGTGACCTCGGAGGCAGGGCGTGGATCGGGGCCGGTGTAGATCGCCGCGGGACGCACGAGCTTGCCCAGACGCTTCTGCTCGAGGATGTGGGCGCACCAGCCGGCGGTCCGTCCGCAGGTGAACATCGCGGGCATCATCGCCGCGGGGACCTCGGCGAAATCGAGGATCACCGCAGCCCAGAACTCGACGTTGGTCTCGATCGCCCGGTCGGGACGACGCTCGCGCAGCTCGGTGAGGGCGGCCTGCTCGAGCGCGGCCGCCGCCTCGAAGCGCGGAGCGTCGAGCCGCTTCGCGGTGCTGCGCAGCACCCGGGCGCGGGGGTCCTCGGCGCGGTAGACGCGGTGACCGAAGCCCATGAGCTTCTCCTTGCGGTCGAGGATGCCCTTGACCAGACCGCGCGGATCGCCGGTGCGTTCGGTCTCCTCGATCATCGGCAGCACGCGGGCCGGCGCACCGCCGTGCAGCGGGCCGGACATCGCGCCGACCGCGCCGGAAAGCGAGGCGGCCGCGTCCGCGCCGGTCGAGGCGATGACCCGGGCAGTGAACGTCGAGGCGTTCATGCCGTGCTCGGCCGCCGAGACCCAGTAGGCGTCGATCGCCTCGACGTGCTTGGGATCCGGGTCGCCCTTCCACCGCACCATGAAGCGCTCGGTGACGGTGCTCGCCTCGTCGATGCGCTGCTGCGGCACGGCGGGCTGGTAGATGCCGCGGGCGGGCTGCGCCACATAGGACAGGGCCATCACCGCGGCGCGGGCGAGATTGTCGCGGGCCGTGGCGTCGTCGATGTCGAGCAGCGGACGGAAGCCCCAGATGGGTGCGAGCATCGCCAGACCGGCCTGGACGTCGACACGCACGTCGCCGGTGTGGATCGGCAGGGGGGACGGCTCGGCCGGGTACAGGCCGCGACCGAACTCGCCGTCGACGAGCAGGGCCCACACGTCGCCGAAGGTCACTCCCTTCTCGACGAGCTCTTCGATGTCGACGCCGCGATAGCGCAGTGCGCCACCGTCCTTGTCGGGCTCGGCGATGTCGCTCGTGAAGGCGACCACGCCTTCGAGTCCTGCGACGAAATCCTCGGGAACTGACGCGCGCGCTGCCATGACGGTTGGGCTCTCCTCGTTCGAGCACGGCCCGGTCCGAGCCGCGCTGCCGGTGGAATGAGGTCACCGTCAGGTGTGATCGGCGCCCCACTCGGGTCGTCGGGAAAACTGTAGCGCCCGTGGTCCGAGCGTCGCTGCCCGGATGCCGGGAGTACCGTCGTCGTTCGTGCCGTCCGATTTCCCGTTGCCGCGCCCCGAGGGTGACGACCTCGCGCGTATGCGTGTCGACTACAGCCCGTCCGGGCCGACCGACGGGTCCTCGGCCGACCGCGATCTCACCCCCGGCGATGTCGCCGAGGGCTGGCTTCCGCTGGTGCGTACGTGGTTTGCGAACGCGGTCGCCACCGCGGTGCCCGAGCCGAACGCGATGGTGCTCGCGACCGTCGACGAGCGCGGCCACCCGGCGACCCGCACCGTGCTGTGCAAGAAGATCGACGCCGACGGCCTGACCTTCTTCACCAACTTCGAGTCCGACAAGGGCCGCCATCTGGCCGGGCACCCCTACGCGTCGGCGACCTTCCTCTGGCTACCGGTCTACCGGCAGGTGACCGTCCGCGGACCGGTCGTGCGCGTGCCAGACGAGGAGACCCTCGCGTACTGGCAGACGCGGCCGCGCGGATCCCGCCTGGGCGCATGGGCGTCGCAGCAGTCGCGTCCCGTGGCCGAACGCGCCGATCTCGAGCACGCCCTCGTCGAGGCCGCCGCGCGCTACGAGGTCGACGACGACATCCCGGTGCCGCCGTTCTGGGGTGGATTCCGCATCGTGCCCGAGTCCGTCGAGTTCTGGCAGGGCCGGCCCAACCGGTTGCACAACCGGATCCGGACCCGCCTGGTGGACGGTCGCTGGATCGCCGAGCGTCTGCAACCGTGAGGCGCCTGCTCGCCGACACCACACCGCTGCGCAACAAGGACTACGCCCGGCTGTGGTGGGCCGGGATCGTCACCGTCATCGGTGCGCAGATGGCGGTCGTCGCCGTACCCCAGCAGATCTACGAGATCACCCGGAACTCCGCTTATGTGGGGTTGACCGGCGTGTTCGGGCTCGTGCCGCTCGTGGTGTTCGGCCTGTGGGGTGGAGCGCTCGCCGATGCGATGGACCGCCGGAAACTGCTCATCGTCACCTCCACCGGTCTCGGTGTCACGTCGCTGTTGTTGTGGGCGCAGGCCGCGATCGGTCTGAACAACGTGTGGGTACTGCTCTGTCTCTTCTCGATGCAGCAGGCGTTCTTCGCCGTCAACCAACCCACCCGGGCGGCGGTGATCCCGCGGTTGCTGCCGGTCGGGCAGATCGCGGCGGCCACCTCGCTGAACATGACGGTCGTGCAGTTCGGGGCGATCGCCGGTCCGTTGTTCGCCGGCGCTCTCATTCCCGTCGTGGGTCTGTCCACCCTCTACCTGCTGGACGCGATCTTCCTGCTCGCCACGCTGTGGGCGGTGGTCCGACTCCCGGCGATCCCGCCGCTCGGTGAGGTCACCAAGGCCGGATTGCGCGCGGTCTTCGACGGTTTCCGGTACCTGTCGGGCCAGAAGATCCTGCTGGCGTCGTTCGTCGTCGACATCGTCGCCATGGTGTTCGGGATGCCGCGCGCCCTGTTCCCGCAGATCGCCCACGAGTCGTTCGGCGATCCGGCGCAGGGCGGCTTCGCCCTCGGTCTGCTGTTCGCGGCCATGTCGGTCGGCGCGGTGATCGGCGGCGTCTTCTCCGGATGGCTGCCGCGGGTGCAGCGCCAGGGTCTCGCCGTGATCGTGTGCATCGTCCTGTGGGGCGTGGCGATGGTCGGCTTCGGTGTCGCGGTGTGGTGGGCCGAGCCCGACGGCAGCGGTCTGCTGCTGTGGGTCGCCCTGTTCTTCCTGGCGTTCGGCGGGGCGGTCGACATGGTGTCCGCGGCCTTCCGCTCGACGATGCTGCAGACCGTCGCCACCGACGAGATGCGTGGCCGCTTGCAGGGCGTGTTCATCGTCGTCGTCGCGGGCGGACCGCGCATCGGCGACGTGCTCCACGGCGCCGCCGCAGCGGCTGCAGGCACGGCCGTCGCGGCTGCCGGTGGCGGCGTCCTCGTCATCGTCGGCACGCTCGTGTGCGTCGTCGCCTTCCCGACCTTCGTCCGGTACCGGGTCACCCGCACCCTCGATTGAGGGTGCGGGTAGCGCGGATCAGTATCGCAGGAGCCCTGCGATCCCGTCGGCGGGGCTCAGACGCTCGTCGATCCGCACCAGGCGGTCGGCTCCCGTCACCGCCGCTGCGACCGGCAGGGCTTCGTCCGCCCGGCACACCCGTTCGTTCTCCGATCCCATCGCCGAGAGCGCGTCGGAGTCCTGGGCGACGACGGACGGATCGTCCCCGACCAGTACGGTCGCGTCCCCGAGATCGCCGATGATCAACGACTCGACCCGACGTTCGCGCAGGGCCGCGGTGACCTCGGCCAGACCCTCGACGGCCAGCCCCGTGCCGGCCCCGGCGCGGAACCGTTCGGCGGCCTCGTCCATCTCGGCGAGCCGCTGCTGGGCGAGCCCTTCGTCGAGGGCGGCCCGGGTCTGCGCAGGATCGGACCCCTCCGCGCGAGAACCGGTCTCCACCTGCACCGCCACGTCCGCCGTGCGGGAAACGAGAGCATCGGCCAGGTCGTTCCGGGAGCGGACCTCACCGATCAGGAAGACCGGGTCCGTGCCGTACTCGTCGGCGAGTTCGGTGACACGCTCCGCCACTTTCGCGATGTTCCGCCGGCGCTGCTCCTCCACCGGAGGTTCCGGATCGCCGTAACCGGGAGTCTGTGCCCCGGAGGCCTTGTGCACGGGGTGGTCGTCTCCTTCGACCGTCTCCTCGTGCACGACGGCGCCGTTGCGGTCGTGAACCGTCAGATCTGCGCCCACGTGGTCGACCCTGACCACGAGATGCGGACGTCCTCGGCTGCCGTGTTCGACGAGCGGAATCAGGTAGGGACCGTCCGACCATCGCACCTCGGTCTGCAGCGGAGGGCGGACCAACCGCTCGTCGACCCATACGCGGTCTGCGTTCGCCACCACCGCGCGGCCGCTCGTCCCGACCGGTGTGGGCCCCTCGGTCACCGCGTGTTCGACGTGAGCGCGCACCTCCTCGGACACCCCCAGTTCCTCGAGCTTCTCGGAGATCGCGCGCCAGGTGAGTTCGGCGACCTTCGCAGCATCCTCGGTCGTGTGCGTGTCCTCGAAGTACACCGAGGCGAACGGACCGGCAGCGGAAGCGAGTTCCTGGAATCGATCGGCCTTCACTGTTGCTCCTTCGTCGTCGATTCACTGTTCCTGTTTCGGGTGCCCGACCCGGTGCGCGGGCAAACGACGACGGCGACGGAGCATCACATCTCGGGCGGGAACGCTCGGGGATCGGCGAGCGGCGCCCGTAGTTCGGTGACGGCGATGCGCGCGGCCTCACCGATCGCTGCATCGACGACCGGCAGTACGGGATCCGCGCGGGCGGCGCGGGTGAACACCGCGACGGCGATCGGATACTCGCCGGGGAACTCGACGACCGCCACCTCGTTGCGGATGATGCCGATCGTGCCGGTCTTGCCGGCGATCGCGACCCCGCGATGCGGGAAGCCCGACGCGATGCGGTGCGGCCAGACCTGGGCGCGCATCACCTGCTGCGCGAAGGCGGTGCTCTCGGGCGAGAGCACCGAGCCCGACCACACGGCCTCGAGCAGCCGGGTCATCTCCTCCGGGATGGTCGCGCTCGTGTAGGCCGGGTCGTACGCCGAGACCGTCCAGGCCGCGTCGATGTCGGTGAGCGCCCGGAACGCCTCGACGGTGGTGCGGGTGTCCGTCTCCTCGACGAGGCGCTGATAGACGTCCGCCGTGCCACCGATGATCCGGGTCCGCGTGAGTCCGAGGCGCGCGAGGAGTTTCTCGACGGTGGTCGTGCCGATCTCGCCGAGCAGCACATCGGCCGCCGCGTTGTCGGACACCGTCATCATCGATGCGGCCACGTCGCGTCGGCTCATCGTCACCGGATCCCGGAAGCTCGCGATCCCGGTCGGGCCGGGGGTGCAGTCCGACGGCACGATCCGCAGCTGCCCGGATGCGTCGAGTCGGCCGGCGTCCACCTCCGCGCAGAACGCGAGGAACAGCGGAAGCTTGTACACCGACGCGAGGACCACGCGTTCGTCCCCGCGCACCGACAGCGTCGCTGCACGTGGATCCGAACACCGGCGGGCGTGCAGCCATCCCGTGCACCCGGCATCCGCGAACACCGCGCGGATCCGGTCGACCGCCGTGTCTCGCCGTTCCCCGCCTTTCACCGGACGCGTTCCTTGAACAGCACGCGGTCGAGGGCGTCGACGTGCGCACCGACGTCGGCGTCGGCACGTCGCACGATGCGCACCCGCAGGGCCAGCGCGGACGGAGCCCAGTCCAGCCAGGCCACGCCGGGCACCGAGCCGGGCGGTGAGGTCGACATCCCGAAGTGGGTACCGGCGGCCACGGCGGCGAGCACCGCGCGGTCGTCCGCCGCCGGGGTGGTCTCGACATCGAGTCCGCGTTCGCGCAGCAGATCCTGCGCCGCGTCGAAGGCCGCCGGGTTCCCCGTCCGCGGCGGCGCGGCGAACGTCAGGTCGGAGAGCATCGGCAGACGGGGTCGGTCGGAGCGGGCGCTGCGGTGGTCGGCCGGCACGACCAGCCATCGCCGGAGTTTGACCACCGGGCCGGCCTCGAGTCCTTCGGTCAGAGCCGGATGCTCGACGACGGCGAGATCGCACATGCCCGAGCGGACGGCGTCGACGAGTTCGACCGTGCTCGCGGAACGCGTCGCCACCGTCGCCTCACCGCGTCTGCTCAGAACGGTGACGCACAGGGTGACCAGGCGATCGGGTAGTACGCGGGTGGCACCCCAGTGCAGAAGACCCCGGGCGCGGGCGACGCGCCCGGCCTCGGCGAGGAAACGATCGGCGTCGTCGACGAGGAGACGAGCGCGGGGGAGCAGTTCCGCTCCGGCGGGCGTGAGGACCGCTCCCTGCCTGGTGCGATGCACGAGTTCGGAACCGAGATGCTGCTCGAGTTTCCGAAGTCCTTGTGACAGAGGAGGTTGCGTCATGTCGAGCACCGCCGCGGCCCGGCCGAAGTGTCCTTCCTCCGCGACGGTGACGAAGAACCGGAGGTGGCGGATCAGGTCCATGGCAGGGGATTCAATCAGCACGGGCGGACGATTCACCGACCCGGCGTGTCGCGCGGCCGGATCCCGTCCGTCGTCCCCGCCTCCAACAGCGGCGATAGTTCTTCCGACTCGTGCGGACGGCGGGTGGGTATTGGCGGGGCGACTCCCGTCGGTGGTGTCCTGTCGGCATGGCTTCCACCGATTCACTGCTCCGGAAAGGATTGTCGCGCAGGGGTTTTCTCCATTTCGCCCTCGCCCTGTCCTCCGTCGCCGCGGCGGCGGCCTGCGGGTCGCCGGACGGTCCGATCGCCAGGGGGCCGTCGACGACGGCCGATTCGGTACCCGGCACACATCTGCTCGCCGCCGGTGTCGACGAGCGTCTCCGGGAGATCAAGGACCGCTACGCCGTGCGGCTCGGTGTGGTCGCGCAGTCGCCGGTGACCGGGCGCGTCCACACCTATCGGGCCGACGAACGGTTCGCGATCTGTTCTCCGTTCAAGGTTTACGCCGCCGCCGCGATCCTGCGACTCGAGGCGGAAGGATCCCTCCGTCTCGACGAGACCCTCCCGATCGACCCGGAGGACATCGTCGTCAATTCGCCGGTGACCTCGGAACATCAGGGGCGCGTACTGCCGATCGACCGGCTGTGCGAGGCCGCGCTCACCCGCAGCGACAACACTGCCGGAAACCTGATGCTCCAACGGATCGGCGGACCCGGGGCCGTCACCGCCTTCGCCCGTTCCGTCAGGGACGAGACCACCCGGCTCGACCGCTGGGAACCCGAACTCAACGAGGCGGCACGGGGCGACGAGCGCGACACCACCACCGCTGCCGGACTCGCTCGCGGCTTCCGGGAGGTGCTCCTCGGCGCGGGGTTGCCCGCGCCGCAACAGCGGACACTGCTCGGCTGGATGCGCGCCACCACCACCTCGGACACCCGGATCCGCGGGGGATTGCCGCCGGGATGGACGTCGGCGGACAAGACGGGCGGGGGCAATCACGGGACGGTGAACGACGCCGGGGTGGTGTGGTCGCCGGACGGGCAACCGCTGCTGCTGGCGATCCTGTCGGACTCGACCACCGGCGACCCCGACGCACCCCTCGAGGGCGCGCCCGTCGCGGAGACCACCGCCGTGCTGGTCGACGCACTCTTCGCTGTGCCGTGAGTACAGTGTCCGGCGTGGGGCGCCGGATACGCGCAGATCCCCGCGTAACGACCTTGGTGAGACCCGGGTAGTATTGCCGCAGGTTATCGGCGTGTGCCGGCCTTGCGGCGCAGTCGCGGAGGGGGCGGGCGAGCGTTCGGAACCCACATGGACGACATACCGATCGGGGACTTTCGGCGGACCCTGCCGCAGCGCATACCCCGCGCTACGGCTAGGTTCTACGTGAATGTCCGGAAGTTTCTCGTAGGTCTGAGCTTGAGAGGGATCCTTCGTGCCCGCTGAGAATGACACCAACCCCACCCTCAGCTACCCCGGTGGCGAACACACGATGTCGATCGCCAAGGCGACGGAAGGCAATGACGGTATCGAGCTGGGCAAGCTCCTCGCGGCGACCGGGTACACCACCCTCGACCCGGGTTTCGTCAACACCGCCTCCACGAAGTCGGCGATCACGTACATCGACGGCGAGAAGGGCATTCTGCGGTACCGCGGATACCCGATCGAGCAGCTCGCCGAGAAGTCGACGTTCATCGAGGTCAGCTACCTGCTGATCTACGGTGAGCTGCCGACTGCGGAGCAGCTCGAGGTCTTCACCGACAAGATCCGCCGCCACACCCTCCTGCACGAGGATCTCAAGCGGTTCTTCGACGGCTTCCCGCGCAACGCGCACCCGATGCCCGTCGTGTCGAGCGCGGTCAACGCCCTGTCGGCGTACTACCCCGACTCCCTCGATCCGGACGACTCCGAGCAGGTCGAGCTGTCGACGATCCGTCTGCTCGCCAAGCTGCCGACCATCGCGGCCTACGCCTACAAGAAGTCGGTCGGTCAGCCCTTCCTCTACCCCGACAACTCGCTGTCGCTGGTCGAGAACTTCCTGCGCATGACCTTCGGCTTCCCGGCCGAGCCCTACGAGATCGATCCCGAGATCGCTCAGGCGCTCGACATGCTGCTCATCCTGCACGCCGATCACGAGCAGAACTGCTCGACGTCGACGGTGCGCCTCGTCGGTTCCTCGGACGCGAATCTCTTCACGTCCATCTCGGGCGGCATCAACGCACTGTGGGGCCCGCTGCACGGCGGCGCCAACCAGGCCGTGCTCGAGATGCTCGACGGCATCCACAAGTCCGACGGCGACGTCAAGGACTTCGTCCGCAAGGTCAAGAACAAGGAAGACGGCGTGAAGCTCATGGGCTTCGGGCACCGCGTCTACCGCAACTACGACCCGCGGGCCGCGATCGTCAAGAAGACCGCCGACCGCATCCTCAAGAAGCTCGGTGCGGGCGACGAACTGCTCGAGATCGCCATGAAGCTCGAAGAGGCCGCCCTCACGGACGACTACTTCATCGAGCGCAAGCTGTACCCGAACGTCGACTTCTACACGGGCCTGATCTACCGTGCGATGGGCTTCCCGGACCGCATGTTCACCGTGCTGTTCGCCCTGGGTCGCCTGCCCGGCTGGATCGCGCACTGGCGTGAGATGCACTCGGACCCGACCCTGAAGATCGGCCGTCCGCGTCAGATCTACACCGGTTACACCGAGCGCCCGTACACGTCCCTCGAGGAGCGCTGAACCCTCGGAGCGACCGGAAAGATCGACCGAATCCCGACGAGGAGACACGCATGACAAAGCCTGAAATCGAGTTCCAGGAGGGTCCCGCCCCCACCCAGTTGGTCATCAAGGACCTGGTGGTCGGCGAAGGTGCCGAAGCGGAGCCCGGATCGAAGGTCGAAGTCCACTACGTCGGGGTCGAGTTCGATACCGGTGAAGAGTTCGACTCGTCGTGGAGCCGTGGTGAGTCCATCACCTTCCCGCTGTCCGGTCTGATCGCCGGCTGGCAGGAGGGCATCCCGGGTATGAAGGTCGGCGGCCGTCGCCAGCTGACCATCCCGCCGGAGCTCGCCTACGGTCCCGCCGGGTCGGGCCACCGCCTGTCGGGCAAGACGCTCGTGTTCATCATCGACCTGCTCGCCGTGCAGGTGCCGCCGGAGGTTCCGACGGTCGAGCCGGCGACCGGCCCGGCGCCCGCCGATCTCGTCATCGAGGACATCACCATCGGTGACGGCGACGAAGCGCAGCCCGGCGGCGTGGTCGACGTGCACTACCACGGCGTGGAGTACGACACCAACGATGTGTTCGACTCGTCGTTCGCTCGCGGCGACTCCGTCCGCTTCCCGCTCGGACGACTGATCCCGGGCTGGCAGGAAGGCATTCCGGGCATGCGCGTCGGTGGACGCCGCAAGCTCACGGTGCCCCCGCAGCTCGCGTACGGACCGGCCGGTTCCGGGCATCCGCTCGGAGGCAAGACGCTGGTCTTCGTAATCGATCTGCTCGGCGTCGGATAGCCGGACCCGCAACGACATCCGAGGCCCGCAACACCGGTGAGACCACCGGGGTTGCGGGCCTCGTCTTCGTTCAGTTACGGGGCGCCCCGAGCATCGACAATGCGAGGCCGACGTAGTTGCGGGCCAGATCGTCGACGTCCACGCGGCCGGGCCGGTACCAGCGGGCGACGTCGATCCCCAGCGACAGGATCGCCAGTGCTGCGGTGGGCACGTCGCCGACCCGGAACGCGCCGATGTCGACCCCCGAGGAGATGACCTCACGGACCACCGCGTCGGTGCGCCTGCGGATCTCCGCGATCTCGCGGTAGTGCTCCTCCGAGAGCGCATGCAGTTCGTACTGCGCGACCCGGCAGGTGGTGTGGTGCACGGCGTGGATCCGCACGAAACGGTCGACGATGGCGCGGATCCGCTCGATCGGGTCGGTGGAACTCGTGGCGGCGCTCTCGACCTCCTCGAGGACGTGGAGGTGCCCGTTGCGGCCGGCCTCGAAGAGCACGGCCTCCTTGGACGGGAAGTGCACATAGAGCGCTGCGGGGCTCAATCCTGCGCCGACGGAGATGTCTCGGGTGGTGGTCGCGTGGTAGCCGCGGCGTGCGAAGGACTCCACCGCGGAGGCGACCAGCCGGCGCGCGACCTCGGATCCACCGCTCGGGAGCGCTGCGACAAGAGAGGCCTCGGGGGTCTGCTCGGGTGTGTCGGTCACGGGGTCCGTCCTGCGGGTCGCGGAGAAGGCGTCGTTGACATCATGCACCGTCGTTGGTCTACTGAGTGAGCGCTTAGTTCGTTCTGCTGAGTTCGTTCTGCTGAGTTCGCTCCTGCTACGGCCGATATCCGAGTCGCCCGAAAGGATCCTCGATGCCTTCTCCAGTCCTGTCCCGCCGCGACCTGGACTTCCTCCTGTACGACTGGCTCGACATCGAGTCCCTCACCGCTCGCGACCGCTTCGCCGAGCATTCACGGGAGACCTTCGACGCCGTACTCGACCTGAGCGCCGACATCGCCACCAAGCACTTCGCTACCCACAACAAGAAGGGCGACGCTCAGGAGCCTCGCATCGGCGAGGACGGTCGCGTCGAGATCATCCCCGAGGTCAAGGACGCGCTCGACCTGTTCTGCAAGGCGGGACTACTCGCCGGCGGGTTCGACGAGGAGCACGGCGGCATGCAACTGCCGGTCGCCGTGCAACGTGCCTCGATGGCGTGGTTCCAGGCCGCGAACGCCGGCACCTCGGCGTATCCCTTCCTCACCGCAGCCAACGCGAACCTGCTGGTCACCCACGGCAGCGACGAGCAGATCGAGATGTTCGTGCCGCCGATGCTCGAGGGCCGCTTCTTCGGCACCATGTGCCTGTCCGAACCGCAGGCCGGTTCGTCGCTCGCCGACATCACCACCAGGGCCGTGCCCGTCGCCGACGGCACCTACCGGCTGACCGGCACCAAGATGTGGATCTCCGGCGGCGACCACGAACTCACCGAGAACATCGTCCACCTCGTCCTCGCCAAGATCCCCGGCGGGCCGGACGGGGTGAAGGGCATCTCGCTGTTCATCGTCCCGAAATTCCTCGTCGAGGCCGACGGCACGCTCGGCGAACGCAACGACGTCGCGCTCGTCGGCCTCAACCACAAGATGGGCAACCGCGGTACCACCAACACTCTGCTCAACTTCGGCGAGGGCGTCCACACCCCCGGCGGCGAGGCCGGTGCGGTCGGCTACCTGCTCGGTGAGCCGCACGAGGGCCTGTCGTACATGTTCCACATGATGAACGAGGCCCGGATCGGCGTCGGCTTCCTCGCCACCTCCCTCGGCTACGCCGGGTACCTGCAGTCGCTCGACTACGCCCGTACCCGCACGCAGGGCCGGCCGCTCGGCGCCAAGGATCCGGCCTCGCCGCAGGTGCCGCTCGTCGAACACGCCGATGTGCGACGAATGTTGTTGGCGCAGAAGTCCTATGTCGAAGGCGCTCTCGCGCTGGGGTTGTACTGCTCGAAGCTCGTCGACGTGCAGCGCACCGCCGAGAGCGACGACGAGCGCACCCGCGCCGGTCTGCTGCTGGACCTGCTCACGCCCATCGCGAAGTCCTGGCCGTCGCAGTGGTGCCTCGAAGCCAACAGCCTCGCGATCCAGGTGCTCGGCGGCTACGGCTACACCCGCGAGTTCGACGTCGAGCAGTTCTACCGCGACAACCGACTCAACCCCATTCACGAAGGCACGCACGGCATCCAGGGCCTCGACCTACTCGGCCGCAAGGTGATCATGCAGGGCGGTGCCGCTCTCGCGCTGCTCGGCGAAGCGGTGGGCGAGACGATCGCGCGGGCGACGCAGGCCGGGGGCGACGCCGCCGCCTACGCCCAGCAGTTGGGCGCGGCCGTGGCGCGCGTCGCGGAGACGACCGCGACGCTGTGGTCCACCGGCGATCCCGCTGTGGCCCTGGCCAACTCGTCGGTCTACCTCGAAGCCGTCGGGCACGTGGTGGTGGCGTGGATGTGGCTCGAGCAGCTTCTCGCGGTGGGCGACCGCGAGGGCGACTTCTTCGACGGGAAGCGCGCCGCCGCACGGTATTTCTTCCGTTTCGAACTGCCCAAGACCGGTCCGCAGTTCGATCTGCTCGCAAGCCTCGACCGCACGACCCTCGACGTGTCACCGTCGGTTCTGTAACGACACCTTCCAGATGACCGTCACCGACCCGCCGACCGGTAGCGCATGCCACCGGTCGGCGTAGTCGTCGAAGGTGTCGACGATCCGGTCGACCACCGGGGTGATATCGTGCGCGGACACATATGCCGGAAGGCCCGACGCCAGGCCGCGTCGCGCCTCCCAGACGGGAACGGCGATGCGCGCCGGTGTCTCCGACCTGATCATGTCGGCCTCCGCGCGCGGCGGCATCGCATGCTTCTTCGAGCGCCGACGCCGACCCGCTCTGGTCCGCTCCGCATTGTCGACGGGCCAGAACATGCCGTTGTCGCCCGCGGCCAACTGCCCGAAGACCCCGAGTTCGATCCCCGCCTCGTTCTCGACCAGCAGGTGCACGAGGTCGTGGGGGAGATAGGGGTGACCGCCCGGGCCGTTGCGCGGAGCGAGCTCCGGACCGATGTCGCGGTGCACCGCGATCTCGTACCCGATCCCGGGACCCTTCGTGAAGACGACGCGCATGTTCGTCACGTTAGGCCCCGCGGGTGGAAGATCGCATCCGATTTTCAGGCGGATGCGCGCTCGACGAGCAACGACAGGGCGTGACGCACCGTCCTCGCGAGCACGTCCTGGGGATCACCGTCGAAGCGCTGCTCCTCGCTGCGGGTGCCGTCCGGACCGGTCGTCGCGAAGCACACCGTGCCCGGCGGGCGGCCGTCCTGCGGGTCGGGCCCACCGGCTCCGCTCACGGCGACGACGATGTCCGCGCCCAGGAGGCGGGAGGTGCTCTCCGCCATCGTGCGGGCCGCGCTCTCGGACACGACGGGGCCCTCCGGAACCTCGAGCAGGCCGTACTTGACCTCGCGCGAGTACGCGACGATGCCGCCGCGGAACCAGTCGGAGCTGCCCTTCGCGGCACCCAGGCGGGCTGCGAGCGTGCCCGCGGTGAGCGACTCCGCGCAGCCGAGCGTCAGCTCCTTGTCGGAGGCGAGCTGTGCCAGCTGCTCGATCAACTCGTCGGAGGTGTCCGTCCCCTCCACCACGTCGTCATCGGCCATGCGTATCTCCTTCCAGAGCATCGGGTCGCACCCAGCGGGTGAGCAGGGTGCCGTCGTCGTCGCACACCAGGTGCGCACGTTGCAGGGGTGTCAGAGCGGCCGTCGGCGAATGCGCGATACGCGCGGCGCTGCCGGCGGCCAGGACCGGAGCCCAGGTCAGGCACAGCTCGTCGACGACGCCGTCCTCGATCATGCGGCCGAACAGATTCGGTCCGCCCTCGCACAGCACCCGGAGCCATCCCGCCTCGCCGATCGCCGCGAGCAGGGAGGGGCCGTCGATCACTGCGTCGGCGATGACGCGGACGTCGCCTCCGGCGGCCTCCACCGCGCGCCGGGCGGTCTCGGGGGCCCGTGCGGTCGTGAAGACCACGGGCGGGATCGTCGTGTCGGTGAACAGACGCAGGTCGGGCGGCAGGTCGCACGAGGCGGTCACCACCGCGACCGGCGGTATCGGAGCGAGTCCGGCCTCCTCGCGGCGCACGCGCAGGGCCTCGCTGGTCCTCGCGCCGCCGTAGTTCTCGGCCCGCACGGTGCCTGCGCCCACGAGGATCACATCGGCGAGTTCGCGCAGCAGCCCGAAGCCCTTCTTGTCGGCGGGCGAGCCGAGGGCGCCCGATCGTCCCTCGACCGCCACGGCTCCGTCGAGGGAGGACACGAAATTGATCCGCATCCACGGCCGGGACAGGTCGTCGGGATAGGCGTAGAGAGCGCGCAGCGCCGTGTCGTCCACGTGCTGCGTCGCATCGGTGCCGTCGAGTCGTCGCATGACGCCGATCAGACCACTCCCGCCCGCCGGATGCACGTCACGCGCCGTGCCCGGCGTCGAGATCACCCACGGACTTGAAGGTCATGAGGCGGTCCAGGTCGCCACGGAGCTCACCGCGTTCGGGTTCGAGGAGGAAACCGCCGTGGTCGCCGGTCGTGAAGGTCTCGAGGATCCGGCCGACGAACCACGCGCGCGGGCCGTCCAGCACGGGTAATGCGTGGGGTCCCTCGTGCCACGAGCAGCGGTCGAACTTGTCGATGTCGTCGCCGGTGTGCTCGCCGAACAGCGCTGCCAGTTCGCGGTCTGCCGGGGTCAGGACGTGCACGGCGAGGTGCTTCGCCTTCGACGCCACCCGGTAGGTCCGGTTCTTGTTCGACAGCGCCACCAGGAAGCGGGCCGGATCGATCGCGGACTGGGTCGCGAAACCGATCAGGCAACCGCTGCGTTCCTCGCCGTCGAATGCGGTGACGATGAACATCGGGTAGTCGAGCTGCGAGGCGATGCCCGCGAAACCGTCGGCGGATCCTTCGAGTGGGGTGCCGGCCATGAGCGGAATCGTACGGCCGTCACACCGATGCGGCGGTGGTTCGGCCGCGGTGCGGCTGTGAGTTTGGTCGGTGTGCGAGGTGGGGTCCCCGCCGCAGTATGGACGCCGAGCACAGAGGTGATGGATCGTCGGGTGCCACCCTCGCCCCCGATGACCCGCGCAAACCCGACTCACCGACCGATCTGTCCACGCCGTCGTGGAAATATGTGCTGCGCAGGACGATTCGGGAGTTCAGTCGGGACCAGTGCACCGATCTCGCAGCCGCACTGACGTACTACGCCGTCCTGTCGCTGTTCCCTGCGCTGCTCGTCGTGGTCTCGTTGCTCGGCGTGTTCGGCCAGGGACAGACGACGGTCGACACCGTGCTCGGCATGGTCGAGGACCTCGGCCCGTCCTCCGCCGTCGACACCCTGCGAGGACCGATCGAACAGCTCGTGTCCGCACCGACAGCCGGATTCGCCCTGATCGTCGGTATTCTCGGCGCGCTGTGGTCGGCCTCGGGATATGTCGGCGCCTTCGGCCGCGCCATGAACCGGATCTACGAGATCGAAGAGGGCCGGCCCGTCTGGAAGCTGCGTCCGCTGATGCTGCTGATCACCGCTGTGGCCCTGGTGGCCGCCGGGACGACCGCCCTGATGCTCGTGATCAGCGGCCCGGTCGCACGCACGATCGGCGACGTCATCGGCCTCGGCGACACCGCCGTGACGGTGTGGAACATCGTCAAGTGGCCCGTGATGCTTGCGCTGGTGGTCATGATCGTCGCGGTGCTGTACTACGCGACGCCCAACGTGTCCCAGCCGAAGTTCCGCTGGGTCAGCCTCGGATCGCTCATCGCGATCGTCGTGTGGATCGTGGCTTCGGTGGCATTCGCCTTCTACGTCTCGAATTTCGGCAGCTACAACAAGACCTACGGCTCACTCGCCGGTGCGGTGATCTTCCTGTTGTGGTTGTGGATCACCAATCTGGCCTTGTTGTTCGGTGCCGAGTTCGACGCCGAGATGGAACGTGGCCGCCAGCTGCAGGCCGGTATGCCTGCCGAGAAGACATTGCAACTGCCCGAACGTGATTCGCGCGCGAGCGAGAAGAACGCCGCCAAGCTGGAGGAACTCGTCGAGCACGGGCGGAAGCTGCGCGAAGCCCACAGCGCCGACGGCTCCTCCGGAGAGGCGGCCGACCCCGTGGGCCCTACCGGGCCCACGACGGAAAGGAATCCGCGATGACGACACCCGGCAATGCGCGCCCCGTAGCCGAACAACCGAAGAACCTGTCCACTGTCGAACTCACCGAGCGGCTCACCGAACAGGTCTCGACCCTGGTGCGGACCGAGGTCTCGCACGCGCTCGAGGAAGTCAAGTCCAAAGGCACCCGCATCGGTGTGGGCGTGGGGATCTCGGGTGCGGGAGCGATCCTGTTGTTCCTCGGTCTGGCGACCCTGATCGCGACGGCCGTGCTCGGCCTCGCCACCGCCGTCGAACCGTGGCTCGCGGCCCTCATCGTCGCGCTCGTGGTGCTCGCGGTCGGTGGCATCCTCGCCGCGGTCGGTGCCTCGAAGGCGAAGAACGCCGCACCGCCCGTGCCGGAACGCACGGTCGCCAGTGTCCGCGCCGACATCGACGCCGCGAAGGGAGCAACGAAGTGACCGCATCCGACAACGGTGGTCGTCCGGACGAGGTGGCCGACATCGAACGTCAACGGGCCGAACTCGCCGCGACCGTCGGCGAACTCACCGACAGACTCGACGTGCCCACCCGGGTCAAGCAGTCCGCGGCCGAACGGGCCCAGGAAGTCCGCAACCGGCCCGATCTGATCGCGGTGGCCGGCGGGGTCATCGCGGCCGTGCTCGTGCTGATGGTCGTGAGGCGCAGACGGAAGAAGTGACGTAGGCGTACTCGAGCGGACGGATACTCGTGTTCTGCACCGAGTATCCGTCCGCTGCTGTGTGCAGGCTCAGCGGGGCGTGCCGTCAGCCGCCGAGCTGTTCCTTCAGCGCGTCGAGCACGGCCGGGTCCTCGATCGTCGACGGCACGGTGTACTCCTCGTGGTCGGCAATCTGCCGCATGGTCTTGCGGAGGATCTTGCCGGAGCGCGTCTTCGGCAGGGCCTGGACCACGGTCACGTCGCGGAAGGTCGCGACCGCACCGATCTGGTCGCGGACCATCGTGACGAGTTCCTGACGCAGGGTCTCGGGCTCGATCTCCACACCGGCCTTGAGCACCACGTAACCCGAGGGGCGCTGGCCCTTCAATTCGTCGCGGATGCCCACCACGGCGCATTCGGCGACAGCGGGATGCGAGGCCACCACGGCCTCCATGCTGCCGGTCGAGAGCCGGTGCCCGGCAACGTTGATCACGTCGTCGGACCGGCCGAGGACGAAGACGTAGCCGTCCTCGTCGACATAGCCCGAGTCGCCGGTGAGGTAGTAACCAGGGAAGGTGTCGAGGTACGACCGGCGGTACCGGTCGTCGTCCTGCCACAGGCCGGCCAGTGTGCCCGGCGGCAACGGCAGGCGGATGACGATGTTGCCCTCGGTGTTCGGATCGACGGGCTTGCCCTCTCCGTCGACGATCTCGACCCGGTAGCCCGGCACGGGGACAGTGGGGGAGCCGGCCTTGAGCGGCATCGCCTCGAGCCCGCGCAGATTCGCCGCGATCGCCCAGCCCGTCTCGGTCTGCCACCAGTGGTCGACCACCGGGCGGTCGAGCACCTTCGTCGCCCAGTGGTAGGTGTCGGGGTCGAGGCGCTCACCGGCGGCGAAGAGCGTCTGCAGCGAGTCGATGGGGTACTTCCTCAGTTCCTCGGCGTTCGGATCCGCCTTGCGCACAGCGCGAATCGCCGTGGGAGCGGTGAACAGTGCCTTGACGCCGTTCTCGGCGATGATCCGCCAGAACGCACCCGCATCGGGGGTGCCGACGGGCTTGCCCTCGTACATCACCGTCGTTGCTCCGACCAGCAGCGGGCCGTAGACGATGTAGGAGTGGCCGACCACCCAGCCCACATCGGACGCGGTCCACCACACGTCGCCCGGATCGATGTCGTAGATGTTGCGCATCGACCACGTCAGGGCCACGGCGTGCCCACCGTTGTCGCGGACCACGCCCTTGGGCTTCCCGGTGGTGCCGGAGGTGTAGAGGATGTAGAGCGGGTCGGTCGCCGCGACCGTCACGGGCTCCGCAGGGGACGCGTCGGCGCACAGCTCGTCCCAGTCGAACCACGCCGCCGAGGACGTCTGGTAGTCGGCCGCCGATCCGGGGATCTGCTCGCGGTTCTTCACGATCACGGTGTGCGGCGGGGTCGGCGACAGGCCGATCGCCTGCTCGACGATCGGCAGGTACTCGACGGTGCGGCCGGGGTCGAGACCACCGGAGGCGGTGACGAGCACGACCGGCGTGGCGTCGTCGATGCGGGTCGCGAGTTCCTTCGCGGCGAACCCGCCGAACACCACCGAGTGCACTGCCCCGATGCGGGCGCAGGCGAGCATCGCGATGGCGGCCTCGGGGATCATCGGCATGTAGACGATGACGCGGTCGCCGGCGGCGACACCCTGGTCGCGCAGCACACCGGCGAACTTCGCGACCTCGTCGAGCAGTTCGGCGTAGGTGTAGGTGCGCTTGGCCGGAACCATCGCCGAATCCCAGATCAGGGCCGGGCGGTCGCCGTTGCCGGCGTCCACGTGCCGGTCGAGTGCGTTGACGCTGGTGTTCAGGGTGCCGTCCGGGAACCACTTGTACGAC
This sequence comes from Rhodococcus sp. p52, assembly GCF_000763325.2. Classification (NCBI taxonomy): domain Bacteria; kingdom Bacillati; phylum Actinomycetota; class Actinomycetes; order Mycobacteriales; family Nocardiaceae; genus Rhodococcus; species Rhodococcus sp. p52. The sequence continues at coordinate 2,257,896 of NZ_CP016819.1, forward strand.
GGTGCCGCCGAGTCGTCGAGAGCTCGCGTCGGCGCGCTCTCCCACTCGACCGCGCGGGCGGCCTCGAGCCAGAATCCCTCCGGATCCTCGGTGCTCCGACGGAACGCCTCCTCGTACGAGCCCATCGTTCGTGTCCTTCCTCGACGGCGGTTGTGGCCCGAACCACTCTATGTGACCTGCAAGGGGGTGGCTGCAGGTCTGCGTCGGACGGACACGACCAGGCGACGAACGGACGAAGTGCCTACCCTGAGCCGCATGACCTCGATCGCGGAAGACCTGCTGCTCCTGCTTCTGGACGACGAATCGGGAAAGCCTCTCGTCGACGGAGTGAAACTGCCCCGCGTTCTCGCGGGTGCGGTGCTCCTCGAACTCGCCCTCGACGACGTGGTGGCGGTCGACACCGAGGGGGAGCAGGTGAAGAAGGGGCGGATCGCGATACGCACCGAGGCACGACCCGCCGATCCGATCCTTGCCGAGGCAGTCGAGCGTCTCGGCTCGGGCAGGCCGCTGAAGCCGACGTCGGCCATCGAGAAACTGCAGAAGGACCTGCAGGAGAAGCTTCTCGCGCGGGTCGTCGAGCAGGGCTGGGTCTCGGAGGAGCGCGGGAGGATCCTCGGCGTGTTCCCGACGAAGAAGTGGCCCGCGATCGATTCCACCCACGAGCAGCGCGTCCGCGACCTGATCCGCGCGGCGTTGATCGACGGCCTGACCCCGGAGCCGCGCACCACGGCGCTGATCGCGCTGCTGTCGGCGGCGGATGCGGCGCCGAAGGTGTTCCCGGACGCCGACAAGCGGGCAGTGAAGAAACGAGCGAAGGAGATCGCGCAGGGCGAGTGGGCGGCCGAGGCGGTGCGCGACGCCGTCGCATCCGTCAACGCGGCCATGATGGCCGCCGTCGCGGCCGGCGGGGCGGTGGCGGGTTCGAGCTGATCCGGATCGCGCCGGGTCAGGAGTGCACGCCGAGCTTGCGGTACCGCTCGATCCGTCGCCGGTAGCGGTCCTCCGCGGGCTCGTCGGTGAGGATCGCGAGTTCGCGGGCGACCGCAGCACCGACCCGCTTGACGAACGAGACGGGTTCCTCGGTGGCATCGGGGTGCTCGGGGACGATCGCGTCGACGACACCGTTGCGCAGCAGGTCGCGGGAGCGGATCCCCTGATCCTGCGCCATGGCCGGTGCGTGGGTGGTGTCGCGGTGCACGATCGCACTCGCGCCTTCGGGCGGGAGCGGGGCGAGCCAGCCGTGCTGCGCGCACAACACGCGGTCGGCGGGCAGCAGGGCGAGCGCGCCGCCTCCGGTTCCCTGACCGAGCAGCACCGACACCGTCGGGGTGGGCAGAGTGACGAGATCGGCCAGGCAGCGGGCGATCTCGGGTGCGAGCCCGCGTTCCTCTGCCTCCTTCGACAGCGACGCGCCGAGGGTGTCGATGACGAGCACGAGCGGCAGGCGCAGTTCGTCGGCGAGACGCATCGCGCGGCGGGCCTCGCGCAGTGCTCCCGGCCCCATCGTGCGTTCGGGTGACTGTCCCGCACGGTCCTGGCCGAACATCACACACGACACGCCGCGGAACCGGGCGAGGGAGAGCAGGACGGTGCGATCGGATTCGCCCTCACCGGTCCCGGACAGGGGGACCTGCGCGGAGGCGGCGTGACGCAGCAACTGCCGGATACCGGGCCGTTCGGGCCGTCGGCTGAGCATTACCGAATGCCAGGCCGGGATGTCGGGCACGTCGTCGACGGTGGTGATCGCCGGACTCGACGTCACCTCGGGCCGGTTGCCCTCGACGAGTACGCGCAGCAGCCGGTGCACGACCTGACGCACACCGCCGAGGGGCACGACCCCGTCGATCACGCCCTTGCGGTACAGGTTCTCCGCGGTCTGGACGTCCTCGGGGAAGTTCTCCTGGTAGAGCGCCTTGTAGACGCGCGGACCGAGGAACCCGACGAGCGCGCCCGGTTCGGCGGCAGTGACGTGCCCGAGCGACCCCCACGACGCGAACACCCCGCCCGTCGTCGGATTGCGCAGGTACACGAGATAACCGAGATGTGCGGCCTTGTGCGCAGCGACGGCGGCGGCGATCTTCACCATCTGCACGAAGGCGAGGGTGCCCTCCTGCATGCGGGTGCCACCCGAGGTGGGCGACGCGAGCAGGGGCAGTCCCTCGGCGGTCGCGCGTTCGACGGCGGTGACGATGCGTTCGGCGGCGGCGACACCGATCGAGCCTGCGAGGAAAGAGAATTCGCACACGATCAGAGCGACCCGGCGGCCGTGGACGGTGCCCGAACCGGTGAGCACGGATTCGTCGACCCCGGACTTCTCGGCGGCCCTGTCCAGATCGGCGAGGTACTTCTCGCCGGCCCCGACATCGATCGGCGGAACGTCCCAGGAGACGAAGCTTCCCGGGTCGAGCACCTTGTCGATGAACTCCTGCGCCGAGATCCTGCTACCGGCCACGTCGCCTCCACCTGTCCTCGTCCGTCGCGGTCAACCTATACCGGCGCGAACGAGGGGGAGGACATGTGCGTGTTCTTGCGACACACCGCATATATCCTCCCCCTCGTTGTGGGATCGGCTATCGGCCGAGCGCTTCCTTCCACGTGACCGTCCGGCCGATGCGCAGGATCGACCGCTGGTAGATGCGCGCGGCGATCACACTGAGCATCGCGATCGCGGCGACCATCAGCACGATGGTGCCGACGATCTGCACCGGCGTGGCCACGCCCGCCGCGATGCGCAGCGGCATGAGGATCGCGGAGAACGGCGGGATCCAGCTCAGCGTGGTGCTCCATCCGGCCTCGGGGTCGTCGACCGACGAGAACGCCGCGAAGAACATCGCGAGAATCAGCATCACCAGCGGACCCGAGGTGGAATTGACGTCCTCCTGCCGCGACACCATCGACCCCGCCGCCGCGTAGAGGACGGCGAAGAACGCGAAGCCGAGGACGAACCAGCCGAGGGTGCCGGCGAGCACGCCGAGGGCGGTGCCGGTGATCGTGAGGGTGTCGGTGGCGAGCGCCGTGCCGACACCGACCGCGCCGTAGGCGGTGAGTTGCAGGAGCCCGACCGCGCCGATGCCGAGGATTTTGCCCCACAGCAGTTGCAGGGGACGCAGCGTGGACAGCAGCAGTTCGACGACACGCGAGGACTTCTCCTCGACGACACCCATCGCGACGTACATGCCGAACATCAGGATCTGCATGTACAGCAGGATCACCGCGATGATCGAGAGGATGATGCGTTGTCCCTGTTCGGGGTCCGGCGGGTCGATGGCGTCGACGGTCACGGTCGCCGCGGAGACGTCGGCCGCGACCGCGGCGGGATCGACGCCGCGGTCGGTCAGCGCGGCGACCTGGGCCTGCTGCACGACAGCGGCCTCGACGACCGCGCGGACGTCGGTGTCGAGTTCCGATTCGGTGATCGCTGTGACGGATGCGCCGTCGCCGGGGACGAGCGCGACGTCGAGATCGCCGGAGGACACCTGCTCGCGGGCGGTGGCGGCGTCGGGAACGTCGGAGACCTCGAGCGGAGTGCCGACGGTCTCGCCGAGCGACTCGATCGTCGTCTGCAGCGCGGGCGCCCCCACGACTCCGACGGTGGGCCGGTCGTCGTCGCCGCCGGACAGGATCGAGGTGGCGACGATACCGACGACGATCGCGACGAGGATGATCGCGTTGCTGATCAGGAAGCTCTTCTTCTGAACCTGCGTGACGAACTCGCGCGACGCGACGAGACCGACCGCGCGGGCGTTGCTCAACGGGGCGCTCATGCGGAAACCACCTCTCGGAACAGCTCGGTCAGGGATGGGCGTCGGAGCGAGAACTCGTGGACCGGGCCGGTGGCCAGGGCCGCCTTGAGGATCAGCTGGTCGTCGGCGCCGGGGGTGATGGTGAGCACGGTGCGCTCGTCCTCGTACTCGGCGTGCGTGACGCCCGGCAGACCGTGTGCCCAGCCTCGGGGTGCCTGCGGCGCGTGGACGACGAGGAGCGCGTCGCCCTTGGACCGCAGGTCGTCGACGGTGCCCACGGCGCGCATCCGACCTGCGCCGATGATGCCCACGCGGTCGCACAGGCGCTGGACGAGGTCGAGCTGGTGGCTCGAGAACACCACCGGCACGCCATCTTTCGCCTTCTCGAGCAGGACGTCGCTCATGACGTCGACGGCTACCGGGTCGAGGCCGGAGAACGGCTCGTCGAGGACGAGGACCTTCGGGTCGTGCACGAGAGCCGCGGCGAGCTGCACGCGCTGCTGGTTGCCGAGCGACAGGGCGTCGACGGTGTCGCCGAGACGTTCGGCGATGCCGAGCCGTTCGGTCCACCGTTGCACCGCCTCCGACGCCTCCGACTTCGAAAGGCCGTGCAGCCGAGCGAGATAGGACAGTTGCTTGCCGACCTTCATCTTCGGATACAGGACGCGTTCCTCGGGCATGTACCCGATGTTGCGGCGCATCTCGAGGTCGACCGGCTTCCCGTCGATGCGGACCTCGCCGGAGTCGGCGGCCAGGACGCCGAGGGTGATCCGCATGGTGGTGGTCTTGCCGGCGCCGTTGCTGCCGACGAAACCGAACAATTCGCCGGGGCGGACTTCGAAACTCACGCCGTCGAGGGCGACCGTGTCGCCGTAGCGCTTCGAGAGATTGTCGATCGTCAGTGTCACAGCAGGTCCTCCGGATCGTCGTCGGGGCGGGTCCAGGCGAGCAGAACGGCGGGCAGGCAACCGCTGAACAGGATCGAGGCGAGAGCGAATCCGCCTGCGGAATAGGCGAGTGCCCGATGGTCGATCGAGTCGATCGCCGGGCTCCACAGCAACGCGAAGATCGGGATCATCAGCAGGCCCTGCGCCACGGACAGGCCGATCGAGCGGGCGCTGTTGCGCTCGGCGATCTCGCGTTCATCGAGGGCGCGACGGGGTGCATCGGACTGCCTTCCCGACACGATCTGCAGACACGTCCAGGTGGGCAGGAACACCAGCGTCACCGGCAGCCAGGCGATCGCCGCCGCCATCGTGAAGTACGACGCGATCGACGCGACGAACATCAGCGCGATCAGCGCCATGACGGCGACGGCGAGGATGCGGCGGCGACGGCGGGGACGCCAGTTCGGCATCCACCCCCCGGTGATCTCCTCGTTCTTCAGGAACCTGCGGGTGCGGTACTCCTCGTAGCGATCGAGCAGGGATTCTGTGGTCATCTCAGGCCTCCTTCCGGGGCTTGTACAGCTCGGTCGACAACGGCGTGAACTCGGTACGGGAGAAGACGGCTTCGACCGGTAGTCCGAAGACATCGCAGATGCGGAAGGCGAGATCGAGGCTCGGATAGTGGTCGCCGCGTTCGAGTGCTCCGACGGTCTGCGGGTTCACATCGATGAGCGCGGCCAGTTGTGCGCGGCTCATGCCACGCTCCGCGCGCAGGACGCGGATGCGGTTGTAGATGGGGAGAGCTTCCCCACGACGCACCGGACTCATGGAACAAAGTGTTGTGAAAACCCAACGCTTTGTCAATGGGAGAGGATGGATCGATATGTCGTAGTGTTGTCAGTCGTCGTCGGCGAAACCGCGGAGACGGTCGAGTTCGCGGCGTTCCTTCTTCGTCGGACGGCCCGCCCCGCGGTCGCGGCGGGGGAGCGCCGCGAGGATCTCCTTCGGTGGAGGCGGGGGACTGTGATCGATGTAGGCGGTCGCGGCGATCGGTGCACCCACGCGCTTGTTCACGAGCTGGGTGACCTCGACGATCTTCTCCGTTCCGTGCGCGCGTACGCGGACCTCGGCTCCGATCGTCACCGGCGTCGACGGCTTGGCCGTCACACCGTCGACGCGGACGTGCCCGGCGCGGCACGCGCTCGCCGCGGCGGACCGGGTCTTGAACAGCCGGACCGACCACGTCCAGCTGTCCACGCGCACGCTTCCACCCATCTACATCAACTCCTCGCTCAGCTTCCCGTCGTCGAGCATCCATCGACGTGTCGTCCGTGTGGTCTCCAGCATGCGGCGATCGTGCGTGATCAGCAGTAGGGTTCCCTCGAAACTGTCGACGGCCTGCTCGAGTTGCTCGATCGCCGGCAGATCCAGGTGGTTGGTGGGTTCGTCGAGCACCAGCAGATTGACGCCGCGTGCCTGCAGCAGTGCGAGTCCCGCGCGGGTGCGTTCGCCCGGCGACAGCGACGACGCCGTCCGCAGGACGTGGTGTCCTTTGAGGGCGAACTTCGCCAGCAGGGTCCGCACGTCGGCGTCCGGCCAGTCGGGCACGTTGCGCCCGAACGCCTCGACCAGCGGTTCGTCCCCCTCGAACAGGCTGCGGGCCTGATCGATCTCGCCGACGAGAACACCCGACCCCAGCGACGCGCGACCGGTATCCGGTTCGATCGTGCCGAGCAGCAACCGGAGCAGCGTAGACTTTCCCGCGCCGTTCGGGCCGGTGACGACGATGCGTTCGCCCCACTCGACCTGCGTGGTGATCGGCCCGAGGACGAAGTCGCCCCGCTGGACGACGGCCTCGCCGAGGGTCGCGACCACCGTGCCGCTGCGTGGGGCGGCGGCGATGCACATGCGCAGTTCCCATTCCTTGCGCGGCTCCTCGACGACGTCGAGCCGCTCGATGCGCCGCTGCGTCTGACGCGCCTTCGCCGCCTGCTTCTCGGTGGCCTCCGCGCGGTGCTTGCGTCCGATCTTGTCGTTGTCCTTGGACTTGCGGCGCGCGTTGCGGACGCCGTGTTCGAGCCAGTTGCGTTGCATCCGGGCGCGTTCCTCGAGCTGCGACTTGGTGTCGGCGAACTCCTCGTACTGTTCGCGCGCGTGTCGGCGCGCCACCTCGCGCTCGACGAGATACGCCTCGTACCCGCCCTCGTAGACCGAGATCTGCTGCTGCACGGGATCGAGTTCGACGATGCCCGTCACCGTGCGCGCGAGGAATTCGCGGTCGTGGCTGACGACCACCAATGCCGTGCGTGTCTCGTCCACGAAGCGTTCGAGTCGTTCGAGGCCGGCCAGATCCAGGTCGTTCGTCGGTTCGTCGAGCAGGAGCACGTCGTAGCGCGACAGCAGCAGTGCCGCCAGCCCGGCGCGGGCGGCCTGGCCACCGGAGAGCGCCGTCATCGGAGCGTCGAGGCCCGCTTCCAGGCCGAGGTCGTCGATCACCTTCTCGGCGCGCTCGGCGAGGTCGGCCCCGCCGAGCGCCAGCCACCGTTCGAGCGCCGGGGTGTACTCGTCCTCGTCGGAGTCGCCGAGTCGCTCGGCAGCGGCGTTCATGACGTGTTCTGCCGCCGCGACACCCGTGCGACGTGCGAGGAAACCGAGGATCGTCTCGCCCGGCACCCGTTCGGGTTCCTGGGCGAGATAGCCGATGGTGGCGTCGGGCGGGCTGAGGACCACCGAGCCGGTGACATCGGCGTCACCGATCCCTGCGAGGGTCGTGAGCAGCGTCGATTTCCCGGCGCCGTTGGCCCCCACGAGGCCGATCACATCGCCGGGTGCGACGGTGAGATCGAGTCCGTCGAACAGGACACGTTCCCCGCGGGAGGCCGACAGGCCGTTGATACGAAGTGTTGCGCTCACGCTCCGAGTATCCCGGGTGCGACGAATCCGAGGTCCGGCGCGGGTCGGTACCGGCCACGAGCGGCCCCTCAGCCGCCGCACTCCGCGGGCACGATCCCAACGTCGCCCACCGGGACGGCGTCGAGTGGATTGTCGATCTCGTCGCGCCGCGTCCGGGCCGCGACGATCACGATCACCGCGGCGACGGCCGGCACCAACCCGGCGATCGCGAAGGTCGGCGCGAGCCCGACCGTGAGGGCCAGCGGCCCGGCCACGGCCATGGACAGCGGCATGAACACGATCGAGACGAAGAAGTCGAGACTCGAGACCCGACCGAGCAAGTGCGCGGGCACCCGCCGTTGCAGCAGCGTTCCCCACACCCCCGGGTGACCGATCAACCGATTTTTCCGTGAGCGTCGCCGTCAGCGTGCGGGTCCGACTTCGAGAACGATGTCTGCGGAGCGTCTTTCGTCGTTCTCGGTGGTCCACTCGATCGACACGACGTCGCCGGGACGGTGACGGAGCAGACGTTCCTCGAGTTCTCCGGTCGACGAGACGCGCTCCCCGTCGAACGACACCACGACGTCGCCGGCGTCGAGACCGGCGTGATAGGCGGGACTGTCGTAGGACACCCACAGCACCTCGGCCCCGAGATCCTGCCCGTCCTTGCGGGCGGTGGTGACGCTCGCGCCCAGCCGGGGCGTCGGGCCCACGTGCACCGACCCTTCGCTCACTCCCGTCCGCACCTGCTCGACGACGGTGATCGCCTCGGTGATGGGCACGGCGTACGCCTCGGGGGTCGTATCGGGCGAGGTGTCGATGTTCCGCTGCACCGCACCCGCGGTGTTGATCCCCACGACCGTTCCGTACTCGTCGACGAGCGGCCCGCCGGAATCACCCGGCCGGATCGGGGCATCGGTGCGGATCATCCCGGTGAGGCGGTGACGTGAACCGTCCGTGGCGTCGCGCACCACCACATTGCGGTCGAACTCGACGATGGTGCCGGGGGTCGCCACGACGACCCCACCGCCCTGGGAATTGCCGAAGGCCGTGACCCGGCTGCCCACCGGCGGCAGGGCCTCGGCGATCGCGGCGGCCGGGAGATCGCTCGCGGTGCCGAGCCGCAGGACGGCGAGATCGCGCTCGCGGTCGTAGCCGAGGACCTCCGCGTCGTAGATCAGACCGTCCGCGCCGCTCACCGCGCTGATATCGGTGGCTCCGCTCACCACATGATGGTTCGTGACGACCGTGCCGTCCGGGGTGATCACGATCCCGGTGCCCGTCATGCCCGTCCATCCCGCGCTCGCGTCGATCGTCACGACGACCGGCAGGGTGCGCGCGGTGAGTTCGTCGGCGGTCAGCGGTGTCGGGGAAGGAGCGACCGGCGCCGGCGGTGGGGGAGGGAGTGCGACGTCGACCAGGGCCGGTGCCGATGCGACGAGACTGGCGGTGGTCGCGAGCGCGACCAGCAGCACCGATCCGCCCCGCCCGCTCACTGCTGCGGCACCTCGCCGGTGAGATGGTCGACCAGTTCCCGGGCCGCGGCGCGACCGGCGCGGTTCGCTCCGATCGTGGACGCCGACGGGCCGTAGCCGACGAGATGGATGCGCGGATCCTTCGCGACGCGGGTCGCGAGCCGGCCGTCCATCGTGATGCCGCCACCGGCGTTGCGCAACGACAGCGGTGCGAGATGGTCGAGGGAACTCCGGAATCCGGTGCACCACAGGATGACATCGACGTCGAGTGTCCGGCCGTCGCTCCAGCGGACGCCGGTCTCGGTGATCTCGGAGAACATCGGGGACCGCTCCAGCGCGCCGCGTTCGCGCGCGGCCCGAAGCGCCGGGGTGAGCGGGAGCGCGGTGACGGAGACGACCGATCCGGGTGGCAGTCCGCGTCGTACCCGATCCTCCACGAGAGCGACGGCGGCGTGACCGCGCTCGGCCGTGAAAGGTTCCTCGCTCCAAGCAGGTTCGCGTCGCGTCACCCAGGTGGTCTCGGTGACGCGGGAGATCTCGTCGAGGAGCTGGACCGCGGAGATGCCGCCACCGACGACGAGCACGTGCTGCCCGGTGAACTCCTCGGCCGTTCGGTAGTCCTTGGTGTGCAGCTGCCGTCCGGTGAACCGCGCGGCGCCGGGATACCAGGGGACGAAGGGGCGCTCCCAGGTGCCGGTCGCGTTGATGATGCCGCGTGCCGCGTAGACGGCCGATTCGGTCTCGACGCGCAGTCGCTCGCCGCGGTCGCACACGACCCGCACGGTGGTGGGGCGGTGGACGGGAAGGTCGAACTCCTTCTCGTAGGCGGCGTAGTACTGCGGTACCGCAGAGGCTGCCGGAACCTCGCCCGCGGAGGTGTCGACGACGTCCGCGAACGCGAGGCCGGGCAGGTCGTGGACGCCGTTGACGGTGCTCAGTGTCAGTGATGGCCAGCGGTCCTGCCATGCCCCGCCGGGGCCGAACGAGCGGTCGAGGACGACGAATCCTGTTTCGGGTGCGACTCCGAAGCGGGTGAGGAAGTAGGCGGTCGACAGGCCGGCCTGCCCGGCGCCGATCACGACGATGTCGACCGGCGCCGCATCGGCGGTCTGTACCTCGGCCGCATCGAGTGCCTCGTCGGCGAGCATCGCGAGCCTCCCTCTCGGATCGTTGTCCTTCATCATGCCGCGATCGCGGCCGGTGCGCGGAGGGAACGCTGTCCGCAGCCGTAGAAATGTGATATCACTTTAATATCGCTTTGATCCTGGGAGGTAGGAACATGGATGTCGTGCAGTCGCCCGTGACCGTCGAGCGGCCGGGTGCCTCGTCCAACGGCTGGTCGGTACTGATCGCCGCTCTGGTCGCAATCGCCGTCGGCGCCGGTCTGATCGGCTGGGGAGCAGTGGATGTCACCGTTCCGCTGATCGTCGCCGGCGCCGTCATCGTGGTGCTCGCCCTCGTGCCGCTCGCCGGACTCGTCCTCGTCGAACCGAACGAGGCCCGTGTCCTCCAACTCCTCGGCAGCTCGTACACCGGCACCCTGCGCGAACCCGGTCTGCGCTGGATGAACCCGCTCAACCCCCGCCGCAAGATCTCCACCCGCATCCGCAACCACGAGACGGGCAGAGCCAAGGTCAACGACGCCGACGGCAACCCCATCGAGATCTCGGCGGTCATCGTGTGGCAGGTCGAGGACACCGCGCGCGCCGTCTTCGACGTCGACGACTTCGAGGAGTTCGTCGCCGTGCAAACCGAGGCCGCGGTCCGCCACATCGCCGGTTCGTACCCATACGACGCTGCGCCGGAAATGATGTCGCTGCGTCAGAATGCCGACGAGATCACCACCAAGCTCTCGGCCGAGGTCCACGACCGCGTGCAGTCCGCCGGTATCCGCGTCATCGAGACCCGCATCAACCAGCTCGCCTACGCACCCGAGATCGCCCAGGCGATGCTGCGACGTCAGCAGGCCGGCGCTGTCATCGCCGCCCGCGAACAGATCGTCAAAGGTGCCGTCTCGATGGTCGGCACCGCCCTGGCCCGCCTCGAGGCCGAACACACGGTCGAACTCGACGAGGAACGCAAGGCCGCGATGGTCTCGAATCTCCTCGTCGTGTTGTGTGGAGACCAGAGTGCTCAGCCCGTCCTCAACACGGGATCGCTGTACCAGTAGGGATCATGCGGCATGGTCGAACGTAAGAAGGTGCTGCTGCGCCTCGACCCGGCAGTCCACGACGCGCTCGCGCGGTGGGCTGCCGACGAGTTGCGCAGCACCAACGCCCAGATCGAGTTCCTGCTCCGGCGGGCCCTCACCGAGGCCGGCCGGATGCCGCGCGAGGTGGGGCGCATACGCGGACCGGGCCGTCCGCGTGCCGATGCCCACGACGAGGAGTGAGCAGACATGGCCGGCACGGCACGACGGGGAGGCACTACCGACGAGACGGGTCGCTACGCGGTGCTCTATCCCGCGCTCGCCGAGGCGGCCCACCGCGTAGGCGCGACCGCGATCGGTCTGATCGACGTGGGACGCCCCGCTGCGCTGAACCTGTGCGTCGACCGCGTGGGCATCACCTACAGCGACGGGGTGTTCCTGGGCGACCCGGATTCTCCTGTGCAGGAGAGTTGTTCGATCGTCCACGGCGGGGCGGTTCCCGACCGGACGATGCCTCCGGTGGTCAGGCGCGTCGCCGTGACACGGCACCGCCCCGACGTCGAGGACGCCCTGCTCGCCGAGGACCCACCCGTCCGGTTCTACGGCGACGTCGTGGAACTGCTGTCCGAGGCGATCGCGGCGGTACCCGAGGATGCCCTGGTCGTCGTGACGACTACCAGGGCTCTGTCACGTCTGCCGATCCCGCGGCGCCCGTCGTTCGTCGACCGCCTTCGTGACGCGGCCACGGGACGAACGGTCGCGTGGGTGTCGGCCGAGGGTGTAGGTGTCGCGCCGTCGGTCCCGACGCTCGGTGATCGTCCGGCCTCCGGCCACAGCATCGTCGGCATCGCGTTGTACGAGGGCGCCGAGCATCGGGTGGACGCGGTGGCGCGCTGCTGGTCGCGAGGCCGAATTCTCGACTGGTTCCACTGATCTCGATTCCACTGTTTCGGTGGTTCCACCCCCCGCTCGGCGGGGTCGGATCTACCGAAATCGGATCAGGCGGCGAAGGTCGGTAGCAGGGTTCGCGTGATGCGAGCGGGCCAGTCCTCGTCCACCTCGCCGCGACGCGCCTGCTCGGCGAAGTAGGCTCCGACCACGCAGTCCAGGAAGGTCTCCACATCGAGATCGGCGCAGACGGTTCCGTCGTCGCAGTGGCGTCGGATGGCCTCGGCGAGCACCTGCCGGTGGCGCATCAACAGAGATCGCATCAGCTCGGTGAACCACGGTTCCTGTTCGGTGACGAGCGCCGCGAGCCCACCGAGCCCGATGCCCTCGTCGACGGAGAGACGGGACTGCTCCACCACCCACCGCAGGAGCTCTTCGGCCGTGGCCTCCGGTTCCGGGGTGCCGATCGGGTGAGGGGTTCCATCACCGCCTCAGCATCTCGCTGCGATCCCGGTACCGGCGGTAGATCGTCGTCCGGGCCATGCCGGCGACGTTCGCGACCGCTTCGATCGTGACGGCCTTCGGCCCCTTCGTGCGCAGCAGCAGGAGCACCGTGTCGGCGATCCGCTGTTCGGGTGAGGGTGTCGTCGCGGCGTCCATCGGCCTTCGGCCTCTTCTTTCGGGTGTCGGGTCGGCCGCTCTGGCGAGCATCTTCGCGCCGTGGTCGTTGGTCGATCCGGCGCCTCGCCCACACTCGCGGGGAGGGTGGAATGATGCGGGGTGTTCGGTGACGAAGGGATGGGTCGACACATGATCGGGATCAGCCGCGACGGCGACGTCGTGACCGTGGAACTGCAACGCGAAGAGCGTCGTAACGCGCTCAACACGCAGCTGTGCGTGGAGATCCGCGAAGCGGTGGACAAGGCCGTGGCGGACGACGCGCGTGTCGTGGTGATCACCGGGCGGGGCACGAGCTTCTGCGCCGGGGCCGATCTCTCCGGCGACGTCTACGCCGAAGGGTTCACCGACAGCCTCGCCGAGATGCTGCGCACCATCGTCGAGGCTCCGATCCCGGTGATCGCGGCCGTCAACGGCCCGGCCATCGGTGCCGGCACCCAACTGACGCTCGCGGCGGATCTGAGGGTCGTGGCGCCCACTGCACGATTCTCGGTTCCTGCTGCGCGCCTGGGTATCTCGGTGGATCGATGGACGGTCCGGCGACTCGCCTCGCTCATCGGCGGCGGGCCGGCACGCGCAGTCTTCCTCGCCGCCGAACCCGTCCACGCCGAGGAAGCCCTCGCGCGTGGACTCGCCAATCGCATCGGCGACCTCGCCGACGCGCAGGCATGGGCGCACGAGATTGCGAAGCTCGCGCCGCTGTCGCTGAACGCGATGAAGTTGTTCCTCAACGACGACGGCACCCGCGACGAGGCCACGCCCGAGCAGACCGCCGCACTCGCCGCGGCGTGGCTCAGCGAGGACGCCCAGGAGGCCAGGCTCGCTCGTGCCGAGCGCCGCGACCCGACCTTCCGCGGACGATGAACATCCGGTCCGCCGTCTCGGCAGCGCTCGCCGGAGCAGGCACGCTGTGGGTCGCGCGCGCCGTGAACGGCCTGCCCGGTTCCATCGGCGCCTCGGTCTCCGACATCCGTCCCTACGCCGCCGCGTCGCCCCGCTACCGCGACGGTCGTTTCCACAACACCGACCCTGCGTCCGTGCTCGGCGCCGAGGCGGCGGGCGGTTTCGCGAAAGACCTGCTCACCCGCGGGTCGCGGGGGAGACCTCGCACCGAGGTGCCGTTGTCGACCTATCTCGCGCCGGTCGACGCGGCGGAACTCGCCGTGACGTGGTTCGGGCACTCGACCGCCCTCGTCGAGGTCGACGGCTACCGGGTGCTGTGCGACCCGGTGTGGAGCGAGCGCGTGTCACCCTCACCGACTGTCGGCCCGGCACGTCTGCATCCGGCGCCGGTCGAACTGCAGACCCTGCCGCGCCTCGACACGGTGGTGATCTCGCACGACCACTACGACCATCTCGACCGATTCACGGTCGAGAGCCTCGCCGTGCTGCAGCCGACCGTCCGGTTCGTCGTGCCGCTCGGGGTGGGCGCGCACCTGCGCCGCTGGCGGATCGCCGAGGAACGCATCGTCGAACTCGACTGGGACGAACACGTCGAGGTGGACGGCCTGCGCATCACGTGCACCGAGGCCCGGCACTTCTCCGGGCGCGGCCTGCAGCGCAACATCACGTTGTGGTCGTCGTGGGTGTTCACCGGGCCGACGCGCCGGGTGTTCTTCGGCGGCGACAGCGGGTACACCCCGCGGTTCGCCGACGTCGGCGAGGCCTACGGCCCGTTCGACCTGACATTGCTGCCCGTGGGCGCCTACGACAAGCGATGGCCTGACGTGCACATGAACCCCGAGGAGGCGGTGCGCACGCATCTCGACCTCGGTGGCGTCGACCGTCACGACAGTCTGTTGGTCCCCGTGCACTGGGGAACCTTCGACCTCGCCTTCCACGCCTGGTCGGAGCCCATCACCCGGCTGCTGCCCGCCGCGCGGGAGTCGGAGGTGATCACGGCGGTGCCGATGCCGGGTCAGCGGATCGACGTGTCGAAGTCCGATGCGTCGAAGTCCGTCGCGGTCGATCCGTGGTGGCTCACGTCGAGCTGATCCCCCTGCCACGGCACTGGTTGTTCGCTTTCGTGCCCTAATCTGGTTCGTCATGGCAGTAGAAGAGCCCACGACGGTGGTGGGAACGGGCGAGGCACCGGTCCTCGCATCCGACCATGCAGCCACGGGGCTGTCCACCGAGCAGGTCGCCGAGCGTGTGGCACGTGGCCTCACCAACGATGTCCCCGACCGCGCGTCCCGATCGGTCAAGGACATCGTCCGGGCCAACGTGTTCACCCGGATCAACGCGATCCTCGGGGTGCTGCTGCTGATCGTGCTGGCCACCGGCTCGATCATCGACGGCATGTTCGGTCTGCTGATCATCGCGAACAGCGGCATCGGCATCATCCAGGAGGTGCGTGCCAAGCGCACCCTCGACAAGCTGGCCATCGTCAGCCAGACGAAACCCGTCGTGCGCCGGGACGGCATCGCCGCACCGATCGCTCCGCGCGAGGTGGTGCTCGACGACATCATCGAGCTCGGCCCCGGCGACCAGCTGGTCGTCGACGGCGAGGTGGTCGAGGCCCAGGGTCTCGAACTCGACGAGTCGCTGCTGACGGGTGAGTCGGATGCCGTGCACAAGGTGCCCGGCTCGACGGTGATGTCGGGCAGCTTCGTCGCCTCCGGCTCCGGCTCCTACCGTGCGACGAAGGTCGGCCGCGACGCCTACGCGGCGCGACTCGCGGAAGAGGCGAGCAAGTTCACGCTCGTGAAGTCGGAGCTGAACGCGGGCATCAACAAGATCCTGCGTTTCATCACCTACCTGATGATCCCCGCAGGTCTGCTCATCATCTACAACCAGCTCTTCTCCAGCGGCGAGTCGCTCGGCCCCGCGCTGAGCGGCATGGTCGCCGCCCTCGTGCCGATGGTGCCCGAGGGTCTCGTGCTCATGACGTCCATCGCGTTCGCGGTCGGAGTCGTCCGCCTCGGACGTCGTCAGTGCCTCGTGCAGGAGCTGCCGGCGATCGAAGGCCTCGCGCGCGTCGACGTGGTGTGTGCCGACAAGACCGGCACGCTCACCGAGAACGGCATGCGCCTGTCCGATCTCGAGTCCCTCGACGGCAGCGGCCTCGACGAGGCCCGCGCCGCCCTGGCCGCGCTCGCGGCCGACGACCCGCGTCCGAACGCCAGCGTCCTCGCGATCGCCGAGGCGTTCCCCACCGCCCCCGGCTGGGGCGAGCCGACGGCGGTCGCGCCGTTCTCGTCGGCGAAGAAGTGGAGCGGCCAGTCGTACGGCACCCACGGCAACTGGCTGCTCGGCGCACCCGACGTGCTGCTCGACCCCGGCACCGAGGCGGCGCGACGCGCCGAGGAACTCGGCTCGAGCGGGCTGCGGGTGCTGCTCCTCGCATGCAGCGACCGCCCGGTCGACGACGAACTCGCCCCCGGCACGGTCACGCCCGTCGCGCTCGTCGTCCTCGAACAGCGGGTGCGCCCGGACGCGAAGCCGACCCTCGAGTACTTCGCCGGCCAGCAGGTCGACGTCAAGGTCATCTCCGGCGACAACGCGATCGCCGTCGGTGCGGTCGCCTCGTCGCTCGGCCTGCCGGGTAGCGCGTCTCCCATCGACGCGCGTTCCCTGCCGGAGGGCGAGAACGAACTCGCCGACGTCGTCGAAGGCTCGACGACCTTCGGCCGGGTCCGTCCCGATCAGAAGCGCTCGATGGTCGGCGCGCTGCAGTCGCGCGGTCACACCGTCGCGATGACCGGCGACGGCGTCAACGACGTGCTCGCCCTCAAGGACGCCGACATCGGAGTCGCGATGGGGTCGGGCAGTCCCGCGACCCGCGCGGTCGCACAGATCGTCCTTCTCGACAACAAGTTCGCGACGCTGCCCTACGTGGTGGCCGAGGGTCGCCGGGTCATCGGCAACATCGAACGCGTCTCCAACCTGTTCCTCACCAAGACGGTGTACTCGGTGCTGCTCGCCTTCCTGGTGGGCGTGTCGGGTGTGCTGTCGCAGGTGTTCGACTTCGAGCCGTTGCCCTATCCGTTCCTGCCCCGGCACGTGACGATCGCGGCGTGGTTCACCATCGGCATCCCCGCCTTCCTGCTGTCGCTGGCACCGAACAACGAGCGGGCACGCTCGGGCTTCGTCTCCCGCGTGATGCGACTGGCGATCCCCTCGGGCGTGGTCGTCGGTGTGGCGACCTTCGTCTGTTACGTGCTCGTCTACGGCGGCCCGGAGCAGACCGAGCAGCAGAAGATCCAGGCCGGCACCTCGGCCCTGATCACCCTGCTGATCATCGCGCTGTGGGTGCTCGCCGTGGTCGCCCGCCCGTACCAGTGGTGGAAGATCGTGCTGCTCGCCGGTTCGGTGCTCGGTTACGTGATCCTGTTCTCCGTGCCGTTCACCCGGGAGTTCTTCGCGCTCGATCCGTCGAACGTCGCGTACTCGACGATCGCGGTGACGTGTGGGCTGATCGGAGTCGTCCTCGTCGAGGCCCTGTGGTGGGTGTCGGGACGTCTCCACGGGGAGCATCGCCGCCTGTTCGCCGCCTCCGGCGATCTGCTCCCGGGCGTACACTGACCCGCAGCGCACGGATCGGTGCGCCCGAACCTCACAGCGATCCGACGAGGGAAGGACCGAACGATGGGTTTCATGGATTCGGTGAAGGGCCTTGTGAACAAGGGCAAGGACTACGCCTCGAAGAACCCCGACAAGGCCGATCAGTTCATCGAGAAGGTCGGAGACCAGGTGGACGGACGTACCGGCGGGAAGTACACCCAGCACGTCGACAAGGCGCAGGACGCCGCCCGTCAGCATCTGGGTACCACCGACAATCCCGAACCGGGCGCGCAGCCCGGACCCGGCGGGGAGCCCGGTCCGGAGGGTGGTCCCGGACCCGAAGCGCAACCGGGTCCGCGTCAGCCCTGATCGAGGCAGGGGCGGCAGCCCCGTTCACGGCAGGGATGGCAGTACGGCGTCGCCGAAGGTGTCGATGAACGGGCGCTGATCCGGCCCCACATGGTGCAGATAGATCTCGTCGAAACCGAGTTCGGCGAATTCGCACAAGCGGTCGACGTGTTCGGCGGGATCGTCGGACACGATCACCGCGCCCTCGAGAGCGCCGTCGTCGAGTTCGGCGGCGTGGGCCTCGAATTCCTCGGGCGTGGCGAGTTCTGCCATGAGTTCCGGCGGTAGGGCGTTCGTCGCCCACTGTTCCCGCGCGATCTCCCGAGCGCGTTCCCGCGTGGGCGCCCAACTCAGATGGACCTGCAGCACGGTCCGTCCGCGTCCGCCCCCGTCGCGGTAGGCGCCGAGGATCCGCCGCAGGTCCTCGAGCGGGGCGTTCACGGTGACGAGACCGTCGACCCGGTCGGCGAAACGACCGGCCGTCTCGGGAGTCAGTGCGGGAAGCAGAATGTCGGGAGGAGTCTCCGGCCGGTCCCAGACCCGTCCGCGGTCGACCTTCACCGCGCCGTCGTGGTCGACGACTTCGCCTGCGTGCAGGCGTCGCACGATGTCGAGGTTCTCACCGAGGAGTTGCTGCCGTTCCTCCTTGGATGGCCAGGCGACTCCGGACATGCGTTCGTTGCAGTGCTCGCCGCTGCCGAGTGCGAACCAGAAGCGCTGCGGGAACATCGATGCCAGAGTGGCGGTGGCCTGGGCGGTGACGACCGGGTGGTAGCGGAAGCCGGTCGCGGTGACGACACCGAAACGTAGGTCCGTGGTGGCCAGGGCCGTTCCGAGCCACGACCACGCGAACCCCGAGTGTCCCTGGCGGTGCGACCACGGTTCGATGTGGTCCGAGCACATGGCCGCCCCGAAACCGGCCGCTTCTGCGAGCCGGACGTCCTCGAGCAGGCGGGATGGGGACGCCTGTTCGTGCGAGGCGTGAAAACCTATCAGCGTCATACCTGTCCGCTCCTCCGGTCGATCGGCGATCAGTACTTCTTCGATGAGGGTCAGTGCAGCCGTCATGAGTGCGAGATGGCTCAGTCCCTGGGGGAGATTGCCGAGGAAGGTGCCGTCCTCGGCAATCATCTCCGAGTACAGGCCCGGGCGAACACCTTCGCGTCGGCGCCCTGATCGCGCACCACGCGGAGCAACCAGCTCATCGCGGCGTGCACCTCCTCGCGATCGCCGAGACGGATCAACGCGTGCAGGGTGTAGGCGGCGTCGCGCACCCAGGCGAAACGGTAGTCCCAGTTCTTCTCGCCGTCCGGGATTTCCGGAACGGACGAAGCCGCCGCCGATCGAGCGGCGGGCGAGCTCACCCCAGGGCAACCGCCCGGCGACACCCGTGTCGATCGAATCGGTCACGCGGACCCGGCCCTGCGCGGTGGTGAAGACGGTGCTCAGCACGTTCGTGCCCGTCACGTATGCGCGTTCTACGGTGAACTCGGCGACAGGCTGCAACTCGACGGAACCGCCCGCCGGTGCATCGAGCAGTCGTGCGAAGACCGGGTGCGAATCGAGGAGCGGAACCGGATACCAGTCCACCGAACCGTCCTCGGCGACGACGGCGACGGTGTCACCGTCACCCAGCGCGGCATAGGTGCGCAGGTCCGCATAGCCGTCGTCGTCGCGGGCTGGGATCACACGCACTCCTCGCTGGGGCCGGGTACACGGCGGTCGATCGGTTGCATCCCCCGGCCGCGTCGGGGCAAACGACCTGCCGGTCTCGCTGCGAGATCGGGTGTGCGGGCGCGTCGTGGAAGCAGGAGGGGCGGGGCGAACGGCATCCGGCAGGGCGGCCGAAGAAGAAGACGTGGCCGCCGTGTATCCGGGATTCGTTGTGCCACAGCGAATTTTTCACATCTTCTCGACATTGTGCAGGTAAGGGCGTGCAGCTATCGTGCGCCGTATACGTGGTGCAGACATCACCCGTCGTGCGACGACGAAGGGATCGGACGATGACCGCAGCGGCCTATGCCGAGTTCCTGCCCGAGAATTACCGATCGGCTCGGCGGGAACCGGAGTCTACGTGGTGGGAGTGGCGTGGTCGCCGCGTCCACATCGCCCGCGACCGCCGTCCCGATGCTCCGGTGCGCGTGATGGGAATCCACGGCGCGGGCGGCCATTCCGAGGCGCTCTGGTCGTTCGCTTGCCTGGCTGCGGACGACGACGTGGACATCCTCTTCCCGGACATGCCCGTCTACGGCCGCACCGTCGAACCCCATCCCTCGCAGGTCCGCTACTGCGATTGGATCGACCTGCTCTGCGACCTCGTTGCCGCCGAACGCGCCGACGATCCCCGGCCGCTGGTCCTCTTCGGCGCGAGTATGGGCGGGATGATGGCCTACGAGGTCGCGGCCCGCACCGGACAGGTGGCCGCGGTGGTCGCGACCTGCCTCCTCGACCCCGGCGACCCCCAGGGGCGGGTAGCCGCAGCCCGATGGGGCTTCGCCGGAAAGGTGGCACCGTCGCTTCTGCCGCCCGTGGCCCGGGTGGCAGGTGATCTCCGACTGCCGATCAGATGGCTCGTGCGGATGAACCGGATGAGCAACGACCCCGACCTCACGCGCATGTGCGAGTCGGACCCGCTCGGGGGAGGAGTCCGGATCCCGCTGGGATTTCTGGCCGACTGGTTCACCTACCCGCATGCCGCGCCCGAGGACTTCACCGCAGCCCCGGTCACGCTCGTGCACCCGGCCGCCGACCGCTGGACCCCACCGGAGCCCAGCCTGCGGTTCCTCGACCGCATCTCCGCGCCGACGCAGGCCGTCCTGCTCGAGAACTGCGGGCACTGGCCGATCGAGGAGCCCGGACTCACCCGGCTGATCGCCACGACGCGTGCCGTCATCACCGGGGTGGCCGCACAAGGGTGATCACGGATCCGGCACCCGACTGCGGGTTCGCTTCGGCCGGCCGCCGGCTGTGTCACCATCACACCGTGAACCGGACACCTGGCACGGTGCCGTCGCGATGAACGGCGCGTGGATCCTGCTGGTCGTCATCGCCGGGATCGCGGTGACGGCCGTCGCGTCGCGACGCGACCTGCAGGCCCCGCTCGTGCTCGTCACCGTCGGAGCACTGGTGTCGTTCGCACCGGGTCTGCCGCGGCTCGAACTGGACCCGGACATCATCCTCGGGGTCGTCCTGCCGCCGCTGCTGTATTCGTCGGCCCTGCGGTTCTCGGTTCCCACCTTCCGGCAGTACCTGCCGTCGATCCTGCGGCTCGGCATCTACACCGTGCTCGTCACGGCGTTCGTCGTGGCGTGGACGGCGTCCGCGATGATGGCGACGCTGACCTTCGGTGCGGCACTCGCTCTCGGCGCGGTCGTCGCACCGACCGACGCGGTCAGTGCCGTCGCCGTGGGACAGCGACTCGGACTGCCGAAACGGGTCATCGCGGTGCTGACCGGGGAAGGTCTGGTCAACGACGCCACCGCCCTGACCCTGTTCACCGTGGCGATCTCGGCCGTCACCGGCACACACATCCTCGCCGACTCCCCGTTCCTGTTCTTCCTCTACGAGGTCGCGGGCGGGATCGCCGTCGGCCTGGTGCTCGCGTACGCCGTCCACCTGATCCGCGCCCGGATGTACGACTCGCCTCTCGAGACCGTGCTCGGGCTGGTGCTGCCGTTCGCGGCCTATCTCGCCGCCGAGGAGATCCACGCCTCGGGAGTGCTCGCCGTCGTCGCCGCCGGACTGTTCATCGGGCACCGTGCCACCGAGGTCTCGGTGAGCACGCGACTGCAGGAACGCGCGGTGTGGAAGAGCGTCGACGTGGTGCTCGAGACTTTCGTCTTCGCCTACATGGGCCTGCAACTGCGGTTCGTCCTCGACGAGGTCCGCGACAGCGGTGCCGACCTGCGCCTCGCGTTGCTCGGTGCGGTGGTGATCCTGCTCGTCGTCATGATCGTGCGACCCGCATGGGGTCTGCTGCACTGGGGGCGACGCGCGCTCGTGCGGCGCGCCGGATCCGAACGCCTCGGCCGCGACCAACTGAACTTCCGGGAACATGTCGTGGTGTCGTGGGCGGGCATGCGTGGGGTCGTCACCCTCGCCGCAGCCGGTGGGGTGCCCGTGGTGATCGCATCGGGTGCTGCCTTCCCCGGCCGCGAGATGATCCAGATCTCCGCGCTGGTCGTCGCCATCGGCACACTCCTCATCCAGGGCGCGACGATGCCGTGGCTCATCCGCAGACTCGACGTCACCGACCCCTACGAGCGGCTGCGGACCGAGGAACAGATGACCGTGGCCCGCAGGATCTCGGCCGAGTCGAGCGACCGGGTTCTCACCGAACTCGCCGCGCATCCACCTGACGGCGTGGACCCGGAGATCTACGACAGACTTCTGGCCAAGGCACGCAAGTCACTCCGATCCCGGCAGGAGGCGGAGACCGTCGAGGACACCGCGGAGGACGCCGGAACACGACTGGCGGCGTTGTTCGACGACATCCGGTGGGCATCCCTGCAGGCGCGACGCCAGGCCCTCATCGACGCTCGCGATCGGGGTGAACTCGACGACGAGATCCTCCGCGACGTGCTCGAGAGCCTGGACATCGACGAAGCGGCGGTGGAGGAGCGCATCCGCCGCCGTCGTTGGGACGACAGTGCACAACGGTAGGACGACAGTGCACAACGGTGGGACGACAGTGCACAACGGTGGGACAACCGGGCGCAACGGTAGACTTTCCGCAAGTGAACACCCCGCACGGCCCGGAACAGGTGCCGCACGATCCCCGCACCGACGTCTCCGTTCGGTTCGCTCTCCGGTCACCTGCTCGTCTGAAGACCGAACTCCTGGCCGGCCTGGTCGTGGCGCTCGCCCTGATCCCGGAAGCCATCGCCTTCTCCGTGATCGCCGGCGTCGACCCCCGGGTCGGGCTGTTCGCCTCGGTGACCATGGCTATCACCATCGCGATCGTCGGGGGACGGCCCGCGATGATCTCGGCGGCGACCGCGGCCGTGGCACTCGTGATCGCCCCGGTGTCCGAGCAGTACGGGGTGGACCATCTCATCGCGACGGTGATCCTCGGCGGCGTCTTCCAAGTGCTGCTCAGCTTCCTCGGCGTCGCCAAGCTCATGCGGTTCGTGCCGCGCAGCGTCATGGTCGGCTTCGTCAACTCGCTCGCGATCCTCGTCTTCGTCGCCCAGATCCCGCACCTCGTGGACGTGCCGTGGATGGTCTACCCGCTGGTGGCGGCAGGTCTGCTGGTGCTGGTGTTCCTCCCGAAGATCACCGAGGCCGTGCCGGCTCCGCTCGTCACGATCGTGCTCCTCACCGCCGTGACCGTGGCCTTCTCGCTGAACGTGCCGGACGTCGCGGACCAGGGTGAACTTCCCGAGAGCCTGCCCACCCTCTTCTTCCCGGACGTGCCGCTGACCTTCGAGACCCTCCGGATCCTCGCGCCGTATGCGCTCGCGATGGCCCTCGTCGGCCTGATGGAATCGCTGATGACGGCCAAGCTCGTCGACGACATCACCGACACCCGGTCGGACAAGACCCGCGAGGGCTGGGGCCAGGGCGTCGCCAACATCGTGACCGGATTCTTCGGTGGCATGGGCGGCTGCGCCGTCGTCGGCCAAACCATGATGAACGTCAAGGTCTCCGGGGCACGGACCCGTCTGTCCACCCTGGCGGCCGGCGTGTTCCTGCTGATCCTCGTGGTCGCGCTCGGCGACATCGTCGGTCTGGTTCCGATGGCCGCCCTCGTCGCCGTGATGATCATGGTGTCGATCGCGACGGTCGACTGGCACAGCGTCCACCCGCGGACGCTGCGGTTGATGCCGCTCAGCGAGACCGTCGTCATGGTCGTCACCGTCGTGGCCACGGTGAGCACCGGCAACCTCGCGATCGGGGTGTCGCTCGGAGTGCTCACCGCGATGGTGCTGTTCGCCCGCCGGGTCGCGCACATGACCACGGTCGAGAGGACCCTCACGAGCGACGACACGTGCACCTACCGGGTCACGGGGGAACTGTTCTGGGCGTCGAGCAACGATCTCGTCTTCCAGTTCGACTACATCGGCGACCCGGAGAACGTCGTCGTCGACCTCACCGCCGCCGACATCTGGGACGCGTCCACCGTCGCGACCTTCGATGCGATCCAGCAGAAGTACGCGGCCAAAGGCAAGACGGTCACCATGGTCGGACTGGACGGCGCGAGCCTAGAACGCCTCCGCCGGTTGTCCGGCCGACTCGGTGGGGAGAACTGACTGCGCCTCCCGGGAGCAGGCTGCCGTTGTCGAGGCGCAACTCGACGGCGATCGATTCGACGTAACGTGAGCGCATGATCGCGATCGAGCTCGCCGCGGTGGTACTGCTCCTGGTGCTGGTCGTGGTCTCGGTGGTGCTGTGGACCCGGCGGGTGGTCACCACACCCGCCGAACGCGCGGTCCACGCGACCCTGCACACGGCGTCCCTCGCGGCGCGCCCCCTGCGCGCCGGGCTCGACGCGTCGTCCGCGAAGGAGGCCGCTCCGCACCTGCGGATGCTGCTGGCCGAAGCGCGCGCGGTGGCGCTGCTGGACGAGAACGGCGCCCTGCTCGCCTGGGACGGCCCGTTCGAGGAACTGACGGACGCGATGATCACCGCCGCGGGCCGTGCCGTCGCCGACAAGCGTCGCGTGCTCGTCGGGCACCACGACCTGCGACGAGACCACGGCGACCTCGCGGCCCGCGCACTGATCGCCCAGCCGCTCGTCGTGGAGGACATGGGTGTGGCGGGGGTGCTCGGCGTCGTGACGACCGTCGAACCCGGCCCGGCGCTGCTCGGCGCGATCACCGAGGTGGCGCGGTACGCGTGCAGTCAGATCGAGCTGGCCGAACTCGATGCCTCCCGCGCCCGGCTCGACCGCGCGGAGGTCCGCGCGCTGCGCGCCCAGATCAGTCCGCACTTCATCTACAACGCGCTCAACACGGTGGCGTCGTTCGTCCGGACCGACCCGGACCGGGCCCGCGAACTGCTGCTGGATTTCGCCGACTTCACCCGCTACTCGTTCCGCGCGGCCGGTGAGTACACCCTGCTCGCCGACGAACTGCGCAACATCGACCGGTACCTGACGCTCGAACGTGCCCGCTTCGGCAACGCCCTCGAGGTGCGCCTGCAGATCGCGCCCGAGGTGCTCAACGTGACGCTGCCCTTCCTCGCTCTGCAGCCGCTCGTCGAGAACGCCGTGCGGCACGGGATCGCGGGCAAGGAAACTCGCACGGGCACGATCACCATCACCGCGGCGGACGAGGGCACCGACTGCGTCATCAGCGTCGAGGACGACGGGATCGGCATGGACCCGGACCTGCTGCGATCGGGCACGCTCGACGCGATCGCCGAGAGCGAGCACGGCAGCGGTGTCCGCGAGTCCGCGCACGTGGGTCTCGCCAACGTCGACGACCGGCTGCGTGCGGCCTTCGGTAACGACTACGGCCTCGTCGTCGAGACCGCGCCGG
The DNA here is from genome assembly GCF_000763325.2 of Rhodococcus sp. p52. Classification (NCBI taxonomy): domain Bacteria; kingdom Bacillati; phylum Actinomycetota; class Actinomycetes; order Mycobacteriales; family Nocardiaceae; genus Rhodococcus; species Rhodococcus sp. p52. Next base: position 2,282,940 of record NZ_CP016819.1, read on the forward strand.
GGGCCGGCACCCGGGTGAGCATGCGCGTGCCGAAGTTCAGGGCGGGTATCCGGCCGTGAGGAACACCGGGCATGGCACGATGGATTCGCCGTGAACGAGATCACAGACAACCTGACCGTGCTGGCGGTCGACGACGAACCGCCCGCCCTCGACGAGCTGGCCTACCTGCTGCGCGCGCAGGAGGAGATCGGCGTCGTCCACACCGCGGGAGACGCGACGACCGCTCTGCGCGTGCTGCGCGACGGAGGCATCGACGCGGTTTTCCTCGACATCAACATGCCCGGACTCGACGGGCTGGAACTCGCAGGCATCCTGCGCAATTTCGCGGTGTCCCCGGCCGTGGTGTTCGTGACCGCGCACGACGATCGCGCGGTCTCGGCGTTCGACCTCGGCGCCGTCGATTACGTCCTCAAGCCGCTGCGGGAGGAACGACTCGCCGAAGCGGTCCGGCGGATCGCCGAACGCAGCCGACCCGCGGCGCAGGCCGCATCCGACACCGGCCAGAGCGACGACGTGATCCCGGTCGAGCTCGGCGGTGTCACCACGCTCGTGCCGCGCTCGTCGGTCCACTGGGTCGAAGCCGAGGGCGACTACGCGCGACTGCACACCGCGACCGGTTCGCACCTGGTGCGGATCCCGATATCGACGCTCGAGAGCCGCTGGGCCGATGCCGGCTTCCTGCGCGTGCACCGCTCCTTTCTCGTGGCGCTGCCGCTCGTCACCGGTATCCGCAGTGTGGGTTCGGGTCTCGTCGTGTGCCTGCGCAGCGACAGCAACTCCCCGCCCGTCGAACTGCCGGTCAGCCGCCGGCACACGCGGGAACTCAAGGACCGGCTCATCCGCGGTCCGATGCAGTCGTGGACGTCGCGATGAGCACCACCGGCGGATCGCCCCCGCAGCGGCAGCGTGTTGTCCTCGCCGAACGGCGCGGGGCGCGCATGGTCCGCACCCGGGTCGAGGTGCAGCAACAGACCGAGGTGGGCGACGCGATGGTCCGCGGGCTGGTCCGGGCACAGCTCGGGCTCGCCCTGCGGGTCGCGCTGTTCACCGTGTGCCTGCTGGGCAGCATTCCGGTGCTGTTCCATGTCGCTCCCGGTCTCGCCGTGGTGACGGTCCTCGGGATCCGCCTGCCGTGGGTGTTGCTCGGTGTGGTCGGTTATCCGATCCTGCTCGGTATCGCGTGGGTGTATCTGCGCCTCGCCGAACGCAACGAGCAGGATTTCACCGACCTCACCGACGATTGACGACCCCGTGAGCGGATCGATTCCCGTCGTCACCGTCGTCGGTCTCGTCGCCGCGGCGATCGCCACCGTCGCGATCGGTGTGTACGGCGTGCGGATGGCGCGCACCACCTCGGACTTCCTCGTCGCCTCCCGCAGCGTCGGGCCACGCTGGAACGCCGCAGCCATCTCCGGTGAATACCTCTCGGCGGCATCCTTTCTCGGGGTGGCCGGGCTCGTCGCGAAGTTCGGTGCCGATGCCCTGTGGTATCCCGTCGGTTTCACGGCCGGCTATCTGGGTCTGCTGCTGTTCGTCGCTGCGCCGCTGCGACGTTCGGGTGCCTACACCGTCCCGGACTTCGCGGAGTTCCGGCTGGGGGAGAAGTGGCTGCGCACGCTGTCGATGATGGTCGTGGCGATCATCTGCATCCTGTACCTGGTGCCGCAGTTCCAGGGCGCGGGACTCACGCTCAACATCCTTCTGGGAGTGCCCGACTGGGTGGGCGTCGCCGTGGTCGGGGTGATCGTCGTGGCCAACGTGGTCGGCGGTGGGATGCGCTCGATCACGTTCGTGCAGGCCTTCCAGTACTGGCTCAAGCTCACCGCGGTCGCCCTGCCCGCACTGGTCCTCACGTTGCACTTCGTCGGCGACCACCGGGCCGTTGACGAACCCGTGCCGCCCACCGTCGCGGAGATCACGACCGTCGACGTGACGATCGACGTGGTCGTGCAGGTCGCCGAGCCGTTGCCGGTCGTGGTGACCGGGGAGATCGACGGCCGATCGGTCGCAGGTGACTTCGAACTCGAGCCGGGAGAGCACGTCCTCGGGGCAGGCACCGAACTCGTCCTCGATGCCGGTTCTCCGGTGCCGGTGGTGGCCGGTGCGCCGACCGACAACGACAGCTGGGCGTCGCCGGGGGCCGGATTGGGGGCGAGCAGCGAACATCCGTTGTTCCAGGTCTACTCGCTGATGCTTGCGACCTTCCTCGGAACCATGGGTCTGCCGCACGTGCTGGTGCGCTTCTACACGAACCCGGACGGTCGCGCGGCGCGCATGACGTCCTTTGCCGTGATCGGGCTGCTCGGGCTGTTCTATCTGTTCCCGACGCTGCTCGGAGTGTTCGCGCGCCTGTACGTCCCACAGTTGCTCATCACGGGACGGTCGGACGCCGCGGTGCTCTTGCTGCCGGGATCGGTGCTGTCCGGCTGGGGAGGGCAGTTGCTCGCGGCCCTCGTAGCCTCGGGCGCGATCGCGGCCTTCCTGTCGACCTCCTCCGGGTTGCTGGTCAGTGTCGCGGGCGTGCTGTCCACGGACGTGCTGCGCGGACGGGTGCGCGACTTCCGGATCGCCGCGGTGCTCGCGGGCGTGGTGCCGCTCGTGCTGGCGCTGTCGGTGACCTCGCTCGACCTGTCGCGTTCGGTGGGACAGGTCTTCGCGATCGCTGCGTCGACGCTGTGTCCGCTGCTGGTCCTGGGGATCTGGTGGCGTGGCCTCACCGCGATCGGTGCCGCGGCAGGGATGGTCGTCGGTGGTCTCGTTGCGGGGGGCGCCGCCCTGGCCACCGTACTGCTGCCGATCGATCCGTCGGTGGCCGCAGGGTGGCCGACGGTGCTCTCTGCCTATCCTGCGGCGTTGAGCGTGCCGCTGGCGTTCGTCACGATGATCGCGGTGAGCGTGCTGACGCGTCGCCGGATCCCGCGCGACGTCGGCAGGACCTTCTCTCGCATGCACGTGCCCGAGCGGCTCGGCATGGGCCGCGACCGCGAACTCGGAGCGTTCGGCGACCGGGGGCGGGGACCCGGGGAGAGGCGCCGTTCGTCGCGGTGACGTGACCGTTCGTCGCACGAGGACACCCCTCGTCGTTCCATCTCTTGCCTCCTCTGTTCGTGTGACTGCCGTCTCATTAGCGTTGTGATCATCCTCACCTCACACGACGACCAAGGAGTCGGTAGTGACCACAGCACCACTCAGCGAGAGTGGCGTACCCCAGCAGCGACGGATACCGACGCCGCAGGAGTTCGTCACGATGCAGGAGAGCCCGGAGTTCCAGGAACTGCGCAGCCGTCTGCGCCGTTTCGTGTTCCCGGTGACGGCGTTCTTCCTGGCCTGGTACGCCCTGTACGTCCTGCTCGCCACCTACGCGGACGAGTTCATGGCGACGAAGGTCATCGGCAACATCAACGTCGGGCTGATCCTGGGTCTCGGCCAGTTCGTCACGACCTTCGTGATCACCGCCGTCTACGTGAAGTTCGCCGGCCGTGAGCTGGATCCGCGTTCCGCCGCGATCCGCGAGGAACTGGAAGGACCGCAGCAGTGACCGTTCTCGCGCAGAGTGGGGCCGACGTCGGTAACCCGATCCTCAACATCGCCATCTTCGTCGCGTTCGTCGTCGTGACGATGGGCCTGGTCATCAAGGCCAGCCGCACGACGAAGAAGGCCTCCGACTTCTACACCGGCGGTGGCCAGTTCTCCGGGCCGCAGAACGGCTTCGCCATCGCCGGCGATTACCTGTCGGCCGCGTCGTTCCTCGGTATCGCCGGTGCGATCGCCGTCTACGGATACGACGGCTTCCTGTACTCGATCGGCTTCCTCGTCGCATGGCTCGTCGCCCTACTGCTCGTCGCCGAACTGCTCCGCAACACCGGCCGGTTCACGATGGCCGACGTGCTGAGCTTCCGGCTCAAGGAACGCCCCGTCCGCATGGCGGCGGCGCTCTCGACCCTCGCGGTGTCGCTGTTCTATCTGCTCGCACAGATGGCCGGCGCCGGCGGACTCGTCGCGCTGCTGCTCGACATCGAGGGCAAGGCCGGCCAGGCGATCGTCGTCGCGGTCGTCGGTGTGCTCATGATCGTGTACGTGCTCATCGGCGGCATGAAGGGCACGACCTACGTGCAGATGGTCAAGGCCGTGCTGCTCGTCGCCGGGGCGGGCCTGATGTTCGTGCTCGTCCTGTTCGCGGTGCGGGGCAACTTCTCGCAGCTGCTCGCCGACGCTCAGGCGATGGTGTCGAGCTCGTCGAACGAGGCCGTCGCGCAGCGTGACGTGCTCGCTCCCGGTGCCAAGTACGGCATCAGCAACATGACGCAGATCGACTTCCTCTCGCTCGGTCTCGCGCTGGTCCTCGGCACCGCGGGCCTGCCGCACGTGCTGATGCGCTTCTACACCGTGCCGACCGCCAAGGAAGCACGTCGTTCGGTCACCTGGGCCATCGCCCTCATCGGCGCCTTCTACCTGTTCACCCTGGTGCTCGGTTACGGTGCCGCGAAGATGGTCGGCCCCGACGCGATCCTCGGCGCTCCCGGCAAGGAGAACTCTGCGGCTCCGTTGCTGGCCTTCGAACTCGGCGGCACTCTGTTCCTGGCGATCATCTCGGCCGTCGCCTTCGCCACGATCCTTGCGGTCGTCGCCGGCCTGGCCATCACCGCCTCGGCATCCTTCGCCCACGACATCTACGCCAGTGTCATCAAGCGTGGCAACGCCACCGAGGACGAGCAGGTGCGGGTCTCGCGGATCACGGTCGTCGTGATCGGTCTGGTGGCGATCGTCCTCGGCATCCTCGCCATGGGACAGAACATCGCCTTCCTGGTGGCCCTGGCCTTCGCGGTCGCCGCCTCGGCGAACCTGCCCACCCTGCTGTACTCGCTGTTCTGGCGGAAGTTCAACACGACCGGCGCCCTGTTCAGCATCTACGGCGGTCTGATCAGCTGCCTCGTGCTCATCGTGTTCTCCCCGGCGGTGTCCGGTGCACCCTCGGCGATGTTCCCGAACGTGGACTTCTCCTGGTTCCCGCTGTCGAACCCGGGCATCGTGTCCATCCCGCTCGCGTTCGCGCTCGGCATCGTCGGCACCTACGTCGGACGCCGCAAGCAGGAGGACCGGTACAAGCGGGCGGAGATGGAGGTCCGCTCGCTCACCGGCGTCGGTGTGGAGAAGGCTGTCTCCCACTGATCCTCTGCGCCGCGTGGCCCGCTCCCGAGCCGGGGGCGGGCCACCGTCGTGTCGGGGCGCCCCGCCGGCGGAACGGACCGTCTACTGTTGCGGACCATGGCGAAACTCGAAGTGTCCACCGACCTTCCGCTCGACCCGCACGCAGCGTGGGAGCACGCCTCCCGCCTCGAGTCGTTCGGGGAGTGGCTGAGCATCCACGACGGGTGGCGCAGCGACCTGCCGGACACCCTCGCCGAGGGCACCACCCTGCAGTCGGTGGTATCCGTCAAGGGCATGCGCAACCGCGTCACGTGGACCATCGTCGAACTGGACGCGCCGCACCACGTGGTGCTGAAGGGGACCGGCAAGGGAGGTACGAAGTTCTCCATGCGACTCGCCGTTGCAGCTCGCGGGGACGGTTCGACGCTGTCGATGAAGATCGACCTCGGCGGTGCGCCCCTGTTCGGTCCGATCGGATCGGGGGTTGCGCGCGTCCTGCACGGCGACCTGCAGTCGTCGCTCGACACCTTCGCACGCCGCTACGGCGGGGACTGACGCCCGGCGCAGCGCGACACGACGCTCGGTCTCATCGAGCAGGAACATGATCCGAAGCGGCCGCGCTCCGACGGTGAAGTCGTTCCACGCCGCTTGCGTACCAACGCTTACCGAAGATCAGCGCCACGATCGCGAGTGCGTACACCAGCGGGGTCAGTTGCAGCGCGGCGAGTAGCCCCAGACGGTCGGCGAGGATCCCGACGACGAACGGTCCGGTCGCCAGCCCCAGGACGTTGTTGGCGACCGTGAGGGTACCGAGCGCGGAAGCGCGCACCGACTCGTGCGTCAGTCGTGCCACCATGGCTGCAGTGGGACCCGAGGAGCCGGCGGCGAAGAATGCACCGATCCCGATGAGGATCAGGTGACCGATTCGGATATCGACGAGATGGGCCCGGTCGACTATCTCGTCATCGAATTCCCCGCCGACCGACCACCGAACGGCTCTGCTCTACCGCTGCTGCTCGACCTCGTCGAGCGAGGCATCATCCGGGTACTCGATCTCGCGTTCGTCCGCAAGGACACCGACGGTTCGGTCACCGGGATCGACATCTCCGAGGTCGGACTCGAAGGAGAAGTCGACGTGACGTTGTTCGCGGAGGCGTCGTCGGGCCTGCTCGGCGACACCGATTTCGACGAAGCGGGGGCGGCGCTCGAGCCGGGCTGCTCGGCGGCCGTGCTCGTCTACGAGAACACCTGGGCTGCTCCGCTGGCGCGGGCACTGCGTCGCAACGGCGCCGAACTCGTCGCGTCCGGGCGTATCCCGGTTCAGAGCATCCTGGCTTCGCTGGAGAAGCTCGACGTCGAAATGTGATTCCAGCGAACGAAATACAGGAGGAGATCGACATGCCAGGATTACTCCGCGGGGTGGCTCGCACCGCAGTGGTAGCGGGGACGGCGACGGCCGTCTCCAACCGCGTCTCCCGTCGGCAGGGAGAGCGATGGGCATCGCAGGGGCAGGCCGTCTACGGTCGTCCGGCGCAGTACGCGCCCGAACCCGAACCCGTGCCCACGCCTCCTCCGGCCGCCCCACCTCCGGGTGGAACGGACCGCATCGCCGCGCTGAAGGACCTCGCCGAACTGAAGGCCCAGGGCGTGCTCACCGAGGCCGAGTTCGAGAGGGAGAAGGCGCGAATTCTCGCATCCTGAAATACGAGTGCGGCATCCGGTGCGAGTGACTACGACCGTTCCGACGCGACGATCGATGCGATGGGACCGGGCTCGTGGGCGACTGGAGGTGCACGGTACACCGGATCGGCGAGCCGGCCGACCGTCTGGCGAGGCTGTCGTTGGTGCTCGCGGACGAACTCACCTCGGCGGAGGTACGGGATCGTGCGCGTGCGCTCGCCCGTGAGCTCTTCGGGCACGACGTGGACGTCGGGGAGGTCGAGCCGGAGAACTGGTCGACCCGCCGGCCGCCGTCGACCTGAGCTCGTACCGGTCATGCATTGAATGTATAGAGAGAGACCGTGTTCCGTATGTTTCCGGCCCTCTCCTCGCGACACGGTCGTCACTGTGCTCCTGAGGCGGAAGGCGTGGCACTCGAGGTCGCGGGAAGGAGAGCGGACGCGACGAGTCCGACGAGCCCGATGCATGCCAGCACGATCATCGCGGCCGCATACGAACGGTTCGGCGTGGCCAGGCCGACGACGAGGACGGTACCTGCCACGGCAGTGCCCAGGGACGAACCCAGATTGGACACGCAGCGCGACAGACCCGAGATCTCACCCTGCTGTTCCTCCGGGAACGCCGACTGCACGACGTTGACGGAGGGAGTGAGCATCGCACCCAGCCCGACGCCGATGAGTAACAGGCCAGGAGCGAACGCCCATGCGCTGGTCCACGCACGCACCAACAGGAGCAGAACCACGATGCCGGCGAGGGTGACGACGAAGCCGCTCATGATGAGAGCGCGCTGTGAATGCCTGTCGGCCAACCGCTCCGCCAGTAACGAGGCACCGAGGATGCCGGCGGTGGCCGCGGTGAAGATGACGCCGGTCTCGATCGCGTTGTAGCCGCGGACCACTTGCAGGAATGCCGAGACGACGAACGCGACACCCATCAATAGCAGCCACTGGATGTTCTGGGTGACGAGCGCGAGATTCGACGTGCGATTGCGGAACAGGTCGGTCGACAGTAGTGGCACTCTGCCGGCTCGTTCGAACCGCCGTACGTGTAGGAAGAACCCGACGACGAGCAGGATTCCGATGCCGATGAGGGTAGCGGACACCGAGAGTGCGTTGTCCGCCTGGAGAATCCCCATGACGATACAGACGAGACCCGCGGCGGACAGGACGGCACCGATCCCGTCGAAGGGTGTGGTCGGATCCGGGGGCAGGGGATCCTCGAGTCCTTTGCTCAGAACGACTATGGCGGCGACGATCAGTGCCTGGAAGACGAAGGCGGCCCGCCAGTCGATCGCAGTAGTGATCAATCCACCTATCAGCGGCCCGGCTGCGGCGCCTATCCCACCCATGCCGGTGATCACGCCGAAGGCCCGTGCCCGGGACTTCATGTCGGTGAAGAGCATCGTCGTGAGGATATAGACGGGTGGGATCAGCAGTGCGGTGCCGATTCCTTCGAAGATCGAGTTGCCCAGGATCAGGATTCCCAGACCCGGTGCTGCCGCACTCAGGAGGGCTCCCACGCCGTACAGGACGAGCCCGGCGACGAAACATCGCTTGCGACCCCATCGATCCGTCAGCTTCCCACCCGGAATCATGAACGCCGCCATGACCAGAAGGAACACGGTGATCGCGGTCTGGACGCCTTGCACCGTGGTGTCCAGATCGACGCTGATGTCGTTGATCATCACGTTCATGTTCGAACCTGCGAAACTGCAGATGAACTGAGCGAGGGCGAGCGGGAGCAACATTCGCCGGACGGGGGCGGACGGTCTCGCCACCGGATTGTCGGTCATCTCGTACTTCCCGTCGCGAAGGACGTCGCCGAAACTCTGCACGTCATGATCCACCGCGGTGGTGCACAGTGGCGTCGACGAGTCGAAACCGTGACCTTGACCTCGCATCCGAGACCAGAGGAGGATCGAAGGACTCGACTCCTCTTCTAGCGGGGGTACCGCCATGCTTCTCGAGGACTACGGCTTCATCGGTGACCTGCAGACCTCCGCGCTCGTCGGCCGGAACGGCTCGATCGACTGGCTGTGCATGCCCGCCTTCGACTCCGGATCGTGTTTCGCAACTCTGCTCGGCGGCCCGGAGCACGGACGCTGGCTCGTCGCGCCCGAGGCGGAACCCGCGGCGGTGAACCGCCGCTACGCCGACGGCACCCTGGTGCTCGAGACCGACTTCGAGACCGCGGACGGTGCCGTCCGCCTGATCGACTTCATGCCTCGCCGGGGGTCGGGTCCGCCTCGGTTGGTCCGCATCGTCCAGGGTCTGCGCGGTCGGGTGCCGATGCGGATGCATCTGTCCTTGCGTCCCGACTATGCGGCCGTCACTCCATGGGTCGAGGCGGTGGCCGACGGTGCCGTCGCGACGGCCGGCCCGGATGCCTTCCATCTGTGCACGACGGTACCGTTGGAGATCCGTGCCGGGACCGTCGAATCCGAGTTCGTCGCCGTGGAGAGCGGCCGATACCGATTCGCTCTGGACCGGTACGCATCCTTCGAACCGGCCCCCGTCGTCGAGGATGCCGAATCCGCGCTCGCGCGCACCGTGGAGTGGTGGCGCGAGTGGACCGGCCGGTGCACCTACAAGGGGGCGTATCGCGACGAGGTGATCCGGTCTCTGATCGTCCTCAAAGGGATGACCGACGAGACGACCGGCGCGATCGTGGCGGCCCCGACCACTTCCCTGCCCGAAGCTCTCGGCGGGGGACGCAATTGGGACTACAGATACTGCTGGCTGCGCGACTCGGTGCTGGCACTCGAGGCTCTGCTCGCCGGCGGATACACCTCCGAGGCCCTGGCCTTCCGTGACTTCCTGCTCCGGGTGGGGACGGGTGATCCGGCCGATATCCAGATCATGTACGGGATCAGGGGCGAACGCCGGCTGACCGAGTTCGAGGTGGATCATCTGCCCGGTTATGAAGAGTCGGCACCTGTGCGGGTCGGTAACGCCGCTGCCGAACAGTTCCAACTCGATGTGTACGGCGAAGTCCTCAGCGTGGCGTACAAGGGGGCCGAGGCGCTCGGCAGGATCGAGGCGCACATGTGGCCCCGATGGCAGGCGGTGATCGAGCACGTCGAGAAGATCTGGCGGGATCCTGACGACGGGATCTGGGAAACACGCGGTCCCCGCCGGGATTTCACGCAGTCCAAGGTGATGGCCTGGGTCGTCTTCGATCGCGCCGTCCGGATCGCGGAGGGATTCGGCCTCGACGCTCCGCTCGAGCGGTGGAAGCGGGCTCGCGACGAGATCCACCACGAGATCTGCGAACGTGGATACGACCCCGTCCGCGGCACGTTCACGCAGTACTACGGCTCCACGGAACTCGACGCCAGCGTGCTGCTCATACCGCTCGTCGGCTTCCTCCCGCCGACCGACGACCGGGTCACCTCCACGATCGACGCGATCCGGAACGAACTCGGTCGCGACGGCTTCGTATCCAGGTATTCCACGACGCACACCGACGACGGGCTTCCCGGCGACGAAGGGCAGTTCCTCGCCTGCTCGTTCTGGCTGGTGAGCGCTCTGGCGCTCAACGGCCGGGTCGACGAGGCCCGCGCATTGTTCGAGAGGTTGCTCGGACTCACCAATGACCTCGGACTGCTCGCCGAAGAGTACGACGTGCCGGCGGGACGGCAGGTCGGCAACTTCCCCCAGGCATTCAGTCACCTCACCCTCGTCGGCGCGGCCTGTGCGATCACTGTCGCCGAACGGGCACAGGCAGTGGATCCGGTCGACGGAGCACCGGCCGTATGACCCGACGTCATCCGAATGTCATTCGGCGTGGACACTTCCCCGGACCCGCCGGGCACGTTTCAATGACAGGTGCAGAGGGGCTGTCGGGAGCGCAGGGGATACGCTTCCGCGTCGCTGCTCCGTCGGGACAACGCGAACGGTGGCAGGGGAGCGACAATGGAACATGGTGTTGTGCTGTGGTTCGACGCCGGTCTGGGTCACGGGTTCATCCGTGACGACGACGGTACGGAGATCCTGGTGCACTACTCACAGATAGATGGGAGCGGCTACCGCTTCCTGACCGGTGGCCAACAGGTCCGTTTCGAGATCGGTTACGGGATCTTCGGTCGACATGCGGTCAACGTGCAGGTGTGCTGACATACGGGACGTTCGGATGGTGGGATCGGGAGATGGACACACGGGAGAACGAGTGGGCGGAGGAGACCCACCTCGCTGCTGCAGCTCCGACCGAGGAGCAGATGTGGGCCTCGCGGGCCAAGATCTGCAGGCCGCCGACCCGAACGATGAGACGGTCGCGTCGATCGCTGCGCGGTGGGGCTTCTCCTCGCCCGGACGATTCGCGACGCAGTACCGGTCCGTCTACGGCCGGGCGCCTCGTGGGACCCGGTCGGGCAGGCTGTGGTCCGATCGAACTACTGCCGATCCTGTAGAAAACGAATAGACTGCACCGGAAGCGAACGATGCGTTCGCTGTCGACTCTGTCGGCGGGGCGCGAGACTTCCGACGCAGGGGGTCGGATCTGCCGACCTGCCCCGTCGGCAGTGCCTCGAGTACGCACAATCGGTCCCGGTGAGGGCATTTCGGCGTATGCTCAGGACATCGGTGATCGCCTGTCACCCCCTGCGCGGACGATCGCCGGCGCCGGGTGGATCAGAGGTAGGCCACTCGGGCGATGCCGAACCCTGTCGCCCATTTCCCCCTGCTCGGGTGGCAGGGTTTCGGCGCGCCGCAGGTCGTTCGGCGCGCGGGCGTCATCACTTCAGCGGTCGGAATCCGGCCCCGTTCCTCGTGATTCGCCGGGATCGTCGTCGCCGTCGTCCACTTCGGGGAGGGACGCGGGGAGTTCGGCTGCATAGGGTGCACGGGGTGGGGCGATCTCGTCGAGGCGTTCGTTGATCGCATGGGTGATCAGATCGTGTTGCACACGGGAGAGGGGAAGCAGGCCGTCGAGATACGCCTCGATCTCCATCTTCCCCACCTCGCCGCCGAGCGCGAAGTGGCGGAGCCACAACTCCTCGACACCGGGTTCGGAAGCGCGGAGCGCAGCGAGGAGTTGCCGGCGATGCTCGCCGTCGGGGAAATAGTTCATCGCCGCGTCAGACCGACTCTCCGAACCTACCTCCTTTCGAAGCTCGGCGTTCCCGGACGTGCAGTCCCGATCGTCACCCTTCGACACCGCACCCGAACGCGTCCGAATTGGCAGAATTCGAGATATGCCGACCCGGACGATCGACGGTCACCGCATCACCCTGACGAACCTCGACAAGGTGCTGTATCCGCGCACCGGGACGACGAAGGGCGAGGTCGTCGAGTATTACGAAGCCGTCGCCGAGGCGATGCTTCCCCATATCGTCGGCCGGGCCGCGACCCGCAACCGGTGGCCGAACGGTGTCGGCGAACAGTCCTTCTTCGAGAAGAACCTCCCCGACCACGCACCGGCCTGGCTCGACCGTCGCACCCTGCATCACAAGGACCGGCGGGTCACCTACCCGCTGTTCGATTCCGCCGCCGGGCTCGTCTGGCTCGGGCAACAGGCAGCCCTCGAACTCCACGTGCACCAGTGGCGTTTCGACGGAGAGAAGGCCGGACCCGCGACCCGCATCGTCTTCGACCTCGACCCGGGGCCCGGCGTGGGCCTGGCCGAGTGTGCGGAGGTCGCGCGCCATGTGCGCGACACCGTCGCCGAACTCGGGTGGTCGGCCTATCCGGTCACCAGCGGCAGCAAGGGCATCCACCTGTACGTCCCGCTCGATCGGATGCTGTCGTCGTCGGGGGCGTCGAAGGTCGCGAAGCAGGTCGCGCGCAATCTCGAGACCACCCTTCCCGACCTGGTGACCGCGACGATGGCGAAATCGGCGCGCGAGGGCAAGGTCTTCGTCGACTGGAGCCAGAACAACAGTTCCAAGACGACGGTCGCGCCGTACTCGCTGCGCGGTCGCGACGAGCCGTGGGTAGCGGCGCCGCGCAGCTGGGACGAACTCGACGACCCCGACCTCGCGCAACTGCAGTTCCGGGAGGTCCTCGCCCGCATCGAGGAGTTCGGGGACCTGCTCGCCGGTCTCGACCCGCCCCTCGGCAAGGCCGGGTCCGGAGATTCCGGAGATAAGGCCGGGTCCGGCGGTAAGGCCGGGTCTGGAGACGCCCTGGACACCTACCGCGGCAAGCGCGACGCGTCGCGCACCCCGGAACCGGTACCCGACCGCGTCCCCGAGGACGGCCCCGGCAACAGGTTCGTCATCCAGGAGCACCACGCGCGTCGCCTGCACTACGACCTGCGCCTCGAACGCGACGGTGTGCTGGCCTCGTGGGCCGTACCGAAGAACCTGCCGGACACCTCGGGGCGCAACAATCTCGCGGTACGGACCGAGGACCACCCGATCGAGTACCTGACCTTCCACGGGACGATCCCGAAGGACGAATACGGCGCCGGCAGCATGACCGTGTGGGACACCGGCACCTACGAGACCGAGAAGTGGCGGGACGACGAGGGGATCGTGCGGTTCCACGGCGACCGGATCGAGGGACGGTACGCGCTGATCCGCACCGAGAAGAACCAGTGGCTGGCGCACCGCATGAAGGACCAGTCGTCGCCGAGCACCGAGTCGTCCGATGCCGATCCGGCCTCCCTCGTCGGATCGTCGGGGTCCAAGGCCTTCCCGCGCGATCTCGCGCCCATGCTCGCGACCTCCGGTGACGTCTCGGGTCTCGACGCCGAAGACTGGGCGTTCGAAGGCAAATGGGACGGATACCGCGCCATCGCGGAGATCGAGGACGGCACCGTCAGGCTCCGCAGCCGATCCGGTCGCGATGTCACCGGCGACTACCGGAAGCTCGTCGAACTCGCGACGATCCTCGACGGTCACCGGGCGGTGCTCGACGGGGAGATCGTCGCCGTGGACCGCTCCGGGGTGACGAGCTTCTCGATGCTGCAGCGGGGCGTGAACTACGAGTACCGCGTGTTCGACGTGCTGTATCTCGACGGGGTGTCGCTGCTGCGCAAGACCTACGACGATCGCCGACGGGTCCTCGAGGCGCTCGCCGCTGCCACGGACGGACTGATCGTCCCGGATCTGCTCTCGGGTGACGGCTCGAAGGCTCTCGCGCGCAGCCGCGCGAAGAACTGGGAGGGCGTGGTCGCCAAACGCCGGGACTCCGTGTATCTGCCGGGCAAGCGCGGCGCCGGATGGATCAAATCGAAGAACTGGCTCACCCAGACCGTCGTGCTCGGCGGATACCGCCGTGGCAACGGCAACCGTGCCTCGACCTTCGGCTCCCTGCTGCTCGGCGTCTACGACGACGACGGTGAGTTCGTGTACGTCGGCAAGGTCGGCACCGGTTTCGACGACGAGACGCTCCTGTCGGTGACGAAGGCTGTGAAAGGGCGCACGAGCCGCACGAACCCGTTCGCGAACGAAGTGCCGGCCGCCGAACGCCGCGATGCGGTGTGGTTGCGGCCCGAACTCGTGGGGGAGGTGCGGTTCGGAGGATGGACGGAAGGAGACCGGGTGCGGCACGCGAGCTGGCGTGGTCTGCGCGACGATGTGGACGCGTCGAGTGTGGTGCGAGAAGAGGAAACAGGCGCTGACTGCTAACGTTCGTTCGAAGTCGGGTGATCGGGCATTAGGGGAGGCATCAATGGCCGAGGGCTCGCGTGGCGTCGTCCGTCGGATCGGTTTGGTCGAGGATCACGAGTCGGTCGCGCTCGGGTTCGCAGCGATGCTCGCCGATCAACCCGATCTCGAGCTCGCAGGTACCGCCACCACCGTCTCGGGTCTGCTCGAGCAGCTCACCGACCTCGACCTCGCCGTTCTCGACCTGCGCCTGTCCGACGGATCCTCCCCGAAGAGCAACGTCGAGCAGCTGCGCGCGGCGGGCCTCGAGACCCTGGTCTTCACCGGCGCCGAGAACCCGTATCTGCTGCGTTCGGCCGCCCGCGCCGGTGTGCTCGGGGTGGTGCGGAAATCCGAGCCCGCGGCCGTGGTGATCGAGGCGATCCGCGTGGCCGCCGCCGGAGGGCAGGTCGCCAGCACCGAGTGGGCCGCGGCGATCGACGGTGATCCCGAACTCGACGATGTCGGCCTGAGTCCGCGACAGCTCGAAGTGCTCGAACTGTATGCGTCGGGGGAGAAGCTCGACCGGGTCGCCCGGCTGACGGGTCTCGCTCCGCAGACCGTCAACGACTACCTGCTGCGGATCCGCCAGAAGTACGCGGAGGCAGGTCGTCCCGCACCCACGAAGACGGATCTGTACAAACGTGCCGTCGAGGACGGGTGGCTGCCGATGCCCGAACGGTCGGATGTCCGCCGTCGCTGACGAGCCGGCCGGGGACACCGGGGAGAAGTCGCACGATCGCAGCACGGCGGCTGCCGACCGACTTCTCCGGATGTTCGCGCGATTCGTCGCGATCGGATATCTCTGCTACTTCGCGTTGCTCGTGCCGGAGATCCTCGAAGTGTCGGCACTCGTCGCGTGGTGGTGGACTCCCACCGCGGCCGTCCTCATGTTCGGATCCGGGGTCGCGCTCGGCTTCGCCTCGTTCCGCGGCACGGTGTGGATGCAGCGGACCGCGACCGTCAATGCGCTCGCCTACGTCGTGATGGTCGCATTGTGGTTCGTGGCGTGGAACGGGACGCAGATCCCGCAGGACCAGTCGTTGTGGTTCACCGCCTTTCCCGGCCTCGCGTCGCTCGCGGCGGCGGTCGCGTGGAGACCCCGGCGGGCGTTCGTCCACATGATCCTCGTGGTTCTGCTCGCGCAGTGCGCGAATCACCTCGCCCGCGACGCCCCCTTCGGATACTTCCTGGCACCCGACCTGGCGTTCGCGTTCGTCTTCTGCACGGTCTTCCTCGCGGCCGCGGTGGTGGGACTCGGCACCGGCCGCACCCTCGACGAGACCATCGCTGCCACCCAGGCCACGGCGGCCGCCGCGGCCGCCGCGGCCGCAGCGGAAGCACGGAACGCCGAGCGCGCACGGTTCGATGCCCTGGTCCACGACCGCGTGATGTCCACCCTGCTGGCGGTGTCACGCAACGCACCCCGAGAGTCGCTCGTCGAGCAGGCCGAACGAGCGGTCGCCGAACTCGACGAGTTGCGGCGCGGCACCGATCGGGAGTCGGCGCTCGACGCCGCCGCGGTCGTGGCGCGGCTCCGATCGGCGGCGACCGAGGCCGACGAGGATGTCGTCTTCACCGGCTGTGTCGCCCCGGGATCCGGCGACGTTGCGTTCCCACCCGAACCCGCGCGCGCGACCGCCGCTGCCCTCGCCGAGGCGGTACGCAACACTGTCCGCGGCGGCAGCGTGGCGGCCGCGGACGGCGCTCGCCTACCTCACGGTGGTGGTGCTCGTCGTCCAGACCACCAACTATCTGCTGGTGAACACCACGACGGGATACCGCTTCGTCCCGGAACTCGCGTTCGCGCTCATGTTCTGCGGGGTCTTCGCCGCCGCGGCGATCGTCGCCTTCCGCACGGGCGACGTCCTCGATTCCACCGTCGCGGCCACGGAGAAATCCGTCGTCGCAGCAGCGGCGGCCGCGGCCAGGACGGTCGAACGCGAGCGGTTCGACGCACTCGTCCACGACCGGGTGATGTCCACCCTGCTCGCCTCGGGTCGCGGCGCATCCGACGGTCCCGTCGCGGCCCAGGCCCGTCGTGCGCTGGAGATGTTCGACTCCCTGCGGCGCGGCGACGACACCGAGAGCAGCTTCGACGCCGACCGGGTGGCAGCCCAGTTCCGCTCGGCAGCCTCCGAGGTCGACGAGGACGTCGAGTTCACGACCACGACGAGCACCGATGCCGGACCGCACTACCCGGCCGACGTGATCAGAGCGGTCGCAGCCGCACTGGCCGAGGCCGTGCGGAACAGCGTGCGCCACGCCGGCCCGGGCACGCAGCGGGCCGTGCACGTCGACCTCGGGCCCGGATCGGTCCGGGTGGTCGTCCGCGACGACGGCCACGGATTCGACCCCGCCCAGATCGACCCCTACCGGATGGGCATCCGCGCGAGCATCCACGGACGCATGCGCGGCATGGCCGGGGGGCGACTCGGAGATCACCTCGGGTCCCGCGGGCACGACGGTGACGCTGCACTGGTGCGATCCGGCCGAGCGTCGCGCGCCGTGACCGCCGAACCGACCCGCGACGTGCGCGACCTGCTGGGGATGCGCACCACGGCCGCACGTGTACTCGTGAGCCTCTACGCCCTCGTCTGCCTCGTGCTGGCGGCGTTCGGAGCCGAACACACGTCCGCGAGCTGGCCCCCCGCCCTCGCCGTGCTCGTGTGTACGTTCGCGGCGTTCACCCTCATCACCGTTCCGGGCGACCCGCTGCCGATGCCGGCGACGATCCTGCTCGCCGCCACCGGGACGGTCTCCTCGGCGCTCGTGTTCTCGGTGCTGCCGGTGCCGTCTCCGGGAGGCATCGCGACCTGGCCGCTCGGGATGTCCACGGTCGTCTTCACCTTCATGTGCGTGCGCGGACGCACCCTCGCGGCGTGGATCGGGTTGGCCTGCATGATCGCGACCGCGACCTTCTGGACCTACGCCACCGGGCAGGGGATCGGCCCCGGCCTGTCGCTGTCGGTCGTCAACGCAGCGCCGGTCCTCATGTCCACCTTCTTCGCCTTCACCCTGCGACCCCTCGCCGGATCCATCTACCTGCTGCGTGCGATGTCGTTGCAGCGCAGCGCAGAACAGGCGGCCTCGGCTGCAGCGCTCGAGGAGCGCGACGCGCAGCTCGACCGGCTCGACTCCCTGGCCCGGCCCCTGCTCGAACGCATCGCGACCGGGGAGCTGCTCGACGCGGGGGAGCGGCGCACCGGTGTGCTGCTCGAAGCACGTCTGCGGGACGGGCTTCGAGCGCCGGCCCTGCAGGACCCCCAGGTCGTCGAGGCGGCCGACGCCGCGCGCCGACGAGGCGTGGACGTGGTGATGCTCGACGATCACGGCCTGGACGGGGTACACCCCGACGAACAGGCCCGCCTCCGCCGTGCGGTCGCCGACGAACTCGACTCGGTGTCACACGGTTCCGTCACGGTGCGGGTCCTGCCCCCGGGACGCCGGGCCCTCGTGACGATCCTCGTGCGCGGGGACTCCGTGCGCCGCATCGAGCTGGGCAAGGCGTCGCAGGGTTAGAGTCACACCTCGTGACCGTGCTGAAGTCGTTGCTGCTGTTCGCCGTTGCCGCCCTGTTCGAGATCGGTGGCGCGTGGCTGGTGTGGCAGGGCGTGCGCGAACACCGCGGCTGGATCTGGATGGGGTTGGGCGTGATCGCTCTCGGCGCTTACGGTTTCGTCGCCACACTCCAGCCCGACGCGAACTTCGGTCGCATCCTCGCGGCGTACGGCGGTGTGTTCGTGGCGGGTTCCCTGGTGTGGGGCATGGTGATGGACGGCTTCCGGCCGGATCGGTGGGATGTCGCGGGCGCGCTCGTATGCCTCGCCGGCGTCGCCATCATCATGTATTCACCCAGGTGACGACGCATCCGGCACCACCTCGGTGACGAGGCATACGGCACAACTCGGCCGGATGCCTCGTCCGGGCGTCACGGCACCACGACGCTGCCGACTGCGGGGGTCGAGTTGCACAGCGGTCCACTGCCGAGATTCACCGAACCGAAGACCGTCGCCACGACCTCGCCCGGACCGGTGTCGACCAGGGTCGACAGGTTCGGGTACGCACCGACCAGATCGACGATGCCGGTGCGGCCGTTGTTGCGGTTGAGCCATGCGACGCTGACCTGCCCCGCTGCCGGGACCGGCCACAGGGCCTCCCGTGTGGAGAACAGGACGTGGCCGCCGGGGATGCCCTCGTCCGGTCCGGGTTGCGCCGTGACCGAGGTGAACGACGCCAGGCTGCCCTGGTTGATGCAGCCGATGGTGATCGCCGTGCCCAGAGGCTGAGGGGGTGCAGCGGTGGCCACACCGGTGAATGCGATTGCGGCGGCGACGGGTGCCGCCAGGGCGAGAACTCGACGTGGAATTCGCAGTGCAGGCATGGTGCTGCTCCTCGGAAAGGGAAGGTCACGTCCGGGAGCCGACCGCAGCGAGGAATACCGCGGCGCGTCCCGCGCACCGATGACGTGCGTGAGTCTATCGAGACACCGAAGACCCAGGAGCGGTTTCGGTCTCGATCCGATACAGCTCGGAAGCACTGCGGCGCAGTACCGCGTCGGAGAGCTCGTCGCCGAACACGTCCTCGACGAGGGTGATGTCGCTGTCCCGGAACGGTCGCGGTGCCCGCGTCGACGGCAGGTCGGTGCCGAACACGAGTGCCCCGGGATTCACATCGGCAACGGCGCGAAGCGCGTCGGCCACCGGGAGATCGACGCGCCCGAACCCTGTTGCCTTCACGTGGATCCCGCTCTCCACCAGCCGCAACAGTGACGGCAAGCCGTCCTGCGACAGTCCCAGGTGGTCGACGGAGACGGCGGGCAGTGCCGCGATCGTGGTGTGCAGCTCGGCCAGATCGCGCGAATCGATGTACAACTCGGCGTGCCAGCCGACGAAAGTGGGCCCGAGCCGGTCGAGCGCATCGAGGAGATAGCCGTGGTCGAAAGCCTGGAACGACCCCGACACCACCGCGCCACCGGTGACACCCAGATGCGCGACCCGCGCGAGATAGTCGTCGACGGTGCACGGTTCGGGCAGATAGCCGTCGTTCTCGACGAGGGGGAAACGCGGATCGATGATGTGCAGGTGGGCGTCGAACATCTCCCCACGATAGGAAGCCCGGTCCGAGCGGAACAGGGTTCGGATCAGCGGGAGTTCACTCGCGGCGGCGATGCGCGGTGTGACGGCGGAGGAGGGATTCGGCCAGTTCCGCCACGAGGTTCCGTGCCTCGGGTGGCCCGACGATCTCGAGGTGCTCACCGAACTGCAGCAGTTGCCGCACACCGTCGATCGAGTCGTAGGCCACCGTGATCCGCGAGACGTCCGGTCGCGGCCCTGCGGTGCTCCCGCGCAGGCGGGCACCGAGGATGCGCCGGGCGAGATCGAGGCGGTTCGCCGCGAGATCGGCGGTGACGACGACGTCCTCGCGTCGTTCGAGTGCGTCGCCGAGTTCGCGTGCCAGCGCGGGCAGGGTGCGGCCGGGGGACAGGCGGCGCGGCCGGTCGAGCACTGTCCACGCACTCAGGCGGGTCAGTGCGAACAGTCGTGGTCGCCCCTCGTCGTCCGCCACGAGATACCAACGGCCGGCGCGGGAGAGCACACCGTAGGGATCGACGACGATCTCGCGTTCGCCGCGGTGCCCGCTCGACCGGTACGTGATGGCGAGTTGCCGTCCGCGCCGCAGGTCGCGGGTGAGGGCAGCGACGTCGGCCCGGTCCTCGGTGGCGAACCATCCCCGATTGTCGACGGTGACCACCTCGGTCAGTGGCAGCAGGTCGTTCTCGCGTGCGGTGGAGGGCGTGCGCCGGGCGCGTGCGGTGAGCTTGTGGACGGCGTCCCGCGCGGCGGCGTCGACACCGAGTTGGCGGGCCCGGCCCATGTCGACACCCAGGGCGCGCAGGACATCCACCTCGGACGCGTTGAGCCGGTTCAGGTCGGTCTGCCGGCCAGGGAGCATCACGATGCCGCCGTACCTGCCGCGTTCGGCGACCACCGGAAGGTCCGCAGCAGCAAGCGTTTCCACATCGCGCAACACGGTGCGCTCGGAGACGCCGAACTCCTCCGCGAGTTCGGCGGCCGTGACCCGGCTGCGGGCCTGCAGGACGACCAGCATGCTCAGCAACCGCTGCGGCCGGTTCATCGGATGCGCGATTTCCTTTCGAAAACACGACAGGAACTGTCGGGTTTCGGTGTCACGGTAGTCCTCGAAGCCTTCACCGCCTACCGGAAGGAGGGACCGATGACCGTGTCGTCGCCCAACCTGTTCCTGATCTACGTGACCGACGTCGAACGCGCGACCCGCTTCTACAGCGACCTGTTCGCCATGACCCCGCAGATGACGACCCCGCGCTACGTCTCCTTCGAAGTGGCGCCGGGAGTGCTGTTCGCACTGTGGTCGGGTCGCGCGGAGACCGTGGATGCGACCGCTCCGCGGTTCTCCGAGGTGGGCCTGATGGTGCCGGGCTCGACCGCCGCCGTCGATGCGATCCACGACGAGTGGGCCGGTAAGGGGGTGACGGTCGTGGAGGCGCCGCACGACGAGGTGTTCGGGCGGACGTTCGTGGTCTCGGACCCGGACGGGAACCTCATCCGCGTCTCCCCGCTGGACTGAGCCTCCGCTCGACCGACCGGCCTACGACGCCTCGCGCATCGTGAGCCCACCGAGTTCGACCGTGTACGTCTGCGACGCCTCGTCCCACCACACGGAGTAGGTGGTGGGGTAGAGGCCCTCGCGGTGGTACGCCTCGGGCAGACGGAGTTCCTCGTGGTGCGCCGGCCGCGTCGCGAGCCACTCCCGGCTCAGCATGGGTTCGATGAACGCCTGCCGTCCGTCCCACGTGCCGTAGAGCACGGTCTCGGTGAGGTGGTGTCCCGCCGCCGGATCGTGCTCCGACTCGGTGGTGTCCACCCAGTGCAGTCCCATGCCCGCGACGGTCGACGTCAGCGGATCCCCGGACGGTGCGTACCCCTCCGGTATGTAACGCGGGTCGGGCACGCGGGCCGCGGCCGGGATGTAGCCGGGGGCGAAGGGATGGATCGACTCCACCGTGGGCCGATCCAGGAGATAGAAGTGGACGTCGAAGTGCGGGACGTCGAAGCCGTGCTGGGGGTCGTGGCCGTGCGAGTTCCAGTCGACCGTGACGTGGTCGAACGCGGTGGCGGCCGCCTCCTCGGGCAACTCGAGCACGTAGGCCTCGGTGACCGGCAGCAGCGCACCGGGCAGGTCGTCGAGGGCCGCCGCATCGAGTCGCACCCCGATGGTGGCCGGCGTGCCCGCCTCGTCGACGGTGACGTACGTGCGGGCGTTGCCCGCCCCGACGGGATGAGCGGGTCCTTCGACCAGGCCGGAGACTCCCCCGGCTCCTGCGGGTGCAGGAGTGACGAACAATCCGAGGACCGCCGCCGAGACGATCACGGCGAGATGTCGGGCACGAGGCCGAATGTCCATGCGGGGTCCTCGATTTCCGTCGTCGTCGAGCGGCGTCGTTGTGGATGCTAACTGTCGCGCGAACGGTGGAGGGCTGACTAGATCGAACTGTGATGCGTGGACGGGACGGTGCCCGTGACGTTCCGGGGGTGGGGTCCGGGAGTGCTCGCGGAGCCGGCGGACCCGATGTGTGCCCCCGGCAGGATTCGAACCTGCGACACCCGCTTTAGGAGAGCGGTGCTCTATCCCCTGAGCTACGGAGGCGTCCGGCCGGGCGAAGCCGACCTTGGCGCGTTGTGAGTGTAGCCGCCGGGCGCGTGCCGTAACCAAGCGCCCGTTCTCTAGGCTCTCGGGGCCGGGCGTACGACCTGCATGTTCCCGCCGATTGAGATCAAGGAAAGGTAACACTGGCCTTTCCCTATACCGTTTTGTTACCTTGGGTCGCCAGGAGCGGCCGGGGGGATACCCGGTCGAAGTCGGGACGAAACAAGGGACACACTGTGGGACGCCATCAGCGCACACGCGAAGACGAAGCATTCGACCTCGAGACGATTGGCGCGCCCTTCTCCGGCAAGGGCCGTCACCGCGTAGAACCCACCGGTACGTCCGCTCCGGTCAAGGCCGCCACCGTCGCCGCTGCCACGGGCGCCTTCTTCGCCGTCGGCTCGCAGATCGGCGCCGGCACCGCTGCCGCGCATCCCGGCCACGACCACGTCCAGGCCGAGGCCCCCGCGCCCAGCCTGCCCTTCGAGCTCCCCGCGGGCCTGCTGCCCGAGGGTGTCGAGATCCCGGCCATCCCCGGCATCACCACCCCGGCCGAGCAGGACGCACCCGAGCTTCCGGCCGAGGTCACCGGCTTCCTCGATCAGTTCTCGGGTCCCAGCTGGCTCGACCAGCTCAACCCGGCTTCTCCCTCCGCCGTCCAGCCCGTCTCCGGCACCCTCACCTCCGACTGGGGTCCGCGCTGGGGCGCCCACCACGGCGGCATCGACATCGCAGCCCCGATCGGAACGCCCATCAAGTCCGCGGCCAACGGCACGGTCCTCGACGCCGGACCGGCTTCCGGCTTCGGCCAGTGGGTCCGCGTCCTCAACGACGACGGCACCACCGCCGTCTACGGTCACGTGAGCACCTACCAGGTCTCGGCGGGTCAGCGTGTCAACGCCGGCCAGCAGATCGCCACCGTCGGCAACGAGGGCTGGTCCACCGGACCGCACCTGCACTTCGAGGTCTGGGACACCGAAGGAACCAAGATCAACCCCAACGCGTGGCTGAGCGATCGCGGCGTCGTCACCGACTGGGGCGGCTACCGCGCCGTCTGATCCCACCGCAGTGTTCGATCCCACCCGACGGCACGCCGTCGATCCCACCGCCAGCATGAGCGCGCGCTAGGCTTGGCTCGACAGACCGCGCGCCGACCCGGGGGTTCCATTGGGAGCTGAGATATCCGCACGTTCGTTCACCGGGGAAGACCGGCGGATGTTCCGGAGCAAGGTTCGCGACTGCATGAAGGCGCTCGAGCGGATGCTTCGAGAGGACGTCTTCGTCGACGTGCACTCGTCACCCGAACCGCATCTCGGCATGGAGATCGAGTTCAACCTCGTCCGCGACGACATGTCGCCCGCGATGTCGAACCTCGAGGTACTCCAGGCGATCGACGATCACGCGGTCTTCCAGACCGAACTCGGCCAGTTCAACGTCGAGATGAACGTCGAGCCACGACGTCTCACCGGCGACGAACCCTTCGAACTCGAAGAGTCGCTGCGGTCGTCGCTGCGGCGCGCCGACGAGCGGATGCACCTGCACGACGCGCAGCTGGTCATGATCGGCATGCTGCCCACGCTCGAACTCGACGATCTCGAACGGGGCCGGATCACCGCCAATCCCCGCTACGAAGCGCTCAACGAGCAGATCTTCGCGGCGCGCGGCGAGGACATCGAACTCGATCTCGACGGTGTGCCGTTGCCCGGCACTGATGTCGTGGAAACCCTTCGTGCAGACATGAATTCGGTGGTCCCCGAGGCTGCCTGCACGTCCCTGCAGCTGCACCTGCGGATCGCCCCCGAAGATTTCGCGACGCACTGGAACGCCGCCCAGTGCCTGGCCGGAGCGCAGGTCGCGCTCGCGGCGAACTCGCCCTTCCTCGCCGGCAAGGCGCTGTGGCACGAGAGCCGGATCCCGTTGTTCGCGCAGGCCACTGATACGCGTCCGCTCGAACTGCGGAACCAGGGTGTCCGTCCCCGCGTGTGGTTCGGTGAGCGGTGGATCGACTCCGTCCTCGACCTGTTCGAGGAGAACTCCCACTACTTCACGGCTCTCCTTCCGGAGGTCTCGGACGTCGATCCGATGGCCGAACTCGACGCCGGCCGGATTCCCGAACTGCGCGAACTGCAGATGCACAACGGCACCATCTACCGGTGGAACCGGCCCGTCTACGACATCAGCGACGGCCATCCGCACCTGCGCGTCGAGAACCGTGTGCTCCCTGCAGGACCGACCGTCCTCGACACCATGGCCAACGCCGCCTTCTACTACGGGACGCTGCGCGCCCTCACCGACGCCGACGAGCCGCTCTGGCGCGACCTCAGCTTCGACGCCGCCGAGCGGAACCTCGTGCTCGGTGCGAAGTTCGGTCTCGACGCGAAGCTGTACTGGCCGCGCACCGGATGGGTCGGCGCCGACGAACTCGTGCTGCGGTGCCTGTTGCCGCTTGCGCACCAGGGCCTCGAGGCATACGGACTGTCGGCGGCGGTCCGCGACCGCTATCTCGGCATCGTCGAGGGGCGTGCACTGACCCGGCAGACCGGGGCGGCGTGGCAACGACGGCAGGTGGCCCGACGCGAGGCTGCCGGCGAGAACCGTCGCACCGCCCTGCTCGGGATGATGAAGGACTACGTGCAGAACATGGCCTCGGGTACTCCCGCTCACGAGTGGGAGTGACGGCCCTACAGTTGTAGGGTCCGCGTCACGGCCACCGTCGGCTGGACGACGACGCGATCCGCGGGTGGCTCGAAGCCGGCTACTTCGCCGAGATCGTCACCGAGATCGGCGACGCGGACGCCTAGGCGGCTCTCGAGCATGCTCAACGTCAGCTCGACCTCGATCCCGTCGGCGCCGGGAGCCCAGAACAGGAAACCGAAGTCGTCGGACGGTTCGGCGCGGAAGCCGTCCACCGTCGCGCCGTGGACGTGGGCGGTGGTGTTGTCGATCCACAACCCGACAGCCTGGGCGTTCCTCGGTGAGCTCAACCGCAGTCGTATCTTCCGGGCGCTTCCGCCGGTCGTGTCCTCGAGGATCTCGACCTCGGGCGCCTCGAGGTCGGCGACCGGAGCGGGCCCGTGGTACATCGGCCGGTACTCCCGCCACGGGAAGGCGGTGGGGAGCGATTCGGGACCGGTGGTGAGCAGCCCTTCGCTCCAGTCGGATCTCGGGCCGTCCGGCGATCCCCACACCGCGGCACCCCGATCGGCGTCGAGCGAGTACCAAAGGTATTCCTGCCGGGGATCGGTCGCCCCGTCCCGGTTGAGGTAGCCGGCGAGCAGCGTGCCCACCACGACGATCGCGATCGTGCCGGTCGCGGAGACGACGAGCCCGCGGGTGGTCGACGCGAACGGCTCGCACAGCGGGAGTACCGCGGCGAACGTGAATGCGACGAACAGACCGGCCACCGGTGCCCCGTAGAGGAGTCCGGCGTCGAACGACACCAACACGGCGGGCAGGCCGAAGATCAGCGACCCGAGCGCGCCCAGCGTGATCGCGACGAGCGGCCACACCGTGTCGCGTTGCGGAAGGAGCAGCGCCACCAGCAGACCCAGCGCCGCCGGCAGGATGAGTACGAGCATTGTCAGAGGCACACCGGCGAAGGGGATGCCGGCGAGCGCGAGCAGCGCGACGAGCGTGAACGCTCCGCACGTGAGCGCGGCGGCCGGACGGCCGCGACCCCACCACGATCGCGCGACCAGCAGGACGCCGAGGGCCGCGACGACCGCCGCGAACTGGAAGACACCCGGCCGGTAGGGCTCGTCGGCGACCGGCGCGGCCATGCCCGGATCGACGGTCTGCACGATCCACCACGGCAGCCACGCTGCGCCCGCCGCGAGCACGGCGGCGAGCAGGGCCACGGCCACGGCCGCGCCGACCTGCCAGGCAGACGTCTCGCCGCGGCGCACCTGCAGTACGACGATCGCCCCCACGATTCCGGCCAGCGTGATCGCCCCGACGATCTCGGCCCAGCGCGGAATGTGGAGAAGTCCCCAGGGCGCGGTCGTCACGACCTGGTCGCCGCCGTCGCCGACGGTCGTGAGATCGGATCCGGCGAGCGTGCGGGCGGTCGTGAGGGAGGTGTCGCCCATGTGTTGCAGCGACGTCCGGCTGAGACGGTCGGGGGTGTCGAGAGGGCTGTGGTAGTACGCCGAGCCCGCGGAGATCGCGGTGTCGAGGGCGTGGTGGCCGTGTTCGGCGAAGCGTCGGAAATCGGTGTCGTTCGGCAGTGCCTCGAAGATCAGCTCGGTGAGGGAGTCGGCGTTCGCTCCCGGCGCTCCCGCAAGGCTGTCGATCAGGACGCCGTTCGGTGAGGTGATCCGGAAGGTCGTCGGAGTACCGGCGTTTCCGCGCGCCTCGTGGTTGAGCACGACGACGGGACCGGCCCGCACCGACTCCGTGCCCACGAACCGGTGGGCGCCGAGCAGACCGTTCTCCTCACCGTCGGTGAGCAGGACGACGACGTCGTTCCGTGGGGGAGGACCGGAATCGATGGCACGCGCGACCTCGAGGACCGTGCCGACGCCGATCCCGTCGTCGCCCGCGCGGGGGGAGCCCCGGACCGTGTCGTAGTGCGCGGCGAGCACGACGGTGCCGGTGGGGTCGGTACCGTCCCGGGTCGCCACGATGTTCTGCACGCGGGCGCCGCGCTGGGTGGCCTCACCGGACCGCGCCATCCATCCGACGCCGGAGTCGACGCGGGTGGACCACCCGAGTTCCTCGAGGACGGCGACGAGATGGTCGCGGGCATCGGCGTGGGCGGTCGATCCGAGCGGCCGTGGGCCGGTGGCGATCGCGTCGATGTGTTCGCCGGCGCGGGCGGCGCTGAAGACGTCGGCGGGGGCGTCGGTTCCGAGCGGCTCGTCGGACCCGGGGAACAGGGCGACGAGGCCCGCCACGAGGAGGACTCCGATCAGTGCGAGGACACGGCTACCCAGTGCCGTGAATCGGCTGCGCGGGGACCGGGCCGGGTGGCGAACAGCCGCGGCGGAGTCCATGGGTGCAGCCTAGCCGCGAATGCAGCGGTGCCCCGGCAGACTCGGCCGGGGCACCACGATCGGATCGGGTCGGATCAGGAGGCAGGCGCCCAGCTGTCGGGCCCGAACACCTCGTAGTGGATGTTCTCGGCCGGGACGTTGCGCTCGATCAGGGCCTCGCGCAGCGAGAGCATGAACGGCAGCGGGCCGCACAGGTAGGCCTGGGTCTTCGGATCGAGCGGCAGATCGGAGATGTCGGCACGTCCGACGCGGACCGTCTCGAGCGGCCGGCGGTTGCCGAGGTCCTCGTACCAGCGGTACAGCTGGGCCGACGGGATCTTCTCGGCAAGGGTCTCGAGCTCGCGGCGGTGGGCGTGGCTCGCGACCGACCGGTCGGCGTGCAGGACCGCGACGGGACGCTCGTCGCCGACGCCGGCGAGATGATCGAGCATGCCGATCATCGGGGTGCATCCGATGCCGGCGGACGCCAACAGGATCGGGGTGTCGTCCTCGGTGAGTACGAGATCGCCGAAGGGAGTGGTGACTTCCAGCTCGTCGCCCTCGAAGACGTTGTTGTACAGGAAGTTCGACACCTCACCGGCGGGAAGCACGGTGCCGTCGGGTGCGGTGGTCTCCAGGACCCGCTTGACGGTGATACGCCAGTCGCCCTTCGCGGGTGCGCTCGACAGGCTGTACTGACGGATCTGGCGGGCGCCGTCGGGGAGGCGGACGCCGACCGAGAGGGACTGGCCCGGACGGAAGGTGGGCAGCGGGGAACCGTCGAGCGAGGTGAGCACGAACGAGACGGTGTCGGCGGACTGGTGGACGCGGTCGGCGACGCGGACGGTGCGCCAGACGTCGCCGGCCTCGACACCTGCGGCCCGGTACAGATCGGCCTCCATCGAGATGAGGGTATTGGCCATCAGCCAGTACAGCTCGTCCCACGCCTTCGCGACTTCCGGAGTCACTGCCTCTCCGAGGATTTCGACGATCGCCTCGAAGAGGTGCTTGTGGACGATCCAGTACTCGTCGGGCTTGATGCCGAGCGAGGCGTGCTTGTGGGCGATGCGGGACAGGATCGCCTCGACACGGGCGGGATCGGGATCGAGCTGGAGCGTCGCGAAGGCCGCGATCGATCCGGCGAGTGCCTTCTGCTGCTCACCCTGCTTCTGGTTGCCGCGGTTGAACAGATCGCGTTCGAGCTCGGGATGGGCGGCGAACATCTTGCTATAGAACAACGGGGTGATGTCGCCGATGGCGGCTCCCACCGCCGGGAGGGTCGCGGCGATGACGTCCTTGGATTCGGGTGAGAGCGGCATGGTGTGTCTCCTCGTGTGTGTCGTGACGGGCTGCACCGGCAGCCTCGCCGTGGGTCAGCGGCCGGTGGGTGGTTCGAGGGTGAGCAGGACCGGACCGGCGTCAGGGGTCGCCAGGTCGGCGATCGTGACGTCGTCGAGAGCGGCGTAGAAGGCGTCCTGTGCGGTACGCAGCTTCGAGCGCAGGGTGCAGCCGTGACGCAGGGGGCACGGCTTCGCTCCTTCGCACTCGACGACTTCTTCTTCACCTTCGAGGGCTCGGGTGAGCCATCCGAGGCTCGCCGTGCGGCCGAGTTCGGTGACGGTCAGGCCTCCGCCGCGTCCGCGGCGGGGGGCCACCACCCCGAGCTCGCCGAGTCGGGCGACGACCTTCGTCGTATGTGCGTACGACAGATCGAGCTGGTTTGCAATCGTTCTGGTACCGGGCATACTCCCCGCCGGGCCGGCGACGAGATGCATCACAACTCTCAGTCCGAGATCGGTGAACCGGGTGAGTTGCATGGCCCTACGCTAGTAAATTCGCATTCGCGATGACAATTTTATGTGACGCACATCGCTGTCGATGGAATGCATTGCCACCGAAGGAATCCCGATGTGATGACCAAAGTCCGTATCCGGACGTACCGGATCCGACTAGCCTCACGGACGTGAAACCTCTCGGTGAAGCACCCCGCGACCACAACCACGTAACCGTCGGTGCCGACGGTTCCCCGGCCTCCGAGCGGGCGGTGAGGTGGGCTGCCGCCACCGCGGCCGGCCGGAAGATCCCACTGCATCTCGTCCACGCGGTGGACTTCGCACCCTCGGGTTGGACGAAACTTCCCTTCTTCCGCCCCTCGCAGGTCTTCGAATGGAGCGAGGCCGAGGCTCAGGCACTCCTGAAGGAGGCTGCAGAGACCGCCGAGGCGGTGGCGCCGGACCTCGAGATCACCGCCGAGCTCGCCCTCACCGGAAGCGCCAAGTGGCTCGTCGAACTGTCCCGCACGTCGCGCATGATCGTCCTCGGGGCCACCGGCAGCACCAAGATGGGGGAGGCCTTCCTCGGTTCCACCCCGGTCTCCGTCGCCGGTCATGCCGAATGCCCGGTCGTCGTGGTGCGAGGACCGGAAGGGCCCGTCCCCGACGAGCGACCCGTCGTCGTCGGCGTGGACGGCAGCCCCGCGAGCCGCCAAGCGGTCGATCTGGCGTTCGAGGAGGCATCCTGGCGCAGGGTCGACCTCGTCGCCGTCCACGTCTGGAGCGACCTGAAAGTCGGGGAGATCGACGAGTCGCCCCTCGACTTCGATCCCCGCGCGTTCGAGGAGTACGAGCACTCCCTGCTGTCCGAGTGCCTCGCGGGCTACGGCGAGCGCTATCCGGACGTGACGGTCCACCGGAAGGTCTACGTCGACGGCCCCCGCGCCCATCTGCAGTCCTGGAGCGAGAAAGCCCAGCTCGTCGTGGTAGGGACTCGCGGCAGGGGAGGCTTCAAGGGGATGGTGCTCGGTTCTACCGGAAACGCGCTCATGCGCGAGGCGCGCTGCCCGGTGATGGTGGTGCGACCGGTCACCTCCTGACGGCGGTAGTGTGCGGGGCACATGGACGATCGCGCCCCCGAACGGGGGTGTGCAGCAGGGACGAAGGTGGCGCATGCGCATCGGGATGGGACTGAACTACAGCGGAGGTTTCGCGGAGACCGCGGCGGAGGTGGCCGACCTGGAGAAGGCCGGCCTCGACATCGTGTTCGTACCCGAGGCCTATTCGTTCGATGCGGTGAGTCAGCTCGGCTATCTGGCGGCGAAGACCTCCCGGGTCGAACTCGCCTCCGGCATCCTCCAGTTGTTCACCCGGACACCGACGCTCACCGCCATGACGGCGGCCGGTCTGGACTTCGTCTCCGACGGCCGATTCGTGCTCGGTGTCGGCGCGTCGGGCCCTCAGGTCATCGAAGGTTTCCACGGCGTTCCCTACAACGCGCCGCTGGGTCGCACCCGCGAGATCGTCGACATCTGCCGGCAGGTGTGGCGCCGCGAGAAGGTGGACCACCAGGGCAAGTACTACCAGATCCCGCTGCCCGAAGACCGCGGCACCGGACTCGGCAAGCCGCTGAAGATCATCAACAAGCCTGTGCGCGAACGTATCCCGATCATCATCGCGTCGCTCGGCCCGAAGAACGTCGAGATGACCGCCGAGATCGCCGAGGGCTGGCAGCCGCTGTTCTATTACCCGGAGAAGGCCGCCGACGTGTGGGGCGAATCGATCGCGAAGGGCAAGGCCAAGCGCGATCCCGCACTCGGCGACCTGCAGATCTACGCGCAGACCCCGCTCGCCATCGGCGACGACGTCGACCACATGCTCGACTGGGTCCGGCCCATGGTCGCGCTGTACGTCGGCGGCATGGGCGCCAAGGGCAAGAACTTCTACAACGACCTCGCGATCCGCTACGGCTACGCGAAGGAAGCCGAGACCATCCAGGAGCTCTACCTGGCCGGCAAGAAGGAGGAGGCGGCCGCGGCGGTGCCCGTCGAACTGCTCCGCTCGATCTCCCTGATCGGTTCGGAGGGCTTCGTGCGGGAGCGAGTCGCTGCCTTCGCGGAGGCCGGGGTCACCACCCTCAACGTCACCCCCTTCGCGGCCGACACCGCAGGTCGTGTGCGACTGATCGAACAGCTGCGGCAGATCTGCGGCTGACCCACCGAGAAAGGTTCCGCGTGCGATGACCGAGAACAAGCCGATCGTCGTGGCCGTCGACGGATCCGACGCGTCCACGACCGCGGTGCACTGGGCGGCACGGACGGCTGCGATCCGCGGCCTGCCGTTGCGCATCGTCACCGTCGTGCACATCCCCGCCTTCTATTACTCCGAGCCCTACCTCGCGCAGAGCTTCCACGAGGAGATGAAGGCGACGGCCCGCGACCGGCTCGACAACGCGGCCGTGCTCGCCCGGCAGATCATCGACGAGAACCGTCACGGGAACGTCGAGATCACCACCGAACAGCTCGAAGGCAAGGTCGTTCCCACGCTCATCGCGCAGGCCGAGCACGCCGACCGGCTCGTCGTCGGCTCGCGCGGCCTCGGCGAGGTGAAGGGCCTGCTCGCCGGTTCGGTCTCCACGGCGGTCGTCTCGCACGCGATGGCGCCCGTCGTCGTGGTGCGGGGCCGCACCTTCGACGGTGCGCCGCCGACAAAGGGGCCCGTCGTCGTCGGTGTCGACGGCTCGGTCTCGTGTCGCGACGCGGTGGAGGTCGCGTTCGAGGAGGCATCCGCACGCGGCGCGACGCTCGTCGCGGTGAACGTGTGGAGCGACGTGAGCGTCCAGCCCTCGCTCGGCGCCGTCCCGGAGGACCCGCACTGGAGCCGGATCCAGACCGGTGAGGAGATCGTGCTCGCCGAACGTCTCGCCGGATACCAGGAGCGGTACCCGGACGTCACCGTCGAACGTGTCGTCGCCCGCGACCGGCCGGTGCGGGTGCTCAGCGAGTACGCAGAGACCGCACAGCTTCTCGTGGTCGGAACCCGCGGACGTGGCGGATTCAAGGGACTGCTGCTCGGATCCACGAGCAACGCGCTGATCCAGACCGCGGACTGCCCGGTCCTCGTCGTCCGGTCGAAGCAGACCGAGGACTGATCCCGGACGAGGGAGCGATGCGGGGCGTCACCCGAAGTCGTCGACGCCCCGCTCGCGCAGTTCCCTCCACGCGTCGGCCGGATGCACGCCGCGGCTGATCGCGCCGTTCTCGATGAGCACCCCGAGCATCTGCGAGAGTACGAACGCGACGTCCTCGACGCGCCCGCACTCGTAACGGGCGGACAGCCACCCGGAGACGTTGCCGGCCTTGGCGGCCTGCGCCATGTCCAGGGCCGTGCGGAACAACTCGCGGGTCGGATCCTCGGTCGGTGCGCTCATCGTCACCTCGATCTCTCTTCTCGTCAGAAACCCACGCGCAGGATCACCAGCGGCACGACCGGCAGGTCGAGCATCTCGGCCAGGCGCGAACCGGCGTCCTCGACCCGCAGCGGATGCGTCACGACCGACGCCGACAATCGCGCATCGATGGCCGGGAGCCAGCACCGCTCCACCGCCGCGCCCACCCGGACCAGATCCGCCGGCGAGGTGGACGGGGCGGAGAACAGCAGCACCGATTCGCGCGCGATCGCCGCCGCCAGCGCATCGATATCCGGGATCCCCGACGTGACCATGGCCTCGCCGGCCGCGCCGTGTTCGTCGAGGGTCGCGCTCCAGGTGGTGACCACCTCGGCGTTGCCGCGCGGCTGCCAGTGGGAGGTCCACGAGAACATCTCCCGCTGGTAGTGCGGGTGACGCCGGCGGGCCTCCGCCGCATAGGCGAGCACCTGCGCCAGGGCGACGGCCTCGTCGGCGGCGAGCAGACGCACGTCGACGTCGGGTATCTCCCCGGCCGCGGCGACGACGTCTGCGAGCGTCGCCGTCGGCACCGGGATGTCGGTGAACGATTCGCGATGGCTGCGCCGATGCGAGATGGCGGCGTACAACCGCAGGTCGCGGCTACTCGGGGTACCCGAGCCGAGCGTCTCGATCCGGGCGATGAGCTCCGGACGTTGCGGATCGGGCAGCACCGAGGTGCGCGATCGGTTGCCGAGGACCCGGATCGCGAGCTCGAGATTCGCGAGGGCCGTGCCACACGAGATCAACCGGTCGACGCGCAGCGGGTCCGGTCCCGGCTCGGCGAACTCGAGGCGTTCCTCCAGTTCGGCGCTGTGATCGGGCAGTCGCAGATTCCACGGTTGCGTGTCGTGTACCGAGGGTGCCTCCACCACCGCACGCGCAATGATCTCGGTGTCACCGAGCGACCAGGTTCCGGCATCGACAGTCACGACATCCTCCGCGTCGGCTCGTTCGCCCTACATGTCCACCTCTGCCCTTCCAGCGTCTCCCGAGCGGCGCCCGCGGGGCAGGGGGAGAAGGTCCCCAGATGGGTGTCGAACGGCCCCGAGGACGTGGGTATCGCGGTACACCTGGGACAATGACGGGACAGCATGTCAACGAAAGGTGCCCGAGATGACCCGCGTGTTCCTCGTCGACGATCACGAGATCGTGCGGCGCGGCCTGGTGGATCTGCTGAGCAGCGTGCCCGACTTCACCGTCGTCGGTGAGGCCGCCTCGGTGGGCGAGGCCCTGGCCCGCGTGCCCGAGAGCGGCGCCGACGTCGCGGTGCTCGACGTGCGGCTTCCCGACGGCAACGGTGTCGAACTGTGCCGCGAGCTGCGTACCCGCATGCCGGGTCTGCGCGCCCTGATGCTCACCTCCTACGCCGACGACGAGGCACTCTTCGACGCGATCATGGCGGGTGCCTCGGGGTTCGTGCTCAAGCAGATCCTCGGCACCGACCTCGTCTCGGCGATCCGCACCGTCGGCGAGGGCGGCTCGTTGCTGGACAGCCGTGCCACCGCCGCCCTCATGGAGCGGATCCGGGCATCGCGCACGGCCGATCCACTGGCCGAGCTGTCGGAGCAGGAACGCGCCGTCTTCGAACTCATCGGTGAAGGCCTGACCAACCGCGAGATCGCCGAGCGGCTGTTCCTCGCGGAGAAGACCGTGAAGAACTACGTCTCGCGGCTGCTGGCGAAGCTCGGCATGCAGCGCCGCACGCAGGCCGCGGTGCTCGCCACCGAGCTGCGCAACGAGCGCGGCAAGCCGACGTCCTAGTCCGACGCGGGCGGGACCCGTTCCGTCAGAGCGGGACCGCCCACAGCACCCGGGTGCCGCGCGGGTGGGCCGGACCGATCTCGCACGACCCGCCGCACTGCACGGCGCGCCGCTCGAGGTTCGCCAGCCCGCTGCGGCGAGGCATGTCGGGCAGACCCGTGCCGTCGTCGAGGATCTCGATCCGGAAATCGTCCTGAACCGAGACCGACACCGAGATGTTGTCGGACTGGGAATGGCGCAGCGCGTTGCTCAGCCCCTCGCGGAGCACAGCCTCGGCATGCGGGTGGATGCGCATCGGCACCAGCGTGTCGATGGGTCCGACGAACTGCACGTTGGGCGCCACCGAGGAGTGGATGCTCAGGTCGCCCACCACGTCCAGCAGTCTCCGGCGCAGACTGTTCGACGCCGCCGCGCCGGTGGTGTGCAGATCGAAGATGGTCGTGCGGATCTCGCGCACCGTCCGGTCGAGCTGTTCGATCGCGTGGCGGATCACCTCCACGACGCGTTCGGTACCCGCACCGTCCGCGGTCGCGCTCTGCAAGCTCATACCCGTGGCGAACAGGCGCTGGATGACGTTGTCGTGCAGGTCCTGTGCGATGCGATCGCGATCGGCCAGCACGTCGAGCAACCGCTTCTTGCGTTGCTGTTCGGCGAATTCGAGGGCCACGGCCGCGAGGTTCGCCATGGATTCGAAGCGGGCCACGTCCTCGTCGTCCCACGGTTCGGTACCGGCCTCGCGGGTCGCGACGAGCACACCCGTGACCGTCGACGTCGCCGACAGCGGCAGCACCACCGCGTGTCCTTCGTCGCCCTGCTCCATCGGTGGCAGTCCCTCGAGGGTATCGAGGTGCATCGGCTGCCTGCTCTTGAGCGCTTTCAGCACAGGCGATCCGGTGAGATCGAAACGCTTGTCCTTCCCGCACGGCGCCGCGGGGGACGCGGCCTGCAGGCGGCCGTGGTGGCCGTCGACGAGCATCACATAGGCGCCCGCACACCGGGCGAGTTCGCGGACCTGGCCGGTGAGCATCGACAGCGTCTCGTCCACCGACCCACCCATCAGCAGCCGGGAGTTGATGGATGCCATTGCGGTAAGCCATCTCTCGCGGTCGAGGGAGCCCTCGAACAGGCGCGCGTTCTCGACGGCCACACCGGCGGACATCGCGAGCACCTTGAGGATCACCTCGTCCTCTTCGGTGAACTCGGGTGCGCCCAGTTTCTCGGTGAGGTAGATGCTGCCGAAAACCTTGCCGCGCACCATGATCGGAGTTCCGAGGAAGCTCTTCATGGGCGGATGGTTGGGCGGGAAACCGATGGAGGCGGAATGCTTCGACAGGTCGCCGAGACGGACCGGCCGGGGATCGTTGATGAGCAGACCCAGGATGCCCCGGCCCTCGGGCAGATGGCCCATCACCTCGCGCTGCGTCGGATTGATCCCGACGTACACGAACTCCGACAGACCACCGTCGGCGGCGCGCACGCCGAGCGCGCCGTAGCGGGCGTCGAGAAGGGCGGTCGCGGCGGAGACGATGCGCTGGAGCATGGAGTCGAGTTCGAGACCCGACCCCACCACGAGCACCGCTTCGAGCAGTCCGCGCAGGGTCGTCGGGGCGTCGACGGAATCGTCGAGCCGGTCGCGGAGCTCGGCGAGCAGCGTGTCGATGGCGACGTCGGTGGGTTCGATCATGACTTCTTCTCTTCCAGCAGGTGCAGCGCGGCGGACACGGCGGATTCCGAGGGATCCGTCTTCGCGCGGCTCAGGTCGTGTGCGGCCCCGGTGACCTCGATGAGAGTCGTGGCCGCGGGCAGGAGATCGAGTGCCTCCCGCAGTTCGTCGAAGGTACCGAAGGGGTCGCGGTCGCCGTGGACGAACACCGTGGGCACCGAGATCTTCGGCAGGTGCTCGGTGCGCAGCTTCTCCGGCTTGCCCGGGGGATGGAGGGGATAGGACAGCAGGACGAGGGCGTCGGCGATGCCGGGTTCGTCGGCCGCGAGCATCGACGTCTGCCGGCCGCCGTAGGAGACGCCGCCGAGCAGTAAGGGTCCGGACACGCGGTCGCGCAGCTCCGCGGCCGCGGCGGACACACCCTCGCGGTCCTCCGCGGCGCGGGACGGCTGCGGGGGTCCCTTGGGCTTGCGACGGCGGAACGGCAGGTCGTAGCGCAGGGCGAGGAAGCCGGCATCGGCGAACCGGGAGCACATCAGCTGCAGGGTCCGGGCGTCGCAGTTGCCGCCGGCGCCGTGCGTCAACGCGACGGCACCCCGCGGACTGCCCTCGGGAAGATGCAGGTGACCGGCCACGGTGCCGGTGTCCAGCGGTTCGACATTCACACCGATACGGTAACCGCCGCGTCGGCGACGGCACCGGTGACGAAGCCGTAGACGCTCTTGTGGAGGACGTCGATCGCCAGCTCGGAACGGGGCCACGTCTGCGGGGGCGCTCCCACGCCGGTCGCGTTCTCGAGGATCTGGTCGTTGGTCAGACGGACGACGGTGAACTTCGACGATGCGAGCGGCCCCCGCAGGCCCACCTCGGCCATGACCGAACGCAGGACGCCGAGGGTGATACCCTGCCCGAAGTGCATCGCCCAGTTCAGGGCGGTCGAGTGCTGTCCGGCCGATTCCGAGGCGCCCGTCAACCGTGCGAGTACGCGGCCCGGCACGTGGGAGTTCGGTCGCCCGGTGACGGCCTGCTCGATCTTCTCCCCGATGGTCATGGCGGCCACGCCGGCCGCACCGGCGACCAGGCCTGTGGCCCTGGCTGTCGTGCTCGCCGTCCGCTGGTACGGCGGGATGGGGCGGGCCCGAGCACGGGCGGTCACCGTCGGTCGCGCTCGACCGGCCGTATGAGCCGTACCCACATGCGGTGCAGCATCGCGGCGAACACCGCGACCCAGGCCGCCACCGCGACCCACAATTCGGCGGCGCCGATCGCGCCGACCAGTGGCAGATCGTCGGCGCGACCCAGATACATCCCCGCGATCGCGTACATGCCGAGCGGGAAGACGATCGACCACAGGGACGAGTCGTAGTCCAGCCGCACCCGGTGGACGCGGTGTCGCCACCAACCGGCCGCGACGAGCGGGGGGAGCAGCCACGTCGCGAAGACCCAGATGACGACGGCGAGGCCCGCGATCAGTCCGCGGGTCGCGTCGACCATCGGTGCGTCGTCCATCTCGACGATCCGTGAACCCGCCACGACGGTGATCGAGCACGCTCCCATCGACACCCAGTAAGGGGCTCTCCGCATTTGAGCGGGGCGTGTGCTGATTTCATGCTGCTGGTCTCTGCCCTCGGGTGAGGGCGATGTGGACCATGATGCGCCTTCGGTAGTTGTCCATGTTGGTGAAGCCGCATCCGACACGCTTGGTTTGCTTGATGATCCGGTTGAAGCCCTCGGTGCGGGCGTTGGTCACGTCCTCGGTGAGCGCGACGAGCACCGCTGGCCACCAGGTGTCGATCGTGGTCGCCAGGCGGCTGGTTTCCTCCATGTCGGCGCGGGCGGCGGCGTCGTAGAAGTCGTACAGCCTGCGCCGGATCTGGTGCGGCTGGTGTTCGGCCAGCAGCAGGCGCAGGCGTTCCTTGACGGCATGCGCGGCGGCCGTGCAGTTGCCGGGTGATCCGTTGACGGACCTGGGTGACCATGAGGTTGGCGAGGGCGACGAGATGCCACTTGTCGACTGCGATCCGCGCGTCCGGCAGGGCGGTGCGGATCCCGGATCGACAGGTACAACAGCGCCCGCCCGCACACCCGCCTCGGCAACGCCCCACCCGCCGAGTACGAGGCAGCGCACTGCGCTGAGCCCACCAAGTCATCGCGACCGGCAATGACACCTGCATAGACGTGGCATCAACGCGTAGATGTTTCAGTTTCTTCTGTGCTGGGGCTGTGTCAGGTGCTGGACCGGGTGTAGGCAGCGGCGCGCACCACATCGTCGTCCTCCAGTCCAGCTCCTAGTGCTCCGCCCACGGTGGCCAGGCTGGCGGTGAGCCAGCTGATCTTCGCGTAGTCCAAAGCGTTCACTGGGTGACCGGCGACACCGGCCAGTACCTGCTCGTCGATGAGCAGCAGCGCGCCGACCCAGGACAGGATGAATAAGCCGAGGTAGAACACCACAACCCCGATGGCCACGGTCGCGGTGGTGGCCAAATTGAACAGGATCACCTGCTCACGTTGGGCTCGCCGCCGTGGGCGCTCCCACAAGTCGGCTCCCAGGATCAGGGTGGCACTCACCGCCCCGATCGCCATCACCGCCAGCAGGACCAGGCGCACCGGCCCGTAGGCCATGGCCAGTACCCATAGGTCCGAGGCCACCAATGTCAGCATGCCGGTGGCCGCTGCCACGACCATCGCCCGGGAGAGCCGGGCCACGAAGGCCCAAGGCTGGTTGGCGCGGATCATGCCCAGCAGCAACCGCACGTTGCCGCTCAGCACTCGGGCCGTGAACTGCACGACGTTGTCGTCCGGGCGTTCGTCGAGATCGGTGGACAGCTGGTGGGCTCTTCGAGCAAGATCCCGCTGGGCGTTGAGGTCTTCGGCGTCGTAGCCCAGGAGCTGCCCGACCACGTGCACGGTGGTCTCTTGCACCTTCTGCCGCACGTGCACGGCTCCCAGGGTTGGGACGGAGACCAGTCCTACCCCGTGCACGGGGCTGAGCTGGGTGAGCACCGGACGTCGGCCGGTCTTCAGGGGGATCTCGGTGAGCACCACGGCCAAATCCCAGTTCTCCTCCAGCACGCGGTTTCGGGCCGCCTCCAGCAGGTCCAAGGTCTCGGTGGGTGGATCGACCAGCCGGTCTTCGGCCATCTTCAGTTGCCAGCGCACTCCCGGATACCGCTGCACCAAAATCTTGCGCACCGAGGTGGTGACCTCGGGTCCGAGCATCGCACTCAGGGATGGTGAGACCACCAGGCCGATGAGCAGCTCGGCATCGGAAAGGGGTTCGGCAGGATCGGCGGTGGATCGGCGACGCTTAGCAGTCACCGCTCCATGGTGAGGCAACCACGGGCCGATTGCCACTGGCTCGATGGAGCCCCAAGGTTTCGTGCAGCACCGCGGGCCGGATTCGGTGGTCGCCTCGATCCCGGAGAGAGCGGTGCTGCTCACTGCGAAATCCTCTCCCCGCCGACGCCGCCAGCGCGAAGACATCACAGCCAGCGGGCCCGGGACCTGCCGGCGTCGAGGACGGCTTCTCGATGATGCTGCAGTGACGGATCGGTTGAAGTGCTTCGGCGGTGTGGGAGCAGTGATCAGCGTGGGGCCGGTCGATTCCGTTCGGACAGGTGATGCATCGACTGCCCAGCGGCAGGTGCGGTACTGATGCGGGGGTACCCGGTGCAGGGGTGTCAAGGCCCAGCTCCGAAGACGGCAAGCCGGGCACGTGAAAGGCGAATTATGGCCCGCCGCAACCCGAGCGGGAAGGCATGTGTGGCACGAGGCGCCGAAGACGGGCCGGGCGTTTACTGCAGAGATAAATGGCTCTCCGCATTTGAGCGGGGCGTGTGCTGATTCCATGCTGCTGGTCTCTGCCCTCGGGTGAGGGCGATGTGGACCATGATGCGCCTTCGGTAGTTGTCCATGTTGGTGAAGCCGCATCCGACACGCTTGGTTTGCTTGATGATCCGGTTGAAGCCCTCGGTGCGGGCGTTGGTCACGTCCTCGGTGAGCGCGACGAGCACCGCTGGCCACCAGGTGTCGATCGTGGTCGCCAGGCGGCTGGTTTCCTCCATGTCGGCGCGGGCGGCGGCGTCGTAGAAGTCGTACAGCCTGCGCCGGATCTGGTGCGGCTGGTGTTCGGCCAGCAGCAGGCGCAGGCGTTCCTTGACGGCATGCGCGGCGGCGATCTCGTTGGTCGGATCCTCGGCGGCGAGGGCGGCGTTGAACCGGGCCTTTTGCTTCACGGTGAGGTGCTCGTAGCCGGTGAGCAGCAGTTGCCGGCTGGCCCAGACTTTGTCGGTGGCGGTGCCGCGGCGGCCGTGCAGTTGCCGGGTGATCCGTTGACGGACCTGGGTGACCATGAGGTTGGCGAGGGCGACGAGATGCCACTTGTCGACTGCGATCCGCGCGTCCGGCAGGGCGGTGCGGATCCCGCCCGCGTACGGCGCGGACGGGTCGATCACGACCAGGTCGATGCCGGCCCGGAACGCGGGTGTCTGCAGCGCGAGCCAGTCGATCACGCACGCCCCGGAGCGTCCCGGGGTCAGCCCGAGAAGGTGCCCGGGCAGGGTGGGGTCGGCGTTGACGAACGAGGTCATCCACGGGTTCGACCGTGTCCAGCCGGCCTCTTCGAGCACCCAGCGCACCGACCGGGCGCGGGTCTCGTCGATGCCGAGCACGCGGGTGGGTTCCGGCTCGGGCAGCCACTGGTTGGCCAGTGCGATGAGCGCCCGGTGCGCGGTCGACCACGCCACCTGGTACTCGCTAGCGACCTCGCTGACGGCGCGGTTGCCCGACGCGATCGCCGAACCGATCTTCTCTCGTAGCCGGGTCGTGAGCCGCGACCGTGCCGGCGCAGCGCGGGACTGCTGCGTGAATGTCGCTGTCCCACAGGCCGGTTCGCGGCACACCAAGCGCCGTTTGAGCCACCACAGATCGGTTCTTTGGCCGGAGGCAGGCAAGTCCTTGACTCGAACCAGTGGCCGCTCCTTGATCCTTGAGGTGAGCACCCCGCACTCGGGGCAGGCGCCCTCCGGGTCGATGACCTCGATGACGACACGCACCGTGTCGGCATCGATTCGTTCGAGCTGCGGGACGGTGAACTCGTCCTCCAGCCCGAGCAGCACTGACGTACCCTCGTTCATGCTCGTGGTCTCGCTGTTGTCGCGTTGTGAGAGACCAACAGCATGTCGGGGCCACGAGCCCCATCAACTACCGGGCACCCCGCTCAAGCGCGAAGAGCCCAGTAAGGGGCGGTCAGGTCGGTGGGTCGCAACGGGTACTCCAACATCCGAACCGCGGCGAAGACGCCGGCCGCCGCGTACAGGAACAGCCCGACGCCCCAGGTGAACACCGCGAGGGCGGCGAGGAGCCGGTCCAGTTCGCGGTAGACCGGTTGGAGCGTGGCCGCGGCGATGGCCACCGACTCGCTGGCGACGACCCAGATGAACCACGTTCCGTTCGCCTTCGCGAGGACGGGACGCTCCGCCGTGCCGAGCACGGCGGTCCACGGGACGACATATCCGAGCACCAGTCACGTCGCCGCCGCGCCCACGAGTAGTACGGCCGCGGTGGAATGCCAGCCGTCCATCATCAGGCGTACGCCGAGCACGTTGCTGCCCGCGACGAAGGTGAAGAAGCCGAACGCCCGTCCGGAATCGGCGAGATCGGCGCGGACCTCGTCGCGGAACGCGAAGAACCGCCACACCGACAGGGCCACCAGCGTCGCGTATCCGATCGCGGACACGATCAGCAGCACGGCCGATGCGAGGTGGAAACCGCGGAGGTGGAGTCCGGTGGACACGATTCCGCCGGCCATGACGAAGGCGAAGTAACCCGGCGCGAGGATGCGGACTTCTTCGCGGAGACGGGAAGGGGCCTGCACTGCGTGCCCGCTACTTCAGCAGGCGGGACATCCGCCGGTCGGCGAGGACCTTCCCTCCGGTCTGGCAGGTCGGGCAGTACTGGAACGAACGGTCGGTGTAGGAGACCTCGCGGACGGTGTCGCCGCACACCGGGCACGGCTCACCGGTGCGGCCGTGCACGCGCAGCCCCGACCTTTTCTCGCCCTTGAGGCGCGCCGCGTCCTGCCCGACCGAGCGCGTGACGGCATCGGTCAGCACCGACCGCATCGCCCCGTACAGGGCGGTCGCCGCGTCGTCGGTGAGCTTGCCGGCGGTCGCGAACGGCGACTGCTGAGCGACGTGCAGGATCTCGTCGGAGTAGGCATTGCCGATGCCCGCGAGAATCTTCTGGTCGATCAGCAACGTCTTGAGGCGCGAGGTGCTGTCGGTCAGGAGCTCGGCGAACTCGTCGCGGGTGAGGGCGAGCGCGTCGGGGCCGAGGCGGGCGATGCCGGGCACCTGCTGCGGATCGTCGACAATCCAGACCGCGAGGCGCTTCTTCGTGCCGGCCTCGGTGAGATCGAAGGCCGGTGTCGTCGCGTCGGGGGCGAACAGGTGCACGCGGAGGGCGAGCGGACCGCGACCGAGTTTCGGGGGAGTCTGCGACGGTTCGTCGAGCCAGCGCAACCAGCCGCCGCGCGACAGGTGCGTGATCAGGTGCAGCCCCGAGCAGTCGATCGCGAGGAACTTGCCGAAGCGCACCGCTCCGGTGATGTCGCGTCCCTGCAGCGCCGTGATCGGCGGGTCGGCCGTCTGCAGCACGTTCAGCGCCGCGACGTCGATGCGTCCGATGACGCTGCCGACCGCGTGCTCGCGCAGGAACACCGCAAGTGCTTCCACCTCGGGGAGCTCGGGCATGGGAACAGGCTACGGTCGCCGGGCCGTTCGCGGGTGGCGACGGACACCTTCGACCCACCGATAGACTGCGCTCGTGACTGTGTCGACGCCCTACGAAGACCTGATGCGCCTGATCCTCGAGACCGGCGCGGAGAAGGCCGACCGTACCGGAACCGGCACGCGGAGCCTGTTCGGCCATCAGATGCGCTTCGATCTGTCCGAGGGCTTCCCGCTGATCACCACGAAGAAGGTGCACCTGAAGTCCATCGTCTACGAGTTGCTGTGGTTCCTGCGCGGCGACTCCAACGTCAAGTGGCTGCAGGAGCACGGCGTGACGATCTGGGACGAGTGGGCCGCACCCGACGGCGATCTGGGCCCGGTCTACGGCGTGCAGTGGCGCTCGTGGCCGACCCCCGACGGGCAGCACATCGACCAGATCGGCCAGGTCCTCGAGACGCTGCGCACCGACCCCGACTCGCGTCGCATCCTCGTCTCGGCGTGGAACGTGGCCGAGCTCGACAAGATGGCGCTCATGCCGTGCCACGCCTTCTTCCAGTTCTACGTGGCCGACGGCAAGCTCAGCTGCCAGCTCTACCAGCGCAGCGCCGACATGTTCCTCGGTGTGCCGTTCAACATTGCGAGCTACGCGCTGCTCACTCACATGGTCGCGCAGCAGACCGGCCTCGAGCCGGGAGAGTTCATCTGGACCGGCGGCGACTGCCATATCTACTCCAACCACCTCGAGCAGGTCACCGAACAGCTCACTCGTGAGCCGTATCCCTACCCGA
This sequence comes from Rhodococcus sp. p52, assembly GCF_000763325.2. Classification (NCBI taxonomy): domain Bacteria; kingdom Bacillati; phylum Actinomycetota; class Actinomycetes; order Mycobacteriales; family Nocardiaceae; genus Rhodococcus; species Rhodococcus sp. p52. Next base: position 2,326,181 of record NZ_CP016819.1, read on the forward strand.
CGTTGAAGCTGCACCCGCGCGACTCGATCTTCGACTACCGCTACGAGGACGTCGAGGTGGTCGGCTACCGGCACCACCCGGCGATCAAGGCGCCGGTGGCCGTCTGATGGGGGATGTCACCCTCGTCTGGGCTCAGGCACGTGGTGGTGTGATCGGCCGGGAGAACACCATCCCGTGGCACATCCCCGAGGACATGGCGTTCTTCAAGGACGCGACGATGGGAAAGCCGGTGATCATGGGCCGGCTCACCTGGGATTCACTGCCGCCGAGGTTCCGGCCGCTACCGGGACGCCGGAACATCGTCGTCACCCGCAACGTCGAGTGGTCGGCCCAGGGCGCCGAGACCGCGACGAGCCTCGAGGACGCACTGACACTCGCCCGTGAGGACGAGGTCGTCGTCATGGGTGGGGGCCAGATCTACGCGCAGGCGATGCCGTTCGCGAAGCAGCTGCTCGTGACCGAGGTCGACCTCGACGTCGCAGGAGATGCGACCGCACCTCCGATCGGCGCCGAGTGGGTGGCGGATCCCGGAGAATGGCTGACGTCCACCAAGGGAATCAGGTTCCGCTGGATCCGGTACGCCCGAAGCTGAGTTCTCGCGGCGGCATCTGAGCGATACTGCGGTACATGGACAAGCTCTCCTTGACCGCCATGGCACGGCAGCAGCTCAAACTCGCAGCGACGTCCAGCAGCGGACGCAGCTCCCAGACGGTTTTCGGTGGGCATACCAAGCACCTGCGGCAGACCGTCGTCGCGTTGCTGGCGGGGCACGAACTCGGCGAGCACGACAGCCCGGGCGAGGCGACCCTGCAGGTGCTGTCGGGTCAGCTCCAGCTCGTCGCCGGCAACGACGTGTGGAAGGGTTCGGCGGGCGACATGATCATCATCCCGCCGGTCCGGCACAGCGTCAGCGCCATCGAGGACGTCGCCTTCCTGCTCACCGTCGCCAAGTAGCGTCGCTCACTGCACGCGCCGAGTAGCGACGCTCATTGCGCGCGTCGAGAAGCGGCGCTTACTGAACAGGTGCCGGAGCGGCGTACCCGCGGTAGCCCTCCCACGCGAGGCGGCGCTCGCGACGCGGATCGTGCTCGATGCGCGTGACCTCGTCGAAAATCACTGTCGCGCGGTCCTTCTCGTCGTAGGGTGGCCACGACGGCAGTGGTTCACCGTGCCGGGCCACGTTCAGCCACTGGCGCTGCATCGCCCCGGCGGCCGTCCGCAGGCCGCGTCGCCCACCGAGTGCCGTGAGCGCCCGGCCGAGCGGTTCGTCGGTCTGGTCGAAGACCGCGAGCAACTCCACCGCGTGCGTCGCGTCGAAGCCCGTCCAGCGCAGCACTCGCGGCGCGAGATCGAAGCGGTACATGAAGGTCGGCGCGAAACGCGAATGTGCCTGCGCGAACTGCACGGACGGATACCAGAAGGTGAGGTCGCCGCCGAGATCGATCGCGGCACGCTCGTCCGGATATCCCGGATAGATCCCCGTGATGCGATCCTTCGCCTCGGGATCTGTCGCGGCGAACAGTGCGTCGATCCGCCGAGGGTTCGTCGGCAGCGCGTCGAGGAACTTCGGGAACAGTGCACCTTCGCGGTCGTTCGTCCCGAGCACGAGCGGAACGGGATGCGCCGCGCCCGTCTCGTACGCCTCGAGCGGTTGGAGCGGAACGAAATCGCCGTCGACGACCGGGCCGAAGGGATGCAGACCGGGAGTCGCGCGCAGTACCTGCGCCCCGAGGCGCGATCCCACCCGCCCGAGTTCGACGGGGGAGGTGTCGAGCAGCGCCTGCGCGGCGGTATCCGGATCGGCACCGAGCAGTTCGACGAACTTCCGGCCCCATTCGGCCGAGCGGTCGGAGGTGACGACGAGATTCGGCGCCGGGCTCTGTGCGATCGCGGCGGAGAACAGTCCGCGCGCGGCGGGTGTCGCGAGCAGGGTCGTCACCGAGGTGCCGCCGGCGGACTCGCCGAAGATCGTCACGTTGTCGGGGTCGCCGCCGAAGGCCGCGATGTTGCGCTGGACCCATTCGAGCGCCGCCACCTGGTCGCGCAGACCGAGATTGGAATCGAATCGGACCGAATCGGTGGAGAAGGACCCGAAGTCGAGATAGCCGAGCGCTCCGAGACGGTAGTTGATCGACACGTAGACTACGTCGCCGCGTCGGACCAGCGACTCGCCGCCGTAGACCGACAGGGCACTCGTGCCGAGGGTGAAGGCGCCGCCGTGGATGAACACCATGACCGGTCGCGGTGCATGGACCCGACCGGCGGGGGCGAGCACGTTGAGGGTCAGGCAGTCCTCGTCGGGACGCACTCGCACCCCGCGACGACCGGTCTCGGCGTAGCGCGGACGCTGCGGGGCGGCATTTCCGAACTGCGTCGCATCGCGCACTCCCGTCCAGGGCTCGACCGGTTGCGGCGCCCGCAGCCGCAGCGGGCCCACCGGGGGAGCGGCGTAGGGAATGCCGCGCCAGGCGAGGAGGCCGTCGAGCCGGGTGCCGCGGACGGTTCCGTCGGCGAATGTGACGTGGGTCTCGGGCGTCATGCTCCGCACTGTACGTGACGGGGCGTCACGGTAGCCGCCGTGTCCACCGTCGACGTCACCAGAAGTGGGGCTCGAGGCCTCGGCCCGCGAGCTCTGCCCGTACGTAGGTGTGCAGCGTCGCGGTGTCGGGGAAGCGCTCCTCGTCGAGGGCGACGAACGCGAGGGTGTACCGCTCGTCGGTGTGGCAGGCGTAGACCGACAGGCGGGTCGTGGTGCGGGCCGGCCGGGTGTCGAGTCCCGGGTGCATAGCGCGCATCGCGATCCCGGTGGTGCGGTACGGGCCCAGCGTGGTGAGCTCGCGGGGCACCGCGCCGATGTTGGAACACAACAGGTCCCGCTCACCGGCACCGCGCGCGACGCGGGCGGCGATCCGGTCGGGGAGGAGTTGCAGGATCTCGGCCGGCATGTTGTGCGGCGCGCCCTCCCGCGGCTGCGAATAGGCGTGCGCGGCGCGGGCGCGGATGGAGGCGAGCGTGTCGCCGTCGTCGACGGTGATCCCCACCATCGACACGCCGTTGGAGACGGTTCCCTCCTTCCGGTCGTCGACCGGAACGGAGATGCGCACGGGGAACGGGATGCGGGCGCGCCGGGCGACACCGGCGGACACGGCGACCAGCAGGGCGTTCGGGCTGCCGTCCTCCGCGGCCGCGACGGCCTTCCACTGCGCCGCGTCGACGTCGACGAGCGCGGTGCGCGGTCGCGAGTGCACCGTCTGCGGCGCGGGTGGTTTCTCCGTGCGAGGTGTGTACTTCACGCGGCGCAGCCCGCTGCCGACCTTCCGGAACAACTGCATCGCATCGCGTAGGTCGGATCGGCGACCGGGGTCGGGTCGTCGCGGCCGGTCGGCGAGCGCGTCGGCGACCGCGCGGACGAATCCCCGCGCGTCGGTCAGGACGTGCGAGCACACGATCGACAGTGCGGTGCCGCCGCTCGTGAGTCGGGTCGCGGCGACCGCCCAGCCGGGACCGAGCTCGGGATCGACGTCCACGTTCGCGTGCTCGTCGGCCCAGGCGAGGAGCTCGTCGTCGGGGATGGGGGTCGCGGGATAGCGCAGTGGATGGACGTGCGTGTTGGGTTCGAAGCGGGGGCGTGCGCCGGGAACCCGGGGACGGACCACACGGCGACCGAGCGGGCCTTCGGACAGCACGTCGTGCAGGGACAGCAACAGGGTCGCGTCCACGGTCTCGTCGGTGCGCCACAGACCCTGCATCACCGACGGCAGGCCGGTTCCTTTGTGGCGGTGGAGGAACATCTCGTCCACGACGCTCAGGCGATTCACAATCCCGACCGTAGCGCCGACCGTTGACCGAAGCACTGAACCGAGGTTCAATCCTTGGTGTGGCGTACCGGCGGACACCCGCAGTGCAGGAGCGACTCGACGCGCAGCGCGAGGCCATCGCCGCTGCCGCCGTGACTCTGCTCAGCGAACGCGGATACAGCGGACTGTCCGTCTCGGCGGTCGCCGAACGGGCCGGCGTCGCCACCGGCAGCGTCTACCGGCACTACGTCGACAAGTCCGATCTCATGGTGCGGATCTTCCGGGAACTGTGCGAGCGGGAGGTCGAGGCCGTGACGTCCGCGGCCGCAACCGGATCCGGTGCCGACCGGGTGACCGCGGTGGTCGACACCTTCTCCCGCCGTGCGCTGCGCAATCCCACCCTCGCCTACGCCCTGCTCGCCGAACCGGTCGACGCCGCGGTCGACGCCGAACGACTCGTGTTGCGCCGCGCCTTCGCAGCGGCCTTCGCGAACGCCGTGCGCCACGGCGTCGAGACCGGTGAATTCCCCGAACAGGACGTCGAGCTCACCGCCGCGGCGCTCGTCGGGGCTGTCGGTGAGGTGCTCACCGGTCGCCTCCCCGGCGCGGCCGACGGTCGCCTTCGAGACAGTGCGGCCGACGGTCGCCTTCGAGACAGCGCGGCCGGATCCACCGTCCCCGACCTCGTCGTCCTCGTACTGCGAGCGGCGGGGCATCTGCCTTCCGGAACGACTCAGGAGTGAAGCCGTGAATTTCCCCGCCACCCACGAAGTGTTCAACCAGGTACCGGACCTCGAGCCCTACGGGGCCGCCGACGACCCCGCCCTCCTCGAAGGACTGCGCCGCGAAGGGGCGAGTTGGGCCGAGGACGAGGTCCGCGAACTCGGCGCCCTCGCCGGCACCGCCCGTGCCCAGGACTGGGGGCGGCTCGCCAACGAGTATCCGCCCGTGCTGCACACCCACGACCGCTACGGCCACCGCGTCGACGAGGTCGAGTTCCATCCGCACTGGCACGACCTGATGACCGTCGCCGTCGAGAACGGCCTGCACGCGGCACCCTGGCGCGACCCGCGTCCCGGCGCGCACGTTGCCCGTGCCGCGAAGTTCTACGTGTGGGGGCATACCGATGCCGGGCACATGTGCCCGATCTCGATGACCTACGCCGCGATCCCGGCGCTGCGCCACAACGCCGAACTCGCCGAGCGCTACGAGCCGCTGCTGGCCGCGCCGCACTACGACTTCGGGCTGCGCGAACCCTCCACGAAACGTGGCCTGATCGCCGGGATGTCGATGACCGAGAAGCAGGGCGGTTCCGACGTCCGCGCCAACACCACCACCGCGACCCCCAACGCCGACGGTTCGTACACGATCGTCGGGCACAAGTGGTTCACGTCCGCGCCGATGTCCGACCTGTTCCTCACGCTCGCGCAGACCGAGCACGGACCGTCGTGCTTCCTGCTCCCGCGCGTCCTGCCCGACGGCACCCGCAACGCCATCCGCATCCAGCGGCTGAAGGACAAGCTCGGCAACAAGTCGAACGCCTCCTCCGAGATCGAGTACGAGAACGCGATCGGCTGGCTCGTCGGCCCGGAAGGTCGCGGCATCAACACCATCATCGAGATGGTGAACATGACGCGACTCGACTGTGTCATCGGCTCGGCCGTGAACATGCGGGTCGCGACGTTGCGCGCGGTTCACCATGCCCGTCACCGGAAGGCGTTCGGCGCGTTGCTCGTCGACCAGCCGCTCATGCGCAACGTCCTCTCCGATCTCGTCGTCGAGTCCGATGCCGCGACGACGATGATGATGCGTCTGGCCGGGGCCACCGACCGCGCCGCCGGGGACGAGCAGGAGGCCGCCCTGCGCCGCATCGCGCTGGCCGTCACCAAGTACTGGGTGTGCAAGCGGGCACCCGCGGTCGCCGCCGAAGCCCTCGAATGCCTCGGCGGCAACGGCTACGCCGAGGAATCGGGCATGCCGCGGCTCTATCGCGAGTCGCCGCTCATGTCGATCTGGGAAGGATCCGGCAACGTCGCGGCACTCGACGCGCTGCGTGCAATGGCGCGGCAACCCGACACCGTCGAGGCGTTCTTCACCGAGGTCAGGCTTGCGGAAGGTGCCGATCCGCGGCTCGATTCGGCCATCGCCCGGATCGGCAAGGAACTCGCCGACCTCGAGGACGCCGAGTACCGGGCACGGCGGGTCGTGGAGCTCATGGCCCTGGCCCTGCAGGGCGCGCAGCTCGTCCGGCACGGACATCCCGCCGTCGCGGAGGCGTTCTGCCGCAGTCGGCTCGACGACGACTGGGGCATCGCGATGGGCACACTGCCGACCGGCGTGGACACCGCCGCGATCCTCGACCGGGTCTGACGAGGGCGGGTCCGATCCTGCGGCGCTGTCACCCGTCTCAGGTCGAGGGCATACTGGAATACGTCCTGCGAGGAATCGACTACGGGTGGAGCCCGTCATGATCGGCAGCAACGAATGGTGGGAGTGGGGTCGGCAGATCGCACTCGCGGTGACCGAGCCGCATGCACTGCACCGTGCCCGCATGATCGTGCGCGGCGTCGTCGCCGAATCCGAGGCGGTGAGCGACAGCCGCCGGGGCGACGCCGAGATCCACTCCGTCAACCTCGCGCAGGGCACTCCGGTCACGATGAGCCCCCGACTGGCATCGATGGTGCGGTCGGCGCTGTGGGCGGCCCGCATGACGGGCGGGACCATCACCCCGGTCGACTCCGACGACGCCTCCGTCGATGCCGGAGCCATCCCGCCGATCCATCCCATCCCCACCTACCGCGACGTGCAGATCGACGGAGACATCGTGCTCGCTCCTTTCGGGGTGAGTCTCGAACTCGGCGCGACGGCCGTGGCCGACACCGTCGACTACTCCGCGGCGCTCGTCGCGAATCTGCTCGAATGCGGGGCGCTCGTGCGCATCGGCGACGTGATGGCCACCGCGGGGCACGCGCCTGCCGGGGGATGGCAGGTGCCGCTCCCGGACCGGGGCTCGGTCGAACTGCCGGCCGGATCGGCGATGGCGTCGCACACCAGCGACGTCGCCGACCCCGAGCGGTGGCGTCTCGTCAGCGTCATCGCTCCCGACGCGGTGTGGGCTCATGCGGCCGCGGCGACGGCGTTGCAGCGGGGCATCGGAGCCCTGTCGTGGCTCGAACAGTACGACCTGCCGGCGCGTCTCGTCGACACGCACGGACGGGTCCGGACCACCACGGCCTGGTCCGATCCGAAGGCTGCTTGATCTCTCGAGCAGGATGCGATCAGGCTCCGTCGCGCAGGGTGCGGTAGACCTCGATCAGGTGGTCGGTGGACGCGTCGCCGGTGTCGGGGATCTCGTCGCCGGCGAGCACCGTCTGCAGGGCGGTGGCCTGGGTCTTGCCGAGTTCGACGCCCCACTGGTCGAACGAGTCGATCCCCCACACGACGCCTTGGACGAAGGTCTGATGTTCGTAGAAGGCGATGATCTGCCCGACCACCGACGGGGTCAGTTCCGGGGCGAGGATCGTCGTCGACGGCCGATCCCCGGGCATCACCTTGTGCGCCACCAACGCCTCGTCGACGCCGTCGGCGCGGACCTCGTCGGCATCACGCCCGAAGGCCAACACTTTGGCCTGGGCGAACATGTTCGCCAGCAACAACACCTGCATGCTGGTCCGCCCGTCGCGGGCCGGCAGGTCGTCGCCGCTACGGGCCAGGCCGAGAAAGTCGACGGGGACGATCTCGGTGCCCTGGTGCAACAGCTGGAAGAAGGCGTGCTGACCGTTGGTACCGGGCTCACCCCAGAACACCTCCCCGGTCGGACACACCACCGGTGTGCCGTCGGCGCGCACGGATTTGCCGTTCGATTCCATGGTCAGCTGCTGCAGATAGGCCGGCAGCCGCGCCAGATCCTGCGCATAGGGCACCACCGCGCGCGACCGATAACCGAGGATGCTCGCATTCCACACCCCGATCACCCCCGCCAGCAACGGTGCGTTCCGGGCCGGGGCGGTGGTGGCGAAGTGGGTGTCGAGGGTGTGCATGCCGGCGAGGAACTCGGCGAACCGCTCGCGTCCGATGGCGCACATCACCGCCAGCCCGATCGCCGAGCCGACCGAATAACGGCCGCCGACCCAGTCCCAGAACTCGAACATGTTCGCCGGGTCGATGCCGAACTCGACCACCCGCTCGGTGTGCGTCGACACCGCGACGAAATGCTTCGCCACCGCATCTTCACCGAGGGCGTCGACGAGCCAGCGGCGGGCGGCGGTGGCGTTGGAGAGGGTTTCGAGGGTGGAAAACGTCTTCGACGCGACGATGAACACCGTCGTCGCCGGGTCCAGGTCGGCCAGCGCCGCGGTCAGATCGGCGGGGTCGACGTTGGAGACGAACCGCGTCGCCGGCCCGTCGTGAAAACGCCGCAGTGCGCGGGTGACCATCGCCGGGCCGAGATCGGAGCCGCCGATGCCGATGTTGACCACCGTGGTGATCTGCTGCCCGGTGGCGCCGCGCCAGTCGCCGCTGCGGAGGCGGTCGGTGAACTCGCCCATCCGGTCGAGCACGGCGTGGACATCGGCGACGACATCGACCCCGTCGACGATCAACTGCGCATCGCGGGGCAGACGCAGGGCGGTGTGCAGCACCGCCCGATCCTCGGTGACGTTGATGTGCGCACCCGAGAGCATCGCCTCCCGAGCCGCGGCGATCCCCGCGGTGTCGGCGAGCTCGAGCAGGGCCTGCACGACCGGGGTGTCGAGGCGTTGTTTGCTGAAATCGATCACCAGATCCCCGGCAGGGACCGTCAACGCCGAGACCCTGTCGGGTTCGGTGGTGAACAACTGCCGCAGCGACACCGATTCGAGCCGGTCGCGATGGTCTTCCACAGCTTTCCACGGTGCCGTTGCGGTTACGTCGCTCATGTCGTCGACAGTAGTGCGCCCCGACACGGTGCGCCCGGTGTGCAACTGGGCCCCGGTGTGTGACGAAGGGATCCCTCGGTTTCCCACAGCGAGCGACCGCGACGCGCATGATGGGGCATATGGATGCTGCAGAACTGATTCGGTCCGTCCCCACCGACCTGTTCCTCGGCGGTGAGTGGGTGGCGGCCGAGAACGGAGCCACCTTCGGAGTCCACGATCCCGCGACCGGTGACGAACTCACCCGTGTCGCCGATGCCGCGCCCGGTGATGCCTTGCGGGCCCTCGACGCGGCCGTCGCGGCCGGTCCGGAATGGGCTGCGCCCCCGCCGCGAGAACGCGCCGAACTGTTGCGGACGGTGTGGCGGAAGATCACCGAACGCGCCGACGACTTCGCGCTGCTCATGACACTCGAGATGGGTAAGGCACTACCGGAGAGCCGATCGGAGGTGACCTACGGCGCCGAATTTCTGCGATGGTTCTCCGAGGAGGCGGTCCGCATCGCCGGTCGCTACACGCCCGCCCCTGCCGGCACCGGTCGCGTTCTCGTGACGAAACAACCCGTCGGTCCCTGCCTGGCCATCACACCGTGGAACTTCCCGCTCGCGATGGGAACCCGCAAGATCGGTCCCGCCCTCGCGGCGGGATGCACGATCATCGTCAAGCCCGCGTCCGAGACGCCCCTCACGATCCAGCTGCTCGCGCAGCTCTTCGACGAGGCAGGACTACCCAAGGGTGTCCTGTCGGTGCTCCCGTCCTCACATGCCGGTGAGGTCACCGGGCCGCTCCTCGAGGATCCCCGGCTGCGCAAGCTCACCTTCACCGGCTCCACCGAGGTCGGGCGCATGCTCGCCGAGAAGGCCGGTCGTTCGCTGCTGCGCACCTCGCTCGAGCTCGGAGGCAACGCGCCGTTCGTCGTCTTCGAGGACGCCGACCTCGACGCCGCGGTCGAGGGCGCGGTGGCAGCCAAGCTGCGCAACGGGGGAGAGGCCTGCACGGCCGCGAACCGCTTCCACGTCCACAACTCGGTGCGCGACGCCTTCGTCGCCAAGCTCACCGAACGCATGGCGTCGTACAAGCTCGGGCCGGGAACGGACCCCGACGCGACGCTGGGCCCCCTGGTCAACGAGAACCAGAAGAAGACCGTGATCGAACTCGTGCAGGACGCGGTGTCGGCGGGGGCCTCGGTGCGCCTGGGCGGTGAACCCGCGGACGGACCGGGATGGTTCTACCCGGCCACCGTGCTCGACGACGTGCCGAAGCAGGCCCGCATCCTGCAGGAAGAGGTCTTCGGGCCGGTCGCGGCCGTCACCGGCTTCGACACCGAGGAGGAAGCCCTCGCAGCGGCGAACGATACCCGCTACGGGCTCGCTGCCTACATCTTCACGCGCGACCTCGACCGGGCCCTGCGCGTGTCGCATGCGCTCGAAACGGGCATCGTCGGTGTGAACCGCGGTGTCGTCTCGGATGTCGCGGCCCCCTTCGGCGGAATCAAGGATTCCGGGCTGGGACGCGAGGGCGGTACCGAAGGCATCGAGGAATTCCTCGAAACCAAGTACATCGCCCTGCAGTAGGGAACTCGGCGATGGTCGGGACGGCCTCGCCGTCAGTGACGCGGACGGCCACGCCGTCAGTGACGCGGACGGCCTCGCCGTTAGTGGCCCAGGCGGCCACGCCCGAGGCGGAGCAGCAGCATCGCCAGGGTGTGGCCTTCCTGGCCCAACTCGCTGAACCGCTCGAGGACCTTCATCTCGCGGCTGTGCACGAGACGGGTACCGCCGGACGCCATGCGGGTACGCCCGATCATGCGGGAGACCTCGGTGCGGCGCTTGACCGCGGCCAGGATCTCGGCGTCGAGACGATCGATCTCCTTGCGGAGCTCCTCGATCTCGGCCTCGGTGGGCACTGCGGTGTCGTCGGTCGCGGCCGGTGTTCCGGCGTTCGCCTGGTCCGGCTCGCCGGAAAGGGAAGAATCGATGTGCGTGCTCATGTCGTCTCCTCGCATCTGCTCTGAAGGATCGCCCGTATGGGAGCGGCTGTTACCGGTATCGGGTCGGGCCGGCAGTCGGGAATCGACAGCGACAACCGGAACTCGATCCGAGCCTGCAAAGGACAGAAGACATGGTCTCCAGTTTGCCACTCACCATGTAGGCCCTGCCACTCGGCTTGATCGACTGTGTGGTCCGGATCCGTTGTCCGAACGGTCCGGTAGTTTGGTGAAACGATGAACACTCCCGTCGCGCTCGCAAACTCCCGCCCCGGATCCGATGCTCTTCTCGAAGGGCTCAATCCGCAGCAGCGGGAAGCGGTCACGCACGAAGGAGCCCCGCTGCTGATCGTCGCGGGCGCGGGCTCCGGCAAGACTGCGGTGCTCACGCGTCGCATCGCCTATCTGCTGGCCGAGCGCGGCGTCGTCCCTGGTCAGGTGCTCGCCATCACGTTCACCAACAAGGCCGCCGCCGAGATGCGCGAGCGGGTGGCGGCTCTGGTGGGGCCGCGCGCGAATGCGATGTGGGTCTCGACCTTCCACTCGAGCTGCGTCCGGATCCTGCGCGCGCAGGCGGGTCTGCTGCAGGGCATGAATTCGAATTTCACGATCTACGACGCCGACGATTCCCGTCGTCTGCTCACGATGATCGCGAAGGATCTCGAACTCGACAGCAAGAAGTACTCCGCCCGGCTGCTGTCCACACAGATCTCGAACCTGAAGAACGAATTGATCGGGCCGGAAGAAGCCGCCCACGAGGCGGAGACCGATTCGGCGGCCACCGAACTCACCCGCGTCGTCGCTCGGGTCTACGCGCACTACCAGCAGCGCCTGCGCACGGCGAACGCCTTCGACTTCGACGACCTCATCGGCGAGACGGTGGCGCTGCTGCAGGCTCATCCGCAGGTCGCCGAGTACTACCGGCGCCGGTTCCGTCACGTCCTGGTCGACGAGTACCAGGACACCAACCACGCGCAGTACGTGCTGGTGCGCACCCTCGTGGGCGATCCGGAGGAGGAATCCGCCGTCCCCCCGAGCGAACTGTGCGTGGTGGGCGACGCCGACCAGTCGATCTACGCCTTCCGCGGCGCCACGATCCGCAACATCGAGGAGTTCGAGCGCGACTATCCGCAGGCGCGCACGATCCTGCTCGAACAGAATTACCGCTCCACCCAGAACATCTTGTCGGCGGCCAATTCCGTCATCTCCAAGAACACGGGTCGCCGCGAGAAGCGGCTGTGGACCGATTCGGGTGAGGGCGAACTCATCACCGGCTACGTCGCCGACAACGAGCACGACGAGGCGCGGTTCGTCGCCGCCGAGATCGACCGGCTCGTCGACGGCGGCGACACCACCTACTCCGACATCGCGGTGTTCTACCGCACCAACAATGCCTCCCGCGCGTTCGAGGACGTCTTCATCCGGCACGGTGTGCCCTACAAGGTCGTCGGCGGTGTGCGGTTCTACGAGCGCAAGGAGGTGCGCGACGTCGTTGCGTACCTGAAGGTGCTCGACAACCCCGACGACACGGTGAGCCTGCGCCGCATCCTCAACACCCCTCGCCGCGGTATCGGCGATCGTGCCGAGGCGTGCGTGGCGGTGCACGCCGAGCGGCTCGGTGTGAGCTTCGGGCAGGCCCTCGCCGACGCCGCGGCCGGCAAGGTCGCGCTGCTGAACACGCGGGCGCAGAAGGCGATCGCCGGTTTCGTCGAGATGATGGACGGCCTGCGGGCGATGCTCGTCGCGAGCGACGCCGACGGCAACGACATGGTGGACATCGGCGACGTCGTCGAGGCGATCCTCGATCGCACCGGATACAGCGCCGAGTTGTCGGCGAGCGACGACCCGCAGGACGGCGCCCGTCTCGACAACCTCCACGAACTCGTCAGCGTGGCAAGGGAATTCAGTGCCGACGTCCGTAACGCGGCCGGGATCGTCGACGACGAACGTGAAGAGGGGGATCCCGAACCAGGATCGCTCGCGGCGTTCCTCGAGAAGGTCTCGCTCGTCGCCGACGCCGACCAGATCCCGGAGAACGAGGCCGGTGTGGTCACGCTGATGACGTTGCACACCGCGAAGGGCCTCGAGTTCCCGGTTGTGTTCGTCACCGGTTGGGAGGACGGCCAGTTCCCGCACATGCGTGCCCTCGGCGATCCGGCCGAGCTGTCCGAGGAACGGCGACTCGCGTATGTCGGCATCACGCGCGCCCGGCGTCGTCTCTATCTCACGCGGGCCGTGTTGCGTTCGTCCTGGGGGCAGCCGCTCACCAATCCGGAATCTCGTTTCCTGCAAGAGATTCCGCAGCACCTCATCGACTGGCGACGCCTCGAGCCCACGCCCGCCCGTGGTCAGGCGATCGGCTCCGGCACTGGTTCACGGTTCGGTGCGGGCGAGCGGCGCGGATCCTCGGGAACACCGAGTTTCGGTGCGGCGCGCGGACGCAACAACCACTTGGTGCTCGACGTCGGCGACCGCGTCAGCCATGACAAGTACGGTCTCGGAACGGTTCTCGAAACTCGGGGCTCGGGCCCCACGGCCACCGTCGTGATCGACTTCGGCAGTGCCGGCAAGGTGCGGTTGATGCTCGTCGGCGGTGTGCCGATGATCAAACTGTGATGCCCTGAAAGCCTGTGTCAGGCGCGGATTCGCACGAAAGAGCGGGTCCGCACCGAAGCGGGAAAGAGAGCGGAACGTGACGCACGCCGAACGTACGGCGGCGAGGTCGGTCAGTCGCGCTGGATGCCGAGGGCGATCCCCCGGGTGGCGAGCCACGGGACGGGATCGATCTTGTCGACGCCGTTGAGGTGCACCTCGAAGTGCAGGTGCGGGCCGGTGGAGAAGCCGCGGTTGCCCATGGTGGCGATCTGGTCGCCGGCCATGACGTGTTGACCCACGGTCACCAGGGACTGGTCGATGTGCCCGTACACGGTGATGGTGCCGTCGGCGTGGAGGAGGCGGACCCACATGCCGAAGCCGGAAGCCGGGCCGGAATCGATGACCTCACCGTCGGCGACCGCGAGGATCGGGGTGCCGATGGGGCCTGCGATGTCGACGCCGGCGTGGAGGGTGCCCCAGCGTGCGCCGAAGTTCGAGGTGAACGACCCCGCGGCGGGGAGGACGAACAGCGGGCGACGGGCCGCGGCCTCGCGCGCAGCGCGTTCCTCGCTGAATCGCTGGCCCTTGGCCAGGAGATTCGAGAACTGCGACAGGTCGTTCGGGTCGGCGATGTTGAGCACCTGCGGGGCCTGCGACGGCTCGGCGTCGGCGCTCGGCGCGAACTGTGCGGCCTGCGGCACTGCGGTGGCCGTGATGATCGAGGAATCGGCTTCGCCGGCGGCGAGAGCGACCTCGGAGTGCTCGGTGTTCTGTCCCGGACCACCATTGGCTGCGGCCTGGCCCGCGGCGACCACGGCGCCTGCGGCGACCGCGAAGACTGCGGCGCGGCCCTTGAGGGCAGTGGGGGGAGTGGGAAGTCGATGGGCTCCACCGCGGGATGCGGGAGCGGTGACGTCGGTGCTCTCGTCGCGACGATCCTGCGCGAAGCGGTCGTCGCGGACGGCGTGGCCGAAGGAGTCGGAGTAGTAGATGGGCTCGGAACCGGGGCCGGTGTTACGGAAGTCCATCGTGGCGGCTTCCCAGGCATTCCAGTCTTCGGGTGCCGATTCGGGACGGCGGGTTCGGCTCTCGGCACTCGGGTTACCAGAGCGCATCGCCATCCTCCGTTCGTGACCTCATCGTTACTTCGACCAGGCGACGGTAACGAAGTGATCGCGGGGGTGGCAAGCCGTAGTTCGTCCGGCGGACGTTATGTGAGTGGCATCACAGTGCAAACCGGGGCAAATTGGGACATGCCCCAGCGGCCGGAGTTCCAAACACTGTTTTCCGACACGTCACGAGTCTGTTGCATCGCGGCAGCGTGGGATCCGGTGTCGGGGAGCGAGTGGGTACCTGTCATTCTGAACCGAGTGCTCCGCTCGAACGTGGCGCCCGCCACGTCCCGGGAGGGGAACTGTGAAGTCGTTCCCGGACCTACGCGCGCGTGACCTGTGCCACATGGGACTGCCGCGCGTGATCCGCGGCCCGGCCGAGAAACTAGAGTCCGAAACGACCCGCTCGATACCCCGGAGCGGGCGTGAACGCAGACGAGACGGTGAGCAGATGGATCTCTTCGAATATCAGGCGAAGGAACTCTTCGCCAAGCATGACGTGCCGACGTCGGCCGGCCGTGTTACCGACACTGTCGCCGGTGCCCGCGAGATCGCGGAGGAAATCGGCAAGCCGGTCATGGTCAAGGCCCAGGTCAAGGTCGGCGGCCGCGGCAAGGCCGGTGGCGTGAAGTACGCCGCCACCGCGGACGACGCGCAGACCCACGCCGAGAACATCCTCGGGCTCGACATCAAGGGTCACATCGTCAAGAAGCTCCTGGTCGCCGAGGCCAGCGACATCGCGGAGGAGTACTACATCTCCTTCCTGCTCGACCGCACCAACCGCACCTACCTGGCGATGTGCTCGGTCGAGGGCGGCATGGAGATCGAAGAGGTCGCCGCCACCAAGCCGGAGCGCCTCGCCAAGGTCCCCGTCGACGCCGTCAAGGGTGTCGACCTCGCGTTCGCGCGCGAGATCGCCGAGAAGGGCCACCTGCCCGCCGAGGTCCTCGACGCCGCAGCCGTGACCATCCAGAAGCTGTGGGAGGTCTTCGTCAAGGAAGACGCTCTTCTCGTGGAGGTCAACCCCCTCGTCCGTACCCCGGACGACCAGATCCTCGCCCTCGACGGCAAGGTCACCCTGGATGCCAACGCCGACTTCCGTCAGCCCGGCCACGCCGAGTTCGAGGACAAGGACGCCACGGATCCCCTCGAGCTCAAGGCCAAGGAGAACGACCTCAACTACGTCAAGCTCGACGGCGAGGTCGGAATCATCGGGAACGGCGCCGGCCTGGTCATGTCGACCCTCGACGTCGTCGCCTACGCAGGCGAGAAGCACGGCGGCGTCAAGCCCGCCAACTTCCTCGACATCGGTGGCGGTGCCTCTGCGGCCGTCATGGCTGCCGGTCTCGACGTCATCCTGAACGACGCTCAGGTCAAGAGCGTGTTCGTCAACGTCTTCGGTGGCATCACCGCGTGCGACGCGGTCGCGAACGGCATCGTCAAGGCCCTCGAGATCCTCGGCGACGAGGCCAACAAGCCGCTGGTCGTCCGCCTCGACGGCAACAACGTCGACGAAGGTCGCCGCATCCTCGCCGAGGCCAACCACCCGCTGGTCACGGTCGTCGCCACCATGGACGAGGCTGCCGACAAGGCGGCCGAACTCGCCTTCGCAGCGAAGTAAAGGGACACACAGAACAATGGCAATCTTCCTTACCAAGGATTCCAAGGTCATCGTCCAGGGCATCACCGGCGGCGAGGGCACCAAGCACACCGCGCTCATGCTCAAGGCCGGCACCCAGGTCGTCGGCGGCGTGAACGCCCGCAAGGCCGGCACGACGGTCTCGCACACCGACAAGGACGGCAACCCGGTCGAGCTCCCCGTCTTCGGCTCCGTCGCCGAGGCCATGAAGGAGACCGGCGCCGACGTCTCGATCGCGTTCGTTCCCCCGGCCTTCTCGAAGGACGCCATCGTCGAGGCCATCGACGCGGAGATCCCGCTGCTCGTGGTCATCACCGAGGGCATCCCGGTGCAGGACTCCGCCTACGCTTGGGCGTACAACGTCCAGAAGGGCAACAAGACCCGCATCATCGGCCCCAACTGCCCCGGCATCATCACCCCGGGTGAGGCGCTCGTCGGCATCACCCCGGCGAACATCGCCGGCAAGGGTCCGGTCGGCCTCGTCTCGAAGTCGGGCACCCTGACCTACCAGATGATGTTCGAGCTGCGCGAGTACGGCTTCTCGACCGCCATCGGCATCGGCGGCGACCCGGTCATCGGCACCACCCACATCGATGCCATCGAGGCGTTCGAGAAGGACCCGGAGACCAAGGTCATCGTCATGATCGGCGAGATCGGCGGCGACGCCGAGGAGCGCGCGGCCGATTACATCAAGGCCAACGTGACCAAGCCCGTCGTCGGCTACGTCGCAGGCTTCACCGCTCCCGAGGGCAAGACCATGGGCCACGCCGGCGCCATCGTCTCGGGCTCCTCGGGCACCGCTCAGGCCAAGAAGGACGCTCTCGAGGCGGCCGGCGTGAAGGTCGGCAAGACGCCGTCCGAGACCGCTGCGCTCGCTCGCGAGATCCTGCAGTCGCTCTGACAGCAGCGTCGCCTTCCGTGCGCGCCTTCCGGTGGCGTTCCGCCATCGGGAGGCGCGCACGCGCCGTTTCAGGAGTCGATCCAGTCGACTCCCGCGGGTTCGAGTTCGCCCGCCCCGGACGTCAGTGACGCCACCCAGCCCTCCAGTTCGCTCCGCTCGCGCCCCGCGACGGTGAGGACCACCCGGTCCGCATAGGTCACGTCGAGCACTGCGACCCCGCGGCCGCGCAGTTCCGCCTCCACGCGACCCGCTTCGCCGTGATCGATCGCGAGGGTGAACTTCTCCTGCTGCCTGCGCTCGACGAGGGGCGCCTCGTCCAAGGCCGTCGCGACCGCACCCGAGTACGCGCGCACCAGCCCGCCCGCGCCGAGCTTGATCCCTCCGAACCATCGGGTTACCACCACCGCGACGTTCACCAGATCCCGGTGGTGCAGGACCTGCAGCATCGGGATGCCGGCCGTGCCGCCCGGCTCCCCGTCGTCGCTCGACCGCTCGGCACGCGCCGACGGGTCGTCACCCACCACGAACGCCCAGCAGTGATGTCGGGCATCGGGATACAGTCGGCGTTGTTCGTCGACGAAGGCGAGCGCGGCGTCGGCCGTGTCGACACGACGAACCGCGGCGAGGAAACGCGAGTGCTTCACCTCCGTCTCGACCACGACGTCGGGGCCCGGGGCGAGAGTGTGCGGCATGGACCCCATTCTCTCGGGTAGTCCCTAGGCTGTTGACTGCAGGACGAGTGACCGACACACACCGATCGACGGCAGGAGAATCGATGACATTCCCCGCAGGCGCATCCGCCCAGAGCAAGGTGGTGCCGTTGTTGCTGCCACTCGCGGTGGCCGTGCTCGGTGCCGTGAACTTCCTCCTCGGCCTCACGCCCTTCGTGAACATCACCTTCGGCTCGCAGGTGGCGCTCACGTCCTTCGATTTCGGCTTCGCCGTCGTGCCGCTGGCCTTCCTGCTCTTCGGCGGTGTGAGCGCGGCGCTGTCGCTGCTCCCCGGCCAGGACCTGCGTGCGGTGGTCGTCGCGGCGTCGGGCGTCGGTTTCGTGACATCCCTGTTCCAGCTCTTCCATCTGCCCGAGGACACCGGGATCGCGTGGGGCGGCGTGACGATCCTCGTCCTCGGTTTCCTGCAGTTCGCGCTGGCGCTCGTCGCATTGCTGTTCGGCCTCGGCATCCTCGTGTCCGGCCGGTCGGGTGAGCGGAGTTCCTTCGGGTCGCCGCAGAGCGCCGGGCAGTACCAGGGATTCGGGCCCGGTGCGGGAACAGGTGAGCCCCAGGGCTCCGGTTCGCCGCAGGGTTACGGCCCGCAGGGATACGGCCAGCCCTACGGCTCGCAGCAGGGAGCCGTCGGCGGGCAGTCCCAGTTCGGTGCGCCGCATCCCGGACACCAGGCGTATCCCGGACAGCAGACGTCGGGGGAGTACTCCGGCGCGCAGCAGTATTCGGGGTCGCAGCAGTACGGCGGGTCCCAGCAGTATCCGGGCGCCCAGCAGTACGGCGGGCAGCAGTACAGCGGAGCCCAGCAGTTCCCCGGTTCCCAGCAGTTCCCGGGCGCTCAGCAGTTCCCGGGCGCTCAGCAGTACGGCGGGGGAGCACAGTATTCCGGTGCCCAGCAGTACGGCGCCGGCCAGCAGTACACGGGTGCGCAGCCGACCCAGCAGTACCCGATCCAGGAACCGCACGGCGCTCAGGACTCGACGGACCACACCGACACCCGGGCGGACGGCCCAGCCACCCGGGCGGACGGCACAGTGTCCGATGACGACACGACGGGCACGGAACGTCGCGAGGAGACCGGGACCACTGCGACCGGCGACCAGGACGCCACGCAGGCCTTCCGCGCACCGGACGACCAGCGGTGATCGGCGCGCCTGACACCACGATCGCCGTGTCGGTGACACTCTCGAACCGATGACTTCGACGCTCGGCCGGTCTACCCGGCACGTTCCAACCGACGACGACAGCCTGGACCCGGAGCGGTTTCGCATCCTGCTCGGCACCGCCGCCCGCGTTCCGGCGGTGACGCTCGCCGTCGTGGCCACCATCGTGGTGACGACGATGGTCGTCGCCAACAGCGACCTCACCGGCATCTACGCTGCGATCGCCGGCACGTGGCTCGCACTGCACCAGGTGACGCTCACGATCGACGGCACGTCGCTCGGTGTGCTGCCGCTGCTGCCCACCGCGGTCCTGGTATGGCAGGCGGCGCGCGGGTGCGCGTCCGCGGCCGACGCGCTCGTCGAGAACAGTGGGTACGCCCTCGACCGTCAGGATGTCTCGCGCATCACCGTCGCCGTCCTCGCCGGCCCGCTACTGGTGACCGCGGCGTCGCTGATCGTGCTGCAGGATGCGGCGAGCGTGCTGCCGGTGACGCCTCCGAATGCAGCTGCCGCGCTCGCGTGGGTCACCGCCATCTACCTGGCCGCGGCTCTCATCGGTATCGGCTCCCGTGTGTGGAAGCCGCTGGTGCGCTACTACTCGGCTCCCGATTGGCTCCTGCTCGCCTTCCGTCCGGCACTGCGGGTGCTGCTGGGGATGTTCGCCCTCGGTGGGGTGGCGGTCGTCGCCGGACTGTTGTGGTCGTGGAACGTCGTCGGTGAACTGCTCGCGCGCGGGGATCACTGGACCGGCGTGCTGGGGCTGACGGTGATGTCGATCCTGTACCTGCCCAACGTCATCATCGGTGCCGCGGCCGTTCTGGCGGGCAGCACCGTGCACGTCGGCGACATCCACCTGAGCCTGTTCGAGGCGACGGGCGGTGACCTCCCGGCGCTGCCGGTGCTCGCGGCGGTCCCCTCGGGTCCGGCCGCAGCGTTCTGGCCGGTGCTGCTGGCCGTTCCGGCGACGGTCGGTGCGCTGCTCGGACGTTTCGCCGCGCAGCGAACCCTGCAGGCGAAGGCCGACGGTGCCCCGGTGGGCAGCGCCGACGCTTCATGGACGGTGCTCGCTGCCGCAGCGGGCGCCGGACTCGTCACGGCGCTGGCGACCTGGGTTGCGGGCGGCCCGCTCGGCGTCTTCGGCACGGTCGGCGCCAACTGGTGGCTCGCCGGCATCCTCGTCTTCGCCTGGTCGGGCCTGCTCGGCATCATCACGGCGCAGCTGCTCGTGTGGCGCGAAGGACGATTGGCCGCGGTGGCACTGCGCGCCGACACCGAGGTGGACGAGGAGACCTCGGAGGATGCGACGGACGCGGCCGAGGCCGACGACGCCGCTGATGCAGGAGCCGACGGAGAACTCGAGGCGGCCGAGAACGAGACCTCGGCACTCGAAGCTCCTGTGGCAGAGGACACCACCGCCGCCGAGCGCGAGGTGGCAGAAGTCGACGAGGACGAAGCCGCCGCAGTCGACGAGGACGAGGCTGCCGAGGACGACGCGGAGAGCCTCGAAGAGGATGCGGACGCCGACGACGTCATCGACGCCGAGGTGGTCGAGGTCGTCGACGAGGATGACGCCGAGGACGACGACGAGCCCGCCGAGGAGGTCGCGAACAAGGCCGAAAAGGGTGCCGACTAGGCTCTCCTACGGCCGGTCGATCGGCCGACCCACCTCGACTTCACAGGAGTGGACCCTGACTGCCTCGCGTGACCAGCTGCCGCCCACCGCGCCGGCGCGGCTCGTCGTCCTCGCTTCGGGCACGGGCAGCCTCTTGCGTTCGCTGCTCGACGCCACCCGGACCGACGGATATCCCGCGACAGTCGTCGCTGTCGGTGTCGACCGCGAATGCCCCGCCGAAGGGCACGCCGCCGACGAAGGGATCCCCTCGTTCCGCGTCGCGTTGCGCGACTTCGAGGACCGCACCGCGTGGGACCGCGCGCTGACCGACGCGGTCGCCGCCCACGAACCCGACCTCGTGGTGTCCGCAGGCTTCATGAAGATCCTGGGTTCGGCGTTCCTGGAACGGTTCGCCGGCCGCATCATCAACACTCATCCCGCGCTGCTGCCGTCGTTCCCCGGCGCGCACGCCGTCGCCGACGCCCTGGCCTACGGCGTCAAGGTCACCGGTTCGACGGTGCATCTCGTCGACGGGGGAGTCGACACCGGACCGATCCTCGCGCAGGAAGCCGTGCAGGTGCTCGACGACGACGACGAGGACACCCTGCACGAGCGCATCAAGGTTGTGGAGCGGCGGCTGCTGGCCGAGATGGTCGCCGCCGTCGCCACCCGTGGAGTTGTTTCCGATGGACGAAAGGCCGTGATCCCCGGTGACCGAACGTAAGACTGTGCGCCGCGCGCTGGTCAGCGTGTACGACAAGAGCGGGCTGGTGGAGCTGGCGACAGGGCTCCACGCGGCAGGTGTCGAGCTGGTCTCGACCGGCTCCACGGCCAAGACCATCGCCGACGCAGGTGTGCCGGTGACGAAGGTCGAGGAACTGACCGGCTTCCCCGAGTGCCTCGAGGGCCGGGTGAAGACCCTGCACCCGCGCGTGCACGCCGGCATCCTCGCCGACACCCGCAAGCAGGACCACCTCGATCAGATCGCCGATCTGGGCATCGAGGCGTTCGAACTCGTCGTCGTGAACCTCTACCCGTTCACGCAGACGGTCGCCTCGGGTGCGAGCCCCGACGAGTGCGTCGAGCAGATCGACATCGGTGGCCCGTCGATGGTGCGTGCCGCGGCGAAGAACCACCCGTCGGTCGCGGTCGTCGTCGACCCGGCCGCCTACGGTGACGTGCTCGCCGCCGTCGAGGGTGGCGGTTTCACCCTCGAGCAGCGAAAGCGTCTTGCCGCGCAGGCGTTCCAGCACACCGCCGCCTACGACGTCGCGGTGGCGAGCTGGATGAACAGCGATTACGCGGCGCCCGAGGGCGACGAGTCGCAGTTCCCGGCGTGGACCGGCGCTACCTGGACCCGCGCGAATGTCCTTCGCTACGGCGAGAACCCGCACCAGGCCGCGGCCCTGTACGTGAACGAGGCCGGTGAGCCGGGGCTCGCGCAGGCCGAGCAGTTCCACGGCAAGGAGATGTCCTACAACAACTACCAGGACGCCGACGCCGCCTGGCGCGCCGCGCACGACCACAGCGAGCCGTGCGTCGCGATCATCAAGCACGCCAATCCGTGTGGCATCGCGATCGCCGACGACATCGCCACCGCGCACCGCAACGCGCACGAGTGCGATCCGGTCTCGGCCTTCGGTGGCGTCATCGCCGCCAACCGTGAGGTGAGCGTCGAGATGGCGGAGCAGGTCGCCGAGATCTTCACCGAGGTGATCATCGCCCCGTCGTACGCCGACGGGGCTGTCGACGTGCTCTCCCGCAAGAAGAACATCCGCATCCTGCGCGCCGATTCGCCGAAGTCGGCTCCGGTCGAGATCCGTCAGATCTCCGGCGGGCTGCTCCTGCAGGAGCGCGACGTGCTCACCGCGGACGGCGACTCCACCACCAACTGGCAGCTCGCGTGCGGCGAGGCAGCCGACGAGGCCACGCTGCGCGATCTCGAATTCGCCTGGCGCGCATGCCGTGCAGTGAAGTCCAACGCGATCCTGCTGGCCTCGGGCGGCGCGACCGTCGGTGTCGGCATGGGTCAGGTCAACCGCGTCGACTCGGCGCGACTCGCCGTCACCCGTGCGGGTGATCGTGTCGCCGGGTCGGTGGCCGCGTCGGATGCCTTCTTCCCGTTCGCCGACGGTCTACAGGTGCTGACCGAGGCCGGCGTGAAGGCGATCGTGCAGCCGGGTGGCTCGGTGCGCGACAACGAGGTCATCGAGGCCGCTCGCGAGGCCGGCGTGACGCTGTACCTCACCGGCGCGCGGCACTTCGCGCACTAGTCACGAACACACACGCGCGGCACCCACGCGCATCGTCGCTCAGGCGGCGTGCGCGTGGGTGCCGTTGTCGTGCGCGGTGGGTTCGACGGTGCGCTTGCCGCGCCCCTCGGAGATGACGAGCTTGGCAGCGCCGCGGTCGAGCAGCTCGCGGATGAGATCCGCGGAGGCGGCGCCGCTCTCGGTACCGCCGACCCGGCTCAGGTCGATGGTGATGGCGTGACCGGTGAGGTCGTCGGGCAGTTCGGTCGACACGGTGCCGCCGGATTCGATTCTCAGTTTCATGGTGTTTCTCCTGTCGAGGTGATCTTGTACGGGTCGCGGTCGGGGATAGAGAAAGGGCACCCGGGGCGTATGTGCCCCGAGTGCCCGAGAACGAGTCGTCGTGTGACTTCTATTCTCGGGATCGCTCCGCCGCGAAGTGGAAGAAGAAGTGAGAAAACGGTACGGAACAACCGGCTACGTACATGTGCTTGTATCGCATCGGACCGTACCTTTCTCATGTGAACCAGTTGGTTAACGGATGACCATACACGAACAACGCGGAAAGGACATTTGTTATTTCCGCGTCGTCCGTGCGTGGGGGTGGGCCGATCAGCCCCTCAGCTTGTCGAGCCACGCCTCGAAACCGGACGTGAACTCGTCGGAGAAGGGCAGGTCGGCGACGTAGTCGGCGCCCGTCGACTGCTGGTCGCCGATGTCCTTGAGCACGTGGTTGGTGCGCGTCATGCGCAGCGACGTCAGACGGGTGTGGACGAGTGCCGCGTCGAGCGCGTCGACGTCCTCGACCCGCACCTGGATGTCCTTGGACGAGACCGCGGTGAGCACCGGCAGGTCGCCGGCGACCTGTGCGGCGAGCATCCGCGGATCGAGCGCGTCCTCCTCGGCGAGTGCCTTCGCGTTGGTGGGGACGAGCCCGGCGTTGCGCAGCGGCTCGGGGAGAGTGTCGCTGAGGGTGCCGTCGGCGCGGAGCGACTCGACCGCGCCGGTGAGCGCGACCCGCAGTTCATCGGCGATCTGGACGGGAAGTTGTCCCGCGGCGACGACGGCGTCGAGCTGTGCGTCGATCTGGGCGGTCAGCAGGTCGAGCAGGCGCACGGCGAGCGGTTCGAGCAGGCCGAGTCCGGCGATCGAGTCGTTGTCCTGGGCGAGCGACAGCGCGATCAGCGCGCCCTCGCTGTGCCCGACGACGTAGAGCCGCTCCGGGTCGACCCCGCGCTGCGAACCGAGGAAGGCGAGCGCATCGGCGGCGCCGTCGATGAATGTCGAGAAACCGAGATCGGCGACGTCCTCGACGCTGTACGGGCCGAGCGCGGTCACACCGCTGCCGAGCTTGTCGTAGCGCAGACTCGCGAATCCCTTGCGTTCGAGCACGTCGGCGAGATGCCGCAGGGTGCCGATCGATCCGGGGAGCAGTGCGCTGTCGCCGTTGCGGTCGGTGGGACCGCTGCCGGCGAGCAGCAGCACGGCGGGCACCGGACCCCTCATGGAGACGGGTACCCGCAGGCTGCCGTGCAGGGTCACGTCGCCGCTGGAAAAGGTGATCTCGGTGTCCGACATGTCATGTGTCTATCAGAAGTCGCCGGACCGGCCCGTGTCGAGGGCGCCGCGGTGTGGCGTCGGTTTCGTGCGTGACGAACGGGCCCGGCGTCCCCGACGGTAGCCCCGTACGCCGAGCCATCCGAACAGCGCCAGCAGCGGGACGACGAGCAGGGGAGCGAGCAGCGCGATCAGCGACGTGACGAACGAGGCGACGCTCTCGACGATCGACAGCACCGGGTTGCCGAAACCGGCGGTGGTCGCGGTACTCGCGACCCGCGTGCCCGTCTGCGCCGTGCTCACCGCCAGGGCGGTCGGGGCGCCGATGACGATGCCCGCGAGTGCCGCCATCGCGGGATCGAGACTCGCGAAGGCCGCCCACGCCGCAAGCGCACCCGCGACCGGCCGGGTCACCGTGCCGAGGGCGGACAGTGCGTTGTCCACGAGCGGCACGAGGTCGGCGACGACCTCCACGGCGGTGGCGATCGTCAGGGCGACGAGCGCCGAGGTGGACCCGAGCCACTGCATCGATTCGTTGAGGACGACCCCGAAGAGTTCGAAGTGGACCGCGGCCGACAGGAGCAGCAGCGGCAGGAAGGTGCGCAGCCCGGTGGCGGCCGCGAGCCCCAGCCCGAGCAGGGCCGCCAGGATCCAGGTGTCCATGCGGCGAGTGTAGGCGGACCGGTCGCGGGATCGCGGATGCCGAAACGGCGGTTCGGTCGTACCTTGGGTGAGGTGACGTCACCCACACCGCGCCCCTCCACGGTCGGCGAGCTCCGCGCCTCCGGCCACGTGCAACGGTCCGTCAAGGACGAGATCCGGCACAACCTGCTCGCTGCGCTGCGCGACGGTACCGGTCCGTGGCCCGGCATCCTCGGTTTCGAGGACACCGTCGTCCCGCAGCTCGAACGCGCCCTCATCGCCGGTCACGACGTGGTCCTGCTCGGCGAACGCGGTCAGGGCAAGACCCGCCTGCTACGTCCCCTGCCGCTGCTGCTCGACGAATGGACCCCGGTCATCGCCGGTTCGGAGCTCGGCGAGCATCCCTACGAGCCCATCCCCCCGGCGTCGATCCGCCGGGCCGCCGAACTCGGCGACGACCTGCCCGTCGCGTGGCGGCACCGCAGCGAGCGGTACGCCGAGAAGCTCGCGACGCCCGACACTTCGGTCGCCGACCTCGTCGGCGACGTCGACCCCGTGAAGGTCGCCGAGGGCCGCAGCCTCGGTGATCCGGAGACGATCCACTTCGGTCTCGTGCCCCGCGCGCACCGCGGCATCGTCGCCGTCAACGAACTGCCCGACCTGGCCGAACGCATCCAGGTGTCGCTGCTCAACGTCATGGAGGAACGCGACACCCAGGTGCGCGGTTACACGTTGCGCCTGCCCCTCGACGTGTTGCTCGTGGCGAGTGCGAACCCCGAGGACTACACGAATCGCGGCCGCATCATCACTCCGCTCAAGGACCGCTTCGGAGCGGAGATCCGCACGCACTACCCGACGCGACTCGAGGACGAGATCGCCGTCATCGAGCAGGAGGCGCATCTGCAGGCCCGCGTCCCCGACTATCTGCTCGAGATCCTGGCACGGTTCACCCGGCTGCTGCGCGAATCGACGTCCGTCGACCAGCGTTCGGGTGTCTCTGCACGGTTCGCCGTCGCCGGCGCCGAGACCGTCTCGGCCGCGGCCCTGCATCGCGGTGCGGTCCTCGGCGAGGACGATCCGGTCGCGCGTCCCGTCGATCTCGGCACCGTCGTGGAGGTGCTCCGAGGCAAGGTCGAGTTCGAATCCGGCGAGGAAGGAAGGGAATTCGAGATCCTCGATCATCTCCTCCGGCGCGCGACGGCCGAAACGGCCCGCTCGCGACTCGCGGGCGTCGATCTCGGGCCGCTCGTCTCCGCCGTCGAGCAGGGCGAGCCGGTGGTCACCGGTGAGCGGATCACCGCGAAGGTGCTGCTCGACGAACTCCCCGAACTGCCTGTGCTCGATGCCGTCGCCGAACGGCTCGGTGCCACCGACACCGGAAGTCGCGCTGCGGCAGTGGAACTCGCCCTCGAAGGTCTGTATCTGGCACGGCGCATCGCCAAGGACACCGGCGACGACGGCTCGGCGGTGTACTCCCGATGAGCAGGTCCGCCCGCTACGGTCCGTATACCGGGGGCGATCCGCTCGCCCCACCGGTGGACCTGCGCGACGCGCTCGCCGCGATCGGCGACGACGTCATGGCCGGCGCCTCACCCAAGCGCGCCCTGCGGGAGTTGCTGCGCCGCGGTCACGACGGTATGCGTGGCCTCGACAAGCTTGCCGCGCAGGCGAATCGGCGTCGACGGCAGCTGCTCGACCGCACCAACCTCGACGGCACCCTCCAGGAGGTGCGCGAGCTTCTCGATCGCGCCGTGCTCGAGGAACGCAAAGAACTGGCCAGGGCCCTCGACGACGACGCGCGGTTCGCCGAGATGCGGATCGAGGAACTGCCGCCGTCGACGGCGCAGGCCGTGCAGGAACTCGCCGACTACGACTGGCGCAGCGCGCAGGCCCGACAGGATTACGAGAAGATCCGCGACCTGCTCGGCCGGGAGATGCTCGACCAGCGCTTCTCCGGGATGAAGCAGGCGCTCGAGGGGGCCACCGACGAGGACCGGCAACGCATCTCGGAGATGCTCGAGGACCTCAACGACCTGCTCGACAAGCACTCCCGCGGTGAGGACACCGAGGAGGACTTCGAGCAGTTCATGGCCCAGCACGGCGAGTTCTTCCCGGAGAACCCGCAGAACGTCGAGGAACTGCTCGACTCCCTCGCACAGCGGGCCGCGGCGGCGCAGCGGCTGCGCAACTCCCTCACCCCCGAGCAGCGCGACGAACTCGACGCTCTCGCACAGCAGGCGTTCGGATCCCCGGATCTGATGAGCCAGCTCGACCGTCTCGACGGCCACCTGCGGGCCGCGCGTCCCGGCGAGGACTGGACCGGCTCCGAGCAGGTGCGCGGCGAACAGGGCATGGGTCTCGGCGAGGCCACCTCGGCGCTGCAGGAGTTGTCCGAACTCGACCAGCTCGCCGAGCAGCTGTCGCAGCAGTACGCCGGGGCGTCCCTCGACGACATCGACCTCGACGCGCTCGCCCGTCATCTCGGACCCGAGGCCGCGGCCGATGCACGCACCCTCGCCGAGCTCGAGAAAGAACTGCAGCGACAGGGCTTCTTCGACCGCGGTGCCGACGGGCAGTGGCGACTGTCGCCCAAGGCCATGCGCCGGCTCGGCGAAGCGGCGCTGCGCGACGTCGTCAACCGCATCTCGTCGCGCACCGGGCAACGCGAGTCGCGGCGGGCGGGGGTGCTCGGCGAACCGACCGGCGCGTCGAAGGCATGGGAGTTCGGCGACACCGAACCGTGGGACGTCGTACGGACCCTCACCAACGCGACCCTGCGCAGTCCCGGTCTGCCGGTGCGGATGTCGGTGCAGGACGTCGAGGTGATCGAGACCGAGCAGCGGACGCAGGCGGCGGTCGCGCTGCTCGTCGACACGTCGTTCTCGATGGTCATGGACGGTCGCTGGGTGCCGATGAAACGCACGGCCCTCGCGCTCGAGCATCTCGTGTCCACGCGCTTCCGCGGGGATGCGCTGCAGCTCATCGCGTTCGGCCGGCACGCCCGTGTGGTGTCGGCGCCCGAACTCGCCGGGCTCGACGGCGTCTACGAGCAGGGCACCAATCTGCACCACGCCCTGATGCTCGCGGGTCGTCACCTGCGTCGACATCCCAACGCGCAGCCGGTGGTCTTCGTCGTCACCGATGGTGAACCCACCGCTCACCTCGAACCGGACGGCTTCGCGGCCTTCGACTACCCGCCGAGCGCACGCACTCTGGGGCTGACGGTGCGCGAACTCGACCACATCGCGCGGCTCGGCGCCCAGGTCACGATCTTCCGGCTCGGCAGCGATCCTGGGCTCGCGCGGGTCGTCGACGTGCTGGCGCGTCGCGTCGGGGGACGAGTGGTCGCGCCCGATGTCGACGGTCTCGGGGCGGCGGTCGTCGCCGACTACGTGCGGGCCCGTCGGCGGTCGTAGGAACTCGGCGCGAGGCGCCCCGGGAACTCAGTGGCGCACCGACCGCCACGTGGTCGTCGCGGCGGCGGACAGCAGGGCGGCGGTCACCCAGAAGATCGACGCGACACCGGCGACCCCGGCGATCGCGCCGGCCACCATGGGTACCGCGACCTGCCCGAGACGGTTGCCGGTCAATCGCACCGCCAGCGCCGACGCGCGGTCGGCCGGTGCGACGAGTTCGACCACCCACGTCATCGTCAGGGGTTGGCCGACGCCCCAGAACATTCCGCACACGGCGAGCAACGCGCCGATGACCCAGGGATTCGGCACGAGCGGCAGCAGCGCGACCGGCACGATGGTCCCGGCGGTCGCGGAGACGAGCAGCCACCTGCGCGGAATCCGGCGCAACGCCCACGGCAGCAGAGCACGCGAGACGATCGACGCCATGGTGCGGGCGGTGAGCAGGATCGACACCAGGAGCACACCGAACCCGAACTGCTCACCGAGCAACGGCAGGTAGGCCACGACCAGGTCGACCGAGGCGAGGACCACCAGGCTCGACAGCATTGCGGGCTTCATGCCCTTCGTCGCGAGCATCGACAGGATCGACTGCGGCGCGCCGTCCTCCGCGGTGCGACCGGAGCCGGGCGGCTCGCGGAGCCCCAGCACCAGCGGCAGGGAGAGCAGCGAAAACACCGTCATGACCAGCAACGCTCCAGTGGTCTCGACGGAGCCGTTGCCGTCGCCGGTGGTCGCGGCGATCACGCCGGCGACGGGCACACCGACGGCCTGACCGACCGACACACCCAGCGTGAGACCGGCGAACCCGCGATCCAGTTGCCCCGGCGGCGACAGGATCGACACGAATGCCTGCCCCGACACCGTGACGAGCAACTGTCCGAGACCGAGCACGACGTTGCCGGCGGCGAGCACGAACAATCCCGAACTGAGAGCGATCAACCCGGCACCGACCGTGGTGACGACGATGCCCGAACGCAGAATGGCGGTCGTGTGCCCGCGGTCCACGGCGCGTCCCATCCGCACCGCCGCGATCAGCGGGACGATGGCGTAGAGCGCGGTGACGGCACCGATGGTCGTCGCGTCACCGCCGAGCGCGAGGATCCGGTAGGAGACCAGGACGCGGATCGACTGGAAGGCCGCGTGCAGCAGGGCCGTGGACAAGCACAGGTACAGCAGCCAGTGACGCGGAGGATGCGGCATATGTCAGGCGCCGGCGGTCACGACCCGGTCGCCGAGCGGCGACTGCAAGGAGACCTCGAGGGCGCCGACGACGGCGACCATGATGCACATGCGGTCCTGCATCTCCGGCAGCGTGCCGCCGAGGAGCGTCACCGTCACCGTGTCGTCCGTTTCGGTGACGGTCGCGTCGACGCCGAAGCACTCGGGGGTGCCCGTCTCGAAGTGCAGGGCGATCCGGTCGTCGCTCACCCGCGACCACGACAGGATCGTCAGCGGATGCGCATCGACGATGTCGGGTCGCGCCGAGAACGCCGTCGCCCCTGCCGGAACCGGTTCCTCGGGCAGCGCGGGGACGTCCGGTGTACCCGAACTCGATCCGCAGGCCGCGATGAGCAGGCACATCGCGAGGACGGTGATTCCCCGGCAAGCACGGACGACGGAACGCATGGTTCCCACGGTATTCCCGTGTCGCGTGTTCATCACGCCAGCAGGGCGGCGGTCACGCCGATCGCAGGGATGGAGGCGATGGTGGTGACGAGGGCGGCGTCGCGGGCGAGCACCGTGCCGCGACCGTATGCGCTCGCGTAGACGAACACGTTCTGCGCGGTGGGAAGCGCGGCGACCACCACGACGGCGAACAGCGCATGGCCGTCGAGGCCGAACACGAAACGCCCCATCAGATACGCGAGCACCGGCTGGGCGAGGATCTTGAGCACCGAGGCGAGCGCGATGTCGCGGCGCGGGCTCGTCCCCTTCTCGAGCACCCGGACGCCCTGCAGCGACAATCCGAACGCGAGCAGCGCACCGGGCACCGACGCGCCGCCGAGCAGATGGAACGGCTGCAGCAACGCCTCGGGAGGCGTCCACTCGCTGATCGCGATGGCGAGTCCGGCCGCGGCGGCCAGGACGATGGGGTTCTTGAACGGCGCGAGCAGGGTGTCGAGGAGCGAGACCCCGGCGCGCATCGTCGACAGGTCGAGCATCGTCAGCGCGATGGGGGAGAGCACGACGATCTGGAACAACAACAGGGGCGCGACGAACGACGCGTCGCCGAGCACGAAGACCGCAATGGGGATGCCGAGGTTCGCGGAGTTGACGTAGCCGGCGCACAGCGCGCCGATGGTCGCCTCGGGAACCGCACGTCGCAGCCAGAGCTTCGCGACGACGAAGTGCACGATCGCGACGGCGAACGCCGTGGCCGCTGCGATGTAGAGATTGGGCGAGAAGATCACCGACAGGTCGGACGTCGCGAGCACGTCGAACAGCAGCGCGGGGGTGGCGACGAAGAAGACGAGCCGGCTGAGCACCGTCTGCGCCTCGTGCCCGAGGGTGCCCAGGCGCCCCAGCGTGAAGCCGATGGCGATGATCACGAAGATGACACTGAACCCCGCGATCACACCCGACACGGTTGCCTAGTCTAAGGACCCCGGAGTGTCGTCCCGCCATCGGACCGCAGCGAGCGTCGAGACCGGTGTTGTTTGTGATTCTCGGCCGATCTTCGAAAACAACACCGGTCTCGGGTGCACATACGACGACGCCGCCCCTCCCGATGGGGAGAGGCGGCGTCGGAAGCTACGACCTACTTGCTGCTGACGTAGGGGAGCAAGGCCATCTCACGGGCGTTCTTCACCGCGACGGCCACCTGACGCTGCTGCTGCGGGGTCAGGCCCGTGACGCGACGGCTGCGGATCTTGCCGCGGTCGGAGATGAAGGTGCGGAGCAGATTGACGTCCTTGTAGTCGACGTACTCGATCTTCGCCGCGAAGAGGGGGTTCTTCTTGGGCTTGCGTCCCTCTACGGCACGCGACTTCTTCGACGGTCCTCGCTTGACTGCCATATCTCGCTCCTCACCAGCTCGACTTGTGGACGCCGGGTAGTTCCCCGCGGTGGGCGAGTTCACGCACACGCACTCGTGAGAGCCCGAACTTTCGCAGGTGGCCGCGCGGGCGGCCGTCCGCAGCGTCTCGATTGCGCAATCGTACCGGACTGGCGTCGCGGGGTAGACGCTGCAGTGCCCGCTGGGCTTCGCTGCGCTCTTCGGGCGAGGACGACGGTCGGCGCACGACCTCCTTCAGTTCCGCGCGGCGCTCGGCGTACCGGGCCACGATCGCCTTCCGTTGCTCGTTGCGTGCGATCTTCGATTTCTTCGCCACGACTACTTCTCCTCGCGGAAGTCGACGTGTCTGCGCAGCACGGGGTCGTACTTGCGCAGGACGAGACGGTCGGGATCGTTCCGGCGGTTCTTCCGGGTGACGTAGGTGTAGCCGGTCCCGGCGGTCGAGCGAAGCTTGACGACGGGCCGGATCTCGCTGCGTGCTGCCATCAGAACTTCTCCCCGCGGGCACGCAGACGTGCGACAACGCTCTCGATGCCGTCGCGGTCGACGATCTTGATGCCCTTGGTGGACAGGTTCAGCGCGACCCGGCGTCCGAGCGAGGGTACGAAATAGGTTCTGCGCTGGATGTTCGGGTTCCACCGCCGGTTGGTGCGGACATGGGAGTGCGATACGGATCTCCCGAAACCGGGTCGCCGCCCGGTGAGTTGGCACGTGGCCGACACGTCGGCTCCTTTCGTAGGTAACGACAATCATTTTCGACAAAGTGCGCCGCCAACTGTACGCTTCGACATCGTTAATGACAATCGTTATCGAAAGGGATGCTGTGGACATCAGGACGCCGCTCGTCATCGTCTGCGGATGGCGCGGACGGACTGCGCAGGCCGCGCGGTCACTACTGCGTCCGGGCACCGCGGTCGTCCACCATGACCTGTCCGGTCTCGACCAGGGCGTACTCCGCCGCTCCGTGCTCACCGTCGAGGATGAACGCACCGAGATCCTCGAACTCGCGCACGGGTGCGTCTCCTGCACACTGCGCGAGGATCTGCTGCCGCTTCTGCGCCGCATGCGCGACTACAGCAGCGTCGACCGGATCGTGCTGCACCTCGACCCGCAACTCGAACCCGAGGCATTGTGCTGGGCAGTCGAACATGTCGTGGTGAGCGGGATCGTCGGTCGTGTCGACGGACCCGCGTCCCTCGATGTCCGGGTGGACGGCGTCGTGACCTGCCTCGACGCCGCAACCTGGCTCGAGGACGCGACGGGCGACGACGAACTGAACGAGCGTGTCGACGACGACCGCACCCTGGCGCAGGTCGTCGTCGGCCAGGTCGAGTTCGCCGATGCGCTGGTGGTGCTCCCCGGAGCGGACGGCTGGCAGCAGGCGCGCCTGCACGCGGTGCTCACCCGACTCGCCCCGGACGCGCCGATCGCGTGGGCGGGGGAACCGGACGTCGAGCGGCTCCTCCGGGAGATACCCGCCACCGCTCGTCGGGGGGCGATCGACGGGGCGCACTCGCCTCTCCTGCGAGGTCAACCGCCTCTCGACGACGACTGCGGAATCCGCCTCGTCGAGTTCTCCGCCGACCGGCCGTTCCATCCGGAACGTCTCCACCACGCGATCGACGTGCTGCTCGACGGCGTCGTGCGCGCCCGCGGGCGACTGTGGGTCGCCACCCAACCCGACAATGCGCTGCTCGTCGAATCAGCCGGTGGAGGACTGCGGGTCGCTCACGCGGGGCCATGGCTCGCGTCGATGACTCCCGATCAGCAGCGCGAGATCCCGGCGGAACGCCGCGCGATGGCGTCGCTGCGCTGGGACGAACGCTACGGCGACCGGGACACGAGCATCGTCGTCCTCGTCCACGACGCCGACTCGGAACTCATCGACCGCACGCTGCGCGCGGCGGTCGTGACAGACGACGAGTTCGCCCGCCCCGATCTGTGGCCGACCTGGCGCGACCCCTTCGGCCGATTCCACGAAGACCCTTGTGACGACCTCCCGGCAGACCGCCGCGACAACGAGAGAGAAGGACACCGATGAAATCAGGCCTGCATCCCGACTACCACCCCGTGGTCTTCCAGGACGCCAACACCGGCGCCACCTTCCTGACCCGCTCCACCGCGACATCCGAACGCACGACCGTCTGGTCGGACGGCCTTACCTACCCGCTGATCGTCGTCGACGTCACAAGCGACTCGCATCCGTTCTGGACGGGCGCCGCCCGCCTGCTCGACACCGCCGGTCGCGTCGAGAAGTTCGAACGCAAGTACGGCCGGCGCCGACCCTGATCCCGCACGTCCCGACATCGAAGGAGAACCACATGGCAGTCCCCAAACGCAGGAAGTCCCGCTCCAACACCCGTCACCGCCGGTCGCAGTGGACGGCGAAGGTCCCCGATCTCGTGCCGATCACGGTCGACGGAACGACCGTGAAGGTGCCCCGCAGGCTCGTCGAGGCCGTGCACAGGGGTGAGGTCGACCCGCGGACCGACTGAGTCGTAGAGCCCGCCGGCCACCGCGGGTTCTCAGCGCGCTCTCAGTAGGCGCAGGCCACAATGGTGATCATGCGCATTCTGGTGGTCGACGACGACCGTGCAGTGCGGGAGTCGCTGCGCCGGTCACTGAGCTTCAACGGATACACGGTCGACCTCGCGACGGACGGGCAGGACGCCCTCGAACAGGTCGCGACGTCGCGTCCGGATGCGATGGTGCTCGACGTCATGATGCCGCGCGTCGACGGTCTCGAAGTGTGCCGCCGGCTCCGCAGCACCGGCGACGACCTGCCGATCCTCGTCCTCACGGCGCGCGACTCCGTCTCGGAGCGGGTCGCGGGTCTCGACGCGGGGGCCGACGACTACCTGCCGAAACCGTTCGCGCTCGAGGAACTGCTCGCGCGACTGCGGGCGCTGCTGCGTCGTGCCGCGCCCGACCCGGACTCGTCCGCCGACGAGGTGCTGCGGTTCGCCGACCTCAGCCTCGACCCTGCGACCCGCGAGGTCACTCGCGGCGACCGGCCGATCAGCCTCACCCGCACCGAGTTCTCCCTGATGGAGATGCTCATGGCAAACCCGAGGAGGGTCCTCACGCGCAGCCGCATCCTCGAGGAGGTGTGGGGTTACGACTTCCCGACCTCCGGCAACGCCCTCGAGGTCTACGTGGGGTATCTGCGACGCAAGACCGAGGCCGGTGGGGAACCGCGCCTGATCCACACGGTGCGCGGCGTCGGGTACGTGCTGCGCGAGACCCCGCCGTGAGCGACCTGATGCGACCACCTCTTCTCCTGACCCGCTCGGTGCCGCTGCGCATCCGCGTCACGCTTCTCGCGGCCGGCGCAGTGGCGCTCGCCGTCGCCGTCACCTCCATCGCGGCCTACGCCGTGGTCTCGCGGGCGTTGTACTCGGAGGTCGACACCCAGTTGCGGGCGCGGGCCGCCGCGCTCGTCGAGTCGAGCACCCTCATCACCTACGACCCGCGCTACATCGGTGGGGCCCAGCTCTACAGCTCCGACATCAGCGTTGCCCTGATCTACCCGGATCTCGGCAGGTACGTGCCGCCGGGCTCGTCGGTGCCCATCGGCGAACCCGAACTGGCGGTGGCCGAGGGCGACCGGGAGTCGTCGCTGCGCACCGTCGCCCAGCAGCGCGTACTGGCCCAGCGCATGCCCGACGGCAGCACGGTCGTGATCGCGCAGCGACTGCGTCCCACCGTCGAGATCCTCAACCGCCTGGCGAGTGTGCTGTTCATCGTCGGCGGGTGCGGGGTGGTGCTCGCCGCCGCCGTCGGCGCGACCGTCGGCCGCACCGGTCTGCGTCCCGTCGCCCGGCTCCCCGCCGCCGCCGAGCGGGTCGCGCGCACCGACGACCTGCGGCCCATCCGGGTGACCGGCCACGACGAGCTCGCCCGCCTCACCGAGAGCTTCAACATGATGCTGCGTGCGCTCGCCGAGTCGCGAGAACGGCAGAGCCGGCTGGTCGCCGACGCCGGCCACGAACTGAAGACACCCCTGACCTCGCTGCGCACCAACATGGAACTGCTCATCGCCGCGAGCCGTCCCGGTGCACCGAGCCTGCCCGACGAGGACATGGCCGAGCTGCGGGCCGACGTCATCGGCCAGATCGAGGAGTTGTCGACGCTCGTCGGCGATCTCGTCGACCTCGCTCGTGAGGATGCGCCGGAGACGGTCTTCGAGGTCGTCGACGTCGCCGAGGTGGTGGACCGCAGTCTCGAACGTGCGCGTCGACGGCGTACCGACATCGAGTTCCGGGCCACCACCGAGCAGTGGTTCGTCTTCGGCGACCAGGCCGGACTCACCCGCGCCGTGGTCAACGTCCTCGACAACGCGGCCAAGTGGAGCCCGGCGGGGGAAGACGTCGTCGTGAACATGCGGCAGATCGCCAGCGGTCTGATGGAGCTGACCGTCGACGACGCCGGCCCGGGGATCCCGGAGGAGGAACGCGAACTGGTGTTCGAACGGTTCTACCGGGCGACGACCGCGCGGTCGATGCCGGGATCCGGTCTGGGACTGGCCATCGTGCGACAGATGGTCACGAAGCACGGCGGGACGATCGCCGTCGAACGGTCGAATCGGGGCGGCGCGCTGATCCGCATCGTGCTGCCCGGCACACCGGCCCTCGACGGAGAGACACACCCCACCGAGATCGAATGAATTCGACAGCAGAATCGCGGGTACTTCTGATGCGACTCTCAGCTGCCCGGTCCATGCTGGACGAAGAAGCGCGGAGGTGCTCGACGCACCCCGCATCATCGGCCACCGCACGCCGACGTCGACCCGTATGCGTCCGGTGGCCCCGGCGGACGAAGGTGAAGTGACGAATGAGTGAGGACCCCACCCGCGGCGCGGGAGCACCGCAACCGCAACCCCATCCGTACGGCCCCGGCGGATACACCGGCCCCTACCCGCAGACACCCCAGCAGTCGGCACCTCCGCCACCGACCGCAGGATCCGGCCGGATGCCGGGTCGCTCCGCCCTCGCCGTGGGGGCCATCGCGCTCGCGCTGGTGAGCGGCGGCATCGGTGGCGCGGTCGGCGCGTGGTCGGTGCGCGATTCGTCCGGACCGGTCGTCAACTCCCTCGACGCTCCGAAGCCCGATACCCAGTCGGTCGCCGCTGCCCCCGAGGGCAGCGTGCAGGCCGTCGCCGACAAGGTTGTGCCGAGCGTCGTGCGGATCGAGGTCGCAGGACGCACCGGCGCGGGTGAAGGGTCGGGCGTGGTCCTGTCGTCGGACGGATTGATCCTCACCAACAACCACGTCGTGGCGGGTGGAGGTCAGGGGGCGCAACTGACGGTCTTCTTCTCGGACGGGTCCACCGCGCCGGCGACGGTCGTCGGTGCGGATGCGGTGTCGGACATCGCTGTCATCCGGACCGAAGGGCGCACCGATCTCACTCCCATCGAACTCGGTAGTTCGGAGAATCTCGCGGTAGGCCAGGAGGTCGTGGCCGTCGGATCACCGCTCGGACTGCAGAGCACCGTGACGGCGGGCATCGTGTCCGCACTCAACCGGCCCGTGTCCACGAGCGGGGACAACGCCAATCAGGCGTCGGTCATCGACGCGATCCAGACCGACGCGGCGATCAACCCCGGCAACTCCGGCGGTGCGCTGGTCGACATGGAAGGCCGCCTCGTCGGCATCAACACCGCGATCGCCACGGCCGGCGGACAGTCGGGTTCGATCGGCCTCGGTTTCGCGATCCCCGTCGAACAGGCCCGGCGTGTCGCGCAGGAACTCGTCGACACGGGTAAGGCGACGCACGCGATCATCGGTGTCCAGGTTCCGTCCCGGGACGACGCCTACGGTGCGCGCGTCGTGGAGGTCGTGCCCGACGGGCCGGCCGACCGAGCCGGAATCCCCGACAACGCGATCATCGTCCGGGTCGACGATCGGGTCGTGACCGACGGCGACTCGCTCATCGCCGCGATCCGCTCCCGCGCGCCGGGGGACACCGTGAAGATCACCTACAAGACGCCCGACGGCAACGAGACCACAGTCGACGTGGTGACTGCGTCGGATTCGGCCGGACGATGAGGAACGACATGGACATAGCTCACATTCCGGTACAAGAGCCGCATGCTTTCGAGCCGCAAACTACCGTGGACCTCATGGAACTCGAAGCTCCCAGAAAAGGCCGCGCACTCGTCGTCGTCGTCGACGATCGCGTCTCCCACGGCGACAGTCCGGACTCCGCGGGTCCGCTCGTCACGGAGCTTCTCGTCGAAGGTGGCTTCGCCGTCGACGGTGTCGTCACGGTCGCTGCCGACGAGGTCGAGATCCGAAATGCACTCAATACTGCAGTGATCGGCGGCGTCGACCTGGTGATCTCCGTCGGTGGCACCGGTGTCACCCCGCGCGATGTGACTCCCGACGCGACCGAGGACGTACTCGATCACGAGA
Source organism: Rhodococcus sp. p52 (assembly GCF_000763325.2). Taxonomy (NCBI): domain Bacteria; kingdom Bacillati; phylum Actinomycetota; class Actinomycetes; order Mycobacteriales; family Nocardiaceae; genus Rhodococcus; species Rhodococcus sp. p52. Next base: position 2,363,922 of record NZ_CP016819.1, read on the forward strand.
TCCGCGGCATCGCCGAGGCGCTGCGTTCGTCGGGCCTGGCGTCGGGCGCCGTCGACGCCGGCCTCTCCCGTGGTCTCGTGGGAGTCTCCGGATCGACGCTCGTGGTGAACCTCGCGTCGTCGCGTCCCGCCATCCGCGACGGGATGGCGACGTTGTTGCCTCTCGCCGCACACGTCATCGAAGAGTTGTCCTGGATGGAGGAGTGACGACGCCGTGTCCGACGACCGTGATCCCTCGCACGACGAGGTGACCGGCGAGCAGCAGCAGAGCCGTGCCCGGATCGACCGGGCACGGCTGGCGCGCATCTTCGGGGATGTACTTCCCGAGACGACACGCGACGAACGCGGCGAGAACGACTCCGGCGGTGGCGACTCGGATGAATGGCTGCGCAGGCAGGTGCCTCCGCACCATTCCGGTGGGTGATCTGTATCACTGATGTCGTGTTGCGCTCAACCGGATTCCAACCCGTTGTCGACCGCAACGAAACGTCGCCGCAACGGTCCGTTCATCTCCATCTGGTCCGCGCGATCTTTTGAATCTGTGTTTCCAGTCACAGAAGGCATTTCGTCCTGCACTCCGGGTGCACTGAATATGTGGCTTCTACCTGCGCCGATGTGGCGGTGGGCGGGTCATGTACGTGTAATCCCGGGTTACATATTCCACCCCGAAAAGTGTCCGATTTGCCCGCTTCGGTGAATCGCTGGGCGTGTGGCCTGCACCGCGCCTATACCGGAGCGTTACGAAAGCTAGGCGTTGCTCCAGGAATGGTCACGGTCTAATCTCCCTCTCAGGTTCAAACCGGTCGAGCCCAGGCTTCACGGCCTGGGCTCGGTCACGAATCGGTAAAGCAAAACCGTGCGGACGATGGACGTACCGACACACCGACGGGTGATCCGCCGGTGTGTTCGCTGTGGACAGCGGCCCGCGGGCGACAGGGCGACCACTTGTTGTCGGACGCGGTGCGCAACCCGGCACGCAGAGAACGGATGAGGCATTCATGAAGATTCAGACGCGACGTGGCTTCCGGGCCACCCGCAACGCCACGGTGGCAGCAGCTGCTGTGGCCGGTCTGGTTCTCGGATCGGCCGGCGCCGCAGGTGCCGAGGTCAACGACCAGAACCGGATCGTCTCCAACGGCCACGAGGTCATCGTCACGCAGGAGGACACCTTCATCAACGGTGTGCCTCCGATCGGCGGCAGCCCGCTGAGCCGTGAGTGGTTCCACAACGGCCGCGGCATCGCCAACATCGTCGGCCCCGAGGCGGCGGACTTCGAAGGCTCGACCTTCCAGTTCGGCTACCAGGTCGCGTGGACCGCGTCCGTCGACGGCGCAATCGGTTTCAGCTGGACCAGTCCCGATGTCGAGTTGGGTCTCTTCCCCACGACGACGCCGTCCTACGAAGAGATCGATGTTCCAGTCCTCAAGGACGGTCAGGCGCAGTACGTCAACGAAAAGGGCGAGCCGGTTGGCGCCGACGCCGAAGGCGCAATCCTCGTGACCGAGAAGGCGTACCAGAAGATCGAGGGTGGCGGCGAGACCGTCGTCAACACCGAGTCGACCGTGTCCGGGATTCTCCCGCAGGCGACCGCAGGCATCGAGCTGACTCCCGCTCCGGGTATCGAGGAAATCGTGGTTGCCGAGGGTGAGTTCGACGGCGATTACAAGGAAGTCCAGATCGCCAACATCCACGGTGCCGCGACGGGCGTTATCGGCCCGGTCTCCCTCCGTCCGTTCGTCCGTGTGATCACCGAGAACGGCGACAACGTCACCACCTACGGCCAGGTCTGGACCCTCTAGTCCTGCTCCGCGCCATCCGCAAGAAATCCCCACCATCACAAACGGAGTAATCATGGGAATCAAGTCGCGTGGCTTCAAGGCCGCTCGTAACGCCGCCGTCGCCGGTGCCGCCGTCCTCGGTCTGGTGCTCGGTGCCTCGGGCGCCGCTTCGGCCGAGGTCAACGACCAGAACCGCATCGTCTCCGACGGCCTCGAGGTCGTCGTGACCCAGGAGGACACCTTCATCCAGGGTGTTCCGGCCCTCGGTGGCAGCCCGTTCAACCGCGAGTTCTTCCACAACGGCCGCGGCACCGCCAACCTTCTCGGTGAGGGCGCTGCCGACGCCGAGGGCACCACCTTCCAGTTCGGTTACCAGTTCGCCTGGGCAGGCAGCATCGACGGTGCCATCGGTGTCACCTACTCCACCCCGCAGCTCGAGGTCGGACTGAGTGACAAGGACGGCGCATCCGCCACGGTCACCGACATCCTTCCGCAGGCCTACGCCGAGCTCGAGCTGACCCCGGCTCCGGGCATCGAGGAGCTCGTCGTCGCCGAGGGCGAGTTCGACGGTGATTTCAAGACCGTTCAGTTCTCCAACGTCCACGGCACGGCCTCCGGCGTCCTCGGCGCCGTCCAGGTCCGTCCGTTCGTTCGCGCCATCACGGCCAACGGCGACAACGTCACCACCTACGGCGCTCCCTGGACCGTCTAAGTAGACGTCCGGCTCAGCCGAACACAGCACGACAAGACCGGGCTCGCTCGAATCTCGAGCGGGCCCGGTCTTTTTCGTCGTCGACCACCTACTCGATGCCCGGGTTGGGTTTGGCGTGAGCGCCCTGAGTAGCCTGGCCGGCCTGTGCCTCGAGGATGTCGCGGATCTGGATGAGCAGGTCCTCGGCGCTGGCCTGCTTGTCCTCCGGTTCGGTGACGAACTTCTTCTTCGCCGCGTTGGCGGGGACGATGAGCACGAAGTACACGACCGCGGCGATGATGATGAAGTTGATGATCGCGGAGATCACCGCGCCGATGTTCACGAAGGTCTCCGGGTTGCCGCTCACGATCTCGAAGCCCCAGCCCATCTCGTTGTCGCCGCCCACCGCGCTGATGAGCGGCTCGATGATGTTCGCGGTGAAGGCGGTGACGATAGCGGTGAATGCCGCACCGACCACGACCGCGACGGCGAGATCGAGGACGTTGCCCCTGAGTATGAAGTCCTTGAAGCCCTTCAGCATGGTGTGCTCCTTGTCGCGGCCTGTCCGCCGGAGCCGCTCACATGAGGTAGGTCACACGGACGTTCACACGATAAACCGCGAGGTCGGTTACGGGTGGCGATTGCGCTGGGGAAACGAGCGGATGCTCAGTGCAGTGTGACGGTCAGAGCGCTGACGAGTGACGCCGCCGCGACCGCCGTGGCAGGTTCGGGCTCCAGCGCGACCAGCACGACCCGCTCGTTCCGATCCCTCGTCGAACCGCCGGATTCGGCCAGCACCACCACTGCACCCCGAGCGAGGACGTGGGCGCCGGGCAGGGGTCCCTCTTCGGTCTCCGTCACCGTCAGGACATCGACGCGGTCGCCCTCACGGAGCAGTTCGCTCACCCCGGCATCGGCGAGCCGGATGGGCACTACGCGGGCCTCGGTGGAGCCGGTGGCGACTGCGGCGAGACGAGGACCGAGAAGGCGGGTGTCCACGAGGGGTTCACCGGCCGGCACAGGGCCGGCGAGAGTGTGGCCCACGGCGTCGTCGACGTCGTGCAGGGTCCCGGCGACCACAGTGGACCGATCGCGCTCCACGTGCGCGACATCGTCGGCCGTGAGGGTGTGCCCGGGCGCGAGATCGTGAGCCGCGACGACGACACCCACACGATCGGTGTCGGGGTCGCCGCGCAGCGCGAGGATCACCGCGAGGACGGCGAGGAGTCCGGCCGCGATCCGTCGGGCCCGGACGATGCGCGACCAGCCGGGGCGGAGGAGTTCGACGAACCGGTCGGGGAGGGTGGGCTGCAGCGAGGCACCCGCAGAGGAGCGCGAGTGGTGCGGATGCGCGCGCGCACGCTGGAGGAACGAGAAAGGGCCGACGGGCATGCCCCGAACCTAGAAGGTGGGGATGCTCTGTCGGCCCCGATGAACCCTCGGAGACGGCGGTCTGTGGATGACTCGACCGCCTGTGGACAAAGGAGTCCGGAGGTCAGCTCGCGGCGGCCGCCGGAGCCGAGGACGTGCTGCTCGACGACGAGCTGCTGTCGCTCGACGAGGAGCTGGTCGAGCTCGTCGACGCGGATTCGCTCGCGGTGCTGCCGCTGCGGGAGTCGGTGCGGTAGAAGCCGCTGCCCTTGAACACGATGCCGACCGAGTTGAAGAGCTTGCGCAGCTTGCCCTCGCACTGCGGGCATTCGGTCAGGGAGTCGTCACTGAAGGACTGCACGATGTCGAACTTGTTGTCGCAGGCCGTGCAGGCATATGAGTAGGTGGGCACCGGTTGATCCTCCGCCAGTTCGTCGAACCGCAGTATTCGTCGTACTGCAGTTTTGGCACTCTACCGCCGACAGTGCCAACAGCGCTAGGGAGTGTGTTGTTCCGCACGGTCGCCGCTACCGAGCCGGACCAGCCCTTTCCCGGGTGTCAGCGCCCATCCCATACGGATGTCGTGGGGGTCCTCGGGGAGTTCGTCGACGAGCTCTTCATCGCGGACCACCGCGATGATCACGGCCTCGGGTGAGGCGAGGTGCAAGGTGCGGTCGTAGAAGCCGGCGCCGCGGCCGAGCCGCACGCCCCGCGCGTCCACCGCCAGGGCCGGGACGAGCACCGTGTGAGCCTTCGCCACCGCCTCGGGCGGGAAGATCTCACCACCCGGCTCGCGCAGCCCGAAATCGGCCGCCATCAGCGTCTTCTCGCCCATGTAGCGGGCCCACGACAACGGTTCGCCGGTGCGGGTCACCGGGACGAGCACCGTCGTTCCGGCCTCGGTCAGAGCGTCGAGGAGCGCGATCGATCCGGGCTCCGAACCCACGGGCACATATGCGCACACCATCGACCCCGCCGGGGCCAGCGTCGAGGCCACCGTGGCGAGCGCGGTGTCCTCGATTCTGCGCCTCGCAGCACTCAGCTCGCGCCGAGCTGTAAGAATGCGGTCACGCCAGACCGCTTTCGGGGGTGGGGGCATGTCTGCGCCTTACGATCGCCGAACCACCGTCCTCGGTGGCCGAAGTTTAGGGTGGGAGTCTATGACGAACAGTACGACCGGAGGCACGCGGCATTTCAAGACCGCGGTTGTCCCCGCAGCAGGTATGGGGACGCGGTTCCTTCCCGCAACCAAGACGGTTCCGAAGGAGCTCCTGCCGGTGGTCGACACGCCCGGCATCGAGCTCGTGGCGGGGGAAGCCGCGGAGTCGGGCGCCGAACGCCTTCTCATCGTGACGGCGCCGGGTAAGGACGGCGTGGTCGCGCACTTCGTCGAGGACCTCGTCCTCGAGTCCAAGCTCGAGGAGAAGGGCAAGTACGAGCTCCTCGCCAAGGTCCGCAAGGCCCAGGGGCTGCTCGAGGTCGAGTCCGTGGTCCAGGAGAAGCCGCTCGGCCTCGGTCACGCCGTGGCGTGCGCCGAAGGGGCGCTCGATCCCGACGAGGACGCGATCGCCGTGCTGCTGCCCGACGACCTCGTGCTGCCGGTCGGCGTGCTCGAGACGATGCAGCGCGTCCGCGCCAAGCGTGGCGGTTCTGTGCTGTGCGCGATCGACGTGCCCAAGGAACAGGTCAGCGCGTACGGCGTCTTCGACGTCGAGGTCGTGCCGGACGCCGCCAACCCCGACGTGCTCAAGGTACTCGGCATGGTCGAGAAGCCGGCCGTAGAGGACGCACCGTCGACCTTCGCCGCCGCCGGCCGATACCTGCTCGACCGGGCGATCTTCGACGCACTGCGTCGCATCGAGCCCGGAGCCGGGGGAGAGTTGCAGCTCACCGACGCGATCGCCCTGCTCATCTCCGAGGGCCACCCCGTTCACGTGGTGGTGCACCGCGGCACCCGACACGACCTCGGAAATCCCGGGGGCTATCTGCGCGCTGCGGTTGACTCGGCGTTGAACACGGAAGAGTACGGGCCCTCGCTGCGCGAGTGGCTCATCGAGCGCTTGAAGCGCTGACTGCAGGACGGGCTGGAGGACGAGAAGCGGTATGCGGTCGGTTGAGGATCAGCAGGCCAGGGTCACGGCGGCGGCAGTCGCACCCCGGCCGGTCCGGGTGGCCATTTCCGAGGCGCAGGGTCTGCTGTGCGCGGAGGAAGTGGTCACCGAGCGACCCCTACCCGGATTCGACCAGGCGGCGATCGATGGCTACGCCGTGCGCAGCGTCGACCTCCAAGCCCCGGCCGAGACCGACGGCGGGTCCGCGCCCGCCGAGGTGACGCTGCCGGTCGTGGGCGAGGTGCGTGCCGGTTCGCGTCAGCCGATCCGTCTCCAGCCCCGTCAGGCGGTGCGCGTCGACACCGGTGCGCCGCTGCCGACGCTCGCCGACGCGGTGCTGCCGCTCGACAACACCGACGGCGGTGCCGCGCGCATCAAGGTGCTCGAACCGGTGCGGTCCGGCGACTACGTGCGCCGCACCGGCGACGACGTCCAGCCCGGCGACATCGCAGTGCGGGCCGGGACGATCATCGGGGCCGCCCAGGTAGGTCTGCTCGCCGCGGTCGGCCGCGACAAGGTGCTCGTCCATCCGCGCCCGCGACTGTCGGTCATCTCCGTCGGCGGCGAACTCGTCGACGTCGACCGCACCCCGGGGCCGGGACAGGTCTACGACGTCAACTCCTACGCGCTGGCCGCGGCCGCGCGTGACGCCGGAGCCGACGTCAACCGGGTCGGGATCGCCAGTACCGACCCGAAGCGGCTGCGCGAGGTCGTCGAGGGTCAGCTGATCCGCGCCGAGATCGTCGTGATCGCCGGGGCCGTGGGCGGCGGCGCGCTCGAGGAGGTCCGCGAGGCGCTGTCCGATCTCGGCGAGATGGGCGTCGAGCGGATCGCGATGCATCCGGGCTCGGTCCAGGGCTTCGGACGTCTCGGCCGCGACGAGGTGCCGACCTTCCTGCTGCCCGCCAATCCGGTGAGCGCGCTCGTCGTCTTCGAGGTGATGGTCCGGCCGCTGATCCGCATCGCGCTCGGCCGTCGCCAGCCGATGCGCCGCGTGGTCTCGGCACGCACGGTCGCCCCCATCACTTCGATCCCCGATCGCAAGGGTTTCCTGCGCGGCCGGCTCATGCGCGACGAAACGACGGGCGACTATCTCGTGCAGGCGCTCGGCGGCGCCGCGGGTTCGTCGTCGCATCTGCTCGCCACCCTCGCCGAGGCGAACTGTCTCGTCATCGTCGATCCCGAGGTCTCCGAAATCCGCACGGGAGACCCGGTGGACGTGGCGTTCCTCGGGCAGCGTGGTTGATGTCCCGTCATCCCGGCTGGCCGGCGGAGCTCGGGCCGCTGCGGGTGGCAGGGGGCGTGGTGACCGTCCGATCGATCCGACTGCGCGACGCCGCGGCGTGGAGCCGTCTGCGTCTGCGTGATCGCGCGCATCTCGAGCCGTGGGAGCCGACCGGTGAGGCGCCGTGGGACATGCGGCACCACATCTCGGTGTGGCCCGGGCTCTACCGGAGTCTGCGCTCGGAGGCCCACAAGGGCCTGATGCTGCCGATGGCCATCGAGCTGGACGGCAGATTCTGCGGGCAGCTGACGGTGGGCAACATCGTGCGCGGAGCGTTGCGCTCGGCCTGGATCGGCTATTGGGTGGAGAAGGAGGTCAACGGCCTCGGTGTCGCGACCGCCGCCGTCGCCCTGGGCCTCGACCACTGCTTCGGCCCGGTCGGGCTGCACCGCGTCGAGGCCACCGTGCGCCCGGAGAACGAGGCCAGTCGCGCGGTGCTGCGCAAGGTCGGCTTCCGCGAGGAAGGTCTGCTGAAGCGCTACCTCGACGTCCAGGGCCGGTTCCGCGACCATCTGCTGGTCGCGATGACGGTCGAGGAGGTGCCGGGCTCGGTCTCGGATCGCCTCGTCCGTGCCGGTCGCGCGACCTGGTCCTGATCGCTTTCCGTCTCGAGTCGGGTTCGTCCGCTATGTAACGCAGGTTACTCGCAACTCGAGTAACAATCCCCAGCGCGTGTGGGATCTCTGTGATTAGAGTGAAGAAAGTGTCAATTGGTTTCGCGTGACTCGAGTGACGTCTGTTGTCGATCGAGTCGGCGTTTCTGTACAGGTGAACGCGGTGATGCCGTTAGCCTCATGTAGGTCGGTGGCGTCGACGGGCTGGTAGGGCGACGACTGGAGGGAGGACCACCGGATGCCGAACTCGCTTCTGTGGATCGGGCTCGTTGCCGTGTGGTTGTTCGTTCTGGTTCCCATGCTGGTCACGAAGCGTCCTCGAATCCGGCAGACGACCGACGCCGCGCTCGCAACTCGAGTTCTGCACCGCGGAGACGACGAGCCGATCACCCCTCGAGGGCCGGCCGCCGGGCACCGCAGCGATCCTCATTGGCGTCCGAGTCGTGACCGCACGCACCGCACCCCCGCGGAGGACCGCATGAACACTGAACTCGACGACAGGCCGGAGATCGATTCCGACGAGGCCGACGTCCACCACGAAGCAGCACCCGATCGTGAGCCCGTGCGCGCACACGCACCGCAACGCCGGGGCCGCGGCGGATTCGACCCGCACGCCGATGCGGTCGCCAGCGCCGCACGATACGAATTCCGGCAGCGGGCCGTCCTCGGCCTGCTGATCGCCGCGATCATGACCTCGGCGCTCGCCCTGATCGTCTCGTCGGTCATGTGGTGGCTCGCCGGTCTCGCGGCCGTGGCCCTCGTCGCCTATCTGTTCTACCTGCGGCGCCAGGTGCATCTCGAGCAGGAGATCCGGCGGCGTCGCCTCGCGCGACTGCAACGCTCCCGCGCGGGGGCCCGCGGCGGCCACGACGACGTTCCACAGCGCCTGCGTCGCCCGGGGGCCGTGGTCCTCGAGGTCGACGACGAGGATCCGGAGTTCGAGCACCTCGATCGCTACGAGGACGACTACGGCATCGACCACGGCTACGACGTCCGAGCGAGCGACGGCGACGACGAGTCCGGCGACTACGTCGTTCCCCGCGCAGTGGGGGAATGATCGTCCTGCGACGCTTACGGCGGGGCCCGCATCGAATCTGTGCGGGCCCCGACCCGGCTTCGGAGCAGGCCGTGAAATCGCCCGTCACCTGCGCCGACACTCCGATTTCGTGATGGACGGGGTGGTTTGCTAGAGTTTGCGAGTCGGTTCCCTCGGAACCTACGGGGCTGTGGCGCAGTTGGTAGCGCGCTTCGTTCGCATCGAAGAGGTCAGGGGTTCGATTCCCCTCAGCTCCACCCCTGAAAGCCCCGCCCTCGGCGGGGCTTTCGTCGTATGCAGGGCCATTCGCTGGCGGGGCCACGCCGAACCCGGCAGACTGTGTGGCATGGACCACAGGATGAGTGACGACGAGTTGCGTCGGGCGATCCGGGTACTGCGCGAGCGCGCCGACCTCGCGCGCAGCGAGAATCGCCACGACGATGTCGAGATGATCGAGCGCACGATTCGGCAATACCAGGAGGAGATGGCCCAGCGGCTCTGAGTTTCCATCCGCCGGAGCCCAACACTCCGGCTCCCAGGTCGCTTCGCTCGGACACACAAGTCGCTTCGCTCCGGCGCATCCGGTTCGTCCGTGGCGCGCCGGAGCGTCGAGTCGTCACGGCGAGGCTAGGGTGTCGCCATGGCGATCACCGACCTGCGCGGAACCAAATTCCTTGTGACCGGCGCGGCCAGCGGAATCGGCCGCGCCCTGGCCCATGCGGCCTCCGATCGCGGGGCCCGGCTGGTGCTCACCGACCTGCAGGAGGAGGCCCTCGACGAGGTCGTCCGCAGCGTTCGTGAACGCGGCGGCACCGTGCTGCACTCGGCCGCCCTCGACATCTCCGACTACGAGGCCGTCACCGCCTTCGCCCGCGACGTGCACGAGGCGTGCGGGTCGCTCGACATCGTCGCCAACGTCGCCGGAGTGTCGGTGTGGGGCACCGTCGACCGGCTGCAGCACGAGCACTGGAAGCTCATGGTGGACGTCAACCTCATGGGGCCCATCCACGTCATCGAGAACTTCGTGCCGGCCATGATCGAGGCCGGTCGCGGCGGGCACATCGTCAACGTCTCCTCGGCCGCCGGGCTGCTCGCCCTGCCGTGGCACGCCGCCTACAGCGCAAGCAAGTTCGGTCTGCGGGGAGTGTCGGAGGTGCTGCGGTTCGACCTCAAGCGCGACGGCATCGGTGTCTCGCTGGTCGTCCCGGGGGCCGTGCGTACACCGCTCGTCGACACCGTGCAGATCGTCGGCGTCGACCGTGATCGTCCCGAGGTCCGCAAACTCCCCCAACGGTTCGTCCGCCACGCCGCGACTCCCGAGAAGGTGGCCGAGCGCATCGTCACCGGCATCCTGAAGAACCGCTTCATGGTCTACACGTCCTTCGACACCCGGTTCGGTTACTGGTGGGCGCGTAAGTTCGCGCCGCCCTACAACCTCGTCATGCAGGCCGCCAACGACTACTTCCGTCGCGTCGTCGGCACCAAATGAAATTCGGCGCGACATGATTCAGTGGATCCGACACCGCTCGGCGGGGCCGGAAGCACCTGAATCATTCCGGCGCGCGGTGCAGCTCGGCGTGCAAATGATGCGTCAGAGGGGTGTCGGCGTGGGCCATCCAGAAGTCGTAGACCAGCACGTCGCCGTCGACCTCGAAACGCCGCCGGACCTCGTGCACGGGCTTGGCGTCGGGTGAGCGCTCCAGGGTGAGGGTGGTGAAGTCCAGCACGCCGCCCTCCGGCCGGGCCCGCTGGATCTCGACGAACCCGGTGGGCTGCGAGACGAGCAGTTCGACGTCGTCGCCGGTGCGGCGCAGGTAGCCGTTCTCGGTGTGCAACGGGCGTCCCTCCGTGCGGTGCCGCGTACGGCTGACGTACATCAGGAAGGGCTTTCCGGGCATGGTGGCGAACTCGATCGTCTCGTCGTACGCGAAGTCGTCGATGGTGCGGTAGTGGCCGTCGCCACCTCCGGTCCAGCGCCCGGCGAACGGTGCCAGGCACCCGAGCGGGTCGTCGGCCATGAAATCTCCCTCGTGTTCTCGGTGTGTTCTTCGCAATCGTTGCCGCCGTACTCGACGCGCCTGACCCGGATGCCGCCGTCCTGCGCGATACCGTGAGCATATGAGTCATCGCTGGGGTGTCGAGTCCGAAGTCGGTGAACTCCGCGCCGTGATGCTGCACCGGCCCGGTGCCGAACTCGAACGCCTCACGCCCCGCAACAACGACCAGCTGCTCTTCGACGCCCTGCCGTGGGTGGCGCGCGCCCAGGAGGAACACGACGCCTTCGTCGAGCTGCTGCGCAGCCGCGGGGTGGAGGTGTTCCTGCTGGCCGACCTGCTCACCGAGACACTCGAGGCCAGTGGCGCCGCGCGGGTGCAAAGCGTGTCGTCGGCCGTCGACGCACAGCGTCTCGGTTATGCCCTCGCGGAGGAGTTGACGGGCCATCTGCGTGCCCTGCCCGCTGCCGAGCTCGCCCGGATCCTCATCGCGGGCATGACCTTCGACGAACTGCCCGCGGTGGGCAACGGCGCTGCCCCGTCCCTCGTGCGGCTGATGCACCACGGTTCCGATTTCGCGATCGCACCGCTGCCGAACCTGCTCTTCACGCGCGATTCGTCCTTCTGGATCGGCTCGCGCGTGGCGATCCCCAATCTTGCGCTGCCCGCGCGCCGGCGCGAGACCAGCCTCACCGACCTCATCTACGCCTTTCACCCGCAATTCCTCCACGTGCGACGCGCGTACGAATCGCACACCGCGCCCGTCGAGGGTGGCGACGTGTTGCTCCTCGCGCCCGGCGTCGTCGCCGTGGGGGTGGGGGAGAGGACGAGTCCGGCCGGTGCGGAAGCGTTGGCGCGCAGTGTCTTCGACGACGAGCTCGCGCACACCGTGTTGGCGGTCCCGATCGAGCAGCGCCGGGCGTCGATGCACCTCGACACCGTGTGCACGATGGTCGACGTCGACGCGGTGGTGATGTACCCGGCGATCCGGGACAGCCTCCAGGCGTTCGCCATCCACCGCGAGAACGGCGCGGTGCAGATCTCGGGGCCGCGCCCCTTCCTCGAGGCCGCCGCCGACGCGATGGGGATCGAGAAACTGCGTGTCATCGACACCGGTCTGGATTCCGTTGTCGCCGAGCGTGAGCAGTGGGACGACGGGAACAACACGCTGGCCGTGGCGCCCGGCGTCGTCGTCGCCTACGAACGCAATGTCGAGACGAACACGCGCCTCGAGGATTCGGGGATCGAGGTACTGCGGATCGCCGGGTCGGAACTCGGTTCCGGCCGCGGCGGTCCACGATGCATGTCGTGCCCGCTCTCGCGGGCGGTCCTGTAACTCCTCGTCAGAGGATCTCGCGCACCTTGTCGACCGGACGCGCGAGCACGGTGCCCTTGTCGGTGACGACCAGCGGACGCTCGATGAGGATCGGATTCGCGACCATCGCATCGAGCAGTTCGTCCTCGGACGCCTCGGCCAGGTTCAGCTCCTTGTAGAGCGATTCCTTCTTCCGGATCGCTCGACTCGGTGTGAGCCCTGCCGCATCGAGCAGCGCCTGCAGTTCGTCTCGGGAGGGCGGAGTCTCGAGATATTTGATGACCGTGGGTTCGAGTCCGTTCTCCTTCAGCAACGCCAGAGTGTTGCGTGACGTGCTGCAGCGCGGGTTGTGATAGATCGTCGCCGTGGTTGCCATGGCCCGATTCTGCCCCGGCGCAATCCGTAACCCGCTGCCACCCGCCGCCGTGTTGCCCGATTCGTCCCTGTTGAAGCCGGTGGGCAGCGTTACTACGATCTCCGCGCACTGAAGTTTTTCGAATTCTCACCAGAAAAGGTACGGAGCACGATGCTCAAAGGTTTCAAGGATTTCCTGCTGCGCGGAAATGTCGTCGAACTCGCCGTCGCAGTGGTCGTCGGCGCGGCGTTCACGTCCATCGTCACGGCGTTCACCGATCACATCGTGAACCCGCTGGTCGCTGCTGTGGGTGGCGACAATGAGATGGGCTTCGGCTTCCGCCTGCTCTCGTCGAACGACGCGACCTTCGTCAACCTGGGCGCCGTCATCTCCGCGGCGATCAACTTCTTGATCATCGCGGCCGTCGTCTACTTCGTGCTCATCGTGCCGGTCAACGCGGCCAAGGCCCGCTTCGCGCCGGAGAAGGAGCCCGAGGACGAGCCGCTGAGCGAGACCGATCTGCTCATCCAGATCCGCGACCTGCTCGAGACCGGGAGTTACAACCACGCCCCTGCCGAGGTGCCCTCGGCCGAAGCGCCCGTCAAGGTCACCGAGCGCTGATAACCTGCGAGAATGTTCGACCTCGCCATCGATCCAGACTCGCCTGTCCCGCCGTTCGAGCAACTGCGGCGACGCATCGTCGACCTGGTCCACGATGGTGAGCTGATCGCTGGTACCAAGCTGCCCACCGTCCGGGGCCTCGCCGACACCCTCGGCATCGCTCCGAACACGGTCGCCAAGACCTACCGGGAACTCGAGAAGGTGGGTGTGCTCGAGGCCCGGGGGCGGGCGGGGACGTTCGTCGCCGACACGGGCGATCCCACCCGCACGCGGGCCCAGCGATCCACCAACGAGTACGTCACCGAGGTGAGGGCACTCGGGATGTCCGACGAGGAGATCCTCGAGTTCGTCTCGGCCGCCCTGCGCGCGGGTTGACCTGCCGATCTTCCGGTTCGTGCAGAGAATGCACGGCGCGTCCGGAATGTGATGATTTTCTCGGGTTCGACGATTCCGCTCCGCAGGCGCCCGAAACTTGCAAGGTTTGTTCGCATGAATGTCCCTGGTGATCGGCCCGGGTCCGAGGAGATCGACGAGGTCTCGGGCGCCCGTGCTTCTGAAGTAGCCGCGTCCGCGGCGCATCCGCCGCAGACCGACAAAGTGGTCTTCGGAGTCGCTGCCGCGCTGGTCGCGGCGATCGTGGTGTGGGGCCTGGCCGCCACCGACAATTTCGGGACCGTTACCGGGAACATCCTCGACTGGATCGTCGTCGAGTTCGGTTGGTTGTTCGTGCTCACGGCGAGCGGATTCGTGTTCTTCGCGCTCTGGCTGGCGGTGAGCCGATACGGCCGCATTCCGCTCGGCAAGGACGACGAGAAGCCGGAGTTCCGCACCGTCAGCTGGATCTCGATGATGTTCGCCGCCGGCATGGGCATCGGCTTGATGTTCTTCGGTGTCGCCGAACCGCTCTCGCACTTCGTCGAGCCGCCACCGGGCAGCACCGGCGGCACCGGCGTCGCGATGGCGACCTCGATGTTCCACTGGAGCCTGCATCCCTGGGCGATCTACGCCGTGGTGGGTCTGGCCATCGCCTACGGCACCTTCCGCAGGGGTCGCAAGCAGCTCATCAGCTCGGCGTTCATCCCGCTGCGGGGACGCCGGGCCGAAGGTCCGCTCGGCAAGGTCATCGACATCCTCGCCCTGTTCGCGACCCTGTTCGGCACCGCGGCGTCGCTCGGCCTGGGCGCGCTGCAGATCGGCTCGGGCTTCGAGGTCACCGGCTGGCTCGAGACGGCCGGGGGGATGCTGCTCGTCGCGATCGTCGCACTGCTCACGCTCGCGTTCATCGCCTCCGCGGTCACGGGTGTCGCCAAGGGCATCCAATATCTGTCGAACATCAACATGGTGCTCGCCGCGATCCTGGCGATCTTCGTGTTCGTGCTCGGACCCACCGTCTTCATCCTCAACCTCGTGCCCACCACCCTCGGTGCCTACGCCGCGGAGTTCGCCCGCATGTCGGCGCGCACGGCCGCCTCCAACGAGGCCGCAGGTGAGTGGCTGTCGAGCTGGACGATCTTCTACTGGGCGTGGTGGGTCTCGTGGGCGCCCTTCGTCGGCATGTTCCTCGCCCGCATCAGCCGCGGCCGCACCATCCGCGAGTTCATCGTCGGTGTCATCCTCGTCCCGAGCCTCGTCAGCCTCATCTGGTTCTCGGTGTTCGGCGGCGCCGGTATCGGACAGCAGCTGGACGGCCTGGACATCGCGGGTGCCGACAGCGTCGAAGGACAGCTGTTCGGGGTGCTCGGCAACCTCCCGCTCACCGGCATCGCCACGGTCGTCGCGATGCTCCTCATCGCCATCTTCTTCATCTCCGGAGCGGACTCCGCGTCGATGGTGATGGGCAGCCTCAGTCAACGCGGCACCCTCGCGCCGAATCGCGGCGTCGTGGTCTTCTGGGGCGGACTCACCGGCGGTGTCGCGGCCCTGCTGCTGTGGAGCGGCGGCGAGGAAGCCCTCAACGCCCTGCAGACGATGACGATCATCGCGGCAGCTCCCTTCCTCCTCGTGATGATCGGTCTGTGCGTGTCGCTGTACCGGGATCTGCAGCGCGACCCCCTGATCACGGGCGGGCGCAGGAAACGGACACTGCGCAAGGTCGAATGACCGAGCGGTCCCACATCGAGGACGTCGAGTTCCTGCTCGACGTCCTCGATGCGCGTCCGGGCACGTCCGTCCTCGCGATCGACGCCGGGCCCGCCTCCGCCGTGGTCGCCGAGAACGTCGGTCCCCACGGCCGCGTGCGCGTGGCACCCTCGGTGACCCGCGCCCACGAGTTCGCGCAGCGGGAGAAGTTCGACCGCATCTATGCACTCGACATCCCCGACCTCCGCGAGGACACCGCCGCCGCGGCCGCCCTCGCGCCGCTGCTGACCGACGACGGACAACTGTGGGTGATCGACGGGGCAGGACCGGGGGAGGACACCGGAACCGTCTCGATGACCGTGAGTACCGTTCTCGCACGGGCAGGATTCGCGATCGTCGACATCCTCGAACGCGGATCGCGAGTCGCGGTGTGGGCGGCGGCCGGACGACGGCATCACGGGTGACACACGACGCCGCGTGCCTGCGGTGAGTTGTCGCCCACCCCGAGTACGGTGTCGCCTGCCCGGCAGTTGCTCTTCGAGAGGAGTGCGCGTGACCGACACCGACCGATTCGACGAGGCCCTCGACCGCGATTGGTCCCGTTACGCCTCGCAACTGGCCCGGCGCATCTCCGAACTCGCCGGACCCGACGCCTTCGAACTGCACGCCGAGACCGCCTCGGGGCCCGCGGCCTGCGTGCGGGTGCTCGCGAGCGCCGGGGGACACGCCACGATCGAGGTCACCGGATCCGAGCCGGTCACCAGGCCCGTGTCCGAGGCCGACACGCTCGCCCGGCACATCGTGTCGGTGCTGCGCGGTCGCGGGAAGGTGCCGCATCCGGCCTTCTTGCAGGCACACCCGCCCTCAGCCCTCGGCGACCTCCGCGAACGCGTGAGCGATGCGCTCGCGCACGCCCTCGGCCGCCCTGTGCCGGTCGACGCCGACGGCGACTTCGTCGTCGTCCTCGACTCCCATGTGGTCTTCGTCGTGATCGACGACGACGGCAGCATCCGGCTGTGGGCACCGCTGCTGCACGCCATCCCCGAGGACGACACCCCGGGAGCCGCGCCCACCGGCGGTCGCACCCACGCGCTCGCCGAGCTCACCGAACTGAACCGGACGTGGCCGCACATCAAGGTGGTGCTCGTCGAGGACCGGCTTGTCGCCACCGTCGACCTGCTCGGCGATCCGTTCGTGCCCCGCCACCTGTCCGAGCTGCTCCAACGACTCAAGGGCTTCCTCACGGTCGTCGACGAGCGATTCGAG
The DNA here is from genome assembly GCF_000763325.2 of Rhodococcus sp. p52. NCBI lineage: Bacteria > Bacillati > Actinomycetota > Actinomycetes > Mycobacteriales > Nocardiaceae > Rhodococcus > Rhodococcus sp. p52. The sequence goes on from NZ_CP016819.1 coordinate 2,380,437, forward strand.
CGCCGCTTCGACGGCATCCGCTACGGCTCCGACAGGGACCGCGACGTCGAGCTGGCCGAGGGCAGCGTGCTCGACGAACCCAACTGAGCTGTCCTCGGGACGAGCGACTGCGCTCCGCTCAGCGCCAGCTGGGGAGCCACAGCTGGTCGTTCCAGTGCTCCGGGGTGATCGGCAGCGCCGTGAGAATCGGCCACAACCACACGAAGTTCGCGATGACGAGCCCGACATACAGGCACACCACGAGCAGCCCGGTCGTCCGTCGTTCCGTCGAGGCGTGCGGCGACCCGAGGATGTCGCCGAGCACCAGCGCGACACCCATCACCAGGAACGGCGCCATCGGCACCGCGTAGAAGTAGTACATCTGCCGGTCGAGGCTCGCGAACCACGGGAGGATCCCCGCGCCGTATCCGGTGAGCATCGCGGCCCACCGCCAGTCGCGGCGGACGAGCAGCTGCCACAGTCCCCATCCGAGCACCGGCACCGACACCCACCACAGCGCCGGCGTTCCGATCAGCATCACGGCCTTGACGCACTGCTCGGCGTCGCATCCGCTGATCCGCTCGCCGTCGGCGAAGTAGTACAGCATCGGACGCAGGCCCATCGGCCACGTCCACGGCTTCGACTCCCAGGGATGCTGGTTGCCGGCCGAGTTCGTCAGGCCGGAGTGGAACTCCAGGACGCTCGCGCTGTAGTACCAGAGTGACCGCAGCGCGTCGGGCACGAACGAGAACATCCCGTCGTGGCCGATCCGCGAGCCGACCGCGTGACGGTAGACGCCGGTCTCGCTCGCGAACCACGCCCAGTAGGTCGACAGGTACACCCCGAGCGGGACGAGCACGAGGGCATACAGCGCCGGACCGATGTCGCGCAGCGCCGTCCCCACCCAGGGGCGCTGCACCCGGTACGCGCGGCGCGCCGCGAGGTCGAAGGCCACGGACATCAGGCCGAAGAACGCGATGAAGTACAGACCCGACCACTTGGTGCCGACCGCCAGGCCGAGCAGAATGCCCGCGCCGAAGCGCCACCAGCGCACACCGAAGCGCGGACCCCACACACTGTCGAGAACACGGCCCTCGGCATGGACCCGGGCCATCCGGGCGCGCACGTCGTCGCGGTCGACGATCAGGCATCCGAAGGCGCCGACGACGAAGACCGCCTGGAAGATGTCGAGCATGCCGAGGCGGGACGACACGAAGGTCACCCCGTCGACGACGAGCAGCAGACCGGCGATCGCGCCGAGCATCGTCGAGCGGGTCAGCCGCCGCACGATCCGCACGACCAGCAGGACGAGCACGACGCCGGCCGCAGCGGCCGAGAAACGCCAACCCCACGCGGTGTATCCGAACAGTGCCTCGCCGAGCGCGATCATCTGTTTGCCGACGGGCGGATGCACGACGAGCCCGTAGCCGGGATTGTCCTCGATCCAGCCGCCGGTGAGCACCTGCCAGCCCTGCGGTGCGTAGTGCTTCTCGTCGAACACCGGCGTCTTCGCATCGGTGGGGTAGTTGAGCATCGTGAACCGCGTGATCGCGGCGAGCGCCGTGACGAAGGCGGTGACGATCCAGCCCCGCGCCCGATCTCCCGGAAGGGGCTCGGGTCCGGGCACCAACGGGCCTGGACCGATGAGGCGACGATCCTGCGCTGCCGACGGACCACGGCCGGGGGCCTGTGAAGGGCTGCGGTCCGTCACGGTCACGTTCCGATCGTAGGCTGAGCCGTATGCAGGCAGCCAAACCGGTCCAGGGCGCGAATCCGGGAGAGGGCCGGCTCGTGCTGGCCGCCACTCCGATGGGAGATATCGGTGACGCCTCGGCGCGTCTCCGCGATGCTCTCGGCACCGCCGACGTCATCGCCGCCGAGGACACCCGGCGCACCAAGGCACTCGCCGCGGCGCTCGGCGTCACCATCACCGGGCGGGTCGTGAGCTTCTACGATCAGGTCGAGGTGTCGCGACTGCCGGGCCTGGTCACCGACATCGAGGAGGGCCGCACCGTCCTGCTCGTCACCGACGCGGGCATGCCGTCGGTGAGCGATCCCGGCTATCGGCTCGTCGCGGCGTGCGTCGAGGCCGGTCTGCCGGTGACCTGCCTGCCCGGTCCGTCCGCCGTGACCACCGCCCTCGCCCTGTCGGGCCTGCCGGTCGAGCGGTTCTGCTTCGACGGGTTCCCACCCCGCAAGCCGGGCCAGCGACGCGCGTATTTCGGCACGCTCGTCCAGGAGCCTCGCGCCGTGGTGTTCTTCGAGGCACCGCACCGGCTCGCGGCCTGTCTGGCCGACGCCGTCGACGTGCTCGGCGGTGACCGTCGCGCCGCCGTCTGCCGCGAACTCACCAAGACCTACGAGGAAGTGCGCCGCGGCACGCTCGCCGAACTCGCCGAGTGGGCCGTCGAGGGCGCGCGCGGTGAGATCACCGTGGTGCTCGAAGGGGCGGTTGCCGTGGCCACCGACCCCGTCGACCTCGTCGACGAGGTGGAACGGAAGGTCGAGGACGGGATGCGGCTGAAGGACGCCTGCGCCGTCGTCGCCGAAGCGGCGTCGACGTCGTCCGGTGCGACGGTCTCGAAGCGCGAACTGTACGACGCGGTGCTGGAAGCGCGTCGCGACTGACGCGGTGCTGGAAGCGCGTCGCGACTGACGCGGTGCTGGAAGCGCGTCGCGACTGACGCGGTGCTGGAAGCGCGTCGCGACTGACGCGGCCTGCCGCCCACCGATCGAGAAGAACGCATATCGGACGCGCCGCGGGGTCCGGGGACATTGCGTGCCACGGAAGCCTAGACTCTGCCGGGTCCCGAGCGCAGACGTCACCGGCACCGGCCGGTCGGACGCTGTCGGGGGCTTCGGACGATCAGGAGGACGCGGATGGATTCGGTGAACGATTTCCTCGTCGAGGTGGGCGGGGTGGTGTGGGGGCCGTACCTGCTCATCCCGCTGCTGTTGGGCACGGGCCTCGTGCTCACGATTCGGCTGAAGGGCATCCAGTTCCGCAAGCTGTGGCCCGCACTGCGGCTGGGTCTGATCACTCGCCACGACGAAGGCGCCACCGAAGGCGACATCTCCCAGTACCAGGCACTGACCACCGCGCTCGCCGCGACGGTGGGCGTGGGCAACATCGCTGGTGTCGGCACCGCAATCTACTTCGGTGGGCCCGGCGCGCTGTTCTGGATGTGGGTCACCGGCCTGGTCGGCATGGCCAGCAAGTACTCCGAGGCGTTCCTCGGCGTGAAGTACCGCACGACCGACGCCAAGGGTGAGCAGAGCGGTGGTCCGCAGTACTATCTCGCCCGCGCCATCCCCAACAAGGCCGGTCTCGTCCTGAGCCTGCTGTTCGCGGTCTTCGCCGTGCTCGCCAGCTTCGGCATCGGCAACATGACCCAGGCCAACACCGTCGCCACCCAGCTCGACGGCACCTTCGGTGTGCCGACCTGGCTCAGTGGCATCGTGATGACCGTGCTCGCCGCGGCAGTCCTGCTCGGCGGCATCAAGTCCATCGGCAGGGGCACCGCCGGCTTCGTGCCCGCGATGATCCTCCTCTACGTCGGCGCCGGCATCATCGTCCTCGCGGTCAACTTCACGCAGATCCCCGATGCCTTCGCGCTCATCTTCACCGATGCCTTCACCGGCACGGCGGCCACCGGTGGCTTCATCGGATCGGTCTTCATGATCGCTCTGCGTTACGGCGTGGCGCGCGGCATCTTCTCGAACGAGTCGGGCATGGGCAGCGCGGCGATCGCCGCCGCGGCCGCCCAGACCACCCACCCGGTGCGTCAGGGCCTGGTGTCGATGACCCAGACGTTCATCGACACGATCATCGTCGTCACCTTCACCGGTCTGGTCATCGTCACGACCGGAGCCTGGGAGTCCGGCGAGCAGGGCGCCGCGATGACATCGGCCGGCTTCGCCGACGGACTCGGTGGGGACTGGGGTCACTGGATCGTTGCCATCTCGGTCGTCTTCTTCGCCTTCTCGACGATCCTCGGCTGGTCGTACTACGGCGAGCGGTGCGTCGAGCGTCTCGTCGGTCGCCGCGGCGTGGTGCCCTACCGCGCGATCTTCGTGATCGTGGTGTTCATCGGTGCCACCACCCAGCTCGAGGTGGTCTGGAACTTCTCGGACGTGATGAACGGCCTCATGGCGCTGCCGAACCTGATCGGTCTGCTGGTGCTGTCGGGTCTGATCGCGCGGGAGACGAAGGCCTACCTGGATCGCGATCCGTATCTGTTGAACAGCCCCGTCGCGACGGACGATCCCGACGTCGTGAAGTAGGCCGGGGATACGCGAAGGGCCCCGCGTGATGCGGGGCCGAACGTATGTGGAGCATGCCTCCACGCCGACCCGGAACTACCCCTCGTCAGTCCCTATCGGCGTGGAGGCCCCCGCCCCACACTGCAAGGCCGAACCTTGCGTGGTCACCACTCTTCCTCGTCTTTGATGGGGACGGAGAATACCGACCGGCGCGGAACCGGTATCATCCCTGCTCAGACGTGGTGAGGAATTTTTCCGCAGCGGATGTTTGCAGGCGGGGAACGGGAGCACGAAGGGCGCGGAACGGATGTCAGAGACCGGCGGAAAGCCTGGTTCGGCGCAGCGTCAGTTCTTCGCCGACCAGTTGCGCATGCTGTTCGCCGCAGCCGGTCGTCCCGCCCTCAAGAAGGTCGTCTCGGATGCCGCGACCGTCGCCCGGGCGGTGGGCAGCGACCGGACCGTCTCCGTACAGCGGGTCAGCGACTGGCGCAGCGGCAACCGGATGCCGGCCAACTTCGAGTCGGTGCATCCGGTGCTCGTGGTCCTCATCCGCGCGGCGCGGGAGCTCAACGCCGAACCGCCGGCCCCCGGTCTGTACTCCCTGAAGCAGTGGGAGAACTGGTGGAAGGCCGCGCGCGGCCAGGCGAACGCTCCGCGCACCAAGGAATCGGCATCGGTATCGGTGCCGCCCGGGATCCGCCCTTACAAGGGACTCGCCTCCTACCGTCAGAACGACGCCCGGTTGTTCTTCGGGCGCGCCCAGAGTGTGCGGACCCTCGCCGACGTGGTGACGGCCTCCCACGGGCAGGGCCCGGTCGTGGTGACCGGTGCCTCCGGCGTCGGCAAGTCCTCGCTCGTACAGGCCGGTCTCATTCCCCAGCTGTGTTCCGCGCCGGACTGCCACCCGGTGGTCCTCACCCCTGGCACCGACCCGGTGGCACGACTCGTCGACGCGCTCCCCGAACTGACCGACGTCGGCGACCCCGCCGACCACACCGCCGTCCACGCGGCCCTGCTTGCCGCGACCTCCCGTACGTCGTCGTCCTTGCTGCTGATCGTCGTCGACCAGATCGAGGAACTGTTCACCCAGTGCAGCGACGTCGCTCTGCGCACCGAGTTCCTCACCCTCATCGAGACGGCGTCGACCGGTTCGGACGGCGACGCGCCCGCACTCGTCGTCGCGACGATGAGGTCGGACTTCTACGACCAGGCAGTGGCCACTCCCGTGCTCGCCCGGGCCCTCGAACGGCGGACCAAGACCGTCCAGCCCCTCGACCGCGACGATCTCGTCGAGGTCATCACCGCGCCCGCCAAACTCGTGGGTGTCCGCCTCGAACCAGGTCTCGTCGACCTCATCCTCCACGACCTCACCGGACTGGCCGACGGTGAGATCAGCGGCACCGAGCTTCCCCTGCTGTCCCACCTGCTCGACTCCCTGTGGGACAAGCGCAGCGGGGGCACGCTCACCGTCGCCGCCTACCGCGCGACCGGCGGGGGCCGCGGATCCGTCGCCGCCGGCGCCGAACGAGCGTGGGAGAGTCTCGCCGACGATTCCGACCGTGCCCGTGCCCGCTCGATGCTCGTCCACCTGGTGTACGTCACCACGACCGGCACGGACGTCAAGATCGCGCGGTCGCTGAACGAACTGCTCGCGGTCGGCGGGGAGGATCGCGACGCGTCGAAGCGCGTCCTCGACCATTTCGTGTCGGCACGTGTGCTCGTCGTCGACGCCGACTATGTCGAACTCATCCACGATGCGGTGATCGACGCGTGGCCCCGACTCAAGTCCTGGATCCAGCAGGACCGCGCCGGTGCCGCCCTGCGACAGCAGATCGAGGCCGACGCGTCGACCTGGCTCGGCTCCGGACGCAACCGCGAGCTGCTATACCAGCGCGGACGCATGGACGTCGTGTCCGAGCAGAATCCGCACCTCGCCATGGCGGGCACTCCCGAGGGCCGGCGCGGGCCGGTCGCGCTCAGCCCCACCGCGGTGGCCTTCCTCGACGCCTCCCGCCGGCAGATCGCCCGCGAGACCCGGACCCGGCGGGTGGGCATCACCGCGATGGCGCTGTCCACGATCATCGCGTTCGTCATGACCGGACTGGCCTGGGACGCGAAGAGCCGGGCCGAGACGGCACGGAGCACCGCGCAGTTCCAGCAGATCGTCGCGCTGTCCGACTCCCTGCAGGACAAGGACTCCACGATCTCGGCGAACCTGGCGCTCGTCGCGGCCGAACTCCAGCCCGACAGCCCGGTCGCGTACTCGAGGCTCATCGCCAGCCAGGCCGTGCCCCTCGCGTACACACTGAGTGGACACACCGGGCCGGTCTACGGCGTCGTCGTCTCCCCCGACGGGGCCACCCTCGCGTCGGCGAGCGATGACGGCACCGTCCGCCTGTGGGCACTCGACGGCGACGAACCGTCCGCCGTGGGCGAGCCGTTGCGGTTGTCGTCGAAGTACATGGCGTCCGTCTCGTTCAGCCCCGACGGCCGTTTCCTCGCGATCGGGGCAGGTGACGGCGGTGTGTGGATCTACGACGCGTCCGATCGTGCCGCGCCGCGCGTGGTGCTCGACCGGCAGGGCTACGCCGACGGCGCCGTGCACAACGTGCGGTACTCACCCAACGGGCGGGTGCTCGCCGTGCCCTACGACGACGGGCACGTCGCACTCGTCGACACCTCGGATCCCGGATCGGGCCGGTTCCCCGTCACCTTGGTCGACGAGCACGACGGTGGTGTGCGGACGGTGGCCTTCCGTCCCGGTGGGCAGGTCCTCGCCACGTCGAGCGACGACCGCACCGTCCGGCTATGGGACGTGAGCACGCCCTCGCGGCCGGTGCCGCTCGGTGAGCCGCTCACCGGTTTCGGCGACGTGGCCCATTCGGTGAGCTTCAACGGCGACGGCACGATCCTCGCGGCGAGCAGCGACGACGGTGTGCTGCACCTGTTCGACACCACCGATCCGCGCGCGGCCCGCCCGCTGGGGGTGCCGACGAACGCCCACACCGGCGGTGTCTGGAACATCGCCTTCCTCCCCGACGGACGCACACTGGCGAGCGCGTCCTGGGACGGCACCGCGAAACTGTGGGACGTCGACCCGTCGACACGAACCCTCGACGAGATCGGCCCGCCGCTGACCGGGCACGGAGGCGGTGTCCCGACGCTCGCGGTGAGCCCGACCGGGACCACCGTCGTCACCGGCGGACAGGATTCCAACGTCCGGGTGTGGACGATGCCGCAGACCCGGATGGCGGTCGCCGACGGAGCGCTGACCAGGCCGGCGATCGATCGTGCCGGAGCCCTCGTCGCGACCGGCAGCTACGGACCGGATGTCACGCTCTGGCGGGTCGATCAGGGCGGCGACTGGAACCGCGCCGGTGGGATCGCGTTGCCGCGCCCGCTCGGCGGTGCGTACGTGTGCGCGCTCTCGCCCTCGGGCACGATCCTGGCCACGGCACCGACCTCCGGCGGCAGCGTGCAATTGTGGGACGTGCGCGATCCGGCAACACCGAAGCCGTTCGGCGATCCGGTGCCGCTCGACACGAGGTTCACCTCCGCCCTGGCGTTCGGACCCGACGGCACGACCCTCGTGACCGGCGCCGACGACTCCACGGTGCAGTTGTGGGACATCGCGGATCCCGCCGAACCGGTGCCGTGGGGCCAGCCGCTGACGGGACCGAAGAATCTCGTGCGCAGTGCTGCCATCAGCCCCGACGGTCGAAGTCTCGTGGTCACGAGCGCCGACAGCGAGATCTACGCCTGGAACGTGACCGATCCGCGCTCCCCGACACGGGTGAACGTCTCGGACGGGCACGCAACCGGCGTGAACACCGTGGCCTTCGGCGGGTCGAGCGACGTGCTGGTGACCGGCGGGGACGACCACGACGTGGTGGTCTGGGACCGCACCGAGTCCGGTGACTTCGTCGCCCGCGAGACCCGGTTGAGCGGCCACACCGGCACGGTCTACTCCGTCTCCATCACCCTCGACGGCACCCGCGCGGTCAGCGGCAGCGACGACGGCACTGTCCGTCTGTGGGACGTCGCCGACCCGGGCGGCATGCACGAGATCGGTGGCCCGGTCACCGACATGGGAACGGGACGATGGCAGGTGACCTTCGCGCCCGACAGCACCATCGTCGCCGCCGGTGGCGACGGTCTGCTCCGCACATGGGGGCTCGACGCCGATGCCGTCGTAGCCCGCATCTGCCGTTCCACCTCGGTGCGACTCGAGGAGGTCCTCGAACGTTACGAGTTGCCGTCGCCTCCCGACGAGGTGTGCTGAACGGCTGCCCGCGCGTCGCCGAGCGCGAGGATGCTGGCGGCCTTGTCGAGGCATTCCTGCCATTCCGCGTCGGGATCGGAGTCGATGGTGATGCCGCCTCCCACACCGAGCGCGCACACGCCGTTGCCGCTGTCGTCGTGCCCGAACTCGACGGTGCGGATCGCGACGTTCAGTTCGGTGCCGGCGATCGGACTCGACATGCCGACGGTGCCGCAGTAGACACCTCGCGCGGAACCCTCCCACCTGGTGAGCAGCGTCCGGGCGCGGAGTTTCGGGCAGCCCGTCACCGATGCGGGCGGGAACGCCGCGTCGAGCACATCGGCGACCGTCACACCCGGTCGCCGCTCCGCCGCGACGGTGGACACCAGATGCCACACGCCGGGTGCGGGACGCACGGTCAGAAGATCCTCGACCCGCACCGAACCGGTCTCGGCGACGCGGCCGAGATCGTTGCGGACGAGATCGACGATCATCACGTTCTCGGCGACGTCCTTGACCGATGCCCGTAGCCCGGCGGGGTCGGCGGAGAGGGGGAGGGTGCCCTTGATCGGACTCGACCGCAGCGTGTCGCCGTGGAGGGAGACGAACAGTTCGGGCGAGAGCGACGCGACCGCACCCCACGATCCCTGCAGGTAGGCGGCGCGCGGAGGGTCAGTCCGGGAGATCCCGTCGGCGAAGAACGCCAGCGGATCGCCGTCCCATCTGCCCGTGAACCGCGTGCACACGCACGCCTGGTACACCTCGCCGGCGCGGATCGCGTCGAGACAGTGTTCGACGCCGCGGCGGTGCTCGTCGCGAGGCGGTGGTGTCCAGTCGATGTGCCAGTCCGTGGCGTTCGTCGACTCTGTGGCGTTCGTCGGCGGGGCGGCGGTCGACGGTGAATCGAGGACTGCCGCGGCGAGATCGTCGGGGCAGGGTGCGGTACCGAGGGTCTCGTACCACCAGCACCCGTCGGCCTCGAGACGCAGGACAGTGTCGGTCCACCCGCTCGCGGCGAGGGGCAGCGCGGGTCGGTCCGGGATGCGATCCGGATAGGCGAGATAACCGATGCGCCCGCCTCCGATGAGCGGCCGGTCGTCACTGCGCTGGAAGCGCCGATCGGCACCGCCGGGCCCGGGAGCGTCCGCGGGGAGGGAGAAGACCTCTGCCGGTGGGACGGATTCGACGGACACGGACGGGACGAGCACGGCCGCCGCCCCGAACCATTCACCCGACAGTGCCGCCGGGGCGGGGATCGCGAGGATCCTGGCGCGTTCCGCGAGTGCACCGAGCACGCGATCGACGGTGCCGCCGCGGCCGAGTCGTTCCATCCGCATGGCGTCAGCTTGTCATGTCTGGTCGGAAGCATCGGGACGAGCCCGGAGATGCGTGAGCTTGTCGGGATTGCGGACCACGTAGACGCCGGTGATCAGGTGGTCGTCGATCTCGAGGTGCAGCACCATGTCGAGGACACCTGCCGAGTAGACGAGGAAACCGGGCATCGAGTTCACCACGGCCGGCTCGATGGTCATGTCGGGCAGCGGATGCCGGACCAGCCCGAGGAACAGGCCGGCGACCTTCGCGGAGCCGAAGATCGGAACTCGGGCCGCAGTGACCTTGCCGCCACCGTCGGCGAGGTACCGCACGTCGGGAGCCAGCAGCGACAGCAGTCCGTCGAGGTCGCCGGTGGTGGCCGCGGTGAGGAACGCCGCGACCACCCGGTCGGTCTCGTCGCCCGCGGGAGTGAAGCGTCGCTGCCGGGCATGGACGTGCTCGCGGGCGCGGTGCGCGATCTGCCGGACGGCACTCTCGGTACGGTCGACCGTCTCGGCGATGCGCCAGTACTCGAAACCGAACACCTCGCGCATCACGAAAACCGCGCGTTCGACGGGCGTCAATGTCTCGAGCACCAACAGCATCGCGGTCGACACCGACTCGGCGAGTTCGACCTCGGCGGCTGCGTCGGGGGCGGTGAGCATCGGCTCGGGCAACCACGGCCCGACGTAGTCCTCCCGGCGGCGTTGCGCCGAGCGCAGCGAGTTCAGCGCCTGACGCGTCACGATCTGCGCCGCGTAGGCCCGCGGATTGTCGACGCTGCCGGTGTCGGTGCGGGCCCAGCGGATGTAACTCTCCTGCAGGACGTCCTCGCTGTCGGCGACACTGCCGGTGATCTCGTAGGCGATCGAGAACAGCAGTCCCCGATGCTCGGTGAAGACGTCGTCGCCGGTCATACGTGAGCCTTCTCGCGTGCGGCGGTGTCCGGTCCGCGTCGGGACGGCAGGGCACGTCCGCGCGCCTGGAGTTGCATGGTGTGGATGGTCCCACGAACGACGGCTTCCTTAACCGGTGCTGCGAGCCGACCGCGCAGGGCCCACCTCGACGGGGTGTCGTCGCGTGCCGACAACTGCACGACGCCGCGATCGCGGCCGAGAGAGATGCAGGTCGTGACGAAACCGAGCGAGAGCGGTGCCGGCTCGCGTCCCTGCAACAACTGCCACACCGTGTCGGCGCCGTGGATGCCGAGCGGCATCGCCGCCTGGCAGCTCATGCGCAGGTGGTCGTTGCCGTCCACCACCACTGCGTCGCCCACGCCGACGACCGGCATGACGTCGCCCACGCCGACGACCGGCATGCCGTCGCCCACGCCGACGATCGGCGAGCCGTCGACCGCCTGCAGGGTGTCGCGCACCCGGAGACGACCGTCGTCGTCGACCGGCAGGCCGCTGCGACGGGCCAGGTCGGGCACGGAGAAACCGGCCGTGCGGACCACGAGGGTCGCGGGGATCTCGGAGCCGTCGTCGAGGACGACCGAGCCGTCGTCGATGTGGGCGACCCGCGTTCCCGACCGGACCTGAACGCCCAGTTCGTCGAGCCGGTGGCGGATGTAACGCTGCGTGTTCACAGGAAGGGCCGCTCCCGGATCGCCGACGAGGACGAGGGTGTGCCGCGGATGCGACTGTGCGAGTTCGGTGACGGTCTCGAGACCGGTGAGCCCGCCACCGATCACGACGACGGAGGCGTGATCGTCCGCCTCGAGGAGCGCGTCGCGCAGGGCAGTGGCGGAGTCGAGGTCGGCGACGGAGAACGCCTTCTCCGCACCGGGGATCGCGCCGGAGCCCGTGGTGCTGCCGACGGCGTAGACCACCGCGTCGCATGGCAGGACCGTGCCGTCGGCGAGGGACACCGCGTAGGGCTCGATCCGTACGGCCGTGCCGACGTGCAGCGTCACCCGCGGGTGCAGGAGATCGGACAGTTCGTGTGTGGCGGTTCCGGATCCGGCCGCCACCTGGTGGAGCCGGACGCGTTCGACGAAGACCGGTCGCGGGTTCACGACGGTGACCGCCACCTCGGGGTGTTCGGCGAGCAAGCGGTTCGCAGCCATCACTCCGGCGTAGCCCGCCCCTACGACCACCACATGGAATTGCGTCGTCATCGCTCTGTTCCCTTCGCTTGTCGGAAGTGGTGTCACCGATAGGACACCGCTCGTGGCAGGGATGTGACACGGCGCCACCGCGAATTCCTGTGACGCCCGTCTCCTGCTGTCGACCTCGTCGGTGATCGATCCGGTCAGCGACCGACCGTGCGGAATTCCGTTGTCAGCGAGGCGGTCTCGGCCGCATCCCGACCGGCGTGGAAGCCGTCGGCGTCGACCCCGCGGCTACGCGAGTCGCGGGTGACGGGGAACAACCGCCGGAACTCGGTGTCGACGGCGTCGGAGCGTCTGGCGAGGATGGGTGCGAGTTTCGTGATGGGCATCTGCGCGTCGGCGGCGGCGTGGGCGGTGGCCCGGACGTCCGCCTCGCGGAGACGTTCGCCGATCCGGTGCGCGTAGCCGGTGAGGAAGGCGCGGCGGAAGGAGGTCGCGGACGATCCGCGCCGCCCCGCCGTTCCGGCCGCCTGCACGGCCCGTCCGGCCTGCACGAGCAGCGAGGTGTACAGCATCTCGGCCTGCTGCAGGTCGGTGGCGGTACCGACGATCGTCGCGATCTGCACCCGGGTGAACCACACCGTGCGCACGCGGTTCGCGTCGCCGATGGCGGTGAGGAGCAGGACCTTCTCGCGGATGTACGGGCTGTCGAGGTGGATGCGCCGGCCGACGACCGGGTCTGTGCCGGAGTCGGGTCCGGCCAGCAGCGCCGCACCCACGGCGTGACGCGAGACGAGTTCCTGCGCCTTCGCGGTGAGCGCTTCGGCCTCGTCGGGGAAGTCGGTGGACTCGGCCTTCGACAGCAGTGCCCGGATGCGTTCGAGGATCCGGGTGTCGGGCGGGGCGGGCGCAGACGGGTCGCCGGACCGGACGGACGGCCATCGCGACGGCGGGGGGGTGAGGATCGCGAAGGACGGCAGGTACTTCCAGGTGAAGGCGAGCCCTTCGATCTCGAAGCGGGTGACGTCGGGGAACGCGCGGAACAGACCGTCGGCCAGGGTCGGGGCTCCGGCGGCGTGGGCCGGACGCGGGTGCCGGCGGGGGATCTCGTCGAGCTGCCGTACCCACTCGACGGGGGCGCGTTCGGCCGCGCGCCGGATCTGCGCGTCGAACAGCATCGTGGCCGCCGTCAGTGCGACATCGGAGGGACCACCCGAGCGGGCCGTCACGTGGAGCACGTCGGCGGGCTGCCATCCCCGCTCGTAGGCACCGCCCAGCTCGGCGAGCAGGGAGTGCTCGTTCAGGCCATCGGATCGAACATGTGTTCTATCGCTGCGCATGCGCCGCAGTGTGGCGCACGGCACCGACAGGTTTGCGCGGCGACGGAGAACACGCAGGTGAAAGCTCTCCGTCGCCGGATCGGACGCTCAGTCCTCGTCGACGTAGCGCGGGAACACCGGTGCCGGGGCGGGCAGGGTCGTGCCCGGAGCCAGGCGGGTCGCGACGGCGTCGAACTGCCGTGCCTCGGGTGTCTGACCGAGGAGATCGAGGATGTTCGCGGCGGCATCGGGCATCACCGGCTGGACGAGCAGACCCACGATCCGAACGACCTCGAGCGTGACGTACAGGACCGTCGCCATCCGCTCGGGATCGGTCTTGCGCAGCACCCACGGCTGCTGCGCCGAGAAGTAACGGTTGGTCTCGCCGAGGACGTGCCAGATCGCTTCGAGACCGAGGTGCAGGGCCTGCGCGTCGAACTCGGCGCGCACCTTCGCGAGCAGCGCGTCGGCCTGGGCGAGCATCGCCTCGTCGTCGGCGGTGAACTCGCCCGGCGTGGGCACGGTGCCCTCGAGATTCTTCGCGACCATCGTCAGGGAGCGCTGCGCGAGGTTGCCGAGGTCGTTGGCGAGATCGGCGTTGATGCGGGTGACGATCGCCTCGTGGCTGTAGCTGCCGTCCTGGCCGTAGGAGATCTCGCGGAGCAGGAAGAAGCGCAGCTGGTCGAGGCCGTACCGGTCGACCATCTCGAGCGGGTCGACGACGTTGCCGACCGACTTCGACATCTTCTCGCCCTTGTTGAACAGGAAGCCGTGGACGAAGACCCGCTTCGGCAGTTCGAGCCCCGCCGACATGAGGAAGGCCGGCCAGTAGACGGTGTGGAACCGCGTGATGTCCTTGCCGATGATGTGCAGGTCGGCGGGCCAGTAGCGGCGGTAGGACTCCGATTCGGTGTCGGGGAAGCCGGCGCCGGTGAGGTAGTTGGTCAGCGCGTCGACCCACACGTACATGACGTGATCGGGGTGATCGGGGACCGGCACACCCCAGTCGAAGGTGGTGCGGGAGATCGACAGGTCCTTCAGGCCGCCGGAGACGAAGCTGACGATCTCGTTGCGGCGGGTGGCCGGGGCGATGAAGTCGGGCTGCTTCTCGTAGAGCTCGAGCAGCTTGTCCTGATAAGCCGACAGCCGGAAGAAGTAGGTGGACTCCTCGGTCCACTCCACGGGGGTGCCGGTGTCGGTGGAGATCCGCGAGCCGTCTTCGAGCAGGGTGGTCTCGCCGTCGGTGTAGAACGCCTCGTCGCGGACCGAGTACCACCCCGCGTAGGTGTCGAGGTAGATGTCGCCCGAGTCGACCATGCGCTGCCAGATCGCCTTGCTCGCCTCGAGGTGATCGGCGTCCGTGGTGCGGATGAACCGGTCGTACGAGATGTTCAGCCGCTTGTCCATGGCCTCGAACACGTCCGAGTTGCGGGACGCGAGTTCGGTGACCGGGATGCCTTCCTTCGCGGCGGTCTGCTGCATCTTCAGGCCGTGCTCGTCGGTGCCGGTCAGGAAGCGCACGTCGAAGCCGTCGAGACGCTTGAACCGCGCGATCGCGTCGGTCGAGATGTACTCGTAGGCGTGCCCGATGTGCGGGGCGCCGTTCGGGTACGCGATCGCGGTCGTGACGTAGAACGGCGGGCGGGTGGGATCGCCGGCAGCCGGGCGGGAGGAATCAGACGCAGTCATGGTGGCCAGTAGTTTATAGGGCGTGAGCGCAGCCCGTCCCGCCCCCGAAGCCCCGCAGCCGTTGAGTCCCCTCGTCGACGCCCACACGCACCTCGACGCGTGCGGTGCCGAGGACGCCGCGACGACCTCCGCGATCGTCGATCGTGCCGCCGTGGTGGGGGTCGGACGCATCGTCACCGTCGCCGACGATCTCGAGGCGGCGCGTTTCGCCGTGCGGGCCGCGCACTGGGACGACCGCGTCCACGCGGCCGTCGCCATCCATCCCACCCGCGCGAACAGTCTCGACGACGCTACCCGCGCCGAGATCGAGAAACTCGCCGCCGACCCGCGCTGCGTCGCGGTGGGGGAGACCGGCCTCGACCTCTACTGGCCCGGCAAGCTCGACGGGTGCGCCGAACCGGCCGAGCAGGAGGAGGGCTTCCGCTGGCACATCGACCTCGCGAAGCGACTCGGCAAGCCGCTGATGATCCACAACCGCGAGGCCGACGCCGACCTGCTGCGTGTCCTGCACGACGAGGGCGCACCCGAGAAGGTGATCTTCCACTGCTTCTCGTCGGATGCCGACATGGCCCGCCGCTGCGTCGACGCCGGATACCTGCTGAGCTTCTCGGGCACCGTGAGTTTCAAGAACGCGAAGGCCCTGCGTGAAGCGGCGCCGCTCGTGCCCCGCGAGCTGGTGCTGGTGGAGACCGACGCGCCGTTCCTGACCCCGCATCCCTTCCGGGGCGCGCCGAACGAGTCGTACTGCCTGCCGTACACCGTGCGCGCGCTCGCCGAGGTGCGGGGCGAGGACGCCGAGGAACTGGCGGCGGCCACCACCGCGAACGCCGAGCGGGTGTACGGACTTTCGTAAAGGGCACGCGCGTCCCCACTCCCGTCGTGAGAATACGGGCATGCGCTCCTTCGTCTACAACTCTCATCCGGTACGTGTGATCTTCGGCCCCGGTACCGCCTCGCGGGTCGCGGACGAAGTACGTCGACTCGATCGTTCCCGCGTTTTGCTGCTCGCCGGCGAGCACGTGCGGCACCAGGCGGAACTGGTCGAGAAGTATCTCGGCGATCTGCAGGTCGCGCGTTTCGACGGCGCGGTGATGCACACGCCGGTCGAGGTGACCGAACGGGTCCTCGGCCGGGTCACCGAGCACGACGTCGATGCGGTCGTCGCGGTGGGTGGCGGCTCGACCACAGGACTGGCCAAGGCACTGGCACTCCGCACGGGGATCGATCAGGTGATCCTGCCGACGACCTACGCCGGGTCGGAGGTGACGCCCGTTCTCGGTGAGACCGCCGACGGGGTGAAGACCACGCGTTCGTCGCCCGACATCCTTCCCGAGACCGTGATCTACGACGTCGAGTTCACCACCTCGATGCCCATTCCGTTGGCGGTGACCAGCGCGATCAACGCGATGGCCCACGCGGTCGAGGCCCTCTACTCCGAACAGGCCAATCCGATCGTCGACGCCCTCGCGCTCGAGGCCGTGGCCGCGATCGCCCGGGGTATCCCGGCGCTCGGTGCGGATTCGGCCGATCCCGAGGGGCGTTCGGATCTGCTGCTCGCGGCGTGGCTCTCCGGAACCTGTCTCGCCTCGGCAGGAATGGGGCTGCACCACAAGCTCTGTCACGTGCTGGGCGGCTCGTTCGACCTGCCGCATGCCGCCACGCACACCGTCGTGCTGCCCCACGCGCTCGCCTACAACGAACCGTCGGTACCGCACGTCATGGTGCGGGTCGCGCAGGCGCTCGGCACGGATTCGGCGTCCGCGGGCGTCTACGACCTCGTGGCGGCGGCCGGTGGGCCGACGAGTCTCGAGGAACTGGGGGTCCGGGAGTCCGATCTGGACGAGACGGCACGACTGGCGACGGCGAAGCCGTATCCGAATCCCCGGGAGGTCACGGAGGTGGGCGTGCGACGGTTGCTGGGGGAGGCGTTCGCCGGTACCCGTCCGGAACCGGCGCAGAAGTCTGGTTGAAGCTACAACCAAGGGTTGCTACCTTAGTTGTCGCTTCAACTAAGTGGGGCTCTCCGGCCTCCTACCCGAAAGGCTCGACATGAAGACCCCTCTCGTCCGCGACCTCGGCATCCTCGTGGCCCGACTCGTACTCGGCGTCATCTTCCTCGCGCACGGACTGCAGAAGTTCAATTCGTGGGGATACGAAGGCACCAAGGCCGGCTTCGAAGGAATGGGCGTGCCCGCCCCGGCCGTCTCGGCGTTCGTCGCCACCTGGATCGAGATCCTCGGCGGTCTCGCGCTCATCCTCGGTGTGCTCGTCCCCGTCTTCGGCGTCCTGCTGTTCCTGCTCATGCTCGGCGCGTTCTTCATCGTGCACGTGGAGAACGGAATCTACGTCGGCGACGGTGGTTTCGAGCTCGTGGCCGCGCTCGGCGCAGGGGCCCTCCTACTCGCCGCGGTCGGTGCGGGAGCGTTCAGCGTCGACCGATTCCTCGCGCGGAAGGTTCCGCTCCTGCGCACGGCCTGACCTGCGGTTCCGCGGCGCTGTGGACGATTTCCCCCGATCGTCCTCAGCGCCTCTTCCGTCCGATGACGCGCGCTCAACGCATATGTCTTGTTATTCTCCTGTACGACATACGCGTTCACGGATCTCTCCGACAGGACCGATATGACCGTGCAGCAGGCTGTTCCGCGTCGCGACACCACGTGGAATGTCAATCGACGGACCTTCCTCGTGGGCGCGGGTGCGCTCCTCGCTGCCGGCCTCGTGGGCGCCGGATCATCTGCGGCACAGCCTCGGACACCGCAGCGTCCCAACATCCTCATCATCATGACCGACCAGGAGCGCCAGCCGATGCACTGGCCGGCCGACTGGGCGCGCAACAACCTGCCCAACCGGCAGCGTCTGGCCGACACCGGGCTGACCTTCACGCGGTCGTTCTGCAACGCCGCGATGTGCTCGCCCAGTCGCAGCACGTTCTTCACCGGCCTCTATCCCGCCCAGCACGGGGTGGTGAGCACCCTCACCGAGGGTGGCACGCTCTCGCCCACCGAACCCGTGCTGCCGGTGGACGGCCAGAACATGGCGAAGATGCTGCTCTCCGCCGGATACGACGTCCACTACCGCGGCAAATGGCACATGAGCAAGGGCGCCGACGGCGGCGACCCGTCGCCCGACGACATCGCGCGGTACGGCTTCGCGGGGTGGGAGCCCCCGGAGGCGGGGCAGGATACAGCACCCGAGAACTTCGGGGGTGGCTGCGCCGACCGCGACGGCAAGATCGCCTCCGACGCCGCCGAATTCCTGCGGTCGCGCAGCGCCTCCGACGACAGGCCGTTCGCGCTCATCGTGTCGTTCGCCAATCCTCACGACATCCTCTCGTACCCGAAGACTTGGGATCAGGTCGACGGCGACTGCAACAACTACGGGGCGTTCGCACCCGAAGCCTTCGAGCAGGGAATCGACCTGCCGCCCACCATCGACGAGGACCTGCTCCGCAACTTCAAGCCCACCGCCCAGGCCGAACTGCTCCTGCTGCTCGCAGGTGCGCTCGGTCCGCTCGTCGGTCCCGAAGCGGCACGGCAGTACGTCAACCTGTACGCCTACATGCACAAGGTCGTCGACCAGCACATCGGGACGGTTCTCGATGCGCTGGAATCGGTTTCGGGCATGCGCGAACGCACCGTCGTCTTCCGGGTGGCCGACCACGGTGAGATGGGGCTCTCCCACGGCGGACTCCGCCAGAAGGCCTTCAACGCCTACGAGGAGACGCTCAATGTCCCTCTCGTGGTGAGCAATCCGGTGATGTTCCCGAGGCCGGTCTCCACCGACGCGCTCGCGTCGCTGATCGACGTCATGCCCACCCTCGCGACGATGGCCGCCGTGCCCGACCGTTCGGCGTGGACGTTCAAGGGCGTCGACCTCACGCCCGTCATCGAGGGCGCGTCGTCCGGTGGCACGCCGCCACAGGTGCAGGACACCGTCCTGTTCACCTTCGACGACGAGAACGCCGCCGCGGCCAACGGGCAGACGACGGTGAAGCAGCCCAACCACATTCGTGCCGTCCGGCAGGACAGGTGGAAGTACGCGATGTACTTCGATCCGTCGGGACGCGCGCTGCCGCAGTTCGAGCTCTACGACCTGCACGACGATCCGCTCGAGACGCGCAACCGCGCGAACCCGCTCGATCTCGCGAACTTCGACCCGGTGCAGGTCGCGGCCATGCACGCCGTCCTGATGGACGTGATGGCCCGCACGGGCACCACCCCGGCTGTGACGATTCCGCAGTTCCCCGTACCGAGCGGATCCGCCGATCTCCCGATTCCCAGCGGGTCGGCCGGACGCTGACGAAGCCGATCACCGGCAACCGCGACCATCGGTAGGCGGTCCCGGAAACCGCTGCGCCCGCGAAGCCGGCCGCTCCGTCCGAGCCTGTGGGCATCGGCACCTCGAACGCCCCCGCATGGGGCAGGGCACAGCTGCGCGCGCTCCTCGGCTACCTCACGGAATCCATGTCCTTGCCGCCCGAATCGCGAGGAAGTTCTTCTTCCGAGTGTCGATCGAAAATGGCGATTTCGGACACTCGAAAATGATCGAGCTAATATCGATCCGATATCTGTGACGTGCGTCGTGATCTGACAGAAATCATGATCTGTGCAGGTAAAGGCGATGAAGTTGCGATAACAATGCCGTCTCGTTACCGTGCTGTGATCACAGTTGTCGTCCGTCTGGAAATAATCGTGTCACCTTTCACCAAGATCAATCGCCTCAAGTCGCCGGTGTTCTACTCGGTGGTCGCCGCCGTCTTCGTCACCCTCGGTGCCGGTGGCGCCACTGCTGTGGTTCAGCACAAGGACGTCGTCCTCGACGTCGACGGTGAGCAGCGTGCCTTCGGCACGATGAACTCCAACGTCGGCGACATCCTGGCCGCAGCCGGCTACACCGTCGACGAGAACGACGTCGTGGCCCCGGCCGTGGACTCGTCCGTCTCCGACGGCGACACCATCGTCCTGCGACAGGCTCGCGAGCTGCGCCTCACCGTCGACGGTGAGGAGCGCTCGGTGTGGACCACCGCGCTGACCGTCGACGAGGCGCTCGACCAGTTCCGCCTCTCCGACGACGCCTACGTCTCCGCCTCCCGTTCGCACCGCCTCCCGCTCGACGGTGCCGATCTCGAGGTCGTCAACCCCAAGACGGTGCGCTTCGCCGACAACGGCGCGCCCGCCGCCGAGGTGCGCGTCGCAGCGCCGACGGTCGCCGAGTTCCTCGAGGCCCAGGGCGCGAAGCTCGAGCAGGCCGACAGCGTCACCCCTGCCCTCGACGCGGAACTCGCGGAGGGCATGGAGGTCGTGGTCACCCGCGACCGGACCGAGTCGCGGACCGAGAACCTGCCGATCGCCCCGCCGGAGAACCGCGTGGACGATCCGAACATGCTCGAGGGTGAGGCCGCCGTGAGCGACCCGGGTGCTCCGGGCGAGCGGTCGGTGACCTTCGACGTTCACACCGTCAACGGTGTCGAGGTCGGACGCGCCGAGACCGCTTCGAAGGTCCTCGTCGAGCCGCGGCCCGTCGTGGTCCGCGTCGGCACCAAGCCGAAGCCCGCCGTGCCGGCCTCCGGTCGCGGCTCCACCTGGGACGCTCTCGCGCAGTGCGAGGCGACCGGCAACTGGGCGATCAACACCGGCAACGGTTTCTACGGTGGCCTGCAGTTCACGCAGCAGACGTGGGCCGGCTTCGGCGGCACCCAGTACGCGCCGCGTGCCGATCTCGCGACGCGCGAGCAGCAGATCGCCGTCGCGGAGAAGGTCCAGGCGGCCCAGGGCTGGGGCGCCTGGCCATCCTGCACCAGCAAGCTCGGTCTGCGCTGACCGGCGCGGGTGTGCGCGGTGTGACCTGCTCCCGAGTGCGCTAGGTTCACCACGTGTCAGCAGACGATCCCGAAACCACTCCGAGGGCCACTCCGGCTTCTCCGCGCGGCCTCGCCGCGCTGCTCGGGCCCGCCGAGGTCCGCGCACTCGCGGAGGAGTTCGGGGTGCGCCCGACGAAGCAGCTCGGCCAGAACTTCGTGCACGACGCGAACACGGTGCGCCGCATCGTCAACGTCGCCGGGGTCGGCCCTGAGGATGTCGTGCTCGAGGTCGGGCCGGGCCTGGGTTCGCTCACCCTCGCCCTGCTCGACGTCGTCGACCGTGTGGTCGCTGTCGAGCTCGATCCCGTTCTCGCGCAGCGTATTCCCGTTACCGTGCGGGAGCGGGCCCCGCAGCTCGCCGACCGCTTCGACGTCGTGCACATGGACGCGATGAAGGTGCTGCCGAAGGATCTTCCCGTCACGCCCACCGCGCTGGTCGCGAACCTGCCCTACAACGTCGCGGTGCCGGTGCTGCTGCACCTTTTCTCTGAATTCCCTACTCTGCGAACCGCTCTCGTGATGGTGCAGGCCGAGGTCGCCGATCGGCTCGCAGCAGAACCGGGCGGTAAGATCTACGGCGTACCCAGCGTGAAGGCGCGGTTCTTCGGCGACGTCCGCAGGGCCGGCGCCGTCGGGCGTGCGGTCTTCTGGCCCGTTCCCCAGGTGGAATCGGGCCTCGTGCGTGTCGACCGCTATGCGGAGCCACCGTGGCCCACCGACGCCCGGACACGCGCCCGGGTCTTCGCCGTCGTCGACGCGGCCTTCGCTCAACGGCGAAAGACGTTGCGCGCAGCGTTGAGTGGATGGGCAGGTTCGCCCGCGGAGGCCGAGAGGCGCCTGCTGGCGGCCGGTATCGAGCCGTCTACCCGCGGGGAGAAGCTCGACGCCGCAGCCTTCGTGCGGCTCGCAGGGGTGGAGTGATCCCGGTCACTCGTCCTGGCGGTCGGATGCGATGTGTGGTTAAGTTGTCCTCGGTCGTTAGGTAGTGTGTTCGTGGTTTACCCCTCGCACATTTCTGGTTGCGAGCGGATGCGATAGCCACGATGGAATCGTTTCAGCCGTGTAGTGACAGACCCGGGGGCCGAAACCGACTCCCGACGAGACAGAACGTCTACATCCGTTCTGCCTGCAAGTGAAGGACAGCAACATGGCTGAAGGTACTGTGAAGTGGTTCAACGGCGAAAAGGGCTTCGGCTTCATCGCTCCCTCGGACGGCTCCGCTGACGTCTTCGTGCACTTCTCCGAGATCCAGGGCCGCGGCTTCCGCACCCTCGAGGAGAACCAGCGCGTGAGCTTCGAGATCGGCCAGGGCCAGAAGGGCCCGCAGGCCACCGGCGTGAACGTCATCGGCTGATACCGATAATTCTCCGAATCCGGGCCGGCACCTCAGGGTGCCGGCCCGGATTCGTTCGTCCGGTCAGCCGATCATTGCCCCGTAACCGGTGATGCCCAAGTTCGACGAACCGGTCGACGAGCCCGCCGAGTCGGCGGAGCCGGTCGCCATTCCGGCGGAGCCCGTGGGAGGGGTCACGCAGTCCACGAGATTCAGCGAGCGCAGGACCAGGTCGCCGAGCGAGCAGACGCGCGGCGGAGCCGGTTCGGCCGAGGCGACGCCGGCGGTTCCCATGGTGGCCGCCACGGCGACGGCGCAGACGGCGACCGCATTACGTACGGAACGAGTCACATTTCCTCCAGAGTGTTCAGAGTCGATCGATCGTAGAGCGTGGCCGCGGCGGTCGGGAAGCATCCGTATCCCGAGTAAGCTCTGTACTCGTGCTTTCCGTCGTGCCGACCCCCGTGACAGTGAGGGTCCCGTCCAAGGTCAACCTGCATCTCGCGGTGGGTGACCTCCGTCCTGACGGCTACCACGACCTGCACACCGTCTTCCAGGCTCTGTCCCTGTACGACGAGGTGTCGGTGGTCCCGGCCGACACCCTGAGCGTGACGGTGCGCGGCGCGGGCGCCGAGTCGGTACCTACCGATTCGACGAACCTGGCGTGGCGCGCCGCCGAGATGATGGCGGAACGGGCCGCACGTACACCCGACGTAGCGATCACGATCGACAAGGGCATCCCCGTGGCCGGCGGAATGGCCGGTGGCAGCGCCGACGCTGCCGCGACGCTGGTCGCGCTCGACACACTGTGGGGCATCGGGGCGCCCCGGGAGGACCTCGCGGATCTCGCCGTCCGCCTCGGCAGCGACGTGCCGTTCTGCCTCCACGGCGGAACGGCGATCGGAACAGGGCGGGGCGAGCGCCTCGTCCCCGTCCTCACCCGCGGCACCTTCCACTGGGTACTGGCCCTCGCGAAGGGGGGCCTGTCCACACCGGTCGTCTTCCGTGAACTCGACCGGCTGCGTGCCGAGGGAGAACCTCAGCGCATCGGCAGCGCGGATGCCGTGCTCTCCGCGCTCGGCTCCGGCGACGCCCACCAGCTCGCGCCGCTGCTCGGCAACGACCTGCAGGCCGCGGCTCTGTCCCTCGACCCGATGCTGCGACGCACGCTCCGGGCGGGTGTCGAGGCCGGGGCCCTGGCGGGCATCGTCTCCGGTTCCGGCCCCACCTGCGCGTTCCTCGTCGAGGACCAGCACGCCGCCGTCACCGTGAGTGCCGAACTCGCCGGTGCCGGTGTGTGCCGTACGGTGCGGGTCGCCTCCGGTCCGGTGCCCGGAGCCCGTGTCGTCGGCGACGTCGATCCCGCACACTCCTGATCCTGTAGTACATCCCCGCAATTCTCGGAAGGCGTTCCTCCACGTGGCGAATCTGATCAACCTCGAACAGGTCTCGAAGTCGTTCGGCATCAAGCCGTTACTCGACTCGGTGTCCCTCGGCGTGAACGAGGGGGAGCGGATCGGTGTCGTCGGCCTCAACGGCGGCGGCAAGACGACGATGCTCGAGGTGCTCGCCGGCATCGAGGAGCCCGATTCGGGCCGGGTGAGCCGCGTGAACGGTCTGCGCATGGCCGTCGTGACGCAGCGCGGCGGTCTGCCGGAGGGCTCGACCGTCGGCGAGGTGGTCCTCGGGCCGCTCGATGTGGCCGAGCACGAGTGGGCCGGTGATGCGCGCATCCGCTCGGTGCTCACCGGTATCGGCATCGACAATCTCGGTCTCGACGCGGTCGTCGACGGTCTGTCCGGTGGTGAGCGTCGCCGGGTCGCCCTCGCCGCAGCCCTCGTGCAGGATCTCGACCTGCTCGTCCTCGACGAGCCCACGAACCATCTCGACGTCGAAGGCGTGCAGTGGCTCGCCGAGCACCTGCTGTCGCGGCGCAGCGCGCTCGTCGTCGTCACCCACGACCGCTGGTTCCTCGATACCGTCGCGACGCGCACCTGGGAGGTCGTGAACGGCCGGGTCGAGAGCTACGAGGGCGGCTACAACGACTGGATCTTCGCGCGCGCCGAGCGTGCCCGCCAGGCCGACGCGATGGAGGAACGCCGCCGCAATCTCGCGCGCAAGGAACTCGCGTGGCTGCGTCGCGGAGCCCCGGCCCGCACGTCCAAGCCGAAGTACCGCATCGAGGCCGCCGAAGCGCTGATCGCGAACGTGCCGCCGCCGCGCGACTCGGTGGCGCTGGCATCGTTCGCGAAGCGCCGCCTGGGCCGCGTCGTCATCGAACTCGAGGACGCCACCCTCACCACCCCGGACGGGCGCGAACTGGTCCGCGACCTCACCTGGCGTCTCGGTCCGGGCGAGCGGATCGGTCTCGTCGGCGTCAACGGTTCGGGCAAGACGACCCTGCTGCGCACGCTCGCGGGCGAACTCGAACCGGCGCAGGGACGGCGCGTCCAGGGGCAGACCGTCGAGATCGGCTGGCTGCGGCAGGAACTCGACGACCTGCCCACCGACATGCGGGTGCTCGACGCCGTCAAGGACGTCGCCGAGCGGATCACACTGGGCGACAAGGAGATCTCCGCCGGTCAGCTCGCCGAACGTCTGGGCTTCACACCGGCGCGGCAGCGCACCCCCGTCGGCGACCTGTCCGGTGGTGAGCGTCGCCGGTTGCAGCTCACGCGCGTGCTCATGGCCGAACCGAACGTGCTGCTCCTCGACGAGCCCACCAACGACCTCGACATCGACACCCTCCAGCAGCTCGAGG
Source organism: Rhodococcus sp. p52 (assembly GCF_000763325.2). Lineage (NCBI taxonomy): Bacteria > Bacillati > Actinomycetota > Actinomycetes > Mycobacteriales > Nocardiaceae > Rhodococcus > Rhodococcus sp. p52. The sequence continues at coordinate 2,405,269 of NZ_CP016819.1, forward strand.
ACCTGCTCGACGGCTGGGCCGGAACCCTCGTGGTCATCAGCCACGACCGGTATCTCGTCGAACGCATCTGTGATTCGACGTGGGCCCTGTTCGGCGACGGCCGCCTGACGAACCTTCCCGGTGGCATCGAGGAGTACCTGCGCCGGCGCGCGGCCATGGGCGACGGCGACGTGCCGTCGGTGGCGTCGACCGTCTCGAAGACCGGTGACGCCGCCGAGCAGCCGAAGAAGCGCGACGGTGCCGCCGAACGCACCGCGCGCAAGGAACTGTCGCGCCTGGAGCGTCTCGTCGCGAAGCTGACCGAGAAGGAGGAGAAGCTGCACCACGACCTCGCGGAGGCGGCGACCGATCCTGACCGGCTGCAGAAACTCGACGCGCAGTTGCGTGAGGTGGTCGCGGAGAAGGAAGCGGCCGAGGAGCAATGGATGGAGCTCGCCGAAGATCTCGACTGAATCCTCTTGACCTCGAGTCGGCTCGAGGTCGCAGGATGGGCGTCGTCAGAAGGAACGCCCATCAGGAGGATCCATGTCCGTCACCGAAACATCCGGTACCTCTACGCATCTCCCGCAGTCCCGGCTCGCGCGTTCCGCCGTGGTGGTCGCCGCGTCCGTCGTGACCGCACTGGTGATCGACCTCGCGCTGTGGGCCGTCGGGCTCATCGCGGGTGGCTCGTTCGAACACACCGACGCCGGTGAGGTGGTGAGCGCGGCGCCCGGTGGCGTGGTGCTCATGTCCGTCGTCCCGCTCACCGTCGGTCTCGCCGTCGCGGCCCTGCTCACCCTGTGGTGGAACGGTTTCGCGCGGATCGCCCAGGTCGTCGGGGCGTTGCTGCCGCTGGCGACGATCCAGGGCACGATCTCCGCGGACTTCGACACGCCGAGCACCGTCGCCCTGACGCTGATGCACGTCGTGATCGCCGTGGTGGTCGTCGTCGCCCTGGAGATGCTCCGTACGCGTGACTGACACGAGTAGGGGGAGGAAATATGCGCTTCCGCAAGGAAAGTCGCACATTTCCTCCCCCTGATTCGGGCAGAGGCCTACGGTCAGGTCGAAGCAGCGCTGAGCGCGGGACGCGCGAACCGCTCGATCAGGTCGTGTTGCCCGACGAGACGATGTGCGGGGTGGCGATGCCGTGGCTGAACAGCGCCGAGATCAGGCCCGACGAACCACTTCGGTGGTGGTCATGCCTATTCGCCCTTCCAGACGGGTTCGCGCTTCTGTATGAAGGCCATGACGCCTTCGAGAGTGTCGGCGCTGGTGGTGAGACGTGCGAGGGCTTTGTCGGTGAGTTCCCAGGGCAGGTCCTCGGCGGGGACGTTGCCGTCGATGATGCCGCGGGCGACGGTCTTGCCGGCCTGCACGGCGAGCGGGGCGCCCTTCGCGATGTCGGCGGCGAGAGCGAGAGCGGTGTCGAGGACCTCGTCCTGTGGGACGACCCGGTTGACGAGGCCCCAGCGCAGCGCGTCGGCGGACGACATCGGCTTTCCCGTCAGGACGAGTTCCATCGCGACGGCGCGGGGGATGGCCTGGCCGATGCGGAACACGCCGCCGGCACCGGCGATCAGGCCGCGGTGCACCTCGGGCAGACCGAATTCGGCGGTTTCGGATGCGACGACGAGATCGCTCGCGAGGGCGAGTTCGGTGCCACCACCGAGCGCGGTGCCGTTGACCGCGGCGATGACGGGCTTGGAGATGTGGTGCTTGACGACACCGGCGAAGCCCCAGTGGGCGGTTTCGGGCGGGGTGACGCCGTCCGGTCCTTCGGTGCCGAGGGCCTCGAGGTCGGCGCCGCCGCAGAAGACGGCGCCGCCTGCGCCGGTGAGCACCACGACGCGCACGTCGCGGTCCTCTTCGGCGCGGTCCCAGGCCTCACCGAGTGCCTGGTGCACGTCGGCGTTGATGCTGTTGGCCGCCTTGGGGCGGTTGATGGTGACGAGCAGGACGTGCTCGCGCTTCTCGACGTGAACGACGGGTTCGCTCACGACCGGTACTCCTCGGGGCACAGGTGTTCGATGCGGGTGACGGTGAGAATGCCGCCGTCGTCGGTGACGTGGACGGTCTCGCCGACGATGTCGGCTCCGGCGGCGAGGACTGCGGCGCCGGTGGCGTCGGTCTGGCCGGAGACACGCCGGCCGTCGGGGGTGAGGCCGACGAGGAAACCGATCGACGGGTTGCCGTCGCGACCGAATTCGGCCGTGGCGGTGACAATCTGGACCTCGCCGCTGTAATCGGTGGCTGTCTCCGGCGCGGACGGCTCGAGCAGCACGTGCTCGGGGTCGCCGACGTAACCGTCGGTGTGCGGCGCGCAGCCGAGGACCACGACGTGCTGGTAGGTCAGGTAGCCACCGTTGCCGTGCACGAGGGCGAGCTCGCCGTCCTGGCGCAGCCGCTTGGCCACCGACACCACCGAGTGCAGCGTGTAGCTGTTGAGCGGGCCGCCGAAGAAGGAGTGGCCGCCGGTCACCGACGGGACGGTGTCGCGGGGGAGGCCGAGCTGCTCGATGAGCAGCTTCGGGACCACGGGGAAGCAGCTGTAGGCGTCGATGATGTCGAAGTCGCCGGGACGCAGGTCGCTCGCCGACAGCGTGCGCCGCAGCGCATCGTCGAGTGCGGCGGAGCGTCCGAAGTCGCCGCGGGCGAGCACGTCCGAGGGCTCGGTCGCGCCGGCGCCGCCCCACACGTAGAGCAGGTGGTCGTCGGGGACACCGAATTCGCGGGCCACGGCGAGCGAGGTGACGACCACGGCAGCGGCCTGGTCGACGAACGGCATCGCGTTGACCATCAGCGGGTACGGGTCGGTGACGAGGCGGTTCTTGCCGGCGATGGTGCGGATGTCGTCGGCGGTGCGGCGCTCGGGGTTCCAGGACGCCGGGTTCTCGGCGGCGAACTCGGAGAAGGCGGCGTACAGCGTCGCCGACCAGTCGAGCGACTTCTCGCGCGAGTGCCCGAGATCGTGGCTGAGCCGGTTCTCGAACAGCGGGTAGACCCGCGTGGGGACGATCATCCCGGCGCGCTGCATCGCGGGGCTGCCGAGGTCCTTGTTGCTGATAGGCGCGGGGCCGCCCGGGGCGGTGGTCCATCCCAGCGTGACCGGATCCGTTCCGGCCTTGTACGAGTTGGTCGCCGAGGCCTGCGCCTCGCCGCCGACGAGCAGCGCGACGGTGCTGGTGCCCGCGGCGATGTCGTGGCCGACGCGATCGAGCAGGGCTGCCGGCCAGTGGCCGCCGATCGGCGTGGTCGACGTGTGCTCGGGCGTCGCGCCGAGACGTTCGGCGAGCAGGCCCGGCAGGTCGTCGTAGTTCCAGCTCGCGGTCTTGATCGCGTGGATGGTGTCGATCCGCGTGGCGAGATCGGCGCCGGAGTCGGCGATCGCGGCGAGGGTGGCCTCGTGGATGAGGTCGAGCGGTTCACGCGGGTCGGCGGGCGCACCGGCACGGCCGGAGCGCAGGTCGCCGACCCCGATCACGACGGGGACCCGAGTGGGGTCGGTCATGGCGTTCCTTCGGTCTGCTCTTGGGGGAGGAGGACGCCGCCAGCTTAATGCGGACGATTTCAGTCTGTAAATCGAGGAGTGGTCTGGCACACTTTTCCGACGTGACCGAAGCACCCGCACCGCGCCGCCGCGGACGCCCCCGCGACGCCGACCTGGAGGACCGCGTGTTCGACGCCGTGCTCGAGGTGTACTCCGAGACGAGCTGGCGTGGTTTCACGCTCGACGCGGTCGCACGACGCGCGCGGGTGGGGCGCGCCGCCCTCTACCGCCGGTGGTCGAGCAAGGACGACCTGCTGGTCCAGGCCCTCGAAGCGCGCAGCCCGCTGCCCGTGCCGATCGACACCGGCGCGCTCCGATCCGATCTCGTCGAACTCGCCCGGCAGCTGTTGCGCGGTTACCGGACCACCCCCGGCCTGGCGAGCCTGCGCGTCGCGCTCGACGCCCGTGCCAACCCCGAACTGCTCGCCCGGCTGATCCACACCCTCAACCGCAGCCGCGTGCTCGCGGCGCGCACGATCGTGCACCGCGCCGTCGAGCGCGGCGAACTCCCCGCCGACACCTCGGCGACGCTGCTGCTCGAAATGGTCACCGGCACCGTGCTCAGTCATGCCCTCTTCGCGTTGGCCACCCCGGACCAGAACGTAGACGACGACTACGCCGAACTCGTCGTCGACGCGACCATCCGCGCGCTGCGTCGTCCCGAGTCGTGACCGGCACGCCCTCCCGTGACCGAATCGCGATCGAATGCTGCCTGGTAACAGTGTGATTCCGGCCGTCTGCGCCGGTCGTCCGGGCTAGCCTGGAATGCGAATACTCGCAGGGGGGCGCCAATGGGAGGCCGACGATGGATGTGCAGGCGGTAGCGGAGATCACGCGGCTCAAATACCGTTATGCGCGAGCGCTCGATACGAAGGACTGGGACGAGCTGGCGAACACCCTCACCCCCGACGCACACGCCGTCTACGGGGAGCATCTCGTTTTCGACTCACGCGACGCCTTCATAGGTTTCCTCGAGAACACGCTGGGAACGCGCTTGATCACGGAGCACACTTGTTCCCATCCCGAGATCGACATCGCCGACGACGGCCGCAGCGCCACCGGGGTGTGGTTGCTGTCCGACACCGTGATCATCCCGGAGGACGGGATGATGTTGCGCGGCTCGGCCTACTATCACGATCGGTACAGCCTCGGCGACGACGGATGCTGGCGAATCAGCCGCACCGGATATCAACGCAACTGGGAGACGGTCACATGCATGGGCGACTCGCCTTCGGTCCGGTTGACGACCAATCGATGGGCGCTGCTGCAGCAACCGAAAGCGTCCTGAGCGGGAACGACGAGATGGTCTCGGAGGGTTCCGGCGATTTTCCCCGTCCGGGGGCGCTGCCCTATCTGACGGTGCCGCGGGCCCACGAGGCGATCGAGTGGTACACCCGGGTCTTCGGAGCCTCGCTGACCGCCGAACCGGTCGTCATGGACGACGGTCGCGTCGGGCACGCCGAACTGCGGTTCCCCAGCGGAATGATCTATCTCGCAGACGAATTCCCCGAACTCGGACTCACGGCGCCGCAGGAGGGGGCGGTCTCGGTGAGCCTGATGCTCGAGGTGGCCGACACCGACACCGTGCTCACCCGCGCCCGTCTGGCCGGCGGTTCGGTCGAGAGGTGGATCAACGAGGCCCACGGTCATCGCAACGCCACCCTGCTCGACCCCTTCGGGCATCGCTGGATGCTCGTCGGCCCGCTGACCGGCAAGCTGCCGCCACCTCGGGAGTGAGCTCCCGAATCGGTACCATGCGGCGATGAGTGAGATCGCGCGTCGCAGTGAGTTTCCCGATACCCGCGGCTGGATCCGGGCCCTGCCCACCCTCACGGCGTCCGCGCCGCCGTTCGCACCGGCCGCGACGCCGCAGGAGACCTTCCTCCGCTGGCTCACCGAGGCGGCCGAGGCCGGCGTCGCCGAGCCGCACGCAGCGACCCTGTCGACCGTCGACCCGTCCGGGACGCCCGACGCGCGCATGCTGCTGATCAAGGACGTCGCCGACGACGGCTGGTGGTTCTCCGGCGACGACCGTTCCCCGAAGGGCCGCCAGCTCGACGCGACACCGGCCGCCGCGCTCACCGTGTACTGGCGCGAACTCGGCCGGCAGGTACGCGTGCGCGGACCCGTCCTGGCCGGCCCACCCGAGGTGTGTGCCCGCGACTTCCGGGAACGATCGGTCTTCGCCCGTGCGGTCGCATCCACGGGACACCAGAGCGAGGTCCTCACCGATTCCGCCGAGTACGACGACCTCGTACGGGAACGCCTGACCGCGCTCGAACACGATCCGGACCTCGTCTCGCCGCACTGGACGGCGTGGTGCGTCGCCGCTGAGGCCGTGGAGTTCTGGCAGGCGGATCCCGGCCGACGGCACCTGCGGTATCGCTACCGGCGTGCGGGGGACCGGTGGGTCACCGAGGAACTTCATCCGTGACGTGTCGCGTGGCCGGGACGAGTCGCCCGCGACCGGTAGGCTCCCGCCCGTGAACGAGTCCTTCATCCGCACACGCGTCGCCAACGGAGTCGGCGAAGTGCAACTCGACCGTCCCGGTGCGCTCAACGCGCTCGACCGGTCGATGATCCGCGACATCCGCTCGTCGCTTCTCGCCTGGCGCGACGACCCGGCCGTCACGGCCGTGCTCGTCACCAGCACGTCCGACCGCGCGTTCTGCGCCGGTGGCGACGTAAAGCCGGTGCGCGAGCTGGCCCTCGAGGGGCGCTTCGACACCGTCCGCGAGTACTTCGCCGACGAGTACCGCCTCGACGAGCTGGTCGCCACCTACCCGAAGCCGTATCTCGCGGTCCTCGACGGCGTCACGATGGGCGGCGGGCTCGGTATCTCGGTGCACGGCGCGGTGCGCGTCACCACCGAGAAGGCCACGATGGCCATGCCCGAGACGGCCATCGGGTTCGTTCCCGACATCGGGTCGAGCCACTTCCTCCCGCGCCTGCGCGGCACCACCGCGCGGTGCGATGCGGTGGGGATGTATCTCGGACTCACCGGCGCCCGCATCGATGCCGGCGACGCGCTGGCCGTCGGCCTGGCCACGCATTACGTGCCCAGTGCCCGCATCGACGACTTCGCCGACCGCATCCGCGCCGGGCAGTGGCGCGACGCCCTCGACGAGTTCGTCGAACCGACCCCCGAATCCTCCCTGGCGCAGCGTTTCCCCGACATCGAGACGGTGTTCGGCGACGGTACGGTGCTCGACATGGTGACCCGCCTCGACAGCCTCGCCGACATCGACGCCGAGTGGGCCGAGCAGACTCGCACGGCCCTGCGGTCGTTGTCGCCGACGAGCGTGTGGGCCACGGCCGAACTGATGCGACGCGGTGCCGAGAGCACGCTCGAGGAGTGCTTCGCCCGCGAACTCGACGTCGCCGTGCGCGTCGCTGCGACGCCGGACTTCATCGAAGGTGTGCGCGCCGTGCTCGTCGACAAGACCCGCGACCCGCAGTGGTCGCCCGCGACGCTCGAGGACGTCGATCCGGCGGCGATCGCCGCACTGTTCGGCGACGGATAACCCGCGACCTGCCCGTCTCTACCGGGCGTGACCTCTACCGGGCGTGACGCTGCGGTACCTGCAGGTCGACGACGATCGGCTGCCCACCGAGGGTAGCGTGGATCTCGGGCTTCTCGAGTCCACCGGCCAGCAGGTACTCGCCGAGCAGCGTGAGCAGTTCATCGTTGTCCGCTATCGGGTCGCCGTGCGATCCGGTGCTACGCGGGTCGCCGTGCGCTCCGGTGCTGCGGGAGTCGCGGGAGGTCAGTTCGTTCTGTGCGAGTCGCGCGGCGATACGCACCGACGCCACGCCCATCGAATTGCGCCGTGACGGGACCGGACCCGGTGCGGTGATCGTGCCCAGGCTCTCGGTGGCCGTCGGGGTCGTCGTGGTGGTGGCGGGCCCACTCGCGGAGCCGTTCGTGCCGGTGCTGCTCACCAGGGTCGTTCCTTCCTCGGAATTGCCGGCGCCCACCCCGCCGGCCGGGTCACCTTCGAGCGACGATGCATCCCCCACGCTCATGCGGTGTGTTCCGGGATCCGGCGTGCTCGTCAGCGGGGTACTGCTCGGAAGAGGAGTGCTCGGCAGCGGGTAGACGAAGGTGCCCGAGCGCTTCGCGCGTCCGGATCGCCTGCTCGTATCCGCCGTCCCACCGGACGACAGGTCCTCACCGGCTGCGGCCGGTACGTCGTCGTTCATCGACACAACTCCTGATTCCACCCGAATACGTCGGATCGACGAAAGGGAAAGTATCAGTAAAATCCGCTGGACGCACTACCCGTCCGGCATTGCCGGGACGCTCAGTCGGTCGCCGCGACCAACGGTTCGAGAGTCAGCTCCGGCAACTCCTTGAGGATGTACTGCAGCCGCCACTTGTCGCTGACGAGAGCGAGGAGCACGCCGTCCGACCGGGTGAACACCTCCACGCCGCGCTGGCGGTTCAGTTCGTCGGCCGAAGCCGCATCGGTGCGACGCGCGAGCGAGTAGCCGAGATGCTCGATCTTCGGGTCGACGTTGTACTCGGCCTTCATCCGCGCCGCGACCACCTCGAACTGCATCGGACCCACGGCCGCCATCACCGGCGACGCGTCGCCGCGGACGTCGTTGCGGAGGATCTGCACGACGCCCTCGGAATCCAGCTGGTCCACGGCCTTGCGGAACTGCTTGTACTTCGAGGCGCTCTCGGCCCGCAGGATCGCGAAGTGCTCGGGCGCGAACGACGGAATGGGCGGGAACTCCACCTTCTTGTCGATGTAGAGGGTATGCCCCGGCGCCAGCGCGGTGGCGTTGACCAGGCCGACGACGTCGCCGGGATAGGCGTTCTCCACCGTGGAACGTTCGCGGCCGAAGACCGTCAGCGCGTACTTGGTGGCGAAGGGCTTACCGGTCTGCGCGTGCGTGACGACCATGCCGCGCTCGAACACACCCGAGACGACACGCATGAACGCGAGCCGGTCGCGGTGGGCGGTGTCCATGCCGGCCTGCACCTTGAACACGACGGCGCTGAACGGATCGTCGACCTCGCGAGCGGTCTCGTCGATGGCGAGACGGGCACGCGGTGGCGGTGCGAGCGTGACCAAGGTGTCGAGGATCTGCCGCACACCGAAGTTGAGCATCGCCGACGCGAAGATCACCGGCGAGGTCTGCCCGGCGAGGAACAATTCCTGATCGTGATCCTGGCCGTTGGACGACAGCAGTTCGGACTCCTCGGCGGCCTCGACCCAGGTGTCGCCCTCGAGGGCGAGCGCCTCGGCGGGGGACAGATGCTCCTCGGGCGCGATCTTGGCGCCACCGGCCGTGCGGGTGAACTTGATGTACTCGGCCGCGTCTCCGTCCTCGCCGCGACGCAGCAGACCGCGGAAGTCGCCGGCGATGCCCACGGGCCAGAACAGGGGAGTCGGCATCAGGCCGATGCGCTCGTCGATCTCGTCGAGCAGTTCCAGCGGCGTCCGGCCCGGTCGGTCCCACTTGTTGATGACGGTGACCACGGGGATGCCTCGGTGGCGGCACACCTGGAACAGCTTCAGGGTCTGCGGCTCGAGACCCTTCGCCGCGTCGATGAGCATGACGGCGGCGTCGACGGCGGTGAGGACGCGGTAGGTGTCCTCCGAGAAGTCGGAGTGACCGGGGGTGTCGACGAGATTGACGACGTTGACGACCTCGTCGTCGGTGCCCGCGACGTCCGAGCGGGTGTAGTTGAACTGCAGGGCCGTGGAGCTGACGGAGATGCCGCGGGCCTTCTCCATCTCCATCCAGTCGGAGACCGTCGACTTGCGGCCGGCCTTGCCGTGGACCGCGCCGGCCTCGGAGATGACCTTCGCGTGCAGGGCGAGCGCCTCGGTGAGCGTCGACTTACCGGCGTCGGGGTGGGAGATGACGGCGAAGGTGCGTCTGCGCTCGGCTTCGGCTCTGACCTCCTTCGCGGCCCCGGGCTTCGCTGTGCCGGAGGACTGCGCAGGCTCCGTCGTGCCGGTGGATTGACTGTCGGCCGAAGCGTGCGGGGTGCTCAACGGGAAAAACCTCTCGAAGGGGGCAGGGAGTAGGGGCGCTATCGCCGCCAACTCGTCCATGTTACTCGGCGATTCGGTGTCGATTTCCGCCAGATTCGATCACGTTTCCCCGAGGCCGCCCCATACCGACCACTCGACGGCGCACGCTGATGTGCAACTACCGGATCTTGATCGAGGTCGTGCACCACCGGACGAGGAGCGGGTCGTGAGCAGGTTCACCGAGGAGATGTACGCGACGGCGGAGTCGGACACCGGGGCTCTGGTCACCGGCGAACCGGATACGCCGTTGCGGCAGAACTGGGGAGAGATCCACCGGCAGGCCCGCCGCATGGCCGGCGCACTGGCCGCGGCGGGTATCGGACCCGGCGACGCGGTGGGTGTCCTCGCAGGACAACCGGTGGACATCGCACCGGTCTGCCAGGCCGTGTGGATGCGCGGCGGAAGCGTGACGATGCTGCACCAGCCCACGCCGCGCACCGACCTGCAGATGTGGTCGCGCGACACCGAGGTGGTCCTGCGGATGATCGACGCCCGCGCCGTCGTGCTCGGCGCACCCTTCGAGATCGCGGAGCCGCTGCTGCGCGAGCGGGGCATCTCCGTCGTCACCGTGGAGCGGATGCGGGAGGGGAGGCCCGTCGATCCCGTCGACACGGCGGAGTCCGACATCGTGCTCCAGCAGCTGACGTCCGGGTCCACCGGCTCGCCGAAGGCGGTGCGGATCACGCACGGCAACTTCTACGCCAACGCGACGGCGATGATGGACCGCGTCAAGTTCTCGCTCGACGACGACGTCATGATCAGCTGGCTGCCGCTGTTCCACGACATGGGCATGGTGGCCTTCCTCAGCGTCCCCATGCAGGTGGGCGCCGAGGTTGTGTCGGTCACGCCGCTGGACTTCCTGCGCTCTCCGATCCTGTGGGCGGAGCTGATCAGCAAGTATCACGGAACGCTCACCGCAGCACCGAATTTCGCGTACTCGTTGCTGGCCCGGAAGTTGTCGCAGGCGCCGGACGGCGCGCTCGACCTGTCGTCGATGCGCTGGATGTGGAACGGCGCGGAGCCGGTCGATCCCGACACGATGGAGGCCCTCGCGGAGGCCGGGGAGCGCTTCGGTCTCGACCCGTCCGCCCTCGCGCCCTCCTACGGGATGGCCGAGACCACGCTCGCGGTGTCGGTCCCCGATCCGGGACGCGGGGTGGTGCTCGACGTGGTGGACCCCGACCTGCTCGAGGCCGGCGGGATGGCCGTGCCGACCAACCGCACCCACACGCGCCGCATGCCCACCCTCGGCCGTCTCGTGGCCGGTCTCGAGGGCCGGGTCGTCGGCCGTGACGGACAGGTGCTGCCACCCCGCGGCGTGGGCATCATCCAGTTGCGCGGCGAGGCCGTCACGCACGGCTATCTCACCGTGGACGGACCCGTACCCGCGCAGGACGCCGACGGCTGGCTCGACACCGGCGACGTGGGTTACTTCACCGAGGAAGGTCTCGTCGTGGTGTGCGGCCGGGTGAAGGACGTCATCATCATGGGCGGCCGCAACATTTATCCCACCGACATCGAGCGAGCGGCGGGGACCGTCGACGGGGGGCGTCCCGGCAACGCCGTCGCCATCCGGCTCGACGCGGGGGACAAGCGCGAATCGTTCGCGGTGGCCGTGGAGACCAAACTCTTCGACCACCCCGACGAGGTGCGCCGCATCGAACATGACGTCGTGCACGCGGTGGTCGCCGAGGTGGGCGTGCGGCCCCGCACGGTCGCGGTACTCGGTCCCGGCAGCATCCCGAAGACCTCCTCGGGCAAGCTGCGTCGCGGCACCTCGCTGGCACTGCTGACGCGGGCCTGACCACCGCGCCACGCGACGCCGCTGCGACCGCGCCGGCCTCGGCGGAGGCGGGCGGTCAGTGGATGCGGTTCTGGGCGCCCTCGAGGCCGAGCCTCAGCAGCAGTTCGACGGCGTCGGCGCCTTCCTCGCACCACACGTCGAGTTCCTTGCGTTCGGTCGCCGAGAACGGCTTGAGCACGAAGTCGGCGGGATCCTGGCGGCCGGGAGGGCGGCCGATGCCCATCCGGACCCGCAGGTAGTCCTTGGTGCCGAGCGCCGACGAGGTCGACCGCAGGCCGTTGTGCCCGTTCTCGCCACCGCCGAGCTTGAGCCGAATCGTGCCGAAGTCCAGGTCGAGTTCGTCGTGTAGGACGATCACGTTCGAGGGATCGACCGAGAAGAACTTGGCCAGGGAGGCGACCGGACCGCCGGACAGGTTCATGTAGGTGCGCGGCTTCGCGATGATCACCTGCCGCCCGTCGAGCCGGGCCTGCACGATGTCGGCGTTGCTGCGCTTGTGCGCGGAGAACTTGCCGCCGACGCGTCCGGCCAGCACGTCGGCCACCATGAATCCGATGTTGTGCCGGGTGTTCTCGTACTTCGGGCCGGGGTTGCCGAGACCGACCACGAGCGCGGCGTCGTCGCCCACGAACTGATCCTTCCGTGCATTCGAACGACGTGCGGCGCGCCACCCCGAAGGGATGACGCGCCGCACGAGTGACTTCACAGGGAGCCGGTGAAGGCTCAGGCCTCCTCGGAGGCCTCTTCTGCGGTCTCTTCGCCCTCGGCGCCTTCCAGGGCGTCGGCGGAGGGAGCCTCGACGATGTTCACGAGCAGCAGCTCGGGATCGTCCTGCAGGGTCGCGCCGGCGGGCAGCTCGACGCCACCGGCCAGGATCTGGGTGCCGGCCTCGGCGCCCTCGATCGAGACGGTGATCTCCTCGGGGATGTTCAGGGCGTCGGCCTCGAGCTTGATCGTGTTGACCTCGTTGACCACCAGCGTGCCGGAGCCGGCCTCACCGGAGAGAACGACGGGCACCTCGACGGTGACCTTCTCGCCCTTCTTCACGACGAGCAGGTCGGCGTGCTCGATGTAGCGACGGATGGGGTGGACGACGACCGACTTGGTCAGCGCGAGCTGATCCTCGCCGTCGACGTCGAGGGTGAGGATGGCGTTGGTGCCGTGGTTACGCAGCACGGCTGCGAACTCGAGGTCGGGGAGGGCGAGGTGCCGGGGCTCGGTGCCGTGGCCGTAGAGGACGGCGGGGACCTGGCCGGCGCGACGGGCGCGGCGTGCGGCACCCTTGCCGAACTCGGTGCGGACGCTGGCTACGAGACGATTCTCGTCGGACATGATGTGACGGCTCCTACGCTGGTGGCACTTGGTGGTCGGGTGTTCTCGAACGAACGGATCCGACACGTGCGACCGGGGAGCACATTGCTTCCGTCGCAGCCGCGTCGATCACGGTGATCCAGCGATATTGCGGTTCACCCTCGCCGAGACAACTCGAACCACTTTACCGGACGACGTCGATCAGGGACAAACAGCCCTGTCGTCGACGCGCGTGAGCTTCACGACCGGGCGATGTCGTGCACCGAGGCGAGGAACCTGTCGACGTCGGCGGGGGGGACGAAGTAGTGCGGCGACGCCCGCACCACCGACTGCAGGTCGCGCGAGGTCATGTCCAGCAGCGTCGAACTGCGGCTGCTGACCGTGACCGTCACGGACCGCTCGGCCAGGGCGTCGCGGACCTCCCGCGGGTCGCGGCCGTCCACGGTGAACGAGACGATGCCGCTGCGCTGCTCGCCGAGGTCGGTGACGGTGACGCCGTCGATGCCCGCGAGCCCCTCGCGCACGTGCCCGGCCCGGTAGGCCACCGCCTCGGCCACGGCGTCGACACCCAGATCGAGGAGATAGTCCACGGCCGCGCCGAGCCCGAGCCGGGCCGCCACTCCGGCCTCCCACATCTCGAAGCGGGTGGCGTCCGGAGCGAGTTCGTAGCTGTCGGCCGAGGTCCACGAGGCGCTGTGCAGGTCGAGAACGGCCGGTTCGAGTTCGCTCACCAGGCGCGGCCGCACGTAGAGGAAACCGGTGCCGCGCGGCCCGCGGAGCCACTTGCGCCCGGTGCCCGACAGTGCGTCGACGTCGAGTTCGGGCACGCTCACCGGCAGCTGCCCCACCGACTGGCACGCGTCGAGCAGCACGAGCGCCCCGACCGCGTGCGCGGCGTCGGCGATCTCCCGTACCGGGTTGACGAGCCCGCCGTTGGTGGGGGCGTGCACGACGGACACCAGCCGCACCCGTTCGTCGAGCATCCCCTCGAGCGCCTCGACGTCGACGCGGCCGGACGGATCGGACGGAACGACCTCGACGGTGGCGCCGGTCGCCCGCGCGCGCTGCAGCGCGGCGATCGCGTTTGCGGCGTATTCGGCCTGCGAGATCAGGATGCGGTCGCCGGGTCGCAGCGGCACCGCGTAGAAGAAGGACGTCCACGCCCGCGAGGCGCCGTCGGACAGCGCGAGGGAGGTCTCCGGCACGTCGAACAGGCGGCCGAGCGAGGTCTTCACGGCCGTCAGGTCGTCGAGCCGTTCGTCGGCCGCCACGTACCCGCCGATCTCCGCCTCGCGGCGCAGGTGCGCGAGCATCGTCTCGAGCACCGGTGCCGGGGGCAGCGACGAGCCGGCGCTGTCGAGGAAGACCCGGTCGAAGCATCCCGGTGTGTCGCGTCGGGCCGCCTGGAGGTCCAGCACGGGCCGCTCACCTCCTCCGTCGTCCGTATCGTCGGGGTCGAGCCTGCCCGGTGGAGTGCGTTCGCGCACGCACCGGTGCGTTATCCGCGCGTCGTGTCCCCCGGCGGGTTAGTCTCGACCGCAGACCTGGCGCACCGGCCGAGGGGGTGGACGAATGGCAATGGCAGTCGATGCCGCAGCCTCCCGTGCCCGCAAGGAACTCGGCTCCCGAGCAGCAGCGGAGGACCACGTCCGCAGCAGGGCATTCCGGCTGGGAATCCCCAGGCTGATCGGGGTCGAGCTCGAATGGCTCACCGCGCGGGCCGACGGCACCGAATCGCGTCCCGAACTCACGAGGCTCGTCGAGGCCCTCGGACCCCACGCGCCGCGCACGGTAGCGCCGTCGTCGTCGGCCCGTCCCCTGCCGTCGGGCAGCGCGGTCAGCGTCGAGCCGGGTGGTCAGATCGAGCTGTCGAGCGTGCCGTGCACTTCGGCACGGCAGGTGTGCGATCGGCTCACGGCCGACCTCCGCATGCTCCGGGCGTTGCTGGCCCGCCGGTCGGTGACCATGCTCGACCGCGCCGCCGACGAGGTGCGGCCTCCCCACCGTCTGCTGCGCACCCCGCGCTACGGAGCGATGGAACTCCGCTACGACCGGATCGGCCCGATGGGCCGGGTGATGATGAACAGCACTGCGTCCATACAGGTTTCCGTCGACGCGGGACGCGACGAGACAGAGGTGGTGCAGCGCTGGGAGTTGCTCCACGCCATCGGCCCGGCGATGATCGCGGCCTTCGCGTGCTCGCCCCGGCTGCGAGGTGCTCCGGAGGGCGACTGGGCGTCGCAGCGGATGCGCACGTGGCTCGAACTCGATCCCGCCCTCGGTCACGTCGACCATCCCGCCGACTACCCCGCATGGGTGCTCGACGCACCGCTGACCTGCGTGCGTTCGGAAATGCCCGAATGGTACGCACCGCCCGGCGCCACCTTCGCGGCGTGGCTCGCGGGCGAGCTCGACGCCGACATCCACCGTCGACCCACCATCGACGACCTCGACTACCACATGACGACGCTGTTCCCGCCTGTTCGTCCGTGCGGGCATCTCGAGGTGCGTTATCTCGACGCCCAGCCGGCCGAGTCGTGGCAGGTGCCCGTCGCGGCTCTCGAGGCGTTGCTGTCGGCGCCCGAGGTCTCCGCGGAGGCGTGCGCGATCGCCGCGCCGGTGCGCGACCAGTGGTCCGAGGCGGCCCGCGTCGGTCTCGCCTCGCTCGAATTGCGTGCTGCCGCGGCGGGGTTGCTCTCGCTCGCGGCGGAGTCCTCCCGCGACATGCGGTTCACCGCGGCGCTCGACGCGGCCGCGGCACGGTGCCTGCGCGGTCTGGCGCCGGGTGAGGAGGTGCGGTGACACCTGCTCGTGTTGCGCTCAGGCGGCACCTCGAGCGGGCGCGTGCCCGCACCGAGGTACTCGCCTCCGTGCCGGAACAGGATCTCACCGCACAACATTCGCCGTTGATGAGCCCGCTGGTGTGGGATCTCGCGCACATCGCCAACCAGGAGGAGCGCTGGCTCGTGCGGGTCGCGGGCAGGCGCCCTGCGGTTCGCGACGACATCGACGATCTCTACGACGCGTTCCGGCATCCCCGCGCGACCCGCACGGGGCTGCCGCTGCTCGACCCCGACGCCGCCCGCCGTTACGCGCGTGCCGTCCGCGAGCTCACCTGGGATGTGCTCGAAGACAGTGCATTCGACGACGATCTGACCCGCGAGGGTTTCGTCTTCGCGATGGTCGCGCAGCACGAACAGCAGCACGGCGAGACGATGCTCGCGACGCACCAGTTACGGCAGGGTCCGCCCTTGCTCGACGCGCCGGAAGCGCCGCGCACCGGAACCGTCCGCGACACCGAACGTGTCCGGATCCCCGCCGGCGCATTCGAGATGGGCACGTCCACCGATCCGTGGGCCCTCGACAACGAGCGCCCGGCACACGTCGTCGAGGTGCCGGAGTTCGAACTCGACGCGGTGCCCGTCACCAACCGCCGTTACCTCGGGTTCGTCGAGGACGGCGGGTACGAGCGGCCCGAACTGTGGAGCGAGGCAGGTTGGCAGCACCGCCTCGACGCCCGTCTCGAGGCCCCGCAGTTCTGGAGTCGCGACGAAACCGGATGGAGCCGAACGGCCTTCGGCCGCACGATGCCGCTGCCCCCGGACGAGCCGGTCGTGCACGTGTGCTTCCACGAGGCGGAGGCGTTCGCCCGCTGGGCCGGTGGACGTCTTCCGACCGAGGCCGAATGGGAGAAGGCGGCACGCTGGGATCCGGCCACCGGGCTCAGCCGCCGATTCCCGTGGGGCGACGAGGATCCCGGTCCCGACCACGCGAATCTCGGTCAGCGTCATCTCGGTCCCGCCGTCGTCGGCGCGTATCCGCAGGGAGCGTCACCGCTCGGGGTGCACCAGCTGATCGGCGACGTCTGGGAGTGGACGTCCACACCGTTCACCGGTTATCCGGGCTTCCGCGCGTTCCCGTACCGCGAGTACTCGGAGGTCTTCTTCGGCGACGGACACCGGGTTCTGCGCGGAGGCTCGTTCGGAACCGACGAGGTCGCGTGCCGCGGAACCTTCCGCAACTGGGATCTGCCGATCCGCCGTCAGATCTTCTCCGGGCTCCGCGTCGCGTACGGGACGGGCGATGTGTAGACATCTGGCGTACATCGGGCCGGAGACGAACGTCGCGGCACTGCTCTCCACCGGAACCAACTCGCTGCTCCGCCAGTCGTGGGCGCCCACCGACATGCGTGGGGGAGGCACGATCAACGTCGACGGATTCGGTGTCGGATGGTGGAGTGCCGAGGGCACCTTCGGGCGCTACCGGTCGGCGTTGCCGATCTGGTCCGATCCCTTCGTCGGTGAAGGCCTGACGTCGATACGGTCGCGCACCGTCGTCGCCGCGACCCGCTCGGCCACCGAGGGGATGCCCGTCGAACGGTCGGCGGCCGCGCCCTTCTCCGACGACCGGTGGGCGTTCAGTCTCAACGGTGTCGTCCGGGGCTGGCCGGGATCGCTCGTCACCCTCGCCGGCGCGCTTCCCGTCGCCGAACTGCTGCAGCTCGAATCACCGACCGATGCTGCCACGCTGTGGCTCCTGCTCCAGTCGCGTCTGCGCTCGGCCGATCCCGAGCCGGCGCTGATCTCACTCGTTCACGACGTGCTGGAACTCGCACCGGAATCACGGTTGAACATGTTGCTGTGCAACGAATCCGGGATCTGGGCCACCGCCTGGTACCACTCGCTGTGGACGTTCGTCGACGAGCAGGTCGCGATCGTGGCGTCCGAACCGTTCGACGACGACAGCCGCTGGAAACCCGTACCCGACCGGCATCTCGTCGCCGCGATGCCGGGCAAACTCATCGTCTCACCACTGGAGGTCGGTTCACCGTGATCGTCGACGTGCATCTGCGCCCCGAGGACCTCGACGCCAAACTGCGCGAGGACGCACGGCGCGGACTCACGTCCGATCCCAAGTACCTGTCGCCGACCTGGCTGTACGACGCGCGGGGCAGCGAACTGTTCGACGAGATCACGCGACTGCCCGAGTACTATCCGACACGCACCGAATTCGCACTGCTGCGACA
Source organism: Rhodococcus sp. p52 (assembly GCF_000763325.2). Taxonomy (NCBI): domain Bacteria; kingdom Bacillati; phylum Actinomycetota; class Actinomycetes; order Mycobacteriales; family Nocardiaceae; genus Rhodococcus; species Rhodococcus sp. p52. Next base: position 2,422,995 of record NZ_CP016819.1, read on the forward strand.
GCACGCCGCCGACTTCGCCGATGCCGCCCGCCCCGAGATGCTCGTCGAACTCGGCTCCGGGTCGTCCGAGAAGACGCACGTGCTGCTCGACGCCCTCGAACCGTATCTCCACACCTACGTGCCGCAGGACGTCTCCGAACCGGCGTTGCGGTCGGCCGTCACCCGGCTGGCGGCGGAGTATCCCAACCTGACGGTGCACGGGGTTGTCGGCGACTTCACCGATTCGCTCACGCATCTGCCGGCCGGCGGGAAACGCGCGATCGCGTTCCTCGGCGGCACGATCGGCAATCTCGTCCCGAGCGAACGCGCACAGTTCCTCGCCGGGACGGCCGCGATCCTCCATCCCGGCGAGTGGCTGCTCCTCGGCGCCGGTCTCGTCATCGACCGCGACACCCTGATCGCCGCCTACGACGACGCGGCCGGCGTGACGGCGGAGTTCGACCGGAACGTCCTGCGGGTGCTCAACGACCGGCTCGGCGCCGACTTCGATCCCGCCCGGTTCGTGCACCGTGCCGTCTGGGACCCGGAGAACGAGTGGATCGAGATGCGCCTCGAGGCGACCGAGGCGATGGACGTGACGATCCCGGGTCTCGACCTGCAGATCTCCTTCGTCGAGGGTGAGCAGATCCGGACCGAGATCTCCGCGAAGTTCCGCCTCGTCGGAATCTCGCAGGAACTCGCCGACGCGGGATTCGTGGTCCGGCACGAATGGGTGGATCCGGACGGACGGTTCGTCCTGCTCGCCGCATCCCGGGAGTAGTCCTCGAAAGGCGGCCGACGAGCCGATTCGACTTCCGCCGCGCCCACACGGGACGCTGGAGGACATGGCGTCCTCCCGTCCCGTCCTGACGACCCCGGTCCTGTTGCTCATGGCCGTGGCGACGGGTCTGTGCGTGGGTGGCAACTACTTCAACCAACCGCTGCTCGACTCGATCGCCGAAGCACTGGACACCTCCCGATCGGCCGCCGCCTCCACCGTGACGGTCGCGCAGGTCGCCTATGCTCTCGGCCTGCTGTTCCTCGTGCCGCTCGGCGACATGTTCCCGCAGCGGCGGCTGGCGGTGATGCTCATGCTGGCCGCGGCGGCGGGGCAGGGGCTGAGCGGATTCGCGCCGAACATCGGGGTGCTCGTGGTGGGCACCGCTGTCGCCGGTCTGTTCTCGGTGGCCGCGCAGGTGCTGGTGCCGTTCGCCGCGACCCTCGCGACGCCGGAATCGCGGGGTCGCGCGGTCGGCACCGTGATGAGCGGGCTGCTCGTCGGGATCCTCGTGGCCCGGAGCGTCGCGGGCATCCTCGCCGAACTCGGCGACAGTTGGACGACGGTCTACCGGGTGAGCGCGGTCGCGATGGTGATCGTGGCGCTCGCGTTGTGGCGGGTGCTGCCGGCGACGCCACCGGTGGTCCGTCAGGGTTACGGAAGCACGCTGCGATCACTCCGGACGTTGATCGCCACGCATCCTCGCCTGCGCACCCGGACCCTGCTCGGCGGGCTGGGTTTCGCGTCGGTGGGCGCGTTGTTCTCGACGATGGCGTTCCTGCTGTCCGACCCGCCCTTCGGCCTCGACGACCTGCAGATCGGGCTCGTCGGGCTGGCCGGGGTGGCCGGTGCGTTCGCCGCGACCGCGGCGGGCCGGCTCGTCGACCGCGGTTACGGACCGCCGACGACGGCGGTGGGAGTGTTCACGCTGATCGCGTCGTGGGCGGCGCTCGCGGCGGGTGCGAGCTCGCTGGTGTGGTTCGTCGTCGGGATGCTCGTCGTCGACCTCGCGCTCAACCTCGTGCACATCACCAACCAGAACATCGTGTACGCCCTCGACCCCGACGCCCGCTCGCGCGTCAATTCCGTCTACATGACGGGCTACTTCATCGGTGCGGCGTCCGGTTCGGCGCTCGGCACGATGGCGTGGAGCGCCGGCGGGTGGACCGCGGTGTGTGTGCTCGGTGTCGGACTGGCGGCGCTCGCGGGTGTCGTGTGGGCGCTCGATCTTCGGCTCACCGCCCGGATGCGTGCGCGTTCGGCTACAGCGACCGGCGGACCGGCAGCAGCCTGAGATCGCGCGCCCGGCCGATGGCTTCCACCCGCGTGTGCACGCCGAGCTTGCGGTAGATGCTGCGCAACTGGGTCTTGATCGTGTTGTGCGAGACGAACAACTTCTTCGCGATGTCGGCGTGCGTCGATCCCAGCGCCAGCAACTCCAGCACGTCTGTCTCCCGCCGGGACAGTTCGACATGGGTGACCGGTTCGGTGAAGACGGACCCGATCGCCTCGTCCGGGACGGTGAGACCGCCGGGCTCCGCGAGACGCCCGGCGACACCCTCGGACAGAGTGGTGAAGGCGCGGCGGTTGCCGAGGGCCTCGGCGAGCGTGCAGGCCCGCTGCCAGCTGCGGACCGCGGCGTCCTTCTTGTCGAGATCGAGGTGGGCGCTCGCCTCGATGAGCAACGCCTCGACATGTGCGCGCGGGAAGCCGCACTCCGTCCACGGAACACGCTTGAGCTTCTTGAGCGCGATCTCCGGATGACCGGTGAACAGTTCGACACGCGCGTTCGTCACCACGAGCATCGGATGGGTCTGCGGCGACTCCTCGGCGAGGGCGCGCGCGAGGTTGCCGTTGCCGAGCGCCAGCTGCAGGTCGATCTCGGCGGCCCCGAGCAGGATGCGCGAGAACGCGCCGCGGTCGAACAGATCGTGGTGTGAAGCGATGAGCCGGTGCAGTTCGGTGAGTCCGTCGTAGGCGTTGCCCGCCGCCAGGTTGTAGTAGGCCCGGCCGTAGGCGACGAATCCCCAGAGTTCCTCCGAAACCCGCGGGACACCGAGCTCGTCGAGATATCCGACGGCACGGTCGAGCTCGAGCGAGTCGAGGTGGACGAGCGCGGACGCCACGCGACCACCCACCTTGACCATCTCGCCCCAGCGACCCTCGGTGGGCTCGGCGTTGCTCTCGATGCGCAGCCATTCCCGGGCGCGCGGATTGTCGCCCGTCACCGCCCAGTTCAGCGCCGAGCTGCCCGCGGCGTTCTGGATGACGAAGGCGATGTTCACGGCGTACGCACCGCGGTAGGCGCGGCGGAAGACGGTGGTGGACTCGGTCAGATATCCGGCGAGCTGGAGCGTGATCGCCCACTGCACGCGCAGCAGCGGCAGTTGCGGACCGAGATCGTCGGGCCGGTGTTCGAGGATCGAATCGACGAGCGGACGCAACAGCAGCGTCAACCGCGCGGCCTCACCGAATTCGCCCGAGACCCGCAGGGTCAGGGTCTGCACCGTCGCGACGTAGAGGGCCTGCGCGGCGCCGGGTGTCTTCCCGAGCTCGGTGAGTTCGTCGGGATCCGCGGGCAGGGAGGCGTGCAGGATCGAATGTTCGTCGAGCATCTGTGTGAACAGCGCGCGACCTGCCTGGACCGACGGATGGTCGCCGAGCTCCTGGTCGGGGATCTGCCGAAGCACCTTGACGAGAACGTCGAAAGAACTGTCGACCATGCGCGCCCAGGATTCCTCGACGATCGCCACGGCGGTCTCCCAGTCGCCGGCCTCGACGGCATAGATCGACGCCTCGGCGGGCCTGCCGGCGTCGCGATGGGCCCGGGCGAGTTCGACGAGCAGGGCGTCGACACGTCCGGGTTGCTCTCGGCGGGAGATGTCGAGCACGCACGAGCGGACGGCGTCGGGCCACCGCCACGTCCGGGGATCGTCGAAGGGCGAATCCATCAGGAGGCCGGCCGCGGCGAGCGTCGCGAGTGCGGCCTCGGGGTCCGCCGCGCCCGTCAGTTCGGCCGCCCGCTCGGCGGTGACGCTGTGGGCAGCGGCGACCGAGAACGCGAACTCGCGGTGCGCGTCGTCGAGTTCGTCGAGCAGGCTCTCCACATACGTCCGCACGAGGCGGGCCAAGGCCGGGGTCGGCAGTCCACGGGAGTCGATCAGGCGCTGGGGCCGGCTCCGGGCGACGGCCGCGGCCGCCGAGACCAGGGTGGGCACACCACCGAGCACGCGACACACGACCTCGCACTCGCTGTCGGAGCGCTCCGGTCCGGCGTCGCGCAACAGCGTCGTCGTCTCCTCGATGGTGAACGCGAGATCGGCCGCCGGGACGTACGTGGAGTCGATCCCGCGGAGGACGACCTCGGTCATGTCGGTGCTGTTTCCCGGCAGGCAGACGATCGCATCGAGCAGGGGGCACCGGTCGAGCAGCCGAAGGGTTGCTTCGAGCACCTCGGCCGAGTTCTGCGGCGACACACAGGCGAGCACGAGCAGGCAGGGCGACCCCAGATCGCGGAAGGTACGGACCACGCGCTCGAACGGGGAATCGTCGGGACCGTCGCCGGCGACCTCGACGGCCGGGTGATCGGCGAGGACCGCGAGCACATGCTCGGGCAGGTCGCCGTCGCCGGACGCCGTGAGTTCGGGAACCCAGACGATCGTGTGGTCGGGTGCGCCGCCCCGATGGAGCCATCCCGCGACGAGCGTCCGCTTGCCGAAACCCGAGGGAGCGTCGATCACCGTCAGCGTGGAGCACCGGTCGAGACACGCGAACAATCGGGGTCGCGCCAGAGCCGAGGACAAGGAACGCCACGCGGGTGCACCGACGCGAGGGGAGTCGGAAACACTCACGCGCACTCCTTCGGAAGGCTTCAGCCCGGATCTGCACAGGCGGGAAGGCCCGAGCAGTGCCCCCGACAGGCTCTTGGTCGATCACAGACTACCTGGTCCGTTGTCGTGAGGTGCGGTAACGACAACCGTCGTGACGTGCGGTAACGACGGCAGCCCCGGCACCGGACCGTCGAGCGGACTCGACGGAGCGGGACGGGGCTGCGGTGGTGTGAGCCGGCGACTAGCTGCCGGATGCGCTCAGACGTGCCTTCTCGAGTGCGGCGAGGGTGCGCAGGATCGTCGCCTTCTGCTTCTCCAGATCGCTGCGGCGGGCGCGGGCGGCGAGGCCGTTCTGCTCGGCGACGAGCGCGAGCTGCGCGTCGATCGCGGAGAGCTGATCGAGCAGCGCGAGGGCCCGGGTCTGGATCTCCTCGACGTCCACGGCGCCCGTCCGGACCGGAGCCGCGGACTTCGCCGGCTTGGCCGAAGCGGACGAGCTGCGGGTCGCGGAGGCCGGACGCGTCGACGTCTGCGCGGAGGAACCGGTGTGGCCCTCCGTGATCGCGGCGGCGCGGGGACGCAAGGCCTTGCGCACGAGCGTCGGGTCGGGCTGCTCGGCGAGACGGATGTCGTTGAGGGCGCGGCGGGCCTCGCGGGCGGCGAGGCGGTGCTCGTATTCCTCCTCGTCGTCGGACTGCAGGGTGCCGCCGATGGGGCGCAGGCCGTACATGCCCATGAACTTGCGGGCCTCGTCGATGACGGCTTCGTGCTTACGGCATGTGGCACAGCGAGGTTCGTTGCGGAAGACCTCGACAGAGTCGGTGTCGCCGCACCAGACGCACGCACCCGGCGACCATCGTCGGACCGTTCGGATTGTCGCGTTTTCCGTAGGGGCTTCGAGAGTTTGCGCGTCGGTCACGAGGTGCCACTTTAGGTGAAAGCCGAGTTACGCAGGGGAGGGGGGTCTCGCACGACCTGCGACGATTTCACGCGGCGTGACGAAGATCATCCCCGTCCCGGCGCGTCCTTCAAACCATTGCGCCACACAGCATTTCCATACCACCCGGTCTGCCGGATCACGTTGTGGTAGCAGCGGTGAGCCAGCGCACCAGCGGCCGGAACTCACGCCACGCCGAACGCACCTCCTCGAGGGTGCGCGGACTGTCGATCCACGGCGGGGAGATCTCGGTGCGACCGGCCCACAGCGACCGGTGACGCATGAGTTCGATGCGGGGATGATCGGCGCCCACGCCGCGCGGCCGGGACTTCAACCGGTCGCCGCCGATCTCGTATCCCGCGCGTTCGAGCTTGCGCACGATCCTCCCGAGCTCGGGGCCGCGACGGTCGTGATCGACCCCGGTCCGGTAACCGGCGATCTGATCGGACGAGCCGTGGAACAGGCCGGCGGCGACCCGCAATCCGGCGGCGTTGATCTCGACGTAGTAGCCGACGCTCTGCGCGACGGAGGCGAATCCGCCCTGGTGGGTCTTGTACGGCAGCTTGTCCTTGCTGAACCGCACGTCGCGGTACGGGCGGAAGGCCTTGCCCTCCCCGAACTCCTCCTCGAGTTCCGCAAGTAGGGCAAGCATCGGGCCGCGCACGCAGTCGTCGTAGACGGCCTTGTGCGCGGCCCAGAATGCTTTGCTGTTGTCGGCCTCGAGATCGTCGTAGAAGTCGAGGGCCGCGACGGGAAATCCGGTGAACACCCGGACAAGTCTGCCCCGTCGTCGAGCGGAAGGTCAGGCGCCCCCGTTGAACAGCGAGGTGACCGAGCCGTTCTCGAAGACCTCGCGGATCGTCTGCGCGAGCAGCGGAGCGATCGACAGCACGGTGAGGCAGTCGAACTGCTTCTCCGGCGGGATCGGCAGCGTGTTGGTGACGATGACCTCCTTGGCGCCGCACGAAGCGAGGCGCTCGGCGGCCGGGTCGGAGAGCACACCGTGGGTGGCGGCGATGATGACGTCGCCCGCGCCGGCCTCCTTGAGGATCTTCACGGCGCCGGCGATGGTGCCACCGGTGTCGATCATGTCGTCGATCAGGATGCAGGTGCGGCCGTCGACCTCACCGACCACGCGGTTCGACTTGACCTGGTTGGGCACCAGCGGGTCGCGGGTCTTGTGGATGAACGCCAGCGGCGCGCCACCGAGGGTGTCGGCCCACTTCTCGGCCACCCGCACGCGACCGGAGTCGGGGGAGACCACGGCGATGTTCTCGACGCCGTACTTGCCGCGGATGTACTCGGCGAGCTGGCCCTGTGCGTGCATGTGGTCGACCGGACCGTCGAAGAAGCCCTGGATCTGATCGGTGTGCAGGTCGACCGTGATGATGCGGTCGGCGCCGGCGGTCTTGAGCAGATCGGCGATCAGGCGGCCGGAGATGGGCTCGCGGCCGCGGTGCTTCTTGTCCTGACGGGCGTAGGGGTAGAACGGCAGGATCGCGGTGATGCGCTTGGCCGAACCACGCTTGAGCGCGTCGATCATGATGAGCTGCTCCATGACCCACTGGTTCAGCGGGAACGGATGGCTCTGCAGCACGAAGGCATCCGAACCGCGCACCGACTCCTCGAAACGCACGAACGTCTCACCGTTCGCGAAGTCCCGTGCCGTCTGCGGGGTGAGGGGGACGCCCAGTTCCTTCGCGACCTGCTCTGCCAGCTCGGGATGGGCCCGGCCGGAGAAGAGCATCAAGTTCTTCTGGTTGTCGATCCAATTGGTCACTGGTTCTGGCCGTCCTTCTGGCGATCGTGGTCGTGCGGCTGCTGTGCTCTCGATGCTGCCTCGGCAGCGGGGGTACCGGCGCGATTTCGCTGGACCCACCCGTCAATATTGCGCTGTGGCGTACCCGACACCGCCAGCGCCCCCGGAGGAACGTCGCGACGGAGTACTGTTCCGGCGCCCGTGTAGGCGCCGTCGCCCACCGTGAGGGGAGCGACGAACATAGTGTCCGACCCGGTCCGGACATGCGATCCGACGACCGTGCGGTACTTCTTCACCCCGTCGTAGTTGACGAACACGCTCGATGCCCCGATGTTGGAGTGCTCGCCGATCTCCGCGTCGCCGACATAAGTGAGGTGGGGGACCTTCGAATGCGCTCCGATCTGCGCGTTCTTCGTCTCGACGAAGGCACCGAGCTTGCCGCACGCGCCGAGTTCGGTGCCGGGGCGCAGGTAGGTGAACGGGCCGACGGTGGCCTCCGCGCCGATCACGGCGTCGGAGCCGTGGGTGCGCACCACGGTGGCGCCGGCGCCGACCTGCACGTCGGTCAGCGTCGTGTCGGGGCCGACCTCCGCGTCGTCGGCGATCACCGTGCGGCCGCGCAACTGCACACCCGGGTGGATGGTGACGTCGGCGCCGAGCACGACGTCGACGTCGATCCACGTCGAAGCCGGGTCGATCACCGTGACACCCTCGCGCATCCAGTGCTCGAGCAGGCGCCGGTTGAGTTCGGTGGTCAGTGCGGCGAGCTGGACGCGGTCGTTGACGCCGGAGACCTGCACCGCGTCGTCGGTGTGGAGTCCGCGGACGGTGTGGCCCTCGTTGCGGGCGATCTTCACGACGTCGGTCAGGTACAGCTCGCCCTGCGAGTTGTCGGCGCTCAGCTTGCCGAGCGCGGATCGCAGCGCGGCCGCGTCGAAGGCGTACACGCCCGTGTTGATCTCCTGGATCGCGCGCTGCGTCGGCGAGGCGTCCTTCTCCTCGACGATCCCGGCGACGTCGCCGTCGGTGGTGCGCACGATGCGTCCGTAGCCGGTCGGCTCGGACACCGTCGTGGTGAGGACGGTGACGGCGGCAGGTTCGGTGTCGAGGTGCGCGTCGAGCAGTTCCTGCAGGGTGTCGGAGCGGAGCAGCGGGACGTCGCCGGCGGTGACGACGACCGTGCCGTCGAAGTCGTCGGGGAGGGCACCGAGGCCGCACTCCACGGCGTGGCCGGTGCCGAGCTGTTCCTCCTGGACGGTCACCCGGATCTCGCGGTCGAGATCCGCGGCGACGGCGCTCACCTCGGCGGAGACCTCCTCGCGGCGGTGCCCGACGACGGTGACGAGATGGTCGGGTCCGAGTGCGGCGGCGGCGTACAGGGAGTGAGCGAGCATCGTGCGTCCACCGAGGGTGTGCAACACCTTCGGTGTCTTCGACCGCATCCTTGTTCCTGCTCCGGCTGCCAGCACGACGATCGCGGTCTGCACCTGCATGTAGCTCCCTCGACACGTTTCTGTACGCCGGTCCGTGCGTACACCGGGGAAGCACTGAGGCTCCCCGGGACGGTTCCCGCTCCGCCGCCAGGACTCGAACCTGAACTATCTGAACCAAAATCAGAGGTGCTGCCGATTACACCACGGCGGATTGCCACACCCCCGCGGCGGAACCGGCGGGCGTGCGCCCCTGATCCTCGCACGAGACGGCGTCGACGTCGAACCTGGGGTGGCGCGATCGGGAATGGATAGGCTGTCGAACGTTCGAGTACGTCCCGCCGCCGAAGGAGGACCTGTGTCGCAGGCGTCGCAGAAGCGAACCGAGCGCACTCCGCGGATCCGGATGACGGGCACGCAGCGTCGGGAACAGCTCATCGAAATCGGTCGCGCCCTGTTCGCCGAGCGCGGCTACGAGGGCACCTCCATCGAGGAGATAGCCCAGCGGGCGCAGGTCTCCAAGCCGGTCGTCTACGAGCACTTCGGCGGTAAGGAAGGTCTCTACGCGGTGGTCGTGGACCGCGAGATGACCGTGCTGATGTCGATGGTCACCGAGAGCCTCACCCGCAACCGGTCGAGGATCCGCGTCGAGCGGGCCGCGCTCGCTCTGCTCACCTACATAGAGGAGCGCACCGACGGCTTCCGCATCCTCGTGCGCGACTCGCCGATGTCCGCCGAGGAAGGCACCTATTCGAGTCTGCTCAACGAGGCGATGCGTCAGGTGGGGAAGCTGTTGACCGGCGACTTCTCCCGGCGGGGGCTCAACCCGGAGTTCGCTCCGCTCTACGCCCAGGCTCTCGTCGGCATGGTCGCCACCACCGCGACGTGGTGGCTCGACCGCCGCACTCCGTCGAAGGAGGACGTCGCGGCCCACCTCGTGAACCTGTGCTGGAACGGCCTCATCGGTCTGGAAGCGGACCCGAAGCTCGGGGAACCCCCGGTTTCCGAATAGTCCTCTCGTTTCCGGGACCGTCTGCTCTCTACTTTCAGGTAAGCGGCGTTATCGTTGGGATACCCGTGAGAAGGCAGGCTGTGGTGGGACGACAAGTACGCGCAGAGGTGACACGCGAATCGGTGCTGCAGGGCGCAGCGACGATCTTCGTGCGCGACGGGTACGCGGACGCGAACCTGGGCGACATCATCGAGGAGGCCGGCGTCACCAAGGGTGCGCTGTACTTCCACTTCGGTTCGAAGGAAGAACTGGCGCGCGGGGTGATCGACTCCGGCTATCTCCGCTTCGAGGCCGCCGCCGAGTCCAAGATGGACCGCCGTTCCCCGGCGCTCGAGACACTGATCGACCTGTCGGTCCTGCACGTCGACATGTCCGAGACCGATTCCGTGGTGCGGGCGATGTTCCGGCTGCTGGTCGAGATCGGCGACTACCAGGGCACCGAGCACCGGCCCTACGAGATCTGGCAGAACAACCTGCAGGAGCTCGCGGCCCGGGCCGCCGACGAGGGCGACCTCGTCGAGGACGTCGACGTCCACGCGGTCTCCCTGCTGCTGCTCGAACAGGCGATGGGCGCCCGGATCATGGCGAACGCTCTCAAGGCGACCGAACGGCTCGCAGAGCAGACCGGTGCGATGTGGCAGATGATCCTGCCCGCGCTGGTGCCGGCGAACAAGCTCGAATACTTCCGGCAGTTCGTGGAGCGCCGTCTGCGGCTGCAGTCGTGACCTTCGGGCCGTTCTCCGCCGAGGAGGCCCCCGCGGCGCTGGCGGGGCTGCTCGACCGGTTCGGGTCCGACACCGCCGTGACGATCGGTGTCGTGCCGTCGTTGCTCACCATCGCCCAGGCCGCCGACGTCCTCGGCTGCTCCCGCCGGCACGTCGCGCGCCTGGTCGACACGGGCGCACTCTCCGCCGACTTCCACGGCCTGCACCGGCGGGTGTTGCGCTCCGACGTCCTCGACCTCGCGAAGCAGCAGGCGGAGGTGGTCACGACCGTCCTCGACGGACTCGCCGATCTCACGCGGCGCGAAGGACTGTACGACCCGTTCTGACAGCATGCCGCGGCCCGCCGCGGCAGCACGGTACGGTCCGTTCCGACGGTTCGACGAAGGGTGACGATGCCGGTTCGAGTGGTGCTCGATGCGACGGTCCTCGCCCGCCCCGCCTGCGCGATGTGGCGCTCGCCCTTACCGAAGACGGCCTCTACCAACCCTTCTGGAGCGACGGAATCATCGCGGAAGTGGACCGCCGACTGCCGCAGGAACTGCTGCGTCCCGCCCGCGACTTCCTCTTCGCCGAACTCGACCGCGCCTTCCCCGACGCCCGGGTGGTCTGGCCCACCACCGTGCTCCGCGAGGTGCCGCACGTGACGGGACCGAGGGAGGCACACGTGACCTCGGTGGCGCTGCTGTGCCACGCCGACGCCGTCGTCACCGCCGACCCCGAGCTCACCGGGGCACTGGAACGATCGGGTATCGAAGCGTGGACACCCGACGCTTTCGTCACCTTCGCGCTCGACGCCGATCCCGTCCGCACCCGCGCGGCACTGCTGAGAATGGTGCGCCGTCGCTGGCTCGCCGACGATGACACCCGGCGCGAGGCGGACGACGACGAACTGTTCGCACGGCTGGCCGAGTGGGCCGCGCGCGACCTCGGTGCAAACAGCGCCGACCTCCTCGCGCCCCCGGCGCGGTAGCGCGTTTCACGCCCCCGGCGCGGTAGCGCGTTTCACGCCCCGGCGCGGTAGCGCGTTTCACGCCCCCGGCGCGGTGACGCGCGGGGAACAGCGGAATAGACTCGACAAGGTTCTCGTCCCACACTCAGGAGCGCCTTCCTTGTCTGCTGTGCCCCCGGCCGCTGTCCCACTGTCCGGATTGGCGCGGATCGCGCTGGCCGACGACAGACTGCGCAGGATCGGCGAGCTCGCCGGTTCCGCCGAACAGGAGATCGTCGCCCCACCCGCCGCGCGGCCGTTCGTCGCGGCGGCGCTGGCCGAGAAGACACCTCTGCTCGTGGTCACCGCCACCGGACGCGAGGCCGACGATCTCACCGCCGAACTCACCGAGATGTTCGGCGAGGGCGTCACGCAGTTCCCCTCGTGGGAGACCTTGCCGCACGAGCGCCTGTCGCCGAGCGCCGACACGGTCGGCCGTCGCCTGCACGTCCTGCGTCGCCTCGCGCGTCCCGACGATCGCGATCTCGGGCCCGCACTGCGGGTCGTCGTCGCCACCGTGCGGTCGCTGGTGCAGCCGATGGCTCCCGGACTCGGCGAGATCGACCCCGTCACGCTGCGGGTCGGCACCGAACACGACTTCGAGGAACTCGTCGAGCGGCTCGTCGAACTGGCGTACACCCGCGTCGACATGGTCGGCAAGCGCGGTGAGTTCGCGGTGCGCGGCGGCATCCTCGACGTCTTCCCGCCCACCGCCGACCATCCGGTCCGCGTCGAGTTCTGGGGCGACGAGGTCACCGAACTTCGCTGCTTCTCCGTCGCCGACCAGCGTTCGATCTCCGAGGTCGACGTGCCGGTGCTCGTCGCGCCGCCGTGCCGCGAACTGCTGCTCACCGACGAGGTCAAGGCCCGCGCCGCGCAGCTCGCCGAGGACAACCCGGCCGATGCGGCGCTCGTCGAGATGCTCGACAAGATGGCCGGCGGCATCCCCGTCGAGGGCATGGAAGCGTTGCTGCCGGTGCTGCAGCCCGGCGAGTTGCAGTTGCTCACCGACGTTCTGCCCGCCGGGGCGCACGTGCTGATCTGCGACCCGGAGAAGGTCCGCACCCGTGCGAGCGATCTCGCCCGCACCGGGCAGGAGTTCCTCGAGGCGTCGTGGACGGCCGCCTCGATCGGTGGTGCGGCGCCGCTCGACACCTCGAACCTCAACGGGGTGGACGGCCGGAAGCTCGATCTCGGCGCGTCGGCCTACCGGTCGCTGCGTCAGGTGCGCGAGGCCGCGCAGGCCGCGGGCAGACCGTGGTGGACGCTCAGCCCGCTCGCCTCCGGTGCCGACACCGAACTCGTCCTCGACGTGCAGCCGGCCCCCGAGGTCCGCGGCTCCGAGGACCTGCTGTCGATGCTGTTCGTGAACCTGCGCGCCCACGTCACCGCGGGGGGCCGCGCGGTGATCGTCGTCGCCGGTGCGGGCACCGGACAGCGCATCCTCGAGCGGCTGAAGGAGAACGAGGTCCCCGCCGCGAAGCTCGAACCGGGCACCGAACCGGTGCGCGGGCAGGTCGGCGTCATGCGCGGTTGCCTGCACGAGGGCGTCGTCCTCCCCGGCAACGACGACAACGTGGTGCCGGGGCTGGTGGTCGTCACCGAGGCCGACCTCACCGGTAACCGCGTGGTCACCGAGGGCCGCAAGACTCCAGTCAAGCGTCGCAACCAGGTCGACCCGCTCGCCCTGAACGCCGGTGACTTCGTCGTCCACGACCAGCACGGCATCGGCAAGTTCGTCGAGATGGTCGAGCGCACGGTCGGTGGTGCCCGCCGCGAGTATCTCGTCATCGAGTACGCGCCCGGCAAGCGGGGCCAGCCCGGCGACAAGCTGTTCGTGCCGATGGAGCAGCTCGACCAGCTCTCTCGGTACGTCGGCGGTGAGCTGCCGTCCGTCAGCAAGCTCGGCGGATCCGACTGGGCCAACACCAAGCGCAAGGCGCGCAAGGCGGTTCGCGAGATCGCGGGCGAGCTCGTGCGGCTGTACGCGGCGCGGCAGGCCTCGCCCGGCCATGCCTTCGCGCCCGACTCGCCGTGGCAGAAGGAGATGGAGGACGCCTTCCCCTTCACGGAGACACAGGACCAGCTCACGGTGATCTCCGAGGTCAAGGCCGACATGGAGAAGGCGGTGCCGATGGACCGCGTCGTGATCGGCGACGTCGGCTACGGCAAGACCGAGATCGCGGTGCGTGCGGCCTTCAAGGCCGTGCAGGACGGCAAGCAGGTCGCGGTGCTCGTCCCCACGACCCTGCTCGCGCAGCAGCACCTGCAGACCTTCACCGAGCGGATGGCGGCTTTCCCCGTGACGGTGAAGGGGCTGAGCCGGTTCACCGACGCATCCGATTCGCGCGCGATCACCGAGGGCATGGCCGACGGCACCGTCGACATCGTCGTCGGCACCCACCGCCTGCTCCAGACCGGGATCCGCTGGAAGGACCTCGGTCTCGTGATCGTCGACGAGGAGCAGCGTTTCGGCGTCGAGCACAAGGAACACATCAAGGCGCTGCGCACGCACGTCGACGTGCTCACGATGTCGGCCACACCGATTCCGCGAACCCTCGAGATGAGCATGGCCGGGATCCGCGAGATGTCGACCATCCTCACCCCGCCCGAGGAGCGGCACCCGATCCTCACCTATGTGGGTGCCTACAACGACAAGCAGGTCGCCGCGGCGATCCGCCGAGAGCTGCTGCGCGACGGCCAGGTCTTCTACGTCCACAACCGGGTGAGCTCGATCGACAAGGCCGCCAAGCGACTCCGCGATCTCGTCCCCGAGGCGCGGGTCGCGGTCGCGCACGGGCAGATGAACGAGGAGACGCTCGAGAAGACGGTGCAGGGCTTCTGGCAGCGCGAGTTCGACGTGCTGGTGTGCACGACGATCGTCGAGACCGGCCTCGACATCTCGAACGCCAACACGCTCATCGTCGAACGTGCGGATTCGCTCGGTCTGTCGCAGCTGCACCAGTTGCGCGGCCGCGTCGGGCGTTCGCGTGAGCGCGGCTACGCGTACTTCCTGTACCCGGCGGAGAAGCCGCTGACGGAGACCGCCTACGACCGACTCGCCACGATCTCGCAGAACTCCGATCTCGGCGCGGGTATGGCCGTGGCCATGAAGGACCTCGAGATCCGCGGCGCCGGTAACGTTCTCGGTGCCGAACAGTCCGGCCACGTCGCCGGCGTGGGCTTCGACCTGTACGTGCGGCTCGTCGGCGAGGCCGTCGAGGCATACCGGGCCGCGGCCGACGGCCGCACGGTCACCACCGACGAAACGCCCAAGGAGGTGCGGATCGACCTTCCCGTCGACGCGCACATCCCGGCCGACTACGTCGCATCCGACCGGCTGCGCCTCGAGGCGTACCGCAAGCTCGCCGCCGCGAACGACGACGCCGCGATCGCCACGGTCGTCGACGAACTCGTCGACCGTTACGGTCCGCTGCCCGATGAGGTGCAGCGGCTCGTGTCCGTCGGCCGGGTGCGGTTGCTGTGCCGCGAGTACGGCCTCGAGGAGGTCGCGGTCACCGGCACCCAGATCCGGATCTCGCCGATGGAGCTGCCCGACTCGAAGCAGATGCGGCTCAAGCGGTTGTACCCGGGAGCGCAGTACCGCGCGACGAGCGGTCTCGTGCAGCTGCCGATCCCGCGGACCGGCGGGGTCGGATCGGATCGGGTGCGCGACGTGGCGCTGCTGCAGTACATCGCCGACTTCCTGCTCGCCCTCGACGGCAAGCCGCAAGGCTCGGTGGACCTGAACAGCGCGGCGACGGTGAATGCATGACCGACTACACCGCTCTCGCCGAGGCGGCGGCCGTGATGGACAGACTGTGGTCGTTCGGGGGATGGGAGGTCACCCAGACCCACGAGAGTCTGCGCCGCTATCTGATCGAGGAGACCTACGAGGTTCTCGACGCCGTCGAGTCGGGTGATCCGGACGAACTCCGCGAAGAACTCGGCGACCTGCTGCTGCAGGTGCTGTTCCACTCCCGGATCGCCGAGGCGAACGGGCAGTTCACGGTCGACGACGTGGCGGCGACGCTCGTCGCCAAGCTGGCCGCGCGCAGCCCGCACCTGACCAACGGGCACACCGGTCCGCTCGACGTCACGGAGCAGGAAGCGGCGTGGGAGATCGCGAAGAAGACGGAGAAGGCACGCACGTCGTGCCTCGACGGGATCGCGATGGCGCAGCCCGCACTCTCCCTGGCCGACAAGGTGATCGAACGCGCGATGCGAGCGGGTTTCCCGGAGGACCTGGTGCCCGAGACGTTGCGGGTCGTCCGGATCACAGGCACGGGCGACACGGAGTCGACGCTCCGATCGGCGATTCTCGCGTTCGCCGGATCGATCCGGGCGGCGGAGAAGGCCGCGCACACCGACGGAGTTCCGCACGGCGGGCTCGACGAGGATGCGTGGCGTCGCTACTGGGCACCCGCCGGCGAGCACCGCGGGGGACCCGCAGACGAGCACCGCGGGGGACCCGCAGACGAGCACCGCGCCTGAATGTGTCTCACCCGACCCACCGGACCCCGTGCCGGCTGTCGGGTGGAATACACCAGCGGCCCTCGAACTCCGGGAACTGCGCCCGCACTTCGGGGAGCAGATCGGGGATGGTGAGCAGGATGCAATCGGGGGATGCATCGCGCAGAGCGGTGAGGTCGACGATCGGGACGTCCGTTCCCGGCATTCGCCGTCCGGCCTTCGCCGGTGAGCCGTCGGCGACGGCCTCCATGACGGAGCGGTCGACACCCGCACGAGCGAACAGTGCCACGGCCCGGGAAGCCGCGCCGTAGGCGAAGACCCGTCGGTGTTCGGCGGCCGACTTGCGCAGCCAGGAGACCAGTTCGTCCACCTGGCGGTCGGCCTGCCGTTGCAGGGTGCGGAGTGTCGCAGCGCTCGTGATGCCGGTCGCCCGTTCGGCGGCGAGGATCCGGCGTGCACTCAGTCCCGCATTCGTCCACGGATCCCGTTCGGCAGCGACCAGCACGGTGCCGCCGTAGAGGTCGAAGGTCCAGGCCTCGGAGATGTGCAGTCCCACGTCCTCGAGCAGTCGCCGCAGTGCGGTCAGTGAGTAGTACGCGAAATGACCGTGCCGCAGGGCGTTCCACTGGCCCTGCGACACGATGGCGGAGAGGGTGTGGAACTGGAGCAGCAGCACACCGTCGGGGGAGAGCGCCGCCGCGCGTTTGAGGAATGCCGCGCGCTGATCGGCTTCGTGCATGATGCCGAAGCTGTCGAGGACCAGGGGCGCGGCGGCCCCGGGGAAGGCGGGCTGGAAACCGCGTTCGATCAGCAGGGGGAGCCAGGTGCCGCCGTGCGGACTGCCGAACTCGATCACCGTGCGGCCCTTCAGCCGGCCCGCCCGCTCGACGACCTCGACGGCCTCGCGGGCCTGCTCGCGCAGCGCCTCCGGCTCGATGCCGCGGGGTTCGTCCGGGACGGTGTCGTCGTCCGCCAGCTGCGCCAGTCCGCAGCCGGTACACAGAACCATCGCCAGTTCGTGGGCTGATTCGGCGGGGAAAGGAGGCGAGTCCCCGGGTGGAAAGTAATCGGCGGGCGGGACCGCTCCGAGATCGAGGACTCGCTCGAGGCGATCGTGGCCGCACGCGCGGCACCTGTTCATTCGCGGAACACGCCCGCCGGCCGTGGCCGCAGCGTCGGGTCGAGGCGTCCCGCATCGGACAGCCGCCGCAGATGTGCCAGACGCGTGAAGCGCTGGGTGAAGTCCTCCTTCGTGAGGCCGTCGGCGACGAAGTGACGGAACAGTTCGGCAGCGCCTGCGTCGACACTCCACGACGGAACGAAGGCCGGCATGGCGTGGCGGATAGCCGAGAAGTCCACACGATACGAGCGTGGGTCGGGACCGGTCTCGCCGGTGATGGAGACGAACGACCCGGGGACCGCGCGGGTGACGGACTCGGCGATGTCGCGTACGCGGACGTTGTTGGATTCGGTGCCGACATTGAAGGCGGCGCAGTGCACATCGCTCTCCGGTGCGGTGAGGGCACACGCGAACGCGAGGGCGATGTCCTTCGCGTGAACGAGGGGACGCCACGGGGTGCCGTCCGACAGCACGCGCACCTCGCCGGTGAGCACCGCGGTGCCGACGAGATTGTTCACGACGATGTCCGCGCGGAGCCGTGGCGAGTATCCGAAGGCTGTGGCGTTGCGGAGGAAGACGGGACAGAAGCCCGAATCGGCCAGGGCCGCCACGTCGTCCTCGACCCGGACCTTGCTCACGGCGTAGGGCGTGAGCGGCCGGAGCGGAGCACTCTCGTCCACGAGATCGTCGCCCGCACTTCCGTACACCGAACAGGTCGACGCGTAGAGGAACCGGCGCACACCGGCCTCCTTCGCGCACCTGGCGAGGTGGACGGATCCGAGATGGTTGATGTCGTAGGTGATCTCGGGTGCGAACGCACCGAGCGGGTCGTTCGACAACGCCGCCAGGTGGACGACGGCGTCGAACCCGGTGAGGTGCTCGGTTCCCACATCGCGGATGTCGACGGTCATGCCGGGCGGATCCTGCGGTGCCGTGCCGAGAGTGCATTCCGCGAAGAGTCCCGTGTCGAGACCGACGACCTCGTGACCGCGGGCGAGCAGTTCGGGCACCATGACGGATCCGAGATATCCCTTGTGCCCTGTGACGAGTACGCGCATGTCAATCTCTCCCGGGATCGTCGGCGGTCATGAGGTTCACGAGGTCACCGCCGGTGTCTCCCACACCGTCCACGGATGGATACCGCGTGCGAAGTTGTCGTCGAGTTCGGCGCGTTCCTTGAAGGTGTCGGCCGGCTTCCAGAACCCGAAGTGGCGATAGCCGAACAGTTTCCCCTGGCCTGCGAGCGGTCCGCACACGTCGGCGACGAGGTCGCCGCCGGGTGGCAACAGGTCGAAGATTGCCTGGTTCAGGACGAAATATCCGCCGTTCTCCCAGATGGGGAAGTTGCTGACCGGGGTGATCTCCTTGATCTCGCCGTTCTCCGCGACGTCGACGCAGTGGAAGGACGACTGCGGGGGCACGACGAGCATGGAGGCCGTGGCCCCGGACGTGTGGAACGCCTCGATCATGTCGTCGAGCGGGGCATCGGTCAGCACGTCCGCGTAGTTCGCGAGGAAGTGCTCGTCGCCGTCGAGATATCGGCGGACGCGGCGCAGGCGTTCGCCGATCGCCGATTCGAGTCCGGTGTCGACGAAGGTGATCTTCCAGTCGCTGATGTCGGTGCTGAGGCAGTCGACCCGGTTGCCGTGCAGGACGAAGTCGTTGGACTGTTCCTCGTGGTAGTCGAGGAAGAACTCCTTGATCTTGGATGCGCCGTAGCCGAGGCAGAGGATGAACTCCTTGTGCCCGAAGTGCGCGTAGTAGCGCATGATGTGCCACAGGATGGGGCGCGGACCGACCATCTGCATGGGCTTGGGGATCTGGTCGTTGCGATCGTTGCGCATGCGCATGCCGTAACCGCCGCAGAACAGTACAACCTTCATGATGTGGTCCTCCAGGACAGTTCGGGTTCACCGATGGCCGTGTGGATGGTGGGGAGGGGGAAGACGAGATGTCCGCCCCAGTCCGCGATGTAGGCGAGCTGGCGGGTCAGCTCGGGTTCGAGGTTCCAGGGCAGTGCGAGGACGATGTCCGGCCGGTCCTGGGCGATCCGCTCGACGGGCTCGATGGGGATCCGGGTCCCCGGGGTGAAGCGTCCGTGCTTGTACGGATTCCGGTCGACGGTGTAGGACAACAGGTCCGGTCGGATTCCGCAGTAGTTCAGCAGGGTGTTGCCCTTGCCGGGTGCACCGTAGCCGACCACCGACAGACCGTCCTCGCGGCACTGCAGGAGGAAGCGCAACAGCTCCAGGCGGGAGGTACGCGCGAGCGGTTCGAGCCGGAAGTAACGTCCTGGCCGTCGCCGAGCAGCACAACTTCGAGGCCGTCGCACTCCTGCCCTCCGGTCGGTGGCCGCACGCGCGGACACGCAGACTCAGCTGGGACCTCGAGAAGATCGGTGCCGAGCTCCTCATCGCCCCTGTGCTCATGGACGTCGTCGGCCCGCGCCTGCACATCTCCCCGCTCGAGGGGCTGCCCCTGTTGCAGATGAGCGCCCCCAGCTACAGCGGCCCGGCCTGGATCGTGAAGAACGTCTTCGATCGGGTCCTCGCGGTGCTGATCCTGATGGTGATCGCGCCGGCACTGCTCGCCGTCGCGGTCGCGATCAAGGTCGGCAGCAGAGGACCGATCCTCTTCCGTCAGCAACGGGTGGGACGCGGCGGAACCCCGTTCACGATGTACAAGTTCCGCAGCATGGTCGTCGGCGCCGACGAGCACAAGGACGACATCGCCGATCACGACATCGGTGCCGGAGTGCTGTTCAAGGTCCGCGAGGACCCGCGGGTCACCAGGGTCGGCCGCTTCATCCGGCGGTACTCGCTCGACGAACTGCCGCAACTGTTCAACGTGGTCAAGGGCGACATGTCGCTCGTCGGCCCGCGCCCACCGCTCGAATGCGAGGTCGCCCGGTACGGAGAGGACGGCGCGGCGCGGCGGTTGTTCGTCAAACCGGGTGTGACGGGACTGTGGCAGGTCAGCGGACGCAGCAATCTGTCCTGGGACGAGTCGGTACGGGCCGATCTGCGGTACGTCGAGAACTGGACCTTCATGCTCGACCTGTCGATCCTGCGCCGCACGATCCGGGCCGTTCTCAGCGGGGACGGCGCATATTGAGGGAGACCGCTGTCGAGACAGTAGAGACAGAGTCAGAGACAACGGTGGAGTCCGACCCCTCGCGGATTCCACCCTCCGAGACCGGCACCGACGATCAGGCGGGATCGTCGGCGCCGGTGCGTCTGCCGGTTCGTCTACAAGGGGTTTTCGTCCCGTATGGAATATGGAGGGGGGCCGTCCGATCGAGAACCCCGACGCTGGCTGTGGCCGGTGGTCCTGCTCAGTGCACTCGTCGCCGTCGTCTTCGTGGCGGTCGAGTCCGCTCTGCACTCACCCCCGCGACCGTCCGTCGAGATCCCCGACGGCGTCCCGCCGGCACCCGGTCTGCCCGTTCCGCCCATCGACGTGAACGGTCCCGGCCGCACAGCCGCGCAGCTCGCCGCCTGGGCCGAACCCCAATCGCGGGAGCTGGGCATCCCCACCACCGCACTCGAGGCGTACGGGCACGCGGCGGCCGTCCTGGCCGTCGGCACCCCCGACTGCGGCCTGTCGTGGACGACCCTCGCCGGCATCGGCAACGTGGAGAGCAGCCACGGACGGTTCGGCGGCGCCTCCCTCGGATCCGACGGCAGCGTCTCACCGCCCATCCGGGGTGTCCCGCTCGACGGCACCCGGGGCAACGCCGAGATCCGCGACACCGACGGTGGCCGCCTCGACGGCGACCCGGTGCTCGACCGGGCGGTCGGGCCGATGCAGTTCATCCCCGAGACCTGGGAACGGTGGGGTGTCGACGCGAACGGCGACGGCATCGCCGACCCCGACAACATCGACGACGCGGCCCTGACCGCAGGCCGCTATCTGTGCGACCGCGGAGGCGACCTGACCACCGCGGAGGGCTGGACGAACGCCCTGATGGCTTACAACCGCTCCACCGAATACCTGATGCTCGTCCGCGACCGCGCCGCCGCCTACGGCGTGGGAGTGCGGCCGTAGACGGCACCGCGCCGGGCCTCGAGCGCGCCTGTGCCTCACACGCAGGTCGCGACCGTTAGGCTGTCCCCAGCGTGCAGACACCGCAGCGTGACAGTCCATCGAAGGAGAATCAGCCAGTGGCCATCATTGAGCAGGTAGGAGCCCGCGAAATCCTCGACTCCCGTGGCAACCCCACGGTCGAGGTCGAGGTGCTGCTCGAGGACGGAAGTTTCGCCCGCGCTGCAGTGCCGTCGGGCGCCTCCACCGGCGAGCACGAGGCCGTCGAGCTGCGTGACGGCGGCGAGCGTTACCTCGGCAAGGGTGTCGAGAAGGCCGTCGAGGCGGTTCTCGCCGAGATCGGCCCGGCCATCATCGGCCTCGACGCCACCGAGCAGCGCACCGTCGACCAGGCACTCCTCGACGCCGACGGCACCCCCGACAAGGGCCGTCTCGGCGCGAACGCCCTGCTCGGCGCGTCGCTCGCCGTCGCGAAGGCCGGCGCGGAGTCGTCCGGACTCGAGCTGTTCCGCTACGTCGGCGGCCCGAACGCCCACATCCTTCCCGTTCCGATGATGAACATCCTCAACGGCGGCGCCCACGCCGACACGGGCGTCGACGTCCAGGAGTTCATGGTCGCCCCGATCGGCGCCCCGACCTTCAAGGAATCCCTCCGCTGGGGTGCCGAGGTCTACCACTCCCTCAAGTCCGTGCTCAAGAGCAAGGGCCTGGCCACCGGCCTTGGCGACGAGGGCGGCTTCGCTCCCGACGTCGCGGGCACCAAGGCCGCGCTCGACCTGATCAGCGAGGCGATCTCCAAGACCGGCCTGAAGCTGGGCAGCGATGTCGCGCTCGCGCTGGACGTCGCGGCCACCGAGTTCTACACCGAGGGCACCGGCTACAAGTTCGAGGGCCAGAACCGCACGGCCGCCGAGATGGGCGCCTTCTACGCCGAGCTGCTCGGCCAGTACCCGCTGGTCTCCATCGAGGATCCGCTCAGCGAGGACGACTGGGAGGGCTGGGTCGCGCTCACCGAGGAGATCGGCGACAGGATCCAGCTCGTCGGCGACGACCTGTTCGTCACCAACCCGGAGCGCCTCGAGGACGGCATCGTCAAGGGCGCCGCGAACGCGCTGCTCGTGAAGGTCAACCAGATCGGCACCCTCACCGAGACCCTCGACGCCGTCGACCTCGCACACCGCAACGGCTACAAGACGATGATGAGCCACCGGTCCGGCGAGACCGAGGACACCACCATCGCCGATCTCGCCGTCGCCGTCGGCAGCGGACAGATCAAGACCGGCGCGCCCGCCCGCTCCGAGCGTGTCGCCAAGTACAACCAGCTGCTGCGCATCGAGGAGTCCCTCGGTGACGTCGCTCGTTACGCCGGCGAGCTCGCCTTCCCGCGGTTCTCCGTCGAGGGCTGATCGCCGGCATGAGTCAACGCGGTAGATCCCGTCCCGGCGCGAGGCGCACCCGCACCGAGGGTGTGTCGGGCGTCCGGCGTCCGGGCCGGGTCCGGCCCACGGGATCTACCGCCCCGGCCGAACACTCGGCCGAGAACGCGGGTGCGCGGCCGGCCGGCCGCGAGGACCCCGTTCATTCGTCGCCCGGCCGCGGCCGGCCCGGTGGTTCGGGGCGAGCCCGCCCCCCCCGGGTCGGCGCCCCCCGCGACTCCCGCCGCCCCCGCACCGAACGCACCGTCCTGGGCCTGTCCACCGGCCGCGCCGTGGTGCTCGCCCTCGTCGTGTGCGGTCTCGCCCTCACCCTCGCGGTGCCGCTGCGCACCTACGTGAGCCAGCGTTCCGAAGCCGAGCAGCTCGCCGCCGAACGCGTGCAGCTCGAACAGGAGATCGCGGCCCTCGAAGAGCAGAAGGCCCGCATGGAGGATCCGGCCTGGGTCCGCGCCCAGGCCCGCGAGCGACTGCGGTTCGTCGTCCCCGGCGACATTCCCTACCAGGTACAACTGCCGGGCGACGCCCCACCCGAACGCGAGCAACGCGAACCCGAGCGGCCGACGACCGGCGCCTGGTACAGCGACCTGTGGTTGTCGGTGTCCGAACCGGCACCCGAACCCGAGCCCGAACCCGTGCCCCAGCAGATGCCTGTGGCACCCCCAGAACCAGGAGATGTTCCCGGGTGACCGATCACGTCACGCAAGAAGACCTCGACGCCGTCGCCGCCCAGCTCGGGCGCGAACCCCGCGGCGTCCTGGCCATCGCCTACCGTTGCCCCGACGGTGCGCCCGGAGTGGTGAAGACCGCGCCCAAGCTGCCCGACGGCACGCCCTTCCCGACGCTGTACTACCTCACCGACCCGCGCCTCACAGCCGAAGCGAGCCGGCAGGAATCCGCCGGGGTCATGAAGGAGATGACCGAGCGCCTCGGCACCGACGAGGAACTTGCTGCGGGCTACCTGCGCGCCCACGAGTCGTACCTGGCCGAACGCGACGCGATCGAGTCGCTCGGCACCGACTTCACCGGCGGCGGCATGCCCGAACGCGTCAAGTGTCTGCACGTGCTGATCGCCCATTCGCTCGCGAAGGGACCGGGCGTCAACCCGCTCGGCGACGAATCCGTAGCCCTCGCCGCCGACGCCGGTCTGCGTGGCACGGCGATCCCCGCCGACTGGCCCACCTACGCCGAGCTGCGCGGAGAAGAACAGTGAGGGTCGCGGGAATCGACTGCGGCACCAACTCCATCCGCCTTCTGATCGCCGACATCGCGAAGGACGGCACCCTCACCGACGTCACCCGCCTCATGAAGGTCGTGCGGCTCGGGCAGGGCGTCGACGCCACCGGTCGTCTCGCACCCGAGGCGATCGAACGCACGCGGGTCGCGCTGGTGGAGTACGCCGACCTGATCCGCGAGACCGGCGCCACCGCCGTTCGCATGGTTGCCACCTCGGCCACGCGCGACGCGAGCAACCGTGAGGACTTCTTCGCGATGACCCGCGAGGTGCTCGGTGCCGTGATCCCCGGAGCCGAGGCAGAGGTCATCACCGGCGACGAGGAGGCGCGTCTGTCCTTCGCTGGTTCGGTCGGCGAACTCGACTCCGCGCGTGGGCCTTTCGTCGTCGTCGATCTCGGTGGCGGATCCACCGAGGTCGTGCTCGGCGACGCCGACGGTGTGCACGCCGCCTACTCCACCGACATCGGCTGCGTCCGGCTGACCGAACGGTGCCTGCACGACGCCCCGCCGACCGCCGCGCAGGTCGCTGCGGCACGGGAGGTCGCGGCGGACAAGATCCGCGAAGCGCTCGAGCGGGTGCCGGTCGAGCAGGCGCACACCTGGGTGGGTGTCGCGGGCACCATGACCACCCTCGCCGCGCTCGCCCTCGAACTCGACGAGTACGACTCCGAGAAGATCCACTTGTCGTCGGTGCCGTTCGACCGCCTGCGCGAGGTGTGCGACGGTCTCGTCGCCGCGACCCGCGAGAAGCGCGCGGCGCTCGGCCCGATGCATCCCGGCCGCGTCGACGTCATCGGCGGCGGCTCGATCATCACCACGGTCCTCGCCGAGGAACTCGGCCGCCGAGCCGGCATCACCGAGCTGGTCGTGAGCGAGCACGACATCCTCGACGGCATCGCCCTGTCCGTCGCCCGCTAGTTCTTTGATCCGCACTACTCGGAGATCCAGTCGGGCGGCTACCGCAGCCTGGACGAGAACCAGCGCGTGCGCTTCGAGATCGGCCAGGGTGCCGAGGGTCCCCAGGCCACCGGTATCACCGTGATCTGATTCGATCTCCCGTCCCCCAGGGGATCCGAGACACCATCAGGCCCGCCTCGTCATTCGAGGCGGGCCTGATGCATGTCCTGGCCGGATCGAGCGGAAACGATTGTGACGACCGGAAATCCCGTCAGGGCACCGTGAAACGAGTGGTGAACCGGGCGGGGTCGAGATAGGTCGTGTTGAGGCCGTCCGTGGTCACTGTCATTCCCGCATCGCCGGAACCGATGTCGATACTGATCTGTCCGCTGGGAGCGTGTCCGGGTTCGCCGGGAGCCGACGTCAGCTCGAGGGCGCGTACGCCGTTCCTCTTGCTTCCCCAGTGGTTGACGAATGCGGTGATGGTGCACGAACCGCCCAAGAACGTCGACCAGGACAGATCGATGAGGATCGTTCCCGGTCGATGGTGCGGGGCGAACACGTGGCCGGTCAGCTGCCCGCTGCACGGTACCGAGTGGTCCCGCCCCAACGAGTATGTGGTCGGCAGGGGAACGAACTCCTGGTGGTGCGCGGACGCCGTGCCCGGAAGAACCGCGAGCAGGGCAAGCGACATGCCGCCGACCGCGAACGTCCGACGGAATTGTCGTCCAGTCACGCTCCGAGCGGTGTTCATACCATCCCGCAGTCCGACGACGGCGCAACGCCGGCGAATCGGCCGTCGAGGAAGTCCAGCGCCCCCGGCAAGCCGATCACGGCGGCAGTGATGTGATCCGGGCTCGGCACGAGTTCGGTCCGCACCGCCACCCCGGCGTCGCAGTACCTGCGCAGCGTCGTGGAGATCGCATCGAGAGGAATCAGCACGTCGGTCGGTGAATGCCACTCGTACACCGGGGCATTCGGCACCGTCGCGACCTTCTCGACGCTGTTCTCCATCAGCACCTCCTGCACGGTCGGGCTGTCGAGCAGGGCAAGGCCCGCCGCCGCGTCGGCGACGTCGGCCATGCTGCGACCGGCACCGGCGAGCAGGATTTCGTTGGTGCACGCGTTGGCGATGCGGTCGCGCAGTTCCCGCCCCGCACCGTTGAGCTGCTCGCTGACCGGCATGCGGTCCGGGTACTCACGTTCGAGGCCGAGGGCGGCCGCCATCGCCAATCCGAAGGCGGGATGCGCGGATTCGCCGAGTTCCCGGGCCATCTCGCCGATGTCCATCGGGACGCCACCGTAGGCGGAGCCGACGATCGGGATCTCGGGCGCGTAGGTCGGGGCGAGTGCTGCGGCCATCGCTGTCGCCATCCCGCCGCCGGAGTAGCCGGCGATGCCGACCGGACTGTCGGCGAGTTCGAGCGGTGCGTAGCGTTGCGCGGCCCGGATGCCGTCGAGGGTGATCTGCCCGCCGACCTTCGCGGCGCCGTAGGCGCTGTTCGGTCCGAGATGATCGGGAACGGCCAGCGACCAGCCGCGCTGGATCGCGATGAGCAGGCCGGGAGACTCCCGGATCCCTCGCAGCGGGTTCGGTGCGTACAGCGCCGTCGACGGCGCGCATTCGAGCCCGAGTGCGTTGATGATGGCTTGGTACGAGACGAGCGGACGACCCGGCGCCCCACCCTGAGGGGACAGCACGGTGGTCACTGCGGAGATCGGTTCGCCTGCGGAGTTCGTCGACCGGAACTTCAACTGGACGGCGTCGGTGCCGGGAAATCCGAGCGGCGGCGGAAGGACGCGCGCGGCGAGGACGTCACCGGGCTGCCGATCGGCGATGTCGTCGGGGGTGCTGTAGAAGGAGTCGTTCACGGACGCGGGGTAGACGATGCCTTCGGCCTGTGCGGAGGGTGCGGCCACCAGGCTCGGCGTCGCTGCCAGGGCCATGACGGCTACTGCGGTGGCGAGTCGCCCGGTCAGTGGGCGTGCGGTCGTGAAGCGCATCCATGGTCCTTCTCTTCGTGCCCGGTTCACCACCCGGCTGTCCGCTGTGTACTTGTCTCCCCGCAGGATGTCGGCCGGAAATCGAGGTGCGTTACAGCCCGGGCGAGGAGCACACTCGAAGTCGGATCCGAGGAGGTCGAGGAGCAATGAGGATCGAACCTTGCACGGCCGAACGACGAAGTGACGAACTCGATCTCTCCCTCCGGGCGTGGCGTCCCGTCCTCGGGCTGTACCGGCCTCCGTCTACGAGGGGACAGGATACGAACGCCGTCCCGTCGCACGGTACTTCAAGAACCTCGCGCCCCGGCGCGGTGGTGGACAGTCGTGAACGCTAATGTGATCCCCACGCCCCTATAGCCCAATTGGCAGAGGCAGCGGACTTAAAATCCGCACAGTGTGGGTTCGAGTCCCACTGGGGGCACAGGTCCGGGGTCGTCCCCGATGCATCCGCTACCGCTCTCGCTATCCGCTACAGCAATTCGGAAGTTGTCAACCTGTCTGAGACAGATGGGTGATGTTGATTCCGGTCGGTCGAGGTAGGGGTGGTGCCAGCGGCCGGCGCTGGAACCGCTGCGGGTGCCGGGCATGGATCCGGTCGAGTCGGTCCTGCCGACGGCGGTGTTCCTCGACGGCGGTGCCGAGGAACACCGACGCGGGGGTGTGCCGACCCAACCCACTGTGGCGGTGTTCGAGGGCGTACCGGGTCATGAATTCCTCGGTCCACCGCCGGGCATGGTCGATGCTGTCGAACCGTTGCGGACACGACAGGTCGTACTTGATGGTCTTGAACAACGACTCGGAAAACGGATTGTCGTCACTGACCCGCGGCCGCGAGTACGAGGGCAGCACCTGCTGCTCGTCGAGCGCATCGAGCAGTGCGCCCGAGCGCATCGAGGCCCCGTTGTCGGCGTGCAGCACCGTCGGTGCCCCGAACGCGGTGAACGCTTCGGTGAACATTTCCACCGCCGCGGCGGCGGTCTCGGCGTACTCGATGCGCCAGGCCACCGGGAACCGCGAATACACATCGATCACCAGATACAGCAGATACCGGTCCTGGGTGCGTGGCCCCTTGAGCGCAGTGATGTCCCACGACCACAATGTGCCCACCGCCGGAGCCGGAACGACCGGTTTGCGGCGGCTGATCCCCGATCCCGGGCCGCCGCTGCGGCTGCGGCGTCGGTCCCCGACCAGGTTCTGCGAGTGCGCCACTCGATAGAAACTCGACTGGGAACACTCCACCAGCCCCTCATCGAAGGACCGCCAATACAGTTGGCACACAGACAGATGGGTGTTCCCCTCGGCGAGGATCACCTCGACGATGGTGTCCTTCTCGGCCGGTGACAACGCGGCCGGTTGGTGCCGGTCCCGCTGCCGGATCGGATCGGACACCGGCCGATAGTGCCGATACCCGCGCACCTCCCGGTAGTAGCGGGCCCGGGGGATCCCCAGCAATGCGCAGCCACGCACGATCGGCACGCCGGCGGCGGCCAACGCGGTGACGGTGTCGGTCAGGACAGTCCTCGGCGTTCGAGCCATTGCGCGTACTCGCGGGCACTCATCAACGACGGCGGGATCTGCGGGTCCTCGTCGGTCGAACTCTTGGTGATCCCTTGCAAGAGCTCGAATGCTTTTCCCAGGATTTCCACGGCGGCGTCGCCCTGGGCGACCTTCTCGCGGAGGCGTTCGTTCTCTTTGCGGAGTTTGGCCAGCTCCGCACGGTCTCGACTGTCCACTCGGTCCCTCGACTTGTCTGCTGCGGTCACCATCGACGCTTCCAAGTCTCCCGAATCCCGGGCGTGGATCCAACGTGTGATGGTGGCGTAGTCGAGGTTGGTCTCGCGCAGTAGACGGGTCTTGGCACCGACTTCGATGCATTGGTCCCACTGTCGCAGGAACTCGATCTTGTAGGCGATGGAGAACGCGCGTTTGCCGGTGCGGGTCCGCCCAACAGGGATGTCGATCATGGGTGTGTTCCGATCCCCGCGCTGATTGCCAGGTGTCTCACGAACATCCTGACAACCAGCGAATTTGCCGTAGCGGATAGCGAATCTTGTAGCGGATGCACTGGTGGCGAACAGTTCGGCCGGCGACTATCCCGAGGGCAACCTCTGCTGCTCCTCGTGTCGTGACCGGTGCAGGACCTCCATGAGCTCGTGTTCGAGCGCCACGAACTCGCTCGACACGCACGTCTCCAGGGTTCGAGGTCGGGGCAGGTGCACACGCACCTCGTGCTGCACCCGCGTCGGTCGCGGACCGAGGACGACGACCCGATCGGACAGCAACACCGCCTCGCGGACGTCGTGCGTCACCATCAGCACCGTCCACCGATGCTGCTGCCACACCTGCTGCAACCACAGTTGCATCTCGGTGCGGGTCAGCGAATCGAGTGCGCCGAACGGCTCGTCGAGCAGGAGCACGTCGCGCCCCTGCAGCACCGTGCGTGCGAGCGACGCGCGTTGACGCATACCGCCCGACAGTTGGTGCGGGGCAGCGTCCTCGAAGCCGGCCAGGCCGAAGGTCGGCAGCAGTTCGCGGGCGCGGGCACGAGCGTCGGATCGCTGTACACCCTGCACCTCGAGCCCGAGTGTGCAGTTGTCGAGCACCGTCCGCCACGGGAACAGCAGGTCCTTCTGCGGCATCAGCGCGACCTGCCCGGGTGCCGCGGGGGAGTCGCCGACGAGAACCTCTCCGGTGTCGGGTTGCTCGAGTCCCGCGACGATCGAGAACAGCGTCGACTTGCCGCACCCACTCGGCCCGATGAGGGACACGAACTCGCCGGGCTCCACAGCACAGTCGATGCCGTCGATCACCGCCCGGTCGCCGTACGACTTGTGGACCGAGGCCACCGTCACCGCATTCATCTCTCACCCCTCGTGAGCGCCCACGGCGCGACCATCCGTTCGACGACGAACGTCAGCGCGTACAGCAGGAGTGACAGAGCAGCGGTCACCACTACGGCAGCGAGCACGAGATCGGTGCGGAACGAGTTCTTCTGCGTGCTCATGTAGATGCCCAGACCGGATGTCGCGCCGACGTATTCGGCGAACACCGCACCCACGACGGCGTAGGTGATGCCGATCCGCAGGGCGGTGAAGAAGCGGGGGAGCGCGGATGGCAGGCGCACGTAACGGAACTGCTGCCACCGCGACGCGCCCATACTGCGTAGCAACGCGCCCGCCTCCCGGTCGGCCGCCGCGAACCCTTCGAGCAGCCCGATCGCGACGGGGAAGAACGTCACCAGCGCGATGACGAGGATCTTCGGTAGCAGTCCGAAACCGAACCAGATGATCATCAACGGCGCGATCGCGATGATCGGCAGGGTCTGCGACACCACGAACAACGGCACGAGGGCCCGCCGCAACCAAGGCGAGAAGTCTACGACGATCGCGAGGGCCCACGCCAGTGCCAGCGACACGGCGAACCCGACCATCGTGACCTGCAGAGTGGACCAGGCGTGCCCGGCGATGTCGACGCGATGAGACCACCCCTGCCTGAGAACGCGTGCGGGGGAGGGCAACACCTGCGGGCGGACACCGCTCACCACGACGTACGACTGCCAGATCGCGACCAGAGCCCCGGCGATGAGCAGCGCGGGAAGGAGCCGACGTGCGCGGCCGATGCTATCGGTCTTCGAGGTAGTCATCGGTGACATAGGTCGACCAGTCCGGCTCGGTCGTCAACGGGCTGCCGTCGGGTCCGGACAGCACGCCGTTCTCGTACAGGAACCGGGCATAGCCCGACCATTTCCCGGCGTCGAGGACTCCGACGGCGCCGGAGGCGTCACGCATGTACTCGGCGGCGAGCATGCGCTGGCTCTCGTAGACGAGTTCCTCGTCGGGGAAGGCCCCGGGGTTCGCCTCGAGCAGAGCCCGGGCTCCACGATCGGGGTCGTCGGCGGCGATCCGGTAACCCTGGTGCAGCGCCTGCACGAAAGCGCGTGCCTGCTCCGGGTTCTCCGTCATCCAGTCCTCGTTGCCGTCGACGACGATCGCGTACGCGTCGGGGAAGCCGTAGTCGGTGAAGCCGAAGTACCGCATGGGCAGGCCGCGGTGCTCGGCCTCGAGACCCTCCCACGCCAGGTACGACACGGTGAAGTCGGCGGTCGACGAGTAGACGGCCTCGTACGACGACGTCCCGAGCGTCACGTTCTCGAACTCACCGCGGCCACCGTCGTTGCGGATCACTTCGGCGAGCATCTCGTCCTCACCAGGGTTGGCGAAGCCCGCGAAGGTCTTGCCGTCGAGATCCGCCGGCCGCGTGATCTCGGCGTTGTCGGCCCGCACGGCGATCCCCGTCGCCCAGTGCTGCAGCGGTGCGAGGACCGCGACGGTCCGGGACCCGGCGGCTCTGGCGATGGTCGATGTGGCGTGCGTGGAGATTCCGAACTCGGCGCTACCCGCGTCGACGAGGGTGTCGGGGGTCGCGTTGTTGTACGGCAGGATCTCGACGTCGAGACCCGCATCGGCGAACAGACCTTCCTGCTGCGCCACGTACAGGCCGGTGTGATTGGTGTTGGGCGTCCAGTCCAACGCGAATCGGATGGTGTCGCTCCCGGAATCGGACGAGCACCCGACGACCGCGGAGAGTGCGGCGACGAGGGTGAGCAGTCCGGCGAGAGTCCGCCGCGCCTTCACTGCGCGGGCAGGGGACGGATCGATGTGGGTACAGGCGTGGTCATGTCGGGACATCCCTTCGTCAGCATTACCTGGTCAGGTTCGACGGGTGTGATCTCAGCCCCGCTCGTGCGGAGCACCCCGTGTCACGGGCGACCCTAGCACCATGCCCTCCTGGGGCCGCCGGGACGGGAGCAGAACGGAAGATGTGACCCGAAGTTACGGAAATGCCCAGGTCAGGATGTCACCCTCACATTTCACCCGCAACGGAAGGATCGAAGATCCCGACTCTTCGAGTGATGGTCCCTGCCACCTCCCCCGAACGGCAGGGACCGTCGCTCTGCGCATGTCTCTCCCTTGCGCGGACGATGAAGGGCCGTCGGTGAACTCCGACGGGTCCGTTCTTCTGTTGTTTCCGTAGACCCGACTCCCGCAACGGTGTTCAATACGCACGAACCGATCGGGGGATGGGATGCGCGCAATGATGGGCGCCGCGATGGCTGCGGCGGTGATGGGAAGTGTCCTGACGGCATCGGTGGTGTCGGCGGAGACGAGCGGACGCACCGAAATGCCGTATGACTCGTCGGCGCCGCTGGCCGGCGAGGTGCTCGGGTCCGTAGTGTCGATACCCGCGCCGCTGCCGGCGGAAGCGGGACCGCGACCCGCCGCGTGCGACCGGTTGTCGTATCTGCGGTGGCGGTCGGCCGACGGACCGGAGAGTTCGGCCGACGCCGACCGGATCCTCGTCGCCCAACCGGGGATCTTCGAGGGAGCGGGTGCATTCGAGAGCGTCGCGCGCAACACCGTCGTCGCGGCCGCGACTCGCGGTGCCCACATCGAGTTCTGGGCACTCGACCGGCGATCGAACTGCCTCGAGGACCACGCCGGTACCCGGGCGGCACTGCGGACGGGTTCGCTCGATACCGCGACCGACTACTACTTCCGCGGTGCCGAAGTGGACGGGCGACGATTCGCCGGCCACGCGAGCGGCGCCGACGTCGCGTGGCTCTCGCATGTCGGCATCGAGCAGACGCTGCGCGACCAGTACGACCTGCTGCGTCACGAACTCTCCGACCCGGAACTGCGGAAACGGAAAGTGTTGTGCGGCGGACATTCTCTCGGTGGTTTCATCACCGGCTACTTCGCGGAATGGGACTTCGACGGAGATCCCGCCACCACGGGCGACGCCGGTTACAACCAGTGCGGCGGGTACTTTGCGCTCGATACGGTGATCGAGGCGGGAGCGCCCTCCCCCGGGCAGAGTGCCCTCCCGGATCTGCCCGAAGCGGTCTCGGCGCCACTCGATGCGTTCTTCGGCTCCATCTCGACGGCATCGCCGGTGCTGGCACTTCCCACGGTCATCAATCCCGAGACGACGAATCTGCTCGCACTCACCGGACTCGCCGCGCGACTGGACCCGGACAGCACCGACGGCATTGTCCCGCGCATGCCCGACAACCCGAACATCGACTGGACGTTGCGCACTCTGTTGTCGGGGGACTACGCGATGTTCGCGACGGGCGACCCGGATGTGCGGACGTTGAACGCGACCAACGAGGCGGTGCTCGGCGCGATCCTCGACGACAATTCGCAACCGCTGGGGTTCCTGCAGGTGAGCGTCGGATTCATTACCGGGGCGCCCGTGCGCGACAAGCTGTTTCCTGTTCCCGCCACGCCGGAGGTGCTCGGGTCGGGATTCTTCGGCGATGCGCTCAAGGCGTCGCCGGCGGTGTTCGCGGATCCGGGAGTCGTCTACCGGTGGCTCGACTACGACGAGGTGGGCACTGGGGCGTCGTCACCCGACGAGGCGCGGTACACCGATCGGGGGAGCGAGGTGACGTCGATCGCGGAGCTGGCGCGGAATCTGTCGGAGCCACCACTGGATTTCACCGAGTGGTACTTCCCGTCGAGGCTTCCGTTCGACCTCGCATCGGCGACCCGCTTCGAAGGGCATCTCCACCGCGACGGTGTCGCGCGCAATCCTGTGGTGACGCTGGTGGCGAGCGGCGGGATCCCGTTGCCGGAGAAGGCTCATCCGAACGAACGCAGGTGGGTGCTGCCCGGATACAAGCACATCGATGTACTCACTGCGGCCGCCGATCAGAACGACGGGCGGCCCGAGCAGGTATCGCAGACGCTCGCCGACTTCGCAGCCGACCGAGTCGGTAGCTTCACAGTCGGATGAGGCGGGATCAGGCGCCGCGCGCGGAGAAGATCGAGGTGTAGTCGTGGGGGGCGCTCACCTCGGCGACAGCGGTGACGGGTTCGGTCTCGGCGTCGGTCTCCGGAGTGGTGGGCGCGAGGAAGAGGGGTCCGTCGAATTCTTTGTTCTGGCTCATGGCCGTCCTTTCGGGTGCGGCCGGGTAGACCCCAGCCGTGGGGCAGTGCGAAGAAGAGGGGCCGCGGTACACGCGGCGGGGAACTCTCACGTCCGGTTCGGAACCTTCGGGCACTGTGGTGCGAGGTTGCTCATCATGTGCGAGCCGAACGATGTCTCCACCCTACACCAGAAGGTTCGCGCGACGTTTGACCGGCGAGTCGCGTGGGAAGACACTCGGCATGGCTACCTACAGAGTGATCGACCCGACCGGGAACGTCGTGGATACCAAGGAAATCGAGAGCGCGGACGACGCGCACGCCTGGTTCGTCGACCAGCGCGCCGACAACAGCGAACTCGGCTGGCGTATGGAGGCGCAGAACGAGCAGGACGGTACCTGGCACTTCTTCGACGACACCGAAGGCACCTCCTCGAAGTAGTCCCGGCAGCACCCCGTGAGAGCGGGGTGCTGCACGCACCGACACAGCGCGGTGCCGAGCACCTCAACAGCGCGGTGCCGAGCACCTCAACAGCGCGGTGCCGGTAGTCGTAACTACCGGCACCGCGCAGTTCAAGGGCTACTTCTTGAAAGCGTCCTTGACGTTCTCGACGGCATCCGAGACCTTGTCGCCTGCCTGCTTCAGACCGCTGGAGGCCTGGTCGCCGCGACCCTCGGCTTCGAGATCACGATCGCCGGTCGCCTGACCGGTGTTCTCCTTGATCTTGCCGCCCGCTTCTTCTGCCTTGTGCTTTGCCTTATCGACGAAGTCGGCCATGGGGTCCTCCTGTGTCATCGAACGTTGCTCTGACGGAGTACCCCACCCGAACAGCCTGAAACCGAACACGACCGGCTCGTCCGTGTCAGACTTCGACACAGACAGCCAGGAGGAGACCGATGTCGCATCCCACCAACTCCGGTCCCGAGAACAACGACCCGATCGGGGACGCGCCCGACGCCGATCCCGAACTCGTCCGCGACGGGCCGGTGCAGCGCCGGCGTTCGGCGGGGGCGGTGATCGCAGCCGTCGCGGTGGTCGTCGTGATCGTCGTGCTGCTCGTAGTTTTCCTCTGAACAGAGCCGTTCACCGAGCAACGCGGGGTTCACAACCAGTCGCGGCGCTTGAAGAGCACGTAGAGCACGATCGCCGACACGACCATGATCCCGACCCCACTCATCAGTCCCCAGGCCTCGCCTACCCCGGGATAGGGCACGTTCATGCCGTACCAACCGGTGACGGCCGTGGGGACGGCGATGATCGCGGCCCATCCCGTCAGTTTCTTCATGACGATGTTCAGGCGCGCGTCCTGCAGCGACAGGTTCGTCTCGAAGACGGTGTTCACCATCTCGCGCAGTGAATCGGTCCACTCCGCAGCACGCATCACGTGGTCGTAGAGGTCGTTGTAGGAACTGTCGAGTTCGGGGTGGTGGTTGCTCTCGGCGCGGGTCCGCAGGACGGCATTGACGACCTCGCGCATCGGCAGCACAACCCGCCGGAGCTGCACGAGTTCCTTGCGGAGCCGGTAGACGCGTCGCTGGATCTGCCGGGTGGAGGCGCCGTCCTCGAAGAGGCAGTCCTCGAGGTCCTCGGCGGCGTCGTCGAGTTCCTGGATGGTCTCGAACTGCCCGTCGACGACCGTGTCGAGCAGGCCGTGGATCAGCGCACCCGGTCCGTACTGCAGCAGGTCGGTGTTCTCGTCCCACCTGCGCACCGCCTCGTCGATGTCGAACGGAGTGCCGCGGCGAACGGTGACGACGCCGCGGGGCAGGACGAAGGCGGAGATCCGGGTGGTGCGGAGCCGGGACTCGTGCGCTTGATTCTCGTCCTCGGAATCCGGAAACAGGTGTGTCGCGTAGACCGTGAGGAAGGTATGGGTGGCGTAGCGGGTGGCCTTCGTGCGCTCGCCGTGTGCGAGCGAATCCTCGACGGCGTGCGGGTCGAGGTTCCATTCCTCGGCGAGTTCGAGCAGAGCCGTGTGATCGGGATTCCACAGATCCACCCAGACGAGGGCCTCGGGATCGGCGAGATGCTCCGAGACGGCTGAGAGCGGGAAACCTTCGTCGACGAGTTTCCCGTGGGCCCACCGCCGGGTCCGGATGGAGTTGTCGTATCGGTCCGTCACCTCGGCAGTGTCCCCGAAATCGGCGGGCTTCACACCACGTTCCCGTCACGACCGGGCTCACACGACAGGACGATGCTCGGTGTCCACCAATCGCAGCACCTCGTCGACGAACCCGAGGTCGATCCGTGGCCGATCGTCAGGCCGCAGACCCTGTTCGATCCGTACCCGCATCGAGGTGAGCGTGGCGATCACGTGTGGCCCGCCGTCGGTCAGATAGCGCACCATTCCGCGCGCCGCGCACGCGTCGACCACGACGGCCAGGGTCTCCTCGGCCTCCTCGATGCGTCCGGCCGCGTGCAGGCAGGAGGCGAGCAGACGGTGGGCCTGCAGGTGGGCGCGGGGACGCGAGGTGGTGCGCTGTACCCACATCCGCGCCCATTCGACGGCCTGTTCCGACGCCTCGGGCTCCCCGTTCTCGCTGAGCAGCCGGATCGCGGTGGAGTCCTCGATCTGGAGGGTGATCTCGACGGTTCCGTCGGGGTGGGGTGTGGTGTTCTCCGGCATCGTGCGTGTCGAGGGACCTGGAGTGGCGATTCCGAGCCGGACCCGTTCGTTCTCGATGCGTGCCCGCAGGCGCGGCAGGTCGTGCAGCGCCGCGACCCGCAGTCCTTCGGCGAGCAGGGCGACGGCTTCCTCCCGGTTGCCCTGCAACATCTTCAGGCGCGCAGCGGTACCGAAGCGAGCGATGAGGAAATCCGTTCCACCGCCTTCTATTCCGAGCAGGTTGCTCTCGTCGAGCAGTGCTTCGGCCTCGGCGGTCCGTCCCTGTTCGTAGAGCAGCTCTCCGAGCATGGCAGCGGCGAGACGCCCTCCGTGGGTGTGGATTCCGCCGTTTCGTCGCGCTCGGCGCAGCGCTGTGCGGAAGTACTTCTCGGCCGAGGCGACGTCGAGTCGTTCGTTCGCGGCGATGCCGCACAGGCACTGACCGTAGATCGACGCGAACGGTCCGCGGGTCTCGCGGTGGTAGGGCTCCGCCCATTCCTGCCGCCGGATCGCTGAGGTGAAGTCGAAGCGGAAGATGTCGGCGTACGAGGCGAAGTCGGCTGCGGCCGCCACCACCCACGGGTGCACGGAGGTCGGATTCTCCAGGCACGGCGCGATGAGTTCGTAGATGCCGTCGATGCGGTCGGAGTTCATCAGGATCGACGCCTCGACGGCATCCGCCTCGATGTGGAGTGCTTCGACGTCGTAGCTGTCCGTCACCCCACGGTCGAGCAGTTCCCGTACTGCCGCGAGGGTTCTGCGGCATCGGTCCAACCGCAGCAGCGCACTGTTCGCCCAGGCCTGCGTGAGCAGCAGGCGCGGATCGTTTGCGACGGCCCGCGGCGGCAGTTTGTCGATCAGGGCGAGCAGCGTGGCGATGTGCCCGTGCTCCATCAGGTACATGCCGTCGTCGGCGAGCAGGTCGACGGCGAAGTCGGTGTCGTTGGCGGCGAGGGCGTGGTCGACGGCCTCCTGCAGCAT
This sequence comes from Rhodococcus sp. p52, assembly GCF_000763325.2. Classification (NCBI taxonomy): domain Bacteria; kingdom Bacillati; phylum Actinomycetota; class Actinomycetes; order Mycobacteriales; family Nocardiaceae; genus Rhodococcus; species Rhodococcus sp. p52. The sequence goes on from NZ_CP016819.1 coordinate 2,460,155, forward strand.
GCGGTTGCGGGCGAACCAGTCGGCGGCGGTGCGATTCAGGTCCGCGACCTTCTCGGGATGGTCGCGTTCGAGACGTCGACGCAGGAAGTCGAGGAACAGGTGGTGATAGCGGAACCACACGCGTTCGTCGTCGACGTGCCGCAGGAACAGGTCGCGTTCCTCCGCCTCCTCGAGCATCGCCTGGCTGCGCGGATCGCCCGTGAGCGCCGCGGCGAGGCTGCCGCTGATCGATTCGGTGATGCTCGTCGCGAGGAGGAATTCGTACATCCGGGGTTCGAGACCGGCCAGCACGTTGTCGGCGAGGAACTCACCGATCGCGTGGTGCCGACCGGTGATGTTCTCGATGAGCCACGACGGATCGTCGCTGTCGCGCAACGACAACGACGCGAGCTGCAGGGCTGCGGCCCAGCCCTCCGTGGTGCGGGTGAGATCCTCCACGTCCTCGGGGCCGAGGTCTACCCCGCCGATGTCGCGCAAGAAGGCGTTCGATTCGTCCACCCCGAACCGCAATGCCGTCGAATCGATCTCGACCAGCTCGTCGCGAACACGCATGCAGCTGAGCGGAAGTCCGGATCGGTTGCGGCTCGTCACCACGAGCTGCAGGTGATGGCATCCGCGGTCGAGCAGGAACTCGAGGGCAGCGACGGTCTCCGTCGACGTGACGCGGTGCCAGTCGTCGATCACCAGCGTCGCCGCGGTGTCGGTGCGGTGCAACTCGTCGATGAGCGTGCACAGTACGTACCGTTCGGCCTCGTCGCCGTGCGCGTCGAGGATCTGGCCCAGTTCGCGCGCGAGGACCGGCCGGATCTGCTTCATGGCCTCGACGAGGTGCGCGAGGAACCACAGGACGTTGTTGTCGTCGCTGTCCACCGTCAACCACGCGACCGGCACTCCCTCGGCGGCGAGTACGTTGCGCCACTGCGTCGCGAGGGTGGACTTACCGAAGCCGGTGGGGGCGTGGATGGGGACGAGACGGCGTCGTCCGCCTGCCCGCAGGAACGAGATCAGACGGCTGCGTTCGATCAGAGGACGTGAGGTCGAGGGCGGCCGGAACCTGGTCGACGGTGCGGTGGACGGACCGGTGCGTCCCGAGACCGTGGACGACCGGCCGGAGACCGTCGAGGCCGGTCCGGTGAGCGGTGGCGCCGAACGCGGCGGGAGCGGGCCGGACGGCGGTGACCCGGGCAGCGCCATCTCGTCGATGGGCAGGTTGTGGGCGCGCTGGACGTCGCGGAGCAGATCGCCGAACTCGGCGGCCGTCTGCGGCCGGTCCTCGGCATCGGTCGCCATGCCGCGCTCGAGGGCCTCGCACACGTCGTCGGGGATGCCCTCGCCGCGCAGGTCGGGGACGGGCTCGGAGGTGATGCGCACGAACTGCGCGACGATCTTCTCGCCCTCCTTGCGCTCGAAGGCGGCGTGACCGGTGATCGCCGCGAACAGGGTCGCGGAGAGGCCGTAGACGTCGGCGGCCGGAGTCGCGGCATGACCGCGCAGCACCTCCGGTGCCGTGAACGCGGGGGAACCGGTGATCTCACCGGCAGTGGTGCGGAAGCCGCCGCCGACGCGGGCGATACCGAAATCCGTCAGCTGCGGTTCGCCGTACTCGGTGAGCAGGATGTTGCCGGGCTTGATGTCGCGGTGCAGGACGTCGGAACGATGCGCCGTCTCGAGTGCACCGGCGACCTTCACCCCGATCCGGACCGCCTCCGGCCAGGCGATCGGTCCGTGCCGCCGGATGCGGGTGTCGAGAGAGTCGTGCGGGTGATAGTGCATCACCAGATAGGGCAGGCCCGTGTCCGTCGCGCCGGCCTGCAGCACGGTGACGATGTTGGGGTGGCCGGAGAGCCGCCCCATCGCGCGTTGCTCGCGTAGGAAGCGTTCGAGATCGGCGGGGTCGGGGGAGCGGCGCAGCACTTTCACCGCGACGTCGCGGTCGAGTTCGGCCTGCCGGCAGCGGTAGACCACACCGAAGCCGCCGCGGCCGATCTCCACGGCATCGGTGAAACCGGCATCGTGCAGCGCGCGCACGATGTCCGTCTCTGCGACGTCGACAATCGGCGCGCGCTGAGTGGCGGCCGGATCGTTCTCGGTCATCGGCGCAATCACCTCGGGAAGCCGTTTCCCCAGGATAGTCTCGAAATGTGCACGCCCGCCGCAGATCGTGCGTCGCCCCTGTTCTAACGTGGTCCGGCCGGACCACGGTGCCTCACCGGGAACGGACGAAACGACACTGCGACCAGAAGTGGGACATAGATGAAGAAGACTCTCGCGGCGCTGTTCGGTGCAGGTGTGGTCCTGCTTGCGGCGGCGTGTGGATCCTCGGACGGATCCGACTCGGCCGAGGAGACCACCACCACGACGAGCACCTCGGCTTCGGCGGAGGCCGGCAGCTCGGGCACCAGCGTCGAACTCGGTAAGAGCTACGAGGAGAACTGCGAGGCTCTGCTGCCCTACCTCGACGAGCTCGAGGAGTGGGGCCAGGACCGCGTGGCAGCTGCCCAGGCCGTCGCCGACGCCCAGCAGCAGCTCCCGGCCTGGCAGGATCTCAGCGAAGAGGAGCAGGCCGACACCCTGCGTGCCATCGAGAACGCCGGAAAGGGCGAGTGCTGACGGTCGAGTGGTGATCGACGAGTTGTACGACAGGTTGAGGCGCTTCCCGGATGTGGAAGCGCCCAACCTGTTCGCCGTCGACGGGGCCGATCGCCTGCTCCTCGACGAAGCCGCGCCCGCACTGGAATCCGCAGCGCCGGGCACGATCGTGGTCGTCGACGACCAGTACGGCGCCCTGACCCTGGGTGCGGCCGTCCGGTTCGGCGCGGAGCGGATCCGGGTGCATCAGGACTCGGTGGTGGCCGAACGCGCCCTGGCTGCGAACGCCGAGCGTGAGGATCTCACCGACCGCTACCGTTCCTGCGGACTCGACGCGGACCTGCTCGCCGGTGCCCGAGTGGTACTGCTGCGTCTTCCCCGTTCGCTGTCGGCGCTCACCGAGATCGCCGAGATCGTGGCCCGCCACGCCGACCCCGAGGTCGTCGTGTTCGCCGGTGGCCGCGACAAGCACATCAGCCTTGCGATGAACGACGTCCTCGCTGCGTCCTTCGCAGAGGTCCGCGCGTCGCGGGGACGGCAGAAGTCGCGTGTGCTCACCGCGCGCCGAGCAACGCCCGGACCGGCCTCGTATCCCGTCCGTGAGAGGCTCGACGAACTCGGCCTCACCGTGGTCGCGCACGGGGCCGCCTTCGCCGGCCCGCGCCTCGACATCGGTACCCGTTTCCTCCTCGACTTCTTCCCCCGTCTCGACTTCCCCCGTAACGACACGGACGAGCAGATCGCGGTGGACCTCGGCTGCGGCACCGGCATCCTCGCCGCGATGCTCGCCCGGCAACTGCCCGACGTTCGCCTGATCGCGACCGATCACTCCGCCGCCGCCGTCGCCTCCGCCGCGGAGACGGCCGCCGCGAACGGGCTCGCCGACCGGATCGACACGCTCCGCGACGACGCCGCGAGTTCGATCGCCGCCGGGTCGGTCGACCTCGTGGTGTGTAATCCGCCCTTCCACATCGGCGCCGCCATGCACACCGGCGCGGCCCACAAGATGTTCGACGCCGCAGCCCGGATCCTCCGCCCGGGAGGACAGATGTGGACGGTCTACAACCGCCACCTCGACTACCGCCCCGCGCTGTCGGGCATCGTCGGGCCGACCCGCGTCGAGGGCCGCAACCGCAAGTTCACGGTGACCAGGTCGGTACGGAGCCGGTAGAGTCCGATTAGTCCGAGCTTTCTCGACGAAACGGGAACTCGTGAGGTTACTGCCTCGTTGAACGGACAGAAGCGACCACGAGAAGGGAAGTGCACGGTGCGCACCACCAGTAACCCGGTGTTCCGCAACCTGCCCAAGCAAGAGGGCGGCGGATACGCCACGTTCGGCTCTGCGACGGCGGGCGCCGCGCAGGCCACCCAGCAATTCGGTCAGCCCCAGACGGATCCGTGGGCACGTCCCACCGACCAGCGGACCATGACGATCGACGACGTCGTCACCAAGACCGGCATCACGCTCGGCGTGCTCGCCGTCTCGGCACTCATCTCCTACGTCCTGGTCAACTCCAACGTCGGCCTGGCAGCTCCGTTCGTCATCGGCGGCGGTCTGATCGGCCTCGTCCTGGTGCTGGTCGCGACGTTCGGCCGCAAGATGGACAACCCGGCGATCGTCCTCGCCTATGCGGTGGCGGAAGGCTTCTTCCTCGGCGCGCTGTCGTTCATGTTCACCGACATCACGTTCGGTGGCGCCGGCGGCGCGACTCTGATCGCGCAGGCCGTCCTCGGTACCTTCGGCGTGTTCTTCGGCATGCTCGTCGTGTACCGCACCGGCGCCATCCGCGTCACGCCGCGCCTGACCCGCATGATCGTCGGCGCCCTCGTCGGTGTCCTGGTCCTGGCGCTGGGCAACCTCGTCGCCGGCTTCTTCATCGACGGTGGCCTGGGCCTGCGCGACGGCGGCCCGATCGCCATCATCTTCAGCCTCGTGTGCATCGGCATCGCGGCGTTCAGCTTCCTGCTGGACTTCGACTCCGCCGATCAGCTGATCCGCGCACAGGCCCCCGAGAAGGCCGCCTGGGGCGTCGCCCTCGGCCTGACCGTCACCCTGGTGTGGCTGTACGTAGAGATCCTGCGACTGCTCAGCTACTTCCAGAACGACTAGCAGTACGCCATGAAGACCCCGGACCACGGTCCGGGGTCTTCGTCGTTTCCCAGGGGGTGTTTTCCCAGGGGTGTACACCTTCACCCTGTCGGAAAGCCACGACGTGGGAACATGGAGTCATGCGCATTGCGGATTCCGTCATCGACCTCATCGGAAACACCCCCCTCGTCAAGCTCAACACGGTGGTGAAACCCGGATCGGGGCTCGTAGCGGCGAAGATCGAATACCTCAATCCCGGCGGCAGCTCCAAGGACCGTATCGCGGTGAAGATGATCGATGCGGCCGAAGCGTCGGGCGAACTGAAGCCGGGCGGGACGATCGTCGAGCCCACCTCCGGCAACACCGGCATCGGCCTGGCCCTGGTCGCGCAGCAGCGCGGCTACAAGTGCGTGTTCGTGTGCCCCGACAAGGTCGGCGAGGACAAGCGCAACGTGCTGCGGGCCTACGGTGCCGAGGTGGTCGTGTGCCCGACCGCGGTCCCGCCGGAGCACCCCGACAGCTACTACAGCGTCTCCGACCGTCTCGCCCGTGAGCTCCCCGGTGGCTGGAAGCCCAACCAGTACTCCAACCCGGGGGGCCCGGCGAGCCACTACGAGACCACCGGCCCGGAGATCTGGAACGACACCGACGGCAAGATCACGCACTTCGTCGCTGGCGTCGGCACCGGCGGCACCATCTCGGGTACCGGCCGGTACCTCAAGGAGGTCTCCAACGGTGCGGTGAAGGTCGTCGGCGTCGACCCCGAGGGCTCGGTGTACTCGGGCGGCACCGGCCGGCCGTACCTCGTCGAAGGTGTCGGTGAGGACTTCTGGCCCTCGGCCTACGACCCGTCGATCCCCGACGAGATCATCGCCGTCTCCGACGCCGACTCGTTCGAGATGACCCGTCGCCTCGCCCGCGAGGAAGGCCTGCTCGTCGGTGGCTCCTGCGGCATGGCCGTCGTCGCCGCACTGCAGGTTGCCGAGCGCGAGGGCCCCGACGCGGTCGTTGTCGTGCTGCTGCCCGACGGTGGTCGCGGCTACATGTCGAAGATCTTCAACGACAAGTGGATGGCCAGCTACGGCTTCCTCCGCGCGCCGCTCGACGGCAAGCCCGACGACTCCACCGTCGGCGACGTGCTGCGCGGCAAGAGCGGCGACCTGCCCGACCTCGTGCACACCCACCCGTCCGAGACGGTGCGCGACGCCATCGAGATCCTTCGGGAGTACGGCGTCTCGCAGATGCCGGTCGTGGGTGCCGAACCGCCCGTCACCGCAGGTGAGGTGGCTGGTTCGGTCAGCGAGCGCGAACTGCTCAGCGCCGTCTTCGAAGGTCGCGCGAATCTCGCCGATCCGGTCGAGAAGCACATGAGCCCGCCGCTGCCGAACATCGGCGTGGGCGAGTCGATCGACTCCGCCACGAAGGCGTTCGGCGATACCGACGCGCTCATGGTGATCGACGACGGCAAGCCCGTCGGTGTCATCCCCCGCCACGACCTGCTCGGATTCATCTCTCAAGGCCGATAGGACACAGATCTTCATGACAGACCAGAACCAGCACGGTTTCGCGACCCGCGCCATCCACGCCGGGTACGAGCCCGACCCCCAGACCGGTGCCGTCAACGTGCCGATCTACGCGTCGTCGACCTTCGCCCAGGACGGCGTCGGCGAGATGCGCAACGGCTTCGAGTACGCCCGCACCGGCAACCCCACCCGTCGTCCCCTCGAGGCGAACCTCGCCGCGCTCGAGAACGGCACCTACGGCCGGGCGTTCGGCTCGGGCATGGCCGCTACCGACTGCCTGCTCCGTTCGGTGCTGCGTCCGGGCGACCACCTCGTCATCCCCAACGACGCGTACGGCGGCACCTTCCGTCTCATCGACAAGGTGTTCACGCAGTGGGGGATCGAGTACACCCCGGCCGCGATCAACGACGCCGACGAGGTGCGCGCGGCCGTGCGCCCGAACACCAAGCTCGTGTGGGTGGAGACGCCCACCAACCCGCTGCTCAACATCGGCGACATCTCGGCGCTCGCCGACATCGCGCACGAGGGTGGTGCCAAGCTCGTCGTCGACAACACCTTCGCGTCGCCGTACCTGCAGCAGCCGCTCACCTTCGGTGCCGACGTCGTGCTGCATTCGACCACCAAGTACATCGGTGGTCACTCCGACGTCGTCGGTGGCGCGCTGGTGACGAACGACGAAGAGCTCGACGCCGCCTTCGCGTTCCTGCAGAACGGTGCGGGCGCCGTGCCGGGCCCGTTCGACGCCTTCCTCACGCTGCGCGGCATCAAGACGCTCGCGGTGCGGATGGAGAAGCACTCCGACAACGCCGAGAAGCTCGTCGACTTCCTGTCGGGACATTCCGCCGTGACCAAGGTGCTGTACCCGGGTCTCGAATCGCATCCGGGCCACGAGTACGCGGCCAAGCAGATGCGTCGCTTCGGTGGCATGATTTCCGTGCGCCTCGCCGGTGGCCGCCAGGCCGCGCTGGACTTCTGCAAGCGCACCGAGATCTTCACCCTCGCCGAGTCGCTCGGTGGTGTGGAGTCGCTCATCGAGCATCCGGGTGCGATGACCCACGCCTCCACCGCCGGGTCGCTGCTCGAGGTCCCCGAGGATCTCGTCCGGCTGTCGGTGGGTATCGAGGATGCCGCCGACCTGCTCGCCGACGTCGAACAGGCGCTCGGCTGACACACCGGTCGTAGAAGACAGGAGAAGAAGGCGTCCCGAAGGACGCCTTCTTCTCGTGTCGATCGGGAAAACACCGACGGCGACGTGCGGAAGGAACCGCATAGCCCCCGGAAGCACTGCCGGGCGCCGTACGATCACGTGGTGACGGACAGCGAACATCCCGAATCCGCCCTGTGGGACACCGTGCTCGACACGGTACGGCGCCATGGACCCATGACGATCGACGAGGTGGCCGATCATCTCGAGGAGCACGGATTCGGCTCGGCCGAGCAAGTGATGATCGATCTCGAACAGTCGGAACCGCATCCGCTGTTGATGTGGTTGTCCGACGACCGTGTGGCGGCGACGGATGCGCTGTTCGAGGGCAGGATGCTCACACACCGCCTCACCGCGGACGAACTCGACCGGCACGCGATCCCGGTCGACGACATCGAACCGCTCCTGCTGCTCGTCTCCGAGGACGACGAGTTCGATCTCGTGCAGCCCGGTGGATTCGAAGCTGCTGCCACGCAAAACGATCCGGATTCGGATGAGATCGTCCGCAAGGAGACGATCGTCTTTCCCGAAGGAGCCCTGTCGGGTCACGAGGCGGGAGACCTGCTCGCACTCACCGTGCGGGACGGTCGCTTGTCGTTCGCTCCGGTCGACGACGAAGTCCGAAGTAGTGAGGCCGAATTCGTGCACGCGCTCGAACAGACCATCGCCCGCCAGCAGGTGGCGAGCCTCGGGGGCGCCTTCCTCGACGTGCTCGCCGATGTACCGGACGCGTTCTCCGCGCCGTCCCTGCCGCTCGGGGACTTGCTCGCCGGAGCCGGTCTGGCCCGCAGCGGAGACCTGGTGGCACCGAACGGTTTCGACTTCGACGGATACTCCGACCGGGCAATGTTCGAGATCTATGCCGAACAGCTCGGGATCCCCGTCGACGCCGTGCCCGGCGTGGCCCTGTTCGCGTCGCTGGTCGAAGCCCTCGAACGCGGCGACGACGCCGAACTCGACGAGCGTTTCGCCGTGGGAAAATCCGGTCTGTACTCGGTGCTGTCCGATCCCGAGATCGCCGAGACCGTCTACGACGAACTGGTGGGGGAGAAGCTCGCGCCCGAGGCGATCGAACAGGCCGCGCTGTGGCTGCTCGACCATGCGCCGCGACGTGCGGCGGGGGCAGCGCACTGGATCGCCGGTCGCGCGGCCGAATCGACCGGACGCCTCACGGAAGCCGAACGGCACTACGAGCGCTCGGCCGACCTCGACTCCGCCTTCGACCTCCCGTTGTTCGACCTCGCGCGCTTCGCTTCCGATCGCGGGGACGCGATACGGGGGCTGTCTCTGCTCGCCCGGGTGCCGGGCGGCGACGAACATCCCCTCCACGAAGTGCTCGAACGGTACCGGCCGAAGGAGGTCCCGGGGCTCGGCCGCAACGACCGCTGCTGGTGCGGGTCGGGCCGCAAGTACAAGGCGTGCCATCTCGGGCGCGCCGAGCACTCGCTCGAGGAACGCTCCGACTGGCTGTACATGAAGGCGGCCATGCACGCCCTCGAACCCGGATGGGCCGAACAGCGGGTCGCGCTGGCGGAGGCGCGTTCCGGCTACGGGGACGACGACGCGGTGGCCGAGGCCGTCGCCGATCCTCTCGTCGAGGACGTCCTGCTCTTCGATGCCGGCGCCTTCGCGGATTTCGTCGAGCGTCGCGGTGAGTTGCTGCCCGAGGACGAGGCCGAACTCGCCCGCTCGTGGCTGGCGGTCGAGCGTTCGGTCTTCGAGGTCGAGGCGAGTGCGCCGGAGGAGTCGCTCACGCTGCGCGACGTCCGTAGCGATCGGGTGGTGGAGGTGTCCGCGCCCTGGCTCGCGGGTGAGGTGCCCGCCGGGACGTTGCTGTGCGCCCGTGTGATGCCGGTGGGGGAGGACCGGTGGGTGATGCCCGGCGGCTGCGAACCGGTGACGAAGGATCAGCGGGACACGCTCGTCACGCTGCTGGACGAGGACGCGGTCGATCCGGTGGACATCATGGACGTCCTGACCCAGCCGGACGCCGCAGACTTCTATCCGGAACCGTAACTCCGGACCCTCAGGAAGCACCGGTCCCACTGGTCCCAGTACTAGAACGTGTTCCTGAATATATGTGATAAGAACATCCGGAAGCCGCACTGGTGATCGACCTCACAGTTACGGTGAGAGCGGTTGATGGATGGATGTGGGGGTAGCGGATGTCGGTGGACCCGTCTGCGGTCATCGTGGCAGTGGCTACGGCAGCAAGTGCGCTCGTTCAGGGCGTGGACCTACCAGCAGAGATCAAGGATCAGATCAACGGGGCGATCGAGTCGTTCGAGGCAACTGCCGAGAACGCCGACACGGATGCGGCGAATCTCGTCGCGTCCTTGCCGGAACCGATGCAGCAGGGAGCACAACAGGCGGTCGCGGATGCGACGACGGCGGTCGCGGGAGCGATCGAGCCGCATCTGCCCGAGGATGCGGCCGCGGCCCTGCACCCCGCCGATCCGCAAGCAGCTCCGCCCGCTCTGGCGCCCGAACCGCCGGCCGCGCGTCCCGGGCCCTTCGGAATACCGGTCCAACCCCCGGCGACCGGTGTGGTCGGGAACCCGCAACCGGGTCCCACGATCCCGGGCACCGGGATCACGTTGCCGTCGATCCCGGCGATCCTTCCCGGAACGCGACTCGCACCCATCGGTGCGATCGCAGTGTTCGCGCCGTGGCTGAAGAAGGCCGGCGAACTGTGCGAAGGGGTCTCCGCGCCGGTCCTCGCGGCCCTCTACTCCGCCGAGAACGGTTTCCGGTACGGCCCGGCCGCGCCGGTCTCGCCGGTCGGCGCCCGCGGCCCGGGACAGTTCATGCCCGGCACCTGGGACCAGTACGGCAAGGACGCCGACGGTGACGGCAAGGCCGACGTCCTCGGCATCGCCGACCCGGTCATGGCGTCGGGCAACCTCCTGTGCGACAACTACAAGCTCATCGACGACTGGAAGAAGCGCGGACTGGTCGAGGGCGACACCCTCGATCTGACCCTCGCGGCCTACAACGCCGGCGTCGGCGCGGTGAAGCGCTCGGGTGGCATGCCGTCCGGTCATCCCGACTACGAGAACCAGACGAAGCCCTACGTCGCGAAGATCCGCGCGACCGAGCACGTCTTCGCCCGCATGCTCTCGCCGTTCCTGGGTCTGGGCATCGGAGGCGGAGCCGGCGACGTCGGTAATCGCATCGTCGACCTTGCCTTCAAGTACCTCGGCCTGCCGTACGTATGGGGTGGCGGCAATATCAACGGGCCGTCCGGCGGCGGTTTCGACTGCTCCGGCCTGACGTCGTACGCGGTCTTCGCCGCGACGGGCATCACGCTGCCGCGCACGTCCGAGACACAGTGGCACATCGGCACCGAGGTGCCGCTGTACGCGGCGCGCCCCGGCGACCTGCTGTTCGGCAACTGGCAGGCCGGCGGACCCGGTCACGTCGCCATCTACATCGGTGGCGGGCAGATGGTGCACGCACCCACCACCGGCGACGTCGTGCGGGTGGGGCCGGTCTTCCCCGACATGAAGGCGCGGCGCATCTTCTGACACCTGCCGTGAACACGCGAAAGGCCCGACCGAGAGAATCCGGTCGGGCCTTTCGGCTGCAGAGGGGACTGCCGCGGTGCGGCACTCGGCGATCAGCCGCGGTAAGGTTCCGCGCTCACCAGTGTCACCTTCATGGTGTTGCCGTTGGGCAGCGTGTACTCGCGGGTCTCGCCGACCTTCGCGTCGATCAGGGCGCCACCGAGGGGCGAGCTGGGGGAGTAGGTCTCGAGCTCGCTGTTGCGGGCACCTTCTTCGCGGGTCGCGATCAAGAACGTCTCCGTGTCGGACTCGTCGCCGGCGTAGTAGACGGTGACGACGGAACCGGGGAGGGCCACGCCCGACTCGGTCGGAGCGACGCCGACCTTGGCGGTGCCCAGCAGCTCCTGGAGCTGACGGATACGGGCTTCCTGCTGGCCCTGCTCCTCGCGGGCCGCGTGGTAGCCGCCGTTCTCCTTGAGGTCGCCTTCCTCGCGACGCTCGTTGATCTCGGCGGCGATGACAGGACGATTCGCGATGAGCTGGTCCAGCTCGGCCTTGAGCCGGTCGTACGACTCCTGCGTCAGCCAGGTCACCTGGGTCTCGGTCATCCTCGATCACTTCCTTCGGGTTGGAGCCCCCGGCTCCGTGGACAAGTCGTGCACATGCAACGACCGCGACAGCACGACCCCCGTCGTCCCCCCCTGGTTGTCAGGCTGAACGGAAGTCGTACTGTCTGTTGATGCTCTTATGCAGCAATACACGGCCCCAAAGGGTGGAACCGTGTATCCGGCTATTTTAGCATCACTATCGTCGCTGCTCCGGAAAAGCGCAGGAAGCCGCTGGTCGCGGTAGATTTCTAGGGTGCGCGGAGGTAGACGGGAGCCTCGGTGCTGCAGCCGTAGGTATCGCCCATTCCGGGGCGTTGTGACGTCTTGACCGTGGATGTCAGCACGACCGTCTGCGAATCGGACGCCGGGATGAGGACCTCGCGCCGTCCGGTCTCGCTGCCGTCCTTCGACCGCGCCCGGATGATGCAGACAGCATCCTCGGACGGATCGTCCCGCGTGACCTTGAGCTGGATGTCGATGGTGCTGTCGTCGATGATCTCGAAGGCGACCACCTCCGACTCGATCGGAGCCGAGTTGTTCTGGAACAGCACGAACGCCACGACGAGCCCGGCGAGCAGACCGGCGATGGTGAAACCCCAGCGCTTGCCGCGTGTCGACACGCGGGGCCCGGGGTACCGGGAGGAGGGGTACCGGTCGGTGGGCAGGGTGTTGCTCATCACTTTGCTTTCACAGCGGAACGATGGATCGGGCGTCGCCGCAGGGTCACGGCTGACGTCGGAATTATCAGATGGAACTATAGAGGACGGATCCGTAGCGACCGCGACGCGGGCGCAGGGTCGGTTCCGGCGAAGCAGACGACGTGAGGTGGAGGAATACACGTGAGCGGACTACGGCTCATGGCCGTGCACGCCCATCCCGACGACGAGTCGAGCAAGGGCGCGGCCACGATGGCCCGGTACTCGGCCGAGGGACACGAGGTCCTGGTGGTCACGCTCACGGGCGGAGAGCGCGGCGACATCCTGAACCCCGCCATGGACGTGCCCGGCATTCGCGAACGCATGAGCGAGGTGCGTCAGGAGGAGATGGCCGAGGCCGCCCGCATCCTCGGGGTGCGGCACCAGTGGCTCGGCTTCGTCGACTCCGGACTGCCCGAGGGCGACCCCAAGCCTCCGCTGCCGGAGGGCTGCTTCGCTGCGATCCCGCTCGACGAACCGGTCCGCCGGCTCGTGCAGTCGGTGCGCGAGTTCCGCCCCCACGTCATGACCACCTACGACGAGAACGGTGGCTACCCGCATCCCGACCACATCCGGTGCCACGAGGTGTCGGTCGCGGCCTACGAAGCGGCCGCGGATCCGGATTTCCATCCCGAGCTGGGCGAGCCCTGGGCGGTGAACAAGCTCTACTACTCGCACGGTTTCATCCGTAAGCGGCTCGAGCTGTTCCGCGAGGAGTACGAGCGTCGCGGGGAGCCGTTCCCGATGGAGCAGTGGCTCAACAAGTGGCGCACCGAGCGGGGCGACATCATGGGGCGCGTGACCACCCAGATCACCTGTGGCGACTACTTCCCGAAGCGCGACGACGCGCTGCGGGCCCACGCCACCCAGATCGACCCCAACGGATCCTTCTTCGCGGTGCCGTTGGACATCCAGCAGAAGGTGTGGCCGACCGAGGAGTTCGAGTTGGCCAAGACCCGCGTGAGCACGGTACTTCCCGAGACGGATCTGTTCGCGGGCATCGAGGACGGACAGGGCAAATGACGATAGGCACGCTCGCGGTCGATGTTCTGGCCGTCGAGATTCTGGCCCAGGAGCCGACCGGCCCCGAGTTCGGCAAGGCGTCTCCGCTCGGACTGGCCATCGTGGTGGTCCTGCTGGTCGCGACCGCTCTGCTGATCTGGAACATGAACAAGCGGCTGAAGAAGCTGCCCGAGAACTTCCAGCCGGAGCATCCCGAACCCGACCAGGCCGTGGACGACGGCACGCTGCCGGGTGCGATGCCCGGCGGAGCCGAGGAGAAGGCCGGCGGCACGAAGGCCACCGGTCCGGAACGTCCGGAACCCACCAAGGGAAGCTGACGACCGGCCGTCACCGGCGGTGCTCCTTCCGTAGCGTGGGGGCATGGCGAACCGACTGGCCGACGCCCTGAGCCCTTATCTGAGGCAGCACGCCGACAATCCGGTCCACTGGCAGGAATGGGGCGACGACGCGCTCGCGGAGGCGCGCGAGCGCGACGTGCCGATCCTGCTGTCGATCGGGTACGCGGCCTGCCACTGGTGTCACGTCATGGCACACGAGTCGTTCGAGGACGAGGCCACGGCCGCTGTCATGAACGAGAACTTCGTGTGCATCAAGGTCGACCGTGAGGAACGGCCGGACATCGACGCGGTCTACATGAACGCGACCGTCGCCATGGCCGGTCAGGGCGGATGGCCGATGACCTGCTTCCTCACCCCCGACGGCTCGCCTTTCTACTGCGGCACGTATTACCCGAACACGCCGCGCGGCGGCATGCCGTCCTTCGTCCAACTTCTCGAGGCCATCACCCAGACCTGGCACAACCGGCGCGATGAGGTCTCGCAGGCCGCCGACGCCGTGGCCACCGAACTCCGTCGCAGCAGCGGGGGACTGCCCGTCGGGGAGGCCGCTGTCGAGGCGGTCCTGCTCGACGCGGCGGCCGCTGCGATCGCCACCGACGAGGATCGCGAACACGGCGGCTTCGGGGGCGCACCCAAGTTCCCGCCGTCCAACCTGCTCGAGGGCCTGCTGCGCGGATACGAGCGCACGCGCTCCGCCGACACGCTCGGTCTCGTCGAGCGCACGACCGACGCGATGGCGCGAGGTGGGATCTACGACCAGCTCGGTGGCGGTTTCGCCCGCTACAGCGTCGACGCCGCCTGGACGGTGCCGCACTTCGAGAAGATGCTCTACGACAACGCGCTGCTCCTACGGCTGTACGCGCACCTCGCGCGGGTGACCGGCGCGGAACTGCCGACGCGGGTCACCCGGGAGACCGCCGAATTCCTGCTGCGCGACCTGCTCACCACCGACGGCGGATTCGCCTCGGCGCTCGACGCCGACACGGACGGGGTCGAGGGCCTGACCTACGTGTGGACCCCCGACCAGCTCGTCGAGGTGCTCGGTGCGGACGACGGCCGGTGGGCCGCGGAGGCCTTCACCGTCACTCCCGGCGGCACCTTCGAACACGGCACCTCGGTGTTGCAGCTGCTCGACGAGCCCGACGATCCGGCCCGTCTCGCCGACGTGCGGGCACGCCTGTTCGCGGCCCGGCAGGATCGCGCGCAACCCGGACGCGACGACAAGGTCGTCACCGCGTGGAACGGCTTCGCGATCACTGCACTGGCAGAGGCCGGCAACGCACTGGGCGAACCCGCCTGGATCGACGCGGCGGCGAGGTGCGCGCGGTTCCTGCTCGACCGGCACCTCGTCGATGGACGACTGCGCCGCGCGTCGCTCGGAGGTGTCGTCGGATCTCCGGTGGGCGTGCTCGAGGACTACGGAGCACTCGTCACCGCGCTGCTCGCCGTCCATCAGGGGACCGGGGATCGGAGCTGGGTCGAGCGCGCGCGAGAACTCGCCGACGTCGCGCTCACGCAGTTCGCGGATCCGGAACGTCCCGGGAGCTGGTTCGACACCGCGCACGACGCCGAATCGCTGGTCGCCCGGCCGCGCGATCCGGTCGACGGGGCGACGCCGTCGGGGGCGTCGCTGATCGCCGAGGCGTTGCTCGGTCTGTCCGCGCTGGTGCACGACGACCCCCGCTACGCCGGTGCCGCCGCGCTGTCGCTGTCGGCGGCCTCGATCCTGCTCGAGAAAGCGCCGCGTGCCGGAGGGCACTGGCTGACCGTGGCCGAGGCGTCGGTGCGCGGTCCGCTGCAGGTCGCCGTCGCGGGTGGCGGCGCACTCCTCGACCTCGCGCGCCGGCTCGCACCGGGGGGAGCGATCGTGGTGGGCGGCGAACCCGACTCGTCGCCGCTGCTCGATGGTCGGCCGCTCGTCGACGGAGCATCCGCGGCCTACGTGTGCCGGGGCTTCGTGTGCGATCGGCCGGTGACGACGGAGACGGATCTGCGCGAGGTGCTCGCCGCGCTCTGACTCGTCGGGGCCAGGCGGTGCCAGGGGCGGTGAATCGGTGCGCTCGGTCCTCTACTTCGAGGGTCTAGCTGCTCACGGCGGCTGCGACCGCGACGTTCGGCGACTCGATGCCGTTCTGATCGAACGCCTCGAGCACCGCGCGGGTGAGACTGCGGCGGATCGCCCACTGCTTGCCGGCGCGCACGCGCACGGTCAGCCGCAGCGTCACCGCACCCGCCGTCACGGAGTTGACCCCGAGCAGTTCGGGCTTCTCCAGGACGTCGGGTGCGATGTCCTCGCGTTCGACGCCGTCGAGTACGGCCCGCAGGGCGATCTGGCAGGCGCGGTCGACATTGGAGGTCGGTGCGATGGGTACGTCGATCACGGAGACCGCGTGGCCCTGGCTCATGTTGCCGACGCGCAGGATCTCGCCGTTGCGGCAGAACCACAGGGTGCCGTCGATGTCGCGGACGGTCGTCACGCGCAGGCCGACCGACTCGACGGTGCCCACCGCGTCGCCGAGGTCCACCACGTCGCCCACACCGTACTGGTCCTCGAGCAGCATGAACATGCCCGAGATGAAGTCCCGCACGAGGTTCTGCGCACCGAAACCAAGAGCAACGCCGGCGATACCGGCCGAGGCGATGAACGGCGCGACGTTGAAGCCGAGCGTGTCGAGCGTCTGCAGCACCACCCAGACGAGCACGACGACCGACACACCGGACTTGAATACCGAGCCGATCGTTTGGGCACGCTGGATCCGGCGTTCGCGCGCGTAGGGATCACCGATGGCGCGTTCGGCGCGTTCCTGCAGCGGTGCGAGGAACGATCGGCGGGGCTTGCCGGATTTCTCACGCGGCTTCGTCATGCGGTCGATCAGTCGGTGGAGGACGAAGCGGAGCACGATCGCGACGACGATGTAACTCACGATCGCGAGCGGCCGGTGGATCAGCCAGTCCCTGTTGGTCTCGGTCAGTTCGAAGGCGAGCAACGGAATAGACATCCCCCGCGAGTCTACAAACGGGTGCCGGATGCTTCAGGTGGTGTGAGAAGTTGCACGAAGCGGTCGGTGAGGTTTCAACCGAGAATCACGAGCCACACCGCTATCGCGTGACACAGTGCCGCGATGACCGTGGCCGCGTGAAAGAACTCGTGGTGCCCGAAGGTCGCGGGCCACGGATCGGGCCAGCGGGTCGCGTAGAGGATCGCTCCTCCGCTGTAGAACAGCCCTCCGAACAGCAGGAGCAGCATGGGAGCGAGACCGACTTCGGCGACCAACTGTCCGGCAACGGGCACGATGGCCCATCCGAGCAACAGATACAGCGGCACACCGACCCAGCGCGGCGCCGTAGGCCACAGCATCTTCAGGGCCACGCCCGCCAGCGCGCCCGCCCACACGACGATCAGCAGCGGTCGCCCGGACTCCGGGGGCAGGGCGAGTGTCGCGAACGGGGTGTAGCTGCCGGCGATGAACACGAAGATCATCGAATGGTCGGCGCGCTTCATCCACACGCGGGACCGGGGCCCCCAGTTCAGGCGGTGGTAGAGCGCGCTGACGCCGAACACACCGCACACGGTGAGGCTGTAGATGGTCGCGGGGAGTACGGCGTCCGGGCGGTCGGCGAGGAAGGCGGCGGCCGAGACGAGGGCGACGCCGGCGATGACGGCCACACCGAAGGCCCAGGCGTGGATCCATCCGCGCATCCGCGGTTTGACGGGTAGTTCCTCGAGGCCGAATGCCGTCATGCGTGCGCTCCTCTCGGTACCGATCAGTAACCTACGCACCCGTAGGTTTGTTCCGTCGTCACGTTACAGCCCGTGAGGGCGCTCCGGGAGACTCTGTGGCCACCGACGCGACCGTCCGTACGCCTGGGCGTAATGTGACTCGCGTGGTGATGACGGGGTGAGCGTCCGCGGACTGCTGTACCGGCTCTACGAGCGCAGGCTGCTGAAGGAACTCGACGGAGCACGGCATCCGCGACACGTCGCGGTCATGTGCGACGGCAATCGGCGTTGGGCGCGCGAGAACGGCTTCACCGACGTCAGTCACGGCCACCGCGAAGGTGCCAAGAAGATCGCCGAGCTGCTGAGCTGGTGCGACGCGGCCGGTATCGAGACGGCGACGATCTACCTGCTGTCCACCGAGAACCTCCGGCGCGACCCGGAGGAGCTCGATGCTCTGCTCGAGATCATCTCCGACGTGGTGGAGGAGATCTCCGCGCCCGGCCAGAACTGGGGCGTGAAGATCGTCGGCACCACCGACCTGCTCCCGGCCGACCACGCCAAGCGGCTGCACGAGGCCGCGGCCGGCACCGCGGGCCGGACGGGCACGCACGTCAACGTCGCCGTCGGGTACGGCGGTCGCCAGGAGATCGTCGACGCGGTGCAGTCGCTCCTGCGGGTGCGCTACGCGCAGGGGTTGCGTGGCGAAGAGCTCGTCGAGTCCGTGACGGTCGACGGTGTCGACAGCCACCTCTACACGTCCGGTCAACCCGATCCGGACCTCGTGATCCGTACCTCCGGCGAGCAGCGACTGTCCGGATTCCTGCTCTGGCAGTCCGCCTACTCGGAGATCTGGTTCACCGAGGCGTACTGGCCCGAGTTCCGCCGGGTCGACTTCCTGCGCGCGCTGCGCGACTACGCCGCCCGGCACCGCCGGTTCGGCGCCTGACGGCACCCGCCGGTTCGGCGCCTGGAACAGGACCGAGCGGCGGGGCGCGTCAGAGCTTGCGCAACCGGAGCCGGTTGATGGCGTGATCCGAGTCCTTGCGCAGGACCAGGGTCGCGCGGGGACGCGTCGGCAGGATGTTCTCCACCAGGTTCGGCAGGTTGATCGAGTGCCAGATCTCCTTCGCGGCACTCATCGCGTCCCGGTCCGACAGGTTCGCGTAGTGGTGGAAGTGCGCCTCGGGATCCGCGAAGGACGTCTTACGTAGGGCGAGAAAGCGTTCCACGTACCACTTCTCGATGTCCTCGATACGCGCGTCGACGTAGATCGAGAAGTCGAACAGGTCGGAGACCATCAACCGCGGACCGGTCTGCAGCACGTTCAGGCCCTCGATGATGAGGATGTCCGGCTGCCGCACGATGTGGTACTGACCCGGGATGATGTCGTACGAGATGTGGGAGTAGAACGGCGCCGCAACCTCTTTCGCTCCCGACTTGACCTCGGTGACGAACCGCAGCAGTTTGCGCCGGTCGTAGCTCTCGGGAAAACCCTTGCGGTGCATGATGTTGCGCCGCACCAGTTCCTTGGTGGGGTAGAGGAACCCGTCGGTGGTCACGAGATCCACCCGCGGGTGATGGTCCCAGCGTGCCAGCAACGCCTGCAGCACACGGGCCGTGGTGGACTTGCCGACCGCCACCGAACCGGCCACACCGATCACGAACGGCACCTGCTGGTCGGGATGCTTCTCCCCGAGGAAGGTCGCGGTCGCGGCGAACAACCGCTGCTTCGCTGCGACCTGCAGGTGGATCAACCGGGCGAGGGGGAGATACACCTCCGCGACCTCCGCGAGATCGATCTGCTCGCCCAGGCCCCGAAGCCCGATGAGTTCGTCCTCGGTGAGGACGAGGGGAGTCGACTTCCGCAGCGTCCGCCACTGCTTGCGGTCGAACTCGACATACGGGCTCGGTTCGTTCAGACGAGCCATCGGCACGGCTTCCCGGTGGCGCGGCGGATGCGGCGTTGCATGTCCATGTAACGGATTGTGCTCGCTGACACAGGCGGATGCCTCCCCGGGGTCCCCACCCCGGCGGGTTCTCCCGTGTCGGGTCGCCGACGAGCGACTACGCTCGGCCGGTATGGGAGCCGACGACTTCGTGAACGAATATCTGCTGCTGGGCCTGGCTTTCGACCGGCTCGAGGACGGGTACGTCGACGCCTACACCGGCGATCCCGCGCTGCGGCGGAAGGTCGAGAACGCCCCGACCCCCGATCCCCGTGATCTATCACACACCGCGCGACGCCTGCGGGACGAACTTCCCGGTGCGGCACTGTCCGACGAGCGCACCCGTTTCCTCGACGTGCATCTGCGCGCCCTCGACTGCTCGGCCCGCAAGTTCGCGGGGGAGGAGATCGGTTTCGTCGACGAGGTCGAGGCATACTTCGACGTCCGCATCGCGCCCGGCGACGAGGACACCTACCGCGACGCGCACCGTCGCCTCGATGCGTTGCTGCCCGGCACCGGATCGCTCACCGAACGGATGCAGGCCCACCGCAAGTCCGATGTGATCCCCGCCGATCGTCTCGCCGAATGCGTCGACGCGTTCTCGAGCGCTCTACGGGAGAGGGTGCGGGCGGTCTACCCATTGCCCGACACCGAGCGTGTCGAGTACGAGATCGTCGGCGACAAGCCGTGGTCGGGCTTCAACTACTACCTCGGCGACTACCGTTCGCGGGTCGCGATCAACTCCGATCTCGAACAGACGATGGCGCACCTGCCGCGGCTGATCGCGCACGAGGCGTATCCCGGGCACCACACCGAGCACTGCCGCAAGGAGGCCGGTCTCGTCGCCGGCGGTCAGGCCGAGCAGACGTTGTTCCTCGTCAACACCCCGCAGTGCCTCATGGCGGAAGGGCTCGCCGATCTTGCGCTCGAAGCGATCGTCGGCCCGGGCTGGGGGGAGTGGGCACAGGACATCTACGCCGATCTCGGGCTCCGGTTCGACGGCGAACTGGCCGAGCAACTGTCCGAGGCGTCCGAGCAGTTGCTCTCGGTGCGGCAGGACGCCGCGCTGCTGCTCCACGATCGCGGGCGCAGCCACGACGAGGTCGTGGAATTCCTGCAGCGCTGGTCGCTGTCGAGCCCCGAACGTGCCCGGCAGTCGCTGCGGTTCCTGTCGTCGCCGTTGTGGCGCGCCTATATCAGCACCTATGTGGAGGGCTACCGGCTCCTCGGCAGCTGGCTCGGGCAGGTTCCGGCCGGAGCCGAGCGCGCCGACCGTTTCCGGCGCCTGCTCGACGAACCCCTGGTGCCCAGCAGCCTGCGGTGAACCGCAGGTCGCTCGGGGACCGGCTTCCGGAGCGGTGGACGGCCTTCGTAGACTGGAGGACGTATCCCTGACGTCCTCTGCTTGGAGAAACCTCGATGACCGCTGCGCCCGGCGCCGACGTGAACACTGCCGCACTGAACGACCTCGATCCCGAGGTCGCCGAGGCCATGACCGGCGAGCTGTCGCGTCAGCGCGACACGCTCGAGATGATCGCGTCGGAGAACTTCGTGCCGCGCGCCGTCCTCCAGGCCCAGGGCAGCGTCCTGACCAACAAGTACGCCGAGGGTTACCCCGGTCGTCGCTACTACGGCGGCTGCGAGAACGTCGACGTCGTCGAGGACCTCGCCCGTAACCGCGCCAAGGAGCTCTTCGGCGCCGATTTCGCGAACGTGCAGCCGCACTCGGGTGCGCAGGCGAACGCGGCGGTGCTCATGGCGCTGATGACCCCCGGCGAGAAGCTGCTCGGTCTCGACCTCGCGCACGGCGGCCACCTCACGCACGGCATGAAGCTCAACTTCTCCGGCAAGCTGTACGACGTCGCGTCCTACGGGGTCAGCAAGGACGACCACCGCATCGACATGGACGAGGTCCGCGACATCGCGCTGCGCGAGAAGCCGAAGGTCATCGTCGCCGGCTGGTCCGCCTACCCGCGCCACGAGGACTTCGCCGCCTTCCGCTCCATCGCCGACGAGGTCGGTGCCTACCTGTGGGTCGACATGGCGCACTTCGCCGGTCTGGTCGCCGCAGGCCTGCACCCGTCGCCGGTGCCCTACGCCGACGTCGTCTCCACCACCGTGCACAAGACCCTCGGTGGCCCGCGTTCCGGCCTGATCCTCGCCAAGCAGGAATGGGCGAAGAAGATCAACTCGGCCGTCTTCCCCGGTCAGCAGGGCGGACCGCTCATGCACGCGATCGCCGCGAAGGCCGTCGCGCTGAAGATCGCCGCGAGCGACGAGTTCAAGGACCGCCAGCGGCGCACCCTCTCCGGTGCCCGGATCATCGCCGACCGCCTGTCGCAGTCCGACGTCGCCGACAAGGGCATCTCGGTGCTCACCGGTGGCACCGACGTGCACCTGGTCCTGGTCGACCTGCGCAACTCGCAGCTCGACGGCCAGCAGGGTGAGGACGCCCTCCACGAGGTCGGCATCACCGTCAACCGCAACGCCGTGCCGTTCGATCCGCGTCCCCCGATGGTCACCTCGGGCCTGCGCATCGGCACCCCGGCGCTCGCGACCCGCGGTTTCGGCGACGAGCAGTTCACCGAGGTCGCCGAGATCATCGCGCAGACGCTCGTCGGTGGCGCCGACGCCGAGTCGCTGCGGACCCGCGTGAGCGCCCTGGCACAGTCCGTGCCGCTGTACGAGGGCCTCGAGGACTGGCGTCTGATCTGACGGCTTCCTACTGTCGCCGACCGGCCCGCACCGATCTCCGGTGCGGGCCGGTCGGCGTATCAGGGGTCGAGACATCCCACCGTAGGGCTGGTTAGGGTAGCCTACGCATGCCGACACTGTCGGTGCCCGCACGCGTACCCCGAACAGCAGAAGGAAGTCGCATGGCCATCCCGAGCATCGATCCGTACGAGTTGCCTACCAGCGACGAGATTCCCGCTGCTCGGGTGGACTGGACGATCGATACGTCCCGCTGTGCACTGCTGATCCACGACATGCAGCAGTACTTCATCGACGCCTACCGGCGCGATGCCGAACCCCTCGCGACCGTGGTGCCCAACATCGTCCGCCTCCGCGAGGCGTGCCTGGCCGCCGTTATCCCCGTCGTCTACACGATGCAGCCCGGCGACCAGCATCCGTCGCGTCGCGGCATCCTTGCCGACTTCTGGGGCGTCGGGCTGAGCACCGGCCGCGACACCGAGGTCATCGACGAACTGACCCCCGGCCCGGACGACATCCAGGTCACCAAGTGGCGCTACTCGGCGTTCCAGCGCACCGACTTCCGTCAGCTGCTCGCGCACAACGGCCGCGACCAGCTCATCGTCACCGGCGTCTACGCACACATGGGCTGTATGCTCAGCGCCGCCGACGCCTTCATGAGCGACGTCGCGCCGTTCATGGCCCTCGACGCCACCGCCGACTTCTCCCGCGACGAGCACCTCATGGCGCTCCAGTACGTCGCCAAGCGGGTCGGCCGGGTCGAGACCACGGACGCGCTGATCGAGTCGATTACCGCGTCAGCGCGTCGCCGCGACCGCGAGACCGAAGAACTCACCGCATCGCTGCGCTGACCGGCACGGTCCGAGAATCGGGAACTTCAGCACATGCAGCGAATTCTTCTGTCCGGCAAGATCCATCGCGCGACCGTCACCCACGCGGATCTGCACTACGTCGGATCGGTGACGATCGACCGCGACCAACTCTCACCGCGCTGACGCGGGAAGCGATTTCGGTGCTCTCGACGTCGCCAGGCGCGGTCGAGAACACCGAAACAGAGCACACAGGAATCGTCTAGGTGGTGCCGCGACGACGCGCCTCGAGCGTCTCGACGGCCTGCTCGCGCAGCAGCCGCAGGCGGGCCAGCGGGCGATCGGACTCGGGGCTGCGCCAGTAGCCCGACGCGTCGAGCATCGGCTTGGCGATGCCGAGTCGCTTCGACACGGCGCGCAGTTCCTTCACGATCGATGCCTCGCCGGCGATCCACATCCAGCCCTCCCCGCCGCGCGGCGCACCCGACTCGACGGCCTCGGCGAGCACGGTGGCGTCGGAGACTCCGGGACGACGGTGCACCCACCTCACGCCCGCGAGATCGGACTGTTCCTCCTGCGGACCGTCGACCAGCGCGAAGACGTGCATCGGCACCGTGCCACCGTAGGTCTCGACGAAGCGCCCCAGTGCGGGTAGTGCGGTCTCGTCGCCGGCGAGCAGCCACCAGTCGGCGCCCTGCGGCGGGATGATCGCGACCTTGGGTCCCGCGAGGTGGAGCACGCTGCCGGGTTCGGCGGTGCGGGCCCAGTTACCGGCGGGGCCGTGTCCGTGCAGGACGAAGTCCAGATCGAGCTCCCCGGCCACGGGATCGAAGCGACGCACCGTGTAGGCGCGGGCCACGGGTGCGGGCTTGCGGGGCCAGTGCAGGTGCCCGTCGTGCTGTTCGGGCAGGGCAGGGGTCTCGCTGCCGGGTTCGGGCAGGAAGATCTTGACGTAGTCGTCGGCACCCTCGGTGGTGAACGCCGGGGCATCGTAGTCGCCGCTGCGGAAGGCACCGAGCTGCTCGCCGCCCAGGGTGATCCGACGCATCCGCGGTGTCACGTCCACCGCGCGGAGCACGGTCAGGCGCCGCAGGACGATGGGTAGGGAGACGCGGGTCGGGGGCGTCGTCACCGGCATGGTGAGCTCCTTCCGGACGGGACCGGCCGGACAATTCGGGCGGGCGCGTCGCTGCTGGTATGGTTAGGCGGCCCTAACTATATCCGGACGGAGGGGCGGATCCGGGGGGGCGGGTCCAGGAATGCCGAGGAGTACCCGTGGAATCGATCGTGCCTCTGCCGTTGACCGCTGCCCAGGCGGGAATGTGGTTCGCGCAGACGATCGACCCCTCGAACGCGACACTCGTCACCGGGCACTTCCTCGAGATCGACGGCGCCATGGATCCGGACGTGCTCGCCCGCGCCGTCCACACGGTCTTCGACGAATCCGCCGGACTGCGCGCCCGGATCGCCGTCGTCGACGAGGTGCCCGTCCAGTTCCCCGGTGCCCATCCGGCGCCGGAGATCGAGGTCACCGACCTCACCGCCGACGCCGATCCGCGGCGGACGGCCGTCGACACGATGCGCGCGATCCTGCGCGTGCCGATGGATCCGACGGCCGAAGCCGGCATCGGCGCCCGGGTGTTCGTTCTCGGACCGGACCGTGTCCTGCTGTTCCTGCGCGCCCACCACGCCTTGCTCGACGTCTACGGCTACAGCCTGGTCGAACGCCGCATCGTCGCCGTGTACACCGCACTCGTGCGCGGCGAGGACGTCCCGCCCGCGACCTTCGGCTCCGTCGAGCAGGTCGTCGCCGAGGACGAGGAGTACCGCAGCGGCGAGCGCATCGTCGCCGACCGCGACTTCTGGACCGAGACGCTGCATGGTGCACCCGACGCGCTCGGCCTCGCGGAGACCGCGGTGCCGGCCGCGTCCTCGCTCGCCCGCGCGGTGGTCACCGAATCGGTGCAGGTCCCCGGGGACGTCGCCGAGGCGCTCGACGTAGCGGCACGCCGCGCCGGGGTGGGCTGGCCCGACCTCGTCACCGCCGCGACCGCCGCCTATCTCGGCCGGGTCACCGCGGTCCGCGACGTGGTGCTCGGCTTCCCGGCCATGAACCGGATGGGCAGCGTCGCCGCGAAGGTGCTCACCACCGCCGTCAATGTCGTGCCCCTCCGCATCGAGGTCGCTCCGGAGGCGAGTCTCGCGGCGCTCGCCGCCGACGTGCGCGCCACCGTCGCTGCGCAGGGACGCCACAGTCGCTACCGGGGCGAGGACATCCACCGCGACCTGCGTCTGCCCGCGACCAGTCCCGGTCCGGTGGGCCCGACGGTCAACATCAAGCCGTTCGGCGACACCGTGCGATTCGGCGACGCGACCGCCACCGTGCACTCGCTCGCGCGCGGTCCCGTCCACGACCTCGCGGTGGTCGCCCGTCGTGTCGACAGCACCCGCGCACTCGAACTGACCCTCGACGCCGATGCCGACCGGTACACCGCCGAGGAGGTCGCCGGTCACGCCGCGGCCATCGCGCGACTGCTCACCTTCGCCGCCCGGGAGGACGCGGACGAACGTCCTCTCGCCCACGCCGACTTGCTGAACCCGGATTTCCGCGCCGATCTCGAATCCCGTTGGCACGGAGTCGTATCCGAGTCTGTCGCGCCCGACGCGATGGATCTGTTCGACGCGCAGGTGGCCGCCGCCGGTGCCGCACCCGCGCTCGTCGCCGGCGCCGACCGTCTCACCTACGCCGAACTCGACGCGCGCATCGATGCCGTCGCAGGCGAACTCGCACGGGCTGGTGCGCGGTGCGAGGTGACGGTCGCGCTCGCCCTGCCACGCACCGCCGACATGGTGGTCGCGCTCCTCGCCGTGCTGCGGACGGGCGCGGCGTACCTGCCGCTCGATCCCGCCTTCCCCGCCGAGCGACTCGAGTACATGCTCGACGACGCGCGACCGGCGATCCTGCTCACCACCGACGACTTCGCCGACCGTCTCGGCGCATCGACCCCGGACGCCACGGCGGTCTTCCGTGACGGCGTCCTGCACTGGCGCGGCGACGTCCCCGTCGGCACCGCGCCTTCCGAGCGAGTCGTGCCCGACCAGTCGGCATATGTCATCTACACCTCGGGTTCGACCGGCCGGCCGAAGGGTGTCGTGCTCTCGCGCGGCGCACTCGCCCGCTTCGTCGACGCCGCGACCGATCTCGCCGGAATCGGCGCGCACACTAGGCTTCTCGCCCTGACCACCCTGTCGTTCGACATCTCGGTGCTCGAACTGATCGTGCCGCTGTGCCGCGGCGGGGCCGTCGTGCTCGCGGGCGACGACGAGGCGCGCGATCCGGCGGCCCTCGCCGCGCTCGCCGCCACCGAGTCGGTGAACTGCATCCAGGCCACCCCGTCGCTGTGGGGCGCGATCGTCGAACACGACGGTCTGGATCTCGCCGGTACGGGCGTGCTTGTGGGCGGCGAGGGCCTGCCCGCCGTCCTGGCCGGAACCCTCGCCGCGCGAGCGTGTTCGGTCGTCAACATGTACGGCCCCACCGAGGCGACGGTGTGGTGCACCTCCGCTCCGGTCGCGCCGGATCTGCCGTGGACCGGGTCGGTGGGCCGCCCCTATCCGGGAACCGGTGTGCGCGTGCTCGACCGGCAGTTGCAGCCCGTGCCGGTCGGCGCGGCCGGTGAGCTGTACGTCGTGGGGCAGCAGCTCGCGCGCGGCTACCGCGGCCGCCCCGACCTCACCGCGGCCCGCTTCGTCGCCGATCCCTTCGGCGCCGGCCGGATGTACCGCACGGGCGATCTCGTGCGCTGGACCGCCGACGGCACCCTGCAGTATCTCGGACGCGGCGACGACCAGGTCAAGGTCCGCGGACACCGCATCGAACTCGGTGAGATCGAGACCGCCGCAGCGCAATTCGCCGGCGTGGCGCAGGCCGTCGTAGTCGCCCGGCCCGACGCCACCGGTGCGGCCCGCCTCGTGGGCTACGTGACCGGCACCGACGTCGACACCGCAGCACTGCACGACTTCCTCCGCACACGTCTGCCCGAGTACATGGTGCCGTCGCTGACGGTCGTGCTCGACGAGTTCCCGCTCACCGCGAACCTCAAGGTCGACCGCAAGGCACTGCCCACCCCGGAGATCGGCGCCCCCAACACCGGTCGCGATCCCGAGACCGCCACCGAACACACCCTCGCCGGTGTCTTCGCCGAGCTGCTCGGACTCCCGGCCGTCGGTGTCGACGCCGACTTCTTCACCCTCGGCGGAACGTCGCTGTCCGCCACCCGTCTCGTCGCCCGGATCCGCTCGGCGCTGGACATCGAGGTGTCGCTGCGCGACGTCTTCGACGCTCCCACCGTGGCCGAATTGGCCGTGGTGGTCGACGGCGCGAGCCCGGCACGTCCCCGCTTCGTCGCAGGACCGCGACCGGCGCGGATCCCGCTGTCGTCGGCCCAGCAGCGCCTGTGGTTCCTCGACCGTGCCCAGAGACCGTCGCCGACCTACAACATCCCCTTCGCCCTCGAACTGCGCGGCCGGCTCGACGCCGGCCTGCTCGACCGTGCGCTGGTGCACGTCGTCGCCCGGCACGAGGTGCTGCGCACCGTCGTCGACGTCGTCGACGGTGAGCCCGTGCAGGTCGTCACCGACACGCCGTCGACGGTCCTGCAGGTCGCGGAGGCGCGCGACGGGAATGCCGCGGCACTTCTCGACGCGGCCGCGCGGGCATCCTTCGATCTGGGACAAGACCGTCCGTTCCGTGCGCATCTCGTGCGACGCGCACCGGATGACGCGGTGCTGCTGCTCGTCGTGCATCACATCGCCGGCGACGAGTGGTCGGCCGAGACGGTCTTCGCCGACCTCGCCGCCGCCTACGCCGATCTCTCTGCGGGTCGTGTGCCCGACGACGCGCCGCGTCCCCAGTACGCGGACTTCGCGGTGTGGCAGCGCGGTCTCGCCGACGACCCCGCCGCCGCCGTGCTCCGCGACCGCGACCTCGCGTTCTGGTGCTCCACCCTTGCCGGAGCACCGGAGGAACTCGCCCTGCCACACGACCGTCCGCGACCCGCGGTGCCGAGCCACCGCGGCGGCGAGGTACACGTGCAGGTGGATTCGGAACTGTCTGCGGCCCTGCGGGATATGTGTTCCCGTTCCGGGACGAGCATGTTCATGCTCACCCACGCCGCCGTGGCCGCCCTGTTCACCGCGCTCGGGGCGGGCGACGACATCGTGCTCGGCGCGCCCGTCGCGGGTCGCGCCGACAGCGGACTCGAGGACGTCGTCGGATTCTTCGTCGACACCATCGCCCTGCGCACCGATCTGTCCGGCGATCCCGATACCGCCGAGATTCTGACGCGCGTACGGCACGCCGACCTCACCGCCCTGGCCCACCAGGAGGTGCCCTTCGACGAGGTGGTCGACGCCGTCGGTGTCACCCCGTCGCTCGCGCGGCACCCGCTCTTCCAGACGGTGGTGCAGTACCGCACCGAACCGGTCGTCCCGCAGATCGGCGACACCACCGCGACCGTGTCGTATCTGTCCACCGGCACGTCGAAGTTCGATCTCACCGTCGACTTCGTCGACGCGGCCGACGGCCTGTCGATCCGCTTCGAGTACGCCGAGGACCTCTACGACCGTACGAGCGTACGGACCCTCGGGCAGCGTCTGCTGTCGGTGCTCGCGGCCTTCGCCGACCCCGAACCGCGACACCTCTCATCGATCGACGTGCGCACCGACGAAGAGCGCGCCGCCGACACCGTCGCGACGGTGCCCGCCACCACGCAGCTGCTGCCGGACCTGCTCGCGGCGGCCTTCGCCGCCCGCCCGGATCACCCGGCGCTCGTGTTCGGCACCGAGACGTCGAGCTATCGGGAATTCGGGGCGCGCGTGCACCGTTCGGCTCGCGCGCTCGCCGAACGGGGGGTCGGGCCCGGCAGTGTCGTCGCGGTCGCGGCGGCACGGTCCGACGCCGCCGTGGTGGCGCTGGCCGCCGTCGTGGTCTCCGGTGCCGCCTACCTGCCCGTCGACCTGTCGTCCCCGCCGGCGCGCATCGAGTTCATGCTCACCGACGCCGCACCCGATCTCGTGCTTGTGGATACGGAAGGCGCCGTGCCCGGAGAGGCACCGGAGCTGACCCTCGCCGCACTGGCCGAAGCGGCGCAAGGCTACTCGGACGCACCGATCACCGACCTCGACCGCAGCCGCCCGCTGCATCCGGCGGACGGGTCGTACGTCGTATACACCTCCGGTTCGACGGGTGTGCCCAAGGGTGTCGTCGGAACCGCTGCGGCGCTGGCGAACCGGTTGGTCTGGCAGGCGGCACGCGTCCGCCCGGCCGGCGACGACGTGCGCCTGGCCAAGAGCTCGCTGAGCTTCATCGACGGATCCACCGAGCTGTTCGCCGGTCTGCTCTCCGGTGCGACGATGGTCCTCGCCGACGACGCCGCCTCCCGTGACGCCGAGGCCCTCGCCGATCTCGTCGTCCGGCACCGCGTCCGGATGCTCACCGCGGTGCCGAGCCTCGCCGAGACCCTCGCCGCCCTGCGCCCCGAGGCCGCGGAACTCGTCGACACGTGGTTCCTCAGTGGAGAACCCCTCGGCACGAGCGTGATCGCGGCACTGCCGGGCGCACGGGTGATCAACTCGTACGGTTCATCGGAGGTCGCCGGCGACGTCACGATCTGGACGGCGCCGGGCCCCGACGTCGACCGCGTCCGCATCGGTGCCCCAGTCGACGGCGTGACCGCGCGCATCCTCGACCGGCACCTGCGTCCCGTCCCGGACGGGGTGACCGGCGAACTCTACGTCGGGGGAGTGCAGTCCGCCCGCGGCTATCTCGGCCGCCCGGATCTGACCGCGGCGCGGTTCGTCGCCGACCCCACCGGCAGCGGCACCCGGCTCTTCCGCACCGGGGACCTGGTGCGGCGCAACGCCTCCGGAGAACTCGAGTTCGTCTCGCGCGCCGACCACCAGCTGAGCCTGCGCGGTTTCCGCATCGAACCCGGCGAGGTCGAAGCCACATTGCTGCGGCACCCGGCGGTGACCGCGGCCCTCGTCACCGTGCGCCCGTCGGCGTCCGGGACCGATCTGCTCGTCGGTTACGTCGTCGCCGATCCGGCCGCGCCGCGTCCGGCGGCCATCGACCTGCAGGACCATCTGCGGACCGTGGTGCCGGACTACATGATTCCCTCGGTCTTCGACGTGCTCGACGCCATGCCGACCCTGCCCAACGGCAAGGTCGACCGCGCGGCTCTGCCCGATCCCGCACAGAGCCACAGCACGCGCGAGGCGACCGACGACGAACGCGTCGTGTGCGAGGTGCTCGCCGAACTCCTCGGTGTCCGCCAGGTGGGCCCCGACGACGACTTTTTCGCCCTCGGCGGCAATTCGCTCCTCGCGACACGTCTGTCCGCGGCGCTGCGCATGCGCACCGGCCGGAACCCGTCGATCCGCGACATCTTCGATCTGCGCACCCCCGCGCGACTCGCGGCGACGGTCCCGGCCACCGCCGTCGGACCCGAACTCGTGCGCCGCGACCACGCCGATCTCGTCCCGATGTCGGCGGCGCAGCGCCGGCTGTGGTTCCTCTTCCGCCTCGAGGGCGCGTCGGCGACCTACAACATCCCGTACACGATGCGGCTGCGTGGCGCGCTCGACGTCGACGCTCTGCGGGGTGCCCTGCAGCACCTGACCGCCGGGCACGACACGCTGCGCACGGTGTTCACCGAGCCGGACGAGGGCGACGTCGAGCAGATCGGCTACCAGCGGGTGCTGCCCGCCGAGGACTGCACCGTCGACCTGCGGATCGTCGACGCCGCCCTGGCGGATCTCGACGTGCTGCTCACCGAGGAGGCGGGCCGTCCGTTCGATCTCGCCCACGCCCTGCCGATCCGCGCGACGCTCGTGCGCACCGCTCCCGACGACGCGCGCCTGTTGGTGCTCGTGCACCACATCGCCGCCGACGAGTGGTCCGCCACGCCGCTCGTCGCCGACCTGTCCGCCTGGTACGCGCACCTGACCACCGGGGCACCCGCGCCTGCGCCGCTGCCGGTGCAGTACCGGGACTTCACTCTCTGGCAGGACGAATGTCTCGGTACCGGGGACGAGTCTCTGCGTGAGGTCCAGACCGAGTACTGGGCACGCGTCCTCGACGGCGCACCCGAGGAACTCGCCGTTCCGCACGACCGGCCGCGCGGGGCCGTCAGCAGTTACCGCGGTGGCGCGGTCCCGTTCACCGTCGACCCGCGCACCAGGGAAGCACTCGCCGACGTCGCCGCCGAATCCGGCGCGACGATGTTCATGCTCACCCACGCGGTCGTCGCAGTACTGCTGCGCGCGCACGGCGCCGGGGACGACATCGTCCTCGGCACTCCCGTCGCGGGTCGTCCCGACGCCGCCCTCGACCGGATCGTCGGCTTCTTCGTCAACACGCTCGTGCTGCGCACCGATCTGTCCGGCGACCCCACCGTCCGCGACCTGCTCACGCGGGTCCGGGAGGTGGACCTCGACGCCTATGCTCACCAGGACCTGCCGTTCGAGGTGCTCGTCGAACGACTCGCCCCGGCACGGTCGCTCGCACGCCAGCCGCTGTTCCAGATCATGGTGCAGTACCGCGACCGCCTCGACGAGATCCGTATGCCCGGTCTCGACGCCGAACCGGTCTTCGTCGAGACCGGCACGTCGAAGTTCGACCTGACCTTCGACCTCGCCGAGACCGACGACGGCGGGATCCGCGGTCGCATCGAGTACGCGACCGATCTGTTCGACCGCGGCACCGTCGACGGATTCGCGCAGCGGCTCACGGCTCTGCTGGCGGAGATCGCGGCGAATCCGGACGCCTCGCTGTCGCAGTTGAGCGTGCTCACCGTCGACGACCGGAAGGCATTGGTGGCAGCGGAGATCGGCACGGTCCGAGACGACGGTCCCGATCGCACGGTCCCCGAGCTGTTCTCGCAGCAGGTCGCTGCGACACCGGATGCCCTCGCGCTCGTCGACGACGCCACCGGACGGCGGTGGACCTACGCCGAACTCGACCGTGCCGTCGCCGCTCTGGCCGGGCATCTGCGTGCCGTTCCCGGAGTAGGAATGGATGCCGTCGTGGCCGTGGCGATTCCGCGCAGCACCGCTCTCGTGATCGCCCTCCTTGCGATCCACCGCGTCGGTGCGGCCTATCTGCCGCTCGACGAGAACTATCCCGCCGAGCGACTCGCGTACATGCTCTCCGACGCGCAGCCCGTCGCGGTCGTGGCGGCCGCCGGTGTGGCGATGACCTTCGACTCCGGTGTGCCGGTGCTCGAGGTCGACGAATCCGGTTCCGTCGGAACCGATCCCGCAGATCCGGTCGCAGCACCGACCGTGATGCCCCTCGACTGCGCGGCGTACGTGCTCTACACCTCCGGATCCACCGGAACCCCGAAGGGTGTCGTCGTCGGCCATCGCGCCGTGGCCAACCGGCTGCGGTGGATGCAGGACGAATACGGTCTCACCGCCGAGGATCGGGTGCTGCAGAAGACCCCGTCCGGATTCGACGTGTCGGTGTGGGAGTTCTTCTGGCCGCTGATCACCGGCGCCACGCTCGTCGTCGCGACCGCCGACGGTCACCGCGACCCGCATTATCTGCGCGCTGTGATCGCCCGGCAGTCGATCACCACGGCGCACTTCGTGCCGTCGATGCTCGCGGCGTTGCTCGACGTGCTCGCCGCCGAGCAGGACCGGGCACTGCGCCTGACCCGGGTGATCTGCAGTGGTGAGGCGCTGACCGCCGACCATCGCGACCGCTTCCACACCCTCGTCGACGCCGAACTGCACAACCTCTACGGCCCCACCGAGGCGGCCGTCGACGTCACCGCGGCACCGATTCCGGCGCAGGACATTCCGTGGGTCCCGATCGGACGGCCGATCGACAACACCCGCACCCTCGTCCTCGACGAGCGGCTCCGGTCCGTGGCGCCGGGCGTCGTCGGCGAGTTGTATCTCGGCGGTGTCCAGCTCGCCCGCGGCTACCACCGGCGCGCGGGCCTGACGGCGGGCCGGTTCGTCGCCGACCCCTACAGCGACGCGGGGGAGCGGCTCTACCGCACCGGCGACCTCGTGCGGTGGCGCGACCGGGGCGCGGGCCTCGAACTCGACTACATCGGCCGCGCCGACGGGCAGGTCAAACTCCGCGGCCTGCGCATCGAACTCGGGGAGATCGAGGCGACGCTGGTCGCGCATCCGAACGTCGCGCAGAGCGCCGTCGTGGTGCGCGACGGCATGCTCGCCGGCTACGTGGTGCCCCTGTCCGGGCGCACCGTCGAACCGGCCGATCTACTCGCGCACGCCGCGACCTCCCTGCCCGATCACATGGTCCCGGTGACCGTGACCGTGCTCGAGGTACTGCCGCTCGGACCGAACGGCAAACTCGATCGCAGGGCACTTCCCGATCCGCAACCGACCGCGACGACGCGCCGCGACCCGGAGACCCCCGCCGAGGCCACACTGTGTGAATTGTTCGAGGAGGCACTGCGTCTCGACGTCGTCGGACCGGACGACGACTTCTTCGCGCTCGGTGGCGACAGCATCGTCTCGATGCAGGTCGTCACGGCCGCGCGCCGCAAGGGCATCGAATTCGGCCCGCGCGAGATCTTCCGGTGGCGCACCCCGGCCGGTCTCGCCGCCGTCGCGCAGTTCGCCGAGACGGAGGAACAGCCGACGGGCCCCGTGGACGACCGGGAACCGGGCCCGGTGCCCGTGCCGCCGGCCGTGCACGCACTGCGAGAGATCGGTGCAGAGCCGGCCGGAGCCGCACTCGTGTTCGCCGTCGACACCCCGGCGGACGAGGAGAAGGCGACGGGTGCCGTGCGCACGGTGGTCGCCGCTCACGATGCGCTGCGCATGCGGCTCACCCGCGTGGCCTCGGTGCTGTGGTCGCTCGACACCCCCCCCGCCGGCGACGAGGTACCGGTACGGGTCGTCGAGACCACCGACCTCGCAACAGCGGAGCAGCAGGCCCGCACCGAGGCCGCCGAGGCTCTCGACCCCGAGGCCGGACCGGTGCTCTCGGCCGTGTGGCTGACCACCGGGCAGACCGGTCGACTCGTGGTGGCGGTCCACCCGATCGTCGCCGACGGTGTCTCCGTCGGCGTGCTCGCCGCCGACCTGGCTGCGGCGGTCACCGGGGGACCGGTTGCCGTTCCCGCAGCCACCGCGCAGGGACTCGCGACCCGCATCAACGAGCGCGCGCAGGACCCGGCGCTGCTCGGGGAACTGGCGCACTGGGTGCAGGTCCTCGCCCCGGGCGCCGCGCTGAGCACCGCGGTGCTCCCCGTCGGCGATCCGGTCGAGATCGCCGCAGTCGAGGTCAACGCCGGTCCGTCCGGTGGGCAGGACCTCGCTGTCGCGGCAGTGACCGCGTTGGCAGTCGCCGTCGGACGCGTCCGCGAGGCCGCGCCGGCACATTTGCTCGTCGAGATCGAACGCGACGCACGTGAATTCTCCGACGGCGAGCCGGACTGCACCCGGACCGTGGGTCCGTTCGCCGTCGGTGTGCCCGTGCGGGTTCCCGTCGCCGACGATCCGGACGCGGTGTCGACCGGTGTGGCCGCCGCCGTGGACGCGGTGCCCGGGGACGGGTCCGGTTACGCGCTGCTGCGGCACCTCAACGCCCAGGCCGCACCGGCCTTCATGGCACTGGCCCGGCCCGACGTTCTCGTCCGGATCGACACGGTGCCGACGGAGCGGCGGACCCCGTGCGGGCGCGCCCTCGAGCTGTCGGTGCGGATCGAGGAGAAAGCGGGCGGTCGTATATTCACAGCCACGATGCGGTCGGACGGACGAATTTCCTGCGAGGAGATCCGAGGGCTGTCCGAGGCCTGGACGACGGCGATGAACGCGCCGGTGGGAGCAGGTTTCAGTACCCCCTCGGGCGCCTAGTATGGTTAGCCTAACCATTAGCTAGTCGGTATGCGCCCGCGGTTCGTCGCGGCATCCGTGGGAGAGAGAAGTTCGATGCAGTCGGTGTATCCCGTCACGCGCGCGCAGCGGACCATCTATTTCGGTCATCAGCTCGACGCCACCGGGCACCTCTACAACACCGGCATGTACACCGAGACCATCGGTGACGACATCGACATCGACCGGATGATCACGGCGATCCACTCGGTCCTCGACGCCGCCGAGACCCTGCACGTCAACTTCGACGTCGACGCCGACGGCAATGTCGTCCAGATCCGGCGCGCGACCCGCGAGTGGGACCTGCCGGTCATCGACTTCCGCGGCGAGGACGACCCGGCCGCGGCGTCCGACCGCTGGATGCGCGCCACGATGAACGAACCGCAAGATCTAGCCCGCGACCTGCTGTTCCGATTCGCCATCCACCGCCTCTCCGACAACACGATGCGGCTGTACCAGCAGTACCACCACATCGTGAATGACGGCTACGGCATCGGTCTCGCGACCACCGCGATGACCAGGGCGTACGTCGAGGGCAAGGGTCCCGACCGCGCCACGGAGTGGACCCTGGAACGGTACGTGCGCGTCGACGAGGAGTACGTCGCGAGCGAACAACGCGAACTCGACCGCCGCTACTGGCTCGACGAACTCGCCGACCTCCCGCAGGTGACGCGCCTGCTCGGCTCTGGTCGCCTGTCGAGCCCCGGAGAACTCGTCGCCTGGTCGCACATCGACGCCGACGGACGCGGCCGGCTCGAGCGGTACGCCAGGGCCCACGGCACCCGGCCCGCCACCGTGCTCATCGCGCTCCTCGGCGCCTATCTGGCTCGGGCCACCCGTCGCCGTGACGTGGTGATCAGCCTGCCCACGACCGCGCGCGGCACCCGCGAACTGCGCACCGTGCCCGCGATGGTCGCCAGCGTCCTGCCCCTGCGCTTCGACGTTCCCGACGACGCGCGCCTGGCCGACGTCGCCGAGGTGATCGACGGCAAACTGCTCGGCCTGCTCAAACACGGCCGGTACCGCGGTGAGGATCTCGGTCGCGAACTCGCCGAGATCGACCCGGACTGGCGGCCCCCGACCGTCGGCGTGAACATCATGCCCGCAGCTGCCTCGCGGTACTCGGTCGGGCGGGAATCGCAGGCGCACATGCTGTCCTCCGGGCCGGTCGGCGAACTGGAATTCATCCTCGTGCTCGAGAAGGCCGGGCATCCGATCGAGATCGGACTGCGCGGTCATGCCGACGACGCACCGCTCGCGCAGCGCTGCGCCGCCGATCTCGACGACTTCCTCGCCGCGATCCTCGACGACCTCGACGCGCCGCTCGGCACCTTCGACGTCGCCCCGGCGCCGGCCCTCGGCGACAGCTCCGAGGCCGACCACGAGGACACCGCCGCCGGACCGCTCGCGCTGCTGCCGGCCACCGCGCGACGCCGCGACGCCGGACTCTCCGTGGACGCCGACCTGCGCGAATACCGCGTCCCGGCTCCGGAGGATCTCACCGACGACGCCGTGCTCGCCGCGGTCGCCGCCGTGGTCGAGCACCACCCGGCGCTGCGGACGACCCTCACCGCACCGGCCCCGGTGCTGTGGCTGCTGTCGGTGAACGATACCGCCGCCGTCGACGCCCGGACCCTCGTCGCGAACGCCGCCCTGCCGGTGGGAACCGCGACCGCCGACCTGCCCCTGCGCCCCGACGCCACCGCCGGCCGGGTCCTGACCGCGGTGCGGCTCACCGCTGCGGACGAGAGCGCCGGGGAACTGGTCTTCCTCGCCCCCGCCGGGCTCGTCGACGAGACGTCCTGGTCGATCGTCACCGCCGACCTGCACCGTGCCCTGCGCGCCGCCCGGCGCGGCACGCAGATCGTGCTGCCGCCCGTGCCCACCTCGCCCGCGACCCACGCCCGCGTCTTCACCGAGCAGGCCGCCTCCCCGCAGCGACTCGCCGAGCTTCCCGACTGGATGACCACCGTCGCACCCGGTGCCGAGTTCGCCGCAGCGGTGGCCACCGGCCGCACACGGACGCCTGTGACCCTCACCCTGACCGACGACGAATTCTCCATGGCGACCACCGCAGTGGCCGGTCTCGTCTCGGGCGTCTCGACCGATGTGTGGACCGCGGTGACCGCAGCCGCGGTCGCGGCCACCCGCGAGAGCGGCGACGGTGAACTGCTCGTCGACATCGTCCGCGACGGCCGCATCGCACTGGCCCCCGACGCCGACCTCACCCGCACCGTCGGCGCGCTCGACTGGACGACGCCGGTGCGGCTGGCGCTCGCCACCGATCCGCTCGACGCCCTGCGCACCGCGAAGGAACGCCTGCGCGCAGCCCCCGACCGGGGCATCGGCTGGCCGATGCTGCGTTACGCCAACGTCCAGGCCGGACCGGCCCTCGCGCCGCTCGGACAGCCGCAGGTGCTCGTGCGGAGCGGCGGAGACCGCATCGGCAACTACCTGCTCGATATCCACGTCGAACGGGGAACCGGCGGCGCCACGGTGCATCTGACCGCCGACGAGGCGCTCGACCCCGATCTCGTGGCCCGGCTCGCCGAGGCATGGCGCGCGGCATTCGACGATCTCCTCGGCCGCGCCGACGCAGCTTTGGGGCGGACCTGTCTCACTCCGTCCGATCTCGGGCACGTCACGCTCACGCAGACCGAGATCGACCGCGTCGCACGGATCGCGCCCGTGCGGATCGAGGACATCTGGCCGCTGTCGCCGCTGCAGCGCGGCCTGTACTTCCAGTCGGTCTTCGACTCGTCGAAGGACATCTACACCGCCCAGTTCTCGCTCGACTTCGGCCACCGCCTCGACGTCGAGCGCCTGCGCCGCGCCGCCGCACGTCTGCTCGCCGAGAACCCCACCGTGCGTGCCGGTTTCACCGACGACGGTCTGGCCGATCCGGTGCAGTTCATCGGCGCGGCGGATCTCGAGGTGCCGTTCACCGAGGTCGACCTCACCGACCTCGACCCCGCCGAGCAGCAGGCCCGCGCCGAGAAACTCATCGAGGAGGATCGGCTGCAGCCGTTCGACCTCGCGTCCCCGCCGCTGTGGCGCATGCTGCTGCTGCACCTCGACGGCATCGACCGTCTCGTCGTCAACCGCGAATTCATCCTGTGGGACGGCTGGTCCGGTGCGCTGTTCGTCGACGAACTGCTCGCCCGCTACGCCGGTGACGAAATCGCGGCGCCCGAAGCGGGTTTCACCGACTACCTGCAGTGGCTCGCCGCCCGCGACCGCGCCGCCGCCGAGCAGGCCTGGCGCGACGAGTTCGCCGGTTTCGACAAGCCCACGCTGCTCGCCGGATCCACCCGCGACCGCGCCGCCATCGTGCCGCTGCGCATCGAGTCGTACATCGACGAGACGCTCACCGCGACACTGCGCGATCGGGCCCGCAGCACGGGCGTCACCCTCAACGCGTTGATGAACGCCGTCGTCGGCCTGCTGCTCGCCGCCGAATCCGGCAGCACCGACGTCGTGTTCGGCTCCACCGTCGCCGGGCGGCCCACCGAGATCGTCGGACTCGACCGCGTGGTCGGCATGTTCCTCAACACCGTCCCGGTGCGGGTGCGCCTGTCCGGCGCCGAGACCGTCGCGGACCTGCTGCGCCGCATGCAGGACGAGTACGCCGACCGCATGGAGTTCGAATATCTCGGACTCGGCGACATCCTCCGCGCCGTCGGTCATTCCGAACTGTTCGACACCCTGTTCGTACTGCAGAACTTCAAGGACGCCGACGAGATGGCCCGGCAGTCCGCGCGGCACGACATCCTCGCCGAGGACAGCCTCGACCACACGCACTATCCCCTCGCGATCGTCGTGTCGCCGGGGCGGACCATGCACGTCAAGATCGACTACCGGCCCGACGTCGTCGACGGTGCGCGTGCCCGGGCCCTGCACGACCGCTTCGTGGCGCTGCTCGACTTCGTCGCCCGCGGAGTCGATCTGCCGGTCGCGTCCGTGCCCGCACTGACGGCCGCCGAACACACCGTCACCGACGCCCGGCTGCGCGCCGAGATCCCCGAGGTCGAGGACGTCACCGTCGCCGAGATGCTCATCGCCCGCGCCGCGACCGACGCCGACCGCATCGCCCTCGTCTCCGGTGAACAGAGCAGCACCTACGGCGAACTCGCCGGCCGCGTCGAAGCGCTCGCCCGCACCCTCATCGCCGGGGGAGCGGGACCCGAGACCATCGTGTGCCTCGGACTGCCCCGCAGCATCGACACCGTCGTCGCGCTCTTCGCGATCCTGCGCACCGGTGCCGCCTACCTGCCGCTCGAACTCGACCAGCCCGACGAGCGTCTGCGCACCGTCATCGACGACGCGCTGCCGGCGCTGTTCCTCACCACGACCGCGGTGCAGAACCGTCTCGGCCTGCCCGCCGACCGCAGCATCCGCCTGGACGGGCCCCTCGCCGCGAGTACCGCGCCGTTGACCGACGCCGAACTCGGTGCCTTCGCCCCGGGTCGGCCGGGCCGGCTCGAGCACCCCGCCTACGTCATCTACACCTCGGGGTCCACCGGCAAGCCGAAGGGCGTGGTCACCCCCTATCGGGGCCTGACCAACATGCAGCGCAACCACCAGGACGAGATCTTCGATCCGGTGGTCTCGTCGGTGGACGGACGCCGGATGCGGGTCGCGCACACCGTGTCGTTCGCTTTCGACATGTCGTGGGAGGAACTGCTCTGG
Organism: Rhodococcus sp. p52; assembly: GCF_000763325.2. Taxonomy (NCBI): domain Bacteria; kingdom Bacillati; phylum Actinomycetota; class Actinomycetes; order Mycobacteriales; family Nocardiaceae; genus Rhodococcus; species Rhodococcus sp. p52. The sequence goes on from NZ_CP016819.1 coordinate 2,499,526, forward strand.
CTCGTCGAGGGCCACGAGGTGCACGTCTGCGACGAGGACCTGCGTCGCGACGCCACCGCGCTCGTCGAGTACTGCAACACCCACGCCATCGACGTCGTCAACGTCACCCCTACCTACGCGACGCAGCTGATCGCGGACGGCATGCTCGACGAGGGTCCGGGACAGCACCGCCCGCCGCTCGTTCTGCTCGGCGGTGAGGCCGTGTCGGATTCGGTGTGGACGCGCCTGCGCGAGACCGATGGCACCCTCGGGTACAACCTGTACGGCCCCACCGAGTACACCATCAACACCCTCGGTGGCGGCACCGACGACAGCGCGACCCCCACGGTCGGCGTCCCCATCCGCGCGACCCGCGCCTACATCCTCGATCCGTGGCTGCGACCCGTCGTCGACGGTGTCGTCGGCGAGTTGTACATCGCGGGTGTGGGTCTCGCGCGCGGCTATCTGAACCGTTTCGGGCTCACCTCCGACCGCTTCGTCGCCGATCCGTGGTCGGCCGGTGGCCGCATGTACCGCACCGGCGACCTCATGCGCCGCCGCACCGACGGCAACCTCGACTATCTCGGCCGCGTCGACGACCAGGTCAAGATCCGCGGTTACCGCGTCGAACTGCACGAGATCGCGGCTGTGCTCGAGGAGCACCCCGAGGTCGGTACCGCGGCGGTGATCGCCGTCGACGACCCGCTCGTGCCCGGCACGAAACGACTTGCTGCCTACGCCGTTCCGGTCGGAGACGGCGATCCGCCCGACCTGTCGTCGCGGCTCGTCGCCCACCTGCGCGCCCAGTTGCCCGACTACATGGTCCCGGCCGGGGTACAGCTCATCGATTCCGTGCCGATGACCGTCAACGGCAAGCTCGACACCCGCGCCCTGCCCGAACCGCAGGCCGCCACGGGCCTCGGTGGACGCGCCCCGCGCACCGAGACCGAGAAGGTCCTGTGCGAGGTCTTCGCCGACGTCCTCGGGGTCGACGAGGTCGGCGCCGACGACGACTTCTTCGAACTCGGCGGGCACTCGATGATCGCCATGCGGATCGTCGGCCGCATCCGCTCCGAACTCGGTGTGGACGTCACCATCCGCGACCTGTTCGAGGCTCGCAGCGTCGAGGAACTCGCCCGCCGCATCCCCGGCGCCGCAGCGGCGCTCCCGCCGATCACCGCGCGGACGCGCCCCGACCGGGTGCCGCTGTCGGCCGCCCAGGAACGCCTGTGGCTGCTCCAGCAGTTGCAGGACGACAGCCTCGCCTACCACTACGCGCACGTCGCCCGCCTCGACGGCGCGGTGGACGCCGATGCCCTCGTCGCGGCGGTCGCCGACGTCGTGGAACGTCATGAGAGCCTGCGCACCGTCGTCGATTCCGAGGACGGCACGCCCTACCAGCGGATCCTGGACACGCCCGAGGCCGTGCGCTTCGAACTGCACGAGACAGAGTCCGAGGATGCCGTCCGGGCGCTGCTCACCGAGCGGCTCACCGCGTCGTTCGATCTGCACACCGCCCCGCCGCTGCGCGTGGTGCTGGTGCGCGTCGCGCCCGACCGGCACGTCCTCGCAGTGGTGCTGCACCACATCGCGACCGACGAATGGTCGGATGCGCCGCTGCTCGGCGACCTCACCCGCGCCTACCAAGCCCGGTCGGCCGGCGCGACACCCGAATGGTCTCCGCTGCCCGTCCAGTACGCCGACTACACGCTGTGGCAGCGCGAACTGATCGAGGCCGGCCGGATCGACACCCAGATCGACTACTGGACCGACACTCTCGCGCAATTGCCCGACGAGATCGTCCTGCCCACCGACCGGCCCCGCCCCGCGCGGCCGACCGGAGCGGCGGGCAACACCACCGCGACGGTCCCCGCCGACATCGCCGCCCGCCTGCGCGCGGTCGCGGATGCCCGCGGCGGCACGATGTTCATGGCGCTGCACGCGGCCGTCGCGGCACTGCTCTCCCGGCTCGGCGCGGGCGACGACATCGTCGTCGGCACCCCCGTCTCGGGCCGTTCCGACACCGCACTCGACGAACTCGTCGGTTTCTTCGTCAACACGCTGGTGCTGCGCACCGATCTGTCCGGCGAGCCCACCTTCGCCGAACTCCTCGACCGGGTGCGCGAGACCGATCTCGCGGCGATGGCGCACCAGGAGGTGCCCTTCCAGCAGCTCGTCGAGCGACTCGCACCGCCGCGCGTCGAGGGACGGAACCCGCTGTTCCAGGTGATGATGAGCTACCTGCAGCGCCCCGCGCAGCTGCCCGACCTGCTCGGTGTGCCCACCCGCTGGGAACCGCTGAGCAACGTCCGCGCCAAGTTCGACCTCAACCTCACCTTCGTCGACGCCCCGGACACCGGCGAGGTCGCCGTATCGGTCGAGTACGCGACCGACCTGTTCGACGCCACCATGGCCGACACGCTTCTCGCCGCGCTGCTCACTCTGCTCGATCAGGTCGCGAGCGCACCCGCGGCCCGGATCGGCGACGTCGCGATCCTCGACGCCGACGAGGCCGCGGGACAACTCGCCGTCGGCACCGGCGAGCGCGTCGACTTCGCTCTCGCCCCGCTGAGCGAGGTGCTCGCCCGCAGCGCCGCCGAGCACGCCGAACGGCCGGCTCTCGTCGCGGCCGACCACACCCTCACCCATGCCGCCCTCGACGCCGCCTCGAACCGCCTCGCCCGCGAACTCGTCGCGCTCGGCGCCGGTCCGGGTGCGATCGTCGCGGTCGCGGTGCCCCGCTCCGTGGGGCAGGTCGTCGCGATCCACGCCGTCGTGAAGTCCGGTGCGGCCTACCAGCCGATCGACACCACGCTGCCCGAAACGCGCATCGAGTACCTGCTCGGCGATGCGCATCCGCGAGTCGTGCTGACGCGCAGCGACATCGAACTGCCCGGCGAGCATCCGCGACTCGACCTCGACGACACCGAGGTGCGTGCCCGCATCGACGCCCGCAGCCCGGAGTCGGTCACCGACACCGACCGGATCGCGCCGCTCACCCTCGACCACCCGCTCTACGTCATCTACACCTCGGGGTCGACGGGTCTGCCCAAGGGCGTCGCCGTGTCGCACCGCGCCGTGGCGAACCGGCTCGAATGGGTGCGCCGCGAACTGCCCGCCTCGCCCGACGACCGGGTGCTGCTGCGCACACCCGCGACCTTCGACGTGTCGGTGTGGGAGTTGTTCGCGCCGTTCGTCGACGGTGCGAGCGTCGTCGTCGGCGGACCCGACGCGCACCGCGATCCCGTCGAATCGGCGACCCTGCTGCGCGACGGGAACATCACCGTCGCCCACTTCGTGCCGTCGATGCTCGAGGAGCCCCTCGCCGTGCCCGCCACCGCGGACGCCGCGAGCCTGCGCCGCATCGTGTGCAGCGGTGAAGCACTGTCGCCGCGCACCGTCGCACGCGCGGCGACGGTGCTCCCGCAGGTGAAGGTCCACAACCTGTACGGCCCGACCGAAGCCGCGGTGGAGGTGACCCTCGACGCCGACCCGGGTGCCCGGATCGGTTCGCCTACCCGCGGTTCCGTCATCGGGCGGCCGGGCGCGAACGTGTGCCTGTACGTGCTCGACCGGTATCTGCGCCCCGTGCCGGCCGGCACCCCCGGTGAGCTGTACATCGGGGGAGTACAGGTTGCGCAGGGCTACCTGCGGCGCCCGGCGCTCACCGCCCAGCGGTTCGTCGCCGACCCCTACGGCGATCCCGGCGACCGGCTCTACCGCACCGGCGACCTCGCACGCTGGGACGCCCACGGCGACCTCGAATATCTCGGCCGCGGCGACGACCAGATCAAGCTGCGCGGTCTGCGCATCGAACTCGGCGAACTCGAGGCGGCTCTCGATGCCGTCGACGGTGTCGCCCGTGCTGTGGCCGCGATCAAACCCCGTCCCGCAGGCGATTCGGTGCTCGTCGGATATATCGTTCCCGCAGCGGAAGTCGCGGTGGATCCGGTGGCGGTCCGTGACGCACTCGTCGGACGTGTGCCCGACTATCTGCTGCCCGCACGGGTTTTCGTGATCGACGCGGTCCCGACGACCTTCAACGGCAAACTCGATCGCGGTGCCCTTCCGGCACCGGAGTTCGACACCGGATCCGGACGGCAGCCGTGTACCGAACTCGAGGCGACGATCGCGACACTGTTCGCCGATGCGCTGGGACTCGACGAGGTCGGTATCGACGTCGACTTCTTCGCGCTCGGTGGGCATTCCCTCGCTGCGATCCGGCTCGTGAACGCGATCCGTTCGGAGCTCGGCGCGGATCTGGCCCTGCGCACGGTCTTCGGCGCCCCGACGGTGGAGTCGCTCGCGCAGCGGTGCGCGGCCGCCGGGCAGGCGTCGCCGCGACCCGCGCTGGTGGCGGCCGACCCGCGACCTGCGATGGTGCCGCTGTCGTACGCGCAGCAACGCCTCTGGATTCTCGACCAGCTCGGGGCCCGCGGCGGCGTGTACAACGTGCCTGTCACGTGGCGGGGGCACGGGCGCGTCGACGTCCCGGCACTCGAAGCGGCCGTGCGCGACGTCGTCCTGCGCCACGAGGCGCTGCGCACGGTCTTCCCGAGCGCGGACGGACAGGCCTACCAGCAGGTGCTCGCGCCGGACGAGGTCCGCGTGGTCGTCGACCACCGCTCGGTCGCCGCGGCCGATGTCCACGATGCTCTGGCCGAGGCGATCGATCACCGCTTCGATCTGTCGGCCGAGCTCCCGGTGCGGCTGTCGGTCCTCGACGCCGGGGACGGCACCGTGGTGGCGCTGGTGATTCACCACATCGCCGTCGACGAGTGGTCGACCAAGGCGCTGCTCACCGATCTGGCGACCGCCTACGCGCTGCGGCAGGTGGGGCGGGCACCGGAGTGGACGCAGCCCGCCGTGCAGTACGCCGACTTCACACTGTGGCAGCGCGACCTGCTCGGCGACCCGGCGGATGCGGAGTCGCTCGCCGCGCGTCAGCGCGCCTACTGGCGCGACGCCCTCGCCGGCCTGCCCGAGGAAATGCCGCTGCCGACCGACCGGACCCGTCCGGCCCGCACCTCCTATCGCGGTGGCGCGGTGCCATTCGCGCTCGACGCGGAGGTCGTGCGCGCACTGCGGGAACTCGCACGCGCACACGACGTCTCGATGTTCATGGTCGTGCAGGCCGCCGTCGCGGTGCTGCTCGCCGCCTACGGCGGCGGCGAGGACATCCCCCTCGGCACCCCGGTCTCCGGACGCGGCGACGCGCAACTCGAGGATCTCGTCGGTTTCTTCCTCAACACCCTCGTGCTGCGCACCGACCTGTCCGGCGACCCCACCGTCGCCGAACTGCTCGACCGGATCCGCCGCACCGACCTCCAGGCGTTCGACCACCAGGACCTGCCCTTCGAGCAGGTCGTCGACGCGGTGCTCGGCTCCGACCGATCCGTCTCGCGCGCCCTGCACCCGCTGTTCCAGGTGATGATCGTCTATCTCGTCGAACCCGATCCGCGCAGTGCGGGTGGGCTCACGGCGGGGGTCACCCCCGAACCGCACCCGATGGAGACCTCGAAGTTCGACCTGTCGTTCGACCTCGTCGAGTATGTGGGCACCGACACCCTCGTCGGCGTCGTCGAGTACAGCTCCGACCTGTACGACCGCGGCACCGTCGAACGTCTCGTCGCCGGACTCGACCGGGTGCTGCGCACGCTGGCCGGGGGAGAGGCGCACCGGCGCCTGTCCGCCATCGACGTCCTGCCGGCCGACGAACGCGCCCGGCTCGAACAGTGGCGGGCCACACCGGCACCGGTCGCCGAAGCCGTCACCGTCGCGGACCTGTTCGACGACGCGGTCGCCCGTCACCCGCACGAGACCGCGCTCGTGGCAGTCGATCTCGAATGGAGTTTCGCCGACCTCGCGTCCCTGGTCCGCCGGTGGGCGCGACTGCTCGTCGACCACGGTGTCGCTCCCGAGACCCGCGTGGCGCTCGTGCTGCCCCGCACGGCCGACACGATCGCGGCGATGCTCGCGGTGCTCGTCTCCGGCGGTGCCTACGTCGCGCTCGAACCGCGCACTCCCACCGAGCGTCTCGCGACGATCCTCGGCACCGCGGAGCCGGCCGTCGTGCTCACCACCCGAGAACTCGCGTCGTCGCTGCCCGCGGTGGACGCGCCGGTGCTCGCGCTCGACGACGAGACGCTCGCGGCGCGGGTCGCCGGCTACGACGACGCCCCGCTGACCGACGCCGACCGGCTCGCACCGCTGCGCGCCGACCACCCGGCCTACGTCGTGTACACCTCCGGCTCCACCGGCACACCCAAGGCGGTCCTCGCCCTGCACCGCGGCCTGACCGCGCTGTTCCACAGCCACCGCGCCGACCTCTACGCGCCGACGCAGGCACGGACCGGACGCGACCGGCTCCGGGTCGGCCACGCGTGGTCGTTCGCCTTCGACGCGTCCTGGCAACCGCAGCTGTGGCTCTTCGACGGGCACGCGGTGCACGTCGTCGACGAGAAGGTCCAGCGCGATCCGGCCGAGATGGTCCGCGTCGCCCACGAATCCCGCTGGGACTTCGTCGAGGTCACCCCGTCGCACCTCGCGCAGCTGCTCGATCACGGACTCGCGGACGACGGACGGTGCCCGGCCTCGCTCGGCTTCGGCGGCGAGGCGGTCTCCCAACCGATGTGGGACCGGTTGCGCGGGCTGGACGGCGTGAGCGCCTACAACCTCTACGGGCCGAGCGAGAGCACCGTCGACGCGCTCGTCGCACGGGCTTCGGACGCCGAGGCGCCCGTTGCGGGCCGACCGGTCGCCGGCACCCGGGCCTACATCGTCGACCGGTGGATGCGTCCCGCGCCGATCGGTGTGGAGGGCGAGCTCTACCTCGCCGGTCGTGGACTGGCCCGCGGCTATCTCGCCGACCCGGGTCGCACCGCCGACCGTTTCGTCGCGGACACGATCGATCCGGAATTCCCCGGAGACCGCATGTACCGCACGGGTGACCGGGCCCTGTGGACGCCCGACGGACACATCCGCTACCGCGGACGCGGCGACGACCAGGTCAAGATCCGCGGATACCGGATCGAACCGGCCGAGATCGAGACCGTGCTCTCGTCGCGACCGGACGTCGCGACCGCAGTGGTGCTCGCCCGCACCGATCTCGGTGCGACGGCACGTCTCGTCGCCTACGTCGTCCCGGCCGCCGGGTACACCCTCGACGCCGAGACGCTGCGACGCGCGGTCGCGCGGGTGCTGCCCGACTACATGGTGCCGTCGGCGACGGTCGTGCTCGACGCCCTGCCCACGCTCGCCAACGGCAAGATCGACCGCGCAGCGCTGCCGCGACCGGAACTCGCCCCGCGAACGCACCGGGCACCGTCCACACCGGCCGAAGAGCTGCTGTGCGCCCTCGCCTCCGAGGTCACCGGCGTCGAGCAGGTCGGCGTCGACGACGATCTGCTCGAACTCGGATGCGACAGCATCTCGGTGATGCGGATCCTCGGCGGACTGCGGGCGGCCGGATACGTGATCGACGCCGAGTCGATCTTCACCGCCGGGTCGATCGGCGAACTCGCCGCGACCCTCCACGAGGACGAGATCCGCGGCGCCGGGAACGGACACCCGGACGACGGACCTACGAAGAGTTCTACAGCAGAGGAGAATCGATGAGGATCCACAAGCGACTGCGCCGGATCGGCGTCGCCCTCGCCGCCACCGCCATGCTGGTCGGTGTCACGGCGTGCGGCTCGGACACCGACAGCGGCAGCTCGTCCGGCAGCGCGACGGCGGCGAACGGCGAGTTCCCGGTCACCGTCTCCGGCAAGTTCGGCGACACGACCGTCGAGTCGGCCCCGACCCGCGCCCTGCCGCTGTCGCCGCAGGACGCCGACATCCTGCTGTCGTTGGGCGTCACCCCGCTCGCGCTCCCCGTCGATGCCCAGAACCTCGCGGCGACCGGCGGCACCGGCGTGTGGCCGTGGGAGGCCGAAGCACTCGGCGCCGACGTCCCGCCGCTGCTGAACATGGACGGCGGTGCCACGGTGATCGCCGAGCAGATCGCCGCGCTGCAGCCCGACATCATCGTCTCCACCGGCTTCTGGGGACTCGAACAGAACACCTACGACCAGCTCGCCGAACAGTTCCCCGTCGTCCACTTCGACTACCGCGCCAACGGTGAGCCGTGGCAGGACTCCACCCGCAAGATCGCCTCGGCCCTCGGCATCCCCGAGAAGGCCGAGGAGGTCATCGAGCAGGCCGAGGTCGATCTCGACGCCGCCAAGGAGCAGTACCCCGCACTCGAGGGCGCGACCTACAACGCGATCATCGGCGACACCGGTGGCCAGCTGTCGGTGCTCGCCGCCGACGACCGCGGCATCGGGCAGTTCCTGAACTCGCTCGGCCTCGAGCTCAGCGAGTACGCGAACACACTGCAGGTCGATGCGGACGGACGCGGTGTGCTGTCCTACGAGGAGATCTCGCAGCTCGACGCCGACCTGCTCGTGGTCGTCTCGCCCACCGGCGATCTCGGATACCTGACCAAGTTCGAGGCGTGGAACCGTCTTCCGGCCGTCGAGCGCGGCGCGGTCGTCTCGCTCGCCCGCAACACCGGCATGCCGAACGCCGTGGGCTTCCCGTCGGCGTTGTCGCTGAAGTGGGCCACCGACGAGATCGCTCCGATGCTCGCCGACGCCGCCGCGAAGTCCGAGTGACGGCCCGGCAATGAGCAACGGCGCCCTCTTCGATCTGCGGCCGCTGCGCGAGAGCGCGGCCTTCCGCCGGATCTTCATCGCTCGCACCATCTCGATCTTCGGTATCGGGATGCTCATGGTCGGCGTACCGATCCAGGTCTACGACCTGACCGGATCGTCGCCGATGGTGGGTCTGGTCTCCGCGCTCGAAGGGGGCGCTGCGATCGGCGGCATGCTGCTCGGCGGCATGCTCGCCGACCGCTACAACCGCAAGTTCCTGATCCTGTTCGCCCGCACCGTCTCCGGTCTCACCTTCGTCGGACTGGCCGTCAACGCCGGTCTGTCGTCGCCCTCGGTGCCGGCGATCATCGCCCTGACGGTCGTCAACGGCCTGATCGGGTCGATCAGCATCGCGGCTCTGCTGGCAGTCGTGCCCACGCTCGTCCCCAAGGACCAGCTCGTCGCCGTCGGTGCGCTCAACGTGCTCAGCGCCCGCGCGGGAGCCGTCCTGTCCCCGGCGCTCGGCGGACTCGTGATCGCGACGTTCTCGGTGGCGTGGAACTACTGGGTGGCCGCGATCGGCACCGCCGTGACCGTCACCCTGCTCTCGGGCCTGCCGGCGCTGAACCCACCGACGGCGGACGCCGGGCACGACGCCGACGCACCCGCGGAGACGGTGACCGGCTTCCTGCGCCGCGAACGCGTCGTCGGCGGGGTGATGATCGCCGGCGTCGTCGCGATGCTCGGCGGCGGTGTGCTCGTGCTCGTGCCGGCCTTTGCCGACGCGCGTTTCGAGGGCAATGCGGTCGCCATCGGCGTCATGTACGCGGCGATCGCGCTCGGCGCCGCCGCGGCCACGGTCACCAGTGGATGGCTCGGCCGTTCGGTGCGGCCCGGCCGCGTGCTGCTCACCGCCCTGGTCCTCGGATTCGTCGTCCAGGCACTGGTCGGCTTCACGTCCGTCCTGGCGCTCACCGTCGTGCTGCTCGTGATCGTCGGTGTGTTCGGGGCCGTGCAGGAGGTGCTGCGCTACTCGCTGATCCAGACGCACACGCCGCACACGCTGCTGGGCCGGGTGAACGGTCTGTGGTCCGCCCAGGAGGTCGCGGGCATGTCGGTCGGTGCGCTCGTCGCGGGTCTGTTCGGCGGCATCTTCGACGCTCCGGACGCGGTCGTCTGGTACAGCGCCGCGATGGCCGTCCTCGCGCTGCTCGTGACCCTGGTGCTGCGACGACTGCGCGGCGCGACGGTGGAACCGAGCGCGCATCCGGTGACGGTCGAGTGACCGTACGCCGCGCGATCCAGGGGTTCGCGTTCCTGACGCAGCGGAGCCGACCGTGTTTGCTGGGGTTCAGGGGTACTTATGAGGTGTCGTTAACGTGATCTTCACCGACACGCTTCCTCCGCCATCGAGCGAATCGCCCGTATCGGGGTTAGCGTCGGGGGTGTAGGCGGCGCAGGTGCCGTCTACACGGGAGGTCCCTGATCGTGTGGCTGACACAGTCCGAGCGAGGGGGCCGGCACCGGGTCTCCGTGGTCGTGACGACACCGGGGACCCACCGGCCCACCGAATACGTCCGGGCGGTGCCGTCCGGGCCGAGGAGCCCCACGTGAACGCAACACGCTCCGTCCCCACCCGCTCCGGCCACGCCTCCGGTACCGCCGCTGCGAAAGAATCCGCTGTACGCACCTACGTGCTGGACACTTCAGTGTTGCTCTCCGACCCTTGGGCGGTCACCAGGTTCGCCGAGCACGAAGTCGTCCTTCCGCTGGTCGTGATCGGCGAACTCGAAGGGAAACGGCACCACCACGAACTCGGCTGGTTCGCTCGCGAATCGCTGCGCCTGCTCGACGACCTGCGGCAGCGGCACGGACGCCTCGACCAGCCCATCCCTATCGGGGACGAGGGTGGCACCCTCCACGTGGAGCTCAATCACACCGACCCCATGGTCCTGCCCGCGGGATTCCGCACCGACACCAACGACTCCCGCATCCTCGCGTGCGCCCTGAACCTGGCCACCGAGGGACGCGACGTGGTGCTCGTCAGCAAGGACATCCCGTTGCGCGTCAAGGCCGGTGCCGTCGGCCTCGACGCCGACGAGTACCACGCCCAGGACGTGGTGATCTCGGGATGGACGGGCATGACCGAACTCGAGGTCGACCGGACCCTCATCGACGAGATGTTCACCGAGGGCATCGTCGACATCGACGATGCGCGGGATCTGCCGTGCCACACGGGGATCAGACTTCTCGGTGGCTCCTCCAGCGCGCTCGGCCGGGTCACCGCCGACAAGCGGGTGCAGCTCGTCCGCGGCGACCGGGAGGCGTTCGGACTGCACGGGCGCTCCGCCGAACAGCGCGTCGCCCTCGACCTGCTGCTCGACGAATCCGTCGGCATCGTCTCCCTCGGCGGCAAGGCCGGAACCGGAAAGTCCGCGCTGGCACTGACGGCGGGACTCGAGGCTGTCCTGGAAAGACGAACCCACCGCAAGGTGGTGGTCTTCCGGCCGCTCTACGCGGTGGGTGGGCAGGAACTCGGCTACCTGCCGGGTACCGAGGCAGAGAAGATGAATCCGTGGGGGCAGGCGGTCTTCGACACCCTCGAAGGACTCGCCAGCCCGGCGGTGCTTGAGGAGGTGCTCAGCCGCGGAATGCTGGAAGTGCTGCCGCTCACGCACATTCGCGGCCGGTCGCTGCACGATTCGTTCGTCGTCGTCGACGAGGCACAGTCGCTCGAACGCAACGTGCTGCTCACCGTCCTGTCGCGGCTCGGTGCGGGATCGCGCGTCGTGCTCACCCACGACGTCGCCCAGCGCGACAACCTGCGTGTCGGCCGGCACGACGGTGTCGCGGCGGTCATCGAGAAGCTCAAGGGACATCCGCTGTTCGCGCACATCACGCTCACCCGCAGTGAGCGGTCGCCGATCGCGGCGCTGGTGACGGAGATGCTCGAGGAGTTCGCTCCGGGCGCCTGACGCCCGGGCACGGCCGACACGGCGCGTCCGGCAATGCCGGACGCGCCGTCGTCGTCAGGCCTCGTCGGAGGTGTCGGTGTCCTCGGGGAGAGGGCCGAGTTCGGTCTCGAGCACTTCCTGGACGACGCGCATCGCAGCGAGTCCGGCGGGAGCGCCGCAGTACGCCGAGCAGTGGATGACGGATTCGACGATCTCCGTGCGGTCGAGTCCGTTGCGCAGGGCACCGCGGACGTGTCCGCGCAGTTCGTTCTCGGCACGCAACGCGATGAGCATGCCCAGGTTGAGCAGGCTGCGGCTGCGGCGGTCCAGGCCGGGGCGCGACCACACGGCGCCCCAGGCGTGCTCGGTCACGAACTCCTGCATCGCCTCGGAGTCGGTGCCACGGGAACGCTCGAACGCCCGCTCGACGAAGTCGTCACCCATCACTTCGCGCCGGATCTCCAGACCCGTCGTGAATCCCGGAGTGTGCTCGGCGTCGGACATGTCATCGCTCCCTGCTGATCCGTCGCCGAACGGTTCGGCGACGAACGGATTCTATGCGGGCAGCCTCGGGAAGCGGTGAGGGCGAGGAGCGTCAGGAGCGACGCAGGACGGCGCGCAGGACGCCCACGACGGTTCCGCGGAGGAAGGTGAGGACGTCGAAGTGGTCGTCCCACAAGGCGATCCGCCCGTCGCGCAGTTCGAAGGTGCCGCACACCCAGAACTCGATGCGCACCGGCCCGAAGCGCAGGATGTCGGTGCGTTCGGTGAGCACGATGTCGCCCTCGGCTGCGATGTGGTGGACGACGACGCCGAAGCCCACCGACGGTCGCGCGAGACCGGCAAGGATCTTCCGGACCCGGGCGCCGCCGCGGACGGTGGGGAGCCAGGTGTTGTGCCACGCGATGTCGTCGGTGATCAGAGAGGCGGCGCGGTCGATGTCCTCGGCGGCCGTTGCCTCCAGGAAATCGGTCACCGTGGCGACGGCGTCGTGCGCGGTGACGGTCTGTGTGCTCATCGTTCTCCTCGGCGTCGGCTGCGTCGCATGGTAACGGCAGGAGACCTGAGGTGGGGCGGATTGGTGCACGGCACGGAATCACCGGAAACCGGGTTGTGTCGCCGAGGAGTCGGGCACCCTGAAATCAGGTACCCGTCCTCTCAGTGACAGGAGCGAACCGATGAATCGAATTCCCCGACGCAGAGCAGCGTTGGTGGCGGCCGCAGCGGCGATCGGACTGGTGGTCGCCGGTTGCAGCGACGACCAATCCGCGGAGGACACGGTGGGCAGCGCGACCAGCGCGGTCCAGTCCGCCGCGGAGAGCGTGGCATCCGGGGCGGAGAGCGCCGTCGAATCGATCACGCAGGGCGACGATTCGCCCGAGGCCGACGAGCCCGCGGCGGCTCGGTCCAGTGCGGTGCCGGGACCGGACGGCGAGCAGGTCGAACTCAGCGGGCCGATCCTGCAGAAGTACGCCGAGGTCGGCGGTGCGTCCAGCCCGCTCGGCGCCGCGACCGGCCAGCAGGAGGAAGTCGGCGACGGTTACGTCGCGGAGTTCGAGGGCGGCATCATCGCGTGGAGCCCCGACACCGATTCCCACATCGTGTGGGGTGAGATCCGCACGGCCTGGGAGGCCGCGGGTGGTGCCGGTGGCGACCTGGGCTTCCCGATCACCGACGAGGAACAGACCCCCGACGGTGCGCGAAGCAACTTCCAGTTCGGTTACATCACGTGGGCGCCCGGCGCCGGGACCGAGGTGGTCCAGGAATGAGGTGACTCCCCGACTCGCTGAGCCCTCGCTATCCGCTCACGTTTTCGCCATCCGCTACAGCAATTGCTGTAGCGGATGGCGAAAATCGTAGCGGATGCAGACAGGTCGATCGGAACCCTGCGGGTCAGGACTTCTCGTCCACCCGCGTCATCGCCAGGACGTCGAGGCGGCGGTCCAGTTCCTCCTCGCTCAGGCGGTCGCCGACGAGGCCGCGGTCCACGACGGTCTGACGGATCGTCTTCTTCTCCTTCAGCGCCTCCTTGGCGACGGCGGCCGCCTCCTCGTATCCGATCGCGGAGTTGAGGGGAGTGACGATCGACGGCGACGACTCCGCCAGTGTGCGCAGATGTTCGACGTTCGCGACCAGCCCGGTGATGCAGCGATCGGCGAACAGTCGGGAGACGTTGGCGAGCAAACGAATCGACTCGAGGACGTTGCGGGCCATCACCGGGATGTAGACGTTGAGTTCGAACGCCCCGGCCGCGCCGCTCCACGCCACAGTGGTGTCGTTGCCCACCACCTGTGCGGCGACCTGCGTAACCGCTTCGGGAAGAACGGGATTGACCTTGCCCGGCATGATCGAACTACCGGGCTGCAGATCGGGGAGCTGGATCTCGGCCAGACCCGTGAGCGGACCGGACCCCATCCAGCGGATGTCGTTGGCGATCTTCGTCAGCGACACGGCGACGGTGCGCAGCGCCCCGGACACCTCGACCAGAGCGTCACGCGCGGCCTGAGCCTCGAAACTGTTGCGGGCCCCCTGCAACTCGTCGAGCCCCGTGGTCTCGACGAGCACGGCCACGACACGCGCCCCGAAATCCGCCGGTGCGTTGAGGCCCGTGCCCACCGCGGTACCGCCGATCGGCAGTTCGCCGAGGCGGGGGAGGGTCGCGCGGAGACGTTCGATCCCGGCCTCGATCTGGCGGGCGTAACCACCGAACTCCTGGCCCAGGGTCACCGGGACCGCATCCATCAGGTGCGTACGACCCGACTTGACGACCGTGCGCCACTCCTTCGCCTTCTCGTCGAGGGCACCGTGCAGGTGCTCGAGTGCGGGGATCAGATCCTTCACCGTCGCCTCGGTCGCGGCGACATGCGTCGCGGTGGGGAAAGTGTCGTTCGACGACTGCGACATGTTGACGTCGTCGTTGGGGTGGACCGTGACGCCGGCCTTCGCGGCGAGCGACGCGATGACCTCGTTGGTGTTCATGTTCGAGCTCGTGCCCGAACCGGTCTGGAAGACGTCGATCGGGAACTGGTCGTCGTACTCACCCGCGGCGATGGCATCGGCGGCCGCGACGATCGCGTCGGCCTTGTCGGGGTCGAGCAGACCCAGGTCCTTGTTCACCCGGGCGCAGGCGCTCTTGAGCAGACCCAGCGCGCGGATCTGTGCGCGTTCGAGTCCACGGCCCGAGATCGGGAAGTTCTCCACGGCGCGCTGCGTCTGGGCGCGCCACAAGGCGTCGACCGGAACCTGGACCTCGCCCATCGTGTCGCGTTCGATACGGAACTGCTGAGAAGACTGTTCGGTGTCGGTCATGTCCTCCACGTTATGCCGCCGGAACGAACGAGGAGGGGCACTGCACCAGAACTCGGTGCAGTGCCCCTCCTCGGAAGGATCGGTGACGATCAGGGCAGTGATGATCAGGGCATGGGCGGCGGGGAGCCGGCGACACCGTGGAAGTCGATGGACGAGAACTCGCTGAGCTTCTGCAGGCGGTGGTACGCCTCGATCATGCGGACCGTGCCCGACTTGCTGCGCATCACGATCGACTGCGTCTCCGCGCCCCCGGCGGAGTAGCGGACGCCGCGGAGCAGCTCACCGTCGGTGACGCCGGTCGCGCAGAAGAAGATGTTCTCGCCGGTGACGAGATCGGTGGTGGTGAGGACACGGTCGAGATCGTGTCCGGCGTCGATCGCCTTCTGGCGCTCGGCGTCGTCCTTCGGTGCCAGGCGACCCTGCAGCGCACCACCCATGCAGCGCATGGCGGCCGCGGCGATGATGCCCTCGGGGGTACCGCCGATGCCGAGCAGCATGTCGACACCCGAACCCGGACGTGCAGCGGCAATCGCGCCGGCGACGTCGCCGTCGGAGATCAGACGGATGCGGGCACCCGCCTCGCGCACCTCCCTGATGATCTGCGCGTGGCGCGGACGGTCGAGGATCGTCACGGTCAGGTCGGCGTGCGCGATGTTCTTCGCCTTCGCGACACGGCGGATGTTCTCCGCGATCGGGGCGGTGATGTCGATGACGTCGGCGGCCTCGGGACCGACGGCGATCTTCTCCATGTAGAACACGGCGGACGGATCGAACATCGCGCCCCGCTCGGCCACGGCGAGCACCGCGATCGCGCCGGGAGCGCCCTTCGACATGAGGGTCGTGCCGTCGATGGGGTCGACCGCGACGTCGCACAGCGGACCGTCGCCGTTGCCGACCTCCTCACCGTTGTACAGCATGGGCGCTTCGTCCTTCTCGCCCTCACCGATCACGACGACACCCTGCATCGACACGGAGCTGACCATGTGCCGCATCGCGTCGACGGCGGCGCCGTCGCCACCTTCCTTGTCGCCGCGTCCGACCCACCGGCCGGCCGCCATCGCCGCGGCCTCGGTGACGCGGACCAGTTCGAGCGCGAGGTTGCGGTCCGGAGCTTCGCGGCGTGGGGTGCTGGCCGTCATGGGCTACTGCCTCCTGGAGACTTTTCGGTCGACGCGGGTTGCGCCGGCAGAGGGAGCGGGCGCCGAGGGCGCCCGCACGATCCGTGTGTGTCGCGTGGCTATTGTCTCATCACGGCCGATGGTGTGGGCTGTCGGACCCGCCCGGCCTGAGCCTGCCCGTTTCGTAGCTGTCAGACTGGACGGGTGGCATCCAAGAAACCTCGCATCCTGCAAGACGGTCGAGATATGGCGTGGTCGCTGATCCCGCTGCTCGTGCTGATCCTCTTCATCGCGGCGATCGCCAGCCAGTGCGAGTTCAAGCCCGGCGGACCCACGGCGGGGCCCGTGCCGAGCTTCGACATCGATGCCGGCCTGAAGTACGACGCGGCGGAACTCGGATTCCCGATCCGCCACCCCGAGGTGCCCGAGGACTGGCAGCCCAACTCCGGTAGCCGCAGCATCGTTTCCGGTAACCAGGGCGGCGATTCGAGCACCGTCGGTTTCATCACTCCTGCAGGTCGCTACGTGCGCTTCACCCAATCGGATGCCGGTGAGGACGAACTGGTGCGATTCGTCGCCGGAGGTGCCCGCACCGCCACCGACACCAGGTCCGTCGAGGGCCACGACTGGGTGGTCTACGGCGGCGAGGGCGTCGAAGCGCTCTGGGTGTCGGACTTCGGCGACGTGCGCATCCTGATCGGTGGCTCCGGCGACGAGGCCGAGTTCACGACCCTGGCCACCGCCGCGGGCAGGGCCGAGCCCCTCGAACCCTGATCCGGGTCGGAGCGACCGAGCCCTGATCGTGAGCTCGGTCGAGGTCAGTCCTCGTCCTCGTACTCGTCGTCTTCGTCCTCGTCGTCCGCGAGGGAGAGCGCCTGCTCGACACGTTCGCGGGCGCCGGCGAGATGTTCCTCGCAGCGCTGCGCGAGTGCCTCGCCGCGCTCCCACAGCTGCAACGAGTCGTCGAGGTCGAGTCCGCCCTGCTCGAGCATCTTCACGACGTTGACGAGTTCGTCCCGAGCTCGCTCGTAGCCGAACTCCCGCACATCGGCGTTGGCGTCGTCGGTTCCCGCGTTCGTCACTGTCCTGATCTTCCTTGTCGTTCGTGTCCCATGACGGCGGCGCGGGCCGCGCCGTCCGCCACGCGCACTCGCAGCTGGGTGCCGATGGGCATCTCGTCGAGTGTGCGTACCACTTCGGGGGCGCTGCCCGGCACGATCCGCTGGACCACGGCGTAGCCACGCGCCAGGGTCGCCGCGGGCCCGAGGGTCGCCAACCGTGCCCGCAGATGTTCGAGCGTCGACGATTGCGACGAGATCAATCGCGTGACGTCGCGTCGTGCCGCGTGCTGCAACCGCTCGATCTCCTCGTTCCGCCGGTCGAGATCGCGGAATGGATCGGCCAGGACGGGACGGTCGCGCAACTGTGCGATCACGTGTTCCTCGCGCCGGACCCAGTTGCGCAGCGCCGCCGCCGACCGTGCTCTCAGTTCGTCGACGAGATCGAGTTCGGCAACCGCATCGGGTACGACGCGCTTCGCGGCGTCGGTCGGGGTCGCGGCCCGCAGGTCGGCGACGTGATCACAGAGCGGACTGTCGGGCTCGTGGCCGATCGCGCTGACCACGGGCGTCGTACACGCGGCGATCGCGCGGCACAGCGCCTCGTCGGAGAAGGGCAGCAGATCCTCGACGCTGCCGCCGCCGCGGGCGAGGACGATCACGTCGACGTCCGGGTCCTTGTCGAGTGCTTCGATGGCGTCGATGAGTTGCGTGACCGCGGTCGGGCCCTGCACCGTCGCGTGGCGGACGTCGAACTGCACGGCCGGCCAGCGACGCTGCGCGACCGACAGCACGTCGCGTTCGGCCGCGCTGCCGCGGCTGGTGACCAGACCGACGCGGCGCGGCAGGAAGGGGAGGGGGCGCTTCAACCGCGGGTCGAACAGTCCCTCGGCCGCGAGCAACGCACGCAGTCGTTCGAGCCGCGCGAGCAGTTCACCGATACCGACGGCCCGGATCTCCGTGACTCGCAGCGCCAGACTGCCGCGGCCGGGCCAGAAGGTCATCTTCCCGAACATGATCACGCGGCTGCCCTCGGTGAGCGGCACCCCCGATTGCTGCAACAACTGGGGTGAACAGGTCACCTGCAGGGACATGTCCACCGACGGGTCGCGCAGGGTCAAAAACGCCGTCCGCGTCCCGGGGCGGGCGTTGATCTGCGTGATCTGCCCTTCGACCCAGATGGTGCCGAGCTTGTCGATCCACCCGGCGACCTTCTGCGCCACGGTGCGGACGGGCCAGGGCTGCTCCGCGGAGTTCGGGCGTGCCGCGTTCTGTCCGGCCGTCACTTGTTACGCGCGCTCGTGATCCGGTTCGACAGCATCGTCACGAACGGAGTACGCGCGGCGTGAGCATTCTCGTATTCGAGCACCGCTGTGAGCTCGTCCACCGACAGTGCGCGCAGGCGGGCACGCAGTTGGGCGAGGGTCAGCGAGTCGTAGTCGAGGTATTCGACGATCTCGGAACGATCGTCGGAGGCGACCTTCGTGTCCGTGGTCTCGCCGATCTTCGTGACCTCGGCGTCTGCGGACTTCGCGGCGGCCTTCTTCGGAGCAGACTTCTCGGCTGCCGTCTTCTTCGCGGGCCCCTTCGTCGTCGCGGTGCCGGCCTTTACCGGTGCGGCCTGCTCGGCCACGGGTGCGTCGGCTTCGGTGGCCGGCGGGATCGAGTACAGGGCGAACCGGCCGGGAGCGCCGTTCGCGACGCTGTTCGTCGAGGTCGCGGTCTCGTCCGAAGGGGTCGAGCCGTCGTCGTCGAAGGTCGCCCACTGTGCGGTCTCGGCGGGCTCCGCTCCGAAGATCTCGAAGAACTGGTCGCCCTTGATGGCGAACGAGGTCATGACCTGCTGCACTCGCATCGTCGTCTGCAGGATCTGGCTCACCGTCGTCATCGGCAACGAAACGGCTGTGCTCGGCAGCTTGAGGGTCTCTTCGTACGCGGTGACAGCAACGCCGGCAGCCACCCGTGCCAGGAACGGTGGACGGATCATGCCCCAAGACTGCCCGATGATCGGCGTGATTGGTAGCCGGGGAGCACGTCGGCTGCGAGCTGGAAAGCCACACTCCGACGCGCCCCGTACTCTGGAGGTATGTCTGCGCCTGTTCCTCTCGAAGTCGGGATCACACGGTCCGCCGGTCTCTCCACCTCCGGAAAGCGCGTCCTGCTCGCCGAGCCGCGCGGCTACTGCGCCGGCGTCGACCGCGCCGTCGAGACCGTCGAGAAGGCGCTCGACAAGTACGGTGCGCCGATCTACGTCCGCAAGGAGATCGTGCACAACCGCCACGTCGTCGACACGCTCGCCGACCGCGGCGTGGTGTTCGTCGACGAGACCGACGAGGTGCCCGAGGGTGCCGTGCTCGTGTTCTCGGCGCACGGTGTGTCGCCCGCGGTCCACGAATCGGCCGCTGCCCGGCAGCTGCGCACCATCGACGCGACCTGCCCGCTGGTGACGAAGGTCCACCAGGAGGCCAAGCGCTTCGCCCGCGACGACTTCGACATCCTGCTCATCGGTCACGAGGGCCACGAGGAGGTCGAGGGCACCGCAGGTGAGGCCCCCGACCATGTGCAGCTCGTCGACGGTCCCGACGCCGTCGATTCGGTGACCGTGCGCGATCCGTCGAAGGTCATCTGGCTGTCCCAGACCACCCTGAGCGTCGACGAGACGATGCAGACCGTGCAGCGTCTGCGCCAGAAGTTCCCGCAGCTGCAGGATCCGCCGAGCGACGACATCTGCTACGCCACGCAGAACCGCCAGGTCGCGGTGAAGGCGATGGCGCCCGAGTGCGATCTGGTGATCGTCGTGGGGTCGCGGAACTCGTCGAACTCCGTGCGGCTCGTCGAGGTCGCCCTCGGTGCGGGGGCCCGGGCAGCGCACCTGGTCGACTACGCCAAGGAGATCGATCCGGCCTGGCTCGAGGGTGTCGAGACCGTCGGCATCACCTCCGGCGCGTCGGTCCCCGAGATCCTCGTTCAGGGCGTCGTCCAGTTCCTCGACGAGCGCGGTTTCCACGACGTGCAGTCGGTGACGACCGCCAACGAGACCCTGGTGTTCGCTCTCCCGCGCGAACTGCGCGCGTCGCGTCGCTGAACCGGGTAGTTCCGTAGAGCGAAGACGACCGGTCACCGCCGTGAATCGGCACGTGACCGGTCGTCTTCGTCGTGTGGGTCAGTCCTCGTAGCGGTCGCGGTACCGCACGCGCGGCGGCTCGTAGCCCTGCGTGGGTGCGGGGGAGGGCGCCGGTCGACCGGTGTCCGGCTCGGGTGCCGGACGGCGCCGCGGCTCGCGGACCTCCGGCTGCACCGGGTCCGCAGGTCGGGGAGCGCGGGCACGCCGGGGAGCGGGCTGCTCGGCGGCCGGGGATTCGGGACGGACGCGGCGACGGGATCGGGTGTCGGCGACCTCCCGGACCGACGCCTTCGCGGCCGGCGTCCCGCGGCCCGAAGCGGTGCGACGTGCATCCGCAGGGGTGGCCGTCGCCGGTCGCCCCCGGCCCGCACGCCTGGTCGGCCGGGCGTTCGCGGCGCGTGTCGGCCGGTCGCCCGCGGCGCGAGCGGGGCGGTCCTTCGCGGTTCCGGTCTTCGCTGCCCGCGGCTTCGCCCGCTCTCGCGGCGCACGGGCACGTACTCCCGTGTTCTGTCGGGTCACGAAGATCCGGAAACCGCCGATGGCCAGTGCCAGGAGTGTCGCCACCAGCATCGCCGGGAAGCGGTTCACCAGCGGATAGGCGACGTTGAGCGCGAGATCCTTCAATTCGCCGGTGCTGGCGGAGGAGACGATCTCCTGACCGATCGGCACCGCGAGGACCAGCAGCAGAGGCGGCTGGGCCATGGCCGTGAACAGTCCGCGATAGCGCACCGCCACCACGGCCGCGACGCAGCCGAGCACGTAGAAGACAGTGAACGCAGAGGTCAGCTCGTTCCCGCGTGCGCTGTCGAGCAGCACCCCGAGAAGCGTCGTTCCGGCTGCGATCGCCACGGCACCCCACCAGGGCACACCGGGCACCGTAGGCACCAACGACCGCATGTCGAGCGGCACCGCCGAACGTGCACGTTGGGTTGCAGACACAACGTAGACATTAGCGTGGCGATGTCAGCTCGCTTCGTCGACAGGACCGTCCGCCACTGCTCTTTCTGCCAGAGTGCTGCGTCGCGGCCAAGCGTCGACACGCTGCACCTCGGGCACCTCACCGTCGAACATTTCCAGGTCGTGGAGCTTGCGGGCCGTCACGCCCACCCGGGTGTCCATCGACGAGACCGTCATGTTGAACGAATCGACGGCCTTGCCGAGCTGGTTGCGGAGCCGATCGAGGTGGGAACCGACCACACCGAGCCGTTGGTACAGTTCACGGCCCAATCGGTGGATGGTCGCGGCGTCGCGGGAGAGCGCCTCCTGCCGCCAGGTGTGCGCGATCGTGCGCAGCAACGCGACGAGCGTGGTCGGTGTGGCGAGGATGACGTTCCGGGCGAAGGCGTGCTCGAGCAGATCGGGATCGGCGCCGAGCGCGGCATCGAGGAACGGATCGCCGGGGACGAACAACACGACGAACTCGGGCGTCGGGTCGAACGACTCCCAGTAGGCCTTCGCCGCCAGTTGGTCGATGTGGGTGCGCAGTTGGCGTGCGTGGCGCGTGAGGTGCCGGTCGCGCTCGTCGGGCTCCTCGGCCTCGGCGGCATCCAGATAGGCGGCGAAGGGCACCTTCGCATCGACGACGATCTGTTTGCCACCCGCGAGGTAGACGAGCAGGTCGGGGCGCACCCCGTCCTTGCTCACCTGGGTGTCGAAGTCGCAGTGCCGGACCATCCCGGCGAGCTCGACGACGCGTTCGAGCTGGATCTCGCCCCATCGTCCGCGGATCTGCGGCGCACGCAGCGCGGTGACCAGCTGCTGGGTCCGCGTGGACAGCAGCTGCGACGCGCGGTGCATGCCCTCGACCTGCTCGCTCAGCCCGGCGTAGGCGTGCACGCGGTTGCGTTCGACGTGCTCGACCTGCCGGGCCAGCGCTCCGACGGCCTCGTTCAACGGGCCGACGAGCCGCGAGACCTGGTCGCCGATGGCACCGGACTGCCGGCGCGCGGCATCCTCGCTCACCGCTGCCAGCGACTGACGCAGCTGCTCCTCGTTGTCCCGCAGGGCTGCCAGCTGCGCCTCGGCACGGGCTGCGCGTTCGCCGTCGCGGGTGGCCCGCAACAGCCAGCCGAGCACCACCCCGAGACCGAGCGCGACGAGCAGGCCGAGTGCCGTGAGTGCTGTCATGTGGCGGATGATGCCTCATCGATGCGACATCCACCCGACATCCGGGGATGTCGGTCCTCTCCTCTACCGTCTGTCCCATGCGGATCCTGCACACCTCCGACTGGCACATCGGCCGCACCTTCCACGGTGTCGACCTGCTCGCCGACCAGGCGCGTGCGCTGCGGGCCATCGCCGATCTGGTGGCCGAACGCCGGATCGACGTGGTGGTCGTGCCGGGCGACGTGTACGACCGGTCGATCCCGAGTTCCGACGCGGTTGCCGTGTGCAACGCCGGCCTCGAGGCCATCCGTGAGGCAGGGGCGATCATCGTCGCCACCTCCGGCAACCACGACTCGCCGGTCCGGCTCGGTGCCGGCGCTGCCTTCGCCGCGCACGGGGGTCTGCACCTGATCACCCGCGTATCTCAGATCGACAGCCCTGTCGTCCTGCACGACGAGCACGGCCCGGTCCGCTTCTACGGCATCCCGTATCTCGAACCCGAGATCACCCGCGCCGAGCTCGGCGTGCCCGAGGCCCGTTCGCACCAGCAGATCCTCGACGCGGCGATGGAACGCGTGCGCGCCGATGTCGCGGATCGGCACGGCCGCACGGTCGTCCTGGCGCACGCCTTCGTCGTCGGTGGCGAGCCCAGCGACTCCGAGCGGTCCATCTCCGTCGGCGGGGTCGAGACGGTCGCCGCGTCGTCGTTCGACGGTGTCGACTACGTCGCGCTCGGTCACCTGCATTCCCCGCAGACGGTGAGCGAGACGGTCCGGTACTCGGGATCGCCGTTGCCGTACTCCTTCGGCGAGCGCTCGCACCGCAAGGCGGTCTTCGTCGTCGACCTCGACGCCTCGGGTGCGGCGTCCGTCGAGCGGGTCGATCTCCCGGTGATCCGCGAATTGACTCGTCTCGAAGGCGAACTGGACGATCTGCTCGCCGATCCGGCGCATGCCGCCGTCGAGGAGCACTACGTCTCCGCGGTGCTGACCGACGCGATCCGCCCGCTCGACGCCATGCGTCGCCTGCAGGAGCGGTTCCCGTACGCCGTGCACGTCGAATGGCAGCGACCGGCCGGGTCCACGGAGGGCAGCTACCGCGACAAGGTGCGCGGGCGCAGTGATCGCGACATCGCCGCGTCGTTCCTCACCGATGTGCGTTCCGAGCCGTCCGAACGCGAGCGCAGCTGGATCGACGAAGCGTTGAGGGAGGTCGACCGTCGTCGTGGCATCGGCGACGAGACCGACACGCAGTGGCGGACGGACGTGCCGGCATGAGACTGCACCACCTCGAGATCACGGCCTTCGGTCCGTTCGCCGACACCGTCGAGATCGACTTCGACGAGCTCGGCGCCGATGGGTTGTTCCTACTGCACGGGCAGACGGGCGCGGGCAAGACGTCGATCCTCGACGCGGTCGCGTTCGCGCTCTACGGCACCGTCCCCGGTGCTCGCTCCGAGGGGCGCCGGTTGCTGTCCGACCACGCACGGGTGGGTGCTGTGCCGACGGTCCGGCTCGAGGCGACCATCGCGGGTCGCCGTCTGGCCATCGAACGCAGCCCCGAGTTCGAACGCCCGAAGAAGCGCGGCACCGGCACGATCAAGCAGCAGGCCAAGGCGAATCTCACCTGGCTCGACGGGTCGGGGGAGAACCTGTCCCGCGCCCAGGAGATCGGCGACGTCGTCAAGTCGTTGCTCGGGATGAGCGCCGAACAGTTCTTCCAGGTGGTGCTCCTTCCGCAGGGCGACTTCGCCCGGTTCCTGCGTGCGAACAGCGAGGAGCGCGGCAGGCTGCTCGAGCGTCTGTTCGACACCACCCGTTTCGGCGACGTCGAGCAGTGGTTCCGCGATCGGCGCGGTGCCGGAACGAAACTGCTTGCCGAGCAACAAAAGAAGGTCGAAGTGCTCGCGGCGAAGGTGGCCGCGTCGGCCGGGATCGAGGCGGGAGCCGACGCCGATCCGCTGGAATGGGCGGGCCGCCTGCTCGCCGAGGCCGCCGAGAGCCGCGACGACGCCGCCGCAGCGCTTGCACGAGTCCGCGCCGTCGACGAGGTCAACCGGCGCAGGCTCGACGAGACCGTCGCTCTCGCCGACCGACTCCGCCGCCGCCGCGACGCCCTGAACATCCTTGCCGAACTCGAGCAGACGCAGACGCAGCGCGTCGCCGTGACAGCCGAACGCGACGCCGCGCATCGCGCGGTGAGCGTCGCGGTCGTCGATCGGGAGGCCGCCCGCCTCGCGCGCGAGGCCGATGCCGCCGTGGCGCGCGCCGAGACGGCCGCCGCGCCGCTCCGCAACGACGACGAAGGACGCGAACTCCTCCAGGCTGTCGGGCCGATGTCGTCCGCCGCCGACCGCGACATCATCCGACCTCGATGCGAGGAATGGTCCTCGGAGGCAGCGCGACTCGACGTCCTACTCGATCGCCGTCGTCGTCTCACCGAGCTCGAGAACGAACGCGAGAAGTTCGCCGGACGTCGCCGTGCCCTCACCGACGAGCGTCGGCAGGTGATCGACGAGCGCGCCGCGCTGCCCGAACGATCGACCGCCGCTGCTGATGCGGTCGCCGAGGCCGAACGCGCAGCCGCGATGCTCCCCGGCCTGTCCACCGCACGCGACCGTGCCGCCGACGCGCTCGACGCCGCCACCGAACTCGCTTCGCGCCGAAACGAACTCGAACGGCTCGAAGCCCGGGTACTGCAACTGCACTCCGAGTACAACGACGCACGCGACGCGCACCTCGACGTCCGGCAGCGCCGGATCGACGGAATGGCAGCCGAACTCGCCGCGCGTCTCACCGACGGTGAACCGTGCATGGTCTGCGGTTCCACCGAACATCCCGAGCCCGCGCGCCCGGCTCCCGACACTGCGACGAAGGCAGACGAGGAACGCGCCCACGCCGCCGAGCAACGCGCCGCCACCGCGCTGAGCGAAGCACGCGAGGCCGTCACCGAACTCTCCGGGATCGTCGCCGTCCTCCGACAGCGTTGCGGCGACGCCGAACTCGCCGAACTCACCACCGCCCACGCCGAGGCGGTCCGCGCCCACAACGAGGCCGCCACCGTCGCCCGTCGGCTCGACCATCTGCGCGCGACGGTCGAGGACCTGCGCAAACTCGACACGGTGCTGGCCGAACAGGAGAAGCGGCTCGACGCCGAACTGTCCGAACTCGCCCGCGAGGACGCGGTCCGCGCGGCCGAGATCACGGAGATCCGCGAGCGCATCGTCGAGGCCGTCGGCGACCTCGACCTGCTCGCCCCGCGACGGAGGACGGTCGCGGCACTGTCCGCCGCCGCCACCGCGCTGCTCGACGCCCGCACCGCCGCCCTGCAGGCGCGCACGGCCGCCGACGAACGCGCCGCCGACGCCCGCACCGCAGCCGCGGAGGCGGGCTTCACCGACCTCGACAGCGCCCGCGCAGCTGTCCGGACACCCGAGCGGCTCGCCGAGATCGACCGCGTCCTGCGCGCCGCCGACGACGAACGCGCGGTGGCTACCTCCACGCTGAACGACCCGGCGATCGCGGCCCTCACCGGCGACGAGGTCGCTGACGTGACGGCCGCGCGCGCAGCGGTGGACGACGGTGTCGCGGCGGTCGAGGCCGCCCTGAGCGCGGCCACCGAGGCCGAGCGCCGGCACCTCGACATCGAGAACTACTCCCGGCGACTCGAGCGTGCCTGCGCCGAACTCGTCCCGCTGCTCGACGAACACGCCGAACTCTCCGCGCTCGCCGACGTCGTCGCCGGAATGGGGTCGAACGCCAAGAAGATGTCGTTGCGCTCGTACGTGCTCGCGGCGCGACTCGAGGAGGTCGCCGACGCCGCCTCCGAACGCCTGCGCAGGATGTCCGGCGGTCGCTACGAGTTCGTGCACTCCGACGCGGCCGAAAGCAGGGGGCGTCGCGGCGGTCTCGGTCTCGACATCCACGACGAGTACACCGGCGCCGTGCGATCGACGAAGACACTGTCGGGCGGCGAGTCCTTCCAGGCGTCCCTCGCCCTTGCCCTCGGCCTCGCCGACGTCGTCGCCGCCGAGGCCGGTGGGCTCGTACTCGACACGATGTTCATCGACGAAGGGTTCGGTTCACTCGACGCCGACTCCCTCGAAGCCGTCATGGGTGTGCTCGACGAACTGCGCGCGGGAGGCCGTGTGGTGGGCGTGGTCAGTCACGTCGACGAGATGCGGCAGCGGATCCCGAGCAGGCTGCACGTCATCCGTGGCCGCTCGGGATCCACCGTCCGCGTCGCGAGCTGACCGCCCCTCAGTCCTCGGAGGCGGCGGGTGCCGGAGAGGCCGGCTTCGGATCGGGCACGGAGGTGTCGCCCGGAGCCGGGAGTGCCTTCGTCTCGTCGTCGTCGCCATCACTGGCGCGTTCGTCGATCTGTTCGCCGATGTAGCGGATGACCACCGCGGCCACCGCCGCGACCGGCACCGCCAGGAACGCACCGACGATCCCGAACAGCGACGAGCCGGCCGTCACCGCGAGCAGCACCACGGCCGCATGCAGGTTCATCGACCGCGACTGCAGCACCGGTTGCAGCACGTTCCCCTCGATCTGCTGCACCGCGATGATGAGGACCAGCACGATGATCGCGGTCGTGAAACCGTTGGCGACCAGCGCCACGAGGACTGCCAACGCACCCGCGACGAACGCACCGACGATGGGAATGAATCCGCCGATGAAGGTGAGGATCGCCAGGACGGGTGCGAGCGGGACTCCGAGGATCAGCAGGCCGATACCGATGAAGAGGGCGTCGATGAAGCTCACGAGGGCCTGCGTGCGGATGAACCCGCCCAGCGTGTCCCACATGCGGCCGAGTACCGCTTCGAGGTGACGTCCGGCGCGGCCACCGCTCACGCGGTGCAGCCACGGCACGAAGCGCGGGCCGTCCTTGATGAAGAAGAAGGTCAGCACGAGGACGAGAGCGAGTGTGACGAGCAGCGAGCCCGCCGTGCTCACACCGGAGAAGACACCGCCCGCGATGGTGGCAGCACTGCCCTGCACTCGTTCGACCACCGCGTGGACGGCGTTGTCGAGTTGTTCGTCGCGCAGGTTGATCGGGGGTCCCTTCACCCATTCCTGCACGGTGTTGATGCCTTCGGTGGCCTTGTTGGCCAGGTCGGGCATCTGGGAGACCACCGACGGGACGATGCCGGCGATGATGCCGCCGACGATCGCGAAGAACATCACGAGGGTCAGGCCGGCCGCAGCAGCCGGAGGAACGCCGCGTTTGGTCATGAAGCGGGTGGGCGGCCACAGGATGGTGGAGACGACGATCGCCAGGGCGACCGGCAACACGATCACCCACATCTTCTCGATGATCCAGCCGATCACCACCGCACCGGCGGCGATGACGACCAGGCAGGCCGACCACTTGGCGAGCCAGATTCCGCCCGTGCCCAGCAGGCTCCCGCGGTCGGGTTCAGCCGACGGCTTCTCACTGCTGTTTCCGCTGGGCGCGGTCTTCGATTCGGTCAACGACGGTCCTTCCGACATGTATCGAGCTCGATACCGATCGACAGTCGCCAATCTACGGTCACCGAGCGCCGCGCGTGGTCCGGACGACACGCCGGAAACGGCGCTGAAGGGTCCCCTGCCGTGGCATTCTCGAAACGTGACGAACCGAACGAGCACGACCCGACTCCTGCGTGTGTCCGCTGCGACTGTGGCGATCGCCGCCGCCTTCGCACTCACCGCGTGCAGCTCCGACGACACTCCCAGCGACGAGGACGTGCGCTCCTCGGCGGATGTCGCGGTCACGAGCGTTCAGGAGCAGGCAGAGGGCGCCATCTCGTCGGTGCAGAGCGTCGCGTCCAGCGCGGCCGAGCGGGCCGGCGACATCTTCGACAAGGCGAAGCTCGATGTCTTCGTCGCGGCCTTCCGCACCGGTTACCCGCAGCTGTCGGCCGACCGGGAGACGCAGGACATCGAGTCCATCGTCACCGAGACCTGCCCTCTCATCGACGATGGTGCATCCGACCAGGAAGTGAACGCGAAGGTTCAGGAAGTCGCGGCCAACGGATCGACCGTGCCCGACGAGGACCAGGCAGCGCGCATCGCGCAACTGGTGCGGGTGGCGTGCGGGTGAAATGAGCGGCGGACGGCCGCGTAGAATACCGATTCCGTGAGCCTTACCCTCGGAATCGTCGGTCTTCCCAACGTCGGCAAGTCGACGCTGTTCAATGCGCTGACCAAGAACGATGTGCTGGCAGCGAACTATCCGTTCGCCACCATCGAGCCCAATGTCGGCGTCGTCGAACTGCCCGATCCGCGACTGAACCGGCTCGCCGAGATCTTCGGTTCCGAGCGCATCCTCCCGGCCACGGTGTCGTTCGTCGACATCGCCGGCATCGTCAAGGGGGCCTCCGCCGGTGAGGGCATGGGCAACAAGTTCCTCGCCAACATCCGTGAGGCGGACGCCATCTGTCAGGTCGTGCGCGTGTTCGACGATCCCGACGTGGTCCACGTCGAGGGCAAGGTCGACCCGATGGCCGACATCGAGGTCATCGCGACCGAGCTGATCCTCGCCGACCTGGAGACGATCGAGCGAGCGCTGCCGCGGCTCGAGAAGGAGTCCCGGAAGAACAAGGAACTCGTCGCTCAGCTGGAGGAGACGAAGAAGGCTCAGGCGATCCTCGAGGACGGCCGCACCATCTTCTCCGCCCAAGCCGAGGTGAAGGGCGAGCTGCTGCGCGACCTGCACCTGCTCACCGCCAAGCCGTTCCTGTACGTCTTCAACGCCGACGAAGCCGTCCTCACCAACGAGGAGCGCAAGGAAGAGTTGCGTCAGGCCGTCGCCCCGGCCGACGCGGTCTTCCTCGACGCCAAGGTCGAGTCCGAACTCCTCGAACTCGACGAGGACGAGGCGATGGAACTGCTCGAATCCATCGGCCAGACCGAGGCCGGACTGAAGCAGCTCGCGCGCGCCGGATTCCACACCCTCGGTCTGCAGACCTACCTGACGGCCGGTCCGAAGGAATCGCGTGCCTGGACGATCCGCAAGGGCGACACCGCCCCCAAGGCGGCCGGTGTGATCCACACCGACTTCGAGCGCGGCTTCATCAAGGCCGAGATCGTCTCGTTCGCCGACCTCGACGCGGCCGGTTCGATGGCCGAAGCGAAGGCCAAGGGCAAGGTCCGCATGGAGGGCAAGGACTACGTCATGGCCGACGGCGACGTGGTGGAGTTCCGCTTCAACGTCTGACGAGACGACGCGGTTCGCAAGGCGACCGCTGCCCCAACTCGATCGCATTTTGGTGTTCTCGACCCCGTATATCGAGGTCGAGAACACCAAAGTTGTTTCGTACTCCCCGTTCCGTAGCCGCGTCGGGAACCGGCCGTCATGCCGACGGGATCAACCGTGCCGGGCGACGTCCTCGCAGAGGATGCTCGGCCACTGTGCGAGATCGGCCGGGGTGTGCGCGATTTCCAGCTTCGCGTGGGGGAGCAGACCCACCAGTGCCTCCGCTGTGGACACCGGGTGGGCGGGGTCGTCGATCCACGCCAGCACCGTCACCGGGACGTCGATGCCGGACACGGCCTCCGGATCGGGCAGGTCGCTCAGCGCGGCGCCCCGGAACAGCGACGGCAGCAGTTCCTCGGTGACGTCGGGGACTGTGTCGGGCGCGTCGACAGTAGCCGGTAGTCGTGGTGCATTCAGATCGCGCGTGAGGAACGCCGCCAGTCCCTGCTGCTCGATCAGATCGGCGGCGGCCCGGTACTCGGCGGCCTTCGCGGCGCGGGTGGCCCAGGCGGTCGCCGGCACCAACAGCGTGAGGCTGCTGAACCGCTCCGGATCCTTCACCGCCGCGTGCAGCAGGGTCCCGGTGCCCATCGACGGCCCGACCCCGTGCACCCGCTCTCCGGGAAAGTAGTGATCGAGCAGTCGCAGTAGGTCGTCGGCGAGCACCGGCCAGCGGTAGTCCTCCGGCACCGCACGCCCCGTCGAGTGGCCGTGCCCCCGCGCGTCGTAGCGCAACAGTCGAGTGCCGCTGAGCCCGCGGCCCAGGTCGAGATCCATGAGGCGGTCGCGGTGGCGGCTCGAGGTCAGTCCGTGGAGCTGGACGACCGGGTGGCCACCCTCGTCGCTCAGCTCCACGTCGAGTTCGGCCCCCGGCACACTGAAGGTCGGCACGTCGTCTCCCGATGTCGGAAAGCAGTTGCTGGAGAAGGCGCCTAGGATACCCGGCATGCGGCTGACAAATGTGGCGCACCTGCGCCTGCCGTTCGGCCGACTGCTCGGTTACGACATCACCGTCGCGGGGCTCGGCCGGGCGCTTCCCGTGTCGTTCGACCAGCGGCGGCACGTCGGCGCAGGCGATCGTCCCGGCTCCTGGATGGCTCTGTCCTTCCGTCTGTTCGAGCCGGTCTCGCCCGACGACCTCGCGGTCGCGTGGCTGGCGGTGATCGCGCGGCACGGCACCCTGCGCTCGGTGTTCACCCACGGCGACGACGGTGAGCCGCGCCTGCACGAGGCCGAGATCCGCCCGGGCGGCTGGGTCGAACATCCGATCGGTCCCGGTCAGGCCGTCAACGACGCCCTCCGGGACGTCCTCGACAGCGCATGTTCGCCCTACAATCGGCCGTCGCACCGACTATGCGTGCTCGAGACCGCTACGGAACCGACCGTCGTGGTGGCCGCCGATCACTCGCACGTCGACATGTGGTCGATGTTGGTGATGGCTCGCGACCTGCTCGCCGCCCTCGCCGCCGTACGCGCGGGACGGGAACCGTCCCTGTCGCCGACACCGGCCTTCGCGGAACACACCCGGGCACTGCAGGACCGTCCGGCCGCACCCGCCGAAGTCCACGAGCGCTGGGCCGAGGTGCTCGCCGCCAGCGGTGACGTGATGCCGCGCTTCCCGCTCTCCCTCGGAGTGGCGAGTCTCCAACGCGAACGAGTGGAGGTGCGCGACGTGCTCGACGTCGACGACAGCGCCGCCTTCTCCTCCCAGGCCAAGGACGACGGGGTGTCCACCCTCGCGCTGGTGGTCGCGGCCATGACCGAGGTGACCCTCGAACTGGCCGGAGTCCCGTTGCGGGCGGTGTTCCCGGTGCACAGCCGGTACGACGCCACCTGGCACGACTCCGTCGGCTGGTTCATCACCAATTCGGTGCTCGAATCGTCCGTCCCCGAACCTCGCGCGG
The DNA here is from genome assembly GCF_000763325.2 of Rhodococcus sp. p52. Classification (NCBI taxonomy): domain Bacteria; kingdom Bacillati; phylum Actinomycetota; class Actinomycetes; order Mycobacteriales; family Nocardiaceae; genus Rhodococcus; species Rhodococcus sp. p52. Next base: position 2,530,956 of record NZ_CP016819.1, read on the forward strand.
CCGCGGACGCCGTCAAGGAGGCGGTCCGGCTCGGATCCTGGCCCCTCGAGGACATCCTGCGCCCGTGGGGCGGTATGCCGGAGGTCCCGGGCATGTTCGCGATCTCCTGGCTGGACCTGCGCAGGCTTCCCGTCCGGGTCGACGCCACCGGCCTCGAGGCGCAGTACGTCGGCGCGACCATCCGCACCGACGGGGTGATGCTGTGGTTCATCCTCGACGACTCGGGTCTGCACCTGCGGTGCCGCTATCCCGATACCGTCGAGGCTCGGCGGCACGTCGGTGGCTGGCTGGACCTGCTCATCGCCCGGTTGCAGGCCCGCGCCCGCGAATCTGTCGGCGGGCAGATCCGGTTGGGCGACAGTAGCTATCGGGTGCAACGTGCCGGTCGATCCGACGTACCGGCGATCGTCGCATTGCTCTCCGACGACGAGCAGACCCCCTGCGACGGTGCGGAACTCGCCCGATACGAAGAGGCCTACGACGCCGTCGCCCGCGACCCCTCGCACTACCTCGCGGTGGTGCGCGACGAGGTCGGCCGGATCGTCGGCACGATGCAGTTGACGATCGTGCCGGGTCTGTTCCGTGGCGGTGCCCCCCGCCTGCTCGTCGAAGGAATCCGGGTCGCCTCGTCCGAACGTTCCCGCGGCATCGGCACAGCCATGCTCGAGTGGGCCCACGATCACGGCCGGAACCGGGGTGCCACGCTCGCGCAGGTCGCCGTGGACGCGTCCGACGAGCGGGCTCGGATGTTCGGGGCGCGGCTCGGCTACGGCTGCACCCAGGTTGGACTCGAACGGGCGCTCTGACGTCGGCCGACTCGATGGCCGAGGACTACGTCGTAGCCGACGGCGACGCGGTGGAGCTCCGCTTCGTCGTGTAGCGCGTCCTGTGCCGATCCGGATCCGTTCCGGGGGACGTGGGTGCGCCGCGTGCGACGAGGTGACGGACGACGTACTCCGCGTCCGCGCCGGCGCCGCCGACGAGCATCGACCGGAACGACGACTGGAAGCACAGACCGGTGAAGTACAAGCCGGGCACCGAGGGAACCACGCCGTGTTCCTCGCGCGGCCAGCCATCCGTGTCGAGCACCGGTAGGTCGATCCAGTCGTAGTTCTGACGGAATCCGGTGCACCACACAATATTCGTCACGTCGAGAATCCGGCCGTCGGACAGTGCGGGGCGGAGTTCGTCCACGCCGGTCACCCGCTCGGTGATCCGGGTGACGCCGCGCGCGGCCAGCTCCCGCCGGCGGATTCGCAGCAGCGGCGCGCCGTGATGCCGTTCGTCCTCGCGAGCACGTCGTCCCATCGGGGTGCGTACGGACAGCACATGTCCCCACACGAACCACAGGACCGGGAACAACACGCGCATGGCGGGACTGTCCACACGCACCGGCAACTGCCCGGTGTCGCGTCCGCACAGAATCGTCGGATGGGACGCCGCCAGCTCGTACGCGATCTCACTGCCGGAATGAGAGGCCCCCACCACGAGTACCGGACCGTCACGCAACTGCGACGGATCGTGATATTCACTCGAATGCAACTGCACGATTTCGGGATCCAGTTCGGAAGCGAAGTCGGGGACGCGTGGGGTTCGACCGAACGTGCCCGTGGCCACGACGACGTTGTTCGCCTCGATCCGCGTGTCGCCGCAGTCGAGGACGAACCGGCCGCCGTCGCGGGAGAGCCGGCGGACCTGGGTGTTGCCGAGCACGGGCAGGTCGAAGCGGGAGGCATAGGACTCGAGGTAGTCGGCGACCTCGTCCTTGGTGGGGGAGCGGTGCGGGTCGCCCGGGAACGCCATGCCGGGCAGTCCGTCGTACCCGGCGGGGCTGTACAGGCGTAGCGAGTCCCAATGGCAGCGCCAGTTGTCGCCGATGCGTCCGTACGTGTCGACGATGAGGAACGGACGGCCACGACGGGCCAGATGGTAACCGGCGGACAGGCCTGCCTGACCTGCGCCGACGACGACGGTGTCGATCTGCTGGGGTGCGCTGTGGACGGTCATGACGACTCCCCGAGGTGAGGGAACTACACCGACGACGTTAGGCACTGCCGCCCCTCGGCCGCGTCGGGAGGAGTGTGCAGTCGAAGGTGGCAGCGTATGGGCAGTTCTACCCAGTCAGAGCAGGCGATGCTCGTACGCGTAGGCCGTCGCCGCCGCTCGTGAGGACACCTCGAGCTTGGTGAATATGTTGCTCAGGTGCCGGGCCACCGTCTTCTCGCTGATGACGAACTCGTGGGCGATGGCTCGATTCGTCTTGCCCGTGGCAACGGCGCGCAGCACCTGGACCTCCCGGGGCGTCAGCCCGTTCGGTGCGTCGGCGAGTTCGGGACCGCGGAGCTCACGCAGATCCGGCAACGCGTACAGATCGTGGAAAATCGATGCTGCCGAGTCGAATTCGAGCCGGGCGTCATCGTCGTCGCCGAGTGCGGCGCAGCATCGACCCTGCAGCACTCGTACCCGGGCACGTTCGTAGGGTGCACCGAGGTCACGCCAGCGCCTGCCGGATCGCCGCAGCCGTTCGAGGGCGCCGCAGGGGTCACCTTCGGCGAGCAGGACCGAGCCCTGCGCGTGGTCGGCCATCGCTGCCAGTGCAGGGGCGTCCTGCGTCCGGGTCAGCGCCTCGAGTTCGTCGGTGCTGCGCCGGGCTGCGGCGACATCTCCGGTGGCGAGCGCGATCTCCGTGTGGGCGGCGAGCATCCGCGGCCTGTCGAGATTCGAGGCTTCGCCGAGACCCCGGAGGATTCCGGCGACCGCTGCGGTGGTGTCGCCCTGTCTCAGACGCAGCAGAGCAAGACCCGGCTGTACCTCCTGCCCGTACATGCCCGCTGACCTGTAGGCGGCTTCCGCCTCGGCGAACTCACCGCGTAGACGATGCAGTTCGCCCTGCTCGTACAGGGCCATTCCCATCGCGGGTTGACCGGGCGGATCCGACAGCCGCTGCAGTGCGAGGCGGGCGAGGTCCATCGCCTGCGACCAGTCGCCCTCGAGTTGCAGCATCTGGGCGCGATGGACCAGGCACTGTCCCCGGAAGGGCGCGAGTCCGGACTGATCGTCGCACCAGCGGCCGAGGGCCCGAGTCCACTCTTTCGCCCGTTGCAGATGATATGTGCCGTAGCAGGTCTCGATGACCGCGCAGTACACCAGGCCGGAGACGACGGGCGAGACCTCGCCCAATCCGACGGCGACGAGCACCTCGTCGAGTGTCCGCAGCCCGCCGTCGACGTCGCCGAGCAGGACTCGGCACTGTCCGATGCCCAGTGAGCCGAGAGCGAGAAGGTCGGCGTCGTGGCAGGCCCGTCCGATGCGCTGAGCTGCGGTGAAGATCGGCAGTGCCTCGGTCGGCGGGTTCGCGTACATCTGCTGTACTGCTCCGGGGATCATCAGGAAGCCGCTGGTCGCGCAGTCCGGTCGGTCCGGGACACCCGACTGTCGGGCTCGCTCCAGCCAACCTCCGGCCCGTGCTGCTTCACCGCGTCCCATCAGCAGGAAGCACAACCAGAAGGCGCTGATACCCGCGCTCTCGGTTTCGCCGGCTTCGAGATGTGCGGCGAAGGCGCGCTCGTACAGTGCGACGCTGTCGTCGTCGTGGCCCGCGAGGTACGCGGCTCGGGCGAACAGATCGAGGTCGTCCGCGGACAGGGCAGCGAGTGTGTCGGCGCTGCGGAATCCGTCCAGGGCACGCGGCCACTCGCGCGCGCGGTACGCTGCCCGCGCGTGGTCCAGGACCGCCGACCTGCCCATGTTCGCTCCCGCGATCGAGCGCCGCCGACACCGGCTGATTGCGATCCTACGCCCGCAGATACGCAGGGTCGTCGGTGTGCGCGCGGCTCACGACGGTCGCATGCCCGCCAGAACGATCGACACCAATCGTGGAACGAGATCCGGTGTCACCGCACGGATCGCGTCGGGTAAGGGGCGGGTGATCAGGCCGATCGCCAGGACCAGTTCCAGCGCGTCGAGGTCGGGGCGCACGATGCCGGCGGATCGCACCGCGTCGAGCAGTTCCTCGACCCCGGCGACCGTTTGGGTCTGGGCGTCGCGCACCGATCCGGAGATCTCGTCCGTCACGAACTCGGCAAGGGTGGCCGAGAGCGCACCGAGGTCGAGTTCGACCAGCCGTTGCACGTAGCCCACCCACGCGTCCTCGGGCGACGAGCCGACGTGCTCCAGGGCCTCGATGCCCGCCGCGCGCATGTCGGCGAGGATCGCCAGCGCGACCTCGTCGGCCAGCGCGGCCCGGGACTCGAAGTTCCGGTAGAGGGTGGCGATACCGACCCCGGCGGCCTCCGCGACCGCCTCGAGTGCGACGTCGCTGCCCTGGGCTGCGAACAGCCGGCGCGCCTCCTGGACGATCAGCTGACGACGCTTCGCGGCATCGGCACGCATCGGTTCCCTTCCTTCCGGACCGGGCTGTGAGGAACTTCGCTTGACATGTCCATCCTAACCGGAGGATTTATCTCCGATAAAAGTGGAGGAAAATCATCCAATTAGCGAGGGTTCGGACAAGGAAGACGCGATGGCAGACGCCGCTACGACGACAGTTCCCGACGCGGGTGACTCCACCGCGCGCAAGCGTCATCCCGTGCTGTCGCTGCTGGGAATGACGTGCGGGCTCGGGGTGATCCTGATGCTGATGCTGCTGGTCTTCATCATGCCGTCGCTGAAGAGCGGACCGCACGACCTGCAGGTCGGTATCGTCGGAACCTCCGCAGCGGCAGAAGAATTCGAGACGTCGCTCGCGACGGCCGCCCCCGACGCCTACACCTCGCAGCGATTCGCCTCCGAGCAGGAACTGCGCGCCGCCATCCACGACCGCGACGTCATCGGAGGGTTCGTCGTCGACGAGTCGGGCGTTCGCACGCTGGTCGCCGGCGCGGGCTCGACCGCCATCTCCGGTTCGCTCGCCGGAACCTCGCAGGCGGTCGGCGGAGCACTCGGGGCCGATGTGAGCGTCGAGGACGTCGTTCCGTTGCCGGAATCCGACCCCACCGGTGTCGGCATCGGTGGTCTCGCCTTCCCGCTCGTCTTCGGTGGCATCGTCCCGGTCGTTGCATTCCGGAAGATCCTGCCGCGCAGCGACGGCTGGTACCTGACCGGCCTGCTCGTCTTCGCTGCCGTCGGTGGCATCGTCGTCGCGTCCATCCTCACCTTCGCGTTCGGAAGCATCGGATCGACCTTCTGGCCGGTCGCGGGATCCATGGCCCTCGGTATCGCCGCCCTTGCACTCCCGTTGGCCGGACTCCAGAAGGCCTTCGGCGCCAAAGGGTTCACCATCGGTGCGATGGCCATGATGTTCCTCGGCAATCCGCTGGCCGGTATCGCGACGACGTCGGCATGGCTGCCGTCCGGACTCGGTACCTTCGGTCAGATCCTTCCCCCGGGTGCTGCCGGAACCCTCGTGCGCTCCGCGGCATACTTCGACGGTGCCGGCGGATTCGTCGCGCTGTCGACCCTCGCCACGTGGATCGTCGTGGGACTCGTGCTCTACGCGGTGGGCATGCGACATGCGGTGGGTGAGGAAGCGACAGAGCGTCCTTCGGCGCAGGTCACGGCCTAGCGGACTACTTCGAGCGGTCCTTCCTCGGGCGTCGGCGGCTCGAACCGCTCGAAGTACTCCGTCGCCGTCCGCTCGGTCAGCGGCCAATCGTCCGCCCACCTCCCGTGCCGGTCGCCGACCCGGCTCAGGATGGTCTCGAGCTCCGTCGCGATGTACACGGTCTCCGGCACGATGCCCTGCGGTGCGAGCAGTGCGCGAAACTCGTCACGTTGTCGCCGGAACCAGAATCCGAAGTCGAGCACGACATCGTTCCCGGCTGCCACATGGCGCAGCAAGCGCGCCTTCAGGTCTGCTGATACCTCGGCCACCACGTCGGCGGAGGGCATGGTCGTGATCCCGCGATCCCAGAACTCCACCTCGTACGACAGACGCGTCCAACCCTCGCGCTCCAGGCGCTTGGCATAGGTGGTCTTACCGGCACCGGCCGGGCCGCACATCATCACGACGCGAGACACTCGGGTCCTGTTCGCTGCCATCGGGCCGACGGTACGCACCGCCACCGACATCGAGACCGATAACGCTCATCGCTGATCCGAATCGATCGGGCCTGATCCGCACCCCTGGGCGCCAGGGCACCGCGTCACGTGGAGGCCTTCTCGATCTTCGGTGAGAGTCTGCCGATCACGGCGCTGCCGATGATGCCGACGACGATCATGCCGATCCCGACCGCGTCCGGTATCGAGTCGGTGACCCACCCGAAGATCCCCGCGACCAGCACGAACGTCGGTATCCAGTCGATCAGCTTCAGGAGCGACGGGGCGGGTTCGGACTCGCCCTGCGACGCCGCGAACTTCGCACCGGCGTAGTCCGGATAGAACTCGGTGAAGGAGACCGCGAAGAAGATCGCCGCGAGCTGGAGCACCCAGCCGGTCCAGAAGTTGCCCGGGTCGCGCATCACGGCGTCGCCGATGAACCCGACGATGGCGGAGAAGGTGAACGCACCGGCCCAGACCGCGGAGATCACGTAGTTGATCTTCATGAACAGGGGAGACGTCCAGTACTCCTGGGGCGTGTCCTCTTTCGCGTAGGGGAGTGTGAACGGCCTACGCGCGATCAGGGTGGCGACGACGAACACCGCGAGCGCGATGTTGGTGAGTTCACCGGCCCAGATCTCCATCCAGTCGATGACGCCGTCCGACGCGATGAGGCCCACCGCGGCCAGCACGACGAAGAACGCCGCGCCGAACACGTCGAGGGCGTGTATCTTGATGCCGCGTCGCGCGCCCACCCACATCGTCAGCAGGACGAGGCCGAGAGCGAAACACACCGCTTCCTCGAACCGTCCCGGGGCCGACAGGACGGACATGAGGATCCACGGTGCGATGCCCGACAGTGGCGACCGGAGGTAACCGTCGACGACCTTGGTCATGCCTACCAGCGTATTTCGTGAAGCCGGGCATGTCGGAGTTTTCGGAGGATCGACCAGGATCCGCTCGGGCGCACTCAGTCCTGCGTGGTCGGTGCTTCGGCCAGGCTGCGCCGGGTGGCGAAGCGACGCTCGACCCCCGACAAGGGGTCGACGAATTCGAGTTCCCGCGCGAGCAATTGGAGAGGAAGCGAATGGTCGTCCGGTGTCTCGGGCAGCAGCACGGGATACCAGTGGTCGCCGAGGATCCCGATACCGAGCGCCGCCAGGTGCACTCGCAGCTGATGCATCCGACCGGTGTGCGGGCGCAGCAGGGTGTGCAGAACGGCCCGTCCCGACCCGCTCACCCCGGATCCGAGCACCTCGATCAGGGTCTCGGAGTTGGGTTCGCGGGTGTCGTCGGCGACGACGCGCAACTCACCGCGTCGCGCCTCGATGTGATTGCGGTACAGCACGGGGACCGGACGTCCGGCGATCTGCGGCGCTGCCGGATCCCACTCCGCCGGCAGTGCGGACACCGCCTCGTACACCTTGGTGACCCGGCGCTTCTCGAACAACGACTGGTAGGCGCCGCGCGTCTCGGGCCGGGCCGAGAACATCACGAGCCCGGCGGTCGCCCGGTCGAGCCGGTGGATCGGTGTCAGATCGGGGTTGTCGAGGCGGGTCCGCAGACGGACCAGTGCCGATTCGCGCAGGTAGCGCCCGCCCGGAGTGGTGGGCAGGAAGTGCGGTTTGTCGACCACGACGAGGTCGTCGTCGATATGCAGGATCTCCTCGTGGAACGGCACCGGTTCCTCGACGGGCAGATCGCGGTAGTACCAGACGAACCGGTGCGCTCCGAGTTCGGTGCCGCGACCGATGGGTTCTCCGTCGATCCCCACGATCTCGCCGGCGTCGAAGCGGCGGTAGAGATCGTCGGCGTCGAGATGGTCGAAGCGTGCGACGACGTACTCGGCGACCGTCGACCACGGACCGGAGGTCGGAACATGCAGTCGCGTGGGCCCGACCCCGTTCCTGACGGGCAACGGTGAGGGCATCGGCACGGGCACCATCCTCCCATCGGCTGCAACGTGAGCTGCGCCTCGGGTGATCGGCGGTGGCGCGATCGGAGAGCGAGGCGCGGTTCACAGATGCTCGTCGGGGACGGTCGGCACCGTTCTGCCACCATGTCCGCATGACTGCACCGGCCCGGCTCGGCATCCCGACCGGCACGCTCGCGCTGCTGGCCGCCCTGTACTTCGCGCAGGGTCTGCCGTACGGGTTCTTCACGCAGGCGCTTCCGGTGGTGCTCCGCGAGTCCGGCTTCTCGTTGATCGCGATCAGCGCGACGGGTGTGCTCTTCGCGCCGTGGGCGCTGAAGTTCCTGTGGGCGCCGTACGTCGACCACTACGGGACGAGGCGGCAGTGGTTGCTCTCGCTTCAGCTCGCGGCGTCGGCGGTGTCGTTGATCCTGGCGTGCCTCGACCTGTCGTCGACGCTGCGGTGGCTGCTCGTCGGCATCGCGGTGGTCAACGCCCTCTCGGCAACGCAGGACGTCGCGACCGACGGTCTGGCCGTGCAACTGCTCGGACCGACACAGCGCGGGCTGGGGAACGGCATCCAGGTCGGCGCGTATCGCATCGGCATGATCGTCGGCGGAGGAGCGCTGCTGTGGGTGTTCTCCCTCGCCGGTTGGCGCAGCCTGTTCCTCGCGATGGCATTCCTGCTGGTGCTGACGACGATCCCGGTGTGGCGACTGCCGCGCACGGAGCGACGAGCCACGACGGATCGGGAACCGCGAAGCGCGACCCGCATGACGGTCGCGTGGTGGACGCGTCTGCGCCGCCCCGGGATGCTCGCGTTCATCCTGCTCATCGGCGGCTTCAAGTTCGGTGACTCGATGGGCTCGGCGATGGTCGGTCCGTTCATGTCCGACTCGGGACTCACCCTCGGGCAGATCGCGCTGGTCAAGGGTGTGCTGTCCTCGGCAGGCGCTCTCGGCGGTGCCGCACTCGGTGGGTGGCTGTGCTTCCGTCGCGGTCGTCGGCAAGCCCTGCTGATCGGTGGCGTGACCCAGACGGCGAGCCTCGCCTTGTACGTCGTCGCGTCGCTCGGCTACGGCGGGTTCGGGCTCATCGTCTCCGCGAGCCTGGCCGAACACGTCCTCGGCGGCGCCGCGACGGTCGCGGTGTTCACGCTCATGATGGACGCCGCGGACAGGGACCACGCCGGCAGCGACTACACCCTGCTCGCGTGCGCGATCGTCGTGGTGCAGGGCATCGCGGGCTTCACCGCCGGTGTGGTCGGAGACGTGTTCGGTTATCCCGCGCTGTTCGGCACGAGCCTGGTGCTGTCGGGAATCGGATGTGCCGTCCTGCTGCTCGCTCTTGATCGAGGCATCGGGCCGAGCGGGGTGCACGGTGTGTGGCAGAGCGGCGCGGGGCGGGCGGCCTCGCGTCCCCGGTGATCACCGGTACCGCCGATCACTGCGACCAGTACTGCAGCATCGGCTCCTCGGCGAGCACCGTCGACCCCTCGGAGATGACGAGAGCACGCGACGAGATGCTGTACTGCACACCGGCGTTCGTGGCGGTGAAACCGTCGCCAGAGGGCACGGGGTCGTCGATCTCGATCGCCGCACCGTCGTTCGTACGAACGCCCTTGTAGTAGTACCGGCCGGCCCCGGTCTCGCACACCACGACGAGCGAGTCGGCCGTCTGGCCGATGGCGACGGCGGGATTCGTGTGGTTGCACCGCGCCTCGGGGATGCCGACGAAACCCTGGGGGTCGGTGTCCTCGGAGGCCGACACGGGCGGTAGTGGACGTGCGGGTCCGGTCGCGGGCGCGGGATTGCCGGTTGCTGTGAGTTCGAGATCCTCGATCCGCAGGGCCAGGTCGCCCGGCAGCACGGTGACGTAGCTGTTGCCCTGCACGATGCTGTTGGCCGTGATGCACTCGAAGTCGCCCGTGAGGCACGACAGCCGTTCCCAGTAGCCGCCGAGCGAATCCGTCGGGCGTAGCGCGTATTCGCCGGGGGTGATGTCGACTCCGACCTTCAGGGTGCCGTTGGTCGGGAAGCCGCTCGGGGTGGCAGGCCGGCTCGTCTGCGCTCGCGGGGGGGGCGGATCCGCCTCGGTCTGCGGGGCTGCGGATGGCGACACGGTGACCGTCACGGTCGACGGGGACGGGCTCGCGGCGACGGCGCTCTCCGATCCCGGATCGGACGAGCGGGTCAGGACGACGACCAGGGCGGCGACTGCGGCGACGACGGCGACGAGCAGGGCACCGCCCACGAGCCACGGCCACTTCGGTCGTCGCGGCGGGGGCGGGGTGGGCCAGGGTGGCGGGGGAGCGCCGTAGCCGTAGCCGTATCCGTCCGGCGGAGGCTGCATCGACATTCGGGTCCCTTCGCTGTCGCGGTGTTACGCCTCCTGATATCGCTGCCGATGTCTGCTGCTGTTACGTCATGCGGGGTGGGATCACCCGGTTTGCTGCAGGTCGTCACAGGGAAGGGTCAGTTCGGCCAGATCATCGAGGGAAACGGGCAGCACCCGTGCGAGGGCGGCGATCGTCGCGAAGGCCGGCGTCGCCAGTCGTCCGGTCTCGATCTTCCGAAGGGTCTCCGGCGAGATGTCGGCGGCCTGAGCCACCTCGGTGAGCGTCCTGCTGCCTCGGGCATCGCGCAGCCGTCCACCCAGGCGTTTGCCGGCGGCCAGCTGTTCCGGGGTCAGAGGGAGTCGCACCATGACCCGCAGTCTAACCGCGTCGGTATGAAAATACCGATCGTCGCGATAGGGTGGTATTTAAATACCGTCTCGTGATCCTGAGGAGTGCCCACGTGTTGGAACTGAAGACCCCCGGTGAGATCGCGGCAATGGATGTGACCGGTACGTTCATCGCCGAGTTGCTCGACGACCTGACGGGCCGCGCCCGTCCCGGCGTGAACCTGCTCGACCTCGAACAGCGCGCACGGGACATGATCGAGGAACGTGGCGCGGTCTCGTGCTACTGGGATTACGCGCCGTCGTTCGGGAGCGGACCGTTCCGCAACGTCATCTGCCTGTCCGTCAACGACGCAGTGCTGCACGGACTCCCGCACGACTACGTGCTCCGGGACGGCGACCTGCTCAGCATGGACATCGCGGTCTCGATCGACGGCTGGGTCGCCGATTCGGCGCGCAGCATCATCGTCGGCGCGGAGCGTCCCGAGGACCGGCATCTCGTCGAGGCGACCGAGGTGGCACTGGCCGCGGGTATCGCCGTCGCGCTCCCCGGCAACCGCCTGGGCGACATCTCCGCGGCGATCGGCGCCGTCGCCGCCGAGTACGGCTATCCCGTCAACACCGAGTTCGGTGGTCACGGTCTCGGCCGCACCATGCACGAGGATCCGCACGTGGCGAACGCCGGGCGTAAGGGGCGTGGGCTCGTGCTGCGTCCCGGCTTGACGCTCGCCCTCGAACCGTGGTTCGCGGCGGGGACGGACAAGATCGTCTACGACCCGGACGGCTGGACCATCCGCTCCGCCGACGGCTCGCGTACCGCGCACAGCGAACACACGATCGCGATCACCGAAGGTGAACCGCTGGTGCTGACGAAACGGGAGCGCGTCACCGAATAGATCCGGACGGCAGGAAGATTCGAAGTAGACACGCGGGTTTCCGCTCGGTCCGTTATGGTCGGTGCACCGACGCGCGAGAGGCGATGCAGATGCCGCTGTACGAGTTCCGATGTGCCGACTGCGGGCCCTTCGACGTCTCCGTTCCCATGAGTGAAGTCTCCGCATCGGCTCCGTGCCCGCGGTGCGAGCAACAGTCTCGTCGTTTTCTCACCCCACCGCGTCTCGGTCGGGGAGGTTCGGCAGCGATGCGCCTGCACGACGCGACGGCCCGTACCGCTTCCGAGCCCGACGTCGTCTCGGGTTCCCTCCCAGGCGTGTCGAGGCGTCCGTCGCGGCCGGTCACGACCGATCCCCGACATCGAACGTTGCCCCGCCCGTGATCCGACACCGCCCGTGATCCGACACCGCCCGTAATCAGACACCGCTCCAGGAGGTCCCGTGCCCGACGTCGTGTTCCCCCTCGATTCGACCCGCCGGTTCACCGATCAGGACAAGATCGGCCACAACCGTTGGCACCCGGACATCCCGCCCGTCGCGATGCTGAAACCGGGGGATTCCTTCCGCGTGCACTGCCGCGAATGGTTCGACGGCGAGATCCACAACGACGACTCCGCCGACGACATCCGCAATGCCCCGCTGCACATCGTGCACGCGTTGTCGGGACCGTTCGCAGTGGAGGGTGCCAAGCCCGGCGACCTGCTGATCGTCGACATCCTCGACCTCGGCCCGATTCCGCAGGAGGACTCGGGTCCGCTCGCCGGGCAGGGCTGGGGCTACACGGGCATCTTCGCGAAGACGAACGGCGGGGGATTCCTCACCGACCAGTTCCCCGACGCCTACAAGGCGATCTGGGACTTCTCCGGGCAGAAGGCGACGAGCCGCCACGTGCCCCACGTGTCGTTCACCGGCATCGTGCATCCCGGCCTGATGGGGACGGCGCCGTCGCACGAACTGCTGTCGACGTGGAACACTCGGGAAGCTGCTTTGATCGCGACGGATCCCGACCGCGAGCCGGCGCTGGCGCTGCCACCCGAGCCGAACGGCGCGATTCTCGGCAGCCTGTCGGGCGCCGATTTCGACCGGGTCGCGGCCGAAGCGGCGCGCACCGCTCCACCGCGGGAGAACGGCGGCAACCAGGACATCAAGAACCTCACGAAGGGAAGCCGGATCTTCTATCCGGTCTTCGTCGACGGCGCGAATCTGTCGGTCGGCGACCTGCACTTCTCGCAGGGTGACGGCGAGATCACCTTCTGCGGTGCCATCGAAATGGGCGGGTTCATCGACCTGCGCGTCGATCTGATCCCCGGCGGTATGGAGACCTATGGGGTGAGCGAGAACGCCATCTTCATGCCGGGCAACACCGACCCGCAGTATTCCGAGTGGCTCGCGTTCTCCGGCACGTCCGTGACGCTCGACGGCGAACAGCGGTATCTGGATTCGCAATTGGCGTACCAGCGGGCGTGTCTGCACGCCATCGACTATCTGACGAAATTCGGCTACAGCCCCGAGCAGGCGTATCTCCTGCTCGGGGCTGCACCCATCGAGGGACGTTTGTCGGGTGTCGTGGACATCCCGAATTCGTGTGCCACGGTGTATCTTCCGACGGCGATCTTCGACTTCCCGGTCGCGCCCACCGCATCCGGTCCGGTGACGATCGATCCGGGTATCGGAGCACCGCGTTCGTCGGCGTGAGGGCCGCGAAAATCGTTTGCCCGGTGTGAGCGGTGCGCGTACCGTCCTCGGGTCGGTACATATGCGAACGAAAGGTGGTCCCCGCCATGGACCCGCTCACCGAACGGGACATTCGAACATCCTTCGTCAACTGCTCCAAGGGTGATGCGAAGCGGCTTCCGGTGCCGCGCGATCTCGACGACCGGCCGTGGGACGAACTCGACTTCCTCGGCTGGACCGACCCGTCGTTCCCCGGTCGCGGCTACATCGTGGTCCCCCGCGACGGCGAACTCGTGGGTGTCGCCATGCGGTTCGAACAGCAGGGCTCGGGCAAGACGCAGATGTGCACGATCTGCCTCACCACCCACACCCGGGGTGGCATCGCTTTGATGACGGCGAACAAGGTCGGCGATGCGGGTCGAGCGGGCAACGCGGTCGGAACCTACATGTGCATCGACCTGCAGTGCTCGCTGTACGCGCGCGGCAAGAAGAAGCCCGCACTGGGCAGCCGGTACCGCGAGGATCTCGAGCCGGAGGAGAAGGCCGAGCGCGTCCGCGAGAATCTCGGCGCGTTCGTCGATCGCCTGTACGCCTGACGGGTGAACCCGGCCCTTTCAGTGCGATGCGGGGTTGCGCAGGTGCGCACGCTCCCCGTTCTGATCGAGGATCGTGAGGATCTCCACCGGTCCGTCGTGCGCGCTGATGGCGTGCGGTGTCATCGTCGAGAACTCGGCTGCGTTGCCCTCCTGGATGAGGATCGTCCGTTCGCCGAGTTGGAGCCGGGCGGTGCCGGTCAGGACGGTGAACCATTCGTGCCCCGGGTGCACGGGGAGCGTGTCGGCCGGCACCGGCTCCTGCTTCGTGATCCGCATCTTGGCGATGGTGACGCCGCCCAGTGATCGTTCCCGCGACAATAGCCAGGTCGTGTACCCCGGGGTGTCGCACGCCTGGGGCCTGATCACCACGTCCTGGTCCTCGCCGGATTCGACGAGCTGGTCGATCGTGGTGTCGAGTGCCCGCGCGATGGGAACGAGCTGGTCGAGTGCGATCCTGCGACGGCCCGTCTCGATGCGGCTCAGGTTGGACGGGCTGATGTGGCACCGGCCCGCGAGAGTGTCGAGGGTCCCCCCCCGCGCGAGCCGCAGGCTGCGGATGCGCTGACGGATGAGTTGGTCCAGATCGGACGATTCTTGCTCCATAGGCAAGAGTATATGCCGAAACTGGATGACGCGCCCTAACGTGGAGTCATGCACCACCACGCCCACCACGCACCGCACGACCACGCGCACGACGAGTCGATGGCCGAGGTGCTCGACCTCGACGCCGCGATGAACCGGCCCTACTTCGAGTCGTTGCTCGACCGGGTCGCCGGACAGCTCGAGCGCGAACCGCGCACCGTCGTCGACATCGGCGCCGGCACAGGAACAGGCACACTCGCCCTGGCGCGCCGGTTCCCCCACGCGCAGCTCGTCGCTCTCGACCGGTCCGCCGGGATGCTCGAACGACTCCGGAAGACCGCCGCGTACAACGGGTTCGGTGATCGGATCCGGACCGTCGAGGCCGACCTCGATGCAGGACTTCCGGCCGTCGGTGCGATCGACCTCGCCTGGGCGGCGCTGTCCCTGCACCACATCGAGGATCCGGATGCAACGCTCCGGCAACTCGCCGAGGCGATGGCACCCGGGGGGACGGTGGTCGTCACCGAGATGGAGTCGCAACCACGATTCCTGCCCGACGACATCGGTATCGGTACACCGGGCCTCGAAGCGAGATGTCACGAGGCCGCGGCGTCCCGAGGGTGGAACAGGTGGCCCGACTGGAGCGACAACCTGCGTCGCGCCGGGTTCGGGATGGTCGAGATGCGCCGCGACGAACTCGGTGCCGACGTCGACGACACCGCACGCCGATACGCCCACGCGGTGCTGAGCCGGATGCGGACCGGCCTCGACAACGCCGTGTCCGACGAGGATCTCGACACGCTCGATCGACTCGTCGGCGACGGTCCCGACTCGGTGCTGCACCGGGCAGATCTGGTGGTGCGTGGATCCCGAACCGTGTGGATCGCACAGGCAATCAAGGAGGAGAACCGATGAACACCCAGGAGAACCCCACACAGGACGGTTACGACGTCGTCGTGATCGGCGGCGGCTCCGCCGGACTGAGTGCCGCCACAGCGCTGGCACGCTCACGCCGCTCGGTGCTTGTCGTCGATGCCGGAGAACCGCGCAACGCCCCTGCCGCGGCCGCGCACAACGTGATCGGACACGAAGGCATCGCGCCGACCGAACTGCTGGCTCTCGGACGGAAGGAGGCCGCCGGATACGGCGCCGAAATCCTGTCCGCACGAGCAGAATCCGCTCGTCGCAGCGACACGGGATTCGAGATCGGTCTCTCCGGCGGCACCACCGTGCAGGCACGTCGACTGATCCTCGCGACGGGACTGGTCGACGAGCTGCCCGACCTGCCCGGAGTCCGCGAACTGTGGGGGAAGAGTGTCCTGCACTGCCCGTACTGCCACGGCTGGGAGGTTCGGGACCGGCGCGTCGGCGTGATCTCGTCGGGGCCGATGAGCGTGCACCAGACCCTGTTGTTCCGTCAGCTCAGCGACGACGTCGCCTTCTTCACCCACTCGGCGCCCGCCCTGGAGAGCGAGGCCCGCGACCAGCTCGAGGCGCGCGACGTGCGGATCGTCGACGGCACCGTCGCGGAACTGCGAGCGGACGGCGAGGAGGTCCGTGCCGTGGTGCTCGAGGACGGCACCGAGGTCGAGGTCGACGCCGTGGTGGTCGCACCGCGTTTCGTCGCCCGCGCCGACCTGTACGAGCAGCTCGGCGGAACGGTCACCGACCATCCCGTGGGGACCCTCATCGAGACCGATCCGACGGGGAGGACCGCTCTGCCCGGCGTATGGGCGGCGGGCAACTCCGCCGACCTCTCCGCGGTGGTCGTGGTCGCTGCAGGCGCCGGCGTGATGACAGGGGCGGCCGTGAACGCCGACCTGATCGCGGAGGAGACGGCCGCGGCGGTGGAGGAACGAGCCGCCCGCGGACTCACCTTCGCCGAATAGTCCTGTCGGGCATACGAGAACGGCCGGGCGAGCACACGCTCGCCCGGCCGATTCGCGATCTGCGTCAGAACGGGTAGGGCGCGATGTCGGGACGCACCGTGACCCACTGGGTCTCGGTGAACGCCTCGATGTTCGCGCCTGGACCGCCGAAACGGGAACCGGTACCGGATGCCCCGACCCCGCCGAAGGGAGCGTTGGCCTCGTCGGCGACGGTCATCTCGTTGATGTGGATCTTGCCCGAGTGGATCCGGTCGGCGATCTTCATCGCTTGTCCCACGTCGCCGACGATGCTCACCGACAGGCCGTACTCGGACGCATTGGCCAGTTCGACGGCCTCGTCCGGGTCGGAGAACTTCAGCACCGGCGCGACGGGACCGAAGATCTCCTGGCCCCAGGCGGGCATCTTGGTGGTCAGATCGGTCAGGACGGTGGGCCGGTAGAACAACCCCTCGTGCGTGCCTCCGGCAGCGAGAGTGCCGCCCGCGGCGACGGTGTCCTGCACGATCGTGTCGATGTTCGCCAGCTGACGCTCGTCGATGATCGGGCCCAGGTGAACCGGGCCGCCTGCGGGATCGCCGACGACGAGCGCATCCGCCTTCGCGGCGAGGGCGCGCACGTAGTCGTCGTAGACGGACTCGTGCACCAGGTGCCGGCCGGTGGTCATGCAGATCTGGCCCTGGTGGAAGAACGATCCCATCGCTCCGACACCGGCAGCGAGATCGACGTCGGCGCCGGGGAGCACGATCATCGCGTTGTTGCCGCCGAGTTCGAGGTGGGTGCGCTTGAGATGTTCCGCGCCGGCCTTGCCGACGTGGCGTCCGGCGGCGGTGGATCCGGTGAACGAGACCACCCGCACCTCGGGAGCATCGACGGTTGCGGCGCCGACGTCACCACCACCGGGCAGCACCTGCAGCACACCGGCGGGTAGTCCGGCCTCCTCGAAGATCCGGGCCACGGCGACACCACCGATGACGGTGGTCCGCGGATCCGGCTTGAGCAGCACCGCATTGCCGAGGGCGAGAGCCGGGGCAACCGAGCGCATCGCGAGCAGCAACGGGAAGTTGAACGGTGCGATCACCGAGACGACGCCGGCGGGCAGGCGGCGCGCGATGGACCAGTGACCGTTGTCCGACGGCAGGTACTCACCGTGCGGATGGGTGGGCAGCGCCGACGCCTCGAAGCACTCGGTGGCGGAACCGAACACCTCCATGGCGGCCTTGTCCGGAATGGACCCGGCCTCGCGGAGTCCCCAGCCGATGAGTTCGTCGGCGTGCTCACGGAACTTCTCGCCGGCGCGACGGAGGATCTCCGCACGCTCGGACGGCGCCGTGGCGGCCCAGGACTTCTGTGCGGCGGCGGCAGCGCGGGCGGCGGCGTAGACGTCATCGGGGTCGGCCAGGCCGATCTCGGCGATTTGTTCCCCGGTCGCGGGGTTGGTGACCTTCGTGGTGCCGCCGTTGCCGGGGCGCCAGCCGTCGAGATGGATCTTTCCCGTCCACAGGGCTTCGTCGAGCAAGGCCATAGAGTTCTCCTCAGCGTGGTCGTCGCCGTCCCGCGCGCGTGGGACACCGATGTGTTCCACGAGTGTGGGAGCGATGACGGCTCGTAGGATCGATTCTTCTCATTCAACGAGAAAGCCCGCGATATCCGTCTACGCACGACGAACACCACGTGCACCGCTCCGCGGCCGAAGGGTCATGAGCGAGCACGATGATCCGAATGGATCTGGCTCTCATGGCAGTGGTCGGCATCGCCGGCACCGTGAGCATCGCGGCTGTACTCGGCCGCGCTGAGCATGCCGGCCCAGGACTTCCGCCGGAACTTCAAGGCCATCAGCGGACTCGGGGTCCTTCTCGTCGTCGTGACCACTGCGGCTGCTCACCATCGCGGCCGAACGCGGGGCCCTGCTCGAGGGCCGGGCGCGCGGTACCTACAGTTCGCAGACGCTCGGTGCGGCCCAGCGCCGCCTCGACCTCGAGGAGACCCGATTGCAGGCGCTGAGCGAACAACCCTGACGGTCGTCTCGCGGCGCGGACGCCCCGCCCGAGAACCCGCATCCCGCCGCACTGTTTGACATGATCGTTCGGTCCGGATCCGCCCGGGCGCGTCGTGACCCGGGTAGGAGTGACAGGTGTCGGAGGGCAGTACGGACAGAGCGCCGCGTCGGCGCGTCGGTCGATGGATCCTGATCGTCTTCGTCGTGGTGCTCGTCGGCGTGGCGGCGGCGTTCGTCCTCACCCCTGTGCCGGGATCACTGGTGGTGCGGAAGGTGTTCGAACGCGACGCGCGGGAGCAGACCGCGAAGCTCGCGGTGGACGCTCCGGAGACGGACTTCGTCGCCGACCTCCACTACGGGGAGGACGACCCGGACGCCTACCTCGACGTGTACACACCGCCGGGGACCACCGAGGCGCTGCCGACGATCGTGTGGACGCACGGCGGCGCATGGCTGTCGGGCAACCGCACCAACTACGCGGGCTACTACAGGCGTCTCGCGGCCGCCGGATTCACCGTGGTGTCGGTCGGCTACTCGCTCGCACCGGGCCACCGCTATCCGACCCCGGTGCGGCAACTCGTCGATGCGCAGCGCTACCTGCTCGAGCACGCCGACGAACTGCACATCGACACCGACCGGATCGTGCTCGCCGGTGATTCGGCCGGGGCGCAACTGTCCGCGCAGATCGCCGCCGCGATCACCGATCCCGACTACGCCGCGACCCTCGGTGTCGACCCGGCCTTCACTCCGGAGAACGTTCGCGGTGTCGTGCTCAACTGCGGCATCTACGACGTGTCCGCGATCGGTGGGAGCGGCGGGCTGATCGGATGGGGCGTGGAGCAGGCGATGTGGGCCTACACCGGCGCCCGGGAGTTCGCCACTTCGGATGCGGCGGGCCAGATGTCGGTGTTGAACTCGGTCACCGAGAACTTCCCGGCCACCTACATCTCCGGTGGCAACGCCGATCCGCTCACCGCCACCCAGTCCGAGAGGCTCGCGCCGCGGCTCACCGGACTGGGTGTGCAGGTGGATGCGTTGTTCTATCCGGACGATCACACACCGGAACTGGCACACGAGTACCAGTTCGATCTGTCGACACCGGATGCGCGTGCCGCGCTCGAGCGGACGATCGATTTCGTCCGCAAGGTCACGACGTAGCGCGCGCGGGGATCTCGGCGACGACGCGTTCGGCGAGCGGCCGCGAGGAGGCCGGGTTCTGGCCCGTGTACAGGACGCGGTCGACCACCACGTGCGGCTGCCAGGCGTCCGTGGACGAGAAGACCGCGCCCGCCTCCTGGAGTCGGTCCTGCAGCAACCAGGGTGCCTTGTCGGCCAGTCCCGCCTGGACCTCCTCGACGTTCGTGAACGCCGTCAGGCTGTAACCCTCGAACAACCAGCGACCGCCGGACTCGTGGGCGGGAAGCAGGGCAGCCGGGGCGTGGCACACCATCGCGACCACTTTGTCGGCCTCGACGAAGTGCCGGACGAGTTCACCGAACCGCTCGTCGACGGCCAGATCCTCCATCGGGGCGTGGCCACCGGGCACGAACAGCAGGTCGAAGTCCTCGGCCCGCTGGTCCTCGAGCACCGCCGCACCGGTGAGTACCGGCTGCAGCTTCTCGAGCGACGACTTCAACTCGGCCACGCGGTCCTCACCGCCTGCGGCGTCGGGTTCGAGGCTGGCCTGGTCCACGACGGGCGTGCGGCCGCCCGGAGTGGCAACGGTGATGTCGTAGCCGGCTTCGTCGAAGACGGTGTACGGCTCGACGAGTTCCTCCGCCCAGAAGCCCGTGGGATGGCGGGTGCCGTCCTGCAATGTCCAATGATCGGCGGAGCTGACGACGAACAGGATGCGGGTCATGGTGTGTCCTCTCTGATGAACGCAGAGGCCGGGTACCCGCTGTGAGCGGGACCGACACCGGCGGTGACGACGGTCGCCGGGTCCGCGACAGTGACGACGGTCGCCGGGTCCGCGACAGTGACGACGATCGCCGGGCCCACGAGGGACCCGGCGATCGTGTGACGTGACTGGGGTGCGGCGGATCAGATGCCGACCACCTCCTGCGCGATGGCGGCCAGACGGGTCTGGGCCGCGGAGATAACACCGTGTCGTGCCTTGTGCGCTTCCTCGTAGGCGACGATCGCCCGGATGTCCGCGGGCTCGGTCAGTTCCTTGACCGCCGCCACGGCCTTCGGGACGGTGAGATCGTCGTAGTTCCGGATCGGCAACTCCTCCTCGGTGAGGACACCCGAGGCGCTGCGTGCCTTGTGCAGAGCGTCGGCGGTACCGTCGGCGCCTTCACGACGGCTCACGCGCTCGGCCGTCTCGAGAGCCGCATCGCGCGAGGCACCGATGGTCTTGGCTGCGACGTCACCGGCATGCGCGCCGCGCGAGAGCAGCGACTCGATGCGGGGACGCGTCGAGCGGGCGACATCGATCGCTCGATCGATGCTGCGCGCCGACCAGGTGACCGGCGTGTTGACCAGGCGCACCGCTGCGCCGGCCGCGGCCTGCAGAGGAGTGCGACGCAGAGCGGCAGGACCACCGAGCGCCTCCTCCGCGATGACGGTGGTGAGCCACTCGACCGTCGCCGTGTGAGCCGTGATCAGACGGTCCGCCAGCGACACGATCGACTTGTGTCCGCCCGCGATGGCCAGCGCCTTCACGTAGCGGGCACGGTCGAGGAGCTGATGTTCGAGGGCGAGGTCCGACAGCAGTGCTTCGTCGAACGGCTGCGCCTGCTCGGTGAGGGTCTTCACCATGATGGCGGCGCGGCCGATGAACGGCCCGACCACATCGGGAAGTCCGCCCAGATCGCGGATCGCCTCTTCGATCGCCACCGCACGGATGCGGCAGTTCTCGGCGTTCTCGGTCAGCTCCTTGCGTACCGCTTCGGTTCGGGCCTGCGCGACACGCGTTTCGGCGACCTGGGTCTCTGCATGGGTCAGTTCGTGGAGAGTGCGCAACTGGGTGAGCAACGCGGGAGTTCGGTTCTCGGTCATCGTGCGTTCGCCTCCTTCGCACTGGAAGAGTCGGTGATCTACCGACGAATTCACATCCATCGAGAAATGACGTGACAACTGTCGGCTACCCGACCCCCGTAACTGCTAACGTCTATGTGATCCATAACACACCCTCTGGTCGGGTTCGTTGTTGCAGTGACCACTCGGCGCACGCGAGTCGCACGGGTCTCGGTTTGAGCCGGTTACTCGCGGGGAAACTTC
The DNA here is from genome assembly GCF_000763325.2 of Rhodococcus sp. p52. Taxonomy (NCBI): domain Bacteria; kingdom Bacillati; phylum Actinomycetota; class Actinomycetes; order Mycobacteriales; family Nocardiaceae; genus Rhodococcus; species Rhodococcus sp. p52. The sequence continues at coordinate 2,552,441 of NZ_CP016819.1, forward strand.
GGAGCACACCTTGACGTGAGAGATCGAGGCCGGGACGAGACGCGGTCCGCCTGACTCCTCAGGTGATCGGCGACCGTGAGACGGCCGCAAGCAGCACAAAGGAAAGCGGGGACGACACGATGACCACGGCAGCACCCGTCATGCCCACGGACGTGATCACCGCTCCGGCGACGGTTGCTCCGTCGCAGTCGGCCGACATTCCGGCGCAGACGATCGACGCGCGGTCCGTCGAGGCCCCGCCGTCGGCCGCCGTGGCGTCGAGGGAGGTGGAACCTCCGGTGACGGAGGAGATGCCGGCCCTGCTCGAGCACCCGATCGCGGGCATGCTGATGTTCGTCGTCCTCGCCGTCTGCGGATTCGCAGCCGCCGCGGTGGTCGCAGGATCCCTGGCGGCCGGGCTCGCTCTGGTGGGTGTCGTCGGAGGAGTGGCGGCGACCCTCGTCGCTGTTCTCTGACGTGGCAGAACGACACCGGTAGGCCCGTTTCGTCCAGATCCGAGCGGGAGGATATCGTCTCCGGTCATGTCCAAGGAATTCGTTTTCACGTCCACGCTCGACCACAGCGTCGAACGCGTCCACGGCGCTTTGACCAGCGAGGACTTCTGGAACAGCCGACTGGCTGCGAGCCAGACCGGCGTGGCGCAGCTCGAGGTCGGCTCCGGTCCCGGGACCTTCCGCGCGAAGGTCTCCGACCAGATCGACACCTCCGCGCTGCCCGCGGTCGTCCGGGGCGTGGTGCGAGGACCTCTGATCATCGAGCGCACCGACGAATGGGGCGGACTCGGGGACGGTACGGCGCAGGGAACCCTCGCCGGCAGCACGTCGGGGCTGCCGATCACGATCGCGGCCCGTTCGGAGCTTCGTGGCAACGCGGACGGCGGTACCGAGATCGAGGTGCGTGGCGAGGCCACCGTCAAGGTTCCCGTCGTCGGTGGGCAGATCGAGGGCCTGATCGTCCAGCTCGTCGAGAACATCGTCCAGAACGATCGGACCGACCTCGACAAGTGGCTCACGGAGAACTGATTCGCAGGGGCGCCCGATCGATCGGCTTCCGATCGACGGATCATCTGGTCCGATGCCGTCGTTCCTTTTCCGAGGTACGGCGGCATCGTCGTTCCCGCCGGATTCGTCGGCGACACACCGGGTCAGGTCGTTGAAGAGGGGTGTGACCCAGGCCACCATCGGATCATGTCGATGCCGTGGGACGAGGACGGCGGCTACGCGTGGGAACGCCGCGAGGCCGGATACACCTGGGAGCAGATCGGCAGCGAACTCGGTTGCCCTGCCCATGTCGCACAGAATCTGGGGGAGCGCTACCGCGCGGATATCACTGCCGAGATGACGAGGAACCAGTTGTCGTTGTTCGACATCTCGACCGAGACCTGAATCCCGGCCCGCCGGTGTTCGCCGTGTGTTCATCGGATGTGCACCCGCACGGACCCCGTGTGAGGAGGCATCGTCTCCTCCGGAGGGGACCGTAGGTGTCATGGAGGCACTCGTGCGCGACTCCCTGTTCGGTTTCCTCCAGGAGAGCGGACTGGCCGGCTCGGGCGGTGAAGCGGCGGCGCTGCTCATGGAAGGTCTCGTCCGCGTCAATCATCGCCAGGTCCGCAGTCCCCGTACTCCACTTCGTGCCGGGGACGTCGTCTCGATCGTGGGTACGCGATCGATGGCGGTCTTCGGCGTCTCTCCCGGCGGGGTTCGTCCCGTCCTGTAGCTCGTCCGTCGCACGGAGCGCCCGCAACCTCCGGCACGGAGCACTCGCGACCTGCGACGCAGTCGCCTGTCCGGGCGGTGTGATAAGCCGTACCGGACGGGAACGAGCGACGACGAGGGGGAGCGACGCGTGCTGATACTGCACCGTGCCGAGCGCACCGGCATCCTGGCGGATGCGCTGGCCGAGGTGCTCGCCGAGCCCCTCGACGATCCGTTCGCGCGGGAGGTCGTCGCGGTGCCCGCGCGCGGTGTCGAAAGATGGCTCACCCAGCGGTTGTCGGGAATGCTCGGTTCCTCCGCCGGCGACGGGGTGGCCGCCAACATCGACTTCCCGTCCCCGTCCCGCCTCGTCGACGAAGCGCTCGCCGCGGCCTCCGGCATCACCGCCGACGACGATCCGTGGCATCCCTCCCGCATGTTGTGGTCGCTGCTCGGGGTGATCGACGAGTGCGTCGGCGAACCGTGGTGCGCCACCCTCGCGCGGCATCTCGGTCACGGCGCCGGCGACCACCGGGCCGGACGCCGGTACGCCACCGCAGCGCATCTCACCGGCCTTCTCCGCAGTTACGGACTCCAGCGCCCCGGGATGATCTCCCAGTGGGCGGCGGGGAACGACACCGACGGCACGGGTGCGCCTCTCGACGACCATCTGCGTTGGCAAGCCGAGCTGTGGCGACGGCTGCGCGCCCGCATCGGCGTCGACAGCCCGTCGCAGCGACTCGACGAACTGTGCGGCCGGCTGCGAGACGACCCCGACGTCGTCGACCTGCCCGAACGACTCTCGATGTTCGGTCCCCCCCGCCTCGACACCGTCCTCGTCGAGGTGCTGACCGCGCTCGGGCACCACCGCGACGTGCACATCTGGCTTCCGCATCCGAGCCCGGTGATGTGGGACGGACTGACCCGGCGTCCGGAGTCGATGCGTCGCGCCGACGACCACAGCGCTCTCGGGGTGCAGCACCCGCTGCTGGCCGCGCTCGGCCGCGACGTGCGCGAACTTCAGAGCCGGCTCTCCGGCCTCGAGTGCACCGACCTTCCGCATCCCTCACCCCGGCCGCCGGCGACGCTCCTCGGCCGGTTGCAGGCCGATCTCCGCGACGACCGCGCCCCCGCACACGGATCGGCCGCGCCCGACGGGACCGTGATGATCCATGCCTGCCACGGCCCCACCCGGCAGGTCGAGGTGCTCCGCGAGTGCCTGCTGCACCTGTTCCGCGACGACCCCACGCTCGAACCGCGCGACGTCGTCGTCATGTGCCCCGACGTCGAGACGTACGCGCCGCTCGTCCACGCCGCCTTCGGTGCCGGAGTCGGTGAGCATCCCGGCCACACGCTGCGGGTCCGTCTCGCCGATCGTGGCCTGCGCCGCACCGATCCGGTGCTTGCGGTGGTGTCCGAACTGCTCGCGCTCGCCGACGGCCGGGTCACCGCCAGCGAGGTCCTCGATCTCGCCGCCTCCGCCCCGGTGCGCCGCAAGTTCGGATTCGACGACGACGAACTCGAACGCCTGCAGGAGTGGACCACCGAGACCGGTGCCCGTTGGGGTCTCGGCCCGTGGCAGCGCAAGAGTTTCGGTCTCGGCGACTTCATGCAGAACACCTTCGGGGCGGCACTCGACCGCATCCTGCTCGGTGTCGCCGCCGACGGAGCGGACGGGGAGTGGCTGTCGCTGTCACTGCCCCTCGACGACGTCGACAGCAACGACATCGACCTCGCCGGTCGGTTCGCCGAGTTCATCGACCGGCTGACGGTGGTGCTGCTCCGGCTGCGCGGCCCGCACCCGGCGGGGCGGTGGTCGGACGAACTCGGTTACGGCATCGACCTGCTCGCCGACGTTCCCGCCGCCGACGCATGGCAGCTCACCCGCGCGCGTCGCGAGATCGGCGAGGCCGTCGAGCATGCCGGCGACACGCAGTTGTCCCTGAGCGACGTCCGGTCCATGCTCTCCTCCCGGCTCGCCGGGCGTCCGTCGCGCTCGAACTTCCGTACCGGCGAACTGACCGTGTGCACGATGGTGCCGATGCGCTCGGTGCCCCATCGCGTGGTGGTTCTCCTCGGTCTTGACGACGACGTCTTCCCTCGCACGGCCCACATCGACGGCGACGATGTCCTGACCCAGAATCCCTGTGTGGGAGAGCGTGATCCGCGCAGCGAGGACCGGCAGCTGCTGCTCGACGCGCTGATGGCCGCGGAGGAGCGTGTGCTGTTGTTCCACACCGGCGCCGACGCCGTCACCGGAGCACTGCGCCCACCGGCGATTCCGCTCACCGAGGTGCGCGACGTGGTGTCGACGATGACGGGAGTCGACGTCGACGACGAGCGCATCGTGCGGCGACATCCCCTGCAGCCCTTCGATCCGCGCAATTTCCGGGCCGACGACCCGTTCGGGTTCGGTGTCACCGCACTCGCGGGAGCCCGTGCCGGACAAGGAGTTTCGGTGGAGCGCGACCGGTCGGGTGCGCTCCTCGTCGACGACCTTCCGGCCCCGGCACGCACCGATGTCGATCTCGACGAACTCGTTTCCTTCCTGACACATCCGACGCAGGGATTCCTCCGGCAGCGACTCGGTCTGCGGATCCCCGACACCGACGAGGGCATCGCCGACGCACTCGACGTCGAACTCGACGGTCTCGCCCAGTGGCAACTGGGCGACCGCATGCTCGAAGCGCGATTGGCGGGCATGTCCGCGGGGGCCTTCCAGGACGCGGAATGGCGTCGCGGCACGCTCCCGCCGTTCGCGCTCGGCCGCAGGACCCTCGACGCGGTGAGCGACAACGTCGACCGCCTCGTGCACGCCTGCGCCGGTGTGCACACCGGGCAGGCCCGCACCGTCGACATCCGCGTCGATCTCGGCGACGGTCGTCGGCTCACCGGCACCGTCGGAGGTGTACACGGCGAGGTACTGGCCCGCAGCACCTATTCCAAGCTGTCCCCGAAACACCGGCTGGAAGCATGGATCCGGTTGCTCGCCGTCGTCGCCTCGGGTCATCCCGGACAGTGGCGTGCGGTGACCACCGGGCGCAGCCGTTCGCGCTCGTATCCGGCCTGGCGCTCGCCCCTTCTGGCCCCCGCCGATCCCGTCGCGCTGCTCGCCGCACTCGTCGATCTGCGCGATCGTGGACTGTGCCGGCCGCTGCCGCTCGTGACGGGCGCGTCGGCCGAGTACGCCGATCGCCGCCACCGCGGTGATTCCGTGGAGATGGCACTGTCGGCCGCCGGGAAGGCGTTCGGTGGCGCGTTCGGCGACGGCAAGGACCGTCACGTGCAGTATCTGTACGGGCCCGACGTCACGTTCGGGCAGCTCACCGCCGACGCACCGGAGGGTGTCGAGGCCGGCTGGTTCGACGACCCCACCCGTTTCGGTGTGCTCGCCCGACGGTTGTGGGAACCCCTGCTCGCCTCCGAGAACCAGGGACGCCCGTGAGAGAAGGACGCAGCGTGCCCGATACCGCCATCACCGATCCGCGCGCCGCGGGCGGTCCGCCGCCGGCAGGCTTCGATCTGCTCGGCCGGCTCCCGAGCGGCACCACCGTTCTCGAGGCCAGCGCGGGAACGGGGAAGACGTACGCGATCGTCGGGCTCGCCACCCGGTTCGTCGCCGAAGGGCGCGCCCACCTGTCGGATCTGCTGCTCGTCACCTTCAGCCGGGCTGCGACGCAGGAACTGCGCGAACGTACCCGGAACCGGTTCGCGCAGGTCGCCACCGCCCTCGCCGATCCCGAGAGTGCGCGGGCGAGCACCGACATGCTCGTCCGTCATCTCGCGAGCGAGGACGTCGACGCGCGGCGGGCCCGCCTACGACAGGCGTTGTCCGACTTCGACTCCGGCACCATTTCCACCACGCACGGCTTCTGCCGCCGCATGCTCGACGAACTCGGGATCGCCGGTGAACGCGAACCCGACGTCACGGTCGTCGAGGACGTCGACGACCTGCGGGTGGAGGTCGTCGACGATCTCTACCTGCGGCGCTACGGCAGGGGACAGGCCCCCATCACCTACGCCGAGGCGGCCGTCGCCGCGAAGGAGGCGATCTTCGACCCGCAGGCCGAACTCGCACCGAACGACGCCGACGGCACCGCGGCAGGCGAGCGTGTGGAATTCGCGCGTGCGGTCCGCGAGGAGGTCGAACGGCGCAAGCGCCGGCTCGGACTGCGCGACTTCGACGACCAGTTGTCCCTACTGCACGCGGTGCTCGGCGATCCGGAGCACGGCGACGCCGCCTGCCGGCGGATGCGTGCGCGCTTCTCCGTCGTCCTCGTCGACGAGTTCCAGGACACCGACCCCAAGCAGTGGGAGATCCTGCGCCGGGCGTTCCACGGGCACAGCACGCTCGTGCTCGTCGGCGACCCGAAACAGGCGATCTACGCCTTCCGCGGCGCGGAGGTGCTCAGCTATCTCGACGCCGTCTCCGAATCCGACACCTACTGCGAGCTGACCACCAATTGGCGCAGCGACGGCGATCTCGTCCGGGCGCTCGAACACGTCCATCTCGGTGCGGCTCTCGGTGATCCCCGCATCGTGGTGACCCCGGTGAAGGCGGCAGCCGCCGATTCCCGGCTCTCGGGTATCGCGCCCCTGCGGGTGCGTCACCTGCCCCGCGCCGGTGCCGGTCCGCTCAACGACTGGGGTTTCCCGCAGAACCTCGACGGCTTACGTGGGCGGGTCGCTCGCGACGTGGCGGCCGACATCGTGCGCCTGCTCGACGACGAGAACGTCACCGTCGACCTCGGTTCCGGGCCCGAGCGTGTGCAACCCGGGCACATCGCGGTCCTCGTGCGCAAACACAAACAGGTGACGCTCGTCCACGACGCGCTGACGAAGGCGAACGTGCCGTGCGTGGTCGCCGGGGGCACGAGTGTGTTCGCCACACCGTCCGCACAGCACTGGCTGTGGGTTCTCTATGCGCTCGAGCAGCCCCATCGCGCCGATCGCGTCCGGCTCGCCGCGCTCACCCCGTTGCTCGGCCGCACGATGACCGACATCGATTCGGAGGGCGAAGCGCTGGTCGTGGAGGTCGGCGGACTGCTCCGCGAACTGAACGACGTCTACGCCCGCACCGGCTTCGCCGCCGTCTTCGAACGCCTCGCGTCCTTCGGTTCGGTCGAGGCCCGCCTCCTCGATCAGCCGTCCGGGGAACGCACCCTCACAGACATCCGGCACGTCGCACAGTTGCTCGAGGACGTCGCCTCGGCACAGTCGCTGGGGCTGGCGGCACTCACCCGCTGGCTCGAGGATCGCATCAACGACCCCGACCGAGGTGGAGCCGACCGGATCCGGCGCCTCGACAGCGACGCCGCGGCGGTCCAGATCCTCACCGTGCACGGCAGCAAGGGACTCGAATTCCCCGTCGTCCACGTCCCGTACGGGTGGGATGCCGCGAAGAACCCCGAGCCCGACAAGCTGCTGCTGCACGAGTACGGCCGACGCATCCTCGATGTGGGCGGCAAGAGCGGTCCCGGTTATGTCGCGCGGCGGCGTCAGCACGAACTCGAGGAGGCGGGAGAGGAACTGCGCCTGCTGTACGTGGCGGTGACGCGCGCGCAGTGTGCGCTCACTCTCTGGTGGGCGCCGTCCACCCCCACCTCGCGGTCTCCGCTGCACCGGTTGCTGTTCGCCCGCGATCCCGGTTCGGCAGAGGTCTCCGCGGAAGGCCGGATCGGCCACGACGAGGCCATGGCCGAGGAATTCGACCGGTGGGCCGCGCGCGCCGACGGGGTCATCGCCGCCGAAGCGGTCGGGCCGCACCCGATTCCGGTGTTGCGCTGGACCCGCCCCCGCGTGGAGACCGGCCCACTCGCCGCCGCGCGCTTCGATCGGGTCGTCGACGAGAACTGGCGCAGGACCTCCTATTCGGCGCTCACCGCCTCGGTGCACGATGCGCCCGTGGTGAGCGGTGAGGTGGAGGAACCGGTGACGACCGACGAGCCTGCCGAGCCTCCGCTGAGCGCACCGGAAGCGGCGCGCGAAGGCATTCCGTCACCGATGAACGGACTGCCCGGCGGCACGATCTTCGGCACGCTGGTGCACGCCGTCCTCGAGGTCGTCGACACCTCCGCCGCCGACCTCGAGGCCGAACTGCTCGACTGCTGCCACGAGACGGTGCGACGCCAGATGTCGCCGATCGACCCCGTCCAGCTCGCGGCGGCGTTGCTCCCGGTGATGCGCACCCCGCTCGGGCCACTCGGCCGGACCCTCGCCGACTTCACGCCGTCCGACCGGCTCTCCGAACTCGACTTCGAGTTGCCGCTCACCGGAGGCGACAGCCCGGTGCCCGTCACCGTCACCCTCGACGCGGTCGGTGGGTTGCTGCGCCGGCCCCTGCCCGCCGACGATCCGATGGCGACCTACGCCGATCTGGTGCGCACCCTCGAGTCCGTGCCGCTGCGGGGTTACCTCAACGGCAGTATCGACGCCGTGCTGCGCACCGACGGTCCGCGATTCGTCGTCGTCGACTACAAGACCAACCGGCTCGCGCCCGTCGACGAACTGACCACCGCCCACTACACCCGCGAGTCGATGGCGGCGGAGATGCTCCGCGCGCACTATCCGATGCAGGCTCTGCTCTATTCCGTTGCCCTGCACCGTTATCTGCGGTGGCGGATGCGCGACTACGACCCGCACGTCCACCTCGGTGGTGTGCAGTACCTGTTCGTCCGCGGCATGGCCGGACCGGACAGTCCACCCGGCAGTGGCGTGTTCGACTGGCATCCGCCGGCCGATCTCGTCACCGACCTGTCCGACCTCCTCGCCGGAAAGGCCATGATTTCGTGATCGAGTCCATGACCGACGTTCGGATCGCCCAGCGCGGCAAGGGCGCTCTGCGGCAGTTCAACGAGGTGGGCGCACTCTCCGCCGCCGACGTGCACGTCGCCCTGCGACTCGCGGCGCTCGGCGGCGAGGACGACCCGCACGTGCATCTCGCCACCGCGCTGGCAGTGCGTGCCGTGCGATCCGGGTCGGTGTGCCTCGACCTCACCCGTTTCCGCGAGGTCACGGTCGACGAGGACGCGGACGGCCATCCCGTCGTCGCCCCCGCGAGCCTGCCGTGGCCTCGCGACGAGGACGTGCTCGCGGCGCTGCGTCGCAGCCCCCTCGTGGTCGGTGGCGACCGCGGACCTCTGCGTCCGCTGCGTCTCGTCGATACCGCCGAAGGTCCGCTGCTGTATCTCGACCGGTACTTCCGGCAGGAGCAGACGATCCGCCGGGTGCTCGCCGAGCGCACGGCGACGTTCCCCGACCTCGACGAGGAGCGCATCGCGACGACACTCGACGAGCTGTTCCACCATCCCGACGATCCCTCCCGGCCCGCGCCGGCACCCGATCGTCAGCGCGTCGCGGCGGCACTCGCCGCCACCCGACCGACCACGGTGATCGCGGGCGGGCCGGGCACCGGCAAGACCCACACCGTGGCGCGGATCCTCGCGCTGCTCCCCCGCCTGTACGGACACGAACTGCGCATCGGCCTGGCCGCTCCCACCGGCAAGGCCGCTGCGCGCCTCCAGGAATCGGTGCGCGAGCAGGAGACCGAGCTGGGTCTGCCGCCGAATCTCACCGCCATGACCGTGCACCGGATGCTCGGCTGGCAGCGCGGCCGCACCCGCTTCCGCTACCACGCGGGCAACCACCTGCCGTACGACGTGATCGTCGTCGACGAGACGTCGATGGTGTCGCTGACGATGATGTGCCGCCTGCTCGAGGCGGTGCGGCCCGACACCCGGCTCGTCCTCGTGGGCGACCCCGACCAGCTCGCCTCGGTCGACGCCGGTGCGGTGCTTGCCGACCTCGTGGGGCGCCCGGTCAGCGGCACCCTCGATCCGGTCTTCGAACGGGTCGTCGCCCGCGATGTGGCGGCCGCCGACGACCCCGCCGAGGCGGCCTTCACTCCGACCCAACGCGCCCGGCTCGGTGGCGGTGTCGTGCGGCTGAGCCGCGGCCGCCGCTTCGGTGGTGCGATCGCCGAGCTGGCGGTGGCCGTCCGCAAGGGCGCCGACGACGAGGTGCTCGACATCCTGCGCAGGGGCGACCCGGAGGTCTCGTTCGTGGCCCCCTCCGACCTCGACGCCCTGCGCGACGACATCGTCCGCTCCGCCGCCGAGGTCACCAAGTCCGCCGAGACGGGGGACGTCGAGACGGCGCTGAAGCGGTTCGAGGAACATCGGTTGCTGTGCGCGCACCGTGACGGCCCGGCCGGTGTGCAGTGGTGGGCGCGGCAGGCCGCCGAGTGGATCGGGGAGGCCGCGGGGCAGCGACTCGATCCCGAGAGCTGGTATCCGGGCCGACCGTTGCTCGTCACCGCGAACGACCACGACATGCAGATCTACAACGGCGACACCGGCGTGGTCGTGCGGCGCGGCGACGAACTCGTCGCGGCGTTCGCACGCGGCGAGACGCCGTTCGAACTGCGCCCGAGTCAGCTCCCGGCGGTGAGCACCGTCTACGCGATGACGATCCACCGCAGCCAGGGCAGTCAGTACGGCACCGTCTCGGTGGTGCTGCCCGATTCCGGATCGGCGCTGCTCACCCGCGAACTGCTGTACACCGCGATCACGCGTGCGCGGTCGCACGTGCGGATCATCGGGACCGAGGATGCGGTACGCGCGGGCGTGGCACGGCAGGTGCTCCGAGCGAGTGGGCTGCGGCGGGAGATCCGCGTGTAGCCGGTCCGTCTCCGCACCCGTATCGAGTGAGGACGAGGCCCGATCCCGTCGACCCATCGTCGCAACACTGTCTCCGTCGGCGAACCGGACGTGGCATGCTCGAGATGGCGCGCACGACAGACGACGAACGAGCCGAGCGATGGACTGGTTGGACGCGGACGGGTACACGATCGGGCGGCTGCTGGTCACCCGTGGACTCGCGGTGCTGTACGCCGTGGCTTTCCTCGCGGCCCTGCTGCAGTTCCGGGTGCTGATCGGCGAACGCGGCATCCTTCCCGCCCCGCGCTTCCTGGCGCTCACATCGTTCCGGCAGTCGCCGAGCCTGTTCCACTGGAGATACTCCGACGCTCTGTTCACCGCGGTTGCCGCGGTGGGTCTCGTGTTGTCGGTGGTGACGGTGCTCGGTGTCACCGAGCAGTTGCCGCTCGTGGTCTGCATGCTCGTGTGGTTCGTGATGTGGCTGCTGTACCTGTCGATCGTCAACGTCGGCCAGGTCTGGTACTCGTTCGGCTGGGAGTCGCTGCTGCTCGAGGGCGGTGTGCTCGCGATCTTCCTGGGCAACGCCGATACCGCGCCTCCGCTGCTCGTGCTGATCCTGCTGCGCTGGTTGCTGTTTCGCCTGGAGTTCGGTGCCGGACTGATCAAGATGCGTGGCGACCGGTGCTGGCGCGATCTGACGTGCCTGTACTACCACCACGAAACCCAGCCGATGCCCGGCCCGCTCAGCCGCTACTTCCACCTGATCCCGCGGCCGCTGCACAAGGTGGAGGTGGCGGGTAACCACTTCACCCAGCTCGTCGTGCCGTTCGGATTGTTCCTGCCGCAACCGGTCGCCGGGATCGCCGCACTGATCATGATCGTCACGCAGTTGTGGCTGGGGACGAGCGGCAATTTCGCGTGGCTCAACTGGATCACCATCGTCATCGCGCTGTCGGTGGTGCCCGACAGCTTCTACGGGTTGCTGATCGACTCCACCACGACCTACGGTCCGACACCGATCGCGTTCACCGTCGCCGTGGTGGCGCTGACCGTGCTGGTCGCGGTGCTCAGCTACTGGCCGGTGTCGAATCTGATGTCGCATCGGCAGGCGATGAACGCCTCGTTCAACAAGTGGCACTTCGTGAACACCTACGGCGCGTTCGGCACCGTCACACGCACCCGGCGGGAAGTGATCGTCGAAGGCACCACCGATGCGGTGGTGACACCGGCGACGGAGTGGCGCGAGTACGAGTTCAAGGGCAAACCGGGCGACGTGTATCGCAGGCCTCGTCAGTACGCGCCGTACCACCTGCGTCTGGACTGGTTGATGTGGTTCGCGGGGATCTCGCGCGACTACGCCGCGGGGTGGTTCCCGCGGTTCGCGGGAAAACTGCTGGAGAACGATCCGGCCACCGTGAAGTTGCTCCGGCACAACCCGTTCCCGGACGACCCGCCCCGTCTGGTGCGGGCCCGCCTGTTCCGCTACCGCTTCGCCACGCGCGCCGAACGACGCGCGACGCGCCAGTGGTGGATGCGGGACGAGATCGGCGATTTCATGATGCCGATGGCGCGGGACGACCTGCCCTGACCGCGCTCCTTGATCGCCGATGCGGTCACCACACCTCGCCACCGGTCTCCGACACGGTGAAGCCATGGGTGTCCGTCTCGCACGTGACAGCGGTCTTCTCGTCGACGGTGCACGTGAACGGATCAACGGTGAGAGTGCTGCCGTGGGGCAGCGTATTCGGGGCACCTCCGAGATCCGTGAACGCGATGTCGCCGATGCTGACCCACTCTCCGGGGCCGTCCCCTTCGAGCATCAGGGCGTTCGCGGGCACCAGCACGTCGGGCGCGCCGCTGCCGGGGACCCGGGGTGCACTCGCCGGCATCGTGCCCTGGCAGCCCGTCAGGGGAGCGGTGTGGACGAGGATGGCGCATCCGAACTGCCCGCCCGGCGAGGCGAAGTAGTACACGCCCTCGCTGGTCGCCGCGTAGTCGTCGGGGTCGACCGGCTTCGGTGCGGCCGTGGTGGTCGCGGTCGTGGTCGGCGCCGACGAGGTCGCCGTGGTGCTCGACGGCTCGGGGGGTGCTTCGGATGCGGTGGCCTCACCCTCCACGCTGCGCGAACCCCCTGCCGCGACGAGTGCCGCACCCGCGACGACGACGAAGCTGACGAGGCGTGCGCGGCGACTGATCATGCGGGGCAGCATAGCGAGCGTCGGGATCGACGCAAGTTCCGCTCCGATCGACTCGGAGGCGGTGGCTTCGATCGGCTCAGAGCCGGCGCGTCACCCGAGCAGGTACGCCCGTCGCCACGACGTTCGGCGGCAGGTCGCGGGTGACCACCGCGCCGGCTCCCACGACCGTGTTCTCGCCGATCGTGACGCCCGGTCCGACGATTGCGCCCCCGCCGAGCCACACGTTGTCGCCGATCGTGATGGGTTGCGCCGATTCCCACTTCGCGCGGCGGAGATCGGGATCGAGGGGATGAGTGGGGGTGAGGAGTTGCACGTTCGGGCCGATCTGCACGTCCGAGCCGATCGTGATCGGCGCGACGTCGAGCATGATCGCGCCGAAGTTGACGAATGTCCCGTCCCCCACGGTGATCCGATACCCGTAGTCCACCTGCAGTGGCGGCCGGATCTCCACGTCGTCACCGATCGAGTCGAACAACTCCTCGAGGAGTGCGCGACGCGCATCCGTATCCGCTGCACTCGACGCGTTGTACTTCTCGGTCAGCAGCGCTGCCCGCAGCGCGTCGGCGGCGAGTTCGGGGTCGTCGGCGATGTAGAGTTCGCCGGCCAGCATCCGTTCCTTCTGCTCGCCCACTGAGGATCCTTCCGTCGCCGGGTCAGTCGCCCACTCGCTCTCCGGTGTCGACGTGGAACAGGTGCACCGTACCTTCGCGCTTGCGCAGGTGCACGGTGTCGGCGAGGCGTGCGGGGGTGCGGACGAGGGCCCGCGCGACCACCTGATTGCCGGTGCCGGGCACCCGCGTGTACAGGTACGACTCGCTGCCGAGTTCCTCGACGAGTTCGACGACGGCTTCGACGCCCTCGTCGGCGATCTCGAAGTCCTCCGGCCGGATCCCGGCGGTGACCTCCTCGATGCCTGCAGAGTGCAGTCGCGCGATGCGGTCGCGTTCGACGGGGATGACGGTGCTGCCCACGACGACTCCGTCGTCGACGACCTTCGCGCGGAGCAGGTTCATCGACGGTGAGCCGATGAAACCGGCGACGAACGCGTTGGCGGGACGGTCGTAGAGTTCGGTGGGGCTGGAGAACTGCTGCAGCACTCCGTTCTCCAGGACGGCGACGCGATCGCCCATCGTCATCGCCTCGACCTGGTCGTGGGTGACGTAGACGGTGGTGGTGCCGAGACGGCGTTGCAGCGCCGCGATCTCGGTGCGAGTCTGCACGCGCAGCTTCGCATCGAGGTTCGACAACGGCTCGTCCATGCAGAACACCTGTGGCTCGCGCACGATCGCGCGTCCCATCGCGACGCGCTGGCGCTGACCACCGGACAGCTTGGCGGGCTTGCGGTCGAGGAACTGGGTCAGGTCCAGGATCTTCGCCGCTTCCTCGACCTTGCGGCGCCGCTCGTCCGCGCTCACACCGCGCATCTTCAGAGCGAAGCCCATGTTCTCGGCGACCGTCTTGTTCGGGTACAGCGCGTAGTTCTGGAAGACCATCGCGATGTCGCGGTCCTTCGACGGCACACCGGTCATGTCCTTGCCGCCGATGGAGATCGACCCCTCGTCGATGTCCTCGAGCCCGGCGAGCATGCGCAGCGCGGTGCTCTTGCCGGATCCGGACGGTCCGACGAGGACCACGAACTCACCGTCCTCGATGTCGAGGTTCAGCGAATCGACCGCAAAGGTGTCGGAGTTCTCGTAGATGCACGAGGCGTTGCGGTAGGTGATGTCGGCCATGATGGAAGTCCTTGCTGGTAAAAGGAATCGGGTCTACTTGATGGCGCCGAACGACAGGCCGCGCACGAGCTTGTTCTGGGCGAGCCAGCCCGCGAGCACGACGGGCAGCGCCGCCATCGTCGCGGCGGCGGACAGCCGGGCCCAGTACAGGCCCTCACCGGTGATGAAGCCGACGAGGAAGACGGGAATTGTCTGCGCCTGAACAGCGGTCAGGTTGACGGCGAAGAAGAACTCGTTCCACGAGAAGATCACGCAGATCAGGGCTGTCGCAGCGATGCCGGGGGAGACGAGCGGCAGGATCAGCTCGCGCACCGCCGTCCACAGGCTCGCGCCGTCCATGCTCGCCGCCTCGAGCAGCTCGCCCGGGACCTCGAGGAAGAACGACCGCATCATCCACACCGCGATGGGCAGGTTCATCGCCGTGTACAGGATGATCAGGGCCCAGATGTTGTCGAGCAGGCCGACGTTCGCGACGATCACGTACAGCGGGATGATCGCCGCGACGATGGGCAGCATCTTCGTGCTGATGAAGAAGAACAGCACGTCCTTGGTCTTCTTCACCGGCCGCAGCGACAGCGCGAAGGCCGCCGGCACGCCGAGCAGCAGGACCAGCACCGTCGAGACGATCGTGGCGAAGGCCGAGTTGAGCAGGGCCGTGCCCACTCCGGTCTCGAACACCGCCCGGAACTGGTCGAGGGTGGGCGTGAAGAAGAACTTCGGTGGGTCGGAGTAGGCGTCGGCCTCCTGCTTGAAGGCGGTGAGCACCATCCAGAAGACCGGGAAGAAGAATCCGAGGGCGGCGATCCACGCGACCACACCCCAGGGATTGAACTTGCGGTTCTTGCGCTTCCGGGCCGTGCGCATGACACGGCCGGTGGGTGCCGTGGTGTCCGAAGCCTGCGGCTGCGTGGCCGTGGTGCTCATGCCGCTTCCTCCTTGCCGGTGAACGATGTGAAGATCAGGCGCAGCGCGAAGGTGGCGATGACGATCGTGCCGATGACGACCACGACACCCATTGCCGCGGCCTGGCCGATGTCGAAGCCGAGGAACGCGCGCTGGTAGATGTAGAACGGCAGGTTGGAGCTGGCCGTGCCGGGTCCGCCCTGGGTCATCATGTAGATCGCGTCGAACGTGTTCACCAGGTAGATCGCGCCGAGAACGGTGCCGAGTTCGATGAACCGGCGCAGATGCGGCAGCGTCAGTTCGCGGAACAGTGCGAAGGCTCCGGCGCCGTCGACGCGGCCGGCCTCGAGGATGTCGCGGGGCATCGACTGCAGGCCGGCGAGGATGAGCAGCATCATGAACGGCGTCCACTGCCACACCAGCGCGACCATCACGGCCGGGAGCGGGAACCGGCTGATCCAGTCCACCTCTCCCAATCCGAAGGGGGAGAGAACGAAGTTGACGATGCCGAAAACGGGATCGAACATCGACGTCTTCCAGATCAGTGCACTGGCGACCGGGGTGACGAGGAACGGCGTGATGAGCAGGGTCCGTGCGATACCGCGGCCGAGGAACGCCCGGTCGAGCAGGAGCGCAAGAAGCAGCCCGAGTATCACGGAGATCAGGACCGTGCCGACGATGAGGATCACCGTGTTCAGGGTGACCTGCCAGAACTGGCTGTCCTGGAAGACGTCGACGTAGTTCTGGAGTCCGACGAACCGGCGGGAGCCGGGGCTGACGAGGTTCCAGGACTGGGTCGAGTAATACAGCGTGAACAGGAACGGGATCTGTGTGACAACGATCGTGAAGATCAGGGCCGGGAGCAGGGGGCCGCGCCGGCGCCATCCCTCGGCGCGGGAGATCTGCTCCTCCTTCGCTTCCCGTACGGCGCGGATGCGCTCGTCGGCGTCCGGTGCGGGACGCTGCGCTGCAGGTGCGGTCATGACGTCTTCTCCCGGTAGGTCGCGCCGACGGCCTCGGCGTACTTCTGTGCCTGGTCGAGGGCGTCCTCGACGCTCTGCCGTCCGGCGATGGCGGCGCTGATCTGCTGGCTGACCCGGGTGCCGAGATCCTGGAACTCGGGGATGGCCACGAACTGGATGCCCGTGTACGGGACGGGGTCGACCGTGGGGTTCTGCTGGTCGGCTCCCTCGATGGATTCGAGGGTGATCGGGCCGTAGGCCGCGGCGGCCTCGGCGTATTCGGGGATCTCGTAGGTCGACAGTCGGCTGCCCGGCGGCACCCGCTCCCAGCCGAGTTGCTCGCCGACGGTGCGCAGGTACTGCTGGTCGGTCATCCACGAGATGAACTTCCAAGCATCCTCGGTGTGTTCGCTGCTCGCGGGGATGCCGAGCGACCAGGTGTAGAGCCAGCCCGAGGGGTCCTTCTCCTGGACGGGCGCGGCCGCGTAGCCGATCTTCCCGACGACGTTGCTCGACGCGGGATCCTCGAGGGTCGAGACGGCGGAGGTGGAGTCGTACCACATGGCGACCCGGCCCTGCGCGAGTTGCGTGGCGCACTCGCTGAATCCGCTCGTCGCGGCACCGGGCTGACCGTACTCGCGGACGAGGTCGACATAGAACTGCACCGCTTCGCGTACCTCGGGACTGTTCAGCTGTGCGTTCCAGTTCTCGTCGAACCACCGTCCGCCGAAGGTGTTGATGACGGTGTCGAGCGGTGCGAGCAGCTCACCCCAGCCGGGCTTGCCGCGCAGGCAGATACCGTTGATGTCGGGGCTGTCGAGTTGCGCTGCGGCCTCGGCGACCTCGGTCCAGGTCGGCGGGTCGGACAGCGTGATGCCGGCCTGTTCGAACAGGTCCTTGCGATACATGAGGAACGACGATTCGCCGTAGAAGGGCACCGAGTACAGATCGCCCTCGTACGAGAGTGCTTCGCGCAGCGAGGGAATGATGTCGTCGGCGTCGTAGCCGTCGGTCTGCTCGATGTACGGTGACAGATTCGTGAGCCAGCCGTACTCCGCCCACTGGGGAGTCTCGTAGTTGCTGATCATCACGACGTCGAACTCGCCACCGCCCATCGCCGTGGACGCGGTGATCTTGGCGCGGGCCTGGTTCTCGGAGAGGGTGACGAACTTCAGGTCGATCTCCGGGTTCTCGGCCTCGAACTGCGACGCGAGTTGCTGTGCGTCCTGCATCTGGGAGTTCGACACCATCGCGATGGTGACGGTGCGGCCGGACGTACCGATTGATCCTGCACCGGCACAACCGGTCAGTGCGACGCTCAGGGCCACGGCTCCTGCCGCGGCCGCGCGGATGGATCTTCTTGCTGTAGGCACGATGGTCTACCTCATTTCGGTGGTGCCTCGTCCTTCGGGGTGCCGTTCTCGAGGGCGTTGGTCGGGATGGTCGAGCAGGTACTGGGCGCACGCGATGTCGCAGACGAGCATGTTCGCGAGACCGCCTCGGAGAGCACCGAGTACAGCGCGGTGCTTGGACTGTCCGCCGGTGACGAGAATCGTGGCGGGGCAGTCGCGGACGTCGTCGAGAGGTACCGACATGGTGCGGCTTTCGAGTTCGCCGTGCACGGCGGTGCCGTCGGCACGGAAGACCCGGCCGCCGATCTCACCGACCGCACCGAGGCCGTCGAGTTCGTGGAGCATCGTGGTGTCGAGGAAGCTGCCCTCGAACAGGGTGGTCGAGGTCGACACGGCGCCCACACCGAAGATCATCGCCTCCGCGCGGCGCCCGACCTCGAGCGTGCGGGAGATCAACGAGTCGGCGCGCATCGACGCGACCGTGGACGGATCGGCGTACAGCGGTGTGGGAAGCCGGAGCGGTTGCGCCCGAAGCTGTTCGGCGCAGCGGCCGAGGACGAACTCGGTGCCGGTCTGGTAGGCGCTCGTGGAGAGGGAGCCGTCGAGTTGGACGATCGTGGCGCAACTGGCGACACCCGACGGGATGGCCTGTGCCACGGCGACGGTCTCCGGACCCCACGTGAATCCGAGGGTGTCGGAGGGGCGGAGACGGCGGGTGAGCAGGCCGGCGGCGGCGCGCCCGAGGGCGGTGAAGCTTGCGGAGTCCTCGATCGGACCCGCGTCGTCGACCCGGCGCCCGACCACCACGGCCTCGACGAGTCCGTAGCGCTCCTCGAGTGCCCGTTCGGTCTCGGCGTGCAGGTCGTCGCGCCAGGCGGGTGGCACGGTGACCTCGATGCGCACCAGGCCCTGGGCGCGAGCGCGCGCGACGAGCCGGCCGGCGGTGGGACGGGAGACGCCGAGACGCTGCGCCACCTCGGCCTGCGTGAGTCCGTCGAGGTAGTAGAGCGTCGCGGCCCGCACGGCGAGACGGAGATCATCGGTGGCTACCGGGCTCTCCGTGTCGGGGATGTTGGTGGGGCCGGGGGCGGTCACGAGCTCTCCTTGGTGTGAGCAGTATTCGGACGCTTCGTGAGCATCTGCTCAGGGGTGCGTGCATCTGCTCAGTACGTTAGCATCACAGTGTGACCCACACAACAGTTCGCCCGCCGCTCCCGGACACGATGCGTGCCGCCGTACTTCTCGAACCGGGCCGCATCGAGATGCAGGAAAGGCCACTACCTGCACCGGAGCCCGGCGACGTCCTCGTCCGGGTGACCACCGTAGGGGTGTGCGGTTCGGACGCGCACTACTACCGCGAAGGACGTATCGGCGAGTTCGTCGTGACCGATCCGATCGTGCTCGGCCACGAGGCGTCCGGGGTCGTGGTCGCGGTCGGGGACGGTGTTCCGCAGAGCCGGATCGGCGAGCGGGTCTCGATCGAACCGCAACGCCCCGACCCGCTCACCGAGGAGACGCGCCGCGGCGACTACAACCTGTGCCCGCACATGCGCTTCTACGCCACACCGCCCGTCGACGGCGCGCTGTGCGAGTACGTCACCATCGGGGCGGCCTTCGCGCATCCCGTTCCGGACACCGTGTCCGACGATGCCGCCGCCCTGTGCGAGCCGCTGTCGGTCGGTATCGCGGCCGTCCGGAAGGCCCGTGTCACCGCCGGCTCACGAGTCCTCGTCACCGGTGCCGGGCCCGTCGGCATCGTCGTCGCACAGGTCGCGCGCGCCTTCGGTGCGGTCGAGGTCGTCGTCACCGACCTCGACGAGCGACGACGCGAGACCGCACTGTCGTTCGGGGCGAGCGCTGCGCTCGATCCCCGCGTCGACGACCCGTCGGCCCTGCGTGTGGACGCCTACGTCGACGCGTCCGGCGCCCCCTCCGCCGTCGATTCGGGCATCCGCGCGGTCCGTCCCGGCGGCACCGTCGTCCTCGTCGGATCCGGCGCCGAGACGATGACCCTGCCGGTGCAGTGGGTCCAGAACCGCGAACTGATCCTGACCGGCGTGTTCCGCTACGCGAACACGTGGCCGACCGCGCTCGCGCTCCTCGGGGCGGGACGGGTCGATCTCGACTCGATGGTCACCGCCCGGTTCCCCCTCGACAAGACCGCCGACGCACTCGAATCCGATCGGACACCCGGAAACATCAAGGCCGTCGTGGACGTGACCGATCCGGCGGGAAAGGACTGAAGATCCATGCACGTGAACGAGCAGACGCTTCCCGAGTTGGGTGTGCCCGTCCCGACCTACCGTCGGGACGACGTCTCCGTCGGCATCGTGCACTTCGGTGTGGGCGGATTCCACCGCGCGCACCAGGCGATGTACGTAGACCGGCTCCTCGAACAGGGGAAGGCAAAGGAATGGGGTATCTGCGGCGTCGGGGTGCTCCCCGGTGATCGCCGTATGCAGGAGGCGCTCGCCGTCCAGGACCACCTGTACACGCTGGTGCTCACCCACCCCGACGGCACCTGGGAGCCGCGGGTGATCGGCTCCATCATCGACTATCGTTACGCCCCAGACGATCCCGAGGCGGTCATCGAGCTCCTCGCGGCCCCGACCACCCGGATCATCTCGCTGACCGTCACCGAGGGCGGTTACAACATCCGTCACGACACCGGTGAGTTCGACGTCGACGATCCGGCCGTGCAACACGATCTGCGGTCCGGCGAACCCCCGGCCACCGTCTTCGGTCTCGTCACCGAGGCTCTCGCCCGGCGCCGGGAGCGGGGGCTGCGCGCTCCGACGGTGATGTCGTGCGACAACATCGAGGGCAACGGAACCGTCGCGCGTCGCGTCTTCACCGAATACGCGCGCCTTCTGAATCCCGATCTCGCAGAATGGATCACCGAGCACGTCCGTTTCCCCAACTCGATGGTCGACCGGATCACCCCG
Organism: Rhodococcus sp. p52; assembly: GCF_000763325.2. NCBI lineage: Bacteria > Bacillati > Actinomycetota > Actinomycetes > Mycobacteriales > Nocardiaceae > Rhodococcus > Rhodococcus sp. p52. The sequence goes on from NZ_CP016819.1 coordinate 2,572,885, forward strand.
GTGACCACCGACGAGGTGGTCTCGGCGCTCTCCGAACGCTTCGACGTGCAGGACCGCTGGCCGGTCGCCGCCGAACCCTTCACCTCCTGGGTGCTCGAGGAGGACTTCGCCGACGGACGACCGCCCTTCGAGGATGCGGGAGTCCAGATCGTCGACGACGTCGCTCCCTACGAGCTGATGAAGTTGCGTCTGCTCAACGCCGGTCACCAGGGGCTCTGCTATTTCGCGTATCTCATGGGATACCGACTCGTCCACGAGGCCGCGCAAGATCCGCTCCTCGCCGGATTCGTCCGTGCCTACATGGACACCGAAGCGACACCGACCCTGAAACCGGTGCCGGGCATCGATCTCGACGAGTACAAGACCACCCTCATCGAGAGGTTCGCGAACCCCGAGATCCGGGACACGATCGCCCGCTTGTGCGCCGAGTCGTCCGATCGCATCCCGAAGTGGCTGGGGCCGGGGATCCGGGAGAACCTGGCCACCGGTGGTCACGTGCAGTTGTCCGCGGCGATCGTCGCCTCGTGGGCGCGCTACGCCGAAGGCGTCGACGAGCAGGGGCAACCGATCGAGGTGGTCGACCGACTCGCCGACACGCTCGTCCCGATCGCGCGACGACAACTCACGCATCCCACCGCCTTCATCGAGAACACCGAGGTCTTCGGTGATCTCGCGCAGGACCATCGCTTCGTCGACGCCTACACCTGGGCGCTCAACGCCCTGCACAACGACGGCGCCCGCGCCACCCTGAAGGAACTTCCGGGAGAGCCGGAATGAACGGCCACGCCCTCGTCGTCGGAGAAGCCCTCGTCGACATCGTCCACCGCGGCGGTGCCGAACCCGTCGAGCATGTGGGCGGGAGTCCGCTCAACGTCGCGCTCGGTCTGGGGCGGCTCGACCGGCCCGTGCAGTTCACGACACGCGTCGGCACCGACGCTCGCGGACGGCGGATCGTCGACCATCTCGCCGCCTCCGGCGTGTCGTTGACACCGGGCAGCGCGGCAGCCGAGCGCACAGCGACCGCGCAGGCGGAGATCGACGAGAAGGGTTCCGCGACATACGAATTCGACATCGTCTGGGATCCTGTCGAGCCGCCGCCGTCGGTGGACGCCGTGCTCGTGCACACCGGGTCCATCGCGACGGTGCTCGAACCCGGCTGCGATCTCGTCGCCGAACTCGTTGCGCAGCAGGCGGGAACATCCACGGTGAGCTTCGATCCGAACGTCCGACCGGCGCTGATCGACGACCCGGCGCGCGGACGGGAACGGATCGAACGTCTGGTCTCGCTCGCCGACGTGGTCAAGGCCAGCGACGAGGACCTGACGTGGTTCGCGCCCGATCGTAATCCCCTCGACACCGCGCGGGATTGGCTCTCGCGAGGGCCGGCGATCGTTGCGGTGACCCGTGGAGAACAAGGTGCGGTGGCGCTGTGCGCGGCCGGGACCGTCGAGGTACCCGCCGTGCGGGTCGAGGTGGTCGACACGGTCGGCGCCGGCGACGCCTTCACCACCGGTCTGCTCGACGGATTGTGGACCTGCGGTCTCCTCGGGGCCGACCGTCGGGAACGACTGCGTGGCATCGGCATCGACGATGTGCGCGATGTGTTCGACATCGCCGCGTGGACGTCCGGTCTGACGGTGGCCCGCGCCGGTGCCGACCTGCCCACGCTGGCCGACCGCACCGCGGCCCGGGAGGCGGCGCGATGACGCTCGTCGCCGGGATCGATTCGTCCACCCAGTCCTGCAAGGTCGTCGTGTGCGACGCCGACACCGGGGCCGTCGTGCGCGAGGGTCGCGCTCCCCATCCGTCCGGCACCGCGGTCGACCCGCTGGAGTGGCGTGCTGCCTTCGAGCGGGCGTGTTCGGAAGCGGGCGGACTCGACGACGTCTCGGCGATCTCGGTGGGAGCGCAGCAGCACGGCATGGTGTGCCTCGACGAGCGCGGCGACGTGGTCCGCGACGCGTTGTTGTGGAACGACACGAGATCCGCAGCGGCAGCGACCGATCTCGTCGACGAGGCCGGTGGCGCGGGCGCGTGGGCCGAGGCCGTGGGGGTGGTCCCGCTCGCCGCGATCACCGTCGCGAAGGCACGCTGGCTCGCCGACCACGAACCCGGCAATGCCGACCGCACGGCGGCGTTGTGCCTGCCGCACGACTGGCTGACGTGGACGATGCGCACCGACCGCGACCTCGACCGGCTCGCCACCGATCGCAGTGACGCGAGCGGCACCGGCTACTTCGACGCATCCACCGACACCTACCGACACGATCTGCTCGAACAGGCCCTGCGCCGGCCGAGCCCATTCCTCCCTCGGGTCGCCGGGCCGGCCGAGAGTGTCGGGGAGACGGTCGCCGGTGCCCTGCTCGGTCCGGGGGCCGGCGACAATGCGGCGAGCGCGCTGGCTCTCGACGTCCGCGAAGGCGATGTGGTCGTCTCGATCGGCACGTCGGGCGTGGTGTGCGCGGTGTCCACGACACCGGCCCGCGACGCAGACGGTTACGTCGCGGGATTCGCCGACGCGACCGGCCGGCATCTGCCACTGGTGTGCACGCTCAACGGGGCCCGGGTACTGGACGCCACCGCGACGATGCTCGGGGTCGACCACACCGAGCTCACGCGGCTCGCATTCTCGGCGCCGGCCGGCAGCGACGGACTCGTGCTGGTCCCGTATCTGGAAGGGGAGCGTACCCCGAACCGTCCCGGCGCGACGGGCGCCCTGCACGGGCTGCGGCTCGGAACGGCGACGCCCGCGCATGTCGCCCGCGCGGCGTTCGAGGGCCTGCTGTGTTCGCTGGCCGACGGCATCGACCACATCCGGGCGCAGGGCACCGAGGTCCGGCGGGTGCTGCTCGTCGGCGGTGGGGCGCGCTCGCAGGCGGTGTGCGAGATGGCGCCGGCGGTGCTGGGCATGCCTGTCGACGTTCCCGAACCGGGGGAGTATGTGGCGCGGGGCGCCGCCAGGCAGGCGGCGTGGGTGCTGCGCGGAGGCGACGAGCCCCCCGCGTGGGAATCCGGCGCGACACGCCGCTACGAGGCCGACCCGACCCCGCACGTGCGGGAGCGCTACGCGGAGGTGCGGGACCTGACGGACCGCTGAGACGCAGTGCTCAGGGGAGGTCCTCGATGCGCAGACACAGGTGGGAGGCGAACTGCCCTGCCAGGGCTACGGCCTGGTGGGCGTCGATCGTCGCGCCCTTCATCCCGCCCATGCTGCGGATCGTGTCGATCCGCAGGCCACGCAGATCGACCAGGCCGAGTTTCGAATCCGCGATCGTGACACTGCGCAGATCCGCGTCGAAGAGGTCCAGCGCACCGATCCGGCTGTCCCGGATGTGCACGCGGTGCAGGCTGCTGCGCGGCGCGAACAGATTCGGTGCCTGCATACGCTCGACGAGAGTGTCGCGCAGGCGTGCGCTCGTGAGGTCGCTGTCGGCGACGATCGGTGCGACGAGCGAACATTCGGACAGGACGGCCCCCGTCAGATCACGGCCCGTCAGGTCCGCATCGGTGTAGCGCTCGCGCTCGGTGCCGGCGCACTGCAGCGCGGTTCGCGCAGCGCACGGAGCAGTACTGCTGGCGGCCGTTGCGGGTGATGTCGACGACCACGGCCGAGCACGGGTTGGTCGGGATGTCCGCTGCGGCGCACCGGTGGAGGCGGTGCATTCCACGAGTGGTGAGGTGCAGTGCCGTGCCGACGCTGATCACCGCGCGCAGTACGTCGGGGAGCGGTTGGACCTCGTCGCGGTAGTGCAGGTGCCACCCCTCGCCGTCGTGATCGGTCAGCCGGGGATAAGCCGCTGCGGCGGCCATCTGCTCGTTGAGCAGGCGCGCACGTTCCCTGGGGTCGGACGCGTCGACGACGGCGAGCCAGTCGTCTATGACCTCACGGGTGCGCTGATGGTCGTCGGGCGCGGTCGGGAAGTCCATGGTCATGCCCCCCTCGCGGGTACGAGCCATGATGCCGGCCCGATCGTCGGGCCAGTCGCCGGCCAGTGACGCCGCGAGGAGGACCGCATACTCGCCGTAAGGGTTGAGATGGATAAGGGCATTACATCATGGTGGTGGGCATGGCCGCCATCGAAGCTCGGAACCCACAGGAATGCCCGACCTCGACCCGTCCTCACGAACACGCATGGAGTGTGGAGTCGAGCCACGCCACGTCGATCGGACAGGTGCTGTACGTGCGCTGTGTCGGGTGCGGGACTCGGCGTGTCGATCTCGTCGTGGCCCCGTTCGTTCCACCGTCTGCGCTGAGTGCCGAAGTGTCCCAGCATGATTGAAACATCGTTCGAGAACCGGGTATGCGCCGGTGCTCGTCAGAAGTCGCCCTCGGCGACCTGGAAGCACACCAGTCCCATCCGTCGCCACATGCGCACCACCTGATCGCGATCGTCGAGCACCGCGATGATGCGATAGCGGTGCCGGATGTGACGGTCGAACAGCTCGGCCTTGACGATCGAATCCTTCCGGTTGTCGCCGGCCGGACGCATGTACAGCTCGTCGTAGGGGATGTCGTGCCGGGCGAGCCACTCCTCGGTTTCCGGTCGGCACACGCCGTCGCGTCCCGAGAGCAGCACGATCACAGCCCTGTCGGGTGCGGCGGCGAACGCGCGCACCGCGGCCTCGACCGCCGGGGAGACGGTGTCCTCGCCCACCCTGTGCCAGTGGAAGGGACTCCGGTCGCTCATGTGCGCGAGCGTTCCGTCGATGTCGACGAGCCAGGCCGCCGGCAGCGTCGGATCCTCGACGTATCCCGCCGGTGGTGGGGGCGCGGTGCTCGGCGGCCGGTGCCGTTGCCGCCCCGGTTTCCTGCGATCGCGCGTCTTCTTCGTCACGGACGATGCATACCCACTCCGACGACTACGTGTGCATGCGCCCGGCCCGCGAGAGGGACGAAGATCGTGCCGCCGGACCGGCGGGTCCCGGAGACGACCGGCGAGGCGGCATCGCGGATCCGTCGGCTCGGCGCCACGGCCACGCGACCGAATGCGAAATGTTCTGTCGGACAACACGTGCCATGATTCCTGGGCGCATCAATGCCGATGGGGGATCCAGCAGTCCGGACACCCGGGCGAACGCTGTGCCCACCTTCGTGTCGTATGCGGCTGCCGCGTGCACCATCGGTACGTATGCATTGCCGATCCTCGTCTTCGGATCCCGCCGGCCCTCGACACCGGGGAACGCGAGATCGCCACCGGTGGACATCGCCCAGGCATCGTCGACGACACGTGCGAGCTTCCGCTGAACGGCAGCGGACGGCCCGTGGTCGTCGAGGAGGCGGCCCATTGCGGTGGCTTCGAGGGCGGCGACCGTCATCCCCTGGGCATAGATCGGATCGAAACTGCAGAACGCGTCGCCGAGGACGAGGAATCCGTCGGGAAATCGGTCGAGAAGGTCGTAGCGATGCCACGTGCTCGCCCGGAAGCGATACCGGACGACATCCTCGACCCATTCGGCATCCGCGATCGCGTCGTACACGTCCGGGTACCTCAGGGACCGTGCGAATTCGAGATAGTCCCTCCGGGTCGCCGGCACGGTTTCGCCGCGGACCCCGATCAGGGCCACCATGCACCGATCTGATTCGAGGGTGAGCAGGGCGGCACCGCGTGGATGTTCGGGCGTGGGCGCCATGACGATGCCCCGGTCGCTGCCGAGTGCAACCGAAGACGCACGGAACACCGCGGTGGCGTAGCCGACATCGAGTTCGACGGTGTCGACCCGGGGCTGCGGGCAGCCCTGTCTCCCGAGCCATTCGGAGGCGCGGGATCCGCGTCCGGTCGCATCGACGACGAGGTCGGCATCGAGCACCTGCTCGGCGCTTCCGTCGGCATGGCGGATGATCCGCGCACCGACCACCCGGCTGCGGTCCGCGGTCGCGACGAGACCCGCGGCATCACACCGTTCGACGATCTCGACGTTCGCCAACGCGGCCACACGGTCACGAATCCGGCGCTCCAGCAGCGAACGGCCGGCTGCCAGTACTCGAAGACCGCTCGGCCCCTGACGAATCCGGTGACCACTGAGAATCCACCGTACGTCGCCCAGGTGGTCGAGGGTGGGAACGCCTGCAGCGGTCAGCTCCTGTGACAACCCGGGGAACATCTCCTCGAGGAGTTGCTGTCCCCGTGAGATCAGCACGTGGATGTGCCGTCCCTGGGGCACCCCACGGCGTGGTTCGTTCGTGGACGGCAGCCGGTCACGATCGATCACCGTCACCTCGGCGAACCTGTCCGACAGGACACGGGCCGCCGACAATCCACTCATGCTCGCGCCGAGAACCACGGCGCGCTCTCCGATCGGCATGATCACACCTCCTCCTCGGAATCGATCGTCGCTGCGGAAGGTGCTCGGTCGACAGGCCGGAACCTGCTCACATGTGCTCACGGCCGGACGGTGCCTCGCCGTACACCTCCAGATCCCACAGCCATCCGACGACGCGGGTGACGCCGCGGGTCAGATGTCGGCGGTACGTACTGAACGGCAGCCCGAGTCTGGCTGCCGCTGCTTCCTGTGTTGCTGCGCCGCGCACGTACGTGCGGTCCACCGCGCGGAAGAGCTTGTCGTCCCGAGGGTCGCTCGCCAAGGAATCGATCGCCTCACGAAGGAGCGCGCGCAGCACCACCGGATCGGGATCGTCGGGAGAGGACCGTTTGTGGAGGACCCTCGTGTGCAACAGGGGATTACGAGAGAGGAGATCGGGCCGACGGAGGTCGTGCAGCGCATTTCGGACCGCCTCCGCGAATTCTTTCTCCGACAGCGCGAGAGGCAGGGACATCGTGGGCTCGGGACCGCTGTGCCCCTGAGCCAGAGCACGATCGGTTACGACGGTGAGCCACTCGTCGACATCCCGACGGCGGAAGTCGTGAGCGAACAGTCCGTAGTGACGATCGCCGACCGTGAAATCCGCTCCTTCGGCACGGGGGAGATCTGCGACCGCGAAGTACTCGTTCCACCGGTCGGGCTCCGCCAGCGCCAGGAAGTCCCACGACAGATGCGGCAGGGTGAAATAGCGCTGGAAGGTGAGCACCGGAACCGAGTTCATTGTCGGAGAAGGATTCTGGTAGTCAGCGCGGTCGATGACGATGCGTGTGATCGCGACACACTCGCCGGGACGGGAAGGCGCTGTCCGCCGGGCGAAATCCCACGCGGCTCGCGTCGCCGGGTCGGCACGGACATCGTCGGGTGACGCTCGCGAGAGTTCCAACAGACCGAGCACACCACGTATCGATCCGTCGGTGTCGCGCAACACGAAGAAACCCTCGGGTTGTCGCTCGAGCCATCGTCGCGCGTGCACCGCGGATTCGTCTCCCTCCGACGTCCGCACGAGATCGACGATCGCGGAGTGATCGGCCTGCTCCGCACGTTCGGGTTGCGCGCTTCCCCACGACTGCCAATCCACCGGCGACAGCACACCGGGGAGATTGCGGAACACGAACTTCAAGTCCACGATGGCCTGCTGCTGTTCGCATTCTCCTGCAGAATCGAGACCGCGGCGAATGCCCTTCCACACGCGGTGGAAGGTGTACCGGTAGGCATCGGGATCGCGCCAGCGCAGATCGGCGTCGAGGACATCGCGTGCCAGATCGTGGGGAAACAATCCGTCCGGCCCTGCTTCGACGAACGACAGCTCACGGAGCCATTCGAACTCGGCGTGTGCATCGGTGAGCTCGAGGGCGTCACGCAGCAGGGCTTCGGTGGTCACCCGGGCGAGCGCACACACTTCCAGGGCGCGGCGATGTGCGATCCCCGGCTCGGTATCGAGAAACCGTCGGAGCAACATCCCGACGAGATCCGGAGGCCACGGCACACGTACATCGCCTCCTCGGGCGAAGACATCCGTGAGCAGACCGAGCCCGAGCGGATGTCCGTGCGTTGCCCCGATGATCTCGTCGTGCAGTTCCTCGGGAACCCGCGCAGCGGTGAGGTAGGCAGCGCTCGTAGCGGGGTCGAAATTCCTGAGAGACACGATCCGGAGCAGATCACCCCAACCCGGATCGGTGCGCCATCCCGCGGAGGGCGGTGACCTATCGGCGATCACCGTCAGCGTCGTCGCAGGAAGGCCGGGAAGAAAATCGGTTCGGATCCAGTCGTCGAGCACGCGTAGCCGCTCGTACGAGTCCAGGAGGAGCACCCTCGGCCGGTCGCCGATGTGGCGATCCACCGACGCGAGGACCGAGCCGGGCGACGCATCCGTGTTGCGCCCGTCGATCACAGTCACCGCGCGATGGCTCCGTTCCGCAAGATCGGAGATCGCGCCGAGCAAGCAGGTCTTGCCGATGCCTCCCGGACCGTACAGGTACAGCACGGCGATCGAGGGTTCGGGGGAGTCCAGTGCGGAGCGAACGATCTCGAGCTCGGCATCGCGACCGACGAACACGCGTCGCGCCCGTGCGGCGAGACGATCGCTGAGAGGCCGTGAGGACCGCGAGGCGCTCCCCATGCCACCCGATGCTACGCCCGGGGGACCCAACGGTCGGGCAGTCCGACGAGCCGTGCGCTCTCGCGCCACAACCGTTCGGCCTGCTCGTCGCTGCGAACGAGCACCGACGGTTCCGCCCACCACGGCTCGCCGCGGCGCAGTGCGAAACAAACCCGCCCGTCCGGAACGTCGATGTCACCGAGAACGAGGTCTGCGAGCGTGTTCCCGGCTTCGGTCTGCGTGTTGAAGGTGTCCTGCACAATGTCGAGGCGGTAGAGGCATGCTGTCCCGCTTTGCGGCGATGAGAATCCGGGCCGGACAGGGTCTGCCTTCGTGAGAGTGGAACACATTCGACGACACGAGGAGTCACGATGCCCAGGATCACCCCGTGGTTGTGGTTCGATATGAACGCCGAGGAGGCCGCGAACTTCTACATCGGCATCTTCCCCAACTCCGAGATCGGTGAGATCACCCGCTACACCGAAGAGTCCACCGGAGGCGACATCCCGGTCCCGCCCGGGACCCCGATGACGGTCGAGTTCTTCCTCGACGGTCAGGTCTTCTACGGACTCAACGGGGGACCGCAGTTCCGGTTCTCCGAAGCGGTGTCCCTCCAGATCGACTGCGCCGATCAGGAGGAGGCCGACCACTACTGGTACGCGCTGACCGCCGACGGCGGCGAGGAATCCGCCTGCGGATGGTTGAAGGACAAGTACGGCCTGTCGTGGCAGGTGGTACCGAAACGGCTGAACGAACTGCTCGCCGACCCCGATCCGGAGGTCGCGAAGCGCGTGACCGCCGCGATGATGAAGATGCGCCGGATCGACGTGTCGGCGCTGGAGGCCGCCGCGCGCGGCTGATCGGCGCCCGAGCGCTGCGGTACGTTTCGGTGCATGACCACTCGCACCCAGCGGCTCGACGACCTGCCGTTCACCGGCAGACATCGCCGCCTGCTGACCGGCTCCGGCGTGGGCTGGGCCCTCGACGCCATGGACGTCGGGTTGATCTCGTTCGTCATGGCAGCCCTCGCCGTGCAGTGGGATCTGTCGTCGACGCAGCTCTCGTGGATCGGATCCATCGGCTTCGTCGGCATGGCGATCGGTGCGTCCCTCGGTGGTCTGCTCGCCGACCGCATCGGACGCCGGCAGGTCTTCGCCGCGACGCTGCTCGTCTACGGTCTCGCGACCGGCGCGGCGGCGCTGTCGACCTCGGTGGCGATGCTCATCGTCCTGCGGTTCGTCGTCGGACTCGGTCTCGGCGCCGAACTGCCCGTCGCGTCGACACTGGTCAGTGAGTTCGCGCCCCGCAAGGTGCGAGGCCGCGTGGTCGTCGCCCTCGAGGCGTTCTGGGCGGTGGGCTGGCTCCTGGCCGCTCTCATCGGCTACTTCGTCGTTCCCACCGGCGACGTCGGGTGGCGGTGGGCGCTCGCCGTCGGGCTCGTCCCGGCTGCCTACGCCCTCGTCGTCCGGTTCGGCCTACCCGAATCGGTGCGCTATCTCGAGAGTCGCGGACGGCACGCGGAAGCCGAGGCGATCGTGCGCGACTACGAGCGCTCGGCCGGTGTCACGTCCGTTCCGGAGGACGAACAGCCCGTCCGGACCGTCGCGGAAGTCGAGCGCGCACCCCGAGGCTCGGTGTGGGCGCCGAACCTGCGCCGCCGCACGGCGGCGCTGTGGATCGTGTGGTTCGGCATCAACTTCTCGTACTACGGCGCGTTCATCTGGCTGCCGAGCCTGCTCGTCGCGCAGGGCTTCGACCTGGTCACCTCGTTCGGCTACACGCTGCTCATCACGCTCGCCCAGCTACCGGGCTACGGCGTCGCGGCGTGGCTGATCGAGGTGTGGGGACGTCGCCTGACTCTGGGGGTCTTCCTCGCCGGATCGGCAGTCTCGGCGGGGCTGTTCGGGCTCGCCGAGACTCCGTCGACGATCGTCGCGGCGGGCATGGCGCTGTCGTTCTTCAACCTGGGCGCGTGGGGTGCCCTGTACGCGATCGGACCCGAGCTGTATCCCACGCCGGTGCGGGGCGCGGGCACCGGTTCGGCGGCGGCCTTCGGGCGGCTCGCGTCGATCATCGCGCCGCTGCTGGTGCCGGTGCTGCTGGGCGCCGGCGGCAACGGTCTCGTCTTCGGTGCGTTCGCGGCATCGTTCGTCGTCGCCGCGGTCGCGGCATTCACGCTGCCCGAGCGGGCCGGGACGGTTCTCGACGAGAGGTGACGTCGGGAACCGCCCCGGCCGGTGCTCAGAGACGCTCGCGCAGTTCGACCTTGCGGATCTTGCCCGAGGCGGTCTTCGGCAGGGCACCGAAGACGATGCTGTCGGGAACCTTGAAACCGGCGAGCTGCGAACGCACATGCGCGCGCAGTTCCGCTTCGTCGGCACTCGCGCCGCTGCGCAGTGCCACGTAGGCGACGGGACGTTCGCCCCACTTCTCGCTCGGCGCCGCGACGACGGCGGCCTCGAGAACGGCCGGATGGCTGATGAGCGCCGATTCGACCTCGACGGACGAGATGTTCTCGCCACCGGAGATGATGACGTCCTTCGCGCGGTCGCGGATCTCGATGTAGCCGTCCGGATGCATGACGCCGATGTCGCCGGTGCGGAACCAGCCGTCCGGCACGGCGCGGGCGGTCGCGTCCGGGTTGTTGTAGTAACCGAGCATCACGTTGTTGCCGCGCAGCGCGATCTCACCGGTCGTCTCACCGTCGGCGGGAACGTCGGATCCCATCGGGTCGACGATGCGGAGTTCGCCGGCCACGACGTTGCCCACGCCCTGCCGCGAGCGCAGCCGTGCCTTCTCGTCCTCGGGGAGGACGTCCCATTCCGAACGCCACTCGCAGATCGCCGCCGGGCCGTACGTCTCGGTGAGCCCGTACAGGTGCGTGATGTCGAGTCCGAGCGCGGTGCACCGCTCGATGAGGGCGGGCGCCGGCGGTGCGCCACCGATCGCCGCGACGACACGATGGTCGATGCCGCCCGCATTCGGGGCGTCGACCAGCGACGCGAGAACGGTCGGCGCGCCGCACAGGTGCGTGACGTTCTCGGTGCGCACGAGATCCCAGATCCGCTCGGGGTCGACCTTGGGCAGGCACACGTGCGTGCCACCGGCTGCTGTGACGGCCCAGGTGAACGTCCAGCCGTTGCAGTGGAACATAGGCAGCGTCCACAGATAGGTGGATCCGCTGTCGAGCCCGAAGTGCGCGACCATCGCCAGGGCCTGCAGGTAGGCGCCGCGCGCGTGGTACATCACGCCCTTCGGATCACCCGTCGTGCCGGACGTGTAGTTCAGGGCGATCATGGTGCGCTCGTCGGCGAGCGGCACGCACCGATGACGGGCGGCGGCGAGCTTGTCCTCGTAGTCGTCGCCGACGACCGTGATCGACGGCAGATCGGCCGTGGCCTCGCGGGCCAGGTCGGCCAGCGACTCCTCGACGAGCAGGACCCGGCTGCCCGAGTGCTCGAGAATGAACCGCAGTTCCGGCGCGGTGAGGCGCGTGTTGAGCGAGACGAGCACGGCGCCCGCGTAGAGCACACCGTAGTGCGCCTCGAGCATCAGCGAGGTGTTCGGCGCGAGTACTGCGACACGGTCGCCGGGCTCGACACCGAGAGCGTGCAGCATGCCCGACTGTCGCAGGCACCGATCGCGCAATTCGGCATAGGTGCGACGGATGTCGCCGTCCACCACTGCGAGGTCGTCACGGAAGACCCGGGCGGAGCGGTCGAGAAATGCCGTGGGCGTGAGTGTTTCGAAACTGAATTGCTCGGTCACGTCTGTCGGTGCTCCTTCGGATTACGTCGCGCGCGCACTCCCCATCGCGAACGATGATGCGCACACCTCCCCGTGTGCTGTGAGGGCGATGACCATTCTTCCAAGAGCCGTTACCGATCTTGAACAGGGTCCACCCCTTTTCCGTACCGGCTGAACGCTCCGTCTGCCGTTGACCGGACCCGGAATCCGGCGTTCACTGAGAGGCACCGTGCTCGTCCACGAGAGAAGGCGAGTGGTATGAGTGCTCGGCAGAACGAAGCCCGCCGAACCTCCCGTCCGGCGCGGCGGCCGACCGCGACGCGCGCGAGGGCCACGGAGACGGAGACTCCCGTCGAGCCTGTGCGGACGCGCAGCCGTCGACCTCGCGAGCCCGAGCCCACCGCGCGGCGTCGCACCCGCGAACCCGAACCCGCTGCACGGCGTCGGGACCGCGACCCCGGAACCGGCTCGCGGCGCACCTCGACCCGAACCTCATCCCGATCGACCACTCGGACATCGACCCGTTCGGACGCCACGCCCCGCTCTCGTGTGAAGCCGGCGCCTCCGAAGGAGAGACGACGACCGCGTCCGCCGGCGAACGACGCCCGGGCAGGGAAACCCACCCGCCCCGGACGTGAGCGGACACGATCCGAGCAGACCCGACCCGAGCAGGCACAGCCGGAACCCACATCGCTCCTCGAGAGGTTGAAGGATGCGCTGCGGGCCGGTGTCCGCAGCGCACTGGCCGAACTCCGGGGACTCGGGGCGAGACTGATCCGGAAGATCCGCGGATGGGTGGACTCGCTCCTCGGCGAGGTCACCAGCGGCGGCGTGGGATTGCAGGCGGTCCTCGCCGGCATCCGAGCCGCGCTGGAGGGTCGCAATCCGGCCCTCGCCGCGCTGGGCGGGCTGATTTCCGGACTCAGCACCAAGGCGAAGATCGGCCTGGCCGTCGTGATCACGCTGGTGCTGCTGCTCGGACCGGTCCTGCTCGTGCTCCTTCTGCTGGCCGTCCTCGTCGCGGTGGTGATCAGCGCCGTCCGGTCCGCGGGGGACTGATCTGCCGGAACGCCCGGTCCGTCTGCCGTGAGCAGACGAACCGCCGGTTCGCACCCATCGGGGGTCAGGCTGGCTGCATGACGACCACCGAACCATTCTCGTACCGGGACCAACTGGCCGACAGGCTCTTCCGTCAGCGCATCCTGCGACTGACCGGAGAGGTGGACGACGAGATGGCCGAGCGCGTCTGCTCGGAACTCGTCCTGCTCGCCTCCGCCGACGACCGGCGCGACATCGTCCTGCACATCAACTCACCCGGCGGATCCGTCTTCGCCGGCCTCGCCATCTACGACACGATGCAACTCGTTCCCAACGACATCGTCACCGTGGCAGCGGGATTCGCCGCCAGTATGGGGCAGGTCCTGCTCGCGGCGGGCACCAAGGGCAAACGCGCGAGCCTTGCCCACAGCCGGATCATGATGCACCAACCGTCGGCCGGATTCTCGGGGACGGCCGTCGACATCGCGATCCAGGCCGAGAATCTCGAATACATGAAACTGCAGTCGCAGCAGATCCTCTCGGACGCCACCGGGCATTCACTCGAGGAGATCGAACGCGACAGCGACCGCGACCGGTGGTTCACAGCCGAACAGGCGCGCGAGTACGGCATCGTCGACACCGTCGTCGGGTCGCTCGCCGAACTGGCGCCGTTCGCCGCAGGACGGCAGATGGGACTGGGACGATGAGCACCTACACGATCCCCAACGTCATCGAACGCACACCGGCGGGGGAGCGGTCGTTCGACGTCTTCAGCCGGTTGCTCAACGAACGCATCGTCTTCCTCGGCACCGAGATCGGCGACGGGGTCGCCAACGTCGTCATGGCTCAGATGTTGCACCTCGAGGCCGAATCCCCCGATCGGGAGATCGGGCTCTACATCAACTCGCCCGGCGGATCGTCCACCGCGATGCTCGCGATCTACGACACCATGCAGTTCCTGCGCCCGAAGGTCGCGACCTACTGCATGGGACAGGCCGCCTCGGCGGCCGCCGTGCTGCTCGCGGCCGGAGCGCCCGGCCGTCGGCACGTGCTCGCCCATTCGCGGGTGCTGCTGCACCAGCCGTCGGCGCAGGGGCAGGGCACCATCTCGGATCTGGCCCTGCAGGCAGCGGAGGTGATGAGGGTACGGGCCCAGACCGAGGAGATCCTCGCCGCGCACACCGGACGTGACATCGACCGACTGCGCCGCGACACCGACCGGGACCGGATCTTCTCACCGACGGAGGCGGTGGCCTACGGCCTGGCCGATCACGTCGTCGTCGATCGGGACGGATGACCCGTCACGCAGTCACGTGGTCACACTGTGACGCAGTCATACCGTCATGCCGCGCACAACTCGACGCCGGCGTGACCCGTGGTCCGAAGTGTGCGATGCGCGGTCATCCGGCGGATCCCGCGCGCGAGCAGTTGCTCCATCGGAAGTTCCAGCGCATCGCACACGGACCGCAGCATCTCGGAGGAGGCCTCCTTGCGCCCACGTTCGACCTCCGACAGATATTGCTTCGACATCCCGACCGTGCGGGCGACGTCCTCGAGGCTGCGGTCCTGATCGCGACGCTCGTCGCGCAGGATCTCGCCGTAGATCTGGCGGAGCAGCCGGGGCTCGGTGCTGTCGGCTCCCCGCACGGGAGTCCGTGCCGACTTCGCGGCGGTCACACGTGCCGCCTTCGCGGCAGTCACACGTGCCGCCTTCGCGGCAGTGGCGAAATCGATCACGCGACCCTGCTCCGGCTCCATGCCGACCATTGTGCCGTCGATCCGGCGGCATCGGGCCGGGTTCTGCCGAGGACGAACACCGCCCCGGCAGATGTGTAACGGGCCCGTAACCGCAGTTAACCGAACACATGACCTGGCGCCGATAACGTCGGCGCACCACGACGTATACAGCCGTGGATACAGGACAGGAGTTCGGGTGCCGACAGGATTGCACAGGCTTGCGGCTGCGCTCGACGCGCAGCTCGCGGGCACCGACGCGGCATACACTGCGACCTATCCCGGGACCGACGGTGCCCGCCAACCAGTGCACACCGTCTACGTCCCGGCCGACCGCTACGACGCCGGGATCGCGGCACGATGGGGAGCCGACGCGCTCGACGTCCTCGACACCCACATCGACGGTCCCGCGGACCTCGCCGCGGTCACCGGCATCGAACCCGAACTGGCCGACGCCGTCCTCCCTCTCGTGGAGGCCAAACTGCGCACCGAACCGATCGAGGATCTGCGCATCGACTTCGAGGACGGGTTCACCCGCCCCGGCATTCCGGAGCACGAACGTGACGCCGACGAGGACGCCCACGTCGCCCGCGCCGCCGCCGCGCTCGCGACCGATCCCACCGCGACACCCTTCGTCGGCATCCGGTTCAAGTCCTTCGAGGCCGCCACCCGGCGCCGCGGACTGCGCACGCTCGACTCCTTCGTCGCCGAACTGACCGGAAAGTGCTCTCTCCCCGACGGATTCGTCGTCACGCTGCCCAAGGTCACCGCGCCCGAACAGGTCGCCGCTATGGTGACCGTCTGCGAGCATCTCGAGTCCACCTACCCGCTCGCAGCGCCCCTGCGGTTCGAGATCCAGATCGAGACGCCGCAGGCGATCTGCGGACCCGATGGCACCGCTGCCGTCGCCACCATGATCCGAGCGGCCCGGGGCCGCTGTTCGGGACTGCACTACGGCACCTATGACTACTCGGCCGCGTGCGACATCGCCGCCGAGTACCAGGCGATGGACCACCCCGTCGCCGACCACGCCAAGGCCACGATGCAGGTTGCGGCAGCGGGCACGGGGGTGCGGTTGTCCGACGGCTCCACCAACCGCCTTCCCGTCGGCACCCGCGACGAGATCCGCGCGGCATGGGGGCTGCACGCCCACCTGATCGACCGGTCGCTACGCCGCGGCTTCTACCAGGGATGGGACCTGCATCCGGCGCAACTGCCCACCCGCTACGCCGCGACCTTCGCGTTCTACCGCCGGTCGCTGTCCACCGCCGCGGGACGCGTCGCGGCCTACATCGACCCGGCCCTGTCGTCGGGATACCTCGACGAACCCGCCACCGCCCGTGCTCTCGCCGCCTTCCTCCTGCGGGGAACGAGCTGCGGAGCCCTCACCGAGAAGGAAGTATGCGATCGCACCGGCACGAATCTCGACCACCTGGCCCGGCTCGCGGGTCGACCGACGGCGGTGACGCGATGACCACCGTGATCCGCGCGCGACGCGCTGTGGTGGGGGACGAGGAACGCAGCTGCGCCGTCCACGTGCGCGACGGCCGCATCGTCGCGATCGAGGAATACGACGGTGCCGCTCCGACCGGTGCGCGGGAGACCGTCCTCGCCGACGACGAGGTGCTGCTCCCCGGCCTGGTGGACACGCACGTCCACGTCAACGAACCCGGCCGCACCGAATGGGAGGGCTTCGCGACGGCCACGCGTGCCGCCGCGGCCGGGGGAGTGACGACGATCGTCGACATGCCCCTCAACTCCATCCCGTCCACCGTCGACGTGGCGGCCCTCGAGGTGAAGCAGAAGGTCGCGGACGGGCAGGTCACCGTCGACGTCGGATTCTGGGGCGGTGCGATTCCCGGTAACCTCGCCGATCTCGAACCGCTCTGGGACGCAGGGGTGTACGGATTCAAGTGCTTCCTCGCGTATTCGGGTCTCGACGAGTCCCCGCCGCTGGACCGCGAGCAGATGATCGAGGCGATGCGCGTGATCGCCGGCTTCGGCGGCCTGCTCATCGTGCATGCCGAGGACGGACCGACCCTCGACGCGCAGGACCCACCGGCCGGACCGCGCTACGACGACTTCCTGTACTCGCGACCACCGGTCGCCGAGTCCCGTGCCGTGGCCCAGGTGATCGACGGCGCGCGGCAGACCGGGTGCCGCGTGCACATCCTGCATCTGTCGGATGCGGGAAGCCTTCCGCTCGTGGCCGCGGCGAAGGCCGAGGGCCTGCCCGTCACCGCGGAGACCTGCCCGCACTATCTGTCGCTGTTCAGCGAGGAGATCCTCGACGGCTCCACACATTTCAAGTGCTGCCCGCCGATCCGTGAGGCCCGCAACCGGGAAGCGCTGTGGCGCGGCCTGGCCGACGGCACGCTCGACTGCATCGTCTCCGATCACTCGCCGTGCCTGCCGGAGCTGAAGAAGTTCGTCACCGGCGACTTCGGCGAGGCCTGGGGCGGAATCTCGTCGCTGCAACTCGGACTGCCCATCGTGTGGTCGGAGGCCCGCAAGCGCGGGCACGCCCTCGTCGACGTGGTGCGCTGGATGGCCGGCCGCACCGCCGACCTCGTGGGACTGGCCGACCGCGGTGCCATCGCCGTGGGCAACAGTGCCGACCTGTGTGTCTTCGCGCCCGACGACGCCTTCGTCGTCTTCCCGGAGCGGCTGCACCACCGCAACGCCGTGACGCCCTACGCCGAACGCGCGCTGGCCGGGGTCGTGCGGCAGACCTGGCTCGCCGGTGAACCGCTCACCGTCACCCTCGACGCCACCGACCCCGCACCGCGTGGTGCGCTGCTCTCCCGAAAGGAAAACCGTTGACCGAAGCAGATTTCCTGCAACTACCCGATCTCGCCGCGCGATCGCTGGGCGGGGCCGTCGTGTTCGCGAACGACGAGTTCTTCGCGAGTCGCGAGAACCTGATCTCGCCGGGTGCACCCGATTTCGATCCGTCCGAGTTCGGGCACAAGGGAAAGGTCTACGACGGGTGGGAGACCCGGCGTCGCCGCGAAGCCGGGCACGACTTCGCGGTGGTCCGGCTCGGCGTTCCCGGCGTCGTCGAGGGCGTCGTGATCGACACCGCCTGGTTCACCGGTAACTACCCGCCCTTCGCATCCGTCGACGGGGTGAACCTCGACGGATACCCGACCGATCAGGAGTTGCTGGACGCGCCGTGGGAACCGGTCCTCGATCGCGTGGCCCTGAAGGGCGACACCGCGAACGCCTTCGCGGTGGACGACGACCGGCGCTGGACACACCTGCGCCTGAACATCTTTCCCGACGGCGGTGTAGCCCGATTCCGCGTGCACGGACATGCCCGTCCGGACCCGGCCTTTCTCACGGGCACGATCGATCTCGCAGCCCTCGAGAACGGTGGCGACGTCGTCGCCTGCTCGAACCGTTTCTATTCGTCGCCGCGCAACATCATCGGCCTCGGCCGCTCGCGGCACATGGGGGAGGGCTGGGAGAACGCGCGTCGCCGCGACGACGGCAACGACTACGTCGTGATCCGCCTCGCGGGGCAGGGCTGCGTCGACCACGTCGAGATCGACACCTCCTATTTCGTCGGCAACGCACCGGGAGCGGCACGCCTGAGCGGAATTCCCAGCGGGAACGCGATGTCCGACGAATCGTCCTGGGTCGAACTCGTGCCGCGCACCGCGCTGCTCCCGGACTGCCGGCACCGTTTCCGCGTCGATTCGCCGACGCCGGTGGAATTCGTGCGGCTCGACGTCTATCCGGACGGCGGCATCGCCCGCCTGCGCGTGAACGGACGACTGACCTAACTCCGACGCGGGTGCGGTGAGCGGTTCCTTACCCGCACGAAACACGATGACTCGAGCCCGAAAACTTCGGCCCCCAAGCTGTATCCGGCACCGTATACAGCACTGCATCCGAAATGGGAGCGATCACATGACCTCACCGCACCCCGTCGACGCGCGACTGCCGTTCCTCCGGCAGTTCGCGTTCGGCCTCCAGCATGTCCTGATCATGTACACCGGATGCATCACCGTCCCGTTGGTCTTCGGCGCGGCCGTCGGACTCGACCGCGACACCATCGCGATGCTCATCAGCGCCGACCTGCTGATCGCCGGTCTGATCACCATCGTCCAGAGTCTCGGTGTCGGCAAACTCGTCGGCGTCCGCCTGCCCATCGTCTGCGGTGCGACCTTCGCCGGCCTGACGCCGATGATCCTCATCGCGAAGGAATACGGCCTGCAGGCCGTCTACGGATCCATGCTGATCGGCGGCATCGTCGGTCTCGCCCTGGCCTGGCCCTTCGCCAGGATCATCCGTTTCTTCCCGCCGCTCGTCACCGGTGCCGTGCTCACCGTCGTCGGGATCTCGCTCATCGGCGTGGCGGGCGGGCTGATCGTCGGCACCGACCCGTCGTCGCCCACCTTCGCCTCGCCCACCAACATCGCCCTGGCCGTGCTGGTGATCGTCGTCGCCGTTGCCTTCCTGTGCCTCGGGCGCGGCATCTGGGCACAGCTCGGGGTGTTGATCGCCCTCGCCGTCGGCACCGTCGTCGCGGTTCCGCTCGGCCTGATCGACCTCGGCGGCGTGGCCGGCTCGGCGTGGGTGGGTCTGCCCGCGCCCTTCCACTTCGGTGCACCGGAATTCCCGATCACCGCGGTCGTCGCCATGAGCATCGTCATGGCCGTGGTCTTCGCCGAATCCACCGCGAGCATGCTCGCCGTCGCCGAGATCACCGGCAAGCGCGTCAGTAAGGGCGACATCGCCCGCGGACTCGCCGGCGACGGAGCGTCCGCTGTGCTCGCCGGTGTCTTCAACGCCTTCGTCGACACCGTCTTCACCCAGAACGTCGGTGCGGTGGCCACCACCCGGGTCTACAGCCGCTACGTCACCGCCACGTCGGGTGCGATCCTTGTCGTCCTCGGTGCGCTGCCGAAGGTGAGCTCGGTGGTCGCGGCGCTGCCGAAGCCCGTGGTCGGCGGTGTCGGCCTGATCCTGTTCGCCACCGTCGCCCTGGTGGGCATCAACACGCTGCGCTCGGTGGACCTGTCCGACCGCATCAACTCCACGATCGCCGCCGTCGCGGTGGGTGTGGGTCTGCTCCCCGAACTCGCCGAGGGCATGTTCGAGCGCTTCCCGTCCGCCGCGCAGATCCTGCTCGGCAGCGGCATCACGCTCGCCGCGATCGCGGCGTTCTCGTTGAACCTGCTGTTCAACCACACTCGTCTCGGGACACTGGCTCGCGCGTCCCGGTCCGGCACACCGGCCCCCGTCACCTCGGCCGGCACCCCCTCTCCCCACGGAGTTGCCCATGAACCAGTCGCCGTCTGACGCCTTCGTCGTTCCCGCCGTCGATATCGGCCCGTACGTCCGGGCCGGCGACGAGGCCGAACGCTCTCGTGTCGCCCGTGAGATCGACGAAGCCTGCAGCCGTGTGGGATTCGTCCAGATCCTCGGACACGGCATCCCCGATCCGGTGGTCGACGGCCTCGCCGGCGCCCTCGACGACTTCTTCGGTCTGCCGATGGACGACAAGCAGCAGTACCGGGTGGTCGGCGCGAACCGCGGATACAGCCCGCCGAAGAGCGAGTCGCTGAGCCTGAGCCTCGGCGTCGAATCCGCCAGCCGTATGAACGATTTCTTCGAGGCATACAACGTCGGCGTGGAGGCCCGGTCGTTCCCCCACCTGGACCTGTCGGAGGACGACTACGGACTCAACGTCTGGCCCGACGTCCCCGGCTTTGAGGACCGCGTGCAGACCTACTTCACCGAGGCCTCGCGGGTCGCGCGGACCCTCACCCGGATCTTCGCCGACGCGCTCGGGCAGCCCCCCGACTACTTCGAGCGGCTCACCGACCACTCGATCGACGTGCTGCGCATGAACAACTACGCGCTGCCCGAAGGCACTGTCGACCTCGACGGCGACCTCACCGGCATGGGCGAGCACACCGACTTCGGGATCGTCACCGTGCTGTGGGCCGACCGGGTCGCAGGGCTGCAGGTGCTCGGCACCGACGGCATCTGGCACGACGTCGAACCGCTGCCCGGCGCCCTGCTGGTCAATCTCGGCGATCTCACCGCCCGCATCACCGACGACCGGTGGATGTCGACGCTGCACCGCGTCAAGCCGCCGATCGTCGACGGGAGGATCCGGCGCCGTCGTTCGGTGGCGTTCTTCCACGACGGCAACGTCGACGCGGTGGTCTCCACGTTGCCCGAATATGCGGGCCTGGAACCCTATGAACCCATCCTGATCCGCGATCACATCAAAGCGAAGCTCGCCGGGTCGCGGCACGGCAAGGCCAACACCGCTGCTGTGCGGGAAGCCGCCCGGGTGCTGGCGGCGACGGGGGAGAACCGCGAGTGAGTCATGTCGTGCTCGTGCACGGCGCGTGGGCCGGAAGTTGGGTGTGGGACACACTGCTCGAACCGCTCCGTCGGGCCGGGCACGTCCCACATCCGCTCGAGCTTCCCGGTGTCGGATCGTGGGGTGCCGACGACGTGACGCTCGACGACGTCGCCGCGGTCGTGGCCGACCACGTTGCCGGACTCGACGGTCCGGTGATCCTCGTCGGCCATTCCGGTGGCGGCATCGTCGTCACGCAGGTCGCGGAGATGCTACCCGAGCGTGTCACCGGGGTCGCCTATGTGGCGGGGGTGATGCTTCCGTCCGGGGGCGACTTCGGGATGCTCTGCGACGGAATCGGTCTCGAATCGCCGGTGGGCATCTCGCGATGGCTCGAACCCACCGAGGACGGTCGCGGGACGATCGTGCCCCCGGAGGCCGGTGCGGCGGTGTTCTTCCACGAGGCGGATTCGGCCGACGCGATCGGTGCCGCGCGCCGACTCGTGCCGCAACTCGAGACCACCCGGCTCATGGCGCCCAGCTGGACACCGGAACGATTCGGGCGCCTGCCACGCCTGTACGTCGAAGCGACACTGGATCGTTCGGTTCCCCTCGTCACCCAACGGGGGATGCAACGCCTCACCCCGGGTGCGCAGGTCGTGTCGCTCGAGTCCGACCATGCGCCACAGCTGTCCGCCCGCGACGACCTCGCGGCGGCGCTGGTGGAGTGGTGCGCGGAGCGCGTCCGAACATAGGTCGGATCTTCACAAAGGTCGAAGCTACGGAACGAGACCGACGTTGTGTGCGAAATCCGGTGGGAAATCGCGCACAAGGTCGGTCTCGTTCGTTCTACAGGAGGTGCTCCGGGTCAGTCGCCGCCCTTGTACTCGACCTCGAACTCGCCGGCCATGATCCTCTCGCGGTACTCCTCGAACAGCGCCATCGCCTCGGGCGAGATCTTGTCGGCGAAGGCCGGATTGATGACGACGTCCAGGCCGCCTTCGGTGATGTCCACCTCGTAGTACTTCGCCGGGTCGACGTTGCCGGCCTCGACGTCGGCGATCATCGCGCGGAGGACCTCGTCGAGATTCCACACGACGGAGGAGACGACGTTCTGGGGTGCCAGCGGGGTCTGATCCATCGTGTAGCCGGCGACGCCGACACCGCGCTGCTTGGCGCCCTCGATGGTGGCCGCGTCGACACCGCACGTGGAGAACTGGTCGGCGCCCTGGTCGACGAGGGCGTTGACGGCCTCGATGGTCTGGGCCGCCGCGTCGGACCATCCGCCGATGTAGGACGGACGCAACTGGATCTCACCGGGGCCCTTGTAGGTCAGGCGCGCGCCGTCGGCGAACGCCTCGATCTGGGCCTTGCACACCGGGATCTCGAAACCGGCGGTGCCGGCGAGGATGCCGGTCTCCGTCAGGTCGCCGGCGAGGATGCCGGTGAGGAACGAACCCTGATAGAACGGCTGGCTGTAGTCGGCGAGGTTGGCGGTGATGTCGCCGAAGCCGCCGGGATAGGCGAACAGCACGTCGGGGTAGTCGGCGATGATGCCCTTGATGGGTTCGCCGTAATTGAACGAGTGGCCGACGATGAGCTGGTTGCCGTCCTCCGCGAGGTCGGTGACGATCTGGGCGATCTGCTCCGAGGTCGCGCCCGAATCCTGCTGCACCACGGTCAGGTCGATAAGACCTTCCGCTTCGAGTTTCTCGGCGCCCTCGACCATGCCCTGGTTCCAGCCGACGTCGTTGACCGGACCCGAGGTGATGATCGCGGCCTTGACGACCCCGTCGGCCGAGCCGCTCCCACCGGGGTCGGAACTCGAACACCCGGTCACGGCGGCTCCGACGACGGCGGCGGCCGCCACAGCGGTACCCAATTTCTTCACGTGGTTCTCCTCGGGGAAGGGAGGGCTCGCGACTGCGAACCCCAGGACTGACGGGAAAGCTGACGGAAAGCTATTTCGCGGGCACGAACGGGATGCCGAGCGCCTTCGGGGAATTGCTGCGCGAGAACCACACGGTTGTGGCGATGACCGCGAGCAACGTCACCGCGTACGGCATGGCCTGGAACAGCTCGTACGGTACCGACGTGGCCTGTCCACCGGACGCGGCCTGTACGCGCAGCTGGAAGGCGTCGACGAGACCGAACATGAAGCCACCGACGATGGCGCCGAGCGGATTCCACCGGGCGAGGATGACGACACCGAGCGCGATCCAGCCGCGACCACCGGTGATGCCGTCCTGGAAGAAGCCCAGGCTGTCGATGACGAGCGCGCCGGCCATACCTGCTGCGGCGCCGGAGATCAGCAGCGTGCTCCATCGGGTGCGGGGGACGGAGACGCCCACCGAGTCGGCGGCCTCGGGGCTTTCCCCGGCCGCGCGGATCGACAGGCCGAAGGCCGTGCGGGTGAGCACCCACCACAGGGCGACGACGAGTGCGAGCGCGAGGTAGACGAGCGGGGACTGCGAGAACACGATCGGGCCGAGCACCGGCAGGTCGGACAGCACCGGAAGGTCGAGGGGAATGGTGCCCTGGATGCGCGGCGGTGTACCGGTCATGCCGAACACCTGCAGGTACAGGAAGGACGCGAGTCCGGTCCCGAGGATCACCACCGAGATCCCCGTGATGATCTGGTCGACGGCCATCGTGATCGTCAGGTAGCCGACGATCGCGGCGATCACGAGGCCCGCGGCGGCGCCGGTGGCGGCGCCGAGCATCGGTTGCCCGGTGTAGTACACCGTCACGAACGCGATGATCGCGCCGACCATCATCTGTCCCTCGATACCGAGGTTCATCAGCCCCGAGCGCTCGGCGAGGCACGCGCCGGCGGCGGCGAGGATGATCGGCACCGCCAGCCGCAGCGCAGCGGTGAACAGCGGGACGAGCGCACCGGCGCCCAGGACATCGGACCAGTTCATCGAGCACGCTCCACGATTCGGTTGGCGAGCAGCACCGTCAGGATCATCACTGCCTGGACGACGGTGCCGATGGACGCGGGGATCTCCTGGGTACGCTGCACCGCCTGACTGCCGAGGGTCAGCCCGGAGACCAATGCTGCTGCGAGCACGATGCCGAACGGATTGCGACGCCCGAGCAGTGCTACCACGATCGCGGTGAACCCGATCCCGGAGGAGATCGCCAGCGACAGTCGGAACTCGCTGCCCAGCAACATGATCGCGCCGGCGATACCGCCGAGTGCGCCGCTGATCAGAGCGGAGGTGACCACGGTGCGGGCGACGGAGATGCCATTGGCCTCGGCGACGCTCGGGCTCCCACCGACGATCTGCGACGCGAAACCGAACCGGGTCGAACGCATGAGCCACCACACCAGCGGCACCGCCGCGATCGCGACGAACACACCGATGTGGATGCGGGTGCCGGGAATCGTCGCGAGTGCGGCCCAGTCGGGAATGCGTTCGGACTCGGGGGTGAAACCGTTGGGATTGGCGAGGGGTTTGCGCACCGCCCACGCCAATGTGTAGAAGACGAGGTAGTTGAGCATGAGCGACGAGATGATCTCGTTGACCCCGAGCCGCGCCTTCAGCACGCCTGCGATGCCGCCGATGCACGCACCTGCGGCCGCGGCGGTGACGGCGACGATCGGGATCGCGATCCAGCTCGTCCCCAACGGCATGCTCAGCACCACGGCCGTCGCGGTGATCGCGCCGACGTCGTAATGGCCCTGCGCGCCGATGGTGATGAAGCCGGTGCGGTACGCGATCGCGTAGCCGAGACCCATGAGGACGAGCGGCGTCATACCCGTGAGCAGGCGGCCGAGCTGCGTATCGCCGCCGAGAGCGGCGTCGAGCATCGTCGCGTAGGCCTGCCCCGGATCACCGCCCGCGAGGACGATGAGGATCCCGCCCGCCGCGAGACCGACGGCGACGGCGAGTAGCGGCACCCCGATAGTGGTCGTGAGACTCCGGATCCGCGACGCGGTGGGCGGCTCGGGTGGCGTCGTCACCGGTGGGCTGAGCGTGGCGGTCATGCTGCGGCCTCCTGGAATCCGCCCATGGCCGAGCCGAGGGCTTCGCGGTCGAACGGGCCTTCGTCGAACTCGGCGACGATCCGTCCGCGGTAGAGCACGACGATCCTGTCGGCGAGGCTGCAGATCTCGTCGAGATCGGACGAGATGAGCAGGATCGCGGCGCCCCGGGAGCGATGGTCGACGAGCGTGTCCCAGACGAACTCGGTGGCGCCGATGTCGAGACCGCGGGTGGGCTGGGCGACGACGAGGACGTCCGGCTCACCGTCGAGGACCCGGCCGAGCACGACGCGCTGGGCGTGCCCACCGGACAGGGTGCCGGCGAGCGTGCGCGGGCTCTGGGCCTTGACCGACAGGGCGGCGATGATGCGCTCGGCGCGTTCGCGGACGGCTGCCCGCGACAGGCGGCCCCAGCGACGGGCGAGCGGGGGATCGGTGTAGCTGTCGATCGCGAGATTGGTGTCGATTCCCAACGACTTGATCAGTCCCCGGGTGTAGCGGTCGGCGGGGACGATGCCGACACCGGCCTCGCGCATCGCGCGGGGGGACGAGGAGTCGATCTCCCGTTCGGCGACGACCACCGCACCGGTGGAGTCGGGGGAGAGCCCGGACAGGACGTCCTCGAGGGCGGACTGGCCGTTGCCCTCGACTCCGGCGACGGCGACGAGCTGCCCGGATGCGACCCGCAGGGTCACGTCGTGCAACTGACCGGGGACGGACACACCGACCAGTTCGAGCATCCGGTTCCCGGCCGGTTCGGTGGCCGCACGGCGGATACCGAGCCCGACCTCACGGCCGACCATGTCGCGGGCGAGTTCGGCGGTGGTGACCCTCTCGGCGCCGTTCCCGCGGATGGGGCGTTCGGCGACGAGCCGTCCTCCCCGCAGCACACCGACCCGATCGGCGGCCTCGAGGACCTCTTCCAGATGGTGAGTGATGAGCACGATCCCGACGCCGCGTTCGGCGGCGAGTCGGCGGACCTGTGCGAGCAGTGAGTGCACCTCGGCCGGAGCCAGATTCGCGGTCGGTTCGTCGAGCAGCAGGTAACGGGCGCCCAGGTGCAGGGCTCGGAGGATCTCGACGCGCTGCTGCTCGCCGACCGACAGGTTCTCCACGCGTGCGGTGGGGTCGCAGGCGAGACCGGTGTTCTTCGCGAGGGCGGCGATCTCGGCTTCGTTGCGCCGCAGGCGCTTCCGGCCGATCACTCCGCGGGACCGGCCGAGCAGGAAGTTCTCCGCAACCGTCATGCTCGGCACGAGCATGAAGTGCTGGTGGACCATCGCGATCCGTTCCCGGCCTCCGTCGATGAGCGACTCTCCGTCCACCGCAATGGAACCGGAGTCGGGCGGGAGAAGCCCGGTGAGGATGCGCATCAGGGTCGACTTGCCGGCGCCGTTCTCGCCGAGCAGTGCGTAGACCTCGCCGGGGCGCACATGCAACGACACGTCGCGCAGGACGGTGTTCTCACCGAAGGACCGGTGGATACCGCGCATCACGACGCCCTCGGCGGGAACCGATTCTGTCACTCCCGCAGTGGTGGTGATGCTCGCGGTCGAAGTTGCTGTCACCATACGGTGGGGCCTTCCGAGTAATCGCTATGTGTCGAGTCGAGACGATCCAGGTTGGTAGTTGAGCGGTCGTGTCCGATTCATGACGATTGTGTTTCGGGCGGCGGAAGGGAATGAAGTTCGTGATGCCGACGGAGAATGCAGTGCCGGAACAGGATCGCGTCGCTCGGACGGTCGCCGTCGGACTTCCTCGATCCGGCTCGCCCGGTGCTCTGCGTCGGGGCGCGGTCCGGGAACCGGTAACACGGTCCTCACCTCAGCGAGACGGATCCGCAGTATCGCAGGAGTTGACTCGGAGCGATCACCCGTCCGCTCTGTCCAGGAGTCACCTATGGAAGCCCTGCCTCTCATCGATCTGCGTCCGCTGCGCGACGGGAGCGACCCGCACGCCGTCGTCGGCGCGCTCGACGCCGCGTGTACCGACCTCGGGTTCTTCGTCGTCACCGGTCACGGACTCGACCCCGACCTCCGCGCGGCGACGATGGAGCAGGCGCGGCGCTTCTTCGCGCTGCCTTTCGAGGAGAAGATGGAGATCGCCATCGCGAGATCCACCTGTCACAGCGGATATGTGCCGCCGAAGACCGAGGCACTCGACCCCACCGTCGGAGCCGACGGCAAGGAGGCCCTCGACATCACCACCGACCGTGCGGCCGATCATCCGGAGGTGATGGCGGGTACGCCGCTGCACGGTCCGGCACAATGGCCCGCCTCGCTGATGCCCGACTTCAAGAGTGTCGCCGACGAGTACGCGAAGGCGTGTCTGGACATCAACGCCCACCTCATGCGCGGTCTCGCACTCGCTCTCGGCCTCGACGCCGACGCCTTCGTGCCGATGTTCACCGACCCGCTCGGGTCGCTCCGTATGCTGCACTACGCACCCGTTCCTGTCGGCGATACCACACTCGGCGTCGCGCCCCACACCGACTACGGCTCGTTGACACTGCTCGCCCAGAACGACATCGGTGGGCTGCAGGTCGCCGCGCGAGGCGGCGGATGGATCGACGTCGTGACCCCGCCCGACGCGCTGATCGTCAACCTCGGCGACATGATCGCCCGGTGGACCAACCACCGCTACGTCTCCACCCGCCATCGGGTGCTGAATCCCACACACGGACACCGTTATTCGCTGCCCTATTTCGTCACCCCGGACTACCACGCCGTGATCGAGGCGATCCCGACCTGTGTCGAACCGGGCGCGGAGCCGATCCATCCACCGATCAGGGCCGGCGAGTACCTTCAATCGCGGTTCGAAGCGACGCACGCATACCTCGGGGCCCCGACCGACGGTCAGATCGACAAGCACACCGTCTTCGTCTCCAAGTAGTTCTCCGGCCCGGCGGCGCCGTTCTCGTAATCCCAGACGACAGTCTCCTCTCGGTTCCGGTGATCAGCGAGGCCGCGCGCTCGGCGAGGGCGATCACGGGGGCGTTGGTGTTGCACGACGGGAGCACCGGGATGACGGAGGCGTCGACGACGCGCAGTCCGTCCACGCCGTGGACCCGCAGGTCCGGGTCGACGACGGCGTCGGATCCCACGCCCATCGCGCACACAGCGTGATGAGTCGAATCGACCCCGCTGCATCAACTTCGTGTTACGGCTGCGTTGCGTGTCCGGCCGTACAACGAACGAGACCGATGTCGTGTGCGAAATCCGGCCGGAAATCGCACACAACATCGGTCTCGACGGGTCGGGCTCACTGCATGAGGCGCCAGATGCGGTCGCGGGACAGCGGCAGCTCGTGCGGCCGCACCCCGATGGCGTTGCGCACGGCGTTCGCCAACGCCGGGGCCACCGGGTTGAACGGGGCCTCGCTCATCGACTTCGCGCCCATCGGCCCGAGTTCGTCGTAGGTGTCGGCGAAGTAGACCTCGGTGCGCGGGACGTCCGCGAATTGCGGAATATGGTAGTTGCGTAACACATCTGTCGTCACGCGGCCGGCGTCGTCTGTGATGATCTCCTCGTACATCGACGCACCGAGCGCCTGCGCAGTGCCGCCTTCGATCTGCCCGCGGCACTGCTCGGGGTTGAGGACGGTGCCGGCATCGGCGGCCTGGACCGAGCGGAGGATCTGCACCTCACCGGTACGGGTGTCGACGGCGACGCGGAAGGCCTGCACGTTGAACGACAGCGAGCGCGGCAGACCGCCGTGCCGGCCCTCGGCGCGCAACCGGCCACCCGCGACCTCCAGCAGCTCACCAGGCGTGACGAGACGATCGCCGCACCGCACGCCGTCGGCCTGCAGCTCGGCCTGCTCCGGGTCGAGGCCGGTCAGCTCCGCGGCGGTCTTGGCCATCCGCCGTCGCAACTCGTGGGAGGCCGCCAGCAGGGCCTTCGACGCGACGACCGTGCCCGACGACCCGAAGGCGCCGGTGTCGTGGGTGGTGACGTCGGTGTCGGACTGCTGGACCACGATGCGGTCGGGAGTGGTGCCGAGCGCGGTGGCCGCGATCTGGGTGTGGACGGTGGTGGTGCCGTTGCCGAACTCCGCGGTGCCCACCCGGGCAAGATACCGGCCGTCGGGCAGAAGTTCGATCGACGCTTCGGAGATGTGCCCGTTGGGCGGGTTGGTCGCGATCATCGCGAGCGCCATCCCCTCGCCGATCCGCCAGTGATCACCGGTCGGCGTGGGCCGGCCGCCGGTGCGCGCCATCGCCCGTTCGGCAAGATCGAGACACTGGTCGAGTCCGTAGCTGCCGTACGTCAGGTCGACGCCCTCGGGATGCGCCGCGACCAGTGGCTCTCCCGGCGCGATGATGTTGCGGCGCCGGAACTCGTACGGGTCGATGCCGAGCTTGATGGCGAGTTCGTCCATGGCCGACTCCACGGCGAAGATCACCTGGCCGAGGCCGTAGCCGCGGAAGGCGCCCGACGGCCGGTTGTTCGTGTACACGGATTCGGCGTCGACCCGCTTGTTCGGGCATCGGTACACCGCGATCGACTCCGTGCAGCCGTGGAACATCACCCCGGGGCTGTGGTTGCCGTAGGCGCCCGCGTCGGCCAGCACGTCGATCGCGAGGGCGGTGAGGACACCGTCGGCGTCGGCGGCGAGGGTGACGTCGACCCGCATGGGATGCCGGCACGGAGCGACGGTGAGCTGATCGGAACGGGTGAACTCCCACTGCACCGGGCGCCCCGTCTTCAAGACCGCCGCCGCGACGACATCTTCGACCAGCATCTCCTGCTTGGCGCCGAACCCCCCGCCCACCCGGGCCGTGTGCACGCGCACCCGGTCCCGGTCGAGTCCGAAGATATGGCACAGCTCGTCGCGCACCAGGAACGGAACCTGTGTGGAACTGCGGATGACGAGCCGTCCGGCCTCGTCGAGATGACCGATGGCTCCGTGTGTTTCGAGATGGGTGTGTTGGACGCGGTGGGTCTGCCAGCGTCCCTGCACCACCGCCGCAGCGGACGCGACCGCCGCGTCGACGTCCCCGCTGCTGCCGTGGATCGCGGCGACGACGTTGCGTCCGGGATCGGCGATGCGCGCGTCGGCGGACTTGTCGGCGTGCAGGAGGGGAGCCCCAGGCTTCCGGGCCTCGTCGGGATCGAGGACGAAGGGCAGTTCCTCGTACTCGACGTGGATCGACGCGAGCGCCCGGTGTGCGATTGCCGGACTCTCGGCGACCACCGCGGCGACCCGCTGTCCGCGGAAGCGCACGACCCGGTCGAACAGGTATGTGTCGTCGGGATCGTCGTTGCGGTTCTCGTGGCGAGCGGTCGAATAGGCGGTGGCCGGGGCGTCGCGGTGGTACAACACCGCGTGGACACCGGGGAACGCCTCGGCGGCCGAGACGTCGACGGAGAGGATCCGCGCATGGGTGTGCGGGCTGCCGAGGACGGCGATGTGCAGCAGGCCCTCGACGGTGGTGTCGAGGGTGTACGGCTCGGTGCCGGTGACGACCCGCGTCGCGGCCGGTGCGCGCTGCGAGCGGCCGCACGACGGGCCATCGACCTGCTCGACGTTGGTGCGCGACCGCAGGGCATCCTCGATCGATCGGTAGCCGGTGCACCGGCACAGGTTGCCCTTCAAGCGTTTCGGCAGGTCGTCGAGATCTTCGTCGGTGAAGGTGGACGCGGTGACGATCATGCCTGCGGTACAGAAGCCGCACTGGAAACCGGCGGCGTCGGCGAACTGTTGTTGGACGGGATGCAGGTCGTCGGGGGTTCCCAGTCCCGCGACCGTGGTGACCTCGCGACCCTCGACCCGCACGGCCGGGACCACGCAGGAGTGGACGGGTTCGCCGTCGAGCAGGACCGAGCACGCGCCGCAGTCGCCGGCGTCGCAGCCCTTCTTGACCTCGAAGTGCTCGGTCTCGCGCAGCAGGGTACGCAGGCACTGGCCGGGCCGGGGGTCGACGTCGCGTTCGCGGCCGTTGACGGTGAGTTTCACGGCTGAACCTCCGTTTTCGGCAGTGCAGTGTTCGACAGTTCGGTGCGGATCTCTTCGGCGAGCACCGCGGTAACGGCACGTCGCCAGTCGGCGGAGCCATGCGCATCGGTGTAGTAGCTCGTCGTCGGGACGAGACGGGCCAGTGCGTCGGACAACGCCTGTGCCGACGGGACTTCCGTGAACCGCAGGAGACAGGGACGCACCGTCGACGCGGTGATCGACAGCGTGACACTGCCGTCGTCGTCGCGGCGTCCGATCACGACGGCCCCCGAACGTCCCAGCGGAGAGAGGGCGATCTTGCGGAAGACCGTGCGGGAACTCAGGACCCGCAGAGGAATCCGGATGCTCCGCAGGATCTCTCCGGGTGCGAGGGCGTTGGAGGCGACTCCGAGGACGAAGTCGGCCACCGGGATCCGCCGTTCGCCGCCGTCGATCGTCCAGATCACCGCGTCCGCGTCGAGTGCGGTCGCCAGCGAGATCATGGCACCGGCGGGGAAGGACAGGCAGATGTTGCCGCCGACCGTGGCGCGCTTCCAGATCTTCCACGACGCCAACAGTGCCTCGGCGCACTGCCGGAACAGCGGTGCCGCAGTATGTTCCGCCTCGTCCGAGAGTGCGGCCATCTGTTCGACCGTGCAGGTCGCGGCGATCTCGAGAGCGTCGGGGTGCCGGGTCACGGCAGGCCAGCCGAGACCGGACAGATCCACGAGTCGGTGGAGGTGCGGTTGCGGTTCGGAGAACAACCAGGTGCCACCGCCGAGCGGGGCCGCGCCCTCCTCGAAGGTCAGATCGGTGCGGTCGCGGGCGATGTCGTAGGCGGTGATGTTGTGCAGATCCATCGCCTTCACCCCGCCTTGGCGACCAGCGCGGCGTGTTCCGCCGCGACCTGCCGTGCCACGACGTCCTCGTCGACGGTCCGGACCTCGTCGCGGACGACCACCTCACGGCCGTTGATCAACAGCAGTTCGAGAGGCGGTGTGCTGCCGAGGACGAGGGCCGCGACCGGGTCGGCGATGCCGGAGTGGGCGAGGCCGTCGATCCGCCACAACGCCAGATCGGCGAGCTTGCCGGGCTCGATCGATCCGATCTCGTCCTCGCGTCCGAGGACCCGGGCGCCGCCGATGGTGGCGAGTTCGAGGCTCTGCCGCACCGTCATGGCGCGGGGGCCGCTGCGGGCACGGGCGAACAGTGCGGCGTGGTGGGCCTCTTCGAGCATGCAGCACGACTCGTTGCTCGCGGCACCGTCGACGCCGAGGCCGAGCGGCACGCCCGCGGCGTAGAGGTCGGCGGCGCGGGCGATGCCGGCACCGAGCCGGGCGTTCGAGGTGGGGCAGTGGGCCGCACCTGTACCCGACGCGGCGAGCACACCGATGTCACGGTCGTCGAGGTGCACGGCGTGCGCGTACCAGACGTCGGGTCCGGTCCAGCCCAGCGACTCCATGTACTGGACGGGCTTGCATCCGAACTTCTCGAGGCAGAAGTCCTCCTCGTCGAGGGTCTCGGCGAGATGGGTGTGCAGCCGCACCCCGAGATCGCGGGCGAGCAACGCGGACTGCTTCAGCAGCTCACCGGTCACCGAGAAGGGCGAGCACGGCGCGAGCGCGACCCGCAACATCGAATCGAACGACGGATCGTGCCAGCGGTCGACGGCCTCGCGGCTGCCCTCGAGGATCGCGTCGATGTCCTCGACGATGTGATCGGGCGGCAGACCCCCGGCGCTCGCACCGAGGTCCATCGACCCGCGGCAGGGATGGAAGCGGATACCGACCTCGGCCGCTGCGGCGATCTCCGCGCCGAAGACGTCACCGCCCTCGCGGGGCACGACGTAGTGGTGGTCGGTGCTGGTCGTGCATCCGGTGCGCACCAGATGCGCGAGTGCGCCCTTGGCCGCGACGTGCACGGCGTCGGCGTCGATGCCACCCCAGACTGGATAGAGGGTGGTGAGCCATTCGAACAGGGTGTGGTCGGCGGCGAGCCCACGCGTGATCCATTGGTACAGGTGGTGGTGGGTATTGATCAGGCCGGGGGTGAGCACGCAACCGGTGCCGTCGACGATCTGCGCATCGTCGTAGCCGGTCGGTTCGCCCGACCCGACCGCGACGATCCGGTTGCCGGAGACGACGACATAACCGTCGCGGTGTTCGGCGCGGGCGGCGTCCATGCTCACCACGTGTGCGCCGCGGATGACGAGCGGCCGGGTGGTGGGATGCGCGTGCATAGTCGACTCCTCGGATCGTCGGGAGTCTTCAGTCAACTGCGCCGAACAGATGTACCTCTGCGGCAGCACGCACGAAACACCTCGGAAATCCGCGGCTCGTACTGTGCGATCGTCCAAGACCGTCATCAGGAGGTGAACATCGTGCTTCTTCGAGATGTGGTGGAGGCGCCGGGGCTGGGAATCGGTGTACTGCACGGCGACGCGGAGGCCCTGAGCCGTCCCGTGCTGCGCGCGTGCACCACCGACATGCCCGACCCCACGCGCTACGTCAGCGCAGGCTCGCTCGTGTTCACCGGCCTGGTGTGGCGACGCTCCGTCGAGGACTCCGACCTGTTCGTCAAACGGCTCGTCCGAGCGGGGGTGACGGCGATGGCCGCCGGCGAGGCCCTGCACGGCCGGGTACCCGACGACGTGATCGAGGCGTGTGCACGACATCGCATGCCGCTCCTGGTCGTGCCCGACGAGGTGCCGTTCAGCCGGGTCATCGAATACATGACCGGGCATATGGCCGGAGCCCGGATGGATCGTCTGCAGACGGGACTGGCACGGCAGCGGCAATGGCTCGCCGCCGTCGCCGACGGTCGGAGTGTGGGGGAGCTGCTCGACGGACTCGCGCAGCAGCTCGGGGTGGAATCGGCGCTGATCACCTCCACAGGCGTGACGGTCGCAGGAGGTGCTGAGCTCGACGACGCCGAACTCGACCGGATCACCGCAGCAGCGTTGACCGCCGACCGCTTTCCACTGCGGCTCGACGGTGACTTCACCGTCCTGCCGGTGGGACGCGGACTGACGGACCGGATCGACGCGTGGTTCCTGGTGATCCGGCACGACGAGAGCGGACCGGAGTGCGTCGAGGCGTTCTCCGAACTCGCCGCGGTGGTCGCTCTCGATCGGATCCGGCGCGACGAACGGCGCCGGGTGGCATGGGAGATCACCGACCGGACCCCGACCGTGCGCGCTGCGGACTCGCGGGTCGCGGTGGTGGCCGAAGCCGAGGGCCGGATCTCGCCGGACGTCCTACGCGGTCTCGTCGAGGACGTCCTGGACGGAGCGGTCACGTCGATCGACGCGGCGAACAGGGTGGTCGCCCCGGCGATCGGCAGCGACGTCGACGTGGCACGGCTGTTGAGCCGACGCCTCGGGCGTCTCGCGCCGGCGTTGCGCGGCGACCGGATGTTCGTCGGTGTCGGCGGGCAGAGTTCCGACGACGACCCGGCCGGCGCGGTCCGCGCGGCGGCATCGGCATGCGCTGCAGCACACAACGATCCGGGTCCGGTGTCGGTGCGACGTGCCGAACTCGATTCGGCGCTCGACCTGTTGTCGACCCTGCCCGACGAACTGCGTCGCGCCTACGCCGACCGGCTGCTCGGGGACGTCGTCGAACACGACCGACGCACCGACGCGGGTCTGCTCGCGACCCTCGAGGCATTCCTCGACTGCGACGGATCGTGGCGGCGCGCGGCCGATCGACTGCACGTGCACCTGAACACGGTCCGCTACCGCATCGGGCGAGTCGAAGCGCTCACCGGGCGTTCCCTCGCGCGCACCGGTGACCGCTTCGATCTGTATCTCGCGCTGCGTTCGTTGGAACCCGCTCTCGCGTGAGCGGTATCCGTTGTCGTGCCGCGTGAGTGGTCACATGGCGCCGGTGTAGGGCTCCCAGGAGATGCCGGCATCGGGGGCGTCCTCGCGCAGCACGCTCGCCTGGATCAGTCCGTAGGGCCGGTCGTCGGCGTGGAAGACCTCACCGGCGTTCTCGACTCCGAAACGTGCCAGGTCGTAGAGGAAGTGGTGCTTGTTCGGTGCGGACAGGCGGATCTCGGCGATCGATGGGTACCGCTCGAGCACGGCGCGGCCCATCTCGTACAGGCTCTGTTGCAGGGCCTTCGAATGCAGGTTCGCGAACACCTCGAGGAGGGTGGCGCGCACGCCCGCGTAGACGGTGTCCCAGTCGACGTCGGTCGATGCGAACCGCCAGCGCGCCTGGAGGCTCGTCGCCATGATGCGATCCTCCGCCGGTTCGAGAACCGTGTACGGGTCGGTGAGGAAGCCCTGGAACTCCGAGCCGGTGGACTTGAGGACGACGAGATCCTTCAGGCCGCCGACCACCCATTCGCGTCGGTCGGTCCCGGTGCCCTCGACGGTGATCGCGGCGGTGCGGACCTCGGATCCCTTGCGCGTCCAGGTGTGGTCGTGCTCGGCGCCGTCGACGACGACCCGCTCCCAGGCGTACTCCTCGATCTCGATGCGCGCCGAGCGGACGGGTTCGACGTCGTCGACGAAATGCCGCGCGAGCGCGAGGCCGTACTCCTCGACGAACTCGACGCCCTTCTCCTTGGCGTAGGAGTAGATGGTCTGCTTCTGGCTGTCGGTGGGCAGCACCGTGCCCTGATCTCCCTCGAGATGTGCGGCGTCGAAATCGCCGTGCAGGCAGGACGAGACGTTCAGGTCGCGGATCTCGTGCCGGTCGGTGTCGCGCACGATGCGCACCACCCGATTCTCGGCCTTGCCGTAGCGGTGCGGTCCGAGGACGATCTTGCCGGTCAGTTCGGTCATGGTGGTCAGCTCCCGCGGTAGGTGGAATACGAATAGGGCGACAGGAGGAGCGGCACGTGGAAGTGGCTGCTGCCCTCCGGGATACGGAAGGGGACGGTCACCTCCGGATAGAAGGACGCGACTCCGCGGCGCGAGAACCAGTCACCGGTGGCGAAGGTCAGGTGGTAGGTGCCCTCGGGCAATGGATCGGTGAAACCGGTGAGACGACCGTCGTCGTCGGTGACACCGGCGCCCAACGAGGTTCCGTGCGTATCGGTGAGGGCGACGCGCAACCCCACCGCGGGGGCACCGGCCGTCGCGTCGAGCACGTGGGTACTCAGGGTGTTCATGCGCGGCTCCCTGCGGTCTCGATGACGATCCGCTCGAGGCGGAGTCGGGTGATCTCGGCGAGCGCCGCACGCATCTCGGCTTTCTCGCTCTCCGGGTCGTTGTCGAGGCGACGCTCGAGGATCTCCAGCAGTTCCGGGGCCGTGCGGCCGGCGGCGCGGACGAGGTAGACGTGCCCGAACCGTTCCTCGTACTCACGGTTGCCGGCGGCGAGCCGGTCGAGGATGTCGGCGTCGGCCGTGGCGACGGCGGACTGCTCGCGACGGGAAGCAGCGTGTTCGCTGCGTTCGCCGATGCGCGGGTGGCCGGCGAGGGCGTCGGTGAGGTCGTCACCGTCGAGGTTCTCGGCCGCGGCAGCGGCGGCGGTGAGCAGCACGGTGCGCGAACCGAACGGGCGCGCTGCGACGACGGAGTGTGCCCATGTCCGGCTCGAACAGCAGTCGAGCAACAGAGCGACGGCCTCGTCCTCGGGCATCGCATCGAACCGGGCCGTTGTGAGCTGCACGGACCCTCCTTTCGTCGGTGCATTCGATACTGTCCGGTGGGCGTGCGGCGGGGGAGGGGCAAGCGCTACAGAGTTCGGTTCGCCGCGGGTGCGCCGGTTGGATGATCGGCCAACGAGGTGGTTGCGTCTTGAACGTTTTTCTGGAATAGTTCCAGTTATTGGATTTATTCCAGAAGAAGTGGGCGACCCGGGTGGGGTCGCAGGGTTGAAGGAGTGATCACATGTTCACCGCCGACCGTCCTCGAGCAGTGACGCTTCCGCCGGTCGTGCTCGGCGGACTGCGACCTCTCTACCGGCAGATGGTCCGCAACAACGTTCCGGCCGCATCGTTCGAGCACACCGCCGGACGGGCCGTCTTCGACGTCTGCCTGATCGCGGGGGAGCACGGTCCGCAGCTGCAGGTCCGCGCCCGCGACTTCGGGATCGACTTCACGCTCGCGATGACCACGCATTTCCGTATCGCGCCCGTGATGAGCGACGACCAGTACCGCGCACTGTGCGCGGTGCTCACACCCGGCGCCGAACCGGCACCAGGCATCGTCCTCGACTTCCTGCAGCAGGTGGTCGTGCAGTCGCCCGCGGTGCTCGCGCGGACGCACACTTGCGCTGCTTGAGTCCGAATTTGCTCGTCCTGTGGACATGAGCACACGCTCCGGCAGCGTGTTTCTGTCCGCACGGTGCGCACATCCACCCGAACGCGAACGGCCCGGCAGAAAATCCTGCCGGGCCGTTCGGGATAGTGCGTCTACAGCGAGTCGGGTCTACAGACCGGGTCGCTTGCCGACCGTGAGCGTGACCTCGCCGGTGTGCGCGAAGAAGTCGTTGCCCTTGTCGTCGACGACGATGAATGCGGGGAAGTCCTCGACCTCGATCTTCCAGACCGCTTCCATGCCGAGCTCTTCGTACTCGACGACCTCGACGTTCTTGATGCAGTCGAGCGCCAGACGCGCGGCCGGACCGCCGATCGAACCTAGGTAGAAGCCGCCGTACGTGTGGCATGCGTCGGTGACCTGCTTGGAGCGATTGCCCTTCGCGAGCATCACCATCGAGCCACCGGCGGCCTGGAACTGGTCGACGTAGGAGTCCATACGACCGGCCGTCGTCGGGCCGAACGAACCCGACGCCAGACCCTCGGGGGTCTTCGCCGGACCGGCGTAGTAGACCGGGTGATCCTTCAGGTACTGCGGCATCTCCTCACCACGGTCGAGGCGCTCCTTGATCTTCGCGTGCGCGATGTCGCGCGCGACGACCAGCGGACCGGTGAGCGACAGGCGCGTCTTGACCGGGTGCTTGGACAGCTCGGCGAGGATCTCCGGCATCGGCCGGGTGAGGTCGATCTTGACCGCGGCACCCTTGCCGGTGCCCGAGACGCCCGACGTCTCGGAGTCGAGCTGGCTGTCGGTGACCTCGGGCAGGAACTGACCGGGGTTGAACTCGAGCTGCTCGAGGAAGACACCCTCGGGCGTGATCTTGGCCTTGGCCTGGCGGTCGGCCGAGCAGGAGACGGCGATCGCGACGGGCAGCGACGCGCCGTGGCGCGGCAGGCGGACGACGCGGACGTCGTGGCAGAAGTACTTGCCACCGAACTGCGCGCCGATGCCGATCTTCTGGGTGAGCTCGAAGACCTTCTTCTCGAGTTCGAGATCGCGGAAGCCGCGGCCGGTGATGGCACCCTCGGTGGGCAGCTCGTCGAGGTAGTGCGCCGAGGCGTACTTGGCCGTCTTGAGCGCGAACTCGGCGGAGGTGCCGCCGACAACGATCGCGAGGTGGTAGGGCGGGCACGCCGCGGTGCCGAGCGACCGGATCTTGGCCTCGAGGAACTGCATCATCGAGTCCGGGTTCAGAATGGCCTTCGTCTCCTGGTACAGGTACGACTTGTTGGCCGATCCGCCGCCCTTGGCCATGAACAGGAACTTGTAGGCGTTCTCGTGGCCCTTCGCGGTGTCCGCGTACAGCTCGATCTGCGCCGGCAGGTTGTTGCCCGTGTTCTTCTCGTCCCACATCGTCAGCGGGGCGTTCTGCGAGTACCGCAGGTTCAACTTCGTGTACGCGTCGTACACACCGCGCGCGATGGACTCCTCGTCGTCACCCGGGGTGAGCACCTGCTGGCCGCGCTTGCCCATGACGATGGCGGTGCCGGTGTCCTGGCACATGGGCAGCACGCCGCCGGCGGCAATGTTTGCGTTCTTCAGGAGGTCGAGCGCAACGAACTTGTCGTTGTTCGACGCCTCGGGGTCCTCGAGGATGCTCGCCAGCTGCTTCAGGTGATCCGTGCGCAGGTAATGGGAGATGTCGTGCAGTGCGGTCTCGGTGAGCAGGCGCAGGGCCTCGGGTTCCACCTTCAGGAAGGTGCGGCCGTCGGGTCCTTCGACGGTGGACACCCCCTCGGTGGTCAGCAACCGATACTCGGTGGGGTCTTCCCCGATCGGCAGCAGGTCCTCGTAGAGGAAGTCGGCCATTGTTTCTCCTGGAAGAGGGCTGGTGATCGCCGTACACGTTAGCGGCGCCGGCGCAAGGCCTTGACAACGGGGCATGTGACGGACTCGACCTGCAAACTCGATGTGACCTGCGTCTCGCGACTTTCGGCGGCGTGTTTATGTCGCCGACGACCGGAAATCCCGCAAGGAAGTCGAGGCCGGAGTGTTCGCCGTCACGGCGGCCGGCAGGCCCCGATCCGTACACTTGACCGGATGTTCGAGAGTTTCCGGAGGGATCGCACGTGACCGTAGAAATCGAACGGTTGCCCTCGCCCGAGACCGGACGCCTGCCGTCGCTGGCCTGGCTTTCCCGTTTCCACGCCTGGATCGATCTCGCCGTCGTGATCGCGGTGCTCGTCACCACCAACCTGATCGCCCACTTCACCACGGCGTGGGCGTCGATCGCGACCGTGCCGATCGCAGCATGCGTGCTGGTCGCGATGATGCGTCGACGCGGCATGCGCTGGTCGGAACTCGGCCTCTCACCCCGGCACTGGAAGAAGGGGACGCTCTACTCGGTAGCAGCCGTGGCCCTCGTCCTGGCGGTGGTGGCGATCGGCATCGCCCTGCCGTTCACCAGGCAGTTCTTCCTCTCCGAGCGCTACGCCACGATCTCCGGTGCCCTCGTCGCCTCGATGATCATCATCCCGCTCCAGACCGTCATCCCCGAGGAACTCGCCTTCCGCGGGGTGCTCCACGGAACCCTCGAGCGAGTGTGGGGCGCACGCGGGGTCTTCGCCGCGGGATCCCTGCTGTTCGGGCTGTGGCACGTCGCCTCGTCGTTCGGTCTCACGGCGGGGAACGCCGGCCTCAGCGCCTTCCTCGGTGCCGGGCTGCTCGCGCAGATCGCCGGCATCGTCGGCGCGGTGATCGCGACCGCCGCCGCGGGCTTCGTCTTCACGTGGCTGCGTCGTCGCAGCGGCAGCATCCTCGCGCCCATCGCCCTGCACTGGTCGCTCAACGGCGCCGGTGCCCTCGCCGCCGCGCTCGTCTGGCACGCCACACTCAACTGATGGCGCTGGCGGTCTGTCTCCTGTTCGACCCCGAGACCGACCGCGCGATCCGGCGCCTGTGGGGCCGGCTCGAGGAGAGCGGCATCCCGACCCTGCTCACCCACACGCACCGCAAGCACGTGCCGCACCTGTCGTACGCGGTACTGCGGACCTACGACCGGGCCGCCGTCGTCTCGGCCCTCGAGGGCGTGCCCGACGGGGGACCGGTCCCGGTCTACATCGACACGCTCGGGCTGTTCCGGCGCGGCCGGGCGTCGCTCGTGCCCGCCCCCTCGTCCGAACTCGT
Source organism: Rhodococcus sp. p52 (assembly GCF_000763325.2). Classification (NCBI taxonomy): domain Bacteria; kingdom Bacillati; phylum Actinomycetota; class Actinomycetes; order Mycobacteriales; family Nocardiaceae; genus Rhodococcus; species Rhodococcus sp. p52. The sequence continues at coordinate 2,613,479 of NZ_CP016819.1, forward strand.
GCAGCGACAGGACCGCGTCGTGCGGGTCGTGGAGACGACGGGAGCGGACCTGCACCGCTACTACGTCCCGGGACGCTGGACCCCGCACTGTTCGCTGAGTCCCCGAACCCGGCGTGAGGAACTCGATCGTCTGGGCGCGGTCGTCTACGACGTGCTGCCCGTCGAAGCGACACTCGATCGCGCGGTGCTGATCGACACCGCCACCGGCGAGCACACGCCGCTACGGATGATCCCGTGAGGGAAACTCACTCCTCGGGGTTCTCCACCCACGGTCCGTACGGGGGTGGGCCCTCGCTCTGGATCTGCAGGCCGAAGTGCGGACAGTGCTTCCACACGTAGCCGTGCAGGACGTGTTCTTCCGACGTCGCGGTGTTCATCAGTACGAGGTCGCCGCTGGGGCGGTGTTCGAGGGCGAAGCCGGACTCCCGCTGATCGAGAACCCACCATTTCGCAGTGCTCATGTCGGTGTCCTCCGCATGATCCGCTCGGCAGACGCGCACCTCCCACGTTAGCGCGGAAACCGTTCGTGATCGGCCGATTCGGCGATCACGATCCGTTCAGGACCCGGGCCGTCGCCTCGTCGGCGGGATAGAACGCCTCGATCGCCAGTTCCGACACCGTCACGTCGAGCGGGGTCCCGAAGAGGGTGGTCGTGCTGAAGAACGACAACTCGCCGGCCTCGGTCCGCAACCGCATCGGCACGACCAGCGAATGCGGTTCGATCTCCTCCACCGGATCGTCGCAGGGATAACCGGCGAGTTCGTCGTACAGGCGCAGCAGGACAGGGTCGGCGGTCGCACCGATCTGGTGTTGCAGCCGGGCGAGCAGATGACCGCGCCACTGCCCGAGATCGACGATGCGCGGCGCCAGTCCCCGCGGGTGCAGAGTCAGTCGCAGCACGTTGATCGGCGGTTCCAGCAGTTCCGGAGCGCACCCCTCGACGAACACCCCGACGGCGTCGTTGGAATCGACCATCGTCCAGTGCCGGTCGACGACGAGTGCGGGAAAGGGGTGGTGCGACGACAGGATTCGCGTGATCGCGTCGGAGATCGCCGCCATCGGCATATCGCCGAGGTGATGCTCGGGGTAGACAGGCGCATGTCCCGCCGCGACCAGAATGGTGTTGCGTTCGCGCAGCGGGATGTCCAGCCGGTCACTCAGCTTCAGCACGGTCGCGCGTGACGGGCGGGACCGGCCGGTCTCGACGAAGCTGAGATGCCGCGACGAGATGCCGGCGGTATGGGCCAGGGTGAGCTGGCTCAGGCCGCGGCGCTCGCGCCATGCCCGCAGCAGGGCGCCGGCGTGGGGAGTGTCGACCGTGGTCATGCACCCGACAGTAGAGCCGGCGGGGAACGGTCACCATTACTTCCGGGGTAATCGATTCCGTGCACGACGCGGCGCAGGGTGGTCCCCATGAACGCATACGCAGTGGCTCATCTCCGCAACGTCGACCTCAACGACGACATCGTCCGGTACATCGAGACCATCGACGACACCCTCGCCCCGTACGACGGACGCTTCCTCGTCCACGGCGTCGACCCCGAAGGGATGGAAGGACCCTTCGAGGGGAACCTCGTGATCATCGAATTCCCCGACGTCGACCGTGCCCGGTCCTGGTACGAATCCCCGGAGTACCAGGCGATCCTCCCGCTCCGCACCGAGAACTCCGAGGGATGGGCGGTCGTCGTGCAGGGCACACCGCCCGGCTACCGCGCCACCCACTTCCTCGACAAGGTGTTCGGCGCTCAGCGGTAGTTCAGGACAGGATGCCGGCCGCCCGGGCCGGTTCGGCGTAGGCCCGCGCCAGCGACTCCACCGTCTCGTGGGCGTTCAACCCGCTCGGATTGGGCACCACCCACAACGGGACGTCACCGATCGTGTCGTCCTGCCGCCCGGCCTTCGCCTTGCGCCGGCCGAAGGCCGCGCGGTAGGCGGTGATGCCCGCGACCGCCACGGCGCGAGGGCGGAACTGCGCCACCACGTGCGCCAGATGGCGTCCGCCCTCACGCAGTTCCTCGTCGGTGAGCTCGTCGGCGCGGGCCGTCGCACGCGGCGCCAGGTTCGTGATGCCGACACCCCGCTCGAGCAGGTGATCGCGGTCGGCGTCGCTCATACCGGACGACGCGTCGATCGGCCGGTCGACGATGCCGGCACGGAACAGGGCGGGGTAGAAGCGATTTCCGGGCCGCGCGAAGTGGGCTCCCGTCGCCGCGGTCCACAATCCCGGATTGATGCCGACGAACAACAGGCGGCAACCGGGCGCGACGAGATCGGGGATCACCGCATCGCGGAAGGACTCGAGTTCGGCTCGTGTGAAACCCATCCACCCAAACTAGCCGGAGCGACGCTCAGTCCGGCGGGAGCCAGGCTCCGTGCAGGCCGGCCGGGACACGGATCGGCAGACGGACCCGCGCGATCGGGCCCGATGCCGGGTCGGATGCGGGGAAGATCAGGAACCAGCTCGACATGTCCTCGCGGTCGGTGGCGATGGTGCCCCAGTGGTCCGCCGCGTCTCCCGGCATCAGGATCGGCTCGCCGGGAGCGAGACTGTCGTGCGTCCACACCGACTCCGTACCCGCCTGTACGTCGAACCAGCACAACGAATCGGCCGATCCAGGAGGTAGGTTCGAGGATCCGCTCTTGCCGATCGTCGCTACGACGCGGTGACCGAGGGTTGTGGACCGGTCGTCTATGCGCGGGAACTCCATGTCGCGCTCGCACAGGACGGTCCGCGTGATCCCGTTCCGTCCGATCACCGCACGGCTCAGGGTGGACCGGTTCGGTTCGCTCTGCCGAGTCAATCCGCCGGGATAACACCATTCGACGTAGTCGAGCGCGACGTCGCCGTCGGGCAGGTCGAAGGCGTTGGCGGTGTGCCACATCCAGAACGTGTCGGTCGAGAACCACCGCACCGCGCCGCCGTCGCGGGGGACGAGCGCGACACGCGTTCCGAGATCCGGCTTCCAGTCGAGCGGCGACCCGCCGGAGAAGATCTGCGAGAGATCGAACACGAGCGGGGCCAGGACCAGGACGACATAGGTCGGCGTCAGTGCCATGTCGTGGATCATCAACGGCCGGTCGACGCCGTCGATCGGGGTGGGCGCGCGCGTCACCGTCCCGTCCGGTGCGACCACCGACCAGGTCAGATACGGCGGGTCGAGCATGTAGCAGAAGGCGACCATCTCGCCGGTGTGCGGATCGATCTTCGGGTGCGCCGTCAGCCCGACCGGCAGGGGTCCGTCGAAGGTCTCGCGTCCGAGCGTCTCGAGGTCGGAACCCAGGGTGTACGGTGGCGCCGCTTCGGCCATCGCCATGAGCCGCCCGCCGTGCCGGACGATGTTGATGTCCGGCAGCTCGCGCATGGTGTTCGCCAGGCCGGGCCCGACCTCCTCCTCGGGAGGGAAGTACGGATCGGTGATGCCGGCCCACAGCGCGCGACCGGCCTTCTCCTCCGCGACGACCTGCGGGGTCCGCACGAACCTGTTCGTGTAGCGCGCGGTGCCCCCGGCGATCTGCACGCGGTGGACCATGCCGTCGCCGTCGATCGGGTAGACGTAGTGACCGATCGGGTCGAAGCGCGGATTGGGTCCGTTGCGGAGATAGCTTCCGTGCAGATCTGCGGGCAGTTCCCCGTGGACCTCCAGCTCGCGGACGTCCACTTCCTCGCGTTGAGGCGCGAACAGGCCACTGAGGTGCGGATGGTGTGCCAGGTCGACAGGCGCCGGACGTTGCATGACGACTCGCTTCGGTGGAGGCGATTCTTCTGTGGGGCAATCGTAGGACCAGGAAGGGCGATCGGTTCGTGATTCGGCGCGCCCGATCCCACACCCACGGACGGGGACCGTGCATCGGATAGGGTTGTTGCCTACGTGCAGGACTGATAGTGCGGCCGCACGGCCGCGACGTTAGGGGAAGGTGTGCAGCGCCGGAACGCGATCGGAAACTCCGTCCGGAACACCGGAGGTGACGAGGCCACGTTGCCGCCGTACACGGATCTTCTCTGGCCGACCGTGCAGGCGGTGATCGAACTCGGCGGATCCGGTGTCATCGAGGAGATCGATTCCGCCGTGATCTCCCGGACGGGACTGTCCGAGGCCGCACAGGCGGTACTCCACGGTGACGGCCCCGGAACGGAGATCGAATACCGGCTGGCCTGGGCCCGGACCTACCTCAAGGGCATGGGTCTGCTGTCGAATACCCGCCGCGGTGTGTGGAGCGTGACCGACCGTGGCCGCGCCGTGCGCGAGTCGGAGATCAAGCCCATGCAGGTCGCGTACACGGCCGAGAAGCGTCGCAAGCGCATGGTGCGGAACGTCTCGCAGGGTGCCCAGGTCGTGCCGCTCGCAGCCGCCCCCGAGGATCCCGAACTGTGGCGCGAACCCGTCCTCGGTGCCGTCGCCGACCTGTCGGAGGACGGTTTCGAACGGCTCGCCACCGCGGGACTGCGCGCGGCCGGATTCACCACCCTGACGATTCCGGCCCCGGGCGGATCCCACGCCCCCGAGGGCGCCGGTCACGTCGAGGGCACCGGTGTCCTGCGCGTATCGCTGCTGAGCTTCTCGGTGTTCTTCCGTTTCCTGCGGGCACCGGAGAAGGCGGGTGCCGACGTGGTCCGCGAGTTCCGTGCCGCGATGGTCGGGCGGGGCGAGAAGGGTCTCCTCGTCGCCACCGGATCGTTCACCGAGGACGCGCGCGCCGAAGCCCACCGGCACGGCGCCCCGCCGATCGATCTCGTCGACGGCGACGGGTTGTGCGATCTGCTCAAGGAGCACGGTCTCGGTGTCCGTTCCACGGTGCGGACGGTCGAGGACGTTTCCCTGGTGCCGGCCTTCTTCGCCGAACTGTCCGGCCGCTGACCTCGTAGCGCCGTTGCGGATATCGCCTGCCGCGACCTGTCGAATTCTCGGTGTGGCCGGTGGGACGGCTGTGATTGTGATGCAATACGGCGGACGTACAGACGGCAATACGAAGGACAGGTTGCGATGAGCCTTTCGCGGCGGGACATGTTGCGGTACGCGACGCTCGGATCGGGCGTCGCGTTGATCTCTGCGCTCGGCACACCGGGTCTGGCCCAGGGACGCCCGGTGCTCGGGACCATCATCGACTACTCGGCCGCCGTACCGTCGCCGTCGTCGATCCGCGCCGCCGGCCATATCGGCGCCATCCGGTACGTGTCCGATGCACGACCCGATGCCGCCTGGATGCGCGCCAAGCCGCTCACCGGACGGGAAGCGGATGCGCTGCTCGACAGCGGACTCGAAGTGGTCTCGTGCTACCAGTACGGCAAGGCCGCGACCGCAGACTGGCTCGGTGGTTACGAGGCGGGGCTGAAGCACGCCCGGCGCGGCCTCGACCTCCACTACGCGGCCGGTGGCCCGGAGAACCGACCGATCTACGCCTCGATCGACGACAACCCGACCTTCGAGCAGTTCACGCTCCAGGTCGTGCCGTATCTGCTGGGCTGGCAGGAAGTGGTCGGCGCCGGAAATCTCGGTGTGTACGCCAACTCGCCGACGATCGACTGGGCGTCGGCGGTCTCCCTCGGGTCCTTCTACTGGCAGCACGACTGGGGCACGCCCAAGGGCTACGTGCATCCGCGGGCGAACCTGCACCAGATTCCGGGCGAGGTCCGGATCGACGGCATCGGCGTCGACATCAACCACGTGCTCACGCCCGACTACGGCCAGTGGTCGCTCGCCGGCAGCGCACCGAGTTCCGACCCAGGACTGCCGGGCAGTTAGCGATCCGGTCGGGTGTCGTCGACGGGTCGCACGGAGCGGCCCGGCGGCGGGATGAGGATCGTGAAGACCAGTCCCACCACCGCCGCCCCCGTCGCCACCAGGAAGGTGGCGCGGAACCCTTCGAGTGCGGGCACCACGGAGTCGCCGATGCGCTGGGTCATCGCCGCCAGCATCACGCCCACCACCGCTGCGGCACTCGTCGTGCCGATGGACCGCATCAGGGTGTTGAGGCTGTTGGCCGCGGCGGACTCGCGTAGCGGCACGGCACCCATGATGAGTGCGGGCATCGCGGCGTAGGCGAGGCCTATGCCGGCGCCGATGAGCATCGACGCGCCGACGATGTGCCAGACCTCCTGGTACAGCACGTACGCCATCAGGTATCCGAGGCCTACGAGCACCGTGCCGCAACCGAGGGTCACGCGCGCGCCGAACCGCGTCGTGATGCGCGCCGAGACGGGGGACAGCGCCATCATGACGAGCCCCGCGGGGGCGAGCGCGATACCGGCGGTGACCATCGTCTGCCCGAAGCCGTAGCCGGTCTCCGTCGGTGCCATCAGCAGCTGCGGGAACGCCAGGATGTTCGAGTACATCGAGAAGCCGATCGCGACCGACGCGAGATTCGTCATGAGGATCGGTCGGCGGGCCGACAATCGAAGGTCCACGAGAGGTCGCGGTACCCGCAGCTCGTACAGGCCCCAACCGACGAACACCACGACTGCCCCCGCGAGCATCCCGAGCGTGGCCGGGGCGGTCCATCCCCAGTCGTTGCCCTTGGTGACGGGCAGGAGCAACAACACGAGGGCGACGGAGAGCAGCAGCGCCCCGGCGATGTCGAAACGTCCCGGATTGCGTTGCGACGATTCGGGCACGACGAACAGGATCGCGGTGATACCGATGAGCCCGAGGACCAGCGACGCGACGAACAGCATGTGCCAGTCGGTCGCCTGGGCGACGAAGGCCGCGGCGGGAAGGCCGATCGCGCCGCCGACACCCATCGTGGCGCTGATGGTGGCCATGGCGCCCGGGAGTCGCCGGGAAGGCAGCTCGTCGCGCAGGATCGCGATACCGAGCGGGATCGCGCCCATCGCGGCGCCCTGGAGAGCCCGGCCGACCACGAGCGGGACGAGGGTCGTCGCGAGCGCGCAGACCGCCGAACCGAGCACCATGAGCGAGAGCGAGGTCAGCAGCATCCGGCGTTTGCCGAACATGTCGCCGAGGCGACCGCTGATGGGGGTGACCACCGCGCCGGCGAGCAGAGTCACCGTCACAGCCCAGGACGTGTTCTCGGGTGACGCGCCGACGAGCACCGGCAGCCGCGGGAGGATCGGGACGATGAGGGTCTGCATGAGCGCGACGCTGATCCCGACGGTCGCGAGGACCGGCACGATGCCGCGCGGGGCAGGAACCTCCCGGGTGGAGAGCGGTGTCTCAACGGCCATGCGGCTCCTCGGTCCGGGGCCGGGGTGACGCGGCCTACAACGACAATTTGTGCGCAATACGAACGACGCTGCCATCGTGTCTAACACGGCAGGGCCGTCGATCCCTAGTACCCTCCCGCCGTCCGGTCCTGCGTGGCCGTTCGACCGGCGTCCGGTGTCAGGACTGACAGTGCTTGTCGGGCTCGGATTCGTCGACGGTGATCGAGAGCGGCGGATGCTCGTCGGGGGCGGCATGATCGCCGCGCCACGCCAGCAGCGACCAGCGCGACAGCCCGGACAACGCCGAACCGAGACTCGCGAACGACAGTGAGGACAACGCCGAACCGAACGACCCGACGGAGCCGATGGACAGGACCGACCCGCAGCTACCGATCGACAGGATCGAGTACGAGGAACCGATCGACAGGATCGACCGCTCCGAGGCGATCGACAGGATCGAGCGGTGAGAGAGGAGCGAGCGCCGGGAGTTCACGGACGCGGCGCCGGCCAGGTGCCGCAGACGACTCTGCTTCGACGGGATGCGCGCCGCGGTGAAGGCCATGCTCCGGTCTATCACGCCCGGCGGAAGGCCGCCGGGAGAAACTCCAGGCGGCCTTCCGTGAGTACGTGAATCAGGGAACGGCGACGAGACCCACGGTGGGCAGGAAGGTGCACGAACGCGGATCGGCGCCCTCGTCCTGCGTGGTGATTCCACCGGAGATCACGGCAAGGACCTGACCCGAACCGGTGTCGGCGATCGCGCTCAGCGTGGTCGGGCCGTCGGGGTTGATCTTCGCGTCGTTGGTGAGCGGTTGCGTGCCCGTGCGTCCGTTGGAGACGTTGACCCAGCTCAGGGTGAGCGGCTGTTGCTGTTCGCCGGCAGCGGGTGCGGTGCCCAGCGCGGTGAAGACGAAGCCGGTCTGGCCTGCGCCCGGTCCGGGAGGGGGAAGGTGCGACGGACCCGCGACCGCGAGGGCGGTGCCCACGGAGTCCTGGCTGTCGCCGATGCAGCCCTTGCCGATAGTCGGGTAGAGGAACTGCGAGATCACCACGGCGCCGGGCTCGGGGATCTCGGGTCCGCCGCCGCCGCTGCCATCGAGGAAGGTGATGACGCGCTGGAGCGTGCTCTTCACCGATTCGGGGAGCTCGGAGTTCGCGAGCAGTTCCTTGGCCTGCGCCAGCAGGTCGTTCTTGCCGTCGGCCGCGTCGGCGACATCGGCGGGGGCCGCGGCCGCACCGATGATCGCGGGCGCGAGGGAAGCCAGGGCCTCGGCCTCTTCGGGGTTCGCCCGGACCCCGGCGAGCAGGTCGGTCAACGACTCTACGGAAAGATCAGCGGGAATCTCGAACTGGGGCAGTTCGACGAGCCCTGCCAGGTCCGGCAGTACGGGTGGCGCCGGTTGCGCGACGGCCTGCGTAGGCACGGCCAATCCCGCGGTGGCGGCGAGTGCGCACAGCGTGAGCGCCCGTCGCATTCCTCGAGTACGAAGCACTGTTCCCCATCCTTGTCGTTGAAGCATCCGGTTGTTCGGGACGAACGACCGGATGCTGACGGCTCGAGGAGACACTCTATGGCCCCCCCGCACACGGGACAAGCCTGCCGTTTCGGAACGGCGCGCCCATCGCTGGTTCGGGATTCTAACCACGGGGTGTTCCGTCCCTCGGATCCTGTCGAACATAACGCGTTCGACCTGAGAAGATTGTGACTGTAGATGAAATCGTTACGGGAGTGAACTCCGGTTCGTTTGCATGCCTATCGGAACGGTAATCTCCTTCGCCGGGTCCGGTTCACCGGACGGACGTTCGACGGGAGAGGCCGCACCGCAGTGCCACGAGGGTTTCCTTCGCACCGGATGTGGTGGTGCGCGGCGTTACTGGCGCTGTCCGTCGTCGTCCGGATCGCCTGGGGATTCATCACTCCCAACGGCATGAACCTCGTCGACCTGCACGTCTACGTCGACGGATCGGCCGCTCTGCTGCAGGGCGACCTCTACGGGTTCACCTATTCGGAGGACACCCCCGACTTCCCCCTGCCGTTCACCTATCCGCCCTTCGCCGCGCTCGTCTTCCTGCCCCTGCACCTGATCCCGTTCGGGATCCTGGGCGTGGCCTGGCAGCTGCTGACGGTCGCGGCGCTGTTCGCCGTCGTGTGGATCTCGCTCGAACTCGTCGTGGACGCGCGGGCACGGAGCCGGTCGTGGGTCGGTGTCGCGATGCTGTGGACGGCTGCGGGCATATGGACCGAGCCGGTACGCACGACCCTCGACTACGGCCAGATCAACGTCTTTCTCGTCCTCGGCGTGATGCTCGCGGCCCGCAGTTCCCGGTGGTGGCTGTCGGGTGGGCTCGTCGGCGTGCTCGCCGGGATCAAGCTCACGCCCGCCATCACCGGCCTGTACTTCCTCGCGCAGCGACGCTGGCGCGAGGCGGTGTTCTCCGCGGTCGTCTTCGTGGGGACCGTCCTGGTGAGCCTGCTCGTGCTCGGCTCCCAAGCCGCCACCTATTTCGGGTCCCTCTTCGGCGACGCGGATCGGATCGGGCCGGTCGTGTCGGTGTGGAACCAGTCGCTGCGCGGAGCGCTGGGTCGTCTCGCGGGTGAGGACGTCGGACTCGGGCCGGTGTGGCTGGTCGGCGTCGTCGTCTGCGCGGTCCTCGCGTTCGCGGCGTGGCGGTCGCTGGAACCGCTGCCCGACGGAACGCGCGACCGTCTCGGCACGCTGCTGATCGTGCAGTTGTTCGGTCTGCTCGTCTCGCCCATCTCGTGGGTCCACCACTGGGTGTGGGTGGTCCCTTTGCTGCTGTGGCTTCTCTACGGACCCTTGGCGCGGTCGCTCGGAGCCCGCATCGTCGCCGCGTGCTGGGCCGCGGTCACGCTGATCGGCGTTCCGTGGGTACTGAGTACGGCGCAGAACTCGATCTGGGATGTCGAACGTCCCGCTCCGCTCGCCTGGCTCGGCGCCGTCAACGTGGTCGGTGTCCTCGCCGTCTACGTCGTCGTGATCCTCGCAGCCCGGGGACGTGAGGGGCAGGACGAACGGGTGACTACAGACCCGAGCGCCGTGCCTCCTCGTCGATCCGACGCGCAAGAGCCGGATCCGACTCCGTGATGCCACCGGCGGAATGCGTGCTCAACGCGAAGGTCACCTTCCGCCACCTGATGTCGATGTCCGGATGGTGATTCGCCTCCTCGGCGACGACGGCCACCCGGTCGACGAGTGCGATCGCGTCGGGGAAGGTGGGCGCCTCGATGGTGCGGACCAGCGACTGTCCCGCGCGGTGCCAGTGCGGCAACTCGGCCAGCGCGGCGTCGATCTCTCCGTCCGTCAGCAGCTGGGACATGACTCATTCTGGGACGATGCACGTCATGTCTGCAAGCACATCGTCCGCGAGTACACCGGCGCCCGACGGGCACGTCGTGGCCGGCGCCGTCATCCGGGACGGACGCGTGCTGCTCGCCCAGCGCACGCGGCCCGTCGACCTCGCGGGCCTGTGGGAGTTGCCCGGAGGCAAGGCGGAACCGGGGGAGAGCGTGGAGGCGGCGCTCGTGCGGGAGCTGAGGGAAGAGCTCGGTGTCGAGGTGCGCGGTGCGGAGCGACTGGGGGTCGCGGTGCCGTTGGCCGGAGGTCGCGAGTTGTGTGCCTACAGGGTCGAACTCGTCTCGGGTGATCCCGAGCCGCTGGACCACGCGGCGTTGCGGTGGGTCGACGCGGACGAACTCGGGGAGGTCGATCTCGTCCCGGCCGATCGTGCGTGGATTCCCGATCTACGCGAACATCTGCGGCGCTGAGGTCATACGGCGCATGCCTGGTGGTCAGGCGGCGCGGGCCTTGTCGAGATACTTGCGCAGTTCCTTCTTGCTGAGCCCGTCGTTCTCGACCTTCTTCATGCGCATGACGACGACGGGGCATTTGAGGCACCGCGTCTTCTTGCGGCAGCACTTCTTCTTCGGCTTCAGGCCTGCGACCTTGCTCGCCTTCACCTTCCCCATACGTCCCGCCTGCCTTCCACGGTCCTGCGCGCGGCGAATCACCGGCGGGCGAAGGTTAGCATCCCCTTACTCACGGACCCAGGGGTGCATGTGGTGCCGGATTCGGCGGTTACGTCTCCTGGGGGAGTGTCGAGCGTCACCCCGATCGTCGCCGACCTGCGGGTATCTGATGAGGTAGAAGCGGCGACCGACGAACGGCCTGTAAAGTGTATTGACGGCCGCAGTGCCTGCACGCCGAGAATCGGACGGGGCAGGTAGCTCGCAATCTCGCGTCGCGGCCATCGAGACGAACGCCGTACGGGCGAGGTGCCGACCGGGTCCAGTGCCGTGTGGCCGGACTACAGCCAGGAGAGCTATCGCGTGAGCACCGCTGATTTTCGGAACGTCGCCATCGTGGCGCACGTCGACCATGGAAAGACCACTCTCGTCGACGCCATGTTGCGCCAGTCGGGCGCGTTCGCCGAACGTGCGGAACTCGTCGACCGGGTCATGGACTCGGGCGACCTCGAGCGCGAGAAGGGCATCACCATTCTCGCGAAGAACACCGCGGTGCACCGTCACCACCCGGACGGCACCGTCACTGTCATCAACGTCATCGACACCCCCGGCCACGCCGACTTCGGCGGTGAGGTCGAGCGCGGCCTGTCCATGGTCGACGGCGTCGTCCTGCTGGTCGACTCCTCCGAGGGCCCGCTGCCGCAGACCCGCTTCGTGCTCCGCAAGGCGCTCGCCGCGTCGCTGCCGGTGATCCTCGTGGTCAACAAGACCGACCGCCCGGACGCCCGCATCGCCGAGGTCGTCGAGGAGAGCCAGACCCTGCTGCTCGACCTCGCGTCCGACCTCGACGACGAGGCCGCCGAAGCCGCCGAGCTCGCCCTCGAGCTGCCCGTCCTCTACGCCTCCGGTCGTGAGGGCAAGGCCTCGAAGAAGCAGCCCGAGAACGGCCAGGTCCCCGACGCCGAGAACCTCGACGAGCTCTTCGAGGTCCTCATGGAGTGCATCCCCGCACCCAAGGGTGATCCGTCGGCGCCGCTGCAGGCCCACGTCACCAACCTCGACGCCTCCGAGTTCCTCGGTCGTCTCGCGCTGCTGCGCATCCACCAGGGTGAGCTGCGCAAGGGCCAGACCGTCGCGTGGATGCACGCCGACGGCGTCAAGAACGTCAAGATCACCGAGCTGCTCAAGACCGTCGGTGTCGAGCGGCAGCCGGGCGAGGTCGCGGTCGCCGGCGATATCGTCGCCGTGGCCGGCATCCCGGAGATCATGATCGGCGACACGCTCGCCGATCCGGAGAACCCGGTGGCGCTGCCGCGCATCACCGTCGACGAGCCGGCCATCTCGATGGTCATCGGCACCAACACCTCGCCGCTCGTCGGCCGGGTCAAGGGCCACAAGCTCACCGCTCGCATGGTGAAGACGCGGCTCGACTCCGAGCTCGTCGGCAACGTCTCGCTGCGCGTCCTCGACATCGGACGCCCCGACGCGTGGGAGGTGCAGGGCCGAGGCGAACTCGCCCTCGCCATCCTCGTCGAGCAGATGCGCCGTGAAGGCTTCGAGCTGACCGTCGGCAAGCCGCAGGTGGTCACCCGCACCATCGACGGCAAGCTCCACGAGCCCTACGAGGAGCTGACCATCGACAGCCCCGAGGAGCACCTCGGCGCCATCACCCAGCTGCTCGCGAACCGCAAGGGCAAGATGGTCCAGATGACCAACCAGGGCACCGGCTGGGTTCGTATGGAGTTCATCATCCCGTCGCGCGGTCTGATCGGTTTCCGTACCGACTTCCTCACGGAGACCCGCGGCACCGGCATTTCGAACGCCATCTTCCACGGTTACGCGCCGTGGGCCGGCGAGATCCGCGCCCGCCACACGGGTTCGCTCGTCTCCGACCGTGCAGGCTCGGTCACCCCGTTCGCGATGATCCAGCTCGCCGACCGCGGCACCTTCTTCGTCGAACCGGGCAGCGACACCTACGAGGGCCACGTCGTGGGCATCAACCCGCGCGCCGAGGACCTCGACATCAACGTCACCCGCGAGAAGAAGCTCACCAACATGCGCTCTTCGACCGCCGACGTGATGGAGCCCCTCGCCAAGCCGATCGAGCTGACCCTCGAGGCAGCGCTCGAGTTCTGTGCTGCGGACGAGTGCGTCGAGGTCACGCCGGAGGACGTGCGCGTGCGCAAGCTGCACCTCTCGCAGACCGACCGTGCGCGTGCGCGGTCGCGGGAGAAGGCCCGTAACAAGTAGTCCAGGTGTGGGGTGGCCCCGGCGAGCGCATGCTGGCCGGGGCCACCCACGTACCACCTGCCTCACGGAAGGAGCCCGAGTGTCGCGTACGCGCGCTCGTCGCCGACTGATCGGGGCGACGGCCGGCCTGGCTGTGACTGCGCTGGTCCTCACCGGTTGCACCGCCGACCCGCCGCCGCCCATCGAGCAGACGGAGCCGACCACGACCCCGGCTCCCGCTCCGAAGCGCAGCACGGTGGTGGTCGCGATCGACGAGGTCGGTTCGGGCTTCAACCCCCACCTGCTCGCAGACCAGTCGCCCGTCGCGAACGCCGTTGCCGAACTCGTGCTCCCGAGTGCCTTCCGGGCCGTGCCCGATCCGGAGAATCCCGCTGCAGCACTGTGGGTTCCGGACGACTCGCTGCTGCTGTCCGCGGAGGTCACCGACGAGGCGCCGTTCACCATCACCTACCGCCTGCGCGACGAGGCCCAGTGGTCGGACGGAGCGCCGATCGTTGCCGAGGACTTCCGGTATCTGTGGCGGCAGATGATCACCCAGCCCGGCGTCGTCGATCCTGCCGGCTACCGCCTCATCGACGACATCCGATCGTCGGGCGGAGGCAAGATTGTCACCGTCCCCCTGCGCGAGCCGTATCCGGCCTGGCGCGAACTGTTCACGAATCTCTTGCCCGCCCACCTGGTCAAGGACACTCCGGGTGGCTTTTCCACCGGCCTGTCCGAGACGATTCCCGTGTCCGGCGCGCGATTCCACGTCGACAACGTCGATCGGGGGCGCGCCGAGGTGCTGCTCGAACGCAACGACCGGTTCTGGGGCACCCCGGCCGGACCCGACGAACTGATCATGCGCCGCGCCGGCACCGACGCCCAGGTGACCGAATCGGTGCGCAGCGACGACGCCCAAGTGGTCCAGAGCGCGGGCGGTGTCGCTCTCGAGGCGCAGCTCGCCGCCGTGCCGGGTGTGCGGACCGGCGTCCAGCTCCAGCCGCGCACCCTCGATCTGACCCTCAACACGCGCACCGCCGAACTCGCCGACCCGGTCGTCCGGCGAGGCATGCTCGACCTGCTCGACCCCGAGCTGCTCGGACTTGTCGCCACGGCCAACAGCACCGGGGTCGTGCGGGCGCGGGCCCAGGTGCTCGCGCCGTCCGATCCGGGATACACCGACACGATGCCGGCGCGTCTGTCCCGGGAGCAGGCCCTCGGACGTCTCGCCGAGGCCGGATATCTACCCGTCCCGCCTGCGGTGCCCCCGGTCCCGACGGACCCCGGCGCACCCGGCCCCGAAGCGCCGGAGGCCGCTGCACCGGAGACAGGGGCATCCGAGACGGCGGCATCCGAGACGGCGGCATCCGAGACGGCGGCGCCGACGAGCGCGACTCCCGGACCGAGAACCCCCGACGGGCCGGCCCTGCCCGAGGGCACCCTGGCCCGGGCCGGCGTGCCGTTGACGCTGGTCGTGGGGGTGCCGGAGGGTGACGAGACCGCGCGCGCCGTCGCACGCACCGCCGTCGACCTGTGGCGTGGCGCCGGGATCGACGCATCGGTCGACGAACTTCCCCCCGACGAGCTGTACGGCGAAGCCCTCGTCGAGGGCACCGTGCACGCGGTCGTCGGCTGGATGCGTGCCGGTGGAGACCTTGCCACCGCCGCGCTGTCCCGATTCGGATGCGTCCCGGTGGCCGCAGCACCCACCGTGGCGGGGGAGGACCTGCCGACCGTGCCCGAGTCCGACCTCCCGGCGCAGCCCGACGCCCCCGGGACGGCGGAGGCGGCACAGTCGTCGGACCCCGCGACCACCACGCTCGACGAGGACGACGTCGAGGAACGTGAGGATGCGCTCGCAGCGCAGCTCGAGGCTCCGAGCAACCTCTCGGGTGCGTGCGATCCCGGTCTCGAACCCGATCTGCTCGCTGCACTGAACGGCACCACCGACCCGGCGAAGGTCGTCGCCGACGCGCAGGCCAGGCTGTGGGATCTCGCGGTGAATCTGCCGATCCTGCAGGACCGGGCCGTTGTCGCCGCCGGTCCGGGCGTCGAGAACGTCTCGCTGACAGCCGCCGTCGCCACCGGTATTCTCGGCGACGCCCATCTGTGGGGAAGGACCACACCGTGACCGATGCTCCGGGAGCTCTCCCCGACGTTGCGGATCGACGACTTCTGCTCGTCCACGCCCATCCCGACGACGAAACCCTCACCACCGGCGGCACCATCGCCCGGTACGTCGCCGAGGGCGCCGAGGTCACCGTCGTGACCTGCACGCTCGGTGAGGAGGGCGAAGTGATCGGCGACGAGTGGGCCCAGCTCACCGCCGACCGCGCCGATCAGCTCGGCGGATACCGCATCCTCGAACTCACCCGGGCGCTCGACGCGCTCGGCGTCGAGCGACCGCGTTTTCTCGGCGGTGCCGGGCACTGGCGCGACTCCGGGATGGCGGGCACCCCGTCCGCCGACAATCCTCGCGCCTGGGTCAACGCCGACCGCGACGAGGCGATCGAGGCGCTCGTCGCCGTGATCCGCGAGACGCGTCCGCACGTGGTCGTCACCTACGACCCGTTCGGTGGCTACGGGCATCCCGACCACATCGCGGTGCACGAACGGGTGACCGCGGCCGTCGAAGCGGCCGGCACCGAGGACTATCCGTCCGCCGGGGCGGCGTGGACCCCCGCGAAGGTGTACTGGACCGTCGCCGAACGGTCCGCGCTCGAACGCGGCATCGCCGCCATGGGCACGCTGCCCGACGGCTGGCGCCGACCGGAGGCCGGCGAACTGCCGAGCGTGCCCGACGACGAGGTCACCACCGTCGTCGACGTCCGCTCGGTTCTCGACGCGAAGCGGACCGCGATGACCGCGCACACGACCCAGGTGCTGGTCGCGGAGGACGGCGAGCAGTTCGTGCTCTCCAACCTCGTCGCCCAGCCCGTCTTCGACCAGGAGCACTTCGTGCTCGTGCGCGGGCAGCTCGGCCTGACCGACTCCACAGGACGAGAGGACGACCTCTTCTCCGGCATCGGCTAGTGTGACCCGAGTCATCAATGAGGCTGTGGGTGGTTCGCGTCACCCGGCCTCGCGTACCACGCAGGCACACCGTCAGGGGGTTGTCGATGTACAACTGGTCCGTCCAGAACCAGATCGTCGCGTTCGTGGAGTCGTTGAGGCCGTACGCCGACGAGATCCGGGCCGACTACTGGCACGCTCTGTACTCCTTCGCCGACCAGCAGAGCGCGCTGCTCACCATGCTCGGATCCCCGCCGGTTCCCTGACGTCCCGTGCGTGGGTCGCGGATGGTTCCGCGGACCCCGGTTGCGCTCGGGCGCGTCCGGTAGCGCACCATCGAAGCATGACGGTCGATCCAGCAACCGCTGCACCCCTCGCGTCACCGGTGGACGTCCAACCCCGCCGGGGGCTCGTCGCGCTGCTCGTGCTCGACGGTGCGCTGTGCGCCCTGTTGTCGGTCTTCTATCTCGGCGTGTACATCGCCGGAGTGCCCTTCCCGATCACCATCCTGCTGGCCGGCCTCGTCAACCTGCTGCTGGTGATGGCCCTCCGCGCCGAGACCGGATCCCTGCGCAGCGCGACCCTGCCGCTGCTGGCCTGGGCCGTCGTCTTCCTCGTCTGCCTCGTGGGCGGTCCGGGCGGCGACCAGCTCGCGCTCGGCGACTGGCGGACCCTGCTGCTGCCCGTGGCCGCGCTCGCCCCCCCCGGCGGCTACCTGTTCTCGGCCCGCATCAGGGAGATCACCCAGGCAGTGGGAGGGACGCAGCCCGCGCCGCGTCCCTGAGCACCTCGGTCACCATCTCCTTCGTCAACCGGCCGGTGAAGGTGTTCTGCTGGCTGACGTGATAGCAACCGAACAGGTGCAACGGGTGCTCCCGCGCCTCGGTGGCAGCGAGCAGCACATGTGCGCCGTGCCCGAACTTGGGGCGGGGAACCGGAATCGTCCACCCCGCCGCCGACAGGACCGGCAGTAGTGCCTGCCACCCGAACCCGCCGAGCACGACGACCGACCTCAGCGTGGGGGAGAGCAGGTCGAGTTCCTGTTCGAGCCAGTGCCGGCAGGTGTCGCGTTCGACGACCGTGGGGCGATTGGCCGGTGGCGCGCAGTGCACCGGCGACGTGATGCGCGTGCCGAACAGTTCGAGGCCGTCGCCGATGTGCGTCGCGGTCGGTTGCGACGCCAGTCCCGCGTCGTACAGGGCCGCGTACAGCACGTCGCCCGACCGGTCGCCCGTGAACATCCGTCCTGTGCGGTTCCCGCCGTGCGCGGCGGGCGCCAGCCCGACGATCAGCAGGGACGCATCGGCCGGGCCGAAGCCCGGGACGGGCCGGCCCCAGTACTCCTCGTCGCGGAAGGCCGCCCGTTTCTCCCGCGCGACCTGCTCACGCCATGCGACCAGCCGCGGACACGCGTGGCAGTCGACGAGCGCGTCGTCGAGCTCGGCCAGCGTCGCCGGGGGAGTGCCGTGCAGGGGGCCTTTGCCGGATGTCGGCTTCATCGGTCGATCCATGCTTCTCCCATACCCGGTGTGACCTCCTGGACAAGCGCCCACGCCTCGTCCACGGGGATGTCGATCACCTCGTAGCGTCCCGCCCCCGCCGGCGTCGCCGCGACGACGGTCGCGAGACCGGCACGGCGCTGGAAGAAGGTCTGCCGCACCGTCCAGCCGATCACACCGTCCGCATCGAGACAGATGCGCTGCCGGTCGATCGAACCGCTGCGGGCGACGAGATGTCCGTCGACGACGGCGTGGCCGAGACCCCGGTAGCGGTCCTGCGCCAGCGCGCACGCCCCCGCGACCAGCACCACGACCACCGTGGCGATCACGGCGAACGGCACGTGCCGGTCGGTGACGCTCAGGGCGACGAGCCCGGCGGCGACCACGACGGCCACCGGCCACAGCGTCCGCGTGTAGCGGCGACGCCGGGCACGGGGACCGTGACTGCGCAGCGGAACGTCGAGCGGCAGCCCCCCGGTGAGCACCTCGGCCGCGACCCGCCGGACCTCCCCGTCGGGCGCCGACGGCAGGACCAGTGACGAACCGCCCTGTTGCGCGGTTCTGCCCGTCATGACGGCGTCGAGCCGTGCGGCGCCGACGAGCCGCAGCGCCAGCGGTTCGTGCAGCGCGATCCCGCGTAGCCGCGCCCGGTCGAGGGTGGTGTGACGGGTCGTGAGCAGGCCGTGCGCGATGCGCAGGACCCGTTGGTCGTCGGTCACCCGCAGATCGCCGTAGAGCAGCAGGTACCGCACGCACGCGGCCGGGCTGGCGACGAGCACGACGACCAGCACGAGGATCACGAGCGCGACCACCAGGCCGAGGTCTTCCGCGGTCTCCACCGCGCGGCGGACGACCTGCGATTCGGCGATCCACCGGCCGAGCCCGAACTGGAAGGCGGCACCGGCGACGGCCGCGACGGCGAGCAGTCCCGTCGTGGAGAACGGCGCGTAGCGCACCCAGGCCGGGTCGAATCGCGCCAGCTGACGCTCGGTGACGGCAGCGGTCGAGGTCGTCTCGACCGGCACGTCGTCCTGTTGCCCACCCCTCAGGAGAACGGCACGGAGCTCGGGGACTGCTGCGATCGGAAGGCCGTTGAGTTCGAACCGGTTGCGATCGGCGCCCCCGCTCTGACCCGTGCCGATCTTCACGACCGCGAGGCCCAGCACGCGATGCAGGAGGCGTTGCTCGACGTCCACCGACCGGATGCGGCTGCGGGGGATCGACAACTCGCGTCGTTGCAGCAGGCCGCGGCGGAGTTCGACGTGCTCTGGTCCTACGCGGTAGGTGGTGGTGAACCAGCGCAGCAGACCGACCAGCACGAGCACGCCCGTCGCTGCGAGGCCCCACACGGGATTGCCGCTGGTGGACCCGATGACGAACGAGCCTGCGAGGACGGGCAGCAGGCGCAGGATCTCCTCGATCGGGTGGATCAGCAGCATCCGGCGATCGAGACGCGACCACGGCACCTCCTCGTCCGTCCCGGCCACGAGGGCGTCGTTCATGTCGCGTCCGTCTCCGAGCTCGCCGCGAGTGCGGTCAGGCGAGCGACGGTCTCGTCGGCGACCCGGCTGTCGAGCCCGACGATCTCCACCGCACCCGCCGCCGAGGCGGTGGTGACGGTGACGGTGGTCAGGCCGAGCCACCGGTCGAGCGGTCCACGCTCGGTGTCGACGGTCTGGATCCGGGAGATCGGTGCGATGCGGTGCTCCTGCGTCCACCAACCCGAACGCGTGTAGACCGCGGTCTCGTCCATCTCCCAGCGATGGACGCGGTATCGCCAGACCGGCACCACCGCGACGTGCAGTCCACCGAGGACGACGGTCGCGGCCGCGGCGGCGACGTGCCACCCGGCGCCCACCGGCGTGACGAGCACCCACACGACCTGCGCGACGACCAGCGGCAACCACATCAGCGCTGCACTCACGGCCCACAGCACACGCGCCTTCGGGCTCGGCCGCCACGACGGTTCCCTCATCACCACGCTCGTCGCTGCCGTGTTGTCGGCCGACCCCGCCGGCGAACTCTCGTCGTCCTCCACCCGCACCTCCTGCTCCATCGGGCCCCGTGTCCGGTTCCACGCTAGGCTGGGATCCGTAGAACCCGGCCGGACTCGCCCGATCCGATCTCACGATCGGGCCCTATCAGGAGGAGATCGCAATGACGGAGTCGAATGCGCTCGGCATCGAGATCCAGTCCGACAACGATTCCGAGGCCGACCGGCTCGAGCAGGCCATTCCCGTCTACGACGATCCTGCCGACGACCTGCCTTCGGACGTGCCCCTCGAAGCCGACCCGGCAGACACCTACGAGCAGTCCCGCGAAGTCCCGGCGGACGACGACTACCCGCGCGGATAGACCCCGAAGTGGCATGGGGGTGCTCGTAGGCGCATGATCGGGCCCATGACCGATTCCGCAGACGACACCCCGCAGTCCGCGATGCTCCCGACCCCCACCGTGCGTCCCGGCGCTGCGCACCGATCCACGGCGACTCCCTCGGGAATGCGTCGAGCGTTGCGTCGGGCTCGCGACGGGGTCGCACTGAACGTCGACGAAGCGGCGGTCCTGCTGCAGGCCCGGGGTGCCGATCTCGAGGATCTCTGTGCGTCGGCGGCGCGGGTGCGCGATGCCGGCCTTCTCGCGGAGGGTCGACCCGGCACGGTCACCTATTCGCGCAAGGTCTTCGTCCCCATCACCCGGCTGTGCCGGGACCGATGCCACTACTGCACCTTCGTCACCGTCCCCGGCAAGCTCCGCGCCGAGGGGCACGGCATGTATCTCGAACCCGACGAGATCCTCGAGATCGCCCGTCAGGGAGCCGAACTGGGTTGCAAGGAAGCCTTGTTCACACTCGGCGACCGGCCCGAGGACCGGTGGCCCGAAGCGAAGCAGTGGCTCGACGAGCGCGGCTACGATTCCACCCTCGACTACGTGCGAGCGATGGCGATCCGCGTCCTCGAGGAGACCGGTCTGCTGCCGCACCTCAATCCCGGGGTGATGAGCTGGGCCGAGATCTCGCGGCTGAAGCCGGTCGCCCCGTCGATGGGCATGATGCTCGAGACCACCTCCGAACGGTTGTTCACCGAGAAGGGGCAGTGCCACTACGGCAGCCCCGACAAGGATCCGGCGGTGCGGCTGCGGGTGCTCACCGACGCGGGCCGACTCGCGGTGCCGTTCACCACCGGCATCCTCGTCGGCATCGGTGAGGACTTCACCGAGCGTGCCGAATCGATCCACGTGATCCGTAAGTCGCACAAGGCATTCGGTCATATCCAGGAAGTAATCGTCCAGAACTTCCGCGCCAAGGACGACACCGCGATGCGCGAGCACGACGACGCCGATCTCGACGAGTTCCTCGCCGCGATCGCCGTCGCGCGGCTCGTCCTCGGGCCGGGAATGCGCATCCAGGCCCCGCCGAATCTCGTCTCGCTCGACGAGTGCCGCGCGCTGCTCGGGGCGGGGGTCGACGACTGGGGTGGTGTCTCGCCGTTGACGCCCGATCACGTCAACCCCGA
The DNA here is from genome assembly GCF_000763325.2 of Rhodococcus sp. p52. Lineage (NCBI taxonomy): Bacteria > Bacillati > Actinomycetota > Actinomycetes > Mycobacteriales > Nocardiaceae > Rhodococcus > Rhodococcus sp. p52. The sequence continues at coordinate 2,634,878 of NZ_CP016819.1, forward strand.
ACGGCCCTGGCCGAATCTCGACACCCTGGCGCGCCTGAGCTCCGAGGCCGGCTTCGAGCTCACCGAGCGGATCGCCGCGCAGCCGAAGTACGTGCTCGCCGGGCAGCCGTGGATCGATCCGCGCATCACCGCGCACGTGCACGCCCTCGCCGATCCGGCCACGGGCCTCGCGCGCGAGGTGATCCCGTCCGGACTGCCCTGGCAGGAACCCGACATCGACTGGGAGTCGTCGGGTCGCGTCGATCTGAACTCCGAGATCGACGTGACCGGACGCAACACCGAGCACCGGTCCGATCTCGGGAGCGCTTTCGGCGACTGGGAGACCGTCCGCGAACAGGTGCTCCAGCTGGGCGCCTCAGCACCGGTGCGGCTCGACAGCGACGTGCTCTCGGCGCTGCGCTCCGCCGAACGGGATCCGGGCGGTTGCACCGAAGCGGAGTACATCGCCCTCGCCAACGCCGACGGCGCCGGTCTCGAAGCACTCGTGGCGCTCGCCGACCAGCTGCGCCGCGACACCGTCGGCGACGACGTCACCTATGTCGTCAACCGGAACATCAACTTCACCAACATCTGCTACACCGGCTGCCGGTTCTGCGCCTTCGCGCAGCGCAAGGGCGACGCCGACGCGTTCACCCTCTCGGCGAGCGAGGTCGCCGACCGGGCGTGGGAGGCGCACGTCGCCGGCGCCACCGAGGTGTGCATGCAGGGCGGTATCGATCCGGAACTGCCGGTGACCGGCTACGCCGATCTCGTCCGCGCCGTCAAGGCGCGGGTGCCGTCGATGCACGTCCACGCGTTCTCGCCGATGGAGATCGTCAACGGTGTCGCGCGCAGCGGCACGTCGATCCGGGACTGGCTCACCGAACTGCGTGAGGCCGGGCTCGACACCATCCCGGGCACCGCCGCGGAGATCCTCGACGACGAGGTGCGGTGGGTGCTCACGAAGGGCAAGCTCCCGACCGCCGAGTGGATCGAGGTGGTGACCACCGCGCACGAGGTGGGCCTGCGATCGAGCTCGACGATGATGTACGGGCACGTCGACCAGCCGCACCACTGGGTCGGCCACCTCGAGGTGATCCGCGGGATCCAGGACCGCACGGGCGGATTCACCGAGTTCGTGCTGTTGCCCTTCGTGCACCAGTCGTCGCCGCTGTATCTGGCCGGCGCGTCGCGTCCCGGCCCGACCATGCGCGACAACCGTGCCGCGCACGCCCTCGCCCGGGTCATGCTGCACGGCCGGATCGACAACATCCAGACCAGCTGGGTCAAGCTGGGTGTCGCCGGGACGCAGGCCATGCTCGAGGGCGGGGCGAACGATCTCGGCGGCACGCTCATGGAGGAGACGATCTCGCGCATGGCGGGCTCGCAGCACGGTTCGGAGAAGACCGTCGCCGAACTGGTCGCGATCGCCGAGGGCATCGGGCGGCCGGCGCGCCAACGGACCACCGCGTACACGCCGATCGAGCTCCCGGTCACCGCGGGCTGACCCGCCTCGACGGTCTGCACTCTGAAGTAGGGGACCCTTACTCCGGTGTGTGGCACGGGCACGGGGGATACTGGAGGACCGTGGGCGCCGAGGGTGCCCGCTCGGGCGAGACCGCGCAGGTCGGCGGGCTTACAGAGAGGCAGGGAGAACAGCAGTGACGTACACGATTGCGGAACCGTGCGTGGACGTGTTGGACAAGGCATGCATCGAGGAGTGCCCCGTCGACTGCATCTACGAGGGCGGTCGCATGCTGTACATCCACCCCGACGAGTGCGTCGACTGCGGTGCGTGCGAGCCCGTGTGCCCCGTCGAAGCGATCTTCTACGAGGACGACGTCCCGGACGAGTGGTCCGAGTACGTCAAGGCCAACGTCGACTTCTTCAACGATCTCGGCTCGCCCGGGGGCGCCGCGAAGCTCGGCAAGGTCGACTACGACCCGCCGTTCGTCAAGAATCTCCCTCCCATGGGCGAAGAGTGACGAACGGACCGGTGGAACTTTCGTGAGCACGCGTGTCCGCCGTTCGGTGGCGAAGAGCCTGCCGGACTTCCCCTGGGATTCCCTGACCGACGCGAAAACGAAGGCAGCGGCGCATCCCGACGGCATCGTCAACCTGTCGGTGGGCACACCGGTCGACCCGGTCGCCCCCGTGATCCGGGAGGCGCTCGTCTCCGTCGCGGAGGAGCCGGGCTACCCGACCACGCACGGCACCGCCGAACTGCGGCGGGCGGCCGTGGGTGCGCTCGAACGTCGCTACGGCATCACCGGTCTCGACGACTCGGCGATCCTGCCGGCGATCGGCACCAAGGAGATGATCGCCTGGCTGCCGTCGCTGCTCGGCCTCGGTGCCGACGATCTCGTCGTGATCCCCGAACTGGCGTACCCGACCTACGAGGTGGGCGGGCTGCTCGCCGGTGCCCGCATCATCCGCGCCGACGGGCTGACCCGCCTCGGCCCCGAGGTCGCGTCGCTGGTCTTCGTGAACTCGCCGTCGAACCCCACCGGCAAGGTGCTCGGACCCGACCACCTGCGCAAGGTCGTCGACTGGGCGCGCAGCCGCAACGCGATCGTCGTCTCCGACGAGTGTTATCTCGGGCTCACCTGGGAGTGTGAGGCCCTGTCGATCCTGCACCCGAACGTGTGCGGGGGCGACCACACCAACCTCCTCGCGGTGCACTCGCTGTCGAAGACCTCCAATCTCGCGAGCTACCGGGCCGGTTTCGTCACCGGCGACGCCGACCTCGTCGCCGACCTGCTCGAGGTCCGTAAGCACTCCGGGATGATGCTGCCGCTGCCGATCCAGGCCGCGATGACCGCGGCACTGAACGACGACGAACACGAGAACGCGCAGCGCGAGAAGTACCGCAAGCGTCGCGAGGTGCTCCTCGAGGCCGTGCGCGGCGCCGGCTTCACCGTCGACCATTCGGAGGCGGGCCTGTACCTGTGGGCGACGCGCGGTGAGGGATGCCGCGCGACCGTCGACTGGTTCGCCGACCGCGGCATCCTCGTCGCACCCGGCGAGTTCTACGGTCCCGGAGGTGTCCTGCACGTCCGGATCGCGCTCACCGCGACCGACGACGCCATCGACGCCGCCGCTGCCCGACTGCGCCGATAGAGCGCGCCGGCGCACCGCTCGGCGAGCAGCTCGCCGGTAGATTGGCCCCGTGAGTTCGTCCGGTGAGGATCCGCTGCTGTGGGTGCTCTACGTCGCCGTGGTGGCCATCGCTGCGGTGAGCGCGTCACGCTCCCATGCGGGAAGTTCCGCGCACGCGACGACGCGATCGTTCTGGTGGCCTCCGCCGGTCGCGGCGACGATCCTGTGGTCGGTGGTCGCGGTGGCCTCGCTCGCGCGACTGGTCTTCCCGGGACTGCTCGACGTCTTCCGGCGGCAGCCGGTCCGCACCCGGGACTCGGGGGAGTGGTGGCGTGTCCTCACCGCAGGTCTGATCGAGGACGGCGGCGTGCTCCTCACCGTCGTGAACCTGCTGTTGCTCGCGGTGGTCGCCATCGCGATCGTGCGGGTGTGGGGGTGGTACCGCGCACTCGGGTTGTTCCTGGTCGGCCAGGTGCTGTGGGGGTTGTTCACCACCTTCGTCTTCCCGTCCGACGGCGCGGGAACAACCGGCGCGACGCTCGCGGCGGCCGCGACTCTCGCGGGACTGTGGCCGGTCGTCGGAGCGACACGCTCGCTGCTCGTCGCCTCCGCGGCGACCTTCCTTCTCGGTGTGGTCCTCGTGATCGCGGGCGATGCGCACGGCGTGGCCGTCCTCATCGGAATGCTGCTGGGCGCGGTCCTGGCCACCGTGCTTCCCCCGGCACATCTGGCGCGGACATCGATGTCCGCGGCGCGCGGCGACATCCACACCTGACCGCCACACCCGACCGCCCCCGCGAGGCTGCGGCATCGATATGGAATCGTGGCTGTCGTGTCTGCACTGCTTCGTTCGCTGAATCCGCTGGCCGTCGCGCGCGGCGACGATCTCCCGGACGTCGTCCGTATCGACGGCCACACCTTCTCCCGCAGCGGTCTGCTCGGCGCGGCCACCGCCGTCGCGGCGCGGGTGGCGCGCGCCGATCGGGTGGCCGTGCTCGCGACTCCGAGCGCGACCACCGTCGTCGCCGTGACCGGTGCCCTGCTCGCCGGGACGACCGTGGTGCCGGTGCCACCGGACTCGGGGCCCGCCGAACTCGCCCACATCCTGACGGACTCGGACGCGCAGGCCTGGCTCGGTCCGGCGCCGGAGGTGCAGCATCCCGACGTTCCGCAGTTGCCGAGCCTGCCGGTCCGCCTGCACGCCCGCGACTGGCACCACCTGCCCGAGCCGAACCCGGCGCGAATCGCGTTCGTGCTCTACACCTCCGGGACCACCGGCGCTCCGAAGGGTGTGCTGCTGAGCCGCCGGGCGATCGCCGCGGGCATCGACGCGCTCGCCGAGGCGTGGGCCTGGACCGAGCGCGACACGCTCGTCCACGGGCTGCCGCTGTTCCACGTGCACGGACTCGTGCTCGGTGTGGTCGGAGCCCTGCGGGTGGGCAGCCGGCTGATCCACACCGGGAAGCCCACTCCGCAGGCCTACGCCGAAGCGCAGGGATCCCTCTACTTCGGGGTGCCGACGGTGTGGACACGCGTCGTCGAGGACGAGGACTCCGCCCGCGCGCTCAGCGGCGCGCGACTGCTCGTCTCCGGCAGCGCGCCGCTGCCGGTGCCGGTCTTCGAACGACTGCGTGAGCTCACGGGACTGGTTCCGATCGAGCGCTACGGCATGAGCGAGACGATGCTGACGCTCAGCACGCGCGTCGACGGCGAGCGCCGTCCCGGCTGGGTCGGCACGCCGGTGGCCCGGGTCGAGACGCGCCTGCGCGACGAGCAGGGCCGCGACGTGCCCCACGACGGGGAGAGCATCGGCGTCTTGCAGGTGCGTGGACCGATGCTCTTCGACGGCTACCTGAACAGGCCGGAGGCCACCGCGGCCGCGTGGACCGAGGATGGATGGTTCGTCACCGGCGACGTGGCGGCCGTCGACGAGGGCGGATTCCACCGCATCGTGGGTCGCGAGTCGACCGATCTGATCAAGACCGGTGGGTTCCGGGTGGGTGCGGGGGAGATCGAGACCGTTCTGCTCGGTCATCCCGCGGTGCGGGAGGTGGCCGTGGTGGGCCTGCCCGACGACGACCTCGGTCAGCGGATCGTCGCGTTCGTGGTGCCCGCCGCCGACGGCCCCCAAGTCGACGGGTCGGAACTGATCGACCTTGTCGCACAACAGCTTTCCGTGCACAAGCGGCCCCGGGAGGTGCGTGTGGTGGGTGACCTTCCACGCAATGCGATGGGCAAGGTGCAGAAGAAGAAACTGGGCTGACAGGGTCGGTGGGGGGGCGCCCGCGGGCAGGTTCCTGTCACCGGAACTTCGTGGAAAATCGGTCACAGGGGTTGCATGTGTCACACTGCGAGGCGGATTCTCTACTGCACCGTATGTAGATCTACTCACTTCGATGGGGGTTCGAGGGATGTCTGTAACGGATCAGGTCCGGGTGACCGGGCACGATCGTCGGGGGGACGGTGACAACGCTCCGCTCTTCCTGGTGGACGGGAAGCCCGCGTCCGTTCCGCTGCGCGATCTGCCCGCCGTGGCTCGCAAACTCGTGGCGCACTTCGCCGACAACGTGGCGCCGTGTTCGCTGCGACCGGGTGAATCGCTGCGCGGTGACGTCACCGAGGTCACCGTGCGCTGCCTGCGCATCGCGATCCATCTCCTCGACTCCGGAGAACTACCCTCCGACGCGGAACTCGCCGACCTGCGCAGCAGCGCAGCCCAGTGGGCCCGCGCCGGCTTCCGGCTCGAATACATGCTCCGGATCTATCACGAAGGCATCCGTCTCGGATGGGAGCTGGTCACCGATCGGGCCCGGGAGGGCGATGTCTCCTCCGTCGCCGACGCGTCCCGCCTGTGGATGGCGCTGCTCGAGAAGGTCACCGTCGCCGCGACCACCGGTTTCGTCGCCGAACTCGACGCCATCCGCCGTGAACGCGACGTCGCCGCGCAGGAACTGGTCGCCGCGCTGCTGAGCGGGCAGGACGCCGCGGCCGTGGCGCAACGCTCCGGGCTGGTGCTCGCCGACACCTACACCGTGCTCGCGGTCTCGCTCACCCGACATCCCGACGAACGCAATCCGCACGTGCGGCCGGAGGTCGTCGCGCGGCGCACCCTGCGCCGGGTCGAGACCGAACTCGAGGCGATCTGCGAGGGCCGCCACCTCGCGATGCTCGGCCCCGAGGGCGGCACCGTCCTGCTCCCCGAATCGCCCTCGACCGAGGCGATCGAGGAATTCCGGCAGCGCATCGAGACCGTCGCGGGCGTGTCCGTCACGATCGCTCTCGTCCACGCCCCCGTCCGGGAGGTGCCCACCGCGGCGAAGCAGGCCCACGAACTGCTCGATCTGGTGCGACGGCTCGGCCGTGCGGTCGGGGCCTACGGTATGCAGGATCTGGCCCTCGAATACCAGCTCACGCGGCCCGGACCGGCGCGCCGTCACCTCGCACGCGTCCTCGACCCGCTCGACGAATCACCCGAACTCGTCGAGACGCTGGAAACGCACATCGCCCACGACCTGAGCCGCCAGCTCACGGCCAAGACCCTGCACGTCCACGCGAACACTGTCGACTACCGCCTCAAGCGGGTCGCGCAACTCACCGGATTCGATCCCACCCGGCCCTCCGGACTGCGCCAGCTGCAGGCGGCGCTGATCGCTCGACGACTCGAACTGGAGAGCTCCGAACAGGGCTGATATCGCGTCGGATTCGGCTTCCCGAGGCGTGCCGGTCTATATCATCGGTCTCGGGCGACCGAGGGTCGTCACCCGGAGTGAGCACGAGGGGGCCGACGCATGGCGGGGGAGTCCGGACCGTCCGAGTCGGATCCGCCGAGCCGTCGTGGCGGCGTGAGTGGGGATGCACGGCCGGGCGGGGGTCGGGCGCGCTGGTTCGTCGTCGCCGTGATCCTCGTCCTCGCGGCCGGATCCGTCGCCTTCCTGTTCGTGGAGCGGCGGAGTGGGTGCGACGACTCCGAGCGCTACACCGTGGCGGTCACCGCCGACCTCGCACCGGTGATCGAGGGGACCTCGGTATCCGGATGTACGGAGTTCGAGGTCGTCGAACAGGAACCGGGGGAGGTGTCGGCGCGACTGGCGACCGACGACGTTCCCGACCTGTGGCTCCCGGCGGGCGGTTGGTGGGCGTCGTGGGCGGGTGAGACCGCCACGGGCCCGGTGCGCACGGTGTCGACACCGCTGGCCACCACGCCGCTCGTGATCGCGGGTGCGCCGGGCACCGTCGAACCGGCGGCCGACTGGCAGGAGGCCCTGTCCGATCCCGGTCTCGTCTTCGGCAATCCATTGCGCTCCGGTCCCGCGGCAGGTGCCATCCGCGCCGTGCTGGCCGAGGCCGCCGACGATCCCGTCGCGATGGGCACGGTCCGTCCCGTCATGGCGCCGCTCGCCGAGCGGGAGGGGGTTCGCGACGAGGAGGTACCTACCGGATCGACCTTGCTCGAGGAGACCGTCGCCGATGGTGGGACGGTGGTGAGCACCGAACAGCAGGTCGAGACCTATCGCAGCGTCCACAAGCGCGAACTGGGCATCGAGGTACCCGTCACCGGGACGCTGCTCGTGGACTATCCGGTGGTCGTGACGGCGCGTGGAGAACGGCACGACGCCGCGGCGGCGGCCGCCACGGCGCTGACCGACGCGCTGCACACGTCCGAAGGACTCGACAGGCTGACCCGTCACGGCTTCCGGGACGGAGGCGGACGACCCCTGCCCGACGGCCGCGGTGCGGGAGCGGTGCCGGTGCTCGAACTCGACGACGAGACCGTCGCCGAGGAGGCGATGAACGTGTGGGCGTTGCAGGCGCTTCCCGTGCGCACCGTGTTCGCGGTGGACGTCTCCGCGTCGATGAACCGTGATCTCGGCGACGAGAGTCGGATCGAACTGGTCCGGCGCGCCGCGACCGCCGCCAACGAGGTCCTGCCCGGGAACGTCTCAGCGGGCCTGTGGTTCTTCGGTGGGGGAGTGAGCGACTACGCCACATTGCCGAACGACCGCGCCGAGGCAACGGGGGACTACATCGTGGCGGCACCGATCCGGCGCTTCGATGCGGTGGTGGACGACGGTACCCAACGCGACCTGCTCACCTCGCTCGTCGCGCAGATGGCCGGTACGGCCGACGAGACCACCGCGCTCTACGACACGATCCTCGCGGCCTTCCGGTACGTGCAGGACAGCTACGATCCGCGCGCGGCCAACAGTGTCGTCGTGGTGACCGACGGCGCCGACAACGGTTCCGCGATGTCGAAGGACGAACTGCTCGCGGTCCTCTCGAACGAGAACGATCCGTCCAGGCCGGTACGGATCGTGACGATCGGACTCGGTGAGGACGTGGACACCGCAACCCTCGAGCAGATCGCCGCGGCGACCGGAGGGGTGAGCTACCGGACGAGCGATCCGCTCGACATCACCGAGCTCGTGCTCACTGCGCTGGCCGATCGGACGGGTGGCTGACCGTCTTGTCGTCGTGGGTGCGGTGCCAGAGCAAGCCGAGCGCCGTGATGATCAGGAACAGCACGAAGGTCGACGCGAGCTGGACCCGGGCCGCGCTGTCGGACAGCATCAGCACGATGAAGCCGATGAGCATCGCGAGCGTGAACCAGCTGAGATAGGGGAACAGCCACATGCGCAGGCGGATGGTGCCTTCGCGCTCGAACTTGCGGCGCAGCCGCAGATGCGAGACGACGATGAACAACCAGATCGCGATGAGCGCCGATCCGACCGCGTTGAGCAGGATCCCGAGGATGGTGTCGGGCAGCAGCCAGTTGAGCCACACGCTGACGAAGCCGAAGAACACCGAGACGAGCACCGCGTTGCGGGGCACTCCGTGGTGGGTGAGCTTACTGAGCCAGGCCGGTCCGTCGCCGCCGCGTGCCAGCGAGTAGGCCATGCGGGAGGTGCCGTAGACGTTGGCGTTGAACGCCGACAGCAGCGCGATCACCACGACGAGTTCCATGAAGCCGGACACGTAGGGGATGCCGGCGATGTCGAGCACCGAGACGAACGGGGAGGTCTCACCGCTCGCCGCGGTCCACGGCAGCACGAGCACCATGATCGAGATCGACCCGAGGTAGAAGACCGAGATCCGCCAGACGACACTGCGCACGGCCGTCGCGATGGACCGTTCCGGATCCTTCGATTCGGCCGCGGCGATCGTGACGATCTCGATGCCGCCGAACGCGAAGGCCACCGCGAGCAGACCGGCCGCGACACCGGCGATCCCGTTGGGCGCGAAACCGTCGCCGTCGCCGAGCAGGTGCGTGGTGCCGACGGGTTCGGTGCCCGGAAGCAGACCGAACACGAGCAGGATGCCGATCACCAGGAACCCGAGGATGACCGCGACCTTCAGTGCCGCGAACCAGAACTCGAACTCACCGAAGTTGGCGACCCTCGCCAGATTGACCACCGCGAAGAAGGTGACGAACACCAGCGCGACCACCCATTGGGGTACGCCCGGCAGCCACGACTGCACGATCGCGGAGGCACCGGTGATCTCGACACCGAGCACCATGATCAGCATGAACCAGTACAGCCACCCCATGCTGAATCCGGCCCAGCGGCCGATTCCGATGCGCGCGTAGTGCGAGAACGAACCGCTCACCGGCAGCGCGGCACCCATCTCGCCGAGCATGCGCATCACGAAGATGATCATCACGCCGGCGAGCAGGTACGAGACGATGATGGCCGGACCGGCTGCGGCGATACCCACTCCGGAACCGAGGAACAGGCCCGCGCCGATGGCGGAGCCGAGTCCCATCATGGTCAGATGGCGGACCTTCAGGCCGCTCCCGAGATGTTCGGCCTCGGACGCGGGCCGCTGGGTTTCACTCACAGTTTCTCGGTTCCGAATCTGTTGTGGGTGCAGAGTCAGTCGTTGGCGTGCAGAGCCGCGTTCAGTTCGACTCCGCTGCCCTTGTTCGGCACGACCTCGACCGCGCCGCTCACCGAGTTGCGTCGCAGCAGGAGGTTGGACGCGCCGCTGAGGGTCGCGGCCTTGACGACGGTGCCGTCAGGGCCGGTGACCTTGGTACCGGCGGTGACGTACAGGCCGGCCTCGACGATGCAGTCGTCGCCGAGCGAGATGCCCACGCCCGCGTTCGCACCGAGCAGGCAGCGCTTGCCGACGGAGATGACCTCCTTGCCGCCACCGGAGAGGGTGCCCATGATCGAGGCGCCTCCACCGACGTCGGAACCGTCGTCGACGACGACACCCGCGGAGATGCGGCCCTCGACCATCGAGTTGCCGAGCGTGCCGGCGTTGAAGTTGACGAAGCCCTCGTGCATCACGGTGGTGCCGGACGCGAGGTGCGCACCGAGGCGGACGCGGTCGGCGTCGGCGATGCGGACACCGGCCGGAACGACGTAGTCGACCATGCGGGGGAACTTGTCGACACCGAAGACTGTCACCGGTCCGCGGATGCGCAGACGGGAGCGCACGGTCTCGAAGTTCTCGAGCGAGCACGGGCCGTAGTTGGTCCACACGACGTTCGCGAGCATGCCGAAGATGCCGTCGAGGCTGAGCCCGTGCGGCTGGACGAGACGGTGCGACAGCAGGTGCAGGCGCAGGTAGACGTCGTGAGTGTCGACGGGCGGCTTCGACAGGTCCGCGATGTCGGTGCGCACCACGACCTGCTGGACCTCGCGCGCCTCGTCGTGACCGGCGAGCAGGGCGAGATCGGACGGGATGTCCGTGCCCTCGAGTCGCGTCGTTCCGGTTTCGCTCGGCTCGCCGAGGGCGGGTGCCGGGTACCACGTGTCGAGGACGGTCCCGTCCTCCGTGATGTTCGCGATGCCTACTGCTGATGCTCCGTGTGCACTCACGGGTGAGAAGCGTACGCGAGGCGGTCCTGCGCCTGTGTCCCCCCTGAGAAAATCGTGTGCGGGGTCTGAGGAGCAGGCGCGTTTCGTATCGTGCAGGTATGCCCGTACCGCAGCTGGACCTGCACGCCGACCCCGTCGAACTGACCGCCGCGCTCGTCGACATCCCGAGCGTGTCGCAGAACGAGACGCTCATCGCCGACGCCGTGGAGACGGCCCTGCGCGAGCAGACCGACGGCTTCGAGGTCGTGCGCAACGGCAACTGTGTCCTGGCGCGGACGAACCGCGGACTCGGCAGCCGTGTGATGCTCGCCGGCCACCTCGACACCGTCCCGATCGCCGACAACGTGCCGTCGCGGCGCGACGGCGACCTGATGTGGGGCTGCGGCACCTCCGACATGAAGGCCGGCGACGCCGTCTTCCTGCACCTCGCGGCGACCGTCACCGATCTCGCTCACGACCTGACGATCGTGATGTACGACTGCGAGGAGATCGCGGCCGCGTACAACGGGCTCGGACGGATCGAGACCGAACTGCGCGACTGGCTCGACGCGGACGTCGCGATCCTCGGCGAACCCACCTCGGGTGAGATCGAGGCCGGTTGCCAGGGCACCCTGCGGGTGCGCATCACGACCGACGGTGTGCGGGCGCATTCGGCGCGCTCCTGGCTCGGCGACAACGCGATCCACAAGCTCGCTCCCGTGCTCGACCGTCTGGCCCGCTACGAGGCACGGTCGGTCGACATCGACGGTTGTGTGTACCGGGAAGGACTGTCGGCCGTGCACATCGAGGGCGGTGTCGCCGGCAACGTGGTGCCCGACGCCGCTGCGCTCGACGTGAACTTCCGGTTCGCCCCGGATCGCAGCCCCGACGACGCACTCGCGCACGTCCGCGAGGTCTTCGACGGTCTCGCGATCTCGATGGAACTCACCGACATGTCACCCGGCGCGCTGCCCGGACTGTCGAACCCGGCCGCGGCGGCGCTCGTCGAGGCTGCGGGCGGGAAGTTCCGGGCCAAGTACGGCTGGACCGACGTCTCGCGGTTCGCCGCGCTGGGGATTCCGGCCGTCAACTACGGGCCGGGCGACCCGAACCTCGCGCACAAGCGCGACGAGCACGTCGAGGTCGGGCGGATCACCGAGGTGACCTCCGTTCTGCGCTCCTATCTCACCCGATAACGTGGCCGCCATGTCCGGCGACAACTCCTCCTCCGAACGCGGCTCCCGGCGCGAGGTCGTGCACCAGGGCCCGGTGCAACTGCGCGGCTCTCTCGCCCGCGAGGCGACGACGATGGACCAGCGGCTGCTCGATCGCCGCGGCCCGTCCGACTGGGTGCACACCGATCCGTGGCGTGTGCTGCGGATCCAGAGCGAGTTCGTCGAAGGCTTCGGTGCGCTCGCCGAGGTGCCCCGCGCCGTCACCGTCTTCGGATCGGCGCGCACCCCGGCCGGTCACGAGGAGTACGAGATCGGCCGCGAGCTCGGCGCCGCACTCGTCCACGCCGGATACGCCGTCGTCACCGGTGGCGGTCCGGGCGCGATGGAGGCGGCCAACCGCGGTGCCAGCGAGGCGGGGGGACTGTCGATCGGACTGGGGATCGAGCTGCCCTTCGAACAGGGCCTCAACGAGTGGGTCGATCTCGGCCTGAACTTCCGGTACTTCTTCGCGCGCAAGACGATGTTCGTGAAGTACTCGCAGGCGTTCGTGTGCCTGCCCGGGGGCTTCGGGACGCTCGACGAGCTGTTCGAGGCACTGACCCTCGTGCAGACCCGCAAGATCACGCAGTTCCCGATCGTGCTGTTCGGTTCGGAGTACTGGAACGGTCTGGTGGGCTGGCTGCGCGAGACCCTGGTCCGCGGCGGCAAGATCTCGCCCGCCGACCTCGACCTCCTCTTCGTCACCGACAGCGTCGAGGAGACGGTGGACATCATCCTCGAGGCGCATCGCGGCGAGGACGAGAACGAACTGTACGGAAACGGGAGTGGATGGTAACCGAAGCTCTGTCGGTCTGTGTGTACTGCGCGTCGGGCCCTGTCGACCAGAAGTTCCTCGAACTCGCCGCCGCTGTCGGCACCGAGATAGGCCGACGGGGCTGGCAGCTGGTCTCCGGCGGCGGCAACGTATCGATGATGGGCGCGGTCGCCGACGCGGCCCGCGCGGCCGGCGCGCACACGATCGGGGTCATTCCGAAGGCACTCGTGCACCGCGAGGTCGCGGACGTCGACGCCGACGAGTTGATCGTCACCGAGACGATGCGCGAGCGCAAACGCATCATGGAGGACCGCGCCAACGCCTTCCTGACCCTGCCCGGCGGCATCGGAACCCTCGAGGAACTGTTCGAGACGTGGACCGCGGGGTATCTCGGTATGCATGACAAGCCGGTCGTCCTGCTCGATCCCACGGGCCACTTCGACGGCCTGCTCGGCTGGCTCGGGTCGATGGTCGACACCGGCTTCGTCGCGCAACGCGCACTCGACGGTCTCGCGGTCACCACCGACCTCGCCGACGCGCTCGACCGTTGCGCTGCGCCGTACGCGACGGTCTGAGGTGTTCCACTTCGCCGCGCGCTTATCTACTCTTCGGTAAGTTGGGGGGAACGCCGTGGGTGTCGCCCGAGCGAGCCCGCCCGTCCCCAACGTCGCCGTGAGGAAATCTGTCGTGACCACTCGATCCGATCGAGGCAATGTCCCCGTCGTGTCCCTGCCCGGACTCGTCTCGAAACTGCCCCGGATGGCTACCGATCTCCCCATCGTGCTGCGCGGAGCAGCCGGGATGACCCGGAAGCCGACCGCCCGCGAGACGATCGGGTCGGTCTTCCAGAAGCTCGCCGAGCGTCACCCGGAGCGGCCCTTCATCCGGTTCGAGGGAGTCTCCATCGGGTACGGCGAGGCCAACGCGCAGGTCAACCGGTACGCAGCGGTGCTCGCCGATCGCGGTGTCGGCATGGGCGACGTCGTGGGCATCCTCATGGGCAACCGGCCCGAGACCCTGCTGGTCGCGCTGGCCGCGGTCAAGCTCGGTGCGGCCGCCGGCATGCTCAACATCAACCAGCGTGGTGAGGTGCTCGAGCACAGCCTGTCGCTGCTCGACAGCGCCGCCCTCGTGATCGGGGAGGAGTGCGAGGAGGCCGTCGACTCTCTCGGTGGCGAGCCGCAGGCCCGCACCGTGCTGCGCTTCGACGATCTCGACACCGCCGCCCGCGACGCCGACGCGTCGAATCCCGCAGTCACCGAGGAGCTGCAAGCGTCCGAGACGGCCTACTACATCTTCACCTCCGGCACGACAGGACTGCCGAAGGCCAGCCGCATGACGCACTTCCGGTGGCTGAAGTCGATGTCGGGCCTGGGCAGCCTCGGCGTGCGCCTGCGCCGGACCGACGTCCTGTACTCCTGCCTGCCGCTCTATCACAACAACGCCCTCACGGTCGCGTTGTCCTCGGTGCTCGCCGCCGGCGCCACGCTCGGGCTCGGCCGGAAGTTCTCGGCGTCCAACTTCTGGAACGACGCGGAGCGCAACGGCGCCACGACCTTCATCTACATCGGCGAGATCTGCCGCTACCTGCTCAACCAGCCGCCGCGGGAGGACGACGCCGACCACGGGATCCGCCTCGCCGTCGGCAACGGTCTGCGCGCAGAACTGTGGGACGAGTTCACCGAACGCTTCGGTATCGACCGCGTCGCGGAGTTCTACGGTGCGAGCGAATGCAACATCGCCTTCATCAACGCGCTCGACCAGAAGCGCACCGCCGGCATCTGCCCGCTGCCCTACGCCGTCGTCGAGTACGACCCCGATTCGGGCCAGGCACGTCGCGGCGACGACGGCCGGTTGAAGAAGGTCGGCAAGGGCGAGGTCGGACTGCTCCTCGCGAAGGTCACCTCCCGCGCACCCTTCGACGGGTACACCGATCCCGAGGCCACCGAGAAGAAGCTGCTCCGCGACGCGATCTCCGACGGCGACGTCTGGTTCGACACCGGCGACCTCGTCCGCAACCAGGGCTGGATGCACGTCGCGTTCGTCGACCGGCTCGGCGACACCTTCCGGTGGAAGGGCGAGAACGTCGCGACCACGCAGGTCGAAGCCGCGGTGTCGTCGCACGAGACGATCGCCGAGGCCGTCGTCTACGGCGTCGAGGTCGACGGGGCCGACGGCCGCACCGGGATGGCCGCGATCACCTTGAAGGAGGGCGCCGAGCTCGACGGAGCGGCGCTCGCGAAGTCGCTGCACGACGCGTTGCCGGACTACGCGGTTCCGCTGTTCGTCCGCATCGTCGACGAACTCGAGTACACGACGACCTTCAAGAGCAGGAAGGTCGATCTGCGCAAGCAGGGCTACAGCGAGACCGGTGAGGACGAGGTGTACGTCCTCGCGAGTCGCAGCGAGGGTTACCGGCCGATCTTCGACGGCTTCGTCGACGGCGTCGCGCGAGGAGAATTGCCCGGTCGCTGAGCATGTCAGGATGGGATCATGAGCGGCCCCGCGACCGATGTCGACGAGCAGACCCCCGTGACCCGTCCCGGTCCGGCACCGTCCACCCTGTGCGGGCGCCCCGTCGCCACCGACAGGGCGCTCGTCATGGCGATCGTCAACCGCACCCCGGACTCGTTCTACGACCGGGGAGCGACCTTCGAGGACGACATGGCGCTCGCGGCCGTCGACCGCGCAGTGGCCGAGGGTGCCGACCTCGTCGACATCGGCGGGGGGAAGGCCGGGCCGGGTGAGGTCGTCGACAGCGACGAGGAGATCCGGCGCGTCGTGCCGTTCGTCGCCGCGATCCGCGAGCGCTATCCGGATGTGCTCATCAGCGTCGACACCTGGCGCAGCGAGGTCGCGCGTCGCGCTGTGGGCGAAGGCGCCGATCTGATCAACGACACGTGGGCCGGTGCCGATCCCGAGCTCGTCGCGGTCGCCGCGGAACTCGGGGCCGGCATCGTCTGCTCCCACACGGGCGGCGCCGTCCCGCGCACCCGCCCGCACCGTGTGCGGTACACCGACGTCGTCGGGGAGGTGGTGCGGGAGGTCGTCGCGGCCGCGGATGCCGCCGCCCGCGCCGGCGTCGCGAGCGACTCGATCCTCATCGACCCGACCCACGATTTCGGAAAGAACACCCATCACGGACTCGCTCTGTTGCGGCACGTGGACGTTCTTGTAAAAACCGGGTGGCCTGTGCTTATGGCGCTGAGCAACAAGGACTTCGTGGGGGAGACTCTGGGAGTCGAACTCGCCGACCGGTTGGAGGGCACATTGGCAGCGACAGCTCTGGCGGCAGCGGCCGGCGCACGAATGTTCCGGGTACACGAGGTGGCAGCCACACGTCGGGTGGTCGACATGGTCGCGGCGATCACGGGTACACGCCCGCCGGCGCGCACGGTGAGGGGGTTGGCATGAGTGCACCTGCACGCACGTGGAACGAAGCCAACAGCTGGGATCGGCCCGCCTGGGCGATCGACGAGCTGATCGCGGCCAAGGCCGGCCGCACAGTGACCGTGGTGCTGCCCGCCCTCAACGAGGAGGAGACCGTCGCGAGTGTGATCGACACGATCCACCCGCTGCTCGGTGGTCTCGTGGACGAACTGGTGGTCCTCGATTCGGGTTCCACCGACGAGACCGCCACCCGGGCGCGGGCGGCGGGTGCCCGTGTCATGTCCAGGGAGGAAGCGGTGCCGGGCATCGAACCGGTCCCCGGCAAGGGGGAGGTGCTGTGGCGGTCGCTCGCGGCGACCTCCGGCGACATCATCGCCTTCGTCGACTCCGATCTGATCGATCCCGATCCGGCCTTCGTGCCGAAACTGCTCGGACCCCTGCTGCTCGGCGACGGTGTGCACCTCGTCAAGGGGTACTACCGGCGCCCGCTGCGCACCGGTGGGGGCGAGGACGCCCACGGCGGTGGCCGCGTCACCGAGCTTGTCGCACGGCCGCTGCTCGCGGCACTGCGACCGGAGCTGACCTGCGTGCTGCAACCGCTCGGCGGTGAGTACGCGGGGACGCGGGAACTGCTTGAGTCGGTCCCGTTCGCACCGGGTTACGGGGTGGAGATCGGGTTGCTGCTCGACACCTACGACCGGTTCGGTCTCCACGCGATCGCGCAGGTCAACCTCGGGCTCCGCAAGCACCGCAACCGGCCGCTGTCCGAACTCGGGGCGATGAGCCGGCAGATCGTGGGCACGATGCTCGCGCGCTGCGGGATCCCCGATTCGGGTGCGCCGCTCACCCAGTTCCTGGTGGAGGGCGATGCGTTCGTGCCGTTCGACACCTCCGTCGATCTCACCGACCGCCCCCCGATGGCGACGGTCACCGGCTGACCCGACCGTCCGGCACCGGTCCCGGCCGGTGTCGGCCGCTCGTGCCAAGATCGGAGCATGCTCACGGTTCTGCTGTACGTGCTCGTGATGGCGGGCGTCGCCGCGGTGCTGTTCTTCGTCGCGAGCGCCGTCTTCGGCCGGGGCGAGACGTTGGCGCCGCTGCCTCCGGGCACCACCGTCACGGTGTTGCCGGCCACCGACGTCACCGGCACCGACATCCGCGACCTGCGGTTCCAACAGACCGTGCGGGGTTACAAGATGAGCGAGGTCGACTGGGCGCTCGATCGTCTCGCCCGCGAGGTCGACGATCTGCGGGTCCGCCTCGCCGACGCCGAGGCCCGCGCAGAGGAGCCGCCGGTCGACGGCACCGGAAAGGGCGACGGCACCGGAAAGTGCGGCGGAGCAGAGGACGTCGGAGCAGAGGACGTCGGAGCAGAGGACGTCGGAGCAGCCGACGTCGATGGGGAGAACGTCGCCGAGCGGGCTTCGTCGGAGTCGACGGGGGAGTCACGATGACGGCAGACGGGCAGGGTCCCGTGGTCGATACCGACGGGCAGGGTCCCGTGGTCGATACCGACGGGCAGGGTCCCGTAACCGATACCGACGGGCAGGGGCCCGTAACCGATACCGACGACCGCGTGCGGTGCCCGTGGGCCGTCGACGGTCCCGGTTCGTCGCTCTACCGCGACTATCACGACTACGAGTGGGGTCGGCAGCTCCACGGCCGCGACGAGATGTTCGAGCGGCTCTCCCTCGAGGCATTCCAGTCGGGACTGTCGTGGCTGACGATCCTGCGCAAGCAGGAGGCCTTCCGCGCGGCTTTCCACGGCTTCGACGTCGAGGCGGTCGCCCACTTCACGGAGGCCGACGTCGAGAGGTTGCTTGCCGACTCCGGCATCGTGCGCAACCGCCGCAAGATCGAGGCGGTGATCGCCAACGCGCGGGCCGTGCTCGAACTGTCCACCGATCTCGACGAGCTGCTGTGGTCGTTCGCACCGCCGCGACGCGCGCGACGTTCGGTGACGGTCGAGGAGATTCCGGCGGTGACGCCGGAGTCCACGGCGATGGCCCGTGAGCTGAAGCGTCACGGCTTCCGTTTTGTGGGCCCTACCACTGCGTATGCGCTGATGCAAGCTACCGGAATGGTCGACGATCACCTCGAATCGTGCTGGGTGTCACTCGACTCGTAGAACCCGGAGGAGTGTCTTACCCAGGAGTCAGCTACGCGCACGTATTCCGGATAGGGAAGAATGAGAAGGTGCGCGTCGCCGCGACCGGCGATGCAACCACACGGTAACCCACGCGCCCGGCGGTCGGGTGCAGATTTGGAGGGAGCAGAGGATGGCGGCCATGAAGCCCCGGACCGGGGACGGTCCCCTCGAAGCAACCAAAGAGGGACGAGGAATCGTCATGAGGGTTCCACTCGAGGGCGGCGGACGTCTGGTCGTCGAGCTCACGCCGGAAGAGGCTGCGGCACTCGGCGACGAACTCAAGAGTGTCACCAGCTGATCGGCCCCTCTCAGGGCACTCCGGGCCCCGCGCTCCTCGGCGCGCGGGGCCCGGTGTCGTCCTGAGAGCAGGATCGGAGGCGCGATGCTCGCCGACGTGATCGATCTTCTCGCGTGCCCTCACTGCGAGTCCGCGCTCGACCTCGACGACAACGTCGTGGTGTGCGATCGCGGGCACAGCTTCGACGTCGCACGCCAGGGCTACGTGTCGCTGCTCGCCGGCGGTTCGACGCCGTTCACCGGCGACACCGCCGACATGATCGCGGCCCGCGCCGATTTCCTCGGTGCCGGGCACTACGACCCGATCCGGCGCGCGGTGGCCGACGCATGCCTCGACACCGCCGATACGGTGGACACCGATGCGGTAGTCGCAGCCGCCGACACTGCGATCCTCGAGGTCGGGGCCGGTACGGGGCAGTACCTCGCGTCCGTGCTCGACGCCCTGCCGGCGGCGCGCGGCATCGGGCTCGACGTCTCCAAGCCCGCGGTGCGGCGCATCGCCCGCAGTCATCCCCGGACCGGAGCGATCCTCGCCGATGCGTGGCAACGACTGCCTGTGAAGTCGGCATCGCTCACCCACGTGCTGTCGGTGTTCGCGCCCCGCAACGCCGCCGAGAGTCATCGCGTGCTCGTCCCCGGAGGCACGCTCGTCGTTGCTACACCCACCTCGGAGCATCTGCGCGAACTGGTCACGTTGCCCGGCATGGTGAGTGTGGACGACCGGAAGACGGAGCGGCTCTCGTCCGCGCTGTCGGGACGTTTCGAGCGAACGGGACGGACGGACGTGCGCTTCACGGCCGCACTCCCGTGCGAGGCGCTCGGTCTCGTCGCGGGGATGGGACCGTCCGCCCATCATGTGACGTCCGACCGGCGTGCGGAGTTGCTGGCCTCCCTGCCCGATCCGTTCGAGGTGACGGTCTCGGTCACCGTCACCTCGTGGCGACGGGTCGAGACGGCCGACGAACCTAGCGCGTCGTGAGCACCTGCTGGTAGACGGCGACGGTCTGGCGGGCGATCTGCGCCCACGAGAACTCGTTGACAGCGCGGTCGCGTCCGGCCCGGCCCCACCGGGCGGCACGGTCGCGGTCGCGCGCGACGTCGTCGATCGCATCGGCTAGCGCACGCTCGTAGGTCTCGGTGTCGAAGGCGTCGTAGTGCACCAGTCGCCCGGTGACCCCGTCCTGCACGACCTCCGGGATGCCTCCGACGTCGGACGCCACCACGGCGGTCTCGCAGGCCATCGCCTCGAGGTTGACGATCCCCAGCGGCTCGTACACCGACGGACAGACGAAAACCGTTGCAATCGAGAGTAGTTCGCGGACCGATTCGGTGGGCAGCATCTCGCGTACCCAGTGCACCCCGTCACGGGCGTCCTGCAGGGCGGTCACCGCCCGTTCGGTCTCCGCGGCGATCTCGGGGGTGTCGGGCGCGCCGGCACACAGGACGAGCTGGATGTCGGGGTCGAGATGGTGCGCCGCGGCGATCAGGTGCCCGACGCCCTTCTGCCGGGTGATGCGGCCGACGAATACGACGATCGGACGATCCGGATCGAGACCGATGCGGGTGACGACGGACTCGTGGCCGGGCTCGGCCGGGCCCGGATGCCAGACGGTGGTGTCGATCCCGTTGCGCACCACGTGGACCCGAGCGGGATCGACGAACGGATAGGCGTCGAGCACGTCGAGGCGCATCCCGTCGCTGACCGCGATGATCGCGTCGGCGTACCGGACGGCGTTGCGCTCGGACCAGGAGGAGATGCGATAACCGCCCCCGAGCTGCTCGGCCTTCCACGGCCGTCGGGGCTCGAGGGAGTGCGCGGTGAGGATGTGCGGGACGTCGTGGAGTTCGGCGGCCAGATGACCGGCCAGCCCGGTGTACCAGGTGTGCGAGTGCACCACGTCGACTCCGGCCGCGGCGTGCGCCATGCGCAACCCGGCCGACAGGGTCGTCAGGGCAGGATTGGCATCGCGCAGTGCCGGGTCGGGGGAGTGCACGAACGCGGTATCGCGCGGTGCGCCCGTGCAGTGCACGTCGACCTCGACCAGTCGACGCAGTTGTTCGACGAGTTCGGTGACGTGGACCCCGGCCCCGCCGTACACCTCAGGCGGATACTCCCGCGTCATCATTGCCACCCTCACCGCCTCAAAGTAGCGGGCCGCGCAGGTTCCGGCCACCCGGCCCCGACACTCCGAAGGGCGTCGAGATCGCGCTTCGCTGGCGGCGGCCTGGGTCGGGGGATAGGTTGAAGCGTGTGAGGAGCCAGCCCCATGTGCTTGGAATCGTTCTCGCCGGCGGCGAGGGCAAACGTCTGTATCCGCTGACCGCGGACAGAGCCAAGCCGGCAGTGCCGTTCGGGGGCGCATACCGCCTCATCGATTTCGTGCTCAGCAATCTCGTGAATGCCGGTTACCTGCGCATCTGCGTTCTCACGCAGTACAAGTCGCACTCCCTCGACCGGCACATCTCGCAGACCTGGCGCCTCTCCGGCTTCACCGGTGAGTACATCACCCCGGTGCCGGCCCAGCAGCGGCTCGGTCCACGCTGGTACACCGGCAGCGCCGACGCGATCCTGCAGTCGCTCAACCTGGTCTACGACGAGGATCCCGAGTACATCGTGGTCTTCGGCGCCGACCACGTGTACCGGATGGACCCCGAGCAGATGGTGCGCCAGCACATCGAGTCGGGCGCCGGTGTCACCGTCGCCGGTATCCGCGTCCCGCGCAGCGAGGCATTCGCGTTCGGCTGCATCGACAGCGACGAGAGCGGCAGGATCACCCAGTTCCTCGAGAAGCCCGCTCATCCGCCCGGGACACCCGACGACCCCAACGTCACGTTCGCGTCCATGGGTAACTACGTCTTCACCACGAAGGTCCTCGTCGAGGCGCTGCGGGCCGACTCGGAGAATCCCGACTCCGACCACGACATGGGGGGCGACATCATCCCCGCGCTCGTCGAGCGGGGCGAGGCTCACGTCTACGACTTCAACGACAACGTCGTCCCGGGCGCGACCGAACGCGATCGTGCCTACTGGCGCGACGTCGGTACGCTCGACGCCTTCTACGACGCTCACATGGACCTCGTGTCGGTCCACCCGATCTTCAATCTCTACAACCGGCGCTGGCCCATCCGCGGCGCCGCCGAGAACCTGCCGCCCGCGAAGTTCGTGCAGGGCGGTCTGGCGCAGGAGTCGATCGTCGGCGCCGGCAGCATCCTGTCGGCCGCCACGGTCCGCAACTCGGTGCTCAGCTCGAACGTCATGGTCGACGACGGCGCGACCGTCGAGGGCAGCGTGCTCATGCCCGGTGTGCGCATCGGCAAGGGTGCGGTCGTGCGACGAGCGATCCTCGACAAGAACGTCGTCGTCGGCGACGGCGAGATCATCGGCGTCGACCTCGAGCGCGACCGTCAGCGGTTCGCGGTGAGCAACGGCGGTGTCGTCGCCATCGGCAAGGGCATCTGGATCTGAGAGCGTGCTGCCCGCCCGGAGGCGGCTGCGCGGATCAGCTGAGGCGCACCGCGCAGAGCAGGCCGTCGCCGAGCGGCAGGACCACCGGAGCGAGACGCTCGTCGTCGGACACCGCGCGGGTCGCCTCGCGCACCGCGAGCACCGTTGCGTCGCGGGCAGCGGGGTCGGCGACGCGTCCGTCGAGCAGGGCGTTGTGCAGCACGATCACCCCACCCGGCCGGAGCAGACGCACCCCTTCGCGCACGAAGTGCGGATGGTCGGCCGGGGTCGCATCGACGAAGACCATGTCGTAGCCGGAGTCGGCGAGTCGCGGCAGCACGTCCAGCGCGCGGCCGTTGATGAGCCGGGTGCGCGACGCCACGACACCCGCCTCGCGGAAGGCGATCTTCGCGGCCCGCTGATGCTCCGGCTCGCTGTCGATGGTGGTGAGCACGCCGTCCTCGCGGAGGCCGTGCAGCAACCACAGTCCGCTCACACCCGCACCGGTCCCGATCTCCACTACCGTCCTGGCGTCGAGCATGCGGGCGAACATCGCGAGGGCGGCTCCGACGGAGGGGGACACCGGGTCGGCGCCCAGATCTTCGGCACGGTCACGCGCCGCGGCGAGCTCGTCGTCCTCGACGACGATGTTCTCGGCGTGGGTCAGGATGCGATCGGCGTTGGTCTGCACCTCACTGAGGCTATCCTCGGCGATTCGTTCGCGCAGGCAGGCGCGCACGGAGTGGTGCCGCCAGTTGTGTGATTCAGGCGGATGACCACGCCCGAACCGATTTTCTCAGGGACGTTTCAGGTTACTCATACGGCGGCCACATCGCCGCGAGGAAAACTGACAATCGGCGAACCGGACGATCGCACCGGTTCACGACTTCGAGGACGCACCGCTCTCGGGGAACGCTCCTGTGAAGGAATATTCCCTGCAGATCGAGTGTTGATAGGCCCTGAAGCCAGTACCACTGCGGTCCCGACGAGGAGGATCCACCGATCCACATGACCCGAGCCCACACTGTTCCCGAGAACGACGCCTCGGCGCTCGAGGCGGACCTGAGCGGCACCGCGGCGCTCGAGGCGGACCTGAGCGGCACCGCGGCGTTCGACGCCACCGGGGACCACGCGGCCATGCCGTCGTGGGACGAACTCGTTCGTGAGCACGGCGACCGCGTCTACCGCCTCGCCTACCGTCTTTCCGGCAACGCCCAGGACGCCGAGGATCTCACGCAGGAGACCTTCATCCGCGTCTTCCGGTCGTTGCAGAACTACCAGCCCGGCACTTTCGAGGGTTGGTTGCATCGCATCACCACGAACCTCTTCCTGGACATGGTGCGCCGCCGGAACCGCATCCGGATGGAAGCGCTCCCGGAGGACTACGATCGTGTACCGGCCGCAGGGCCGAACCCCGAGGAGATCTACCACGACGCGCGTCTCGGCGCCGACCTGCAGTCCGCTCTGGACTCGCTCGGACCCGAGTACCGTGCCGCGGTGGTGCTCTGTGACATCGAAGGTCTGTCCTACGAGGAGATCGGTGCCACACTGGGGGTGAAACTCGGTACGGTGCGTAGTCGTATCCACCGAGGCCGCCAGGCACTCCGCGAGTACCTGCGCGAGCATGGAAAGGTCGAAAACGGTCGCGTCGATGCGGGGTAGCCGCCGGGAGGTAGTGATGACGATGGTGCAACCACCTCGCAGGTTCGGCTCCACGGAACACCTCGCCAGCGAGGCAATTGCCGCATTCGTCGACGGCGAACTGCGCATGGCGGCCTACATGCGGGCCGCCCAGCATCTGTCGATGTGTCCGGAGTGTGCCGCCGAGGTCGAAGCCCAGCAGCAGGCCCGCCACGCACTGCGGTCCGCTGCCGATCACATACCGCGTATGCCGAGTTCACTGCGCGGTACGCTCAGCAACATCCCGTCCCACCTGTGCGACCCGACCCCGCGCCCTCAGGCGGAGGAAGGCTTCGCCGCGCGCCGCTGGTCGATTCTCCGGCGCCGGTGACCGGACGGGCGGTAACAGGTGATCCGATGCCATCGGTGATACTGGGCTGCGTGACGGACCTAGACGGGGGAGACGGGCACGCGTGACGGCCGAATCTGCGCAGCACACCGGACGGCGGGGCGGCGACGATCGTCGTCGCGACGACGAGCTGCCCCATGCCTCGTCGGGTAAGGACTCCTCGGGCGGAGACTCGTCCGGCAGAGGCTCGTCCGGCAACGCCTCGTCGGGTCTCCCCGACGGAGCGATCGCGCGCCCCGACGACGCTCCCCGTCTCGAACCGCGGCCCGTCTACCGGCCCACCGTCGACCCGGCATCGGCCCGTGTCTTCGGGCGCCCGGCCGGCGCCGAGGGATCGTTCGACTCCTCGGCCCATCCCCGCGTCGTCGACCCGCGCGTCCAGCAGGCACCTCCGACCGATGCGATCCTGGCCGAGGCCTACGGACGGCCGTCCGACGTCGACGAGACGCTCCAGCGTCCCCCTTCGCAGCCCGCGGACGAGACCGAGGACGACACCGAACCCGATCCCTGGCGCGACCCCGACTCAGCGGTGCGGCTCGGTCCGCCCCTGGCCGGGCAGACCGAGGAGAAGGAACTTCCTCCGGCTCCCGGACTGACCCTGCGTGAGGTGTTGTTCGACCGCCGCGTCCAACCCCGCGCACTCGCGACCCTGGCCGCTGTGGCTGTCGTGATCGGCATGGTCGGCGGACTCGTCGTCGCGCTCGCGACCGCCGACAACGGTTCGCTGACCAGTCGCGGAGTGACGCTGAGCCAGTCGGGTCCCGACGAGGAACTGCCTACCGGCGCGGTCGCGCGTGTCGCCGACACCGTGCTGCCCGCGGTCGTCTCCATCCAGACCACCGTCGGCGGCGACGCCGGCACCGGCTCGGGCGTGGTGATCGACGGTGCCGGTTACATCGTCACCAACAACCACGTCGTTTCGATGGCCGCCGGCAATCCCGATGCGAAGGTACAGGTCACCTTCGATGACGGCACGAAGGTGCCCGCCTCGATCGTCGGACGCGACATCAAGACCGACTTGGCCGTGCTCGCCGTCGAGAACGTCGACAACCTGGTCGTCGCCGAGCTGGGCCGCTCCGAGGACGTCCAGGTGGGCGAGGACGTCGTCGCGGTCGGTTCGCCGCTCGGCCTGAGCAAGACCGTCACCCGCGGCATCGTCAGCGCGCTGCACCGGCCCATGCGGCTCAGCGGGCAGGGCACCGACACCGACGCGGTGATCGACGCCGTCCAGACCGACGCTTCGATCAACCCCGGCAACTCCGGCGGCCCCCTCATCGACATGGAGGGTCGCGTGATCGGTATCAATTCCGCGATCAAGTCGGAGACCGGCGGTTCGGTGGGCCTGGGCTTCGCGATCCCCATCGACGACGTCACCGAGGTGGCGCAGGAGCTGATCCGCACCGGCGAGATGCGGCACCCGGACATCGGCGTGAACGCACGCTCGGTGGTCAACGACGTCGCGAGCGGCGCGGAGGTCGCCAACGTTCGTCAGGACAGCCCGGCCCAGCGCGCCGGCATCGTCGAGGGCGACGTCATCGTCAAGGTCGGCGCCCGCGAAGTCACCAGCGCCGACGAGCTCGTCGTGGCGGTCCAGCAGCAGGAGATCGACGAACCGATCACCGTCCAGCTCGTGCGCAACGGCCGCCTCGTCGACGTCGAGGTCACCCCCGTCTCTGACTGAGCGGCCCCTGTCTCGGACAGAACGTCCCAGCCGTGTGATGTGACCTTCCACGTAGGTGCTGCGATCCGGACGAGACCACGTACCCTGGATGCGTGTTCGGCAACATCGGTTGGGGCGAGTTCCTGGTACTCATCGTGGCGGCCCTCGTGGTCCTCGGCCCGGAGCGCCTCCCCGGCGCCGTCTCGTGGGTGGCCAAGTCGCTGCGTCAGGTACGCGACTACGCCACGGGTGCGCGCGACCAGCTCGAGCAGGAATTCGGACCGGAGTTCGACGACCTGCGGCAACCGCTGTCCGAGCTGAACCAGCTGCGCGGCATGACACCGCGGGCCGTGATCACGAAGCATCTGCTCGACGGCGACGACTCGATTCTCACCGGCAATTTCGACAAGCCGTCCTCGGCGGCTCCGGGAACGCCCACCAACGGCGCGGCCCGGCCGAACCTGTCGAAGCCGCTCGCTCCGGACGAGAAGCCGCCGATCGATCCCGACGCCACCTGACAGCTTTCCTACGATCGAGCCCCCGCCGTGAAGCACGGCGGGGGCTCGATCGATATCGGGTTCTTACAGGTGACGCGTGGTGTCGATTCCCAGCGACATGCCGGCCAGTCCGCGCCTGCGCACGGCGAGCTTGTCGGAGATCTCCTCGAGCGCCACCGCGGGCGCCGAGTCGGGCGCCGCGAGGACGATCGGGGTACCGGAGTCGCCGGCCTCGCGCACTGCCGGGTCGAGCGGGATCTGGCCGAGCAGCGGCACCGTCGCGCCCACCGCGCGGGTGAGCCGCTCGGCGACGGCCTGACCGCCGCCGCTGCCGAAGACGTCCATTCGGGTGCCGTCGGGCAGCTCGAGCCACGACATGTTCTCCACCACGCCGGCGATGCGCTGACGCGTCTGCAGCGCGATGGAACCGGCGCGCTCGGCGACCTCGGCGGCTGCCTGCTGCGGCGTCGTCACGACGAGGATCTCGGCGTTGGGGATCAGCTGCGCGACGGAGATGGCGACGTCACCCGTGCCGGGCGGCAGGTCGAGGAGCAGGACGTCGAGGTCGCCCCAGAAGACGTCGGCGAGGAACTGCTGCAGCGCGCGGTGCAGCATCGGGCCACGCCACACCACCGGGGGGTTGCCCTCGGTGAACTGGGCGATGGAGATCGTCTTCACGTCGTGCGCGATCGGCGGCATGATCATCCGCTCGACCTGCGTGGGCTTGGCGGACGTGCCGAGCATGCGGGGGATCGAGTGACCGTAGATGTCGGCGTCGAGCACACCCACCGACAGTCCGCGCGCGGCCATCGCCGCGGCGAGATTGACGGTGACCGACGACTTGCCGACACCACCCTTGCCGGAGGCCACCGCGTAGACGCGCGTGAGCGAACCGGGCTGGGCGAACGGGATGACGGGCTCCGTGGAGTCGCCGCGCAGCGACTTGCGGAGCTCGGTGCGCTGCTCGTCGCTCATCACGTCGAGGGTCACCCGGACCTCGCCCACGCCGGCGACGTCGGCGACGGCCTTGGTGACGCGCTCCGAGATCTCGGTGCGCATGGGGCACCCGGCGGTGGTCAGATAGATCGCCACATCGACGCTGCTGTCGGCGCCGATCTCGATGCTCTTGACCATTCCGAGATCGGTGATGGGCTTGCGGATCTCCGGGTCCTGGACCCGTGCGAGCGCACTGCGGACGTCGGACTCACTGACTGCCATGACGCCCATGGTAGGCGGCACGCCGCTCGCGACGGGATACGGGTCGACGGTGACCCGACGACGGCCTCCGGTCCGGGGTGACCCGACGACGGCCTTCGGTTCGGGGTCACCCGACGACGGCCTTCGGTCCGGGGTGACCCGACGACCCTCTCCGGACCTCAGTGGATGCGGGGGAGATCCGCGGGGCTCGGGTCGATGCCGGTGGAGTAGGCCGTCGACCAGGCGAGCACGTTCGCCACGTAGGCCATCGAGTTGTTGTAGCGGTGGATCGCCTTCGTCGAGTGCGCGAGGTTGCGCATGTCGAGGCCACCGTCGCACAGGTACTTCGCGGTGGTGAGCGTCGAATCGTACAGGTTCTGGGGATCGGAGACCCCGTCGCCGTTGCCGTCGCCCGCGTACTGGTTCCACGTGGTGGGGATGAATTGCATCGGCCCGACCGCACGGTCGTAGACGGTGTCGCCGTCGAGGGCGCCGCCGTCGGTGTCGTGGATGACGGCCTGGCCGGGCAGGCTGCCGTTGAGCGGCAGTCCGATGACGGGCTCGAGCAGGTTGCCCTTGGCGTCGGCATGACCACCGTTGGCGTGTCCGGACTCGACGCGGCCGATGCCGGCGAGGAGCGTCCAGTGCATGCCGCAGGCGGGATTCTCCTCGGCGAGGATGCGCTCGGCGTTGCGGTAGGCGGCGTAGTTGATGCCGGGGATGCCGAGGGGGCCCTCGTGGAGGACCTCGGGCTCGGGTTCCGGCGGGGGGGCGGCCTTGAAGGTGCGCACGGGTGCCGGTTCGGGCTCGAGCATGATCGTCTGCACGGCGGCGACCGCTTCGGGAATCGCGTTCGCGAGGTCGGCCGAGTCGGTCGACGACGCCGTCGGCTCGGTCTCGTGGTGAGCTGCACCCATCAGCGCTCGCGGCGACGCACCCGCGGTGGTCGCGGCTGCGGCGACCAGTCCGACCGGAACGAGTCCGGTCATCGCGATGACGGAATTTCGCCGAAGCTTCGAATCCGACGGTTTGGCGTGGCGGCCCAATGGATAACCCTCCCTCGGGTGCCTCGGAACGAGACACCTTCGTTACGTGCCGGGCCGAGGTTACAGCATTCGATGCCTTTCCGTTACTCAAACGTGATGTAACGGGGTCGTATGCGTACTGCTGTGGCCCGTCCGTGCTGGTCCGGTGGGTCGGGTGGGGTGAAAGAAAAAGATGACGACACGCGTGTCGTGCGTGGCGTCACCTCACGTGTGTGCCGGGAGTTATTCGCAGAAGGCGGGCACCAGGCAGGGGAGTTCGGGCAACTCCGGCATCGGCGGCGGAGCCGGGATGTTCTGTTCGGGTGCCTGCTGAGCCGGAGTGTCGGCGGGCGCTTGCTGGGCCGGCTGAGGTGTCGCCTCCGGAGCGGGCGCGGTGACCGCCGGAGCCGGCGCGGCGGCCGCGACATCCGAGGCGTTCGGAACGGGCCGCGCCGGGATCGGAGCGAGATCGGCGGGAGCCACCTCGGCGGCCTTCGAATACGCACCGGACCAGTGCCGGACATTCGCCAGATAGTCCGGTGACGGATCGACCGACGCCACCGCCCGCGCCTCCCCGTCCGGCTCGCGCAGGTTTCCGCCCTCCGCGCACATCCGGGCACCGGCGGCCAGGGTCGCGTCGAAGATGTTCTGTGGATCGGCGGTGCCGTCCGCGTTGCCGTCCGCCGAGTACTGCTCCCACACCGCGGGGGCCAGGCGCATCGGCCCGAGCAGCCCCTCCGGGGTGACGACCGGCGCGGTCAGCGTGCCCAGGATGTCGGTGCGTCCCCCGTCCGCGTGTCCGGAGTTCAGGCGCCCGACGGCGGCGAGCAGATTCCACGGCAGGCCGCACTCGGGAGAGTCGATGGCCAGCTGCATCTCGGCCGCGCGATAGGCGTAGAAGACGAGTTCGGGGATCGCGAGCGGCCCGTCGCCGAGGGCCGCCGCACCCCCTGCCGCGGCCACGGCATCGGGCGGAAGCTGGGTGAGCGGGTCGCTCGGGCTGCGCAGCGGTTGCGCCTCGCGCACCTCGCCGGGGAGCACGCCCACCGCCGGAGCGGCGCTCGGCTCGGTCTCGGCGGACGTCGTCTCCGCCACCACCGTCGCCGACGACGCTGTCGCCGCGAGTCCGGCAGCGACGATCACCGGCATCGCCAGCGCGACCTTCCACCGCACGCGATCACCCTCCTCCGATCGTCCGTCCGACTGATGTGACGAAGGTTACAGAAGGGTGTCGGGTTGTGTGCAACGGGGCGTGCCGGACAACAGGACGGGGTCCCTCAGTGACGGGGCCCGCGGGTGCGTGGAGTGCCGGCGTCGTCCTCGTTCTCGTCGTCGATCAGCAGGGCGCGCAGATCGTCGAGTTCGCGACGCAGATAGTCGCGGGTCGCGACCTCACCCACCGCGAGTCGCAGAGCCGCGAGTTCGCGTGCCAGGAACTCGGTGTCGGCCTTGGTCTGCTCGGCGCGGGCGCGATCCTCCTCGAGAGATACGCGGTCGCGGTTCTCCTGCCGGTTCTGCGCCAGCAGGATCAACGGCGCCGCATAGGCGGCCTGCGTCGAGAAGGCCAGGTTGAGAAGGATGAAGGGATAGGGATCCCACTGCAGTCCGACCGCGGCGATGTTGAGGGCGATCCACACGATGACGACGATCGTCTGGATGGCGAGATAACGGCCCGTTCCGAGGAACCGGGCGATCGACTCGCTGACCCGGCCCACCGCCTCGGCGTCGAAGTTGAAGCGGAACCTCGACGCCTGTGGGGTCTCGAGGCGCGAGCGGCCCTGCGTGCTGCGGTCACTCATCCTCGATGTCCTCCTCGCGCCAGTCCTCCGGCAGCAGATGGTCGAGCACGTCGTCGACGCTCACCGCGCCGAGCAGGTGCCCCTCGTCGTCCACCACCGGACCGCAGACCAGGTTGTACGTCGCGAAGTACCGGGTGACGGTGGTCAGGGCGTCGTCGGGGGCCAGGCGCGGCAGGTCGTCGTCGACGACCCCTCCCACCAGGCTCGCAGGCGGTTCCCGGAGCAATCGTTGCAGATGGACACAGCCGAGGTACTTGCCGGTGGGCGTCGCGGTGGGCGGCCGCACGACGAAGACCATCGACGCCAGGGCGGGACTCAGATCCGGATTGCGGGCGCGGGCGAGCGCTTCGGCCACCGTGGTCGCCGGCGTCAGCACGACCGGCTCGGGGGTCATCAGACCACCGGCGGTGTCGGGGGAGTGCTCGAGCAGGCGGCGCACCGGCTCGGAGTCCTCGGGGTCCATGCGTTGCAGGAACGACTCGGCATCCGTCGCAGGCAGCTCACCGAGGAGGTCGGCGACGTCGTCGGGATCCATCGCCTCGAGCACCGCGACCGCCCGGTCGAGGCCGAGCTGGGTGAGCAGGTCGGTCTGGTCGTCGGAGGGCAGCTCCTGCACGATGTCGGCGAGGCGTTCGTCGTCGAGCGCCGCGGCGACCTCGGTGCGTCTCTTGATCGGCAGGGCGCGCAGGGCGTTCGCGACGTCCGGCGGGCGCATGTCCTCGAACTGCAGGAGCAACTGCGCGACACCCTGTCCGGGCATCGACAGTGCCTGCTGGGTGAGTCCGTGCACGTGCGGCCATTCCACGATGTGGATGGGGGAGCGGCGCGCGAGCCGGCCGCGATGGCGACGCACCGCCACGCGGGCGACGACCCAGTCGCGGGTGCGCATGAGCTCGAGCCCCAGATCCACCACGACGGCGTCGACACCCATCAGGTCCGGCAGCTCCGGGTCGTCGACGCGCACACGCGAATCGAGGACCTGACCGAGGGCGAGCACCTCCGAGGGTCGCTGCGTGAACCGGCGCAGACTGACGTTGCCGGTGACGAGGGTGACCGCGCCGGGTTCGATCGCGGTCACGCGCAGCATCGGGACGAAGATCCGCTTGCGGGTGGGCAGTTCGACGACGAGCCCCAGCGCACGAGGCGGCTGACGTCCCACTCGTATGGTCAGCACGACATCGCGGACGCGGCCGATGGACTCGCCGTCGGGGCCGAGAACGACCAGTCCGGCCAGCCGCGCGACGAAGACCTTGCTCACTGCTGCCATGATTGCCAGGCTAGAGCGTGCCCACGCTGTTCCCGGAACTCGGAGGTCTGGTCAGGTCATGTCGTTTTCGTTCAGGCCCCGAAGATCGGTACTCGCGGTTCCCGGCAGCAGCCGGAAGATGATCGACAAGGCCAAGGGCCTTCCCGCCGACGAGATCTTCCTCGATCTCGAGGACGCGGTGTCGCCGCTGGCCAAGGAGCAGGCCCGCAGCACCATCGTCGAAGCTCTGAACGAGGACGGCTGGGGCGACCAGATCAAGGTCGTGCGCGTCAACGACTGGACCACGGACGCGACCTATCTCGACGTCGCGACGGTCGTCGGTGGTGCCGGCGCGAATCTCGACGCGATCCTGCTGCCGAAGGTGCCCGACGCGAGCCACGTGAAGGCGCTCGACCTGCTCCTCACGCAGGTCGAGAAGGCCCACGGTCTCGAGGCGGGACGGATCGGTATCGAACCGCAGATCGAGAACGCCATCGGGTTGACGAACATCAACGAGATCGCGACGGCGAGCCCGCGCGTGCAGACACTCGTGTTCGGTCCGGCAGACTTCATGGCGAGCATCAACATGCGCACCCTCGTCGTCGGTGAGCAGCCCGAGGGTTACGACGTCGGCGACGCCTACCACCACATCCTCATGACGATCCTCATGGCCGCGCGTGCGCACGGGCTGCAGGCCATCGACGGTCCCTACCTCCAGATCCGCGACGTCGACGCCTTCCGCCGGTCGGCGCAGCGCACCGCCGCCCTGGGCTTCGACGGCAAGTGGGTGCTGCACCCGAGCCAGATCGACGCGGCCAACGAGGTCTTCAGCCCCCGGCAGGAGGACTACGACAAGGCCGAGATGATCCTCGACGCCTACGAGTGGCACACCTCGGCCGAGGGCGGCGCCCGCGGTGCCGCGATGCTCGGTGACGAGATGATCGACGAGGCGAGCCGGAAGATGGCCCTCGTGATCTCCGCGAAGGGCCGGGCCGCGGGGTTGCAGCGCACCCAGAAGTTCGAGCCGCCGGCCTCCTGACGGGAACGACCAGGGAAAAGAACATATCGGGCGAACCATCGCGGCGTGCTGGTCCCTGTCGAGGCAGAATGGAGACCGGCGCCGCGACCGTCGGCGTGCATCGCGAAGGAGCCGAAACGACATGACGAATCCCCTCGGACCCGGTCGCCAGGTACCCGGTCTGCCGACACCTCCCACGGGCTGGCCCGTCGGTTCGTACCCGACCTATGCCGAGGCGCAACGGGCGGTCGACCACCTGGCCGATCAGAACTTCTCCGTCGAGGACGTCACCATCGTCGGTGTCGATCTCATGCAGGTCGAACGGGTCACCGGTCGGCTCACGTGGCCGAAGGTGATCGGCGGCGGCATCGTCTCGGGCGCATGGCTCGGCGTGTTCTTCGGTCTCCTGCTCGGCATCTTCTCCACCGACTTCCTCGGCCCGCTGCTCGTCGGCCTCGTCGGCGGCATCATCTTCGGCCTCATCTCGGCGAGCATCCCGTACGCCGCGACCCGCGGTCAGCGCGACTTCTCGTCCACCATGCAGCTCGTCGCCGGCCGCTACGACGTGCTGTGCCAGCCGCCCACCGCCGAGAAGGCGCGCGACATCCTCGCCAAGCTCGCCATCTGATCGTCTCGCGGTCGCGCGTTCGCCGAGAACGGCACTCGTCGTGATCGGCCTCGCGCCACTACTGTCGATCCCATGCCCGACCTCGATTCGGTGGCCGATGCCCTCTACGGCCTCGACCCAGGAGACTTCGTGGCGGCCCGCTCCGAATTCGCGGCGCAGGCACGCGAAGCGGGCGACCGCGAGCTGACGGCGGCCATCGGCAGACTGCGCAAACCGACGGTCGCGGCCTGGATGGTCAACCTGCTCGCCCGCGAACGGGCCGACGAACTCGCGGCGTTGCTCGACATCGGATCCGCCCTGCGCACCGCGCAACGACGACTGTCCGGCAGCGAGATGCGGAAACTGTCGGAGCAGCGTCGCCGGGTGGTCGCCGCGCTCGAGCGCGACGCGGGTCGGCTCGCCGCCGACCGCGGCCGCACCGTCTCGGAGAGCGCACTGCGTGAGGTGGGGCGCACCCTCAACGCCGCGTTGTCGGATCCCGACATCGGGCAGCAGGTCCGGCAGGGCCGGCTCGACGCGATCGTCGAGTCCGACGGTTTCGGCGACCTGTCGGCGATGCCGCTCACCGTCGTCCGCGGAGGGTCGGAGGAGGACGACGAGGACGACCGGACGGCAGCGGGCAAGTCTGCACGCAAGAGCAAGGGCGAGCGCGAACCCACGGAGCGTGAGAAGGCGGACCAGGCGGCTCGCGAGGCGGAGATCGACGAGGCCGCTGCCGCTCTCGACTCGGCGCACAGCGCGGCCGAGGAAGCGCGCGAAGCCGCGTCGGCGGCAGAGCAGGAGCTGGCCCGTCACGAGGAGGAGGTCGCCGAGCTGCGGGCGAAGCTCGAACACGCAGAGCAGCAACGCACCTTCGCGCGCCGCGCCGCCGCCGAGGCGAAGAAGCGGGTGGTCGCCGCCGAACGTGCCGTCTCGGCCGCCGAGGTCGACCTCGCCCGGACGAAGAACTGAGCTGTCAGGAATGCGCCTTCGCGTGCGCGACGAACTTGCGCTGCCAGGGCGTCTCGACCGCGCGCGGATGGTAGTGCCGCCGAACGAAGTCGACCGCCTCCTCCGGGGAGAGCCCGTCGAGGACGGCGAGGCACGCCAGTGCGGTGCCGGTGCGGCCGCGTCCACGCCCGCACGCGATCTCCACCCGCTGTCTTCCCGCGCGGATCCACGCCTCGTACAGGATGGCGAGAGCGTCCTCCGGGTCGCGTGGCGTGCGGAAGTCGGGCCAGTGGATCCACCGCGACTCCCATTCGAACGGTGCTGCCGGGGGGCGGCCGAGGAGATACACCCCGAAGTCGGGAAACGGCTCGCCGAACACCGGTCTGCGCATCCCGCGTCCCCGCACGAGTCGGCCGGAGGGCAGCTGCAGCACCCCGGTGTCTGCTGGATCCCACTCGCGTCGCACGCTGGAAACCTACCCGCCCGGAGCCGGTGTACCGAACGTCACGGCCGTTCACCCGCGGTGCAAGTTCGCGGTCGATAGTGTCGTTCCATGGGTGAGCGAACGGAACCGGAGATCAGAGTTCTGGAGTCGGAAGCCGAACTGCGGGAGGCGTCCGCGCTGTTCCGCACGGCGATGGTGGGTCTGCCCTCGTGGCCCGAGGTTCCCGACGGGACGGTGAGCCGCTACCTCGAGGCCGGCCGCACGTGGGGTGCTTTCCTCGACGGCATGCTCGTCGGGACAGTCGACGCCACGAGCGGAAATCTCACCCTGCCCGGCGGCGCCCGGGTGCCGCACGCGGCGGTCACCCACATCGGTGTGCTGCCCACCCACACGCGTCGCGGCGTGATCTCCGGACTCGTGCACCGGCAGTTGAGCGACGCGCGCGACCGCGGTGAGATCCTCGCGACGCTGCGTGCCTCCGAAGCGACCATCTACGGCCGGTTCGGCTACGGCGTCGCCTCGACTTCGGTGTCCGTCGACGTCGACGTGCGTGGTGCCGCACTGCGTCCCGACGTGCCCGAGTCCGGAGCGGTGCGTCTGCTGACCTATCCGGAGGCGTGGGACGTGCTGGCGCAGATCCATTCCCGTCATCTGCCGCCGCGCCCCGGCATGATCGATCGGTCGGAGTACTGGTGGAACTCGCGCCGGTGGCGGGCCGACTCGCTCACCGATCCGATGTACGTGGCGGTGCACGGCGAACCGGGACAGGAGGACGGTTTCGTCCGGTACCACCCCGTCGACACGCAGGGGTGGTTCACCAGTCGAAACCGCACCGTCGTGGTCGACGACTTCTTCGCCCCCTCGCCCGCGGCGTACGCCGGCCTGATCCGGTTCCTGCTCGACCTCGACCTGGTCGACACCTTGCGGTTCGCGGCACTTCCGCAGGACGACCAACTCCCGCTCATGCTCGGCGACGCGCGTGCCGTGCACTTCCGCTCGGTCTCGGACGAGACGTGGTTGCGCATCCTCGACCTCTATCGGGCGCTGTCGGCGCGGAGTTACCGAGGCTTCGGCTCGGTGACCGTGGAGGTGACCGATCCGGTGCTGACCGACAACGCCGGTGTCTTCGAGATCTCCGCCGACGGCGTGGCGCGCACCGCGGGACCGGCCGACCTGACGATCGACATCGCCGACCTCGGTGCGCTCCTGCTCGGCCGGCAGGGCTGGCACCGGATGGTCGACGCGGGGCGCGCCCGGGTGCACCGGCCCGAGGCCGTCGACACCGCTGACCTGCTGTTCTCCTGGCCCCAGGCACCCTTCTCGGGGACCTCCTTCTGACCTCGTCGTCGTGCCGATTCCGTTCCGGATGTACGCCCTGCTCGTTTTGCTACGGCTGGCCGGTACGGGCGTTATCGTCGGATCACGAGGTCCCCGATGCGAGCGGAGTCGCGCATGAGACGGTCGGGCAAGAGTCGGCGGACGAGCCGAGCGGTCACAGCTTCCGCAGCTGCTGTGCTCCTGGCGTCGGGGCTGGCCGCGTGCGGCAGCGACGACGAGGGTGTCGTCCTGTCCTTCTACACGGCCGCCGACGGTGCCGAGCAGTACGCGCAGGCCGCGGAGGTGTGCACCGCGGAGGCGGGCGGCCGATATCGCGTGCAGCAGAGGACACTTCCGAAGAACGCCGACGACCAGCGACTGCAGTTGGCGCGGCGGCTGACGGGTAACGACCCGGGGCTCGACCTCATGACCCTCGACGTCGTGTGGACGGCCGAGTTCGCCGAGGCCGGGTGGGCGCTGCCGCTGCCCGACGATGTTGCAGCTGCGGTCTCCGAGGGCACCCTCGAAGGTCCCCTCGAATCGGCGACCTGGCAGGACCGGCTGTACGCCGCACCGCTCAACACCAACACCCAGTTGCTCTGGTACCGAAAGGATCTCATGCCGGACGGGCAACCTCCGGAGACCTGGGACGAGATGATCGAGATTGCGAGCGGCCTCGCCGAGGAGGGCCGGCCGTCGTGGATCGGTGTGCAGGGCCGGCAGTACGAGGGGCTGATGGTGTGGTTCAACACCTTGCTCTCGAGCGCCGGAGGCTCGGTGGTGGGGGAGGACGGTGTCACCGTCACCCTCACCGACAACGACGCGGCGGTGACCGCGCTCGACATCATGAAGCGCGTTGCGACCGCGCCCGGCGCCGATCCCTCCCTGAACCAGGCCGACGAGGCGGCCGTCCGTCTCGGTATGGAGAGCGGGCGCACCGCGTTCCAGGTCAACTGGCCGTTCGTCCTGCCGGGCATCATGGAGAACGAGGGGGCCCTGCCCTTCATCGACGAGAACGGCAATGTCACCTCGGAGAACACCGGCAACACGGTCCTCGCCGTCGACGGTGAGCAGAATTTCCTTCCCGCGCCGTACCCCTCGGTGACCCCCGGCGAGCCCGCCCAGGTCACCATCGGCGGGTTCAACATCGCCGTCGCCCGCACGAGTACCCACCCGGATCTCGCGTTCGAAGCGATGCAGTGCCTGCGCAACGAGGAGAACCAGCGCAACAACGCCATCGGTGGCGGCGTGCCGCCGACGCTCGCGGCGCTGTACGACGACCCCGATTTCCAGGAGGCCTATCCGGCCTGGCGTGAGGTCCGCGCCGGTCTCGAGAACGCCGCGGTGCGTCCCGCTTCACCGGCCTACCAGAGCATTTCGACACTGGTGACGGCCACCCTCAACCCGGTCGACCAGATCGATCCGCCCCGCACCGTCGAGGAACTCGCCGAGCAGGTGCGCAAGGCGGTCAATTCGGAAGGACTGATCCCGTGACCGCCGTCGAATCGACACCGACCGACGAGACCCCGAAGGAACCGTCGACGAAGACGAAAGCAGCGCTGTCCGAGGGGAAGAAGGCCGAACGGCGACTCGGTCTGCTGCTCGTCGCCCCCGCCGCGATCGTGATGCTCGCCGTCACGGCCTATCCGGTGGGATACGCCGTCTGGCTCAGTCTGCAGCGTTACGATCTGCGCTTCCCCGACGAACGGCGCTTCGTCGGACTGTCGAACTATGTCGCGGTGCTCAGCGACGGATTCTGGTGGCAGGCCTTCATGGTCACCTCGCTCGTCACCCTGGTCTCCGTCGCGATCGAGTTCGTGCTCGGCCTCGCGATCGCACTCGTCATGCACCGCACCATCGTCGGCAAGGGCATCGTGCGCACGGTGGTGCTGATCCCGTACGGCATCGTCACCGTCGCCGCCGCCTACAGCTGGTACTACGCGTGGACCCCGGGCACGGGCTATCTCGCGAACCTGCTGCCCGACGGCAGCGCCCCGCTCACCGACCAGATCCCGTCCCTGGCGATCATCGTGCTCGCCGAGGTGTGGAAGACCACGCCGTTCATGGCACTGCTGCTCCTCGCCGGCCTCGCACTCGTCCCCGACGATCTGCTCAAGGCGGCGCAGGTCGACGGCGCCGGAGCGTGGACACGTCTGGTGCGGATCATCGTGCCGCTGATGAAACCGGCGATCCTCGTCGCCCTGCTCTTCCGCACGCTCGACGCCTTCCGCATCTTCGACAACATCTACGTCCTCACCCGCGGTGCCAACGGCACCGGATCGGTGTCGATCCTCGGTTACGACAATCTGTTCCGGGCCTTCAACCTCGGCATCGGGTCGGCGATCAGCGTCCTGATCTTCCTGTGCGTCGCGATCATCGCGTTCGTGTTCATCAAGTTGTTCGGTGCATCCGCGCCCGGCTCGGACGAAGGGGGCCGATGATGGCCGAGACCAGGAAACGGACCCTGTCGTGGTCGGCGGTGAACCTGATCGTCCTGCTCTACGCACTCGTCCCGGTGCTGTGGATCGCGAGCCTGTCGTTCAAGCCGCCCGGCACCATCCAGGACGGCCGGTTCATCCCGCAGCAGTGGACGCTCGACAACTACCGCGGCATCTTCCGCACCGACGCGTTCACGAGCGCGCTGATCAACTCCATCGGCATCGGCCTGATCGCCACGGTCATCGCGGTGATCCTCGGGACGATGGCCGCCTACGCGATCGCCCGGCTCGACTTCCCCGGTAAGAAGATTCTGGTGGGCGTGGCGCTGCTCATCGCGATGTTCCCCCAGATCTCCCTCGTCAGCCCGCTGTTCGAGATCATGCGCGGCCTCGGACTGTTCGACACGTGGGCGGCACTGATCCTGCCGTACATCACCTTCTCGCTACCGCTCGCGATCTACACCCTGTCGGCCTTCTTCAAGGAGATCCCGTGGGAACTCGAGAAGGCCGCGAAGATGGACGGCGCGACACCGGGTCAGGCGTTCCGGAAGGTCGTGGCCCCACTCGCCGCTCCCGGCATCATCACGGCGGCGATCCTGGTGTTCATCTTCTGCTGGAACGACCTGCTGTTCGCGATCTCGCTGACCTCCACCGAGCGGTCCATCACCGCACCCGCCGCGATCGCGAACTTCACGGGTGCATCGCAGTTCGAGGAACCGACCGGCTCGATCGCGGCGGCGGCCGTCGTCATCACGATCCCGATCATCGTGTTCGTCCTGATCTTCCAACGTCGAATCGTCGCCGGACTGACCTCCGGCGCAGTGAAGGGATAACTATCGTGGCCGAGATCGTGCTCGACAAGGTGACGAAGGAATATCCGGACGGAGCGAAGGCCGTCAGCGACGTGGATCTCGAGATCGCCGACGGCGAGTTCATCATCCTCGTCGGCCCGTCCGGGTGCGGAAAATCCACGACGCTCAACATGATCGCCGGTCTCGAGGACATCTCCGACGGCGAGCTGCGCATCGCGGGTGAGCGTGTCAACGAGCGGGCACCGAAGGACCGCGACATCGCGATGGTCTTCCAGTCCTACGCGCTGTACCCGCACATGTCGGTGCGCGACAACATCGCGTTCCCGCTCACCCTCGCGAAGGTGTCCAAGGACGAGATCGCCCGCAAGGTCGACGAGGCGGCCCGGATCCTCGATCTCACACAGCATCTCGACCGCAAGCCCGCCAACCTGTCGGGCGGTCAGCGGCAACGCGTGGCCATGGGTCGTGCGATCGTGCGCAGCCCCAAGGCGTTCCTCATGGATGAGCCGCTGTCGAATCTCGACGCGAAGCTGCGCGTGCAGATGCGCACCGAGATCGCGCGCCTGCAGAAGCGTCTCGGGACCACGACGGTGTACGTCACGCACGACCAGACCGAGGCGATGACGCTCGGCGACCGCGTCGTCGTGATGCGCGGTGGGATCGTGCAGCAGGTCGGGGCGCCGCAGGAGTTGTACGACCATCCGCGGAACCTGTTCGTCGCCGGCTTCATCGGATCGCCGTCGATGAACTTCGTTCCGGGGCAGATCGAGAACGGTTCGATCCGCACCTCGTTCGGCGAGTTCCGGTTGCCCGACGAGCGGTGGGAGACCGTGCGTCGCAACAATCCGTCGCGCGAGGTGGTCGTCGGTATCCGTCCGGAGCACTTCGAGGACACCGACCTGCTCGACCCGACCCAACGGGAGACGGGCGTGACCTTCTCCGCCGAGGTCGACGTGCTCGAGTCGATGGGCTCCGACAAGTTCGCGTACTTCACGGCCGAGGGGCCGGGCGTGCACTCGAAGGACCTCGACGAACTCGCCGCCGACGCCGGTGCCGACATGTCGGCCGAATCGCTGGTCGCGCGATTGTCGGTGGAATCGCAGGCCACCAAGGGCGGGACCGTGCAGTTGTGGTTCGACAGGGCGAAGATCGCCTTGTTCGATCAGGAGACCGGCGCGAACGTCACCCTCTGACAAACCGGCTTCGGTGGATCCGACCCCGGAAAGCGGGGTCGGATCCACCGAAGCCGTCAGCGGGGTGCGCGGCTACGGAGCTCGTCGACGATCTCCTCGCTCCACACGTGCCGCCGCACGAGCCGGTACCGCTCGCTCGCGATCCACAGATACACCTCGGCGTCGGTGCGTGAGCGCAACATCCCCGCTTCCCGGGCCATCGCGACGACGGGGACGAATTCCTCCTCGTACCAGCGCCGCGCGACCTCCTCGCGGGTGAGGTACTCGCCGAGATCCTGCATCAAGCGGAAACCCCACGCCTCGACGGCCTCGGCCAGTTCGGCGTATCCCCACGGGTCGGACACGCGGATCGTGTCCTGGGCCGCGCCGTGCAGGGGAACGCGGCCGAGAAACATCCTGAAGTGGTCCTTGCGCACGAGATCGGGACGGGCGGTGATGCCCTCCGCGGGCACCTTCGTGGTGATCTCGGTGACGTAGGCGTCGATGGTGCGGTCGCCCTGCGCGTAGGCGATGGACACACGGTGGTGCCCGTCCTGCACGAAATGCATCGGTCCCACCCGGTACACAGAGATCGGGGGCATGGCCTCGCCGCGCCGCCGCGCGGCCGCGATGCGTTCCCACCTGGCGCGCAGGCGTGCCGAGGTGGGGCGGAAACGGCGGTCGAAGTCGTCGGCACGGTCGACGCTGCCGACGATCGAGGCGACCTCGATGATCTGCAACCCGAGTCGCCGTTCACCGAGGCGTCCGAGGGCTGCGACGACGTCGTCGAAGGGCAGCACCGTGTTGACGTCGGCCGGTTCGCGGCGCAGCCATGCGATCAGCCGGGCGTACTCGGCGCGCCGGCGTTGCCGGGCGAAATCGTCGCCGGCATCGGAGACCGGAAAACCGGTGTCGCGAGCCACGCGTCGACGGTACCGCGCGGTGCACAGGTCTGGGTGTGAACCGCATGTGCGGGGACGGGGACTACATTGCAGGGGTGACCGACGCAGTTCTCGCCACCGTCCGCAGCCACCTCACCGAGCATCTGACCGTGCCGGGGGATCCGGAGCCGGAATCGGCGTCGGTGACCTTCCTCGGTCTCGAACCGATCGAGGTCCTCCGCTTCCGTGGTGCAGAGCTCCTGCGGTACGCGACCCTGGGGTGCTCCCGGCACCCGATGGGCGACCCGACCGACATGGTGGCCGACCCGACGCGCGGGCCGCGTGCCGAACTGGTGCTCAGCCTGCGCGACGACGAGGGCGTCACCGCCGGCGTCCACCGCACCCTCGCGGTGCTCGCGGCGCTGCCCGCCGTGGAGGGTGTGGTCCTCACCGACGACGCCCTGCTCGATCTCGGGGAGCCGCTGTGGCCGGGCGCTCCGTTCACCGCGGTGTTGCTCGAGACGGCCGACGTGCCGTCGCTGGAACTGCCCGAGCCCTCCGATCCGGTCCACTTCTTCGAGGCCCGCCCGATCACCGGTACCGAGGCGGCCTGGAAGCGGCTGAAGGGAACCGAGGCGCTGCGCGAGGCGTGGGAGGAAGCGGGCATCGACCTGAGCGACCCGCGCCGGGCGCAAGCACGTCTGTGACCGTCCCGGTTCTCACGGACCGCGCGCTCGGACGCGCCACGCTGGCCCGCCGTCACCCCCGCGGCACGACCACTCCGAGCGATCCGGCACCGAGGCACACGGTCGTGCCGGGGGTGGACGAGCGCGCCTGCAACGCCGACCCGTCCCCGGAGACGCGGACGTACACCGTCCCGAGTCCTTCGGTGACGGGGACCGGAACGGATGCGCGGCCGGGGAAGCCGAGGTCGATCGTGCCGTCGGCGGAGGCCCGGTAGTTCACCTGCACGGTCCACTCCCAGTCGCCCGCGGGGGAATCGAGCGGCACGGCCGTGACGGCGTCGGTGGTGACGCGATGGCCACAGTCGGGCTCGGGGCCGGGCGGGACGAGGCGCAGCGGCAGCAGGTCGGCAGGAGTGCGGTGACCGAGATCGTCGAGGACCCACAGGTCGGTCGCGTGGTCGCGGATGTCGGACCGGACGGGCAGCGCGGAGAAGACGGACCCCACCAGGTTGTGCGGGTAGGTGACGGGCAGCAGGATCCATACCGACACCGGGTGATCGAGCACGGGCTCGTCGGGCCGGGCCGTGAGCGCCGCCTTCGCCGCCCCGAGATAATCGCCCGTCGGATTGTCCGACCAGCTGCGCGCGAACGTCACGGTCGACCACAGGGAGCCGACGGTGAACACGGCCGCGCAGGTCCAGG
Source organism: Rhodococcus sp. p52 (assembly GCF_000763325.2). Classification (NCBI taxonomy): domain Bacteria; kingdom Bacillati; phylum Actinomycetota; class Actinomycetes; order Mycobacteriales; family Nocardiaceae; genus Rhodococcus; species Rhodococcus sp. p52. The sequence continues at coordinate 2,677,513 of NZ_CP016819.1, forward strand.
CGGCCGCACGCACGGCACGAGGACGGGACGTCGTGCCTCGTCGCGGGGCGCGCAGGATCAGCGCCGCGGCGATCGCGACGACCACGGCGGAGTCGGCGAAGTAGCGCAGAGTGCGCGCGAGTTCGTAGGTGGTCTCCGGACCGAAGCGGGTGCTGATCATCGCCGCGAGCGAGGCCAGGATGTAGGCGATCACAGCGAACCACACGGGCCCCGTCCGCCGTCGCCGGCGCACCGTCCACGCTGCGGCGCCCGCGACAGCGAGCCACGCGACCACGACGAGCACGAGCGGGGGATCGGCCCAGGGCGGGCTCGGATTCCACCGCTCCCATTCCCAGGGACCCCCGAGCAGCGACGGCAACAGCCCGTAGGAGATGCCGTGATGGGTCAACCCGGCCACCATCGACCACGGCGGGATCCCGAACCGGGATTCGACGATCGTCGAGTAACAGACCGCCCACACGACCAGCACGGCCGCCGAGCCGAGCCACAACGGCCGGGCCTGCGCCCACGTGCTGCGGATCGGCCGAACGAGTCCGTCGACGTGGTGTGCGAGGGCGACCGTCGCGAACGCGGCGAACGGAACGAGGACCGACTTCTCGAAGAACACCAGCGCCACAGCGGTGACGACGAGGGCGCTCACGATATGACGGCGCCGGCCGGTCCTGCTGTACTGCAGCGCATCTCCCGCCACCCAGGCCAGTGCGGCCTGCAGCGGCAACGCGTTGAGCGCGGCCGACCACCACGCGAAGGCCGGAAGCGTCAGCGGCGTGAGGAGATAGAACAGCAACGGTCCCCACAGAGCGCGTCGCGGGCCGAGCAGCAACCAGAGCACCCGCAGCACCGCCAGCGAGGCGAGCAACTGACCGATCACGAGCGAGGCCGCCGCCGGCCACCATTCCAGCGGCGCGATCGCCGTGGCGATCCCCGCCACGAGGAAGGCGGCGGGCATCAGGTGACCGTCGTGGTCGTACCGCAGGAAGGCGTCGGACAGCAGCGGATACGACCCCGCGCGCCCGACGAGGATCAGGTCGTCCCAGTAGAACTCGCCGGTCGCGGCCACCACGGTCCGGAGGATCGTCTGCAGCAGGATCAGCGCGAGGGCGACGGCGAGCACGTGGCGCCGAGGAGATCGCGCAGCCTGCGCAGCGCGTGTCGAGGGGCGGTCGAGTTCGGTGGTCACAACCAGTTGTTGCGCCTGAAGGTGACGAACAGTCCCACGGTGATCGCGACGATCGCGGAGAGCACGACGTAATAGCCGTATTGCCAATGCAGTTCGGGCATGCGATCGAAGTTCATGCCGTAGATCCCGGCGATCATCGTCGGCACGGCGGCGATCGCGACCCACGCGGAGATCTTGCGCATGTCGGTGTTCTGCTGCACGGTGACCTTCGCGATCGCCGCGTCGAGCAGCGTGCCGAGCGTCTCGTCGAAGGCCGCGATGCGGTCGGACACCGTGGTGTGGTGGTCGGCGACGTCGCGGAAGTAGCGCCGGACGTCCTTCGGGATCGGGTTGCCCGGCGCCCGGATGAGTTGCTGCAGTGGTTCGGCGAGCGGCACGACGGCGCGGCGCAACTGCACGATCTCGCGCTTGAGCATGTAGATCTGGTCGACCGCGATCCGCGTGTCGGGGGTGAACACGAGTTCCTCGATGTCGTCGACGTCGGGTTGCACGGCCGTGGTGACGGCGAGATAGGAGTCGACCACGTGGTCGGCGATCGCGTGGAGCACGGCCGCCGGACCGCGGGACAGATGATCGGGGTCGCGTTCGAGGCGCTTGCGCACGTGCGAGAGCTCGGAGTGGTCGCCGTGCCGCACGCTCACGATGAAGTCGGGGCCGGTGAACAACATGATCTCGCCGGTCTCGACGATGTCCTTGGTGGTCGTCACCGACTCGTGCTCGATGTAACTGACGGTGCGCAGCACCAGGAACAGCACGTCGTCGTAGCGCTCGAGCTTCGGGCGCTGGTGGGCGTGGACGGCGTCCTCGACCATCAGCTCGTGGAGTCCGAAGGTGTGCGAGACGTTCGTCATCTGCTTCTCGTCGGGGTGGTGCAGCCCGAGCCACACGAATCCCGTACCGCGCCGACGTACCTCTGCCACCGCCTCGGTGTGGCTGTAGCGGCCGGGCAGGCGGTGCCCGTCGACGTAGACCGCGCAGTCGACCACCGCTTGCTCGGTGGGGACCGGGGGAGTGGGGCCGCGACGGGGGGCACGAGAAGGCTGGTGCGGCATGTTGTCCTTCCTCACGGCATGCCGCTGGGACGCGGCCCGGTCGCAGGCCCGCGGCGGGGCGGTCGCCCGTCGACGGGGACCGGGCGGGGCAGCTCCAATCATGCTAGCCCGCCGACCTGACAGACTGGTGGCGTGCGTATCGATCTCCACACCCACTCGTCCGCATCGGACGGCACCGACCGTCCCGCGGAACTGGTCCGTGCCGCTGCCCGGGCGGGTCTCGACGTCGTGGCCCTGACCGACCACGACACGACCGCGGGATGGGACGAGGCCGCAGCGGCCCTGCCGACGGGCCTGCGTCTCGTCCGGGGAATGGAGATGTCCTGCACGGGACGCGGGGAGGACGGCGCCCCGGTCGCCGTGCACCTGCTGGCCTATCTGTTCGACCCGCACGATCCGGTCTTCGTCGCCGAACTCGAGCGGCTCCGTGGTGAACGGGTGTCGCGGATCCGGGCGATGGGTGTGCGGATGGCGGACGATGGTCTGCCGATCGACATCGACGCAGTGCTCGCCGAGGCGGGCCCCGCCGCGGGCCGGCCCCATCTGGCGCGGGCGCTCGTCGCCGCCGGTGTGGTGCCCACGGTGGCCGACGCCTTCACCGAGCTGCTGTCGCCGCGCGGCCGTTACTACGTACCGAAGGCTGATACCCCGCTCGCCGACGCCGTGAAGATGGTGACGGCCGCGGGCGGTGTGCCGGTGGTGGCGCACGCCCGGGCACGTGCGCGTGGGCGGCTCCTCGCCCTCGACCACATCGAGGAACTCGCCGAACTCGGGCTCGGCGGTGTCGAGGCCGATCATCCCGATCACGACGAGCAGGATGTGCGGACGATGCGCGATCTCGCGCGGTCGCTCGGGGTCGTCGTCACGGGATCGTCCGACTATCACGGCGACAACAAGACCATCAGGCTCGGCAGCTTCACCACGGCTCCGGCGGCGTACGAGGCGTTGCTCGACTGCGCGACCGGTGTGGAGGTGCTCGAGGGATGAGGCGACGGGGTGCGCGGTATCCGGACGAGGAGTACGGGTCGCCGAACGACGAAAACTACTACGACAGTGAGTACTACAACGAACCGTATTACCCGGACGAGGGGTACTACGCCGATCCGTACGAACCCGCATCGCGCCGCGCGAGTCTGCCCGTCCGCGCCCTCCGCGCTCTCTCCGGTGTGGTGTGCGGGGCGGTGCTGGTCCTGACGTTCGTGGTGTGCGGGGCCCAGTACCTCGCCGGCGACCGCGGTTTCCCCGGCCCGGGCGCCACCTCGGTCGCCGCGCACGTCGTCGCCGCGCTCGTGGCCGTGATCGCCCAGGTGACGGCGGATCGACGCTCGGGTGGCACAGCACTCCTGTCGAGCCTTGTGGTGATCTTCACTGCATCGATTCTGATGATCACTCAGTGGTGGGGATGACGGCCCCGAGTGCCGTCTCGGCTACCCGTCGGTAGCCATCGTGTAACTGCGGAAATTCATCGCGGTGCGCCCGCGGCGCGGTGTTCACGGCACGTAAACTCACAGGTGAGGCGACAAAACCGTGAGACCTTCGCAATCGATGCCGATTTGATTGTTCGTCTGCGAAGGTGGCAAACTTGCGGCAATCCGAAAGCCGGAATACCCCGGAATCGGACGAAGGATGGCAGACCCACCCAGGGCTAGATCACCCAGGGCTCGATGCCAGGGCCACCCGCCCCGGCTCCATCACGTTCCGGAAGCCGTACAGCGTTGTACAGCGGCAGTCGTGATCGCGCCCGGAAGCTTCAATCCAATGTCCTTGGCGAAGCGCTGCAACTCGATGCATGCACGTGTGTGAGATGCATCGAACTGCGGTGTTTTCGCAGCAACCGAGTCCAGAGGTCGACTCGGAACACGCAGGAGTGTCATCGTGTCAATTGTGTCTGATGCACCTACCCCTCAGAAGCTCGAGTTGACGGACGAGGAGATCTTCTCGAGTCACGTCGACGGCAAGCTGTCGGTCGAACTGACCGCGCCGCTCGAGAACCAGCGCGATCTGTCCATTGCATACACCCCCGGTGTCGCCCAGGTCTGCCGGGCCATCGCCGCCGACGAGACCCTCGTCGACCGTTACACCTGGACCAACCGCCTGGTCGTCGTCGTCTCCGACGGCACCGCGGTCCTCGGTCTCGGCAACATCGGCGCACGTGCCTCGCTGCCGGTGATGGAGGGCAAGTCCGCGCTGTTCAAGAAGTTCGCGGGCCTGAACTCCATCCCGCTGGTGCTCGACACCACCGATCCCGACGCGATCGTCGAGACCCTCATCCGGCTGCGTCCGTCCTTCGGCGCCGTCAACCTCGAGGACATCTCGGCTCCGCGCTGCTTCGAGATCGAGAAGCGCGTCATCGAGGCGCTCGACTGCCCGGTCATGCACGACGACCAGCACGGCACCGCCATCGTCGCCCTGGCCGCCCTCAAGGGTGCGGTGAAGGTGCAGGGCCGCGACATCGCCGACCTGCGCATCGTGATCTCCGGCGCCGGAGCTGCCGGCGTGGCGTGCACGAACATCCTGCTCGCCGCCGGTGCGCGCGATGTGGTGGTGCTCGATTCGAAGGGCATCATCTCCTCCGACCGCACCGATCTCGGTGAGATCAAGGCCGATCTGGCCTCCCGCACCAACCCGGAGGGCCGCAAGGGCGGCATCGCCGAGGCGCTCGACGGCGCCGACGTCTACCTCGGCGTGTCGTCGGGCACCGTGCCCGAGGAGATCGTCGCGACGATGGCCGACGACGCCATCATCTTCGCGATGTCGAACCCGGATCCGGAGATCCACCCCGACATCGCCCACAAGCACGCCGCGATCGTGGCGACCGGTCGCAGCGACTTCCCGAACCAGATCAACAACGTGCTGGCTTTCCCCGGTGTGTTCAAGGGCGCTCTCGACGCAGGTGCCCGCCGCATCACCGAGGGCATGAAGCTCGCCGCCGCCGAGGCCATCCTCTCGGTCGTCGGTGACGAACTGGCTGCGGACAAGATCGTCCCGAGCCCGCTCGACCCGCGCGTGGCGCCCGCCGTCGCCGAGGCCGTCGCGGCCGCGGCGAAGGCCGAAGGCGTCACCGACTAGGGATTCGCTCCCGGCGAGATCGCACCGAACGCCCCGATCCGAACCGCACAAGGGTTCCGGACCGGGGCGTTCGGCGTCTCGGCGGGCCGGACGGTCGGGCACGTGCGGACCGTGGCGCACCGGTGGGCGACAATGACCGCCGTGGCGAACGAAGCGAGACGGATCCGGCCGGTCGCGGCGACGGTGCTCACCGCATGCGCGGCGGCGGCCGTGCTCCAGGGGTGTGCGTCGCCCGTTCTCGACGAGGCGGCACCGTCGACGACGGTGATCGTCGGGGCGGGGGAGCGGCCCGACGAGGAACTGCTCGCGCAGCTGTACGCGGGAGCGCTGCGCAGTAGCGGGATCGACGTGCAGGTCCGCTCCGGCGTCGCCGATCCGACCCCAGCGCTCGACGCCGCCGATCTCACACTGATCCCCGGCTACACGGGACGGCTGCTCGCGTCCTACGATCCCGGTGCCGACGCGACCGACGCCGAGGACGTCTTCGAAGCGCTGGCGCGCGCACTGCCCGACGAACTGACCATCTCCGATTACGCCTCGGCGCAGGACCGCGCGGTGCTGCTCGCCGACCGCGAACGGCTCACGCAATGGTCGGTGAGCCGCGTGGCCGACCTCGCCGGCCGCTGCGCCGACCTGACCTTCGCGGTGACCGAGGACTTCGACACCGCCGGTGGACTCACCGCCCTCGAACGCGCCGACTGCCGCCCGCGCGAGGTGCGACGGATCGAGGATGCACAGTCCGTCGCCGTCGCGTCGGAACCCGACACGGTCGTCGGAACCACCACGACGTCGTCCGCCCTCGCGGAGATCGACGCGGATTCGCCCGTGAGCACCGTGCCCGACGCACCCGACCGCAGCCCGCAGGACGACACGAACGCCGACGATGCGCCCGCCCCGGTCCTGCCGGCCCAGAACGTCGTCCCGGTCTTCCGCAAGGGCACCCTCGACGAGGCACAACTCGACGCGTTGCGGACCATCGCGGGTGAACTGACCACGAGCGATCTCACCGAACTGCGTGCGCGTGTCGAGGAGGGAGACGATCCCGAGACCGTGGCCCGCGAATGGATCGACGAACACGCCGGAGCGTGAACGGCACCCCGCGAGTACTCAGCCCGCGCGGGTGCCCATCCGGTCGCGGAGGAACACACCGAAGTCGGAGATCGCCGCGGCGGCCTCGGGAACGAGCGACGCCTGCAACGGCGCGACGTGCCACAGCTCGGGTTGTTCGACGAGGGTGACCTCGACGCCCGCCGCCCGGAGCTTCTCGGCGTACTGCCGCACCTGTGGGTGGAACATCTCCGCGGTGCCCACCTGGATGAGCGTCGGCGGCAGACCCGTGGGATCGGCGTGGATGGGCGCGTAACCGGGATCGGTGGGATCGCCTCCGGCGAGATACGCCTCGGCCGAGGAATACACCCAGCCCTTGTTCAGAACGACGTCGTTCACGTCGGGCAGGTCGCGGGCGGCCGGATCGGTCCACGGCGACAACAATCCGAGCGCCGGCGGGGTGATCCCGTGACGGTCGACGAGCCGGTGTGTGGTGGCCGCGGCGAGGCCACCGCCGGCCGAGTCGCCGGCGATCGCGATGCTCGACACCTCGAAGCCGTGCTCGCTGACGAGTTCGAGATAGGCCGCCTCGGCGTCGTTCAACGCCGCCGGATAGGGATGCTCGGGCGGGAGCCGGTAGTCGAGGACGTACACGGCCGCTCCGGACGCGGCGGCGAGATGCGCCGCGAGCGAGCGGTGCGTGGCGAGCGACCCGCCGGTGTATGCCCCGCCGTGCAGGTACAGGATCGCCGTGGTCCGCTCGGTGGCGCCCACCGTGATCCGCTCGGCGGGGCGTCCTCCCAGACGGATCGGGCGCACCACGGTGTCCTTCGGGAGGAACTGCAACGGCGCCGCGAGGTCGAGCAACCGGCGCTGCGTGGCGAACGACCAGCGCGGCGACAGCAGGGCACGGAAGAGAGGACGCAGGGCGGTACGCGCCACCCGCGGTGACAACTGCGGTGTCGGAGGCATGCCGCAGCCTATCCCCTCGGCACGACCCGGGAGGTCACGGTGGCGACGACACGCTGATAGGCCGGTCCGGCAACGCGGACGAAGGCGTCGAGCAGCTTCGCATCGGCGCCGATCAGTACACGCGCCTTGTTCTTCCGCACACCGGTGAGGATGGTCTTCGCCGCGTCCTGGGGGGTCGTGCGTGCGAGCTTGCGGTCGAAGAACTCCGCGAAGGTCGCCTGGTCGTCGCCGTCGGGGACGGCGGCGTTGCGCGCGATCGCGGTCTTGATACCACCGGGATGCACGCACGTGACCTGCACGGGATGCCGCGCGACGAGCATCTCCTGCCGCACCGCCTCGGTGAAGCCGCGCACGGCGAACTTCGCCGAGTTGTACGCCGCCTGACCCGGGATGCTCAGCAGACCGAACAGGCTCGAGACATTGATCAGGTGGCCGTCGCCCGACGCGATGAGATACGGCAGGAAAGCCTTGGTGCCGTTGACGACTCCCCAGAAGTCGACGTCCATCACGCGCTCGATGTCCTTGAACTCGGTGCGCTCGAGGTCGCCGTGATAGGCGATGCCCGCGTTGTTGTACACCTGGTGGACCGCGCCGAAGTGGGCGGCGACCTGCTCGGCGTACTCGAGGACCTTCTCGCGCTGGGTGACGTCGAGATGGTCGGCCTTCACCTCGGCGCCGAGTTCCCGTGCGCGACGCGCGGTCTCCTCGAGCCCTGTGGTGTCGACATCCGAGATCGCCAGGCGGGCGCCTCGGGCCGCGAGGGCGAGGACGAGGGCCCGGCCGATCCCGGAACCCGCGCCCGTGACGACGACGACCCGGCCTGCGACATCACTCATCGAACTGCTGCCTCTCGGGACGTGCGCTCCTGCGCGGGACGGTCGGTGGCGACGGGGAGATCCGATTCGGCGACGCTACGGTACGCCTCGAGGTCGAATCTGCGGGTGATACGGCGGAATTCGAAGGTGAATCCCGGCCACAGCGTGGTGTTGTTGCCGTGCTTGTCGAGATACCAGCTCGCGCACCCGCCGTTGTTCCACACGCTCGACCGCATCGCGCGCTGCAGGTCGCGGTTGTACTCGTCCTGCACGTCCTCGCGGACCTCGACCGTGCCGATGCGGTTGCGATCGATCGTGCGAACGGCGTCGACGACGTATTCGAGCTGCGACTCGATCATGTACACCATCGAGGTGTGCCCGAGTCCGGTGTTCGGTCCGACGAGGAAGAACAGGTTCGGGAATCCGGCGACCGAGCTGCCCTTGTACCCCCGCATGCCGGTCTCGTCGAAGACCTCGGCGAGCGAACGGCCTTCCTTGCCGAAGATGCCGGCGAAGGTCGGCGAGTCGGTGACGTGGAAGCCCGTCGCGACGACGATCGCGTCGACCTCGCGTTCGGTGCCGTCCTTCGTGACGATGCCGCGCGGGGTGACGCGGGCGATGCCGTCGGTGACGAGGTCGACGTTCGGCCGGTCGAGTGCGGGGTAGTAGTTGTTCGAGATCAGCATGCGCTTGCAGCCGATACCGTAGTTCGGCGTGACCTTCCGGCGCAGTTCCTTGTCGCGGATCTGCCGCCGGACCTGGATGCGCGCGGCGAGCTCGAGCGGCTTCATGAAGGCCTGCGCCTTGGCCAGACCCACGACTTGCGTCTCGCGGGCGGTGTACTGCAGGGCGCGTGAAAGGCGCTGGAAGCCGGGGATGAACCGGAAGGCGAACCGCTCGGGAGCGGTGTACTCGCGATCGAAGCGGGGGAGGATCCACGGTGCCGTGCGCTGGTAGACGTCGAGATGGCCCACGGTGCCGGCGATGGCCGGCACGATCTGGATGGCGGAGGCGCCGGTGCCGATGACCGCGACGCGCTTGCCGGCGAGGTCGGCGTCGTGGTTCCACCGTGCCGAGTGGAAGATCTCGCCCTCGAAACCGGAGATGCCCTCGATGTCGGGGAGCGACGGCTCGCACAGGGCGCCCACCGCGGAGATCACGACCTTGGCGCTGTACTTCCCGCGCGTGGTGGCCACGTCCCAGCGGTGCGTCGCGGTGTTCCAGCGGGCCGTCTGCACGTCGCACCCGAAGACAGTGCGTCGCCGCACGTCGTACCGGTCGGCGACCGAGCGGATGTACTTCTGGATCTCCGGCTGCGGCGAGAACGAGCGCGTCCAGCCGGGGTTGAGGGCGAACGAGTAGGAGTACAGGTTCGACGGCACGTCGCACGCCGCGCCGGGGTAGGTGTTGTCGCGCCAGGTGCCGCCCACCTCGGAGGCGCGTTCGAGCACGAGGAAGTCCTTGCCCGCCTGCGACAGTCGGATGGCCGCACCGAGCCCGGCGAACCCGCTGCCGATGATCAGCGTGTCGACCTGACGGATCTCCGCGTCGGCGACGGTATCTGTAACCGGAAGACTCATGTACTTGAGGTTAGAGCGTTCCAGTGACCTGGTCAACACTTGTTGACCATAATTCAATAACGGTGTTTGCATGGTGGACGTGACAGACGACAGTCCCGGCCCCCGCCGGACCCGCCTCGGTCCCGCCCAACGCCGGGCCCAGCTGATCGAACAGGGTCTCGAACTGCTCGCCGACCGGCCCCTCGAACAGATCTCCGTCGACGAGGTCGCCGATCGGGCCGGGGTCTCGAAGGGGCTGCTGTTCCACTACTTCGCCTCGAAGCACGACTACCACGTCGAACTCGTGCGATGCGTCGGCCAGGATCTCGTCGAGTACACCGCACCGGACGAAGGTCTCGAACCGATCGAGATGCTGCGCGGCACGCTCGTCGCGTACGTCGACTACGTCACCCGGCGCCGCGACATGTACGTCTCGATCCTGCGCGGCGCCACCAGCGGCGACCCCGACATGCGGGCGGCCTTCGAGGACACCCGCACAGCGCTCGTCGACCGGACCGTCGCGCACCTGCCCGCCATCGGGATCGAGCCGACGCCCGCCGTGCGGCTCGCCGTGCGCGGCTGGGTGGCCTTCGTCGAGGACACGACCATCGCGTGGCTACGCGATCCCGAACTCACCCGCGACGAGTTCGTCGAACTGGCCATCGCGGCGCTGTCCGGCGTTGCGCTGGCGGCACATTCGCTCCACTCATCGGCCGGTGACGCTGCTCCGGCCGGGGGGTTTCTCAGCGATCGTTTCCGGGAAGGTACTCCTGCAGCTTCGTCTTGACGCCCTGTTTCACGAAGCCCCAACGGTTCTCGTCACCGGCGAGCACGGCCTTGGCGACATCGGTGAACTGCTCCCACGTCGCGTGCGGCGGGATCGGCGGCATGTCCGGATCGGTGTACACGTCGAGCACCGTCGGACGGTCCGCGGCCAGCGCGCGATCCCAGGCCGAGCCCATCTCGTCCGAGGACTTCACGGTTTCGCCGCCCAGCCCGAGACTGCGCGCGAAGGCAGCGTAGTCGACGTCCGGAAGCGACTGGGACTCCGCAAATTTCGGTGCCCCACCCATCGCACGCATCTCCCAGGTGACCTGGTTGAGATCGTTGTTGTGGATGATCGCGACGACGAGCCGCGGATCGGTCCACTGCTGCCAGTACCGCTGGATGGTGATCAGCTCGGCCATGCCGTTCATCTGCATCGCCCCGTCGCCGGCGAACGCGACCACCGGACGACCCGGATGCGCGAACTTCGCGCCGATCCCGTACGGCACCGCCGGACCCATCGTCGCGAGGGTGCCCGACAGCGAACCGCGCATGTCACCGCGGAACTGCAATTGGCGCGCATACCAATTGGCGGCCGAACCCGAGTCGGCGGTGACGATCGCATCGTCCGGCAGTCGCGGTGAGGCCTCGGCGAACATCCGCAGCGGATTGACGAACTCCGTCTCGACCTCCGCCTGCTGTCCCATGGTCTGCCACCAGCGCTGCACGTTCTGCTCGATGCCCTCACGCCACGACCGGTCCTCCTTGCGCTGCAGCAGCGGGACGAGCGCGTCGAGCGCGGCGGCGGCATCCGCGACGAGGTTGACCTCGTTCGGATAGCGCATCCCGATCATGTTCGGGTCGATGTCGATCTGCACGCAGCGGGCCTGGCCGTATTCGGGCAGGAACTGGCTGTAGGGGAGGGACGAACCGACGATGAGCAGCGTGTCGCAGCCGGTCATCATCTCGTGGGTGGGCCGCGTGCCCAGCAACCCGATCGATCCGGTGACCCATGGCAACTCGTCCGACAGCACGTCCTTGCCCAGCAGGGCTTTCGCCACCCCGGCGCCGAGCAGATCCGCGACCTGCTCGAGTTGCGCCCGCGCACCGCGGGCGCCGCTGCCGACGAGCATCGCCACCTTGTCCCCGTCGTTGAGGATCTCCGCGGCCCGCCGGATCGCGTCGTCGTCCGGTGTGATCCGGGGACGGTCGAAGCCGACGCTCGACGGCACCATCTTGAACTCGTGGCCGGGCGGGGAGTACTCGAGTTCCTGCACGTCGCCGTGGATGATGACTGCCGTGGGAGTGCGGTACGCGATGGCGGTGCGCATCGCCCGGTCGAGGACGTTCGGCAACTGCTCGGGCACCGTCACCGTTTCCACGAACGCCGACGCCACATCCTTGTACAGCGTGTGCAGGTCCACTTCCTGCTGGTACGACCCGCCCATCGCTGAACGGTCGGTCTGGCCCACGATCGCCACCACCGGAACGTGGTCGAGTTTCGCGTCGTACAGGCCGTTGAGCAGATGGATCGCGCCCGGGCCGGAGGTCGCCATGCACACCCCGGGCCGGCCCGTGAACTTCGCATAGCCCACGGCTTCGAAGGCGCTCATCTCCTCGTGCCGGGACTGCACGAAGACCGGATCGTTGCCGGTGCGCGTCCAGGCGGCGAGGATCCCGTTGATGCCGTCGCCGGGATATCCGAAGACGTGGTCCACCCCCCACGCGCGCAGGCGGTGCAACAGGTAGTCGGCCACGGTCGGATTTGCCATCGGTAGCTCCTCGCAGGACACGATCGGGGGTCCTCCGGAGGGTGCCCGTCGTGCCCGGTCCGAAACACACCGGAAAAAGGCGTGAGCCGGGTCGATCGCCCCTCGCGGGGACGAACCGACCCGGCTCACATGAGAACCGTCAAGGACCCGAAGGATCCGAAACGGAGCTTCTAGCGACCGAAGGCCTTCTCGATGATCTCCTGCTGCTCGACAGCGTGGACCTTGCTCGAGCCGGACGACGGTGCCGACATCGCGCGACGCGACACGCGCTTGATACCGCTGAGCTTGTCGGGCAGCAGTTCCGGCAGCGCGAGGCCGAGGAACGGCCAGGCACCCTGGTTCGCCGGCTCCTCCTGGACCCAGAAGAACTCGGTGGCGTTCGGGTACTGCTCGAGCGTCTCGGCGATGCGGCGACGCGGCACCGGGTACAGCTGCTCGATGCGCACGATCGCGACGTCGTCACGACCTTCCTTCTGCTTCTTCGCCAGCAGTTCCCAGTAGATCTTGCCGGAGGTGAGCAGCACACGAGTGGCCTTCGACCGGTCGGCCGTGCCCTCCTCGTAAGGAACCTCTTCGAGCAGCGAGCGGAACTTGCCCTGCGTGAAGTCCTCGATGTTGCTGACCGCGGCCTTGTTGCGCAGCATCGACTTGGGCGTGAACACCACCAGCGGGCGGCGGATGCCGTCGAGGTGATGGCGGCGCAGCAGGTGGAAGTAGCTCGCCGGGGTCGACGGAACCGCGACCGTCATCGAACCCTCGGCGCACAGCTGCAGCCAGCGCTCGATGCGGCCCGAGGTGTGGTCGGGACCCTGGCCCTCGTGGCCGTGCGGCAGCAGCAGCACGACGTCGGAGAGCTGACCCCACTTGGCCTCACCGGACGAGATGAACTCGTCGATGATGGGCTGCGCGCCGTTGACGAAGTCGCCGAACTGCGCCTCCCACAGCACGAGCGCGTCGGGGTTGCCCACCGAGTAGCCGTACTCGAAGCCCAGACCCGCGAACTCGGTCAGCGCCGAGTCGTAGACCATGAAGCGGCCGCCGTTGCCGGCCTGGTTGGCCAGCGAGGCGAGCGGGTTGTACTCGTCGCCCGTCTTGCGGTCGATGATGACCGAGTGGCGCTGCGTGAACGTGCCGCGACGCGAGTCCTGACCGGCCAGGCGCACCAGGGCACCTTCCTCGGCCAGCGAACCGAACGCGAGCAGCTCGGCGAACGCCCAGTCGATCTTGCCGTTGCGTGACATCTCACGACGCTTCTCGAGCACCGGCTTGACGCGCGGGTGGACGGTGAAGCCCTCGGGCGCCTCGGCGAAGGCGTCGCCGATCCGCTCGAGCACCGGCCGGTCGACGGAGGTGTCGAGACGCTTCGGCGGGGTCTGGTCGAGCTCGACCGACTCCGACGGCTCCGGCGGGTACTTCTCGAGTTCGCGGACCTCGTTGAAGACCCGTTCGAGCTGTCCCTGGTAGTCGCGCAGGGCGTCTTCCGCTTCCTTGAGCGAGATGTCGCCGCGGCCGATCAGGGCCTCGGTGTAGCTCTTGCGGACGCTGCGCTTGGTGTCGATCACGTCGTACATCGCCGGCTGGGTCATCGACGGGTCGTCGCCCTCGTTGTGACCGCGGCGGCGGTAGCAGATCATGTCGATGACGACGTCCTTGTGGAACTTCTCGCGGAAGTCCACGGCGAGCTTCGCGACCCACACGCAGGCCTCGGGGTCGTCGCCGTTGACGTGGAAGATCGGCGCGCCGATCATCTTCGCCACGTCGGTGCAGTACTCGGACGAACGCGAGTGCTCCGGCGCGGTGGTGAAGCCGACCTGGTTGTTGACGACGATGTGCACGGTGCCGCCGGTGCGGTAGCCGCGCAGCAGCGCGAGGTTGAGGGTCTCCGCGACGACGCCCTGACCGGCGAACGCAGCGTCGCCGTGCAGGAGCAAGGGCAGGACGGTGAAGCCGTCCTCGCCCTTGTCGAGGATGTCCTGCTTGGCGCGGACGAGGCCCTCGAGCACCGGGTTGACCGCCTCGAGGTGCGAGGGGTTCGCGGTGAGCGAGACCTTGATGTCGTTGTCGCCGAACATCTGGATGTAGGTGCCCTCGGCGCCGAGGTGGTACTTCACGTCGCCGGAACCGTGCGCAGCGGCCGGGTTCAGGTTGCCCTCGAACTCCGAGAAGATCTGCGAGTACGGCTTGCCGACGATGTTCGCGAGCACGTTCAGGCGACCGCGGTGCGGCATCGCGATGGCGACCTCGTCGAGCGTGTGCTCGGCGGCCTGGTCGATGATCGCGTCCATCATCGGGATGACGGACTCGGCGCCCTCGAGCGAGAAGCGCTTCTGACCGACGTACTTGGTCTGCAGGAACGTCTCGAACGCCTCGGCGGCGTTGAGGCGGCTCAGGATGTACTTCTGCTGGGCGACCGTCGGCTTGACGTGGTGCGCCTCGACCCGCTCCTGCAGCCACTGCTGCTGCTCGGGCTCGAGGATGTGGGTGTACTCGACACCGACGTGGCGGCAGTACGCGTCGCGTAGCACCGACAGCACGTCGCGCAGCTTCATCTTCTGGCGGCCGTGGAAGCCACCGACATTGAACTCGCGATCGAGATCCCACAGCGTCAGGTCGTGGGTCGTGACGTCGAGGTCGGGATGCGACCGGAACTTGTCGCGCACGAACTGCAGCGGATCGGTGTCGGCCATGAGGTGGCCGCGGCTGCGGTAGGCGGCGATGAGCTCGAGCACACGGGTGTGCTTGTCGACGAGACCTTCCGGCACGTCCTTGCGCCAGCGGACCGGCTCGTAGGGGATGTGCAGGGGGTGGAAGATGCCGTCGTAGAAGTCGTCGCTGATGAGCAGCTCGTGGATCTTCTTCAGGAACTCACCCGACTCCGCGCCCTGGATCACGCGGTGGTCGTAGGTGGAGGTGAGCGTCAGCAGCTTGCCGATGCCGATCTCGGCGAGCCGCGCGTCGGACGCACCCTGGAACTCGGCCGGGTACTCCATGGCGCCGGCGCCGATGATCGCGCCCTGGCCCTGCATCAGACGCGGGACCGAGTGCACGGTGCCGATACCGCCCGGGTTGGTCAGCGAGATCGTGACGCCGGAGAAGTCGTCGCCGGTGAGCTTGCCGTCGCGGGCGCGGCGCACGATGTCCTCGTAGGCCGAGTAGAACTGCGCGAAGTTCATCGTCTCGCAGTTCTTGATGGCCGCCACGACCAGCGAACGCTGGCCGTTCTTGCCGGGCAGGTCGATCGCGAGACCGAGGTTCGTGTGCGCGGGCACGACGAGGTTCGGCTTGCCGTCGACCTCGGCGAAGTGGTTGTTCATGTTCGGGAACGCCTTGACCGCCTGGACGATCGCGTAACCGAGGATGTGGGTGAACGAGACCTTGCCGCCCCGGGTGCGGGCGAGGTGGTTGTTGATGACGATGCGGTTGTCGAACATCAACTTCGCGGGCACCGCGCGAACACTGGTGGCGGTCGGGATCGACAGCGAGGCGTTCATGTTCTTCGCAACGGCAGCAGCGGCGCCGCGCAGAACCTTCTTGTCCTCGGTGGCCTGGCCCGACGGGGCCGCGGCGGGCTTGGGAGCCGGCTTCGCGGGCGCGGCCTGGGCCTTCGGCTGCGTCGCAGGCTTGGTCTCCGCCTTCGGTGCAGGCTTGGCCGGCGCGGCCTCGGCCTGCGGTGCGGGCTTCGCCGACGCGGTCTCGGTTTCCGGTGCAGGCTTGGTGGGGGCCGAAGCGGAGGAACTCGGCGCAGATGCTGTGCTCGGCGCGGGCTTCTCGGTCGTGGCGGTGTCGGAGCCGTTGGTGCCTCCGGCCACCGCGGCTTCCGGCGAATAGTCGGTGAGGAATTCGTGCCAACTCGCGTCCACGGACGAAGGGTCGTCCTGGAAGCGCTGGTACATCTCGTCAACCAACCACTGGTTCTGTCCGAACTGTGATGTAGAGCTGCTGCTCACGGCAGTTGTTCGCCTCGTTTCTTTCTTCGGTACCCGATCGGAGCGCCTGTGAATATGAGGCTAGCCCGTGGCATGTGACGATCCGAACTGACCGCGCATGTCGGTGGGCTACCTCACAATCTGGTGCGATGGGGTCTCCATCGATGACGGTTCTCGAGAGCCGATTATTCCCTCTAAGGTGCATCGGCGCAGCGCGCACCCCGTTACAAACGTGAGGACGATCTCATGTTCGATCCTTCCGTCGTCGAAGTGAGCAGGATCTCGGGCTCCTCCGGAACGAGACCACCGGTAGCGAGTTGCCACAAAGTGGTGTACGGACCTCCCGCTCGGCGGAGCTCGTCGTGGGGCCCGCACTCGACGATACGGCCGTCGTCGACGACCACCACGAGATCGGCGCGTGCGGCAGTCGCGAGACGGTGCGCCACCACCACGGCCGTCCGCGAGCGGGCCACCCGCGCACCCGCCTCGAGCACCGCCTTCTCGGTGGCGGGATCGAGGGTCGCGGTGGCCTCGTCGAGCAACAGAAGATCGGGGTCCACCAGTTCGGCGCGCGCGAGTGCGATGAGCTGACGCTGCCCTGCCGACAGACCCTGACCGCGCTCACCCACCGGATGGTTCATGCCGCCGGCGAGTCCCGCGATCATGTCCAGCGCCCCCACGGCGCGCGCGGACGATTCGATCTCCTCGCGCGTCGCCTCGGGCCGGCCGTAGGCGATGTTGGTCGCCACCGTGCCCGTGAACAGGTGCGCCTCCTGCGGCACCACCCCGAGCCGGCCCCGATAGTCGCGCAGACGGTAACGGCGCAGATCGGTGTCGTCCACCCGCACCGAACCGGAGGTCGGGTCGTAGAACCGGGCGAGCAGTTTGACGACCGTCGACTTCCCGGCACCGGTGCGGCCCACCAGGGCGACCGTCGACCCGGCCGGGATCGACAGGTCCACATCGCTCAACGCGTCACGGTCGGCCTCGCTGTACCGGAAGCCCACCTGCCGCAGGTCGACGTCGCCGCGGAGGTGCCCGGTGATGGCGACCGTGCCCTCCTCGGCAGACTCGAGCGAGCTCTCGGTCCGCAGCAGGTCGCCGATCCGGCGCAGACCGACCCGCGCCTGCTGGTAACCGTCGAAGACCTGCGACAACTGCTGGATGGGTGCGAACAACAGGTTCAGATACAGCACGAACGCGATCAGCACACCGGGGCCGACCGCGCCCGACGCCACCTCGCGGGCGCCGACGAAGACGACCGCCGCGAGCGCCAGATCGGACAGGAAAGTGATGAACGGGAAGTACAGCGAGATGGCCCGCTGCGACCGCAGGCGACTGCGCCGATAGGCCTCCGCGCGCTCGGCGAACCGCCGCGCCGCGGTCTCCTCCCTGCGGTAGGCCTGGGCGGCGCGCAGACCCGTGACGTTCTCCTGGAAATCCGCGTTCACCAGGGAGATGCGTTCGCGGGACTGCGCGTACGCCGTCCCGGAGACCTTCCGGAACCACAGGGTCGCGCCGACCAGCACGGGCAGCACCGCCAGCACTACCAGGGCCAGCGACAGATCGGTGGCGATCAGCGCGATCGAGATACCGGTGAGCGTCAGCACCGCCACGACCGCGGTGGACAGGCCGGTCTGGATGAACTGCGACAGCGCGTCCACATCGGTCGTCATCCGCGTCATGATCCGGCCCGACAGTTCGCGTTCGTAGTAGTCGAGCCCGAGCCGTTGCAGGTGCGCGTACGAGCGCACGCGCAGCCCGAACAACACCCGTTCGCCCGCCCGCGCGGTGAGCACCGTGAGGATCGCGACCACGAACCAGCCGAGCAGCGCGAGCACCACACCCGCGGCGGTCGCCTGCCACAGCCGGGACGGATCGCCCGGGGTCACCCCGCGGTCGACGGCGTACCGCACCAGCGACGGGAACGCGATGCTCGTCAGCGACTCCACCGCCAGGCACAGCACGACGATCGCCAGCAGTGCGCGCACCGGGCGCAGCGTCGTCCACAATCGGAACTGCGGGTCGGGCAGGCGCAGGGCCTCGGACCGCAGGGCCGGATCGCGTCCGGGGGTCTCGGTGGCCGGGGGAAGCGCGTCGACGGCCGCGCGCAGTTCCGGGGTCGGGGCCACCGCGCCGAGCGCCCCGGACACCGGCCCGCCGCGGCCACCACTGCCCGCCGGTCCGCCGCGACCTCCACCGACCGCCGGAGGATTCCGGACGGTACCGGACGGCTCATCGTCGTCCGGTTCCTCGGGCCACAACTCACCGGCGGGAACCGGGCGTTCCGGTGCCGGTGCGGCGTCGTCGTCGGTCGAGAGCAGACGCCGGAAGACGGGACTGCGCTCCTCGAGTTCGTCGACCGTCCCGATGTCGACGATGCGTCCCTCGTCGAGCACGGCGACCCGGTCGGCGAGTGCGAGCGTCGACCGCCGATGGGCGAGCACGAGGGTCGTGCGGCGCCGACCCGCCCGCAACGCGCCGTAGATCGCAGCCTCGGTCTCGGCGTCGACCGCAGAGGTCGCGTCGTCGAGGATCAGCACCCGCGGATCGACGAGCAGTGCCCGCGCCAGCGCGACCCGCTGCCGCTGCCCACCGGATAGTGTCAGGCCGCGTTCACCGACGACCGTGTCGTAACCCTCGGGGAGGGCCTCGACGAAGTCGTCGGCGCGTGCCGCCGCGGCCGCGGTGCGGATCTCGTCGTCCGACGCGTCGGGCCGGCCGAGCGCGATGTTGGACGCGACCGTGTCGGAGAACAGGAACGGCTCGTCGAAGACGAGGCCGACCGCCCCGCGCAGATCGTCGGCGCGGAGCGTGGCGACGTCGATGTCGCGGCCGTCCGCGGTCAGGCACACCGACCCGCGGTGTGGCGCGTAGAAGCGGGGGAGCAGCAGCGACAGCACGGTCTTGCCCGACCCGGCCGGGCCGACGATCGCGACGGTCTCGCCGGGCGCGATCTCCAGGTCGAGGCCGCGCAGTACGTCCCGGTCGTCGTCGAAGCCGAACGTCACGTCCTCCAGGTGCACCCCGAGCGGACCGTCGGGCAGTTCGACGGGATGCGGGGGATCGGCGACGTCGGGTTCGGTGTCGATCACCTCGTACACCCGCTCGACGGCGGCGCGGGACAGCTGCGCCATGATCACGACCTGCGAGAGGGTGCGGGTCGTCCCCGTCATCGTCGCCACATAGGCGGTGAACGCCACGAAGGTGCCCACGGTGATTCCGCCCTCGAGGGCGAGCCAGCCGCCGAGAGCGATGGTGGCGACGAGCCCGAACTGCGGGATCGCACCCATCGGCGCCGAGAACCACGCGTTGATTCGGGCGGCACGCAGACGCTCCGCGTACAGCCTGCGACCGTGCTCCTCGAGTTGGTCGACCGCGTGCGATTCCTGCCCGAATCCCTTCACGACCCGCACGCCCGTGACCGTCTCCTCGACGTGCTGGGCGAGATCGGCCGCGCGCTGCTGCGCCGACCAGGTCGCGGCGAACAGCCTCGGGCGCACGACCCGCACGAGACCCGCGATGATCGGGACGATGACCACCGCGACCAGCGTGAGCAGCGGCGAGAGGGTCGTCATGATCACCAGCGCGAGCACGAATTGCAGCAGCGCCCCCGCCGACATCGGCACCATCGCGAGCAGCCCTTGCACGAGCTGCAGGTCGGTGATGGACCGCGAGACCACCTGACCCGTGCGGATGCGGTCCTGACCGTGGCCGTCGAGACGTTGGAGTGAGCCGAGCAGGCGCAACCGCAGGTCGTGCTGCACGTCGAGCGACAGGCGTCCGGCGAGCATGCGGCGCCCGTACTGGCAGCCGAACCGGATCACCGCCCCTGCCGCGATCGCAGCCGCGGCCAGCCCGATCAGGCGCAGGTCGTCGGCGGGCACGTCGCCCTGCCCGGTCGCGCTGTCGACCGCGACCTTCGTCAGCAGTGGGAAGGTGATGTCGATCAGGGCGGCGACGACGGTGACGGCCAGCGCCCCGACGGCTGTTCTGCGGTGTTTCAGGCATTCGGCGACGAGCCGGGAAATCCATCCCGGCGAGCGCGGAATCGGGTCGTGTGCCATCGAACCGACATTAGCGCCGAGCGACGACAGGGCACGTCGGAGCCGCCCGGGGAGGCCCGGTGACGCAGGTGATCGAACGTGTCAGACGACGTCGGCGGTGCGGGCGCGCCACCAGCCGAGGCCGCCCAGCACCACGGTCCAGAGGAGCAGGAGCAGCGGGGCCGCCGGCCACGTCATCTCGAGTGTCACGTCCTCGGGCATCGACACCGCGGAGAACAGCACGTACCAGGTCACCTGCGCCGGCAGGTACGACGCGATCGCGCCGAGACCGAGACCGTGCAGGACGACCGAGACCATCAGCTCCCCGAACGGCACCCACGCGCAGATCGCGAGCACACTGCCCGTCGTCGACCGTGTGAGCAGACCCAGCCCCGCTCCGATGAGCGACCACATCAGCGCGCAGAACAGACCGATGCCCATCACCTTGGCGACCGATCCGAGGTCGGCACCGTCGAAGCCCCCACCGAACAACACGAGCGTCGCGGCCGCCGCGACTTCCGTGACGATGCAGTACAGCAGCCCGATCACGGCGACGGTCGCGAACTTCACGCCGACGACCCGGTCGCGTCCCCGCGCGGTGAGGAAGGTCGTCACGATCGTTCGGTGCGCGAACTCGCTGCCCGTCGCCACCGCGCCGAAGATCGCGGCGAACAGGAACACCAGCGACAACGAGAGGGAGATGCCGACCGCGGCGGCGACGGCCTCGGCGAAACCGTCACCGAAGCCGAGTTCGAGTTGCCGCGCGACCGGCAGCGTCAGCGCCCCGCAGAACAGTCCCACCAGCAGCGGTGCGATGCCGAGGATCCACCAGTAGCGCAGGCTCAGGACCTTGCGGAACTCGGCGGTGAGAAGCGCGGTCATGCGGTGGGACCTCCTTGCCCGGTCGGCGGTCGGTTCGGCTGTCCCCACTGCGACTGCGGGTACTGCTGTGCGGTCGGGTACTGCTGATACTGCTGGCCGTTCGGATACGGCTGGGCCTGCGGGGGCTGCTGGGCACTCGGGTAGTGCGGGCCCTGCGGATACTGCCCGCCCGGCGGATGGTGGGCTCCGTGCCCCGGATACTGCGCGACCGGCGCGGCCGCGTAGCGACCGGCCGTCATCGCCAGGTAGACCTGCTCGAGATCGACGTGCTCGACACTCGTCCCGAACAGCGTCACCTCCGCGGTCGCGGCGATCTCGGCGATGCGGTCGGAAGTCACACCGACGCCCGCGAGCCGTCCGTCCTGCTGCACCTGCGCGTCGGTGTGCCCGGCCGCGGCGAGTGCGGTCGCGAGGCGGGCCGGGTCGGAGGCCGCGGCGAACACCCGCGAGCGGTAGGCGTCGCGCAGATCGGTCATCGAGGTCTCCGCGACCAGGTGACCGTTCGCGATGATCACGAGGCGGTCGGCCATCTGCTCGATCTCCCGCAGGATGTGGCTCGAGATCAGCACGGTCCCGCCGTTGGCGGCGAATGCGCGGAGGAAGTCGCGCAGCCAGGCCATGCCCTCGGGGTCGAGTCCGTTCGCCGGTTCGTCGAGTACGAGATAACGCGGTTGTCCGAGCAGGGCCGTCGCCAGGGCGAGTCGCTGCCGCATGCCGAGGGAGAACTCCCCGATGCGACGCCGCGCGACCGACCCCAGGCCGACGAGGTCGAGCATCTGCCTCGCCCGTTCGTCGGGCACGCCGATCGCGGCACAGTAGATCTGCAGGTGTGTCAGCGCCCGGTGTTTGGGGTGGGCGCTGCGCGCGTCGAGCACCGCTCCGACGACCTGTGCAGGCTGCTGCAGGGAGGTGAACGGCACGCCGTCGACGAAGGCGTTCCCGGCGCTCGGCCGGACGAGGCCGAGCATCATGCCGAGGGTGGTGGTCTTGCCCGATCCGTTGGGTCCGAGGAAGCCGGTGATCGAGCCCGGCGGCACCGTGAACCACAGATTCGATACGGCCGTGTGGTCACCGAACGTCCTGTTCAGGCCGTGGACGGCGATCCCCGCGCCCGGTGCCCCCGAGGGCACCCGGGGATCGGGTGTGCCGTACGGCGGTTGCGTTGACGGTGCTGTCACGGATTCGGACCCCCGCGTCGTCGAGATATGGGTGCGGCTGGTGCCGCGGGCGCCGTGAGCTTACGGGTCAGTCGAGGAAGGGCAGGACGGCGTCGAGGAATTCGCGGGGCGCGTCGAGCTGAGGACAGTGCCCGGCATCGGGGATGATCACCACCCGTCTCCGGCCGCCGGCCTGCACCCGTCGTGCGGCGTGAGCGGGCGTCAACCGGTCTTGTGCACCCCACACCAGCAGGGCCGGCATGTCGAGGGCGTGCACCATCTCCGGGATCGGCAGTCGGCCGAGCTCACCGATCGCGTGCCGGCCCACGGTCAGCAGCGTGTCGACCTGCTCGCGGGTCGCGTAGTTCGCCGCGAACGCCGTGCGCGCCGCCCGGTCGAAGGTGCCGCGCCGGTGCACGGCGGCCCGCGCGTACAGGGCACCCATGGCCTGCTGTATCACCGGAGCGGGCAGCAGGCGCGACAGTTCGACCGGCATGCGTGCACCCTGCGTCCACCACCGGGGGATCCCGGCGAGACCCGGCATGTCGGCGAGCACCACGCGGTCGACCCGGGACGGGTGGACCGACGCGAACACCAGTGCGGTGACCGCACCGAGCGAGTTCCCGACCAGCGACACCGGTTCGGGAACGTCGTCGACGAGCTCGTCCAGGACGTCGACATAGTGGTCGAGCACGGGGGTCTCCCAGTGCTGCGCGCTACGTCCGAAACCGGGCAGGTCGACCGCGAGCACCCGGTGCCGTTCGGCGATCGCCGGCGCGACCTTGCACCACGTACCGCCGTGATCGGAGAAGCCGTGCAGCAGAACGACGGTGCGTGGTCCCGCACCGGACTCCCGTACGAACACCTTCCCGTCGGCCGGCACGGTCAGTCCTTCGGGACCGGAACACCGGTGTCGAGCGCCGGTGCCTCTCCGCTCGCCGGGAGGACGGGACGTGCGACGGGCCACGCGGCCGGCGGTGGACCGAAGGCGTCGCGGGCGTTCTGGATCGTGCGCTTGCCCAGCGCACGGTTGCCGACGCCACCGATCGCGGCGCCGATACCAGCGGGGACGAGCTTGCCGATCAGCAGCGGACTGCGCTTGGCGAAGTACCGGCGGATGAACTTCTTGACCAGGGAATTGTTCAGCGTCTTCAGCTGGGTGCCGCCCGTGCCGGTGGTCAGCGCCTTGGGCCAGTTGCGCAGCGACGCGCCGGTCGCGGTCGCGACGATCTCCCGGCCGGCGTCACCGAGGGAGACGGCGAGCACCAGCGCGCGGCGCTGCTCGTGGTTGTGGGGTTCGATCCCGTGCACCGATGCGATGGCCAGGGTGAGCAGCGCGGACGCCTCGAAGAAGAAGGCCGTCTCGGCGCCGACCGCGCCGATGGCCGCGAGTGTCCCGATGCCGGGGAAGGCTGCGGTCGCGCCCGCCGCGGACCCGCTGCCGGTGACGGTCAGCAGGAACTGCTTCTCGAGCCGCTCGATGATCTGCGCCGGGGACTCGTCGGGGTGCGAGCGCCGCATGAGATCGACGTACTTGGCCACCGCAGGGCCCTGCAGCCTCGCGCCGTTGTCCAGCATCTTGACGATAAAGGCCTCTGCGACGCCTGCCTTGTTGCTCATCGTGCCCCTGTTCTCCGGTGCTCTTGTCTTCCGGACTGCTCTCACTACGCTGGTGCCATGACCGGGTCCGCAGTCGGTGAGTCTGACGGCGCCAGGCGGCGTCCGACACCCCTGCTGACACCCTACGTACGGTCGTACGAGGGGTATCGGCTCGACGGTTTCCCGTCGGGGACCCATCTGGGTATGCCCTCTCCGGAGGTCACCGTAATCCTCACGATCTCCGAACCCGTCGAACTCTCGCGGGGCGACGGACGGTGCCCGGAACGTTTCGACGCGCTCGCCGGAGGGTTGTCGACGCAACCGGTGCCCATCGTCCACCACGGCCGGCAGCACGGGATCCAACTCGCGCTCACCCCCGCGGGTGCGCGCGCCCTGCTGGGTGTGCCCGCCGCCGCGCTCGGGCCGTGGGCCGTCGATCTCGAGGACGTCATCGGCGCCGACGGCCGGGAGTTGTTCGACCGGATCTCCGCGGTCGAATCGTGGGACGAGCGGTTCGCCGTCCTCGACCGGATTCTCACCCGCCGCCTGGTCGCCGCACGGTCGACGAGTCCGGACGGGCACCTCGTCCACGCCTGGCACCTGCTCGTGACGCACCCGGCTCGCCCGGTCCGCGCTGTTGCGGACGAACTCGGATGGAGCAGGCGACACCTCGCGAACCGGTGCGCCGCCGAGTTCGGACTGTCCCCGAAGGACGTGGCCCGGGTGGCGCGCTTCGACCGGTCGCGACGGATGCTGCGGGCCGACCCCGGCCGCCGCCTCGCCGATGTCGCCGCCGAGTGCGGCTTCTACGACCAGGCGCATCTCGCCCGCGACTGGCGCGATCTGGCGGGCGTCCCGCCGTCGCGGTGGCTCGAGGACGAGGTGTTCCCATTCGTCCAAGACGACCGGGGGGTTCCGGGCCGACACTCGGAGACATGACGAACACAACGAATTCCACGCAGCAGTCGACCACCCTCACACCCACCGTCGACACGGTGTGGCCGTGCTTCGCCTACACCGACGCCCGGGGCGCGATCCGTTTCCTCGTGGACACCCTCGGGTTCGCCGAAGCGGAGGTCTACGGGGAAGGGGACCGCGTCGACCACGCAGCCCTGCTCTGGCCGCACGGCGGAGGGGTCATGCTCGGCTCGACCGGTCGCGGGTCGCCGCTCGACCAGCACGCCGACAGGGGCGCCGCCTATCTCGTGCTTCCCGACGACGTCACCGTCGATGCCCTGTACGAGAGGGTGCTCGCCTCGGCGCAGGCGGAGGACCCGGCGGTCCGCGCGACCGTGACCGTCGAACTCCGCGACGAGGACTACGGATCGCACGGGTTCACCTGCCGGGACCCGCACGGTGTGTACTGGACGATCGGCACCTACCGGCCCCGCCGGCCGTAGGAACCGTCGCAGGGGGGCAGCGTCGCAGGGGATCAGCGGGCGACCGTGCCGTGCCCTTCGGGGACCACCTCGCTCGGACGCGGCGGGGGCGGCGGGGTGCCGCCCCCGACCGGCCCCCCGCCGAGCGCCTCACGGCCGTGCGGATCGAGCCAGTTCGACAGGTCCGGTCCCTTCGGCACGATGCCCGTGGGATTGACGTCGGTGTGCACGAGGTAGTAGTGCTGCTTGATCTGAACGAAGTCGATGGTGTCGCCGAAGCCGGGTGTCTGGAACAGATCGCGCGCGTAGGCCCACAGCGCCGGGAAGTCCGCCAGCCGGTTCCGGTTGCACTTGAAGTGCCCGTGGTAGACGGGATCGAACCGGACGAGCGTGGTGAACAGGCGCACGTCGGCCTCGGTGATGGTCTCGCCCACGAGATAGCGCTGCGCCCCGAGGCGTTCCTCGAGCCAGTCGAGGCGGGCGAAGAGACGGTCGAAGGCCTTGTCGTAGGACTCCTGCGAACCGGCGAAACCGCACCGGTACACGCCGTTGTTGACGTCCTGGTAGACGAGCTCGGCCACCTCGTCGATTTCGCCTCGTAGCTCCTCGGGATACAGATCCGGGGCGCCCTCGCGGTGGAACTGCGTCCACTCGGTGGAGAAGTCGAGGGTGATCTGCGGATAGTCGTTCGTCACGACCTGCCCGGTGGGCACGTCGACGACGGCCGGGACGGTGATGCCGCGGTCGTATCCGGGGAATCGCGCGAAGTACGCGTCCTGCAGTCGCGGGATGCCGAGGACGGGGTCGACCCCGCCCGGGTCCAGATCGAACGTCCAGCTGCGCTCGTCGTGCGTCGGGCCGCACAGTCCCAGCGACAGAGCGTCCTCGAGACCGAGCAGCCGCCGCACGATGAGGGTGCGGTTGGCCCACGGGCACGCCCGGGCGGCGACGAGCCGGTACCGCCCCGACTCGACGGGATAGCCGTCGCGCCCGTCCGCGGTGATGCGGGTTCGGATGTAGTTGGTGTCGCGGGCGAACTCCGCACCCGGCTCGACGTACTTGTTCTCGGTCACCTACGCATCCTTCCGTGCACACTCGTCACTTCCCGGGTGGAACCCGAACCGTCACGAGGGTTCCCCAGATGTCGTATCCCGACACCGCCGCGACCGTCCGGGCACCGCGGTTGTCGCGGCGCATGCGGGCCAGCGGGACGAGTCCGGCGTCGAGCGCGTCGTGGGTCGCCAGCGTCGCGACCGTCGAGGCGAGCCCGAGCCGGCGCGCCGGCGGTGTCGTCAGCACCCGCACATCGGCCAGCAACGACCCGAGTTCGCTGTAGGCCGCGCCGGCGAGGGGACGGTGATCGTCGTCGAGCAATACGAACACGCGCGACGGCCCGGTCGGCGACAGTTCGGCCTCGGTGACGTCGTCGGGCGGGCAGCACCGCAGCAGTTCGGCGAGGTCCTCGGGGTCGTCGGAGATGAGCGGGTTCTCGACGCGTGTCGCGTCGATCCAGTCGGTGCACAGGGCGAGGATCTCCGTGCGACCCGCGTGGCCTGCGACGACGAGCTCGGCGTTCGGGGCATCGATCTCGGCCGGGTCGGGTTCGGCCGCGAGGCGGGAGACCGCGGCGTCGGGTCCGACGATCGCGGTGGCGCGCCCCACGGCGAGCAGTCGGACGTCGCGGAACGAGTCGTCGACACGCGTCACGCACCCGGGTTCGACGAGTGCGCCGTCGGGTAGGCCCAGTGCACGACACCACGCGAGGGCGGCGATGCTCGAGATGTGCGGGTCCACCCCGCTACCGTAGACCGCCGACGAGGGGAGAGGTCCGGTGAGCGACGACAGCGGGGTGGACACGCGCGAACGCGGGTCCGATGTGGCGGTGGAGATGTCCGACGGTGCCCGCTGGGCGGCGTTGGGCGCTCTGTGCCTGGGCTTCTTCATGATCCTGGTGGACAGCACGATCGTCGCCGTCGCCAACCCGGCGATCATGCGGACCTTCGGGGCCGACATCGCCGCCGTCGTGTGGGTCACGAGCGCCTATCTGCTCGCCTACGCGGTGCCGCTGCTCGTGACGGGCCGCCTCGGCGACCGCTTCGGTCAGCGCCGGGTCTACCTCTGCGGGCTGGTGCTGTTCACGATCGCGTCGTTGTGGTGCGGTTTCTCGTCGACGATCGAGATGCTCATCGTCGCCCGCGTGTTCCAGGGATTCGGCGCGGCGCTCATGTCGCCGCAGACCATGGCCGTGGTGACCCGGATCTTCCCGCGTGAGCGGCGCGGGACCGCGATGGGCCTGTGGGGCGCCGTGGCCGGGGTCGCGACGCTCGTCGGGCCGCTGGCCGGCGGTGTCCTGGTCGACGGGCTGGGCTGGGAATGGATCTTCTTCGTGAACGTGCCCGTCGGGATCGTCGGGTTCGCGCTCGCAGTGCGGTACGTGCCGGTGCTGCCCACGAGCCCGCACCGGTTCGACGTGCTCGGCATGCTGCTCAGCGGCGCCGGCCTGTTCTGCCTCGTGTTCGGGATCCAGGAGGGCAACTCGTTCGAGTGGACCGCCCGCGTGTGGGTGCTGATCGGGCTGGGCATCGTGTTGCTCGTCGTGTTCGTCGTCCAGCAGTCGCTCAACCGCGGTGAACCGCTCGTACCGCTGTCGCTGTTCCGGGACCGCAACTTCGGGTTGGCGAACATCGGTATCGCGACGATGGGTTTCGCCATCACCGGCGTCATGCTGCCGATCATGTTCTACGCCCAGTCGGTGCGCGGTCTGAGCCCGACCGGCGCCGCGATGCTCATGGTGCCGATGGCGGTCTTCAGTGGTGTGCTCGCGCCGCTCGTGGGCAGGCTCGTCGACCGGGTCCATCCGCGGCTGATCGCCGGCACCGGCTTCTCGCTGCTCACGATCGGGCTGGGTTGGCTCGCGCTGGTGATGACCCCCGACGCGGAGATCTGGCAGTTGCTGCTGCCGATCGCCCTGATCGGGGTGGCGAACGCGGGCATCTGGTCGCCGCTCTCGGCCACCGCGACGAACGGTCTCGCACCGAGCCGGGCCGGGGCGGGGTCCGGTGTGTACAACACGACGCGTCAGGTGGGCGCGGTGATGGGGAGTGCCGCTCTCGGTGCGATCATGGCGGCGCGGTTGAGCGCCAACGGTGTCGGCGGGGGAGGAGGGGCGCCGGAGATGGAGACGTCCGGCTCCGTCCTGCCGGAGCCCCTGCACGAACCGTTCGCCGCGGCGATGGCCGAATCGTTGTGGCTTCCCGCCGGCATCCTGCTCATCGGGCTCGTGGCCGCGCTCGCCTTCGACCGTCCCGCGAGCCAGAAGGAACAGCGTGCCGCCGAGGAGCGTTCGGCGGCAGCGAGCGCCTGACGGACGTTCCAGCGACCACCCTGCGGCACCTTCCCCGGTTGTCCGTGACCCGCCGTTTCCTCACATGGCTGTGATCCACGCCATATAGTGCAGGCACGCACGCCGGGTGGGAGGTGGCATGTCGGTGGCCGTAGTGGAAATTCCGGCAGGGAGTCGTTGGCTCCGCGACGATCGGGTCACTCGCCGCGACAGCGGCATCCTCCAGTACGACTGCCTGGAGCCGTGCATCGCCGAGCTGCTCGATCGGAGTGCGTTGCGTTTCGCGAACCGCGTCGCGGTGGTCGACCGATGCGGCCACGCACTCACCTACCGCGAACTGTGGGCCGCCGCCGCCCGCGTCGCCGGTGGTCTCCTCGATCAGGGGGTCGGCCCCACCGACCGGGTGGTCGTCTGTCAGCCGAACGGGGTCCGTTGGCTGATCGGGTTCCTGGGCGTGGTCCTTGCCGGAGGTGTTCCGGTGCTCCCCGACCCGAGCTGCAGCCCCGAGGAAACGGCGGAGATCGGGGTCCACAGCGGTGCGGTTCTCACCCTGGACTCCGATCTGCCCGACGGTGTCGCCTTCCTCGACGGAGGTGCGTCACCGGACGAGCTCGCGGTGCTCTACTACGTGCGCGTCGCCGGTGGTGGACTGCGCGGCGTCGAACTGACGAACACCAACGTGCTGTCGACGATCGAGGCCGTCGCCCACGCAATGGATCTCGTCGGCGACGGCGTACGGACCGTGCTGACGGCGCCGCTGTCCACGGCGGTCGGATGCAGCGTCCAGTTGCTGCCCACCCTCGCCTCCGGGGGGACCGTCGTGGTCTCGGGATCCCGCGTGATCCGCGCACCGTGGCGGCACCTCCGCGCAGCTTTCCCCACCTCGCGGTGTGTGCGGGGCTGGGGAGTCGCCGAGACGGGAGGGATCGGTCTGCTGCTGCCTTCGGAACACCGCTCCCGCCATCCCCGCAGTGTCGGAGTGCCGTTCGGAGGGATCGAGATCGCGCTGCTCGGGCCCGATGCCGAACACGGTGTCGGCGAACTGCTCTGTCGCGGACCGAGCGTGGCCCGCCGCTATTGGCGCGATCCGTGCGCCACGGACGAGACGTTCACGGAGGACGGCTGGTTCCGCACGGGCGATCAGGTGCGCATCGACGACGAGGGCTTCGTCGATCAGATCGCCGTCCGGGTGTCGTGAACCCTGCAACGGGTTCCCGTCCGGTATACAGCCTGTAACCCGATGAACCGGCATTTTTCGTAGTGGAGAGGTGTGTCCATGTCCGACGTAGTCCTGCTCGAACGACGCGATCGCGTTCTCGTCATCACCATCAACCGGCCCGAGGCGCGCAACGCCGTCAACGCCGCCGTGAGCCACGCGCTCGCCGAGGCGGTCGACCAGCTCGACAGCGACGACTCCCTGTCGGTCGGTGTGCTCACCGGCGCCGACGGCAACTTCTGCGCGGGCATGGACCTCAAGGCGTTCGTCGCAGGCGAGAACGTGGTCGTGCCCGGTAAGGGTCTCGGCTTCACGGAGGCGCCGCCGCGCAAGCCGCTCATCTCCGCCGTCGAAGGATTCGCCCTCGCCGGCGGAACCGAACTCGTCCTGGCCACCGACCTCGTCGTCGCCGCGAAGGACGCGAAGTTCGGCATCCCGGAGGTCAAGCGCGGCCTC
Source organism: Rhodococcus sp. p52 (assembly GCF_000763325.2). Lineage (NCBI taxonomy): Bacteria > Bacillati > Actinomycetota > Actinomycetes > Mycobacteriales > Nocardiaceae > Rhodococcus > Rhodococcus sp. p52. The sequence goes on from NZ_CP016819.1 coordinate 2,707,748, forward strand.
GTCGCCGGGGGCGGTGGCCTGCTGCGCCTGCCGTCTCGCATCCCTTACCAGAAGGCCCTCGAACTCGCCCTCACCGGGGACGCGTTCACCGCCGAGGAAGGCTACGGATACGGTTTCGTCAATCGTCTTACCGAACCCGGTGGGGCACTCGAGGGTGCATTCGAACTGGCCGAGCGCATCACAGCGAACGGACCGCTCGCCGTGGCGGCGACCAAGGAGATCATCGTCCGCTCGGCCGACTGGTCGAGCGACGAAGCATTCGCGAAGCAGATGGAGATCATGGCGCCCGTGTTCACCTCGGAGGACGCGCGTGAAGGCGCCACCGCATTCGCCGAGAAGCGACCCCCTGTGTGGAAGGGTCGCTGAGCTCCGGTGTGGAAGGGTCGCTGAAAGACCGAACGAGAGATGACGAGGATCAGGTGACCGACGGGTTCGCAGAACTGCACGTACACATCGAGGGCACGCTCGAACCCGAGCTGATCCTCGCCCTCGCCGAGCGGAACCGCATCGAGTTGCCCTATCGCGATCTCGACGATCTGCGCAGCCGCTACGAGTTCACCGATCTGCAGTCGTTCCTCGACCTGTACTACGCGAACATGGAGGTCCTGCGCACCGCGCAGGACTTCGCCGACCTCGCCCGCGCCTATTTCGCTCGTGCGGCGCGGGCGGGTGTCACCCACGCGGAGTTCTTCTTCGATCCGCAGGCCCACACCTCGCGCGGTGTCCCGCTGCCAGAGGTCGTAGCCGGGCTCTCCGACGCGGTCGCCGGGGCACACCGGGAGTTCGGGGTCGATGCGGCGATGATCGCGTCGATCGTGCGCGATCGCCCCGTGCCCGAAGCGCATGAGGTGTTCGGCGAACTGCTGCGCCTCGGTGCGCCGATCATCGCTCTCGGCCTGGACTCGGCGGAGGACGGTCCCCCGCCGTCACTGTTCGAGGACGTCTTCGCGCGGGCGCGGGCCGAAGGGCTGCACATCACCGCGCACGCGGGGGAGGAGGGACCTCCGGAATATGTTTGGCAGGCGCTCGATCTGCTCGGCGCCGAGCGCATCGACCACGGCATCCGCTCGCTCGAGGATCCCGAACTCGTCGCGCGCCTGGTCGACGAGAGCATTCCCCTCACCGTCTGCCCGTTCTCGAATGTCCGCCTCCGCGTGGTGGATACGCTCGCCGACCATCCGCTGCGCCGCATGCTCGAGGCGGGCCTGTCGGTGAGCGTGCACTCGGACGATCCCGCCTATTTCGGTGGTTACGTCGACGACAACCTCGCAGGGCTGAAGGATCAGCTCGGTCTGACCGATGCCGAACGGGATGTGCTCCGGCGCAATTCGTGGGACGCCGCCTTCCTCTGAGTCCGTCCGGGTGAGTCGGCTCGGGCGTCATTCGCCCAGGACGCGGCGCAGATACGGGTTCGTGAAGGTGCGGTGCGGATCCACGCGGTCGCGCACGGCGAGGAAGTCGTCGAACCGAGGGTAGAGCTCGCGTAGAGCGTCCGCGGTCAGGGAATGGAGCTTGCCCCAGTGCGGGCGTCCCTGCGCGGCGCGCAGGATCGGCTCGACACCGTCGAAGTAAGGCGTGTGGTCGCGCCGATGGTACTGGTGCACGGCCACATAGGCGGTATCGCGGCCCTGCGCCGTGGACAACCAGACATCGTCGCCCTGCGCGAACCGCACCTCCACCGGAAAACCGACACGAACGTCCGTGCGCTGCAGCCACGCATCGATCTCGCGCAGAACCGCTGGAAGGTGCTCGGCGGGGAGCGCGTACTCCATCTCCCGGAACCGCACCCGGCGGGTGGAGGCGAACACCCGGTAACTGCGGTCGACGAAGGTGCGCGGGGACAACGCCCGGGACGCGACCCGGTTCAGCGCCGGGATGGTGGCGGGAACCCGCGTCCCGACCTGCTGGAGGAGTGCGAAGGCGCCGTTGGAGAGCAGTTCGTCGTCGAGGAGGGTGCGCACCCGCCCGACCGGCTGCACCGGTGCCTCACCGGGGAGGCGGGTGTTGCGTTTGATGAGCACGCCGTCGGTGTGTGGGAACCAGTAGAACTCGAAATGGTCGACACCGCTTCGCAGTTCGTCGAGGACATCGAGTGTGGTGCGGAGCGACGAGGGGGCTTCCTCTGCGCGCAGGCGGAATGCGGGGACACAATCGAGCGTCACGGTCGCGAGCACGCCGAGGGCGCCGAGGCCGAGCCGGGCGGCCTCGAACAGGTCGGGCTCGTGCTCGGGGGAGCAGTCGACGATCCGGCCGTCGGCGAGCACGATCGTCGCGCCGCACACGGCTGCTGCCAGTCCGCGGAAGGTCGCGCCGGTGCCGTGGGTGCCGGTCGAGATCGCGCCGGCGACGGACTGCACGTCGATGTCGCCGAGATTCGGTACGGCGAGGCCCTGTGCCCACAGCAGGTCGCCCAGGCCGCGCAGTCGCGTCCCCGCCCGCACGGTGACGCGCGCGCCGGTGGCCGACGGTTCCACCGCGACGAGACCGGACATCCGGTCGAGCGAGATGAGCGTGCCGTCGGTGACGGCCGCGCCGGTGAACGAGTGCCCGGCGCCCACGGCCTTGACATGTTCGCCCTGCTCGGAGGCGCGGACGACGACGCGCGCGAGGTCGTCGGTGCTGCCGGGGGTCTCGAAACGGCGAGGTGCCGCACTCTCGGTGCGAGCCCAATTGTGCCAGGTGGCCATGCCTCATCCTCGACCTGGACAAGCGTCCAAGTCAACACCTGCTCGTGAACCTTTCCCGACCTCTACCATCAGGGTCATGCCGAATCGGTTGCCTGCTGACGAGCGCCGCGCCCAACTCGTGGCAGCAGCACTGGAACTGGCGGAGGGCGGGGGAGTCGGAGCCGTCACGGTCCGCGCCGTCGCCGAGAAGGCCGGAGTGTCACTGGGCGTTGTCCACTACTGTTTCGACAGCAAGGAAGCCCTCGTCGTCGCCATGGCGAACGCCGTCGTCGGCGAACTCGCCGGAGCCATGCACGCGGCCTTCGATGTGCCCGAGGACGCGCAGCAGACCGGCGGCGTCGACTGTCTCCGCTCGATGCTCCACACCGGCCTTCGCTCCATGTGGTCGACGATCGAGTCCACGCCGGGGCTGCAGACCCTCACCTACGAGATCACCGCCTACTCGCTCCGGCAGCGCACCGATGGCAGTCCCGCCGGCGGCGACATCGCCGTGGAGCAGTACCGCCTGATGGACAAGCAGGCCCAGTTGTTCCTCGACACCTGCGCCGAGCGGTGCGGCGTCGAATGGTCGCTGCCCACTTCGACGCTCGCACGACTGTCGTTGTCCGTGCTCGACGGCGTCGTGCTCCGGTGGCTCGTCGATCGCGACGGCGAGGCGGCCACGGCCGAACTGGGAGTCGTCGCCGACATCATCGCGACCCGTGCCGTAGAACGTTCCTGACCCGACCCGACCTTTTCGAAGGGATCGCCCGTGCTCCGTGCTGCTTCCGTTCACGACGCCGCCCTCGACCGGGTGCACGCGGCGACGGCCGACCTCGACCCGCCGTTCGCCGCCGTCGATCTGCCCACCCTGCGGCGCAACGCCGACGACCTGATCCGCCGCGCGAACGGTGTGCCCGTGCGGGTCGCGAGCAAATCGGTGCGCTGTCGTGCCGTCCTCGCCGAGGTCCTCGGCCCGGAACTGACCACCCGCGGCGGTTTTCGCGGCATCATGGCGTACTCGCTACGGGAGGCGCTGTGGCTCGTCGAGCACGGAGCGCGCGACATCCTGATGGGCTACCCCACGGTCGACCGGGCGGCGCTCGGGAAGCTCGCGGTGTCGCCGGACGCGGTGCAGGCGATCACGCTCATGGTCGATTCGGCCGAGCACCTCGACATCATCCGTACGGCTTTGGGGAAGAACACTTTCCGGACGAAGGTCTGCCTGGACATCGATGCGTCGTTGCGGGTGGGTCCGCTCCATCTCGGTGTGCGCCGTTCTCCGCTGCGCGACCCGGAGGCAGCCTCCGGCCTGGCCCGTCGCGCCGACGCCGCCGGATTCGACGTCGTCGGAGTGATGTTCTACGAGGCCCAGATCGCGGGCCTGCCCGACTCGTCGCTGCCGGTACGACTCGTCAAGGGACTGTCGGCGCGGGATCTCTCCTCGCGCCGCCGCGCCGTGGTGGAGGCCGTGCGTGCGGTCGTGGGTGACCTCGAACTGGTCAACGGTGGCGGAACCGGCTCGCTCGAGGTGACCACCGCCGATCGTGTCGTCACCGAGGCCACCGCGGGATCGGGGCTGTATGTGCCCACCCTGTTCGACGGCTACCGGGCGTTCACCCCGAACCCGTCGATGTTCTTCGCGCTGCCTGCCGTACGCAAACCGTCACCGTCGGTCACGACGTTGTTCGGCGGCGGGTACATCGCGTCCGGCCCGACCGGCGCCTCGCGGGTGCCGCGCCCGGTCCGTCCTGCGGGATTGAAGTTGCTGGGGACGGAAGGTGCCGGCGAGGTGCAGACCCCGGTGCGCGGTCGCGCTGCTGCGTCGATCCCCGTCGGGGGACGGGTGTGGTTCCGCCACGCGAAGGCCGGCGAACTGTGCGAGAGGTTCGACCGGGTGTACCTCGTCGACGAGAACGGACGCACCGAGGTTCCCACCTATCGCGGTGAGGGCGGCTGCTGGTGACCTTCCGGCTCCGGCCACAATGAGGCCATGCCGTTGACGTTCTTCCCCGGGTCGGTCGGCCGGGTCCACTGGCGGTGCCGGACCGTCGACGACGCGAGAGCCGGTGTGGTGTTCGCGCACGGTTTCGGGCAGCACACCGGGCACTACCACCGTTTCGCCTCCGGCCTCGCCGCCCACGGCATCGCGTGGTGGGGACTCGACCTCGCCGGACACGGGCTCTCCGAAGGAGAACCCGGCTCACCGGGCAACGTCGAGTTCCACGCCGAGGACTTCGGCGTGCTCACCGGCCTCGCCGCCGAGTCCGGTCTGCCGCTGGTGGTGATGGGCCATTCGCTGGGGGCGGCGACGGTCCTGACGGCGCTGGATGCCGATCCCTCCGGTGGTAGCCGCCTCGCGGGCGTCGTGCTGTGCGGTACGCCGCGCACCGCGGCCCTGCCGGAGACGGCCGAAGCGCTCGGCGCGAGCGACCTGCCGGTCCTGCTGGTCCACGGCGTCGACGACCGGCTGGCCCCCATCGACCCGGTACGCGAGTGGGCGTCGTCGCTGCCCGGGGCACAGTGGTGCGAGTATTCCGATGCCGGGCACGACCTGTTGCACGAACCCGTACATCGCAGGGTGACTTCGGATATTGCCGCGTTCGTGGGCGACGTGGCCGACCGGATTCCCAGATTCCCCGAGAAACGACCGGGCCCCTCGCGGTGACGAGGGGCCCGGTCGACGGTGTGGAACCTCAGTTGTAGATCGCTGCGATCTCGGCGCCGTGCTTGTCGTGGATGATGTTCCTCTTGAGCTTGAGCGTCGGGGTCAGCTCGCCGCTCTCGACGCTGAAATCGGTCTCGAGGAGGCGGTACTTGCGGATCGCCTCGGCCTTCGAGACCTTCTTGTTGGTCTCGGCAACCGCCTCGTCGATCTCGGCGATCAGGTCGGGGTTCTTGATCAGATCGGCGACCGTGGTTTCCGCCGGCAGACCGTGTCGCTCGAGCCAGCCCGGCAGCGCCTCCGGATCGAGGGTGATCAGCGCGCCGACGAATGGCTTGGAATCACCGACCACGATGACCTGGCTGATCAGCGGGTGGGCGCGCAGCGAATCCTCGAGGACGGCCGGGGCGACGTTCTTGCCGCCCGCGGTGACGATGAGTTCCTTCTTGCGGCCGGTGATCGAGATGAAGCCGTCCTCGTCGATCGCACCGATGTCGCCGGTGTGGAACCAGCCGTCGCGGATGGCTTCGTCGGTGGCCTTGTCGTTCTGCCAGTAGCCGTCGAACACCTGGGGGCCCTTGAGGAGGAGCTCGCCGTCCTCGGCGATCTTCGCGGCGCAGCCGTTGAACGGCGTGCCGACGGTGCCGATCTTCTGGGCGGCCGGGGTGTTCATGATGATGCCGCCGGTGGTCTCCGTCAGGCCGTAACCCTCGTAGATGGTGACGCCGACACCGCGGAAGAAGTGGCCGAGACGTGCGCCGAGTGCGGCGCCGCCCGAGACGGCCCGGGTGACGTTGCCGCCGAGCGCGGCCTTGAGCTTGCCGTAGACCAGCTTGTCGAAGACGAAGTGCTGGATCTTCAGGCCGAGGCCGGGGCCGCCGTTCTCGAGGGCCTTGCTGTACTCGATCGCGACCTCCGAGGCCTTCTCGAAGATCTTGCCCTTGCCGCCGTCGTAGGCCTTCTGCTTCGCCGAGTTGTAGACCTTCTCGAACACGCGGGGCACCGAGAGGATGAAGTTCGGCTTGAAGACCGCGAACTGGTCGAGCAGCGTCGTCAGGTCGGAGGTATGACCGACGGTGACCTTGCTGTCGAATGCCGCGAACGAGATCAGGCGCGCGAAGACGTGTGCCATCGGGATGAACAACAGGGTGCGCTGGCCCTCGTGCATCGAGTCGGGCAGGGCCAGGCCGCAGGCTGCGGACTCCGAGGCGAAGTGGCGGTGCTTGAGCTGGACGCCCTTCGGCCGGCCCGTGGTGCCGGAGGTGTAGATGAGGGTCGCCGCGGATTCGGCCGTGACCGAGTTGCGCCGTTCCTCGACCTGCTCGTCGGTGACCGCTGCGCCGCGTGCGATGAGCTCGTCGACCGCGCTCTTGCCGCCCGGCGCCGGCTCGATCTGCAGGATCTCGCGCACGGTCGGGGCGTTCTCGGCGACCTCGCGGACGGTGTCGACGTGACCGGAGTTCTCGACGATGAGCAGCTTGGTCCCGGAGTCCTCGAGGATCCACTGGGCCTGGTCGGCCGACGACGTCTCGTAGATCGCCACGGTGGCACCGCCCGCGGCCCAGATGGCATAGTCGAGCAGGACCCATTCGTAGCGCGTCGCCGACAGGACCGCGACGCGGTCGCCGAGCTCGATACCCGACGCGATCAGGCCCTTCGCCACGGCGCGCACCTCGGATGCGAACTGGCGGGCGGTGACGGGAACCCACTTGCCGTCGACCAGTCGCTCGAACGGCACGAACTCAGGCGACTCCTTCTCGTGCCGGAAGACGCTGTCGGCCATCGACGTGTTCTCGGGAATCGAGAACGACTGTGGTACGGCAATCTCACTCACTGTGACCCCTCCATCGTTAGGTGCTGTCGGTGTGCATTGCATCACACGTCGTTGGGAAATGCATTACCCTCGGACCGCTTTGCCCCCTTTTTACAGTCCGATAGGCAGTGATCCAGGTAACAATGCTACCCGCCGGTAACGAGGATTGCCACTATCGGATCGTCTCGTCGGATTTCCCGGTACCGGAAGTACCAGTATTTCGGAGAAGGAGAATCGCTTCGTCGTCGCCGAGCTGATGGAAGTCGTCGTAGGCGGCGCCGACGCTGTCGGTGTCCACCGGCGTCCACGGGCAGATCACCTCGTCGGCCGTCCGGCCGGCCCGGCGCAGTGCGTCGGGGGAGGCCACCGGCACCGCGAGGACGACCCGGGTCGCTCCGGAGGCGCGCGCGGCGAGGCATGCCACCGCGGCCGTCGCACCTGTGGCGATGCCGTCGTCGACGACGATCGCCGTGCGGCCCTCCAGCGGCACCCGGGTGCGACCGGCACGCAGGCAATCGGCACGTCGAGCCAGTTCGGCCAGCTCGCGTCGCTCGACGGCCGCCACGGATTCGGGGGCGATCCGCCCGCGCCGGATCACGTCGTCGTTGAGGACCTGGAAGACGGCGTCCTGCGTGGTCGATTCCCCGGCGGTTCCGGGACCCGGTCCTTCGGCGATCGCGCCCATCGCGAGTTCGGGATGCCAGGGCACGCCCAGTTTGCGCACCACGAGGACGTCCAGGGGCGCATCGAGGGCTGCGGCGAGTTCACGGGCGACGGGAATGCCGCCGCGAGGTAGTGCGAGGACCACCGGGTCGGCGTCGCGCAGGTGCCCGGCCGACCGGGCGAGTCGCCGGCCTGCCTCCTCGCGTGTGGCGTACCCCACACCTCCAGTATGGGACGGTCCGCCCGGGCGGGCGAGCACTCACCGCCCGGACGGACCGAGGGGATCTCGGTCGAGCTCGCCCGACAGGTACGAGTGGTAGGCGGGCAGATCGAGCTGGCCGTGGCCGGACAGGCCGATCACGATGACCTCGGGTTCGGTGAGGCCCCGCGCGTACTCCGCGGCCGCGGCGATCGCGTGCGACGACTCCGGCGCCGGCACGATGCCCTCGTTCCGGGCGAAGAGCACCGCCGCGGAGAAGGCATCGGTCTGTGCCACGGACTGTCCCTGCACGTAGCCGAGCTCGACGGTGTGGCTGAGCAACGGCGCCATGCCGTGATATCGCAGCCCGCCGGCGTGGATCGGATCCGGGATGAAGTCCTGACCGAGGGTGTGCATCTTCAGCAGCGGGGTCAGACCCGCGATGTCACCGTGGTCGTAGCGGTACTCGCCGCGGGTGATCGACGGGCACGCCGCGGGCTCGACGGCGACGACACGCGTGGTCGCCCGCTCGTGGATGACCTCGCGCAGGAACGGGAACGACAGGCCGGCGAGGTTCGAACCGCCGCCCGCGCAACCGAAGACGACGTCGGCCTGGTCCTCACCCGCGGCCCGCAGTTGCTCCACGGCCTCGAGGCCGATGACGGTCTGGTGCAGCACCACGTGGTTGAGCACGCTGCCGAGGGTGTAGCGGGCGGCGGCGTCCTTCACTGCGACCTCCACGGCCTCCGAGACCGCGATGCCGAGCGAGCCGGGTGTGTCCGGGTGCTCGGCAAGGACGGCGCGACCGGCCTCCGTCAGGTCGGACGGGCTGGGATGTACTGTGCCGCCGTAGGTCTCGATGAGGAAGCGGCGGTAGGGCTTCGAGTCGTAGGAGGCGCGGCCCTGCCACACCTCGAGATCGATACCGAACTTCGCGCACGCGAACGACAGGGCCGAACCCCACTGTCCGGCACCGGTCTCCGTCGTGAGCCGGGTGACGCCGTCGAGCGAGTTGTAGTAGGCCTGTGCGACCGCCGAGTTCACCTTGTGGCTGCCCACCGGGCTCACGCCCTCGTACTTGACGTAGATGCGGGCCGGGGTGCCGAGTGCCTTCTCGAACGAGCGGGCGCGGAAAAGGGGCGTGGAGCGGTAACCGGCGTAGACCTCGCGCACGGCCTCCGGGATCTCGATGTCGGTCTCGGTCGACAGTTCCTGCTCGATCAGTCCCGAGGCGAACAGAGGTGCGAGATCGTCGGCGGTGATCGGTTCGCGGGTGCCGGGGTGCAGGTGCGGCGGCGGGGCCCCCGCGAGGTCGCCGACGATGTTGTACCAGTGCGTCGGAATACCCGAATCGGCGACGGACGGGGGTGTCGCGGACGCGTGCGCGGAGGGGGAAGCCGTCACTGTGGAATCCTTCGGTCGAGGACGGTGAACCTGCCCAGTGTGACGCGCCCCGGGTGCCGGCGACGGGGTGGGGTGGGTCATTGTTCGCGCGCTCGAGCCCAGGTCGCGGCCGGGTCCGGGCGCGAAGAGGTGAGTTCATCCGATAAACTGCTGGTCAAATGAGTGATATTCAAGACGCCCCCGACCAGGAGACCGCAGCTCTCACGTTTGCCGATCTCGACATCGATGCACGTGTGCTGCAAGCTCTTTCGGATGTGGGTTACGAGTCCCCGTCGCCGATCCAGGCGGCGACCATCCCACCGCTGCTGGAGGGACGGGACGTCGTCGGTCTCGCTCAGACCGGCACCGGCAAGACCGCCGCCTTCGCGGTGCCGATCCTCTCGCGTATCGACACCTCCGTGAAGCGGCCCCAGGCCCTGGTGCTGGCGCCCACCCGCGAGCTCGCGCTGCAGGTCGCGGAGGCTTTCGGTAAGTATTCCGTCCATATCCCGGGCCTGTCCGTCCTGCCCATCTACGGCGGTCAGGCATACGGTGTACAGCTGTCCGGCCTCCGCCGCGGCGCCCAGGTCATCGTCGGCACCCCCGGACGTGTGATCGATCACCTCGCCAAGGGCACCCTCGACATCTCCGAACTCGAGTTCCTCGTCCTCGACGAGGCCGACGAGATGCTCACCATGGGCTTCCAGGAGGACGTCGAGCGCATCCTCGCCGACACCCCCGACACCAAGCAGGTCGCGCTGTTCTCCGCGACCATGCCGGGCGCGATCCGCCGGCTGTCGAAGCAATACCTGAAGGATCCGCAGGAGATCACCGTCAAGTCGAAGACGACGACGTCGGCGAACATCTCCCAGCGCTGGGTTCTCGTCTCCCATCAGCGCAAGCTCGACGCGCTGACCCGAATCCTCGAGGTCGAGACCTTCGAGGCCATGATCATCTTCGTGCGCACGAAGCAGGCCACCGAGGACCTGGCCGAGCGCCTGCGCGCCCGCGGTTTCTCCGCCGCCGCCATCAACGGCGACATCGTGCAGGCCCAGCGCGAGCGCACGATCAACCAGCTCAAGAACGGCACGCTCGACATCCTCGTCGCCACCGACGTCGCCGCGCGTGGTCTCGACGTCGAGCGCATCAGCCACGTCGTCAACTACGACATCCCTCACGACACCGAGTCGTACGTGCACCGCATCGGCCGCACAGGCCGCGCCGGCCGCACCGGCGACGCGCTGCTGTTCGTCGCTCCGCGCGAGCGTCACCTGCTCAAGGCGATCGAGCGGGCCACCCGCCAGCCGCTCGCCGAGATGCAGCTGCCCACCGTCGAGGACGTCAACGCCCAGCGCGTATCGAAGTTCAACGACTCGATCACCGAGGCGCTCGCCTCCGATCACCTGCAGCTGTTCCGCACCTTCATCGAGGACTACGAGCGTGAGCACGACGTGCCGCTCGCCGACATCGCCGCCGCACTGGCGGTCCTGTCACGCGACGGCGAGTCGTTCCTCATGGAGGCCGAACCCGAGCCGGTCGCACCGCCGCGCCGCGACCGCGAACCGCGCGAGCGTCCGCCGCGTCGCTTCGACGACGGGCCGAAGGTCGGTCGCGACGGCCAGGAGATGACCACCTACCGCATCGCCGTGGGCAAGCGTCACCGCGTGCAGCCCGGTGCGATCGTCGGTGCCATCGCCAACGAGGGCGGACTGCGCCGCGGCGACTTCGGGCACATCAGCATCCGTGCCGATCACAGCCTTGTCGAGCTGCCGAAGGATCTGTCGCCGCAGACCCTCGACGCGCTGCGCTCCACCCGCATCTCGGGTGTGCTCATCCAGCTGCAGCCCGACTCCGGCGCACCGACCGGACGTCCGAGCTCGTATCGCGGACGCGACGACCGTCGCGGCGACGATCGACGCGGGGGAGACCGGCGCGATCACGGCAAGCGCGACCGCGGCGGCAAGCGTGAGTACGGCGACAGCCGTGGTGGCCGTTCCGGCGACTTCACGCACCGCAGCGACCGCAACGACCGTGGCGGTCGCGGCGGCTACCGCGACTGACGTCGGTCAGCTCACTCGCTGCGCCAGGACGTCGACGGTGGCGCCGTCGATCGACTCGCGGATGATGTCGGCGTGCCCGGCGTGGCGAGCCCATTCCTCGATCTGATGCAGGATCAGGAACCGGACGGTGAACGGTTCGCCCTGATCGAGCCACTGCGCGACGTCGGGGGAGATCTCCACGACCCGGCCGAGGTCAGCTTCGGCGCGAACCGTCGCGGCGAACCGTTCGGCCTCGGCGTCGAGGCGGGCGAGCTGGTCGGCGACCGTCTCGCTCTCCTCGACCCGCCACCCGGCCTGCCACGCCGCGACCGGGTCGGCATCGCGAGTATTGTCGCCGCGGATCCGGCCGTCCGTGGCGGTGAGACCGTCGACGAGATGGTTGACCAGCGATGCCAGGCTCATCGACGATGCGCTCGGCGCGCTGCGGGCCTGATCCTCGGTCAGGCCCGACAGCGCGTTGCGCAGGGCATCGAATTGGTTGGAAAGCAGCTTCAGCAACAGATCGTGTTCTGGGGTGCTCATGCGTCGAGTATGGGGGCTCCCACCGACACCTTCGGCCCCGAATCGGCGAACTGCGTGCGGTACAGCTCCGCGTAGCGGCCACCCGCCGCCAGGAGATCGTCGTGGTTGCCGCGTTCGACGATGCGCCCGGCCTCGACGACCAGGATCTCGTCGGCGGCGCGGATGGTCGACAGGCGGTGCGCGATGACCACCGACGTGCGACCCTCGAGCGCCTCGGTCAACGCCTCCTGCACAGCGGCCTCCGAGGTCGAATCGAGATGGGCGGTGGCCTCGTCCAGGATCACCACCCGCGGATGGGCGAGCAGCAGTCGCGCGATCGTCAGCCGCTGACGCTCACCACCCGAGAGCCGGTAGCCGCGTTCGCCGACGACCGTGTCGAGTCCGTTCGGCAACGACGCGATCAGGGGCTCGAGGCGTGCGCGACGTAGGGCGTCCCACAGTTCGTCCTCGCCGGCTTCGGGGCGGGCGAGCAGCAGGTTGTTGCGGACCGTGTCGTGGAACAGGTGACCGTCCTGGGTGACCAGCCCGACTGTCGCGCGGATCGAGTCGGCGGTCAGTTCGCGGACGTCCGCTCCGCCGAGCAGCACGGCGCCGGAATCGACATCGTACAATCGCGGGATCAGTTGTGCGATGGTCGATTTGCCCGCGCCGGACGATCCGACCAGTGCGACCATCCGGCCCGGTTCCACGCGGAACGACACGTCGCGCAGCACCTCTTCGCCGCCCCGCGAATCGAGCACCGCGACCTCCTCGAGCGATGCGAGCGAGACCTTGTCGGCGGACGGATACGCGAAGCCGACCTCCCGGAGTTCCACCGAGACCGGACCGCCGGGCACCGGCCGGGCGTCGGGCGACTGCTCGATCAGCGGCTTCAGATCGAGGATCTCGAAGACCCGCTCGAAGCTCACCATCGCACTCATGACGTCCATGCGGGCGCTGGCCAGCGCCGTCAGCGGCGAGTACAGGCGCGTGAGGAGCATCGCCATCGCGACCACCGCACCGGGATCGAGCTGATCGCGCAGCGCATAGAAACCGCCGAGGCCGTAGACGAGCGCGAGCGCGAGTGCGGACACGAGTGTCAGAGCGGTGACGAACACGCTCTGCAGCATCGCGGTGCGCACGCCGATGTCGCGGACCCGCTTCGCCCGGACGGCGAACTCCCTCGACTCCTGTGCCGGACGGCCGAACAGCTTGACCAGGGTGGCGCCCGGTGCCGAGAACCGTTCGGTCATCTGCGTGTTCATCACCGAGTTGTGGTTGGCCGCCTCCCGGCTGAGCTGCGCGAGCCGGGCGCCCATGTGCCGGGCGGGAACCACGAAGATCGGGAGTAGCAGCAGTGCGAGAAGTGTGATCTGCCAGGAGATCCCGATCATCACCACCAGGGTGATCGCGAGGGTGACGATGTTGCCGACCACGCCGGACAGGGTGTCGCTGAAGGCACGCTGCGCACCGATGACGTCGTTGTTCAGGCGCGAGACGAGCGCGCCCGTACGGGTTCTCGTGAAGAAGGCAACCGGCATGCGCTGCACGTGGTCGAAGACCGTGGTGCGCAGATCGAGGATGAGATCCTCGCCGATGCTCGCCGACAACCAGCGGTTCGCGATCCCGAGGCCGGCCTCGATCAGTGCGATCGCGGCGATGATCACCGCGAGCAGCACCACGACCGAGACCGCGGCGCCGTCGACGATCGCGTCGATCACCCGCCCCGCGAGTACCGGTGTCGCGACGCCGAGCGCCGCGATGGTCACGCTCAGGACGAGATAGAAGGTGATGTTACGGCGGTGCGGCCGGGCGAACTCGGCGATCCGCCGCAGGCTCGCTCGGGAGAACGGCCTGCGGTCGCTCTCGGCGTGCATCGCGTTGTACATCGCGTTCCACGCGGTGACTTCCATGCTCATGGTGTCGGCCTCCTCGGGTCGCAGCCGAGGCTAGGACCTCGAGTGCGCTCGAGGTCAAGCCTAGGCTCGCACCACGACAGGACGAGACGTCAGCGGGCCACGTCGATCACCACGCGGGTCGGTCCGGTGAGGGAGTACACCGAGAACGGCGTGCCGTGCGCGGCGACGCCGATGAACGACTGGGTGACACCTTCGAAGACGCCGGACCCGCTGACCTCCACCACGGATCCGCCGGCATCGGCGAGCACGGGATCCGGGCCGGCGTACTGCTCGACACCGCTGTCGAACGGATAGGCCGAGCCGTCGATGAGCACCTGCAGCACGGCGTCGCCGGCGACGGGGACCTCGTTGCCGCTGCCCTGCTGGAGCGGCTCGTCGACGTAGCCGACCCGCCACCCCGGTGTGCCCTCGCCGCCGAGTTCGTAGACCACGCGGTCGAAGCCCTCGTGACGTCCGGTGCGGATGTCGACGACCGTGAGTTTTGCGCCCTCTCCGGCCGGGGAGACCTTCTCGCGCGCGTCGCGCGGGACCTCGTCGGAGGTGGTGGTCTCGGGAGCCGAGGACGTCGGCGTGTCGACCGAGACGGCGGGGGAGGATGCGGGCTCGTCGGCACCGGCGGAGCATCCCGCCAGGACCAGTGCTGTTGCGGTGACGGCCAGGGCGAGACGCGTGTGCTTCATGGGACTCATGGTACGTCGGAGCTCCCGTCGGCCACTGGCGACGCTCGCGGGGGTTGACCGGATCGAGACGTGAGGCGCACAATTCATCCGAGGATGATTTCAACACTCGATGAATTGAGTGGATCATGGCCATCGACCACATCTCCGACGCTGTCGACATCCGCGATCTGCACGTTCGGCGTGGCACCCATCGAGCTCTCGAGGACGTGAGCGTGCGCGTCCCGCGCGGGGCGATCACCGGACTGCTCGGCCCCTCGGGCTGCGGGAAGACCACCCTGATGCGCACGATCGTCGGCACCCAGATCGTCGAATCCGGCACGGTCACGGTGCTGGGCCTGCGCGCGGGCAGCGTCGAACTGCGCCGCCGCATCGGTTACGTCACCCAGTCGCCGAGCGTCTACCCCGACCTGACCGTCACCGAGAACGTCTCCTATTTCGCCTCCCTCTACGGGCGGAAGGGCGCCGCGGTCGCCGACACCCTCGCGGCGGTCGGGCTCACCGACCACGCCGGCAACCGGACGGCGGCCCTCTCCGGCGGTCAAATGGGCCGGGTGTCGCTCGCGTGTGCGCTGGTGGGCGATCCCGAACTGCTCGTGCTCGACGAACCCACCGTCGGACTCGATCCACTGCTGCGCGCCGAACTGTGGGAACACTTCCGCGCACTCGCCGACCGCGGCACCACCCTGCTCGTGTCGAGCCACGTCATGGACGAGGCCGGCCACTGCGACGAGCTCGTCCTCCTGCGCGAAGGCCGGCTGGTGGCCCAGCTGACCCCGGCCGAGCTGCGCGAACAGACAGGGGAAACGGGCCTCGAGAACGCCTTTCTCCGACTCATCCGGAACCGGACGGGAGCACGACCGTGAGCGCCGTCATCTATGCCACCACGACCACCCGCATCCTGCGTCAGTTGCGAGCCGACCATCGCACCGTCGCGATGATCGTGCTCGTCCCGAGCCTGTTGATGACGCTGCTGTACTTCATGTACCAGAACGCGCCCACCGGCCCGGGCGGAGTCTCGCTGTTCGACCGGATCGCCGTCACGATGCTCGGGATCCTCCCGTTCGTCGTGATGTTCCTGGTCACCTCCATCGCGATGCAACGCGAACGCAGTTCGGGCACCCTCGAACGGCTTCTCACCACACCGCTGACGAAACTCGACCTGCTCGCCGGTTACGGCAGCGCCTTCTCTCTCGCGGCGGCCGTCCAAGCCGGTCTCGCATGCGTGGTGGCCTTCTGGCTGCTCGACGTCACCAGCGCCGGATCCGTGCTGTGGGTGCTGGTCGTCGCGGTTCTCGTCGCCGTCCTCGGGGTCTCCCTGGGGCTGCTGTGCAGCGCCTTCGCCCGCACCGAGTTCCAGGCCGTGCAGTTCATGCCGGTGATCGTCATTCCGCAGTTCCTGCTGTGCGGGTTGCTCGTCGCCCGGGACGATCTGCCCGACTGGCTGCGCTGGATCAGCAACGCACTGCCGTTGAGCTACGCGGTGGAGGCGCTGCAGGAGATCACCGTGAATCCGGGGGTCACCGCCGTCATGGTGCGGGATCTGATCGTCGTCGCGGCGTTCGCCGCCGCGGCCCTCACACTCGGTGCGGCGACGCTGCGCCGTCGCACCCCGTGACGAGCGAGGCCGGGACGCGGCGCCCCGGCCGCCGTCCCGGGAACTCGGGCGCGCGCGGCGACATCCTCGCGAGCGCCCGGGAACTGTTTGCCGCCAACGGTTTCGACAAGACGACGGTGCGTGCGGTAGCGGCCCGTGCAGGGGTGGACCCGGCGCTCGTGCACCATTACTTCGGCACCAAGCTGCAGCTGTTCACCGCGTCCATCGCGCTGCCGGTCGATCCGCGCGACGTCCTCGCCCCCGTCTACGCGGCCGAACCCGAGGATCTCGGCCGTGCCCTCACGACCGCCCTTCTCGGTGTGTGGGACTCCCCGCACCGCGACGCGGCCGTGGCGATGTTCCGTGCGCAGATCGCCGGGGGCGACAGTGGTCTGATCCGCTCGTTCCTGCTGGAAGTCGCGCTCGCACCGCTGTTCGAGCGTATCGACCGTCCCGTCGGCACCGGCCGGCTGCGGGCCGAACTGGTGGCCACCCAGATGACCGGGATCATGCTGGTGCGCTACATCATCGGACTCGAACCGCTCGCGTCGATGTCGTCGGAGCAGCTCGTCGAGATCGTCGCCCCCACTGTGCAGCGCTATCTGACCGGCGACCTGCCCGGCATGTGACCGCAGCTTCGGGGGCGTGCGCTTCGGTCGGAGACAGAGGCGCGCCGTCGACACGGTGCATCGGTCCGCGCACGACGCAAACGTAGAACGGAGTGTGTCGTCAGGTCGAGTGCTCCCGCAGGAAGGCGATGTCCTCGGCGAGTCCCTCCGCCGGGGTCTCGAGCACGATCGGTGCGTCGGCCTGCACCGCGATCTCCGCGAGCAACTGCGGATCGATCTGCCCGTCGGCGAGATTGGCGTGCCGGTCGCGGGCCGAATCGAACTCGTCACGCGAATTGTTCAGGTGCACCAGATCGATCCGGCCGGTGACCGCACGCACCCGTTCGACGACACCGACGAGATCCTCACCGCCCGCCCAGGCGTGGCAGGTGTCGAGGCAGAAGCCGGGACTGTAGTCGCCGATGGCGTCCCACAGACGTCCGATCGCGTCGATGTAGCGGGCCATCGCGAAGTCGCCGCCCGCCGTGTTCTCGACGAGGATCGGCACCCCGAACCCGCCCTTGTCCTCCTGCCGTTCGAACAGCTTGCGCCAGTTCTCCACCCCGGCGGCGACGTCCTCACCCGCGCGCACGTGCCCGCCGTGGACCACCAGCCCGAGCGCACCGATACGCGCGGCCGCCTCGGCGTGGTCGGCGACGGCCTTGCGCGACGGCATCCGCACCCTGTTGTTCAGGCTCGCTACGTTGATGACGTACGGCGAGTGCACCACCACGTCGACGTCCGATGCGAGGATCTCCTCGGTGCGCGGATGCTCACCGGGCTTCGTCCATTTCTGCGGGTCCGACAGGAACACCTGCACCAGATCGGCACCGAGATGTTCGCCCTGACCGATGGGATCGTCGTCCTGCCGGACGTGCGCACCTATCCGCATGTGCCACAGGTTAGGGCAGTGTCCCGCCGACCGGGACCGCAATACCCGGACGTGCCCGGAATCTGCTCGACTCCTCGCATGGGCACACTCGAAGGCGGCAAACTCGACGGCAGGGTCGCGCTGATCACCGGCGCAGGTCAGGGGGTCGGTCAGGGGGTTGCGTTCGCGCTGGCCCGCCAAGGTGTGGCCATCGCGGTCGCCGGCCGGACCGAGTCGAAGCTGATCGACACCGCCGAGCAGATCCGCGCCTTCGGCGGCACCGCCGAGCCGGTCGTGTGCGACATCGCCGATCCGGATGCGATCGCCGCCGCGGTGGACCGCACGGTCAGAGCCTTCGGAGGTGTCGACATCCTCGTCAACAACGCGAGCTTCAATCCGCTCGGGCCGCTGCTCGACCTGAAGCCGGCCGTGCTGGAGAAGGCGTACCGCTCGGGTCCGCTCGCCGCGCTGCACGCCATGCAACTCGTCCACCCGATCATGAAGGAACGCGGTGGCGGGTCGATCGTCAACATGGTCACCTCCGCCGCGGTGCGCTGGGACGCGAGTGGTTACGGCGGCTACGCCTCGACCAAGGAGGCACTGCGGTCGCTGACCCGCACCGCGGCATCCGAATGGGGAGTCGACGGCATCCGAGTCAATGCCATCGCCCCGCACGCTCTTTCGCCGGGCCTGAAATGGTGGACGGAGAAGAACCCGGAGGAGGCCGCCGAGTTCGTGCAAACCATCCCGCTCCGCCGCATCGGCGACCCCGAAGAGGACATCGGGCGCGCCGTGGCGTGGATTGTGAGCGACGACGCACGCTATCTCACCGGCGCGACGATCCCGCTGGACGGGGGTCAGGCACGCTGGGCCTGAGCCACCGCCCCGGCAGACACCCGTATCCCCGAATCGAAGATCGGGGTCATCCCCGATGGTGCGGTGGTCCCGGCACCGGGAAGATGGGTGCATGCCACTGCACTCGGCCCCAGCAGCCCGCGCCCAGGACCTGAAGAAGATCTACGGAACCGGAGAAACCGCGGTACACGCCCTCGACGGTGTGACCGCGGATTTCGCCGCCGGTGAGTTCACCGCGATCATGGGTCCCTCCGGATCGGGCAAGTCGACCCTCATGCACTGCCTCGCAGGTCTCGACAGCGCGACCTCCGGAGCGGTCTTCATCGGCGACACCGATCTGACGACCCTGTCCGACAAGGGGATGACCCAGCTGCGGCGCGACCGCATCGGCTTCGTCTTCCAGGCGTTCAACCTCGTCCCCACCCTCACCGCGCTCGAGAACATCACCCTGCCGGTGGACATCGCGGGCCGCAAGATCGATCAGGAATGGCTCGACACCGTCGTCACCCGTCTCGGTCTCACCGACCGTCTCGGACACCGCCCCGGCGAATTGTCCGGTGGCCAGCAGCAGCGTGTCGCGTGCGCGCGTGCCCTCGCGGGCCGGCCGGAGATCATCTTCGGCGACGAGCCGACCGGCAACCTCGACTCCCGCTCGTCCGGTGAGGTGCTGTCCATCCTGAGGGCGGCCGTCGACGAGTTCGACCAGACCGTCGTGATCGTCACCCACGACCCGCGCGCCGCCGGCTACGCCGACCGCGTGGTGTTCCTCGCCGACGGACGCATCGTCGACGAGATGCGCGAACCGACGGCCGAACGAGTGCTCGACCGGATGAAACAGTTCGATCCCGCCTCCGCGGCTCCCGTGGCGGAATAGGAGACACCGCGATGAGTGGGAATCCCATCCGCAGGGTTGCCCTGCGCAACCTCGCCGCACACAAGGTGCGGCTCGCCCTGACCGTGCTCTCCGTGGTGCTCGGCACGGCCTTCATCACCGGTTCGTTCGTCTTCACCGACACACTGCAGCGCACCTTCGACGGCATCTTCGGCGACGTCGCCCAGGGCGTCGACGTCCGCGTCAGCACCGAGCAGTACGGCACCAGCGGTGTCCCGATCGAGGCCGTCGACCAGGTCGTCGCCCTCCCCGGCGTCGAGCGCACGTCCCCGTCGATCGGTGGCGGCATCATCGTCCTCGACTCCGAGGGCGCCGCGATCCAGACCGGAGGCGCACCCGCCGAGGGTTACGCCTACATCCCGCCCGACCGTCTCGTCGGCGAACCGGAGACCTTCGTGGCCGGTGGACCACCCGCGGAGAGCGGGCAGATCGCGCTCAACGAGAGCGCGGCCGAACGCGGTGATCTCTCGATCGGCGACAGCACGACCGTGCTCACCATCTCGCAGGGCATGGTGCCGGTGACCGTCAGCGGCATCTACGAACTCGAGACCGACACCGGCGGCTACATCGGTGCGTTGTTCACCGAGGAACAGGCATCGCAGCTGTTCACCGACGGCCGGCACATCGGCTTCCTCGACGTCGCAGGCGACGGTTCGCTCTCGCCCGAGCAGCTGCGCGACGAGATTGCGGCAGCGCTGCCCGAGCTGAAGGTGCAGACCGGAGCCGAGGTCACCGAGGAGACCAAGTCGCAGGTCGCCGAGGCCCTGAACTTCCTCAACTACTTCCTGCTCGCGTTCGGCGCGATCGCACTGCTCGTCGGCACGTTCATCATCTACAACACCTTCTCGATGATCGTCGCCCAGCGACTACGCGAACTCGCCCTGCTCCGCGCGATCGGCGGGAGCCGCAAGCAGGTCGGCCGGTCGGTCACCCTCGAGGCCTTCGTCGTCGGTCTGATCGGCAGCATCATCGGTATCGCCGCGGGCGTCGCGCTCGCCTACGGTCTGCGCGCGGCACTGAACGCCGCGGATCTCGGACTGCCGTCGGGCCCGCTGCAGTTGTCCCCGCGCACCGTGATCGTCGCGCTGCTCGTCGGCGTGGTCGTGACGATGGTCAGCGCCTACGCCCCGGCGCGGCGCGCGACCCACGTTCCGCCCGTCGCCGCGATGCGCGAGGAATCCACAGCGACCGTCGAGTCGCTGCGCATCCGCACGATCATCGGTGTGCTCTGCGCGATCGTCGGTGCGGCACTCGTCGTGGTGGGCGCACAGCAGGTCGGTGGCGGCGCGGCCGCGACCGTCGGTATCGGCGCCTTCCTGCTGATCCTGTCGGTGCTGTTCGCGGCGCCGGCGTTGTCCCGGCCCGTCGTGAACGCGCTCGGTGCGGTCTTCGCTCGGCCGTTCGGGGCGATCGGCCGGCTCGCGCGCACCAATGCGACCCGCAATCCGCGTCGCACCGCCGCGACCGCGTTCGCCCTCACCCTGGGACTGATGCTCGTCTCCGTCATCGGGGTATTCGGGTCGTCGGCGAAGGCCAGTGTCGACGCGCTCGTCGACAACGGGGTCGAGGCGGACTTCATGCTCACCGGGCCGCAGATGTTCGGTGTCCCGGCCCCCGCCGCCGAGGCGGTCCGCGGAGTGGACGGCATCGAGGAGGTCGTGCCCGCCTACGGCGTGCAGGCCAAGATCGACGAGGACTTCGAGTTCGGCACCGGAGCGGGCGGGCCCCTCCAGGACGTTCTCGACCTGGACATGGTCGCGGGAGCCTTCGAGGTGACCGGGAACGAGATTCTCGTCTCGCAGGCCTCGGCGGACGACCACGGCTGGGAAGTGGGCTCCACCGTTCCGCTCACCAGTCGCGACGGCGACACCGTCGACACCACGGTCGCCGGCATCTTCGCCGACAACCAGCTGATCGGTCCGTGGGTCGTCTCGCAGGAGCTGTTCGAGCAGTTCACGCCGCCGAACAACCGGTCGGCGCTCGTCGTCCTCATGAACACCGTCGACGGTGCCGATCCGGAGACCGTGCGCGCGTCGATCGAGGAGGCCGTCAAGGACTACGTGATCGTGCAGGTCCTCGACCGTGAGCAGTTCAAGGGTCAGCAGGCGCAGCAGATCGACATGCTCCTCGCGATCCTCTACGGCCTGCTCGCCCTCGCCGTAGTCATCGCCATCCTCGGCATCGTCAACACCCTCGCGCTGTCGGTGGTGGAACGGCGGCGGGAAATCGGCATGCTCCGCGCCGTCGGTATGCAACGCGCCCAGGTGCGTCGCACGATCTACCTGGAGTCGCTGCTCATCGCGGTCTTCGGCGCGGTCGTGGGTGTCGTGCTCGGTCTCGCGTTCGGCTGGGCGTTCGTACGCACCCTCGCCGATCAGGGACTCGACATCATCTCGGTGCCGTGGTCGCAGGTCGTCGGCATGCTCGTCGCGTCCGGCATCATCGGTGTCCTCGCGGCGCTGTGGCCCGGCCAGCGGGCGGCGAAGACGCCGCCGCTCGAAGCGATCAGCGACATGTAGGCAGAAAGTGCAGGTGGACACGAGTTGTCCACAGGCAGTGGAGTTGTCCACAGCGGCCGGCCCGCGGAGCATTCCGCGGGCCGGCCGTCGTCGGTGCCCCTTATGCTTCCGCGGCAGGGGGTGGTGGTGTGCAGGTGGACGATCTGGCGGGGTGGGATCCGGATGCGCTCGAGCGCACGGCGACCGAGCTCGCGGCATGTGCCGATGCCGTCGACGCCGTGGCCGGCGACGTCGCGCGGTCGGCGTCCTTCGGCGACGCCTGGAGCGGTGCGGCGCATGACGGAGCGACGTCCGCATTCGCCTCGTACGGGCGGGATCTCGCGGCACAGGCCGAGTCGTATCGGCGCGTGTCCGCATGTGCGCGGTTCGTCGTGCCGCGACTGCGGGCACTGCACTCCGAACTGGGCGAGCTGCAGACCAGGGCCGCTGCGCGGGGTTTCCCGCTCGACGCCGACGAATTGCTCGCGGCGTCGCTGCGATCGCTGCTCGTCCGTGCCGATGGGCTCGACCGCGAGGCCGCCGCTCGCCTGAGTGTCGAATCCGAGCCGCCGGGAACGGTTCTCGGCGAACAGGGTCGACTACATACCGCGATCGCGCGGTCCGGATCGACGACGCTGCCGGTCCTGCCGGATCCGGCCACCGATCCCGTGCAGGTCGCGCAGTGGTGGAACGGTCTCGACGACACGGCACGCACCGCGCTGGTCGCCGAACATCCCGAACGGATCGGCGCCCTCGACGGACTACCCGCTGCGGTTCGCGATCTCGCCAATCGTGCCCTGCTCGACGACGAACGTCGCCGCCTCGAATCCGTCGCGACACAACTGCGGGCCGAACTCGACGCGATGTTCCTCGGTGGCACCGTGATCGACAGTCTCGGCGTCACCGGACTGTTCACCGACGCCGATGCCGGGCTCGAACAGACGGTGCGGAAGATCGAGGCCCTCGCCGCGATCGACGCGACCCTCGCCCACGGCGACCGGCAATTGCTCGCCCTCGACCTGTCCGGACGCGAAGCGATGGCGGCGGTGGCCGTCGGGGACGTCGACACCGCCGAGCACCTGGCCGTCTTCGTCCCCGGCGCCGGCTCGACCGTGCAGGGCAATCTGCAGGGCTACGACACGCAGGTCGCGGCGCTGCGCGACGCCGCTCGGCTCCACCTCACCGGCGGCGATCCCTCCGTCGCGGCGGTCACCTGGCTGAATTACCAGGCTCCCCAATGGGGATGGGGTCTCGCGTTCACCGAGCGCAGTCCGGTCTCCGACCTCGCCGCCCGGATCGCCGCGCCTCGCCTGGTCGACTTCCTCGACGGCATCGCGGCCTCGCGTCCCGACGACCCGCGTATCACCACGGTCGGGCATTCCTACGGGGCCGTCGTCTCTGGTCTGGCGCTGAGGGAGACCGGTGCGGTCGATGCCGCGGTGTTCGTCGGGGCTCCGGGGATCGGGACCGGCGACGTGACCGACCTGCGGATCCCGCCCGACTCCGCCTATCTCGTCGAAGCCGAGCGCGACATCGTCGCCGACGCCGGAACCTTCGGTGGCGACCCGAGCTTCCTCGACGGCCTGACGCATCTTCCCGCCGGTCCGGGCACCACCACCGCCGGAGTCCCGCTCGCGGGCATCACCGGCCACAGCTCGTATCTCACCCCCGGAACGTCGAGTTCCCACCACATCGCCGGTGTCGTCGCGGGCACCGCAGAACGGAGTACGCCGTGACCTCTGTGTGGAGTTCTCGGCTCGGGGCGTGCGTCGTCGTTCCGGCAGCACTGCTCGCGGCGTGCACCACCACGGTGACCCCGGTCGCGATGCCCGAACCGGTCGCCACGACCAGCGCGGGCGCGGTCGAGTTCTACACCGCCGTGCAGCGCGACGTCCTCACCGCGCTGTCCGCCGAGTTCCCCAGCGTGCGCTTCGAACCGAAGTACGCGAGCACCACCGCGGGATGCACGCTGCCCGACGGCACCTCGGGCCTGACGGTGCACCTCCCGATCCACGGCTCGGGCAGGCCGGTGCCGGTCGACGAACTGGACCGTGCGGCCAGGGTCTTCGAGGACACCGCCGCGCGGGCGGGCTTCCACGGTCGCCATGTGCTGCCTCCGGATACCGGTCTCGCCGTCCGGATGTTCGCGGCCGACGGCTCGTACATCACCTTCGGCAGTTACGTCGCCGCGACCGTCGGACTCACCGTCGGTTGTTACCCGGAGTAGGCCCGGTAGTCGGCTAGGCTCGTCCGAGCGACGGCCGCTCGGGCCGTCGTGATTCGTGCTGGCAGCCGTGGAGGGACGAACAGATGCGCCCGATGCTCGGCATCTCCGTCGACGACGGTGAAGTGTGCGCGGTCCTCGTCGATGCCGACGTTCCGAGTCTCGGTCCGTTCGACTCCCAGCGAGGCTTCGGCGCACCCGGGGACACACCGGCGGAGGCCGCTGCCGCTGCCGCCTCCGCCATGGCGGAACGTGCCGCGGCGGCGTCGCTGACCCTGTCCGCGGCCGCGGTGGTGACCGGTCCCGAGAACGACGAGGACGCCGAACCGGTCACCGAGGCGGTGCGAGCCGTGCTCGGTATCGACGTCGACACGGTCCTGCTCGACGACGCGCGACTGGCCTTCCTCGCCGGAGCACCCGAACTCGCGGAACTGCCGGTCCTGGCCCTGCACACCCGTACCTACGGCGTCGAATCCGCATCGATGGTCGACGTCCCCTCGCGCACGGTGCTGTCCACGGTGAGTCCCGACGGCGACGAGTTCGGTCCCTACACGCAGTCCCTGCCCGAGGCGATGGACGAAGCGGTCGCCCGCGCCGGCACCTCGCCCGACGCGGTGGTCTTCCTCGATCTGCGTCCCGGCGACGCCCGTCCGGCACGAGAACTCGCCACCGTCCTCGGTGTTCCCTTCGTGACTCCGCACGGGGTGCCCTGGCATCGCGCGACCGGTGCCGCGCTCGTCGCAGCCGCCCGCCGTTCCCCGACGGTCGTCGCCGCGCCCACGAACCGTCGTCGCGGCACCGTCCTGCCGGCCATGCTCATCGCGCTCGTCGCCCTGCTGGGTGGGGGACTGGCCGTCGCGGTGAGCAGCGGCGTGCAGGCGGAACGCTCCGCGCCGGGACTGCAGACGGCCGTGGCGCCGCCGCCGTCGCCGGTGCCGTCGCCCGATCGCGCACCCGTCGACGACCCGTGCTCCGAGGCGCGACCGGCATCGTGGCCGGCCCACGCGTCCGATCCGGTCGACCCGGTGCCGACGCCCGAGACGCCCACCGAGATTCCCTGCGGCAGCGCACCTCCCACCGCTCCGTGATCGGCCGGTGATCGGGCGCATTCCTCAGGTGCGCAGTGCCGAAAGGCGCATCTCTCAGGTGCGCAGTGCCGAAAGGTACATCTCTCAGGTGCGCAGTGTCCGACCGGCGCGCGTCAGCGATTCCGCATCGGATGCGACGACGACATCGGCGAACCGCTCGCGGTAGTCGCCGAGGTCGTCGCCGACCGAACCGACCACCGCGACCACCGGAACGTCGCTGCAGCGCGCGAGGATCGCCGAGACGATCTTGCCCGCCCGCGACTGGCCGTCGAGCCGTCCCTCGCCGACCACCACGAGATCGGCGGTGCGCACGGCGTCGTCGAATTCCACTGCGTCGAGCACGAAGTCGGCTCCCGACCGCAGTTCTGCACCGAACCGCGACCACATCCCACCGGAGAACCCCCCGGACGCTCCGGAGCCGTCGACCTCCCGCGGGTCGCGGGGGAGGGTCAGCGCCCTCTCTTCGAGGCGGCGCGTGAGCAGCGCGACGGCTGCCGTATCGGCGCCCTTCTGCGGCCCGAAGATCCGTGCCGCATCGGTGTAGCGGGTCGTCACGTCGGACAGCACGGTGACGCGGGCGTCGTCGAGCCCACCCCGCTCGTCGATCGCGGCGATCGCACCTGCGCCCCCGTCGGTCGTCGCCGACCCACCGGCCGCGACGACGATGTGTCGTGCTCCGCGCCGGACGGCTTCGGCCATGACCATCCCGGTGCCGTAGGTGTCGGCGGTGACGGCGTCGCGCGGACCGTCGTGCGGAGTGGTGATGCCGCTCGCCGTCGCGAGTTCGACGACGGCCGTGCCGTCCGGCGACATCCCCAGCAGTCCGCGGCACGGTGCGCGCCACGGGTTCACGGCCTCGACCTCGATCCGGGCGAGACCGAGCGGCCCGGCGAGCGCGTCGAGAGTGCCCTCGCCGCCGTCCGCGACGGGCATCCGGATCGCGGTGTGCCCGGCGCTCTCCACACCGGAGGCGATCGCGTCGGCGACCTCGACGGCGGTGTAGGTGCCCTTGAAGCTGTCGGGGGCGATCAGGATGCGGGTCACCGGAGGACCCAGTCGAAGGCCTCGGCCTCGGAGCGGGCGCCCTGCCGGGCACGCGACCGGTTCGGTTCGTCCAGTTCGGCGACGATGTCCTCGCCGAGCCGGACCAGGGAGCCGAAGACCTCCGGGTCCAGCCACGACGGGCGGGTCGCGAACAGCAGGTCCTCGCTCGCGGTGTTGCCGCTCGCACCCGGTGCGAACGGGCACCCGCCCAGGCCGGCGAGTGCGCCGTCGACGACGGTCGCCCCGGCGTCGATCGCGGCGAGGCTGTTGGCGACACCGAGACCCCACGTGTCGTGACCGTGGTAGACGATCCGTCGGTCGGGGGATTCGGCGGCCAGGCGCGCGACCAGCGACGACACCTGGCCGGGCACGGCCTGGCCCAGGGTGTCGGCGACGACGATGTCGGCGGCCCCGTCGGTGCGCGGATCGCATGCGATCTCCACGACCCGGTCGGGATCGACCGGCCCGTCGAACGGGCACGTGAACGCCGTGGCCAGGCACAACTGGATACCGCCGCCGACGGCGTGGGCGCGTTCGATCGCCGCCGGCATCGCGGCGATGCTGTCCGCGGTGTCGCGGCCGATGTTGGCGCGGTTATGGGCGTCGGAGACCGAGAAGCAGTACTGGAACCGTCGGGCACCGGCCGCGATCGCCTTCTCGACGTGGCGCGGCGTGGCGACCCAGATCCAGCAGCGGTCGAGTTCCTCCTCGGTCAGCGCTGCGACGAGGTCGAGGGTGTTCGCCATCGGCGGCACGAGGTCGGCGCGGGCCAGGGACCCGATCTCGAGTTCGGGCACGCCCGCGGCGAGCAGCGCCCGGACGATCTCCACCTTGCGTTCGGTGGGGAGCAGTTTGCCGGTCAGCTGCAGTCCGTCGCGCAGCGTCACGTCGCGCAGGATCACGTCCGTGCATGCTCGGTCACTCGTCGGTTCCGCCACTGTTTCCGCCTCCCCGTCGTGTTCCTGCCGACCCCACCGTCTCGAACCGCACCAGTATGCCCCGGTCACCGTGCGGGCACGATCCGTCGACACACCGATGGACTTTCGCGAGGACTGTGACAGATGACACTATCCTCACCGTTCTGATCGTGAATTGCCGGAAGGTGCGGGGAAATGGCTTCGGTCCTGGGAAAAGTACTGCTCTGGATCGCTCTGCTGGGGGGACTGGCCGGGGCGGTGATCGCCGTGTGGGCGCTGCACGTGAACGGGCTGGTGGCCTCGCTCATCGTCGCGTCGGTGACGGGACTCGTCCTGCTGCGGCTGCGCCCGGAGGCGCGTGACGACTCCGACATTGCGCTCACCTGAGCGGTCGACCTCGCGATCACCTGAGCGGTCGACCTCGCGATCACCTGAGCGGTCGACCTCGCGATCACCTGAGCGGTCGACACCGCCCTCACCTGACGGGAAACGGGGCGTTCGGACTGTAGGGTGAGAACCGGCGTCCGGGTCGAGGGCGCCTCGCGTGGACGCGCTGCACGAGCGCGGCGTCGACGCCGGAGAGGGGGCCCGCGGCCTCCGCCGGGCGTGGAAGAGGAGCATCGGTCAGTGTCGCTGTGGTCTCGTGCCTTGTCGTCGGACGAACTCGACAGTCGTCGCTGGGTGGATCTGATGCCGTGGATCGACCGCTACGGATCGGCCCGCACCGCCGCCCTCGGGGCACTCGTATCGTCGTCCCGCTGGTGGGAGAACGAGTCGCCCGCCGAGACCTGTGAGCACACCGAGATTCCCGAACTGTGCGCCGAACTCGCCCACATCTACGTCACCGACCACCCGGAGCTGCGCTTCGCGGACGGTCTGCTGCGTGAGGACGAAGTGCCTGTGGCCGCACTCGATCTCGGTCCGGCCGCCGCGACCCTCGTCGCGCGCCTCCCGCACGCACCCACCACCGCCGAATTGTTCAGTCGCAGTCCGGCCGATCTGCTCGGGATCCGCGGCGCCGACCGCGACGCGGTGGAGGAGATCGTCTGCGCCGCGCTCGTCGCGACGGTGCTCCGCGAACCGGCCACCCTCGAAGCCGATCCGCGTGCCGCGCGGGTGCCCGCCGCGGCGCTGCTCCTCGACGACCTGGCGGCGCTGGCGCGGTGGAGTCGCGTGTGCGGCCGCGACGATGCTCCTCTCCTGCTGGCCGTGATCGACGACGGGGCGCCGGAGGAGATCCAGGACGCCGCGGCCCGGTTGCGGGCACTCCCCGCCCGCGCCCTGCCGGTGGCGGCGCCGGCCGATCCGATCGCCGAACTCACCGACTACCTCGAGGGCTTGCCCGACGCGGAACGCACGGCCTTGCGGCGCCGCGTCCACGACGGCGTCGACGACCCGGCCGGGCCGTCCACCTTCCCATTCGGCACGGCGGTCGGCGACCTGCTCGCGGCGTTGCGCGTCGACGTGCGGCCGGTGGCGGCCTTCGACCGGATGGTGCGCACCCACCCGGTGCTGGGCCGGACCGTCCAGGGTTTCGACGTGCCCCTGTGGCGGGTGTTGCACCGTCTCGACGACCGTTTCGAGGTCGCGGACGGGTGGATCGCGGTACCGGATCTGCCCGACGCCGAGAAGCAGACCCGCGGACTGCTCTCGGAGTTCGAATCACCGAACGGTGTGGTCGAGCCCGCCGCCGTGAAGGCCGTGTGGTCGCTTCCCGACGACGAGTTCGAGGCGTGGACCCGGTACTGCGGCACGACGACCTTCGAAGGCCGTTTACTGTCCCCGCCGGACGGGCTCGCCGGACGTGCCGCCCAGGTCCTCGAGGTGCTCGGCGACCCCCTGACCGCCGACACGCTTGTCGCGCGCATGGGGGTCAATGCCGACGTCCACACCCTCGTCTCCGAACTCGCCGACGACGAGCGCTTCACATCCGACGGTGAACGTTGGGCGCTGGCCGAGTGGGACGTCGACGTGGTCACCGCCATCCGCAACCGCATCGCACGGCTGGTCGATGCCCGCGGCGGAAGCGCCGATCGCGACATGGTGGTCGCCGCGCTCGTCGACCGATTCGGCATCTCGGAGGATTCCGCTCGGACGTTCACGGCCGGAGGGGATTTCGAGGTCGTCGACGGCCGTGTCCGGCGTCGTCACCGCTCGCACGTCCCGATCGCCCTGCCCGAGCGCACACGCCGCCTCTACCGGCTGGGGGAGGCCTGGCGCCTGCGCATCCCCGCGACCCGCGACCACCTGCGGGGAGCCGAGTTCACGGTTCCGTCCGCCGTCGCGGTGATCGCCGGGTGTGCGCCGGGTGGGCACGTGGTGCTCCCGTCCCGCCTGGGCGGCCAGACCCTGCGCTGGACGGGACCGGTGCCGCGTCTGTCGTCGATCCGCCGGTTCCTCGAGGACGTCGGGGTGGAGGAGGACAACGAGCTGCTGCTCGAGGTCCGCACCGACGGCCGGTTCGACGTCCTGCCGCTGCGCACCGTCGCCGACAACGCCGAACCGCTGCGCAAGGCGCTCTCGCTCATCGGCCACACCGAACCGGAGACCGTCCCCGAGGAGCGGATCGCGTCGGCGTTGGCGTCCGCTCTCGGCCTCGACGGGGAGTCGCGCCCGCGCCGGATCCTGTCGGCCTACCGGGCCCGCAGGGAGACCGAAGTGGTGGCCCTGCTCGAACAGGCGTGGGTCCGTGTCCCGAACTGAGCGGGAAGTGGGTCCGTGTCCCGAACTGAGCGGGAAGTGGGTGCGCGTCCCGAACTGAGCCGGAAGACGTGATGCATCCGGCCCTTCGACGTAGCACGATTGGGGTATGGCCGACACGTCGAAACCCACCGCCGCAGTCCCCACCGCCCCCGACGCGGTCCTCGAGGCGTTGCGGGGAGCAGTCGCGTCGGTGGAGGCCGCCGTCGTGCGTCTCGAAGGCGACGATGCGGCGCCCGGAACCGTCGACCGCGTGCTCGACCTGGCCGGGGCGGAGCCGGCCGGCGACATCGTCGCGACCCACAATGTTCTGACCAGGGCGGCATCGATCGCCGACCACACCGGCGGTCTTCCCGACCGGGACTGGCAGTCGATCGCCGACCTCGGTGAGGTCTTCGCCCGGACGGTGACGCGTCTGCGCGGGCACGTCTCTTCGTCGCTCGACGATCTCGGACTCGACGCGGCGGTGGGTGAGCACGTCGAACTGTTGCAGAAGGTCGCGGTGGAGGAGGCTCTGGGGGAGACGCTGCAGTTGCTCGTGATCGTCGAGGACTGCCTGTTCCTGTGGCATCGCGTGCACCTGGCACGCACGCCCGACGACGAACTGCGCGACGCGCTGACCTCCGCCCGTCAGGTCCTGGCCGACCACTTCACGCAGGACGCCGAACTGCTGCGCCGCGCCCGTGCCGCGCTCGCCCGGTTCGCGGAGGGCACCCCGATCGAGGTCGTACGCCGCTTGTCGTCGGGACGGACGACGAAGGTGCTCGCGGGTCTGCGTCAGGACTTCGACGACTTCCGGTGGGCGTGCCGTGCCGACGAGGCGGGTTGGCTCGACGACGAGGACCCGGTGATCGCCGAGGCCCTGGACTCGATGAGCAGTCCGCTCAAGGCGGTCGGGGGAGTCCTCGGAGACGTGTTCGAACGCGGCCGGGCGCGGGTGACGGAGACGTGGAGTCGCTCCGAGGCTTCGGAATCTGCCGCTTCGGGATCTGCCGCTTCGGGATCTGCCGCTTCGGGATCTGCGGATTCCGGATCGACCGCCTCCGGCTCCGACGAATCCACAACCGCCGGATCCGACGACCGGCAGTAGACGCCACCGCACCACCTTGCGAAGAGCGCTCGGTCCTCATACCTAGATCTGCTAGGGTCACCGTTATCCATAGAACCTCTAGGTATGAGGACGACATGTTCATCGAGAAGGATTTGGTGGCCGCGTCCGCCACCCCGCTCGTGCTCGGCATCCTCGCCGAGGGCGAGTCGTACGGGTATGCGATCATCAAACGCGTCAACGAGCTGTCGCAGGGCCGGATGCAGTGGACCGACGGGATGCTCTATCCCCTCCTGCACCGTCTCGAGCGGGCGGGGCACGTGTCCGCCACCTGGCGTGTCGCCGACAACGGGCGGCGCCGCAAGCACTACGCCATCACCGACGCGGGCCGGGAAGTCCTCACCGAACGGGCGGCGCAGTGGACGGTCGTCGCCGAGGCCCTGCACCAGGTGTGGCAGTCGGCCCAGTTGCCTCCCGCCGTCGCGCCGGGGTGGTCGTGATGACACTCGACGCACATCTCGAGGACCGGATCGCCGGCTGGCGCAACTACGTCGCCGACCATCGGGTCATCTCGTCCTCGGACATCGAAGAGATGGAAGATCATCTGCGGGAACAGATCTCGGACCTCGTGTCGGTCGGACTGACGGCCGACGAGGCATTCCTCGTCGCGGTCGGCCGGATGGGTGGTCTCGACGAGGTCTCCCGCGAGTTCGCCCAGGAACACTCCGACCGGCTGTGGAAGCAGCTCGTCCTCACCGGTGGCGGTCGCGGTGAGGAGTCCGGAACCCCGCGTCGCCGTAGGGAACTCGCGGTCGTCCTCGCCTGCGCGCTCGGTGCCGGTCTGGCCGTCCGGGCCGGATTCGAGTGGCTCTCCGATAACGCACTGGTGCGCAACGCCGCCGTGCTCGTGCTGCCCTTCCTCACGCTGTATTTCGCGTGGAAGCGTCAGATGAGTCCGAAGAGCAGTGCGCTCCTTGCCGTTCCGTTCGTCCTCGTGGCGATCGTGCTCAACGTCTTCCCGTTCGAACCGGGCGGCGCCACCGAGATCATCGCGGCGATCCACGCCCCGGTGGTCCTGTGGTTCGTCGTCGGTGCGGCCTATGTCGCAGGGCAGTGGCGATCCCATCGCCGTCGCATGGACTTCGTGCGCTTCACCGGGGAGTTCGCCGTGTACCTGGCGCTGCTCGCGCTCGGCGGCGGCGTGCTCATGGGGCTGACCGCGGGTGCCTTCAGCGCCCTGGAGATCGATATCGAACCGTTCTTCGAACAGTGGATCGTCCCGTTCGGGCCGGCCGGAGCGATCGTCGTCGCGGCCTGGCTCGTCGAGGCGAAGCAGCAGGTCGTGGAGAACATCGCTCCCGTTCTCACCCGGGTCTTCACGCCCGTCACGATCCTCATGCTGGTCGCGCTGTTCGTCGCGGTGATCGCGTCCCACAGCGTCGTCGACGTCGACCGGGGCCTGCTGATCCTCATGGACCTGATCCTCGTGCTCGTCCTCGGACTTCTGCTCTACTCGATCTCTGCCCGCGACCCGCACGCCGCACCGGACGTCTTCGATCTGCTGCAGGTGATGCTGATCGCCGCGGCGCTCGCCGTCGACCTGCTGATGCTCACCGCGATGGCCACCCGCATCGCCGAGTTCGGCTTCACCGCCAACAAGGTCACCGCCCTCGGTCTGAACCTCGTCCTCCTGGTGAACCTCGTGTGGGCGGCGTGGCTCGGCATCTCGTTCCTGCGGGGCCGCACCGGTTTCGCGGCGGTCGAGCGGTGGCAGATGCGCTACCTGCCCGTCTACTGCGGGTGGGCGGCACTGGCGGTCGTCGCGATCCCGCCGCTCTTCCGGTTCGTGTGAGCGCTCTCGACTCGGGACTACCATGCCCAGGACGGACGCGGTGCCCACGTACACGATGAGGCAACTCGCTCTCGTCTGCGATCACCGACCAGAAGGCCCTCGCGGTCAAGTTCCTCGTCCGGCAGCGCGCCCAGGGCGTCACGCTCACACCGACCGGTCACGCGGTGCTCGAGCGGGCGAAGATGCTGCTGCACCACGCGAGCGAACTCGAGAGCGACGCGCGGTCGGAGGCGGGCGACATCGTCGGTCCGGTGGCGGTGGGGTGTTATCTCTCCCTCGCGCCGACATCGACTTCCGCGAGGACACCCAGAACCGTTTGCGGATGCTGCTCGACTCGCCCGATCTCGTCGAGGCACTCGGCGCGACGGCCGGTGAGGCCTTCGTAGTCCGCCCCGACGGTCTGCTGCTGTGCCGTGTGCCGGTCGCCGACCTGGACAGTGTCGCCGCATCCCTGCGCTCCGGTGCCGCTCCGGCGGGCGCGGGACTCCCGGCCCGGCCTGCCGAGCAGGTCACCGAGGACGACCAGCGTCGCGAGAACGTCTGGCTCGGCCTGTCGACTGCCCTGGATCAGGCCGCCGAGGACGACCGCGAGGGCTTCCTGACACGACTCGCGCTGGTGCTCGGCTCGCAGATCGACCGCCGGCAGTTCGAGGAGGCCATCGCGGCCGCCGCGGACACCTCACCGCTGCGCGTGGAGGAACTCGCCCCGCAGGCCTGACCGCCGATACCGCTCGACCATCCGTCCCCGGTAGCCCCCTGCTACCGGGGGCGGACCCCTGTCAGGGATCGGTCGGCGGGACCAATCCCGTGCGGAAGGCGATCGCGACGAGATTCGCCCGGTCCCGCGCCTGGAGCTTCGCGAGAATACGGGTGACATGGGTACGCACTGTCGTGGGACTGATGAACAGCTCGCGTCCGATCTCGTCGTTCGACAGCCCCCGACCGACCTCGGCGAGGATCTCGCGTTCGCGCTCGGTGAGCACACTCAGCATCTCCGTCCCTCGCACCCGGGGACTGCGCGCTGCCGCCTGCATGACACGGCGCGTCACCGTCGGCGAGAGCATCGCCTCGCCGGCCGCGACGGTGCGGACGGCGGTACGCAGTTCCTCGGGGGCCGAGTCCTTCACGAGAAAGCCGGTCGCACCTGCACCGATCGCGTCGAGAATGTTGTCGTCGCTGTCGAAGGTCGTCAGCACCACCACCCGTATCCGGGTCGACGGCGAGGCGCCGAGGATCCGGCGGGTCGCTGTGATCCCGTCCGTCCCCGGCATCCGGATGTCCATGAGCACCACATCGGGTTCCGTACGCTCGACCACTCTCACGGCGTCGTTGCCGTCGGCGGCTTCGCCCACCACCTCGATGTCGTCGGCGCGACCGAGCAGTGCCCGCAGCCCCTCCCGGACGAGGGCCTGGTCGTCGACGATCACCACCCTGATCACGATCGACCTCCTGTCACGATCGACTTCCCGTGGGGATCCGGGCCGACACGAGGAAACCCCCACCGTCCGATCGTCCCGTCTCGATCGTTCCGCCGAGCAGACCGACGCGTTCGCGCATGCCGGCGAGCCCCCAGCCGGCCGAGGCGCCCTGGCTCGGACCCCGACCGTCGTCCTCTACGGCCACGACGAGGACATCGTCCCGAAGTGTCATTCTCACAACCGCTTTCGAGGCATCGGCATGTCGTAGGACGTTGCTCAGCGCCTCCTGCACCACCCGATAGGCAGTCGCGGCCACAACCGATGGAAGGTCGTCGGTCGTTCCGTCGCGGTCGATGCGCATGTCGAGTCCCGCGGCGCGCACCGTGTCGACGAGACGGGGCAGCTGCGCGAGCGACGGTGTCGGGGCGCGGCGGGAATCGTCAGGGGAGCGGAGGGCCTCGACCGTGGCGTGGAGTTCCTCCACCGCACGCGAACAACCGGTGCGTACCGCGGCGAGCGACCGGCGAGCGAGCGGCGGATCGTCCTCGATCGCTTCCGTCGCGACGCCGGCGTGCAACGAGATGACCGAGACGGTGTGCGCGAGCAGGTCGTGGAGGTCGCGGGCGATCTGCACCCGTTCCCGCTCGACCCGCCGGGCGGTTTCGTGCTCGCGTTCGAGCTGTGCTGCCCGTTCCCGCCGGACCATCTCCGCTCGCAGAGCGCGTCGCGACCGGACACTGTCGCCCAGGGCGATGACCGCGGCCATCAGTCCGATCTGCCCTCCCACCTCGAAGCCGAAGAGGTACGCGAGATCGTCGCCCTGCGCCCAGCGCACCCCGGTCGACAACACCGCCAACGTGACGGCCACGGTCACAGCCCAGCGCAGATGTGCCCGCTCGGCAGCCGAGTACAACGCCACCGCCAGCGGAACGGCGAGACCGATCGGCGGCAGCGACAGGCTGTAGTACACGACGAGCGCGACGGCCGTGAAGAGCAATACGCCCACCGGGTGAGTCCGGCGTACGAGGACCGCGCCGGCGACGAGTGCAGCAAAGACGTAGGCGAGTGCCGTCGGTCCCGAGCTGTCGCTCCCGAGATCCGCGACGATCGCCCCGACGAGAACGGCAAGGACCACAGCCGCGAGGAGCACATCGATCGTGCGGGCCCGGCTTCCGGTGCCGCCGGGGCCGCGAGCGGACCACCACACGTCGGCGACGTTACCGCGCGGACGGCGCGGGCGGCATTCGAACATCGTGTGCGGCCTGCTCCCGTGCGGCACGAGCGAGTGCAGACGAGATCAGCACGCGACGCAGGGCGCCGAACGCGAGTGTCGCGGTGAGTGCACTCATCGCGAGCCGCACACGGTGGCCGGTCACGAACTCCGTGGCCACGCGACGCAGTGTCTCCGCCGAGTGCACCGCGATGCCCTCGTCGAACATGATGGTGTTGCGCGGCCAGAAGTACAGCGCGGAGAACGCGAACTCGCCCAGGAGCAGGACGGTCAGGCTCGCGAGAACCCACCTGCGCGCCGCCCGGTCCCGGCGTACGACGATGAGGGCGGCGAGACCGAGAGCGACCGTGAGTGCTCCCATCGGCGGGAAGAAATCGGCGGGACCGGTCTGCGAGAAGAACCGGACGGCCAGATCGAGAGAGTCCGGCGGAGCGTGGAAGATGTTGGGATACAGAATGATCGTTTCGGCGAGGACGCCCCCGAACGCGATGAGCGCGACCCAGGAATAGGCCGCGCTCACCACGGTTCGGAGGGTGTCGCTTCGGGAGTTCGTGACTCGGAGTGCGGTCATGGGATCGACGTTAGGAGCGGTGGGCTCCGCAAGCGTCCACCCGTGATCGTGATCCGCGTACGACTTCCGACGTACGGGGATTACCGCAGCGCGTCGAGTGCCTCGTCGATCGGGACGTCACCGTTGTTGAACTCGATGGTGCGTCCCACCGTCTCCGGTCGCTCGAGCACCGCTGCGGCGACGGCCGCGACGTCGGCGCGCGAGACCTGCCCCTTGTCGCTCGCCCCGTGCCCCTCGATCTCGATGCGGCCGGTGGGCGGGTCGAGGGTCAACGCGCTCGGACCGAGGATCGTCCAGTCGAGGTCGGTACCCCGCAGATGGGTGTCCGCGGCCGACTTGGCCTCGGCATAGGCATAGAAGCTGTTGTCCTCGGGGACGCCGTGGTCGGGGCGGGCCCCGAAGTACGACACCATCACGTACCGGCGGACCCCGGCCTCCTGCGCGGCGGTCATCGAGGCGATCGCCGCGTCGCGGTCCACCGCGTAGGTGCGTTCGGGATTCCCTCCGCCCGCGCCTGCAGACCAGACCACCGCGTCGTGGCCGCGCAGCAGCTCGGTGATCTCGGCGATGTCCATCTTCTCGACGTCGGCGACGACGGGCGTGCCACCGGCAGCGCGGACATCGTCGGCGTGATCGGGATTGCGGATGAATGCGCTGGTCTCGTGACCGGCATCGGCCAGCAGCCGCTCGAGATGCAACGCGACCTTGCCGTGTCCTCCGAAGAGTGCGATTCGTGCCATGGAGACCTCCTGACGATGAAGTGTTTCCCATGCAGCATGCCCGGAACCGGTCACCGCGAACCGTGACGTCCGCCGCCGGGTGACCCGATCAGGCGATGCGTTCGAGTGCGTGGTCGATGAGATACTCCGCGATCGCCATCGACGAGGTGGCCCCGGGCGACGGGGCGTTGCGCAGGTGCACGACCCGTCCGTGCCCGGTGACGACGAAGTCGTCCTCGAGACCTCCGTCGGAGTTCATCGCCTGGGCGCGGATGCCGCGCGGACCCGGCCGCACGTCGTCGACGGTCAGCCCGGGCATGTACGCGGCCGCATCGGCGACGAACCGCCGAGTGCTGCTCGCGGTGCGCAGTTCCCGGCCCGCTGCGGGCAGGTTGTGGGCGGCGAACCGCCAGAAACCGGGCCAGGCGACGGCATCGCGCAGACCCCGCCACGATCCGCGCCCGCCGCGATAGGCCTCGCGGCCGGGGGAGAGGAAGGCGTTGGGTCCCACCATCACCTCACCGTCTATCCGCCGGGTGAGATGCACACCGAGGAACGGATAGCGGGGATCGGGCACCGGATAGATCAACCCGCGCACCTTCGCCGCCGCGTCGGGTTCGAGTAGCAGATAGTCGCCGAGGAACGGGACGATCCGCGGGTCGCGGGTGTCACCCGAGGTGTGGGCGAGGCGGTCGGACTGCAGTCCCGCGCACGTGATCACCAGGTCGAAGGCCAGTTGATCGCCCGGGATGTCGACGACGACCTGCTCGCCCGCCTCACGGATCGCCGTCACGGCGGTACCGGTCTGCACCGTGCCGCCCGCGGCGACGACGTCGTCCGCGAGCGCGCGGGTGACGGCGACGAAATCGATGATCGCCGTGTGCGGGGAGTGCAGGGCCGCGATCCCGACGGCGTGCGGTTCGATCGCGGTGATCTCGTCGCCGCCGATGCGTCTGATGCCGGGGACCCCGTTCGCCGTGGCCCGCGAGAAGATCGCGTCGAGCCGGCCGAGGTCCGATTCGTCGAGGGCGACGACGACCTTGCCGCACTCGTCGTAGGGCAGGCCCTTGTCCGTGGTGAACGTCTGCAACAACTCCACCCCACGCCTGCACAACCGGGCCTTGAGGCTGCCGGGTGTGTAGTAGAGGCCGGCGTGGACGATACCGCTGTTGTGCCCCGTCTGATGCGCGGCGAGCCGGTCCTCCTTCTCGAACAGCGTGACGTCGGCGTCCGTGAGGGCGAGTTGCCGGGCGGTCGCGGCACCGATGATGCCCCCACCGACCACCGCGACGCGAAGGTTGCGAATACTCAAGGGCCGCTCCCTGTTCTCCGCGGATCGTGACGTCTGTCTGCAGTCCGGCGAGTATATGCCGCGACGCTGTGACGACGGGTTCTTCTGTCGGATCGCTCGGCGAAATCCCCCGAATGAGGGATGGCCGGGGTGACGAACACCGATCGAGACTGGACCCACGGAATGGAGAGGTTCACCGAGAACCCTCGGCGATCGGATATCACCATGAAGAAACATCGATCATCTCGTTCCATCGCAGTGCTCCTCGCCGCGTGCGTCGCCGTGGCGGTCGGCGGCGTGGCGTCGGCGGTGCCCACACATGCCCACCTGCACTTCGGTCAGGCCGTGAGCGTCGGTGACGGAACCGCGCGTGCGTACGCCACCGTCGATGCGAACGGGGCCCCGACCGCCGTCGGTATCCGCTTCTCGCCGGCGGCCCTCGACGGACTGCCCGATGCCGACGAGATGTACATGCTGCACCTGCCCGTTCAGGCATCCGACACGGTGTTCGACCACGTCATGCTGAACTGGAACCCGCGCGGACACGATCCGACCGTGCTGTTCGGGAAGCCCCATTTCGACATGCACTTCTATATGACCGACATGGCGGCGATCGAAGCAATCGACCCGACCGCACCGGATTACGCCGCTCGCGCGGAACGACTCCCGGACCCGAAGTACATGCCCGGCGACTACGTGACCCCGCCGGGGATGCTCGCATCGCAACTCGCGGTGCCGTTCATGGGTGTGCACTGGCTCGACATCACGGAAAAAATGGTTCCGGGCGTCTACGACTTCACCGAGACGTTCGTCAACGGTTCGTGGGACGGCGATTACACCTTCATGGAGCCCATGATCACGCGGGAGTGGCTGCTGACCCGTCCCACCATCCGCGAACAGATCAAGTTGCCGGCCGCCTATCAGCACTCGGCCTGGTATCCCACCGTCTACAGCGTCGGATTCGATGAGCAGGCGCAGGAATACGACATCGCCCTCGGAGGAATGGTCCCGCGCCAGGCATCCTGACGCGCACCTCCATGAGAACCATTGCGGTACAGCAGGAACAGTCACTGCATCTCGGGTGAGGGCGGCAAGGAGGGATCCGTCTCGCGCGCCACCGTCAAGTTTGCCGGACGGCGGATCGAACTCACCGAGGAACTGGCCCGCGTCGAGCCCGGCAGAGCCCAGCACCGCCGCAGCGTGAAGAGTCCGATCCGGTACGAGACCGTCTATCGCTTCGAGCCGGTGGAGACGGGAACCCGCGTCACCTTCCACCAGGACACCGAGGACGTCGGGAACTTCTTCGGCAGGTTCACCCAGCCGGTCGTGGAGAAGCTGTACGCGCGCGATGTGCGGAACAACCTCGAACACGCGAAACAGCTTCTGGAGGAGGGAGATGCGATCGAAGGGTGATGCGAAGGATCGACCCGCACCTACCGGACAGGTGCCGGTCCTTCGCGTGTTCGTCAGTGGTCGACGAGCGTCAGCACCCGGTCGGCCGCAGCCGATGCACCGTCGACGGTTCGGAGACGGGCGCCGAGTTCTGCTGCTGCCGTGCGATAACCGTCGTCGGTCAGCAGCCTCTCCAAGGCCGCGCGTATCTGCTCGGGCGAGGCGGTCTTCCGCAGGCGGATTCCAGCCCCCGCCTTCGCGACCTCACGACCGATGATCGCCTGATCCGTCACCGCCGACATGGGCATGATCAGTATCGGAAGTCCGTGTGCGAGAGCCCGGAAGGTCGTCGCGTGCCCGCCGTGCCCGACGACCGCCGAACAGGTCCGCATCAGCTCGTGGTGCGGGACGTACCGGTGGACGGTCGCATTGGGCGGTACGCGCAACCCGGTAGGGTCGATCGCCGGCCCGGTCGTGACGACGAACTCCGCGTCCATCTCCGCGGCGGCGTCGAAGATGTTCTGGTAAGTGCGGCGCTGACCCGGGAAGCCGGCGGTGCTCAGACTGACCAGCACGCGCGGCGGTGTTCGACCGAACGCCGCGGCCTTCGCGTCGTGAATC
Source organism: Rhodococcus sp. p52 (assembly GCF_000763325.2). Taxonomy (NCBI): domain Bacteria; kingdom Bacillati; phylum Actinomycetota; class Actinomycetes; order Mycobacteriales; family Nocardiaceae; genus Rhodococcus; species Rhodococcus sp. p52. The sequence continues at coordinate 2,747,731 of NZ_CP016819.1, forward strand.
GCACCGGTCCAGGTCAGCGAGCCGTCCGTGCGCCGTCGCGCGGCCGGGTCGAGCATTCGGTCCGAGCACACGAGTCGCATGTCGGCCTGTTCCCACAGTCGCTTCGGACCCAGGCCGCGTAGTCGCGAACCGATCCCGAACGGTCCGTGCCGGAAGGCGCCGTCGAATGCGGCGAAGAAGGAATGGAACAGCACCACGTACGGCACCCCGGTGCGCGCCGCAGCGTCCTGGGCGTTGAACAGCATGCAATCGACGATCACCAGGTCGGTCGGCTCCCCGGCGATCTCGTCCTCCACATCCCGCGCGACGGCGGGGTCGGTCATCATGGCGTAGGCCATGGTCAGCACTTTCGGGGTGCTCAGTTCTACGTGCGGGGTCCAGGTCGGCGAGTGCCGGTAGCCGCAGAAGACGAGGCCGGCATCCTCCGCGACCTTCCGTTGCGATTCGTGACCGAGAACCCGAACGTGATGTCCGCGGCGGTGCAACTCGCGTCCGAGCGCTGCTTCGGGCGGGTAGTTCCCGCCGCCTTCCAGTGTGACGATCAGGATGCGTGCCACGGCTCACCTCTTCCGATGTGCACCGACCGGGACGCTCGTCGGCGCCGGTTTCTCGACGAACCACCCGTCCGGCCCGATCTCCGTACCGACCCGGGGGAGGCAGTGCGTGAAGAACAGTCGTGCGACGAGTTCCTGCCGACTGTTCACGCCCGTCTTCGCATAGATGCTCTTCAGGTGGTCCTGCACGGTGTACGGGCTGACGAACAGTCCACGCGCGATCTCGGTGCGTGTCTCTCCCACAAGAACGCGGGCGAGGACATCGGTCTCCCGTTCGGTGAGACCGTGAAGGGCGGCGGTCAGAGCCACGAGCTGACCGGGCTGCGCGGGTTCGACCGCGACGACGATCCGGGCCGATTCTCCTCGGCCGTCCAGCGACCCGGCCCGCAGGACGAGCCACTGACCGTCCTCCGTACGGACACGGACGACGCGCGCGGCGGCCCCTTCGTAGCGGAAACGGACGGCGACCACTACGGCCGGGAGCATGAAGGCGCCTTCGGCACCGAGTCGCTCGAGATACTCCACCGCCTGCGGAGTAGCCGATTCGATCTCGTTGTCCGCGCCCACCACCACGACCGCGGGACCGGAACCGCCGGGTGATGCGTCCGCCGCGAGTCGAGGGGATTCGCGGAGCAACGACAACCGCAGTCCGTCGCCGATCTCGCCCACGCATCCTGCGAGTGCTGCCACATCGTCGGCGTCGAAGCGTCGGCCGGGGGCGCGCATGAGAGTGCCGCCGCCCCAGACGCGCCCGTCACGGCCCCGGAAGACGAGGCGCACCTCGTCGTCCATTCCCTGCGGTTCGAGGATCTCGCTGTAGGGCAAGGAATCGCGGATGTCGCAGTCGATCGCCTCGCGGATCGTCTGGACACCGGTGCGCGTCCGGGCGAGCTTGCAGTAGGTGTTCGCGAAGCGCGACGTGCCGTACTCGATGTGTGCCACCGTCTTCGCGGCACGACCGGGCGGGGCGTCGGCGCCGAGCATGGTCACGGACGTGAACAACATGCTCGCCGGATCGACGAGAGCGATGCATCCGATGTCGTAGTGGATACGCCGCCGGATCGTGTCGAGGACGGCGTGCCGGAACTCGACCGGGTCGGCGGTTCCGAGTGCGATGTCCCGAACCTCGCTGCGGAGCGCCGACGCCTGCCGTGACGCGGTCATATTTTCAGTATGTGCTGGTCACGGTCGCTCTGGTACCTTTCGGTGCGGGACGAACGACGTATATACGGCGAATGCCGCCCCCGATCGGTGATCGGGGACGGCATTGTCCGGAACGGGACGAATTGCTCTGCGGCGCTGTGTGAGTGCTCAGCGGTTGCGGTCGGAGCTGTAGCCCCGGAGCCAGTCGGTGTACTTGTAGCTCGAGGTGTCGCGGATGCGGAACAGCTCGTTGCGGGCCTCGCGACCGGCACCGTCGAGGTGCCACAGGTCGCCCCACATGCGTCCGGTGGTGAGGATGCGGTCGGTCGCGGAGCCGTCGGCGTCACCGGCGGAGAACTCACGCCGCCGCGCTGGCTCTGAGGTTTCCGCACGTACGAACGACGAAGGCTCTTCCATCCCGGAGAGGATGGAAGAGCCTTCGCTCTTTTACGGGACGGACCGATCAGCGCGGATCGCGCTCGCAGCCGATCCCGTCGTTGTCGCGGTCGAGGCGCGGTGCGTATCCGGGGTCGTTGCGGTGGACCGGAGCAGCGCCCGCGTTCCAGGCCTCGGTGCAGTTCTTGACCCCGCCGCTCGGTGCGGACGGAGCCGGACGGGGAGCCGGGGGAGCCGGTGCCACCTGCGGAGCCGGGCCGGCCTGAGGTGCCGGCGGGGACGGGGGAGCCGGAGGTGCCGGCGGCGGAGCGAACGGATTGAACGATCCGCTCGGAACGAGATCGGCGATGCCCTTCGGGAGCAGGTCCACGAGAGGGAAGGCGGTGGCGGTCGAGGGTGCGGGTGTTACGTCGCCCGGTCGCAGACGACGATCGGCCCGCTCGCGACCGGATGTCGCGAACGGGCCGATGTACTCCGGGCCTGCCGGGGGACGGCCCGGAAGTCCGTCGTACGCCGGGCTCAGCCGGCGTCGGCCTCCTCGAACGCCACGACCACCTTCGGGTCGATCCGCATGACGGTGTACCCCGCCACCGCTCCGGCGCCGAAGCCGGGAGCGAAGATGCGCACCGGTTCGGTGATGACCCCCTCGCGGACGGCGTCGTGGATCGCGAGTGGGATGCTCGCCGACGACGTGTTGCCGACCTTCTCGATGTTGAAGTACAACCGGTCGGCCGAGAGTCCGGCGTTCGCGGCGAGCTCGATGACCATCGTCTTGTTCGCCTGATGGGGAACGATGAGATCGATGTCGTCGAGCAGCGAACGCTCGGCGTCGTCGGGAGACGGGAGGGCCTTGATCTCGTCGAGCATCTGCGCCAGATAACGACCGGCGAGCGTCTTCACCTCGGGTCCGTAGACCGTGATGAAGTTGTCGAAGTCCGGGTTCGGCCAGATGATCGAGTTGACCTCGCTCGTCGGGCCGCTCGCGTAGCTGTTGAAGAACTCGAGATCGGGTGCCTCGCCCTCGGCGGCCGGAGAGATGACCATCGCCGCGGCGCCGTCACCGAAGATCATCCGGGACGGCCGGACGGTGCCGATCTTGTCCGAGAACTTCTCGACGCACACCACGAGGACGGGGCGCTTGACCTGCTGCAGGATGCGGGTCGCCTCGGCCAAGCCGTAGGGCATTCCCGCGCACGCCGCGATCAGGTCGAACGAGGCATGGGTCTGCCCGATGCCCAGTTCGCCCGAGATCCACGTGGCCAGCGACGGGATCAGCCGACCGCTCGTGCACGTGCACGTGATGACCGCGCCGATGTCCTGCGGGCCGACTCCGGCGTGGGTGATCGCCTGCTTCGCCGCCGTCAGGGCCAGGTCCTCGAAGGTTCCCGAGGTGTACCGGCGCTGCTCGATCCCGGTCTTGGCCGTGATCTCGTCGGCCGACATGGGCGACCAGTTGTAGGCGGTGTTACGGATCAGGTCCTCGTTGGTGCACACCTGGTCGCCGTGCGCGACCGCGATCGCATCGATGCGGGGTGCGATCGCGAACTCCGAGCGCACGTCGACGGCCGGGTAGGGCGCAGACGGTGCCACCGGTTCGTGCCGCGTGTACGAGGTGGCCTTACGGGTCCTGCCCGACATGACCCGGTTGATGAACCGCTGGACCTCGCGATTGCGCGGATGGGAGGCCACGACGTAGTCGTCGTCCTTGAGGTCCGCGACCCGGACGAGTTCGGTTTCGCTTCCGTCCCAGGGCTGCTGGTTGTGCAGAACCATCGACCAGCGGCTCAGTGCCTCGAGTTCGGCGACGTCCTCGTGACAGTCGAGGATCTCGTCGTATCCGAAGACGGGGTGGTTCGGATCGTAGTGGCGAACACGCAGGGTGATGTTCTCCGGATCGGAGATCAGCTGTGGCACGGTCGGTTTGACCGTGGGCAGGTCGCCGGCGAAGTGACGACGCGAACCGAAGACCGCGAAGAGTCGATCGAAGATGCGGTCCTCGGCGGCACTGTCCCATGCGCGGGGGAGAGCGCGGTAGGCGTCCTCGACCGCCCCCAGCCGCTCTTCGGCCTCGGGCCAGGGAGTCAGACGAGGCATGTAGACGTCGTCGCGGTTGCGGGGAACGTCGCCCCAGCGAATGACGCGCCGCTCGAACATCATCAGCGGGAATCGGTCGGCCCAGAAGACGTTCAGGGCCATGTCCCGCATGATCTCGAACTTCGAGGCGTACTTGCCCAGTTCGTGCCGGGAGAGGATCTCCGAGACCGTGGGTGCCTTGGTGTCGAAGTCGCGTCGGATGACGGCGTCGAGGTGGTCGACGCTGCTCAGCGTAGAGAAGTCGAGTTCGGGAACGAAATTGGAGGGGAAGACAATTCGGCCGTGCCGATTGAGCTCGAATGGCTGCATGTGCGAGGGGACCGTTCGATTCGAAGTAGTGGGTGGGGAGACCGGATCACATGTCCAGGCCGCCGTTGACGCCCCATACCTGACCGGTGATGTACGAGGAGGCGTCCGCGGCGAGGAAGTGCACGACCCGGGCGATCTCCTGCGGGTCGGCCAGTCGTTTCACGGGGATGGTGTCGGTGATGCGTGCGAGAACCTTCTCGGGGATGGCCTCGACCATCTCGGTGGCGACGAAGCCCGGGGTGACGGTGTTGACGGTGACGCCGATGCCGTTCGGGTCCAGCTTGTCGTTCTTGGCCAGGTAGAAGGCCGCTTCCTTGGCGAGGGTCTTGGTGAGACCGAACAGGCCGGCCTTCGATGCCGCGTAGTTGGCCTGGCCGATGTTGCCGGTCTCGCCGATGACGGAGGAGACGTTGACGATGCGTCCGGTGCCACGCTCGAGCATGTGGCGCAGTGCGGCCTGCGCCAGGTAGAACGCACCCGAGAGGTTCACGCCGATGACGGTGTCCCAGTCCTCGTCCTGCATCTTCAGCACCGTGCGGTCGATGGTGATGCCGGCGTTGTTGATCAGGATGTCGAGACGGCCGTGCGTTTCGATGACCTCGTCGATGGTGCGTCGGCAGTCGTCGGCGTTCGCGACGTCACCGCGGTGCACGGAGTAACGGACGTCCTTGCGGCCCGTCTCGTTCAGGTCTGCGAGGAACTGATCCGCCTGGGCGGTGTTGCGTCCGTAGCCTGCGGCGACGGTGGCGCCCTGGCTCGCCAGGCTGCGGCTGATCGCCGCACCGATGCCGCGCGTGCCGCCGGTGACGAACGCGACGCGTCCGCGGAGCTTGTTTCCGCCGGCAGCGATCTGCGAGCTGGGTTCGATGGTGCTGGTCATGCTGATCTCCTCGCTGTGCGAGGGGGCGACGGGCGCGGCTGTTCGCCGACGTCGCACAAACGCCCCCTGCGCGTTGATTTCTCTGTGGAGGAGCACGTTTCGAATCCCCCTGACTCGAACGCGTGTCCCCTGAAACGAGCCTTCATTGGCTCATAACTCCCTGCGGCACCAATCATGCACCACCTCGATGATGTTGTCACCAGAAACAATTCGAGTCTCGAATTTCGTCAATTTGTCCAAATCGTTCGAGAAGTATTGGAGCACAATCATATTCGACGAATATTCGGGGTTACCCCACGGTACGAACATGCTGAATGTTCGTATCCATCCGGACGTACAGCCTGCACGAATCGGACTGCTCCAGAATGGCACAACGTGCTACCGGGGAGTCAGGTACAACTGTGTGCACATGGCGTGGACGCGAACGTGTTTCGCGCACGGTCCCGAAAGTAATTGCAGATGAAGGGATTCGGGGTCGATTTCCTACCGTGGGCGGTCGCTTGACGCCTGTCGGGGAGAGGCGCACTCCGTGCCGCCGAAGCTCGACCAAGACGAGCTCGTTGGTATTCCCCGTTCGAAAACGCGCCACACCTGGCGTCGGTGTGATTCTCGACACTACAGAGGGTCGTTGTGGCGAAGCGCAGGTCTTTCTGGCGATGAGAGGATGGCCCCGTGAGCAACACTCGTCTTGTCGAAACACCGGTGGCCGAACTCGAGGTACGTCTCGACGGGGAAGGGCCGGCAGTCGTCCTGCTGCCCTCCCTCGGGCGCGACTCCTACGAATTCGATCCGATCGCGAGCGACCTCGCCGCAGCGGGATTCACCGCTCTGCGACCGCAACCCCGGGGTATCGGCAGCAGCCGCGGACCCATGACCGGTCTCGACCTGCACGATCTCGCGGGCGACGTCGCCGCCGTCATCGAGCATTTCGACGCCGCACCCGCTGTTGTGGCCGGTCATGCGTTCGGGCACTACGTGGCCCGGGTACTCGCCGCCGACCGGCCCGAACTCGTCCGGGGGGTCGCCGTGCTCGCCGCCGGGGCCCGCCGGTTTCCGGCTTCGCTGACCGAGCGTGTCGCCAAGTGCTCCGACCTCTCGCTTCCCGACCACGAACGACTCGTGCACCTGCGCGACGTCTTCTTCGCCGCAGGACACGATCCGGCGGTGTGGCTCGACGGGGGGTGGCCCGACGCGATCGTGTCGCAGCGGGCAGCGATGGCCGCGACCGACAAGGAATCGTGGTGGACGGTGGCGCCGTCACCTCTGCTCGACGTACAAGCAGGAGAGGACGTTTTCCGGCCCGCGGAGACCCGAGGTGAGCTCGTCGACGAGTTCGGGAGCGAACTCGTCTCCACGGCCGTCGTGCCGGCTTGCGGGCACGCCCTCGTCCCGGAGGCTCCTCACGAGGTAGCCAGGATCCTGGTCGAGTGGATCCGTACGCGTCTCGGATGAAGGTTTCGTCATCTTCGGCTCATCGACCCCTCATCGTCGTGCGCCAAAGTTACCGGTGACCAGGACGAACACCGAGTCGAGGAGAACGATCATGGCGATGAGCCGCACCGCATGGGCCGTGACCGCTGTAGCGGTCGCGATGACGGCCGGCACCGTCGGTTTCGTGTCGGCGAACCAAGGTGAGTCCGCTCCCTCCGAACCGTCGTCGTTCACCGTCGCCCGCGTGGTGGACGAGACGACGACCGGCGGCCCGGATGGAACTGTTCGGGCGGGCGTCGACCCGGCCCGGGATGCGGGGCCGGGTGACCTGCCCACCGACATCCCCTACATCGACGTCACGAGCTGCGACGCGTGGTTCGAGGACTGGGACGACACGGTGCCGGACCACGTCGAGGACTTCTACGACGAGTGGGACGACCGCTGTGACGATGTACACGACGACGACCGGGACGACGACCGGGACGACGATCACGACGACTGACCCGCACGACGGCCCCACGACGACGAGACCCCACCGGAAGTGTTCCGGTGGGGTCTCGCTCTAGTTGCGTGGGTTACGCGAGCGTGCGTGCCATGCCGCGCTCGACGGCCGCGATGATCTGCGGCCGCAGCTCGACCGCCGGCACGATCGCGTCGACCGAGCCGACCTGCTGTGCGCGCTGGATGTTGTGGATCGCCTCGAACTCGGCTGCCACCTCACCGAGCTTCTCCGACCGCACCGCGGTGCGCAGAGCGGTGAGCTCGACGCCCAATCGTGCCTTGTCGCCGTCCTCGGCGGCCCGCAGCTGCGCCTCGAGTTCCACGACCCGCGGATCGCTCGCGGTGCGCTTGTTGACGTCGCGGGTGAAGACCACCGCAGCCGCCGGAGCGCCACCGAGCACCGAGGCGAACGAACCCTCCACGGCGAGGACTTCCATGTTCTCGTTCAGTGCGCCCGAGAACACCACGAAGGCACCACCGTGGTAGCGGGAGACCACGACGAACACGATCGGACCGTCGAAGTTGACGATGGCCCGGCCGATCTCGGCGCCGTACTCGAGCTGCAGGTTGCGCAGCGACTCGGGGGAGCCGTCGAAGCCCGACAGGTTGGCGAGCACCACGAGCGGACGGTTGCCGCTCGCCGCGTTGATCGCCCGTGCCGTCTTCTTCGACGACTTGGGGAACAGCGTGCCCGAGGTCCACTGGTCCGGTCCGTCGGCGGGGAACCAGCCCTTGCGCGGGATCGCGCGGGACTCGATGCCGATGACCGTCACCGGGTTTCCGCCCAGGTGCGCGTCGAACACGACCGAGGTGTCGGCGTCGGCCATGTCGGCCCACCGTTCGAGCACAGCGTGGTCCTGGTCGACCACCGAGCGCATCACCGTACGGATGTCGAACGGCTTCTTGCGATCCGGGTTGGTCTCGGACGAGAAGATGTCGCCCACGGTGGTGAAGTCGCTGGACGGATGCACGTGCGGGTACACGCACACGTTGCGGTCGACCGGGTCGGTGGACGCGGCCTTGCGCGGGAAGCGCTCGCCCGGCGCGACGTAGGCGTGGGCGTAGTGCGCGAACAGCGTCTCGATGGCGGCCCTGAGGTTGGGAGCCCAGTACTGCGCCTGACCGTTGGGGCCCATGACGCGGTCGTAGCCACCGATACCGAAGTTGTCCTCGGCGGAGACGCCACCCGAGTAATCGAGCGACTGCTTGCCGGTGAGCACCATGGCGCTGTCCGGGGTCATCACGAGGATGCCCTTGGTGTGCATGAGCATCGTCGCCTCGGCGTTCCAGTACGGCTGCGCGCCGACATTGATGCCGGTGACCACGACGTTGATCTCGCCGCCGTTCTGCGTGAATGTGATGATGCGACGCAGACCGCGCGACACCCAGTCCATGTTCTCGGTGCCCGAGTCCATGGAGATCGTCGCGCCGGACGACAGCGCGAACCACTCGACGGGAGCGTTCAGGCTCTCCGCCAGGTCGATCGCGGCGACCACACGGGAGCACTCGGCCTCCGCGACGGTGCCCAGCGCCTTGGTGGGATCACCGAACAGCGTGACGCGCTTCATGCCCTCGGGGTACCGCGGGGTCGGGGTGTCGACGACGCCGACGATCAGACCCGCGGTGTTGCGGCCGTAGGGGCGGTCGACGGGCACGAGGGTGCCCTGCTCGTCGAAGTCGTACTCGACGAAGGTGCCCTCGCCGCCGGTGAGCAGCGGGATCAGCTCGTACGGGTAGACGGTGCCGCGGGCACGGGACCGCTGGACCTTCTGGGTGTACTCGTCGAGCGGCTTCAGCGGCTCCTTCGGCGGCTCGGTGACCCGCACGATGACGCCCGCACCGGAGCGGTACGAGAAGCGCAGGGCGACCTCGCGTGCCGGCTCGTCCTGGCGATCACGCCACGACCCGATGACGGTGATCTCCTCGAGTCCGGCACCCACGGTCAGCGGCGCGGCGTTGCGGCCGATGCGGCGTAGGTCCTCCATGTCGAGATCGACGGCGGGCCACACGTAGAGCACCACGCGGTTCGCGTCGAGACGTCGCCCGCCGCGGTTGGCCTGGGCGCGTCGCATGCCGTCGAGCGAGCTCGCGAGAGCGCGTTCGAAGGCCGGCAGTCCGACGATGCGACCGGACTCGTCGCGCTGCGGCGTCAGGTCGCGCACCTCGGCGAGGGCGATGAACCGCTCATCGGACGGATTGTCCTGCGACACCAGGTGATACAGGTAGGTGTCCGGGTTGGCGGGCAGGCGGGTGCCGTCGAAGTTCTTCAGGCGCCACAGATCCAGACGCTGACCCGTGAGCGGGTGGATGTCGCGGATGTTGGTCTCCTCCGCGTATCCGGTCTCGTAGGGGCGGAAGGTGAACACGTGCTCTTCGGCCGTGTCGGTGTGGCAGACCGTCACGGTCACGCGACGGGCCACGCCGGTCACCGGGCGTGCGGCGAGTTCGGCGCGCAGCGCGTCGGCCTGGGCGTCGGCATCGGCCGGAGCGTCGTCCCACGCGAGGTACAGGTCGATCACGAGGTTCTTCGTGTCGGGAACCGAGGACGCCGACTCCTCGACGGCGTCGAGCAGCGACGCGAACTCGGCCTGCGGGGCCTCGGCGGAGATCAGGTATAGGCGCGTGCCGCGCAGATCGAAGTTGCCGGTGACGAACTGGTGTCCGCCGACGGTGCACGAACGCACGTCCTCGAGGGTGCGGATCTTGTACGCCCGGCGAGCGATGACCTCGAGCAGCGGGCCCGGAACGGTCTCCGGACGCGTGATCTGCTGTGCGAGAAGGTCGATCAGCGGCTCGGGTGTGGCGACCAGCGAATCGATGCGCTGCGCGTAGTCCGTCGCCTGCGGATGCTCGGCGAGGTACGCGAGCGAACCGCGGACCCCGTCGTAGACCTGCTCGCGGGCCTTGCGGATCACCGGCTCCTCGAAGTAGCGGTACCGCAGGTTGCGGGCGGTGTCGCCGATGACCGGGAAGCGGACCTGGGTCGCGACGATCAGCCGGTCGAGGACTTCGTTGAGCTCGTGGGAGATCCCCACCTCGGTGTCGTCGCGCTCGACCCAGCGGTCGAGCAGCGAGGTGACCACGGGGACGTGGGCCTCGATGCGCTCGAGCGCGAGGAACAACCGGTAGACGGCCTCCTCGAGCTCCGGGGTGCGATCGAGTTCCAGGACGTCGTAGTGCCGCAGGGCACGGGCGAGACGCGCGCGGAAGCTGTCGGGCAGACCCCCGACCTCCACGTCGAGCGACTGCAGGTAGCCGTGGAAGAACTCGCGGGGGCTGTGGACCCGGTCGTCGCTGTTCTTCTCCTCCTCGGTCGGACGGTTGCGCGACAGTTCGCACACGTCCGCGAAGGTCGTCAGCAGCGAGAGCTCGGCGCGGACGAGCGCGCACGAGTCGACCGAGCCGGAGAGACGCTCGTACTCGGCGAGCAGTGCCGCGGTGCGCTTGGCGGACACGTCGTATCCGGTGACCAGAGCGGCGAGCGAGTCGAGGCGAGCGAGTGCGTCGGCGGCGACATCGTCGCTGAGCGAGGGCGCCGGTGCAGCGAACTCCACGCGCTCGACGGTCTCGGTGACGACCTCCTCGACGATCTGGTCGACCCGCAGAAGCGGGGCGCCCGCGTCGACCTGCGCGTTGACGACGGCGAGGATCTCGCGGACCTTGCCGGCGAAGGGAGCGCGGACCGCGGTCTCCATCTTCATCGACTCGAGCACGACGAGGGTCTGACCGGCCTCGACCTCGTCACCGACGGCGACGGGAACCGCGACGACCACGGCCGGGGCAGGGGTGCGCACCACGCCGGCCTCGTCCTGGCTGATCTGGTGGCTGATGCCGTCGACCTCGACGAGGAAGTGGGCCGGACCGGCGATCGACACCACGTTGTGGCGGCGTCCGCCGAGGGGCAGGCGCGACTCGTAGTCGCCCAGCCGCTCGACGTCGACGTCGAACTCGGCGGAACCGGTGTCGACCCGGTAGCGGTGCGGGCCGACCTGGCCGACGACGAGCTCGTAGGCCTGGCCCTGGTAGCTCAGCTCGATCTTGCGTCCGACGGCGTGTCCGGCACGCGGGCGACCGCCGCGGGCCGAAGCGAGGAAGGCGGAGCGCTCGTGGGCCTCGTCGGTGTCGTAGACATCGACGGCCGTCGCGATCAGAGCGACGTCGGCGACCTTGGACGGACCGGTCTCGGTGCCGGCGCCGGTGCGGTCGAGCCAGCCGGTGTCGGCGGAGGCGTCGATGACCTCGGGACGGTCGAGCAGGTCGAGCAGGAACGACTTGGTCGTCGTGCCGCCGTCGAGGACGACGGTGGTCTCGCGCAGAGCGGTGCGCAGGCGGGCGAGTGCCTCGTCGCGGTCGCGGCCCCACGCGATGATCTTGGCGACCATGGAGTCGTAGTCGGGCGGAATGACGTCGCCCTGGGCGATGCCGGTGTCGACACGCAGACCGGAGCCGAGCGGGAACTTGAGCAGCTGCACGGTGCCGGGAGCGGGTGCGAAGCCGTTGGCGGCGTCCTCGGCGTTCAGACGGGCCTCGACGGCGTGCCCGAACTCGCCGGGGCACTCGCCGGGAAGCTTCTCGCCGGAGGCGACGAGGATCTGCAGCTTGACGAGGTCGATGCCGGTCGTGGCCTCGGTGATGGGGTGCTCGACCTGAAGACGCGTGTTGACCTCGAGGAAGGTGAAGATCTTCAGGTCGGGCTGGTAGAGGTACTCGACGGTGCCGGCACCGGCGTAGCCGGCGGCGCGGACGAGATCGGCCGAGACCGTGCGCAGGTGGTCGGACTGCTCCTTGGTGAGCAGCGGCGAGGCGGACTCCTCGATGACCTTCTGGTTCTTGCGCTGGATCGAGCAGTCGCGCACGCCCGGGGCCCAGACGTTGCCGTGCTTGTCGGCGATGACCTGGACCTCGACGTGGCGTGCGTCGGTGACGAGACGCTCGATGAACACGACGGGGTCGCCGAAGGAACGCTCGGCCTCACCCTGGGTGCGCTCGAGGGCGAGCTCGAGCTCGTCTTCGGCGTAGACCTTGCGGATGCCACGGCCACCGCCGCCGGAGCGGGCCTTGATGATCAGCGGGTAGCCGATGGCCTGCGCGTGGCGGCGCGCGTCGGCGCGGGAATCGACGGGTCCACCGGACCACGGTGCGACGGGAACGCCGACCTTCTCGGCGAGGAGTTTCGCCTCGACCTTGTCGCCGAGCAGACGCATGGCGTCGGCGGAGGGACCGATGAAGGTGATCCCGAGGCGGGCGCACAGCTCGGCGAAGGCGGGGTCCTCGGCGACGAAGCCCCAGCCGACCCAGACGGCGTCGGCCTTCGCCTCGAGGAGCGCGCGCTCGAGTTCTGCATGATCGAGGTAGGGGGTCGCCGCCGTCGTCGACGGCCGGAGGGTCACTCCTTCGTCGGCCTGACGGACGAACATCGCCCGTCGCTCGGCATCGGTGTGCAGAGCGATCGTCTTGATGTCGTAGCCGTGCTCGGAGTTGAGCTCCCGGACTGCCCGGATGAGGCGTACGGCCGCCTCACCGCGATTGACCACTGCGATCCGCTTGAACATACTCGTTGCCACCGTTCTCCATGGTTTGTGCACGCATCGGGCGCGCGTCTCGAAGCTCCACCCCAATGAGGAAGTCAAACTAACCGGTCCTACCTTCCACGTCTCGTGTTGGCGACGCGAGCGGGAACATGTAGCGGTCGGCTCCTCGTGGTTGGCATGGGCATGCGTGTTCGTCGTCGATCCACCGGGCAACATCCGCGGTGTCCGAAGGACCGTTTCGAACAGGTCTCCGCAGCTACGGCCGTCGGTTGCGACGGTCACGTCCCCCTGGGCGAAGGCTCCGTTCGGATTACAGCATGGAGGAAACATGAGGGTTTGTCACGTTTTGCTTCCATGCGGGGCGATCGGCGGCGCCCTCGTGGCCGACTTCTCTCACAGGCATTCGCGCGCAGAGGATTTCGCTCGGGAACGGGTGTCGGGGAGGGGGTCTCCGGTCCCGGAGGCTGCCGGTACTGTGCAGTAACACCGATCGGTAACTTCCTGAGGGGTCAGGGACCCGTCGCCGGCGTCCTCTCGCTTCTGCTGGTACGCAACGGTTTTCGCGCGCCCCCGTCTCGGGCGCGATCCGGGATCGAGCAAATCGCTCGGAGCTACCTCGATAATGCTGTGACATCCGTCACGAAGGGCGAAAAGGTGAAGGTCTCAACCGAACCGGAGCGCGGCCGTGGACGTGTGGGATCGTGCCCGTCGAGCGCCCGGGATCGGGGCCGTTACCGGGCATTTCTCCGAGCCCGCGCGGAATCTGGAACAGTGGACGGTGCATGCCTGCGGACGAGCCGCGAGGAGGATCCCCGTGTCCGAAGCCGATCGACCCCACCTCCCGGGGCGCGACGACGCGCCCGGCCGGGACATCCCGTCGGTGGACCGGCGGACACGTATCGCCGGGCAGGTCCGCCGGTGGTGCGAGACCGGCAGTATCGAGGGCGGGCACGCTCCTCTGTCGGACGCCGCGGCGGTCGCACTGGCCGCCGGCTACCTCGACGAATCGGCACGTGCTGTGCTGGCGAACCGCCGGCGCGTCGGGCGCCGGTTGCCCACCCTCGACGGATTCGGTGAGCTGCGCCGCCTGTCCGACGAGCACGCCCGCCTCCGCACACGGATCGACGGCCTGCGTCCCGGCGCTGCGCGACTCGCACTCGAATACCGGGCCAACGAGCTCGGTAAACGCATCCGGGCGGCGCGACAGACCGTCGTGCACTCGCCGCTGCACTACGCCCAGGGCGTCCGCGCCGTGCGCCGCGACCGACGCGACGGGCTGCATCTCGAGATCGAACAACGCGAGGCGCTGTTCGCTGCACTGCGACGCACCCCGGCGCCCCTGCCCGTCACGCCCGTCGAGCAGGCCCGGGGAGTGGTGCTCGGTGTCGCCGTCGACCGCGTGGGTCGCTGGTCCGAACGCACCCCGCTGGCCGAGACGGGGCGTCGCGTCGCCGAACGGCTCGGACGCGAGGTGCCCTCCGGCGACGACCGCTTCGTCGACCGCTACGACACCCTGCTCTTCCTCGCCGGTGCCCTGTACGACCGCGTCGAGGCATCGGCGGCGTGGCGTTCGGAGTACTTCGAGGTTCAACGAGCCCAGCTCGATCTCGCCGAGGAGCTCACCCAGATCGCGGTGGACACCGTCGCCCTGCGCGACCTGCTCGACGAGTTGCAGTCCGCGATCCGATCGGCGCCCGAGGCGCGGTCCGGTCTCGAATCCCGGGTGGCAGCGCTCGAACCGGTATGGGACCAGATCCTTGCGCGCGTCACCGCGCTCGCGCGCATCGGCGACCTGCTCACGCGCGCGGAGGGCCATCTGCATCTCACACACATCGCGCAGCGGACCGCGAGTCTCGACCAGCGGATCGACGACCTGATCGGCAGATCGGGTGCGCGCGAGTTGTCCGCCGAGAACACCGATTTCGTCGGCGACCAGCTCGGCGCCGCAGCCGAACCGATGGTCGCGCTCCGCAGTGCTCTGTGGACGGACATCGCCGAGCTCACCGCAAAGGAGTAACTCGGAGTTACTGTCATCTGTCACATCGATTCGGCTGCGTTTCGGGTCGTATCCCCGAACTCGTGGAAAGTGACCGTCTTCACTGGTGTATTCGTCCGAACCGGTGGTAGCTTCCTCGCGTCCTATCGGGGGTCGATACACAGGGGGGTGCGGTGGCGTCGCGGTTCGTGCGTACGGGTTTCGCGCTGGCTGTCGCTGCGGTGCTGGGGGTTTCGGGTTGTTCGGGGGCGACGAGCGTGTCCGTCGTCGACGACCCGCAGCTCGAGGCCGAGTTCGAATCGGTGCTCGTCTCCGGACAGTCCCGCACGCTCGGGGAGGTCGCGGCCGCAGCGGGTGTCGAGTCGTGGGACCGGATGTACTACTTCCGCGTCCCGGTGCTGATGAGCGAACTCAACCGCGTGATGCACACCCCCGGAGTCACCTGGCGGAACATGCCGGGATCCGATGCCGAAGGGCTCATCGTCTTCGTCTCGGAGGGGCAGATCGTGCGCGCGGTCGCCGACCGCAAGCCGCCGCTGTACCTGAGCGGTTTCGCGACCTCCGATTCGTACGTCACGCCCGACGAACTCGCCGGCATGCCCCGTCTCGCGGTCGAGTCGAGGGGCCGATGATCCGGTAGCTGTCACCCGGCTGCCTCGTATGTCCGCCTTCGGGTAGTTTTGCTCGCGATATCGAGTAATGAATTTCTTTCCCGAAGAGGTGTGGGGTGGCACGGGTAATCGCGACGATCAACCTGAAAGGTGGCGTCGGCAAGACCACGACGACGGCCGCTCTGGGCGAGTTCATGGCGGCGGAGTTCGGGCAGCGGGTGCTGATGATCGATCTCGACCCGCAGACCAACCTCACCACGATGATGGTGGGGGAGGAACGCTGGCAGGAACTGAACGAACTCGGTCTGACCCTCGCGACGCTCTTCCGTAAGGCGATCACGCCCCACGCCGACGCGTTCGACATCGAGAAGGCCGTCCAGAAGAACGTCTCGCCCGTGCGAGCGGTCCGTGATCTCGACCTGCTCGCGTCGTCGCTGGATCTCATGGACATCCAGGAGGGGCTCACCCACCAGCAGTACGCCGATCCCGGCTCGCACCGTCCCGTCGAGGTGCTGCTCTCCGCTGTCCGGCCCATCGCCGACCGGTACGACTACATCCTGATCGACTGCCCGCCGAATCTCGGGATCCTCACCCTCAACGGATTGCGTCTCGCCGACGGCTATCTCATCCCGACGATTCCCGACATCCTGTCCACCTACGGAATTCCGCCGCTGCAGACGAAGATCCAGGAATTCGCGACACGGACCGGGCACACCGTGCGGGAGATCGGTCTCGTCATCACGAAGTACCGCAGTGCCTCGAATCTGCACCGCACGATCATCGAACAGCTCCAGCGCGACCCCCGGATTGCGAGCGTCGTTCCCGCCTGGGTGCCCGAGGCCAATCAGATCGCGGCGTCCGCCGAGTTCGTGCCCTACGGCACGCTCAAGCGAAAGTACGGCAACACCGGCCAGTACGACGCACTGCGAATCCTCACCGAGACGATCATGATGAATGCGCAGGTGTACCTGTGACGAATCCCGACCCCGATACCGACATGGCACAGGCGCGTCTGCGGGTGCGCATCGGCGAGGCGAGTTCGGCGTTGCTCCGTCTCGACGAGGCGGCACCCGGCACGGCCGGCGCGCTCGTCGCTCTCGTCCAGGTGATCGCCGATGAGGCGGCACGCACGCCGCGGTTCGCGAGGGCACTCGCGGGAGCGCTCTCGGTTACCGCGGACGCAAGCGCCCCGACCCCTGCTCCCGCTCCTGCTACGCGCCCGGCCGCGGCCCGAACGTCTGCGCGTCGCAGTCGTCGCGCACCCGGGGCCTTCGACCCGTTCGTGGTGTTCCGCGAGAGCGGCGAGGCGACTCTGCGGGAGAGGCTGTCGACCCTCGGGGTCGAACAACTCAAGGACATCATCGCCGAGCACGCCATGGACTACGACAAACTCGCGATGCGCTGGCGCACCCCGTCCAAACTTCAGGACCGCATCGTCGAACGGGTCAAGGCGCTCACCACGAAGGGTGATGCTTTCCGGTGATCGGTCACATGCAGTTCTTCTTCTGCTCGTAGCCACGTATGGTCGCACCAGACCTCCGGTCTCGATGAGACCGCGCAGGACGTGGGCACATCGCGCGTCGATCCCGATTCACTGCTCGATGTGCGCACCGAGAAGAGGAGTCGATATGGGGGACATCGTTCGACAGGGAGTCGCGGCCTTCGTGGCCGAGGTTCTGGCGCGAGGCGGCCGGGCCGAGCCGATCCCTGGACAGCGGGACGTCCGCGTACAGGGCGCGGACGGATCCGAACGTGTGGTGCGGGTGTGCTCGACGGCGAGCGATCCGTGGCTCGCGCGACGCCGCGACGGAGTGCCCGCCGCCGACGGTGCGGGCGTGTCGTACTGGGTGTTCGTCGATCTCGCACCCGAGCTACCGGAGTTCTATGTGGTGGACGCGGACGACATCGAAGGGGGAATCGAGGAGGAGGTCGCGCTCTGGCTCGCCGACCGCCCCGGCCGGACACCGACCGGCAGTCACCCGATTCAGCGCAGCAATGTCGTTCACGGTCAAGATCATTGGGATCTGCTCGGTCTCGACGCGGTCAAGGATCCCGACCACGACGCGGCGCCGGTGCCGGCAGCGGCCGTCCGCGTAGCACGTCCGGCCACACCGGCGGTCGCCGAACCCGACACCGACGACGGACGGCTCGCGGTGGTCGCCGACATCGGGGGATACCGCGTGCAGGGGCGCGTCGATCCGGTGTCCGGGACGCTCGAGATCAACCGGGGACCGATGGAGGGGCGTCGCTTCCCCGACGCCGCGGCAGCCGCACAGGCGCTCGTCACCTTCTTCGACGACCACGAGACCGTCCCCGACGGCGACACCTTCTGGCGGAGCGAGATCCTCGAGTGAGAACGCACTCCCGATAGCGGCTTCGGCTCGTTTCGATCTCCCGTGAGCGAGCTCGGCTCGTTTCGATCTCCCGTAAGCGAGCTCGGCTCGTTTCGATCTCGCTGACCACAACCGTCGACTCTGCCGACGGATGGCGGTGAACTGAATCGGCGCAAGCGACAACGCCAGGTTCAGATCATCGAAGGAGAGATCGCATGACCATCACCGAACTCGATCGCGATACGACCACCGCCGAATCCGTCTACACCGCCGGGGGCATCGTCGTCACCAAGCTGGGGGAGCACATCGGTGCGCGGATCGACGGGGTGCGGTTGTCCGGCTCGTTGGCGTCCGAGACCGTCGAGGCCATCCGCTACGCACTCGCCGTGCACAAGGCGATCGTCTTCCGCGACCAGCATCACCTCGACGACGAGGAGCAGTGGGCCTTCGCCGGCCTGCTCGGCACGCAGACCCAGTCGCACCCCACGGTCCACTCGAAGGGTAAGCGGCTGTTGCCCATCGAGGGTGCTGCGAACAGCTGGCACACCGACGTCAGTTTCGTCGACCGCATTCCGAAGGCGTCGATCCTGCGGGCGGTGACCCTGCCGCCGTACGGCGGTGCGACGACGTGGGCCTCCACGACCGCGGCCTACGAGCAGTTGCCGGATGCGCTGAAGGCGCTCGTCGACAACCTGTGGGCCCTGCACACCAATCTCTACGACTACGCCGAGAAGCTCGACGCGGGCAGCTCCGATCCGGCGCTGACCGAGGAGCGACGCCGCTACCAGGACGAGTTCCGCCGCAACACCTACGAAACGATCCACCCGGTGGTGCGGGTCCATCCCGAGACGGGTGAGCGCACCCTGTTGCTCGGTCACTTCGTCAAGGAGTTCGTCGGTCTCGAGCCGTCGGAGACCGCCGCGCTGCTCCAGCTGCTGCAGAGTCGGATCACGAAGCTGGAGAACACGTTCCGCTGGTCGTGGGAGAGTGGCGACGTCGCGATCTGGGACAACCGCGCCACGCAGCACTACGGCATCGCCGACTTCGGCGACCACACCCGCCGCCTGCATCGCATCACCCTCGCCGGCGACATCCCCGTCGGCGTCGACGGCTCGCGCAGCAGGGTCGTGCAGGGCGACGCGAGCGAGTACTCGGTGGTCGAGGAGCCGGCGCGACTGCCCGGCTTCGACGGGCACTGACACAGCAGAGCGCGAAACGGTCATAGGAGCGCGAAACATCCCGCGCCGAAGACCGTTTCGCGCTCCTCAACGTCAGGCCACGACGTACTTCTCGTTCTCGCGGACCCACAGCACGCCGTCGCCCGCTGTGGGTCCTTCCTTCTCGAATTCCTCGGGTACGAGCGACGTCTCGTCGCGCAGCACGATCGCGGTCATGATAGGGGCGGCGGCGAGGTTCTCGCCGTCCACGCGCATCCAGTCGGCCGTGCGACCGGCGAGGTAGATCCAGCCGTCCGCGTCCTTGTAGGCCACCCGGTGAGGATCGCGTTGGAGTGGAACAACGGCATCGACAGGTAGATTACGTCGTCGCTCGTGATCGAGAACTGCGGGACGAGCGTGCTGCCCGAGAACAACACCATCATGTGGGCGAGCATCACCGGCTTCGGATCGTCGCTCGTCCCCGAGGTGAAGATCAACATGAACGGATGGTGGGCCCGACCTTCCGGTACGGCTCCAGCGGACAGGCCCTGTCGACGAGCGCCCGCCACTCGGGGCTCGCGACGTCGAAGACGGCGACGTCGCCGAGATCCAGGCCGTCCAGCAGAGGGGCGTGCTCGGCATCGGTCAGCAGGATCTGGCAGTCCGCACGCAGGATGTCGCGTGCCAGACCCTCACCGCGTCGGGTGTTGTTGAGGCCGACGAGCGGGAAGCCCGCGAGCCCGGCCCCGGCGATCGCGTGGACGACGGCCGCGGTGTTGTTCTCGAACAGGTCACGGAGTGCCTGCTGGACGGTCTCTGCCATGGCTACCTCGGATATATGGAGAACACGTTCTCTTCGCCGTACACGAGTCGTTCGGGTCGCTCGTCGTCGCGTCACAATTCGGTCCGCGAACCCGGTGCGCGTGTGAGGTGGAACGCCTACTCTGAGTTCACCTGCAGCATCGCGGGTGGTGATCGCCGTGCGCCGTCGATCCCGTCCGCGCCGCACCGTTGCCGCCTCACGGCGGCTCGAGGAGGCCCGATGAACGCGGTTGTCGCTCCCGTCAAGCCCACGCGGCCCTATCCACCGCGAGCGAAGTCCAAGGGGGCGGTCCTCCATGACCTGATCACCACCACGGACCCGAAGACGCTCGGGCTGATGTACATCTTCACCTCGTTCGCGTTCTTCCTGTTCGGTGGTCTGCTCGCCCTGCTGATGCGCGCGGAGCTCGCGGTGCCCGGGCTGCAGTTCCTGTCGAACGAGCAGTACAACCAGCTGTTCACCAACCACGGCGGCATCATGCTGCTGATGTACGCCACGCCGGTCGTCTTCGGTTTCGCGAACTACATCCTGCCGCTGCAGATCGGTGCCCCCGACGTCGCCTTCCCGCGCCTGAACGCCTTCAGCTACTGGCTCTTCCTCTTCGGCGCACTCACGGTCGCCTTCGGATTCATCACGCCCGGCGGCGCTGCCGATTTCGGCTGGACGTCCTACATGCCGCTCGCCGACGAGATCCATTCGCCGGGGATCGGCGGCAATCTGTGGTTCCTCGGCCTGATCGTCATGGGTCTCGGTACCATCCTCGGCGGCGTCAACATGATCACCACCGTGGTGTGCATGCGCGCGCCCGGCATGACCATGTTCCGAATGCCGATCTTCACCTGGAACATCTTCATCACGATGATCCTCGTGCTCCTCGTCTTCCCGCTGCTCGCCGCGGCCTTCATGGGTGCCTTCGTCGATCGGGTGATCGGCGGCAACATCTACGACCCCGCGACCGGCGGTGTGCTGCTCTTCCAGCACCTGTTCTGGTTCTTCGGTCACCC
Organism: Rhodococcus sp. p52; assembly: GCF_000763325.2. Taxonomy (NCBI): domain Bacteria; kingdom Bacillati; phylum Actinomycetota; class Actinomycetes; order Mycobacteriales; family Nocardiaceae; genus Rhodococcus; species Rhodococcus sp. p52. Next base: position 2,768,494 of record NZ_CP016819.1, read on the forward strand.
CGAGGTGTACGTCATCGCGCTGCCGTTCTTCGGCATCGTCTCGGAGATCTTCCCGGTCTTCTCCCGCAAGCCGATCTTCGGATACAGCGGCCTCGTGTACGCGACCATTGCCATCGCCGCGCTCTCCATCGCGGTGTGGGCGCACCACATGTACGCCACCGGCGCCGTGCTGCTGCCGTACTTCTCGTTCATGACCTTCCTGATCGCCGTCCCGACGGGCGTGAAGTTCTTCAACTGGATCGGCACGATGTGGAAGGGCCAGATCACCTTCGAGACGCCGATGCTGTTCGCGGTCGGCTTCATCGTGACCTTCCTCTTCGGTGGCCTCACCGGTGTCATCCTCGCGAGCCCGCCGCTGGACTTCCACCTGCACGACTCGTACTTCGTGGTCGCGCACTTCCACTACGTGCTCTTCGGCACCATCGTGTTCGCGACCTACGCCGGCATCTACTTCTGGTTCCCGAAGATGACCGGCAGGATGATGGACGAGCAGCTCGGCCGCTGGCACTTCTGGCTGACCTTCATCGGTTTCCACACCACCTTCCTGGTGCAGCACTGGCTCGGTAACGAGGGCATGCCGCGTCGCTACGCCGACTACCTGCCCTCCGACGGGTTCACCACCCTGAACACCATCTCGACGATCGGGGCCTTCGTCGTGGGCGCGTCGACGCTGCCGTTCCTGTGGAACGTCTTCAAGAGCTACCGCTACGGCCAGGTCGTCACGGTCGACGACCCGTGGGGTTACGGCAACTCGCTCGAATGGGCGACGACCTGCCCGCCGCCGCGGCACAACTTCTACGAGCTGCCGCGGATCCGCTCGGAGCGTCCCGCCTTCGAGCTGCACTATCCCGACATGGTCGAGCGGATGCGTGCCGAGGCGCACGTGGGTCCGGGTAGCGACAAGCACGAGGTGAACGTGCTCGAAGGTGCCGACCGCACGCCGGGCGACATCCCCCGGGAGTGATCGACCGCGATAGCTCCGCGCATCGAACGAACCCCGCCGAAGGACGGAGTCGAGCGAACATGACCGCAGTCGAACCCGGCGGGAGCGTGCCCGCCGAGGTGGATGTCCTGATCGTCGGTGCCGGTATCTCCGGCATCGGCACGGCCTACCACCTGAAGACGAAGAGACCGGGGACGAGCTTCGCGATCGTCGAGGCGCGTGACGCGCTCGGTGGCACGTGGGACCTGTTCCGATATCCCGGCGTGCGCTCCGACTCCGACCTCCACACCCTCGGGTACGAGTTCAAGCCGTGGCGGAAGAAGCATGCGTACGCCGGAGGCGGCGAGATCCTCGGCTATCTCCACGAGACGGTGGACGAACACGGACTCCGTCCCTACCTGCACCTCGGGCACCGCGTCGTCGGCGCGTCCTTCTCGTCCGATACCGGCAGGTGGACGGTCACGCTCCTGCGCACGAGCGACGACACCATGCTTACGGTGACCTGCTCGTTCTTCTTCTCCGCGACCGGCTACTACGACTACGACGAGGGGTACAGCCCGGAGTTCGAGGGCAGCGACGACTTCCGCGGCACGATCGTCCATCCCCAGCACTGGCCCGAGGCTCTCGACTGTGCGGGCAAACGCGTCGTCGTCATCGGCAGTGGCGCCACCGCGGTGACGCTCATTCCCGCCCTGGCCGGCGTCGCCGAGCACGTGACGATGCTGCAGCGCTCCCCGTCCTACGTCTTGGGGTGGCCGAAGGAGAACAAGGTCGTCAACGCGCTGCGACGTGCACTCCCGACAGCGGCGGCCGACCGTGCCGTCCGTTCCCTGAGCATCCGGATGCTGCACGAGATGTACCGGACGAGTCGCCGGGCGCCGAACCTTTTCCGCCGTCTCCTGCACCTTCGGATGACGAGCGTGCTGCCCGACGACTATCCCGTCGACGTGCACTTCAACCCGTCCTACGACCCGTGGGATCAGCGCCTGTGCGTCGCGACCGACGGTGACCTCTTCCACGCCATCGCCACCGGCGAGGCGTCGGTGGTCACCGATCGGATCACCCGGTTCATGCCCACGGGGATCGCCCTCGAATCGGGGCGCGAGATCGAGGCCGACGTCATCGTCACCGCGACCGGCCTGAAACTGGTGCCGTTCGGGAGGATCGAAGTCGACGTCGACGGCGTCCCGGTCGACTGGCACGAATGCGTCACCTACAAGGCGACGATGCTCACCGGCGTGCCGAACTTCGCCTTCGCGTTCGGCTACACCAACTCGTCGTGGACCCTCAAGGTCGACCTCACCGGCCATCATCTGTGCCGGTTGCTCGACCACGTGGACGACCAGGGCTACGACGTCGTCACCCCGATCTGCGACGATCCGGCCGTCGGCGGAGGGCCGTTCTGGGACCTCACGTCGAACTATCTCCGGCGCTCGGCCGACGTGTTCCCCACATCCGGGGAAGGCGGCCCGTGGTCGATGGAGCAGAACTACTATCTCGACCGCAGACGGCTGCGCCGCGAACCGGTCGACGATCCCGCCCTGCGTTTCACGCGGGTGGCCGAGCCGGCGGGTTCATCGAGCCCAGCAGGTAGCCGGGAACCCCCACCACGAGTGCCCGGGCCGCGCTCGTCACTGCCGCAAGGTCGCTGACACCGAGCACCGTCAGCGATGCCGTCGCCAGCGCTTCGGGGAGCCCGGCGTCGACGTCGCCGTCGTCGGCTCGCATGCCGATGACCGATTCGACGACCCGGAACGGCAGATGGGTGCGAGGATCGCCGTCGCCCACGATCTGCGCCGCCAGGGTCCGGTAGCGCTCCATCAGGTGCCGACGTTCCTCCCGGAACCGATCGAACGGTTCGGTGCGAACCTCCGGAAGATGGTAGAGCGCACCGAGATTCCATCTGCCCGCGGACAACTGAGCCGTGTCGAACCAGGCGAGTGTGCACAGGCGCACCTCGGGCGGCAGCGCAGGGTCGAGATTGTCGTCGAAGTCGAGGGTCGGTTCGACGGTGTCCTCGAGCAACGCGACGAGGATGTCGTTCTTCGTCGCGAAGTGGTTGTACAGCGATGCCTGCCGGATCCCCACGGCCTCGGCGATCGTGCGTGTCGATGTGGGGGAGAACCCGCGGGTGGTGAACAGCTCCGCGGCGGCGTCGAGGATCTCGGCACGCGCGGTCGGCCCGGGCCGTCGCGGGGCGTGGAGGCGGGGGCGTCCTGGTCCTGCATGGGTCACGCCTCCACTGTGACACGACGAAAGGTGCTGCAGCGCCACCGTCTTCGTGCGTGAAGTTTTCGTCACACGTACGAAACACGCGTCACGGACTCGTTACGCCATGGACATTCCCCGAAGATGCGCGATGGGAAAACTGTCGATCGACAGTTTCCCCGGACCGCCGATCGGAGCACCATGACCGAGACCCTCGCGACCGCCACCACGCACGCTGCTCGTGCCCATGCCCGAGCGCAGGCAGGAACCGTCACCGACGCCATGCCGATCGTCCCGGCATCGTCGTGGCCGGCTCCGCCCAGCGGTCGCGCAGCGTCGATGACCTGGGCCGAGACCGTCCCCGGTGGCCGCTACACCAGCAAGGTCCTCGCCCGCGGCACCCGCCTGCGCCTGCGGGACGTCCACGGCACCGCCTGCGCCAACATCCTCCTGTTCCGCGCCGACGCCCCGCACGAACGGCTCAACGTCGCCGACACGGTGAAGGTGCCGTGGCAGGCCTATCTCGGTGTCGGGCACCCACTGCTCTCCGATCAGGGCCGCGTCCTCGCCACGATCGTCGCCGACACCTCCGGACGCCACGACGCGCTGTGCGGCACCACCCACGTCGCGGGGAACACTGCGAAATACGGTGAGGGATCGCTCCATTCGAGCTCTCCTGCGGGTCGCGAACTGTTCACCGTCGCCGCCGCCAAGCACGACCTGCAACCGCGCGACCTGCCGCCCTCACTGTCCTTCTTCCACGGTGTCCGCGTCGAGGAGGACGGCAGCCTCGTCAGCACCGGCAACGCCGGTCCCGGTGCCGCCGTCGACCTGCTGATCCACCTGCCGGTGATCGCCCTGATCGCCAACACCGCACACCCGCTCGATCCGAATCCCGAGTTCACCACCGGCAGCCTCGAAGTCCTCGCCTGGCGAGCACCCGGCGAACTGAACTCGCTGCCGAACACCGACCCCGAGTGCCAGCGCGCCGTGCTCAACACCGACGACGCTTGGGCCGCCGCCACGTCCGAAACGGAGATCCACCGATGACCATCACCGCCGACACCGCAGACCTCGCCCTCGTTCCCGGCCGCGTCGTCCTCGACGAGATCGTCGGACTCCGCGGCCCGTGGTCGGCCGTCGTCGCCGCCGGCGACGTACTCACCATCGTCGACCTGCACGGCAACCAGGCGGTCGACACCCTCGTCTACGACGCCGCCGACCACACCCGCCGCTACAGTGCCGCTGCCACCGTGGCCGCCCAGCAGAACCTCTTCCTCTCCACCGGTTCGGTGTTACGCGACGCCGACGGTGAGCCGCTGATGACGCTCGTCGCCGACGAGGTGGGCAACCACGACACCGTCGGCGGTGCCTGCTCGCAGGAGTCCAACACCCTCCGCTACGGGCACCACACCAAGCACCAGCACGCCTGCGTCGAGAACTTCCTCATCGAAGGCGCCAAGTGGGGACTGGGCAAGCGCGACCTCGTCTCCAACATCAACTTCTTCATGAACGTGCCGGTCGAGGCCGACGGCACCCTCGGCATCGTCGACGGCCTGTCCGCACCCGGCAAGCGACTCGCAATCCGCGCCGAGCGCGACGTGCTCGTCCTCGTCTCCAACTGCCCTCAGATCAACAACCCGTGCAACGGCTTCGACCCCACGCCGGTCCGCATGATCGTCACCCGCGGGGAATGAGGTAGTCATGACCACGAAGATCACCGTCGAACGTCCCGGAATGCTCACGACCGTCCAGGACTATCCCGGACGCACCGGTTACTGGCAGATCGGTGTGCCACCCTCGGGCCCGATGGACGACCTGTCGTTCCGCCTCGGCAACGTCGCGCTCGGCAACGACGAGGGCACCCCCGGTCTCGAGACCGCCATGGCCGGCCCCGCCCTGCGGTTCACGGAGGAAACCGAGGTGTGCGTGACGGGTGCGCCCGTCACCGTGCGCGTCGACGGGGCCGCCGTCCCGCAGTGGCGCCCGGTCACCGTCCCGGCGGGCGGCCTGCTCGACGTCGGAGCTGTCTCCGGGCCGGGGTTGCGCGTCTACGTCCTCATTCGCGGTGGTCTCGACGTTCCCGAATTCCTGGGCAGCGCAGCGACCTTCACGCTCGGAACGTTCGGCGGTCACGAGGGGCGCACACTGCGCGAGGGTGACGTCCTCGTCGTCGGGGAGAACGCTCCCGGCGCGAGCGCCCCGGTCCCGTCCGAGCACGTGCCCGCACTGAGCACGCGCTGGGAGATCGCGGTCACCGAAGGTCCGCACGGCGCACCGGAATTCTTCACCCGTGCCGACATCGATGCCCTCTACGCCACCGACTACGAGGTGCACTTCAACTCCGACCGCACCGGCGTGCGGCTCATCGGCCCCAAGCCCGAATGGGCGCGCACCGACGGTGGCGAGGCGGGCCTGCACCCGTCGAACATCCACGACAACGCCTACTCCGTCGGCGCACTCGACTTCACCGGCGACACCCCGATCCTGCTCGGCCCCGACGGTCCCAGCCTCGGCGGGTTCGTGTGCCCGGTGACCGTCGTGGCCGCCGACCGTTGGAAGCTCGGCCAACTCGCTCCCGGCAACACGGTCCGGTTCGTGCCCGTGAAGTCGCAGCACACCGCGTCCCGCCGCGAACTCGGCGTCGCGCGTCGCGCCGGACTGTCGCTGGTCACCTCGGCCGGTGGCGACGGTGACGACGGAGTGCTCCCCCGCCGTGACGGCCACACCGCCGTCACCTACCGCCGTAGCGGCGACGACAACGTCCTCATCGAGTACGGCGACATGACCCTCGACCTGGCGCTGCGGGCCCGCGTGCACGCGCTGCACCAGCGCCTCGAGGCCGACCGTCCTGCAGGTCTGCTCGAACTCACCCCGGGAATCCGGTCGCTGCAGGTCAAGGTCGACCCCGACGTCCTGCCCGTGCCGACCCTGCTCGGCCTGCTCGGCGAGGTCGAGGACACCATCGGCGACAGCGACGAACTCGAAGTCCCCAGCCGGCAGGTACGACTCCCGCTGTCCTGGGACGACCCGGCGACCCGCGAGGCCATCCAGCGCTACATGCACGGCGTGCGCTCCGACGCCCCGTGGTGCCCGTGGAACATCGAGTTCATCCGCCGCATGAACGGCCTCGACACCGTCGCCGACGTCTTCGACACGGTCTTCGCCGCCGACTACATGGTCCTCGGCCTCGGCGACGTCTACCTCGGCGCCCCGGTCGCGACGCCGCTCGACCCGCGGCACCGTCTCGTCACCACCAAGTACAACCCCGCGCGCACCTGGACCCCCGAGAACGCCGTCGGCATCGGCGGCGCCTACCTGTGCATCTACGGCATGGAAGGCCCCGGCGGCTACCAGTTCGTCGGCCGCACCACCCAGGTGTGGAACCACCGGCACCCGCAGCCGGCCGGCCCGTTCGAGGACGGCACCCCGTGGCTGCTGCGCTTCTTCGACCGCATCTCGTGGTACCCCGTCGACCCCGACGAACTGCTCGATCTGCGAGCGGATCTCGCTGCGGGTCGCGGTGGGGGAGTGGAGATCACCGACGGCACATTCTCCCTGACCGAGCACCGGAAGTTCCTCGCGGACAACGCTGCTTCGATCAGCGGGTTCCAGGCGACGCAGTCCGTCGCCTTCGGCCAGGAACGCGCGCGGTGGAAGGCCGACGGCGTATGACGGCCGCCGAACGAATCCGTCCGGTGGGAACCCGTTTCGAGCGAACACTGTTGGCTCGGCCGGGAGCAATCCCGGACACCACCACCCGCGTCACGTGGCTGCAGGGTGAGCGGTTGTACTGCGACCTGCGACGACCGGCGACACTGCCGACGGTGACGGCCTCTACTCTCGCCGAGATGGAGATCGACGACCTCGTCGCTCTCGCGAGCCAGGACGGATTCGCCGGCCGACTGCTCGACAGCAGCAACCATGTCGAATGGGAACGGGCCGTGTCGTTCCACCCGCTCGGACCGACACCCGACGCCGGCACCCTGGAGGCCCTCGACACCGACACCCTCGTCGAACACGGTGTATTCGAGGAGTACACCGAGCACTGGCGCATCACGGATGTCTCGCCCGACATCGAGGAGTACCTACTCGAGGACGTCGAGACCGGAGCGACCGCAGTGCTCGTGCGGGTCGGAGAGTGCTTCGCATTCGGGCGGAGTCGCGATCACGCGCTCGGATCCGAACCCCTCGTCGAACAGATCCTCGGCGCAGCGACGGTGTCGGATGCCCGAGCGTTGCTGGACTGCGAGATCGCGGTGGGTCGCATCGAAGACAGCCGGTGGACCATCTCCGCATCGACCCTCCCGTACCGAAGCGGGCGCAATCTCTACCCCGTCTTCGGTCACGAGATCCGCACCCGAGACACAACATTCGACGGAACGTCTATCACCCGTCGGTGGCGTTCCGTCCACCCGACCCCGAGGGGTGACACATGACGTTCACGAGTATTCCCATCGTCGATGTGCATGCGCTGGTGTCCGGCGACGAAACCGGACGCGACGCCGTCGTCGCCGAACTCGGGCGCGCCGCGCGAGAAGTCGGCTTCGCGCAGATCGTCGGACACGGAGTCGACCCCATCCTCGTCGGCGGATTGAAGGACGCGGCCGAACGCTTCTTCGCTCTTCCCGACGACGCGAAAATGGATGTGTACATCGGCAATTCCACCAACCACCGCGGCTACGTGCCGCCCGGTGAGGAAGTGTTCGCCGGAGCCACACCGGACCACAAGGAAGCATTCGACCTGTCGATCGACCTTCCGTCCGATCATCCCGAATATCTCGCCGGCAACCCGCTGCTCGGCCCGAACCAGTGGCCCGACCTGCCGGACTTCGACGAGCCCGTGAATGCGTACTACGAATCCGTCTTCGCTCTGGGACGTGTGTTGTTGCGTGCCTTTGCCGAAGCACTCGGCGAGGCGGCGGATCGGTTCGACCGCTATGTGACCACGCCGCCTGCTCAGCTTCGAATGATCCACTATCCCTACGATCCCGACGCCTCGGACCGTCCCGGCATCGGTGCCCACACCGACTACGAGGTGTTCACTCTTCTGCTCCCCACGGCGCCGGGACTCGAGGTCCTCAACGCCGACGGCGACTGGATCGACGTGCCCTACCGCGAGGATGCTTTCGTCCTGAATATCGGTGACCTGCTGGAGATCTGGACCAACGGAGTATTTACAGCGACGTCACATCGGGTGCGTAAGGTTGCCGAGGAACGTTACTCGTTCCCCTTGTTCTTCAACGTCGATCACGACACCCGGGTCGACCCGCTGGAGAGGTTCGTCGACGCCGACGGACCGCGCTACGGCGGAGTCACCGCCGGCGAGCACCTGTTCGCCCAGACGGCCCAGAGCTTCACCTATCTCCGCAAGCGGCTCGCCGCGGGCGAGATCACCCTTCCCGACAATGCACGCCCCCTCTACTCACTCGGACGCGAAGCCCAACGCAGCGCTCCTGCCGTCTGACCCTCTCCATACGGAGCAGCCATGATCATCATCGGTGTCGCCGTGTGCCTCGTCGTTCTCCTCGGGGCCGGCTTCTACTCCACCCGCAAGGTCCGCGGACAGGCCGGGAACTTTCTTCTCGCAGGTCGCTCGCTCGGTGCCCCTGTCCTTGCCGTCCTGCTCATGTCGCAGGTCATCGATTCCAACGCGACCCTCGGTTCCGCCGACCTCGCGGCCGGATTCGGATTCTGGGCGGGTGCGGCGATGCCGCTGGGTGTCGCATCGAGCGTGCTGCTCGTCGGACTGTTCTTCGCGAAGCGCCTACGCGCGACGGGCGTCGTGACCCTGCCCGAGTTCTTCGCCCGCCGCTTCGGCCGCAGCACCGAGATCACCGCGTCCGTGCTCACGGTCGGCAGCTTCGGCATCCTCCTCGCCGGCAACCTCGTCGCCCTGGGCTACCTGCTCCAGTACTTCCTCGGCCTGAACTACACGGCGGCGGTGCTGGTGATCATCCCGTTCGTGCTCGCCTACACGGTGGCCGGCGGCATGTTCGCCAGCGTCTACACCGGCATGGTCCAGTTCGCGATCATGGCCGTCGGTATCGTCTCGCTCCTCGTGTGGACGGCCTTCGGACCCGGCTTCACCCACGGGGACGGCCTCGGCATCGGCGATCTCGGACAGCTCACCGATCCGGCGCAGGGGGCCGCGGTCAACTGGGCCACCATCGTCGCTCTCGGTCTCGGCAACCTCGTCGCGATCGACCTGATGCAGCGCGTGTTCTCCGCCAAGTCCCCGATCGCTGCGCAGCGCGCCTGCTTCTCTGCGGCGACCGGCATTCTCGTCCTGTGTGTGCCGCTGTCCTTCGTGGCCCTTGCTGCCGTGTCGATCGTCGGTGACAGCGCAGCCGACGCCCCGATCCTCTACGTTCTGCTGGGCGAGTACACGCCGCAGTGGTTGTCGATCCTTGTGCTCTCCGGTCTGGTGACGGCTTCGCTGACCACGATCAGTGGTGTGCTGCTGTCCACCGCGACGGTTCTGGTGCGCAACGTCTTCCGCGTAGGCGGCGAGAACGCCGCGATGTCGTCGGACGTCATGAAGGCCACCCGCCTGCTCATGCTGCCGATGGCTGCCTTCGGTGCCCTCGTCGCGCTGCGGGTCCCGCAGACCGGCATCCTGCTCACCCTCACCTTCGACCTGCTGCTCGCCTCGCTGGTAGTGCCGTTCATCCTCGGACTGTTCTGGTCGCGCGGTGACGGTCGCGCTGTGGCTGCCGCAGCGATCGCCGGTATCACGGTGCGCGCCGGCTTCTTCGTCCTCACCCCGACGATCTACGGCGTCGACAACACCCTGCTGTACATCCCGAACTCACTGGTCACCTCGTCCGTCGACGGCTGGACCACCTTCATCGGATTCCTGGTGTCGCTGGTCGCCTACGTGACGGTCGCGCTGGTGCGACGCCCCGTCCGCGCGGTCACCGTTCCGGAGCCGGCCGTCCTGCCTGCGAAGCAACCGGTCGCGGTGTAGCTCGCGCGCCGAACCGGGGTTCGCTACCGCAACACGCGGGGCGAACCCCGGTTCACCGCGTCAGAGATCGACGAGTGTTTCGATGTCCTGAACGAGGGAGAACAGGGGAGCGCACTGTTTCTCGGAAGGAATCGGTTCGTTGTCGTAGGGGAAGTGCAACCACGAGCTGACGAGAACGCCGAATTTCGTGTCCAGGATGATCGCGCAATCGTTGCGGTCATGCTGGAGGAGCGCTCTCCTGCTATTGATCGTGATCTCGGTGGAGATATCGCGGTCGCGCTCGAGATATTCCTCGTAGGAGACATTGCCGGCGAGGAAAGTGATCGCGTAGGAATCCTTGTGGTCGGTCGTCTGGGCGAAGCTCTTCCATGAGCAGCTGATGAATGTGTACGTGCCGAAGGGAAGGTCGGTGAGATCCTTGCTACGGTCGTCGAAACCTCTTTCGAGAAGTATCTCCATCGGAACATCCAGGCACGGATCGAAAGTGATGTCAGGTCGTTCCGAATCGTCGACGACGCGAGGCGTACGTACGGTCGTGGCGACCTCCATCATGATTCGTCCTGCGTCGACTTCTCGGTCCACCGAATCCTCGATCCGCTCGACGAAGCTTCTGGTCCGGCTGCATCGTGCGTCGTCCGTCATCGGCTGCATCTCGCGTGTGAGGTTGTGGTGCTTGATGCTGATCAGGCCGAATCGGGTGCTCATCGATATCTCGCAGCTGTTTGTTACGTTCGGGTCGAACTTGACGAGGGCGGGACGACCGCTGACTGTTGTCTCGGTGGTGTTCTCGGGGTCCCGCTTGTAGGCTTCGTCGAGCGTCCTGTTCGACGCCAGCAGGTACAGGTCGAACCAACCCGTATCGTTACTGTCCGGGGGAATGCTGTCGAAGGTGCACAGGATCGACGTGTAACCACCGGAGGTGTGCTCGGACTTCTGCCCGGTGGAGAGGTCGACACGTTCCGCACGGAAGGCCTCCTCCGGAATGTCCGCACATGGATCGAATGTGATTTGTGCATGCACTTCCGGGTCGACCGCTTTCGGTGTGTCGTTGGTGGGAAACACGCCTTCGGCCGCGATCGATGCCGGCCCTGGAGAATGGCTGCATCCCGCAACAAGAATCACTGTTATTGCAACTGCCGTCACCGACTTCGTGACGACTGTCGTCCACCTACGCACGTGACCCCCCGATCCGTTTCTGCCGGCGGGACGTTAGCACGTTCCTTCCTCAGCCCCGCACGGCGCAGTGATTGCTTGCGCGCCGCACCGGGGCTTGCTACCGCAACACGCGGGGCGAGCCCCGGTTCATCGCGTCAGTTTCGCAGCGCGACGCGCGGCCTGCTGGAGTCTCTCCGCCACGACGTCGAACCGCTCCAATTCCGCCCACGTCCAGCGCACCACTTCGTAGCCCGCGTCGCGGATCGCGTCCTGCCGGAGCTTCTCGTCGAACACGTCGCGCGGGTCGGAATACTTGATCCGCCCGTCGAACTCGCCGACGACGCCGTTCTCCCAGAAGAAGTCGACGCGATAGCGCCGCCCGTTCCCGCCCACGATCTCGTACTGGAGGATCGGTCGCGGCAGTCCTGCTTCCGCAATGCGTAGACGCGACAGCGATTCGCCCGCACTCTCGCTGCGACCGTCCAGAAACGGCACCACTGTGCGGGCACGAGCCAGGCCGTGGCGGGGCCGGGCATCGGCCAGCGCCCGCGAAACCTGTTCACGCATACCGGGGTACAGGCGAAGAGCGGAATCGCCTGCGATGACGGCCTGCTCCTTCGGGAGCGTGCGCGCGAGGTCGACGACGGTGCGGGCAATCGACGTGACGGCTACTCCGTCGACGACCACCACGTCGTCGCCGAGTTCGGTCGGATGCACGTGGATCTGCGAGGTGACACGACCGCGCCGCGTGGCGGGCCGGGAGATGTGGACGAGGTCGAGCGGTACGTCCCACAGTTCGAGGCCGTGCAGTGCCGCCGCCGACACGTGGCTGAGCGCCTCGTCGGGACCGAGCGTCGCTCCGACATGCCGGGCACGGACACGGTGGACGCCGACGGGTCCGATCGCGTCGACGTCACAGCGGTGCAGATAGCACCCGCGCCCGACCCGTACGAGTGAGCCGGTGCGAACGCCGGTGCGGATCTCGGTGTCCGAGAGACCCGCGACGGCGAGCGAGGTGTTGGTGAGAATGTTCGGATCTGTCACGACGACGATCCTGCGCGGAGCGACACCCACCGAACCCGCGACGACCTCCCGATCCGGTGTACCTGTGGATCGATCGCGGGGTTGGGGACAAACTCCTGTTCGGAGGCCGTTGACGCGCCGAACCGAGGTTCGCGCGTGCTACAGCGGCGGCGAACCCCGTTTCGGCGCGTTCTCTACTTCTCGAAGACGATGTCCTCGATGAGCGTGTGCTGCTCGACCGCGGAGGGTGCCTGCATGCCCGGAGCCTGATCGTCCGAGTGCGACGCCTTGAACGAGTCCGAACGCAGCCACGCGAGGAAGTCTTCCTTGGAGTCGAACTCCATGGTGGACACGTAGGGCAGGCCGTCGGCTGCGGGACGCATCAACGTCGTGCGGTTGAGGCCCGGCACTCCGTCGAGCGTCGAACGCATGCTCTCGACGAAGACCTTTTCGAATGCCTCGGTGGTATCGGCAGGAACGTCGATGCGGGTGGTGATGACGTACACGGTGACCCTTTCTGAGAAGTCGTGGCGGACCCGGGAGCCCTCAGGAATTATAACGACACCCTGTCGATAACCTACGGTCCGTGCCCGCTCACGATGCGCGGATCGGTGAAGCCGGCCCGATCGACATCTCCCAGAACTGCGCGTAGCGGCCGCCGCGACGCACCAGTTCATCGTGGGTTCCCTCCTCGACGATTCGCCCTCGGTCCAGGAACACGATCCGGTCGGCGTCGCGGACGGTGTGCAACCGATGCGCGACCATCAGCACCGTCCGTCCCGCCGTGAGCCGCTCCAACCCGGCGCGGACGACCGCCTCGTTCTCCGGGTCCAGGGCGGACGTCGTCTCGTCCAACAGGACGATCGGCGCGTCCTTGAGCAGTGCTCGCGCGATCGACACCCGCTGCCGTTCCCCGCCGGACAACATCGCGCCGCCTTCACCGACTCGCGACGACCAGCCGTCGGGTAGGCGTTCGATCACCTCGTCCAGCCCCGCGGCGGCACCAGCGGCGCGCACCTCGTCGTCGGTCGCATCCGCACGTCCGAGCCGCACGTTCTCCTCGAGGGTCTCATCGAACAGGTAGACGTCCTGGAAGACCACCGCGATCTGCGACATCAGCACGTCGGTCGCGATGTCCCGCACGTCCCCCCCGCCGATCCGCACGGACCCCGCATCCACGTCGTGGAACCGTGCGAGCAGTTGCAGCAGCGTGCTCTTCCCGGCGCCGGACGGCCCGACCACCGCGAACCGCCGGCCCTGCGGCACCGCCAGCGACAACCCGTCGATCACCGTACGACCGTCCCGCCGGAAGGCCACCGAGTCGAACTTGATGTCGTGACCGTGCGGTCGCGCCGGACGAACCGGCTCGGGGAGGGGAGGGGTGCTCAGGAAGGCGTCGAGTCGTGTCAGTTCGCCGCGGGCGGCGCGCAGCTTTCCGCCGATCTCCGACAGTGACAACAGCGGTTCGGCGCAGCGACCTGCGAGGACGACGAGTGCCAACATGTCCGGCCCCGCGAGGCTCCCGCCGATCACAAGGTAGGTGCCCAGTGCCAGCAGCGCGGTGAACGCCGCCTGCACGGTGACCGTCGTGCAGACGATGCCCGGCACGGCTGCGAGCGTCGAACGCCGCGAAGCACGCCGGATACCGTCGAGCGAGTCGTCGAGCAACCGGAAGCGTTCGACGGTTCGCCCGCCCGCGCGTAGGACAGGCTGTGCCTGAAGATATTCGACGACGCGAGCGGTGGCCTCGTGATCGCGTGCGGCGCGTTCGATATCGGTCGCCGCGGTGGTGCGCGCCGACCACATCTGCACCGCGGTCACCACGGGGATCGCCGCGGCGGCCGCCAGGCCCATCCGCAGGTCGTAGGCGGTCATCACCACCACGATGGTCAACGGGGTCACGCATGCCGAGACGAACGGCGCGAGCATGTGAGCGATCACGCTCATCGATTGCAGGACACCACGACTCGCCGTCGCCGACAGTTCGCCGACCAGGTCGGCGCGATACCAGCCGAGCGGCAATCGTACGAGCTGGTCGCCCAGCCGGTGATAGACGCCGCGCAGCAGCGAGGTCCCGACGCGGAAACCCGACAGGTCGCTGACGTAGCGCAGCACCGCGTAGACCGCGACCGACGCCCCGAATCCGATCAGCCAGGGTCCGACGTCCGAGGGGGCGTCCCCGAACAGGATGCGCAGCACCGGGACGAGGAAGGCGTACGACAACCCCTCGGCGATCGCGCATCCCACCATGAGCGCCAGCGTCCGGCGCAGCGGGCCGGCGTGTTCGCGTCCGAGTGTGCGGAACAGTGTGGTGATCATCGTGCTCTGCTTCCTTGCAGGTCGGAACCTGCGGACGGTTGGAGGGAGCCCTCGCGGACGAGAACGTCCTCCGGTGAACCCTGTTCGACGATCGCTCCGTCCTCGAGAACCACGACCGTGTCCGCCCCGGTGATCGTCTCCGGTCGGTGCGTGACGGTCAGGATGGTCCGGTTGCCGCGCAAACGGGTGAGGGCAGCGTGGATCGCACCTTCGGTCCGGGGATCGGCGAAGGCCGTCGCCTCGTCGAGCACCAGCACCGGTGCATCGGTGAGCAGTGCCCGCGCGAGCGACAGGCGTTGCCTCTCCCCGCCGGACAGTTCGACCCCCTCTCCGAGGATCGTGTCGTATCCGTGGGGCAGTTCGACGATCCGCTCGTGGATGTCGGCCGCAACGGCTGCGCGGACCACGGCGTCGCGGTCGGCGTGCGGGACGGCCAGGGCGATGTTGTCGGCGATCGACGCACGCAGCAGACGAACGTCCTGGAAGACACATGCGATCGTGCGGTAGAGCGTCCTGCTCCCGACCTCCCGCAGGTCGACGCCACCGAGAGTGATCGTGCCGTGGGTCGGATCGAAGAAGCGCAGCAACAGTGTCGCCAGGGTGGACTTCCCACTGCCGGACGGACCCACCAGGGCGGTGACCGTCCCCGACTCGAGTGTCAGGTCGATGCCCCGGAGGACCTCGTGCGCATCCGAATAGCCGAAGCGGACGTCGTGCAGGTCGATCCGGTGCCCGCTCGGCGCTATCGGCCGCTCGGGTTCCGGCACCGGTGGCACGTCCAGCACCTCCCGGATCCGCTCGACGGCGCGCCGGGCGGCCAGGATGTCGTCGAATCCGTGGCCCAACGCCGCGATCGGGGTGGTCAGCCCCACGCCGAGGAGCACGAAGGGCAGCAGATCCGCCGCGGGCATACTGCCGCCCGTGATCAGGATCGAACTGCCGATCAGCACGGTCAGGAGCACGAACGGCGGCGAGAGGGCGAGTTGCATCCCCGCTGCCACGCCGGAGACGCCGCGCACCCATCGCGTGAAGGTCGAGACGAAATCGTCTGCTGCCGTGACGAATCTGTTCCGGGACCGGCGAGTGTCCCCGAAGACCTTCACGACCGAGATGCCGTTCACGAATTCGACGACCACATCGGCGATGCGTCCCATCGCGTCGTCGAACTCCTCCTGCTCCCGTCGCCGGGCCGCAGTGGACAGCAGGGGAACCAGCGACACGGCCAGGACGATCGGGATCATGGTGATCAGCGTCAGCCGCCAGTCGACTGTGAACAGGTAGACCGCCGACACGGCCGGAACGAGGAAGGCGTTGACCATCTCGCCGGGCGTGTGCGCGATGAACGGGTGAACGGCGGAGACGTCGTCGCCGACGACCTTCGCGAGTTCACCCGTTCGGCGACGGGAGAACCAGCCGATCGGGACCTTGCCGAGGTGACGTGCGAGTTCGCGGCGGAACGCCAGCTGCACGGAGCCGTCGAGGCCGTGCGCGAGGCCGGATCCGATCGACGTGAGGACGAGTCGGGCGAAGAGTCCGAGTGCGCCGACGACGACGGCGGTCCAGGCGCGGGACTGGTCGACCGGTCCCGGCGCGAGGAGCGTCCGGCCGACCTCGGCGACGGCGAGAAGCGGAACGAGACCCGCGATACCGCCCGCGGCCTGGAGAGCCACACTCGCAGTGAACCTGCCGACGAACGGCCGCAGCAGCGACGACAGTGTTCGCCGCGACGCCGGATCCGTCTCGGGGAAGGATGTTTCCGTGGATGTCATGATGTCCGTGCTTTCGTCGGCCCTCGGACCGGGGCTGCGTCGCCGGTAGTCTCGGCGGGCGCGCCGGTCCGGGGGAGAACGGTGAATGCGATCGCGGCAGCGACGACGAGAAGCACTGCACCCAGCGCGAATCCGAGCGCGTAGCCGCTGTTCATGCTCTCGGGTGTCGCGAGTGGACCGATCCGGTGGTGTGCGGCGGTACCGAGAACGGCGAGTCCGAGCGACGCACCGATCTGCCGCGACGTATTGAGAAGTCCGGAGGCCGTGCCCATCTCGCGTGCGTCCACCCCCGAGGTCGCGACGGACACCACCGGACCGAGGCAGAGTCCGAACCCGATGCCGACGACGACGGCCGGTCCCAGAACGTCGGTGACGAACGACCCGTCGGCGCTGATCAGACCGAACCATGCGAACCCGCAAGCGCTGAGAAGCCCACCGGCGACGAGGAGGGTGCGCGCCGCCACGCGGTAGCCGAGCTTGACGGCGACCACCGATCCGACGATGACACCCACGGCCACCGGCAGGGTCATCAGACCCGTGGCAGCCGGGCTGTTGCCGAGTACCTGCTGTAGATACAGCGAGACGAAATAGAACGCCGACCCGATGGTGGCGCCCACCAGCAGGTTGAAGGCGTTCGCCCCGCTCACCGACCGGTTGGCGAAGAGGCCGAGCCGGATCAGCGGGTCGCGGCGGGTGGTTCGCTCGACGTGGACGAACGCCACCAGCAGGGCGACGGCCGCGGCGAGGGTGACGAGCGTGATCGTCGAGGTCCAGCCGTGGCGGTCGGTACGCACGAGTGCGAACACCAGGGCTGTCGTGCCGGCGGTGCCGAGAATCGCTCCGAGCACGTCCGGGCGACCGCGCCGCACGGGTACTCCGTCGACTCCCACACCCAGACGGGTCAGCGCGAGTGCTGCAGCGGCCATGGGCACGTTGACGAACATGACCCACCGCCATCCGGCGTACTCGGTGAGGACGCCGCCGATGATGAGACCGAAGGCGGCACCGCCGGCATTCATGGCGCTCCATATCCCGAAGGCGCGAACCCGGGCGCGGCCGTCGGGGAAGGTCGACGACAGCAGTGCCAGCGCGGCCGGCGCGAGGGCTGCAGCCCCGACACCCTGCATCGCTCGTGCGGCGACGAGGTGGCCGGGTGCTGCAGCGAACCCGCCGAGCAGCGAGGCGAGACCGAACACGCCCAGTCCTACGAGGAGAGCCCGCTTGTGCCCGTAGAGATCGGCCGCGCGTCCTCCGAGGAGGAGCAGACCGCCGAAGAACAGTGCGTAGGCGTGGATCACCCACGTCGCTCCCATCGGGTCGAAATGCAACCCCTCGGTGATCCGGGGGAGTCCGATGTTCGCGACGGACAGATCCAGCGACACCATGAACTGCACGGTCGCGACGGCTGCAAGGGTGTATCCGGGCCTCGTTGTGTCAGTCATGCCGGTCGGCCCTTTCGGTCGGGGGCAGGACCCAGGCGGCCATGACAGCGGTGATGCCCGGCAGCAGCGGGATCACCAGCAGGGTGATGCCCAGCCACAGCGGGACGATCGGGTTGTAGTGTTCGCCCGCGTATCCGACGTCGAACAGCAGCACGCAGGTTCCGATCACGAACAGTGTCGTCACCACAGCGCGGACCGCGACGTCCTTCTTCGCGCTCCACAGCGCGCCGAGCCAGCCGGCCAGGCCGAGGACGCCCACGATCACGAGGTATCCGGCGATCGCGTTCCGGTCGAGGTTCACATTGTCGGGTCCCCATTCGGGATATGCGTTCTGCACGTGCTGCTCGATCGATCCGATCATCCACACGTCCAGCAGAGGGAGTGCGATGCAGAGGATCTGCAGGCACGCGCCGAGGGTGAGGGCCTGCACAAGGTTGGGCCGGCGTTTCGTCGTACGAATTTCGGTTCGGACGGTCATGCCGGACTCCTCTCTTACGGTGTATGACTTACGTCGGCGATGGTAGTCTTACGTCGTAAGAGTGGCAAGGAGGTTTCATGGGATCGACGCGCGCGCAGGGTCGGCACGCCGGACTGACCCGGCAGCAGGTGCTCCATGCAGCGGTGCAGATGGTCGACCGGGAAGGTGCGGCCGCGCTGTCGATGCGGAAGCTGGCACGTGAGCTGGACGTGGAAGCGATGACGCTGTACCACCACGTGAAGAACAAACAGGGACTCGAGGACGCCATCGTCCAGTACGTGATGGACGAAGCGCTCACCGGAGCCGAGACCGACGCTCCGTGGCGGACGGTCCTCGAGGGCTACGGCCGGGCCTTCCATCGCGGCTTGCTCGCGCACCCCGGGGCAGTACCGTTCTTTGCGTCCCGTCCGGCGGTCACCTCGGGCAATGCCGTGCACCTGGAGAAGATGCTCGAGGTGTTGCGGGACGCCGGATTCACGCCGCAGGATGCGCTCCTCGTGATCCAGACACTGGCCGCCATCGTGCTGGGCCAGCACAGCGCACCACCGGCAGACGACGGCGATCCGGGCATCGATACCGAAGCCCTCGCCGAGTTCCCGTTGTTCGTCGAAGCGATCGGATCCGGTGTGCCGTCCGTGGAGTCGCGGGTGGAGTTCGCGCTGCAGGCGTTCATCGCCGGGCTGAAGGAACCGAGCAGCGCCGCAATATAGTTCGCGCGCCGAACCGGGGTTCGCTACCGCAACACGCCGCGCGAGCCCCGGTTCAGCGCGTCAGCTTCGCGACCTGTCCGCACCCGTCACAGAAGATCTCGGCATTTCGTGAGACAGGAACCGCGACGTAATGAGGATCGGACGACTCACGCGCCGGGGCGACTCACGACCACGGCGTCCTCGGTCGTGGGATTGCCGATCGTCGGATCCGGGCTCCAACCGAGGATCGGCGGCACGAAGACGCACTCCAGCGGCCCTGCCGAACCCGGATCGAGCGCGTCGAGGACGAACCATGCCGCGTTCGGGTCGTTGACGATGCCGGCATGTTCGACGAAGTCGTTCGCGCAGTGGTCCTGCAGCACGATGTTTGTCGCGTTGGGCGCCTCGCGGTAGCCACTGGTGTGCGGGAGGACGATCTCCTCGTAGCGGGTCATGATGTTCGTGTACGTCACCTCGTCGGCGTAGACGCCGGCCTCCTGGATTGTGTGGATCCAATCCGATCCGGCAAGGACCTGCGGGCACGCACCGCATCCGACGAAGTGGGCGAGATTCTCCACGTCCTGCCGCACACCGACGTGCTCGAACAGTTCGAACGACGCCGCGAGCAGGAAGGCGTGGCTGCCCTCGTAGACCGGTCCGAGCGAAATGTAATCGTCGACCTTCTCGTTGCCGCCGAGGAACTTCACGTACCAGACGGGCATCAGGGTGCCCTGCGAGTGACCCACGAGGTCGACCTTCTCCGCGCCGGTCGCGACAAGGACCTCGTCGACGAAATCGGAGAGCTGCTGTGCGCTGTCCTCCATCGGCAGCAGCCCACCGACGGAATTCAACGGCCAGGGGAGGTCGGCATGGTTGCCGTAAGTGAGAGCGAAGACGCAATAGCCCTCGTTCGCGAGAAGAGGCCCGAGATACGACCAGTTGTTGTGCCGGTTGAGCACCGTGCCGTGGACGAGCACGACGGGATCCGGGTGTTCCTGCGACGGGACGCAGACCCAGTCGTTCGTGCCGAGCGCGTTACCGTTCGGGTCGCCGAATTCGTGGGCGAACCCGTCCAGGAACGTCTTTCCGACGGGCAGGGGAGGAGCGGTCTCCTCTGCGACTGCCGTTCCTGCCCCGACCACAGCGAAGGCGACCGCGAGTACCGCGGCGACCCATGAGCGTATGTGCATTCCCATCCCCCCGAAGTATGTGGATGGGCAAGGAAGTTAACAGAAATTCTTCCTACTGGGGGAGCGTGGTTCCCGCGGGTGTCAGGCCTCGGTGTCTTCCGGGGAGCGCGCGGACTCCACTGCAGCAGTCATGGAGCCGAGGAACTCCCGCACGACCTCCAGTTGCGACTCGGAGAAGGACTCGAGCGCAGTGGATGCCCGCGCGAAGAGCGGACCGAAGAAATCCCATCCGAGTTTCTCGGCCGCCGGGGTCACGCGCAGGATGACGCGCCGCCGGTCGTCGCTGTCGCGATCCCGCCGCACGTGACCGGCCCGTTCGAGCCTGTCGACGAGTGCGGTGATCGATGCGGTGTTGAGCCGCAGGTGCTCGGCGAGCCAGCCGGGTGTCGCGATCTCCCCGGCCCGTTCCCGGTCGAGAAGTCCGATCAGTGCTCGCAGATCGGTGGGATGCAGCGCGTGTTTCTGTGCGAATTCGGCGCCGAGCAGATCGAGTTGCACGGTGAGCGCGCGCAACCGGTGGATCATGTCGAGTTTGCCGTCGTCCGTCATGTCACCTCCGCCTCTCGACAGACTCTACTCGTCCACCTAGTATCTCGATCATCGAGATATTCGACGGTGGAGGTTCCGATGCTCCGGTCACCACGCACATCGTTCGCAGAATCCGACGAGGGCCGCGCCTTCTACGCCGCGTACGACGCGCTCCTCGCGAAATGGCCGCGCGGCACCGTGATCCACGATCTCGACTCCCGCTTCGGCACCGCCCGCGTCACCGAGTACGGGCCACCCGACGCACCGCCGGTCCTGCTGCTCCCGGGTGCCGGCGCCACGTCGATGGTCTGGTTCGCCAACGCCGCAGCGCTGGGGGAGACCCACCGCGTGCTGGCCGTCGACATCATCGGCGACGTCGGACGCAGCGTCGCCGGTGGTGATCCCGTACGCAGCGTCGACGATCTGCTCGAATGGCTCGGCTCCGTCGCCGATGCTCTCGGGGCGACGCGGTGCGCACTCGCCGGTCACTCGTATGGTGCGATGATCGCGCTCGCGGCAGCCGTGCGGACTCCCGAACGGGTCGGCCGGCTCGTGTTGCTCGACCCCACCTCGTGCTTTGTCGGGATGCGGTTCGGCTATCTCCTGCGGGCACTTCCGGTTCTCGTCCGGCCCACCGCTGCCCGCGAACGGGCATTCCTCGAGTGGGAAACCCGAGGGGCGCAACTCGATCCCGACTGGGTCACCCTGATGGCGCTGGGCGCGGCACACTTCCCGACCGCGAAGACGATCGTGCCCCGGCGTCCGTCGTCCGAGGAGTTGGGACGGTGCACAGTCGACACCACGGTGGTGCTCGCTCCGTTCGGGCGCGTCCACGACCCCGACGAGGTGGCCCGCGCAGCGCGGAAGGCGCTGCCGTCCTGTCGAGCCGTCACTCTCACCGCCGGTACCCACCACACCCTGCCGATGTACCCGAGCGACGAGGTCGACCTCGTGCTGCGGGATGCACTGGGTGCCGGTGCGCCCGTCGAACTGGATTGTGACCCAGATCACCAGTAAATGTTCGATTGTCCGTTTCCGCAGGTCACCGCGCAGTAACGAGGTGTTCGCCGCAGGTTCGGCGTCTCGATGTGATCCAGAAGCCATGGAGTCGTAGAAACACACTCGCTACCGTTGATGGCGATCGAGTGCCCCGAAACGGGCGAATGGAAGTGAGAGATCATGGGCAGCTCTCCAGCCCCTGAGCGAATAGCCGAATATCCCAGACCTTCGCACACCCTCCTTCATCTCACCGATACACATCTCGTCGGTGGAGACGAACTCCTCTACGGCACCGTCGACGCCGACACCCGCCTCGGACTGATTCTCGAGGACATCCGTGCGTCGCAGGTCCGTCCCGATGCCCTGGTGTTCACCGGCGACCTCGCCGACCGCGGCCAGCCCGACGCCTACCGCAAGCTCCGCGGTCTCGTCGAACCGCTGGCAGCAGCGCTCGGAGCCGACATCGTCTGGGCCATGGGTAATCACGACGACCGCGCGACCTTCCGTGAGGAGCTCCTCGACGAAGATCCCGTGGGTGCACCCATCGACGGAGTCCACATGGTCGGCGGACTGAGGATCATCACGCTCGACACCTCGGTTCCGGGCCATCACCACGGCGAGGTCTCCGCCGAGCAGCTCGCCTGGCTGGCCGACGAACTCTCGGCATCCGCCCCGTTCGGTACCGTTCTCGCACTGCATCATCCGCCGGTCCCGAGCGTGTTCGACATGGCCGTCCTCGTCGAACTGCGCGACCAAGCGGGCCTCGCCGAAGTGCTGCGTGGCACCGATGTGCGCGCCATCCTCGGTGGTCACCTGCACTACTCGACCTCGGCCACGTTCGCCGGCATCCCGGTCTCGGTCGCCTCGTCGACCTGCTACACCCAGGACCTGAACGTCCCGGTCGGCTCGCAGCGCGGACACGACGGAGCGCAGGGCTTCAACCTCGTGCACGTCTATCCCGACACCATCGTGCACTCCGTGGTGCCCAGCGGAAGCTACGCCACCGCCGGGCAACCCCACACGGCCGAGGACGCGGCGCGGCGCCTGGCCGAAGCCGGCATCCGCATCCCCGAGAACCCCGATCTCACCGTTCGCGTCTAGCCGATGTCCGGTCGGCCCGGGTAGTCGGTCTCCCAGGGCGCCGGAATCGGGTAGTACCGCTCCAGGAACTGCGTGACCTTCGCGGTGCGCAGCTCCAGGTCGACCTCGGGCGCGCTGCCGTCGTTGAGGCAGAACAGGTCGAGATTGCGGCGCGCCAGGATCGTGTCCAGATGTCGCAGGCCGGACTTCACGGTGGTGTCGACGTACTCCACCTTCGCCGTGGTCTGCTGCACCGCGCGGCCGGTCAGCAGTGTGTAGTAGTGGTAGAAGGAGTTCGTCACCGAGATGTTGTCGGCCGCCCGGAACGGGCTCGCCGCCGTCGCAGCGAACTCGTCCGCGAACTCGCGCTCCATCTCCGCCATGATCGACCTGCGCAACGGGACAGGTGTGTGCTCGAGGTGCCGAGTGATGGTGACCCCGAAGCGGTCCTGCAGAAGCTTACGGTTCATGCGCGCGGAGTTCTCGAATCCGCTGCGCGACGCGTTGTTTCGGCCGAGACCGATCCGCACGTCGCACTCGATGAACTTGCCGACGCCCCCGCCGGAGAAGAACAGGCTCGGGCTCACCCGGCGACCGAAGAACATGTCGTCGTTCGAGTACAGGAAGTGCTCGGACAATCCCGGGATGTGGTGCAGTTGCGACTCGACCGCCATCGAGTTGTAGGTGGGCAGCGCCGACGGGTCGGCGAAGAACTCCTCGCTCCGCACGAACGTCACACGCGGATCGTCGGCGAGCCACGCCGGTCGCGGCGAGTCGGTGGCGACGAAGATCCGCCGCACCCACGGCGCGTACATGTGGACCGAACGCAGGGCGTACTTGAGTTCGTTGATCTGCCGGTAGCGCGCCGGCGAGTCGTCACCCTCACCGACGACATAGTTCTGCATCAGCTTCGCGCGCTTGGCCTGGAACGACTTCGACGACCCGTCCACCCACGAGAACACGAGGTCGATCTCGAACGGGATGTCGCCGGGGTGGCGGTCGAACATGCCCTCGATCGTGGGCCACAGCTGTCCGTACCGCTCGACCGTCGTCCGGCGCATCTCGTCGCGCAGGGCGATCGTGCGGGTGAGGGCGTTCGGGCGAGGCATGATCACCTCGTCGTCGGTGTAGGTCCACAGTTCGATGTCGACTCCGTTCGACGCGCCGTACCGCATCCCGCTGGTCAGTTCGACGCGCGGGCGGAACAGCCGGAACACGCGGTCCTTCCTGTCGCGTGAGAGCCGTCCGTCCGACACCGGAACCGGGCGTCGCTTGGAGCCGACAGCCTTCGAGTAGAACGGCTCGTCGGCGCATCCCTCGGCGAGCGCGGCACGCAATCTCTTCCGATCGGCACGGTCGATCGCCAGGATCGGGCGGTCGCTGTCGTCGCGGACGAGCAGGTAGTCGATGTGCGCCCGGTCGAGGACGCGGCGCAGGAGCAGTACGTCCTCGATCTGCGCTTCGTCGGGCGTCGTGGTGGTGATGGGGATCGCGTAGCGATCCTCGAACCACACGACGTCCTCGTGGCGCGCGGGTCCGCGGACCGGGGCACGGCCGAGCGGCGGGGCGTCTCCGACCTGCTGGGAAAGGGAGACGTAGGGAGCGTTGTAGGGGGCCGGCGTGTGCGTCGGAATCTCCTTTCACGGGTCGGGGCAGGAAAGGCTCATTTTAACGCCGATCTGAGCTAAGTTCCCGGGTCGGTGATGTGACGATCCGATGAATGCCGACGCCGACGGTCTCGACGGGGTCGAGATCCCGAGGTGTAACCTGTGCGCAGGACTCGACACGGGGTGCCGGACACGGCTGAGAGAACACCCGTCGAACCTGATCTCGATTATGCGAGCGAAGGGATGCCGAGCCGGCGACAGGCCTGAGGTCTGTCGCCCTCACGCACCCTTCCCGACACAGGGAAGGCACAGAAGATGTCATTGCAGAACCAGGTCGTCCTCGTCACCGGTGCCGGTCGCGGCCTCGGCCACAGCATCGCGCAGGCGTTCGCCGACGAAGGAGCCGCCGTCGTTCTCGATTACCGGCGCAGCGGCGAGAGCGCGCACGAACTGGCCGACAAGATCGGACCCGAGCGGGCCGTCGCTCTGAAAGCCGATGTCACCGACCGCGCCGACGTCGAGTCGCTGTTCGCGCGGGCCCGCGAGCACTTCGGGCGACCCGTCACCACGGTCGTCAACAACGCCCTGCCCGACTTCTCGTTCAACGGCGACGCCCGCGCCAAGGCGGACGAGATCGGATACGCCGAATTCGGTGCCCAGTTCGACGGGGTCGTCGGTGGTGCCGTCAACGTCATCCAGGCCGCGCTGCCGGGCATGCGGGAAGCCGGCGGCGGCAGCGTCGTCAACATCGGCACCAACCTGTTCCAGCACCCCGTCGTCCCGTACCACGACTACACCGCCGCCAAGGCCGCGCTGCTGTCGCTGACCCGCACCTTCGCCGCCGACCTCGGCCCCGACGGGATCCGCGTCAACATGGTCTCCGGTGGTCTGCTGCGCACGACCGACGCATCGTCGGCGACCCCCGAAGCGGTGTTCGACCTCATCGCGTCGTCGACGCCGCTGCGGAAGGTCACCACCCCCGAGGATTTCGCGGCCGCGGTGCTGTTCTTCGCCTCCGACTGGTCGCGGGCCGTCACCGGGCAGAACCTGGTGGTCGACGGGGGACTGGTGATGAACTGATGACCGGACCACGCACCCTCCACCTCAACGCCTTCCTCTACGGCGTCGGGCACCACTCGGCGGCATGGCGCCATCCCGACTCCGCCGCCGAACGCATCGGCGACATCACGTATTTCGAGGAACTCGCCCGCACCGCCGAACGAGGACGCCTCGACGCCGTGTTCTTCGCGGACGGTCACAGCGTCAACCCGAAGTACACGGCGGGCACCACCTGGTTCCTCGAACCCCTCACCGCGCTGGCGGCCATGGCGCGCGCGACCGAGCACATCGGTCTGGTCACCACCGTTTCTGCAAGCTTCTTCACGCCGTTCCACGCGGCACGGATGCTGGCCTCGCTCGACCACATCAGTGGTGGCCGCGTAGGAGCCAACATCGTCACCTCGATGTTCGACGAGGAAGCGCGCAACCACGGATTCGACGCGCTCCCGCCGCACACGGAGCGATATGCCCGGGCGGAAGAGTTCATCGAAGTGCTGTGCGCACTGTGGGATTCGTGGGACGACGGCGGTGTCCTCGTCGACCGGGTCGGCGGCAGGTTCCTGGACTCCTCCGCGATCCATCCGATCCATCACCGGGGCAAGCACTTCCGCGTCGACGGTCCCCTGACCGTGCCGCGGTGCCCGCAAGGCCGACCCGTGCTGTTCCAGGCGGGGGCGTCGGAGACCGGGCGCAACCTGGCGGCCCGCCACGCCGAGGCCGTCTACTCCGTCGCGTGGGACATGACCGCGGCGATCGAGTACGCCACCGACCTGCGCGCGCGGATCGCCGCGGCCGGCAGGGATCCCGGTACGGTCGCCATCCTGCCCGGGCTCGTCACCTACGTCGGTCGCAGCGAGGAGGAGGCGTGGGCGAAGAAGGCGGAACTCGATGCGCTCCTCGACGTAGATGCTGCCATCACCCAGCTCGGCGTGTTCACGGGTCAGGACTACACCGGCCACGACCTCGACGCTCCCGTCGCCGACCTGCCACCCATTGAGGAGTTCACCGGGCCGCAGGGGCGCTACGCGACGGTGCAGCGCATCATCGAGACCCGCCGTCCCACCCTGCGCGAACTGCTCGGCTACCTCGCCGCGGGTGGTGGTCACGCGACGATGATCGGCACCCCCGAATCCGTCGCCGACAGCATCGAGGAATGGTTCAGCGCGGGTGCCTGCGACGGCTTCAATCTGATGTGCCCCGCCTATCCGGATTCCCTCGACGACTTCGTCGACCTCGTCGTCCCGGAACTGCAGCGTCGCGGCCTGTTCCGGACCGAATATCCCGGCTCGACCCTGCGCGACTCGCTCGGTCTGAAGACGGTATAGCGGAGCGCGAAGCGGTCATCGGAGCGGGTTGTAGCGCGCGCCGATGACCGTTTCGCGCTCCAGAGTAGCCCGACGTGCCTGCTGCCGACGACGTGCGCGCTCGAACCGATCGACGACGACGTGGAATCGCGACAGCTCCGCCCAGTTCCAGCGGATCACCTCCAGCCCGAGATCCCGTAGCGCATCCTCGCGCTCCTTCTCAGCGAGCAGATCGTGGCGCTCGGTGTACTTTCCGGCACCGTCGAACTCGCCGACGATGCCGAGTTCGCGCCACAAGAAGTCCACGCGGTACCGGCGTCCGTCACGAACGACGATCTCGTGCTGCAGGTCGGGCATCGGTAGCCCCGCCTCGATCATGTGCAGCCGCGACAGCGACTCCCCGACACTCTCGCTCCGGCCGTCGACGAGGCGCGCCACCGACTCCGCCGCGACGATCCCGGTCCTACCTCGACATGCAGCAAGGATCCGGGGCAGGTCGAGATGCGCCGTCGGTTCCGCGCGCAACGCGGCGTCGCCGATGACGAGAGCACGCGGACGCGTCAGTGTGCGCGCGACGTCGACGACGGTACGAGCGAGCGACGTGACGCGGAGACCGTCCACGTCGACGACGTCGCCGTCCAGGTCGGAGGTGTGGATGTGCAGGTCGTCGCTCACCCGGCAGCTGCGCGTCGGTGGGCGCGTGACGTGGATCCGTCCCAGCGGCGCGTCCCACACGTCGAGGCCGTGGACGACCGCGGCCGTCACATGACTGAGCGCCTCGTCGGCGTCGAAGCGGGAGCCGACGAGGCGTGCCCGGGCGAGATGAACTCCCACGGGGCCGAGGGCGTCGACGTCCTCTCGTGTCATGTACGTGCCGCGAGCGATCCTGACGAGCCCGCCGTGCCGGAGCCGTGTGCGCACCGCACGATCCGATATGCCGGCCTCGGCGAGCATTGCCCTCGTCCACACCTGTCGGGTCATGGACCCGATCTTCGGGCACGGCCGGACCCGATCCGGGGCCGTCGCACCCCGATCGCCTCGGTCTGTGGAGAACACGAATGCCTGTGGACAACCACGTGACGCGGCCGTGCTCGCCCACCGGACGCCGGTACGATCAGCCTCCCGGCGTCGGCACGGGAGTGCTTTCCTCCGCTCCGGGAGCGCGTGCCGGATCGCTCGGCGCCTGATAATCGGAGCCGTAGAAGATCGGCAGGATGCCCTTGACGAGGGTCAGCGCCGAACCTTCACCCGAGGGCACCGTCGACAGATTCGTGGCGATGACGATCGTCAGGTCGGTGTCGGGGTCGTGTCCCATGAAGGTCATGAAGCCGGGAAGCTGACCGTCGTGCCCGAGCAGGGGACCGAACTGCGCCATGCCGAGTCCGTATCCGGCGGTTCCCCCGCCCACCGACTGCACGCTGTCGAGCCGGGTATTCTGCATCTGCTCATCGAGCAGACCGCCGCCGACCAGTGCCTTCACATAAGTGGTCATGTCGTCGACGGTGGAGATCGCGGCGCCCGCGGTCCACGCCCAGGAGGGATTGTCGTCGGTCACGTCATTCGGCTTCAGTGTTCCGGCGACCGCTGCGGCCTGCTGGTCGTCCGGCAATTCGAAGGTATCGATGGTGGAGACGTTGGTGCCGAACATGTAGCCCCGCGGATGCGGATCCGGGATCGAGGAATCCTCGATCGCCGGGAACGAGGTGTTCGCCAATCCGAGCGGAGCGAAGATCCGCTCGTCGAACGCCTCGGCGACCGGCATGCCGGTCAGTTCCTCCACGACGAGTCCGAGGAGCACCGTATTGGTGTTGCTGTATTCGAACTGTTCGCCGGGCGAGAAGTTCACCGGCTGGGCGAACGCGATCTGCAGCAGTTCCTCCTGCGTCCACACCTTCTCGGGTTCGCGGTCGAGTGTCGCGTTGAACTCCGGGTCGAAGGTGTAGCTGTACAGGCCGCTCCGCATCTCGGCGAGCTGCGCGAGGGTGATGGTGTCGCCGTTCGGGACACCGTCGATGTACTTAGATATCGGGTCGTCGAGCGACAGGCGACCTTCCTGCACCAGCTGCAGGATGGCGGTGACCGTCATCGTCTTCGTGTTGCTCCCGATCCGGAAATGATCGTCGGCGGAGATCGGATCGTCGGTGTCGAGGGTGGACGTGCCGAACGTGCCGGTCCAGTCACCGCGGTCGGGGGAGCTGATCTGTATCACCGCGCCGGGAATGGCGTTGTCGCGCATCAACCGGTCGACGGTCGATTCCACCTCCGCCACATACTCGGACCCGGCCTCCTCGGAGGAGGCAGGGGGCGTCGCGGATTCGGGCTCGGTGGTGTCGGAACTGCACGCCGAGACGGCCAGTACGACCACCGCCACGAGTGAGGTTGCGAGTGTCTTCATCGATCGTCTGCTTTCGGGATCGGTGGTCCCCGAAAGAGCAGGGGACTCTGTGGTGGTGTCACGAATCCGGACATGTCCCGCTGTCGAGGTGAATTTTTCACCCCCTCCGAACGATTCCGATCGCAGTGTCCCTCATGTCATCCTTGGAACAGGGCCGAATCCGTGTACGGAGGTCAGATCATGAAGGCACTGGTGTTCCACGGGCCGGGGAAGCGATCCTGGGAGGACGTTCCCGACGCAACCATCCAGGACAGTACCGACGCGGTGGTGCGGGTCGACGCGGTCACCATCTGCGGCACCGACCTGCACATCCTCGGGGGGGATGTGCCCGAGGTGACCGACGGCCGGATCCTCGGCCACGAGGCCGTCGGCACCGTGGTCGAGGTGGGGGACGGAGTGCAGACACTCGCTCCCGGCGACCGAGTGCTCGTCTCGTGTATCACCGCGTGCGGTACGTGCCGCTTCTGTCGCGAGAGCCGGTACGGGCAGTGCCTCGGCGGCGGCGGCTGGATCCTCGGGCACCTGATCGACGGCACCCAGGCCGAATTGGTCCGAGTTCCGTACGCCGACAATTCGACCCACCGCATTCCCGACGGCGTGAGCGACGAGCAGATGCTCATGCTCGCCGACATTCTGCCCACCTCCTACGAGGTCGGCGTACTCAACGGCCGTCTCCGGCCGGCGGACGTCGTCGTCGTCATCGGAGCCGGACCCATCGGGCTCGCTGCGATCCTCGCCGCACGACTGTTCAGTCCGAGCCGCATCGTCGCCGTCGACCTCGCCGACAGCCGGCTCGACGCGGCGAAGGCATTCGGGGCGAACATCGTGGTCAACAGCGGTCGCGACGACGTCGCGACGGTCGTCCGCGATCTCACGGGAGGCCTCGGCGCCGATGTCACCGTGGAGGCCGTCGGCTATCCCGAAACGTTCGAACAGGCGGTCGCGCTCGTCAGGCCGTGCGGACACGTCGCGAACATCGGCGTGCACGGCAAACCTGCGACCCTGCACCTCGAGGACATCTGGATCAAGAACCTGACGATCACCACCGGCCTGGTCGACACCTACTCGACGCCCACACTGATCGGTCTCGTGAGCAGTGGTCAGCTCGACACGTCGCCGATGATCACGCACCGGTTCGCGCTCGACGAGTTCGAACAGGCCTACGACGTGTTCTCTCGCGCCGGCGAAACCGGTGCGTTGAAGGTGCTCCTCACCGCCGGTTCGTGACCGGCTCTGCCTTCACTCCTGCTGGTTGACCACATCGAGAAGCTGCTGGATCTGCTCCGACTCGACCCCTGGAGCGAATCCGGCGAGGCGACCGAGCGGCATCGACGCTGCCATCTTCAGAACACTCTCGTCGACCCCGACCTCGCCGCCGAGCGAACCGAACGCCTGCAGGACGATCTCGGCGGCCGCGGGGTTCTGGAACAGTTCTCCGAGAGACGATTCCATCGTCAGCGGAATTCGCACCGCGTCGCCCGTCATGTCGACGGTGAGCGTCTGCCGGATGTCGCGGCTCGACGCACCGATGTCGATGCTGTACGTGCCACCTTCGACCACCCAGGAATCGACGCGGGTGTCCCAGTAGGCGAGGTCGTCGCGTCGGATACTCACGGCCACACGTTGCGATTCGCCGGAATCCAGACGGACCTTGGTGAAGCCCTTCAACTCTCGCGGCGCCCGAGCAACGGACGAACCGGGTGCACCGGCGTACACCTGCACGACCTCGGCGCCCGCACGCCCACCCGTGTTGGTGACGGTGACCTGCACCGTGAGATCGCCGTCGGATTCCACAGCGGCATCGGAGTATTCGAACGTCGTGTACGACAAGCCGTGACCGAAGGGGAAGGACACGTCGAGGCGACGCGCGTCGTACGAGCGGTATCCGACGAACAATCCTTCTCCGTACCGCACATGGCCGTGTTCGCCCGGGAAGTTCGTGTGCGCCGGGGTGTCCTCGAGCCGGATCGGGACGGTCTCCGCGAGGCGGCCGCTCGGATTCACGTGCCCGTAGAGCACGTCGGCGACGGCGCCGCCACCGGCCTGCCCGAGCAGCCACCCTTCCACGATCGCCGGAACACGGTCGGCGAAGCCGCTGAGCCGCACGACACCGCCGTTCGACAACACGACGACGACGTTCGGGTTCGCCGTCAGCACAGCATCGAGCAGCGCGGTTTGACGCTGCGGGAGTTCGAGGTCGTCGCGGTCGAAACCTTCGGATTCGAGTTCGGCGGGTACACCGAGGAACACGACCGCGATATCGGCGTCTGCGGCACGCTTCACTGCCTCATCGACGAGTTCGGCCGAGTCCGATCCGTCGAGCGCGTAACCGGCGGCGAAGGGAACGTCCCGGCCGGACAGCGACCGGATCTCGTCGAGCGCGTTGTCGAGGCGCGTCGGTTCGATCCGGGACGATCCAGCGCCCTGGTAGCGCGGCGTGCGGGCCAGTTCGCCGATCACCGCAATGTTCGCGTCGGTGGCGAGGGGGAGCAGGTCGTTCTCGTTGCGGAGCAGCACGATGCTCTGCCCGGCCACCTCGCGTGCGAGGGCGTGATGGGCATCGGCGTCGAAGGTCGCGCGGGGATCGGACGCAGCGACGGCCTTCTGCACCAGTTCGATCCCCCGCGCGGCTGCCGTGTCGAGGACCGATTCGTCGACCGTGCCCGCCCGTACCGCTGCGACGATCTCGGCGTCCGTACGACCTCCTGTGGACGGCATCTCGAGATCCAGACCTGCCGCGAGGGACGCGACGCGGTCGTCGACAGCACCCCAATCGCTCACGACCAGACCCTCGAAACCCCACTCGCCGCGCAGGACGTCGGTGAGCAGCCACGGGTTACGGGACGAGTACACCCCGTTGATCCGGTTGTACGAGCACATCACCGTCCACGGCTGCGCGTCGCGCACGACCCGCTCGAAGGCACGCAGGTAGATCTCCCGCAGTGGCCGCGGGTCGACGTCGGCGGAGACCCGCATCCGGTCGGTCTCCTGGTTGTTCGCTGCGAAGTGCTTGAGTGACGCACCGACACCCTGCGACTGCATGCCGTGCACGAGCGCAGCGCCCAGAACACCCGAGAGCAGCGGATCTTCCGACAGGTACTCGAAGTTCCGGCCGCACAATGGGGAGCGCTTGATGTTGATACCGGGCCCGAGCAGGACACCGACCTGCAGTGCGCGGGCCTCCGCGCCCAACGCCGCGCCGACGCGCTCGAGCAACTCCGGGTCGAAGGAACACCCCAGCGCGACGGCAGGCGGGAAGCAGGTCGCGGGCACGGACGAGTGCAGACCGAGATGGTCGCCCTCGGCGGTCTGCTTCCGCACACCGTGCGGCCCGTCGGTGAGCATGATCGAGGGGATGTTCTCGCGCGCAACCGGTTCGGTGTGCCAGAAGTCGAGGCCGCTGGTGAGCGACGCCCTCTCCTCGACGGTCAGTCGCGCCACGATCTCGAGGGGTGAGCGGAGGGCCGGTTCGGTCATGAGACTCCTTCTCGAAGCGCGGTCGGATCCATCCTGGTCGAGTCTCGATCATGTCCGATCGCGCCGGTGAAGGCGCGGGCAAGTTCCTCCATCACGTGCGGCCACGGAATCCGCTCCTGCTCGAGGCGGAGTCGTTCCACGCGCAACCGCGTGAAGACCTCATTTTCCGCGGGCGTCAGTCGCATCGGCACGTGCGAGCTGGGGGACGGTTCCTCTACCGCGAGAGCACTCCACGCTTCCAGGGTGTGGAGGTCCATGAGGAAACTGCGCACGTCAGGCAGGTAAGCGCGGAAGCGGTCGAGAATCACGAAGCCGTGCGTGTCGAGATCACCCCAGTAAACGACATCCGAGTCGGCGAGCCAGGATAGTGCGGCCAGTTCGTGCACTGCGTAACCACTGCCGTGTACGGCCACGGTGCCCGGCAGATCAGGCAGCGCATGGAGGCCCTCTTTGTTCTCGAGGACCAGTATGCGCTCCGGGTGGAGCGGCAACTCGGCGAGCTCGTCCAGCGGCGCTGCACAATGTCGCGGTGCCGTGGGTAGCAAGGTGCGGTCACAAACCGCAATTTCGCACAATCGAGGCACCGAACGCACACCGAGGTCACGATTCCCCACAGCGCCTTCGAGAAGTACCTCGACCAGTCCGCGATGCCGCGAAATCCACTTGGTATCCACACCGGGCACCGGAAGCTGCCGAATGAAAACGCCCGAAGCCGGATGGTCGGCCAGCCACCGGACCACGCCGACAAGGCGCACGAAGTCGGCTTCGCCGAGTTCGAGCCACCGTGAAAGCGTCGAGCCGATCGCGTCGGCAAGCGCGGGGGTACCGGGTGCCAGAATCTCCACCAACTGCACCCGCCGGGCGGTGAGCCTGTGCCATTCGGACATCCGGCCTGCCGCGGCGGCAATCTCACCGGGACCTGCAAACACGACCCGCACCGGCACATCCTGCGTGCCGAAGCTCGGCCAGCGCCGCGTCTCCCAGTGCACGCGACCGATTCCGCGGTGCATCTGCCAGGCGCGCACCCATGCGACCACGGCGTCGGGATCCTCCGCGACCTGCCGTTCCGAGGGTGGGTGCAACGCAATCGACAGTGAATCGGATTCGGCTGCAATTGGATCGGCCACCCACTTGCTGCGACGATTCCGGTAGGCCGTCTCTGCCCTGGTACTTACGGCTGACGGCGGCACGCACACTGTACTCACTCGCGGGGCTCCTCCGCGCTGCGGATCGGCAACAAGGCCAGCTGCGAGTACTTTTTGTCCCTGATGCTCACCGCGGCCACCCCATCAATGTAATCGTCGAGGGTTTGCAGCAACTTCAGCGGCGTCGCGAGCACCATATGGAAACCGAATCGGGTGAACACGTCGAGTGCTCGCCGCGTGTACGCAGGATCTGCACGGTCGAATGCCTCGTCGAGGATCACCGTGCCGTAGCGCGGCAACTCTTCCCCCGATGCCGCCAGCTGATAGCGCAGGGCGGCGGCGAGACAGAAGAACACCAGTTTCTGGGCCTGCCCACCCGACAGGCCGGAGCTGGAGTCGTGGAAATTGACGTCCACGCCCTCCCCGTCGACCTCGACTCCGATGAAGCCGACGTGCAGGCGGGTGTCCAGTACCAACTGCCGCCAGCGCCGGTCGGCGGGGTCGCCCGAGTCGAGGCGTTCGAGGATCCGCTCCATCTGTTCGAACCGTTGCTCGGCGGCGACCCGGTCCTCTTCCTTGAACGAGCCGCTGACAATGCGCTGCAGTTCCGCGAGGAAATCGGCCGCGGCAGGCGAACGCCGATCCTTCACATCGATCCGCAGAGTCCGGTCGGTGTCGAACGGAGAACGCCGGAGCGATTCGTTCACCGGCTCGATACGGGAACGGATCTCGCCCGGTGCCCTGCGGATCGCGCGGGCCAGCTCTCCGATGTTGCGGCTCGATTGGTCGTTGAGTAGCCGGAAGAACTCGTTCTCGTATGCGGGTAATCCGTCGTTGCGCAGGCGAGTGAGCACCGCGAGAGCATCGTCTACGTACTCTGCGTCGGAGCGCATCTCGGCGCGTCGTGACTCCCATTCGGCGAGATAGGCGGTGAGGATCGCGGTGATGCGCCGCTCGGCGTCCGTGGTTCTCGTGAGCGCCGCACGGTGCTCGTCGGTGATGGTTCGTCCGACGGTATGCAGCAACCGGTCGATGTTCTCGCTCGTCGGTCGACGTGCGGCAGCATCGAAGCGTGCGCGGATGCGCTTGTCGATCCCGTCGGGGACCGCCGAATCGGCGTGTGCTTCCACTTCTGCAAGCCGCTGCCGAGTGTGCTCCACATCGCCACGGTGGCGTTCGAGACCGGATCCGGCTGCGGTATACGCTGCGCGGGCCTCCTTCTCCTCGGTTTCCGCACGGGCAAGATCGAGCGTGAGCGAGGCGTACTCGGCATTGCCCTGCAACCATCCCTCGAGTCGATGCTCGATCGCGCCAACCGCTGCCTCGGCCGCTTCGACGTCGATGTCGGCCCAGGTCGTGTCGAGGATGATCTCCGCCGCGTGTCGACGCTGCTGTACCGTGCACTCTGCGTGCTCGAGCAACTCCTGCCGACGTTGCAGGCGGGCGATCTCGGATTCGACCTCGCCGATGCGGCGACGCAGATCGGAGAGCTTGGTTTCGTTGTCGAACCCGAGCACCCATCGGCTGCGGTCGTCGACGCGGTACCTGTCGTCCTTCTCGTGCCGCTCGCCGCCGTGCTTGACCTGACCGGCCCGGGTCACGCCGCGCGGCACACCTCGCAGGTCGTCGACGGTCGCCACGCACGCATAGTCGAAACGCTCGGCGAGGTGGTGCTGCAGCCACGCTGCGAGCGGTCCCGGCCGCACGTCCAGTTTTCGAACCAGCGATTCGTCACCGCTCGCCGGGGTGGCAGGCCGGCCGGAACGAGTACGCACCCGGCGGTACACCAACCGGGTGCCGAGATGCTGCGCGTCGACCACTGCTGCAACGCGTGAATAATATTCGTCGGGTACGAGCATCGTGCGAGCAAGCCCGCCGAGTACGCGCTCGATGGGGCCGGTCCACTCGGCATGCTCGGAGCGCACTTCGAGGAGTTCGCCCGCGAAGTGCAACATGTCTTCGCTGAGACCAGCTGCGGTGCAGACCAGTTCGCGTATCCGCAGTAGAGCGGGATCGAGATTGGAGCGTCGCCGGGCGAGCAGCTCTCGGTCGGCGATGAGTTGTCGGTGTTCGGAACGCAGTGTGCCGAGTGCTCGCACCACCTCGTACACATCGTTTCTGCGTGTACCGACTGTCGCGTCGAGCTCACGCAACTCCGTTTCGAGCTGGGCTCGCAGATGCGCGAACTCCTCAGCGGTGGTCGGTGCCTCTGCTTCCCACGATCCGACGGCGGTGTCGAACCTGCTCCGTGACTGTACGGTCCGAGTCAGGTCGGCTTCCGCCGCGTCGCGTTGCAGCCTGAGAGTGGACAAACGTCCACCGTCGGTGGTTTCGAGCCGCACCCGCAGATCGAGGGTGCGCTCGGCCGCGCGCTCGGCTTCGACCGAGGTCTTGTCGACGGCAGTCTGCAACAGTCCGATCTGTGCGTAGGCCTCGTCGAGCTTCTCTCGCAGTAGATCCACCGTCATCCGGGCATGCACGGCGTCGAGGTGGTCGTTCTCTTCCTGTAGTTCGCGTTGTTGCTGGAGGCCTCGGCGGCGAACCTCCGCGAGACCGACAAGGGGATCGAGTGCCTCGACTTGCCGACGCGCGTCGACGACGACACGGTGCGCCTCGCGCAGGTCGCGGAACTGGGACGTCGCGCGATCGGCCATCGCGAAGGTGTCGGGTTCGTCGAGCATGTAGTCGCGCAGCAACTGATCGAGACTGTTCAGACTCTTGGCCGACAGTGTTCGGTGCAACAACCGTTGGGCCGCCTCCGACGAAATGCCCAGCTTCGCGCGGAAGGCGCGAGCGAACGGCGTGTAACTGGGATTGACAGTAGCCCCGGGCCAACGCTTTCGGATGCCCCGGGTGTCGATACCGCGGCCGGCGAACGGCTCGAGATCGATCAGGTCGAAATCAAAATCGAAGATCAGATGCAGGTGAGAGACATCGTTGTTCGCGTTGGCTCCACGCCGCAGGTGCATGAGCTTGACGAGCGTCACGGGCGCGGCACCGTCGCCGGTGCGGTAGGTGAGCGCGACGGCACTCCAGGTGGCGCCCGTACGTAGATAGGAAGCGGTCAGGGAGTCGGTATCGACGTCGGCTTCGCGCCGCCACGCACCGCGGATGTAACTGACGAAGTTGCGCCCGGAACCGGCCGCGGATTCCTGCGCGGCCGCGTTGAATCGGACACTGCCGCCCGGCATGAGCACTGTGGAGATCGCATCGATGAGAGTGGATTTTCCGGATCCCGACGCGCCGGTGATCAGGAAACCCTTGCGCGCAATCGGAATGTCGTGGTGACCGTGTAAGGTTC
Organism: Rhodococcus sp. p52; assembly: GCF_000763325.2. NCBI lineage: Bacteria > Bacillati > Actinomycetota > Actinomycetes > Mycobacteriales > Nocardiaceae > Rhodococcus > Rhodococcus sp. p52. Next base: position 2,805,575 of record NZ_CP016819.1, read on the forward strand.
CCCAATTCACCACCTGCACGCGGGCAAGCCGGAACTGGGACGGGTGGGGAGGGGTGGCCGTCACGGCTGACTCTCCGCGACGATGTGCCGGAACTCCGCTTCCACAGCAGCAACCTGATCGGCATCGAACAACTGCCGCAACACCGGAGAGACTTCCATCCGACCCTCCGTCGACGTCGACGCGAGAAGGCTGTACTTCTTCAACTTCTCCCACGAAGCGTTGACCCTGCGCCGGAAACCGGCCGGGTCGGTACTCGTGGCCGCACGGTACATCTCGAGCTGCCCGGCCATTTCGTCGAAATCGACGATGACCCGATCACCGGGTTGTGCGCGGAGGAGCAGCTGCCGCAGCGACAACAGCATCACGGTGTCCATGAATGTCAATCGCTCGGTGCGCAACACTGCGGGGGCCTTGTGATCGCCGGTTTCGGCGGGACGGGTGAATGCGAGCTGTTCGTCCTCGTCGACGACGAGATCGAGAAACACATCGGCCAACCGAGAACGCAGCACGCGCTCGTCGCGGATCACCGTCCGCCACACCTCGGGATGCTTGCCGGCGGTAATGAGCGGACCCTTGAGGAGCTGGACCAATGCGCGCCGGGTGTCGAGTTCGAGTTCGCCGGTGTCGCCGGGATACAGCCCGGTCGTGGTGTCGGTCATAGGCTGTCCTGTTCCAAGGTGGTGAAGGCAGGATCGGTGGGATCGAACAGATGCCGGCGTACCGTGGCCACCCGTTCGACGCCGGATGGGGAGCTCCAGCAAATCTCCTCATCGCCCTCCACGCGGTGTCCGTGCTCGACGGCGAGAACCAGAAGCCCGATGGCGCTTGCCAACCCTTGGGTTGCGGGATGTTCGCGCAGGACCTCGCCGATCGTCGCGCTACCGCGCACGCGCAGTGTGGCCGCTATGCTACCGAGCAGCTCGTCCATGTCGATTTCCGATTCGCGGACGATGCGCCGCAGATCGTCGAGGTCGACCTCACCTGGCGTCTGCGACACCACCGGTTCGGCCACCAGATCGTCTGCGGGATTGTGCAACTGTAATGCCGCGACCGATTCGATACTCATGCCGATCCGCACCAGGTCGAGGTCGAGCGGTTCATAAGGCTTGCGGTGGGGTGCCACCTGCAGAGCGTGCTGTTGCGCCGAGCGCAACAGACGTTGCAATCGGCGATGTTCCTCGTAATGGCGGGACTGCACGAAATGCCGCAGTGAGCGTGACAGCGATGTCATCGTCGCATGCACTTCGCCACCTGCGTCCTCCATCTCGGTGAGCAAGGATCGGAACCGATGACGTTGCTCGGGAGACAGGCTCCGGGCGAACGGACGAGTCAGTACCGCCTCGATCCAGTCGTCGAGCTGTGCAGACCGTTCAGGATCGATGATCATGTCGTAGAACCCGGTGAAGCTGCGTCCTGCATCGGAACTGCCGATGAGGTCGACACCTCGGAAGACCTCGCCCAGAGTGTCGCCGCGGTCGCCTTCGTCGTCGAGGATCCGTGCGCGCAACTCGCGATTGAGCCCTTCGAGTTCGGCCCGTACTCGTGCGAAATCCCCGGGGATCTCGCCGGCAAGCGCGAGGATCTCCGACACGCGTTCCGCGGCCCGTGGGCCATCGAGGACAGGGAAGTCGCCGGATTCCACCGCTGCGATCTGCCGGTCGAGTGCGTCGCGCTCGGTCCGCAGCGTTGCCAGACGGGTTTCGCTCCGTGGGTCCGAATCGCGAGCCAGCGCCTGCAACTGGCTCGACAGGGTTGTCAGTCGTGATTCCGTGATCGAACTGGTGTCGGTCGTCAGTTGCGCAACGAAATTCAGTGCGACGAATGCGGACTCGGTCGGCTCCAGCGTCTCTTCGCGCGAGCCCGTATCGGCACGTCGGAGCAGAAATCCGGCGCGCACCCAATCTGCGCAGTAGGCCTGGGCGGTGCGTGGAAGGTCGAATCCCTGGTCGCGGAGGTCCTGCAGGTCTGCGTCGAGGCGGGCGAACAGTTCGGGGGCGGGAAGTCGCCGGGTTCCCCGATCGAAGTGTCGTCCCAGCATCCCGAGGATTGCGGGGGCGTGGTCGGCGCGCAGCAGCGTCCACGCGGCGTGCTGATCGCGCAGCCGCGTCAGGCGGTACAGGTCGGCAGTCGACACAGCTTCCCTCTCGCTTCGATCGCGCCCATGGTGGCACACGCCTACGACAACCGTCTCCTACGGGATCGGCTCGATGTCGGGGCGGTGACGACAGTGTCGGTAACAAGGGCCACAATGTCCGACCGTGTCGGTTTTCGTCGGGGGATGAAAGCGATCGGAGGATGACGTGATCGAAGTGCACGCACCCGCGGAGGGCGCCATGACGTTGCCCCGCGACCATCGATGGGTGGTGGTCGACGTCGAAACCTCGGGTGTGCGGTCCAACGCCCACAGGGTCCTGAGCGTGGCCGCCCTCGTGTTGCGCGAGGACGGCTCTGTCGAGCAGGAGTTCTCGACCCTCGTCGACCCCGGCTGCGACCCGGGACCGGTGCACATCCACAACCTCACGCGGGAGCGCCTCACCGGGTCGCCGCGCTTCGAGGACATCGCCGGTGAACTGGCCGGGATTCTCGACGGCGCCACGATCGTCGCCCACAACGCGTCGTTCGACTACGGATTCCTCGACGCCGAGTTCCGTCGGGCCGGCACGTCGCTGCCGGCGGAGCACCGTCTGTGCACGCTCGCGTTGTCGCGCCGGCTCGAACTCGACGTCCCCAACTTCCGATTGGCGACCCTTGCGCAGCACTGGCAGGTCCACCAGCTGCAGGAGCACGACGCCTACGACGACGCGCGCGTCCTGTCGGAGATCTTCCTGCGCAGCGCCGCGATGGCCGACAACCTGCAACTGCCGCTGCCCGTCGTCAACTGCCGCAGCCGCAAATCGGTGTATCCCGCATCCGTTCCGCGGGTCGCGTGCCAGTGGAAGAACCCGGGTCGCCTCGGCAACGATGGGCTCGTCCAAGGCATGAAGGTCGTGATCAGCGGCTCCACCGTCACTCCGCGGGTCGCACTCGCGAACCGGCTGACCGACGCCGGACTCGACGTGATGAACAACGCGAGCAGACAGACCAGCGTCGTGGTGTGCAACGACCCGACCGTGCAGACCGCCAAGGTCCGCAAGGCGATGGCCGAAGGCATTCCCGTGATCAGCGAACAGCAGCTCGAGGAGCTGTTGACGCGGGTGAGTCCGGGCGAATCGAAGGTTGCGACCGTCGTCGACATCATCCCGCCACCGGAACCGCAGGTCGCGGTGGTGCCCCCGGTCCGGCCGCCGACCGGGCAGAAGCCCAAGCTGTGGACAGGACGCAAGGTGCTGCTGCTCGGCGGCACGCACCTGCAGGCCGTCATGATGCGCTCGCGTCTCACCCAGCTCGGTGCCCGCCCGGCCCTCAACTTCACGGCCGCCGTCACCGACGTGCTGGTCCTCGAAGGAGGAGAGGCCGACAAGCGGATGACGCGGGTCGCGGCACGTGAGCTGCCCGTCCTGCGACCCGACGACGTCGATGCCGCAGTGGAGAACGGAGTGATGCCCCCGCACACGCGGGTGGAGTCACGGCTCACGGCGCCGGTGCTGTCCCGCGGTGAAGTGATCGACCTGCCGTCCGACAGTCACCGCTGGGCCGTGAACGTCGCCTGGAAGGCCGAAGCTGTCGGCGACGAATTCGATCTCGACATCGTCGCCTTCCTGCTCGGCGCCGACGAGAAGGTCGACACCGACGACGACTTCGTCTTCTACAACAATCCGCTCTACGACGACGGCGTCATCGAACTGACCATCGACGGTTCGAGTGAGCACTGCATCCGCGTCGACCTCGCGGAACTTCCCGCCGAATGCGAACGCATCGCCATCGCAGCGGCCATCGACGGCAACCGCACCTTCGGCGAACTCGGCGCGGTATCGGTCGCGGTCGACAGTGAGACCGGCACCGCCGCGACCTTCGTGCTCGACGCCGGCACCACCGAACGCACCATGGTCCTCGCCGAGATCTACCGCCGCGCCGGCAAATGGCGGCTGCGCGCGGTGGGGCAGGGGTACGACGACGACCTCGCAGCCCTCGCACGCCGTTACGGGGTGGAAGTCGACGACTGATCTCTGCTTCGTCACGCGGGTGGGGATCGACAGAGCACTGCAGAGCGCGAAATGGTCATCGGCGCGTGTTATTGCCCGCTCTGATGACTATTTCGCGCTCCGCTGTCGGGGTCGGTGGCGGCGAGTTGGCGGGCCCAGTCGGATTCGGTGTCGAGGAAGGCTTCGCCGCCGGTAGCGAAGGCGTCGCGGAGTTTCCTCAATGCTTGAATGAATTGTTTGACGCGTTCGTGAGCTGACTCCGGAGTGCCCATGGCTTTACGCTTGTAGCCGGCTGCGAGCTGTTGGGCGGATTCGAAGTCGCCGAATCCGCGAACGTCGGTGAGCTTCGCTGCCGTCGCCTGTGTACCGTCGAACTCTGCGAGCATCACCTCGCAGATCCGCAGGATCTCGTCAATTACATGTGGTTCCAGCCTGGTGAATTCGGGCATTGTAACCTCTCGACTTGGCAGGCGAATCAGCTAAGGATTTGCCGTTCGACTGCGGCTACCAGTTCCTCGAAGTCAGCGCACCATTCCTCTACAAGGGCGTTGCCGGGTCGCTCGGTATGGAGGATTCGCGTGAACATGACGATTCCGAACTCGGTTTCGAGAACGTACTTGCACGTGTCGCTCCGGTTCGTGTCGATTTCGAGCAACGCGCGACGATCGTTGATAGTCAACGTTGTTGCGATGTGCCTGTTGTTGTCGAGTTCTTCCGTGAGGGAGACGTTTCCAGCAAGAATGTTGAGACTATAACCGCGTCGTACACCGGGGACTTTGTTGCGGTCTCGGTACGTGCATCCGAGGAAGGTGTACGTCCCCATTGGCATGTCCGCGATTTCCTTCTTGGCCGCGTCGTACCCGGCCGCGTTCATGAGATCGTCGGGGATGTCGTAGCAGGGGTCGAAGGTGACGGGGGGTCGGCCGGAGTCGTCGGTGATGCGCGGGGTCCGGGTGGCCGACGTGGAAGCCTCGTCGCTCGTGGCCGGCTCCGCCGAACCCGGACTGCACGCCGTCGCCACTACCGCCAGTGCTGCGAGCGCGGCTGTTCCCCACCTGCCCATGCGACCCCCTGATCGATTTGTCGGCAGACGCTAACACAACGGCTCGGCCCAGCACTCCGGAGCGCGAACTAGTCACAAGAGCGCGTTGTAGCGCGCTCCGATGACCGTTTCCCGCTCCGCGCGCCCATAGGTATCTGCAAGGTGGCCTGATTCGCAGGATCGGATTGATTGTGATCGCAATCGCAGATACTGTCTGCACCGTTCCGAATAGCCAACGGGCGAGCGGATGGAAGTCGCATCGGTTGTTCCCCTTGCCCATTCGACCCCGATCGAATGCCAGCCGGACGCCGACACAACCGCTCGAGCGCGCGAAGTGGTCAGAGGCGCGCGTTATTGCGCGCTCTGATGACCGTTTCCCGCTCCGCTGTCGGGGTCGGTGGCGGCGAGTTGGCGGGCCCAGTCGGATTCGGTGTTGAGGAAGGCTTCCCCGCCGGTGGCGAAGGCGTCGCGGAGATGGGTGAGGGCGTCGATGAACTGTTGCATCCGTTCTCTGGCCGACTCGGGTGTGCCTGCAGCTTTGCGTCGATAGCCTGCAGCAAGTTGTTGAGCGGAGTCGAAATCACCGAAGCCGTGGACGTCGGTGAGCCTAAAAGTGTGTTTGTACGACTGGTCGAACTCATCCAGCATGGTTTCGCAGATCCTTAGGATCTCTGCGACGACGCGAGGCTCGAGCCTGCTGAACTCCGGCATGTTCGTCCTGTTCGATGTCAGTTCGCGATGAAGGGTTCAACCGAGGCGACGAGGTTTTCCATGCCTGCACACCAATCGATTTGAGGTGCAGGGCCCGAGTGGTCGGTGTAGAGAACTCGGGTGACGAGTACAACTCCGAAATCTGTCTGCAGGGCGTACTTGCAGCCGTTTCGTGCGTCGGGGTCTACTTCTAGGAGCGCCGGTCTGCCGTTAATGCTTGTCTGGCTGGCAACATGTGCATTCTTTTGGAACTCCTCGTCCAAAGAGACATTGCCAGCCAGGATGTTGAGGCCGTATCCACGGCGCACGCCTGGGATGTGGTCCCTGTTGTCGTATGTGCAGCCGAGGAAGGTGTACGTCCCCATTGGCATGTCCGCGATTTCCTTCTTGGCCGCGTCGTACCCGGCCGCGTTCATGAGATCGTCGGGATGTCGTAGCAGGGGTCGAAGGTGACGGGGGGTCGGCCGGAGTCGTCGGTGATGCGCGGGGTCCGGGTGGCCGACGTGGAAGCCTCGTCGCTCGTGGCCGGCTCCGCCGAACCCGGACTGCACGCCGTCGCCACTACCGCCAGTGCTGCGAGCGCGGCTGTTCCCCACCTGCCCATGCGACCCCCTGATCGATTTGTCGGCAGACGCTAACACAACGGCTCGGCCCAGCACTCCGGAGCGCGAACTAGTCACAAGAGCGCGTTGTAGCGCGCTCCGATGACCGTTTCCCGCTCCGCGCGCCCATAGGTATCTGCAAGGTGGCCGGGACTGCTGCACGATCCGGTGACAGATTCGGTCACGCAGCCTGTGTGGCTGGTGTGGTCATGATGGTCTCGAACTCGACAGGCGTCAATCTGCCGAGCCGGAGCTGACGTCGCCGGCGGTGATAGGTCCGCTCGATCCAAGTCACGATCGCGATGCGCAACTGCTCGCGTGTGGCCCATCTCTGCCGGTCGAGGACGTTCTTCTGGAGCAGCGCAAAGAACGATTCCATCGCGGCATTGTCGCCGGCCGCACCCACCCGACCCATCGATCCGACCAGGTCGTGGCGGGCGAGGGCGCGGACAAATTTCCGGCTGCGAAATTGCGATCCACGGTCGGAATGAACCACACATCCGGCAACCGAGTCCCGCCGTGCCACTGCCGATTCGAGGGCCGTGACAGCCAGACGGGATTTCATCCGATCGCTGATCGAGTAGCCGACGATCCGGTTCGAGTACACGTCCTTGACCGCACACAGGTAGAGCTTGCCTTCCTCGGTTCTGTGTTCGGTGATATCGGTGAGCCACAAAGTGTTTGGAGCATCCGCGGTGAAGACGCGGCCGACGAGATCATCGTGCACCGGCGGCCCGGAGCGGCCCTTCTTCGAGCCACGTTTCTTGCCGAACACACTCCACCACCTGTTGGTCGAACAGATCCGCCACGCCGTGCGGTCCGACATCGACTCGCCCGCATCGCGGGCTTCGTCGGCGAGGAACCGGTAGCCGAACTCCGGGTCCTCGCGGTGGGCGTCGAACAGGGCGTTCGCCCGGTACGCCTCCTCGAGTTCGGCGTCGGTGACCGGGTCGGCGAGCCACCGGTAGTACGGCTGGCGCGCGATCCCCAGAACCCGGCACGTCACCGCGACGGGAATCCCGCCGGCGGCCAGCTCGCGGACGAGCGGGTACATCATTTTCCCGGAAGATTCGCCTGTGATAGATACGCCGCGGCCCGCCGCAGCACTTCGTTCTCCTGCTCAAGCAACCGGATCCGCTTTCTCAGCTCGCGGTTCTCTCTGGACTCCTCGTTCGTCGTCCCTGGCTTGGTGCCGTCCTCGACGTCGGCATTCCTGAGCCAGTTGGTCAGGCAGGATTCGCTGATGCCGAAGTCGGCGGCGATCTGCCGCAGGTGCTGACCTGGTTCGCGGTTGCGGGCCACGCGGACGACGTCGTCGCGGAACTCTTTCGGATAGGGCTTGGGCACGGGGTCCATCCTTCCAGCAGTGCCTCACGGCACCACAGTTCAGATGTCACCTATCCGTGCAGCAGTCCCGCCTGATTCGCAGGATCGGATTGATTGTGATCGCAATCGCAGATACTGTCTGCACCGTTCCGAATAGCCAACGGGCGAGCGGATGGAAGTCGCATCGGTTGTTCCCCTTGCCCATTCGACCCCGATCGAATGCCAGCCGGACGCCGACACAACCGCTCGAGCGCGCGAAGTGGTCAGAGGCGCGCGTTATTGCGCGCTCTGATGACCGTTTCCCGCTCCGCTGTCGGGGTCGGTGATGGTGAGTTGGCGTGTCCAGTCGGATTCGGTGTTGAGGAAGGCTTCTCCGCCTGCCGCAAAGGCGTCGCGAAGTTGGGTGAGTGCTTCTATGAACTGCTCGACGCGTTCCTTCGCGGATTCCGGGGTTCCAGCCGCCTTGCGGCGATACCCGGCGGCGAGCTGCTGTGCAGAGTCGAAATCGCCGAAACCGGCCGTGAATGCCAGTTTTTCGGTGACTCTTGCAGAGCTTCGGAACTCTTCGAGCATAACGTCGCATATACGCACGATCTCGGTGATGACTTCTGGTTCCAGCCTCACTGCCTCGGACATGCCTACTCCCCGCAGTATTCAGTCTTGGATGAATGGTTCCAATGTCGTTGCCAGATCCAGAACGCCCGCGCACCATTCATCTTGGGGGACTGCACCGGGGTGATCCTTGTGATAGATGCGACTCAGGCCCACGATTCCGAAGGTCGTCTGTAAGACGTATCGGCACGTGTCTCGCGCGTTCGGGTCGACTTCGACGAGTGCGGGCCGCCCATTTATCTGCACTGACTCGGCGACATGCCCGTTCCTTTTCAGTTCCTCGTCGAGTGTGACGTCCCCAGCCAGCACAAGCAGGTCGTAACGAGCCAGTACACCTGGGACGCTGATGGTTCCTTCGTAGGCGCAGCCGAGGAAGGTGTACGTCCCCATCGGCATGTCCGCGATTTCCTTCTTGGCCGCGTCGTACCCCGCTGCGTTCATGACGTCGTCGGGGATGTCGTAGCAGGGGTCGAAGGTGACTGGCGGGCGGCCGGAGTCGTCGGTGATGCGCGGGGTTCGGGTGGTCGACGTCGTGGTCTCGTCTCCAGCGGCGTCGTCCGCGGCGCTCGGGCTGCACGCCGTCACCACTGCCGCGACTGTTGCGAACGTGACGATGCCCCACCTGCCCATGCGACCCCCCGATCGATTGTCGGGCAGACGCTAACACAACCGCCAGCAGTACTCCGGAGCGCGAAATGGGCATCGGTGCGCGTTATTGCGCGCTCTGTTGACCGTTTCTCGCTTCGCTGTCGGGGTCGGTGGCGGCGAGTTGGCGGGCCCAGTCGGATTCGGTGTCGAGGAAGGCTTCTCCGCCGGTTGCGAAGGCGTCGCGAAGTTGGGTGAGTACTTCTATGAACTGCTCGACGCGTTCTCTTGCTGACTCAGGTGTGCCTGCGGCTTTGCGACGATAGCCTGCGGCGAGTTGCTGAGCGGAGTCGAAGTCGCCGAAACCATGAGGATTACCCAACAGCGACGTAATTTCCAATGCTTCCCGGAACTCGAGCAGCATCACTTCACAGATCCTGACGATTTCTTCAACAACGTGCGGTTCGAGCCGCGTGAAGTCGGTCATCAATCCCACTCGTTCCTTCTGCTCGGTCATGCACCGACGAATGGCTCAATTCTCTCGACGAATTGATCGAGGCCAGCACACCACTCGTCCACAGGTACAGGCCCGGCGTGGTCCTTGTGGTAAAGCCGATTGAACAGGATGATTCCGAAGTCGGCTTCGAGGACGTAGGTGCATTCGTCGTTGCCGTTCGCTCCGACTTCCCGTAAGGCGCGACGTCCATTGATGGTGGTTGTGGTTGAAACAACGCCGTTTTTCTCGAGTTCTTCTTCGAGGGTCACGTTGCCCGCCAGGATGATCAGCCCGTAGCGAGCAAGTGCTCCAGGAATATGGATGGTTCCGGCGTAGCGGCAACCGAGGAAGGTGTGCGACCCCATGGGCATGTCCGCCATCTTCTTCTCACTCGCGTCGTACCCCGCTGCGTTCATGACGTCGTCGGGTATGTCGTAGCAGGGGTCGAAGGTGACGGGCGGGCGGCCGGAGTCGTCGGTGATGCGCGGAGTGTGGGTGGTCGAAGTAGCGGCCTCGTCGCTCGTGGCCGGCTTCGCCGAACCCGGACTGCACCCCGTCCCCATGACAGCCAGTGCTGCGAGCGCGACGATTCCCCACCTGCCCATGCGACCCCCCGATCGATTGTCGGCCAGACGCTAACACAACCGCCAGCAGTACTCCGGAGCGCGAAATGGGCATCGGTGCGCGTTATTGCGCGCTCTGTTGACCGTTTCCCGCTTCGCTGTCGGGGTCGGTGATGGCGAGTTGGCGGGCCCAGTCGGCTTCGGTGTCGAGGAACGCTTCTCCACCGGTGGCGAAGGCGTCGCGAAGTTGTGCGAGAACGAGGGTGAATTGTTCAATGCGCTCGATTGCAGATTCAGGGGTGCCGGACGCTTTGCGTCTATAGCCAGCGGCAAGTTGTTGGGCGGACGCGAAGTCGCCGAAGCCACGAACGTCAGGGAGCTTCGCTGCGGTCGTTTGGGCGTCCTCGAACTCCCGAAGCATCACCTCGCAGATACGGACAATTTCGTCGACGACATGCGGTTCGAGCCTGGCGAAGTCACTCATCGAGGGTCCTTCGAATAGTTGTGGTTCACGTGGGGAGGAAAGGCTCAATCGAGTTGGCAAGCTCCTCCAATCCTGTGCACCATTCCCCGATCGGAGCAGATCCTGGGTAGTCCGTGTGGTATATCCGGGTGAGCATGAGGAGGCCGAAGCCAGTTTCTACGACGTATTTACAGGTGTCATTCCGATTTGGATCGACTTCGAGGAGGGCGCGTCGGCCATTGATGGAAACTGCTGTAGCGATGTGCGCGTTGTTGCTGTGTTCTTCATCGAGTGTCACGTTTCCAGCAAGAATGTTGAGACCATATCCGCGTCTGGTACCAGGAATTTTGTTGTCATCGCGATATGTGCATCCTAGGAACGTATAAGTCCCCATCGGCATGTCCGCGACTTCCTTCTTTGCCGCGTCATACCCAGCTGCGTTCATGACGTCGTCGGGGATGTCGTAGCAGGGGTCGAAGGTGACCGGTGGTCGACCGGAGTCGTCGGTGATGCGCGGGGTGCGGGTGGTCGACGTCGTCGTCTCGTCTCCTGTGGCATCGTCCGCGGCGCTCGGACTGCACGCCGTCACCACTGCCGCGACTGCTGCGACTGCTGTGAGCGCGACTGTTCCCCACCTACCCATGCGACCCCCCGATCGATTTGTCGGCAGACGCTAACACAACGGTTCCACCGCGCACGCGGGCGCGCGAAATGGTCGTCGGCGCGCGTTATTGCGCTCTTCGCAGTTAGCAGTGGCATTGGCGCCGGCTGGGTGCGACCCGACGTGACCGTCGAGTGCAGGCCCACCGTACCCGGCGGCGTTGGTTCTCCGGGGTACGGAACCCGAACGCGATACGGCCGACGTGCTTGACGATGCGGTTGTAGCCTTCACTGCGCGCATTCGACAGGCCGGTGGTGATCGCCAGGATCATCGGTTCCTGCCACGCCGAGACGGTCGTCGCCAGCTTGCCGATCTCCGGACACGGCATGCCGCGCAGAACGTGTAGAACCGATACAGCCTGTCGGATCTCATGGCGAAGGCCACCACGATCGGTGCAGCGCAACACATCGCGCAGTAGTTCTTTGGCGATCCATGCCGCAGCGATGTCCCCGTGCGGGTCGGCGGCGGTCAGCTTCTCGAACAGGGCCGATCGTTGTTCGTCGGTCAGGCGTTCGGAGGCCCGCAACAACCGTCGTCGATTGATCCATTCGACATCGCTCTTGCGGCCGCGCCGACCCCGCTCGGCCTGGGTGACCCTGCGCCGGACGGTATCGACCATCTCGTTGGCCTTCTTGACCAGGTGGAACCGGTCCACCACCAGTTGTGCGTGCGGCAGTGCCTCGCGCACCGCCTTCGCATACACCGACGACATGTCGATCGCGACATGGGTGATCTGTGCCTTCCACGTCTCGTCGCGGGCGTCGAACCAGTCGATCACCACCGCCGAGGTGCGTCCGTTGACCTGCGCCAGCAACCCTTGATCGCCGGTCAGGTCGACCAGTCCGGTGTCCCACCGGTCCACCCATCTCCGTTCCCCGGTCTCGGGCAAGTTTCCCATTTCGCCTTCCCGCGTCGGGTCTCATCGATCCCGAGCACCATCACCGGCTCAGGCTCGCCGGCCAGGGCGGCGTCGGCGACCACGACGAGGTGGCCGTGGACGGTGTGCCAGGCGCACCCGTAGTCGCCGGCGACCGCGGACACCGACCGGTCCCCGTCGAGGACCGCCTCGACCAGCAGCGCCTTCGCTCGTGGCGTGACCCGTGCCCGGGACGGCACCCCGGCGTCGACTCGGTGAACACCTTACGGTCACAGGAGGTATTGGTGCACAACCATTTCCGTTTCCGCCACACCAACAGCGGACGGTCGGGTCCGACCTGCACATCCCGCGGTCTGGTGGTGACCCAACCCTTCGAGCGCGATGATTTCTGCCCGCACTGCGGGCACATCCCGACCCATTCGGGTGCCGTTGCGATCTGCACGATCCGGCTGTCGTCGACCGTGCGCTGCACCGATTCGACGATGACGCCGTCGAGATCGAGCAGCAATGAACTACCGTGGTGCATGCCCGCGTTCCTTGCTGTCCTGGATGCCTGAGAACACCCAGCTCACAAGGGCGCGGGCCCTTTTTCAATCACCGACACGGCAACGGGTCGATCGGCACCAGCCCCTACCAAGTGCGAAGAGCCGTTATTGCGCGCTCTGATGACCGTTTCCCGCTTCGCTGTCGGGGTCGGTGATGGCGAGTTGGCGAGCCCAGTCGGATTCGGTGTCGAGGAATGCTTCTCCGCCGGTTGCGAAGGCGTCGCGGAGTTTGAGGAGGGCGAGAGTGAACTGCTCGATGCGTTCGACTGCGGATTCCGGTGTGCCGGACGCTTTGCGTCTGTAACCAGCCGCGAGCTGTTGCGCTGACGCGAAGTCCCCGAACCCCTCGACGTTGAGCAGCCTACGCGCTGTCTCCTGCGACTCGTCGAATTCATCGAGCATGACTTTGCATATCCTGAGAATCTCGTCCAAGACGTGCGGCTCGAGTCGGGCGAAGCCGGGGGGCATAGCACTCCTTGCAGGTCAGCTGAGAAAGGGTTCGATCGACGCGACGAGTTCCTCAAACCCGTCACACCACACCTCGATGGGCGGACGAGTTACGGAGTCCGAATGGTAGAGCCTGTCGAAAATAACGATTCCGAAGTTTGTTTCCAGGACATACGTGCAGGCGAGTGACGCCGACGGGTCGACTCGTAGGAGTGCAGCCCGGCCATTGATCGATGCCGGTTCGGAAATGTGCCCGTTCTTCTGAGCTTCTTCTTCGAGGGTGACGTTCCCCGCCAAGATGTTGAGCCCGAATCCCCGACTAACGCCAGGGAGGTAGTCGTCGTTCTTGTACAGGCATCCGAGGAATGTGTACGTCCCCATCGGCATGTCCGCGACTTCCTTCTTCGCCGCGTCGTACCCGGCCGCGTTCATGACGTCGTCGGGGATGTCGTAGCAGGGGTCGAAGGTGACGGGCGGTCGGCCGGAGTCGTCGGTGATGCGCGGGGTGCGGGTGGTCGACGTCGTCGTCTCGTCTCCAGCGGCCTCGTCCGCGGCGCTCGGACTGCACGCCGTCACCACTGCCGCGACTGCTGCGAGCGCGACGATTCCCCACCTACCCATGCGACCCCCCGATCGATAGTCGCGCAGACGCTAGCACACCGACGCGGGTCGATGCTCGACGCGCCGAATGGTCATCGGTGCGCGCTATTGCGAGCACCGATGACCATGTCGTTTGCTGCTGTCCGGATCTCAGGGGTCAGGACGAAGACACGGGTACCGTCGGCTCCACGACCTGCCTCTTCGGCTGCGTGCGCACGTGCGTCGTGTACAGGGCCAATCCCACGAAGACGATGCCACCCACCATGTTGCCGAGGACCGTCGGAATCTCGTTCCACACCAGATAGTCGCCGATCGAGAAGTCTCCTCCGAGAAGCAAACCGGACGGGAACAGGAACATGTTGACCACCGAGTGTTCGAAACCCATGTAGAAGAACAGCAGTACCGGCATCCACATCACGATCACCTTGCCGGGGACGCTCTTGGACATCATCGCGGCCACCACGCCGGTGGACACCATCCAGTTGCACAGGACGCCACGAAGGAACAGCGTCATCATTCCGGCGGCGCCGTGCTCGGCGTAGCCGAGTGTGCGGGCCTCACCGATCTCACCGAGGCGTTCACCGACAGCGTCCGGTGGAATCGAGTACCCGTAGGTGAGGACGAAGGTGATGAACACGGCGACGGTGAATGCGCCGAGGAAGTTCCCGACGAAGACCAGGCCCCAGTTGCGCAGCATCGCGCCGATCGTCACACCGGGGCGCTTGTCCAGATAGGCGATCGGAACCATCGTGAAGACGCCTGTGAGCAGGTCGAACCCCAGAAGGTAGAGCAGGCAGAACCCGACGGGGAAGAGCAGGGCACCGAGGAGGGCGTTGCCCGTCTGTACGGTGATCGTGATCGCGAACGCGGCCCCCAGGGCGAGGATCGCGCCTGCCATGTACGCGCGGATGAGCGTATCGCGCGTCGACATGAGGACCTTGCTCTGACCGGCATCGACCATCGCGCGGGCCAATTCGGCGGGTGGAACGTAGGACACGGCTACCTCCTGGTGCGAACAGTGCGCGGACCAGTGTCGGGACGGTGCATGTCCCAGGGGTTGCCTCACCGTAAGGCCGCGTTGCGTTCTGCTCGCGTCACGCGCCTGTCGGCTGTGAGGATCCTGTCGGACTCCCGGCTCGAGGGCGTCGCGACCGTCGGACGAGGTCGACCGCGCGCTCGCCCTACGCCCACGACGGTTCCGTCGTGGTGTCGAGACGACGGTCCGGGTGGTGATTGCGACGCGGCGGAACGGGCTACCCATCCGGGTAACCACCGGAAACATCGCAGTCGGGAGGCACGTTCATGAGTGACGACAGTTTCGGCACGCGCGACACCCTGGAGGTCGACGACACCGACTATCGCATCTATCGCATCGACAAGGTCCCGGGCTCGGAGCGATTGCCCTACAGTCTCAAGGTCCTGCTGGAGAACCTGCTGCGCACCGAGGACGGGCGACTGGTCACCCGGGAGCAGATCGAGGCCGTCGCGGGTTGGGATCCGAAGTCGACGCACAACCCGGAGATCCAGTTCTCCCCGGCACGCGTTCTCATGCAGGACTTCACCGGCGTGCCGTGCGTCGTGGACCTCGTCGCCATGCGCGACGCCATGACCCAGCAGGGTGGCGACCCGAAGCGCATCAACCCGCTGATCCCCACCGAACTGGTCATCGACCACTCGGTGATCGCCGACGTCTTCGGCACCGAGGACGCCTTTCGGATCAACACCGACCTCGAGTTCCAGCGCAACCGCGAACGTTATGAGCTACTGCGCTGGGCGCAGGGAGCGTTCGACGACTTCAAGGTGGTCCCGCCCGGCACCGGCATCTGCCATCAGGTGAACCTCGAGTACCTGGCCCGCGTCGTCTTCACGCGGGAGGACGAGGACGGCGGGCTCGTCGCCTATCCCGACTCGCTTGTCGGCACCGACTCGCACACCCCCATGATCAACGGCCTCGGTGTCGTCGGCTGGGGGGTCGGCGGCATCGAAGCCGAGGCGGCGATGCTGGGCCAGCCGGCGTCGATGTTGATCCCGCAGGTCGTCGGCTTCAAGCTCACCGGCGAACTGCAGGAGGGCACCACGGCGACCGACCTCGTGCTCACCGTCGCCGAGATGCTCCGCAAGACAGGCGTGGTCGGCAAGTTCGTCGAGTTCTTCGGTCCCGGTGTCGCCAACGTGCCGCTCGCCAACCGCGCGACCATCGGCAACATGAGCCCCGAGTACGGCTCGACGATCTCGATCTTCCCGATCGACGACGCGACCCTCGACTACCTGCGTCTCACCGGTCGCGACGAGGGGCAGATCCGCCTCGTCGAGGCGTATGCGAAAGAACAGGGTCTGTGGCACGACCCCGATCGCGAACCCGACTACAGCGAGGTCGTCGAACTGGATCTGTCGAAGGTGCGACCGTCCGTCGCCGGCCCGAAGCGACCGCAGGACCGCATCCCCGTCGCCCTCGCGCCGAAGGCCGTGACCTCGCTGCTCAACGGTGAGGAAGTGCCCGACGTCGTCTCCCGCGTCCAGGACTCGGGTGTCGACGAGGGCGTGCTCGAATCATTCCCTGCCAGCGACCCGGTGTCGGTGCGCAGCGAGGACTCCCGCGACGAGCCGCGCGACCCGGTGCCCGACGACGCCGACACCTCGGCGCCGCCGTCGAAGAAGGTCCCGGTGCGGGTCGGGGACGGCGACGAGTTCGAACTCGACAACGGACACGTGGTGATCGCGGCGATCACATCGTGCACGAACACGTCGAACCCGTCGGTGATGATCGGTGCGGCGCTGCTCGCCAAGAAGGCCGTGGAGAAGGGGCTGCGGAGCAAGCCGTGGGTGAAGACCACGCTGGCTCCAGGGTCGCGGATCGTCACCGACTACTACGAACGTTCGGGTCTGACGCCCTATCTCGACAAGCTCGGCTTCAACCTCGTCGGTTACGGCTGCACGACCTGCATCGGCAATTCCGGCCCGCTTCCCGACGAGATCGCGGCCGCGATCGACGAGCACGACGTCAACGTCTCGGCCGTGCTGTCGGGCAACCGCAACTTCGAGGGACGCATCCATCCGCAGACGAAGATGAATTTCCTCGCGTCGCCGCCGCTGGTGATCGCGTATGCGCTGGCCGGGTCGATGCTCGTCGACCTCTTCAATGACCCGCTCGGCACCGACAGCGAGGGCAACGAGGTCTACCTGCGCGACATCTGGCCCACGACGCAGGAGATCCAGGAGGTCATCGACGACGCGGTGCGCGCGGAGATGTTCGAGACCGGTTACCAGGACGTCTACACCGGTGACGAGACGTGGCGGAACCTCGACGTGCCCGACAGTGAGGTGTTCGAATGGAAGGACGAGTCGACCTACGTGCGACGTCCTCCCTACTTCGAGGACATGTCGTCGGAACCCGAGCCGCTGCGCGACATCGAGGGCGCGCGGGTACTCGCGCTGCTCGGCGACTCCGTGACCACCGACCACATCTCGCCGGCCGGTGCGATCCGACGCGACAGCCCCGCGGGTCGCTACCTGCAGGAGCACGGCGTCGAGCAGGCCGACTTCAACTCCTACGGGTCGCGACGCGGCAACCACGAGGTGATGATCCGCGGCACCTTCGCCAACATCCGACTGCGCAACCAACTGGTGCCGGACGTCGAGGGTGGCGTCACCCGCTATCTGCCGACCGACGAGCAGATGAGTATCTACGACGCCGCGCAGAAGTACGCGGAGGACGGCACACCGCTGGTCGTGCTCGCGGGCGCGGAGTACGGGTCGGGCTCGTCGCGTGACTGGGCGGCCAAGGGCACGTTGCTGTTGGGGGTGCGCGCGGTGATCGCGCAGTCGTACGAGCGCATCCACCGCTCCAACCTCATCGGTATGGGCGTGCTGCCGTTGCAGTTCCCGGAGGGCGAGTCGGCGCAGAGCCTCGGCCTGACGGGGGAGGAGGAATTCACCATCACCGGTCTGGCGGACAGCGACGAGATCCCCGAGACCGTGCACGTGAAGGCGGGGGACACGGAGTTCGACGCGACGGTGCGCATCGACCCCCCCGCCGAGGCCGAGTACTTCCAGCACGGCGGAATCCTGAAGTACGTGCTGCGTAAGCAGCTCGCGCAGTAGGCAGCGACAGACGGGGGCTCGTGGCTACTGCGCCGCGAGCCCCCGTTCCGCTGCGGCGGTGCGCACCGCGTCGATCACGAGGCGCAGCGGCGGCCGTTCCGACGCGACCCCGCGATGCGCGATGGAGATCGTGCGCACGAGCGGTTCGGTCAGCGCCACCACCTCGACCCCGGGTGAGCTCAACGTCAGCCCGAGATCGGAGACGAGCGTGACACCCAGCCCCGCGGCGACCATCGCCAGCGCCGTCGCCTGCTCACCGACCTCGTGGTTGATCCTCGGCTCGAACCCCGCACGTTGACACGCGAGGCTCACCGCGCGGCCGAAGTGCGAGTTCGGGCCGGCCAATCCCCACGGATGCTCGGCGAGGTCGGCGAGTGCGATGGTGCCCGCCGGCACCGTCCCGGGCGGCACCGCGGCGTGCAGTCGCTCGACCGCGATCACCACCTTGGTCAGCTCCGGATCCCACAACATCGGGTAGCCGGAGTATTCGATGACGAACGAGAAGTCCAGCGATCCGTCACGGACGGCGCCGGCGGTCTCCTCGGGGGCGAGCTCTCGCGTGCGGACCTCGATGCCGGGATGCTCGGTGGCCAGCAATGCCAGCGCGCTGGGGATCAGAGTGGATGCGACGGAGGCCCATACCCCGGCGGTCAGGCGCGCGGTGACCCCGTCGCGGGTCTGTTCGAGCGCGGTCGTCGCGCGCTCCACCGACTGCAGGATCTCCTCGGCGTGTTCGGCGAGCAGCACGCCCGCCTCCGTCAACTGGACCCGCCGTCCCCTTCGCACGAAAAGCGTTGCGCCGACGTCCCGTTCGAGTTGGGTGAGCTGTTGCGAGACAGCCGAGGTGGTGTAATGCAGGGCGAGTGCGGCGGCCGTGACGGTGCCTCGGCGATGCAGTTCTCGAAGCATCCGTAACCGGCGCAGGGACAACTCCATGCCGTCAGCGTAGGGCGCGCCTGGGGACCTGCAACCGCTGTGAGCTCGCGTTGTGTAGAAATCGTGAACTCCGACCTTCGAGTTTCGTAACTGGACGCCCCGCGCCGCCCCCGGGCACGCTGGCGTCACCGGCCGAATCGACGTAGCGACGGCTCTGACGAACGGGGGACCGCATATGACCACCATGGCAACACGCGTCGACGCGGTGGACACCCGCAGGGACGAACCCTTCCTGCGTCTCACCTGGACGGACCCGATGACAGGTGCGTACGGCTATCTCGTCGTCCACACCCTGGTGGGCGATCTGGCGACCGGTGGCACCCGCATGCGGGCCGGGTGCACGATGTCGGAGGTCGAGGACCTGGCACGCGGCATGGCCGCGAAGACCGCGGTGTTCGCCCTGCCGGTGGGCGGCGCGAAGGGCGGGATCGACTTCGACCCGAAGGACCCCCGTGCCGTCGATGTGCTGCAGCGCTTCTGCCAGGCGATGCGTCCCTGGTTGAACGCGCACTGGGTCACCGCCGAGGACCTGGGCGTTCCCCAGCACCTCCTCGACGAGGTCTTCGAGCGGCTGGGACTGCACCAGTCCTTCCACGCCGCGATCAACCGTGCGGCAGACCCGGCGATCACCCTGGACCGGGTGCGCACCTCCCTGAATGCGCCGGTCTACGGCGGCTTCCTGCTGGGTGACGTGATCGGTGGTTACGGCGTCGCGCAGGCCTGCATCGCCACCGCGAACGCATACCGCTGGGCACCGGTCGAGACCACCGTCGCGATCCAGGGAATCGGCACGATGGGTGGCGGCGCAGCCTGGTATCTGCACGAAGCGGGCATGCGCGTGACCGCCGTCGCCGATGCCGCAGGAACACTGTATTGCGCTGACGGACTGGACATCCCGGCACTGCTCGACCTCCGCGACGAGTACGGGGAGATCGACCGCTCCCGCGTCCCGTCGCACGTCGAGCAACTGCCCCGCGACGCGGTGATCGGCATTCCCGCCGACATCTTCGTCCCCGCCGCCATCTCTTACGCCATCACGGCGGAGAACGTCGGCCGGGTCGCCGGGCGGGTCGTGATCGAAGCCGCGAACTCCGCGACGACGCCGGACGCCGAAGCCGTGCTCACCGGCCGCGACATCCCGGTGATCCCGGATTTCGTCGCCAACGCCGGTGCGGTCGCGTGGGCGTGGTGGGTGCTCCTCGGGTGGGTGGGGACCGATCCTGAGGATTCGTTCCAGCGCCTGCGCAGCGAGATGCTGACCAAGATCACGTTGCTGGTCGAGCGGTGGGCGCTCGATCATGTGCCGCCGCGGCAGACGGCACGGGAGCTCGGCACGACCAACCACGCTCCGAGCGCCTCGCGCACGATCACCATCCCTTGACACGTCGACCTCGCTCATTCCTGCAGGTCAGCATCTTGACGGCGAGACTCGGCGGAAATGGCGGCGCGCGTCGTCCGGGTCCGGAAACGCGTATGTCGACCAAGACTTCTAAGGTGGACATGCCCGTCTCCGTCGACGGGCGGAAGGACGTCCGCAAGGGTGAGTGGAGTGCGAGTGGGGTCAGGCGAGCGCGAACCCGAATTGAGGGATCGCGTGCAGCGCCTGCTCGCCTTCCTGGCCGAGCTCGTCAAGGCCCGCAGCGCACCCGTCCGCGTCGTCGACAAACACCGCGCCGTGATGTCCCTCGAGGAGGGAAACATCAGGGCCGGGCTGCGGGCCCATGCCGCGTCGGGCGACATCATTCTGCGCGCGCGTCGCGCTCAGCTCGAAGAGCCCCCGCGTCCGCCCGCCGAACTCGCGAAATACGTGCACGGAGACATCGCGGAGTCCGCCGTCGAGCCCGAACTCGACCCGCAGGCCATCGATATCGACGGTCTCGACGCCTGGCTGACGGACTGGCGGACGTGGGCGGTCGTCGACCGCGAGCGGCAGGCCGCCTCGCATCTGTACAGCTTCCTGCAGCGAGCGATGCTCGACCTCGAGGACCAGCCGGAATCGCTGGAGCTCGTCGTCGCGTCGGGTCTGCTGCACCTGTCCGAGGGTGTGGCGGGCGCGCGGGTCCACACGCACCTGATCACGCAGACCGCGCTCATCGAGCGGCAGGGCGATTCCGGCGACCTCGTGGTCCGGTTGAGTCCCAGCGCCGGACCGTCGCTCGAAGACGTCCAGCTCCTCACCGGACTGGAGATCTTCGACCCGACGAGTGTCCGCGAACTGCACGATGCGCTCGTCACCCAGGTTGCGTCGCCCCTCGACCCCGCGGCCCGCGCGTTCCTGAAGAGCTGGGCCGAGCGTGCGCTCACCGTGCCGGTCGACGTCGTCGATCGTGCGGACGAAGCGTCGTCGTCGGATGCGTTCGTGACGCAGTCGCCGGTCCTCGTGCTGCGTAAGCGCGGCGCCCACGCGCTCATCGAGTACTACAACCGCATGACCGAGGCGGCCGCCGAGGAGTCGAATCCGGTGCCGCTCGGGCTGGCGCAGCTCGTCGAAGCGATCGAACCGGCCGACCGGGTCGCGTGGCTCGACCGCATCGGCACGCCGTCGACCGAGTTCACCGGGGAGCAGCTGCTGCCGCTGCCCGCGAACGAGGAACAGCGCGACATCATCGACCGGCTCGCCGGCGACAGCGGCGTCGTGGTCGAGGGTCCGCCGGGCACGGGCAAGACCCACACCATCGCCAATATCGTCGCGGCGCTACTCGCGCGTGGGCAGCGTGTGCTGGTCACCAGTGAGAAGGCGCAGGCGCTGCGTGTGCTCCGGGAGAAGCTCCCGTCCGAGCTGCAGGAACTGTGCGTGGCCGTCACCGACCCGGTGCACGGCGGCACGGTCGAACTCACTCGCAGTGTCAGCGAAATCGCCATCCGCAAGGCACAATTCAACGTTCGGCGCGCGCAGGAACGCATCGACGAGCTCACCACGCAACGCAACGACGCACTCGAGCGTCGCGCGACGCTGATGGAACAGATCCGGCAGGCGCGCGCGGAGGAGACCGAGGCCCACGCCGATGTCGCCGCCGGCTACGAGGGGACGGCCGCGTCGATCGTCCGGCGGGTCCGCGCGCACGAATCCAAGTACGCGTGGTTGCCCGCGCCTCTGCTCACCGACACCCCACCGCTGACGGTCGACGAACTCGTCACCCTCCACTCGCTGCATCAGCGGTCGAGCGTCGAGCGGGCGCGCCGTCGCCAGCAGCGCTTCCCCGAACTGTCCCTGCCCACCCAGAGAGAACTGCAGTACGCGTGCGCCGCCGTCTCCCAGGCGTCGAGCGGCACGACCAACGGTGAGACGCAGGGATTGCTGCGGATCCTCGAGGGCGCGTCGCTCGAAGCACTCGGCCGTATCCGCGACCTGTGCGAGCAGTTGCAGGGTGCCCTCGAGGACGCGGACCGGCTCGACGCGCGGATCCGGCGCGTCGCCGACGACGTCCTGTCGGGCCGCGCCCAGCACCTGTGGGGGAAGACCGCCGAGCTCGCCAGGCTCGTGCAGGCCGCGCAGGAAGCCGACCGGATCGTCGGCGCCAGCTCCGTGGACATCTCCGCGACGGGACGACAGGCATTCGAGGCGTACGACGCGCTCGCCCGCAAGCTCGAGGCCGGCGACACGTGGCGCAGCGGATTCAGCCGGTTCCGGCGCAGCGACGAGCAATCCGCCGTCGAGGCGCTCGGTGAGATCGCGACCGTCGACGGTGTCGCCGCCACCACCGCCCAGACGGCGCGCATCGTCGCCGAACACCTTCGTGCGCTCGAGGCGATCCGGGTCGCGCGGGTGGTCCTCCGCGACCTCGGCATCGACATCGAACTGGACGAGTCGCGCAGCCGCGCGGTCGGCACCCTCGCGTTTCTCGACCGGGATCGCGCCATCGTCGACAATCTCGTGGCCCGGGTGCACGACGTGGAATCGGCACTGCGCGAGGTTCATCCGGGGGCGCCGCGGATCACGAGCATCGAGCAGGCGCGGGCCACATCCGAGTCGCCCTGGACCATCGCCGCCGCGGGCGGGAGCAGCGCAAGAACTGGCTCTGAATCCCCTCCACGCGCGTCTGGAGCCAGATCTCCGGGGGAGCGTCGCCCGAAGGACGCGCGCTGGCCCGTGCCTTCCACGACGCCGACTTCGACGCCATCAACGCGGCCCTGGATGCGTGGGACCGGGCGGCGGGGGAGCAGCGTGAGGAACTGGAACTGGTCTCCCTCCACGCGCGTCTGACCACCGCAGCACCCGCACTCGCTCAGGTCCTCGCGGAGAATCCGTTGAGCCTGGCTTGGCCGGTTCGTCTCGCCGACATCGACGAGGCGTGGGCGTGGCGACGCGCCGACGAGTGGGTGCGACGCTTCCACGAGCGCAGCGACGACGGACAGTTCGAACGCGACCTCGACGCACTCGAGAAGGACATCGCGCGACTCACGACCGAACTCGTCGAGGAGAAGGCGTGGAGCGCGTGTCTCGACCGCACCACCGCCGAGCAGGTGCAGGCACTCCACTCGTACCGCGACCACATCGCGAGCATCGGTAAGGGCACCGGCCGCTACGCGGAGCGCTATCGGGCGGCGGCACGCGAGGCCATGCAGGTCGCGCAGGGTGCGGTGCCGGCCTGGGTGATGCCGTTGCAGCAGGTGCTGGCTTCGATTCCACCGGAACAGAATTCGTTCGACGTCGTCATCGTCGACGAAGCGAGCCAGACCGACATCAGCAGCCTGTTCCTGCTGTGGCTGGCGCCGCGCGTGATCGTCGTCGGCGACGACAAGCAGTGTGCGCCGAGCGCGGTGTCGCTGGGTGCGCTCGACGGGGTGTTCAGCCGTCTCGACTCGTATCTGCCCGACATCCCGAACTACCTGCGCGACAGCTTCACTCCGCGCTCGAGTCTGTTCTCGTTGCTGCGGTCGCGGTTCGGCAGCATCGTCCGGCTGCGCGAGCACTTCCGGTCGATGCCGGAGATCATCGCGTGGTCGAGCGACCAGTTCTACGCCGACGACCCGCTCGTGCCCATGCGGCAGTACGGCTCCGATCGTCTGCAGCCGCTGCGCACCACGCTGGTCGAGGACGGCGCCGTCACCGGACAGAACTCGACGCTGACGAACTACGCCGAGGCACACGCCCTCGTCGACACGCTCGTGAAGTGCGTCGAGGACCCCGCCTACGACGGCAAGACCTTCGGTGTCGTGGTGCTGCAGGGGCAGCTGCAGGTCGACATCATCCAGAACGAACTGCTCGAGCGACTCACCCCAGAGCAGTGGGAGGAACGCAGGCTCCGCGTCGGCACGCCCCCGGACTTCCAGGGCGACGAGCGGAACGTGGTGTTCCTGTCGATGGTCGTGGCGCCCGAACAGAACATCGCCGCATTGACGCGGACCGAATACCAGCGACGGTTCAACGTCGCCGCCTCGCGTGCCCAGGACCAGCTGTGGCTGTTCCATTCGAGAACCATCGACACGCTGCGTCGCGCCGACCTGCGGTACTCGCTGCTCACCCACATGCGGACGACGTCCCCGCGGCCGGCCGAGCCGATGCCCGACGGCGTGACGCGCGACGAGCGGCACGAGGCGTTCGACAGCCTCTTCCAGCAGGACGTCTTCCTCGACATCGCCGCCCGCGGCTATCACGTGAATCCGCGGGTCGAGGTGAACGGTCACTTCATCGATCTCGTCGTGACAGGGGAGGCGGGCAAGCTTGCAGTCGCCTGCGACGACGAGCAGTGGCACACCAGCCCCGACCGACAGAACGCCGATCTGGAGCGGGAGCGTGAACTGCACCGCAGCGGCTGGAAGTTCTGGCGGGTGCGGGAATCGGAGTACTACCTCGACCCGGTCGCGGCCCTGTCGGGACTCTGGGAGGAGCTGGAGCGCCGCGGAATCACGCCCGGTCGCGTGGATATGCGATCGATCGCAGCGACGGATGTTTACTGAAACAACTCGGTAGCATCGGTTATCGACCGGGAACGTTACAGTGCGTCTTTTCACGCCCCTTCTTCAGCGAAGTGCACGGATTCCTGATATTTATTGATGCGCAACGAGTCTCGTTGCACATAATTCCCCCTTGCGACAGGAGTCCCCCATGGAAGAACTTCAGGCCCTCGTCGAGCTGGCGAAGCTGCTCGGCCCGTTCATGGAGCTCATCGGCAGCATCAGCAGCCTCAGCGGCCAGTAATATTCGGGCAGCGAAGAATCCCCGAAGGTGTTTCCTTCGGGGATCTTTCGTGTGTGCCTAGGGGGTGCCGCTCTCACCGCTCACGTGCACATATGCGACACCTCTCCGCGGCAGGGGCCGCGTCGACGAACTATCTGTACCCGTGAATCGACATACTCCGGTTCGCATTCCTGTGTCGATTCACAAGCAATATCGACGTTCTATCACGGGGTGGGGAAATAAATGTGAAGGAAACTCGATCCGTCGGATTAAAAATGAGGGTGAATTCGCGTCGTCACCCATCCGACAGTGCGTCGAAGACAGCCGCCACCCGCGATTCGTCTTCGATTCCGAGGATGTCCGCCCAGAAGAACGCCGCCTCGGCGGTGTAGGTGTGGCCGTGGCCGCCCGGTACTTCGGCGGCGAACACCATGTCCAGGGTGACCTGCCAGAAGGTGACGAAGGGAATCCACGACATCCCCTTGTCGATGTCGGCGCCGCGCTCCTCGCGCAGCCAATCCGGGCGGTGCCGGACCAACTGGGAGGACCACCACACGATCGGATCGCTGGGGTGCTGCCAGTACACGATGCGGGGAGATTCCCAGTCGCGCAGGCCGTCGAGATCGGTGAGGTCGTCGGGAGTCGCAGCGAATCGCACGTTCTGCCCGCCGTAGATCACCGGAAGAATTTCGCGACTTCCCGGATCGCGCGAATCGGTGATGCGTCGCCACTGCTCCGTGAAATTCGGTGTGCCCACCCACAGTGC
The DNA here is from genome assembly GCF_000763325.2 of Rhodococcus sp. p52. Lineage (NCBI taxonomy): Bacteria > Bacillati > Actinomycetota > Actinomycetes > Mycobacteriales > Nocardiaceae > Rhodococcus > Rhodococcus sp. p52. The sequence goes on from NZ_CP016819.1 coordinate 2,831,112, forward strand.
GCCGTCGGTTCGGGTGATCATGTCCTGCACGCCGGCGAAGGCCGATTGACCTCCGTACGAACCCAGCGACTCGCCGAAGACGAGCAGCTTCGGCCGGGTAGTCGGATCGAGAACACTCCACCTCGCGTACACCGCTTCGAACAGCGCACGACCTGCATTGCGCGGCGAGACCCGGTCGGCGAGAAAGGCCAAGGGGCTGGCCAGGAACGAATACTGCATGGCCGCGATGGCTGAATTGCCGTCGGAAAGGTATTCCAGTGCGGCGGCGACGTCCTGGTTGACCCAGCCCCGGCCGGTCGTCGTGGCCACTGCCAGGTACTCCCGGTCGAAGGCGCCGGTGCGATCGAGTTCGGCGACGACATGGGACGCGAGTACCTCCATCTCGTCGAACTCGGTGTAGCGGTCGAGGCTGTCCAGCGAGCGGTAACCGGCGTAGACCCGGATCGGCATCATTGCGGGTTCACCGGTCACCGCGGTGATCTCCTCCGGAGACGGGCCACCTGCGACGAACGTGCGCCCTTCACGTCCCAGCGAATCCCACCGTTCGAGCGACGCGTCGGAGCCGGATCGCTCCGGCGCCTGCGGCTGCTCGACTCCGTCGGCGGTGCCTTCGTCGACGGCCATCGCCGAGCCGTTGGCGATACGCGCGATCTGGACCGACAGCAGACCCTCGACCGCCCAGAACACGAGGAGCCCCACCAGCACGACACTCACGATCCGCGCCAGAGGGGCCGGCAACACGCGGACGACGAGCGCGGTGACCCACTGTGCCACGCGACGCAGACCACGACCGATCACGAGCAGAAGCAGTGCCACGAGCACGGCGACGAACAGCACACCCGGATAGTCCCAGCTACTGCCGGGTTCCATCTCGACGAGCTCGCGGCTGATGTCCTGCCACCACGAGCCGAGGACGAGGAAGGTCGGCCCCACCACGACGGCGGCCAGTGCGAGCAGATACCAGCCGACCTTCTTCACGGTCGCCGACCAGTTCGTCTCGACACCGCACTTGCGGACGATCCATGCGACGAGTACACCGATGCCGTAACCCGTGACGACGCTGATGCCGGTCGCGACGCCCTGCAGGTACCAGGGGCGTGGAAGCAGGGACGGTGACAGCGACCAGCAGTAGAACAGCAGCGCGACGGCCAGACCGACCGGATGGAACCGTCCTAGCCATCGCAAGGTGCCGTCCTTCAACCGAGCCGGGAACGACGGTTCGGGCTCAGGAAGCGCGGGTGGTGTATCGAGGGTCGTGGTCATCGGCGGTCGCTTTCGTCGGAACCCAAGGTGCGCAGGAGGGCAGGGCGAGGTGACGGAATGCGAAGCCGTGATGGAGAAGGTAGCAGACGAGCAGGATGCGTGCCGTGTTCGTCTACTCGTCCGCGGTGTTCAATTGTTCGACGGCATCGGCGATGCGCTGGGTGTCGGCGAACGTCCATCCCTCGGGGGACGTCACCGCGGCCCAGCCGTAGGGGATGAGGTCCTCGTAGTTGTGCCCGTGACCGACGGGCGGCGACGTGCCGACCATGATGTCGGCCGCGACCTGAGCGAAGGTGACGATCGGGTACCACCGCATCGACGGTGAGCGATCCGAGCCCGGAGGTTCGGCGAGCCAGTCGGGTCGCTCGAACAGCAGTCCCGGTCCCCACCACACCACCGGATCGGACGCGTGCTGCAGATACAGGATCCGCGGGTCGCTCCACGGTCCGCGCTGGTCTTCGAGCGTCTGAACGTCGGAGGCGAACCGCACCGCGACGCCGTCCTCGTAGACGGGAAGGACCTCGGGGCTGCTGGGATCTCGATGGTCGACGATGCTGCGCCACAGCTGGTTCGAGTTCGGAGGGCCGACGAACAGCGCGCCGTCGATCTTGCTGCGCATGTCGTCGAGGCCGTCGAAGGCCGCCTCGGCGGATTGAGATCCCAGGCTTTCGCCGTAGACCACCAGCTCGGGTCGCTGATCCTCCGGCAGTTCCGACCAGCGTTCGTGGACCCCGTTGATCAGTGCGTTACCGGCGGCCTTGGCAGCGGAACCGTCGACGAGGAAAGAAATCCAGCTCGGCAGGAACGAGTACTGGATCGCGGCGATCGCCGAGTTGCCGTTGTAGATCATCTCGATCGAGTCGGCGGCGAACGGATTCACCCACCCGGTCCCGGTGGTACCGGCGACCACGAGGATCTCGCGTTCCCATGCCTTCGTACGGTCGAGTTCGTCGAGGATCAGCTGCACCTGTTCGTCGGTGGTGCCGTCGGCTTCGAGCCCCGCATACACCCGTATGGGTTCGAGCGCGGGAGTGCCGTTCAGCTCGGTCAGCTGCTCGGCGGTCATCCCGCCTGCGACGAACGTGCGTCCCTGACGACCGAGGCTCTCCCACGACGACGGAGACGCCGGGCTGCCCGACCGCTCGGGAATCCGAGGCTGCTCCACGCCGGGATCTGTGCTGTTGTTGTCGTCGGCGAACACGATGCGTGCCGCCACCGAGCTGCTCGCGAGGAGAACTTCGTCGACGAAGACGACCACCGCGAGCACGAGAATCACCGGTGCGAGAACGCCGGCCGCAGCAACCGGAACACGAAGGCGGGTCGCGAGAAACTCCGCGAAGCGTCGTCCGACCCACCGCAATCCACGTGCGATGTAGAGGAGGGCGGCGAAGATCGCGACGCTCACCAACCCGGTGCGCAGATACGCGAAGCCCGTCGTGGCCTCGATGCCCATGAGGGCGCGGACCTCGTTCTGCCATCCCGCCGCAGCGAACAGACTCCCCAGAAGCGTTCCCACCGCGGCGAGAGCGACCACCACCTCGGCGATGCGCCGGACCGTGTGACGACGTCGCCACCACGTGAGGCGTGGAGCGATCCATCGCCGCGCGGGGAAGGCGACGAGGACACCGATGCCGTACCCGACGATGCCCGTCGCGCCGCTGATCAACCCTTGGTAGTACCACTCGCGGGGGATGAGGGAGGGGCTCAGGCTCCACGCGAAGAAAAACAGGGCGACGACGAGGCCGACGAAGTCGAGGCCGAAGACGGAGAGGTGGCGTCGACTCGGATGACCTTCGTTGGATGCTGTCGCACTTGTATCGACTTGCGTGCTCACGGGAGTGACCCTAACCCGGTCGGTGACCCGCCGCGGGCCGAGCGAAACCGTCCTCTAGTCCCATTCGAGCTGGGTGTGAAGAGTGATTCTCGCGACGATGTTCGTTCGTAACTCTAACGGACGGTCAATCGATACGTCTGTGTGCCCGTCTCGGACGGGCGTGTTCTCGTAACAAGGAGGCAAGTGGTGTCGAACATGAACGTGCAGGTCGAACAGGCGGGACTGCTGCACGGATAGGTGACATCTGAACTGTGGTGCCGTGAGGCACTGCTGGAAGGATGGACCCCGTGCCCAAGCCCTATCCGAAAGAGTTCCGCGACGACGTCGTCCGCGTGGCCCGCAACCGCGAACCAGGTCAGCACCTGCGGCAGATCGCCGCCGACTTCGGCATCAGCGAATCCTGCCTGACCAACTGGCTCAGGAATGCCGACGTCGAGGACGGCACCAAGCCAGGGACGACGAACGAGGAGTCCAGAGAGAACCGCGAGCTGAGAAAGCGGATCCGGTTGCTTGAGCAGGAGAACGAAGTGCTGCGGCGGGCCGCGGCGTATCTATCACAGGCGAATCTTCCGGGAAAATGATGTACCCGCTCGTCCGCGAGCTGGCCGCCGGCGGGATTCCCGTCGCGGTGACGTGCCGGGTTCTGGGATCGCGCGCCAGCCGTACTACCGGTGGCTCGCCGACCCGGTCACCGACGCCGAACTCGAGGAGGCGTACCGGGCGAACGCCCTGTTCGACGCCCACCGCGAGGACCCGGAGTTCGGCTACCGGTTCCTCGCCGACGAAGCCCGCGATGCGGGCGAGTCGATGTCGGACCGCACGGCGTGGCGGATCTGTTCGACCAACAGGTGGTGGAGTGTGTTCGGCAAGAAACGTGGCTCGAAGAAGGGCCGCTCCGGGCCGCCGGTGCACGATGATCTCGTCGGCCGCGTCTTCACCGCGGATGCTCCAAACACTTTGTGGCTCACCGATATCACCGAACACAGAACCGAGGAAGGCAAGCTCTACCTGTGTGCGGTCAAGGACGTGTACTCGAACCGGATCGTCGGCTACTCGATCAGCGATCGGATGAAATCCCGTCTGGCTGTCACGGCCCTCGAATCGGCAGTGGCACGGCGGGACTCGGTTGCCGGATGTGTGGTTCATTCCGACCGTGGATCGCAATTTCGCAGCCGGAAATTTGTCCGCGCCCTCGCCCGCCACGACCTGGTCGGATCGATGGGTCGGGTGGGTGCGGCCGGCGACAATGCCGCGATGGAATCGTTCTTTGCGCTGCTCCAGAAGAACGTCCTCGACCGGCAGAGATGGGCCACACGCGAGCAGTTGCGCATCGCGATCGTGACTTGGATCGAGCGGACCTATCACCGCCGGCGACGTCAGCTCCGGCTCGGCAGATTGACGCCTGTCGAGTTCGAGACCATCATGACCACACCAGCCACACAGGCTGCGTGACCGAATCTGTCACCGGATCGTGCAGCAGTCCCGGCTGCTCTGGCGCCGTTCTACCTGGTGTTCGACGTGTCGTACTCGATGGCGGAGGAGATGCCGGCTCTCAATCAAGCTCTTCGGGATTTGAAGAACGAGATGCTGAAGAGCCCCATCCTGGCCGACATCGCCCGTGTCTCCCTGATCAGCTTCAGCACCGATGCGCGTGTGGTCATTCCGATGATGGATCTCGCTCACGACGAGCGGATCGGGCGCGGTGACCTATTGGAGGAGGAAGGCGCGACGTCCTACGTGGAAGCTTTCCAGACGTTGAAGGACCAGATTCAGCGAGATCTTCCGTTGCTCAAGGCGGAGTCCGGTGGCGCCGTCTATCGGCCCATGGTGTTCTTCGTGACGGACGGTCGCCCGACCGACGACGACCACGAATGGCGCCGGGCCTTTCAGGATCTGACGATGGCCAAGCCGTTTCCGAACATCATTCCCTTCGGCTTCGGTGATGCGAACGGTGAGATCCTGAAGGAGATCACGTTCCCCAAGAAGCGCGGGGAGAGCTACTACTTTATCGCCCGTCAGGGATTGGGGCGCGCCGAAGCCATGGCTGCGATTGCCAAGATCGTCGTTCAGTCCGTTGTGAGTTCGACCCAGTCGGCGGCAGACGGAATGCCGCGCGTGAGCTTGGAGAAGGCTGGGACAGAGCATGTTCTCCAGCAGGCGCCCGCTTGGGACATGGTGTGAGCGACGTTCTGCGAGGGAACTCGCATGAGCGCGGAACGATCGATCTCAAGCATCCTGAGCCGTACACGGTAGGTGACCCGGGGCGCGCATACACCGAGCTCGGAGGTGGGGTGCCGTTTCGCTCGGTGATGCCGCCGGATTCGATGTGCGACGCGTTCGATTGCTTCGGATGGTCGCTCAGGGCGGCGTCGGTACGCGGACTCATGCATCGCAGCGACGGATCGCCTCGTCAAGATGCGTACGCGGTGCGGTACTCGCCGGATACCGATCGATTCGCCGTCGCCGTATGTGACGGTGTCGGTAGTGCTCCGCAGTCTCACATTGCCGCGGAAGCAGCTGCGAATCGCCTGGTCGATCGCGCAATGGATGGTGCGATGGCGAGCGACAGCGAGTGGTGGACCGAGACGTTCCAGGTTGCGTCCGACGCTGTCACGGCCGCTGCCGCGAACCTCGGGATGTCGGATGCGTCAGCAGCCGGGGTCCGTGAGGTAATGGCAACGACAGCGATCCTTGTCGTCGTGGACAAGGTGTCGGTTTCCGGTTCGTGGACGGTGCGCTATGCGGGCATCGGCGACAGCTCCTTGTGGCTGACAGACGTGTCTACAGACGACGAGGCGGCATGGATCCCCGTCCTCGGAGGCAAGGCCGTTGCAGAAGACGTTGCCACCAATCGAACGTCGGCCCTGCCGCTGCGCGTCAGTACCTCCGTGCGGCCGGGGCAGTTCACTCTGCTCGAGGGACAGCTGCTCCTCGCATGCACGGATGGTGTCGGTGACGCGTTCGGAGCGGGAGACGGCGAAGTCGCCCGGGCGCTCAAGCAGTCATGGATGAAGCCGCCCACCGCATTGAACTTCGCAGCTCAGGTTTCCTTCGGAAGGAGGAGACTTCTCGATGACCGAACCGGCGTCGCACTCTGGGCCCCCACAGGTTAGGAAGTCCGGGCTCGAGTCGTGGTTCCGGGATGTCTTCAGAGACACCTTCTTCGACTCGGAGAAGGCATGTGTTGTCGTAGTGGCATGCATTCCGGTATTGACGATGGGGGCGATTGGAGGAATCCTCTGGCGTCCACTGGGTGTAATCGGATTGCTCTGGGGCGCCTACCTGTTTCGCTTCTTCCATCGTGAGGTCCAGAGGGCCGTTGCAGTGATGAAGTTGGACGTCGAACGTTTTCGTGGTGAGCGTTGCGGCCATGTTCTGCTGGTTTGCATACTCGCGGTGGCGATGTCGATCCCGCTGACGCAGGTGTTCTTCGCGAACGACCTGAGGGCGATGGCGGCTCCGACGGTTGCAACAGTGGAAGCGGACACGAATGATCTGGACACAGTCATTCCAGAGGCGATCTACGGGTCGGCTCCGAGTTCGCCTTCGTATGGTCCTTGCGAAACGATCCAACGCTTCACCACTACTTCTGTTGCGTGGCCGTGCTATTCGGCCGTCGGTTATCTACGTCTGTGGCAGATGTCGTCGGCTATCGCCATGATGGCCTGCATATCGCTGTTGGTCGTCGGATTCCCCTCCGCACTGCTATGGCATGTCAGGTCTCGACGATGAGTCGAAGCATGCAGTGTCCATCATCGACCTCTCGTACCTGATGGTTCGAGAAGCAATCTCGCTGTTCTGAACGGAAATCGCATGAGTCCTTTCTCCCTGTTCCTCGCACGACTTGCCGGCGCGCGAATCGATGTCCTGCGGCAGCTGCCGGGACAGATTCCCAAGCAGGTGGCGATGGGTGCAGTCCTGCTGACGACCGCGTTCTTTGCGGCAATCTCGGCTGCGTACGCCCTCTATATCACTGGCGTTACAGCGGGATGGTTCTTCGCTCTCGTCGCGGGACTGGTGTGGGGCGTCGCGATCCTCAATCTCGACCGGATGCTCGTTCTGGGGTTGTCCCAGGAACGAAGTATGAAGAAGCTGGTGATGTTGGCCGCGCCCCGAGTGGTGCTCGCTGTCATCATTGGCGTCGTCATTTCGACTCCGCTGATGCTCAAGGTGTTCGAGTCCGAAATCGAAGCTCAGTTGAACCGGAACATTCTCGCGGCGCAGGAACAACTCCGATCCGACCTGAACAATTCGACTGCTTCTGCGGACCTTACGGCAGCAGAATCGGAGTTGGCAGAGCTGCGTGCTCTGATCAATGCCGGTCCCTCGGCGGACCCGGCGGCCAACCCGAAGATTCAATCCGTGCAGGCCGAGATCGACGCACTGAACGAAGAGGCGGCCGAGCAGAAGGCCGATTACGACAGGCTCCAGGGTCTGGCCATTGCTGAGGAAGAAGGAAGCGGTGGAACTGGAATAGCGGGCTGTGCCGATATGTGTCTGGAGAAGAAACGTCTTGCGAACGAAGCCAAGGCTCGCTGGGAGGAGACCCTCGGTGAGGTCCAGGCCAAGGAGGGCGACAAGGCGCGACTGGCATCCGAGCTCGAGGGCACTCTCCTGGAAGAGAGTGAGCGGCGGATCGCAGACGCCGAGGTCGAACTTCCGATCGTCGAACAGACGGTCGCCCAGCTTCGTGAGCAGATCTCGTCGGCGCAGGACACGAGCTATCAGCTGGAACAGGCGAACCAGGGCATCATCGCTCGTCTCAAGGCACTGAACGATCTCTCGGCAGGAGACAGCACGGCAGCCGCGGCACGCTACGCAGTGGCCGCACTGTTCATGTGTCTCGAACTGCTCCCCGTGATCTTCAAGGTTCTCACCAATCTGGGCAAGCAGACCGCCTACGACGACGTACTGGCCAAGCAGGAAGAAGTAGAGGTGGCGGCTGCGACCGCCGACATCGACGCCAAGCGTGAGCGGGACAAGCTCCGGACGGACGCTCAGATGGAGGCCGAGAAGGATCGCATCGACAAGCAGCAAGCGGCGGTGTTGAAGATCAACGACGCAGTAGTTGCGCACCAGGTCGATGTGATCGACGCAGCGCTTGAGCGTTGGACCGACCACGCGAAGGAAACCGCGTCGGAGCGGCTGAACAGCTGGGCTGCGACGCTCGGAGGGACCGGAACCGTGGGAATGCCGCCGGCCGGTATGCCTCCGCGGCCGACTGCTGCGTCGGTCACCCTCGACAAGAGTGGCACCGGGAACGGTGAGTACGGACGGCCTACACCGCGAGGTGGCACTGCTACCAGGACATTGGTGGACCCGTTGCCCGATCCGACCAGGATCTGAAAGGCGTAGCGCGTGTCCGACCTATCGTTCGACATCGATGTCGATCCATTGCTGCGTACCGACCTCGTCCTCGATCTACCGGGTGACGATTGGAACCCTGCCGTTGTCGTCCCGGCGCTGACCGCACTGTCCGACCGCATGCTGTCCCAACCGCATCTAGACGGCGTCTTCCGGCTCGTGGTCCTGAGGGGCGGAAGACTTGTGTTCGACAGTTCCCACCAGCCACTGGAGGTCGGCTCCGGTCCCGATGCAATCTTGCGAGGGACGATCCCGCACAGCGGTCGGAACGAACCGAGCGAGTCGCATACCGGAATGACCTTGGTGGTTGCGTCGACCGGAAGGATCGAGAAGGAGAGGGTTCGACGGTCTCCCTGGCCGGTTCTCCTCTGGCTTGTCGGAGAGGATGCGAACGAGGTCTACTTTCGAGTTCACAAAGAGCTCGGACCCATGCGGACTGTTGCGGATCCCGCAGACGCGTCCGATCGGATCACCCTCGTCTGCAGTCGCTTCCTGGACGAGGTTGCGACAGCAGATCAGCCCGACGTCGCCCGATGGATCGACAACCGCGTCAGTCCGATCACAGAGAGCATGGGTTATGCGGCCGGTCGATCCCACTGAGTCGGACGGTACGAGGATCGGGAGGAGGGGTTGTTCGTGCCGATCGACAGAGCAAGTCTGACGGTTCACCGGGAACTCGGTTCGGGTGGATTCGGCACGGTCTACGAGGTCGACACTCCGAATTCCCTCTTCTCGGAACAGATATGCGCGTTCAAGGAGTTCAAGTCCCCGGGGCACACTGAGATCCAGAACCTGCATGTGCTCATCGCACACAGAGCTGCGATGTCTCAGGAGGATCGCGAGGTCCTCGACCGGTTCACGACATGGCCACGCGAGGTCGTGACGAATGGCCGTGACGTCGTCGGCTTTCTGATGCGTATCGTTCCGCAGGACTTCATGGAAGCCTCGATCGCACAGGTCGAACGAACCACGTCGGTCATGCGAAGCATCGACTGGTTGGCGAACCCCGTCCATGCCAGGAAGTCCGGGGCATCCCTCGTCGTCGAGGCCGGTGACGTCAAGACCCGGCTGCGTTATTGCGCATGGCTCTCCCGCGTCTTCCATCTTCTGCATCGGAACGGGATGGTCTACGGGGATCTCAGCCTGACGAACGTGTTGTACAGCGACGCGCGCGACAACCCCGTCATGCTGATCGACACGGATCCCGTCCGGGTGGCGTCGAAATCTCCGCCGCTGGCGCAGGCGACCTCTCCCGGAATGCGTCCGCCCGAGGCTAGGGGAGCGAACGCAACGCGCGAGCAGGACGTCGAGACGGATCGTTTCAAGCTTGCCGTGTTGCTGTACAACGTGCTCGGTGCATCGATGCGTATCGATCCGAAGTTGTCTGCGGTTCAGGGCAAGATCGACTCCACGGGCGTGCAGATGTTCGCCGCGGCCCTGGGGGGCGATCGGGACCGACGACCTTCGGCCGAAGAGTGGTACCGGTACTTCTACGCTCGGTACACCGCGCTCATCGAGTTTCCGAAGATCGCCGGCTTGCACGTGGAACCCGCCCACGGACTCGCCGGCCAGTCGATCACCGTTCGATGGCAGGTCCAGGGGCAGGAAGCATTGGTACTGCATACGCCGTGGGGCACGGTTCACGATCTGGGAGTCAGCGCCCCTGATTCGCTCCAGGTAACCCTTCAGAATTCTGGGCAGTTCAGGCTCGTCGCAACGAATTCGAACGGTGCGACAGAGATGCTCAGTGACGTCGTGCACGTCTTCACGCCGCCCCGGATCAATTTTGTGAATGTTCCTGCGCTACAGGATGTCAGTCGTGTCATAACGGGGATCGATATCGAGCCTCTGAGTCGACTGCTCGAACCCGAGCGTGATGTCGAGTGGGTCGACGACCTGCTACGCCAGGTGACACCCCCACAGCTTCCCGAGGTGGTGGGCGACGCGTCTCTCCAGGTCCCCGATCTCGGATCGATGATGCTCTCGGCGGACGGCTTGTCGGGTGCGCTGACGGACGCGCTGAACGTGGCGGATCGAGAAGTCGGTCGGGATCCGGTGCGTGGGTCCTCAACCCTGGACATCATCCGATTCCTCTGGACACCGCGTTGAGCCCCGCTGTAGCCGAGAAAGTTCGGCTACAGCGGGATCGAATGCGTCAGTGGCAGTCCCCTCTCGGGAGCTGTTACTTACTGCCCGGCGTCCAACGCATTCCCCACTTGTATGCCTTGTCGAGGTGGGACTGGTCGCCCTTGATGTAACGGACTTCGCGATTGATGTCGATCTGTCCGTTCTTGCTCTCCAGCAACGCAATCGCGCACATCGGAGCACGGTTGTCGCCGGAGTCCAGACGAACCTCGATCTCGGATCCTGACGTTCGGTAGAGCGTGACCACACCGTCCGCGGCCGCGCAGTTCGGTACGCCCTCATAGATGTACGCGAAGATCAGGATGCGTTTGAAGACCCACGGATTCGACAGGTCGATGTACAAGTTCTCGCCATCTGCCACGGAACCTGTGCGGTCGTCGCCATCAAGCTCGATGAACGGATAGTCGTACCGCGATCCGAATGCCTCGCCGAGAGCCTGGATGACACCCTTGCGCCCATCTGCCATTTCGTACGGGCAATCGAGATCGAGGTCGATGCCGTTTCCACCGGCAAGGCGACCCAGGAACCCCTTGCCGGATCCCTGGTGGTCCAGTTCAGGTTCACTCGCATGAGACCCTGCTCCTCGCCGGCTTTCACGAGACTCACCGAGGGAGTGTTCTTGTCGAGGGTGATCTTGGACAGAGTGACCGGCGGTGCTGCCGGCGGCTGCACACGCGGCCGGGACGGCGGAACCCCGCGACGCTCTGTCGTCGGGGCGGGTGTCGGCGTGGGACGAGGAGTAGGCGCGGGGGAAGGGGTAGGCGCGGGGGTTGGCGTCGGCGGTGCCGGTTGACTGACGTCCCCGCCGTAGTTCGTGGCGAGCGCCGTGAGTCCGGTGCTCCATCCCTGCGAGACGTTGCGGACCTTCCACGTCCCGTTGCGACGATAGACCTCCATCAGGATGGCTGCACGTTCGGTGCGCAATCCGCTGGCAGGTGCCTGAACAACCAGCCCGGTCGGTTGTTCGAGGGTGACGTCGAGTCCGGGAACCGTTGCCAGGCTTCCGCTCACGCTCTCGTCCAGAGCGACCGCAATGGACAGGGCGTGGATGTGTGAGGGGATAAACGATAGATCCAACGAGATTCGATCTGCACCGATGAGTCGAACCGCGCCTTCGGGGGACTTGGGCTGGTTGAAGAAGATGAAGTCGTTGTCGTTTCGCACACGTTGGTCGACTGTCAGCTGGAAGGCCATCAGGTCGACTGTGCCCTGACGTGCGCCGGTCACCGACAAGGTCGCGGTGCCGTCATGGATGACTGTGTCCGCTCCGGGGGGAAGTGCAGGCATGGCGTGTCCGGCCCTACGGCCGACTCCTTTCGGCGGAGATGCGTGTGGGCAGCCGGCCCGTCCGGCTGCCCACACGTGGAACTGATCAGACGTTGACGGCGACCGTCTCGGGCTGCGGATCTTCATCCGAGTCCGTGGTCGCCTCGTCATCGGGGTTGTTCTTGTTCCGGATGATGCTGGTGATCAGAGCCGCGAGGATCAGGAACACGCCGGTCAGGCCGGTGACGATCTCGCTGACGTGGTGACCGATCGAGTACAGCAGGATGAGCGCCAGCGCACCGATCGCCCAGTGTGCCCCGTGCTCGAGGAAGACGTATTCGGAGAGCGTGCCCTAGCCGAAGCAGCTTTCGTCAGCCCTGTCCGTCAGTACGACGTTCGCGCACCCGGTGCGAAGCGTCCGTACGAGGATCAGGTCGGCTCGGAATGGTTCCTGCGCTATAAGTGGTAGACGACCATCTCGCATTACCGTTCCGAATGGGCGAGCGAGCCGACCGATGGATCAGTGACACGGTCCAACCACCGCAGGCAAATGGGTTCGAATTCCATTGGTGTGATGGCGACGAGGCCTGCAATCGACGGTATCATCCGAGCCCAGTCGAATACTTATAGGAGATCGGCACTAGGTCGGTCTGATCGATCGCCCAGGGTTGTTCTACGACCAGTACGCCACCAGACGCGACAGGCGGCTCGACGCTTCGATCCAAGACGATCGAGTGCACGATTGCCAGCGCGTTGTGCGGGTACACATCTCGATGATGCTCAACCTCATTGAAGGTTAGAATTACCTGCTGGCCGAAGGAAGTTGTGCCCTTGACCTCTACATGGATCGGTGTCCCATCCTTGGTCGCTACGAGATCGTACGATTCCGTGGCACCGACGTTGTCGACCGAATATCGGAGATCCTCGAAGTGCTTGGTTACCAACGCTACTGCGTGCTCCTCGATCGCTACCTTTGCAGCTTGAGACAAGGCGAATCCCTGACCGCGGGCACGAGTCTTGCGAGTATTTCCTGCCGCCTGCGTTGCTGATAGAACTGCATCCGAAATTTCCGGGATATCGTCGGAACGTCCCAACGGAGGCTCGACCGCATATAGGCGCTGCAGAAGTCGCGCCATTCGGACGATGTCCTCCTTCAGCTCAGCGTCTCCAGGAACGGCGCCCTTGGGATATTCGATTGCGTACATAGCGCCACGCTCGTATCCGCGCGGAGTGTCGAAGTCCGACTCGAGGGAAATGGATGTGAGGAGACCGTCAGTATCTTCAACAGCAAGCGCCGACCGCGCCCACTCGACTTTCGCTGCCACCTCAGCAGGAGGTCGACTGAGAAACTTCTGGCGAGCTTCGCTCCACTGGGACGTTCCGCCCATCAGCACAAGGTAGGCCGAGGCGCCCTTTTGACTGAAGAGGTAGACGATATACGTTCCGACGGTCGCGCTCGGGCTCTTCTCAGGGTCGTAGATGCGAATCCAGGGAACTCCGGCATTGGAACCGCTCCCATTTCGTCCCTGTACCGACCATTCTAATGGTGAGAGGGATGGGTGTGTCTCGAGGAAACTACGCAATTCCTGGGTGACGACGCCCGAGATCAATTCCCGCCGCCGGTCCATCGCAGGCGTCTTCTGTGGGGTGTATTCGTCCTGGAGCTCAAGAATGGCCTCGATCGCTTCTCTCACAGCGAGCACTGTAGCTGCGGCGGCAGACATGAACCTCTGTGCCCTCCGACCGCAGGCAGAGGGCGTGGGTCACGGATCCCGTAGTACGGGATAGGGTATCCGCTCTACCCGTACTGCTCCCGATTCGCGGGCCGGCGGATGCGCGGGCCGGCGCTTGCGAGGAGTCGTGCCGCAGTCCCGCATGGGTTGGGTTACGTGGATCGAGATCGTACAGCCTTACCGATTGCGAGGGGCTTCATGACGCCAACGGAGTGAGGATGGACCCGCGGAGCGACAGGCGTCTGTTCTTGAACAGTTCCCGCACGCTCATCACAAGATGCCCAGCCCTGCTGGAGGCTGGCGTCTCTTGGTAAATGTGATTGCTACTGTGGCGAACGGGATTGCTCACACGGTAACGAAATCTGGAAGTAGGGCGACTGAATGCATGAGTGTATGTAGATGAGGTCGTGCAGGTGAAAGCAGAAGTTTGGGGGTTTGCGTTAGTGACGATCGCGCGCGGGACGTGGCCGCGGCAACGCGGGAGCCGGGGCAATCGGTTCTGTGCGTCATATGAAGATCTTCGTTACGAAGTCGGCAGCCTCGATGCAGGGATCGCCTCTCCGTCGAGGACGTCATATTGCTTCAGCGTCGAGAAGTACGGGAGTTACAGTGCCAACGGATAACGACGTTGTCGACACGGTCAAGCTCAAGCCCGAAGCGGGATTCGTCAAGAGTCTTGGGACGCACCATAGCCTCGAATCTGCGATTGCCGACCTCCTCGACAACTGCCTCGACGCGGGTGCCGATCGCATCGCGGTCCGTCTCCTTACCGAGAACGATGTCCTTGTCCAGGTCGAGGTGATCGACAACGGAAAGGGCATGGACGCTGAGGCGATCGACCGGGCGATGACACTCGGTCACCAGCGGGAGTACGACACTCACGATCTCGGGCACTTCGGCGTCGGGATGAAAGCGGCATCGTTCAGTCATAGCAACGTCCTGACGGTATGGTCCTCGGCGCCGGGATCGGGACCGGTCGGGCGTCGCATCCACCGTTCCAAGTTCTCGAAAGACTTCTCCTGCGATCGGCTCTCCTCCCGAGCTGCCAAGGCAGCCGAACGGCACCGTGCAACTGTGGTAGGAACTACCCGCGGTACTTCAATTGTGTGGACTTCACTCCGTGGCACCTACCGTGGCACAAACACCGACGAAGCGCGGACGTGGCTAGCCAATACTGAGCGGAGCGTTCGCTCCCACTTGGGCGTGACATTCCACCGGCTGATTCAGAAGCACGCGCTCGAGATAGACGTTCTCGTGGACGATCTCGCGTATGCGGACGAAGCGGTCGGTACGCCGGTCCATGCCATCGACCCTTTCGGCTACGCAAGTAGTGGACGGCCCGGATATCCCAAGAAGATCGTCGCCAAGTCTGGTTCGCAGTCCGTCGAGCTGACGTGCCATATCTGGCCACCGAAGACGGATATCCCCGGCTTTCGCATTTTCGGGAAGTCGGGAGACAGCTTCCAGGGGTTCTACATCTACAGAGCAGACAGGCTTCTTCAGATCGGGGGGTGGTCGGCCGTGGCGAATACATCGTCGAAACGTCAGCTCGCGCGTGTCGTCCTCGACGACGCCAAAGCAATCGGCACGTTCCTTACGATGAACCCCGAGAAGTCCGGACTCCGATTCGAGCCGGCATTCAAGGATGCGCTCTCGAAGGCCAAGTCGAGCGACGGGACCACGTTCGATCAGTTCCTCTTGGATGCCGAACAAACGTACGCCGAAGGAAACCGGCGCACTCGGAAGCGACATCCGGTGATTTCACCGGATCGTGGATTCGCTCCCGGACTTCGGAAGGCCATCAAGTCCGAGCTTCCATTGAAGCGGTCGGAGAAGCTGAAGATCCAGTGGAAGAACCTTCCGCGTGGCGAATTCATCGATGTCGATTTCAGTAAGAGTACGCTCTGGATCAACACGAAATATCGCCGTCTTTTCGCGCCGGAAGGTGGGAGTCTAAACGACGCTCCCATGTTGAAAGCCCTCCTCTTTTTGCTCACGCACAATGTATTCGAGGGGGCACATTTAGGGCCCAAGGACAAAGATGATATTGCATTGTGGCGTGGGATTTTAGGGGCTGCGGCCGAGTTGGAAGACGAGATGCGCGGAGCTCGTGGATGATTCCGTCGTCCCCGGCAGGCAGCTCCAGTGGCGACGCGCGACACTTGTCCTTCGACAACGTCGACGCACTCTGGGCTGGCCGAAATCCTGTGGTGCTGCCCATTGCGGGAGTTCCTGAGTGTCGGCTCGCCCTTCGGCCAGTTCACGGCACGATGTCATTGGTGACTCCCTTCGTCCCGCCGGAACCGGACGTCGCCAAGCTGCGAAGTATCACATTCCGCCGAATCGCTTCCAGCGAAGGCGAATTAGCGGAGTTGACGATCGACGTCGAAGGCAACGTTCATGGCGTATACGGTCTCCTGACTGCTATCGCGGATGAACTGCAGCTTGGTGATGTGCACTTTTCGGCCGCCGTATCAGCGGCGGTCAAGAAGCACAAGAATCTATTCGCAAGCAAAACGAGCCTCAGTATCGAGCAGGAGATCGGTCTGTTCGGTGAGTTGATGGTCCTCGAATTTCTGATTGCAAAGCTGGGCCCGAAGGACGCCGTTACGGCCTGGCAGGGGCCGATTTCGGAGGAGCATGATTTCGTCTTCAGCGATGTGCACCTAGAGGTGAAAACGACAATCAATGAGTATCGTCGACACATGATGCGCGGGTTCACTCAGCTTGTTCCATTGAGAGGTGTTCCTTTGAGTCTGATCTCAATCATGCTTACCCGCGGTAATGACGAGTCCGGCCTCACGCTCGCTCAGATGGTGTCCCGAATCCGTGAGCTCGCGGAAGGATTCCGACCGAAAGTTGACGATCGCCTCGACGTCCTCGGCTGGCGAGACAGCGACGGTGGCCTCTACGCCAACTATTGGACCAAACGATCGCCCAATCGGGCATATAGCGTCGATGATCGCTTTCCGGCAATTACCCTAGAGCGGCTGAAGCAAGTGGTTCCGAATTACGAGTCGCTCGGCGATTTGTCGTACCGAGTAGATCTGACCCACTTCAAACCTGACCGATTGCCAGAACCGCTCGCCGATCTGGTCGAGATCTTCCAGGAGCATTCATGACGACCAACCTGATCTCCGCACCGCAATGGGCGGACGCACTTCGTAACCTTCTCCAGGGATTTGCCGAACAGAAACCCCGCCCACTCCTTCCAGTGTTGGAGGCTTTCTCCGGAGAACGTGTCTCCGAGGCGGATCTCCTCGACTTTGTCGAACGTGCTCCGGTTAACAACCCGACCATGATCGCGCTTCGACTTGCCTTCGCGAAATGGGATGCGAGCAACGACATTGTCCTGTTCGACCCGGACGGCACCGAGACAGGGGCAGGAACTATTGCGCGCCGGCGAGCCGTCGCTGCCGCATTGGGTCTGTCTGCAACAGCTGAAGAGGCGTTGCGCGCGCTTATTCCTGTTCATCAGGAAGGCACCGTTGTCATCTCCAAGGAATTCGAGCCCTGGTACGAGACGGCCCGGCGCGAGCGTAGCAGCCTCTACTGGGATGACTACGAAAAGTATCTGGCCGGGGTCAAAATGTGGCCGGCCTCGTCGATCACAACGTTGGACCAGAGCACGGATGCCATCGTGGAGCGTCTGACAGATCCAACGCGCACAGAGATCAAACAGACCAAGGGTCTCGTGGTGGGTTATGTCCAAAGCGGAAAGACCGCGAACTTCACCGGGGTAGTCGCCAAGGCGATCGATGCCGGTTACCGGCTCGTGGTCGTGATGACCGGAACCATCGAGATTCTGCGCGCACAGACCCAGCGGCGGATCGATATGGAACTGATGGGAGTTGAGAACGTCCTGGCAGGGCAGGATCCCACAGACCCCGAGGTTGCAAAAGGGCTCGATTACCAACAGGACGAAGACTGGCTCGGCGGGAGGTTCGTGCGGCACACGGACGTCGCTCTCAACCAGCCGGGCGTCGCGCGAATCCGTCGAATCACCACTCACCATTCCGATTACAAGAGTCTGCCGCAGGGCATGTCGCAGTTGCGATACGAACGCCACGACAAGACCAAGAGTCTGAATGCCAAAGAAAACCTCTTCCATACCGACGCGTATGTCGCTGTCGTGAAAAAGAACCAGTCGTCGCTCAAGAAACTCATCAAGGACCTGAAACCGCTTCAAGCGATGCTCAACGAGCTGCCGGCGTTGATCATCGACGACGAGTCGGATCTGGCCTCGGTCAATACCAAGGATCCGAAGAAGTCGAAGGAGCGCACGACCATCAACGGTCTCATCACCGAGATGATGCATATCGTTCCACGTGCGCAATATGTCGGATACACCGCGACACCGTTCGCAAACGTCTTCATCGATCCCGACGATGCACGCGATCTTTTCCCCTCGGACTTCGTTCTCTCGTTGCCCCGACCTGACGGATACATGGGGGTGCAGGAGTTTCACGACGTCGATCCCGACTGGGAAAATGTCACGAAAACCGCCGCAACCTCGAACGAGTTGGCCTATGTACGGAAGATCGAGGGTGACCCGGACTCCGATCAGGTTCGGCGTAAAGCTGAACTGGCTGCGGCGGTCGATGCATGGGTGCTCAGTGGTGCACTCAAGAAGTACCGAGAGTCCAAGCGTGGGAGAATCTATCGGCATCATACGATGCTCGTCCATGAGGAGACGAAGAACGCGGCCCACTATGATGCGGCGAAGCTTGTCGAATCAATCTGGAATACAGGAAAATTCACCTCTGGTGAAGGCCTCTCCAGGCTTCGCAGGCTGTTCGACAAGGATTACCTGCCTGTCATGCGAGCGCGTGCGGGAACCGAGCCTGTGCCGACCACTTTCGACGAGGTTAAGCCTTACATCGCGGCTGCCTATGCGGAGATGACGAGCAGTGGCAGTAGTCCGGTGCTTATTGTCAACTCGGACAAGAGTGTGCAAGATCAACAGGAAGCACTCGATTTCGACGCCGGAAAAGTGTGGCGAATCCTCGTGGGTGGTACGAAGCTCAGTCGTGGTTTTACGGTAGAGGGCTTGACGGTCTCATACTTCAGACGTAAAGCGGGGCAGGCAGACACCTTGATGCAGGCCGGGCGATGGTTCGGGTTCCGGCAGGGATATCAGGATCTCGTTCGGTTGTACATCCGCCGAGACCATACGGTCGATCTATACGAGGCATTCGAGGCGCTCCTTCTGGACGAGGAAGCGTTCCGCGATGAGCTCGGTAAGTATGCCGGGCTCGACGAGGATGGTAGGCCTATCGTCGAGCCACGTCAGATCCCTCCGTTGGTGAGTCAGCACCTGCCCTGGCTTAAGCCTACGGCGCGGAACAAGATGTTCAACGCCGTGATCGCCGCTCGTGGTTCCGCCGGTACGTTCCACCAGTTGTCGTCGGTCCCACCTCGGGAAAAGAAGAAAGAGAATCAAGCAAACCTGAACACCGTGGTGCTCCCATTGCTCACACGAGCAACGCAGGACGCCGAACTTCCGTACCTCGATAATGGAGTGAAAAAAACTCAAGCCGTAAAGCTCGGGCTTATTTCCGCTACCGATTTCCTTTCCTACTTCGATAGGTACATCTGGAATCCGGACTACATGGGCGTCATCAAACCGCTACGCGCGTTCATCGGCTCGGCGACGGACAAGGGATATATCCAGGACTGGGCGATCGTCTGGCCGCAGCGGCAGTCCGCAGGGCGAATGCTGGGCATCCCAGAATTGGGAGTCGAAGCACCGATCTTCAAGCGCGCTCGTCGTGCTGCTCCTCGTATAGATTTCACTGGCGAGAACAAGCGGAATATATTGTCGGCGGAGGCTATTCCGGAAGGAAAGGACGTTGCAGTCCTCGGGAAGAGTGAGAAACGAGGTGTAATCGTTATCTCGTTGGTGGCAGATCAGGATGAGGACAGCGAGAAGTTTCCGGTTGCTCGGGAAGATGTGGTTGGACTTCTCTCGCTTCGAGTGCCCGACCGCTCCGTGCGCAGCAAGCGCGACTTGATCCAGTATTCGGTGATCATCCCCGACCAGGAAGAACAGCCTGTAGTCGATGAATCACGAGCCGGGTGATTGGGTCCAGGCGTAGGCGGCAATCAGGGAGATGCCCGAGCCGGCACGCATGGGACGACGCCTCCACGGGCTTTGCCGGTTGATGCCCATGTCGGTGGTAGTAGGTATGTTCGCGTTCCAGACGAGTACTGGCCGAATCGTCTCGTTCGAGGAGCTGTCTCGGACTGGTTCGTGCGTAGGTGCTGTCTCTCTCGACGGTAACCATGGGTGCGGGTGACGACCCGTTGGCGAAGTTGCTTCGGGCGGGATCGAGGTGCGTTGCGACATGTGGGGTTCGCCCACCAAAGCGAAAGGTCCGCCTGTCGGGACTGCTGCATGGTCAGGTGACAGATAGCGTCACGCAGCCTGTGTGGCTGGTGTGGTCATGATTGTCTCGAACTCGACGGGCGTCAATCTGCCGAGCCGGAGCTGACGTCGCCGGCGGTGGTAGGTCCGCTCGATCCAGGTGACGATCGCGATGCGCAACTGCTCGCGAGTGGCCCAACGCTGCCGGTCGAGGACGTTTTTCTGTAGGAGCGCGAAGAACGATTGTGACACTTTTCAGCATGCTGCGCGGCAAGGTGGTGTCAGCCGGTGTGACCTGCAGAACGATCTCCATGGCGGCGTTGTCGCCGGCCGCCCCGACCCGGCCCATCGATCCGACCAGGTCGTGGCGGCTCAGGGCGCGGACAAAATTCCGGCTACGGAATTGCGAGCCGCGGTCGGAGTGGACCACGCACCCGGCGGCCGAACCTCGCCGTGCCACCGCAGATTCGAGGGCGGCCGCGGCGAGCCGGGACTTCATCTGATCGCTGATCGAGTAGCCCACGATCCGGTTCGAGTACACGTCCTTGACCGCACACAGATACAGCTTGCCCTCGTCGGTGCGGTATTCGGTGATATCGGTGAGCCACAAGCGATTCGGTTCGTCCGCAGTGAAGACGCGGCCGACGAGATCGTCGTGCACCGGCGGTCCGGAACGGCCTTTCTCGGACCCACGTTTCTTACCGAAGGAGCTCCACCACTTGTTGGTCGAGCAGATCCGCCACGCTGTGCGGTCCGACATCGACTCACCCGCATCGCGGGCCTCGTCAACCAGAATCCGGTAGCCGAATTCCGGATCCTCGCGGTGGGCGTCGAACAGTGCGTTCGCCCGGTACGCCTCTTCGAGCTCGGCATCGGTGACCGGGCGCTCGAGCCACCGGTAGTAGGGCTGGCGGGCAAGCTCGAGGACCCGGCACGACACCGCGACGGGAATCCCGTCCGCGACGAGCTGCTTCACGAGCGGGTAGAACCTTTTCCCGGAGGATTCGCCTGCGACAGATACGCGGCAGCCCGGCGCAGCACTTCGTTCTCCTGCTCGAGCAGGCGAATGCGTTTGCGCGCTTCGCGCAGTTCGGCGTTCTCGCTGGCGGCGGTCCCGGGGAGTGATGCCGTCCTCGACGTCGGCCTTTCGCATCCAGTTGGTCAGACAGGATTCGTTGATGCCGAAGTCCGCGGCGATCTGCCGCAGGTGCTGGCCTGGTTCGCGGTTTCGGGCCACCCGGACGACGTCGTCGCGGAACTCTTTCGGATAGGGCTTGGGCACGGGGTCCATCCTTCCAGCAGTGCCTGACGGCACCACAGTTCAGATGTCACCTGCTCCTACAGCAGTCCCAGGTGGTCGCGCATCTCCTGGCGTGCGGGCGGCCACTGTGCGCACAGAGACGTGAGCGCAAGGTCGCCCTTCGACAGCTTGGTGCCGCCGGAATTCACGCGGTTGAAGGATCTGTTGCTCGACGAGCCAAGAGACCATCTCCGGCCCACGCTCCGTCATGGCGATATCGTCGAACTCCGAAGTCACAACGATGCGGGCGCCTTTTCTGCCCGCCATCTCGTCCCAAGAGGGAGCTCGGCCCAATGCGGCTGCGAAGGCTGCGCGATGCTCATGGAGCCAGTTGAATCGTGCTTGACTGAGCTCGGCGTCGCGCGAGTCGAAATAATCGCAGAAGGAACACCTGCAGAGATGGCTGACCGAATACAACGGTCCAGGCGCGTACAACCGCAAAACGCACACGGGCACGGCTCGTGATTTTTACCAACGCTTCAGGTGCGTAGCCGGGTTGATCTGGCTTGCCGAAGCGCTTGGGGAGAACCCGGAGGTGCTGCGCAGTGCGGTCGCCGATGTCCGAGCCTCCGGGTCCAATCCGTCCTCTCAGTGCGCTGCCTTTCGTCGACGGGTGCCGTGGATACGCATCGAAGAGCTACTCGCCGAGCACTACCGAACGCAGGGTAAAAAGCGCTGGAGGTCGCTATCCGGAAACTGAGGAAAGCTGCGGCGCGTCATAAACGCTCCGCTGGACGGAAGTGTTAACAACGCCCGCTCCCATGCCGATTAGTCCAGCAAATCCCCGTCGAGAATGGACAAGACATGAGCACGCAAGCGGGATGGTATGCAGACGGCAATAGCCCGGGCGTCGAGCGCTGGTGGGACGGAAATCAATGGACAGAGCAGACTCGTCCGATGTCGGGGCCGGGATTCGGAGCGCCAGCTCCCGTAAATCCGGAGAAGAACGGGATGGGCCTGGCCTCGCTGATTCTGGGGATCGTGGGTCTCCTGTTCTGTTTGATGCCGATCACCGGGTTCATCGGCTTCATTCTCGGCATCATCGGGCTCGCTCTGGGTCTAGCGGGTATCAGCCGTTGTCGTAAGAACAAGGCGACGAACAAGAAGACCGCGATCTCGGGCACCATTCTCAGTGCCCTTGCCGTGATCTTCGGCATCGTTGGCATCGTCATGTTCTTCACCGCCGTCGACCAGCTCGGAAACGATCTCGACCAGATCGGAACCGACCTGCAGGATTACAGCGATTGCATCAGTGAGGCAGAGAATCTCGACGAAATGAACCTGTGCGAGTAGCCGCAGTTTCGGCTCTTCACGCTGCCTGAGCAGTTCGGCAGGGACACCTCACCGCCCTGCCGTGCGCGTCGTCCGGTAGCCACCCGTACTCGTCGCACGCTCCGCACTTCGCCGGTCGGATCCGTGGAACGGACAGTCCCTGCCACATCGGTAGCCATGCGTGCGCATATCGCATCGGGTTGCTGGGGCGGTGCGCAGCCTTCGCGGCCGCTACCAGCGTCGGAACGCCGTGCGTCGCGATCAACGCTTCGATCGCGGCTACGGCATCCGGCCTGAGGTACGCGAATGTTGCTGTCAGTCCGGATTCTTTACATGCCGCCGCCAACCGGGCGACCTCGGGACTGTGCGATGCGTTCGAGACCTGGGACGTGCGGTTGGTTTCCGTCCTTGGTGAATCAGTACTTAAAAGACCGCCTGGCTCTCCGATGTCCGCGTTGCCGCGGGTCGGATTTTCAGGCCCCGGCTGGACGTGCGGCTCCTCGTAGATCGTCTGAATGGTGATCCACTGGCCACGCTCGTTCTGAATCTTCTCGCGGATCAGATATCCGAGTTCGGCAAGCTCTCGGAGAGCGGAGCGGATGGCGTCGCGACGTTCCATCGGCGACTGGCCGGCGATCGAGTCGGACCGGGTACGCCAGTCGTCCGGTTTGGACAGCAACCAGATGAGCACACCGCGTGCGCGGAAGGAGAGGCGCTCGTCGTTGATGACGGCGTTGCTGAGGATGGTGAAGTTGCTGGCCAGGCGCGGTCCACGACGCACGCCGCCAGCCAGGGTATTCTGGCCCACGTTCGACTCCCTATAAGTCGGACATCCGGCCCGTCGGGAGTTGCCGCTCCTGGCGGGCCTTCTTCACTTGTGACGCCACGCGGATCGGTGACGATCTTGAGATCTTGGCACTCCTCTGGTTGTGCGCGCAAGGAAAAACTTCGAAGTCGCTTCAGCGCAACGGTTTACATGACCACGCGGGCCGCGACATCTCTGCGGCGGTCGTCATCGGGCCTTTCTGCCGGAGTTAGGGAGCCGATCAGATCCAGCTGCACGCTTC
Source organism: Rhodococcus sp. p52 (assembly GCF_000763325.2). NCBI lineage: Bacteria > Bacillati > Actinomycetota > Actinomycetes > Mycobacteriales > Nocardiaceae > Rhodococcus > Rhodococcus sp. p52. The sequence goes on from NZ_CP016819.1 coordinate 2,854,723, forward strand.
TCTATGCCGGCCGAGCGCCGCAGCGTCCGGGCGATGAGCGGAGCTTTTCGGTACGCGAAGCCGCTTGCCGGCCAGTGCGGCGTACTCGCTGCCCGCGAGTTGGGGAGCCACTTCGATGGTGAGGTCGCTGCGCACCGTCCACAGTTGCAGGTCGAACAAGGTGTGGAGGTCGACGGAGGAGCAGACCGTTGGCCACATGGTTGCTGTGCTCTCCGAAGTAGCGGTCGATATGAGCTGCTTCCAGGACCGCCTCGACGTCGCATCCGGTGACTGCGCAACGACGTTCATACGCTGCCAGCAGTGCGCGACGGAACTTGGGCTGACCGTATCGCACAGCAATGGCTCGTTGAGCGCGCGTACGGACATCGTCGCCCTTCTCGTAGGTGGGAAGGCTGGCGGGCAGCTCTACATCGACGACGGGGAAGTGGGTGAAAGCAAGATCGGCTTCCGGTCCGAACAGAGAGCGCAAGCGACTCTCGGCAGACGGGTCGGACACTTGGTTGGCTCCGGCCTGCGCCGCGAGATCCCTCCCGAGCAACTTCTGCAACTGAGCCCAGGTGGGAGATGAAACTACGTCCTCACTGATTGTGTCGAACTCGAATCGGTGGGTGTAACCGCCGGTTCGACCGTCGCTCCAATGTGCGGGCGGCGCGCTGGGAGTGATTTCGTAGAGGCCGGAAGTTGCTCGTGCGTACGCGACGAACCCGTTGCCCTGACCCGTTATCCAGAAGTAGATGTCGTCACCGGGCACAATCTTCTTGAAGTACGACGGGCTACGCACATCCCAGAAGCCGTCGTCTCGTGCGTAATCCCAGTGCTGTGGTGTCTTCTCGTTGATCTTTACGATCCAGCTGGTCATTGCCCATGCGCCTTCTCAGGTTCGCATCGGGTGGGGGCATGTCCTGCTGCGGAAGCCCGTCGGGCCGTGCTCGGTGTTCGGTAGTCGTCGTGAGGGTCAGTCGGAGATCAGTTGACGGAGCGCATCTCGCGTTTCGGCATCGGTCGAGTAGATGACGGTGCCGATCATTCCGCGGGTAAGCAGCACCTTGTAGACATTGCGGACCAACCTGTCGAAGCGCACGTCGGAAATTCGTGTGCGGTTCTTGAAATCGGGATCGCGGTTCGCCTCGCGAATCGTCGTGAACCGTCCGTTACGCCAGACCAGATCGGGTCCGAGGATGACTCCGTTCCAGTCGTATTCGAAACCCTGGGCCGTGTAGACGCAACCGACCTGCCCGAACCCGCCGTCCTCGGTAGCCCACAACGCAGCTGGGGGAGCGTCGCCGCCCCGCCGGTCGCTCTTGCTGTTCCACGGGCGTGCCCAACTACCGATCCGAACGTCGGGCACCAGATTCCCGTCCTTGTCTGCGTCGCTCCACGGCCAGCAGTAGCCTGCCGTCATCCGCGCCGAATATCCGAGATCCCTCTGCTGGGAGAGAAGGTGCTCCATCTCTTCGGGGCTGTCCGCAATACGAACGGTGAACTGCGGATCGCCCTTCCACTCGAACGGCCCTCCGTCCGCCAGATCGAGCAGCCGCTTCACCCACAGCAGATACTCTTCGCTACCTCCGCAGCGGAACTGTTCTCCCAGATGGATGTGCTGTGTCTCGAGCCCGAGTGAGGCTGCATAATGTTCGATCTGGGCATAGGATCCCATCTCTCCGGGGCGTACCACCTGGTGCTCGTCGAGAAGGAAGACAGGGACGCGCGCGGCCGCGATGAGTTCGTCGACCTGCGGTCGGTCTGTGCGGAGTTCGGCTCGTGTGTACCGGTCGACGGAGGTCTCACGGATGCGGTGCGCCTCGTCGAGGATGAGGACGTCCAGTCCGTTGCGATCCGCCGTCATGAACTGGTTGAAGTACTTGAACATCTTCTGCACGCGCGGCGCGCGGTGCCCCGCAACCTTCCGCAGGGTTTGTGTGAACGATCGGGACCCTGTCGCATGCAGCACGGTTCGGCCGCGCCGGGCGAGCTCACCGAGTAGCGATAACGCCACGACGCTCTTGCCGCTACCGGGACCACCGGTGACGATGATGACGCGCTTTCGATCGGCGGCGCGAGACTGCTCCACCTCGTGAAGCACGAGGTCGACGGCGAGTTGTTGATTGCCGAGCAGATGAAACTGTGGCCGGTCGCGTACTTCTGCAGCGGCAACTTTGAGCAGTTGCTGCGACGGTGCGATTGCCGACTTCATCAGAGCGTCGGCGGCGGCGTAGCCGGGCGTGGGTGCGAGGCGACTCCGGAGAAATTCGATCATGTCCCCGCGCTCGCCAGCGGTGAACATGCGCCCGGTGACGCTCATCGGATAGGAACGCAGATCGGCAACGGCTCCCGGATCGGTCGCATTGTGCAGATAGGCGATGCCTGCAAGAGCGTCCGGTTGATCGGACACCGTACGGGCGAAGTCCGCGAGGTAGTCGCAGTAACCCTTCACCTGCGCGGCAGGATGCAGCTTCGGTCCTCCAGGCATCCCGGATACCTCGACAAGTTCGGGGTTGTCCTCATATCGGCGCGCTGCCGACCATTGCTTCAGTTCGACGACCACGTACGAAGCCGCGCCGGTCTGTGGATGCGTCCCTGCGAGGACGACGTCGGCTCGCTGGGACGTCAACGGCAAGTGATATTCGAGCAGCATCTCGATGTCGTGGAGACCGGCGTCGACGAGATCGCGAGCGAGAACAGGCAGGCTCCGTGTCCAGGACCTCTGCTCGGCTTCCCCGGCACGTCGTCCCGTGCGGAACAGCATTTGCTCCAACAACTGCTCCGCGAGTGATTCAGGACGATCGAGGTCGACGATCCGGCGGGCGGTAGTACGAAGCAGCGTCACAGTCAGGTCCCCAAGGCAGCACGAATCCACTCGTGCGGGTGGGGGCATGTCCGTGGCTGCTCATCGCAGCGGAAGTCCGTCGGGCCGCAGGACAGAACTATATCGGTGAGAGCGGCCGCGGGTCGTTCAGGGCGCGTGCGGTTGGTACGTCCCGGACGATCTCCACAGCAACGAGCCGGCAGGCAAGGCCGCATACACGCCGTGAGCAGCCGACGCCGTCCGCTTGTGCAGGACCGGGATGCGGGTAAGGCTGGAAATCTCGGACAAGGATTGTCGTTCCAGGGCTCGTGTCACGTGGTCCTGCACCGGGATGCTCGCCGACTTGTCGAGGTTGCATCGTGCGTCGGTTGCCACCAGGTTGGCAACACCGTCGATGGGGATCATCGACCAAGGCACAACGTGATCGATGTGGACATCGGATTGCAGACGGCCGTCGCAGTAGAAGCAACGACCTGACTGCAGGTCACGGAGTGGGTCGACGAGAGCACGCAGTGCTGTGCGGTCGGTGCCGAAGAGAAACCCGTCGATGTCCTCGGCGTCGAGTTCGGCGCGATTGAGGTCGATGACGTCGTGCGCCCACACGGAGCGCACGAAGGTCCTGAGCAGTACGGATGTCCGTCGTAAGCCTTCGGGAACTCCTGGTCGCAGCACGATGACGGCGATTCGGTCGACGTCGCTCATGGTCATCTTCTTGTGGAAGCCCGCCGCGTCGTACATGAACTCGTCGCGGGTAGCGCTGTGAGGAACGCTCTGCAGGTGCGTAAGTGGCTGTTGCGCGATCGTCAGCCGTACGGAGCGAACGAGTCGTCGATAGACCGGATGGGCGGACTCGCGAGCTACCTCCGCGGTGCGAAGCCCGTCGAGTATCAGGACGTCTCTGGCTTCTGCGATTCGATCAGGGATCGAACGTCCGCGCCTGACCTGAGTAAGCCGTCCGTGGCGGTGGAACGACCGGACCTGATTCCAGTAATAGCCGATGACCCGATGAGTGATCTCGTCGATCGGAACAGTGAGACTCCCGTCGGGAGCAGCGGTGTTCTCGACGCAGATGTCGACGAGCGCCATGACGGTCGCGAGCTTGTACGTCGAATTGCGGCGGCCGGCCTCGAGCAGTTGCACGACACGGCCGGCGACGTCGAGGGGGTCAAGTGCCGCAAAGCTCATCCCGGCACAATATCCGCCGCTCGAGCCTGAGGCTTTCGCGCTACGAATTCTGAACCGAAGGTCGTGCGGTGAGAGCGTTCGGTCGATGCGGTTCTTCTGTCAATCCGAATCGTTCATCGAAGATGTCCTGCGACGTGAGAGCGATCTATTGCTCGGCTCAAGCATGGGCGAGCAGCATCGTGGCGTTGGCCACTGTATGGGGGCGGATCCGAATGGAGACAGGGACGACGAGCGACCGGCAATGATCGAACTCGAACCCGAATTTGATATGTGGACGATAGGGGATTGCAATGGGCTTCCTCGCGCGCCGAACCCGGGTTTGCTCACGCTACACGCGGGGCAAGCCTCGGGTCAGCGCGCGAGAGTTGTGGGGGCGCACGCGGCCTGGAGACAGGATCCCGGGCCTTCTGGGCTACGACCCCTTCCACTACGTCGTGTACACCCGACCGTCGTTGCCGCAAATGACTGCGTCGAGATTCTTAGCCTGAATCCACTGACGTGATGCCGAAGCCCATTCCGGCCGGGCGAGTGGATGTATGGGCAGTTGCGGACATGCGGTGACCGCTGGTTTGCCGAGCTTTTCCACGGTGCGGTTCCGGTCGTGCCGTCTCGGCGGGGCGGTCGGTGTTCAGGCGATAGCTGGCGGGCTGTGGCCGATGGTATTGGTCCACAATCGAAGCCATGCGTCCGACCAGGGCCAGTGCGTGGGTAGCCGCGAGATCGGTTCTCGTTGCGGTCGACACAATCGGGCCGGGATATCGACGATCTTGCGCCGTAGCGTCGCCCCACGGGCGCGAACATGCCCACCACCTGCAAGAAGGCCGGTGGCGCGCAGCAGGTTGTGGGCGATCGCCGCGCAGAGCACCCACGCGGAGTTCGCCCCGAAGCGCCCCGATGGCATGTGCGCCAGGGGTCCGTCGATGAGGTCGGCGAAGACGGTTTCGATGATCGCGTGCCGGCGATGGGTGACATCGGCGTCGGTGGCCGAGGTAGTGGTGTTGGTGAAGAACGGATGATGCCGCCACACCGGGAACAACGCGTCGGGGTAGCGGGCGTCCTTGACGCGGCGCACGATCAACCGGGCGGTAACCGGAGTCGTGGTGGAAGCAAAAGCGGTGTAGGTGGTTTCGGCGACCTCGGCATCTTCAGATCCACGCTCCGGTGTCCGGGTCGCGGACCGCTCCGGGGTACTTCACCGGGGTCCACGCCTCGTCGGCGATGGAGTCGATCGCGCACCGGACCGCGGTGTTCTTGTCCAGGACCAGCGAGAAGCACACTTTCGCGCGCAGGCACGCCGAGATGACCGAACGGGTGCCGTAGGCGGAATCACCGCAGGCCGTGATGGCACCGGCCGCGCCCGCTGCCCGGGCGGTGACGATGGCCTGGGTGACCATCCGACCTGCACCTTTACCGGATCCGGCTTTCCCGGCGCGTAGTCGCATGCCGGTGATGATCGGTGTGGAGTCGGCTGTGCTGATGGTGGTGGCCAGCGGGGACAGGCCTTTGCGCAGGATCTGTTTGCCGGCGATTTTCGTGTGTCCGTAGCTCGCGCCTTGTTTGGCGCGGTCGTAGACCGGGCGCAGCAGCGAGTCGATGTCGAGGAACGCCTGCTTGGCCAAACCGGGCAGGATCTCGACTCGGGCGGTGAGTGCGATCAGGTGTTCGCGGAGCACGGATTCGAGCTGACGGGCATGACCGAAGCTGAACTCGCGTAGCAGTGTTCCCACAGTCGAGGGTGCATAGACACCTGCGAACAGGTGTGTCATGCCGCCCGAGCGCAGCAGGTCGATATCGTCGATGCTGTCGGCGCCTGCGCACATCCCGGCGATCAGGGTGAGCAGTTTCGGTGCCGGGTTCGCCGCTCCGGAGGCGACCTTGGTGGTGGTGATCGAGATCTTCTCTGAGAGCAGGTCCGGCAGGCGGGTGTGCTCGGCCAGGGGCATGATCGGGACCAGGCCGGCGCACGAGACGAGGTTGTCCTCGTCGAACATCGCGGAGCCGTCGATGAACTTGTGGGGCACTTTCACCGGAAGTGCCTTTCGTGAACTGGTGGATTTGTTCTGTGAGAACTCCAATCTTCCCAGTTCAGGGGGCACTTTCTTCAGTTCGACACGCTGCTTCGCAGTCGGTCTTTCGGTGGAATCAGGGTAAGGGCAGGAATGAGATCGGTGTTGCCGAGGCGCGTCACACACGTGCGACAAAGTACCTCCCGCAGGTGGTGTCGGCTGCGTCAGAAGCTCGCGTCTTTGCTGTCATCGGCGTGCATGCAGCTCGGGAGGTTTCACAATTGTTCCACCTGGGTCTCGACGGAGAGCACCGATACGCCGAGTTCGTTCACGACGGCCGTCCCCGAGCGTTCGTCTATCTCGACCATCCGTCGAGTGGCGGCAAGAAAAAGCGATTCGCGACGGCCGTGACACCAGAGCAGCTCGATCGCCTACGCACTGAGTTGGCGGCCACCACGATCTGACGCTGCGCGAGATCCTGGCCGTCGATGCCGACGCGACAACGACTTGGGTGGTTCCAGCCCCGCCATCCGGGGGTGGAACCACCCAAATCAGGAGGAGCTGCACCAGCTCGCAATCCACGTCCGCAGGGATAGCTCTACAACGAATGCACGTGATGGTCGATCATGGCTGCCAGGGAAGTCTGTACGGCCCTGGCTCGTCCTCGACCGGAGTTGCGACAGGTGGCTGATGATCCCAACGCCAGCGGTAATGCTTCGTTGCTTTCAGTTCGATCACCTCCGGTGGGAGAGTGCGAAGGATCCGTTCGATGTCGCGCCATTCGGCTGTGCCTGCGTCGACGCGGGCCGCGAAGGCTCGGAGCGCGTCGGATGCGGCGTCGGTTTCGGCGAGCCGGCTCATCAGTGCTTCGTCGACGTCGATGCGCGTATCCCAGTCACCGTTGCTCACCTGGTCGGCGCGGATGCGGCGCGTGTCGATGGCGTGTCCGGCGTCCTGGATCCTGCGGACGGCTGCTTCCAGGTGGGGCGGGACGTCCCTCATACGGCATCCGCCCAGGGGTCGTCGCCGACGACATAGCCGGATTTGGGGGCGTTGTATGTATCGCCTGTATCGGCCACGCTGGCGATATCCATGGCGAGTTCGGCTTTCGTCTTGGTGTCGGTGTAGGCGTCGGTCATCGGTGCAAGCTTCTCTTCGAACTTCTCGTTGAGATAGCCGGACGGAGATGCCATCGCCGCAAGGAATCCTTCGAGCGCCTCGACGATCTCCCGCACGCTATCCACGAGATCATCGATCTGCGAAGCCGCTTGTCTGATGATCTCGACAATGGTGTTCACCTGGATGTACGTGCCGATCCAGGGGATCTTCTTGACGGCGAACTTCAATGCCTGGGTGGTGTTCTCGAGTGAGACTTCCGCTTCCAGCATCGTGGCGAGTCGCCGAACCCCGCTGATAGCCGCCTGTCTGACCTTGTCGGAGGTGAAGAAACACATTTCTTTCGCTACTCGGCCTACCGGGCCTTCCCACTCCATAGCTGCTGCCTGGCGTTCAGCGTGTTCGGTGAAGCTTTGAGCCGCGGCGCCGTCCCAATGCGGATCGAGTTGTTCATAGCCGGCGCGGACGTTGGAACCGCACGTCTCCATACCTTCGGCTGCGATGCGGTATGCGTCGCCGATACGCTTCAGTTCGTTCCAGTTTCCCGTCAATGGCTCCACGAACTGCAGGAGCGGACTCCATCCCGTTGCAGCGTGAATCGCGTCGTCGACGTCTCCGAGCCAACCTGCTGCGTCCGCGATGACTTGCCGAATATCCTCGGCTCCTACTTCGGACAGCGGAAGGTCTACTTCCTCTGCCTTCCGGTAAGTCACCGGGTCGAGGAACGGAGCTGCGGGGCCGGGCGCTGGGGTGTACGAGTCGTAGTGGGCGTCGATCAGCTCTTCGAACAGTATGTTCGCGTTGAGAGCGTCATATGTTTGGGCCTCTTGGTCTGCGTACATCCACGCAACTCGGTTGAGCTCCACACCGGTCGACCGAGTAACCGCCGCCAAGCCGCCGTATCGGGAAGACATGAAGTCCGCGGTCGCTGCCAGAGGGGCGCTCAATAGTGCAAGTACACCTGCGCCCAATCCTTGCTGAACACTGCATTCCGCACGTATGTAGTCGGTGGAGGCCGAGGCGTCGTCGGCAATGTCATCGAATAACACAGCGGCTCCGGCTACTTCTTCGGGAGCTGCCTTAAATGTTTCGCCCATGACACTCTCTGTCTTCTTGATGCGCTTCGTTTGGTGGGTCGAAGCGTCGAAATGATGGCGTCTGCAACCCCGCCCTCGTACGCGCCATCGATATCCTGGTGGACTTCGACCATCAACACCATGGTTTCTGCGGTGGCGTAACCTGGCGTCGCCACGACGTCGAAGCGGGCCGAGCCTGGTTCGCACGAACTGATTCGCGGGATATCGGTAACGAGGGCTGAGACGCGGACCGCGGGCCGCCCTGCGACTTCGAACCACACGGGGTCGGTGTACTCGACCGTCGGCAATGTTCCGGCATTGTCGTCGAAAATCCACTCGACGGAGCGGACCTCTTGTTGCGCTACCGATTCGAGGTCCAGGTCACGCGAACCTGCCGCGCCGGAGATCGCAAGCCAGCCCCCGTCTTCCTCCGGGCAATAACCGTAACCGAAGAACCCGACAGCTCCATAACTGGCCTTGTCGTTCTCGTTGGACCATCCGGCGATAGAACGGTAGTCGTTGGTCCAGTCCGCCGGAATATCGTATGTAAGACCGTATCTCGTGCTGATCGGTTGCGGCGCACCTGGAGTGGCGGTCATCTGAGGCGGTGGGCGCAGCATCGAGGGGAACCCCTCCGGCAATGGCGGGGGAGAGGTTCGTGGACCCACTGGTGCCGATGGCGCGGAGGTAGTCGGCACCAAGGTCGGAACCGAGGGGACGTCAGGGCCGACAATCGAGGACACCCGCGGTAGCAGCAGGATTGCTGCTATCCCTCCTGCAATAGGCAGTACGGTGCGCAACAGAAACGACTTCACGTGCCCCCTCCCGACTGGATCTCGACCCCCCTCGAGATCAGCGCGGAGACTGTAACAGGTGCCGCGGTTCGTCTCGTCGAGTGCACTCGACGAGAGCTCCATCGACTGGGATCTGCACAGTGCTGCGGTGTCACTGAGTCCAAAAGTCGATCAAGACGGTCGGAGCGTTGCGATGATGTCGTCGGCGACGTCGACGTCGTACGCGCCTTCGTTGACCTGCACCATCAACACCATGGTCTGCGCCGTCGCATAGCCCGGGGTGGCAACGATGTCGAACCGGGCGGCGTCGGGTTCGCAACCGCTGACCTGCGGAATATCAGTGATACGGGCGGAAATTCGAACGGCGGGGCGGTCAGCGATCTCGAACCATACGGGGGCGGCGTACTCGACTGTCGGCCGCGTGCCGGCGTTGTCGTCGAAGATCCACTCGACGTCTCGGATCCTCTCGGTAGCTACGGTTTCGAGGTCGATATCTCGCGAGCCCGCCACGCCGGACATCGCCAGCCAGCCTCCGTCCTTTTCGGGACAGGACCCGTAGCCGAACGAACCGACGCTGCCGTAGACGGCATGACCTTCCTCACCGGACCATCCGGAGCTAGCGCCGTGGTCGTTCTTCCAGTCCGCCGGAATCTCATAGGTGAGGCCGTATCTGGTGTCGATCGGTTGCGGTTGCCCTGGCTCGACGTCGATCTTCGGTGGGGGAAACAACATGGAGGGAAAACCCTCCGGAAGGGGAGGTCGCGTGGTCTGCGGTGTGGAAGGGCCCGATGCCGCGACGGTGGTCGGCACCAAGGTAGATACGGACGGGACTTCGGGACCGAGAAACGAGGACACCCGAGGAAGTAGCAACAGTGCTGTTATCCCGCCGATTATCGGCAGCACTTTACGCAGCAGAAACGACTTCACGCGCCCCCCTTCGGCTTGATCTCGACCCCCTCGAGACCAGCGCGGCGACTGTAACAGGTGGCCCCATTGGACTCGTCGAGCGCGGTGCGTGGCCGCACGTTGCCGCCCGTGGATTTCGCAGGTCGGTCGAGGTGGTGCTGGCCTTGGTAAGTTGCTTACGTCGGCCGGAGTGTCCCAATGATCTCGTCTGCGACACCGACATCGTATGCGCCGTCGATGCCTTCGTGTATCTCGACCATCAGCACCATGGTTTCCGCACTGGCGTATCCAGGTGTCGCAACAATGTCGAATAAGGCGGCTACGGGGTCACACTCGCTGACCTGCGGGATGTCCGTGACGTGGGCGGAGAGTCGGACGGCCGGACGGCCGGCCACCTCGAACCACACAGGTTCGGCGTACTCGACCGTCGGTAGTGTGCCCGCGTCGTCATCGAAGATCCACTCGACAGCTCGAATCTCGTTCGACGCGACCGCGAGAAGGTCGAGGTCCCGTGAACCTGCGGCACCCGACATCGCCAGTTGAGCGCCGTCGTTCTCCGAGCAGTAACCTTCGCCGAAATGCCCGATTGCCCCGAAGCTCGCCCGGTCGTCCTTGTTCGACCACCCAGCGATAGAGCGGTAGTCGTTGGTCCAGTCCGCCGGAATATCGTATGTGAGACCGTATCTGGTGCTGATCGGTTGCGGACCGCCCGGCGCGGCGGTCATTTGAGGCGGTGGACGCAACATGGAGGGGAACCCCTCCGGCAATGGCGGGGGAAGGGTTCGTGGGCTCGTTTGTGTGGATGGAGCGGATGTCGTCGGTACCAAGGTCGGTACCGATGGAATCTCGGGACCCAGGAGCGCGGACACCCGAGGAAGTAGCAGCAGCGCCATTATCCCGCCGATTATCGGCAGCACTTTACGCAGCAGAAGCGACTTCACGTGCCCCCCTTCGACGTGATCTCGACCCCCTCGAGACCAGCGCGGCGACTGTAACAGGCGCAACTTGACGCGCTGAACCGAGGCTCGTTCGCGCTACACGCGAAGCGAGCCTCGGTTCAGCGCGCGAGAGTTAAAGGGACGCAAACGCTCCCACGCCTATCGAGCCGTCACCAGTGGATGGCGGCCACCGAATCCAGTGGCTCGGTGATCGCCTCCGTCGCGACCTGCAGATCCGCATCACGCATGGCCTGCGGGAACCGCAGCCGGGCGCGTTGTTCGATCTCGGCCGGCGGAACGTGGAAGACCCGGAACTTGTCGAGGTCGAGCACCTCGAGCTGGTCGAGGTTCTCGGCACTGACACTCGTGTGCCCGACGCTCACACCCGGGACGATCGGATCCAGTCGCGTCTTCCGGGGCGGCGTCGCTGCTTCCGGGGCGCGATGGAATGCGGGTTCGTACGACCGCTCGATCACATCGGTCGGGACCTTCACACCGTTCACGGTGATGCTCTCGGGAAGCGGGGAGGTGCCCAGTGCTTCGAGAGCCTTGGGCTTCGATACCTTCTCGTTCACCGTGAACTGCACGGCGAGCTCGTCGGTGGGTTTGCCGTCCACATGCTTGTATCCGACGCCGACAGACGAGACGTTCGGATCATTGAGGTAGTCGGCGCCCTTGGTGCGGATGAACTTTCGCAGAGCGACGGTGAGTTCTTCCCTCTCGGGGCGGGGTGTGCGATTCGTCGGCCAGAGAGAGTGCGGCGGCCTCGGCTTCGTCCAACAGCCGCCACTGTCCGGGTTGCGTACTCATTCTCGGGACTCCGAAGCGCGGGTAGTGGTGTACTCGAGTTCGAGATGACCCATCACCCGATTTGTGGGGAATGAACCCCGCTGAGCGGGGTCGAACCCACCGAAGATCGTCGAAGGAGTGAACCGCATGCGTCCGACCGGCATCACCACGAATATCAACGTCCCGGACATCGGGGAGGCGCGGAGTTTCTACGCGGACTATCTGGGGCTGAGCGCCGAGGAGATGAACCTCGGGTGGGTCGCGCGGTTCGCCACTCCCGATGGTCGTGCCGTCGTCCAGTTGGTCAGCGGTGACGAGTCAGCTCCTGTGGACTCGGCGATCTCCGTCCACGTCGGCGACGAGGTGGAAGCGGCCTACGAGGAAGCGCAGCGTCGAGGGTTCGAAATCGTGTATCCGCTGACTTCGGAGCCGTGGGGAGTGCGGCGGTTCTTCGTGCGCGCACCGGACGGCACGGTCGTCAACGTCGTCAGCCACTCCGACGACACGCGGTAGGGGGACGAGGACGCCGTTCCGATCCGGTGTTCTCGACGGCGCATATATCGGTCGAGAACACCAGATCTTCCGGCTCGTCGGGGACTGCTGCACGGATAGGTGACATCTGAACTGTGGTGCCGTGAGGCACTGCTGGAAGGATGGACCCCGTGCCCAAGCCCTATCCGAAAGAGTTCCGCGACGACGTCGTCCGCGTGGCCCGCAACCGCGAACCAGGTCAGCACCTGCGGCAGATCGCCGCCGACTTCGGCATCAGCGAATCCTGCCTGACCAACTGGCTCAGGAATGCCGACGTCGAGGACGGCACCAAGCCAGGGACGACGAACGAGGAGTCCAGAGAGAACCGCGAGCTGAGAAAGCGGATCCGGTTGCTTGAGCAGGAGAACGAAGTGCTGCGGCGGGCCGCGGCGTATCTATCACAGGCGAATCTTCCGGGAAAATGATGTACCCGCTCGTCCGCGAGCTGGCCGCCGGCGGGATTCCCGTCGCGGTGACGTGCCGGGTTCTGGGGATCGCGCGCCAGCCGTACTACCGGTGGCTCGCCGACCCGGTCACCGACGCCGAACTCGAGGAGGCGTACCGGGCGAACGCCCTGTTCGACGCCCACCGCGAGGACCCGGAGTTCGGCTACCGGTTCCTCGCCGACGAAGCCCGCGATGCGGGCGAGTCGATGTCGGACCGCACGGCGTGGCGGATCTGTTCGACCAACAGGTGGTGGAGTGTGTTCGGCAAGAAACGTGGCTCGAAGAAGGGCCGCTCCGGGCCGCCGGTGCACGATGATCTCGTCGGCCGCGTCTTCACCGCGGATGCTCCAAACACTTTGTGGCTCACCGATATCACCGAACACAGAACCGAGGAAGGCAAGCTCTACCTGTGTGCGGTCAAGGACGTGTACTCGAACCGGATCGTCGGCTACTCGATCAGCGATCGGATGAAATCCCGTCTGGCTGTCACGGCCCTCGAATCGGCAGTGGCACGGCGGGACTCGGTTGCCGGATGTGTGGTTCATTCCGACCGTGGATCGCAATTTCGCAGCCGGAAATTTGTCCGCGCCCTCGCCCGCCACGACCTGGTCGGATCGATGGGTCGGGTGGGTGCGGCCGGCGACAATGCCGCGATGGAATCGTTCTTTGCGCTGCTCCAGAAGAACGTCCTCGACCGGCAGAGATGGGCCACACGCGAGCAGTTGCGCATCGCGATCGTGACTTGGATCGAGCGGACCTATCACCGCCGGCGACGTCAGCTCCGGCTCGGCAGATTGACGCCTGTCGAGTTCGAGACCATCATGACCACACCAGCCACACAGGCTGCGTGACCGAATCTGTCACCGGATCGTGCAGCAGTCCCTCGCGCCGTCGCGTGCGGAGGCGAGGAAGTACCCAGTCCTGTAGTACGTCGGCATACATCTGGCGCATCGTCTGGTGCGGACACTGATTTGTGTGGGTTCGACCCCGGAAAGGGGGGGGGCAGATCCACATTAATCAGCTCAGGCCGAGGTCGATGGCGGCGAGTCCTGCCTGCGTGCGGTTGTGGACGTCGAGCTTCGTGTACACGTGCTCGACGTGATTGCGCGTCGTCTTGTGCGCGATGCCCAGCTCGTCGGCGATCTGTCGGTTCGAATACCCCAGAGCGACGAGTCTGAGGATCTCCACCTCGCGACCCGTCAGTCCCGCAGGCCAGGGCGCGCGTCGCTTCGTCGGGTGCCCCGCCGCGAGCAGCACGGCCTCGACCGCTTCGGTGTCGAGTCGACCAGCCTGCGCGTCGCGGCACATCCTGGCCGCCGCGGCCTCGGCCGTCAGTGCCTTGCGGTGCGGTCGAGGCTCTCGTAGCCGCTGATAGGTCTCCGCGGCGGCGAGGATCCGCGCCGTCACGCCCAGATCGGCGGCCCGGAGTCCGCCGGGATATCCGGAACCGTCGAGTCGCTCGCGGTGCGTCACAGCAACCGCGACGACCGGCTCCAGCCCGCCGACGCGGCTGAGGATCCGTCCGGTCAGATACGGATACAAGCGGACCCGCTCCCATTCCGCGGTGGTGAGCGGACCGGCCTTCTCCCAGATCTGATTGGGCACACCCATCCGTCCCAGTCCGTGCACGAGACCCGCGCGGTAGAGGAGTTCGACCTCGTCGACCGGAAGTCCACGATGCCGGCCCGCAGCTGCCGCCAGATCCGCCACACGTCTCGAATGCCCCAACAGGTAAGGACATTTCAGGTCGACGAAATCCGCCATCGCCCGCAGCATCTCGTCCAGTTCGGGTCTGCTCAGGATGTAGTCACGATCGGACGCCTGGGCGAGCGCCGCCGACCATGCGTCCTGTTCGAGCACACCCGCCGTGATGGCGTCGACGTCGTCGACGAACACCTGCGCCACGCGCGGGCCGAACTGGGTTCCGCTTCGCGCACGAGCGACAGCGACCGCCTGCGCGGACCCACCGAGACGGACGTACACCTCGGCGACGTCGGCCAGTTGCACGATCTGCATCTCGACCGGAATCTCGTCGCCGCGAACGCCCGAAGGTAGCCCCGCACCGTCCCAGCGCTCGAAGGTGAAGGTCAGCATCGCGCTCACCCGAGGGTCCAGCCCGACGCGATCGGAGAGAACACTCGCGGACCCGCAGTGGGATCGGATGAGTTCGGACACCTGCCGGCGCGCGGTGAACAGGAAGGCCGTGGCGTGGAGGAAACGCTCCGTGTACGGCAGTCCCCGCCCGCTGTGCCCCATCAGCATGCGGAAGAAGGGGAGTCCCGTCATGTCCACCGCGTAGGTATCGGCGCGGAACGCGATGTCGTCGCCGAACATCCGTGCCAGTTCGTGGGAGTCCGCGTGGCATCCGATCCAGGCCACCAGGTTGGCGTAGAAGACGACGTCCCGCTGGTCGGCGCTCAGTCCCATCCGGTCGGCGATGCGCGTGGCGAGCACTGCCGAGCGCAGCATGTGTTCCATCGGCTGCCCGAGACCCAGATCGATGGCGAGAGACAGCGCGGCGACCAGTTCCGCCCGTCGCGGACCGTCACCCGTGGACGTCATGGACTCAGTGTCCTCGCACGATGCTCGGTCCGAAAGATGAGGCAGCGGCCTCATGACGTGCGGACGCCGTGAGCACAGGATCGAAGTACCCGCAATCGAGGAGGACGACATGACCATCACCCCGCACGCAGCCGCCCTGCAGTCCTGCGAACTGCCCCGGGTTTCCGGGGAGCGTTTCGCCGGCTACGCCGTGATCGGCGCGCCGTTCGCGAGCGGCCACTATCTCGCGCTGCGCAGATTCCCGACCAACAGCATCGGCGCCGGCTTCACGTCCGTGTGGCACCGCGACCCGGACGGCGCATGGACTGTGTACAGCGACGTGCCCGCCGAACTGAGCTGCCCGCGCTATCTCGGTCGCGCGCTGAGCCGCACCGAGCAGACCGACGTGCGCGCCGAGTGGACCGACCCCGCCGACCTGCACGTGACCGTCGGTACCGAATTGGAGTGGGATCTCCGGATGACCACCTCGCCGGCGACCACCGTCATGAACGCGGCGGGCAGTCTGATGCCCGATGCCCTCTGGCACAGCCCGACGGTGCTGGCCGCGATGGGTCGCGCCGCCGGGCCGGTGCTCGGCGCCGGCCGGATGCGGCTCGGTGGGCACCTGCCGAACGGGCAGTGGTTCCGGGCCAACCCGCGGCAACTGTGGGTCGCGCACACCGAGCGTGCCGTCGTCCGTGGAGTGGATCTCGGACCGGAAGGTCCACTGACTCACCAGGACCGCTTCGGCGACTTCCGGCTCCCGCAGCGCGGCCTGTTCGCGACGGTGCAGGTCTGGCTCGAACCGTTCGACGCCCGGCGCCACCACCCGGCACGTCCCGACACGGTGTATGCGGACGGCGAGTGATAGGTGGGTGTTCCCGGCGGTAACAGCCTCTGGGGCAGAAGTGCCGCAAGGTTTCGTTCGAAAGTCGAGGCAACTCTTGCGCAAATGACACACAATGGATTTCGGTAACGAGTCGTCAAGTGGGAAAGGCAATTCAAGGTCAATTCACCCGCCCGCTCCGGTCTGGCTGACACTTGCGGGAGGCCTGGCGTTTTCGGGATGCGCGATGATCGAAGCAGTCTTGGGAATCCATGCGAGAGACTACGAGCCCGTCGAGGTTCGATCCGTCCCGCCCACACGGACGGACGACGACGCAGGGGGCGGCGTAAAACTCGGAAGACTGCTTGCCGTAGCGACTTTGACACCTGCGCAGGCCGCGCTGCTCGTCACCGATACGGTCGATCAACTCGAACTCGCGCACACCCGGGGCCACCATCCGATCCGCCTCCGAGGCGACGCCGTGATGGTGTCCGAGGATGGTCAGCTCACCATCGACTGCGTCAAGAACGCGGGCTCCTGGGACGAGGTGCGCGACGCGACGGCCGGACTTCTTCGCCGAATCGTGACGAACTGCCGCAACGAAGCGCTCGAGGAGAGGGTGGACGCGGCGATCGCCGAGTCGTCGGATCTCGTCGGCCTGGCGAGACGCGTTCGTTATGCTGCCGCAACCGAATTCGACGAAACCGAGGTAGGAAGGAAACGATCGCAGATCGCCGCGCTCGTCTCGGTGGTGAAGGGGCATGCTCGTCCGGTGGACGGTACGGCGGAACGGGCAGACGTGCCGCGCGTGACGGAAGAGAGGACCTTCGTCCCGAATCGACGTCGCCCGCCGGCCGGGACGGTGTGGCATCGCAAGAAGCGACGGCTGCCGCCACGCCGGACGGTCATCACGCTGGTCGTGATCATCGCGCTCGTCGGGCTGGCGTGGGTAGCTCCCGCAGCGTGGTCGGAGCTGAATCGGGGCTGGCACACCCTTCTCGACCCGGTGGACTCGTCGATGGACGACCGGATCGATCCGGTCTCACCACCGCCGCCGGTGCCCGAAGCGGCACCAGAGGCGGGCGTGCCGGGTCCCGTCGACACCGGTCTTCCCGCGAACGCCGGACCGATCACGCAGGTCGCCGCGAGCTTCGCGAACGGTCCGTGCGAGCCGGGACGATCGTGCACCGTCCGCGTCGACGTCGGGCTCGACCCCGCCGCGAATATCGGTGCGGTCACGTGGAATCTGACCGTCTACGACCGATGTACGGGCGTGACACTGCCGGGCGGGGCGATCACCCTGCCGGTGCCGGCGGGAAGCCCGGAGGCCTACGGCATCGGAAGCGTCGACCTGCCACCCGGGTCGGCGCTCGCCGTCGCCGCGGCCACCACCGTTCCTGCAGAGGCCGCGTCCGAGCCGGTGTACGTTCCCACCGAGAATGCCGCCTGCGTGCCCGGGGGCTCTCGTGACGGCGGATAGGCACCCATCCGATCCCGGGCTCGTCGCGGCGGCCGTCGCCCTGGTCGCTCTCGGCATGCTCAACATGATCTCGACGGGCATGTCGTCGCTCGCAGTGCGTCACGCCGCGCTCGCCGCCGTGGGGCTCGGTGCGATGTGGGCGACCTCGCGCATGCGGATCGCCGCTCTGAGCCGTTTCGGGTGGGCGCTGTTCGCCGCCTCGGTGGTCCTGCTCGCGGCGGTGCCGCTGGTGGGTATCGCGACCAAAGGCGCTCAACGCTGGCTGGATCTCGGCGTGTTCACCCTGCAGCCCTCCGAGATCGCCAAGCTCGCGCTGGTCATGGTTCCCGCCGCGATACTGGCCGGCGGGTACACGCTCGGCAGGTTCGTCGGTGTCCTGATCGTGTCGGCGGTGCCGATCGCCCTGGTGGCGCTGCAACCCGACCTTTCGACCGCCGTGGTGCTCGTGGCGACCGTGCTGCTCATGCTGATCCTGGCGAGAGTCCCATTGCGGTCGCTGTTCCCGCTGTTCGCGCTCGGGCTCGCCTCGCTGCCGATGGCCGTGCTGTTCCTGCGTCCGTACCAGCTCGAGCGGATCCACGTCTTCCTGTCGAACGACGCCGACCCGCAGGGATCGGGCTGGGCCGCGTGGCAGGCGGACATCGCGATCGGCAGTGCGGGGGGGTGGGGTCTCGGCCGCGAACCGGACTACGACCTGCGGGCCCAGTACCTCCCCGAATCGGAACACGACCTCGCCTTCGCGAGCCTGGTGTACGGGTGGGGCCTGGTCGCCGGCATCGCTGTGGTGGCGGCCGTCGTGATCATCGTGTGGCGTTCCGTGGTCGCCGCCCGTGTCGCACGCACCCGGGAGGCAGCGCTCGTCGCAGCGGGTATCGGTGGTGTCTTCGGCCTGCATACCGTGGTGTCGGTGGCCCAGAGCCTGTCGCTGTTGCCGCACACCGGCATGCCGATCCCGATCTTCAGCTACGGAGGCACCGCCTCGATCATCGGGTTCGTCTCGATCGGCTTGGTGCTCGCGGTGCGCCGCGACGGCGTGACCCGGCCGCTGTGGGTGACCGAACCAAAGAAGCGCCGTCTGCCGCGCGGAGTGTCGGTGGGTGCGCTGACGCTGACGGCCTCGCTCGCCACGATGTCGGCCTTCGCGTGGCAGATGCAGACCGCGCACGGCACCGAGTTCCGCGCGACGAGCGACACGCAGATGCTCCGCTGCATCCGTCTGCCCGCCGAGCGTGGTCAGATCCTCGACCGGGCCGGCGTTCCCGTCGCGACCAACGTCGCAGAGTACACCGTCGCGGTGGTCGCCCGGATGTTCGCCGAAGGTGCCCCGTCGGCGCGCTACGAACTCGCGGCGCTCCTCGGCATGCCACTGGAGAAGCTCGACGAGGAACTGCGGAGCAGTACCGGCGGGGAGATCCAGGTCGTGCTCGGACGCGTCGGGCCCGAACAGGCCCGGGCGATCGTGGACGCTCGGCTGCCGTGGGTGCTCGTCTACCCGACGGGCCGCAGACAGTACCCGCACGGGGAGATGCTGGCGTCGCTCCTCGGATACGTCGGGATCGCGGACGAGCAGGACATGGAACTCTGGCCGACCCTCGCGCTCGGATCACGGGTCGGCAAGGCCGGGCTCGAGCGGCAGTACGACGCGTTGCTGCGCGGCGTCGACGGCAAGCAGTGCGTGTACGTCGATCCGTCCGGACGTCCGGTGGGCACGGGGGAGCGGGTGGATCCGATCCGCGGCCACGACCTGCGGTTGCATCTCGATGTCGGCATGCAGCGGGCCGCGACCGACGCGCTCGCCCAGACGGTGCGCACCAGCGGAGGCGACCTCGGCGCCGCGGTCGTGATGGACGCCCGCACCGGCGCGGTGCTGGCGCTGGCCAGCGTTCCCGGCTACGACAACAACGTCTACGGACCCCCGGCCGACCTCGCCGCGATCGCGGCGCAGACCGCGGCATCGGGTCCGGGCCGCATGCTCAACCATGCGGTGCAGACGGCAGCGCCACCGGGGTCGACGTTCAAGATCGTCACAGCGTCGACGAACGCGGCGTTCGACGTGCTGTCCCCGGATGCCTTCCTGGCGGGCGGCGCGGCCTACACCTACGGCGGTCACACCTTCGCCAATTGGCAGCCGATGGGCCCGAACAACCTGCTCGGGGCGATCCAGTGGTCCGACAACGTCTACTTCTACCAACTGGCCGACCTTCTCGGTCCCTACCGCATCGCCCAGATCGCTTCCGAGCTCGGCGCGGGTGCCCCCTCGGGGATCGATCTGCCGGCCGAGTCCGCAGGCTTCCTCGGTACCCCGGACAACGTCGAGAGCATCGGAGGTGCCTGGTATCCGGGTTCGACCCTGCTCATGGGTATCGGCCAGGGCACCGTCACGGCCACGCCGATCCAGGTCGCGCGGTGGACGGCGGGTATCGCGTCGGGTCAGATGGTGACCCCGAAGCTCGCTGCCGCCTACGGACCCGGCGACGCGGTCCCGATTCCCACCGAGCAACCTCGGCCGTTGTCGTTCGCCGACAAACTCGAACCGGTGCGCGCCGGCATGCGGGCGTCGGCCTCGGCCGGTACCGCCGGTCAGCTCGCGAGCCTGCCGGTCACGGCCGCCGCCAAGACCGGCACGGCAGAGGATCCCTCGGCACCGGGCAAGGGACTCAACGCCTGGTTCTCCGCGGTCGTCCCCGCCGAGTCGCCGGAGGTCGTGGTGACAGCGCTGGTGCGCGGCGGCGGTTTCGGATCGGCCACCTCGGGACCGGTCGTCAAAGGTCTGCTCGAGCGCTACCTCGCGCAGATCCGGACGCCGAATCCCTGACAGGTCAGGCGGCGTAGGCGGCGATCACGTCGGCGTGCTCGATGCACGAGGTCGCGCCCTCGGCGACGCAGGTGAGCGGACGCTCGGCAGTCTTCACCGGCAGGCCGAAGGCCTCCTCGAGCAGTTGCGGCACGCCGCGCAGCATCGATCCGCCGCCGATCGCCAGGATGCCTTCGGCCATCACGTCGCTGATCGCGCGCGGCGGCAGGTCGTCCAGGCAGCTCGACAGCGTCTGCACGATGCTCGTCGTGGTGGGCCGGACCGCATCCATGATCTCTTCGGTCTCGAGTGTCACCAGACGCGCGCGGCCGGTCGCGGCGTCGCGACCTTCCACCACGAGCGACCGTTCGTCGGCGGTCTCGGGCGCACCCACCTTGGCGCGCTCGGCAGTGAGTTCGCCGACGATGATCTGGTGTTCGGCGCGGAGATACCGGAGGATCGCGCTCGTCAGGTCGTCCCCGGCGATGCGGCAACTGCGGTGCGACAGGACACCGCCGTAGCAGAGAGCGGTGACTTCCGCAGTGCCGCCGCCGATGTCGACGACGAGATGGGTTCGGGGCTCGAGCGGGTCGATCCCGCACCCGATGGCACCGGCGACCGGCTCGGGAATCAACCCGACCTTCCGCAGACCGGCCTCGTGCCCCACCTCGAGCAGCGCACGACGCTCGAGCGGCGTGGCCCCGGCGGGAGCTGCGATGACACCCACGGGCCGGATGCCGTAGCGACGTCGGGGCGCGAGCTGGGCGAGCACGGCCGTGACGAATGTCCGTGCCGTTTCGAGATCCACGATCACTCCGTCGCGTATCGGGTGGACGGGAGTGATCCCACCGGGTGTGCGGTCGACGAGGTCGCTCGCCTCCTTGCCGATCGCGAGCGCTCGGCGCGGCTCCTTCGTCCGCACCATCATCAGCGACGGCTCGTTGAGCACTATGCCCTCGTCGGGCGTTCCGACTACGGTGTTGGCTGTTCCGAGATCGATACCGAATCCACGCACGTCGGCCTCCGAGAGGATCCCAGCGAAATTTTCCGGATGGTGTCCAACGGCATCGTGATGATGTCGTGTACCGCTCAGGTTACCGCCGCCGAATTCTGTTACGCGCGTTGTTCACCGGAATGATATGCCGCGTTGTGCCGCTGAGTGCCCCGCTCGTCTCGGATGACCGGATCAGGCGGGATCGAGTTGCAGCACAACCTCGACGCGACCGCGTTCGTCGCGGGTCGCGACGGCGTGGCCGGTGCGTTCCTCGTCGTCGAGTTGGATGCTCATGGGAGCACCGGCGCCGAGAAAGTTGCGCCACCAGGACTTCTCGTCGGGCATCGCGACGCCGATCATCACGGAGTCGCCCGAACGTCGGTAACTGATCGGCAACGTGATCGTCCTGCCGGATTTTCGACCCGTGTACCTGATCGGTGCGACATAGCTGCGGATCCGGTTACCGATGACGGGTAGACCGGCGGCTGCCATGACCATGGAGTTGAAGGGGCCTGCGAGACGGAACAACGTACCGGCAACTGTCATGTCTACCTCCCGCAGACACGGTACGGGAAGGCGTAACCGTCCGACATCGGTTCGACTTCGGCCGGCCCACGACGATCTTCGCGCAGTGGGCCGACGCGCACGTCGACGAGT
Source organism: Rhodococcus sp. p52 (assembly GCF_000763325.2). Taxonomy (NCBI): domain Bacteria; kingdom Bacillati; phylum Actinomycetota; class Actinomycetes; order Mycobacteriales; family Nocardiaceae; genus Rhodococcus; species Rhodococcus sp. p52. The sequence goes on from NZ_CP016819.1 coordinate 2,876,608, forward strand.
TCCGCTGAGGTCTGTTCCTCTGCCGAGCCCTACCCCTCTTCGGACGCGGTGCCAGGAGGAACCGGTATCACCGCGGTCGTCAGGGTGATGCGCATCCGGTCGTCACCGGTATCCGTGCGATACGGGGCGAGGATGTCGGCGAGCCTGCTCTGGATATCCGCGAGATCGTCGGTCGTGACGTAGAGCGGGGTGGTCCCGAAACCCAGATAGTCCCGCAGGCTCCGGTCGTCGTCCCCGATGAACTTGTCGAAGCTCTCGCCGAGCGCACCCAGGAAGGTGACGAAGGCATTGCGCAGTTCGGCGTCGCTCATCGCCGCGAGGTCGTCGTGGCCGACGTGTGCCATGCGGTCGCCGAGCGCGAGGGTGCGTTCGACGGTTCCGCGCACGCGACGTTCGTCGACGACGGTGACGATCTCGGCGTCGATCAATGCTGCGACGTGCCGGTAGAGCGTGGCCTGGGTGACGTCGGGGAGTGCCGACCGGAGTTCGCTCGTGGTCAGCTGCCGTCCTCCGAGTTGCTGCACGATCCGCAGTCGAACCGGGTGCAGCACGACTTCCGCGATCGGGGACGTCTTCGCCATCGGTACCTACCCATCATTGTTATCACCGTGATAATGTTCTCAGTGCTGTAGTCAGTTTACCGTCGACGGAAGGTCCGACGTCATGGCCCGAACGGCATACGACAACGCAACCCTCCACCTGTCCTTCTCTCGGTGGGAAGCCTTCATGGTCCGCCGAACCGCGATGGAGGTGCCGATCTCGGCGATCACCGGCGTGGAGGTCCTTCCGGGATGGACGTCCGAGATCCTCGGCATCAGATCGGGCATGGTGATCTCCGGCTTCTTGAAGGTGGGCACCTTCCGGCACCCGCGCGGCATCAAACGCCTGGTCGTCATGAAGCGAGGCCATCCGGTGCTGCGCGTCGCGCTGGGCGGCCCGGGCGTCGAGTTCGACGAACTTCTCCTGAGCTCTCCGGAGGCGTACACCCTCGCGGACGGCCTGCGTTCGGCCGGGGTTCGATGAGCGGCGGCGTCAGTCGGTGAGTTCCGCGAAGAGCCCCTGCGCCGCCTCCACGGTGGCGTCCTCGTCGCCGGCGATGACGGCGGCGACCAAGGTGGTGTGTTCGGGTTCGAAACCCAGGCCCGTGACGCGGACGTGCCGGTCGATGGTGCGGCGGATCGACGGAAGCAGCGAGTCGTAGAACTCGAGGTACACCGCGTTGTGGCTGGCCTCGACGATGCCGCGGTGCAGGGCGACGTCGGCGGCCACCGCGGCGTCGATGTCGGATCCGGCGAACAATCGGTTGCGCTCGGCGAGCAACTGTTCGAGCCGGGCCACGTCGTCGGGGGTGCGCCGGCGCGCGGCCAGGACGGCGGCGGTGACGTCGAGGGCCTGCCGCAGTTCGAGCACATCGCGTTCGTGGGCCGTGGCGAAATACTTGCCGAGGGTGCCGGTGACGTCGGAGGTCGCGAGGACGTAGGTGCCCGAGCCCTGGCGACGTTCGAGCATGCCGGTGTGGACGAGGGCCTGCACGGCTTCGCGGACGGTGTTGCGGCCGGTGCCGGTGAATTCGCACAGGTGCGGTTCGGTGGGGATCTTCTCACCGACCTTCCAGCGACCGCTGCAGATCTCGCTGCGCAACTGCTCGGTGACCTGCTCGATCAGGTTCGTTCGCTGAACAGGTTTTCCCGAAGTCATCCCATCATCCTATGATTTCCGGTGTGAGTCTTCTGCGTGGCCGGCTGCTGGTGTTCTGTGCGATCGCGATGTCGGCCCTCGTGCTGAGAGTTGCGGTCACCTCGTTCAGCCCGCTCGCCGCGCAGATCAGTGAGGAGATCGGCTTCTCGTCCACGGTCGTCGGTGTCTTCGGCATGATCCCGACCGCGATGTTCGCGGCCTTCGGCCTCGCCACCCCGGCGCTCGGCCGACGATGGGGACTCGAACGCACCGCGCTGATCGCCATGCTCATGGCCGGCGTGGGCATGGCGACCCGCGCGCTCATGACCGACACCTGGTCGCTGCTGCTCCTGTCGGGGCTCGCGCTCGGTGGGATGGGCATCGGCAACGTCGTCATCCCTCCTCTGGTCAAGCGCTACTTCTCCGACACGCTGGCACTCGTCAGCTCGGTGTACATCGTCGGCGTGCAGCTGAGCACCATCGTGCCCGCCTTCGTCGCGGTTCCTCTCGCCGACGCCTTCGGCTGGCGCGTCTCGCTCGGAGTGTGGGCGCTCGTCGGATTCGCTGCGGCCGTTCCGTGGGTGTGGGTGCTGCGGCGTCATCGGAATGCCGATGCCGGGGAAGTGGCTCCCGTCGACCGGAACGTCGACGGCAGGGTCTGGCGGTCGCCGGTGGGTTGGGGGATGGTCGGCATGTTCGGCATGACGTCGCTCGTCACCTATTCGATGTTCACGTGGATCCCGGACATCCTCGCCGACGCCGGTGCCAGCCCCGCTTTCGGAGGCGCGATGGTGGGGCTGTTCGCCCTGCTCGGACTGGTCTCCGCATTCGGCGCTCCGTCGCTGTGCGCGCGGATGACGAATCCGTTCCCCGTGGTCGTGGCGTGCGCGTCGTGCTTCCTCGTCGCCTTCGCAGGCCTGTGGATCGCGCCGATGAGTGCACCGATCCTGTGGATCGTGCTGCTCGGACTCGGGCCGAGCACGTTCCCGATGGCCCTGACCCTCATCAATCTGCGCTCCCGCAGCCACGCCGGATCCGCAGCCCTGTCGGGATTCACCCAGGGTGTCGGCTACACCGTGGCGTGCCTGGGCCCGCTGCTGTTCGGTGTCTTCCACGACCTCACCTCGGGCTGGGCGGCCTCGTTCGCCTTCATGACGGTCGCCGTCGCGGTACTGGTGGCCGGCGCCTATCAGGCCTGCAAGCCGCGGGTGGTCGAGGACAGCTGGAACACCCGCCCGATCTCGGTGGGTTAGACACCGCTCAGCGGGGACGAACCCACCCAAGTCGTATGGCTGCTCTACTGGAAGGAGATTCCGAGAGCAGAGGAGGACCTCGATGAGCGACACGAAGCCGAACACCGTCTCCGCGGAGTGGCTGTACGAGCAGTTGGGGGACGAGGACCTCGTCATCGTCGACGCCACCGTGCACCTGAGCACGCCGCCGGACGGGTCCGTGCACATCGAACCCGGGTTGGCGACCTACCTGGAAGAGCACATTCCCGGCGCGGTCTACGCCGACCTGTTCACGGACTTCTCCGATCACGAAGCGCCGCAACCGTTCACCGCGGCGTCGTCGGAACGGTTCGCCACCGCCGCCGGTGCGGTCGGCATCGGTGAGGGACGCCGTGTGGTGCTGTACGACCAGAAGAACGGCATCTGGGCCGCGCGACTGTGGTGGCAGCTGCGGCTCGAAGGTTTCGACGACGCCGCCGTGCTCGACGGCGGACTGCCCGCCTGGAAGGCTGCCGGCTATCCGGTCTCCGACGAGCAGGTGGTCCCGCACGGCGCGACCTTCACCTCGCAGCATCGGCCCGAGCTCGTGCGGTCGACCGAGGAGATCGCGGCGTCGCTCGACGACCCGAACACGCTGATCATCAACGCCCTGGATCCTGCGACCTACCGCGGCGAGAGCCCGTCCTACCCGCGGCGCGGACACATCCCCGGCAGCATCAACATCCCCTTCGGCGACCTCGTCGACCCGTCGACCGGACGCTTGAAGCCGGCGGCGGAACTGCGCGAGATCTTCGACAAGGCGGGTGCCCTGAATCCGGACGTCAAGCCGGTGACCTACTGTGGCGGCGGCATCGCGGCCTCCGGACTCGCGCACGCGCTCGCAGCTGCAGGTCGGTCGGACGTTGCGGTGTACGACGGTTCGCTCAACGCGTGGACCGCCGACGAATCCCTGCCGCTCGTGGAGGGCCCCGACCCCCGCTGATCCTCCGAAACTTCGGTGTTCTCGACGTCGTATAGCGCCGTCGAGAACACCGAAGTCGATTTCACCGTTGCATCAGTTAGAGCAAACATGATCTAATCGCTGCCACAAGCGAAAGGCGGCGATGATGATCGCATTTCTGAACTCGACGGCATTCACCGCACTCGGTACGCCCACCACCTGGGCCGAAGTGTTCGGCTTCGTCAGCGGCGCGTGGTGCGTGTATCTGGTGGGACGGCAGTCGATCCTCAACTGGCCGATCGGGATCGCCAACAACCTCGTGTGGATCCTGCTCTTCGCGACCGCCGGACTCTACGCCGATTCCGGACTGCAGGTCGTGTACATCGTGCTCGCCGTGTGGGGTTGGAGCAACTGGGCGCGGGGCAGGGACGGGGATGCCCTGCCGGTGACGGGCACGAACACGACCGAGTGGAGCGTGCTCGCGGTCGTCGGTGTCGCTGCGGTGATCGGGCTGACAGCGTTGCTGGAGGTCGCGACGAACTCGACCGTCGCGTTCTGGGACGCGACCACCACCGTGCTGTCGTTGCTCGCGACGTGGGGGCAGGCGAAGAAGCGGTGGGAGTCGTGGCTGCTGTGGATCGTCGTCGACCTGATCTACATCCCGCTCTACCTGCACAAGGGACTGACGCTCACGGCGTTGCTGTACGCAGGTTTCCTGCTCCTGTGCATTCGGGGCCTGGTTGCCTGGCGACGCTCCATGGCGGTCGAGCGGCAACTGGTGGAGGTGCAGTGATGTATCGGCACGCACTCGTCATCGGGAAGTTCTATCCACCTCACGTCGGTCACCATCACCTCGTCCGGCGCGCTGCGGAAATCGCCGAACGCGTCACCGTCGTCGTCATGTCCTCTGTAGCAGAGACGATTCCGTTGGGTGACCGCGTGTCGTGGATGCGCGAATCACACGCCGTCGACACGACGGTCACCGTGACGGGAATTCCGTGCGACGCACCGATGGACCTGGAATCGGACACCGTATGGGCCGCGCAGGTCGCCTGTATGAAAGCAGCCGCGCGCACCGTCACCGATGTTCCGGTCGATGCGGTGGTCTCCAGCGAGAGGTACGGCGACGAGCTCGCGCGACGCTTCTCGGCCACGCACGTGTGCGTCGACCCGCTGCGTGTCGCGCATCCCGGCTCCGGCACAGCCTGCCGTAATGATCTCGCCGGGCGCTGGGACGATCTCGACGCACCGGCCCGTGCCGGCCTCACGACCCGCATCGTCGTCCTCGGCTCCGAATCCACGGGCACCACCACCGTGAGCCGAGAGTTGGTGCGTCGATTCCGAAATCGCGGTGGTGTGTGGGAACGAACCGGCTGGGTGCCGGAATACGGACGACAGGTCACCTACGACAAGCTCCGCACCGGAGAAGTGAGCGACATCATCTGGACCGGCGACGATTTCGAGAACATCGCCGTCGAACAGACGCGACTCGAGGAACAGGCAGCACGGGAAGGGTCTCCGCTGCTCGTCTGCGACACCGACGCGTTCGCGACCACCGTGTGGGAGCGACGCTATCTCGGCAGCAGTGAACGGGCGTGGCGCGGTGTCCGCCACCGGCGAGCGCTGTACTTGCTCACCGACCACAACGGTGTTCCGTTCGTGCAGGACGGCATCCGGGACGGCGAACACATCCGCGCGCAGATGACGGAGTGGTTCGTCGACGCGCTCACTGCCACGGGACGCTCGTGGGTGATGCTCACCGGCAGTCTCGAGGAGCGGGTCGACCTGGCGGAACGGGTGGCGGACCAGGCATTGCGGCTGGGCTCGCAGTTCGGCGCGCCGCTGTAGCGTCGAAATTCGTCTTCCCCTTCTCACGTTATACCGGATCCTCGGCCCTCATGAGGATCGAAAAGTGGGTTCATACTCGCCCACACAGCATTGAATTCGCAGGTGGGGAGCTGGAATGGGTTACATACAGAATTTTCGGGAGATCGACCGCACGGCGGTGTCGATCGTGGGTGGCAAGGGAGCGAGCCTGGGGAAGTTGTGGCGCCTCGTGCCGCTCCGCGGCAATACGTCCGCCGCCGACGTCGACGTGCCCGACGGGTTCTGCGTGACGACGGACGCCTATCGAACGGTGCTCTCCGAGCTACCGCGTATCGATGACCTGCTCGAGCGACTCGCGAAGGCCGAACCCGACGACATCGCAGCGCTGAGCACGCAGATCCGTACGGCGATCGAAGAGTGCACGATCCCCGGTGACATCGCGGAGGAGATCGCCGCGCGGGTCCGCGAACTCGGGGAGGACGTGCCCGTCGCGGTGCGCTCGTCCGCGACCGCCGAGGATCTGCCGACGGTGTCGTTCGCCGGGCAACAGGACAGCTACCTGGACATCCGGGGTGTCGAGGACGTTCTCCGGCACGTGAGCAGGTGCTGGGCCTCGTTGTTCACCGAGCGTGCCGTCGCCTACCGGGTGAACAACGGTTTCGACCACCGGAAGGTGTACATGGCCGTGGTCGTGCAGAGGATGGTGTTCCCGCAGGCATCGGGTGTGCTGTTCACCGCCGATCCCGTCACTTCGGACCGCACGGTGTCCCGCGTGGATGCGGTCGCCGGACTCGGTGACGACCTGGTGTCGGGCTTGGTGAACGCCGACGCGTACGCGGTGCGTGCCGACGAGGTCGTGGACCGGACGCAACGGCAGGAGACACCGGTGCTGAGCGACACGCACCTCGTCGAACTCGTCGGGTTGGGCAGGCGCCTCGAAGCGCACTTCGGGCGACCCCAGGACATCGAATGGTGCCTGGCGGACGGCGTCTTCCACATCGTGCAGAGTCGACCGATCACCACGCTGTTCCCCGTCCCGGAGGCCGGCGACGACGACAATCACGTGTACCTGTCCGTCGGACATCAGCAGATGATGACCGATCCGCTGAAACCGTTGGGAATCTCCGTGTGGCAGTTGACCAGCCGTGCGCCCATGCGACACGCGGGTGGGCGGCTGTTCGTCGACGTCACGCCCATGCTGGCCTCACCCACCCAGGGACCGGGCATCGTGGACATGATCGGCAGGTCCGACCCGCTCTTCGGCGACGCGCTGCGAACCGTGCTCGATCGAGGATTCGTCCCGACGCGCCCGGATGACCCTGCCGCCTCGCGGGTCGGCCTGCCACCCGCTCCGGACGAGATCGACCCGGCCGTCGTGCCCGAACTCGTCGCGCGCAACGAGGCCGCGATCGCCGAATCGGCGCGTCGCATCGAGAACGAAACCGGTTCGGCACTGCTCGATTTCATCCGCGCCGACATCCGCGAACTGCAGGAGTCGTTGTTCGGTAAACAGGTCGGAGAGGTGCTCGCCGCCGGTATGCAAGCGGCCGAGCGTCTCAACGAGGTGGGGCAGAAATGGTTGGGGGAGAGGAACGTTGCGGACGTCGTCTCGCGCTCGGTGCCCTACAACGTCACTTCGGAGATGGGGTTGGCGCTGCTCGACGTCGCCGATGCCGCACGCCCGTACCCGGACGTCGTGGCGTTCCTGCGGCAAGTCGACGAGGAGGGCTTCGACGACGCACGCTTCCTCGGCGAACTCGGCGCGCGTGAGGGCGGACCGCAGGTACGAGCGGCACTCGAGGACTTCCTCGACAAGTACGGCAGGCGGTGTGTCGGGGGAATCGACATCACCCGGCCCAGATGGGGTGAGCGCCCCACGATACTGGTCCCGATGATCGTGAGCAATCTCGACAACTTCGAAACCGGTGCCGCGACAAAGCGTTTCGACGATGGTCGCCGCCAGGCGGAGGAGAAGAAGCGCGAACTCCTCGAACGTGTGCGGGGTCTGCCCGACGGAGAGCAGAAGGAGCGGGAGATCGAGAGGCTCGTCGACCGGGTCCGCGCGTTCGCGGGATATCGGGAGTATCCGAAGTACGGCATGATCGGCCGCTACTTCGTCTACAAGCAGGCATTGTTGCGGGAAGCGGAACGTCTCGTCCGAGCCGGGGTGATCGACGACGAGGAGGACATCTTCTTCCTGCGGTTCGACGAACTCGAGGACGTCGTGCGCGCGCCGCGGCCGGTCGGCGACCTCGTTACGGAGCGGAAGCGGGAGTTCGCATCGTTCGCCACGCTCACGCCGCCTCGGGTGCTGCTGTCGACAGGTGAGACGCTTACCGGCGCGTACAGCCGTGACGGCCTGCCCGACGGGGCGCTACCCGGTATCGCGGTGTCCACCGGTGTCGTGGAGGGCCGCGCCCGCGTGGTCACCGACCTGGACCGGGCCGAGCTCGAACCCGGCGACATCCTGGTCACCGCGTTCACCGACCCCAGCTGGACCCCGGCGTTCGTCACCGTCAGCGCGCTGGTGACGGAGGTCGGGGGCGTGATGACGCACGGCGCGGTGATCGCGCGCGAGTACGGGCTGCCGGCCGTGGTGGGCGTGGAGGACGCCACCCGCATCATCCGCGACGGACAGCGCATCCGCGTGCACGGCACGGAAGGGTACGTCGAGATCCTGTCCTGACCGGCGCCTCGGCAGCGCGACGTGTGAGGATTGTCGTCGTCGTGCAGCGGAGGAGGCCGAGTGAAGAGTGTCGAGGCGGCGGAGAGCAGGACGTTGCCGGTCTACGAGGCCGGCGAGATCAACGTGCCGTTCGTCATCGCAGGCATGGACGAACTCGTCTCCCGCGAGACCCGCTTCGAGCCGCATTCGCACCCGACGCACGAGTTGCTGTGGAACGACCGGGGTGCGTCCAGCGCGACCATCGGGTCGCGCACATGGACCATCACCTCGACGATGGGACTGTGGATTCCGGCGGGCCTGCTGCACTGGGGTGTCATGCCCGCCGGAACCTGGTACCGCACCGCGCATTTCGGGATCGACTCCGCTCCCTCGCTGTCCGACGGTCCGGTCGCGGTGGAGATGGCACCCCTGCTGCGACTGCTGCTCGACCGGCTGGCGGACGATCGTCTCGGCGACGAGTCGCGGTCGTTGACCGAGCGCATGGTGCTCGACGTGCTCACCCCCGCCGAGCACCAACTGATGGTGCAGGTGCCGTCGTCGACGGTCGTGCGACCGATCGTCGAGGCGATCGCCGAGGACCCGAGCAATCCGCGGACGCTCTCGGATTGGGCGGCCGAACTCGGGGTGAGCACCCGCACCATCACCCGCACCTTCCGGGCGGAGACCGGCCTGAGTCTCGGACGCTGGGTCGCGGCGGTCCGTGCGCAGCGAGCGGTGATGCTGCTCGGCCACGGCACGGATGTCGACGACGTCGCCGAACAGGTGGGCTACCGATCGGCGAGCGCGTTCGGCGCGGCCTTCCGCAGGGTCACCGGCACGACACCGGGAATGTTCCGGGTGGGCTGATGTCCCGATCGCTACAGGGGATGTCCCGATCGAGCGATTGCGTCGGATTCGGGCGAACATTACGGTTTAGGCAAACCTCGCCTAACTGCCGCCAGTGGTAAGGCCGAGTCCCCACCCCGTACGAGAGTGAGTTCTGCCTCCATGCGTTCGAAGCGCCTCCTGACGATCGCCGCCGCATCCGTCGCGGTCGCCGTCGGTCTCACCGCCTGTGGATCCTCCGACTCCTCGGACACCGCCGACTCCGGCTCCGCCGGTTCGGGCGAGTACCCGATCACCATCGAGCACGCGCTCGGCACCGTCACCCTCGACGAGAAACCCGAACGCGTCGCCACGGTCAACTGGGCCAACCACGAGGTGCCGCTTGCGCTCGGCGTCGTACCCGTGGGTATGGCGGCCGCCAACTTCGGTGACGACGACGGCAACGGCATGCTGCCGTGGGTCGAGGAACGTCTCGAGGAACTCGGCGCCGAGACCCCCGTGCTGTTCGACGAGACCGACGGCATCGACTTCGAGGCCGTGTCCGACACGAACCCCGACGTCATCCTCGCCGCCTACTCCGGTCTGACGCAGGAGGACTACGAGACCCTCAGCGAGATCGCTCCCGTCGTCGCGTACCCGGAGGCTCCCTGGGCCACCTCGTGGCGCGACATGATCGAGCTCAACAGCGCCGGCCTGGGCATGGCCGAGGAGGGCGAGGAGCTCGTCGCGAGCCTCGAACAGGAGATCGCCGACGCGGCCGCCGCCCACCCCGAACTCGAGGGCAAGGCGACGATGTTCCTCACCCACGTCGACACCGCCGACCTGAGCCAGGTCAGCTTCTACACCGCCAACGACACCCGCGCCGCCTTCTTCGAGGACCTCGGACTGGCCACCCCGAAGAGCGTCGCGGACGCCTCCACCGACGACGCCTTCTCCAAGAAGGTCAGCGCCGAGCAGGTCGACGTCTTCGACGACGTGCAGATCATCGTCACCTACGGCGACCAGGAACTCGTCGACGCGCTCGAGGCCGACCCGCTGCTGTCGCAGATGCCCGCCGTCCGCAACGGCTCGATCGTCTTCCTCGACGGCTCCGGCCCGCTCGGCACCGCAGCGAACCCGACGCCGCTGGCGATCTCCTGGGTTCTGTCCGACTACGTCCAGCTGCTCTCCGACGCAGCTGCCAAGACGAACGCGGAGTGACCGCACTACACGACGAGTCGATGCCGAGCGCCTCCGAGAAGGGGCGCTCGGCCATCGGCAATTCCGTCTGGCTTCTCGTTCTGCTCGGTGTGCTCGTCCTGTTGGTGATCGCATCGATCACGATCGGTTCGCGCAACGTCGACTGGGCCGACATCGTCGCGGCCCTCGGCGGCGCCACTGACAACATCGGTCAGGGCGCGATCGCCAAACGCATCCCGCGCACGGTGCTCGCGCTGCTGGTCGGCGCGGCGCTCGGTCTCGCCGGTGCCGTGATGCAGGGGGTGACCCGTAATCCCTTGGCGGACCCGGGCATTCTCGGCGTCAACATGGGCGCCTCGCTCGCCGTCGTGATCGGCATGGCGTGGTTCGGACTGTGGACGCAGACCTCGATGATCTGGGTCGCGATCATCGGTGCCGCCGCTGCTGCGGTGTTCGTCTACACGATCGGGTCGCTCGGGCGCGGGGGAGCGACACCCCTCAAACTCGCTCTCGCCGGTGCCGCCACCTCGGCGGCGCTCGCATCGTTCGTCACCGCCGTGATCCTGCCGCGCGGCGACATCGCCGGCAGCGTGCGGTCGTGGCAGATCGGCGGTGTGGGCGGAGCGAACTACGACGCCATCTCCCAGGCGCTGCCGTTCTTCGGCGTCGGCTTCGCCATCTGCCTGCTGTCGGCGCGCAGCCTCAATTCGCTCGCGCTCGGTGACGACATGGCCGCCGGACTCGGGGAGCGTGTCTCTCTCGTCCGGGGCACCGCCGCGCTCGGTGCGGTGCTGTTGTGCGGGGCGGCGACCGCCATCGCCGGTCCCATCGCATTCGTCGGCCTCGTCGTGCCGCACCTGTGCCGGTTGCTCATCGGCATCGACAACCGATGGCTGCTGCCCTTCTCCGCTCTCGTGGGAGCGGGACTGCTGACCGCCGCCGACGTCGTGGGCCGCATCGTGGCGCGACCCGCCGAGATCGACGTCGGCATCATCACCGCGCTCATCGGAGCGCCCTTCTTCGTATACATCGTCCGACGGCAGAAGCTGCGCGAACTGTGACAATCACACTCGAGACCACCGAACCCGACATCGACGAACTCGCCGCGAGCAGAGTGCGGCGCGGACGGCGTCGACACCTCGTCATCGCCGTGCTCACGACTCTCGTGGCCGCAGCCTTCGCCGCGAATCTGATGTTCGGCAAGACGTTCTATCCGCCCGCGGACGTGCTGCGCGTCGTCCTCGGACAGGACGTGGCCGGCGCGAACTTCACCGTCGGCCGCCTGAGACTTCCCCGCGCGGTCCTCGCGGTGGTCGCCGGAATCTGCTTCGGCCTCGGTGGCATCACCTTCCAGACGATGCTGCGCAACCCGCTCGCGAGCCCCGACATCATCGGCATCAGCTCCGGGGCCGGTGCCGCGGCGGCCTTCGCCATCATCGTGCTCGGACTCGGTGGCACCGGGGTGTCGGTCGTCGCGATCATCGCCGGTCTCGCCGTGGCTCTCCTGATCTACGGCCTGTCCTATCGCGGCGGGGTGGCGGGCACACGCCTGATCCTCATCGGCATCGGTATCGCCGCCATGCTCGACAGCGTCACCTCCTACCTGCTGAGCACCGCGGCGACCTGGGATCTGCAGGAGACGATGCGCTGGCTCACCGGCAGCCTCAACGGTGCGACGTGGGGTGCGACGGTGCCCGTCGTCGCCGCCCTCCTGGTGCTCGGGCCCGTGCTGCTCGTGCAGACACGCAACCTGTCGATGGTCCAGCTCGGCGACGATGCCGCGCAGGCACTCGGCGTGCGGGTCGAACGCACACGCGTGTTCGCGATCGTCTCCGCGGTCGGACTCATCGCGTTCGCGACCGCCGCGGCCGGACCCATCGCATTCGTCGCCTTCCTGTCCGGCCCGATCGCCGCGCGGATCGTGGGGCGGGGCACGTCGCTGTTCGTCCCGGCGGCACTCGTCGGGGCGCTGCTCGTGCTGGTCGCGGATTTCGTCGGCCAATACGCCTTCGGCACGCGCTACCCGGTGGGGGTGGTGACGGGTGCGCTCGGCGCGCCCTATCTCGTCTACCTCATCATTCGCTCCAACCGCGCGGGAGGCTCGCTGTGACCGCAACGCACGCCCTGATCGCCGAGAACCTCGAACTCGGCTACGGCAACCGCACCGTCGTCGAGAACCTCGACCTGCAGGTGCCGCCGGGGCGGATCACGTGCATCGTCGGCGCCAACGCGTGCGGGAAATCGACGCTGCTGCGGTCGATGTCGCGACTGTTGTCGCCGCGCGGCGGCCACGTCCTGCTCGACGGCAAGGACGTCCACCGCTTGCCCGCCAAGAAGCTCGCCCGCACGCTCGGGCTGCTGCCGCAGTCGCCGATCGCCCCCGAGGGCATCGTCGTCGCCGATCTGGTGGGCCGCGGCCGGCATCCGCACCAGCGGGTGCTCTCGCGCTGGAGCCGGGAGGACGACGCGGCAGTGGCCGATGCGCTCGCCGCCACCCACACCACCGAACTCGCCGAGCGTTCCGTGGACGAACTGTCGGGCGGTCAGCGGCAGCGCGTGTGGATCGCGATGGTGCTCGCGCAGCAGACCGACCTGCTGCTACTCGACGAACCCACCACCTTCCTCGACGTCAGCCACCAGGTGGAGGTGCTCGACCTGCTCACCGACCTCAACCGCGACCGCGGGACGACCATCGTGATGGTGCTGCACGACCTCAACCTCGCCGCGCGCTACGCCGACCACCTCGTCGCGATGGCCGACGGCAGCATCTATGCGTCGGGGGATCCCTCCGAGGTGCTCACCGGGGAGACCGTGAAGGCGGTCTTCGGTCTGGACAGTCGCGTGATCTCCGATCCGGTCTCCGGCAAGCCGCTGGTGCTGCCGGTGGGTCGGCACCACATCATGTGATCGTCCATCCGCTACAGGAATGGTCATCCGCTACGGAAATTTCTGCAGCGGATAGCAGAAGTCGTAGCGAATGCGCGGGAGAGGCCGGAGGTTCGCCCTGTTCTCCGCGCGAACTCTGCTCTCCCTGTCTCGTGTCCCTACAATCCGGGAATGGGGAACAGGTCGGTCACCAGTTACGACGTCGCCCGCCGCGCGGGGGTGTCGCAATCGACGGTCTCGCGCGCCCTGCGCGACGACCCGCGCGTCGTGGAGAAGACCCGCCTGCGCATCCGGGCTCTCGCGAAGGAGATGGGGTATGTCCCGCACGTCACGGCCCGGAGCCTGATCACCCGGAAGTCGTCGACCATCGGGATCGTCAGCGGCGACCTGCACAATCCGTCGTACCCGACGCTGGTCAACACTCTGCAGGATTGCTTCGCCCGCAACGACTACCGGGTCCTGCTCATGAGCGACCGCACCGAGGGATCTCTGGATAAGGACATCCTCGCGTTGCGCGGGGGGCTGGTGGACGGCGTCGTGTTCATCTCCTCGCGCCTCGATTCACCGATGGTGTCGGAGATCATCGACTGGAAGATTCCCCTCGTCATCCTCAATCGCGACGTCGACGGTCGGTATGCGCACCGGGTGGATCGGGTCACCTCCGACAACATCGGTGGTGGCAGGCTTGTCGCCGACCATCTGGTCGACATGGGACACACCCGCATCGCCCTGATCTCCGGTCCTCTGGAGAACCCCAGCATCCGATTGCGTGAGAAGGGCTTCCGCGACCGGCTCGAGGAGCGCGGGATACCGATCGACGAGGGGTGCGTCCATCGCGGTGCCGTCGATGCGGCCACGGGTCTCGCCGGTGGGTTGATGCTGCTGACCGGGCCGGATCGTCCCACGGCGGTGTTCTGCGCGACCGACTACATCGCCTACGGCACTCTCGACGCGGCCAAGCGGCTCGATCTGGATGTGCCCGGTGAGGTCTCGGTGGTGGGATACAACGACCTGCAGCAGTCGAGCTGGTCGATCTTCGATCTGACGACCGTGCGCCAGCCGCTCGAGGACATGGCGGTGGCCGCGGCGGAGCTGCTGCTGGCGCGGATCGACGGGGACGAGGGACGGCCGGTGCATCGGAACTTCGACGTCGAGTGGGTGCCGCGGGGGAGTGCGGCACCCTGTTCGGTGCCCTTTGCGCAGTCCGTCGCCGATCGTTAACGCGGGCAACAATCCCGTTACCCGTCGACACACATCCGGCAACAACTCCTGAATACATTCGAAGTCACAGCGAGCCAGGCAGTGCCGCCGGATCGCTTCCTCGAATCTCCCCGCCCCTCAGGAGTGAGTGACATGGAAATCGGCGTCTTCATCCCCATCGGCAACAACGGCTGGCTCATCTCCAAGAGCGCCCCGCAGTACATGCCGTCGTTCGAACTCAACATGACGATCGTGCAGAAGGCCGAGAAGCACGGCCTCGATTTCGCCCTGTCGATGATCAAGCTCAAGGGTTTCGGTGGCGAGACCGAGTTCTGGGACCACAACCTCGAATCCTTCACGCTCATGGCGGGTCTCGCGGCCGTCACCGAGAAGATCAAGCTGTTCGCCTCCACTCCGATCCTCACCCTGCCGCCGGCGATGGTCGCCCGGATGGCGTCGACGATCGACTCGATCGCTCCCGGCCGGTTCGGTGTCAACATCGTGACCGGTTGGGCGCCCAACGAATACACGCAGATGGGTTCGTGGCCCGGCGACGAGTACTTCGGCTACCGCTACGCGCAGGCCACCGAGTACGTGACGGTGATGAAGCAGCTGTGGGCCGACGGCGTCAGCAACTTCAAGGGCGAGCACTACACGATGGACGAGTGCGTCCTGTCGCCGAGCCCTACCGGAGGCGGGGTACCGATCGTCGCGGCGGGACAGTCCAAGAGTGGCATGAAGTTCGCCTCCGAGATGGCCGACTTCAACTTCATCATGGGTACCGGGATCAACACTCCGACGGCGATCTCGGATTCGGTGGCGACCCTCGTCGAGGCGGCTGGTGAGACCGGCCGGGACGTCGGTGCGCTGACCCTGTTCATGATCATCGCCGACGAGACGGACGAAGCGGCGCAGGCGAAGTGGCAGGACTACCACGACAACGCCGACCTCGCCGCGCTCGGGTACATGGCAGATCAGTCCGCCGCCGACGCCACCGCCGACGATTCGTCCACGGCGAAGACGATCTCGTTGCCCGAGGGTGCGGTGAACTTCAACATGGGTACTCTCGTCGGTTCCTATGAGACGGTGGCGAGGATGCTCGACGAGGTCGCGGAGCTCGAAGGTATCAAGGGCGTCATGCTCACCTTCGACGATTTCGTCGAGGGCATCGAGAACTTCGGCACCCGTATCCAGCCTCTGATGAAGAGCCGCAACACCATCCAGGCCGCCGCAGCCTGACACGAACGACGGGTGGGAGCGCGAGCGTCGAGCCGCGCTCCCACCCGTCCTCCCATTTCCAGGAGGTTCCTCTTGACTTCGCGCACCCTCGACGTCGCCATCGTTCAGGCCGGCGAACTGACCGAGGACCTCCTCGGCAACCTTGCCGGACTCGCCGCCCTCGTGCGCGCGGCAGCTGCACCCGGCGGCGACGGCACCACCCCCGACCTGGTGGTTCTACCCGAATTGATCACCCCCCCCTACTTCTGCCCCAGCCACGAGGTCGACCGCACGTCCTGGGCCGAGACCATCCCCGGCGACGCCACCGACCTGTTCGGCGCACTCGCGCGAGAACTCGGATGCGCCATCGCCTTCGGTGTCTTCGAACGTACCGCCCACGACGTCACCCACAACTCCGTCGTCATGATCGACGCCACCGGCGAGATCCTGAGCTGGCGCACCCCCGACGGCGGAACACTGCCCGCCTACCGGAAACTGTCGCTGCCGGCGAGCAAGGTCGGCGACGTCGACATCGACGAGAAGTATCACTTCGCGCCCGGGCAGGCGCCCGCGACCGTCGACGCCTTCGGCACCCGCTTCGGTTGCGTCATCTGCTACGACCGCACGTTCCCCGAGAACTGGGCGGTCGCCCGTGCACTCGGCGCCGAGGTGATGCTCGCGATCGTCTCGTCGCTCGGCACCCGCGAGGACCTCTTCCTCGCCGAACTGCAGACCCGCGCCCTCGAATCTCAGATGTGGATCGTCGCGGCCAACCGCGCCGGCCCGGAGACCCTCAACGGGGTCACGGTCGACTACTTCGGCCTGTCGTGCGTGATCGCCCCCAACGGTGCGATCGTCGCCCAGGCCCCGGCCCATCGTGCGGGGGAGACGTTGCGGTTCACCCTCGATCTCGACGCGGTCCCCACGCAACGCGCCGCCTTCCCGCTGATGCGTGACCGGCGCCCGGACGTGCTGCGCCTGCTCGCCGACCTCACCACCGGCACGGTGCGGCCGGCCCCGCTGCCTCGGCCGGCCTCCGCGACGACGGAGGTGCTCCGATGACCACCACCGACTATCCCGACCTCACCGCCGCATCGGCCACGACCGTCGACGACCTGCTCCCGCAGGCTCGCGCCGACATGGAGCCGCTTCTCGCGGCAGGGCGACGCACGCCCCTGGCCTCGGTGCCGGACGGTCCGGCCTGCGAGCCGGCGCATTCCACCGCGTTGCTGGCGGCAAGTCCCGTCCCGGCCTCGCCGATCGAGGCACCCGCCCACGCCGTCCGTACCGACACGCCCGTACACGAACTCGGCGTCCTCGACCTGCTCGCCGCCTACCGGTCCGGCGCGACCACCCCCACCGACGTTCTCACCGCGCTGCGGGCCCGATGGAGCGACCCGGAACTGTCCGGTGGGGCCGTCCTCGCCGTGATCGACGGTGCCGACGGCGCGGCCGCGGACTCGGACCGACGGTGGAGCACCGGCACCGCACGCCCGCTCGAGGGCGTCTTCTTCGCCGTCAAGGACATCATCGACGTGGCCGGGGCGCCCGTCACCGCGGGCTCACGCACCACCGGCGACCGCATCGCGGCGACCGACGCGACCGTCGTAGCCCGCCTCCGCGCGGCCGGAGCCATCCCCGTGCTCATGACCGCCACCACCGAGTTCGCCTGCGGTGCACCGCACAACGCACGCTACGGTGCCGTGACCAATCCGTGGGACCGGAACCGATGGACGGGAGGATCGTCGACCGGTTCGGCCGGCGCCCTCGCCGAGCGACTCGTCCCGCTCGCCCTCGGCACCGACACCGGTGGATCCATCCGGGTGCCCAGCGCCCTGTGCAATCTCACCGGAATCAAGCCCACCTACGGTCTCGTGCCGCGCACCGGCGTCGCGTCGCTGTCGTGGACCCTCGACCACATCGGTCCCATGGCACGTTCCGCGGCCGACCTGCGGCTCGCCCTCGAGGTGCTCGCCGGGCCGGACGGTTACGACCCGGCTGCCGTACCGGACGAGACAGCACAGCAGGTGCAGGACGGACTCGTCGCCGCGGGAACCGCCGCGGCACCGTCCCTGGCCGGTGTTCGCCTCGGTGTCCCTACGACCTGGTTCACCGAGCTGTGCGACGCCGGCGTGCTCGCCGCCTGGGAGACCGTCGTGGACACCTTCCGCACCCTCGGCGCGGAGATCGTGTCCGTCGACATCCCGGAGGCCCACCAGCTCCACGACGACGTCACGATCGTCATGACCTGCGAGCTCGCCTCCAATCAGGAGAGCGCCCTCGAGAAGTTCGCCCTGTACGACGTCGGCACGCAGGTGCGGATCGCGCGCGGACTCGTGCCCTCGGCGGTGGACTATCTGCGGTCGGTGCGCCGGCGCACGCTCGCCCAGCAGGACGCGATCCGCGCTTTCGACACCGCGGGTATCGATGTGCTCGTCACGCCGGGTATCGGCGCCACGGCGGCGCGATTGTCGGACGTGACGATGGAGATCGACGGCGTGCGGTACCCGATGCAGTCGATCGTCGGCCGCAACACGGGGCTGTTCGACTATCTCGGCCTGCCCGCCGTCATGGCGCCCGCGGGTTTCTCCGACGGGATGCCGGTCGGTGTGCAATTGGTGGGACGGCCGTGGGCGGACGACACGTGCTTGCGCCTGGCGCAGGTGCTGCAGTCCGTCACCGATGTCCACGACCGCCGTGCCGATGGATAGCCGTGCCGATGGATAGCCTGGCCCCGCAGCGTCATCCGCATCCGTGGCGGGGATTTTCGGCGACGAGCATCGGGGGCGTCGCGGTGTTCCTCAGCCTGAGCGGGTTGACCGTCGCACTGCCCACGGTCGCACGCGAACTCGATGCCTCCGGCGCCCAGTCGACGTGGATCCTGCTCGGCTACATGCTCGTCACGACCGCCCTGATCCTGGTGTTCGGCCGGCTCGCCGACATCATCGGACGACGACCGCTCTACCTCGCAGGACTGATCACCTTCACCGTCGCGACGGGACTGTGCATGCTGGCGCCCTCGGCGGGTTGGCTCGTCGCGGCTCGCGTGCTCCAGGGAGCCGGGGCGGCTGCCATCGTCACGAACAACACGGCGCTGCTCACCGACACCTTCCCGCCGCGGACCCTCGGTCGGGCGCTGGGCTGGAACGCGACGGTCGCGGCCGTCGCGCAGGTGGTGGGACCGGTGATCGGCGGTGCCGCCACCGCGGTCTTCGGGTGGCGTGGGTTGTTCGTCGTGGTGCTGCCCGTGGGGTTGCTCGCGATCGCCGCGTCGATCGCGGTGATTCCGCGCAGTCCCTCCAGGGCGGTGACCCGGGAGCCCTTCGATGTCTCCGGCGCGGTCCTGTCCACTGCGCTGCTCGCCGCGGTCGTCCTGGCTCTCACCCCGGGCGTCGGTTCGATGCCCTGGTTGCCCTGGACGTGCGGCACGGCGAGCCTCGTCCTCGCCGGGGCATTCGTCGCGGTGCAGATCAGACGGACCCATCCGCTCGTCGACCTGTCGTTGTTCCGCGACCGAGGTATCGCGCTCGTTCTCGCCGCGGTGCTCGTCAATGCGATCGCCACCTACGCCGTCACGCTGCTCGTGTCGCTGTACGGGCAGGCGGTGAGCGGAATTTCCGCGGTCGCCGCGGGTGCGCTGGTGATGCCGGTCGCGATCGGCACCGTCGTCGCCGCGGCAGCAGCGGGATCCCTGATGCTGCGTTTCAGTCCTCGCACGCTCACCGCGACCGGCATGGGACTCAACGCCGTCGGTCTGCTCGGAGTGGCACTGTTGTTGTCGCCGGACGGCGGCCCGCTCGGGGCGACCGCGCCTTTCCTGTTCGTACTCGGTTGCGGCACCGGACTGTTCATGACACCGAGCACCAGCGCATTGATGCTCACCGCCCCCGCGGACCGCCGTGGCATCGCCAACGGGCTGCGCTCGACCCTGCAGAACGTCGGCTACCTGCTCAGCACCGCGCTGGCGCTCGTCTTCGCTACTGCCGGCCTCAGCGCCGCTGCCCGCCAGGCTGCCTACGGCGGGGCTCTCGGCACGCTCGGCAGTGCGGAGGTGGCGCGGTTCGTCGACAACGTGCGAGCGGTCGGCATCGCGCTCGCCGTCGTCGCCCTGCTCGGTGTCGGCGTGTGTCTCGCCTTTCCGCGCCGGAATCCGGCCGCGACCGTCCACACCCTCGAATCCGTCACCCCACTGAAGGAGTCCGCATGACCATCGTCGATCGTGCAGAACAGGCCGCCGACTACGCCCGCGCCGGTTTCGGGCAGGAGCTCCAGCCCGGAACCCGTCCTGCGCTGGTCGTCGTCGATCCCGCCCGTGCCTACATCGATCCCGACTCCCCGCTGTATGCAGGGGTGGAGGAGAACGTCGAGGCGATGCGCACCCTGCTCACTTCCGCGCGCGAGGCCGGAATCCCGGTGGTGATCACCGAGGTTCGCCTGCGCGCCGACGGTGCCGACGCCGGGGTGTTCTTCAAGAAGTCGGGCACCCTCGTCGCGTTCTGCGAAGGCAGTCCGTACGGGGAGTTGATCGAGGGTCTCGAACCGACGTGCGCGGAAATGCTGGTGACGAAGAAGTATCCGAGCGCGTTCTTCGGGACCACTCTCAATTCGCACCTCACGTCGCTCGGCGTGGACACCGTGCTCATCGCGGGGTTGTCCACCAGCGGGTGCGTCCGCGCGACGACACTGGATGCGATGCAGCACGGCTTCGTTCCGATCGTCGTGGAAGATGCTGTGGGAGATCGTGATCCGGCGATCCATTCGTCGAACCTGTTCGACATGCAGCAGAAGATGGCAGAGGTGTGGCCGCTCGGCCGGGCACAGGAGTACCTGGAGACGATTTCCGCACGCAATTAACACGATCGAACCAAGGATGTCGGCGCACGCAACACGATGCGGATACATTCGAAGTCATCGCCTTCCCAGTCGGTCCCGCAACGACGCGGCCGCTTCTTCTTCGGCACACTCCTCATCCCCCAGGAGAATCCATGCGTCATTCCCTTCCCGGCCGCGCCGCGATCGCCGCGCTCGCCTTCTCGGCCGTCTTCGGTCTCGCCGCGTGCAGCAGCGTCGGCTCGGGTGGCGGCGACGTGTCCGACGCCGACGTCACCGCCGGAATCGAGTACGCCCGCGCCCAGCTCGCCCTGTACGAGGCGGACCCGGAGTTCACGCTCGAGGCCGAGCCGTTCCCGATGAAGGACATCGCCGGCAAGACGATCTTCGCGATCCCCACCAACAGCGAGAACCCGTACAACGTCGCCGTCGACGAGGAATCGAAGAAGGTCGCCGAACGCTACGGCGCCACCTGGATCGAGTACACGAACCAGGGCCAGCCCGCCCAGTGGGCGACCGGTGTCGAACAGGCCGTGAACCAGAAGGTCGATCTCATCATCCTGTCGCAGGGTGTCGACGCATCCCTCATCAAGCCGGCGCTCGAAAAAGCCGATGCTGCGGGGATTCCCGTTCTGCTCACCCATCCCATCCTGCGCGGCGAGCCGGTGCCGACCGACCTCGAAGGACTGATCGACGCCACCACCGACGCCCCGCTCTCCGAGGCCAACCGGCTCACCGTCGACTGGATGATCGACCGCACCGAAGGCGAGGGCAACGCGCTCATCATCACCTCCAACGAGGTTCCGCCGGCCAAGGCCGAGGTCGCTGCGATGGAAGACGAGATCGCACAGTACTGCCCCAAGTGCACCTACAAGATCGTCAACGTCCCGGTCACGGAGTGGGCCACCAAGATCCAGTCCGAGGTGCAATCCGCGCTCTCCGCCGACCCGAACATCAACTTCATCCTGCCCATCTACGACTCGATGTCGCTCTACGCCCAGTCGGGCATCAATGCCGCGGGCAAGACCGGCCAGGTCGAGATCTCCTCGGTCAACGGCACCCCCGCAGTCCTGAAGATCCAGCAGGACGACGGCATCGTCACCATGAACGTCGGTGAATCCATCCCGTGGCTCGCATGGGCGACGATGGACCAGGCCGGTCGACTCCTGCTCGGCTACGACCCAGTCCCCAACGGTGCGCAGGAAACCCCGCTCAAGCTCATCACTGCCGAGAACATCGACGAGACCGGCACCCCGCCGCAGCCCGACAAGGGCTATGGCACGGCCTACGTCACCGGTTACGAAGCACTGTGGGGGCCCAGTGAGCAGTCCTGATCCCATCGTCAACATCGTCGGTCTGTCCAAGACCTTCGGTGAGCACACGGTGCTGAAGAAGGTCGGCCTGACGATCCACGCCGGTGAGGTGCACGGTCTGCTGGGGGAGAACGGTTCCGGCAAGTCCACGCTCATCAAGGTCCTCGCCGGCTTCCATGCCCCCGATCCCGGTGCCGCGCTGCAGGTGCGCGGCAGGGACGTGACACTGCCGGTCCCGGCCGGCGGATTCCGCGACCTCGGCATCAGCTTCGTCCACCAGGACCTCGCCCTCGTGCCCGATCTGTCGGTGGTCGAGAACCTCCGCGTCGGACCGGTCGTGGCCGCATCGAGGCCGTGGATCTCGTGGCGTCGCGAGAAGCGCACCGCCCGAACACTGTTCGAGCGCTTCGGACTCCACATCGACCCCGAGGCACCGGTGTCGAGCCTGAACGAGACCGAACGCGCCCTCCTCGCGATCCTGCGGGCGACCGAGGAACTGGGGGAGCGCCGCACCCTGCTCGTGCTCGACGAGCCCACGGTCTTCCTACCCCGCGAGGGCACCGACCTGCTGTTCGCCGTCGTCCGCGAGATCGTCGCCGACAAGAAAGCCGCCGTCCTGTTCGTCTCCCACGATCTCGACGAGGTGCTCGACCACACCGACCGCGTCACCGTGCTGCGCGACGGGGTGTCGCAGGGCACGCACCGCACCCGCGACCTCACCGCGACCTCGCTCATCGACCTCATCGTCGGACGCAGTCTCGACTCCGCCGACCCGCGTGTCGCCGGGCCCGTCCGCTACTTCGAGGACGTTCCGGCCCTCGCCCGGATCGAGGACCTCGAGACCACCACCGTCGACGGCGTCGGGTTCGACGTCCGGCCCGGGGAGGTCGTCGGACTCACCGGCATCGCCGGTTCGGGCTACGACGACGTGCTGCCCGCCCTGTACGGGGCGCGGCAGGCTCGTGGCGGGCGGCTGACGGTCGGCGACGACAGCGTGGAACTGCCCGCGATGACACCGATCGACGCGCTGGCCCGCAAGGTCGTCTACGTGCCGCCGGACCGCAAGGTCGAAGGCAGCGCACCCGAACTGACCGTCGCCGAGAACGTCACCCTGCCCGTGCTCGGTACAGGCTTCGTCAAACCGCGAGCGCTGAAGGACATCGCGACCGCGCTCGCCGAGCACTGCGACGTCCGGCCACGGGACCCGCAGGCCGTCTACGGGTCGCTGTCCGGCGGCAACCAGCAGAAGGCTCTGCTCGGCAAGTGGCTCCAGACCGACCCGGTACTGGTGCTCCTCGCCGAACCCACCCAGGGTGTGGACATCGGTGCCCGCGCCCGCATCTTCGAGATGTTGCGGGAGACCGCGCGTGGGGGAGCGGGCATCGTCGTCGCCAGCTCCGACTACGAGCAGTTGTCGGTCCTGTGCGACCGTGTCCTCGTCTTCTCCCACGGGCACGTCGGCGCCGAACTCACCGGCGACAACCTCTCCAAGCATCACATCTCGGACAGTGTTCTCGGTCTGACCCGACAGGAAGTGATCGCCTGATGTCCGTCACCATCGACAAGAGCACCACCGCGAAAACCGCATCTACCGAACCGGATCCCGCGCGCCCCCGTCGCTCTCTCGGTCCGCTGTTCGAGAAGTACGCGCTCGTCCTGGCACTGATCGCCGTCATCGTCGTGTTCAGTGCCCTGCGACCCGAGACCTACCCGACCGCCAACAACCTGCAGAACATCCTCGGCTCCCAGGCCGTCCTGCTCGTCCTGGCCCTGGGGCTCATCGTTCCGCTCACCGCGGGCGAGTTCGACCTGTCGGCCGTGTCGACGATGTCGCTGGCAGCCATGACGATCGCGGTACTGAACGTGCAACACGGCTGGTCGCTGCTGTCGGCCATCGCCGTCCCCGTGCTCGCGTGCCTCGTCGTCGGCCTGATCAACGCACTGCTGGTCGTGCGATTGCAGATCGATTCGTTCATCGCGACCCTCGGCAGCGGAACCGTCGTCCTCGGTGTGGTGCAGTGGATCTCCGACTCGACCTCGGTCACCGGCGTCGACTCCGCGCTCGTCGACGCTACCATCGGCACCCGTATCTTCGGGGTGTCGCTGCAGTTCTACTACGCCCTCGCCCTGGTGCTGATCATGGCGGTGGTCTTCCAGTACACCCCGATCGGACGCCGCCTGCTCTTCGTCGGGCGCGGCGCCCAGGTGGCACGGCTCAGCGGCCTGCACGTCGACCGCATCCGCGGCGGCGCACTCGTCACCTCCGCGCTCGTCGCGGCTCTGGCCGGCATCGTCTACGCCGGCATGCTCGGTGGCGCCGACCCGTCCTCCGGCCAGTCGTTCATGCTGCCGGCCTTCGCGGCGGCCTTCCTCGGTGCCACCGCGATCGTCCCCGGCCGCTTCAACGCGTTCGGCACGCTGGTCGCGGTGTACTTCCTCGTCGCCGGGGTGGTCGGCCTGCAGATGCTCGGTGTCGCCAGTTTCGTCCAGCAGTTGTTCTACGGCGGCGCACTGGTGGTCGCGGTCGCGCTGTCCGGCGCGGTGCGGCGCCGCACGGCGTCACGCTCCACACGATGACGAACGGCGGAATCGGGCTGCATCGTCGGATCCGCCCTGGTGCCACGCAGCCAGATCCGCCTCCCGACGGCGCAATGTGCACGCCATATTTCGGCATCGTTCCCGACATGCCTGTCGGGTCGAATATCCGGTGACGGGCGGAAAGCCTCGCCCGAAAGGAGATCCACATGAAGGTCACTGTCGTTGCCGGTAACCCGAAGCCCGGCTCCCGTACGCTCGACGCCGCCACCGTGCTGGCCACCGCGCTCACCGGGGAGGCCCCCGATCACGTGGTCGACGTCGTCACTCTCGGTCCGGGCCTGCTCGGCTGGGGCGACGACGCGGTGAAGGAGGCGGTCGAGACCGTCGCCTCCTCCGACCTCGTGGTCTTCGCCAGCCCGACCTTCAAGGCCACCTACACCGGCAT
This sequence comes from Rhodococcus sp. p52, assembly GCF_000763325.2. Classification (NCBI taxonomy): domain Bacteria; kingdom Bacillati; phylum Actinomycetota; class Actinomycetes; order Mycobacteriales; family Nocardiaceae; genus Rhodococcus; species Rhodococcus sp. p52. The sequence goes on from NZ_CP016819.1 coordinate 2,901,404, forward strand.
CCTGAAGTTGTTCCTCGACCAGTTCGCGACCGGCGACGGTCTGCGCGACGTCACGGCGGTGCCGCTCATGCTCGGCGCCGGCCCGGCCCATGCGATGGCGCCCGACCTGCTGCTCAAGCCCGTGCTCGTCGAACTCGGCGCCACCTGCCCCGCCGCGGGGCTGTACCTGATCGATTCCACCTACACCACCGACACCCGGATCGCCGAGTACGCCGAGCGCTGGGCGCCGGTGCTGCGATCCACCATCCGGACGGAGGCACGATGACCACCCTCGCCCTCGACGGCGCCACCCTGCGCCGCGCGTTCGCCCACGTCCCCTCGGGTGTCGTCGCGATCTGCGCCGACACCGGCAGTGGGCGGATCGGCATGGCCGCAAGCACGTTCGTTCCCGTCTCCCTCGACCCGCCGCTGGTGGCGTTCTGCGTGCAGAACAGTTCGACCACCTGGCCGAAGCTCGAAGCGCAGCCGCGCCTGGGCATCAGCGTCCTGTCGTCCGAACACGACATCGCGGCCCGGGTGCTCGCAGCTAAGAACGGCGACCGGTTCGGGGGCATCGAGACCGAGACCCGTGACAGCGGAGCGTTGTTCATCGACGGCTGCGGTGTGCGGATGGACGTGTCGATCGAACAGCAGGTGCCGGCCGGCGATCACGCGATCGTCGTGCTGCGCGTGCACGAACTGTTCTGCGACGAAGCCGATCACGCGACGGAACCGATCGTCTTCCACCGCAGCTCGTTCCGGCGTCTGGTGGCGTCGTGAGCCGCATCGAGGCGGCGCTCGAGGCGTTGCGGGCGGGCAAGCCGGTCCTCGTCTCGGACGCCGCGGACCGGGAGAACGAGGGCGACGTCATCCTCTCCGCGCAGCACGCGACCCCGGAATGGATCGCGTGGACCGTCCGACACACCTCGGGTCTGCTGTGCGCCCCGATGACCGGTGCCCGCGCCGACGCCCTGGACCTGCCGGCAATGGTCGCCGACAACCAGGATCCGAAGCAGACCGCCTACACCGTCACGGTCGACGCCGCGCGAGGCGTCACCACCGGCATCAGTGCCGCGGATCGTGCTACGACCCTGCGTGTGCTCGCCGATCCGACGGCCACCTCGCGCGATCTGATCCGCCCCGGCCACATTCTGCCGTTGCGGGCCCGCCCCGGTGGAGTGCTCGAGCGTCCCGGTCACACCGAAGCCGCCGTCGACCTGTGTGCACTCGCGGGTCTGCCGCAGGTCGGTGTGATCGCCGAGCTCGTCTCCGACGACGGATCGATGATGCGCATGCCGGAGATCGAAGCGCTGGGAGCGCAGTACGACCTGCCCGTGCTCACGATCGAGGAGTTGATCCGCTACCGCGCGGCGCATCCGTTTCCGTCACCGGTGGTGCCGTCCGGACGGGTCGTGAGGGCCGACGAGGCATCGATGCCGACCCGCTTCGGAACCTTCCGTGCCGTCGGCTATCTCGACCGCCACACCGGCGCCGATCACATGGCGCTCATCGCCGGACCGTTGGGTGACGCCCCGCTGGTCCGGGTGCATTCGGAGTGTCTGACGGGCGAGTCGTTCGCGTCGCAGCGCTGCGAGTGCGGCCCCCAGCTGGATACCGCGCTGGAACGGATCGCTCAGGAAGGCGGCGTCCTCGTCTATCTGCGCGGACACGAAGGCCGGGGGATCGGCCTGCTCAAGAAGCTCGCGGCCTACCGACTGCAGGACGGCGGCTTCGACACGGTCGCAGCCAACCTCGAACTCGACGAACCGGCCGACGGACGCGAATACGGCGGCGCCGCGGCGATACTCCACGATCTCGGCATCGGCTCGGTGCGACTGCTCACCAACACCCCCGCCAAGATCGCCGGACTCGAGGACAACGGCATCGTCGTCGCAGGGCGGGAACCGCTGCACGTCGGCGTCGCACCGGCGAACGTGCGGTATCTCGAAACGAAGCGGCGACGGATGGGGCACATGCTGCCCGCGGCGCAGAACTGAATCGGATCCTCGCTGCACGAACCGAGGTTCGCCCCTGCTGCAGCAGGGGCAAACCTCGTTTCGGCGAGCGAACCCGGACACTGTCGGAATTCTCGAACGCACACTTACCGCGCGTCCTACGGTTGTCGGCATGGGCACGCCCGGCATCGACCAGTGGGTCCTCCACGTCGACCTCGATCAGTTCATCGCTGCGGTCGAGGTGCTGCGCAATCCGGAGTTGGCGGGCCGTCCGGTGGTGGTCGGCGGTCGCGGCGATCCCACCGAGCGCGGCGTGGTCTCCACTGCGTCCTACGAGGCGCGGGCGCACGGGGTGGGGTCGGGGATGCCGCTGCGGGTCGCTGCGCGCAAGATACCCGACGCGGTCTTCCTCCCTGTCGACGCCGATACCTACAACGAGGTATCGCAGGTCGTGATGGACACCCTCCGCGGCTTCGGCACGGTCGTCGACGTGCTCGGATGGGACGAGGCGTTCATGGGCGTGCAAACCTCCGATCCGGAAGCGTTCGCGCGCGAGGTGCAGGCCGCCGTGCTCGACGCGACCGGGCTGCACTGTTCCGTCGGGATCGGCGACAACGTCCTGCGCGCGAAGATCGCGACGGGTTTCGGCAAGCCCCGCGGGATCTTCCGGTTGACGCGCGACAACTGGTTCGCGGTGATGGGGGAGCGCTCACCCGATTCGTTGTGGGGCATCGGTTCGCGCACGGTGAAGAAACTCGACGACATGGGCATCCGCACGGTCCGCGAGCTGGCGAGTGCCCCGGTCGACGAGATGGCGGCGCGGTTCGGACCCAAGATCGGCCCGTGGCTCGTCGGCCTCGGCGCCGGTGCGGGTTCGACGGAGGTGTCGGCGGAACCGTGGGTGGCGCGGTCGCGCAGTCGGGAGACGACCTTCCAACACAATGTCGGCGACTGGAACGCGATCACCGAGTGCGTGCGCGACCTCGCGGCGCGGGCCGTCGACGACGTCCGAGGTGAGAGGCGTGAGGGAGTGCGGGTCGCGCTGAAGATCCGCTACGCGCCGTTCGTCACCCACACCGCGAGCGTCGCTCTTCCATCGCCCACCACGGATCTCGCGACCGTCACGGAGGCCGCCGTCGGACTGCTCGACCGGTTCGATCACGAGCGGGAGGTCCGGCTCGTCGGAGTGCGGGTGGAGATGACGCCACCGGAGAACGTGCGGTCGCAATAGCGGCTGGCAGACTGGGCCCGGTGCGATCGGTGACCAGGACACGGGGACCTCTACGACCACCGGAGGCCGCCGCAGCGGCGGTCTTCGGGACGTTGACGGCTGTGCTGTCGGTCGTCGCGGGACTGATACCCGTCGGAGTCGCTCAGGTGCTCGTCGCGCTCCCCGTCGCCTTACTCGCCGCCACCGGCCGCCTGCGCGCGATCGTCGCTGCGACGGTCGCCGCCGGGGTCGTTGCGCTCGTGGCCGGTGGGCCGTTCGCCGTCGCCGCGGTCGTCGTCCTGTCCGGTATCGGAACCCTCGTCGGGTTCGCGCACCGTCGGTGGGGTCACGCGGCGGTGCTCGCGGTGCTGGCTGGATCCGTCCCGGCCGGGCTGCTGCTCGCGGCGGTCGCGTGCGGTCTGCTGCTGTTGTTCGACCGGACCCGGATCCTGCTGCTCGAGGCACTGGAAGCCTCGATGCGCGGCACGCTCCGTGCGTTCGAAGCCGCAGGTGCGGGTGAGCAGTTCGTCGACACCTGGGACCGGACCCTCGAGATCATGGTGCGGCTGTGGTGGGTGTGGATCGGTGGCGCAGTGCTCATCGGGACCGTGGGCACCGCACTGCTGTGCTTCGGGATCTTCCGGGTGGTCGCCCTGCGCAGTACGTGGGCGACCCGATCGGTCGACTGGCCCGAGCAGGACCCCACGGCCGACCCGGCTCCGCTGCCCGTCGCACTGCGTCTGGCCGGCTACCGGTATCCGGGAACCGACCGCGACGCCCTGTCGGACATCGACCTCACGATCGACCCGGGGGAGTTCGTCGCGATCGTCGGCGGCAACGGCTCGGGCAAGTCGACACTCGTGCGGCTGCTCGCGGGACTCGAGCCGACCGTCGGCCTGGTCGACCGGCCCGGACCCGTCGGGCCGGGACGCCCCGGTGGCACCGCGATGATCCTGCAACATCCCGAGAGCCAGGTGCTCGGTCGCACGGTCGCCGAGGACCTGCGGTGGGGGATCGACGACGTCGACGTCGACGATCTGCTCGCCCGCGTCGGCCTGGCCGGGATGGCGGACCGCGCCACGGAAGATCTGTCCGGCGGGCAACTGCAGCGACTGGCACTGGCGGGCGCACTCGCCCGGCGACCCGCACTGCTCATCGCCGACGAGATCACCGCGATGGTCGACGCCGACAGCCGCGCGGACCTGATCCGCCTGCTCGCCGACGCCGCGCGGGAGGGCATCGCGGTCGTGCTCGTCACCCACCTCGACGACGAGGCCCGCGCCGCCGACCGGATCGTGCACATCGCCGACGGCCGGATCGTCCCGCGGGTCGCGGCGCCGCCACCCCCGGCGCCGGTGCCTGCTACCGTCCCGTCCTTCCCGCAGCCGATCCTCGAACTGCGCGACGTCACGCACATCTACGCGGCCGGCACACCTTGGGCACACACCGCGCTGCGCGACGTGTCGCTGACGATCTGCCGCGGTGAAGGGGTACTGGTCGTCGGGGAGAACGGTTCGGGCAAGTCCACGCTCGCGTGGATCGTCGCCGGACTGATGCGCCCCACGCGCGGAACGGCCGTGCTGCACGACACCCCGACGGCCGATCTGCACGGAGAAGTGGGCATGGTCTTCCAGCAGGCACGGCTGCAATTGCAACGACCGACCGTGGCCCAGGAGATCTCCGAGGTGGCCGGGCTTCCGCACACCGACCGCGGCTACGTCGCCGCCGTCCTGCACCGGGTGGGTCTGCGTCCCGAACTGATCGACCGGCCGATCGACCGGCTCAGCGGAGGCGAGATGCGGCGGGGCGCGATCGCCGCCCAACTCGCCCGCACCCCGCGGGTGCTCGTGCTCGACGAACCGCTGGCCGGACTGGACCTGCAGGGCCGCCGCGAGGTCGTGTCGATCCTCGCCCATCTACGCGCGGTCGAGCACGTCACCGTCGTCGTCATCTCCCACGACCTGCACGGAATGGAAGAGGTGTGTTCACGCACCGTGGTACTCGAGGACGGACGCATCGTGGAGCAGACGGGAGCGGTGATCGCATGAGTCGCACACGCACACGCACGCGCACACGCCAGCGGCGCCCGATCATCCTGCTGCGGCCCGTGCCTCGGGAGACACCCCTGCACCGGGTGTGGGCCGGCACGAAGGTCCTGTCGGCAGCGGCGCTGTCGGTGGCGGCGAGCTTCGCTCCGAGCTGGACCGGACTCGGCATCCTGCTCAGCGTGCTGGTCGTGGGTGTGCTCGTCGCACGGATCCCGCGCGGGGTGGTCCCGACGATTCCGTGGTGGGTGTTCGCGGTCCTCGCCGTCGGCCTGGTCCTCAACGCAGCGGGTGGCGGGCTCACCGCCTACGTCCGGACGATGCTGCTCGGCGTGGGTTTGCTGGTCCTTGCGTCGCTGGTCGGGTGGACGACGCGACTGTCCGACCTCGTCGACGCCCTGCCCGTGTTGTTCGCCCCGCTGCGACTGTTACGGCTACCCGTCGACGAATGGGTGACGGTGTGCGCGCTGGCGCTGCGGATGCTGCCGACCGTTCGCGCCGAGATGCGGGTGCTGTTCGCCGCGCGCAAGGTCCGCGGCCGGCCCGGCATCCGCACTCCGGCGGGATGGTGGCAGGAGGTGGCCGACTCCGTCGGCGCGGTGGTGTCGGTATCCATGCGCCAGGTCCGCGATCTCGGCGACGCGCTGGCGGTACGGGGACCACGATCGGCGACCCGCCGGGGTCCTCGATCGGCGACCCGCCGGCCGCTGCGACTGCGGCTCGGGGACGTCCTGACGGTGCTGGTCGTGGCAGGCGCGTGCACGGCGATCACCGTGTGGGGTTGACCCGTCAGTTGCGGTTGTGCGAAGCGGTGTCCTTCGAACGCGAGCGGATGCGCCGGACGATCCCGTAGCCGATCACCGCCACGACGACGGCGATCACGACGTACTGCAGCGCCGAGGCGTACGGTTCGACGGCGCTCCAGTTCTCGCCGAGCTGATAACCGGCCAGCACGAAGATCGAGTTCCAGATGAGGCTGCCCGCGGTGGTGAACGCGAGGAACTGCCAGATCGGCATCCGTGTGACACCGGCGGGGATGGAGATGAGGCTCCGGAAGACGGGCACCATCCGGCCGAAGAAGACGGCCTTGCGTCCGTGCCGCTGGAACCAGGCGGTCGAACGGTCGAGGTCCTCGACATCGACGAGTGGAAGCTTCCGCATGACCGCGCGAATCCTGTCCTCACCCACCCAACGGCCGATCGAATAGAGACCGAGAGCGCCGACCACGGAACCGAGGGTCGTCCAGAACAGCGCACCGAACAGGGTGAAACTGCCCAGGCTCGCGGCGAACCCGGCGAGCGGCAGGATGACCTCGCTGGGAAGCGGCGGAAAGAAGTTCTCGAGAGCGATCGCGATGCCGGCGCCGACACCGCCGAGGCGATCCATCAACTCGAGCGCCCATCCTGCGAGACCGTCCGTGGGGGCTGACTGTGAATCCGCGACACTCATCCACCCGACCCTACCGAGGGGTCGTCGAGGTTTCCGCTCGTACGGATCGAAACAGTTCCGGTCTGCTCGATCGGCGAGAAGGATGGCGGCGAATGTCGCTCTCCACCCCGAGGGCCGATCCGGAAGGTGATCTCCAGTGACGATCGTTGTCGTCGCGGGCAACCCGAAGCTCGCGTCCCGCACCCTCGACGCCGGAGCCCGCCTCGCCACGGCCCTCACCGGACGAGAGCCCGATCACGTTGTGGATGTGATCACACTCGGTGGTAGAACTGGGGCGCTATGCCCAGCCCCCGGCCTGTATCTTCACGATTCGACCTACACAACCGAGATCCGTATTGCGGACTACGCCGAACGCTGGTCGTCGGTGCTGTCCGCCGCACTTCGAAACGAGGCCGCCTCATGACCACTCTCGACGGACCGTCTCTGCGCCAGGCATTCGCGCACGTCCCCTCGGGCGTCGTCGCGATCTGCGCGGAGGTGGACGGGGAGCGGATCGGGATGGCGGCGAGCACCTTCGTGCCGGTGTCCCTCGCCCCGCCGCTCGTCTCGTTCTGCGTGCAGAACACCTCGACCACGTGGCCGCGACTGTCGTCGCTCCCGCACCTGGGCATCAGCGTGCTCAGCGAGGAGCACGACGGCGCCGCGCGGGTGCTCGCCGCGAAGAACGGCGATCGCTTCGCCGGTATCGACATCGAGAGTCGCGAGGGCGGTGCCCTGTTCGTCTCCGGCACGAGCGTGCGCATGGACGTGACCGTGGAGCAGGAGGTCCTGGCCGGCGATCACGCGATCGTCGTGCTGCGCATCAACGAACTGCTCACCGACGCCGACGTAGAGCCCATCGTGTTCCACCGCAGCTCGTTCCGCCGCCTGCTCGCGTCCTGACCCACAGACGAACGATTTCGGTGGTTCCGGCCCCGCTCAGCGGGGCCGGAACCACCGAAGTCTTCTAGGGCGGTGGTGTTCCGACCGGTCGTCGCGGCAGCCGTCCGGTTCCGAACAGCGCTGCGATCGCGAGCAGTGCTGTTACGGCGAACGCGGCGCGTAGCCCTTCGAGTCGAGCGTCGGCGTTGACCGCGACGAGTGCTTCCGTTGTGGACGGGTCGACACCCGCCTCGTCGAGCCCGGTCCGCAACTGGGTCGTGGACAGGAACGGCACACCGGAGGCCAGCTCGGTCGTCGCCTGCTGCTGCACCGACGGCGGGATGTCGGAGTTGTCCTCGATTCCGGCAACGACCGATGTGGTGAGGGTGGCGATCAGGATCGATCCGATCAGTGCGGTGCCCAGCGACGCCCCGAGATTCGTTGCGGTGTTCTGCAAACCGCCGACCTCGGCGCTCTGGGAATCCGGTACCGACGAGACCGTGACCGCGCCGAGCTGGGAAGCCAGCGCCCCCAAGCCGAGACCCATCAACAACATCGGTATCGACACCACGGCCGCATCGGCACCCGGGTCCATACCGGCAACGAGGATCAGGATCCCCAGGATCATCGAACCCAGGCCCATACGCACCACACGTCGGGGATCGGCGTGGGGTCGCACTTTCGGGATCACCGTTGCGGCCAGCACCAGCGCGATCGACAACGGCAGGATTCGGACACCTGTCTCGACTGCGCTGAGTTCGAGTACGACCGACAGGAAGAGAGGGACGGAGAAGAAGACTCCGGCCTGCACCGCGAACTGTGCGAAGAACATCGTCAGACCACCGACGAGCTGTCGGTTGGCAAACAGCCCCGGATCGACCAGTGGGTCGCGGCCCTTGCTCATGAGAGCGTTCTGCCATCGCACGAATGCATAGAGCACCAGCGAGCCCGCGACGAGAAGCCAGATGACCGGGGACAGGCCCAGTACGGCGGGTGCGCCCGGCTCGGCCCGTACCCAGCCCCACTCGCTCGAGCGCAGGACGCCGTAGACGACGGATCCCAGACCGAGCACAGACAGTGCGGATCCCACGAGGTCGAGGTGGACGCGGTGAGGGGGAACGTCCTCGATGCGGCGCAGCACCAGCAGGATCAGCACTACCAGGACGACCTCACCGAAGAAGACGTAGCGCCACGACGCGAACGTCGTGACGGCCCCGCCCAGCAACGGCCCCACAGCCACGGCCGACGCACCGGCCGCCGCCACCAGACCGTACGCTGCGGAACGTCGCTCGGGAGCGAAGTTGGCCGCGACGAGCGAGACGATCGCCGGCATGATCAGGGCCGCGCCGATGCCTTCGAGCAACGACCAGCCCACCAGTAGGACCGCGAGGTTCGGGGCGAGTCCGGTGGTGAACGAGCCGATGCCGTAGATGACCAGTCCGATACCGAACGCGCGACGTCGACCGAGGATCGTGCCGGCCTTCCCGCCGGTGATCATCAGGGATGCCATCACCAGGGTGTAGAGGGTGATCGCGGTCTGGATGCCGGTGATCGTGGTGCCGACGTCCTGCGCGACGGTCGCCATCGACACGTTCATCACCGAGCTGTCGAGCGTCATCAGGAACTGGCCCGACGCCAGCACTGCGAGTACCAGTGTCGAACCCGAGCGGACCTCCGGCTGCGACGACACCTGTCCGTCCTTCGGCTCAGGTCGCCGGCAACGGCCGACAGGAGCTACTGCCGCTACCGGTGGGCACCGGCATCCGCTGCGACATGACTTCTATTCTTCGCGTTCGAACGTCACGAGCATTCCCTCGACGCCACCGGGACCGATCCGTCCCTTGATGTCGGCGGAGGGGATCGCCTTCAGGCGCCACCCATCTCGGGCATGATCGTTGAGGATCTTCTCGAGCTTGCCGCCGGACATCTTCCCGCCGAGCATGCCCTCGCGGATCTCGATCACCTTGTACGAGTACACCCGTTCAGCTTACGGTCGTCCCGCGAGAATCTCGTCGAAATCCGACGGCTGTACGTGACACTGGAAGGTGACGTTTTCGAAACCCGGAGGCAGCAGTGGAGACGATGCCGGACCGTCGGACTCTCGAGTCGGCAGTTGCGCTCGCGGGTCGCGCGCCGTCGCTTCACAACAGCCAGCCGTGGCGGTGGACTCTGGATGCGGACGAGCTTGCGCTGTTCAGCGACAGTGATCGCATCCTTCCGGCCACCGATCCGTCCGGTCGTCAGATGGTGTTGTCCTGTGGAGCAGTGCTGCACCATCTGCGGGTGGCGCTCACCGCCCGGCGCTGGGCCACGGTGGTCGAACGGATGCCGGACGCGACGAATCGTCGTTGTCTCGCGACGCTGCGCTTCCGCCGAGTTGACGCGGTGACCGACACCGACCTCCGGATGGCAGAGGCGATCGGCCGCCGACGTACCGAGCGGTTACCGATGGGGGCTCCGCAGGAGTGGGCTCGGACCGAGAGCGCTCTGCAGATGTTCGCCGAACCCGCGGGTGTCCGCCTGAGTGCCATCGCCGAACACGAGCGACCTGCACTGGAAGAGTTGTCCCGTCGCATCGGCGGTGAGCGTCGCTCCGATGCGGCCTACCAGACGGAACTTTCCTGGTGGGCCGGGCACGGGATGTACCCGGACGGAATACCTCCGGACGCACTCCCACCGGGACGGCGCACGGTAGCGACGGAGCGGGAGTTCCCTCCCGGCAACGCGACCGGCGAGTCGGCAGAGACGGAGGACCGAGCCGCGATACTTCTCCTGTCGACCACGACGGACACGCGGCTCGACTGGCTGCGGAGCGGTGAAGCCCTATCGGCCGTGCTCCTCGCGTGCACCGCCCGTGGACTGGCCACCTGCTCCGTCACGCACCTGACGGAATCCGAATCCTCACGTGCGTTCCTGCGGGAAACGGCCCGCATCGAGGGCGTGCCGCAAGTGATGATCCGGGTCGGTGTACGCGCGGGACCGGGTCCGGATGCGGCGACGCCGCGCCGTCCGACTTCCGCGATTCTGTTCCGCAAGCAATCCTGATCCCGAACTTCGGTGTTCCCGACCGAGCTCAGCGACGTCGAAACCACCAGAATCGTTCGAGGACAACAAAAGCCCGGATCAGCGGGCGGCGCCGTAGAAGCGGGAGACCCGTACACGCAGCAGCAACCTGCGATCGGCGACCATCGCGGCCCGGAAGTCGTCCCAGTCCGGATGCTCGCCCTGCACCGCTCGATACAACTCGACGAGCTGCTCGACGGTGTCGTCGTGGGGGTCCGCGGCCACCGGCGTCAGCTCGGCCTCGCCCTCCGCGACGGCGTAGGACCACTTGTCGTCGGAGTCGACGAACAGGCTCACACGCGGGTCGCGGCGCACGTTCCGGGTCTTTGCCCGGTCGTCGGTGATGGAGACGGAGAACGTGCGGGTCGCGGGCTCGTACCGGTAGGTGACGTTCGACAACTGGGGTCGCCCGTCGCGCTTGATCGTCGCGAGCACAGCGACACCGGTGGGAGGGAACAGGGCTTCGAGTGCGCTCTCGTCGGCCGGCATGGCGCCCAGCCTACGGCCGACCGTGCAGAATCGGGGCGGGGATCGGGCCGAGTACGAAGGGTAGGCATGCTGGACTACGCGCGTTACTGCGGAGAGATCGTCGAACAGACGGAACTGCTGGTGGACTCACTGGCCGGGCAGGACATGACCACACCGGTGCCGTCGTGCCCGGGATGGAACCTCGGTCAGCTCGCCCGACACATCGGCTACGGCCACCGCTGGGCGAGCGAGGCGGTCCGCGGTGAAGGGTCGATGCCGCGCACCGACCGCGCGATGCGGGAGTTGTCGGACTACGTCGACGAGGATCCGGACGAGCTGATTCCGTGGTTACGGGAAGGAGCGCGCGAATTCGGGGCCGCGTTGCGGGAGGTCGGTCCGAACATGCGGGTGTGGACACCGATCCCGGGTGGCAAGAAGACCCCGGAGTTCTTCGCCCGACGCTTCGCCCACGAGACCGTGGTGCATCGCGCCGACGCTGCACTCGCACTGGGAGCGGACTTCGAGCCGGCCCACGATCTTGCGGTGGACTGCGTGGACGAATGGCTCGACCTGGCGGTCGTCACCTGGCCACGACTCGATGTCGAACGGCACCGCGCGTTGCACGGACCCGACCGGACGCTGCATTTCCACGCGACGGACACGTCGGCGGAATGGGTCGTGGACCTGTCCGGCGAGGACTTCGCGTGGCGGCATGCCCACGAGAAGAGTGCCGTGGCGGTACGCGGCCCGCTGACGGAACTGCTGTTGGTGCTCTATCGTCGGCGCGCTGTGGGCGCAGCCGACGTGGAGGTCTTCGGCGACTCCGGGTTCCTGGCGTCCTGGCTCGACGTCAGTCCCTTCGGATAGAACGCACAGCGGGTGGCCGCACCGCGACGGGCCCGAGTGGTCGCACCGCGACGGGCCCGAGTAGTCGCACCGCGACGGCGAGACGCGGCCCCCACCTATGAACTAGACCGACAGGCGCGAGGCCGAGTACGCGTGGCGGATCGCGTCGAGTGCGCTGGTGCAGGGAATATGAGCTTCCTGCAGCGAATGGATCACCTCGGCGATCGGTCCGGACTGCTCGAAGGCGCTACCGGCGGCGACGGCCCAGGCGACTTCGCCGGGCTCGAACGTCCGGGTGGGCTTCCATCCTCGCTGAGGAGCGAGCTCGCGCAGAGTGCTCCAGTGTGCGACCTCGTCCGCATCCGGACGTCCGATGAAAAGTAGGCGGTCGTGTCCCACGGTGAACCCCTTCGTTCCTTCTCGTGCTTCGACAGGTAGGTCGTCTTCACTGTGCGCTTCGTTACATTCACCTGATCGAGAAGCGTCGCAGGTTTAGGACCTTCCACTATGTGGTACACCCGCCCGAATCCGACGGACCTGTCGGACAAGGGCGATCATCCACCGCCGTAGCGAGCCGCGAACGCGCCCGGCGTCATGCCCATGACCCTCGCGAAATCACGTACGAAATGCGGCTGGTCGGCGTAACCGAGGACCGCGGCGACCTCCGACAACGAACCGGGTTTCTCGCGCAGGCGACCGGCGGCCTCCTGCAGTCGCCGCCGCTGGATCAGCCACTTCGGGGTCAGCCCGATCCGTCGCTGGACGAGGCGTTGCAGCGCGCGCTCGCCGAGACCGAACTCCGCGCGCACCTGCTCGACCCGCAGGACGTCGGAGTTCTCCTCGACGAACGCCACCACCCGGTTGACCAGTCGCCCCTCCTCATCGATCGGCAGATGGGCGCGCAGCACGTCGTCGAACGCCTCCGTCGCGGCGCGGTGCGACTCGCGAGAGTCCGGGCCGTGTGCCATCGCCTCCCGAACCCGCGTGATCAGACGCGCGCCGGCATCGCCGAGGACATCGGTGAGGTCGACGGCCCGGTCGGTGAACGCCGCGAGCGAGGTGCCCGTGATCAGTGCCCCGGCCGCCGGGCTGAGCATGGACCCGACCGCCCAGCCCTCGCCGGTGAGGGTGACCGTGGACAGTCCGTGTTCGACACCGTAGAAGCGCGCGTAATCGTGCGCAACCACCAGTTGGCAGACCGGATAGCGCAGCACCCGCTGGGGTGCCTCCCGCCCGGCCGGCACCGACCACACGGGAATCCAGTACCGCTGCATCAGATCCGTGAGGTCGGAAGCGGCGGGATAACGGTGGATGGTGTGCGAGGCGTCGTGCGGATCCTTCAGGTGGGCACGTTCGATGTCGTCGCGACCGCCGACACGGTCGGTGTCGTCGTGACCGCCGAGGGGGTCGCCGCCGTCGGGTTTCATCAATACCTCACGCTCGCCGGTCGTCAGTATCGAGTCATGAATACAACAGCACTGCGACACGCAGAGGCCGACAAGCCGCTCACCGACGTGATCTCGTCGCTCCGCGGCACCGACTGGGATGCGCAGTCGCCGTGTGAGGGGTGGACGGCGCGCGACGTCCTGGCCCACGTCATCGACACGCAGCGGGACTTCTTCGCCGGACGCGGCGTCGAGATGGGGGAGCGGCCCGAGACCGACCGTCCTGTCGAGGCGTGGAGGACGCACACGGCACGGATCGCCGAGATCCTCGCGGACGACTCGTTCGTCTCGACGACATACGACGGATACTTCGGGCCGACCACGGTGGGTGCGACCTTCGAACAGTTCTACCTCTGGGACATGCTCGTGCATCGCTGGGACATCGCACGCAGCGCGGGGGTCGATGTGACCTTCTCGGACGCCGAACTCGACCGGATGGAGGCCGGCGCCGACAGTTTCGGCGACGCGCTCTACATGGACGGTGTCTGTGCTCCGGCGGTGCCGGTTCCCGAGGACGCAGACCGCACGGCCCGGATCCTCGCGAAGATGGGACGTCGCACGGCCGCGTCGATCGGTTAGGCCGCGTTATCGTCGGTCGTATGAGCGAAACGATCCGCGTCGCGGACTACGTGCGCGAAGCGATCGCGGCCGGACGGCCGGTCGTGGCGCTCGAATCGACGATCTTCACACACGGCCTCACCCGGCCACGCAACGTCGAGGTCGCCCTCGAGGCCGAGAAACGTCTGCGCGATTCCGGGGTGCTGCCCGCGACCATCGGGGTTGTCGACGGCACGCCGACGGTCGGTCTGTCGGAACAGCAGATCCGCATGCTCGGTGCCGAGGACGTCCCGGTCGTCAAGCTCGGTATCCGCGACCTGCCGGTCGCGGCGGCGAAGGGATTGCACGGGGGGACCACGGTGTCGGCGACGGCGCTGCTCGCGCATCGCGCCGGGATCGACGTATTCGCCACCGGCGGCCTGGGCGGCGTGCATCGGGGGGCTTCGTCGACCTTCGACGAGAGCGCGGATCTCGTTGCGCTGGCGACACTTCCGATCCTTGTGGTGAGCGGCGGCGTCAAATCCGTCCTCGACATCCCTGCCACACTCGAACGGCTCGAGACGCTCGGGGTGGTCGTGGTCGGCTATCGGACCACGCGTTTTCCCGGCTTCTATGTGCGCGACAGCGGCTGCGATGTCGACGAGGTGGAGTCGGCGGAGCAGGCCGCGGCGGTGGCGCGGGCGCGGGACGGGCTGGGTCTGCGGGCGGCGGTGCTCGTCGGGAATCCGGTGGCGGCCGAGGCTCAGATCGATCCGGAACTGCACGATCGCGTGCTCGCCGAGGCCGAACACGCCGCAGCCGAGGCCGGGACACGCGGCAAGGCGATCACCCCGTTCCTGCTCGAACACATGCACCGGGCCACCGAGGGGCACTCGCTCGAGACGAATGTCGCGGTCTATCGCGGGAACGTCGCGGTCGCCGCGGAGATCGCGCACGCGCTGGCGTCCTGATTCTTCGTTGCAGGCCGACGGCCTGATTTCTCACTGCAGGAGGAAGGCGGCGGTGGACGACGGCAGGGGAGTGCCGCGCCGGCGGTAGATCTCGGCGGGCCGGCCCGTGCCCTCCCTGTGCAGTTCGCCGGTGGGTTCGAGGCCGTGCAGCAGGTGCCGGCGGAAGGTGTCCTTGGGATAGCTGCGGGCATAGACGGTCTCGTACAGCAGTCGCAGGTCGAGCACGGTGAACTGCTCGCCGAGGAAGTTGCCGGGGTCGACCTCGGCGGAGTACCGGCGTCGCAGGTCGGCGACGGCCAGGTCGACGATCTCGGCATGGTCGAAGGCGAGGTCGGAGGTCTCGGTGGTCGGCACGAGATACGCCTCGGCGGGGATCTCGGCGACCGGCACCGCGGCGCCGTGGGCCATCGACAGCACCCACCCGCGGTCGTCGCGCTCGGGATCGTCGAGCATGGCCAGCTGGTGGAAGTCGACACCCGTGAGTCCGGCCTTGTCGCGCAGGGCGCGTTCGGCGGCCTCGGCGAGTCGCTCACCGGGGTGCAGGAAGGTGCCCGGCAGGGCGAAGGTGCCGTCGGGACGTTCGACGACCAGTACCTTCAGTACTTCGTCGATGGTGAGGACGGCGACGTCCACGGCCACCGAGGGGCGCGGGTAGTCGGTGAGCGACCTGCCGGTCGAGTCGGTCGGTGTGCCCATGATGGACATTCAATCATTGATGCGCTAACTTTAGCGCAGACTTGATCGAATAGAGGGGTTCATGGAAACAACCGCAGCACAGAACGACCGGGCAGCCGGAGTCCTGCTCGCCACCGCAGCAGGCGACGCACTCGGGGCCGGATACGAATTCACGTATCCGACGGACACCACGCCCATCGACATGATCGGCGGCGGACTCGGGCCGTTCGCGCCCGGTGAGTGGACCGATGACACCTCCATGGCCCTCGCGATCGCCGAGGTCTCGGCGACCGGCGTCGACATCGGTGAGGGCGCCGGACTCGACGCGGTCGCGGCGCAGTTCCTCCGCTGGTACGCCACGAACCCCAAGGACATCGGCAACCAGACGCGTGCCGTCCTGCGCGAGGCGGGCCCCACCGCCGTCACCATGACGGCGCGCGCCCGCAGCCTCCCCGGACGCACCGGTGGCAACGGATCGCTCATGCGCACCGCACCCGTCGGGCTCGCCTACCTCGACGACGCCGAGCGGTGCCTGTCCACGGCGCATGCGATCAGCAGCCTCACCCACGCGGACGAGCAGGCATCCGAGGCATGCCGACTGTGGTCGTTCGCGATCCGTCACGCCGTCCTCCACGGCACCTTCGACGGGGTGCGGGTCGCCCTGTCCTGCCTGTCCAAGCCCGCCGCACAGCGGTGGACGGCGCTGCTGGACGAGGCGGAGACCGCGCCGAGTCCGCGCGTGTTCGACAACAACGGCTGGGTCGTCCACGCCCTGCAGGCGGCGTGGTGGGCGATCACGCACGCCCGCACCGACGGCCCCGGACACCTGCCGGAGGCGCTCGAACTGGCCGTCCGCGCAGGCAACGACACCGACACGGTCGCGGCCATCGCGGGCGGACTGCTCGGCGCCCGGTGGGGTGCGTCCGCAGTGCCGGAACGGTGGCGTCGCATGCTGCACGGATGGCCCGGTTACCGCGCGGACGACCTCGAGCGCCTCGGGCTGCTCACCGCGCGGAAGGGCTCCGGGGCAGGCGGGGATGTACTACGGGTCGTCCAGAGCTGAGACTCCCCGAGATCCGCCGGATGTCTCCACTCGCGGTTGTGATGCGGTAGACACGACCCGTCCGACGGATACTCGAGGAGGGATCGCACGTGGCTTCCATCGCACTTCCACGCATCATGCGCGTCGGCGGGGGCGCCGTCGAGGAGATCGGTGAGGTAGTCGCCGGACTCGGACTCGCCCGGCCCCTGGTGGTGACCGACAAATTCCTGGTCGGCACCGGTGCGGTGGATCGGATGGTCGCGCAGCTCGAGGCCGCCGGACTGCGGCCGGCCGTCTTCGCCGAGACCGTGCCCGACCCCACCACCGCCTCGCTCGACGCGGGTGCCGCAGCGGTCGCCGAGCACGACGCCGACTGCGTGATCGGGTTCGGTGGGGGAAGCCCGATGGACACGGCCAAGGCCCTCGGCCTGCTCGCCCGGAAGGGCGGTCACATGCGCGACTACAAGGTGCCGCGCGACAACATCGGCCCGGCGCTACCGGTGATCGCCGTGCCGACCACGGCGGGAAGCGGCTCGGAGGCAACCCAGTTCACGATCATCAGCGACAGCGAGTCCGACGAGAAGATGCTGTGCACGGGCCAGGCCTTCCTGCCGGTCGCTGCGATCGTCGACTATCGGCTCACCATGACGATGCCCCCGCGCCTGACGGCGGACACCGGCGTGGATGCACTCACCCATGCCATCGAGGCCTATGTCAGCAGGAAGGCGAACCCGTTCTCCGACAGCCTCGCGCTCGTCGCGATCGACACCATCGGACAGGTACTGCGGCGCGTCTACGCGGACGGGCAGGACGCCGAGGCGCGCGAGCGGATGATGCTGGCCGCCACGCAGGCGGGCATCGCGTTCTCCAACTCCAGCGTCGCGCTCGTGCACGGCATGAGCCGTCCGATCGGGGCGCACTTCCATGTTGCGCACGGACTGTCGAACGCGATGCTGTTCCCGGCGGTCACCGAGTTCTCGGTGGATGCCGCCGAGTCCCGCTATGCCGACTGCGCCCGCGCGCTCGGCGCGGCCTCGGCGGACGCCTCGGATGCGACCGCCGCCGCAGACCTGGTCGTCGCGCTGAAGGAACTGTGCCGCGACGTGGAGGTGCCGACACCGAAGTCGTACGGCATCGACAAGCAGACCTGGGACGAGAGGGTCCCGGTCATGGCCGAGCAGGCGCTGGCGTCGGGATCCCCGAACAACAACCCGAGGATCCCGACGGCCGAGGAGATCCGCGATCTCTACGGGCGGATCTACGCCTGAGGCCGGCTCATTCGGGAGCCTGATCGTCGGGCTCGACCTTCTCCGTCCTCACCCGGTCCGCGACGTTGCCGGGCGCACCCTCCTCCTCGCGTTCCTTCTCGACCTTCTGCTCGAGCTTGTCGACGAGATGCTTGATCTTCTGCCCGGTGAGGTCGTCGTTGTCCTCTGGGCGGCCCGAACCGTGCTTGGGGGCGTTGTCCATCGACGTCCGTCCTTCGTTCGTAGGGTGCAGGGGAGCGGTACCCGAGCGCCGGAACGGTCAAACGGGCAACGGTTCTGCTCACACCGATCACCACCGGCAAGCTCGCTGAGACCGTTCCCGCCGCCTAGCTCATCCCGCCCGCTCGGCTGCGGCGGCGATGTCGGCGAGGTCCTGTTCGAGGGCCTTGCGGGTCGCGCGTTTCGCGAGCGGCGCGAACACGGTCATCGCAAGCTGAGCGAAGGCGCCGAGGGGTCCGCTCTCGCCGGAGAACTCCACGGACAGATCCGTGCCGTCCGCCGAGGGGGTCAGGTCGAAGACGGTCCGGTAGCGGGCGCCGCGGGATTCGGCGACGACGACGGTGCGCCGCTCCGGATCCACCTCGGCGACCTGCATCTCCTCGGTCGCCGACTGCCCGAGCATCACGCGGGTCTCCCGCCACCGTGTGCCCACCTCGTAGCCGGTGCCGTCCAGTCGTTCCACGGCCTTCACCCCACGCAGGGTGGTGAGCGCCTCGTCCAGCGCGGTGAGCACCCGCCACACCGCGGATGGCGGTGCGGCGATGTTGCGCGAGACCTCGATGCGTTGTTCCACTTCTCTCCTCGTGATCGTTCGGGTCAGAGCGGGAGCTCGGTCTCCTGCAGCCCGGGCGGAACACCGCGGCGCCGGAACCATTCGACACCGAAGGCGGCCCGCAGGTGTTCCTCGGGCATGTTCAGCATCGGCCCGAAGTCGCCGATCTGCGACTCGTAGCCGACCATCGCCGCACGTTTGGCACCCAGCGCCTCCGACACGTCCACCGCGGTGGTCAGTTCCGATTCCGGTAGGCCGAACGTCTCGAGGTCGGGTGGGCGCACGTCGTCGGGGGTGTCCGGCAGCGCCGAGAGCAGCCGCATCAGGTGGTCCCGATTCGTGGATGCCTCGTAGACGGCGTCGTGTCCGCTGATCCGTTCGGCATGGACACCGGCACGGTGGACCTGGACGTGATCGGGATGACCGTAGCCGCCGTGCGCGTCGTAGATCGTGACGACATCGGCGCGTTCCTGCTCGATCACGGCGGCCAGCCTGGCTCCCACCTTGCTCGGATCGGCGTTGGTGAAGGCATTCGGGTCGTGGTTGCCGGCGGTGCCGGCCATCCCCGAATCGCCGTATCCGAAGGGCACTACCCGCGCCGCACCCAGCGCCCGGGCCGATTCCTCGAGTTCCTTCGTGCGGCGGGCGGCGAGGGATTCGCCGGGCGCGAGCAGCCCGTCGGGATATTCGCCGCGGGCACCGTCGGTGGCGACGACGAGGACGACGCGATGCCCGGCGTCGGCGGCTCGGCGCATCACGCCACCGGTGAGGAACACCTCGTCGTCGGGGTGTGCGTGAAAGCACAGCAGAACGCTCATGGCGTTCATGCTGACACGCTGCTCGTGCGGTGCAGCGGTCAGTCCGACTCGCCGTATCGGGCCGCGAGATTCTCGGGCATCGGTTCGTGCCGCAGATACTGGCGGGCGAAATCGGCGGTGCCCTGCGTGATGGCCCGCAGTTCCACCGGATAGCGGCCGAGTTCGAGCTCGGGAACCTCCGCGCGCAACAGGGCGACACCCGGCTCGGGGGATTCGGTGCCGAGCACCCGTCCGCGCCGGGCCGACAGATCGCCGAGGACCGCGCCGAGATGCTCCTCCGGCACGATCACCCGCACGGCGGCGACCGGTTCGAGTACGCGAACGGTGCTGTGTGAGGCCGCATCCCGCAGGGCCAGCCCGGCGGCGGCCTGGAAGGCCGCGTCGGACGAATCCACCGAGTGGGCCTTGCCGTCGACCAGGGTGACCTGCACGTCGACGAGCGGATATCCCGTCGTCACGCCCTTCTCGGCCTGCGCGTACACGCCCTTCTCCACGGACGGGATGAACTGGCGCGGAACCGCACCGCCCACCACCTTCTCGGCGAACACCACCCCGCTGCCCACCGGCAGTGGTTCGACCTCGACGTCGACGACCGCGTACTGACCGTGCCCGCCGGATTGTTTGACGAGCCTGCCGTGGCCTTTCGCGGGGCCGGCGAAGGTCTCCTCGAGCGGCACCCGATGCTCGACCGTGTCGACCTGGACACCGTGCCGGGTGCGCAACCGTTCGAGGACCAGTTCGGCGTGCGCTTCACCCGTGCACCACAGCACGAGCTGATGGGTCTCGGGATTCTGCTCGACGCGCAGCGCGGGATCCTCGGAGGCGAGGCGCGACAGGGCCTGGGACAGCTTGTCGTCGTCGGTGCGGGTGTGTGCCTCGATCGCGACGGGCAGCAGGGGAGTCGGGGTGGGCCACCGGTCGAGCGGGACCGGATGGTCGGGGGCGTACAGGACGTCACCGGGTTGTGCCGTCGCGAGCTTCCCGACGGAGGCGATGTCTCCCGCCACGGCTTCACCGACCGGGCGCTGTTGCTTGCCGAACGGGCTCGTCAGGGCGGGAATGCGTTCGCGGCTGTCGCGGTCGCCGTCGGCCAGCGCGACGATCGTGTCGGGTCGCAGCGTGCCGGAGTACACGCGCACCAGGCTGATCCGCCCGACATAGGAGTCGCCGGCCACGCGCACGACCTGCGCGGCGAGCGGACCGTCCGGATCGCACGGCGGTGCACCACGACCGCGCTGCGTCGGTGCGGGGAATCCGGT
This sequence comes from Rhodococcus sp. p52, assembly GCF_000763325.2. Classification (NCBI taxonomy): domain Bacteria; kingdom Bacillati; phylum Actinomycetota; class Actinomycetes; order Mycobacteriales; family Nocardiaceae; genus Rhodococcus; species Rhodococcus sp. p52. The sequence goes on from NZ_CP016819.1 coordinate 2,922,067, forward strand.
GGTGATCAATTCGAGCAGTTCGACGGCACCGATTCCCGTCTCGTCGGCGGGAACGGCCGGGTGCAGGGTGCACGCCAGGATCTCGCGGGTGAGTCCTTCCTGCAGGGAGGCCGTGTCGAGTTGCTCGCCGGCGATGAACCGCTCCATGAGCGTGTCGTCCTGGCCGGAGATGGCCTCCACGAGGCTCTCGCGCGCTTCGGTGGACACCGGGCACGGACCGGGTTCGCCGTAGCTGCGGCCCGTCAGCAGACCCATCGACCCGATCGGGCGGTCGCCGTCGTAGACGGGATAGAACATGGCCCTCAGGGTGTCCGGTCCCAATCCGAAGGCGACGTGACTGTCGGTGAGCATGTCGTCGAAGCTGTGCCGGGCGACATCGAGTTTGTTCACCACGATCGCGCGGGGGATCGCCTCGTCGTCGCATTCGCGCCAGAGCGCGCGGGTCGCTGCGCTGATGGGATCGGTGGCGGAGACGACGAAGATCGCCGCGTCGGCCGCGTGCAGGGCTGCGCGGACCTCGGCGTCGAAGTCGGGGTGTCCCGGCGTGTCGATCAGGTTGATCTTGATGTCGTTCCATTCGAGGGGGACGACGGACAGCTGCACCGACCTGCGGTGGCGCTGCTCGATCCCCTCGTAGTCGGACACCGTGGTGCCCTCTGCCACGCGCCCGGCGCGCCCGACGGCGCCCGCTGCGACGGCGAGGGATTCGGTGAGGGTGGTTTTCCCGGAGCCGCTGCACCCCACCAGGGCAACGTTGCGGATCCGGTCGGGACTGTCGGCGGTCGGTGCCTGCCGGCTGCGTGCTGCGGAGCGATCGGGCATCGAGCTACTCCCTCGTGTGACCTGCAGCACAGTCTAAGGCATTCCGATGGTGCCTCCGGGGAGGTTCGCAACACGCGCTCGGGGCTCGCAACGCCACCGGTGACCGATGGTGTTGCGAGCCTCGCGGCGGCGGTGCGTACCCCCGGCCTGCTCAGTACACGTCGCGCACGTACCGCTTCTCGCGCTTGAGGGTGGTGACGTACTCCGCGGCCTGCTCGTCGTTCATGCCGCCGTGCTCGGCGACGATCTCGTGCAGCGCACGGTCGACGTCCTTCGCCATCCGCGACGCGTCGCCGCAGATGTAGAAGTGTCCACCCTCCTCGAGCCACGCGAACAGTTCCGCGCCGTGCTCCTTCATGCGGGTCTGCACGTAGATCTTCTCGGCCTGATCGCGGGAGAACGCCAGGTCCAGGCGCGTGAGCACACCCGAGTCGGCGAACTCGGCCAACTCCTGTTCGTAGATGTAGTCGCAGCCGCGCTTCTGGTCGCCGAAGAACAGCCAGTTCTTCCCCGTCGCACCCCGTGCGCGACGTTCCTGCAGGAAGCCGCGGAAGGGTGCGATGCCGGTGCCCGGACCGACCATGATCATCGGTGCGGTGTCGTCGGCGGGCACGCGGAAGGCCTTGTTCTTCGACACGAAGATGCCGACCTTGCCTTCACCGACACGATCGGCGAGGAAGGTCGAGCACACGCCGCGACGCTCGCGGCCGTCGGTGCCGTAGCGCACCGCCGCGACCGTCAGGTGCACCGAACCGTCGCACGCGTTCGGGCTCGACGAGATCGAGTACGCCCGGTGCTGCAGCGGACGCAGCAGCGCCAGGAACTGCTCGGCCGACAGCTCGGGCGCGGGATCGAGCAGGAGCACGTCGAGAATGTCGCGGCCCCACAACCATTCGTCGAGCGCGGCCTTGTCGCCGTGCCGCAGCACATAGGTGAGTTCCTCGTTACCCGTGTGTTTCTCGATCTCCTCGAGGAGATCGACGGACGGAGCGGTGATCTCGTAGTTGTAGGTGAGGAGGTGCTCGAGCGTGTCGTCGTGACCCTCGGGGACGGTCGCGCCATCGAGACCGAGCCGACCGAGGATCGCGTGCACGAGTTCGGTGTCGTTGACGGGCACCACGTTCAGCGCGTCGCCCGCTTCGTATTCGAGACCGGAATCGGCGAGCGCGAACTCGTAGTGCCGAATCTCCTTGGCCGAGTCCTCCCCGGACAGGAGCACGTTCGACGTCAACACCGCCGGATAGGGATTCTTGCGGGTCCACTGCGACTTCGCCCGGGCCGGTGCCGCCGGTGCCGCGGGAGCGGGAGCACCATCGCCCACGATGCCCTCGACGGCCGCGACGAGCGGCAGCGTCTCCGCGATCCACGTCGCGGCGAGCTCCTCGAACTCGACGTCGCAGTCCACCCGCGGCACGATGCGCTGCGCACCGAGCTGCTCGAGACGCATATCGATGAGCTTGCCGGCCTGGCAGAACCCGTCGTACCCCGTGTCACCGAGAGCGAGCACCGCGAAGTTCATGCCGTCGAGGCGCGGCGCGCTCTCGGCCGACAGCGCATCCCAGAACAGCTCGGCGTTGTCGGGCATCTCGCCCTCGCCGTAGGTGGATGTGACGATCAGGACCTGGCCCAGACCGGCGAACCGGTCGAGGTCCATGTCGTCGAGAGCGCACACGACGGGCGCGAAGCCCTGGGTGCGCGCTGCAGCCGCGGCGTCCTCGGCGACGGCTTCGGCATTGCCGGTCTGCGAGCCGTAGAGCACGTGCAGAGCAGTCGCCGAGCCGACGGTCCCGGCATCGGCGGCGGGACCCCCGGAGAACAGGCGGGTCTGCATCCCGGCGACGAAGCCGGAGAGCCACGACCGCTGATCGGCGGTGAACGGAGCGTCGAGGGGAATGAACGGGCCGGTGGTGGTCACGCGGAGACTCCCATCGTGGAGGTGAGGACGTTCGGGACGGCGTTGCGTGCGAACAGTTCCTCGTAACCGGGCAGGCGACCTGCGGCGTCGAGATTCTTGCGGCTCTGCAAGAGGATCCAGCCGTAGGTACCCGGCGCATCGACCGAGCGGACGTTGCGCAGGGCCAGGGCCTGCTTGTAGTCGTTCAGGCGCTTGTCGGCGACCAGCGCCGCGAGCTGCTCGTCGGTGTGATCGGCGATCGCCGCGAGGGCGTAGCGCTCGAGCTTCGCGACGAGGAAGAAGTCCTCGGTGAGCAGCAGATTGCGAGCGGCCTTCTGCACCGCCGGATCCGACACGTCGGTGGCGCCGGGGACCTTCTGCAGCGCCATCTCCTGCGCGGCGGCGAGCACCGTGTAGTTGTTGAGCAGCGCGTACATGGCCTCGGTGTCGGTCGCGTCCGGGGTGACACCACCGGCGACGGGAACACCCGAGCGGTAGTTCTCCTTGAACTTGCGCACCTGGTGCGCGACCAGCGCCGTGGCGACCTCGGCGGCGAGGTCCTTGCGCGACGCTGCGGCGAGGATCTCGTCGAGGTCCTGGTACTGCAGCAGCGCGCGCGGCATGCCGTACGCGAAGCGGTGCTGCTCGACCTGCCAGTTGTCGATCAGGAAGCGGGCCTTCACCGAGCCGGTCGCCTCGACGTGCAGGTGCAGCAGCTGCAGCACGGCGGCGTTGTGGATCGCGGCCTGCGGGGCGTCGCCGGTGATCGACCCGAGGACGATCGAGTCGGCGCTGGCCTTGCGGGGGAGCAGGCCCTCGGGGTCGTACTGGTAGACGACCCCGCCCGACATGCCGTTGCCGAAGCCCTTGCCGAACTCGCCGATGTTGAGCACCGCGCCGTTGGTCATGTACTCGCAGGCGAACTCGCCGACACCCTCGACGACGGCGGTGGCGCCGGAGTTGCGCACCGCGAAGCGGTCGCCGGCCTCACCCTCGACGAACAGGCGACCACCGGTCGCACCGAAGAGCGCGAAGTTGCCGATGAGCACGTTGCCGCCGCGTCGGTCGCTGCCGCCGCGGGGGGAGTGCAGCACGATCTGCCCGCCGCACTGGCCCTTGCCGACGCCGTCGTTGGCGGTACCGGTGTGCTCGATGTGCATGCCGTCGTTGCAGAACGCCCCGAAGGACAGGCCCGCCGAACCGGAGGTGGTGATGGTGACGGTGCCGTCGCGTAGCCACCGGCGTCCGCGCTCGTCGTCGAGCACGGCCGGCAGGGCGCCGAGATCCTCGTGGTTGAGCATGCGCTCGATGTCGATCGCCAGCTGCGCGCCGACGCTCTTGTTGTTGTTCGTCAGCTGCACGCCGTCGCCGAGCGAGACGGTGAGCTCCTTCGCATCGACGAGGGCCTCGCGCAGCCGGGCCACCCACGCCTCGTCGAGCGAGTAGTCCTTCTCCATGTAGACCGGATTGTCGATGTGCACCTCGGGCAGCACCGCGAGCATCGCCCGCAGGTCCAGCCGGCCCACGCTCGACGGGTGGTCGAGCAGGTGCAGCAGGTCGGCGCGGCCACGCGCGTCGCGCAGCGACCGCAGACCCAGGCGGGCGAGCAGCTCTCGGGTCTCGTGCGCGACGTTGAGCAGGTACTGGGCCATCGCCCGCGGATCGCCGTTGAACACTTCGGGATTCGTGGTCAGACCTGCCGGGCACTTGACGTTGCAGTTCTTCGCCATGACGCAGCCGAGCATCATCAGCGCGGTGGTGCCGAACTCGAAGCTGTCGGCGCCGAGCAGCGCGGAGACGATGACGTCCGACGCCGTCTGGTGCGCACCCGAGCAGCGCAGCACGACCTTGTCGCGCAGACCGTTGGCCGTGAGGGCCTGGTGGACCTCGGCCACACCGATCTCCGCGGACCGGCCCGCGTACTTCAGCGAGGTCACCGAGGCGGCACCCGTGCCGCCGGTGTTGCCGGCGACGTTGATGACGTCGGCGCCGGCCTTCGCGACACCCACGGCGATCGTGCCGATACCCTCCGAGGAGACGAGCTTGACGATCACCCGCACCCGCGCCGCCTTGGCGTCGTGGATGAGCTGGGCGAGGTCCTCGATGGAGTAGGTGTCGTGGTGCGGCGGCGGCGAGACCAGCTCGACGCCCGGGGTCGCACCGCGCGCCGCGGCGATCTCCACCGTGACCTTCTTGGCGGGCAACTGGCCGCCCTCACCGGGCTTCGCGCCCTGCGCGATCTTGATCTCGATCTCCTCGAGCATCGGATCGGCGAGATAACCGGCCCACACACCGAAGCGGCCGGACGCGAACTGCTTGATGCGCGACCCGCGGATGGTGCCGTAGCGGGAGATGTGCTCGCCGCCCTCACCGCAGTTCGACATGCCGCCGACCATGTTGGTGCCGTGGGCGACGGCCTCGTGGGCGTTGGAGTTGAGCGCGCCATGGCTCATCGCACCCGACGCGAGCGCCGGGGTGATCTCGTGCGCCGGCTGCACCCGGTCGAGCCGCACGCTCAGCGGGGCCTGGCGGACCTGCTCGAGATAGCGCGCGGCGTCACCGATCGCGTGCACGGTCAGGGTGTCGCCGTAGCAACGGTGCGAGACGATGCCGTCACCGAAGCGCGCGACGAGCGAGGCCGCGAGCGCATCGGGACGACGGTGGTCGTCTGCGAGCGGACCGGTCAGACGCAGGACGAATTCGCTCTCACCGACCCGCGCCGCGGAGATCCCGCGCACGAGCATCGAGTTGTTGCCGAACCGCGCGAAGCGGCCCATCTCCTTGGTGAAGTCCTCGGCGGTGACGGCGTAGGTGACGTCGGCGGGCAGGGCGAGCACGTCGCGCAGCGCCGCGGGACGCTGTGTGCGCTCGTCGGCCATCGTGCGGGCGAACGCGCGGTAACCCGGGGTGATCTCGAAGGCATCGATCTCGGCGGGTGTCAGGGCGCGGAAGCCGCCGTAGCGGTACGACGCGTCGTCGAGACCGTGCGCGTCGGAGAGCCGGTGCAGCGGCAGCAGACGCAGCGCGTCGGTCAGATCCGGCTCGGCCTCCTTCTCCACGGGCAGCGCGAAGGGCTCCTCGGTCATGTCCACGAAGCCGCGCACGGCGGTCGTGCCGAACGAGTGACCGGCGCCCTCGGCGCGCTCCTTGAACAGACCCAGCAGCGGGACGTCCTTCTCCGTCTCCACGGTGAGAGCGCGACGGTGCCAGTCGGCGACGGCCTGCGCGAGGGTGGTGAAACCGACACCGCCGACCGGGGACTTCACGTTCGGGAACCAGCGCGCGAGCACCTCGTCACTCGTGTCGAGATAGCTCGGCTCGAAGAACTCACCGCCGATGTACGACTCGACGGTGCACAGGCCGACGCGTCCCATCGTCTTCATGAGCGACTTCTCCGCAGCCTTGCGGAACTTCAGGAACGCGGCGTCGGCATCGTCGCCGAACTTCTCCTCGGCGCGCATCTGCACCGTGAGCGGATACACCGCAGCGGCACCGAAACCGAGGGTCGCGGCGATGTGATGCGACGAGAACAGCTGTCCGGATTCGACGATGACGGACACGCGCAGACGCAATCCCTCGTCGATCAGGCGCTGGTTGACCGCGGCGACGGTGAGCACCATCGGCAGTCCGGCGCGGTCGGTGGAGACGTGGCGGTCGGTGAGCACGGCGATGCCACCGGATTCGCGGGCGAAATCGGCAATGGCCTCGGCCGTACCGTCGATCGCGGCGGCGAGCGCGGCCGCGTTCGCCTTGGCGTCGTCGAAGACGGGGGAGTACAGCATCTCGAAACGCCGCACCGGGGTGTCGGACTGCTCGCGGATACGCAGCATGTCGAGGTGCGTGAGGATCGGGGTGGGCACCACGATCTGGGTCGCGGACGAGACGGGAGCACCGCTACCGGGGCGAGCACCGAGCGCGACGCGCAGGGTCATGCCGTCCGCTTCGCGGATCGAGTCCAGCGACGGGTTGGTGACCTGGGCGAAGCGCTGCGAGAAGTACTTGGCCACACCGCCTTCCTGATCCGACAGGGCGTTGATGGCGTTGCCGTAACCCATCGCGGAGATGCGCTCCTGACCCGACGCGAGCATCGGGTCGAGCATGAACCGGAAGGATTCCTGGTTGATGCTGTAGGACACGTAGCGCTGGTAACGCTCGAGATCGCCGTTGTAGCGCAGCGGGGAACCGGCCTTCTCGGCGGGAACCTCGGGCAGGGCATCGAGATTGCGGCGGGCCTCGTCGACGAGCGACGCGTAATTCTGCCGGGCAGCAAGAAGTTCGAGCGCCTCATCCGCTCCGTAGGAGCGGCGCGTGCGGTGATCGAAGTACAGCATGCCACCGGCCTCGATGCGGCCGCGACGCAGCACGGTCTCGGGCGCGAAGTCGAACTGGCCGGCCTCGGAGGTGACGGCGAGGTACTCTTCGGTCTCCACGGTGCGCAGCGGACGCAGGCCGAGGCGGTCGAGGCGCGCGCCGACGACGGTGCCGTTGCCGAAGACCAGCGCCGCGGGGCCGTCGTTCTTCTCCTCGTACAGGGAGAAGAACTCGAGCATCGCGCGGACCTGTGGCGACAGCTCGGTGTCGTTCTCCCAGGCAGGCGGCATCATCTGCACGACGGCGGTGACGAGGTCGAGTTCGTTGTGGGCGATACGCGAGGCCAGGGTCTGGTCGAAGCGGCAGCTGTCGGACTGTCCCGGCGGGCGAATGATGTCACGGCCCATCGCGCGGGCGAGGGCGCCCTCGAACAGCCGGTTCTTGCGATCGGTGTTCAGCTCACCGTTGTGCGCTATGAGGCGGAACGGCTGCGCCATCGTCGGATGCGGATCGGTGTTCGTCGAGAACCGGGTGTGGAAGAACAGGGTGTGCACCGCGTGCCGCGGATCGGTGAGATCGCGGAAGTACGGGATGACCTCGTGAGAGTTCAAGCGGTTCTTGAGAACCTGCGTGCGCGCACTGAGCGAGAGCGGGTACAGCCCGCCCAGTTCCGGCTCGGTGTAGGCGCGGGCCTCGACCTCGAGGAGCACGCCGTGCAGCAGTCGGTCGAACTCGTCGACGGAGTCGCACGCATCGGGCCGCGTGAAGATCCACTGACGGATCGGCAGCTGGTATTTCGTTGCGGCAGAACGCAACACGCTGTCGTCGACGGGGACGTCGCGCATCGTGAGCACGGTGACCCCGGCTCCGGCGAGTGCCGACGAGACGAGTTCCTCGGCATCGGCATGCGCCGCGGGATCGGTGGGGAGGAAGAAGTTTCCGACACCGAAGTGCCCTTCCTGCAAGGGTGTTCCGGTGATCTCGGAGAAGAAGGCGACCGACAGGTCCACGTTGATGCCGGCTCCGTCGCCGACACCCTCGGCGGACATGCCACCGCGGTGCGGCACGACGCACAGGGCCTCGTGACCGCGGGTGAGCACGTCGTGGGTCTGCACGCCGTCCTTGCGGGTGATGAAACCGACACCACAACTGCTCTTGTCCAGCGTGCTGTCGTACAGGCCGGTGTCACTGGCGTGCGTCACGGACGTCCTCCTCGGTGCATCGAATTCGACGTCGACCGGCAGTGACGATGCGAAGAAGGGGAACGCGTGGGAAGGCGCAGCTCCTGAGGTGCATAGACGTGTGCCGGAGACGATGTGTGTGAATGCAGACGTCTTTGTCCGAATGCGCCGTGCGTTGCGACGGTGGAGCGCGCGAGCAGCAATGGCAAGTGTAGCGCACGTGTTAACTCCGGTGACGGCGGGATACATCACAACCCGCCGGGAGTAAACGCTTTATTGCGGGAGGGTCTTCGCTACGCTCGCGCCCAACGGCGTCGACAGGCCGGACTACGAGCAGGGAGAGCGATATGACCGACATTCTCGACCGCACGAAGATCTACATCGACGGGCAGTGGGTGGACTCCGACGGCGCCGGCCGCATCGAGGTCGTGAACCCGACGACCGAAGAGGTCGTCGCCGCGGTCGCCGAGGGTGCCGCCTCCGATGTCGATCGGGCGGTCGCCGCAGCGAAGGCGGCCTTCCCGGCCTGGTCCGCGCTCAGTGGTGCGTCGCGCGCCGCCTACCTGGAGAAGGTCTCCTCGCTGGCGAACGAGCGTGCCGACGAACTCACGAGCGTCGTCTCCCAGGACATGGGGATGCCCGCTCACTTCGCGCGTGCCATCCAGGTCGGGATGCCGCTGAAGAATATTGCCGCCTATGCGTCGCTGGCCGGAACGTACGACTTCGACGACCAGGAGATCGGCAACGCCCTGGTCGTACGCGAACCCATCGGGGTCGTCGGGGCGATCACCCCGTGGAACTACCCGCTGCACCAGGTGGTGCTCAAGGTGTTCGCCGCGCTCGCCGCCGGGTGCACCGTGGTGCTCAAGCCCACCGAGGTCGCGCCGCTGGTGACCTACGCGCTCGTCGACATCGTCGACGAGGCCGGCCTGCCGCCGGGCGTGTTCAACCTCGTCAGCGGTTACGGACCGGTCGTCGGCGAGGCCATCGCCGCACACCCCGACGTCGACATGGTGTCGTTCACGGGCTCGACGCGTGCCGGCAAGCGCGTCTCGGTCGTCGCTGCGGAGACGGTGAAGAAGGTCGCGCTCGAACTCGGCGGCAAGTCGGCCAACATCATCCTCGACGATGCCGACCTCACCGCCGCCGTCACCGAGGGTGTCGGCAAGTGCTTCCTCAACTCCGGCCAGACCTGCACCGCCCTGACCCGCATGCTCGTCCCCGCCGACCGTCTGCAGGAGGCCACCGCCGTCGCCGAGCAGGTCGCGCGGGCCTACACCGTCGGGCTGCCCGACGATCCGTCGTCGAAGCTGGGCCCGCTCGTCAGCGGCACGCAGCAGGCCCGCGTGAAGGCGTACATCGACAAGGGCGTCGAGGAGGGGGCCGAACTGGTGCTCGACGGACGCGAAACCGAGTTCACCACCGGCTACTTCGTCGGCCCGACCGTGTTCACGAACGTCGCGCCGGAGATGACGATCGCCCGCGAGGAGATCTTCGGGCCGGTGCTGTCGATCATCGGATACCAGGACGAGGACGATGCGGTGCGCATTGCCAACGACAGCGAGTACGGCCTGTCCGGTGGGGTCTGGTCGGCCGACCCAGCGCGAGCGGAGGCCGTGGCCCGCCGTATGCGCACCGGTCAGGTCTACATCAACGGCGGCGCCTTCAACACCGACGCACCTTTCGGTGGTTACAAGCAGTCGGGTATCGGACGCGAGGCCGGTGTCTTCGGGCTCGAGGAGTTCCTGGAGATCAAAACGATCCTGCGCTGACGGCGGTGCCGTCGAATCTTGCGCTGACGGCGGTGCCGTATCGTTTCGTCGGACCGGTCAGTAGTAGACCGCGCCGGGTACGCCGCCGCCCACGGCGATCGCATCGCCGGTGATGCCGATGCTGCGCGGGCTCGCGAGGAACGCGACGACGTCGGCGACCTCGCTCGCGTCGATGAGGCGGTTCACGGAGTTCTTCGCGATCTGCCGTTCCAGTTCGGCTATCGGCGTGCCCGTCTCGGCGGACTCCTCGGCCAGTCGCGCCGCCAGCCGTTCTGTGCGGGTGCGGCCGGGGTGGACCACGGTGACGTTGATGCCGTGCGGGCCGAGTTCGTCGGCGAGGTTCTTCGTCACGGCTGCAACGCTGACGTTCCGGACCGTCTGGGCGATGGAGTTCGCGCTGCGCGCGCCGAGCCCGCTGATGTTGATGATCCGGCCCCAGCCCTGCTCGATCAGGTAGGGGGCGACGGCGCGTGCGGTGCGCAGACAGCCGAGGACCTTGATCTCGACTTCGTTGCGCACGATGTCGTCGGTGGTCGCGGCGAAACTCGTCGGCTTGTCGGCGCTCCAGGGTGTGGCGGCGGAGTTGACGAGGATGTCGACGCCACCGAGTTCGGCGACGGCCCGCGCGACGAGTGCGTCGACCGAGGCATGGTCGCTGGTGTCGGTGGGCACGGGAACGATTCGTCGCCCGGTCTCCTCCGAGAGGGTCTTCGCCGCGATGTCGAGATCGGCCGCGGTACGGGCCGCGATCACCACGTCGGCACCTTCGGTGGCCAGTGCCCGCGCGATGGCGTAGCCGATGCCGCGGCTACCGCCGGTGACGATGGCCCTCTTCGCAGTGAGTCCGAGATCCATGCTGCCCTTGTCCGTTCTTCGGGGATGTCCCGACGGTATGCCGACAGGGGAGCGGGCGGCCACATTTGCGACCGGCGTGATGCGAAGCGGTGGACGGCTACGGCGACGGCCCCCGCACCATGTGGTGCGGGGGCCGTCGGTGGTAGGTCTCAGGCCTTGCGGGTGCGGCCGAGGCGCAGCAGCGTCATCGCGAGCGTGCTGCCGTCGGTGCCGAGTTCGGCGAAGCGTCCCATGACGGCCATTTCCTCGGCCTGTGCTTCGCGGCTCGCGTCGGTGCCCTTCGCGGATGCTCCGGCGCGCTGAACGAGCTCCGAACGCCGCTTGATCACCGCGAGCAGCTGAGCGTCGAGCTCCTTGATCTGCTCGAACAGCTCCCCGAGCTCTGCCTCGGCCGACGAAGCTTCGCCGACGGACGCAAGGCCAGGCGAATCAAGCTGGACAGTCATGCAGACTCCTCCGGTCTCGTCTGAATCGTCACAGATTGTGTCGTGCTCACGCCTATAGGTGTTACCGACACGTAGGGAAAAATTCTCGCGAGATTCTCCCATGCGCGTCCTGTTCCTTCATAAACGGCCGTGACCTGGTTCAACACCCCGATGACCGAGGGGTATGTTAATTGTCACACCGACCGGTGCCAACTCGTGTGCCCGTCGGTGACGTCGCACCCGAAGGGTCCGCATCGGGTCCGCCGCTCGAGGTAGCGTTCCGGCCGACCGGCAGGGCCGAGGACGTCGGGGCTCCTCGGTACACCTGGAGGGGAGACCGATGCGACGACCTGTTGTCCCGTGGGGTGGGCGCGGCACGGAGGCTGCGACTTCCGGTACCGAACCGACTTCCGGTGCCGAACCGACATCCCACATCGAACCGCCGAGCGAATGGCAGCACGGCACGCGCAATCTGCACGTGTACGCAGCGGCCGGTGCGGCGGTGCTCGTGGCGATTTTCGCCGCGGCCCGCGGAGCGAGCGCGTGGGGCACCGATTCGGTGGGCGCCGACCGCTTCTATTCGATCCTGGCGGTGCTGATGCTGCTGACGGCGGCCTTCGGCGCCACCTTCTGGTGGCCTGCCGGATCTGGGGCCCGGCGACCGTCGTCGTGGCCTCCGAGCCGCACACCGCGGTTCCGGTACGTCGAGACGGCCGATCGCGGCAGTACCGAGATCGCGGGCCGTCGCCCCGTCTTCGGTCTGCTGCTCGCGATGGTGCTGTGCGGGACGTTCCTCTCGCTCGGCGCAGCCGTGGAGATCGTGGTCGGGAACGAGGGTCTACCTCTCGTGGCGCTGGTGCTGGCGCTCGTCGCCGGGGTGTGTCTGGCCTTCCTCGTGGAGGTGGCACTCGGGCGCATCCGGGCCGGTTCGCTGGTTCTCGGGCCGGACGGGATCAGGCTGCGCGGCTGGTTCGTGGAGTCCTATCTGCCGTGGGTGTCGGTGCGGGGTCTTCGTGCGGTCGACCGGGGGTTCCCGGAAATCTGGATCGAGGGGCACGGGTCGGCGGCGTGGGCGCGTCGGCGCACGAGTCGGGTGTTCCCCTTCGAGCGCCTGCCGTCCGAGCCCCGGATCGAGGTGGACTCACGGCATCTGGCCGTCGATCCGGTGCAGTTGTACCGTTTCCTCGAGTTCTACGTGGAGCACCCTCGCCACCGCCGTGAACTGGGCACACCGGCGGCTGCGGAACGTCTCGCGGAGGGTCCTCCGTTCACCGTCGACGACGAGTGAAAATAACGTAGTCCGTATTGCAGAATGGCGTTTCCGTTCCCGTTCCTGCAACTCGTGTTCGGACCTTCACAAGTGCGGCACTCGGTGCCGTAGCATCGAGTCAGACGCTTCGGGAGGACGCCTTCCCGAAGATCTGTGCGCTCGGCGGTGCCGGCGCGTGGACCCCAGGTGTTCGACCAGATTGGACGAGAAATGACCGCTCCGGAACGCATCGTCATCGTCGACGGCGCACGCACCCCCGTCGGCAGCTTCGGCGGCGCACTCAAGGACGTACCCGCGCACGAACTCGGCGCCACCGCGGTCCGCGAGGCGCTGCAGCGCGCGGGTGTCGCAGGTGAGGACATCGACGAGGTTGTCATGGGTTGCATCGGCCAGGTCGGTGCCGACGCCTACAACGCCCGTCGCGTCACCCTCGCCGCCGGACTTCCCGTCTCCACCCCGGCCCTCACCGTCAACCGCCTGTGCGGCTCGGGGCTGCAGGCCGTGTGGTCCGCAGCCCAGGAGATCCGTTGGGGTGCCGCGGAGATCACCGTCGCCGGTGGCGACGAGAGCATGTCGCGCATGCCGTTCTACGACTTCGGTGCCCGCAACGGTTACAAGCTCGGCAACCGCGAGCTCGTCGACGGCACCGTCGGCATGCTCACCGATCCGTTCAGCGGACTGCACATGGGCGTCACGGCCGAGAACGTCGCCCGCGAGTACGGCGTCAGCCGCGAGCAGCAGGACGAGTTCGCCCTCGAATCGCAGCGCCGCGCCGCCACCGACGCCGCGAAGGCCGCCTTCGCCGAGGAGATCACCCCGGTCGAGATCGGTGGCCGCAAGCCCGTCACCGTCACCGAGGACGAGCACCCCAAGCCCGACACCACCCTCGAGGTGCTCGGCAAGCTGCGCTCGGCGTTCATCAAGGACGGCACCGTCACCGCCGGTAATGCCTCCGGGATCAACGACGGCGCTGCCGCGCTCGTCCTGGCCCGCGAGTCGGTCGCCCGTGAACGCGGTCTCGGTGCCTCTGTCGTGCTCGAGTCGGTCGTCACCTCGGCGATGGAGCCCGAGCTGATGGGCTACGCCCCGACCCTCGCCCTGGTGAAGCTGTTCGAGCAGAACGGCCTGACCCCGGCCGACATCGACACCGTCGAGCTCAACGAGGCCTTCGCCTCGCAGGCCGTGGCGGTGGCGCGCGACGCCAAGCTCGACCCGGAGAAGACCAACCCCTACGGCGGTGCCATCGCCCTGGGCCACCCGGTCGGCGCGACCGGCGCGATCCTGACGCTGCGCGTCGCCAAGGACCTGATCCGTCGCGATCTCGAACTCGGCGTCGTCACCATGTGCATCGGTGGCGGACAGGCACTCGCCGCGCTGCTGCGCCGCGTATCCTGATCCGGGCAGGTTTCGAAGGACCGACAGTGGTGGGAGCGATACGTATCGCTCCCACCACTGTCATGTCTGCAGCTCGGTGAGCGGTCGGAGTTGCCGGACGCGCCCGTCCCAGTGCACGCGGGTCGTCACGGCCGCGCCGTCGGCGAGTCGCCGGACCTCGTAGACGTCGAGCTCGGGCACCTCCGGCACACAACCCCACAGTGCGTGCCCGGTCATGACGAAGTCGATATCCTGCCGTACGAGCAGACCCATGAGTTCACCGATCGTCGGGTCGTCGATCTTGGCGAACGCGTCGTCGAGCAGCACGAGCCGCAGTGCGGTGCCGGTGTCGGGTAGGCCCGAGAGATAGCCGTCCGCCGCCGCGAACAGCGCCACGTACGACACGAATCGGGTCTCACCCTGGGATATCTTGGCGCGCGCGGAGATCCGCCTCTCCCGGTCCGGTTCGGGGCCGAGGATGGTCACCTCGACCTCGTGCCAGCGCCGGTAGTCCAGTGCCTGCGACAGGTGCTGCGCGTAGCCGGCGGACGGATCGGCGGTGTGGGCGGATTCCACCCGGCGCCGCAGCATCCCGACCAGTTCGGACGCATCCTCGGGTGATCGCTCGGTGGCGGTGAGCAGCTGCGTCAGCCGCGCCGCGTCGGCGTCCTCGCCACCGGGGCGCCACTCGATCCTCACTCCGATCCCGTGCGTCGTGCGGCTGTCGGCGAGACTGTCGTTCATCGCGGCGATCACCTGTCGTGCCCGCTCGATCCGCCGGCGCAGTTCGTCGGCCACACCGCCGAGCACGAATCCCGTGAACACGTCGTGTTCGCGTTGCGACAGTGCCCGTCGGCCGTCCTCGACCTGCCGGGTCAGGGTGGCTGAGAGACCCGCGGGCGTGGTGTCGTCACCCGCCCCGGCGATCCGGACGCGATGGGCGCCGTGCGTCACCGTGTGCTCGATGTCGAACCGGGCCGTGAGGTCGCGGTCGAACTGTTGCAGCGCGACGAGCATCGCGTTCTCGTCGACTCCCGTGCGTGGCGGCAACGTGGCCAGCAGGGTGCGGGCCACGGAGAGCACGTGATCCGGATCCTCGAGGTGGACGGGAGGCAGAACCGTCCGGGCAGAGGCGGAGTCCGACTCCGGATCCTCCTCGAGTGCGCCGCGTAGTTCGGGCAGCTGCAGGTGAGCGGCGAGCAGTTCGGCGGCCGCGGCGAGTTCGCGACGGTCGCGGTCGAGTCGTTCGCGTGCGGCAGCACATCGCTGCAGCACCTCGGCGACGGCACGGCCGAGATGGTCGCGATGGGCGACCGTGCGCCGGAACTGTTCGTCGGCGCGTGCCCGTTCGGCCTCCGAGTCACGCAGTTCCTGCGCCAGGTCGGCGGCGTCGACGTCGACAGCGGCGGTCTGGGCAGCGACCACCGCGGCCTTCGCGTGCCATTCGTAGCGGCACGATTCGGCGATCTCCTCCGAGTCGATCCGCTCGGCGGTGGCCTGCACGCACCGTTCGGCGGCATCCGTGAACCGGACGTGGGCAGCAAGGACGTCACCGAGATCGCGTGCCAGCTCGGTGCACAGTGTCTCTGCGGAGGCGCATCCGGCGACCAGCGCCTCGAGTTCCGGAACATCGCCGGGCACGCCGAAGTACTCGCACGCCGTGCGGTGGGCGTCGAGCTCGGCGGTCCAGCGAGCACGCAGTGTCGTCGCCCGCTCACGCAGTTCCACCGCGGTGTTCGCTGCGGACCGCACATGCGCGTACGCGTGCCGACGTCGTTCGAGCGCGGAGCGCAGGGCGTGCGAGGTCGGCGCGGTCGACAGGTGCGCGTCGATCTTCGCCCGCCGGTGCGCCGCGTCGGGATAGTCGACGCGCAGCTGTTCCACCGCCAGGTCGATCCGGGTGAGTTCGGCGCGGATCTCGTCGAGACGCACCCGCCGTGCCGCGGTCGCGGCCTCCCGGGCCGGCCTGCCGATGCAGCCCGGGGTCTCGGCGGTGTGGCGCCCACGCAGAACGCCGTTGTGCCAGCGGCCGTCCCGCGAGACGGAGGCCACCGCGGTGGCGTCCTCGAATCCGATCGTGTTGAGGACCGCCTCGACCGCCGGGCGCGGCACGTCGGCCTCGGGGTCGGGACGCAGGACCGTCGACAGGGGCTGCGCCGGTGGTTCACCGCGCGGCGAGACGAGGACCTGGCCGCCCAGTGCACGCAAGCGGCCCTCGCCGTCGACCGTGGCGGTGAGGAAACCCGCGGAGAGCAACGCCGCCTCGATTCCGGCGCGATCGTCGTCCCCGAGGGTGTCGACGAACTCGACCGCCCGCCACAGCGGGACACCGTCGGTGCGCACGTGCCAGGGTGCCTGTTCCGGTCCCTCGCCGATCGCGTCGAGTGCCGCCTGTTCCCGGACGAGGTCCTCGCGCGCGGTCCGCGCCTCACGTTCGCGGCGCTCGCGATCGGCCGGGGCGCCGACGAGGTCGCTCAGAGCGGACCGAGCGGCAGCCGCGGGCAGCGAATCCAGCTCGGCGAGTGCCGAATCGACGTCGACGTCCTCGGAGTCCGTGTCGCCGGCGTCGGTGGGGGACGAGTCGATCAGTGCGTCGAGTCGCGTGGACAGTCGGCGCATCAGGATGACCCGATCCCGATCGAGTTCCGGCAGCAGAGCCGTCGTGCGGTCGGCGGTGATCCACTCGCGCCACCGGTGCTGCAGACCGGCGGCGGCCGCACCGACACCGGCATCCGTCTCGGCGGCCTCGACGGCACGCTGCTCGGCGTCGCGGGCCGCGCGGTCGGCCGCCGCCTCGGCTTCCCGGACCGCATGCGCGGCGGCGTCGAGTCGACGCGCCTCGAGCAGTCGCCGACCCGCCTGGTCCCGCCGGCGACGGGTCGCCTCGGCGGCACGCAGGATCGCGCCCCGGACCTCGTCGACGTGCCCTGCGTCGAGGGAGACCGTCGCGACCACCGGCCGCACCACCGGCTCGGTGGTGTCGTCGATGCCGGTGCGCACGGGCTCGAGCACAGCGGGTGGACGGTCGGCGGAGAAGTGCAGCGTGGTCGGCGCGGTGTCGTGCGGAAGACCCACCGACAGCAGGTCGCGACCTACCGTCGCAAGCCGTCTCGCGGCACGCGTGACCGAGAAGGTCAGTTCGTCGAGGAGGCGGGCCGCGTGGTCGGTGTGGCGCCGTTCCTGCATGCGGCTGCGATCGGCGGCGGCGGTTGCGTGCTCGGCGGCGCGGCGGAGCGCATCGACGGCGAGCTGGCGCTGCGCGAGATCGTCCGCGGACCGGAACATCTCGTGGGTCTCGAGTCCGCGGATCGCGCGGTCGAGTTCGGCGACCTGGTCGCGGCGCTCCTTCAGGCGGGTGTCCGCGGCGGCGGCCTGCGCGTCGAGGTCGGCCGCCTCGGCTTCCGCGACGGTGAGTGCGCGTCGCGTCTCGACGACCCGCTGCGCGAGGTCGCGCGCGGTCTCGGCGCCGGCGCGCAGCAGATCCGCAGCGTACTGCCGGTACACCTCGTGGAACCGCAGCACGTGTGCGTGCGCCGCTTCGAGACGGACCTGTTCCTGACGGGTGTCACCGAGCAGATCGAGGCGACCTCCCGCTTCGGCGAGCATGTTCTCCGTCAGCGGTGGCAGCGCATCCGACAGGATCTGAGGGAGGCGTCCCTCGTCGATGCGGTGGCCGACATCGGGTGAGCGCAGGGTGTGCAGCAGTTGCAGCAGGCCGTCGTAGCGTTCGCGTCCCGTCTCCGCGTGCAGGCCGAACACCGACTTCCGCACGGTCTCGCGATGCCGCTCCGGATCACGGGTGAGGTTGTCGGCACCGACGAGTTCGGCGAGTCGCTCCCGCGAGAGCGGGATGCGGGCGTCATCGACGAGGTGCAACTCGGTGCCGACACGCAAAGGTGTCGTGAAGAAGTGCACGTCGCTGCGACGGGCGTCGGCGCGGTGCCGGACCTGCGCCCCGACGGTGAGATGTCCGCTGGTGCGCGCCAGTTCGAGCCAGAGATAACCGACACGGTCGGTGGTGTCCGAGGCCCCGGTACGCATGAGTTCGTCGAGATCGACCTTCGCGGCGCCCGTCGCGTCCATGCGCCTGCGGTCGGCGTCGAGCAGGAAGGGCAGCAACATCTCGAGGGCGCGGGACTTCCCAGATCCGTTGGTGCCGCGCAGGATCATCCGCCCACCGGACAGGACGAACTCGACGTCCAGGTAGTGCCACACGTTCACGATGCCGGCGCGGTGGAGACGCCAGCGATCCGGGAAACGGGGTGGAGGGTTCTCGTCGAGGGCGGACGGGTCGGACGAGTGGATCATCGACACTTGCTTTCGGCGGGGACGGGGCGGTAGCGGGCGGCGGGGGCGGTCAGTTCGAGTCCGTTCTCGTGCGGTCGCGCCAGCCCGAGCCGGAAGAGCAGAGCCACGACGTCCCGGCGCAGGAGCGCGAAATCGCGGACGTAGATGCTCTTCCAGGTGCGGGAACGCACGGCGGCGAGATCGGCGAGAACCGAGTCGAGGATGTGCGCGTCGACGTGCAATGTGGTCGCCGCCGAGTCGCCGAACCGTTCGGTGAGTTCGGCCAGGAGCAGCAGGCAGGCGTGCTTCAGGGTGCCCGACCCCGGGAACGCCTCGTCGGTGAGCACGCCGGCCGGGTCGTACGCGAGCGCGCCCTCGGCACGCACCTCGAGCACGAGGCCGAAGTCGCCCTCCAGCATCCGGGCGAGCTCGTGCCGGTCGCGGGCGAGGATCGTCGCCGACTCGTCGTCCAGTTCGTCGCGCGCGACGAACGGGTCCTCGACGAGCCTACGGTACAGGCGGAGAGCGGCGGGTTCGTGCTCGTGACGTGCGAGTGCCGCTGCGGGACCGGGCATCCCATGGAGAGGAGTGTCGAGCAGCTGGGAGAGCAGGTCGCGGTGGACGTCGAGATGCGGCCCGTCGCCCCTCACCTCGTCGCCGCTCACCTCGTCCCCGTGACCGGACTCGGCGATCACGCCCCATTCCTCGAGGACGCGCAGGGCCGCAGCGAGGTTCCGCTCCTCGGACACCGGGTCGCCGAACACGATCCCGTTCTCGCGCGCATCGGCGCGCACCTGCTCGAGCAGGTCGTCGACGGACACCCTCTCGCCGGTCCCGGGTTCGAGCAGTGCCGCGCACACCAGCGCGAGACACGCGTAGGTGATCGCGCCGAACTCGGTGCCGTCGGCGTGGCGGAGCGCCCGGTGCGGTGAGGTGGGCCCGAGCGGTGCCTTGATCAGACGGGCGAAGGTCGGTTCGACGACGAGCCGGTATCCGAGGCGGTCGGCGAACATCGACTTCAGGGCCGGGGCGTGGCGCCGAACGAGGTCGAAGGTCTCCCGTTCGCTCGCGGCGGTGACGATCGGCTGTTGCAGCAGCGCCCGCGCCGCGTCCCGCCGACCGGAGACGTCCCCGGACACCGTGCTCGCGTACGAGGTGCTCACGGCGCCGCCGCACTGTGATCGAGCGATGCCGTGACCGACGTGCGCAACGAGAAACCGTGCACGGTGAGATCGCCGTCGGGGGAGTGCACCACGGTGTCGGCGCCGGGCTCCGCCGTCAGCGACAACCCGAGATCGGGATCGTCCACCTGCACCGGACCGTCGGTGGTGAGGTGGCCCGCGAGCGCGGCGGCGAGGACGTCGAGCAGGACGTCGCGCGCCTCCGCCGACAGGTCCGCTCCGTGCAGGTCGCCCGCCGCACTCAGTTCGGCGACGGCGTCGGAGCGGCGGCGCGACTCTCGCCGGGCGAGTTCGTCGGCCCGGACCCGGCCGGGCATCGAATCGGGGAGTCGGCCGACGGCCCCGAGGGACGTGTGATCGCCGCGTTCGCGCAACGACACGGGCACGACGACGGGATCGGCCCGCCACCACGACGTGCCTGCACCCACTCGCGGGTCGGTCTCGTCGGGGCCGAGCAGCAGGTGCCGGCTCGGGAAGGCACCGAAGGTCGCGGCGAACAACCGGTGGCCCTGCTCGTCGGAGGACTCGGTGAACCACCGGGCCAGGCGCAGGAGATCTGCGCGGTGCGAGAAGCCCGGCGTGCTCGCCGTGATCCGCCGAGTGCGCACGAGCAGCCGGTTCAGCGCCTCCGCCGCTGCCTCGCGCATGCGGCGCGGGCCGGCGTCCTCGGCGTACCACTGCGCCAGTTCGTCCCAGTCGGTGCGACGGCGACCGGGGGACCCGGGCACGGTGTTCGGCAGGCCGGACTCGCGCAACGCGGCGAGCAGGGAGTCCAGACGCGGCCTGATCCGGTCGAGCCTGCCGGCGACGAGAGGGGCGAGGCGCTCGACGTCCGAACCGATGACGTCGACGTAGTCGAGGAGCAGGTTCTTGGTCTCCGCGTAATCGTCGACCGCCCCGGCGCGTTCGCGATCGGATGAGTGTTCGGGACGGCCGGAGTGCTCGAGACGGCTCAGGATCTCGGCGAGGTGCGAATAGAAATCGGCGACGCTGTCGGTGAACATCCGGTGGTGCGCGAACAGGGCGGTGACGTGGGCGGCCAGCTCGTCCCGGTCGGGCACGCTCCCGTCGTCCACCAGCAGCTCCTCGATGCGGGCGAGCCCGTCCGCGACACAACGGAGCGACACGCGTGCCACGCCGCGCACGTCGTCGGAGGTGGAGAGAAGCCTGCCGGTCTCGCGGTGCACCCGCAGCCCGGCCGGTGTCGGCCGGTATCGGGCACGGACCTCGGTCGAGGCGCTCTCGGGAGCGCTCCGCCGGTGGGAGCCGCCACCGTCGGTTCCGCCGCTGGTGAGTGCGAGATTGCCCCACCGGACCAGGCTGCGGCACCGGGCATCGACGACCGTGATGTCGAGCGCCACCCCGCGCCGCGCACACGAGACCGCGATATCGTCGGCGGACAGATCGGCGAGCAGGAGGTCGGTGAAGCAGTCCATCACCGCGAGGTACTCGTCCGCTTCGTCGGCGACGAGATGACGGAACAGGTCGCGACCGATGTGTTCGCCCATCCGACCTCTTCTCCCGAGTGCTGACGCCGTACGGACAGACAGGCTAGCCCGGTGAACGCCGAGCGGGGCGGACGAGTTCACCGGGTGCGCGCACGGGCTGTGGAGAGGCGGCCGGAAATCGGCAGGACACCGCGCGGATTCGTGCCGTGCCTCACTCGCGTTTATAGTTGCCCTGTGCAACACAATCGGCAGGCCCGGCGGCCGTCTGCGGACGGCGTTGCCCGCGTATACGAGGAGTTCGTGCTTCTCGTGCGCTTCCTGACGTCCGGAGCAAGAACGCAGGACAGCGGACTCTCGCTGGTCCAGCATTCGCTTCTCGGCTTCATCTCCCGAAATCCGGGCTGCCGCGCCACCGACATATCCGAGGTCTTCGGTGTCCACCGCTCGACCGTGTCGCGCCAACTGCGTCACGCCGTCGATGCGGGCTGGGTCGAGGCGGGGACGGGTCCGGCACGTGCCGGACATCCGCTCCGGCTCACCGACCACGGAGCGACAGTTCTCGAAGGTGCGGTCGTGCGTCGTCTCGACGACGTCCGCGCCGGCCTCGAGGGCTGGGACGAGAACGAACTCGAACGCTTCGTGGATCTCCTGCGCCGCTTCCGCGCAGGAATCGATTCCGACGACCGGACTCCCGACCAGAACGATGGAGATTGCAGTGCGTGAGTACTCGACCCCGGCCCCGTTCACCATCGGTGACGACGAATCGGTCGTCCACACGGTGTTCACCCATGCGGAGAAGACTCCGCACCGCGTGATGTACTCCCGGCCGCAGGGTGACGACTGGGTCGCGGTCACTGCGCAGCAGTTCGCCGACCAAGTGAAGGCCGTCGCAAAGGGCCTGATCGCCAACGGTGTGCAGCCCGGCGATCGTGTCGCGCTGCTCTCGGCCACCCGCTACGAGTGGTCGCTGTTCGACTACGCGATCTGGACGGCCGGCGCGGTGTCGGTACCGATCTACGACTCCTCGTCCACCGAGCAGATTCGCTGGATCCTCCAGGACTCCGGGGCCGTCCTCGCCGTCGTCGAAACCGCGCGGCACGAGAAGCTCTTCGTCGACATGCCCGACACCCTCCGTCGCATCCTGCAGATCGAGGACGGCGCGGTGAACACGCTTGCGGCCGACGGTGCCGAGGTCGACGACGCCGAGATCACCACGCGTCTGGCCGGAATCCGTTCCGGCGGCCTGGCTTCCCTCGTCTACACCTCGGGAACCACCGGGCGACCCAAGGGCTGCATGCTCACCCACCGCAACTTCCTCGCCGAGGTCCGGTCCATCCTCACCTCGGACATCGGTATCGTCGCCAAGCCCGGCAACCGCGGCCTGACCTTCCTGCCCCTCGCGCACGTGCTGGCGCGCGCGGTGTCGCTCGCGCTCTTCGAAGCAGGCACGGCGCAGGCTCACTGGGCGGACTTCTCGACCGTCTCCGCGCAGTTTGCCCGGTACTCGCCGAACATCATCCTCGGTGTGCCGCGCGTCTTCGAGAAGGTGCGTGACGCGGCAGCGGGCAAGGCGGTGGCCGGCGGACCGGTCAAAGCGGCGATCTTCGATTTCGCCGAGCGCACCGCCATCGCCTACAGCGAATCGCTCGACCACGGCGGCCCCACCTTCACGTTGAAGGCCAAGCGCGCCCTCGCCGACAAGCTGGTCTACTCCAAGCTGCGCGAGGCCATGGGCAACGAGTGCTGGTACGCGATCTCCGGCGGCGGTGCCCTGAGTGCCCGTCTCGGTCACTTCTTCCGCGGCGTCGGCGTGCCGATCTACGAGGGCTACGGCCTCACCGAGACCACGGCCGCACACAGCGTGAACACGCCCGGCGCGCAGAAGATCGGCACCGTCGGGCGTCCCATGGGCGGGAACTCGGCGCGCATCGCGGATGACGGCGAGATCGAGCTGCGCGGCATGGTCGTCTTCGACGGCTACTGGCGCAACGACGAGGCCACTGCCGGTGCCTTCCACGACGGCTGGTTCCGCACCGGCGACCTCGGCTCGCTCGACGAGGACGGCTACCTGTCCATCACCGGGCGCAAGAAGGACCTCATCATCACCGCCGGCGGCAAGAACGTCTCACCCGGGCCGCTCGAGGACCGCATGCGGTCGCACACCCTCGTCTCCCAGGCCGTCGTCGTCGGCGACGGACGCAGCTTCGTCACCGCTCTGGTGACCGTCGATCCGGACGTCTTCGAGAACTGGAAGAACGAGAACGGCAAGCCCACCGGTGCGACGATCGCCGACCTGCGCCACGACGCCACGCTGCGGGACGCGATGCAGACCATCGTGGACGACGCCAACACCCTCGTCTCGCACAGCGAGGCGATCAAGAAGTTCGCCATTCTCGACCGCGATCTCACCGAGGAGTCCGGCGAGCTCACGCCGACGCTGAAGATCAAGCGCAACGTCGTCACCGAGCATTTCGCCCACGAGATCGACGCCCTGTACGCGAAGTGATGCCCTAGGGGCGCGTACCCGAGCAGCGGCCGCCGATCCGGCATCCGGATCGGCGGCCGCAGTGTTCGTGTGGTGTCACTCCACCGGTGAGGTGTCTCCGGAGACCGCCCGGGCCAGTCGCGCGAATCCGTCGTGGTCGACGAGATCCTCGACGAGCACGACCTTGCCGCGGGCATCGGCGAGCGGAACCCGCCAGTTCGGATACTCGTCGACGGTGCCCGGCTGGTTCTGGCTGCGACGCTCGCCGGTCACATCTGCCAGCGAAACGCCCAGCAGCGCAGACGGACTCGCCGCGATCAGCCGGTGCAGCGCCTCGACCTGGCGATCGACGTCGGTCTCGCCTTCGTCGAGCAGACCCCGTTCGACCGCGAGCGCCAGAACCGAGTCGCGTTCGGCCGTCGCATCGGTGAGTTCGGCGTCGAGGTCGCCCTCGAGCAGGCCGAGCTCCGACCGCAGCCGGATGTGGTCGCCCGCAAGGTATCCCGCGGTGGGCGCGAGGTCGTGTGTGGTCACCGAGGTCAGGCACAGGGTGCGGTAGGTTTCCGGCCCGCGTGGAGAGTCCTCGTCGCGTTCGAACCACAGGATCGACGTCCCGGCGATCCCCCGCTCGGCAAGATACTCCTGCACCCACTCCTCGAAGACCCCGAGGTCCTCACCAACGACCACGGCGCCGGCGCGATGCGCCTCGAGCGCCAGGATGCCGACGAGTGCCTCGTGGTCGCTGCGGACGTACGCGCCGTCGGCGGGCGACATCCCCTCCGGTACCCACCAGGTGCGGAACAGTCCCAGGATGTGATCGGCCCGGACACCACCCGCGTGCCGCAACGCCGAGCGCACCACATCGCGGAAGGGGATGTATCCCAGCTCCGCGAGACGATCCGGCCGCCACGGCGGCTGATTCCAGTTCTGGCCGTTGCGGTTGAAGTCGTCGGCGGGGGCGCCCACCGTGACGCCCGACGCCAACGCGTCGCCCAGCGTCCAGGCGTCGGCGCCGTGCGGACCGACACCCACTGCGAGGTCGTGCAGGATTCCGATATCGGAACCTGCTGCAAGCGAAGCAGTCTGAGCGTTCGCGAGCTGCTCGTCGCACAACCACTGCAGCCGGCGGTGGAAGTCGATCCGCGAGGCCAGTCGCTCGCGCAACCGGGTGACCTTCGGGTCGTCGGGGCTCGGAGCGCGTGCCGCCCACCGGTCGGCGCGGTCGCCGAACTTCTCGTACAGCGCGCACCACAGCGCGAAGTCGTCGAGCGCCTGCCCGCCCTCGGCGCAGAACGCCTCGTACCGTGCGCGGCGGGCCGGGCCGAGCGGCACCCGGTACACGCGCTCGAGGACGTCGAGTTTCGCGCGGAAGGTCGCGTCCCGGTCGAGACGCCGCGCCTTCCGGTTCGCCTTCGCCGCGCGCTGCGCGTGCTCGTCGAGTTCCTTGCGGTGTTTCGCGGGGAGGTAGGCCACCTCCGGGATATCCTCGATCCGCAGGTACAGCGGGTCGACGAAACGCCGCGACGACGGCAGGTAGGGCGACGGTTCGTGCGGTGGCACGGGCTCGGCCGCGTGCACGGGGTTGATCAGGACGAAGTCGCCGCCGTAACCGGCCGTGATCGCCGCCAGATCGGCCAGGTCGGCGAAATCACCGATGCCCCACGACCTGCGGCTGCGCACCGAATAGATTTGGGCCGCAAGGCCCCAGCGCTTCTTCTCGAGCAGCCGGTCGGCGGTGGACAACCGGCGCGGGGTCACGACCAGGCCCGCGGTGGTCTCGATGTCGTTGCTGCGGGCGTGCACGACATGCCAGCCGAGGGGCAGCCGCGGAACGGCGAAGGTCGCGCGGCCCACGAGCCGGCCGTCGACCGTACGCGGGTCCACCCACACGTCGAGTTGCTCGACATCGACCTCCGCCCCGTCCTCGGCGACGACCCACACCGACACCGGGTCGCCGTGCGGCACATGCACCGGGAACGTCCGGTCGTCGCCCTCGACGACCACGAGCGCGGGCGGGAGCATGCAGCGCCACGGGCGGTCGTCGAAGTCGGCGAGCGATGCCACGACCTCGTCGTCCGTCCCGGCCGGGACGTCGAGCGCGGCGAGTACGCGCCGCAATGTCTCGTCGGAGACATCGTGGTCGTGTCCCCCCCATCCCGTGTAGGTGGTGGTGATGCCGTGCTTTCCGGCCAGTTCGCGCAGCTTCGCCGAGGACGTCACGGTCCTGAATCATGCCAGCAAAACGACTCGGGGGCAGCGTGCGGAACATAGGGTCGACAGGGTGACCGCTCTCGACATCGCGCACGGCGACATCACCACCATCGCGGTGGATGCGATCGTCAACGCCGCGAACTCCTCCCTGCTCGGTGGCGGGGGAGTGGACGGTGCGATCCACCGGGCCGGAGGCCCGGAGATCCTCGCGGCCTGCCGCGCACTCCGCGCGACCTCGCTACCCGACGGACTCGAACCGGGCCGTGCAGTGGCGACAACCGCTGGGCGTCTCCCGGCGCGATGGGTGATCCACACCGTGGGCCCGGTGTGGTCGGCGCACGAGGACCGATCCGGGATCCTGCGTTCGGCGTACCACAACAGTCTGCTCGTCGCGCACGATCTCGGTGCCCGTACGGTGTCGTTCCCGCTCGTCTCGGCCGGCGTCTACGGCTGGCCGCTCGACGACGCCGCCCTGCAGGCCGTCACCACCATCCGGGAGACACAGACGGGCGTGGAGACCGTCGTACTCGTCGGCCTCGACAACGCCGCTGTCGACGCGCTCCGTCGCGCCGTGTCCCGGGCGGGATCGGCTCAGGAGTAATCGCCGAAGCCGTCGAAGAGGGTCGGTTCGTCGGGGTTGTCGAACAGTGCGGGCTGCTCGGGCGCCGACTCACGGCCGGCGCTCGGCTTCGACGCGCGTGAGCCGGCCGAATCGGTGCCCTCGCCCTGTTCGAGGAACTGCAGGGCCTCCGCGAGCGAGCGGCTCGTCGCCTCCCATTCGAGTGCCCGCGCCCGTGCCTCGCGAGCACCGTCGGTGTTGAGCGCCGCCTCGCGGGTCTGCGACTCGCCGTCCCACCACACCTGCAGTTCGGTGCTGATGGTGAGGAACCGCCGCAACTGCTCGGGATTGCGATCGCCGATCGCCGCGACGGTGCTCGCGGCGACATCGGTCGCGCCGTCGAGATGGAAGTCGCGCACCGCGAGCAGGGCCACCGGCAGATCGTCCTCGGCGTCGGGTAACTGCGAGACGTCGCCCCAGGGCGGATCGGCCGCACCACCCGTCGCCCCGTCGAATCCCTGATCGCGCAGCAGCGAGCCACCGATATGGGTGGCGAACGAACTGTCGACGGTGTCGAGGAACCGAGTGATGGTCTCGAGCGATCCGAGCAGGTGCGCCGGAGCGAACGGCGCGGCCGGAACGTGGTCGACGATCGCGAGGCGGTCGTCGACCAGCACGAACTTCAGGTGCGGCCACCGGCGGTTGAGGTCGACGCAGATCTCGGCGGCCCGCGTGCGTCCGGTGATGGAATGGACGATCGGTGCGAACAGGTCGACGGTGCCGCCTCCGGGGCCGACACCGACGAACACCAGGACCCCGGCGATCCGCAGGACGAGATCGCCGTCCTCGTCCCAGGCGGGCAGATCGTCGATCCGCTCGTGCAGGGTGGATTCGATCAGTTCGCGCACGTGGTCGTCGCCGCTGGGGACGACCGCGAGCGGCACCTCCGGGGCCTGCGTGCGACCGGCCTGCGGCGTCTCGGGCACGAGGAACGAGGTGAGCTCGGCGACCGAGCGCTCCGTCCCGAATGTCTCGGCCCGCAGGAAGAGGGGATGGGGAACGCCCCACACCGAGCGCAGGGCACGCACGGCGATGACGGCGAGCTGATCGGCCCAGCTGCCCGGACGATCGATCCAGAACGCCGGGGATCCGTCGTCCTCCGGATCGTCCGGTCCGCGGGAGGGCGCCTTCAGCCCGAGTTCGAGGAGCATCTGCTCGTCGACCGGCGTGAGGTGCCGGTCGGGGGCGAGGTGGGCGTTGGACGGGACCTCGCAGCGGACGAGCCGGTCTCCCCACGCGTAGAACTGCACGCACGGCCCCGCCGGGCCGCCGGCCTCGTCGGTGAAGGGTTCGAGGACCAGGCCGTCGCCATCGCTCATGGCCGCGACATGGTCGGCCAGGCGCGTGCGGAACTCGCGCCAGGCCGCATCGACGTCCTGGTCGAACCGGGTCTGCGCGTCGGCCATGATCGGACCCCCTTCTCTGTGCGGTCGAGCCGAGAGAAAGACTAGTCGCCGGTACCGACAGGCCTTCCTCCGCTCGGTCGCACGAGCGACAGCTCGCCGGAGCGCACGGTGCGCGGTCGCCGGCGGCCCGCGCGAGCGCACGGTTCTCGGCCGCCGACGGCCCGCCGGAGTGTTCCGATCCCGGCGAGCGAAACCGTGTCGATCCGTCCGGAGATGGTCGACCATCGACGCATGATCGACGCCATCATCCGTCTCGTCCGGACGCTGCCGGCCCGCATCCCCGCAGTACAGTCGGCAGATCCGTTCGTGGAGATCGTCGCCATATCGGCCGGGGTGGCCGAATGCACCGCAGATGCCGTGGCGGACTACGCGATCCGCGTGTCGATATGACCGTCAGCGACGGGACGGAGATCGACACCGACGTCCTCGTGCTCGGCGGGGGACCGGCCGGTACCTGGGCGGCGCTAGCGGCCGCCCGGGCCGGGAGTCGCGTGGTCCTCGCCGACAAGGGCTACTGCGGGACGAGCGGCCCGACCGCGTCCGGCGGCAACAACCTCTGGTACCTGCCGCCCGGACCCGAGCGCGCCGCGGCCGTCGACCGCCGCCACATCGAAGGGGGACTGCTCTCCGATCCCGCCTGGATGCACCGGGTGCTCGACGAGACCTATCGACGCGTCGACGACCTCGCCGTCCACGGCCGTTATCCCTTCGGCGTGGACCCGGAGACCGGACGTCGCCGGGGCAGCAGCGTGCAGGGACCCGAGTACATGCGGCGGATGCGCCGCCTCGTCCACCGCGCCGGCGTGCGCATCCTGGATCAGTCGCCCGCCCTGCAGCTGCTCGTCGACACCGACGGTGCGGTGGCCGGCGCGACCGGTGTCCACCGCCGGCAGGGGTACGAGCCGTGGACGGCGCGTGCCGGTGCGGTCGTCCTCGCCACGGGAGGCTGTGCCTTCCTCTCCGGCAGCTTCGGTACCGACGTCGACACCGGCGACGGTCACCTCATGGCCGCCGAGGCCGGTGCCGAGTTCTCCGGGATGGAGTTCTCCTCGGCCTACGCGCTCGCGCCTTCCTGGAGTGGGCACACGAAGGGACTGTTCATGCAGTTCGCGACGTTCTACGACGACGCCCGTGTGCGGCTCGGCGACGACCGCGCGACCGCCATGCGGTACCTGCTCGACGGTATCCCCGTCCACGCCCGTCTCGACCGGGCACATCCCGACCACCGCGAAGCGATGCGTCGTTCCCAGCCCAACTACTTCCTGCCTCTGGACAAGGCCGGGGTCGACCCGTTCACCGAGATGTACCCGGTGCGGGCGGTCCTCGAGGGAACGGTGCGCGGTACCGGTGGCCTACGGATCACCGGGACGGACTGCAGCACGACGGTCCCTGGTCTGTTCGCCGCCGGCGACGTCGCCACGCGCGAGCTGATCACCGGGGGCCGCAGCGGTGGAGGCAGTCACAACGGGGCCTGGGCGATGTCGTCGGGTTCGTGGTCCGGGGCGGCCGCCGCAGAGTTCGCCCGGAACCGCGGTGTCCCGGACGTGGCGAGACCGATCGGCGGGGTCGGCCTCGAGGGTGACCCGGACCGCGCCGCGACCCGCGCGATCATCGGCCTGGTGCAGGAGCACACGCTCCCGCTCCGACGTAGTTTCCGGCGGACGGCCCGCAGTCTCGAGGACAGCATCGCCGCACTCGACGACGCGTGGACCGCGGCGCCCGTCGTGCTCGGCGGACGAGGGCGGGAGCTGGTACGAGCCCGGTCCGGTGCCGCGCTCCTCGCCGTCGCCCGGTGGGTGAGCCGCACCGCCCTCGCGCGTACGGAGACGAGGGGCATGCACGTGCGCACCGACCACCCGGACACCGACCCCGACCTGCAGTACCGCCTCGTGACGAGCGGTCTGGACCGCGTGGACGTCCGTGCTGAAGGACACCTCGTGCGACGAGGAGCGAACCGATGATCGAGGTGATCGTCGCGGAGCGGTGCATCTCGTGCGACATCTGCATCGCGGTGTGCCCGACCGACGTCTTCGAGCGTGCACCCGACGGGCTTCCCGTTGTCGCGCACCAGGAGGACTGCCAGACCTGCTTCATGTGCGAGGTCAACTGCCCCGCCGACGCTCTCTACGTCGCACCCTATTCGGCTGCGGTGAGCGAGGATTCGCCACACCGGGACGTCGATGCGCTCACGGAGTCCGGTGCGCTCGGGCGCTACCGCGCCGTCGTCGGATGGGGTCGGGGACGACGAGCCGGTGCCCGTGAGGACCGCAACGACCTGTTCACGGGCCGGGCCTGAGGGCAGCGGCACCCGGGGAGCGGGTTCACCGCAGTTCACGCACGAAGCGGCCGATCTCGGCGATCGCGCGGCCGCTCTCCGGGACGACCCCCGCCGCGGCCTGGAAGGCGTGCACCTGTTTCTCCCACACCTGGAGTTCGGCGGAGACCCCGGCGAGTTGCAGTCGCCGGGCCATCAGCTCGGCGTCGACGTAGGTCATCTCCTCGGATCCGGTCTGGATGAGTGCGGGAGGCATCTCCGACAGATCGAGATCGACGGGGGAGGGGACCGGTTCGGCGCCTTCGCCGCCGAGGCGTTCGGCGCGTTCGACGAGGGTGGACAGCACAGCGACGGCGCGTCGCGGGAAGACGGCACACCGGTGCGAGTTGGGATGGTCGAGTTTGCCCCGCGGGTCGAGATCGGTGAGGGGCGACAGTGCGACGGTGCCGGCCGGGCGGCCGATGCCGAGTCGTACGGCTTCGTGGGCGACGGCGAAGGTGAGGAAGCCGCCGGCGGAATCCCCGGCGATCACGACACGCTCGGCCGGGTGGCCGTGCGCCTCGAGCCAGCGCAGTCCGTCGAGGCCGTCCTCGACCGCGCGCCGGATCGGATGGCGGGGCAGCATGCGGTAACCGACGGCCAGGACCGGCGCGCCGGTGGTGGCGGAGATGCGGGAGACCAGATGACGGTGCGTGGTGAGGCCGCAGCACAGGAACGCGCCGCCGTGCAGGTACAGGACGGCGGTGCCGTCCATACCGCCCCCGACGGCGGTGCCGTCCATACCGACCTGCGCGGCCGGGGGTGCGGCACCCTGCGCCCAGAGCAGTTCCGCCGGGCACATCGGTAGGTCGACTCGCCGGCGGTGTGTGCCGGGCACGGGCACGAGAGGGAACGCGAGGTGGTCTATCGCCGACGCCGGCCAGGGGAGGGTCGGGGCGTACGACCATGCCTCGATGAACGGCCGCACGGTACGGCGCACCGAGAAGGACAAGGCACGG
Organism: Rhodococcus sp. p52; assembly: GCF_000763325.2. Taxonomy (NCBI): domain Bacteria; kingdom Bacillati; phylum Actinomycetota; class Actinomycetes; order Mycobacteriales; family Nocardiaceae; genus Rhodococcus; species Rhodococcus sp. p52. Next base: position 2,952,881 of record NZ_CP016819.1, read on the forward strand.
GACCGAGTGCTCACCCCCGCGAACTCGCGCGCGGTCGCGTGGTGCGCGGGCAGAGGGAGCAACTCGGTGCGGGCGACGCTCATGACCGGCACCTCCTCGGTCTGCCCGGAGTCGTGGTCGGACCCGGTCGGGGTGGCTGCACGAACTTCGGATTTACGAGGATACGCCCGTTCATCCAGGTCGCGAGGGTTTGCTGAGCAATCGTTGTGGTCCTGGTCTCAGAGTGACGATTCCGGGCGGAGGCGGGTTCTCGGCGATGTACCTTCTGTCAGGTACCGGCAGTGCAAAAAGTTTTCCGGACCTTCTACACATCCCGTACTTTTCGGGCCACACTGACTGTATGTTTCGACTGCGGCGCGCGGCCCGGCGTCGCTCCTGGGGGACGAACGAAGGCGAGATGTTGCGTAAATTCGACGTTGCAAGCATGAGTGCCGACGAGATCACCGCGGCGGACCTGCCCCGGATGGTGGCGGACGCCGCGGCATGCGAGCCCGACCGGATCGCCGTGGCGCACGGCATGGACACCACCACCTACGCCCGCTTGCACGATGAGGTCGTCAAGCTCGATGCGGCCATGGGGATCCTGCTGGGACAGGCCTCGCTCGTGCCCATCGCGCTCGCCACCGTCTTCCCGGCGCTGGCCGACTCGGCGCGCGGCGACCTGCGCAACGTGCTCGACGCACTCGTGATCGACCTCGTCGACTGCGTGGCCCCCGCGCCTCTTTCCGCGGCCGGCTGACGAACCGCCCGGTATCCACCATCATTGAATCGGTAGGTCGACGAACGAAGTGATCGGTGCTGCACGGCGGTACCGGTTCGGGTGGGAGGTCACATGGACGACGACACGCTCACCGTCGCCTGCAAGTACGGCGAGGTCCGGGGGTATCGCGACGGCGAGGTCTACGTCTGGAAGGGCATCCCGTACGCGGCCCCGACCGGTTCCCGGCGGTTTCGAGCGCCGCTACCGCCGGAACCGTGGGACGGCGTCCTCGACGGCGCACGGTTCGGACCGATAGCTCCGCAGAGCCGACAGAGCCCGATCGGGATCGACCCCGAGATGACGTTGAGCGAGGACTGTCTCTCGCTCAACATCTGGGCGCCGTCGCCCGACGGACGCCGACGCCCCGTCATGGTCTGGATCCACGGTGGCGCCTACGTGCTCGGTTACTCCGGTCAGAAGATCTACGACGGCCGAAACCTGTGCGAGAGCGGCGATGTCGTGATCGTCACGATCAACTACCGGCTCGGCGCGCTCGGCTTCCTCGACCTGTCGTCCTTCTCCACGCCCGGGACCACCTTCGAATCCAACGTCGGCCTCCGGGACCAGATCGCCGCCCTCGAATGGGTGCGCGACTGCATCGCCGACTTCGGTGGCGATCCGGACTGCGTGACGCTCTTCGGCGAATCGTCGGGTGCGGGGTCGATCACCACGCTCATGACGGTCCCGAGGGCCAAGGGCCTCTTCCATCGTGCGATCGCCCAGTCGCCGCCCGCCACCTCGGTGTACGGCAGCGACCGTGCCGCGACCGTTGCACAGCGCTTCCTCGAGATCCTCGACCTGTCGCCGTCCCGGGCCGCCGAACTACTCACGATGTCGACCGACACGCTGGTCGAGGCGTCGGAGGTGCTCGTCGCCGAGACTCCGACGAAGGTGCCGGGGACGCTCGCCATGACACCGGTCGTCGACCGCGGCCTGGTGCCGAAATATCCGGTCGCGGCCTTCCAGAAGGGGCTGTCGCACCGGATCCCGCTGATCATCGGCTCGAACAAGGACGAGCCGTCCATCTTCCGCTTCATGAAGTCCCCGCTGATGCCCGTCGACGACACGGCGGTGCAGGCCATGTTGGCGGCGTTGGCCGACGACCGGACGGATCTGCCTGCCGAGCGACTCGCCGAGATCGTCGCGGCGTATCCCGACCTGCCCAAACCCATCGGGGCGATGGCGCTCTCGCGCGACGCCGGTTTCCGCATGCCGGTGCTGTGGGTCGCCGAAGCGCACAGCGCGCATTCGCCGACCTGGGTGTACCGCTTCGACCACGCCACCCCGATGCTCAAGGCCGCCCGGATCGGAGCCGGGCACGCGACCGAATTGCCATATGTCTTCGGAAATTTCGGCACTCTCGGCCGGGATCCGTCCTTCTGGCTCGGCGGCCGCAAGGCCGCCGGTGAGGTCTCCGGTCGTGTGCAGCGGCGCTGGTTCGCGTTCGCGCACCACGGTGTGCCGGCGGCACTGGACGGTTCGAAGCACTGGCCGCAGTACGAGGCGGAGGAACGCTCGACCCTGCTCATCGACTCCACGGACAGGGTCGAGTCGGATCCGGACGGCGAGATGCGCCGGGTCTGGGGTACCGAGGTCATGGCCTTCACCTGAGCGCGCCCGCGCACCGGTGCGGCACGTGCTCCGATGGCACATGCCGTGAGATGACACATACGGTGCGTTGACCGGGTTGAACACGTGTGCAATCCTTGAAACGTGCATTCAACCGCCGCCGGTGACGACCTCACCACCCGTGCACGGATCCGCGACGCTGCCATCCGGTGCATCGCCGCGTACGGGGTCGGCGTGCCGCTGCGGACCATCGCCGCCGAGTGCGGCGTCAGCGCCTCGCTGATCGTGCACCATTTCGGATCCCGCGCCGGATTGAAGGAACACTGCGACCGGTACGTGCTCGACGGGATCCGGCAGGCGAAGAGTGCCGTCCTCGACCCGAAGGTCGGACCGGCCGCGCTGAACGACCAGATGGAACACATCGAGAACTACGCGACCACGGTCGCCTACCTCTTCCGCACCCTCCGGACCGGCGGCGCCCCCGCCGCCGACTTCCTCGACCGGCTCGTCGCCGACACCGAGGCTTATCTCGAGGAGGCTGTGGCCGCCGGAACCGTGCGCCCCAGCCGGTTCCCCTCCGAACGAGCACGTGCCCTCATCTCGTTCAGCGTCGGCGCCGTGCTCATGGACCTTCCCGGTCCCGACGAATACCTCGACCTCGAAACCTTTCCTGCCAGGCTGCGCGCCTACACCGAACGCCTCGCGCTGCCGATGCTCGAGCTCTACACCGAGCCGTTGCTGACGGACTCGACCCTTCTCGACGCCTGTCTGGCAGCGCGTGAGGCACCCCCCGACTCCTGACGGAGGAAAGATGGACACCCCTCTTATCGAAATCCGCGACATCGTCAAGACATTCGGAACCACCAGAGCTCTCGACGGGTTCTCGATGACCGTCGAACGCGGCACCGTCGCGGGATTCCTCGGACCGAACGGCGCCGGCAAGTCCACGGCGATCCGCGTGCTGCTCGGAATGCTGCGTGCCGATTCCGGCACCGTCCGCGTCCTCGGACTCGACCCGTGGACCGACGCCGTCGCGATCCACCGCCGGCTCGCGTACGTGCCCGGCGACACGAACCTGTGGCCCACCCTCACCGGTGGCGAGATCATCGACGTCCTCACCCGCATCCGCGGGGGCGAGGTCCGCACGCGTCGTCGCGCCGAACTCCTCGAGCGGTTCGAACTCGATCCGACGAAGAAGGCCCGCACCTACTCGAAGGGCAACCGGCAGAAGGTCGCACTCGTCGCCGCACTCGCATCGGACGCCGAGCTCTACCTGCTCGACGAACCCACCTCGGGTCTCGACCCGCTCATGGAGGCGGTGTTCACCGACGAGGTGCGAAGGCTCCGCGACCGCGGCGCGACCGTCCTGTTGTCCAGCCACATCCTCGCCGAGGTCGAGAAGCTCTGCGACACGGTGACGATCATCCGGGCCGGGCGCGACGTCGAGACCGGCACCCTCGCGCAGTTGCGGCACCTGACGCGCTCGTCCGTGCGGGCCACCACGAGTGCCCCTGCCGAGCGACTGGCCGGGCTCTCCGGGGTCCACGACCTCTACGCCGACGACGGCCGGCTCGCGTTCGACGTCGACAACACCGCCCTCGCCCCGGTCCTGCAGGAACTCGCCGGACTCGGCGTCGAGAACCTCACCATCACGCCCCCGTCGCTCGAAGAGCTGTTCATGCGGCACTACGGCGACACCTTCGACACCGGTGACGGGAACGGCGCCGGTGCGGTGGAGGAGGTGTCCTCACGATGACCACGACGACACCGACAGCTGTACCGACCCCGAGCGGTACCTCCGCGACGTCCGCGGCACCGTTCACCGGGCTCGGCACCCTGCTGCGGCTCTACCTGCGGCTGGACCGCGTGCGCATCACCGTCTGGACCCTCGCGCTCGCCTTCACGGTGTGGTCGACCGTCCTCAGCCTGGCCGCGGTCTATCCCGACGAGGCCTCCCGTCAGGCCCGTGCTGCCCTGCTGGAGAATCCGGCTGCCGTACTCATGACGGGCCCGGCCTACGGGATCGACAACTACACGCTCGGGGCGATGACCGCGAACGAACTGAGCCTGACCGTCTTCGTCGCGACCGCGATCATGAGCATCCTGCTCGTCGTGCGGCACACCCGGGCGCAGGAGGAATCCGGCCGGCTCGAACTTCTGCGGGCGCTGCCCGTCGGGGCCTATGCTCCGCCGGCGGCCGCCCTGATGCTGGTCTCGGTCGCGAACCTCATCGTGGGCACCGGTATCACCGTCGCGCTCATCGCAGGCGGGCTCGATGTCGTCGGCTCGGTCGCCTTCGGTGTGGCCTCCGCCGTCACCGGGGTGCTCTTCGGTGCGGTCGCGGCAGTGACCGCCCAGTTCGGCGAACACTCCCGCTCGGCCACGGGTACCGCGCTCGCAGTGCTCGCTGCGGCCTTCTTCGTCCGCGGCGCCGGCGACATCATCGAGTCGACCGGCTCGTGGCTGTCGTGGCTCTCGCCGATCGCCTGGGCCCAGCAGACCCGGCTCTACGTCGACGAGCGGTGGTGGCCGCTGTTGTTGTCCGTCGCCACGACGGTCGTGCTGCTCACCGTCGCCGTCGCACTGTCGCGGCGCCGCGACCTCGGAGCCGGACTGCGGGCACCGAACCCCGGCCCCGCCGAGGCAAATTCCGCGTTGCTCGGTCCGGTCGGTCTGATCCGCCGCCTGCTGCGCGGAGCCTTCGTGGGCTGGCTGACGGGACTGGTCCTGTTCGGCGTCGCGATGGGCGCTCTCGCCAGCTCCGTCGAGGACCTCATCGACGAGATGCCGCAGGTGCTGGACATGGTCGGCGTGGACCCCGACGCCCTCACCGCCTCATTCTCCGGGATGATGCTGATGTTCCTCGCTCTCGGCGCCACCGCCTTCGGTGTGTCCGGCGTGATGCGGATGCGCAGCGAGGAGGACGGTGGACGTTCCGGTCTCGTGATCGTCACCGGAACGGCGCGCAGCGCATGGCTGTTCGCGGCACTCGGCGTGATCGTCGTCCAGTTGGTCGTGGCGCTGCTCGTCTCCGGTGCTGCGACCGGACTGGGGGTCGCGCTCGCGGTGGGCGACTGGGGGTGGATGCCGCGGATGATCGCGGCGTCCCTGGCCTACGCGCCGGCTGCGATCCTCGTGGTCGCCGTGGCGTTCGCGCTGCTGGGCTGCGTGCCGCGTGCCACCGGGCTCGTGTGGGTGCTCGTGGTGTGGATGGTGTTCGTCGCGTGGCTCGGCGAGATGCTGAACCTCCCCGACGAACTCGTCGCACTGTCGCCGTTCTCGCACATCCCGCTGGTGCCCGCAGAGGGGGTGACGGTGATGCCGCTGATCATCCAGGCGGTTGCGGCGGTGCTGCTCGTCGCAGCGGCGATCGTGGGTTTCCGCCGCCGCGACGTGCAGGTGTGACGGATCAGTTGCGGTATTCGGGATGTTCGGAGACGAACTTCTCGACGTACGAGCAGGACGTACCGATCTTCAGTCCCTGCTTCTTGGTCTCGTCGAGGGCGTGCTTCACCACGATCCCGGCGAGACCCTTACCGCGGAACTGCGGGTCGGTGACGGTGTGGTCGAAGTCCCGCAGGTCGCCGTGCTGCGTGTAGTCGGCGTAGGCCGCGAGGTCGTCGCCGAGATAGAGCGCGAAGCGGGCCTTGTCGGCGTCGTGCTCGATCCGGGGTTCGGTGCCGTCGATGTTCTGCGTCATGATGTCACCGTACTCGGGGCGTGCTCTGGAGGAGTGTCGACGACGATCGCGTCGTCGTCGGTCAACGCCACGTGTTCGACGTCGTGCTCGCGCAGGTAGCGCAGGGTCTGCCGTATCCCGTCGTCGGCCAGCAGCGAGTCACCGGCGTGCGGCACGATCGCGTGTTCGACCCAGCCGAGTCCGTCCCACACCACCGGGACACCGCAGGTCGCGGCGACCTCGTCGGGGTCGTCGGAGAACTCGATGCCGCGCAGCGACGGTGTGGCGACACAGGCCCCGGCGCTGTAGCCCCCGTACACGAGACGGTTGTCGCTCACCAGATCCGTGAGCACGGTATCGCCTCCGCTGCGGGCCAATTGCGCTCGCAGGACGAAAGTGTTGCCGCCGCGCACCCACACGGACGTGAAGTCCGACAGGCGCCGCCGGAGCGAGTCGGGATCGTCGAGGTGATCACGTAGATCCACCTCCTCCGGTTCGAAGCCGAGCGACCGCAGCGGGCCCATCTCGCTCGTGACCGCCGCCGTGCGGGCCGAGGCGGGCCACGCGTCGGCGGCGTTCGCGATCACCGCGATCCGGCCCGGCGTCGTCAACCGGACGAAGGCGTCCGGATCGGTGCCGAACCGGTAGGAGGACAGGAACAGCCGCACGACGTCAGATCGTGAACGCGAGGTTGTCGACGATGCGGCGTCCGACCTCGGTGTCGCCGCCGAAGGAGATCTCCTCGATCCGGTCCTCGGCGCGCACGCGTCCACCGGCGAGCCGAACGAACAACCCGGAGTCCATCGCGATCGTGGTCGTGACCGGTTCGGACAGGGCCGGCACCTCGGTGGCCCGTCCGTGCACCTCGATGTGGATGGTGCGCGCGAGGGGACCGGTGAGTTCGAGCGTGATGCGCGCTCCCTCGGGGGCCTTGCCGCGCTTGCCGACGATGAACGGAACCGCACCGAAGACCTCCGCGGATCCGAGTTCGGCACGCGGGCCGCCCTCGCTGCCCGTCCTGCCGAGCGCGTCGCAGATGTCGAGTTCGTGGAGCCAGCAGTCGAACACGCGGATCCGCATGAAGCGCCCGTAGGGCGCCGGCCCGACGGGAGTGTTCGACTGTTTCCCGAAGTCCTCCTGGGTCATCGCGCCGAGTTGCTCCGTGCGCAGGGCGACGATCTCGCGGTACCGCTCGAGCACGTCCGCGCCGGGGACGGGACGCAACGACTCCACCCACAACTCGTTGAAGGCCGCGATGTCGTTGCGCACGTGGTCGAACGAGCGCACGTCGCGTTCGATGCGCGGCGCTTCGATGCCCGCGAGCATCGACTCGGTGCCGATGAGATGCGCAGTGATGTCCTTGACCGTCCATCCCGGTAGGCAGGTGGCGGTGGTCCACTCGTCCTCGGTCGGTCCCGAGAGCAGATCGTCGAGCACGGCGAACTGCTCGAGCAGCAGCGGCCGGATCGTGTCGATCGGGAACTCGGCAGCGGAGGGATCGGGGGTGGTGTCGGGCTGCGATGTCACTGGTGCTCCTCGGCGGTGAGACGTTCGAGACCGGCGCGGATGAGTGCCGCGGTGGTCTCGGGGTCGTGGGGTCGACGGCGGACCAGACCGATACCCATCCGGACACGATCGCCGTTCCAGCGGGGCAGGACGTGCAGATGAGTGTGGAAGACGGTCTGGAAGGCTGCCCGTCCGTCGTTCAGGACGAGATTGGTTCCGTCGATGGCGAGTTCGGAACGGGTCATCGCCCGGGCGATCCGCTGTCCGGCGCGGAAGACGGCCGCGCCCGACGCCGGATCGAGGTCCTCGAGGCGTGCGGCGTGCACGCGCGGGATCACGAGGGTGTGCCCGCGCGCGATCGGCCGGATGTCGAGGAAGGCCACGACCTCGTCGTCCTCGTACACCCGTGTCGCCGTACCGCTGCCGTCGGCTATGGCGCAGAACACACAGGAACTCACCGGGTCACCTTAACGCGGTGTGTCGGTCCCGATCCTCAGCGCGTCGACGAGGGCGGGAAGACCCACGGCGGCCGTGGTGCGCCAGGCGTGGTCGACCTGATCGCTCAGATCGGTCTCGCGCGGATCGATCTGTACCACCGGCACGCCGTGACTGCGCGCGAGCGACGGCAGGCCGGCCGCCGGGTAGACGACGCCCGAGGTGCCGACGACCAGCAGCAGGTCGGCCTCGCGCAGGGACTCGGTCGCGGTCTCCCACGGGTCCTGCGGCAGCACCTCGCCGAACCACACGACGCCCGGCCGGCCGTCGCCTCCGCATGCGGGGCACGACGGCGGATCGAGACGGGCGACGGGATCCTCCGGCGGATCGGGGAGGTCGACGGCACGCTCGCACCGGCTGCACCGCGGGGCGAACAGGCTCCCGTGCAGATGGGTGACCTCGTGGCTTCCGGCCCGCTCGTGGAGGTCGTCGACGTTCTGCGTCACGATCTGCACGTGCGCCGCCCGTGCCCAGTCGGTGAGGGCCCGGTGTCCGGCATTGGGCTGTACACGCCGGACGAGCGCGACCCGCCACTGATACCAGGCCCAGACCGTCGCGGGATCGTCCGCCCACGCCGCCGGTGTGGCGAGGGCAGTGGCGTCGAAGTTCTCCCACAACCCGGTCTGCGCGTCGCGAAAGGTGGGGACACCGCTCTCGGCGGACATCCCGGCACCGGTGAGGACGGCGACGCGGCGGGCCGAGCGGGCGAGGTCGAGGACGGGTTCCGGCACGTTCATGGGGCCAGGTTAGGTGTTCGGGTCAGGAGGGATCCGGGATCGGGTGCTCCCTGCCGCATCGCGGGCACGGTTCCTCCTCGGAGGTGAGCATCGCCCCGCAGTCGGGGCAGAGGAGATGGAGCCAGCAGACCGGGTCGCCGCCGAGGTCGGCCGTGCCGGGGTCGTCGTCGACCGTGAAGTCGGCGGGCGTGTCGTTCGCGGGGTCCTTCCGAGGTTCGTGTGTCACGGACACCCCCCTACGCGGGCTGCCGGACGAGCGCAAAGGCCGGGTCCGGTGACCGAGTATCTGAATCGATTCCGAAGTGTTCTGAATCGGTACACACCGCCGTTCGGTACACACGGAACGAATCTGTTTGCACTCCGCCTTCTTTCGCATCGGGGGCCGCTCCCGGGCCGTTTTCGGGACCGATTCCGATCGTCCTGCACGGTCTTGCTCACCGGAGGAAAATGGCATTTGTGAGGTGAGCTGCCTCACAAACTTGCGCCGTCTTGCTGTTCGGACTCGATTCAGATGATCTGACCAGGTTGCGAGGTCACGGGAGGGCACGGTAGGTCTGCTTAAGCCTTTCAGTGCATGACAGGCCGTCACATGGCCTTCGATAACGCATCTTTCGCCGCCGATCGCGGCACGACGCGCACTTTCATCGACGCAGGAGTCAAGAATTGAGTACCGAAGGATCGAACACGGGGAGCGGAGCGCACCGCCGTCCGACCGTCGGCGTGGTTCGTGAGACGAACGACGGGGAACGGCGGGTCGCGCTCGTGCCGAAGATCGTGCCCTCCTTGATCGGCAAGGGTCTCGACGTCGTCGTCGAGTCCGGTGCCGGCCAGGGCGCGCTGATTCCGGATGCGGCCTACAAGGAAGCCGGCGCGACCGTCGGCGACGCCTGGTCCGCCGACATCGTCGTCAAGGTCGCTCCGCCGAGCGACGCCGAGATCGCCCACCTGAAGTCCGGCCAGCGCCTGATCGGCTTCCTCGCCCCGCGCAACGCAGACAACCAGATCGGCGCCCTCACGCAGGCCGGAGTCGAGGCGTACGCCGTCGAGGCCATTCCGCGTATCTCCCGCGCGCAGGTCATGGATGCCCTGTCGTCGCAGGCGAACGTCGCCGGCTACAAGGCCGTGCTGGTCGCGGCGAGCGAATCCACCCGCTTCTTCCCGATGCTCACCACCGCCGCCGGCACCGTGAAGCCGGCGACCGTGCTGGTGCTCGGGGTGGGCGTCGCGGGTCTGCAGGCGCTGGCCACGGCGAAGCGTCTCGGTGGCCGCACCACCGGTTACGACGTGCGTCCCGAGGTCGCCGACCAGGTCCGGTCGGTCGGTGCCCAGTGGCTCGACCTCGGCATCGACGCCGCGGGGGAGGGCGGCTACGCACGCGAGCTCACCGAGGCCGAGCGGGCCCAGCAGCAGCAGGCGCTCGAAGACGCCATCAAGGGCTTCGACGTCGTCATCACCACAGCGCTCGTGCCCGGCCGCCCGGCGCCGCGCCTGGTGACCGCCGCCGCGGTCGAGGGGATGAAGCCGGGTTCGGTCATCGTCGACCTCGCCGGCGAGACCGGCGGCAACTGCGAACTCACCGAGCCGGGGCAGACCGTCGTCAAGCACGACGTCACCATCTGCTCGCCGCTCAACCTGCCCGCGACGATGCCGGAGCATGCCTCCGAGCTCTACTCGAAGAACGTGTACGCGCTGATCGAGCTGCTCCTCGACGAGTCGGGTGCCCTGGCCCCGGACTTCTCCGACGAGATCCTCGAGGCCGCCTGCGTGACGCGTTCGAAGGAGAACTCCTAGATGTACAACGAACTACTCGCGAACATCGCGATTCTGGTCCTGGCCGGATTCGTCGGTTTCGCCGTCATCTCCAAGGTGCCGAACACGCTGCACACGCCGCTGATGTCGGGCACCAACGCGATCCACGGCATCGTCGTGCTCGGCGCTCTCGTCGTGCTCGGTCATCTCCCCGGTGATGCCCACTGGGGCATCAAGATCATCCTGTTCGTCGCTCTGGTCTTCGGCACCCTGAACGTCGTCGGTGGCTTCGTCGTCACCGACCGCATGCTCGGGATGTTCAAGCAGCGCAAGGACTCCCCGGCTGCACAGAAGAAGGGGGCTGACGCCTGATGGGCTACCTCGTCTCGGTCCTGTACATCATCGCCTTCGCGATGTTCATCTACGGTCTGTCGGGTCTGACGGGCCCGAAGACCGCCGTGCGCGGCAACTACATCGCCGCCGTCGGTATGTTCATCGCGGTCGTCGCGGTGCTCATCGACATCCGGGAGACGGAGAACTGGGGTCTGATCATCGGCGGTCTGGCCGTCGGCATCATCCTCGGCGTCCCGCCGGCACTGAAGACCAAGATGACGGCGATGCCGCAGCTGGTCGCGCTGTTCAACGGCGTCGGTGGTGGCACCGTCGCACTCATCGCGTGGGCCGAATATCTCGAGTCCACCAGCTTCACGACGTTGGACGACGACCCGACCGTGGTCATGATCGTCGGTTCACTGTTCGCCGCGATCATCGGCTCGATCTCGTTCTGGGGTTCGCTCGTCGCCTTCGCGAAGCTGCAGGAACTGCTGAACAAGACTCTCGAGCGCAAGCTCGTCGCGTCGGCGAAGCTGTTCCAGCTGGCCAACATCGTCCTCGTCCTCGCGTCGATCGCCATCGCCGTCTACATCGGCATCAGCGCCGACGGTGACCCGCTGGCCTCGTGGTGGATCCTGGCGCTGCTCATTGCCGCCGGTCTGATGGGTCTGTTCGTCGTGCTGCCGATCGGTGGCGCCGACATGCCGGTCGTCATCTCGCTGCTCAACGCCCTGACGGGTCTGTCGGCAGCAGCTGCCGGTCTCGCGCTGAACAACCAGGCCATGATCGTCGCGGGCATGATCGTCGGCGCCTCGGGCACCATCCTGACCAACCTCATGGCCAAGGCCATGAACCGGTCGATCCCCGCGATCGTCTTCGGCGCCTTCGGTGGCGGCGAGGCGGCCGCCGGTGTGGCCTCGGCGTCGGGTGGCACGGTCAAGGCCACCTCGGCTTCGGACGCCGCCATCCAGATGGCGTACGCCAACCAGGTCATCGTCGTTCCCGGCTACGGTCTGGCCGTCGCCCAGGCGCAGCACGCCGTCAAGGAGATGGCAGCGCTGCTCGAGGACCGCGGTGTCGAGGTCAAGTACGCGATCCACCCGGTCGCCGGTCGTATGCCCGGCCACATGAACGTCCTGCTCGCCGAGGCCGACGTCGAATACGACGCGATGAAGGAGATGGACGACATCAACGGCGAGTTCGGCCGCACCGATGTCACCATCGTCATCGGCGCGAACGACGTCACCAACCCGGCTGCCCGCCTGGACTCGACGAGCCCGATCTACGGCATGCCGATCCTCAACGTCGACCAGTCGAAGTCGGTCATCGTGCTCAAGCGCTCGATGAGCTCCGGTTACGCCGGTATCGACAACCCGCTGTTCACCGCCGACAACACCTCGATGCTGTTCGGTGACGCGAAGAAGATGGTCTCGGAGGTCACCGAGGAACTGAAGGCCCTGTAGGCCTTCCGGACCTGTCGCTGCTCCGTCACGGCGCCCACGCGGATCACCGCGTGGGCGCCGTCGGCGTCAGTACGGGAGCCAGCAGTGCGGCGAGGAGCACGCATGCGAGCGGTACGACCATCGCCGTCGTGAGGGAGGTCGCCTCGGCGATCCACCCGATGCACGCAGGGCCGGCCAGGAGACCCAGATAACCCAGACCGACGACGCGGGACATGTTCGCGCCGGGGGATCCCGAATCGAGATTGCCCGCGGCGCTGAACAGCTGCGGGAGGGCACCGGACAACCCCAGGCCGAACAATGCCCATCCGGCGAGTGTGAGGACCAGCCACGGCGACAGTGCCACGGCGCCGATCCCGACCGCGGCGACCAGCGTTCCGTACCGGATGACGGCGGCGCTGCCGAACCGGGCGGTGACCCGGTCGGCGACGAAGCGCCCGATCGTCATGGTCGCCGAGAACGCACCGAACGCGAGCGCGGCCACCGACTCCGGGCTGCCGAGCCGTTCCTGCACCTGCAGCGCGCTCCAGTCGTTCGCGACCCCCTCGCACAGCATCAGCGCGAACGCCACACCTCCGAGCAGCACCACGCGGCGCGAGTAACCGGCCCGGGGCCCCGGTGACGACGATCGGATCGGCGGCTCCGTCCGGACGAGGCGCGGCCCCGCCCGGCCCACCACCGCGGCCGCGACGACTCCGGCGACCGCGAGCGTGAGCGCGGGGCGAACCCCGGCGGCCAGGGCGGCCGCGCCCACCAGCGACCCGGCGATCCCGCCCGCGGAGAACAACCCGTGGAAGGCCGACATGATCGGTCGCCGGTACCGCTGTTCGACCACGACCGCCTGGGAGTTCATCGACACGTCCAGCGCGCCGTTCGCGAAACCGAACACTGCGAGAGCGAGTCCGAGCTGCCACGGCGCCGCGGCCAGGCCCGGCCCGACCACCGTCAGGGACAACATCAGAGCGAAGACGATCGTCGTGCGGTGGCTACCGATCAGGTCGGCGAGCTGACCCGTCACGTGCATCCCGCCGAGCGCCCCGAGGGCGAGCAGCAACAGCAACGATCCGAGTGCCGCGTGATCGATGCCCACCCGTTCCCGGATCGCCGGGATGTGGACGACCCACAGGGCGAGCAGGAAGCCGTTGAGCCCGAAGATCGCGAACACCGCCGCCCGGGCGTGCGTGAGCCGGTCCGTCGTCCGTTGCGAATCCACCACGTGGAGGCACGCTACCGAGCGTTCGCGGCCCCTACGTATCGGCGAGCAGCATGGGCACGGGATCGCCGAGGAACGCACCGATCGTCGCGAGTGCCCGTCCCGCCTGCCCCCCGTCGACGAGCCGATGGTCGAACGACAGCGACAACGTGACCACCTTCCGGATCGCGAGAGCACCGTCCACGACCCACGGGCGGTCGGAGATCGCTCCGACGGCGAGGATCGCCGACTCGCCGGGATTGAGGATCGGTGTTCCCCCGTCCACCCCGAACACCCCGACGTTCGTCACCGAGACCGTCGAACCCGTCAGCTCGGACGGCGTGGAGCGGCCCGTCCGCGCGCGGTCGGCGACCTCGGCGATCGACCGGGCCAGACGCGGCAACGACAGGCGCTGGGCCTCCCGGACCACGGGGACCTTCAGGCCGTCGGAGGTCGCAGTGGCGATCCCGAGATGCACGTCGTGGTGGAGCACGATCTCGCCCGTGTCGTCGTCCCAGTGCGCATTGAGCGACGGCTCGTCAGTGATCGCGTGCAACAGCGCGCGGGTGACGATGCTCAGCGCCGTCGGACGGACGCCTTCGAAGGCCGGCGACGCGCGCAGGGTCGACACCAGGTCGACGGTGGCGGTCGCGTCGCACGTGAGGAAGACGCTCGCGTGCGGGGCGGTGAAGGCGCTGCGGGAGACGGCCTCGGCGGTCCGCTTGCGCACCCCTCCGACGGGTATCCGCGTGGTCCGTTCGGGGGACGGCTCAGGGGCGGGTGAGTGTGGTCGTTCGGCGGTGGGTTCTTCGCCGTGGCCTGCGGTAGGTTCGTCGCCGTGTCCGGCGGTGCGCCGCACGTCGTCGCGCGTGATCACACCGCCGCGGCCGGTGCCCGTCACCGTGTCCAGATCGACCTCGAGGAGAGCCGCGAGTTTGCGTGCGCCGGGCTTCGCGTCGGGTCGTGCGGGAGGGGGATCGCCGTCGCGGGCACGACCGGCGTCCGCCGAGATGCGGCGGGGCGCGCGTCTGCTCTGCGGGGCGTCGCCGGGTCCGTATCCGACGAGCACCGACGGTCGGGACGGGCCGTCGCTGTCACCGGCCGGTTCGGCGGGCCCGTCCTCGGTCGCGATCCGCAGCAGGGGTGCCCCGACCGGCACCGTCTGTCCCGGCTCGACCAGCAGTTCCTCGACCGTGCCGCCATAGGGCGACGGCAGTTCCACCGTGGCCTTGGCGGTTTCGACCTCCCCGATGACCTGGTTGAGTTCGACACGATCGCCGACCGCGACGACCCAGTGCACCCAGTCCGCTTCGGTGAGTCCCTCACCGAGATCGGGGAGACGGAATTCCTCTACTGCGCGTGTGGGATTCGTCATCGGTGCGCCTCACGCTGCGAGTGCGCGGTCGACCGCGTCGAGGATGCGATCCGGGTCGGGACGGTGGTGGGATTCGAGTTTGGCCGGGGGATAGGGGATGTCGAATCCGCCGACCCGCAGGACCGGTGCCTCGAGCTGGTAGAAGCACCGCTCGGTCGTGCGGGCGGCGATCTCCGCGCCGATGCCGCAGAAGACCGGCGCCTCCTGCACGACGACGAGCCGGCCGGTTCGCCGCACCGACGCCTCGATCGTGTCGAAGTCGATGGGGGACAGCGACCTCAGATCGACGACCTCGAGCGAATGTCCTTCCGCTTCGGCGATGTCGGCTGCGCGTAGCGCGGTAGCGACCAGCGCACCGAAGGTCACGATCGTCGCGTCCGAACCGGACCGGACGACCCGCGCGGACGTGAGCGGCAGGTCGGGTGCGGTCTCCGTGTCGATCTCACCGCGTTCCCAGTAGCGGTGCTTCGGTTCGAGGAAGATCACCGGGTCGTCGAGCGCGACGGCCTGCTGGATCATCGAGTACGCATCGGACGGGGTACTCGGGCTCACGACCCGCAGACCCGCGGTGTGGGTGAAGTACACCTCCGGTGATTCCGAATGATGTTCGACCGCACCGATGCCGCCGCCGTAGGGGATCCGGACGGTGAGCGGGGCCACCACGGCACCGGCCGTGCGGTAGTGGATCTTCGCGACCTGCGAGACGATCTGGTCGAAGGCCGGATAGACGAAGCCGTCGAACTGGATCTCGCACACGGGTCGGTAGCCGCGCAGCGCCATCCCGAACGCCGTTCCCACGATCCCGGATTCGGCGAGGGGAGTGTCGATCACACGACCTTCACCGAAATCCTTCTGCAGGGTGTCGGTGATGCGGAAGACGCCGCCGAGGGTGCCGACGTCTTCACCCATGATGACGACCTTGGGGTCGCGTTCGAGTGCGCGGCGGAGTCCGGCGTTGAGGGCACCGCCGAGGGTCATCGTCGTGGTGGTCATCGTCGCGCCTCCTCCGTGGGGCCGAAACTCGCCAGATATTCGGCGTAGTCCGCGCGTTCCTGTTCGACGAGCGGATGCTCGGTGGCGTAGACGTGGTCGAACAGGGCGGCGGGTTCGGGTTCGGGCATCCCGAGCGTGCCGCGCCGGAGCCGCATCGCGGCGTCGTCGGCAGTGGTCCGGACCTCGTCGAAGAAGTCGTCGTCGGCGTGCCCTTCACGTTCGAGCAGTCGTCGCAACCGATCGATGGGGTCGCGTGCCTGCCACTCCTCGAGATCGGCGGGTGTGCGGTAGCGGGTGGGGTCGTCGGAGGTCGTGTGCGGGCCCATGCGGTAGGTGAGTGCCTCGATGAAGAACGGACCGGCACCCTCGCGGGCATGCCGGACGGCACGCCGGGTCACCGCCAGGACTGCGAGGACGTCGTTGCCGTCGACCTGCACGGCCGGCATCCCGAATCCGGCGGCGCGCCGGGCGAGGGGGACCGGACTCTGCACGTGGGTGGGCACGCTGATCGCCCAGTGGTTGTTCTGGCAGATGAACACCACGCCGACACCCCAGCTGACCGAGAAGACCATGGCCTCCGAGAGGTCGCCCTGGCTCGTGGCGCCGTCGCCGAAGTACACGACGGTGGCGATCTCGGCTCCGTCGAGCTTCGCGCCCATCGCGTAACCGGTGGCGTGCAGGCCCTGGGCTCCGACGACGATGGCTGGGTTGGTGGTGGCGACCGTCTGCGGATCCCATCCGGACAGTCCGCACCCACGCCACAGGCGGGTCATGTCGGCGGGGTCGACGCCGCGGCACAACGCGACGGCGTGCTCGCGGTAGCTGGTGAAGACGTAGTCGTCGGGCGCGAGTGCCCGGGCGGAGCCGACCTGCGCGGCCTCCTGGCCCTGGAGCGGCGCCCAGAGGCCGAGCTCCCCCTGCCGTTGGAGCGCCGTGGCTTCCGCGTCGACGCGTCGCGCGACGACCATGTCGCGGTAGAGCCCGCGCAGTTCGTCGGGGCCGACGTCGGTTACGAGTGGGCCGTACTCGGTGTCGAGGACGCGTCGCCCGTCGGGTTGGATCAACTGGACCGGATAGACGGTCGGTACAACCATCGGATCACCTCGTCGGTGCGGATCCAGCGTGCCCTCGTGAGGCCCGACCGGATGATGTGTGCCGTACATCACATCATCCGGGCAATTCGCGCGTGCGCAATCGATCCGCTCCCAACCGTGCAGAAAGCACGGTTTCGGGGTGCTCCTAGCTGGCAGACTGCGGAAAATGACCAGTCTGGATGCCACCGATGCGCGTCTGCTGCTCGAACTCACGCGCACACCACGGGCCACGGGAGTCGAGCTGGCGCAGCGTCTCGGGTTGTCCCGCAACACCGTCCAGGCGCGCCTTGCCCGATGGGAGGCCGAGGGCGTGCTCGCCTCGTTCGACCGGCGGGTGGATCCCGTCAGCCTGGGTTATCCGCTTGCCGCCTACGTGGCGACCCGGGTCGATCAGCACCGTCTCGACGAGGTCGTCGACGAACTCGCACAGATCCCCGAGGTCACCGAGGTCTACGGGCTGACCGGGCAGATCGACCTGTCGGTGAAGGTGGTCGCCCGTGACGCCGACGACCTCTATCGGCTCCCGGGCCGGATTCTGAAGATCCGCGGCGTCGAGCGCACGGACATGTCGCTGGTCATGCAGGACCTCGTCCCGCAGCGCACAGCTCCGCTGCTGAACCGGGCGGCCGGGCGCAGCGGAGACGAGGCGACGTAGGGCGTCAGCGGCCCGCGTTCGGGGTGGCCAACTGGGCGGCGGCCTTGCGGATCTGATCGGGGATCGGGACGGGGCGGCGCGTCTGCGGATCGACGTAGACGTGGACGAACCGGCCGGTCGCCGCCGGGATCAGGGTGTCGTCGGCCTCCCGGAAGATTGCGAGCGAATAGGTGATCGACTGTGTGCCCAGACGTTCGACCGCCAGTCCGACCTGCAGGCGGTCGGGGAAGGACAGCTCGGCGAGATAGCGGCAGGAGGGCTCGGCCACGACCCCGATCGCGTCGAGTTCGCGGATGTCGACACCGGTGGTGGAGATGAGCCACCCGTTGACCGCCGAGTCGAAGTACGAGTAGTACGTGACGTTGTTGACGTGGCCGTAATGGTCGTTGTCGGCCCAACGCGTCTGCATGGGCCACAACACCGGGAACTGCTCCGGCTCAGGCGGGGCGGCTGGGCTCGTCGGTTGGCGGTTGCTCACGTCTCGACGATAGTGCTCTCCGCACGTCAAATCAGACCAACCCCCACGCCAATCCCGAACCGAGACGCAAAACCCCCGAATCGGACGTGCACAGGGCGTGTCCGCCCGCCGGGGTCGTCCCGGCACGCACGGCGTGTCGCCCCAAAGCCGGAACGGCGTGTGCCGTTCGTGTCAGGATCGGGTCATGTCCGATACCCCCGTTCTTCTCTCCACCGTCGAACTCGCCGAGATGATCGAGCAGGGCCGGTCGCCGGTGATACTCGACGTCCGCTGGGCACTCGGCGACAGACACGGACGGGACCGATTCCATGAGGGGCACATCAGCGGAGCGGTCTACGTCGACCTGGACGAGGATCTCGCCGATCCGCCCGCACCCGAGCTCGGTCGTCATCCGCTGCCCGACATCGACCGTTTCCAGGCCATCGCACGCCGGTGGGGGATCGACGACGGTGCTCTCGTCGTCGCATACGACGACAGCGGCGATCTCGCCGCGGCCCGCGCGTGGTGGCTGTTGCGCTGGGCGGGGCACTCCGAGGTGCGATTGCTCGACGGCGGACTGCAGGCGTGGATCGCCGGCGGGCACCCTCTCGCCGCGGGACCGGGCGGCGAGAAGAAGCCCGGCAACGTGACGTTGAGCCCCGGCCACATGCCCACCATCGGTCCCGATGAGGCCGCGACCTACGCGACCCACGGAGTTCTGCTCGATGCGCGCGCCCACGCACGGTACCGCGGCGACGAGGAGCCGGTGGATCGCCGGGCGGGCCACATCCCCGGGGCGGTCAGCGCGCCGACCACCGAGAACCTCCGTCAGGACGGGTCGTTCCTGCCCGCGGATCAGATCGCGCACCGCTTCTCGACGCTGGGCGTGAAGCGTACCGACGTCGCCGTGTACTGCGGATCGGGAATCAACGCCGCACACGAGATCGCCGCGCTCGAGATCGCGGGCATCGACGCCGCGCTGTATCCGGGTTCGTGGTCGCAGTGGTCGGCGGATCCGAAGCGGGAGGTCGCCACCGGCAGTTGAGCGGCGACCCGCCGGCCGATGGGCAGTTCTCGTCGACGATTCGCAACATCGCCGACGAGAACTGCACTCCGGAGGCGGGACTACCGGTCGTGAATGGGACAGCTGCCACGGTAGGTGCTGCAGTCCTGGCGACCCTGCTCGGAGCGATCGTCGCCCACCTCGTCGAGGCCGCACCGGTGATCGCCGGCGAGTGCGAGGCGACCTACGGCGTCGACCTCGGCCCGTTCTTCACCGGCTGGTTCGTCGGCGACCTGGGGGGCGACACCGTGACCACCACGTTCGTGTTCCAGTCGGCGCGAACGGCCGCGTGGGTCAACAACTTCGATCTGCAGAACCCCCGCCACGCACGACATCACCCGCGTCGAGATGACCGTCGCGGTCGATGCCGCCGCCGTGGTGCTCGACGGTCTCGAACAGAGCCATATCGTCTGACGGCCGAGTCCTCCTCCGTCCCGACCGTTCAGGAACGGGAGTACTCCGACGCGCGGCGCACCTGCTCGCGCGTCGGGGTCACTCCCGTGTAGAGCTCGAACTGCAGTGCCGCCTGCAGCGCGATGACCTCGTCGCCCGTGATCACCGGGATGTCGTGCTCGCGGGCGAATCGGACGAGCGGGGTGTCCGGCGGCACGGCCACGACATCGAAGACCGTCGACGCTGCGGCGACGAAGTCGTGGGGCAGCGGCAGGTCGCCCGATTCGGCACCGCCCGCCATCCCGATCGGAGTGGCGTTGACGATCAGCCCGGGTGCGACGTCGCTCGTGTCGGCGCGCCATTCGTAGCCGTACTTGCGTGCGAGCGGTCGTCCGGTGTCCCCGTTGCGCGCGACGATCGTTCCGTCGGTGAATCCGTTGTGGCGCAGCGCCGCTGTCACCGCCTTCGCCATGCCGCCGCTGCCCACCACCGTGACGGGCAGGGCGGAATCGACGCCGTGCTCGACGAGCAGATCGCTCACCGCCTGGTAGTCGGTGTTGTAAGCGTGCAGGACGCCGTCGTCGTTGACGATCGTGTTCACGGACTCGATGGCCCGCGCCGAATCGTGCAGCACGTCGACGAGGGGCAGCACGGCTTCCTTGAACGGCATCGACACCCCGGCGCCGCGGATGCCCAGGCCGCGTATCCCCGCCACGGCGTCCTCGATGTTCGCGGGCGCGAACGCCTTGTAGACGAAGTCGAGGCCGAGTTCCTCGTAGAGATGGTTGTGGAACCGGGTGCCGATGTTGCTGGGACGGCCGGACATCGAGATGCACAGCCGGGTGTCCTTGGAGATGCGCTCGAGCATTTGCTCACCGTAGACCCTACATGTTCGGAAACAGCGATTTTCTCAGGAGAGCACGTTGTTCTCACAACAAAGAACAAGATACTGTCCGATGCAAGGGAGACGATCTGGGTGCAGGAGGACTGAGATTCGAACGGGAAGGCGCGATCGTCTGGTGCATCATCGACCGGCCCGCAGCGCGCAACGCGTTCACCCCGGCGATGTACTGCGGACCCGAACGTGCGGTGCGACTGGTCGATTCCGATCCCGACCTCGCCGCCCTCGTCATCTCCGCCGTCAACGGCATCTGCCAGGCGGGGAGACTGCTGGTCGCGATGATGTCACGGGCACGACTCCGCCGCGCCCACCAAGGCACGGTGGTCGTCGACCGTGATCGGCAACGCGTAGCGCACCGCCACGGTCAGGTACCGGCCGGCGAACCAGCAGCGGTAACCGGGAGCCGGTGGCAGCCACTGGGCCGGCGTGCCGTCGCGCTTGTCGAGGTTGGCCTGCCCGTCGACAGCGACGAGGTTGTAGGTGATGTCGTTCGCGAACCGGAGTCGACGTTCGGCGGGCCATGCGGCGGCACCGAGATCCCAGGCCGCGGCGAGCGGATAGATGTGATCGATGTGCACGGCGTTCGCCTCGGCACGCCGGAACTCCACGCGCGCACCGGTGTACGGATCGTTCAGGACCCCACTCGTCACGACACAGTCGTCGGTGCCGGCCCGGAAGGTGGGGGAGGTGAGGTCGCGCGCGAGGACGTTGTTGCGGGTATCGCAACCGTCGTGCCCACCGGCCCCGGGATGGTCGTCGGACCAGGCCGGACCGAACACGCATCGCTCGCCCGCGCCGCAGCCCCGCTGATAGCCGGGAACCTTCCGGCGCTGATCGACCACCGTCACCTGCTCGAGCAGGAGATGCACCTCGGCTCGGGTGGGGCTGCCCGGCACCGTCCCGGACCCCGGCGCGGTGCGGTCCCACAACCAGGACACCGCCACCGCGACCACCACTGCCGCCACCCACCACGTCGCGTTCCCCCCACGCACGCGGCGATCCTGACATGCCCTGCCGACAGGATCTTCAGGGCACGGTGACGACGATCTTCCCGCCGACGTGCCCGGACTCGACGAGTTCCAGCGCAGCCCCGGCCTCGGTGAGCGGAAAGGTCCGCTCGACGCGCGGCGTCAGAACACCACGCTCGACGAGCGCCACGACCTGCTCGAACACCTCCCGGGTCCGTCGCCGCGTGATTCCCGAACCGCCCAGCTCCTCCGCGCGTGCCGGATCGGCGACACTCACGACCCGTTCCGGTGCCCGCGTCAGCGCGACCGCCCGCTCGAGCACGTCGCCACCGACGAGGTCGACGACCGCGGTCACCGCCCCGCACCGTTCCGCGGTGGCCGCGACCCGCGCGTCGAACCCGTCACCGGACTCGATCCACAGACCGCCGCACGATTCGACGAGATCCCGTTTCCCCGCACTCGCCACACCGAGGACGGCGGCCCCGGCGTTGTGCGCGAGCTGCGTCGTCGCCGACCCGACACCACCACCGGCACCCAGGACGAGGACGGTGTCCGCATCGACGATCTCGAGAGACTCGACGATGTCGAAGGCCGTTCCGGCCGCGACCGGAAGGGTCGCCGCCACCTCGAACGGCACCGACTCGGGCACGAGCGCAGCAGCCCGCGCGTCGACGAGGGTGTACTCGGCGTAGCCGCCGTAGCCCTCCGCGGTGGTCCCGAAGACGGCGTCGCCCGGCCGGAAGCCGGTGTCCGGACCGGCGGCCTCCACCACACCGGCGACCTCCCGGCCGAGGACCGCCGGGAAGTGCACCGTGACGCTGCCTGTGCGCCGTCCGAACCGCACCTTCCAGTCGGCGGGGTTCACGCCCGCGGCCCGGACTGCCACGAGGAGCTGCCCCGGACCGGGCGGTGGGACGGGGGTGTCGAACAGCTGCTGTGTCTCCGGACCGCCGTACTCCACGAAGCCGTATGCGCGTGCCATGGGACCCAGCCTGCCATCGGGGTCGGGTGCGGCTGGCACGATAGTGGGCATGTTGCACGGGCTGTGGTCACCGGGATCCGGCCTGATGCTGTGGTGGGCCCCCGCCGCAGAGCCCGATCCCGACGCGCTGCCGTCTGCGCTGCGCCGGTGGATCGACCGCCCGTTCCGCCATCGCGTCACCCTCACCTTCCCTACGGAGACCGAGCCGAGCACGCTGCCCGCCGTCGCGGTCGCACCGGCGGACGCAGCCGAGCTTCTGCTGGACATGCCGCGGCGTCCCGGGGGTGTCGGCGGCGATCTGCGATATCTCGCGCACGTCGCCCGTGGCATCGAGAGGTGGGCGCAGGCCGGCCGCGTCGCACCGGAGCTCGTGCGTGTCGAGAAGCAGTGGTGGGCGCGGTGGCGCCTGCTCGGCGGCGAGAAGACGCGGGCCTGGTCCGCCGAACTCGCGGCCGCGATGTCTCCCGCGCAACGACAGCTCGGACGGCCCGTCGATCTCCTCGACGATCTGTGCCGCGAACTGACCGACCCCATCGTGCGCACCCTCCACGGCTCGTCGACCTCGCTGCACCCCCTCGTCGCTGCACTGGCCGAGGGCAGTCCCCATCCCCGTGGCACCCAGCGCATGGCCGATGCGCTCGAGGAATGGCGTGCCAGCCTCGCCGGATACGAACCCGACCTCGTGCTGCGCCTCGTCGAACCGGACGACGTCGACGACGGGGTCGGAGCCGACTCCATCTGGCGGCTCGAGGTGTGCCTGCGTCCGGAGGGACAGTCCCCGACGCCGCTGCCCGTCGAGGACACCGACCCGCACCTGCTCCAGATCGGCGTGCGCAAGCTCGGGACCGCGCTCCAGGCCTATCCCCGCCTGCAGGACGTGCCCCGCGATCCCGACAGTCTCGACCTTCTGCTGCCCACCCCGGTCGTCGTCGATCTCGTCGAGCACGGCGCCCGGGAGCTCGACGCCGCGGGCATCGCGGTGCTGCTACCGCGCGCTTGGACCCGGGTCGATCCGTCCCTGCGTCTGCAGGTCGAGTCACCCGTCGCCCCCGTGAGCGCCGACGACAGCGTCGTCGGGATGAACGCGATCGTCTCGTACGAATGGCAGCTCGCCGTCGGCGACATGCTGCTCACCCCGTCGGAGATGGAAGAGCTCGTCGCGGCCAACAGCGACCTGGTCAAGCTGCGCGGCAAATGGGTGCGGGCAGATGCCGAGGCGCTGGCCCGCGCGGCCCGGTACGTCACCGCGCATTCCGCCGAGGATGCGACCCTCGGGTCGTTGTTCGCCCAGTTCACCGGCGACGATGCTCCGCCCGCGGAGGTCACCGAGATCTCCGCCTCCGGCTGGGTCGAGATGCTGCTCGACGGGCAGGCGCATCCCGAGCCCGTCCCCGTGCCGGCGGGACTGAACGCCGAACTGCGTCCCTACCAGCAGCGCGGCCTCGACTGGCTCGCGTTCATGAGCCGGCTCGGTCTCGGCGCCGTGCTCGCCGACGACATGGGCCTGGGCAAGACCATCCAGGTGCTCGCGCTGCTCGCCCACGAACGAGAGTCGGGCCTGCGGAACGCCCCGACCCTGCTGGTCTGCCCGATGTCGGTGGTGGGCAACTGGCAGCGTGAGGCCGAACGGTTCGTGCCCGACCTGCGGGTGCACGTCCACCACGGCGCCCAGCGGCTGAGCGGACCGGCGCTCGCCGCCGCTGCCGCCGACCACGACCTCGTGGTGACGACCTACGCCATCGCCGCCCGCGACGTCGCGCAGCTCGCGACGCTGACCTGGCAACGCGTGGTCCTCGACGAGGCCCAGCACGTGAAGAACACCGCGACCGCGCAGTCCCGCGCCACGCGCGCCGTGCCCGCGGCGCACCGGATCGCGCTCACCGGCACACCGGTGGAGAACCGGCTCGAGGAACTGCGCGCGATCCTGGACTTCGCGAATCCGTCCCTGCTCGGCACCGCGGCGTCCTTCCGGGCCCGCTTCGCGGTGCCGATCGAGCGCGACCACGACGCCGTCGCTGCGGCGCGGTTGCGGGCGTTGTCCGCACCGTTCGTGATGCGCCGCGTCAAGACCGACCCCGACGTGATCTCCGATCTGCCCGAGAAGTTCGAGCAGACCGTGCGCGCCAACCTCACGGCCGAGCAGGCCGCCCTGTATCGGGCCGTCGTGGACGACATGATGCGCCGGATCCGGGACAAGGAGGGCATGGCCCGCAAGGGCGCGGTGCTCGCGGCGCTGACCCGGCTCAAGCAGGTGTGCAACCACCCCGCGCACTATCTGGGCGACGGCTCGCCCGTCCTGCGTCGCGGACGGCACCGCTCGGGCAAACTCGGCCTGGTCGAGGACATTGTCGAGTCGGTGCTGGCCGACGGCGAGAAGGTGTTGCTGTTCACGCAGTTCCGCGAGTTCGGTGAGCTCCTCGTGCCCTATCTCGAGGAGCGGTTCGCCACGACGGTGCCCTTCCTGCACGGGGGAGTGTCCAAGGGCCGGCGCGACGCGATGGTCGACGGCTTCCAGAGCGAGGGCGGACCGCCGATCATGGTGCTCTCGCTCAAGGCGGGCGGCACCGGACTGAACCTCACGGCCGCCAACCACGTCGTGCATCTCGACCGGTGGTGGAATCCGGCGGTGGAGAACCAGGCCACCGACCGTGCGTTCCGGATCGGGCAGCGTCGCGACGTCCAGGTCCGCAAGCTCGTCTGTGTGGGAACGGTGGAGGAGCGTATCGACGAGATGCTCACCGGCAAGCAGGAACTGGCCGAGATTGTGGTCGGGTCAGGGGAGAACTGGATCACCGAGCTGTCCACCGATCAGCTGCACTCCCTGCTCACCCTCGGCGACGACGCGGTGGGGGACTAGATGGCACGGGGCAACGTACGCCGCTACGGCACGGCCCGCCGGATCGACGGCGGCATCGAGGCGCGCACCAAGCGGGGCTCGATCGGCCGCAGCTGGTGGTCGAAGGAACTGATCTCGGCGATGGAGGAGGTCGCCGAGAAGGGGCGACTGACGCGGGGCCGTGCGTATGCACGCGCCGGCCAGGTGATCTCCATGCGGCTCGAACCCGGAGCGGCCGTCGGCGACGTGCAGGGCAGTCAACTCACCCCGTTCACCTCGGCGGTGCGGGTGCGCACGCTCGACGAGGAGGCGGTGGGAGAGCTCGTCTCGCTCGTCCGCTCGTCGCCGGGCATGCTGGCGCGACTTGCGGCGGGCATCCTTCCCGAGGAACTCGGATCGGCCCTCCTCCCGCGACGCGCGGGTGAACTCGACTTCGACTGCACCTGCCCCGACGACGGGTGGCCCTGCAAGCACGCCGCGGCCGTCGCCTACCTGCTCGCAGAACACGTCGACGACCAACCGTTCGCGGTCCTGACCCTGCGCGGGGTGGACCTCGCGACGCTGATCGGCGGCGTCGACGATGCGGGCGCCGACGAAGAGGTGGCCGCGGCGCGGGACTTCTACGGCGACGACACCGAGTTGTCCGAGCTGCCCACGGAGCGGTTCCGTCCCGCGCTCGAGGACCTCGATCCGATGCTGCTGCGCCGCGCGTTGCGGGCCGGCGGAACCGACGAAGCCGTGGTGATCCGGGGGATCATCGACCTCGAGGATCTCTACCGCCGCATGCGTTGACCTCGATCGGTCGCCGGTGGTTGTGTCGTCCGTCCCCGGGGTATGCCGCCCGTGAAGGTGACGGCTCCGGTCGCGCCACCGACAGCACATGCCACGAGTGGAGGATTCATGCGGACTCCGGAAGCATCGTCGACAGCGCGGGAGAACGCCGAACGTGCGGTCGATGCGGTCCAGCAGGAGGCTGACACCTATCGGAACGGGGAGGATCGACCCCTCGGTGGATATGCGGTGCTCATGTCCGTGTACCTCACCACTGTCGGCACGCTCGGCGCCGTCGCGGCAAAGCGCGGGCGGCCGATGCCGAAGCCCGATGCCGGCGATCTCGTGGTGACCGCGCTCGCGAGCCACAAGGTCTCCCGGATCGTGAGCAAGGCGGCGGTGACCAGTCCCGTCCGCGCACCGTTCACGAAGTTCGACGGCCCCGGTGGTCCGGCCGAGGTGATGGAGCAGCCCCGCAAGTCGTCGCGGGTCCGTCACGCCGTCGGGGAACTGCTGGCCTGCCCCTTCTGCCTCGACCTGTGGACGGTGACGGCGATGGTCTTCGGCCGCGTCTACGCTCCGAATCTCACGCGTCTGGTGGCGGGTTCGTTCGCGGCGCTGACCGGAGCCGACTTCCTGCACCTGGCGTACGCGAAGGCGCAGCAGATCGCCGAGGGCTGATATCGGCCCCTCGCGCATCGACCGTGCGTGAGGGTGCCGGCCGATCCGGTCCGGTGTGACGGTAGACATACGTGGACTTCCAACTATAGGATGAGCGAAGACTTCGGGCCTGGGCCCGTTCGTGCCGAAATCGCACACCCCACGTCATCGCACACCAGTAAAGGACGGGATCGGACATGAGCGTTCGAGAATTGACCCACTTCGTCGGCGGGCAGCACGTCGCCGGCACCTCCGGCCGCTTCGCCGACGTCTTCGCCCCCAACACCGGAGAGGTCCAGGCCCGCGTGCCGCTCGCGGCCGACTCCGAGGTCGACGCCGTCATCGCCAACGCCGCCGAGGCGCAGAAGGTGTGGGCGTCCTGGAATCCGCAGAAGCGAGTGCGCGTCCTCATGAAGTTCGTGTACCTCGTGCAGGAGAACATGGACGAGCTCGCCCACCTGCTGTCGAGCGAGCACGGCAAGACCGTCCCCGACGCGAAGGGCGACATCCAGCGCGGCCTCGAGGTGATCGAGGTCGCGATCGGCGCCCCGCACCTCCTCAAGGGTGAGTACACCGAGTCCGCAGGCGGCGGAATCGACGTGTACTCGATGCGTCAGCCCCTCGGCGTCGTCGCCGGGATCACCCCGTTCAACTTCCCGGCCATGATCCCGCTGTGGAAGGCCGGCCCGGCGCTCGCCGCCGGAAACGCGTTCGTGCTCAAGCCTTCCGAGCGCGACCCCTCGGTGCCGCTCCGTCTGGCCGAGCTGTTCCTCGAGGCCGGCCTGCCCGCCGGTGTGTTCAACGTCGTCAACGGCGACAAGAGCGCCGTCGACTACCTGCTCGACGACCCGCGCATCAAGGCGATCGGCTTCGTCGGCTCGACCCCCATCGCGCAGTACATCTACGAGACGGCCGCGAAGAACGGCAAGCGCGCACAGTGCTTCGGTGGTGCGAAGAACCACGCGATCGTCATGCCCGACGCCGACCTCGACCAGGTCGCGGACGCACTCGTCGGCGCCGCCTACGGCTCGGCCGGTGAGCGCTGCATGGCGCTGTCCGTCGCCGTCCCCGTGGGCGAGGAGACCGCGGATCGTCTCGTCGCCAAGCTCACCGAGCGCATCGCCGAACTGCGTATCGGCACCAGCTTCGACGAGAAGGCCGACTTCGGTCCGCTCGTGACCGCCGCCGCCCGCGACCGCGTGCACGGCTACATCGCCCAGGGCGTCGAAGAAGGCGCCGAGCTGGTCGTCGACGGCCGCGACTTCGTCCTCGAGGGCCACGAGAACGGCTTCTTCTCGGGCGCCACCCTGTTCGACAAGGTCACCCCCGAGATGTCCATCTACAAGGAGGAGATCTTCGGCCCCGTGCTCACCGTGGTGCGTGCGCGCGACTACGAGGACGCCCTGCGCCTGCCCACCGAGCACGAGTACGGCAACGGCGTCGCGATCTTCACCCGCGACGGCGACACCGCCCGCGACTTCGCCGCCCGCGTCGAGGTCGGCATGGTCGGCATCAACGTCCCCATCCCCGTCCCGATCGCGTACTACACCTTCGGCGGCTGGAAGGCCTCCGGCTTCGGCGACCTCAACCAGCACGGCCCCGACGCCTTCCGCTTCTACACCAAGACCAAGACGGTCACGCAGCGCTGGCCGTCCGGTGTCAAGGAAGGCGACATCGAGGGTGCGCACGTGGCCGACACCGACCACTTCGTCATCCCGACGATGAACTAGGCGGTCCATCGATGTTCGTTCTCACCGACGACGACCGGGCGATCCGCGACACCGCCCGGGACTTCGCCACCGAATATCTGGCCCCGAACGCGGTCGAATGGGACCAGAGCAAGCACTTCCCCGTGGACGTGCTGCGCAAGGCCGCCGAACTGGGCATGGGCGGGATCTACGTCCGCGAGGACGTGGGCGGATCGGGGCTGCGACGCCTCGACTCCGTCCGCATCTTCGAGGAGCTCGCGAAGGGTTGCCCGTCCATCGCCGCCTACATCTCCATCCACAACATGGTCACGTGGATGATCGACAAGTTCGGCAACGACGACCAGCGCAAGCAGTGGATCCCGAAGCTCTGCACGATGGAGAACCTCGCGAGCTACTGCCTCACCGAGCCGGGCGCCGGATCCGATGCGGCGGCCCTGAGCACCAAGGCCGTTCGTGACGGCGACGAGTACGTGCTCACCGGAGTCAAGCAGTTCATCTCCGGGGCCGGCACGTCCGACGTCTACGTGGTCATGGCCCGCACCGGCGATACCGGCGCCCGCGGTATTTCGGCGTTCATCGTCCCGAAGGACACCACCGGGCTGTCCTTCGGCGCCAACGAGAAGAAGATGGGCTGGAACGCGCAGCCCACCCGCCAGGTCATCCTCGACGGCGCCCGCGTGCCCGCCGAGAACCTCCTCGGCACCGAGGGCGGCGGTTTCCGGATCGCCATGCACGGCCTCAACGGCGGCCGCATCAACATCGCCGCGTGCTCGGTGGGCGGCGGCCAGACCGCCCTCGACCGGGCGGTCGCCTACCTCGCCGAGCGCAAGGCATTCGGCGAGCGGCTGCTCGACTCGCAGGCGCTGCAGTTCCGCCTCGCCGACATGCGGATCGAACTCGAGGCCGCACGCACGATGCTGTGGCGTGCCGCCGACGCTCTCGACCGTGGCGCCGACGACGTCGTGGAGCTGTGCGCGATGGCCAAGCGCTTCGCCACCGACACCGGTTTCGAGGTCGCGAACGAGGCGCTGCAGTTGCACGGCGGATACGGTTACCTTGCCGAGTACGGGATCGAGAAGATCGTCCGCGACCTGCGCGTGCATCAGATCCTGGAAGGAACCAACGAGATCATGCGGGTGGTCGTCGCGCGGAGCGTGGTGGCCGCAGCGCAGAACGGAGTGGCATGACCGGGCAGGAACCCGAGATCCTCATCGACGTGAAGGACGGCATCGGCCGTATCACGCTCAACCGGCCCAAGGCCATCAACGCCCTCAACCACGCCATGGTCCTCGAGATGTCGAAGGCCCTGAGCGCGTGGGAGAACGACGATTCGGTGCGTGCTGTGCTGGTGCGCGGTGCCGGTGAGCGCGGCCTGTGCGCCGGCGGCGACATCGTCTCGATCTACCACGACGCCAAGGACGGCGGCACGGGATCGCAGGACTTCTGGCGCGACGAGTACATCCTCAACGCCGCCATCGGTCGTTACCCGAAGCCGTACATCGCGATCATGGACGGCATCGTCATGGGCGGCGGCGTCGGGATCTCGGCGCACGGCAACGTCCGGATCGTCACCGAACGCTCGAGCATCGCGATGCCCGAGACCGGAATCGGATTCGTTCCCGACGTCGGCGGCACCTACCTGCTCTCGCGCACCCCCGGCGAGATCGGCACGCACATCGCGCTGACCACCGGACGGATGAAGGCCGGCGACGCCGTCACCCTGGGCTTCGCCGACCACTACCTGCCGTCCGATTCGCTCGACAAGTTCGTCGCCGCACTCGAATCCGGCCCGCTCGAGGACGCGCTCGCCGAATACTCGCAGCCCGCACCGGAATCGGCGCTGCTCGGGCAGCGCGAATGGATCGACGCGGCGTACTCCGCCGACACCGTCGAGGAGATCGTCGAACGCCTTCGGGCTTCCGATGTTCCGGAGGCACGGGAGACCGCCGGCCAGGTGCTCGCGAAATCGCCTGTCGCGCTGAAGGTGACCCTCCGCTCGCTGCGTCACGCCCGGCAGCTCGGCAGCCTCGAAGAGGTGCTGAACGAGGAGTTCCGGGTCTCGACCGCCTCGCTGAAGTCGCACGACCTCGTCGAGGGCATCCGCGCACAGGTCGTCGACAAGGACCGCACCCCGCAGTGGTCGCCGGCGACCCTCGCCGATGTCACCGAGGCCGACGTCGACGCCTACTTCCAGCCGCTCGGCGATCTCGAACTCGGGCTCGCCGCTTCCAAGGAGAACGACCGATGAGTGAACTTCCCACCGTCGCCTTCCTCGGCCTCGGACACATGGGTGGGCCGATGGCCGCGAACCTCGTCCGCGCCGGGTACACAGTCAACGGTTACGACCCGGTTCCCGCTGCGCAGGAAGAGGCCACGAAGAACGGCATCACCGTCGCCGAGACCGCGACCGACGCGGTGCGCGGCGCCCAGGTCGTGATCACCATGCTGCCCAACGGCAAGCTCGTCCTCGACCTGTACGACGAGATCCTGCCTGCGGCCGAGGCGAACACGTTGTTCGTCGACAGCTCGACCATCGACGTCGCCGATGCCCGCGCGGCGGCGGAGAAGGCACGCAAGGCCGGTCACCGTGCCGTCGACGCCCCGGTCTCCGGCGGTGTCGCCGGTGCCGCCGCAGGCACCCTCGCGTTCATGGTCGGCGGCGGCGAGGACGACTTCGCCACCGCGAAGCCGCTGCTCGAGGCCATGGGACGTAAGATCGTCCACTGCGGCGGGTCGGGCAACGGCCAGGCCGCGAAGATCTGCAACAACATGATCCTGGGCATCTCGATGATCGCCATCAGCGAGGCGTTCGTCCTCGGTGAGAAGCTGGGCCTCGACAACCAGGCACTGTTCGACGTCGCGTCCAACGCGTCCGGTCAATGCTGGGCGCTGACGAGCAACTGCCCGGTGCCGGGCCCCGTCCCGACCACCCCCGCGAACAACGACTACACGCCGGGCTTCGCGGCCGCGCTCATGGACAAGGATCTCGGACTGGCCGCGAACGCGGTGCGCGCCAACGGTGTCGAGGCCGAACTCGGACTGCGTGCAGCCGAGCTCTACCATCGTTTCAACACCGAGGGTGGTGGAGGACTCGACTTCTCCGCCATCATCACCGACATCCGAGACCGCTCGACCGTGAAGGACAGCCAGTGACCGATTTCGAGACCATCCTGCTCGACCGCAAAGGCCGCGTCGGCATCGTCACCCTCAACCGGCCGAAGGCGCTCAACGCCCTCAACAGCCAGTTGATGCGTGAAGTCGTCGCCGCCGTCGAGGAACTCGACGCGGACGACGAGATCGGTGCGATCCTGCTCACCGGCTCGGAGAAGGCGTTCGCCGCCGGCGCCGACATCAAGGAGATGGCTCCGAAGACCTTCGCCGAGGTCTACGCGGAAGACCTGTTCTCGCAGTGGGATCGGCTCTCGTCCGTCCGCAAGCCGATCGTCGCTGCGGTGTCGGGCTACGCGCTCGGTGGCGGTTGCGAGCTGGCGATGCTGTGCGACTTCATCATCGCGTCCGACACCGCCAAGTTCGGTCAGCCCGAGATCAAGCTCGGCGTCATCCCGGGCATCGGCGGATCGCAGCGTCTCACCCGCGCCGTGGGTAAGGCCAAGGCCATGGACATGTGCCTGACCGGCCGCAACATGGACGCCGAGGAGGCCGAGCGCGCCGGACTCGTCTCGCGCATCGTTCCCGCCGCCGAACTGTTCGACGTGGCGCTCGAGACGGCGACGACCATCGCGTCGATGTCGCTGCCGGTTGCGATCATGGCGAAGGAGGCCGTCAACCGGTCCTTCGAGACGACGCTGGCCGAGGGCGTGAAGTTCGAGCGCCGCGTGTTCCATTCGACGTTCGCCACCGCCGACCAGAAGGAAGGCATGGCGGCCTTCGTCGAGAAGCGCGCGCCGGAGTTCAAGCACGCCTGATCCGCACCACCCGTACACGACGAAGGGCCGCCCCGAACGGGGCGGCCCTCCTCGTTTCTCGGCAATCTCTCGCGCCTCACCACTTGGAAGGCGCACCGCCGGTGTCGAAGTCGCCGGCGTCGTGCCGCATCGTCGCGATGATGCGCAGCAGTGTGTCGATGTGCTCCTCCGGAATGCCGGGCCGGGCGAAGACCTCCGTGTTGAGCTTCTCCGTCCCCTGGATCGCCAATGCCCGTCCCTCGTCGGTGAGTTCGATGAGTGTGGCCCGTCGATCGCTCGGATGCGGGGTACGCCGGACCAGTCCGGCCTTCTCGAGCCGGTCGACGGCATTGGTGACGCTGGTGGGGTGCACCTGCAGGCGCGCGCTGGCCTTCGCCATCGGCAATGCTCCCGACCTGGTGAAATGCAGCAGCGTGAGCAGTTCGTAGCGGGCGAAGGTCAGGCCGAAGGGCTTGAGCACCTCCTCGACCCGCGCCATCATGATCTGCTGTGCCCGCATCACCGAGGTGACCGCGGCCATGCCGTCCGCGACTTCGCCCCAGCCGTGGGCGGTCCACTGGCGGTGGGCTTCGGCGATGGGGTCGAGGGGGAGTGGTGCGGGCATGCCTCCATCATCCCACGGACGAACGCGCAGGTAGCCAGGGCACACCGGTTTCCGGTGCCTTTCCTGCCGGGTTCAGCGGTACGCGTAGTCGCGGAAACGTTCGTCGACTTCGCCCACACTCAGCCCGAACTCCTCGAGCGTGTACCGGTGCGCGGGTTTCCTTGCCCCGCTGCGGCTTTCTTCGTGCAGGTCGGCCATCGCGCGTTCGGCCTCCGCGGTGAACGGCAGACCGAACCGGTCGTACAGGCCGCCGACGGTGCCGAGTGGATCGGCGACGAAATCCCGGTAGTCCACGTCGACGAAACGGGCGGGATCGTGCCGGCGGCGCACCTCGGTGAAATGATCGAAACCCCGTGCCCAGAGGTCGAGCTGGCTGCGCCCGATCGTCTCACCGACGAACGCGTCGGACCATCCCTCTGTGGCCTGCGCCGCGAGGCTGCACACCGACGGGATCACGGTGCGCGGATCTCGATGGGTGACGACGATGAGCGCGTCCGGATACACCGTGAGCAGTTCGTCCAGTGCGAACAGATGACTGGGATTCTTGAGCACCCACCGCTTGTCGGCGTCCGGCAGTCCGATGAGCTGCAGATTCCTCCGGTGCCGGGCATAGGCCGCGGTCCAGTCCTGCTCCGCGAGCCACTGCGAATAGGTGGGCAGGTGGGCCAGGCACTCGTAGGAGATCGAGCGGAACGACTGGCGCAGCAACTGCCAGCATTCCTCGACCTCGGCGGCCGACATGTAGTGCACACCCATGAATTCGGGATGCTCGACGTGGTGCTGTGCGAATCCGGCCTCGATCCCGGCGAAGACGGGATTCTCCGCCCAGGTCTCGCGAGGAGGTCGCGGTTGCGGCATCTCGGTCAGCCACATCTCGAGCCCCTGATGGGCGGGATCCGCGGCGAGTAGGCGGTGCAGTGCCGTCGTGCCGGTACGGGGCAGGCCGGTGACGAAGATCGGCCGGGTGACCGGGACGTCCGCGTGCTCGGGATGGGCAGACCAGGCAGATGCCGACAGCAACCGCGCCACGAGGGCGCCGCGCAGGAAGACCCGTGACATCTTGCTGCCGAGCGGGGTGAGCTTCTCGTCCCGCGCATACGAGTCGAGCAGGACCTCGAGCCCGTCACGGTAGTCGTCGTCGCCGAAATCGGTCAGGCCCGTCAGGCGGGTCGCGGAAGCGTGCAGATCCTCGACGGTGCCGACGGTGGTGCGTTCGCTCATGTGCTTTCCCGTTCAGTGGTGGTATTCGCCGCAGTTGACGTCGAGGCACTGGCCGGTGATCGCCGACGCCATCGGCGAGGCCAGGAAGATCACCGCATCCGCGATTTCCTCGGTTGTCGGGAGACGCTTCAGATCGGAGGTGGCGGCGGTGTGCTCGTAGATCTGTTCGACGGTGGTGCCGTACTTTCCCGCCTGGTGTTCGAAGTACCCCTGCAGGATCGGCCCCCAGATGTACCCCGGTGCAACGGAGTTCACCCGGATTCCCTGCGGTCCGAGTTCCGTCGCCAGGGACTGCGACATCGCCAGCAACGCCGACTTCGCGAGTTTGTAACTGCCGTAACGTTCCTGGGAGTGCCGCAGCACCATCGAATTGATGTTGACCACCGCGCCGACCGACTCGGCGAGGGCGGGGGTGAACAACTGCGTGAGCCGCAGCGCGCCGAGGACGGTGAGCTCCACGCTGTCCCGGATCTGCTGGAAGTCAGTGCGCGCCAACAGTTTCATCGACGGAACGGAGAACGCGTTGTTGACGAGCACGTCGACACCACCGAACTCCGAGACCGCAGACTCGACAAGGGCGGCGGCGGACTCGTCGTCGGTGATGTCGGTGGGCACGACCAGGGCCCGGCGGCCCGTGCTCTCGACTTCCGCTGCACCCTTCTCGAGCCGCTCCCGGGTCCGGGCGGCGAGCACCACGTCGGCGCCTTGTTCGGCGCACCGCAGCGCGAGGGTGCGCCCCAGTCCCGGGCCGACACCGGAGATCACGACGACGCGGTCGCGGAGCAGTCCCGCTGCCGCGCTCATGCGAGCATCCGATCGGCGACGCCCCGCTGACGGTCCGCGATGCGCTGCGCCCAGGCCTCGGGAGTGATGCGGTTCGAATCGTGGAAGGGCAGGACCTCGGAGAGCCGGTCGAACGGCACCACCTCGGCGGTCGGGCCGTCGGCTGCGGTGAGTTCGCGATCGAGGCGCTGCCAGCGGAACTGCAGGATCCCGCGGCTGCGGCCGAGGGTCTCGACCCAGTTGGTCAGCCCCGGATCGCGGGCCGAGACCACGATCCGGACCATCCCGTCGGGATCGACCTGCGCCTGACTGTTGTTCAGGGAGGTCTGGTGGTGGATGTAGTCCAGGGAGATGTACCAGAGGCTGCCGATCTGGAAGCCCAGATAGGGCGCGTCGCTCGCCGGGAGGGTCAGGACCATCGCCTCGTCGTCGCCGAGTTCGTAGTGCCCGACGGATGAGTACTGCGTGTCGAGACCACCTGGGGTGCGGCGCGGCTCGGTGACCGTGTTCACCGGCAGCTTCAGGTAGAACCACTCGGGGAACTGCAGCCAGGTCTTCACCCGCGAGACCAGTGCGCGACCGGCGCGTTCGTAACGGGTGACCGCGTCCTGGTGGGTGGGTTCGGGTGCCGGGGTGCCGAGACTGTCGAGCCGGTGGATGCTCAGCATGCCGCGGCGCTGCGTCCAGTCGCTGTAGACCTCGCGGACCACGAGCTGCGACGAGCCGGGCGCGAGCGGGAAGTAGTTACGTTCCGGGTCTCGTGGGCCGGGTCCGAACCGCACCTGGAAGGTGCCGTCGTCGGCGATGGTCAACGCGCGGTCGTCGAAGGCCGTGACGTTGCCGGGCACCTCGGCGTCGGTGTAGTTGCCGGCCAGCACCTGGAAACTGAGATCGCAGGTCGTGCCGCGGCGCCCGGCGACGACGTACTCGGCGTCGTCGCGGATCGATGCGCCCCAGTACAGGGTGTCGGGATTGTCGAGGCCCATCTTCGCGTAGGGGCCGGTGCCGGTGACGAAGACCGGATGGGATCGGCTGTACGCGAAGGTGGCGTGGATGCACGCCGAGATCCCGCCCGCCAGATATCCGTATCCCTCGACGAGGTCCTGTTCGGTGCGGATGTGCGGGGCTGTGGCGACGAGCTTCTCGGCCTCGGCTATCGCCGCGGTGAGCGGATCGGTGAGCACTACGATCTCCTCTGGTCCAAATATGTACCGCTGCGGTAGTCTTCCGTTGCGCCGAGAGTAGAACGTGTTCCAGGGAGGGTCAATGGCTCGTCGCGAGACCGAGACACTAGGGAAGCCGACCGCCGGGGCGGGAGCCGCCCGCCGGTCGCCGCCCACGGAACGCGTCGTGCAGGTCCTCGACCACCTCGTCGCGCGACCCGGCGTCCGGTTCGGACTGTCGGAACTGGCGCGCGAACTCGATCTGAGCAAGCCCACCTGCTTGGGCATCCTCACCGTGCTCGCCGACGCGGGTTATCTGATCCGCGACCCCGTCGACAAGACCTACGGTCTCGGGCCGGCACTGATCGTCGCGGGACGCGCAGCCCAGCGCGGCTTCGCGTCCGGGCCGGTCGCCCACCGGCATCTCGCCGCCCTCTCCGAGGAGTTCGCCGTGATGTGCTCTGCGTCGGCGGTCGTCGGCGACCGGATCGCGGTGCTCGACGTCATCGGTGGCCACGGCACGGCCGCGGCGGCACGCGTGGGGGAGGTGTACCCCTTCGCGCCCCCGGTGGGGCTGATGTACGTGCTGTGGGACACCGACGAGCGCATCGAACAGTGGCTGCGGCGAGAGCCGACCCTGCCCGTGACCGTCGACCGCGACGAGCTGTGGCGGATCGTCACCGAATGTCGCCGGACAGGTTATCTGGCGGAGTCCCTCACTCCCGGCGGCCGTCGCCTGTACGCGCTCATGGCGGGAGTGGTCTCGCACGACCTCGCGCCCGAGATGAGGGAGATGCTGGCGGAACTCGTGGCCAGCCCCGGCGAGCGCGTGCTGCTGCCCGACGCCTTCGCCGCGGGGGAGAAGCGGGCGGTCAACCTCGTGGCCGCCCCGGCCTACGATCCCGACGGCCACCAGTCGCTCGTGCTCACGCTGCACCTCGAGCGGGAGGTGGACGCCGCCGGGATCGAACGGTACGGCGCGGCGCTCGTGGCGGTCGCGGATGCGATCACCGCGGATCTCGGCGGACACCGGCCACCGCGCTGACGGAGGGCTGCGGAGACCACCCGTTGACCTGGAATTGAAACTCGTTCTACTGTTGCGGAGTAATCTTCGACCGCATCGGTACACATGTGTACCGAGCCGGGTGAGAGGGGCGCGAGTGACCACGGTGCCACCGCAACGACCACCGACCTACGAACTTTCGCTGCTCGGTGCGCTCGAAGCCGAGTCCGTGCACATCTTCCGCGAGGTCGCCGCGACCTTCTCCCGTCCCGTCCTGCTGTTCTCGGGTGGTAAGGACTCCGCGGTGATGCTCCACCTCGCGGCCAAGGCGTTCTGGCCGGCGCCGCTGCCGTTCCCCGTCCTGCACATCGACACCGGGCACAACTTCGACGAGGTGATCGACTTCCGCGACCGCACCGTCGAGCGCCTGGGGATCCGGTCGATCGTCGCCTCGGTGCAGGACGACATCGATGCCGGGCGTGCCGTCGAGGACGACGGACCGCACGCGACCCGCAACCGGCTGCAGACCGGAACCCTCCTGCGCGCGTTGTGGGAAGGGGGATTCGACGCCGTCTTCGGGGGTGCTCGTCGCGACGAGGAGAAGGCCCGCGCGAAGGAACGCGTCTTCAGCCTGCGCGACGAGTTCGGGCAGTGGGACCCGAAGGCGCAGCGACCCGAACTGTGGCAGCTGTACAACGGCCGGCACCGCCGCGGCGAACACATGCGGGTCTTCCCGCTGTCCAACTGGACCGAACTCGACATCTGGCGCTACATCCGCGACGAGGGCGTCGACCTGCCGTCCCTGTACTACGCCCACCGGCGACCGGTGATCGAGCGCGACGGAATGCTGCTCGCGCACAACCGTTTTCTTACCCTCCTCCCCGGGGAGACTCCGCGCGAGAGCCTCGTCCGGTTCCGCACCGTCGGTGACGCGACGTGCACCGGCTGCGTCGAATCCGCCGCCACCACCGCGGACGAGGTGGTCACCGAGGTCTCCGCCAGCAGGGTCACCGAACGCGGCGCCACGCGGGCGGACGACCGGATCTCCGACGCCGGAATGGAAGACCGCAAGAGGGAAGGCTATTTCTGATGTCCCCCCTGCTGCGCATCGCCACCGCCGGCAGCGTCGACGACGGCAAGTCCACGCTCATCGGCCGATTGCTGTTCGACTCGAAGGCCGTCTTCGAGGACCAACTCGAGGCGGTGCCCCGCACGAGCCTCGACCGCGGCGCCGACCGCGCCGATCTCGCGCTGCTCACCGACGGCCTGCGCGCCGAACGCGAACAGGGCATCACGATCGACGTCGCCTATCGCTATTTCGCCACGGCGCACAGAACATTCGTCATCGCCGACACTCCCGGTCACGAGCAGTACACGCGCAACATGGTCACCGGGGCGTCCACCGCAGACCTGGCACTCGTCCTCGTCGACGCCCGCAACGGCATCGTCGAGCAGCCCCGCCGGCACGCCTTTCTCGCGTCGCTGCTCGGGGTGCGGCACGTGGTGCTGTGCATCAACAAGATGGACCTGGTGGACTGGTCGCAGAGCCGGTTCGACGAGATCTGCGACGAGTTCCGGAATCTCGCGGCGAAGCTCGACATGCCCGACCTCGCCTTCGTTCCCGTCTCCGCCCTGCACGGCGACAACGTCGTCTCCCGCACCGCGAACATGCCGTGGTACGAGGGGACTTCGCTGCTGCACCATCTCGAACAGGTCCACATCGCGTCGGACACCAACCTCATCGATGCCCGACTGCCCGTGCAGTACGTCATCCGGCCGGGCGAGGGTGAGCACCGCGACTTCCGCGGCTACGCCGGGACGGTCGCCGCCGGCGGATTCGCGCCCGGCGATGAGGTGGTCGTTCTCCCTTCCGGTTTCGGAACGCGGGTGCGAACGTTGTGGGGGCCGGGCGGGACGGAACTCGAGCACGCCTTCGCCGGTGCGGCGGTGTGCGTCGAACTCGAGGACGACCTCGACGTCGGACGCGGCGACATGCTGTGCCGCCCCAACAATCGTCCGCTCGTCGGCCACGAGATCGACGCCATGGTGTGCTGGTTCGACGAACGCTCCGCCCTCGATCCGGACGCCCGCTACGCCCTGCTGCACACCACGCGCTCGACCACCGCGCGGGTCGCGCGGCTGGACTACCGCCTCGACGTCAACAGCCTGCACCGCGACGAGGCCGCGACGACGCTCGGTCTCAACGAGATCGGCCGCGTGCAATTGTGGACGCAACAGCCGCTGCTGTTCGACCCCTACCGGCGCAACCGCACCACCGGAAGCTTCGTGCTCGTCGACGAACGCACCGGCAACACCGTCGCGGCCGGAACGATCACCGGCCCGACACTCGCCGACACGGCGGTGGTCTGGCACTCGGCGGCGGTCTCACGGCCCGAACGGGGGAGGGCCGGGGCGACGGTATGGCTCACCGGGCTGTCCGCCTCCGGCAAGTCCACCCTCGCCGTCGAACTCGAACGACGACTGCTCGCCGAGGGCATCCCCGCCTACCGCCTCGACGGCGACAACCTCCGGCACGGCCTCAACGCCGACCTCGGCTTCGGTCCGGAGGACCGCGCGGAGAACGTCCGCCGCGTCGGTGCGGTCGCACAGCTGATGGCCGACGCCGGACTCGTCGCGATCTGCGCGCTCATCAGTCCCTACCGTCAGGACCGCGACCGCATCCGCCGGCAGCACGAGGAGTCCGGGATCCGGTTCGTCGAGGTCTTCGTCGATACGCCGCTCGCCGACTGCGAGGCCCGCGACCCGAAGGGCATGTACGCGCGGGCACGTGCCGGTGAGATCACCGGTTTCACCGGCGTCGATGATCCCTACGAACCACCGTCCGATCCCGAGCTGGTCGTGCGCCCCCACGACGGCACGCCTGCCGTGCAGGCGGGCCTCGTCGTGGAATTGTTGAGGCCATGACGCACGACAACAGCGACGACGCTCGGCTCGCGGCCGAGACGGCTTCCGGCGCAGGTGAACTGCTGCTCACGGTCCGCGCCATCGAATCGGATGCCCTTACCGGGCGCGAGCTGGGCCGGCGCGGCGACCACGCCGCCAACACCTACATCCTCGAACGGCTGGCGACCGCGCGGCCCGGCGACGCGGTGCTCTCGGAGGAATCCGCGGACGATCCGGCCCGGGTCGGCGCCGACCGCGTCTGGATCATCGACCCGCTCGACGGGTCGAAGGAGTACGGGATGCCCGACCATGTCGACTGGGCGGTCCACATCGCGCTCTGGGAGGCAGGACGAGGGCTCACCGCCGCCGCGGTCGCGCAACCGGCGATCGGCGTCGTCCACAGCACCGCAGATCCGGTCCCGGCGCCGCGGCCGGCCCGCCGTCGCCCCCGCATCGTCATCAGCGGGAGCAGGCCGCCCACCTTCGTCTTCGATCTGGCCCGCGATCTCGGTGCCGATCTGATCCGGATGGGGTCGGCCGGTGCCAAGGCCATGGCGGTGGTCCGCGGGGAGGCCGACGCCTACATCCACGCCGGAGGTCAGTGGGAGTGGGATTCGGCGGCGCCGGTCGCGGTCGCGCGCGCTGCGGGTCTGCACTGCGCGCGGATCGACGGCAGCGAACTCGAATACAACCGGCCGCACCCGTATCTGCCCGACCTCGTGATCTGCCGCGCAGACTGGGCACCGGAGGTGATGGCCGCGCTGGCCGCGCACGCCACCGGGCCGACCGACAGCCCCCGCGCCGCGATGGCACGCGCATACATCCGATCCCTGGTCAGCCACGACGCGTCCCACGTCCGGCTCGCCGAGGACGCCTGGCGGGTCGAGAACGGGGAACGCACCGGCGACAGCGGCATCGAGATCCGCGACCGCCTCGAGAACGGCCCGGAATACCGGCCCATCCGCCGCGTCCGCGACCTGCAGTTCCGCGAATGGCACCACAGTATCGTCGCGCGGTTCGTCCTGGACATCGCAGCACGTCCGGGCGCCGAGACGTCGGTCGCGGTGACCGAGCACTTCGACATCCCGGCGGGGGAGATCCGATCGATCGTGGCGATCATCGAGCCCGCGCAGGGTAATAGTTGAATTCATTGTTGTAGCTTTCGAACGAAAGTCATCATGATCGAGAGGCATCACCATGGCCGAAGCGCGTGATATCGGGGACGGCATCCACGTCGTTCCCGTCCCGGTGGCGGACCTGCCGGTCGGCGACACCCAGGTCTACGTGATGGAATCCCCGCGTGGCGTCGTCCTCGTCGACGTCGGCTGGAACGACGACCGGTCGTGGGCGGCGCTGCAGGACGGCCTGGCCACGGCGGGCCTGTCGGTCACCGACGTCGAGGGCGTGGTGGTCACCCACTTCCACCCCGACCACGTCGGGCTCACCGGACGCATCCGGGAGGCCTCCGGGTGCTGGGTCGCGATGAACGAGGCCGACTTCGCCCACCTCGAGGTCATGCTCTCCGACGACGACCGCCGTCCCCAGGAAGCCGAACTGCTGCGCCGCGCAGGGGCACCCGAGGACGCGATCGAGGAGTCGCTCGCCACCCTCGTACCGGCGGTCGGCCGTCCCGACGCGCTGCCCGACCGCAAACTCGGTGCCGACGAGACGATCCCGCTGACCGGGCGGTCCCTGCGCACCGTGCTGACCCCCGGCCACACCGCCGGCCACGCGTGTTTCCTGCTCGAGGAACACGGCGTGCTGTTCAGCGGCGACCACGTCCTCGCGACCACGACCCCGCACGTCGGCGAGTTCGATTTCCCTCTGCCGCAACGCGACGCACTGGGGGAGTACCTCGACTCGCTGCGCGCGGTCGCCGACCTGCCCGTGCGACGCGCACTGCCCGCGCACCGGCGGCAGATCGACGACCTGCCGAACCGCGTCGGCGAATTGATCGCCCACCACGACCAGCGCCTCGACGATCTCTACGACGCGTTCGGCGACGAGGAACTCACGCTGTGGGAGGCCACCGCCCGCATGCGCTGGTACCGGCCGTGGGACGAGACCCCCCTGCACGGCAAGAGGATGGCGCTCGCAGAAGGCTCGGCGCACGTCCGGCAGCTCATCGAGCGGGGACGGGTCCGTCGCGTGCCCGGTGCGGAACCCGCCCGCTTCGCGCGCGTGCAGACCCGATGAGCCCCGACGAGCTGGTCACCGAGTTCTGCCGTCGCTGGGCCGATCCCGATCCTGCCGAGCTCGCGGCCTTCTTCGCCGAGGATGCGGTCTTCCACAACATCCCGATGGAACCGATCCGCGGCCGCGCGGCGATCGAGAAGTACATCGTGGGCTTCGTGACGTCCTTCGGGGCCATCGACTACCGCATCCACCACCAGGCGGTCTCCGGCAACGTCGTGCTCAACGAACGCACCGATGTGTTCACGATGAACGGCCGGACGATCGAGCTGCCCGTCACGGGCGTCTTCGAGATCGTCGACGGGAAGATCGCGGCCTGCCGCGACTACTTCGATCCCACACCCTTCACCACCGGAAACTGACCGGCTCTGGGACACCGAAGACCCCTGGAACACCGAAGGCCCCGCTTCGTGAGAAGCGGGGCCTTCGTGGTGCCCTCGGCAGGATTCGAACCTGCGACTTCTTGCTCCGGAGGCAAGCGCTCTATCCCCTGAGCTACGAGGGCATCCGGACCACCGGATGACCGGAGGTGCGGGAGTTAGCCTAGCGCATCGAGCGCTCAACTCCACATCGCCAGGTCAGAGCCGGTTTTCGGCCCGAAGTCGCAGTTTCGCCGCGCGAAGGCTCAGTTGAGGGGCAGCGGTTCGGCGCCGCGCTCGGCGAGCAGCGACCTCATCAGATCCGATTCGCCCTGCTGCGTCGCGACCATCGTGCCCGCCAGATTGCGCACCGCCGAGGTGCTCGCGTACTGCTCGCCGTACTCCATCATCGGCAGACCACCCTCGTGGTGGCGCAGCATCAGCTGGAGGAAGAGCACGTCCAGTTCGGGACCGCGCGCGGCCCGGAGATTCGCGAGATCCTCGGAGGTCGCCATACCCGGCATCAGGTGCGAGCCGTCCGAATCCTCGGACTCGGCGGTCGTGCCGTGATCACCGTGCCCGTGACCCGTCTCCGTCATCCACTCCATGTACTCGCCCGTCGGCAGCGCCGGCTGTCCCCACAGCGACAACCAGCCCTGCATCTGACCGATCTGGTTCTGCTGGGTGGTGAGGATGTCGTACGCGATGTTGCGGATCCGATCGTCCTCCGAATTGGAGACCACCACGGCGGCCATCTCGACGCCCTGGTCGTGGTGCACGATCATGTCCTGCGCGAATCCGACGTCCACCGAGCCGGCCTCCGGCGCCGCCTGCGCGGAGTCCTCGAAGGGGATCCGGGACAGGAACCCCGCGAGGAAACCGACGGCGACCGCAGCGACGGTGAGCAGCACCAGCAGCAGCCGGTTGTGCCCACCGCGCTCTGGGGTGGAGATGTCCGAGGAGGTCTCGCTCATCGTCAGCTCCCGGCCGGTGCTTGCTGCATGTCGCCGGCGGTCTCCGCGTTCATAGGCACCGCGTCGGGGCCGGGCTCGGAGGCGTCGAAGGCCGGCGGGGTCGCCGGATCGAACGAACCGGGGATCGTCGAGCAGCTCGCACCCACCTCGGGGTAGGTGTACTGGTTCAGGCGCAGCGCGCTGATGAACTGGTCGATGCGCTCGTCGTCGACGCTGTCGACCTCGAGCCGGTGACCCCACGACTGCAGTGAGACGGGAGCCTCGAGTCCCGGATACGGTGACATCATCATGTAGGTGCGGCCGTCGACCTTCGCGCGGAGCGTGTCGACCGCGGCGTCGTCGAGCAGATCGGGGTTGTATGCCACCCACACGGCGCCGTGCTCGAGCGAATGCACCATGTTCTCGTTCCGCACAGGCTGCTCGTAGACCGTTCCGGTGCAGGTCGCCCAGACGGAGTCGTGAGGGCCACCGAACGGCGGCGACTGGTCGTACGCGACGCGCTGGCCCGGCGCGACGTGCACACCGGCCGGGTACTCCATCTTCAGCACGCCCTCGATGTCGTCCGACGGGTCCTGGTTGGACTCCGACGGCGTCCATGCCGACATCTCCTGCTGGTTCTGGTACTTCGGGATCAGGCTCACAGCGATCACGGCGACCAGCACGACGACCAGGGCCACGCCGCCGATCGTCAACCACGGGATCTGACGCTGCGCGGGGACCCCGCGAGCGCCGCCGCTCTTCTTCTTGGCGGCCTGAATGGCCTTCGACGACTTGGCTCCGGTCTTCTTGTTACCGGAGCCGCCACTAACCGAACCGCTGGGCATCGCTGTGTGCTCTTTCGACGGGTGGACAGGCGGACGCGCGCCCATCGGGCGCACAAACACCCACAACTCTACGGGCGTGCTCTCGCGCGGTGCCCGGAGCTGCCGGTAGGGGGAGCGTCGGCGCCGCGATCGACCAGCCAATAGGAT
Organism: Rhodococcus sp. p52; assembly: GCF_000763325.2. Taxonomy (NCBI): domain Bacteria; kingdom Bacillati; phylum Actinomycetota; class Actinomycetes; order Mycobacteriales; family Nocardiaceae; genus Rhodococcus; species Rhodococcus sp. p52. The sequence continues at coordinate 2,997,319 of NZ_CP016819.1, forward strand.
GGACACCTGTGACTCCCTCCGACCTTGCTCAGCTGCTCCGCGGAACCGCCGCCGGTGTCCTCACCGACCGTGGTCTCGACGCGTCCGTTCTTCCCGAGACCCTCACCGTCGAGCGCCCGCGCAATCCGGAGCACGGCGACTACGCGACCAACGTCGCGATGCAGGTTGCGAAGAAGGTCGGCGTCAATCCCCGCGAACTCGCCACCTGGCTCGCCGAAGCCTTGACCGCCGCCGACGGCATCGACTCCGCCGAGGTCGCGGGCCCCGGCTTCCTCAACATCCGGCTCGCCGCCGACGCCCAGGGAGCGATCGTGGCGAAGGTGCTCGCCGAGGGCGCCGCCTACGGCACCGGCAGCGACCTCGCGAACACGAGGATCAACCTCGAGTTCGTCTCCGCCAACCCCACCGGCCCGATCCACCTCGGTGGCACCCGCTGGGCCGCGGTCGGCGACGCGCTCGGACGCATCCTCACCGCCCAGGGTGGCGAGGTCACCCGCGAGTACTACTTCAACGACCACGGCGCGCAGATCGACCGCTTCACCCGGTCGCTCATCGCCTCCGCACTCGGACAGCCCGCCCCCGAGGACGGCTACGCCGGCGCGTACATCGTCGACATCGCCTCCTCCGTGCTCGAGCAGCGCCCCGACGCCCTCGAGCTCCCCGAGGACGAGCGGCACGAGACGTTCCGCTCGATCGGCGTGGACCTGATGTTCGCGCACATCAAGCGCACCCTCCACGAGTTCGGCGTCGACTTCGACGTGTACTTCCACGAGAACTCCCTCTTCGAGAGCGGAGCCGTCGAGAAGGCCGTCGAGACCCTGAAGGCGTCGGGCAATCTGTACTTCGACGACGGCGCGTGGTGGCTCAAGAGCACCGATTACGGCGACGACAAGGACCGTGTCGTCATCAAGTCCGACGGCAACGCCGCCTACATCGCCGGCGACATCGCCTACTTCCAGGACAAGCGCTCGCGCGGCTTCGACCTGTGCATCTACATGCTCGGTGCCGACCACCACGGCTACATCGCGCGTCTGAAGGCCGCCGCGGCGGCGTTCGGCGACGACCCCGACACCGTCGAGGTGATGATCGGCCAGATGGTCAACCTCGTCCGTGGCGGCGAGGCCGTGAGGATGAGCAAGCGGGCCGGCACCGTGATCACCCTCGACGACCTCGTCGAGGCGATCGGCGTCGACGCCGCCCGCTACTCGCTCGTGCGTTCCTCGGTGGACCAGAGCATCGACATCGACCTCGAGCTGTGGGCGAGCACCACGAACGAGAACCCGGTCTACTACGTCCAGTACGCCCACGCACGACTGTCGTCGATCGCGCGCAACGCCGCCGATCTCGGCCTGACCGCCGAGGGCGCCGACTTCTCGCTACTCACCCACGAGCGCGAGGGCGACCTCATCCGCACCCTCGGCGAGTACCCCCGGGTGCTGGCAAAGGCGGCCGAACTGCGCGAACCGCACCGCGTCGCCCGCTATCTCGAGGAACTCGCGGGCACCTACCACCGCTTCTACGACGCCTGCCGGATCCTGCCGCAGGGCGACGAGGAGGCCGGACCGCTGCACACCGCGCGACTCGCGTTGTGCGCGGCCGCACGCCAGGTCCTCGCCAACGGCCTCGGCCTGCTCGGCGTCACCGCCCCGGAGCGGATGTGAACGCGCACCCCGCGGGACCGCGTCACGCCCAGATCCCGCACGCCCCCAACCTGCCCGAGCGCCCGGCCGACACCGCGGCGCTCAACGCGCTGGCCCCGCACGTGTGGCCCCGCAATGCCGCGCGCGGCGAGGACGGCGTCATGCGCATCGCCGGTATCCCGGTGACCGAGCTCGCCGAGAAGTACGGCACCCCGCTGTTCGTCGTCGACGAAGACGACTTCCGCTCCCGCTGCCGGGAGATCGCCGAGGCCTTCGGCCCGTCGGCGAAGGTGCACTACGCGTCGAAGGCGTTCCTGTGCAGCGAGATCGCACGGTGGGTTCATCAGGAAGGGCTCTCGCTCGACGTCGCGTCCGGCGGTGAGCTCGCCGTGGCCCTGCACGCCGGATTCCCCGCCGGGAAGATCGCGATGCACGGCAACAACAAGTCCGTCCGCGAACTGCAGGCCGCCGTGACCGCCGGGGTCGGGCACATCGTGCTCGACTCGCTCGCCGAAATCGACCGGCTCGACGCGGTCGCCGGTGAGGCCGGTGTCGTCCAGGACGTGCTCATCCGCGTGACCGTGGGCGTCGAGGCCCACACCCACGAGTTCATCTCCACCGCGCACGAGGACCAGAAGTTCGGGCTCTCGCTCGCCGGTGGCAACGCCATGCAGGCCGTGCGCCGCGTCTTCGCGGCCGACAATCTCCGCCTCGTCGGCCTGCACAGCCACATCGGCTCGCAGATCTTCGATGTCGACGGCTTCGAACTGGCCGCCCACCGCGTCATCGGCCTGCTGCGCGACATCGTCGCCGAGTTCGGTGTCGACAAGACCTCGCAGATGAACATCGTCGATCTCGGCGGTGGTCTGGGCATCTCGTACGTGCCGAGCGACGACCCGCCGCCGGTCGCCGACCTCGCGGCGAAGTTGGGCGACATCGTCCGCACCGAGTCCGCGCTCGCCGGGCTGCCGGCCCCGACCCTCGCGGTCGAACCGGGCCGCGCCATCGCCGGACCGGGCACAGTGACGCTCTACGAGGTGGGAACCCTCAAGGACGTCGAGGTCGGTTCCGGGCACGTCCGCCGCTACATCAGCGTCGACGGCGGCATGAGCGACAACATCCGCACATCGCTGTACCAGGCGGAGTACGAGTCGCGCCTCGTCTCCCGCGTGAGCGACGCCGAGCCGGTGGTCTCGCGCGTCGTCGGCAAGCACTGCGAGAGCGGCGACATCGTCATCCGCGACGCTTGGATGCCCGCAGACGTCGCAGCCGGTGATTTACTGGCGGTCGCGGCGACGGGTGCATACTGCTACTCGATGTCGAGCAGGTACAACCTGCTTCCTCGCCCCGCCGTCGTGGCGGTCAAGGACGGCGTCTCGCGCGTTCTGCTGCGCCGCGAGACCCTCGAAGATCTGCTCAACTTGGAGGTTTCGGAGTGACCAGTGTAACGGCGACCGATGCTTCGGGCCGGCGTCCGGTGGGTGTGGCGGTTCTCGGACATGGCACCGTCGGTGCCGAGGTCGCGCGGATCATCCGCGAGGACGCCGCGGATCTGGAGGCGCGCATCGGTGCCCCCCTCGAGCTGAGGGGCGTCGCCGTGCGCGACGCCGCCCGCGACCGGGGTCTTCCCGCGGAACTGGTCACGACGAACGCCGAGGCGCTGATCCGCCGCGACGACGTCGACATCGTCGTCGAGCTCATCGGTGGCATCGAACTGCCCCGCAAGCTCGTGCGCACGGCGCTCGACGCCGGCAAGTCCGTCGTCACCGCCAACAAGGCACTGCTCGCCGCCTACACCGGCGAACTGGCCGAGGTGGCCGAGGCCCGCAACGTCGACCTGTACTTCGAGGCGTCCGTGGCCGGCGCGATCCCGGTGATCCGCCCGCTTACCCAGTCGCTCGCGGGCGACAAGGTCAACCGGGTCGTCGGCATCGTCAACGGCACCACGAACTACATCCTCTCGGCCATGGACGAGACGGGCGCCGACTACGGCGAGACGCTCGCCGAGGCGGGCCGCCTCGGATACGCCGAGGCCGATCCCACCGCCGACGTCGAAGGCTTCGACGCCGCCTCGAAGGCGGCGATCCTCGCGTCGATCGCCTTCCACACCCGCGTGACGGCCGCCGACGTCTACCGCGAGGGCATCTCCTCGATCACCGCCGCCGACCTCACCTCGGCGCGCGCGCTCAACTGCACGATCAAGCTGCTCGCGCTGTGCGAGCGCGTCCCGTCCGTCGACGGCAAGGACCGCGTGTCCGCCCGGGTCTACCCGGCCCTCGTGCCCCGCGAGCACCCGCTGGCCTCGGTCAACGGTGCGTTCAACGCCGTCGTCGTCGAAGCGGAGTCCTCGGGTCGGCTCATGTTCTACGGCCAGGGTGCCGGTGGCGCCCCCACCGCCTCCGCCGTGATGGGCGATCTCGTGATGGCCGCCCGCAATCGGGTGCAGGGCGGTCGTGGTCCGCGTGAATCGAAGTACGCGCAGCTGGAAATCGCGCCCATGAGTGACATCCTCACCCGCTACTACGTCAATCTGAAGGTCGCCGACCGGGCCGGCGTGCTCTCCGCGGTCGCCGCCGAGTTCGCCACGCGGGGCGTGAGCATCGCAGCGGTCCGCCAGGAAGGCGCGGGCGACGCTGCCCGTCTGGTGGTACTCACCCATCAAGCCACCGACCGTGCGCTGGCGGATACCGTCGCAGCGCTCGACAAACTCGAATCCGTGATCGCTGTGACCAGCGTCCTGAGACTGGAGGGATCCGCCGAATGAGCGCGGCCGAGAAGAACACCACCCCCGTACACACGCCGTGGCCGGGCCTGATCGAGGCGTACCGTTCGCGCCTGCCGATCGGTGACGACTGGAAGACGGTCACGCTGCGCGAGGGTGGCACGCCGCTGCTCCCGGCTCCGCGCCTGTCGGAGATCACCGGCTGCGAGGTGCATGTCAAGGTCGAGGGTCTCAACCCCACCGGCTCGTTCAAGGACCGCGGTATGACCATGGCGGTCACCGAGGCCCTCGCGACCGGCAAGCAGGCGGTGCTGTGCGCGTCCACCGGCAACACCTCGGCCTCGGCCGCCGCCTACGCCGCGCGCGCCGGCATCGGCTGCGCGGTTCTCGTCCCGCAGGGCAAGATCGCGATGGGCAAGCTCGCCCAGGCCGTCATGCACGGCGCGAAGATCGTGCAGGTCGAGGGTAACTTCGACGATTGTCTGGAACTGGCACGCAAGACCACCGCGGAGTTCTCCACCATCGGTCTGGTCAACTCCGTGAACCCGGTGCGTATCGAGGGCCAGAAGACTGCCGCCTTCGAGATCGTCGACGCGCTCGGCGACGCCCCCGACGTGCATGTGCTGCCCGTCGGCAATGCCGGCAACATCACCGCCTACTGGAAGGGCTACAGCGAGTACGCCGCCGACGGCCTCAGCACGCGCCGCCCGCGCATGCTCGGCGTCCAGGCCGCTGGTGCCGCGCCGCTCGTCCTCGGCCATCCGGTGAAGGATCCCGAGACCATCGCGACCGCCATCCGCATCGGCGCTCCCGCATCGTGGAACGGCGCGGTGGCCGCCAAGGAGGAGTCGAACGGCGCATTCCGTGCGGCGACCGACGAGGAGATCCTCGAGGCGTACCGGCTGCTCGCGAAGTCCGAGTCGATCTTCGTCGAGCCGGCCTCGGCCGCCTCCATCGCAGGTCTGCTCGCCGCGAGCAAGGAAGGCTGGCTCGAGCGGGGCCTGAAGGTCGTGTGCACCGTGACCGGCAACGGTCTCAAGGACCCCGATACGGCCCTGCGCGACGTGCCCGTGGTCGAGCCCATCCCGGTCGACCCGGTCGCGGTCGCCTCCGCGCTCGAGTTGGCCTGAGTTGACCGCCACGCCTTCCTCCGTTGGGAATCAGGACATGACGCAGACGTTGCCCGTGGGGCTTTCGGTGACGGCACGGGTTCCCGCTTCGAGCGCGAATCTCGGTCCCGGCTTCGATTGTCTGGGGCTCGCCCTCGGTCTGTACGACGAGATCACCGTCACGACAACGGCTTCCGGGCTCGACGTGAAGGTGGAGGGGGAAGGCGCCCAGGAGGTTCCGTGGGGACCCTCCCATCTCGTGGTCCGTGCCGTCGAGCGGGGACTCGAGGCCGCCGGTGTGTGGGCGGACGGACTGGACGTCGTGTGCCACAACGTCATCCCACACTCGCGTGGCCTGGGATCCTCCGCCTCGGCGGCGGTGGGAGGACTGGCAGCGGCCAATGGGCTCGTCCGCAAGATCGCTCCCGAGCGCGTCCTCGACGACGAGCAGCTCGTGCAGCTCGCCTCCGAGTTCGAGGGCCATCCCGATAACGCCTCCGCGAGCGTCCTCGGTGGGGCAGTGGTGTCGTGGACCGAGGTCGAAGTCGACTCCGAACAGCGGACCTACCGCGCGGTGAGCCTGCGTGTGCACCCGGACATCAAGGCGTACGCCTTCGTCCCGTCGGTCCGTTCGTCGACGGCCCACACCCGGGGCCTGCTGCCCGAACTCGTCCCACATCGGGACGCGGCGTTCAACGTCAGCCGAGCGGCTCTCGCGGTCGTCGCGCTCACCGAGCGGCCCGAGCTGCTGATGCCGGCAACGCAGGATCTGCTCCACCAGGCTCAGCGGGCACCCGCACTCCCGCTCACCACCAAATGGGTGGCCGCACTGCGCGAGGCGGGCATCCCCGCCGTCGTCTCGGGTGCCGGGCCGACCGTGCTCGCGCTCACGACCTCCGCGCTGCCCGACGAACTGCGGGCCGCCGCCGAGGCCGACGAACTGACGGTGCTCGAACTCGAGATCGCCGAGGGCGTCCAGGTCGACTGAGTAGACGCGCAGTGCTGGGGGACCGACGGATGGTGCCGGATGGAGGTCGACGGGTGGTGCAACACACACGTCCCATCCGGCACGGCGATTCTTGCTCTACGTACAGATCGTCGCTATTCTGTGGGGTGTCCGCACGTCGTGCGTATCAGTCGCCGGATTCTCCAGGGTAATCACTCCAGCTCCATCGGGGCGTCGAGCCTGGATCGATCCTCACCTGCTCCCGGATCCGGGAGGGGGACAGACCGCACCTACCGGATTTCGGTGTGGTGGCGGACGTGCCGACCGTTCGTTTTCCCTGAACTCGTACGGCAAATCCCAGCTCAGTGGACGAACTGATCTGCGGGACGAACCCTCTGCTGCGCATGAGCGAGCGAGGGAAGGAAGGATCTCCGTGACAGATACGGACCTGATCACTACACCTGCTCTCGACATTCCCGAGGCCGGTAGCCGGACGACCACGCGCGGTCGCCGCGGAGCAGGCCTTTCGGGCATGGTGCTTGCCGAGTTGCGGACTCTTGCCGCCGAGCTCGGAATCAAGGGCACCTCCGGGATGCGCAAGGGTGATCTCATCGCTGCGATCAAGGAGAAGCAGGGAGGCGGCGCCGCCGCACCTGCCGAGCAGCCTGCAGCCGAGAAGACCGCTGCCCCCGAGAAGACCGACGCGGCAGCGAAGCCCGAGACGGCGGGGAAGCCCGAGACTGCCGGCAAGCCCGAGGGAGCATCCTCGCGTGGCACCCGCGGTCGCCGTGGCCGTGCCGCCACCGACGAGACCGCCGCGCCCGAGCAGAAGGCCGACGCCGCACCGGCCGAGCAGAAGGCCGACGCCGAACAGGCCGAGCAGAAGGCCGACGTGAAGCACGGTGAAGAAAGCTCGCAGGAGAAGCCGCAGGGCGGCCAGACCCCCAGTGGCGACAACGAATCCGACGGTAACCGCCGCGGCCGTGGCCGTCGCGGACGCCGCGGTGGCGACAACGCCGACCAGAACCAGCAGACCGAGGGTGCCGACGCGTCCGAGGACGGTCGCCAGGATCGCGACTCGCAGCGCGACAAGGTCCAGGATCGCGACTCGCACCGCGAGCGTGGCCAGGACCGTAACTCCGGCGACGGCTCCTCGCGCCGCGACCGTAACCAGGGCGACCGTAACCAGGGTGACCGCAACCAGGGCGACCGCAACCAGGGCGACCGCAACCAGGACGCCGGCGATCGCGACGGCGGTAACCAGGGTCCGCGCCAGGGCCAGGACAACCGTGGGGGAGACGACGAGGAAGGTGGCCGCGGTCGCCGGGGTCGTCGCTTCCGTGAGCGTCGTCGTGGACGCGACCGCGGCGAGAGCGGTTCGGACTCGCGCGAGCCCGAGATCCGCGAGGACGACGTCCTGCAGCCGGTCGCCGGCATCCTCGACGTCCTCGACAACTACGCGTTCGTCCGCACCTCCGGCTACCTCGCCGGCCCGAACGACGTGTACGTGTCGATGAACATGGTGCGCAAGAACGGCCTGCGCCGCGGCGACGCCATCACCGGCGCCGTGCGGGTCCCCCGTGAGGGCGAGCAAGGCAACCAGCGTCAGAAGTTCAACCCGCTGGTTCGTCTCGACACCGTCAACGGGCGCGAGGTCGACTCGGCCAAGCGCCGCCCCGAGTTCAACAAGCTCACGCCGCTGTACCCCAACCAGCGACTGCGCCTCGAGACCCAGCCGAACATCCTCACCACGCGCGTGATCGACCTGGTCATGCCGATCGGTAAGGGTCAACGTGCACTCATCGTGTCGCCGCCGAAGGCCGGTAAGACCACCGTCCTCCAGGACATCGCGAACGCGATCGCCGTCAACAACCCCGAGTGCTACCTGATGGTCGTGCTCGTCGACGAGCGTCCCGAAGAGGTCACCGACATGCAGCGTTCGGTGAAGGGTGAGGTCATCGCCTCGACCTTCGACCGGCCGCCGTCGGATCACACCTCGGTCGCCGAGCTCGCCATCGAGCGTGCGAAGCGTCTCGTGGAGATGGGCCAGGACGTCGTGGTGCTCCTCGACTCCATCACCCGTCTCGGCCGCGCGTACAACAACTCGTCGCCGGCATCCGGACGCATCCTCTCCGGTGGTGTCGACTCGACCGCGCTGTCCCCGCCGAAGCGTTTCCTCGGTGCCGCCCGCAACATCGAGAACGGCGGATCGCTCACGATCATCGCCACCGCGATGGTCGAGACCGGTTCCACCGGCGACACAGTGATCTTCGAGGAGTTCAAAGGCACGGGTAACGCCGAGCTCAAGCTCGACCGGAAGATCGCCGAGCGGCGCGTGTTCCCGGCGGTCGACGTCAACCCGTCCGGTACCCGCAAGGACGAGCTGCTCATGAGCCCCGACGAGTTCGCCGTGGTGCACAAGCTCCGCCGCGTGCTTTCGGGCCTCGATTCGCACCAGGCGATCGATCTGCTCATCGACCGGCTCAAGAAGTCCAAGACGAACATCGAGTTCCTCATGAATGTGGCGAAGACCGCACCGGGGGCACTCGACGACTGACGTCGGCGCCCCGGGGAATTTCCTCCCGGGGCCCTACGTTTGGCATAATCGGCAGGCTCAGTCCGGCTCCGGTTCACGTCTTCGACCCGCGAAGGCGACCCGGCGGCCATGAAAGGGACACCATGAAGGCAGGAATCCACCCCAACTACGTGACGACGACCGTCGTCTGCGGTTGCGGTAACACGTTCGAGACGCGCAGCACCAAGGAGTCGGGACGTATCAACGTCGAAGTCTGCTCCAACTGCCACCCGTTCTACACCGGCAAGCAGAAGATCCTCGATACCGGTGGACGCGTCGCGCGCTTCGAGGCTCGCTACGGCAAGCGTGCGCCGAAGAAGGCCGCTTCCGACAGCTAGCTGTCACGCCGACGCCCGGTACTGCCCTCGTGCAGGCCGGGCGTCGGCTTTTTCATTGCAAGACCGAAATCAGAGCGGAGCACACTCATGGCGGGGCAGACCAAGCCGTCGGCCATCGACGACATCCTGGCCGAATACGCGGGTCTGGAGCAGCAGCTGTCCGACCCGTCGCTGCACGACGATCCTGCGGCAGCGCGTCGGGTGGGCAAGCGGTTCGCCGAACTCGCCCCCGTGATGTCGACCTACAACGCTCTGAAGCAGGCCCGCGAGGACCTCGGGGCGGCGCGCGAACTCGCCGCCGACGACGCGACTTTCGCATCCGAGGTCGACGACCTCGAGGCGCAGGTCGCCGAGCTCGACCGCTCGCTCACCGACCTGCTCGCCCCGCGCGACCCGCACGACAGCGACGACGTGGTCCTCGAGGTCAAGTCCGGTGAGGGCGGCGAGGAATCCGCCCTGTTCGCCGGCGATCTCACCCGGATGTACACGCGCTACGCCGAACGTGCCGGTTGGCGCGTCGAGGTCCTCGGTGCCACCTACTCCGATCTCGGCGGTTACAAGGACGTCACGCTGTCGATCAAGTCGCGGACCGACGTGCGCGACGGCGTGTGGTCCCGCCTGAAGTTCGAGGGCGGCGTGCACCGCGTCCAGCGTGTGCCCGTCACCGAGTCGCAGGGACGCGTGCACACCTCCGCGGCCGGCGTCTTCGTCTACCCCGAGCCCGACGAGGTCGAGCAGGTGCAGATCGACGAGAGCGACCTGCGCATCGACGTCTACCGGTCGTCCGGCAAGGGTGGTCAGGGTGTCAACACCACCGATTCTGCCGTGCGCATCACGCACCTTCCCACCGGCATCGTGGTGACCTGCCAGAACGAACGCTCGCAGCTGCAGAACAAGGCCCGCGCGATGCAGGTCCTCGCGGCGCGCCTGCAGGCGGCGGCCGAAGAGGCGGCCGAGGCCGAGGCATCGGCGGGGCGCGCCAGCCAGGTCCGGACCGTCGACCGGTCGGAGCGCATCCGCACCTACAACTTCCCGGAGAACCGGATCACCGATCACCGCATCGGCTTCAAGTCCCACAACCTCGACGCGGTCCTCGACGGCGAGATGGAGGCCCTGCTCGACGCGCTCGGCGCGGCAGACAGAGAAGCCCGGCTCGCGGCGGAATAACGCCACGAACCGGGCTACGTCCGGGGAATCAGCTCAGTCGTCGGTTTCGCCGGGCACCTGGGCGATGTCGATACCCGGGAGCAGGAAGCACTGCTCTCCCGCTTCGTTCTCGTGCATGCCCCAGATCGCAGACAGCACAGTTCCAGCTTCGGGTTCGGTCAGAGCGGTGGGCACGCCGAACACTGCCGGGTTCGATTCCAGCGTCGCATTTCCGGTCGCCCCGGTGTTGACGTTGATCCACGAGACCGTGGCACCGCCGACACTTTTCTGGTTGATCGCGTAGAAGAGTTCGTCCCCTTCGACTGCCTTGTTCTCGGTATATGTCAACGACTGTGTTTCCGCGATTCCGGCCGGGCACAGCAATGGAGTCGGCTGAATATCGATCGGCGCGGCAGTGGCGGTTCCGGCCCCGGCGAAGGCGGCCGCTCCACCCATCGCGACCACAGCAGCTGCGCGCAGGGCACGTGATGTCTTCGTCATAAGCACTCCTTAAGTTCGTAGGTGCAGTTACTTCGTGAGAGTTACGTTGAGCTGTAACCCGGGCGGGCCGGGCGAGGCTGCATAAGGTTTGCCCACTCTCGAGTGGGGCTTGAAAGGACTGGCCACCCGACCTGTCTGGACACCTCGGACCGCTGATTGAGATCTGCGAATGATCGCTTGTTTAAGGAAATGCCGGCGGAGGCGTCCATCGGGGCCAGGCCGGAACACAAGCGAAAACGAGGAAATCCGATGACCGGTTCGCAACTGTGGGCAGGAGTCGACGTCGGCAAAGAACACCACTGGATATGCGTACTCGACACCTCCGGGACGGTGGTGCTGTCGCGGCGATGCGACAACGACGAAGCAACGATCCGTGCGGTGATCACCGAGATCGACGCCCTCGCCGAGACGGTGTCGTGGACGGTGGATCTGACCACCGCCTACGTCACCTTGTTGCTGACTGTGCTGGCCGACGCCGGGAAACCGGTGCGCTACCTGTCCGGACGTTCGGTGTGGCAGGCATCGTCGGTCTACCGCGGCGGCGAAGCCAAGACCGACGCCCGCGACGCCCGAGTGATCGCCGATCAGTCCCGGATGCGGTCGGACCTGCCCGTTCTGCGTCCCGACGACGAGTTGATCCGTGAGCTGCAGATGCTCACCGGCCACCGCACCAATCTGGTCGCCGACCGTACCCGGACCATCAACCGGCTGCGTCAACAACTCGTCGCGATCTGCCCCGGCCTCGAACGCGTCGCGCAGATCTCCTCGGACCGGGGCTGGGTGGTGCTGCTGGCCCGCTACCAGCGACCGAAAGCGATCCGCCGCGTCGGTGCGGCCCGACTGGCCACGATGCTCACCGGGGCCGGGGTGCGCCACGCCGAATCGATCGCCCGGGCCGCGGTCACCGCTGCGAAGGCGCAGACCGTGCGGTTGCCGGGGGAAGATGTCGCTGCCGAACTGGTCGCCGAATTGGCGCAGGCGGTGATCGATCTCGACGCACGTATCAGGGCCGTGGACGCGGAGATCGAGGCCCGATTTCGCCGTCACCCTCTGGCCGAAGTGATCCTGAGCTTGCCGGGTATGGGATTCCGGCTCGGCGCCGAATTCCTTGCCGCAGTCGGTGACCCCGCCCTGATCGGATCGGCCGATCAGCTCGCTGCCTGGACCGGATTGGCGCCGCGACCCAGGGATTCGGGTAAACGCACCGGGCGTCTGCACACCCCTCAGCGCTACAGCAGGCGCCTGCGCCGGGTGATGTACATGTCGGCGTTGACCGCGGTCCGCTGCGACCCCGCCTCTCGCGCCTACTATCAGCGCAAACGTGCCGAAGGTAAGCGTCCCGTCCAGGCCACGATCTGCCTGGCTCGGCGGCGCGTGGACGTTCTCTATGCTCTGCTCCGCGACCACCGCACCTGGCAACCGACTGTGCCGGTCACCGCGGTGGCGGCTTGACAGGATCATTGAGAGTCCTTTCGTTGGTCCCCGAACCCTTCGGACGCTATGGGCATGTGGCAGTTGTTGGGACGTTCTTGACCTATTCGTATCGGCTTCGTGACCACGTGGCACCCTGGACGCGTGAGTCGTCAACCTCTGCGTCTGGCCATCATCGAAGCGGCATCGGTCCTCGAGGAAGCCGGAGTCCCGAGTCCCCGGGTCGACGCCGAACTTCTCGCAGCGCACCTGCTCGGCATCGAGCGCGGGCGACTCGGTCTGGTCCCGCTCGTCGAGGCGACGACCATCGACGCCTACCGCTCGATGGTCGAACAACGGGCGAAGCGGATTCCTCTGCAGTACATCACCGGCACCTCGCCGATGGGGGAGATCGACCTGGCAGTGGGGCCGGGGGTGTTCGTCCCGCGACCCGAGACGGAACTGCTGCTCGGGTGGGCGCTGGCCTTCCTCGAACGCCACGGCAGCCGCAACCCGGTCGTCCTCGACCTGTGCACCGGATCCGGCGCGCTGGCGCTGGCGATCGCGCATGCGCGTCCCGACGCCGAGGTCCACGCCGTCGAACTCGAAGCGAAGGCCCTCGCCTGGGCGCGTCGGAACGCCGAGACCCGCGCGGAGGAAGGGGACACCCCGATCCGGCTGTACCAGGGCGATGTCACCGACCGCATGCTGCTCACCAACCTCGAAGGCAGTGTCGACCTGGTGGTCGCCAACCCGCCCTACATCCCGGAAGGAGCCGACCTCGAACCCGAGGTGGTCGAACACGATCCGCACTCGGCGCTCTTCGGGGGAGCGGACGGACTGTCCGTCATCCGGCCCATGGTTTCCAACATTGCGCGGTGGCTGCGGATCGGGGGAGCGGCAGCGGTCGAGCACGACGACACGCACAGCCTGCTGGTCGCCGAACTGTTCGAGCAGCGTCGGGTGTTCGGCGACGTCGTGCGGCACCCCGACCTCGCCGGGAAGGCCCGCTTCGTGACCGCGCACCGTGTTCCTACGGCGGTGGAGGCCGACCGCATGAAGTCGGTACGGTCTGCGGCGGACGGCTGACGGGCAGGACCCGTCCGGTGCCGATTGCGGCCGAAGTGGAAGGATGAGCGCGTGAGCACCGTGTACGACTGCAACAACGAAGCTTCGCGCGCCGCCGGACTCAACGCGGCGCGCGGCGCACTCAAGGCCGGACGACTCGTCGTCGTACCCACCGACACGGTGTACGGCATCGCTGCCGACGCCTTCGACTCCGACGCCGTAACGGCGCTCCTGCGCGCGAAGGGGCGCGGCCGCGACATGCCGGTGCCGGTCCTCGTCGGCTCCTGGACGACCATCGACGGTCTCGTCGCCTCGGTGCGTCCCGAGGCGCGGGAGTTGATCCGCGCGTTCTGGCCGGGCGGACTCAGCCTCGTGGTGCACCAGGCACCGTCCCTGGCCTGGGATCTCGGCGACCCCCGCGGCACCGTCATGCTCCGCATGCCGCTGCACCCCGTCATCCTGGAACTGCTGCGCGAGGTCGGTCCGCTCGCGGTCTCCAGCGCCAACGTCTCCGGTCGCCCCCCCGCCACGAACGTCACCGAGGCGCGCGAGCAACTCGGAGCATCGGCGAGTGTCTATCTCGACGGTGGCCCGGCAGAGCACGGGGTCGCATCGACGATCGTCGACCTCACGGGCGACCGCCCGCGCATCCTGCGCGAAGGTGCGGTGACGGCCGAAGCACTCGCGGAGGTGCTCGGTGACGATCCCGAGCGCCTTCGGTCCGGCGGGGAGTAGCGGCGGAGGAACGGAGCACGTGACTGCAGCCGACACCACCGCCGTACTGCTCGCCCAGGCCGGGCGCGGCGCCGGCGTTCCCATCCGGGAGCTTCTCCTCGTCCTGCTCACCGCCGCGGTGGTGACCTTCCTCGCGACCGGTGTGGTGCGGATCCTCGCGCTGAAGTTCGGAGCGGTCGCCGTTCCCCGCGACCGCGACGTGCACGTGACCCCGACCCCGCGGATGGGTGGGGTCGGCATGTACATCGGCCTCGTCGCGGGAATCGTCTTCGCTCAGCAATTACCTGCTCTGACAAGGGGTTTCGAATTCACCCCGGATATGGGGGCGGCGCTCGCTGCGGCCTCGATCATCGTCGTCGTCGGCATCGTCGACGACCGGTGGGGACTCGACGCGCTCACCAAGTTCGTCGGCCAGGTCACCGCGGCCGGCGTGCTCGTGATCATGGGCGTGAGCTGGATCGTCATCTACGACCCGTTCAGTGCCTCGACACTCGTACTCGACCAGCTCCAGGGCGGTCTCATCACCGTCGCCGTCGCCGCGGTGACGATCAACGCGATGAACTTCGTCGACGGGCTCGACGGACTCGCGGCCGGACTGGGGCTCATCGCCGCACTCGCGATCTGCGCGTTCTCCGTGGGTCTGCTGCTCGATCAGGGCGGCGACGTCTCCGCCTCCCCGCCGGCCCTCATGGCCGCGGCCCTCGCCGGCGCCTGCCTCGGCTTCCTGCCGCACAACTTCCAGCCCGCCAAGATCTTCATGGGCGACTCCGGGTCCATGCTCATCGGTCTCATGCTCGCCGCAATCTCCACAAGCGCCTCGGGCCTCATCCCGCTCAGCGCCTACGGTTCGCGCGACCTGCTCGGTCTGCTCTCGCCGCTGATCCTGGTCGGTGCCGTGATGTTCATCCCGATCCTCGACCTGCTCCTCGCGATCGTGCGGCGCACCCGGGCCGGCGTCAGCCCCTTCAGCCCCGACAAGATGCACCTCCACCACCGCCTGCTGCAGATCGGGCACTCGCACCGTCGCGTGGTGCTGCTGCTCTACCTGTGGGTCGGAATCCTGGCCTTCGGGGCTGTCGGTTCCTCGCTGCTCGACCGGCGGGCGGTGGTGTTGATCCTCGCGGGCGGTCTCGTGTTCGCCCTCGTCGTGACCGCTGTGCCGTCGCTGCGGCGGCACGACGAGTCGGGGGAGACGCCGCCGGAGCACTCCCGAGAGGTCGGTTAGGCTCGGATATCGTGACGAACCCGGATCATCCCGAACCCGACCACGGCCTGCCCTCGCTGCCCGACCCGATCGCGCCGATGCGCGCGGCCGTGCGGTACGGCGCCCTCGGTCTTCTCGCGCTCGCCGTCGTGGCGTCGGTGATCTCGGTGCTCGTCGCCGGGATGCCCGGTCTGTGGGGTGCACTCATCGGAGCGGCCGTCGGCGGAGGGTTCATCCTCTTCACCGCACTCGGCGTTCTCCTGACGTCGAAGATGCCGGCGATGACCGCCGGAGCCGTACTTCTCGGCACCTGGCTGCTGAAGCTGATCCTCGCCATCGTCGTGATGGGCTCGCTCGACTCGCTCGACTTCTACAACCGCAACGCGCTCGTCCTCACCATCGTGTTCGCCCTGGTCATCGTTCTGGGAGCCGAGACCTACGGGGTGCTCTCGCAACGTGCCCTGTACGTCGATCCCCAGGCGTCGTCCGGATCCGACAACGACGATCGGTAGTAGCACCGCTTGTCCATAACCCCCCACGTAGTAACCCACCTACGCACTGTCGTAGAGCAGTTGGTAGGGTGAGTTCTACGAGAGTGACGCTGCCCGCATCGGGTTCGAAGAGGGTGCGCAGTTGTGACTTCGTAGGCGGTCGTGTTCAAATGGCCGCCGAGTCGACGAGAGTCGCCGACACCGGCAGGAAGCGGGACCGTTCACGCGGTTCGGACCACTGGCGAATACGCGAGCCGACCTGGTCGACTTCTGGATCGTCAATGTCCGATCGAACCGCAGACGGCATGCCTGCGGCCGACTACGGGAGAGAGCGCTGAGCGTCACCACCTTGGCAGCCGGAGAATTCCACGCGCCGTCACTAGCTGATTTTTTCCCACCGGCAGTCCTGTTCGAAGGAACCCCCTTCGAGATGGACCGGTTGATGCTCATCCGCGTCGCCGTCGCCCTGATCGTCGCGCTGTTCTTCTTCTTCGCGTTGCGGAGTCCGAAGATCGTGCCGCGGGGCGTGCAGAACGTCGCCGAGATCATGCTCGACTTCGTCCGGATCCACATCGCCGAGGACATCCTCGGTAAGGAACAGGGACGCCGGTTCCTCCCGGTGATCGTCACCATCTTCTTCCTGGTGGTCGGTCTGAACCTGACATCGGTCATCCCGTTCCTCAACATCTCGTCCAACGCACGAATCGGTATGCCGATCGTGCTCGCGGCACTCGCCTACATCGTCTTCAACTATGTGGGCATCAAGAAGTACGGATTCTTCCGCTACGTCAAGAGCAGCATCGTCATCCCGAACCTGCCGCCCGCTCTCCACGTGCTGGTGATCCCGATCGAGTTCGTCTCGACGTTCATTCTGCGGCCGTTCACGCTGACCATTCGTCTCATGGCCAACATGCTGGCCGGTCACATCATGCTCGTGCTGTTCTTCAGTGCCACGCAGTTCTTCTTCTTCGATTCCGACGGCTTCATGAAGGTGTTCGGCATCGGTTCTCTCATCGGCGGAATCGCGTTCACCTTCTTCGAGCTCCTGGTGATCGTCCTGCAGGCCTACATCTTCGCGCTGCTCACCGCGGTGTACATCGACCTGGCCCTGCACGCCGAAGAGCACTAGCTCGACGAACGGCACGACCCACATCTACACAAAGACTGACTCGGTTGCCGACTCCCGGGGCCGAGCCACAAGAAAGGGAATGGAACACCAATGAGCGTTGCGCTTCAGGCAGCAGACGTCCTCGCCCAGGAGACCACGATCTCGGGTGCAGGCGCCATCGGCTACGGCCTCGCCGCCATCGGCCCCGGCATCGGCATCGGCATCGTCGTCGGCAAGGCGATCGAGGGCATGGCTCGTCAGCCCGAGATGGCCGGCCAGCTGCGCACCACGATGTTCCTCGGTATCGCCTTCACCGAGGCCCTCGCGCTGATCGGCATCGTCGCCGGCTTCATCTTCTGATCCGACGATCACAATGGCTGACAGCATCCTGATCCTCGCGGCAGAGGAAGGGGAGACTCCCAATCCCCTTCTCCCCGCGACATACGACATCGTCTGGTCGCTGGTCGCCCTGATCCTCGTCGGATTCGTCTTCTGGAAGTTCGTGCTTCCGATGTTCCAGAAGGTGCTCGACGAGCGTTCGGAGCTGATCGAAGGCGGCATCAAGAAGGCAGAGGAAGCTCAGGCGGAGGCTGCGGCCGCGCTCGAGCAGTACCGTAGCCAGCTCGCCGAGGCTCGCACCGAGGCGGCGCAGATCCGTGAAGAGGCCCGTGCACAGGGCCAGCAGATCATCGCCGACATGAAGGCGCAGGCCCAAGAGGAGAGCGACCGTATCGTCGCCGCCGGTCACAACCAGCTGCAGGCCCAGCGCCAGCAGATCGTGGCCGAGCTGCGTAGCGATCTCGGACGCAGCTCCGTGGATCTCGCCGAGAAGATCCTCGGCGAAGCGCTCGCGGACGACGTGAAGCGTGCCGGCTCGATCGATCGGTTCCTCGACGAACTCGACTCCCTCAGCGCTGACTCTGCATCCGGAAAGTGAGCACCATGTACGCAGCAAGCCGTGAGGCACTCGCTCATACGCGTTCCGCGTTGCAGTCCGCCCTGGGCTCGGGTGCCGCGACTGCCGCTGCGGCTCAGGCCGGTTCCGAACTCTTCTCGGTGGTCGAGGCGCTCGACAGCCAGCGCGCCCTCCGGACCGCGCTGGCCGACGCCTCGGCCCCGGCTGCCGTTCGCGAGCGGCTGGCCGAGCAGGTCTTCGGCGGCAAGGGTTCGGCCCAGACCCTCGCGACCGTCAAGGCCGCAGCGGGACAGGACTGGTCGGCACAGTCCGACCTGACCGACTCGCTCGTCCAGCTCGGCCGTGAGGCACTGCTGAAGGCCGCAGCGGACCAGGACCAGCTCGACACCGTCGAGGACGAACTGTTCCGCCTCGGTCGCATCGTGGCAGGCGACCCGGAGCTCGAGCAGACGCTCTCGGATCGCAGCACCCCGGCTTCGGCCAAGCGTGATCTGCTGACGCGCCTGCTGTACGGCAAGGTCACCGCAGTCACCGAGGCGCTGGCGGTCCACGCGGTCGGTCGGCTGAGCAAGTCGCCGGCCGAGACGTTCGACGAGTTGTCGGCGCTCGCCGCGGCCCAGCGGGACCGTGCCGTCGCGCACGTCCGCAGCGCGGCACCGCTCGATGCGAAGCAGGAGGAGCGGCTCACCGCGACCCTGACCCGCATCTACGGGAAGCCTGTGACGGTTCACGTCGAGGTCGATCCCGAGCTTCTCAGTGGATTGGTCGTCCGGGTGGGCGACGAGGTCATCGACGGTAGTGCCGCGGGTCGACTCGCTGCAGTGCGCAAGAGCCTCACGTAGTCCACTACCGAACACACACATAGATCTTTTCGAAGACCAGATACCGAGAGCAGGAAGAACATGGCGGAGCTGACGATCTCCTCCGACGAGATCCGTAGCGCGATTGACAATTACACCGCGAGCTACTCCCCGGAGGCCTCCCGCGAGGAGGTCGGCGTGGTCGTCGACACCAGTGACGGCATCGCGCACATCAGCGGTCTGCCGTCGGCGATGGCCAACGAGCTGCTGGAGTTCCCCGGTGGCGTCCTCGGCGTGGCCCTCAACCTCGAGGCCACCGAGATCGGTGCCGTTATCCTGGGCGACTTCCAGACCATCGAGGAAGGCCAGGAAGTCAAGCGGACCGGCGACGTTCTGTCGGTGCCGGTGAGCGACAACTTCCTCGGTCGCGTCGTGAACCCGCTCGGTCAGCCGATCGACGGCCTCGGCGACATCGAAGCCGATGAGACCCGCGCCCTCGAGCTGCAGGCCGCGACCGTGCTGGAGCGCCAGCCGGTCGAGGAGCCGCTGCAGACCGGCATCAAGGCCATCGACGCGATGACCCCGATCGGCCGTGGCCAGCGTCAGCTCGTGATCGGCGACCGCAAGACGGGCAAGACCGCCGTCTGCATCGACGCGATCCTGAATCAGAAGGCGAACTGGGAGACCGGCGACCCGAAACAGCAGGTCCGCTGCATCTACGTCGCGATCGGCCAGAAGGGCTCGACCATCGCGGGTGTCAAGCAGGCACTCGAGGAGAACGGCGCGATGGAGTACACCACCATCGTCGCGGCTCCGGCCTCCGACTCCGCCGGCTTCAAGTGGCTCGCCCCCTACACCGGTTCGGCCCTCGGCCAGCACTGGATGTACCAGGGCAAGCACGTCCTCATCGTGTTCGACGACCTGACCAAGCAGGCCGAGGCCTACCGCGCCATCTCGCTGCTGCTGCGTCGTCCGCCGGGCCGCGAGGCATACCCCGGCGACGTCTTCTACCTGCACTCGCGTCTGCTGGAGCGCTCCGCCAAGCTCTCCGACGAGCTCGGTGGCGGCTCGCTGACGGCCCTGCCGATCATCGAGACCAAGGCGAACGACGTGTCGGCCTACATCCCGACCAACGTCATCTCCATCACCGACGGCCAGGTCTTCCTCGAGTCCGACCTGTTCAACAAGGGTGTCCGCCCCGCCATCAACGTCGGTATCTCGGTTTCCCGAGTCGGTGGCGCCGCCCAGACCAAGGGCATGAAGAAGGTCTCCGGTTCGCTGCGTCTCGAGCTCGCGCAGTTCCGTGAGCTCGAAGGCTTCGCCGCCTTCGCCTCCGACCTCGACGCCGCGTCGAAGGCTCAGCTCGAGCGCGGTCAGCGTCTCGTCGAGCTCCTCAAGCAGGACCAGTACGCGCCCATCGCAGTCGAGGACCAGATCGTGTCGATCTACCTCGCCGGCGAAGGTGTCTTCGACTCGGTTCCGGTCGAGGACGTGCGTCGCTTCGAGACCGAGCTCCTCGAGGATCTGCACCGCAACGCCGCAGGCGTCTACGAGCAGATCGCCGGTGGCAAGGCCCTGTCCGACGAGTCGATCGAGGCCCTCCGCGCCGCGACCGCCAAGTTCAAGGAGGGCTTCATCGCCTCCGACGGCAGCCGTGTCGTGAACGAGGCAGAGGCCGAGGCCCTCGGTGCCGACGAGATCCAGCAGGAGCAGGTCTCCGTCAAGCGCACCACCGTTCGCAAGTGAGCGGGGAGTCCATGACCCAGCGTCCAGTGAAGGGAGTGTGATCGACGAATGGCGAACTTGCGCGAACTGCGCTCGCGGATCAAGTCGGTCAACTCGACCAAGAAGATCACCAAGGCGCAGGAACTGATCGCGACGTCGCGTATCACGAAGGCCCAGGCCCGAGTGGCAGCGTCCAAGCCGTACGCCGAGGAGATCACCAAGGTGCTCTCCGAGCTGGCGAGTGCGTCGGCCTCGTTGGATCACCCCCTGCTCAACGAGCGCGAGAACCCCAAGCGTGCCGCAGTGCTGGTCGTGACCAGCGACCGCGGTATGGCCGGCGGTTACAACTCCAACGTCCTCAAGGAAGCCGAGGAGCTGCGTCAGCTGCTCCTCAGCGAGGGCAAGGAGCCTGTGCTGTACGTGATGGGCGGTAAGGGCCTCGGCTACTACACGTTCCGTGAGCGTGAAGTGGCCGCTGCCTGGACGGGCTTCTCGCAGGACCCCCGTTACACGGACGCCGCGAAGGCGAGCCGTCACCTGGTCGAGCTGTTCATGGCGGGTTCGGGCACCGAGGTGCCCGCACCGAACGGCGAGGGCACCATCGAGGGCGTCGACGAACTGCACATCGTCTACACCCGCTTCGTGTCGATGCTGACCCAGACCCCCCAGGTTCGCAGAATGGCTCCGCTCGAAGTGAGCATCACCGAGGACGAGATCGACCTCGGCGAGGACATGCTCACCGACGGACGCCGCGCCACGGACAACGAGGGACCGCAGGCCGTGTACAACTTCGAGCCGGAGGCCGGAGTTCTGCTCGAGGCTCTCCTGCCGAAGTACATCAGCACGCGCATCTACGCGTCGCTGCTGGACGCGGCGGCCTCCGAGTCGGCAGCCCGTCGTACCGCCATGAAGGCCGCGACGGACAATGCCACGGAATTGGTGAACACCCTCAGCCGTCAGGCGAACCAGGCCCGGCAGGCCCAGATCACCCAGGAAATCAGCGAGATCGTCGGCGGTGCCGGTGCGCTCGCCTCGAGTGCAGGAAGTGACTGAACCACAATGACCGCAGCAGTAACCGACAACAACGCCGGTGCGGCGTCGGCCCTTGCCGGGCGCGTCGTCCGCGTCATCGGCGCCGTCGTCGACGTGGAATTTCCGCGTGGCGCCGTGCCCGAGCTGTTCAACGCCCTGCACGCAGAGGTCACTCTGCCGTCCGTGGCGAAGACCCTGACCCTCGAAGTCGCGCAGCACCTGGGTGACAACCTGGTCCGCACGATCTCGATGCAGCCCACCGACGGCCTGGTGCGTGGCGCCCCCGTCAACGACACCGGCAAGCCGATCTCGGTTCCCGTCGGCGACGTCGTCAAGGGCCACGTGTTCAACGCGCTGGGCGACTGCCTCGACGCGCCGGGCACCGGACGCGACGGCGAGCAGTGGGG
The DNA here is from genome assembly GCF_000763325.2 of Rhodococcus sp. p52. Taxonomy (NCBI): domain Bacteria; kingdom Bacillati; phylum Actinomycetota; class Actinomycetes; order Mycobacteriales; family Nocardiaceae; genus Rhodococcus; species Rhodococcus sp. p52. The sequence continues at coordinate 3,019,192 of NZ_CP016819.1, forward strand.
CATCCACCGCAAGCCCCCGGCCTTCGACCAGCTCGAGGGCAAGACCGAGATCCTCGAGACCGGCATCAAGGTCATCGACCTGCTGACCCCGTACGTGAAGGGCGGCAAGATCGGTCTGTTCGGTGGTGCCGGTGTCGGCAAGACCGTTCTGATCCAGGAGATGATCACCCGTATCGCGCGTGAGTTCTCCGGTACGTCGGTGTTCGCCGGCGTCGGTGAGCGCACCCGTGAGGGCACCGACCTCCACCTCGAGATGGAAGAGATGGGCGTCCTCCAGGACACCGCCCTCGTCTTCGGCCAGATGGACGAGCCGCCGGGCACGCGTATGCGCGTCGCCCTGTCGGCCCTGACGATGGCGGAGTACTTCCGCGACGTCCAGGGACAGGACGTGCTCCTGTTCATCGACAACATCTTCCGCTTCACGCAGGCCGGCTCGGAGGTTTCGACCCTCCTCGGCCGTATGCCGTCGGCCGTGGGTTACCAGCCCACGCTCGCGGACGAGATGGGTGAGCTCCAGGAGCGCATCACCTCGACGCGTGGCCGCTCGATCACCTCGCTGCAGGCGATCTACGTGCCCGCCGACGACTACACCGACCCCGCGCCGGCCACGACGTTCGCTCACCTCGATGCGACCACCGAGCTCTCGCGTCCGATCTCGCAGATGGGTATCTACCCCGCTGTGGACCCGCTGACGTCGACCTCGCGAATCCTCGAGCCGGGCATCGTCGGTGCCGACCACTTCCGGGTGGCCAACGAGGTCAAGCGCATCCTGCAGAAGTACAAGGAACTGCAGGACATCATCGCCATCCTCGGTATGGACGAGCTCTCCGAAGAAGACAAGGTCACGGTCGCCCGTGCCCGTCGTCTCCAGAAGTTCCTCGGCCAGAACTTCATCGTCGCCGAGAAGTTCACGGGTCAGCCGGGTTCGGTCGTGCCGCTCGCCGACACCATCGAGGCCTTCGACCGCGTGTGCAAGGGCGAGTTCGACCACCTGCCCGAGCAGGCGTTCAACAGCTGCGGTGGACTCGACGACGTCGAGGCTGCAGCCAAGAAGATCGCCGGAAAGTAGGCCACCGTGGCTGAGATGAGCGTGGACATCGTTGCCGTCGAGGAGCGTGTGTGGTCCGGATCGGCGACTCTCGTCACCGCCCAGACCACCGAGGGCGAGATCGGCATCATGCCCGGTCACGAGCCCGTGCTCGGCCAGCTCGTCGAGGGTGGCGTCGTGTCCGTCAGGACCGCGGACGGTGAGCGGATCGTCATGGCCGTCCATGGCGGATTCCTCTCGGTGACCGCGACGACGGTGACGGTGCTCGCCGAAGCCGCCGACCGCGTGGAGGACATCGACGTCGAGGCAGCCAAGTCGACTCTGAACGATGCAGATCGTGACGAGTCGGAGATCGCAGCGGCCCGCGGCCGCCTGCGGGCTGTCGAACGAGCCTGATCGTCGAACAACGAGAAGCCGCGACGGAGCCGACGAGCAGTGTCACCTGGATTTCTGATTCTCAGTATCCTTGTGGTGCTGCTCGCGGTCTCCGTCGCGGCTTTGTTGTACCGCCTCTTTGCCCTGCGCGGCGGGGGTACCGCCGCCATTCTGCGAGTGATGCCTCAGAACGAGGGTTCCGGCTGGAGGCACGGAATCGTTCGGTACGGCGACGAGACACTCGCGTTCTACAAGCTTTCGAGCCTTCGGCCCGGACCCGACGTACGACTGACCCGTCAGGGCATCGATGTGCGTTCGCGACGGAAGCCGGAAGGCAGTGAATTCGACATCATGACCGAGGACATCGTGATCCTCGATGTGATCGACCGCGACGACTCGTACGAGATCGCGCTCGACAGCGGCGCTTTGATGGCCTTCATGTCCTGGGTCGAATCCAGGCCCGACGGCCGGTCGCAGCGCCGCCGCCCCCTCTAGAGGGACTTTCTCACGCGCCCGCTCCCGGCTTCCACAGCACGTCGCCGTCCGGGTTCGCGATCCGGCCCAGGATGAACAGCAGATCCGAGAGCCGGTTCAGGTACTTCGCGGGCAGGACGTTCGTGTCGTCGTGAGCCGCGTCCACCGCCGCCCACGCCGACCGTTCCGCACGTCGTGCCACCGTCCTGGCGGTGTGCAACAGAGCCGCCCCCGGCGTGCCGCCCGGAAGAATGAACGAGTTGAGCGGTTCCAGCTCCTCGTTGAATTCGTCGCACCAGCCCTCGAGCCGGTCGATGTACTGCTGGGTGATCCGCAGCGGCGGGTACTTCGGGTTCTCGACCACGGGCGTCGACAGATCCGCGCCGGCATCGAAGAGATCGTTCTGAATCTGTCGGAGTACCGGGATGAGCCGTTCCGGGAGCGCTCCCAGTGCGAGGGCCACACCGATCGCCGCGTTGGTCTCGTCGCAATCGGCGTAGGCGACCAGACGAGGATCGTTCTTCGAGACGCGCGAGAAGTCGCTGAGCCCCGTTGTTCCGTCGTCTCCGGTGCGCGTATAGATCCGTGTCAGGTGGACTGCCATGCGCGTCACGGTACCGGCTCTGCTCTTCCCGCGGACACGCCCGTTACGCTGTGTCGTTGTGAGTGAACGCTTTCTTGTCACAGGTGGGAACCGCCTTTCCGGCGACGTCGTCGTCGGGGGTGCCAAGAACAGCGTCCTCAAGTTGATGGCTGCGGCGCTGCTCGCCGAGGGCACCACCACGATCACCAACTGCCCCGACATCCTCGACGTGCCCCTGATGGCCGACGTCCTGCGTGGACTCGGCTGCGAGGTCGAACTCGAAGGCGACGCCGTACGCATCACGACGCCTGCCGAACCCGAGTACCGCGCCGACTTCGCGGCAGTGCGGCAGTTCCGGGCGTCGGTCTGCGTACTCGGCCCGCTGGTTGCACGCTGCCGCAAGGCGATCGTGGCGCTGCCCGGCGGCGACGCCATCGGCTCCCGTCCGCTCGACATGCACCAGGCGGGTCTGCGACTGCTCGGCGCCCATTCGTCGATCGAGCACGGATGCGTCGTCGCGGAAGCGGACGATCTGCACGGTGCCACCATCCGTCTGGCGTTCCCTTCGGTGGGAGCGACAGAGAACATCCTCATGGCCGCGGTCCTCGCCAAGGGGGACACGACCATCGACAACGCGGCCCGCGAACCCGAGATCGTCGACCTGTGCAACATGCTCGTCCGCATGGGGGCACGGATCACCGGTGCGGGCAGTACGACGCTGCGGGTCTCGGGAGTCTCGTCCCTCCGTCCCACCGAGCACCGGTGCATCGGCGACCGGATCGTTGCGGCGACGTGGGGGATCGCAGCTGTGATGACGCGGGGCGATATCGCCGTCCGTGGCGTCAATCCGAAGCATCTCGCGTTGGTGCTGGACAAGTTGCGCAGTGCCGGCGCCGAAGTCATGCCGTTGGCAGACGGATTCCACGTCGTGCAGAAGGAGCGGCCCCGTGCCGTCAACTTCGCGACGCTGCCGTATCCGGGATTCCCCACCGACCTGCAGCCCATGGCCATCGGTCTCGCGGCCATCGCCGACGGGACGTCGATGATCACCGAGAACGTCTTCGAAGCACGGTTCCGGTTCGTCGAGGAGATGGTGCGTCTCGGAGCGGACGCCCGCACCGACGGCCACCACGCGGTCGTGCGGGGAGTGGAGCAGTTGTCGAGTGCTCCCGTGTGGGCATCGGACATTCGTGCGGGCGCAGGTCTGGTGCTCGCCGGCCTGTGTGCGGACGGGGTCACGGAAGTGCACGACGTCTACCACATCGACCGTGGTTATCCGCGGTTCGTCGAGATCCTCCAGGAGCTCGGCGGAACCATCGAGCGGGTGGGTGTCGAGGAAGGCCGACTCCTGTCTCACTAGGGAGGAAACCCTGTTCGGGCCCTGTGTCCGGCGTCACCGGAAGCGATTTCGGTCCGGTCGGCGCCTCTCGGAGACATTCACCTGGGCTTTTCTCGAGGACTACCACCTCTGACCAGGCGATTTGGCAGGGAGTTGATCCTCGCGTAACTTATTCCAGGTCAGAGCGACACGGACACCGACCCGGGCCGAGAGGAACGGGACAACGAGGTTGGACGAAGGCGCCTGAACTTGGTTACGAGTCCCCGATTCTTCTGGTAAGGTCGGTGGCCCCGGAGGTCGAAGAGACCTCCTGATGGACAGTCACCCCGGAGTGAACGAACCGGAAGGTTCGGGAGCGATGGTGTGTGCGTGTTCTTTGAGAACTCAACAGTGTGCCGATGAATGTCAGTGCCAAATATTTTTGGTACTCCGCTCCATCATTTTCGATGGGGTGGGTATTTGCTGATCGTCTCATTCTTCCGTCTGGGATGATCAGTGTTTGAGCTAGTTTGAGTTTTTTTGCTAGTGATTTGACTCTTTTGTCTTTGACTGATTGCCCCTTTTTGGGGGTGATTGTGAGTCTTCAACGGAGAGTTTGATCCTGGCTCAGGACGAACGCTGGCGGCGTGCTTAACACATGCAAGTCGAACGATGAAGCCCAGCTTGCTGGGTGGATTAGTGGCGAACGGGTGAGTAACACGTGGGTGATCTGCCCTGCACTCTGGGATAAGCCTGGGAAACTGGGTCTAATACCGGATATGACCTCGGGATGCATGTTCTGGGGTGGAAAGTTTTTCGGTGCAGGATGAGCCCGCGGCCTATCAGCTTGTTGGTGGGGTAATGGCCTACCAAGGCGACGACGGGTAGCCGGCCTGAGAGGGCGACCGGCCACACTGGGACTGAGACACGGCCCAGACTCCTACGGGAGGCAGCAGTGGGGAATATTGCACAATGGGCGCAAGCCTGATGCAGCGACGCCGCGTGAGGGATGACGGCCTTCGGGTTGTAAACCTCTTTCACCCATGACGAAGCGCAAGTGACGGTAGTGGGAGAAGAAGCACCGGCCAACTACGTGCCAGCAGCCGCGGTAATACGTAGGGTGCGAGCGTTGTCCGGAATTACTGGGCGTAAAGAGCTCGTAGGCGGTTTGTCGCGTCGTCTGTGAAATCCCGCAGCTCAACTGCGGGCTTGCAGGCGATACGGGCAGACTCGAGTACTGCAGGGGAGACTGGAATTCCTGGTGTAGCGGTGAAATGCGCAGATATCAGGAGGAACACCGGTGGCGAAGGCGGGTCTCTGGGCAGTAACTGACGCTGAGGAGCGAAAGCGTGGGTAGCGAACAGGATTAGATACCCTGGTAGTCCACGCCGTAAACGGTGGGCGCTAGGTGTGGGTTTCCTTCCACGGGATCCGTGCCGTAGCCAACGCATTAAGCGCCCCGCCTGGGGAGTACGGCCGCAAGGCTAAAACTCAAAGGAATTGACGGGGGCCCGCACAAGCGGCGGAGCATGTGGATTAATTCGATGCAACGCGAAGAACCTTACCTGGGTTTGACATGTACCGGACGACTGCAGAGATGTGGTTTCCCTTGTGGCCGGTAGACAGGTGGTGCATGGCTGTCGTCAGCTCGTGTCGTGAGATGTTGGGTTAAGTCCCGCAACGAGCGCAACCCTTGTCCTGTGTTGCCAGCACGTGATGGTGGGGACTCGCAGGAGACTGCCGGGGTCAACTCGGAGGAAGGTGGGGACGACGTCAAGTCATCATGCCCCTTATGTCCAGGGCTTCACACATGCTACAATGGTCGGTACAGAGGGCTGCGATACCGTGAGGTGGAGCGAATCCCTTAAAGCCGGTCTCAGTTCGGATCGGGGTCTGCAACTCGACCCCGTGAAGTCGGAGTCGCTAGTAATCGCAGATCAGCAACGCTGCGGTGAATACGTTCCCGGGCCTTGTACACACCGCCCGTCACGTCATGAAAGTCGGTAACACCCGAAGCCGGTGGCCTAACCCCTTGTGGGAGGGAGCCGTCGAAGGTGGGATCGGCGATTGGGACGAAGTCGTAACAAGGTAGCCGTACCGGAAGGTGCGGCTGGATCACCTCCTTTCTAAGGAGCATTTCTCCCGGCGAGGGGTCACACAGGTGACTTCCTTACGGGCAGAGACTGTTTCGTTCCCGCAGGTGGAACGGCAGAAGCTCATGGGTGGAACGCTGACAAGCATTTTCTTCATTACTGCGGGCCCGAGTGCCGGCAGGAAGAAAGTTATATCGGTGCACTGTTGGGTCCTGAGAGAACACGCGAGTGTTTTGTCAGCGACGATGACTTACGAAGGCGGTTGGCCGTGTGGCCGGCGTTGGTAGGGGTTGTTGTGTGTTGTTTGAGAACTGCACAGTGGACGCGAGCATCTTTGTTGTAAGTGTTTATGAGCGTACGGTGGATGCCTTGGCACCAGGAGCCGATGAAGGACGTGGGAGGCTGCGATATGCCTCGGGGAGCTGTCAACCGAGCTGTGATCCGAGGATTTCCGAATGGGGAAACCCAGCACGAGTGATGTCGTGTTACCCGCATCTGAATATATAGGGTGTGTGGAGGGAACGTGGGGAAGTGAAACATCTCAGTACCCACAGGAAGAGAAAACAACAGTGATTCCGTGAGTAGTGGCGAGCGAAAGCGGATGAGGCTAAACCATGGGTGTGTGATAGCTGGCAGGCGTTGCATCCGTGGGGTTGTGGGGCTTTTCTTCCCGTCACTGTCATGACGGGCGAGAGTAAGAAACCGGTTGGTTAGTCGAAGTGGTCTGGAACGGCCTGTCGTAGAGGGTGAGAATCCCGTAGACGAAAACTTGCCGGCTCTCGTGAGAAGTACCCGAGTAGCACCGGGCCCGTGAAATCCGGTGTGAATCTGTCGGGACCACCCGATAAGCCTGAATACTCCCTGGTGACCGATAGCGGACTAGTACCGTGAGGGAAAGGTGAAAAGTACCCCGGGAGGGGAGTGAAATAGTACCTGAAACCGTGCGCTTACAATCCGTCAGAGCCGATGCACGATTCAGTTCGTGGTGGGTGATGGCGTGCCTTTTGAAGAATGAGCCTGCGAGTTAGTGGCATGTCGCGAGGTTAACCCGTGTGGGGTAGTCGTAGCGAAAGCGAGTCCGAATAGGGCGCATGTAGTGGCATGTTCTAGACCCGAAGCGGAGTGATCTACCCATGGCCAGGGTGAAGCGATGGTAAGACGTCGTGGAGGCCCGAACCCACTTAGGTTGAAAACTGAGGGGATGAGTTGTGGGTAGGGGTGAAAGGCCAATCAAACTCCGTGATAGCTGGTTCTCCCCGAAATGCATTTAGGTGCAGCGTCGCGTGTTTCTCACCGGAGGTAGAGCTACTGGATGGTCTAGGGGGCCCACAAGCTTACCGAAATCAGCCAAACTCCGAATGCCGGTGAGTGAGAGCGCGGCAGTGAGACTGCGGGGGATAAGCTTCGTAGTCGAGAGGGAAACAGCCCAGATCGCCGGCTAAGGCCCCTAAGCGTGTACTAAGTGGAAAAGGATGTGGGATCGCTGAGACAACCAGGAGGTTGGCTTAGAAGCAGCCACCCTTGAAAGAGTGCGTAATAGCTCACTGGTCAAGTGGTTCTGCGCCGACAATGTAGCGGGGCTCAAGTACACCGCCGAAGCCGCGGCACTCACACAACACCCATTCGTTCCTGCGGGAACGTGTGCAGTGGTGTGGGTGGGTAGGGGAGCGTCGTGCAGCCGTGGAAGCGCCGGAGTGATCCAGGTGTGGAGGCTGCGCGAGTGAGAATGCAGGCATGAGTAGCGAAAGACGAGTGAGAAACTCGTCCGCCGGATGACCAAGGGTTCCTGGGCCAGGTTAATCCGCCCAGGGTGAGTCGGGACCTAAGGCGAGGCCGACAGGCGTAGTCGATGGACAACGGGTTGATATTCCCGTACCCGTGTATCCGCGCCCAATGGCGAATCAGTTGTGCTAACCGTCCAAAAGTTTCCGCTGTTCCTTCGGGAACTGTGGGGATGGCTGCACGGGACCCTGATTGTAGTAGTCAAGCGATGGGGTGACGCAGGAAGGTAGCTGGGCCAGGTGATGGAGTACCTGGTGTAAGCCGGTAGGGCGAATGGTAGGCAAATCCGCCATTCATCAAGCCTGAGAGGTGATGCGTACCCGTTGAGGGGAATTCAGTGATCCTATGCTGCCGAGAAAAGCCTCTAGTGAGTTGGTACACGGCCCGTACCCCAAACCGACACAGGTGGTCAGGTAGAGAATACCGAGGCGATCGAGAGAACTGTGGTTAAGGAACTCGGCAAAATGCCCCCGTAACTTCGGGAGAAGGGGGACCACGCTCGGTGACGGCCCTTGCGGTCCGAGCTGGGGGTGGTCGCAGAGACCAGAGAGAAGCGACTGTTTACTAAAAACACAGGTCCGTGCGAAGTCGTAAGACGATGTATACGGACTGACGCCTGCCCGGTGCTGGAAGGTTAAGAGGACCGGTTAGCGGAGCAATCCGCGAAGCTGAGAATTTAAGCCCCAGTAAACGGCGGTGGTAACTATAACCATCCTAAGGTAGCGAAATTCCTTGTCGGGTAAGTTCCGACCTGCACGAATGGCGTAACGACTTCTCTGCTGTCTCGACCACAGACTCGGCGAAATTGCATTACGAGTAAAGATGCTCGTTACGCGCGGCAGGACGAAAAGACCCCGGGACCTTCACTATAGCTTGGTATTGGTGTTCGGTTCGGTTTGTGTAGGATAGGTGGGAGACTGTGAAGCTCATACGCCAGTATGGGTGGAGTCGTTGTTGAAATACCACTCTGATCGTATTGGACCTCTAACCTCGGACCATGATCTGGTTCAGGGACAGTGCCTGGTGGGTAGTTTAACTGGGGCGGTTGCCTCCCAAAATGTAACGGAGGCGCCCAAAGGTTCCCTCAGCCTGGTTGGCAATCAGGTGTCGAGTGCAAGTGCACAAGGGAGCTTGACTGTGAGACTGACAGGTCGAGCAGGGACGAAAGTCGGGACTAGTGATCCGGCACCGGCATGTGGAAGCGGTGTCGCTCAACGGATAAAAGGTACCCCGGGGATAACAGGCTGATCTTCCCCAAGAGTCCATATCGACGGGATGGTTTGGCACCTCGATGTCGGCTCGTCGCATCCTGGGGCTGGAGTAGGTCCCAAGGGTTGGGCTGTTCGCCCATTAAAGCGGCACGCGAGCTGGGTTTAGAACGTCGTGAGACAGTTCGGTCTCTATCCGCCGCGCGCGTTAGAAACTTGAGGAAGGCTGTCCCTAGTACGAGAGGACCGGGACGGACGAACCTCTGGTGTGCCAGTTGTCCCGCCAGGGGCATGGCTGGTTGGCTACGTTCGGAAGGGATAACCGCTGAAAGCATCTAAGCGGGAAGCCTGTTCCAAGATGAGGTTTCTCACCCCCTCGAGGGGGTAAGGCCCCCGGCAGACCACCGGGTTGATAGGCCGGAACTGGAAGCCCAGCAATGGGTGGAGGTGACCGGTACTAATAGGCCGAGGACTTACCACGAAGATGTTACGCGTCCACTGTGCGGTATCTGAAACAACACACACAGATCCGAAAATCCTGCAGCAGCAGGTGATTCGAGGAATCTGCGTGGACTATTGTTTCATAGAGTTACGGCGGTCATAGCGACAGGGAAACGCCCGGTCCCATTCCGAACCCGGAAGCTAAGCCTGTCTGCGCCGATGGTACTGCACTCGACAGGGTGTGGGAGAGTAGGACACCGCCGAACACCCGTTCCGAAAGGGGACCCACACTGTGGGTCCCCTTTCGTGTTCTCCGGGCTCTCTCCGGACCGTCGGATGATCCCATCTCACGGGAAAGTACTCACGCTCCGAACGGTTCTCGGGTACGGTGCGCCCCTTTTCCATCGCCGGCGCCCGGCCGATCACGACCTCGTAACAAACACGCCCTGTTCCAGGCTATGCCTACTTATGTCGGTAACGTCCGCTCATGCACGATCGCACGGTTCGTGTGGGTTCGGCGTGTGAGCGCCTGTCGGGGGCGTTCTCGTCGACGACGAGGAGGGGCGAGACGATGACGAATCGATCGACTACGGGTACCGCCGGCAAGTTCACGGCGGTGATCGCGGGACTGGGACTCATCGGCGCGGCCATCACAGGATGTACGAGCGTCGACACCGACACCGAGGGCTCGACCCTCGAACGGCTCCAGCAGGAAGGCACCGTCACCGTCGGGTTCGCCGGCGAGGCACCCTACAGCTTCATGCAGGACGGCGAACTCACCGGCGCCACCGTCGCTCTGCACCGCGAGATCTTCAAGAACCTCGGCATCGACAACGTCGAAGGTGTGGCCACCGACTTCGGTGCGCTCATTCCCGGCCTGCAGGCCGGACGATTCGACGTGGTCAGCGCCGGCATGTCGATCCTCCCGCAGCGTTGCGAACAGGCACTGTTCAGCGAGCCGGAGTTCAACTACACCACCGCACTCATGGTCCCGCAGGGCAACCCGGAACAACTCGCCGACATGCAGTCGATCGCCGAGAGCGGCGTCCGGATGGCCGTCATGACCGGCGCGATCGAAGCCGACTACGCGTCCGCCCTCGGCATCGACGCGATGCAGGTGGCGTCTCCCCAGGACGGGATGGATGCCGTCGTCAACGGACGCGCCGACGTCTTCGCCCTGACGGGTATCTCCTTGAACTGGATGAAGCAGAACAACGAGGGTGCGCCCGTCGACGTCACCGAGTCGTTCGTCGCGGAGATCGACGGGGTACCTCAGGTGGGCGCCGGCGGGACGGTCTTCCGCAAGGAGGACACCGAACTGCGCGACGCCTACAACGAGGAACTGGCGAAGATCACGTCCGACCCGCAGAAGTACCTTTCGATCGTCGGCGACTTCGGGTTCACGGAGGCCGAGATGCCCGATCCGGGGCTGACGACCGAGATGCTCTGCGAGGGCGTTTCCTGATCTCGGCTGCGTCGTAATGGATTTCGGTTCGAAGATCGAACTGCTGTGGAACTCCTTCCCCCAACTGTTCGACGGTCTGCTCGTCACCGTCGAATTGACCCTGGGGAGTGCGGTCTTCGCGTTCCTGCTCGCAGTGGCCCTCGGGCTGGCGGCAGGCGCGAAGAACCTCGTCCTGCGTGGCAGCGCGAGAGTGTTCATCGAGTTCTTCCGCGGCACTTCGCTTCTCGTGCAGCTGTTCTGGTTCTTCTATGTTCTGCCGTTATTCGGGTTCCGGCTCGAATCGATCGTGTGCGGGATCCTCGCGCTGTCGCTCAACTACGGCGCCTACGGAGCGGAGGTGGTGCGCGGTGCGATCGCCTCGGTGCCGAAGCCGCAAATCGAGGCGGCGACAGCGCTGAATTTCGGCTACTGGCAACGCATGCGACGGGTGGTCTTCCCGCAGGCCTGGGCCGAGATGATCCCGCCGTTGACCAATCTGCTCATCCAGCTGCTCAAGGGAACAGCACTGGCGAGTTACATCCTCCTGCAGGATCTCACGTTCCAGATCGAGCAGCTCCGTAGAGGCAGTGGCGACACCATCTTCGCGTTCGGTGTGGGGTTGGTGCTGTACTTCGTGCTCGGCTATCTGCTGACGCTGCTGATGAATGCGCTCGAGGTGCGTGCGAAGAGCCGACTCGGGACCGGTCCGACGCTCCGTGAGATCTTCGGGCTCGCCCCGGTCTTCGATCAGCCGGTGGGGGCACGCTCATGACCGTCGACTGGAGTTGGCAACGCGCGGCCGACGCGCTTCCGGTACTGCTCGAAGGATTCCGGATCACCCTGCTGGCCACGGTCCTCGGATTCGTGGTCGCCGCGGTGCTGGGGCTGGTCGTGGCCGTCGCCCGCCGCTCGTTGCCGAAGGTGCTCGCGACGGCGCTGTCCGCCGTCGTCCAGTTCATCCGGCTCACACCACTCGTGGTGCAGCTCCTGTTCGTGTACTACCTGCTCCCGCAGTTCAGTGCGCTGCAGATCGGCATCGCGGTACTGGGGATCCACTACTCGACCTACATGGCCGAGGTGTACCGGGCGGGCATCGACGCCGTGCCGAAGGGACAATGGGAGGCGTGCCGCGCCCTGTCGTTGTCGCCGATGCGTACGTGGCGTGCGGTGATCCTGCCGCAGGCCGTGCGCCGTGTCGTGCCCGCGCTGGGCAACTACGCGGTGTCGCTGTTCAAGGACACCCCGTTCCTGTTCACGATCTCCGTCGTGGAGATGGTGACCGCAGCCCAGCAGTTCGGTGCGCGCAACTTTCAGTACCTCGAGCCGCTCACGCTGGCCGGCCTGATCTTCCTCATCGCCAGCTACCCGACGTCGTTGCTCGTCCGCCGATTGGAGCGTCGCCTTGCCTATTGAGATGCACAAGGAAGCCGGTGCCGACGGCGACTCGCTTCCCGCCGCCAGCTCCGATGGATCCATGATCCGTTTCGACTCCGTGGTCAAGAGATTCGGCGACCACGTAGTACTCGACCACTTGGACTTCACCGTCGCCCAGGGGGAACGGGTCACGTTGATCGGTCCGAGCGGTTCGGGCAAGACGACCATCCTGCGCCTGCTCATGACCCTCGAGAAGATCGACGACGGTGTGGTGTGGGTCAAGGGCGAACCACTCAGCCACGAACGCAAGGGGACGCGTCTCGTCCCGGCCTCCGAGCGCTACCTGAGGACGATGCGCCGCAGCATCGGCATGGTCTTCCAGCAGTTCAACCTCTTCCCCAACATGAACGTGATGGAGAACCTCACCGAGGCTCCGGTCCACGTCCTCGGTCGCAGTAAGGCCGAGGCACGCGACCGTGCGCGGGAGCTGCTCGCGATGGTCGGTCTGTCCGACAAGGAGACCGCCCACCCCACGCAACTGTCGGGTGGTCAGCAGCAGCGGGTCGCGATCGCCCGTGCCCTCGCGATGGATCCGGAGATCCTGCTGCTCGACGAGGTGACCTCGGCCCTCGACCCCGAACTCGTCGCCGATGTGCTGGACGTGCTGCGGACGATCGCCGAGACGACCGACATCACGATGCTGATCGTGACGCACGAGATGCACTTCGCCCGCGACGTCTCCGATCGAGTGCTGATGTTCGATCGGGGTCGCATCGTGGAGGAGGGGCCGCCCGAGCGCATCTTCACCAGCCCCCGGGAGGAACGCACCCGCAAGTTCCTCGACGCGGTGCTGGCGGGAGAGTGAGGCCTGCCGTCAGTCCGCGCGCGGAATCGCCAGGCGCGTCGGCTCGGAACGACCGCGCAGGGTGATCTCCTCACCCAGTTCCCACCGTGCGCGTTCGTCCTCGGGGGCGAGCTGCACGGTGCGGGCCGACGCCGCGACGTAACCCGGAACGGTCTTCGCGAGATCCGACAGCCTCGCTGCTTCGTTGACCGGATCGCCGATCACGGTGTACTCGAAGCGTTCCTGCGCGCCGATGTTCCCGGCGACCGCACGACCTGCCGTGACCCCGATACCCGCGCGACACTCCGGGACTTCCTCGGCGAGACGTCGCGCCATCCTCCTCGCGGCGCCGAGCGCGGAACCGGCGGCGTTGTCGAGGGCGACCGGCGCCCCGAAGATCGCGAGCGCCGCGTCGCCCTCGAACTTGTTGACGAATCCTTCGGCCGCGTGCACCTCTTCGACGACGACCGCGAAGAAGCGGTTGAGCAGCGCTACCACCTCTGTCGGTGGGCGACTTGCGGCCAACGCGGTGGACCCGACGATGTCGACGAACAACACCGCGACGTCCCGCTCCTCACCGCCGAGGACACCGGGATTGGCCAGCGCCGCAGCCGCGACCTCCCGTCCGACATGGCGGCCGAACACGTCGCGCAGTTTCTCGCGTTCGCGCAGGCCTTCGGCCATCCGGTTGAACCCCGTCTGCAGCTGCCCCAATTCGGTTCCGTCGTAGACGACGACCGCGGTATCGAAATCGCCCGACGCGATGCGCTGCATCCCGGCGCGCACCGATTCGATCGGCGCGATCGTCGACCGGATCGTGAGGAACATCAGCAGCGAGCCGGTGAGCAGACCGAGTCCGCCGATGGCGAGGATCGTGATCGCCAGGCGCGTCGATGTGACGGGGCGGATGAAGCTGAACACCGCGATGAACAGCAGACCGACAACGGGCACCGCGCTGCCCAGGGCCCACGCGAGCATCACGCGTCCGGTGGTGCCGGCCAGGCGCGGGCGACGAGGCGTCCCGACCTCGAGCGCGCGCGCCGCGATGGGGCGCAGCGCGAAATCGGTGAACATGTACGCGAATCCGCACACCGTGACACCGGCCAGGGTGATGGTCAGCGCGACCTTCGGGATCGTCTGCGGGTCGATGACCCCGAACCCGACGGTGAACAGGATCAACCCGATGAACCACAGTGCTCCCTGCTGGAGGGTGGTACGCCAGGGCATCCGCAACGCGATCCGCTGTTCCTGCAGGGTGGGCGGCCGGTTCTCCAGCGCCCACCGCAGCCTGCGGAGGGTCGCCCGGGTACCGAGCACCGATCCGACCACGACGGCCGAGACCACGTAGACAGGAGCGAGGATCGCGGTGATGACGAGGAAGTCGGAGGTCAGTACGGACGGGCCCGGGATCACGACGTTGATGAGAGCGGCCACGATCAGGGCACCGACGAGATGCGTACCGATCAGGGAGAACGTCAACAGGGTCTGGATCCTGATGCGTTGCCGTCGGATCGGTTCGGCAGGCTCTCCCAGGATGGCCGATCCGAGCGGGGCCGTGCGGTGACTGCGTGCGGGCATGGTCGTTCGAGACTAGTCGAGTCGATCCTCTAGGGTGGCTGTGTGCGTCTTGTGATTGCCCGTTGCCGTGTGGACTACATCGGACGCCTGACGGCTCATCTGCCGACGGCCCGACGTCTCCTCCTCGTCAAATCCGACGGTTCGGTGAGTGTCCACGCCGACGACCGTGCCTACAAGCCTCTGAACTGGATGAGCCCGCCCTGCTGGCTCGAGGAGGAGTCCGTCGAGGACGCCGAGGCCCTGTGGGTCGTCACCAACAAGGCGGGCGAGCAGCTGCGCATCACTCTCGAAGAGATCGACCACGATTCGAGCCACGAGCTCGGTGTCGACCCCGGTCTGATCAAGGACGGTGTCGAGGCGCACCTGCAGGAACTTCTCGCCGAGCACGTCGAGACCCTCGGGACGGGCTTCACCCTGATCCGGCGCGAATACCCCACGGCGATCGGCCCTGTGGACCTGTTGTGCCGTGATGCCGACGGAGCGACCGTCGCCGTGGAGGTGAAGCGCCGCGGCGAGATCGACGGCGTGGAGCAGCTCACCCGGTATCTCGAACTGCTCAACCGGGATCCGCTGCTCGCACCCGTCAGTGGCGTGTTCGCGGCCCAGCAGATCAAGCCGCAGGCGCGGACGCTGGCCACGGACCGCGGCATCCGCTGCCTCGTGCTCGACTACGAGGCGCTGCGGGGTACCGAGAGCACCGAGTTCAGATTGTTCTGATCGTGCCGCGCCGCAACAGATCCCGCACCGGCCGCAAGCGCGGCGGGGCGGCCGACGAATCCCCGACCTACTTCGGGGCGACGGTGCGCACCGAGAACGGTCCCGCGGGGGCCGACGGGGAACGCTTCACCGTGCGCACCGTGCCGGGTTCGCGTGCCACCAAGCCGTACCGGTGTCCGGGATGCGATCACGAGATCGCGCCGGGAACACCCCATGTCGTCGCGTGGCCGACCGATGCGCTCGGCGGTGCGGAGGACCGGCGGCACTGGCACAGCGGATGCTGGGCGGGACGCGGGACCCGCCGGCCCACGCGACGCTGGTCCTAGCCACCACGCACCGGTCGCTGCACGCCGGTCCGAGGGCACCCGTTAGCGGACGGTGCCCGGCGCAGATGCTCGCTGTGCGGTGTCGCGGTCGGCGATCGCCCGACGCACCTCGTGGACGGCCGTGCGGATGATGTCGCGGTAGGGATCGTCGGGGAGTGCGGACAGGTGGTCCTGCGCGCGGTCGAGGTGTTCCGTGGCTGCCCGGAACGACCCGAGACGACGGAAGTCGTCGGCCAGGTTCAGGTGCAGGCTCGGATAGAAGCCCGCGACGCGGAGAGATTCGTGGTGTTCCCGGGCGCGCTCGTCGGTGAGGGCATCGGCAGCGTCGAGGGCGCGGATATTCCAGACCAGGGACTCGGCGGGATCGTCGTGCAGGTCGGATCGGTGGGCGCGAGCGTCCGGGTGGCTAGCGGGTACCGGTCGGTGGCGGTCAGCCTCACGCAGCCGGATCCGGTTTCCATGTGCACGCCGTTCAGTACCGGGATGTCGGGGTCGTGACCGGTGGAGGCGGAGACCTGATCGACGGCGCCGGCAAGGACGGGTCCCGGCACCGTGCAGATCACGCGGCGCGATTCGGCACGCAGGGACGCCGCGAGGGTCTCGGCGGCCCGTCGGAGCCGCTCGGCCTCCATGGTTATCCCGGTGACGTGGTCGTCGAGCAGTCGCGCGGCCTCGTCCGCGTCGGCGGCGAAGAACTCACCGATGGCGGGCAGCGGCATCCCGATCTCCCGTAACTGCCGCAGCCGGCACGCACGCGGGACCTGGGAGCGGCTGTAGAACCGGTATCCCGTCGACGGATCGACCTGCTCGGGACGCAGCAGGCCGGCATCGTCGTAGAACCGCAATGCGCTCGCGGTCAGTCCGACGAGCTCGGCGAACACGCCGATCGACATCATCTCCGGGTCGGTCACCGGCCCATCATGGAGCTTCGACCGACTCGAAGGTCAAGCCCGACGGCCGGCGACCGTCAGTTGCGGACCTTGCTGGCCACGGCGGGCGAGCGACCCTGCACACCGGAACCGACCGAGGGGGAGCGATTCGGTGCCGAGGGGTTCGGCGTGCGTGGAGTGGACTGGGATCCCTGTGCGCCGCTGTTCGGCTGCGCGGCCGAGTTCGGGTCGGAGGCCGAGCCGGAGGCATCGCTCTTCGGGATCCGCGCCGTCCGGTCGGCCTGCGGCATGGGCGTGGTCTTGTCGGTCTGCGGCAGCGGCGCGGTCTTGTCCGCCTTCGCGTCGGCCTCGGGGGATGCCGGCTCCTTCGGACTCTCGTCGTCCGAACTCTGCTTGTCGCCCCCCTGCTTGTTGTCGCGCGCCGTACCGAGGACGGTCGTGCGGGGCTCGTCGAGGGAGATCTCCCGGTCGAGCAGTTCGCCCTCGCGGTTGATGCCCGCGAGCAGCGTGGGGACGTCGTCGAGCTGCTCGCGAACGGCGTCGAGCTGGCCGAGGATGCGTCCGCGCAGCACGCGGAGCTCCTCGGTGAGGTCGCGCGCGTTGGCAACCTTCCGCTCGGACTGTTCGGTGGCGCGGGCGAGCCGTCGTTCGGCTTCCTGCGTGGCTTCCTCGATGCGGCGCTCGGCTTCGGCCTTACTCGTCCGTTCGAGTTCGTCGAGGGCTCCGAGCAGCTTCGTGCGACGCTCGGACATCGTGATCTCGAAGTCCTGCTGCACCTGCTCGCGCTTGGCCTCGGCCTCGGCGTCGAGTCGCTCGGCCTCCGCGCGGGCAGCAGCCACGATCCGCTCGGCCTCGGCGCGGGCCGCAGTCATCGTCCGCTCGTGCTCGGCCGCGAAGGCGACGCGGGTGTCCTCGAGTTCGGCGAGCTTCTTCTCGTAGTCGCCCCGGAGGCGGATGCCCTCCTGCTCCGCCAGCGAGATCATCTCGGCGGCGTCGGCCTCGGCGCGGGCCCGCAGCTCGGAGGCCTCGTCGGAGGCGAGACGCAGCATCCGGGAGATGCGGTCGCTCATGCCCTCGGCGGTGGTGGGCGGCACCGACAGACGGTCGACGTCCTTGCGGAGTTCGTCGATCTCGTTGCGGGCGTTCTCGAGCTGACGGGCCAGATCGCGGGCCTGCGCGGCGGCGGCGTCGCGGTCGGTGGCAGTCACGCGCAGCTCGGCCTCGAACCGGGCGAAGTAGTTGGTCACCTCGTCGCGGTCGAATCCCTTCCGCACGATGGAGAACGGCAGGTGGCTGGGTGCGCGATCACGATCGAAGACCATGGAGACAATCTACCCGGTCCCTGCGGGTACGACCCGGATGCGCTCCCGCCCCATCCGTCTTCGGGAGCGCACCGGAACGGCCGTCAGTGAGCGGGATGTGCAGCCGGCTCGACGAGCTCGACGAGGACGCCGCCCGCGTCCTTCGGATGCAAAAAGTTGATGCGCGAATCGGCGGTGCCGCGACGGGGTGCGTCGTACAGCAAGCGGACGCCGCGCTCACGAAGCGCAGTGGAGACGGCATCGATGTCGGAGACGCGGTAGGCAAGCTGCTGCAGACCCGGGCCATTGCGGTCGATGAACTTCGCGATCGTGGATTTCTCGTTCAGCGGGGCGAGCAGCTGGATCATGGTGGACCCTTCGAAGGTCCCCGGAACGGCCAGCATCGCCTCGCGCACGCCCTGCTCCTCGTTGACTTCCTCGTGGGTGGACACGAGACCGAGGTTCTCGGCGTACCAGGTGAGAGCGGCATCGAGGTCGGGCACTGCGATGCCGACGTGATCGATGGCGGTGACGAGTCCGGAAGCGAGAACGGACGCCGCCGGAGCGGATGTGGGAGAGGTCTCGGTCATGCTCTAGACGGTAGCGGTACCGTTGAGTGCACTCCTATCGGGATTCAGGTGAATATCCGAGTGGAGTTTTCCGATCACATGCCGATCTTTCGGAGGAATGTCCCGTGAGCAGTTCTGTCATCGTCGCCGGAGCCCGTACGCCCATGGGGCGTCTTCAGGGCTCGCTCAAGGATTTCTCCGGATCGGATCTCGGTGGCGTGGCGATCTCCGGTGCGCTCGAGCGCGCCGGTGTGGCTCCTGAACAGGTCGAATACGTCATCATGGGCCAGGTGCTCACCGCCGGCGCCGGCCAGATCCCGGCCCGTCAGGCGGCCGTCGCCGCCGGCATCCCGATGGACGTCCCGGCGCTGACCATCAACAAGGTGTGTCTGTCGGGCATCAACGCGATCGCGATGGCCGACCAGCTGATCCGCGCGGGCGAGTTCGACGTCGTCGTCGCCGGCGGCCAGGAGTCGATGAGCCAGGCCCCGCACATGCTCGAGAAGTCCCGCGCCGGCTTCAAGTACGGCGACGTGACCCTGCGCGACCACATGGCCTACGACGGTCTGCACGACATCTTCACCGACCAGGCGATGGGCAACCTCACCGAGTCGGCCAACTCCGGCGACCGCTTCGTCTCCCGCGAGGAGCAGGACGCCTTCGCCGCCGCCTCGCATCAGAGGGCCGCCCGCGCCTGGAAGGACGGCCTGTTCGAGGACGAGGTCGTGCCGGTGTCGATCAAGCAGCGCAAGGGCGACCCGATCGTCTTCGCCGCTGACGAGGGCATCCGCCCGGAGACCACCACCGAGTCGCTCGGCTCGCTGCGTCCGGCCTTCTCGAAGGACGGCACCGTCACCGCCGGTTCGGCCTCGCAGATCTCCGACGGTGCCGCCGCGGTCGTCGTGATGAGCAAGGCCAAGGCCACCGAGCTCGGGCTGAGCTGGATCGCCGAGATCGGCCGCCACGGCGTCGTCGCCGGACCGGACTCGACCCTGCAGTCGCAGCCGGCACGGGCGATCGCCAAGGCCTGCGAGCGTGAGGGCGTCGACCCGAAGGACCTCGACCTGATCGAGATCAACGAGGCGTTCGCCGCCGTCGGCATCGTCTCAGCCCGTGAGCTGGGCATCGATCCCGCGAAGGTGAACGTCAACGGCGGTGCGATCGCGCTCGGCCACCCGCTCGGCATGTCGGGCGCGCGCATCGTGCTGCACCTGGCGCTCGAGCTGAAGCGCCGCGGCGGCGGTGTCGGCGCTGCCGCCCTGTGCGGTGGTGGCGGCCAGGGCGACGCGCTCATCGTGCGGGTGCCCGAGAACTGACCCCTTTCTCTGAAGCATGATCACGGCCCCGGCGCAAGCATGCCGGGGCCGTGATGTCTCTCACTGAACTACGGCTTGTCGTAGGCCTTTCGGCACAATGGCCGCATGACCAACATCCTCGACGTGTCCACGCCCGCGAAACGATTCCGGCTGATCGCGATCTGGGAAGCGGTGACCTGGCTCGCCCTCCTGATCGCCATGTTCTTCAAGTGGGTGCTCGGCTACGAAGAGGCCATCGCGATCCCGGGCATGGTGCACGGCGTGGCCGGCTTCATCCCGTTCGTGCTCATCGCGCTCCTCACGGCGTGGTCGTTGAAGTGGGATCTCAAGACGACCTTCCTCGCCCTCGTCTCGAGCGTGCCCCCGTTCGGCACGATCGTCTTCGAGCGCTGGGCCGTGCGCACCGGTCGCCTCGGAGAGCTGTCCGCTCCCGCCACCCGCGAGGACGCCACCGCGACCGTCTGACCTCACGGCGACGTCCCCCGGTCCGCGCAGCACGATTCGGACCACTCGTGACAAAATGGTGGACGTGACTCGACCCGGTTCCCGTCCAGCACGTTCTGCCGCCGTCGCCGCGGCGATGTCCGGCGCGGTGGATCTCTCACCGCTCAAGGAGAGAGCCTCCGCGCCGCCGCCTCCGCCTCCGTCCGGTGGCGACGGCGCCGCACCCGGTGCCACCGCCCCGATCGTGGACGTCACCGAAGCGACGTTCGAGACCGAGGTGCTGCAGCGGTCGATGCAGGTGCCCGTGATCGTCGACCTGTGGGCGACCTGGTGCGAACCGTGCAAGCAGCTCTCACCCGTTCTCGAGAAGCTCGCGAACGAGGCAAACGGTGCGTGGGTCCTTGCGAAGGTCGACGTCGACGCGAACCCGCGGATCGCCCAGGCCTTCGGCGTCCAGTCGGTGCCCACGGTCGTCGCTATCGCGGCCGGCCAGCCGCTCGCCGACTTCCAGGGCGTGCAGCCCGAGCCCGCGCTGCGTCAGTGGCTCGACGCCATCCGGAACGCCGTCGCAGGCAAGCTGTCGGGCCCGCCCGGCGCCGAGCCGGAGGAACAGCCCGCCGACCCGCGTTTCGAGGCTGCCGAGCAGGCACTCGAGAACGGCGACTTCGAGGGCGCCGAGGCGGCCTACCAGCTCGTCCTGAACTCCGAGCCGAACAACACCGAGGCGCAGGCCGCGCTGCGCCAGGTGCGTTTCCTGGCCCGCGCGAACAAGATTCCCGAGGATGCGATCGAGCGCGCCGATGCCGCTCCGAACGACCTCGAAGCCCAGTTCACCGCGGCCGACGCCGAACTGTTCGCGCAGCAGCCGGAGGCGGCCTTCGGTCGTCTCATCGAGTTCGTGCGTCGCAGCGCCGGGGACGAACGCACCGCGGCACGCACCCGGCTCCTCGAACTGTTCGAACTGTTCGATGCCGCGGATCCGGTCGTGGTGTCGTCGCGCCGCAAGCTCGCGATGGCCCTCTACTGATCCGTACCGATCCGCCGGACCGGCCGCTCACCACTCGTGGTGGGCGGCCGGTGTCGTCTCAGCGGTAACGGCCGGTGCAGGCCGCCTCGCCGCCGAGGACGCCGGTGCGGAAGGCATCCACCCGCGCGAACCCGCTCGGCACCGTGTTGCCGTTGACGTCGCTCGCGGCCAGACCGTCGGTGAGCAGGCCCGAGACCGCCTCGTCGAGGTCGCCGGGGGACAGCCACACCAGCACCTGGCTCGGGTCGACGTTCGAGGCGAGGGTGCTGTCCGGGCTCAGCGCGGCACTGATGACCCCCGACAGGCACGCCGCCCGCAGCGCCGTGCGCGGCTCGGTGAGCGACTGGCCGGCCTCCTTCTGCACCGCGAGAGCGTAGCGGGAGGCGACGAGCACGTAGGCGTTGTAGTCGCCGCGGACACCGGGATCGAAGCCGCTTCCCGGCGGGGCGGCCGTACCGCGCTCGCTCAGTTCCTCCATGTCGACGCCCACGGTGTTCGTCGCGGGGCAGTACGACACCGGTGAGGTGGCCCGGGCGTCCGAGCACCCGAGGTCGGCGCCCGACAGATCGAGTTGCGGCAGGGCGTCCAGGTCGAAGACCTGGTGGAACGACTCGAAGATCGCCTCGACCGACTCGTCGGTGACCGGCAGTTCGCCGTCGTCTGCGGAGTTGTAGTACTGCGGCAGGTCGGCGCGGCGCGACTCGATCTCGGCGGCGTCGATGCGTGCACATGAGCCGGCCCCGTCGGTGAATCCGATCTGCACGGCCGTCACGCGTTCGAAGGCCGAGCCGTGGATCGAGTCGGGGTCGTTCGGATCGGCGTCGCGGAAGAGCACCATCGACGCGAGCACGTTGTTCAGCCCGTCGGAGGTGTCGAGCTGGAAGTGCGTCGACCGGCCCTCCGCGACGTGCCGCATGAACGCACCGGCGAAACAGTCGGCCTGCTGCTCGAACACGATGCCGGGGTCGTCCTCGGCGACCAGCCCCGCCGTGTGCTGGACGGCGTGCCCGTATTCATGAGCGAGGACCGTCACCGCGGCCATCGGTCCGAAGCTGTCGATGAGCTGCGGCATCAGGTAGGTGCGGTCCCATCCGATCTCGTCACCACCGCTGCAGTAGGCCGCGTTGATGAAGTCGTAGGTGGGTTTGCCGCAGAAACGCGGGCCCCGTCGCTCGGACGGATCCCACGACACGATCGTCTCGACCGGGCGGAAGGTGCCCCGGGCGACCGACGCGAACTCCTGACGCCAGTACTCCTCGATGTCGGCGATCGCGTTGCCGGCCAGGACGTCGACGGGACCGCCGTCGGTGTTCTCGATCTCGATGTCCGCATCGGGCACCCCGCTGCGCGGACCCGACGCCCCGGAGGTGACGGGCAGCCCCGCCACGGTGAAGGGGTTGTCGTAGATCGACACCGCCGTTCCTTCGATCCGCTGGGCGCAACCCGCCAGCAGGACGACGGTCAGTGCGGGCACCACCAGTCGCGCGAACCGATGCGTCCGTCGCATGTCGTTGTGCTCCTGTCGTCGGGCAGCGTCACCTCCGCAACGACAACCAGATGGCACCGTGCGCAGGCAAGGTCACCCGAGCCGAGGCGGGACGCCCGTGCCACGAATGTTCGTCGGCCTCCACGGCCCCGAAGTTGCCCGCTCCGTTGCCCTGGTAGGCGGTCGCGTCCGTGTTGAGCACTTCCTCCCACGTGCCCGGTTCGGGCAATCCGACACGATAGTCGCCGTAGGTCGTGCCCGAAAAGTTGTGCAGGCACGCGACCACCGAGCCGTCGCTGCCGTAGCGTAGGAACGACAGGACGTTGTTGTGCGCATCGTTGGCGTCGATCCACGAGTATCCGCCGGGCGTGGTGTCGAGCGTGTAGAGCGCCGGGTGCGAGCGGTAGATGCCGTTGAGATCGCACACCAGGCGGTGGATACCGGCGTGGAGCGGTTCGTCGAGCTGCCACCAGTCGAGGCCGCGTTCCTCGGACCACTCGGCGACCTGCCCGAACTCCTGGCCCATGAACAGCAACTGCTTGCCGGGATGCGCCCACATGTAGGCGAGCATCGACCGCAGGCCGGCTGCACGCGTGGCGTCGTCGCCCGGCAGTCGCGTCCACAGCGTGCCCTTGCCGTGGACGACCTCGTCGTGGCTGATGGGGAGTACGAAGTTCTCGCTCCACGCGTACACGAGCGAGAACGTGATCTCGTGGTGGTGGTAGGTGCGGTGCACGGGATCGCGGCCGAGATAGCCGAGGGTGTCGTGCATCCAGCCCATGTTCCACTTCATGCTGAAGCCGAGCCCACCGACGTTCGTCGAGCGGGTCACGCCCGGCCAGGAGGTCGACTCCTCCGCGACCGTCACGATCCCCGGATAGTGCTTGTGGACGGTGGCGTTGAGTTCCTGCAGGAACTCAACGGCCTCGAGGTTCTCGCGCCCGCCGTAGATATTCGGCGTCCAGCCGCCCTCGGGGCGCGAGTAGTCGAGGTACAACATCGAGGCCACGGCGTCGACGCGCAGACCGTCGATGTGGAACTCCTCGATCCAGTACAGGGCGTTGGCAACGAGGAAGTTCCGCACCTCGGGCCGGCCGTAGTCGAAGACGTAGGTGCCCCAGTCCAGCTGTTCGCCGCGGCGCGGATCGGGATGTTCGTACTGGGGGCTGCCGTCGAAGCGCGCGAGCGCCCACTCGTCCTTCGGGAAGTGGGCGGGCACCCAGTCCATGATCACGCCGATCCCGGCGGCGTGGAGACGGTCGACGAACGCGCGGAACTGGTCGGGAGTGCCGAACCGGGAGGTGGGAGCGTAGTAGGAGGTGACCTGGTAACCCCACGACCCGCCGAAGGGATGCTCGGCGACCGGCAGCAGCTCGACGTGCGTGAAACCGGTCTCGAGGATGTACTCGGCGAGCTGATCGGCGAGTTCGACGTAGTTCAGGCCCGGGCGCCACGAACCGAGGTGCACCTCGTAGACCGCCATCGGTTCCTGCCAGGGCTGCGCTTTCTCGCGGGTCGCGACCCAGTCGTCGTCGTTCCAGGTGTAGCGACTCTCCGTGACCCTCGACGCGGTCGCGGGGGGCACCTCGGTGGCGAACGCCATCGGGTCGGCCTTGTCGCGGACGGATCCGTCGCGGCCGTGCACCCGGTACTTGTACAGCGCGCCCGGTTCGACACCGGGAACGAAGACCTCCCAGACACCGCTCGAGCCGAGCACCCGCATCGGGGCGGTGCGTCCACCCCAGCCGTCGAAGTCGCCGACGACGGTGACCCCGCGTGCGCCCGGTGCCCACACGGCGAAGGACGTGCCCGTCACCGGGCCGTCCGGGGTCTCATAGGTCCGCGGATGGGCGCCGAGCCCCTCCCACAGCCGTTCGTGCCGGCCCTCGCTCAGCAGGTGACGGTCGAGCTCGCCCAGCGTCGGCATGAAACGGTAACCGTCCGCGACGACCTCGACGTGATCGAACGGGTAGGTCACCACGAGCCGGTAGTCGGCGAGATCGAAGACCGGGATCAGGGCGCTGAAGACGTCCTCGCCCACGGGTTCGAGCGGATGGTCGCGACCACCGATCCGGGCGGCGACCTTCTCGGCCCCGGGGCGCAGTGCCCGGATGACCGTCCCCTCCGGATGCGAATGAGCCCCGAGCACCGCGTGCGGATCGTGGTGCTCACCGGCGGCGAGCAGGTCGAGGTCCTCCGGTCGCGGGCTGTGGCGCCGGCGCGGAACATCGGCGCCCGGCGTCTGGGGCGGCACGGTCACGACTGCCTCCTGTAGGCGAGCGTTGTGCGGGTGGGGATGCCGATCGGGGGCAGGACCAGGATGTGCGCCCCCGCCCGCCACGGCTCGAGGCGCACGTAGTTGGCCTGTCCCCACGAGTACTGTTCCCCACTCACCTCGTCGTAAACAGGGAAGTGGTCGTGCCAGTCGTGCCCGATCGCCGGCATGTCGAGCCAGACCGTGCCCTGTTCGGCCCCATAGGGGTTGAGGTTGATCACCGTGAGGACGCAGTCCCCGGTGGACGGATCGAACTTCGAGTAGGCGATGAGCGCGTCGTTGTCGACGTGGTGGAAGGCGATGTTGCGCAGTTGCTGCAACGCCGGATGCGCGCGCCGGATGCGGTTGAGGGTGGTCAGCCACGGTTCGAGCGACTCGCCGCGCCGGCGTGCCTCGTCGTATCGGCGCGGCCGCAACTGGTACTTCTCCGAGTCGAGGTACTCCTCGCTGCCCGGCCGCACCGCGAGGTGCTCGAACAGTTCGTACCCCGAGTACACGCCCCACGAGGGAGCCAGGGTGGCGGCGAGCGCCGCGCGCAGCGCGAACATGCCCGGTCCGCCGTGCTGCAGGGTCTCGTGCAGGATGTCGGGGGTGTTGACGAACAGGTTCGGCCTGGCCTCGTCGGCCTTCGCGGCGATCTCGGTACCGAACTCGGTGAGCTCCCATTTCGCGACCCGCCACGTGAAATACGTGTAGGACTGCGTGAATCCGCGTCGCGCGAGCCCATACATGCGGGCGGGCCGGGTGAACGCCTCCGACAGGAACAGCACGTCGGGATCGGTGCGCTTGATCTCGGCGATGAGCTGCTCCCAGAAGTTCGGGGGCTTGGTGTGCGGATTGTCGACGCGGAAGATGTCGACGCCCAACCGGATCCAGTGCCGGACCACGCGCAGGACCTCGGCGTAGATGCCCTCGGGGTCGTCGTCGAAGTTGATCGGATAGATGTCCTGGTACTTCTTGGGCGGGTTCTCCGCATACGCGATCGTGCCGTCGGGCAGCACGGTGAACCATTCCGGATGCTCACGCGCCCACGGGTGGTCGGGGGCGCACTGCAGGGCGAGATCGAGGGCGACCTCGAGCTCGAGTTCCTTCGCGCGGGCGACGAAATCGCGGAAGTCCTGCTCGGTGCCGAGTTCGGGGTGGATGGCGTCGTGGCCGCCCTCGTCGGAACCGATCGCCCAGGGCGACCCGACGTCGTCCGGGCCGGCGACGAGGGTGTTGTTCGGTCCCTTGCGGTTGACCTTGCCGATCGGATGGATCGGGGGGAGGTAGACGACGTCGAAGCCCATCGCCGCGATGCGCGGCAGATCTGCGGCGGCCGTGGCGAAGGTGCCGTGCCGCGGGGTTCCGTCCTCGTACCAGCCTCCGGTGGACCGGGGAAAGAACTCGTACCAGGAGCCGAACAGCGCGCGGCGACGATCGGCGAACGCCGTGAACGCCTTTCCACGCGTGATCAGCTCGCGAAGCGGATGGGCGCGGAGGATCTCGGTGACGTCGGGGGCGAAGGCCGGGGCGATGCGCTCGGCCAGCGGACGGTCGGAGCGCAGGGACGCAGCGACCGCGAGGAGAGCGGGACGGTTGCCGCGCGGTGCGCCTTTCGCGGCCTTCTCGAAGATCCGTGCGCCGACCTCGAGGTCGTTCGCGAGTTCGGCGGCGTCCTGCCCGGCGTCGGTCTTCGCGGTGACCGCGTGCCGCCAGGTCGCCACCGGGTCGCTCCACGCCTCGACCCGGTAGGTCCACGCACCGACGCTCGTGGGGGAGAAGGTGGCGTGGAAGGTGTCGGGTTCGGTGCCCGGAACCATCGGGATCCGCACCAGCCTGCCGGCGGATTCGGGATCGTCGGCCGGTCCTCGAACGGCGAGTGTCGCGGCGATCGCGTCGTGGCCCTCGCGCCACACCACGGCGGAGACCGGCACCACCTCCCCGACGACCGCCTTCGTCGGATAACGCCCTCCGTCGATGGAGGGTTGTACGTCGTCGATGGCGAGCCGACCTGTCACGCTAGCTCCGTTCCGTGCGGGTCCGGGTGGACGAGCAGGGCCGATGGGGGCAACGACCGTGTCTCGAACCACCGTAATGGAGGTCGCGCCGCGCGGCTGTGCATGCGGCGGGACCCGCGAAGGATCCCCTCTGCAGCGGCGAAATTATCTGTAACTCACCGTTCACTTCAATTGACCGGACGGCAACACCCCGCTCCCTACTGTTTGTTCTGCAAGAGGACAACAGCCTCCTCGGAGGCACGACGAAGGGAAGAACACATGGGTCTGGTTGCCGGGCTGATCGGAGTCGTCGGAGACCTGCTGCACCTGCTCCTCGGCGGACTCTGAGTCCACCGGTCGACGGGAGGTCGGCCGCAGGAGAGAAGGCCCCGCGGTGTGGCCCTCTCCGGGTGCCGGGCGATCCTGTCCGCGACCGGCATGGATCCGGGCACATGAGATCCGCCGCCCGGCCGTCACGAAGCTCGGTCGGTCGGTAGTGTGCACCCCGTGAAAGCACTGCGCCGGTTCACCGTACGAGCCCATCTTCCCGAGCGGCTGGCTGCGCTGGGAGCCCTGACGGCCAACCTCAGATGGTCGTGGCACCCGCAGACCCAGGACCTGTTCGAATCGGTCGACCCGGACCTGTGGCGCCGGTGCAGCAATGACCCTGTCCGACTGCTCGGCGAGGTGCCGCCGGCCCGACTCGATGCGCTCGCCGAGGACGGCGACTTCCTCGCCCGGCTCGACGCCGCTGCCGCCGACCTCGAGCACTACCTCACCCGCCCCCGCTGGTTCCAGGAACAGCAGGAGCGCGGCACGACACTGCCCGCCGGCATCGCCTACTTCTCCATGGAGTTCGGTGTCACCGAGGTGCTGCCGAACTACTCCGGCGGCCTCGGAATCCTTGCCGGCGACCACCTCAAGGCCGCCTCCGATCTCGGCCTGCCGCTCATCGGCGTCGGCCTGCTCTACCGGTCCGGCTACTTCCGGCAGTCGCTCAGCGCCGACGGATGGCAGATGGAGCACTACCCCTCCTACGACCCGCAGGGCCTGCCGCTGCGACTGCTCACCGAGGCCGACGGCACCGCCGCGCTCGTGCAGGTCGCCGTGCCTGGCGGGCGCACACTCGACGCGCGAATCTGGATCGCCCAGGTCGGGCGCGTCCCGCTGCTGCTGCTCGACTCCGACATCCCGTCCAACGACGAGGAGCTGTGCGGGGTCACCGACCGCCTCTACGGCGGCGACCAGGACCACCGCATCAAGCAGGAGATCCTCGCCGGCGTCGGCGGTGTCCGCGCGGTGCGCGCCTACACGCGCATCCACGGCCTGCCCGACCCCGATGTCTTCCACATGAACGAGGGACACGCGGGCTTCCTCGGCGCCGAACGCATCCGCGAACTCGTCACCGGCGCCGGACTCGACTTCGACGAAGCGCTCGCCGCCGTGCGGGCCGGCACGGTCTTCACCACCCACACCCCCGTGCCCGCGGGTATCGACCGCTTCCCGATCGATCTCGTGCGCCACTACTTCTCGGGCACCAACGGCGAGAACGAGTCGGCACTGTTGCCCGGCCTCACCGTCGACCGCATCCTCGCGCTCGGACGCGAGAGCAACCCGAACGTGTTCAACATGGCACATCTCGGTCTGCGCCTCGGCCAGCGCTGCAACGGTGTGTCGAAGCTGCACGGCGAGGTCAGCCGCGGCATGTTCGAAGGACTATGGCCCGGATTCGACGCCGCCGAAGTGCCCATCGGCTCCGTCACCAACGGTGTGCACGCCCCCACCTGGGCCGCGCGCGAATGGATCGCGCTCGCCAACCGCCTCGCCGGACCCGACCGCGTCGAGGAGGCCCGCGGCTGGGAACTGCTCCAGACCATCGACCGCAAGGAACTGTGGTCCACCCGGAACGCGCTGCGCGCCCAGCTCGTCGCCGAGGTGCGTCGCCGGCTGCGCGAGTCGTGGCTCG
Source organism: Rhodococcus sp. p52 (assembly GCF_000763325.2). Lineage (NCBI taxonomy): Bacteria > Bacillati > Actinomycetota > Actinomycetes > Mycobacteriales > Nocardiaceae > Rhodococcus > Rhodococcus sp. p52. Next base: position 3,048,050 of record NZ_CP016819.1, read on the forward strand.
AACGCGGCGCCACCGAGGCCGAACTGGGCTGGATCGAGTCGGTCTTCGATCCGAACGTCCTCACCGTCGGGTTCGCGCGGCGCGTGCCCACCTACAAGCGCCTCACCCTGATGCTGCGCGACCCCGAACGGCTGCGCGCCCTGCTGCTCGACGACGAACGGCCCGTGCAGCTCGTCGTCGCCGGCAAGAGCCACCCCGCCGACGACGCCGGCAAGGCGCTCATCCAGCAGGTCGTGCGGTTCGCCGACGAGTACGACGTGCGGCACCGAATCGTCTTCCTGCCCAACTACGACATGTCGATGGCCCGCTATCTGTACTGGGGTTGCGATGTGTGGCTGAACAACCCGCTGCGCCCGCTCGAGGCGTGCGGTACGTCGGGCATGAAGTCGGCTCTCAACGGCGGTCTCAACCTGTCCATCCGCGACGGATGGTGGGACGAGATGTTCGACGGCGAGAACGGCTGGGCCATCCCCACCGCCGACGGGGTCGACGACACCCGCCGCGACGATCTCGAGGCCGCCGCGCTGTACGAGTTGCTCGAACGCTCGGTGCTGCCGCGCTTCTACGACCGCGACTCCGACGGTGTGCCGGCCCGCTGGATCGAGATGGTGCGCCACACGCTCGAGGATCTCGGCCCGAAGGTGCTCGCCTCGCGCATGGTGCGCGATTACGCCGTCGACTACTACATCCCCGCGGCCGCGGCAGCCTCGAAGGTGACCGCCGACGACTACGCGGGTGCGCGGGCGCTGGCCGACTACCGGCACCGCATCGAGGCGGCGTGGCCGGGAGTGCGTGTCGCGCAGGTCGATTCGACGCCGATTCCGGACGTGCCGCAGATCGGTCTGCCGCTGGGGCTGACCGCGCACGTCCAACTCGGCGACCTGACCCCGGAAGATGTCGAGGTGCAGGCCGTGGTCGGACGCGTGGGCTCCGACGACACGATCGGCGACCCCGTCACCGTGCCGATGCAGCACATCGGTACCGACCCGCTGGGAGAGGAGTTCACCGCGACCGTGCCGCTGCCGCTCGCCGGCGCCGTCGGCTACACGGTGCGGGTGCTGCCCAGGCACGGGCTGCTCGCCTCCCCCGCCGAACTCGGCATGGTCGCGCTCCCGTAGGAGATCAGGACCCGCCGGGTGCTCAGCCGCGCAAACGCGTGAGTGCCCGGCGGACCACCGCCGGATCGGCCGTCTCCCAGAACGGCGGCAGCGACGCACGCAGATAACCGCCGTACCGTGCGGTCGCCAGGCGCGAGTCGAGCACCGCCACCACGCCCCGGTCGTCGGTGCTGCGCAACAGTCGCCCGACACCCTGCGCCAACAGCAGAGCGGCGTGATTGGCGGCGACCGCCATGAACCCGTTGCCGCCGCGAGCCTCCACGGCGCGCTGCCGGGCGACCAGCAGCGGATCGTCGGGGCGGGGGAACGGAATCCGGTCGATGATCACCAGCGACAGCGACGGGCCCGGAACGTCGACGCCCTGCCACAGCGACAGGGTGCCGAACAGGCTCGTCGCGTCGTCGGCTGCGAACTTCTCGACCAGCGCGCCGGTCGCGTCGTCGCCCTGGCACAGGATCGGCGTGTCGAGACGCTCGCGCAGCGCCTCGGTGGCGGCCTTCGCGGCGCGCATCGAGGAGAACAACCCGAGCGTGCGCCCCTCGGCGGCGGTGACCAGTTCGGCGATCTCGTCGAGATGCGAGGGCGGCAGACCGTCGCGGCCGGGTGGCGTCAAATGCTTGGCGATGTAGAGGATGCCCGCCTTCGCGTGATCGAAGGGCGACCCCACGTCGATCCCATTCCACGCGAGATCGCCCTTGTCGGAAGGAGGTTCGGCACCCGAGGCGGAGGTGGTGTCGCTGCGGGCCGGCGACTGCGGCGGCAGACCCCAGTTGACCGCGAGGCCGTCGAACGACCCGCCGACCGTGAGGGTCGCGGACGTGAGGACGACGGTGGACTCACCGAACAACCGGCTGCGCAACAACCCACCGACCGACAGCGGCGCGACCCGCACGGTGCGGCGCACGTTGCCGCGGAACTCGTCGGCGGCAAGCCACACGACGTCGGGTCGCTGCGAAGGGTCTCGCTGCTCGAAGGTCGTCAGCACCCGGACCGCGCAGTCGTGCACCTCGTCGATCTCCGCGAGCGCCTGACTGCGGGCCGCGGCGACCTCGGGATCGGTGCCGGGCTTGGCCGGTCCGATCGCCGTGTGTACGGCCCAGGCGGCATCGCGGATCGAGGCCAGCGCGGCCGCCGCGCCCTCGGGCAGTTCGTCCCAGCGCCCAGCCGGCAGTTCTTCGAGGAACGACTCCCAGTTCTCGGCGGCACCGTCGAGCCGGTCGATCTCCTGGTCCTCGACGAGCTTGACGCAGCGCCGCGCAGCCGCCGACACCGTGCCCGGCGACAACTCGGCCGTGGCGACGTTCGTGATCCGATCGACGAGTTCATGGGCCTCGTCGACGACCACGACATCGTGCTCGGGCAGGATCGAGATGCCGGTGATCGCATCGATCGCGAGCAGCGCGTGGTTGGTGACGACCACGTCGACCTGCGCGGCCTCGGCGCGCGCGATCTCGGCGAAGCAGTCTTCTCCCACCGGGCACCGCGACTTGCCGAGGCACTCGCGGGCGGTGACGGACAGCTGACGCCACGCCTGATCGGAGACACCGGGGGACAGGTCGTCGCGGTCGCCGGTCTCGGTGGTGGACGACCACTCCGTCCCCCGCCGCACTTCGCGGCCGATGCGCGAGAGGGCGAACGCGTCGAACAGTTCGGCGTCGGGCGTCTCCTCGGCGAGACCGGTATGGATCTTGTTCAGACACAGGTAGTTTCCGCGACCCTTGAGGATCGCGAAACGCGGGCGACGGCCGAGCGAACCGGCGAGGGCGTCGGCGAGTCGCGGCAGGTCGCGCTCGACGAGCTGCCGCTGCAGCGCGATGGTCGCAGTGGAGACCACCACGGTGCGACCCGTCTTCACCGCGTAGCGGATGCTCGGCACGAGATAGGCCAGCGACTTGCCGGTACCCGTGCCGGCCTGCACGGCGAGGTGTTCGCCGGTATCGATGCTGTGCGCGACGGCCGAGGCCATCGTCAGCTGGTTGCGCCGCTCCTTACCGCCCAGCGCGTGCACCGCGGTTCGCAGCAATTCTGGGACTTCGGGGAGATCCGGCACCGGCACAGGCTATCGGTCCCCACCGTCACCTTCGGTCTGCGGCCCAGCTACCTGTGACCTCGGTGATATCGGTGACGCAGGGAAGGTCGGTGACCAGCTCGACACCGGCCTCGCGCATCCGCTCGAGGGCTGGGCGGATCGTCGTCTCCGACACCCCAGCGGTGTACGGCAGCAGCACCCGGGCGCCGAAACCCTCCGCGATCGCGTCGAGCGCGGTGGCCCGCACACAGTGGTCGGTGGCGATCCCGACGATGTCGACGTCCGTCACGCCGCGGTCGCGCAACCACGACGCCAACGTCGTGCCCTCGTCGTCGATTCCTTCGAAGCCCGAATAGGCGGCGTCGTCGGCACCCTTCGAGAAGACGGCCTCGAACCGGTCCGTAGTCAGTTCGGGGTGGAAGTCCGCGCCCGGCGTCCCTGCCCGGCAGTGCGGCGGCCACGAGTCGACGAAATCGGGTTCGGGAGAGAAATGGTCTCCGGGATCGACGTGGTGGTCGCGGGTTGCGGCGATGTACGCGTAGTCGTCACCGTGCGCCTGCAGGAACCGGGTGATGTCGGACGCCACCCGCGAGCCGCCCTCCACGGCGAGCGAACCGCCCTCGCAGAAGTCGTTCTGGACGTCGACCACCAGCAATGCGCGCATGGCACTCACCCCTCACGGACGAAGCGGGTGGGGAGGGCGGGATCCCCGGCCGAGAGCGTCAGGCCCTCCCACGGCAGACGCACCATGCCCTGCCGGAGGTACTCACGGCTCTCCTCCAGGGTAGGCAGATCGCCGACCGCCTCGCCGCCGCGGACCAGCGGGATCATCAGTTCGTGGACCTGTGAACCCTCGCCCGGCGGGACCTGCTCGGCGCGGGCCGGGTACACGACCTCCTCGACGAGCGTGCCCGTCCTCCGCGCGTACCGGACGGCCCGCTTCGCGCCCCCTCGGGACTCCTTCGACGCACTGCGCTTCTCGACCGCGAGGCCGTCGCCCTCCACGAGCTTGAAGACCATGCCCGCCGTCGGAGCCCCCGAGCCGGTCACCAGCGAGGTGCCGACGCCGTAGCCGTCGACCGGTTCGGCGCGCAGACCCGCGATCCCGTATTCGTCGAGATCACCGGACATCACGATCTTCGTGCGGGTCGCGCCGAGTCCGTCGAGTTGTTCGCGCACCTGGCGGGCGAGCACACCGAGATCGCCCGAATCGATCCGCACGCCACCGAGTTCGGGGCCGGCCACCGCGATCGCCGTGTTCACGCCCTCGGTGATGTCGTAGGTGTCCACCAGCAGGGTCGTGCCCACACCGAGACTCTCGACCTGGCTGCGGAAGGCGGACGCCTCGTCGCGACCAGCCGTCGTGGTGTGCAGCAGGGTGAACGCGTGCGCGGCGGTACCCGCTGCGGGGATGCCGTACCGCTGTGCGGCCTGCAGATTGGACGTCGAGTCGAAGCCCGCGAGATAGGCCGCGCGCGCCGCGGCGACCGCCGCTTCCTCGTGGGTACGCCGCGACCCCATCTCGATGAGCGCGCGGCCGTCGGCCACACTCACCATGCGCGCCGCCGCAGAGGCGATCGCACTGTCGTGGTTGAAGATCGACAGCGTCAGCGTCTCGAGTAGCACACACTCGGCGAAGGTGCCGCTCACCGACAGGATCGGTGAACCCGGGAAGTAGAAGTCGCCCTCGCGGTAGCCGTCGATGTCGCCGGAGAACCGGAAGTCGCGCAGCCACTCGACGGTGCGCGGAGCGAGAAAACCGGCGGCGAGTTCGAGTTCGGCCTCGTCGAACCGGAACGATCCGAGTGCCTCGATCAACCGCGCGGTGCCTGCGACGACGCCGTACCGCCGGCCGGGGGGAAGACGCCGGGCGAAGACCTCGAAGACGCACGGGCGGTCGCCCGTGCCGTCCGCCAGGGCAGCCTCGAGCATGGTCAACTCGTACTTGTCCGTGAACAGTGCGGTGCCGGGACGACCGGCACGGTGAATGGCTTCGGGCACCCGATCACTGTAGAGCCACGGCCTCCGAGGCGGGGTTTTCGCCGTGCTCCGAAGTCGTACCCTGGGAACATGGCGCCGTGTAGTACGACCACTCCGCTCGACGTCCGATTCATGGCCGGCCAGGCCGTTCCGGCCATGGCGGGACAGGCCGTTCCGGCCGAGGCCGAAATCGTCGAGGAGATCGAAGCGGTCGACAGGCCATGGGTGACCGTGGTCTGGGACGACCCCGTCAACCTCATGCACTACGTGACGTTCATCTTCCAGAAGCTGTTCGGGTACAGCAAGGCCAAGGCCACCGAGCTCATGCTCAAGGTCCACAACGAGGGCAAGGCCGTCGTGTCGAGTGGTTCGCGTGACAAGATGGAACACGACGTGCAGCGTCTGCACGCCGCCGGACTGTGGGCGACGATGCAACGCGACGAATGATCCCCACAGGAGGGCCCGACCGACGTGCGGCAGTGGACCAGGAAGAACTCGCTCAGCGGCCCCAAGCTCCGGTCGGAGATGGACGCCCACGAAGCGTCGGTGCTGCGGTCGCTCGTGTCCTCCGTGCTGGGCATGCTCGAGGAACGCGCCGGACAGACCCCGCAGGACGACCTCGCGGCGCTGACCGGCCTGCGCACCGGTAACGCCACCCCGCCCGAGATCCCGGCGCTGCGACGACTCCTTCCCGACTTCCACCGCCCCGACACCGATGCCGTCGCCGATGTCGGCGACGACGCCGCCGACCTCAACGGTGCGATGCGGAGCCTGCACGAACCGAGCATCATCGATGCGAAGCTCGCCGCCGGCGCGGTCATCCTGCGCACCGTGCCCGAAGGCGGCGGCAAGGTGGTGCTCAATCCCGAACAGGCCGAAGCCTGGCTGTACGGGCTCAACGACGTGCGGCTCGCGCTCGGCACCACCCTCGGCATCGACGCCGACACCCCCGACGTCCTCGACGACGACGATCCGCGTGCCCCGCATCTCGACGTCTACCACTGGCTGACATGGATGCAGGACTCCCTCGTCCAGGCGCTTCAGCCGTGACCGTGCCGGGGCCGACCGATTCGCTGCTCGACGTGGCGGGTCTGAGTGTCGGTCACTGGCAGCGCCTCGATCCCGAGGTCACCGTCGGCACCCCCGAGATTCCCGGTACGGGCGCCGCCACGGGATGCACCGTCGTGCTCGCCGACCCGTCCGCCGTCGCATCGGTGGACGTGCGCGGCGGGGGACCGGGCACCCGGGAGACCGACCTGCTCGATCCGAGTCATTCCGTGCAGCGTGTCGACGCGGTCCTCCTCACCGGTGGCAGCGCATACGGGCTGGCCGCCGCCGACGGCGTGATGCGCTATCTCGAGAAGAACGGCAAGGGCATCCCGATGGGCGCGCCCGGCGCGGTCGTCCCGATCGTCCCCGGCGCCGTCATCTTCGACCTGCCGGTGGGTCAGTGGTCCGCGCGCCCGACCGCCGATTCCGGATGCACCGCCGCGGCCACCGCCAGCTCCACGCACCTCGAGCGCGGCAGCGTCGGCGCCGGCATCGGTGCCCGCGCCGGGGCGCTCAAGGGCGGCATCGGCTCGGCGAGCGTGCGGATCACGGACGGTCCCGCGACCGGGGTGACCGTGGCGGCACTGATGGTCGCCAACCCCATCGGCTCGGTGTTCGACCCCGTGACCGGACTGCCCTGGGGCGTCGACGCCGCGCGAGCCGAAGAACTCGGACTGTCGTCGCCCTCTGCGGCGGATCTGGCCGCGGCCCGCGCGCTCGGCGACAAGGGCACCGTCCTGAACACCACGATCGGTGTGGTCGCCACCGACGCACCGCTGTCGAAGGCGGCGTGCCGTCGCGTCGCGGTCACCGGGCACGACGGTCTCGGCCGCGCGATCCGTCCCGCGCACTCACCGCTCGACGGCGACACGATCTTCGCCCTCTCGACCGGCACCGCCGACGTCTCCGACGCACTGGGCGACGCCTCGTCGATCCTGGCCTTCGCCGCCGAACTGCCGATCCTCGCCGCGGTGTGCGAGGCCGCCGCGGTGGTGGTCGAACGCGCGATCGTCGATGCGATCCTGTCCGCGACCTCCGTGGCCGACATCCCCGCCTATCGCGACGTGCTGCCCTCGGTCTTCGGCCACTGACCGGTACGTGACGGCAGAATGGTGCCATGACCATTCCCAGCGGCACCGGCGCCGACACCCGCATCCGGCCGATCTGGCAACGTGCCGGACTGTGGATCGGCGGGTTCGTCGCGATGCTCTACGGCATCGAGACCGTCGATGCGGTGCTCCCCGCCGATCTCGACGCGGCCGGTGTCGAACCCCGCACCGCCGACGGGCTGTGGGGCGTGCTGTTCGCGCCGATCCTGCACGCCGACTGGGCCCACCTCACCGCCAACACCGTGCCCGCGCTCGTCCTCGGCTTCCTGGTGCTGCTCTCCGGCATCGGGCGCGGCCTGGCCGCGACCGCGATCATCTGGGTCGTCGCAGGAGTGGGGACGTGGCTGATCGCGGGCTCGGGCGAGACCCACATCGGAGCGTCGAGCCTGATCTTCGGGTGGCTCACCTATTTGATCGTGCGCGGAGTGTTCACCCGCAAGGCCGGGCAGATCCTGCTGGGAGTCGTGGTGCTGTTCCTCTACGGCGGCATGCTGTGGGGGGTGCTGCCGAGCGAACCGTGGATCTCCTGGGAGGGGCACTTCTTCGGTGCGGTCGGCGGCGTTCTCGCGGCGTGGGCGCTGTCCGCGGACGCGCGTCGCGCCCGTCGCACCACCCCCTCGGTCGTGCCGCGCTGACCACCCGCGCCGACAACCCGCCGATCGGCCGCGCGAAGTGGCCGAACGATCCGCGCGTCACACCTTCCCGGCCACTGTGAGTCTGCGCCGCAATACGCGCGTTGGCTTCATCGAGGGACCTTCGGCATGGCAGCATGGCTGATATGCGCATGACCGTTCTGGGGTGCTCGGGCAGTGTGGCCGGGCCGGATTCCGCAGCCTCCGGCTACCTGCTGACGGCACCGGACACCCCGCCCCTGGTCATCGACTTCGGTCCCGGCGTCCTCGGCGCGCTCCAGCGCCACGCCGACCCCGGCGAAGTGTCGATCCTCCTGTCCCATCTGCACGCCGATCACTGCCTCGACCTGCCCGGTCTGCTGGTCTGGCGCCGCTACTCGCCGTCCCCGCCGCAGGGCCGCGTCCTCACCTACGGTCCCGCCGGCACCGCCCACCGCATCGGTGTGGCGTCCGCGGAGATCCCCGGCGAGGTCGACGACGTCAGCGACACCCTGGACGTCCGGATGCTCGGCGACGGCGAGCAGATCCGGTTCGGGAGCCTGACCATCTGCCCCGGCCGCGTCCACCACCCGCCGGAGGCCTACGGCTTCCGCATCACCAGCGACTCCGGCCGCACCCTCGTCTACACCGGCGACACCGGCATGTGCGATTCGGTCGTCGAACTCGCCCGCGGCGCCCACGTGCTGCTCGCCGAGGCGTCGTGGACCCACGCGCCGGGGGAACGCCCCGAGGGCGTGCACCTCTCGGGCGCCGAGGCCGGTCGCGTCGCGGCCCTCGCCGGTGTCGGCGAACTCCTCCTGACCCACATCCCGCCGTGGACCTCCCGCGAGGACGTCATCGCCGAGGCCAAGGCCGAGTACTCCGGACCGGTCCACGCGGTCACCGCCGGAGACGTGTACCGCATCTGAAAGGCCCGCCCCCGGATCGCCTAGGCTCGGACGAGTGACGACACGAGAAGACGGCAGAGCGGACGACGAACTCCGGAGCATTCGCATCACCCGGGGTTTCACCAACCACCCGGCGGGCTCCGTGCTCGTCGAATTCGGACAGACCCGCGTGATGTGCACCGCCAGCGTCGAGGAAGGCGTGCCGCGGTGGCGTAGGGGCTCCGGTCTCGGCTGGCTCACCGCCGAGTACGCGATGCTTCCCGCCGCCACCCACACCCGCAGCGGACGCGAATCGGTCAAGGGCAAGCTCGGCGGCCGCACCCAGGAGATCAGCCGGCTCGTCGGCCGGTCGCTGCGCGCATGCATCGACCTCGCCGCCCTTGGCGAGAACACCATCGCGATCGACTGCGACGTGCTGCAGGCCGACGGAGGCACCCGCACCGCGGCGATCACCGGCGCTTATGTCGCACTGTGCGACGCGGTGACCTACCTGCGTGCCGCGGGCAGCCTCGCCGACCCGCAGCCCATCTCGTGCCAGATCGCCGCCGTCAGCGTCGGCGTGGTCGACGGACGTGTCCGTCTCGACCTGCCCTACGAGGAGGACGTGCGCGCCGAGGTCGACATGAACGTCGTCGCCACCGAGACAGGCACCCTCGTCGAGGTCCAGGGCACCGGCGAAGGCGCGACCTTCCCGCGTTCCACGCTCGACGCGATGCTCGACTCCTCGCTCGCCGGCATCGAGGAACTGTGCCGGATCCAGCGCGAGGTGCTCGCCGAGCCGTACCTGGGCACCCTGCCCGAGCCGGTCGAGGCGGAGGTCGTCAAGAAGAAGTTCGGAGTCTGACGTGCGGGTGCTGGTCGCAAGTCGCAACGCGAAGAAGCTGCGCGAACTGCAGCGCGTGCTCGACCGCGCCGGGATCGACGGCATCGAACTCGTAGGTCTCGACACCGTCCCGCCCTACCCGGAGGCACCCGAGACGGGGGAGACCTTCGACGCGAACGCCGGAGCCAAGGCCCGCGACGGCGCAGCCGCCACAGGGATGCCCTGCGTCGCCGACGACTCCGGTCTCGAGGTCGACGCCCTGCGCGGCATGCCCGGCGTGCTCTCGGCGCGCTGGAGCGGACGCCACGGCGACGACGAGGCGAACACCGCACTGCTGCTCGGCCAGATGCAGGATGTGCCGGACGCGCGTCGCGGCGCGGCCTTCGTGTCGGCGTGCGCGCTCGTGGTGCCGTCGGACGACGGATTCGTCACGACCGTCGTGCGCGGCGAATGGCGCGGCAGCATCGTGCGCGAGCCGCGCGGCGAGAACGGTTTCGGCTACGACCCGGTCTTCCGCCCCGAAGGCGAGGAACGCACCGCCGCGGAACTGTCCGCGGAGGAGAAGGACGCACAGTCGCATCGAGGACGGGCACTCGCCCAGCTCGTGCCCGCCCTCGCTGCGCTCGCCGCAAGCGCCTGATTCGCGGCTCGCCGCGAGTCGCTAACACGCGCCGGCCTGCGTCCCACGTTCCTCGCGCACGGGTTCCGCGGCGCCGGTATCCGATGCAGCAACAGCGTCGGATGCCGGCGCCGCAGTCGTCCCGGTCGTCGGTTGCGTATCCGGTTCGACGGGTTCGGTCGCCTCGTCGCCGCGGGAGAGTTCACCGCCCACAACGGGCCAGCCCGCAGCGACCAGCTGCTCACGGACGCGCTCGACGTCCTGCGGGTCCGGTTCCTCGTGGATCCCCCCTGCCACGATCTTCCGCAGGGTGTCGTGGTCGCCCTGCCGCTCCGGGTGCTCGGACGCGGTCGCCGCCGCCGTCTCGATCGCCTCGAGAAGTTCCTCGTCGGTGAGCCGACGCTCGAGCACGGCAAGCAACGCGAAGTGATCCTTGGCCGGGATCCCCTCGGGATATCCCGCACGCAACCAGTCCAGTACCACCCGTGGATTCCAACGCGCCATCGCCGCCTCCTCACTCACCGTCCCGCATCGGACCCTTCGAACCGAAGGGTCCGGCGGGAACCCCCTGTCAGGGCCACAGGGTTCCCGCCACGATAGCGAGGAACACCTGGTTCGCCCCGTCAGGGGAGCGACATGTCCCGCAGATACGCCGTGACCATGGCGGTGAGCTCGTCGGCCACGACGTCCCGATCCACCGGGGGACGGTCGAGAACACAGGAGACGGCCACGTTCTCGACCGTGCGCACGAAGATCCACGCGATCGCCTCCACAGGGCGGCTACCGCGTCCGCGGAGATGGAAACGCAGCGACATGGTCCTGACGAGATCGGCTCCCGGGCGCCGGTTGCTCGAACACCTCGGCGACCGTGCGGCACGCCGCGAACTGGCACCGAAGTTCGGTCCCGCGAAGCCGGACGTGGGTGCCCTGCAGGTATGACGAAAGCGGCCGCGGGAGGAGCATGGTGCTCCTCCCGCGGCCGCTTCGATCGGGAACTCGCGACGCGCGCCTACCGCGCAGTCAGCTCGCGTCGTGGGACGAGAGTTCGTCCCCTGCCCTGTCGTCCCCTACCCTGTCGTTCTCTGCCCTGTCCGTCTCCTCGAGGACCCAGCGCATCTCGACGACCGTGCCCTTCGGGCCGGCCGAGACCTGGACGTCGCTGGCCAGATTGCGGATCAGCGTCAGCCCGTGACCGCGTGAACGTCGGGCGTCGCTGTCGACGGCGTCGTGCCAGGAGCCGTGGTCGACGACCCGCACGACCACCTCACCCTCGTTGGGCAGATACGTCGCCTCGTAGTCGAGCGTGCCGTGCGCGTCGTCCGGCGCATAGGCGTGCTCGACGGCATTCGCGAGCGCTTCGTAGCTCGCGAGCAGTATGTCCTGTCGTTGGTCCTCGCTGAGGGGGAGCTTCGCCAGCCACCGCCTCGTGACGACCCGCAGGCCTGCAATCTCGGTCGGGTCGGCTCGTACACCCGACGAACGGATCTCGTCGGGAAAAAGCAAAGCTGACTCCTCGGGCGCAGACGACATGGCTCCTCGGTTCGTCGGGTACGGCGGTCTACTCGGAGACGCCTTCCGGCGAGTTACCGAGGCCGACGAGCGCGTCGTCGAGCTTCGGATGGATCGCCAGGACCTCTCCGAGGCCGAGGAGTTCGAGCGGGCGTGCCGTGGCGCTGCCATGTGCCACGACGGCGAAACCGGTGTTGTCGCCGGCTCGCTTGGACAACTCGACCAACAGAGCGATACCCATCGAAGCGAGGAAATCAACCCCGCTGAGGTCGACGATAAGTCCGGAGATGTCGGTGTCGAGGAGTGCAAGGGCTTCCTGCTCGAGGAGGGGGGCACTCGTCATGTCGACTTCGCCGTTGACGGACAGTACGGCCACGGAGCCGATACGGGTCGTGGAAACAGTCATATGCGGATGCGCGGTCATGGGATCGTTCACCTTGCCATCATGCAAGATCGTGCCGATAGATGCACATATCGGTCCGTCGGCCGAGGCCGCGACCCGCCGTGACCACCCTGTGACCATGCTGTCGCCGAGTCTGTAATGTTCCCTTTCGAGCAGGGAGGGAGGGGCGCCGAGTGGACATGCACCGAGCGCAGAGCGAGTCGGTCGAACCACCGTCGTTGCTCCTCATCGAGGACGATCCGGGCGACGCGCTCATCGTGGAGGAACTCGTCGTCGACAGTGCCCCCGAGATGACCGTCGTGTGGGTGCAGACACTTGCGCAGGCCCGCGACGAACTCGCCACGTCGGCTCCCGACTGCGTACTTCTCGACCTCCACCTGCCCGATGCGAGCGGCCTCGAAGCCGTCGCCCGCATCCAGGAAATCACCGATTCCGTCCCCATCGTCGTCCTCACCGGCCTCGCGGAGGAACAGACCGGCCTCGCCGCGCTGTCCGTCGGCGCCCAGGACTATCTCGTCAAGGGACGCGTCGAACCCGATCTGTTCGGCCGCGCCGTCCGCTACGCCATCCAGCGAAAGCAGACCGAGATCGCTGCGGCGGAACTCCAGGCGAGCCAGCTTCACGCGCAGGAGAACGCCCGACTCGAACGCGGCCTGCTCCCGTCCCCACTCCTGCGCGACGGGCAGGACTTCGACGTCGTCGCCCGTTACCGACCCGGCCGGTCGTCTGCTCTTCTCGGCGGCGACTTCTACGACGTCGTGCAGACCGGCGACGGCACCGTCCACGTCCTCATCGGCGACGTCTCCGGTCACGGCCCCGACGAGGCCGCCCTCGGCGTGGGCCTGCGCATCGCGTGGCGCACGCTCGTGCTCAGCGGGGTAGACGGTCCCCGCCGCTTGCACCAACTCGAGGAACTGCTCGTCGCCGAGCGCACGGAGAGTCGCTTCTTCGCGTCGATGACGAACCTCACGATGTGTGCCGACCACGGCACCGTCGAGGTCATGCGGGCCGGTCATCCCGGGCTGCTGCTCCGCCACCGCGGAACCATCGACTGGATCGAAGCGCCCGGTGGTCCCGCTCTCGGCCTGCTGCCGGGAGTGGCCACCTGGCCCGTCCACGAGTTGGATCTGCCCGAGGACGGCGCGATCGTGTTGTTCACCGACGGATTGTTCGAGGGTCATCGAGGCGACGGCCCGGAACGACTCGGTGAGGAAGGACTCCTCGAGCTCGCGCGCGAACGCGCCCATCTGCCGGCTGCCGAGTTCACCGACTCGCTGATCGACGGTGCCGAGAAACTCGCGGACAGTAGGGGAGGGCTGTCCGACGACGTGGCAGTCGTCCACGTGCAATGGAACAGGAAGTGATCATCACCGCATGACGAACAGCGACGCAACGGCGGAGACGGGGGACGTGCGTCGCCCTCCCTCTCGCAGGATGACGGTCCAGGCATGGTTCCTGCTCGTACTCGGCGTGATGGGTGTGTTGGTGGTCGTCGGCACCGTGGTCGGCAGCCACTTCCTCCGTGAGACGACCGAATACTCCAACTACGTGCGCGACCGGATCCAGCCCGCCCGCGTCGAGGCGTACCGGTTGCAATCGGCGCTGATCAACCAGGAGACGGGCGCGCGGGGCTACATCCTCGCCGCCGATCCGGATTTTCTCATGCCTTACGAAGAGGGGAGACGTGACGAGGAGGCCGCGGCCGCCGAGTTGCGAGCTCTCGTCGGCGACGAGGAGACGCTCATGGCGGACCTCGAAGCGATCGAAGCGCACGCGGCGGAATGGCGACGCGTGTATGCCGAACCTCTCATCTCCACGGTCGTACCGGGGGAGCCGCAGTTCGTCGACCCGGCCGTCGTCGCGGCCGGCCGGGACGCCTTCGACCGGATCCGGGCAGCGTTCGAGGTCCAGAACGCCGATCTCACGCAGGCCCGAGAGGACGGCATCGCGACTCTCGAGGACACCCGCACCACGCGCGACCGCATCCTTGCCGGCATGGTCGTGGTTTTCCTGCTCGCCGGCGTGGGCCTGGCAGTCCTGCTCCAGATGATCATGGTCCGTCCGATCCAGCGTCTGCGACAGGCATCGCGCAGCGTCGTCGCGGGCCAGAACTTCGAGCGCGAGATCGAGCCGCAGGGCCCCGCCGACATCTATGCGCTGGGTCGCGACGTCGAGGACATGCGCGAGCGGATCGTGCGCGAACTGCAGGTCGCGCACGAGCGTGAGGAGCAACTCGAGAACCAGACGACGGAACTGCGGCGCTCGAACTCCGAACTCGAACAGTTCGCCTACGTCGCCTCCCACGACCTGCAGGAGCCGCTGCGCAAGGTCGCGTCCTTCTGTCAGCTACTCGAGAAGCGTTACGGCGACAAGCTCGACGAACGCGGCACCCAGTACATCGCCTTCGCGGTCGACGGCGCGAAGCGTATGCAGGTGCTCATCAACGACCTGCTGACCTTCTCCCGCGTCGGACGCGTCAGCGACGCGCACGTCCGCACCGAACTGGATGTGACCCTCGACGCGGCTCTGACGAACATCTCCCAGGCGGTCGAGGAATCCGGGGCGGAGATCACCCGGCCCGAGTCCCTGCCGACGATCGTGGGCGATCCCACACTGATGATCATGTTGTGGCAGAACCTGATCGGCAACGCGATCAAATTCCGCCACGAGGACAGGCCCGTGGAGATCCGGGTCGACTGCGAGGAGATCGTCGACGGGGACGACGAGTTCTGGCGATTTTCCGTGCAGGACAACGGAATCGGTATCGCCGAAGAGTTCGCCGACAAGGTCTTCGTGATCTTCCAGAGGCTGCACGGCCGGGACGTCTACACCGGCACCGGCATCGGCCTGGCCATCTGCCGCAAGATCGTCGAATACCACGGTGGAGAGATCTGGCTCGACCCGCAGTATCGGGAAGGCAGTCGATTCTGCTTTACGATTCCCAAGGCAGGCGACGACATGTCTGCAACCGAAGTCGCTCTGAAAGGGGCATCTGCATGAGCGTTTCCGGGCGGCCGATCGACGTCCTCCTCGTCGAGGACGACCCCGGCGACGAATTGATGACGCGCGAAGCGTTCGAGGACAACAAGATCGGAAACACCCTTCACGTGGTCCGCGACGGCGAGGAGGCACTCGACTTCCTCTACCGGCGCGGAGAGTACGAGAGCGCCCCTCGGCCCGACCTGATCCTCCTCGACCTGAACCTGCCCAAGTACGACGGACGGCAGGTCCTCGAGCAGGTCAAGTCCGACACCGACCTCACCGACATCCCCGTCGTCGTCCTCACGACCTCGGCAGCGGAAGAGGACATCCTCCGCAGCTACAAGCTGCACGCCAACGCGTACGTGACGAAGCCGGTCGACCTCGATCAGTTCATCCACGCGGTGCGCCAGATCGACGAGTTCTTCGTGCAGGTGGTGCGCCTGCCGCGACGCTGAGCGCGCTCGTTCGCAACGAAATCGGGCGGATCCTTCGAGAGGATCCGCCCGATTCGTGTTCGTGGAGGTTACCGGCTCAGACGCCGAAGTCGGCCTTCACCTGCTGGGTGCGCTTGTGCTCGACGAAGAAGGACAGGAACGGGATGGTGCCCGCCAGGAGCGTCCACACCGTCCGGGCGATCGGCCAGCGCACCTTGATCGACAGGTCGAAGGTGAGGACCAGGTACACCGCGTACACCCAGCCGTGCACGATCGCGATCCAGGCCGGCACGTTCTCGACACCGATGATGTACTTGGCGACCATCTCACCGGTGAGGATCAGCAGCCAGATACCGGTCGCGTAGGCGAGCACGCGGTAACGCAGCAGAGCCGACCGGATCTTCTTGCGGTCGGCCTCACTGACGACGCGCGGCGTGGTGGCCTGGCCGGACGCCTGCTCGGGGGTCGTGCTCACTGAGCGCTCCTATCGGACCTGCGCGCGAGCTGCGCGAGGTACTCGTTGTACTCGTTGATCTGTTGTGCGTCGGGATCCGCGGCCTCCTGCTCGCGTGCCTCAGCGAGCGTGCGCGGACGGGTGGGAAGAAGATCCTCGGGAATCTCGGTGGGCTCGTCCGGCTCGGAGGGGCGTCGTCCGCCGGTGCTCTCGGCTTCCTGCTCCTCGGCCTCGAGGCGGACGAAGCGCCGGTAGGCGTAGACGCAGAAGAAGGCGAAGGCCGGCCACTGGAGGGCGTAGCCGAGATTCTGGTAGGTGCCGCCGACCGCTTCGAACCGGACCCACTGCCAGTAACCGAGGCCGAGGCATCCGGCCGCGGCCACCAGGACCAGGATGATCAGGGCCAACCGGCGGGGAGGGCGATGCTCGGACACGCCCTCGACGGTACCCGAACGGTGCACCGACCTACCAAGACCGGTCGGTGCACCGTGGGTGAGGTCACGTGGTGCGCGAGGGGGGACTCGAACCCCCACGCCCGTACGGGCACCAGGTTCTAAGCCTGGAGCGTCTGCCATTCCGCCACTCGCGCGTCACGGACACAATACGTCACGAGAGTTGGTCCTCCTCGCCGAAGGTGAACCGGCGTCGCCCGGCCCAGGTGGGCGTCTGGCTATGGCAGTTCGGGCAGAGAAAGCGGACGTTGTGCGGTCGGGAATCGTGGGGATTGCCATCGATATGGTCGATGTGGAACGTCAAAGGCGCTCCGCACCACATCGGCTCGATTCCGCATCCCTCGCATTTGTGGGGACGTCCCGACTCGACGAGTGCGCGACGCAACCGTTTCGGGGACTGTCGATTGGATCCGACCGGCTTGAGGGGGAGAATTTCGGTCCATGCGAGTCGGTTTCTCGGTGGTCGGCCCTTCTGGTGGGCCTGTCCGGTGAAATGAGACGTATCGATGCCGAGTCTGCGAATTCGGCGGCTGATATGTGTATGAGCGCCGCCCGACTGTTTCAGCCCGAGATGTCGCAGCCCCCCCGCCACGCTGGTGGACTTCACGACTGCCTCTTCCAGGATCTCCTTCGTGTATTTGACCGGCCGCATCATCGTGCCTTCGTCCGCGGCCGGAGACTCGAACTGAGGGGTGCTTGTACGAGGGGATCGACGCCACGGCGTCGTCCGGCCCAGGTCGGTGTCTGGCTATGGCAGTTCGGACATAGAAAGCGCACGTTCTCGGGTCGAGAGTCGTGCGGGTGGCCGTCGATGTGATCGACGTGAAGCACAAGTGGAGATCCGAACCATTCCGGGCCTGTACCGCATTTCTCGCACTTGTGCGGCCGTCCGTATTCCAGGAGGGCGCGCCTGAGGATCTTGCCCTCCTTCCGGTTCGCGCCGGCCGGTGCGAGCGTGAGCACCTCGGACCAGTGGAGTCGATTCCGTGCAGGCCTGCCTTTCTGATGAGCCTGTCCAGTGAAGTGGGACGTGTCGATGCCCAGTGCCTTGATCCTGCGACTCAAGTGGGTGTGGTGCCCACCGTTGGGTCTGAGCCCCAAGTGCCGCATGACTTCGGCGAAGTTGGAGCAACTGCGTACCGCCTCCTCGAGAACCTCCCGCGTGTACTTCACCCTTCTCCCCACCGAGCCCCCTATCGAATATTTGTTCGATTCGCCCGAAAGGCTATCGAGGGGGTCCGACACCTTTTCGATCTTGCGATGCACGATCCGCGACGCCCGTCAACAGGTAACGATTTGATAACGAAAAACGTGAGGGATTCCTCGGGTTCATGGACGTCCACGCATCGGCGCAGCCAGGAGTGACTCGGGTTACCGACCAGTTACTTTCGAGCGAGTGTGTGAGCGAAATCACTGGTGGGAGGGGTGCCGGGCAAACTGCGCGAAACAAAACATGAGGAACCCCTCATGATTTTGTGCGAACCTGGGCGTGCCCGAACAGCGGACCACTAGTCCAGCAGCACACCGGCGCGCAGCGCTGACACACGAAGCCTCGACGCCGGGGTGTTCAGGAGAGGAACCACACGCGTGACGATCGACGAGACCACACCAGGCGACAACGGACGGAACTCGAAGGCATCACGACGCACCACCGATCGGTCCACGGCAGCCGCTCCGGCCCGTGCCCTGGTCGACAAGCTCCTCGCGGGTGAGCCCTACGCGCTCGCCTTCGGCGGCCAGGGTGCCCCCTGGCTCACCTCGCTCGAGGAGCTCAGCCGCGACAACGGACTCGAACCGGTCCTCACCGACCTGGTCAACCGCGCCACCGCGCACCTCGCCCCGGTCGCGGGCGACCTCGTCGTGGTCCGCCCGACGGGCTTCGACCCCGTCGCGTGGATCCTCGAGGCCGAACTCGCCGACGAGGACGACGCGCCCGCCGGCCCCTCCGAAGCAGCTCTCACCTCTGCCGCCGTGTCGCTGCCCGGCGTCTTCCTCACCCAGGTCGCCGCGCTGCGCGCGCTCGCGAACCAGGGCCTCGACGTCGACTCCGTCGCACCGAGCGCGGTTATCGGCCACTCGCAGGGCGTCCTCGCCGTCGAGTCCGTCGCCGCCGCCGGCCGCAAGGACGCCGAAATCCTCGCGATCGCCCAGCTCATCGGTGCCGCCGCGACCCTCGTCGGTCGCCGCCGCGGCCTGATCTCCGGCGCCGGCAAGTACCCGATGCTCGCCGTCGCCAACGTCGACCCCGAGCGCCTGCGCGCGATCGTCGCCGAGGTCTTCGAGGGCCAGGACCCCGAGCACAGCGCCGTCGTCGCGATCCGCAACGCCCGTCGTCGCGTCGTGCTGTCGGGCCCGCCCGCCGCTCTCGAGCGCGTGCAGCAACGCTGCGAGCAGATCTCCGCCGCGGAGACCCGTGAGCGCGAGGCCAAGAAGCGCGGTGGCGCCGTGTTCTCCCCGACCTTCGAGCCCGTCGCGGCCGAGGTCGGCTTCCATCACCCCGCCTTCGCGGATGCCGTGGAGCAGGTCGCCGACTGGGCCGCCCGCTGCGAGCTCGACTCCAAGCTCGCGCGCAGCCTGGCGCAGGCCATCCTCGTCGCCCCGATCGACTGGGTCGAGCAGGTCGACTCCGTCGTCGCGTCCGGTGCCTCGTGGATCCTCGACCTCGGTCCGGGCGAGCTCCTCACCCGCATGACCAGCTCGGGCCTGCGCGGTCAGGGCGTCGGCATCATCGCCGCCGCGACCCGCGGCGGTCAGCGCAACCTCCTCACCCCGGGCGCCGAGCCCGAGGTTCCGCGTGCCTGGTCGGAGTTCGCTCCGAAGCCGGTCGCGTTGCCCGACGGCCGTATCGCCGTCGAGACGGCCTTCACCCGCCTGACGGGCCGCTCGCCGATCCTGCTCGCGGGCATGACCCCCACGACCGTCGATCCGAAGATCGTCGCCGCGGCCGCGAATGCCGGTCACTGGGCCGAGCTCGCCGGCGGCGGTCAGGTCACCGAGCAGATCTTCGCCGACCACGTCGCCGAGCTCACCGAGCTGCTCGAGCCGGGCCGCGCCGTCCAGTTCAACTCGATGTTCCTGGACCCCTACCTGTGGAAGCTGCACGTGGGCGGCAAGCGCCTCGTACCCAAGGCCCGCGCGGCCGGTGCGCCCTTCGACGGTGTCGTCGTCACCGCCGGTATCCCGGAGCTCGACGAGGCCGTGCAGATCATCTCCGACCTGCGTGAGGCCGGCATCGAGCACGTCGCCTTCAAGCCGGGCACGGTGGCGCAGATCCGTTCGGTGATCCGTATCGCCAACGAGGTCCCGGACTATCCGGTCATCGCCCACATCGAGGGCGGCCGCGCCGGTGGTCACCATTCGTGGGAGGACCTCGACGATCTGCTCCTCGACACCTACGCCGAGCTGCGCACGCGCCCGAACTTGGTGCTGTGCGTCGGCGGTGGGATCGGCACGCCGGAGAAGGCTGCCGAGTACCTGACCGGTCGCTGGTCGACCGTCTACGGTTTCCCGGCGATGCCGCTCGACGGCATCCTCGTCGGTACCGCCGCGATGGCGACCCTCGAGGCCACCACGGCTCCCGAGGTCAAGCAGCTGCTCGTCGACACCCCCGGCACTCCCGACTGGGTTGCCGCCGGCACCGCGACCGGCGGTATGGCCTCCGGTCGCAGCCAGCTCGGCGCCGACATCCACGAGATCGACAACGCCGCTTCGCGCACGGGCCGCCTCCTCGACGAGGTCGCCGGTGATGCCGACGCCGTGGCCGCGCGCCGAGCCGAGATCGTCGATGCGCTGAACGGAACGGCGAAGCCGTACTTCGGCGACCTCGACACCATGACCTACCTGCAGTGGCTCGAGCGCTACCTCGAGCTGGCGGTCGGCGCGGACAACGGTGCCGAGTTCGACTGCGGCACCGATCTGGCGGACGTCCTCGCCGAGGCGCACACCAGCCCGTGGCTGGACGTGTCGTGGCGTGAGCGTTTCCGCGACATGCTGCAGCGCGCCGAGGCCCGCCTGCATCCCGTCTGCCGGGGCCCGATCCCGACGTTGTTCGACGACGACGCGGTGCTCGAGCGCCCGTACGCCGCGATCAAGTCGCTGCTCGCGCAGTATCCCGACGCGGGTGACGTCGTGCTGCATCCCGCCGACGTGCCGTTCTTCGTGTCGCTGTGCCGCACCCCCGGCAAGCCCGTCAACTTCGTTCCGGTCGTCGACCAGGACGTGCGTCGCTGGTGGCGTTCGGATTCGCTGTGGCAGGCCCACGATCCGCGTTACTCCGCCGACCAGGTGTGCGTGATCCCCGGCACCGTCGCCGTTGCCGGCATCACCCGTGTCGACGAGCCGGTCGGTGAACTCCTCGACCGTTTCGAGAAGGCCACGGCCGACGAGCTCGTCGCCGAGGGCGCGGAGCCGGTGGAGCTCGCCGCGCGTCGTCACCGCGACATCGCGCCGGGTCTGCTCGACGCCGTGCTGTCCTCGCCGGACGTCTCGTGGGCGGGTCGCCAGACCCGCAACCCGATCCACCGTCTCGGTGATCTGGACGAGTGGACCGTCGAGTCGGAGACCGCTGCTTCGCACGCCCCGACGGGTGCGACCCTGACGATCCTCGACGACGAGCACGTCGGCCTGCGGGTTCCGCTGGTGCGCGACAAGGCCGTCGAGATCCGCCTGACCGTGCCCGCCTCGGTCGTCTCCGGTGGCGCGCCTGTCGTCACCGAGGCCGACGCCGATGCGTCGATGTCCGCTCTGCTCGGTGTCGCCGCCGGTCAGGAACTGCCCGAGGTCAGGAAGGGCGCTGCCCGTATCACTCTCGGCTGGCTGCCGGAGAAGATCGCCGACCACGCCGGTGTCACCGGTTCGGGTCTGCCCGCCACCCTGACGCCGAGCGGCAATGGTGTGCCCGATGTGCTCGTGGGTGCTTGCTGGCCGGCCGTCTTCGCCGCGCTGGGCGCCGCCCGCACCGAGACCGACCTGTCGGTCATCGAGGGCATGCTCGACCTGGTCCACCTGGACCACGCGATCGACGTCAAGAACGGTCTGCCGACCGATCCCGCCTTCCTGGGCGTCAAGGCCGAGGTCACCGGTGTCTCCGACACCGACCTGGGTCGCGTCGTCGAGGTCGACGTGGTCATCACCGCCGACAGCGGTGACGGCTCGGGCGACCGGGTGGTCGCCACCCTGGCCGAGCGGTTCGCGATCCGCGGCCGCACCGGCACCGCCGATCTCGCCGATCCGGTTCGCGCCGGTGGCGCTCTCACCGAGGCCGTCACCGACACGCCGCGTCGTCGCCGCCGCGATGCCGTGATCGTCGCGCCGACCGACATGAGCGCCTTCGCGAAGGTCTCCGGCGACCACAACCCGATCCACACCTCCGACAACGCCGCGCTGCTCGCCGGTCTCGGAAGCCCGATCGTCCACGGCATGTGGCTGTCGGCTGCGGCCCAGCAGGTCGTCACCGCGATCGAGAAGGACGCGAAGCTGCCGGTCCGTCGCCTGACGGCATGGACCACTCGCTTCCTGGGCATGGTCCGTCCGGGTGCGAAGATCGACGTGCGCGTCGACCGCATCGCCACCGACGGTGGTGCCGAGGTCGTCGAGGTCGGCTGCCGCGTCGACGGTGATCTGGTGATGGTCGCGACCGGCCGTATCGCCGCGCCGAAGACCGTCTACGCGTTCCCGGGCCAGGGCATCCAGCGTCCCGGCATGGGCCTCGACGCCCGTGCCCGCTCGAAGGCCGCCCGCGAGATCTGGGAGCGCGCCGACAAGCACACCCGCGAGGCCCTCGGCTTCTCGATCCTGGCCGTGGTCCGCGACAACCCGACGGTCCTCAAGGCCCGCGGTGTCACCCACAAGCATCCCGACGGCGTGCTGCACCTGACCCAGTTCACGCAGGTCGCGATGGCGACCCTCGGTGTCGCGCAGATCGCCGAGCTGAAGGAGGCCGGCGCGTTCGTCGACGACGCCTTCCTGGCCGGTCACTCGGTGGGCGAGTACAACGCGCTCGCCGCGGTCGCCGGTGTGCTGCCGCTCGAGGCCGTCCTCGAGGTCGTCTTCCAGCGTGGCTCCGCGATGCACGCTCTCGTGCCGCGCGACGAGCAGGGCCGCTCGAACTACCGCATGGCCGCGATCCGGCCGTCGCAGTTCGGTGTGGACGATGCCGACCTGCAGGCCTTCGTCGCCGGTGTCGCCGAGGAGACCGGGGAGTTCCTCGAGATCGTCAACCTCAACCTGCGCGGTTCGCAGTACGCGATCGCCGGCACGGTCGCCGGCCTCGAAGCCCTCGAATCCGTGATCGAGCGCAAGGTCGCCGAGTTCGGTGGCAAGCGCGCGTTCATCCTCGTCCCGGGCATCGACGTGCCGTTCCACTCGACCGTGCTGCGCGGCGGTGTCGACGACTTCCGTGAACGTCTGCTCGCCCTGCTGCCGCAGGAGATCGACCCGAACATCCTCATCGGCCGGTACATCCCGAACCTCGTGCCCAAGCCGTTCAACCTGGGTCGCGAGTTCATCCAGGAGATCGCCGACCTGGTGCCGTCGCAGCCGCTCGCCGACGTCCTCGCGGATTTCGACAGCTGGTCGGCAAAGCCGGTCGAGCTCACCCGCGTGGTGCTCGCCGAGTTGCTGGCCTGGCAGTTCGCGTCGCCGGTGCGCTGGATCGAGACCCAGGATCTGCTGTTCGCCGACGAGACCGACGGTGGTCTCGGTGTCGAGCGGTTCGTCGAGGTAGGCCTCGGTGGCGCGCCCACCGTCGCGAACCTCGCGTCGCAGACGCTGAAGCTGCCCGGTCGTTTCGGTCAGCCCGTCGAGGTGCTCAACATCGAGCGCGAGGCGTCGATCGTGTACTCGACCGACACCGATCCCGCTCCGGTCGAGGACGACGAGCCGGTCGCACCGGCTGCCGAGTCCGCTCCCGCCGCTGCTGCGGCCCCGACACCCGCCGCGGCTCCCGCTGCGCCGGCCGGTGGCCCGACCCCGGACGACATCGCGTTCAAGGCCGCCGACGCCACCAAGGTGCTCATCGCCCTGTGGACGAAGCTGCGCCCGGATCAGATCGGCCCCGCCGACACGATCGAGGCGCTGTGCGACGGCGTGTCCTCGCGTCGCAACCAGCTGCTCGTCGACCTCGGTTCCGAGCTCTCGCTCGGCGCGATCGACGGTGCCGCCGACGCCGACATGGGTGCCCTCGCCGGCACGGTCGACCGTCTCGCCCGCACCTACCGCCCCTTCGGCCCGGTGCTGTCGGACTCGATCAACGATCACCTGCGCAAGGTGTTCGGTCCGTCGGGCAAGCGTCCCGCCTACGTCGCCGACCGCGTCGCCAAGGTGTGGGGTCTGGGCGAGGGCTGGGCGTCGCACGTCACCGCCGAAGCTGCTCTCGGCAGCCGCGACGGTTCGTCCGTCCGCGGCGGCGACCTGGGGGGCCTGACCGATGGTGCCCTCGCGGATGCCGCTTCGGTCGACAAGCTGATCGACGCCGCCGTGCAGTCGGTGGCCTCGCGTCGCGGAATCGCCGTGTCGATGCCGTCCGCCGGTGGCGGCGGGGGAGCGACGGTCGACGCCGCTGCCCTCGGCGAGTTCGCCGAGCAGATCACCGGCCGCGACGGGGTTCTCGCCAGTGCCGCACGTCTCGTGCTCGAGCAGCTCGGCCACACCGAGCAGGTCTCGGGCCTGGCCGACAAGGCCGACGACCAACTCGTCGACCTGGTCTCCGCGGAGCTCGGCTCCGACTGGCCGCGTCTGGTCGCTCCTGCCTTCGACGAGCGCAAGGCCGTCCTGATCGACGACCGCTGGGCCACCGCCCGTGAGGACCTGGCCCGCGTCTGGCTCGGGGAAGGGGCGAGCGGAGCGACGGGGGGTTCGAACAGCTTCGACGTCGAACGCTTCATCGGTGCGGGTCGGACCGTGGCTGCGCACGCCGAGTTCTGGGGCCGCAAGGCCACCGAGGCCGGCCGTACGGAGCTCGCGCAGACCTACGCGGCGATCGCCGAGACCGCCGTCGTCACCGAGGGTGCCGAGTACGCGGACGAGGTCGCCGTGGTCACCGGCGCCAGCAAGGGCGGTATCGGCGCAGCCGTCGCCGCGAAGCTGCTCGCCGGCGGTGCGACGGTCGTCGTCACCACGTCCTCGCTGAACGACAGCCGCCTGGGCTTCTACAAGGAGCTGTACGCACGCAACGCTCGTGCCGGCGCCGCGCTGTGGGTGGTTCCCGCGAACATGGCGTCCTACAGCGACGTCGACGCCCTGATCGAGTGGATCGGCACCGAGACCGTCGAGGTCGCCGGTGGTGCGAAGAAGCTCATCAAGGACGCGCTCACCCCGACGCTGCTCTTCCCGTTCGCCGCGCCGCGCGTGGCGGGCTCGCTCGCCGACGCCGGTGCGCGGGCCGAGATGGAGATGCGGGTGCTGCTGTGGTCGGTCGAGCGACTGATCGCCGGACTGTCGAAGATCGGGTACGACCGCGACGTCGACACCCACCTGCACGTCGTGCTGCCCGGTTCGCCGAACCGCGGCAAGTTCGGTGGCGACGGTGCCTACGGTGAGGCCAAAGCCGCACTCGACGCGGTCATCAACCGCTGGAGCGCCGAGCGCACCTGGGCCGAGCGCGTCACCCTCGCCCACGCCCTCATCGGCTGGGTGCGCGGCACGGGCCTGATGGGCGGCAACGACCCGCTGGTCGAGGCTGTCGAGGCTGCCGGTGTCCGCACCTGGTCGACGGACGAGATGGCCGACGAGCTGCTGAAGCTGGTCGGACCGGAGGCCACGCGTCTCGCTGCCGAGGCTCCGCTCGTCGCGGACCTGACCGGTGGACTGTCCGAGGTGGACGTCGACCTGCCGGCGCTCGCGAAGCAGGCGCAGGAGGCGGCCGACGCCGTCGAGGCCGACGAGGACGGCACCGCGACCATCGCGGCGCTGCCCGAGCCTCCGCGCGCCGAGGAGCTGCCGACCCCCGAGTGGGGCACGGTCACCGCCGACCTCGCCGACACGGTCGTCATCGTCGGTGCCGGCGAGCTCGGCCCCTACGGCTCCGCTCGCACCCGCTTCGAGATGGAGGTCGACGAGGAACTGTCGGCCGCCGGTGTGCTCGAGCTGGCGTGGGTCACGGGCCTGATCGGCTGGGAGAACGATCCCAAGCCGGGCTTCTACGACACCGAGACCGGTGAGCTGGTGCCCGAGGCGGAGATTGCCGACCGCTACCACGACGCGGTGGTCGAGCGTTGCGGCATCCGCCGCTACGGCGACGACGGTGCGATGATCGACAACACGGCTCCGCTGCTGACCTCGGTCTTCCTCGACAAGGACCTGTCCTTCGTCGTCGGTTCCGAGGCCGAGGCCCGCGCGTTTGTCGACTCCGATCCGGAGAACACGGTCGCGTCGGTCGACGCCGAGTCGGGCGACTGGACGGTCACCCGCAAGGCAGGCACCGAGATCCGCGTGCCGCGCAAGGCGAAGCTGACCCGCACGGTCGGTGGCCAGATCCCGACCGGCTTCGACGTCACCAAGTGGGGCATCCCCGCCGACATGGCGGACTCGGTGGACCGGGTGGGTCTGTGGAACATCGTCACCACGGTCGATGCCTTCCTCACCGGTGGCTTCACCCCGTCCGAGCTGCTGCGCTGGGTACACCCGTCGATGGTCGCCAACACGCAGGGCACCGGCATGGGTGGCATGTCCTCGATGCGGTCGCTGTACATCGACACGCTGCTCGGCGAGTCGCGGGCGAACGACATCCTGCAGGAGGCCCTGCCGAACGTCATCGCCGCGCACGTCGTCCAGTCGTACGTCGGCGGCTACGGCGCGATGGTGCACCCGGTCGCGGCGTGCGCCACGGCTGCGGTCTCCGTCGAGGAGGGCGTGGACAAGATCAAGCTCGGCAAGGCCGATCTGGTCGTCGCCGGTGGTTTCGACGATCTCGGTATCGAGGGCATCGTCGGCTTCGGTGACATGTCCGCGACCGCCAAGTCGGAGGACATGCAGGCCAAGGGCATCAGCGATCGTCGCTTCTCCCGCGCCAACGACCGTCGTCGCGGTGGATTCGTCGAGTCGGCCGGTGGCGGCACGATCCTGCTCGCCCGCGGCGATGTCGCGCTCGAGATGGGCCTGCCGGTGCTCGGTGTGGTCGCCTGGGCCGGATCGTTCGCCGACGGTGTGCACACCTCGATCCCGGCGCCCGGCATCGGTGCGCTCGGTGCGGGTCGCGGTGGACGCGAGTCGGGTCTCGCGAAGGAACTGCGCAAGCTCGGTCTCACGGCCGACGACATCGCGGTGATCTCCAAGCACGACACCTCGACCGCCGCGAACGACCCGAACGAGGCCGAGCTGCACGAGCGTCTGGCCGGTGCGCTGGGCCGCAGCGAGGGCAACCCGATGTTCGTGGTCTCGCAGAAGTCGCTGACCGGTCACGCCAAGGGTGGCGCCGCCGCCTTCCAGCTGATCGGCCTGTGCCAGGTCCTCGCGCAGGGTGTGGTTCCGCCGAACCGCAGCCTCGACTGTGTCGACGAGAAGATGGCGGAGTTCGAGCACCTGGTGTGGCCGCGCACGCCGATCCGGTTCGGCGAGCAGCTCCCGCTCAAGGCGGGTCTGCTCACGAGCCTCGGCTTCGGGCACGTGTCGGGTCTGATCGCGGTGGTCCATCCGCAGGCGTTCGTCGAGGCGATCCCGGCGGAGCGCCGGGAGGTCTACCTGGCGAAGGCGGCCGAGCGCACCGTCGCCGGCAAGCGTCGCCTGGTGGACGCGATGACCGGTGGAGCGTCGCTCTACCAGCGGCCCGCGGATCGTCGTCTCGGTGACGATCACGTGCCGGCTTCGGCCACGCGTCAGCTCGAGGCGGACATGCTGCTCTCGCCGGAGGCTCGCCTCGGTGAGGACGACGTGTACCGCTCCGGTCTTCCCGGCTGCAAGTAGGCACGGGTCTCGGGATGGGAGTTGCGGGTGTCGGGTTCGACCTCGTGTCGGTGCCGGAGTTCGCGGAACAGCTGGGTCGGACGGGAACGACGATGCTGGCGAACTTCACACCGGGTGAGCGTCGCGACGCGAACACCCGCAGCTCCGATCCCGCCCGGCACTTCGCCGCCCGGTGGGCGGCGAAGGAGGCGGTGATCAAGGCGTGGTCGGCGTCGCTGTTCGGCAGCCCACCGGTGCTACCGGAGACGATCCATCAGCAGATCGAAGTGGTCTCGGACGCGTGGGGTCGCCCGAGCATCCGGCTGCACCGGCAGGTCGCCGAGAAGCTGACCGGCGTCCGGATCCATGTGTCGTTGACCCACGACGGTGACATGGCCGGCGCGTTCGTCGTCCTCGATGAGGTCGACGGCCGGCGTACGTAGATGTGGGGACTCAGGACGAGGGAGCGCTGGCTTCCTCGGCCTGATCCGTTTCGGTGTCCTGCCGGCCGGCCTGTCCGCGTGCGGATTCCTCGCGTTCCTCGCGGCGTTGGCGTCGCTTGGCCTGAGCGCGTGAGTCCTGTTCGGCGATCTGCAGGTAGGCGACCATGATGCGCTTGAGTTCGACGACGGCGTCGGCGTGGGTCTGGTCGTCCTGCACCGAGAAGTTGAGCATCGAATACACGATGTGGACGAGCACCTCGGCCATGAGCTTCCGGCGCGGTCGCGGGGTGTCCGGGGTGAGCGGTGCCAGCATCCGCGCGACCTGCTCGGCGAACTCGCGCTCGTGGATGGCGCCGGTGGCCCGGGTGGACGGGGTGGACTGCATCGCGAGCCACACCTCGCGGCGGGACGGATCGGTGGTCCACAGTCCGGCGAGGTGATCGACGAAGCTGTTGAGGAAGCGCAACCAGTCGACGGACGGGATCTTGCCGTTGAACTGGGCGAGTTCGCTCTGGACGCCGACGAGGTCCTGCCGGTTGAGCTCGCACACGATCACGTACTTGTTGGCGAAGAACTGGTAGAGCGTGCCGATGGGGACGTCGGCGCGGGACGCGACCTCCTCACAGGTGAACGACTCGAAGCCGACCTCGGTGAGCAGTTCACGCGAGGCGGCCAACAGGGCGTCGAACTTGCGGCGGCTCCGTTCCTGGGTGGGCCGCCGACGCGGCACGAGCTCCTGGGGCTCGGCCTGAACCTCGAGCGCCGGATCGATCCGGCGCGGGGCGCGGCGGCCGTTCGTTGCTGACTCCACGCGCCCAGGCTAGCCGGACGTCCGTGCTTTCCCGAATACTTGTTGTGAGTCAGAGTGTCACAAACCGGGCAGCCACAGGTCAGCGTGCGGTCCGCTGTCGGAACAGTGCTGTGGCGGCGACCAGGCCGATTGCGGTGAACGCCGCGCACCACCCGATCGCGACGATCGCGGACGACCCGATCCCGGTGCCGGTGAGCAGTCCCCGGACGGTCTCGATCACCGGGGTGACCGGCTGGTGTTCGGCGAAACCGCGCAGCCATCCGGGCATCGTCTCGGGCGGGACGAACGCGCTGCTCACGTAGGGGAGGAAGAGCAGGAGGAAGGTGAACCCGCTCGCGGCCTCGTCATTGCCCGCGAGCATCCCGAGCGCGGCCGAGACGGCGGAGATCGCCAGGACGAACAACGCGATGACACCGGTGGCGGCCACCCATTCGACGAGGTGGGCGTCGGGCCGGAATCCCATGAGTGCGGCCACCACGAACACCACGACGGTGCTGGCGAGATTGCGGACCAGACTCGCGACGACGTGCGCGGTGAGCACGGCGGAGCGGGCGATGGGCATGGACCTGAACCGGTCGACGATGCCGCGGTGCATGTCGGAGGCGACCGCGACGGCCGTCTGTGCCGCCCCGAAGGACGCCGACAACAGCACGATGCCGGGCACGACGTAGTTGAGATAGTCGGTGCCGGTGTCGATCGCGCCACCGAAGACGTAGACGAACAACACGAGCAGCAGGACCGGCAGTGCGAGACCCATCAGCAGCGCGTCGGGGCTGCGGAGCATCCGCCGCAGGTTCCTGCCGGTCACGGCGGCGTGGTCGCGCGCGGCGAAGCGGAGCGGGGTGGAGTGCGCGAGGAGTGTCATCGGACGACCTTTGTTTCGTCGGTGGAGCCGGTGAGGGTGAGGAAGACGTCGTCGAGGGTGGGGGAGTGCAGCCCGAACTTCTCGACGGGGACCGCCTCGGCGGCGAGGCGGTCGAGCAGGGCGGCGACGTGGGGCAGATCGCCCTTGGTGTGGACCTGCAGTGTCAGTGCTGCCCGGTCGATCTCGCCGTCGAGCACCGACGCGGCATGGGTGAGGTCGGCGTCGGTGGAGAAGCGCAGTTCGAGATAGCCGCCGCGCACAAGCGACTTGAGTTCGTCGGGTGTGCCCTCGGCGACGACCCGCCCGCCGTCGAGGACGGCGATGCGGTCGGCGAGTCGGTCGGCCTCCTCGAGGTATTGGGTGGTCAGGAAGATGGTGACGCCGTCGCCGGCGAGTTCGCGGATCGCCTCCCACATCACGAGGCGGCTGCGCGGGTCGAGCCCGGTCGTGGGTTCGTCGAGGAACAACACCTGCGGGGACGCGACGAGACTCATGGCGATGTCGAGGCGTCGCATCGTGCCGCCGGAGTACGTGCCGGCGCGCCGGTCGGCGACGTGCGCGAAGTCGAAACGTTCGATCAGGTCACGGACGCGACCGGGAATCGCGGCCGACGGCAGGTGCGCGAGGCGCGCTGCGAGACGGAGGTTCTCCGTGCCGGTGAGGACGTCGTCGATCGCGGCGTACTGGCCGGTGAGTGCGATGTTCTCGCGCACGGCGTGGGCGCGGCCGGGGAGGGGCAGGCCGGCCACGGTGACGGTGCCCGCGTCGGGGCGCAACAGGGTGGTCAGGATGCGGACGGTGGTGGACTTGCCGGCGCCGTTCGCGCCGAGCAGTGCGAAGACGGATCCGGTGTCGACCCGGAGGTCGACGCCGTCGAGAACGGTGGTCGGGCCGAACGACTTGCGTAGGCCCCGGACGTCGATGGCGGGAACGGAACGAGTCATGACATCTCACTAACTGTGTATGCAATATACCGATGTGTATATCGTACGCAGTTTTAGGATGGCGGCAAGACCCGAAATCTGGAGGAGCATGAGCAGTCCCGAGCCCGACGATCCGCTGCCGCAGAGTGTGCAGCTGGCATGGGGATTGAGCGATACCGGCACCCGGGGCCCGCGACGGGGACTCACGCTCGAACAAGTCCTCGATGCGGCGATCGAGGTGGCGGGCGCCGAAGGGCTCGAAGCGCTCTCGATGAGCCGGGTGGCCAAGCAACTGGGTTTCACCACCATGTCGCTGTACCGCTACGTGAGCAACAAGGACCAGCTCGTCGAACTCGCGTGGGACCGCGCCATCGGGTCGCCCCCCGAGCTACCGGTCGGAGGCGACTGGCGGGAACGGCTCGAGGCATGGGCGATGGCCGAGTACCGGAGTCTGCGCGCGCACAAGTGGCTGACGCAGTACCCGATCCGCACGGCGCCGTACTATCCCAACAACCTGCTCTGGCTCGACGCGGGACTCGGCGCGCTGTCCGCCACCCCACTCGACGAACCTGCGAAGGTGCAGGTGGTGATGATGATCTCGCTCTACGCCATCGGTCGCGCACGCTTCTCGTGGGAACTCGGAACCGATGTCGCGGACGACCCGGCCGACACCCCGGCGATGCTGCGGCGCATCCTCGATCCCGAGAAGTACCCCTCGGTGCTGGCGGCGGTCGAGGGCGGCGCGTTCGACCCCGACGGGAGCGACGCCGACGACGAGGCAGTATGGCACGAGCAGGACTTCCGTTTCGGTCTCGAACGATTGCTGGACGGAATCGACGTACTCATCCGACGTGCGGAGGACGGATCATGACAGCGACAGACACCGACGCGACGCAGCGCATCCGCGAGCGGATCCGGGAGGCGATGCCGGCTGCGCGCGACGATCTCGCGCGGCTCGTCGCGTTCCGTTCCGTCGCGGATCCGCGCCAGTTCCCGGTGGAGGAATGCGTCGGTGCAGCGAACTGGGTGCGGGATGCCTTCACCGAGGCGGGAATCGAGAGCGTCGAGACGATCGAAACCGCCGACGGCTCGCTCGCCGTACTCGGACACACGCCCGCCCCCGACGGCGCCCCGACGGTTCTGCTCTACAGCCACTACGACGTTCAGCCGCCCGGCGACGAATCACTCTGGCGCAGCGAGCCCTTCACGCTCACCGAACGGGACGGCCGCTGGTACGGCCGCGGCGCCGCCGACTGCAAGGGCAACGTCGTTATGCACCTGCTCGCACTGCGGGCGCTGTGTGCGGACGGCCCACTGCCCGTCGGTGTCCGCATCGTCGTCGAGGGCTCGGAGGAGATGGGCGGCGCCGGCCTCGACCACCTCGTCGCCGAACGACCCGAGATGTTCGACGCCGATCTCATCGTCATCGGCGACAGCGGCAACGCCGAGGTGGGCCGGCCCACCCTCACCACGACGCTGCGGGGCATCGCGAACGTCGACGTCCACATCGAGACGCTGAAGGGCGAGATCCACTCCGGGATGTACGGGGGAGCGGCCCCCGACGCGCTGGCCGCGCTGATCCATCTGCTCGGCACCCTGCGCGACGAGCGCGGCAACACCGTCGTCGACGGACTGGACTGCACCGCGACCTGGGACGGTGTGCCCTATCCCGAAGACCGTTTCCGCGCCGACGCGGGCGTGCTCGACGGTGTCTCGCTCCCCACCTCCGGAACCGTCGCCGACGCGGTGTGGGCGCGACCGGCACTGACCGTCCTCGGGATCGACGCTCCGCCGATGGTCGGATCGGCCGCCGCGGTCGTGCCACGCGCGTCCGCACGCCTGAACCTGCGCGTGCCGCCCGGCATCGACGCCCGCACCGCCCAGGACGCGCTCGTTGCCCATCTCGAGGCCCACGTCCCGTGGGGAGCGCATCTGAGCATCGACCGCGACGTCCTCGGCGAACCCTTCCGGGCGGCGACGGACGGTCCGGGTTACGCCGCACTGCGCGCGGCGCTCGAGGCCGCCTACGGCCGGGAGGTCGGGACCGCCGGGCAGGGCGGATCGATCCCGCTGTGCACCGCGCTGCACCGCGCCGTGCCGCGGGCCGAGATCGCCCTGATCGGCGTCGAGGAACCGCGCTGCGTCATCCACGCGCCGAACGAGAGCGTCGACCCCACCGAGATCGAGAATCTCGCCGTAGCCGAGGCGCTGCTGCTGACCTCGCTGGCGCCGCGGTAACGCTGCCGGCCGGGCACCCGGGCGTCAGACGGACAGGTCGCGGCGCAGCTTCGCCACGTGCCCGGTCGCGCGGACGTTGTACTGCGCGACCTCGATCTTCCCGTCCTCGTCGACGAGGAAGGTCGAGCGGATGACGCCGGTGACGGTCTTGCCGTACATCTTCTTCTCGCCGAAGGCACCCCATGCCTGGAGGGTGATCTTCTCGGGATCCGACAGCAGCGGGAAGGTCAGCTGTTCGGCGTCGCGGAACTTCGCGAGCTTGGCAGGCTTGTCGGGCGAGATGCCGATCACCTCGAGGCCCGCCTCGTTCAGCTCGGCGAGACTGTCGCGGAAGTCGCACGCCTGCTTCGTGCATCCCGGGGTGCTCGCGGCTGGGTAGAAGTACACGATGACCTTGCGTCCGCGATAATCCGACAGCGACACCTCGTTGCCGTCGGCATCGGGAAGGGTGAAATCGGGTGCGGGATCACCGGGGGCGAGTCTGCTGTTCTCGGTCATGGAGGCGACAGTAGTGGACCGTGCAGCCATTCCCGGCGCGCGTCCATTACCGTGGTCGCAGCACACTGCAGCGACCTTCTGGAGGACACGTGGCTAGGGACACCGAGGACATCGAGCGGGAGATCGAGAAGGCCCGCAATCAGCTCGCGAGCACACTCGACGAACTGAGCGTCCGCGCCAACCCGAAGAATCTGGTGGCAAGCACGAAGCAGACCATCCTCGCGAAGGTGAACCAGCCGCAGGTGAAGAAGTACGCGGCGATCGCGGCCGGCACGGTCGTCGGATTGCTGGTACTGCGCAGAATCCTGCGCTGATCCCCGGCTGCACACAGGAACACCCACGCCGACCCGGCGTGGGTGTTCCTCGTTCCGGGGCCGAACCGCCGCGAACGACGAAGGCCGGACACCGTTTCCGGTGTCCGGCCTTCGTGTTGTGCGCCATCAGGGACTCGAACCCCGAACCCGCTGATTAAGAGTCAGCTGCTCTGCCAATTGAGCTAATGGCGCGTGGCGATGTGTCTCCCGGTCGTCGCCGGACGACGCGGAGGACGGTGTCACCGCCAGAACGAAGGCCGGACACTGGGTGTCCGGCCTTCGTGTTGTGCGCCATCAGGGACTCGAACCCCGAACCCGCTGATTAAGAGTCAGCTGCTCTGCCAATTGAGCTAATGGCGCTTGACGATGTATTCCCGGGATGCCGTCCCAGCAACGAGAAGAACATTACACACCGTCGCGCGACGCGCCAAATCGGCTGGTCAGAATGTTTCTGTAAGGTTGTGGAGGTAACGGATCGGACGGTCGGAGCGATTGTCATTCGAACGTTACCGACGTACGGGGGAGTCGCGTCGGGTCGGCCGCAAGAGAAGCTGGCATCATCGTGTTCGGTGTTGTGACGTGCGTTTTCGGTGCCTTGGGGGAGGCGGGATCGGAGTATGGAAGTGACGGAGTCGAGTGCGGGGAACCCCGGGGGTCGTCGGGTACGGGGAATCCTCGGAGTGGTCGTCGTCGGCGTTGTTGCGTTCGTCACGGGATGCGCCGGCGGTTCGGGAACGGGCGCCGAAGAAGTGCCCATCGATTCCAATCCCGTGGCGGCGCTGATCAAGCCGACGGTGTCGTCGAGTGTCGCCGACGGATCGGTCGGCTTCTCGCCGATCGACCCGGTGACGGTCTCGGTGGTCAACGGCAAGCTCGACTCGGTGACCCTGCTCAACCCTGCAGGGGAGCCGGTGCAGGGCGAACTCGCCGACGACGGACTCACCTGGGTGAACACCGCACCGCTCGGCTACAACCGCTCCTACACGCTCGAGACCGTCGCGTACGGACTCGGCGGCGCGACCACGTCGACGGCGGCCTTCACCACCTCGTCGCCGGCCAATCTCACCCAGCCCTACGTGTTGCCCGGTGAGGGTTCGATCGTGGGTATCGGCCAGCCGATCGCCGTGCAGTTCGACGAGAACATCCCGGATCGGCTCGCGGCCGAGGCGGCCATCACCGTCACCACGAACCCGCCCGTCGAGGGCGCCTTCTACTGGGTCAACAACCGCGAGGTGCGGTGGCGGCCGGAGAACTACTGGGTGCCCGGCACCGCCATCACCGTCGATGTGAACGTCTACGGCAAGGATCTCGGCGACGGCCTCTTCGGTCAGTCCGACGTCCACTCGTCCTTCACTATCGGCGATGCGGTGGTCATCACGGCGGACGACGCGACCAAGCAGGTCACTGTCACGCGCAACGGCGTCGACGTCATCGCGATGCCGACCTCCTTCGGCAAGGACTCCACGCCCACGCCCAACGGCGTCTACATCATCGGCGACCGGTTCGAGTCCATGATCATGGACTCGTCCACCTACGGCGTCCCCTCCGACTCGGCGCAGGGTTACCGCACGCCGGTCGAGTGGGCGACGCGGATGTCCTACAGCGGCATCTTCTTCCACTCCGCCCCGTGGTCGCTCGGCGACCAGGGTGTGCGCAACGTCAGTCACGGCTGCCTGAACCTCAGCCCCGCCAACGCCAAGTGGATCTTCGACAACACCAAGCGCGGCGACATCGTCGTGGTCCGCAACACCGTGGGCGGCACTCTCCCCGGAACGGACGGACTCGGTGACTGGAACATCCCGTGGTCGACATGGAAAGCCGGCAACGCTGCGGCGTGACGGGTGAAGGGGGATCGATGGTTGTTCGGGGGAGATGGTGGAGCGCTGCCTTCTGCGGTGCCGTGCTGCTCGCGGCGCTGACACCGGCAGGGGCGGCGGCCTCGCCGGTCGCCTCGTCGTCCGCTCCGGCACCGGGTTCGGTGGTCTCGCAGCTGCCGCTGCCCGACGAACTGTCGGTGCCCGGTGCCGCGACGGCCATCAAGCTCGAGTACGCCACCGAGTGGCGGTCGGGGGAGCCGACCGTCGCCACGGGCGCGTTGTTCCTGCCCGGGGGGGATGCCCCCGAGGGGGGCTGGCCCGTCATCGCGTGGGCACACGGCACGACCGGTGTGGGCGACGACTGCGCGCTCACGACCCGCACGCCGCGTTCCGATCTCGAGCGGACCTATCTGCAGCACTGGCTCGATTCCGGGTACGCGGTCGTCTCGGCCGACTTCCCGGGTCTGGGCTCCGAGGGTCTCCACCGTTATCTCGACGGCCCCAGCGCCGCGAACAGCATCGTCGACATCGTCCGGGCCGCCCGCGACGGTGGGGCGCCGCTGTCGGAGCGCTGGATCGTGATGGGGCAGTCGCAGGGAGGACACGCGGCGCTGCACACCGCTGCGATCGCGACCTCCCGCGCTCCCGAACTCGACTTCCGCGGAACGGTCGCGACGGGTGCTCCGGCGAACCTCGAACGGGCCTTCACGATCGGCGTCCCGGGCTTCCCCGATCCTGGACTGTGGGGCCTCGTCAGCTTCAGCGGGTACATCTTCGCTGGGCTGCGCGACGCCTACCCCGAGGCCGACGTCGAGGGCTACCTGACCCCGATCGGCCGTGAGGTCGTCGATCGCGCCGAAGAGCTCTGCTACGACGATCTCGAGGAGTCGGTGCGCGACATCCCGGTCGGGGATCTGCTCGCGCGCCCGCTGGCCGAGGGTCCGATGCCGTCGCTGCTGGCCGATTATCTCGCCGCCCCGGTGGACGGCTACGACCGGCCGGTCTTCCTCGCGCACGGCATCCACGACGTGATGGTCCCGTTGCCGCTGTCCGCGGCGCTCGCCGCCGATATGAAGGTCGCAGGGGCGGACGTCGACTACCGCGTCTATATGGCCGGGCACTACACGACGGTGGAGCGCTCCCGGGCCGACGTCGACGCCTTCGTGACGCGCTCGTTCGAATAGACCGGCCTGCGCGTGAAGAACCGCTGTGCGTGAGGATTCTTCCGGGAACGAGAAAACCCCCGATCGGAAATCCGATCGGGGGTTCTCTTCGGGGTGAGTGACGGGACTCGAACCCGCGACAGCCAGGATCACAACCTGGTGCTCTACCAACTGAACTACACTCACCATTGCATTCGCCGGCAACCTTTCGGTGGCTTGCGCCTGCGGTACAGATACTAGCCTGACGAAGACGAAAAAGACGAATCGGCTGGTCAGGCCGGTCCCAGGTCCTTTACGACGGCTGCAAGATCGGCCGGAGTGGGGCCGGGAGGCGCCACGAAGGCCGTGCGCCGGTAGTAGCGCAGTTCGCGGATCGACTCCTTGATGTCCGCTAGTGCCCGGTGCGACAGGCCCTTCTCCGGCTGGCCGAAGTAGATGCGCGGATACCAGCGCCGGCACAGCTCCTTGATCGAGCTGACGTCCACCATGCGGTAGTGCAGGTAGTTGTCGAGCTCGGGCATGTCGCGGGTGATGAACGCGCGGTCGGTCGCGATGGAGTTGCCGGCCAGCGGCGCCGTGCCCGCCTCGGTGACGTGCTCCCGGATGTACGCGAGGACCTGCTTCTCCGCTTCGGCGAGGCTGACCGTCGAGCGGCGCACCTCTTCGGTGAGGCCGGACCGCTCGTGCATCTGCTGCACGACTTCCGGCATGTCGGCGAGGGCGTCGTCATCGGCGTGGATCACGATGTCCACGCCCTCGCCGAGCACGTTGAGATCACTGTCGGTGACCAGAGCCGCGATCTCGATCAGTTTGTCGCTGCCGAGACGCAGCCCCGTCATCTCACAGTCGATCCATACCAGTTTGTCCTGCACGACAGACAGACTATCCACCGACGCCGCACCCATGAGGCGCGGCGTCGACGGTCCGGTAGGAAACGGGCACCCTCACGCCTTCACGGAGGCCGTGCGCGGCGCCGCCGGACGGGTGGAACGACGTGCCGCCGGGGTGTACTGCCGGTCGAGGGTCCGGCCCACTGTGCTCACTTCCGGGGCGGTGAAGTCGTGCCGAAGGAAGGACTCGGGGGAGTCGTCGAGGATCTCCATCCACGGTGCCGGCAGCGGCGGAGCGACGGTGCCGGTGAGCGTCGAGGGGTAGCTGTTGTTGCGGTAGCCCATGATGTCGCGCTTCTTGTCCTGTTTCCACTGCTTGAACACCTCCCCCTGGCGTTCGACGTGGAACTCGGGGTAGTCGGTGCGGTCGACGAGATCGCGGATGTACGCGGCCTGGAAGTCGATTTCCTCCACCGGCGACGACAGCTTCTCCTCGCGTGCCCGCCAGTGGTCGATGTCCTGCTCGCGGGTGTCGAGGTCGGGCAGGTCGACGCGGCCGAGCATGAAGTCGCGTGCGTACCAGGCTTGGGCGTCGAACATGTTGAACGTGAAGTACTGGTCCTGTGCGCCGAGGTACATCAGCTTCGGGTTGCGCTGGAAGAAGATGCCCTTGTAGATGTCGCGCGGGTAGAGCCGGTTGTCGGTGCGCAGTGCGAGTTCGTCGGGCAGGAACGGGTAGTGGTGTTTGTACCCCGTGCACAGCACGATGGCGTCGACCACGCGGGTGCTGCCGTCACGGAAGTGGGCGACCTTGCCGTCGACATGGGTGAGCAACGGCACCTCGGAGAACTGCTCGGGCCAGTGGTGACCCATCGGTGCGCTGCGGTAGCTGAAGGTGACCTGTTCGGCGCCGTACTTGATGCATTGCGTTCCGATGTCCTCGGCCGAGTAGCTGCTGCCGACGAGCAGCAGTCGCTTGCCGGTGAACTCGCGGGCGTCGCGGAAGTCGTGGGCGTGCAGCACACGTCCCGGGAACCGGTCGAGACCGTCGAAGTGGGGGACCTGCGGGGTGGAGAAGTGTCCGGTGGCGACGACGACGTGGTCGAACTCGTCGGACTCCAGCGCGCCCCGGTCGTGGTTCATCACCGTCACGGTGAATTTCTGCGTCTCGTCGGACCACTCGACCCACCGCACCGCAGTGTTGAACCGGATGTACTTGCGCACGTCGCTCTTCTCGACGCGACCCATGATGTAGTCGAGCAGGACGGCGCGCGGCGGGTACGACGGGATGGGGCGTCCGAAGTGCTCCTCGAAGGAGTAGTCGGCGAACTCGAGGCATTCCTTCGGGCCGTTGGACCACAGGTAGCGGTACATGCTCCCGTGGACGGGCTCACCGTGCTCGTCGAGTCCCGTGCGCCAGGTGTAGTTCCACATTCCTCCCCAGTCGGGCTGCTTCTCGTAGCAGACGATGTCGGGGATCTGCTCCAGACCGGCCTTTCGGGCTGCTTCGAAAGCGCGCAGCTGTGCGAGTCCACTGGGACCTGCTCCGAGAATGGCGATCTTGGGCGTCAATGTGTTTCTCCTGTGTTCGTGG
The DNA here is from genome assembly GCF_000763325.2 of Rhodococcus sp. p52. Taxonomy (NCBI): domain Bacteria; kingdom Bacillati; phylum Actinomycetota; class Actinomycetes; order Mycobacteriales; family Nocardiaceae; genus Rhodococcus; species Rhodococcus sp. p52. The sequence goes on from NZ_CP016819.1 coordinate 3,086,905, forward strand.
AATATGTCGCGTAGTTCGTTGCTAGCACACGTCGTTGTTTTTGCGAACGATCCTCACGTCGTCGACGGAACGGATTCTCGTAGAGAAAGTGCAGGTCAACGCGGTGTACTAGCTGGGAAACCGTGCCGCTGCGGTTGTGATCGGAATCACTGTAATGCGACAATTCCGGCATCCGATAAGAACGGTTCTTCCGTGGGTTCGACGGCCCGGTACCGTCGCAGTGGGCGAGGTCGAGGCCGGAGGGGGCGAGCATGACCGACAAGCCGGAGATCACCGCCGCGACCATCGCGGCCGGGTACGAGGTGATCGGCGAGGCGCTGGAACTGGGCACCGTCGTGCTCGACGGCGTCGCCGATCCCGACGCGCCGGTGCGCATCCCGCTCGCCACTCTGAATCGTCACGCGCTGGTCGCCGGTGCGACCGGCACGGGCAAGACCAAGACGCTGCAGGTCATGGCCGAACAACTGTCGGCGGCGGGCGTGCCGGTGGTGATGGCCGACGTGAAGTCCGATCTGTCGGGCCTGTCGGCCGCCGGCGAGCCCGACGATGCGGTGCTCAACCGCGCGGGCGACACCGGCGACGAGGACTGGACGCCCACGGGGCACCCTGTGGCCTTCTACTCGCTCGGTACCGACGGGGTCGGTATCCCCGTCCGCGCCACCGTCACCTCGTTCGGGCCGATCCTGCTCTCGAAGGTGCTGGGGCTCAACGTCATTCAGGAGTCGACTCTCGGGTTGGTCTTCCACTGGGCCGACCGCAACGGCCTGCCGCTGCTCGATCTCGCCGACCTGCGGCAGGTGATCCGCCACCTGACGAGCGACGAAGGGCGCGGTGCACTCGACGATCTCGGTGCCGTGTCGCCCGCGACCGCCGGCGTCATCCTCCGCGCGGTCGTCAACCTCGAGAACGCGGGTGGGGACGGATTCTTCGGCGAACCCCAACTGGAGGTCGAGGACCTGCTGCGGGTGATCGACGGTCAGGGCACGATCAATCTGTTCGAGTTCGGCGACGAGGCCACTCGACCCGCGCTGTTCTCGACATTCCTGATGTGGTTGCTCGCCGACCTGTTCCAGTCGCTACCGGAGGTCGGCGACGTCGACACACCGCGGCTCGTGTTCTTCTTCGACGAGGCGCATCTGCTCTTCACCGATGCGTCGAAGGCGTTCCTGCAGCAGATCGAACAGACCGTGAAGCTCATCCGGTCCAAGGGCGTCGGTGTGGTCTTCTGTACGCAGTCGCCCACCGATATCTCCCGGAGCGTGCTCTCACAACTGGGAGCGCGGATCCAGCACGCGTTGCGCGCCTTCACCCCCGAGGACGAGGCCGCGCTCGCGAAGGTGGTGCGTACCTTCCCGAAGACCGACGCCTACGATCTCGCCGACGCTCTGACCGGTCTGGCGACCGGGGAGGCGATCGTGACGGTCCTGTCCGAACTGGGCACGCCCACGCCCGTCGCCTGGACGCGTCTGCGACCGCCGCGCTCGCTGATGGGCACAGTGGGGGAGAGCGCGATGCGTGCGTCGGCGCAAGCGAACCCGCTCTACGGGAAGTACGGCCGCACCATCGACCGGGAATCGGCCTACGAGAAGCTCACCGCATCGGTGGTCGGGGCCACCGACATCGAACCGATCCCGGACATGCCGTCGCAGGCGCCGGACGATGCCGGGGCGTCGGTCGTGGAGCAGGTGCTCGGCAGCGCAGCCGTGCGCAGCTTCATCCGCTCGGCGGCGTCCGCAGCCGGCCGGGAGATCGGCCGGAGCCTATTCGGCACAGGACGCCGCCGAAGGCGGTGAAGGAACGATTCGTTGGGCGGTGGCCCGTCAGCTGCCGCCGAGCTTCTTGTAGAACGCGCCGGCGATCGGGGCCGAGATGGACCGCGGCGAGAACTGACCGGCAGCCGACATGGCCTTGCTGATCACACCGGGCACGATGCGCATCCGGTTCGCGGCGAGCGCGTCGAGCGACACCTTCGCGGTGTGTTCGCTCGAGATCCACAGGAAGTCCGGGACCAGCTTGTCGACGATCGACGCCTCGGCCGGGTCGGGTTCCTCGGTGCGCACCGGGCCGGGGGCGAGCAGCGTGACATGCACGCCGGTGCCCTTGAGCTCACCGCGCAGGGACTCGGAGAAGGTGTTGACGAACGCCTTCGTCGCGGCGTAGGTGGCGTTGTTCGGGATCGGCATGTTGCCTGCGGCCGAACCCACCATGAGGATCGCGCCGGAGTTCCGCTCGACCATCTGCGGCAGCACCGCGAGGGTGAGGTCGTGGACGGCGACGGCGTTGAGCTCGACCTGTGCCCGCTCGTAGGCCGCGTCGAGCTCGGCGACCGCGCCGAAGGTGGCGATACCGGCGTTGTTGCACAGGATGCTGATGCGCCTACGTCCGAGTTCGTCGGCGAGTGGTGTCCGTGCGTCGCGGTCCGACAGATCGCAGGCGCGCACCTCGACGGTCACGCCGTGCTTCGCGCGCAGGGTCTCGGCGAGGACCTCCATCACCTCTCCGCGACGGGCGACCAGGATCAGCGAATGGCCGCGGGTGGCGAGTTCGGTTGCGAGGGCCTCGCCGATGCCGGAGGACGCTCCGGTGACGACGGCACGGGCATCGGGATGGGGATTCGGCAGAGTCACAGTGGGTCAGCGTAGCGGCAGGCTCGGGAGCGGCGACCGGGCCCGCCCCGGCCATGGGGCCGAGTCGTTCGGTGCCGCGCGACGGAGTCGTTCCATGCCACCGCAGCTCCGGAAGCCTAGGCTCCGGGGCATGAATGCGTTCACGGACACGGCGAGCGGGGCCGGGGAGGCCACGACACGTCGTCAGGTCGTCTCGTGGGGTCTGTGGGACTGGGGTTCCGCGGCGTTCAACGCCGTGATCCTGACGTTCGTATTCTCCGTCTATCTCACCGACGCGGTCGGCGACGACCTGCCGGGTGGGATCTCGGCGAGCACCTGGCTCGGATGGTCGCTCGGCATCGCCGGGTTCGTCATCGCCGTGACCGCGCCGGTGTCGGGCCAGCGGTACGACGCAGTCGGGCGACGGAAATGGTCGCTGGGCATCCTCACCGGGGTCACCGTCGCGGCGATGGCGGCGATGTACTTCGTGCGCGACGACTACCACTATCTGTGGCTCGGGCTGGTCCTGCTCGGCGTGGCATCCGTGATGGCCGAGCTCGCGCAGGTCCCGTACAACTCGATGCTGCGCCAGGTGTCGACGCCGGACGACATCGGACGGGTGTCGGGCTTCGGTTGGGCGATGGGCTATTTCGGTGGCATCGTGCTCCTGCTGTTGTGCTACACCGGGTTCATCGCCGGCGACGGCGACACCCGCGGTTTCCTCGGTGTTCCCACCGAGGGCGGCACCAACATCCGGCTCGTCGCGCTGTTCGCGGCCGTATGGTTCGCGGTGTTCGCTGTGCCCGTGCTGCTCGCCGTCCCGGAGAAGCCGGTCGCGCGTGGCGACGTCGCCCGCCGCGCCGGTTTCGTCGAGTCCTACCGCGTGCTGTGGCGCGACCTGACGGAGTTGTGGCGGGCGGATCGTCGCACCATCTGGTACCTCGGGGCGTCGGCGTTGTTCCGGGACGGTCTCGCCGGCGTCTTCACCTTCGGGGCGGTCCTCGCCGTCACGGTCTACGGGATCGGAGCGGGCGACGTGCTGATCTTCGGTGTCGCCGCGAACGTCGTCTCCGCGGTGGGCGCACTGGTGGCCGGACGCGTCGACGACCGGGTCGGGCCCAAGGCGGTCATCGTGGGCTCGCTGGTCGCGATGATCGCGACCAGCATCGTCCTGCTCGTGGTGTCGGGTCCGACGATGTTCTGGATCTTCGGTCTGGTGCTGTGTCTGTTCGTCGGTCCGGCCCAGTCGTCGGCGCGGACCTTCCTGGCGCGCCTGACCCCGCCGGGACGGGAGGGGCAGATGTTCGGTCTCTACGCGACGACGGGACGTGCGGTGTCGTTTCTGGCACCGACGCTGTTCGGGTTCTTCGTGTGGTGGTTCGGCACCGACCGAGCGGGGATCGTGGGGTTGCTGATCGTGCTCGGCGCGGGCCTGGTGTCGTTGCTCGCCGTGCGGGCTCCCGAGACGCCGGAGCAGGCGTGAACCGGCTCAGTCGGTGATCGTGGCGAGCACTTGGTCGGCGGCGTTGCGGTGCCCGGCCGCGTTCGGATGCAGCGGGATCGATCCGGCGGCCGGCTGCAGGCCGGCCATCCACCGGGTCTCCGGATCGGCGCACACGTCGTGGTCGCGGCTCGAATCGCGCAGATCGACGTAGTCCACGTCCGCGGCCTCGGCCTGCTCGCGCATGACGGTGTTCAACCGGTCGATCTTCTCCTGCAGGTAGGTCGCGTCGTCGGGCCAGATCCGCTGCTCGGGGAAGCACCCGCCGTCGCGGATTCCGGTGGGATAGCCGACGAGCACGATGCGTGCCTCCGGGGAACGCCGGCGGATCTCGTCGATCACCGTGGTGTAGACGGGCGCGAAGGCGTCGATGGCGGCGTCGACACGGTCGGTGCCGTCCGGGGTGTTCGTGATCGCGCACGACGCGCCATCGGGTGGCGCCGAGAGATTGACGCATCCCAGCGCCAGCTGGACGAGACCGATGTCGTTGCCGCCGATACCCACAGTGACGAGTTCGGTGTCGGGGCGCAGCGCGTCGTACTGCGGTGGCACCGTCGCGCCGCGGAAGGTGGTCTGCGGCATCGCGAAGTCGAGTGAGGTGGCGGCGCCGCACGACGCGTCGACGAAGTCCTCGATACCGAGATCGGTCGCGACGAGGGTGGGGTAGTTGCTCGCCGACCGCCCGCACGGATCGCCGTCGGTCTGCGGCGGGATGCCGGGCCCGGAGGTGAACGAGTCTCCCAGGGCGACGTACGACGCGTAGTCCGCAGCCGGGGGCATGTCCTGCGTGTCGGCGCAGGCGACCGTGCCCACGGTCGTGAACGCGATTGCGGCGCAGGCGATGACCCCCGACCGTCGGAGAAGTCTCGGCATCGTCACAGTGGACCTCGCAATCCGGTGGGTGGATGTTTCCGAGGCTACAGGTGTGCCGGTGACCGGAGCGGGCGCCGAATGCCGACCGGTCGGGTCGATCGAATACCGAGCGTCCCGCTCATGCCTTGAAGTAGACGATCTGGTGCGAGGTCGCGAGCAGAACGCCGTCGCGACCCCACAGTTGTGCGCTCTGGTCGAAGAAGCCCTGTTCGAACCGATTCGCACGTGCGGTCGCGAGCACGGGGCTGTCGGATTGCGCGGCAACGGTCTCCGGGTCCGCGTGGAAGTAGACGGTCATCGAGACCGTGCCGGCCGGCAGCACCCGACCCAGACGCAGGAATGCCCGGGGGTAGAAGATGTCGCACATCGCGGTGAGCGAGGCGAAGTCGAGCGGGCGCGACGGGACGTCGCGGACCCACAGCGTCGACGTGGAGTCGGCGACCTCCGCGCTGCCCTCCTCGGGAACGACTCCTGCGGTGTACCGCATCTCGTAGTTGCGTGCCCACGCGATGAAGTCGGGCAGCGGTGTCGGCTCGAGCGAGTCGGGGGCCGGGGCGGCCGGCGCCTGCAGTTCGGTCGACGACCAGGTGGGGCGACGGAGACCGAAGACGGCCGTTGCGGTGGTGGCGACCTCGCCGCCCTGCGACAGTTCGATCGACCAGTGCTGGGTGGTCCGGTTCGTGCGCACCGGGCGCACCGCGATGTCGAACGGTCCGTCGGCGATGGGGCCGGCGTAGTTGATCGTCAGGGACAGCGGCATGCCGAGGACGTCCGGGTGTCGTTCGACCGCGCGGAGGAGAGTCGCGGCGGTGATACCGCCGAACGGGCCGACCATGTTCGCGTAGGCGGGGTGCGTGTGCCCTTCGGTGCGATCGTCCCGGACCTCGAACAGGTCGACGGCAGCGTCGAAGACGTGAGTGGTCACCGAGACGTCGGTCATGGCAGGGGCTCCTCGGAAGATGGTGTCGCGCAGGATCGGATCCGTACGACAACATACACAGAGTATGGGGGACCACCACCACTGCCGGAGGAACGGGTGATCGCTGCAGAACGGCGGGACGGACCGCGCGCGGCGATGATCGCCGGCGCGATCGCGCTGATGAGCGAACGAGGTGTCGCGGCCACGTCGTTCCGGGACGTGCTCGAGAACAGCGGGGCGCCGCGCGGCTCGATCTACCACCACTTTCCCGGCGGTAAGGCGCAACTCGTCGAAGAGACGACGGACCGGGCAACCACCCGGATCGAGCGGTCGCTGACGGCCGCCGGCGTCGGTGCAGAGCGTGCCGGTCGTTGGCGAGCCTGGTCATCGCCGCCCTGGAGGGCGCGCTGGTCGCGGCCCCGGCGCAACGCAGTTCGGCTCCGCTCGATGCGGTCGTCGCCGAACTCGAGGTGCTGCTCGCCCCGGTGGTGGGCTGACCGAAGCTGCAGCGGCCGGAAGCCACGGTCGGTGGACTCTCAGCCGTTCCGTCGCCGCGAGATTGCGTTCGCGATCTCGGCCGGCGCTTCCTCCGGAATCCAGTGCGAGACGTCGGGCAGGACCACGAAGTCGTACTCGGCGTCGACGAATTCGCCGCAGCGTTCGGCGCCGGCGCGGCCGATCGCGATGTCGGCGGTGCTCCAGATGTAGGTCGTCGGGACGCGGACCGGGGGAGTCGAATCGAGATCCCGCGTCATGGCGCGATACCAGTTCAGGGCGGCGGTGAGAGCGCCCGGCGCGGACAGGGCGGAGACGTAGTGGTCGACCGAGTCGTGGTCGACTGCGGAGGTGAACATCGCCCGCAGGCGCCGCGCGTCATCGGCGAGGAGCAGGGTCTCCGCCTTGCCTTCCTCGCGGAAGAGACCGATGTAGGAGGAGCGTTCGCGCTGGTCGGCGTCCTCCCGCAACGCCCAGCCGTAGGCGGCGAGGTGGGGGACCGAGACCGCGGTCAACGCCGAGACGCGATCGGGATTGTGGGCGGCGAAGTACCACGCCACAGCGGCGCCCCAGTCGTGTCCGACGAGGTGGACGCGATCGAGCCCGAACTCGTCGAGCAGGCCGAGGACATCACCGGCGAGCGCCGGCACCGCGTAGTGCTCGACGCCGTTCGGCCGGGCACCGGGGGAGTACCCGCGCTGGTCGGGGGCGATCACGCGGAAACCGCGCTCGACGAGCAGGCGCGCCACCGGCGTCCAGCTGCGTGATGTCTCGGGGAAGCCGTGCAGGAGCACGACGGGTGGGCCGTCCCTCGGACCCGCCACGCGCACGTCGAAGGTCAGGTCGTCGTAGGTGGCGGGTTCGGTCGATGCCATGGGAACCACGTTACGGAAGAGGAGTGTCTGCGACAGGATTTCCTGGCCACCTCGACGAACCGGCGTCGAGCCGACCCGTCACCGGTCGTTCGACGTCCGTCGCGGCCGCCACGCCGCCGCGCCCAGCAGGATCAGACGCATCTGTTTCTCCGCGCGCGTGACCACCTCCGATTCCTGCGCACTGCCGGGACGTTCGACGGCGAGCAGGTCGAGGACGAAATCGAGCATCGCGGTGACCAGCAGATCGGCGGCCATCTCGAGATCGTCGAACTCCCAGTCCTCGAGGCCCGGGGAGCGGCCCAGGTCGGCGGCGAGCTCGCTGGTCAGCAGGCGCAGTTCGACGGAGATCGCGGTGGCGACCTCGGGAACGCCGCCGTGGCGTTCGCGTGCCAGGAACCGGAAAGCCGCCTTGTGTGCCCGTACCTGTTGGACCAGCACGTCGAGCGATTGCCGCGCACCTGCCGGACCGGGCGTGCGACGCGCGTCGCGCAGCAGGCGCCGAAGTACCCGCATCGTGTCCGCCGCAAGGGTGACGCCGAGCTCGTCCATGGACGAGAAGTGCCGGTAGAACGCGGTGGGCACGATGCCCGCGTGACGGGCCACCTCCCTCAGACTCAGCCCGCCGAGTCCCCGGTCGGCGGACAGGTCGAGGGCGGCGTCGAGAAGCGCCTGACGTGTGCGTTCCTTGCGTTCGGCGCGTGTGGTCGGCGGAGGTGCGGAAGCGGTGGACACCCCCTGAGTCTAGGCATGACGTTCCCAGCGGTGTCCGTACATCTGTGTCAGCAGTCACATCGGGGTTGACAGGCGGGTGTGTCCGGCTGTCACACTGATTTCAGTGCACATTCGTTCACTGAGCACGCAGAGGTCTACCGAAAGGCGGACAGACATGATCGTGCGCGCCCGTCCGACGCCCGTCCGGCGCTCGGGTTCGTTGCGAAAATTGCTGGTAGAGGCACTCGGAGTGCTGTCCTACCCGCATCACCCGGACCGCTACCTGGAACTCGCCGACCCGCTTCTCGTCACGTCGGCGAACTATGCCCGGATTACAGATGTGGACCGAAGTGCCACCGACTCGCTCACGATCACGGTGCGCCCCGCGCAGCCGTGCCGACCCCTACCCGGGCAGTACGTGACCATGTCGGTGCGTGTCGACGGTGTGCGGCATACGCGCTGCTACTCGCCGACGCTCGTCGAAGCGGAGTCGAAGCGCCGGCCCGACCTGCGGTTCACCATCGGCAGGCATCCCGAGGGTACCGTCTCACGCCACCTCCACGACCGAGCGCAGGTCGGAGACGTCATCGAACTCGGTTCTCCCGCAGGCGAGTTCGTGCTGCCGAGCCCACGCCCCCGACGTCTGCTGTTCGTCGCCGCGGGCTCCGGGCTGACTCCCGTGCTGTCGATGCTGTCCGGTCTCGTCGCCGAGGGGTACGACGGGTGCGCGGTGCTGCTCTACTACACCCGCACCCCCGGGCATGTTCCGCGCCGCGCCGAACTCGACGCTCTTGCCGACCGACCCAACATCGAGATCGTCCACGCGCACACCCGCTCCGACGACGGGCTGCTGCAGGGTTGGTTCGACCGCAGCCACCTCGCGGCCGTCGCACCCTGGTACGCCGACACGCCCACCTTCGTGTGTGGTCCGGCGGAGATGGTCGCGGGCATCCGCGCGGTCTATGCCGAACAGGGAGCCGAGACGATGGTGAACACCGAGGAATTCGTCCTCGCACCACCGGTCGTGTCGACGGACGATGCCGGCGGCGAGATCTCCTTCGCCGAATCCGGCGTGGTTGCCCAGAACACCGGGTCGACGCTGCTCGAACAGGCCGAAGCGGCCGGTCTCACGCCCGAACACGGATGCCGCATGGGCATCTGCCACAGCTGCACCGCCGTCCGGCTGTCGGGGTGCACGCGCGACGTGCGTACCGGCGACGTCGATTCGGAACCGGGCCGCCGCATCCAGATCTGTGTCAGCGCCCCGGTCGGCGACGTCGCCGTCGAACTCTGAACCGGCCGTCCGGCGACACCACCGAAATCATTGGAGGACATCATGTTCGGATTGTCCCTACCCACCGTTCCCTTCCTGCCCTTCCTGTCCGACCGCAGCTCTTCGGTCGAGAACGAACCGCTCGTCCTCGACCACGACAGTGTCGAGGAGATCGGCCGCGAACTCGACGCACTGCGGGAGCAGACGCTCGCATCCCTCGGTGACGAGGACCGTGAGTATCTCTACCGGATCATCAGGGCGCAGCGCGGATTCGAGATCGCCGGTCGCGGTCTGCTCTTCGTCGGATTCCTCCCGCCCGCATGGGTCGCCGGTGTCGCGGCGCTGAGCGTGTCGAAGATCCTCGACAACATGGAGATTGGGCACAACGTCATGCACGGTCAATACGACTGGATGCGCGAGCCGTCGCTGAATTCCCGTGTCTTCGAATGGGACACGGTGTGCCCGTCGGACCAGTGGCGGCACTCGCACAACTACGTGCACCACACCTACACCAACATCCTCGGCCAGGACCGCGACATAGGATACGGGATCCTGCGCATGGACCCGGCCCAGAAGTGGCATCCCTACTATCTCGGCAACCCGGTCTACGCGACCGCCCTCATGCTGCTGTTCGAGTGGGGCGTGATGATGCACGACGCGGAGGTCGACCGGATCGTCGCCGGGAAACGCTCGTGGCGCGACGTGATCCCGATCGCGAAAGGCTGGTGGCGCAAGGCGCGCCGTCAGGTGATCAAGGACTACATCGCCTTCCCGCTGCTGAGCGGACCGATGTTCTTCCCGACGCTGCTCGGCAACGCGACCGCCAATCTGGTGCGCAACGTGTGGGCGTACTCGATCATCTTCTGCGGCCACTTCCCGTCCGGCGTGCAGTCCTTCACGGAGGAGGAGACCGCCGAGGAGACCCGTGGTGAGTGGTACGTCCGGCAGATGCTGGGCAGCGCGAACATCACCGGGTCGCCGTTGTTCCACATCATGTCGGGCAACCTGTCGCACCAGATCGAGCACCACCTGTTCCCCGACCTGCCGGCGCACCGCTATCCGGAGCTCGCGCCGAAGGTCAGGGAACTGTGCGAGAAGCACGGACTTCCGTACAACACCGGTGGCTTCACCGCCCAGGTGACGTCGGTGTGGAAGAAGATCTTCACGCTTGCTCTCCCTCCCGGCTGGTTCGCGCCCGAACCCGAGTCGCGGGTGATCATCGAACGTCACCGCTCCACCGATCGCCCGCTCGACGATGCGGGTACCCTCGCGGACGACACGATCGAGGGGGTCGAACATGGTGGGAAGATTCGAGCGTAACAAGGACACGATCCAGGAGGTCACCGAGTCGGCGGCCACCCACGTCGGCGCGATCGCGGGGATCATCACCGGAGCGGTCCGCGACGTCACCCGCGAGATCGGTGAGTTGATCACCGACGCGATCGAGATGCGCGAGGCCGCCCGCGCCGCGCGCGACGACGAGGAACGCGGAGAAGGGCCGGCGACGTCGGATCGTCGCTCGGCCCCTCCCGCGGAGTAGCGGATCGGAAGGGCGGATCGAGTTCCTACCGCGCGGGGACGCTCGAGGTGGTGCGGGGTGACGGACCCGGCCACCTCGTCGCGCACTGGAGCGCTCTGCACGCACTGTTCTGCGGGGCGACGGCCGAGGCGATCGGCCTCTACCTCCGTGCGGCCCGGGTGCATCGTACGCACGGCCACCACGCCGCCCAGCTGACCTGCCTGTTCCAGCTGGCGATGGCGCAGACCTACGACGGACGACGCGACGACGCCCTGAAGGCGTGTGCTCGTGTCGTCGAGATGGCGGGCCAGCACGGCGAGCGGTGGAACAAGGCCTCTGCGCTGTGGGTCTCGGGGCTCGCCCATTTCCATCTCGGGCGCCTCGGCTCTGCAGTCGACGCGGCGAACGGTGTCCTGGAACGGATCCTCGACACACTCGGCGTGCACTCCCGCACGCAGGTCGTCTCGTGGTTGCACACCCACGAAGCGCCCCGAGTGTGAGCGAGCAGGGCGGCGCTCCGGATCAGGACCGGGCCGAGGCCGACTCCCGGCGTGCCGCGGGTACCTTCGTGATCATCGTGAGCACGACCGATACGAGCGCGATGATGCCGATGGTGGTGTAGGCGAGGGTATAGGCCTTGTCGTCGCCGAGGAGCGTAGACGCGATGATCGGGCCGATGATGCCGCCGATGCTCCACCCGATGAGCATCAGGCCGTAGATGGCGCCGGCGTTGCGGACCCCGAAGAAGTCGCCGGCGGTGGCGGGCATGGTGCCGAATGCGCCGCCGTAGCAGAGGTAGATGATCGCGGCCAGGATCGAGAACAGCACCACGCCACTGGCGTGCGGCAGCACGATCAGGCACACGCCCTGCAGCACGAGCAGTGCGGTGAAGGTCTTCATCCGGCCGATACGGTCGGAGATCGCCGCCCAGACGATCCGGCCTGCGCCGTTGAAGATCGCGAGCGCACCCACGAGCGCCGCCGCGCCGGAGGCGCTGAAACCGGCGATGTCGGATGCGCTCGGCTTCGCCTGCGAGATCAGGGAGATGCCGGCGGTCACGCACAGGGTGAGGATGGCGGTCAGGAGGTACCACTGGGGCGTGCGCAAGGCCTCGCCCTGGGTGTACTCCTTGCCGCGGTCGCTCCCGCTGCCGTCGCTGCCGGTGGGTTCGAAGCCCGGCACGGTGTACCCCTCGGGCGGATTGCGGAAGAGGGCCGCACCGGCCAGCGACATCACGAGGTAGGCGATACCCAACGGCAGGAACGCACTCGTGGGATCGTCCGGATTCCGGTCGATGAGCCACTGCGCGACCGGCGAGGTGAGCACCGCGCCGAACCCGAAACCGCCCACAGCGAGTCCGGTGATGAGACCGGTCTTGTCGGGGAACCACTTCTGCAGCATGGCGATCGGGACGATGTACGCGAAGCCCAGCCCGAAACCGCTGATGATGCCGTACCCGAGGATGAGCAGCCAGTAGTCCTCGGCTCCGTCGGTGAACGAGGCGAGCAGGATGCCGAGCGCATAGATGATGCCGCCGATCAACGCGACGACTCGGGGACCTTTCAGATCCTGCAGTCGGCCACCGAGATAGGTGCCGATGAAGATCATGCCGATGGTCACGGTGAACGGCAGTGAGGCCCGGACCGTGCTCAGTTGCCAGGAGTCGGCGCTCTCGAGGGCTCCGCCGAAGACCGACCACGCGTAGACCGCGCCGATCGAGAACTGCAGCAACAGACCCCCGGCCACGAGGAGCCAGCGGAAGCTGCCCGGAGGCTGAGCCGTCGCGGCGTCGCCGTGTGGTTCGCGCGTAGGCTTGCCGGAGTCCATGCGTTCTCCCTCGTCCTGCCCGCGAGCCGGATCTCAGCTGCGGTAACGAACGGGGTCCCCGCGATCGACTCGTTCACGCTGGGGAACGACGGTGTACTTGGGATCCTTCGCCGACGCGATGCCGGCTTCGTAGACGCCGAGTCGCGTGCACAGCGAACCGACCATGAGTGCGGCGCCGGACACCGCCGACACCACCCGATTGCGGCGACCGACGAGTGCGCCGAGCGCACCGGCCACCGTCAACGCCTTGCTGGCCTTCATCAGTCGCCCGGGACGGCCGTGGTGGAGCGTCTCGGCCGACAGGCCCATCGACTTCTCCATCTGCTGCTCGGTCGCGAGTTCGACGAGCGCACCGCCGACCGCGAAGGCGCGCGCCGGCCCCGCCTCGGCGACCGGCGTGCCCAGCAGTCCGAGACCGCCCGACGCGGCAGCGGCCGACCCGCAGAACACGAAGGGGATCTCCTTGTAGGCGGAGTGCCAGGCCGGAGTTGCGGTGTCGGACAACAGGACTCCGGTGTACGCGGCGACCGGTGGTGCTGTCAGCGCGCCGACGATCCCGGCGGGTCGGCCGAGGGCGAGCAGCAGGCGTACCGGCCCGCGCTTCCACCGGGCGGGGAGCATCTCGGCGATCTCGGCGACCGATGCGAGACCCGCGAACGGACCGTGCAACGACAGGATCCACGTCCCGACCGACATCGGTGAGGTCGGTTTCGCGACCCGCAGCATGTTGAGGAAGCGACTGGGTTTGCCGAGATCGTGGACCAGAGCACCGACACTGACGAGCAGCGCTGTGAGCGAACCGAATCGGGCCACCCGGCGCAGGGCGGGCCGCCCCGTGAGATCGGCGCCCGCGGCGAGCAGCGAACTGCCCGCGGCCACGCCCCCCGTGAACAGGTAGATCGCGATGTCGTGTTCCCACGGAGCCGGTTTCACGATCTGGCGCCCGTAATAGGACTCGAAGTCGGCCTCCGGCACCATCACCGGGTCGCCGCCGCGACCGCCACCGGACCGGCGGGGGTTGCCCGGGCTGCCGCCGTGCTGCACCTGGGTCATCCGCGCCTCCTCAGGAACGACGCGGCGGCGCCCGCCAGCATCGCGACGGCCGCGACGGCGGCGCGCGTCCACATCTCCGGCAGGTCCTTGGTCGTCACCACCGGATCCGGCGGAAGGCCGTAGACCTCCGGTTCGTCGAGGAGCAGGAAGAAGGCGCCGGTCCCGCCGACCCCGTCCTCGGGATCGTTGCCGTAGAGCCGCGCCTCGCTCACACCGCGCTCGTGCAGGGTTGCCAGTCTTTCCTCGGCGCGGGCGCGCAACTCTTCTACGTCGCCGTACTGGATCGACTCCGTGGGGCACGCCTGCGCGCAGGACGGTGTCTGGCCGTCGGTGAGCCGGTCGTAGCAGAGGGTGCACTTCTGGGCGATACCGACCTTCGGGTCGCCCTCCGGGCCCTTGCGGCGGTCGATGACACCGTACGGGCAGGCGGCCACGCAGTATCCGCAACCGTTGCAGATGTCGTCCTGCACGACCACCGTGCCGAACTCGCTGCGGAACAGCGAGCCGGTCGGGCACACGTCGAGGCACGCCGCGTGGGTGCAGTGCTTGCACACGTCCGAGGACATCAACCAGCGGAAGTCCGGCTTCTCCTCCTCCGGGAGCTCCGTCGGGGTCGCCCCGACGGTCGGCATTCCCAGCGAGACCGCGGGCTTGGATTCCGCAGGGCGCTCGATGAAGGCGACGTGCCGCCACTGGTTGGCGTTGAGCGAATGACTGTTGTCGTAGGACGTGCCGAGCATCGCAAAGGCGTTCTCGGGGACGTCGTTCCACTCCTTGCAGGCCACCTCGCAGGCCTTACACCCGATGCACACACTGGTGTCGGTGAAGAAGCCCTTGCGAGCAGGCGGATCCTCGTACCCGGCATCGGGTGCCGGATCGATCGGTCCGAAGAAGCTGTTGGGACCGGTCACTCGTCCTCCTCCGGGTCACGTGGATCGTCCGAGGCCGTATCGCCGTCCGGGACCGTCACGATGGGTGGGTACACGTCATCGGTTACCCCGGCCCGCCGTGCATATCCCTCGACGTACTCCCGCAATGCCGCTCCGGACGGACGACGTCCGGCCCGGACGTCGCACGTGCCGACCTTGCTCTCCTGGATGAGTACGTTGGGGTCCAGCGTGATTCCGATCAGATCGTTGGTCGAGTCGCCGGTCACCATGCCGCCGCTGCCCCAGTGATAGGGCATCCACACCTGGTGGACGGTCCGTCCCTCCACCTTCAGCGGACGCAACCGCTCGGTCACCAGGACCCGGCCCTCGATCGCAGAGCGGGCGGTGACGACGTGGCACCAGCCCATGTGCTCGAGTCCGCGTTCGGCCGCCAGGGCGGGGGAGACCTCCACGAACATCTCCGGTTGCAGTTCGGCGAGATGTTCGAGATAGCGGCTCATGCCGCCGGCGGTGTGGTGCTCGGTGAGACGACTCGTCGTGAACACGAAGGGGAACACGTCGCTGTGTTCTTCCGGCGGTGAGGGGTTCATCGGATTGTCGTCACGCCGGTACTCCATGCGCGTCGGGTTGGCCTGCTGCGCGTAGAGCGGATTGCGGAACGGCGACTCCACCGGTTCGTAGTGCGTCGGCATCGGACCGTCGACGAGCCCCGGGGGGGCGTAGAGGGCACCCTTGCCGTCGCCCTGCATGATGAACGGATCGATCCCTTCGAGCGCCTCGACACCGTCGGCGCCGTCGGGGGAGCGGTAGCTCGGCGGCTTCGTCTTCTCGAAGTCCGGCACGTCCGCACCTGTCCACTGCTGTGCGTCCTCGTCCCACCACACGTAGGCCTTGCGTTCGCTCCACGGCCTGCCCTCGGGGTCGGCGGATGCCCGGTTGTACAGGATGCGGCGGTTCATCGGCCACGCCCAGCCCCACTCGGGAGCCACGAACGACTGCTCGTGCCGGGACTTACGCCGGTTGGCCTGGTTGACGCCGTCGGCGTAGACCCCGGTGTAGATCCAGCAGCCACCGAGGGTGGAGCCGTCGTTCTTCATCTCGGTGAACGACGACAGTGGCCGACGGGTCGCGACGTCGTAACCGTTGATCTCCATGAGCACCGCCTCGGCACTCGGCTCGTCGTGCTCGCCGTGCACGGGGTAGTCCCACGCCAGGTCGAGCAGCGGGCGGTCGCGCTCGTCGGTGGACTCGGCCAGACGCTCCCGCATCATGCGGCCGAGGTGGTAGAAGAACCACAGTTCCGAGCGGCAGTCCTCCGGCGGCTCGACGGCCTTCTCCCGCCACTGCAGCATCCGCTGGGTCTGCGTGAAGGTGCCTTCCTTCTCGGCGTAGGACGCAGCCGGGAAGAGGAACACCTCGGTGGCGCACTCCTCGGTCACGATCTCGCCGGTCTCGACCTCCGGGGAGTCCTTCCAGAAGTTGGCACTCTCGATCTCGAACAGGTCGCGCACCACGAGCCAGTCGAGGTTCGCCATCCCGAGCCGCTGGGCGCGCCCGTGGGCGGAGCCGACGGCCGGATTCTGGCCGAGGAGGAAGTAGCCCTTGACCTTTCCGTCGATCATGTCGAGCACCGAACGGTAGGTGCCGTGGTCGCCGGTGATCTTCGGCATGTAGTCGAAGCAGTAGTCGTTGTCGGCGTTCGCCGCGTCGCCCCAGTACGCCTTGAGCAGGTTCACGGCGTAGGCGTCGGCCTTCGACCAGAAACCCTTGCTGCCCGGGTTGCGCACGCTGTCGACCCAGTCCGTGAACGAGTGGTGCTTGTTCGCGTCGGGCATCGGCAGGTAGCCGGGCAACAGGTTGAACAACGTCGGGATGTCGGTCGAGCCCTGGATGCTGGCATGACCGCGCAGCGCCATGATGCCTCCGCCGGGGCGGCCCATGTTGCCGAGCAGCAGCTGCAGGATCGCGCCGGTGCGGATGTACTGCACACCGACACTGTGCTGGGTCCAGCCCACGCTGTAGACGAGCGCCGTCGTCCGCTCCCGGCCGGAGTTCTCGGTCCACGTGCGGCAGACGTCGAGGAAGTCCTCCTGCGAGACGCCGCACACCTGCTCGACCACCTCGGGGGTGTAGCGGGCGAAGTGCCGCTTGAGCACCTGGTAGACGCACCGCGGGTGCTGCAGCGTCTCATCGCGCCTCGGGTGGCTCGCCGTCTGCATGCCGTGCGCCTCGTTCTGCAGGCCCGCGGCCGTCTCCCGATGCTCGGCGTGCTCCTCGGAGCCGTTGGCCTGCGACTTGTGCAGGTCGCCGGATTCGTCCTCCACGTCGTACTGCCAGCTCGTCGGATCGTAGGTCCGCTTCTCGGGGTCGAAGCCCGAGAAGAGCCCGTCGAGATCGTCGGTGTCCTCGAACTTGTCGCCGACGAGCACCGCGGCGTTCGTGTAGTTGACGACGTACTCGCGGAAGTCCAGCTCGTTGCTCAGGATGTAGTTGACGATGCCGCCGAGGAAGGCGATGTCGCTGCCGACCCGGATCGGGACGTGCTTGTCCGCCACCGCGCTGGTACGGGTGAAGCGCGGGTCGATGTGGATGACGCGGGCACCGCGTTTCTGGGCCTCCACGACCCACTGGAAGCCCACCGGGTGGGCCTCGGCCATGTTGGAACCCTGGATGATGATGCAGTCAGCGTTCGCCAGGTCGGCCGTGTAGCCGGTGGCACCGCCGCGCCCGAAGCTGGTCCCCAGACCGGGGACGGTGGCGGAGTGTCATATGCGGGCCTGATTCTCGATCTGGACCGCCCCCATCGCTGTGAACAGCTTCTTGATGAGGTAGTTCTCCTCGTTGTCCAGCGTGGCACCGCCGAGACTGGCGATACCCATCGTGCGCCGGACACGGTGGCCCTTGTCGTCGAATTCCTGCCAGGTCTCGCGGCGGGGCTTCAGCACGCGGTCGACGACCATCTCCATGGCCGTGTCGAGATCGAGGTCTTCCCATTCGGTGCCGTAGGGCCGGCGGTAGCGGACCCGGGTCTCGCGCAGCTCGCTGGTGACGAGGTTTTTGCTCGCCGAACCCTTGGGACACAGGCGCCCGCGGTTCACCGGACTGTCGGGATCGCCCTCGATCTGGACGACCTTGTCGTCCTTGACGAAGATCTTCTGTCCGCATCCGACAGCGCAGTAGGGGCACACGCTGCGGGCGACACGATCGGCGGTGGAGGTGCGCGGTTCGATCTCCTCGGTACGACGGGACCGTGCGGCCTTGCCGCGTCCGAGCAGGTCCTTCCCGAGGAACTGGCGCAGGACGGGCCAGGGGAGGGACGTGTCCTTCTCCGCCATCTGTGCTCCTTTCCTGCGCTCTCGTTCCGAAGCTACCGTCTACCCCCGCTTCGTGCCGGTTAATCCGGTGCAGGTGTGTCGGCATGTCCGACGATGAACGGGGTCAGCGCACCCGGATCGCGTGTTCGCCCGCGGGAACCACCTCGCCGACGACCGGATGACCGGGCAACTCACCGACGACCAGCAGACCGCCGGACGTCTGGGCGTCGGCGAGCAGGAGCAGTTCGTCGTCGTCCACCTCGGAGTCGACCGCGTCGCGTACCCAGTCGAGATTGCGCCGGCTCCCGCCGGGGACGAATCCCTCCGCGAGCGACTCCCGCGCCCCGGCGACGTACGGCACGGCCGCGGAGTCGATCACGGCGGTCGTGCCGCTGGCCCGCATCATCTTCATCAGGTGCCCGAGCAGACCGAAACCGGTGACGTCGGTGGCGGCACGGACACCGGCCTCGTGCGCGAGTTGCGCCGCCTCGCGGTTGAGTGTCGTCATCACCGCGACCGCTTCCTCGAACTGCTCGCCGGTGGCCTTGTGCCGGTTGTTCAGGATGCCGAGACCGAGCGGCTTGGTGAGGGTGAGCGGCAGGCCGGGCGTGGCAGCGTCGTTGCGCAGCAGGCGATCCGGATCGCCCAGACCGGTCACGGCCAGCCCGTACTTCGGCTCCCGGTCGTCGATGCTGTGCCCGCCGGCGAGATGAGCACCTGCCTCGGCGCACGCGTCGGCGCCGCCGCGCATCACCTCGGCGGCGAGTTCGAACGGGATGAGCTCGCGCGGCCAGCCCAGGAGGTTGACCGCGATGATCGGCGTGCCACCCATGGCGTAGACGTCGGACATGGCGTTGGTGGCGGCGATCCGTCCCCAGTCGTAGGCGTCGTCGACGACCGGGGTGAAGAAGTCGGCCGTCACGATGACGGCCCGGCCGCTGCCGTCGGGCGCCGGATCGATTCGGACCGCGGCTCCGTCGTCGCCGTTCTCCACACCCACCAACAGTTCGCCGGCGGCCCGTCCACCCTGCAGACCGCCGAGCACCCGTTCGAGTTCACCCGGCGGAACCTTGCATGCGCAACCGCCGCCGGCGGCGTACTGGGTGAGTCGGATGGCGCCCTCGGGAAGGTCGACGTGTGCGGTCATGGACCCAAACATACGGGCGAGTCGTAACCGAGGGCCCGACTTCGGTTAGGGTGAGCGCGGAGGTGGTTCTCGTCTGGTGACGGTCGCGGTCTTCAAAACCGTTGTGGCCCAGTATCTGGGCTGGGCGGGTTCGATTCCCGTCCGCCTCCGCCAAATGTTTTCGTCGACCGTGGGATGAGGAGCGCGTGCCGGATCCGAGACGGGACGTTCCCCGCACCGACCAGGTCCTGGCCGATCCGCGCCTGCGCGAGGCCGTCGACCGGCTGGGCGCCCGACTGGTCAAGCAGACCGTCGTCGCGGCCCAGCAACGGTGCCGCGACGGCGAGATCGGGCCCGATGCCGTCGCCGACGTCGCGGTCGCGTCGCTGCCGCAGCAGGCGACCACCCTGCGCCGCGTCGTCAACGCGACCGGCGTGGTGGTGCACACCAATCTCGGTCGCGCCCCGCTGTCCCGAGCGGCGGTCGAGGCGGTGTCCACCGCGGCGGGCGCCACCGACGTCGAACTCGACCTGGCCACCGGTCGGCGCGGACGGCGAGGACGCGGCGCCCTCGAAGCACTCGCCGAACAGGTACCCGACGCCGGCGGCATCCACGTCGTCAACAACGGTGCCGCGGCTCTCGCCCTGGTCACCCGGGTGCTCACACGCGGTGGTCGCTCGATCGTGATCGCACGGGGCGAACTGGTCGAGATCGGTGACGGCTTCCGGATCCCGGAACTGCTGGAATCCGTGGGCGCGACGCTGCGTGAGGTCGGCACCACCAACCGCGTGCGCCTGAGCGACTACGCCGCGGCCGTCGACGACGACACCGCCTTCGTCCTCAAGGTGCATCCCTCGAACTTCACCGTCAGCGGCTTCACGTCGTCGGTGTCGGTCCGGGAACTCTCCGGACTCGGACCGCCCGTCGTGGTCGACATCGGATCGGGTTTGCTCGCGCCGCATCCGCGGCTGTCGAACGAACCCGACGCCACCACCGCGCTGCGTGCCGGCGCCGACCTGGTGACCGCCTCGGGCGACAAGCTCCTCGGCGGTCCGCAGGCCGGCCTGCTGCTCGGACGGGCCGAACTCGTGGAACGCCTGCGGCGCGACCCGTTCGCGCGGGCGCTGCGCGTCGACAAGCTCACCCTGGCCGCTCTCGAAGCGACCCTGACGGGACCGATGCCACCCGTGGCGTCGGCGCTGGCCTCCCGCCCGGAAGATCTCCGCGCCCGCGCACAGGCGATCTGCGTGGCGCTGCCCTCGGAGTGCCAACCCGAGGTGGTCGACTCCGACGGCGTCGTCGGGGGCGGCGGCGCCCCGGACGTCGTCCTGCCGAGCATCGCGATCGCCCTGCCCGAACACCTCGCTCTTCCGTTGCGTCTCGGCGAGCACCCCGTCGTCGGCCGCGTCGAACGCGGCCGGTTGCTGCTCGACCTGCTCGCGGTCGACCCCGCCGAGGACGGCGAGCTGATCGACGCCGTGACGCGCGTGGCCGCTCGCGAAGGATCCTGATGCACGTCGTCGCGACCGCCGGTCACGTCGATCACGGCAAGTCGACGCTGGTCGAGGCGCTCACCGGTGCGAATCCGGACCGGCTCGCCGAGGAACGGCGACGAGGACTGACCATCGAGCTCGGCTACTGCTGGACGTCCTGGCCCGAGGTTGGAGAGGTCGCCTTCGTCGACGTCCCCGGACACGAGCGATTCCTCACGACGATGCTCTCCGGAGTGGGATCGGTCCCCGCCGCGCTGTTCGTGGTGGCCGCCGACGATCCGTGGATGCCGCAGGCGGCCGAACACCTCGCAGCGCTCGACGCGCTCGGCGTTCGTCACGCGGTCGTCGCCGTCACCCGCGCCGATCTCGCCGATCCGGGACCCGCGGCCGCGCGGGCCGCGGCGGAGGTCGCCCGCACGAGTCTGGCGGGGGCTCCCGTCGTCGCCGTGAGCGGGCGGACCGGGATGGGCCTCGACGATCTCCGGAGCGCACTGACGACGATGGTCGCCTCGCTCCCGGACCCCGATCCGCAGGCCGACGTCCGACTCTGGGTGGACCGCCGGTTCACCGTGCATGGATCCGGAACCGTCGTCACCGGAACACTTCCCGCGGGCACGGTGCGAGTGGGGGACACCCTCGCGCTCGGGGACACACCGCTGCGGGTCCGCAGCCTGCAGGCACTCGGTCGCGACCGGACCGCGGTGAGCGGCGTGGCCCGGGTCGCCCTCAATCTCACCGGCCGGGTCGACGACCTGGGACGGGGCAGTGTGCTCGTCACGCCCGGCGCGTGGCACCACACCTCCGTCGTCGACGTTCGGATCAGCGGCGACGACCGGCCGCCCGTTGCTCCGGTGCTGCACATCGGAGCCGCAGACGTCGGTGTCCGGTGCCGTCCGCTGGGCGACGATCTCGTCCGGCTCACCCTCGACGGCCCGTTGCCCCTGCGGATCGGCGACCGCGCCCTGCTGCGCGACCCGGGCCGCCGGATGATCTGGCGGGCCGACGTTCTCGACCCCGATCCACCCCGATTCCGGCGTCGCGGCGCGGCGGCACGCCGCGCGCTGCAACTGGCAGGGGCCGACGGGACACCGCACCTGGCCGACGAACTCGCCCGCCGCGGACTCCTGCACCGGCAACGGTTGCGACAGTTGGGCATCCCACTCGCACGGGGAGAGCACCTGACGGTCGGGCCGTGGCTCGTCGCACCCGGTCTCGCGAAGGCCGTCGCCGACCGGCTGCCCACACTCGTGCAGGCCCATGCCCGCACCCATCCACTGGATCCGGCGGCGCCGTTGACGGTGCTGGCGTCGCAGCTGCGTCTTCCCACGCCGGACCTCGTCCGGGCGCTGGTGCGACCTCCGCTCGAAGTGGTCGGGGGGCGGGTGATCGCTCCCGGCGCCGACGGTCTACCGCCGAAGATCCGCAAAGCCGTCGAGCAGGTGCGCCGCGACCTGTCGGCCGCCCCGTTCGCGGCCCCGACCGCCGATCGCCTACGCGAGCTCGGCCTCGACGACCGGGCCCTCGGCGCGGCCGAACGCAGCGGACGGTTGTGGCGGGCGGGCCCGGGCATCGTCCTGCTCCCCGACGCCGCCGACACGGCCGTGGAGCTGCTGGGCGAATTGGACCAGCCCTTCACGACCAGTGCCGCGCGCGAACGCCTGGGAACGACACGGCGGGTGGTCCTGCCGTTGCTCGACCGGCTCGACAAGGCGGGTCGCACACGCCGGCTCCCCGACGACCGCCGCCAGATCGTCCGCTAGAGTCGCCGTCCCCGCACTCTCCGGCGGGACGACTCTTCACCCGAAACGCGAAGTGCGGGTACCGAACTCGTCGGTACCCGCACTTCGCATGAAGAATCGGTCGTCAGATGACGCCCGGTGCGAACACAGCGTCAGATGACGCCCAGTGCGAACATGGCGTCGGCGACCTTCACGAAGCCGGCGATGTTGGCGCCGTGGATGTAGTCGCCCGGCTTGCCGTACTCGGCGGCGGTCTCGACGCAGCGGCCGTGGATGTCGGCCATGATCCCGGCGAGACGCTCGTCGGTGTAGTCGAAGTGCCACGAGTCGCGCGAGGCGTTCTGCTGCATCTCCAGCGCCGAGGTCGCCACACCACCGGCGTTGGCGGCCTTGCCGGGCGCGAAGGCGACTCCGGCGTCACGGAAGACACTGATGCCGCCCGGGGTGGTGGGCATGTTGGCGCCCTCGGCGACGATCTTCACGCCGTTGTTGACGAGGGTCTTCGCCGAGTCCTCGTCGAGTTCGTTCTGCGTGGCGCACGGCAGTGCGACGTCGCACGGCACGTTCCAGATGTTGCCGCCGGGGAAGAACTCGGCGTCGCCGCGCTCGTCGACGTACTCGGAGATGCGTCCGCGGCGGACCTCCTTGATCTCCTTGAGGAGAGCGACGTCGAGGCCCTTGCGGTCGACGATGTAGCCGGAGGAGTCGGAGCACGCGATCGCGGTGCCGCCGAGCTGGTGGATCTTCTCGATGGCGTAGATCGCGACGTTGCCCGAACCCGAGACGACGGCGGTGCGGCCGTCGAGCGAGGTGCCGGCGGTCTTGGCCATCTCGTTGACGAAGTAGGCCGCGCCGTAACCGGTGGCCTCCTTGCGCACCTGCGAACCACCCCAGGTCAGGCCCTTGCCGGTAAGGACGCCGGACTCGTAGGAGTTGGTGAGGCGCTTGTACTGGCCGAACAGGTACCCGATCTCGCGGCCGCCGACGCCGATGTCACCGGCCGGGACGTCGGTGTACTCACCGATGTGGCGGTGCAGCTCGGTCATGAACGACTGGCAGAAGCGCATGATCTCCTGCTCGGAGCGACCCTGGGGGTCGAAGTCCGAGCCGCCCTTGCCGCCGCCGATGGGCAGGCCGGTGAGGGCGTTCTTGAAGATCTGCTCGAAGCCGAGGAACTTGACGATGCCGAGGTTGACGCTCGGGTGGAAGCGCAGCCCGCCCTTATAGGGGCCGAGAACGCTGTTGTACTGCACGCGGAAGCCACGGTTGACGTGGACGTTACCTTGATCATCGATCCACGGCACGCGGAAGATGATCTGCCGCTCCGGCTCGCACAGGCGCTCGATCAGACCGGATTCGAAGTATCCGGGGTGCCGCTCGAGCACGACATGCAGAGACTCGAACACTTCGGCCGCAGCCTGGTGGAATTCGGGTTCACCTGCGTTGCGGGCCTTGACCTGCTCGTAGATCTCTTCGATGCGGTCCGATGTCGACACGCCCACCTACCTGACTCTGTGAGGATTCTGTAACACGGGATTTACGACGAGAACTATAGGACGTGGCCCTTAGCATGTGTTAACCCTGCGGCAAGGTGGGATGAGAAACACACGATCCGAACGGCCTGTCTGCCGGGCGAAATGCCCGGTTCACCGGTATGATGTGCGGCCCCGCGACGGGTGGTCCGCCGGCGGTCGAGGTGCCCCCGGCAGGACTCGAACCTGCGACCTAGAGATTAGAAGGCTCTTGCTCTATCCAGCTGAGCTACGGAGGCGCGGCCAGAATCTTAGCGGGTGCTCCCCGAGGTCGCCGCACACACCCTCGTACCCGCCGGGGTCAGCGCTCGAGCGTGCTGCCCCGTTCGTCGTCGGGGCTCGATTCGCCCCGCGGAACGTCCACTCGACCGGTCTTGAACCGTTGGATGAGATGGTCGATTCCGACACCCAGGACCACCGCGACGCAGATGGCGACCGCGGCGCCGAACAGCGGCTGCGATTCGAACCAACCGCCGACGAGGCGCCCCACGAACGCCGAGTACAGCGCCCAGGTCGTGCCACCGAGGATCGTGAGCGGCACGAACTTCTGCCGCGGGTAGCGGGTCGCTCCGGCCGTCATGTTCACAGCGATCCGGCCGATCGGGATGTATCGCGCCGTGAGGATCACTGCGGCGCCGCGCTTGTCGAGTCCGCGCCGCGCCCACGCGAAAGCGGCTCGTGCCCTCGGGCGGCGCATCCACCGGAACCGTTCGGTACCGACCTTCCGTCCGATCGCGTACGCGATGTTGTCACCGATGATCGCGCCGAGCGCCGCGAGCACGATGACGATCCACAGGTAAGGACGCCCGGTCGAGCCGGAGAGGGACGACAGGGTCACCAGGACGGTCTCGCTGGGCACCGGGGGGAAGAAGCCGTCGAGGATGCACACGGCGAAGAGCAACGGGTAGACCCACAGGGCTGCGGCCTGGCCGATGATGAATTCGTTGATCACGTCCATGGATCTGTGTGGTGCTCCCGTCGGGTCCGCCGGTCGGCTCCTTCCACGCTATCCGCTCGCACCGCCGAGGACTCCGGACGACGGCGGCGTTACGGCACACACCGTCGACCGCAGGGGAACGATTCGATTCCGATTCGCCCGTTTCGTCGCATCGATCTCGAGTCGGGTCTACTATGAGCGCACCAAGGGGGAATCGTGGGCGGCTGGTGGGGGAAACCGGTCCGCGCCACCTGATGGCGGGAGTTCTTCATGCAGGTTCCTGGCCCATTCGAGTACGAGCGTGCCACCGGAGTGGATCACGCCGTCGAGTTGCTCGACCGGCACGGAGAGGGGGCCCGGGTCGTCGCCGGCGGGCACAGTCTGCTGCCGATGATGAAACTTCGGCTCGCGAATCCGGAGTACTTGATCGACATCAACGATCTCGCGGACGAACTCGATCACATCGTGTTCGAACCCGGGTCCGTGCGCCTCGGTGCGCTGGTCCGGCACCGCCGGCTTCTCGAATCCGACGAACTCGCCGAGATCTTCCCGATCTTCCGCGATGCCGAGCGCGTGATCGCCGATCCTGTCGTCCGCAATCGTGGAACGCTCGGTGGGTCGTTGTGTCAGGCAGATCCTGCCGAGGATCTGTCCACCGTGTGTGCAGTGCTCGGCGCGACCTGTGTCGTACGCGGACCGGGCGGGGTGCGCGAGCTCGATTTCCACGACTTCCATCTCGGCCCCTACGAAACGGCGGTCGCCCCGAACGAACTGCTCGTCGAGGTGCGGCTGCCGAGGAAGGGCACCGGGGCCAGTGCGTACGAGAAGGTCGAGCGTCGCACCGGCGACTGGGCGGTGGCCGCCGCGGGCGCCGCGCTGTGGATGTCGGACGACGGACGCATCACCGACGCGCGTGTCGGGCTGACGGCGGTGCGCGCCGACGAGGCGGCGCTGTCGAGGGTGTCCGAGCTGTTGCGCGGCTCGCCGGCCTCGGAGGAACTCTTCCTCGAGGCGGGAGCGGCGGCCGCGTCGGCATGCGATCCCGAGACCGATCAGCGCGGCACCGCCGCCTACAAGCGTCACCTCGCATCGGAGTTGACGGTGCGGGCCCTGCGCCAATCCGCCGAACGTCTCGGCGTCACCGAAAGGGTGTGAACCGATGCAGATCTCGATGACGGTCAACGGCGAGAGTGTCACCGCCGACGTCGAACCCCGGACGCTGCTCGTGCACTTCCTGCGCGACCACCTCGGTCTGACCGGAACCCACTGGGGTTGCGACACGAGCAACTGCGGTACGTGTGTCGTCGCCGTGGACGGGGAGCCGGTGAAGTCGTGCACCACGCTGGCGGTCATGGCCGCCGGCCACGAGGTGCTCACCGTCGAGGGACTCGAACGCGACGGTGTCCTCGACCCCGTGCAGGAAGGCTTCGTGCGCTGCCACGGACTGCAGTGCGGCTTCTGCACCCCGGGAATGATGATCACCGCGCGGTCCCTGCTCGACCGCGATCCCGACCCCGACGAGGCGACGATCCGCGAGGCGATCTCCGGGCAGATCTGCCGCTGCACCGGCTACACCACCATCGTCCGGTCGGTCCGGTGGGCCGCCGAACACTCCTCGAAGGCGCAACCCACGGAGGTGTTGTGATGACCGCGGTCGAACCGGACACACGCCCGGAGGAACAGGACAACGATGGCAAGCCGTGCGGACACGGCCGGATGCTGCGCAAGGAGGACCCGCGGTTCGTGCGGGGCCGCGGCAACTACGTCGACGACGTCCGGCTGCCCGGCATGCTGCATCTCGCTGTGCTCCGATCGCCGGTTGCGCATGCGCGCATCAACGGCATCGATACGTCCGCCGCCCTCGCGCACCCGAAGGTGCGGGCGGTGATCACGGGCGCCGATCTGGCAGAGAAGGGGCTCGCCTGGATGCCGACGCTGTCGAACGACGTACAGGCCGTGCTGGCCACCGACAAGGTGCGCTTCCACGGTCAGGAGGTCGCCTTCGTCGTCGCCGACGACCACTACTCGGCGCGCGACGCCCTCGAACTGATCGACGTCGACTACGAGATGCTCGACCCGGTCGTCGACGTGCGCACGGCCCTGTCGCCCGAGGCACCGGTGATCCGGACCGATCTCGACGGCAAGACCGACAACCACTGCTTCGACTGGGAAACCGGCGATGCCGCGGCCACCGACGCGGTCTTCGCGAAGGCCGACGTCGTCACCCGGCAGGAGATCGTCTATCCACGCGTGCATCCCGCGCCGATGGAGACCTGCGGTGCGGTCGCCGATTACGACCGGATCTCCGGGAAGCTGACGCTCTGGTCCACCACACAGGCCCCGCACGCCCATCGCACGCTGTACGCGCTGGTGGCGGGTCTGCCCGAGCACAAGATCCGCGTCATCTCACCCGACATCGGCGGGGGGTTCGGCAATAAGGTCCCCATCTACCCCGGCTACGTCGGAGCGATCGTCGCGTCGCTGGTCACCGGTCATCCGGTGAAGTGGATGGAGGACCGCAGCGAGAACCTCATGAGCACCGGCTTCGCACGCGACTACATTATGGTCGGGGAGATCGCGGCGACGAAGGAAGGTCGCATCCTCGCGATCAGGTCCCGTGTCCTCGCCGACCACGGCGCCTTCAACGCCACCGCGGCCCCGGTGAAATATCCGGCCGGCTTCTTCGGTGTGTTCACCGGCAGTTACGACATCGAGGCCGCCTACTCCCACATGACCGCGGTCTACACCAACAAGGCACCCGGCGGCGTCGCCTACGCCTGCTCGTTCCGCATCACCGAGGCCGTGTACTTCGTCGAACGGCTCGTCGACTGCCTCGCCTACGACCTCGACATGGACCCTGCGGAACTGCGCCTGAAAAACCTCCTGCGCCCTGATCAGTTCCCCTACACGAGCAAGACCGGCTGGAAGTACGACTCGGGCGACTACGAGACCACCATGCGCAAGGCCATGGACATCGTCGGCTACGACGAGCTGCGCCGCGAGCAGGCCGAACGCCGCGCACGGGGTGAGCTGATGGGTATCGGCATGTCGTTCTTCACCGAGGCCGTCGGCGCCGGTCCGCGCAAGGACATGGACATCCTCGGTCTCGGCATGGCGGACGGCTGCGAACTGCGTGTCCATCCCACCGGCAAGGCCGTGGTGAGATTGTCGGTGCAGTCCCAGGGGCAAGGACACGAGACGACTTTCGCGCAGATCGTCGCGGAGGAGATCGGCATCCCGCCCGACGACATCGACGTCGTCCACGGAGACACCGACAACACCCCCTTCGGGCTCGGCACCTACGGAAGCCGCTCGACACCGGTGTCCGGCGCGGCCGCCGCGCTGGTAGCCCGCAAGGTGCGCGACAAGGCGAAGATAATCGCATCGGGCATGCTCGAGGTCTCCGTCGCCGATCTCGAATGGGAGAAGGGCACCTTCCGAGTCAAGGGCGACCCGTCGGCGGCGGTCACGATCCAGGACATCGCGATGCGGGCCCACGGCGCCGGCGATCTGCCCGAAGGTCTCGAAGGCGGTCTCGAGGCGCAGATCTGCTACAACCCCGAGAACCTCACCTATCCCTATGGCGCCTACTTCTGTGTCGTCGACGTCGATCCCGGCACCGCGGAGGTGAAGATCCGCAGGTTCCTGGCCGTGGACGATTGCGGCACCCGCATCAACCCGATGATCATCGAAGGGCAGGTGCACGGTGGCATCGTCGACGGGATCGGCATGGCCCTGATGGAGATGATCTCGTTCGACGAGAACGGCACCTGCCTGGGCGGGTCGTTCATGGACTACCTGATCCCCACCGCCCTCGAGGTACCCACGCTCGAGACGGCGTTCACCGTCACTCCGTCACCGCATCACCCGATCGGCGCGAAGGGCATCGGCGAATCCGCCACGGTCGGTTCCCCACCCGCGATCGTCAACGCCGTGGTCGATGCGTTGAAACCCCTCGGCGTCCGGCACGCCGACATGCCGTTGACACCGTCGCGGGTGTGGGAAGCCATGCAGGGTCGCGCGACCCCGCCGATCTGAGCGACGCGACAGAAGGATTCGAGTGGAACGAGCGGAGTACGAGGACATGGACCTTGCGATGCGGGCAGCACAGTTGCGCAGCGAACGCCGCCCGTTCGTGGAAGCGACCGTCGTACGGGCACAGCCGCCGACGTCCGCGCACTCGGGCGACCGGGCGCTCGTCCACGCCGACGGCACGATCGAGGGGTTCGTCGGCGGACAGTGCACCGAGAACTCGGTGCGCGAAATGTCCCGCACGGTGCTCGAGCGAGGGGAGAGCATGCTCCTACGGGTGCTGCCGGCCGGAGCCGCCGAGTTCCCCGACACCCCGGGGGCGACGATCGCGGTCAACCCGTGCATGTCCGGTGGGGCCACCGAGATCTTTCTCGAGCCGCGGATGCCTGCGCTCGTGGTGGCCGTCTTCGGGGACTCGCCCGTGGCCGACGCCGTGAGCGACTTCGCGCGGCGCGTCGACTACTCGGTGGAACGGATCCGCGGGACGCGAGTGCCTGCCGAGGCGTCGGTGGTGATCGTCGCGAGTCACGGAGGCGACGAGGGGAGTGTGATCCGCGCGGCGCTCGACGCCGGAAGCCGCTATATCGGTCTGGTCGCCAGTCACACCCGCGGCGCCGCGGTGCTCGACGAGGTGGATCCGACCGACGACGAGCGTGCCCACGTGCACACCCCGGTCGGGCTCGATATCGGTGCCCGCACCCCCGCGGAGATCGGACTGTCGATCGTGGCCGACATCGTGCGAGTCGCGCGCAGCGGCAGCCTCATCCGCCCCTCCGAGGAGAGTTGTCGACGCGTCGAGGTGCCGAGGGAGACGGAGTCGAAGCCGCAGACGGCCGTCGACCCGGTGTGCGGGATGACCGTCACGATCACCGAGTCCACCCCGCACCTCGTCGTTGCGGGCCGGACGATGTGGTTCTGCTGCCCGGGTTGCCGCAGCCGCTTCGAGAAGGACGACGTCGCGTGACCGACCCGTCCTCTCCGGGCATCTTCACCGGCGTCGACGACGTGATGGCCAGATTCGACAGCCACGATCACCTACTCGATCAGGGCACCGCCGCCGCGATCCACCTCGCCGTCGCATTGGGGCGACCGCTGTTGCTCGAGGGCGAACCTGGGGTCGGCAAGACCACTGCCGCCAAGGTGCTCGCGCAGATTCTCGGCAGCCCGCTGATCCGGTTGCAGTGCTACGAGGGACTGTCGGTCGCCGAGGCCCTCTACGACTGGAACTACCAACGCCAGTTGCTCGCGATCCGGCTCGCCGAGGCGCGCGGCGACGTTCCCGCCGAAGCCGACCTGTACTCCGAGGAATACCTCCTCGAACGCCCCATCCTGCGCTGCGTCCGCCACCGCGGCGACACACCCGCCGTTCTGCTCGTCGACGAGATCGACCGTGCCGACGACGAATTCGAGGCGTTGCTGCTCGAGTTCCTGGGGGAGTTCGCCGTCACCATTCCCGAACTCGGCACCCTCACCGCGACCCGCCCGCCCGTTGTCGTGCTGACCTCGAATCGGAGCCGCGACCTGCACGACGCACTGCGGCGACGTTGCCTGTACCACTGGATCGACTACCCCGACCGCGCCCGGGCGGTGGCGATCCTGCGTCGCACGGTGCCATCGGCGAACCTCGCGCTCGTCGAACGTGCCACAGATTTCGTCGCGGTGGCCCGCGGACTCGATCTCGACAAGGCACCCGGAATCGCGGAGACCATCGACTGGGTATCGGCCCTCGCCGCGCTCGGTGTCACCGACCTCGTCCGGCCCGAAGCGGCGATGTCGCTCGCGGCACTGGCGAAGACTCCCGACGACGGCGACGCGCTGGGGGAGGCGCTGACCCGCTTCGTCTCCACCGAAGTGTAATGAGCGCCGGGCTGCTCCCCGGGGTCGATCACGCCGCCTTCACAGTCGCGTTGGTCGACCGGCTCAGGTCCGCCGGGATCGTGGTCCCGGCGGACGGAGCGGCGACCTTCACGCGCGGCTTGCGTGCGTGTCCGCCAACCACGCGGACTCGGTTGTACTGGACCGCGCGGCTCACCCTCGTCGACCGGTACGAGAGCCTGTCCACCTTCGATACGGTCTTCGACCGGGTGTTCGGCGAGGCACCAGTTCCGCTCGACCCGCACGCCCGTCGCACGGGACCCGAGGACGAAGGCGCGCCGGGGGCGTCGACACCGGACGGACCCAGCCGGCCCATCGGGGTTCCCACTTCCGGGCACGACGTTCCATGGGTCACCAGGACGATCGTCGAATCCGCAGAGGGGGAGCGGGCACCCGGCCGCCCGGGGCGCGAGGTGGCGAGCGCACTGGCCGAGATCGCCGATCAGCGGTTCGACGACCTCGATCCGGCGCAACTCGCACTCCTCGAGACATGGATCGAGGCGGCCGGAGCGCGCTGGGCGATCCGTCGCACCCGCCGCCGGGTGCAACGCCACACCGGACGCGTCGATATCCGCGCGAGCATCGCAGCCTCCCGCGGCACGGGGTTCGAGCCGCTCCGGCTGATCCGCACGCGACCGGGTCGACGCCGGCGGCAGGTCGTCGTGTTCTGCGATGTCAGCCGTTCCATGCGTCCCTACATCGGGGTGTATCTGCATCTCGTGCGTGCGCTCGCCCACACCGGAACGGCTGAGGTCTTCGTGTTCTCCACCACAGCTGCGCGTCTGACGCCGGTCCTCCGGCACCGGTCGGTCGATCAGGCGATCGGCGTCGCCAACGAGCGGGTACGGACGCGGTTCGGAGGCACCCGCATCGCCGGTTCGCTCGCCGAGGTGGTCGCCTCCCATCACGGACACCTGATGCGCGGAGCGATCGTCGTCGTCGCGTCCGACGGTTGGGACAGCGACGATCCCACCGAACTCGCCCACGTCCTGGCCAGGATCCGGCGTCGCGCGCACCGGCTGGTGTGGCTCAACCCCCGGGCCGGGCAGTCCGGTTTCACGCCCTCGACCGGGTCGATGTCCGCCGCGCTTCCACACTGCGACGCGATGGTGGCGGCCGACACACTCGTGGCCCTGCAGCACGCCGTCGACGTTGTTACGTCCACGGATACGGGGGACGGGGGACTCCGACGGCGTGTCGTAGGTCATGGCGTGAACGTCCTACCCTGGTAGGCATGGCAACATCCGAGCTCGCGTCTCCCGCGCAGCCTCCGGCGCCCGCCCCCATGAGGGGAAACCCGCCGGCACTGCTGATTCTCTTCGGCCTCCTCGCCGCCCTCGTCGCGGCGTTCGCGGTCGGACTGTCCGCTGCGCAGGCTCTGGTGTTGCTCGGCATCCCCGATCCCGGTCCGCTCACCACCTACGGTCTCCCGGCGGTCCGCGCGATCTCCGAGATCGCGACGGTCATCACGATCGGCTCGCTGTTCTTCGCCGCCTTCCTCGTGCCCCCGCAGCGGAGCGGGGTACTCGACGTCGGCGGTTATCGCGCCGTGCGGACGGCGGGCGTCGCGGCGACGGTGTGGGCCGTGACAGCGGCGCTGATGGTGCCGCTGACCTTGTCCGACACTTCCGGCAGTCCGCTGAGTGAGGCCATCCGTCCGGAGAACCTGTTCTCGGCGCTCGGTCAGGTGGAGGTCGCGCTGGCCTGGGCCTGGACGACCGTGCTCGCGCTGATCACCGCGCTGCTGACCCGACTCGCAGTGCGCTGGTCGTGGACGCCGTATCTGTTGCTGCTGTCGTTCGTCGCCCTCATGCCGATCGCCCTGACCGGGCACTCCTCGTCGGGTGGTTCGCACGATATGGCGACCAACAGCCTCGTGCTGCACCTCGGCGCGGCGTCCGTCTGGGCCGGCGGGTTGTTCGCGCTGCTCGCCCATTCGATGCGGGGAGGGGAGCACACCGATGTCGCCGCCCGGCGGTTCTCCTTCGTCGCCGGACTCGCGTTCGTCGTGATGGCTGTCAGCGGCGTGATCAACGCCGCGGTCCGCATGTCGTTCGACGACCTGACGACCACCACCTACGGCAGGTTGCTGCTCGCGAAGACCCTCGCGCTGATCCTGCTCGGCATCTTCGGCTGGGCTCAGCGACGCCGGGCGCTTCCGGCCCTCGAAGCCGACCCCACCAGCCGGTCCGCGCTCGTGCGGTTCACCCTCGTCGAAGCGTTCGTCCTCGCCGCGACCATCGGCCTGGCCGTGGGACTCGGCCGCACGCCCCCGCCGCCGCCGGCCTCGGTACCGACGATCCAGGAGGTCGAGCTCGGCTACCAGCTCGACGTACCGCCGTCGTTCGTGAGCCTGTTCTTCGGCCAGTGGCGCTTCGACCTGATCTTCGGCACGGCTGCTCTCGTGTTCGCCGCCGCCTACGCCATCGGTCTGTGGACGCTGCGCAAGCGCGGCGACTCGTGGCCGGTCGGCCGGTCGATCGCCTGGTTCTCGGGTTGCTTCGTGCTGTTCGTCGCCACCAGTTCGGGCGTCGGGATGTACTCGCCGGCGATGTTCAGCGTGCACATGGGCGCGCACATGGCTCTGTCGATGCTCGCCCCGGTGCTCCTTGCGCTCGGCGGGGCGATGACCCTCGCCCTGCGTGCGTTCAAGCCGGCCGGACGCAACGCCCCTCCCGGACCGCGCGAATGGATCCTCGAGTTCCTGCACAGCCCGCCGTCGCGATTCTTCACGCATCCGATCGTCGCGTCGGTCATGTTCGTGGGCGGCTTCTACGCCCTGTATCTCGGCGGAATCTTCACCGCGTTCATCGACAGTCACACCGCGCACGTCCTGATGAACCTGCACTTCCTGCTCAGCGGCTATCTCTTCTACTGGGTGGTGATCGGCGTCGACCCGTCGCCGCGCGACCTGCAGCCGGTGACGAAGCTGGCCATGGTCTTCGGCTCGCTGCCGTTCCACGCCTTCTTCGGTGTGACCCTGATGAGCATGGGCACGGTGATGGCCGAGAGCTACTACCGCGGCCTGGCACTGCCGTGGAACTACGACCTGTTCTCCGATCAGAAGGTCGGCGGCAGCATCGCGTGGTCGGCCGGTGAGATCCCGCTCGTGCTCGTGATGCTCGCCCTGCTCGTCCAGTGGTCGCGCAGCGACCGGCGCACGGCGCGCCGTGTCGACCGGGCCGCCGAACGCGACGACGACGCCGATCTCGCGGCACACAACGCGATGTTCGCCGAGCTGGCGCGCCGCGACCGCGAGGGTCGCTGACCGCACCCGCTCCGACGTGCACATCTCGTCGCGCCACGCCGAAGCGGACCGACGAGATGTGCACGTCCGAGGGAATCAGGCGGCTGCTGTCGTGCGGGTGGGGGAGCGCTCGGCGCCGATGCGCGCCACCACGGTGGCCACGACCGCGATGACCGCGGCCGTCACGGCGGCGACTGCTGCGGGAGTGGACACCAGACCGCCGTCACCCGTGCGGGCGACCGCGATCCATGCCAGACCCCACACGAGCGCACCGGTCACGGCCAGCCGGCCCCGACCTGCCGTCGCGAGGACCACGGAGACGGCGGCGACGACGGCCAGCACGATGATCGCCCACACGTCGGCTCCCCAGCCGAACGGATCGATGTCCTCGTAACGCAGGGCAGCGGCGGTGTTGGCGACGGTCGCCACCGACACCCAGCCCAGGTAGACGAACATCGTGCCGTCGACGACCACCGCTTCGAGCCTGCTCGACGGCAGCACGCGCGTGAAGATCAGGAACACCCGGACGAGCACCGCGAGCAACGCGACGATCACCACGACACTCAGCCAGACCTGATCGAACTGGATCGCCGTGATCCACGCGGCGTTGAGCAGCATCGACGCGACGATCCACCAGCCCGCGGCGCGCTGACGCGCATCGGTGTGGTTCGCCGGCAGTGCCTGCCACACCGCGAGCGCGAGCAGACCGGCGTAGATGAGGGTCCAGATCGAGAACGCCGGGCCGCCGGGCGCGACCGCCGTGGCATCCGCCGACAACGCACCACCCGCGGCCTCCGCGACCGGCGTCCCACCGGCCGCGCCCGAACCGAAGAACGACACCACGACGGCAAGCGGAGCGCTCACCGCCACGGCCACGACGCGGGCGATGTCGCGACCGGTGCGGGTCGCGGGAGATGTGGCGGGCGCGGATCCGTGGGAGTGGGATGTCATGCCGGGAGGGTGCCCGTCCTGCGGATCGCTCAATCCCGGTCCGGCGAATCGGACGAATGCGGACGCACCGGCGGTACGGCCCGTATCGTCCACGACGTGACCCGTACAACGCGTGTCCCGGCTCTGCTGCTCACCTGTGCCCTGGCACTGCTGACACCACTCCTCGCACCTCCCGCGGTGCATGCGAGTCCGGCGCCGGGGGCCGTCGTCGACACACCGGGGACCGTCGTCGAGGTCGCCCCGCTCGAGCCCGGGTTGTCGCTGCCCGGCGCGTCCTCGGCGCGGGCCCTGGCCTACACCACGCAGTGGCGCAGCGGCGCTCCCACCACCGCGACCGGGACGTTGTTCCTTCCCCACGGCACGCCTCCAGAGGGGGGGTGGCCCGTCGTCGCGTGGGCGCACGGCACCGTCGGCCTCGACGATTCGTGCGCACCCTCGCGGTTGCCACGCACACCGCGCGACACCGCCTATCTCGACCACTGGCTCGGGCAGGGCTATGCCGTCGTGGCAGCCGACTATCCAGGTCTCGGGTCCGACGGGCTGCACCGCTATCTGGACGGGCAGAGCGCCGCGAACAGCGTCATCGACATCGTGCGGGCGGGACGCGCTGTCGAACCGTCGCTGTCCGACCGCTGGGTCGTGATCGGTCAGTCGCAGGGCGGGCACACCGGTCTGCACACCGCGCACGCCGCGACCACCCGCGCACCCGAACTGGACTTCCGCGGGACGCTCACGACCGGCGCCCCGTCCAACCTCGAGTACCTGTTCCCGCTCGGATTCCCGGGCTTCCCCGATCTCGGCCTCGACGGACTCACCGCCTTCGCTGCCTACATTTTCGCAGGCCTGCGCGACGCCGATCCGGCCCTGAACCTCGACGGATACCTCACGCCCCTCGGACGGGAGATCGTCGACACCGCCGAACGCCTCTGCTACGACGACCTGATCGACCGATACGGCGAGGTCGGCGTCGGTGAGGTCCTCGCCCGACCGCTGAACGACGACCGGTTCCGCGCGGCGTTCACCGACTATCTCGCCGTGCCGACCGCCGGATACGACCGGCCGTTGTTCCTCGCCCAAGGCCTGCGCGACACGACGGTGCCCGCGCCCCTCGCGTTCAAGCTGATCGCGAATCTGTGGGCCGGTGGCGCGAACGCGCAGTTCAAGACGTACCCGACGGGTCATTCGGAGACGATGTTCGCGTCGCTGCCCGACACCACGGGCTTCGTCGCGGAGCTGTTGCGACCCTGACAGAGGCTCCGGCACCTGCCGGACTCGGTGCCGGCCCCCACCTGTCGTGCTCGCACGATGTGGGTTATCGACCGTCGACCGATACGCTGGTGGTCATGGCGGAGTTCATTTACACGATGAAGAAGGTGCGCAAGGCGCACGGTGACAAGGTCATCCTCGATGACGTCACCATGAGCTTCTACCACGGCGCGAAGATCGGCGTCGTCGGACCCAACGGCGCGGGCAAGTCGTCGATTCTCAAGATCATGGCCGGGCTCGATCAGCCCAGCAACGGCGAGGCCTTCCTCGATCCGGAGGCCACCGTCGGCATCCTCCAGCAGGAGCCGCCCCTCAACGAGGAGAAGACGGTCAGGGAGAACGTCGAGGAGGGCCTCGGCGAGATCAAGGTCAAGCTCGACCGGTTCAACGAGATCGCCGAGCTGATGGCCACCGACTACTCCGACGAGCTGATGGAGGAGATGGGCAAGCTCCAGGAGGAGCTCGACCATGCCAACGCGTGGGATCTCGACTCGCAGCTCGAGCAGGCCATGGACGCGCTGCGCTGCCCTCCGCCGGACGAGCCCGTCACCCATCTCTCCGGTGGTGAGCGCCGCCGTGTCGCGCTGTGCAAGCTGCTGCTGAGCAAGCCCGACCTGCTGCTCCTCGACGAGCCCACCAACCACCTCGACGCCGAGTCGGTGCTGTGGCTCGAGCAGTTCCTCGCGTCCTACCCGGGCGCCGTGCTGGCCGTCACCCACGACCGGTACTTCCTCGATCACGTCGCGCAGTGGATCTGTGAGGTCGACCGCGGCAAGCTGCACCCCTACGAGGGCAACTACTCCACCTACCTGGAGAAGAAGGCCGAGCGTCTCGAGGTCCAGGGCAAGAAGGACCAGAAGCTGCAGAAGCGGCTCCGCGAGGAACTCGAGTGGGTCCGCTCCGGCGCCAAGGCCCGGCAGACGAAGAACAAGGCGCGTCTGGCCCGCTACGAGGAGATGGCAGCCGAGGCCGAGAAGTACCGCAAGCTCGACTTCGAGGAGATCCAGATCCCGACGCCGCCGCGTCTGGGCAACGTCGTTGTCGAGGTCGAGCACCTCGACAAGGGCTTCGACGGCCGTGTCCTGATCAAGGACCTGTCGTTCACGCTGCCGCGCAACGGCATCGTCGGTGTCATCGGTCCCAACGGCGTCGGCAAGACCACGCTGTTCAAGACCATCGTCGGTCTCGAGGAGCCCGACAGCGGCACCGTCAAGGTGGGCGACACGGTCAAGCTGAGTTACGTCGACCAGAACCGCGCGAACATCGACCCGAAGAAGACGGTCTTCGAGGTGGTCTCCGACGGTCTCGACTTAATCGAGGTCGGGCAGAACGAGATGCCGTCGCGCGCGTACGTGAGCGCGTTCGGGTTCAAGGGTCCCGACCAGCAGAAGCCGGCCGGTGTGCTCTCCGGTGGTGAGCGCAACCGCCTGAACCTGGCGCTCACGCTCAAGGAGGGCGGCAACCTGATCCTCCTCGACGAGCCGACCAACGACCTCGACGTCGAGACCCTGTCGTCGCTCGAGAACGCGCTGCAGCAGTTCCCGGGTTGCGCCGTCGTGATCTCCCACGACCGCTGGTTCCTCGACCGCACCTGTACCCACATCCTGGCGTGGGAGGGCAACGTCGAAGAGGGCAAGTGGTTCTGGTTCGAGGGCAACTTCGAGGCCTACGAGGCGAACAAGATCGAGCGTCTCGGAGCCGATGCGGCACGTCCGCACCGCGTCACGCACCGGAAGCTCACGCGTGACTGAGCGCAACGGCCACCGGCCCTACCGGTGCCCGGTCGAGGTGCGCTGGGGCGACTCCGATCGGCTCGGGCACGTCAACAACGCCAAAATCGTGGAATACCTGCAGGAAGGGCGCATCAAGTTCTTCCGGAGCGAGCTGCCGGCCCGCGATGCCGTCGTGCTCCGGAAGATGGACGTCGAGTTCCTGCGTCCGATCAAGGATTCCTCGGCGCCGATCGAGGTCGAGACGACGGTGCTGCGTCTCGGCACGAGCTCGTTCACGGTGCGTCAGACGATCCTCGACCGGGACGGCGTGGTGTGCGCGGTCGCCGACACCGTGCTCGTCGGCTTCGATCCCGAGACCGACACGTCGCAGCCGTTGACAGACGAGGTACGGGCGGTGCTCGACCGGCACCGCGCCGTCACGCCCACCGGCTGAGCGGGTACATCCTGTCGACCGGCCCGGCTGTTACCCGACCCGCCGGTTCCGACCCCCCGACTGCGCGCCGCGGATAGGCTCGATCACGAGTCCGTCCGCGGCGCGCGGTGTATCCGCCTGACAGAGCAGGAAGGGTGTCGATGGCCGATCCGGCTGTGGTGCAGACAAATGCAACGGACAGTGATGCCTCTCCCGAGGCGGTCCTCGAGCGGATCTATCAGGGCTCCGGAGAGTTCACCACGGACCACGGCGCGGCCGCGCTCGAGCACGTCCGTCTCGGTCGTCGCCGCGCACCGGGCACCGCTGTCGTCGGTGTGCGCCGCACCGAGGGCATGGGTGTCGCCGTACAGATCGTCACCGACGACATGCCGCTGCTCGTCGAATCGGTGCTGGCACTGCTGTCCCGGCTGGGTGTCTCGGTGGCGACGGTCATCCACCCCGTCCTGTCTGCGCGCCGCACCGCCGAGGGCGACCTCGAGCGCCTGGCCGACGAAGGCGGACGGGCCTCGGGTGGAGTCGCCGAATCGTGGATGCACATCGAGTTGCGCGGGCCCGTCGACGACGAATCGCTCGAGGAGATCGATCACGGCTTGCGGCGCGTACTGTCCGATGTGCGGCAGGTGGCGTCGGACTCCGGGAAGATGCACGCCCTGCAGCGCGACCTCGCGGACGCGCTCGACGGCCTGGCCGCCGATCCGCCGGCGCACTACACGGCCGACGAGCTCACCGAGACCGCCGAACTGCTGCGCTGGTTGAGCGGCGGGAACTTCACCCTTCTCGGCTACCGGCGCTACGACTTCGTTCCCGACGGCGGCGACGACAACGTGCGCGCGACGCCCGTGCCCGGCAGCGGCAGGGGAGTGCTGCGCACCGATGCCTCGGTCGCGGACCCGCTCGACCTGCCCGGTGAGGTCGGCACGTGCCGCCGCCCGCTGCTCGTGCTCACTCAGGGCGCGCTTCCCGCCACCGTGCACCGTTCCGTCTATCCGTACTTCGTCGGCGTCGCCCGGCTCGACGCCGACGGCGCGCTCGTCGGGGAGGATCGTTTCCTCGGTGTCCTCACCGTGACCGCTCTGCACGAGAACATCCTCGACATCCCCGTGGTCTCGCGCCGGGTGCGGGAGGTCGTCGCGCGGGCGCGGGTCGAGCTGTCGTCCTACAGCGGCCAGGCGATGCTCGAGATCATGCAGACGGTGCCCCGCGCGGAACTGTTCTCCATGGACACCGACACCCTCTACGAGACCGTTACGGCGGTGGTCGACATCCGCAGGCAGGTGCGGTTGTTCGTCCGCGTCGACACCTACGGGCGGTACATCTCGTGCCTCGTCTACCTGCCGCGCGACCGCTACACGACGAAGGTGCGCGTGGCGATCCAGGACATCCTGTTGCGCGAGTTCGGTGGCGGCGTACTCGACTACACCGCGCGGGTCTCCGAACGTGACCTCGCGTTGCTGCACGTGACGATCCGTTTCTCCGGGCGCGCACGTCGCGAGGTGGACACCTCCGAGGAGAACCGCCTGCGGATCCAGGCGATGCTCGCGGAAGTGACCCGCAACTGGGCCGATCGGCTCGGTGAGGCGGCGGCCGCGACCGGCGATCTCGATCCGTTGCTGGTGCAGCGGTACGCCGAGGTCGTGCCCGAGGCGTACAAGGAGGACTTCGGCTCCGAACGTGCCCTGGACGACCTGCGGCGTCTGGAAGCGCTCGACTCCGGCGATCTCGACACGCACCTGTACCGTCCGGGTTCCGACGATCCGTTGTCGTTGCGTTTCACCCTGTACATCGCCGACGAGACGGTCACCCTCGGCCGGATCCTCCCGGTGTTGCAGAGCCTCGGCGTCGAGGTCGTCGACGAGCGGCCCTACCGGCTGCCCCGATCGGACGGAATCGAGTGCGGGATATACGATTTCGGACTCTGTCTGCCCGAGGACATCGAGCACGGCATCGTGGAGGCCGATCCGACCCTGGCGGATCGTCTCACCGACACCTTCACCGTGGCCTGGCGGGGGGCGGTCGAGACCGACCGGTTCAACCAGCTCGTGCTGCGCGCCGGGCTCACCTGGAAGCAGGTCGTGCTTCTCCGCGCCTACGCGAAGTACTTGCGCCAGACCGAGTTTCCGTACAGCCAGTACAACATCGAAGGTGTGCTGCTCGGCGCCCCCCACACCGCGGCGCTGCTCGTCGGGCTGTTCGAGTCCCGATTCGATCCGGAGAACGCCTCCGCCGAACGCGAACAGCAGATCGCCGAGGAACTCACGACGACGATCGCAGAGGTGACCGCCCTGGCCACCGACCGCATCCTCCGGGGACTGTTCTCGTTGATCCGTGCGACCCTGCGCACCAACTTCTACGTGGCCGGCGGTATCGGGCACGAGCGCCCGGACGGCCGGGCGTTGTCGCTCAAGTTCGATCCGCGACGGATCGCCGAACTACCCCAGCCGCGACCGGCTTTCGAGGTGTTCGTCTACGCCCCGGGCGTCGAGGGCGTCCACATGCGGTTCGGTCCCGTCGCCCGCGGTGGTCTGCGCTGGTCCGACCGCCGGGAGGACTTCCGCACGGAGGTGCTCGGCCTGGCCAAGGCGCAGGCCGTGAAGAACGCGGTGATCGTGCCCGTGGGTGCGAAGGGCGGCTTCGTCGTCAAGCACGCCCCGCGTCCGACCGGTGACGCCGAGGCGGACCGGCGCGCCGTCCGCGAGCGTGGCGAGCGGTGCTACCGGTGCTTCATCGCCGGTCTGCTCGACATCACCGACAACCTCGACGCCGCCCGCAACGACACGGTCCCGCCGCAGCGGGTCGTGCGTCACGACAACGACGACCCGTATCTCGTGGTGGCCGCGGACAAGGGCACCGCGTCATTCTCCGACCTCGCGAATTCCGTTGCGGCGGAATACGGCTACTGGCTCGGCGACGCGTTCGCGTCAGGTGGCTCCGCCGGTTACGACCACAAGGAGATGGGCATCACCGCGCGCGGTGCATGGGAGAGCGTCCGGCGTCACTTCCGCGAACTCGGATCCGACCCGCAGACGGACGATTTCACCGTCGTCGGCATCGGTGACATGAGCGGTGACGTCTTCGGCAACGGCATGCTGCTCAGCCGGCACATCCGGCTCGTCGCGGCCTTCGACCATCGGCACATCTTCTTCGATCCCGATCCCGATCCGGAGCGGTCGTTCGAGGAGCGGCGCCGGTTGTTCGAACTGCCGCGGTCGTCGTGGAAGGACTACTCGACCGAACTCGTCTCGGCCGGGGGCGGGGTGTGGGACCGGACGGCCAAGTCGGTGCCCGTCGGTCCCGAGGTGCGTGCGGTGCTCGACCTGCCCGACGACGTCACCGCACTCCCACCGCCCGAACTGATCCGCGCGATCCTGCGCGCACCCGTCGACCTGTTGTGGAACGGCGGTGTCGGCACCTACGTGAAGGCGTCGACGGAAACCCATGCGGACGTGGGGGACAAGAGCAACGACGGCGTGCGCGTCGACGGGCGGGAACTGCGTGCCCGGGTCGTGGGCGAGGGCGGCAATCTCGGTGTCACGCAACGCGGCCGCATCGAGTTCGCGCGCGCCGGCGGAAAGATCAACACCGACGCGATCGACAACTCGGCCGGCGTCGACAGCTCCGACCACGAGGTCAATATCAAGATTCTCCTCGACGCTATGGTGACCGCCGGCGAACTCGCGGCGGAGGACCGCAATCCGCTGCTCGCGTCGATGACCGACGACGTCGCCGAACTCGTTCTCGCCGACAACATCTCGCAGAACGCCATGCTCGGACTCGAGCGGGTCGTCGCGCCGTCCCTGCTGGGGGTGCACCGTCGGATGCTCGCAGCCCTGGAACTCGATCGTGGACTCGACCGCGGCCTCGAGGCCCTGCCCGACGAGGCCGAGTTCGATCGTCGTGAAGCGGCGGGGGAGGGATTGACGTCGCCGGAGCTGGCGCAGCTCCTCGCCCACGTCAAGCTCGCCCTCGTCGACGACCTGCTGGCCACGGACCTGCCCGACAACGAGACCTTCGCGTCGATCCTGCCCGCCTACTTCCCGCCCGCTCTGCGCGAGCGGTTCCGGGCCGGAATCCGGGCGCATCCGCTGCGTCGGCAGATCGTTGCGACCATGCTGGCCAACACCACGGTCGACAACGGCGGCCCCACCTACGTCTACCGGCTCGCCGAGGAGGCCGGGGCGACGGCGACCGACGCCATCCGCGCCTACACCGCCGTCACCACCATCTTCGGGCTACCGGCCCTGTGGGACGAGATCCGGGCCGCCGGGCTGCCTGTCGACATCGAGGACGACCTGCTGCTCGAATCCCGCCGCGTGCTCGACCGAGCGTCGCGCCGGCTCCTCGCCACGCGACCGCAGCCCCTCGCGGTCGGTGCCGAGATCAGCCGTTACCGCGATGCCTTCGCGCGTCTCGCACCGCGGGTCGCGGACTGGATGCGCGGGCACCACGCCGAGGACTTCCTTCGTCGTACCCGCCCGCTCCTCGAACGAGGAGCACCGGAGGAGCTCACGGGCGTCGTCTTCCGGCTCCTCGACCAGTTCCCGCTGCTCGACGTCATCGACATCGCCGACATAGAGCAGCGCGACGAGGCGGAGGTCGCCGATCTCTACTACGCCCTCGACGCGCGTCTCGGCGTCGACCGCCTGCTCACGGCGGTCTCCGGTCTCGAGCGGGGCGACCGCTGGCATTCGCTGGCACGCCTCGCGCTGCGCGAAGACCTGTACGGCTCGTTGCGGTCGCTCGTCCTCGACGTGCTCGCCGGCGCCGAACCCGGGGAGTCGACCGAGGAGATGATCGAGGACTGGGAGTCGTCCAACGGCTCCAAACTCGTCCGTGCGAGGGCGGCGCTCGACGAGATATTCGCGTCTGGAAGTCTGGACCTCGCCACCCTCTCGGTGGCGGCACGACAGATCAGGGGCATGGTGCGCACGCGCGCATCCGATCGGAGGTAACGAGTGAGCGGTGCGGGCGAACAGTTCGGTTTCCACACCGAGGTGATGGTGCGGTGGTCCGACATGGACGTCTTCCAGCACATCAACCACGCGCGGATGGTCACCCTCCTCGAAGAAGCGCGGATCCCGTGGCTGTTCGCCGACGGCCGCCCCACTCGCGATCTGCGTGAAGGCGCCGTCATCGCCGACCTCCACGTCCGCTACCGAGGGCAGTTGCGCCACGACGACGGTCCGCTCGACGTGCTGATGTGGACCGAGAAGGTGCGGGCCGTCGACTTCACGATCGGGTACGAGGTGCGGCCGGGCGGTGCCCCGGTCGACTCGGCGCCGGCGGTGGTCGCGTCCACCCAGATCGCGGCGTTCGACATCGAGACCCAGCGCCTGCGCCGGCTCAGCGACGACGAACGCGAGTTCCTGCGTCAGTGGCAACGAAACTGACGGTGGCACCGCAATTGACGAGGCCGACGTGACCGACGACCGGATCCGACGTGCAGAGCGCCTCCTGACGCTCGCCGACCCCGACGACAGCGTCGACCTCGCCGCATTCCTGGCCCGGGCCGCGCGTCTCGACGAGGCTGCCGTGGTGCGGTTGCGCCGCCGCGGCGACGGATTGCTCGGTGTGTGGACACGCACCGGTTTCGAGGTGCTCGCCGGACGCGTCGTCCGCGGAACCGTGGCTCCGGCCGACACCTGCGTGGCCGCCGAGTCGCTGCGGGCCGCGCTCCTCGCCGGGTCCGAACCGCGCACCCAGGTCGACCCGGGCTGGGCGATGGATTCCGCCTGGCGCGGCGCACTTCCACCCGACGACGGCTACGTCCACGTCGACGACGTGCCGGCACGGATCC
This sequence comes from Rhodococcus sp. p52, assembly GCF_000763325.2. Lineage (NCBI taxonomy): Bacteria > Bacillati > Actinomycetota > Actinomycetes > Mycobacteriales > Nocardiaceae > Rhodococcus > Rhodococcus sp. p52. The sequence continues at coordinate 3,130,919 of NZ_CP016819.1, forward strand.
TCGTCGCACTCGCGCAACGCGGCGTCGCGCTCACCCGCGAGCACGGCGCGCAGGGACCGCCGGCGTCGTTGCTCGCCCAAGAGGTTCTCGAGGTGAGCGGTGCCGGGACGACCGTGGGGGTGCCGATGCGCATGGTGTTCGCGCTCGGTGCGATGGGCTTCGTGCCGGGTGCCGGTCGTGACAGCGTCGACTCGACGGGTATCGATCCCGCCGAGGTGGTCCGGGTCCGGGCGTCCGCCACCTGGATGCGCCTCGACGCCCGCTTCGGGTCGGTCTATCTGCGCCGCGGCGGGGGGCTCGGTCTGAGCGTCCTCTGAGGGAGCCTCACGCCAACCAGGCGGCGGTGTCCGGTGGCAGTGCGTGTCCGGTGAGCGGCGCACTCGCGAGCAGCACCTCGCCGGGAGGCAGATCGACCGCGACGTCGCCGGCGTTGAGAACACAGGTCAGGCCGTCGGAACGGCGGAAGGCCAGGCCCCCCGCCGGGCTTCCGTACCAGCCGATCCCACCGCCCTCGGATCGCCTTCGCTCCGTGCTGATGGATCGCCTTCGCTCCGTACGGATCTCGATCGCCTGGCGGTACAGCGAGAGCGTCGAGCCCGCATCCTCGAGTTGCTTCTCAACGGTGAGCGCCGACCACTCCGGCGGCTGGGGCAGCCACGCGGACCCGGCGGAGGTGAACCCGAAGGGCGGTGTTTCGCCCTCCCACGGCAGCGGCACGCGGCATCCGTCGCGTCCGCGCTCGGTGTGGCCGGATCGCTCCCAGACCGGATCCTGCAGCACCTCGTCGGGCAGGTCGACGTTCGGCAACCCCAGTTCGGCACCGTTGTAGACGAACACTGCTCCCGGGAGCGCGAGGGCGACGAGGATCATCGCGCGTGCCCGCGCGAGCCCGACCTCACCGCCTCCGTACCGAGTGACCTCGCGGTCGACGTCGTGGTTCGACAGCGTCCACGTCGGTGAGGCATGCACCGCCGTCACCGCCGCCAGGCCCTTCTCGATCGCGTCGCGGACGGCGTCGGCGTCCCAGTCCGACAGCGTCAGGTGGAAGTCGAAAGCGAGATGCAGTTCGTCCGGGCGCAGGTACTCGGCGAACCGTTCGTGGTCGTCGACCCAGATCTCACCGATCGCCACCGAGTCCGGATACTCGTCGAAGACCCGCCGGATGCGGCGGTGGATGTCGTGCACCTCGGGATTGTTGAACCGAGGGTCGGCGGGGGAGTGCCCGAGCAGTTCGTTGGTCTCCCACCCCTCGTGGTCGGGAAGATCTGCGGGCTTGGCCATCCCGTGGGCCACGTCGATCCGGAAACCGTCCACGCCCCGGTCCAGCCAGAACCGCAGGGTCTTGTCGAGGTCCTCGACGACCTCCTCGTCGTCCCAGTTCAGATCGGGCTGCCCGGGAGCGAAGACGTGCAGATACCACTGACCGGGCGTGCCGTCGGGTTCGGTGATGCGGGTCCAGGCCGGCCCGCCGAAGACGCTCGGCCAGTTGTTCGGTGGTGCGCTGCCGTCCGGTTCGCGCCCGTCGCGGAAGTGGAAGCGCCGGCGTTCACGGCTGCCCGGCCCGGCTTCGAGCGCGGCCCGGAACCAGCGGTGCTCGACGCTGACGTGGTTCGGCACGAGGTCCATCACCACCCGGATGCCGCGCGCGTGGGCGTCGGCGACCAGCGCTTCGAGATCGGCAATGTCCCCGAACAGCGGGTCGATGTCGCGAGGATCGGAGACGTCGTAGCCGTGATCGGCCATCGGTGAACGCATCACCGGGTTGAGCCAGATCGCGTCGACACCGAGCAGTTCGAGATAGCCGAGGCGGCTGCGCACCCCCGCGAGGTCGCCGATGCCGTCACCGTTCGCATCGACGAACGAGCGGGGATAGACCTGGTAGAAGACCGCGTTGCGCCACCACGGCGCCGTCGGGTCGCCTCGGCCGGAGGTCGGTGCTGCGGGGTGGGCCACGGGACTCATCGTGTCAGACGACAGGGCGAAAGGCAGGGCGAACGTGGCCGCGGCCGTTCCGTCCGGGCCTGCCCGCATGATAGGACGAACGGCATGAATACGACATCGATCGTCGCGGTCCGGTTGGACGACGTGGAGCTGCGCGACGACCCGATCGACCCTGCGTGGATCCGCGAGGGCGCGCCCGTGGCGCGCAGCGGCCAGTGGGCGACCAGCGCCGACCGCACCACCACCACACACGTGTGGGACTGCACGGCCGGTCGCTTCGACTGGCATTTCGGCGTCGACGAGATTGTTCACATCGTGGAGGGCTCGGTCATCGTCTCGTCCGCAGACTCCGAGCCGCGCACCTTGCGTGCCGGGGACGCGGCGCTCTTCCGAGCCGGGACCACCGCTCTGTGGGAGGTCCCCGAATACGTGCGCAAGCACGCCGTCCTGCGTCGTCACCTGTCGCCGGCGGCGCGGTTCACCCAGAAGGTGGAGGACCGCCTGCGCCGGATTCTGGGCCGCTGAGCTGCGCCGACCTCGGTCAGATGGGGGAATTCATCATCGAGTCGGCCGCCATGTTCATGTAGTCGACGAGCTGCCGGCGGTGCTCGTCGTCGAGCGTCTTCTCGTCGATCGACGCGATCGCGGTGTGCATGCAGCGCAACCAGGCGTCGCGCTCGAGCGGCCCGATCCGGAAGGGATGATGACGCATGCGCAGCCGCGGGTGGCCCCGCTCCTCGGAGTAGGTGCGCGGGCCGCCCCAGTACTGCTCGAGGAACATCCGCATGCGTCGTTCGGCCGGACCGAGATCCTCCTCGGGATACAGGGGCCGGACGATCTCGTCCCGTGCGATCTCCTCGTAGAACCGTGCAGTGAGCCGGCGGAACGTCTCGGCGCCACCGACCGCCTCGTAGAAGGTCTGCTCGTCACTCATCTGTATTCGTTCACCGTCCCTCTCGACCGTCCATTGTGCCCGCTCCCGACCGCACACCGCCCGACGAGCCGTGCCGGGCGGGACCGTCACCGGATGTTCACCGGCCCGACCTGGACCGGTCCGCTGATTCGGGGTGCGATTCGGGAGCATCCGTGGTCCACTGTTCCCAGTCTTTTCGGAGGTCGTATGAAGCACAGCAGCAGCTCGCATCGACAACTCCCGCCCGCGGACGCCCCTGCAGGGGTGCCGGGGGCTACCACACTGCGCGTGGTGCACGACAGCACCGCGACGGTACCCGACTGGTTGAAACGTCGAGTGTTGCTGCTCAACGCCACCTACGAGCCACTCACGGCCCTGCCCGCTCGCAGGGCCGTGGTCCTGATGGCCGGGGGCAAGGCCGATACCGTGCACGACGATCCGCTCGCCCCGCTGGTGCGGTCGGCAGAATGGTCCGTGCAGCTGCCATCGGTGATCCGTCTGCGCAACTATGTGCGCGTTCCGTATCACGCGCGGGTGCCGCTCACCCGGGCCGCGCTCATGCACCGCGACCTGAACCGGTGCGCCTACTGCGGTGGCAAGGCCGAGACGATCGACCACGTCGTGCCGCGCAGCCGAGGCGGCGAGCACACCTGGGAGAACTGCGTCGCATGCTGCGCGCCGTGCAACCACCGCAAGGCCGACAAGCTGCTCACCGAACTCGGATGGACCCTGCGTGTGGTGCCGAATCCGCCCAAGGGCCGGCACTGGCGCCTGCTCGCCACCCTGCCCGAGTTGCACCCCACCTGGCTGCCCTATCTGGGGGAGGGCGCGGCCTGATCGGGCCGTTCTCCGGGGCGTATGAGGCCTTTCGGGCCCGGCTGGGCTAACGTTTGGCTGTGAGCATTCTCGAGACAACCCTGATCTTCGTCGGCATCCCGCTGCTGATCGTCTTGGTCTTCGGTGGGCTGTCCTTCGTCCTGAGCAAGTACCCGGGCTCCACGCCGTCGGACGACCCGTACACGCTCGACCGGAAATGGGAGCACGGACCGCTCCTGTGGACCGCGACCGACGAATCGACCCATCCCTGGAAATACCCGCATCATGGTCACGGTCATGCCGCTCTGACCTCGGCGGAGCTGATCGGAGGTACCGCAAGTGGCAAGTGGTGACGTGATCCAGCGTCCGGTCGTCGCGCCGGAGAACCTGCCGCACGGTGCGGCACTCACCGCGAGCGGACGCATCTCTGCCGTGCGCGGTCTCGGTCAGGCCTTCACGGGTGCGCCCTTCAAGGACCGCGACCTCATCACCCTCGACGACACGCTCACGCACGCGACGCGGATCACCAATGTGCGGTTCACCGTCTACATCGGTGACGACGAGAATCCGGCCGCGGCGACCGACGCCCTGCTGCCGACGACGCCGGACGCCGACAACTCGGTCCTCGTCGCCGTCTTCCCGAACCAGCGGAGCATCGAGATCCGCTCGGGTCGCACCGCCGCCGACCGCGCCACCGACCGGGTGCTGCAGCTCGGCGTGACCGCGGCCGTGTCGTCCTTCGGCCAGGGGAATCTGCTCGACGGCATCACCAGTGCCGTCCGCGTCATCGCGAACGCCATGGTCGCTCCCTAGTCCGGAGCCCACGACCATCTGTGGCCCGCTGCCACTCCGCGAAGGAGAGGCGGCGGGCCACAGTCGTCTCATGTGGGCGTCCCATGTGGGCACCGCCCACGGTCGTTCGGTGAGGTCGGCGCGTCAGGACGCGTCGAACGCGCGTGCCTTCAACGAGCGCACGACCCCGGCACGACCCTCGACGACGAGCCGGCGCAGCGCCGGCGGATGGTCGCCGGCGAGGAACTCGTCTGCCGCAGCCACCGACTGCTCACTGATCGACCACGACGGGTAGAGCCCGATCACGACGGTCTGCGCGACCTCGCTCGAACGACGCTCCCACACTCCCGGCACCTCCGCGAAGTACCGCGCGACGTACGGCTCGAGCAATTCGCCCTGACCGGCCGGGGCGAAACCGCCGATCACGGCGCGCGCCGTGATGTTCGGGACGCTGTCGTCGTGCACGACGGTCTGCCACACCTGCTCCTTGACGGCCTCCTGCGGACGGGCCGCGCGGGCGGCCGCCGCCTGGCGGGCACCCGCGGCCGTCGGGTCGCGTTCGGCCTCCGCGTCGATGAACGGCGACTCCACGCCCTCGGCGTCGACCTCCCCCGCCGCGGCGAGCGCCTGGACGATCCGCCAGCGCAGATCGGTGTCGACCGTCAGCCCGGGCAGGCCGACCGTCGCCGGATCGGCGCCCAGCAGCTCCTCGAGCACCTCGGTGTGCCAGGGCGACAGGTACGCGGTGGTCAGCGCGTTGACGAACGCGAGCTGATGGTCGGAGCCGGCGACGGACTCGCGGGCGAGCTCGAGCAGACGGTTGGCGAAGTCCGCCCGGCCCTGCTCCGCGGCCCAGGACGGGTCGGCGTAGCTCTCCAGCGCGGTGTGCGCCTGCATGAGCAGACGCTGGACGACACCGACCTCGGTCTCGGCGGCGATACCGCGCTGCACGAGGGCGACGAAATCGCGCGCCTTCATCTCGGCCTGACGGGTCATCTCCCACGCCGCCGACCACACCAGGGTGCGCGGCAGCGACTCGGCGATGTCGCCGACCCGGTCTATGACGGTCGCGAGCGATTCCTCGTCGAGCCGCACCGAGCAGTACGTCAGGTCGTCGTCGTTGACGAGGACGAACGCGCCGCGCGGCACGCCCACCAGATCGGGGACCTCGGTGCGCTCGGCGGCGTCGACGTCGATCTCCACGCGGTGCGTGCGGACGAGCTTGCCGGAGCCGTCGTCGTCGTACACACCGATCGCGAGGCGGTGCACGCGGAACTCACCGGCGCCGGGCTGGGCACCTTCCTGCACCACCGCGAAACGCGTGAAGTGTCCCTGGTCGTCGACCTCGAAGTCCGGTCGCAGGATGTTCAGGCCGGTGGTCTTGAGCCACTGGGCACCCCAGTCCGACAGGTCGCGGCCGGAGGCCTTCTCCAGCGCGGCGAGCAGGTCGTCGAAGGTGGCGTTGCCGTAGGCGTGGTCGCGGAAGTACTCGCGCAGACCGGCGAGGAAGGGCTCCTGCCCCACATAGGCGACGAGCTGCTTGAGCACCGACGCGCCCTTGGCGTAGGTGATGCCGTCGAAGTTGACCTCGACCGCGGCGAGGTCGGGGATGTCGGCGGCGATCGGGTGCGTCGACGGCAGCTGGTCCTGCCGGTAGGCCCACGACTTCTCGACGTTCGCGAAGGTCGTCCACGCGTTGGTGTACTCGGTGGCCGAGGCCTGGCACAGCACCGACGCGAACGTCGCGAACGACTCGTTGAGCCACAGGTCGTCCCACCAGCGCATGGTGACGAGGTCGCCGAACCACATGTGCGCCATCTCGTGCAGGACGGTCTCGGCGCGGCGCTCGTAGGAGTAGCGGGTGACCTTGGACCGGAAGACGTAGTCCTCCAGGAAGGTCACCGCTCCGGCGTTCTCCATCGCCCCGGCGTTGAACTCGGGCACGAACAGCTGGTCGTACTTGCCGAAGGCGTAGGGGATCCCGAAGTTGGCGTGGTAGAAGCCGAAGCCCTGTTTGGTCTCGGTGAACAGCCGGTCGGCGTCCATGTACTCCGCGAGCGACGCTCGGCAGAAGATGCGCAGCGGGATGGTGCCGTGCTCGTCGGTGTACTCGTCGGACCACACGGCATACGGACCGGCGATGAGCGCGACGAGATAGGTGCTCATCCGCGGGGTGGTGCGGAAGATGTGCAGACCCGGCTGCGCGGCCGCCGTCTGTACGGTGTCGGCGTTGGAGATCACGGCCCAGTCCTGCGGCGCGGTGACCTGCAGGTCGAAGGTGGCCTTGAGATCGGGCTGGTCGAAGCACGCGAACATCCGCTTGGCGTCGGCCGTTTCGAACTGCGAGTACAGGTACACTGCGTCGTCGGTGGGGTCGACGAACCGGTGCAGGCCCTCGCCGGTGTTCGTGTACAGGCAGTCGGCGTCGACGACGAGTTCGTTGTGAGCGGCGAGCCCGGTAAGGGCGATGCCGGTCTCCTCGGAGTATCCGGACACGTCGACGGGGTCGCCGTTGAGGGTCGCCGAATGCACGGTCTTCGCGATGAGGTCGATGAACGTCGAGGCTCCCTCGGTCGCGTCGAATCGCACGGTGGTCACCGATCGGAAGGTCGTGGTGCCCGGCGCGCCGGCACCGTCGGTGAGATCCAGTTCGATGCTGTAGTTGTCGACGGACAGGATCGCGGCCCGTTCGGCGGCCTGCTCGCGGGTCAGATTCGGTGGTGCCACGGGAGAACTCCTTCTCACGACGGAATGTCGGTCGGCGTCCATCCCATCATGATCGGCGAACCCTCACGGAGCGACGTCGGACAACGGCACCGTGGTGTCCGTCAGCCGGCCGACGTCGACGGGCCGCCCGGAGGCGATGAGTGCGCGGAGGTCGTCCCCGGCATCCCAGATGTTGACGTTCATCCCCGCCCGGACCCGCTGCTCGTCGTCGAGCCAGAACGCGAGGAACTGCCGTCCCGGCACGTCGCCGCGGGTGACCACCCGCGCGTCGCGGGGCGCGAGCCCGACATACTCCATGCCGAGGTCGTACTGGTCGGTGAAGAAATAGGGGAGCCGGTCGTAGGTCGCCTCACGTCCGAGCATCGTCGCGGCCGCGACGGCCGGCTGGTTCAGGGCGTTCGCCCAGTGTTCGACGCGCACACGGGTGCCGAGCAGCGGATGCTCCGCCGACGCGATGTCGCCGACGGCGACGATGTCCGGGTCGCTCGTCCGCAGCGATGCGTCGACGAGCACGCCGTCGTCCACCGCGAGTCCGGCGTCGCGGGCCAGCTCGATGTTCGGGCGCGCCCCGACCGCGACGAGCACGGCGTCGGCGGGCACCACACTGTCGTCGCCGAACCGGATGCCGCTCGCGCGACCGTCGTAGGCGACGATCTCGCGCACCGAGGTGTTCGTCCGCAGATCGACACCGTGCGCGCGGTGCAGGTCGGCGAACACCGCACCCATCTCCTCGCCGAGGGCACCGGACAGGGGTTGCTTCGCGGTCTCCGCGACCACCACGCCCGCGCCCCGGTCGCGGGCGTTCGCGGCGATCTCCATGCCGATCCATCCCGCGCCGATGACGGCCAGCCATCCCGCGTGGTCGGTCTCGCCCTGGATCGCGGTGAGCAGCGCATCGGAGTCCTCGATGGTGCGCATGACGTACACGCGTTCGGCGTCGGCTCCGGGAATCGGGACCGTGCGGGGCGTCGAGCCCGTGGCGAGCGCGAGCTTGTCGTAGTGGAGCGTCGACCCGTCGGGCAGCGTCACCGTGTGGGCGGCCGGATCGATCGCGGTGACCTTCGTGCCGAGCAGCAGTTCGACGCGGTGGTCGCGGTACCAGTCGCCGTCGTGCACCGTGAAGTCGGCGAGTTGCGTGCGTCCGGCGAAGTAGTCCTTCGACAACGGCGGTCGCTCATAGGGCAGGTGCTCCTCCGCGCCGATGAGCAGGATGCGCCCGGGAAAGTCGCGGGCGCGCAGTTCCTCTGCCAGCTTGGCGCCGGCCAGACCCGCGCCGACGATCAGAAACGTTTCCTCACCCGACATCGTGGTGCCTCCGCTGTGATGCGTGCCGGACCTGCTTCCCGGCTCCGACGTTACGGCTACCGCCCGCACTACGGCCCGGTTCAGGAAGAATCGTCGACGGGGCCGTGTTGAACATGCTTGTAGTTGTCCGGCCCGTACGAACTCTTGTGAGGAGATCTCTTGAGCGACCTGACCGCCGCGTCCTCGACCGGCAAGGACATCGCCGACTTCTGGTTCGATCCGTTGTGCCCGTGGTGCTGGATCACCTCGCGCTGGATCCTCGAGGTCACGAAGGTGCGCGACATCGAGGCGCGTTTCCACGTCATGAGCCTGGCCGTGCTGAACGAGGGGCGCGACCTGCCGGAGGAGTACGCCGAGCTGATGACGAAAGCCTGGGGCCCGGTGCGCGTCGCGATCGCTGCGGCGCAGAAGTACGGCGACGACATCCTCTCCCCGCTGTACACGGCGATGGGCACCCGCATCCACAACGAGGGCAACAAGGACTTCGCGGACGTGATCGCCGCGTCGCTCGCCGAGCTCGACCTCGACGCCTCGCTGGCCGAGGCCGCCGACAGCGACGCCTACGACGAGGCTCTGCGCACGAGCCATCACGCCGGCATGGACAAGGTGGGCCAGGACGTCGGTACCCCGACGATCCATGTCAACGGCATCGCCTTCTTCGGGCCCGTCCTGTCGAAGATCCCGCGCGGGGAAGAGGCCGGCAAGGTATGGGACGGTGTGGTTGCCCTCGCGTCCTACCCGCACTTCTTCGAGCTCAAGCGCAGCCGCGACGAGGAGCCCGACTTCTCCTGACCGGGCACCGCCGTGGCGCTCGGTAGAGTGCAACGGCGTGTCGAACGATCATGTGGTCCGGCCGGCGACGGTGCACGATGTCGAGAAGGCGACGGCAACGCTCGGACGAGCGTTCCGCGACTATCCGTTCACCCGCTACACCGTCGACGGCCGGGACCACGAGACCCGGGTCCGCGACCTCCAAGGGCTCTTCCTCGCCGAGATCGGCATGCGCTGCGGCGAGGTATGGGTCTCCGACGACGTCGACGCCGTGGCCGTCTGGACGACGCCCGGCTCCACCGGACTCGAGGAGGCGTTCACGTCCGTCTCCGATCGGGTGACGGAGCTGCGGGGTGATCGTGCCCGCGCCGCCGAACTGGCCGAGCAGGCCACCGCGGAACTGCAACCGAGCGAACCAGGGTGGTTCCTGGCCACGGTGGGCGTCGATCCCGCCTCGCAGGGGCGCGGCCTGGGACGGGCCGTCCTCGAACCAGGACTTCGCGCGGCCGAGCGGCAGGGGGTCGCGGCCTGTCTGGAGACCTCCTCGGAGGCGAACGTCGCGCTCTACGAACGTCTCGGATTCGGCGTTACCGGTGTCGTGGAGCTGCCGGACGGCGGCCCGAAGGTCTGGGCGATGCGCCGCTGACCTGCCGGGGCGGGGTTCGCCACGCTCGGGACCGAAGGTCGCAACGCTCCGCCGTACAGACTTGTGCTCACTCCGAATTCGGTTCTCGGCTTCGGGTCGGGCGCGGACTACCGTGATGCATCACGGCTCCCGGCCTCCGGACTGCCAGCGGCACCCACCCGCCGCGCTACGGTGCCCTCTGACCCGCCCCCGGCGTGGTGCCCTCTGACCCGCCCCCGGCGGGGTGTGCTCCGACCCGCCCCTCGCACGGCGAACGGCGCGTGCGGGCGAGCGGACGAGTCTCGTTAGACTCGGCCCATGCGCGTTTACCTGGGAGCCGACCACGCGGGCTTCGAACGGAAGAATGAGATCATCGAGCACCTGAAGAAGAACGGCCATGAGCCGATCGACTGCGGTGCGTTCGAGTACGACGCCCTCGACGACTACCCGGCCTTCTGCATCGAGGCTGCTCGGCGCACCGTCGCCGACGAGGGCAGCCTCGGTATCGTGCTCGGTGGCAGCGGTAACGGCGAGCAGATCGCCGCCAACAAGGTGCGAGGTGCGCGCTGCGCCCTCGCCTGGAGCGTCGACACCGCCAAGCTTGCGCGCGAGCACAACAACGCGCAGCTCATCGGCATCGGTGGCCGCATGCACAGCCTCGAGGAGACCCTCGCGATCGTCGACGCCTTCCTGTCGACCGAGTGGTCGAACGAGGAGCGTCACCAGCGCCGTATCGACATCCTCGCCGAGTACGAGAAGACCGGCGAGGCTCCGGCAGTTCCCGGCGCACCTGCCTGATCCGTGCCCGAAGGACACATCCTGCACCGGCTTGCCCGGCTGCACCACGAGTGGTACTCGGGTGCGCCGGTGCGGGTGTCCAGTCCGCAGGGGCGGTTCGCCGACGGTGCCGCCGCCGTGGACGGGCGCGTCCTGACCCACGCGGACGCGTGGGGCAAGCATCTCTTCCACCACTACGAGGGCGGTCTCGCCGTCCACGTGCACCTCGGTATCTACGGTGAGTTCACCGACCGCGAGTTGCCGCTCGGCGAACCGGTCGGACAGGTGCGGATGCGGATGATCGGCGCGCGCCACGGCAGCGACCTGCGTGGTCCGGCGGCGTGCGAGGTGCTCACCCCCGGCGAGGTCGAGGCGATCGAGGCCCGGCTCGGTCCAGACCCGCTGCGACCCGACGCCGATCCCGAGCGGGCATGGCGCCGTATCGGCAGATCACGCACCGCGATCGGCGCGTTGCTCATGAACCAGGCCGTCATCGCCGGCGTCGGCAACGTCTACCGCGCAGAAGTGCTCTTCCGTCACGGCATCCACCCGGAACGTCCGGGAAACAAGCTGTCCCGCAGAGAGTTCGACGCGATCTGGGCCGACCTCGTCGAACTGATGAACGTCGGTGTGGAGCACGGGCGCATGCACGTCGTGCGACCCGAACACGACCACGGCGCACCGGCCTACGCCAAGAACAGGCCCCGGACGTACGTCTACCGCCGTGCCGGCGAACCCTGCCGGATCTGCGGGACTCCCGTTCTGCACTCGGTCATGCAGGCGCGGAACCTGTTCTGGTGCCCGGTCTGTCAGCCGAGCTGACCCGACTCAGCTGACCCGACTCAGCAGATCCGACTCAGAAATCGAAGCCCCCGAAATCGAATCCGCCGCCGTCTCCGCCACCGAAGTCGTCACCGCCTCCGTACTCGTCGCCCCCGCCGTACTCGTCACCACCGCCGAAGTCGTCGCCGGCACCTGTCTCCGCCGACGGATCACCGACACCGGATTCGAATGCCTGCGCGTCGTAGGGGACACCGGCCATCCCGGCGAACATCGTCGAGAAGAGCAGCATCGAGCCGACGCCCCACGCGCCCGCGACCAGGGCGGGCTTCCACCACGGCTCCGAATACCAGCCCGCAGGGACAGGCCGGCCCGCGACGCGGCCGCCGGGGTAGTAGTTCGGCGTCGCGGAGGACGGTGACGGCGACGCGGCGATGGTGCGGCCCTCGAAGTCGACGGTGCGCTTCTCGGTGACCTCGCCGGCGGACTTCTGTCCGTCGAGCGTTGGGATCTCCGGCCCCGGGTCCATGCCCATCGCCAGGCGCGCAGCTCGGATGTAGTACAGACCTTCGAGCGCGGTCTGTTTCGCGAGACGCGCCTGCATCGGCGAGTTCGCCTGCTCGATCTGGGAGCCGGCGGCGGTGAAGCGCTCGGAGGCGTCCGCCAGCGCCTGACGCGAGGCGTCGTCGGTGCCGGTCAGGTTGTAGATCTGGCCGCCGAGACGCTCGATCGCCTGCCGTGCGTCGGCCTTGGCGTCGTCGAGGGTGACGGTGCGGTGACGGGTGGTGCTCTTCTGGGAGCGGGAGACGAAGTACACCACGGCACCGACGGCGGCGAGGATGAGCAGAAGTTCCACGGGCCGATCCTTCCGGTGGGGGAGGGTCCTGTCCTCCAGCGTACCGACGCGGGGAGTCACTCCCCGAGGACCGCGCGCATCCCTTCCTGCAGGCACGAATCGAACGAATCGCGGTTGGGGACGACCGTGGGGTCCACCGCCAGGCCCATGCAGCAGGTGTCGCGATAGGACATCGCCGACGCGGTCATCATCGCGCCGTCGGCCGCACCGAAGCCGTAGTACCGCTCGATCTTCGCGCCGCCGACGTAGAGCGGCGCGTGGGAACCGGGGAGCGTGGACACCACCACGTCCCGCGGACCGACGGCGATGTCGGAGTGTGCTCCGGCGGAGGACGGGAACGAGATGTCGATGCGTCGCATGAGATCGACCGTGTCCATCGCGTGGATGTCCGCCTCGTCCTCGGGTGCCATAGGCACCGCCCCGCCGTCCGGCCCGGGGACGACGACACGCAGATCGTCGATCGAGCGGCCGTGCCGCCGCCGGTACTCGCTGCACGCGAGGAGCATCGCAGTGGAGAACCCGCTCGACACGCGGCAGCCCGCGCGTTCGCAGGCGTGACGCAGGGCGGCGAGATCCGCGTCGAGTACGTGCAGTCGCGGCGCGCGGGGTGCGGGCTCCTCGTGGTCACCGGTGCGTCCGAGCAGGGCGTTGATCAATCCGGTGCCCAGCGAGGTGAACATGTGCGCCGCGGTGCGGAACGACTCGACGCCCTGCTCGGACACCGATCTCGCCCACGACAACATGGACTCGGACTGACCGGGTGAGGGTGCCGAGCCGAGATGCCGGAGCCGGATCACCAGCGCCGACTGGCCACCGCCGAGGCCGTCGAGCAAGGTCAGTTCCCAGCGCGGGTGCCGGAGACCCGAGGGGTCGGGGGCCGTGCGGGCGTAGGCGAGTACCTCCTCGAAAGTCGCCGGGGCGGGCAGGGCGACCCGCTCGAGATGCCACGGCGGATCCGAGTCGGGATGCCCGGCGCGGCGCGGCGGATCGAGCCCGAACGGCAGTTCCACCACCCGGTGCCGGAAACTGGGCGACTCGTGGTTGCCGGGCGCGAGCACGGCGGCGACCCGATCCCAGTCGGGGGTGGCATCGAGAAGGACCGCGGCGACGACGGAGGAGCCGGGAGAGAGGGCCCGGGGGAGGTCGTCGGAGGTGTCCTTCACAAGAGGGACGGTCTCATATCGTGAACGACGCACACCCCTGCTTGACTCTCGCTTTGCACTATCGAGTCGAAAAGGTGACGCGTCGTTGCTGGATTCGGGATCTCCCCACGTGCCGGTTCTCACCTCCGTGAGCGCCCTTTCCGGCGTACCACCACCGCTGCGCCCAGACCCGCTGCGGCGATCCACGGTGCGCCGGAGACGAACGGATCGAGCCACTGGTGGTTGACGTCGGCACGCGAACTCCGCCGCCTCGACGCCCCGCCGTGCGCGGTGATCTCCGACCGGATCCCGCTCTCGGTCACGGGATTGTCGGGACGGCCCTGCATCAGGGCCCGGACCCGGCTCTCGGCGACGTCGATGCGGTCGGCGCCGATCAGGAGCAGCCAGTGCGCGGCGCGGCCTTCGCTGTAGCGGCGGTAGGCGTGCCTGCGCACGACGCCGGACAGTCCCTTCAGCGGCGCCGTGGTGCCGAAGACCGGGGTGACGAAGGCATGCTCGATCGAGCGTTCGCGGGTCTCGTACCCGGGCTGGCGTTCGGGGAAGTCCCAGTGCGCGCCGGTCGTCTCAGGTGCGAAGCGTTCCTTCGGCACCGAGGGCCGATCGCGAGGATCCAGGTCGACTCCCCATCCGGGGATGCGGGCGCGCAGTTGGTCGGGGGTCTCCGGGGGTTCGGGCTTGTCTGCGGTGTAGGCCATGGCGGATCCTCCTCAACTCCCGTCGGCGACGATGATCGGCTTGATGCACCTGTCGAGCTTCGACGAGAACATGTGGTAGGCCTCGGGGATGTGTTCGAGCGGGACACGGTGCGTGACGATGTCGTTCGGCTTCAGATAGCCGTTGCGGACGTGCTCGAACAGACGGGGCCACTGACGTTTGACGGGGCACTGGTTCATCCGCAAGGTCAGCCCCTTGTTGAGTGCGTCGCCGAACTTCACGGCACTGAAGATCGGGCCGTAGGCACCCACCACCGAGACGGTGCCGCCCTTGCGGACACCGTCGATGGCCCAGTTCAGCGCGACCGGCGAGCCACCTTGCATCTTCAATTTCGCGGCCGTGACGTGCTGCAGGAAGTTGCCGTCGGCCTCCGCCCCGACCGCATCGATGGCGACGTCCGCTCCGAGATGACCGGTGATCTTCTTCAGGTGGACGATGATGTCGTCGTACTCCGCGAAGTTGTAGGTCTCGGCGTGAGCGAAGGTCCGGGCCTTCTCCAGCCGGTACTCGAGGTGGTCGATCACGATGACCCGGCCGGCACCCATGAACCAGGCGGACTTCGCCGCGTACAGGCCCACCGGTCCGGCGCCGAAGACCACGACCGTGTCGCCCTCGACGATGTCACCCAGCTGTGCACCGAAGTAGCCGGTCGCGAGGGCGTCGGTGAGCATCAGGGCGTCCTCGCCGTCCATCCAGTCGGGCACGATCGTTGGGCCGACGTCGGCGAACGGGACCCGCACGAACTCGGCCTGGCCGCCGTCGTAGCCGCCGCAGGTGTGCGAGTAGCCGTAGATGCCGCCGACCGCGGTGGCGTTGGGGTTGACGTTGTGGCAGTTGGAGTACAGGCCGCGCGCGCAGAAGAAGCACGACCCGCAGAAGACGTTGAACGGGACCATGACCCGGTCGCCGGGTTTCAGGCTCTGCACCGACGGCCCGACCTCGTGGACGACCCCGACGAACTCGTGACCGAAGGTCGTACCGACGCGGGTGTCGGGCATCATCCCGTGGTAGAGGTGCAGGTCGGAACCGCAGATCGCCGCCAACTCGACGCGCACGATGGCGTCGTTGGGGTGCTCGATCCGGGGAATGTCCTTCTCTTCGACGCGGACCCGATAGGGGCCGCGATAGGCCATCGCGCGCATACGTGCTCCCTCGTCCTGGCTCGTGTGGTCGCGAATACCCGAGGGAAGGCGCTCCAAACGGCAGGTCGCGGGATCAGAGCGCGGGGACGTCCGGGGTGGGATGGGCTCCGCCGGACAGTGGAGGGGTCTACGGTCCGGCGACGAACGCCCGGTGGAGCGCGTCGACGACGTCGGCGACGGCGTGACGGCGGGCGAACGCGCGTCGCTGCAGCATCGCCCCGGTGCCGCGGGCGAGGATCGCCTCCCACATCGCCACCGCGCACCGGCGGTCGCCGGCCTCCTCGAGTCGGGGGCCGATGTACCGGAGGAAGGCGCGGAAGGACTGCTGCGCGGTGGTGGGCCGCCCGGTGAACACGTCGACGGCACGTCCGGTCGGCCCCTCACGAGCAGCGCACAGGTACGCGGCGTGGACGACCTCGTCGGCGACCGGAGGAGCAGTGATGCCCGCCCGGACCTCTCGTTCGGCGGTGGCGACGAGCGCGCGGACGAGCATCGCCAGGAGAACAGTCTCGTCGACCGTCGCCGGCACGTCGCTCACCCGGATCTCGACGGTGGGCAGATGCGCCGAGGGACGCACGTCCCAATAGATCATGCCCGGATCGAGGATGTTGCCGCTCTCGATCATCATGGCGACGATCGCGTCGTAGTGCTCCGCCGACGTGAACCGCGGGGGAGGACCCGCGCACGGCCACCGGGAGGCCATGATCGCCCGCCAACTGGCGTACCCGGTGTCGCGGCCCCGATGGATGGGCGAGTTGGCCGTCGCGGCCAGCAGG
Source organism: Rhodococcus sp. p52 (assembly GCF_000763325.2). Lineage (NCBI taxonomy): Bacteria > Bacillati > Actinomycetota > Actinomycetes > Mycobacteriales > Nocardiaceae > Rhodococcus > Rhodococcus sp. p52. The sequence goes on from NZ_CP016819.1 coordinate 3,147,017, forward strand.
GTGGGCAACCACACCCGGACGTGATTGCACACCAGGACGGCGGTTTCGCGGTCCGCGACACCGACGTGGACGTGGCAGCCGCAGACCTCCTGCTCCTCGGCGAGACGTCCGTACCGCTCGGCCATCGTCCGGTAGCGCGGCACATCCGTCACGGACGCGAGCTTCTGGAGCGTGGGCGACACACCCGACGCGAGCAGACCCGCGTGCGCCTCCCGCGCGGCCGCGGCTGCGACGGTCCGGCCCTCGACGATACGCGCGCGCAACTCGGCCGAGCTGCGGCAGACCGGTGTGTTCACCTCGACCTGGATGCGTTTGAGCTCGTAGTCCATGTCGAGTCCGAGCCGGGCGGCTGCGGCCACGACGAGGTCGTTGCTCGCGGTCAGCCGTTCGGAGGTCGGGTCGACGAGGAAGAACTCCTCCTCGACGCCGACGGTCGGAGCGGGGGTCGGGGGCATGTCCGGAGTCGGTCTGTGGCGCCGAGGCATCGTTGCTTCCCTGCATAGCGAGGCGCCGTCGGTACAGCCGGCGCCGTCGTTGACGCCGGCGCCTTCTCGACCGACCGCTGACCTACGGGGGTGAGACGACGATACTCGGATTTCACACCGGAGAACGGCATTCGATGGTGTGGAGGGACCGACCGGAGGTGGGGCGGGGGTCGGTCCCTCCACACCCCCTACGGTGTCATCCGACGACGCCCCACCCGTTCGCGGTCGCGTCCGCTGGAGGGACGCGACGAGGAATCACGACGCGGTGGTTCGTGCGGTCGTCGGAATGCGGATGGGCTGGGCCGGACGGGACGGTCCGGAACGACGAAGCCCGCCGGTGCTGTGTGCACCCGGCGGGCTTCCTCCGTGGAGGGGATGACGGGAATCGAACCCGCGTAGCCAGTTTGGAAGACTGGGGCTCTACCATTGAGCTACATCCCCGTTGCGCCTGCAGTGCCGGTGTCGACCGGTGCTGCGGCTTGCGAGATGAGACTGTACCGGACCTCGCTTTGGATTTCATAATCGGGGGGCCGTAGGATTCTGCGATGGGTCCCGCGGTCGGATGCGGTGCCTTCACGACCGGGATGTGGCGCAGCTTGGTAGCGCATCCGCTTTGGGAGCGGAGGGTCGCAGGTTCGAATCCTGTCATCCCGACCAGATCGAACAGCGTCAGCGCGCTCAGTAGTGACACGAACGACCGACAAGAGAGCACGACAGAAGGAGCATGTCCGTGAAGAGCACCGTCGAGCAGCTGAGCCCGACGCGAGTCCGTATCAATGTTGAGGTGCCCTTCGAGGAGCTCCAGCCTGATTTCGACCGCGCTTTCAAGGCCCTCGCCGGCCAGGTCCGCATCCCGGGCTTCCGCCCCGGTAAGGCACCTCGCAAGATCCTCGAGGCCCGCGTCGGCCGCGGAGCCGTCCTGGACCAGGTCATCAACGAGGCCATCCAGAGCCGCTACAGCGAAGCCGTGACCGCGAACGACGTCAAGGTCATCAGCCAGCCCGAGATCGACGTCACCAAGCTCGAGGACAACGTCGAGCTGGCGTTCACCGCCGAGGTCGACGTGCGTCCCGAGATCACCCTCCCCGATTTCTCCGAGATCGCCGTCACCGTCGATCCCGTCGAGATCACCGACGAGGACATCGCCGAGCAGCTTCTGTCGCTGCGTCAGCGCTTCGGCACCCTGACGGGTGTCGAGCGTCCGGTGCAGGACGGCGACTTCGTCTCCATCGACCTGTCCGCGACGGTCGACGGCAACGAGGTTCCAGAGGCCGCCACCGAGGGCCTGTCGCACGAGGTCGGCTCCGGCCAGCTCATCGACGGACTCGACGAGGCGATCATCGGCCTGTCCGCCGGCGAGTCGAAGGAGTTCACCTCCACGCTGGTCGCCGGCGAGTACGCCGGTAAGGAAGCCGTCGTCACCGTCAAGGTCAACACCGTCAAGCAGCGCGAGCTGCCCGAGGCCGACGACGAGTTCGCGCAGCTCGCGAGCGAGTTCGACACCATCGGCGAGCTCGAGGCCGACCTCCGCGAGCGCGTCCAGCGCGTCAAGCAGGTCGAGCAGGCCGGCCAGATCCGCGACAAGGTCCTCGAGGTTCTCCTCGAGACCGTCGACATCCCGGTTCCCGAGGCTGCCGTCCAGGCCGAGGTCGACAGCGCGCTGCACGACGCCATCCACGAGCTCGATCACGACGAGACCAAGCTGAACGAGCTGCTCGAGGCCCAGGGTTCGAGCCGCGAGGAGTTCGACAAGGAAGCACGCGAGTCCGCCGAGCGTTCGGTGAAGACCCAGCTGCTCCTCGACGCGATCGCCGAGGCGGAGAACACCACGGTCGAGCAGCAGGAGCTGACCGAGCGCATCTTCTTCCAGGCGCAGCGCTACGGCATCCCGCCGGAGCAGTTCATCCAGCAGATCAGCCAGGCCAACCAGCTCGGTGCCGTCTTCGCCGACGTCCGCCGCGGCAAGGCGCTCGGCACCGTCGTCGATCGCGCCAACGTGACCGACACCACGGGTGCGACCGTCGACACCGCCGAGCTGTTCGGCACCAAGAAGGACGATGACGCCGAGGGCGAGAACGCCGAGGCGGAGACCACCGAGGACTCGGCCTCCGAGTAGTCGGGCGACCCGCGGAGATCCGAAACCCCAGGGTCACGAATTTCCGCTTTCAGCGAAGAGGGGCGGCACCGGGCATCCGGTGCCGCCCCGTTTCGTTAGTGTCAGTGTCAGCAACCCACGATCGACGAGAAGGCAGGTACCCGTGACTCCTCAGAATCCGGCGACATCCATCGGTCCCGCGATGACCTCGGCCACTGCTGGGCTGAACCTCAGCGACTCGGTGTACGAACGCCTGCTCCGCGAGCGCATCATCTTCCTGGGCACCCAGGTCGACGACGACATCGCGAACAAACTGTGCGCGCAGATCCTTCTGCTGTCGGCCGAGGACCCCACCCGCGACATCTCCCTGTACATCAACTCACCAGGCGGTTCGGTCACCGCCGGTATGGCGATCTACGACACGATGAAGTTCGTCGAGTGCGATGTCGCGACCTTCGCGATGGGTCTCGCCGCCTCGATGGGTCAGTTCCTGCTCTCCGCCGGTACCAAGGGCAAGCGTTACGCACTCCCGCACGCGCGGATCATGATGCACCAGCCGTCCGCAGGCATCGGTGGTACGGCGAGCGACATCGCGATCATGGCGGAGCAGTTCGCACACACCAAGCGCGAGATGGCCGAGCTCATCGCGGAGCACACGGGCCAGTCGGTGGAGCAGATCACCAAGGACTCCGACCGCGACCGCTGGTTCACGGCGCAGCAGGCGCTCGAGTACGGCTTCGTCGACCACGTCGTCTCCCGGGCGCAGCAGGCCGGCGGCACCGCCAACTAGGTCCCGGCCCGATCTGCCCTCACACCACCGAATTCTTGGAGAAGCGATGACCAACATGTTCGATCCGCGCCAGCTCGGCGGCGCCGCTCCTGCCTCGCCTGCGAGCCGCTACATCCTCCCGTCGTTCATCGAGCACTCGAGCTACGGCGTCAAGGAATCCAACCCGTACAACAAGCTGTTCGAAGAGCGCATCATCTTCCTCGGCGTCCAGGTCGACGACGCGTCCGCCAACGACGTGATGGCCCAGCTGCTGGTGCTCGAGTCGCTCGATCCCGATCGCGACATCACCATGTACATCAACTCGCCGGGTGGTTCGTTCACCTCGCTCATGGCGATCTACGACACCATGCAGTACGTCCGCGCCGACATCACCACGGTGTGCCTCGGGCAGGCGGCATCCGCCGCGGCCGTCCTGCTCGCCGCCGGCACTCCCGGCAAGCGTCTGGCGCTGCCCAACGCTCGCGTGCTCATCCACCAGCCCGCGACGGGTGGCATCCAGGGACAGGTCTCCGACCTCGAGATCCAGGCCGCCGAGATCGAGCGCATGCGTACCCTCATGGAGAACACGCTCTCGAAGCACACCGGTAAGGATCCCGAGCAGATCCGCAAGGACACCGATCGGGACAAGATCCTCACGGCGGAGCAGGCCGTCGAATACGGTCTGATCGACCGGGTCCTCGAGTACCGCAAGCTCTCGGCCCAGAAGTAGAACGTCGCAGGCGGTTCCGGAAGGCACGGTGCCTTCCGGAACCACCGACGCCGGGACTGTGATCGCCGACACATGTTGTGGTGTACAAATATGACCGGAAACGCGCAGAACCGGTCGACCTGCGCGCCGACATCCGGGTACGGTCGATCAAAGGGCCCGCTCCCCGGGACCGCCCCGTGTGGTGGTTGCGGGACCGGTTGCACGCACACGAGGAAGTAGGGACCTGACTGATGGCACGTATCGGTGACGGCGGAGATCTGCTCAAGTGCTCCTTCTGCGGAAAGAGCCAGAAGCAGGTCAAGAAGCTCATTGCGGGCCCCGGTGTCTACATCTGCGACGAGTGCATCGATCTCTGCAACGAGATCATCGAGGAGGAGCTGGCCGAGACCAGCGAGGTCAAGCTCGACGAGCTGCCCAAGCCGGCCGAGATCCGCGACTTCCTCGACAACTACGTGATCGGCCAGGACGACGCCAAGCGCACGCTGGCCGTGGCGGTCTACAACCACTACAAGCGCATCCAGGCCGGCGACAAGGGCCGCGACTCCCGCGGTGAGACGGTCGAACTCGCGAAGTCCAACATCCTGCTTCTCGGCCCCACCGGTTGTGGCAAGACCTACCTCGCGCAGACGCTCGCGAAGATGCTCAACGTGCCCTTCGCCATCGCCGACGCCACCGCACTGACGGAGGCCGGCTACGTCGGTGAGGACGTCGAGAACATCCTCCTCAAGCTCATCCAGGCCGCCGACTACGACGTCAAGCGCGCCGAGACCGGCATCATCTACATCGACGAGGTCGACAAGATCGCCCGCAAGAGCGAGAACCCGTCGATCACTCGCGACGTGTCGGGCGAGGGCGTGCAGCAGGCGCTGCTGAAGATCCTCGAAGGCACCCAGGCATCCGTCCCGCCGCAGGGTGGTCGCAAGCATCCGCACCAGGAGTTCATCCAGATCGACACCACGAACGTGCTGTTCATCGTGGCGGGTGCATTCGCGGGTCTCGAGAAGATCGTCTCCGACCGCGTCGGCAAGCGCGGCATCGGCTTCGGCGCCGAGGTTCGGTCGAAGGCCGAAATCGACACCACCGACCACTTCGCCGACGTCATGCCCGAGGACCTCATCAAGTTCGGCCTGATCCCGGAGTTCATCGGTCGTCTGCCGATCCTCGCGTCGGTGACCAATCTCGACAAGGAATCACTCGTCCAGATCCTGTCGGAGCCGAAGAACGCTCTGGTCAAGCAGTACGTGCGCCTGTTCGAGATGGACGGCGTCGAACTCGAGTTCTCCCAGGACGGACTCGAAGCGATCGCCGACCAGGCGATCCTCCGTGGCACCGGCGCCCGCGGGCTCCGCGCCATCATGGAGGAGGTGCTCCTGCCCGTGATGTACGACATCCCCAGCCGCGACGACGTCGCCAAGGTCGTGGTCACCGCCGAGACCGTCAACGACAACGTCCTTCCGACGATCGTGCCGCGCAAGACCGATCGGGAACGGCGCGACAAGACCGCCTGATTCCGAAGACCCTTCGGAACTGCACGAGCGCCTCGGCACGAAAGTGCCGAGGCGCTCGTCGTCTTTGGCGGTCGAATCCGGTCCGTCGGTGGATCAGCGCAGTGTGATGGTCCCGCCGTCGACCATGAGTGTCTGGCCCGTCATGTAGGACGCATCCTCACTGGCCAGAAAGACCGCGACACGGCCGATATCGGCCTGCGGGTCACCGAAGCGGTGCATCGGGGTCTTCGCCAGTAGCGCCTCCTCGACGCCGGGGTTGGCCGCGATGTACGCCTCGACGCCCTCGGTCAGTGCCAGAGGCGAGATGACGTTGACATTGATGTCCTCCGCGGCCCATTCGTTCGCCGCGACCCGGCTGATCGCCCGGATCGCTTCCTTCGCAGCGGCGTACGAACTCTGCGTGGCGCTCCCTTCGATCCCGGCTCCCGACGCGAAGTTGATCACCGACCCCTTGTTCGCGGCGAGCTGGGCGTGCGCTGCCTTCATCAATCGGAAGGTCGGATAGAAGCCCGTGCCGAACGACAGGTCGAGCATCTCCTGTGTGGTCTCGAGCAGTGGCGCCTGTCGGGATGCGTGCGCATTGTTGACGAGCACGTCGAGCTTTCCGAACCGTTCGACGGCCGCCGCGACGATCGTCTCGGCGCTCGACTCGTCGGAGATGTCCGCGTACAGGAATTTCCCGGCTTCGCCGACCTCGGCTTCGAGGGCTTCACCCGCGGGCCGGTCGATGTCGACGAACAGGACGCGGGCACCCTCGCCCATGAATGCTCTGACGATGCCGCGTCCGATCCCTCCGGCACCACCGGTGACGATCGCGACCTTGTCTGCAAGTCTCATGTTTGCTCCCTTCGTGGGTGCGGTGTCAAGCGATCAGTCGACGGCCAGTGCGACCTTCTCGAGTTCCGCGATGCTGTAGGCGGCGTAGGTCTCGTACGGGCCGCGGCCGATGAAGTACGACGAGAGCTGCTCGTCGAGTTCCTCGACCGTGAATGCCGAACCGGCTGCGTCGAAGCGGTTCTCGACGGTCGGCGCTGCCATGAGCGCGACCATTTTTCCGTACACCACGAACACCTGTCCGGTGATCTCCGAGGAGGCCGGCGAGGCGAGGTAACGCACGAGGGTGGCCACGCGCTCCGGCGCCAGGGGATCGAGTCCGGTCGTGGCGCCGGCCTCGCCGAAGGCCTCCGCGGTCATCGCGGTGCGTGCGCGGGGGCAGATCGCATTCGCGGTGACGCCGTAGCGCGCCAGCCCCTGCGCCGTGGACAGTGTCAGTGCCGTGATGCCTGCCTTCGCAGCGGAATAGTTCGGCTGTCCGGCGGAACCGAAGAGGAAGGCCTCCGACGAGGTGTTGACGACGCGGCCGTAGACCGGTCCACCCGCAGCCTTGCTCGCCTGACGCCAGTACACCGCCGCCGCATGTGAGGTGGCGGCATGGCCCTTGAGGTGCACTCGGATCACGTCGTCCCAGTCGGACTCGGTGAGGTTGAAGATCATCTTGTCGCGGATGATGCCCGCGTTGTTGACGAGGATGTCGAAGGACCCGAATGCCTTGACCGATTCCTCGACGAGGCGACCGCCGAGAGCCCAGTCGGACACGTCGCCGGTGACGGCGATGGCCTGGCCTCCCGACGCGACGATTTCCTCTGCCACCTCGTGCGCTGCGTCGCCCACGTCGTTGACGACGACTGCGACGCCTGCCTCGGCGAGGGCGAGGGCTTCGGCGCGGCCCAGGCCGGCCCCGGCGCCGGTCACGACCGCCGCGCGCCCGGCCAGACTTACGGATTCACCCATGAAACGTCTCCTGTTCGATGGCGGCGGTTCGTCAGTGCACCGCGCCGGAATTAGTATTCATTCTAGTCTCGGGTGGTGGTTGGTCCACCCACTGGACAGGTCCCACTGGCCGGGATCAGGCGGGATACGAGACGTGCCCACCTGGAACGTTCGTCGCCGCAGTGGTCGATGCGCCACCGGTCGTGAAGGGGAGGAACCGAGCATGCCCAGACTTGCGGAGGCCCGGGACGCCGCAGAACCGAGTTCGGCGGAACAGCATGCGCGATACGGCCGGATCATCGACGCTGCCGCACAGTTGGGGGCGGTGAAGGAACTCGAACGCGTTCGGATGCAGGAGGTCGCCGAACTCGCCGGCGTCGCCATCGGGACCCTCTACCGCTACTTTCCGTCCAAGACCCATCTGTTCGTCGCGGTCATGGTGGATCGGATCGATCGGATGGGAATCCACCTCTCCAGGCGCTCGCAGTCGTCCTCGTCGCCTGTCGACGTCGTATACGACGCGTTGCTGCAGGCCACCCGGGCGCTCGTGCGCACTCCGTTACTGGCGAACGCGATGATCCGATCCGCCGCGTCGTCGAACGCCGCCACCATTCCCGACGTGGCGAAGATCGACCAGCACTTCGACGGACTGCTCCTGGCCGCCGCGGGTATCGCGGAACCCACGGTGCGGGACGCGACCGTCGTGCGGTTGGTCGTGGCGCTGTGGTTCGGTCTCGTCCAGTCCGCGCTCAACGGGCGGATATCGATCCCCGAGGTGGAGTCCGATCTGCGCGTCGCGTGCGACCTTCTGCTGGGCGATCTGCCCGCCGGTACGCGTTGACGGGCAATTCTCGAAGACCGCATTCCGCAAGGTCCGTCCCGCTCGTTGGGACTGCGCAGGAAACTGCGGTCACCGTCACTAGAATAAATTTCAATATCTTCGAGAGCTGGGAGTAGGCATGAGCAAGGTCGTCATCGTGGAGGCCGCGCGGACACCGATCGGTCGTCGCCGCGGACAGCTGGCCGGGGTCCACCCCGCGGTGTTGCTCGGTGCCGCCCAGAAGGCCGTTCTCGACCGCACCGGCCTCCCCGCCGACCAGATCGGTCAGCTCGTCGGAGGCGCCGTCACCCAGGCGGGGGAACAGTCGAACAACGTGACCCGGCAGGCCTGGCTCCACGCAGGTCTCCCGTACACGACCGCGGCGACGACCATCGACTGCGCGTGCAGTTCGTCGCAGCAGGCGGTCCACATGGTGGCGGGCCTGATCGCGTCCGGGCAGATCGACGCCGGAATCGGATGCGGCGTCGAGGTCATGAGCCGCGTGTTCCTCGGCCAGGCAAACGCCCCGGGCACCGGCAACCCCTATCCGGACGACTGGTCGATCGACATGGGCGACCAGTTCACCTCCGCCGAACGGATCGCCCACAAGCGCGGCATCAAACGTGACGATGTCGATGCTCTCGGATTCGAGTCGCAGCGTCGCGCCGCAGCCGCGTGGGCCGAGGGGCGCTTCGACCGCGAGATCGTCCCGGTGCAGGCGCCGGTCGTGACCAAGGAGGGCGAGCCCACCGGTGAGATCGCGACCGTGACGCGTGACGGAGGTCTTCGCGAAACCACCGCGGAAGGACTCGCCGGTCTCCGGCCGGTCATCGAGAACGGAATCCACACCGCCGGAAACTCCTCCCAGGTCAGCGACGGCGCGGCCGCCGTACTGCTGATGAGTGAGGACAAGGCGCGCGAGTCGGGTCTGCGGCCACGTGCCCGTATCCTCGCGTCGACGCTCGTCGGTTCGGACCCGTACTACCACCTCGACGGCCCTATCGACGCGACGCGCGCGGTACTCGAGCGCACCGGAATGTCCTTGTCCGACATCGACATCGTCGAGATCAACGAAGCCTTCGCTTCGGTCGTGTTGTCCTGGGCGCAGGTCCACGGGGCCGACATGAGCAAGGTCAACGTCAACGGCGGCGCCATCGCGCTCGGCCACCCCGTCGGTTCCACCGGCTCGCGACTGATCACCAGTGCCCTGCACGAACTCGAGCGCTCGGGCCGTTCGACTGCGCTGGTCACGATGTGTGCGGGTGGCGCGATGGCCTCCGCCACCATCATCGAGCGCATCTGACGCCGGACATTCTGCTATCCGAAGGGACCCGATCATGACTCTGGGATTGAGCGACGAGGACCGCGAGCTCCGTGATTCCGTACGCGGCTGGGCGGCACGACACGCCACACCCGACGTGATCCGCACGGCCGTCGAAGCGAAGACGGAAGCCCGCCCGACGTACTGGAGCTCGTTCGCCGAACTCGGCATGCTGGGATTGCACCTGCCCGAAGAGGTCGGAGGCGCCGGTTTCGGACTACTCGAAACGGCGATCGTCGCAGAAGAACTCGGACGGGCCATGGTGCCGGGCCCGTTCCTTCCGACCGCGATCGTGTCCGCGGTCCTCGACGAGGCCGGCCGTCGCAGCGAACTCGACGGGCTCGCGGACGGTTCGCTGTTCGGTGCGGTCGCCCTGCAGCCGGGGGACCTGCGCGTGGAGCGCGACGGCGATTCCGTCACGCTCTCGGGAACCTCCGGTGTCGCCCTCGGCGGCCAGGTCGCGGATGTGTTCCTGCTCGCGGCCGACGACGGTGGTGAGCGGGTCTTCGTCGTCGTGACCCGTGACCGGGTCGAGGTCACGAACCTGCCCAGCTACGACGTGATCCGCCGCAACGCCGAGATCACCGTGAGCGCCCTGAGGTTGTCCGACGGGGACGTGCTGAGATCGGACCCGCATCGGATCGTCGATATCGCCGCGACCTTGTTCGCCGCCGAGGCCGCCGGTCTCGCGGACTGGGCGACCACCACCGCCGCGGACTATGCGCGGGTCCGCAAGCAGTTCGGCCGTGTCATCGGACAGTTCCAGGGTGTCAAGCACACCGTCGCCCGGATGCTCTGCCATACCGAACAGGCCCGGGTCGTGGCCTGGGATGCTGCCCGTGCGCATGCCGAGGACGTGTCGGACGACGAGGCGTCGCTCGCCGTCGCAGTTGCCGCGTCCATCGCCCCGGAGGCCGCCTTCCAGGTCACCAAGAACTGCATCCAGGTGCTCGGCGGTATCGGCTACACCTGGGAGCACGACGCCCACCTGTACATGCGGCGCGCTCAGTCGCTCCGGATCCTGCTCGGCTCCACGGCGTCGTGGCGGCGCCGGGTCGCCCACCTCACGCTCGACGGTGCCCGCCGCGTGCTGAGCGTCGATCTTCCGCCCGAGGCGGAACGGATCCGCGCCGACGTCCGTGCCGAACTCGAGCCGGCGAAGTCGTTGGAGAACGCAGCGCGGAAGGCGTATCTGGCGGAGAAGGGCTACACCGCTCCCCATCTGCCGGAACCGTGGGGCAAGGCCGCCGACGCCGTCACGCAACTCGTCGTCGCCGAGGAACTGCGCGCCGCCGAACTCGAACCGCACGACATGATCATCGGCAACTGGGTGGTGCCGACCCTGATCGCGCACGGCAGTACCGAGCAGATCGAGCGATTCGTCCCGCAGTCGCTGCGCGGGGATCTCGTGTGGTGTCAGCTCTTCTCCGAGCCCGGCGCCGGGTCCGACCTTGCGGGCCTGTCCACCAAGGCCGTCAAGGTGGACGGCGGATGGAGGCTCGATGGCCAGAAGGTGTGGACGTCGATGGCGCGGGTCGCGGACTGGGGCATCTGCCTCGCCCGCACCGACGCGGAAGCGCCCAAGCACAAAGGCCTGTCCTACTTCCTGATCGACATCAGGAACACCGAGGGGCTCGACATCCGGCCGCTGCGGGAGATCACCGGCGAAGCCTTGTTCAACGAGGTGTTCCTCGACGGCGTGTTCGTGCCCGACGAGTGCCTCGTCGGCGAGCCCGGGGACGGATGGAAGCTCGCCCGTACCACCCTCGCGAACGAACGCGTCTCCCTCTCGCACGATTCGACTTTCGGTGCCGGCTGCGAGACCCTCATGGCGCTCGCGAACGGTATGCCCGGTGGGCCGGACGACGAACAACTCACCGTCCTCGGCAAGGTTCTCGGCGATGCCGCGTCCGGTGGCCTCATGGGTCTGCGCACCGCTCTCCGCTCCCTGGCCGGTGCACAGCCGGGTGCCGAATCCTCCGTCGCCAAGCTCCTCGGCGTCGAGCACCTCCAGCAGGTCTGGGAGACCGCGATGGACTGGGCCGGTACTGCGTCGTTGCTCGACGACCAGGACCGAACTTCGGCGACCCACATGTTCCTCAACGTGCAGTGCATGTCCATCGCCGGTGGGACGACCAACGTCCAGCTGAACATCATCGGTGAGAGGCTTCTCGGCCTGCCCCGCGATCCCGAGCCCGGAAAGTGACGCCCCATGCCCATCGATACCGATGTCGCGCTCTCCGCTGCGCCCACCGTCCGCGATGCCTCGTGGACCGAACGCGATGTGATCCTCTACCACCTCGGTCTGGGTGCGGGTGTCGACTCGCTCGATCCCGCCGAACTGCGGTGGGTGTACGAGAAGGACCTGCGGGTCCTGCCGACCTTCGCGATGGTCGCCGGTCAGGGTGTCTCTGCCGGTGCGGTGACACAGGCCGGACTGAGCCTGCCGGGAATCGACATCGACCTGCGCAGGATCCTGCACGGTGGCCAGTCTGTCACCGTGCACGCCCCGATCCCGATCTCGGGTTCGGCGACCGTCTCGTCTCGCATCTCCGATGTGTGGGACAAGGGCAAGGCCGCCGTGATCGTGCTCGAACAGTCCGCAGTGGATGCCGACGGAAACCCGTTGTGGACCAGTGCGATGCAGATCTGGGCGCGCGGTGAGGGCGGCTTCGGCGGAGACGCCGGGCCCCATGTGTCGAACGCAGTGCCGGAACGGGACGCCGACAAGACCCTGGTGTCACCTACGAGCACGCAACAGGCACTGGTGTACCGGCTCAGTGCCGACATGAACCCGCTGCACGCGGATCCCGAATTCGCGAAGACAGCCGGTTTCGATCGGCCGATCCTGCACGGACTCGCCTCGTACGGTGTCGTGTGCAAGGCCGTCGTCGACGGTGTGCTCGGTGGAGACCCGACCCGGGTCCGGTCGTTCTCGGTCCGCTTCGCCGGCACGCTGTACCCCGGGGAGACGATCGAGACGGAGGTCTGGCGAGACGACGACACCCTCACCCTGCTCGCCACATGTCCCGAGCGCGACGGGCAACCGGTGCTCACCCACGCCACGATGGAGAGTCGATGAGAGTCGACCCGGACACCCACCCCGTCGTCGAACACGCGCCCGACGGTACGGTTCTGACCTCGGCACCGCAGGACACCGCCGTCGACCGCGCCACCGCCGCCGCGCGGCGCGTGGTGGACGCGTTGCTGCGCACCGACCGTGGCAACGCGAATCTCGAGCGGGTCGCCGAAGAGCTCGACAATATCGCCGAGCACCTCGAGGAGCACGCTCCCGAAGTGCGGGAGCGACTGATCGACATGTGGCACGGGGAGGGCGTCACCCGGCACGATCCGGTCACCGGTCCGGAGAACGCGCTCGCTCCGCCGCTGGTGTTGGCCGGTCGCGAAGACGGATCGGTGGAAGGCGTCGTCGAACTGACCTTCCCGTACCAGGGCCCGCCCGGGCACGTGCACGGCGGAGTCTCCGCCCTCCTGCTCGATCACACGCTGGGTGTGGCGAACGCCTGGGCCGGGCGCAGCGGCGCCACCGCACAGCTCAACGTGCGGTACCACCGGCCGCCCCCACTGTTCGAGCCGCTGACGATCACCGGTCGTCTGGTCGAGCAGGACGGCCGCAAGATCAACACGGTCGGCGAGATCAGGACCGCGGACGGCACGGTGTGCGTGTCCGTGGAAGCGCTGTTCATCGACAGGACGGTTCCCCGTCCTCGCTGACGGCCTGCGCCGCACACGCCGTCGTATCGGAAAGGAACGGCATCGGGAAGTTGGACGGGCGGGTGGCGATCGTCACCGGCGCCGGGATGGGGATCGGCCGCGGATTTCGTCCCGACCGACGTCACCGACCGCGCACAGGTGCACGCCATGGTGGATGCCGCGGTGCGCGAATTCGGCACTGCGCAGCACGACCGTACTGCGGCTCGGGAATGGGCATCGAAACTGGTGTGCTGCAACGTGATCTGCCCCGGCGTGCCGAGCGCGGCATACAGACGGGTGGCGGCGGCCGACCCGCAGATGGCCGCCACGCAGGTCGCGGCGAACCCGATGGGCCGCATCGGCGACCCTCTCGACGACATCGGCACGGTCGCAGCCTTTCTCGCGAGCGACGACTCCCGCTATCCCACAGGCAACACGCTGTTCGTCGACGGCGGTAGCCACGTCAACGGCGTGCAGTGAGCGCCGAACGTGGACTGACATCCCAACGGAGGATTCATGCTCTCTCGTACTTCCCGGCGTGTGATGGCAGTACTCGCCGCAGCGTCGATGCTCGGCATCACGTCCTGCTCCGACTTCGGCGACGACGCCGAGGAGACTGCCGGGGGACCCGGCTCCCTCGTCACCGAACGCACCCTCACCGGTACGGCGGCGCTTCCCAGCGCGTCGCGAACGCATCTGATCACCTACCTGTCCGATGGTGCCGATCGGCGCCCCACCCTCGTTTCGGGCACGGTCGCGATCCCCGAGGGAGAAGCGCCCGCCGGAGGCTGGCCCGTGATCAGCTGGGCGCACGGCACCACCGGGGTCGGTGACGCCTGTGCGCCGTCCGCCGACACCCCCGGTGGTCCCGCCCACTCCTACATCAGCAGGACGACTGCCATGCTCGACCGGTGGGTCGCAGACGGCTACGCCGTGGTCCAGACCGACTACGAAGGCCTCGGCACACCGGGCGGACATCCCTACATGAACGGAGACAGCGCAGCCGACAGTGTCGTCGACATCGTGCGTGCCGCTCGTCAACTCGATCCGGCTATCGGCACCCGATGGATCGCGATGGGACACAGTCAGGGCGGGCACGCCGCGCTGTATGCGGCGGCTCGTGGCACGGAACGCGCCCCTGAACTCGAACTGCAGGGCGCGGTCGCCTTCGCCCCGGGCAGTCGCACGAGTGAGACGGCCGAGTACTACGCGAGCGCCGGACCCGCGATCGGTCCGGCGCTCGGGTTCCTGCCGGTGCTGCTGCTCGGAGCGCAGGCGGCGGACCCGAGCATCGACGCCGACGCGATGCTCACCGACGCCTCGCGCCCCTTGCTCGACGCCGCGCGCACCGGGTGCATGGACGACATCCGCGAGGTGGCGAGCACGGTACCGGTGGATCAGGTGTTCGCTCCGGATGCGGACCTCGAACCGCTCCGTGAGTACTACGCCGGTCAGGAGGTCGAACCGCTCACCCTGAGGGTGCCGACGCTCGTCGTGCAGGGAAGCGACGACGCGCTGGTACTGCGTCCGGTCACCGATCAGGTGACCGCGGCGCTGTGCGGCAACGGAGCCGACCTGAGCTATCGGGTATACGACGGAGCCGATCACCGAGCGGTACTCGAGGAGTCCGTCGACGACGTGCGGGCGTTCGTCGACGGAGTACGCGCGGGCGAGGCGCAGGACGGCACGTGCGGTTGATGCCGCCGATCAGTCGGTCTTGATGCGTTCGGGGACGGTGTAGACGTTCATCGTGTCGCCGCGGAGGAAGCCCACGAGGGTGAGGTCGGACTCCGCGGCGAGATCGACGGCCAGCGACGACGGCGCCGAGACCGCCGCGAGCACGGGGATCCCGGCCATGACCGCCTTCTGCACGAGTTCGAACGAGGCGCGTCCGCTCACCATGAGCACGCTGTGCGAGAGCGGCACCCGGTTGTCGGTCAGGGCCCAGCCGATCACCTTGTCGACGGCGTTGTGCCGGCCGACGTCCTCGCGCAGGGCCAGCAGCGCCCCGTCGGGGGTGAACAGTGCGGCCGCGTGCAGACCGCCGGTCGACTCGAAGACCTGCTGGTGCCGACGCAGCGTGTCGGGCAGTTCGGTGAGGGTGTGCCTTCCGATAGAGGTGGTGCCGGCATCCTTCAGTGGATATCGCGTGCGCGTGCGCACCTCGTCGAGCGAGTTCTTCCCGCACACCCCGCACGCGGAGGTCGTCGTGAATGCGCGTCGCCCCGTCCCTTCGGGGACGGTGACGCCGGGCGCGAGGGCGACGTCGAGAACGTTGTAGGTGTTGGCGCCGCTCTCGTCCACCCCGTCGCAGTAGCGAACGGCGGCGATGTCCTCGCGACTGCCGATCATCCCTTCGGCCAGCAGGAATCCGTGGACGAGATCGACGTCGTGACCGGGGGTGCGCATCGTGATGGTGAGCGACTCACCGCCGACCCTGATCTCGAGCGGTTCCTCGACGGCGAGGGTGTCGGGACGTCGCGTCGCCCTGTCCGCAGTGATGCGCAGTACCGGTCGACGTGTCGTGACCCGTCCCATCGTCTACCTCCCAGATGCGTGCAGCGGTTCGAGCCGTCGTTCCCGCGGAACCCGGGCAGGGCAGGGATACCCGGGTGGCACAGGTTGTGCACACCGCGGGATGTGGCGTCTCGTCCTCCATACTGCCTGCCCGGACGCAACGGCATCCCCGTCCGGTGAACTGCGGTGGCGTTACACGAAGTTCACCCGCGCCTCGCAGGGACATTACAGAGTGGGTCCACTCTCAGGGGACGGTGATGAATGTGGGTCACCGACTGACGTAGGGGTCGTGAACCCCGGGATCGAACAGGGTGGACTTATATGGAACAGGCACTCGCGGCCGCCGATACCGCCTGGGTTTTGGCGGCGTTCACAGCAGTCGTACTGATGGTTCCGGGCCTGGCGCTGTTCTACAGCGGCATGCTCGGAGTCAAGAGCGCGCTCAACATGATCATGATGGTGTTCGGTGGATTCGCCGTCACAGCCGTCCTGTGGGTGCTGTTCGGTCCGGCCGCCGTGCTCGGTGACAGCGTCGGGGGCCTCGGCCTCATCGGCGATCCCTTCACCGACATCGGTCTGGGCTCGCTGCTCGAGGAGGACCCGGACGGAGGGATGCCCGCCGCACTGACCGCGGCCTTCCACCTCCTCTTCGCAGGCATCACGGTGGCGATCATCGCCGGTGGTGTCGCGGACCGGATGAAGTTCTCGGCGTGGCTGGTGTTCTCGGGCATCTGGGTCGTCCTCGTCTACTTCCCGGTCGCGCACTGGGTCTTCGCCTTCGACGACGAGGAAGCGGGCACGAAGGGCGGATGGATCGCCAACACGCTCGCCGCCCACGACTTCGCCGGCGGCACCGCCGTGCACATGAACTCGGGTGTCGCGGCGCTGGCACTCGCCATCGCACTCGGTCGCCGCCGTGGATTCCCGCACGTGGCACGTCCCCACAACCTGCCCCTCGTCGTGCTCGGTGGCGGAATCCTGCTGTTCGGCTGGTTCGGCTTCAACGGCGGTTCGGCGGGCGGCGCCAACCACACGGCCGGTGTCGTCGTCCTCAACACGCTCGTCGCCGCGATGGCCGGCCTGCTCGGCTGGCTGATCGTCGAACGCATCAAGGAGAAGCACGCGACGACGCTCGGTGCCATCTCGGGCGTGATCGCCGCACTCGTGGGCATCACGCCCGCAGCGAGCCTCGTGTCCCCGCTCGGTGCCCTGCTGATCGGCGTGGTCTCCGGTGCCGTCGGCTGCTTCGCCGTGAGCTGGAAGTTCCGCATGGGCTACGACGACTCACTCGACGTCGTTGCCATCCACCTCATGGGCGGCGTCGTAGGCACCACCCTCATCGCCTTCGTCGCGACGGCCGCCGCGCCGGCCGGTGTCGACGGTCTGTTCTTCGGCGGCGGGATCGACTTCCTCGGACGCCAGATCGTCGCGATGGCCGCGGTGTTCGCCTACTCGTTCGCGGTGACCTTCCTGATCGCGAAGGCGCTCGACAAGATCATGGGCATCCGGGTCGACACCGAGACGGAGATGCGGGGCATCGACGTCCCGGTCCATGGGGAGACGGCCTACGTGATGGACTCGTTCTCACCCACCGGTCCGTCGACGCTGCGTCCCGAGGCGTTCGCCGAGGATCGCGACGTGATCGTGCCCAAGTCCTGACCGGCGAGCTTCACCGATCGAACGGCAGGAGCCCTCACCGCACCGGGCGGTGAGGGCTCCGTCGTGTTCACGGTTGCCGGTCGTTCACGGCTGGTGATTGTCGGGATACGCCGTGACGGCGAGGAACCGGATGGGCAGCTTCAGCAGCTCGTTCGGTCCGTGCAACCCTTCGCCGTCGAGGAGCAGGGCGTCGCCCGGTTGCAGGTGGTACTCGGAATCGCCGTGGCCGTAGAGCATCTCGCCCTCGAGCATGTACAGCAATTCCGTGCCGGGATGCTGGAAGAGCGGGAAGACGTCGCTCGCATCGGTGAGGGTCACCAGCACCGGTTCGAGTCTCTTGTGCTGTCCCCGCAGCGCGCCGAGCAGTTCGTAGTGATGGCCCACCCGCGTACCGCGACCGACGATCTCGGCGCCGTGCCCGTTCTTGGTGAACACCGCGTCGCGGTGCGCGTCCGCGCCCCGGAAGAGCGAGGTGACGGGGACGTCGAGGCCGACGGCGAGCCGGGCGAGCGTCGACAGACTGCACGAGGTCTGGGCGTTCTCGATCTTCGAGAGCATCGCCTTGGAGATCCCCACCTTCGCGGCCATGTCGCCGACGGACAGGCCGCTGGCCAGCCGCAACGACCGCACCTGGTGGGCGATCGCGCGCTCGAGATCCACACCCGTCGGGGTGCCGCGCGGAACTTCGCGTCCGGAATCGTCGTACAAGACGGGACGATCTGGGCTGGCCATCTCGTCAGCGTAGCGTGTGTCCACCGGTGGTGAACGCCGCAATGCAGACATGGCGGTGCCCTCCACAGATCCGGACGACAGGGATCCGGCCGGGTCCGTGGAGGGCACGAGTGCTGAGTAGGTGGGGATCAGCGCATCTCGCCGGCGCCTTCGTAGGGGTTGAGACTCAGGAGCAGATCACCCTCCTCGAAGCGGGAGAAACGGAAGTCGTCCGGGTTCACGTTCGGAAGGTCGGTCTTCCCGTCGATCAGCAGGTCGGCGACCAGCTTGCCCACCGCGGGGGAGATCTTGAATCCGTGCCCGGAGAATCCCGTCGCCAGGAACAGACCCTCGACCGGTGCCGGACCGATGACGGGGTTGTAGTCCTCGGTGACGTCGTAGGCACCGACGTACGAACTGGTGATCCGCGGGTCCGGCATGTCGGGAAGGCGGTTGCCGAGCTTCATGATGTTCTTCTCGATCGTCGAGTCGTCGGCGCGGTTCACGTACTTGTCGGGATCGATGTACTGCGGCGTTTGATGATCGGAATTGCCCACCAGGAGTTCACCGTTCGGCTCACGGCAGATGTACTGCAGACCCGCCAGATCGGACAGCACGGGCACCTCCGGGGTCGGGACACCCTGGTCGACGAGAACCAACTGCGCGCGCTGCGCCCGGACGTCGATGTCGACGCCGACACCGGCGACGAGTGCCGGCGTCCACGGTCCCGCCGCGACGACGACCTGCTCGGCGTGCACCTCGGACCCGTCGGCGAGAGTGACGCCGTAGACCCGGCCCGCGGCGTTCTGCAGCAACGACACCACCGGGGTGCTCTGTCGGATCTTCACGCCCATCCGACGTGCCGTTGCACCGAACGCCATTCCCGCCATGTAGGCCTCGCCGCGACCGCCGAGCGGTTCGTAGGCGAACAGGGCGAAATCGTCGAGGTTCAGGCCCGGCCACAGTTCGGCCATCTTGTCGTGGGAGATGAGTTCGGTGGCGATGCCCAGGCCCTGCATCATCTCGATGTTCGCCTCGAGCGGCTTGACGTTGTTCTCCGCGACACCGACGACGTAACCGCACCGGCGGAATGCCATGTCGTCGCCGAAGATTTCGGTCGCCCTGGTGAAAATATCGACGCCGTACCAGGACATCGCGGCCAGCGAAGGGGTGCCGTAGTGGCACCGCACGACGCCGCTCGATTTACCGGTCATGCCCGAGCAGAGGGTGTCGCGCTCGAGGACGAGGACGTCGGTTTCGCCGCGGTCGGCGAGGGAGTAGGCGATGGCCAGGCCTTCGAGGCCGCCGCCGACGATCAGAAACTTGGTCGTGTCCGTCACCTGAGGATCCTTTGTTCGGTCGGCCTCCGAATCAGGAGGTCGGTGGGGGAGTCGATGTCAGAGGGAGGAAGTGGGTTCGATGCGGACCAGTAGTCCGGTGGCCGACGAGCCTCGTAGGGTGACGGCCTCGCCGCGGATCAGGACGCAGTCCCCGGGCGCAGCTCGTTCGGTACCGGCCTGCACCGAGCCCGATCGCACGTAGAGGGCCGTGACACCATCTGCGGCGGTGTCGCACACCGTGTCGAGCGCGAAGTACCCGACGGCCGCAGTGGCGCCCCCGCGCTCGGTCATGACATTGAATGCACGGGTGGCGCCTGGGGGGACGCAGTGGGGCGCGTCCTCACCGGCGAACGAGTGTGGACGCCACGGATCCAGCGAACGGGGTCCGTGGCCCGAGTCGAGGTCGGCGCCGTGCTCACCGATGACGGTGAAGATCCGTTCCGTGCCGGGAAAGGCCGAGAACTCGCTGGGCTCGGAGCCCAGCTCGGCCACGCTGATCCGCCACAGTGGACGGCCGGAGGGGCCGTCGGGTCCGGTCGCGACCTCCTCCGTGATCCCGGCGCCGTTGCGCCAGGGCACCCGCCGCCGCTCGCCGGACCGGATCACCTGCGCGGCCACCTAACTGCCCGTCGTCCAGTCCGCCATGATGTCGGCCAGCGCCTGCGCTCCGATGTTGCAATCGTCGGCCTCGGCGAACTCGTGCGGTGAATGCGAGACACCGGTGGGGTTGCGCACGAACAACATTGCGGTGGGAACCTTCTCCGAGAGGATGCCCGCGTCGTGTCCCGCCTGGGTGGGCAGTACCGGGATGTCCCCGAGATGCGACAGCGCGCGGCGCAACCGTTCGCGCGGTCCGGCCGGGAACTCGACGATCGGGGTGATCGATTCGGCGAAGACATCGAGTCCGATCTCGTCCGGCAGGCAGTGCTTGCGGGCCTCGGCCTCGATCTCGGCGACCAGCGTCGTCAGGGTCTCCTCGTCCGCGGCGCGAGCGTCGAGCCAGGCCTTGATCTCGGAGGGGATCGCGTTGGCCCCGTTGGGCAGCACCTCGAGTTTGCCGAAGGTGGCGACCGCACCGGCCGCCGCGGCACACGAGCGGGCGCTGTGCACCGACGAGGCGTAGGCGAGCATCGGGTCGCGGCGGTCCACCAGGCGCGTGGCTCCGGCGTGGTTGGCCTCACCGGTGAAGGTGAACTGCCATCGGCCGTGCGGCCAGATCGACGACGCGACCGCGACCGGTGCATCGACGAGGTCGAGGGCCCGGCCCTGTTCGACGTGAAGTTCGACGTACACCCCGACCCGGTCGACGAGGGTGGGGTCGGTGCCGATGTGTTCGGGCACACGACCGGCGCGGGTCATGGCCTCGGCCAACGTTATTCCGTCACGATCACGCAGGCCGAGCGCACGCTGCGGAGCGAGCGCCCCGGTGGTGAGCTGACTGCCCACGCAAGCCACACCGAAGCGGGCACCCTCCTCGTCGGAGAACGCGGTGATCGCGATCGGCACGGTCGGGACGATGCCGCGCTCACGGACCAGATCGACCGCGGCGAACGCCGAGACCACGCCCAGTGGTCCGTCGAACGCGCCGCCGTCGGGCACCGAGTCCAGGTGCGAACCGGTGACGAAGGCGTCGGTGGGATCGCCTTCCCAGCCGACGGGGAGCCACCACGCCCACAGGTTCCCGTTCCGGTCCTCTTCGACGTCCATGCCGCGCTCGGCGGCGCAGCCGCGGAACCACTCGCGGAGAGTGAGATCTGCTTCGCTCCAAGCGAATCGACGATAGCCTCCGGTCGTCGGATGCTTACCGACATCCAGGATCGATGCCCAGAGCGTGTCGAAGGCGGTCATATCTTGTGTCCTCTCGGGAAGTGCGGTGGCAGGCCTGTCGCCACGGTCAGAAGGCGCTGCGGCCGGGGATCCAGTCGGTGCCGGCCAGGGGCACCCGAGCCATCGCGGCGGCCTCCATCGTGACCGCGACGAGGTCCTGCGGTTCGAGATTGCGCAGGTGCGACTTGCCGCACGCCCGGGCGATGGTCTGGGCCTCCATGGTGAGCACCCGCAGGTAGTTCGCGAGGCGGCGGCCACCCTCTACCGGATCGAAGCGGGCCTGCAGGTCGGGATCCTGCGTGGTGATGCCGGCGGGGGCCTTGCCGTCCTGGAAGTCGTCGTAGAAACCGGCTGCGGAGCCCAGCTTCTCGTATTCGGCCTGGTACTTCGGATCGTTGTCGCCGAGGGCGATCAGCGCGGCCGTGCCGAGGGCGACGGCGTCCGCGCCGAGGGCCATCGCCTTGGCAACGTCGGCGCCGGAGCGGATACCGCCGGAGACGATCAGCTGCACGCCGCCCGGGGTGCGGTGCACACCCATCTCCTGCAAGGCCTGCACCGCCTGGGGGAGCGCGGCCAGGGTCGGGATGCCGACGTGCTCGATGAAGACGTCCTGGGTGGCAGCGGTGCCACCCTGCATCCCGTCGACCACCACGACGTCGGCGCCGGACTTCACGGCGAGCTTGACGTCGTAGTAGGTGCGGGTCGCGCCGACCTTGACGTAGATCGGCTTCTCCCAGCCGGTGATCTCGCGCAGTTCGAGGATTTTGATGGCGAGGTCGTCGGGGCCGGTCCAGTCGGGGTGCCGGCACGCGCTGCGCTGGTCGATGCCCACCGGCAGGGTACGCATCCCCGCGACCCGCTCGGTGATCTTCTGCCCGAGGAGCATGCCGCCGCCACCGGGCTTGGCGCCCTGGCCGAGCACGACCTCGATGGCGTCGGCCTTGCGGAGGTCGTCGGGGTTCATGCCGTATCGCGACGGAAGGTACTGGTAGACGAGGTGCTTGGACTGCCCACGTTCTTCCGGGGTCATGCCGCCGTCGCCGGTGGTGGTGGACGTGCCGACCTCGCTGGCGCCACGCCCGAGGGCCTCCTTCGCGCGACCGGACAGCGCACCGAAGCTCATTCCGGCGATCGTGACCGGGATGTCGAGGTGCAGCGGGTACTTCGCGTTGCGGTCGCCGAGGACGACGTCGGTCTCACACTTCTCGCGGTAGCCCTCGAGTGGGTAACGCGACATGGACGCGCCGAGGAAGAGCAGGTCGTCGAAGTGGGGAACCTTGCGCTTGGCACCCCAGCCGCGGATGTCGTAGATGCCGGTCGCGGCGGCGCGCTGGATCTCGTGGATGACGTTGCGGTCGAAGGTGGCCGACTCACGCAGTCCGGGCTGGAAGGTCATGGAAGTCTCCTCGGGGGTCGAGCGGGCGGAAGAACGTCGGGGGCTCTCAGTAGGCCGAAGCGTTGTCGACGTGGAAGTGGTAGAGCTGCCGGGCCGAGCCGTAGCGGGTGAACTCGGCCGGGTCGGCGTCGAAACCGGCCGTGTCGAGCAGTTCCTGCAGCTCGGCGATGTGCTCGGGGAGCATCTCCTTCTTGACGCAGTCCGCACCGAGCGAGGCGACGCTGCCCCGCACGTAGATCCGCACCTCGTACAGTGAATCGCCCAGGGCCTCACCGGCATCGCCGAGGACGACGAGTCGGCCGGCCTGTCCCATGAAGGCGCTCATGTGACCGATATCACCGCCGACGACGATGTCGACGCCCTTCATCGAGATGCCGCAGCGTGCGGCGGCATTGCCTTCGATGACCAGCAGCCCGCCGTGGGCGGTCGCACCGGCGGACTGCGAGGCGTCGCCGGTGACGCGCACACTGCCCGACATCATGTTCTCCGCGACCCCGACGCCGGCGTTGCCATCGATGGTCACGTGGGCGTGCTGGTTCATCCCGGCTGCGTAGTAGCCGACGTGGCCGTCGATGCGGACGTCGATCGGCCGGTTCAGGCCGCAGGCGAGTGCGTGGGCGCCTTGCGGGTTCACCACCTCGATCGAGGCCGGGGCCTCCATCGCGTGCAGTGCCGCATTGAGTTCGCGGGTAGTGGTCGTCGCCAGGTCGTAGGTGGCGGTCGGGAGCAGGGTATCGGTGGTCATGATTGCCTCCGGGGATGAGATCGGGACGGCGGAGTCGGGATTCGCGCGGCCGGTCAGCGTCGCCACACGTAGACCCGGTCCGGCTCGGGTTCGAAGATGCGGGCGTCGGCGATGCCGGGAAGTCCTGCCAGGGCGCGGAATTCCGAGGCCATCGCGACGTAGGCGTCGCACTCGGCGACGATCGCGGGCTTGCAGGCGATCGGATCGCGGACCACGGCGAACGAATCGGAGGTGGACACCAGCAGGGTGTAGAAGCCGTCGAAGCGTTCACCGAGCAGACGCAGTGCCTTCTCCAGGTCGGCGCCCTCGGCGAGGTGTTTGGCGACGAAGCGTGCGCCGACCTCGGTGTCGTTCTCGCTGTCGAACACCACGCCCTCGTCCTCGAGTTCGCGCTTGATCGACAGGTGGTTGGAGAACGAGCCGTTGTGCGCGAGGCACTGGTCGGGGCCGACGGCGAAGGGGTGCGATCCTGCTGCGGTGACGGCGGATTCGGTGGCCATGCGGGTGTGGCCGACACCCTGCCGGCCGGAGGCGGCGGGCAGGCCGAAGGTCTCGGCGAGATCGCGGGGATCGCCGGTGCCCTTGAGGACGGTCACGTCGTCGCCGAAACCGATGACGGTCGCGGTGGGGGCCAGCGTGCGGACGGTGTCGGCGAGCAGGGTCGCGGGGACGGGGGCGTGCAGCACGGTGGTGGGGGCGAGATCGAGCGCCCCGACGGTCACACCCAGTGCATCGCCGACGGCGGTGGCGAGGTCCGAGGGTGCGTCGAGCACCGAGACCGACGACTCCCCGGCGGGGGAGAAGACCGGGTTGCCGTAGACGGCGACGCCCGCCGAATCCGGTCCACGGTCCACCATCTGCCCGAGCATCCCGGTCAGCAGGCTGCCCAACCGGGGCTCGAGCGAGGCGTCTCGCAGATGAAGTCCGACGATTCCGCACATGGTCGTCTCTCCTGTTCGATGGGTCTGGAAGCAGTCGGTGGTCAGAAAGCGGTCAGATAGCTGTCGATCTCCCACGGGGTCACGGTGTTGTGCCAGTGGAAGAACTCCTCGCGCTTGAGGGAGGCGAAGTAGTCGGCAACGCCCGCCCCGGCTGCGTCGAGTGCGCCGGAGACCACCGGATCGGCCTCGAGGGCGTCCATGGCGTGCAGCAGCGTCATCGGCAGCGTCGCGGTGCCGCCGGTGCCCGGCTCGCCGGGATCGAGGTCGCGTTCGATGCCGTCGAGGCCGGCGGCGACGGTCGCGGCGGTGGCGAGATAGGGGTTGGCCGAGCCGTCCCCGCCGCGCAGTTCGACGCGGTTGGCGTCGGGGACGCGCAGGTAGTGGGTGCGGTCGTTGCCGCCGTAGGTCGCGTAGCGCGGCGACCAGGTGGCGCCGGAGGCGGTGCTGGTGGCGCCGGTGCGCTTGTAGGAGTTGACCGTCGGTGCGATGACACCCTGCAGGGCGCAGGCGTGCTCGAGGATGCCGGCGACGAACGAGTAGGCGGTCTTGGACAGTCCGAGTCCGCAGGAATCGTTCGCGTCGGGGAAGACGGGGGTGTCGCCCTGCCACAGCGACAGGTGCATGTGCATCCCGGAGCCGGTGCGATCGGCGAACGGCTTGGGCATGAAGGTCGCGGTCATGCCGCGCTGCTCGGCGAGCACGGAGATGAGGTAACGCAGGGTGATGACGCGGTCGGCGGTGGTCAGGGCGTCGGCGTACTGGAAGTTCTGCTCGAACTGCCCGTTGCCGTCCTCGTGGTCGTTGGCGTAGTTGCCCCATCCGAGGGTGTTCATCGCCGAGGAGATCGACGTCAGGTGCTCGTACATGCGGGTGACGTCGCGGGCGTCGTAGCAGGGCTGGCGGGAGGTGTCGAGGGCGTCGGCGGTGCGCAGGGTTCCGTTCTCGTCGCGCTGGACGAGGAAGTACTCGATCTCGGTGCCCACCTTGACGCTCAGGCCCTTGGCGGCGGCCTGCGCGAGCGCGGTCTTGAGGATCACCCGCGGGGCGTACGGCCAGGGCTTGCCCTCGACGTAGGGGTCGCAGTGGACCAGCGCCAGGCCCTCGCGGACGAAGGGGATGGGGGTGAAGGACGAGACGTCGGGGATGGCGACCAGGTCGGGGTCCTTGGGGACCTGGCCCATCGAGCCCGCGGCGTAGCCGGCGAAACCGACACCGTCGGTGGCGAGCTCGTCGACGGATTCGACGGGAACCAGCTTGGCGCAGGGCTTTCCGGACAGGGTGGTGAAGACGGCGAGGATGAAGCGGGTGCCGGTCGCGTGTGCGAGCTCGGCCAGACCGGCGGTGCCGGAGGTCTCGGGGGACCGGCCGTTCGTGGACGGGAGGCGCAGCACGGATGTGTCGGTGGCTTCCAGCGTCATGGGGGCTCCTCGGTTCGACGAAGTTTCACTGTAGGAATCGCTGTCGAATAGAAGGAAACACGGTATCCATGACGGGCGTGTTACGCAACCGTGAGATTGCGGTGACGCTTGGCGTGGAAACCGCCCTGTATGCGAACGACAAACAGCGGCGGGACGGTCGAAGGACCGTCCCGCCGCTGCGATGTTCGTGTGAGCGAGGGTTCTATCGGAGACCGAACGAGTTCCCGATGATGTCGCGCTGGATCTCGTTGGTTCCGCCGTAGATCGTCGCGCCGAGGGCCGCGCGCACGTGCCGCACCATGTCGAACTCAGTGGAGTAGCCGCCCATCATCTGCATGCACTCGAGGGCTGTGTTCTTGGCGACCTCCGTCGCCTCGAGTTTGGCCATCGACGACGCCCGCGCCAGACCCTAGAGGTCGTCGAAGGCACGTTCGGCGACGCCGAGCATCTGGGCGGCGAGGATCAGCCGCTCGGTCGCCGGCCCGGGCATGAGCTGGGACCAGTCCTGGCCGACCTCACCGACCACCGAGTCGGCGGGCAACTCGCAGTCGGAGAAGTAGGGGTCGTCGACCTCGGTACCGTTCAGGGTGTCGATGCCCTTGACGGCAACGGTGCTGGAAATCGTCCATGCGGAGGCGGAATCCGTCCAGTGCCCGCGGGCACCGGCGACCTCGGCGCTGGTCAGCTGCATCGCGGCTCCCGGACTCGCCCGCTCGTAGCGGGGTCAGCAGCTCCGGATCGTCGAGCAGATGGGCGCGTTCGCGCAGCCCGTCGTCGAGCACGAGCGGCCCGAAGATCTCGTTCCACCCCTGGATCGGGATGTCGGTCTCGACGACCTCGTGCCCGAGATCCGACAGGATTCCGGCGACGGTCTCGACGGTGCGGGCGACCGCGGGATCGACCGGACGTCCGTCCGGGCGCCGGAAGAAGGCGATCCGCCGGTGCCGCACCGCGGTGCGTTCGAAGGTCGTCTCGGCGAGGATCTCCGTCATGATGCGGGTTTCGTCCACCGTCCAGGCCGGCGGGCCGGCGGTGACGAAATCAGTCATCGCGCGGAACCCCCGTTCGTCCGCGCACGATCCGGTGGTCGGCTTGAACCCGACGAGCCCGCGGCGCGCAGCCGGGCGACGGCACCGGAGTCGGACCGGGCGATCCGCCCGCGCTGGGTCGGACTACGTCTGGTACGCGCAGGACGCCCTGCAGGAGACGCCCATACCGCTCGAACGGGCCGCCGAGATCGTCACGCGTATCTGGCATCGCGCCCTCTTCGATCCCGGCCGCTGACGGATGTTCCGTCCAGGTTCCGGGGAACCTCCTCGAGGGTCCGGATTCCCTTGCCCTCGAGAGGAATCGGTTACGCGCGTTAACAGAACTGCAACCATCGCTGCGTTTCTTCCCATTATCGTCTGTTTCACGTCAGCGATCGACGTTCTCGTTGCACACCGCGCGTTCGCGCATTCCTTCCCTTTGAGGAGTTGCCATGTCCGAGACCACCACCGTGCCCGCATTCCGAGTGACCTCCGGTTTCTGGAAGAACCTCCCGCAGATGTCGGTCGACGAGTTCCCGGGAACGAAGGGCTACATCGACGACGTCCACCCGAATCCCGAAGGCTGCCCCATGGCCTCCGGCTACTTCCGTCTCGAACCCACCGAGGCGCCCCTCGACTACACCTACGAATACGACGAGATGAAGGTCGTCCTCGACGGCGAGTTCCGCCTCGAGAACCTCGACACCGGCCAGGTCGAGATCGCCCGTGCGTACGACGCGATCTTCTTCCCCAAGGGATCCCGCATCCGCTTCACCACCCCCGAAGGCGCGCTCGCCTTCTACGTCGGCCTCCGCTCCTTCGCGCCCTAGGAGATGCCGTGAACGTCTGTATGGACACCACCAGTGTGCCGAGGTGGGACGAGGAACGGAGCATCGCCGGCGGGGGACGGACCTTCACGATCCTGTCCTTCGGCGACGAGGCCGCCGAGCAGGCGCGGAATCTCTTGCTGTCCTTCGACGGTCGGCGGGTGGACTGGATGCGTCTGCCCGCCGAGTGGGGCGACACAGCTGCCCGCGTCCTCCGACGGCAGCTCGACGCCTCCCGGGTCGGCTGCCGACTCGTCCTCGTCGGATCCGAGGCCGCCGTCCTCGCCGCAAGGGCCGTGGCGGTGGCCGGCGGGCTCGTCGACGAGGAGATCATGCCCGTCCCGATCGACACCGCCGACCGCGCGGTCTACTGCGCACACTGTCACACCACCCATCTCGCCGACGTCGAGGTCGGCCGGTGCACCACCTGCCCGAACTGCCGCGCGGAACTCGTGGTCTACCACCATGTCTCGCGTCACCACGCGGCCTACCTCGGCTACATGATCGACGCGGAGGAACGCTGATGACCCTGATGTCCGACAGCCCCGCAACGAACGTGCCGTCCGACGCCGGCCTGGTGCTGGCGGTCGACGAGGTCACCGCACTGACCCCGACCGTGCGGCACATGCGGCTGGTCGCGTCCGACGGCGCACTCCTGCCCTCCTTCACCCCGGGCAGTCACATCGTCGTGACCTGCGGAACCGGGCCGGAGGGGCAATCCCGCCGGAACTCCTACTCCCTCACCGGACCCGGTTTCGAGCCCGACCACTACGGCATCTCCGTACGGCTCGAGGAGGACGGCCGCGGTGGCTCCCGCTGGATCCACTCCCTGCGAGCGGGGGACAGGGTGCAGGTGAGCACCCCGCGCAGCGCCTTCGCCCCGGTCCTCACCGCGCGGCACCACCTGCTCGTCGCCGGCGGAATCGGCGTCACCCCGATCCTGTCCCACGTCCGCGCCGCCGTGCAGTGGGGCCGCTCGTTCGAGGTGCACTACGTCCACCGGGAGGGCGACGCCGCCCACCTCGACGACCTGGAGCAGCTGTGCGGCGACCGCCTCCACCTCCACACCGGCCGCGACGGCTTCTGGGAGCATATGGGACCCGCGCTGCTGGACCAGCCGATCGGCACCCACCTCTACGCGTGCGGCCCGGCTGCGCTCATCGACGAACTCACCGACCGTGCCGGTCGCGCCGGCTGGCCCGGCGCCCGCGTGCACTACGAGCACTTCGGGGTCGGCGACCTCGACCCCGGCGAACCGTTCACCGCACACCTCACCCGCAGCGGCGTCGACGTGGACGTCGCCTCGGGTGTCAGCCTCCTCGAAGCGCTCGGATCCCGCGGCATCGCGGTCCCCAGCCTCTGCCGTCAGGGCGTGTGCGGGGAGTGCCGGCTGCCCGTGGTGAGCGGCGACATCGAACACCGCGACCTGTATCTCGGCGCCGCCGAGAAGGAGGCCGGAGACTGCCTCATGCCGTGCGTCTCCCGCGCGAACGGACCCCGATTGGAGCTGGATCTGTGAGTACCACGATCGACCTCGAGGCCCTCGGCGACAGCGCGGCGATCCCCGACCGCATCGCCCGCTTCCCGTTCCCCTTCCCCCGCGACACCTACCGCTACAGCACCAACGTCGAACCCGCCGGCAGTGTCGTGGAGACACCCGTCGGGGGATGGGGGACCCACCCCGTCGACGTCGACGGGCGGTACCGGGAGGATCTCGCCGAACGCACCCGCATCCTCGCCGAGGACCCCACCCGGTTCCAGGCTCTGCCGCACATGGAGATCGCCCAGTGGGACGCGATGCTCACCCTCATGCGGATGCTCACCGACGCCCACCCCGAGAAGTTCTCGCTCGACGGGGACGGTGCGGCCCGGCGATTCACCAACCAGGCACTCGGCGTCGAACAGTCCTTCGTGTTCGGTGATCCGTCCACCCTGCCCGAACCACCCCTGCTGTTCGTCGGCAGGCACCTCCAGGAGGACGTCGTGCTGCTCGACCAGCGTGAGGGTGCCCTCTGGGGCGACGCCGGACTGGTGACCTTCGCCGCCGACTGGTCGCTGCGCTTCGACGTCGGCATGAGCTTCCTGCAGATCCACGGGCCCGTCCCGCGCGTGCACACCGAAGGGGTCATCCCGCGCGCCCAGCAGTTCCTCATGGGCCTGCAGCCCGGCCGGCAGTACCGCCGCACCAACTGGTCGCTCAGCGTCGACCGCCTCCTCGACCAGTCCACCGAGACCTATCCCGTGTGGGGACGCGACCGGCGGCTGCTCGCCGAGGGGCCGCTCGAGGACGTGGGGCGCCGGCTGAACCTGCGCGTCGAGGTCCAGCACCTCGTGCGCCTCGGTGTCTCCGGCGCGATCATGTTCCTCATCCGCACCTACCTGCTGCCCTTCGAGGACATCGCCCGCGTACCGGAATGGGCCGAGCGGTTGTGCCGTGTCCTCGAGGAGCTGCCCGAGGATATGGCCGACTACAAGGGCATCACCCGCACCCGCGAACCGGGGGTGCGCTGGCTCCGCACCTACGGGGGTGTGCGGACGTGAAGGCCTCCGGATTCGTCCACGGCGACCCACCCGCACTCGACCGTGCCGGTCGCGCCTTCCTCGTCCTCGCCGCGAGCGACTGCGAACTCGCGCGAAAGGCGGTGCGGCACTGGATGGCCGACGCCTCCGAACTTGGACGCGACGCCGCCTCCCTCTACGACCCGACACCCGGTCGCGCCGCCGAAGCGGTCGCCGCGCTGAGGGCGGGATCACGCATCCTCGTCGCCGGTCCGGCCGCCGAGGCCATGGCCTACACCGCCGCCGCCCGGCAGGCCGGCGCCCTGCCCTGCGAACTCATCACCTACGTCACGTCGACGGTGACGCTGACGGTTTTCTGCCCCCACTGCGAGACGACACAGCGGGCCGACGCGCGACCCGGCGACAGGATCTCGTGCGCCGGGTGCGGGATCTCCCTCGAGATCCGCCCGCACCTGTCGAGTCACCACGGCACCTATCTCGGAGCCGTCGCCTGACAGAACCGACCGGAAGGACCGAATGTGACCGTTATTAGCGACCTGTCCTATCTCCCGTGGCCTTTTCTCGAAGGTGAGAACAGATTCCGCTACGGGGTCAACGTCGAACCCGCCCGCCGCCGCGTCGACACGTTCGCCGGCGGCTGGGGCGAACACATCGTCGACCTCGGACCTGACTACGTCGAGATGATGGCCCTGCGACAGGGGATCCTCGAGCGGGACCCGCACCGGGTCCGCTACCTCCCGCACATGACCCCGGCCTCGTGGGACCTGCTGATGTTCTACTTCCGCGAGATGGCCGCGTCGTATCCCGACCTCATGACCCTCGACCGACTCGGATCCGGATACCGTTGGCGCAACCAACCTCTCGGAATCGACTGCACCTTCGTCCCGGGTGATCCGGAGACGCTGCCCGAACACCCGCTGGTGTTCGTCGCCTGCCAGATCCCCGACGACGTCCTGCTCGTCACCGAACGCGACGGCCACCTCTACTTCGACGCCGCCGTGGTGACCTCCTCCGCCGACTGGTCGGTGAAGTTCGACATCGGCATGAGCATGCACGAGATCCACCGTCCCGTACCCGGTCTCACGCGCGACGGGGTCACCGACCGGGCCGAGCAGTTCCTGCGCCGGCTCACCGCCGACCAGCCCTACCGACGGGTGAACTGGACCTTCTCGGCCGTCGGCTCGCGGCGCCGCGACACGAGCCTCGAGACGATGCCCGAGTGGATGGACGACATCCCCCGCCTGATGGCCGAGAAGGACTGGGGGAGGATCCAGCTGCGCATCGAACTCGAGCACCTCATCCGGCTGCCGACGACCGGTGCGATCGTGTTCAACATCCGCACCTACATGGCACCCCTCGCCGAGATCGCCGCCTACCCGCAGTGGGCGTACCAGCTCGCCGACATCGTCGAGGAGCTGCCGCGCGAGATCGCGCAGTACAAGGGCATCGACGAGTACCGGATGGAGGCGATGGCCTGGCTGCGCGAACGAGCAGCCTGAGGCCGCGGGGCCCCTTCACCGCGCGCCCGAGGTCGGTGGCCGGTCCTACGATGACGGCCATGGCCGCACCCAGGATCGACGTGGACGAACGCCGGGCACGACTGGCCGTCCGGCACCGGTTGCATCCCGCCCACCGCGCCCCCGACGCCGTCGACGCGGCGACGTCCCTGGTGTGCCTGCACGGCACCGACCCGGCGACCGTCTACCTGTCGGCGTGGGCACGTGTGGACGGGTTCACCGTGGCCGACCTCGACAGGGCGCTCTACGACGACCGCACCATGGTCAAACACATGGCCATGCGGCGCACCGTCTTCGTCGTCCCGCTCGGCACCCTCCCGGTGGTGCAGGCCGGGGCGAGCGCCCGGGTTGCCGCCGCACAACGGCGCACGGTCGTCAAGGACGTCGTGAAGGCCGGATTGCACGACGACGGCGAGAGCTGGCTCGACGAGGGGAGCCGCCACATCCTCGCCGCCCTGGCCGACGGGCGGGAGGCGACATCGAGCGAGCTCAAAGCCGAGATCCCGCTCCTCGACGGCGCGCTGGAGTTCGGTGCCGGCAAATCCTGGGGTGGGCCGGTCACCTTCGCGCCTCGCGTGCTCACGGTGCTCTCCGCCGAGGGGAAAGTGGTCCGGGCGTCGAACAAGGGGTCGTGGCGGGTTTCGCGCCCCACCTGGACGACCACCGAGTCGTGGCTGGGCTCGGCCGTCGACCCCGTCGACGAGGCGACGGGTGTGCGCGAACTCGTGCGGATGTGGCTGCGCGCATTCGGTCCCGGCACCGAGGGGGATCTGAAATGGTGGCTCGGCTCCACCCTCACTGCCGTCCGCGCGGCCCTCGCCGAACTCGACGTGGTGGAGGTCGATCTCGACGGCCGTCCCGGCTACCTCCTGGCCGACGACGTGGACGAGCCCGCTCCCGTCGAACCGTGGGGTGCACTGCTGCCCGGTCTGGACCCCACGGTCATGGGGTGGACCGAACGCGAGTGGTATCTCGGGCCGTACAAGGAGGCGCTGTTCGACTCCAACGGCAACGCCGGTCCCACCGCCTGGTGGGACGGACGGATCGTCGGCACGTGGTGGCAGACCGACACGGGAGCGGTGAGCCTGCATCTGCTCGAGGACATCGGCGCCGAGGGCACCGCGGTGCTACGCGAGGAAGCCGCCCGCCTCGACGACTGGCTGGGTGGGGTGCGGGTGATGCCGCGGTTCCCCACGCCCCTCGCGAAGGAACTGGCGACGGAAGGCAGGTCGTCGGGCACGTCTTCGTCGTAGGCTGCCGACATGGCCGTCGAACCGAGAACCGCCACGCGCCGCGACATTCCGGTCTTCGCTCGGGTGATCGCCGAGGCGTTCTTCGACGATCCGGTCTTCGCGTGGATGTTCCCGGACGAGGAGCACCGTATCCGCCGCATGACCCTTTTCTTCGCCGCCGACGCCCGCCACCACATGGTGCCGTTGGGAGCCACCGACATCGCCGAGTCCGATGGGACCGTCGGAGGCGCGGCGATGTGGGCGCCGCCCGGACGATGGCGCACCGATGCGTGGACCTCCCTCCGCCTCCTGCCCGGCTTCTACGCCGCGCTCGGCCGCTACATGAAGCGGGGAGGGCAGGTCAACGTCACCCTCGACGCGGCGCATCCGGACGAACCGCACTGGTACCTGTCGACGATCGGCACCTCACCTGATGCGCGGGGGACCGGCCTCGGCAAAGCCCTGATGAAGGCCGGCCTCGACCGCGCCGACGCCGAACACGCCCCCGCCTACCTCGAGTCGAGCAAGGAATCGAACGTTCCCTACTACGAGCGGTTCGGGTTCGAGGTCACCCGCGCCATCGTCATCCCCGGTGGTGGGCCGACCCTGTGGGGGATGTGGCGGCAGCCGCGCTGACGGGATGCTTCCCGCCTTCGGATCAGGCGCCCTGCCAGACGGTGTCGAACGGGGTGTTGGCGGACACGCGGCCCTTGATCCCGGTCGTGACGAAATCCTTCGCGCGGGCCGCGGCGTCGGCGACCGACGCGCCCTTCGCGAGTTCGGCGGTGATCGCGGCGGCGAGGGTGCAGCCGGCGCCGGAGACACGCTCGTTGCCGACCTTCGGTGCCGTCAGGAGGGTGACCTCGGAGCCGTCGAACAGCACGTCCACGGCGTCCTCGCCGTCGAGTTCGACGCCGCCCTTCGCGACGACGTACTTCGGGCCGAGGTCGTGGATGCGACGCGCCGCCTCGATGAGCTGGTCGACCGAGGTGATCTCGTCCATCCCGGACAGCGTCCGTGCCTCGAACAGGTTCGGGGTGACGACCGTGGCGTGGGGGAGCACCTGCGCGCGCAGGGCGTTGTCGGTGTCGAGGGCCGCGCCGGCCTCCTGGCCCTTGCAGATCAGGACCGGGTCGAGCACGACGTGCCGCCAGTCCTGCTTCTCGAGTCCCTCGGCTACGACGTCGATCGTCGCGGGCGTGCCCAGCATGCCGATCTTCACCACGTCGAGATTGTGGGCGGCGGTGGCGGCCTCGATCTGCTCGGCGATCACGTCGGCCGGGACGGGGAAGAAGCGGTGGCCCCAGTTGTTCTTCGGGTCGAACGAGACGATGCACGTCGTGGTGCCCACCCCGTACACACCGAGCTGCTGGAACGTCTTGAGGTCGACCTGCAGACCGGCGCCACCGGTCGCTTCCGAGCCGGCGATGACGTATGCGAGGTCGACCATGTGAGTGCTCCGTTCGGACTGGGTGACGGCGTTGCCACGGGATGTACCCGCCGAACGACCAGGTTACAGACGAACTCGGTGCCACCTTGCGGACCGCCCACCGCCGCTCCCGATATCGTCCAGGCATGACGGCCTTCCACGAGCTCGACGACTACCTGGCGCTTCCTCGCGTCACCTCCCTCACGATGTCCCCGGACGGGAATCGCCTGGTGATCACGCAGTCGACGCTCGACGACAAGGCCACCTCGTACACCGAGGCTTTGTGGGAGGTGGATCCCGAAGGCAACGCCCCGGCGCGACGCCTCACTCACGGCACGACGGGTGAATCGAACCCGACCTTCACCGCGTCCGGCGACCTGCTGTTCACCGCCGCCCGGGGCAAGGACGATCCGCCGGTGTCGCTGTGGCGACTGCCCGCAGCGGGCGGCGAGGCCGAGCAGGTCGGATCCCGCAAGGGTGGATTCGCATCGGTGCACGCGGCATCCGAGGCCGACCGGATCGTCCTCGTCGCGTCCGTCCTCGGCCACAGCGAGTCCGACGACGAACGGATCCGGGACGCCCGTAAGGACAAGGTCGTCACCGCGGTGCTGCACACGGGCTATCCGGTGCGCTACTGGGACCACGATCTCGGACCCGACCAGCCGCACCTGCTCGTCCCGGACAACTGCGGCCACGGGTTCACCGACCTCACGCCCGGGATCCGAGGGTCGCTGCGTGATGGCTCCGTCGACATCGCTGCCGACGGTTCGTTCGCCGCCGCGACCTGGGTGGTCCCCGGTCCGCTCGCCTCGCGCCGGGTCACGCTCGTGCGGGTCGATCTCGGCACCGGCCTGCGCACCCCGCTCGTCGACGTCGAGACCGGCGACGCGACGCACCCGTCGATCTCGCGCGACGGGACGAAGCTCGCCTACCTGCACGAATCGATGGGCGACGCGGAGACCCCGCCGCAGATCACCGTCCGCGTCCTGGACATCGCGAGCGGAACCACGACCATCGAGGCCCCTGAATGGGACAGGCGTCCCACTTCCGTCACCTGGCTGCCCGACGGTTCCGGTCTCGTGCTCACCGCCGACGATCACGGCCGTGCGCCGGTCTTCGTGCAGAGACTCGGATCCGCGCAGCCCGACCGCCTGACCGCGGACGACGCCGCCTACACGGACGTCTGTCTCGCACCCGACGGCAGCAGGGCGTACGCGCTGCGCGCCTCCTACGAAGCGCCGCCGCACCCCGTGCGCATCGACCTCACCGGACCGGACGCCGGCACCGTCACGCCGCTACGTGCTCCCGCTGCGCTCCCGGAACTGCCGGGACGTCTCGAGGAACTGACCACCGAGGCCGCCGACGGCACGCCGCTGCGGGCGTGGTTCGCGCTTCCGCACACGGCGTCCGCCGACGACCCCGCGCCGATGCTTCTGTGGGTGCACGGCGGTCCGCTGAGCAGCTGGAACACCTGGTCGTGGCGCTGGAACCCGTGGCTCCTCGTCGCCCGCGGCTATGCGGTGCTGCTGCCCGATCCCGCACTGTCCACCGGCTACGGCGACGACTTCGTGCGGCGTGGCTGGGGTCGGTGGGGGAACGAACCGTACACCGATCTGATGGCCGTCACGGATGCCGCGGTCGCGCGTGAGGATATCGACGAGGAGCGGACCGCGGTGATGGGCGGATCGTTCGGTGGATATCTCGCCAATTGGATCGCCGGGCACACCGACCGGTTCCGCGCGGTCGTCACCCACGCGGGTCTGTGGGCGCTGGACCAGTTCACCCCGACCACCGACGTTGCCTGGTACTGGCAGCGGGAGATGACCCCGGAGATGGCGGTCGAGAACTCACCGCACCTGTTCGTCGCCGACATCGTCACGCCCATGCTCGTGATCCACGGCGACAAGGACTATCGCGTCCCGATCGGCGAAGCCCTGCGCCTGTGGTACGAGCTGCTCAACGAATCGGGTCGACCCGCCGAGGACGACGGCACCACCGTCCACCGCTTCCTGTACTTCCCGTCCGAGAACCACTGGGTGCTGAAGCCTCAGCACTCGAAGATCTGGTACCGGACCGTCGAGGCGTTCCTGTCCGAGCACGTGCTCGGCCGCCCGCTCGACCTGCCGGACGAGCTGGGCTGACCGAGGACGTCCGCTCGGGGTCTACTGCCTCGCTATTCGGGCGGGCGCGGCCGGTCGCCCGGCGAGACCGGCGGACGCGGGGGCTCGTCGGTGGCCGGTGTCGACTCGCTCGTCGCGGAACCGGAACCGGCCGAGTGCTGACCCGATCCGCCGCGATGGGTGACCTTCTCGGCGAGACCACCGACCGTCTCCTGGAGGTGCGGTGCCTTCTCCTTCACGACGCCGGCCGCTTCCGTCACCTTGTCCTGTACCGCAGGAATGACCTTTTCCTGCACCGCCGGGTTGTGCCACAGCTCGTTCGAACGCCCCCGCATCTTGTCGTAGGTCTCGCGTCCCGCCCGGGTCCCCGCGACGAATCCCGCGGCCGCACCTGCAGCGAAGATCAATGCCCGCATCATGACGGTGTCCTCCGTCCTGTCCGTTCGGCGTCCGCGCATTCGGCCGCCCGGCACTGCGATACCCGGTCGGGGAGCGGGCCACACTCTTCTGTCGCGACCCCTGTCCGGCTCTGTCGCGACCCTTGTCCATCTCTGTCGTGGCCCGTGTCCAGGAGGTTCGCCGCGACGCTTACGATTGACGGGTGACCAGTGCGCCAGAGAACTCGCAGAACCCCGCCGACGCCCTTCCCAAGAGCTGGGACCCCAGCGCCGTCGAAGCGGAGCTCTACCAGCAGTGGGTCGACGCCGGCTACTTCGAGGCCGACCCCACGAGCGACAAGCCCGGGTACTCGATCGTCCTGCCGCCGCCGAACGTCACCGGCAGCCTGCACATGGGTCACGCCCTCGACCACACCCTCATGGACGTGCTCTCCCGCCGTAAGCGCATGCAGGGCTACGAGGTGCTGTGGCTGCCCGGCATGGACCACGCCGGCATCGCCACCCAGACCGTCGTCGAGAAGCAGCTCGCCGCCGACGGCAAGAAGAAGGAGGACCTCGGTCGCGAGGCCTTCATCGAGAAGGTCTGGCAGTGGAAAGCCGAGTCCGGCGGCATGATCCAGGACCAGATGCGTCGCATCGGCGACGGTGTGGACTGGTCGCGCGACCGCTTCACCATGGACGAGGGGCTGTCCCGCGCGGTACAGACGATGTTCAAGCGCCTCTACGACGAGGGGCTGATCTACCGGGCCGAGCGCCTGGTCAACTGGTCGCCCGTGCTGCAGACCGCGATCTCCGACATCGAGGTGAAGTTCGAGGAGGTCGAGGGCGAACTCGTCTCCCTGCGCTACGGCTCCCTGAACGACGACGAGCCGCACGTCGTCGTCGCTACCACTCGTGTGGAGACGATGCTCGGCGACACCGCCGTCGCGGTGCACCCCGAAGACGAGCGCTACAAGGACATCATCGGCATGACGCTCGAGCACCCGATCACCGGCCGGCAGATCCCGATCATCGCCGACGAATACGTCGACCCCGAATTCGGTACGGGCGCAGTGAAGATCACGCCTGCGCACGACCCCAACGACTTCGAGATGGGCCTGCGGCACGCCCTGCCGATGCCCACGATCATGGACAAGGCCGGTCGTATCGCCGACTCCGGCACCCGCTTCGACGGCATGGACCGTTTCGAGGCGCGCATCGCGATCCGCGAGGAACTCGCCGCGCAGGGCCGCGTCGTCGCCGAGAAGCGCCCCTACCTGCACAGCGTCGGCCACTCCGAGCGGTCCGGCGAGACCATCGAGCCGCGGCTGTCGATGCAGTGGTGGGTCAAGGTAGACAAGCTCGCCAAGGCTGCCGGCGACGCGGTGCGCAACGGTCACACCGTCATCCACCCGGCGAGCCAGGAACCGCGCTGGTTCGACTGGGTCGACAACATGCACGACTGGTGCATCTCGCGTCAGCTGTGGTGGGGTCACCGCATCCCGATCTGGTACGGCCCGAACGGCGAGGTCGAGTGCTTCGGCCCCGACGAGATCGCCCCCGAGGGCTGGGAGCAGGACCCGGACGTGCTCGACACGTGGTTCTCGTCCGGCCTGTGGCCGTTCTCCACGATGGGCTGGCCGGAGAAGACCCCCGAGCTCGACAAGTTCTATCCCACCAGCGTTCTCGTCACCGGCTACGACATCCTGTTCTTCTGGGTCGCCCGCATGATGATGTTCGGCACCTACGTGTCGGGTGACGACGCGGTGCACCAGGCGCAGGTGCCCTTCCGGGATCTGTTCCTGCACGGCCTCGTCCGCGACCAGTTCGGCAAGAAGATGTCGAAGTCGCGCGGCAACGGCATCGACCCGCTCGACTGGGTCGAGCGTTTCGGCGCCGACGCCCTGCGCTTCACGCTGGCGCGCGGCGCGAACCCGGGTGGCGATCTCGCCGTCGGTGAGGACCACGCCCAGTCGTCGCGCAACTTCGCGAACAAGCTGTTCAACGCGACCAAGTTCGCATTGATGAACGGCGCGGTGATCGGCGAGCTCCCGGCCCGCCAGCAGCTCACCGACGCCGACCGGTGGATCCTCGACCGCCTCGAGCAGGTGCGGACCGAGGTCGACGCGGCCTTCGATCATTACGAGTTCTCGAAGGCGTGCGAGGCGCTCTACCACTTCGCGTGGGACGAGGTCTGCGACTGGTATCTCGAGCTCGCCAAGGTCCAGCTCGCCGAGGGCAGCGCCCACGCCGACGGCACCAAGGTTGTGCTCGGCACCGTCCTCGACCAGCTGCTGCGCCTGCTGCACCCGGTCATCCCGTTCGTCACCGAGACCCTGTGGAAGGTGCTCACCGGCGGCGAGTCCGTCGTCATCGCGTCCTGGCCCGAGACGTCCGGCATCGCCACCGACGAGACCGCGGCGCAGCGGGTCGCCGACCTGCAGAGGCTCGTCACCGAGATCCGCCGGTTTCGCAGCGACCAGGGTCTCAAGCCGTCGCAGAAGGTCGCGGCCCGGCTCGTCGGTGTCGAGGACGCCGATCTCGTCGCGCAGGTGCCGGCCGTGCAGTCGCTCGCGCGCCTGACCGCGCCGGAGGACTCGTTCTCGGCCACCGCGTCGATCGAGGTCCGGCTGAGCCGCGCGACGGTCACCGTCGAGCTCGACACCTCCGGCAGCATCGACGTCGGCGCCGAGATCGCGCGCCTGCGCAAGGATCTCGCCGCCGCGGAGAAGGAACTGACGGGCACCTCCGCGAAGCTGTCGAACGAGGCCTTCCTCGCGAAGGCACCCGATCAGGTGGTCGAGAAGATCCGCGGTCGCAAGCAGATCGCGGAAGAGGAGATCGCACGGATCACCGCACGACTGAAGGAGCTGGGCGCGGCGTGAGCACCGACACCCCGGGGGCGCCGTCCCCGGTGGACCTGGCCGAACTGACGCTCGTCGAAGCCGAGCTCGACAAGCGCTGGCCGGAAACGAAGATCGAGCCGTCCCTGGCGCGGATCGCCGCGCTCATGGACATCCTCGGCTCGCCGCAGAACAGCTACCCGTCGATCCACGTGGCCGGCACGAACGGCAAGACGTCGACAACCCGGATGATCGACGCGCTGCTCACCCGCATGCACCACCGGGTCGGCCGGACGACGAGCCCGCACCTGCAGCTCGCCACCGAGCGGATCAGCATCGACGGCGCGCCGGTCTCGCCGCGGACCTACGTCGACACCTACCGCGACATCGAACCGTACGTCCGGATGATCGACGAGCAGTCCGAGGCGGCCGGTGGCCCGAAGATGAGCAAATTCGAGGTCACCACGGCCATGGCGTTCGCGGCGTTCGCCGATGCACCCGTCGACGTGGCGGTCGTCGAGGTCGGTCTCGGCGGACGGTGGGACGCCACGAACGTCGTCACCGGGCAGGTCGCGGTGATCACGCCCGTCGGCATCGACCACACCGGCTATCTCGGCGACACCCTCACGGAGATCGCGGGGGAGAAGGCCGGGATCATCAAGAAGGCACCCGACGACGGTCTCGTGCCCCGCGACACCGTGGCGATCATCGCGCAGCAGGAACCGGAGGCGATGGACGTGCTGCTGCGGCAGGCCGTCGAGGCCGACGCGGCCGTGGCCCGTCAGGGATCGGAGTTCGCGGTGGTGCGGCGTGCGGTCGCCGTCGGCGGACAGCAGATCGACCTGCAGGGTCTCGGGGGTCTCTACACCGACATCTTCCTGCCGCTCCACGGCGAGCACCAGGCGCACAACGCGTCGGTCGCGCTGGCCGCGGTCGAGGCGCTCTTCGGGGCGGGCCCCGGCAAGCAGCTCGATGTCGAGGCGGTGCGCGACGCGTTCGCGTCGGTGACCATGCCGGGCCGGCTCGAGCGGGTGCGCAATGCGCCCACCGTCTTCCTCGACGCCGCGCACAATCCGCACGGCGCGAAGGCCCTCGCGGCCGCGCTCGCCCAGGAATTCGACTTCCGCAAGCTCGTGGGCGTCGTGAGCGTGATGGCCGACAAGGACGTCGCAGGTCTGATCGAGGCGCTCGAACCGGTCTTCGACGAGATCGTCGTCACCCACAACGGGTCGCCGCGAGCGATGGACGTCGACGATCTCGCGAACATCGCCGTCGCCCGATTCGGCGACGAACGGGTCGTCACCGCGGCGACGCTCCCGGATGCGATCGAAACCGCGATCGCGATCGCGGAGGAGGTCGGCGAGCCCGGTGAAGCGGTGTCGGGCGCCGGGGTCGTGGTCACCGGTTCGGTGGTGACCGCAGGTGCGGCCCGCAGTCTGTTCGGAAAGGATCCCGCGTGAGCAACGACAAGCCGGAGGAACAGAAGTTCCGGCCGCCGACGACGGACCCCTGGAAGGGCTTCCGCGGCGTGATGGCGGGAACCCTCGTGCTCGAGGCGATCGTGGTGCTGCTGGTGCTGCCGGTGATCGCGACCGTCGGCGGGGGACTGAGCGCGTGGTCGACGACCTACGTCGTGGGCCTCGCCGTTCTCATGTTCCTCGGAGCCGGGGTGCAGAAGAAGTCGTGGGCGATCCCGTTCAACATCACGCTGCAGGTGCTCGCCGTGCTCGGCTTCTTCGTCGACCTCGCGTTCGGTGCGGTGGGTGTGCTCTTCGCCGCGGTGTGGGCGTACATCTTCTACCTGCGCAAGGACATCAGGGATCGCGAATCCAGGGGTCTGCTGCCGGGCCAGCGGGACGACCTCTAGGCTTGTCGCGTGACTGAGCGGACCCTGGTACTGATCAAGCCCGACGGCGTCGCACGCCGTCACGTCGGAGAGATCCTCTCGCGCATCGAGCGCAAGGGGCTGGACATCGTGGCTCTCGAGCTGCGCACTGCGACGGAGGAGGTCGCCGGAGCGCACTACGCCGAGCACGAGGGCAAACCCTTCTATCCCTCGCTGATCGAGTTCATTACCGGCGGCCCCCTCGTGGCCGCGGTCCTCGAAGGCCCGCGCGCGATCGCGGCGTTCCGTCAACTCGCCGGTGGCACCGATCCGGTCGAGAAGGCCGTGCCCGGCTCGATCCGCGGCGACCTCGGCCTGGACCCGGGCGAGAACCTGGTCCACGGCTCCGACTCGGTGGAGTCCGCCGAGCGCGAGATCGCTCTCTGGTTCCCCGCCCTGGCTGCGAAGTAACAGCCCCGCACGAGCGGCGCCTGGCGTGTCGCTCACGAAACCTCTCGGGGCGTCGCGCTTCGCGCCTCCCGACACCGCCGACGGCGCCCTCCGGGGCGCCGTTGGCGTATCCGTACATCTCCGTGTGGGATACTGGCAGAGGTTGCTCCGCACACACCGCGTGCGGAGCGGCCGAACGACATCACGGATCGATGCCCGACATCGCTGTGGCCGAGGACGAAGGAGACACCTCGCTCGGCGGCACGCTGGATGTTCCGGCGCTCGACCCGCGATCAAGCCAGGCATTGCTCGGCCGTGCAGTGAAAACGGGCACCGGACGACCGCGCGATGCGAGACCGGAAGGACTCGCGCCCACCCGGCGCGAGTACACAAGCTGCGCCCCCGCGTGGCCGCTCACATCGCTGTTGTCGGTGGTGGACGCGCCCGGGGTCCTTAGGAGACCTACGTGGCCGATCAAGAGCCGCCGGAGAACAACTCGATCGAAGCGTCGGACGCAGGGGGACGGAACCTCCTCGGTCTGCCTGCCAAGATCCGCGTCCATGCCCTCGCCAAGCTGCTGGGGCTGACCAGTAAGCAGGTGATCGCGAAAGCCGCCGAGCGCGGCACCGAGCTGCGCAGTGCGCACTCGACCCTCCCACGCGACGTCGCGGAGGACCTGCACGCTGCGTTGAGCGACGACACGGGCACGGCCGAGCCCGCCGTGCAGGAAGCCGAGACGGCTCCCGAGGCCGAGACCGCCCCCGAGCCTGCCGCGGAGACGACTCCCGAGCCTGCGGCCGAGGCTGCGGAGACCGCCGAGGCCGAGCCGGTCGAGAGCGACGAGCTGCGACCCGCCGAGAAGACCGCGGACGAGACCGCACCGCAGGCCGTCGAGATCCCCTCCGTCGGAGGACCCACCGGGTTGTTCACGTCGGTGGAGCAGAGCACGCCGCTGTTCGAGATGCCCGAGCCGTCCACCACGGCCGAGCCGATCGTCGCTGCACCGCTGTTCCTCCAGCCCGAGGTACCCTCGCCTGCCGAGGGAGAGGAGGAGACCCGCCCGCGTCGCCGGCGCGCACGCCGCGGAAAGGACACCGAGCAGGCACCGGCCGAGGACGAGCAGCAGACCGCCGAGCCGGCCGCCGAGTCCACCGAGGAAGCGCCGTCGCACCAGGCGGACGAAGACCAGGACGACCAGCCGCGTCGCCGCCGACGCGGACGTCGCGGTCGTGGACGTGGACGCGGGGACGGCACCGACACCGACCAGCAGGACGAGACGACCGCGACCGGCGAGGACTCCGAGTCCGCCGCCGCGGAGACGGAGAAGTCCGCGGCCGCGGAGACGGAGAAGTCCGCCGAAGCGGAGTCCACCGCAGCGGAGACTCCCGCCGAGGAGACCGCCGGCACCGAGGAGAGCACCTCCGACGAGTCCGCCTCGGGCGACGAGCAGGGCAGCGACGAGCACGACACCGACGACGAGCAGGGCGGGGGGACGTCCCGTCGTCGCCGCCGTCGCCGTCGCCGTCGCGGTTCCGACACCGACACCGCGAGCACCGACGACGACTCGGTTCCCACGGTCGTCCACGAGCGGGAGCCGCGTCCGAAGAGCCGCGCCAAGGACGAGGTCCAGGGCATCAGCGGTTCGACGCGCCTCGAGGCGAAGCGTCAGCGTCGTCGCGACGGTCGCGAGGCCGGTCGCCGCCGGCCCCCGATCCTCACCGAATCCGAGTTCCTCGCCCGCCGCGAGGCTGTCGACCGGGTCATGGTCGTGCGCGAACGCACGGGCGGTTCCCACGCGGGCATGACGCAGGTCGCGGTGCTCGAGGACGGCATCCTCGTCGAGCACTTCGTCACGACCTCCGGTTCGGCGTCGATGGTCGGCAACATCTACCTCGGTCGCGTGCAGAACGTCCTCCCGTCCATGGAGGCGGCGTTCATCGACATCGGCCGTGGCCGCAACGGCGTGCTCTACGCGGGTGAGGTGAACTGGGAGGCCGCCGGCCTCGGAGGCAACTCCCGCAAGATCGAGCAGGCCCTCAAGCCCGGCGACCAGGTGGTCGTGCAGGTCAGCAAGGACCCGGTCGGTCACAAGGGCGCGCGTCTGACCACCCAGATCAGCCTCGCCGGACGCTTCCTGGTCTACGTGCCGGGAGGTTCGTCCACGGGCATCAGCCGCAAGCTCCCCGACACCGAGCGCAAGCGTCTGAAGGACATCCTCCGCGAGATCGTCCCCTCCGAGGCGGGCGTGATCATCCGTACCGCCGCCGAGGGCGTGAGCGAGGAGGACCTCTCGCGCGACGTCCCCCGCCTGCAGACGCAGTGGGAGTCGATCCGCGAGCAGTCCGAGAAGCTGCAGGCCGACGCCTCGGGCCAGCCGAAGACGCTCTACGAGGAGCCGGATCTGCTCGTGAAGGTCGTGCGAGACCTGTTCAACGAGGACTTCTCCAAGCTCGTCATCGAGGGCGACTCGGCGTGGAACACCGTCGAGAGCTACATCCGGACGGTCGCACCCGACCTGCTGCCGCGCGTCGAGCGCTACCGTTCGGAGAACTCGGTGGACGTCTTCGGTGCGCACCGCATCGACGAGCAGCTCGCGAAGGCTCTCGACCGCAAGGTGTGGCTGCCGTCCGGCGGCACGCTCGTCATCGACCGCACCGAGGCGATGACCGTCATCGATGTCAACACCGGCAAGTTCACCGGTTCCGGCGGCAACCTCGAGGAGACGGTCACCCGTAACAACCTCGAGGCGGCCGAGGAGATCGTCCGCCAGATGCGCCTGCGCGACATCGGCGGCATGATCGTCGTCGACTTC
Organism: Rhodococcus sp. p52; assembly: GCF_000763325.2. Classification (NCBI taxonomy): domain Bacteria; kingdom Bacillati; phylum Actinomycetota; class Actinomycetes; order Mycobacteriales; family Nocardiaceae; genus Rhodococcus; species Rhodococcus sp. p52. The sequence goes on from NZ_CP016819.1 coordinate 3,191,763, forward strand.
ATCGACATGGTCCTCGAGTCGAACCGCGACCTCGTACTGCGTCGCCTGACCGAGGCCCTCGGCCGGGACCGCCCCCGCCACCAGGTCTCGGAGGTCACCTCGCTCGGCCTGGTCCAGATGACGCGCAAGCGGCTCGGGACCGGTCTCGTCGAGGCGTTCTCCACCACCTGTGAGCACTGCAGCGGCCGCGGCCTCATCGTGCACTCGGAGCCGATCGAGTCGAAGTCCTCGGACGACTCCGGTCGTTCGTCCGGCGGTGGTTCGCGGCGTAAGCGTGGACGCGACAAGAGTTCGCAGGAGCCCGCCGCCGAGACGCACACGACGCCGTCGCCCGAAGAGGTCGTCAAGCGTGCCGCGCACCCCGTCGCGCTCGCGATGGCCGCGCACAACTCGACACCGGCCGCGGACGCTCCGGCCGCAGAGCCGGCAGCGACCGAGACCGCATCCGAGGCGGCGTCCGCACCTGCGGCCGACGTCGACCCGGTCAAGGTCACCGAGCCGCTGCGGGCCGTCGAGCCCGAGAAGGTCGCCGCACCGACGAAGGAGCCCGTCGCAGGGGAGGACGCCACCACGGTGACGACCGCCTCCGACGAGCCCGCCGAGATCGAGGCAGAGGTCGCAGCAGCCGAAGCCGCGGTCGCGGAGACCGCTGTTCCCGAGGCTGCCGTGTCCGAGACGGCCGTCTCCGGCGCAGGGGAGAGCACCGACGGAGCGGCTTCCGTCGAGGCCGCAGGACCGGCTCCGCGTCGCCGTCGGGCACGCAGGGTCGCCCGGGCGGCCGCAGCGCCCGCCGGGGACGGCGGGCCTACAGCCAAGGTGTTCGTCGTCCCCGCGACGACCGGGCCGTCCACGGGGGCCGAGTCGGACTCCCGGCCGAGCACACCGGTCGAGACGCCGGTGGAGATCGTGCGGCGGCCGCGTTCGCGGCGTGCCGCAGGGCGCCCCGCCGGACCTCCGGTGGACGCCGAAGCGTGCCCCTCCGCTTCCGGGCCGGTCACGACCGGCCCGGAAGCGGGCACTACCGTGCCACCCGGTTTGACCCTGGGAGTCACCTTCCCGTAATCTTGTTCAGTCGCTACTCGGCGATAGTGCCCAGCCGCGTCCGGATTCAGGATGCCGGCGGGACCCGAGTCAGCAACCACACCAGACCAGTCGCGTCCGCAGCACTGTGGCGCGAGCACGTTCGAAGAAGCAAGGGGTAGCCGTCCGATGGCAACGTACGCGATCGTCAAGACCGGCGGTAAGCAGTACAAGGTCGCTGAAGGCGACCTCGTCAAGGTCGAGAAGATCGAGGGTGAGCCCGGCGCTGCTGTCTCGCTTGCCCCGGTCCTCGTCGTCGACGGATCCGAACTGACCACCGACGCCGACAAGCTGGCCAAGGTCTCGGTCACCGGCGAGATCGTCGAGCACACCAAGGGCCCGAAGATCCGCATCCACAAGTTCAAGAACAAGACCGGGTACCACAAGCGCCAGGGCCACCGTCAGAAGCTGACGGTCGTCAAGGTCACCGGCATCAAGTAAACCGAGCTTCGAGCTTCAACCCCAGGAGGGTTCGTCATGGCACACAAGAAGGGCGCATCCAGCTCCCGTAACGGTCGCGATTCGAACGCACAGCGACTCGGCGTCAAGCGCTTCGGTGGCCAGGCCGTCAACGCCGGCGAGATCATCGTGCGCCAGCGCGGCACCCACTTCCACCCCGGCGTGAACGTGGGACGCGGCGGCGACGACACGCTGTTCGCCCTCGCGGCCGGTGCCGTCGAGTTCGGTACCAAGCGCGGTCGCAAGACCGTCAACATCGTTCCGGCTGCGGCAGACGCCTGATCTGCCGTCCGGTAACGGACACCGCGGGACCAGCTCCCGCGACATACTCCCAATAGGGGCGGGGCAGGGTCGCACACCCTGACCCGCCCTTGTTGCGTTGATCACCAGGTTTGTTTTTTAGGACGAGAGAAGGTCCACCCATGTCCCGCTTCATCGACCGGGTGGTGCTGCACGTCAGCGCCGGCAAGGGCGGCAACGGCTGCGCCTCCGTCCACCGCGAGAAGTTCAAGCCGCTCGGCGGCCCCGACGGCGGTAACGGAGGAAACGGCGGCGATGTCGTCCTCGAAGTCGACCGGAACGTCCACACCCTGCTCGACTTCCACTTCCACCAGCACGCCAAGGCGACCAACGGTGCCCAGGGCGCCGGCGGCCACCGCAACGGTGCCAACGGCGGCGACCTCGTCCTGAAGGTTCCCGACGGCACCGTCGTACTCGACCGCGACGGCCGCATCCTCGCCGACCTCGTGGGCACCGGCACGCGTTTCGTCGCCGCGCACGGCGGTCGCGGTGGTCTCGGCAATGCCGCACTCGCGTCTAAGGCACGCAAGGCCCCCGGCTTCGCGCTCCTCGGTGAGGAAGGCGAGGAACTCGACCTCGTCCTCGAACTGAAGTCCGTCGCCGACGTCGGCCTCGTGGGCTTCCCCTCGGCCGGCAAGTCGTCGCTCGTGTCGGTGCTGTCGGCCGCCAAGCCGAAGATCGCCGACTACCCGTTCACCACCCTCGTGCCGAATCTCGGTGTGGTGCAGTCGGGCGACACGACCTTCACCGTCGCCGACGTGCCCGGCCTGATCCCCGGCGCCAGTGAGGGTCGCGGCCTCGGCCTCGACTTCCTCCGTCATCTCGAGCGCTGCGCCGTGCTCGCGCACGTTGTCGACTGCGCGACCCTCGAACCCGGCCGCGACCCGATCTCCGACATCGACGCGCTCGAGGCCGAACTCGCCGCCTACCAGCCTGCGCTGTCGGGCGACAGCGGACTCGGCGACCTCGCCGAGCGCCCCCGCATCGTCATCCTCAACAAGGCCGATGTGCCCGACGCGAAAGAACTCGCCGAGTTCGTCACCCCCGAACTCGAGGCCCGTGGCTGGCCGGTCTTCACGATCTCGGCCGTGAGCCGCGACGGCCTGCGTCCGCTGACGTTCGCCCTCGCGAGGATGGTCGACGAGTACCGGGCGGCGCATCCGCCGGCCGCGCCCACCCGCCCGGTGATCCGTCCCGTCGCCCGCGACGAGGAGGCCTTCACCGTGGTCCGCGATCCCGAGGTGCCCGGCGGATTCATCGTGCGGGGCACCCGTCCCGAGCGGTGGGTGCGCCAGACGGCCTTCGACAACGACGAGGCCGTGGGTTACCTCGCCGACCGACTCGCCCGTCTCGGCGTCGAGGACAAGCTCGTCAAGCTCGGCGCGGAACCCGGATGCTGGGTCACCATCGGCGAGGTCGGCTTCGAGTGGGAACCGCAGACGCAGGCCGGCGTGGACGTCGTGCCCACCGGTCGCGGCACCGATGCCCGTCTCGACCAGGTCGACCGCGTCGGCGCTGCCGAGCGTCGCCACGCGAAGAAGGTGCGCCGCGGCCTGGCCACCGACGACGAGTTCGAGTAACCGTCCGCGCGCCCCCACCGTTCAGGAAACCCGAAGCGTACCGAGGAGAACATGAGCGACACCCGGGAGGTCGTCTCCCACGCCCGCAGCGTAGTGGTCAAGATCGGCTCGTCGGCGATCACGAGCCTGGTGGGTGGACTCGACCGTGGCCGGCTCGATCGTCTCGTCGATGCCATCGAGGCCCGCATCCGCACGGGTTCGAGTGTCATCGTGGTCTCCTCGGGTGCGGTCGGTGCCGGGCTTGCACCGCTCGGTCTCACGAGTCGGCCGCGTGATCTCGCGACGAAGCAGGCCGCGGCCAGCGTCGGGCAGCTCACCCTCGCCCACGCCTGGGGCACCTCCTTCGCCCGCTACGACCGCACGGTGGGCCAGGTGCTCCTCACCGCCGACGACATCGGCCGGCGCACTCAGCACCGCAACGCGCAACGCACCCTCGACCGGCTGCGTTCGCTCGGGGCGGTGCCGGTGGTCAACGAGAACGACACCGTCGCGACCGTCGAACTGCGCTTCGGCGACAACGACCGGCTCGCTGCACTCGTCGCGCATCTCATCGGCGCCGACGCGCTGATCCTGCTGTCCGACGTCGACGGCTTGTACGACGGGGATCCCCGCAAGGGCTCCGCGAACCTCATCCCCGAGGTCCGCACCCCCGAGGATCTCGACGGTGTGGTCGCCGGGTCGGGCGGCGCGCTGGGCACCGGTGGCATGGCGTCGAAACTGTCCGCGGCCCGTCTCGCGGCGGACTCCGGCGTGCCGGTGCTGCTCGCCGCGGCATCCCAGGCCGATCGTGCGCTGGGCGCCGCCGACGTCGGCACGGCCTTCGCGGCCCGCCCACAGCGTCTGTCGGCGCGGCGTTTCTGGGTGCGGCACGCCGCCGACGTCCACGGTTCGCTGTATCTCGACGAGGGTGCCGTGCGGGCCGTGATGGAGCGGCGACGCTCGTTGCTCGCCGCCGGAATCACCGGCACCAGTGGCGGTTTCCACGCCGGCGATGTCGTCGGCATCGTCGCGCCCGACGGCCGCACGGTCGCGCGCGGGGTGGTGGCCTACGACGCGTCCGAACTCGATTTCATGATCGGCTTCTCGACCGGTCAGCTGCCGCCGGATCTCCAGCGACCCGTCGTGCACGCCGACGACCTCGTCCGGGTGGTCTGAGAACCTCACGAAGTCGGTGCGGTCACCGCGTCGGCCAGGAAGGCGAGGGTCTCCGAGGTACCCGCCTCGAGCTTGAGGGTCGCCAGCGCATCCCCGCGGGTGGGGCCACGATTGATCACCACCACCGGGATGTTCCGCTGCACGGCGCGACGTACGAACCGCAAACCCGACTGCACCGTCAGTGAACTCCCGGCGACCAGCAGGGCGTCGGCACCGTCCACCACCGAGAAGGCGAGATCGACGCGCGGGCGCGGCACCGTCTCCCCGAAGTACACGATGTCGGGTTTGAGCATCCCGTCGCAGCGCTCGCAGTCGACGACGACGAAGTCCTCGGTGTCGGTGACCACCGCGTCCGCATCGGGGGCGACCTCGAGACCGGTCGTCGCGCGCATCCGATCGTCGAATCCCGGATTGGCCGCGCACAGCCGTTCGTGCAGCGTGAACCGCGAGATGCGGTGTTCGCACGACAGGCATCGGACCTGCGCGTAGGTGCCGTGCAGGTCGATGACCTGCCGGCTGCCGGCCTTCGTGTGCAGCAGGTCGACGTTCTGGGTGATCACGCCGACGACGGAACCGGCGCGTTCGAGGGCCGCGAGCGCCCGGTGCCCGGGATTCGGGCGGGCGGCGTCCATGTGCTTCCAGCCGACGTGGTTGCGGGCCCAGTAGCGTTGCCGGAACTCCGCGTCGCCGACGAACTGCTGGTAGGTCATCGGGTTGCGGGGCGGCGAGTCCGGTCCGCGATAGTCGGGGATACCGGAGTCCGTCGACAGCCCGGCGCCGGTGAGAACAGCGATCCGACGGCCGTGCAGGAGAGTGGGCAGGTCGTCGGAACGGAGTGGAACGTCGATCACTCCTTCTACGGTAGGCGGCTTCCGGGAACCGGTGCCGCGGGCAGCAGCGCGCGGACCGCATCGATGGTGTCGGCGTCGGCGGCCGACTTGTCGGGCCGGTACCGCAGCACCCGTGCGAAGCGCAGCGCCACCCCGCCCGGATAGCGGCTGCTCGTCTGCACTCCGTCGAGTTCGATCTCGACGACGATCGCGGGTCGCAGGTGGACGGTGTGCTCGTCGCGGTGTGTCTCGTGGCGTGGGAATTCCTCTGTCTGCCACTGCAGCAGCGCGTCGCTGAGTCCCTTGAACGTCTTCCCGACCATGATCGGCGGACCACCGTCGGGGTCGCGGGCACCGAGGTGCAGGTTGGACAGGAAGCCGGTGCGGCGCCCGTAACCCCATTCGGCGGCGAGCACCACGAGATCCAGGGTGTGCTCGGGTTTGACCTTCTGCCAGGCTCGGCCCCGGCGGCCGGCGGTGTAGGTCGATGTGAGCGACTTCACCATGACGCCCTCGTGGCCGTTGCCGAGCGAGTCACCGAGGTGCGCCTCGGCGCTGTCGGCGTCCGGAGCGACGAGCGCGGGGATGCGGTGCTCACCCGCGACGCGGGCGAGATGGTCGCGACGCACCGACAGCGGCTCGTCGAGCAGGTCGGCGCCGTCGAGGTGCAGGCAGTCGAAGAAGTACGGGTGGAGAAGCAGTTCGCGTTCGGAGCGGGCACCGAACCGGCTCATGGTCTCCTGGAACGGTCGGGGACGGCCGGCATCGGTGAGCGCGAGTGTCTCGCCGTCGAGCACGACACTGCGGCACGGCAGCGCCCGGACGAGTTCGACCAGTTCGGGGACCGATGCGGTGATGTCGCGCAGCGTGCGGGTGAAGATCCACACCGCGTCCTCGTGGCGGTGCACCTGGATGCGTGCACCGTCGAGTTTGTACTCCACGCTCACCGCCCCGTCGAACTCGATGAGTGCCGCCTCGAGCGACTCGGCGGGGGAGGCTAGCATCGGCCGGACCGGTCGGCCGAGCTCCAGGCCGAACTCCGCCAGCGCGTCGACACCACCCTCGAAGGCCGCCGCTGCGGCCTGCGCGAGTCGGCCCGACAACATCACCGCCCGACGGACCGGTTCGACGGGGAGACCGGCTGCCGCTGCGACCGCATCGGTCATCACCCCTTCGAGCGCGCCCTGCCGCAGCTCACCGCCGAGGAGCACGACGAGGAAACGCTGCTCGGCCTCGGTGGCCCGTCCGAACAGATCCAGGAGCAGTTGCTGCCGCGCGGCGGTGGATCCGGAACCGGAGATGCCGGCGAGGCGGTCGAGGAAGCCGGACACCTCGTCGACGTCGAGCACGGGATCGTCGGCGACCGGTGCGGAGAGGCCGGCGAGGGTGCGGAAACCGACACCCAGGCGACCCTGGGTCATCTCTCCGGACAACCATGAGACCACCGCTTCGACCTCGTGAGGTTCGGCGCGCCCGAGTAATTCCCGCAGCAGATCGATCTTGGTGCGTCGTGACCGTGTGGCGGCGACGGCGACGGAGGTGTCGACAACCGAGTGCAGCAACATCGCTTCGACGTTAGCGCCCGGACGTGCCACGCGGAGGAAATCGTGCGCCGGGGTGTATTTCCGCACGGGGTGGGAATCGAGAGGCCAGGATGGTGCACAGGACGCCTCCACGCAGGGAGGGACGGGAGACGCGGATGAGCAAGGACGCCGATGCAGTCGAACTCGACGTGGACGGTCGCACGGTGCGCATCTCGCACCCCGAGCGCGTGTACTTCCCCGAGATCGGGGCGACCAAGCTCGACCTCGCGAACTACTACCTGAGCGTGGGGGAGGGGATCGTCCGGGCACTCCGCGAACGGCCCTGCATGCTGCACCGGTTCCCCGACGGGCTCGAAGGGCGGAAGGTACACCAGAAGCGTTTGCCGCGCGGGGCTCCGGACTGGGTCGAGACCGTGCGGGTGCACTTCCCGCGCTACGACCGCGATGCCGACGAACTGTGCGTGACCCATCTCGCCGACGTCGTGTGGGCCGTGCAGATGTCCGCCGTGGAGTTCCATCCGTGGAACTCGCGGCGCAGCGACGTGGAGCGACCCGACGAGTGGAGGATCGACCTCGATCCGATGCCCGACTGCGATTTCGACCGGGTCCGGCGTGTCGCGAAGGTGGCGCACGAGGTGCTCGACGAACTCGGTGCCGTGGGCTGGCCGAAGACCTCGGGCGGCGACGGCCTGCACGTCTACGTCCGGATCGCGCCGGAATGGGAGTTCGACGACGTCCGAAGGGCCGCATGGGCTTTCGCGCGGGAGGTGGAACGACGCGCGCCCGGCGACGTGACGACGGCATGGTGGCGCAAGGAACGCGACCCGTCGGCGGTCTTCGTCGACTACAACCAGAACTCGCGCGACCACACGATCGCCAGTGCCTATTCGGTCCGCGGTGTGTCGGAGGCGACGATCTCCACTCCGGTGCGGTGGGAGGAGATCGACGACCTCGAACCGCGGGACTTCACGATCCGGACCGTGCCGAAGCGGTTCGAGGAACTCGGCGACCTGCACTCGGGTATCGACGACGCGGTCTTCTCCCTCGATCCGCTCCTGGAATGGGCGGAACGCGACGAGAAGCCGTCGGAGTGAGCCCTATGGCCCGGTAACGGTGGCCCGGTAGACGTGGCCTAGTAGCCGGCGCTGGGATCGACGACCCCGATCGGCACGAGGCCGGATGCGAAGCGTGTGACGTTCTCGATCACGTGCTCGAGATAGGCCGGGATGCGCAGCGGGGGTGGATTGGCGTCGTGGGGAGTGATCACGGCGTTGGGGAGCGTCCACAACGGATGATCCTCGGGGAGCGGTTCGGGATCGGTGACGTCGAGCCCTGCACCACCGATCGCGCCGGATCGGAGAGCGGCGACGAGGGCGTCGGTGTCGACGAGATCGCCCCGGGCGACGTTGACGACCCACGCCGTGGACTTCATCGCTGCGAGCTCGGTTGCGCCGACGAGCTGCTCGACGTCGAGAGTGGCCGTCGCGGAGATGACGAAATGATCTGCCAGAGGCCATATCTCGTCGATACGTTCGACGGGGAACGTCTCGATGGCTCCCGGCACGGGACGACCGCTGCGGGTGACGGCGAGCGCGCGCGCCCCCAGCGCGGCCAGCATCGGGATCAGCGCCCGGCCGACACCCCCGGCGCCGATGATCCCGACCGTCGCGCCGCGGAGGGTGCCGACGACCGGCGCGAGACTCTCGGGTGTCCACGAGGTGGCCGCCAGGTGCGCGGGCAGGGCCCGGACCCCGGCGAGCAGGAGCAGGAGCGCGTGCTCGGCGACGGTCGTGGAGTAGGCCGCGGCCGCCGACGTCCAGGTGACGCGAGGATGGGCCTTGACGACGCCCTGCGACAGCCAGTACTCGACACCGGCGGACGGTAGCTGCACCCAGCGGACGGAGGCGGGGAGGACCTCGGGGAAGTCCTGCGGCCCGGCCGTCCAGACGAGCGCGTCGGGGGTCTCCTCGAGTCCGCAGGGCACGCCGCCCCCGCCCGTGACCGCCCGTTCGAAACGGGGGTCGCGCTCGGGGCCGACAGCGATGCGGGGCGCACGCTCGGGAGTCATGGTCTCGACTCTAAGCGTCCGCCCCGCATCGGTCACGTGGTTACCGCGCTCAGGCGGGTTCGACGATCAACGGGTACACACCGTTCTCGTCGTGCACCTCACGGCCGGTGACCGGGGGATTGAAGACGCACAGCATGCGCATGCGCGTTTCGGGGAGCACGCGGTGACGCTCGTGTCCGTTGAGCAGGTACATCGTGCCCGGAGCGAGGTCGTACTCCACGTCGTTGTCGAGGTCCTGGAGCTTGCCGGTGCCCTCGACGAGCCACACGGCCTCGACGTGGTTGGCGTAGTGGAACTCGTTGACGGTGCCGGGTTCGATGGTGGTCTCGTGGAACGAGAAGCCCACCTTGTCGCCGGCGAGGACGATGCGCTTGCTGCGCCACTGGCCGTCCTCCGAGACGACGTCGCGCTCGGTGCCGGTGATCTCTTCTGTCGTACGAACGATCATGGGTGTCGAAAGTCCTTCTTCTGCAAGTCGGTTCGGAACGGGCGGAGCGGGGGACCGCTCAGGAACGGACCTTGGCGGTCGCTTCCGCCAGGATGTTCAGCCCGAACTCGAGTTCGTCGTCGGTGATGGTCAGCGGCGGCAGCAGCTTGACGACCTCGTCCGACGGACCGGAGGTCTCGGCGAGCAGACCCTCTTCGAAGGCCAGGGCGCAAACCTTGTCGGCGTCCTCCGGCTTGTCGAAGACCAGGCCCTGGACCAGGCCGCGGCCGCGGGTCGAGACGCCGTCGAACATGTCCGACAGGTTCATGAAGGTCTGACGGATGCGCTCGCCCTTGCGCAGGGTGTCGCGCTCGAGCTTGTCGTCGGCCCAGTAGTGCTCGAGGGCGGCAGCCGCCGTCACGAAAGCCGGGTTGTTGCCGCGGAAGGTGCCGTTGTGCTCGCCCGGGCCCCACACGTCGAGCTCACGCTTGAACAGGGTGAGCGCCAGCGGCATTCCGTATCCGCCGATCGACTTCGACAGGGTCACGATGTCGGGCGTGATGCCGGCGATCTCGAACGAGAAGAACGGGCCGGTGCGGCCGCAGCCCATCTGCACGTCGTCGACGATCAGCAGGATGTCGCGTTCCTTGCACAGGTCGGCCAGAGCGCGAAGCCACTCGGGGCGAGCAACATTCACGCCGCCTTCACCCTGCACGGTCTCGACGATGACCGCGGCCGGACGGTTCAGGCCGCTGCCCGCGTCGTCGAGGACGCGCGAGAACCACTGGAAGTCCTCGGTGACGCCGTTGAAGTAGTTGTCGAACGGCATCGGCGTGGCGTGGACGAGGGGGATACCCGCGCCGGCGCGCTTCATCGAGTTACCGGTCACCGACAGCGCACCCAGGGTCATGCCGTGGAAAGCGTTGGTGAAGTTGATGATCGACTCGCGACCGGTCACCTTGCGGGCGAGCTTGAGCGCCGCCTCGACGGCGTTCGTGCCGGTCGGGCCGGGGAACTGGACCTTGTAGTCCAGGCCGCGCGGCGCGAGCACGTGCGACTCGAAGGTCTCGAGCAGCTTGCGCTTGGCGACGGTGTACATGTCGAGGCCGTGGGTGACGCCGTCGCTCATGATGTAGTCGACCAGGGCCGACTTGAGAACCGGATTGTTGTGGCCGTAGTTCAGGGCTCCGGCGCCCGCGAAGAAGTCGAGGTAGTCCTTGCCGTCCTCGCTGCGCAGCCAGGATCCCGATGCCTTGTCGAAAACGGCGGGCCAGCCGCGGCTGTAACTCCGGACCTCGGATTCGAGGTGCGAGAAAATCGCAGTATCGGGCTTACTGGTGGTCTCGGGCTTGTTTTCCAGGATGGTCATGTCGTGGTCCTCCTGTGATTATTCGAAAATTATGAAGATGTCGTGCGCACACGCGCTGCGATCATTCGCCGATGGTGTAGAGATCCTCGGCCAGATGTGAATCGGGGAAATCGTCGGGCGCGAACAACTCGGTGCGAGTGATATGCGTTCCGCGGCGACGCGCGAGAGCGGTGAACATTGCGATCGACGCTTCGTTGTCGGGACTCACCGTCGTTTCCAGACGGGTCACGCCGAGCGGCTCGAGTCGGTCGAGCAGAGCGTCGAGCATACGGCCGGCCACTCCACGTCCACGCTGGTCTGCGTCGACTGCCACCTGCCAGACGAACAGGGTGTTCGGGGAGTCGGGACGGCGGTAGCCGGTCACGAATCCCACGGGGTGATCGGTGTCGTCCGTTGCGACGACCGATGTGTCGGTGAAATCGCGACACCACAACACATATGCGTAACCGGAATTGACGTCGAGAACCTGCGAATCACGCGCGATCTGCCAGAGTCGTCTACCGTCGGCGATACGCGGACGCCGGAATTCGATTGCAGCCGGCTCACTACCGGACTCGGTGGCGGCCACCTCCGAAGAGGTGGTCGCGGTATTCGATTCAGCCGAGTCGGGGGTCGGGGTACTTCTTTCCTTGACGGGCCTCATATGTCCTTTCAACCTAACAACTTCCGGTGTCGAGATCACGCCCGTGTCCGGAATCGGGATCGGAACCCTGTGGTCCGTGCAGGTCGAGCGCATGTTGTGATGCCGGTCACAAACATGTTACGTCGGTCCTCCTCGTGGCGATTACTTCGGGCTCGCGAGTGCGTACGGCAACACCGCGTCGGCTCCCGCGGCGACGAGAGTTCTCGCCGCCATCGTGAACGTCCAGCCGGTGTCGGTCACCGCATCGACGAGAAGGATCGGACCACTCGACCCGAGGTTGTCGGGTCGCTCCCACGCATCGATCAGTGCGGCGACCCGATATGCCGAGTTCGCTGCCGTCGGCTCCGTATTCCCGCTTCGGCGTCGCAATACACCTAGATCTCGTAATCGTCCGATTTGTGCCAATCGGAACGCGAGTGACTCGACGAGCAGGGGATGTGTGGGGGAGTCCATGGCCATGACGGCGGTGGGCCGCTCCTCCCAGTCCCACGCGGCGAGCACCGCGATCGACGCGTCGACCACCGCCTTCGGCACCTCGCGGTCCGGCCCGTCGAGCAGTTCGCGCAGTCGCGGTCCCCATCCCAGATCCGACAACCGGCCCAGTACGCGCCCCGGGCGCGGACCGTCCGTGATCCGGCCCGACAGCGCGATCCCGAGGGTCGACATCCCCGTGGGCCACTGCCGGCGCGGCGGCAGATCGACGCCGGGGCGTTCGAGGCGGGCGCGGGTCCGGGCGACCTCGTCGTCGCCGACGGACGTCTCCCACCGGGACCCGATGCAGTTGTCGCACCGGCCGCAGCCGGTGCCTGCAGCGTCGAGATCGGGGTCGTCGAGCTGCCGGCGGAGGAAGACCATGCGGCACTCGGTGGTGCGCTCGTATTCGAGCATCGCCTCCTGTTCCGCGGCGCGGGCCTCCTCGAGGCGCCCGTAGCGCTCCTCGTCGTACACCCAGGGCTGCCCGGTGGCGATCCAGCCGCCCTTGACCCTCTTCACCGCTCCGTCGACGTCGAGGACCTTGAGGACCATCTCCAGGCGGGAGCGCGTGAGGTCGACCCGCGGTTCGAGCGCGGGTGTCGATACCGGCCGTTCGGTATCGAGCGCTGCGATCACACGGCGTACGAGTGCCTCGTCCGGGAAGGCGACCGAGGCGAACCACTGCCAGATCCGGCGGTCCTCCGGGCCGGGGAGCAGAACCACCTCGGCGCGTTCGGTGGAGCGACCCGCACGCCCGACCTGCTGGTAGTAGGAGATCGGGGACGAGGGAGCGCCGAGGTGCACCACGAAGCCGAGGTCGGGTTTGTCGAAGCCCATGCCGAGCGCCGAGGTCGCGACGAGCGCCTTGACCTTGTTGTCGAGCAGATCGGCCTCGAGCTGTTCGCGCTCGGTCGGTTCGGTCTGTCCGGTGTACGCGGCCACCGCGTAACCGTGGTCGGCGAGCAGCGCGGCGAGGTCGCGGGCGGCGGAGACCGTCAGCGCGTACACGATGCCCGAGCCCGGCAGATCCTTCAGATGTTGCGCGAGCCATGCTGCGCGTCGTGCCGGTTCGTCGATCCGCACCACCGACAGGTGCAGCGACGGACGGTCGAGGCCGCCGCGCAGCACGAGCGTGCCGTCGGAGCCGGCATTGCTGCTTCTACCGAGGTCGCTGCCTCCGCCGACACCGAGCTGGGCGGCGATGTCGGCGACCACCCGGTCGTTGGCGGTCGCGGTCGTCGCCAGGACCGGGATGTCGTCGCCGAGTTCGGCGACGAGGGTGCGGATGCGGCGGTAGTCGGGCCGGAAGTCGTGACCCCAGTCCGACACGCAGTGCGCCTCGTCGACGACCACCAATCCGGCGTCGCGGGCGAGGGAGGGCAAGACCTGGTCGCGGAAGTCGGGGTTGTTGAGGCGTTCGGGGCTGACGAGGAGGACGTCGACCTCACCCGCCGCGATCCGCTCGTGGATCGCCGCCCATTCCGTCACGTTGCCGGAGTTGATGGTCGCGGCGTGGACGCCCGCCCGCTCGGCGGCCGCGACCTGGTTGCGCATCAGGGCGAGCAGCGGCGAGACGATCACCGTGGGACCGCGGCCCTGCCGGCGCAGCAGTTTGGCGGAGATGAAGTAGACGGCCGACTTTCCCCAGCCTGTGCGCTGGACGACGAGGGCGCGGCGACGGTGTACCACGAGCGCCTCGATCGCGACCCATTGGTCGGCGCGGAGCCGGGCATCGGGGCCTGCCAGCTCGCGGAGGAGGTGCTCGGCATCGTCGCGCAACAGGTCGGTGGAGTTCGTCATGCTGCAATCGTGCCCGACGACGTTCCGTCACTGCGACGGTGAACGGTTCTCCGGGGGCGGCGAACGGTACTGACGCGGCGGCGAACGGGGATACCGTAGAGATGGCGACGGAGTGGCTCTCACGAAAGAGGGTGGCACCCAGTGTCAGTCGGCGTGGCAGAGATCATGATGTAAAAGCTTGCGAAACAACAACTTCCGATTGCATCGATCTTGGAGTGCGACTCGTGGCACTCTGTGTCCGAAGTGGTGACGGCGATCGCTGCTCCGGACCGAGTGTGATGAGCGGATCATCCGCGCCGCTATGGTCGTCGTCATGTACGCAGCCCTTTCATCCCCCGCAGCGCCGTCTGTGGAGTCGGTCGTCGTGACCCCGGCCGAGGCTCGGGTACGTCATGAGACCTACCGCAAGAAGATCGTGTCGGCTCAGGACGCCGTCCAGTGGATTCGCCCCGGCGACACGGTCGCCATCAGCGGCTTCGCCAGCGCAGGCACCCCGAAGGCAGTGACCCCGGCCCTCGCCGAACACATCCGGCGCACGCGGGCGACCGGCGGCGACTTCCGGATCAACCTGCTCACCGGAGCGTCGGTGGCCTCCGACACCGAGCGCATGCTCGCCGACGTCGACGGAATCGCGCTGCGTATGCCGTACCAGGCAGAGCCCACCGCCCGAGGGCGGATCAACGAAGGCCGGATGGACTACGTCGACATACACCTGTCGCACGTCGCCCAGCAGGTCTGGGAGGGCTACTACGGACACATCGACGTCGCCGTCGTCGAGATCTCCGGCATCACGGAGACGGGCGAGCTGATCCCCGCCACGTCCATCGGTAACAACAAGACCTGGCTCGACGTCGCCGAGAAGGTGATCCTCGAGGTCAACTCGTGGATCCCCGCCGCCATGGACGGCGTGCACGACGTCTACTACGGCACCGCGCTTCCCCCGAACCGTCGTCCGATCGACCTCACCGACGTCGAGGACCGCATCGGCCAGCCCTACTTCCGGATCGATCCGGAACGCGTCGTCGCGGTCGTCGAGACCGACCGTCCCGACAGCGCCACCGCGCTCACGGCGCCCGACGCCACCAGCCGGGCCATCGCCGACCACGTCCTCGACTTCTTCGCGCACGAGGTCGCCGCGGGACGGCTGCCCGCCGACACGCTGCTTCCGCTGCAGTCGGGTGTCGGCAACGTCGCCAACGCCGTTCTCGCCGGTCTCGACAGCGGACCGTACCGGGGGCTGACCTGCTACTCGGAGGTCATCCAGGACGGCATGCTCGACCTCGTCAAACACGGCACCGTCCGGTTCGCCTCGGCGACTTCCCTCGCACTGTCCGAAGCGGGGCTGAACGACTTCGTCGAGAACATCGACTTCTACCGCGACCACATCATGTTGCGGCCGCAGGAGATCAGCAACCACCCCGAGATCGTCCGCCGACTCGGCATCATCGCCATGAACGGCATGCTCGAAGCCGACGTGTACGGCAACGTCAACTCCACCCACGTGATGGGCACCCGCATCATGAACGGCATCGGTGGCTCCGGCGACTTCGCGCGCAACGGCTACCTGTCGATGTTCCTGAGCCCGTCGACGGCCCGCGACGGCGCGATCTCGTCGATCGTCCCGATGGTGCCGCACGTCGACCACACCGAGCACGACGTGCAGGTCATCGTGACCGAACAGGGTCTCGCCGATCTGCGCGCACTGTCCCCCCGCCGTCGGTCGCGGGTCGTCGTGGAGCGCTGCGCGCATCCCGACTACCGCGCCGAACTGCTCGACTACATCGAGCGCGCAGAAGCCACCCCCGGAGCAGGTCACACCCCGCACCTGCTCGGTGAGGCGTTCTCCTTCCACGAGCGCTACCAGCGCACGGGGACCATGCACGCGTCCTGATCGACGCGGCGACGAACACGGTCGGCCCCGGCACCACACCACGGTGCCGGGGCCGACCTTTCTCGTCCGTCCGGCTCAGCGGATCGGCGCCGGATCGATCTCCTGCTGCGGGAGCGCCGCGGAGATCGTCGCCGTGATGTCCTGCAGCGGGGTCGGCCCGGATCCGTCGGGCACGGTCAAGGCCACGTAGACCGGACGGTCGACGGCGAACCACGTACTCGCCGGGATGCCCTGCTCGGCGCCCGACACCTCGAACCACTGCACGTCGTCGATCACCTGCAGCGCCGCCGCTCGGTCGAACTGGTCGGGCCGGTCGAGACCGCAACGCAGGACGACCTCCTCGCCGTCGTCCGACTGCCAGGCCGCAGCACCCACCGGTGCCGGATCGGCCAGTTCGGCGCGCGTGTAGTCGCCGAGCTCCTCCGGCAGCGCGTCGAGCAACTGCGAGCAGGATTCGGATTCCGCCTCCGGAGCGGGCACGGGACCGAGACCCACGGGTGTATTCACTGGTGACTGCGACACGATCACGGCCGCCACCACCACTCCGACCAGCAGGGCGACGGGCAGTGCGATCGCCGTGGCGATCAGAGCGGGACTGCGTCGCATCCCGTCCGATCCGGGTGCCTCGACGGGGGCGTCGTCGGAAGGTTCGCGATCGGAAGCAGAGGTGTCGTTCATCGTGTCCAGCATCCGGGCTCGGGGACAGGGGGCGGTAGCGTGATCGAACGTAGCAGGGCACGTGCCGGCTCTCTCCCACCGCCGACCGAGAAAGAGGCGACCGTCACCGTGACGAACCCGAGCGGACCCACCGTCGCCGACATCGGCGAATTCCCAGTGATCGAGCGCGCGGTGAGAGCACGGCGGCAACCCGACAGCACACTCGTCGGGCCGGGCCACGACGCAGCGGTCGTGACAGCATCCGACGGGCGCATCGCGATCTCGACCGACATGCTGGTCGAAGGACGTCACTTCCGGTTCGACTGGTCGAGCCCGGAAGAGGTCGGACGCAAGGCGGTCGCCCAGAACGGAGCCGATGTCGCCGCGGTCGGCGCCCGCCCCACGGCCTTCGTCGTCGGCCTCGGTTGTCCGCCCGAGACTCCCGTCGCCGTGCTCGACGGCATCTCGGCGGGCATCGGGGAGGCTGCGGAGGAGATCGGCGCCGGAGTCGTGGGAGGCGATCTCGTGCAAGCGGGTCAGGTGATCGTCTCGGTCACCGTGCTCGGCGAACTCGACGGACGGCCACCGCTGCTCCGCTCCACCGCCTGCCCCGGCGACGTCGTCGCCCTCGCCGGTCGCATCGGTCGTTCCGCGGCGGGGCTGGCCCTACTGCTGGCCGGCAACCGGAACTTCCCCGAACTCGTCGCGGCGCATCGTGTGCCCACTCCGCCCTACGCCGCAGGTCCTGCAGCGGCCGCAGCAGGCGCCCACGCATGCACCGACATCTCCGACGGTCTCGTCGCCGATCTCGAGCACATCTGCACGGCTTCGGAGGTCGCGATCGACCTCGACTCCGGTGCGCTCGCTCCCGACACGCAACTCCGCGAGACCGGTCGGGTGCTGGCGGCCGACCCGTGGGAGTGGATCCTCACCGGCGGCGAGGACCATGCCCTCGCAGCGTGCTTCCCTCGCGAGGTCGCACTGCCGGACGGATGGCGGCCGATCGGCGTGGTCCTGGAAGGCTTCGGCGTCACCGTCGACGGGCAGCGCCGCGACGGATCCGGAGGCTGGGAGAGCTTTGCGGCGGGCGCTGGGCACTAGGGCGACCACTTCGGGTGGGGTTCGCTCGAGATAGGTTCTGCAGTCATGGCTGTCTACGCACTCGGCGAGCGTGTCCCCGATATCCATCCCGACGCGTGGGTTCACCCCGACGCGGTCGTGATCGGCAACGTCACCCTCGGTGCCGGTGCCTCCGTGTGGCCCTCGGCGGTGCTGCGCGGGGACTACGGCACGATCACCGTGGGGGAGAAGACCAACATCCAGGACGGCACGATCATCCACTGCACCGCGATCGAGGCCACCGTCATCGGCGCGCGGTGCGTCGTCGGGCACAACGCGCACATCGAGGGCTCCACGATCGGTGACGGCGCGCTGATCGGCTCGGGTTCGCTCGTCCTCAACGGATCGGTCATCGGCGCCGGAGCGCAGGTCGCCGCCGGCGCCCTGATCCCACCGCGCTTCGAACTTCCGCCCCGCCGCATGGCGATGGGCATCCCCGCGAAGGTCCGCGAGGGCTACGAGATCCCCGAGAACGAATTCGACCCCAACGCCGAGATGTATGCGGCGAACGCCGCCTACTACCGGACCGCTCTCCGCCGCATCGACCAGGAGTGACAGGTGGCCGACACCGTCGACACACAGTCCGCGGACGGGGGAGCGGACGAGCCCCGTGCCGGTCGGCCCCTGTCCGAACTCGTCGACCCGGGCTGGGCGCGAGCACTCGAACCCGTCGCAGGTGACATCACCGCGATGGGGCAGTTCCTCCGCGCCGAACTCGCCGCGGGCCGCAGTTACCTGCCGTCCGGTCCGAACGTGCTGCGTGCCTTCACACAGCCGTTCGAGTCCGTCCGCGTCCTGATCGTCGGGCAGGATCCCTATCCCACTCCGGGTCACGCTGTGGGACTGAGCTTCTCGGTGGCTCCGGCCGTCCGGCCGATCCCGCGCAGTCTCGCCAACATCTACCGCGAGTACACCGACGATCTCGGTCTGCCGCAGCCCTCCACGGGCGACCTGTCGCCGTGGACCGAGCACGGTGTCCTGTTGCTCAACCGGGTCCTCACCGTCGCGCCGGGCCAGCCGGCCTCGCACCGCGGCAAGGGCTGGGAGGCCGTCACCGAGCAGGCGATCCGCGCGCTGGTCGCGCGCGGTACCCCGCTCGTCGCGATCCTGTGGGGCCGCGACGCGGCGACCCTCGAACCCATGCTCGGTGGTGTGCCCACCGTGAAGTCGGCGCACCCGTCCCCGCTGTCGGCCTCACGCGGATTCTTCGGGTCGCGTCCGTTCAGCCGCGCGAACGCCCTGCTCGTCGAGCAGGGCGGCGAACCGGTGGACTGGCGACTGCCCTGACCACCGATCCGCCGCCGGGATGTCAGGCGCGGGCCGAATCCCAGTCCGGACGCCGCTTGGCGACGAAGGCGTCGACACCCTCGATACCCGTGGGCGTCGTCGCGGCCGCGGAGATCGAGGCGGCTTCGGCATCGAGGTGGTCGGACAGCGATCGTCCGGCCGAGCCCGCCACGAGCGAGCGGATGGCGGCGTAGGACTGCGTGGGGCCGTGCGCGAGGGTTCGTGCGAGTCGCAACCCTTCGCTTTGGATCTCGCCGTCGGCGACGAGCCGGCTGAGCAGACCCAGGCGCACGGCTTCGTCGGCGCCGATCACGGCGTCGGTCATGATGATCTCCCGTGCCCGCGACGGGCCGACGATCCGCGGCAGGGTCCACGACATGCCGCCGTCGGGGGAGAAGCCGATCGACGGGTACGCGGCGCGCATCTTCGTGCCGGGGCCGGCGAGCGCGATGTCGGCGAGCAGCGCCAGGCTCATGCCGGCGCCGGCGGCCCAGCCGTGCACGGCGGCGACGACCGGCACGGCCGCCTTCTCCAGTGCGCGCACGAAGTCATGGAAAAGGTTCGCGATCTCGAGCAGGTGGGCGCCACGGTCCTCGGCCGCGGCGAATCCGTGGACGTTGCCGCCCGCGCAGAAGTTCGCACCCTCACCGACGAGCAGCACGGCGCCGATCTCCGGGCCTGCCGCACGCAGGGCTGCGATGCCCTGCTCCATCCCTGCGGGGGACAGGGAGGTGCCGTGCTCGGAGGTCGCCACGGCGATCCGCAGGACGCGGTCCTCCACGCTCACCAGTGAACGGAGAGAGTCGCTGTCGGGGAAGGAAACTTGGTTCTCGGTCATTCCCGCACGATATCGGGCCGCAGGATCGAACGGCGAAGGCCCCCTGCGCAATCAGCGCAGGGGGCCTTCGCGACGACTCGACCGGGAATCAGCCGCGGACGACCTTGCCGGCCTTGAGGCAGGAGGTGCACACGTTCATCTTGCGGGTGTTGCCCGGTGCAACCTGAGCGCGCACGCTCTGGATGTTCGGGTTCCAGCGACGGTTGGTACGCCGGTGCGAGTGCGAGACCGACTTCCCGAAGCCGGGGCCCTTGGCGCATACGTCGCAGACGGCAGCCATGTCGCGAACTCCTTGTGTCTAGTGGATAGATCTTCTGTCTGTTGTTTCGCCTTGCGAACACGGGGAACGAGCCGCCCGTGCGAGGCAACCCGGCAAGCTTAGCGAACTCGAGGGCGGTTGGCCAAACCGGACGGTGCGACGACTCGCGGCTAACCTGTTCGCCAGGGCTCGGCACCGTGCGCAACGGTACCGATCGCAGAGGTGGACGATGCTCGCAGGACGAGGCGAAGGGGGTGGAATCGTTGCTCGGAGCCGAGGACACGGTGGACGGGCGGGCGCTGCGCCGGTGGGTCGAGTTCGGTGTGGAAGCGCTCGAACAGCGCCGAGCGGAGATCAACTCGCTCAACGTCTTCCCGGTGCCCGACGGGGACACCGGAAACAATCTGCTGATCACCCTGCAGGCCGCGGCGGCCCGGATCGGCGGGCCCGTGGACGGCGCGCTCACCGCATCCGACGTCGCCGAAGGGCTCGCGCGTGGTGCCTTCGCCGGGGCGCGGGGCAATTCCGGGATCATCCTGGCACAGGCACTGCGCGGTCTCGCCGACGCGATCGCGGGACTGACGACGGTCGGCGCCCGGGACCTCGCCGCCGCCTTCTCCAACGCCGCGACGCTCGTGACCGGAGCGCTCAGCGCACCCGCGAAGGGCACCATCGTCAGCGTCCTCGAAGCTGCGGCCGAGGGCGCGACCCGCGTCGCCTCGGAGACGGATGCGACCGTGTGCGATGTCGCCGTCGCGAGTGCCGACGCCGCCGCCGACGCGCTGCAGCGCACCACCACCCAGCTCGACGTCCTCGCCGAGGCAGGGGTCGTCGACGCCGGCGGCCTCGGCCTGCTCGTGCTGCTCGACTGCCTGGTGGAGGTCACCACCGGAATACGGCCCGATCGCCGGATGGTGCTCGCCGGCACCTCGCGGCCTGTCGTCGAACCCGAGATCGTCGACGAACGTCACGACAGCGACCAGCAGGAGTACGAAGTGATGTATCTCGTCGGGAATTCCGACGACGCGCGCATGGATGCCTTGAGGTCCTCCCTCGACGCGCTCGGCGACTCGGTCGCGATCGTGTCCGGGGGATCGGGGTGCTGGTCCGTTCACGTGCACTGCTGCGAGCCCGGAGCTGCCGTGGAGGCCGGTCTCGCGGCGGGGTCGCTGAGCCGCATCGACATCACGTGCTTCGCGCTCGAGTCCGCGCGTCGCGGGTGCGGCGACGGTCCCGTGGCGCTGGGCACGGCTCCCGCCCGGGTCCGTGCCGAGTCGGCGGAGGAACAGTCCCGGGCGGTCCTCGCAGTGGTGGGCGGCGAGGGCGCGGCCGAACTGTTCGAGGCGGAGGGTGCCCGGGTGCTGCGGGCCGAGGAGATCTCAGCCCCGGACGAACTGCTCGAGGCGATCCGGGCACTGCCGAGCCGGGACGTCCTGGTGCTGCCCAACGGTGCGCTCTCCGCGCAGGACGTCGTCGCCGTGGGCGCCCGGGCGCGGCGGGACGACCGTGACGTGATGTTCCTGCCGTCCTCCTCCGTCGTCCAGGGGCTGGCCTCGTTGGCCGTGCACGATCCGATGCGCGCGACGGTCGACGACGCCTTCGCGATGTCGGAGGCGGCGTCGTGCGTGCGCTGGGGATCGCTGCGGTACGCGAACGAACGCGCGCTGACCTGGGTCGGAACGTGCGAGCCCGGCGACAGTCTCGGACTGGCCGGCCATGATGTCGTAGTGATCGAGCATGATCTGGTGACAGCGGGAGCGTCGCTGCTCGACAGGATTCTCGCCGCGGGCGGCGAGCTCGTGACGATGCTGGTCGGCGCCGACGCCCCCGACGGACTCGTCGAGCAACTGGCCGCCCACCTCGATCGCCGTCACCCGGAGATCGACGTGGTGGTCTACCAGGGCGGTCAGCGCGGCGACCTGCTGCAGCTGGGCGTCGAGTAGCCGGTGCGCCGCGAGGCCACCGCAGGAGTAGCGGAAGGGACGGCAGTGGCGACACTCGCGGACCGGCTCGATCATGTCCTCGGCCGCAAGACGGCGGACGCCTTGCACGACGCGTTCGGGATGACCACCGTCGAGGATCTACTGAGGCACTATCCGCACCGCTACGCCACCCAGGGCGCCGAACTCGGCGAGAGCCAGCCCGCGGAGGGCCAGCACATCACGATCATCGCGCGGGTCGAGTCGGCGCAGGAGGTGCCGATGAAATCCCGCGCCGGCAAACGCCTCGCGGTGCGGTTGCGCTCCGATCGCCACAGCATCGACGTCACCTTCTTCAACCCGCACCGGGTCAAGCACAACATCAAGCCCGGCGTGCGCGCGATGTTCTCCGGCACCGTGAAGTACTTCCGCGACAAGTGGAGCCTGACCCATCCGAGCTATCTCGTGCTGCCCGAACCGCGCGACGCCGAGGACCTGGTCTCGGCGACCCCCGCGCGGGTGCGGGGCGCCGGCGCCCTGGCGGGTCTCGCCCGCACCGCGCAGGACGGATCGGGAGTCGACATGTCGGTCTTCGACCGCGCGCTGATCCCGATGTACCGCGCGACCCGCGAGGTCGAGTCGTGGACCGTCATGCGCTGCGTGCGGCAGGTGCTCGACCAGCTCGACCACGTCGACGATCCGCTGCCCGAGTGGGTGCGCGACGAGCACGGCTTCGTGGGCCTCGACGAGGCGCTCCGCTCGATCCACCTGCCCGACACGAAGCAGGAGATCGACCGGGCACGCGACCGTCTGCGGTTCGACGAGGCCGCCGCGGTGCAGCTCGTGCTCGCCGGACGCCGGCACGACGTCGAGGTGCGGTCGGCGCCGTCCTGCCCGCGCCGCGAGGGCGGGATCGCCGACGAGTTCGACCGGCGGCTGCCCTTCGAACTGACGGCCGGGCAGCTCTCGGTGGCCGACGAGATCGCGGCCGATCTCGCACGCGAACACCCCATGAACCGGCTGCTCCAGGGCGAGGTCGGTTCCGGCAAGACCATCGTGGCGCTACGGGCGATGCTGCAGGTGATCGACTCCGGTCGGCAGTGCGCGTTGCTCGCACCCACCGAGGTGCTCGCGGCGCAGCACGCGCGCTCGCTCACGAAGATGCTGGGCGATCTCGCCGCGGCGGGCGAACTCGGCGCTCACGAACTCGCGACCCGCGTGACCCTGCTGACCGGCTCGATGGGGGTCGCACGCAAGCGGGCCGCGCTCAACGAGGCGGTGACGGGCGATGCCGGCATCGTCATCGGCACGCACGCGCTGATCGAGGACACGGTGCAGTTCTTCGACCTCGGCCTGGTGGTGATCGACGAGCAGCACCGCTTCGGTGTCGAACAGCGCGACGCACTGCGCTCGCGGGGTCGCGACGGCGCGTCCCCGCACGTGCTGGTGATGACCGCAACACCCATCCCGCGCACCATCGCGATGACGGTGCTCGGCGACCTCGAGGTCTCGACCCTGCGCGAACTCCCCAGAGGACGGTCGCCGATCGTCAGCCGCGTGGTGCCGGCGAAGGTGCATCCGAAGTGGGTCGACCGCGCGTGGGAACGCATCCGCGAGGAGGTCGCCGAGGGGCGGCAGGCCTACGTGGTGTGTTCCCGCATCGGCGACGGCGATTCCGACGACGACGCGCTCTTCGATCCGGACGGGCCCGAGCCGTCGGGATCGGGGAAGGGTAAGCAGGCCCCGCCCGAAACCGTCTCTGTGCTCGAGCAGTTCGAGTTCCTCACTTCCGGTCCGCTGCGGGATCTGAGGGTGGGGCTGCTGCACGGTCGCCTCCCCGGCGACGAGAAGGACGCGGTGATGCAGGCCTTCAATGCCGCGGAGCTCGACGTGCTCGTGTGCACGACCGTCGTCGAGGTCGGTGTCGACGTGCCGAACGCGACCGTGATGGTGATCGTCGATGCCGACCGGTTCGGTGTCAGCCAGTTGCACCAGCTGCGGGGTCGCGTCGGTCGTGGCGGCCATCAGGGCCTGTGCCTGCTCGTGACCGACGCGAAGCCCGCGACCCCGACGATGATGCGGCTCGAGGCCGTCGCCGGCACCACCGACGGGTTCGAACTCGCCCAGCTCGACCTGCAGTTGCGCCGGGAGGGCGACGTCCTCGGCGTCGCCCAGTCCGGCACCGTGTCGACGCTGCGGTTACTCTCGCTCGTCGACGACGCCGACGTCATCGAGGCGGCTCGCGACTTCTCCCGGACGGTGACGGAGAAGGATCCTGGCCTCGAACACCACCCGGGGCTCGCAAGCATGGTGCGGGCCGCGCTCGACGCCGAGCGCGTGGCCTATCTCGACAAGTCCTGAGTTACGTTCCGTACACCGTGCCGCAGAACCCGCGGTGAGGTTTCGGTGGCCGTGCCCGGCATGTTGACGCCGTGTTACGACGGGGCCGACTGCATCGTTCCAGTCGTGCCATCCGGGCGCCTTGTCCCACGATGTGGAACGCGCGTCGAAGGCGGCATGTTACGTCGCGGTACCGTCGACCAATGTTCTCGAAAGTGCTTGTCGCCAACCGTGGCGAGATCGCGATCCGCGCATTCCGTGCCGCCTACGAACTGGGCGCCGGGACGGTCGCGGTGTTCCCGTACGAAGACCGGAACTCCCTGCACCGGTTGAAGGCCGACGAGGCCTATCAGATCGGTGAGGAGGGGCACCCGGTCCGCGCATATCTGTCGGTCGAGAAGATCGTCGAAGCGGCCGTGTCGGCCGGTGCCGACGCGATCTACCCCGGCTACGGCTTCCTCTCCGAGAATCCGGACCTCGCCGCGGCGTGCGCCGAAGCGGGCATCACCTTCGTCGGTCCGTCGGCGGAGATCCTCGAACTGACGGGCAACAAGGCCCGCGCGATCGCCTCGGCGAAGGCCGCCGGCCTCCCGGTGCTGGCGTCGTCGGAGCCGTCGTCGGACGTCGACGAGCTGGTCGCCGCCTCGGAAACGATGAACTTCCCGGTCTTCGTCAAGGCTGTCGCCGGCGGTGGCGGACGCGGCATGCGCCGGGTCGCCGAGCCCTCCCAACTGCGCGAGGCCATCGAAGCCGCCTCCCGCGAGGCCGACGCGGCCTTCGGTGATCCCACCGTCTTCCTGGAGCAGGCCGTGGTCAACCCGCGGCACATCGAGGTGCAGATCCTCGCCGACAAGCACGGCAACGTCATCCACCTGTACGAGCGCGACTGCTCGGTGCAGCGCCGCCACCAGAAGGTCATCGAGCTCGCCCCCGCCCCGAATCTCGATCCCGAGCTTCGCGACCGCATCTGCGCCGACGCCGTCGCCTTCGCCAAGGAGATCGGCTACCAGTGCGCGGGCACCGTCGAGTTCCTCGTCGACGAACGCGGCAACCACGTGTTCATCGAGATGAACCCGCGTATCCAGGTCGAGCACACGGTCACCGAGGAGATCACCGACGTCGACCTTGTGCAGTCCCAGCTGCGTATCGCCGCAGGCGAGTCGCTCGAGGAACTGGGCCTGTCGCAGGAGGGCATCACCATCCGCGGCGCGGCGCTGCAGTGCCGCATCACCACCGAGGACCCGGCCAACGGGTTCCGTCCGGACACCGGCCGCATCACCGGCTACCGCACTCCGGGCGGTGCCGGTATCCGTCTCGACGGCGGCACCTCGGTCGGCGCGGAGATCTCCGCCCACTTCGACTCGATGCTCGTCAAGCTCACCTGCCGCGGCCGCAACTTCGAGACCGCCGTCGCCCGCGCGCGCCGCGCGGTCGCCGAGTTCCGTATCCGCGGTGTCGCCACGAACATCCCGTTCCTGCAGGCGGTGCTCGACGACGAGGACTTCCGCGGCGGCAACGTCAACACCTCGTTCATCGAGGAGCGCCCGCACCTGCTGACTCTGCGCTCGTCCGCCGACCGCGGCACCAAGATCCTGCGGTACCTCGCCGACGTGACGGTGAACAAGCCGCACGGCGAGCGCACCACGACGGTCTACCCGCACGACAAGCTGCCCGCGATCGACCTGAACGCCGAGCCGCCGGCCGGTTCGCGTCAGCGTCTGCTCGAGCTCGGACCCGAGGGCTTCGCCCGTGCGCTGCGTGACCAGAAGGCGATCGGCGTCACCGACACCACCTTCCGCGACGCCCACCAGTCGCTGCTCGCGACCCGCGTGCGCAGCAAGGACCTGCTGACGGTGGCCGGGCACGTGGCCCGGATGACGCCGCAACTGCTGTCGATCGAGGCGTGGGGCGGCGCGACCTACGACGTCGCACTGCGCTTCCTGCACGAGGATCCGTGGGAGCGGCTCGCGGCGCTGCGCGAGGCGATCCCGAACATCAACCTGCAGATGTTGCTGCGCGGACGCAACACCGTCGGCTACACCCCCTACCCGGAGGCCGTCACCCGCGCCTTCGTGCAGGAGGCCACCGACACCGGCATCGACATCTTCCGCATCTTCGACGCGCTGAACAACGTCGACCAGATGCGTCCGGCAATCGACGCGGTGCGCGAGACCGGCACCACCCTCGCCGAGGTCGCGATGTCCTACACCGGCGACCTGTCGAACCCGAACGAGTCGATCTACACGCTCGACTACTACCTGCGTCTGGCCGAGGAGATCGTCGAGGCCGGTGCGCACGTCCTGGCCATCAAGGACATGGCGGGTCTGCTGCGCGCCCCGGCCGCCGCGACGCTCGTGTCGGCGCTGCGGAGCAACTTCGATCTGCCGGTGCACGTGCACACGCACGACACCCCGGGCGGTCAGCTCGCCACCTACCTTGCGGCCTGGCACGCCGGTGCCGACGCCGTCGACGGTGCGTCCGCGGCGCTGGCCGGTACGACGAGCCAGCCCGCCCTGTCGGCGATCGTCGCCGCCGCGGCGAACAGCGAGTTCGACACCGGTCTCGACCTGCAGGCCGTGTGCGATCTCGAGCCGTACTGGGAGGCGCTGCGCAAGGTGTACGCACCGTTCGAGTCGGGGCTGCCCGCACCGACCGGCCGCGTCTACACCCACGAGATCCCCGGCGGTCAGCTGTCGAACCTGCGCCAGCAGGCCATCGCGCTGGGCCTCGGCGACCGATTCGAAGAAGTCGAGGCCGCCTACGCCGGCGCCGACCGCCTCCTGGGCCGCCTGATCAAGGTCACGCCGTCGAGCAAGGTCGTCGGCGACCTCGCGCTGCACCTCGTGGGCGCGGGCGTCTCGGTCGACGACTTCGCCGCCGAGCCCGGCAAGTACGACATCCCCGATTCGGTGATCGGCTTCCTGCGCGGCGATCTCGGGACCCCGGCCGGCGGCTGGCCGGAGCCCTTCCGCAGCAAGGCGCTGTCGGGCCGCGCCGAGCCCAAGCCGATCACCCCGCTCGCGCCGGAGGAGGAGAAGGCCCTCGGCGGTTCGTCCGACGAGCGTCGCCGCATGCTCAACCGCCTGCTCTTCCCGGGCCCCGCGAAGGAGTTCGAGCAGCACCGCGAGACCTACGGCGACACCACCGAGCTGTCGGCCAACCAGTTCTTCTACGGTCTGCGGCACGGCGACGAGCACCGGGTGCGCCTGGACAAGGGTGTCGAACTGCTCATCGGCCTCGAGGCGATCTCCGATGCCGACGAGAAGGGTTACCGCACGGTCATGTGCATCCTCAACGGGCAGCTGCGCCCGGTGTCGGTGCGCGACCGCTCGGTGGCCGCGGAGACCCCTGCCGCGGAGAAGGCCGACCGCAACCATCCCGGTCACGTCGCGGCGCCGTTCGCCGGCATGGTCACCCTCGTCGTGTCCGAGGGCGACAGCGTCTCGGCGGGCGACACCGTCGCCACGATCGAGGCCATGAAGATGGAGGCCGCGATCACCGCGCCGCGCGGCGGCCGCATCACGCGCGTCGCGATCGGGCCGGTGCAACAGGTCGAAGGTGGCGACCTGCTCGTCGAGGTGTCCACGGGAGACAGCGCCGAGTGACACGGATCGTCGCCGGCCGGGCAGGGGGGCGGCGCCTGAAGGTGCCGCCCCGCGGAACCCGGCCCACCTCCGAACGGGTGCGCGAAGCCCTGTTCAGTTCGCTCGACGCACGCATGGACATCGACGGGGCCGCCGTCCTCGACCTCTACGCGGGGTCGGGGGCGCTCGGCCTCGAGGCGCTGTCCCGCGGCGCCGAGCACGCGATGCTCGTCGAGTCCGACGCGAAGGCGGCGGGCGTGATCCGCGAGAACATCGCGACGGTCGGACTGTCCGGTGCGGTGCTGCGCACCGCACCGGTATCCGCCGTGCTTGCGGGCACCCCCGACCGCGTCTACGACCTCGTCCTGGCCGACCCGCCCTACGCCGTGACCGAGGAGGCCGTCACCGGCGTGCTCGGGACGCTGGTGTCCGGAGGTTGGGTCGAGGACGGCTCGATCGTCGTGGTCGAACGGTCGTCGCGATCACCGGAAACGGTGTGGCCGCAGGGATTCGAGGTCGGCAGGTCGAAGCGCTACGGCGAGACGAGAGTGGAAATCGCCACCTGCTACGGTGCTGGGTCATGAGCCGCGCGGTCTGCCCAGGATCCTTCGACCCGGTCACCAACGGACACCTCGACGTCATCGGCAGGGTCTCGGCCCAGTTCGACGAGGTCGTCGTGACCGTCACGATCAATCCCAACAAGCAGGGGATGTTCACGATCGACGAACGCCTCGAGATGCTCACCGAGGCCACGTCGCACCTGCCGAACGTCACGGTCGACGCCTGGCAGGGCCTGCTCGTCGACTACGCCCGCGAGCGGGGGATCACCGCGATCGTCAAGGGCCTGCGCGGCGCCAACGATTTCGACTACGAGCTGCAGATGGCGCAGATGAACCACAAGCTCACCGGCGTCGACACGCTGTTCGTCGCCACCAACCCGGTCTACAGCTACCTTTCGAGCTCGCTCGTCAAGGAGGTCGCGACCTACGGTGGCGACGTCTCCGAGATGCTGCCGGGCTCCGTGCACGATCGTCTGCTCACGCGCCTGGCCGAGCGAGCCGCCGCGAAATAGACCGGACCTCCGCACGGCCTGTGACGGCCGTATCCCGACACACCGAGCGCAGGGCACACGAGCGTGCCCTGCGCTGCGGCAGACTGGACGGCGGCGCGGCCGCACCGGTCGTGTCGAGCGAGTGATTGGGGTTGGGCGTGTACCGGGTATTCGAGGCACTCGACGAGCTGGTCGCAATCGTCGAAGAGGCACGTAGCGTTCCGATGACGGCGAGCTGCGTGGTACCGCGCGGCGATGTCCTCGAATTGCTCGACGACGTGCGCGATGCGTTGCCGCCCGAACTCGACGACGCGCAGGACGTCCTCGATCACCGTGACAAGCTGATCAACGACGCGCGGGCTCAGGCCGACAAGACGGTCGGGGACGCCGACGAGGAGGCACGCACCCTCCTCGAGGACGCGCGCGCCGACGCCGACCGCATGCTCGCGGACGCGAAGGCCCAAGCGGACCGGATGGTCAAGGAGGCCCGCGCCCACGCCGAG
Organism: Rhodococcus sp. p52; assembly: GCF_000763325.2. Lineage (NCBI taxonomy): Bacteria > Bacillati > Actinomycetota > Actinomycetes > Mycobacteriales > Nocardiaceae > Rhodococcus > Rhodococcus sp. p52. The sequence goes on from NZ_CP016819.1 coordinate 3,220,940, forward strand.
GAACTGGTGCGCGATGCGCAGGCCGAGGCCGACGATCTCGTCGCCGAGGGCAACAAGCAGTACGAGAGCGTGACCGGACGTGCCCGCGTCGAGGCCGACCGTCTGGTCGAGTCCGGGCAGGCGTCCTACGAGCGTTCCGTGGCCGAGGGCGAGGCCGAGAAGGCACGTCTGGTGTCGCAGACCGAGGTCGTGCAGGCCGCACACGCCGAGTCGGCGCGTGTCATCGATTCGGCCCACGCCGAGTCCGACCGTCTCCGGACGGAGTGCGACGAGTACATCGACGGCAAGCTGGGAGAGTTCGAGGAACTGCTCGGCACCACGCTGCGGTCCGTCGGCCGCGGCCGGCAGCAGCTGCGGCTGTCGGGTGCTCCCGACTTCGCGGAGGCCGACCACCGGGCGAGCCGTCGCCGCTGACCCGCGGGATTTTCGCTCCTGCCGCCCATCGCGTATCATGGAGCGGTTGCCCTATCACGACCGAGTCGTGTCCTGCGTCGTCCGAAGAAGGTGAGTTCCCCGTGTCCACCCGTGATTCCAGCACGTCCCGTTCCGGCCGGGACTCGGGGCTGGTGTTCGACACGCTCTCCCTGGGCCGCCGGCCCGGTTCGATGCGTACGGTCGAGCGGAAGGTGCCGTCACCCTCGCGCATCGGGCTCGATCTGATCGCGATCGAGGAAGGCTCCGAGATCGATCTCGATCTCCGCCTGGAGTCGGTGTCCGAGGGCGTCCTGGTCACCGGTAGTGTTCGTGTCGACGCCCTCGGCGAGTGCTCTCGATGCCTCGAGTCGTTCACCGAGCCGGTGGACGTGTACCTCACCGAGCTGTTCGCCTACCCGAACAGCGTCACTGAGCAGACCACCGAGGACGACGAGGTGTACCGCGTCGAGAACGATCTGATCGATCTCGAACCGGTCCTCGTGAACGCGGTTGGTCTGGAACTTCCGCTGCAGCCGTTGTGTAGTGACGACTGTGCGGGATTGTGCCCCGAATGCGGCATTCGCCTGGCGATTGCAGAATCCGGGCACCGTCATGAGACAATGGATCCTCGCTGGGCTGGGTTGGCAGCCAAGTTCGGCGCGGGCTCCGAAGAACCCAGCAGTCAAATCGACAGCTCGAACAACGAGGAGAAGTAGACGTGGCCGTCCCCAAGCGCAGAATGTCGCGTTCCAACACCCGGTCGCGGCGCAGCCAGTGGAACACCACTGCGCCGACGCTCGTCACCTGCCCGAACCGGGGTTGCGGAGAGAAGAAGCTGCCCCACGTGGCGTGCCCGTCGTGCGGCACCTACAACGGCCGTCAGGTGACCGCGCCCGTCTAATCGGTATTCACGTGACGAGCAAGTCCTCCGAAACAGCTACCGAGGGCGGCGAAGAGAGCCACGAGTCTCTCCTCGCCGCCCTCGGCGTGCCTCTGGACGCAGAACTCCTGTCCTTGGCGCTCACCCACCGCTCGTACGCCTACGAGAACGGCGGATTGCCCACCAACGAACGTCTCGAGTTCCTCGGCGATGCCGTCCTCGGGCTCGCGGTGACCGAAAAGCTCTACCTCACCCACCCGGACAAGTCCGAGGGCGAACTCGCCAAGATCCGCGCGAGCGTTGTCAACATGCACGCGCTCGCCGAGGTGGCGCGCGGCCTCGGAGAAGGCGGGCTCGGAGTGCATCTCCTGCTCGGCAAGGGCGAGGAACTGACGGGCGGACGCGACAAGGCCAGCATCCTGGCCGACGGAATGGAATCGCTCCTCGGCGCCGTCCATCTCGCGCACGGCATCGATGTCGCGCGCGAAGTGGTTCTGCGCCTGTTCGCCGCGCTGCTCGAACGCGGCCCGCGCCTCGGTGCCGGTCTGGACTGGAAGACGAGTCTGCAGGAACTCACCGCCGAGCGCGGTCTCGGTGTTCCCGCCTACGAGATCACCGCCACCGGTCCGGATCACGACAAGGAATTCACCGCCACCGCCCTCATCGGTGGCAATCCCTACGGCACCGGTGTCGGACGCACCAAGAAGGAAGCCGAGCAGAAGGCCGCGTCGGCCGCATGGAACGCGCTGACCGAGGGCACTGCTGCCGAGACCGGTGATGCCGGGGCTTCCGACCAGCAGTCCGGATCCGCCGACACGCCCACCGAGGACAACTGACCGCAGGTGCCCGAACTTCCCGAGGTCGAGGTGGTCCGTCGCGGACTCGACGCGCACGTCGTCGGCGCGACTGTGGACTCGGTGCAGGTGCTGCATCCGCGTGCCGTCCGACGGCACGAGCCCGGTCCGCGCGATCTCGCACTGCAGGTGACCGGTCAGAAGGTCGCTTCGGTCGAGCGCCGCGGCAAGTACATGTGGCTCGTGCTCGAACCGGCCGATCTGGCTCTCGTGGTGCATCTGGGGATGAGCGGGCAGATGCTCGTGCAGCCTCCGACCGTGCCGGACGAGAAGCATCTGCGTATCCGCGCCGTCCTCGACAACGGTGCCGATCTGCGTTTCGTCGACCAGCGCACCTTCGGAGGCTGGGCCCTGGCCCCGCTCGTGGAGGTGGACGGTGATCGTCTGCCGCTGCCGGTCGCGCACATCGCCCGCGACCCGATGGATCCCCGGTTCGACCCGGATGCGGTCGTGGCCGTGCTGCGCACCAAGCACACCGAGATCAAGCGTGCGCTGCTCGACCAGACCGTCGTCTCCGGCATCGGCAACATCTACGCCGACGAAGCGCTGTGGCGCGCAAGGATTCACGGGAACCGGCCCACCGACGCGCTGTCGCGTCCGAAGCTCCGGTCGGCTCTCGATGCGGCCACCGAGGTGATGGCGGAGGCCCTCGGGCAGGGTGGTACGTCGTTCGACGCCCTGTACGTCAACGTCAACGGGGAGTCCGGCTACTTCGAGCGTTCCCTGAACGTCTACGGACGCGAGAACGAGCCGTGCCGACGCTGCGGCGCGCCGATCCGCCGCGAGAAGTTCATGAACCGCTCGTCGTACAGCTGCCCGAAGTGTCAGCCACGACCGCGAACGACCCGGTAGCGCACGCGCATACCGGGCCGTTCGGAAAGGTGGTGGTTCAGATGTCGAAGAAGACCGTCTCGGCGCCACCGTCCGGAGTGTCCTGCAGCCGGATGTCGATCGTGTAGACGGTGCGTCCGTCGCGCTCGGAACGCGACGCGATCAGGGTGTTGCGCCGCACCTCCCATTCGATGCCCTTCAGGACGGGATCCTCGGCGTTGAGCCCGGCCTCGTCCTCGAAGTAGACCCGCGTGTGCAGCCCGAGGTTGATTCCGCGCGCGAAGATCACCAGCAGGATGTGGGGTGCCGAGACGGAGCCGTCGGGGTTGGTGACGGCCCCGGGCTTGATCGTCTCGATCGTGAACACGCCCGTCTCGAAGTCGCCGCCGGTGCGTCCCCAGCCGCGGAAGTTCGGATCGAGATCCTTGTCCTGTGCGTCGTCCGGATGTGCGTACCGGCCGTGCGCGTTCGCCTGCCAGTTCTCGAGCAGGGCGTCGCGCACCGGGGTGCCGGTGCCGTCGATGACGCGGCCCTCCAACACGATTCGCTCGCCCTCGGTCTCGTCGGTGACGAGGACGTTGCCGAAGTTGTTGTCGAAGATGTCGAAGCCGGCCTGCTGCGGCGCGAGCCCGATGTGGACGTACGGGCCGCCGGTCTGCGAGGGCGTTTCCGGGAAACGCGTGACCATCGCGCGGGGGAGCAGCGGGGGCACGGGCCGGTAGGGATCGGTGGGCAGGCTCATCGCGGGGCTCCCGGGAGGTCGGTGTTCTCGAAGAAGGTGGCGCGGCGACCGCGCAGGGTGATGTCCCAGCGGTAGGCGCGGGCGTCGAACGGCGCGTTGGAGGCGGGGGCCTCCTGGGCGATCAGGCTGCGGAGCTGATCCACGGTCGGGATCGTCCGCGCGATCGGGCACTTCTCGATGAGCGGGTCGCCCTCGAAGTACAGCTGGGTGATCAGGCGCTGGGCCCACCCACGGCCGAGGATCGACACGTGGATGTGCGCCGGGCGCCAGGCGTTGCGGCTGTTGCCCCACGGATATGCGCCGGGTTTGATCGTCCGGAACTGGTAGTAGCCGTTCGCGTCCGTGAGCATCCGCCCGCAACCGCCGAAGTTCGGATCGATGGGAGCGAGATAGGTGTCCTTCTTGTGGCGGTACCGGCCACCGGCGTTGGCCTGCCACACCTCGACGAGTGCGCCCTCGACCGGATTGCCGAACTCGTCCTTGACGAAGCCGTGGACGATGATGCGCTCACCGATCGGCAGGCCGTCCTTCGAGAAGTTCAGGATCAGGTCGTTGTCGAGGGCGCCGAGCTCGTCGCTGCGGAAGACAGGTCCGGTGATCTCCGACAGGGTCGGCTTCGGCGTGATGAGCGCGTTGCGCGGTGCGCGCAGCACCGACGTGCGGTAGCCGGGGGTGAGCGCGGGTGGGTGCAGTGTGTGGTCGCGCTCGACGTATTCGCCGGTGGACATGCGATCTCCGATCTCTGAGCTGTGGACACAACCATAAGGTGAATAAAAACTCATGTAAATTGACAAAACGGCAGTTGATTCATAACTTTCAGTAATGCAATCCGCGTTCGGTCCGTCCTCGTCCGTCCCGGAGCAGGTGCGACGCATCCGCCTCCGGCACCTGAGATGTTTCGTCACCGTCGCGCGCGAGGGTCAGGTCGGTCGGGCCGCCGAGCTGTTGCAGCTGAGTCAGCCGGCCGTCACGAAGACACTCAACGAGCTCGAGGTGCTCGCCGGAGCGAAACTCCTCGACCGCGGCCGACACGGTGCGCGCCTCACCGCGGCGGGTCACCGCTTCCTGCGATACGCGCAGGACGTCACCACCTCACTGGACGCAGCTGTGGCCGCACTGGCGGGAGCGGCCGAACCCGCCCGCGAGCCGCTGCGGATCGGGGCACTACCCACCGTGGCCGGGTACGTACTCCCCGAAGCTCTGGCGGAGCTGCGCCGCGTGCGCGCCGATCTGGACATCCGGATCCGCACCGACCCCAATGCCGTCCTGCTGTCGGCGCTCGCCGCCGGCGCCCTCGACGTCGTCCTCGGGCGCATGGCCGAACCGTCCCGGATGGTGGGGCTGTCGTTCGAGCTCCTGTACGCGGAGACGCTGATCCTCGTCGTCCGGCCCGGCCACCCCCTCGCCGGGCGTTCCGTCTCCGTCGCCGACACGCTCGAACACCCCCTGGTGGTCGCGACCAGCGGAACCGTACCGCGCCACGCGACCGAGGCATTGTTCGAACGTCACGGCCTGCGACTGCCGGTCGGGCTGATCGAGACACTCGACCTCGCCGTGGCACGCGGGGTGGTGCGGCGCAGCGACGCCGTGTGGATCACCACCGAACGCGCAGCCCGGGACGACCTCGCCGACGGCGTGGTCCGGCGCCTGGACCTACCCACCGCGGGCACCGTCGAACCGGTCGGAGTGCTGCGACGCAGTGCCGACGCGTCGTCCGCCGAGGTCGAGGACTTCGTGACCATCCTGCGCGACATCGCGGTCGACGGGACATGGCAGGATTTCCTCCATGGCTGACCAGACTTCCGACCTTCCCACCACCGAGCTGTGGGTCGAGCGCACCGGCACGCGCCGTTACACCGGACGCAGCTCCCGCGGCGCCGAGGTGCTCATCGGCTCGGAGAGCGTCGAGGGCGTCTTCACCCCGGGCGAGCTGCTCAAGATCGCGCTCGCCGCGTGCTCCGGCATGGCTTCGGACTTCCCGCTGTCCCGCCGACTCGGCGACGACTACGACGCGACGATCCGCGTCTCCGGTGCCGCCGACCGCGAGAACGAGGTCTACCCGCACCTCGAGGAGGAGATGATCCTCGACCTGTCGGAGCTCGACGCAGACGCACGGGACCGCCTCATCGCCCTCGTCGAACGCTCCGTCGACAAGGTGTGCACGGTGGGCCGCACCCTCGAGGCGGGCACCGAGGTCTCGCTGACGATCACCCCCGAGGACTGATCGATGAGCGCCCCCGCAGACGTCGAACGGCTCACGGCGTGGGTGCACGGCCGCGTCCAGGGGGTCGGTTTCCGCTGGTTCACGCGTGCCCGCGCACTCGAACTCGGTCTCGTCGGGCACGCGACGAATCATCCCGACGGTCGCGTCATGGTCGTGGCCGAAGGCCCCCGGCCGGCACTCGAACAGCTCCTCGCGTGGCTGCGATCCGGCGACACCCCCGGTGAGGTGCGGCTCGTCGTCGAATCGTGGGATCCCGCGCGCGGCGACCTCGACGGTTTCGTCGAACGCTGACATCCGTCCTGTTTGTCCGTTCGGCTTGGTATCCTGCCCCGATCGGGTGCAAGCGGCCGGGGGGTCGCGGTCGGCGAGGGGGAGACATATGGGCAGGCGTGCACGTTCGACGATGGTGGCGGCAGCAGCCGCCGCTGTGGCAGTGGCACCCCTGGCCGCAGCACCGGCGGCGGCCGGTCCCACTGCCGCAGCACCGGCGGCGGCCGGTCCCGCTGCCACAGCACCGGCGGCGTTCGTTCCGGCTGCCTGCGCACCGCGGTCCGTCACGACGGTCGCGTCGGGGCTCGGTGTCCTCGAGAACCTGGCGTTCGACGAGCGGGGCGGTCTGCTCGTCTCGGACACCTCCTTCGTCGGCCCCGGAGCGCTGCGCCGGATCACTCCCGACGGCAGCGTGACCACCGTGCTGTCCGAGGTGACCGGTCCGGGCGGCATCGTCGTCGACGTTCCCACCGTGTACCTGAACGTGGGCAACACGACCGTCTCGGGGTTGGCCGGGATCGCCGACGGCACGATCGACACGCTCGACCTCGACACGGGTGAACGCGGCACCCACGGCACCGGGCTGGTCATGCCCAACGGCCTCGGCCAGCTGTCGGACGGATCGATGCTCACCTCACGCGATCTCGGCGAGGTCGGACTCACCCTCGTGCCCGCCGGCGGTGGCGAGGCCCGCGTCGTCCGTACCGATCTCGGATCCGTCAACGGCATCGCCGTCGACGGCGACACCGTCTACACCGTGACGACCTTCGAGAACGTCAACCGGCTCCACATCCTCGACGCACGCGACCTCGAAGGACCCGTGCGCAGCATCGACCTGCCCGGGCCGGGGCTGCTCTCTATGCCCGACGACCTCACGATCGGTCCCGACGGCGCGCTGTACATCGCGCTCAACCTCGCCGGCGCGGTCCTGCGGGTCGATCCGGCGACCGGGCACAGCTGCCGCATCGCCGAGGGCATCCCACTGATGTCCTCGCTCGCCTTCGGTTCGGGACCGGGCTGGGACCCGAACGTCCTGTACACGACCGGTTTCGACGGGACGGTCCGCGCGGTGCACCCGGCCTAGGAAAGCGGTCACAACCCGCCGGTAGAGTTCTCACCCATGTACCTCAAGAGTCTGACGTTGAAGGGCTTCAAGTCCTTCGCCTCGTCGACGACTCTCCGTTTCGAACCGGGTATCACCTGTGTGGTGGGCCCCAACGGGTCCGGCAAGTCGAACGTCGTCGACGCACTCACCTGGGTGATGGGGGAGCAGGGCGCCAAGGCCCTGCGCGGCGGCAAGATGCAGGACGTCATCTTCGCCGGAACCGCCGGCCGCCCGCCGCTCGGACGCGCCGAGGTCACGCTCACCATCGACAACTCCGACGGTGCGCTGCCCATCGAGTACTCCGAGGTCTCCGTCACTCGCCGCATGTTCCGCGACGGCGCGGGCGAATACGAGATCAACGGCAGTTCCTGCCGTCTCATGGACGTACAGGAACTGTTGTCCGACTCCGGTATCGGCCGCGAGATGCACGTCATCGTCGGTCAGGGCCGCCTCGCCGCGATCCTCGAATCCCGCCCGGAGGACCGACGCGCCTTCATCGAGGAGGCCGCCGGCGTCCTCAAGCACCGCAAGCGCAAGGAAAAGGCGCTGCGCAAGCTCGACTCGATGCAGGCCAACCTCGCGCGCCTCACCGACCTCACCGCCGAGCTGCGCCGCCAGCTCAAACCGCTCGGCCGGCAGGCCGAGGTCGCGCGTCGCGCCCAGACCATCCAGGCCGACCTGCGCGACGCGCGGTTACGTCTGGCCGCCGACGACCTCGTCACGCGCCGCGCCGAACTCGCCGGGCACGACGAGCAGGAAAAGATGGTCCGGGAGCGGCTCGACACCGTGCTCGCGGCCTTCGACGACGCTAACGCCGAACTCGCCCGCCACGAACAGGCCCTCGCGCAGCTCACCCCCGGTGCCGAAGCGGCGTCGCAGACCTGGTTCCGCCTGTCCGCCCTCGCCGAGCGCGTCTCGGCGACCGTGCGGGTCGCGCAGGAACGCGCCCGGCACCTGCACGCCGAACCCGAGGACCGTTCCGGTCAGGATCCCGACGAGATGGAAGCCCGTGCCGACCGGATCGCCGCCGAGGAAGCGGAACTGGTCGAGGCCGTCGAGATCGCGCACGGAGCCCTCGAGGCGGCCCGCGAGCAGCTCGCCGCGCAGGAGGAGGCTGCAGCGGCCGCCGAACGCGCACATCTGGCCGCGGTGCGTGCCGTCGCCGACCGGCGCGAGGGCCTCGCGCGTCTCGCAGGCCAGGTCGAGACGATGCGCACCCGCGCCGAATCGATCGACGCGGAGATCGCACGCCTGACCGTCGCCATCGAGGAGGCCCGGCTCCGCGGCGTCGCCGCACAGGCCGAGTTCGAGACCGCTCAGGCACGCATCGACGATCTCGACGCCGGTGAGATCGACGCCGACGCGCAGCACGAACGAGCGCTGGAAGCACAGCGGCTCGCCGACGAGCGGGTCACCGAACTCCAGGAGGCAGAACGCGCCGCGGGCAAGGTGGTCGCCTCGCTCGGCGCCCGTATCGAAGCCCTGTCGCTGGGACTCGAACGCACCGACGGCGCGGCCTGGCTGATCGACACGCGTTCCGGCGACGGACTCGTGGGGCGCCTCGCCGACCGGCTCCGGGTGTCCTCGGGATACGAGGCCGCCGTCGCAGCTGCCTTCGGCGCCGCGGCCGACGCCCTCGAGGTGGAGTCGGCCGACGCCGCGATCTCGGCGGTCGCAGCGCTCGCCGAAGCCGACCAGGGCCGGGTGGCATTCGTCCTGCCCGGCACTGCCGGTCCCACCGACACCGGCGACCTGCCGTCCGGTGCCCGATGGCTCCGCGAGGTCGTCGAGTGCCCCGCCGACCTGCGCGGAGGCGTCGACGGCCTGCTGGCCCGCACCGTCGTGGTCGACGACCTGCCCATTGCCCTCGGGGTCTGCGCTGCCCGGCCCGATCTGCGCGCCGTGACGCGCGGAGGAGACCTCGCCGGCGCGGGCTGGGTGGTCGGCGGCTCGCACCGCGCCCCGAGCACCCTCGAGATCCAGGCGGCGATCGATACTTCCCGTGCCGGCCTCGAACAGGCCGAACGTCGCTCCGAGGAACTGGCCGCAGCCCTCGCGGGCGCACTCGCGGAACAGGCCGAACGCGCCGAACACGTCGAACAGACCCTTGCCGCGCTCAACGAGTCCGACGCGGCGATGTCGGCCGTCTACGAACAACTCGGTCGGCTCGGCCAGGCGGCACGCACCGCTCACGCCGAATCCGGACGCCTCGCAGCCCAACGCACGGAGGCAGAGAAGGAACGCGACGCGGCACGGGAGAAGCTGGTCGAGCTCGAGGAGCGACTGCGCCTGGCCGAGGACGACTCGGCCGGAAGTAGCGACGGTGCGGGCACCGATCACACCGCCGCCGAGCGGGAGATGGCCGCGTCCGCGCTCGCCGAGGTCCGGGCCGTCGAGGTCGAGGCGCGACTCGCGGCACGCACGGCCGAGGAACGTGCCGAAGCGCTTCGGGGCAAAGCGGATTCGCTCCGCCGCGCCGCGCAGGCCGAGCGCGAGGCCCGCGCTCGTGCCGAACGTGCCCGCGTCGCGCGTCGTCAGGCGGCGGCCGTCGCCGCGGCGGTGGCCGAATCAGGGCAGCGACTCGCCGAACAACTCGAGGTGGCCGTGACGACGGCACTCGCACAGCGCGACGACCTGAACCGGCGCCGCGCCGAATGCGCCGAGCAACTCGAACGGGCCCGCGAACTCGTCCGCGAACTGTCCGTGCAGCGCGACCAGCTCACCGACGCGGTGCATCGCGACGAAGTGGCCCGGGCGCAGGCCTCGCTCCGGATCGAGCAACTCGAACAGACCATCCTCGAGCAGCACGGCATCGCCCTCGACGACCTCGTGGCCGAGTACGGCCCCGACGTGCCGCTGCCGCCGACGCCGCTGGAGATGGCCGAGTACGAGCAGGCCCGCGAACGCGGCGAACAGGTCGTCGCTCCCCAACCGATGCCCTACGACCGGGTCACCCAGGAGCGGCGGGCCAAGCGCGCCGAGAAGGATCTCGCGACGCTCGGACGCGTCAACCCCCTCGCGTTGGAGGAGTTCGCGGCGCTCGAGGAGCGGTACAACTTCCTGTCTACCCAGCTCGAGGACGTCAAGAGCGCCCGCAAGGACCTGCTCGCTGTCGTCGAGGAGGTCGACGCGCGAATACTGCAGGTGTTCACCGAGGCGTACGCCGACGTCGAGCGCGAGTTCGAACAGGTCTTCGCGAAGTTGTTCCCCGGCGGTGAGGGGCGGCTCGTGCTCACCGACCCGAGCGACATGCTCACCACCGGCATCGAGGTCGAGGCCCGCCCGCCGGGCAAGAAGGTCAAGCGCCTGTCGCTGCTGTCGGGCGGCGAGAAATCCCTGACCGCGGTGGCGATGCTGGTCGCGATCTTCCGGGCCCGTCCGTCGCCCTTCTACGTGATGGACGAGGTCGAGGCCGCGCTCGACGACACCAACCTGCGACGGTTGATCGGGCTGTTCGAGCAGCTGCGCGAGAAGTCCCAACTCATCGTCATCACCCACCAGAAGCCGACGATGGAGGTCGCCGATGCGCTGTACGGCGTGAGCATGCGGGGCGACGGCATCACCCGGGTCATCTCGCAGCGACTGCGCGGACGCGAGATCGCGACACCGGTCCCCGAACCGGAGGAAGAGCTCCAGGCCTGACAGTATGGGTGCGTGAGTACCGGAGCCTGGATAGTCATCGCCGCCGCGCTGGCGGTCGTTCTCGTCGCGCTCGTCGTCGGTCTGACCCTCTACCGGCGGCGGCAGGTGTCGCTGAAGGCGCCCGAGACCCCGCAGCTCGATTCCGCCGAGACAAAGGACCGCTCGGGCGGTTACAAGGCGCAGAGCGGATTCAGTTTCTCGCAGGGCACGGCCGCGCCACCGGCGCCGGCCCCCCGACCTGCGCCGAAACCGGCACCGAAGCCTGCGGTGAAGCCGGAGCCGGCGCCCCGCACGGTGCCGTTGCCGGAGGAGATCACCGAAGCTCCGCCGAGCGCACCCGCACCCGCCGAGCCGAAGGCGGAACCTGCGCCTGCGCCGAAGGCGGAACCGAAGCCCGAGCCGAAGGTCGAGCCCAAGCCCGAGCCGGAGCCTGCGGAGCCGAAGCCTGCCGAACCGGAGCCGGTCGAGCCCGAGGTCGCCCCGGAGCCGGAGCGTCCCGCTCCCGAGCCCGTCGAGCCCGAGGTCGAGCCCGCCCCGGCGACAGAGACCGTTGCCGAACCCGAGGTCACCGAACCCGAGGTCGTCGAACCGGAAATCGTCGAACCGGCCGGACCGGCCGCTGTTCCTCCGGCAGCCCCGATCGAGGAGATCGAACCCACCGCAGGTCGCCTCGTCCGCCTGCGCGGCCGTCTGGCCCGCTCGCAGTCGGCGGTCGGCAAGAGCCTGCTCGGCCTGCTCGGTGGTGGCGATCTCGACGAGGACTCCTGGGAGGAGATCGAGGACACGCTGCTCGTGGCCGACCTCGGTGCCGCGACGACCACCAAGATCGTCGACCGTCTGCGTGAGGAGATGGTCGTGAACAACGTGCGCAGCGAGGCCGACGCCCGCGCCGTGCTGCGCAGCGTGCTTGTCGATGAGCTCCGCCCCGAGCTCGACCGCTCCATCCGGGCCCTCCCGCACGAGGACCATCCCGCGGTGCTGCTCGTCGTCGGTGTCAACGGCACCGGAAAGACCACGACGACCGGCAAGCTCGCCCGCGTGCTCGTCGCGGACGGACGCCGGGTGCTGCTCGGTGCCGCCGACACCTTCCGTGCCGCGGCCGCCGACCAGCTGCAGACCTGGGCCGAACGCGTCGGCGCCGAGGTCGTCCGCGGCAAGGAGGCCGCCGATCCGGCCGCGGTGGCGTTCGATGCCGTCGCGAGGGGCATCGACAACGGTGTCGACGCGGTCCTCGTCGACACCGCCGGCCGCCTGCACACCAAGACCGGCCTGATGGACGAGCTCGGCAAGGTCAAGCGCGTCGTGGAGAAGAAGGCCGCCGTCGACGAGGTTCTGCTCGTCCTCGACGCGACGATCGGCCAGAACGGTCTGATGCAGGCCCGCGTGTTCGCCGAGGTCGTCGACATCACCGGTGTGGTGCTCACCAAGCTCGACGGAACCGCCAAGGGCGGCATCGTCTTCCAGGTGCAGCACGAACTCGGCGTCCCGGTGAAGCTGGTGGGTCTCGGTGAGGGCGCCGACGATCTCGCCCCCTTCGAACCGGAAGCCTTCGTGGACGCCCTGTTGGGCTGATCCGCACCGCGTCCGTTGTTCCGGCCGCTGTCCGCTCATGCGGGCAGCGGCCGGTTCCGTCGGTGGGGATGCGGTGTCCGAAAAGTGTGAAACAAGGATGAAACAAGGTCGGTTCCTGCGTTCACGCCCACGAAACAGCGCGGCGCCCCCACGGAAACATCCGGGCAGCAAGCTTTCCCTCGACAACGCGCCGCTCGGCGCGGCCTACAGGGAGGTTGCAAGTGGAGGAAGTGGTGAACACCGGCGACGCAGCGTGGATGCTGATAGCAGCGTCGCTCGTGCTTCTGATGACCCCGGGCCTGGCGTTCTTCTACGGCGGGATGTCCCGTTCCAAGTCCGTGCTCAACATGATGATGATGTCCTTCGGCGCGATGGCCGTGATCGGGGTCATCTACGTCCTGTGGGGCTGGTCGATGTCCTACGGCAACGAGAGCGTACTCGGGATCTTCGCGAACCCCTTCGAGCAGTTCGGTCTGCAGGGAGCCATGTACGGCGAGGATGGTGAGTTCCTTGCAAGTGGTTCGGGCAACTACCCGCAGATCATCGACATCGGTTTCCAGGTGACCTTCGCGATCATCACTACCGCCCTGATCAGCGGTGCGCTGGCCGAGCGCGTGAAGTTCGGTACGTGGATGGCGTTCGCGGCCATCTGGGTCACCTGCGCCTACTTCCCGCTCGCCCACATGGTGTGGGGTGGCGGCCTGCTCTCGGGCTCCGAGGACAGCATCGCAGCGGCCATGTTCGGCACCGTCGAGGACGGCGGAGAAGTCAGCGCCGCGGTGGAGCCGATCGACTTCGCCGGTGGCACGGTCGTCCACATCAACGCCGGTATCGCCGCTCTCGTCCTGGCCGTCGTCATCGGCAAGCGTGCCGGCTTCGGTCGCACCGCCTTCCGTCCGCACAACCTGCCGTTCGTCATGCTCGGTGCCGCGCTGCTGTGGTTCGGATGGTTCGGCTTCAACGCCGGTTCGGCCTTCGCCGCCGACGGTACTGCCGGCCTGGCCTGGGTCAACACCACCACCGCCACCGCCGCCGCCATCCTCGGCTGGCTCCTCACCGAGCGCATCCGTGACGGCAAGGCCACCAGCCTCGGTGCCGCGTCCGGTACCGTCGCCGGCCTGGTCGCCATCACCCCCGCTGCAGGCTCGCTGAGCCCGGTCGGATCGATCGCCCTCGGCGTCATCGCCGGTGTCCTGTCCGCCCTCGCGGTGGGTCTGAAGTACAAGTTCGGTTACGACGACTCGCTCGACGTCGTGGGTGTCCACCTCGTGTCCGGCCTGTGGGGCACGGTCGCCATCGGCTTCCTCGGCACCGAGACCGGATTGTTCTACGGTGGCGATTACAAGCAGCTCGTCATCCAGATCGTCATCGCAGTCGTCGCCCTGGTGTTCACCGCCGTCGTCACCGCAGTGATCGCCTTCGCACTCAAGCCCATGGGCTGGCGTGTGAGCGACGAGGAAGAGGCCCGCGGTATCGACGAAGCCGAACATGCGGAATCCGCATACGACTTCGCGCCGGCTCTCAAGTGATAAGAAGACCACGACAGTGAGCAGGGATGACAGCGGCCAGCGGGCTCTGGGAAGGATGAGGATATGAAGCTGATCACGGCGATCATCAAGCCGTTCACGCTCGAGGACGTCAAGGCAGGCCTGGAGCAGGCCGGTGTGCTGGGAATGACAGTCAGCGAGGTGCAGGGGTACGGCCGCCAGAAGGGCCACACCGAGGTCTACCGCGGAGCCGAGTACTCCGTCGACTTCGTGCCGAAGGTCCGTGTCGAGGTCGTCATCGACGACTCCGCTGTCGACAAGGTCGTCGAGACCATCGTCGAGGCCTCCCGTACCGGCAAGATCGGCGACGGCAAGGTGTGGGTCACGCCCGTGGAAGCCGTTGTCCGGGTCCGCACCGGAGAACGAGGTTCGGATGCGCTCTGACCCCCAGGGGTCCGGCACTCGAGGCCCTGATCGCGCTGCTTCGGCAGCGGGATCGGGGCCTTCGGTGTCCTCGGCCCGCACAACCGCACCGGCGGGGGCCGCCGATCTGGCGGCCGCCCGCGACACCCTGCTCTCCGGCGGCCCCCGCAGCCGCCGCCTCGACACCGTGGCCCTGCGCCACGCCCTCGTGGACCTGCACGAATTCTGGTTGACGACGAAGGGCTCCGAACTCGGCATCAAGCGCGAGGGAGGCTTCGCCATCGTCGCCGTCGGGGGTCTCGGACGCCGCGAGATGCTCCCGTACTCCGATCTCGATCTCATCCTCCTCCACGACGACATGGCGCCGTCCGTCGTGTCGAAGGTCGCCGACGAGCTCTGGTACCCGCTGTGGGACGCGCACATCAAGCTCGACCACAGTGTCCGGACGGTGCCCCAGGCCCTCCAGGTGTTCTCGTCCGATCTGACGGCCGCGTTGGGAATGCTCGAGGCGCGGCACATCGCGGGCGACGCCCAGCTGAGCAATCTGCTCATCGGTGGTGTGCGACGGCAGTGGCGCACCGGCATCCGGTCCCGCTTCGACGAACTCATCGAGACGACCGAGGTGCGATGGCAGCGCAGCGGGCAGATCGCCCACCGGGCCGAACCCGACCTCAAGAGCGGTCGCGGCGGGTTGCGGGACGTGCAGTTGCTCAATGCCCTGTCCGTTGCGCAGCTCACCGACGGCATGCCAGGACTCGGACCCGACGTCCCGGGCGGCGGGCTCGCGGCCGCCCACCGGCGACTGCTCGATGTACGCACCGAGCTGCACCGCGTCGCCGGCCGCTCCCGCGACCAGCTGCGCGCGCAGGACGCCGACGAGATCGCCGCGGCGCTGCGGATCGGCGACCGTTTCGATCTTGCGCGGGTGCTCACCGAATCGGCCCGCACGATCAGCTATTCCGTCGACGTCGGTCTGCGCACCGCGGCCAATTCGCTGCCGCGCAAGGGTCTGTCGCGTCTGCGCCGCGGACCGGTGCGGCGTCCGCTCGACGAAGGGGTCGTCGAGCACGGGGGAGAGGTCGCCCTCGCACGCGACGCGCATCCGCGTCGCGATCCGGGCCTGATCACGCGGGTCGCGGCGGCCGCTGCGCAGGCCGGACTGCCCGTCTCGGCGGCCACGCTCACCCGACTCGCCGATCACGCACCGGAGCTGCGCGAACCCTGGCCCCGGGAAGCCCTCGACGACTTCCTGGTGCTGCTCGGCTCGGGACGTCGCGCGGTCGACGTCATCGAGTCGCTGGACCGCACCGGACTGTGGGGGAGGTTGCTCCCCGAATGGGGTGCGGTGCGCGACCTGCCGCCCCGCGACGCCGTCCACACGTGGACCGTCGACAGGCACCTCGTCGAGACCGCCGTGTACGCGAGCGAACTGACGACGCGGGTCTCCCGTCCGGACCTGCTCGTCCTCGGCGCATTGCTGCACGACATCGGGAAGGGACGCGGCGGCGACCACAGCGTGGTCGGTGCCGAACTGGCCCTGCAGATCGGGCGGCGGATGGGCCTGTGGCCTTCGGATCTGGCGCTGCTCACCTCGATGGTGCGGCACCATCTGCTCCTGCCGCACACCGCGACCCGCCGCGATCTCGACGATCCGGAGACCGTGGCCGCGGTCGTCGGCGCCCTCGACGGGGATCCGGTGCTGCTCGACCTGCTCCACGCCTTGGCCGAGGCGGATTCGCAGGCCACCGGCCCGGGGGTGTGGGGGGACTGGAAGGCGTCGCTGATCCGGGAACTCGTGCGCCGCTGCCGCATGATGATGGCGGGGGACGAGCTGCCGGCACCGGATCCGATCGATCCCGCCCTCGCGAACCTCGCCGAGGACGGCGCCCTGCACGTCGCGCTCGAACCACGCGAGGACGGCCGCAGCTTCTCCGCGACCTTCGTCGCGCCCGACGAGCGGGGCGTGCTCTCCGACGAGGCCGGTGTGCTCTCCCTGCACGGTCTGCGGGTGCTGTCGGCCTCGATCGGCAGTCACGCCGGCAGCACGGTCAACAGCTTCGTCGTGGCTCCGAGATTCGGTTCACCGCCCGAAGCGGCCCTGCTCCGGCAGGAACTCGTGCGGGCGCGCTCCGGCGATCTCGACCTCCTCGGTGCCCTCGAGGCCAAGGACCGCGCCGAACGGGAGAGCCGGCTTCCCGAGCGAACGGCCCGGGCGGTTCCGGTCAGCGCCGCTCTCGCGCCGCCGCGGATCATCTGGTTCGAAGGATCCGAATCGGACCAGGTCGTGCTCGAGATCCGGTCGGAGGACCGGATCGGTCTGCTGTGCCGTCTCGCGGACGTCTTCGAGCGTGTCGGAGCCGACGTGCGGTGGGCGCGGGTGAGCACGCTGGGTTCGACGGTGATCGACTCGTTCTGCGTCGATCTCGCCGGTGCCCACACCCGTGTCTCCCGGGAACATCTCGAGAAGGAACTGTTGTCGGTCCTGCCTGCTCCCGAGCCGCCCGCACCCGTCGACAGAGCGTGACCGACGGATCGTGACAGCGCGGGTGGCCCGCGCTGTGGTGTGGCCACCCGCGATCGCGAGGGATCGGGAGCGGTTACCCTGGTTCGCAGCAATGTCCGCATCTTCGTCAGAGCTCAGGAGCGCATTCGGTGTTCGAATCCCTTTCCGACAGGTTGACAGGGGTCCTGAAGGACCTGCGCGGCAAGGGGCGGCTGTCCGACGCGGACATCGACGCGCCCTGCCGTGAGATCCGCCTCGCCCTGCTCGAGGCCGACGTCGCGCTGCCCGTCGTGCGCGAGTTCATCAAGAAGATCAAGGTGCGCGCCAAGGGCGCCGAGGTGCATGGCGCGCTCAACCCGGCCCAGCAGGTCGTCAAGATCGTCAACGAGGAACTCGTCGGGATCCTCGGCGGCGAGACCCGTCGTCTGCAGTTCGCGAAGAACCCGCCGACGGTCATCATGCTCGCCGGTCTGCAGGGTGCCGGTAAGACCACGCTCGCGGGTAAGCTCGCGAAGTGGCTCAAGGCGCAGGGGCACACCCCGATGCTGGTCGCCTGCGACCTCCAGAGCCCCGGCGCTGTGACCCAGCTGCAGGTGGTCGGTGAGCGTGCCGGCGTGTCGGTCTTCGCGCCCCATCCCGGCACCTCCATCGGCGGAGGCGAGAACGAACTCGGAGTCACCGCCGCCGACCCGATCGCCGTGGCCGAGCAGGGCATCGCCGAGGCGCGCAACAAGCAGTACGACGTGGTCATCGTCGACACCGCCGGTCGCCTCGGTATCGACCAGGAACTCATGGCGCAGGCCGCGGGCATCCGCGACGCAGTGCAGCCCGACGAGGTGTTGTTCGTCCTCGACGCGATGATCGGTCAGGACGCCGTGAGCACAGCCGAGGCGTTCCGCGAGGGCGTCGGCTTCACCGGCGTGGTGCTCACCAAGCTCGACGGCGACGCTCGCGGAGGTGCCGCGCTCAGCGTCCGCGAGCTCACCGGCCAGCCGATCATGTTCGCCTCCACCGGTGAGAAGCTCGAGGACTTCGACGTCTTCCACCCCGAGCGCATGGCCAGCCGCATCCTCGGCATGGGCGACGTGCTCACCCTGATCGAGCAGGCCGAGCAGGTCTTCGACGCCGAGCAGGCCGAGGCCACCGCCAACAAGATCGGTTCCGGCGAGCTCACCCTCGAGGACTTCCTCGAGCAGATGATGGCCGTGCGGAAGATGGGCCCCATCGCCAATCTCCTGGGCATGCTGCCCGGAGCCGGGCAGATGAAGGACGCCCTCGCCAACGTCGACGAGAAGCAGCTCGACCGCATCCAGGCGATCATCCGCGGCATGACGCCGGAGGAGCGCGCCAACCCGAAGATCATCAACGGCTCGCGGCGATTGCGCATCGCCAACGGTTCCGGTGTGAAGGTCTCCGACGTCAACCAGCTCGTCGACCGGTTCTTCGAGGCCCGGAAGATGATGACGGCCATGGCCGGCCAGATGGGCATGCCGGGCGCACGCAAGAATCAGCGCAAGAAGGGCAAGAAGGGGAAGAAGGGCGGTCGCGGACCGACGCCGCCGAAGGTGCGGGGCGGTATGCCCGGCGGCTTCCCCGGTCTCCCAGGCGGCATGCCCGCCGGGATGCCCGACCTGTCGAAGATGCCGAAGGGCCTCGACGAGCTTCCTCCGGGACTCGAGAACTTCGACCTGTCGAAGCTGAAGTTCCCCAAGAACTGAGCCGGTCCGGGGATGACCGTGACCGAGGGTGATGCGCGTTCCTTCGTCGTGTGAGGCCGGTCGTCGGCCGACGGCGAACCCGCCGAACTGTTCGTCGGGGCCGACGGAGCGTTCACGGCCGAGCCCGGCCGCGACGCCGAGGTGCTCTGCGCCGACGGCTGGATCCTGCCGGGCCTCGTCGACGCGCACTGCCATGTCGGCCTCCGGTTCGGTGGGGGAGCGGAGGCCGAGGAGGGTCTGCTCGCGCAGGCCGTCACCGAACGCGACGCGGGTGTCCTGCTGCTCCGCGACGCCGGGTCGCCTGTCGACACCCGGGCCCTCGATCAGCGGACGGACCTGTCCCGGATCATCCGGGCCGGCCGGCACATCGCCCTGCCCAGCGCTCGCTGATGTAGCCCGCTAAGGTAGCCGATCCCTCGATGATGGGAAGGACGGAAGTACATCCCTGACCGCGGGAAGCCCGTGTATGGGTCCGCATACGTGTTCTGCGGATGGGCGGTCATGTCCCGCACTCGGCAACTGGGGCCTTTCGTGACTTCACAATGGTGGTTTCGCCTCGCTGGTGATGAAGCACCGGCGCTGTGGGAATGGCGCTCGATGGGTGCCCCGGATCCGAGATCGCTGGTGTCGGTGCGGCGGCCGCGGTCGTCGGTGCGGCACTCTTCAACACCGACCGACGCACCGGCGAGTACCCGTTGATCGACTGGGGGTGGTCACGCGCCGACGTGATCGACTACACCCGCTCGATCCTCGGCACCAGCGTCGGTAGGAGCGCGTGCACATTCTGTCCGTTCAGCTTTGCCAACAAGAGCAGTCGCGCCGAGAACTTCGCTCGTTATGCCGAAGCACCCGAAGTCGGCGCGAGAACCCTGTTGATGGAACACCTCGCACTCGCGCTCAATCCAGCGCAGGGCCTCGTCGGCGGCCGCCGCCTGATCGAGATGCTCCGCGAGCACCAGCTCGACAACGTCCTGGATGCCGTCGAGGCAATCCTCGAGAGCCACGAGCACGCTATCTACGAGATTCGCCGCATTCTGCGGCCCCGCAAGACCGACCCGACCGAACTCGGCGATGCCGCCCGCTCGGTCCGCATCCGCGGCCGCGGCTCCCGGGCCAGCATGCACAACATCCTCGGTCGCTTCGCGGCCGACGGAGCCGCACAGAACAAGGTTCGCCCGGACATCGGGGACGATGGAAATCGTGCGTGTCTACCAGCACGAACGTGGCCCGGTGTTCCCGACCGTCGAGCGGTACTTCGTCGTCGCCCCGGCCCTGGCGTTACCGAAAGAGCACGCCAACGTCGACCAGTGGTGGACACAAGCCTTCGCCGCCGAGGCGATGCAGCCGGCAGTGTAAGGCGCAGGGGACGTGCCATTTACGCATGTCAGTGGGGGTGTACCGGGTGGGCCGCCGGTCAACGGTCCAAAGATGGTCACATCTTCCACAGAGCCAGCACCGCGGCGCGCAGGCTCGCAGAGATGATGCGGTGGTCGCGGTGCAGGCGCGGGTTCGAGTGACCGCGGTCGGTGAGGATGCGCGTGGCGTCGGATATGGCGATGGGGTCGAGGTCGGCGCGGGCGTGGCGGGTGTGGGGGATGCGGTGGGGGCCGGTTGCGACGACGGCCGGTGGGTCCAGCCGGGTGTCGTCGTTGCTGATCCGGATCACGACGTCGCCGGGCTGGAGACGGGTGCGGCGGTCGGGACCGGGGTTGTCCTCGCGGACCCAGTGGGTGCGATAGCCCGGGTCCGATCCCGGCCAGGGGTACGACGCGGCCGATCTGCCAGATGGCGGTGGCGCTGTCGAGGAACACCTCGTCGACGACGGTGTCCTCGAGACGGTCGAGGAAGGCATGTGCTGCTGCGATGGCGCCGGGATCGTCGGCGATCAGCGCGGTTTTGTCGGCGACGGTGGAGGCGTGCGAGGCGCTGGCCGGGCCGACGATCACCTTCTCTGCGGTGACGATCAGGCCGGTGTGCAGGTTCGCAGTCGACAGCACCTGCACGCCGGCGTCGAGGAAGTGGGCGAGGGTGGTGGGGAGGTGGCGTGTGCGCGCACGGCGGCGCGGGCGGTGTCGACGATCAACTGGCCCTCGCTGCGCAGCGGCAGCAGGTCTGGCGCGGTGTGGTCGAGGTAGGCGATGGCGACGCGCCGGGGTCCGGGCCGGCGCAGGGCCGCGGTGATGGCAGGCCAGGGGTGAGGTGCGTGCAGGGTCGTGCCCATGCTTCGGCACGGTAGCGAACAACGACGTCGTGCACGATGCAGACATGGACCGAGAGAGGCGCTGTCGGCGGCGGTGCGGATCGGGTATCGACCCGCCCTCGTCTCGGCAGGACTGTGGAGGCGACACTGTGCACCTGCAAGTGCAGACCGGAGACGGCCCGGCTCCGGTCGAGTCCGTGGAGCGAGGAGCGGGGATGTACGGAATGCGGACGAGCCGGGAGCACTTCTCGGTACCCGGATCGAATCCGGTGGCAAACTCGGTCGATGTGCACGCTCTCGCCGAGACCGCGCGCCGCATAGGCGGTGTCGGTCGGGGTCCGGCGCCGGTGATCGCCGAACTCGTCACCGGCGACTGGCAGCTAGTGCACTTCGCCGAGGCGGACCGGTTGCGGGAGATCACCCGCGCCCAAGGCCGCAAGTATGAAGGGGTGCGCGCCGGTCGGCTGCGGTGGTCCTCGACCGTGCGCGCTGTTCCCCCGGTGACGGAAACCGCCGTACCGCCCCGTGATCTCGATGTCCCTGCTGCGTCCCGAGCCCATCCGGAACCGTGGTGATGCCCACCGACGATGTGACGCCGCTCCGGCCGCGTACCGCCACCGGAATGATGATCGCGGTGCTGTAGGTCGCCTTCGCGATGTGGTTCGCCGCTTCCGGTCAGGCAGGTCCCGGTGTCGGCGCGGGTCTGCTGACCGTGATTCGGCTCATCGCCGTGGCGTGCGGGTGCCGCGCACGCGACCGCACTGCCACCGTCGATGGCGCGGGGACGTGTCATCGATGCAGTTAAATGGCGTTGCATTATGAATGTACTGCGCTTCATGATGTCGTCTCCCCGGATGATCATCTTCCCCGGTGTCCAGCGATTCCGGCCGGTACGAGTTCACGACTCGTGCGTGGGACCCCTACAACGCGGCTCCAGAGGTCGGGATCGCTCAACGGGCACCCGATCGAACAGTGCTCCGCCGGTTTCGCGATTTTCAGAGGTACCGTGACTACTCCGACCGATAGTCCGCTTGCTCCTGGGTTATCCCGAGAATGACAGCTCCGGTACGGCTGCGGGGACGGTGGGAGGAGCCGGGAAGGAACCGGACGTACGTTCCTGCGGGATGACACCGATTTCCTTCAAGGATTTCGCCCCGAAGAACGTAGTACCATTCCTCCCGGTGTGACAACCGACCTCGGGCCAACAACTGCCGGGGGCGAATTCGATCAGCCAACTCGACGCGAAATCCGAACGATGAATGCGCCGCCGCAGAATGCCGTCGGTGACCGGTTCGGCCTCGATGTCGAACACGGACAGCACGTGGCAGAGCGGCTCGTTGGTCATCGTGGCATCCCCTTTGCTGCGGACACGTCCTCCGACCCCCTGACGGCGTGAGCCCGCCGGTGAGGTCGGACCACGCGGAGAACTGCACAGGCGAAGGCAGCAAAAGCGACAGCACAGACGACAATCATCCCGTCGCGATAGTCGGCGGGTGTGGCTACGACACCGACCGAAGTTCCCTGCGGGAGCCGGAGTGTCACGACCGCCAGCACAAGCGCTGAGCCCAACTGATAGCCGGTCTGGGCAACCGCGGCAGCCACGCCCTGGTCCCGATCGGGAACTCCGGAGGTGGCTTGCACATAAGCGCCGGTAAAACTCATCGGGAAAGCGAAACCGACAAGCACCACAGTGGGAAGGACGAGATCCCAGAACGAACCCCCACCGCCGATTCGCAGGAACAACAGGTACGCGACTGCATAGATGCCGAAACCGGTAGCGATGACGAGGCGGGTTCCCACAGCGCTGATCAATACGCCGACCTTAGGTCCGATGATTGCCACCAGGACACTCAACGGGAGGAACCCAAGCGCCATCTGCAGCGGTGACCAGTGCAGGTTCTGCTGCAGATATAGCGCACTGAGGAACTGAAAGCTTGTGTAGGTTCCCATGATTGCAGCGCTGAACAGAGCGGCGGAGAGCAAGTCCCCCCCCCGGAACAGGTGCCGGGGGAACAGAGGTGCGACGCTACGCCGTTCCGTGTATGCGAACCCTGCGGCGAGAACGAGCACACCGGTTGCCAGGGCGAGTGTCGACGTCGAGGTCCAGCCTGCTTGTGGCGCTTCAACCACGGTGTAGACAAGCAGCAGCATCGTCGCAGTAAGAGCGAGCGATCCGGGCAGGTTCAATGTTCTCCGCTCGGTGCGGATTGGTCGATCAGGGGGGACGAAGGTCACTGCGCCGGCCCAGACTACAGCGGCCATCACCACTGACAGCGCGAATCCCCAGCGCCCCCCGACACTGCTGAGCAGGCCGCCACCGAGAAGGCCGGCCGAGAAGCCGACGGCTCCGCAGGCCGTGTAGATGCCGACGGCACGATTTCGGGCTGGTCCTTCAGGGAAAGTCGTGGTGATGATCGCGAGCCCGGCTGGTGCGGTCAGCGCTGCGCCCACACCCATACCGAACCGGGCAACGATGATCAACTCGACGGTGGTAGCGAACGTTCCGAGCAGAGATCCAGCAAGCAGGATCGCCACGCCGACGAGCAGGACCACACGGCGGCCGATCGCATCGGCGAGCCTGCCGGCGAACAGCAGCAGACCGCCGAAGCTGAGAACGTAGGCGCTGACGGTCCACTGCACGGCGCTGGCTGATGTCGCAAACTCGGATTGTATCGACGGTACAGCCACACCGATCATGGCGCTGTCGAGGCCATCGAGGAACAACGCACCACACACCACGACGAGGACTGCCCATAAACGTATGTCCCAGCCGGACTCGCTTGGTTCGATGGTCCCGGATGACGCGGTCGGTTCCGAATCGTTCATGCGCGGCCTCCGGCCGTGAGGAGATCCAATCGAGGACCGCACACGGCTCGGGCCAGAACCTTCAAGCCGCGGTCGAGATCTACGGGAGGCCGAGCGATGGCGACACGCAGATACCCGGGCCGATCGAACACCTCCCCGGGGATGACGAGTACACCCTCATCAAGCGCCCGTCGGGCCACGGCGAGACTGTCGAGGGACTTGTCGATCCGAAGCCACGCGAATGGCAGATCGTCCCGAGCATTGACGATGCTGACCTGCGGGAGCACAGACGCCCATTCCTGCAGAGTGCGAGCACCACTTCGACAGAGGGTGCGGGCTCGGGCGAGAAACCGGTCGCCGTCGCGCAGGACGGCCGTCGCGATGGACTCGCACAGTACCGAGTTGGAGATGGTGGTCAGGTGCTTCCGCTGCGTACAGCGGTCGACCAGGTCAGCAGTGGCGATACACCAACCGATACGAAGCCCCGGCAGACCGTGCAGCTTCGACAACCCGCTGATGACGGCAACGCAGTCGGAGATCCCCGCCGCCGACATATCGGGATCGCAAACATACTCCTCGTCGACCACGAGCACGGCGTCGTAGGCATCGGCGATGTCGGCGACCGCTTCGATGAAGTCGCGGGACGCGGTCCAACCGGTCGGGTTCTCCGGTGTGGCGACGACGATGACCTTCGTTCGCCAGGTCACGGCCTCCGCGACCGCAGCCAGCAGAGTGTGCTCACACGGATCGAGTGCGACCGTCACAACCGAGAGCCCGACCTCGGCCGGATAATAGGTGTGCTGGCTCCAGCCCGACCCGATCACTACCGCTTCGCTGCGATCGGTGATTTCGAGGCTGCGGACCAGAAGGGAGAATGCCTCTTGGGCACCGTGGCAGACAAGAACGTCTGCCGGGTCGACATTGTGGTAGCGCGCAGCGATAGCTGCACGCAGTTCGGGCAGCCCGGCCTGGTGACCATATCCGAGTGGCACGGTGGTGATCTCGGCGAAGCCCGGGACAGTGGTAATGTCCGCGAGTTCGACGTTGCTGTCACCAAGATCGAGGGTGTAACGACCGTAGCTCTCGACGAAGATCCATTGCTGCATCGTCAGTGTCATGCTGGTGTGATCCTTCGTTGGACGATAGCGAGGTCCTTCCGGACACCTTCGAGGTCCGCCACCCCCGTGCACATGCCGACGCGATCGAAACCGAATCTGGCGAACAACTGGACGCTCGCAGCGTTGTCGGCGAACATGCTGGTGACGACCGTGCGGATGCCTAGGCGAGGAGCGTCGTCCAGGAAGGTGCGTAGCAACGTCGATCCGATCCCGCGACCTTGGAAGGCCGGATCGAGATAGACGCCGCAGTCTGCGGTGACGCGGTAACCGGGACGATCGTTCCAAAAATCGGATACGGACAGATATCCGGTGACCGTGCCATCGTCGACAGCCACATAAATAGGTCGGGACCCGAAATCTCTTCCGGAGAACCATCCTTCGATATCGTGCACGCCACGCGACTCGAGGTCACACGTACTGGCACGCGATTCGATTGCGTGATTGTAGATCTCGCATATGCGCTGCGCGTCGGCGACTGTGGCGTGACGGACAGTCAGTGTGGTCATAATGCAGCTACCGCCTTCGGGGAGCGGGGTCGGACGGTGCCCGCGAACACATGGTGCGCTCGTCCGGTCTGCCAAATTTGTGTGCCGCGCCGATCGACGGTGAGCTGGCCACCGGGCATCCGAACGGTCACCGGGGCGGTGGTCGAACCGCGCGACAGTGCGGCCGCCGCGGCGGCGCACGCGCTGCTACCCGAGGCGAGAGTACGGCCGGATCCACGCTCCCAGATGTCGATGTCCATCCCGGCTGCGTCGATCCGTGCGACGAACTGGACGTTGGTGCCGGAGGCGAACAGAGGATGAGTGGCGATCTGCGGTCCGAGGGTGTTCTGGATATGGGGCTCGACCGGGGTGAACACGACCGTATGTGGATTTCCGACGGACAATGCGGTCACGTCGAGAGCGCCGGCGGAAGTATCGAGCACGAACCGCTGTGGATCGATCGAGGGGTCGGTCAGCCCGATCGCGTGGGGCTCGAACACCGCCGGTCCCATTGCCACAGTGAGCGTGCCATCGTTGTTGACCTCGACCGGGGACGTTCCGGCGAGGCAGTCGATCTCGAATCGATCGCGATCGACTGCGCCGATATCGAGCAGCCACTGAGCATAGATGCGCAATCCGTTGCCGCTGCGCTCGCATTCGCTGCCGTCGGAATTGAAGATGCGCACTCGGAACGGCCCGCTCGCCAGGGACGGGCAGTGGACGAGAATACCGTCGGCGCCCACACCGAATCGGCGATCGCACAGCCTGACGATCTGCTGTACGTCCAAGGTCGTGCCGAAGTGACCGCCGTCGAAGACGAGGTAGTCGTTGCCCAGCGCGGTGTACTTCGTGAAAGGGAGATGCTCAGTGCTGGTCATCGATACCGAGCCCTTCCGGGTAGCCGAACATGATGTTCAGATTCTGAATTGCGGCCAGCGACGCGCCCTTGCCGAGGTTGTCCAGGTGGCACACCAAGGTCAGGTCGGTGCCGTCGTCGAAGCAGTAGACGGCAGCGTTATTGGTGCCCACAACGTCGTCGACCATGAGCAGACCGTTCGGGTCATCCGGTTGCGCGGTGCGCACCTGGACGAATTGCTCGTCCGCATAGGACTGTTCGTACTGCTTCAGGACGGCGACGGCGTCGGTCTCGTCGGTCAGGGCTTCGCGACCGAGGGTGATCGTCACCGACATCCCGCGTTCGAAGGCACCGACGGACGGTACGAACTGTGGCTTGCGGCCGAGTGGGCTGTGTCTCACGATCTCGCGCACGTGCTTGTGCTCGTGGTCGTGGGTGTAGCTGCCGGTGCGCAAGGTCTCGCCGGCGCGTTCGAAGCGCTGCAGCATCGCGCGACCGCCTCCGCTGTAGCCGGAGATTCCGAAGATGGGAACGTGCGCATTCCGGCGGAGGAGACCGGCGCGCGAGAGCGGGTTGAGCAACAGGAGCGCCCCAGTGGCGTAGCACCCGGGGTTGGCTACCCGCCACGCACCACTGATCCGATGTCGCTGGGCACCGCGGTCCAGTTCGGGCAGCCCGTATGCCCAACCGTCCGACACCCGGTGTGCACTGCTGGCGTCGAGCACGCGCACACCCAGTTCGTCTGCCAGAGCAGCGGATTCCATCGCAGCGGCGTCGGGAAGGCACAGCACCGCACATTCGGCCTCGGCGAGGAGAGCGCGCTTGGCGGCGAGATCCTTTCGATCGTCGTCCGACAAGTGCAGGATTTCGAACTCGGGGTGATGGCGTCGCAGCAGGTCTTCGATCAGAAGACCTGTGGTGCCGGCTGCCCCGTCGAGGAACAAGGAGATGCTCATAAGTGATGTCCTCGCCGGCCGATCACATCCGGCCCGGGACAACGTGCGGTTCGAGCACGGCCGTGTCGTGCTCGTCGCCGTACCACCGTTCGTCCCACCGTGAGTAGGCAACGATGAGGATGTCCCGGGTGCCGCGGACATCGGTGGCCGCCTGGATGTCGGTCACATCATGCAGGACCGCCCGATCGTCGAGCAGCAACGTTTGACCGGGGGTCATCGTGTGTTCCCATAGCGGCTGTCCGGCCTCCTCGTCACTCCACACCCGAGTGCAGCCGCCGGTGACGTTCGAACGGGCGAACGCGCTGATGGTGACGAACTCGTGACCGTCCTTGTGCCGGCCTTCCGGAGTCAGCTGGCCGGAGCGCCGGGGTTCGGCGATGCTCCGGTTCTGGTGCACGTTGATCTGCCAGGCGGTCGTGCGGTCGAGGCCGAGCTGGTCCGCCAGTTCGGTGACGATCCCGCTGAAGTCCACCTCGAGCGGCTCGTACGGGCGCTTGAATCCGCCACCGACCGGGTTGAACTCCTTTGGCGCGGTGTAGGCGCGTGCCGGCAGCAACTCGGTGCCCCAACCATCGCTATCGTGGACGAGCTTGAACTGGGAAAACCGCTTGTATCGGGTGCCGTTGCCCATGAACGGATCGTGCGGACAGTTCTCATAGGAGATCAGCTGCTCGGCGGTGGCGAACAAGCCGTCCACGAGTGCGTAGCCGCGCTGTGCGAGATCTGTGTTCATCGGGCACTTCCGTAGGTCAGGGTCTGCAGGGTGGAGTCGAGGTAGCGCTGCGACGAGTTGAGGCGCGCCACGGCGCCCCAATAGATCTCGGGTGCCACCTCGGGACGTTCCTCGACCAAGGGAATGATGACGTTCTTGAAGAACCCCGACGCATGGCGCGCATCGATGCCGATGTGCTCGCGGTGGTACTCGATTCCCTCGACGGAGAGCGCGTTACGCCGCCACGCCTCGAGCAGCTGCGCGCACCGGCGCGGAAACAGGAATTCGGTCACGGCGAAGCTGCCCACGGCACGGAAGATCAAAGGCCTGCGCAATGCCAGCATGGCTGAGAGGTTCCCGCATACCATGGCGTCGACACTGAGATTCTCGCGGATGAAGTCGTCGGTGGCACCGACCTCGTTGAGAGCGTTCTGGAACATCACGGTGTGCACGCGCGGTTCGGTACCGTTTCCCATCTCGTCCCAGTAGTTGCCGGCCAGTTCGAGTTTCGGGCGTACGGACATCCCGATTTGCATCAGAGCGATGAAGTCGTCGAACCGCGGATCCAGCGCCGACTCCTGCGCAAGGTAGTAGGCGATGTCGCCGATTTCAGCACTGTCGGGCAGGAATTCGATGTAGAACGGGTGCCGGTTCGCTGGGTGCTCGCGAACGATCGATTTCAGACTGCGCACGAATTCGAGCCCGCCCCCGGACGTTGACGGGCATGCGGCGTGGTCGATGAATCGGTCCTCGTATGAGAGCATGCGCTCTTCGATCTGCAACGCACAGTGCAGGTCGGAACGCAAGGTGTCCAAGCCGGTCCGGGGCACG
This sequence comes from Rhodococcus sp. p52, assembly GCF_000763325.2. Lineage (NCBI taxonomy): Bacteria > Bacillati > Actinomycetota > Actinomycetes > Mycobacteriales > Nocardiaceae > Rhodococcus > Rhodococcus sp. p52. Next base: position 3,249,568 of record NZ_CP016819.1, read on the forward strand.
GAAGAAGGAATTTCGAACGAACGCGCATGAACGTCCGCAAGGCGCTGCTGAACCCGCAGCAAGGCGTCACTGTCGCCATACGTGTATGCGCGGTCGAGGAGTTCGGGTAGGTCGTTGATTTCGGCGGGCTGCTCGAGCAGGCCAGAAGAGAGGGATGCCATGAGATCTCCGAAGGTCGCTAAGGGATCAGCCGAGAACAGCCGTGGACATGGAGCTGGAAACGAATTGCATTGCACGAAGATCGAACTCGTACATCTCGGGAACGGGACGGAACTGGGACGGCAGTCCGAGGATTGCGCACACGGCCTGCATCGACCCCCACGAGGTGGCCAGCAGGCACGAGGCGCTCACTGAGGCGACCTTGTGGTTCTCGAAGTCGAGATTCGGATCGTCGAGATAGGCGCGATGCAACGCGTTCGGAGCGAGTGTGTTTCCGAAGTTCTCGAGGTTCTGCTGCTCGTCGTTCGAATCGGACTGGTGGAACAGGACGTCGAAGTCGATTCGATCGTTCTCGTGATAGTTGAAGTAGTGCCCCGTCACGCCGTAGGCGACCGGGCAGCACAACACGGTGGGCACCTTGTGAATGAGAGCCTGACGGTGCAGCATCCGACGCTCGTTCATGGCGAAGAAGTCGATGGTGTCGCAGAGCGCCGAGGCGCCGGCGACGAAGTCGGAGACATTGTCTTCGTCGATGTCCGGGAACCGCGTGACGGTGATCTCCGGATTGATCGAGCGCAAGCGCTCTTCCAGCACCTCGGACTTCAGACGTCCGACGGTGTCCACTGTCGCACCGAATTGGCGATTCATGTTCTCCGGCCCGAAACGGTCCGTATCCGAGAGGCGGAAGTTGCCGATGCCCATCCGTGCGAGGCACTCCGCATACGTGTACCCCGTTCCGCCGCAACCGGGTATCGCCACTGTGGCCTTGCCCAGTGCGCGCAGCTGTTCCTCTGTAACCAACCCCAGCATGCGCCCGAACAGCACTTCCCGTGGATACACATTTCCCCCTCTGATCACGTCGAAGGCAAAGAACCCGGCATGGACCAAACCTGCGTCGAGACGTGCACGAGCAGGCGGAACAGATGCTGTGGTGATGGCCCCCGGACATCGAAAAGAAACCATCCGAGCGGTTTCTTTCGGGCAACTATAGCGCCCGATCGGGGCTTCGCAAGTGCAACAAAACGGATCCCTAGGCTCGGGCTTTCGCCCTCAGTTGTAGTTGGTGACTCGTCACGGATCGCTGACCGGATAACCCACCGGACTCAAGGTGAGGCGCCCGACAGGCTGTTTCCGAAACAAAGGCGCACCCACCAGATGACGGATGCAGAACAGTGTCGCGAGTCGCTCTTCCACTCTGATCCGCCGACTGAACGCGTCCGGGATCACGACACAGAACACCTTCCCGCGCGCGTCGTATGTTCGGTGGGGGAACCACTCGGCACGAAGCGCTCAGGGGACTGCTGCTGACCTACAACTCGTTCGGTCGCAACCGAGCTGCACGTGACACCCATAGCCATGGTTGGGTCGGCGGGCATGCGGCGGTGGCTGTAGGCACCGCGAGGGGCGACGTGGATCTCCCGGATCAAACCGGGCGGCTAATGCCGGTGCAACTCGGCTGCCGACGCGGGCCGCCACCTGGATCGACAGGAGCCCCGCTGGGATACTCCGAGCGCTCTGCAGCATATGTCGAGGGGGAGTCCCGACGTCGGTCGATGAGCGGGTCGATGCGAGGAGCTAGGTGTGTCCCTGGCCCAGGAACTTCGATGCCTGTCGAATGATCGTCAGTTCGGTTCGAGTTCCTAGGTTCGCTTACGTACAGCCCGTACCTAGGCATTACAGGCAGTCGGACCCACTCACGATTCCATTCGTCTTTCGCGGACGTTTCTGCCCTAACCGCCGTGACCTCCCTGAAGGTCGCAGCGCCGTCCGCACGTTTCGTCATCGACGGGGTCGGTCATGAGTCCGTAGTACTTCGATGTGCTCATCACCACCACCGTCACCCGCTGCACGGTGGTCGAGCCCCCGCCGCAGGTACACCTGCCCCTGCCCTGCGTGTCAGGGTGAGTTGAGTCCAGCGCTTCACAGCACCCCCGCCTGCAGGGCGAGATACGGATCAACTCCTCGATGACGATTTCCAGCCTGGCCGTGGCCGGGGACAATGCCCGCATGGACTCTTCGCATCCCCGATCGGATGGCCCGCGCCGACGCCGCGCTTTTTCACCGGCGGACAAGCTCGCGTATCTGGCCGCGTACGAGCAGGCCTGCGAGCGAAGCGAGGGCGGCGCCTACTTGCGCCGGGAGGGTTTGTACTCGTCCCTGATCAGTGAGTGGCGCAAGCAACGCGACGCCGGTGTCCTCGACGACAAGCCGGCCGACGCGAAGGTCGGGAAGCTGACCGCCGAGCAGGCCGAGATCGCCCGCCTGCGGCGTGAACTCGACCGCACCAACAAGCGTCTCGCGACGACCGAGGTGGCCCTCGAGATCATGGGAAAAGCGCACGCGCTCTTGGAACAGATCTGAAGAGAGCGCGGACACCGACGAGCCGCGCAAGAAGCGTTGATGGCCGCCCACCACACTCTCACCGCAGCCGGTGTCAGCACCAGGGCCGCAACAACATTGACGTCGGTTGTGCGGTCGACGGCCGCCCGTGACAAGACCCGGGCCGCGGCCCCGGCGCGGGATACGGCGCCCCCGCGGCGGGGGCCGGCGAACAAGCTCACTCCCGAAGAACGCGCCGCTGTGCTCAGCACGCTCGACTGCGACCGGTTCGTCGACCAGGCCCCGCTCGAGGTCTACGCGCAACTCCTCGACGAGGGCACCTACCTGTGTTCGGTGTCGACGATGTACCGGGTCCTGCGGGAGAACACGCAGGTCAGCTACCGCCGGCGGCAGGCCCGGCTCCCGCCAAGGCGTGTCCGGAGTTGGTGGCCGACGCGCCGCGGCAGGTCTACACCTGGGACATCACCAAGTTGCCCGGCCCGACCAAGGGCGTCTACTTCGACGCCTACGTGATGGTCGACATCTACTCCCGCTACATCGTCGGAGTACACGTCCAGACCCGCGAATCCGGTTTGCTCGCGGTGGAATTCATGACCGAGATCTTTGCCGTGCACGGTATCCCGAACGTCGTGCATGCGGACCGGGGGACGTCGATGACCAGCAAACCCGTCGCTGCCCTACTCGCCGATCTCGAGGTGACCCGCTCACACTCGCGCCCGAAGGTCTCCAACGACAACCCGTACTCCGAATCGCTGTTCAAGACCCTCGAGTACGGGCCGGCGTTCCCGGAGCGCTTCGGGTCGATCCACCACGCCCGACAGTTCATGGAAACGTTCGTCACCTGTGGGGGCACCTCCCGCTTGCGGGGGAACAACCACGATCACCGGCACAGCGGAATCGGTCTGCACACCCCCGCAGACGTTCACTTCGGGCTCGCTGCCCAGAAGGCCGCGGAGCGCTCCATCGTCCTCGCTGAGGCTCGTCGCGCCCATCCCGAACGATTCGGAGCCACGGACCGAGGGCCGAAGATCCTGGACCTGCCCACCGAGGCGTGGATCAACCAGCCCGCCGTCATCGACGGCACCGAACCTGCGGCAGATCAGGCGGCCGCGTAACACCCGTTGGACTCAATCACCTTGACAAGTTCCGCTTGGCGACCGTCGCCCTGTGTTGCAGGGCTACGAAGAAGGTAACGGGGGGTTCGGTGGCGGTGCGGGTTCCCAGGAATCCGGCCAGCAGCTACCAGCGCTCCGAGCATCAGCACGACGGTTACGATCACGGGGCCTCCTGGCAGATAGGGATCAGCGGCGGGTGTGCCGGGGCTGCTGGTACTCGGCGAGGACGAGCGTCACGGCGTCGTCACCGGTGTTCTCACTGCGCAGCCGACGGCAGGCGACGACGCTGCCGAGTGCGGGCCGGTGGCATCCGTCGCCGCAGCGCTACGCCGAGATCGCTTTGGACCTGATGGGAGAACGGCTATTACGAGACCGGTCTGGAGTGGGACGCGCGGCGGGCCCGCGTACAGGCTGCCGCCGACGGCGCTGCGAGCATCCAGGAGTTGCATGGCCCGTTGGCGGCGGCGGTGAAAGTGGCCGGTGGGAAGCACTCGGTCTTCCTCGATCCGGCGAAAGCGGCCCGGTCGTCCTCGGCTGCCACCGCCGAGCTTTCCGAACCTACGGTCACCACAGTGGACAGCATCACCACCGTGACGATTCCTGCCTTGGGTGCGGTGTCGGACGAGTTGCAGCAGCGCTACGCCGACGCCGCGGCGGTCGGCATTCTCGGCGCGGCGGATCGGACCTGCGGGTGGATTGTCGATCTGCGCGGCAACACCGGCGGCACGATGTACCCGATGTTGTCCGGCCTGACCCCGCTGCTACCGAACGGGACCGCGATGACCTTTCGCACCCGCGCGGGCGAGGACATGCCAGTGACCATCTTCGACGACGGTGCCGGGATGGGCGGGACCGTCATCTCGGTCGGTGCTGTCGCGAAGATCGCCGATCAGCCTGTTGTGGTGCTCCAGGACGGTGACACGGTCTCGAGTGGTGAGGCGGTGCTCACGGCGTTCCGTGGTCTCGACAACGCCCGGTCGTTCGGGGCGGACAGCGCGGGATACACGTCAGCGAATTCGGTGCACCCGCTCTACGACGGAGCACTGTTGGTTCTCACCGAGAGTACGTATGTCGACCGCGACGGCGTCAATCTCGCTGAGGAACCCGTCGCTGCCGATCACCGCACCTCCAGCGACGGCGCGGAGGTGGCCGCACTGGAATGGTTGCGCGATCGCGGATGCAACTGAGCAACGACACCGCTTCGACCGCGTCGGAGGGGCCCATGCCGTCGGGGCAGTCCAGCGCACATTCGACCAATCACGAGTGTCACACCCACGTCGATCGAGACACGGCGTGGAATCCGTAGGGGCTGATCGCGATGACACATTTCATGTTCAGAGTCGTTGCCTTCCAGGCAGGTTCGTCGAGACGAGTCGGGATCGACATGAGCCATGTTTCCCACGGTGTCCCGGCTGATCGAGGAGGGCGCGGTGCAGCTGACGTAGTAGTTCCACAGTTCCTGCTCACTGAAGACGAATTTCACCGGTGGATCGACGGGCGTATCGTCCGTTGCGGTCAGTTGTAGTTGGCCGGCATCGTCGAGTCCCATCTGATAGCCGGCGCTGCCGCCACAACGAATCACGGACTCGATGACGTCGTCCATACCGGGATCAGGCCCGTCCACGACAACCTTCTGCGGTCTATTACGGTTCGCTCCATCCCAGCCAGGCGATGTCCGACGGTCGCGCCGGCGATCGCAATGTCGATCCGGGTCTCCGCCGACGGCCGCTTCCCTGCGCAGTGGTCCTCGATCCGCCGCGACCGACGCCGGATCGTCCCGCGCGGCCGCGGGACGGCCCTCGACGCCGTGACCACCGCCGAGGTTGGGCTCGTTTCTGTGTCCGCCGGCGCGCTCTCCACCCGGGGGCGCGGGGGACGTGTCATCTACGCAGAGCGCAGCGCATCCCGTACTGGTTCGCGTTCGTGCTGTAGGCGTCCGTCGATGCAGCGGGTCCGACGGGTCAGCGGATTTCTTCGATCACGCTCGTACCCTTTCCGGGGCGGGATTCCCAGGCCCAGTTCTCTTCTACGCGTAGGCGACCGTCGGTGAGCACTTCGATCCGACTGTCGCAGACTCCACTCGCGGTAGTGCCGTCGACACTGAGGTGGGTGTAGCGAAAGTGCAGCCGTTCACCGTCACGTGTCCCGACGAGGAAACCCCGCACTATCTCTCCGCCGTCGTAGTCGGCCCAGATGACAGCGTTGTCCTGGTGGTACCGAAAATGTGTGGCGCTACTGACCTGTCCGGTGGGCGAGTTGCTGACACCGGTGAACACTCTGCCCTCGAGGTCGATGGTGGAGGACGAGGGGTGCGCAGCATCGGTAGTGGTCATCTCGGCACCATAGCCAAGACCCACCCAGCCGTGTTGACAAGCAGACCCGTGTGGAGCATCCGCCAATCGTGGTGGACAAGCACTTCCGGGCGATCATCCGGTCGGGTTCGTCTCGGATCGTGGTGTCGCCGCTTCGAGGTTGTCGAGCATCGTGGCCAGCGTCCGCAGGACGGTCTCGTAGTCCTCGGCGGAGACGCCGTCGGTCAGGGTCTGCGCGGTGCGCGCTTGCGTGCGGCTCATCTGCTCGAGCAGCTCGCGGCCCGCATCGGTGATCCGCATGGCGGTGGTGCCCGGGGCGACCGGATCGAGGTGCAGCCAGCCGTTGTCGGTCAAGGAGGCGAGCAGGCGGTCGATCCGGGCGGGGGTATAGAAGGCGGCGGCTTCTACGGAGAACTGTTCGAGGGTCAACTCGGGGTCGTCCTGTGCGGTGCGCAGGGCCTGCCAGTGGCCGCGGCCGACGCCGTGTGCTTGGTGCAGGGTGTGGTCGACGTAGCGGTGCAGGGCGTTGTCGACGGATTTGATCAGGTAGCCGAGCGGCGGGGTGGTGTTCACGCGCGTATTCCTTTTCGATGCTGATCGCGCCTTTCGACGCGGGTGCCGGGTGGTGATGGAGTCTGGGTCGTTGCGCGGCTGTGACGGTGATGGTGTGGCGCGCTGCCGGTGCGCTCACCGGCTGCGGCGAAGGTGCGCGCAGGCGGGTGCGTTCAGCGCTGTTCGTCGGTGACCAGGCGGTAGACCACGTATCCGACGAACCATGTGGTGAGAAGAACGCAGAGCGCGAGAAGGACCTCGATTGCGAGGATCAGCATGCGGACTCCCTGGTTAGTGGGTACTCACTAACCATAATTGTAGGTTACCGTCAGGGCATGCCCGACCACGCCCCCACCGCACGTGATCGCATCCTCGACGCCGCGGCGAGCATCATGCGCGACCGCGGGATCGCCAAGGCAACCACCAAGCAGATCGCGGCGTCCGCCGGCTACTCGGAAGCAATGATCTACAAACTCTTCGACGACAAGGTCGACCTGTTCCTCAGCGTCCTGCGCGAACGAGTGCCCACCGTCGACATCCTCACCCGCACCGACCGCACCCCCGGTGACGCCGACACCCTCGACGGCAGACTGGGGGCGACGATCGAGCAGATCACCGCCTTCTACCGGCAAACCTTCGCGATCGGCGCTTCCCTGTTCTCCGACGCCGCCCTGCTCGAACGCCACCGCGAAGCCGTCATCGCGCACGGCGCCGGCCCGGCTCTGCTGCCCGCCGCCGTGGCCCGATTCCTCGAGCACGAACAGCGCGCCGGCACCGTGGCCGCCGACGCCCCCATCGACGGAGTCGCCGCATCGATCGCCGGTGCCTGCTACCTGCGGGCGTTCCTCGAACAGTTCTACGGACCCGACCATCCCCAGCAGCCGATGACCGAGTTCGCCGCCTCGATCATGGCCACGGTCCTGCCCGCCCTGACCACACACCCCGCCGCGTCCACCCCCAGCGACTGACTCACAGCCACACAGACGACGATCTGCGGTTGGAGTCACCGCAGAGCCGCGTCCACGCTGGTGAGGCATGGCCTGGAATCCGTAGGCGTTCAGCGCGGTGACACATTGCATGTTCACAGTCGTTGCCCGCGCCGTACTCGGCGAAGCTCGCACGGACCGACACTCGAAGAATCAACCCTGAACAGTCACTCGAGGTGGGAACTTCAACGGCATCAAGACTGTGATTTACCCTGTGATCAGGAGGTGGATTGTTATGACAGCCGCACACCCACGCCCTGACCTCGCCGCCTCCAACGACGCCGCCCACATGGCCCAATCACAGCTGGTCACCGCACTGCGCGACCTGCTCGGCGCCAAGCTCGTCGCCTACCTGGGGAAGGTCAAGGAAACCCGCGTGGTCCGCCAGTGGGCCGAGGGCACCCGCACTATCAATAACGACACCGACGTCGAACGCCTGCGCATCGCCTACCGCGCCGCCCGGCTGATCGCCGAACGCGACCCCCCCGCCGTAGCGCAGACGTGGTTCCAGGGCCTGAACTCGATCCTCGACGACCGCCCGCCGGCGCTGCTGCTGCGCGAAGGCGAGCTGTCCGACGTCGGCCCGAAGGTCCTCGCCGCTGCCCGGCAGTTCGCGACGGTCGGATGAGTGCACCGGACCGCACGCTGATCTCCACCTCGCGCGGGGATGTCCGCTGCGTCGTGCCCGGCGACCCCGAATCGGTGGCCACCCTGCGCACCCTGTCCGGCCCCATGCGATCCGACACGGTCTGCTCGACCTCGACACCGCGGCGATCCGCAATGCCCGCCCGCGTGCCCTGACCCGGGCGATCTCCCAGTGGATCAACACTCTCTCCGATCCCGGCGGTGAGCCGGTGGCCGGCATCGAGTTCGAGTCCTGGCACGGTGACGGGTTGGTGCTCTGGGCGCTGGACGAGCGTCCCGGTGACGGACCGGTCAGCAAGAACGTCACGGTGCTGGATTACGGCCCTGTCGAGGAGCACGATTCCGATCTGATCGAAGCGATGCGTCTGCACAAACTGGTCTGGGAGGACGACTGAATCATCGGCTCGCCCCGTGGCCGCCGCGGTGTTCCTGCGCCCGACCTGCGTTTTCCCGCGTGCTGTGAACGTGCCACGGTCTATGTAGGAGCGTAGCCCCCTCGAACCACTGGTCTGCCTTGCGGAGCAAGGAGAATGGAGGTGGGCGGACGCGGCCGGACCGGTGATCGGGCGGCGTGCGTACACGGACCTGCGCCTCGTGAGTGCTCGGCTACCGGAGGCGGGAGCGGTCGAGGAGTTCGGCGACATCGAGCAGTTCCGGCGGGTTCATGTGCTGGTGCGGCAAGGCATGCACGCCCGCAGCGGTGACCCACACGGTGCCGGCTCCGTCGATGGTGACGTCCGGGCGGGGACTGCGGATCGGGATGCTCGAGATCGGCTCCCAGGTGACCGGATCGAGGCGGGGGAACAGCCAGTATTGGTGGTGATCGGCCGGATACACGGCCGGCCCCGGCAGTGGCCACCACTGCCTACGGCCGGAACCGTCCGGGGGATGGCCGACGATCCAGAGCAGGTCATCGATCTGTCCGCCGCCGAGGACATGATCAGGCAGCGAGTTCGGCTGGGCGAGGGTGAGATCGTCGAGTATCCGGTATGCGAAGGTGCCGTCGACGATCGTCGGTGGAAGGCCCGTCAGAAACGGCCGATAGGACATCCCCGCGGTCTCCAGCGGCGCACCGACGGTCACGGCGGCGTGCAGATCGACCCGGACCAGGCGCGCCGCTCCGAGCGCGCCGGTGCTCGGGTCACGCCGGCGAAACAGCAGGACAAACCCACCTTCGCAGGTGGTCATCGATTCGAGGTCGCCCCACTGCTCGGCAGGATGCCTCACCAGGTCCTGTCCCGGGCGAGCGAGGATCAGCTCGGCGGTGCCGCGGTCCGGCACCGCCACGGCGAGCAGGGTCTGGGCATGGGCTGCGCCGTCTCGAATCGGTGTATCGGTAATTGTCTCGACGGTGCCGCCCCGGGTGCAGTGGAAGATTCCGTCCCAGCCGCCCACCCAGCAGCCGTCGGCGTGTGCCCACACCGAGCGGGTGCGATCGGCCGGAGGAGTATCGAAGATCTGCCCGGGCACGATGTATTCGCGCACGCGCCGGCCGGCGTCGAGATGCACGACCAGGGGCAGCTCACGGTCGGCGATCCACAGGTCCGACTCGTGCGCGGATATCGCGGCGGGGATCATGCTCGGCCGCAGCGGCGGTGGCGGCACATCGGTCAAGTCGAGATCCACCAGCACGCCCACCTCGTGAGTGCGCTCGACCAGCGGGTCGGGGCCGCTGGGCCGGGCAACATGGGCGAACGATCGTGGGGACGTGGTGACCTGCCGATAGCGGCGGGTGCCGGGCACCGGCCTGAACGGCGAGTGCGGCTGATCGACCTCGCGCCGGTACCGATCGGATGCGACGCGAATACGCCTGACCCGGCCGCGGATCCGCCCGATAGTGGCGTAGGACAGATCACCGATCAACCGGCCGGTGACCTCGACCTGACCGAGCACCGGACGACGGGTGTACCAGGTCGCCGTCCACCCCACACCGCGCAGCAGCACCGTCCAGTCCCACCACTGCCGTCCGTCCCCGGGCTGCTGCAACGCGGGCTTTCCCGAATGCAGGGGCTCGGCCACAGCGCCAAGCGTGACAATCGACGGATCCGCCGGATCGGCGGGCATCTCCTCGAACAACAACGGAAACACCGCGACGGCACCGACCTCCGGGGGCGGTGTCTCCCCGTCTTCGATCGACACGGTGGTCACCAACACCGGTAGCCGAGTCTGCGGACGCCACACCTGGTCAGGCTCTGTCACCCTGCCAGCGTGCCCGACACGCTGCCGCCGCGCACGATCGGCGCTGCGGTCGACCGAGTCGCGCATTTGCACGAGTACTGTTGACACACCCGGGATCTGTCGATGTGCAGCAGCGTGTCCGGCCAGTCTTCGCTGCATCCCTACACCCGTCGACCTCGAGGACGAGTCGTAGCTGCCCGACGAAGTGGCCCGTCAGGCCCGGGCCGGTGACGGCTGGGTCAAACTCATCGGCGACGCGATTCCCGGTGTATGCGGCGCACATGCGCACTCTGTACGGTACGCGCGCGTCGACGGGACCATCGGCGCTGCTGCCCACGAGGCCGGCATCCCGATCTACGCGGGCACCAGGTGCAGCACGGGCGCATCGCCGACGAGATCGCATCGCTCGTGCGCGTGGGTCTCGACCCGACCGAGGCGTACGCTGCGGCGAGTTGGAAGGCCCGCGCATGGCTCGGGCACCCGAGTCTCGAATCGGGGACGTCGGCGGATTTCGTCGTGTACCGGGAGGATCCGCGCAGCGACCCCGCGGCCGCGCGTCCCGATCTTGTGGTGCTCCGCGGCCGGGTGGTCTCGGGGCGCCCCGCGGCTGTAGAGAGGGTGCGCGGAGTCACCGGGTGCCGGTTTCGTCCTGGCTCGCGCGTCTGGCAGAATGGTTCGCTGTCGTCGCATCCGGTTACGTACCGCGCGGCGGTCACAGGCTAGAGGCAAAACCGGGCGTGCCAGAAGGGCGCGTCGTCCGAATTGCACGTGACACGCGCCTCGGCGCACCCCGAAGGAGAACACAGCAGTGGCTGTCAAGATCAAGCTCACCCGTCTCGGCAAGATCCGCAACCCGCAGTACCGCATCGTCGTCGCGGACTCGCGCACCCGCCGCAACGGCCGGGCCATCGAGACCATCGGCAAGTACCACCCGAAGGAAGAGCCTTCGCTGATCGAGATCGACTCGGAGCGTGCGCAGTACTGGCTGAACGTCGGCGCGCAGCCGACCGAGCCGGTCCTCAACCTCTTCAAGATCACCGGTGACTGGCAGAAGTTCAAGGGCCTGCCGGGTGCCGAGGGCACGCTGAAGAAGGCGGAGCCGAAGCCGTCCAAGCTCGAGCTGTTCCAGGCCGCCCTCGCGCAGGCCGAGAACGAGCCGGCTGCCGAGGCCGTCACGCCCAAGAAGAAGAAGGCTGCCAAGGAAGAGACCGCCGAGGCGTCCACCGAGGCCGAGTCCACCGAGGCCGCCGAGTAATGAGCGCCGTGGTCGCCGATGCCGTCGAGCATCTCGTTCGTGGAATCGTCGCCCATCCCGACGACGTCCGCGTCGACCTGATCGCGGGCCGTCGGGGCCGCACCGTCGAGGTGCACGTCAATCCCGACGACCTCGGCAAGGTCATCGGCCGCGGCGGTCGCACCGCGACCGCGCTGCGGACCCTCGTCACCGGAATCGGTGGCCGAGGTATCCGTGTCGACGTCGTCGACACCGACCGCTAGGCGAGCGTCGATGGAGCTCGTCGTGGGCCGTGTGGCCAAGTCGCACGGCATCAGAGGCGAAGTCGTCGTCGAGGTTCGCACCGACGAACCCGAAGAGCGCTTCGCCGTCGGCGCGGTCCTGCGTGGCCGTAAGCCTCGCGACAGGCACCTGCACGAGTACACAGTGGAAGCCGCCCGGGAGCACTCCGGGCGGCTTCTGCTGCGCCTGCAGGGCATCGACGGTCGCGACGCCGCCGACGCACTGCGCGGGGTGCTGTTCGTCGTCGACAGCGCCGACCTTCCGCCGTCCGACGACCCGGACGAGTTCTACGACCACGAACTCGAAGGGCTGACGGTGCGGATCGTCGCCGGTCGCCCCGACGGCGGAACCGAGGTCGGCACCGTCCGCGAGGTCCTGCACACGGCCGCCGGTGAACTGCTGTCGATCCGGCCAGCCGGCCAGGAGCGCGGAGAGTTACTCGTCCCGTTCGTCACCGAGATCGTCCCGACGGTGTCGGTCCGGGACGGCGTGATCGAGATCGATCCGCCCGAAGGACTCCTCGACCCCGACTTCGGGGAACCGCCGTCCAAGAAGAAGAAGTCGACCGAGGGGAAGCAGTAGTCCGTGCGGCTCGACGTCGTCACCATCTTCCCCGAATATCTCGAACCCCTGCGCGTCGCCCTGCTCGGCAAGGCGATCGACAAGGGGCTCATCTCCGTCGGTGTGCACAACCTGCGCGACTGGACGCACGACGTGCACAAGGCCGTCGACGACGCGCCCTACGGCGGCGGACCGGGCATGGTCATGAAACCCACCGTGTGGGGACCGGCGCTCGACGACGTGCTCGCCGGGCCCGACGGTGAAACCGATCCCGACGTACTGCTCGTCGTCCCGACGCCCGCCGGTCGCCGCTTCGATCAGGCCACCGCACAACGGTGGTCGAAGGAGAAGCGGATCGTCTTCGCCTGCGGCCGCTACGAAGGAATCGACCAGCGCGTCTTCGACGATGCCGCGCGGCGCGTGCGCGTCGAAGAAGTGAGCATCGGCGACTACGTCCTCATCGGTGGGGAGGTCGCCGTCCTCGTCATGGTCGAGGCCGTCGTCCGTCTGCTGCCCGGTGTACTCGGCAATCAGGCGTCGCATCAAGAGGATTCGTTTTCCGACGGACTGCTCGAAGGGCCGAGTTACACTCGGCCGGCGGTGTGGCGCGACCTCGAGGTGCCACCGGTGCTGCTGTCCGGCGACCACGGCAAGGTCGCTCGCTGGCGCCACGAGCAGTCGCTCGAACGCACCCGCGAACGACGACCCGATCTGCTCCCGTCCGACGACTGACGCCGGGCCCGACGGTCCTCAGGGCCGGTGCGCGCTTCCGAGCGTCGTCTCGACCGCCAGCGTGACGGTCTCGCGCGCGTGTTGCGCGCTCCCGTCGTCCGTCGCGTCGTACATCGCCGTGTCGGGCAGGAAACCGGTGTCGTAGAAGGGATCCGACTCTTCGTAGGTGACGGTCTCCCGCGCCGCGACCACGACCGCGTACCGGTGGTCGTCGCCGAAGAACCCGGTGGACAGGTGCAGCCATTCACCGGCCGGGCAGCACATCCACCCCTGCTTCACACCCAGGTCCGTGGAGTCGCCGAGACCCTCGGGAAGCCCGAAACGCTGGTCGTATCCGTCGATGCCCTCGTCGGTGAACTCCACCAGATGGCCGACGATCCGGGCCGCGCTCTCATCACCGGAGGCACTGTCGCCGAGCAGATCGTCGTACCAGGTCAGCAGGTCCGACGCCGTCGTGGTCGTGTTCCACCACCAGGACCCCGGATCCGGGGGAGTCGTGCCGGTCAGGTTGTGCCGCTCCACGACGTGCTCGACGATCTCGGGACCACCGTAGGTCTCCCACAACAGCGTCGCCGCGTTGTCGTCCGACGACCGCAGCATCGACCGGATCAACTCGTGGTCCTCGTCGGCGAGCGTCGCCTCGCCCGTCACCTCGCGGTACAGGACCTCCTCGGCGATGAACAGCTTCACCGTCGAGGCGGTCTCGAAGGGTTCGTCCGAACCGCCGAGCACGCGGGTCCCGGATTCACGGTCGAGCACGGCGACAGTCAGGCGCGCTCCGCGGCTGTCGGCGAGCGCGACGGCCGCGTCGATCTGTCGGGGCAGTTCGGCCGTCGACAGCGTCACGGTCGATTCGTCGGAATCGGTGTCCGTCACCGAGGCGAGACCGAGCGCCTCGTGCGGGAGCGGATGGGAGCCCATCGATTCGCAGCCGGATACGGCCAGTGCGGTGGCCACGCACAGCATCATCGCGCCCGATCGTGCGCGTCCGCGCCCGTGCTTCATGTCCGGTTCCTGCATTCCATTGTGCTGTGGACGATAGCGCCGGTCCACCCGGCAGCCTGCACGGACCCCGCTCGCGAGCGCGAGTGCCGTTACGCGCGCAGGCGCCCCACGGTCACAGGCGCGGGCGGGGGACGGCAACTGTAGGGTCGTTCGACGTGACGACCGAACTCGACACCGTGAACCAGCGGATCGCCCAGGAACTCGACGTCCGCGAAGACCAGGTCGCTGCGGCCGTGGGACTGCTCGACGGCGGCGCGACCGTGCCGTTCGTCGCGCGCTACCGTAAGGAGGCGACCGGCGGGCTCGACGACGCCCAGCTGCGCACCCTCGAGGAACGCCTCCGCTATCTGCGTGAACTCGACGAGCGCCGTGTCGCGATCCTCGAATCGATCGAGGCGCAGGGCAAGCTCGACGACACGCTGCGCGGACAGATCATGCTCGCCGACACCAAGGCGCGGCTCGAGGACATCTACCTGCCGTTCAAGCCGAAGCGGCGCACCAAGGCGCAGATCGCGCGCGAGGCCGGTCACGAACCTGTCGCCGACGCGCTCATCGGCGACCCCACCACCGACCCCGCCGGATACACCTCCGAGCAGCTCGACGGTGCGCGCGCCATCCTCGTCGAACGCTTCGCCGAGGACGCGGACCTCGTCGGCGAGCTCCGCGAGGCGATGTGGACGCGCGGCAAGGTGAGTTCCACCGTGCGGTCCGGCAAGGAGAACGACGGCGCGAAGTTCTCCGACTACTTCGAGTTCTCGGAACCGTTCACCCAGCTGCCCTCGCACCGCATTCTCGCCCTCCTGCGCGGCGAGAAGGAGGAGGTGCTGTCGCTGTCGTTCGATCCCGAGATCGACGAGCCGGTGCCCGGTGAGCGCAGCTACTACGAGGGCCGGATCGCGACGCGCTTCGGCATCGCCGACGAGGGACGCGCCGCCGACAAGTGGCTGCTCGACACCGTGCGGTGGGCGTGGCGCACCAAGCTGCAGATGTCGCTGTCGCTGGACATCAGGATGCGGCTGCGGCAGTCCGCCGAGAAGGACGCGGTCGACGTCTTCGCCGCCAACCTCAAGGACCTGCTGCTCGCCGCACCGGCCGGAACGCGACCGACGATGGGCCTCGACCCCGGCTACCGCACCGGCACGAAGGTCGCCGTCGTCGACGCGACCGGCAAGGTCGTCGACCACACCACCATCTATCCGCATCAGCCGCACAACAAGCGTGACGAGGCCCTCGCGGTGCTCGCCGCGCTGGTCGCGCGGCACGGTGTCGAACTGATCGCCATCGGCAACGGCACGGCGTCGCGTGAGACAGACGCTCTCGCAGCCGAACTCGTGTCGCTGGCGAAGGTGCCCGGGCTGACGAAGATCGTGGTGTCCGAGGCGGGCGCGTCCGTCTACTCGGCCTCCGAGTACGCCACCAAGGAACTCCCGGATCTCGACGTGTCCATCCGCGGTGCGGTCTCCATCGCACGCCGCCTGCAGGATCCGCTCGCCGAACTGGTCAAGATCGACCCGAAGTCGATCGGTGTCGGCCAGTACCAGCACGACGTGTCCGAGACGATGCTCGCGCGGTCGCTGGGCGCGGTCGTCGAGGACGCGGTGAACGCCGTGGGTGTCGACGTCAACACGGCATCTGTCCCGCTGCTGTCGCGGGTCTCGGGTATCACCGGCTCGCTCGCGGAGAGCATCGTCGCTCACCGCGACCAGAACGGTCCGTTCCGTGCACGGAGAGCGCTCGAGGACGTTCCGCGACTCGGCCCGAAGGCCTTCGAACAGTGCGCGGGCTTCCTGCGCATTCCCAACGGCGACGACCCACTCGACGCGTCCGCGGTGCACCCCGAGGCGTATCCGGTGGTGCGGCGGATCGTCGACCGGACCGGCAGCAGCGTCCGCGAACTGCTCGGCAACATCGCGACCCTGCGGAAGCTGCGCGCCGACGAGTTCGCCGACGACCGCTTCGGTGTCCCGACCGTCACCGACATCATCTCCGAGCTCGAGAAGCCCGGCCGCGACCCGCGTCCGGAGTTCAAGACCGCGACGTTCGCCGCCGGTGTCGAGAAGGTCGCCGACCTGAAGCCCGGCATGGTCCTCGAAGGAGTGGTCACCAACGTCGCGGCCTTCGGTGCGTTCGTCGACGTCGGTGTGCACCAGGACGGCCTCGTGCACGTCTCCGCGATGTCGCGCAGCTTCGTGAAGGATCCGCACGACGTCGTCCGGTCCGGTGAGGTCGTCAAGGTGAAGGTTCTCGAGGTCGACGTCGCGCGCCAGCGCATCGGTCTGACGCTGCGCCTCGACGACGAGGTCCCCACCCCGGGCGCCGAGAAGTCGGGCGGCCAGCCGCGCGGAGGTGGCCGTCGCCCCGGAGGTCAGGGCAGCGGCAACCAGGGCGGCGGTCGTGGACGCAGCGGTCAGGGCAATCGTGGGCAGCAGGGCCGTGGCGGCGACCGCCGTTCGACGCCGGCCGCCTCCGGATCCTTGGCCGACGCCCTGCGACGCGCCGGTTTCGGCAACAACTGACGCGAATCACCGGGTCACTCCTGCAATGCTGTGGACATGAGATCCACGGTGGCCGGGGTGATCCGGTGATGCTCGACTGGATGCGGCGCGAGATCGTCGATCAGGGCCGCCTGCCGCTGCTGTTCTTCTTGCTCGGTTTCGTGGCCGCGTTCGTCTTCATCCGGATCAGCGTGCGGTTGATCCGCGCGCAGGTGCGCTGGTGGCCCGGCAACATCACCCCGGGCGGTCAGCACGTGCACCACGTGGTGTTCGGTGTCGTCACGATGGTGATCGCCGGTGGGGGACTGATCGCGATCTCGGAGGACGCGAACCGCGTCGCCGCGTGCATCCTCGCGGCGCTCTTCGGAGTCGGTGCCGCACTGACACTCGACGAGTTCGCGTTGATCTTCTATCTGAACGACGTGTACTGGGAAGAACAGGGACGGGTGTCCGTCGACGCCGTCTTCGTGGCGATCGCCGTGACCGGGATGTGGTTGCTCGGTCTGCGACCGTTCGAACTCGGGGACACCACGAACTTCGAGGACAGCGGTGACTGGGCCGGACGGGCCGCGCTGGTGGTGGCTGTGCTCGTGAACCTCCTGCTCGCCGCGATCGTCCTGGTGAAAGGAAAGATCTGGACGGGCCTGGTGGGGCTGTTCGTCGTTCCGCTGCTGTGGGTCGGCGCGATCCGGCTCTCCCGGCCCGGCGCGCCCTGGGCTCGCTGGCGGTACGGCAAGCGGCCCCGTCGCATGGCGCGCGCGCTCGAACGCGAACGTCGACTGCGGCGCCCGGTGATCCGCGCCAAGATCTTCGTGCAGGATCTCGTCGCGGGCGCACCGACGCTCGAAACCGTGCGGGGCAGTGTCGAGCACTCGCGCACCGCGACCGAGGCCGAACTGGACCGTCGCGTCAAGCCGGCGCCACCGCCGATTTCATCGATCGGTGTTCCGTCTGGCACAATGGACGGGTTGCCCCGTTCGGGCACGCCTACCTGACCTGGGCACGAACCGGTCGAGCCCGCCACACGGCGGTCGCCGCCAGGTTCCTCTGCTCGAGCGAACAAGAGGATGAAAAACCGATGAACACCCTGGACTTTCTGGACGCCAAGTCGCTGCGCGACGACATCCCGGACTTCCGTCCCGGCGACACTCTCGACGTGCACGTCAAGGTCATCGAGGGCAGCAAGGAGCGTGTGCAGGTCTTCAAGGGCGTCGTGATCCGGCGTCAGGGCGGCGGCATCCGCGAGACCTTCACCGTCCGCAAGGTTTCCTTCGGCGTCGGCGTGGAGCGCACCTTCCCGGTCCACAGCCCCAACCTCGCCAAGATCGACGTGCTGACCCGTGGCGACGTCCGTCGCGCGAAGCTCTACTACCTGCGTGAGCTGCGCGGCAAGGCTGCCAAGATCAAGGAGAAGCGCTGATCTTCGGCCGCTGACCAGCCCCTCGGGCTGCTCGGCACGGCTCCCGAGCCACTCGATACAGCATCCGACGACCCGGCCCGGACTTCCGTCCCGGCCGGGTCGTCGTCGTTGTGGGCAGCGGTCTGTCCCTCTCCCGTCCGGTCGACGGTCGTCCTCGGCGGGCCGCCGTGCCGCAGACGCTAGTCTGTCGAGGTGGCAGATTCCCCGCACGATCCGGCTCGACCGGATGTGAACCGCAACGATGTTCGAGGTTCGGCTCGGAGCGATCGAGCCGACGGTGCACACCACCGGCGCGAGGACCCCGCAGCGAAGGACACCGCCCCGAAGGCGAAGAAGCAGAAGTCGTTCTGGCGTGAACTGCCGATCCTGGTCGTCGTCGCACTGGCCCTGAGCTTCCTGCTGCAGACCTTCGTGGCGCGGGTCTATCTCATCCCCTCGGAGTCGATGGAGCCGACACTGCACGGCTGCCCGGGCTGCACCGGCGACCGCATCGTCGTCGAGAAGGTGGGATACCGCTTCACCGACCCCCGTCCCGGCGACGTCATCGTCTTCGAAGGCCCCGACTCGTGGTCGGCCGGCTACACCTCGACCCGTTCCGACAACGTCGTCGTGCGGGGACTGCAGGAGATCGGTTCGCTCGTCGGCGTCGTGCCGCCGGACGAGAACGACCTCGTCAAGCGCGTGATCGCGACCGGCGGGCAGACGGTGGAATGCTGCGACGACCAGGGCCGTGTCCTCGTCGACGGTGTCCCGCTCGACGAGCCGTACGTGACCATGGACTTCCCGTTCACCCCGGGTGTCGTCACCTGCGAGACCGAGGTCCCCTCCGGGCGTTGCTTCGGGCCCGTCACCGTGCCCGAGGGCCACGTCTGGGTGATGGGCGACAACCGCAGTAACTCGGCCGACTCGCGCTACCACGTCGGGGACGAGCACCAGGGCTCTATCCCGCTGGACAATGTCATCGGAAAAGCCCGCTTCATCGTGCTGCCTCCCGGCAGATGGGGCCTCATCGACTCACCGGAGATCCTTCCCTCGTGACTGCTTGGCCACCTCGACCCGTGATCCGTCGCTCCTCCGGACTGCGCACCATGGAGTCCGCGCTCGCGCGGTGCGGTCTCGGTCCGGTAGCGGGGGTCGACGAAGCCGGCCGCGGTGCCTGCGCCGGGCCGCTCGTCGTCGCCGCGTGCGTGCTCGGCGACCGGCCGCACGCGTCGCTCGACCGGCTCGACGATTCGAAGAAGCTCACCGAACGCATCCGCGAGGAGTTGTACTCGGTGATCGTGCGACGCGCCCGGGCGTGGAGCGTGGTGGTGATCCCCGCGGAGGAGGTCGACGCGATCGGCATCCACGTCGCCAACATCGAAGGCATGCGACGCGCGGTGGCAGGTCTGTCGACTCCGCCCGGTTACGTGCTGACCGACGGCTTCCGGGTGCCCGGACTGCCCGCGCCGTCGCTGCCCGTGATCGGCGGCGACGCGGCGGCCGCGTGCATCGCGGCGGCCAGCGTGCTCGCGAAGGTCACACGCGATCGCATGATGGTCGACCTCGACGGCGAGCTACCGGAGTACGGTTTCGCAGTACACAAGGGCTACAGCACTCCGACGCACATGGCGGCGTTGGCCGAGCACGGCCCGTCACCGCAGCACCGGCGGTCGTGGGCCAATGTGCGCTCGGTGTGCGGAGTGCCCGCAGTGCGACGTCGGCTGTTCGCCGACGACCTGGTTCGTCGATCGTATGCAGACGACCTGGGGCGTCGATTGTTCACCGACGAGGCGGATGCGGGATGATTGCAGGACACACCAGACTGGGAGGACACCGAGACCGATGAGTGCCGAGGATCTCGAGAAGTACGAAACCGAGATGGAACTCTCGCTGTACAGGGAGTACCGGGACATCGTCGGTCAGTTCGCGTACGTCGTGGAGACCGAACGCCGGTTCTACCTGGCGAACGCGGTGGAATTGCTGCCGCACAACGCCAACGGCGAAGTGTACTTCGAAGTGCGCATGTCCGACGCCTGGGTGTGGGACATGTACCGTCCCGCCCGCTTCGTCAAGCACGTCCGTGTCATCACCTTCAAGGACGTCAACATCGAAGAGCTCGACAAGCCCGAACTGAGACTGCCCGACAAGCTGGGCTGACGCCCTCGGGGATGACCCTGCGCACAGCGGCCGCATCCTAGCCGGGGCGCCGACACCGAGCCGTTCTCCGTGGCTCGTCGCCCGCCGTTGTGCACAGGCACCGCACTCATCCACAGTTTCCCCGATCTTCGTGCTCGGACCCCGATTCCGCGTGTCCCGGTCCTCCACAGTGGGGGCATGCAGGGGACCAATCGGACATCACACAACCGGGATCTGGGCGCGCGAGGCGAGGATCTTGCCGCCGAATACCTCGAGTCGACCGGCATGGTCGTGCTCGAACGGAACTGGCGCAGCCGATACGGCGAACTCGATCTCATCGCACAGGACGGCGCGTCCGTCGTCTTCGTCGAGGTCAAGACCCGCACCGGCACCGGCTACGGCACCCCCGCCGAGGCGGTGACGCCCGCGAAGGCCGAAAGGATCCGTCGCCTCGCCGGACTGTGGTTGTCCGAGCAGACGCGCCGCTGGTCGCACATCCGCGTCGATGTGGTCACCGTCCTGCTCGCGCGGGGACACGCCCCGGAGATCACCCATCGCAAGCAGGTCCTCTGATGGCGCTCGGCCGTGCCTGGTCGGTCGCCGTCTCCGGGATCGACGGGCAGGTCGTCGAGATCGAAGCCGACATCGGGCGAGGTCTGCCGGGCGTGACGATGGTCGGGCTGCCCGACACCGCGCTCCAGGAGTCGCGCGACCGGGTGCGCGCCGCCGTGTCGAATTCCGGTGCCAAGTGGCCGGATTCGAAGGTCGTGCTCGCACTGTCGCCGGCCACGCTGCCGAAGGTCGGCAGTGTCTACGATCTCGGACTGGCGTGCGCGGTGCTCGACGCAGCGGATGTCGTGCCGACCGAGGCCGTCTCCCGGACGGTGCTGCTCGGCGAACTCGCGCTCGACGGGCGCGTCAGGCCGGTGCGCGGTGTGCTGCCCGCCGTGCTCACGGCGAAGAAACACGGCTGGGCGCGCGTGGTGGTGCCGACCGCGACGATGACCGAAGCGGCGCTCGTCGACGGCATCGACGTCTACGGCGCCGAGACACTGCGCGAGTTGGTGCTCTGGCTCCAGGGCGACGGTCCGCTCGAACGGCCCGATCCGCGCGCGCTGCCACCGCGGGCGGTGCGCGGCGATCTCAGCGAAGTGGTCGGCCAGCACGAAGCGCGTCGCGCGATCGAGGTCGCTGCGGCCGGCGCGCACCACCTGATGTTGACCGGCCCGCCGGGAATCGGGAAAACAATGCTCGCGCAGCGACTTCCGGGGATCCTGCCGGACCTGGACGAAAGTCACGCCCTCGAGGTGACGGCCATCCATTCGGTGGCGGGCACCCTCACCAGCGACCGGCCGCTCGTGACGGAGCCGCCCTTCATCGCGCCCCATCACACGGCGTCGGTGAGTTCGCTGATCGGAGGCGGTACCGGCATGGCGAAACCCGGCGCGGTGAGCCGGGCACACCGTGGCGTGCTGTTCCTCGACGAGGTCGCCGAGATGGGGACGAAGACACTCGAAGCGCTGCGGACGCCGCTCGAGGACGGGGAGGTGCGCATCGCCCGCCGGGACGGTGTCGCGCGATATCCGGCCCGCTTCCAGCTGATCCTCGCCGCCAACCCGTGCCCGTGCGCACCACCACGCGACGCCGACTGCGTGTGTGCGCCGACCGCACGTCGCCGCTATCTGGGGCGTCTGTCGGGCCCGCTCCTCGACCGCGTCGACCTGCGGGTCCGGATGCAAGCCGTCGCGACCAGCGCGTTGATGGGGGAGACCGGCGAGAGCACCGACGACGTACGGGCGCGTGTCGCCCGGGCGAGAGCCGCGGCACGCGAGCGGTGGGCCGAGCACGGCTGGGCCACCAACGCCGAGGTGCCCGGGCCGGCTCTCCGGCAGAAGTTCCGTCTTCCACGTGCTGCGCTCGAACCCGTCGAATGGGCGCTGCGCAAGGGCGCCATCACCGCGCGAGGAGCGGATCGGGCACTGCG
Source organism: Rhodococcus sp. p52 (assembly GCF_000763325.2). NCBI lineage: Bacteria > Bacillati > Actinomycetota > Actinomycetes > Mycobacteriales > Nocardiaceae > Rhodococcus > Rhodococcus sp. p52. The sequence continues at coordinate 3,271,686 of NZ_CP016819.1, forward strand.
GGTCGCGTGGACGCTGAGCGACCTCGACGGTTCTGATTCGCCGACGGCGACGCACGTCGCTGCCGCACTCGACTTCCGGGATCGGGGTGTCGCATGAGCGGGCACGGCGACGAACGGCGCCTGGCCTGGGCCTATCTGTCGACCGTCGCACAGGGTGCGTCGCGTTCGTTGTCGGCGGCAGTGGAAGCGGAGGGTGTACTCGAGGTGGCAGCCGCCATCCGGTCGGGTGCGGGCCTCGACGAACTCTCGTCGCGGTACTCGGTGCGGGCACACCTCGATACCGCGGCACGGGATCTCGATCGTTTGGGACGGGCCGGCGGGCGACTGGTCACGCCCGACGACGACGAATGGCCTGCCTGGCAGATGCTCGGCTTCGGCACTCTCGACACCGCGACCGACGCCGAAGGGCCACCCCTCGCGCTGTGGGTGTGGGGGAGCCGGCGGATCGACGACCTCGCCGAACGCGCGATCGGCATCGTCGGGACCCGCGCCGCGAGCGGTTACGGGGAGCACGTCACCGCCGAGATCGCCGGGGATCTCGCCGCCGACGGATGGACGGTCGTGTCCGGCGCGGCCTTCGGCGTCGACGCGGCCGCACACCGCGCGGCGCTCGGGGTGGGTGGCACCACCGTCGCGATCCTGGCCTGCGGTGTCGACCGGGCGTATCCGGCGGCACACGCGACGATGTTGCGGCGGATCTCCGAATCGGGTCTGGTGGTGAGCGAGTATCCCCCGGGCACGACTCCGGCGCGGTACCGGTTCCTCGCCCGCAACCGGCTGATCGCGGGGTTGTCCGCCGGCACGGTCGTCGTCGAGGCGGGCTGGCGCAGCGGGGCGCGCAACACCGCGGCGTGGGCGCGACGACTCGGGCGGCCTGTCATGGCGGTGCCCGGACCGGTGACCTCGGCGGCCTCGCAGGGCTGTCACCGCATGATCAGGGAGGGCGAGGCGCGTCTGGTGGGCGCGGCGCGCGACGTCGTCGAGGAGTGCGGTCCGCTGCTGGCGGGCGGGGACGACGACCTCGACGGCCTGTTCCGCCGCGACCTGGACGGATTGTCGGGCGACATGGCCCTGGTCTACGAGGCGCTTCCGGCGTCGGATGTCTGTGATCCGGCGATGGTGGCCGAGTCCGCGGGGCTGCCGATCGAGCGGGTGCGGGCGGCGCTGCCCCTGCTCGAACTCGACGGTCTGGTGGTGGTGACGGACGGAGGGTGGCGGCGGACGTGACGGCGGATCGACGCCCGGGGCGGTCTACCCCCGGTCGGGAGGGGGGCCGAACATGCGGTCGCGCAGGCTGTCGTAGATGGGCGGGACCCGCGTGGAATACGCCACGACGACGGCGCAGATCGTCGCGGCGAGCATCGGGACCGTCACTCCCGTCGCCGCGGTCATCTCCACGACGAGGACGACTCCGGTGATCGGGGCCCGCACCGACGCGCCGAAGAGAGCGGCCATCCCCGCGATGGCCATCGGCACGGCCAGGGACGACCCGATCCCGGGGACGATCGCGGTACAGATCCCGGCGCACAACAGACCCCAGAGAGCGCCCAGTGCGAGGAGCGGCGCGAACAGTCCGCCCGGTGTCCCGGCCGCGTACGACAGCGGGCCGGCGACGAACCGCAGCAGGACGTACCAGGCGACCACCGGCAGTGCGAGCGCACCACCGCTCACCACGTGCTGGACGAGGGAGTCGCCGCCACCGCCGGCCCACGGTGCGACCACGGACAACAACCCGACGAGTCCGCCGATGATTGCAGCCTTCATCACCGGGGAGAGCGACCGGACCGACTCCACCACGCTCAGCGAGCCCAGGACCATCCGGTTGTAGGCCGCGCCGAGCAGTCCGGTGAGCAGACCGAACACCACGAACACGGGCAGCAGGACGATCGACGGGGGAGCGATGGGGTCCACGGCGAAGTCGGGGGTGTCGCCGACGATCGTCCGCGAGCACACCACCGCGGCGGCCACCGACAGGACGACGGGTACGACCGTGCGGAAACGGAAGCTGCCGGTGACCTCCTCGAAGACGAACAGCGCACCGCCGATCGGGGCATTGAACGCGACCGCGAGTCCGGCACCGGACACCGAGGTCTGCAGCAGACGTTCGTGCTCGGGACGCCGGGCGCAGCGTGCGGTCTCGGCGCCCACCGCGGCACCCATGTGCACGATCGGGCCCTCCCGTCCCAGGACGAGACCCGACCCGATCGACAGGAGCGCCCCGACGAATCTGGAGGGCAGCACCGACAGAGGTGGGGGCTCGGCCTGCCCGCGGTCGACGGCTTCGACGTGCTGGATTCCGCTACCCGAGGCGAGGGGGACCATCCGGACGATCAGCGCTGCGAGCAGAGCGCCAAGGATCGTGATTCCCACCGGCACGAGCCATCCCGGACCGGGAAGTTCGTGCGCCCACTCCGCGGTGTGGATCCGCCATCGCTCGAGCCGTTCCAGGCACCAGCGGAAGGCCCCGCCGACGACGCCGATGACGGCGCCGGCCACGATCGCCAGCACACAGATCGTCGCCAGTTCGCGAGCGGGAACGGTAGGTTCCCGCACGTTCTCGATGTCCACCCGGCGCCCTCCGACCTGCCGCCGACGCGCCGATCCGCCCGGCGGTGCCGGAGACGGTCGCGCGAAGGAGTCGTGACCGTATGTTCACAGACTCCGAGACGTTTCGCGGGGACGCGCGAGGGTGAATTCGGAGGAGGACCGCCTACTCGGCCGAGGTGTCGGCGGTCGGCTCGTCCTCGACGTACCAAGCGCGGTCCTCGCGGTCCCATTTCACGGCACCGCGGTGGGCCTTGCGGAACTCCTTGAGGACGGCGCGGTCGATCGAGGGGTGGCCGTTGTCGTTCACGTAGATCCACTCGGAGCCGAACTTGGCCTCGATCGCGTCGACCATGTCGGTCTGGGTGACCCTGCGTTCGGTGGTGATGATGTCGGTCATCCATGTGGCGATGTCGGCCGCGGTGGTGCTCATGTTCTCGAGCCTAGAGCCTCGCCGATCGTGACCTCCCCGCCGCACCCCGCGACAGAGTACGGTGACGCGAGATAGGTAACCCTAATAGGAGGTTCGGTGGCACGGAAAGCGCCCATGGGGACGACACTCACGGTTCTGCGGACCGAGGCGATCGGCGAGCACTTCGTCCGCGTGGTGCTCGGCGGAGACGGCTTCGGCGAGTTCCAGGCCCGTGCGGAGACCGACAGCTACGTGAAGATCGAGCTGCCCGCGGGGGACGAGACGGTCGTCCGCACCTACACCGTCCGGCGCGTGGACCCGGACGCCGGGGAGATCTGGATCGACTTCGTCGTGCACGGCGACGAGGGTGTCGCGGGGCCGTGGGCTCACTCGGTGCAACCGGGCACGCAGGTCGTGGTGCGGGGACCCGGCGCGGGATACCGGCCCGATCGCTCCGCCGACTTCCATCTGCTCGCCGGCGACGAGACCGCGATCCCTGCGATCGCGACTGCGCTCGAGGACCTGCCCGCCGACGCGCGGGGCGCGGTCTTCCTGGAGGTCATCGGTCCAGGCGACGAACTGAAACTCGACGCGCCGGCGGGTGTGGACATCACGTGGCTCCATCGCGGTGTCGCGGCCGGTGACGCCGGTGCCGACCTGATCGACGGCAACTCGCCGCTCGTCGCAGCGGTGAAGGCCCTGCCCTGGCCGGGCGGCGACGTGCAGGTCTTCGTGCACGGTGAGGCCGAGGCCGTCATGAAGCACATCCGGCCGTACCTGCGGAAGGAACGGGCCGTACCGCCGGCACGCGCGTCGATCTCGGGTTACTGGCGTCGCGGACGCACCGAGGAGGGCTTCCGCGTATGGAAGAGCGAACTGGCGGCCGTCGAGAGCAACTGACGGCGGCGGTTCGCGTCAGCTCGAGGACTCGCGCGCCGGCACCGCGGCCGAGTCACGCGCCAGCACCGCAGCGGAGGTGAGCGCGAGTCCCGAGCACACGACGATGGCGACGGCCATCGGGATACCTGTGCCTTCGCCGCCGAGCCCGACGAGGGGGGAGACCACGGCGGCGAGACCGAACTGGGAGGCGCCGATCACGGCGGAGCCCGTACCGGCCGCCTTCGGGACCTGCGACTGGGCCAGCGCGGTGGCGTTGCCCAGCGTCAGGCCCATCATGCTGATCGCGACGAACAGCAGCGGCAGGATCAGCGCCGCGACGTAGCCGACGACGACCATCGTCAGCAACAGCAGGGCGCCCGCCGTGAACATGGTGGTCACACCGAAGAGCAGCAGTGTCCGCACCTCGAACCGGCCGATGAGGCGGGGGTTGACGGCATTGGCCAGCACGAGACCGGCCGAGTTCACGGCGAACACCATCGAGAACTGGCCGGGGCTCAGACCGAGGATGTTCTGGGTGACGAACGGCGAGGCCGAGATGTACGAGAACATGGCGCCGAAGCCCAGGGCCATCGCGGCGGCGTAACCCACGAAGCGTCGCTGCCGGAGGACGTACCCGAAGTTGCCGGCCATCGTCTTCAGACCGCCGCCGTGCCGCTCCTCCGGCGGCAGGGTCTCCGGGACGAACGCGAAGGCGCCGACGGCCATCAGGACGGCCAGGCCCGTGAGCACCCAGAAGATGCCGCGCCATCCGATCGGTCCAAGCAGCACACCACCGAGCAGAGGAGCGGCGACGGGCGCGATGCCACCGATGATCATCATCAGGCTGAACAGCTTGGCGGCCTGATTGCCTCGCGCCCGGTCGGCGATGACCGCCCGGGCGAGGACGATGCCGGTGCCGCCGCTGAAGCCCTGGACCAGACGCGCAGCGATCAGGATCTCGACGGTGGGTGCCATCGCGCAGATCGCGCTGCTCACCGCCAGGACGATCGTGCCGGCGAGGATCAGCCGTCGACGGCCCCAGCCGTCCGACAGGGGACCCACGAGCAGCTGGCCGAGTCCGAGACCCGCCATGAACGTCGTGAGTGTGAGCTGGACGCCGACGGTCGAACTGCCCAGGCTCTCCGCCATGACGGGAAGTCCCGGGAGGTACATGTCCGTGGCGAGCGGCGCGATCGCCGACAGCAACGCCAGGGCGCACAACATCGGTACCGGGATCGTCTTGTTCACGAAAGCACCTTAGTCGGCGCGGGCCGTTGCACCCGAGGCGGTCGTGCCGCACGGTAGACCCATGCGAGGCAAGGAATCCGACATGCTCCCCGCGACGCTGGACGTGCACCTCGAGGACTTCGTCGACCACCTCCGCCTCGAAGGCAACCGCTCGGAACACACGATCCGCGCCTATCGCGCCGACATCCGTTCGCTGTTGCAGCACCTCGCCGACCGGAATCCCGATGCGCGCATCACCGACCTCGACCTCGATCTGCTGCGATCCTGGCTCGCCGGGATGGTGGCGGCGGGAGCGGCCCGCACCACGCTCGCGCGGCGCACCTCGTCGGCACGCGTCTTCACGGCATGGCTCGTACGCACCCGCCGACTCGACGCCGATCCGGCGACGCGTCTGGTCTCGCCACGTCCGCACCGCTCCCTGCCCGCCGTGCTCCGCGACGACCAGGCACTGGAGATCATGGAGGCCGCGAAATCCGGTGCGCGTGAACTCGATCCCGTCGCACTGCGTGACCGGGTGATCGTCGAGCTGCTCTATGCCACCGGAATCCGGGTCGGTGAGCTGTGCGCGGTCGACATCGACGACGTCGACGCCGAGCGGCGGGTCGTCCGGGTTCTCGGCAAGGGCGACAAGGAACGGATCATTCCCTACGGAGGTCCCGCGGCAGAGGCGCTCGACGCGTGGCTGCGTCACGGACGCCCGCATCTCGCACGACCGTCGTCGGGTGCGGCGCTGCTGCTGGGCAAGCGTGGTGGCCGGATCGATCAGCGGCAGGTCCGGTCTGTGGTGCACGACGCCGTCTCGTCGGTGCCGGGCGCACCCGACCTCGCACCGCACGGCCTGCGGCACAGTGCTGCGACGCACCTGCTCGAAGGGGGAGCGGACCTGCGCGTGGTCCAGGAGGTGCTGGGCCATTCGAGTCTGGCCACCACGCAGCTCTACACCCACGTGTCGGTGGCGCGTCTGCGCGCCGCGCACGATCAGGCTCATCCCCGCGCCTGATCGGCCTGCCCGAGAAGCCGTCCCGGTTTGATAGCGTGCGCCGGCACCATCGAATCGGGGGAACAGATGAGACGCAACGAACCGGGTCCTGCCGTGCCCGCCTGGCTGCAGGACCCACCGGAATCCGGAACCGACCACGCGCGCCGCGGCCTCCGCCGCGCGGCCAGAGTCGCCGAGACGCTCGGCTCCTCCACTTCGCCTGGCGACGGTGCGATTCCGCCCACTGCCTCCGCTCCGATCGAGATGACGGCCTCCGTGCCTCTCGGCATGGCGTTGCGGCCCCGGATCAGCGCAGACGACCCGGAGCCGGAGGCGTCCGAACCGCTCGTCGCGCACAAACCGGCGCGACCCGAGAATCCGGTGCTCCCATCGTCGGAGCCCGAGGCGGCGGTCTCGGCAGCGACCGATGCGGTGGTTCCGGAAGCCGTGACCGAACCCGAGCCTGAGCCCGTCTTCTCGGAAGCGGCACCCGAAGCCATGGAGACGCAGCCCGACACTGTGGCACCTGCACCTGCACCTGCACCTGCACCTGAGGTGTCGGGCCCGGAGACTACGGAGGTCGCTCTTGGACCGGTCGAACCCGAGGTCTCGGGCCCGCTACCGGCGCGAACGGACGCTCCGGTCGACGACCTGCAACACGAGGCCCAGCGGTTCGACCATCAGCCGTCGAATGTCGACCTCGCGTCGGGAGTGCTCGTCCGCAGGTCACGACGTTCCACGCGGCGGTGGCGGGAGCGGGTCGACCGGCTGACCGGCGGCAGGCTCGACGGAGGAGGCAGTGAGCGCCGCGAGGAGCTCGTCGCCCGGATCCGCCAGCCGATCCCGGGCGACTACCGGATCGCGGTGCTGTCGCTGAAGGGCGGGGTGGGAAAGACCACCACGACCGTCGGGCTCGGGTCGACGTTCGCGTCGCTGCGCGGCGACTGCGTCATCGCCGTCGACGCGAATCCGGACTTCGGCACCCTCGGGCAGAGAATTCCGCAGCAGACCACCTCGACGGTGCGGGACCTGCTCGCGAACGCGTCGAACATCCGCCGGTACTCGGACGTGCGTGCCCACACCTCCCAGGCGCCGAGCCGGCTCGAAGTGCTCGCGAGCGAACGCGATCCCGCTGCCTCCCAAGCGTTCAGCGAGGAGGACTACCGCCGCGTCGTCGGCATTCTGCAGGTCTACTACAACGTGATCCTCACCGACTGCGGGACCGGGATCATGCAATCGGTTATGCGGGGCGTGCTGGACCTGGCGAACACCCTCGTCCTCGTCGCCTCACCTGCGGTCGACGCGGCCCGCAGTGCGGCGGCGACCCTCGACTGGCTGCAGGCGCACGGCTACTCCGACCTGGTCGAACGCACGGTCGTGGTGATCAGCTCGCCGCGCCCGGGTGCGGCGAGCATCGACATGGACGCGCTGACCGCGCATTTCCTCGCGCGGTGCCGGGCGGTGAAGGTGCTGCCCTTCGACGAGCATCTCGCCGAGGGAGCCGAGATCGATCTCGAACGCCTCCGCCCCGCGACACGCACGGCGTTCGTCGAACTCGCCGCGATGGTCGCCGACGACTTCCCTGCACTGTCGGGTCGACACGCGGGGCGCTAGTCGGGTCGACACGCCGTGCGCCAGGCGGGGCGCACGGGCCCCGGGACGTCTCATACCGGCAGCAGGCGGATCACCGGGCGCTCGACGAGGGGCAGCGGGTCGAGATAGTCGTCGCGGCCGCGTCGGAGTCCCCAGTGCAGGCATGCGGGGGAGGCGCAGCCATCGTGACCGGCGACGACGGTGCCGATGGGATCGCCCCTCGTCACCCGGCGACCCGCGGCGACCGCCGCCTCCACCGGCTCGTAGGTGGTGCGCAGCCCGCCCTCGTGATCGACGGAGACCACAGGCTTCCCGGCCACGACACCGGCGAACGCGACGACGCCGTCACCGGCGGCCACGACGGTCTGCCCCACGTGTGCGTCGAGGTCGACACCGCGGTGACCGGGGAGCCAGTTCTGCTCGGGCGGGTCGAACTGCCGGCTCACGACCGGCCGGGGATCGAGCGGCCACACGAACCGTCCGGCGTCGGCCGATCCGGGTCCCGGCGCAGCGGTGAGCACGACGACCGCGGCGATCACGACGGCGAGCGACCGGAGGGGAGCGGTGAGGAGCATGCCCGCCAGCCTCGTGAATCGGAGTCGCTGCGCACCAGGGGGGCGACGCGATCTGTGGACAACTCCGGATCCGTCCACAGGTCCGGTGACTCCCGGTTAGGGATCCGCGCCTGCTCCGCGTACACTTGTCGGGCGGTCTGTATACGCAGATCGACTTCGCGCGTCCGCGCATCGATGCCGACCCGTTTCTTCGGGCCGCATCGGAAATGGCCGTCGGCCGGTCCCGCAAGGGTTCGACGGGCATGTGGGCGCCAGGGCGGGGATCGGAAGATCCACCGCGGAAACCGACACGAAAGAGAGAAACAGGCATGCCTGTTGTGACTATGCGGCAGCTGCTCGACAGCGGCGCCCACTTCGGACACCAGACCCGTCGCTGGAACCCGAAGATGAAGCGGTTCATCTTCACCGACCGCAACGGCATCTACATCATCGACCTGCAGCAGACCCTGACGTACATCGACAAGGCGTACGAGTTCGTCAAGGAGACCGTCGCTCACGGTGGAACCGTGCTGTTCGTCGGCACCAAGAAGCAGGCTCAGGAATCCATCGCCGAAGAGGCCACCCGCGTGGGCATGCCCTACGTGAACCAGCGCTGGCTCGGCGGCATGCTCACCAACTTCTCGACCGTTCACAAGCGCCTGCAGCGCCTGAAGGAGCTCGAGTCGATGGAGCAGACCGGCGGCTTCGAGGGACGCACCAAGAAGGAAATCCTCATGCTCACGCGTGAGAAGAACAAGCTGGAGCGCACCCTCGGCGGCATCCGCGACATGGCGAAGGTTCCGTCGGCGATCTGGGTCGTCGACACCAACAAGGAGCACATCGCCGTCGGTGAGGCCCGCAAGCTGAACATCCCGGTCATCGCCATCCTCGACACCAACTGCGATCCGGACCTCGTGGACTACCCGATCCCGGGCAACGACGACGCGATCCGTTCCGCGGCGTTGCTGACCAAGGTCGTCGCTTCCGCTGTCGCCGAGGGCCTGCAGGCCCGCGCCGGCAAGAGCAGCGACGCGGAGGCCAAGCCCGAGGCCGGTGCCGAGCCTCTCGCAGAGTGGGAGCAGGAGCTGCTCGCGCAGGCTACCCCCGCCGCCGACGCCGAGGCGCCCGCAGCGGACGTAGCCCCCGCAGCAGACGCGGCCCCCGAGGCCTGATTCGTTGCCCGGCCCCGACCTTCCGATCGAGAGATCCTGGTCGGGGCCGTCGCATCGCGGCCCGAGCTCATCCGCGCGACAGGGCCGCCCCCAGAGACTTTTCCACCACAGACACAGGAGGCTCGCTTCCATGGCGAACTACACCGCCGCCGACGTCAAGCGTCTCCGTGAGCTCACCGGCTCCGGAATGCTGGACTGCAAGAACGCTCTCGCCGACAACGACGGCGACTTCGACAAGGCCGTCGAGCAGCTGCGCATCAAGGGTGCCAAGGACGTGGGCAAGCGCGCCGAGCGCTCCACCGCCGAAGGCCTCGTCGTCGCCAAGGACGGCGTTCTCGTCGAGCTGAACTCCGAGACCGACTTCGTCGCCAAGAACGACGAGTTCCAGGCTCTCGCCGACAAGGTCGTCACCGCTGCCGCACAGGCCCGCGCGAACGACGTCGAGGCGCTCAAGGCCGTCGAGGCCGACGGCAAGACCGTCGACGCCCTCGTCCAGGAGCTGTCCGCGAAGATCGGCGAGAAGCTCGAGCTGCGTCGCGTTGCCGCTTTCGACGGTCAGACCGCCGTCTACCTGCACAAGCGTGCTTCCGACCTGCCGCCGTCCGTCGGCGTGCTCGTCGAGTACACCGGTGAGGGCGACGCTGCTGCAGAGGCCGCTCGCGCTGCCGCCATGCAGATCGCCGCTCTGAAGGCCAAGTACGTCACCCGTGACGAGGTTCCCGAGGACATCGTCGCCAACGAGCGTCGTATCGCCGAGGAGACCGCCAAGGCCGAGGGCAAGCCGGAGCAGGCTCTGCCGAAGATCGTCGAAGGCCGCGTCAACGGCTACTTCAAGGATGTCGTCCTGCTCGAGCAGGCGTCCGTGACGGACTCGAAGAAGACCGTCAAGGCGATCCTCGACGAGGCCGGCGCGAACGTTGTCCGCTTCGTGCGTTTCGAGGTCGGCGCCAGCTAGTTCTTCCACTCCACGACCCCGTCGGTGCTGCTACCGGCGGGGTCGAGGTGTGTCGGGCCACGCCGCCTCGGGGCCCGGAGGCGCCCGCGCGTGCTGCGCGGTGACAGGTGTGGCGTGTCTATCCGCCCGATCTCGGTTCCCGCGAGCGGATGAGGCAGGATGATAAGGGCCGATTCATGCGCAACCAGAGGAGAGTCATGTCCGACCACGCCCACGATCGGCCCGGATTCCGCCGGGTACTGCTCAAGCTCGGCGGCGAGATGTTCGGCGGCGGCAAGGTCGGACTCGACCCGGACGTGGTGACGACGGTGGCCCAGCAGATCGCGGAGGTCGTGCGCGGTGGCGCCGAGGTCGCGGTCGTGATCGGTGGCGGCAACTTCTTCCGCGGCGCCGAACTCCAGCAGCGCGGTCTCGAACGCGCGCGATCCGACTACATGGGCATGCTCGGCACGGTCATGAACTCCCTTGCGCTGCAGGACTTCCTGGAGAAGGAAGGCATCGACACCCGCGTCCAGACCGCCATCACGATGGGGCAGGTCGCCGAGCCCTACCTGCCGCTGCGTGCGCGCCGCCACCTCGAGAAGGGGCGTGTGGTCATCTTCGGTGCCGGCATGGGCATGCCGTACTTCTCCACCGACACCACCGCCGCGCAGCGCGCACTCGAGATCGGCGCCGAGGTCGTCCTCATGGCGAAGGCCGTGGACGGTGTCTATTCCGACGATCCCCGCACGAACCCGGATGCGGTGCTGTTCGAGGAGATCACCCATCGCGAGGTCATCGAACAGGGCCTCAAGGTCGCCGACGCGACCGCCTTCAGCCTGTGCATGGACAACGCCATGCCGATCATGGTCTTCAATCTGCTGACCAAGGGCAATATCGCCCGAGCCATCGCCGGTGAGAAGATCGGAACACTCGTACGGTCATGAACGGACAACGGAACATGGAGGAACTGCCGTGATCGATGAAGCCCTCTTCGAAGCAGAAGAGAAGATGGAGAAGGCCGTCACGGTGGCCCGGGACGATCTGGGTGGCATCCGGACCGGCCGCGCGAACCCGGGCATGTTCAACCGCATCGTCGTCGACTACTACGGGGCTCCCACGCCGATCACGCAGATCGCCAGCATCAATGTTCCCGAGGCGCGCATGGTCATCGTCAAGCCGTACGAGGCCTCGCAGCTGAACGCGATCGAGACCGCCATCCGCAACTCCGATCTCGGTGTCAATCCCACCAACGACGGCAACATCATCCGCATCTCGGTCCCGCAGCTCACCGAGGAGCGTCGCCGCGAACTCGTCAAGCAGGCAAAGGCCAAGGGCGAGGACGCCAAGGTCGCCGTGCGCAACGTCCGCCGCAAGGCGATGGAGGAACTCGGCCGCATCCAGAAGGAGGGCGAGGCCGGCGAGGACGATGTGAACCGCGCCGAGAAGGAACTCGACAAGACGACCGCCAAGTACGTCGGTCAGATCGACGAGTTGATCAAGCACAAGGAAGCCGAACTGATGGAGGTCTGACAGTGGGTCGAGCCGACGGGTCCTCCGACCCGCAGCTTCCACTCGGTGCCGGAGCCGACTCCGGTGCCACCCCTGCAGACCCGGCACCGGCCCCCGACCCTGCGTCGGAGCCGGTGAAGAAACCCTCACGGGCGGGACGCGACCTGCCGGCCGCCTTCGCGGTCGGCGGGGGGCTGGGTGCGCTCGTCATCGGGATCCTGCTGTTCGCCCCGAAGGCGTGGCTCGCCGTCGTCGCGATCGCCATCGGCATCGCGACCTGGGAGGTCACCAAGCGTCTGCGTGAAGCCGACGTGCTCGTCCCCAGACTGCCGCTGCTGGCCGGTGGTCAGGCGATGATCTGGCTCGGGTGGCCGTACGGCACAACGGGTGTGCTCGGCGCGTTCGCGGGCACGGTCGTCGTGACGATGCTGTGGCGCCTGTTCGACCACGGTCTCGTCGCGCAGCCACGCAACTACCTGCGCGATACCGCTGTCGCGGTCTTCGTCGCCGCCTGGTTGCCGCTGCTGGCGTCGTTCGCGACCCTCATGGTCCTCGAGGATCAGGGCGCGCAGCGCGTGTTCTGCCTGATGCTCGTGTGCGTGGCGTCGGACATCGGTGGCTACGCAGCGGGCGTGCTCTTCGGTAAGCACCCGATGGTGCCGGCGATCAGCCCGAAGAAGTCCTGGGAGGGATTCGGCGGGTCGCTCGTGGCGTGCGTCGCCGTCGGCGTCCTCACGGTCATGCTTCTGCTCGACGGCCCGTGGTGGGTCGGTGTGATCCTCGGTGCGGTGCTCGTGTTCACGGCGACGGCCGGAGATCTGATCGAGTCGCAGGTCAAACGCGACCTCGGTATCAAGGACATGGGCACCTTGCTGCCCGGTCACGGCGGCATCATGGACCGGCTCGACTCGATCCTGCCGTCGGCCTTCGTCACCTGGCTGATCCTCACGGCCTTCGTGTAGTCGGCCGATGGTGCGTCCGTCGAAGCTTCGTGCGCCGAAGTCGGGAAGTGGTGTGATCGCCAGCCCCAACATCTGGCACTGGCCCGAGGTGTACGAGGAGGAGAACCGCGCGCAGGACCCCCGCGGCGCCGTGTACGCGGCGCTGCGGGAGGCCGCGGACTGGATCGGCCGCCACGTCGTCGACGTCGGGTGCGGTTCGGGTTTCCACCTTCCGATGTTCGCGTCCGACGCACGCACGGTGACCGGAATCGAGCCGCCCCCGCCGCTGGTCGCCGCGGCCCGCACCCGCGTGAAAGGTCTTCCGTCGGTCACCGTGACGGAAGGCTCCGCCGCGGACATGCCGCTGCCTGACGCCTCGGTCGATCTCGTCCACGCCCGCACCGCCTACTTCTTCGGCCCCGGGTGCGGCGCCGGAATCCTCGAGGCCATGCGGGTGCTGCGTCCCGGCGGGGCGCTCGCCGTCGTCGACCTCGACGCCACCGCCCATCCCTACGGCGACTGGATGCGCGACGACCTCCCGCACTACGACCCGGCCGCGGTCGAGGCGTTCTTCGAGGCGCAGGGATTCGATCTGCGCCGCATCGACACGCTGTGGGAGTTCCCGGACCGCGCGACCCTCGAGCGGGTGCTCGGCATCGAGTTCGCACCCCGCGTCGCGACCCGGGCGATCCGGGAGACACCCGGCACGACGCTCACCGTCCGCTACCGGCTGCACGTGCGCCGCAGACCCATCGGCGGCCTGGAACTGAGCTGAGACCGGTCAGCGCTACCGGCCGATACCGAACATCCGCGCCAGCTCGGTGATCTTCTTCGCCTTCGCGAGGTTCGGCAGGTCGCTGCCGTCGCGGACGTTGCGCCCGTCCTCACCGAGCTTGTCGATGATGCCTTCCGCCCAGTCCACGTCCGTGCTGTTCGGGCTCAGAGCCACGTTCACGTACGACGCGCGTTCGCCGGTCATGCACAACTTGCCGGTCATCCCCATCGAGCGCGTCAGCTCGGCCTCACGTTCGAGGACCTCGGGGTCGTCGCTGAGTGTGGGTCCGTCGATGGGTCCCGGCAGGCGCGCGGCGCGGCTTGTGATGACCAACCGGGATCTCGCGTACGCCATCGCCATCGGGCTGTCGCTCATGCCGGTGTCGCGCCGGAAGTCGCCGCTGCCGAAGACCAGGCGGAAGGTGCCCTCCGCGCGGGCGATCTCGGGAGCCGCCTCGAGACCCATCGCCGACTCGATCAACACGAGGATGCGCGTGCCCTCCGGCAGCAGGTCGGCGGTGGCCTCGACCTGGTGACCGCTCTCCGCCTTCGCGAGCATGACGCCCTGCAGGCCCGATAGGCCGGCGAGCGCGGCGAGATCGTCGGCCCAGAACGACGTGGTGGCGTCGTTGACCCGCACCCAGGCCTTCCCACCCTCGCGCAGCCACGCCACGATGCCGTCGCGAGCGGCGGGTTTGGCCGCGGCGGGTACGGCATCCTCGAGGTCGAGCACCACCGCATCGGCGGGCGAGTCGGCGGCGGCGTCGAAGAGATCGGGGGAGCGGCCCGGAACGAGCAACCACGAGCGTGCGACTTCGGGAGCGACGAGACCGGTCATGATGTCCATGCTCCCGTATTCCCCCTCCGCGCCCGGGTGACTCGGCGTGAGGGAGACCGAGCGGTGACACCGGCACAGGAATGGGGGGCGAGTATCACAGCGACACCGCGACCCATCCGTCCCGGATCATGGGACAATGGGTGATTATGGCTTCTTCTCTGCCCCTGGTCTTCGATGCGCCCAAGCGTGGTCTTCCGCCGCGCCATCTTGCCGACCTCGACGCAGATCAGCGTCGTGATGCGGTGCGCGAACTGGGGCTTCCGGCCTTTCGTGCCGACCAGCTCGCCCGCCAGTACTACGGACGGCTCGAGGCGGATCCGGCGAAGATGACCGATCTTCCCGCCGCCGTCCGCGACAAGGTGGGGGAGTCGCTGTTCCCGCCTCTGCTCAGCGCGGTCAAGCACATCGCGTGCGACGGAGGGGAGACCCGCAAGACGTTGTGGCGCGCGCACGACGGCACCCTTCTCGAGAGCGTCCTCATGCGCTATCCCGACCGCGCCACGCTGTGCATCTCCAGCCAGGCGGGGTGCGGCATGGCGTGCCCGTTCTGCGCGACAGGCCAGGGCGGTCTCGACCGCAACCTGTCGACGGCCGAGATCGTCGACCAGGTGCGCGCGGCTGCCGCTGCCCTGCGCGACGGTGACGTCGCCGGCGGACCGGGACGGCTGTCGAACGTCGTGTTCATGGGCATGGGGGAGCCGCTCGCGAACTACAAGCGCGTGGTCGCGGCGGTGCGCCGCATCACCTCACCTGCCCCCGAAGGGCTCGGCCTGTCGCAGCGCTCGGTCACCGTCTCCACCGTGGGACTCGCACCGGCCATCCGGCGCCTCGCCGACGAAGGTCTGAGCGTCACCCTCGCGGTGTCGCTGCACACCCCGGACGACGAACTGCGCGACACCCTCGTCCCCGTCAACAACAGGTGGCCGGTCGCCGAGGTTCTCGAGGCGGCGCGATACTACGCCGACAAGACCGGCCGGCGCGTCTCGATCGAGTACGCCCTCATCCGCGACGTCAACGACCAGCCGTGGCGCGCC
Organism: Rhodococcus sp. p52; assembly: GCF_000763325.2. Lineage (NCBI taxonomy): Bacteria > Bacillati > Actinomycetota > Actinomycetes > Mycobacteriales > Nocardiaceae > Rhodococcus > Rhodococcus sp. p52. The sequence goes on from NZ_CP016819.1 coordinate 3,287,100, forward strand.
GACATGCTCGGCAAGAAGCTCCACAAGGCGCTCGGGTCGCTCGTGCACGTCAACTTGATCCCACTGAACCCCACACCGGGCAGCGAGTGGGACGCCAGCCCGAAGGACGTCGAACGCGAGTTCGTGCGGCGCGTGCAGGCCCAGGGCGTGTCGTGCACCGTGCGCGACACGCGTGGCCAGGAGATCGCGGCAGCCTGCGGGCAGCTCGCCGCCGAAGGCTGAGGCGGCACCGAATACACGACGGGGCCCGTCCGGAGAATTCCGGACGGGCCCCGAACGTTCGTGGAACTAGCGCAGACGGCGCCGGCGCACCGCGTCGCGCGCGACGATGAACACGAGCAGGGCCGCCGAGCCGATCAGGTACAGGCTCTCCACGTGTCCTTCGTGGTTGCCGATGAGCATCAGCAGCAGGAACGCCGCGACGATCAGGGCCATGACGCGGAAGAACCTGGGGGCTTCCCCGCTCCAACCCCACTCGGCGGACGGCACTTCCGCCGCCACATCACCACGAGTGGACTGCAACTCGGTACCGGCCACGGTTTCCTCCTGCTCACCAGATGCTGCTGTTGCTGCTTATCGTGACATACGACCCCGCGTCGTACGAAGCGGGGCATGCGTGCGGTGCGTTCCGACGGGTGGAAGCCGGGCGGTTCAGGAACCGTTCAGGTGCGTGGGGAACAATGCTCGCGTGGCCGAGACTCGATCTTCTTCCCGCACCCGGGTGCTCCTGCTGGGCAGTACCGGTTCCATCGGTACCCAGGCACTCGACGTGATCGCCGCCAATCCCGACGACTTCGAAGTCGTCGGTCTCGCCGCGGGCGGAGGCAAGACGGACCTACTCGCCGAACAGATCCGCGCGACCGGCGTCCGCGAGGTCGCCGTGGCCGATCCCGACGCCGCCGCCCGGCTCGACCTGCCGGTCCGGAGCGGCCCGGCCGCCGTCACCGAACTCGTGCGTGAGGTCGGCGCGGACGTCGTGCTCAACGCCCTCGTCGGCTCCCTCGGTCTCGAACCGACCCTCGCGGCGCTCGGCACCGGCGCGCGACTCGCATTGGCGAACAAGGAGTCGCTGGTCGCGGGCGGGTCGCTCGTCACGAAGGCGGCGGGGCCGGGCCAGATCGTGCCCGTCGACTCGGAGCACTCCGCGCTGGCGCAGTGCCTGCGTGGCGGCAGCGGCGACGAGGTGGCGCGTCTCGTGCTCACCGCCTCGGGCGGTCCGTTCCGCGGCTGGACCGCCGATCGCCTCGAATCGGTGACGCCCGAACAGGCCGGCGCCCACCCCACCTGGTCGATGGGGCCGATGAACACCCTCAACTCGGCGACCCTCGTCAACAAGGGACTCGAACTCATCGAGACCCACCTGCTCTTCGGTGTGGACTACGACCGGATCGACGTGACGGTGCACCCGCAGTCGATCGTGCACTCGATGGTCACCTTCGTCGACGGATCGACCCTTGCCCAGGCATCGCCGCCGTCGATGAAGCTGCCGATCGCGCTGGCCCTCGGCTGGCCGCACCGCGTCCCGCACGCCGCCCCGGCACTCGACTTCTCGACCGCGTCCACCTGGGAGTTCGAACCCCTCGACGACGACGTCTTCCCCGCCGTGCGGCTCGCGCGCCAAGCGGGCGTGGGCGGCGGATGCCTCACCGCCGTCTACAACGCGGCCAACGAGGTCGCTGCCGAGGCCTTCCTCGCGGGGACGCTGTCGTTCCCGCGGATCGTGCAGACCGTCGAGGCCGTGCTGAACGACGCACACGAGTGGTCCGCCGAACCCAGTACCGTGGACGACGTGCTCGCCGCCGACGGCTGGGCCCGCGACCGGGCGCGCACACTCGTATAGGAGGATCGGCCACTCATGATGTTCGTACTGGGCGTGGTGGTGTTCGCCCTCGGCATCGCCGTCTCCATCGCCCTGCACGAGGCCGGCCACATGTGGACGGCGCAGAAGCTGGGCATGAAGGTCCGGCGCTATTACATCGGGTTCGGTCCCCGTGTGTTCGCCTTCCGCCGCGGGGAGACCGAATACGGTCTCAAAGCGGTTCCGGCCGGCGGGGTCTGCGACATCGCCGGCATGACGGCCCTGGACGAACTCGCACCCGACGAGGTCGAGCGCGCGATGTACAAGCAGAAGACGTGGAAGCGTCTCGTCGTGATGTCGGGTGGCATCGCGATGAACTTCCTCCTCGGCATCGTGCTCATCTACGGCCTCGCTGCCAGCGCGGGACTGCCCAACACCGACAACCGTGCGGTGGTCGGCACCGTCGGCTGTGCCGCGCCGACCCAGGACGGGCCGCCCGACTACACCCCGGCCGACTGCTCGGGTCCCGGCCCGGCCGAGCAGGCCGGCATCGAACCGGGGGACGTGATCGTCGCCGTGGACGGGCAGTCCGTCGAGACCTTCGACGACCTCGTCCGGGCCACGCAGCCCCTGTCGGGCACCGTACCGTTCACCGTCGAGCGTGGTGACGAGACCCTCACCGTGCCCGTCACGGTCCAGCAGGTCCAGCGCTGGGTCTACGAGAGCGAGTCGCTCGACGCCGAACCCGTCTCCCGCACCGTCGGTGCGATCGGGGTCGGGGGAGAGCCGGGCATCATCGAGTACACGCCGCTCTCGGCGATCCCCGCGACCTTCGACTTCACCGGTTACCTGGCGGTCCGCACGGCCGAGGCCCTCGTGAGCCTGCCGAGTAAGGTCGCCGACCTGTGGACGGCCGTCACCGGGGGAGAGCGCGCGGTCGACACCCCGGTCAGTGTCGTGGGCGCCAGTGTCATCGGCGGCCAGTTCGCCGAGCGCGGCATCTGGGAGTCGTTCGTGTTGTTGCTCGCTCAGCTGAACTTCTTCCTCGGTGCGTTCAACCTCCTCCCGTTGCTGCCGCTCGACGGTGGGCACATGGCCGTCGCGATCTACGAGAAGGCCCGCAACTGGCTGCGCGGCCTGCGCGGACTGCCGGTCGGCCCTCCCGTGGACTACATGAAACTGCTGCCGCTGACCTATGTGGCGGTGGTCATCGGTGGCGCCTACATGGTGCTCACCCTTACAGCAGACATCGTCAACCCCATCAAGCTGTTCTGATCTGCGCCGGTAGACTTGCCGAGTAGCGACGAAAGAAGGCGAACTGTGACCAGCCCCGTCGGATTGGGCATGCCCGAAATTCCTGCGGTCCTCGCACCCCGACGCAAGACCCGCCAGCTCATGGTCGGAAATGTCGGCGTCGGCAGCGATCATCCGGTGTCCGTGCAGTCGATGACCACCACGAAGACGCACGACGTGAACGCCACCCTCCAGCAGATCGCGGAGCTCACGGCGTCCGGCTGCGACATCGTGCGTGTCGCGTGCCCGCGTCAGGAGGACGCCGACGCACTCCCGATCATCGCGAAGAAGAGCAAGATCCCGGTGATCGCCGACATCCACTTCCAGCCGCGGTACATCTTCGCCGCGATCGACGCCGGTTGCGCGGCCGTGCGCGTCAATCCCGGCAACATCAAGGAGTTCGACGGTCGCGTCAAGGAGGTCGCCAAGGCGGCCGGAGACGCCGGGATCCCCATCCGGATCGGCGTCAACGCCGGCTCCCTCGACCCCCGGCTCCTCGCCAAGTACGGCAAGGCCACCCCGGAGGCGCTCGTCGAGTCCGCCCTGTGGGAGGCGAGCCTGTTCGAGGAACACGGCTTCGGCGACATCAAGATCTCCGTCAAGCACAACGACCCCGTCGTGATGGTCGAGGCCTACCGGCAGCTCGCCGCGCAGTGCGACTACCCGCTGCACCTCGGTGTGACCGAGGCCGGCCCCGCCTTCCAGGGCACCATCAAGTCGGCCGTCGCCTTCGGTGCGCTGCTGAGCGAGGGCATCGGCGACACCATCCGCGTGTCCCTGTCGGCGCCGCCCGCCGAGGAGATCAAGGTCGGCACGCAGATCCTGCAGTCGCTGAACCTGCGTCCCCGCAAACTCGAGATCGTCTCGTGCCCGTCCTGCGGGCGTGCCCAGGTGGACGTCTACTCCCTCGCCAACGAGGTCACCGCCGGACTCGAGGGCATGGAGGTGCCGCTGCGGGTTGCGGTGATGGGTTGCGTCGTCAACGGACCCGGTGAGGCTCGTGAGGCGGACCTCGGTGTGGCCTCCGGAAACGGCAAGGGCCAGATCTTCGTCAAGGGCAAGGTCATCAAGACCGTGCCCGAGGCGCAGATCGTCGAGACCCTCATCGAGGAAGCGATGCGCATCGCCGACGAGATGGACGGCAACGACTCGGGCGGCGGCCCCGTGGTGTCGGTCGGCTGATACGGGTGGGGCGCACGGGACGGCGTTCTCTCACTTTCGAGGACTCAGGTTTCCACGCCGCCGTCCGGCATGGCACTCTGATCTCGTATCGGCTTCTCGACGGGTGGTGAGCGAGTGCTCAAGCTTCTGGGCGTCCGGTCGTTGGGCGGACGTGACACCGCCGAGGTGCTCCGGGTGCTCTCCCGCGACCCCGTGGCCGCGTGCATGGTGGCCGGCCGCGTCGAGGAGTACGGACTCGACGGGCGTGCCGTCGGCGGCGAGATGTGGAGCCGCGGAGGCCCCGAGACCTCGCTGTGCTTCTCCGGCGCGAACCTCATTCCGCTGCTGGGCAGTCCGGACGACATCCAGGCGTTCGCCGAGCGCGCGAGTCGCGGGCCGCGACTGTGTTCGTCCATCGTCGGTCGCGCCGAGTACGCGCTGCCGATGTGGGAGCGGCTCGAATCGGTGTGGGGCGCTCCCCGCGAGGTGAGGGCCGAACAACCCCTGCTCGTTCTCGACCGCGAGCCGCTCGTCGAGCCCGACCCGCAGGTCCGTCCCGTGCGGCCCGACGAACTCGATGTCTATCTGCCGGCCGCGATCTCGATGTTCATCGAGGAGGTCGGCATCGACCCGCGCACCGGCGACGGCGGTGCGGGTTACCGGCGCCGCGTCGCGAGCCTGATCGCGGCGGGACGCGCCTGGGCGCGGTTCGAGGACGGACAGGTCGTGTTCAAGGCGGAGGTGGGTTCGCAGTCGTCCACGGTGGGCCAGATCCAGGGCGTCTGGGTCGATCCCGCGCATCGTGGCTCGGGCCTCGGCACGATCGGCACGGCCGCCGTGGCCTGCGCGGTCGCTCGCAGTGGTCGCCTGCCCAGCCTCTACGTCAACAGCTTCAACGCCCCGGCTCGTGGAGCCTACGCCCGCGCGGGTTTCCGTCAGGTCGCGACGTTCTCCACGGTGCTGCTCGACTGATTTCCCGTCGGCTCTGCCTACGATGACGGGCGATGAGACCTCGAAGTTCCACCCCGGCATCCCCGTACGCACGCGCACTCCGGATCGGCGCTGTGTGGTCGGCGGCCGTCGTGCTCCTCGGCCTGGCCGTCGCGTGCACGCCGCGGCCGGCCGGGCCGGAGGCCGCCGCCCAGGCGTTTCTCGACTCGTTCGCCGCGCAGGACGTCGCGTCGGCGGCGGATCGCACCGACCGCCCCGACGACGCGGCCGTCGCGATGCAGGAGGTCCTGGACGGGCTTCAAGCCGAATCCCTCATCGCCACAACGACATCCACCCGGATCAGCGGCGACTCCGCGACCGTGGGCTACAGCTACGAGTGGCACCTGCCGAAGGAACGGGTATGGCAGTACACCGGTGAGCTCAACATGGGGCGCAGCGGGAACGACTGGATCGTGCGGTGGGCGAAGTCCGCGCTGCACCCGCAGCTCGGCGAACGGCAGACCATGCAGCTCCGCAGCAGCCCGGCGCCGCGTGCCCGGGTCAACGAGCACGCAGGCAGCGACATCCTCGTCCCCGGCACGGTCTACGGCATCGCCTTCGACGCCGCGCAGACCACCGACGTCGCCGGCGCCGCACGACAGCTCGCGTCGACGTTGTCGGAGTTCGATTCCTCGCTCACGGCGCAGGCGATCGCGGAATCGGTGACGGCCTCCTCCGGGCCGCGCTCGGTGATGCGTCTGCGCGAGGACGACTACGAGCGCGTCGCCCCACGTCTCGCCGGGATCGACGGTGTCGTGGTGACCGAGCAGGCCGACCTCGTCGCGACCGATCGCAACTTCGCGCCGGATCTCGTGGGTCAGATCAAGAAGACCGTCATCGACGAGGTCGACGGCACGGCCGGGTGGAGCGTCGTCGTGGTGAACCAGTACGGCGTGGACACCGGGGTGCTCACCGAGACGCCGCCGCAACCGGTGCCGTCGTTCTCGGTCAGTCTCGACCGTCCCCTCCAGCTCGCGGCCCAGGCGGCCGTCGATGCCCGCACCGAGCAGGCGATGACGGTCGTGATCGAGGCGTCCACGGGTGCGGTGCTGGCGGTGGCCCAGAACAAGGCCGCCGACCGGGACGGCCCGGTCGCGCTGGCCGGCCAGTACCCGCCGGGCTCGACGTTCAAGATCGTCACCTCGGGTGCGGCGATCGCCGAGGGGAGCGCGACCCCGAACACGATGGTGCCGTGCCCGGGCCGCATCACGATCGGTGAGCGCAGCGTGCCGAACTACAACGAGTTCGAGCTCGGGACGGTCTCTCTCGCTACCGCTTTCGCCCGATCCTGCAACACCTCCTTCGCCAAGCTCGCCTCCGAGATGGCCCCGGACGCGCTGACCGTCGCCGCTTCGCAGTTCGGTATCGGTGTGGACTACGAGGTGGTCGGGATGCCGACCTTCACCGGTTCGGTTCCGCCCGCGGAGGATCTCGTCGAACGGACCGAGGACGGCTTCGGTCAGGGCAAGGTGGTCGTGAGCCCGTTCGGGATGGCGCTCACCGCGGCGACGGTCGCCGCCGGCCGTACCCCGGTGCCCTATCTCATCGCGGGTCGCGAGACCGTTGTGAGCGGTTCGCCGCCGCCGGTGACGCCGGAGATGGTGGAGGGTCTGCGCGAGATGATGCGCCTGGTGATCACGAGCGGTACCGCCGACCGCATCCGGGACCAGGGCGACGTCTACGGCAAGACCGGCGAGGCCGAGGTCGAGGGCGGGTCGCACTCGTGGTTCGTCGGTTACCGCGGTGATCTGGCGTTCGCGACGCTCGTCGTGCGCGGCGGCAGCTCCGACAATGCGGTCGCGGTCACCCGCGACATGTTCGCCGCCCTGCCGCCGGAATACGACGAGGGAGCCTGAGCTCAGGTCGTACTCGCGGGCCGACCGTCGCGCCGGCCCGCGAGTCGCGTCACCAGCCACAGCACCACACCGATCCCGAGCAGCACCCCGGCCGTCCGGTACTGGGTCACGGGCCGGTCGACCCACGGCAGGACGAGGAACAGGCAACTGGCCGCCCCGAGCACCGGAAGGATCGTCGGCGCGCGGAAGTGCCGGTGCTCCACGTGGTCCCGGCGCAGGACCAGGGCGGCGACGTTGACGATCGCGAACACCCCCAGCAGGAGCAGCGCCGTCGTCCCTCCGAGTTCGGGCACCCCGCCGACGAAGACGACGAGACCGACCGCGAGCAGCGTCGTGAACGCGATCGCGACATAGGGCGTGCGGCGCGTGGGGTGCCCCCGCCCCAGGACGGCGGGCAGGACGTCCTCGCGGGCGATGCCGTAGACCAGCCGGCTCGCCATCAGCATGTTGATCAGCGCGGTGTTGGCCACCGCGAACATCGTGACGAAGGCGAAGATCCCGACCGGGAACGCCGGCGCGCCGACCTCGACCACCCGCAGCAAGGGCGTCTCGCCCGCCCCGAGCTCCTCGGGCGCGACGAGCGCGATCGCGGTGATCGAAACGAGCACGTACACCAACGCGGCGAGACCCAGGCCGAGCAGCAGCATCCGGGGGAAGATCCGGGTGGGCTCCTTGCACTCCTCGGCCATGTTCACCGAATCCTCGAACCCCACCATCGCGAAGAAGGCCAGGGCCGTCCCTGCGACCACCGCGGAGAAGACGGACCGGTCGCCGGGATCGATCTCGACCACACGCGAGAAGTCCCCGCCGCCGAAACCCAACGCCCACATGCCGATCGCGACGATGATGAGCAGGCCGCCCAACTCGACCATCGTGAGCACCACGTTGGTCTTCACGCTCTCGCCGACCCCGCGGAAGTTGATCACCGCCAGGACGAGGACGAAGACCAGCGCGATCACGGTGATCCCGGCCGTGCCGGTCAGGTCGAGGCCGAAGGCCTCGGCGAAGTTCGCGGCGAACGCCCGCGCAGCAGTGGCGGCAGAGGTGATGCCCGAGGACATCACGGCGAAGGCCACCAGGAAGGTCAGGAAATGCACGCCGAACGCCTTGTGCGTGTAGAGCGCCGCTCCGGCCGCCCGCGGATACTTCGTGACCAGCTCCAGATAGCTGAACGCGGTCACCGTCGCGACGGCGAACGCGACGAGGAACGGCAGCCACACCACGCCGCCGACCTCGTTCGCGACCTCCCCGGTGAGGGCATAGATGCCGGTGCCCAGGATGTCGCCGATGACGAACAGCAGGAGCAGACCCGGTCCGAGGACGCGGACGAGCTGGGGTGAGTCGGTCGTCTCGGCCACCGCAGGCCCCCTTCCGCACCCTGTCCGCCGATGGGGGACCGGCCGGATATCAGGGCAGCAGACCCGATTTTCGCGCGGCGACGACGGCCTCGTGGCGGGAATGGACGTCGAGCTTGCTCATGGCGCTGCGCAGGTAGCTCTTGACCGTCTCGGCACCGACCGACAGGCGCTGGGCGATCTCGGCGTTGCTGCACCCCAGCGCCACATGGGACAGCACGTCGGTCTCGCGCGGGGACAGCACGACGTCCGTCGGTTCCGGTTCCGTTCCGTCGAGCACCCCGGCGAGACGGTCGGACAACGAGCGGAGCTTCTCCTGCAGCGCCGGATCGGTCGTACCCTGCGCGAGCACCCGCAGCTCGGCGTGGACCTCGCGGACCTGCGCGGTCGCGACGGGATCGCGGTCGCCGGACGACCGCTCGAGCATCGCAAGTCGCCGATCGACCTCGTCGCGCACCTCGATCTCGTGCGCGAGACGTGCGGCCGCCTGCGCGAACGCCGTCACCGCCCGATCACCGACCGGCGCGCACTCGCGCGCGGCGCCGTACAACACCGCGCGGGCCTTGCCCTCGACGAGTACCGGCACGGCGAGGATGGACCGCAATCCCTCGTACAGAACGGGACGGTCGAAGTGGTGCGTGATCGACGCAGAGCGACCGTAGTCCGACACCGTCACCACCCGCGACTCCGCGAGGACGCGACCGCCGAGACCGGCCCGCGGAGGCACCACGACCCCCGCCAGGCTGTTGGTGCGGGGGCCGAAGAATTCGCTGAGCTGCAGCGATCCCTGCTGGACCTCGCCGGCGAAGACCACCGGCAACTGTGCCTGCGCCGCGGTGCGGCGGAGTTCACCGCGCAGGGCATCACCGTCACGGGGACGCAGCAGCGCCGACGAGGAGGACGACACGAACGCCACCCCTTTCCGGGGGTATCGGGGAACATGGTGTGACTCGAATCATAGACGTCGAACGGGTGTGCTCCACAGATCAGGAACACCCTGGCCGGTACGGACGAAAGGACCACAATGGGCGACACAGCGAGCCGCGTGCGGACACTGCTCGAGCGGTACGACACGGCAGACGCCTGCGCAGCCCGACTGCTGTGCGACGACCATCCCGCCGACGCGGTGGCGTTCACCGTCGTCGACGCGGACCTGAGCTCCACCGATCTCACCTACGGCGAGCTCCGCGAACGGTCGATCCGCTTCGCCGCGGCGCTGGCGGATCTCGGTGTCGAACCCGGCGACCACGTCGCGACGCTCATGGGCAAGTCGGCAGACCTGGTGGTCGCGGTTCTCGGTATCTGGCGTCGCGGCGCCGTGCACGTGCCGCTCTTCACCGCCTTCGCCCCGCCGGCGATCGCCTTCCGGCTCGACGCGAGCGGCACCAAGGTGGTCGTGGCCGATCGTGATCAGGCCGGCAAGCTCGCCGCCGGATCGGATCTTCCCGCCGAGGTGCCGTGGCAGGTCGTCGTGGCCGGTGAGGGAGACGCCGACGCGTCCGGGCGTGGGGCCCGCGACTTCGGCGAGCTGGTCGCCGCGCAGTCGGCCGACGACCCGCGTGGCGAGGCCGTCGCCGTCGGCGCCGAGGGGCGCCTGGTCCAGCTGTTCACCTCCGGCACGACCGGCACTCCCAAGGGTGTTCCCGTCCCGGTGAAGGCGCTGGCGTCCTTCCACGCCTACCTGGAGTTCGGCCTCGACGTGCGCAAGGACGACGTCTTCTGGAACGCGGCCGATCCGGGATGGGCGTACGGGCTCTACTACGCGCTACTAGGGCCGCTCGCGGCCGGTCGGCGCAGCCTCCTGCTGCACGCCGGTTTCTCGCCCGCGCTCACCTGGCAGATCCTCGACACCTTCGGGGTGACCAACTTCGCGGCGGCCCCGACGGTCTACCGCAGCCTCAAGGCCGACACCGCCGAGCACCCGCCGGTGCGGCTGCGTCGTGCCTCCTCGGCCGGTGAGCCGCTGACCCCGGACGTCCTCGAGTGGTCGAAGGAGACCCTCGGTGTCGTGGTGCGCGACCAGTACGGACAGACCGAACACGGCATGTTCGTCGTCGACGCGTGGGCGGACGAGCTGCGCGAGGACACCCCGGCGCGTTCGATGGGCAAGCCGCTGCCGGGCTGGAGCTGCGCGGTGCTGCGCGAGGACAGCGACGAGATCGCCGAGCCCGGTGAGGTCGGACGCGTCGCGATCGACGTGCACGCGAGCCCGCTCGTGTGGTTCACCGGCTACGTCGACGCACCCGAGAAGACCGCCGACCGGTTCAGCGAGGACGGCCGCTGGTACCTGACCGGCGACGCCGGCAAGGTCGACGAGAACGGCTTCTTCTTCTTCTCGTCCCGCGATGACGACGTGATCATCATGGCCGGTTACCGCATCGGCCCGTTCGACGTCGAGTCGGTGCTCGTGATGCACCCCGACGTGATCGAGGCTGCCGTGGTGGGTCTGCCGGACGAACTGCGGGGGGAGGTCCTCGAGGCGTTCGTGGTGCTGCGGGAGGGTGTCGAGGGCGACGACGCGGTCGAGGCGGAGCTGCAAAAGCTCGTGAAGCAGAAGTACGCCGCCCACGCCTACCCGCGCGCGGTGCACTTCGTGCCGCACCTGCCCAAGACGCCGAGCGGCAAGGTCCAGCGCTTCAAGCTGCGCCAGGCGGGCGCTGTGGGCTGATCGGCGCACGACGGCCCGATCGGTGGATGACAGGGGAGCGGGGCGCGGCGGCTAATCTGGAAGTCATGGCTACCCGCGCTCCGCTCGTCCCCGGCACTCCGACTCCCGTCCGGGAGGTGCCCGCATCGATCGAACGGCCGGAGTACGTGTGGAAGCCCACGGCGAAGGAAGGCAACGAGCCGTGGGTGCAGACACCCGAGACGATCGAGAAGATGCGACTCGCGTCGAAGATCGCCGCACAGGCCCTCGTCGAGGCCGGTAAGGCTGTCGCGCCGGGCGTGACCACCGACGAGATCGACCGCGTCGCGCACGAGTACATGTGCGACCACCGCGCCTACCCGTCGACCCTCGGCTACCGCGGCTTCACCAAGTCGTGCTGCACCTCGCTCAACGAGGTCATCTGCCATGGCATCCCCGACTCGACCGTCGTCGAGGACGGCGACATCGTCAACATCGACGTCACCGCCTACATCGACGGCGTCCACGGCGACACCAACGCCACCTTCCTGGCCGGCGACGTCTCCGAGGACGTCCGCCTGCTCGTCGATCGCACCCGCGAGGCCACGATGCGCGGCATCAAGGCGGTCAAGCCGGGCCGGGCCCTCAACGTCATCGGCCGGGTCATCGAGTCCTACGCCAACCGCTTCGGCTACGGCGTCGTCCGCGACTTCACCGGCCATGGTATCGGCGAGACCTTCCACAACGGCCTGGTGATCCTGCACTACGACCGGCCCGACATCGACACGATCATCGAGCCCGGCATGGTGTTCACCATCGAACCGATGATCAACCTCGGTACGCCCGACTACGAGATCTGGGACGACGGCTGGACGGTCGTCACCAAGGACCGCAAGTGGACCGCGCAGTTCGAGCACACCATCGTCGTCACCGACACCGGCGCCGAGATCCTCACCCTGCCGTGACCTCCGCTCGCTGAGCGAGCACGGAGTTCGGCCCCGACCCGGAAAGGGTCGGGGCCGAACCTGTTCCGGAAGGCGGCCGGCCTGGGGTGCCGCGTTGCGGGCGACCTGTCAGGTCGCGCCCACGCACACCGCGGCCACCAGCAGGGGGAGCACCACAGGGTCGTCGTCGGCGACGCGTCGACGATCCACGACCACAGCGACGACCACGACCGGGTCCACGTGACGAGGGTCGCGGCGAGACCGCCGATGACGACGACAGACGCGGCGGCCGTCAGCAGACCCGTTGCGCGCCAACGGTGCTGGATTGCCCCGACGAGCATCGACAGCGCAACGATCAGGAGCATGGTGGCGAAGAAGCCCAGGAACTGCACCACGGAACTGTCGGTGACGAAACGCAGGATCCCGAACCTCCGCATGTCCACTCCCCAGCCCGTCGTCGATACGGCAAGAGGCGGAGCACGGACTGCGGCCATGTAGCGTTTGCCCATGGAATCGAGGACGGTGACCACGCCCGGTGGGGACGTGCAGGTTCGGATCGGCGGCCCCGAAAGTCGTTACACGGTGCTGCTCTTCCCCGACGCGGGGGAGGACGCAGGTGTGTACGACGTCGTGTGCGAGCGGCTGCACACGTCCGACCTGCGGACGATCGTGGTCGAGAAGATCGACGGACTCGCGCCCGCCGACGTGTTCGCCCTACTGGACGCCCTCGCCCTGCCCTGGGTTCATCTGGCGGGCAGCGGCGCGGGAGCCGAACTGGCCTGGGCCGTCGCCGCAGGACGCTTCGGACGCTTCGCGAGCCTGGTGGTCGCCGACCGCGGCCATCCCGCGGTCGCGGATCGTGACGGCACGGTGCGCGACGCGTCGGCGCCGCCCGCGGAGGTGCCCACCACGATCGTCGTGGGCGATGCCTCGCGTCGACCCGAAGCGGACGCATCGATGCGCTACGTGACGGGAGAGTTCCGGGTGGTCGAACTCGCCGGGGTCGCCAACGTGCCCGCCGAGGCGCCCACCGACTTCGCGTCCGCGATCGCGCTGCGCACCGGAAGCTGGTGAGACGCGTGTGGCCTGCGGCCCGGAGAGGGCAGCAGGCCACACGGCGCTGGTGAAGGTGCTCGGAGACCCCGAAGTTCAGAGACCCAGCAGGGCGTTCTCGACGAGTTCGGGCAGCGCGGGGTGGATCCAGTACTGCCCGGTCGCCATCTCCCGCGCGGGCAGACCGAACGACATGGCCTGGATGAGCGGCTGGATGACCGTCGACGCCTGGGCCCCGATGATGTGGGCGCCGAGCAGCAGACCCGTCGACCGATCGGCGATCAGCTTGCAGAAACCTTCGGTGTCCTCCATGGCCCAGCCGTAGGCGACGTTGCCGTAATCCTGGATCTTGACGGAGATGTCGAATCCCACCTCCCGGGCCTCGGCCTCGGTGAGACCGACCGACGCGATCTGCGGATCGGTGAACACCGCGGAGGGGACGTAGCGGTGGTCCGTCCGCTGCAGACCCGTGGTGTCGCCGCTCCACGCGTCGTGCAACAGGTTGTGCTGGACGACCCGCGCCTCGTGGTTGGCCACGTGCTTGAGCTGGTAGGGCGACGACACGTCGCCGAGGGCGAACACCCCCGCCGCGGACGTGCGCTGGAACTCGTCGACCACGATCCGGCCCTTCGCATCGAGTTCGATGCCGGCCGCCGCGGCGTCGAGCAGGTCACCGTTGGGCTGCCGACCTGTCGCGACGAGCAGGGCGTCGCCGCTCACGACGGTGCCGTCGGCGAGTTCGACCTCCACGCCGTCGCCGACCGGACGGAACGCCCGGGCCGGATTGGCGAGGTGGACGTCCCACTTGGCCGCGGCGAGCGCCGTGAACCGCTCGGAGACGTCGGCGTCGAGGTGCCGCAGTAGACGGTCGGTCCGCGCGATCACCGACACCCGCGTGCCGAGCGCCGAGAAGACGTGGGCGAACTCCATCGCGATGAAACCCGTCCCGAGGATTACGAGGGACTCGGGCAGTTTAGGCAACCGCATGATGCCGTCGCTCGTGTGATATCTCACACCGGAATCGAGTACCTCCTGCGGGATCGCGGGCCGCGAACCGGCCGCGACGACCACCTGGTCCGCGGTGATCACCTCACCGGTTCCGGTGTCGATGCGGCGCTCGCCGACGAACCGCGCGTGACCGTCGTAGACGGTGACGTTCGCGCAGTCCTCGCGGCGGTAGCGCTCGCCGCCCGCAGCGATGGGATCGATGCGACCGAAGACCCGGTCGACGATGTCGTTCCACCGCACTCCGTCGATCGACGCGTCGACGCCGTACTTCGCCGCGGTGCGGACCGTGTGGGCGACCTCCGCGGCGTAGACGTACATCTTCGTGGGGATGCAGCCCACGTTGAGGCAGGTGCCCCCGAAGGTGCCTTCTTCGAGGAGAGCGACGCGCTTCCCGTCGTACCGCTCGTCGAGGATCGAATTCCCCGATCCTGTGCCGATGATCGCGAGGTCGTAGTGGGTCACGCGTGCTCTCCCGTGAGTCGGTGCAGTACGGAAACGGTGGCGGAGTCGTCGGAGTCGTCGGCCTCGGTTCGGGAACCGGAGGTGTCCGCCTCGTCCGCTCCGTCCAACCATTCCAGCCACAAGTCCAATTCCCGGAAGGCCTCCGCCAGGGGACCGGGTGTGGACAGGAACACGTCGTGACGGGCACCGTCGATCGGCACGATCGTCGTGCGGTTGCCGAGGCATCCCGCCCATCGGGCTATCTGGCGGACGTCGAGGACCGCGTCGACGGTGTCGACGCTCGCGTCGTACCGCGGAGCGAAGCGCGAGGCACCGGACCGCAGGATCAGCGACGGCACCCCGATGTCGAGCCCGCGGTGCAGGACGGCCTGGCCCCGCCGCACGGCACGTAACCAGCCGAAGCGGACGGGGAACCCGGTCAACGGCTTCCAGTCGAGGTCGTAGCGCCAGCCGTCGCACTGCAGGCTGCGGCCGTAGGCCTCGGTCTTCGGCAGCGGTATGAGCGCGCGCGGGCGGAGGCGGCCGATGATGTCGACGGCCGCCGTGCCGACATTGCGCAGGTAGGACGGTCCCTGCAGGTCGAACCACGGACTGTTCAGGACGAGACCCACGATGCCCGCTGCGGCAACCCCGCCGGGCCGGCGACGGAGACGGTCGAGCCACAACGGCAGGACGAGCCCGCCCGTCGAGTGGGCCGCCAGCAGCACACCGCCACCGACCTCCTCGCGCACCACGCGCAGCGCCTCGTCGAGTTCGGCGTCGTAGTGGGAGAGATCGGTGACGAAGTGAGGGGTGTGCCCGGGTGCCCGCGAACGACCGCACTTGCGCAGGTCCAGCGCGAAGAAGCGGTAACCGCGCGCCGCGAAGTGCTCGGCGAGGTGCTGCTGGAAGAAGTAATCGGTGAAGCCGTGGACGTAGAGCACCGCCCGGTCGGGGAGATCGGTAGACGGAGGCTGGTAGCGCACCAGGGTCGCCGAGATCTCGCCTTCGCCGTCGGGGTCGATGCCCAGCGGCAGTTCGAGCTGTTCGTAGCCGTCTCCGAGGACGTCAGGACGCCAAGTAGTCACTATCACACCCTAGGTGTGTTCGCCGACCACCGCTCATGGGTACACAATGAGGTGAAATGAAACGCCGGACCACGCGCGGGTAACCTGTCGGTCGCATTCGCGCGCCGCGTTGACGGGACACCCACGCGAGACGGTACCTCCGTACTTCGGCGGCGCGTGCGAACCAGACAAGGAAGTCGATTTCCCAGTGTCAGAGAACGTAGTAGCGAAAACCGATGTAGTGCTCGTGGGCGCGGGCATCATGAGCGCAACCCTCGGTGCGTTGTTGCGTCAGGTGCAGCCCGACTGGTCGATCACCGCGTTCGAGCGCCTCGACGCCGCGGCCGCCGAGAGCAGCGACCCCTGGAACAACGCCGGTACGGGCCACTCCGCGCTGTGTGAGCTCAACTACACTCCTGAGAAGCCGGACGGTTCGGTCGACATCGCGAAGGCCGTCAACGTCAACGAGCAGTTCCAGGTCTCGCGCCAGTTCTGGGCGTACGCCGTCGACAACGGCATTCTGTCCGACCCCAAGAACTTCATCAATCCGGTTCCGCACGTCAGCTTCGTACACGGCGCCGAGAACGTGAAGTACCTGCGTGCCCGCTACGACGCCCTTGCCGGCCATCCCCTCTTCGAGGGCATGGAGTACACCGAGAGCCCCGAGGTCTTCACCGAGCGTCTGCCGCTCATGGGCAAGGGCCGCGACTTCTCCGACCCGGTTGCCCTGAATTGGACGCAGACCGGCACCGACATCGACTTCGGTGCCCTCACCAAGCAGCTCATCAACCACGTCGCGGCCTCCGGCGGCACCGTCTTCTTCGGCCACGACGTCACCGACGTGTCCAAGCAGTCCGATGGCAGCTGGATCGTGAAGGTCCGCAACCGCCGCACCGGCGAGTCGCGCAAGGTCCAGGCGAAGTTCGTCTTCGTCGGCGCCGGCGGCGGCGCGCTGCACCTGCTGCAGAAGTCGGGCATCAAGGAGATCAAGGGCTTCGGTGGCTTCCCCGTCTCCGGTGCCTTCCTGCGCTGCACCAATCCCGAGGTCATCGCGCAGCACAGCGCCAAGGTCTACGGCAAGGCCGCGGTCGGTGCCCCTCCGATGTCGGTGCCGCACCTCGACACCCGCGTCATCGGCGGCAAGCAGGGTCTACTCTTCGGTCCCTACGCCGGCTGGTCGCCCAAGTTCCTCAAACAGGGCGGCATCATGGACCTGCCCAAGTCCGTCAAGCCCGGAAACCTGATGTCGATGCTCGGCGTCGGCGTCACCGAGCTCGGCCTGGTCAAGTACCTCGTCGGTGAGCTCATGCAGTCGCCCGCCGACCGCATCGGCACCCTCGCCGAGTTCGTGCCCGAGGCGCGCCTCGAGGACTGGGAGCTCATCGTCGCCGGCCAGCGTGTGCAGGTCATCCGCCGCAAGGGTGCGGGCGGTGTCCTCGAGTTCGGTACCGCCGTGGTCAACGCGGGTGACGGTTCGATCGCCGGTCTGCTCGGTGCGTCGCCGGGTGCCTCGACGGCCGTTCCGGCCATGCTCGACGTCCTCGAGCGCTGCTTCCCGCAGCAGTGGGCGGGCTGGCAGTCCAAGCTCCGCGAAATGGTCCCGTCGCTCGGTCTGAAGCTGTCCGACAACCCCGACCTGTTCCGCCAGGTATGGGACCACAGCACGAAGTCGCTGCAGCTCGACGTCGTCTCCGACACCGTGGCCGAGGCACCCGCAGAGGCCGCCGCGGTCTGATCCGATCACTGCACCTGTGGCCCGGGGCGATGCCCGGGCCACAGGTGTCCCGAAGGTGGGTCCGATCGGATTCGCCCCGACACGAGAGATGGGGAGATGCCCGTGTCCGCTGCCGCTGAGGACGAGACCAGTTACCTGGTCGGACTCGATCTCCGTGGACGCCGCGTCGTGATCGTCGGAGGAGGCAGCGTCGCGCAGCGGCGTCTCGGTCTGCTCGTCGCGTCCGGTGCCGACGTCCACGTGGTCGCCCGGGCCGCGACCCCCGTGGTCGAGAGCATGGCGACGAAGGGCCGCATCTCCCTCGACCTGCGCGACTACCGCGACGGCGACCTCGACGGCGCGTGGTACGCCATGGCCTGCACCGACGAACCCGAGACCAACGCAGCGGTCGTCGCCGAAGCCGAACGCAACAGGATCTTCTGCGTCCGCGCGGACAACGCCCGTCACGGCAGTGCCGTCCCCCCCGCCACGGCCCGCTACGAGGGTCTGACCGTCGGCGTCCTCGCCGGTGGCGACCACCGCCGGTCCGCCGCCGTGCGCACCTCGATCCGTGACGCCCTCGCCGGAGCGGCCGTCGCCGAGTTCGCCGAGACCGCGCCGAAGCCGGTCGGCGTCGCCCTCGTGGGCGGAGGACCGGGCGATCCCGACCTGATCACCGTGCGCGGTCGACGCCTCCTCACCCGCGCCGACGTGGTCGTCGCCGACCATCTCGCCCCGCAGGAACTGCTCGCGGAACTCGACTCGCACGTCGAGGTGATCGACGCGGCGAAGCTCCCGTACGGACGGGCCATGGCCCAGCAGGTCATCAACGAGACCCTCATCGACCGCGCAAAGGCCGGCAAGTTCGTCGTCCGACTCAAGGGCGGCGACCCGTACGTCTTCGGTCGCGGTTACGAGGAGCTCGAGGCGTGCACCGCGGCCGGCATCCCGGTGACCGTCGTCCCCGGCATCACCAGCGCGATCTCCGTGCCGTCTGCGGCCGGGATCCCCGTCACCCACCGTGGGGTCACCCACGAATTCGTCGTGGCCAGCGGCCACGTCGCGCCCGGACATCCCGACTCGCTCACCGACTGGGACGCGCTCGCCAAGCTGCGCGGCACCCTGGTCCTGCTCATGGCCGTCGAACGCATCGAGCAGTTCGCCGACGCCCTGATCGCCGGCGGACGTCCCACCGACACCCCCGTGGTCGTCGTGCAGGAGGGCACGCTGAGCAGCCAACGTGTGGTGCGTGCCGATCTGTCGACCGTCGCGCAGCGTGTCCGGGACGAGGCCGTGCGCCCGCCCGCGATCGTCGTGATCGGGCCGGTGGCCGGATTCGGACTCGATCCGCGGACCGGCTCCGACTCGGACGGTGGGTAACGTTGGATCACGTGTCAGCCACTTCGCATCCGTCGGCCACCCGCGCGGTCGCTCTGGCCATGCTGGTCCTCAGCGGCCTCCAGTTGATGGTCGTGCTCGACGGAACGGTCGCGAACCTCGCGCTCGCGCCGCTGCAGAGTGATCTGGGACTGTCGGATGCGGGTCGCAACTGGGTCCTCACCTCCTACGCCCTCGCCTTCGGCGGGTTGATGCTCCTCGGCGGCCGTCTCGGCGACAGCTACGGACGTAAACGCACGTTCATGGGCGGAGTCGGCCTGTTCACCCTGGCGTCCCTGCTGTGCGGTCTGGCGACCGGCGAGGCGATGCTCATCGGCGCCCGCGCCCTGCAGGGCGTCGGCGCCGCGGTCGCGTCCCCGACCGCCCTCGCGCTCGTCGCGACGACCTTCGCCGCAGGTCCGGCACGCAACCGCGCCATCGCGGTCTTCGCGGCCATGACCGGTGTCGGGTCCATCGCCGGACTGATCCTCGGGGGTGCGCTCACCCAGCTTTCGTGGCGCTGGATCTTCCTCATCAACGTCCCTATCGGCGTCCTCATCGTCGTGCTCGCCGCGATCGCGCTGCGTGAGACCGCCTCCGAACGCCTCGCGCTCGACGTGCCGGGCGCGATCCTCGCGACACTCGGATGCACCGGCCTGGTCTTCGGTCTCACGGAGGGTCCCGAAATCGGTTGGTCGAGCCCCTCGGTCATCGGCGCGATCGTCGCCGGCTTCGTGCTGCTCGGAGTGTTCCTGCTCGTCGAGCGGCGGGCGGAGAACCCGCTGCTGCCGTTCGTGCTGTTCCGCAACAAGGACCGCGTCGCGACCTTCGTGGCGATCTTCTTCGCGGGCGCCGTGATGTTCAGCCTCGCGGCCTTCGTCGCCCTGTTCGTGCAGGACATCCTCGGCTACAGCCCGCTCGCCGCGGGTCTGGCCTTCGTGCCGTTCGCCTTCGGTCTCGGCGGTGCCGCCGCGGTGTCGTCGAAGCTGGTCGCGCGGATCGAACCGCGCTGGCTCGTGGTCACCGGCTCGGCGATCATGACTGTCAGCCTGCTCTACGGCTCGACCATGGACGGCAGCGTCCGCTACTTCCCGACCCTGTTCGTGCTGGTGCTCGTTGTCGGCTTCGGGGTCGGCCTGGCCGTGGTCCCGCTGCCGCTGTGCGCGATATCCGGGGTGGGACCGCACGAGATCGGACCGCTCTCGGCGATCGCGCAGGTCGCCCAGACTCTCGGAGGTCCGGTCGGCCTCGGGGTGATCGGTGCGATGGCCACCTCGCGGACGATGTCGCTCGGTGGTGTCTCCGGAGCCGTCGCCGACATGACCGACGCCCAGCTCGTCGCCCAGGGCGAGGGATACATGTTCGCGCTCGTCGGCTGCGCGGTCTGCGCGGTGATCGCCGGTGTCGCCGCGCTGTTCATCCGCTTCACTCCCGAAGAGGTCGCGCAGGCGCAGGAGGCCGAGAAGGCCGCGCAGACCTCCTGACCGTCGGACCGTCACCGTGGCGGACGAGCGACCGCTGCGGCGGATGAGTTTGCTCACGCCTGCCACGCACGACCCCCGGGTACCCGACACTCATGCAGGTCGGTGTTCTCGAACGGGGCAGATTCGTCGGATCGTGGATGGTCCGCGCGGTGCGCGAGGCCGGACACGAGCGGTACGTTGCCCTCCAGGCGTTCCGGTCCACGCTCGCCGCGGTCGTCGCGTGGCTCGTCGTGACCGAGGTCTTCCACTTCCAGCAGGCCTTCCTCGCGCCCTACGTCGCGGTCTTCCTCGTCGAGGCGACACTCGTGCGCTCGCTCCAGCAGGCGGTGGTGCAGGTCGGGGCGGTGGTTGCGGGTCTGCTGGTCGCGGTCGTGGTGACGCGGCTCGTGGAGTCGACGACCGCTGCGATCGGCATCGCCGTGGCGATCGGCTACTTCGCGGGTCGCTGGCGACGGTTCGGGGCCAGTGGCATCTGGGTGGCGATCACCGCGCTGCTGGTGATCGCGACGGGCGCCTCGGACAGCCCGATCCTGCTCGGTGAACGACTCGCGGAGACGGCGATCGGCGCGGCGATCGGCGTGGCCGTGACGGCGCTGGTCTTCCCGCCGGTGTACTCGGCGGGCAAGGAGGCCCGCGAACTCACCGGTGAGCTGCGCGACCTGCTGCGGGACATGGCGTCCGGATGCCGTGAGGGATCGTCGGGGGTGCGGGACTGGGTGCAGCGCGCGCGGGGCATCGACAGCCTCGTGCAACGCGCCTTCGAGGAATCACGGTGGGCGCACGAGAGTGCCCGGATGAATCCACGCCCCGCCGCTGCACGGGCCGGGGAATGGGCACGTCGCTGGGACCGGACCCTCGACGACCTCTCGTCGGTGTCCAGCGCTGTCGAGGAACTCGCGCACGCTCTGGACCCCGTACTCGGCGACGACGTCGCCGAAGCCGACCGTGGCCGCCTGCGGACGGGGATCGCAGCGATGCTCGACGCCCTCGCCGAGATGGTCGATGCCGTGGGGGCGGGCCGGGAGGTCGACCCCGACGGGACGTGCCGCAGCAATCTCACCGAACTCGAACGGTTCGCCACCGAATCGGACGACCTGGTCCTGACCGCGCGACTCGGCGCCGTTCTGCACACGGCTCGCCGGATCGTCGCGGCGATGGGACTCGAGGTCAGGTGAGCACGACCAACTCGGTCGGCGACTCCACCTCGACCCTCAGTCCCGCCTTCGTCGCGACGCGGGCGAGCGCTCCGATATCGCTCGGCTCCGCGCGGGTGAGGACCAGCGCGCGGGCCAGCAGGCCCTTGTGGTGCTTGTTGAAGTGGCTGACGACCTTACGGGTGCCGTCGGGCTGCTCGGTGAGCACGGTTGCGGTCACCGCACCCAGCACGGGACCGAGCTGCTGGTAGATCCCGGAGCGGAGATCGACCACGAGGTCGCCGCCGGCTTCGGCCACCAGCGCGTCGGTGAGCTCGTTCCGCCACACGGACTTCACGGTGCCGAAGCCGGGCAGTTTCGACCCTCCGGAGAGGCGGTAGGCGGGGATCGGATCCGCAGCCCGGACCGCGCCGAACAGCGCCGACCCGATGCCCAGGCGTCGATAGGCCTTGTCGCGCTGCGCCTTCGTGAAGGCTCCCGCGTCGAGCGCGTCGTACAGCACGCCGGTGTACCGCTCCAGCGCCGGGCGGGTGGGGGAGACCCACAACTTCGCGTTGCGTTCGATCTCGTCGGCGCCCTTCGTACCCAGCCCGAGTGCGCGGCTCGACTCCTCGGGGTCGGCGGAGAGGTCGACGAGGGCCTGCACGAGCATCTCCCGCGTCTCCGTCAACCGCGGCATCGACAGGTCGGCGAGATCGAGCGGTCCGCCGTCGCCGCCGTCGGACTTGGTTTCGGAAGGGGGGAGAAGCACCAGCACAACCGGTAACCGTACCGATGTCGCGGAAGGTGGCCACGGTAGGCTGCACGGTCGTGATCACCCGCATGTCGCACCTGTTCCTCCGCACCCTCCGAGACGACCCGGCCGACGCCGAGGTCGCGAGCCACAAGCTGCTGGTCCGAGCCGGATACGTGCGACGAATCGCGCCAGGTGTGTACTCGTGGCTGCCTCTGGGGCTGCGGGTGCTGCGGCAGATCGAGCGGGTGGTGCGCGAGGAGATGAACTCCATCGGAGCGCAGGAGATCGCTCTGCCCGCGCTGCTGCCGCGCGAACCCTACGAGGCCACCAACCGGTGGACGGAATACGGCGACAGCCTGTTCCGGCTGAAGGACCGCAAGGGCGGCGACTACCTCCTCGGACCCACCCACGAGGAGCTCTTCGCGCTCACCGTCAAGGGCGAGTACAACTCCTACAAGGACTTCCCGGTCACGCTCTACCAGATCCAGACGAAGTACCGCGACGAGGAGCGCCCCCGCGCCGGCATCCTCCGCGGTCGCGAGTTCGTCATGAAGGACTCCTACAGCTTCGACCTCACCGACGAGGGCCTGGCCGACTCGTACAAGGCGCACCGCGACGCCTACGAGCGCATCTTCGCGCGTCTCGGCGTGAAGTACGTGATCGTCTCGGCCACCTCCGGTGCGATGGGTGGCAGCGCCTCCGAGGAGTTCCTGGCCGACTCGCCTGCGGGTGAGGACACCTACGTGCGGTGCCTCCAATCCGGCTACGCGGCGAACGTCGAAGCGGTGAAGACGCTCGCGCCGGAACCGCTGCCGATCGACGGACAGCCCGAGGCGGTCGTGCACGATACCCCCGGCACCCCGACGATCGCCTCGCTCGTCGCCGCGGCGTCGGAGGTCCTCGGCCGGGAGGTCACCGCGGCCGAGACGCTCAAGAACGTCATGGTCAAGGTCCGGCAGCCCGGTGGCGAGTGGGAGCTGCTCGGCATCGGCATCCCCGGCGACCGCGAGGTCGACGACAAGCGCCTCGAGGCCTCGCTCGAACCCGCCGAGGTCGAGTTGCTCACCGACGCCGACTTCGAGGCCAATCCCTTCCTCGTCAAGGGCTACATCGGCCCGAAGGCGCTGCTCGCCAACGGTGTCCGCTACCTCGTCGACCCCCGCGTGGTCGACGGCACCAGCTGGATCACCGGCGCCGACGAGCAGGGCAAGCACGTCTTCGGGCTGGTCGCAGGTCGCGACTTCACCCCGGACGGCACGATCGAGGCCGCCGAGGTGCGCGACGGCGATCCGTCGCCCGACGGAGCCGGCCCGCTCCTCTCCGCCCGCGGCATCGAGATCGGCCACGTCTTCCAGCTCGGCCGCAAGTACACCGATGCCTTCGCGGTGGACGTCCTCGGCGAGAACGGCAAGCCCGTCCGCCCCACGATGGGCTCCTACGGCGTCGGCGTGTCACGCCTCGTCGCGGTGGTCGCCGAACAGCAGCACGACGAGAAGGGCCTGCGCTGGCCGTCGGAGATCGCACCGTTCGATGTGCACCTGGTCATCGCCAACAAGGACGAGCAGGCCCGCGAAGGCGCCGAGAACCTCGCCGAGGAACTCTCGAACGCCGGCCTCGAGGTGCTCCTCGACGACCGCAAGGCGTCGCCCGGCGTGAAGTTCAAGGACTCGGAGCTGCTCGGCATGCCGCTCGTCGTCGTGGTCGGCCGCGGCTTCGCCGACGGCAAGGTCGAGGTCCGCGACCGTTTCTCCGGCGAGGCCGACGAACTGCCGATCGGTGAGGTCGTCCAGCGCATCGTCAACCGCTGACGCTCTTATTCGCCGATACAGGCGGAACCCGGTGTCCCTGCGACCTGCCGTCGCGGGGGCACCGGCGTATGTGGCAGAAGTCGCCGTGGTGCGCTGCGCGCCGAACCACAATGAGGTGCATGGCCGACAACTGGAGTGCGACCGACAACTACCTTACCGACGTGCTGATCGGCGACGATCCTGCGCTGAGCTCAGCGCTCGAGGCGAACGCCGCAGCGGAACTGCCGCCCATCGACGTGTCCGCGCCGCAGGGCAAGTTCCTGCACCTGCTCGCACGGATCCGGGGTGCCCGCCGGGTCCTGGAGATCGGCACCCTCGGCGGATACTCGACCATCTGGCTCGCCCGGGCCGTCGGGGAGTCCGGCCGGGTGGTCACCCTCGAATACGAGCGCAAGCACGCCGAGGTGGCCCGCGCCAATCTCGACCGCGCCGGCGTCGGTGACCGTGTGGACATCCGGGTCGGCCCCGCCCTGGACTCGCTGCCGGGCCTGGTCGACGAGGATCCCTTCGACCTGGTGTTCATCGACGCCGACAAGGAGAACAACAGCAACTACGTGCGCGCGGCGCTCGGGCTGTCGCGACCCGGCACCGTCATCGTCGTCGACAACGTGGTGCGGGCAGGGGCCATCGTCGATCAGGGCAGCGACGACGAACGGGTCCGCGCGTCGCGGGACGTGCTCGAACTGCTCGCCCGCGAACCGCGCCTCGATGCGACGGCGTTGCAGACCGTCGGATCGAAGGGCTGGGACGGCTTCGCGCTGGCGGTCGTGACCGGGTGACCCGTGCTTCGGAGTCGACCGGATCGAGGCCGACCGGATCAGGGTTGACCGGGGAAGGCCACCGACGGCACGACTCCGCGGCTCTGCCGCCACCGCGCCGCCCGCAGGGCCGCCTCGGTGAGTGCGTCCACGGCCGTGGCCCGGGTGGCCTCGCTGCGTGCCCGTTCGACGACGGACCGCCACGCGACCGCGGTGTCGCTCTCTATCTGTTCGGCGAGCTGCGCGGCGGACGCGGCGTCGATCACCGGGAACGGCACGGTGTAACCGGGTGCCGCGACCGGCGGCTCGACGCTCGCGGCGCGCAACGCCTCGATCGTTGCATCACGGCGTGCGCGGTGCGCTGCGGTGTCCTCCGCCACGGCGTTCGCGCGGGCGGGATCCGCGAAGGCCGCGACCACGCCGTATCCGAAGACCGCCGCGTGTTCGGCCTCGAGGGCGTCGACGAGGGCCTGCTGTTCGGAACCGAGTTCGGGTGAGCTCACGGCAACATCACCGCCGTCTGCACGGCGCAGGACGCGCTGATCGAGGCGAGCAGACCCGCGCGGTAACCCGAGAGCGTGCGTGCGAGGTCGGCGGCTTCGCGCTGCGACCGGTTCAACCGCTCACGGAGCGCCTCGACGGTCGGCAGCTCACCGGTGGGAGTGGTCACGGTGGTCGACGGGGGAGTGAAACTCGTGGTGGCGCCCTCCATCCGGGCGATCTCGGCCTCGAGCGCGTCGGCGTGGGAGGTCCGCTCGGCCGCGATCGTGGTGAGCGGCGCGGACAGCTCCGGCGCCCGCGCGACCAGCGCGGTCGCGATCGCTGCGTCGGTGCGGGCGCGGGTCGCCTGACCCGTCAGCGGATCCGGTTCGGCGGCATCCTCGTCGGAGGCGCCGCACGCGGTGATCGTCGTGATTCCGAATCCACCGACGGCGACCGACGACCATCGCAGGAGGGTTCGTCGGGAGACGGTGGGACGGTCGAGTGGCATCGGCACCGGACCATCCTGCCAGTCGCGTCGTCCGAGGAAGGACGCCGCCCTGGTCACAGCAGCAGGAGACGCGGGGTAGGCTTGATGTCTGCCGGTACGCATCCGTTCCGGCCCGCTGTCCGCTGCGACCACAACTGAACGAGGAGCCCGCCCGCCATGCCTGTGCCGCCCCCGGAGAGGATCGTCGAGCTCGTCTCCGATCTGCTCGCCAGAGAGGGATACGACCTCGAGGACGTGGTGGTCACGGCCGCCGGAAAGCACAGTACGGTGCGCCTCCTCGTCGACAGCGACGCAGGTCTCGGTCTCGACGAGGCGGCCCGCCTGAGCAGGATCGTCTCCGAGGCCTTCGACGGAGTCTCGGACTTCGGCGAGTCGCCCTATGTCCTGGAGGTCACCAGCCCCGGGATCGGCCGGCCCCTGACCGAGCCCCGCCACTGGCGGCGCGCTCAGGGTCGCAAGACGAAGGTGGAACTGGCCGATGAGACCCTCGTCGCACGCATCGGCGAGCTCGTCGGCGACGAGATCAGGCTCGTCCTGCCCGATCGGTCCGGGCCGGTCGTGCGTTCGGTCCCGCTCTCGGCGGTGCGCAGAGCGGTGGTGGAGGTGGAGTTCTCCCCGCCGCCACCGAGGGAACTCGAGCTCGCGGGCGGGGTTCCGGACGGCCGGGTCGCGGCCGGGGAGCTGGCCGAAGGGCCCGAGGACGAGACGGGCAGCGACGACCACGACGAGACGAACGAAACGAAGGTGGACAAGTGAATATCGAGATCGCCGCCCTGCGCATGCTCGAGGCGGAGAAGAACATCCCGTTCGACGAGCTGATCGCGACGCTCGAGACGGCCCTGCTCACGGCGTACAGGCACGTCGACGGACACCAGCCGCACGCGCGGGTCGTGGTCGACACGAAGACCGGCGCCATCCAGGTCCTCGCCGAGGAGCGCGACGCCGACGGCAACCTGATCGCCGAGTGGGACGACACTCCCGAGGACTTCGGCCGGATCGCGGCGACCACCGCGCGTCAGGTCATCATGCAGCGCATCCGCGACGCCGAGCACGAACAGCGCTTCGGTGAGTTCGCGACCCACGAGGGTGAGATCGTCAGCGGCGTCGTGCAGCGCGACTCGCGTGCCAACGCCCGCGGCATGGTCGTCGTGAAGATCGGCGGCGAGACGAACAACGCCGAGGGACTGATCCCGCCGGCCGAGCAGGTGCCGGGGGAGTCCTATGAGCACGGCGACCGCATCAAGTGCTACGTCGTGGGCGTCTCCCGCGGACAGCGCGGCCCGCAGATCACCCTGTCGCGGACGCATCCCAATCTGGTGCGCAAGTTGTTCGCCCTCGAGGTCCCGGAGATCGCCGACGAGTCGGTGGAGATCGTCGCCGTCGCCCGCGAGGCCGGGCACCGCTCGAAGATCGCCGTGCACTCGACTGTCCCCGGCCTCAACGCCAAGGGTGCGTGCATCGGACCGATGGGGCAGCGGGTGCGCAACGTGATGCGCGAACTCGGCGAGGAGAAGATCGACATCATCGACTACGACGAGGACCCCGCGAAGTTCGTGGGCAACGCACTGTCGCCGTCGAAGGTGGTGTCGGTCACGGTCGTCGACCCCGACGCGCGCGCCGCCCGGGTGGTCGTTCCCGACTTCCAGTTGTCCCTCGCGATCGGCAAGGAAGGGCAGAACGCCCGGCTCGCGGCCCGGCTGACCGGCTGGCGGATCGACATCCGCAGCGACGCGGCACCGGCCGGGAACGACGATTCGCGCGGCGGCTCGACAGGCGCGTAGGAGTGGGATGCGGGATTCCGGGCAAATCAGCGGTACAGTGGTCGATGGTTCAGCATGACCTGTCCTCGACCGGCGGGGAACGCGCCACTACGGTGCGGACCTGTGTCGGATGTCGGCAGCGAACGCTGGCTGCCGAACTGCTCCGGGTGGTGGCGCGCGAGAAGGAACCGTCAGGTTTCGCCGTGATTCCCGATCCCCGACGCAGGCTTCCCGGGCGAGGTGCTTGGTTGCATCCCAACCCGGAATGTCTGGGCCTGGCGGTTCGGCGTCGAGCATTCGGCAGGGCACTGCGCGTGACCGGGTATCCGGACACCACAGCGCTGGATCAGCTGGTCGGGTCCGCGGCACAGTGATCACGGACGCATCGAGTCGGCCTCGGCCGGGTACGACGATCGTGGGAACGACGACGAGGAACACCAACAGTGACATCGCACTCTGAGAAGAACAGGCACGAACACTCATGAGCACACCGTGAAGCACCAGCGATGAACGTCCATCGGAGATAACCCGAGGTCGTGCGGGCAGTCGGCCGCTCGACCTCATCAGTGAGGAGAGCAGTGGCAGGCAAGGCCCGCGTGCACGAGTTGGCGAAAGAACTCGGTGTCACCAGCAAGGAACTACTCGCACGCCTGAAGGAACAGGGCGAGTTCGTCAAGTCCGCGTCGTCGACCGTCGAACCGCCGGTCGCGCGTCGACTGCGCGAATCGTTCGGTAAGACCGAAGGCGATGCAGCCGCGAAGGCTGCACCCAACCCCGCACCGAAGCCCGGTGCCCCCCGGCCGGGTCCCCGGCCCACCCCTGCGAGCCCGGCCCCCGCGGCCGAGACCGCGCGTCCGAAGCCCGGCGCACCGAAGCCGGCTGCTCCCAAGCCCGCTCCGGCACCGGAGGAGCCCGCGGCTCCCGCGCCGCAGGCCCCCGCTGCCCAGGCGGCACCGCAGTCCCCGGCTGCTCAGGCTCCCAGCGCGACGCCGCAGGCTCCCGCGGCCAAGCCCGGCCCCAAGCCGGCCGGTCCGCGTCCGGGTCCGAAGACCCCGCGCGTCGGTAACAACCCGTACTCCTCGGCTCCGGCCGAGCGTCCCGCTCCGCGTCCGGGTGCCCCGCGCCCCGGCCCGGGCGGACCGCGTCCTACCCCCGGACAGGGCGGCCCCCGCCCCACGCCCGGACAGGGACGTCCCGCAGCAGGCCCCGGTGGCCCGCGTCCCGGACCCGGCCAGGCCGGTCCGCGTCCGGCTCCCGGACAGGGCGGTCCCCGCCCCGCGCCCGGACAGGGCGGTCCCCGTCCGTCCCCGGGTTCGATGCCCCCGCGTCCCAACCCGGGTGCGATGCCGCAGCGTGCTGCGCGTCCGGCCGCATCCGGTCGTCCGGGTCGTCCGGGCGGAGCTCCCGGTGGACGTCCCGGTGGCGGTGGCGGCGGCTACCGCGGTGGCGGCGCCGGTGGCGGCGCACCTGCAGGTGCAGGTGCTCCCGGTGGTTTCCGCGGTCGCCCCGGTGGCGGTGGCGGTGGACGCGGTCGCGGCGGTGCAGCCGGCGCGTTCGGTCGTCCCGGTGGCGCTCCGCGTCGTGGTCGTAAGTCGAAGCGGCAGAAGCGGCAGGAATACGATTCGATGCAGGCGCCGTCGGTCGGCGGCGTGCGGTTGCCGCGTGGCAACGGCGAGACCATCCGTCTCGCTCGCGGCGCATCGCTGTCCGACTTCGCCGAGAAGATCGACGCGAACCCGTCGGCCCTGGTGCAGGCGCTGTTCAACCTCGGTGAGATGGTCACGGCCACTCAGTCGGTGAACGACGACATCCTCGAGCTGCTCGGCTCGGAGATGAACTACGTCGTGCAGGTCGTCTCGCCCGAGGATGAGGACCGCGAGCTGCTCGAGTCGTTCGACATCCAGTACGGCGAGGACGAGGGCGGCGAGGAAGACCTCCAGCAGCGTCCGCCGGTGGTCACCGTCATGGGTCACGTCGACCACGGCAAGACCCGCCTGCTCGACACGATCCGGAAGGAGAACGTCGGCGAGGGTGAGGCCGGTGGCATCACCCAGCACATCGGTGCCTACCAGGTGATGACGCACCTCAACGGTGAAGATCGCCTGATCACCTTCATCGACACCCCGGGTCACGAGGCGTTCACCGCGATGCGTGCCCGCGGCGCGAAGGCGACGGACATCGCGATCCTCGTGGTCGCAGCCGACGACGGCGTCATGCCGCAGACGGTGGAGGCGATCAACCACGCACAGGCCGCCGATGTCCCGATCGTGGTCGCGGTGAACAAGATCGACAAGGAGGGTGCGAACCCTCAGAAGATCCGTCAGCAGCTCACCGAGTACGGGCTGGTGGCGGAGGAGTACGGCGGCGACACCATGTTCGTCGACATCTCCGCGAAGCAGAACCTCAACATCGACCAGCTGCTCGAAGCGGTGCTGCTCACCGCCGACGCAGCGCTCGATCTGCGGGCCAACCCGGACATGGAGGCGCAGGGCGTCGCCATCGAGGCGCACCTCGACCGCGGTCGCGGTCCGGTGGCCACGGTGCTCATCCAGCGCGGCACTCTGCGGGTCGGCGACTCGATCGTCGCCGGCGACGCCTACGGCCGCGTGCGCCGCATGGTCGACGAGCACGGCGAGGACGTGCTCGAGGCACTGCCTTCGCGTCCGGTCCAGGTCGTCGGCTTCACGTCGGTGCCCGGCGCCGGGGACAACCTCGTCGTCGTCGAAGAGGACCGCATCGCGCGTCAGATCGCCGACCGGCGTAATGCCCGCAAGCGCAACGCGCTCGCAGCACGTAGCCGTAAGCGCATCAGCCTCGAGGATCTCGATGCCGCTCTCAAGGAGCACAACGAGCTCAACCTCATCCTCAAGGGCGACAACTCGGGTACCGTCGAGGCCCTCGAAGAGGCGCTCATGGGTATCGAGATCGACGACGAGGTGCGCCTGCGGGTCATCGACCGCGGTGTCGGTGGCGTCACCGAGACCAACGTCAACCTCGCTGCCGCGTCGAACGCCGTGATCATCGGCTTCAACGTCCGCGCCGAGGGCAAGGCCACCGAGCTCGCGAACCGCGAGGGTGTCGACATCCGCTACTACTCGGTCATCTACCAGGCGATCGACGAGGTGGAGAAGGCCCTCAAGGGCATGCTCAAGCCGATCTACGAGGAGGTCGAGCTCGGCCGCGCCGAGATCCGCGCGATCTTCAAGTCGTCGAAGGTCGGCAACATCGCGGGTTGCCTCGTGCAGTCCGGCATCGTCAAGCGCAACGCGAAGGCCCGCCTCATCCGCGACAGCAACGTCGTGGCCGAGACGGTCACCATCTCGTCGCTGCGCCGCGAGAAGGACGACGTCACCGAGGTCCGCGAGGGCTTCGAGTGCGGTTTGACGATCACCTACTCCGACATCAAGGTCGGCGACGTGATCGAGGCGTACGAGTTGCGCGAGAAGCCGCGCGACTGATCCACCCGCACCCGTGGCGGTGAACGATTCGTCGTTCGCCGCCACGGGTGTGTCGGGACGCCCGACCCGGCCGGCACGGAGCCGACCGGACGGCCGACCGGAGTGTCCTCGAGGAGAGAAGCGAATGTATCTGGGAGCGCTCGAACTCGACCTGCTGCTCGGCGACGTGCATTCGCTCAAGCAGAAGAGATCGGCGATCCGTCCGGTGGTCGCAGAACTGCGCCGGCTCGGGGTGTCCGCCGCCGAAACCGGGGAACACGATCTGTACCGCCGGGCGCAGGTGGGTGTGGCGGTCGTCGCCCCCGACCTCGCGCACGTCGGAGAGATACTGGACAAGTGTGAGCGGCTGGTCGCCCAGCGGCCCGAACTCGACCTGCTGTCGGTCAGACGCAGGCTGTACGGGCCCGAGGACTGATCCCGGCCGCACGACAGGCCGCCTGCCGGCGGCTACAGAAGGGAACGAACGACATGGCCGATCCAGCACGGGCTCGCCGACTCGCGAAGCGCATTGCCACCATCGTGGCCACCGCCATCGACCTCGAGATCAAGGATCCGCGCCTCGAGTTCGTGACGATCACCGACGCGAAGGTCACCGCGGATCTGCACGACGCCACCGTCTACTACACGGTCCGGGGCGCGGATCTGAACACCGAACCCGATCACGAGGCCGCTGCTGCCGGCCTCGAGAAGGCCAAGGGCGTGCTCCGCTCGAAGGTCGGCGCCGGCACCGGTGTGCGGTTCACCCCGACGCTGACGTTCGTCACCGACACCGTGCCCGACACGGCACGGCACATGGAGGAACTCCTCGCGCGCGCTCGCGCGGCCGACGACGAGGTCGCACGCGCCCGTGAGGGCGCCGTTCCGGCCGGCGATGCCGATCCCTACAAGGAATCCCGTGAGCGCGACGCCGGTGACGACGACGAATAACGCACCGGTGCCCGACCCGACTCCTCCGGTGGTCCCGTCGCACCGGGACGATGCCGGCGTCCCGTCCGGCCCGGCAGGATCCGTCGATCTGCACGGTGCCGCCGCACTGCTCGACGCGGCGGCCACCGTGACGGTGCTGTGCCACATCAACCCCGACGCCGACACCCTCGGCAGCGGGCTGGCCCTCGGGCTGGCGCTCGAGCGACGCGGTGTCGCCGTGCAGGTCGCGTTCGGTTCGCCCGCGAACATGCCGGACTCGATGCGGTCGCTGCCGGGCGCACACCTGGTCACGCCGGTCGCGGAGGTACGCCGTGAGGCCGATCTCGTGGTGACCGTCGACTGCGGTACCGCGGGCCGTCTCGGTGTCCTGCGCGACCGTCTGAAGACCGCCCCGAACGTCCTGGTGATCGACCACCACCTGTCCAACACGCGGTTCGGCACCCACAACCTCGTCGACCCGGAGTCCGAGGCCACCGCGATGGTGCTCGCCGACCTCTTCGACGTGTGGGGTGTCGAGATCGACGCCGCACTCGCGCACTGCCTGTACGCGGGCCTGGTGACCGACACCGGATCGTTCCGCTGGGGTCGCCCGCAGGCCCACGGACTTGCCGAGCGCCTGCTTGCCACCGGTATCGACGGCACGTCGATCACGCGGGCCCTGCTCGACACCCATCCCTTCGGGTGGTTGCCGATGCTGTCGTCGGTGCTGGCCACCGCCACACTCGAACGCGACGCTGCTCAGGGCAGGGGACTGGTCTACGCCTTCGTCCGGCGCGCCGACTCCGCGCATCTCGGTCCGGAGGAGGTTGAGAGCGTCATCGACATCGTGCGCACCACCGCCGAGGCCGAGGTTGCCGCGGTGTTCAAGGAGGTCGCTCCCGAGGAATGGACCGTCTCGCTGCGCGCGAAGACCTCGGTGGACGTGTCCGCCGTCGCCACCGCACTCGGCGGCGGAGGACACCGCCTGGCGGCGGGGTACACCGCCCACGGCGACACCGATCGGATCGTCGCCGCCCTGCGCGGCGTGCTCGGTTGACTGCGTCCGGCGGGTCGCCCGCCTCCGAGACGCCCGGCGGCTCACGCGCCTCCGAGACGCCCGGCGGCTCACGCGCCTCTGAGACGCCCGGCGGCTCACGCGCCTCTGAGACGCCCGGCGGCTCACACGCTTCCGACGTCACCGGACGGCGGATCCTCGGGCTCGTCCTTCCCGCCCTCGGGGTGCTCGCGGCCGAACCGCTCTACCTGCTGTTCGACATCGCCGTCGTCGGCCGGCTGGGGGCGCTGCCCCTGGCCGGTCTCGCGATCGGCGGGTTGATCCTCGCGCAGGTGAGCACCCAGCTCACCTTCCTGTCGTACGGCACCACCGCGCGCGCGGCGCGTTTCCACGGTGCGGACCGGCACGACGACGCTGTCGGCGAGGGCGTGCAGGCGACCTGGCTCGCGATGATCGTCGGACTTGCGATCCTGCTCGTCGGCCAGGCGCTGGCCGGCCCCGTCGCGCGGCTGCTCGCCGGCGATGCCGAGATCGCCGACGCCGCCGTCTCGTGGCTGCGCGTCGCGCTGTTCGGGGCTCCCCCGATCCTCGTCGGCCTGGCCGGGAACGGTTGGATGCGCGGCGTCCAGGACACGATGCGGCCGCTGCGATTCGTCATCGCCGGCCTCGCCCTGTCGGCGGTGCTGTGCCCGGCACTGGTCCACGGACTGCTGGGCGCTCCCCGGTGGGAACTCGTCGGTTCGGCCATCGCCAACGTGATCGGGCAGTCCGTGACGGCCGTCCTGTTCGTCGTGGCGCTGCTGCGGTCCGGGGTTCCGCTGCGACCGCGACCCGCCGTGATCGGGGCACAGTTGCGGCTCGGACGTGACCTGATCGCGCGCAGCCTCGCATTCCAGGCCTGCTTCCTGTCCGCGGCGGCGGTGGCGTCGCGCTTCGGTGCGGCCGCGGTGGCCGGTCATCAGGTCGTGCTGCAACTGTGGACCTTCGTGACCCTCACCCTGGACTCGCTGGCGATCGCTGCGCAGGCCCTCGTCGGCGCCGCGCTCGGTGCGGCCGACCGCCGGGGCGCGACTCGCCTGGCGTGGCGGTTGTCGGCGTGGTCGGTGGTCTTCGCCGTCGTCCTCGCGGTGGTCTTCGTGGCGGGGGAGGATGTGATTCCTGATCTGTTCACCACCGATACCGAGGTGCTCGACCAGATCGGCGTCGCGTGGTGGTTCTTCGTCGCGATCATGCCGCTCGCGGGAATCGTCTTCGCACTCGACGGTGTTCTCCTCGGTGCGGGGGACGCCGCCTTCCTGCGCACCGCGACGCTGGCCTCGGCGCTGTTCGGCTTCCTGCCGTTGATCTGGTTGTCGCTCGCGTACGACTGGGGTCTGGCGGGGATCTGGACGGGGCTTACGGTGTTCATCGTGTTCCGGATGATCGCCGTCGTGTGGCGCACGCTCTCGGGACGATGGGCGGTGACGGGCGCGGACCGGCAGGGGTGCATCCAGGACGAGTCGGGAGGTTAGTGCGTGGCAGCGAAGCTGTGGGCGATCAGCGACATCCATGTGGGTCATCGGGGCAACCGGCCGGTCACCGAGGACCTGTATCCGGAGTCGCCCGACGACTGGTTGATCGTCGCGGGCGACGTGTCGGAGAAGACCGACGACATCCGGTGGGCGCTGTCGCTGCTCCGCAGCCGGTTCGCGAAGGTGATCTGGGTGCCCGGCAACCACGAACTGTGGACGACCGCCAAGGACCCGGTGCAGATGTTCGGGGTCGCGCGCTACGACTATCTCGTCACGATGTGCCGCGAACTCGACGTGCTCACCCCTGAGGATCCGTATCCGATCTGGGAGGGCGAGGACGGGCCGGTGGTGCTCGTGCCGATGTTCCTGCTCTACGACTACTCGTTCCTGCCGGAGGGCACCACGACGAAGGCGGACGGGCTCGCGCTGGCGCGCGAACGCAACGTCGTCGCGACCGACGAGTTCCTGCTGAAGCCGGATCCGTACATCACGCGCGACACCTGGTGCCGGGTACGCGTGGATCAGACCCGCGCCCGTCTCGACGCGCTCGACCCCGCCCTGCCCACCGTGCTGATCAACCACTTCCCGCTGGTGCGCGAACCCACGCGGATGCTGTTCTACCCCGAGTTCGCCCTGTGGTGCGGTACCACCGAGACGGCCGACTGGCACCTGCGCTACCGGGCGCTGTGCAGCGTGTACGGCCACCTGCATATCCCGCGGACCACCTACTACGACGGGGTGCGCTTCGAGGAGGTCTCGGTCGGCTACCCGCGCGAATGGCAGCGACGCGGCATGCCGGAGCAGCCCCTGCGGCAGATCCTCCCCGTCCCGGAGTATCCGCCGGGCAGCCTGAACAAGTGGGGCGGTCATTTCACCGTGACCCCCGAGATGGAAGCCGAGGCCGAGAAGATGCGGGCTCAACGAGAGAAGGAGTTGCGGTGACCGAACCGGACACCGGGCAGAAGACGGACACGCGCGGCGCGCTGATCGGGCGCATCGTGCCGGACGGCGTCGCTGCAGCCGAGTTGTTCGAGGACCCACCGGGACTGCGGCCGCATCCCCAGGAGGAGCCGCTCGTGGCGCGGGCCGTGGAGAAGCGGCGCCGCGAGTTCGCCGGTGCCCGTCATTGCGCCCGCCAGGCCATGCGCACCCTCGGCGTCGACCCCGCGCCGGTACTGCGCGGAGAGATGGGCGATCCCGTCTGGCCTCGCGGCGTCGTCGGCAGCCTCACCCACTGCGACGGCTATCGCGGTGCCGTGCTGGGCTATTCGCTGCAGATCCGATCGCTCGGCATCGACGCCGAACCGCACGACGTGCTCCCCGACGGGGTGCTGCCCGCGGTGAGCCTCGAACCCGAACGCGAGTGGCTCGCCTCGGCCGGCGACGACCTGCACTGGGACCGTCTGCTGTTCTGCGCCAAGGAGGCCACCTACAAGGCGTGGTTCCCGCTGACGAAGAGGTGGCTGGGCTTCGAGGACGCCCACATCACCTTCGAGCGCGACACCACCTCGGACGTGGTCACCGGCACCTTCCACTCGCGACTGCTCGTCCCCGGCGACCCCCTCGACGGGCAGCCGCTGACGGGCTTCGACGGACGGTGGCTCATCGCCGACGGTCTCGTCCTCACCGCGATCACGGTGCGCTGATGAACGACGCCGCACCCCCGCAGGAACATCCGGCACTCGCCCGCGCAGGCCTGCTCGTCGTCGACAAGCCGGCCGGCATGACGAGCCACGACGTGGTGGCGCGCTGCCGCCGACTGCTCGGCACCCGCAAGGTCGGGCACGCGGGCACTCTCGACCCCATGGCGACGGGCGTGCTCGTCCTCGGCGTCGAGCGCGCCACCAAGCTGCTCGGGCTGCTCGCACTGACGACCAAGTCGTACACCGCGACGATCCGTCTCGGGCAGAGCACCGTCACGGACGACGCGGAAGGCGAGACCGTCGCGACCACCGATGCGACGCACGTGACCGACGAGCAGATCGGCGAGGGCGTGGCCGCGCTGACAGGCGACATCCAGCAGGTGCCCGCCAGCGTCAGCGCCATCAAGATCGACGGCAAGCGCGCCTACGCCCGCATGCGCGAGGGGGAGGCGGTCGAGTTGAAGGCCCGGCCGGTCACGGTCTCGCGGTTCGACGTCCTCGCCCGCCGCGATGTGCCCGGGAGCGGCTTCGTGGACGTCGACGTCGACGTGGACTGCTCGTCCGGCACCTACATTCGGGCGCTCGCACGCGATCTCGGCGCGGCCCTCGGAGTGGGCGGTCATCTCACGGCGCTGCGTCGCACGAAGGTCGGCCCGTTCGGCCTCGAACATGCCCGCACGCTCGAACAGCTCGCCGACGACCCGACGCCGAGCCTCGACATCGACGCGGCCGTGCGCACGGCCTTCGAGTGCCGCACCATCAGCGACGAGGAGGTGGGGCTGCTCGCGAACGGCCGCTGGCTCGAGCCCGTCGGGATCCACGGCGTCTACGGCGCCGTGGATGCGCAGGGTCGGGCTGCAGCGCTGCTGCAGGAGAAGGGCAAGCGGGCTGCGGCGGTGTTCGTGGTGCGCCCCTCCAACATGTGAGCGGGCTCGGACGGGCCGGATCGCAGCCGGCTCAGACGAGCCAGATCGCTTCCGCCGCCGGGTGACCGAGATCGATCGTGCGGCCCTCGGTCCGGCCCAACCGGACCGAGATGGTTCCGGCGAAGTCGCGACGTTCGAGCACGGTGATGTCGGTGTCGAGGGCGATCCCGACCTCGTCGAAGTAGCGCAGCATCGCGGGGTCGGAGTCGGAGATGCGGGCCACGCGGCCGTGGTCGCCGTCGTTGAACTCGCTCAGGGCGCGGGCGGGTGGTGACGGGATCGTGCCGTCGGGCGCCGGGATCGGGTCGCCGTGCGGGTCGCGTTCGGGATGACCGAGTTTGGTGTCGATCGCTGCGACCATCCGTTCGGAGACGGCGTGCTCGAGGATCTCGGCCTCGTCGTGCACTTCGTCCCACCCGTAGCCGAGCTCGCGGACCAGGAAGGTCTCGATGAGGCGGTGGCGCCGGACCATCGCCACGGCGGCCTGCCGGCCCTCGTCGGTGAGGGAGATCGCGCCGTAGCGCTCGTGGTCGACGAGTCCCTGGTCCGCGAGGCGGCGTACCGCTTCGGACACCGTGGACGCCGACACGCCCAGCTTCTCGGCGAGCAGCTTGGTGGAGATCTTCTCCCCGGACCACTCCTGGACCGTCCACATGATCTTGAGATAGTCCTGTGCGACCGAGGACAGCAGCTCGGTCGCGGTGGTCTCGTTACTCTCAGGCACGCGTCCAGCTTAGGTAACCGTCACCCGGGAATCACGCTCTCCGTCGGCTCGCTGGTCCTTTCGCTCTCCGGCGCGCGGCGACGCATCACGAGCCGGGTGACGACACCCTGACGCGGAGCGAACAGGTACGCGAGGGTGAAGACCACGGCCTGGGCGAGCACCACCACGCCGCCGGTCGCGGCGTCGGTGTAGTAGCTCGTGTACACACCGACCACCGAGGCGATCACTGCGAGTACCGGTGCGATCACCAGCATCCGGGCCATCCGGTCGGTGAGCAGATAGGCGGTCGCGCCGGGGATGATGAGCATCGCGACGACGAGGATCACGCCGACCGCCTGCAGCGCGCTGACGATCGTCACCGCGAGCAGCGACAACAGCAACGCCGACAGCGCGGCGGGGGACAGGCCGAGGGTGTGCGCCTGGACGCGGTCGAAGGCGAACAGCGTCAGATCGCGGCGCTTCGCGACGAGGACGGCCAGCACGACGGCCGCCAGGATCGACACCTGCCAGACGTCGCCCGTCGCGAGCCCGAGCAGGTTTCCGAACAGCACGTGGTGCAGGTCGATCTGGCTCGGGTTCTTCGAGATCAGCACCACGCCCAGGGCGAACAGTGTCGTGAAGACGATGCCGATGGTGGCGTCCTCCTTGACGCGGCTCGTGCCGCGGACGAGCCAGATCAACGCGACGGCGATGCCGGCGAAGACGAGGGCTCCGAGCGCGAACGGCACCCCCACCAGATAGGCGAGGACGACACCGGGCAGCACGGCGTGCGAGACCGCGTCGCCCATCAGCGCCCAGCCGATGAGCACGAGCCAGCAGCTGAGCAGCGCGCACACGATCGTCGCGGCGACCGCGACGAGCAGCGCGCGCTGCATGAAGCCGTACTGCAGGGGTTCGATCAGCACGTCGATCATCGTCCGGCCTCCTGTGCGTATGTCTCCCGTGCGACGTCCTCGGCTCGTCCACCGTTCGCAGGTGGGGGAGCGCCGAAGGCGCGGGCGAGGGTTTCCGGGAGGAGGACCTCCTCGGGGGAGCCGTGCACGAGCACGCGCCGCTGCAGCAGTACCGCCTCGTCGCACAGTTGCGCCAGACCTGCAAGATCGTGGGTGGCGACGAGGATCGCGTGGCCGCTCGCCGCCAGTTCGCGGATGACGCCGGTCAGCGCGTGCTCGGTGGTGGTGTCGACCCCCGCGAACGGCTCGTCGAGCAGTAGCAGCGGCGAGCCCTGCGCGATCGCCCGTGCCACGAAGACACGCTTGCGCTGGCCGCCCGAGAGCTGCCCGATCTGCCGGCCGGACAACGCGGTCATGCCCACGCGTTCGAGCGCGGCGTCGACGGCCTCGTGGTCGGCGGGGCGCGGGCGGCGCAGGAAGCCCTGGTGGCCGTAGCGGCCCGTCATGACGACGTCGCGCACGCCGATCGGGAAGTTCCAGTCGACGGCCTCGGACTGCGGCACGTAGGCGACCTGCGTGCGGCGACGCGCCACGGCGGTGGTCGTCCCGCCGATGGTGACGCGACCCGAGGTGGGTCGCACGAGACCCATGATCGTCTTGAACAGCGTCGACTTACCCGAGCCGTTGGTTCCCACGAGTCCGCAGACGCGGCCGGGTGCGAGTTTCAGGGTGACGTTCTGCAGGGCCAGGACGGTGTCGTAGCGCACCGTCACGTCGTCGACGAACAGTGCCGGTGTGTCGAGTGTCGAAGTCATGGCCTCAGTCCCGTCGTGATGACGTCGATGTCGTGTCGGAGCAGATCGAGGTAGGTGGGGACGGGACCGTCCGCCTCGGAGAGCGAATCGACGTAGAGGATTCCGCCGAATTCCGTTCCGGTATCGGCCGCGACCTGCCGTTGCGCCTTGTCCGAGACGGTCGATTCGCAGAACACCGCCGGAACCTCGTTGGTGCGCACGAAATCGACGGTCCGGGCGATCTGCTGCGGGGTGCCCTGCTGGTCGGAGTTCACCGGCCACAGATAGGCCTCCTGCAGCCCGGCGTCGCGCGCGAGATAGCTGAACGCGCCCTCACAGGTGACGAGTGCGCGCCGGTCGGCGGGCACGCTGTCGAGGGCGGTGACGAGTTCGGTGTGGAGACCGTCGAGTTCGGCCTTGTACGCCTCGGCGCGGGCCGCGAAGTCGTCCGCGTGCTCGGGAGCGAGGTCGGCCAGTGCCGCGGCGATGTTGTCGACGTAGACGCGGGCGGCGAGCGGGGACATCCAGGCGTGGGGGTTGTAGGGACCCGTCGTCGCGCCCTCACCGATCGGCAGTGGGTCCACACCCTCGCTCACGACCACGTGCTCGGCGTCGACATCGGCGACGAACTGTTCGAACCACCGCTCGAGACCGAGTCCGTTGTCGAGGACGAGGTCGGCCTCGGTCGCGAACCGCAGGTCGCCCGGCGTGGGCTCGTAGCCGTGGACCTCGGCGCCGGGCTTGGTGATGGACTCGACCCGCACGTGGTCGCCGCCGACGTTGCGCGCCATGTCGGCGAGGACGGTGAAGGTGGTCAGGACCAGGGGCCGATCGTCGGCGGAACCGGTGGTCGAACATGCCGCGAGGGCGGCGGCGCAGGCCGTGGCCGCGAAGGTGGCGATCATGCGACCGGCACGGGAGGATACGGACCGTGTTCTGTGGGCTCTCGACGAAAAGTTCGGCACACCGAAATTATGCATTCGCCGAGCCGTCACCGTCATGTGGGGCGCTCCGGGAGCCATCCGGGCGTGCCCGACCCGCTCACGGGCCGTAGGCTGCCGATGTGCAGAGATGGCGAGGTCTGGACGAAATTCCTGCGGACTGGGGTCGGTGTGTACTCACGATCGGCGTGTTCGACGGCGTACACCGCGGCCATCAGCAGCTCATAGCGCGTGCCGTCGAGGCCGCGCGGGCACGCGGTGTGGCCGCCGTGCTCATGACCTTCGATCCCCACCCCATGGAAGTGGTCCGCCCGGGCAGCCACCCGGCGCAGCTGACCACCCTCGCGCGACGCGCCGAGCTCGCCGAGGAACTCGGTATCGACGTTTTCTGCGTCATGCCGTTCACCCCGGAATTCATGAAGCTCTCGCCGGAGCGGTACGCCCACGAGATCCTCGTCGAGCGACTGCACGTGGCCGAGGTGGTCGTGGGGGAGAACTTCACCTTCGGAAAGAAGGCGGCCGGCACCGTCGACATGCTGCGCTCGATCGGTGAGCGTTTCGGGTTCGCGGTGCAGGGGCTCACGCTGGTCGCCGAGCACGCCGTGACG
The DNA here is from genome assembly GCF_000763325.2 of Rhodococcus sp. p52. Taxonomy (NCBI): domain Bacteria; kingdom Bacillati; phylum Actinomycetota; class Actinomycetes; order Mycobacteriales; family Nocardiaceae; genus Rhodococcus; species Rhodococcus sp. p52. Next base: position 3,327,893 of record NZ_CP016819.1, read on the forward strand.
TTCTCGTCGACCTACATTCGTTCGTGCGTCGACGCCGGGGACGTCGTTGCGGCCGCGGACGCACTCGGTCGCCCGCACCGGGTCGAAGGCGTGGTCGTGCACGGCGACGGTCGCGGTCGCGGACTCGGATTCCCGACCGCCAACGTCGCACCGCCGATCTACGCGGCGATCCCCGCCGACGGCGTGTACGCGGCCTGGTTCACGGTGCTCGACTCCGGTTCTCCCGTCGAGGGACTCACAGCTGGTCAGCGCTACCTCGCAGCCGTGTCGGTGGGCACCAATCCGACCTTCTCCGGACGCAAGCGCACGGTGGAGGCGTTCGTCCTCGACGAGAAGGCCGATCTCTACGGCCAGCACGTGGCGGTCGACTTCGTCGAGCGGCTGCGGGGCATGGAGAAGTTCGATTCCGTGGAAGCGTTGATCTCCGCGATGCACCGCGACGCCGAACGGGCGCGAGAGGTTCTCACGAAGACTCCCCAGTGACACCGACTTCGAGTGACACCGACTTCCGAGTGACACCGACTCTCGAGTGACGTGGGTGTCCGTCGACCGTCCGGTGTCGTCCGAACGAACGCAACTGCGAGTTCGGTACGAAAAAGGTCTTGTCCGCCGTCTTCTCCGAGGACCGGGGGCGCACCCCGGACCGCGAGTCGATTCTGTCGTTCTTCGCCTCCCGCATGCACCTGGTCAGTGCTCTGGCACGTCGGATCGCCGACGCGCCGGGCTCACTGGACTATCCCTACTGGGTGAAGGCCGACCTCGCCGTCGACGACGGTGTCGCTCGCGATCGAGCGCTACTACCGCGAGCGCGGGGAGGATCTGCCCTCGGAGTACGCGGCGGTACCCGTGGCGCTCGGCGGTCACCGTCCTGGCCCCGGCACGGGACGACCTCCGTCCCGACCGCGACATCGACCGGTACGTCGAGTTGCTCGACCAGGTTTTCGCCGAGGTGTCGGCCGCGGTGGGCCGCGCGGGTGCCGGCCGGCGCTGAACCCGATCGTGGTTCGGCGGCAGAAGTCGGCTCTGATAGGCTGGACCGTCGGTGCGCGCTGCGGTTCGCGGTGGCCGTACCGGGCGGACTCCGGTCCGTCTACCGTCACGCGGACGTCAGTTGTACAGGAGTGACCCAGTGGCTCTGACCACCGAACAGAAGAAGCAGATCCTCGGCGAGTACGGCCTCCACGAGACCGACACCGGCTCCCCCGAGGCGCAGGTGGCACTGCTCACCAAGCGCATCGTGGACCTCACCGAGCACCTCAAGCAGCACAAGCACGACCACCACTCCCGCCGCGGCCTGCTGCTGCTGGTCGGTCGTCGTCGCCGCCTGCTGAAGTACGTCGAGAAGGTCGACGTCGAGCGTTACCGCTCGCTCATCCAGCGTCTGGGTCTGCGTCGCTGACGCGGACAGGACACGACCTGATCTGCATTCGCTGATCTTTTCCGGCAGCCGACGGGGTACCCACTACACTGGGCCTCGTTGGCTGTCGGTGTTTGTGCCGGTTCGGCCGGCGACTTCCATCGCCTCCAATGGTGATGATCCGTATGCACCGACGGTGTCGGTCCTCGGTAGTGACCTTCCGGTCCCGTCGGGTGCCGTATCCCGAATCCGCCGGAGGGTTTCGATCGACGACCGCCTCCGTGAGTCGGTGCGCAGCCGTGGCCACGGGGGTCGCGGCGCCCGCGCGGGTACGGCGAAGACGAAGAGGGAAGAGAAGACATACAGATGACAAGCACTACCGCAGTCGAGATCGACGAAGGGGTCTACGAGACCACCGCAACGCTCGACAACGGTGCCTACGGCACCCGCACCATCCGTTTCGAGACCGGCCGCCTCGCACGCCAGGCCGCCGGTTCGGTCGTCGCCTATCTCGACGACGAGACCATGCTGCTCTCGGCCACCAGCGCCTCGAAGCAGCCCAAGGACCAGTTCGACTTCTTCCCGTTGACGGTGGACGTCGAGGAGCGCATGTACGCCGCGGGTCGCATCCCCGGCTCGTTCTTCCGTCGGGAGGGACGCCCCTCTACCGACGCGATCCTGACCTGCCGTCTGATCGACCGGCCGCTGCGCCCGTCCTTCGTCGACGGTCTGCGCAACGAGATCCAGGTCGTCGTCACGGTTCTGAGCCTGAACCCGAACGACCTCTACGACGTCGTCGCGATCAACGCCGCGTCGGCCTCCACCCAGCTCGCCGGCCTGCCGTTCTCCGGCCCGGTCGGTGGCGTGCGTGTCGCGCTCATCGTCTCTGACGACAACAAGTCGGGCCAGTGGGTCGCGTTCCCGACCGTCGAGCAGCTCGAGAACGCCGTCTTCGACATGGTCGTCGCCGGTCGCATTGTCGGTGGGGGAGACAACCCCGACACCGCGGATGTCGCGATCATGATGGTCGAGGCCGAGGCGACCGAGAACGTCATCGCGCTCGTCGACGGTGGCGCCCAGGCGCCCACCGAGTCCGTCGTGGCCGAGGGCCTCGAGGCGGCGAAGCCGTTCATCGCCCGCCTGTGCATCGCGCAGCAGCAGCTCGCCGCCGCCTCCGCGAAGCCCACCGGTGAGTTCCCGCTGTTCCCGCCCTACCAGGACGACGTCTACACCGCGGTCGAGTCCGCCGCGTCGGAGAAGCTCGCCGAGGCGCTCACCATCGCCGGCAAGCAGGAGCGCGACGACCGCACCGACGAGATCAAGGTCGAGGTGCTCGAGCAGGTCGCTCCGAACTTCGAGGGTCGCGAGAAGGAGATCGGCGCTGCCTTCCGCTCATTGACCAAGAAGCTCGTGCGCCAGCGCATTCTGCGCGACCAGTTCCGCATCGACGGCCGCGGTGTCACCGACATCCGTGCCCTCTCCGCCGAGGTCGCGGTCGTCCCCCGCGCCCACGGTTCGGCGCTGTTCGAGCGCGGCGAGACCCAGATCATGGGTGTCACCACGCTCGACATGGTGAAGATGGCGCAGCAGGTCGACTCGCTCGGTCCCGAGACCAGCAAGCGCTACATGCACCACTACAACTCCCCGCCGTACTCCACCGGTGAGACCGGTCGTGTCGGCTCGCCGAAGCGTCGCGAGATCGGCCACGGTGCCCTCGCAGAGCGCGCGCTCATCCCGGTTCTGCCGAGCCAGGAGGAGTTCCCCTACGCCATCCGTCAGGTCTCCGAGGCCCTCGGCTCGAACGGCTCGACGTCCATGGGTTCGGTCTGCGCCTCGACGCTGTCGATGCTCAACGCCGGTGTGCCGCTCAAGGCCCCGGTCGCCGGTATCGCCATGGGCCTGGTCTCCGACGAGGTCGAGCTCGAGGACGGCACCCGCGAGACCCGCTACGTCGCCCTCACCGACATCCTCGGTGCGGAGGACGCGTTCGGCGACATGGACTTCAAGGTCGCCGGCACGAAGGACTTCGTGACCGCCCTGCAGCTCGACACCAAGCTCGACGGTATCCCGTCGCAGGTCCTCGCCGGTGCGCTCTCGCAGGCCCACGATGCCCGCGCCACGATCCTCGAGGTCATGGCCGAGGCCATCGACACGCCCGACGAGATGAGCGAATTCGCTCCGCGAATCACCACCATCAAGGTCCCGGTGGACAAGATCGGTGAGGTCATCGGCCCCAAGGGCAAGATGATCAACTCGATCACCGAGGAGACCGGCGCCAACATCTCCATCGAAGATGACGGCACCGTCTACGTCGGTGCAGCGGACGGCCCGTCCGCGCAGGCCGCGATCGACAAGATCAACGCCATCGCCAACCCGCAGCTGCCGAAGGTCGGCGAGCGCTTCCTCGGCACCGTGGTCAAGACCACGGCGTTCGGAGCGTTCGTCTCCCTGCTCCCCGGCCGCGACGGCCTGGTGCACATCAGCAAGCTCGGCAACGGCAAGCGCATCGCCAAGGTCGAGGACGTCGTGAACGTCGGTTCGAAGATCCGCGTCGAGATCGCCGACATCGACAACCGCGGCAAGATCAGCCTCGTCCCCGTCGAGGACGAGTCGGCCGAGGCTGCTGCGACCGGCGAGAACGCCGAGTCCTGATCACCCCACCCGCCTGCCGGTTCCCGGTGGGCGCGTGAACCCCGCACCCGTGGCGCCCGACATCCGGTCGGGCACCACGGGTGCGGCGTTTCCGGCAGACCATGGTTACCGGGGTGCAACGGCCGGATGTCATCCGGGTGAGGTTCCGCCGAACCGGGTCCGGACCGCGCCCGGGAATGGTTCCCTGAGTATGTGAGAACGGGCATGCAGGCGGATCTCGGGAGGTTGCGCGGAGCGAATCTGGCTCTGGCAACCTGGGTGTCCGCCATCAACTTCTGGGCCTGGAACATGATCGGGCCGCTGTCGACGACCTACGCCACCGACATGTCGCTCAGCAGCACGGAAGCGTCGATGCTGGTGGCCACGCCGATCCTCGTGGGCTCCCTCGGCCGCATCGCGGTCGGGGCGATGACGGACCGGTACGGCGGACGGGCGATGTTCATCGCCGTCTCGCTGTCGTCGATCGTTCCCGTCGTCGCGGTCGGATTCGCCGCCGAGGCCGGCTCCTATCCGCTGCTCCTGGTCTGCGGGTTCTTCCTCGGCATCGCCGGCACGATCTTCGCGGTCGGGATCCCGTTCGCCAACAACTGGTACGACCCCGCCCGCCGCGGCTTCGCGACCGGCGTGTTCGGGGCGGGCATGGTGGGCACGGCCCTGTCGGCCTTCTTCACCCCGCGTTTCGTGAACTGGTTCGGGCTGGTGCCCACCCACATCGTCGTGGCGGCCGCCCTCGCCGTGACCGCCGTGGTGTGCATCCTGGTGATGCGCAATGCTCCCGATTTCCGTCCCAACACCGACCCGGTGCTGCCCAAACTGACAGCCGCGGCGAAACTCGGTGTGACCTGGGAGATGTCGTTCCTGTACGCGGTCGTGTTCGGCGGATTCGTGGCGTTCAGCAACTATCTGCCCACCTACATCAAGATGATCTACGGCTTCTCCGCCGTCGACGCCGGTACGCGTACGGCGGGTTTCGCGCTCGCCGCGGTCCTCGCCCGGCCCGTGGGCGGAGCGCTGTCGGACCGGGTGCCGCCGAAATACGTGGTCCTGGCCTCGTTCACCGGCACCGCCGTGATGGCGGTGATCGCGACCTTCCAGCCCCCGCCCGACCTGTGGTCGGCGCTGACGTTCATCACAATGGCGATCTTCCTCGGCATCGGCACCGGCGGTGTCTTCGCGTGGGTGGCGCGCCGCGCCCCGGCGCACACAGTGGGCAGTGTCACCGGCATCGTCGCCGCTGCCGGTGGGCTCGGCGGCTACTTCCCGCCACTGGTGATGGGCGCGACCTACGACGCCGAAGGCAACGACTACACCGTCGGTCTGCTCCTGCTCGCGGCGACGGCACTGGTGTGCGTGTTCTACACCGCATTTCGGCTGCACGCCCATGAACCGCCCCCTGTCGCACGATCCGGAACCCGCGACGTACGTGAGGAGAAGCCGTGACGGACACCGCCGGAGTCGGGAACCGGATCGAGGAACTGCTCGTGCGCAGCGGACGGTTCTTCACCTCCGGCGAGCAGTCCGACGACACACGCACGGTCACGCGGCGCGGTGGCCGCGAGGGCGACATCTTCTACCGGGACCGCTGGAGCCACGACAAGGTCGTCCGCTCGACCCACGGGGTGAACTGCACCGGCTCGTGCTCGTGGAAGATCTACGTCAAGGACGGCATCATCACCTGGGAGACCCAGGAAACCGACTATCCGACAGTCGGTCCCGACCGTCCTGAGTACGAACCGCGTGGATGCCCGCGCGGCGCGGCCTTCTCCTGGTACACCTACTCGCCGACGCGCGTGCGCTATCCGTACGCGCGCGGGCTGCTCGTCGAGATGTACCGGGAGGCGCGGCAGCGACTCGGCGATCCGGTGCTCGCCTGGGCCGACGTCCAGAACGATCCCGAACGGCGCCGCCGCTACCAGCGTGCCCGCGGCAAGGGCGGACTGGTGCGCGTCACGTGGGCCGAGGCCACCGAGATGATCGCCGCCGCGCACGTCCACACCATCAAGGAGTACGGACCCGACCGGGTGGCCGGCTTCTCGCCGATCCCCGCCATGTCGATGGTCTCCTTCGCCGCCGGATCCCGGTTCGTCGAACTGCTCGGCGGCGTGATGACGTCGTTCTACGACTGGTACGCCGACCTACCGGTGGCGTCGCCGCAGGTCTTCGGCGATCAGACCGACGTACCCGAGTCCGGGGACTGGTGGGACGCCTCCTACCTGATGATGTGGGGTTCGAACGTGCCCGTCACCCGCACCCCGGACGCGCACTGGATGACGGAGGTCCGCTACCGCGGCACCAAGGTCGTCTCGGTGAGTCCGGACTACGCCGACAACACCAAGTTCGCCGACGAGTGGATGGCGTGCGCGGCCGGTACCGACGGTGCCCTGGCGATGGCGATGGGCCACGTGCTCCTCACCGAGTTCTATGTGCGGCAGCGCGTGCCGTTCTTCGTCGACTACGTGCGCCGGTACACCGACCTGCCCTTCCTCGTGCGGGTCGAGGAACGCGACGGAAGGCTCGTGCCGGGCAAGAACCTCACCGCCGCCGATCTCGGGCACAGCGTCGAGAACGCGGCCTTCAAACCGGTCTTCGTCGACGGTGCGACCGACACCGTCGTCGTACCCCCGGGCTCCCTCGGCTTCCGCTACGGCGACGACGGCATCGGAAAGTGGAATCTCGAACTCGGCGACCTCGTCCCGACCTTGACGGTCGCGCCCGGCGGCGGGGGAGCGGGCGAGACCGCGGCGGTGTACCTGCCGAGCTTCGACACCGTCGACGGGCACGGTGAAAGCATCGAACGGGGCGTGCCGGTCCGTCGGATCGGGGACCACCTCGTGTGCACCGTCTTCGACCTGATGCTCGCGCAGTACGGGGTGAACCGTCCGGAGCTCGACCTGCCCGGGCAGTGGCCGAGCGGGTACGACGACCCGGGCTCGCCGTACACCCCGGCCTGGCAGGAGGCCCTCACCGGGGTGCCCGCGGCCCAGGCGATCCGGATCGCGACGGAGTTCGCCCGCAACGCCGAGGAGTCGGGCGGGCGTTCGATGATCATCATGGGGGCCGGCATCTGCCAGTGGTTCCACGGCGACGCGACCTATCGCGCCGTACTTGCGCTGCTCATGCTCACCGGCTGCATGGGACGCAACGGAGGCGGGTGGGCGCACTACGTCGGCCAGGAGAAGTGCCGTCCCGTCACGGGATGGGCGGCCATGGCGATGGGGACGGACTGGTCTCGCCCACCTCGCCAGATGGCCGGCACCTCCTACTGGTACGTGCACACCGACCAGTGGCGCTACGACGGTTACCGTGCCGACGCGCTGGCCAGTCCGCTGGGACGAGGTCGTTTCCGCGACAAGCACACGATGGACGTCATGGCGTCCGCGGTCGCCATGGGCTGGACACCCTTCTATCCCCAGTTCGACCGCAACACCCACGAGATTGCCGAACAGGCACGGGCGGCGGGACGGGAGATCCCGCAGCACGTCGCGCAGCAACTCGCCTCGGGTGAACTGAAACTGTCGGTGACCGACCCCGACGACCCGCGGAACTGGCCGCGCGTGCTCAGCGTGTGGCGGTCGAACCTGCTCGGCTCGTCCAGCAAGGGCAACGAGTATTTCCTGCGGCACCTGCTCGGCACCGATTCCAACGTGCAGGCCGAGCCGACGGCCCCCGGCCTGCGGCCCGGTGAGGTGGCGTGGCCCGACGACCTGCCCGAAGGAAAACTCGACCTGCTCATGTCGATCGACTTCCGCATGACCTCGACAACGTTGTTCTCCGACATCGTCCTGCCCGCCGCGACCTGGTACGAGAAGGGCGACCTGTCGAGCACCGACATGCACCCCTACATCCACGCCTTCACCGCAGCGGTCGATCCGCCCTGGGAAACCCGTTCGGACTACGACGCTTTCGGCGCCATCGCACAGACCTTCAGCACCCTCGCCCGGACCCACCTGGGAACCCGCACCGACATCGTGATGGGGACACTGCAGCACGACACGCCCGCAGCGATGGCGTATCCGTCCGGCACCGAGCGGGACTGGCGCTCGACCGGCGAGGTGCCGGTTCCGGGGAGGACGATGGGTCCGCTCACCGTCGTCGAACGGGACTACGGTGCGATCGCGGAGAAGTGGGCGACGCTCGGTCCGCTCGTCGAGTCCCTCGGGTTGAACACCAAGGGCGTCGTGACCCGGCCGGACCGTGAGGTCGCCGAACTGGCACAGAGATTCGGCGTGATGGATTCCGGTGCCGGACAGGGACGTCCGGCGATCACCACCGCCGAACGCATGGCCGACACGATCCTCGCGCTGTCGGGCACGTCCAACGGCAGGCTCGCCGTCGAGGGTTTCCGTGAACTGGAGAAACGCACCGGACGGCGACTCGTGCACCTCGCGGAGGGCAGCGAGGAACGGCGGATCACCTACGCCGACACCCAGGCCCGTCCCGTACCGGTCATCACGAGCCCGGAATGGTCGGGGAGCGAAACGGGAGGTCGCCGGTACGCGCCGTTCACGATGAACATCGAGGAGCTGAAACCGTTCCACACGTTGACGGGCCGGATGCACTTCTACGTCGACCACGACTGGCTCGAAGAGCTCGGGGAGCAGCTCCCGGTCTACCGGCCCCCACTCGACATGTCGCGGTTGTTCGGCGAACAGGCGGTCGGCTCCGGCGACGGTGTCGGTCTGACGGTGAGATACCTGACCCCGCACTCGAAGTGGTCGATCCACTCGGAATATCAGGACAACCTGTTCATGCTGTCGCTGTCCCGGGGTGGGCCGACGATGTGGATGTCGCCGGCCGACGCCGCAAAGATCTCGGTGAGCGACAACGACTGGGTCGAGGCCGTCAACCGCAACGGTGTCGTGGTGTGCCGGGCGATCGTCTCGCACCGGATGCCCGAAGGGGTGGTGTTCGTCTACCACGCCCAGGACCGCGTCATCGATGTCCCGCGCAGCGAGACCACCGGACGCCGCGGCGGCATCCACAATTCGCTGACCCGCATCCTCATCAAGCCGAGCCACCTGGCCGGTGGATACGCGCAGACGGCCTACGCGTTCAACTATCTCGGCCCGACGGGCAACCAGCGCGACGAGGTGACGATCGTGCGTCGCCGATCCCAGGAGGTCGTCTACTGATGCGTGAGCAGGAAGCGAGGCGATCGTGAAGGTCATGGCACAACTCGCGATGGTGATGAACCTCGACAAGTGCATTGGATGCCACACCTGCTCGGTGACCTGCAAACAGGCGTGGACCAACCGGTCGGGCACCGAGTACGTGTGGTTCAACAACGTCGAAACCCGCCCGGGCCAGGGCTATCCGCGCACCTACGAGGACCAGGAACGCTGGCGCGGTGGCTGGGTCCGGGATACCAAGGGACGGCTGCGTCTCCGCGACGGTGGACGCCTCGCGAAACTCGCCCGCATCTTCTCGAACCCGAAGATGCCGTCGATCCACGACTACTACGAACCGTGGACCTACGACTACGACAACCTGACGAACGCCCCGCTCGGCGACCACGTCCCGGTGGCCTCGCCGCGCAGCCTCATCTCCGGTGAACCGATGAAGGTGGAATGGTCGGCGAACTGGGACGACAACCTCGGTGGCTCACCGGCGATCGTGCCCGACGACCCGATCCTGAAGAAGGTCGGCGACCGGGTCAAGCTCGAGTTCGAGCAGACCTTCATGTTCTACCTGCCGCGGATCTGCGAGCACTGCCTCAACCCGTCGTGTGTGGCGTCGTGTCCGTCCGGCGCGATGTACAAGCGGTCGGAGGACGGCATCGTCCTCGTCGACCAGGACCGGTGCCGCGGCTGGCGGATGTGCGTGTCCGGATGCCCGTACAAGAAGGTGTACTTCAACCACAAGACCGGGAAGGCCGAGAAGTGCACCTTCTGCTACCCGCGGGTCGAGGTGGGGCTGCCGACCGTGTGTTCGGAGACATGCGTGGGCAGGCTCCGGTACATCGGTCTGGTCCTCTACGACGTCGATCGGGTCCTGGAGGCGGCATCGGTGGAGAACGACACCGACCTGTACGAGGCGCAACGCGGCCTGCTGCTCGACCCCCGTGACCCCGAGGTGATCGCCGGCGCCCGCGCCGAGGGCATCTCCGACGAGTGGATCGAGGCCGCGCAACGGTCCCCGGTCTACGACCTGATCAGCACGTACCGGGTCGCGTTGCCGCTGCATCCGGAATACCGGACGATGCCGATGGTCTGGTACGTGCCACCGCTGTCACCGGTCGTCGACGCCGTCAGCCGGGAGGGACACGACGGCGAGGACATCGGCAACCTGTTCGGCGCCCTCGACGCCCTGCGCATCCCCATCGCGTACCTCGCGGAACTCTTCACCGCCGGGGACACCGCGACGGTCGAGGCGGTGTTGCGACGACTCGCCGCGATGCGCTCCTACATGCGCGACATCAATCTCGGCCGCGAGACCCGCCCCGAGATCCCCGAGGCCGTCGGCATGACCGAGGAACGGATCTACGAGATGTACCGGCTCCTCGCGCTCGCCAAGTACGACGAGCGGTACGTCATCCCGACCGCCTACGCGGCCGAAGGACATCGGCTCGAGGAGTCGGCGACGGACTGCGCGCTGTCCTACGAAGGTGGCCCCGGCATGTACGAGTCGGGTCCGTTCGGGGAGGCCAGCGGCGTCCCGGTCCCGGTGGCGGTCGAGACCTTCCACGCCCTCGCACAGCGGCAGACCAGTGATGGGATGGCGGCGAACGCGTCGAACCCGTCGCGGGTGAACCTCCTGAACTGGGACGGCAAGGGCGTACCGACGGGCATGTTCCCGGGCGGTCACGACACGAGGGGGGAGAAGCAATGAGACTGCTGCGTCCACGGCGCGCCGGCGTCGATCGCGCCCTGCACCGTCGCCTCGTCCGTCAGGCCGCGTCGCTGCTGCTCGCCTATCCCGACGCCGGACACGCCGGACGGCTGGACGTCGCCGGGCAGCTCGTCGACCACATCACCGGTCCCGAGCAGGACATGCTGGGGACGGCGATCCGCGCACTGGACGAACCGGATCTGCTCGTCCTGGCCCAGCGGTACGTCGAGACCTTCGACCTGCGGCGACGCTCGACGATGTACCTGACCTACTGGACCGCGGGCGACACCCGGAATCGCGGCGCCGAGATGCACGCCTTCGCGAGTGCCTACCGCGCCGCGGGCGTCGAGCCGCCCGCCCACGAATCACCCGACCATCTGCCGGTCGTCCTCGAATTCGCGGCCACCGTGGATCCCGCCGCGGGCGAGGAACTCCTCACCCGGTATCGGGTGGCCCTCGACGTGCTGCACACCTCCCTGCACGAGGCCGGCTCGCCGTACGCGCAGGTCGTCGCAGCCGTGTGCGCGACGCTCCCGCCGGTCACCGACCGGGACGAGGAACGGGCCCGGCGCCTCGCGCAGGCGGGACCGCCCCGAGAGTCGATCGGTCTGCAGCCCTTCACCCTGACGGTGCCGCCCCGGCGAGGAGTTCCGGAATCATGAGTGCAGGAGAGATCTTCTGGGACGTGGTGCCGTACGTGACGCTCGCGATCGTCGCGGTGGGGACCTGGTGGCGGTACCGATACGACAAGTTCGGATGGACCACCCGTTCGTCCCAGCTGTACGAGGCGCGGTTGCTGCGCATCGCGAGCCCCATGTTCCACTTCGGGATCCTGGTCGTGATCGTCGGCCACGTCATCGGCCTGGTGATCCCGCAGTCGTGGACCGACGCCGTGGGATTGAGTCAGCACGCCTATCACGTGCAGGCCATCACGCTCGGCACGATCGCGGGTGTCTCGACGCTCGTCGGCATCTCCCTGCTCGTGTATCGCCGTCGCACCCGCGGTCCCGTCTTCAGCGCCACCACTCTCAACGACAAGGTCATGTATGTCGTGCTCGTCGCCGCGATCGTGGCGGGTCTCGCCACCACGCTGATGGGGTCGGGTGTCGTGGGCGAGGAACACAACTACCGGGAGACCGTCTCGCCGTGGTTCCGGTCGATCTGGGTCCTGCAACCCCGCGGCGACCTGATGGTGGAGGCGCCGTTCAGCTTCCAGCTGCACGCGCTGATCGGCCTCGTGCTCTTCGCGATATGGCCGTTCACCCGCCTAGTCCACGCCTTCAGTGCCCCCGTCGGATACCTGTTCCGGCCGTACATCGTCTACCGCAGCCGCGAGGAGGCACGTCCCGGCCGGCTCGTGGGTTCGCAACCGCAACGACGGGGGTGGTGAGCGCGACCGATGGTGGGGGACAGTCCCGGTGTACTGTGAAATGTTCCGCGCCCTCCGACCTTGTCAGGACCACCGAAGATCCCCATGGCTTCCAGTTCCCACGTGAAGAACGACGCTTCGACCCCCGCACCCGTCGCGGCCACCGGCGTCCGCCGCTCGGTCCTTCCCGGGGGAGTGCGGGTCGTCACCGAGCACGTCCCGGGAGTGCGCTCGGCGGCCGTCGGCGTGTGGGTCGGTGTCGGATCCCGCGACGAACAACCGTCGGTCGCAGGCGCCGCCCACTTCCTCGAGCACCTGCTGTTCAAGGCGACCCCGACGCGTACCGCTCTCGACATCGCCGAGACGATGGACGGGATCGGGGGAGAGCTCAACGCGTTCACCAGCAAGGAACACACCTGCTTCTACGCGCACGTCCTCGACGACGACCTGCCGATCGCCGTCGACGTCGTCGCCGACGTCGTCCTGCGCGGCCGGTGCCTGAGCGCGGACGTCGACGTCGAGCGTCAGGTGGTGCTCGAGGAGATCGCGATGCGCGACGACGATCCGGAGGATCTGCTCGGCGACTCGCTGCTCACCGCGCTGTACGGCGATCACCCCATCGGCCGGCCGATCATCGGATCCGTCGAGTCGATCGAGTCCATGACCCGGACCCAGTTGCACTCGTTCCATGTGCGCCGCTACACCCCGCCGCGGATGGTCGTCGCGGTCGCCGGCAACGTCGACCACGCGCACACAGTCGAACTGGTCCGCCGCGCCTTCGCCGGTCACCTGGACGACGCGGCCACCCCCGCGCCCTGCCGCGACGGACGGCTCGAACTGCGCACTGCGCCGACGATGAGCATCGTCGAGCGCGACAACGAGCAGGCGCACCTGACGCTCGGCGTGCGGTCCTTCGGTCGGCACGACGGGCGTCGCTGGGCGCTGTCGGTGCTCAACGCAGCCGTCGGCGGTGGGCTGAGTTCGCGCCTGTTCCAGGAGGTGCGCGAGAAGCGGGGTCTGGCCTACTCGGTGTACTCCGGCACCGACACCTTCGCCGACACCGGCGCCTTCTCCGTGTACGCGGGCTGCCAGCCCGACAATCTCGGTGAGGTCGCCGCGGTGGTCCGTGAGGTGCTCACCGACGTGGCCGAACACGGCATCACCGACGCGGAATGCGCTCGCGCAAAGGGGTCGCTGCGCGGCGGTCTCGTGCTCGGACTCGAGGACACCGGGGCGCGCATGCACCGGATCGGCCGCAGCGAACTGAGCTACGGGCAGCACTGGGGCATCACTGAGACCCTCGAACGCATCTCGTCGGTGTCCACCGAGGAGGTGCGCAGCGTGGCAGCCGACCTGCTGCACCGGCCGTTCGCGGTCGCCGTCGCCGGCCCCTACCGGCGCACGCGTGATCTTCCGGCGTCGGTGCGCGCGCTCGTGTCCTGAATCGTCCTCAGCTGAGCCAGTCGGCTCCGGAGGCGTCCGATGTCGTGCGCGACGGGTCCCACCGCGGCAGCGAGTTCCGACGCCGCGACCTCCGAGACGAACACGACCCGCACGTCGCGGTCGTGGAGCACATCCACGAGATTGGCGAACCGCTGCGCGGGTTCGCGACCCACGGTCGTCAGATCCGGGATCTTGTCGACGACCCAGAACAAGTGGTCCGCCGCGAGCGCCAGATAGTCGGCCGGAGCCGTGGGATGCCCGCAGAGATCGCGGAAATCGAACCAGAGACAGTCCTTCTCGGCCCGTAGGGCGCGGAGCGGACGCCCCGCCGGGCGCAGAACCCGATGTTCGACCGGTGCCGGCCGCTCGAGACCGAGCCGTCGTAGCTGCGGATCGGACGGGGAGACGGCCCAGATCCCCGATGCGAATCCCTTCGCATGGTCGGAGCCGAGCCGGTGGTCGCGCGGACCGTCCAGAGCGACGATGGTCGCGCTCCGCTCGACGAGCTCGATCGTCGGGACGAAGCCGTCGTGGAAGAGCGGGTTGGGGAGCAGATCGCGTGGAGGATAGTTCGAGGTCAGGACGAGACGCGTGCGGCGAGCGAGCAGTGCGGGGAACAGCCGGGCGACGAACGTGCCGTCCGCCGGATCGTGGACGTGGAATTCGTCGAAGCACACGAGTTCGGCGCGGCCGATCAGGTGATCGAGTGCGGCGTCGAGATCGAAGCGGTGCCGTCGCAGCTCGACGTGCAGGTCGCGGAAGAACTCGTGGAAGTGGACGCGCAGCTTGTTCCGTCCGGGATAGGCCGAGAAGTACACGTCGGCGAGCCAGCTCTTGCCGCGTCCGGGTGGGCCCCACAGGTAGACGTTCGGGCGCTCGGGATGACACAGCTGTTCGACAGCGTCGTGTTGCGCGGGATCGAGCACGAACCCCCGGCTGCGCGAGGCGTCCTCGAAGACCGTGCGGGGGACGGGGTTCGACGAGGCGGTGTTCGGCGACATGCGGTTTCTGCGTCGGCGCAACCTCACGGCCGTTACTCTATCATCGTAGAGTGACGACTTCACCCGAACGTCCCTCCCGGCGCACGGCCATCAGCGATGCCGCCCTCGAACTCGCCGCGCGCGGTGGCAACCACGCGGTGACGCACACGGGCGTCGACGTGCACCTCGGCCTGCCGAAGGGATCGACCTCCTACTACTTCCGCACCCGCCACGCGCTCGTCTCGGCTGCGATCCCCCGCCTCGCCGAACGGTCGCGCGCGGATTTCGCCGCGCTGTTCGACGACACGACCGGCGACCCGAGCCCTCCTGCCGACCTGATCGCGCGCTATCTCGAACGCCTGCTCACTGTGCGTCGCACCGATGTGCTGGCTCGCTACGCGCTCGCGCCCGACGCGCGCCTCGAACCGGAGGCTGCCGAGGCGCTCGCGGCCTGCATGTTCTCGATCTCCGCGGCCACCGATCTCGTGCGGGAGCTCGGTGCGCCGGACCCCGAGACCGCGGGGCGCGATCTGGTGACCGTGCTCGAAGGAGTTCTGTTCGACCGCACCCACGGCGCTCGTGCCCATACATCCTCGGATTCGGACACGGCGTGCGTCGACGAGATCCGTTCGGCGGTCGCTCTGTGGCTCGACGCGCTCTGCGCGCAGCAGTAGGTGGCGTTCGACCCGCTCGGGACGTCTACGGGTGGTTGCGTAGGATTTCCGGGGGAGACGGCAACGAAAGGGCGTGACGACGCAAGTGGATGCAACAAAGGTTCGGGTGGGTGTACTCGGTGCTGCCGGCAAGGTCGGCCAGGCGATCTGCGCCGCCGTCGACGCCGCGTCCGATCTCGAGCTCGTCGCCACCGTCGACAAGGGCGACAGCCTCGACGCCTTCGTGAACTCGCAGACCCAGGTGGTCGTCGACTTCACCCACCCCGACGTCGTCATGGACAACCTGCACTTCCTCGTCGAGAACGGCATCCACGCCGTGGTCGGAACCACCGGCTTCGACGACGAGCGCCTCGACCGGGTGCGGAGCTGGCTCGCCGACCGCCCCGAGGTGGGCGTGCTCATCGCGCCGAACTTCGCGATCGGTGCCGTGCTGTCGATGCGCTTCGCTCAGGCCGCCGCCCGGTTCTTCGATTCCGTCGAGGTGATCGAGCTGCACCATCCGAACAAGGCCGACGCCCCGTCCGGCACCGCCTACCGCACCGCCCGTCTGATCGCGCAGGCCCGCGCCGAGGCCGGTGTGGCTCCGAGCCCGGACGCCACCACCACCGAACTCGACGGTGCGCGCGGCGGTGACGTCGACGGTGTCCGCGTGCACTCCGTGCGTCTCGCCGGCCTCGTCGCTCACCAGGAGGTGCTGCTCGGCACCCAGGGCGAGACCCTCACCATTCGGCACGACTCGATCGACCGTTCCTCCTTCGCTCCCGGCGTGCTGCTCGGTGTGCGGGAGATCGGTAAGCGACCGGGTCTGACCGTCGGAATCGATCCCCTCCTCGACCTGTGAGAACCGGCTCGCTCAAGGTCCTCGTCCCCATTGCGTTCATCGTGGTGGCGCTGGGGTTCTACTTCGTTCTGCTCGGCTCCACCGGCCTGGAACTGGTCCGGTCCGGTGAGGTCGCGGCGATCGGTCTCGGGATCGGCATCCTCATTCTCCCGATCGTGGGAGCCTGGATCGTCTACGCGACCCTCCGCGCAGGGCTGCAGCATCAGCACCTCGCGCGGCGGATCCACGACGAAGGCCTCGAACTCGACGTCGACGACCTGCCCCGCATGCCGTCGGGGCGGATCGAGCGGGACGCCGCCGACGAACTGTTCGCGACCGTGAAGCAGGAATGGGAAGCCGACCCCGACAACTGGCGCAACTCCTACCGGCTCGCACGCGCCTACGACTATGCGGGCGACCGCAGTCGTGCGCGGGAGACGATGCGCCGAGCCGTTGCGCTCGAGAAGCTCGAACGGGACGGCCAAGCCGGTTCCTGAACCGGCGAGCGGCTTTGACAACCTCGAGATGGTGCAGCAGCCTGCTGATGTGACGGACGAGGCTGTGGAAGACCGGGCAGGGGCGGGCGAGGCAGGGCGCGAGGACGGATCCCGCACAGTGCTGGTGGTGCATCACACCCCCTCGCCGCCGACTCGCGAGATCCTCGAAGCCGTCCTGGAGGGAGCGCGGGACCCGGAGATCACGGGTGTCACCGTCCGGGTGGTCCCCGCGCTGGGCGCCACGGCGCCCGATGTGCTGGCCGCCGACGGCTTCCTGTTCGGCACGACAGCCAATTTCGGTTACATGTCGGGTGCGCTCAAGCACTTCTTCGACACGGTCTACTACCCGTGTCTCGATGCCGTGGCCGGCCGTCCCTACGGTCTGTGGGTGCACGGGAACAACGACACCGCCGGCGCTGTGGCGTCGGTTCGGCGCTTGACCACCGGGTTGGGTCTCGTGCAGGCTGCTGCCGATCTCGAGATCACCGGACCGGTCGACGCGAAGGTACGCGAGCAGTGCTACGAGCTCGGCGCCATCGTCGCGGCGACCGCGGCCGGTGACATCTGACGTCAGCGGAAGTTCTTCTCCGTGAACGACTTGAGGCCCTTTCCGGCGGTTTCGAGGGCCATCTTCTCGGCGCGCCGCACGAGGAATCCGGGGATGGGGACCTTCGGATCGATGGTCAGTGAGAACTCGGCCGTCGTGCCGGATCCCTTGGCGGTGAGGGTGTAGGCGCCGTCCTGCTGGCGCTGCTGGCTGCTCTCCACCAGGGTCCACGACATCGACCCGTCGCCGTTCCAGGAGTACTCGACGACCTGCTCGTCGGTGATGCCGACGATCGAGACGGTCATCCGTACGCGGTGGGGTCGTCCGTCGGGGTGGGTGGACTCGACGGTGACGGACTTGTGGGTCGACGACCACTCGGGCAGGCGTTCGACCGCGGCGAGCGCGGCCATCACCTGCTCCGGGGTTGCGTCGATGTCGAAACTCCTGGTGCTGCTGACTGCCATGCGCCCTCCGCGTCGCCCGATTGTGTGCGTCGGCACTCTATCGTGCGGTGAGGTGCCTTACGCGTCGCTGCGCGGGTTCGTGTCGTCGGGGCCCGCAGTGTCGTTGCGGCCGGCGGCGTCGTCCGGGCCCGCGGTGTCGCTCGGGTCGGACGGCTGCGGCTCGGTGGGTGCGGGCGGGGTGGGCTTCGCCCAGCCGCCCTGACGGCGCCATTCGTCGGCGCGGCGCTGATAGCGCATCTGCTCCCGTAGGGCGCCCTGTACCGCCTGCGCCATCCAGGAGTTGAGTGACACTCCGCTCTGCTGCGCCGCTTCCTCGGCCTTGGTCTTGATCTGTTCGACGAGGCGCAGGGTGACCCGGCTGATGTCGCCCGTCATCTCCTCGAAGGACGGCGTCGGATCCTCGTGCGGGGGAGCGGGTTCGCTGTGGACGGCGAGGACGGCATCGGTGCCGTCGAGGCGCACCGTGACGGTGCGGTCGCCGAGTTCGTCGCTGATCTCGTTGGCCATGTCGGACAGTGCTGCCAGGACCGCGAGGCGGACGGGTGCGGCGATGGCGGTCGCGAGGGCTGCGGCGGTGCGTCGGGTCTGCTCGTCGCCGAGTTCGGCTGCGGAGATCACGGAGTCCGTGATGGCGGACGTGTATTTGTCGATGTCCATGACGCCAGTGTGACGTCACCGATGATGTCACGCAAGGTGTCATCGTGATGTCATCGATCGTCGCAGGTCGAGGCGCGTTAGTGTGCGGACGGAAGAGACGGCGCGTCCGGAGGATGCGCGACGACCGAGGCGAGGAGGAGACGATGGCGCCCGAACCCGCCGTTCCGAAGGTCCGGCTCATCGCCACGACGGAGTTCCACGTCCCCGACGACGTCGACTGGGACACCGACGCCGAGGGCGGCGAAGCGCTCGTCGAGTTCGCCGGTCGCGCCTGCTACCAGAGCTGGTCCAAGCCCACCCCCCGCACCGCGACGAACGGCGGATATCTCCGTCACCTGCTCACCGTGGGGCACCTGTCCGTTCTCGAACACGCGACGGCGACCTTCTACATCACCGGCATCTCCCGTTCGTGCACGCACGAGCTGATCCGGCACCGGCACTTCTCGTTCTCGCAGCTGTCGCAGCGTTTCGTCGCCGACGGTGAGGTGCCCGTGGTGGTTCCGCCCGCGATTGCGGGCGATGCCGAACTCGAGGAGTTGTTCTTCGCGGCCGCGGAGCGCAGCCGCGAGGCGTATGTGGCGCTGTTGGCGGCGCTCGACGAGAAGCTCTCGCATCTTCCCGCCGGTCCGTTGCGCGCCAAGCAGGTCCGGGAGGCCGCCCGGGCGGTGCTCCCCAACGCCACGGAGACCCGCATCGTCGTCACCGGAAACTACCGATCGTGGCGTCACTTCGTCGCCATGCGCGCGACCGAACATGCCGACGTCGAGATCCGGCGTCTCGCCGTCGAATGTGTGCGTCAGCTCGCGGATGCCGCACCGAACGCGTTCTCGGACTTCGCGATCACGAAGCTGGCCGACGGCAGCGAGATCGCAGCTCCCACGCTTGCGACCGACCTCTGATCGACCGCTACACCGATCTGTGATCCGTCTTGGGGGGGCAGGCATGTGTCGAGCCGGCCCTGCCACGCGGTAGCCTTCTGACCATGACCAACGGTGATTCCGCAACTGCTGTCGAGCTTCCGTTCGGCACCGTCGCCACAGCGATGGTGACCCCGTTCACTGCCGATGGCAAGCTCGACGTGGATGCGGGCGTGAGTCTGGCGAACTACCTCGTCGACGGTGGCTGTGACGCACTGATTCTCGCCGGTACGACCGGCGAATCGCCCACGACGACCGAGAACGAGAAGATGGAGCTGATGCGGGCCGTGCTCGCATCCGTCGGCGACCGCGCCAAGATCATCGCCGGGGCCGGCAGCAACGACACCGCCCACAGCGTCGAGCTCGCCCGCGACGCCGCGCGAGCCGGTGCACACGGCCTGCTCGTGGTGACCCCGTACTACTCGCGGCCCCCGCAGGCCGGCCTCTACGCCCACTTCGTCGCGGTGGCCGACGCGACCGATCTGCCGGTCATGCTCTACGACATCCCACCTCGATCCGTCGTGCCGATCGAGACCGACACACTGCGTCTGCTCGCCGAGCACCCCCGGATCGTCGCGGTGAAGGACGCCAAGGGCGATCTGAACGCGGGCGCCGAGCTGATCGGTACCACCGACCTGAAGTTCTACTCGGGCGACGACCCCCTGAACCTGCCGTGGCTGTCCGTCGGCGCCGTCGGATTCGTCAGCGTCATCGGCCATCTCGTGCCCGGTCGCCTGCGCGAGCTGCACACCGCTTTCGAAGCCGGCGATCTCGACCTCGCCCGCCGCATCAATCTGTCGATGGTACCCATCTATCGCGCCGTCGCTCGGCTGGGCGGCGTGAGCGCCTCGAAGGCCGGCCTGCGGCTGCTCGGCATCGACGTCGGAGAGCCTCGTCTGCCGCAGGTCGCCCCGGTGACCGCGCAGATCGACGCTCTCGCGGCGGATCTCCAGGCTGCGGGGGTGCTGTGATGAGCCGCCCCGCACGCGGCCGGGGCCGCGCCACCCGCAACGCCGGTCCGCCCGCCCGCGTTCCGCGGCGTGTCGCGCAGAACTCGGCGAACCCCCAGCGTCCGGACGCCCGCATCGTCGATCCCACCGAGCGATTGGGTCTGCCGCCGAAGGCTCCTCGCGACGGTCTGCGGGTCGTCGCGCTCGGCGGTATCGGCGAGATCGGCCGCAACATGACGGTCTTCGAGCACCAGGGCCGGCTGCTCGTCGTCGACTGCGGGGTGCTCTTTCCCGAGGACCAGCAGCCGGGCGTCGACCTGATCCTGCCCGACTTCCGGTACATCGAGGACCGGATGGACGACGTCGAGGCGATCGTCCTCACCCACGGCCACGAGGACCACATCGGTGCCGTGCCGTTCCTCCTGCGCCTGCGCCCCGACATCCCGGTCGTCGGGTCCAAGTTCACCCTGGCGCTCGTCGCGGCGAAGTGCCGCGAACACCGCCAGCGTCCCAACCTCGTCGAGGTCGTCGAGGGGCAGACCACCTCGCACGGTCCGTTCGAGTGCGAGTACTTCGCGGTCAACCACTCCATCCCGGACGCGATCGCCGTCGCGATCCGCACCGCTGCGGGCATCGTGCTGCACACCGGCGACATCAAGCTCGACCAGCTGCCGCTCGACAACCGTCTCACCGACCTCGCGGGCTTCTCCCGCCTCGGCGACGAGGGTGTCGACCTGTTCCTCGTCGACTCGACGAACGCCGAGGTCCCCGGCTTCGTCACACCGGAGCGCGAGATCGGCGGAGTGCTCGACACCGTCATCGGCAAGGCCGCCAACCGGGTGATCGTCGCGTCCTTCGCGAGCCACGTGCACCGCATCCAGCAGATCGTCGACGTCGCCGAGCGCTACAACCGGCGTGTGGCGTTCGTCGGCCGGTCGATGGTCCGCAACATGCAGATCGCGCAGGATCTGGGCTACCTGAACGTGCCCGACGGCCTCGAGGTCGACATCGACACCGCCGCGAGCCTGCCCGACGACCGGGTCGTGCTGGTCTCCACCGGTTCGCAGGGCGAACCGCTCTCGGCGCTGTCCCGGATGGCGCGCGGCGAGCACCGGCAGATCAACATCCGGGCCGACGACCTCGTCGTCCTCGCGTCGTCGCTGATCCCTGGCAACGAGAACTCCGTGTTCGCGGTCGTCAACGGCCTGGCCAAGCGCGGCGCGAAGGTCGTCACCCAGCAGAACGCGAAGGTGCACGTCTCCGGTCACGCGTCGGCCGGCGAGCTGCTGTATCTCTACAACGCGGTGCGACCCACCAACGCGATGCCCGTCCATGGCGAGTGGCGCCACCTGCGGGCGAACGCCGCACTGGCCGAGGCCACGGGTGTTCCCCGCGAGCGGATCGTGCTCGCGGAGGACGGTGTGGTCGTCGACATGGTCGACGGACTCGCGGAAATCGTCGGGCGCGTCCCGGTCGGTCACGTCTACGTCGACGGCCTGTCGGTAGGCGACGTGGGCGAGTCCACGCTGTCCGATCGTCTCGTCCTCGGCGAGGGTGGTTTCATCTCCATCTCAGTCGCGGTCGACGCCGCGACCGGCCGTGCGGTGAGCACCCCGGAGGTCTCCGGTCGCGGTTTCTCCGACGACCCGGACGCACTCGACGAGGCGGCGCAGCTCGTCGACAAGGCGCTCAACGAACTCGCTGCCGAAGGGGTCACGGAGACCCATCGCATCGCCCAGGGCATCCGCCGGGTCGTCGGCCGCTGGGTCGCCGAGACCTATCGTCGTCGCCCGATGATCGTGCCCACGGTGATCCCGGTCTCCTGATTTCGGTCCGCGCGGGCCCGCCGAACACGCGGGCTCGCGCGATGGGCGAGGGCAGGAGTGATCGCTAGAGTGGCGGAATGAGCCTCGCCCGAAGCGAACGACATGCCCTCGTCCGCACCATGTCCGAGGTCGGACCCGACGCGCCGACGCTCTGCGGCGACTGGACGGTCCGGGATCTCGCCGCGCACCTGCTCGTCCGCGAGCGCCGCGTGGACGCGATGCCCGGCATCGTCGTCCCGGCCCTGGCCGATCACACGGAGAAGGTGCGACGCTCCGCCACCGACCGACAGTGGGCACACGTGCTCGCCGACGTCGATTCCGGCCCGCCGAAGTGGTCGCCGATGTTCCTGTTCGACGCCGTCGCCAACGCGGCGGAGATGTTCGTGCACCATGAGGACGTGCGCCGCGCGCAGCCCGGATGGGAGCCGCGGACGCTGTCGGCGGACGATCAGGACCAGCTTTGGCGCATCGCGCGGATGATCGGACGCAACAGCTACGGCGGATGCGACGTCACGGTGATCTTCGAGAGGTCCGGTTCCGGCGAGCGGGTCGCCCTGCGCAAGCGCGGTCCGCGCACCGTCGTGCTGCGCGGTGAACCGTCCGAACTCGTGCTGCACGCCTTCGGCCGCGACCAGGTGCGGCTCGAGATCGAGGGCGACGAGTCGGCGGTCTCCGAACTGGCGGGATCGAAACGCGGCCTGTGAGCGCTCGCCCGGACGGCGTGTGACCAGTGCCGCCGACCGGTACCCGTGTTGCTGATGGTTCATGAGAGGTCCGTGCGGCTACCCTGGCGGATATGGCAGGAAAGTCGTCGGGCAGCCGCGGAACGTCGTCTACGACCTCTCGGTCGCGGACGGGGGCGCGGGGCTCGGGCGGCAGCACCTCCCGTGCTCGCAGCGCGGGTGCCTCCACCTCGAAGACCAGATCGACCGCGAAGACGAAGGCGTCCGGATCGACCCGGTCCACCCCTGCGCGCAAGCCGCGCGCCGCGGCCTCGACCGCGAACCGTCGCAGCGGCGGCACCGCACGTCGCGCTCCGGCCGCGAGTCGACGCCCCGCGCCCGCCCGTCCCCGGCGCAGTTCCGGGGGGATCCTCACCGCCGTGGGCCGCACCGTCGGCGCCGGTTGGATGATGACGGCCCGCGCTGTCGGAGCCACGACCCGCACGATGGGTCGCGCCACCGAGATCGAGTCCGGACACCGTCGCGACGGCATCGCGCTCGGATTGATCTCCATCGGTGTGATCATCGCCGGCACGGTGTGGTTCGGCGTCGGCGGCCCGGTGGGGGAGTGGGTCGAGACGGCCGTCCGCGCCATAGCCGGTGGTGCGAGCGCGGTCCTTCCGCTCGTCGCGGTCGGCATCGCGGTGACGCTCATGCGCACCGAACCGCATCCCGAGATCCGTCCCCGGCTCGTCGTCGGCGGACTGCTCGTCGGTCTCCCCGCACTGGGCCTGTGGCACGTCGCCTCCGGTTCACCCACCGACGCGGAGGGCCGCTCGGAAGGGGCCGGTTTCGTCGGTGCCGCCGTGGGCGGCCCGCTCACTTCCGGGCTCACCGTCTGGCTGTCCGTGCCGCTGATGCTCCTCGCGGCGGGCTTCGGGATCCTGCTGCTCACCGGCACCACGGTGCGGGAGCTGCCCGAACTGTTCCGCGACTACTTCGGCCTCGGCTACCGCGCCGACGACGAGTACGGCGACTACGACGACGATTACGGCTACGACGAGCCGCCGATGTTCGACGCCGACGGCTACCCGATCGACGAGCCGCCCGCCCCCAAGCGGTCCCGCCGCCGGCGTACCCCGGTGGAGAACTACCCGCCTGACGAGTTCGACGGCGACGCGAAGACCGAGGTGCTCCCGCTGTGGGACGACCGCGCATCCGACCCCGAGGCGCCCGCCTCACCGCCGGCCACACTGGAGGTGCCCTCGGTCGCCGAGACCCCGGCCGCAGCGCCGGCCCCGGCTCCCGCCCGCAAGAAGCCGAAGGCCGCCCCGGTACCCGAGGTCGTCGACCAGACCTCCGAGCCGGAACCGGCCGAGACGTTCGTGCGCGACCGCGAGGTCGACGGCGACTACACGCTGCCCTCACTGGAGCTGCTCACCAAGGGCGACCCGCCCAAGACGCGGTCGGCCGCGAACGACCAGATGATCGAGGCGATCACCGAGGTTCTCGAACAGTTCAAGATCGACGCCGCGGTCACCGGCTTCACCCGTGGCCCGACCGTCACCCGCTACGAGGTCGAACTCGGCCCCGGCGTCAAAGTCGAGAAGATCACCGCGCTCGCCCGCAACATCGCGTATGCGGTTGCGACCGACAACGTCCGGTTGCTCGCACCGATCCCGGGCAAGTCCGCCGTCGGCATCGAAGTCCCCAACACCGACCGCGAACTCGTGCGGCTGTCGGACGTGCTCGCAGCACCGTCGCCCCGCCGCGACCATCACCCCCTCGTCATCGGTCTCGGCAAGGACATCGAGGGCGACTTCGTCTCCGCCAACCTCGCGAAGATGCCGCACCTGCTGGTCGCCGGTTCGACCGGTTCCGGTAAGTCGAGCTTCGTCAACTCGATGCTCGTGTCGCTGCTCATCCGCGCGACGCCCGACGAGGTGCGGATGATCCTCATCGACCCCAAGATGGTCGAGCTGACGCCCTACGAGGGCATCCCGCACCTGATCACGCCGATCATCACGCAGCCGAAGAAGGCCGCGGCGGCACTGGCCTGGCTCGTCGAGGAGATGGAGCAGCGCTACCAGGACATGCAGGCCAACCGCGTGCGCCACATCGACGACTTCAACACGAAGGTGAAGTCGGGGGAGATCACCGCACCGCTCGGCAGCGAGCGCGTGTACCGGCCGTATCCGTACATCCTCGCCATCGTCGACGAGCTCGCCGACCTGATGATGACGGCCCCACGCGACGTCGAGGACGCGATCGTCCGCATCACCCAGAAGGCCCGCGCCGCCGGCATCCACCTCGTGCTCGCCACCCAGCGACCCTCGGTGGACGTCGTCACGGGTCTCATCAAGACGAACGTGCCCTCGCGACTTGCGTTCGCGACGAGTTCGCTCACCGACTCGCGTGTCATCCTCGACCAGCCCGGTGCCGAGAAGCTCATCGGTATGGGCGACGGACTGTTCCTGCCGATGGGTGCGGGCAAGCCGATCCGCCTGCAGGGTGCGTTCATCACCGACGAGGAGATTGCAGGGGTCGTCGACTTCGCCAAGAACCAGGCCGAACCCGAGTACAACGAGGGCGTCACCGCCCCGAAGGCCGGCGACAAGAAGGACGTCGACCCCGACATCGGCGACGACCTCGACGTCTTCCTGCAGGCCGTCGAACTCGTCGTCACGAGCCAGTTCGGTTCGACGTCGATGCTGCAGCGCAAGCTCCGCGTCGGCTTCGCCAAGGCCGGTCGCCTGATGGACCTGATGGAGACCCGAGGCGTGGTCGGGCCGAGCGAGGGCAGCAAGGCCCGCGAGGTGCTGGTCAAACCCGAGGAACTCGACGGCCTGCTGTACTCGATCCGTGGCGGCGGGGATCCGGTGGAAGTGCCTGCCGCAGAGCAGTGAGACATGCCCGTTCGACCGGCCGTCCCTGTTGCCTTCCGGCGGTAAGTGACGATGTGTGGCACAATCGTGGGAGCTGTGGAGGGGAGTATCCCCAGATCCGCGGCGGTCTCGTCAACACGTTCGGCACCGATGCCGTCCCGGGGCCGTCGGTCCGGCGATAGTCCGGGCGGGAGAGACCTCCGGCAGGTACGCATACCTACCGGAAGGCCTATGTGCCCATGCACGTAAACCTGACTACCTGGTTGATCACGATCGCCGTCATCATCGGGTTGTTCATCTTCGACTTCTTCGCCCACGTCCGCAAGCCGCACGCGCCCACACTGCGCGAATCCGGTTTCTGGTCGGCCGTCTTCGTCGCCATCGCGATCCTCTTCGGCGTGATCGTCTTCGCGGTCTGGGGACCGACCTACGGCGGTGAGTACTTCGCCGGCTACATCACCGAGAAGGCGCTGTCGGTCGACAACCTCTTCGTGTTCGTCATCATCATGGCCACCTTCGCGGTGCCCCGTGAGTACCAGCAGAAGGTCCTCACCATCGGCATCGTGCTGGCGCTGGTCATGCGCGGAGCCTTCATCGCGGTCGGTGCCGCGGCGATCAACGCCTACAGTTGGGTGTTCTACCTGTTCGGCTTCTTCCTCATCTACACGGCGGTCAAGCTCATCCGCGACCACGGTGAGGACCCGCAGGCCATCTCGGAGAACCGGATGGTCAAGCTGGCCCGGAAGTTCCTGCCGGTGCACGACGAGTACGACGGCGACCGCCTCGTCACCCGCATCGACGGCAAGAAGTTCGTCACGCCGATGCTGCTCGCGCTCGTCGCGATCGGCTTCACCGACATCCTCTTCGCGCTCGACTCGATCCCCGCGATCTACGGTCTGACCAACGAGCCGTACCTGGTGTTCACTGCGAACGCCTTCGCGCTGATGGGCCTGCGCCAGCTGTTCTTCCTCATCGGCGGTCTGCTCGAGCGGTTGGTCTACCTGTCCTACGGACTGTCGATCATCCTCGCGTTCATCGGCGTGAAGCTGGTGCTCCACGCCCTGCATGAGAACACGCTCGGCTGGATCAACGGCGGCGAGCACGTCGCCGTCCCGGAGATCTCCACCGGCGTGTCCCTGATCGTGATCGTCGGAGTGCTGGCCGTGACGACGGTGGCCAGCCTGCTCAAGACGCGCGGTGAGAAGGAATCCGTCAGGAGTTGAACACGCCCATCACCGGGTTCCACCCGGTGATGCGCACGGCATCGACGAGGTCGCGCTGCGCGAACGGGTCCTGGGCCATCAGTTCGCGCGCCGCGGCCTCGTCGGCCACGTCGACGAGGATGAGCGCACCCGAACCGTCGGTCCACGGGCCGGTCGCCCGCACGATGCCCTGTTCGACGAGATCGCCGAGCCATGCTCGGTGCTTCGGGCGGTGCTCGTCGCGCGCCGAGGCGGTCGCATCCGAATAGGTGTACTCGACGGCGAACAGGGCCATGCGGGCCTCGCTTTCGTGGGTCTCGATCAGAGGGTGAGGAGCATCCGGGTGTTCCCGAGCGTGTTCGGTTTCACGTAGCTCAGGTCCAGGAACTCCGCGACGCCCGTATCGTACGACCGGCACATCTCCGCATAGACCTCGGCCGTCACCGGAGTCCCCTGGATCTCCGTGAAACCGTGCCGCGCAAAGAACTCCACCTCGAAGGTGAGCACGAACAGTCGTTCCAGCTCGAGCTCGCGGGCGACCTCGATGAGGCGCTCGACGATCAGGTGACCTGCGCCGTGGCCCTTGACGGACGGGTCGACGGCCACGGTGCGCACCTCGCCGAGATCCGACCACAGCACGTGCAGGGCCCCGCACCCGACGACCCGACCCCCGAGTTCGGCCACCCAGAACTCCTGGACGGCCTCGTACAGGGTCACCAGATTCTTCTCGAGCAAAATCCTGCCCGCATAGATGTCGATGAGCCGCTTGATCTCGGGCACGTCGGAGGTTCGGGCGCGCCGTACGACCATTCGATCGTTCGAGTCGTGGTTCGTCGGCGGTGTCGTCATGCGGTGAACAGTAGCGCGTGCGGCTACCGATATTGTGGGGCACATGAGCACGCCCCGCCAGCATGTCACCGCGTCGGGCGGGAGCGGCGCCGCACCGGGACCGCACGCCGGGAGCCCGCACGATCCGGTGCCGTTGTGGAACATCGCCAACATCTTGACGGTGGGTCGGATCGCGTTGGTACCGGTCTTCCTGGTGCTGCTCTTCGTCGGCGACGGGCACGACATCGGGTGGAGGCTCGCGGCGACCGGAGTCTTCGCGATCGCCGCCATCACCGACCGGATCGACGGTCAACTCGCGCGAAAGCACGGTCTCGTCACCGATTTCGGCAAACTCGCCGATCCTATCGCCGACAAGGCCCTCATCGGTGCCGCGCTGGTCGGGCTGTCGATGCTCGGTGACCTGTCGTGGTGGGTCACCGGGATCATCGCTGCTCGGGAGCTGGGGATCACCGCCCTGCGGTTCGCCGTGCTCCGGCACGCCGTGATCCCGGCGAGTCGCGGTGGCAAGCTCAAGACGCTGGTGCAGACGCTCGCCATTGGTGTCTACCTGCTGCCGCTGCCCGAATCGGTGGCGCCGGTGGCGATCGGCCTGATGATCCTGGCGGTCGCCCTGACGGTGGTGACGGGACTCGACTACGTGGTCCAGGCGATCCGGCTGCGTACCGGGGTGCGCCGGAGCGAGAGCGAGACCGCCCGTGCGGAGGACGTCCTGGGGGTGGACGTCGCGGGGGAGGGCGCCGCGGGGGAGGGCGCCGCGGGGGAGGGCGCCGCTGCCCAGGACATGCCGGGCGACGGCCGCACGGTGGGCGAGGACGCCCGGTAACCACGGGGCGGGACGTGCGGGATCCGGCTCGGTGCGGTCGACACCGCTGTGTCGGGACTACGCTGTGTCGGGACTACGCGGTGTCGGGACTACTCGGGCGTCTGCAACCGCCGTCGGCGTTGTAATGTCTGGACACCGCGGTATCGAGGTCCGATCGATCTGCGGGAACCTCGCAGCGTCGTCGTGCGTTGACGAGGTGTCGGCACGACGGACGAAGGAGGATGGGATGGCGCTGTTGTTGCGTGAGGCACTCGGTGACAGCCTTCGGCGCACCCGTGTTTCGCAGAGCCGCACCCTGCGCGAAGTCTCCAGCAGCGCCCGGGTCAGCCTCGGCTATCTCTCGGAGATCGAGCGCGGCAGGAAGGAGGCCTCGAGCGAACTGCTCGCGGCCATCTGCGATGCACTGGAGGTCCCGCTGTCCGACGTGCTGTTCGATGTGAGCGGTCTGCTGGCGGACGGCCTCGACCGTCGCACGGACATGGAGACCACCGCAGCCGACACGGCACCGGCCGAGCGGTCCGACGACGGCGCCACCGCCGAGCCCGGGTTGCTCGCGCAGGAGCCGCGCATGGTGATCCCTGCACCCGCCGCACAGGCGCTGGCAGCCGCCTAACATGGATCACGAACCGTGCCGGTCTCGCCGGATACGGTCGTAAGCGACATCGAGCCGGGGCGTGGTGCGTGCACGGACCCGGCCGGGGCAGGTGGGTCGTCGGGGGTAGCAGCGGACCGGCGATCTTCGAACCGGGGCGCGAGGGCCGCGTACCGGGTCGCGTTCGGCGCGGCGTACCAGATGGAGGCAGGATCACACCCATGGCTAATCCTTTCGTCAAGGGCTGGAAGTACCTGATGGCGCTTTTCAACTCGAAGATCGATGAGAAGGCCGATCCGAAGGTCCAGATTCAGCAGGCGATCGAGGACGCGCAGCGTCAGCATCAGGCACTCTCGCAGCAGGCGGCCTCCGTTATCGGTAACCAGCGTCAGCTCGAGATGAAGCTCAACCGTCAGCTGGACGAGGTGGAGAAGCTCAACGCGAGTGCCCGCCAGGCCGTCATGATGGCCGACCAGGCCACGGCGGCGGGCGACACCGAGAAGGCGATCCAGTACACGAACGCGGCCGAGGCCTTCGCGGCACAGCTCGTCACCGCCGAGCAGTCCGTCGAGGACCTCAAGGTGCTGCACGACCAGTCGCTCCAGGCCGCCGCGCAGGCCAAGAAGGCCGTCGAGCAGAACGCCATGGCGCTGCAGCAGAAGGTCGCAGAGCGCACGAAGCTGCTCAGCCAGCTCGAGCAGGCCAAGATGCAGGAGCGCGTGAGCGAGTCGCTGCGTTCGATGGATTCGACCCTCGCAGCTCCGGGCACCACTCCGAGCCTCGATGCCGTCCGCGAGAAGATCGAGCGTCGCTACGCCAACGCTCTCGGTTCGGCCGAGCTCGCCCAGAACTCGGTGCAGGGCCGCATGCTCGAGGTTCAGCAGGCCACCGTCCAGATGGCCGGTCACAGCCGACTCGAGCAGATCCGGGCGTCGATGAAGGGCGAGGCGCTTCCGGGCACCCCCGCCAACCCTGCCGTCGACACGCGCAAAGAGCCCCCGAACGCTGCCGGTACCACCGGCCGCTGATCCGCACGCCTCGGAACTGATCCGCCGTGAACGTCTCCGGAGACGACCGGACCGGGAACATCCCCGGTTCGGTCGTCTCTGCGTTCCGCGATGCCACCGGCAACGCGATGGAGGCCGCGCGCCGCTGGCGCGATCCCGCCGCCCGCTTGCGGCGTAAGAAGCGTCGCGCGCGTCGGCGTGCCAGTTTCTTCGGTGCCGGCTCGGGCACCACGGCGATCGGCACCGCGACCCTGGCCGTCGCGTCGGCTCCCGAATGGACGCTCGTCGCGGCCGGGGGAGCGACGGCGGCTCTCGCAGTGCCTGCCGTCCTCGCCGTCCGTACCTTCCGTCGCCTCGATGCGGTGCCGCTGCCCCCACCGCCGCCGCGCCGCCGGTCGCTGCCACCGGCCGGTTCGGTCGCCCGCGCCCCGATGGAACGCCTCGCGGCGAACGAGGAGAGCCTGCGGCGCCTGCTCGGTGTGCTCGTGCGGTCGAACTCCGTGGCCCCCGACGACCTCACCGAGATCGACGACGCGGCCCGCGCAGCCGCATCCGCACTCGATGCCGTCGTCGAGGACGTCGTTGCCCTCGAATCCGCCGCGCAGGGCAGTGCGGCCGCCAAGACCCATCTGTCCGCGGCCATCGTCGACGCGGGCGAGCGTCTCGGGACGGGTGTCGACCAGTTCGAGGAACTCGTCGCCGCCGCAGCACGCCTCGCCGCGACCGCCGAGGGTAACCGGTCGCTGGCGATGCTCGACCAGCGACGCGCCGAACTGATCGCCACGTCCGACAAACTCGAGAGCTGGGCGCAGTCCTGGCGCGAGTTGGGGCAGATCGAGCAGCGTTACCACCCCTGAGGGGTGGAACACCCCCATCATCGACACCGCGAGCCGAACACGTCGGTCGTCGACACCTCTCAGTCGTCGACACCGCGAGCGGCGAGGGCCTCGCCCATCGCCTCCGCGGTGCGGAGGGCTCCCACCACCACCGGAACCACCAGCGCCCGCAACGAGAATCCGAGACCGCGCGCCTTGCGTGCCTCGGTCACGCGGGTGACCACGGTGCCGATCAGCGGGATCGCGCGGACGGTCATCACCAGCACGAGTCCCACCCGGTCGGGATCGACCCCGACGCGCGCGAGGGGACGGGCCGCCCGCACGATCGCGTCGAGCATGTCGGTGGTCCGCGTCGTGAGGGTCACCAGGGCGGCCAGGGCGACCGCCACGAGCAGCGACCCGCAGATCACCACCGCCCGTTCCCACCCCGCCACGAGCACCTGGAACGCTGCAATGATCGCCAGCATCCACACCAGCGGCCGCAGCTGCACAACCGCCAGACGCGGAGGTATGCGCGCGGCCGCATACGCGAGCACGGCCAAGGCCAGGGCGGGAAGCACCTGCCAGGGTTGCCGGATCCACAGGGTCAGCGCAAGGATCAGTGCTGCGACCGCGAGCAGCTTCGCTCCCGCCGGAAGCCGGTGCAGGACGGAGCGTCCGGGATGGTAGAGGCCGAACGTGTTCACCCGATCAGATTCCGGTAGAACGCGAGCGCGGACGCCGGTTCGTCGTCGGCGACGACCCGCCCCGAGTCGACCACCAGCACACGATCGAAGCCCACGAGGAGTTCGAGATTGTGGGTCACCGCGATCACCTGCTGCGGAAGGCTCGCGAAGGTGCGCGCGATGAGCTTCGTATTGCGCAGGTCGAGCAGGGTCGTCGGTTCGTCCGCGACGAGCACCGCCGGGTCGGTCACCATGATCGCGGCGAGCGCGAGCAACTGCTTCTGGCCGCCCGAGAGCAGGTGGCTGGGGTGGTCGTGATGCCCCGCGAGCCCGAAGTCGGCGAGGACCTGCCCTACCCGGGCTTCGCGCTCCTCTTTGCCGAGTCCGCTGCGTCTCAGCGAGAAGGCGACGTCCTCGGCGACCGTCGGCATGACGATCTGATGGTCCGGGTCGGTGAAGACGAATCCGACCTTCTTGCGGACCTCCCGGCCCTTGCGCGCCGTGTCGAGGCCGTCGACGGTCACCGAGCCGGACGACGGGACGAGCAGGCCGTTGATCATGCGCGCCATCGTCGACTTGCCGCTGCCGTTCGCTCCGACGATGCCGACGCGTCGTTCGGTGAGGACCACGTCGACCCCGTCGAGAACGGTGCGGTCGCCGTAGGCGTGCCGCACCTCCCGGAATCGGATCTCGCTCATCGACGGTCGGACTGCGTCAGTGCGCGGGATCCGCAGCGGGGCGGTGCGCGATGCGCGATGCCGCCAGTGCGGGATAGGCGCGATGCACCTGGGCGGCGACCGCTGCGGCGACGACCGCCTTGGCCAGATCGCCCGGCAGGAAGGTGACGTTGGCCGCGGCGGCGGCCCACACCGTGAGATCCGTGCGCAGGACCATGCCTGCGATACCGAAGGCGTAGAGGACGACGATGCCACCGAGGACGTTGACGGCCACACCGGGCAACGTGCGGTATCGCGGCAGCATCTTCATGCTCAGCCAGCCGATCACGGCGACGGCAGGGATCCAGCCGATGAGGAAGCCCACCGTGGGACCTGCCAGCGAGGTGAGGGTCGTGCGCCCGCCGGCGAGTACGGGCAGCGCCAGCCCCAGCACGATCACGGTGAGCACCGACAGGACACCTTTGCGTGCGCCGAGCAGTGCACCCGCGAGCATCACGCCCAAGGTCTGCAGCGTGATGGGCACGCCGGACGATCCGATACTGATCTGACCGGGCAGTCCCAGGGCGATGATCAGGGCGGCGAAGACGGCGATCTGCGCGAGGTCGCGCGCGGGGATACGGGGGGACGAGGACACGGTTACTCAGCCTTCTGGTATGGACGGCGAACCCGTAGAGCCTAAGCCGTACCGGCGTGCCGCGGGTCACCGACCCGTCTCCGGGTGCCCGTGGGCCACACCGGGGTGCGCCTCCGGGTGTCCCCTGATCTTTCCCTGATATCTGCGCTGGCCTGCTGTTTTTCATTGCTCCAGCTGCCAGGATCGAGGCGTACCGAGCAAACGGAGTCCGACTCGGAAGAGGTCGGCATCGAGGGTGGGAGTACCCAATGTTCTGGAAGATCGTAGGAATCGTCGCGGTGGTGTGGGTCGGTCTCGCCGTCCTCGGCGCCCTGTTCGACAACCTGTTCGGCTTTCTCGTACTCGGCGCCGTGATCTTCGGCGGATACCTGCTGTACAAGGCAGTATCGGGAGGTGACAAGCACGACCTGACACGTCTGTAGACGAAGGGGGTAGCTGTGGAGGCGGTACCGGAGAACTGGCAACGCGGACTCGTCGTCGTCGCCCACCCGGACGACATCGAATACGGCGCGGCGGCGGCGATCGCGCGGTGGACCCGACAGGGCAAGGAGATTTCCTACGTTCTGGCCACCAGTGGCGAGGCGGGCATCGCCGGTCTGTCGCCCGAGAAGAGCGGGCCGGTGCGGGAATCGGAGCAGCGCGAGTCCGCGCGGATCGTCGGAGTGGATACCGTCGAGTTCCTCGGGCACCCGGATGGTCGACTCGTCCCGAGTCTCGATCTCCGTCGCGACATCGCTTCCGCCATCCGACGTCATCGTCCTGAGATGGTGGTCACGCTCGCGTTCGGGCTGTCGCCCCGGCCCGGCTGGGTCAACAGTGCCGACCATCGGGCGCTCGGGATCAGCGTCCTCGACGCCGTCTCCGATGCCGCGAACGAATGGATCTTCCCGGAACTCACCGAACGCGGTCTGGAACCGTGGCACGGCGTGCGATGGGCTGCCGTGTGTCCGGGTTCGCCTCCGACCCACGCGGTGGACGTGACCGATACGGTCGAACTGGCAGTCGAGTCCCTCGCGGCGCACCGTCTGTACCTGCAGGCTCTCGACGACAGGCCGGTGGAGGCACAAGCGCGCGAACAGGTGGAGCGCGCATCGGCGCCGCTGCCGGGATTCGCTGCCGAGCGCGCCTCCGGGTTCGAGTTGTACACCTTCGCGGGATAGGAAGCGTCCCGCCGTCGGTGGCCTGTGGCAGGCTGTGCGCGTGCGAGTGGCGGTGGTGGCCGGGCCCGATGCGGGTCATGCGATTCCGGCGATCGCGTTGTCGCTGCGGCTCGCGGATGCCGGGCACGACGCGGTCGTCCTCACGGGCGAACGATGGCTCGGCCTCGAGCTGCCCGGTGTGACGTTCGCTGAGTTGAAGGGGCTGGCGCCCCGGCTCGGGGACGACGACGGCGACGCGGGGGCGAAGATCCACGCCCGCGCCGCCCATATCGCGAGCGAGATGCTCCCGGATCTCGGAGCCCTGCTACCCGACCTCGTCGTGGCGGACGTGCTCACCGCCGGCGGAGGGATGGCCGCCGAGCGCCTGGGGATCCCGTGGGTCGAGCTCTCGCCGCACCCGTTGTACCTGCCGTCGCGCGGGCTCCCGCCGATCGGCAGCGGTCTCGATGTGGGCAGGGGCGTGCGGGGCCGGTTGAGGGATGCCGCGTTGCGAGCGATGACCGCGAGATCGCTGCGGCAGGGGGAGCGCGAGCGTTCTGCCGCACGCGTCGGGATCGGTCTGCCGGCGCGCGATCCCGGGCCCCGGGCCCGGCTGATCGCCACCCTGCCGGCACTCGAGGTGCCACGTCCCGACTGGCCCGGGCACGCGCACGTCGTCGGTCCGCTGCTGTGGGAACCCACCGTGGAGATCCTCGATCCGCCGCCAGGGGACGGACCTCTCGTGATGGTCGCGCCGTCGACCGCGGTCACCGGCGTGACCGGGATGGTCGAGACGGTCTGCGACGCACTCGACGGGGCCGGGATGCGGGTCGCCGCGACGATGCTCGACCCTCCGCCGCAGTCGCTCCCCAGCTGGGCCGTCTCGGGTCGCGGCAGGCAGGACGTCCTGCTCCGGCAGGCCGATGTCGTCGTGTGCGGGGGTGGGCACGGGATGCTCGCCAAGACGCTGAGTGCGGGGGTTCCGGCGGTGATCGTTCCCGGGGACGGCGACCAGTGGGAGCTGGCGAACCGCGCCGCACGGCAGGGGAGTGCGGTGGTGGTGCGTCCGCTCGACGCGGATGCGGTCCGCTCCGCGATCGACACCGTGCTGTCGTCGCCGGACTTCGCCGCCGCGGCTCGTGCGGCCGCGGACGGTGCCGGCGACGTGGAGGATCCGGTCGCGGTGTGCGAGGCCGCAGCGGACTGACTGTCGCGCCACACCGCGCGCGACTACCGTGGTCGGGGTGCGGTTGACGGAGTTCTACGAGGTGGTCCGGGACGAGTTCGGACAGATGCACGGCGATGCCCTGCTGCGCGATCACGTGCTGCTTTCGCTCGGTGGACGGACGGCGGCCGAGGCGATCGAGGCGGGACAGGAGCCCCGGGAGGTATGGCGCGCTCTCTGCGACGAGTTCGACGTCCCACCCGTGCGGCGGTAGCCGCGGAGCCGGTCGGGGCTGTTCCCGACCGGAATCGGTGCAGGAGTAGATGCCGGAATCGATTTTCTGTCCGACCGGGATGAGACCATTCCTGGCGTACACGAAGCGACCGGATTTCGAACACGTGTTCGGCTATGCTGGGAACGCCGGGTGGGTTGTCCACAGGTGGTGATTCCATCCACAGATACGGCGTTTCCGCGGTCGCGACAGCGAACTTGTCGGTGCCGGGTTCTAACGTCGTCGACAACAAGGACGAGATTCTATTAAGGGGACCAAGATGGCAGCACAGGCTCACGACCGCGAGAAGGCGCTCGAGCTCGCCCTCGCGCAGATCGACAAGAGCTTCGGTAAGGGCTCGGTGATGCGCCTGGGCGAGGACGTCCGTCCGCCCATCGCAGTCATTCCCACCGGGTCGATCGCACTCGACGTGGCTCTCGGTATCGGCGGCCTGCCACGCGGGCGCGTCATCGAGATCTACGGCCCGGAATCCTCGGGTAAGACGACGGTGGCCCTCCACGCGGTCGCCAACGCGCAGGCCGCCGGCGGCATCGCGGCGTTCATCGACGCCGAGCACGCCCTCGATCCGGACTACGCGCGCAAGCTCGGTGTCGACACCGACGCCCTGCTCGTGTCCCAACCCGACACCGGTGAGCAGGCCCTCGAGATCGCCGACATGCTCATCCGCTCGGGTGCGCTCGACATCATCGTCATCGACTCGGTCGCGGCGCTCGTGCCCCGCGCCGAGATCGAGGGCGAGATGGGCGACAGCCACGTCGGTCTCCAGGCCCGCCTGATGAGCCAGGCACTGCGCAAGATGACCGGTGCGCTCAACAACTCCGGCACCACCGCGATCTTCATCAACCAGCTGCGCGAGAAGATCGGCGTGATGTTCGGCTCGCCCGAGACCACCACGGGCGGTAAGGCGCTGAAGTTCTACGCCTCCGTGCGTCTGGACGTGCGCCGGATCGAGACGCTCAAGGACGGGGGCGACGCGGTGGGCAACCGCACCCGCGTGAAGGTCGTCAAGAACAAGGTCTCGCCTCCGTTCAAGCAGGCCGAGTTCGACATCCTGTACGGCCAGGGCATCTCGAAGGAGGGCTCGCTCATCGACATGGGTGTCGAGCAGGGCTTCATCCGCAAGTCCGGCTCCTGGTACACCTACGAGGGCGACCAGCTGGGGCAGGGCAAGGAGAACGCCCGCAAGTTCCTGCTCGAGAACACCGATGTGCGCGACGAGATCGAGAAGAAGATCAAGGAGAAGCTCGGCATCGGTGCCGTTCTCACCGATCCGAGTGATGTCGAGGAGCCGGTCGACTTCTAGTCACCGCCCACGGCCCCACGGGGGCACGGACGCACGTCGTCCGTGCCCCCGTGGCGTATCCGCACCCGGCCGCGCTGTCGGTGCGTCCGGCTACTGTGCGCGTCATGGACGACTCCGAGGAACGACGCCCCGACGCTCGGCGCGAACGACGCGGACGGCGGCGCTCGGCTCGCACCGAGCAGGAACTGCCCGGCGGCGGCACCGAAGCGCAGGCCAAGGACGTCTGTCTCCGTCTGCTGACCGATCGGGCACGCAGCCGATCCGAGCTCGCAACGAAGCTCGAGCAGAAGGGGTTCGCGTCCGACGTCGCCGAACGTGCCCTCGACCGTCTCACCGAGGTCGGGTTGATCGACGACGCGGATTTCGCCAACCAGTGGGCACGTTCACGGCATCTGCACGCGGGGAAGGGTAAGCGCGCGATCGCACTCGAACTGCGCCGCAAGGGAATCGACGCCGACGACGCGGCGGCTGCCCTCGAACAGATCGACACCGCCGACGAACGGGAACGGGCGGTCGAACTGGTCCGCAAGAAGCTCCGCACCCAGCCGCCGCTGCCCACCGAAGGGGATCGGCGCGAGATCGCGGCCGAACGCGACAAGTTGGTGCGGCGGCTGGTCGGGATGCTGGCCCGGCGCGGCTACGCGCAGGGGATGGCGTTCGATGTCGTGCGGGAAGAACTCGCGACGTTCGGTGCCGACGCGAGCGACCTCCCGCACGACTGAGCCCGACTGCGAAACGCCTGGGCTCGACTGCGAACTTCGCAACCGCAGTGCTGCTGTTACTTGCGGCCCTCGCCGCTCAGGTCCAGGCCTGGCACCGACATCGTGGGCATCGTCTGCGGCTCTTCGGCCGCCACGGCACCCTTCTTCCGCTTCCCGGATCGCAGACGCTTCTCGAGCCAGATCGCGAACTGTGTCAGCGCACTGTTGAGGATGATCATGATCGCCGCGACCACCAGCAGCGACGGCAGGTAGTTCTGGAAGAACGCGCCGAGCTGCTGGCCGGAACGCACCACTTCGACATAGCCGATGAGGTAGCCGAGCGCGGAGTCCTTGAGCGCGATCACCATCTGCGACACGATCGCCGGGAGCATGACCGTCACGGCCTGCGGCAGCAGGATCAGTCGCATGAGCTGGTTCTTCCGCATGCCGATCGCGTAGGCGGCCTCGCTCTGACCACGCGGAAGCGATCGGATGCCCGCGCGCACGATCTCGGCGATGACCGAGCCGTTGTACAGGGTCAGGCCGGTGATGACCGCCGCGAGCGCGAGATATCCGGACTTGAAGACGCGGTACTCGGCGAACACCTGGTAGGCGAAGATCATCAGGATCAGCACCGGGACGGCGCGGAACAACTCGACGATCGTGCCGGCGAGCCAGCGGACCCACCGGTGGTCGGACAGACGCGCGATACCCAGGACCGTGCCGAGCACGAGTGCCAGCACGATCGACGCGACGGCCGCGATGATCGTGCCGCGGATGCCGGGCAGCAGATAGGTGGTCCAGCTGGACGATTCGACGAACGGCTCCCACTTGGCGGCCGTCAGCTGTCCGTTGGCGTCGAGCGCGCGGTAGACGATCCAGCCGACCAGGACGAGGAGCGCGACCACGACCACCGACAGGATCCGGTAGAGCGCCTTGGCGCGGGGCCCGGGTGCGTCGTAGAGAACGGTTCCGTGTGCACTCATCGGGCGACCTCGTATCGCTTGCTGAGCCGGCCGAAGAGCAGGCCGGTGGGAAGGGTGAGGATGACGAATCCGAGCGCGAAGATGCCACCGACGACGAAGATGGCCGCTTCGTTCTCGATCATCGTCTTCATCAGCAGCGAGGCCTCGGACACGCCGATGACGGAGGCGATCGTCGAGTTCTTGGTCAACGCGATGAGCACCGAACCGAGCGGGGCGATGACCGCGCGGAAAGCCTGGGGGAGGACGATCAGGCGCAGATTCTGGCTGAAGGTCAGACCCAGCGAGCGGCCGGCCTCCGACTGTCCGAGCGAGACCGTGTTGATGCCCGAGCGGAGCGACTCGCACACGAAGGCCGCCGTGTAGACGCTCAGGCCGAGCACAGCGAGCCGGAAGTTGTTGTCCACCAGGAAGGTCGGCGACGACTCGGAGGCCAGCTTGATGCCGAGCGTCTGGGACAGACCGAACAGGCAAAAGATGATGATGAGGGTCAGCGGGGTGTTCCGGAAGATCGTCACGTAGGCGGCGCCGACGGCACGCGCCACCGGGATGGGGGACACGCGCATCGCGGCGAGGATCGTTCCGAGGATCAGTGCACCGATCGCCGAGATGACGGTCAACTGGATCGTGGTCCAGAACGCGTCGAGTAGCTGGCTGCTGTACTTGCTCAACAGATCCACAGGTCACTCCGGGATCGAGGGGACGGGTGGGAGTCCGGAACGGTCCGGCCGGTCCGTGGGATTACGGACCGGCCGCACCGCCGGACGTGACGGGTGGTACCCGTACTCGGTGACGATCGACACTCAGTAGCGATCGACGCTCGGCTGCTCCGGGAGCTCGTAGCCCGAGGCGCCGACCGTCTCCTGGAATGCGGCCTCCCACGCACCGCTGGCGATCATCTCCTCGATCGCGTCGTTGATAGCATTGCGCGACTCGTCGTCGCCCTTGGCGAGACCGATGCCGTAGCGCTCGGTGGTGAACGGCTCACCGACGACCTTGAAGTCGCCCGGGCTCTGCGCGGCGTAGCCGGCGAGGATGATGTCGTCGGTGGTCACCGCGTCGACCGCGCCGTTGCGCAGCGCCTCGACACACAGCGAGTAGGTGTCGAACTCCTGGAGCTGGACGTCCTGCGCGTAGTTGTCCTTCACGTTCTGGGCCGGGGTCGAACCCGCCACCGAGCACAGGCGCTTGCCGCCGTTGAGCGAGTCGGGTCCGGTGATCTCGGTGTCGTCCGCGCGCACGAGGAGCGACTGGCCCGCAATGAAGTACGGGCCGGCGAAGTCCACCTTCTCCTTGCGGGAATCGGTGATCGAGTAGGTCGCGACGATGTAGTCGACCTCACCGTTCTGGATGAGGGTCTCGCGCTGGGCGGACGGAGCTTCCTTGAATTCGATGTTCTCCTCGGACACACCGAGCTGACCGGCGACATACTTGGCGACCTCGACGTCGAACCCGCTGAACGAACCGTCCGGGTTGCGCAGGCCCAGGCCCGGCTGGTCGAACTTGATACCGACCGTCAGGGTGCCGTTCTCCGCGGACTGCGAGACACTGCGCGTCTCGTCGCCACCGCACGCCGTGGCGACCACTGCCACGGCGACGGCGCCGATGCCCAGGCGGATGGAGCGGGACAATTTCATCGAATACCTCCGGTGCGGTTCGGAACTACGTCCGACGGACCGGGTGGCCCGTCGGTGCGGGAATCAGGTCAGTGACTGAGGATCTTGCCGAGGAAGTCCTTGGCGCGATCGGATTTCGGTGTGGTGAAGAAGGTCTCGGGATCGGTGTCCTCGACGATGCGACCGTCGGCCATGAACAGAACGCGGTCGCCGGCCTTGCGGGCGAATCCCATCTCGTGGGTGACCACGACCATCGTCATGCCCTCTTTCGCGAGGGAGGTCATCACGTCGAGGACCTCCTGGACCATCTCGGGGTCGAGGGCGGAGGTGGGCTCGTCGAACAGCATGACCTTGGGATTCATCGCGAGCGCGCGTGCGATCGCCACGCGCTGCTGCTGGCCGCCCGACAGCTGCGCCGGGTATTTGTCGGCCTGATTGGCGATCCCGACCCGGTCGAGCAGCTGCATCGCCGACTCGCGGACCTTGTCCTTCTTGATCCTGCGCACCTTGAGGGGGCCGAGCATGACGTTCTCGAGGATCGTCTTGTGGGCGAAGAGGTTGAACGATTGGAACACCATGCCGACGTCCGAACGAAGGCGGGCGAGTGCCTTGCCCTCCTCCGGCAGCAGGGTGCCGTCGACGTGGATCTCTCCCGAATCGATCGGTTCGAGCCGGTTGATGGTGCGGCAGAGGGTCGATTTGCCCGAACCCGACGGGCCGACGACGATGACGACCTGTCCTCGCGGAATCTCGAGGTTGATGTCCTGCAGTACGTGCAGGGATCCGAAATGCTTGTTCACCCCGTTCATGGAGATCATGGACGAGCTGGTGTCCGACTTCTCGGACGGACGATCCGTTCCGGCGGCCGCTGATGTCATATCTGCAGACCCTATGCCGTCCGACGCCCGAGACTTCGCATTTCGGGACACCTTCGACACGCGCGTCACGGGATTTTTACTGCACGAGCAGTAACGGATACCTCGACGGGGCACGCGCGGTCGGCGCGAGGAAAGGGGACCCGCCGAGGTGAGATACCCTGAGACGTGTCACTGATCGACGAAGAAGCCCCCCGTACCGGTGCCCGGACCTACGAGGTCCGCACCTACGGCTGTCAGATGAACGTACACGACTCCGAGCGTCTGTCGGGGTTGTTGGAGGACGCCGGCTTCACCAAGGCCGTGCCCGGCGCGTCACCGGATCTGGTGGTCTTCAACACCTGCGCGGTGCGGGAGAACGCCGACAACAAGCTGTACGGCAATCTGAGTCATCTGCGTCCGGTCAAGGACGACAACCCCGACATGCAGATCGCCGTCGGAGGCTGCCTCGCCCAGAAGGACCGCGACACGGTCGTGAAGAAGGCGCCCTGGGTCGACGTGGTCTTCGGCACGCACAACATCGGCAATCTCCCCGCACTGCTCGAACGCGCGCGGCACAATCGCCGTGCCGAGGTCGAGATCCTCGACGCCCTCGAGGCGTTCCCCTCGACGCTGCCCGCCAAGCGCGAGTCGTCGTACGCCGGATGGGTGTCGATCTCCGTCGGCTGCAACAACACGTGCACCTTCTGCATCGTGCCGTCGCTGCGCGGCAAGGAGGTCGACCGGCGCCCGGGTGACATCCTCGCCGAGGTGCAGGCGCTCGTCGACGAGGGCGTGCTCGAGGTGACACTGCTCGGCCAGAACGTCAACTCCTACGGCCGGTCCTTCGCCGATCCGGAGCAGCCCCGCGACCGGGGCGCCTTCGCGTCGCTGCTGCGCGCGTGCGGCGACATCGAGGGCCTCGAGCGGGTGCGCTTCACGTCCCCGCATCCGGCGGAATTCACCGACGACGTCATCGACGCGATGGCGCAGACCCCCAACGTGTGCCCGCAACTGCACATGCCGCTGCAGTCCGGCAGCGACCGGATCCTGCGCGCCATGCGCCGCTCGTACCGTAAGGAACGCTTCCTTGGCATCATCGAGCGGGTTCGGGCCGCGATGCCGCACGCCGCGATCACCACCGACATCATCGTCGGTTTCCCCGGTGAGACCGAGGAGGACTTCCAGCAGACCCTCGAGGTCGTCGAGAAGGCGCGTTTCACCAGCGCGTTCACCTTCCAGTACTCGAAGCGTCCCGGCACGCCCGCAGCAGACATGGAGGGTCAGGTCCCCAAGGCCGTAGTGCAGGAGCGCTACAACCGTCTGATCGCGCTGCAGGAACGCATCACCCTCGAGGAGAACCGCAAGCTCGTCGGCACGGAGGTCGAATTGCTCGTCGCGGCGGGGGAGGGGCGCAAGAACGCCGAGACCGCCCGGATGAGCGGGCGTGCCCGCGACGGCCGCCTCGTCCACTTCCGTCCCGAGGGCGCGATCGACACCGCGGTGCGTCCCGGCGACGTCATCACGATCGTCGTCAGCGACGCCGCGCCGCACCACCTCGTCGCGGACACCCCGATCCTCACGCACCGCCGTACACGTGCGGGCGACCACTTCGAACAGGGCCGGTTGCCCAAGACACCGCCGATCGGTGTCGGACTCGGACTGCCGAGCATCGGCGTCCCCGACCCGCTGCCGCCTCAGATGGGATGCAACGCATGACCACCGACAAGCCGCACGATCACCACGCGACGGGTGACGTACGCGCCGAACTCGAAGCCGCCGAACGGAAGGTGGCGAGCGACATCGACCCGGGCGCCCGGGCGATGTTCGTCGCGATCGCCGTCCTGATCCTGCTGGCGACCTTCAGCCTGCCCCACGCCGGATCCGCCAACGGGTGGGAGGTGCTGTCCTTCGCCCCGGACGCGACCACCGAGGAGATCGGTCTGCCGTCGCGGCTGTTCGTCGGCTTCGCAGTGGTCTTCGCCGGGCTGGGCTCGATTCTCGCGCTCGTCACCCGCAAGTGGGCGTTGGCGTGGGTGTCTCTGGCCGGCTCGGCGGTGACCATCGTCTTCGGCATGCTCGCGATCTGGTCGCGCCAGACCCTGCCCGTCGAGTCGTCCGCCGCGGGACCGGGATTCGGTCTCGTGATCGGTTGGTTCGCCGTCATGGTGATCGTCTTCCACTGGGCCCGCGTGGTGTGGGCGCGGACCTCGGCCCAGCTCGAGGCCGAGGCCGAGTTGCGGAAGGTCGCAGCACAGCACGAGCGGCCCCGCCTGATGCGCGACGACCCCGAGGCCTGACGCCTCCGGCACGAACACGACGATCCCCCTCTCCCGGACCGGGAGAGGGGGATCGTCCGTCTCGGATGTCGCGGGGTCAGCGCTCGCCGACGGCACCTTCGGCCGCGTCGGCCCACTCGCGCCACTGGGCGGCCTGGGCGAGAGCCTTCTCGGCCTCCTTCGCCCGGCCGGCGGCGGTCGCCTTGGCGGCCTGCTCCTCGAACTGACGCACCCGCTCACGGAACTGGGCCGCACGCGCGAGGGCCTCGGGATCGGTGCGGCGCCACTCGGAATCCGCGGCCTCGCGCACCTTCTTCTCGATGGCCCGCAGACGGCCTTCGAGATCGTGCATGCGCTCGCGCGGCACCTTGCCGATCGCCTCCCACTGGTCCTGCAGCTCGCGCAGGCGCGCCCGGGCACCTTCGAGATCGGCCGACGGGTCGATCGAGGAGGCCACCTCGAGCAGGGCCTCCTTCGCGCGGGCATTCTCCTCGAACTCGGCGTCGCGCTCGGCGTTCGCGGCGTTGCGTGCGGCGAAGAAGACGTCCTGGGCGCCCTTGAACCGCTTCCACAGCTGGTCGTCGGCGTCCTTCGGTGCCCGTCCGGCCGCCTTCCACTCGGCGAGCAGGTCGCGGAAGGCCGCGGCGGTGGCACCCCAGTCGGTGGAGTTCTGCAGCTCCTCCGCCCGGGCGACGAGTTCTTCCTTGCGGCTCTTCGCCGCGGCGCGCTCGCGGTCGAGTTCGGCGAAGTGGGCTCCGCGACGCCGGTTGAACGCCTCGCGTGCCTTCGAATAGCGACGCCACAACACGTCGTCGACCTTCCGGTCGCCCCCGCGGATGGTCTTCCACTCCTCGAGGATCTCGCGCAGCCGGTCGCCCGCGGCCTTCCATTGGGCGGATTCGGCGGCGATCGTCTCGGACTCGGCCGCGAGGGCCTCCTTGCGGGCCGTGCTCTCGGCGCGCCGACGCTCCTTTTCCTGCTTGGCGAGAGCCGCAGCCTCCTCGGAGTGCTCGATGATCGCGGTGAGCCGGGCGGCGAGCGCATCGAGATCACCGATGACGGCGGCGGTCGGCAGCGACTCGGCCAGTGCCTCGGCGGCCGCGCGGGTCTTCTTCACGTCGGCGGTGCCGGAGGTCAACCGGGTCTCGAGGATCGCCACCTCGGTGACGAGATCGTCGTAACGGCGTCCGAAGTGCGCGAGGCCCTCGGCGGCGTCGCCTGCCTGCCACGATCCGATGCACCGCTCGCCCTCGCTCGTGCGGACCCATGCGGTGCCGTCCTCGTCGACGCGTCCGAACCGACTCGGATCGCTCGCGGGCACCGCCGGGACGTGGGGGTGCGTCTGGGCCGC
This sequence comes from Rhodococcus sp. p52, assembly GCF_000763325.2. Classification (NCBI taxonomy): domain Bacteria; kingdom Bacillati; phylum Actinomycetota; class Actinomycetes; order Mycobacteriales; family Nocardiaceae; genus Rhodococcus; species Rhodococcus sp. p52. The sequence continues at coordinate 3,372,389 of NZ_CP016819.1, forward strand.
GACGGGATGCGGCTTCGGGGGTGCTGCGGTGGAACTGCCGTTCTCTCGGCCCGCGGGGCCGGGCGTCGCAGCATGGGCTCGGGGTGTGGCGGGACCGGGACGCGGGGTCCGCTCCTGCGTCGACTCGCCGGTTCGGTCCTGTGCGTTCGGGTCGCTCATCGATACCTCATCTCTGCCGCGCGGCACGGCTGCCTGGTCGCATGGGTCTACCGCCGGTCGATCCCGGGGCTCCGCGATCGTGTCCGCTCACTATTGAAACAGGTCGTGTCCATGCAGGGCGCCGGGTCCGGTGGACTACGGTTGCCGATGTGTTGACCGCCGCGGCGTTCGTGCCGTCCCCACCGCTGCTCGTCCCCGAGCTCACCGGTCTCGCCGTCTCCGAGACCGACGATCTGCGCGAGGCGGTTCTCGAGGTCGGTCGCAGCCTGTCCGGTGCCGCGGAATGGGTGGTCGTGGGAGCCGAGACGGCCGAACAGACCGTTCCTTCCACCGCGCGCGGAACCTTCCTCGGGTTCGGTGTCGACGTCACGGTGCAGCTCGGTCCTGAGGCCGCCGGTGAACCCGATCCCGCGCTCGCGTTGACCGCGCTGGTGGCCGGCTGGATCCGCGACCGCACGGCACCCGGCACCCACGTGACGACCCACGTGGTGGCCGCCGACGCCGACGCCGCCCACTGCGCCGATCTCGGCCGCGACCTGCGTGCGGAGCTCGACCGCGACGATCTGCCGCGAGCACTGCTCGTCGTCGCGGACGGAGCGACGACCCTCACCGCCAAGGCGCCCGGCGCCTACGATCCGCGCTCGGAGGAGGTCGAGGCGGCCCTGGCCGTAGCGCTCGGCGCCGGCGACACGGAGGTGCTCGCGGCGCTCGACCCCGACCTGTGTTCGGACATCAAGCTGACCGGCCGCGCTGCCTGGCACGTCCTGGCGGCCACCCTCGGAGCGCGCCCGCGCTCGGCGTCCGTCACCTACTCCGCCGCGCCCTACGGCGTGGGCTACCACGTGGGGATCTGGACACCGTGAGCGCAGAAAGCACCGGTCCCGCCGACACGCTCGTACCGATCGCGGTGGTGGGCCCCACCGCCACGGGCAAGTCCGATCTCGGACTGGACCTCGCCGAAGCGCTCGGCGGCGAGATCGTCAACATCGACGCGATGCAGCAGTACCGCGGGATGGACATCGGGACGGCCAAGCTGGCACCGGACGAGCGTCGCGGGATCCCGCACCATCAACTCGACGTCCTCGACGTCACCGAGACCGCGACGGTCGCCCGCTACCAGCAGGCCGCGATCGCCGACGTCGAGGCGATCCTCGGCCGCGGCCGCCTCCCGATCATCGTCGGCGGATCGATGATGTACGTGCAGGCACTGCTCGACGAATGGCAGTTCCCGGCGACGGATCCGCAGGTCCGTGCCAAGTGGGAGGCGGTGCTCGAGACCGAGGGGCCCGCCGCGGTCCACCGGGCGCTGCAGAGCGCCGATCCCGCCGCCGCGGCGACGATCCTGCCCACCGACGGCCGCCGCATGGTCCGCGCGCTCGAGGTCGTCGAGCTGACCGGGCAACCGTTCGCGGCGTCGCAGCCGACGATCGGTGAGCCCCGCTGGGGCACCGTGATCCTGGGCGTCGACCGCGACACCGCCGAACTCGACGACCGCATCGCGCGGCGCACCGACCTGATGTTCGAACGCGGCCTCGTCGACGAGGTGCACGGACTCCTCGAAGTCGGGCTGCACGAGGGCGTCACCGCACGTCGCGCGATCGGCTACGCACAGGTGCTCGCGTACATCGACGGGGAGTACGACCTCGACCACGCACGCGAGCGGACGTTCATCGGGACCCGGCGCTACGTGCGACGGCAACGCTCGTGGTTCCGCCGCGACCCGCGCATCCACTGGCTCGACGGCGCCGACCCCCACCTGCTCGACGTCGCGTTGCGGGCCGCCCGGGACGCACGCACATCACCGGCCTCACCAGCCCGATAAGGTAGCGCGCATGGAGTTCAGCAAAGGGCACGGAACCGAGAACGACTTCGTGATCCTTCCGGATCCCGACGCCCGCCTGGACCTCGACGCAGGCCGGATCGCGGCCCTGTGCGACCGGCGTCGCGGGCTCGGCGCCGACGGTGTGCTCCGCGTGGCCCGGGCCGGGGCACTGGTGTCGGCCGGCGCGCTCGGAGAACTGCCCGAGGGCACCGACGCCGACGACTGGTTCATGGACTACCGCAACGGCGACGGATCCATCGCCGAGATGTGCGGCAACGGTGTGCGGGTGTTCGCGCACTATCTGACCGCGCACGGGTTCGAGGACCGCCGCGAGTTCGTCGTCGGCAGCCGGGCGGGAGGCAAGCCCGTCACCGTGCATGAGACAGGACCGGTCCTCGGCGAGGTGACCGTGGACATGGGGACGGTGCGCACCCTCGGCGAGTCGGCGGCGACCATCGACGGGCGGGTCTATCCGGGCATCGGCATCGACGTCGGCAACCCGCACCTCGCGTGCGTGGACCCGCACCTGAACGACACGAGCCTTGCCGGTCTCGACCTCACCTCGCCCGGCTTCGACCCGGGCTTCTTCCCGCACGGGGTCAACATCGAGTTCCTGACCCCGATCGCGGCCGGGACGGTCCACATGCGCGTCCACGAACGCGGCGTGGGGGAGACCCGCTCGTGTGGAACCGGCACGGTGGCCGCGGCTGCTGCAGCCCTGCGCTTCGACGGCGCATCCGACGGCGCGGTGCAGGTGCGGATCCCCGGTGGCTCGGTCGAGGTGCGCATCGAGAACGGTCGCGCCTGGTTGCGCGGGCCGTCTGTGCTGGTCGCGACGGGTGAACTCGACGACACCTGGTGGTCGGCGCCGATCTGATCGGCGCCGCTCGGCCCGGCCGGCGCGCACTTGGGTACCCCCCGCGCGGATGCGGCAGAAAAACTCGAATGCACCGATTCGGGCTTCGTGACACCATGGAGGTGTATGACGAACACACAGCGCATGCATCGCGCAACCACAGATGACAGCACTCCGACCGCGTACGACGCATCCGGAGGCTGGACCGCCGAGGATCCGTCCGTCGGCGAGATGCAACTCGAAGACCGTAGCGCGTTGCGGCGTGTGGCCGGTCTGTCCACCGAACTCGAGGACATCACCGAGGTCGAATACCGCCAGCTCCGACTCGAGCGTGTCGTGCTCGTCGGTGTCTGGACGGGCGGAACGGCCGCCCAGGCGGAAGCGAGCCTGGCCGAGCTGGCCGCGCTCGCCGAGACTGCGGGCTCCGAGGTCCTCGAAGGCCTGGTCCAACGTCGTGACCGGCCCGATGCCTCCACCTACATCGGCTCCGGCAAAGCCGACGAACTCCGGGAGATCGTCCTGTCCACCGGCGCAGACACCGTGATCTGCGACGGCGAACTCACCCCCGCCCAGCTCACCGCGCTGGAGAAGGTCGTCAAGGTCAAGGTCATCGACCGGACCGCGCTGATCCTCGACATCTTCGCCCAGCACGCCACCTCGCGAGAGGGCAAGGCACAGGTCTCCCTCGCACAGATGGAGTACATGCTCCCGCGTCTGCGTGGCTGGGGCGAATCGATGTCGCGGCAGGCCGGTGGCCGTGCCGGCAGCAACGGCGGTGTGGGCCTGCGCGGTCCCGGTGAGACGAAGATCGAGACCGACCGTCGCCGGATCCGTGAGCGGATGGCCAAGCTCCGTCGCGAGATCAAGGCGATGAAGGCCGCGCGCGACACCAAGCGCACCCGGCGTCTGCGCAACAAGATCCCGTCCGTCGCGATCGTGGGATACACCAACGCCGGTAAGTCGAGCCTGCTCAACAAGCTCACCGGCTCCGGTGTCCTGGTGCAGAACGCACTGTTCGCGACCCTCGACCCGACGACCCGCCGGTCGGCGCTGCCCGACGGCCGCGAGTACGTGCTCACCGACACCGTCGGTTTCGTCCGGCACCTCCCGACCCAGCTGGTCGAGGCGTTCCGGTCGACTCTCGAGGAGGTCGCCGACGCGGATGTGCTGCTCCACGTCGTCGACGGCTCCGACCCCATGCCCACCGAGCAGATCAAGGCGGTGCGCGAAGTCGTCACCGAGGTGCTCCGCGAATCGGACGCACCGCCGCCGCCGGAACTGATCGTCGTCAACAAGATCGATGCCGCCGACCCGGTCACCCTGACGCAGTTGCGCAGCGCGATCCCCGGCGCGGTGTTCGTCTCCGCGCACACCGGCGTGGGCGTCGAGGAGTTGCAGACCCAGCTCGCGGGTCTGCTCGAGGATCCCGACGTCGAGGTGAAGCTGCTCCTGCCGTACACCCGCGGTGATCTGCTCGCGCGCATCCATTCGGACGGTCAGATCCTGTCGTCCGAGCACGAGGTGGACGGCACGCGGGTGCACGCGAAGGTGCCGGCAGCGCTGGCGTCGGCATTGGTCGACTTCGCGGCCTGATGCGGGTCGTACGCCGGGCGGCGCTGCTCGCTGCCGTCGCGGCGTTCGTGCCGGTCTCGCACGCAGGCGCGCAGGACGCTGAGACTCCGGTCGCGGATCTGCCGACCGAGATGCTGTGTACCCCCGACGATCCCGTGCTCACCGAACTGTCCGGCCTCGCGACGATCGGCGACCGGCTGTTCGCGACGCCCGATGCCGGGGAGGACGAACGCATCGTTGAACTCGACGACGATTGCTCGGTGCTGCAACGCGTTCCGTCGCCCGTCGATCCCTACGACGTCGAGGATCTCGCCGCGGGGCCCGACGGCCGGTTGTGGCTCGGGGATCTCGGCGACAACACCCGCGTCCGCGAGACGATCGCGCTCATCTCCCTCGACCCCGACACCGGGCAGGGAGATCTGCACCGGCTGACCTATCCAGACGGTCCCCGCGACGCCGAGACCGTGCTCGTCTCCGCGACAGGCGAACCTGTGATCGTGACGAAGGCGCTGTTCGGCTCGAGCAATGTCTACCGGCCCGCACGCGGACTCACGATCGACGGCCTCCCCGTCCCGGGACCTGCCCCCCTCGAGAGGGTCGGGTCGCTGGCACTCGGACCGTCGGACACCCCCGGCGGTCCCATTCCCGGTGCGTCCTCCTCGATGATCACCGGCGGTGCGGTCAACGCCGACGGGACGGTCGCGGCGGTCCGCACCTACACCGACGTCTACCTGTTCCACGTCCCCGACGGCGATCTCGCGTCCGCTCTGGTCGCCGGTCCGCGCTTCCGCGTCCCGGTCCCGGACGAACCGCAGGGCGAAGCCGTCGCATTCACCGCCGACGGTGACCTGGTCACCGCGTCCGAGCGCGGCGCGGCAGGCACGGAGAATCCACCGATCCATATCCGTCGCGGTGCGACCGATCTCTTCGCACCCGCGGACGACGATGCCGCGGACGAGATGTCGCCCGCGGCACTGCCGGTCGTCGGTGCGAGCGTGGCCGCCGGAGTCATCGCCCTCGGGGTGCTCGGACTCGTCGTCCGGCGCCGCGCCCGCCGCTGAGATCAGACGCCGCGACCGCGGCCGAGATCAGACGCCGCGACCGCGGCCGAGATCAGGCGTCGAGGTCCGCGGCGACCAGCTCCGCGACCTGCGCGAGGACCGCGTCGTCATCGCACGAGATCGTGACCTGCGTGCCCTTTTCTGCGCCGAGCGTCATGATCATCAGGGCCGAACCGGCGTCGACGGGCTCGCCGCCGTCGACCGCGAGGGTCACGGGGACACCGGCCGCGACCACGGCCTCGGCGATGATCCCTGCAGGACGGGCGTGCAAGCCGATGGACGAACCGACGGCAACGGTGGTGCTGGGCATGGGAATCTCCTTCGTGGTGGGGAAGTGCAGGAAGTCGGGTAGATCAGGCGCGTGCCGCTGTGATCAGGAGCGTGCCGCTGTGATCAGGAGCGTGCCGCTGTGATCAGGAGCGTGCCGCTACGGGCTGGGGGTTCGCCTCGTCGGCGGCAACCCGGGCGGGACGCGTGATCGACTTGGCGATACTGACCGCGAGTGCGGCGACCACCGTACCGGCTGCCAGTGCGATCAGGAACCACACGACGCGGTCCATCGCGAACAGCACGAACAATCCGCCGTGGGGAGCGGTGAGCGTGACACCCGTCGCCATGACGATGCCGCCGGTCACGGCGCCGCCGAGCATCATCGACGGGATGACCCGGAACGGGTCGGCCGCCGCGAACGGGATGGCGCCCTCCGAGATGAACGATGCACCGAGCAGCCAGGCGGCCTTGCCGTTCTCGCGTTCGGCCGTGCTGTAGAGACGCGGACGCACCAGCGACGACAGTGCCATGGCGAGCGGCGGAACCATACCGGCGGCCATGACCGCCGCCATGATCTCGAGCGAACCGGTGTTGGCGACGTCGAGACCCGCGACCGCGAAGGCGTAGGCGGCCTTGTTGACCGGTCCGCCGAGGTCGAAGCACATCATCAGGCCGAGGATCGCACCGAGCAGCACCGCGGAACCACCGGACAGACCGTTGAGCCAGTCGGTGAGACCGGTCGTGATCGCGGCGAGCGGACGACCGAGCAGCAGGAACATGAGCCCACCGACGATCAGGCTCGCGAGCAGCGGGATGATCACCACAGGCATCAGGCCACGAGCCCAAGTGGGCAGCGGGATACGGCCGACCCACAGGGCCGCGAAGCCGGCGATGATGCCACCGACCAGACCGCCGATGAAACCGGCGCCGACGAAGACGGCCACCGCACCGGCGGTGAAGCCCGGAGCCAGACCCGGACGGTCCGCGATCGCGAAGGCGATGTCCCCGGCCAGTGCCGGGACGAGGAACGAGAACGCCAACGAGCCGATCTGGTACAGCACCGCACCGAGATAAGTGCCGAGCCCACCCTCGGGAAGGTTGGTGAGCGTGTTGTCGAGGACGATGTCGGCGGCCGAGTCGGTGATGTCGGGACCGGCGAGCAGGAAGCCCAGAGCGATGAGCAGACCACCGGCCGCGACGAACGGGATCATGTAACTCACACCGGTGAGCAGGATCTGCCGCAGCCGGGTACCCCAACCGAGGTCGCTGCCGCTCTCCGACTCACCCGCCGGGGCGCCCGCGGTGCCCTCGACGGTGCGTGCGGACGGATCGGTGGCGGCCCGCAGGGCCTCGTCGACCATGGTGTCCGGTTCGTTGATCGCGCGCTTGACGCCCGATGCGATCACGGGCTTCCCGGCGAACCGTTCGCGGCCCTTGACCCCCACGTCGGTGGCGAAGATGACGGCGTCGGCGCCGGCGATCACGTCGGGGGGCAGGGGAGTGCTGCCGCTCGATCCCTGCGTCTCCACCCGGACCGTCACGCCTGCGCGTTCACCGGCGGCGGCCAGCGCATCGGCGGCCATGTAGGTGTGCGCGATACCGGTCGGGCACGCGGTGACCGCGACGATCGTGCGGCCTCCGGGCTGTTCCGCGCTCTGCGGAGGCGCGACCGCCGGCGTCGCAGCGGCTGTCGGTGACGGCTGTTCCGGCGCTGCGGTCGAGCCGGCAGGAGCGCTGCCCGACGACTCCGGTCGGGGCGGGAGGACGTCCTCGACCAGCGCGATGACCTCGTCCGCGGACGCGGCCGCGCGCAGCGACGCGACGAAGTCCGGGCGCACGAGTGCACGAGCGAGAGCGGTGAGCAGCTTCATGTGGTCGCCGCCCGCACCTTCGGGCGCGGCAATGAGGAAGACGAGGTCGGCGGGTCCGTCGGGCGCACCGAAGTCGGCCTTCGGGGACAGCCGGGCGAAACCGAGCGACGGCGTGGTCACCGCTTCGCTGCGTGCGTGCGGGATCGCGATCCCGCCGGGAAGGCCGGTGGCGGACTTGGCCTCCCGTTCGAGAACGGCCGCGGTGAGTGCGTCGGCGTCGGATGCGCGACCGTTCGCTGCGAGACGCTCGGCGAGCGCGGCGATGACGGAGTTCTTGTCGGATCCCAGGTCTACATCGAGCGAGACGAGTTCCGTGCCGATGATCGAGGAACCGCCTGCGGAGCCGGAGTTGGTGTCGGACATGACGTTCCTTAGGAGTGGGAGGGGAGCGGTCGGGGTCGGCGGTGGACGTCGGTGACGTGCACTCGGGATGGATCGACGGAATCGGGTGTGGGCAGGGCTGTTCCGGGGAGCGTGACGGCTGCGGTTCCGTACGCCACGGCGAGGCGCAGGCACTCGTCGGGGGTGTGACCGGCCTGCTCGGCGAGCAGATATCCGGCGAGCGACGAGTCGCCCGCGCCGACCGTGCTGCGGACCGTGACGTCGTCGGCGGTGGCCCGCCACGCGCCGGTGGCGGTGACCAGCACCGCGCCCGCACCGCCGAGGGTCGCGAGTACCGCGCCGACCCCGCGTTCCACCAGCACCCGTCCCGCGTCGACCACGGCGCCGACGTCTCCTGCGGCGGCGCCGGATTCGAGTTCGTGGGCGTCCGCGCCGGTGAGCTGGGCCAGTTCGTCGGCGTTCGGCTTGATCACGTCCGGGGCCGCCGCGGGGAACCGCTCGGCGAGGGCTAGCAGTGGCCGCTCGGAGGTGTCGACCGCGATGCGGCATCCGAGACCGCGCAGGGCACCCACGAGATCGGCATACCACGACTCGGGTACACCGGGAGGAAGAGAACCGGACAGGACGGTCCACGCGGCTCCCTGCGCGCATTCCAGCAGGACTGCGTGCAACTCGCCGAGTGTGCTTCCGGTGCAGGGGGTTCCGGGTTCGTTGAGTTTGGTCGTGGTGCCGTCGGGTTCGGCGACGGTGATGTTGTTGCGCGTCGGCCCGGAGGTGGGCACGGCCCGATGGGCGATGCCCTGCTCGTCCAGCGCGGCGAGCAGAGGATCGCCGGCGTTGGCCGGGAGAACGGCGACGACCTCGGTCGTCGCGGCGTGCAGCACACGCGCGACGTTGATCCCCTTGCCGCCCGGATCGACGGTGGATCGCTCGGTGCGATGCACCCTCCCGCGCTCGAGCGGGCCCGTCAGCCCGACCGTGCGATCGAGACTGGGGTTGGCCGTGAGCGTGACGATCATGTCGTCACCACCTCGATTCCGTGTTCGATGAGTTGCCGACGGTCGGTGTCGTCGAGATCGGTGTCGGTGACCAGAACGTCGATCGGTTCGAGCGACGCGAAGCTCAGCAGATTGCGCCGACCGACCTTCGACGAATCGGCGACCACGACGACCCGGTCGGCGGTGCGCACCATCGCGCGCTTGACCGCGGCCTCGTCGGCGTCGGGGGTGGACAGGCCGTGGTCGATGCTCAGCGCGTTGGTGCCGATGAAGGCCACGTCGACGTGCACCGTCGACAAGGTGGCGAGGGCCTCGGCACCCACCGCGGCCTGCGTGACACCGCGGACGCGACCGCCGAGCAGGTGCAGCTGCACGGTGCTCATTGCGGCGAGGCGCGCGGCGATCGGCACCGAGTTGGTGACGACGGTGAGGTCGACCTCGGGCGGCAGCGCTCCGACGATCCTGCCGGTCGTGGTGCCGGCGTCGAAGAGCACGCTTCCGCCGGACGGCGGGAGGAAGGACGTCGCGGCGGCGGCGATGCGGTCCTTGTGTTCGGCGCGGGTGTGTTCGCGCTCGGAGAGGGCAGGCTCGGCCACCGAGAGCGAGGCGGCCGGGATCGCGCCGCCGTGACCCCGCCGCACGAGGCCCAGGCGTTCGAGGTGTGCGAGGTCGCGGCGCACGGTCTCGGTGGTGACGCCGTACCGGTCGGCGAGCACTGCGACCGACACGCGGCCACGTGCCGCCACCAGTGCTGCGATCGCCTGCTGCCGTTCCTCTGCGTACACCGACACTCCTGGGGGTACCCGATCTGTGGGGAAAACAATGTTGGTTTATGTTGTTTTACGCCCGTCTGTGTTGACATGTCAAGGCTTCCGAGTAATCTGAGTCACAACGAACTACTGCGGTGAGGAGATCTCCATGGAGCAGTCGGCGTCCGTCCTGTACGGCACCCCCGTCGTCCCCGGTATCGGATACGGGCCGGTCATCCGTCCCGTCGCGCGTCCTGTGGTCCCGGCGCAGGGCGCCTCGATCCCCGACACGGCGCGCGAGGCCGAGGTGGGCCGGTTCGAGGACGCCGCGAAGGTCGTGGCCGAGCGGCTGCGCGCCCGCGCCTCGCGTGCATCGGGTGCCGCGGCAGAAGTGCTCCAAGCCACCGCTGTGCTGGTCGAGGACCGCGCCTGGCGCGGGGCGACCGCGACGAAGATCCGGTCCGGATCCGACGCGGTCGGTGCCACCGTCGCCGCCACCGACCAGTTCGCGGCCCTGTTCGAGAAGATGGGCGGGCTGCAGTCCGAGCGGGTCACCGACCTGCTCGACATCCGCGACCGCGTGATCGCCGAACTGCAGGGCGCCCCCGAACCCGGTCTCGAGATGCCCGATTCGCCGTCCGTGCTCCTCGCGGCCGATCTCGCCCCCGCCGACACCGCCGGACTCGACCCGTCCGTCGTCGTCGCGCTGGCCACCTCCCTCGGAGGACCCACGAGCCACACCGCGATCATCGCGCGCCAGCTCGGCATCCCGTGTGTCGTCGCGGTGGCAGGTCTCGACGACGTCCCTGCCGGCACCGAGGTGCTGGTCGACGGCGCGACGGGCCGGATCGTGATCTCCCCGGACAGCGCCGAGGCCGCAGCCGAGGTCGAACGCGACCGCGTCGAGCGCGAGCGGGTGGCGGGCTGGTCCGGTCCCGGCGCCACCGCCGACGGTCACCCGGTCGAGATCCTCGCCAACGTGCAGGACGGATCGGGTGCCCGCGCGGCGCGCCGGACGCCGGCGCAGGGCGTCGGACTGTTCCGCACCGAGTTGTGTTTCCTCGACCGCGACACCGAACCGACGGTGGACGAGCAGGCCGACATCTATGCGGAGGTCTTCGAGGCGTTCGAGGGACGGAAGGTCGTCCTGCGGACCCTCGACGCCGGCTCCGACAAGCCCCTCCGGTTCGCCAACCACCCCGACGAACACAATCCCGCCCTCGGCGTCCGCGGTATCCGCATCACGACCACGGCGCCGGGAGTCCTCGATCGTCAGCTCGACGCGGTGGCCGCCGCGGCCTCGCGCACCGGCGCCACGCCGTGGGTCATGGCACCGATGGTGGCGACCGTCTCGGAGGCGGCCGATTTCGCCGCGCGGGTGCGCGTGCGCGGGCTGTCACCCGGCGTCATGATCGAGGTTCCGTCCGCGGCGCTGCTCGCCGATCGGTTGCTCGAACACCTGGACTTCCTGTCGATCGGCACCAACGACCTCGCCCAGTACACGATGGCGGCCGATCGGATGTCGCCGCAGCTGGCCGCACTCACCGACCCGTGGCAGCCCGCGGTGCTCGCACTCGTGGCCCGCGCGGCGCAGGCCGGGGCGGCCGCGAGCAAGCCGGTGGGGGTGTGCGGCGAGGCGGCGGCCGACCCGCTCCTCGCCTGCGTCCTGACCGGAATGGGCGTGACGTCCCTGTCGTGCGCCGCGTCGGCGGTGACGGGTGTCGGCGCCCGGCTCTCCTCGGTCCCGATGGACCGTTGCCGTGAGGCGGCCGAGGCGGTCCTCGCGAGTGACGACCCCGTCGCGGCACGTGCCGCGGCAGCGAAACTGCTGGACTGAGCGGAGCGGCCGGGACGGCCTGTTCTACGCGGCCGGGACGGCCTGTTCTACGCGGCCGGGACGGCCTGTTCTACGCGGCCGGGGCGGTCTGTTCTACGCCGATGAGGCTGCCGGTTCTACGATGACCTGTCGTGACCGAACGAGCGAACACGACCGGACGCACGACCACACGCCGCGGCTGGACCCTGCACGGCGACGGACGTCGCATCAACCCCGGTGCGGTGGTCGCACCGCACGAGCGACTGTCGTGGCCGCGCACCATCGGCATCGGGATGCAGCACGTCATCGCGATGTTCGGCGCCACCCTGCTCGTGCCGACGATCACGGGCTTCCCCGTCACGACCACGCTGCTGTTCTCCGGTATCGGCACCGCGCTGTTCCTGATCATCACGCGCGGCCGGGTGCCCAGCTATCTCGGTTCGTCTTTCGCGTTCATCGCGCCGCTCAGCGCCTCGGCCGGTTCCGGTCCGGCAGCGCAGCTCGGCGGGATCGTCGCCGTCGGCATCGTGCTGGTGCTTGTCGGCCTCGTGGTCAAGGCGGCGGGTTCGCGCATCATCGACGCGGTCATGCCGCCGGTGGTCACCGGGGCGATCGTCGCCCTCATCGGCCTCAACCTCGCGCCGACGGCCACCGGATCGTTCGAAGCCCAACCGCTCGTCGCCACGATCACGCTCGTGGTCACACTGCTCGTGACGGTGGTCGGCCCGGGCATGCTCGGCCGCCTCGGCATCCTCGTCGGTGTGATCGTCGGATGGATCTTCGCGGCGTTCACCGGGGCGATCGCGTCCGAGCGCATCGACGCCATGCGCGACGCGGCGTGGTTCGGCCTGCCCGATCTGCACGGCCCCACCTTCGAACTGTCGGTCGTGCTGTTGGCGCTGCCCGTCGTCGTCGTGCTGGTCGCGGAGAACGTAGGCCACGTCAAGGCGGTCGCCGCGATGACCGGTCGAAACCTCGACGACATGGCCGGCAATGCGCTCATCGCCGACGGCCTTGCGACCACCCTCGCGGGTGCGGGCGGCGGCTCGGGCACGACCACCTATGCCGAGAACATCGGCGTCATGGCGGCCACGCGCGTGTACTCGACCGCTGCATACGCCGTTGCGGCGGTCACCGCCGTCGTGCTGGCCTTCTCGCCGAAGTTCGGTGCGCTGGTGTTCACCGTGCCCGAGGGCGTCCTCGGCGGCGCGACCCTCGTGCTCTACGGCCTGATCGGCATCCTCGGTGTCCGCATCTGGACGGAGGCGAAGGTCGACTTCACGGATCCGGTCAACCTCACGGTCGCGGCCGCGGCGCTCGTCGCCGGCATCGGCGACCTGACCTTGTCGATCGGCTCGGTCGAACTCGGCGGTATCGCCTGGGGTTCGATCGGCATCCTCGTCGCGTACCCGCTGCTGCGCAGACTCGCGGATCTGCGCCGCTGACCGGAACCCGGCGCATCGGCCGACACCGACCCGTGCCCGCGGGTCGTTCGATACCGACGCGTACCCGCCGGGGTCGTCCGGGTCACAAAATGCGCTCGGTTGTGTCAGCGTCACTGCGCCCTCGTCTGCATACCGTGAGTATGTCGAACGACGTCTCACACAGGAGCGCAGATGCAACGCACCCTTTTCGAGCCCGAGCACGACCTCTTCCGGGAGTCGTACCGGAAGTTCCTCGAACAGGAGGTGGCCCCCTTCCACGAGCAGTGGGAGAAGGACAAGATCGTCGACCGTGAGGTGTGGAAGAAGGCCGGCGCGCAGGGCTTCCTCGGCATGGCGGTGCCGGAGGAGTACGGCGGCGGTGGCATGGACGACTTCCGCTACAACGCCATCATGGCCGAGGAGACCACCAAGCTGGGCTTCAGTGGTCTGGGCTTCATGCTGCACAACGATGTCGTCGCTCCCTACCTGCTCGAGCTCGCCAACGAGGAGCAGAAGAAGCGTTGGCTCCCGGGCTTCTGTTCGGGTGAGCTGATCACGGCCATCGCGATGACCGAGCCGGGCACCGGCAGCGACCTGCAGGGCATCAAGACCCGCGCGGTGCGCGACGGTGACGACTGGGTCCTCAACGGCGCCAAGACGTTCATCACCAACGGCATCCACTCCGATCTGGTGATCGTCGTCGCATGCACCGACCCGGAGAAGGGCGCCCAGGGCTTCTCGCTGCTCGTCGTCGAGCGCGGCATGCCGGGCTTCGAGCGGGGACGCAACCTCGACAAGATCGGCCTCGACGCGCAGGACACGGCGGAGCTCAGCTTCAACGACGTTCGCGTCCCGGCGGCCAACCTCCTCGGCCAGGAGGGCATGGGCTTCATCTACCTGATGCAGAACCTGCCGCAGGAACGTCTCGCGATCGCCGTCGTCGCCGCTGCTGCGATGGAGCGCGTGCTCGACGACACGATCCAGTACTGCCGCGACCGCAAGGCGTTCGGCAAGCCGATCGGCAAGTTCCAGAACACCCGCTTCGAGCTCGCCGAGCTCGCCACCGAGACCCAGCTGGCCCGGGTGTTCGTGGACCGGTGCATCGAGCTGCTGAACGAGAAGAAGCTCACCGTCGAGGAGGCCGCGATGGCCAAGTACTGGACCACCGACAAGCAGGTCGAGCTGATCGACCGCTGCCTGCAGCTGCACGGTGGCTACGGCTACATGCGCGAGTACCCGGTCGCCAAGGCGTACCTCGATGCCCGCGTGCAGAAGATCTACGGCGGCACGAACGAGATCATGAAGGAAGTCATCGGGCGCGGCCTCAACGTCTGAGGCACGTACGAGAAGGTCGGGGTGGCTTCGCTGTGCGGAGCCACCCCGGTCTCGTTCGTCTCCGGTGGCCCGGGGATCAGATCTTGCGGACGACCGTGACGACCTTGCCGAGGACGACTGCGTCGTTGCCCGGGATGGGTTCGAACATCGGGTTGTGCGGCATGAGCCAGACGTCGCCGTCGACCCGCTTGAACGTCTTGACGGTGGCCTCGCCGTCGAGCATGGCGGCGACGATATCGCCGTTGTCGGCGACGTTCTGCTGCCGGACGACCACCCAGTCGCCGTCGCAGATGGCTGCGTCGATCATCGACTGGCCGACGACCTTGAGCAGGAACAGCGAGCCCTGACCGACGAGTTCGCGCGGCAGCGGGAAGACATCCTCGACCGATTCCTCGGCCAGGATCGGACCACCGGCAGCGATCCGGCCGACGACGGGAACCATTGCCGCCGAAGGGATGTCGTCGGTCGACGAGCCGGCGACCACCTCGGGCGAGGACTCGGGTGCGGGGGTGGGTTCGAGACCGCGGACGTCCACGGCACGCGGACGGTTCGGATCCCGGCGCAGGAAGCCCTTCCGTTCGAGCGTGCGCAGCTGGTGTGCGACGGAGGATGTGGAGTTGAGGCCGACGGCGTCGCCGATCTCACGGATGCTCGGCGGGTACCCCCGTTCGCTGACGGAATCGCGGATGACCTCGAGCACACGACGCTGACGCTCGGTGAGGCTCGCGGTGGGATCGTCGGTCGCGGGTCCGCCCCGGCGGGCTGTGGATGTTCCGTCCGCCTTCATCGTGACCTCCGTGCGGCGAGTGTCGGATGGGTTGCAAGTTGCCTTTCGAATCTATCGAGATCCCGCGCGTATATCAAACAGATGTTCGAGATTCACCCTCCGAGGAGCTGCCGTCAGGCTGTGACTCGTGATAGAACATTCGAACAGACTTTCGTTCGAACACATGATCGAGTGGTCGGACGGGGTCGGAAGGCCACGCACAGCGACACGGACGGGGTCGGAAGACCACGCACAGCGACACGGACGGGGTCGGAAGACCACGCACAGCGACACGGAGGATTTCCGATGAGCAGAGCGGTTCGGATCGACACGGCGGTTCCGGTGGGTACGGCGCGACAGGGCGCGGTGGTCCGAACCGGTGCCTCAGTCCGGACGAGCACGGCAGGGCGGACCGTCGTGGGCCCGCCGGGAGCAGGTGCGCCCGGGGCGGCGGCATATCGCATCCGGCCGATCGCGACGTCGACGCTGCACAATCGCACCCGTGTCCCGGCGCGGACGAGACCGCGCGTCGCCGCGCCCTCGCGGGAACCCCTGCACCGCCGTTCGGAGATCGCACCGCGCAGTCGCCGGCCTGCGGAGGGGACGAGTTGGCGGCAGATGGCCACGACGGTGCTCCTCACCGCGCTCGCGACCACGATGCTCCTCGTGCTCGCCCACGTGCGCACCGATGAGGTGATCTCGCAGAGCGCCGGCACCACGGTCGTGCGAGAGGGGGAGAGCCTGGAGGCCTTGGCCGCTCGCGTGTGGCCCGACGTCCCGGTCGACGTCACGGTCGCGAGGATCGCCGACCTCAACTCGCTCGACGGTACGGCCGTGCAGGCCGGAAGCCGCCTCCTCTTGCCGGATTCCAGCCGGGAATGAGGGCGTCGTGGCCCCGCCGGACCCGCGATCCGCTCCCGAGCCGGACAGGCGGGGATTGTCTAACACTGTCAGTCACACCACTCCGTGTGGTTGCGGCGGTGTCGGCCCACTCGCGGGTGGAGACGGTTCCGGTCGGGAGACATCGCTTCGGCGCCGACGTCGCGACCCGCACGGGCACGACGAAGGAACCGACATGTACTGCCCGTATTGCCGCCATCCCGATTCCCGGGTGGTCGATTCGCGCGAGGCAGACGAGGGTGCCGCGATCCGTCGTCGGCGGGCGTGTCCCGAATGCGGGCGCCGCTTCACCACAGTCGAGACGGCCGTGCTGTCCGTCGTCAAGCGCAGCGGCGTGACCGAGCCGTTCAGCCGCGAGAAGGTCGTGCGCGGCGTGGCCCGCGCCTGCCAGGGGCGCGATGTCGACAACGACGCACTCAACAAGCTCGCGCAGCAGGTCGAGGACGCGGTGCGGGCGAAGGGCTCACCCGAGGTCCCGAGCCACGAGGTCGGACTGGCGATCCTCGGACCCCTACGCGATCTCGACGAGGTTGCCTATCTTCGATTCGCCTCGGTCTACCGTTCCTTCAGTTCTGCAGAGGATTTCGAACGCGAGATTCAGGAACTGCGCGAGCACAAGAAGTCCTGCTCGGTCGAGACCGACTGAGCGGCCCGGTCGAAGCCGACCGCACGCCGGCCGGTCCGGTCGCTACCGGATCCCGTCGATCGCCTTCAGGACGCGCTTCTCCGACACCGGGATCCGCGTTCCGAGACCCTGCGCGAACAGGCTCACGCGCAGTTCCTCGATCATCCAGTAGATCTCGACCACCTCGGGGGCGGCGCGCCGTTCCTCCGGCAGTCGTGCGAGTAGCTTGTCGTAGGCGCCGTAGACGCGATCGAGCACATCCATTCCCGCGGCATCGCGATGCGCACTCGCCGGCAACGCCTCCAGGCGTTGCGCGGCCGCGGTGAGATAGCGCGGCAGGTCGGCGATCCGCCGCGACCCCAGATCGGTGACGAAGCCGGGAAACAGCAACGACTGCAGCTGTTCGCGTACGTCGTCGGCAGCTTCGCCGTCCGACCGATCGAGGAGCACACCCACCTCGTGGGCGCGGGACAGCACGGGCACAACCGCTTTCAACAGACGGGCCACGCGCCCCGGCAGGTGTGACCGCACCGTGGACGCGAGCGCCTCGAACTCGTCGGGCGTGCGCACGGGTGCGCCGTGTGCGGCGATAAGTTCGTCCACCGCGCAGGCACGGCAGTCCTCGATCAGCGCTTCGAACGATCCGTCGGGGTTCCGCCCGAGCGCGAGCCGCTCCATGTTGGTCAGCCCCGAGGTCACGGCCTTCGCCTTCGTCGGTGCCGACGACAGAAGCAGGGCACGCAACCCCTGACGCGTCGCGTTCTGCTGGGCCTGCGGTGTGCTGAGCACGCGCACCGCGACGCCGTCCTTCTCCGCGACCAGGGCAGGGTAACCGGTGACCTTCCGGCCACCGACCTCGCGGGTGACGGTCTCCGGCAGGTTTCCGAGGGTCTCGGCCGTCCACACCACCGCCGCGGGACGTTCGGTGCCCGCAGCGGCGCGCGAGACCTCCGCTTCGACCCGCGGAGCCAACTTCTTCCGCAGGGCCGCCAGGCTCTTGCTGCGGCCGAGCACGGTGCCGCGCTCGTCGACCGCGGCGAAGGTCATCCGCAGATGGTCGGGCAACGCACCGGTATCGAAGTCCGAGGACTCGATCGTGCACCGGCCGAGCCGGGACAGCTCGCGGGCCATCGCATTGACGAGCGGTTCGGAGCGCGGCGTCACCGAGGCGAGGGCGGCCGCTGCGAAATCGGGAGCCGGTACGACCTGCCTCCGGAGGTGTTTCGGCAGGGTCTTGATGAGGGCCGTGACCAGCTCGGTCCGCATCCCGGGTACCAGCCAGTCGAAACCGACGGACTTGAGGTTCGCGAGCAGCGCGACGGGGACGCGGGCGGTGACACCGTCCTCCTCCGTGCCCGGCTCGAACTGGTAGGTGAGGGGGAACTGGATCTCGCCCTGGCGCCACGCGTCCGGATAGTCGCCCTCGAGCACCGAGGCGGCGTCCTGGTTCACCACGGTGTCCGGCGTGAACGTCAGCAGGTCGGGTTGCTGCCTGCGGGTCTTCTTCCACCACGTGTCGAAGTGCCGGGCCGAGATCGCCTCCGGGCCGACCCGCTGGTCGTAGAAGTCGAACAGGGTCTCGTCGTCGACGACGATGTCGCGCCGGCGCGCACGGTGTTCGAGTTCCTCGACGTCCTCGAGCAGCGCCCGGTTGTCGTGGAAGAACTTGTGCTGCGTGCGCCATTCGCCTTGCACGAGGGCGTGGCGGATGAACAGTTCGCGCGAGACCTCCGGATCGATCCGTCCGTACGGCACGGGACGCTGGGCGACCAGGGGGATGCCGTAGAGCGTGACGCGTTCGTAGGCCATCGCCGACTCGCGGCGCGTCGACCAGTGCGGCTCCGAGTAGGTGCGCTTGACCAGGTGCGGAGCGAGCTTCTCGACCCATTCGGGTTCGATGCGCGCGGCCGTCCGCGCCCACAGCCGTGAGGTCTCCACGAGTTCGGCGGCCATGACCCAGCGCGGAGGCTTCTTGAACAACGACGATCCCGGGAAGACGGCGAACCGTGCGCCGCGGGCACCGAGGAAGTCGCGCTTGTCGCCCTCGCGAAGACCGATGTGCGACAGCAGACCTGCAAGCAGGGACTTGTGGACGTCGTCGGGATTCACGTCGCGGTGGTGCGTCTGCCAGCCCATGTCGACAGTGATCTGACGGAGCTGCCCCTGCAGGTCCTGCCACTCACGGATCCGCAACCAGTGCAGGAACTCGTCGCGGCACAACCTGCGGAACCTGCTCGACGACAGTTCCCGCCGTTGCTCCTTCAGGTAGTCCCACAATCGCAGGAAGGCCAGGAAGTCCGAGCCCTCGACCGCGAACCGGGCGTGCTTCTCGTCGGCGGCCTGCTGGAACTCGGTCGGGCGTTCGCGCACGTCCTGGATCGACAGGGCCGCGACGATGATGAGCACCTCGCGCAGACATCCGTTCCGGTGGCCCTCGACGATCATGCGGGCCATGCGCGGATCGACGGGCAGGCGGGCGATCTCGCGGCCCGTCGCGGTCAGGCGCGGCGTCTCGCCCTTCTTGGCGGGTTCGAGCGCGCCGAGCTCCTCGAGCAGAGCGATGCCGTCGCGGATCGCGCGGGGATCCGGGGCCTCCACGAACGGGAACGCCTCGATGTCGCCGAGACCGAGCGCCGTCATCTGCAACACTACCGACGCGAGGTTGGTGCGCAGGATCTCGGGCTCGGTGAACTCCGGCCGGCCGTCGAAGTCGTCCTCCGAGTACAGACGGATGCAGATGCCGTCGGCGACACGACCGCACCGTCCGGCGCGCTGCCGCGCCGAGGCCTGCGAGATCGGCTCGATCGGCAGTCGCTGCACCTTCGTCCGCACCGAGTACCGCGAGATACGTGCGGTGCCGGGGTCGACGACGTAGCGGATACCGGGAACCGTCAGGGACGTCTCGGCGACGTTGGTGGACAACACGACCCGCCGGCCCGTGTGCGGTGCGAAGACCCGGTGCTGTTCGGCCGCCGACAGGCGTCCGTAGAGCGGGAGGATCTCGGTGTTGCGGAGCTTGCGGTCGCGCAGTGCGTCGGCGGTGTCGCGGATCTCGCGCTCGCCGGAGAGGAAGACCAGGATGTCGCCGTCGCCCTCGCGCTGGAGTTCCTCGACGGCCTCGCACACCGCGTCGACGGGGTCGCGGTCGACCAGCGTGTCGCCCACCTCGACGGTCAGCGGCCGGTAACGCACCTCGACGGGATAGGTGCGGCCGGAGACCTCCACGATGGGGGCAGGCGTGCCGTTCGCGCCGGCGAAGTGGCGCGCGAAACGTTCGGGGTCGATCGTCGCCGAGGTGATGATCACCTTCAGGTCGGGGCGACGCGGAAGCAGCTGCGCGAGGTAGCCGAGCAGGAAGTCGATGTTGAGGCTGCGCTCGTGCGCCTCGTCGATGATGAGCGTGTCGTACTGGCGCAGCAGGCGGTCGCGCTGGATCTCGGCGAGGAGGATGCCGTCGGTCATCAGCTTGACGAGTGTCGACTCGGTGACCTGATCGTTGAAGCGCACCGTGTATCCGACGGCGTCGCCGAGCTCGGTGTCCAGTTCCTCCGCGAGTCGCTCGGCGACGGCGCGCGCGGCGATACGGCGCGGCTGGGTGTGGCCGATCAGGCCGCGAACCCCGCGCCCGAGTTCGAGGCAGATCTTCGGGATCTGCGTCGTCTTGCCCGAACCGGTCTCTCCGGCGACCACTACGACCTGGTGGTCGCGGATCGCGGCGGCGATGTCGTCCTTGCGCTGCGAGACCGGTAGGTCCTCGGGATAACGGATCTCCGGGACCGACGACGCACGGGACGTGAGCCGGGCGCGGGCGGTCTCGATCTCGGCGGCGACCTCGGTCAGCGCCTCGCCGCCCCGCGCCCGGTCGAGCCTGCGACGGAGGCGGTTCTCGTCGCGGAGGGAGACCTCGGACAGGGCAGCGCGCAGTTCGCGACGATTCGGGGCGGGGGAGATGGACATGCTGATCACACAGCCTAGCGAAACGACCCGGTCGGGGCCGGTCGGGGAGGGCAGGCAGGCCAGGTGGTCGGCCCGCCAGAGCACGCACCCGGCCGATCACTTCACCGAAGGTCTCCCGGTACGGGGCGTGGACCGTGAAGTGGGTGAACCCGTAGCGCTCCCGGCTGTGCAGGATCTGCCCGGCCATCTCGTCGACCGTCCCGATCAGCACGAACGGCGAGTCGAGCAGGTCGTCGGCCTCGGCCGCGGTGGCGATGCGGAACGTCCCCGGTGGCCTCCCCGGCAGCAGGACGGCACCCGCGACACTCACGATGTCGGCGTGGGCGGCGACGACGGAAAAGATCCGGTCGCGGTGCCTCCGACGATCAGGGGCGGACCGTAGCCGCCGAATCCGCGCCGTTGCATCGGCCGGAGTACGGGCAGGTCGAACGCTTCGCGCAGCGCTGCCTGCTCGTCGAAGCCGGACCCGGTGAACGATCGCTGCAGTTCCTGCACGGTGGATTCGAGTCTCTCGGCGCGCTCGTCGAAGCGCTCCCACTCGATCCCGGCCGCCTCGAACTCCCATCTCATGTGGCCTGCGCCGAGGCCGACCTCGAGCCGGCCGCCGGTGAGCAGATCGGTGGTCGCGATCTCGCGGGCGAGCAGTGCCGGATTCCAGAAACCGGCATTGAGCACCATCGTGCCGACCCGCAGACGCTCGGTGGCACCGGCGGCGGCGACCAGGACGGGGAACGGCGCGGGGACACCGAGATGGTCGGCCGCGTACACCGCGTCGAAACCCGCGTCCTCGACGGCGCGGCACCAGCGAACGAACGCATCGGGAGACCCGACCTCGAAGATGTTGACGGAGAAGCGGAACTCGGTCATGGCACCAGGGTGGCGGGTACGGGCCTCCGGCGCCAGAGTCGTTTCCTCCGCATACGATGGCGGGTGTCGTGATCGTCGTGGACGGGAGTTGGTCGTGGGTGCGTTGTGGCACGGATTCGCCGATATGGGCGCGATCGAACGGGACGGCGCATTCGTCGTGTCGCGCGGGGAAGGCGCGTACATCTGGGACGACGCCGGCAACCGTTACCTCGATGCCACCGCCGGACTGTGGTTCACCAATGTCGGTCACGGCCGCACCGAGATCGGCGACGCGATCGCAGCGCAGGTCGCCAAGCTCGCCCACTACTCGAACTTCGGCGATCTGACCTCCGAACCCGCCGTCGAACTCGCCGAGCGTCTCGCGGGGATCGCCCCGGTTCCGGGCAGCAAGATCTTCTTCACCTCCGGTGGATCCGACTCCGTCGACTCGGCGGCCAAGCTCGCGCGGCGGTACTGGCAGGAGGTCGGGAAGCCCGGCAAGCGGCTGCTGGTCTCGCGCGAGAAGGCGTACCACGGCATGCACGTCGGCGGCACCTCGCTCGCCGGTATCCCCGTCAACGGTGAGGGCTACGGCCGCCTGTGGGAGGACACCGCGCGGGTTGCCTGGGACGACGCCAAGGCGCTGCTCGAACTCATCGATTCGGTCGGTGCCGACTCCATCGCGGCCTTCTTCTGCGAACCCGTCATCGGTGCGGGCGGGGTGTACCTGCCGCCGGACGGCTATCTCGCCGAGATCCGCGACATCTGCCGCGACCACGACATCCTGTTCGTCGTCGACGAGGTGGTCACCGGCTTCGGTCGTATCGGTGGTTCGTGGTTCGCGTCGTCGCGATTCGACCTGGAGCCCGACATGGCCACCACCGCCAAGGGACTCCCCTCCGGCTACCTGCCGATGGGCGCCCTGTTCGTCGCTCCGCGCGTCGCCGAACCGTTCTTCGCCGGAGACGTGTGGTGGCGCCACGGATACACCTACGGCGGGCATGCTGCAGCCGCAGCGGCCGCCCTCGCCAACCTCGACATCATCGAGCGTGAGAATCTGCTCGCCGAGGCGGCGCGGATCGAGCGGACGCTGCACGAGAAGCTCGCTCCGCTGGCGGACCACCCGCGGGTGGCGGAGGTGCGCAGCGGCCTCGGTGCGGTGGCGGCCGTGCAGCTCACCGATCCGTCCGAGGCGCTCGGTTTCGTCAAGACCCTGCGGCAGCACGGGATCTCGGGACGCGCGGCCGGTCAGGGCGCGATGCAGATCTCCCCGTCGTTCGTGATGACCGACGAGCAGATCACCGATCTCGCCGACGGAATCGCCGCAGCACTCGGCTGATCTTTTCCTTCGGCCCGATCGGTACCTCGGCGAGGGGGAGTTCGGCGCTGCCGTCGCGTGCGGCGAGCGAACGGGCATAGCGCTCGTGCAACACCGAACGCACCTCGTCGGGGCTGTAGTTCCGTCGCTGTCGCTCGTTGCGGGCGGCGACAGCACCGGTCGCCGCGACTCCCACGATCCCAGCGAGTCCGACGAGCTTCCACCACTTGCCACCGCGCAGTGCCATGGGGCGACCCTAGCGGTCCGTCGGGGTCATGGGGACGACCCCAGCGGCCGTCGGGCATGGCAGGCTGACGGCATGGACACTTCGTCGGCAGATCGGTCCGCCGGTGCGCGTTCGCGTCTCACCCTCGACGAGGCCGTGGCGACGACCCGCACGGGGGACCTGTGGATCTTCCGCGGCGCCACCCCGGCCGACCGAGCAATCCAGACGCTGACCAACGCACCGGTGAACCACGTGGGGATGACGGTCGCGCTCGAGGACCTGCCGCCGCTGATGTGGCACGCCGAGCTCGGACGCAGTCTCCCGGACATGTGGACCGGGCGGCACCAGCGCGGCGTGCAGTTGCACGACCTGCGCAGTGCGGTGCAGGTGTGGGCCGCGCGTTACGGCCAGCGCGGCTGGCTGCGTCAGGTCTCGGTGGCGGTCACCCCGGACCAGGAGGACCAGCTGCTGCGCACGATCGCGCGGCTCGACGGCACACCGTTCCCGTCGACGACGAAACTCACGGGGCGATGGTTCGCGGGCCGGCTACCGCGCCGTCGCCGGGCGGCCGTACCGTCCGGTGGGCTCGAGAGCGCGTACTGCGCCGAAGTGGTGGGGCTGACGCTGGAGGAGATGGGGTTGCTGCGGCAACGGCACCGGGGGAGCAACTGGTACGACCCCGGCCGGTTCTGGAGCGGCGACCGGCTGCCGCTCGCTCCCGGTGTGGAGTTCGGTGGCGAGATCGAGGTCGTGCTGGACGAGGACGACCTCGCTGCCGGAAGAGCGGCGGGCTCGGCGTCGTAGGACCTGGCAGTCGGCGCAGCGAGCGCCCGTCTCGTGGTCGACGCACGACCGTCCGATAGCTGCGAAAGGTAGAGACGATAGGTCGCACTACACTGATAGGCGTGACCGATCAGAGCTACCAGCCCACCCTCTCGCAGCTGCGTGCCTTCGTCGCGGTGGCCACCTACCGCCACTTCGGCACGGCAGCAGCGCGACTCGAGGTCAGCCAGCCCACCCTGTCCCAGGGGCTGGCGGCTCTCGAGAACGGCCTCGGCGTCCAGCTCATCGAGCGGAGCACCCGCCGCGTGCTCGTGACACCGGTGGGAGCGCGCCTGCTTCCCTACGCGGAGGTGGTACTCGACGCCGCCGACGGCTTCGTCGCCGCGGCTGCAGGAGTGTCCGACGGACTCTCGGGCCCGCTGCGGGTGGGCCTGATCCCCACCGTCGCGCCCTACGTCCTGCCCGAGATCCTGCCCGCACTCGACCGGGCGATGCCGGCGCTGTCGCTGCAGGTCGTCGAGGACCAGACCGCGCGTCTCCTCGACGCCCTGCGCGCCGGAACCCTCGACGTCGCCGTCCTCGCCCTGCCCGCAGACGTCTCGGGTGTCATCGAAGTGCCGCTGTACGACGAGGATTTCGTCCTCGTCCTGCCGACCGGACACGAACTCGCCGGGCGCACCGACCTCTCGGTCTCCGCGCTCGACGACGCACAACTGCTGCTGCTCGACGAAGGCCACTGCCTGCGCGACCAGACACTCGACCTGTGCCGGTCCATCGACGCGCGACCGGCACTCGGCGACACCCGCGCGACCTCCCTGTCCACCGTGGTGCGCTGCGTCGCAGGACGATTGGGCATCACCCTCGTCCCGGCCTCCGCGGTCGCCGTCGAAACTGCCCGGGGAGACCTCGAGGTCGCGCACTTCGCGGACCCGGCACCCGGCCGCCGGATCGGGCTGGTGTTCCGCTCGTCGTCCCCACGCGGAGTCGACTACCGCATCCTCGCCGACACCATCCGTGGCTGCGTCCCGCCGACCTGCCGCCCCGTCTCCTGACGAAGACCCCCTCAGCGCCGACCACGCCGAGGCTTCCCGGGGCGCTTCCGCGCGGACGTCCCCGCCCGGCGGGACGTCTTGGGCTCGGGCGCGCGGCGCTTCGGGGTCGAGCCCTTGCGTTCGCCACGACGCGAGGTGCCGCCCGACTCGGCGTCCGGCTCGGAATCGCTGCGGCCACGGGAACTGTTGGCCGTCCGTCCCCGGACGATGCCCACGAACTCGTCGACGTGATCGGTCGTCCGGTCGGTGACCCACACGAGACCCACCTGGGACGCGGGCGCGTCGACGACGGGACGGTAGGTCAGGTCGCGGCGGTGGTACAGGCGGGCGAGCGACTGCGGCGTGACGAGCACACCCACCTCCGAGGCGACGTGCGAGATCGCGTCCTCGGTGGTCGCGGGCCGCTCGAACGCCTCCTCACCGGGTAGGGCGACCCAGTCGAGCACGTCGTCGAGCGGATGCAGCACCGTCTCGTCGGCGAGGTCGGACACCGACACCTCGTCGACCGCCGCGAACACGTGCTCCTTGGGCACCACTACGACGGAGACCTCGGTGTAGAGCGGGATGACCGACAGGCCGTCCCGCTGCAGCGGCAGGCGCAGCAGCGCGATGTCGGCGACGTCCTCGCGTAGCGGATCCGCACCGGCCGTGGGTTCGACGGGGACCAGTTCGATCGGGACGTCCGGCATCCGCTCGTTCCACACCCGCACCCACTTCGCGGGGGTGACACCCGGGACGTAGGCCAAGCGGAAGGGTTGCACGGTCGGTTCGCTCACCGAGTCAGGCTACCGCTCCCGAGGTCCGCCGCCTGCGACGATCAGCCCTCGACGATCTCGAACTCGTCGAACACCACTTCACCGGCCGCATCGGACTCGCGGAGGTTCACCTCGCCGATCAACGCCCAGCCGTGATCGCCCTGCGGATCGTGCAGGGTCTGACGCACCCGCCACAACTCGGGACCCATCTCGACGGTGAACAGCAGCGGTCCACGCGCGTCGGGGCCGGTACCGATCTCGTCGTACTCGTCGAAGTACAGCTCGAGCAGGTCTTCCCAGTCCTCGGCGTCGAGACCGTCGCCGAGGGCCGCGAGTTCGTCCCAGCGTCGACGCGAGGCCAGCTCGACCCGCTTGAACATCGCGTTGCGGACCATGACCTTGAACGCGCGGACGTTCGCGGACAACGGGCGAGGGGAGTCGACGCCGAACGCGATCTGCTGGTCGTCGGATTCCACCCCGGGATGGGTGAGGGACTCCCACTCGTCGAGCAACGATGAGTCGACCTGCCGGATCAGCTCGCCGAGCCACTCGATGATGTCCTCGAGTTCCTCCGTGCGCGCGGCGTCCGGCACCGTCTGCCGCAGCGCGCGGTAGGCGTCGGCGAGATAGCGCAGGACCAGCCCCTCGGAGCGGGCCAGGCCGTAGTGCGAGACCATCTCGGAGAAGGTCATGCTGCGCTCGATCATGTCGCGCACCACCGACTTCGGCGAGAGGGGGAACTCCGACACCCAGGGATGCCCACCCCGGTACGTCTCGAAGGCCGGCTCGAGCAGCTCCACGAGCGGCTTGGGCCAGGTGATCTCCTCGAGCAGTTCCATCCGCTCGTCGTACTCGATGCCGTCGGCCTTCATCTGTGCGACGGCCTCACCGCGTGCGGCATGCTGCTGCGCCATGAGCACCTGACGGGGATCGTCGAGGGTCGATTCGATGACCGACACCACATCGAGCGCGTAGGTGGGGGAGTCGACGTCGAGCAGTTCGATCGCTGCGAGGGCGAACGGCGACAGCGGCTGGTTGAGCGCGAAGTCGCGCTGCAGGTCGACGGTGAGGCGGGCCCGGCGCCCGAACTCGTCGGGCTCGTCGAGTTGCTGCACCACACCCGCTTGGAGCAGGCCCCGGTACAGCGAGATCGCCTTGAGGATGTGCTTGCGCTGCGACGGACGGGGTTCGTGGTTGTCCTCGAGCAGATGCCGCATCGCGTCGAAGCAGTTGCCCGGTCGCGCAATGACGTTGAGCAGCATCGAGTTGCTCACCGAGAACCGCGACTGCAGCGGTTCGGGCGACGCCGCGATCAGCTTGTCGAAGGTGCCCTCGCCCCACGAGACGAACCCTTCGGGTGCCTTCTTGCGCTGCACCTTCCGGCGCTTCTTCGGGTCGTCCCCGGCCTTGGCGAGGGCCCGGACGTTCTCGATCTCGTGCTCGGGGGCCTGTACGACGACGGTGCCCATCGTGTCGTATCCCGCGCGGCCTGCGCGACCGGCGATCTGGTGGAACTCGCGCGCCTTGAGCTGCCGGGTGCGGGTGCCGTCGAACTTCGTCAGGCCCGTGAGCAACACGGTGCGGATCGGCACGTTGATGCCGACGCCGAGCGTGTCGGTTCCGCAGATGACCTTCAGGAGCCCGTCCTGCGCGAGCTTCTCGATCAGGCGCCGGTACTTCGGCAGCATGCCCGCATGGTGCACACCGATACCGTGCCGGACGAGACGCGAGAGGGTCTTGCCGAAGCCGGTGGAGAACCGGAAGTCGCCCAGCGCGGTGGCGATCGCCTCCTTCTCGGCCTTCGTGCACATGTTCACGCTGGTCAGGGCCTGGGCGCGCTCGAGGGCCGCGGCCTGGGTGAAGTGCACGACGTAGACGGGTGCCTGATGGGTGGTGACAAGTTCTTCGATCGCTTCACCGATGGGTGCCTGCGAGTACGAGAAGGTCAACGGGACGGGTCGTTCGGAGCCCGAGACCTCCACCGTCGGCCGTCCGGTGCGGCGGGTCAGATCCTTCTGTAGGAAGGTCACGTCGCCGAGCGTCGCGGACATGAGCAGGAACTGCGCGTGCGGCAACTCGATGAGCGGAACCTGCCACGCCCACCCGCGGTCGGGTTCGGAGTAGAAGTGGAACTCGTCCATCACGACCTGGCCGATGTCGGAGTCCGGTCCCTCGCGCAACGCGAGATTCGCGACGATCTCGGCGGTCGCGCAGATGATCGGCGCTCCGGCGTTGACCGATGCGTCGCCGGTCATCATGCCGACCTTGTCGGCACCGAAGATGTCACACAGGGCGAAGAACTTCTCGCTCACGAGCGCCTTGATCGGGGCGGTGTAGAAGGTGCGCTTCCCGGCAGCGAGCGCGAAGAAGTGCGCGCCGAGCGCTACCATCGACTTTCCCGAGCCGGTGGGCGTGGCGAGGATGACGTTGGAGCCGGCGACGAGCTCCATGAGCGCTTCCTCCTGCGCCGGATACAGCGAGATGCCACGATCCGTCGTCCAGGTGGTGAACGCGTCGAACAGCGCGTCGTCGTCGACGGGGTCGGGTATCAGATCGGGAAGCAGCACTTCTCCAGGCTAGTCGGAAGGACCCGACCCACCGCCGCGGGTCGCGTGGCCCGGCGTGTAGTGCAGGTCAGGTGGCGCTGCGCTCGTCCGAACCCATCGCGCCGAGCACCGCCATGCGGGTCTCCGGGCCACCGCTGATCTGCGACTCGCTCACACCCGACACGAGGAGCCGGCGCCAGCGGTCGAGGTCGAACTCCAGGGGAGCGGTGGTCTCCAGGAAGTTCTCGACCACCCGCAGGAAGCGCAGCGGGTCGTCGCGGAACGGGAAGTGGCCGGAGCCCCGGAAGATCTCGAGACGTGAACCGGGCATGGCCGAATGCGCGAGATAGGCGTGGGCGATGGGGATGACGCTGTCGTGATCGCCCCAGATGAGCTGGACGGGAAGGTTCTCCGTCAGATAACAGCGGTCGAGCATGGTCACCACCTGACCGCGCCAGTCGACCACCGCGCGCAGCGTGCGCAAATACGCTTCGTAGGCCGTGGGGTCGGGGAGGTTCCCCAGTACGCGCACCAGATCCGAGGTGTCGTGCAGCAGGGCACCGGGCCTCAGTGGCGATCCGTTGACCCGGTTCAGCATCGCGCCGGCAGCGCGCAGGACGGGCATCGCCCCGGGCAGTCGCAGGACCCGCAGCGCTTCGCTGACGATCGGCACCGAGATCAGCCGCAGGGCAAGATGGACGTCCTTGGTGACACCGCCGGACGCGACGAGCACCAGACGCTCGACCATGTGCGGGAACTGGTAGGCGAACTGCATCGCCACCCCGCCGCCGAGCGAATGGCCGATCACCGTGACCGATTCGATCCCGAGGACCGACAGCAGGTCGCGCATACCGTTCGCGTAGGCGGCCACCGAGTAGTCGGCCCGCGGCTTGTCGGATCGACCGTGCCCGAGCAGGTCGGGGGCGATCACGGTGTACTTCTCCGCCAGGTGCGGGATCACGTCCTGCCAGGTCGACGAGTCGTCACCGATTCCGTGTACGAGCAGCAGTGCGGGACCGCTTCCGGCCAGGCGGAACGCGCGTCGGTAACCGTGGATCGTGCGGAACACGATGCGGGGTTCGTTGTCCGGAACCGGGCGGAGCGTCCGGGCGCGCGGTGGAACCATGAGCGTCTCCTGCGACGTCGGTGATCGCGTGGTGGTAGTCAGGCTGCCCGACCCGTGGCCGAGAGCCGGACACAACTACCACTGTGGCATGTCGCCGAAGCGTACATGTCTGTATGTGACGTCGACAACGACGATTGTGATGATCATGAAACATCCGGCGAACCCGCCGTGGTGTCAACGCGGAGCGGAATCGTCCCCGTCGTCCGGGTCGAACTCGCCGAATTCGCCGTCGCCGGTTCTTCCGTCGTCCGGACCGGGGAGATCGCCGCCGGGACCGGCGCCGCGCCGGTCGTATTCGGCGAGGAACCGCTCGAACTCCGCCCCGATCTCCTCACCCGTCGGCAGACTCTCGTCGGTCGGCAGGGGAGAGGTCTGCTGTTCCTGGGCGGCGACGTAGCTGTCGTATTGCCGCTCGAGCGCGTGTACCACGCCGAGGACCTCGGCATTGTCCTCGATGTGCTCGTCGATCTGCTCCCGCACCCGCGCCGCGGCCTCACCGAGCGCCTGCAGAGACAGCTCGAGACCGCCGACCTCTGCGACGTTCGTCAGCAGCGTTTCGGCGGCCGCCGGATAGTCGGTCTGGGCGAGATAGTGCGGCACGTGGACGGAGAAGCCTACGGACTCGTGCCCGTGCTGGCCCATGCGGTATTCGAGCAGCGACGACACTCCCGCGGGCACCTGGAGCTCGCCCGACCAACGGTGGTGCCCCGCGATGAGGTCCTTGTTCGTCGAGTGCGCGGTGACCGCCAACGGCCGGGTGTGCGGGATCGCCATGGGGATCGCGTTGAGTCCGATGGTCCGCCGCACCCCGAACTGCTCGGCGAGCAACCGCACCGCGGTGATGAAACGCTCCCACTTCAGATCCGGCTCGGCACCCGCGAGCAGCAGGAACGGGGTGCCGGCCTCATCGATGAGCGCGTACAGGTTCAGTTCGGGCTCGGCGTAGTCCGAGAAGTGGTCGGCCTTGAACGTCATGAGCGGCCGACGCGACCGGTAGTCGATCAGTTCGTCGACGGCGAACGACGCGACGAGCTCGGTCTCCAGACTCTCGCGCAGGTGCGTGGTCGCCAGGCGCACCGCGTGTCCCGCGTCGGCGAAACCTTCGAGACCGTGCACGAGGACCGGCCCCTCACCTTCCGGGGAGGTGAGCTGCGGAGCCGGGAATTCCAGCTCGTACATGCGGGACTGTTCGTCCATCTGCGAACCACTCCGATCACACTTCGTCTCGGCATCTCCGCCGGGGTCACCCGACGTGGCATGGTGGTGTTCGAGTCTAATCGACGCTACGACGACCGATTCCGGGGCGCACATCCTGCCCGACGTCGACGACCGAGGGAGGTTCGGGTGACCCGACGCGACACTCGTCCGAGGCGCCGCGCATCGGCCGCCCGAAGCGCGGTGGCGACAGCGTGCCTGATGCTCGCATCCGCCTGCTCCCAGACCGTCTCCGGCGACCCCCGGCCCGAACCGGCAGCCCTGACGGGAACCGCGCCTGCACCTGCACCCGCGATTGTCCGGGCACCGGGCGAGCTGGTGCTTCCTCCCGAACGTTTTCCCGAACCGTACGTCGCGGTGGTCCTCCCACCGGAGGCCGTGGCGCAGGCAGCGCCCGACCTGACCGGGATCCAGCCCGGCTCGAAGGTCGATCCGGGCGGATGTCTGCCGCCCCCGCAGAATTACGGCCCCGAGAGCACCGCCATGGTGGTCGGTACCGACAACGCCAGTCGCGCGACGATCAGTGTCGAGGTCACCCGTTCCGCTCCGGACGTCGGCGAGTACCGCACCTATCTCACCGAGTGCTCGCAGGTGGACGCCACCGTGCGGGGGATCACCTCGACCGTCTCGACCGTCCTCGGCGACGATCCCGCCATAGCCGTCGACGGGGCCGAGACGCTGGCCCTGACCCGCACGGTCGACTCCGGCAGGGGATCGGGTGGCATGACGCAGTCGATGGCCGCGCGGATCGCGCAGATCGGGGACGTGCGTGTGACGGTCACGTACCTGTCCTTCGACGCGGCGCCGCCCGACGCCGACAATCTCGACCTCGTGTTCCGGGAGGCCGTCGACTTCGCCGCCCGCCCCTGACGGGGCCGGGCGCGCACCCTAACAGCGTTCACCGACGGGATCGTCCGTTCGGCACGGGTCGACGATGCCGGTCGCGGAGTTGTCCACAGCCGGCCGGTTCATCCCCAGAAGGCCGCGGAACGACCCCGGGAGTCGCTTTCCGCTCGGGCCGATGGGCCACGGTTCGAGCATGACAACTTCCACGCCTTCGTCGTCGCATCCCCTCCGTCTCACCGATGTCGGTGACGTGATCGCCGCCCTGCCCGCCCTCATGGGCTTCCCGCCGATGCGTTCGATCGTCGTGATGTGCCTGACCCCGACGGGTGACGCTCCGACCCGCCCGAACGGGAAGGTGGCGAGTATCGGCGCCGTGATGCGACACGACCTCGTCCTGCCCCGGCCCGGAGAGTCGGTCCCGGAACCCATGCGCGCGGCGTTCCGGCGCTTCTGCGCCGTCTGTGCCCGCGAGGGCGCGGAATCTGTGGTGGCCGTTCTCGTGGACGACGACCTCATCGACCGGCACGATCCGGTGATCGCCGACGTGTGCAGGCTCGTCGACGACTTCGCCGACCATCTCGACGCCGTCGGCATCGACCTGGCGGGGGTGTACGCGCTACCGGAGATCACCGGTGGAGCGACCTGGTTCGTGCCCGGCCAGAACATCACCGGCAGCGTGGCCGATCCCGGGTCCTCGGTGGTCGCGGTGGCCCGGGTGTTCGAGGGCAGCCCGATCCGAGGCTCCCGCACCGAGCTCGCCGCACTGCTCGCGCCGTATCCGCCGGCGGTGAGACAGGAAGTCGCGCGGTGTATCGACGAGGTCGTCGAGACCCGCGACCGCGAGTACGAACGCTGTGCCCGCGAGGGCGGCGGCGAACGCGCCGACCGTCTCGAACTCGAAACCGTGCTCGCACACATCGAGACGTACGCCGGCGGAACGGATCCCAGCGCGTCCGACATCGCCGAGCTGGCCGTCCTGCTCGCCAACCGCACGGTGCGCGACGCCGCCATGGGACTTGCGACCGGACCGCTCGCACGGCCGGCGGAGCGTCTGTGGACCGAGCTCGCCCGGGCCCTGCCCGATCCCGAGCGCGCCGATGCCGCCGCGCTTGTCGGCTTCGGCGCTTACGTGCGCGGCGACGGTCCGCTCGCCGGGGTCGCGCTCGCAGCGGCCCTCGAATCCGATCCCCGCCACCGGCTTTCGGATCTGCTCGACCAGGCCCTGCAGGCGGGACTGCGTCCCGAGTCGATCCGTGGCCTCGCGGAGACCGGACACGAGATCGCGGCGCGGCTGGGACTCGAACTGCCGCGCGGCGACGAACCGTCCTGAACCGGAGCCGTGTCCTCGATCAGCGTCGAGCAGCGTGCAGCCGGTCGCCGAGAGACCGGGTGAACTCCCACGCATCGGAGACGATCTCGTCGAGATCGGTGTGCTGGGGGTTCCACCCGAGCTCGGAGATCGCGCGGCTGCTCGAGGCGATGAGCACGGCCGGATCACCGGCACGGCGCGGCGCGTCGACCGCTGCGATCGGCAGGCCCGTGACTCGCTCGCACGCCGAGATGACCTCGCGGACGGTGAAGCCCTCTCCGCTGCCGAGGTTGTAGATGCCGTGGCGGCCGGGTTCGGACTTCGTCAGTGCCAGTACGTGGGCGTCGGCGAGATCCTTGACGTGGATGTAGTCGCGCACCGCGGTGCCGTCCTTGGTCGGCCAGTCGGTGCCGAAGACCGAGATGTGATCGCGCACACCGAGAGCGACCTGCAGCACGAGTGGGATCAGATGCGTCTCGACGACCCGGTTCTCCCCGGCGCCGCCGTAGGCGCCCGCGACGTTGAAGTACCGCAGACTCGTCGCCGCGAGACCGTGAGCGTGCGCGTACGAGGAGATCGCATGATCGATGGCGAGCTTCGACGCACCGTACGGGTTGGTCGGCCGGGTGGGCGCGTCCTCGGTGATCGGCACGCTGTCGGGTTCGCCGTAGGTCGCGGCGGTGGAGGAGAACACCAACCGTGGGGTACCCGAGCGGCGGACGGCCTCGAGCAGGGCCAGGGTGGTCACCACGTTGCCTTGCCAGTACTTCTCGGGGAACTCCACCGACTCGCCGACGAGGGACTGTGCACCGAAGTGGAGGACGCCGTCGAAACGGGATCCGGAGAGCAGTTCGTCGGCGACGGCCGCGATGTCGCCCTCGACGAACTCGGCACCGGTGGGCACCGCTTCGGCGTTCCCGGTGGACAGGTCGTCGACGACCACGACGTCGTGGCCCTGCTCGAGCAACACGGTCGTGCACACGCTGCCCACATAGCCGGCGCCGCCGGTCACCAGAAGTCTCACGCTGGACATCCCCTTTTCGCACGCCCGTACCGGACATGCGAAAAGGGGCCTGGGTCAGACCTGCTTCACCTGCACGGCGTGGGCCATCTCGTCGGAAAGCTCGAAGCTGTCGTGACCGGCCACGGTGATGGACACCGAGCCCGGTCGCGTCTCGACTGTAACCCGCGCGTCCGGGACCACACCGGCCTCACGCAGTCGCGCGATGACCTCGGGGTCGGACTGGACGTACTCCGCGAGCCGGCGTACCACGACCGCGGTCGGCTTGCCGTGCGGGATGTCCGTCAACCGCACCAGCTTCTCGTCGAGGACCGCCGTGCGGTCGAGGCCGAGCTGGGCCAGTCCTGGAATGGGGTTGCCGTAGGGGGAGGTGGTCGGGTTGTTGAGCACCTCCACGAGACGGCGCTCGATCTCCTCGCTCATCACGTGTTCCCAGCGGCAGGCCTCGGCGTGCACGTTCTCCCAGTCGAGACCGATCACGTCCACGAGAAGCCGTTCCGCGAGCCGGTGCTTGCGCATGACCGAGACCGCGAGATCGCGGCCCTTCTCGGTGAGCTGCAGGTGGCGGTCGCCGGCGACCCGGAGCAGGCCGTCGCGTTCCATGCGGGCCACGGTCTGGCTGACCGTCGGTCCGCTCTGTTCGAGGCGCTCGGCGATACGCGCGCGCAGCGGCACCACGCCTTCCTCTTCCAAGTCGTAGATGGTCCGGAGATACATCTCCGTTGTATCGACCAGGTCCTTCACTCTCACACCCCTTCGTCTGGGCCGATTCTAACCGTGCGAACAGGACGGTGGGGGCGCCCTCCGAGGCTCGCATGTCCGTGGGTGGACCAGTAGCGTCTGTGTCCATGACCACGAGCTCCACCGCGGCGGGCGGTACGACACAGCTGAGCGGCGATCGGATAGTGGTGTGGAGCCCCGACTACCTCGACTACCGGTGGGGTCCGACACATCCGATGAACCCCACGCGTCTCGATCTCACGATGGCGCTGTCCCGCAGTCTCGGTCTCCTCGAAGGCGTCGAGACGGTCCGCCCGTCCCCTGCGGACGACACCGATCTGCTGCGCATCCACACCTCGTCCTACGTCGACGCGGTCAAGCGCGCGGGTTCCGCTCCGGAGGGAGCGGCACCCCCGGCCGACGCACCCCACGGTCTCGGCACCGAGGACAACCCGATCTTCCCCCGTATGCACGAGGCCAGCGCGACGCTCGCCGGGGGAACCCTCGCGGCCGCACGCGAGATCGCGAGCGGCCGGGCCCGCCGTGCGGTGAGCATCGGGGGCGGCATGCACCACGCGATGGCCGACTGGGCCGCCGGGTTCTGCGTCTACAACGACGCCGCCATCGCGATCTCGTGGCTGCTCGACCACGGCTACGACCGCATCGCCTACATCGACGTCGACGCCCACCACGGCGACGGTGTGCAGCACGCATTCCTCGGCGATCCCCGCGTCCTGACCATCTCCCTGCACCAGCATCCCGCGACGCTGTGGCCCAACACCGGGTGGTCCAGCGAGGTCGGTTCGGGTCCGGCCGAGGGCACCGCGATCAATCTGCCGGTACTGCCGGGCA
The DNA here is from genome assembly GCF_000763325.2 of Rhodococcus sp. p52. NCBI lineage: Bacteria > Bacillati > Actinomycetota > Actinomycetes > Mycobacteriales > Nocardiaceae > Rhodococcus > Rhodococcus sp. p52. The sequence continues at coordinate 3,407,527 of NZ_CP016819.1, forward strand.
CCGTGGACGCGTTGTGGTTGCGCGCCTTCCATGCCGTCGTGCCGGGCGCGGTCGCGGCGTTCCGCCCCCAGATACTCATCAGTCAGTGCGGTGCCGACAGCCACCGCGAGGACCCTCTGGCCGATCTCTCCCTGACCGTCGACGGCCAGCGCGCGTCGTATCTCGCGATGCGCGATCTCGCCGACCGCTACTGCGAGGGTCGCTGGCTCGCCGTGGGCGGCGGCGGTTACGGCCTCGTGCGGGTGGTGCCGCGCGCGTGGACCCACCTGATCGCCGCGGCGCTGGACCGCGAGATCGACCTGAGCACCCCGGTTCCGGCGGACTGGAGCGAGCGCGTCGGCGCTCTCGCCCCGAGCGTCGAACTGCCCACGGTCATGGGGGAGGGCTCCGACGTCTCGTACCTGCCGTGGGACGGTCCCGGTGGCACACCGGAAACGGGGATCGCGTCCCTGGACCGCGCACTGACCCGCATCGATTCGGCGATCATCGCCACGAGGCGGGCGGCCTTCCCGCTGCTCGGCCTGGACCCGGAGGACCCCCGTGACTGACCGGCAGAATCCCTCGGCGGCACCGGACTCCGCGTCTGCGACGGGCGCGGCCCCCGCGCAGGGTGCCGGGACGACAGGGGAGACCGACCCCGCGCGCGAGGCGGCGCTGGCGCGCGCCCGCGACTATCCGCGGCACTGGGTCGCCGACGTGCTGGCCTCGGACGGCGGTGTCGTACACCTGCGGCCGATCGTCCCCGAGGACGCTGACGCGATCGTCGCCTTTCACAGCAAACTGTCCGAACGCACCCGCTATCTGCGGTACTTCGGTCCGTACCCGACGATCTCGAAGAAGGACCTGTTCAACTTCACGGTCGTCGACCACAAGTCCCGGGTGGCGTTCGTCGCGGTGCTCGGCGACGAGATCATCGCCGTCGGGCGGTACGAGGGACTCTCGCACGAGGGCGACGGTCTCTCCGCCGAGGTGGCCTTCACCGTCGCCGACGCTCACCAGGGACGCGGTCTCGGTCCGATCCTGCTCGAACATCTCGCCGGCGCGGCCGCCGAGAACGGACTGCACACCTTCGTCGCCGAGGTCCTCGCCGAGAACCGGCACATGATCACGGTCTTCCGGGAAGCCGGCTACCAGGTCAGCCGCAGCTTCGAAGGGGGAGTCGTCCGGCTCGAGTTCGCGATCGACCCCACCGAAGCCCTCGTCTCGGTCCGCAACGCCCGCGAACGCGCCGCCGAGGCGCGCAGCGTGCGCAACATCCTCGGTCCCGGCAGTGTCGCCGTCATCGGTGCCTCCACCGACAGCCGCAAGGTGGGCAACGCCGTGCTGGTGAACATGCTGCGCAGCGGGTTCACCGGGCCGGTCTACCCGGTCAACGCCGAACACCGGTCCGTCCGAGGTGTCCGCGCCTACCCGACCGTCCGCGACATCCCCGATGAGATCGATCTCGCGGTCGCCGCCGTCCCCGCCGAATCGATCGACTCGGTGCTCGACGACTGTCTCGCGAAGGGTGTCAAGGCCCTGCTCGTCGTCTCGTCCGGTTTCGGCGAGACCGGACCGGAGGGTCGCGACGCCGAGCGGCGGCTCACGCTGGCCGCGCGGTCGCACGGTATGCGACTCATCGGGCCGAATGCTCTCGGTGTCGCCAACAACGATCCCGCCATCCGACTCAACGCGACCCTCGCGCCCGTGCTCCCGGCGTCCGGCAACGTCGGTTTCTTCTGCCAGTCCGGCGCCCTCGGTATCGCGATCCTCGACGAGGCCGCCAAGACGGGTGTCGGACTGTCGTCCTTCGTCTCGGCCGGCAACCGCGCCGACCTGTCCGGCAACGACCTGCTGCAGTACTGGGACACCGATCCTGCCACCGAAGTGGTGCTGCTGTATCTGGAGAGTTTCGGCAACCCGCGCAAGTTCTCGCGCATCGCGCGGCGGGTGGCGCGCAGCAAACCGATCGTCGCCGTCAAGAGCGGCCGCCACGCGGTGCCGCCGGCGCTCGCCGCCCGGACGGGGGAGATGGACGACACCATCGTGCGATACCTGTTCGAGCAGGCCGGTGTCGTCCAGGTCGAGTCCATCGGCCAGCTCTTCGACTCGGCCCTGCTGTTCGGTTACCAGCCGCTGCCCGCGGGTCCCCGCGTCGCCGTGGTCGGCAACTCCACCGCCCTGGGTCTGCTCGCCGTCGACGCCGCCCGCGGCCAGGGTCTGCAGGCACCGGACGCGGTGGATCTCGGCGCGCAGGCGTCGCCCGAGGAATTCGCCGAAGCCGTCGCCCGGGCGCTCGACTCACCCGATGTCGACTCGGTGATCGCGGTCTTCGTCCCGCCGGTCGCCGTCGACGTCCAGCCCTACGCGCAGGCCCTGCGCGACGCCGTCGCCGGGTCGGAGAAGCCGGTGGTCACGACCTTCCTGGCGACCGAGGGTATCCCCGACGTCCTGGCCGTGCGCGGACCGGACGGAAACCCGACCCGCGGATCCGTGCCGTCCTATCCCGGTCCGGAACGAGCGGCGCTCGCACTGGGGCGGGCGTGGCGGTACGCGAAATGGCGCAGTCGTCCGCCCTCGCAGGTCGTGCGACCGGCGGGCATCGATCCCGAGCGCGCCCGTGCGCTCGTGGACGGCTGGCTCGAGACGACTCCCGAGGGTCGCTACCTGTCGGATACCGAGGCGGCCCTGCTGCTGTCCTGCTACGGAGTCGAGGTCGCGGACTTCCGCGCCGTCACCACCGAGGAGGAGGCGGTCGCGGCGGCGGACGAGATCGGCTTCCCCGTGGCGGTCAAGGCCACCGGTGCGCAGTGGCGGCACCGGCCCGATCTGACCGGGGTCCGGCTCGATCTCGTCGACGCCGATTCGGTACGGATCGCCTATTGCGACCTGGCCGCGGTGTCGGGGGAGCCGTTGATGCACGTGCAGCGGATGGCCCACAAGGGCATCGGTTGCGCGATCCGTGTGCAGGACGACCCGTCGTTCGGTTCGCTCATCTCGTTCGGTCTCGCCGGTGTGATCTCCGACCTGCTCGGCGACCGCGCCTACCGGGTTCTTCCGCTCACGGAGGACGAGGCGGTCGAGTTGATCGACGCGCCGAAGGCGGCGCCGTTGCTCTCGGGCTATCGCAATGCCGCACCGGTGAACAAGCCGGCACTCGTCGACTTCGTCCAGAGGATCTCGGCGCTCGCCGACGACCTGCCCGAGGTGCGCGAACTGGTGTGCGAACCGGTCCTGGCCTCGGTGGTGGGAGCCGAACTCACCGACGCGCACGTGCGGATCGGGCCCGAACCGCACCCGCTCGACCTCGGACCGCGCCGTCTGCGCTGACGGCAGTCCGGCGGCCGAACACCTGACGGAGAAGGCACCCGAACGGCAACGATCCCCGAGAACCCAGCCCGGTTCTCGGGGATCGGATACCGCTGACGCGCCCGGTCAGCTGGCGTAGGCGCGAAGGCGCTCGGCGCGGTCTCCTTCGCGGAGCTTGACCATCACTTCGCGTTCGATCTGCCGGACACGTTCACGGGACAGCCCGAAGAGCTTGCCGATCTGATCGAGGGTGCGGGGCTGGCCGTCGTCGAGGCCGTAGCGCAGCCGGATGACCTGCTGTTCGCGCTCGTCGAGCGTCGCGAGGACGCTGCGGACGTCGCTGTGCAGGAGTCCGGCGATGACGGCGGTCTCGGCGGACGTCGCCTCGGCGTCCTCGATGAAGTCGCCCAGCGGGGCCTCCTCGTCGTTGCCGACGGGCATGTCGAGGCTCACCGGGTCGCGGCTGTGGTCGAGCAGGTCGGCGATCTTCTCGACGGGGATACCCGACTCGTTGGCGAGTTCCTCGTCGGTCGCCTCGCGGCCGAGCTGCTGGTGCAGCTCACGCTTGATGCGGGCGAGCTTGTTGACCTGTTCGACGAGGTGGACGGGGAGCCGGATCGTGCGGCTCTGGTCGGCCATTCCGCGGGTGATGGCCTGACGGATCCACCACGTCGCGTAGGTCGAGAACTTGAAGCCCTTCGCGTAGTCGAACTTCTCCATTGCGCGGATCAGGCCGAGGTTGCCCTCCTGGATGAGGTCCAGCAGGGGCATACCGCGTCCGGTGTAACGCTTCGCCAGCGAGACGACGAGGCGCAGGTTCGCCTCGAGCAGGTGGCTGCGAGCGGCCTGTCCTTCGCGGACGATGATCGCGAGGTCGCGCTTCTTCGCCGCCGACAGACGCTTCTTCGTCTCGAGCAGGTGCTTGGCATACAGGCCGGCCTCGATCCTCTTGGCCAATTCCACCTCGTCGGCTGCGGTGAGCAGAGCGGTCCGTCCGATGCCGTTCAGGTAGACGCGAACGAGATCGGCTGCGGGGCTCTGACCGTCCAGGTCGGAATCGAAGCGAGCGGTGGTTTCGGGGCGTGCCATGACGTGCCTCCTCATCGGTGGTGTCTCACAGGGTTCAACGACCGGCGAAGCGGTGGAGTTCCCGTCGGTCTCGGAGTACCACCGCGCTGACCTGCACTAACCCGATGAGCTCCTGAGAAGTTGCTGAGAGAACCGAATCGTGGAACCTCAGGAACGCCCCGGAGGGGGTCAGACGGGCTCGATCAGCCCGTGCCGCACCAAGCCGTGCACGAGGCCCACCGATCGCGTGAGGAGGTCGTCCTCGTCCTCGCCGTGCGCGGCCGCGAGCAGCGACACGAGATCCCCGAGCGGAAGACCGTCGGCGCGCATGCCGCCGAGCAAGGCGGCCGCGAGGTCGTCCACCTCGTGCTGCCAGGCCGGACCGCCACCGCGATGCACCCGCACGACCACCTGGTCCCACCCGTCCTCGCCGGGCAGGTGCACCCGCTCGAGGGCCGTGTCGGGCCGCACCGCGAAACGGGCGTCGAGCACCTCGTGCGTACGCAGCCAGTCGAGGCGCCGGAAGTAGTCGATCGCCTCGTCACCCAGCGCGTCGGTGAACGCGTGCCGCAGGTCCTCGGCCATCACATCGGACGGCAGGTCGGTGCGGCGCAGGTAGACGAACCCGAACCCGACGCCCTCGACGCCCTGCTCCTCGAAGTGGTCGAGCCACTGCTCGGCGCGCACCGCGACCTCCGGCTCGCATTGATCGGCGTCACCGTCTCGCAGCCACGTCCCGACGTAGAGGGCCGGATCGGCGACATCGCGCTGCACGATCCAGGCGTCGACGCCGTGTGACGGCAGCCACGATGCGACGCGGGTCCGCCAGTCCTCGCCCTCGACGTGCACCCAGGACGCGAGCATCGCGGCGGTGCCGCCGGGATTCAGGTGTTCGGCGACCTGCGAGATCATGAGCCGGCTGGCGCCGTCGAGATCGAGACCGGAATCGCGGTAGCTGTGCTCGACACGTCCGGCGCTCACCACGAACGGTGGATTCGCGACGATGCGGTCGAAGGTCCGGCCGGCGACCGGCTCGAACCACGACCCCTCGAGAAGATCGATGTCGATCTCGTTCAACGCGGCGCTCGCGGCGGCCAGTGTCAAGCAGCGGGGGTTGATGTCGGTCGCGGTGACCTCGTCCGCGTGGTCCGCGGCGCAGATCGCCTGCACCCCGCAACCGGTGCCGAGATCGAGCACCGAACCGACCCGATCGGTCGGGGTGGCCTGCAGCAGCGACAGGGAGGCCTGACCGACGCCGAGGACGTGATCGGGGCGGGTCGGGACGGGCCGGATCGAGCCGTCGAGATCGGACAGCACCCAGCGGCTGCCGGTCCCGGCGTCGAGGGGCCGCAGGTCGAGAGCGGCCCGCACGCCGTCGCCGTCGCGTTCGACGAGTCCCGCCTGCACGGCCTGCTCCGTCGTCACCGGAGCGAGAGCCTGCGCGACCTCGTCCTCGGGGCAGGTGTCCTGGAGGAGGAACAGCCGCACGAGCACGCCGAGATCGCCCGCACCGCGCGCGATGCGCCGAGCAGGGACGGGTTCGCTACGCCCGAGGGCGGCGTGCGCCTCGGGGCCGAGCAGTTCCCGGACGGTGTCGAGGTCGTAGCGGCACCGGATCAATGCGGTGCGCAGAGCCGGGCAGAGAGACAGGAGAAGGTCGCGGTCCACCACGACATTCTCGCAAGCGTCCCGTGCGGGGTCCCTGTCAGCCGTCGATCACATGGTGGCGGGACGACTCGATCGCCGGGGCATCGTCGAAGCGGCCGTCCCAGCGGCTCGGTTCGTCCTTGCGGCGCGGCGGCCGGTCGTTGGCGATGAGGACGGCGATCCACGGCAGCGGGATCGACACCCCGATGATCGCCATCGAGATCCAGGGATTGGCCCATACGCCGTACGCGATCGCCGCCAGCAGCAGGGCGGGGATGCGGACCGACATGATGGTGAGGTACTTGCGAACCCGTGCTCGGTGCTGATCCTCGAGCGACGCCTCCGCCGCGGTGATCAGAACCGGGTTGTCGGGCGATCCGTTCTCGGGGGATCCGCCGAAACCGTGAGTTCTCGCCATGTCTTCCACCTTCCCACGCCGGGCCGTCGCACGCACATACACATCCGGCCCTTCCGTGCGGCATCATGGACACGTGAGCACGGATATCAAGGAACGGCCGGATACCACCACCGACGAAACGACCGACGACGACACCCCGAAGTTCTTCCACTACGTGAAGAAGAACAAGATCGCCGAGAGTGCGGTCATGGGTACCCATGTGGTCGCGCTGTGCGGTGAGGTCTTTCCGGTGACCCGGTCGCCGAAGCCCGGCTCGCCGGTGTGCCCCGAATGCAAGAAAGTCTACGACGGTTTGCGCAAGGGCGACTGAGACACCTGGTGGAATACCTCGTCGTCCGCCGCGGCGTCGGGTGATTCCGGCGACGGTCTTGCTGCCGGCGAAGACGGTGATACTGCCTCCACCGTCAACAGTTCGGTCTGGGCCGGGGGAACTCCGGATCCCCCGGCCTTGTCGTCGTGCGAGGCAGTGTCGTCGTGGGGAGCAGTGTCGTCGTGGGGGGCAGGCCGATCGTCCGGCGCCGCATCCGACTCGACGGGTTTCCCGTCGATCGGCCACGACTCGGGTTGGCGATCCCCGGGCCGGATCAGGTCCGACAGCCGGATGGTCGTGGAGCTCGTCAACCGGCGGGTGAGGTTCGTCACCGGTCCGCTGTCGGGCGACGGATCACGGGCCGACTGCTCCGCGAGCCAGATCCGCCACTGCTCCAGACGCGTGGCGCGCGCCGGCCAGAACTGTTGCACCGTGGCGTTGAACTCCGCTCCGAGGACCACGGCGAACCCCAGGAAGAACGTGAACAACAGGAACGCGATCGGGGCGGCGAGCGCACCGTAGGTGTAGCCCGTGGCCGCGACCCACGTCAGGTACCACCGCAGGATCACGCTCGACGCGAGGAAGAACACCCCGGCCAGAACCGCGCCACCGAGCAGTCGGTGCCACGGCAGTGACTTCGGCAGCGCCACCTTGTACAGGGTCGTCAGACCGATCAGCAGGAGCAGACCCACCGCGGGGAAGTAGAAGGTGTCGATGATCCGTGAGCCGACATCGAACCAGGCGTCGGGCAGCAACCGGCCGATCAGAGTGGGTCCGAGCGCGACGAGCGGCATCGTGAACACCGCCAGGATCAGGAAGATCACGTAGAGGAGCAGCCCGAAGATCCGCTGCCACACCGGGTGGCGATGGTCCTGCTGGTGGTGCGCTTCGACGATCGAATCCACGAACGTCGAGATCGCCGACGATCCTGCCCACAGCGACAACACGAAGCCCAACGACATCACGTCGGCGCGACCCCGACGGAGGACGTCCTCGACCGTGGGTTCGATGATCTGGTCGACCACGCTGTCGCTGAAGACCGAGCGGAGGAAGGTGACGGTCTTCGACGTGATGATCTCCACCGTGTCGGGACCGAACCAGCCACCGACGTAACCGAGACTGCCGAGCAGACCGAGCAACAGGGGCGGCAGTGAGAGGGTCTGCCAGAAGGCCGCGGTCGCCGCCTTGCTGAAGATCGAGTGGTCCCAGGCCGACGACAGGGTGTGCGTCACGACCTTCCAGCCCTTTCCGACCGCGCGGCGAACGCGGCCGGAGGGTGCCTGTGCGGGGGATCGTGGTGTGTCGTTCATCTACTTCCAGAATTCCTGAAGACACGCTCGCGTGCGCGCACAGGCAGGTGAGGGCCTCTCGAATTCTGCCACGCAGTCCTCGGAGACCCCGCCGACGCCGCGGCTTCGGCGGGGTCGCGGGCTCCGAGACGATAGGCTGCATGACGGTCGGCGCCCGGACGAGTGCGGTGGCACCGACCCGAGCGAAGCGGACAAGGAGCACGAGAAACCGGTGAGCACCGAAACCGTCGGACAAGCTACGACCTCCGCCCCTGTGGCCCAGCTACGTGCCTGGCAGCGCCGCGCCCTCACCAAGTACCTCGCGACGAAGCCGCGCGACTTCCTCGCCGTCGCGACCCCCGGCGCCGGTAAGACGACCTTCGCCCTCCGGGTGGCGTCGGAGCTGCTGCGCGACCGGACGGTCGACCAGATCACGGTGGTCGCCCCCACGGAGCACCTCAAGCACCAGTGGGCGGGTGCCGCGGCCCGCATCGGCATCGCGCTCGACTCGAACTTCACGAATTCCACCGGGCAGACATCGAGCGACTACCAGGGCGTCGTGGTCACCTACGCGCAGATCGCCTCGCACCCGTTCAAGCACCGTGTGCGCACGGAGGCGCGTCGCACCCTGGTGATCCTCGACGAGATCCACCACGGTGGCGACGCGAAGAGCTGGGGTGAGGGCATTCTCGAGGCGTTCGGGGACGCGACCCGCCGTCTGGCACTGACCGGTACGCCCTTCCGCAGCGACGACAGTGCGATCCCGTTCGTGAGCTACGAACCGAACGAGGACGGTCTGCTGCAGTCCAAGGCCGACCACGCCTACGGCTACGCCGACGCACTCGCCGACGGCGTCGTGCGCCCCGTCGTATTCCTCGCGTACTCGGGCGAGGCGCGCTGGCGCACGAGTGCGGGGGAGGAGTTCACCGCGCGACTGGGAGAGCCTCTCAGCGCCGAGCAGACGGCCCGGGCGTGGCGGACGGCCCTCGATCCCCAAGGCGACTGGATTCCTGCGGTGCTGGGGGCGGCGAACACCCGTCTGCAGCAGCTGCGTGCCGGCGGCATGCCGGACGCCGGTGGGCTCGTCATCGCCACCGACCAGACCACCGCGCGTGCGTACGCGAAGATCCTCGAGTCGATCACCGGCGAGATGCCGACCGTGGTGCTCTCGGACGATCCCACCGCCTCCGACCGCATCTCGCAGTTCAGCGAGGGCAACCAGAGGTGGATGGTCGCCGTGCGCATGGTGTCCGAGGGCGTCGACGTCCCGCGACTGGCGGTGGGTGTGTACGCGACCAGCGCCTCGACCCCGTTGTTCTTCGCGCAGGCCATCGGCCGCTTCGTGCGGTCGCGCCGCAAGGGGGAGACGGCCAGTGTCTTCCTGCCGTCCGTGCCGGTGCTGCTCGAGCTCGCCAGCCAGCTCGAGGCCCAGCGCGACCACGTCCTCGGCAAGCCGCACCGGGTCAAGGAGGGCTTCGACGACGAGCTGCTCGCCGACGCGAACCGGCGCAAGGACGAGCCCGGCGAGGACGAGAAGGCCTACCACTCGCTCGGGGCGGACGCCGAACTCGATCAGGTCATCTACGACGGATCCTCTTTCGGCACCGCGACATTCGCGGGTTCCGACGAGGAGGCCGATTATCTGGGGCTCCCGGGTCTGCTCGACGCGGAACAGATGCGGGCGCTGCTGCGTCAGCGTCAGGAACAGCAGCTGAACAAGCCGAAGGCCGAACCGGCACCCACGCCGCCGCCCCAGGTGACCGAGCGTGTCGAGACCGCCGACACCCTCGCCCAGCTCCGTCGCGAACTCAATTCGCTCGTCGCGGTCGTGCACCACCGGACCAGGAAGCCGCACGGGGTGATCCACGGCGAACTGCGTCGCCAGTGCGGTGGTCCGCCGACGGCGATGGCGACCGCCGAGCAACTGCGCGACCGGATCGCGATCCTGCGCAGTTGGTGACGACGAGAACGGGCGACCACCTCGAGGGGGTCGCCCGTTCGGTCGGGTCTCGGAACCGTGGTTCCGGACGGCGGATCACACGGTGGCGTCGGACTCGCTCACGATCGTCGCTCCGAGTTCACGGAGGCGGTCGGTGTGCTCGTTCGCGTGGTGCCCGCAGAACAACAGTTCTCCGCCGGTAGGAAGGACGGCGCGGACACGAGCGGCGGCATTGCACCGATCGCAGCGATCTGCAGCGGTCAATTTCGGGCTGGTCAACGTACCGGGCATGACTCCTCCAAACTGGCCACCGCTCATATCGGGTGCCGGGGTCTGGTCCGCCGCACCGGCCGGCGCGGTGGATCTACTCTGACAGACGATTCGTATTCACGTGTTGTTCCCCTGGATGCCCAATGGTGGCGTGTTTCACGCATCGAACAGCGAAAATGCTTCGACATGGCCGTTTTCCGCACGGTGTGTTCGCTCACAGCGCAGAGCCCGAGGGGGCCGGAAACGCCCCGGACGGGCTGTCCGACGCACAATGACGCCATGACCGAGACCCTGCTGCACATCATCTCCCGCGACGACTGGGACCACTTCCGACCCCTCGGGGCGGTCGTGCCGGACTCCCTCGGGACCCAGGGTTTCGTCCACCTGTCGACCCCGCACCAGGTGCACCTGCCCGCCGACCGGTTGTACGCAGGCCGCACGGACCTCCTCCTGCTGCGCGTCGACCCGACGCGCCTCGTCGACCCGCTCCGTTTCGAACCCGGCGTACCGGAGGACCCGGAGTCGATGCGCTTTCCGCACCTCTACGGGCCCCTGCCCGTCGACGTCGTTGTGGAGGTGACGCCCTACCTGCCGGGACCGGACGGTCGGTTCCCGCCCCTCGACCGGGAGCGAGCGGATGCCGTCGGTCCGGAGGACTAGTCTTTCGACCATGATCGTCGACGTGACGCCGCTTCCCGGGATCGGTGTACGCAAGGACTTCGAACTGGCCTCCGGGCGCCGCATCGGGGTGATCACCCATCGGGACGGTCACAGCGACCTCATCATCTCGAAGGCGGGCGACCCCGACGCGTGTGCGGCCTCCCTGCCTCTCACCGTCGAGGAGGCGGCGACGCTCAGCAATCTGCTCGGTGCCCCACAGCTCGTCGCCCAGTTGCGTGAGGACCACCGCGACCTGCCCGGAATCCTCCCCCGCCAGCTCCACATCCACGAGGATTCGCGGTTCGACGGAGCGGTACTGGGCGACACCGCGTTGCGCACCCGCACCGGTGTGTCCGTCGTGGCCGTGATGCGTGCCGGTCAGGTCATGCCGTCCCCGACACCCGACTTCGTTCTCACGGGTGGGGACATCCTGGTGACGGTCGGAACGGCCGACGGTCTCGACGCGGCCGCCAGGATCCTGCGCAACGGCTGATCCCGCAGAATGGACACGACGACACTCGCACTCATCGAACTGGGTGCGGTGTTCTTCGGACTCGGCGTCCTCGGACGGCTCGCGGCGCGGATCGGCATGTCGCCGATCCCGTTCTATCTGATCGGCGGCCTGTGCTTCGGCAATGGTGGCTTCATCCAGCTCGGCGATATCGGGGCGTTCAGTCACATCGCCAGCGAGATCGGCGTGGTCCTGCTGCTGTTGCTGCTCGGTCTCGAGTACACCGCGAACGAGTTGATCAGCGGCCTGCGACGCTCCCGGATGGCAGGCCTGCTCGACCTCGCCCTGAACGCGGTGCCGGGAGCCGCCATCGCGCTGATCCTGGGTCTCGGACCCATCGGCGCCTTCGTGCTTGCGGGTGTCACCTACATCTCGTCGTCCGGGATCGTGGCGAAGGTCCTCGCCGATCTGGGGCGCCTCGGCAACCGCGAGACACCGGTCGTCCTGTCGATCCTCGTCTTCGAGGATCTCGCGATGGCCGTCTACCTCCCGATCCTCACTGCGATCCTGGCGGGCGTGAGTCTGCTCGGCGGCCTCGAAGCCGTCGCGATCTCACTCGGTCTCGTCACCGTGGTGTTGGTGCTGGTGGTGCGATACGGGCGCTACGTCTCGGTCGTGCTCGACAGCCCCGATCGGGAAACGCTGTTGCTCAAGCTGCTCGGCGCAGCGCTGCTGGTGGCGGGGATCGCGTCGGCCCTGCAGGTGTCCGCGGCCGTGGGCGCCTTCCTGCTGGGCATCGCCATCTCCGGTTCGACGGCACACAACGCGGTCCGGGTCCTCGAACCGCTCCGCGACCTGTTCGCCGCCATCTTCTTCGTCTTCTTCGGGCTGAACACCGATCCGACGGCGATACCGCCGGTGCTCGGCTGGGCGATCCTGCTGGCCGTGCTGACCGCGCTGACGAAGCTCGTCACCGGATGGATCGCGGCGGCCCGTCACGGTATCGCCGTGATGGGCCGGGCGCGCGCCGGCGCGGCACTCATCGCCCGGGGAGAGTTTTCCATCGTGATCGCCGGGCTGGCCGTCGCCTCCGGACACGTCGACAGTCGCCTCGCGGCGATCGCTTCGGCATACGTGATGATCACCGCCGTGCTCGGTCCGGTGGCCGCGCGGGTCGTCGAACCGGTGATGCGGTTCGCATCCACACGACTCCCCGGAGGTGACGAGCGACAGCGCCTTCCCGGAGACGAACCGGAGCTTCTCTAGCCGCCCCTTCTCCAGCGGCCTTCTTCTGCTGACCCCGGGGTCCGGAACGAAGAACGAGGGCCACCCGATCGGATGGCCCTCGTTCTTCGTGACGGATGTCAGTCGAGGTAGTCGCGCAGCACCTGCGACCGCGACGGGTGGCGCAGCTTCGACATGGTCTTCGACTCGATCTGACGGATGCGCTCGCGTGTCACGCCGTAGACCTGACCGATCTCGTCGAGGGTACGCGGCTGGCCGTCGGTGAGGCCGAAGCGCAGACGCACGACGCCCGCTTCACGCTCGGACAGGGTCTCGAGCACCGACTGCAGCTGATCCTGCAGCAGGGTGAAGGAGACGGCGTCGACGGCCACGACGGCCTCGGAGTCCTCGATGAAGTCGCCGAGCTGGCTGTCGCCCTCGTCGCCGATCGTCTGGTCGAGGGAGATGGGCTCACGCGCGTACTGCTGGATCTCCAGCACCTTCTCCGGCGTGATGTCCATTTCCTTGGCGAGCTCCTCGGGCGTGGGCTCGCGGCCCAGATCCTGGAGCAACTCGCGCTGGATACGACCGAGCTTGTTGATGACCTCGACCATGTGCACCGGGATACGGATGGTGCGGGCCTGGTCGGCCATGGCACGGGTGATGGCCTGACGGATCCACCAGGTCGCGTAGGTGGAGAACTTGTAACCCTTGGTGTAGTCGAACTTCTCGACCGCGCGGATCAGACCGAGGTTGCCTTCCTGGATCAGGTCCAGGAACGCCATGCCGCGGCCGGTGTAGCGCTTGGCGAGCGAGACGACGAGACGGAGGTTCGCCTCGAGCAGGTGGTTCTTGGCCCGGTTGCCGTCGCGGCAGATCCAGTTCAGATCGCGGCGCTGCGCGACGGGGAGCTTCTCGCCCTTCGCCGCCAGCTGCTGCAGCATGTGGGTCGCGTACAGACCGGCCTCGATGCGCTTGGCGAGCTCGACTTCCTCCTCGGCGTTGAGGAGGGCGACCTTGCCGATCTGCTTGAGGTAGGCGCGCACGGAGTCGGCCGAGGCGGTGAGCTCGGCGTCCTTGCGTGCCTGACGCAGCGCCTCGGACTCCTCCTCGTCCCAGACGAAGTCGCCCGAGGCCTTGTCCTTCTCGCTGGGCTCGTCGTCCTCGACCACCACATCCTCGGCGCCGGCGAGATCACCCTCCGAGACCTCGAGGTCTGCGAGGTCCGCTTCCTCGGTGGCGTCGAAGTCCTCGTCGCCCGAACCCGCAGCCTTCGTGGCCTTCTTTGCTGCCTTCTTCGCGGTGGTCTTCTTGGCGGCTGCCTTCTTCGCAGGAGCCTTCCTGGCGGCCGCCTTCTTCGCGGGGGCCTTCTTCGCAGCGGTCTTCTTCGCCGGCGGCTTGGCGCCGGGAGCGGTGCCCTCCGCGGAGTCCGCAGCGCCTGCGACGCTCGAAGCGTCCGCAACGGGTGCCGATTCGTTGGCGGAATCAGCGGTGTGGATGTCGGTGGCTGCCACGTACGCCCTTTCGTGACGAGGTAGTGCGGCGTCGCGCCAGAGTGATTCCGGCGGAGAGGTCTGTCGGGATGAGGGCCGGTTCCGGCCTGCTGGGGACCATTGTAACGATCCCTCGGGCGGCCGATGCGCCGGACTCAGGGAGTGACACCTGTTTTCGCAGCATAAGCAGCCCCTACGATTCCCGCCGCGTTGCGCAGTTCGGCGGGGACCACCGGGGTGCGGTTGGTCAGGAGCGGGATCCACTTCTCGTGCTTGCGGCTGATGCCGCCGCCCGCGATGAACAGGTCGGGCCAGAGCAGATCCTCGAAGCGGGCGAGGACGCGCGAGACCTCCTTGGCCCACTGCTTGTACGACAGGTCGTTGCGCTCCTTGACCGACGAGGCGGCGCGGTGCTCGGCCTCTTTGCCGTCGACCTCCATGTGCCCGAACTCGGTGTTGGGCAGCAGTACACCGTTGTGCAGCACGGCCGAACCGATCCCGGTGCCGAAGGTCAGGAGGATCACCACGCCGGCGGTGTCCTTGGCGGCACCGAAGCGGTCTTCGGCGATTCCCGCGGCGTCCGCGTCGTTGAGCACCGAGACGTCCCGGCCGCCGAGCACCCGCGAGAAGAGGGATCCGGCGTCGGTCCCGATCCACGACTTGTCGATGTTGGCGGCGGTGCGGGCGACACCTCCGGTGACCACGCTCGGCAGGGTCACGCCGACGGGACCCGTCCAGCCGGCTTGTTCGACGATCTGCGCCACCGTCTTCGCCACGGCCTCGGGAGTGGACGGTTGCGGAGTGAGGATCTTGATGCGGTCGCCGACCAAGCGGCCCGTGTCGAGATCCACCACGGCACCCTTGACGCCACTTCCCCCGATGTCGACTCCGAATCCGTGGTTGACGGGAGTCGCTCGGTCCGTGGGGACGTCCTGTGCCATTGCGTACTTCCTCTCGCTGGGTGGGGCCGGCTGCTCCGCTCGTGGAAACGATAGTGCCCGGTGTCACCGGGTGCGGGGTCGGTGGCGAAACCGTCGGCACTGTGTTCGGATCGGTTCGTGCACGCACAGAGAACAATCCCCGAATCCGAGTTGTCCGCGCTGAGGGATGTGGCGGTGACCGTCGCCCGTGAGGCCGCGTCCTACGTCCGTGTACGCCGGGTCGAGCTGTTCGGTCCTCCGGGCTCGGGGGAGGCCGCCAGTGTGGGGACGAAATCGACGGTGACCGATCCCGTCACCGCCGCCGACACCGAGAGTGAGGAACTCATCCGGCGTCGGCTCACGGAACTGCGGCCGGGCGACGCCTTCCTCGGCGAGGAGACCGGGGCCGACGGCGGGACGGCGGCTGCCGCGAGCGGAGTCGTCTGGGTGGTCGATCCCATCGACGGCACCGTCAACTTCGTCTACGGACTCCCCGCCTCGGCGGTCTCGGTGGCCGCGCGGGTCGACGGACGCTCGGTGGCCGGTGCCGTCGTCGACATCGCCTCGGAGGAGACGTTCTCGGCGGCAGAGGGTCTCGGTGCCCATCTGGACGTCGACGGCACGCGGGTGCCGTTGCGATGCAATCCCGTGACGGATCCGCGACTGGCGCTCGTGGCGACCGGCTTCTCGTACTCGCCGGCACGACGCGCACGTCAGGGTGAGCTGGTGGCAGCGCTGCTACCGAGGGTGCGCGACATCCGGCGTGTCGGAGCGGCCGCCCTGGACCTGTGCATGGTCGCGGCCGGCAGGGTCGACGCCCACTACGAACACGGACTCGGTCCCTGGGACTGGGCGGCGGGGGCGCTCGTCGCTGCGGAAGCCGGTGCGGTGGTGCGTGTCCCGAGCGGCACCGGGGACGACGGGGAACTCACGGTCGCGGCCGCGCCGGGGATCGCGGCCGATTTCGAAACTCTGCTCGCCGAAATCGGAGCGCTCGACGCAATTCCGAATTGACCGTTTCGTCACATCATGAATTGTGGTTCGTCACCTTTTACCGCAACAGTGACGAAAAACAGGATGCACGGTCTGTGAAAAGAGATTCAGCACCGGGCATTGCGTGCGGCCGTGAGTAGATCGAGGTCGAGCGGAGCCGTCTCCTCGCCTGCCGGGACCTCGCGTAGTGCCCGCAGGACCTCTTCGGCATCCGCCCCGGGGGAGATGTCCCGGAAGTAGGTTCCCAGCGCGAGGTCGACGGTGTCGTCCTCGCGTGTGTCCTGCACCAACTCGGCGCACGGGGCGAGCAACCACACCGAGGACGCAGCAGCGCGCCCGGCCTCGCCGAAGCGGATCTGCCCCTGGCACTGCATGTTCTGGTCGACGTAGACCGGATCGTTGCCGGCCTGCACGTCGGGCGGGCTCGAGAAACCGTAATCGCTCAGCTGAGCGGCCACGTGCGTGGCCTGGCCGCGTTCGCCGTTGGCGTTGTAGACGCGCACCCGGGTGGCCGTCAGGGGAGCGGGTTCGACCTCGAGCAGCGTCGACCGGTCCACGACCTCGCCGAGCGGAGCCGGTTGCGGGCCTTCGGGGTCGGTGGCCTCGGTCGGGGGAGCGTTGCACGCCACGGTGGTCGTGACGGGCTCGGACGAGGTGAACACGGAGGACCACACGACGATCGTGCCTGCGGCGAGGACGGCACCCGCCACGGCGGCCGGGACCACCCGGCGCCGACGGAACGGGCGGCCGCGGTCATCGGTTGCGCTTCCTTCGGTGATCAGGGAAACCACGCGGCCCTGCCTCTCGTGTCATGCCGTGTTCGTCGCACTCACTGTAGAGGTCGCGGACGTGGTCGGTGGAACCGCCGACCCGAGGAAATGTCACGAGTCGTTGTGTTGTTGATGACGATTGCCAGACAATTCCCGGCGTTTCCACGCATCGATTGCATATTCGTGCGTGAGGTCGGCTATTGTTCGGCGGCCGAACCGTCCAAGAATGGGCGGTGCGGCGCGAAAACAGAGTCAATTCGGGTATGCCACAGCAATGGCACACCCGTCGGGAACTCCAACGGACGGCCGTGCGTTGCCCTGGCCGGGAGCACCGTCCGTGTCCCGGCCGGCTACCGGTACGAGTACTAGAAGGTAAGAGGAAATGGCGACTGACTACGACGCACCCCGGCGGACCGACAGCGACGATGTGTCGGAGGATTCACTCGAGGAACTGAAGGCCCGGCGCAACGAGGCCCAGTCCGCTGTGGTGGACGTCGACGAATCGGACACCGCCGAGTCCTTCGAGCTGCCCGGGGCGGATCTGTCCGGCGAAGAGCTGTCGGTGCGTGTCGTCCCGAAGCAGGCCGACGAATTCACCTGCTCGAGCTGTTTCCTGGTGCATCACCGGAGCAGACTCGCGAGTGAGGAGAACGGTGTCATGATCTGCCGGGACTGCGCAGCGTGAGGACATAGGGCAGCGTGAGGACATAGGTGCGAAACGAGGCCGGGTGACGACGATGCGCCGTGGTCACCCGCGTCTCCCTCCTGCGTGCCCCGGCGCCGCGGCAGCCTCTGCTGTTCCCGGCATCCGGGGCCGTGTCGTATCCGGGGACCCGGTGCCCGTTCGAACAGCCCTACTTGCGGGTCGGATCGTCCTTGCGGCCCGACTCGTCGCAACCCAGCGCCGCGAGCAGTTCGGCAGGCCGCCGCGTGCTCACCAGCCAGTAGGGTGTCGGATCCTCCGGGTCGTCGAGCACGACGAGCGCCATGGTCCGCACCCAGGGACGGTGCTGGACGAACGCCGCCGGATCGAGCTGGCGGCCCATCGCGGCGCTCTTGGCCGACGCCGGAACCACCACACCCCGCGAGATCACGTCGACGGGCAGATGTGCGCGACCGACGACGAGTTCGCCGTCGACCACCTCGACCCGGCTGCGTGAGAGCCAGGTCAGGACCCAGATCGGGACCGGGAGCAGAAGGACGTAGGGAAGCCACGCGTACATCCCCGGGGCACCCATGTGCAGCTCGGCCGCGAGCAGGGCGGCCACACCGAGCCCGATCGGCCACCACCACCACGGCACCCACATCCGCTCCGAGAAGGTCGGAGCGTCGGCCGTCGGAGGTGTAGTCGGTGAGGTGCGCGAGGAACGGGACACACCGTAAGGATAGTCGCCTCGGCGGAGCGACCCGGCACGCGAGTAGTCTCGGACGACGTGACCGATCTTCCCCCGATACCGCTGCGCCGGCTCGATCCGGAGCTCCCCGTGCCCACTCGTGCCCACCCCGGTGACGCCGGTGTGGACCTGTGCACGTCGGTCGACGTGACCCTCGGCCCGGGGGAGCGGGCGCTCGTCGGCACCGGCATCGCCGTCGCGCTGCCCGTGGGCACGGTCGGCCTGATCCACCCGCGTTCGGGCCTCGCCGCCAAGTTCGGTCTGTCCGTCGTGAACACTCCCGGGACGGTCGACGCGGGCTACCGTGGAGAGATCAAGGTGTGTCTGATCAACCACGACACCGAGCGCGCCGTCGAACTCCGCCGAGGCGACCGCATCGCGCAGCTGCTCGTCCAGCGTGTCGAACTCGTCGAATTCGTCGAAGTGGACGAGCTCGACGACACGGCGCGGGGCAGCGGCGGATACGGATCGAGCGGCGGGCACGCCGGCCTCGTGAAGGAGGGGTCCTGACATGTTCGGACGACGCCGCAAGGACCGCGGGTCGAACATCGAGGCGACCGACGCCGCTTCCGCCGGCGACCTCGGCGCGTACGACGAGCCCGCCGACGAGGAGTACGACGAGTACGCCACCGGAAGTGCGGCCGATTCCGGCCCGTACGACATCGACGAGGTCGACGAGGTCGACGAGGAGACGGTGACCGCCTCCCGTCTCGACCTCGGATCCGTGCTCGTACCGCTGCCGGCCGGTGGTCAGATCCAGGTCGAGATGGCTCCGAACGGGACGCCGCAGAACGTCCATCTCGTGACCCAGTTCGGGCGCATCACGGTCTCCGCGTACGCCGCACCGAAGTCGCCGGGACAGTGGCGTGAGGTCGCCGCCGAGCTCGCGGAGACGCTGCGCAACGACAAGGCCGAGGTCAGCATCGAATCGGGGCCGTGGGGTCGCGAACTGCACGGCAGGACCGCGAACGCGGATCTCCGGTTCATCGGTGTCGACGGCTTCCGCTGGATGATCCGCTGCGTCGTCGCGGCGCCCTCGGGGAACGCCGGAGCCGACTCCGAACTCGTCGGGATCGCACGGTCGGTGATCTCCGGCACCGTCGTCCGCCGCGGATCCGAACCCCATCCGGTTCGTACACCGCTGCCGATCGTGTTGCCCGAGGCACTCACCCGCCAGCTCGTCGCGGCGCAGGAGCAGCAACAGCAGGCCGCCGCGCAGCAGCAACAGCAGGCCGCCGCGCAGCAGCAACAGCAGGCCGCCGCGCAGCAGCAACAGCAGGCCGCCGCGCAGCAGCAACAGCAGGCCGCCGCGCAGCAGCAACAGGGCGCAGCTCCGGCGCAGCCCGCTCCGCGGACGGCCCCGCCGGAACAGCCCGCCCAGCAGACGCAGCAGGTCCCGCCCGCCCGGCAGACGCCGCCGCGCCGCGGCGAATCCGGTTCGGCGATGCAGCAACTCGGCTTCTGAGGCCGGTACCGATCATCGGTTCGGGACGGGGACGATCCTGTCGAGCGCGGCGAGGCACAACCTCCCGAGCACGGAGGGGTCGTCCCCGACCTGTTCGAGTGTCACCGTCGCGAGTTCCGCGTGAGGGATCTCCCGCGACCATTGCCGCCCCACTGCGAGCGGATGAACCGCGTCGTCCACCGCGGCGGCGATACCGACCGGCACGGTCACGGCACGCAGTTCGTCGACGTCGAGTGCCCGGTAGTGTGCGGCCTCGTCCAGCGCGGACGGGAGATCGGGCCACTGGGCGCTCCACGAACGCGTCAATTCCCGGGCGAGCCAGGGCGGACTCGACGCCGTCATCGCAGCGGTGACCGTATCGAGCCCGTGGGCGCGCAGTTCGGAGGCCGTCCACCGCGCGCTCGCGGCGGCCGGCGCCTCCCGCGGATCGCCGGTCCATGCAGGTAGGGCAGCGAGGACGCCGACGACCCGGTCCGGATTGTCGTATGCCCACCTCAACGCGACGGCTGCACCGATCGACACCCCTCCGACGAGGATCGGCCCGTTCTCGGCCGCCTCGTCGAGCGCGGTGAGATAGCTCGCCACCACACCGCGCGGATCCGGATCGACGGCGATCGGGATGATGCTCCGCCGTCGGAGTTCGGCGCCGAACGCCTTCTCGGCGAAGCATGCGTCCGAACCCGTACCGGGAAGCACGACCGCGGTGCCGGCGGTCGGGGGGACCGGGGATTCGCTGTGGGACATGCGGACGATCCTGCACCATCGAACCCCGGAGACCGCGCTCACCTGCCCGCACAGCAGGACGACCGACGGCTGCACGCGCGTGTGCACCGTGCAACTTGTATCCGGCGAGAATGGGTCTACAGTGGCGGGCGAAGAAGAGTCCGGTGGCGCGAGATCCGTGCCCCTTCCGTACAGGAGCGTGTTATGGCTTCCCCGGCCGGCTACCTGCGTCGGCTCACACGGCGGCTCACCGAGGACATCGAAGAACTCGATGCCGAGCAGATGGCCGAATCCTCGCACTCCACGGGCGCCCTACCCGTCGTCGAATGCGCCCGCGGTCAGGAAGTGACCATGTACGGACGTCTTCGCAGTGTCGAGTCGTGTTCGCGTGCCGCTGCCGCCGTCGTCGAGGCGGAGTTCTTCGACGGGACCGACTCGATCCAGCTCGTGTGGATCGGTCGTCGGCGCATTCCGGGGATCGAGCCCGGGCGTACGTTGATGGTCCGCGGTCGTGTCGGCGAACGCGACGGACGCAAGGTGATCTACAACCCCTACTACGAGCTGCGCGAGCCCGCCTGACCTCTGTGCGCGCGGAGTGGTGCCCCTGGTGCACGCAGGGTCGTACCCCTGTGCCGGATGTGGCAGGCTCGTAGGAGTGAGCGACACCAACCAGCAGACGATGCTCGAACAACTCGGTGGGATCAGCGGGTTGGTCTATTCGACGCTGCCGGTGCTGGTGTTCGTCCCCGTCAACAGCCTGTGGGGCCTCACCGTCGCCATCTGGTCCGCGCTGGGCGTCGCCCTCGCGGTGCTCGTGTGGCGCCTGATCCAGCGCACCCCGATCCAGCCCGCGATCTCGGGCTTCTTCGGAGTCGCCCTGTGTGCCTTCATCGCTCATCGCACCGGCGACGCGAAGGGATACTTCCTCTTCGGGATCTACGCGAGCCTGGTCTACGGGGGCGCATTCCTGTTGTCCGTGCTCGTCCGCAGACCGCTCGTGGGCGTGATCTGGGGGATGCTCAACGGCCAGGGATCGCGGTGGCGTTCGCATACCACCGCGGTGCGCGCCTACGACGTCGCGACCCTCGCGTGGACCCTGGTCTTCCTCGGTCGCTATCTCGTGCAGAACCACCTCTACGACGAGGACCGCACCGGCTGGCTCGCGGTGGCCCGGATCGGCATGGGCTGGCCGCTTACTGCTCTTGCCCTGCTCGTGACCCTCTGGGCGGTCCGGCGTGCCGACCGCATCGTCGAACCCGCGCCCTCGGAGACGGTCGGTGACGCGCCGGCCGACGATCCGGCGACGGACGACGGGCTGTCGAACAAGCCCCGCGACGAGCACGGCACGCACGACGGGCAGCCTCGGCTCCCCGGTCGGCACCGGCTCCGCGACTAGCGGTTCACCGCCTGCCGGAGATCGTCCTCGACGTCCTCCGCCGTGACGAACAGCAGTTCGTCCCCGCCCTCGAGCGGATCGTCCGGCTGAGGGACGATCACCCGCCCGCCGCGCAGGATCGCCACGAGTGCCGTATCGCGCGGCAGTTCCAGTTTCCGGACCGGTTTCCCGGCGAGGGCGGTGGTGTCGCGCAGGGTGACCTCCACCAGGTTCGCGCCCTTGCGCAGCGTCATCAGCCGCACCAGATCGCCCACGGTGACGGCTTCCTCGACCAGCGCCGCGAGCATGCGCGGTGTGGACACCGCGACGTCCACACCCCACGATTCGTCGAACAGCCACTCGTTGCGCGGATCGTTGACGCGGGCTACGACCCGTGGAATACCGAACTCGGTGGTCGCGAGCAGGCTGAGGACCAGGTTGGCCTTGTCGTCGCCCGTCGCCGCGATCACGACGTCGTACTGCTCGAGTCCGGTGGATTCGAGCGAGCTGAGTTCGCAGGCATCGGCGTGTACCCACGTCGCGTCCGGCACGGACTCGGGTTCTACGTGGTCGAGTTTGCGCTCGATGAGCATCACCTCGTGGGCGTTGCGCAGCAGTTCCCGCGCTATCGAGCGCCCCACCGCTCCGGCGCCGGCGATCGCCACCTTCATGTGGGCTTCCTCTCGGGTGGACGGGTCAGTTCTCGTCGACCGGCGGGTTCTCGGCGTGTGTGATCGCCTCCGAGACCGAACCGGACACGGCCGCGATATAGACGGAGTCGTCGGCCTGCAGCACCGTCCTGCGGTCGGGCAGCAACCCGGTGCCGAACCGGATCAGGAACGCGACGCGCGAACCCGTGGCATCCTCGAGGTCGGTGACGCGTCGTCCGACCCACCCCTCGTGCACGTTCACCTCGGCGATGGCGACGGATCCGGTGGGATCGCGCCAGCGGGCGGTCTCGCTGTCGTGTGTGAGCGCATGCAGGAAACGGTCGGTGGTCCACGGCACAGTCGCCACGGTGGGGATGCCGAGCCGCTCGTACGCGGCGGCCCGCTTGGCGTCGTAGATTCTCGCGACGACGCGTTCGACGCCGAAGGTCTCGCGGGCCACGCGCGTCGAGATGATGTTCGAGTTGTCGCCGGACGAGACCGCCGCGAAGGCGTCGGCGTGTTCGATGCCGGCAGAGATCAGGACGTCGCGGTCGAAGCCCATGCCGAGCACGGTGCGCCCGGGGAAGTCCGGGCCGAGTCGTCCGAACGCGCTCTCATCGCGGTCGATGACCGCGACCTCGTGGCCGAGCCGGACGAGTGCGGTGGCCACCGCCGAACCGACCCGACCGCACCCCATCACCACCACGTACACCCCAGTGGACTCCGTTCCGGTCGATCTTTCCGAGACGGACCGTTGTGGACCGCCGATTCGAACGGTACCGCGTGACGATCTTCGAGAGGTCGTGACCCGGCCGAGGGGTACTTCGGGGCCGGAACCGCATAGGCTTTGCGCGTGTCCAAGCTTTCCACCGCGGCGAAGCGGCTCGTGCTGGGTCGCCCCTTCCGCAGCGACACTCTCGGGCACGAGTTGCTGCCCAAGCGCACCGCACTGCCGGTCTTCGCCTCCGACGCGCTGTCGTCGGTCGCCTACGCACCCGAGGAGATCTTCCTCGTCCTCTCCGTCGCGGGGTTGTCCGCCTACGCCTTCTCGCCGTGGATCGGACTCGCTGTCGCCTTCGTGCTCGTGATCGTGGTCGCCGGCTACCGCCAGACCGTGCGCGCCTACCCGTCCGGTGGCGGCGACTACGAGGTCGCCACGAAGAATCTCGGGCCCACGGCAGGGCTGACCGTCGGCAGTGCGCTGCTCGTCGACTACGTCCTGACGGTCGCGGTGTCGCTGTCGTCCGCGGCGGCGACGGTCGGATCGGCCGTCCCGTTCGTCGCCCGGCACAAGGTGCTCTTCGTCGTCGTCGCGATCGTGCTGCTCACCGCGGTGAACCTGCGCGGACTCCGGCGCGCCGGCCGGGCGTTCGCCGTGCTCACCTACACCTTCGTGGGCTGCATGCTGGTGATGCTCGGGGCCGGGATGTTCCGGATCTTCGTCCTCGGCGACGACCTGCGTGCGGAGTCGGCGGACTTCGAACTCGTCGCCGAGCAGACGGATCTGACCGCGCTCGCCTTCGTCCTCCTACTCGCGCGCGCCTTCTCGTCCGGTTGCGCGGCGCTGACGGGTGTCGAGGCGATCAGCACGGGGGTGCCGGCCTTCAAGAAGCCGAAGGCACGCAACGCCGCGACGACCCTGCTGGTGCTCGGTGGCATCGCCGTCACGCTGTTCCTCGGGGTGGTCTTCCTCGCCGAGCGGCTCGGTGTGGTGGTGGCCGAGCATCCCGACACCCAGCTGCGCGGTGCACCCGAGGGTTACGAGCAGAAGACGCTGCTCTCCCAGCTGGCGCACACCGTCTTCGAGGGGGTGCCGGCCGCGTTCGTCCTGATCACGATCGTCACCGCCGTGATCCTCGTGCTCGCCGCCAACACGGCCTTCAACGGATTCCCGGTGCTCGGTTCGGTTCTCGCGCAGAACCGTTACCTGCCGCGCCAGTTCCACACCCGCGGCGACCGGCTCGCCTTCAGCAACGGCATCCTCTTCCTCGCCGGGATCGCCGTCGTCTTCGTGTGGGTCTTCGAGGCCGAGGTCACCCGGCTCATCCAGCTGTACATCGTGGGTGTGTTCGTCGCGTTCAGCTTGGGGCAGGCCGGCATGGTGCGGCACTGGACGCGGGAACTGAGCACCGAGACGGATCCGTCGGCGCTGGGCCGCATGGCGCGGTCGCGGCTGATCAACGGCGTCGGGTGCGTCTCCACGTCGGTGGTGCTGCTGGTCGTGCTGACGGGCAAGTTCGCCGCCGGGGCGTGGATCGCAGTGGTGACCATGGTCGTCGCGTTCGGGCTCATGAAGGCGATCCGGCACCACTACGACACGGTCGCCGCCGAACTCGAGAGGGCGGACTGGGACGGGGTGCTGCCCAGCCGCACCCATTCGATCGTGCTCGTCTCGACCTTGCACCTGCCCACGATGCGCGCCCTCGCCTACGCGCGGGCGACCCGCCCCGACACCCTCGAGGCGATCACCGTGAACGTCGACGACGAGAGCACCCGGCGTCTCGTACTCGAATGGGAGAAGAGCGATCTCACCGTGCCGTTGAAGGTCGTCGAGTCGCCCTACCGGGAGATCACGCGGCCCGTCCTCGACTACGTCCGCCGGGTGCGGCGCGATTCTCCCCGCGACGTCGTGACCGTCTTCATCCCCGAGTACGTGGTGGGGCACTGGTGGGAGCAACTGCTCCACAACCAGAGCGCCCTGCGGCTCAAGAGCCGGCTCCTCTTCCAGCCGGGGGTGATGGTGACGAGTGTGCCCTGGCAGCTGCGCTCGTCCGCGGACGCCGGTGCGGTGGGGCGGGCCGCCCCCAACGGGCAGGATCGACAGTTGGACAACGAGGAGGAACCGCGGTGAATCGTCAGGCACACCCGCGTACGGATTGGTCCGGCCGGAGGATCGAGGTGATCCTCGGCAATCCCGCCCACGGTGGTGCGTGTGTCGCGCGGTTCGAGGGGCGCGTCGTGTTCGTGCGGCACGGACTGCCGGGGGAGCGTGTCTTCGCTCGGGTCACCGAGGATCGGGGCGGGTCGTTCTGCTTCGCCGACGTGGAGGACGTGCTCGAGGCGTCCGAGGACCGCGTCGATCGGGTCTGCCCGATCTCCGGTCCGGGAGGGGCGGGGTGCTGCGACCTCGCGCACATGACCGTCGAGGCGCAACGCCGTTTCACGGGCGCGGTGGTGGCCGAGCAGCTGCGCCGGCTCGGTGGGGTGGACCGCGAGGTGACCGTCGAGGAGGTGCCGGGCGGTGCGTCCAACGGCACCCTGTGGCGCACCCGGGTCCGGCTCGCGGTGGACGTGGTGGGGAACCCGGGATACCGCCGGTACCGCAGCAACGAGGTCGTCCCGGAACTGGCGTGCCCGCAGATCGATCCGCACGCCTACGTCGGCCTCACCGATCGTGTGTGGCAGCCGGGAGCGGAGCTGCAGGTCGTACTCGACGCGGACGGCCGGCGGCACGTGGTGGAGATCGC
Source organism: Rhodococcus sp. p52 (assembly GCF_000763325.2). Classification (NCBI taxonomy): domain Bacteria; kingdom Bacillati; phylum Actinomycetota; class Actinomycetes; order Mycobacteriales; family Nocardiaceae; genus Rhodococcus; species Rhodococcus sp. p52. Next base: position 3,433,341 of record NZ_CP016819.1, read on the forward strand.
ACCTCCGGTCCTCTCGGGTGGTGCGCGACGGCAGGGCCGGCGCGGCGCGGCGTCGCGGCGGGCGGCGGTGAACGCGCGCCGTCCGGAGAAGGTGATCGAAGGCTCGGGACGTGTGGTCGAGCGGGTCGGCGAACGCGAGTGGCGGTTGGCGCCGACCGGTTTCTGGCAGGCCCACCGCGGTGCCGCGTCGACCTATTCGGCTGCGGTGGCCGACTGGGCGCAGACCTCGGAGGGTGCGACGGCATGGGATCTGTACGGCGGAGTGGGGGTCTTCGCGGCCGTGCTCGCAGAGCAGGTCGGTCCGTCCGGTCGGGTGGTGTCGGTCGAGTCGTCGAAGACCGCCGTGGACAACGGGATCGAGGCGCTCGCCGACCTCGGCCGGGTGTCCTTCCGTCACGGGCGCGTGGAGCGGGTGATTCCCGATCTGCCGGCTCCCGAGGTGGTCGTCCTCGACCCGCCGCGGGCGGGGGCGGGCAAGGACGTGGTGGCCGCCGTGGCAGCAGCGGGACCGCGCCGGATCGTCCACGTGGGCTGCGATCCCGCGTCCTTCGGTCGTGACGTGGGGCTGTACCGGGACCACGGATTCGAGTTGGCGGACGTCCGGGCCTTCGCGGCGTTCCCCTCCACCCATCACGTGGAGTGCATCGGACTGTTCACCCGTTGAACCGGGTTCCCGTCGCACCCGCTCGGGGCGAGGTGTGACGAGGGCCGCATCCAACAGTTGGTGTGACGTGAAAAGAGATTGCTTGTAGTACGCAACTAATCTGTATAGTTGCATGACGTAATCAATTAGTTCACTCCGACGGAGGTTCGCTGTGCCGGAAAAGGCTCAGGCCCACGAACTCGCCGACGCCATCTTCATGTTCGGTCGCACGCTGCGCGGTGCACTCGTGCACCACGACACCGATGTGCTTCCTTCCGCGCTCGTCGCGGTGCTGTTCGTGCTCGCACGGATGGGGGAGTGCCGGCCCAGCGAGCTCGCCGTCGAAATGTGCGTCAGCCAGTCGTCGTTGAGCAGACAGATCGCCGAACTCGTCGAGCGAGGCCTCGTGGATCGACATCCCGATCCCGACGATCGTCGTGCTCATCGGGTGAGTTGTTCGGTCGCGGGTATCGAGATCCTCGACATCGTGAAGAAGCGCCGGACCGAACGGCTCTCCGCAGAACTCTCGGACTGGCACGAGGACGAGATCGCAGGCGCCATCACGACGCTCGAACGTCTCACCTCCTCCCTGGCTCCGCTCGTCATCGATACTCGAAGGACCAATTCATGACCACAGTCTCCGGACAGGGAGCGCAGCCGGATGCTCCGGCAGCCGAGGAGCAGATGACGCACCGCGAGATCCTCGTCGTGCTGTCGGGCCTCCTCGCCGCCCTCTTCACGGCGCTGCTGAGCAGCACCATCGTCTCGACCGCCCTGCCGACGATCATCGCGGATCTGAACGGCACGCAGACCCAGTACGCCTGGGTCATCACGACGGCGCTGCTGGCGAACGCCGCGTCGACGCCCATCTGGGGCAAGTTCGCCGACCTGTTCAACAAGAAGCTGCTCGTCCAGCTCGGGATCCTGGTCTTCGTGATCGGCTCGGTCCTGGCCGGTATCGCGCACAACGTGCCGGTCCTGCTCGCCGCCCGCGTGATCCAGGGCATCGGCATGGGTGGTCTGACCGCTCTCGTCGTCGCGATCATCGGCAGCATCATCCCGCCCCGCCAGCGTGGCCGGTACTCCGGCTACATGGGCGCCGTCATGGCCGTCGCCATGTCGGGTGGACCCGTGCTCGGTGGTGTCATCGTCGACCTCCTCGGCTGGCGCTGGTGCTTCTACGTCTGCGTTCCGATCGCCGTTGTCGCGCTGATCCTGCTGCAGCGCACGCTGCATGTCACGACCGTCCGCAAGGAGAACGTGAGCATCGACTGGTTCGGCGCCACGCTCATCACCGCCGCGGTGAGCGTCCTGCTCGTCTGGGTGTCCTTCGCCGGCAAGGCCGGCTACTACGAGTGGATCTCGGTCGAGTCCGCCCTGTACGTCGGTGCCGGCATCGTCCTGCTCGTCGCGACGTTGATCGTCGAGACGAAGGTCGCCGATCCGATCATCCCGCTGAAGATCGTCACCGAACGCACCACCGGTCTCGCGATCATCGCGTCCGTGGCCGTCGGTATCGGTCTGTTCGGCGCCACCACCTTCCTCGGCCAGTACTTCCAGACCTCGCGGGCCTACAGCCCGACGGTCGCCGGTCTGCTCACCATCCCGATGGTCGCCGGCACGCTCGTCTCGTCGATGCTCTCCGGTGGGCTCATCACGCGCTTCGGCAAGTGGAAGGGCTTCCTGATCGGCGGCGCGATCCTGCAGATGGTCGGTTTCGGCCTGCTCGGCACGGTCGACCACCTCACCTCGCTCACGCTGATCAGCGTGTACATCGCGATCGTGGGTCTGGGCACCGGCATGCTGATGCAGAACCTCGTCCTCGCCGTGCAGAACACCGTGAGCGTGCGCAACATCGGCGCCGCAAGCAGCTCGGTCGCCTTCTTCCGCACCTTCGGTGGCGCGATCGGTGTGTCGGTGCTCGGTTCGATCCTCGCGTCCCGTGTCGCGACGATCTCCGCCGACGGTCTCGCGAAGCTCGGTGTGGACACCTCCGGCGGCGGATCGGGTGGAAGCCTCGACTTCTCCCAGCTGCCCGAGCCGGTGGCCGAAGTCATCCGTGCCGCCTACGGCGACGCGACGGCGACCCTCTTCCTCGTGGCGGCGGCGTTCGCGGTCGTTACCCTGGTGGCAGTGGTGCTGATCCCGAACCAGGCGTTGCGCACCACCATCGACCTCGTCGAGGAGAAGTCGCCGGCCGATCGCGCCGACATCTCCTCGTGAGGGTGACCTCGCTCACCGGCGGGCGATCCGTCCGCCGGTGACCAGGAGATCACGCGGAAGCGAGGCGGTGGCGGGAGACGCTCCGTTCCCGCGCTCCGTAGACTGAGGAAATCACTCGCGCGACGAGCGTGAGGCACGAGCCGGAGGGAGCTGTTCCAGTTGGGTGTTCTGTCCCGCATCCAGTCGCCCGACGATCTACGTCGACTCTCTCCTGTGGAGCTCACCGAGCTCGCGGGGGAGATCCGGGAATTCCTGGTCGAGAAGGTCGCGGCGACCGGCGGTCACCTCGGTCCCAATCTCGGCGTCGTCGAGCTGACCATCGCTCTGCACCGGGTGTTCGATTCGCCACGCGATCCGATCCTCTTCGACACCGGTCACCAGGCCTACGTCCACAAGATCCTCACCGGTCGTCGCGACGAGTTCGACGGTCTCCGGCAGAAAGGCGGGTTGTCCGGCTACCCGTGCCGCGCGGAGAGTGAACACGACTGGATCGAGTCGTCGCACGCCTCGGCGGCCCTGTCGTACGCCGACGGACTCGCCAAGGCCTATTCGCTGTCCGGACAGTCCGATCGGACCGTGGTGGCCGTGGTGGGCGACGGCGCGCTGACCGGCGGTATGTGCTGGGAGGCGCTCAACAACATCGCCGCCGGGCAGAACCGTTCGATGGTGATCGTCGTCAACGACAACGGCCGCTCCTACGCGCCCACGATCGGCGGTCTCGCCGAGCACCTCGCGGCGCTGCGCCTCAAGCCCGGCTACGAGAAGGTGCTCGACAACAGTCGGCGCATCGTCAAGCGGATCCCCTGGATCGGCTCGGCGGCCTACTCGGTGCTGCACGGCATGAAGGCCGGTGTGAAGGACGCGGTCAGCCCGCAGGTGCTCTTCACCGATCTGGGCATCAAGTATCTCGGCCCGGTCGACGGGCACGACGAGCAGGCGATGGAATCGGCGCTGCGTCGCGCGAAGGCGTACGGCGGTCCGGTCCTCGTCCACGCCGTCACCCGCAAGGGAGCGGGCTACGCGCCCGCCGAGAACCACCTCGCCGATCAGATGCACGCCACCGGCGTGATGGATCCGCGCACGGGCCGGGCGAAGTCCGCCTCCGCTCCCGACTGGACGTCGGTCTTCTCCGACGAACTCATCGCGCTGGGGGAGAAGCGGGAGGACGTCGTGGCGATCACCGCCGCGATGCCCGGACCGACCGGCCTCGCCAAGTTCGGCGAACGGTTCCCCGAGCGCACCTTCGACGTCGGCATTGCCGAACAGCACGCGGTGACGTCGGCGGCGGGTCTCGCGCTCGGCGGAATGCATCCCGTCGTCGCCGTCTACTCGACCTTCCTCAACCGCGCCTTCGACCAGTTGCTCATGGACGTCGCACTGCTTCGGCAGCCGGTCACCGTGGTGCTCGACCGGGCGGGCGTCACGGGTTCCGACGGGGCCAGTCACAACGGCATGTGGGATCTGTCCCTGCTGGGAATCGTTCCCGGCATCCGGGTCGCCGCTCCGCGCGACGGGGCGACGCTGCGAGAGGAACTCGGTGAGGCGCTCGACGTCTCCGACGGCCCGACCGTCCTCCGGTTCCCCAAAGGCTCGGTGGGAGAAGACATCCCGGCGATCGAGCGTCTCGACGGCACGGTCGACGTGCTGCGGATGCCGCCGTCGCGGTGCGGCGACGCACTGATCGTCGCGGTCGGCGCCTTCGCCGGTCTCGCGCTCGACGTCGCCGATCGTCTTTCCAGGCAGGGCATCGACGCCGCGGTCGTCGACCCGCGATGGGTGTTCCCCGTGCCCGACGCGGTGGTCGACCTCGCACGCGGCTTCCGGATCGTCGTCACAATCGAGGACAGCGGCCTCCACGGTGGTGTCGGCTCGGCGGTCTCCGCCGCGTTGCGCCGCAACGGCGTCGACGTGCCCGCCCGCGATCTCGGGGTGCCGCAGAAGTTCCTCGATCACGCCTCCCGCAACGAGATCCACGCCGAACTCGGTCTGACTGCCCAGGACGTGGCGCCTCAGGTCACCGGCTGGGTCGCCGGCCTCGACAGCGAACCCGAGGAGCGATCGCGACCGTCGGCGGTCGAGCAGTCCGACCGCGAAGCGGGCTGAGTCCGACCGACGCAGGTGAGCAAACGCCAGGGGCGGTATCCGGTGATCCGGATACCGCCCCTGGCGTCTGTATCGGTTAGCTCTGCATCTCCTCGAGTTCCATGCCCTTGGTCTCGGGGATCTTGGCCTTGACGAAGAAGAACGACAGCAGGGCGAAGAACGCGAACAGTCCGTACAGGAACCACAGGCCGACCGCGGAGGTGAGTGGTGGGAACGCCAGTGTCACCGTGAAATTCGCGATCCAGTTGGCGGCGGTGCTGATACCGAGGGCCACCGCGCGCATGCGGTTCGGGAACATCTCGCCGAGCATCACCCACATGATCGGACCCCAGGTGGCGGCGAAGAAGATCACGAAGGCGTTCGCGCCGACGAGGGCGAGCGCACCCCACGGTGCCGGAAGTTCGACGTCCTCACCGCTGCCGACCGCCTGCGAGAAGGCGATCGCGGCGAGCAGCAGGCTGACGAACATGCCGATCGAACCGGTCATCAACAGCGGACGGCGACCGATCTTGTCGACGAACAGGATCGCGACGAACGTCATGACCACGTTGATCACGGCGGTGATCACCGAGGTCGTGAACGACTGGTTCTCGGTGAAGCCCACCGACTTCCACAGTGTCGTCGAGTAGTAGAAGATCGCGTTGATACCGACGAACTGCTGGAAGACGGCCATCGTGATGCCGACCCACACCAGCGGCTGCAGACCGAAGACCGGGCCGCGGATGTCGCCGAAGGACGCCTTCGACTCGCGTCGCAGCGTCAACCGGATCTCGCGGACACGCTCGTCGGGCCGGAGCTCGCCCGTGACGTTGGCCAGGACGGCCGCAGCCTCTTCGTCCATGTCCTTGCCGACGAGATAGCGGGGGGACTCCGGGATCGTCAGCGCCAGTACACCGTAGAGGACGGCAGGCGCGACGCCGACGAGGAACATCCACCGCCAGGCCTCGAGATTCCACCACAGCTCGTTCGACGCTCCACCGGCGGCGTTCTGCAGCACCGCGTCGGACAGCAGGGCCGCGAAGATGCCGAGAGTGATGGCGAGCTGCTGCAGTGATGCGAGGGCGCCACGGTAGCGAGCGGGTGCGATCTCGGAGATGTAGGTCGGTGCGATGACCGACGCGATACCGATGCCGAGGCCGCCGAGCACACGCCACAGCATGAGATCGGGAACGCTGAAGGCCAGACCGGACCCGATCGACGAGATGACGAACAGGGCGGAGCCGAGGAGCATCACCCGCTTGCGGCCCCAACTGTCGGCGAGGCGTCCGGCGAACCACGCGCCGACGGCACAGCCGAGCAGGGCGATGGCGACGGCGAAACCGGTCACGAACGAACTGAGCGCGAAGTTGTCCTGGATGGAGTCGACGGCGCCGTTGATGACCGAGCTGTCGAAGCCGAACAGGAAACCGCCCACGGCCGCCGCGACGGTCACGGCGATGACTTTCGCGGCGTGTGCGGTCGATGGTTGGGTCACCGAGGAACTCCTGGATCGGACTGGCCGCGAGAGCGGGAAAAGGGTTGGACACAGTGTGTTTTCTTCAGGGGAACATTACGCCGGGGTGAACGGCCGACTCGACGTTTCCGGCGAGAACTCGCCCACAAGGCGGACTTCGAACGCGGCATGGAGTGTGGCGACGCCTCCGAGTGGGTAAGAAGTTAAGAAATATTCTCTCCGCGCCGTCGCTCTGTCTGCGACCTTCACCAAGCGGTGAGGACCTCCGCTTGACACCGTGCGATCTGGAAATACAGTCCCGTTCCATGGCTCGGCGACGACCGGACGCGACCGTACGGGGTGTGGTGGGTGAAGCGGCGTTCCCGCCGACCTCACCCGGAGGTTCCTCATGGAGATCGCTCTGCCTCCGGTAGAGCACGGGGTGGTGGAACACAGCAGGGCGCTCATCGATCCCGTCACACGTTTCCGGAACACGAGCGCGTACATCTTCCTCGTGGCGTTCGGCGACGACGAGGAACGGCGCAGGGTGGTGGGTTTCGTCGACCGCGCCCACGCACCGGTCCGCTCCGACGGATACAACGCCTTCGATCCGAGGCTCCAGTTGTGGATCGCCGCGGTGATGTTCCACGGCGGCCGCGACGTGTACGAGCGGTTCTTCGGCCTTGATGTGATGTCCAGGACGCGGCAGCCGCCGGAAGTAGATGGCACGCAGAGCAGACGGCGGAGATCAGTTCTCCGCCGTCAGGGCCTTCGCGAGTCGCGGCACGGTCAGCGCGCGCTGCCACGGCCGTGCCCCGCCCTCGGCGAAGCGGCCGTCGATGTACTCCTCGACGTCGGCCCCGTCGGAGACGTCCCAGTCCCAGCACAGGCGCCGAACGAGTTCGGGACTGATCAGGTTCTCGACGGGAACGGCGACTTCCTCGCTCAGAGCGGTGAGTTCGCCGCGCGCGAGGGCGAGACGTGCGGCCTCCTCAGGGTGGTGACGCGACCACCGGCCGGCCGGGGGAGGCCCGGTCAGGGGCGGCGTGAGAGGTGGGAGCCGGTCCTCCGGCAGTGCACGGGCCCGCTCGATCGCGTTGAACCACGCACGGGAGGAACGCCGCTGCCGCGGACCGCCGAAAACCGGAAGCTCCTGCAACTGTTCGACGCTCGTGGGATTCGCCTCCGCGGCGGCGATGATCGCGGAGTCGGGAAGGATGCGCCCCGGGGCGATGTCACGCCGGGCGGCGATCTCGTCGCGGGTGGTCCACAGTTCCCGGACGATCGCCAGGCGGCGTCGGTCCTTGATCGCGTGGATCTTGGACGTGCGCCGCCACCGATCGGGCTTCGGAGCGGGCGGCCCCGCGAGCCGGATGTGCTCGAATTCCTGAGCGGCCCACTCGGTCTTGTTCTGCCGCTCGAGTTCGCGCGCCATCGCGTCGCGGAGTTCGACGAGCGGTTCGACGTCGAGCGCGGCGTAGTTGAGCCACGAGTCGGGAAGCGGTCGCGTCGACCAGTCCGCCGCACCGTGGCCCTTGCGCAGTTCGAGGCCGAGGGTCTCGGCCACGATCGCGGCGAGACCGACGCGGGGGAATCCGGCGAGACGACCGGCGAGTTCGGTGTCGTACAACTTCGCCGGACGGAGTCCGAGTTCGGCCAGGCCGGGGAGATCCTGGTCGGCGGAATGCAGGACCCATTCGAGGTCGTTGATCACCTCGGTCAGGGGAGCGAGGTCGTCCCGCGTGGGAATGGGATCGAGCAGCACCGTGCCGGCGCCGTCACGACGGAGCTGTACGAGATAGGCGCGCCCGGAGTAGCGGTAGCCCGATGCGCGTTCGGCGTCGACGGCGAGCGGGCCGTGTCCCTGCGCGAGCATCGCTGCCGCGTCGGCGACCCCGCGCGCCGTGGTGACGACATTCGGGACGCCGTCGCGGGGTTCGAGGAGCGGCACCGTGGTCACGCTCGTGCTCTTCTGCTCGTCCTCGTCGTTCTGTGCCGGCATGGGCGTGACTCTAGCGGTGTCGTCCCCGTGTGCAATTCCGTTCCTGTCCGGAACGTCCGATCGGTGGACACGCACGGACCCGCTCGACGCCTCGCGAACTCCCCTCAGAACACCGTCACCTCTCCTGCGAGACGACATCGTCGCGCTCCACATCCGATGTGAGGATGTCGTCGTTCTCCGCGCCGGCCGCGAGGATGAGGTCCTCGAGGGCGGGGGAGAAGTCGTCGACGAGTTTCCACAGGTCGGGGACGAGATCGGGACACGAGATCAGACCGATGTCGAGCCTGCCGTCGAGGGAGAGCACCGTGATGTTGAGCGCTGCGCCGTGGAAGATCGGGCCGAAGGGGTACATCGCCGTCATGCGGGCGCCCAGGAAGTACAGCGGCACGGGAGGTCCGGGCACGTTGGAGATAACGAGGTTGTGGATCACCGGGTGCCGGTCGGCGAGCCGCAGTCCGGCGTAGGCGCGCATCGCGGGGGCGAACACGGCCGCGCCGAGGAACTGGGACCAGTCCTGCAGCAGGTTCGCGCCGAGGTCGGCGTTGTGTTCCTTGGCCACCGCGTTCGCTTCCGAGAGTGCCCGCAGCCGCTCTGCGGGGTCGGCGATGTGTGTGTGGAGGTCGGCGAACATCGCCGAGACCTGGTTGCGTCCCGGCCGATCCGACCTGCCGTGGACCGAGACCGGGATCATCCCGATGAGCGGGGAGTCGGGCAGCTCGCTGCGCCGCTCCAGATATCGGCGTAGCGCGCCGGCGCACACCGCCATCACCACGTCGTTGACGGTGACGCCGAAGACGTTCTTCACCAGCTTCACGTCGTCGAGGTTCAGCTCGGCGAAGCCGACGGTGCGGTGTCCGGTGATGGTGGAGTTGAACGGGGTGCGCGGCGCCGTGAACGGCGCGGGCATGGCGTCGCCGCGTCGGGCGCGGGCGATCCAGGAGGTCAGCGATGTGACCGCGCCGGGAAGGATCCGCAGCAGGTGGAGAGGCCGGCGGGCGACGTTGAGGGCTCCGGCGATCGCGATGGCGAGATCGTTCGCGTCGCCGGCACCCCACTGCACCGGTTCGGGCCGGGGATCGGCCGGGTCGAGGCTGCACAGCTGCGCGACGAGTGCGGCACCGGAGACCCCGTCCACTCCGGCGTGATGCATTTTCGCGATGACGGCGATCCTGCCGTCGTCGAGACCGTCGACGAACCACATCTCCCATAGTGGCCGGGAGCGATCCAGGGGTTGCGCGGCGATGTGTCCGCACAGCTCCGCGAGCTCGGTCCGGCCGCCCGGGGCGGGCACGCCGACGTGGTGGACGTGCCGGTCGAGGTCGAAGTCGTGGTCGTCGACCCAGACCGGATGGTCGAGGTTGAACCTGCTGTCGGCGAGCTTCATCCGGAACTGGGGTACGGCGGTGAGGCGCGCTTCGAGTTCGTTGCGCAGTCTCACGTAGTCGTAGCCGCCCGGGACGGTGGACGGATCCAGCACGATCAGCCCGCAGATGTGGAGGAGCTGACTGGGGGTCTCGAGGTAGAGGAAACCGGCATCGAGCCCGCTGAGACGCTGCATGGAATCAAGAGTAGAACAGGTTCTAGAAATCCGGTCGGATTGCGCAGGTTTTCACCGCTGGAGTCGCGCGACCCCCGCCGGAGGCAGACCCGCGGCATATGCGAGGACGTCGCAGAACGCCTCCACGTGCAGGGTCAGCATGTCGGACTGCGGAGTCCACGACGCGCGCAGTTCCAGTTGGTGGGCGCGTCCCGGGCCCGCGATGTCCCCGAACCGCACGGAGGTCGTCGCGGTCACCGTGCCGCCCAGCGCCGTGAGCGGTTCACCGTGCGCGGCGAGGGCGTCGACGAGCCAACTCCACGCGACCTCCGGCAGCAGCGAGTCCGCTGCCAGGCTCTCGTCGACGTCGGCCTGGATGTACGAGACGAGCCGGGTGGTCCCGTGCCACGCCTCGTCGCCGTCGGGGTCGTAGAGCAGGATGAGACGGCCGAACGCGTCGCCCTCGGATTGCTCGGGCACCCGGTCCGTCTCGTCGTGCAGGACCTCGGCGCCCAGTGCATAGCTGTGGGGGGGGAGCCGTTGCGGGGGTCGGATCGGCCCGACCTCGATCTCCGGGCGCACGGTGGCCGCGTTCATCGCATCGACTGCGGAACGGAAGCGGGCCGGCTCGGCGGGCGAGGTGGTCACCGAGCGGAGGTTAGTGCCGGTGACGCACCGCACGCGGGAGGCGCGCCGATTCCGGTGGGCGGCGCGGTCGTGGCAGCATGGGCAGCGGGTCCGGACCACACGTCCTGTGTGCGACCCGGCAGACGCTGCCCTGCGCGACGGCGCGCAGTGCCCGAAGAACGAGGATCGATGACCGGCTTGGAGAACACGAACGTCGGATCTGCGGTGCCCGCGGAGTACCCCGCGCGGAGGATCCTGCCCCATGCGCCCCTGCTGGCGGCCGCGCGCGGTGAGAAGCCGGCCCACCGGCCCGTGTGGTTCATGCGCCAGGCCGGGCGCTCCCTGCCCGAGTACCGGGAGATCCGGGCCGGGATCGGCATGCTCGAATCGTGCTTCGACCCCGAACTGGTCTGCGAGATCACGATGCAGCCGGTGCGGCGGCACAAGGTCGACGCTGCCATCCTGTTCTCCGACATCGTCGTCCCGCTCAAGGCGGCAGGTATCGACCTCGACATCGTCGCCGGGACGGGCCCGGTCGTCGCGAACCCCGTCCGTACCGCCGCCGATGTCGCCGCGCTGCCGTCCCTCGAGGCCGAGGAGGTCGGGGCGGTCGCCCGCGCGGTCGGTCTGCTGACCCGCGAACTCGGCGACACCCCGCTCATCGGCTTCGCGGGGGCGCCCTTCACCTTGGCGTCCTATCTCGTCGAGGGCGGACCCAGCCGCAACCACGAGCACACCAAGGCGCTCATGCACGCCGACCCGAAGACCTGGCACGCGCTCCTCGGCAAGCTCACCGATGTCGCTATCGGCTTCCTGCGCGCGCAGATCGGCGCCGGTGTCGACGCCGTCCAGCTCTTCGACTCGTGGGCGGGCGCCCTCTCGCTCGCCGACTACCGCGAGTACGTCCTGCCGCACTCCGAGCGTGTCTTCGCCGAGATCGCCGGTGCGGGGGTGCCGCGCATCCACTTCGGTGTCGGCACCGGTGAGCTCCTCGGCGCCATGGGTGAGGCGGGCGCCGACGTGGTCGGCGTCGACTGGCGCATCCCGCTCGACGTCGCCGCGACCCGCGTCGGCCCCGGCAAGGCCCTGCAGGGCAACCTCGACCCCGCGATTCTGTTCGCGGGCCGGGAGGTCGTCGAACGCGAGGTACGCCGCATAGTCGCCGAGGCCGACCGTGCTCTCGAGGCCGGCGCCATCGGACACATCTTCAATCTCGGTCACGGCGTGCTGCCCGACACCGATCCCGATGCCATCACCCGAGTGGTCGAGCTGGTGCATTCGCTGTGACCCCGCCGACGGTCGCGGTCGTCGGCGGTGGGATCAGCGGGCTCGTCGCCGCGTATCGGCTGCGTCGTTCGCTCGGCGCCGCCGCCCGCATCGTCGTGCTCGAGCGATCGTCGCGGCTCGGCGGCAAGCTCCGCACGGTCCCGCTCGCGGGTGATCCTGTCGACGTCGGCGCCGAGGCGTTCATCGCACGCCGACCCGAGGTGGTCGCGCTCGTCGAGGAACTCGGCCTGAGCGCCCACATCGTCCACCCCTCGGCTGCCCGTCCGCTCCTGTACGCCGACGCGCGACTGCATCCGCTGCCGGCGGGCACGCTCATGGGCATCCCCGCCTCGGCGCAGGCCGTGGAGGGGCTCGTCGACGACGAGACCCTGGCGCGCATTGCCGCCGAACCCACAGTGCCGTTCCACTGGGACCGGGACTCCGACGTCTCCGTCGCGGATCTCGTCCGATCACGCTTCGGTGAGCAGGTGGTGCAGCGCAGCGTCGACCCGCTGCTCGGTGGGGTGTACTCGGGGCTGTCCGACACCGCGGGTGTCCGTGCCACCGTCCCGACGCTCGCCGCGGCCCTCGACGCCGGCGCGACGAGCCTGAGCGACGCCGTCGCCCGCGCTCTGCCCCCGAAGTCGGACGCCCCGGTCTTCGGGACGCTGCGCGAGGGCTACGGCGTGCTGATCCAAGCCCTCGTCCGTGAGGCCGACGCCGAGTTCCTCTACGGCACAGCCGCATCCGGACTGAAGCGCAGCGGTGGCCGGTGGTCGGTCGATCCGCTCGGCGAGGTCGACGGTGTGGTGCTCGCCGTGCCCGCCCCGGACGCCGCCCGGCTGCTCTCCGACAGTGTCCGATCCGCCGCGCAGTGCGTCGCGCAGATCCCGCTCGCCTCGTCGGTGGTGGTCGCGCTCGCGTTGCCGCACGACGCCGGCCTGCCGCAGAACTCCGGGATCCTCGTCGCGACGGGGGAGGAACTGTCGGCGAAGGCCTTCACGCTGTCGAGCCGCAAGTGGCCGCACCTCGCCGAACGTCCCGTCGCACTCGCGCGTGCGTCGTTCGGACGGTTCGGCGACGACGCGCTCGTCGACGCGTCCGAGGCCGACCTGATTGCGCTGGCCCGCGCGGATCTCGCGACCGTCACCGGAGTCGACGCCGAACCGGTGGCCGCCTTCGTGCAGCGGTGGCACGGCGGGCTGCCGCAGTACCGCGAACACCACGGCGAGATCGTCGCCGCCTTCGAGGCCGAGATCGCAGGGATCGACGGACTCGAGGTCGCCGGCGCGATGCTGCACGGTGTGGGTGTACCCGCATGTGTCGCAACAGGCACGGCTGCAGCCGCACGCCTGACTGCACGAATGGAAGGATGAACGTCATGGCACGTCTCGACTACGACAAGCTCAATTCCACCCTCCGTTACACGATGTGGTCGGTCTTCCAGGTCCGGCCCGGCGTCCTCGGCGACGACCGCGCCGCGGCGATCGAGGACGCGAAAGCGTTCTTCGCCCGCTTCGACGACACCGACGTGATCGTGCGCGGTATCTACGATGTGGCCGGCACCCGCGCGGACGCCGATTTCATGATCTGGACGCACGCCGAGCACATCGAGGATCTGCAGAAGCTGTACGCCGACTTCCGGCGCACCACGATCCTCGGCCGCGCGAGCACCCCGGTCTGGTCGAACACCGCACTGCACCGACCCGCGGAGTTCAACAAGAGCCACCTGCCCGCCTTCATCGCGGGGGAGGAGCCGGGCAACTACGTGTGCGTGTACCCCTTCGTGCGGTCCTACGAGTGGTACCTCCTGCCCGACGAGCAGCGTCGCAAGATGCTCGCCGACCACGGCATGGCGGCCCGCGGCTACCCCGATGTCCGCGCCAACACCGTTCCGGCCTTCGCGCTCGGCGACTACGAGTGGATCCTCGCCTTCGAGGCGCCGGAACTGCACCGCATCGTCGATCTCATGCGCGACCTGCGTGCCACCGACGCGCGCCTGCACGTCCGGGAGGAGACCCCCTTCTTCACCGGACCGCGGGTCGACGTCGAAGCCCTCGTCGCGTCGCTGCCCTGACGTGACCTCGACGAGCGCGGTGCCACCCCAGGGAGAAGGTCGTCTGTTCTCCCAGATGGCGCACTGGGGGATGTTCTCGGCGCAGGCACGCGACGGCGAGGTCGTCGCCGTGCGGCCCTACGCCGGGGACCGCGACCCCTCACCGATCCTCGGGAACATCCCCGGATCGGTGCGGCACCGTGCTCGCATCGCCGGTCCGGCCGTCCGTCGCGGCTGGCTCGAGAACGGACCGGGACCGAGCACACGACGCGGCGACGACGAGTACGTCGCGGTCTCGTGGGACGAACTCACCGAGATCCTCGCGGGCGAACTGCAGCGCGTAAAGGACCGGCACGGCAACCGGGCGATCTTCGGCGGCTCCTACGGCTGGTCCGCCCCGGGCCGGTTCCACCACGCACAGAGCCAGGTGCACCGCTTCCTGAAGATGTTCGGCGGCTACACCCGCTCGGTGCACTCCTACTCGCTCGGCGCGACCGGCGTGATCATGCCGCACGTCGTAGGCACCCACTGGAAACTGTTCGCGCGCTCGACCTCCTGGGAGGTCATCGCCCGCGAGACCGATCTGATGGTGTGCTTCGGCGGGATCCCGCTGAAGAACACCGCCGTCAACGACGGCGGCACGAGCGATCACCCCACCCGCGACGCCCTCGACCGGATGCGGGCCCGCGGCGGACGGATCGTCTCGTTCAGCCCGATCCGCAGCGACGTGCACGGTGAGCACGAGTGGCTCGCGCCCCGGCCGGGCACCGACGTCGCGATCATGCTCGCCCTCGGTTATGTCCTGGCCACCGAGGGTCTGGCCGACCGTGAGTTCCTCGACCGCTACTGCACCGGTTACGACCGCTTCGAGGAGTACCTGCTCGGCCGCACCGACGGCGTCCCGAAGACCCCCGAGTGGGCCGCCGGACTGTCGGGCATCCCGGCCGGAACCCTCGTCGACCTCGCGCGACGCATGGCCCGTGGCCGCACCCTGGTGTCGGTCACATGGTCGCTGCAACGCGTGCGGCACGGCGAGCAGGCGCCCTGGGCGGGCGTGACCCTCGCCGCGATGCTCGGCCAACTCGGCGTTCCCGGGGGCGGTTTCGGCCACGGCTACGGTTCGATGAACGAACCCGGTCTCGCGCCCGTCCCGTATCCGCTGCCCACCCTGTTCCAGGGCAACAACGACGTCGAGGACTTCATCCCCGTCGCCGCGATCTCCGACCTGCTGTTGCGACCGGGGGAGCAGTTCGACTACGACGGCCGTCGCCTGACCTTCCCGGACATCCGGCTCGTGTACTGGGCGGGTGGCAATCCCTTCCACCACCACCAGGACATCGGCCGGCTCCGCCGCGCCCTGCAGCGGCCCGACACGATCGTCGTCCACGACCCGTACTGGACGCCGATGGCCAAGCACGCCGACATCGTCGTGCCGTCGACCACGGCGCTCGAGCGCGACGACCTGACGTGCACGCGCAACGATCCGCTGCTCGTCGCGATGCAGGCTGCCGTCCCACGCTTCGCCGACGCCCGCGACGACTACGACACCTGCACCGCTCTCGCCCACCGCCTCGGCTTCGGCGAGCAGTTCACCGAGGGCCGGACCTCCCGGGAGTGGCTCGAACACCTCTACGAGCAGTGGCGCGGTTTCGTCCTCGCCGACGACCGGCGCACCGAGGACCCGCCGCCCTTCGACGACTTCTGGTACGGCGGACCGGTCCGGATGCGGACCGAGGACGATCTGACCCTCTTCGAGGACTTCCGGTCCGATCCCGCGGCGAACCCGCTGCGGACTCCCAGCGGACTGCTCGAGATCTTCTCCGCCGATATCGACTCGTTCGGCTACGACGACTGCGCCGGGCACCCCACCTGGTACGAACCCGACGAATGGCTCGGCTCCCCGCGGGTCGAACGGTTCCCACTGCACCTGATCGCCAATCAGCCGGCCACGCGCCTGCACGGGCAGCTCGATCACGGCCCGGTGAGCCAGGCGTCGAAGATCCGTGGCCGTGAACCGATCCGGATGCGTCCCGACGACGCTGCCGCGCGAGGTCTGGAAGCCGGCGACATCGTCCGCGTCTTCAACGATCGTGGTTCGTGCCTCGCCGGGGTGGTCCTCGACGACGGTCTGCTGCCGAACGTCGTCCAGCTCGCGACGGGAGCCTGGTACGACCCGCTGGATCCGTCCGATCCCGGATCGATGTGCGTGCACGGGAACGCGAACGTGCTCACCCCCGACGTCGGCACGTCGTCGCTGTCGCACGGATGCACGGGGCAGCACGTGCTCGTCGACGTCGAGCGGTTCGACGGCGAGTTGCCGCCCATCCGGGCCTACGATCCGCCGGTCGTCCGGCAGCGCTGAGCGGTCACAGGCCGAGTGACGACTGGACCTCACGCAGGGTGGCCGCGGAGGCGGCCAGCCCCGCTTCCTCCTCCGACGACAACGGCACATCGAGCACGGTGTGCGCGCCGCGCGCGTCGACGACGGTGGGAAGCGAGAGGCAGACGTCCTGCAGGCCGTGCCGCCCGGTTTGCAGCGTCGACACCGCGAGCACCCGGCGCTGGTTCCGCAGCACGGCCTCCACGATGCGGGCACTCGACAGTCCGATCGCGAGATTCGTGGCGCCCTTGCCGCGGATGATCTCGTAGGCGCTGCGCACGACCTCCTCGAAGAGTTCGGCGCGGGTGTCCGGTCCGAAGACGGGTCGTCCGTCGACGGCGAAGGACTCCACCGGCACGCCGCCGATCGTCGCACTCGACCACAGGGCGACCTCCGAGTCGCCGTGTTCCCCCACGACGAACGCGTGAACGTTCTCGACCGCGACGTCGGCGTGGTGGGCGAGCAGATACCGCAGCCGGCCGGAATCGAGCACCGTGCCCGACCCGAAGATCCGGCCGTCCGAGACGCCGGTCGCCGCGATCGCGGCGCGGGTGACGATGTCGACCGGATTACTGACGAAGACGATCACTGCATCGGGGGAGACGGACAGCAGGCCGGGAGTCAGGTCCCGTGTCAGGGCGACGTTCGCCGCCGCGAGATCCAGACGCGACTGGCCGGGATGCTGCTTGGCCCCCGCGGTCACGACGATCAGATCGGAACCGGCGGTGACCGCGATGTCGTCGCTGCCCTCGATCCGGCACGACGGCGCGAACTGCGTGCCGTGGTTCAGGTCCAGGACCTCCGCGCGCACCTTCGCGGAGTTCGTGTCGAACAGCGCGATCGCGTCTGCCGAACCTCTGAGTAGACATGCATACGCCACCGCGGTACCGACGCTCCCGGCGCCGACGACGGACAGCTTCGTGTGTCGCCGGATTCTCGTACCCGTCTCAGCCATGCGAGACATTGTGGCAAACCGGCCCCTCGGTCAGTAGCCTCGCGCCACATGACTCGGTCCGCATCGGGACGTTCCCTGCGAGCGGCCGGCCCGCCGCGATGGCGGCGATGCGACTGCTCGAGGAGATCTAGCCGAGCCGACCTGCCACTGTCGCTCAGCCGTTAGCCTCGGGACATGGCCGAGACCCCCTTCGATGCCGTCCTGTTCGACTTCTCCGGCACCCTGTTCCGGCTCGAGGAGGACGAGAGCTGGCTCGCGGACGTCACCGACCACGAGGGCAGACCCTTCGACGTGCACCGGCAGGCCGAACTCATGCGGCGGCTGACACAACCCGTCGGGCAGCCCGTCGAGATGGACGCCGACGAGCACCATGCGTGGACCAACCGCGACCGCGAACCGCGCTGGCACCGCGAGGCCTACCTGACGGTGCTGCGCAGATCGGGCGTGGCCGATCCCGAACAGGCACAGGCGCTCTACGAGAAGGTGACCGACCCCGACTGCTGGACCGTCTATCCCGACACCGTCCCCGTCATCGAGGCGCTCGCTGGAGACGGGATCGCCGTCGGCGTGGTGAGCAACATCGCCTTCGACCTGCGGCCGGCCTTCGCGCGGCTCGGTATCGACGACCTCGTGTCGGTGTTCGCGCTGTCCTTCGAGGTGGGCGCCGTCAAGCCCGAACCGGAGATCTTCCGCCACGCCGTCGACAGACTCGGTGTCGACCCGCGACGGACGCTGATGATCGGCGACAGCGAGAAGGCGGACGGTGCCGCCCGGTCGATCGGATGCGCGTTCGAACTCGTCGAACCGACACCGACCACCGAGCGGCAGGACGCACTGTGGACCGCGCTGGCCGCGGCCGGGATCACTCCGACCGAACCAGGCGCAGGGAGATCGAGTTGATGCAGTACCGCTTGTCGGTGGGCGTCGGGTAACCCTCGCCCTCGAAGACGTGCCCGAGATGGCTGTGGCACGTCGCGCACACCACCTCGATGCGCCGCATGCCCAGCGAGTTGTCCTCGCGCAGGATCACGGCGTCGGAGTCGGCGGGGTCGAAGAACGACGGCCACCCGCAGTGGGAGTGGAACTTCTCGGTGCTGCGGAACAGTTCGGCACCGCACGCGCGGCATTCGTAGATGCCCTCGGTCTCGGTGTCGGTGTACTCGCCGACGAAGGGACGCTCGGTGCCGGCCTGACGCAACACGGCGAATTCGGCGGGAGTGAGCTTCGCGCGCCATTCCTCGTCGGTGTGGACGACCTTGGGTGCGGGTTCGGATCGAGGAGCAGACGTCATGATCTCCACGCTAACCGCGCTCGGCGCGCGCGTCACGTCTGCACCGGCACGGACGATCACGTCCGTGCGGGCTGCTTCTCCTCGAGCAGGTGCGACGGCTCGATGCCGTCCGCCAGGCGCCCTTCGCGCTTCGCGACGAGGTAACGGTCGAGCAGGACGGCGAAGACGACGATGAGCAGCAGCGACCAGCCGAAGGTTGTCTTCATGTACTCCGCCGCGCGCCCGGCCTCCACCCACCGGTTCGACAGCCACGAGTCGTAGCTCAGGAAGCCGTACACGGCGAGCCAGGCGGGCCAGTTCCGCATCACGGAGTTCGGCAGCAGCACCGTCATCAGCAGAGGGAACAGCATCATCGAGTAGTACATCTGGCCGAGCGATCCGAGCAGGAACGAAGCCGCGAGCAACACACCGCCGGCGGTGCACACGAAGAACACCTCGTCGTGGCGGCAGTAGCGGTAGAGCAACCACACCGACACCGCGACCATCACCGCGAGCACCGCCCGCAGACCGAAGATCAGCCAGGCCGGGAGCCCGTAGTACATGCCGTTGCCGACGATCGCGCTGTTGAAGTAGTCGCGGGACTCGAGCAGGTACGGCACGGTGTGCTCGACGAACTGCCACGCGTCGACCGACAGGGGCCACGCGATGATCGTCAGCGCGATCGGGACACCCGCGGCGGTGATGAAGACCTTCCACTGTCCGCGCACGAGCGGGAGCAACAGCAGGGGAGCGAGGATCGGTTTGACGGCGAAGGTCAGGCCGAGCGCAGCCCCCGCCCACAGATCACGTCGTTTGAGCAGCAGCGTCAGGAACGCGATCTCGCCGAGCAGGACGAGACCGTTGATGTTCGTGAAGACGAGCGTGTTCGTCACCGTCTCGGACGCGAACGCGGCGAAGACCAGCACCGGCGCGATCGGCGAATCGAGTCGCAGACCGAACATGCGCAGCAACAGGTAGAGCGCGACGAGGATCGCGATCGCATTGGCGAGGATGAACAACCACCGCGACCGCTCGGGGTCGATCACCGCGATCGGGGCGATCAACAACGTGCCGGAAGGCGGATAGAGGTAGTGGGGATCGACCCACTGGAACTCGGCGGTGTACACCGGCCGGCGGTTGAGGAAGGCCAGCGCGGCGTTGTAGACCGGGGTGAAGTCGTCCGTCCGGAACCCGTTGACCGCTTTGATCACGACCCGGTGCAGAACCGTCAGTACGGCAAGGGGCCACACCACAGCCTTGACCACCTCGGCGGTCGTGCGTGCGGTCCGGGGTTCGAGACTTCTGAGGAACACTACGGCACGGTACACCGCGGGCCTGCGGACCCGTGCACACGCCCTGCCCCCGACCGGGGAATGTCACGCGGGGCACAGGCTCCCGTTGGGTGGAAGTTCTCCGTCGGACAGATAGGTCTCCACCCGCGCCTGCACGCATCCCGAGTGCAGGACCGCCGAGTAACCGGCACCCTGCCACGACAGTGACGCCCAGGCGATACCGCCTGCGGTGAGCACACCGGTCACCGACTCCACGCCGGCATTGCCCACGACCGGGTCCGCGGCCCCCGAGGAGACGAGCACGGGCACGTCGAGCGCCGCCGGCAGCGGCGGGGGAGGCAGGCTCGGCCACGCCGCACATGCCGTCAGGCCCGTCGCCAGATCCGCGCCGTACAGCGGATAAAGGGTGGACCAACTCCGGGCGAGATCGCCCGCGTGGGTCGGGGTCGGCCAGCGCTGTCCGTCGCTGCACCGGGCGACGAACTGACCGTCCGTCGAGAGCCTCTCCTCGGCCACACCGACCAGTTCGATGAGCGGCATGACATCGCCGTCCCGCGCGGCTGCGAGGACGTCCGCCACCTCACGGACGCGGGCCTGCAGATCGGCGCGCGGCGTGCCGAGGACACCCGTCAGCGCCGTGAGGAAGGAATTGGCCGAGACCGGCGCGAGTTCACCCTCGGTGGCCTGCTCGTGCAGATCCTCGATCGCCGCGCGCGGATCGTCGCCCAGGGCGCAGTCGAGGGCGGTGCACTGCCGGGCGAAGGCATCGACGGCGGCCTCCGCGCCGCGGGCCTGCGACTCGGCCATGAGTTCGGCGTCGGCGGTGGCCGCGGCGGGGGAGTCGAGGACGAGACGGCCGACCGCGCCCGGATAGGCGGCGGCGTAGGCGAGCGCGACCGTCGCACCGTTCCCCACCCCGAGGAGACCGATCCGGTCCACGCCCCATGCCTGCCGGAGGCGTTCGATGTCGTCGGCGGCGTGTGATGCGCCGAACATCAGCTGCTGCGGCTGCAGGTAGTCGGTGCACGAGACGGTCGCCTGACGACCCAGATCGGCGACGCGTTCGGGTGCATCGCCGGTGCGGCCGAATTGTCCGAGATCGCCGAGACCGCGACGATCAGCAGGAAAGATGCAGTCGATCGCGAGCGAGTTGCCGATCCCGCGCCGATCCACCGCGACGATCGGACGCATCGCCAGTGCACCCGACATCGCGCCGGTCGCCATGGCGGTCAGTGCGCGCGTCGACGCGACGTCGGCGCCGGTCGTGAGAACCAGCGGCGCCACGTCGGTGGGGGTGTCGGGCAGTCGTGCGCGCATGACTGCCAGCGGGAAGGTGCCCGTCACGGTGCCGGCCGCATCGATCGGGGCGACGACCTCCGCGCACTCGAGAACGAGGCCCTGGGCACCCGGCGGTGCGTCGAACGAGGAGAGCGTCTCGTCCGTGCAGTTCCGCCACGCCGGTTCGGCCGACGGCACCGGAAGTTCGGGTACCTCGGTCTCGTCCTGCGGGGTCCCGTCGACGGCGACACCGGGATCGTCGCGCACCACGGCGACGTCGGGACGTATCGACGGTCCTGCTCCGCACGCGGTCGACGCCGCGGCAACCGTGATCAACATCGCGGCGATCACTCCCGATCTGCGCATGCGCACAGCCTGCCAGGTTCACCGGCGGCCGCGCGCAACCGGTGGTCGAGCGGCCGATCCGAAGTGTCCTCCCGGTGCATGACGCCGAGGTGAACGCCGTGTGAAGTAGGTCGCATTCCGGATTCGAGTGAGGATCCGAGCATGATGCGGTCGTACCCTGGGCTGATGCACGAACGTCTCGTCGACCGCAATCCGGTGGTGCCTGCAGACCAGTTGGTGGCGCAGATGGTGCCCCCCGCGATGTTCGACGAGGTGAGCTTCGAGTCGTACATTCCGGATCCGAACGAGCCGAGCCAGGCGGCCGCGGTGACGACCGCTGCGGAGTTCGTCGGCAAGATCGGGAAGATCCGCGGCGGCAAGCGCGGCCTGTTCGGCCGCCGCTCCCAGCCGCAGGGGGCCGGCCTCTACCTCGACGGCGGCTTCGGCGTGGGCAAGACCCACCTGCTCGCCTCGATCTTCCACAGCGCACCCGCGCCCAAGGCCTTCGGCACGTTCGTCGAGCTCACCCACGTCGTCGGCGCCCTCGGGTTCAACAAGGCCGTCGAGGAGCTGTCGAACCACAGCGTGCTGTGCATCGACGAGTTCGAACTCGACGATCCGGGCGACACCATGCTCGTCTCGCGCCTGCTGACCGAACTGTCGGCCCGCGGCGTCTCGATCGTCGCGACCTCCAACACGCTCCCCGGCCAGCTGGGTGAGGGACGGTTCGCGGCACAGGACTTCCTGCGCGAGATCAAGAAGCTCGCGTCGATCTTCGAGACCATCCGCGTCGACGGCCCCGACTACCGTCACCGCGACCTGCCGCCTGCACCCGATCCGGTCGACTCGGCAGAGCTCACCGAGCGCGCCGACGCGATCCCGGGTGCGACGCTCGACGACTTCGACGAGCTGTGCGCGCACCTGAGCACGCTGCACCCGTCCCGTTACGGCAAGCTCGTCGAGGGTGTCCCCGCCGTCTTCCTCGAGGGTGTGCACCCGGCGAAGGACCAGTCGGTGGCCCTACGTCTGGTGGTCCTCGCCGACCGCATGTACGACGCGAGCATCCCCGTGACGGTCTCCGGCGCCAAGCTCGACGAGATCTTCACGCCCGAGATGCTCGCGGGCGGCTACCGCAAGAAGTACCTGCGCGCGACGTCCCGTCTGCTGGCGCTGTCCCGATTCGAGGTTGCCGCGGGCTGATCGGATACCCGGCGCTCATGCGCGCCGGGTCGACCTTCACCCCATCACCGGCTCACCGGCCGGCATCCCTTCGGAGGGTGCGCTGCATGACGAAATCGTCGTGCGTCTGCGCCCCCACGACGAACGTGCGCGTGCCCACCACCTCGAAGCCCTGCTTCTCGTAGAAGCGCCGGGCGCGGGTGTTCTCCTGGTTGACGCCGAGCCACAGGCCCACACGCCCGAGTGTGTGGGCCCGCGCGACGATCGCATCCATGAGCGCCGCAGAGATTCCGGAACCGTGATGGCCCGGCATCACGTACAGCTTGCTGATCTCGATCGCCGGCCGCGCCGTGATCATCGCGTCGATCGCCGGATCCTCGGGAGCGGCGTCCACTGCCATCAGATAACCGACGATCTCCTCACCCGCGCGCGCCTCGAGAACGATGCGTTCGGGGGAGGACAGGTACTCGGCGAACTTCTCCGCGCTGAGGGTGCGCTCGATGAAGTCGGCGATGTCGTCCTCGGCGGCGTCCTGAGGGCAGGCGAGCGGGAAGGTCGCGGCGGCGACCTGAGCGATCGCCTCGGCGTCCCAGATGCCCGCCTCGTCGACGGAGACTGCTTCTTCGAGTGGTGGCATGGACATGCACACCAGTGAAGCACTCGGACGGGACGATACGGCAGGGGCCCCGCGTGTCGATGCGAGACGGAGACACGAGCCCGGACGCGAGACGGAGAAGGGTCCGGATATGGCTGAACCCCAGCCTTGGATGGGGGGGCATGGCTGGGGGTCGACACCATCGGGGGGATGGCAACATCCACGCTACATGAGGGATCCCTCAGGTTCCAGCGACCGTGGTCACGGTTGCGTCACACGGTCCCGTGGATGCGACTTGCACGAAATGTCGGTGCGTTGTACCGTCGCGGCTATGAAGCGCGTACTCGTAGTTCACCGCCGTAGCGGGGTCTGATTCGGACCGACCCCTCGCTGCGGGTCGTTGAGCTACGCGTCGGTCCTTCCTTCTCGTGGAAGACCACTACGAACGATGAACGCCTTCACCTCCTTCTCGGGTTTCGCTCCGATGTTCCCCTCTGGCACCCCTGATGCCGATCCGTTCTTCGCCCGCTACGGACGCGGCCTTCCTCGGGGATTGCGCGAGGAAGCCTCCGGCATGAGTTGGACGGAGTTCGAATCCACCTACGGTGCGCAGCACGGCCCGGTCCGCCTCGGTGGCTGGACCGCGACGGCCCTGGGTGCGGGACGCAGCGCCTTCGAGGCGACGATCGCGATCGGCGACACGATCCATACGGCATCCGCCACGACCTGCGGACCGATCGCCGCGATGACCGCGATGCTGTACGACCTCGGGCTGAACATCGAGATCCTGTCGTTCCACCGCCACGACCTCGGTGAGATGTCCGCGACCTTCCTGCTGTGCCGCTCCGGCGAGCGCACGACCTGGGTGATGGGCACGGGCGAGACCGGCAACGAGTCGTCGCTGCGGGCGATGATCGCGGGGATCAACACGCTCGGCGCGTGACGCGCCGGTCCGGTGCGGGGGAATACCTCCGCACCGGATCACCCGTTGCCGGATTCTCACCGGGTGGCCCGGACGATCGGCGGTCTCCACGAACGAATGCGTCTCCACGAACGAATGAAGGCTCCCTTCGAAATTCGAAGGGAGCCTTCATCTTCTGTGCGCGATACTGGGATTGAACCAGTGACCTCTTCCGTGTCAGGGAAGCGCTCTCCCGCTGAGCTAATCGCGCCGGCATGGTGATCGCCGGAATGGAGCGGATGACGGGATTCGAACCCGCGACCCTCACCTTGGCAAGGTGATGCGCTACCAGCTGCGCTACATCCGCATGTGCACGTTCTTTCGGTGAACCGGCTCGGCCCACGTGCTGGTCGAACCTGGTGCGCGATACTGGGATTGAACCAGTGACCTCTTCCGTGTCAGGGAAGCGCTCTCCCGCTGAGCTAATCGCGCGAGGTGGAGACGGGAATCGAACCCGTGTGCACGGCTTTGCAGGCCGTTGCCTCACCACTCGGCCACTCCACCGTAAAAGGTCGAGTCCAACCTCTCGAGCGGATGACGGGATTCGAACCCGCGACCCTCACCTTGGCAAGGTGATGCGCTACCAGCTGCGCTACATCCGCATTCGCACCGTTCGGCGTCGTGCTCTCCGTGGTGCGGTTCAAAACAGTAGCCGAGCATCTACGAAACGCACAAATCCGCAGGTCAACGGCAGAAAACCGGCAGATTTCGCGAAGGTGACGGGCTGATGACCCCTGCGGGAGGCGACGAATAGGGCTTCGGAGGCCGAGCCCGCGTCCCCCGCTCGTGTCGCTCCGGCCGACACTTGCGTTCCCCGGTCCTCCCGAGTTGAGGGCCGTCCACGTCCCGAGGCTCCGGGTGCGCCTTCTCGTCTCTACGAGCACGGTCTCCTGCCCGCTCGCGTACGCGCGCGAGAGGCGCCACCCGAACGCGCTACACGGAACATCCGCGTCGAAACGCTGGGACCAGGCGATTCGTCTTCATGGCGGGAGCGTGTTAGTGTTCCATCTCGTTCGAGCCGCTGCGGAGCGGCCCGGTCCCGTGGCTCAGTGGAAGAGCGTCCCGTTCACACCGGGGAGGTCGCTGGTTCGATCCCAGCCGGGACCACCGAGATCGGCAGTGACGAAAGGCACCCCCGCAGGGGTGCCTTTTTTCGTACCTTGATGAAATCGTTGAGCGTGCGTGGCGCCCGGTCGGGTGGTCGCCCGCGAGCGCTTGTTTCCTTCGAACCGCAACGGCCCCCTCGGGCCCGACCACGCGTGTCGTGTGGGCACAGCTGTGGTGCTTGTGGCCGAAGTGCGCGTAGTGATGGCAGGATCGTGGTCGTCGAGGAGGGCACGTCCGGATGAGCGTTGCGGACAGCGAATGGCCGGTCGTGGGGGCGACCGGAGCGAGATTCGGATCCGGTCGGTCCCGTCGACGTCGGCGGCCGGCGGATCACGCCGTGCCGGTACGGAATCACCGCGAGCCGGGCCCCGTCGTGGACGAGGTCACGGCAGCCGAGATGTACCGTCCCGCAGCGCAGCCGGTCGACACAGCGCAGCCGGTCGACACAGCGCAGCCGGTCGACACAGCGCAGCCGGTCGACAGAGTGTTGTCGGGCGGTGCAGCGCAGCCGGCCGGCCGGAATGCGGGCACCGGGACCAGTGTGGGAATCGAGGACATGAACCAGCCAGAGACGTCGTCGTTCGTGCGCCCGTTCGTGCGGAGCGGGGGACGCACCCGAGCCGAGGTGGAGCTGCCTCTCGAAGTGCTCGTGTCGGCCGTCCCCTCCGCGATGGGCAGTGAGTCCGGTCCGGCGATGGACGAGCATCGCCTCGTGCTGGCGTTGTGCGCCCAGCCGAGATCGATCATGGAGATCGCGGCCCTCGCGCAGATCCCGCTCGGTGTCGCGCGCGTGCTCGTCGGGGATCTCGCGGCGACCGGCGAGATCACCGTGCACCGCACGGCCGACAAGGTGGGACCGAACGTCGAACTGCTCGAACGGGTGCTGACGGGTCTCAACCACCTCTGAGTTTCTCCGCTCGGCTCCCTGTGTTCGCTGCCCGGGCGGATGTCGATAGCATGATGAAGTTGCCGTGTGCTTGCGATCGTCGACCGCAGCACGCGTCCGGCGACGACCACGTATCAGGCATCGAGCCGAGGAGTCCGTCACAGTGACCACGCCCGCATCCGCGAAACCAGCCACGATCGTCCGGGTGCCCGCGGGGACCACTGCGGGCGCGGCGGTCCGTGACGCGGGTCTGCCCACCAAGGGACCCGAGACGATCGTGGTCGTCCGCGACTCGGAAGGCACGCTGCACGATCTTTCGTGGACGCCGGAATCGGACGTCGAGGTCGAGGCCGTCGGCGCCGACACCGAGGACGGTCGCAGCGTCATCCGCCACTCGGCCGCCCACGTGCTCGCACAGGCCGTGCAGCAGGAGTTCCCGGAGGCGAAGCTCGGCATCGGCCCGCCCATCCGCGACGGCTTCTACTACGACTTCCAGGTCGAGCGTCCCTTCACGCCCGAAGATCTCGCGAAGCTCGAGAAGCGGATGAAGAAGATCGTCAAGGATGCCCAGCGCTTCTCGCGTCGCGTCGTCGACAGCCTCGAGGACGCCCGCGAGGAATTGAAGGACGAACCGTTCAAACTCGAACTCATCGACGACAAGGCAGGAAGCAGTGACTTCGAGCCGGACCCCGAGGTGATGGAGGTCGGCGGCAAGGAACTGACCATCTACGACAACCTCAACCCCCGCACGGGTGAGCTCGTCTGGAAGGACCTGTGCCGCGGCCCGCACGTGCCCACCACCAAGTTCATCCCGGCGTTCAAGCTCACGCGCAGTTCCGCGGCCTACTGGCGCGGCGACCAGGACAACGCCGGCCTGCAGCGCATCTACGGCACGGCCTGGGAGTCCACCGAGGCGCTCGACGCGCACCTCGAACTCCTCGCCGAGGCCGAGCGCCGCGACCACCGCAAGCTCGGCACCGAACTCGACCTGTTCTCGTTTCCCGACGAGCTCGGCTCGGGACTGCCGGTCTTCCATCCGAAGGGCGGCATCATCCGCCAGGAGATGGAGAACTACTCGCGTCAGCGGCACGTCGAGGCCGGCTACGAGTTCGTGTACTCGCCGCACATCACCAAGGGCCACCTCTACGAGGTCTCCGGTCACCTCGACTGGTACCGCGACGGCATGTTCCCGGCGATGCACGTCGACGAGGAGCTCAACGAGGACGGCACGGTTCGCAAGCCGGGTCAGGACTACTACCTCAAGCCGATGAACTGCCCGATGCACGACCTGATCTTCCGGTCGCGAGGCCGCTCGTACCGCGAGCTGCCGCTTCGCATGTTCGAGTTCGGATCCGTCTACCGCTACGAGAAGTCCGGTGTGATCCACGGGCTCACCCGTGTGCGCGGCATGACGCAGGACGACGCGCACATCTTCTGCACCCCGGAGCAGATGCGCGACGAGCTCACCAGCGTCCTGAAGTTCATCCTCGACCTGCTGAAGGATTACGGGCTCGACGACTACTACCTCGAACTGTCGACGAAGAATCCCAAGAAGTTCGTCGGCAGCGACGAGCTGTGGGACGTCGCGACCGACACCCTGCGTGAGGTCGCCGAGGCCTCGGGTCTGCACCTCGTCCCGGATCCGGGCGGTGCGGCCTTCTACGGTCCGAAAATCTCGGTGCAGGTCAAGGACGCCCTGGGCCGCAGCTGGCAGATGTCGACGATCCAGCTCGACTTCAATCTGCCGGAGCGATTCGAGCTCGAGTACACCGGCACCGACGGGGCGAAACACCGGCCCGTCATGATCCACCGGGCGCTCTTCGGGTCGATCGAGAGGTTCTTCGGCGTGCTCACCGAGCACTACGCCGGTGCCTTCCCGGCGTGGCTCTCGCCCGTCCAGGTCGTGGGCATTCCTGTGGCCGCGGACTTCGAGGACCACTTGTTCGACGTCGTGGGCAAGCTGAAGGCTCAGGGGATCCGGGCCGAGGTCGACGTCTCCGACGACCGTATGCAGAAGAAGATCCGCACCCACACCACGCAGAAGGTGCCGTTCATGCTGCTCGCCGGTGAGCGCGACGTCGCGGCGGGCGCGGTCAGTTTCCGTTTCCGCGACGGCACGCAGGTCAACGGCGTGCCGGTCGACGAGGCCGTGCGGATCGTGACCGAATGGGTCCGTCGCCGCGAGAACGCCTCGCCCACCGCCGAGCTCGTCGGTTCCGGTGGGGAAGGCAGCCCGTCGTGACGGGCGATCGCACTCCGGGGCCGGCCGACATCCCCGCGACCGACGACAGTCCCGCGTCGATGGTCGATCGCGGTGTGGGGGAGTCCGACCACCTGCAGCGCCTGTGGTCGCCGCACCGGATGTCGTACATCACCGAGTCCCCGCGAGGTCGCGACGAGCCGTACGAACCCTTTACCGATATCCCGAAGATGTCCGACGAGGAAGGTCTCGTCGTCGCTCGCGGCGAAACGGTGTACGCGGTGCTCAACCTGTACCCGTACAATCCGGGGCACCTGATGGTCGTACCGTATCGCCGGGTGGCCAACCTCGAGGACCTGACGCCCGAGGAGAGCGCCGAACTCATGCAGTTCGCGCAGCGGGCGCTCCGCGTCATCAAGCGCGTCTCGCGTCCGCACGGCTTCAACGTCGGCCTCAACCTCGGTGCCGCGGCGGGAGGCTCGCTGGCCGAGCATCTCCACCTGCACGTCGTGCCGCGCTGGGGCGGCGACGCCAACTTCATCACCGTCCTCGGTGGGTCGAAGGTCATGGTGCAGTTGCTGCGCGACACCCGTGCACTGCTCGCCTCGGCATGGGACGAGTGACAGCCTTCCCCGAGTCGTCGCGATCGCATCGTACGGCCGTGGTGCCGTTCGCGTGTCGATCCGCTGCGGGCCGACTGCGCATTCCCGGCCCTACTCGTGGCAGGATCGGATTCCGGACACAACGGTCGGACAGGAAGACAGGGGTCGCGGGATGCTGAGCTTCTTCGGGCGTGCGTCGGTGTCGAAGGTCACCGCGCCGCTCGGCAAGGCGCTGATCCGTACCGGCCTGACTCCGGACGCCGTCACAGTCGTCGGCACCGTCGCCACGATCGCCGCCGCCGTGACCCTGTTCCCCATGGGACACCTGTTCTGGGGTGCGATGGTCATCTGGCTGTTCGTCATGTTCGACATGCTCGACGGAGCCATGGCCCGGGCCCGCGGTGGCGGAACGCGCTTCGGCGCGGTTCTCGACGCGACCTGCGACCGGGTCGCCGACGGCGCGATCTTCGCCGGTCTCGCGTGGTGGGCCGTCTACCACGAGCAGAGCCGTCCGCTGTTCGTCGCCACCCTGCTCTGTCTGGTGACCTCGCAGGTCATCTCGTACGCGAAGGCGCGGGCCGAAGCGAGTGGACTGTCCGCCGACGGCGGTCTGATCGAACGACCCGACCGGCTCGTGATCGTGCTCGTCGGCGCCGGTCTCACCGGCCTCGGACTCGACTGGGCGATCCACATCGCCATGTGGCTGCTCGTCGTCGGATCGGTGATCACCGTCTTCCAGCGGGTGCTCGCCGTCCGCAACTCCGCGGGTGCGCGCGAACTGCTTCCCATCACGCCCCCGGCCGGGGGGACGACGGAGACCCGGGACGACGGGGGAGCACAGTGAGTGTCGGCGAGAAGGCGTCCGATCTCGCGTACGCGGGTGGCTGGCGCCTGGTCCGGGCACTGCCCGACGGCGTCGCGCGACGGTTGTTCGACGCCGGCGCCGACCATGCGGCGCGCCGTGGCGGCGGACCGCAGCAACTGCGCCGCAACCTCGCGCGGGTGCTCGGGGTGCAGCCGCACGAGGTGCCCGACGATCTGATCCGCCGGTCGGTCCGGTCCTACGCGCGCTACTGGCGCGAGGCGTTCCGCCTGCCATCGATGGATCTCGACGCGACCGCGAAGTCGATCGATTCGTCCATCGAGGGCCGTGAGCACATCGAGGCGGCGCTCGCCGCCGGTCGCGGCGCGATCCTGGCGCTGCCCCACAGTGGGAACTGGGATCTCGCCGGCGTGTGGTGCGTCCGCTACTTCGGCGGATTGACCACGGTCGCCGAGCGCCTGCGTCCGGAGTCCCTCTACCGCCGTTTCGTGGACTACCGCGAGGGTCTCGGTTTCGAGATCTTCCCCTCGAGCGGCGGGGAGACGCCGCCGTTCGGGGAGCTTGCCGCGCGGTTGCGCGACAACCGGATCGTGTGCCTGCTCGGCGAACGCGACCTCGCCCGCAAGGGAGTGCCGGTCACCTTCTTCGGCGAACCCACCCGCATGCCCGCCGGACCGGCGAAACTGGCCATCGACACCGGTGCGGCACTGTTGCCGGTGCACTGCTGGTTCACCGAGGACGGCTGGGGGTTCCGCGTGGATCCGGAGCTCGACGTGAGTGTCGGGATCGACGCTGCCACACAGGCCCTCGCCGACCGGTTCGCCGCCAACATCGCCGCCCACCCCGAGGACTGGCACATGCTGCAGCCGTTGTGGCTCGACGACTTGTCGGAGGCTCGCCGCGCCCGGATGGAGGCGTAGGTGAGGATCGGGATGGTCTGCCCGTACTCCTTCGACGTTCCCGGTGGAGTACAGGCACACGTCGTGGATCTCGCGGAGGTCCTCATCGGCCGCGGGCACGAGGTGAGTGTGCTGGCACCCGCGTCGGAGACGACGCCCCTGCCCGACTTCGTCGTCTCCGCCGGTCGCGCCGTCGCGATCCCGTACAACGGGTCCGTCGCGCGCCTGAGTTTCGGTCCGGTCTCCTATGCCCGGGTCCGCCGCTGGATCAACGACAACGATTTCGACGTCCTCCACATCCACGAACCGAACGCGCCGAGCCTGTCGATGCTCGCGCTCAAGGTGGCGGAAGGACCGATCGTCGCGACCTTCCACACGTCGACGACGAAATCGCTGGTGCTCAGCACCTTCCAGGGTGTCCTGCAGCCCTATCTCGAGAAGATCAGCGGCCGGATCGCGGTGTCCGAGCTGGCCCGGCGGTGGCAGGTCACCTCTCTCGGTGCCGATGCGGTCGAGATCCCCAACGGTGTGGACGTGCCGTTCTTCCGGCACGCCCCGCTGCTGCCGGGCTACCCGCGAGCGGGCCGCACGGTGCTCTTCCTCGGCCGGTACGACGAACCCCGCAAGGGCATTGAGATCCTGCTCGGCGCGTTGCCGGCGCTCGTCGCCCGACATCCCGACATCGAGATCCTCGTGGTCGGGCGCGGTGACGAGGACCGCTTGCGGAAGGAAGCGGGACGCTACTTCCGGCACTTGCGGCTGCTCGGGCAGGTCGACGACGACGAGAAGGCGTCCGCGATGCGCAGCGCCGACGTGTACTGCGCGCCGAACCTCGGTGGTGAGAGCTTCGGCATCGTGCTCGTCGAGGCCATGGCCGCGGGGACGGCGGTCGTCGCCTCCCAGCTCGACGCCTTCCGCCGGGTACTGCGCGACGGGCAGGCCGGGGTCCTCGTCCCGGTCGCCGATGCCGATGCGCTCGCGCGTGGACTCCTCGAGGTCCTCGACGACGACGACCGCCGGCAGGCATTGGTCGACTTCGGATCCACGGTGGTCGAAGCGTACGACTGGCCGGTGGTCGCAGATCAGATCCTGCGGGTCTACGAGACCGTCACCGTCGGTGCCGGCCCGGTGCGGGAGGTCCGGTCGTGACCGTCAGCGCGGTGACGATCCTCGTCCTGTCGCTGATCGCCGCCGTGGTCGTGGCGATCAGTGTGTGGGCCTATTCCACCGCCAACCGACTCGACCGCCTCCATGTGCGCTCGGATCTGTCCTGGCAGGCACTCGATGCGGCCCTGGCGCGTCGCGCGGCGGTCGTGCGGAGCATCGTGGCGTCGATCCCGGTCCCGGAGGGACGCACTCTCGCCCTGCTCGCCGATACTGCCGAACGTGCGGACCGCGCCCGGCGCGAGGAGGCCGAGAACGCGTTGTCGGCCTCCTTGGCACGGCTCGAGACCGGCCGGCTGCGCCCCCAACTCGTGGCCGAGCTCGCCGACGCGGAGGCGCGGGGGCTCATCGCCCGTCGTTTCCACAACGACGCGGTGCGCGACACCCTGGCGTTGCGCACCCGACGGCCGGTCCGCTGGTTGCACCTCGGGGGAACCGCGCCGCTGCCCACCTATTTCGAGATTGCCGAGCGGGCGGGTGCGGTCGCCACCGCGCCTCCGGCCGTTCCCGGCACGTCCCCTTCCTCAGGCGCGGCCACTGCTCCCGCTTCGCGGACCACCCCGGTGCCGGATCGGGCACGAACGTCGGCTCGCGTCGTGGTGCTCGACGAGGACGGCCGGGTCCTGCTGCTGCGCGGACACGACCCCGCGGTGCCCGAGCGGCACTTCTGGTTCACGATCGGTGGCGCCGTCGAACCCGGCGAGGACCTGGCGACGGCCGCGCTCCGGGAGCTCGCCGAGGAGACCGGTCTGCGGGTCGAGCGCGACCTCCTGTGCGGGCCGATGTGGCGGCGCGTGGCCGTCTTCCCGTTCAACGGTGAGGTCCTGCACTCGGAGGAGCTGTTCTTCTCGGTGCGGGTGCCGTCCTTCGAACCCGCTGCAGACGGCTTCACCGATCTCGAACGGAGCATGCGCCTCGACCATCGCTGGTTCGACGACGACGAACTGCAGGCGCTGGTGCGGTCCGGGAACCCGGTCTACCCGCACGATCTGCCCGAGCTCCTCGATGAGGCGAGGCAGGTCGCGACGCGGCGGCTGGAGCCCGAGATCCGCGCGATCCGGTGAAATTTTGAACCCTTTCGGTCCGGCCGCAGGGCCTCTCACGTAGAGATCCAGTTCGCGAAACTGGACGGTTCCTTTGGGGAATGCGCGGGATCTTCAGTGCCCGTCCGAGGAGTGGACCGGTGTGCGGCAGTCCAGTTGCTCCGAACTGGCTATAGGACCGGCTCGGCTGCGCCCCTAGGCTCGGTTCCGCTGCCCGTCGCCCGTGCGCCGGCAGCTTTCGCCGATCCGTCCACCGAGGAGGACTCCCATCGTGACCAGCCCCGACACCGCCCCCGTCACCGGTACCGCCCGCGTCAAGCGTGGCATGGCCGAGATGCTCAAGGGCGGGGTGATCATGGACGTGGTGACCCCCGAACAGGCGAAGATCGCCGAGGACGCCGGCGCGGTGGCGGTCATGGCCCTCGAACGCGTGCCCGCCGACATCCGCGCGCAGGGCGGCGTGTCGCGCATGAGCGATCCCGACATGATCGACGGCATCATCGAGGCCGTCTCGATCCCCGTCATGGCCAAGGCGCGCATCGGCCACTTCGTCGAAGCGCAGGTCCTGCAGGCCCTCGGGGTCGACTACATCGACGAGTCGGAGGTGCTCACCCCCGCCGACTACGAGAACCACATCGACAAGTTCGCGTTCACCGTGCCGTTCGTGTGCGGCGCAACGAATCTCGGTGAGGCACTGCGCCGTATCAACGAAGGCGCGGCGATGATCCGCTCCAAGGGCGAGGCCGGCACCGGCGACGTCTCGAACGCCACGACCCACATGCGCCGGATCCGCCAGGAGATCCGGCGCCTGAGCTCGCTTCCCGAGGACGAGCTCTACGTCGCCGCCAAGGAATTGCAGGCCCCCTACGACCTCGTCGTCGAGGTCGCCCGCGCCGGCAAGCTGCCCGTCACCCTCTTCACCGCCGGTGGCATCGCCACCCCCGCCGACGCCGCGATGATGATGCAGCTCGGGGCCGAGGGCGTGTTCGTCGGATCCGGAATCTTCAAGTCGGGCAACCCCGCCCAGCGTGCGGCCGCGATCGTCAAGGCCACCACCTTCCACGACGATCCCGACGTGCTCGCGAAGGTCTCGCGGGGCCTCGGCGAGGCGATGGTCGGTATCAACGTCGACGAGATCCCTCAGCCCCACCGGCTCGCCGAACGCGGCTGGTGATCGTTCTACCGGGGCGCGTGCAGGGCGAGCAGGGCGACGTCGTCCTGCACGCCCGCCCCGAGCGTCGCGAGCGCCTCGCGGACGGCCCCGACCGCTTCCGCCGCGCTCGTCGGTTTCGATGCGCGGACGTGCTCGAGGAGCCGGTCCTCCCCGAAGCGTTCACGGGTCTCACCGGAGACGAGGGCCTCGGTCACCCCGTCGGTGTACAGCAGCAGCGTGTCGCCGGGGCGCAGCGCGAAGGTGTGCTCGACGAGCCGCGGCGTGGGCAGCATTCCGATCAGCTGTCCGCCGATCGTGGGGAGATAGTCGACGTTGCCGTTCGCGCGCACGAGGAGCGGCGGCGGATGCCCACCCGAGGCGAGACGGATGTCGACCCGTCCGGTGTCCGGATCGGGCGCGACCGTGCCGAAGGTGAGCGTGCAGAAGGGGGCTCGCGTTTCGCTGTCGCGTTCGTCGAGCAGGGTGGTGTTGAGCGTCCTGAGCGCCGCGGACGGGACCGTCTCGTAGACCGCCGCGGCGCGCAGCGTGTAGCGGACGATCGACGTCACCGCCGCTGCGCGAGCGCCCTTTCCGCACACATCGCCGAGGAACAGCCCCCACGTGCCGGCGCGCGCGGGGAACAGGTCGTAGAAGTCGCCGCCGACCTCGTCGGGGGACGCGATGTGGTAGTACGCGTCGACCTCGAGTCCCGGTACCGCGGGCAGGCTCGGCGGAAGAAGGGTCGCCTGGAGTGTGGCGTTGATCGTGCGGAGCCGCTCACGCTCGAGTTCGGCCTCGCGACGGGCACGGAGCAGTTCCGTCTCGTAGGCGCGGCGCTCGCGGGCATCGAACAGCATCGTGCGGATCAGCGTGGGCCTGCCCTCGGCGTCCGGCTCGACCACCGAGGCGGCCAGGACCGGCAGCCGGGTCCGGTCGGCACGGACGAGTTCGAGGGCGATCCCGTTGATCTGTCCGTGCATGAGGAGGAGCGGCGCGTAGTGGGTCTCGTGGTAGATGCGGCCGCCCACGCTGAGAAGGTCCGAGAAGTACCGCTTGCCGACCAGTTCGTCGCTCGTGACCCCGAGCCAGTCCGTCAAGGTCCGGTTGATCTCCGTGATCCGGCCGTCCGGGAGCGTCGTCAGGAATCCGCACGGCGCGTTGTCGTACAGCGCATCGCCGTGTCGGATACGGGGATCGAGGGTTCGATCGGTCGTCGCCGTCACCCCGATCGGCGCGCGAACGCCGCGATCGCGGCTGCTGTCTCTTCGGGTGCGCTGAGCTGCGGGCAGTGGCCGGTCGCGTTCAGGGTCACGAGTTCGCTCCCGGGGATCTGCTCGTGAACGAAGGCACCGACCTCGCGCGGAGCGATCGCATCGTGGGCGCACTGGGCGACGAGCGTGGGCACCGACACCGCGGCCAGGTCGGAGCGGTTGTCGGACAGGAAGGTCACCCGGGCGAAGACGCGCGCCACCTCGGGATCCGTGCGGCAGAAGATCTCGGCGAGTTCGTCGCCGAGCTCCGGTCGCTCGGGATTGCCCATGATGACCGGCGCCATCGACTCGGTCCAGCCCAGATAGTTCGCCTCGAGGGATTCGAGCAGCTCGTCGATGTCGTCGGTGCTGAACCCACCTCGGTATCCGCTGGCCGGATCGTCGATGAAGCGCGGGGACGGCGCGAGCAGCACGAGACCGGAGAAGACCTCCGGGGCAGCGGCCGCCGCGAGGACACCGATCGATGCGCTCACCGAGTGGCCGACGAAGAGCACCTGCCCGAGATCCAGGCTCCGGCACAGGTCCACGACGTCCTCGGCGTAGGTCTCCATCCGCGAGTAGCGCTGGGAGTCCCAGGCGGTCGCATCGGAACGCCCGGAGCCGACGTGGTCGAACCGCACCACGGTGAAGTCGGGTTCGAGCAGCGGGATCATCAGGCGCCACAGGTGCTGGTCGCAGCCGAAACCGTGCGCGAGGACGACCACCGGGCCCTGTCGGTTGCCCGTGATCGTCACGCTGTTCCTGCGCACCATATCGGTGACTTGTCGCATTGCACCCCCTCCGTTCTCCCGAGGGTGTCATATTCGCTACTCGATAGCGATCCCGGTTCTCTCGCCACCTTCCGGGGACACGGCGTTCGGCACACCTCCGTGCAGCTAGCCTTCTTGCGTACGGTGCACAGAAGGAGTTCCCATGGCGAAGATCGAGCAGATCCTGGCGCTCGAACAGATCGAGAACGACATCTTCCGGGGCATAGCGACGGAGACGTTGCTGCCGCGGACGTTCGGTGGTCAGGTGGCCGGTCAGGCGCTCGTGTCGGCGGTCCGCACTGTCGATCCCGCATTCGGGGTCCACTCGCTGCACGGCTACTTCCTCCGGCCGGGGAACCCGACGATGCAGATCGTCTACCTCGTCGACCGGATCCGCGACGGCCGCTCCTTCTGCACCCGGCGCGTGACGGCCGTCCAGGACGGCAAGGCGATCTTCACGATGTCGGCGTCGTTCCACGTACGCGACGAGGGGATCGAGCACCAGGACACGATTCCGCGGGTGCCGGCTCCGGAGGAACTGCCCGATCCGGAGACTGTGGTCGACGACGCGACCCTGCTGTGGGCGAAGAAGGAATGGGCCGAATGGGACTTCCGGTTCGTTCCCCGCGACCGGATGGACTCGTCGAGCAGGATGGCTGCACAGCAGCAGCTGTGGTTCAAGTCCCGCGAGATCCTCCCCGACGACCCGGTCTTCCACGTGTGCACGCTCGCGTACATGAGCGACATGACGTTGCTCGGCTCGGCGAGTGTCGGCCACGACGACGAACGGACGCAGGGTGCATCGCTGGACCACGCGATGTGGTTCCTGCGGCCGTTCCGCGCCGACGACTGGCTGCTTTACGACCAGACGTCACCCTCCGCCGGGCTGGGGCGCGCACTGACCCAGGGGCGGATCTTCGATCGCAACGGCAACATGGTCGCGGCGGTGGTGCAGGAAGGACTCACGCGGTACCTGCGCGAGTCCTGAACGAGGGCGTCCCCGACGAAGACGTCCCTACAAAGTGCCTGCGCATCGGCGACCCCGAACGGACAGGCAGGCAACGGTGACCATTTCCTCTCCCACGATCGGCGTCCTGGCATTGCAGGGCGACGTCCGCGAACATCGCAGCGCTCTCGAGGAGGCAGGCGCGCGGACGATCGCGGTGCGTCGCGAACGCGAACTCGACGAGGTCGACGGCATCGTCCTTCCGGGAGGCGAATCCACTACGGTCAGCCGTCTGCTGCGTGTGTTCGATCTGCTCGAACCGCTGCGGGCCCGGTTGGAGGCCGGGCTGCCCGCCTACGGTTCGTGTGCCGGCATGATCCTGCTCGCCTCCCGGGTGCTCGACACCACCGAGGACGCCGAACACCTCGACGCCCTCGACATCGTGGTGCGCCGCAACGCCTTCGGCCGGCAGGTCGACTCGTTCGAGACCGACCTGCCGATGACGGGTCTCGGCGACGGGCCGGTGCGCGCGGTGTTCATCCGAGCCCCGTGGGTGGAGGAGATCGGGCCCGACGTGGAGGTCCTGGCCACGGTTCCGGACGGGCCGGCGGCGGGCCGGGTGGTCGCAGTGCGGCAGGGCGCTGTGATCGCGACGTCCTTCCACCCCGAGATCACCGGTGACCATCGCGTGCACCGGCTGTTCGTGGAGACCGTGCGCTCGGCGACCCGACCTCGGGTGCGCCCGACGGCCTCGGCGACATGACGACACGGCCACCGTGCCGGTGGCCCACACCGGGAGCGAGTAGAATCGACTCTCCGACCTGTCGGTTGACGCCGACCACACTTCTCCGGAAGGGGCTCGAAGCGAATGAGCGGCCACTCCAAATGGGCCACCACCAAGCACAAGAAGGCGGTCATCGATGCCAAGCGCGGCAAGATGTTCGCGAAGCTCATCAAGAACATCGAGGTGGCGGCTCGGACCGGTGGTGGCGACCCGGCGGGTAACCCGACCCTGTTCGACGCCATCCAGAAGGCGAAGAAGAGCTCGGTCCCGAACGACAACATCGAGCGTGCCCGCAAGCGTGGCGGCGGTGAGGAAGCCGGCGGTGCCGACTGGCAGACCATCACCTACGAGGGCTACGGCCCCAACGGTGTCGCGCTGCTCATCGAGTGTCTGACCGACAACCGCAACCGCGCCGCGGGCGAGGTCCGCACGGCGATGACCCGCAACGGCGGCAACATGGCCGATCCGGGTTCGGTCGCCTACCTGTTCACCCGCAAGGGCGTCGTCGTGCTCGAGAAGAACGGCCGCTCCGAGGACGAGATCCTCGAGGTCGTCCTCGAAGCGGGTGCCGAGGAGATCAACGATCTCGGCGACTCCTTCGAGATCGTCTCCGAGGCGTCCGACCTGATCGCCGTGCGTACGGCTCTCGTCGACGCCGGCATCGACTACGACTCGGCCGACCCCGATTTCCGGGCGTCCGTCGAGGTGCCGGTCGACGCCGAGGGTGCACGCAAGGTCATGAAGCTGGTCGACGCGCTCGAAGACTGCGACGACGTGCAGAACGTCTACACGAACGTCGACATCTCCGACGACGTCCTCGCCGAACTCGACGCCTGAGCGACGCTCTCGTCGTAGTCGTCCACGAGCGACGCTCGTCGTACTTGTCACAGCGGCCGGGGTCGCGTGTCGGTCTCCCGGCACCCGATCCCGGCCGCTATGCTCTCGAACAGGCGTTCGCAATCGTGCGAAGCAAGGTCGGGTCCGTCGAAGGCGTCGGAAACCCGGCCGTATTCGGGTGTCGAGAGGTGAGTCGGGTGCGCGTGATGGGTGTCGACCCCGGTCTGACCCGATGTGGTCTGGGGATGGTCGACACGGGACGCGGACGCGACGTGATCCCCGTCGCCGTCGGTGTCATCCGCACCTCGCCCGAACTCGACCTCGAGCACCGGCTCCTCAAGGTCTCCGACTCGGTCGAGGAGTGGATGGACCGCTACAAGCCCGACGTCGTCGCGATCGAGCGCGTGTTCTCCCAGCACAACGTGCGCACCGCGATGGGCACCGCGCAGGCCGGCGGCGTCGTCGCCCTGGCTGCGGCGCGTCGCTCGATCCCGGTCATGTTCCACACGCCGAGCGAGGTGAAGGCCGCGGTCACCGGCAGTGGCACGGCCGACAAGAAGCAGGTGACCACGATGATCACCCGCATCCTCAAGCTCGACGCCGCGCCGAAGCCCGCCGACGCCGCCGACGCGCTCGCGCTGGCCGTCGCACACTGTTGGCGGGCCCCGCTGATCGCCAGACTCGCGGCCGCCGAAGCTGCGGCCGCCCAGCAGAAGAAACGCTACGAGGAGCGGCTGCGCGAACAGTCGGCCGCACGGAAGGCAGGTAGCCGGTGATCGCCTCGGTACACGGCGAGGTACTCGACATAGCCCTCGACCACGTGGTGATCGAGGCGGGGGGGATCGGCTATCGGATCAACACCACACCTGCGACCCTCGCCGGTCTCCGGCGCGGCGAGCAGGCCAGACTCGCCACCGCGATGATCGTGCGCGAGGACTCCATGACGCTGTACGGCTTCGTGGACGCCGAGGCGCGCGAACTGTTCGGCCTGCTGCAGACGGTCAGCGGCGTCGGCCCCCGGCTCGCCATGGCCACGCTCGCCGTCCTCGAACCCGATGCGCTGCGGGCGGCTCTCGCCGACGGCAACACCGCAGCGCTGACGCGGGTACCCGGGATCGGCAAGCGTGGCGCCGAACGCATGATCGTCGAACTGCGCGACAAGGTCGCGGCCTTCGGCGCCACGGGATCGTCGCCTGTCGCGGCCGGTGCCTCGCCGCTGCGCGACCAGATCGTCGAGGCGCTGGTCGGCCTCGGATTCACGCCGCGTCAGGCCGAACCGGCCGCCGACAAGGTCCTTGCCGAGGAGCCGGGCGCCGACGTCTCGACGGCACTGCGCTCGGCGCTCAAGCTGCTGGGTAGGTCGCGGTGACCGACGAGTACCGTGAGTTCGAGGCCGCAGGAGCGGCCCGCGAATTCGATGCTGCATCGGCCGACCGCGAGCGGTCGCCGGTCACGGCGGAGCATCTGCCCTCCGACAGCGACATCGAGACCAGTCTGCGCCCGACCAGTCTCGACGACTTCATCGGGCAACCGCGGGTCCGCGAACAGCTGCAGCTCGTTCTGCGAGGAGCGAAGCTGCGCGGCGGCACTCCCGATCACATCCTCCTGTCCGGTCCGCCCGGTCTCGGCAAGACGTCGATGGCGATGATCATCGCCGCCGAACTCGGCACGTCACTGAGACTGACCTCCGGTCCCGCGCTCGAACGCGCCGGTGATCTCGCTGCGATGCTGTCGAACCTCGCGGAGGGCGACGTGCTGTTCATCGACGAGATCCACCGCATCGCCCGACCGGCGGAGGAGATGCTGTATCTGGCGATGGAGGACTTCCGCGTCGACGTCGTGGTGGGCAAGGGGCCCGGCGCGACGTCCATCCCGCTCGAGGTCGCACCCTTCACCCTCGTCGGCGCGACCACCCGTTCCGGTGCCCTCACCGGCCCGCTGCGCGACCGGTTCGGTTTCACTGCGCACATGGACTTCTACGAGCCCCCCGAGCTGCAGCGCATCCTGCACCGCTCCGCATCGATCCTCGGGATCGCTCTCCGCGACGACGCCGCCGCGGAGATCGCCGGTCGCTCCCGCGGCACGCCGCGTATCGCCAACCGGTTGCTGCGCCGCGTCCGCGACTACGCCGACGTGCGCGCCGACGGTGTCGTGACCCGGGCCGTGGCCCAGGCCGCGCTCGAGGTGTACGACGTCGACCCGATCGGTCTCGATCGTCTCGATCGCGCCGTTCTCGGCGCACTCGTCCGCAGTTTCGGTGGTGGCCCGGTCGGCGTGTCGACACTCGCGGTGGCCGTGGGGGAGGAGCCCGCCACCGTCGAGGAGGTGTGCGAGCCGTTCCTGGTCCGTGCCGGCATGGTCGCGCGCACTCCGCGCGGACGTGTGGCCACGCAGGCCGCTTGGTTGCAGCTCGGCCTCACCCCGCCGCCGGAGGCCGCCACCGGGGGCATCGAGGTGCGTGCGCGCGAACCACAGCTCGAGCTGTTCGAGGACGACCCGGACACGACCCTCGAGGGCGGTGTCGATCCGTCCGACCCGGACGATCCGGACGTACGGAGGTAGGGCCCTCGCCCGGGGAATGGCACACTGGTCTACTGCGTCGGTCCGTGGAGGCCGATCCCGACGTCGTGGTGCCGCATGCGCCACCACGAGCCGCTGGTGTCGCTCGCGTCACCACCCACCGACAACGACCGAGGACTGACTTCAACGATGGAACTGCTCTTCCCTCTCCTGATCCTGGCACTGCTCGTCCCGACCTTTCTGGGCGTGCGGCGTCAGAAGAAGGAGATGCAGAAGGTGACGGCGCTGCAGGACTCCCTGCGCATCGGCGACCGCGTGATGACCACCGCGGGTCTGCACGCCACGGTGGCCGCCCTCGCCGACGACACCGTCGATCTCGAGATCGCGCCGGGTGTCGTCACGACCTGGTCGCGTCTGGTCATCCGGGAGCGCGTCGAGACCGAGACCCCGCAGGATCCGGATCTGCTCCGCAAGGACGACGATGCGAACCCGCCGGAGGGACGTCCGACCGAATACTGACAGCCGATTCGCGACGCACGGTTTCGGCACCGGAGTCTCCGGTGCCGGTGCCGAGCGCCGCGCGACTGCACCCGACCACCACTCACTCGCATCGAGGAGACTGACAGACCGTGGCACCTTCCAACGGATCGGTGCATCCCGTGCGCGCTCTCGCCCTGTTCGGGGTGATTCTCGCCGCGTTGTATGCACTGGTCTTCTTCACCGGGGACAAGTCGCCCACCCCGAAGCTGGGCATCGACCTGCAGGGTGGCACCCGCGTCACCCTCACCGCGCGAACCCCCGACGGGAGCAGCCCGAGTCCGGACAGCCTCCGCCAGGCCCAGCAGATCATCGAGACCCGCGTCAACGGGCTCGGTGTGTCGGGTTCGGAGGTGATCGTCGAGGGCGACAACCTCGTGATCACCGTCCCGGGTGAGGACAGCGCCCAGGCCAGGACGCTGGGCCAGACCGCCCGGCTGTACATCAGGCCGGTGATCGGGGGACCGATCGACGCGAACATGACCGCCGAGGATCTCGCCGAGCAGCCCGGTGCCGGTACCCCCGAGGGCGGGCTGCCCGCAGAACCGGCCCCTGCCGAACCGGCACCCGGTGAACCCGCGCCGGCCGACCAGGCTCCGCCCGCCGACGCACCCGAACCGCAGGGACGTCCGTTCCCGGCGCAGGATCCCACCGCGCCCACCGATGCCCCGGCACCGGCCGAGACGCCCGAGGCCCCCGTCGAGGCGCCCCAGGCTCCGGCCGAGCCCTCCGGAGCCCCCGAGGCTCCCGAGAACGACGGCTCGCTCACGCCGCAGGAACAGGCGGCTGCAGACATCGCCACGGCCAAGGCCACCCGTCAGAGCGAGGACCCCGCCGTGCAGCAGGCGGCGGCTCTCGCCCTCGACTGCTCCGCGGCCGACCCGCTCGCCGGCAACGACGACCCGGCGCTTCCGCTGGTCGCGTGCTCGACCGACGGCACCGCGATCTACCTGCTGGGCCCGAGCATCATCGACGGCCAGCAGATCGAGGACGCGACCTCCGGTTTCAATCAGCAGCAGTCGCGCTACGAGGTCAGCCTGACCTTCGACAGCGAGGGCAGCAATACGTGGGCGCAGTTCACCGCCGCGAACATCGGTCAGCAGGCCGCCTTCGTGCTCGACTCGAAGGTCGTCAGCGCGCCCGTGATCCAGGGCGCCACCCCCGCCGGCAGCGCCACCTCGATCACCGGCCAGTTCACGAATACGCAGGCCGCAGAGCTGGCGAACACCCTCAAGTACGGGTCGTTGCCGCTGTCGTTCGTGGCATCCGAAGCCGAGACCGTCTCCGCCACTCTGGGTCTGGCTTCGCTCGAGGCCGGGCTGATCGCCGGTGCGGTGGGTCTGGCGCTGGTGCTCCTGTTCTGCCTCGCGTACTACCGGATGCTCGGACTGCTCACCGCGCTGTCGCTCGTTCTCTCGGGAATGGCGGTCTACGCGGTCATGGTGCTGCTCGGCAGATACATCGGGTTCACGCTCGACCTCGCCGGCGTCGCCGGTCTGATCATCGGTATCGGCATGACCGCCGACTCGTTCGTCGTGTTCTTCGAACGGATCAAGGACGAGATCCGCGAGGGGCGGAGTTTCCGTTCCGCGGTGCCGCGCGGCTGGGCACGGGCCCGCCGCACGATTCTCTCCGGTAACGCGGTCAGCTTCATCGCCGCCGCCGTGCTCTACGTCCTGGCCGTCGGTCAGGTCCGCGGCTTCGCGTTCACCCTCGGCCTCACCACGATCCTCGACGTCGTCGTCGTGTTCCTGGTGACCTGGCCGCTGGTGTTCCTGGCCTCGAAGTCGAAGTTCTGGTCCAAGCCGAGCGTGAACGGTCTGGGCGCGATCCAGCAGGTGGCCGACGAGCGTCGTCTCGTCGCCGCGACCGCTGCGAAGGAGGCGTGACGATGACCGACACGACCACGACGACGGCCGCGCCGCAGCACAGCCGACTGTCCCGTCTGTACACCGGCACGGGCGCCTTCGAGATCGTCGGACGCCGCAAGCGGTGGTACATCGTCACCGCGGTGATCGTGTTGATCGCCCTGCTCAGCATGCTGCTGCGCGGATTCAGCTGGGGTATCGACTTCGAGGGCGGCACCCGCATCCAGATGCCGGCCGTGCCGGGCGTCTCCGTCGAGGAAGTCGAGACCGTCTTCAGCGACACCATCGGCTTCGAACCCGAGGCGGTGCAGACTGTCGGCGCCGGCGACGGAGCGACCGTCCAGATCCGGTCGGAGACCCTCGACGGCGAGCAGGTCGCCGAGTTGCAGACCGCGCTGTTCGAGGAGTTCCAGCCCGCCGGGCCGGACGGTGAGCCGTCCCGCAACTCGATCAGCGTCGCCGACGTCAGCGAGACGTGGGGAAGCCAGATCACCAACAAGGCGCTCATCGCGCTGGTGGTCTTCCTCGTCATCGTCAGCATCTACATCACGATCCGATACCAGCGGAACATGGCGATCGCAGCGATCACCGCCCTGTTCTTCGACATCATCGTGACAGCGGGTGTCTACGCCCTCGTCGGCTTCGAGGTCAGTCCTGCGACCGTCATCGGTCTGCTCACGATCCTCGGTTTCTCGCTCTACGACACGGTCGTCGTCTTCGACAAGGTCGAGGAGAACACCCGCGGCATCCTGCACCTGCACCGCCGCACCTACGCCGAGCAGGCCAACCTCGCCGTCAACCAGACGCTCATGCGCTCGATCAACACCACGATCATCTCGGTGTTGCCGGTGCTGGCGCTGATGGTCATCGCGGTGTGGCTCCTCGGTGTGGGCACGCTCAAGGACCTCGCCCTCGTCCAGTTGGTCGGCATCGTCGTCGGTACCTTCTCGTCGATCTTCTTCGCGACCCCGTTGCTGGTTACGCTCGAGGAATGGCGTGGTCCGGTCGCGAAGCACACCCGCAAGGTGCTCGCCAAGCGGGAGGAGGCCGCCGCCCGCGCGGCGAAGGCCGGGACGACGGCCGGATCACAGTCGGCCGACGCGGTCGACGCAAAGGTGGTGCCGACGGTGCAGGGCGCCGGACCCCTGCCCGACCGGGCGACGGTCCGTCGCGGCCCTGCCCCCGGGGCACGACC
The DNA here is from genome assembly GCF_000763325.2 of Rhodococcus sp. p52. Lineage (NCBI taxonomy): Bacteria > Bacillati > Actinomycetota > Actinomycetes > Mycobacteriales > Nocardiaceae > Rhodococcus > Rhodococcus sp. p52. Next base: position 3,478,069 of record NZ_CP016819.1, read on the forward strand.
CACCGGAAAGCGCGGCAAGAGAAGGTCCTGACATGGCGGTGAGCGAGCGGAACGACCCGACGACGAGGCGGTCGCCGAGGCGCCGCGGCACGCTCCTCGCGTGCGCGGCGGTGGCCTCGACACTCGCGTTCTCCACCGTCGCGTGCGGCACGGACGAGGAACCGGTGCACTCGATCGGGTACGCGATCGACAACACGGTGACGACCTACAACGCGAACACCGTCGACGGTGCGGCCTCGGGCGCGCGCCAGGCGTTCGCCCGGGTGCTGCCGGGCTTCGGCTACGTCGGTCCGCAGGGCCGGGTGATCGCGGACACCGACATCGGCACTGCCTCGGTCGTGCCCGGTGAGGGGCTCACCGTGCAGTACCGCCTGTCGCCGGACGCGGTCTACTCCGACGGTGTGCCCATGTCCTGCGACGACCTCGTCCTGGCCTGGGCTGCGTCGAGCGGACGCTTCACCGCTCCCGACGAGTCCGGCGAGCAGGTCCCGCTGTTCGACGCTGCCCATCGTGGTGGTTACGCCGACATCGACCGGGTCGACTGTCAGCCCGGGTCGAAGGAGGCCACCGTCGTCTTCCGACCCGGCCGCGAGGACACGAACTGGAAGGCGCTGTTCGGGGCCACCGAGCTGATGCCGGCCCACGTGGCGGCAGGAAGGTCGGGTGTGTCCGACCTGGTCGGAGCGATCACGGCGAACGACACCGAGGCCGTCCGGCGCATCGCGGAGTTCTGGAACACCGGCTGGACCCTCACCCCGGGTGAGATCGATCCGGCGCTGTTCCCGTCCGCGGGCCCGTACCGCCTCGAGTCGTACACCGCCGAGGACGGCCTGACGCTCGTCGCGAACGAGCGGTGGTGGGGGAACGCCCCGGGCACCGACCGCATCGTCGTCTGGCCGCGCGGCACCGACACGTCCGCGGCCGCGGAGGACGGCCGCATCCACGTCGTCGACGTGGCCGAGGGATCCGTCGGCCACAGCAACCTCGGCGACGGCGCCGACGTCTCCACCGTCGTCTCACGCAACCTCGAACAACTGGTGTTCGCCACGAGCGGTGTCTTCCAGGACCCGGCGGCGCGCCGCGCCGTCGCCCTGTGCACGCCTCGCACACAGCTGTTCGACGAACTCGGCGTGTCCGACGAGTCGAACGGCGTCACGGGCCCGATCACCTCGCGGCTCCTGGCGCCCGACTCGCCGCTGTACCCGCAGACCGTGCCGACCGCCGAAGGCTACGCCGAGGTCGACATCGACGCCGCGCGTTCCGAACGTGAGGCCTCCGGTCAGGACCGCATGCAGGTCCGCATCGGCTATCTCGGACCGGACGAGCGCCGCGCGCGCACCGTCGAGTTGATCGGCGAATCCTGCCGCGAGGCGGGCATCGAGATCGTCGACGCCGGCTCCGACACCTTCACGCCGTCGCAGCTTACGGCGGGGGAGGTCGACGCGATCCTCGTCGGGACGGCCACGGCCGCCGGTGCCGGTGGCGCCGCCGACATGGAGCACGCCCGCGACGCACTGCACTCCGGGGCCGGCAGCAACGTCGGCGGTTATTCGATCGGCCGCGTCGACGAACTGCTCGACGGCCTGCTCGTGGCGAAGGACAACGCGGCCATCGCGGGACTCGCGACCGAGGCCGAACGCATCCTGTGGGGCGACGTTCCCACCCTGCCCCTGTTCGCGCAGCCCCGCACGATCGGGTTCGCGGCGGGAATGCATGCCGGGGTGCCCAACCCGACGACCGCGGGTGCGGGCTGGAACATGGACCGGTGGATACTCGGAGGATGAGCGCTCAACGGATCGGCGATACGCGGCTCGTCGAAGAAGCTGCCGTGGCCGTGGCCGAACACACCCGATGGGTCGACGATTTCCCGACCGCGGGTGTCCGTTTCGCCGACCTGACGCCCGTCTTCGCCGACGGACCGTCCTTCTCGGCCGTGATCGCGGCGCTGGCCTCCGCGGCACCCGACGCCGAACTCGTCGCCGGTATCGATGCGCGCGGCTTCCTCCTCGGCGGCGGCATCGCCCGCACCCTGGGGGTGGGCGTGCTCGCCGTCCGCAAGGCGGGCAAACTCCCGCCGCCCGTCCAGACCTGTGAATACAGCCTCGAATACGGCACCGCCGCGATCGAGATCCCGGGCGACTGGATGGCCCTGCAGGGCCGCAAGGTGCTCGTCGTCGACGACGTCCTTGCGACCGGCGGAACCCTCGCCGCCACCGTCGAACTGCTCGAACGCGTCGGCGCCGAGGTCGTCGGGATCACCGTCGTCACCGAGATCGAAGCCCTCGGCGGCCGGACGCGACTGCAGAAGTACCCGCTGACGTCTCTCATGCGGATCTGAGGGATAGAGTTGCCACAGGTGCCGGTGAACCCGCCGGGCCCGTACGGTCCGGACATGCGCATCGGTGACGAACCGGGTTCGCAGCCGCGACGGGAGGTTGAGGCATGACCCAGAATCTCGATCGGTCCCACAATTCCGGTCAGAACCCGACCCCCACACCGGCATCGACCTCCGCGTCGAGGCGGGTACGCGCGCGCCTGGCGCGACGCATCACCGGTCAGCGGGGCACGAGCCTCAAGCCGGTCCTCGAGCCGCTGGTCACCATCCACCGCGAGCTGTACCCGAAGGCCGACCTCTCGCAGCTGCAGCGGGCCTACGACGTCGCGGAGGAACGGCACGCCAGCCAGAAGCGCAAGTCCGGCGATCCCTACATCACCCACCCGCTGGCGGTCGCCACGATCCTCGCCGAACTCGGCATGGACACCACGACCCTCGTCGCGGCACTGCTCCACGACACCGTCGAGGACACCGGGTATACGCTCGAGCAGCTCACCGCCGAGTTCGGTGAAGAGGTCGCGCATCTCGTCGACGGCGTCACCAAACTCGACAAGGTCGTGCTCGGTTCGGCCGCCGAGGGCGAGACCATCCGCAAGATGATCATCGCGATGGCGCGCGACCCCCGGGTGCTCGTCATCAAGGTCGCCGACCGTCTGCACAACATGCGGACCATGCGCTTCCTGCCTCCCGAGAAGCAGGCCCGCAAGGCACGCGAGACCCTCGAGGTCATCGCCCCGCTGGCCCACCGCCTCGGGATGGCGACGGTCAAGTGGGAGCTCGAGGACCTCGCCTTCGCGATCCTTCATCCGAAGAAGTACGAGGAGATCGTCCGGCTCGTCGCGACCCGCGCACCGTCGCGCGACACCTACCTGGCCACCGTCCGTGACGAGATCGGACGGACACTCTCCGCGTCGCGGATCGACGCGGTCGTCGAGGGCCGGCCCAAGCACTACTGGTCGATCTACCAGAAGATGATCGTCAAGGGCCGCGACTTCGACGACATCCACGACCTGGTCGGCGTGCGCATCCTGTGCAACGAGATCCGCGACTGCTACGCGGCCGTCGGTGTCGTGCACTCGCTGTGGCAGCCCATGGCGGGACGGTTCAAGGACTACATCGCCCAGCCCCGCTACGGCGTCTACCAGTCGCTGCACACCACCGTCATCGGTCCCGAGGGCAAGCCGCTCGAGGTGCAGATCCGCACGCACGAGATGCACCGCACCGCAGAATTCGGCATCGCCGCGCACTGGCGGTACAAGGAGACCAAGGGACGCCACTCGGGTGATGTCGCCGAGCTCGACGACATGGCCTGGATGCGGCAGCTCCTCGACTGGCAGCGGGAAGCGGCCGACCCGGGGGAGTTCCTCGAATCGCTCCGTTACGACCTGGCGGTCAAGGAGATCTTCGTCTTCACGCCCAAGGGCGACGTGATCACGCTGCCTTCCGGCTCGACGCCCGTGGACTTCGCGTACGCCGTGCACACCGAGGTCGGGCACCGCTGCATCGGAGCCCGCGTCAACGGCCGCCTCGTCGCCCTCGAACGCAAGCTCGAGAACGGCGAGGTCGTGGAGGTCTTCACCTCCAAGGCCCCCAACGCCGGCCCGAGCCGCGACTGGCAGTCGTTCGTCGTCTCACCCCGCGCCAAGGCGAAGATCCGGCAGTGGTTCGCCAAGGAACGTCGCGAGGAGGCCCTCGAATCCGGCAAGGACGCCATCGCGAAGGAGGTCCGTCGCGTCGGTCTGCCGCTGCAGCGCCTGATGAACGCCGACCTGATGGTCACGGTCGCCAAGGAACTGCGGTACGCCGACGTCTCGGCGCTGTACACCGCGGTCGGTGAGCACCACGTCTCGGCGCACCACGTCGTGCAACGGCTGGTCGCGCTGCTTGGTGGCGTCGGTGGCGTCGAAGAGGAACTGGCCGAGCGGTCCACACCGTCGACCATCCCGACCCGCTCGCGGAACAGCGGCGACTCCGGTGTCCTCGTGCCGGGCGCACCGGGCACGGTCTCGAAGCTCGCCAAGTGCTGCACGCCCGTCCCCGGCGACGAGATCATGGGCTTCGTGACCCGCACCGGAGCGGTGAGCGTGCACCGCACCGACTGCACCAACGCCGGGTCGCTGCGGGAGCAGTCGGAGCGCATCATCGAGGTGCAGTGGGCGCCCTCGCCGTCGTCGGTGTTCCTCGTCGCGATCCAGATCGAAGCTCTCGACCGGCACCGTCTGCTGTCCGACGTGACGAAGGCACTCGCCGACGAGAAGGTCAACATCCTGTCGGCCTCCGTGACGACCACGGGCGATCGGGTCGCGGTGAGCCGGTTCACCTTCGAGATGGGCGACCCGAAACATCTCGGGCACGTGCTCAACGTCGTCCGCAACGTCGAGGGCGTCTACGACGTGTACCGGGTGACCTCGGCAGCCTGACCGAATCCGTCTCGGTCTCGCGCCGGACGACGACGTCCCGCCCCGGAATCTCCGGGACGGGACGTCCGTACGTTCCGTGCGAACGGGGGTGTCAGGACCCGACGGTCACCGACTCGATCTGCACCGCGCGGTTGGGGGCACCGCCGCCGGCCGCCATCGATCCGTCGTCGCCCTCCGCCGCGACCTCCTCGATCACGGCGAGTCCGGCCTCGTCGACCGTCCCGAAGACCGTGTAGGTGGGGGGAAGCTGCGAATCCTCGTAGACCAGGAAGAACTGGCTGCCGTTGCTGCCGGGACGACCGGTGTTGGCCATCGCGACCGTGCCGCGCGGGTAGATCACCGGTTGGCGCAGCTGGGCGTCGCCGGGTGCGTACACGTTCTCCGGGTACTCGGTGTCGAAGCCGTACCCCGGCCCGCCCGTGCCGGTGCCCGTCGGGTCGCCGCACTGCAGCACCTGCAGACCCGGTGAGGTCACCAGCCGGTGGCAGGGGGTGTCGTCGAAGTAGCCCTGCTCCGCGAGGGACACGAAGCTGTTGACCGTGCAGGGGGCCGCGGCACGGTCGAGTTCGACGCCGATGACGCCGACGCTGGTGGTGATCTGCGCGGCAGCAGCGCCGGTGGCGGAGACGTCGTCCGAGGCGGGGGCGGTCACGTCGCGTGCGGCGTCACCCGAGGCGTCGTAGGTGCACGAGACGGAGTCGGTGCCGCTGGGTCGCTCCGGTAGTTCGCCCGTGTAGGCGGGGGACTGCCGGTCGGCGGCGGACGCCGGTGCCGACGAGTTCGCGGCGGTATCGGTGGACGAATCGTCGGAGCACCCCGTGAGGAGGAGTGCGAGCCCGGCGCCGGCGGCGAGGGTGGTGCGCAATCGGATCATCAGTCCATCCTGACCGACGTGAGGGTGGTCTCCAGCGCGGGGGCACCGTCGGCGGCTCCGCCTGCGACGCCGGCCGCGGCGATCTTGTCGAGGGTCGCGAGACCGGTCTCGTCGATCGTGCCGAAGACGGTGTACTGCGGGGGCAGCACCGAGTCGCCGTACACCAGGAAGAACTGGCTGCCATTGGTGTCCGGGCCGGCGTTGGCCATCGCGAGGGTGCCGCGCGGATAGGTCATCGGTTCCTGCGCGGCGGGATCGTCGGCGGCGAACTGATCGGTGGGGAACTCGTTGGCGAACTGGTATCCCGGACCGCCCGACCCGCTACCCGACGGGTCGCCGCACTGCAGGACCTGCAGGGACGGCGAGGTGGTCAGCCGGTGGCAGGGCGTGTCGTCGAAGTAGTTCTGCGAGGCCAGCGACAGGAAACTGTTGACGGTGCACGGCGAATCGTCGTTGTGCAGGATCAGGCCGATGTTCCCCTGGCTCGTCTCCATGCTGACGCTGATGTCCGTGTTGCCCTCACCGGTGGTGCGGATGCCCTCGGTGCGCGGCGGCTCTGCCGGCTTCGACGGTTCGCGGCCGTCCGCGGTGTAGGAGCAGCTCACCGTCTCGGGCAACGGCTCGGACCGGCCGTCGGGGAGCGCGGCGTACTCCATTTCCGAACCCGAGGTGTCGTTCGACGCCGCCTCGGTGGCCGTGTCGTCGCCCCGGTCGACCGCCCACAGAGCAACACCGGCGCCGACGACCACGATCACTCCGAGCGCGGACAGCGCGATCGTCATGCGGCGCCGCTTGCGCTCGCGTTCGGCTCGACGCTCGAGCTGCCGTTCGAGTTTGCGTTTCGCGGCCTGGCGCCGTTGTGCGTTGCTCGGCACTGCAGTAGTCCTCCCGTGAACGATCGATGTGGTCCAACCGACTTCGAAGCAGACCCGAGTCTGCCACCCGGGACCGGCAACCCGCGGGCAGGGCGCAACGCATAGTCTGTAGGAGACCTCGAAGGCTTCCACCCGTAGGAGCGATGCTCGTGCTCGTGACCGGATTCCCTGCCGGGATGTTCCAGACCAACTGCTACATCCTCGCGCAGGACAACGCGAAGGAGTGCGTCATCGTCGATCCCGGCCAGGACGCCGCCGAGCCGCTCGTGGAGTTCCTCACCGGATCCGATCTCACGCCCCGGGCGGTGCTGCTCACGCACGGTCACCTCGACCACATGTGGTCGGCGCAGCCGGTGGCCGACCGGTACCGGATCCCCGTCTACATCCACCCCGACGACCGGATGATGCTCACCGATCCGCTGCAGGGCATGGGGTCGAGCCTCGCCCCCTTCCTCGACGGCGTCGAGTTCGTCGAACCGCAGCAGGTCGTGGAGTTCGGCGACGGAGACGAGATCGAACACGCCGGAATCGAGTTCGTCGTCGACCACACGCCCGGACACACCCGCGGCTCGGTCGTCCTGCGCACGCGCACCACCACCCCGGACGGGGCCGCCCTGAACGTCGCGCTCACCGGCGACACCCTGTTCCAGGGGTCGATCGGCCGCACCGACCTGCCCGGCGGCGACCACGCGCAACTGCTCGACTCGATCGCGCGCAAGCTGCTCGTGCTCGACGACGGCACCAACATCCTCCCCGGACACGGCGGAGCGAGCACGATCGGGCAGGAGCGGGAGTCGAATCCCTTCCTCACCGGCCTGGCAGAATCCCGCTGACGGCACGAACACCGCGATCCGTCCGGTGACCAACCGAGAGAATCCCGAGAGAAGGCAGTACCAGTGAGCAAGGCCTCCACGTTTTCGGCGCCGAAGGGTGTGCCCGATTACGTTCCCCCGCAGTCGGCGGAGTTCGTGGCGGTACGGGACGGTCTGACCCGTGCCGCACGCCTGGCGGGGTACGGGCACGTCGAGCTGCCCATCTTCGAGGACACCGGCCTGTTCGCTCGCGGCGTCGGCGAGTCCACCGACGTCGTCACGAAGGAGATGTACACCTTCGCCGATCGCGGTGAGCGCTCGGTCACGCTGCGTCCCGAGGGCACCGCGGGCGTGATGCGCGCGGTGATCGAGCACGGTCTCGACCGCGGTCAGCTCCCCGTGAAGTTGTCCTATTCCGGGCCGTTCTTCCGCTACGAGCGCCCCCAGGCGGGCCGCTACCGTCAGCTCCAGCAGGTCGGCGTCGAGGCGATCGGCATCGACGATCCCGCGCTCGACGCCGAGGTCATCGCGGTTGCCGACGCAGGATTCCGGTCGCTCGGACTCGACGGATTCCGCCTCGAGATCACGTCCCTCGGCGACGAGACCTGCCGTCCGCAGTACCGGGAGAAGCTGCAGCAGTTCCTGTTCGCGCTCCCGCTCGACGAGGAGACGCGCCGCCGCGCCGAGATCAACCCGCTGCGCGTGCTCGACGACAAGCGCCCCGAGGTCCGCGAGATGACCGCCGACGCGCCGCTGATGCTCGACCATCTCTCGGACACCGCTCGCGCACACTTCGACGAGGTACTCGCCCACCTCGACGCGATCGGCGTCCCGTACGTCGTCAATCCGCGCATGGTGCGCGGCCTCGACTACTACACGAAGACCACCTTCGAGTTCGTCCACGACGGGCTCGGCGCCCAGTCCGGCATCGGTGGTGGTGGCCGCTACGACGGGCTCATGGAACAGCTCGGCGGCCAGCCGCTCTCGGGCATCGGTTTCGGGATCGGCGTCGACCGCACGGTTCTCGCGCTCGCCGCCGAGGGCAAGACCGCCGGCAGCCCCGCGCGGTGCGAGGTGTACGGGGTGCCGATGGGCGACGCCGCCAAGGTCGCCCTCGTGCCCATCGCGCACAAACTGCGCGCCGCGGGTGTCCGCGTCGACCTCGCATACGGTGGGCGCGGCCTCAAGGGCGCCATGAAGGCGGCCGACAAGTCCGGTGCCGTCGTCGCGCTCGTGCTCGGTGACCGCGAACTCGAGGCAGGTGAGGTCGTCGTCAAGGATCTGCGCAACGGCGAGCAGCACAGCGTTGCACTCACGGACGTCGTCGCCCGTGTGGGTGAGGTCGTTGCCGGCGCATGACGACCGGGACGGTGCCGCCGTCCCGCTCGATCTGATCCCGTCCCGGCTGCTCCGGCCACGCGCCCGCAGGATCGCGCTGCTCGCGCTCGCCGTCGGCGTCGTCCTCGGCGTTCTGGTCTGGATCGTCGCGCCCGGATGGGTCGCGCTGCTCGTCGGGGCCGTCTTCGCGGTGCCGCCGGCCGTCGGTGCGTTCCTGGCCACGCGTCGGCACCTGCTGCTGCGCGGCACCGTCGTCACGCTGTCGGGGGCGTTCCGGTCGCGCAGTGTCGATCTCGCGCGACTCGCCGGTGTCGAACTGATCGTCCGGGTGGGCGGGGTATCGCAGGCCGTCGTGCGCGTCAACGACGGTGAGCACAATCTCGTGTCGGTCCCGCTCGCCCTGTACGCCAACGGCGGCGGTCGCGAACTCGACGTGCTGGCCCTGCGAAAGCTCGCGGATGCGCTCGCCACCAGCGAGATCGCTCCGGCGGCGGCGATCTCGTCGGTGCTCGTCGAACAGTTGCGGGCCGAGGCCCGCGACGCCGCGCTCGGCGAACGCCCGCTCTACCGGGCGATCGAACTCGCGCGCGGCGCCGGCCGGGTGCCGCAGACGACGCTGACCGACCACGAGGTCGCCTCCCTCGTCGACTGACAGGCTCGTCCGATCGACGAGTAATGCTCAGCGGTCGTCGTGCGAACCGATCACGGCGGGGACGACCAACGGCAGTTCGCCGACGACCTCGGTGCCCTCCGCGGCGGCACTCAGCAGACGGGTGGGGGAGCGGTGCTCCTCGTCGTCGGACCCGCGAGCGGACGTCGCGGGGACCATCCCACCGGTCGAGGGTGCCCTTCCCATCGCGCTCGCGCCGGTCGTGGCCTGCGCACTCCCGCCCGAGCCCGGGGCGGTCGGAATCGGAGCGGCGGCAGGCACACCCGCAGTTCCGAACGCGGCCCCCGCGGTGCCGTGACCGGTGACCACTCCGGCCGACACCGTTCCGGCCGATCCCGCGACCGCCGCACCGACGGTCGGAACCGCCGCGTGTGCGGTGGGCGCGGTCGCCGCGTAGGCGGTGGGAGTGGTCGCGGCGTGCGCGGCGGCCGTGAACGGCGCTGCGACACTCGACGCGACATCGGTTGCGGCCGTGGCGACCGTGCGCATCTCCTGCACCCCGGTCACGGCCACCGGCGCGGGCACGGGAATCGGCGTGGTCAGCGCCGTCATCGCGGCGGTGTGGACCGTCAGCTCGCCCCGGGTACGCGCAACGACGGCCAGGGCAGCCTGGAGATGCTGCGCGGCGGACGCCAACAGGGCGGCCTGGCCCGGCGGCGTCGCGAGAGCCGGTGCGGCCGCCATCGCCGTGGTCACGAACGACTGTGCGATGCCGGTCAATTCGATGTTGCCGCGTTCGACGGTCGCCGTGGCGGCGCGGGTGACGTCGCCGATCCGGTCGCCGCGGTCGGCCAGTTCGAGGGCCGACTGCTGCGCGCGCACACCGTGACCTGCGGCCTCGTCGGCCGTTGCTCCCTCCCACGACTCCGGAAGTGCGTGCAGCGCACTGCGTCCGAGCATCGTGGCGGTCTCGAGCAGACGCGACCCCTGCTGCAGGATCGCCGACGGATCGAGCGAGTCGAGGATACCGGTGCCGAACATCGAGCAGAGTTCGGTGAGCGGCCGCACGATCGTCTCGAGATCGGGCAGCACCGGTACCGGAATCGATTCGAGCAGCTCGACGATCGAATTCGCCTCGAGGACGGGCAGACCCGGCTCGGGAAGAACGGGTTCCGGAAGTACCGGCAGCGGTGCGTCGAGGACCGGTCCGATCGGCGACGCGCGGAGAGCGTCGAGAACGGTCGGTGACGCTGCGGGTGTTGCGGTGTCGATGACCGATCCCTGCATCACAGTCCTCCGGCAGCGTCGGCCAGCGCCGAAGCCGTTCCGGTGTCGGTCGTTTCGTAACCGGTGGCCGCCTCGTGTGCTGCGATGCCGTTGGACGCGTAGGCCCACGACAGTTGCGCGACGGCACTGGTGTGCTCGGATTGGGCCGCGGCGAACACCGCGAGGAACTCTCCGCCGATGAGTCCCAGAGCCGGACTCAACGCGGAGATGTTGGCCTGCAGATCGAACGTCCCCGCCTGCGCTACCTGCTCGGCCGCACGAAGATTCGTGGCCCCGAACGCTCGAATACCATCGGGCACCACCCGGATTCCGGCACCGGGAAACAGACCGCTCATCGAACCCCCCATCGAAGATCAGTGTGGCGAGCACTGTAACTCGAGCGCACCGGGCGAGCCACCGGACCCTCGGCCGCCTGTGGATGAACGGATGGGGATGCCGATGTATTCGTTGCACCGCGAGTGCGCTCCGTCCGATCGACCACGATGCCGAACGATCTGTTGACAGCGAATAGCACACATGTTCGACTGGGGGTATGAGGTGGGCGGGTCAGACTGTGGATGCGGACGACGGAGCTCTGCCGGGCCTCGAACGGGCCGGTCTCGTCCGTAGTGTCCGCACGCCGGAGTTCGAGGGAGTCACCTTCCATGAGGTGCTGTGCAAGAGCGCGCTGAACAGGACGCCGGAGGCCTCCCGGTTGCCGTTCCGGTACACCGTCAACACGTTCCGGGGCTGCCCCCATGCCTGCCGGTACTGCTTCGCCCGGCCCACGCACGAGTACCTCGATCTCGACGGCGGGCACGACTTCGACTCGCAACTGGTCGTCAAGACCAACGTCGCCGCCGTCCTGCGCCGCGAACTCGCGCGACGATCCTGGACCCGGGAACACGTGGCGCTCGGTACCAACACCGATCCCTACCAACGGGCAGAGGGGCGCTACCGGCTGATGCCCGGAGTCATCCGGGCGTTCGCCGAATCCGGCACCCCCTTCTCCATTCTCACGAAGGGCACGCTGCTGCGCCGCGATCTTCCGCTGCTGTCGCTGGCGGCCGGTCAGGTCGATGTGTCGGTCGCGGTGTCGCTCCCGATCGGCGATCCCGAACTGGCCGCGCACATCGAACCGGGCACGCCGTCACCGAAGGCCCGTCTCGATCTCGTGAAGGCGGTCGTCGACGCCGGATTGTCGTGCCACGTCATGGTCGCTCCGGTGCTGCCCTTCCTCACCGACTCGCGACAGCACCTCGACACGCTGTTCGGCTCCCTCGCCGCCGCCGGCGCGTCGGGGGTCACCGTAATACCGCTGCACCTGCGCGGCTCGACCCGCGGGTGGTTCCTGTCGTGGCTCGCGCAGGAGCATCCTGCCCTCATGAGACGCTATCGCCGCCTCTACGGACGGGGCGCGTACGTTGCTCCGGAGTACTCGCAGTGGTTGGACGAGCGGGTCGCGCCCCTGCTCGAACGTCACCGCCTCGGGGTCCGGGCGTCCGCTCGGCGTGAGGAGAGGGGTGCGCTGCGCGCCGACGAACGCGTCCCCGAACCCGAGGCGGCGCTCACCCTGTTCTGAGGCGGTTCGTGGGCGGCGCGTCAGTCGTCGTATGCGAGCCGGACCTTCTCGAACGCCACGCGCGATGCTTCGGAGATCGGTTGCGAGCCGCCTTCGGCGGCGGTGCCGACGTCCACCGAGTCGGCGAGCGCGACGCACCGGCCGTGCTGGAACAGGGCCGAGCCGATCACCACCGACGATGTCCCGATGCGGTGGACACCGGTGGCGATGACGATGTCGTGCGGATAGAACACCTCGGCCAGGAAGTTGATCTCGATCTTCGCGAGTACCGCACGCTCGAAGGGGTAGGTATCGCCCAAGGTCGACGACACGGCTTCCATGACGAGGACGCGGGCCTGCTCGAAGTAGCGGGCGATCGAGACGTTGTTGATGTGTCCGAGCGCGTCGGTGTCGCCGAACAGGGGCGTGATCGTGCGCTGCAACGGATACAGGTCGAGCGAGGTGCGTCGCGGGTCGTGCCGCATGGGAGGTACCGCCTTCGGAGGTCGTGGCTGTGACCCGGTCAACATATCCGTGATCCGATCGACGTCCCGCTCCGGAGGTGCGGGCGGAGTTCGCTTCGGGGCGGAGGCCTACCGTCTGCCGTCGATCATGCGATCGCGCATGCGGGCGAAGACCTCGGTCATGGGGGCGATGTCGGCGGGGGAGAGCAGGTCGAACATGTTCTCGCGGACCGCCCCGACGTGGCCGGGACCCGCCTCGGCGAGTCTCGCGTAGCCGACGTCCGTGAGTTCGGCCCACGCGCCGCGTCGGTCGGATTCGCACTCCACGCGCCGCACCCACCCCGCGTTCTCCATGCGGGAGACGGCGCGGGTGATGCCGCTGCGGGTCGTGGTGCTCGCGTCCGCGAGGTCGCGCATGCGCATCCGGCGGTCGGGTGCCTCGGACAGCAGGACCAGGATCTCGAAGTCGGTGAAGGAGATGTCGGAGTCCCGCAGTAGTTGCTTGTCGAGATTCTGGAACAGCAGGCGCGTCGCATCCAGATAGGCGCGCCACAGGCGCTGTTCGTCGTCGCTGAGCCACTTCACGTCTCCCATGATCCCCAGTGTACCCGTGTTAGTTGACTGCGCAATCAAATGTGACACAATGGATAGGGTCGACCGACGGACCACCGAGAGGAGTCGAGCGGCATGAGCAACACCGACACCCGTCCCGAGGAGATCCGCTGCCGGACGGAGGACCTCCCCATCCGCGACCCGCTCCGCCCCCGCGTGGAGATCATCACCTCGCGTGAGGTCCCGCTCGGTGGCCCCCGGGCCATGCCCGTGCGCCGTACGCTTCCGCAACGGCAGCGTTCGCTGATCGGCGCGTGGTGCTTCGTCGACCATTACGGCCCCGACGACGTCTCCCGCACCGGCGGCATGGACGTCGCACCGCACCCCCACACCGGTCTGCAGACGGTGTCGTGGCTGTTCACCGGCGAGATCGAACACCGCGACAGTCACGGCGTGCACGCGATGGTCCGGCCGGGGGAGTTGAACCTCATGACCGGAGGCCACGGAATCTGTCACTCCGAGGTCTCCACCTCCGCGGCCACGACACTGCACGGCGTGCAGTTGTGGGTGGCCCTGCCCGACGCACATCGCGATGCGCCCCGCGACTTCCAGCACCACGTGCCGCCGGTCGTTCGGGTGCCCGGTGCAGAGGTCAAGGTCTTCCTCGGTTCGCTCGCCGGCGAGGAGTCGCCCGTGACGACGTACACCCCGCTGCTCGGCGCAGAGATCGTCCTGGACCCCGCGGCGAGCATCACCCTCGACGTCGACCCGTCGTTCGAGCACGGGGTGCTCGTCGACACCGGTACGGTCGCGCTGTTCGGCACCGTGCTCACGCGAGCCGCCCTCGGCTACACCGGAACCGGCGTGCCGGCCCTCGAACTGACCAACGCCACCGACGAACCCGCACGTATCGTCCTCCTCGGCGGAACACCCCTCGGCGAGGAGATCGTGATGTGGTGGAACTTCGTCGGCCGCGACCACGACGAGATCGTCGCCTACCGGGACGCCTGGGAACGCGGGTGCGATCGGTTCGGCCGCGTCTCCGGCTACACCGGGAGGGTCGAGCGTCTCCCGGCGCCGCCCCTGCCCCAGGCGCGTATCCGCCCCCGCCGCAATCCGCCCACCGCAGATCCGAACTGCCCGACACAGGACCCCGCATGAGCACCGCACCGATTCTCGACGTCCGCCGCGCGGACGACCGCCTCCACACGAAGATCGACTGGCTCGATTCGAGGCACTCCTTCTCGTTCGGCCACCACTACGATCCCGACAACACGCATTTCGGGATGCTGATGGTCAACAACGACGACATCGTCCGTCCGGGAAGCGGTTTCGACACTCACCCGCACCGCGACATGGAGATCGTCACCTGGGTGCTCCGCGGATCGCTCGTGCATCAGGACTCGACGGGGCATTCCGGGGTGATCTACCCGGGTCTCGCGCAGCGCATGAGCGCGGGCTCGGGGATCCTCCACTCCGAGAAGAACGACTCGTGGCGTCATCCCGGTGCCACTGCGTCGTATGCCGCCGAGCACGACGAACCGGTGCGGTTCGTGCAGATGTGGGTGCTGCCGGACGAAGCCGGGATCGAGCCGGGCTACGAACAACTCGAGATCGACGACGAACTGCTCTCCGGCGGACTCGTGCCGGTCGCATCCGGAATGGACGCCTACGCCGACCATTCCGCCATCCGCATCCGCAACAGATATGCCGCCATGCACGTCGCGCGGATGCGTCCGGATCGCCCCGTGACGCTGCCGGACGCACCCTTCGTGCACCTCTTCGTCGCCCGGGGCGAAGCCGCACTCGAGGGAGCCGGACCTCTCGCTCAAGGAGACGCAGCGCGGATCGCCGGAGGTGGCGGCCGACAGCTCACCACAGCCACCGGCGCCGAGATCATCGTCTGGGAGATGCACGCCGCACTCGGACACTCCTGAACGGTCCCGGCCGGGGCAGGAAACGACGTCAGGCCCGTCCCGGAGATCCGGGACGGGCCTGACGTCGGTACGTCAGCTCGTGGCGCCGCTCATCGGCAGTAGCCGGGCCAGGACGTCCGAGAGGGTGATCAATCCGACGATCCGTCCGTTCTCGGTGACGGTGACCAGATGGTTCCTGGTCTCCCGCATCGTCGTCAGCGCCTCGTAGACCGGCGTCGCGGCGTCGATCGTCAGCGCGGGGCGCATCAGTTCGGTCGCCGTGGTTCCGGGTGCGGCCTGGAGGCTGTCGCGCACGTGCACGACACCGTCCACGTGGCCGTTGTCGCGCACGAGCAGCCGGAGGTGCCCGGTGCGATGGGCCGTCTCACGGATCTCGACGGCCGTCGAGGTCGGCTTCACGCTGCTCGGCTCGGCCTGCGGCGTGACGATCTCGCCGAGCGTGAGCGTCTCGAGCTCCAGCGCGCTGCTCAGGTGCCCGTGATAGCGCTCGTCGAGCGTGCCGACGGTGGCCGAGTGCTCGACCAGGTGCCGCAGCGCATCGGGATCCTGACCTTCGGCGACCTGATCCACCGGGTCCACACCGACCTTTCGCAGACACCAGTTCGCCATATGATTCAACCGGACGATCAACGGCCGGGTCACCCACATGAACGCGCGCATCGGCAGCGCCAGCATCGTGGCGGACTTCTCCGGGTGGGCGATCGCCCACGACTTCGGTGCCATCTCGCCGACGACGAGGTGCAGGAACGTCACGATGATCAGCGCAAGGACGAAGCCGGCCACGTCCGCGAGCCACAGCGGCGCGCCCCAGTTCTCGAACAACGGCGTGAGCCAGTGGTGCACTGCGGGTTTCGTCGTCGCACCGAGTGCGAGCGTGCACACCGTGATACCGAGCTGGGATCCCGCGAGGAGCACCGACAGTTCGGACGCGCTGCGCAGGGCGGCCCGCGCCGAGCGGCTCGACGTCGCTGCGTCCTCGAGTCGGTGTCGTCGCGCCGCGATGAGCGCGAACTCGACCGCGACGAAGAACGCGCTGGCGGCGATCAGGCCGATCGTCACCACCGCGACGACCACAGGATTACTCATTGCCGGTCACCTCGTCCGTCAGAACGGTCACGCGCACGGACGACGGCACGTGCTTGTCGATGTCGCGTACCTCGGCCACCAGGGTCCTGTGGATCGGGCCGTCCCCGTTCAGCAGTTCGGCGGGATCCGGATCCAGTGTGATCCGGACGGTGTCACCCACCTCGGGGAGGCCACCGAACTCGGTGATGACCAAGCCGGCGAGCGTCTCGTAGTCGCCCTCGGGCAGTTCGTGGTCGAGGGTGCGGGCCACCTCGTCGATGTGTGCGTCGCCGCGGACGATCCAGCCGTCGCCCTCGGGGCGGATGACCTCGGCGGCCATCGCAGAATCGTGCTCGTCGGCGATCTCGCCGACCAGTTCCTCCGCGATGTCCTCGAGGGTGACGACGCCGGCGAACCCGCCGTACTCGTCGATCACCAGTGCCATCTCGTCCTCGGCCCGGGCCAGTTCGGTGAGAACCTCCGGCAGTGCCAGCGTGGCCGGCACGATCACGGGGGGGCGGCAGCCCCCCGCGGCCGTGCCCGTCGGGGTGTCGAGGCCGAGGAGGTCGTGCAGGTGCACGACACCGCGCAGATCGTCGGACGAGGTGCCCACCACGGGGTATCGGGTGTGCCCCTCGCTCATCTTGTCGAGGATGGTGGCGACCGGCTCGTCCAGTTCGACGACGTCGACCCGCGACCGCGGGATCATCGCGTGTTCGGCGGTCCGGGTCGGGAACTCGAGGATCCGGTCGAGGAGGGTGGACAATTCCGGCGGAAGTTCGCCGGTCTCGCGCGACGCGGCCACGATGTGTTCGAGGTCGCGTGGTGTCGCGGAGTGCTCGACGTCGTGTACCGGCTCGATGCGCAATGCGCGTAGCAGGAGATTCGACGACGCGTCGAAGAGTTTGATCAGCCATCCGAAGACGGCGAGATAGGCGCTCGTCGACAGGGCGAGGCGGCGTGCGACCGGTTCGGGACGGGCAATGGCGAGGTTCTTCGGTACCAGTTCACCGAAGACCATCTGGACCACCGTCGAGAAGAGCACGGCCAGCACGGTGCCGACGGCGACACCCACCGCGGTGGGGATACCCACCCCGCCGAGCAGTTCGCCGAGACCGCTACCGATCAGCGGTTCCGCGACGTAGCCGACGAGCAGGCCGGTGACGGTGATGCCGAGCTGAGCGCCCGAAAGCATGAAGGAGGTGCGGCGGGTGACCGCCAGTGCGCGGGCCGCAGCCGAGTCACCGCCTTCGGCGCGGGCCTTCAGGCGGGAGCGGTCGACGGCCATGTACGCGAATTCCTGCGCGACGAAGTAGCCGGTCAGTGCGGTGATGGCGAGAACGACAAGAATGCCGGCCGCGATTCCGAGGGCGGTCAGCACTTCGGGGACCGGGCTCGGGTGACGAGCAGAGCGTCATATCTGGGCGGGACGGGTCTTCGAGGTTTTCGCTTGGGGCGTTTCATGACTCCCTCGGGGTCGGGCGGGCAGGTGTACTCACAGGATAGGACGAACGGGCACCGGCGGAAGTTCCCCCCGCGGGGTGGAGATATGGTCACAAGGCGATCTTGTAATATGGGAGTCTTCCCCGAATAGGCCGTATTGTCCGGCCTGGAAACTCCCCGAATAATACGACATATCGGGCCGATTTTCACCGAACTTTCCATATTTCCCCTGCTAGGGCCGATTTGTGTTCCGGATTACAATTCTTCGCGCTGCGCAGCTGTCGAATGCAGGTAACAATTGGATCGCGTGTCGACGCGAGTCGTCACAACTTCGATGTCGTTCCATTGATGGGAGAAGCCCGTGCCTGCACTCGAGTTCCTTGTCGACCTCTTCGGTAACCTGTCCGACCTGTTCGACGTGCTGAACTTCTTCACCGGTTCTGCTGATGCGGCCGGCGATGCGTTCGGCAGCAGCCAGGCCTGAGCCTCGCAGACTCGAAGGCCCGCGGGTTGATCCCGCGGGCCTTCGTCGTGTCCGGACACGGTCGTGTCCGTCCGGCCAGAGGGTGGAGTGCCGTCCCCGCCCTCGGCCGCCGTTCTCGACCTCCATCCTCGAACACGGAAACCGACGTTTGGGTTCGTTCGGTCACGGCTAACCGGGGAATGTAATTCGGACCACTCGACCCGAACGGACGTTCGGTGAGAGGACGCGGAACATGACATCTCGAACCCCAAGCCCCGGCCGTGGCTCGATGACGGCAACACCGGTGCAGACTGCGGCGCTCGTGGTGGGCGCTGTCTTCCTCCTGGTGGGCATCCTCGGCTTCATCCCGGGGGTCACGTCGGACTACGATCAACTCTCGGGCGCAGGCCATCATTCCGAAGCCATGCTCCTGGGGATCTTCCAGGTCTCCATCCTGCACAACATCGTGCACCTGTTGTTCGGTGTCCTGGGGCTCGCTGCGGCCCGGGCCGTGGCAACCGCCCGCAGTTTCCTGATCATCGGCGGTGGGATCTACCTGGTGCTCTGGATCTACGGCCTGATCATCGACAAGGACAGCGGCGCCAACTTCGTGCCGGTGAACTCCGCGGACGACTGGCTGCACTTCGTCCTGGGCGTGGGCATGATCGCGCTCGGTGTGCTCCTGACACGCACGCGGACCACCCCCGGCACGGTTCGCCCCTGATCCGTACTCACCCGTCGTGATGACGGGATCCGGAGAACCCGTGGCCCCTCACGCCACGGGTTCTTCGGCATGGGCAGGTACGGGCTCTGCCGGTGCGGGGTCGTCGACCTTCAGCACCCCCGACTCGGCGACTGCATCGAGCGACAGTGTCCGATAACCCTCGCTGTCGAACAGGACGGTGACGCGATCGTGCTCGCAGGTCATCACCACTCCCGGTCCCCACTCGGCATGCACGACATGCGTGTTCGGGGCGAACACGGACGTCTCGCAGTACGCCGGGGCAGTATCGGCGCCCCGAAGCACGGATACCGTCGCAACCTCGTCGGACGCGCCGTCCCGGCAGGTGTCGCACCGGCCGCAGGGGTCGGACAGCGTCTCGCCGAAGTACCCGAGCAGGAACCGGCGGCGGCAACCGCGAGTCTCGGCGTAGCCCCGCATCATCTCGACCCGCGATCGGTCCAGTCGTTCGCCCGACGCGGCCGTCTCGCGTGCGTGCTCGACCGCCTTCCGTCGGGGGATGTCGGCGGCGGAGAGTCCACGCCGGCCGGAGACGAGCGCTCCGCACCGTTCGAGCAGGTTCACCGCGTTGGCCAGTCTCCGCCCCCGCACGTCGAGCTCGGTACGCAGCCGTCCGAGCCTCATCGGCGACGCGGAGCGGACCGCCGAGAACACCCGGCCGATCAGCTCCTCGTCGGGGTTGTGGGTGGTGAAGAAGGTCGCGAGCGACAAATCCTCGGGACGGTAGAACATCAGGACGGTGGCCGGCTCCCCGTCGCGTCCGGCGCGCCCGATCTGCTGGTAGTAGGAATCGACCGAGTCCGGTATCGAGGCGTGCACGACGAAACGCACGTCCGGCTTGTCGATGCCCATACCGAAGGCGGAGGTCGCCACCACGACATCGCAGCGACCGTCGAGGAATCCGAGGTGAACGTCCCCGCGCTCGGCCGCGCGCATCCCGGCGTGATACGGGCACGCGTCGATCCCGCGTTCACGCAGGGTCTCGGCGTATCGCTCGGTGTCCTTGCGGGTCGCGGCGTACAGAATGCCGGGACCGGGCAGGGACGCCACGGCCTCGACGACGGCGCGCCGCTTCTCGCCGTCGTCAGTGTGCCTGCGCACCTCGATGTCGAGATTCGGGCGGTCGAAACCACCGGCGACGACGAGCGGATCCCGCATGCGCAACGCCTCGACGATGTCCTCGCGGACCGGGGGTGAGGCGGTTGCGGTGAGCGCGACGACGGGTGGCCGGCCCAGGGCCTCGGCCACGTCTCCCAGGCGTAGATATTCCGGCCTGAAGTCATGGCCCCACATGGCGACACAGTGCGCTTCGTCGACGACGAGGAGCGAGACCTCCACGCTTCTCAGACGCTCCAGGACCTCGTCCTTGGCGAGCTGCTCGGGGGCGAGGAAGACGTAGTCGGCATCGTGTTCGAGCACGGCCCGCCAGTTCGCCTCGTTCTCCGACTCGCGCTGGCGCGAATTGATCGCGACCGCCTCGGGTGCCTCCGAGTGGTCCAGACCGGCGATCTGATCGTTCTGGAGCGCGATCAAGGGCGAGACGACGACCGTTACCCCCGGTAGCAGCAGCGAGGGCACCTGATAGATCGCGGACTTCCCGGACCCGGTGGCCATCACGGCGAGGACGTCGCGTCCGCCCAGCAGCGGAACCATCGCGTCCAGTTGTTCGGGACGCAGCGTGTCCCAGCCGAACACCTTCTGCGCGGCGGCGCAGAGTTCCTCGCGTGCATCCTCCGATGCAATGTCGGACGACGACCGATACATCTTGTGCTGCAAGTGGACTCCAGAACTCGGAAGGGACTGCGCGCGCAGGGTGCCCTCCGCATACCCGAGGACGTGCCCGCCCCAAACGGTTGCGAGATCCCGGCGCCGTGTCGACCCGGCGGGGTGTGGGTATCCGCGAGCCAGACGTGCCGAGGAGGAGATATGAACGACGCTCGACCTCTCGCTCTGGTGACCGGAGCATCGCGAGGCATAGGCCGGGAGTTGGCGGCCCTGTTCGCGGCCGACGGATACGACCTCGTGCTCGCGGCGAGATCGGACACTCTGGACGAGGTCGCCGCTGACCTGCGGACGTCCGGCGCGGAGGTGGTGTCGGTCCACGCGGATCTGAGGACTCCGGAAGGGGTCCGGGCGGTCCACGAGGCTGCGACGGCCGGAGGTCGCGTCCCGGCGGCGGCTGCGCTCAACGCCGGTGTCGGGATCGGCGGGGCGTTCGTCGACGCAGAGCTCGGGGACGTCCTCTCGATCGTCGATGTCAACGTGCGCTCGACGGTGCATCTGGCGCACCTGCTGCTGAACGACATGCTGCGGGCGGGCTCGGGCCGGATGCTCGTCACCTCGTCGGTGGTGTCGAAGATGCCCGGCCCCTACCAGGCCGTGTACAACGCGTCCAAGGCCTTCGTGCAGTCCTTCACCGACGGCGTCCGCAAGGAACTCGACGGTAGCGGGGTCACGCTCACCGCGATGCTCCCCGGTGCCACCGACACCCACTTTTTCGCACGTGCCGGGATGCTCGACACGATCCTCGGGAAGGCGCCCAAGGACGATCCTGCGCACGTCGCGCGCGACGGTTATGCCGCTCTGATGCGCGGCGAGGCGACTGTGGTGCCCGGCTCCGTGCTCGCGAAATCCATGGCGGTCTTCGGCACGGTGGCGCCCGACGCGGTGACCTCGGCGGTTCACCGGGTCCTGGCCAAGCCTCGATCGGGGCGATGATCCGCGACGGCAGGACCGCTCAGTCGGATCGCGTCCGCACTGCCGGGCGGGTGGGGTGGTCGTAGCGCACCAGGACGTCCGCGTCCGCTCCTGCATGTTCGAGCACTGCATGTTCGAGCACCGCGTCATGTTCGAGCACCGCGTCGATCGTCCAGTGATCCTCGGGGTGCGTGCGCCTTTCGAGCGCGCCCCGGGACATCGTCAGGACGACGGTGACATCGAAGTCGAGACCACGGCCGAGAAGCATAGGGCCGGCGACGACGAGGATCTGGTCCTCCGCCGCTCGACGCGGGCGCTCGCGCGCCGAACGGTCGGTGCGTTCGTCCCACAGCCGCGGAAGCCATCGTCGATGTTCGTGTACCGCGCGCAGCACCTCTCGGTCGACCGCGGCGTAGTCGAACCAGTCGTGGCGGTAGCTGTACGGATCGGTCCGTCCGTGCTCGAGCCGGAGCGATGCGGGCCGGACGAAATCGTGGAGATCGACGACGTCCGCTGCGCGGCCCCGCGTTCTCAGTTCCGTCGCGACACGCTGTGCGAATTCCACCGGGTCTGCCGCGTCCGGTGCGCTCACGGCGATGCACACGCTTCCGGTGAGCGCCTCGGCGCGATCGGCGACGGAGGCCGTGAGTATCTCGGGGGTCAGGGGAGTGAAGGCGGGCATCGCTCGCCGTTCACGCCCATCCGCGTATGGGGGTCACCAGGGCGGTGTGTCGTTCCCGTCCGGTACCGGGGTGTCGAGAAGCCGGTCGAGCCAGAGCACCGCCTCGACCAGCGCTTCCATCTGCGACGCCCAGTCCATGGCGAAGACCACTTCGTCGAGTTCGCTGCGGGCCGCGACCGAGTCGCCGGCGAGCGCGTCGACGACCGCTTTCATCACGGTGCTCTCCGGCTGCGGGAGTTCCTCCGGCCGGACGTGACGGCCGCTCTCGGTCCGGATGGTCAGTTCGAAGCTCTCGTCGCCACGCACCTGCGGGCCGATCTTGTCGACGACGACGTCGGCGATCGTCGAGACCGTCCACCTCAGCACGTTCCCGTAGAGCGGGGGAGTGATCTGTGACGGCGGGTCCGAACCGGGGCTCGACACCAGCGCCGCGACCTCTTCGGCCAGTTCGCTGTAGCCGTTCTCGTGTGCGAGAGCGAGAAGGCGTCCTCCCATCACCGCGTCGCTGCGTGTGATTCCGGCTCGTTCTTCGTGCATGCAGAACGAATGCCCCGTTTTGTGTCCCATCACACATCGCGGTCGCGACGGGTGTGCTAGCGCCATGGTCACGAGAGTGAGGAAAATCACATTCGCGGGCTATCCTGAGGTCATGAAGCACATCGCCACTGGTCCGAAGGATGTCACGGTCGGTGTCGGGGACACGATCGAACTGCATCTCCCTGAGAACACCTCCCGGGACTACTGCTGGTCGACGTCGAGGGTCGGAGAGGGACTCGTCCTTCGCGACATCCGATTCCTGCCGTCGAAAAACCCGTTGCCGGGAGGGACCGGCGAGCGGGTCTTCTGTTTCAAGGCGCGCCGCGCCGGTACCTGGCCCATCTCGCTGCGCATGCGGAAGCATGCCGACCTGGTCGCCGACCGCGCGAACATGACCGTCACCGTCGCGTGACGGCGTCCCGGCGCTCGCTCTGCGGTTCACGACACCGCGGAACTCAGCGCAGTGCCGGCGGGTTGTCGAGATCGCGTGCCGAGTAGGTGTCACACGCGTCGACCCGGCCGGTGCGGTATCCGGCCAGGAACCAGGCCTGACGCTGCTCGGACGACCCGTGAGTCCATCCCTCCGGGTTCACCCGGCCGGTGGCGGCCCGCTGGATCCGGTCGTCGCCGACGGCCGACGCGGCCGACAGTGCGTCGCGGATGTCGGTGTCGGTGAGCGGCACGAGGAAGGGCTCTCCGGTGGTCGGCTCGGGCAGCTTGTCGGCATGGTAGGCCCACACCCCGGCGTAGCAGTCGGCCTGCAGTTCCGTACGGACAGCGCCGGATTCGGGGCCGCGCGGGTCGGCCTGTGCGCGACCGAGATCGCCGAGCTGGTTCTGCAGGTGGTGCCCGAACTCGTGGGCGACGACGTATTCCTGCGCGAGCGGACCTCCACTGGCGCCGAACCGTGTCTCGAGTTCGTCGAAGAAGCTGGTGTCGAAGTAGGCGGTCCGGTCCGCCGGGCAGTAGAAGGGCCCGATGTCGCTGGTGGCGTTGCCGCAACCGGTGGACGTGGCCGAGGTGAAGATCTCGACCTCCGGCTGCACATAGGCCACGCCGGTCTGTGTCGCGAACTGCTGCTCCCACACCGAGTCGAGCGACCCGACGGTGTAGAGCACCCGGCAGTCGACGTTCTCGTTCGCGGCGCTGCCACCGACCTCGCACTGTTCGAGTGCGCTCTCGGCTTGCGGATCGCCGGAGGTGTCGGGCATTCCCGAGCCGAGCAGCGAGGACGGATCGCCGCCGAACAGCAGCGCCAGGATGATGACGATCAGGCCGCCGGCCCCGCCACCGAGAGCGAGCTTTCCGCCACGCCCACCGCCGCCGGTACGGACACGGCCCGCATCCATGCGTGCACCTTCTCTGAACGTCATCGCCGCCGCTTTCTCCTGTGTTCGTCGGATTCGGACAAGCTTGGCACGAACTATTCGGTACGGGTGCGCTCGGGCCGATCGTGTCTTTCGTAGGATTACAGCCGACGAACCCGTCGCTGATCGTTTCGAAAGGAATTCCGTGCTGCGCACCCATCTCGCCGGCTCGTTGCGAGCCGAGCACGCCGAGCAGACAGTCACCCTCACCGGTTGGGTTGCCCGGCGACGCGATCACGGCGGGGGCATCTTCATCGACCTGCGCGACGCCTCGGGTGTCTCGCAGGTGGTCTTCCGCAGCGCCGGCGTCCTCGAGCAGGCGCACCGGCTCCGCGCGGAGTACTGCGTCCGGATCACCGGCAAGGTGGAGGTCCGCCCCGAGGGCAACCAGAACTTCGAGATCCCGACCGGTGCGATCGAGGTCGACGCCTCCGAGCTCGTGGTTCTCAACGAGGCCGCCCCGCTGCCGTTCCAGCTCGACGATCAGGTCGGCGAGGAAGCGCGCCTGAAGTACCGCTACCTGGATCTGCGTCGCGAGAAGCCGGGCAAGACCATCCGTCTGCGCAGCAAGGTCAACGCTGCTGCCCGCGCGGTGCTCGCCCACCACGAGTTCGTGGAGGTCGAGACCCCGACCCTCACCCGCTCCACGCCGGAGGGTGCGCGCGACTTCCTGGTCCCGGCCCGCCTGCAGCCCGGTAACTTCTACGCTCTGCCGCAGTCCCCGCAGCTGTTCAAGCAGCTGCTCATGGTCGGTGGCATCGAGCGCTACTACCAGATCGCCCGCTGCTACCGCGACGAGGACTTCCGCGCCGACCGTCAGCCCGAGTTCACCCAGCTCGACATCGAGATGGCGTTCGTCAATCAGGACGACGTGATCCTCCTCGCCGAGGAGGTGCTGCACGCGTTGTGGCGCCTGGTGGGCTACGAACTCGAGACCCCGATCCCGCGGATGACCTACGCCGAGGCCATGCGCCGTTTCGGCACCGACAAGCCGGATCTGCGTTTCGGCATCGAACTCGTGGAGTGCAAGGAGTTCTTCAAGGACACCACCTTCCGCGTCTTCCAGGCCGAGTACGTCGGTGCCGTCGTCATGCCCGGTGGCGCGAGCCAGCCGCGTCGTCAGCTCGACGCATGGCAGGAGTGGGCCAAGCAGCGCGGTGCCAAGGGTCTCGCCTACGTGCTCGTCGGTGAGGACGGCACGTTGAGCGGTCCGGTCGCCAAGAACCTCACCGACGCCGAACGCGAGGGTCTCGCCGCGCACGTGGGCGCGAACCCCGGCGACTGCATCTTCTTCGCCGCCGGTCCCACCAAGCAGATGCGTGCACTGCTCGGCGCCGCCCGCGACGAGATCGCCCGCAAGCTCGATCTGATCGATCCGAACGCATGGGCGTTCGTGTGGGTGGTCGACGCCCCGCTGTTCGAGCCGGCGGCCGACGCGACCGCGAGCGGTGATGTGGCCCTCGGTCATTCGGCGTGGACCGCGGTGCACCACGCGTTCACCTCGCCCAAGCCCGAGTACATCGACACCTTCGATACCGATCCGGGTTCGGCGCTGGCGTACGCCTACGACATCGTCTGCAACGGCAACGAGATCGGTGGCGGCTCGATCCGTATCCACCGCCCCGACATCCAGGAGCGGGTGTTCAAGGTGATGGGCATCTCGGAGGAGGAAGCGAACGAGAAGTTCGGCTTCCTGCTCGAGGCGTTCAAGTACGGCGCGCCCCCGCACGGCGGCATCGCCTTCGGCTGGGACCGCATCACCGCGCTGCTCGCCGGGATGGACTCGATCCGCGAGGTCATCGCGTTCCCCAAGTCCGGTGGCGGTGTCGATCCGCTGACCGATGCACCCGGCCCGATCACGCCGGAGCAGCGCAAGGAGACAGGCATCGACTTCGTGCCCGAACCCGAGACCGAGGGCGCCGACAAGGCCTGATCACCCGTAGCTGTCGATGGCGCGGTGTCGCCCGTCTCCGGACGGGGGCACCGCGCCGTCGTGTGTGCCGTCCGGTGGTGCTCCCGAGTGAGGTTCGTGGGCCCGATGAGGTTTGTGAGGATCCTGCCCGGGTACTCCGTCGGTCCGGCGCCAACGGGGGCGACGGATCGAGGAGGTATCCATGGCCGACGCACGCGTGATCTTCTACAAGCCGCTCGCTCTCGCAGCCAGTGTGGGAGGAGGCATCCTCGCCGGAGCCGTCTTCAATCAAGTGTGGAAGAAGGTCGGCGGCAGTGACGAACGGCCCGAACCGCAGGATCTGTCGCAGCGCACCCGGGACGTGCTGATCGCGGCCGCCCTCCAGGGTCTGATCTTCGGTGTCGTGAAGGCTGCGGTAGATCGTGGCACCGCCCGTGGTTTTCAGAAGGTGACACACGTTTCACCGGAATGATCGTGACGTGTCCCGATCGTGATCGGCGTCCGAGGAGCGGAGCGGCCGGGGCGCGGACGGGGACACACCCGGATGAACAGCGATTTCCCCTCGCAAAGCAGACAAAAGCGACCTGGTGGGCCGGGCACGGGTGAAGAAGGTCCTGCTCGATCCGAGCATTGTGGAGGACCTCGTCGTGACCGAGAACCTGTAGATTGGGCAGTGATGACCGCAACATTGGCAGACCCCGTGTCCGAGGTGGTTCACGCCGCCGAAGCGCTGCTCACCCGCCGTACCGGCGCCACGGTGACCCTGACCGATCCGGTGGATCTCGGGGGCAGTGGCCGCTCGATGGTCGTACGGGTACGAGTGGCCGCCAATCCGTTCTCGCTCCCGCGCACTCTCGTCCTCAAGCAGGTACCGCCCTCGCGTGGCACCGGCCACGTCGACTTCCGCGGTTCCGAGACGGACGAGCAGATCGCCTTCCTCCGCGAGGCGGTCTCCTACCAGTTCACGACGGCCCTCGCGAAGGATCACCGTCCGGGTGCCGAACTGCTCGCCTACGACTTCGACGCCCGCCTGCTGGTCCTCAGCGACCTCGGCGACGCGACCACCCTGTCGGAGGTGCTCCGCAACAGTTCCGAGGCCGCCGGGAACACCCTGATGGCCCTGGCTCAGGCACTCGGACGCATGCATGCGGCGACCGTCGGCCGCGAGGAGGACTTCGCGGCGCTGCTGCGTCGCGCCGACGTCGCGCGGGTCGCCGACGCCGTGTCCCAGCAGGCCCTCGATGCCGTGCGGGGTGTGCCCGAGCTCCTCGAGGCCGACTTCGGCCTGTCGGTGCCCGAGTCGGTACGCGAGCGTGCCGAGCGGGCGTCCAAGCTGTTCACCGGCGGGCGGTTCCGGGCCTTCAGCCCGTCCGACCTGTGCCCCGACAACATCGTGGTCGGCGACGAGGGTGTGCAGTTCCTCGACTACGAATGGGGCGGCTTCCGCGACGCGACCCTGGACATCGCGTACGCCCTCAGTTCCTTCCCGCTGTGCCTGTGCTCGGTGCCGCTGTCCGTCGATCGCATCCGTGCGATGGCCGACGCGTGGCGCGCCGAGGTCGTCGCCATGTGGCCGCAGCTGGCCTACGACGAGGTGCTCGAGGAGCGGCTGCTCGACGCACTGCTCGCGTGCATCTGGCTGAGCACGCACCTGTTCCTGCCCGAGGACCATGCCCGGATCGCCTCGGTACGCGAACACGGACTGTCTGTGCCGCGCATCCCCGCGCTCCGCGCCCGTTGGTCGCTGCTCGCCGAGTTCGCCACCGCGACAGGCCACGACGACGTCGCCGCGCACGCCCGCGACGTGCTCGCCCACCTCGAGGACCGCGCCGCCGGCTAGAGCGACCGATCCGCCAGGTGCCGACCGGCGTCTACACCAGCGGAGCGGCGGGTTCGATCCTCGTCGCGCCGTCGGCCACCCGGTATCCCGCGGCGCGGCGCGCGTCCGTGTTCGGATCCGTGCGGTCGCCGATGAAGAACCACTCCATCTGCGTCGCATCGGGAGTCACGTCGAGTACCCCGTAACCGTGCGAATCGAGTTCGACGAACTGCACGTGCCGGTTGGCCGCGGTCGCCGTCGCCTCCAGCGCGGGCGACAGGCTCCGCGGAGGCACACCGAGCAACTCGTCGATGTTCGCCGACGTCACCGACGGAACCACGAACTCCGTGGCGACGGTGCCCGCACCCGGATAGTCGGCAGCGTCCATCGGGACGTCCATCGCCCAGGAGGTGTGGATGTCGCCCGTGAGGAAGACGACGTTGCGCAGTCCCGCCGCCGTGATGGTGTCCATCAACCGTCGACGGTCGGCGGTGTAGCCGTCCCACTGATCGGTGTTGAAGGGCAGTCCGCCGGCCGGCACTCCGACGAGTTCGGTCAGTGCTCCGGTGGTCCGCGGATCGAGCGGTGGTAACACGATCGGCGAGAACATCACCGAATTGCCGATCAACTGCCATCGTGTGGGGGAGGTCGCCAGCCCGGCGGTGAGCCATTCCATCTGGTCCCGGCCGGTCATCGTGCGCCCCGGATCGTCGACCTGCCGTCCGACTGCGAGGACTTGCTGGGAACGGTAGCTCCGCAGATCCAGCATCGACAGTTCGGCGAGCCGTCCGTACCGCAGGCGCCGGTAGAGTCGGCCGCCGTTCGGACGCACCGGCATCCACTCGTCGTAGGCCTGCACCGATGCGGCCTTGCGAGAGGCCCAGTCGCCCTCGACGAGCGGATCGTGGTTCTCCGCCCCACCCGCCCACGCGTCGTTCGCCGCCTCGTGGTCGTCCCAGATCACGATCCACGGCACCTTCGCGTGCAGCGCCTGCAGGTTCGGATCGGTCTTGTACTGCGCGTGCCGGATGCGGTAGTCGGCGAGACTCACGATCTCGTGGGCGGGCTCGTGCGTCCGGACGCCCCGCCCACCGGCGACGGGGAACTTCCCGGCCGCGTACTCGTACAGATAGTCGCCGAGGTGCACCACGGCGTCGAGATCGTCGCGTGCGGCGAGGTGGCGGTAGGAGGAGAAGAAACCGCCCTCCCAGTCGGCGCACGACACGACCCCGAAGCGCAGGCGTGCGACCGCAGCGTCGGGCGAGGGCGCGGTGAACGTCCTGCCGGTCGGGGAGACGGCACCGCCGGCGCGGAATCGATAGAAGTAGGTCGTGCCCGGTACGAGCCCGCGGGCGTCGACCTTGACCGTGTGGTCGGAGACGGAACTCGCTGTCACCGTCCCACTCGCGACCAGCGTGTCGAAGCTGTTGCTGCGGGCGAGTTCCCAGGTGACCGGGACGTCCGGTCCCGCACCCGAGCCGGGTGTCGCCTCCGGCGAGGGTGTCACCCGCGTCCACAGGATCACCGCGTCGGGCAACGGATCTCCCGACGCGACGCCGTGCGCGAAGACGGCGGGGGATGCCTGCGCGTGCTGAGTGGTCGAGGCGAAGGCCGCCGCACCTGCGGCGAGGATCGACGACCGGAGCACGGCGCGACGGGACACATGTTCGGCGGACGGTGTCGTGGCCACGACCAAGATCCGACCACACGGTCGGTCATCCGTCCACGCGAACGACGAACACCGCCGTCGACCGGGCGTCGGCGCGAGCTTGTAGCGTCGGATGCGTGAGTGATCTTTTCGGGGCGAACGACCCGTCTGCCGAACCGGACGCCCTGTTCGAGGCGCCACGCGAACCGGAACCCGAGGACGAACCGCAGGTCCGCCGGCAACCCGTCGCGGCCGGCGGCGCGAACGCGCCCCTCGCTGCGCGCATGCGACCGGCGAGTCTCGACGAGGTGGTCGGGCAACAACACCTGCTCGAACCGGGAGCACCGCTGCGGCGGCTCGTCGAGGGATCGGGTGCGGCCTCCGTCGTGCTCTACGGTCCGCCCGGTACCGGGAAGACGACCCTGGCCTCGCTGATCTCCGGAGCCACCGGACGCCGGTTCGAAGCGCTGTCCGCCCTGTCGGCGGGCGTCAAGGACGTGCGTGCCGTCATCGACCTGGCACGCCGGCGCCTCACCCACGGCGAACAGACCGTGCTGTTCATCGACGAGGTCCACCGCTTCTCGAAGACCCAGCAGGACGCGCTGCTCGCCGCGGTCGAGAACCGCATCGTGCTGCTGGTCGCGGCGACGACCGAGAACCCGTCGTTCTCCGTGGTCGCCCCGCTGCTGTCGCGCTCGCTCGTGCTGCAGTTGCAGCCGCTCGGGCCCGACGACATTCGGGCACTGCTCGAACGTGCGCGCACCGACGTCCGTGGACTCGCGGGTGCGGTCGAGATCGACGACGATGCTCTCGACCACCTCGTCCGGCTCGCCGGGGGCGACGCCCGCCGTGCCCTCACGGCGCTCGAGGCCTCCGCCGACACCGCGCTCGCCGTCTCCGGTGGCGACGCGGCCGTCATCGACCTCGCGACCGTGGAGTCGAGCATCGACGAGGCCGCCGTGCGCTACGACCGCGACGGCGACCAGCACTTCGACGTCGCGAGCGCCTTCATCAAGTCGCTGCGCGGCTCCGACGTCGACGCGGCCCTGCACTATCTGGCACGGATGATCGTCGCGGGGGAGGACCCGCGCTTCATCGCCCGTCGCCTGATGATCCAGGCCAGCGAGGAGGTGGGCATGGCCGACCCCACCGCTCTGCAGACGGCGGTCGCCGCAGCGCAGGTCGTGCAGCAGGTCGGGATGCCCGAAGCCCAGCTCGCGCTCGCCCAGGCCACCATCCACATCGCCACCGCCCCCAAGTCGGGCTCGGTGACCGCCGCGCTCGGCACCGCGATCGCCGACGTGAAGGCGGGCAAGGCCGGTCCGGTGCCCGCCCACCTGCGCGACGGTCACTATCAGGGCGCGCAGAAGCTCGGCAACGCGATCGGCTACAAGTTCCCGCACGCGCACCCGGACGGCGTGCTCGCGCAGCAGTACGCCCCGGACGAGCTGGTCGGCGTCGACTATTACGAGCCGACCGGTCGCGGTGTGGAACGGGAGCTTTCGGCCCGCCTGCCCAAGCTGCGCCGCATCGTGCGCGGTGAGCGGTGACGCCCTCCGCCGAGTACTCACGGCGCCGTACCGCGGCCGCTTTCGGCGGCGCGATAAGCTGAAGAACGGCCGATCGACAGGGTCGACCGCCCGTCCCGGGAAGTTCACACCATCGCCAGACCACAAAGGACCATCGACGTGCAGACCCACGAGATCCGCAGGCGCTTTCTCGATCACTTCGTGAAGGCGGGACACACCGAGGTGCCCAGCGCGTCGCTGATCCTCGCCGATCCCAACCTGCTGTTCGTCAACGCCGGCATGGTCCCGTTCGTGCCCTACTTCCTCGGGCAGCAGACCCCGCCCTACACCCGCGCCACGTCGGTGCAGAAGTGTGTGCGCACCCTCGACATCGAGGAGGTCGGCAAGACCACCCGCCACAACACCTTCTTCCAGATGGCCGGCAACTTCTCGTTCGGCGACTACTTCAAGGAAGAGGCCATCACCTTCGCGTGGTCGCTGCTCACCGGATCCGTCGAGGACGGCGGCTACGGAATCGACCCCGAGAAGCTGTGGGCGACGGTCTATCTCGACGACGACGAAGCGTTCTCGATCTGGCACGACAAGGTCGGCGTGCCCGAGGAACGCATCCAGCGTCGCGGCATGAAGGACAACTACTGGTCGATGGGCATCCCCGGGCCGTGCGGTCCGTGCTCCGAGATCTTCTACGACCGCGGCCCCGCCTACGGCGTCGAAGGCGGCCCCGAGGCCGACGAGGACCGCTACATCGAGATCTGGAATCTCGTGTTCATGCAGAACGAGCGCGGTGAGGGTGGTGCCAAGGACGACTACCCGATCCTCGGCCCACTGCCGAAGAAGAACATCGACACCGGCATGGGTGTCGAACGCGTCGCCTTCCTGCTCCAGGGCGTCGAGAACGTCTACGAGACCGACCTGCTGCGCCCCGTGATCGACAAGGCCGCCGAACTCACCGGCGCCGTCTACGGCGCGAAGCACGACGACGACGTGCGCTTCCGCGTGATCGCCGACCACGCCCGCACCGCGGCGATGCTCATCGTCGACGGCGTCAACCCCGGCAACGACGGCCGCGGCTACGTGCTGCGCCGCCTGCTCCGCCGCATCGTGCGCTCGGCGCGTTTGCTCGGCGCCGACAAGCCCACCATGCGAGAGTTCATGGCGGTCGTGCGCGACACCATGGCCCCGTCCTATCCCGAATTCGACACCGACTTCTCGCGCATCGAGACCGTCGCGGTGGGCGAGGAGACGGCCTTCCTCAAGACCCTCGGTACCGGCAGCAAGCTGTTCGAAGGCGCTGTAGAGACCGTGAAGTCGCAGGGTAGGAATGTGCTCGGTGGCACGGAGGCGTTCACCCTCCACGACACCTACGGGTTCCCGATCGACCTCACCCTCGAGATGGCGGCCGAGGCGGGCCTGACCGTCGACGAGGAGGGCTTCCGATCGCTCATGGCCGAGCAGCGCCAGCGCGCCAAGGACGACGCCCGGGCCCGCAAGCACGCCCACGCCGACCTGACCGTCTACAAGGAACTCCTCGACCGCGGTCCCACCGAGTTCACCGGTTTCAGCGAGCTGGTGACCGAGGCGCACGTGCTCGCCGTCATCACCGGTGGCGAGCGCCTGCACGCGGCGGGCGCGGGCCAGCAGGTCGAGCTGATCCTCGATCGCAGCCCCCTCTACGCGGAGTCCGGCGGCCAGATCGCCGACATCGGCAGCATCACCGGCCCGGGCCTGAAGATCAAGGTCGACGACGTCCAGAAGATCGCCAAGCAACTGTGGACCCACAAGGTCACGGTGCTCGAGGGCCAGGTCGTCGAAGGCGACGCCGTCCTCGTGCAGGTCGATCCCGAGTGGCGCAAGGGCGCCACCCAGGGCCACTCCGGCACCCACCTGGTCCACGCCGCGCTGCGCGAGGTGCTCGGCCCCAACGCCGTGCAGGCCGGTTCGCTCAACAAGCCCGGCTACCTGCGCTTCGACTTCTCGTGGCCCGGCGCCCTGTCCGAGCAGCAGAAGCAGGACATCGAGGCCGTCACCAACGAGGCCGTCGCGGCGAACTATCCCGTCAACACCTTCGTCACCGACCTCGACAAGGCAAAGAAGATGGGCGCGATGGCCCTGTTCGGCGAGAACTACGGCGACGAGGTCCGCGTCGTCGAGATCGGCGGCCCGTTCTCGATGGAGCTGTGCGGCGGCACGCATGTGCAGCACTCCTCGCACGTCGGCACCGTCACGCTCCTCGGTGAGCAGTCCGTCGGTTCCGGCATCCGCCGCGTCGAGGCGTACGTCGGTCTCGACTCGTACCGCCACCTGGCGAAGGAACGCGCGCTGCTCGCGGGCCTGTCCTCGACCCTGAGGGTTCCCTCCGAGGAGGTGCCCGGACGTGTCGAGGCCCTGCTCGATCGGCTCAAGGCCGCCGAGAAGGAACTCGAGAAGACCCGCGCCGCGAACGTCGCCGCCGCAGCCGGAACGTACGCGAGCAAGGCGCAGCGCGTCGGTGACGTGCTCGTCGTGGCCGAGGCCGCCCCGGAGGATGTCGCCGGCAACGACCTGCGCACACTCGCATCCGACGTCCGTGGCCGGCTCGGCACCGAGCCCGCCGTGGTGCTGCTGCTCGGCAACGCCGGCGGCAAGGTGCCCTTCGTCGTGGCCACCACCAAGGCTGCGCAGGAGAAGGGCATCAAGGCAGGCGACCTCGTCGCGAGCTTCGGTCCCGCGATCGGTGGTCGCGGGGGCGGCAAGCCCGACATGGCTCAGGGCGCAGGGGCGGATCCGGCCGGTATCCCGGCCGCACTCGATGCTTTCCGTGCCCGTCTGAGCGAGCTGGCCGGCTGAGCGTGGCCGAACCGCTGCGCCCCGATCGTCCCGGAGTGGACGATCCCGGCCGTGGTCGCCGCATCGCAGTCGACGTCGGCAGCGTCCGGATCGGGGTCGCCTCCAGCGACCCCGACGGGATCCTCGCCACCCCGGTCGAGACGGTGCCGCGGTCCAAGGAACGCGGACCCGACGCACCCGATATCCGGCGCATCGTCGAGATCGTTAGGGAATACGAGGCCGTTGAGGTTATCGTCGGGCTGCCGCAGACACTGCGCGGTGAGCCCGGCAAGGCTGCGAAACTGGCGAGCGATTTCGCGCGTCGACTTCGCCGTGCCCTACCCGACGTTCCCGTGCGCCTGGCCGACGAACGATTCACGACGGTCACTGCGGCGCGCGCCCTCCGCGAGAGCGGGGTGAGTGCGCGAGGTGCGCGGCCGGTCATCGACCAGGCTGCCGCCGTGGCCATCTTGCAGGGTTGGTTGGACGAGCGGAGTTCGGTAGTGAACGAGTCGGGGCGTGACGCGGGGGACAGCCGGTGAGCCGGCACGGACGACACGACGACCATTCGGAGAACGCACGGCAGGATCTGTTCGCGGATCCCTACGCCGGTGGGTACACGGAACCTCCAGTGGATCGCACCAGATCCGAGAATCCGTATCGATCCGGATCCGAGAATCCGTATCGATCCGGATCCGAGGATCCGTATCGATCAGACCCGCGTTACCGGTACGACGATCCGTACGCATCCGACCCTCGAGGTCACGATGCATACGGGCACGACCCGTACGGCAACGACTCCCACGGCCGTGATCCGTACGGCGGTGGTGGATACGAGGGCGTCCCGAGTGGGCACCCGGAGGCCCGTCGACCCGATCCCGACGATCACGAGACCACGGTCCTGAACTTCGAGCCGGGTGTATTCGATGGCCCGCCGCCCGGTCACGCCGAACAGGGTTACGGCGAGCAGGGCTATGCCGAGCAGGGCTACGGCGACGGGGGCTACGCAGGATCCGGGTACGAGTACGAGGGGTCCATCGGCGCCGATCGCGGACACGCTCCGGCCGATCACCCCGACGGGGGACATCTCGACGAAGAGTACCCGGGCGGATACTCCTACGCCGCACGCGACGCGAGCCGTGACGACGACCCCGCCGACGACGCGGTCGCAGCGGAGGAGATTACCGCCGAGCAGCGTGCGGTCCCCCTCGCGGTCGGTGGTTCGGAACGCGCCGCACGCCGTGATCCGAAGGCGAGCGGGCGTAAGAAGCGCGGACGTGTCGTAGGCGCGCTCGCCGCCGCGGTGCTCCTGCTCGTCGTCGTGGGTGGCGGCTATCTCGCCTACGACCGGTTCCTCGGCACGAACCTTCCGCCGGACTTCACCGGACCTCCCGGGCCCGCCGTCGTCGTCCAGGTCAACCCGGGCGAGACCGCCGGGGAGATCGGCAGCGAGTTCGTCGACAAGGGTGTCGTCGCGAGTTCCGCCGCCTTCTACGAAGCGGCCGTGCAGAACTCGGGGATGAATTCGCTGCAGCCCGGCTTCTACCAGGTGGCCACCAACATCCCGGCCGTCGATGCCGTCGCCGCCCTCGTCGACCCGGCCAACCGGGTCGGTGCACTCGTGATCTCCGAGGGACGTCAGCTCCACGACATCCGCGACGTCAACACCGGTGCCGTCCGCAAGGGCATCTACACACTCATCGCGGAGGCGAGCTGCCACGGCGATCCGGCCGCCGAGAACTGCGTCACCTACGAGGAACTCGACGCGGCCGGTGCCACCCCGGACCTGCAGGCACTCGGCGTTCCGGAATGGGCGCGCGACGCGGTGGCGAACGTGCCCGACCGCAGGCGGCAGCTCGAAGGCCTCATCGCCGCGGGCAGCTGGGATTTCGATCCGACGGCCGAACCCGTCGAGATCCTCGCCCGTCTCGTGTCGGAAAGCGCTGCGAGCTACGACGCGACGGGGATCACCGACGCGGCCGCGCGCGTCGGCCTGACCCCGTACGAGATGCTCATCTCCGCATCGCTCGTCGAACGCGAGGCCCTGCCACAGGATTTCGCGAAGGTCGCACGGGTGATCCTCAACCGCCTCGAGATCGACCAGATGCTCCAGTTCGACTCGACCGTCAACTACGAGCTCGACGAGACCGAACTCGCGACCACCGACGCCGACCGCGCGCGGGTGACCCCCTGGAACACCTACGCCATGGTGGGTCTGCCGGCGACGCCCATCTCGTCACCGAGCATCGGCGCGCTGCAGGCGATGGAGAACCCCGAACCGGGGGAATGGATCTACTTCGTGACGATCGACGACAAGGGCACCACGCTCTTCGCGAACTCCTACGAGGAGCACCTGCAGAACACCGAACTGGCACTCGCGAGCGGGATCCTCGACAGTGGCCGCTGATCCGAACGGAGGTGTCCGGAGGGCCGCGGTCCTCGGGAAACCCATCGCGCACTCGAAGTCGCCCTTGTTGCATCTCGCGGCGTACCGGGCACTCGGGCTGACCGAGTGGACCTACGAACGCATCGAATGCACCGGTGAGCAGCTGCCGGGCCTCGTGTCCTCGCTCGGTGAGGAATGGGTGGGTCTGTCCGTCACGATGCCCGGTAAGTTCGCGGCTCTCGAGTTCGCCACCGAACGCACCGAGCGGGCCGTGAGGATCGGCTCGGCGAACACCCTCGTGCGCATCGAGAACGGGTGGCGTGCCGACTGCACCGACGTCGACGGCGTGTCCGGAGCACTGCGCTCGGCCGGCGTCGGTGATCTGTCCGGCGCGTCGGCGGTCGTCGTGGGCTCGGGTGGTACCGCGCGACCGGCGCTCGTCGGGCTCACCGACCTCGGTGTGCGCTCGGTGAGCGTGGTCGCGCGGTCCGAGGAGAAGGCCCGCGCGACGTTCGATTGTCTCGACGACGACATCGAGGCCCGATGGTTGTCGTTCGACGCACCCGAACTCGCCCGGGTCTGCGCCGAGGCCGGTGCGCTCGTGAGCACCGTGCCCGCACCCGCGGTAGCGCCGTACACAGAAGCTCTCGCACACGCCCCGTGCATCCTCGACGCGATCTACGACCCCTGGCCCACGCCGCTCGCGGCAGCGGCCGAGGCGCGTGGTGTCCGCGTCGTCAGCGGTCTGCACATGCTGTTGAACCAGGCCTTCGGGCAGGTCGAGCAGTTCACGGGTCTGCCCGCGCCGCGTGCGGAGATGGCGCACGCCGTCGGGCTCGACCTGAACTCTCCGCACCCGGCCTGAGAACCCGGTCCGACGGGGCGCGGCCCCACCAGGACATCGGCGTCTTCGAGGTCGACGAGGCGTTCGCTCCGGTGCCCATGGCGTGGCAGAGGGAGATCGGCGCACCCGAGGACAAGCTCAACCCCAACGGTGGTGCGATCGCTCTCGGTCACCCGCTCGGGGGTTCCGGTGCCCGCATCCTCACCGACATGATCTTCCACATGCGCCGCACTAACCTCCGGTACGGCCTGCAGACGATGTGCGAGGGCGGTGGCCAGGCCAACGCCACCATCGTCGAACTCGTCGCGCAGTAGGCCGCACCCGACACCGTCCGCTGTCCACCTGCGATGCCTGAGCGGGTGGGCAGCGGATTTCTCCGCGCAGGTGTCGAATCGGCGCCCTACCGTTCGTATAGAGGGTGAGAGGCCGGAGCCGCCGGCCGCCGAGGGGAAGGACCCCGCCATGGCGCAGTACCTGCTGAGCATCTACCAGCCCGACGGTGAACCGCCGTCACCGGAGTTCCTCGAACCGATCATGAAGAAGGTCGCGGCGTGGCAGAACGAGATCCGGGAGGCAGGGGTCTGGCTGTTCTCCGGCGGCCTTCACCCTCCGGATACGGCGACGGTCGTGCGCACGGACGAGGGGTGCACGGCGACGACCGACGGTCCGTACATCGAGGGCAAGGAGCATCTCGGTGGCTTCGACGTCATCGACGTGCCCGACCTCGACGAGGCGCTGAGGTGGGCGCGCGGTCTTGCCGACGCCACCACACTGCCCATCGAGGTGCGGCCCCTGGCGTTCGGCTCCTGCGCCGGATGACGTGCGAAGCTCGATGACCGGGCCGTCCACCGCCGACATCGCACGTGCCTTCCGTGAGGAATACGGCAGGGCGATCGCCGTGCTCACCCGCGTCCTCGGCGACCTCGACGCCGCCGAGGACGCGGTGCAGGACGCCTTCTCGATCGCCGTCGAACGGTGGCCCGGGGAGGGGATCCCGCCGAGCCCGGCCGGGTGGATCATCACCACCGCCCGTCGCCGGGCGATCGACAGGGCACGGCGGGAGGCCGCACGTCCGGTCAAGCACGCCGAGGCGGACCTGCTCTACCCGACATCCGACGACGCGTTCGACTCCGGAGCGGTCGTCCCGCCCGAGATCCCCGACGATCGCCTCCGTCTGATCTTCACCTGTTGTCACCCGGCGCTCGCGCCTGCGTCGCGGGTCGCGCTGACACTGCGGCTGCTCGGCGGGCTGACCACCGCGCAGATCGCCCGAGCCTTCCTCGTGCCGGAAACGACTATGGGGCAACGGATCTCCCGAGCCAAGGGGAAGGTCCGCGACGCGCGCATCCCGTTCCGCATCCCGTCCCCGGACGAGTTTCCCGAACGTCTCGACGCGGTGCGTTCCGTGCTTTATCTCGTGTACACGGAGGGCCACACGACGAGCGCCGGACCCGAACTCGTCGACACGGACCTGTGTTCGGAGGCGGTGCGGCTGGCGCGTGTGCTGGCCGGGCTCGTTCCCGACGATCCCGAGACCACGGGACTTCTCGCCCTGATGCTCCTCGGTGAATCCCGGCGCTCGGCGCGTACGGGACCCGGCGGCGAACTCGTCCTGCTCGCAGACCAGGACCGCTCGCGGTGGGACCGCGCGCTGATCGCCGAAGGGCAGGCACTCGTGCGGCGCACCCTGCGCTGGAACAGGCCTGGGCCCTATCAGATCCAGGCCGCGATCGCCGCAGTGCACGCGGACGCGCCCACCTTCGAGGACACCGATTGGGCGCAGATCGTCGCGCTCTACGACCTGCTGTTCGCCGCGGACCCCACACCGGTCGTCGCGCTGCACCGGGCTGTCGCACTCGCCGAAGTGGAGGGCCCCGCAGCGGCTCTCGGGATCGTCGACCACCTCGACCTCGAGCGGTATCACGTCTTCCACGCAGTCCGGGCCGACCTGCTCGCCCGCCTCGGCCGGCTCACCGAGGCGAGTGAGACATACGCCACCGCCGCGGCGCGGACGGAGAACGCCATCGAGCGCGCGCATCTGCTGCGCCGGCGGGACGAGGTCCGGGACGCGCTCAGGTAGCCGGCGTCGTGCCGGTCGTCGTCTCGGCGTCGGGAACCGAACGCTGCCACGGCCACCGGCCGTCGATCTCCAGCTGCAGCGACCAGCTCAGGAAGGTGCGGATGAGCACGATGACCGCCAGCACACCCACCGATGTGAAGGTCGGCGTGACGGCGACGGTCTTGATGATGTCGGCGGCGACCAGGAATTCGAGGCCGAGCAGGATCGACCGGCCGAGATTGCGCCGGTACGGCTCGTAGATCTCCGAACCCGGTCCGCGCCGCCGCGCGGTCGCCGCGATCCACGTCGCCGCCAATGCGCCGATCACCATGACGCCGACTCCGACGACGTCGATGGCCGTGCCCACGTGTTCGAGCAGCGACGAAATCTCCATTCGACCAGAACCTTCCGACCGGAACCGACAGACTCCGGCAATCCTCGCAGGACGATCGCCGCACTGTGCGGCTTTGTCCACAGGAGACGTGCCTGTCCACAGGACCGGGCCGGACACCGCGCGAACGCCCTGCCGGCGAGTGTGGATGGGGGATGCTCCGGGTCGTGGCAGGGGAGACGGTGGGTGAGCTCGCGATGGTGGTTCTCGGCGTGGGCGTGGGAGCGATCGTGCGCGTGGTGGCGGGAAGAACGGCCGGTCGTCGGCC
The DNA here is from genome assembly GCF_000763325.2 of Rhodococcus sp. p52. Classification (NCBI taxonomy): domain Bacteria; kingdom Bacillati; phylum Actinomycetota; class Actinomycetes; order Mycobacteriales; family Nocardiaceae; genus Rhodococcus; species Rhodococcus sp. p52. The sequence goes on from NZ_CP016819.1 coordinate 3,517,770, forward strand.
GCTGCCGGGTTCGTGCGAGGCGGCATGCGCGGCAGCCGCACTCGTCGCGGTCTCGATCACCACGGGCGCGGCGGTCGTCGGAGCAGCGATGTTCGGATGGTGGTGCGTGTGCCTGAGCACCGTGGACCTGCTCGTGCGGCGTCTGCCGAACGTGCTGACGCTCGGGGGAGCGGGCACGATCCTCGGCGTGGCCGCGGCGACGGGGCACGGCCGGGCGGCGTTCGCCGGTGCACTTCTGCTCGCGGCACCGTTGTTGATCACCCACCTCGCGGTGCCGCGGTCGGTGGGTGCGGGCGACGTCAAACTCGCCCTCGGACTCGGTGCCGTCACCGGACTCGCCGGCCCCTCGGCAGTGCTCCTCGGTGCACTGCTCCCACCCGTCCTCACCGCAGGTGCGGCCCTGATTCTGCGACTCCGGGAGGCCCGCTGCGGGGAAGCGCATGCCGCTCCGCGCGTGCTTCCGCACGGACCGTCGATGTGCGCCGCCGCGGCACTGGCGGCGATCTCGACGGGTTGACCAGGGGCGGCATGTCGAGTCGGCGGACGAACATGGAAGGATGGACCTGTGCTGCGTTGGATAACTGCTGGAGAATCCCATGGTCCCGCCCTCGTCGCGATGCTCGAGGGGATGGTCGCCGGAGTCGAGGTGACGTCGAACGACATCTCGGAGCAACTTGCGCGACGGCGACTGGGCTACGGCCGCGGCGCACGCATGAAGTTCGAGGCCGACAAGGTCACCGTGATCGGTGGCGTCCGGCACGGACGCACCCTGGGCGGCCCGATCGCGATCGAGATCGGCAACACCGAATGGCCCAAGTGGGAAACCATCATGGCCGCCGACCCGGTCGATGCCGAACTACTCGAAGGCCAGGCGCGCAACGCGCCGCTGACCCGTCCCCGCCCCGGCCACGCCGACTTCGCGGGCATGCTCAAGTACGGCTTCGACGACGCGCGTCCCGTCCTCGAGCGCGCCAGCGCCCGGGAGACCGCAGCACGCGTGGCGGCCGGCACCGTCGCCCGGAACTTCCTGCGCCAGGCGTTCGGCGCCGAGGTCGTCTCGCACGTCATCTCCATCGGCGCATCCGATCCCTATGTCGGCCCCGAACCCGGTGCCGACGATCTCGCCGCGATCGACGCGAGCCCCGTGCGCGCCTACGACAAGGCCGCCGAGGAATCCATGATCGCCGAGATCGAGGCCGCGAAGCGCGACGGCGACACCCTCGGCGGCATCGTCGAGGTCGTGGTGCACGGGCTGCCCGTGGGCCTCGGTTCGTTCGTCAGCGGTGCCGATCGCCTCGACGCGCGACTGGCCGCGGCCCTCATGGGAATCCAGGCCATCAAGGGTGTCGAGGTCGGCGACGGTTTCGAGACCGCGCGCCGACGCGGCAGCGCCGCCCACGACGAGATGAAGCCCGGTCCCGACGGTGTGCTCCGCTCGAGCAACCGTGCCGGTGGCATCGAAGGCGGCATGACCAATGGTGAGGCCCTGCGCGTGCGGGCGGCGATGAAGCCGATCTCGACCGTGCCGCGCGCCCTGTCGACGGTCGACATGACCACCGGCGACGAGGCCGTCGCGATCCACCAGCGTTCCGACGTGTGCGCGGTGCCCGCGGCGGGGGTCGTCGCCGAGGCGATGGTCGCCCTCGTCGTCGCGCAGGCCGCCCTCGAGAAGTTCGGTGGCGACTCGCTCGCCGAGACCGTGAGCAACATCGACCACTACCTGAAGGGCATCGCGGCGCGGCCGCCGCGGTGATCTCATGTCGCCTCGCGTGGTACTCATCGGCCCGCCGGGAGCGGGCAAGTCGACGATCGGTCGTCGGGTCGCGAATGCACTCGACCTGCCGTTGCTCGACACCGACGCCGAGATCGAGCGTGTGACCGGCCGGACCATCCCCGAGATCTTCTCCCAGGACGGCGAACCGGCCTTCCGGGAGGTCGAGGAGGAGGTCGTCGCGCGCGCCCTCGACACCCACGACGGTGTGGTGTCCCTGGGCGGGGGAGCGATCCTCTCGGAGCGCACCCGCGCGCGACTGGCCGGACACACCGTCGTCTATCTCGAGATCAGCGTGGCGGAAGGACTGCGTCGCACCGGCGCGGTCGGCGCCGCCGGAACCAGGCCGTTGCTGGCCGGCGGTGATCCGGCCCAGAAGTACCGCGACCTCATGCGTCGCCGCCGCCCGCTGTACCGCCAGGCGGCGACCATCCGGGTGCGCACCGACGGCCGCAGCCCCGGGCGGGTCGTCCAGCAGGTGCTCGCCAAACTCGAAGCGGCGGACGCCGCGACCAGCCAGACCATCAGCGAGGATCGGAGCCCCACACCGTGACCGAACCGGTACGCATCGACGTCGAGACCGCCCAGCCCTATCCGGTGATCATCGGCCGGGGACTGCTCGGCGACGTCGTCGAAGAACTGTCCGGCACGCGGACCGTCGCGATCTTCCACCAGCCGACGCTCACCGCGACGGCCGAGGCCGTGCGGGAGGCGCTCGCCGAGAGCGGCATCGACGCCCACCGCATCGAGATCCCCGACGCCGAGGACGGCAAGGAACTGGCCGTCGCCGGATTCTGCTGGGAGGTGCTCGGCCGCATCGGCCTGACCCGTTCGGACGCCGTCATCAGCCTCGGCGGCGGTGCCGCCACCGACCTCGCAGGCTTCGTGGCCGCGACGTGGATGCGCGGCGTGCGGGTCTACCACATCCCCACCACGCTGTTGGCGATGGTCGACGCCGCGGTGGGCGGCAAGACCGGCATCAACACCGAGGCGGGCAAGAACCTCGTCGGTTCGTTCCACGAGCCCTCGGCGGTCTTCGTCGACCTTGCGACCCTCGAGACGGTGCCGCGCAACGAGATCGTGGCCGGACTCGCCGAGGTGATCAAGACCGGCTTCATCGCCGATCCGGTGATCCTCGACCTGATCGAGGAGACCCCCGAGGCCGCGCTCGATCCCGCCGGGACGGTGCTGCCCGAGCTGATCCGTCGATCGGTCGAGGTCAAGGCGAAGGTGGTCGCGGCCGACCTCAAGGAGTCGAGCCTGCGCGAGATCCTCAACTACGGCCACACCCTCGGCCACGCCATCGAGCGCCGCGAGCGGTACCGCTGGCGGCACGGCGCCGCCGTATCGGTGGGCCTGGTCTTCGCTGCCGAACTCGGCCGGCTCGCCGGGCGTCTCGACGACGCCACCGCCGACCGGCACCGCGCGATCCTCGAATCCGTCGGCCTGCCCACCACCTACGATCCCGATGCCTTCGCCGACCTGCTCAAGGGCATGCAGACCGACAAGAAGAACCGCGCCGGCATGCTCCGGTTCGTCGTCCTCGACGGGCTCGCGAAGCCCGGCAGGCTCGAGGGACCCGACCCGACCCTGCTCGCGGCGGCCTACTCCGAGGTCGCGCGTCAGGGCAAGGCCGACGCGGGAACCGTACTGCTCTGACCGCCGCCTGGTCGACCGCCTGGTTCTATGCGGGCGGTCTCCACGATGGGTCGCGCCCGGTGAGTCCGATCAGGCGTTCCAGCGGCGGGGCGTCGTCGCCCACCCGCACGGCCGGACCGAACAGCCCGCCCCCGTCGGCGACGCGTTCCTCGTCGGTGATGCTCTCCGCGAATGCGATACACGCGGCGATCTCGTCGGGCTCGCAGGAGTACTGCTGTCCCGTGGCCACGGCGAGATCCCAGCCGTGCACGACGAGTTCGTCGAGCGTGACGAGTCCGGCGACCGGCGCGGGCAGGTCGAGGCCGCCTGCGCGCGTCATGCCCTCCCAGGCGGCGCGATCGCTCCACGCTCCGCGGAGGTCGCGGAGCCGGTCGGGAACGAGACGCCGCCAGTCCGGCGGCAGTTCGCTCGTGAGTTGCGGGGGAGTGTCGGTGAACGGGCCGATGTCCTTGCGGGCCGCGGCCGTGAACGCAAGGGACAGGCCCAGCACGTGGTCGACGAGCGCACCGACGGAGGTCTCGGAACACGGTGTGGGCCCCGGCAACTGGGCGTCGTCGATCCCCGCCAGGATGCGCTCCATCCGGCGGGTCGCGGGAGTCAGGTCGAGCGTCTCGGTGATGTCGGTCATGGTCGGCTCCTCGGGGTCGGCTACCTCTACTGACCGTCACAACTCGGAAAACTGAGCACCCGCCCCCGGATGTGCGGCGGCGGGTGGTCTCACTGCTGTGGGTCTCACTACTCGGGTCTCACTGTTTCGGATCGACCCTCGGGAACACCTCGGTGGGCGAGTCGTCGCTGCGCCAGGCGGGATCGGTCTGCTGCGCGGAGTTCGCGGGAGCGGAACCCGCGGCCGCTCCGACGCCTGCGGGCGCGTGGTGATCGCGGTGGACCGACCAGTCGTCGTCGCGGGCGGCTTTGCGCTCGTTCCGGCGCGCGAAGAACCGGCCCAGCGTCACCGCCGCCATCGCCGGCAGGAATACCAGAAGCACGGTGAACGCGGCACCGGAGGTGATCTCGAAGAACAGGGACGTCACACCCACCGGCATCGGGGTGACGGTGTCGACGAGCCAGGTGAGGACCCCGCCGACCAGGCCGGTGATCGCACCGGCGGCGAGCCAGCGCATCGTCAGGTCGTCGCCCTCGTCGGCGTCGGGATGGGCGCGGTGGTCGCGGATGCCGTCGAGACCGGCCCAGACGAACGCTGCGACGACCACCACGGCGAAGCCCAGCCAGCGCAGTACCGATCCCTGCAACGGCCACTGGATGAGAGCGGCACCGAGCAGGACGCGCACGACCACGTGGACCAGGGCGAGCCCGAGTCCGCGGAGCAACCAGGGTTTCATGTACCTCAGCGTAACGGGTGGCGAAGCCGACAGTGTGTCCCGTCCCACAGCCGTGATCGCGGTAGGTTGAGCGATATGTCTGCCGACCACGCCTCCCGCCGTCGAGCGCTGCGTGCGCTGCTCGCCGAACGCGAACTCGATGCGCTGCTGGTGACCGATCTGACCGGTATCCGGTACCTCACGGGCTTCACGGGATCCAACGCGGCGCTGATCGTCTCCACCGAGGACGACGAGGACGAGACACGCACCGTCATCTGCACCGACGGCCGCTACGTCACGCAGGTGGGGGAGCAGGTCCCCGACCTGCGGGCCGTGATCGCCCGGTCGTCGGCCGCGCACCTCGTCACCGAGTTCGGAACAGGTTCTGCGCATTGGGGATTCGAGAGTCACGTCGTCACGGTCGACGAACGGTCGCGGTGGGACGAGCTCGGCGTGTCCGTCCGCTTCGTTCCCGCTCCCGGGCTCGTCGAACAACTGCGGGCCGTGAAGGACGAACACGAGATCGGCCTGTTGCGCGAGGCGTGCGGTGCGGCCGATCGCGCACTGGCGGACCTGATCGCGGCGGGCGGGCTGCGTCCCGGGCGAACCGAGAAGGAGGTCGCCCGCGACCTCGAATGGCGCATGTTCGAGCACGGCGCCGACGGCATCTCCTTCGAGACGATCGTCGCCGCCGGCGCCAATTCGGCGATCCCGCACCATCGCCCGACCGGCGCGATCCTCGCGGAGGGCCACTTCGTGAAGCTCGACTTCGGGGCGCAGATCGGCGGCTACCACTCCGACATGACGCGCACCTACGTGCTGAGCCGTGTCGCGGACTGGCAGCGCGACCTGTACGAGCTGGTCCTGCGCGCGCAGCAGGCCGGACGCGAAGCGCTCGCGCCCGGTGTCGACTGCGCCGCGGTGGACGCCGCCGCGCGCACCGTGATCGCCGAGGCCGGCTACGCCGACCTGTTCCTGCACGGGCTCGGCCACGGAGTCGGCCTCGAGATCCACGAAGCGCCCGGAATCGGCGCCGCGGCGACCGGTACACTTGTCGCCGGTGCGGCGGTGACCGTCGAGCCGGGTGTGTACTTCTCGGGGCGCGGAGGCGTGCGGATCGAAGACACGCTCGTGGTGCGGGAGCATACTCCGGAGTTGCTCACGCTCACCGACAAGACATTGACCGTCGTTTGAGGGCGGTTCCTCGACCCTAGGAGACACGAACCAAGTGGCTGATACCAGTGACTTCAAGAACGGCCTCGTTCTGAAAATCGACGGACAGCTCTGGCAGATCATCGAGTTCCAGCACGTCAAGCCGGGCAAGGGCCCCGCTTTCGTGCGCACGAAGCTCAAGAATGTGACGTCGGGCAAGACCGTCGACAAGACCTGGAATGCCGGTGTCAAGGTCGAGACCGCCACCGTCGATCGCCGCGACATGACCTACCTCTACAACGACGGCACCGACTACGTCTTCATGGACGGCGAGACCTACGACCAGATCACCATCTCGCCCGAGCTGCTCGGCGACAGCGCCAACTTCCTCCTCGAGAACATGCCCGTGCAGGTCGCCACGCACGAGGACGTCCCGCTGTTCGTCGAGCTCCCGGTCACGGTCGAACTCGTCGTCCAGCACACCGATCCGGGCCTGCAGGGCGACCGCTCCACCGGCGGCACCAAGCCCGCGACCCTCGAGACCGGCGCCGAGATCCAGGTCCCGCTGTTCATCAACACCGGCGACAAGCTCAAAGTCGATTCCCGCGACGGCAGCTACCTCGGGCGAGTGAATTCCTGAGTGTCCGGTAACCAGAAGAAGCTCGGGGCCCGCCACAAGGCCCGCAAGCGCGCCGTGGACCTGCTCTTCGAGGCGGAGGCCCGCGACGTGCACCCCGTCGACCTCGCTGCCGATCGCGTCGAACTCGCGATCGACGACGATCAGGTCGCGCCGGTGCCGGCATACGCGCAGACCATCATCCGCGGTGTCGCCGACAACCTCGACGAGACCGACCGGGTGATCGCCGATCACCTGCACGAATGGACGCTGGACCGCCTTCCCGCCGTCGACCGCGCGATCCTGCGCATCGCGGTGTGGGAGCTCTTCCACGCGACCGACGTGCCGCCGGTGGTGGCCGTCGACGAGGCGGTCGAGCTGGCGAAGCAGCTGTCCACCGACGATTCGCCGGCCTTCGTCAACGGGGTGCTCGGTCAGATCGTCACTGTCGCCGACCAGGTGCGTGCAGCAGCCGCTGCCACCCTCGTCCGGCCGGCGCAGGAGTCGCAGGACCAGGGCTCGGACGAGTCCTGAGTTCGTCACCCTTCTCGGGTGAGCGACGACACGAGGCACCGTGAGCGGGCCCGGTGGGAGTCTTCCCGCCGGGCCCGCTCACGCATCCGGGCGTGTGTTGCGCTTCACCCGTCATCGGTGCCGGGGCGGACGTCGACGCTGATAGGCTCGACAACTGTCAGGCATCCTTTAACGATCCGTCCAGTGAGGCGGAGAAGGAGGTCGCTGCATGGCCGTGTCCGAGGACGGGTCCACAGCTTCTACCCCCACTACGTCTTCCGGTACCGGCGTGCCGGTGCGTGAGCTGCTCTCCGCTGCCGACGTCCACCGGACGATCTCGCGCATCGCGCACCAGATCATCGAGAAGACCGCTCTCGACACCCCCGAGGACGCGCCGCGTCTCGTGCTCCTGGGCATCCCCACCCGCGGGATCACCCTCGCCCAGCGCCTCGCCGACCGCATCGAGGAATTCGCAGGTGTGCGTGTCCCGGTCGGCTCGCTCGACATCACGCTCTACCGCGACGATCTCCGCACGAAGCCGCACCGCCCGCTGGAGCGCACCTCGGTGCCCGAGGGCGGCGTCGACAACACCCTCGTCGTCCTCGTCGACGACGTCCTGTTCTCGGGACGCTCCGTCCGCGCCGCGCTCGACGCCCTGCGCGATCTCGGACGACCCCGCGCGGTGCAACTTGCGGTCCTCGTCGACCGCGGCCACCGCGAACTGCCGCTGCGGGCCGACTACGTCGGCAAGAACGTCCCCACCGCGCGCAGCGAGGACGTCCGCGTACTGCTGACCGAACACGACGGGCGCGACGCCGTCGAGATCTCCGGAGGCAAGTCCCAGTGAAACACCTGCTCACCATCGCGGATCTGACGAAGGACTCCGCGACGGGGCTTCTCGATGAGGCCGAGCGGTTCGAGCAGGCACTGCTCGGGCGTGAGGTGCGCAAACTCCCCACACTGCGCGGCCGCACCATCATGACCGTCTTCTACGAGAACTCCACCCGCACCCGCGTGTCCTTCGAGGTCGCCGGCAAGTGGATGAGCGCCGACGTCATCAACGTCTCGGCGTCCAGTTCGTCGGTGAAGAAGGGCGAATCGCTGCGCGACACCGCGCTGACCCTGCACGCCGCCGGCGCCGACGCGCTGGTGGTCCGTCACTCCGCCTCCGGTGCCGCGCACCGGATCGCGCAGTGGACCAACGAATCCGGCTCCGGACCGGCCGTCGTCAACGCCGGTGACGGCACCCACGAACATCCCACCCAGGCATTGCTCGACGCGCTCACCCTGCGCCAGCGTCTCGGTTCGCTCGAAGGCCGCCGGATCGGCATCGTCGGCGACGTGCTGCACAGCCGTGTCGCCCGGTCGAACGCGCTGCTGCTGAGCATGCTCGGCGCCGAGGTCGTACTCGTCGCTCCCCGCACCCTGCTGCCGGTGGGGGTGGAGACCTGGCCGGTGACGGTCGCCGATTCGCTCGAAGCCGAACTTCCCACCCTCGACGCGGTCATGATGCTGCGGGTGCAGGCCGAGCGCATGAACGGCGGGGTCTTCCCGTCCGCCCGCGAGTACTCGATTCGATACGGACTCAACGCCAAGCGCGCGGCATTGCTGCCGGAGCACGCCGTGATCCTGCATCCCGGCCCGATGCTCCGCGGCATGGAGATCGGTTTCCCCGTCGCAGACGCCCCGCAGAGCGCGGTGCTGCAGCAGGTGAGCAACGGTGTCCACGTGCGGATGGCGGTGCTCTTCCGCCTGCTCGTGGGGACGGAAGGGAACCTGTCGTGACCCACACTTCCCACCCGGGAGACACAGGAACAGGAGACACACAGGTGACGCCGCAGGTGCTCATCCGCAACGTCCGCCTCTACGGCGAGGGCGACCCGGTCGACGTGCTGCTCGGCGACGAGCAGATCCTCGCCGTCGGAACCGACCTCGAGGCCGGCGACGACGCGGAGATCGTCGACGGCACCGGGCAGATCATGCTCCCGGGCTTCGTCGACCTGCATACGCATCTGCGCGAACCGGGCCGCGAGGACACCGAGACCGTCGATTCGGGCTCGGCCGCCGCGGCGCGCGGCGGGTACACCGCGGTGTTCGCGATGGCCAATACCGATCCGGTCGCCGACTCGGTGGTCGTCACCGACCACGTGTGGCGCCGCGGCCGCGAGGTCGGGCTTGTCGACGTCCACCCCGTGGGTGCGGTCACCGTCGGACTCGAGGGCAAGCAGCTCGCCGAGATGGGCACGATGGCCACCGGTGTCGGTGGCGTGCGGATGTTCTCCGACGACGGCAAGTGCGTCTACGACCCGCTGCTCATGCGTCGAGCGCTCGAGTACTCCGCCTCGCTCGGGGTGCTCATCGCCCAGCACGCCGAGGAGCCGCGGCTGACCGTCGGTGCCGTCGCGCACGAAGGACCGACCGCGGCGCGGCTCGGCCTGGCCGGCTGGCCCCGTGCCGCCGAGGAGTCCATCGTCGCCCGCGACGCGCTGCTCGCCCGCGACGCCGGAGCCCGCGTGCACATCTGCCACGCGTCGACGGCCGGCACCGTCGAGCTCGTCCGGTGGGCACGCTCGCAGGGCATCGCGATCAGCGCCGAAGTCACGCCGCACCACCTGCTCCTCGACGACTCGCGTCTCGAGAGCTACGACGGCATCAACCGGGTCAACCCGCCCCTGCGGGAGCGGAGCGACGTCGAAGCACTGCGACGCGGCCTCGCGGACGGGACCATCGACTGTGTGGCCACCGACCACGCCCCGCACGCCGAACAGGACAAGTGCTGCGAGTTCTCACAGGCACGTCCGGGAATGCTCGGGCTCGAGACGGCGTTGTCCGTCGTGATCGAGACGATGGTCCGGCCGGGCCTGCTGGACTGGCGCGGCGTCGCGAAGGTCATGAGCGAGCGTCCCGCGGAGATCGTGGGCCTCGACGATCAGGGCCGGCCCCTCGAGGTAGGCGAACCCGCGAACATCGTGCTCGTCGACCCGGATACCGAGTGGACGGTGCACGGTCCCGACCTCGCGAGCATCTCCCACAACACGCCCTACGAGGACATGACCCTGCCGGGCCGGGTCACCACCACCGTGTTGCGCGGACGGATCACCGCCCGCGACGGTGCGGTGTTCCCGCGCTCGACCGAAAGGTAGGAACCGACATGGATCGCTTCTTCATCACCGTCGGTTTCCTCGCGCTCTGGGTCGTGCTCGTGCTGCTGATGTGGAAGGGCTGGAAGGCACGTGCCCGACGTCAGCAGGACGCGGTCGGCGAACTGCCGACCGTGCCGGCTGAGCTGGGGGAGCGGCTCGTCGAACCGACCACCGGTCTGTACGTCGGCAGCACGCTCGCGCCGAGCTGGCAGGACCGCATCGCGGTCGGCGATCTCGGCCACCGCGCCAACGCGGAACTGACCCGATACCGATCCGGTGCCCTGCTCGAACGCGACGGTGCGTCCCCGATCTGGATCCCGCAGGACTCGATCCGCGCGATCCGCACCGAACGCGGTCTGGCGGGCAAGGTCATGTCCAAGGACGGGGTGCTGGTCATCCGCTGGCAGCTGCCCTCGGGCACGGAGGTCGACACCGGCTTCCGCGGTGACGACAAGTCGATCTACCCGCTCTGGACGAACGGGTCGGACGAAAAATCTTGAGACGGTGACGATCACAACGACGATGACGATCACGACGAACAACACGACGATCACGACACGCGAGATCTCAGCCCGTGCGGCCGGCTCTGGTGCGGTCGATAAGAACGGAGACAACGCATGAGCGGCAGAACATTCGGCGGCGGCACGGCTGTGCTGGTCCTCGAGGACGGACGGGTCTTCCGCGGCATCCCCTTCGGTGCGGTCGGACAGACCCTCGGCGAGGCCGTCTTCAGCACGGGCATGACCGGCTACCAGGAGACCCTCACCGACCCCAGCTACCACCGGCAGATCGTGGTGGCCACGGCCCCGCAGATCGGCAACACCGGCTGGAACCACGAGGACAACGAGTCCGTCGGCCCCACCGGCGACCACACCGAGTCCAAGATCTGGGTGGCCGGCTTCATCGTCCGCGACCCCTCGCGTCGCGTGTCGAGCTGGCGCGCCACCGGCTCGCTGCAGGACGAACTCGAGCGGCAGAACATCGTGGGTCTCGCGGGTATCGACACCCGCGCACTCGTGCGGCACCTGCGCACCCGCGGTTCGATGCGCGCCGGCATCTTCTCCGGCGACGCCCTCGCCTGGAAGGGTGACGACCTCGACATCGACGTCCTGCTCGACCGGGTGAAGAGCCAGCCCTCGATGCTCGGCGCCGACCTCGCCGGCGAGGTGAGCACCACCTCCGGTTACGTCGTCGAACCGACCGACGGGGACGCCCGCTTCACCGTCGCGGCCATCGACCTCGGCATCAAGACCAACACCCCGCGCATGTTCGCCCAGCGCGGCATCCGGGTGCACGTGCTGCCGTCCACCGCGACGCTGCACGACATCCTCGACCTGAAGGCCGACGGCGTCTTCCTGTCCAACGGCCCGGGCGACCCGGCGACCGCCGACGGCGCGGTGCACCTGACCAAGGAGGTGCTCGGCCAGGGACTGCCCCTGTTCGGCATCTGCTTCGGCAACCAGATCCTCGGCCGCGCGCTCGGCCTGGGCACCTACAAGATGAAGTTCGGTCACCGCGGCATCAACATCCCGGTGGTCGAGCACGAGACCGGTCGCATCGCGATCACCGCGCAGAACCACGGGTTCGCGCTCGAAGGCGAGGCCGGCCAGGAGTTCGACACCCCGTTCGGTCGCGCAGTCGTCAGCCACACCTGCGCCAACGACGGTGCGGTCGAGGGCGTCAAGCTCCTCGACGGCCGTGCCTTCTCCGTGCAGTACCACCCCGAAGCGGCGGCCGGACCGCACGACGCCGCCTACCTGTTCGATCGTTTCACCCGCATGCTCGAGGGAGAGAAGAACTGATGCCACGCCGTACCGACCTCTCCCACGTCCTGGTCATCGGGTCCGGCCCGATCGTCATCGGACAGGCCTGCGAGTTCGACTACTCGGGCACCCAGGCGTGCCGGGTGCTCCGCGAGGAGGGCCTGCGCGTCTCCCTGGTCAACTCGAACCCGGCCACGATCATGACCGACCCCGAGTTCGCCGATGCGACCTACATCGAGCCGATCACCGCCGACTACGTCGAGAAGGTCATCGCGACCGAGCAGGCCAACGGCACCCCGATCGACGCGGTGCTCGCGACCCTCGGCGGCCAGACCGCCCTCAACACCGCCGTCGCGCTGTCCGAGCGCGGCATCCTCGACAAGTACGGCGTCGAACTCATCGGCGCCGACTTCGACGCGATCCAGCGCGGCGAGGACCGGCAGAAGTTCAAGGACATCGTCGCCAAGTGCGGTGGCGAATCCGCTCGCTCGGCCGTCTGCTACACGATGGACGAGGTCCGTGCGACCGTCGCCGAACTCGGCTTCCCCGTCGTGGTGCGACCGTCCTTCACGATGGGTGGCCTCGGCTCCGGCATGGCCTACGACGACGCCGACCTTGAGCGCATCGCCGGCGGTGGTCTCGCGGCCTCGCCCACCGCGAACGTGCTCATCGAGGAATCCATCCTCGGCTGGAAGGAATACGAGCTCGAACTCATGCGCGACGGTGCCGACAACGTCGTCATCGTCTGCTCGATCGAGAACGTCGACCCGGTCGGTGTGCACACCGGCGACTCGGTGACCGTCGCCCCCGCGATGACGCTCACCGACCGCGAGTACCAGAAGATGCGCGACCTCTCGATCGCCATCCTGCGCGAGGTCGGTGTCGACACCGGCGGCTGCAACATCCAGTTCGCGATGGATCCGCGCGACGGCCGGCTCGTCGTCATCGAGATGAACCCGCGCGTGTCGCGGTCGTCGGCGCTCGCGTCGAAGGCCACCGGCTACCCGATCGCGAAGATGGCCGCCAAGCTCGCCATCGGCTACACGCTCGACGAGATCGTCAACGACATCACCAAGGAGACCCCGGCCTGCTTCGAACCGAGCCTCGACTACGTCGTGGTCAAGGCCCCGCGGTTCGCGTTCGAGAAGTTCCCCGGTGCCGACGGCACTCTCACCACCACCATGAAGTCGGTCGGTGAGGCCATGTCGATCGGCCGCAACTTCACCGAGGCCTTCGGCAAGGTGCTGCGCTCGCTCGAGACGAAGTCCGCGGGCTTCTGGACGGGCCCCGAGATCGAGGGCACCCTCGAGGAGATCCTCGAAGAGATCCGCACTCCCACGGACGGCCGGTTCTACCGGATCGCCCGGGCGCTCGAGCTCGGTGCGACCGTCGAGCAGCTCTTCGACGCCACGAAGATCGACCCGTGGTTCCTCGAGCAGTTCGCGTACATCGTCGAGCTGGGCGAGGACGTCCGCACGGCCGAGCAGTTCGGTGCCACCGAGCTGCGCTATGCGAAGCACCACGGTTTCTCCGACCGGCAGATCGCGGCGCTGCGCCCGGCACAGTTCGCCTCCGAGGACGATGTCCGTGCCCTCCGTCAGGAGCTGGGCGTCCACCCGGTCTACAAGACCGTGGACACCTGCGCGGCCGAGTTCGAGGCGAAGACGCCGTACCACTACTCGACCTACGAGCTCGACCCCGCGGCCGAGACCGAGGTCGTCGAGCAGCGCGACAAGCCCAAGGTGCTCATCCTCGGTTCCGGCCCGAACCGCATCGGCCAGGGCATCGAGTTCGACTACTCGTGCGTCCACGCCGCGCTGACGCTGTCGGAGGCCGGTTACGAGACCGTGATGGTCAACTGCAACCCCGAGACGGTCTCGACCGACTACGACACCGCCGATCGCCTGTACTTCGAGCCGCTGACCTTCGAGGACGTCCTCGAGGTCTACCGCGCCGAGTGCGAGTCCGGCACCGTCGCCGGCGTCATCGTCCAGCTGGGCGGCCAGACCCCGCTCGGCCTGGCGCGTCGACTGAAGGCCGCCGGGGTGCCGATCGTCGGTACCTCGCCCGAGGCCATCGACCTCGCGGAGGACCGCGGCGAGTTCGGTCGCGTGCTCGACGAGGCCGACCTGCCGGCCGCGAAGTACGGCACGGCCACCACCTTCGAGGGTGCGCGCGAGATCGCCGCCGGCATCGGATACCCGGTGCTGGTGCGCCCGTCCTACGTGCTCGGTGGTCGCGGCATGGAGATCGTCTACGACGAGAAGGCGCTCGAGACCTACATCTCCAACGCCACCGAGATCTCCGACGACCGCCCCGTGCTCGTCGACCGCTTCCTCGACGACGCCGTCGAGATCGATGTCGACGCGCTGTGCGACGGCACCGACGTGTACATCGGCGGAATCATGGAGCACATCGAGGAGGCCGGCATCCACTCCGGCGACTCGGCCTGTGCGCTGCCGCCGATCACTCTGGGCCGCGCCGACATCGAGAACGTCCGCCGCTCGACGGCCGCGCTCGCGAAGGGCATCGGCGTCAAGGGCCTGCTCAACGTCCAGTACGCGCTCAAGGACGACATCCTCTACGTCCTCGAGGCGAACCCCCGGGCCTCCCGCACGGTGCCGTTCGTCTCCAAGGCCACCGCGGTGCAGCTCGCCAAGGCCTGCGCCCGGGTGATGCTCGGCGAGTCCATCGCCGAGCTGCGTGCCGCGGGCATCCTCCCGGCCGAGGGCGACGGCAGCGACATCCCGCTCGACGCACCGGTCGCGGTGAAGGAAGCGGTGCTGCCCTTCAACCGGTTCCGGCGTGCCGACGGCACGGGCATCGACACCCTGCTCAGCCCGGAGATGAAGTCCACCGGTGAGGTCATGGGCCTCGACGACGACTTCGGAACCGCGTTCGCGAAGAGCCAGACCGCCGCCTACGGCTCCCTGCCGACCTCGGGCACGGTCTTCGTCTCGCTCGCGAACAAGGACAAGCGGTCGATGATCTTCCCGGTCAAGCACCTCGCCGACCTGGGCTTCCACATCATGGCTACCGTGGGAACGGCAGAAGTGCTGCGCCGCAACGGTGTTCCCTGCGAGCAGGTCCACAAGGTCTCCGGCGAGGACAAGCCGGAAGGCGCACTCGACGTCGTCGACCGCATCCGCGCCGGAGACGTGGACATGGTCATCAACACCCCCTGGGGCAACGCCGGTCCGCGTGTGGACGGCTACGAGATCCGCAGCGCGGCGGTCGCCGCGAACATCCCGTGCGTCACCACGGTGCAGGGTGCCTCCGCGGCCGTGCAGGGTATCGAGGCGGCACTGCGCGGTGAGATCGGAGTCAGCTCGATCCAGCGGATGCACGCGCGGTTGCGCGGCGTACCCGCCGAACAGGCGTGACACCCTTCGGGCAGCGACTCGCGGACGCTCTCGGGCGCCGCGGGCCGCTGTGCGTGGGCATCGACCCGCACCCGGGGCTCCTCACTGCGTGGGGGCTCGGCGACGACGTCGACGGCCTGGCCCGGTTCAGTGAACTGTGCGTCGAGGCCTTCGGCGACACCGTCGCGGTCGTCAAGCCGCAGGTGGCGTTCTTCGAGGCCTACGGCTCCGCCGGTCTCGCGGTGCTCGAACGCACCATCGCCGACCTGGGGGATGCGGGGGTGCTCGTCCTCGCGGACGCCAAGCGCGGCGACATCGGCTCCACGATGGACGCCTATGCGCGCACCTGGCTGTCGGACGGCTCTCCGCTGTGCTCGGACGCGGTGACCGTCTCCCCGTACCTGGGGTTCGGTTCGCTCGCTCCGGCGCTCGATCTGGCCGCCGGAACGGGCCGCGGGGTGTTCGTGCTCGCGGCGACCTCCAATCCCGAAGGTGCCCAGTTCCAACGCGCGCGGCTCGACGACGGGCGCACCGTCGCGCAGGCCGTGGTGGACGAGTGCGCTGCTCGCAACAGCGCTGCCCCCACGGACGGGGCCGCAGGGCTCGGCTCCGTGGGTGTGGTGGTCGGTGCGACCCTCACCGAGGCGCCGGACCTGTCCGACCTTCACGGGCCCATCCTGATGCCCGGAGTGGGGGCCCAGGGCGGCACCGCCGACGACGTGCGACGACTCGCAGGCGACCACCTGCGCGCGGTCGTGCCCAACGTCTCACGCGACGTGCTGCGGGCCGGCCCGTCCGTCGCCGACCTGCGGGCCGCCGTCACCCGCACGCTGGACGGCTTCGCCTTCCTGACGGACTGAGACGTTCGACTCTCGTGCCCGGATCGCCACGCGCGGTCCGGGCACGAGTCGTACATACCGCTCGTATGCACTCTGACCTGCGCTCGGAGTGGCGCGACACGCGGAATGGGAAAAAAATTTCTCGGCCCGCCGAGGCGCCGGAACAGTGGGCCGGTGAGTAGGGGAGCCGCCCGACCCGATGCGTCCCCCTCCGTCGCAGCAGATTACCGGTGACCTGGGGTTTTTCTCTGTTGGGGCAGTTCGTGGCGATGCCTGGACGCCGATCGGGGGGTGTGGGGTCCACTGCGGGAACGGCGTGCACTACCGCACGGATTTTCGAGCGGATCGCCGGGGGGTGGGTTCGCATTCGTCGGTGGTCGTGAGTACGGTCGCTATCGCCGCTGGTTACAGCGGTGAAGACTCGAAAGCCAACGATGAGACGGAGGAACCGTGGCCCTTCCCCAGCTGACCGATGAGCAGCGCGCCGCTGCTCTGGAGAAGGCGGCTGCTGCCCGTCGTGCCCGGGCTGAGCTCAAGGAGCGCCTCAAGCGCGGCGGCACCGACCTCAAGCAGGTGCTCAAGGACGCCGAGAACGACGAGATCCTCGGCAAGATGAAGGTGTCGGCGCTGCTCGAGGCCCTGCCGAAGGTCGGCAAGGTCAAGGCGCAGGAAATCATGACCGAGCTGGAGATCGCCCCGACCCGCCGTCTGCGCGGCCTCGGCGACCGTCAGCGCAAGGCCCTGCTCGCCAGGTTCGATTTCGACGCCTGAGCACGTGGTAGCTGACGCACGACCCGTGACGGACAGCGCACCCGCAACGCGGAGGGGCCGGCTGGTGGTACTGGCCGGACCCTCCGCGGTGGGTAAGTCGACCGTCGTACGCCTTCTGCGGAGCCGGATCCCGGATCTGCACTTCAGTGTCTCGGCCACCACCCGGGACCCGCGACCGGGTGAGGTGGACGGGGTGGACTACCACTTCGTCGGCCGCGCCGAGTTCGACCGGATGATCGAAGCCGGTGAACTGCTCGAATGGGCCGACATCCATGGCGGCCTGCAGCGATCGGGTACTCCGGCCAAACCGGTGCTCGACGCACTCGCCGAGGGGCATCCGGTGCTCGTGGAGGTCGACCTCGCGGGAGCGCGGGCCGTCCGTGCAGCGATGCAGGACGCAGTCCTCGTGTTTCTCGCCCCGCCCAGTTGGGAGGTGCTCGTCGAGCGCCTCACCGGCCGAGGCACCGAAACCGACGAGGTCGTCGCTCGCAGGCTCGATACCGCCCGCAGCGAACTGGCCGCGCAGGACGAGTTCGATGTCGTGATCATCAACGACGATGTCGACCGGGCTTGCGATGAATTGGTATCCTTGTTGGTTGGACCCGGAGCCGACTGATCCGTCCGCGCCTCGAGCGCGTCCGGCTGCCGGTTCCGGCGCCCTCCCATCCCGCGACATCTCAGGAGAACACCGAGTGAGCAGCATCCAGGCAGCCGCGACCGACCTCGAGGGCAACACCCTTCCGGTCTACGACACCCCCACGGGTATCACCAACCCGCCTATCGACGAGCTGCTCGAGCGCGCCTCCTCGAAGTACGCGCTGGTGATCTACGCCGCCAAGCGGGCACGCCAGATCAACGACTACTACAACCAACTCGGCGACGGCATCCTCGAGTACGTCGGCCCCCTCGTGGAGCCGGGTCTGCAGGAGAAGCCGCTGTCGATCGCCCTGCGCGAGATCCACTCGGATCTGCTCGAGCACACCGAAGGCGAGTGAGCAACCCCGCTTCGAGCGGCGAGGCCGGATCCGTGCAGCGCCGCCGCATCGTCGTCGGTGTCGCCGGTGGCATCGCCGCCTACAAGTCCTGCGCACTGATCCGGGCCTTCACCGAGAGCGGACACCACGTGCGGGTCGTCCCGACGGAGTCCGCCCTCGAATTCGTCGGGCGCGCCACCTTCGAGGCGCTCTCAGGCAATCCCGTGCAGACCGGTGTGTTCGCCGAGGTGCCGCAGGTGCAGCACGTCCGGCTCGGCCAGGAGGCCGACCTCGTCGTCGTCGCTCCGGCCACCGCCGACCTCATGGCGCGGGCGGTCGCGGGTCGCGCCGACGACCTCCTCACGGCCACCCTGCTCACCGCGCGGTGCCCCGTGATGTTCGTGCCCGCGATGCACACCGAGATGTGGGAGCATCCCGCGACCGTCGACAACGTCGCGACGCTGCGTCGCCGCGGTGCCGTGGTCGTCGAACCGGCCTCGGGTCGGCTGACGGGCAAGGACACCGGTGCCGGGCGCATGCCCGAACCCGACGAGATCTTCAATCTGGCCTCGCTGCTGCTCGAGCGGGCCGACGCGCTGCCCCGCGACCTCGCCGGTCGCCGCATCGTCGTGTCCGCCGGCGGTACCCGTGAGCCCCTCGACCCGGTGCGCTTCCTCGGGAACCGGTCGTCCGGCAAGCAGGGCTACGCGCTCGCCCGTCTCGCCGCTCAGCGCGGCGCCGACGTCACGCTCGTCGCCGGCAGCGTCTCGGGTCTCGACGACCCGGCCGCGGTCGATGTCGTGCGCGTCCAGACGGCCGCTCAGATGCAGGACGCCGTCGCCAAGCACGCCTCGGGTGCCGACGCGGTCATCATGTCCGCGGCCGTTGCCGATTTCCGGCCCTTCACCTTCGCGACCAGCAAGATCAAGAAAGGCGAGGGCGAACCCGATTCCATCGCGCTGACGAAGAACGACGACATCCTCGCCGGTCTCGTCCGGGCGCGTGCCGAAGGCGGTCTGTCCGTCGAGACGGTCATCGTCGGGTTCGCAGCGGAGACCGGCGACGAACACGGAGACGTGCTCACCTACGCCCGCGAGAAGCTCGCCCGCAAGGGATGCGATCTCCTCGTCGTCAATGCCGTCGGCGAAGGTAAGGCCTTCGAGGTCGACGACAACAACGGCTGGTTGCTGTCCGCGGACGGTTCGGAAACCGCCCTCGCCCACGGGTCGAAGGCCCTCATGGCCAGCCGCGTGCTCGACGCGCTGGGACCTCTGCTGGCGGAACGCAGCAGAATCGGGTGATTTCAATACTCGCGCCGACGCCTGCGGAGCAGTAGCGTCGGCACTGCGATCGGGTCCTGCCGACCCGATCGGGGAGCGCATGCTCCATACGGTTTGTCCGTCCAGCGCCTGGCGCACAGTCGAGAGGGAGTTTCGTGAGCAAGACCGGCGGTCGTCTTTTCACCAGTGAGTCCGTGACCGAAGGGCATCCGGACAAGATCTGTGACGCGATCAGCGACTCGGTTCTCGACGCGCTCCTCACCGAGGATCCTCGTGCCCGGGTAGCGGTGGAAACCCTCGTCACCACGGGCCAGGTGCACGTGGTCGGTGAGGTCACCACCTCGGCATACGCCGACATCCCCAAGATCGTTCGCGATCGGGTGCTCGAGATCGGCTACGACTCGTCGTCGAAGGGCTTCGACGGCAACTCCTGCGGTGTCAACATCGCGATCGGCGCGCAGTCGCCCGAGATCGCCGGCGGCGTCGACGTCTCGCACGAGGCGCGCAGCGGTGTGCTCACCGACGACGAGGTCGCCCGCCAGGGCGCCGGCGACCAAGGCCTGATGTTCGGCTACGCCTGCTCCGATACGCCCGAACTCATGCCGCTGCCGATCTCCCTCGCACATCGCCTGTCGCGCCGGCTCACCGAGGTCCGCAAGTCGGGGGTTCTGCCGTACCTGCGTCCCGACGGCAAGACCCAGGTCACCATCGAGTACGACGGCGACAAGCCCGTCCGGCTCGACACGATCGTCATCTCGACGCAGCACGCCGCCGACATCGATCTGAACAACCTGCTCACGCCGGATCTGCGCACCCACGTCGTCGACGCGGTACTCGCCGACCCGAACCTGGCCGATCTCGACACGGCCGATGTGCGTCTGCTGGTCAACCCGTCCGGATCGTTCGTCCTCGGCGGCCCGATGGGCGACGCCGGCCTCACCGGCCGCAAGATCATCGTCGACACCTACGGCGGCATGGCCCGCCACGGTGGTGGCGCGTTCTCCGGCAAGGATCCGTCGAAGGTCGACCGTTCGGCCGCCTACGCGATGCGCTGGGTCGCCAAGACCGCCGTCGCCGCCGGTCTCGCCGACCGCATCGAGGTGCAGGTCGCCTACGCGATCGGCAAGGCTGCTCCGGTGGGTCTGTTCGTCGAGACCTTCGGCACCGAGAAGACCGACCCGGCCCGCATCCAGCAGGCCATCGGCGAGGTCTTCGACCTGCGCCCGGGAGCGATCATCCGTGACCTCGACCTGCTGCGCCCGATCTACGCGCAGACCGCTGCGTACGGCCACTTCGGCCGTACCGACATCGACCTGCCGTGGGAGAACACCGACCGCGCCGACAAGCTGCGCGCGGCCGCCGGTCTGTAGATTCCGATCGGGCCCGGGTGGCTGCTGATTTCGACGCCGCCGAGGTCGATCCGGTTGCGCGGGTTCTCCCGCTGCTACCGGTTCCGCACCTCGACCGGGAGTTCGACTACCTGATCCCGCGCGACCTGGACGCGGACGCCCGTCCGGGCGTCCGCGTCCGCGTCCGCTTCGCCGGACGTCTCGTCGACGGTTTCCTGCTCGCACGCGCCGCGACGAGCGATCACACCGGCAAGCTCGGCCGACTCGACCGCGTCGTCTCGTCCGAGCAGGTCCTCACGCCCGAGATCGCTGCTCTGGCAGAGGAAGTCGCGACCCGCTATGCCGGGACCCGGGCCGACGTGCTGCGTCTGGCGGTACCTCCGCGACACGCACGTGTCGAAGCCGAGGCGTCGCGCCCACCGGAACCTCCGCCTGTTCCGGAGATCGATCCTGCCGCGTGGGGCCGGTACCGGCACGGCGAGAACTTCCTCGAAGCGCTCGGCGGCGGCCGCGCCCCGCGCGCGTCCTGGCAGGCGCTGCCCGGTGAGGATTGGCCCCGACGGCTCGCCGAACTCGCCGCACTGACCCTCGCCTCGGGGAAGGCGGCCGTGCTCGTCGTTCCCGACCAGCGTGACCTCGACCGTCTCGTGAAGGCGTGTGCAGACGTCGCCGGGGCCGATCACGTCGTCGGCCTCGCCGCCGGCCTCGGACCGGCCGAACGGTATCGACGCTGGCTTGCGGCGCTGCGCGGATCCGCGCGCATCGTCGTCGGGACCCGGGCCGCCGTCTTCGCCCCGACCCCCGATCTCGGGCTCCTCGTGGTGTGGGACGACGGCGACGACCTGCACTGCGAACCACGGTCCCCGTATCCGCACGCCCGCGAAGTGGCTGCTCTGCGCGCCCACGCGGTCGGTGCCGCCATCGTGATCGCCGGGCACGCCCGCACCGCGGAGACCCAGGCGCTCGTCGAGGCCGGCTGGGCACACGATCTCGTGGCACCCCGCGACGTCGTACGGGCGTGCGCGCCGAAGGTCACGGCCCTCGCCGACAGCGACCACGCACTCGCACGGGATCCGGCCGCGCGTGCCGCGCGACTGCCTGCCATCGCGTTCGCCGCCGCCCGATCCGCTCTCGCGGTCGACCGCCCGGTGCTCGTGCAGGTACCGCGGCGCGGATACGTGCCCGCGCTCGCGTGCGGAAAGTGCCGGGCACCCGCCCGCTGCCGGCACTGCAACGGCCCGCTCGCACTGCCCACGGCGGCCGGTCCCGACGGTGCCGCGATCCCGGCATGCCGCTGGTGCGGTGTCGCCGATGCGCGTCACCGCTGCCACGCGTGCGGCGCGCGCTCGTTGCGGGCCGTGGTGGTCGGGGCGGCCCGCACCGCCGAAGAACTGGGCCGCGCCTTTCCGGGCGTGCCGGTCGTGACCTCCGGCGGCAACGACGTCAAGCACACCGTGCCCGGTTCGGCGTCGCTCGTCGTCTCCACCGTGGGCGCCGAACCCGTCGCCGAGGGCGGTTACGGGGCGGCGCTGCTCCTGGACGGGTGGGCCCTGCTCGGCCGTGCCGATCTGCGCGCCACCGAGGAGACGATGCGCCGCTGGCTCACCGCATCGGCGCTCGTACGGTCGTTCGCCGACGGAGGACAGGTCGTGGTCGTCGCCGATTCCGGGATCCCCACCGTGCAGGCGCTCGTGCGTTGGGATCCCGTGGGACACGCCCAGTCCGAGGTCTCCGAACGAGCCGAGGTCGGTTTCCCGCCCGCGGTCCACATGGCCGCGATCGACGGGTCGTCCGCGGCGGTCGCCGAACTGCTCGAGGCCACACACCTGCCCGATGGAGCCGAGGTGCTCGGGCCCGTGCCGCTCCCGCCGGGGCAACGACTGCCGTTCGGATCCGAGGGACCCGAACCGGAGGACGTGCACCGGATGATCGTGCGGGTCGCACGCGAGCGCGGTCGCGCACTCGGTCGCGCCCTGCGCGACGCCCAGGCCACCCGCACGGCGCGTCGCGCGGACGGTCCGCTGCGGGTTCAGGTGGATCCGCCGCGTATCGGCTGACCCGGCCGCGGAGGGGGCGCGGATCTCCGCTGCCGGCCTAGGCCGCTTTCGGAATCGGTTGCGACGGAATGGATGCGGCGTCCGTACCCTTCCACAGCGCCGCGAAGTCGTGGCGATGTCGAATGCCCAGGATGCGCAGCAGGACGAAACGCGGTACGGGCGGCACGAGGTGCACGACGTGATCGCGCGAGGAGCCGTCGAGACCGTCGATGAGCCAGTTCCCTTCCTTGCCGAGCTGCTGCATCCCCTTCGGCTCGATACTGAACTCCTGGTCCCACGCGCGCCACTGCGCGTCGGTGATGCTGGTCGGGACCAGCGGCATCATCTCCCGCTCCTCACGTTCGAGATGGGGGAGCAGAACCTCGGACAAGCGGGACAGTGCTGCACCGAGTGCTTCGCCGGAGCCGGGGCGGTCGGCGCGGAGATCGCGTGCCGCCTCCTCGACTGGGGCGATCGCAGGCTCGATGGTGCGGTGGTCGGCGTTCATCCTCTCCACGAGCGGTGCCGCGTCGGGATTGCACTGCACCACGGGGATAGAGCCCACGGTCCTCGGACCAGTGGTGATGGTGAAGGAAATCCATCATCCACAACACGTGGTGGGCGAGAGCCACTCGGTGGGTCTGCTGCCATGTCTTCGTCGAGGTGGCGACCTCGATGCGGAGGAGGGGCGCGGCGGAGGGCGGAGTGCGCGATTCCCATGATTCGGGTATCGGCGGATCCGTCGGGATCGGTGGAGTGTCCGTCGACGGAGGCTGTTCCCAGTGTCGATCCGGCGTGGACCGAGAGCAAGTCCCGCCGGCTGCTGCCGTACATACGGACGACAGCGACACGCGTTGCCGGGGATATTATTTGTCACAGTAACGGAGCCGGTGATTGTGACCGATCTACTTCCGTAGGTGCCGGGGAGGCGCAGGAGGAGAGGGCGGACGAATGGGTGCCGGGCGGAGTGTCGGTGGTGTCGTCGGAGCGTGTGTCGTCGCGATGCTGACTGTGGGTGCAGCGGCACTGACTGTGGGCGCAGCGGCGGCGCAGCCGCTCCCGTCCGACGACGGACCGATCCTCGGTCTCGGGGAAGGGTCGTACAGCAGCGTGCCCGTCCCGGCGGGACCGGTGGCCACCGGGCACGCCGAAGCGGCCGAATACGCCGAGAACAACCCCGATGTCGCCCCCGCCGGTAGCAACGACTTCGCGTGCGTGCCGTCCGAGGAGCGCCCTCATCCGGTGGTGCTCGCGCACGGCACCGATTCCAACGCCTACTCCGACTTCGCTGCGCTCTCGCCGCTGCTCGCCGCGTCAGGCTGGTGCGTATTCGCCCTGAACTACGGGTTCGCCGACGGTGCCGAGGATTACGGCACGGGCGACATCCGCGTCTCCGCAGCACAGTTCGGTGAGTTCGTCACCGAGGTCCTCGACGCGACCGGTGCGGAGGAGGTCGACGTCGTCGGCTACTCACAGGGAGCCACGGTGGCCCGCTACTACATCAACGAACTCGGGGGTGGCGAGGTCGTCGACCGGTGGGTGGGGATCGCGTCGCCGAGCTACGGAGGCACCTTCTACGGCATCGGGGCCGCCGTCGCCGCGCTGCCCGGAGCGACCGACATCGTCGAGGGCGAGTTCTCCGTCGCCCTCGTGCAGCAGCTTCAGGGGTCGGAACTGCTCACCGAACTCAACACACCCACCGACACCGTGCCCGGCGTGCGCTACACGACCATCGGTAGCGAGGTCGACGAGGTCATCCAGCCCGCCGGCAATGTCGCACTCCATGGTGAGGGCGCCGTCAATCACGTGATCCAGGAGCTGTGCCCGCAAGATCTGACCGGCCACTTCAACATGGTCTATGACCCCTTCTCGCTGCAGCTCGCGCGGCACGCGCTCGACCCCGACCGGTACGCGATCGGGGAGTGCACCACCGTCGCGCTCGGCACCGGTATCCCCGAACTGATCCTCCAGTCCAACACCTGAGCGCGGGCGCTCGGGCTCCGACGCCTGAGCTCCATGCTCTCCGGTGCCGGCCTCCTCGAGGTGACCGCCCGGCGCGGTGATGCAGGTCGCACGACGTCGACTCCCTAGACTGTGAGAGGTCATCGCCGTCGAAAACTGGAGCAGCATCCGTGACATCCCCGCACAGTCCACACGCAGCGCACCCCACCTCCTGCTCGGCGGTGCTCTGACATGCGCGTGGTCTTCGCGGGAACACCGGAACCCGCCGTCCCGTCGCTGCTCCGCCTCATCGAGTCACGCCACGAGGTCGTCGCGGTGGTCCCCCGCCCCGACACCACCGCCGGTCGCGGCCGGAAGGTCGTGCGATCCGCCGTGGGGCAGATCGCCGACGAACACGGCATCGAGGTCCTCACGCCGCGCTCGCCGCGCGACCCCGAGTTCGTCGCGCGACTGACCGAACTCGCACCCGACTGCTGCCCCGTGGTGGCCTACGGCGCCCTGATCCCGCAGGACGTCCTGGACATCCCTGTGCACGGATGGGTGAACCTCCATTTCTCGCTGCTGCCCGCCTGGCGCGGCGCGGCGCCCGTGCAGGCGGCGATCGCTGCCGGTGACGAGATCACCGGAGCGAGCACCTTCCGGCTCGAGGCCGGCCTCGACACCGGTCCGGTCTACGGCGTCGTCACCGAGACGATCCGTCCCACCGACACCGCCGGCGACCTGCTCGGCCGCCTCGCCGAGGTCGGTGCGACGCTGCTCGAATCCACCCTCGACGGCCTCGAAGACGGCATCCTCACGCCCGCACCGCAGCCGGCCGACGGTGTCTCGCACGCGCCCAAGGTCACCGTCGAGGCCGCCCAGGTGCAGTGGACACTCCCCGCACACGTCGTCGACCGGCGAATTCGCGCCGTCACGCCCGCTCCGGGTGCGTGGACGATGATCGGCGACCTGCGCGTGAAGATCGGTCCCGTGACGGTGACCGACGAGACCCTCGAACCCGGTGAGCTCGACATCCGCAAGGACGGCGTGCTCGTCGGTACCGCTACCACTGCCGTCCGGCTCGGGACGGTGCAACCGCCCGGGAAGAAGGCGATGACAGCCACGGACTGGGCGCGCGGCGCCCGTCTCGACCCGAAGGTGCGTGCGCGATGAGCGAATCCGGCAGGCCCCCGCGGGGCAAGCGCAATGCCGGAGGACGGAACCCCGCAGGTCGCGGGGGTCGCAGCGGCGGTGGGAAGCCGAACCGCAATCCGGCGTCCGAACACGCCCCCCGACCGTGGAAGCCTCCCGCCGACCCCGCACGTGTCGCCGCGCGGGACGTGCTGCGCGCCGTGCGCGAACGGGACGCCTACGCCAATCTCGTTCTCCCGTCGCTGCTCCGGGAGCGGCATCTCGACGCGCGCGACGCCGCCCTGGCCACCGAGCTCACCTACGGCGCGGCCCGCGCGCGAGGCCTGCTGGACGCCGTGATCGCCGACGCCGCGAACCGTCCCGTCGACGAGATCGACGGCGCGCTGCTCGACGTACTGCGTCTGGGTGCCTACCAGTTGCTGCGCACGCGCGTGGCCCCGCACGCCGCTGTCGCCACGAGCGTCGACCTCGTCCGGGCCGAATTCGGATCGGGCCGAGCAGGTTTCGTCAACGCGGTGCTTCGTCGTGTGGGTGAGCGTTCGGAGGAGGAGTGGATCACGCTGCTCGCCCCCGACCCGGACCGCGACCCGGTGGGTCACCTGGCCTTCCGATACGCGCACCCCCTGTGGATCGCGCAAGCGTTCGCCCACGCGCTCGGATCGGATGCCTCCGAACTCGCCGACGTCCTCGCCGCCGACGACGCGCGCCCGATCGTCCACCTCGTCGCCCGGCCCGGGGTTATCACCGCGGAGGAACT
This sequence comes from Rhodococcus sp. p52, assembly GCF_000763325.2. Taxonomy (NCBI): domain Bacteria; kingdom Bacillati; phylum Actinomycetota; class Actinomycetes; order Mycobacteriales; family Nocardiaceae; genus Rhodococcus; species Rhodococcus sp. p52. The sequence continues at coordinate 3,544,170 of NZ_CP016819.1, forward strand.
CGCGCTCGTCACCGGCGGTGAGCTCGGACCGTGGTCGCCCTATGCGGTGCACCTCGAGCACGGCGACCCCGGCCGCCTCGAACCCGTCCGGGAAGGCATGGCCGCAGTCCAGGACGAAGGCAGCCAGCTCGTCGCACGTGCCCTCACCCTCGCACCCCTCGTCGGCGAGGACCGGGGTCGCTGGCTCGACCTGTGCGCGGGACCGGGCGGAAAGGCGGCGCTGCTCGGCGCCATCGCCGCGATCGACGGGTTCGCCGTCGACGCGGTCGAACCGGTCGACCACCGCGCGGAACTCGTCCGCAAGACCGCCCGCGACCTGCCGGTGACCGTGCACATCGCCGACGGGCGCGAGCCCGGACTCGAACCGGGCTACGACCGGATCCTCGTGGACGCACCCTGCACGGGTCTCGGCGCGTTGCGTCGGCGTCCCGAGGCGCGGTGGCGACGGCAACCCGGCGACGTCGCCGAACTCGTGCGGCTGCAGAAGGAACTGCTCGCATCGGCGATCGGACTGCTGCGTCCCGGTGGTGTGGTGCTCTACTCGACGTGTTCACCGCACGTCTTGGAGACCGTCGCCGTCGTGTCCGACGCGGTGCGCCGCCACGGTGTCGAACAGCTCGACACCCGCGAACTCGTCCCCGGCGTGCCGCAGGTCGGGGAGGGGCCGGGAGTCCAGCTCTGGCCGCACCGCCACGGCACCGACGCCATGTTCATGGCTGCGCTGCGTAAACCCGAGCGCTGATCGCGACCGCCGGACACGGATCGTCGTGTCCGGCGCCGGGAAGATGAAAGTCTTCTCATCCGGTCTTCACGATCGATTCACTCCGGTGCAGGATGCTGTTCTCCATGCCGGTGATGAAACGCATGCTCGTGATCGCAGCGCTGCTGCTGATCCCGGCGGCCCTCGCGTGGGGGAGCCAGGCCCTGACACGACCGGCGGGCTCCCCCGAGATCGGTGATGCATCGGTCACCGTCTCCGTCGTGCCGACCACGACCGAGCCCGCGGCGCCGTCCCCCGGGGCCGAGGCGCCCGAGGTACGACCCGAACCCGAGCAGGAGTCGGCGTCCGCACCGTCGGTCCCCGGCACGCAGACATTCCCGCCTGCCGTCGTGCCGGCCCCGGTTCCCGATCCGGGCTGGTCCGACGTCGCGCGTCAGCCCCTGCCGACCCCTCAGGTCGAGTGGGACGACGACTGGGACGACGACGGCGACGACAGTGGGGACGACGACTGGGACGACGATGACGACTGAGTCCGGGAAGCCGGCCGGGACGGAGCGCGCCGGTCACCTCCGCATCCCTCACCCCGGTCGCGGATCCGCTCTCCCTGCCCGGTGGCGCATCCTCAGCTGGATCCTGCTGACCACGGCCGTCGCGCTCGTCGCCGTCGTCGTCACCGCGCGGGTGCTGCTCCTCAACCACGTCGACCGAGATGCGAATGCCGACATCACGCAGGAGATCGACGAATTCCGGGCATTCGCCGCCGAGGGCGTCGACCCCACCACGACGTTCCCGTTCACCTCCGTGGAGCGGATGCTCGAGGTCTATCTCAACCGCCAGCACACCTCGGAGGGCGAGGTGATCGTCGGCGTCGTCGACGGTTCGCTGCTCTTCGACCGCCGTATCGCGGTGGACCGGCCCGACCTGCCGGCGAACCTCACCGAGGACGGTGTGATGTTCGAGCGCATCCTCAACGCCCCCACCGGCTCGGGCGTCCACGAGGTGGACGGTGGACAGATGCGCTGGGCCCGCGCCGACGTCACCTCCGGCGACGACCGGGGCGCGCTGATCGTCGCCGTGTTCACCGCCGAGCAGCGCGCGAAGGTCGCCGACACCGCCCGCACCATCGGACTGGTCGCGATCGGCGGCCTCGGTCTCACGGCGATCATCGGCTGGCTGGTCGCGGGACAGATCCTCGCCCCGATCCGCCAGGTGCGCGAGGTGGCCGCCGCCATCGGCGAGAAGGATCTGACGAGTCGGGTGCCCGTGCACGGACGCGACGACATCGCCGCACTGGCACAGACCTTCAACTCGATGCTCGACCGCCTCGAACAGGCCTACACCACGCAGCAGCAGTTCGTCGACGACGCCGGCCACGAACTGCGGACACCGATCACCGTGATCCGCGGGCACCTCGAACTCATGGATCTCGGTCACGCCGACGACGCGACGCGCGAGGAGACGATCCGGCTCGTCGAGGACGAACTCGACCGGATGGCGCGGATCGTCACCGACCTGCTCGTCCTCGCCAAGGCCGAGCGCCCCGACTTCGTGCAGCGACGACCGGTCGACGTCACCGACCTCATGCTCGACGTCGAGGCCAAGGCGCAGATGCTCGGCACCCGCGACTGGCAGCTCATGGAGATCGCCGAGGGCATGGCCGACATCGACGCCCAACGCGTCACCCAGGCCGTGCTGCAGTACGCGACCAATGCCGTCACGCACACCCACCCTGGGGACGTCATCCAGCTCGGATCCGTCTTCGTCGAGCACAACGGCACCGAGCACCTCCGGATCTGGGTCCGGGACACCGGACCCGGGGTCGCTCCGGACGACGCGGCACGCATCTTCGAACGCTTCCGCCGCGGACGCACCGTCCCCGGTGACCGGCACGGACCCGCCGCCGAACGAGGCGGGGCAGGTCTCGGACTCGCCATCGTCCGCGCCATCGCCGACGCGCACCACGGCTCGGCTTGGGTCGAGAGCGCGGTCGGGCACGGCGCGACCTTCGGCATCGACCTCCCCCTACGAGACCCTGCAGGAACCACCGGCACGACCGGCACGACCGGCACGACCGGTTCCCCCGGTACAGCCGAGACTCGAAGGACCGCATCGCAGTGAGCAGAATCCTCATCGCCGAAGACGACACCCGCATCACCGCCTTCCTCGAGAAGGGGCTGCGCGCAGCGGGATACACCACCACCGACGCCACCGACGGCGAGACCGCCCTGATGCTCGCTCGCAGTGGCGCCTTCGATCTGGTGATCCTCGACATCGGGTTGCCCCGCATGGACGGCTTCACCGTCCTCGAGAGGTTGCGCGGTGAAGGTGTGCGGACCCCCGTGATCGTGCTGACCGCGCGAGACAGCGTCACCGATACCGTCGCGGGGCTCGAGGGCGGTGCCAACGACTATGTGAGCAAACCGTTCCAGTTCGCCGAACTGCTCGCCCGCATCCGGTTGCGCATCGGCGACAGCAGCTCGGCTGCCGATCCGGCAGCGGTGATCCGCGACGGCGACATGGCTCTGGACCTGCGGGCCCGACGCGCCGAGATCGCAGGGGAGAGCGCCGATCTCACCAGCCGCGAGTTCGCCCTGTTCGAGGTCTTCCTGCGTCACCGCGGGCAGGTGCTCTCCCGCGAACAGATCCTCGGGCACGTGTGGGGATACGACTTCGATCCCGCGTCCAACGTCGTCGACGTCTACGTGCGCGCACTGCGCAACAAGATCGGGGGAGACCGGGTCGAGACGATCCGCGGAGCGGGGTACCGGTTGCGATGACCTTCCACGCCACCGTCCCGCCGAGCTCCGTTGCGCCACAGCAGCGTCCGCCGCGCAGACACACCGCCCCGACGCCCGGCCGGATCGTCGCGGTCGGGATACTCGCCGGCACCGTCGGTCTCCTCGTGTATCTCACGCGCACCGACCCCGACCTGACGCCTCCGGCCGCCGTCACCATGATCGTGTTCGTCGTGGCCGTCTGGCTGTGGGTGTTCACGAGGATCGACGACACCTATGTGGCGCTCGGCGCTGCCGCGGCCCTCACGGTCGTCGGGGTCATCGACGCGGAGGCACTGTTCGCGACCCTCGGCGACGACGTCGTGTGGCTCCTGTTGTCCGCTTTCGTGATCGCCTCCGGTGTCGCGTCCTCGGGTTTGGCGACGCGGGGCGCGGCCTTCCTGGTGACGGGGGCGCACAGCCCGCGGGCGCTCGTGCACCTGGTGACGGCCGCGCTGATCGTCACCGCGTTCGCGGTCCCGTCGACCTCCGGTCGCGCCGCACTGGTGCTCCCGGTGTTCGTCGCGCTCGCGACGGTCCTCGCAGACCGGCCACGACTGGTGCGGGCACTCGCGTTGCTCTTCCCCACGGTGATCCTGCTGTCGGCGGTGGCGTCGCTGCTCGGCGCCGGTGCGCACCTGATCACCTCGCAGATCCTCGTCACGGCGACCGGCACCGGATTCGACTTCGCGACCTGGATGATCCTCGGCCTGCCGCTGGCGATCGTCTCGTCGCACGCCGCCGCCGAACTGGTGCTGCTGCTGTTCACCTCCACCGACGATCGGCGCGGACGCCTCACCGTCACCGCCGCCGACATCGGCGCGCAGGCCGACACCCCGGTCTGCGGGCCGCTCTCCGTCGCCGAATCCCGCGCCGCCCTTCTGCTGGTCGTGGTGATGGTGCTGTGGTGCACCGAACCCGTACACGGCATCCACCCGGCGGTGGTGGCGCTGCTCGGTGCGCTCGTCGCGACCTCCCCGCGGTACGGCTCCGTGCGTCTCGCGCCTGCGCTGAAGACCGTGCCGTGGCCTCTGCTGCTGTTCATGGCGGCAACGCTGTCGATCGGTACCGCGCTGACGACGAGCGGCGCGGCGGACTGGCTCGCATCGACGGCTTTCGGCCCGCTCACCTCGCGCGGAGAGGATGCCGGTCCGTTGTTCGTGGTCGTCGTGGTCGTGATCTCCGCTGCGGCGCACCTGGTCATCCAGTCGCGCTCGGCCCGTTCCGCCGTTCTCGTTCCCGTCGTGGTGGCACTCGCCCCGAGCGCAGGTGTCGATCCGCTCGCCGCGGCCTTCGTCTCGACGGCCGCCGCAGGCTTCTGCCACACCCTGCCGTCGTCGGCCAAGCCCGTGACGCTGTTCGCGGACGTGCCCGGCACATCCACCTACTCGACCTCCGACCTGTTGCGCCTGGCAGCGCGGCTCGGCCCGCTCCTCGCCGCGCTGGTCCTGTTGTTCGCGTGGTTCGTCTGGCCGCTGCTCGGCCTGTCGCTGTTCGTCTGATCCCTGTTCCCTCCCCCGTTGTCCCGTTCCACGGTCTGTCCCGTTTCACGATCGGAGTCGTCATGGCTTTGAAGGTTCCTCATCGCGTGCTCGTCGCACCCAGCGGTTTCAAGGAGAGTCTCGATGCGCGCAGCGTCGCCGCTGCGATCGGTGCGGGAGTCCGCCGGGCTCTGCCGTGCGCCGCCGTCGACCTCGTGCCTGTTCCGGACGGTGGGGAGGGCACCGCCGAGATCCTTGCCGAGGCCACCGGCGGCACGCTCGTCCCGGTCACCGTGACCGGTCCCGTCGGCGAGCCGGTGCGGGCGAGCTGGGCGCGTCTCGGTGGTGTCACCCGCGGGACGGCGGTCGTCGAGATGGCCTCGGCCGCCGGCCTTCGTCTCGTGCCCACCGATCGCCGTGATCCCGGTGCCACCACCACCCGCGGGGTCGGTGAACTCGTTGCCGCGGCACTCGACGACGGCATCCGCCGCATCGTCATCGGCTGCGGCGACTCGGGCACCAGCGACGGCGGAGCCGGGGCACTGCGAGCACTCGGCGCCCGGATCCTCGACGCCGACAGCCACGAACTGCCCGACGGGGGACGGCACCTCGCGCGCGCCGCGCGTCTCGATCTCGACGATCTGCACCCGGCGCTCGCCGACACCGAGATCGTCCTGGCCTGCAACGTCCACAACGTCCTGTGTGGGCCGACCGGTGTCGCTCGGGTCTTCGGCCCGCAGAAGGGCGCGACACCCGCGCAGGTCGAGGAGCTGTCCGCCGCTCTGGAGCGCTGGGCGAAGGTGCTCGAACGGGACGGGCGGGCACACGGGCTGGATGTGCGGTTCGGGGCGGGCACCGGCGCCTCAGGCGGCCTCGGTGCCGGTCTGGCCGCGGGCATCGGCGCCCGGATCGCCTCCCGGTTCGACGTGCTGCTCGACAGCGGCCTGTCCGGTATCGATCTAGACTCCCTGATCGCGCGCGCCGATCTGATCATCACCGCCGAGGGCAGCATCGACGTCCAGACCCCGCGCGGCAAGGTGCCCGCGGAGGTCGCCCGCCGCGCCCAGCGCGCCGGGGTGCCGGTGCTCGCCATCGCCGGGTCGCTCGGCGAGGGGGCGCGCGACGTCCACGACGTCGGAATCGGCGCGATCGCGTCGATCATCCCCGTCCCGATGCGCCTCGAGGACGCCGTCGCCAACGGTCACGACCTGCTCGTCGACGCCGCCGCGCGGTCCATGCGTCTGCTGATGCTCGGCTCCGCCGTGGCGAGTCGCAGCAAGGGCCGGGCGAAGAAGCGCAAGCACCGGGCGGCGGCGTGATGCAGTTCCGCGCGCGGCCGGCCGGGGCCGAATAGGGTTCCGGTCATGCCCGAGATCGTCACCCTGACCATGAACCCGGCACTCGACGTCACGACCTTCACCGACGCGGTGGTGCCCACCCGCAAGCTCCGCTGCGACGAACCGTTCTACGACGCCGGCGGGGGAGGAGTGAACGTCGCGAAGGTCGCGCGCGTGCTCGGTGCCTCGGCCGCCGCCGTCTATCCGGCCGGTGGTGCGCGAGGTGAACAGATGAGCGGTCTGCTCGACGACGACGACGTCGAGGAACACATCGTCCCGATCACCGGGTCCACCCGAGAGTGCTTCACGGCGATCGACCGTCGCAGCGGTCAGGAATACCGTTTCGTCACACCCGGTCCCGAGCTGACGGACGAGGAGCAGGAACGCTGCCTCGCGACACTCGAGAAGGTCGCCGAAGGCGCGAAGTACGTGGTGGCGAGCGGCAGCTTCCCGCCCGGTGTACCCGGCACCTTCGTCCGACGCATCGCGGCGGCGGCGCACGAGGCCGGCGCGCGGTTCGTCCTCGACTCGTCGGGCGATGCGCTGACCAGCATCGATTCGGGTGTCTACCTCGTCAAACCGAGCCTGGACGAGTTGTGCGAGTGGACCGGGCGGGAGCTGGCCACCGACGACGAGCAGATCGCGGCCGCGCGCGAACTCGTCACCTCCGGTGTCACGGAGATCGTGGTCGTCTCGCTCGGCGCAGACGGGGCGATCATGGTGACCGCCGACGAGGCCGTGCGGGTGCCGGCCCTGGCGGCCAAGGTGCGCAGCGCCGTCGGCGCCGGCGACAGCATGGTCGCCGGACTCGTCGTCGGACTGCTGCAGGAACGATCGTTGCGGGACGCGCTTGCTCTCGGGATCGCCTGCGGCACCGCGGCACTGCTCACCGCCGGAAGCCACGTCTGCCACCGCGAGGACATCGATCGTTTCGACGCCCTCGCCCTCCTGGTCTGACGACCCGCGGCGCCGGTCCGGCGACCGCCGGTCACACCGCGCGAGACCGTGGATCCCGCAGGGTACGAACGGCTTCGGTGAGTGTCGAGTGGATGTACCCGAGTTCCGGACTCGCGATGTGCGACCAGTCCGCCGACTCGTCCGCTGCCGCATCGTCCGTCCACGCGGATGTGTCGGTGCCGGGATCGTGCCGCTGGATCCACCAGAGATTGCCGGACGGATCCGAGAACCGGGCGAGGACATCGCCGAAGAAGTCCGTAGGCCGTGTGACGATCGCCGCGCCGTGCTGCGTGGCGCGTTCGAGGACGGCATCGACGTCGTGCACGTGGACCCGTACGAAGGCGGGGGTGAAGGGCCAGTCCGGTTTCCGGTCGGCGACCACGAGCACGGAGTCGCCGACCCGCACCTCCGAGTGGAGGAGGAGCCCGTCGTGGTCGAGGGTGCGCGCTTCGGGCACCTCCTCGGCCTCGAAGACGGCGACGAGGAAGTCGACGAGTTCGGTTGCTCCGTCGGAGATCAGGAAGGTGTCGACGGTGTTCGATCCGTCCGGACGGGGAGGGAAGGATTCGCGGTGATGGAGATCGGTCACGATGATCCTTGGGTTCGTAGGTGACTGCCAGCCTTCCGGGTATTGCGGCCACCTGGTGGCACCAATGCGCCCGAGATCGGAGATTCCGGCCGGGTTCGGCTGCGTGCGGCGCGTGCGACGCAGGTCCGACCCGGTGGAGGGCGCCGACTAGACTCGTCGGTTGTGGCCCACCCGATGATCGCTCCGTCCATCCTGTCCGCGGATTTCGCTCGTCTCGCCGACGAGGCGCAGGCCGTCGCCGGTGCCGACTGGCTCCACGTCGACGTCATGGACGCCCATTTCGTTCCGAACCTGACGCTCGGTCTCCCGGTCGTCGAGTCGCTGTTGAAGGCGACCGACATCCCGCTCGACTGTCACCTGATGATCGAGAACCCCGGTCGATGGGCTCCGCCCTACGCCGAAGCCGGTGCCCACAACGTCACCTTCCACGCGGAGGCGACCGACGACCCGGTCGCCGTGGCCCGCGACATCCGCGCGGCCGGCGGCAAGGCCGGGCTGTCCGTCAAGCCCGGCACCCCCATCGAGCCCTATCTCGGGATCCTGAAGGAGTTCGACACGCTGCTCGTGATGAGTGTCGAGCCGGGCTTCGGTGGTCAGTCCTTCATCCCGGACGTCCTCGACAAGGCCCGTCAGGTGCGTCGCCTGGTCGACTCGGGTGAACTGCGTCTGCTCGTCGAGATCGACGGTGGCATCAACACCGACACCATCGAGGCCGCCGCGGAAGCCGGTGTGGACTGCTTCGTCGCCGGGTCCGCCGTCTACGGCGCCGCCGATCCCGGTGAGGCGGTCCGCAAACTGCGGGCGCAGGCCGGGGCTGCGTCCCCGCACCTGACGCTCGCGCCGTGACCGCACCCGAGATCGCCGAAGCCCTCCAGTTCGCGCTCGACGCCTCGGAGGCCGTGCGGGGCACGACCAGCCCCAACCCGCCTGTCGGAGCGGTGATCCTCGACGCGGACGGCGCGGTGGCAGGTGTCGGGGCCACCGCACCACCCGGCGGTCCACACGCGGAGGTCCGGGCACTCGAGGCCGCGGGCGAACGCGCGCGCGGCGGAACCGCCGTCGTCACCCTCGAACCGTGCAACCACACCGGCCGCACCGGCCCGTGCGCGCAGGCCCTCATCGAGGCGGGGATCGCGACGGTGTACTACTCCGTCGCCGATCCGAATCCCGTCGCCGGGGGCGGCGCCGACACCCTCCGCGCCGCGGGCATCACGGTGCATCCCGGTCTCGGTGCCGAGACCGTCGCCCGCGGCCCGCTGCGGGCATGGCTGCACCGGCAACACACCGGCCGGCCGCACGTGACGTGGAAGTACGCCGCGTCGATGGACGGTCGCAGCGCGGCCGCCGACGGCACGAGCAAGTGGATCTCCGGTCCCGAGTCGCGTGCGCGCGTGCACGACCAGCGCAGCCGGCTCGACGCCATCATCGTCGGAACCGGCACCGTCCTCACCGACGACCCGTGGTTGACCGCCCGTCTGCCCGACGGCGAACTCGCGCCGCACCAGCCGCTGAGGGTCGTTATCGGTATGCGTGAGATCCCCACCTCCGCAAGAGTTCTCGATGACGCGGCGCCGACGCTGGTGTTGCGCACCCACGACATCGGGGAGGTGCTCGACGCGCTCGGCGACCGACCCGACGTGCTGCTCGAAGGCGGCCCCCGGCTCGCGGGCGCCTTCCTCGCAGCGGGCTGCGTCGACCGCATCCAGGCATACCTGGCGCCCGTCGTGCTCGGAGCCGGCGAGGCCGCCGTCGAGGACGCCGGGGTGGGCACGATCTCCGACGCGCTACGGTTCCGCCGGGAACGGGTCGAGACCGTCGGCTCGGACATTCTGTTGACACTCGTCCCGGACCGGGACAACCGACACTCGTCCCGGACCGGGACAACCGAATCGGACCCGGTCGCGGATCGGGAGCTAAGGAGCGGAACATGTTCACCGGCATAGTCGAGGAACTCGGTGAGATCGTCGCGAAGGAGGACCTCGCCGACTCGGCACGCTTCACCGTGCGCGGACCGCTGGTCACCTCCGACGCCGAGCACGGCGATTCGATCGCGGTCAACGGGGTGTGCCTGACGGTCGTCGACGTCCTCGACGGCGGGTCCTTCACCGCCGATGTAATGCAGGAGACGCTGAACCGGTCGTCGCTCGGACAGCTCACGCTCGGCAGCTCCGTCAACCTCGAACGCGCCGCCGCGCTGAACAGTCGCCTCGGCGGCCACCTCGTGCAGGGCCACGTCGACGCCACCGGAGCCGTCGTCTCCCGCACACCCTCGGAGAACTGGACTGTGGTGCGCATCTCGCTCCCGGCCGAAATCTCCCGCTACGTGGTCGAAAAGGGATCGATCACCGTCGACGGTGTCTCGTTGACGGTCTCGGGTCTCGGAGGGGAACGCGGACAGGAGTGGTTCGAGATCTCGCTCATTCCGACCACGCTGTCGCTGACGACGCTCGGCACCGCCGAGCCGGGCACCCTCGTCAACCTCGAGGTCGACGTGATCGCCAAGTACGTGGAGCGCCTGCAGAACGCGCGCTGACGCGTCGTACTGTGGAGATCGACAGTGGACGCGGAGCACGAGTCGTCCGGATACGAGAGTTGGAGTCCAGGGAAGTGACGAGGTTCGACACCATCGAGCGCGCGGTCGCCGACATCGCCGCCGGTAAGGCGGTCGTCGTGGTCGACGACGAAGACCGTGAAAACGAGGGCGACCTCATCTTCGCCGCGGAGAAGGCAACGCCGGAACTCGTGGCGTTCATGGTCCGCTACACGTCCGGGTACCTGTGCGTGCCTCTGGACGGCGAGGACTGCGACCGTCTCGGTCTGCCTCCCATGTACAGCGTCAACCAGGACAAGCACGGCACCGCCTACACGGTCACCGTCGACGCGAGGGAAGGCATCGGCACAGGTATCTCCGCGTCCGACCGCGCCGCCACCATGCGGCTGCTCGCCGACCCGAACTCCACCGCCCAGGACTTCACGCGTCCCGGTCACGTGGTGCCGCTGCGCGCCAAGGAGGGCGGCGTCCTGCGCCGGCCCGGGCACACCGAGGCCGCCGTCGACCTCGCGCGCATGGCCGACCTGCGACCGGCCGGCGTCATCTGCGAGATCGTCTCGCAGAAGGACGAAGGCGAGATGGCGCGCACCGACGAACTGCGGGTCTTCGCCGACGAACACGAACTCGCCCTGATCTCGATCGCGGATCTCATCGCATGGCGCCGCAAGCACGAGAAGCACGTCGTGCGCGTCGCCGAGGCCCGCATCCCCACCCGGCACGGCGACTTCACGGCCGTCGGCTACCAGAGCATCTACGACGACGTCGAACACGTCGCGCTCGTCCGCGGCGACATCGCCGGCCCGGACGACGACGGCTCCGACGTGCTCGTGCGTGTGCACTCCGAATGCCTGACCGGCGACGTCTTCGGGTCGCTGCGCTGCGACTGCGGTCCGCAGCTCGACGCCGCCCTCGAGATGGTGGCCGAGGAAGGCCGCGGCGTCGTGCTCTACATGCGTGGCCACGAGGGACGCGGCATCGGCCTGATGCACAAGCTGCAGGCTTACCAGCTGCAGGACTCCGGCTCCGATACCGTCGACGCCAACCTGCAACTCGGCCTGCCCGCCGACGCCCGCGACTACGGCATCGGCGCTCAGATCCTCGTCGACCTCGGTATCTCGTCGATGCGGCTGCTGACCAACAACCCGGCCAAGCGCGTCGGTCTCGACGGCTACGGCCTGCAGATCACCGAACGTGTCCCGATGCCGTTGCGCGCGAACCGCGAGAACATCTCGTACCTGCGCACGAAGCGCGATCGCATGGGCCACGACCTGATCGGTCTCGACGAGTTCGACGAGGGAGACGCCTGATGAGCGGCGAAGGCCTGCCCGACCTGCAGCTCGCCGACGCCGCAGGGCTGAGCCTCGCGATTGTCGCCGGCAGCTGGCACACCGTGATCTCCGACGCCCTCATCGCAGGCGCACAGCGTGTCGCCGAGCAGGCGGGTGTCACCGACGTCACCCTCGAGCGGGTCGCCGGAGCGATCGAGCTTCCCGTCGTCGCGCAGCAGCTCGCCCGCACCCACGACGCGGTCGTCGCGCTCGGCGTGGTGATCCGCGGCGGCACACCGCACTTCGAGTACGTGTGCGACGCCGTGACCTACGGCCTCACCCGGATCGCGCTCGACGAGGGCACCCCCGTGGGCAACGGTGTTCTCACCACCGACACCGAACAGCAGGCCCGCGACCGCGCCGGTCTGCCCGGCTCCGCGGAAGACAAGGGCGGCCAGGCCTGCGCGGCCGCGCTCGACACCGCCGTGACCCTGCGGCGGCTGCGGAAGGCGGCGCGTTGACCCGCGACGAGACCGGCTGGGATCTCGAGGTACGCCCGGAGAAGATGCGGCGCTGGGTCGTCGTGGCGGCGGTCGTCGTCATGGCCATCCACATCTTCGCGGCGCTCGTGCTCCGCGGGGGCGGCGACACCGGCGTGCACCTGCGGGTCGTCGACCAGATCGCGATCCTCGCCATCGGTGTCGTGCTCACCGGAGGCGTCCTGCTGTTCACCCGCCCACGGCTGCGGGCGGGTGCCGACGGCGTCTCCGTCCGCAACGTGGTCGCCGAACGACACATCCCGTGGACCGACGTGCGCGGGCTGTTCTTCGACCAGGGCGCCCCCTGGGCCCGCCTCGAACTGCCGTTCGACGAGTACGTGCCCGTCGTCGCCATCCAGGCGCGCGACGGGGAACGCGCCGTGGACGCGCTCGAGCGTTTCCGCGAACTGGAGTCCCGCTACACCGGCGGAGCCGTCAGCGACAACGACGACGGCGGAGCCGTCAGGCGCAACGACGACGGCGGAGCCGTCAGGGGCGACGACTAGCCTGGACCTGTGCCCGACCCCTCGACATATCGCCCAGCCCCCGGTTCCATTCCCACGGAGCCGGGGGTCTACAAGTTCCGCGACCCGCACGGCCGGGTCGTCTACGTCGGCAAGGCGAAGAATCTCCGGTCCCGCCTGAACTCGTACTTCGCCGACATCGCCTCGCTGCATCCGCGCACCCGTCAGATGGTCACCACCGCGGGCCGGGTCGAGTGGACGGTGGTGCGCACCGAGGTCGAGGCACTCCAACTCGAGTACAACTGGATCAAGGAGTTCGATCCGCGGTTCAACGTCCGCTACCGCGACGACAAGACGTACCCGATGCTCGCGGTCACGTTGAACGAGGAATACCCCCGTCTGTTCGTCTACCGGGGGCCGCGCCGCAAGGGCGTGCGCTATTTCGGTCCCTACTCGCATGCCTGGGCGATCCGCGAGACCCTCGACCTGTTGCTGCGGGTGTTCCCGTCGCGCACGTGCTCGGCCGGGGTCTTCAAGCGGCACGCGCAGATCGGCCGCCCGTGCCTGCTCGGCTACATCGACAAATGCTCCGCGCCGTGTGTCGGACGCGTCTCCGCCGACGAACACCGCCGCATCGTCGAGGACTTCTGCGACTTCCTCGCCGGTCGCACCGACAAACTCGTCCGCGATGTCGAGAAGCGGATGCAGGCCGCCGCGGAGGAACTCGACTTCGAGACCGCAGCCCGCCTGCGCGACGATCTCGGGGCACTGCGCAAGGCACTCGAGAAGCAGGCCGTCGTGCTCGGCGACGGTACCGACGCCGACCTCGTGGCGTTCGCCGGCGACGACCTCGAGGTGGCCGTCCAGGTCTTTCACGTGCGCGGCGGTCGCGTGCGGGGTCAACGCGGCTGGGTCGTCGAGAAGTCCGGCGACGTGCTCGACCGTCCCGAGGACCGCGACGTCGAAGGCGTCGAGGCCGCCGAGGGGACCGACGACGCCGAAGAACTCTCGCTGCTCGTCGAACAGTTCCTCACCCAGTTCTACGGCGAGGAGGCCGCGCTCGGCACCGACGACGCGGACGCCACCAGTGCCGTGCCGCGCGAGGTGCTCGTCCCCGCCCTGCCGCCCGACCCGGACGAGATGAGCCGCTGGCTCGGGCGTCTGCGCGGCGGTCCCGTGCGTCTGCGCATCCCGCAGCGCGGCGACAAGAAGGCACTGGCCGACACGGTCGAACGCAACGCCAAGGAAGCACTTGCCCAGCACAAGCTGCGGCGCGCGGGCGACTTCAATGCCCGATCGGCGGCGTTGCAGGGTATCCAGGACGTCCTCGACCTCGACTCGGCGCCGCTGCGTATCGAGTGTGTCGACATCAGCCACGTGCAGGGCACCGACGTCGTCGCATCGCTGGTCGTCTTCGAGGACGGACTGCCCCGCAAGTCCGACTACCGGCACTACGCCATCAAGCACGCCGCGGGCGACGGGCACTCCGACGACGTCGCCTCGATCGCCGAGGTCACCCGCCGGCGTTTCCTCCGCCACAACCGCGACCTCGCCCGACAGGCCGATTCGGACGGATCCGTTCCGGAGGGTGGCGACGGCGGGGACCTCGCGCCCGAAGCAGCACTGGACCCGGCGACGGGCCGTCCGCGCAGGTTCGCCTACCCGCCGAACCTGTTCGTCGTCGACGGTGGTGCGCCGCAGGTCGCGGCCGCGGCCGAGGTCCTCGACGAACTCGGTATCACGGATGTCGCGGTCGTCGGGCTCGCGAAGCGTCTCGAGGAGGTGTGGGTGCCGGGGGAGGAGGACCCGGTGATCCTTCCGCGCACCAGCGAGTCGCTGTACCTGCTGCAGCGTATCCGCGACGAGGCACACCGTTTCGCGATCACCTACCACCGCAGCAAGCGGTCCAAGCGCATGACCGCCTCCGCTCTCGACGGGGTTCGTGGTCTCGGTGACACCCGACGCAAGGCGCTCGTCACCCACTTCGGGTCGGTCGCGCGGCTACGCGAGGCGAGCGTCGAGGAGATCACCGCGGTGCCCGGGATCGGGCAGGCCACGGCGAAAGCCGTCCTCGAGGCGCTGCGGGGCGACGTACCGGCTCCGGCTGAGTCGCCGCACGACACCGGCGCCCCGACCGTCGCGGATGCGAGCGATCCGGCTGCGGCACCTGCGGGTGACCCGACGGCCGCGGATGCGGGCGACACGCCCGTAGGCGATGATGGCTCCGTCGGCGTGTCGGGAGTACGAGCGGAGTCGGAACAGTGACCGAAGTGGGTCGGATCCCGGGGATGGCGGACGGTTCGGAACAGGGTGTCGACGGTGAACGGCCGGCGCAGGCCGAGGTCATCGTCGTCACCGGACTGTCCGGAGCCGGACTGAGTACTGCGGCGACCGCCCTCGAGGATCTCGGGTGGTACGTCGCGGAGAACCTCCCGCCCCAGTTGGTGCTGTCGATGATCGATCTCGCGGTGCAGGCCGAACCTCCGCTGCAACGTCTCGCCGTGGTGATGGACGTGCGCAGCCGGTTGTTCACCGGCGACCTCGAACGCGTCGTCACCGATCTGGCGGCCCGCCCGGTCAACACCCGGGTGCTGTTCCTCGAAGCGGCCGACTCGGTGCTCGTCCGGCGGTTCGAGCAGGTACGCCGCAGTCATCCGCTGCAGTCCGACACGGCCGATCGCACGCTCACCGACGGCATCGCCGTCGAACGCGAGCAGCTCGCTCCCGTGAAGGCCGCGGCCGACCTCGTCATCGACACGTCCGCGCTGTCCGGGCCCGATCTGCGTCGCAAGATCGAGGCGGCCTTCGGCGACGCCACATCCGACACCATCCGGGTGACCGTGGAGTCGTTCGGCTTCAAGTACGGCCTGCCCATGGACTCCGACGTCGTGTGCGACGTGCGGTTCCTGCCGAACCCCCACTGGATCGCCGAATTGCGGCCGCACACCGGGCAGGACGCGGCGGTGCGCGACTATGTACTCTCCCGCGACGGTGCCGAGGACTATCTCGCCACCTATCACCGGCTGCTCGATCTGACGACCGCCGGTTACCGTCGGGAGGGGAAGCGCTACATGACGATTGCAGTGGGCTGCACCGGAGGGAAACACCGGAGCGTGGCGATGGCCGAGGCCCTCGCTGCACGCCTCGAGCAGGCACCGGATCTGACGGTGAACGTGGTGCACCGGGATCTGGGGCGCGAGTGAACGCCGCCGAGACTCCCGACTCCGACAGCACGCCGTACTCCGAGAGCGCTCCGAGCTCCGGGGCGGTGCCCGGCCCCGCGATCACTGCTCTCGGTGGCGGACACGGCCTGTACGCGACGCTCAGTGCCGTCCGGCGCCTCACCGACCGGGTCACCGCCGTGGTGACCGTCGCCGATGACGGAGGGTCCTCGGGACGGCTGCGCGCCGAACTCGGCGTCGTCCCACCCGGCGACCTGCGCATGGCGCTCGCAGCGCTCGCCGGCCGCGACGACGAGGTCCGGGTGTGGACCGAGACCGTCCAACACCGCTTCGGGGGCACGGGCGCCCTCGCCGGGCACTCGGTCGGCAACTTGATCCTCGCCGGGCTCGCCGAGGTCGCGGGCGACACCGTCACCGCCCTCGACATGCTCGCCCGCGTCCTCGACGTGCGCGGCCGTGTGCTGCCCATGTCGCCGATCCCGCTCGACATCGAGGCCGACGTGTCGGGACTCGAATCCGCCCCGCGGGTGAGCCGCTGCATCCGGGGGCAGGTCGCGGTGGCGACCACCCCGGGCAAGGTGCGCCGGGTCCGGCTGATTCCCGCCGATCCGCCGGCCTGCCCGCCCGCGCTCGACGCGGTGTGCGAGGCCGATCTCGTGGTGCTCGGCCCGGGATCCTGGTTCTCGAGCGTCATCCCGCACGTGCTCGTCCCGGACCTGCACGAGGCGCTGGTCCACACGACGGCGCTCAAGGTCCTCGTGCTCAACCTCGCGGCGGAACCGGGGGAGACCGCAGGCTTCTCCGCGGAACGCCACCTGCACGTTCTCGCCCAGCACGCCCCCGATTTCCGTGTCGACCAGGTCGTCGTGGATGCTGCCTCGGTACCGGAAGGACGCGAGCGCGAGCACCTGAGCCGGTCCGCGGCCCGATTCGGAGCGGACGTCTCGTTCGTCGATGTCGCCGAGACCGGTACGCATCGACACGACCCCGCCAAGTTGGCGGGGGCACTGGAAACATGTCTGTCCTCGCGCGGTGGAGTCCGTGCCACACGCGGGGGTGGGAGGGAGAGCGTCTCGTGGCAATGACAGCGGAGGTCAAGGACGAGCTGAGCAGGTTGTCGGTCACCAGGATCAGCAACCGCAAGGCCGAGGTGTCCGCCCTCCTGCGCTTCGCCGGGGGATTGCACATCGTCGCCGGGCGAGTGGTCGTCGAGGCCGAGGTCGACCTCGGATCGATCGCACGTCGCCTCCGCCGCGAGATCTTCGAGCTCTACAGCTATCCCGCGGAGATTCAGGTGCTCGGTGCGGGTGGTCTGCGCAAGAGCTCCCGGTACATCGTCCGTGTCGGGAAGGACGGTGAGGCGCTGGCCCGCCGCACCGGTCTGCTCGACGGTCGCGGACGACCGGTGCGCGGACTGCCGGCACAGGTGGTCGGCGGCAGCGTCTCCGACTCCGCCGCGGCGTGGCGCGGGGCGTTTCTCGCGCACGGCTCGCTCACCGAACCGGGCCGTTCCTCGGCGCTCGAGGTGAGCTGCCCCGGCCCGGAGGCCGCCCTCGCGCTCGTCGGCGCCGCCCGCCGGCTCGGCGTCACTGCCAAGGCGCGTGAGGTGCGCGGCGCCGACCGGGTGGTGATCCGCGACGGCGAGGCCATCGGCGCGCTGCTCACCCACATGGGCGCGCAGGACACCCGGCTGGTCTGGGAGGAGCGCCGCATGCGCCGGGAGGTGCGGGCGACCGCGAACCGCCTCGCCAACTTCGACGACGCCAATCTGCGCCGGTCCGCACGCGCCGCCGTGGCGGCCGCCGCGCGGGTCGAGCGGGCGCTGGCGATCCTCGGCGCCGACGTGCCCGACCACCTCGCTGCCGCCGGCGCGCTGCGCGTGCAGCACCGTCAGGCGTCCCTCGAGGAGCTCGGCCAGCTCGCCGATCCGCCGATGACCAAGGACGCCGTCGCGGGACGGATCCGCCGCCTGCTGTCGATGGCGGATCGTCGCGCGAAGGAACTCGGGATCCCCGATACGGAGTCGGCCGTCACCGCTGAGTTGCTGGACGAGGCATAGCGGGGCAGGCTTGCAAGGGAGTTCGCGCCACGGCCGGGCGGCTCCCCACAGTACGACCGAACCCCACTAGGGTGAAGGTCACACAAGTACGACCATCGGAATACTGGGCAAAGGAGCTTCATTGTGACTGTCCGCGTAGGCGTGAACGGATTCGGACGCATCGGGCGCAACTTCTTCCGGGCGGTCGAGGCACAGAAGGCACTCGGCACCACCGACATCGAGATCGTTGCCGTCAACGACCTCACCGACAACGACACCCTCGCGACGCTCCTGAAGTACGACTCGATCCTGGGGCGCCTCGACAAGGACGTGCATGTCGAGGGCGACGACATCGTCGTCGGCGATCGGAAGATCAAGGCCCTCTCGATCAAGGAGGGCCCCTCCGCTCTTCCGTGGGGCGACCTCGGTGTCGACGTCGTCGTCGAGTCCACCGGCATCTTCACCAACGCCGCCAAGGCGAAGGGGCACATCGACGCCGGCGCCAAGAAGGTCATCATCTCGGCGCCTGCCACCGACGAGGACATCACCATCGTCATGGGCGTCAACCACGACAAGTACGACGGCACGCAGAACATCATCTCCAACGCCTCGTGCACCACGAACTGCCTCGGCCCCCTCGCCAAGGTGCTGAACGACGAGTTCGGCATCGAGAAGGGCCTGATGACCACGATCCACGCGTACACCCAGGACCAGAACCTGCAGGATGGACCGCACAAGGATCTGCGTCGCGCCCGCGCTGCCGCCCTGAACATCGTCCCCACCGGCACAGGCGCCGCCAAGGCCATCGGCCTCGTGCTCCCCGAGCTGCTCGGCAAGCTCGACGGCTACGCGCTGCGCGTCCCGGTCCCGACCGGCTCGGTCACCGACCTCACCGCGACCCTCACCAAGAAGGCCACCGCCGATGAGGTCAACGCCGCACTGAAGGCTGCCGCGGAGGGTCCGCTGAAGGGCATCCTGAAGTACAACACCGATCCGATCGTGTCCTCGGACATCGTCACCGACCCGCACTCGTCGATCTTCGACGCGCCTCTGACCAAGGTCATCGACGAGCAGGTCAAGGTCGTCTCGTGGTACGACAACGAGTGGGGCTACTCGAATCGTCTTGCCGACCTCGTCGGTCTCGTCGGCAAGTCTCTTTGAAACTCGTAGAACAGGACATTTGAACAGTGGCAGTTCAGACCCTCGAGGATCTGCTCGACGCAGGTGTGGAGGGTCGGGGCGTACTCGTGCGCTCCGACCTCAACGTCCCGCTCGACGGCGACACGATCACCGACGCCGGCCGCATCCTCGCGTCCGCGCCCACCATCCGCACGCTCGCGGAGGCCGGGGCCAAGGTCGTCGTGACCGCGCACCTCGGCCGCCCCAAGGGCGAGCCGGATCCGAAGTACTCGCTCGCGCCCGTCGCAGCGAAACTCGGTGAGGTGCTCGACCGCAACGTCCAGCTCGCCTCCGACGTCGTCGGCCAGGATGCGCTGGCGCGTTCCGAAGGGCTGACCGACGGCGACATCCTCCTGCTCGAGAACGTCCGCTTCGACGCTCGCGAGACCAGCAAGGACGATGCCGAGCGGCTCGCCTTCGCCCGTGAGCTCGTCGAGCTCGTCGGCGACGACGGCGCATTCGTCTCCGACGGCTTCGGTGTCGTGCACCGCAAGCAGGCGTCGGTCTACGACGTCGCGACGCTGCTCCCGCACTACGCGGGTGGTCTCGTCGCGGCCGAGGTCGACGTGCTCGCCAAGCTCACCACCGACACCGAGCGTCCGTACGCCGTGGTGCTCGGCGGCTCGAAGGTCTCCGACAAGCTCGGGGTCATCGAGGCGCTCGCACCCAAGGTCGACACGCTCGTAATCGGTGGCGGCATGTGCTTCACCTTCCTTGCGGCACAGGGCTACTCGGTCGGCACGTCGCTGCTCGAGGAGTCGATGATCGACACCTGCAAGCAACTGCTCGAACGCTTCGGCGACGTCATCCACATCCCTCAGGACGTGGTGGTGGCCGACAAGTTCGCGGCCGACGCACAGTCGCAGACCGTCGCGGCCGACTCCATCCCCGACGGATGGATGGGCCTCGACATCGGACCGGAGTCCGTGCGGCGCTTCGCCTCGCTCCTCGGCTCGGCGAAGACGGTGTTCTGGAACGGCCCGATGGGCGTGTTCGAGTTCGAGAACTTCGCGGCGGGCACGAAGGGTGTAGCGGAAGCGATCATCGAGGCCACCGGCAAGGGCGCGTTCAGCGTCGTCGGTGGCGGCGACTCCGCTGCGGCCGTGCGGTCGCTCGGACTCGGTGAGGACCGCTTCTCCCACATCTCCACCGGTGGTGGCGCCTCCCTCGAGTACCTCGAGGGCAAGGAACTGCCCGGCATCGCAGTTCTGGAGGGCTGACGGTCATGGCACGGACACCGCTCATCGCGGGCAACTGGAAGATGAACCTCAACCACCTCGAGGCCATCGCCCTGGTGCAGAAGATCGCGTTCACCCTTCCCGAGAAGTACCTCGAGAAGGTCGACGTGACGGTCATCCCGCCGTTCACCGGCATCCGCTCGGTGCAGACCCTCGTCGAGGGCGACAAGCTCGGCATCACCTACGGAGCCCAGGACATCTCGGTCCACGACTCCGGCGCCTACACCGGCGAGATCTCCGGCGCGATGCTCGCGAAGCTCGGCTGCACCTACGTGATCGTCGGGCACTCCGAGCGTCGCACCCTGCACGGTGAGACCGACGAGATCGTCCGCGACAAGACCAAGGCCGCGCTGCGGCACGGTCTCACTCCGATCGTGTGCATCGGTGAAGGACTCGACGTCCGCGAAGCCGGCAACCACGTCGAGTACAACGTCGAGCAGTTGAAGAACTCGCTCGCCGGCCTGTCCGCCGACGAGATCGCAAAGATCGTCGTCGCGTACGAGCCGGTCTGGGCCATCGGCACGGGCAAGGTTGCTTCGGCGGCCGACGCGCAGGAGGTGTGCGCCGCGGTGCGCAGTACCCTCGCCGAACTGGCCTCGCCCGAGGTCGCGGCATCGGTCCGAGTCCTGTACGGCGGGTCGGTCAACGCCAAGAACGTCGGTGAGCTCATCGCTCAGACCGACGTCGACGGCGGCCTCGTGGGAGGCGCCTCCCTCAAGGCCGACGAATTCGCTCAGCTGTCGGCGATCGCCGCAGGCGGTCCGCTCCTCTAGAGCGACCGGCATCGGGCGGGGTGCAGGATCTCGACGAGATGCTGCACCCCGCCCGCATTTCGCCCACCCGGCGTCCCCGGCACACCCGCAGCGTCCCCACAGGACGAGCGGGTAAGCTGACGCCGACGTCGCCCACCATCCGAAGGACATCGAACACCGACATGGAACTGTTCCTGGACATCCTCCTGATCGTCACGAGCCTGTTGCTCATCCTGCTGGTGCTGCTGCACCGCGGTAAGGGCGGTGGTCTGTCCAGCCTGTTCGGTGGCGGAGTCCAGTCCAATCTCTCGGGCTCGACGGTGGCGGAGAAGAACCTCGACCGTCTCACCGTCTTCACCGGCATCATCTGGGTGATCTCGATCCTCGGCATCGGACTGCAGATCAAGTTCAGCTGATCCCCGCACGTGCACGGACGCTGCCGCGGTCGCGCCCCGGCCGCCGGGCACAGATACTGGCCGTATGACGGACACTGTGCCTGCCTCTG
The DNA here is from genome assembly GCF_000763325.2 of Rhodococcus sp. p52. NCBI lineage: Bacteria > Bacillati > Actinomycetota > Actinomycetes > Mycobacteriales > Nocardiaceae > Rhodococcus > Rhodococcus sp. p52. The sequence goes on from NZ_CP016819.1 coordinate 3,565,745, forward strand.
CTACCGAACCCCTCCGCGAGGACATCCGCCTGCTCGGCGGCATCCTCGGCAACGTCATCCGTGAGCAGGCAGGACCCGAGACCTTCGACCTGGTCGAATCGGCCCGGGTAGAGAGTTTCCGGATCCGGCGCTCCGAGATCGACCGCACCGAACTCGCCGAACGCTTCGCCGGCGTCGCCACCGACGACCTGATTCCCGTCGCCCGGGCGTTCAGCCATTTCGGTCTGCTCGCCAATCTCGCCGAGGATCTGCACCGCGAACGACGTCGAGCCCTGCACGTGCGCGCAGGCGACCCACCGCAGGACAGCAGCCTCGCCGCCACCTACGCCAAGCTCGACGCCGCCGGTCCGGGCCTCGATGCCGACACCGTGACCGACGCGCTCGCGTCGGCTCTCGTCGCCCCCGTCATCACCGCTCATCCCACCGAGCCCCGCCGACGCACCGTCTTCGACGTCCAGACCGCCGTCACCGAACTCATGCGGCGCCGGGAGAGGACCGACGAACCCGCCGCGCTCGAGGAGATCGACCGCGCCCTGTACCGGCACATCCTGACCCTCTGGGACACCGCGCTCATCCGGCTCGCGCGCCTGAGGATCATCGACGAGGTCGACAACGGTCTGCGCTACTACGACCTCGCACTGTTCGACGTCGTTCCCGCCCTCAACGCCGAAGTGCGACGCGAACTCCGGCGACGCTGGCCCGACGCGGCGGTGCTCACCGAACCGCTGGTCCGGCCGGGAACCTGGATCGGCGGCGACCGCGACGGCAACCCCAACGTCGACGGCGAGGTCGTCACCACGGCCGCGAATCGCGCCTGTGAGACCGCGCTGCGACATCACCTCACCGAACTCGCCGCGCTCGAACGCGAACTGTCGATGTCCGAACGCACCGCGACCATCAGCAGCGCCCTGAAGAAGCTCGCCGACGACTCGGGCGACGACAATCCCGCCCACAGCGACGAGCCGTACCGACGGGCGGTACACGGTATCCGCGCTCGCCTCACCGCCACCGCGGACAGGCTGCTGCCCGGCGTGGATCTGCCCCACACGGTGCGTATCCCGTGCGAGCCCTATGCCACCCCGGCCCGCCTGCACACCGACCTGAACATCGTCGACGCCTCGCTGCGCGCCGGCGGAGCGACCGTGATCGCCGACGATCGACTCGCGCACCTGCGCAGCGCCGTCGAGGTCTTCGGCTTCCACCTCGCGCCACTCGACCTGCGTCAGAATTCCGAGGTCCACGAGAACGTCGTCGCCGAACTGCTCTCCTGGGCGGGAGTGACCGACCGCTACCGCGACCTGCCGGAGGACGACAAGGTCGCGCTGCTCACCGCGGAGTTGCGGATCCGCCGCCCGCTCACCACCCCCGACGCCCACCTGTCGGACGAGACAGCCAAGGAACTGGGCATCCTGCGTGCTGCCGCCGACGTGGTCCGTCGCATCGGACCGGCCGCCATCGAGCACTACATCATCAGCATGTGCACCTCGGTGTCCGACCTGCTCGAGGTCGAGGTCCTGCTCAAGGAGGTCGGGCTGCTCGACCTCGACCGCGGCTATCCGCGCAGCACGGTGCAGGTCATCCCGCTGTTCGAGACGATCGACGACCTGCGCGGCGGTGCCGCCACGCTGACCGCCGCCCTCGCCGTGCCCGAGTTCCGCAGCCTCGTCGACGGACACGACGGACTGCAGGAGATCATGCTCGGCTACTCCGATTCCAACAAGGATGGCGGTTATCTCACCGCCAACTGGGCGCTCTACCGCGCGGAACTCGATCTCGTCGAGGCGGCGCGCACCGCCGGGATCCGGCTGCGCCTGTTCCACGGTCGCGGCGGCACCGTCGGTCGCGGTGGCGGACCGAGTTACGACGCCATCCTGGCCCAACCTCCCGGCGCGGTCCAGGGCTCGTTGCGTCTGACCGAGCAGGGCGAGGTCATCGCCGCGAAGTACCGCGAACCGGTGCTCGCCCGCCGCAACCTCGAGGCGCTCGTCTCGGCGACCCTCGAGTCGAGCCTGCTCGATGTGGAAGGCCTCGGGAAGGACGCGCCGGAGGCCTACCGCATCCTCGACGAACTTGCCGACCTCGCTCGCGCCGCGTACAGCCGGCTCGTGCACGAGACACCGGGATTCGTCGAGTACTTCACCACCGCGACGCCGGTCTCGGAGATCGGTGCCCTCAACATCGGCAGCCGTCCCGCCTCCCGTAAGCAGACGAAGGCGATCAGCGACCTGCGGGCCATCCCGTGGGTGCTCTCGTGGACCCAGAGCCGCGTGATGCTCCCCGGCTGGTACGGCACGGGAACGGCTGTGCAGGACTGGGTGGCCGGTGATCCGGACCGGTTGGCGACCCTGCAGGATCTCTACCGTCGCTGGCCGTTCTTCCGTTCGGTGCTGTCGAACATGGCGCAGGTGCTCGCCAAGTCCGATCTCGGCCTGGCCGCCCGGTACTCCGAACTCGTCGAGGACACCGAACTGCGCGAGCGGGTGTTCGGCAGCATCGTCGACGAGCACGCCCGTACAGTCGACGCCTACCGGCAGATCACGGGCTACGACTCGCTCGTCGCGGATAATCCGGCGCTCGAGCGGTCGCTGCACAACCGGTTCCCGTATCTCGAACCGCTCAACCACCTGCAGGTCGAGTTGCTGCGCCGGTTCCGTGCCGGTGAGGACACCGACCGTGTCCGGCGCGGTATCCAGATCACGATGAACGGTCTCGCCACGGCGTTGCGCAACAGCGGTTAGAAAAAATTTCTCGTCGGGCGTCGATCCGGCAGGTGTCCGTTCGTCGTGATGGTGTAGGACGAACACCACACAGACGGGAGCGACCGCCATGAAGTACATGCTGTTGATCTACGCATCCACGACCGACGAAGCCACCTGCACCGTCGAGGACTGGCAGGACTACGAGAAGGCGATGCGCGACGCGGGTGTCCTCGTGTCCGGGCACGCCCTGCAGGATCTCGTCACCGCGACGACCGTGCAGGTCGACGCGGACGGACGACGCACGGTGACCGACGGACCGTTCGGCGAGAGCCGCGAGGTGCTCGGCGGATACGACGTCATCGACGTCGGCAGCCTCGACGAGGCACTCGACTGGGCGGCACGCTGTCCCGGATCGCGGGACGGCGGCACGGTCGTCGTGCGGCCGATCGCCGACTTCGGGGACTGAGCGATGGGGGAGCCGGCCTCGGCCGTCGAGTCGGTGTTCCGCGAGGAACACGGCCGGCTCCTCGCCGCGCTCGTCCATCGCTTCGGCGACCTCGACCTCGCCGAGGAGGTCGCATCGGAGGCACTCGAGGCGGCGCTCGTGCACTGGCCGGTCGACGGTGTGCCCGAGCGTCCGGGCGCTTGGCTGCTCACCACGGCCAGGCGCCGAGCGCTGGATCGGGTGCGCCGCGACCGCGTGTATGCGACGCGACTGGCGGAACTCGCCGTCGACACCGAACGTCGCGCGTCGTACGAACCGCCCGATGCCGGAGAACTGACGGACGACCGCCTCGAACTGTTCTTCACGTGCGCCCACCCCGCCCTCGCGGCGGACGACCGCGTCGCGCTGATCCTGCGCTGCCTCGGTGGTCTCACGACGAACGAGGTCGCGCGGGCCTTCCTCGTCCCGTCGCCGACGATGGCCCAGCGGATCGTGCGGGCCAAGAAGAAGATCCGCGGTGCCCGCATCCCGTTCCGGGTACCCGGACCGGACGAGCTGCCGGAGCGCCTGCCGGTGGTGCTCGCGGCGCTGTACTCGATCTTCACCGAGGGCTATGCCGCGAGCAGCGGTGAACATCTGCAACGCCTCGCCCTCGCAGAGGAGGCGGTCCGCCTCACCCGCATCCTGCACCGTCTGATGCGGACGGAACGGGAGGTGAGCGGGTTGCTCGCGCTGATGCTGCTCGTCCATGCCCGCCGGGACGCACGCACCGACCCGACCGGCGCCGTCATGCTGCTCGACGTGCAGGACCGCACCCGATGGGACCGCGCGATGATCGAGGAGGGCAGCGCACTGGTGGTCGCCGCACTCACCGGACGACCACCCGGCCCGTACGGGGTGCAGGCCGCGATAGCCGCGTTGCACGACGAGGCGAGCGACGTCGACAGCACCGACTGGCCGCAAATCATCGCCCTCTACGACGTACTGACCGCCCTGAGCCCGTCACCGATCGTCGCACTGAACCGCGCCGTGGCGGTCGCGATGCGCGACGGGCCCGCGGCCGGACTCGAACTCCTCGACGGACTCGCCGACGAGCCGAGTATCCGCGACTACGGACCGTACGTGGTGGCACGAGCCGAGTTGCTGGCTCGGGTCGGCCGGAAAGGTGAAGCGGCCGAAGCGTATCGGCGGGCGCTCGAGCTCGCCGGTACCGAACCCGAGCGGCGCCACCTCAGGGCGAGGTCGGCGGAGCTGTCGCGTTCACGGGAGTTGTGACCGACCCCGGTGCGCCGAGACCTCCGATGGGGGCGGAGCGGCGCGGTCGGGCGGTTCGTATGGCCGGATACCTCGAGGTCGTAGCGCTTCGGCGTGTACCACTCCGGATCGACCCAGTGCGGATTCCGTAGCCGGGTCGCCAGACCGTCCTCCCGGAGCTCGACGCTCTCGTGGATCTTCAGTCCTTCGGGCGATCGTGCCCCGCCGAGGATCTCACGAGTTCCTCGCCCGATGAGCCACCAGATGCGGCTCATCCGGGTCGGCGTCGCCGTCGCGCTCGTCTGTTCCGGCAGTCCTCGAATCCACCGCCGACGTCGGAGTGGACGCCCGTGAACCAGACCTCCTCGATCCGGTCGTTGGCGACCTCGTCCACCTTGTACGGCCTGCGGTACTCGTCGATGGAGATTTCCGGTGGTGCTCGTCGGGCGGATCACTGCAGCGAAAGGCGCCGGTCAGCGGTATTCGTCGACCAGGTCGAGGTAGTCGTCCCACAACGGCGGGCGGGTGCCGGCCAGTGCTGCGTCGAGGCGGTCGAGGTAGTACTGCCACCCCGGCCCGATCTCTCCGGCCTCCGAGCGCGGGACGTGCCGGTGTGTGAACTCGAGGGTGGTGACCTTCCCGACCTGACGCAGCACCACCTCGAGCTGCCACCCGTCCACGTCGACGGCGAATCCCTCGGGGGGAGAACACCGGAGGATGTCGACGTAGGTGGTGGCCGAATCGTGGTCGTCCGTCATGGTCAGGAGCACACGGCCCGTAGCGGGGTCGCCGATGTACGTGCCGTACCAACGGCCCAGCTTCTCCGAATCGGTGAGTGCCGCCCAGACCTCACCGATCGGGAGCAGGAAGTTGCGGTGGTAGATCAACCGCACCAGCGACGAGTCGCTCGGGCAATCGCGCTCCGGGCTCACTTCGCCTGTGATCGTCCTCGGCGTGCTCATCACGGCTCCTCTCGATGGGCGCTCGCCTTATCGAAATTGTCCTGCATCCGGCTGCCGGTGCGGTCCGTTTCACCGCGATGGGTCCTCCCGCTGTGTAGTGCGCTGCTCGAATCCGTTCACAGGATCGTCCCGATCCGGCACGGCGGGGGGAACCGTCGGTACAGGGACGAGATCCTCGAACTCGGATGGCGGCAGTCGTGGAGGTCGTTGTCCGGCACTTCGGTCCTCACGGATACCGGTTCACCGACGACGGGAGCCTCCGCGATCCTCACCAGCCAGTGGCGAAAGCCGCCACCGGCACCGCCACGCTGGTCACGAGCATGCACCCCAACGTGACAGTGTGCAGACGGCGGCGGGAACGAGCCTCGGTGCCGCCGAGATGTGTCTCCGCTGTGGCGCGGAGGGGACGACCTATCGTGGCGGATCAGCGCCTCCCAGGGCCACTGCCGCTCCGGGTCGGTCGGTACGCGACGTTCGAGCGGTGCGCACGCGAGCGTCCGGCCGTCCGCGTCGGTGATGTGCAATCGCGAAGGCGTCGCATTGCGCAGTCCGGAAGGTTCCGTGTCCGAGGCCGGCGCAAGAACGCCGGCGCGCCGCTCGTCGCCGGGACGATCAGCAGGAGCATCGTCCCGGCCTCGGAGTGTCTCCAGGACGGACGCGAACCGGTTGCTCTCCCTCTTCTTCTGCAACATGATTCCCACCCCGTCGCACCGATCGGCCGTGTTCGAATCCTGCACGCCCCGTGCGCGGACGGCACGGGTAGCGAGCTACCCGATTTCCGTGGATCGCTCCACCGGTCCGTGCGACCCGCCGGACGATCCGGACGACATTCCGCAATCGTTCCACGACATCTCGTACGCTGCACCACGGCAACGACGAGGGGGCGACGTGGACGACCCGCAGCACGGGTACTGGAACAGGCGGCGTTTTCTCGCCGGGACGGCCGCGACGATGGCGGCGTTGATCGGCACCGCAGGGGTGCTCGCGAGCGAAGCCGACGCGAGTCCGCTGAACGAGACGCCGCCCGTACGCGACACGATCAACGGGGTGCTCGCGTTCGTCGCACCCGGCAACGACCCGTACTCGCACCAACAGGGCGTGTGGACCGACCGGCCCGGCGGCGTCACCGCCGGCACCGCGGAATCCCTCGAGCGAACCCTGGACCAGGCCTCGCCGATGCCGCTGCTCGGACCCGAGGCGGGCAACCTGCCCGGCGCCGCGGCGATCGCGGTGCTGCTCAACACTTTCGGTGTCACCGCCGACCCGCGTTCGGTGAGTGGTCCGTTCGCAGCGCCGTTCGCGAACCTGAGTCATGCCGCGAAGGCGCAGGTCTTCGAATGGCTCGACACCGACCCGCGTTTCGAAGGTCTGGTGCTGAAATTCGTGGTCAACGCGATTCCCACGCTGGCGGCCTTCGCGGCGTTCTCGGAGGTCTCCGCGTACAACCGTACTCGGCGCGAGCTCACGGGGCGGCCGGTCGGCTGGGAGTTGAGCCGCTATGCAGGGCCGAGTGACGGGTGGGACGAGTTCCTGGGCTACTACGGCGAAATCGACGAGGTGGAGGGATAGATGACCGACGTCATCGTCATCGGCGCCGGGGGTGGCGGACCCGTCGTGGCCAAGGAACTCGCGGCGCGCGGGCTCGACGTGCTCGTTCTCGAAGCAGGTCCCCGCTTCGCCGACCCGGAGAACGAGTGGACCCATTTCGAGGACGACCTCAACAATCCGATCACCGGGCTGTTCCGCCACGGACCGGGAGACCGCTCGGGCACGCCGTGGCTCCGAGATCTGCCTCAGAATTCGTTCGTGTGGCAGGTATCCGGCGTCGGTGGCACCACGCTCCACTTCTTCGGCAACTCGCCGCGGGCGGCACCCGGCGTATTCTCCGGATACGACGGCGCCGACCGCGACATGTACGACACGGCGCACCTGTTCCCCTTCGGATACGACGAACTGCGTCCCTACTACGAGTGGGTGGAGGCCACGCTGCCGGTGCAGACTGCCCCGATGGGCGCCAAGGAGCAGTTGTTCCTGCGGGGAGCAGCGGCCATGGGTCTGCCACACCAGACCTCGCTCGATACCACCGTGGCCGCCCACCGCGCACAGCAGAACGCGATCCTCCAACCCGGTGGTACCGCCGGCCGCACCCGCGACCGTGCGCGTCTGCACCATCCCGAAGCGCGGGGCTGCACGATGTGCGGGCACTGCTATCAGGGCTGCTATCTGCCGCTGGGGGCGCCGCGGAATCTCAAGGCCAGACGCTCCACCGACAATTCGTACGTGCCGATGATGCTCACCGCGGACGCGTGGTCCCCCCAGGGGCGTGCCGTCACCCTGATCGCCGATGCAGTGGTCTTCGAGATCCTCGTCGAGGAGGTGAACGGGGAGACCGTGGCGCGCGGAGTGCGGTTCACGACGGGAGAGGACGAGCACGAAGCGACCGCCCCGGTGGTGGTGCTGGCGGCCGGGTGCATCGAGAGCCCACGATTGTGGCTGAACTCGGCGCTGCCGAATCCGAACGGCTGGGTCGGCCGCGGCCTCACCGACCACCACATGGACGCGGTCTTCGGCGTCTTCGACGAGTACACCGGGCAGACGCGCGGCCCGGGTTCCAACGCGCGCGTCGATCTGCCCGGCTACGGCGGGATCGAGCAGGTCGGCCTGCCCCCGGCATTGATCGCGTACGCGCTGAACTTCAGCGACTCCGGCATCCACGGGTACGGACGTGCCGGAGGCGTCGTCGATTCCGCGGGGGCCGACAGCGTGGGGAGGCTCGTCGGACGCGACCTGCTCGATACGATGGCCGACGCCGACCGGGTCCTCGCGGCGCTCGTCATCTCGGACGACGACGTCGAACCGGACAACCGCGTGACGCTTTCGCCGATCCTGTACCCGGACGAAGCAGGTCTGGCGCCGCGGGTGACCGTGCAGCATCGTCGGCGCTCGGCGCGTACCCGCCGCAATCGTGACCACGCGACCCGCAAGGCCGTCGAGTTGATGAGAGCGGCGGGCGCGAAGAGGGTGCATCGCTGCGACTGGCCACCGCTGATCCTGCACTCGCAGTCGAGCATGCGGATGGGAGTGAGCGACCGGGATTCGGTGCTCGACGCCGACGCGGAGGCCCGGTGGGTGAAGAGACTGTTCGTCGCCGACAACTCGGCGCTCGCCAACAGTCTCGGAGGCCCGAACCCGACGTTGACGACGCAGGCGATCGCCACCCGCACGGCCGAGAAGATCTTCGCGAAGTACTTCGACGGTGACCCCTGGGTGGCACGGGAGAACCCGGTGTCGTCGATCGACGACCGCGTCACCGCCGCGGTGATCGAACGGGGTATCTGACCGCTCGATCCCGGATCGGACCGGCCGATTTCGTCCCGAGTGGAACCGTCGGGCGTCCCGGCGCGTCGAACGAGACAGAGGGCCGTGACGACAACGGTCCACGACGGGAGGAGCTCACCGGCATGGACCCACGAACGGTGCGATGTGTCCCGGGCCGATCACCGTTGCGCGCACTGCGCTCGACGGCAGGTCCGCGATCGATGAATCGGATGCGGTGTGTGCGAACCGGTGTCGACGACGGCGACACCGCCGGTACTTCGGAGGGGCGCCGTGTGGAGACGGACGACGCCGACGATCCCGACTTCGACGGCGCGGGCGCATGACGGCCGGATCGCCGATCACGGCGTCGGACTCCCGACGCTCCGCCCGGTCACTGCGCCGGGAGTTGCTCTGCGGCAGCCGGATCGAGGAACCACACGGTGCGTTCGGTGCCGTGGGCGCCCGCGGACGGGAAGTCCTCCGGTGCGGCACCGCCCACGGCCGCCGCGACGGCCTCCGCCTTGGCGGCACCGGTGACCAGCAACCAGACCTGCCGCGCCCGCTGCACGGCGGGCAGCGTCAGCGTCACCCGGGCCGGCGGCGGCTTCGGGGAGTCGTCGACACCCACCACGAAACGCTCCGACTCGCGCACCGCGTCGGTGTGGGGGAACAGCGAATTGATGTGCCCCTCACCGCCCATGCCGAGCAGGTGCACGTCGAAGACCGGCACGGTGCCGTCGGGGGAGTGCGCCGCGAGGAGTTCGGCGTACCGCTGGGCCGAGTCCTCCGGTGTGCTGCACCCGTCCTCGCCGAGCGCCGGCATGGTGTGGATGCGTGCCGGGTCGATCGGCACGTGGTCGAGCAGAGCCCCACGGGCCTGCACCTCGTTGCGATCCGGATCGCCGGGCGGCAGGAAACGCTCGTCGCCGAAGTAGACGTTCACCGCCGACCAGTCGATGGCGCCCTGGTCGCGACGCACGTGCTCGAGCATCGCGATACCGGTACCGCCGCCGGTGAGCACGACGTGGGCCTGCACCCGCTCGCGCTGCGCGGCGACGACGGCATCGACGAAGGCGGACGCCGCGGCGCGGGCGACCTCGTCGGCGTCGGCGAAACGCCGGATCTCGGACGGAGTGCGGGCCGTGTCAGACATAATCCACCTTCGGCAGGGCCGACAACGCGGCTTCGTAGACTTCGTCGGGATCGAGGCGACGCAGTTCCTCGGCGAGACATTCGGCCGAGTTCCGGCGCGCCAGGCTGATCAGCGAATCGGGCTTGTGGGTGCGTTCGAGGGTCGCCACGCGACCTTCCTGCGGGCGTTCCAGGGCGATCGTCTGCGACGCCGTGCGCAGTTCCACCCTCAGCTCGCCGACGGATCGCTCGACGGGGCAGTCGAGACGGCTCGCGAGCCACCCCGCGATCAGATCGACGGCCGGTTCGGTCCGCAGCCCCGACACGCGTGCCGAGAGCACTGGCTCGTAGGGCGGCTGATCGAGTGCCGAGACCAGCAGCGCCCGCCAGTAGGTGATGCGGGCCCAGGCCAGATCCGTGTCGCCCGGCCGGTAACCGGACAGGCGGGTCGCGAGATCGGCACGCGGGTCGTCGGAGTTGGTCACGTCGGTGATGCGGCGGACGGCGAGACGACCCACCGGGTCCTCGGCCGGGACCGCGGGGGCCTGGTTGGGCCACCACGCGACGACGGGGGTGTCCGGAAGGAGGAAAGGCACCACGACCGATTCCTGATGTTCACCGAGTTCGCCGTGCAGGGCGAGGATCAATGCCTCGGAGGCACCCGCTTCACCGGCGACCCGGATCTCCGCGTCGAGCCGCGACGGACCGTCCTGTCGTCCGCGACCGACGACGATGACGCGGCAGGGATGTTCCTTCGACGCCTCGGTGGCGGCCGTGATCGCGGCGTCGAGGCCTCGCGCGTCGCCGGCGCACACGATAAACGTGAGAACACGGCCCTGCGTGACCATTCCACTCGACCGTCGCAGCTCCACCAGCTTGCGACTGATGGCATTCGCGGAGGTGTTGCGCAACTGGAGCCTCACGGACGCCTCCATTCCCGGCCGGTACGCCGCAGCATCTCGTCGGCCGATTGCGGACCCCAGGTGCCGGACTCATAGGGTTCCGGTCGCCCGTTCGCCGCCCAGTGCTCGAGCACCGGATCGAGGATCTTCCAGGACAATTCGACTTCCTCGTCCACCGGGAACAGTGACGGGACGCCGAGGAGCACGTCGAGGATCAGGCGCTCGTAGGCCTCGGGGGAGGAGACCGTGAATGCCTGGCCGTAACTGAAGTCCATGTTCACGTCCCGGACCTCCATCTCGGAGCCGGGCACCTTCGACCCGAAGCGCATCGTGATGCCCTCGTCGGGCTGCACGCGGATCACCAACGCGTTCTGACCGAGCTCCTCGGTCATGGTCTTGTCGAACGGCAGGTGCGGGGCCCGCTTGAAGACCACCGCGATCTCGGTGACGCGGCGGCCGAGGCGCTTGCCGGTGCGCAGGTAGAAGGGCACACCCGCCCAGCGGCGGGTGTCGACCTCGAGGGTGATGGCCGCGTACGTCTCGGTGGTCGAATCCGCCGCGAAACCCTTCTCCTCGAGCAGTCCGACGACCTTCTCGCCGCCCTGCCAGCCGGATGCGTACTGGCCGCGCGCGGTGGTCTCGTCGAACGGCTCCGCCGGCCGGGTCGCCGACAGCACCTTGATCTTCTCCGCGTGCAGCTCCGACGCCGCGAAGCTCACCGGTTCCTCCATCGCGGTGAAGGCGAGCAGCTGCAGGAGATGGTTCTGGATGACGTCGCGGGCCGCGCCGATGCCGTCGTAGTAGCCGGCGCGACCACCGAGGCCGATGTCCTCGGCCATCGTGATCTGCACGTGGTCGACGTAGTGCGCGTTCCACACCGGCTCGAACATCTGGTTCGCGAAACGCAACGCGAGGATGTTCTGGACCGTCTCCTTGCCGAGATAGTGATCGATGCGGAAGACGGATTCCTCGGAGAACACCTCACCGACAACCGAATTGAGCTCGCGCGCACTCTCGAGGTCGTGCCCGAACGGCTTCTCGATCACGACGCGGCTCCACGAGCCGCCGCGTTCCGCGGCCAGACCCGAACGCGACAGCTGCCCGCACACCACGGGGAAGGCGTCCGGGGGAACCGACAGGTAGAACGCGTGGTTGCCACCCGTACCGCGTTCGCGGTCGAGCTTCTCGAGGGTCGTCGCGAGCTCCGCGAACGCCGCATCGTCGTCGAAGGTGCCCTGCACGAAGCGGATCCCCTCCGCGAGGCGCTGCCAGACCTCCTCGCGAAAGGGGGTACGCGAATGCTCACGCACCGCGTCGTGGACCACCTGACCGAAGTCCTCGTCGGCCCAATCCCTCCGGGCGAAACCGACGAGCGCGAATCCGGGCGGCAGGAGGCCGCGGTTGGCGAGATCGTAGACGGCGGGCATCAACTTGCGCCGGGCCAGATCGCCGGTCACGCCGAAGATCACCAGCGCGCACGGGCCGGCGATACGGGGCAGTCTGCGATCTCTGTTGTCCCGGAGCGGATTCACCCACTCCGCCGCACCGGATTCGGGCACGTTCAGCCCTCCGCGCCCGGCGCGTGAGCCGCGAGCTGTTCCGCCGTCGCCGCGAGCAGGTCCTTCCACGCCACGACGAACTTCTCCACACCCTCGTCCTCGAGCTTGCGGAAGACGTCGGGAAGATCCACACCGACCGATGCCAGCGCGTCGAAGACCTGCTGGGAGGAGGCGATGTTGCGGGTGACGGTGTCGCCCGTGACCTCACCGTGGTCGGCGACGGCCTCGAGGGTCTTCTCCGGCATCGTGTTCACGGTGTTCGGCGCGACCAACTCGGTGACGTAGAGGGTGTCGGGGTAATCGGGGTTCTTCACACCCGTCGACGCCCACAACGCACGCTGGGGAACGGCACCCGCCTCGGCGAGCTGCTCGAACCGCGTCCCGCCCTCGAACGCGCGCTGGTACGCGCCGTACGCGAGCCGCGCGTTGGCGAGACCGGCCTTGCCACGCAGAGCCAGCGCCCGGTCGGTGCCGATCTCCTCGAGGCGCGGGTCGATCTCGGTGTCGACACGCGAGACGAAGAACGACGCGACCGAGCGGATCTTCGACAGGTCGTGACCGGAGGCCTTCGCCGCGGTCAGGCCGTCGAGGTAGGCCTCGATGACCCGCTCGTAGCGCTCGACCGAGAAGATCAGCGTGACGTTGACGCTGACACCCTCACCGATCACCCGGGCGATGGCCGGCAGACCCGCCATCGTCGCCGGGATCTTGATGAACAGGTTCGGGCGGTCGACGATGCGCCACAGCTCGAGGGCCTGCTGGACGGTCTCGTCCGTCTTGTGCGCCAGACGCGGGTCGACCTCGATCGACACCCGTCCGTCGAGGCCGTCCGTGGCCTCGAACACCGGCGCGAGGACGTCGCAGGCCGCGCGCACGTCGTCGGTGGTGACGGTGCGGATCGCCTCGGTGGCGTCGGCACCGGCGGCGGCGAGATCGCGGATCTGCGCGTCGTAGGCATGGCCCTTCGACAGGGCGGCTTGGAAGATCGACGGGTTGGTCGTCACACCCACGACACTGCGGGTCGCGACGAGCTCGGCGAGCTTGCCGGAGTCGATGAGGTCGCGGGACAGGTCGTCCAGCCACACCGAGACACCCTGGGCGGACAGTTCGGCCAGCGCAGCGTTCTGCGTGGAGGTCTGCTGGGTCATCGGATCATCCCTTCACTCGGGTCAGCGAGCGACGCGCGGCGTCGACGACGGCCTCGGCAGTGATGCCGAACTCGCGGTACAGGGTCTTGTAATCGGCGGAGGCGCCGTAGTGCTCGAGCGAGACCGGCTCACCGGCGTCGCCGATGAGGCGGTACCACGGCATCGCGAGACCGGCCTCGACGGACACGCGGGCGCGCACCGACGGGGGCAGCACCTCGTCGCGGTAGGCCTGGTCCTGCTCGAGGAACCGGTCGAGCACCGGCACGGAGACGACGCGGGTGGGCACACCGTCGGCCTCGAGGGTCTCGCGGGCGGCAACGGCGAGCTGGACCTCGGAACCGGTCGCGAGGATCACGACCTCCGGGGTGCCCGACGAGGCCTCGGCCAGGATGTAGGCACCGCGGGCGACACCCTCGGCGGCCTTCTCCCGCGTGCCCTCGAGCACCGGCACGTTCTGACGGGTCAGCGCCAGAGCGGTCGGGCCGGTGCGGTTCTCCAGCGCGGCCTTCCACGCGAACGACGTCTCGTTGGCGTCGGCCGGGCGGATCACGGCGAGATTCGGGATCGCGCGCAGCGCCGCGAGGTGCTCGATCGGCTGGTGCGTCGGGCCGTCCTCACCGAGACCGATCGAATCGTGCGTCCACACGTAGATCGCCGGGGTCTGCATGAGGGCCGCGAGACGCACCGCGGGCCGCATGTAGTCGGAGAAGACGAGGAAGGTGCCGCCGTAGGGGCGGGTCGGGCCGTGCAGGGCGATGCCGTTGAGGATCGATCCCATCGCGTGTTCGCGGACGCCGAAGTGCAGGGTGCGTCCGTAGGGCTGCGCGTTCCAGTCCTTCGTGGAGATCGACTCGGGACCGAAGGAGTCGGAACCGGGAATCGTCGTGTTGTTGCTGCCGGCGAGGTCGGCGGAACCGCCCCACAGCTCGGGCAGTACCGGTCCGAGCGCGGCGAGGGCCTTGCCGGACGCCGAGCGGGTCGCGGGACCGCTCTCGGTGGGCTCGTAGGTCGGCAGTGCGTCGACCCAGCCCTCCGGGAACTCACCGGCGTGCAGGCGGTCGAACAGTTCCTTGCGCTGCGGCTCGCGGGCGGCCCACGCGTCGAAGTCGGCCTGCCATGCGGCGCGTGCCTCGGTGCCGCGCGTCACGACCTGCCGGGCGTGCTCGATCACGGCCGGGTCGACGTCGAAGTTCTTCTCGGGGTCGAAGCCGAGGATCTTCTTGATCTCGGCGACCTCGTCGACGCCGAGCGCGGCACCGTGCGCGTCGCCGCTGTTCATCTTCGTCGGCGCCGGGTAGCCGATGATCGTGCGGACGGAGATGAAGGACGGACGGTCGGTGACCGCCTTCGCGGCCTCGACGGCCTCGAGCAGGGCGGTGACGTTCTCGCCGCCCTCGACGGTCTGCACGTGCCAGCCGTATGCCTCGTAGCGCTTGGAGACGTCCTCACCGAGAGCGATCGCGGTGTCGTGCTCGATGGAGATCTTGTTGTCGTCGTAGAAGACGATCAGGTTGCCGAGCTGCTGGACACCGGCGAGCGAGGACGCCTCGGAGGTCACGCCCTCCTCGATGTCGCCGTCGGACGCGATCACATAGACGTAGTGGTCGAACGGGCTCGAGCCGGCGGGCGCCTCGGGATCGAACAGACCGCGCTCGCGGCGGGCGGCCATCGCCATGCCCACGGCGGAGGCCAGACCCTGACCCAGTGGGCCGGTGGTCATCTCGACGCCGGCGGTGTGGCCGTACTCGGGGTGGCCCGGGGTGAGCGAACCCCACGTGCGCAGCGCTTCGAGGTCGGCGAGCTCGAGTCCGTAGCCGGACAGGTACAGCTGGGTGTACAGCGTCAGGCTCGAATGTCCGCACGAGAGCACGAAGCGGTCGCGGCCGACCCACTCGGGGTCGGTCGGATCGTGGCGCATCACACGCTGGAAAAGGGTGTACGCGAGGGGAGCGAGGCTCATCGCGGTACCGGGATGCCCGTTTCCGACCTTCTGCACGGCGTCGGCGGCGAGCACGCGCGCGGTGTCGACGGCCTTGGTGTCCAGGTCGGTCCAGTCGGCAGGATGCGCAGGCTGGGTGAGGGTGCGGATCTCGTCTGTGATCGACACGAGCTTGAAGTCTCCTGACATGGGTGTACGGGGTCCCGGCGGGTGGAAGTCGGCCCGCGCGCTACTTCAGACTAATGCGCTGCTCCGAACGGGTCGATTCGGTCCGGGCAACGGTCCGGTCTACCATCGTTCGTAGTAGAGGAGCGTCCGGAACCGGGCGACCGTGAACGGGCGAAACGAAGGTGCGGATCCGCGTGGGACAAGGAGACAGTGTGCGGGCAGGGCGACGGCCGGGAGGACACGGCTTCGGCGCCCCCGAAGCGCCGAGCGCCCCGCGCCCCGACACCGCGTGGGGCCGGATCTCCGGCACCGTCCTCGCCTACATAGCGTTGACCAAGCCGCGGGTGATCGAACTCCTGCTGGTCGCGACCATTCCCGCGATGCTGTTCGCCGACCGCGGCAACGTCGACATCGTGCTCATCCTGAGCACCCTGTTCGGCGGCTGGATGGGTGCGGCGAGCGCCAACTCGCTCAACTGCGTCGTCGACGCCGACATCGACAAGGTGATGAAACGCACGGCGTTGCGTCCGCTCGCCCGGCAGACGGTGCCGACACGCAACGCCCTCGTCTTCGGCATGCTGCTCGGCATCGCGTCCTTCGCGTGGTTGTGGTGGCGCGCCAACCTGTTGGCCGGACTGCTGGTCGTGGCGACGATCGCGTTCTACGTGCTCGTGTACACGATGGTGCTCAAACGCCGGACCTGGCAGAACGTGGTCTGGGGCGGGGCTGCCGGATGTATGCCCGTGATGGTCGGCTGGGCCGCCGTGACGGGTTCGCTGAGCTGGGAACCCATCGTGTTGTTCCTGGTCATCTTCTTCTGGACGCCGCCGCACACCTGGGCGCTCGCGATGCGTTACAAGGAGGACTACAAGGCAGCCGGCGTGCCGATGTTGCCGGTCATCGCCACCGAGCAGCACGTCACGAAGCAGATCGTGCTCTACACCTGGGCGACCGTGATCGCGACGCTGGTGATCGTCCCGGCCGCCGGTGTGATCTACGCGGCCGTCGCGCTGCTCGCGGGCGCCTGGTTCCTGATCGTTGCGCACCAGCTGTTCAACAGTGTGCGCGGCGGGGCGTCGGTCAAGCCGCTCAAGCTGTTCCTCCAGTCCAACAACTACCTCGCGGTGGTGTGCCTGGGCCTGGCGATCGACTCCGTGCTCGCACTGCCGACGATCGGCTCGTACTTCTGATCCACGCTTCACGACGAACGCCCCGGCCGAGCGGCCGGGGCGTTCGTCGTGCCGGGTCCGGAGATCACGGGATCAGGACGATCGATCCGGTGGTCCGGCGTCCTTCGAGATCGGCGTGGGCGCGGGCGGCCTCGGCGAGGGGATAGCTCGCTCCCACGCGGAGCTTCAGCGACCCGTCGGCGAGCGCCGCGAGCACGTCGCCCGCCCGCCACAGCAGCTCCTCGCGGTCTCGGGTGTAGTGCACGAGGGTGGGCCGCGTGACGAACAGCGAACCCGCCGGGTTCAGCCGCTGCAGGTCGAAGGGCGGGACGGGTCCGCTCGCGGCACCGAACAGCGCGACCGTGCCGCGCACACGGACGGACGCGAGCGACGCCTCGAAGGTCGCGGCACCGACACCGTCGTAGGCTGCGGCCACCCCCTCGCCGTCGGTGAGCTCGCGCACCTTCTCGGCGAGGTCGTCGCCGTAGCGCAGCACCTCCGCGGCGCCGGCCTCCCGCGACAGGGCCTCCTTCTCGTCGGAGGACACGGTGGTGATCACCCGCACGCCCTTCGCGACGGCGAGTTGCGTCAGGATCAGCCCCACACCACCGGCACCTGCGTGGACGAGCACCGTCTCGCCGGGCTGTGCCGGGTGGACGGAGTTCAGCAGGTAGTGCGCGGTCATGCCCTGCAGGAGGACCGAGGCGGCCTGCTCGGCCGGCACCGAGTCCGGGACCGGCACGGCGACCTGCTCGCGGACGCGGACCAGTTCGGCGTACGAGCCGGGTGCCTCGCACCACGACACTCGGTCGCCTACCGCCGTGTCCCGCACACCCTCGCCGAGGGCGACGACCGTGCCCGTGCCCTCCGAGCCCGGGATGTACGGCAGCTCCGTGCCGTAGAGGCCGGTGCGGAAGTAGGTGTCGATGAAGTTGACGCCGATCGCGTCGGTGCGAACCAGCAGCTCACCCGGTCCGGGCGAGGGGTCGGGTCGTTCGACGGGGACGAGGACGTCGGGGCCTCCGTGCTGTGCCACTTCGATTGCGTGCATAGCGCTCACAGTATTCTGCAGACATGAGCGTCGAAACACAGGTCGTGGCCGCACCGGCCGACATCGTCTCGTCCATCCGCAGCTTCGTCGCCGAGCACGGAGGTTCCGGGAAGGCCGTGCTGCAGCCGATCGGTCTGTCCGGCGTCCGGATCACCGTGGTCGCCGCCGACGGCACCCTCGGCGACCGCGTCGCGAAGGACCTCCCGACGGCGCGCGCCATCGTCGAGGAGATCCCCGACGTCACCGTCTCCGAGTGGGACCGCGAGGTCACCAGCATCGCCAACCCGCAGAAGGGTCACTGGGCGAAGATGGCCGGTTGGGTGGCACGTCAGACGAAGTTCCCCAAGGCCCGCAACGAGCGCTGACCGCCCGACATCCGTACGACGACACGCGGCCCCTTCCCGGAAGTCCGGGGAGGGGCCGCGTCGTCGAACGGTCAGGCCGGAACGGGCTCGCGATCCGGTGCGGTCGTGCGCGTCCGTCCGGCCGCCCAGACCGCGGCGGTCGCCGCCGTGCACAGTCCGGCGCCGGCGACGTGGAAGACGACCAGCACGGCAGGCACGTCCGTCCAGAACTGGACGAGGCCGATGCCGGCCTGTGCGACCACCAGGGCCAGGACGACCTTCAGACGCAGCGTGACGGCTCGGGGTGCATGGACCGCGTAGACGGCGAAGGTGAGGCCGATCAGCAGCGCGAGATAGCCGATGAGCGCTTCGGCGTGCAGGTGGACGAGATTGGTGATGTCGAGCGCGAGGCGCGGGACGGGTCTGTCGACGCTCTTGTCTCCGGCGTGCGGGCCGGCGCCGGTGACCATCGTGCCGAGCACGAGGACCACGGCGAGCGCGACACCCGACAAGGCGGTGAGCCGGCGCAGCGGCTGGGGCAATACCTGCACCACCGTGCCGTCGTCCGGCTCGCTCACCTTCGCGTAGAGCACTGTCGCCAGCCACACCATGAGCATCGATGCGAGCAGGTGGATCGCGACCGTCCACCAGGCGAGACCGGCCAGGACGGTGATGCCGCCGATGATCGCCTGCAGCACGGTGCCTGCCGGCATCAACCACGCCCAGGCGATGACCTCCTTGCGGCGCCGCGCACGGGTGACGGCCAGGACGATCGCGGCTGCGACGGCCACGACCACGAAGGTCAGCAGCCGGTTGCCGAACTCGACCACCTGGTGCAGGGTGTTCACCCCGCTCGACACACCCACCGGGACCAGCGACCCGGGGAAGCACTGCGGCCAGGTCGGGCAACCCAGTCCGGAGGCGGTGACGCGGACGACCGAGCCGGTCACTGCGATGCCGCCCTGGGTGAGAATCGTGAGGAACGCGATGATCTTCTGCGTCCGCAGCGACGGCAGGGGGAGACGGTCGACAAGGCTCAGGTAGCCGCGATACAACACGGTTCGATGGTACGGCGTGAACCACTACACGCTGTAGTTGGGTCGTGCCCGATCGGGCCGCCCACGACTCAGGTGAAGCGGAACCAGCGCGCCGCGGCGGTGCCGCCGATCACCGTCCACACGAGCAGCGAGACGATCGACAACCAGTCGAACACACCCGAGGTGGCGTTCTCGAGCGCGAGCGTCAACGCCCCCGACGGCACGATCCGCAGCAGGTGGACCACCGCTTCGGGGATCACGTCGCCGAGCACCACGACGCTGCCGATGCCCAACAGCACGAACCACACGATGTTCGCGAGGGCGAGCACGATCTCGGCGCGCAGGGTTCCACCGAGCAGCAGCCCCAGTGTCGCGAACATCACCGTGCCCAAGGCGATGACGACCGCCCCGATGAGCAGGTCGACGGGGGAGGGGCGCCAGCCCAGGGCCAGCCCGATGGCACCGAGCAACACGGCCTGCAGGACGACGACGATGCCCACCGCCGCGCTCTTGCCAGCGATGATTCCCCACTTGGGCAGCGCGGTCGCGCCGATCCGCTTGAGGGCGCCGTAGCGGCGGTCGAAGCCCACGGCGATCGCCTGACCGGTGAACGCCGTCGACATCACGGCCACCATCATCACCGCTGGCAGCACGCTGTCGACCCGCGAGTCGCCGAGATCGCCGATCGGTAGCAGCGACAGGCCGATCAGCAGCGTGATCGGAATGAACATGGTCAGTAGGAGCTGCTCGCCGTTGCGCAGCAGCAACTTGAGTTCCATGGCGGTCTGCGCCGCGAGCATCTTCGACGGCGAGTTCGGCTGCGGTCGCGGGGTGAAGGTCCCTTCCGCGAACCGGTTGTTCGCCAGACGATCGTGGGTCACGCTCACCCTCTCAACTCCCGACCGGTCAACTCGAGGAAGACGTCCTCGAGGCTGCGCTGATCCACCCGGATCTCGGTTGCCAGTGCGCCCAGATTCGCGCACCAGGTCGCCGCCGCCGCGACGACGGACGGTTCGATCGTGCCCTCGACGAGATACCGCCCGGGATTGTCCTCCCGGATCCGGTGGGTGCCGGCCAGGGCGGACTGCAGGGCACTCAGGTCGAGGCCCGGAGGCGCGGACAGCCACAGCTGGCCCTCGGCGCCGTCGCGGGTGACTTCGTCGGGTGTCCCTGCGGCGACCACCCGCCCGTGATCGATGATGACGATCTCGTCGGCGAGCTCTTCCGCCTCGTCCATGAGGTGGGTGGTGAGCAGCACGCTCACACCGTCGCGGCGCAGTGCGTCGATCAGTTCCCAGACGAGCAGCCGGGCCTGTGCGTCGAGACCCGCCGTCGGTTCGTCGAGGAACACCAGTTCGGGGCGCCCCACCAGCGCGCATGCGAGCGCGAGGCGTTGCTGTTGTCCGCCCGACAATCGGCGGTAGGGGGTGCGGCGGGCGGCGGTGAGCCCGAGGCGCTGGAGCAGCCAGTCGGGGTCGAGGGGATCCGCCGAGTACGCCGCCACCAGGTCGAGCATCTCACCGGCCCGCGAACCGGGATAGGCGCCGCCACCCTGCAGCATCACGCCGATCCGGGGGCGGAGGGCGTCGGAATCGGCGACGGGATCGAGCCCCAGGACGCGGACTGTGCCCACGTCGGGAGTGACGAACCCCTCGCACATTTCCACAGTGGTGGTCTTACCGGCGCCGTTCGGGCCGAGGAGGGCGAGCACCTGGGCGCGTTCGACGGTCAGATCGAGACCGTTCACGGCGGTGACGCCCCCGTAGGTCTTGACGACGCCGTCCAGGCGCACGGCCGGTACCGCACCGGCGGGAGAACTCGGGGTCACAGGGTTCCAGCCTAGGCGTCCGCGGTTTCCGCCGGACGCGGTGGTGTGCGCTCCTGCAGCCGCCACG
Organism: Rhodococcus sp. p52; assembly: GCF_000763325.2. Classification (NCBI taxonomy): domain Bacteria; kingdom Bacillati; phylum Actinomycetota; class Actinomycetes; order Mycobacteriales; family Nocardiaceae; genus Rhodococcus; species Rhodococcus sp. p52. Next base: position 3,586,766 of record NZ_CP016819.1, read on the forward strand.
GCAGCCGGGAGCGTGTGGCGACGATGATCAGACCGACCACGACGATGGTCGCGATCGACGCCTGGACGATGATGAACGGTTGGTATTCGCTGCCGTTGGGCATGAGGATCATGCCGACAACCGACGAGAACGCGATGGTGGGGATCCGGAAGACCGGGCGGGTCGCCCAGGCCGCGAGCGGGATCACCGCCCACAGCAGGTACCACGGTTGCACGACCGGGAAGAGCAGCACGATCGCGCCCAGCGAGACCCCCAGCGCACCGACCGGATGGATCCGTCCCATGAGCACCGCGAGCAGCATGCGCATCGTGACGAAAGCGGCCACCAGCGCTGCGATGGGGCGCGTGATGGACAGCACGGCCGTCGTGTGGTCGCCGAGACCGAGCAGCACGCCGCCGAGGCCGGTACCCATGCCGAGCAGGGTCGGGATCGACATCCAGCTGCGGACCTCCGTGGCGGTGCCCAGGGTCTTCGTCCAGCCGAAGCCCAGGCCGCTGCCCCAGCTCACAGCGCCGATGACGACGCAGGTCCCGATGCCGAGGATCGCGGCGGCGGCGAGCACGGCGCGGAAGCCGCCACCCCACTTGCGGGCAAGGGCCATGCCGACGAATCCGAGCGCGAGCAGCGAGGGCACCTTGATCATCGACGACAGGGCGATCAGCGCGGTGCCGGCCGCGAGCCACCCCGTGAGACGCAGGCGCGAGGCGGCCTCGTCGTCCGGGTGGACGGCCCGCAGCGCGAGCTCGACACCGGCGAGCATGAGCCCGAGCATCAGGGCCTCGTTGTGGATGCCCGCGACCAGGTGGAAGAGCAACAGCGGGTTCGCGGCACCGAGCCACAACGCGCTCACCGACGCGACGCCGCACCGGCGGGCGAGCCGCGGCAGCGCCCACACGATCAGGGCCACACCCACGAGCGCGAGCAGCCGGTGGACGAAGATGCCGGCCACGATGTTCTCGCCCGTGAGGTACGTGATCTTCTCGCCGATCCACAGGAAGGCCGGGCCGTAGGGGGCCGAGGTGTCGCGCCAGATGTTCGGCACCGTCCGGGTCAGGACGTGGTCGACCCCCAGCGCGCCGGCCGGACCGATCGCGTAAGGATCGAGCCCGCGCGCGGCAATCTCGCTCTGCGCGAGATACGAGTAGACGTCCTTGCTGAACATCGGCGGAGCGACGACCAGCGGAAGGATCCACAGCAGCAAGGTGCGGTCGAGCTGCGACCGGGACAGTCGGCGCACGGGACCGTCCGGTGCGCCCCGGCCGATCGCGAACCGGCCGAGCAGCAACCAGGCGAGGATCACCAGCGCCGTGCCGATCATGGTCGTCGTGAGGGCGGCGCTCGGCATGCGTGCCGCCAGTCCGAGGGCGCGGACGCCCTGCACGGGGTTCTGCAGGACCGGCTGGGCGCCGGCGCCGAGTGCCCCGACTGCCATGAGGACGGCACCGGTGGCGCCGAGCAGCCGGATGCGGTGGAGGTAGACGTTCTCGATCGCGTCGAGTCCGCGACCTTCGATCTCGTCGCCGTGCAGGACGACCGAGACATCGGCGTGTGGTCCCGGGGCGTCGAGGCCCAGAGCGCGTCGGATCCACACGTGCAGCCGTTCGCGGACCCCGGATCGGCCCGGCGACGGAGACGTCGTGTGCGGGGCGGACAGGGGAGGAGTCGACGGCACGTCAGAAGCGTAACGGGACGGCGAGGGTGCTCTCCGACGGCTCCGTCACGAGGTGTAACAAAGGGCACCCTTGGTGGACCGTGCTTCCGAATTCCGTCACACTGGTGTTGTGAAATACCCGTCCGACACCACCGACACCGCAGAACGCGCAGGTCACGCACCTGCCGCGACGGCGTCGCGCGTCGAGGACACCCGCAAGAATCCTGCTTCGACGGGCCGCGAGATCCCGGAGGGTCAGACCCGCGCCGCCGTCGTGCAGCTGCTGCTCGAAGAAGGTCCCATCACCGCGCCGGAGATCGGCGAGCGTCTGGGGCTCAGCGCCGCGGGCGTGCGACGCCATCTCGACGCGCTCATCGAGTCCGGTGAGGCGCAGGCCGCCGCGCCGCCGCGCAGGCAAGGACGCGGTCGTGGCCGCCCCGCCCGCCGCTTCCAGCTCACCGCCGTCGGACGCGCCCGCCTCGGGCACTCCTACGACGATCTCGCCACCGCCGCCATGCGGCACCTCCGCGAACTCGGCGGCGACGCTGCCGTGGAGGACTTCGCACGCCGCCGTGTGGACTCGATCCTCGGCACCATCGCGCCCGCCGACGAGAACCTCGACGACGTCGAGAGCGTCGCCGAGGAGATCGCCGGAGCGTTCACCGCCTCCGGTTTCGCCGCCTCGACCCGCCGCGTCGGCACCGGCGTGCAGATCTGCCAGCACCACTGCCCGGTCTCGCACGTCGCGGAGCAGTTCCCCGAACTGTGCGAGGCGGAGCAGGAGGCCTTCGTGCGGATCCTCGGAACCCACGTGCAACGCCTGGCGACGATCGCGAACGGCGACGCCTTCTGCACGACACACGTGCCCGTTCTCTCCAAAGCGGACGCGCCCCGTCCGGAGCCGCCTACGTGACGATCCCACCGCGAGTGCTCCGCGAACCAGGGCACATCAGGAAGACATCCACCCACCCGTCGACCGTCGACGCACAGCCCGCGCCGACGCCCACCAGACTCCGGAAGGAGCTCGCATGACCGTCGCATCGGATCAGACGTCCGGAACCGCGCCGCTGACGCAGGAAGAGACGATCGATTCTCTCGGCCACTACGAATACGGCTGGGCGGACCCCGACACCGCGGGCGCCACGGCGCAGCGCGGCCTGTCCGAAGAGGTCGTGCGGGACATCTCCGCCAAGAAGAACGAGCCCGAGTGGATGCTCGACATCCGCCTCAAGGCGCTGCGCACCTTCGACAAGAAGCCGATGCCGGTGTGGGGCTCGAACCTCGACGGAATCGACTTCGACAACATCAAGTACTTCGTGCGCTCGACGGAGAAGCAGGCCGCGAGCTGGGACGAGCTCCCCGAGGACATCAAGAACACCTACGACAGGCTGGGCATCCCGGAGGCGGAGAAGCAGCGCCTCATCGCCGGTGTCGCCGCCCAGTACGAGTCCGAGGTGGTCTACCACCAGATCCGCGAGGACCTCGAGAGCCAGGGCGTGATCTTCCTCGACACCGACTCGGGCCTGCGCGAGCACCCCGAGCTGTTCAAGGAGTACTTCGGCACGGTCATCCCGGCCGGCGACAACAAGTTCTCCGCCCTGAACACCGCGGTGTGGTCGGGTGGCTCGTTCATCTACGTCCCGCCGGGTGTGCACGTCGACATTCCGCTGCAGGCCTACTTCCGCATCAACACGGAGAACATGGGCCAGTTCGAGCGGACCCTGATCATCGTCGACGAGGGCGCCTCGGTGCACTACGTCGAGGGCTGCACCGCCCCGATCTACAAGTCCGACTCGCTGCACTCCGCGGTCGTCGAGATCATCGTCAAGAAGGGCGGCCACTGCCGCTACACGACCATCCAGAACTGGTCGAACAACGTCTACAACCTGGTGACCAAGCGCACCAAGGTCGAGGCCGGCGGCTCGATGGAATGGATCGACGGCAACATCGGTTCCAAGGTGACGATGAAGTACCCGGCCGTGTGGATGATGGGCGAGCACGCTCGCGGTGAAGTGCTCTCCGTGGCCTTCGCCGGCGAGGGGCAGCACCAGGACACCGGCGCGAAGATGCTGCACCTGGCTCCGCACACCTCCTCGACCATTGTGTCGAAGTCGGTGGCGCGCGGCGGTGGACGTGCTTCCTACCGCGGCCTCGTGCAGGTCAACAAGGGCGCCCACGGCTCGAAGTCGACCGTCAAGTGCGACGCGCTGCTCGTCGACCAGATCAGCCGTTCCGACACCTACCCGTACGTCGACATCCGTGAGGACGACGTCACGATGGGTCACGAGGCGACCGTCTCGAAGGTGAGCGACGACCAGCTGTTCTACCTGATGAGCCGCGGACTCGACGAGGACGAGGCCATGGCCATGGTGGTGCGCGGATTCGTCGAGCCCATCGCCAAGGAACTACCGATGGAGTACGCCCTCGAACTCAACCGCTTGATCGAACTGCAGATGGAAGGGGCAGTCGGCTAAATGACTGCGGAAGCGAAGAACACGCCGGCTACAGCGACGGGCGTGCAGGATGCCGTGCGTGCCGAGAACCGGGTGCCGGCAATCAACAAGGGTGAGGTCTTCACGTCCTTCGATGTGAACGCCTTCGAGATTCCGTCGGGTCGCGACGAGGTGTGGCGGTTCACCCCGCTGCGCCGCCTGCGCGGTCTGCACGACGGCACCGCTCCCGCGACCGGCACCGCGACCATCGAGGTCACCCCGGTCGACGGCGTGCAGGTCGAGACCGTGGCGCGCGACGACGCGCGACTCGGACAGGCCGGTGTGCCGTTCGACCGGATCGCAGCACAGGCGTACTCGTCGTTCGAGACCGCGACCGTCCTCACCGTCGGCCGCGAGGTCGAGGTCGCCGAGCCCGTCACCGTGACGATCACGGGACCGGGTGAGGGCGCCGTCGCCTACGGTCACGTGCAGATCCGGCTCGAGGCGTTCGCCAACCTCACGCTCGTCATCGACCAGCGCGGCAGCGGCACCTACGCCGAGAACATCGAGTTCGTGCTCGGCGACAGCGCACAGCTGAAGGTCGTCGCGGTGCAGGACTGGGCCGACGACGCCGTACACGTCGCCGCGCACCACGCTCGCGTCGGCCGCGATGCCGTGCTTCGCCACTTCACCGTGGCGCTCGGCGGCGATCTCGTGCGCGTGTCGGCGACCACCAAGTACGACGGCCCCGGCGGCGACGCCGAACTGCTCGGCCTGTACTTCGCCGACGCCGGCCAGCACTTCGAGCAGCGCCTGCTCGTCGACCACTCGCAGCCGAACTGCAAGTCGAACGTCGTGTACAAGGGTGCGCTGCAGGGCGATCCGGCCTCCGGCAAGCCCGACGCGCACACCGTGTGGATCGGCGACGTGCTCATCCGCGCCGAGGCCGAGGGCACCGACACCTTCGAGCTCAACCGCAACCTGGTGCTCACCGACGGTGCGCGCGCCGACTCCGTGCCGAACCTCGAGATCGAGACCGGTGAGATCGTCGGTGCCGGACACGCGTCGGCGACCGGCCGCTTCGACGACGAGCAGCTGTTCTACCTGCGTGCTCGCGGTATCTCCGAGGAGGAAGCGCGTCGCCTCGTCGTCCGCGGCTTCTTCCACGAGCTGCTCGAGCGCATCACGGTCGCCGAGGTCCGCGAACGGCTCGAGGCCGCCATCGAGGCGGAACTCGCCGCCGTCGGCGCCTGACGGCCGTCTCCCCGTACTCCCGATACCTCTCCACTAAGGAAACGCATTTCGATGTCCACACCTTCGAACGTCCTCGAGATCAAGGACCTGCACGTCCGCGTCGCACAGACCGACGAGAACGCCGAGCCGATCGACATCCTCAAGGGCGTGAACCTCACGGTCCGCTCGGGTGAGACGCACGCCATCATGGGCCCCAACGGCTCCGGCAAGTCCACCCTGTCGTACGCGATCGCCGGCCACCCCAAGTACGAGATCACCTCGGGCAGCATCACCCTCAACGGTGAGGACGTGCTCGAGATGAGCGTCGACGAGCGCGCCCGCGCCGGCCTGTTCCTCGCCATGCAGTACCCGGTCGAGGTGCCCGGCGTGTCGATGTCGAACTTCCTCCGCACCGCCGCGACCGCCGTGCGCGGCGAGGCCCCCAAGCTGCGCCACTGGGTCAAGGAGGTCAAGCAGGCGATGTCCGAGCTGGACATCGATCCGGCCTTCGGCGAGCGCAGCGTCAACGAGGGCTTCTCCGGCGGTGAGAAGAAGCGCCACGAGATCCTGCAGCTGGGTCTGCTCAAGCCGAAGATCGCCATCCTCGACGAGACCGACTCCGGCCTCGACGTGGACGCGCTGCGCGTCGTCTCCGAGGGCGTGAACCGCTACCAGGAGAACGAGAACGGCGGCGTCCTGCTCATCACCCACTACACCCGCATCCTGCGCTACATCAAGCCGCAGTTCGTGCACGTCTTCGTGGGTGGCCGCGTCGTCGAGTCCGGTGGCCCGGAGCTCGCCGACGAGCTCGAGACCAACGGCTACGTTCGTTTCACCCAGGCAGCAACGCAAGGAGCGTGATCGGATGACGGTGCCGGTGCGGACCTTGGACATCGCCCGGATCAGGGCCGATTTCCCGATCCTCGCGCGCACGGTGCGCGACGGCAAACCCCTGGTCTACCTCGACTCGGGGGCCACCTCCCAGCGCCCGGTACAGGTGCTCGACGCCGAGCGTGAGTTCCTCGCGACGCGGAACGCGGCCGTGCACCGCGGTGCGCATGCGTTGTCGGAGGAGGCGACCGACTCGTACGAGGACGCCCGCGCCGTCATCGCGTCCTTCGTCGGGGTCGACGTCGACGAGGTGGTGTTCACCAAGAACGCCACCGAGTCGCTCAACCTCGTCGCGTACGCCTTCGCCGACGACCGGTTCCCGCACCGGCTCGGCCCCGGTGACGAGATCGTCGTCACCGAGCTCGAGCACCACGCGAATCTCGTTCCGTGGCAGGAACTCGCGCGGCGCACGGGTGCCACCCTGCGCTGGTACGGGGTCACCGACGACGGTCGCATCGATCTCGATTCGCTGACGCTGACCGACGCTGTGAAGGTCGTGGCGTTCACGCACCAGTCGAACGTGACCGGTGCGGTCGCTCCCGTCGAGGAGATCGTGCGGCGCGCGAAGGAGGTCGGCGCGATCGTCGTGCTCGACGCGTGCCAGTCGGTGCCGCACATGGCCGTCGACTTCCGCGCCCTCGGTGTGGATTTCGCGGCGTTCTCCGGACACAAGATGTTCGGTCCGTCCGGCGTCGGCGTTCTCTACGGTCGCCGCGACCTGCTCGCCGACGTGCCGCCGTTCATCACCGGTGGCTCGATGATCGAGACGGTGACGATGGAGGCCACGACCTTCGCCGCACCGCCGCAGCGATTCGAGGCCGGTTCGCCCATGGTCTCGCAGGCCGTCGGCCTCGGTGCCGCCGTGCGCTATCTGCAGGACATCGGGATGGACGCCGTCGCTGCACACGAACACGAGCTGACCGTTGCTGCGCTCGCCGAGCTGGGCGGCATCGACGGCGTGCGCATCATCGGACCCACGACCGCCGAACAGCGGGGCGGGGCGGTGTCGTTCGTCGTGGACGGAATCCATGCCCACGATCTCGGCCAGATCCTCGACGACGAGGGCGTGGAGATCCGGGTCGGACACCACTGCGCCTGGCCGCTGCACCGCCGCTTCGGGGTGGCCGCGACCGCCCGCGCGTCGTTCGCCGTGTACAACACTGCGGACGAGGTGCAGGCACTCGGCGCGGCGATCCGGCGCGCCCAGAAGTTCTTCGGGGAGGCGTGATCCGATGCGGATGGAGCAGATGTACCAGGAAGTGATCCTGGACCACTACAAGCACCCGCACAATCGCGGACTGCGCGAACCGTTCGGCGCCGAAGTGCACCACGTCAACCCGACCTGCGGCGACGAGGTGACCCTGCGCGTGCACATCGACGGCGACACCGTCGCCGACGTCTCCTACGACGGGCAGGGCTGCTCGATCAGCCAGGCGTCGACGTCCGTGCTCACCGACCAGGTGATCGGCGTTCCGCTCGGCGATGCACTGAAGATCGTCGAGGGGTTCGTCGAGATGGTCGGCAGTCGCGGCACTGTCGAAGGCGACGAGGACCTGATCGGCGACGGCATCGCGTTCGCCGGCGTCGCGAAGTACCCGGCGCGCGTGAAGTGCGCGTTGCTGGGCTGGATGGCCTTCAAGGACGCGGTCGCGCAGACCGTGGACGCAGCCCCCGCCGACCTGGCGAGTGGCGCGCACACCCTTTCGAGCGGAGGACAGAACTGATGACCGAACCCGCACCGGGCACCGTGAACACCGACGAGAATCCGACGGCCGACGCCGGCGCGGACGAGACCTCGACGCTGGTCGCGGCCACGGCCCCGCCGCTGGATCCGGGCCGCCTCGACGAACTCGAGGAAGCGCTGCGCGACGTCGTCGACCCCGAGCTCGGCATCAACGTCGTCGATCTCGGTCTCATCTACGGGATCTCCGAGGTCGACGAGACCGTGACCGTGGATATGACGCTCACCTCGGCGGCGTGCCCCCTCACCGATGTCATCGAGGAGCAGGCCAAGGGCGCACTCGTGCGCAGCGGCCTCTGCGACGAGCTGCGCATCAACTGGGTGTGGATGCCGCCGTGGGGTCCCGACAAAATCACCGACGACGGACGCGAGCAGCTGCGCGCACTCGGTTTCACCGTCTGATCCGGCTGTCTCCGGCTCCGAGCCTCGGCGCCTGATCTTCGACTTCTCGTCGGAGGTCAGGCGCCTTTGCGTTCGCCGGAGGTCTTCTTGGCCGCCGTCTTCTTGGCAGGACTCTTCTTCGCCGTGCTCTTCTTGGCGGGACTCTTCTTGGCCGCCGAACTCTTCGACGCCGTTTTCTTCGCGGGGGCCTTCTTCGCGTCCTCGTCTTCATCCTCGTCATTCTTCGAGGACTTCTTCCCGCCGGAGGACGAACCGGACGGGACCTTCTTGCCCGCCGCGTCGACGCTGCGCTGCAGGGCCGCCACGAGGTCGAGCACCTCGGCGTCCTCTTCGCCGGTGTCGTGTTCGGCGACCTGGAAGACCTTCTCGCCGCCGCGAGCGAGGGCCTCGTCGATCAGCGTGCGCAGTTCCACCTGGTACTCGTCGGTGAACTCGGTGGGATCGAAATCGTCGGACATCGACTCGACGAGGGTCTCGGCCATCGCGAGTTCGCGTTGCTTCGGCTTCTCGATGTCGTCGAGCGACTCGAACTCGGCTGCGCGAACCTCGTCGGGCCACAGCAGGGTCTGCAGGATGAGCAGACCGTCACGGGTACGCAAGGCCGCCAGCCGGGTGCGCTGACGAAGGGTGAAATGCACCAGCGCCGTCCGGTCGCTCTGCTCGAGAGTCGCGGCGAGCAGGCCGTAGGCCTTCGGCGACGACGAATCGGGTTCGAGATAGTAGGACTTCTCGAACAGGATCGGGTCGATCTGCTCGGTGGGCACGAACTGCAGCACCGGAATCTCGTGCTTCTCAGCGGCGGGGAGTTTCTCGAAGTCCTCGTCGGTGAGCACGACCCGCTCGCCGTCCTCGGAGTCGTACGCCTTGTCGATCTCCTGGTAGGGGACGACCTCCCCGCACTCGGTACACACACGCTGATACTTGATCCGTCCACCGTCCTTCGCGTGCACCTGGTGGAAGGAGATGTCGTGCGACTCGGTCGCCGAGTACACCTTCACCGGCACGTTGACGAGGCCGAACGCGAGTGAGCCTTTCCAGATCGACCGCATGTGTCCATCATGATCGACACCTCGGGAGCACGCTGGAAAGCTGCGAAACTCACCGGGCGGTTCGCCGAGCCCTTCGCCACACGCCGCACCCGGCGGATCAGCGGAGCGAACGCAGAATGGTTCCGCGCGCACCCGTCGGCAGCACCCGGAACAGCCGCCACATCGTGGCCGCCACGCCAGTCGCGTCGTCGCGACCGGACAGGTAGGCGCGCTGCTGCTCGACCGGCAAAGCGAAGAACGCGTCGAAGAACTCGATCGCTCCGCGTGCGTCGAGTCGCAGCAGGACCCGCAGTCCCATCTGCCGCAGGGTCGCCACCGAGCGGGCGCGCACCGGCCACAGGACGCGCTGGGGGTCCTCGCCGAGGCGCACCGCGTCGATCACCGCATCCGCGGTGGACAGGGCGGTGGCCACCGCGTATCCCGTGGCCGGATGCATGAGACCACCGCGAGCGCCGAAGCCGATCACCCCGGGTGCCGTCGGTGCGCTCTCGACGGCGAAGCGCACCCGTTCGACCTGCTCGTCGCCGATCGTGCGCACGCCTCGCGCCGCGAGGCGGATGTGCAGGCGCCGTTCGAGTTCGCCGAGACCGAGCGCCGGGCGACCGACGAGGCAGGTCTCCTCGAGGATCGTGCGTCCGTCGCCGACCGGCACCGCATACAGGAAGGACGGCACGTCGTCGGGGCCCGTGCCGTTGTCGCGGCGCCAGTCCATGAACCAGGCGTCGTGGCCGTCGAGTGCCGGAGCTGCGGTCGTATCGTCGACGATCAGCCCGAATGCCGTCTGCTGGGCACGTTCCGGTTCGGCCGGACCCCCGCGGGCATCGACGACGTAGCGGGCAGTCACCCGGCGTCCGTTGCCGAGGACCACGCCGTCCGCATCGACGTCGCGTACCCGACCCGTGACCACCGTGACGGCGTCGAGGGCGAGGAAGTCCTGCAGGCACGCCGTGTCCAGCACCCGGTAGGCACGATCGACGATCCGGGGCTCGGTCGTCCACGCCGCGGGCCTGTCGATGCGTGCTGCCACCACCTCGTCGGGCAGCCAGGCGGGCAGTTCGTCGGCCCACGCCGCGTAGGTCGCGGTCCACCGACGCTGTGGACGCACGTCGACGGCCGTCACCGACAACCCGGCCGCGGCGGCACGGAACGCCAATGCACGGCCGGCGGGGCCGAGTCCGGCCACGACGAGGTCGGTGGAGGGAAGGTGGGTCACGGGCGCCAGCCTAGGTTGCGCACGGGGAGAACCCGACCGCGCGTGGCGAGGGGTAGTGCATCTCACCGTGGGAGAGAGATGCTGTCACTGTAAAATGGGTGGTTCGTGTGCCCGGCTGTTTGCCACCATGGCACCCATCCATCGTCCTTCGTTCTAGGAGCCCGTGCGTGATCACCGCTACCGACCTCGAAGTCCGCGCCGGCGTGCGGACGCTGCTCACCGCCCCCGGCTCGGGGCTGCGGGTGCAGGCCGGGGACCGGATCGGCCTCGTGGGACGTAACGGTGCCGGCAAGACCACGACCCTGCGGATCCTCGCGGGTGAAGGCGAACCCTACGCCGGCGCCGTGATCCGCTCCGGAGACATCGGTTACCTGCCGCAGGATCCCAAGGAGGGCAATCTCGACGTCCTCGCCAAGGACCGGGTGCTCTCGGCGCGAGGTCTCGACGAGATCCTCCGCAGCATGGAGAAGCAGCAGGCGCTCATGGCGGAGGCCGTCGACGAGAAGATCCGCGACCGTGCCGTGCGCAAGTACGGTTCGCTCGAAGAGCGTTTCGCGACGCTCGGCGGATACGTCGCCGAATCCGAGGCCGCGAGCATCTGCCACAGCCTCGGCCTGCCCGACCGGGTCCTCGGCCAACCCCTCCACACGCTGTCGGGTGGTCAGCGCCGCCGTGTCGAACTCGCCCGCATCCTGTTCGCAGCCTCGGACGGCTCCGGCGGGAAGTCCGACACCACGCTGCTGCTCGACGAGCCGACCAACCACCTGGACGCCGACTCGATCACCTGGCTGCGCGGCTTCCTGCAGAACCACGACGGTGGGCTCATCGTCATCAGCCACGACGTCGACCTGCTCGCCGACGTGGTGAACAAGGTGTGGTTCCTCGACGCGGTGCGCGGCGAGGCCGACGTCTACAACATGGGCTGGAAGAAGTACCTCGACGCACGCGCCACCGACGAGGCGCGGCGCCGGCGCGAGCGTGCGAACGCCGAGAAGAAGGCGTCCGCCCTGCAGAAGCAGGCCGCGAAGCTCGGAGCGAAGGCCACCAAGGCCACTGCCGCCCAGAACATGGCCAAGCGCGCCGAGAAGCTGCTCGCCGACCTCGACGACGTGCGCGTCGCCGACAAGGTGGCCAAGATCCGGTTCCCCACACCGGCCGCGTGCGGCAAGACCCCGCTGATGGCCAAGGAGCTGACCAAGGTCTACGGCTCCCTGGAGATCTTCACCGGCGTCGACCTCGCGATCGACCGGGGCAGCCGCGTCGTCGTCCTCGGCCTCAACGGTGCCGGCAAGACGACGCTGCTGCGGCTGCTCGCCGGTGTGGAGCAGCCGGATCTCGGCGAACTCGTGCCGGGTCACGGCCTGAAGGTCGGCTACTTCGCGCAGGAGCACGACACCATCGACGACTCGGCGACGGTATGGGAGAACATCCGGCACGCCGCTCCCGACGCCGGCGAACAGGACCTGCGGGGACTGCTCGGCGCGTTCATGTTCACCGGTCCGCAGCTCGAGCAGCCGGCCGGAACGCTCTCCGGCGGTGAGAAGACGCGACTCGCCCTGGCGGGGCTCGTCTCGTCCGCGGCGAACGTGCTGCTCCTCGACGAGCCGACCAACAACCTCGATCCCGTCTCGCGCGAGCAGGTGCTCGACGCCCTGCGCAGCTATGAGGGTGCCGTCGTGCTGGTCACCCACGATCCGGGTGCGGCCGAGGCCCTCGACCCGGAACGTGTGATCCTGCTTCCCGACGGAACCGAGGACCACTGGTCCCAGGAATACCTCGAGCTCATCCAGCTCGCCTGATCGGGCCTCCGGTCGGATCCGTCCCCCGATCCGCTCCCGCTGGTCCGATCTGCGTCCGCGCAACCTGACAGTCCTCTAGCCTGGGAAAGGGACCTTTGGCGAGGGCGCAGGGAGGATCCGATGGCGCGAAATTCCGGTGGTGGAGAGACGACCTACGCGAAGGGAGCCCGAGTTACAGGGGAATCGCGGGACCGCTTGCAGGAGGATCTGAAGCGCCGCTACGAGGAAGGCGCGAGCATTCGGAGGCTCGCGCAGGAAACCGGTCGATCCTACGGTTTCGTGCACAACGTTCTCGTGGAGTCGCAGGTGCGGCTGCGGGGCCGCGGCGGCCCGAACCGTCGTCGGGCGGCAGCGAGCGACGAGAAGGCGTGAGGAACGGATCCGGCGCATCAGTCGCGCCGGCGCACGGATTCCTCGACGAGGTCCAGAACCGCGACGAGGTCCTGTTCGGTGTGCCCAGAAGCGAGGCGGGCGACGAGTCCGTCGAGCACGAGGTCTAGATAACCCAGGACGACTTCCGTCGGCACGTCGTCGCGCAGCCGGCCCGCTTCCCGCTGCCGTTCGAGGCGTCCGACGGTGGCCTCGGTGAGTTCGGCCGAATGCTGCGTCCACGCCCTCGCGAACTCGGGGTCGGTGCGGAGACGGCGCGTGATCTCGAGCCGCGTCCCGAGCCAGTCGAACTGGTCGGGGGAGGACAGCATGTCGCGCATGACCTGCACGAGACCCTCGTTGGCCGCGACGTCGGCCATCCGTCTCGCATCCTCCTGGGCGAGGGCGAGGAACAGTCCGTCCTTGTCCTTGAAATGGTGGAAGATCGCGCCACGGGACAGACCCGTGGCATCTTCGAGCAGTCGCACGGTCGCGCCGTCGTAACCGTATTCGGCGAAGCAGCGACGGGCACCGTCGAGGATCTGCCTGCGCCGCGCGGCGAGATGGTCCTCACTGACCTTGGGCACGCGCCACTTCCTTTCGGCTCGATGGAGACGGCGGGCCCGAGACGAGTCTCGTCCCGGGCCCGCCGCTTCACACGGATGTGACCGATCGGGTCACGAGCACTGCTCTCAGCCGCGGATCATGTTCCGCAGCACGTACTGCAGGATGCCGCCGTTGCGGTAGTAGTCCGCCTCACCGGGGGTGTCGATGCGGACGACAGCGTCGAAGGTGACCTTCTCGCCGTTGTCCTTGGTCGCCGTGACCTTGACGGTCTTCGGCGTGACGCCCTCGTTGAGCTTCTCGATGCCCTCGATGTCGAAGACCTCGGTGCCGGTCAGGCCCAGCGACGCGGCCGACTCGCCCGCCGGGAACTGCAGCGGGATGACGCCCATGCCGATGAGGTTCGAGCGGTGGATGCGCTCGAAGGACTCGGTGATGACGGCCTTGACGCCGAGCAGGCGGGTGCCCTTGGCGGCCCAGTCACGCGAGGAGCCGGAACCGTACTCCTTGCCACCGAGGACGACCAGCGGGATGCCGGCCTTCTGGTAGTTCTGCGAGGCGTCGTAGATGAACGCCTGCGGAGCACCGTCCTGGGTGAAGTCGCGGGTGTAACCACCGGAGACCCCGTCGAGCAGCTGGTTCTGCAGACGGATGTTCGCGAAGGTGCCGCGGACCATGACCTCGTGGTTGCCACGACGCGAACCGAGCGAGTTGTAGTCCTTGCGCTCGACACCGTGGGCGTCGAGGTACTGCGCGGCCGGGGTACCCGGCTTGATCGGACCGGCCGGGCTGATGTGGTCGGTGGTGACCGAATCGCCGAGCAGCGCGAGGACGCGAGCGCCCTTGATGTCGCTGACCGCGTCCGGCTCCATCGTCATGCCCTCGAAGTACGGAGCCTTGCGGACGTACGTCGAGTCCTCGTCCCACGCGAAGGTGTCGCCCTCGGGGGTCTCGAGGTTCTGCCAGCGCTCGTCGCCCTTGAAGACGTCGGCGTAGGACTTGCGGAACATGTCCTGGTTGATCGCCGACTTGATGGTGTCGTCGATCTCCTGGGCGGAAGGCCAGATGTCCTTCAGGAAGACGTCGTTGCCGTCCTTGTCCTTGCCCAGCGCGTCGGTCTCGAAGTCGAAGTCCATCGTGCCCGCGAGCGCGTACGCGATGACCAGCGGCGGCGAGGCCAGGTAGTTCATCTTCACGTCGGGGGAGATACGACCCTCGAAGTTGCGGTTGCCGGAGAGCACCGCGGTGACCGAGAGGTCGTTGTCGTTGACGGCCTTCGAGATCTCCTCGGGCAGCGGCCCGGTGTTACCGATGCACGTGGTGCAACCGAAGCCACCGAGGTAGAAGCCGAGCTTCTCGAGGTACGGCCACAGGCCGGCCTTCTCGTAGTAGTCGTTGACGACCTGCGAACCCGGAGCCATGTTGGTCTTGACCCACGGCTTGGTGGACAGGCCCTTCTCGACGGCGTTGCGGGCGAGCAGCGCGGCGCCGAGCATGACCGACGGGTTGGAGGTGTTGGTGCAGGAGGTGATGCCCGCCACCACGACGGCGCCGTGGTCGAGGACGAACTCGCCGCGCTCCTCCGAGACGACCTTGACCGGCTTCGACGGACGTCCGTGGGCACCGTTGGCGGCCGAGTGGACGTCGACGGCACCGTCGTCCGCGAAGGACAGCACGGCCGGGTCGGACGCCGGGAAGGTCTCCTCGACGGCCTCGTCGAGCTTGGTGTGCTCGGCCGGGAGGTTCTCCTCCACGTAATTGTGGATGTCCTTGCGGAAGGCGACCTTCGACTCGGACAGCAGGATGCGGTCCTGCGGGCGCTTCGGGCCGGCGATCGACGGGACGACCGTCGACAGGTCGAGCTCGAGGTACTCGGAGAACTCGGGCTCGCGGTTCGGGTCGTGCCACAGGCCCTGCTCCTTGGCGTACGCCTCGACGAGAGCGAGCTGCTCGTCGCTGCGGCCGGTCAGGCGCAGGTAGTTGATGGTCTCTCCGTCGATCGGGAAGATCGCTGCGGTCGAACCGAACTCGGGGCTCATGTTGCCGAGGGTCGCGCGGTTGGCGAGGGGGACCTCGGCCACGCCGGCGCCGTAGAACTCGACGAACTTGCCGACGACGCCGTGCTTGCGCAGCATGTCGGTGACGGTGAGCACGACGTCGGTCGCGGTCACGCCGGGCTGGATCTCACCGGTGAGCTTGAAGCCGACCACGCGCGGGATGAGCATGGAGACCGGCTGGCCGAGCATCGCGGCCTCGGCCTCGATGCCGCCGACGCCCCAGCCGAGCACGCCGAGGCCGTTGACCATCGTCGTGTGCGAGTCGGTGCCGACGCAGGTGTCGGGGTAGGCCTGCCCGTTGCGGACCATGACGGTCGGGGCGAGGTACTCGATGTTGACCTGGTGGACGATGCCCATGCCCGGGGGGACGACGCGGAAGTCGTCGAAGGCGCCCTGGCCCCAGCGCAGGAACTGGTAGCGCTCGCCGTTGCGCTCGTACTCGAGGTCGACGTTGCGCTCGAGGGCGTCGGCGCGACCGAAGTAGTCGAGGATCACCGAGTGATCGATGACCATGTCGGCGGGGGAGAGGGGGTTGACCTTGTTCGGGTCGCCGCCCAGGGTGGTCACGGCCTCACGCATGGTGGCGAGGTCGACGACACAGGGGACGCCCGTGAAGTCCTGCATGATCACGCGTGCGGGCGTGAACTGGATCTCGATGCTCGGGTCGGCGGAGGGATCCCAGTTGGCGATGGCCCGGATGTGATCGGTCGTGATGTTGGCACCGTCCTCGGTGCGCAGCAGGTTCTCGGCCAGGACCTTCAAAGAGTAAGGAAGTTTCTCGGTGCCGGGGACGGCCGACAGGCGGAAGATCTCGTAGGAGTTGTCTCCGACCTGCAGCGAACCCTTGGCGCCGAACGAATCACTACTGGTGCTCACGTCAGCTCCACTCGTCGTTTCGGCTGGCCGCCGACGGGGCTGTGTCGACGGCTGAAGCGAGGCACACGACGTCCGCCCGCGGCCCGTGGCCCGGATGCAGTAGTCGTGGCGTCTCGCCCTCGATTCTAACAGTACGCTTGTCCTGTATTGAACCGAAGTCGGGTCCGTCGTGTCGACGAAGCGTCCCGCCGGCATCGGTCCTGCTCGCGACGAGTGCTTCGAGCCGCCGTCGCGCGATCGCGTAATGTTCTGCCTTGCCCACGGGTGTGGCTCTTCGTGTCGTCTCCGCACGGCCGGATCGCCGTATCGCCCGGCTTCTGCCCCAGCACCACCGGAGAGAGATGTCTGCGCCACTGCTTCGTATACCGGGCCCTGCGCTCACGGATCTTCCCGCCGGGGTCTCGGTCGAAAAAGTGCTCGCCGATCTCGCCGACGACCAGGTGGCGGCGCCCTCGCAGTACGTCGACGACCTCGTCGCCGAGGTGCAGCGCGCGCAGGAGAACGGGATCGACCTCAGCGTGGTCGTGCTCGACCGGGACCCCCGTATGGATTCGCAGCTGCGCGACCTCGCGACGGAGGTCGGCGCCGAGGACGGCGGAACGGTGCTGGTCCTCAGTCCGGGATGGGTCGGGACATTCAGCGAGGATCTCGACCGCGTCACTCTCGAGGCCGCCCAGGATCGCACCTACACCGGCGATCCGGTGGTCTCCACACGCAACTTCGTCGACTCGGTGCTCGAGCCGTCACCGCCCTGGACGCTGATGACGCTGCTGATCGTCGCAGTGGTCGCCCTTGCGGCCGGCGCGACCTGGCTCGCCAAACGCCGCCGCGCGGACGGTGACGCGACCGTTGCCGGAGGTAACGGATCGTCATCGGCCAAGGACGTCTGAGGTCTCTTTCCGTCACCGCGGAGATCGTCTCCGGGTTGTCCTCGCCCCGACCGTGACGGAATCCGGCAGGGAAGATCGTTCGGTGTCCTCACGGTGTTCCTCGGTGTCCGCACCGTGTTCTTTCGGAGTTCTTCCGGCCGATCTTCGTGACTGTCATGCGACATACCCCTGAGGTGTCGTACGGTTTTCATGACGCTCTTGGGGAAGGTGTGTCACAACCCGGCTCGTGGGGACGCTGTCCGCAGCCGGTGTACGACTGCAGCGTGTGAGCCGTGGGGCACCCACGGCGAGCGGATGCTGCCTGCCTTCCTCGGGTCGTCCGGCCGGATGTCTCGGCCACCAGGTGCGACCGAGGGAGATGCAAGTGAGACGGTTCGGTATCCACGGAGGGATTCCGCGACGGTCGGGGCCGGACGGCACCGCCACGACGCTCACTGCAGGCCGTCGACCCGACGGTCCGACGCCCGGTCGCACCCCGCGGACGCGCGCCGGCACGCTCCTCGCCGGTTTGGGGTTGGTCACAGCCGTGCTCCTTACCGTGACCACGACGGCGTCCGCCGCACCGCCCCCGCCGCCGAACCCTTCGGACGCCGAGATCGACCGCGCTGGTGCGGCCGTCGCGGCCAACATCGACCGGGTCGGGCAGCTGATCGTCCGGATCGCCGGCGCGGATCAGCAGCTCGCCGAGCTCGACGCGCAGGTCGCCATCCGCCGCGAGGACGTCAACCGCGCCCTCGTCGATCTCCAGAGCGCGCGCGACGCAGCGGATCTCGCCGAACGGGTGGTCGTGGATTCCCGCCGCGCACTCGACGACGCCGCCGACCGGATCTTCGCTGCCCAGAAGAACTTCGACGCGTTCGTCCGCGACAGCTACACCCGTGGCGCCAACTCGGTCTCCCTCGCGGCCTTCCTCGACGTCGACGGTCCCGACGATCTGCTCGACCGCGCCCAGGTCATGCGGTTGCTATCCGCCGGGCGCGCCGCGGTGCTCGATGCGCTCCAGCGCGCCCGGGCCCAGGAGGCCAACTCCCACTCGCGGGCACGCGCGGCCAAGCTCGAGGCCGACGCGGCGGCGGAAGCCGCCGAGCAGCGCAGGGCCGAGGCCGAGGCCGCGATTGCCGTCGCGCGAGCGGAACTCGGTCGGCAGGCCGCGGAGAAGTCGCGCATCGAGCAGGAACGTGCGAACGCGCAGAGCGAACTCGACCGGGCCCGCGTGAACGTTGCGGGCCTGGAAGGGCAACGCGCGCAGTACCAGGACTGGGATCGTCGCCGCGCAGCCGAGGAAGCAGCTGCCGCGGCGGCCGCCGAGGAGGCACGGGTCGCGGCAGCCGCGGCAGCCGAGCGTGTCGCCGCCGACGCCGCAGCCCGGGAACGTGCGGCGGAACTCGCCAACGGCCGTCGCCCCCACACGCTGATCGAGGAGTCTCCGTCGACCGGCGAGAGCGACGTCGCCTCACCGGGTGAGGTCACCACCGAATCCGGAGCGCCGGAGGGCAGTGACACCGATACGAGTGGCACCGATACGAGTGGCACCGACACGGCTGCACCGGACTACACCGACGACGCCACGGTCCCAGACGGTACCGACGGTGGAACCGTCCCAGACGGTACCGACGGTGGAACCGTCCCAGACGGTACCGACGATGGATCCGTCCCGGATGGCACCGACAGCGGCACGATCCCCGACGAGGACGAAGACGAGGACAGCGGCGACGACGGTGGGATCGACTGGGAGAACCCGGATCCGGGCGACCCCGTCGTGGAGACCCCCGGATCGGGGACCGGGGGATCGGGTTCCCGCCCCTCCACACCGAATTCGACGCCCGGGATCCCGTCGCGTCCGTCCGTCACCGGTCCCGCTGCGGTGGAGATCGTCATCGACCGTGCGATGTCCCAGATCGGCGTCCCGTACGCGTGGGGCGGTGGCAACGAGAACGGCCCGACCCGCGGTATCCGCGACGGCGGCGTCGCCGATGTCCACGGCGACTACGCCAAGGTCGGCTTCGACTGCTCCGGACTGATGATCTACGCGTTCGCGGGCATCGGCATCTCGCTCCCGCACTACACCGGCTACCAGTACACGGCCGGTACCCAGGTTCCGTCGTCGCAGATGAGACGGGGCGACATGATCTTCTACGGGCCCAACGCCAGCCAGCACGTCGCGCTGTATCTCGGCGACGGGCAGATGCTCGAGGCGCCGCAGTCGGGATCGTTCGTGAAGATCTCGCCGGTACGCTGGGGCGGCATGACACCGTACGTGGTGCGCATGGTGTCGTGAGGGCGAGGTTTGCCGCGGCCCTCGTACCACCGAGGGCGGGTGCCATCCGGTCGTTTCCGGGTGCCGTCTCCCGGTCGGTGCAGGGGCGACGACACACCGAGCCGTCACCTGCAATAGTGGTGCAGCAGGTGTTTCCAGCGGAGCGACGTAGGCGAAAGCGGTGGATTGTTGGTGACCTCACGCGAGGGTGGGACGTCCGGTTCGGCGACGCCGGGCGACCAGGGCGGTAACGACGGACGCAAGAACAACCAGGCTGCGGCGGGTGCCGCGCCGGCGCCGAAGGCGGCCGGTGCGAACGGTCCGGCTCCGCAGGTGTCCGGCGCGAACATGCGGAAACCCGGCGACGCTCCTGCGAAGGCGTACGACCCCGCCGACGACGTCCGTCTCCTCGAACGGGCCATCTACGAGGTCAAGCGCGTGATCGTCGGCCAGGACCTGCTGGTCGAGCGGATGCTGGTCGGTGTGCTCGCGCGCGGGCACGTGCTGCTCGAAGGCGTTCCCGGTGTCGCGAAGACGCTGGCCGTCGAGACCTTCGCGAAGGTCGTCGGTGGGTCGTTCTCCCGCGTGCAGTTCACTCCCGACCTCGTGCCGACGGACCTCGTCGGTACCCGCATCTACCGGCAGGGACGCGAGGAGTTCGACACAGAACTCGGACCGGTCGTTGCGAATTTCGTGCTCGCCGACGAGATCAACCGCGCCCCGGCGAAGGTGCAGTCGGCGCTGCTCGAGGTGATGGCCGAACGCCACGTCACGATCGGTGGCAAGACCTTCCCGATGCCCGAGCCGTTCCTCGTGATGGCGACGCAGAACCCCATCGAGAACGAGGGCGTTTATCCGCTGCCGGAAGCGCAGCGCGACCGTTTCCTGTTCAAGGTCCTCGTCGACTATCCGTCGGTGGAGGAGGAACGCGAGATCGTCTACCGGATGGGTGTCGCCGCTCCCGAGCCGAAGCAGGTGCTCGACAACGAGCAGCTCCTGCGCCTGCAGAAGATCGCCGGCCGTGTGTTCGTGCACCACGCGCTCGTCGACTACGTGGTGAGGGTCATCTTCGCGACGCGTCGGCCCGCCGAGCTCGGCCTGCACGACGTGCAGGGCTGGATCGCCTACGGCGCCTCGCCCCGCGCGACGCTCGGCATCATCTCCTCGGCGCGTGCCCTGGCGCTCGTGCGCGGTCGCGACTACGTGGTGCCGCAGGACATCGTCGACGTCATCCCCGATGTGCTCCGCCACCGCCTGGTGCTGTCCTACGACGCGCTCGCGGACGACGTCTCCCCGGACCAGATCATCACCCGAATCCTGCAGACCGTGGGTCTTCCGCAGGTCGCGCCCCAGGCGAACGCACCCGTGCCGACCGCGACCCCCGGCCCGGCCCCTGCCGATCCGCGGGCCGCTGCCGGTCAGCAGGCGCCCATCGGTGCACCTGATCCGCAGGGAGGTGCGGGCGCGCGGTGAGCACACGTCCTCACGACGGGTCGCCACCGCGGTTCCGGACCGGTGAATTGCGCGATCCCGCGCTCACCGCCGCGCTCCGCACCCTCGAGCTCACCGTGCGGCGCCGTCTCGACGGCGTCCTGCACGGCGACCATCTCGGTCTGATCCCGGGCCCCGGTTCCGAGCCGGGGGACGCCCGCGAGTACCAGCCGGGTGACGACGTGCGGCAGATGGACTGGTCGGTCACCGCGCGCACGACGCACCCGCACGTGCGGCAGACCGTCGCCGACCGGGAACTCGAGACGTGGCTCGCGGTCGACCTCTCGGCCAGCCTGGACTTCGGTACCGGCATGTGTGAGAAGCGCGACCTGGCGATCGCAGCGGTGGCCGCGCTCGCGCATCTGACCACCGGCAGCGGGAATCGGATCGGCGCGGTGATCTCCACCGGCAACGAGACGGCCCGCGTCCCCGCGCGTGGTGGGCGGCTGCACGCCCAATCGTTGTTGCGTACCGTCGCGACAACCCCGCACGCACCCGACGGGACCCGCGGTGATCTCCGGGGGCTCGTCGAGTCGCTGCGACGTCCCCAGCGCCGCCGCGGTCTGGCGGTCGTGGTGAGCGATTTCCTCGGCCCTCTCGACTGGGAGCGCTCCCTGCGGGCACTGTCCGGCCGGCACGAACTGCTCGCTGTCGAGATCGTCGATCGCCGCGACCTCGAACTGCCCGATCTGGGCGACGTGGTGCTGCACGACCCGGAAACGGGCCGCACCCGTGAATTCACGACTACTCCCGAACTGCGGGCCGACTATGCGCAGGCCGCCGTCGAGCATCGCGCGGCCGTGCACCAGGCGCTGCGCAGTTCAGGTGCACCGGTGCTGACGTTGCGCACCGACCGTGACTGGATCGGCGATGTCGTCCGATTCGTCGCGGCCCGGCGGCACAGCTTCGGCGCACCCGCACGGCAGGGGGGACGATGAGCCTGTCCGGTTTCACTTCACCGTGGTGGCTGCTGCTGTTGTTCGTCGTCGCCGCCCTCGGCGGCGCATACGTGCTGGTCCAGCGCCGGCGCCAGACGAACACGCTGCGCTTCACCAATCTCGAGCTGCTCGAGAAGGTCGCGCCCGCCCGCCCGGGACGTGCTCGGCACATTCCCGTCGCACTGTTGCTCGTCGGGCTCGTCTTCCTCACCGTGGCGCTCGCCGGCCCGACCGCCGAACAGCGGGTGCCGCGCAACCGGGCCACGGTCGTGCTTGTCATCGACGTGTCGTTGTCGATGGAGGCCACGGACGTCGCGCCCACACGACTCGCCGCCGCACAGGAGGCGGCCAAGCAGTTCGCCGACGACCTGACGCCCGGCATCAACCTCGGTCTCGTCGCGTTCTCGGGTACCGCCTCGGTCCTGGTCTCGCCGACCACCAACCGGGAGGCGAGCAAGTCCGCGATCGACAACCTGCAGCTCAGCGAGCGCACTGCGACCGGCGAGGCGATCTTCACGGCGATGCAGTCGATCGACACGCTCGCCGCCGTGCTCGGCGGCAGCGACCAGGCGCCGCCCGCGCGGATCGTGCTGCTGTCCGACGGCAAACAGACCGTCCCCGAGAGTCCCGACGATCCCCGCGGGGGCTTCACCGCGGCGCGGCAGGCGGCGGAGAAGGGAATCCCCGTCTCGACCATCTCGTTCGGCACCCAGACGGGCACCGTCACCATCGAGGATGATCGGATCCCCGTGCCCGTCGACGATCCGTCGCTCAAGGAGATCGCGAATCTCTCGGGCGGGAGCTTCTTCACGGCGGCAAGCCTCGAAGAACTCGAGGACGCCTACAACACGCTCGAGGAGCAGATCGGCTTCGAGACGACCCGCGGCGACGCCAGCCGTCCGTGGCTCATGCTCGGAGCGCTCTCGGTGATCGCGGGGCTCGGCGCGGCGATGGTGTTGCGCCAGCGGCTGCCCTGATCCACCTTGTGCACGCTCACGGAGCGTTTTCCGTCCCGGCCAGGCCACCAGATAGGTTGGAATGCATGACTGACGCAGATAGTGCCGCAGCGTCCACGCGCGCGGGTGCCACCCCCCGATCCGTCCTCGTCACCGGTGGAAACCGCGGGATCGGCCTCGCCGTCGCCCGTCGCCTGCAGGCGGACGGCCACAGGGTCGCCGTGACCCACCGCGGTTCGGGCGCGCCCGACGACCTGTTCGGTGTGCGGTGCGACGTCACCGACACCGACTCGGTCGACGCCGCGTTCAAGGAGGTCGAGGAGCATCAGGGTCCCGTCGAGGTGCTCGTCGCGAATGCGGGCATCACCGACGACACCCTGCTGATGCGCATGACCGAGGACCAGTTCAGCTCGGTGATCGACGCGAACCTCACCGGCGCCTTCCGGTGCGCCAAGCGCGCCAACCGTGCGATGCTCCGTGCCCGTTGGGGCCGCATGATCTTCCTCGGCTCCGTGGTCGGCCTCGCCGGTCAGGCCGGTCAGATCAACTACGCGTCCTCGAAGGCCGGTGTCATCGGGCTCGCCCGTTCGGTCACCCGCGAACTCGGTTCGCGATCGATCACGGCCAACGTCGTCGCTCCCGGTTTCATCGAGACCGACATGACTGCGGATCTGTCAGACGACCTGCGCGACACGGCGAAGAAGTTCATCCCGCTGCAGCGACTCGGCAAGCCCGAGGACGTCGCAGCCGTCGTCAGCTTCCTGGCCTCCGACGACTCCGCCTACGTCTCCGGCGCCGTGATCCCGGTCGACGGCGGCATGGGCATGGGCCACTGACGGTCTCGCGACCACATCCGAATCTCACTGGAGGACCGACACACTCATGGGCGGACTGCTCGAGGGCAAGACCATTCTCGTCACCGGCATCATCACCGATGCCTCGATCGCCTTTCACACCGCGAAGGCCGCGCAGGAACAGGGCGCGAAGGTGATCATCACCGGCTTCGAGCGACTCCGGTTGATCGACCGGATCGCGCAGCGTCTCCCGCAGCCGGTGCCGCCGGCGATCTGCCTCGACGTGCAGAACCAGGAGGATCTCGACGGTCTCGCCGACAAGATCCGCGAACTCGCACCGGAGGGGATCGACGGTGTCGTCCACTCCATCGGTTTCGCACCCCGGTCCTGCCTGGGCAGCCCGTTCCTCGACGCGCCCTGGACGGACGTCGCGGTGGCGCTCGAGGTGTCGGCCTACTCCTACGGCGCGCTCGCCAAGGCCGTCCTACCCGTCATGAACGAGGGCGGTTCGATCGTCGGAATGGACTTCGACCCGTCCCGGGCCGTGCCGTTCTACAACTGGATGGGTGTCTCCAAGGCGACGCTCGAGTCGGTGAACCGCTACGTGGCCAAGGAAGTCGGCCCGCGCGGTATCCGTTCGAACCTCGTCGCCGCCGGCCCGATCAAGACGCTCGCGGCCAAGGCCATCGCGGGCGACGCGACCGGCCCGGGCGCGGAGATGAACCGTCTGAACGAGGGGTGGTCGGCGGCGTCCCCGATCGGCTGGGACGTCGACGATCCGACGCCCGTGGCGAAGACCGTGTGTGCGGTGCTGTCCGACTGGCTACCCGGGACAACGGGATCCATCGTCTACGTCGACGGTGGTTTCCACTCCCAGGTCGGCTTCGGCAGCTGACCGTACGACGGAAGGCACTCCCATGACGAACACCCCCGGGGCGTACGACGCGCTGATGCTGCTGTCGTTCGGCGGACCGGAAGGACCCGACGACGTGCGGCCGTTCCTCGAGAACGTCACCCGCGGACGAGGGATCCCGCCGGAACGACTCGACGAGGTCGCGCAGCACTATCTGCACTTCGGGGGTGTCTCGCCGATCAACGCCTTGAACCGGGCGATCATCGACGCCGTCCGCGCCGAGTTCGACGTGCACGGTATCGATCTGCCGATCTATTTCGGCAACCGCAACTGGCATCCCATGGTCGAGGACACCGTCGCGCGGATGCGCGACGAAGGGATCCGTAACGCCCTGGTGTTCGCGACCTCCGCCTGGGGCGGCTACTCGGGTTGCCGGCAGTACCACGAGGACATCGCGCGGGCGCGGGACGCCGTCGAGGACGCCCCGCAGCTGACGAAGCTGCGGCACTTCTACGACCACCCGCTGTTCCTCGATGCCGTCACCGACGCCGTGCGCGCGGCCCGCGTCGAACTCGCCGACGACGTGCGCGATTCCGCGCGCGTGGTGTTCACCGCGCACTCCGTTCCGACCTCCTTCGACGCGACCGGTGGTCCGCCGGAGGAGGGCGGCCGTCTCTACAGCCGGCAGGTCGCCGAAGCGGCGCGGTTGGTGGCCGAGGCGCTCGGCGAGGGCGACTACGACCTGGTGTGGCAGTCGCGGTCCGGTCCGCCGCAGGTGCCGTGGCTCGAACCCGACATCGTCGACCACATCGATGCGCTGCACGAACGGGGAGTCCGAGCCGTCGTGGTCGTGCCGGTCGGGTTCGTCTCCGATCATCTCGAGGTCGTGTGGGATCTCGATACCGAGGCTCGCGATCGGGCCGCTGAGCTGGGCATGGGCTTCTCTCGTGCGGCGACGGCCGGAACCGACCCGCGCTTCGCGCAACTCGTCCGCGAGCTCGTCGAGGAACAGCGGGAGGGGGTCACCGCCCGTCGCTGCGGCACCGAACCGCTGCTCGGGTCCGCGTGCAACGGGAGCCTGTGCGCCGTCGGGTGCTGTGAGCCGCCGAAACGCCCGTCCCGGCCCGCCGCGAACGGATAGATGCCTCCGAGCCTCACCGGGCGGAGTGCCCGGCCGGTGAGGCCAGAGGGGAGTCGAACCAGCGGGGCAGCGATCGGCGCAGGGCGCTCGGACCGTCGACGACTACGGCGCCCGAGCGCAACGCGTCCGGCCAGGTCGCTTCGCCACGCCAGATCTCGGTCAGCTCCCGCAGTCCCGTCGTCACCCGGATCGAGACCTCGAATCCCGGGTCCTCGTCGCACACGTCGACGTCGTGCGGCGTGATGACCATCCACCACCGGCGCGACGCGTGAGTGACCGTCGGGAAGACGAACTCCACGACCACCCGGGATTCCGGCAGGGCCGCATGGTCGACGTGCCGGTGCATGTCCCACATCAGCAGTCGCGGATCGAGGTCGACCTCGCCGAGTTTCCCGGTCCACCGCGTGCCCCACGCACCGAGTGCGTCGACGACGGTCTCGAGATCGCGTCCCGCCGGGGTGAGCACGTATCGGACGTCGTTTCCGTCCTCGAGGCGCTGCACGATGCCCGCCGCTGTGAGCTGGTGCATCCGCTTCGACAACAGCGTCGGCGACATGCGGGGCAGGCCGCGTCGGAGGTCGTTGAACCGTTCGCTGCCGAGCACGAGTTCGCGCACCACGAGCAGCGTCCACCTCTCGTCGAACAACTCCATCGCCTTGGCGACGGGACAGAACTGGTGGTAGGGCGGGCCCATGATCGGATCGTAGGCCGGTCCGACCGCCGCGACCAGCACGGATGAGCGGCGGTGCAGTACAGATTGTGTACTGGAGGACACCGCGTCCGCGTTCCTACAGTCGATTCGTGACCCGGGCCGCTTCCGAGACGGTGCCGAAGCCGGGTCCCTCGACAGGAGGAATCCTCTGATGACCGACATCTCCACGACACACGACGCCGATCTCGCCCTGAAGGCCAAGCACCGGGCGATGTGGGCACTCGGCAACTATCCAGCGGTGGCGACCGAGGTCATCGCCGAACTCGGCCCCGCTCTCGTGGCCGCGACCGGAATCGGTCCGGGCGACCGTGTCCTGGACATCGCCGCCGGATCGGGCAATGCGTCGATCCCCGCCGCGCTCACCGGTGCGACGGTGCTCGCGACCGACCTGACCCCGGAACTGTTCGAGGTCGGCCGCCGTGACGCCGAAGCGGCAGGTGCGACGCTCGACTGGCAGGAAGCCGATGCCGAAGCGCTCCCGTTCGACGATGCGAGCTTCGATGCCGTGATCTCTTGCGTGGGAGTGATGTTCGCGCCCCACCACCGGGCCGCGGCCGACGAACTGCTCCGGGTGACCCGCCCGGGCGGACGTATCGGGCTACTGAGCTGGACCCCCACCGGCTTCATCGGGCAGATGTTCGCGACGATGAAACCGTATGCGCCACCGCCCCCGCCGGGTGCACAGCCGCCGCCGCTGTGGGGCGACGAGGTGCACGTGCGCGAGCTGATCGGCGACCGTGTCACCGACCTGCAGGCACGCACCGAGAACCTGCGCGTCGAACGCTTCGCGACCGGGGAGGACTTCCGCGAGTTCTTCAAGTCCGCCTACGGCCCCACCATCGCGGTGTACCGCAACATCGCGGACGACCACGATCGGGTCGCGGCTCTCGATCTCGACCTGCTCGAACTCGCCCAACGTCACGATCTCGGTGGGGGAGCGATGAATTGGGAGTACCTGTTGGTCACCGCGCAACGGAGTTGACGCGCACTGGAGTCGACGCGCACTGGAGTTGACGCGCACTGGAGTTGACGCGCACTGGAGTTGACGCGCACTGTGGGCCGCGGTCAGTGATGGTGCTCGGCCCGCAGAGCCGCCGCGACCGCACCGGTGCGGGCCTCGCGGACCGCGGCCCACAGCGGCTGCAGCGCGCCCTCGCGGCCGGTGGCGGCGGACACCGAACCGGCCCGCAGACCCCCTCCGCGACCGGCCACGGTGAGGATCGCCGCGACCTGGTCTGCGGTGTCGAGGACGCGCACGGCACGTGCGGGCAGTGACGGGGGATAGCGGTGCCGCGCGAGTTCGGCGACCTTCTCGGCGATCTCCGTCCGCGGATCGGTGCGGCGCCCGTCGGTGCCCACCGTCGGGATTCCGCTCAACGCGGAGGCGGCATCACGAACCGCCTCGCGGATCGCGAACTCGGCCGCACCGAGACCACCGTCGACCGCGATCTCGGGTACCGCCGGCAGCGTGAAGACGTTCCACCGTAGGACGTCCGGACCCTCGATCACGGGTACCAGACCCAGCCCCGGGGTTCCGGGCGCTCCCACGACGACGCCTTCACCGGCAGCCAGCGCCGCGGAGGCGAACGCCGTACCGGCAGGCAACGCGCGGACGTCGCCCGGGGCGGGAAGGACGAGATGCAGACCGGCGCCGGCGGCGGAATCGACGCGGCGGATCAGGGTGAGCAGCAGGGCGGCACCGTCGGCGACACCCTTGTCGGGCAGATCCGCCGCGGAGGCCGTCGCCGCATCGTGGGCACCCACGAGATGCATCGGCGCCCACTCGTGCAGCGCATCGATCACATCGTCGGGGGAGGCGTGACCGGACAGCCACGACCCCGCCCACACGGTCAGCGTCAGGCTCGGAGAACTCACCCCGAAAGCATACGGCGACCGCGCACGGCGGTCCGGCGTGGCAGCGCGAGCGGTCCCGCGCAATGTCCTAGGGTGGACTGGCGTGAGCCCACGCGATATCTACGGCGGCGACATCTACGCCGGTCACGCCCGCACCAAGAAGAAGGCCGTTCCCGAACTCGCAGCGGAGCGCGGCGTCGTCGTCGAGGACGCCGCATCCGGCTGGTGCGGCGCGATCGTGGGAATCGAGAAGACCCACGACGGCGACTTCGTGCGGCTCGAGGACGCGCAGGGACGCACCCGTCTGTTCGCGATGCGCCCCGCGGCCTTCCTGGTCGACGGAGCACCCGTCACCCTCGTCAAACCGAAGATCCGTCCCGCCTCCGCACCGACGAGATCCGCCTCGGGATCCACCCGGGTGGAGGGTTTGCGCGCACGCGTGGCGCGGGGAAGCCGGATCTGGGTGGAGGGCGTGCACGACGCCGCCCTCGTCGAACGGGTGTGGGGGCACGACCTGCGGGTCGAAGGCGTGGTCGTCGAACAACTCGAGGGCCTCGACAATCTCGGCGCCAGGCTGGCCGAGTTCGAACCCGGCTCGGGCCGACGCGTCGGTGTGCTCGCCGACCACCTCGTCACCGGGTCCAAGGAGGAGCATCTCACCGCGAATCTAGGTCCGCACGTGATGGTCACCGGCCATCCCTACATCGACGTGTGGCAGGCCGTGAAACCGAAGGCCGTGGGCATCGACGCCTGGCCCTCCATTCCGCGCGGACAGGACTGGAAGACCGGCGTCTGCCGTGAACTCGGCTGGGGCACGCCGCAGGACGGCTGGCGGCGCGTCTACAACGCCGTGAACTCCTTCCGCGATCTCGAATCGCACCTCATCGGCGCCGTGGAGCGCCTCGTCGACTTCGTCACCGAACCCGACGAGGGCTGACCGAGCGCAACCATGACGGTGGGGTGGGTGTCCTGGAGCGACAGCGCCCGGAACAGGAACATCGGCCGGATGCGGCGGTCTGCCGGCGACCGGACGAAGGTGCGGTCGGCGACGGGTACATCGTCCTCGATGTTTGCGCGAACGCGCTGTGCGGGAGTGACTTCCATTGCCGGACTCCTCGGGTGCGAAGCCTGGGGAACGGATGCGGACATCAGCTGTCGGTGGAGGGGGAGGGCGGCTTCGTTGTCGACGAATCGTCGTGCGACCGGGTGGTAGCGAACGGTGCGGACCGCTTCGACGATCCATTCGACGGCGCGCTCGTACGGGTCCTCGATGTCGTCGATGGCCGCGTGGAACCGCCTGACGAGCTGATCGAGCTCCCACGAGGAGTGAACGCGCGGGGGTGATGCCGGTAGTTCGGGGACGGTATCACCGATTTCCCAACGGCAAAAGGATGTGTTTCGGCTGCCTCCACTTATGAAGCCGGGGTGAAATTCCGGTCGGGACGGAAAGCCGAAGAATATAGAATTACCGACCTGAGATCTTCCCTGCGGAAAGCAGCCTCGAGGACGAAGGGCCAAGACCGCTTCCTCCACCAGGGCATCTGCCAGGATGTCCGATTTGTGGTTCGATGGTGATCGTGGCCGCATTGATTTGGTTGATCGCCGGAGTGGCGTTGGCGGCCGGCGAAGCGCTCACGGGCGATTTCGCGCTGCTGATGCTCGGCGGTGCAGCGCTCGTCACCGGCGGTGTCTCCGCGGTGACCGATCTGCCCGTCTGGATCGACGCGGTGATTTTCGCCGTGACCTCGCTGGTTCTGCTGCTCGGTGTCCGGCCGATGCTGAGGCGCCGGTACTCCCAGCCGCCCGCTCTGCCCACCGGGATCGACGCTCTCCCGGGCAAGCACGCGTTGGTCCTCGAGCAGGTGGGGGAGCATTCCGGGCGCGTGAAGATCGACGGTGAGGTGTGGACCGCCAGGCCGCTGGACGCCACCGAGGTGTACGGGCCGGGAACGACAGTGACAGTGATGCAGATAGACGGCGCGACTGCCGTCGTGTGGAGGGGTGTCTGAGGATGGAAGCTCTGATCGTGCTCGCCGTAGTGGTGGCACTGGTCGTGGTGGTCGTGGCCAAATCGGTATCGCTGGTACCGCAAGCGGAGGCCGCGGTCATCGAACGTCTCGGCCGGTACTACCGGACGGCGTCGGGTCAGCTCACCTTCCTGGTGCCCTTCGTCGACCGCATCCGCGCGAAGGTCGATCTACGCGAACGTGTCGTCTCGTTCCCGCCGCAGCCGGTCATCACCCAGGACAACCTGACGCTGAGCATCGACACGGTCGTGTACTTCCAGGTGACGAACCCGCAGGCGGCGGTCTACGAGATCAGCAACTACATCGCCGCGGTCGAGCAGCTCACCGTCACCACGCTCCGCAACGTCGTCGGCGGAATGACCCTCGAGGAGACGCTCACCTCCCGCGACTCCATCAACGGTCAGCTCCGCGGTGTGCTCGACGAAGCGACCGGCCGATGGGGCCTGCGTGTCGCCCGGGTCGAACTCAAGAGCATCGATCCGCCGCCGTCGATCCAGGAATCGATGGAGAAGCAGATGAAGGCCGACCGCGAGAAGCGCGCGATGATCCTCACGGCCGAGGGTCACCGTGAATCCGCGATCAAGACCGCCGAGGGCGACAAGCAGTCGCGCATCCTCTCCGCCGAGGGTGCGAAGCAGGCCGCAATCCTCGAAGCCGAGGCCGACCGGCAGTCGCGGATCCTGCGCGCGCAGGGTGATCGCGCGGCGCGCTACCTCGAGGCCCAGGGCGAGGCGAAGTCCATCGAGAAGGTCTTCGCCGCGATCAAGGCCGGCAAGCCCACTCCGGAGCTGCTCGCCTACCAGTACCTGCAGACCCTGCCGCAGATGGCCCAGGGCGATGCGAACAAGATGTGGGTGGTGCCGAGCGACTTCGGCAAGGCGCTCGAAGGATTCGCGCGGACGCTCGGCGCGCCCGGCGAGGACGGCGTCTTCCGCTTCGAGCCGAGTCCTGTCGACGAGGAACTGCAACGGCCCGAGGACGACAGTGCCGAGGTCGAGGATTGGTTCGCGACCAAGCGCGATCCCGAGGTGGCCCAGGCCGTCGCCGAAGCCGAGGCGGTCGCGCGAAAGCCGGTCGACCCCGCAGTGCGGACGGGTCTCGCCACGGAGGGGACGCAGAGGGGTGCCGGTGAAGTACAGTCGGCGTTGCCCGCAACGCCGCCGGCGCAGCGCTGGATGACGAACGACGCATCCGAGCAGCCGGCCGAGCCGCCGCAACAGCAGTAACGGAAACCGATGACGAGTGGGAGGGCGCGCCG
Organism: Rhodococcus sp. p52; assembly: GCF_000763325.2. Lineage (NCBI taxonomy): Bacteria > Bacillati > Actinomycetota > Actinomycetes > Mycobacteriales > Nocardiaceae > Rhodococcus > Rhodococcus sp. p52. The sequence goes on from NZ_CP016819.1 coordinate 3,618,214, forward strand.
ACCGGCGCGCCCTCCCACTCGTCATCGGCGGCCGAGCATCGGCAGTGCCATCGCCACCACGATGAGACCGGCGCCCGCGGCGGCGAGCACGGTCACGGACTCTCCGAAGGTGACCATGCCGATCGTCAGCGCGACCACGACTTCGAGGTAGGACAGGCCGGACAGTTCTGCAGCGCGGAGGTGCTTGCCTGCGACGACGAGCAGCCCCAGCGCGAACAGACCGCAGACGACGAAGAATCCACCGGCCCACAACCAGTGCGTCGCGGTCATCCCCGACATGTCGGGTCGGGTCACCGCGACCATCCCACCTGCCGCGACGGCGCCGAAGACGAAGTTCCACAGGGACCGGACGTCGGACGGCATGTCGGTGCGATAGCGGTAGCACAGCAGGGCCCCGCCGTAGAAGACTCCCGAGGCGGCGCCCAGCACGGTACCCAGCGTCTCGTGCTCGCCCCCGGACGATTCACCGCCCACCAGGCCGGCGGCGAGCAACATGCCGGCGAACGCCGTGCCGATCGACAGGGCGTCGAGGCGACCGACCCTCTCCTTCAGGAACACCCGGGCGAGGGCCGTCGCGACGACGGGGCCGAGGTAATGGAGAACCACGGCACGGGACAGGTCGGTCAACACCGTGGCGGACAGATAGGTCGCGAGGGACAGTCCGAGGAGCACACCGCCACCGACGACCGACCAGGACAGGCGGGGCCGGCGCAACTGTCCGAGGCGGCGGGGCAGCGCGATCAGGACGAGCATGCCGATCGCTCCGACCGCCATCCGCCCGAGCGTCAGTGCTTCACCGAGCACCGCGCCTTCGGGAGTGGCCTTGCGGCCGAACAATCCTGCGGCGCCCATCGCGGTCGCGGACAGCACGATCGCGGCGATCCCGAGTCGCCGGTTCGTACGCGGCGGCGACTTCGGGGCGGGGGGGGGAGGGAGAACAGGGCCACGCGACTCGGTCGGTGCAACTTCGGGGCGCTGCTCGAGCAGCGCATGATCGGCGCGCAGGGGCGCGCCCAGGGAAACGGTCACACGTCTACCTCGGGTCCAGGGTGCACGAAACGAGCACCAGCGGGTGTTGTCGTTCCCCGCTCTGTCATCGGACCTGAGAGCTTTCGCGGACGGAGCCGCTTACACCTTCGGTGAACCCGGAAGAGTTGCTTTCCAGAGGAGCCTCGCCGTGGCGGTCTGGGGGGCCTGAGAGATTCCCGGGGAGGTTGCTCCTTCGGCGCCCGCTGTGTGCGGGACTCTCCCGCCGCGGTTCGGTGGCTGTTCAATTGTCCGTCGAGTATCTCATGGACTTGCCGTAACCGTGCCGTAGGGGACATCCGGTGCGTGTGCCCACAGCTCGCTGCGAGTGCCCGCGGTACGGATTGCGGATGGTTAGCTTGGTCGACATGAGTGCTCTGCCGAGACCGTGGATGCAGTTGCGGATCGCCGCGGGCGTATACCGATTCCGGGAGAGTCTGTTCGCGCTGCCCGCGCTGGTCGTCGTCGCCGGAGCCGTGCTCGCGGAGGTGAGCGGCTACATCGATCGGGTCTTCGGCCCCTTCGCGTGGGGCATGAAGATGAACAGCAACGCCGCGATCTGGCTGCTGAGCACCGTGGCGGGTGCCACGATCACCACCGCCGGTGTCGTCTTCTCGTTGACCGTCGTGAGCCTGCAGCTGGCCAGCAGCCAGTTCTCGCCGCGGGTGATGCGGTCCTTCATCCGGGATCGGGCCAGCCAGACGGTGATCGGGGTGCTGGTGGCGACCTTCGTCTACTGCGTGCTGACACTGCGCCACATCGGCGCGGACGACGCCGCACCTGCCCCGACACTGTCGACCACCCTCGCTGTGGTCCTCGCGGTGTCGACCGTGGTGCTCATCATCGCCTATCTCAACCGGGTGGCCCACGGTCTGCAGGTCGGGGAGGTGGTGCGCAGCATCGCCTCGGAGGCCGAGAAGGTCATCTCGAACACGAGCCGGAGTTCGCGCGGCGAGATCCACGTCGACCGGGTGCCGGAGCCGGATTTCACCGAGGGGGCGACGGTGTACGCCCGGCGCGACGGCTGGGTGACCCAGGCGCCGGCCGAGCTCGTTCTCGCCGTGGTACCGCCGGGTTCGGTCGTGCGGATGGAGACGCGTCCCGGCGCGTACATTCACTGCGGGGAACCGCTGCTGCGGATCCATCCGAAGCCGGAACGGGCAATGATCCTGCGGCGGCTCGAGGCGGCCGTGGAGATCTCGAACACGCGCACCATGCAACAGGACGTGGACTTCGCGCTGCGGCAACTCGTCGACATCGCGCTGCGCGCACTGAGCCAGGCGATCAACGACCCGACGACCGCCACCGAGGTGGTGCTCCGGCTCGGCAGTCTGCTGCGCACCCTGCTGGTCACCGACAGTCCGGTGCCGGCGATCGGGGGTGCGGACGGCCGGATTCTGCTGCGTCCGTGGATCCTGTCGCCCGACGAGTACATCGAGCACGCCTTCGAACAGATCCGGCAGGCCGGCTCGGCGCAGCTGCACGTGGCCACGGCGCTCGCCCGGGTGCTGCGCATGCTCATCGATCATCTCTCCGAGCAGGGGCGCACCGGGTCGGTGCCGGCCTTGCAGCACCAGTTGCGTCTGCTCGTCGACGCGGTGGTCGCCCGGCCCGAGTTCCGTCCGGAGGACCTCGAACGTTTCCGTGCCGTCGCCGAGGGGTCCGCGGATCCCGCGGAGCATCGGACGGACTGATCGTCTTGGGGTGTAGGACCGATGGGAGACGGTTATCCGACTGCCACAGGAAGCGAGCCGATCGGGAGGACGACGACATGGCGACCCACTTCTCCGTCGGTGACCATGTCCGATGGAACTCCGAAGCCGGATACGTCGAGGGTGTGATCATTGCGAAGCACACGGAGGACGTGGAGTTCAAGGGGCGCACGCGGCGGTGCAGCGAGGACGAGCCGCAGTACGAGATCCGGAGCGACAAGACCGATCACGTCGCGATGCACAAGGGGAGTGCGCTGAAGAAGACCTGACGGTGGAGATCCCGGCGTCAGGTGATCAGCGCCTGCCCGACTCCGCACACCGCGACCGCCCACAGCACCGAGGTGGACGTGCCGATGATGAACTGTTCGGAGGCGTTCGGTTCGCGTAGTTCGGGATAACGGGCGAGACCCTTCACCGCCATGATGACGGCGATCCCTTCAGGCCATCCGGCGAGGATCGAGGCGGTGACCGCTCCGCGTTCGAGCACGCCGATGACGCGTCCGCCGCGGAGCGGGCCCGGGGGAGGGGTGGGCTCGGGACCGGCATCGGGTTGCCGGCGCGCGATCCGGAACGCCACGAGGACCGCGGGTCCGCCCCCGGTGATCGCCGCCGTGGCGGTGAGAATCTGCGTGGCCGCGAGCGCGACTCCCTGAACCGGTGTGGTCGCGGTGGCGGCGAGGGCTGAACCGGCGAGACCCGCAATGCTCAACGAGGCGGCCGGCCACACCGGCATGCTCGGGCGCAGCGCGAGTGCGGGTCCGAGAGCAGCCACGGCCAGGCACACCAGTGAGAGGACGGTCAACGGTCGGCCCTTTCCAGGAGTCGCCGCACGAGTTCGCGTCCGGCCAGTTCGGCCTGCCACCCGGCGGTGGCGAGGCGCTGGGACACCGCTTGTTTGCTGATGCCGAGACGCTCGGCGATCCGCGCCTGCGACAGGCCCTGACGAGCGAGGTCGACCGCCTCGTGCCCCTGGTCTGTGCGGCGCAGGACGACGGTGGCGAGCAGGGTGAGCGCGGCGTCGACGTCGGCGGTGGCCTCGGTGTCGTCGCCTTCGGCCGCGACCTGCCCAGGGGCGTTCTTGGCGCGTTCGACGGCGGTGCGGGCGTGTTCGAAGGCGGGTCCGCGGCCGGCGCGTGTCTGTTCGGGGAGCGGGGTCTCCACCGGGCCGATTCCCACCCCGATACTCCAGCGTTCCCTCCGGAGGAGGTCGAGGACGAGATCGACGACGAGGGCGGGATCGTCCGCGACGGCCTGGACCTCGTCGCCCGCGGTGCGATCGAAGGGCCGTACCAGCGGAACATCCTGCAGTTCGGTGAGGAGGTCCGCCACGCGGTCGATGTCTCGGCGGCTGCTCCGCTGGTCGACCGTCAAGACGAACATGCGTCAAGTGTGAGGGCTTGATTGTCGATAATCAAGACCTGAAGCTTGACGACCGGAATGTGGGACAGGGACGCGTACAGCCTATCGGCCCGGCTCGTTCCCCGTCAGCTCATGATGTGCGGTGATCGCGTCCACCGCATCGCCGTCGTACTTCATCCGTTTCGCGATGGTGAGGCGGAGTGTCGACGGCAGTGCCGGGGCGAACTTCTTGAAGTAGGCGCACAGCCATTCCTGGCGACCAACGAGAAACGGGAAATCGGTCGTCATCATGTGGCGGGCGACCAGCATCGGCAACGGGGCGTCGAGTGGATGGAAGTCGTGATTCCACAGACCCGGCTGGGTGCAGCCCGGCTAGAACTGGCCGAGCATGAAACCGTGTTCGACGAACCGCGACTTGAATTCCGTGTGGACGACGTCGATCACCTCGAAGCCGCTGAGGTCGCGATCGGCTTGTCCTGGGTGTACGCGGGACTGCTGCGCCACCTGCCGGATCGGCCGGTGTACGGGCTGCAACTGCCGTACCTCTCGGGCGGACCCCTCGACGCGACGCCCGCCGAACTGGCGCACCGCTACGTCGAGGAGATGCGGGCCGTGCAACCGCAAGGTCCCTACACCGTGCTCGGCTGGTCCCAGGGCGGGCTGATCGCCCACCACATGGGTGTCGAACTGCGCGCCGCGGGGGAGACCGTCGACCTGGTCGTCCTCGATTACTACCCGCTCGAACGCGAGCGGCGTGCCCACACCCACGCGGAGCTGCTGGCGGGACTGGGCATCGAACTGCCCCACGCGACGCCGAACGAGATGACCTCCGAGCAGCTGCTCGACGCGGTGAACCGCAGTCTCGGGCACGAGACCGGACTGTCCACCGCCGACCTGGAGCGGATCCTCACGGCCTATGCGCACGTCCATCGGGCCGCGCCGACGCTCGACCTGCGATGTTTCGACGGCGACCTGCTGTTCGTCGCCGCGGCGCGATCGCTCGGCACGGACGACGGTGCGTCACCGGCCCTGTGGCGGCCGTGGGTGTCCGGCACGATCACCGAGCACACGATCGACTGCGACCATCTGGAGATGATGACCCCGGCCGCGCTCGCCGTCCTCGGTCCGATTCTGGCCGACTATCTCGTCGCCGGATCCTGATCCGGCTCGACGACGGCGTCGAGCGCCGAACCGGCGGGCTCGGGGAGTCGAGCCTCGAGCAACAGCCCGGCGAGACCGAGCGCGATGCACACCCCGGTGATCACCATCAGCCGCGGATCGGTCTGCCCGGTCAGGGCGTCGCCGAGGAGTACGACCGCCACGGTGCCCGGCAGGATGCCCACGACCGTCGCGAGTGTGTAGGGGACGAGACGGACCGCCGAGACGGCGCAGCAACAGTTCACGACGAAGAACGGGGCGGCGGCGATCAGCCGCAGGGAGCCGACCGCGAGCCATCCGCGGCGTGCCAGCCGCAGATCGATCGCTTTCGCCGCCGGGTGCGTGAGGCGCGATTCCACGGCCTTGCGTCCGACGGCCCGCACGAGCAGGAACGCCAGGACGGCGCTGACCGTGGAGGCGGCGACCGTCACGCCGATACCGACGGCACTGCCGAACAGCACGCCGGCGCTGAGGGTGAACACCGTGCGCGGAATCGGGGCGATCGTGACCAGGGCGTGGACGGCGAAGAACGCCAGGACAATTGCCGGGCCGTGCACCGATTCCGACCACTCCCGGATCTGGGCGATCGTCGGATGCGGCACCACGAGAGCTACGACGACGAGAGCCGCCACCAGGCCCAGGATGCCGAGCACTCTGCGGTCTGCGGCAAGCCTCGTCACGAGCGTCCACACTACCGGCCGGGCGGTCTCTTGCATCCCCGCGAGCAGAGTGACGAAGGCGGCACGATAACGTTCCGATCGAGGACGTCGTTATCGAGCGCTAGAAAAACTGTGGTGATCCCCACAACGATCGCGCGATGTGCGGGGATAGCATCACACCGAAGGCAACCTACCCATTTCGAGGTTGCCCACCTCCGGCCGACAACGCCGTCCGTACAAAGCCTGCAAACCCGCAGTAGGAGGAATCGCCCGTGTCATTAGCTGCAGAAGCCGAGGATGCCGCGCGCGCATATGCGCAGTGGCAGGACGCGGTGGCGGGGGGGCTGGCCAAGTCCCGACGTGTCGACCCGGCCGAACTCGGACCCGAGCCGCAGCGTCTGCTCGAGACCACGACCTACGACGACGTCACCGTCGCGCCGCTGTACGGCGTCCGCGACGAGCGCGACGAAGCGCCGCTGCCCGGTGAGTTCCCGTTCGTCCGCGGCGGCTCGTCCACGCGCGACGTCAACACCGGCTGGCTCGTCGACGTCCGGTTCACCGGCACCGACGCGGCCTCGGTCAACGAGCGCATCCTCGACGCGCTGAACAACGGCGTCAGCTCGGTGTGGCTCGGTCTCGGCGCCGGCGCGGTCCCCGTGGACGCGCTCGACACCGCGCTCAACGGTGTGCTCCTCGACCTCGCGCCGGTCCGTCTCGACGCCGGTGCCGACGCGGTCGCAGCGACCACCGCCGTGTACTCCGTGCTCGACAACCGCACCGATATCGAGGACCGCGCCGCCGTGCGCATCTTCCTCGGTGCAGCGCCGCTCACGAGCGCGTTCTCCGAGCGTCCCGACGTATCTCTCGACGAGGCCGTCGAGCTGGCACGGGCCGCCGCCGACCGCACCGAAGCGGTGCGTGCCCTCACCGTGGACGGCACCGCCTTCCACAACGCCGGTTCGTCCGACGCCGAAGAACTCGGTGCCGCGATCGCCGCCGGCCTCGATTATGTGCGAGCACTCGTCGACGCCGGGGTTCCCGTTGCGGCCGCGCTCGGTCAGCTCGAATTCCGTCTCGCCGCGACCGACGACCAGTTCCAGACCATCGCCAAGTTCCGCGCGGGTCGTCAGGTGTGGGCGCGCGTCGCCCAGGTCGCCGGTGCCCCCGAGGCCGGCAACGCTCCGCAGCACGCCGTGACCTCCGCGGCGATGATGGCCCAGCGCGATCCGTGGGTGAACATGCTGCGCACGACCCTCGCTGCGTTCGGCGCGGGTGTCGGTGGCGCCGACGCCGTCACGGTCCTGCCGTTCGACTCCGCACTGCCGGCCGGTGTGCTCGAGGTGTCCGAGGCGTTCTCCGCCCGGATCGCCCGCAACACCCAGCTGCTGCTGCTCGAGGAGTCCAACCTCGGGCGCGTTCTCGATCCCGCCGCCGGTTCCTGGTACGTCGAGGAACTGACCGCGCAGATCGCAGAGAAGGCATGGGGCTTCTTCCAGGAGATCGAGGCGGCCGGTGGCTACCGCGCCGCTCTCGAGGCAGGGCTGATCGCCGAGCGTGTCGCGCAGACGCGTGCCCGCCGCGAGTCCGACATCGCGCACCGCACGTTCTCGGTGACCGGGGTCAACGAGTTCCCGAACCTGGCCGAGAAGCCGCTGCCGGTCGGTGTCGCCGAGGCCGGCGCGTCCGCCGCGCGGTACGCCGCACCGTTCGAGGCGCTGCGCGACCGCTCGGATGCCTACCTGGCCTCGCACGGTGCCCGCCCGCGGGTGCTGCTCGCCCCGCTCGGGCCGATCGCCGAACACAACGTACGGGCGACCTTCGCGACGAACCTGCTCGCCGCCGGTGGCATCGAAGCGGTCAATCCCGGACCGCTCGATCTCGACGCCGACCTGTCGTCCCTGGTGGGCGACACCGGAACGTCCGTCGCCGTGCTGTGCGGCACCGACACCCGCTACGGCGAGCAGGCCGGTACGGCCACCTCTGCGCTGCGTGCGGCGGGGATCACGACGGTGCTGCTGGCCGGACCCGAGAAGGCCGTGAAGGACGCGCAGGGGGACGATCGTCCGGACGGCTTCCTCACCGCGCGCATCGACGCCGTCGCCGCCCTCACCGACCTGCTGAACACTCTGGGAGCGTAAGTGAGCATCGAACACGAAATCGGCAGCTTCGCCGACGTCCCGTTGACGGACCCGGCCGCGCCGGCGCCCACCGCTCCCACCGCGGAGCAGGCCGCCGCGCTCGTCGAGTCCGTCGCCGAGGCGAACAACTACAGCACCGAAGACGTCGTGTGGTCGACGCCCGAGGGCATCGACGTCAAGCCGGTCTACACCAAGGCCGACCGCGACGCCGTCGTCGCCGAGGGCTACCCGCTCGGCAGCTACCCGGGTCTGGCCCCGTTCGTGCGCGGGCCGTACCCGACGATGTACGTGAACCAGCCGTGGACCATCCGGCAGTACGCCGGCTTCTCCACCGCCGCCGAGTCCAACGCCTTCTACCGGCGCAACCTCGCCGCCGGTCAGAAGGGCCTGTCGGTGGCCTTCGACCTGGCCACGCACCGCGGCTACGACTCCGATCACCCGCGTGTACAGGGTGACGTCGGTATGGCCGGTGTCGCGATCGACTCGATCCTCGACATGCGTCAGTTGTTCGACGGCATCGATCTGTCGCAGGTGTCGGTGTCGATGACCATGAACGGCGCGGTGCTGCCGATCCTGGCGCTGTACGTCGTGGCGGCGGAGGAGCAGGGCGTCAAGCCCGAGCAGCTGGCCGGAACCATCCAGAACGACATTCTGAAGGAGTTCATGGTCCGCAACACCTACATCTCCCCGCCGAAGCCGTCGATGCGGATCATCTCCGACATCTTCGCGTACACCTCGGCGAAGATGCCGCGCTTCAACTCGATCTCGATCTCCGGCTACCACATCCAGGAAGCCGGCGCGACGGCCGACCTCGAGCTCGCGTACACCCTCGCGGACGGCATGGAGTACATCCGCGCCGGACTCGACGCCGGCATGGACGTCGACAAGTTCGCGCCGCGCCTGTCGTTCTTCTGGGCGATCGGCATGAACTTCTTCATGGAGGTCGCGAAGCTGCGCGCAGGTCGCCTGCTGTGGAGCGAGCTCGTCGAGAAGTTCGGGGCGAAGAACCCGAAGTCGAAATCGCTGCGCACCCACTCGCAGACCTCCGGCTGGTCGCTCACCGCACAGGACGTCTTCAACAACGTCGCCCGCACGTGCGTCGAGGCGATGGCCGCGACCCAGGGCCACACCCAGTCGCTGCACACCAACGCGCTCGACGAGGCGCTGGCACTGCCCACCGACTTCTCGGCGCGCATCGCCCGCAACACCCAGCTGCTGCTGCAGCAGGAGTCGGGCACTACGCGGCCCATCGACCCGTGGGGCGGCTCGCACTACGTCGAGTGGCTCACCCACGAGCTGGCCGACAAGGCCCGCGCCCACATCGCCGAGGTCGAGGCCGCCGGCGGTATGGCACAGGCGATCTCGGAGGGCATCCCGAAGCTGCGCATCGAGGAGGCGGCCGCCCGCACCCAGGCGCGCATCGACTCCGGTCGTCAGCCCGTCATCGGCGTCAACAAGTACCAGGTGACCGAGGACCACGAGATCGAGGTCCTCAAGGTCGAGAACTCGCGTGTGCGGGCCGAGCAGCTGGCCAAGCTCGAGCAACTGCGCGCCGACCGGGACGAGGAGGCCACCCGCGCCGCCCTCGACGCGCTCACCCGCGCCGCCGGTGCGCAGAGCCAGGGTCTCGACAACAACCTGCTCGCGCTGGCCATCGACGCGGCCCGCGCGAAGGCCACCGTCGGTGAGATCTCGGACGCCCTGGAGAAGGTCTACGGCCGCCACCAGGCCGAGATCCGTACGATCAGCGGCGTGTACCGCGACGAGGCCGGCAAGGCCACCAACATCACCGCCGCAACCGAACTGGTCGAGAAGTTCGCCGAGGAGGAGGGTCGTCGCCCCCGCATCCTCGTCGCGAAGATGGGCCAGGACGGTCACGACCGAGGCCAGAAGGTGATCGCCACGGCTTTCGCCGACCTCGGATTCGACGTCGACGTGGGACCGCTGTTCCAGACCCCCGAAGAGGTCGCCCAGCAGGCGGCCGACAACGACGTGCACGTCGTCGGCGTGTCGTCGTTGGCCGCGGGTCACCTGACGCTGGTCCCTGCCCTCAAGCAGGCGCTGGCCGAGGTGGGCCGCGAGGACATCACGATCGTCGTCGGTGGTGTCATCCCGCCGGGCGACTTCGACGAGCTCTACGCGGCGGGTGCGGCGGCGATCTTCCCGCCCGGCACCGTGATCGCGGATGCGGCGACCGGTCTGCTGACCAAGCTCGCCGCGCAGCTCGGCCACCACCTCGGAGGCTGACGTCGGCATGAGCGACTCCTCGGTCGGCGCCGCGCAGACCCGCCGACGGCAGATCGACGTCGACGCCCTCGCCGAGGCCGTGCTCGCCAACGAGCGGGCCGGCCTCGCGCGGGCCATCACGTTGGTCGAGTCGACCCGCGACGACCATCGGGAGCGGGCGCAGCAGTTGCTGCTGCGCCTGCTTCCCAACGCGGGCAACGCGATTCGTGTCGGTATCACCGGTGTGCCCGGTGTCGGCAAGTCGACCTTCATCGACGCGCTCGGCATGCATCTGCTCGAGCAGGGGCATCGGGTCGCGGTGCTGGCCGTCGACCCGTCGTCGACCCGCACGGGTGGTTCGATCCTCGGCGACAAGACACGGATGGCGCGGCTCGCGGTGCAGCGGGACGCCTACATCCGCCCGTCGCCCTCGGCCGGCACGCTCGGCGGGGTCGCGAAGGCCACCCGCGAGACGATGGTGCTGCTCGAGGCTGCCGGTTTCGATGTGATCCTCGTCGAGACCGTCGGTGTCGGACAGTCCGAGGTGACCGTCGCGAACATGGTCGACACCTTCTGCTTCCTGACCTTGGCCCGCACCGGCGACCAGCTGCAGGGCATCAAGAAGGGCGTGCTCGAACTCGCCGACCTCGTTGCCGTCAACAAGGCCGACGGGGAGTTCGAACGCGACGCGCGGGTCGCCGCCCGCGAACTCGCCGGCGCGATGCGCATGGTGCATCCGCACGACGCGATCTGGAAGCCACCGGTGATCACCATGAGCGGCATGACCGGCAATGGTCTGGACACCTTCTGGGATACCGTGCTCGAGCACAAGAAAGTGCTCACCGAGGCGGGCATGTTCGACGAGAACCGGCGCCGTCAGCAGGTGGACTGGACGTGGACGATGGTGCACGACCAGCTGTTGCGTCGTCTCGAGACCTCCCCGCGCGTGCGGGCGATCCGCAAGGACGTCGAGGCCGGGGTGCGCGACGGTTCGCTGACCGCCGCACTCGCCGCGCAACGCCTGCTCGACGCCTTCGACGGGGTGCACGACCCCGGAACGTCCGGCGAGGACTCCTGATCCCGTGAGCCGCCGCACGATCGCCGTCACCGTTCTCGGTGCGTTCGCGATCGTCGCGGCGGCTCATCTCGTTTTCGGGTTCTCGCGCCCGATTCGGCGTTCACCGACGTTTCGCAGTGGTTCCTCATGCCGCTGCTCGCGCTCGGACTCGTTCTCGTCACGTCCGCACCGCGCGACCGGCTGGTCGTGGGCGCGCTTGTGGCACTGGGAGTCTCATGGTTGGGGGACAGCTCACCTACATCGTCGCGTTGCGGCCGCACCGGCGGTCGAGCGTGCTGCGGACCCGCCATGGGTGGTCGGTCTCTACACCTTCGCAGTGTTCGCCATGGTCGCCGTGTGCGCTTCGGCGGCAGGGATTCTCGTCGTCCCGGTGGCGATCTACGCGTCGTGCGTCGGGGAGTAGTTCGAGACCGCCGGTTTCGAGGTCGCTCGCCGACGGGACGTTGCCGGATCCCGGTGGCAGGACGATCTCCACCGACCGGATCTCGTCGAGGTTGGTGACGCTGTCCGGGGTCTCCCATACGCAGTAGACGCTGTACTCGTCCACGCCGCTCGAGGAGCGCAGGCTCAGTGCCGCTCGATGTAGGGGGCGACGGCGGGCGCGACATCATCGCACGAGTCGAAGCGGGCGAGGATGTCGCTGCCGAGGCCGGTCGGTTCGCTGACGGTGTCGGCGTCGAAGGTGGTGTCGGAGGTGGCGTCGTCGCCGGAGGAGCACGCTCCGAGGAGCAGGGCGCCGGCGAGGGTCGCGGATGCGACGGCGTATCGGGGCAGATTCCCACGGCGCATCGTAGCGTCCGTACGAGTTGTACGTGATCTTGGTTCTGCCCGGGCGGTCGAGGGCTGCGACACCGTGCGTTACAGCCCGAGAAGCTGCTTGGCGACCGCCACGGCACTGCCGGATCGAGGACCATCGCGGCATCGCGGCCGCCGACGGTGATCGACACGCAGGCCTGGGGGAGTTCGACGCCGGCCGCGGTGAAGGCGGTGCCGGGCCATGTCGATCGGCATGCTGTGCGCGAATCCGCCGGCCGCTTCGATGGCGGGATCGGGAAGCACCACCGCACGCGGGCATAACCGCGATATCAGGCCCCGTCGGGAGTCCGTGGTGACGTGGTGGAGTTCAGGCGAGTTTCGTTGTGTCCGGGCACCTCCCGAGGCTCCGGACGGGCCCCGGGGAGAGGCGTCGCGTCGGTACCTTCGAGCAGTGCCGCCGGTGTCGGCTGCGCCAGCGGTTCGAGCGAACCGCTCTTCTCCGCGGGGGTGAGGCGCGAACGCTTCCAGGACACGATCAGCAGCGTGAGCCACGCAGCGACGATGGCGAGGTAGAGCACCGCCAGCGCCGCGCCGGAGAGGTCGACAGTCTTGGCGAGCTTGTGCGCGTTGGTCAGCACGATGACACCGCCGACGCCGGTACCGAGCAGCGTCGCAGGGACGCGGCTGACCAGCCAGGCCGCGACCGGCGCCGCGAGGGCACCGCCGAGCGCGAGACCGGCGACGATCACGAGATTGCCGAGGGAGTCGTGGCCGAGCCCGAACAGGAAGCCGACGCTCGCCGCGACCGCGACGAGGAACTCCGACGCGCTCACCGAACCGATCACGGTGCGCGGTGCCGTCTTACCGCGGGAGAGCAGGGTGCTGGTGGTGATCGGTCCCCAGCCGCCACCGCCGCTCGCGTCGATGAAGCCGCCGAAGAAGCCCAGAGGCGACAGGAATTTCGCGGTGTGCGGGGAGGTGCGGGCGTGGGCGACCGCAGGGGGTCGTACCGAGAAGCGCAACGCGACGTATACGCCGATGGCCAGCAGGATTCCGGCGGTCACCGGTTCGGCGGCCTCGGTGGACAGTCCCGACAGCACGGTCGCGCCGAGGAAGGCGCCGATGGCACCGGGAACACCGAGTCGCAGCACGACCTTCCAGTCGATGTTGCGGAACCGCCAGTGCGAGGCACCGGAGACGAGGGTGGTTCCGACCTCGGCGAGGTGCACGGCGGCGCTCGCGTGCGCCGGACCGACACCGCTGAACAGCAGCAGGGTGGTCGCGGTGACACCGAAGGCCATGCCGAGTGCGCCGTCGACGAGCTGTGCGCCGACACCGACGAGCGTGAAGATGAGCAGATTGAACATGCGTTGGCTCCGAAAGCTGGAAGAACCCGAAAAGTTGGACGAGCGGCGAAGCGCTCAGCAACACTCCCGGGTGCAACACAGACAATCGAAGCAGGCGCCGCGACGGGTCGGCCAGAACGGCATGAGCGCGAGACGAGCGGCCGGAGCCATCTCGGTACTCGTCGCAGCCATGGTCACGTCCTCAGGTCTCGTTCCGCGCGCGGATCGTTCGGTCCGGTCGAGCATAGCCCGTCGAAGCGACGGAGCCACACTCGGCGGGCCCGGCGCGCCGATCGGGCGCGCCGGAGGCGAGGTCAGCCGAGGCGGCGCGCGGAGATCTCGAAACCGGCCGTGCGGAGCCGTTCGGTCAGCACGTCCCCGAAGGCCACCGCGGGGGTGAGGACACCGCCACCGGCGTGCAGGGCCGCGCCGCCGAGGGCGAGCGAGAGGGCGGACTCGCCGAGCATCACGGCCGTGGCCTTGTAACCTGGGTCGCCCTGCGCGGAGAACCGCGCGGTGTAGCGGGCTCCCGATTCGGTCGAAGCGTACAGATCCACCGTGAAGTAACCGTTCTCGCGGGTCTCCTCCGACGGTCCCTCACCGGGCGCGGGCAGGAGCTTGTCGAGGACGAACCGCGTGGGCGGGAACGACAGGCCGGCGGCGAGGGCTCCCGTGCCGAGTCCGACGAGCCCGGCGAGGACGGGGGAGAGCGGTGAGGAGCCGACACTCATCACCTCCCGGTAGCGGAACCGGCGTCCGTAGGCCCAGTCGCGCAACGCGTTGCTGCGTCGCACGATGCGGGTGTTGTAGGAGGCCATCACGAACGGTGCGAGCCGCCCCGAAATCTCCGGCGCCACGGATTTGCCGTCGACGAACGCGAAGTCGTTCTGGCGACCGAGATCGGGTTCCCGAGCCCGATCGGGGGACAGCGAGTACGGGCGCGCGGCGATCTTCCGTGCGGCGGCATCCTTGCGGACCGCGTCGAGCTGTTGCCGGAGCGAATCGATGGTTCCGCCGCTCACCCCGCCGCGGAAGGAGCCGAGCACGAAGGTCGTGTCGGTGAGCGGCAGGTTGCCGTCGGCCTCCGCGGCGCGGTAGAGCGCATGGACGCCGAGGTCGGACGGGACGGAGTCGAAACCGCACGAGTGGACTATGCGGGCGCCGGTGCGCCGGGCCACGTCGTCGAAGCGGTCGATGCTCTCGCGGTGGAAGAGCACCTCGCCGGTGAGGTCGACGTAGTCGGTGCCGGCCTCGGCGCACGCCTGCACGAGCGGCAGCCCGTACGTGGCGTAGGGACCGACGGTCGTGATCACCACGCGGGTGGACTCGGCGAGCGCGGTCAGCGAGGCGGGATCGTCGGCGTTCGCCTCGATCAGCCGCCAGTCGGTTCCGAGGTCGGCGGCGAGCTTCTCGAGTTTGGTGCGTGAACGTCCTGCGAGTCCGACGGCGACGCCGTCGGGGAGGTTCTCGGCGAGATAGGCGGCGGTGAGGCGCCCGACGAAGCCGGTGGCGCCGTAGATAACGATGTCGAGATCCCGGGAGACAGTCATGCCCCTCACCCTACTCAGGAGTAAGTCTCGGGGGCGACCTTCGTCACACGGATCCGGCGCCACAGCACCACCCACGAGATGAGTACGGCGAGCGCGGCGAGGGCGCGGACCGCGCCGAGCGCGGACTCCGGGTAGATCACCCCGGTGAGGTAGTGATCGATGAATCCGCTCGGCGGCAGACCTTCCTGGCCGGCCTCGCGGCGTGCCCAGTTCTCCACCGCGGTCAGCGGGCAGTCGAACCCCACGGCCACCGAGGCCGCTCCCCACACCACCGCGACGACGTGCGCGACGATCGTGCGGGGCCACCGCCACGCGAGGAAACCACCGAACGCGACGTAGAGCACGAAGAGCAGATGCACGAAGGCCGTGAGGTCGGCGACCACCCGGAACGCCATGTGCCCAGGGTAGAACGAACGGCCTCGGAACGAACGCGGTTGCCGGAGGGCGGGCGGCGCCTCAGCCGGCCTTGATGACGAGCACCGGCACCGACGACTCGGTGATCAGCCGCTGCACCGCCCGCTCGACGAGGAACTTGCCGGTCGCGGTGCGCCCGCGGCTGCCGATGACCACGCGTTCGGCGCCGCTGCGCGCAAGCAGTTCGACGGTCGTGCCGACCGGATCGCCGTCGTGGACGGCCGAGAGCAACTCCCAGCCGTCGGTACCGGCCACCTCGCTCACCTGTGCCCGCACGCCTTCCACCTCGTCGGGTTCGTCAAGCGGGTGGAGCACCACCAGCGACTGCTGCCGGTCGGCGGCCTCCCGCACCGCGGCCTGCAGAGCGATCCGGCCTTCGGGGGTATCGGCGTGAACGACAGCGACAGTCATGACTCTCCTCGTGCGAGCCTGCGGGGACGTTATCCATTATCGCCGCGGCCCGGAGAGTGGGCCACGATCCACGGTGTGGAACCGGTCTCCCCAAATCACCGGGTCCGGATCACCAGGGTGCCGGGCGGAAGTCCTTGAGGAAGCATCCGTACAGGTCCGTGCCGGCCTCGCCCTGGACGATCGGGTCGTAGACACGGGCGGCACCGTCGACGAGATCGAGCGGGGCGTGGAATCCCTCCTCGGCCAGCCGCATCTTGGTGTGGTGCGGCCGTTCGTCGGTGATCCACCCGGTGTCGACGGCGGTCATGAGGATGCCGTCGGTGAGCATCTCCTCGGCGCTGGTGCGGGTGAGCATGTTCAGCGCGGCCTTGGCCATGTTGGTGTGCGGATGCCCGGCGCCCTTGTAGCGGCGACCCCCGAACTGCCCTTCCATCGCGGAGACGTTCACGACGTACTTGCGGCGGGCCGGGGACGCGGCGAGCGCCGGACGCAGACGGTTGACGAGGATGAACGGCGCCACCGAGTTGCACAGCTGCACCTCGAGCAGTTCCAGCGGCTCGACCTCGCCGACGGTCTGGACCCAGCTGTTGGTGTGCACGAGATCCGGCAGCAGGCCACCGGCGTCGACGGCGACGCCGGCCGCGACCCGCTCGGGTGTCGCCGATCCGGCCACCAGTGCCAGCGAGGTCAACGAGTGCGCCGACAACTCGGCCGGCAGCGACCCGGCCAGAGCAGCCGGATGGGCGTCCGAGGGCTTGCCGAAGGTCAGGACCTCGGGGCGCGGACCGGCGGGCAGCGGATCGGCCTCCGCCTCGGCCAGCGCCGAGTAGGCACCGGGGGAGCGGCGCACCGTCTGCGCGGCGTTGTTGATGAGGATGTCCAGCGGACCCTGCGCGGCCACATCGTCGGCGAGGGCGACCACCTGGGCGGGATCACGCAGGTCGATGCCGACGATGCGCAGCCGGTGCAGCCAGTCGCCGCTGTCCTCCATCGCGGTGAAGCGGCGGATCGCGTCGTTGGGGAACCGCGTGGTGACGGTGGTGTGCGCGCCGTCGCGCAGCAACCGCAATGCGATGTACATGCCGATCTTGGCGCGACCGCCGGTGAGCAGGGCGCGACGGCCCCGCAGATCGGTGCGCGCGTCGCGTTTTGCGTGGTTCTCCTCGGCGCACGTCGGGCACAACTGGTGATAGAAGGCGTCGACGCGGGTGTACTTGTCCTTGCAGATGTAGCAGTGCCGCGGACGCAGCAGCGTTCCCGCGCTTGCACCGCGAGTCGACGACGCCAGCGGGAGTCCGGCGGTCTCGTCGTCGATGCGGGTGGGGGAGGCGGTGGCGGTCGCGGACAGCACCTGACGGTCGGCGTCGACGCGCTGCTTGCGGGCCTCGTTGCGGCGCAGCCGCTTGAACTTCTTGAACATGTGCCCCACGGCCCGCTGCACGGCGATCGCGTCGGGATGTTCGGCGTCGAGACCCGCTGCCTGGTCGAGCACCCGCAGACAGGTGGCCAGATCGTCGGGGTCGATGCGGGTGAAGCCGTCGGTGGCGGGTTCGGCGGTGGTGTCGCTGTGGGGGTTCATCTGCCTTTTTCCGTGTGCTGCTGTACGCCCGATCGTATCGGGCAGGATGATCGTGTCCGAATTCCCGTGCAGGTACCGGAGGAACGATGAGCCCGAGCTCCCCCTTGTCCAAGAAGAAGTTCGCCGAACTGAGCCGCCCCCAGCAGGTGCTGGTGGTCCTGCTCGCGGTGGTGCAGTTGTCGCTCGCCGTCGCGGCCTGGGCCGATCTGGCGAGGCGACCGGCCGACAAGATCAACGGCAGCAAGCTGCGCTGGGCGCTGACCATCGCGGTGAACTTCTTCGGCCCGATCCGTTACTTCCGCAAGGGCCGCCGGGACTGAGGGTCTGCTCGCGCCGACCCCGGACGGACCGAAGGCCCCGAACCGATATCGGTTCGGGGCCTTCGGGTTTCGGAGTGTCCGAGGGGGGACTTGAACCCCCACGTCCGTTAATAGGACACTAGCACCTCAAGCTAGCGCGTCTGCCATTCCGCCACTCGGACCGACGCCCACACGGGGCATGTCGGTAGAACCCGCTCCCGCGGGCGCTGAAGAAACAGTAGCGCATGGGGCGTCCGATCCCCAAAACGGCACTTCAGGCGCGCTCGCGGTACTCGACGCGCCTCGCGTGGATCCGCTCGCTTGTTCGTCATCCGCTACAGCACGTTGCCGCAGCGGATGACGAATGCGGTATCGGTTGTCGCCCGCTCGATCTTCTCCCGACAACGACGAAGGCCCCGAACATGATGTTCGGGGCCTTCGTCGTCTGTCTCGACTCAGAGTGTCCGAGGGGGGACTTGAACCCCCACGTCCGTTAATAGGACACTAGCACCTCAAGCTAGCGCGTCTGCCATTCCGCCACTCGGACTTGGTGCTCGCGCCCACTCGTCGTGGGCGCTGTGAAAGAGTAACCCACCACGCCCACGGTCCCAAATCGCCACCTCCACCTGCGGTGATCCGAACTGTCGAGATGGCGGACGGGCGGTGGTAGACATACGGCCATGGCCATTGACACGAGCGCCCACCAGCCGTCCCGGGCGGAGGAGGAGGTCGTCGACCTCGTCTCCCGCCTCATCCGGTTCGACACCTCGAACACCGGCGAACCCACCACTACCCGCGGCGAACGCGAATGCGCCGAGTGGGTCGCCTCCGTGCTCGAGGAGGTCGGCTACGAGACGACCTACGTCGAATCCGGAGCGCCGGGCCGCGGCAACGTCTTCGCGCGGCTGCCCGGCTCCGACCCGAGCCGCGGTGCCCTCATGCTCCACGGCCACCTCGACGTTGTGCCGGCTGAGGCCGCGGACTGGAGCGTGCACCCGTTCTCCGGGGCCGTCGAGAACGGTTACGTGTGGGGACGCGGCGCGGTCGACATGAAGGACATGGTCGGCATGATGATCGCCGTCGCCCGCTACTTCAAGGTCGAGAACATCGTGCCCCCGCGCGATCTGGTGTTCGCGTTCGTCGCCGACGAGGAGGCCGGAGGCAAGTTCGGTTCGCAGTGGCTGGTCGAGCACCGGCCCGAGCTGTTCGAGGGCGTGACCGAGGCCGTGGGGGAGGTCGGCGGGTTCTCCCTGACCGTGCCGCGTCCCGACGGCACCGAACGTCGCCTGTACATGGTCGAGACGGCCGAGAAGGGCATGCGCTGGATGCGCCTGACCGCCACGGGTGTCGCCGGGCACGGCTCCTTCCTGCACGAGGACAACGCCGTCACCGTCCTCTCCCGCGCGGTGGCCCGGCTCGGATCCCACACCTTCCCTCTGGTCGTCAACGATTCCGTGGCCGAGTTCCTCTCCGCCGTGAGCGAGGAGACCGGGCTGGACTTCGACCCGGCCTCGCCCGATCTCGAGGGGGCGCTCGCCAAGCTCGGGTCGATCGCCCGCATCGTGGGCGCGACCCTGCGCGACACCGCGAACCCCACGATGCTCGACGCCGGGTACAAGGCCAATGTCATCCCGCGCACCGCGCACGCCGTCGTCGACTGCCGTATCCTGCCGGGCCGGCTCGCCGAGTTCGAACGCACTGTCGACGAGCTGATCGGGCCCAATGTCACCAGGGAGTGGATCACCGGTCTCGAGCCGTACGAGACCACCTTCGACGGCGACCTCGTCGACGCGATGAACGCGGCGATCCGCGCGCACGACCCGATCGGCCGGACGGTGCCGTACATGCTCTCGGCCGGTACCGACGCCAAGGCGTTCGCCAAGCTCGGCATCCGCTGCTTCGGTTTCGCGCCGCTGCAGTTGCCGCCCGATCTGGACTTCGCCGCGCTGTTCCACGGTGTCGACGAGCGTGTCCCCGTCGAGGCACTGCGCTTCGGCACCCGGGTCATGGAACACTTCCTCATGCACGCCTAGAACACATGAAACCGTCACGAAAGGACCGGAATGGCTTTCGATTACGACCCGTACAAGTTCCTGCCCGAGCTGCCCACCTTCGAGGTGACCAGCGCGGACTTCGCCGAGGGCGAGGAATGGAAACTCCCGCAGGCCAGCGGTGCGTTCGGAATCCCCGGGGGCGGCGACGTCTCCCCGCAGCTGTCCTGGTCGGGTTTCCCCGCCGAGACGAAGAGCTTCGTCGTCACGGTGTTCGATCCGGACGCCCCCACGGCGTCGGGTTTCTGGCACTGGGCCGTCGCGAACATCCCCACCTCGGTCACGGAGCTGCCGGCGGGTGCGGGTAGCGCCGACTCGGACGCTCTTCCGGAGCAGGCCGTCACGCTGCGCCACGACGGCGGAGCCCACGGGTTCATCGGTGCCGCTCCGCCGGCCGGCCACGGCCACCATCGCTACATCGTCGCGGTGCACGCACTCGACGTCGAGGCGCTCGAGGGTGTCACGCCCGAGTCGAGCCCGGCCTTCCTCGGCTTCAACGTCTTCGGGCACGCCATCGCCCGCGGTCTGCTGACCGGCACCTACGAGGTGCGCTGACAGGTCGTGACGGACGGGGCCCGGGTCGAGTACGACCCGGCCCCCGTCCGCTGCAGGTCACACTCGTGTGCTGGCGCCCACCGCGTCGGCGATGGAGCGGTAGCCGTGCGCGCGCAGCTTGCGGGCGATACCGCGGTTGATGCGCCGCGCCCAGAACGGACCGCCGTAGATGAAGCCGGTGTAAACCTGGACCAGCGACGCGCCGGCGAGGATGCGCTCGAACGCCTGCTCCGTGGTTTCGATGCCACCCACCGAGATCAGGGTGAGGCGATCGCCGACCCGCGTGCGCAGCCGGCGCAGCACTTCGAGGGAGCGCTCGGCGACCGGGGCGCCCGACAGGCCGCCCGCGCCGATCTCCTCGATGCGGCTCTGCGGGGTGTTCAATCCGTCGCGGCGGATGGTGGTGTTGGTGGCGACGATGCCGGCGAGCCCGAGTTCGAGTGCCAGGTCGGCCACCGCGTCGACGTCCTCGTCGGACAGGTCGGGGGCGATCTTCACGAGCACCGGCACGGTCACGGTGTCCAGCACCGCGGCGAGGATCGGGCGCAGCGACTCGACGGCCTGCAGATCCCGCAGGCCGGGGGTGTTGGGGGAGGAGACGTTGACGACCACGAAGTCGGCGAGCGGGCCGAGGAGTCGTGCGCTCTCGGTGTAGTCCTCGGCGGCCTGCTCGGCCGGCACGACCTTCGTCTTGCCGATGTTCGCGCCGATGGGGACGGTGCGGCGGCGTTGCCGGAGCCGATTGGCGGCCTCCCCGGCACCGTGGTTGTTGAATCCCATCCGGTTCACGATCGCCCGGTCCTCGGGGAGGCGGAACAGTCGCGGCTGCGGATTGCCCGGCTGTGCCTGGGCGGTGACGGTGCCGATCTCGGCGAACCCGAATCCGAGCGGACCCCACACGTCGACACCGGTCGCGTCCTTGTCGAAACCGGCCGCCAGGCCCACCGGCGTGGGGAACTGCACGCCGAAGACGGTGTTGCGGAGGATGGGGTCGTCGGTGACGAGCACCTTCGCCACCAGGGCGCGCAGCGGCCCGACGCGAGTCGACCAGCGCATCGCGAGGAAGGCGAGGTGGTGGGCTCGTTCCGGCGGCAACAGGAACATGAGCCGAAGAAGATAGCGGTACACGAACTACTCCCTGCAAGCCCGGTCCACGACGGTCCGGGATCTGTTATCAACCAACGGTGGGTTCGGGGACGTGATGGGCGGTCTTGCGGCGGCGCAGCAGCACCCGCCGGCTCCCGTCCGGATACAGGCGCACCCGGGTGAGTTCCCAGCCGTGGAATTCGGCGGAGATCGCCAGACGCATCGACGCGCTCACCCGGGACACGTCCCGGGGCAGCTTGAGCGGCACGTATTCGTATTCGTCGTTGCTGGTGTCCCAACCGACAGGCATCCGGGTCAACCGGCCGAGTCGCTCGTTCGCCATCACTGTCCTTCGATCGGGATCCGCTGCAGTCCGTCACCGGTTGCCGACGCGATCACCAGTGCCGCATCGGCCGGATCGACGGCGATCGAATTCGGTTGCCGCACCGTTGCGAAGCGGTGGCGTTCTCGCGGGATCCCGGTCGAAAGATCGTAGCCCACGACCTCGTTGCTGCCCGTCAGAGTCACCCAGATCAGGTCCCGCGTCTCGTCGTAGGTCACAGCGTACGGGGCGGGCCCGACGGGATAACGCTGCCGCAGGACGATCGCGTCGAGGGTGTAGACGAGCAGTTCGTCGCCGGTGGTGTCGGTGATCACGACGCGTCCGAAGGGGTCGGTGGTCAGCTGCGTCGCACCTTCGCCGGCACGCAGCGCGGGCCCGAGATGGGCGTCGGCGAGGTCGAGCTCGGTGAGGGAGGTCTGCCGGCGGTCGAGCGCCGCGACGGCGTCACCGGTGACGGCGAGGGCGTCGACGGAGGCGAGGCCACCGACGGTGGTGGCCACCTCGCCGGATTCGGGGTCGACGACGAGCACGCGGCCGTTGTCGGTGCCCACGGCCCAGCGGCCGTCGGACAGCACGGCCGCCGACGTGGCATTGCCGTCGACCGGGACCTCGGTGATGGCGCCCTCGGCGACGTCGATGCGCAGCACGGCCCCGGACACGGGGGTGAGCACACTGCCCTCGGGGCCGGTCACGACGGTGGCGGCGGACGACGGCAAGCCCACCAGGCGCGGTTCCGTCCCGGGACCGTCGAACGCCGTGTCGTCGAACAACGCGACCCGTGCTCCGTCGTCGACGAGCGCGGCGAAGGTACCCGTGGACGGTTCGACGACCAGCGCATCGACCTGCAGGTCGAGCGGACGGACGTCGCCGGCAGGGGACGGGCCGACCTCGGGGGCGGCCGCAGGAGTGGCGGGGTCGATGGTCTGCAGCACGTCCGGGGTGCTCTCCGACGAGCAGCCGGCCAGCACGACCATCGCAATCGCGCCCACCATCGTGACCGCTCGGATCCCCGCTCTGCCCATCGTTGCTCCTCGTCCTCGGATTCGATTGGCACCTGCCGGACGTGCTCCGGCGCCCGGCGCGCCGACCTTCAGTGTTCCTGATGCCGGTCGCGGGGAAGAAATCAGTGGGTCGTCCGACGGGCCGGATGTGATCTGCTGCTCAGGTCTGCGCCGAGGCGGACCGGTCGCGGTTCGGACGTCGCGGCAACACGAGCGGGGTGCCGGTCTCGGGGTGGCGGCCGATCGCCACGGGGTACTGGTAGACGCGGCCGAGGAGCTCTTCGGTGAGGACGTCGCCGGGTGCGCCGTCGGCGACGATGCGTCCCTGTTCGAGCACGCAGACGCGGTCGGCGTAGGCGGCGGCCAGCCCGAGATCGTGCAGCACGACGACCACGGCGTGCCCGTCGTCGGCGCGGGCCCGCACGACCTGCATGACCGCCTCCTGGTGGCCGAGGTCCAGTGCCGCGGTGGGTTCGTCGAGCAGCAGTGTCTCGGTGTCCTGGGCCAGCACCCGTGCGAGCGCCACCCGGGCGCGTTCACCGCCGGACAGCGCGGGGAACGGCCGGTCGGCCAGATGGGCGACGTCGCAGGTCCCGAACGCCTCGGCGACGATGCGGTCGTCGTCGTCCTGTCTGGGGGTGCGCGCCCACGCGGCCCGTCCCATCCGCACGACCTGCCGGGCAGTGAACGGGAAACCGACGGTGTGCTGCTGCGGTAGCACGGCGCGGCGGCGCGCCAGGGCGATCGACGACCACCGCTCGAGGGCACGGCCCTCGACCTCGACGGTGCCGCCGCTGATCGGATGGTCGCCGGACAACGCCGCGAGCAGGGTGGACTTGCCCGCCCCGTTGGGGCCGACGAGCGCGACGACCTCACCGGTGCGCACTTCGAAGTCGACGCCGTGCAGGATCTCCCGCTCTCCGCGCCGCAGTCGCACAGCCACCGCGCGCATCGTCGCGGTGCCCGGTGCCGAGCGGGCCGGGACGGCCGCGTCCGGGGTTCCGAGGGAGCGGGGAAGCAGCCTCATGCCCATCCACCCTGCTTCGCGCGGGTGCGGCGCAGCATCAGGAAGAAGACCGGGCCACCGATGAGGGCGGTGATCATGCCGAGCGGCAGGTCGGCGTTCTCGACCAGCGTGCGCGCCCCCAGGTCGGCGGCGAGCAGGACGACCGCGCCGGCGAGCACACTCGCCACGACAAGCACCCGGTGGGCGGGGCCGAGAGCCAGGCGCATCAGGTGCGGCACGACCAGGCCGACGAACATGATGATGCCGGTGAAGGCGGTGGCGCCGCTGACCAGCACGGCGACCGCCAGGATCGACAATTGCCGCACGCGTTCGACGTCCACACCCAGATGCCGGGCGACGCTCTCGCCGAGCGCCAGCAGGTCGAGTTTCGGGGCGAGCAGGACCGCGACGAGCACACCGGCCAGGGTCAGCGGCGCGACCACCGCGACGATGTCCCAGGTGGCTCCGCCGAGACTGCCGAGCTGCCAGAACACGATCTGGTCGCGGGCGGCGGGACTGGCGACGAAGGTGAAGAACGCGATGAGCCCGCCGGCGACGGCGTTGACGGCGACGCCGGTGAGGATCACCGTGACGACTTCCGTGCGTCCGTTCGATCGGGACAGCACATAGACCAGCACGGTGGTGATCAGACCGGAGACGAGTGCGGCGCCGGCCAGCGCCCAGCCGGTGGTGAATGCGCCGCCGAGCACGATCACCGCGGACGCGCCGACGGCGGCGCCGGAGGACACACCGATCACGCCGGGTTCGGCGAGGGGATTGGCGAAGATGCCCTGCAACAGCGCCCCGGAACAGCCGAGGGCGGCACCGACGAGCATCGCGAGCACCACGCGCGGGAAGCGCACCTCCCACAAGGTCACTTCCCCGGCGGGATGCGCGGGCACCGGGCCGAGGTCCAACCCGATGCGGTGCAGCAGACTGCCGACCACCTCGGCCGGGCTCGTGGGCACCTGTCCGAGGCACGCCGACGCGACGGCCAGGGCGAGCAGGGCAACGACGAGACCGACGAGGACGACGGTGGTGCGTCCCCGTCCGGCCTTCCGCAGTGCCCGCTCGGGAAGGCCGGTGGCCTCGGTGATTTCTCCGCTCACGGGCATCCGGTGATCACGACCGGTCCGACGGGTAGAACGCCTCCACCAGAGCGGCCAGGACCTTGCCGGTCTGCGGACCGAAGCTGAGGAGGGTCGAATCGTCCATGTCCACGATGGTGCCCGTCTTCCCGGCCGGGGTCTGCGCGACCCCCGGGAGTTGTGAGAGCCCCTCCGGCCCGCCCACCGAGTCGAGGCTGTGCGTCATCACCAGGATGATGTCGGGCGCCGAGGCGATCATCGCCTCACTGGTGATGGGCACGAACTGCGAGTCCAGGCCGGCGAGGATGCCGGCGTCGCGACCACCGGCGGCCGCGACGAGCGCATCGGCCCCCGATCCGGGGCCGCCGAGCATCTTGATCGCCGAACCGCGCAGATAGAGGAATGCGACGGTGGGTTCGGGATGATCGGCGGGAATCGAGTCCTTCGCCGCGGCGATCTCGTCGAGCGTCCGCTGCGCGAGCGCGGCGCCGGCCTCGGGCACACCGAGCGCGGCCGCGACCGCCTCGATGTCGTCGGCGACGGTGTCGAGGGAGCGTTCAGGGTCGACGAACACCACCGGCACGCCGGTCGCGCGGATCTGTTCCTGCACCGCCAGCGGACCGATGGAGGTGTCGGTGAGCACGACGGTCGGGTTCAACGCGAGGATCGCCTCGGCGTTGAGACCGTGCCCGCCGGGGGTGACGTTGGGGACGTCCTGGATCGCGGGGAAGGACGCGGTGGAGCGGCCGACGAGCTTGTCGCCGAGTCCGAGGGCGTACACGGTCTGCGCCAGGGTGCCGGAGCGGTCGGCCACCACGATCCGCGAGATGTCGGTGATCGTGGTCTCGACCCCGTCCACGCCGCGCACCGTGGCCGGCAGTGCGGGTGCCGGGTCGGTGGTGATCGGCTCGGGTTCGGCATCGACGACGGCGGTGCGCGGACCGGTCGCGACGTCGGTGACGGTCGTGCCGTCGGTGGTGGGGGCGCTGCATGCGGCGACGAGGAGGACACCCAGCACTGCGATCAGCGCGACCGGGAGGCGGAGGAGGGAACGGAACATCGGTCAGGCACGCACCCGATACCGGTCGATATCGCGCGCGAGGTCGGCGAACAGGGCACCGTTGAGCCCGTACACGAGGTTCGCCTCGTCGATGACGGTCTGTTGCTGGTCGCCGTCGAGCGGTGCGGCGTCGAGCTTCGCGCGGTAGGCGTCCTTGAACGGCTTGGTCTTCGGGATCCCGTCGAAGATGTAGAAGCGCAACCCGTCGCGCTCGTAGCCGTAGGCGCGTTCGAGCATGCGGCGGATGATCTGGCCGCCGGACAGGTCGCCGAGATAGCGCAGATAGTGATGCGCGAGGAAGGCTTCCGGGGACACCGCCGCGACCTGCACGAGCCGGTCGACGTAGGCGACCGTTGCGGGCAGCGGCGTGATGCGGTCGCGCCAGTCGGAGCCGACGAGGAAGTCGAGGTCGGCTTCGAGCGCGGCGGTGCGGAGCAGTTCGTCGCTGAGGAAGGGACCGGCGATCGGGTCGTCGGCGTAGCTGCGGCCGATCCGCTCGAGGCTGTCGTAGACGAACCAGGTCTGCGCGATGAGCGCGGCGTGGGCCTCGGTCGACAGCTTGCCGCCGAGCAGTTCCGAGACGAACACCGAGTTCTCGGTGTCACTGTGCGCCTGCTGGGTCTCGAGCCGGATCCGTTCGGCGAATCCGACGACTTCGGTCGTGGCCATCGACCGACCTCCCCTCACATTGCCTGTACCGAATGTACTCGGCAGGCTAGCCTAACCTTCCGGATAAGGGCAGGGTGCGGGCGGTGTCGCGGAGATCACGCGCTCACGTCGTCGAGCGCCGCGGCGATCGCCGGCGGCAACGCCAACTCCTCGGCGACCAGCACTCCGGTCAGTTGCGCGAGATCCCGGGCACCCACGAGCGTCGAGGCCACGTGCGGTCGGTCGCGCACCCACGCCAGCGCGACGGCCAGCGGGGAGGTGCCCAGCCCGTCGGCGGCCGTGGCGACCGCGTCGACCACGCGCACCGCGGATTCGGTGAGATAACGGCGCACTTCCTCGGTGTGCACGTCGTCGGCGCCGCGCGAATCCGCCGGCACCCCCGACCGGTACTTACCGGTGAGCACACCGCCGGCGAGCGGCACGGCCGCGAACACACCCACGCCGTGGTGGGCCGCGGCGGGGATCAACTCGTCCTCGACGCCGCGGGCGAGCAGGGAGTACTCGACCTGCGTGCTGATCAGCGGCGCCGGGCGCCGGGCCGCGGCCGCGGCGGTCGCGAGCTGCCAGCCGAGATAGCCGCGCACCCCGACGTATCGCACGCGCCCGCTGGTGACGGCGAACTCGAGGGCGTCCATCACCTCGTCGACGGGGGTGTGCGGATCCCACGTCGCAACCTGCCACACGTCGAGGTGGTCGGTGCCGAGTTCACGCAGGGTCGCGTCGAGCTGGTTGAGCAGGCCCGAGCGGGAGCAGTCCACGCGGCCGGAACCGAGTGTGGTGGTGTCGATGCCGGAGCTGCCCGACAACACCAGCTGGTCGCGGGGCACCACGTCGTCGAGCAGTTCGGCGAGGATCCGTTGCGCGACCCCGTCCCCGTAGGCGGGGGAGGTGTCGACGAGCGTGCCGCCCACATCGACGAAGGCCGACAACTGGGCTGCGGCCTCGTCGCCGTCCGTTCCACGACCCCACGTCAAGGTGCCCAGGCCGAGCCGTGAAACCCGCAGGCCGCTCGCACCGACTGTCCTGTATTCCATAACCGTCCGCGTTTCCTCCCGACACGACGGGACGTCGCCGCGCTCGGCCACGACCCTGGTACTGCACCCTAATGCGCAACAGGCGCGCGGCAGCGTCCGGCGCGCCGACCGGTCGGGTTCCACGTACCCTTCGCCGAGTGAGAACTGCTCCCTGCATCCGCGACCACCGATCCGTCCCCACCGCAGCCTTCGTGCCGGGGGTCGCCGCATGATCGGCGAATCGATGACCTGGCTGCAGACGATCGTCCTCGGCATCGTGCAGGGCCTCACGGAGTTCCTGCCGATCTCCTCGTCCGGCCACCTGCGGATCGTCTCGGAGATCTTCTTCGGAGAGGACGCCGGCGCGTCCTTCACGGCAGTCACCCAGTTGGGCACCGAGGCCGCCGTTCTGGTGTTCTTCGCCGGGGACATCTGGCGGATCCTGCGGGCCTGGTTCCGCGGCCTGTTCCACAAGGAGCACCGCTCCGACCACGATTACAAGATGGGCTGGTACGTCATCCTCGGCACCATCCCGATCGGCATCCTCGGCGTGCTGTTCAAAGACGACATCCGCACCGTCGCCCGCAATCTGTGGCTCGTCGCCACCATGCTCATCGTGTTTTCGATCGTCATCGCAGCTGCCGAGTACTTCGGCAAACAGCGGCGCGACGTGAGTCAGCTCACCCTCAAGGACGGGCTGATCATGGGTTCGGCGCAGGCGCTGGCCCTGATCCCCGGCGTGTCCCGCTCCGGCGGCACCATCTCCGCCGGTCTGTTCCTCGGGCTCACCCGCGAGGCTGCCGCCCGATACTCGTTCCTGCTCGCCATCCCCGCCGTCGTCGCCTCCGGTCTGTTCAGCCTGCCGGACGCCTTCGAACCGGCCGGGGAGGGGCTCAATGCCTCGGGGGCGCAGCTGCTCGTCGCGACCGTGATCGCCTTCGCGGTCGGCTACGCTGCGATCGCCTGGTTGCTGCGCTTCGTCGTCAACCACTCGATGTACTGGTTCGTCGGCTACCGCGTGATCCTCGGCGTGATCGTGCTCGGACTGCTCGCCACCGGCGTGGTCTCCGCCACCTGAGAGGCTGCCGACAGGCGGTACCTCTAGGCTGGGCGCATGACGGTCATCCTGCTGCGGCACGGACGGTCGACGGCGAACACCTCGCACGTGTTGGCCGGTCGTTCCCCCGGTGTCGAACTCGACGAGGTCGGCCACGTCCAGGCGAAGAATCTCGTCACCCGGTTGGCCGGGCTCGAGATCACCGAGATCGTGCGGTCGCCGCTGCTGCGGTGCCGGCAGACAGTGCAGCCGCTGGCGACCGATCGTGGACTCGAACCGGTCGTCGATGAGCGACTCGCCGAGGTCGACTACGGGCAGTGGACCGGACGCGAACTGAAGGAACTGGTCAAGGAACCGCAGTGGGCGGTCGTGCAGCAGCACGCCTCCGCAGCGGTCTTCCCGGACGGTGAAGGGCTCGCGCAGGTGCAGTCCCGCGCGGTCGCTGCGATCCGCGAACACGACCGGCGTCTGCGCGAGGCGCACGGCAAGGACGTCGTGTGGATCGCGTGCAGCCACGGCGACGTCATCAAGTCGATCCTCGCCGACGCGCTCGCGACGCATCTCGACAGCTTCCAGCGGATCGTCGCCGAGCCGGCGTCGATCAGCGTCGTCCGCTACACCGACACCCGGCCGTTCGTGCTGCGCGTGAACGACACCGGTTCGGACCTGTCCGGGCTTGCCGGGCCGTCCGAACCCAAGTCCGTGCCCGGCGGCGAAGTGCCCGGCGCGGTCGAGGAACCCGGCGACCCACCGCAGGGGCACCGACAGGAGACGGCACGCGGATAATGGCAGTGTCCGTCATGGCAGAGTGTGGGGACTCGAGGAGGTGTGATGGCCCGCGCGATACACGTGTTTCGAACACCTGATCGGTTCATCGCCGGCACTGTCGGTGAACCGGGCGACCGGGTGTTCTACCTGCAGGCCGTGCACGAGTCCCGTGTAGTGAGCGTGCTTCTGGAGAAGCAGCAGGTGCAGATCCTGGCCGACCGGATGGGGCTGTTGCTCGAAGAGGTACAGCGCCGCTTCGGCACCGTGATCCCCGACGACCCCGAGGTCGACGTCAGCCCGTTGGTGACACCGATCGAGGCCGAGTTCCGGGTCGGCACCATGGGTCTGGGCTGGGACGCCGACGCCGGATCGGTGGTGGTGGAGCTGCTCGCGGTCACCGACACCGAACTCGACGAGTCCGTGGTGCTCGACGACACCGAGGAAGGTCCCGACGCGGTGCGGGTATTCCTCACCCCGGTGCAGGCCCGCGAATTCGCGGCCCGCTCCGAACTCGTCGTCTCGGCCGGACGCGCGCCCTGCCCGCTGTGCGGCGAACCGATCGGCGCCGACGGACACATCTGCGTCCGCACCAACGGTTACCTGCGTACCCCCGGATTCGATCCGGCCGCGTGGTTCGGCGAGGAAGAAAGCTGACCGCGTGACGGCGCCGGACGTGCGGAGCGTGCTGACCGACGGCGACCTCGACGTCGTCGGGCAGATCGCACACGCAAGCAACGCGACCCTCGTGTGCGACGCGCAGCTCGGCGACACCGAGGTTCGGTGCGTCTACAAACCCGTCCGCGGGGAGCGGCCGTTGTGGGACTTCCCCGACGGCACCCTCGCCGGACGCGAGGTCGCCTCGTACCTGATCTCCGAGGCACTCGGCTGGGACGTCATCCCGCTCACCGTGCTGCGCGACGGCCCGTACGGTCCCGGCATGGTGCAGCGCTGGATCGACACGGTCGACTCCGCGCAGGGCGGAACGGAACGCCTGGATCTGGTGGACCTGTGCCCGGCCAGTGCGGTCGCGCAGGGGTGGCTGCCGATCCTGCGTGCCCGCGATCTGGACGGCGCCGAGGTGGTGCTCGCCCACGCCGACGATCCGCGCCTGCAACGCATGGCGGTGCTCGACGTCGTCCTCAACAACGCCGACCGCAAGGGAGGCCACGTCCTCGAAGGTCTCGACGGACACGTCTACGGCGTCGATCACGGCATCTGCCTGCACCAGGACGACAAGCTGCGCACCGTCCTGTGGGGATGGAGCGGCGACCCGGTCGACCCGGTCCTCCTCGCCGACCTCGACAAGCTGCTGCGCCGGTTCGACGGTGGGTTCGCCGAGGAACTGTGCGAGCACATCACCGCCACCGAGGTGCGTGCCCTGCAGCGCAGGATCACCCGCTTGCTCGAACACCCCGTGATGCCGCATCCGCGCGGCGACCGGCGCATTCCCTGGCCCGCCTTCTGAGGCTGCGGCCGTTCGCCTGCCGCACGCCCGGGTGCCCGCGCGGAGCACTCCCGCGACTCCATTAGGCTCGTAGTCATGCAATCTTGGTCCGACGTCGCGATCCCGTCCGTCCCCGGTCAGGGGCCTCCGCTGCGGTTGTTCGACACCGCGGACCGAGCGGTGCGTCCGGTCACCCCGGGCGGCACCGCGACGATGTACGTGTGCGGCATCACCCCCTACGACGCCACGCACCTCGGCCACGCCGCCACCTACCTGACCTTCGATCTGGTCAACCGCATCTGGCGCGACGCCGGCCACGACGTCCACTACGTGCAGAACGTCACCGACGTCGACGACCCGCTGTTCGAACGCGCCGAGCGCGACGGTGAGGACTGGGTCGTCCTCGGTATGCGCGAGACGGCCCTGTTCCGCGAGGACATGGAGGCGCTGCGCGTGCTGCCGCCGCGCGACTACATCGGTGCCGTCGAATCGGTGAACGAGGTCGTCGAACTCGTCGAGAAGCTCGTCGCTTCCGGTGCCGCCTACATCGTCGACGACGCCGAGTACCCCGACGTCTACTTCCGGACCGACGCCACCGAGCAGTTCGGCTACGAGTCCGGCTACGACCACGACACGATGATGCGGTTCTTCGCCGAGCGCGGCGGCGACCCGGAGCGCCCCGGCAAGCGCGACCCGCTCGACGCCCTGCTGTGGCGCGCGGAGCGTCCCGGCGAACCGGCCTGGCCGTCGCCCTTCGGTGACGGACGCCCCGGCTGGCACATCGAGTGCGCGGCCATCGCCCTCAACCGCATCGGCTCCGGCTTCGACGTGCAGGGCGGCGGCAGCGACCTGATCTTCCCGCACCACGAGTACTCCGCCGCGCACGCCGAAGCCGTCACCGGCGACCGGCGTTTCGCCCGGCACTACGTGCACACCGGCATGATCGGCCTCGACGGCGAGAAGATGTCCAAGTCGCGCGGCAACCTGGTGTTCGTCTCCAAGCTGCGCGGTGAGGGCGTCGACCCCGCCTCCATCCGGCTCGGGCTGTTGTCGGGGCACTACCGCGTCGACCGTCCGTGGACGTCCGAGGTCCTCGCCGCCGCCGAGGCGCGACTGGCGTTGTGGAAGCAGGCGGCGGCGCTGCCGTCGGCCTCCTCCGCCGAGGACACGGTCGCGCGCCTGCGCCAGCACCTCGCCGACGACCTCGACACCCCGAAGGCTCTCGACGCACTGGACGGGTGGGCGCGCTTCGCGGTCGAGCGCGGCGGCGACGACGCTGCGGCACCGGGCCTGTTCGCCGACGCCGTCGACGCGCTGCTCGGTGTGAACCTGCGCTGAATCCCGGTTCGTGAGTGCACATCTCGTCGCGACACGCCGAGGCGTAACGACGAGATGTGCACACGCGACTCTCTATACAAGGGTGACGGATGAGATCGAGAGGTGCGGGACCAGGTGCAGAGTGACCGCTGGGTCGAGGTCAGTCCTTCCCCGTTCGACCACGAACGCGAAGGGCTCGAACGGATCAAGGAGATCCTTCCCGACGCACCACCGTTTCGGGCGTGGTCGAATTTCGAGTTCCGGGACAACCGTGGCCGCTGGCATGAAGTGGATCTGCTGGTTCTCGCCCGCGACACCCTCTACCTGATCGAACTCAAGTACTACAGCGGCGTTCTGCGCGGAAACGACCACGTGTGGAGTCGCGGGAACCATCGTTCCGAGGACTCGCCGCTGCTGCTCGCGCGCAAGAAAGCACAGTACTTCTCGTCGCTGCTGAAGGACAGGTTGGCAGAGAAGACCGGGCAGAAGAACCTCAAGGGCATCATCCCGTTCGTGCAGGAACTGGTGTACCTGCACCATCCGGACTTCGTGTGCGCGCTCCCTACCAGTTCCAAGATCAACCTTTACGGCATCGACGAAAATTGCGATCGCAGCCAGCTGCCGGGGATCAGCGAGCGGCTGCTCGCCCCGGCCAAGCACGGTCCGGTGTCCGAAGAGAAGTCGCTGCTGATCCGCGACCTGATGACCGCCATCGGTCTCGCACCGCGCCGCCAGCGCGAAGTCGGCTCTTGGGTGATCGACGATCAGCCGCTCGGCGACGGCGAGGGCTGGCAGGATTGGCCCGCCTTCCATCACGTCGACATGGAACGTGCCGCCCGCATCCGCTTCTACCTGCCCAAGCCCGGGGCGACGTCCGCGGAGGAGCATGCCCGGGCGCGCGGTGTGGAGCACGAGTACAAGCTGTTGTCGCGGCTCAAGCACGACGGCCTCCAGGTGCCCGTCGACGTGGTCAAGGACAAGGAACTCGGCATCGGCCTGGTGTTCCCGAAATCCGAGAGCGACGTCCGCCTGGATTTGTGGCTCGCGGACCACCACGGCGAGATGACGCTCGAGCGGCAACTCGATGCGCTCACCGAGATTGCCGAGATCGTCCACTACGCGCACCGGCACCGCGTGGTGCACCGCACCCTCAACCCACGGGCGATCGTGGTCCGCGACCGCAAGACCGGCCCGCAGCCGCAGGTGACCGACTGGGACACCGCCGGTGTGCTGCCCGCCAACGCGGAAACCGGGGTCACTCGCCTGTCCGCGGGGCCGCTGAGTCTGATGGCCGGCAGCCTGAGCGACCAGGCTCGGCTGTTCACCGCTCCGGAGGGAGTGACCCCCGCCGATCCGGCCCGGATGGACGTCTTCGGACTCGGCGCGCTCGCGTTCTACCTGCTCACCGGCGGGCAGTCACCGGCAACCGAGCGTGGCGAACTGCTCGACCGATTGCGCCGCGACGGCGGTCTCGATCTGGCGGTGGAACTGCCGCAGGTTCCTTCGATCCTGCGGCAACTCGTGCTCGACGCCACCGACCCCCGTCCCGCAGAACGGATCTATTCTGTCGCCGACTTCCTCGAGCGACTCGAGGCGGTGCGCTCGGAGCTGTTCCGCGCCGAGGGGGAAACCGATCCGCTCGACGCGAAACCCGGCGACGAACTCGGCGACGGCCGCTTCGTCTACAAGCGGCGCCTGGGGGCGGGCTCGACCGCCGTCGGCATCCTTGTCGTGGACCGCAAGGCGGGCGATCACGAGCGGGTCCTCAAGGTCGCCCGCGACGACGAGGCCGCCGCCCGTCTCCATGCCGAGGCGCAGGTGCTCGGCAAACTCGACGATCCGCGCATCGTGCAGCTGGCGTCCGAGGAGAACGTCGGCGGCCGCGCGGCTCTCGTCGTGCACTACGCGGGGCGCACCACCCTCGCGGAGGAGTTGGCCGCCAAGGGCGGACGGTTGTCGATCGATCTGCTCGAACGCTGGGGTACCGATCTGCTGCAGGCGCTTGTTGCCCTCGAGCGTGCCGGGGTGGTGCACCGCGACCTCAAGCCGTCGAATCTCGGTGTGCACCAGTCCAGCTCGCGAGCCGACGCGCACCTTCGCTTGTTCGACTTCTCGATGGCCGGGGTCGATCTGCGCCACACCGACGCCGGAACCCCGCCCTACCTCGACCCGTTCCTCGGTACCGGTGGACGCAACCAGTACGACACCGCCGCCGAACGCTACGGTGCCGCGGTCGTCCTGTTCGAGATGGCCACCGGCGGCGCCCCGCAGTACGGACCGGACCCACAGGCGAACCCGGCCACCGTGCAGGACGACGTCACCGTCGCCCCCTCCATGTTCGAGACGCCCGTCGCGGCAGGTCTCACCGCGTACTTCACCTCGGCGCTCTCCCGCGACGTCGCGACCCGCCCGGACACGGCCGAGGAAATGCTCCGCGACTGGCGCCGGGTGTTCACCGACCTCGACGCCGCTCCCGCGAAGGCAGACAAGACCACTCGCGCAGTCAAGGTCGTCGCCGGCACCTCCCTTGTTGCCGCCGGGCTGAGCGCACGGGCCGTGTCTGCTCTTGCCGCGGCGCAGGTCACCACGGTCGGCGAGTTGCTGGTGCTCGATTCCACCCGACTCAACCGTCTGGTCGCCAAGGAAGCAAAAGCCACCCGCACCGAGATCCGCGACCGGCATCGCACGTGGGTCAAAGAACTCGGCCGATCCGCAGCAAAGCCCCAGGATCAGCAGGGTCTGCTCGGCCTCGACGACGCCGTCGCCCTGTTGGTATCGGCGGTGGGCACCGGTAGGGCCAGTCCCCGCCGCAGTGCAGCGGAACTGCTCCTCGGTGTCACCGGCACTCTCGATGCGTTCGCGTCCGGCAACGAACTGGCGTCGGCGTTGAAGAAGAGCGGACCCCGAGGAAACCAGCTTCTCAAGGAACTGCAGTCCGACTGGGCGGAGAACCCGGCGACACGGGAGCTGCTCGACGAACTCATCGACGTCGCCGACCAGGTCCTCCGCGATTCCGGTGGGGTAGTAGCGATCTCCACCCTCACCGCCGAGATCCGCGCCCGGCTGCCCCAAGCCCCGGCCGCTGCCGCCGATGCCATGGCCCCGCGTCTCGCGGAGCGTGCCGCCGCCGGGCTATTGCGCCTCGCCCTGGATCGGCTCACCGAGCACGAAACCGCCGAGGGAACCCGGCGGTGGGTGCGCCGACGCCACGGTGGACGCCTCGCGTTGGTCGCCGACGACGAACTTCTGCTCGCCGGAGCCGAAGCCGCGGGCCGTCGCGCCGACGACCTCATGGTCGCCACCCCGATGTCCCAGGTGGTCCCGATGGGCACCGCGGCACGTGAGCTGCGCGGCGCGTTCGCCCGCGCTTACGCAGCCGCGGCCCGACCGGACGTGCCGGTGCCGCTGCCCCCGGACGGGCGTCTGGTGCGCTTGGCGGCGGCAATCTCCAAGTTCGCCGCCGTCTCCGGTCGCGGTGAGCTGCACAGCCGCAGCCTCGGCCCGTCCGACGCGCTGCGCATCGCCCTTGCCGGACTCGCCCAGACCGAGGCGTTGTCGCCGACAGAGATCCGGGCGCGCGTCGCCGCACGATTCCCGGAGCTCGACCGGCTCCCAGCCCGACCCGCTCTCGACGCACACCTTGACCGTGCCGGACTCGGCCTCACCTGGGACGGCACTGCCTACCGCTACGAGCAGGCCGCACCGCCGAGCGAAACCTCCCTGCACACCCGCACCGCCACTCACACCGGACCGCCCGCCGGACCTGTCGTGTCCGCCACGACCGGCGACGGTGGTGCGTCACGGAACTCGCTCGTCGCGCGCTCCTTGGCGGAGAACGGCTTCCTGGTGTTCGGAGTGCCCGTTCATCGGCCCGGCGACCACCAGGTCGTCGCGCGAGAACTCGTCGAGGCGCACGAGGGCGAGGTCGTCGACGTCACCGGAGCGATCATCGACGGGATGCGGACCTTCTCGTCCGAGCGGGGTGTGCCGTGGGATCTCGTGCGCAGCGCAGATGCTGCGGCGGCGGGAAGCAAGGATGCGCGGGGCCTGCGAGCGGTGCTCGAGCAGGTGATGCCGCGCGTCTGCGCCGGCCTCGAAGAACGAGTATTCGGCGACGCTGCGCAGCCGAGACCGCTGGTGCTCACCGAGGTGTCGCCACTGGCCCGGTACGGCTACCTCGACGTACTGGCCCGGCTGGCCGACCTGTCGGCACCACGTCGCCGCCCGGTATGGGTGGTGTTGCCGCAGATGCGTGGCCAGCGCGGCGCGTTGGTGGATGGCCAGCCGATCCAGTTGGGTTCACCCGGTGGACAGTTCGTTGTGTATCCGGTTTGGAAGACCGGGATCGTGGAGAGCGAGAAGGTGTGATGGCGGACTTTTCCGCGACCGAATTGGTGAAGGCGCTGCGCAAGCAGGTCACCGTCCTCGAGGACGATCTGCGTGCGCGCGTCGACGGCGCGGACGTCGACACCCGCCAGCCCGGGGTGGAGCAACGGTGGCGCGCCGAGTACACCGCCGCGCTGCAGGCCCAGCGGACGGCCGCGTCGTGGCAGGCGTGGCGCGACGAACGGATCACGCAGGCCGCGGTCGCGTGGGTGCTGCTGACGGTGTTCGCGCGGTACTGCGAAGACCACGCACTGGTCTCGAAGGCGTGGATCGGCGGCCCGGACGCGGATGCGCGCCAGCAGGCCCTTGACGCACGGCGCGCCTACTTCATGGAGTTCCCCGAGCACACCGACCGCGAGTGGCTCGAAACGATCAGCGCGCATTTCGCCAAGATGGAAGCCACCCGCGGGCTGGTCGACAGCTACTCGCCGATGCACCAGGTGGCGCCCTCGGGTGACGCGGCGCGCGGTCTTCTCGAATTCTGGTGGGACAAGGACACATCCGGTGAGCCGCTGTGGAGCTTCGCCGGTGTCGACACCCGCTTCCTGGGCGACGTCTATCAGGATCTGTCGGAGTTCGCGAAGAAGACCTATGCGCTTTTGCAGACCCCGGAGTTCGTGGAGAAGTTCATCCTCGACCAGACCCTCGAACCGGCGCTGAAAGAGCGGCCGTTAGAGGGGTTCACGGTGATCGACCCGACCTGCGGGTCCGGCCACTTCCTGCTCGGTGCGTTCCACCGGTTGCTGGAGCGCTGGGAGAACGAGGCTCCCGCACTCGGTCGTCGCGTGCTGGTGCAGAAGGCACTGGCCTCTGTATTCGGGGTGGACATCAATCCGTTCGCGGTGGCGATCGCGCGGTTCCGGCTGATGGTTGCAGCCTTGGATGCGAGTGGGGACAAGTCGATCGAGAAGCTCATCGACATCGAACTCAACCTTGCGGCGGGCGACTCGTTATTGTGGGGTTCGGACAAGGAAGCCTTGGGCGACGACCTTCTCTCCATCGGGCAGACCGAGTTCGCGCTGTCGATCGAAGACACAGACGCGCTCAAGCGGATTCTGCGCCGAGAGCATGACGTCGTAGTGGGTAATCCGCCCTACATCAGCATCAAGGATGCGGCATTGCGCGACCTGTACCGGCTCCACTACGACACCTGCCACGGAAAATACGTGCTCACCGTCCCGTTCATGGAGCTGTTCTTCCGACTTGCCAAGAGGGACGGCGCCGTTCCTGCCGGTTGGGTCGGACAGATCACGTCAAACTCGTTCATGAAACGCGAGTTTGGAACAAAGCTCGTCGAGAAATTCCTCGCGTTCAAAGACTTGAGGAAGGTTATCGACACATCCGGTGCGTACATTCCCGGACACGGCACACCGACAGTGATTCTGGTAGGACGCAACAAGAGCACCGAGAATGCGGCGCCGACGGTACGGGCTGTGCTTGGGGTGCGTGGCGAGCCTGGTCGGCCCGATGATCCCGCCAGGGGAATCGTGTGGTCAGCCATTGTGGATCACATCGACGACCCAGGTTTCGACAACGGATGGATCAGTGTGGCAGATCTGCCGCGATCTGCGCTGCGCGAACATCCGTGGAGTCTGTCGGGCGGTGGTGCGGTCGAGCTATTGGAAGCAGTCGAAAAGGCACGGAAAACGGTACTTGGCGGTCTCGCGACGAGCGTGGGGATAACCGGCGTAACCGGTGAAGATGACCTCTTCATCATGCCTAGCGCGCGCGACGGGCATCGCCTCGGATGGTCGTCAATGCGAACGCTTGTTGAAGGCGACAAGGTTCGCGAGTGGTCCATCGGCAGCGACACGCAAGCCGCAGGGTGGACCTATGACGAGGGCCTTGACGTCGTTGAGATCGACGACCTAGGCGTTTTCGGGCTGTGGCTTAAGCAGTTTCGGGTAGTCATCAACAAGCGAAAACGCTTCGGAGTCCCGATGGTGGAGCGAGGCTTCAAGTGGTACGAGTGGCAGGAGCTCTACGCCTCGAAACTCAGCACCCCCCTCTCCATCACCTTCGCCTTCGTCGCAACGCACAACCATTTCGTTCTGGACCGCGGCGGCAAGGTGTTCAAGCAGTCCGCGCCGGTGATCAAATTGCCGGAGGGGGCGAGCGAGGACGACCACCTGCGACTGCTCGGGGTGTTGAACAGTTCGGTGGCGTGCTTCTGGCTCAAGCAGAACAGCCACAACAAGGGCAGCACGGTCGACAACAGTGGAGCCCGAACGACTCTGGACCAGTGGGAGAACTTCTTTGAGTTCACTGGGACTACACTCAAAGACTTCCCGCTCCCGCCGTCTTACCCCTTGGAACGGGCTCGCACTCTCGATGCTCTTGCGCAGAAACTTGCCGCGCATACCCCGGATGCCATCGCCGCGGATGAGGCGCCAGATGCCGACACATTGGAACACGCGCGCACCGAGTCTGAGCGGATTCGCGCGCTGATGATCGCCCACCAGGAGGAACTCGACTGGGAGTGCTACCGCCTGTACGGCCTCATCGACGATGACCTCACCTATTCTGGGGAACTGCCCGGAATTGCTCTGGGGGAGCGGGCGTTCGAGATTGCTCTCGCGCGCGCCGTCGAATCCGGCGAGCACACGGCCTGGTTCGAGCGCCACCGCTCCGCCCCGATCACCGAAGTTCCGTCGCATCTGCCTTCCGACTACCGGGACCTGATTCAGCGCCGCCTCGACGTGATCGAATCGAATCTGGGCATCCGTTTGTTGGAGAAGCCGGAGCACAAGCGGCGCTGGGCTTCCGAGCCGTGGGACAAGCGTGTCACCGAAGCGTTGCGCGACTGGCTGTTGGATCGCGTCGAGAACCGCGATCTGTGGTTCGAAGGCGACCATCCGACTCCGCGTAGCATTGCGCAACTCGCCGACCGGCTTGACCGCGACGAGGATTTCCGTCAGGTACTGCGGTTGTGGGCCGGCAGCAATGAGGTGTCCACCTCTGCGGCTTTGGCCAAGCTTCTCGATGAAGAGGGTGTCCCGTACCTGGCAGCGCTGCGGTACAAGCCATCCGGTCTCATCAAGCGCGAAGCGTGGGAACACACGTGGGACCTGCAGCGGCGAGAGGATACAGGGGAGAAGCTCGACGCCCCCATTCCGGTGCCGCCGAAGTACAAGCCCGCCGATTTCCTGAAGACCTCGTATTGGTCGCGGCGCGGCAAGCTCGATGTGCCGAAGGAACGGTTCATCGCGTATCCGAACGCGAACCGCGACACTGACCCGTCGATGCTGCTCGGCTGGGCGGGGTGGGATCACGCCGAGCAGGCCCTCGCGCTCGCCGGCCTCATCGATGAACGCATCGCGACCGACGGCTGGGACCAGACGAATCCCGACAAGCTGACTCCGATGCTGGCCGGCCTGGCCGAGCTGTTGCCGTGGGTGCGACAGTGGCACGGCGAGATCGACCCTGAATATGGTGAGTCGGTCGCCGACACCATCGAGGAAGTTCTGCGCGCCCACAGCGCAGACCTCGGAGTCACAACCGAGGATCTTGCCGCGTGGCGGCCCCCAGCTCCTACCCGAGGTCGTCGCACAGCCGCGAAGTCGGCGAAGGGGACCGACCCGGCGTAAGCCGATCAGGGATGCGCGTCCGACTCGACCACCAGGTCGCCGACTTCCATATAGCCCGCACACGTCCGGTTCGGCGATACGTACGGTGTGCGCCGTGTAGGAGGTATCCGACCTGGTGGGCGTGCGAGTCGGGCGCAAGGAGGCGGCGTTCAAGGAGACGCGCACGTTCGGTCGGGTGTGCTCGGCAACTCGCTGCGTCGATGCAGGTAGTCCACTGCAGTGTGGCGGGCGACGGGTCGGCGCGTCCGTTGTCAACTCGACGTCACCGGAAGCGGTGGGCACGCGAACGATTCTTCTTCCGATGTTCTCGATGAGGAGAAAAAGGGATCGACAATCGGACGCCCTGCGGGCGACTGCGCCTGACCGATCGGAGACCCTACGGGTCCCTGTATTGCCTTCGGCCCCTTCCCCAACGCTGCCCGGTCACCATGCCCCGATAGACCATCTCGGCCAACGCTTCTGGCCCCACGTCGCAGATGACGTGCGGCTTACGCTGGACCCGGTCGTTCGTGTCGACCCTCACGATCGGGTGCTCCACCGCCAGAATGGAGACGAAGGATACTGGCGCCCAGTCGGTTTCACGCACGGGAACGGCACCCCTGCGCGCAGCGTCATCTGCGCTGACGTCGGACCTCGGGAGATGAGCGACGAATGCCCGACATGCCGCGGCTACCGGAACGGCCCACGCACACGTCGCAGCGAAACACCTCGAGCCTCTCGACTATTGGTCGAGAGGCTCCGTGGGTCAGGACGTCGGTGAGGGTCCCGGCGGGGAGAGAAGAAGGAGATCGGCCTCGAAGGCCGAACCACGAGAATTGCGCCCAGGGGGCGTGTGGATAGACTCCACCCTACGGTGCATGACAGTCCCATCTGTCGTGTGCCCAGACCCCGGTTCGGTGTTCCCGCACCAACCGGGGTCGACCTGTATCCAGGCCGGTGCAGGGATGGTCCCACGCGCGGTGTAGAGCGTCAACCTCGAACGCACGTTCGTGTCGTGGAGCAGTGAGATGTCGGATCTCGAGGCTCGACTTACACACACTTCTCCGAGAATGCGGGGATCGTCCCGGGATGCTCCGCGGCGTAGGGGGTGACCGGTAACGTTGACGTCCTTTGGCAGGATGAACTGCACAGCGACCTCACCGCGGTCGCTGTTTCGAGGACCATGAGGAGGGGCGGAGCAAGCGTGAGCATTCTGCTGCGGGACGTCATCGACATTCCTGAACGCGTCGGCGCCGACGACTACGTGCTGCGCTTGACCGACAGCACCGACAACGACGCGCACATTCGCGCGACGGTCGAGGCGTACGTGCTCACCGAGTCGCTCAAAGACAACTTCGCGTCCGCGATTTCCCTGATCTCCGACGCGATACGCAGGAAGACCTCGCGCG
The DNA here is from genome assembly GCF_000763325.2 of Rhodococcus sp. p52. Taxonomy (NCBI): domain Bacteria; kingdom Bacillati; phylum Actinomycetota; class Actinomycetes; order Mycobacteriales; family Nocardiaceae; genus Rhodococcus; species Rhodococcus sp. p52. The sequence goes on from NZ_CP016819.1 coordinate 3,659,744, forward strand.
GCGCCTACCTCGCCGGTTCGTTCGGCTCCGGTAAATCGCACTTCATGGCCGTGCTCTATGCCCTGCTCGGCAACCACCCGGCCTTGCGCACCGAACGGTTCCGTGACCTCACCGACCGATACGACGCCGACATCGCCGGTAAGAAGATCCTCAGCCTCACCTATCACTTCCTCGGCACCAAGTCGATGGAAGAGGCGATCTTCCGCGGCTACATCGACCAGATCCGACGTCTCCATCCAGAGGCGCCGCTGCCCGCGCTGCACGTCTCCGACACGCTTCTCGCCGATGCCGAGCACCTGCGAGAGAAGATGGGTGACGGCCCGTTCCTCGCCGGACTCGGTGGCGACAGCGCAGGCGGAGACGACGCGTGGGGTGGACTGGTCTCCGACAGTTGGACGCTCGAGCGTTACCAAGCCGGACTTGCTGCAAGTGCCGAGAGCGAGTCGCGCAAGGAACTCGTCTCTGCGCTGGTGCGCAACTACTTCTCGTCGTTCCTCGAGCAAGCCGAGTACCTCGACCTGGATCGGGGCCTGAGCGTCATTTCCGAGCACGCCCGAGGACTCGGCTACGACGCAGTGGTGTTGTTCCTCGACGAACTGATCCTCTGGTTGATCTTCTACGTGCGCAACAACGAGATCTTCAGCCGCGAGTCGCAGAAGATCACCAAGCTCGTCGAAGGCTCCGGAAACCCGCGGCCGATTCCCCTGGTCTCCTTTATCTCGCGGCAGATGGACCTGCGCAAATGGCTCGCCGATGCCGGCGCCTCCGGTGCCGAGCAGGACGCATCCGATCGTGTACTGCAATACCAGCAGGGCCGGTTCCGCACCATCGAACTCGGCAACGACAATCTCGCCGAAGTCGCGAACATCCGCCTGCTGCAACCGAAGAACGACGAAGCCAAACAGGCTCTCGACGAGGCATTCCGTACCGTCACGCGCAGCCCCGAAGTGTGGGACGTGCTGCGTGATTCGATGAACACCACCGAGGAGCATCGCGGATCCTCCGAGCAGGAATTCCGGCTCACCTACCCGTTCTCGCCCGCGCTGGTGTCCACGCTGCGCGAACTGGCCTCCGTGATGCAGCGCGACCGCACCGCGCTGAAGGTGATGCAGCGCATGCTCGTCGAACGCCGCGACACCCTCACCACCGCCGACCTCATCCCTGTCGGCGACGCCTTCGGGCCTATCGTCGACGGTGAAGAACCGATCGATGGTGTGGCATCCACCCTGTTCAAGGCGGCAGAATCCCTCTACCGCGACAAGATGCTTCCCCTGCTGCTCACCCGCCATCAAGTGACCCAGGAGCAACTCGACACCGACCCCGACTCGGTGCCCGCCGGATTCCGCGCTCACGACCGGATCGCCAAGACCCTGTTGCTGTCGGCCATCGCCCCGAAGGTCCCGGCGCTGCGCGACATCACCGCCTCCCGGCTCGCGGCCCTCAACCACGGTTCGATCAAGACCCGCATGAAGGGCGGCGAAGCCCGCGTCGTTCTGGGCGTGGTCCGTGAATGGGCCAAGGACATCCCCGAGATCACCGTCTCCGAGGGCGCCAACCCGATCATTCGGGTTCAACTCTCCAACGTCGACTACAACTCCGTCCTCGAACGTATCCGCGGCGAAGACAACTCCGGCAAGCGCAAGGTGCTCATCCGCACTCTCGTGCACAAGGCGCTCGGCGTCGACACCAGGCAGGACGATCTCGCCGGCGGCGCCACGCGCACCGTCATCTGGCGCGGTTCCCGTCGAGAGGTCGATGTGGTGTTCGGAAACGTCCGCGACGCCTCGTCCGTGCCGGAACAGAACTTCGACAACCGGCCGGGCACCTGGCGGCTCGTCATCGACTACCCCTTCGACGAGGGCGAATTCTCGGCGGCCGACGACATCGCCCGCATCGACCGACTCCTGTCCGGCGGCGACCGGCACACCATCGTGTGGTTGCCGAAGTTCTTCTCCGACGAGGCCAGGCAAGACCTCGCACTGCTCGTCAAGCTCGACTGGCTGTTCGGCGGCACCGGGGATCGCTGGCAGGAGAACACCGACCACCTCTCGCCTGCCGACCGGGCGCAGGCCCGAGGCATCCTCGAGAACCTTTACCGCGGAACACTGAATGCCTTCGAGCGGCTTCTCGAGCAGGCCTACGGCATCGAAGCCGCCGACCCGAAGTACTTCGTCGACGACCCCGGTCACACCGAGATCCTCACCTCCCTCAGCAAGGACTTCAGCCCGAAACTACCCACCGCAGTGAACCTGCGGGACGCCTTCGACAAGGTCATCGACCAAGCATTCACGGCGCTGTATCCGAACCATCCGCAATACCCGAGCCCGGACGACGAGGTCACCACTCGTCACTACGAGATCGTGCGCGGTTTCGTTGAAGAGGCCGTCGCGGATCGCCAGGGCCGGGTACCCACAGCCGGCGCCGAACGCAAGGTCGCGCAGCGCATCGCAGCGCCACTGAAGGTGGGCAAAGCCACCGAAGACCACTTCCTGTTCGGTGAAGACACCTTCGCGTACTGGGCCGGCGAACTCGACCGAGCGGCCGCAGACACCGACCGCGTCACCGTCGGCGTGCTGCAGCATCGCATCGACTCGATAAGTCCCGCCTGGGGACTGCGGCCCGAAGCGCGCGACCTGATCGTGGCTGCGTGGGCGCTGCTCCGGAAACGTGCCTGGTTCGAGGCGGGCGCGCCCGTCCCGGCGCCGCCGCTCGGACGGATGCGCGAGAGCATCGAACTGCGCGCCGAGGAACTGCCCGAACAGGCGGCGTGGGACGCCGCCCGCACCACGGTCAGCTACCTACTCGGTTACACGATGCCGCGCACCTTCCTCACGGGTGCGAACGTCGCCGACTTCGCGCAACAGGTACGCGCCAGGGCGGGGGAGAAGACCGCCGATCTCCGGCAGCTTGCCGACCGGCTGGCCGACGCCCACCGAGTCCTCAAACTGGACGTCACCGACACCGACCGGATCAGCGTCGCTCGGGCGCTCGTCGACTACCTCGACACCCTGGCCGGCACCCCCGGTAACGTCGCGCTCATCGACCTGCTCGCCACCGAACCTGTGCCGGGCTCGGCGGAATCCGCCGGTCGGATGCGGACGGAAGCGGCGCACGACGCAGCAGCGTTGCGAGGCTTCCAATGGAAACTCGTCGGAGCATTGCTCGCCGGTGCCGAAGCCGACGGTGAGCGAGGCGAATCCGCGCGGGTGATCGTGAAGAAGCTGAAGGAGCTGATCACCACTCAGGGAGTTTCCCTGGCCGACCAGCTCAACAGCACGGAAACCCGCGTGGTCGAGTGGGTGGTGGACAATACGCCTCAACCCCCCAAGCCGCCGCTTCCCCCGAAGCCTCCCAAGCATCGCATCACGCCTTCTCGCACCAACCCTGACGAAGTGACTCTCGAAGGCATCGACGACCTCAACTCCCTTACGTCCCAGTTGCAGGCCGCTTTCACGGAGCACGGAAAACGCCTGTATGTGAAGTGGTGGGTGGAATGAACACTCTTACCGCCACCCGTCCGATCATCACTGCCAAGCTCGCGAAAGCCGTCGAAAAGCGCTACAAGAGCGGTGTTCTCGGTCTCCGTGCCGCGCCTGCGTGGGATGGCAGTACCTTCCAGCACGGCGGAACCCCGGTGACGGTCGTGCCGTGCCCATCCACTCTCGCCGTGTGGGAGGCCCTCGAATCCCGCGTCGACGACCAGTGGCTCGTCATCCTCACCCCCGTCGACGACAAGGATCTCGGTGACGGGGTGCTGTCCCACCTCATCGACGGCCGGCTCCTCAGTCCCGACCCGTGGGACGCGCTGCGCTCGACGTTCGCGGCCACCACCATCGAACCCGCCCTCTACCGAGTACCCAACGACCGGGCCTTGGCTCTCGGATTGCTCGCGGCGATTCCCGCCGCCGCGATCACCCCCGCGCCGGGTGGTGTGCTCACCCGCACACACATGATGTCCACCCTCGCGCGCGGCGTACTCGCGATCACCGACGATCCCGCCACCGAGATCGACACCCTGGCGATCCTCGAATGGAGCCGTCGTCCCGACGTGACCGACAACCTCGCTCGGCTCCGCGCAGATGGAGGCACCGAGGTCACGCAGGCGGTCGCCGCATGGCTCGCCGAACGAGCAGGGCGACTCAGCAAACCCGTGGCGGCGCTACTGAAAGCCCAGCGGATCACCGAGCTTGTGCCACTCGGTCTCATTGCGGGGTTGTTCTCCGACCCCACCACTCATCTCAAGCTCGGAGTATTTCTCGGGCGCTTCGGCCTCGACAGTCTCAGCGCCGACGATCTCGCCGCGTGGTACGACGACACCTCGGGCCTGGTCGTCGGCAGCCTCGTCGAACGGGAACGCCGCGCGGTTCTCGAATCCGCCGCCGCACATGTGCGCGAGCTGAACATCGAGCATCTCGCCGAGCGGTCCGAACTGCTTCCCCAGGGCCTCGTCGCGCGCCTCGACGAGCTGGCAAAGGCCATCGAGAACGCCCTGCCCGGCGACGCCGCCCGCGGACCGAAACATGAGGGCATCGACGGTGTCGAACGCGCATGGGAGCGGGTGCTGCAACACCTGTCCGCCCGCACCTCCACCTCCTGCCGAGCGGCCGAAGCCGCCGTGCGGTTGCTGCGGTGGCTCGCCGTGGACACCCCGACCGACGGTGGGCTCGACACGTTGACCCGCCGATATGTCGACGTCGACGGCTGGGTCGATGCCGCCCTCGTGACCGCGCATCGCGGTTCGGATCATCGGCGTCTCGCCGAGGCGATCACCCAGGTCATCGCCTTGGTCGCCGCGCATCGCCGCGGTCACGATCGTCGGTTTGCAGCGGCCCTCGCCGACACGCCGCACCCCACCGGCGTACTCGTCGAACAGTTACTGCCCACCGTGGTGCTGCCCCTGGCCAAGTCGACGCCCACGCTGCTGATCGTGGTCGATGCGTTGTCGGTCGCGGCCGCAACGGACCTTGCCGCGGCCGCAGCAGAATCCGGCTGGATGGAGGCGGGTGTCCTCGGATCCTCCCGGCGAACGGGCGCACTTGCTGTCCTGCCCACTCTCACGCAACGGAGCCGCTGTTCACTGTTGGCCGGTGACCTGCGGGAAGGAGACGACGCTGCCGAACGCACCGGATTCCTCAAGCTCCTGCGGGACGCGAAGCTGGAAGCGGCACCGGGGCGCATCGACCCGATCTTCCACAAGAAGGCACTCGACACCGTGCCCGCCGGCGCGGATCTGGCCACCGACGTCGCCAATGCCATCGCCGACACCACCGGACGTCCGCTGGTGGCTACGGTGCTGAACTTCGTCGACGACACCCTCCACCACACCGACCCCGGTGGAACCGACTGGGGCATCGACACCATCACCCACCTGCGCCCACTGCTGCAGGCCGCGCAGCGAGCAGGTCGCGCGGTGATCATCACCTCCGACCACGGGCACATCATCGAGCGGCGCACCTCCGTCAAACGCAACCGTGTCACCGTGTACGGGCAGCGCGCGCACGGTGACCTCGACCGGGTGGACGAGGGCGAGATCGTGGTGCGAGGGCCGCGGGTGCTCACCGACAGTCGTTCGGTGGTGCTCGCCGTCGACGACACCATCCGCTACGGACCCGTCAACGCCGGTTACCACGGCGGGGCCAGTCCCGCGGAGGTGGTGGTGCCCGTGCTCGCTCTGCACACCGGAGTGCGTCCCGACACGCTCACCGCACTCGGTCCGGTCGAGCCACACTGGTGGCACAGTCCCGTCCAGGTCGATGCGCCCCAGGTGCACCCCACACCGGCAGCGAAGCATGCGGCACCCACCCTCTTCGACAGCGAAGAACCCGTCGTTGCAGACGCCGGTGGGGATGTGGCGGATCAGGTGCTCGCCACCACGGTCTTTGCCGATCAGATCCGGCTGGCAGGCCGGATCGTGGTGCGTCCCGACCAGATTCGCGCGCTGCTGGCTGCACTGCTTGCGGCACCCGCGCGGGAACTGACCACCGCCCATGCAGCGGCTCTCCTCGGACTGGCCCCGAGCCGAGTCGGTGGGGCGTTGCTACAGATCAAGCGGGTTCTGGACGTCGAAGGCTACGAGGTGTTGCTGCTCGACAGTGGTGTCGTCGGACTCGACGAAGCGGCGCTGCGCGAACAGTTCGGGATCGAATCGTGAGCGCGGCGGTGTCGCCACGGAGGCGACGAGAAATCCTCGACGCGCTGCGACGCGGCACCGTCCCCGCGAACGGTCTCGACCAGCTCGCCGTCGGACTCGGTCGGTTCGAATCCGAACTCGACGCCGAGCTCGAGGTTGTTGCCGGCGGGGGAGCGATGTTCAAGGCCGTGCGCGGCGACTACGGCTCGGGCAAGACGTTCTTCGCCCGCTGGCTCGCCGATCACGCCACCAAACGCGGTTTCGCCGTCGCCGAAGTACAGATCAACGAGATCGACACGCCACTGCACAAGCTCGAAACCGTGTACCGGCGCAGCATCGAATCTCTGCGCACTGCCTCGATTCCACCGTCCGCGCTGCGTCCGATCCTCGATGCGTGGCTGTTCACCATCGAAGACGACGCCACCCAGCAGGGGGTGAGCGTCGACGATCTCCTCGAACGTCGCCTCGCCGACGTCGCCGCGCGAGCACCGGTGTTTCCCATGGCAATTCGGGCCTACCGCCGGATGGTGGCCGAAGGGGACAACGACGGCGCCGACGGGCTGGTCGCCTGGCTCGGTGGCCAACCGCATGTCGCAGCATCGGTCAAGCGCCGCGCCGGCATCAAAGGCGACCTCGACCATTTCCTCGCGCTCGGCTTCCTCCGCGGCCTGCTCGCAGTGTTGGCTGACGCCGGCAACGCAGGTCTGCTCTTGGTGCTCGACGAGGTGGAAACTCTGCAGCGGGTGCGCTCGGACGCCCGCGCGAAAGCGCTCAATGCGCTGCGTCAGTTGATCGACGAGATCCACGATGGACACTTTCCGGGTCTGTACCTGCTGATCACCGGCACACCGGCATTCTTCGAAGGTCGGCAAGGCATCCAGCTGCTCCCGCCCCTGGCGGATCGGCTGCACACCGACTTCTCCCGGGATCCGCGCTTCGACAATCCGCGCGCCCCACAGTTGCGACTGACAGGCTTCGACCTCGACCGACTCGTCGAGCTCGGTGGTCGTGTGCGCGAGTTATTCTGCTCCGGCATCGACGCGGGGGAGCGGGTGCGGTCGACCGCGGACGACGAGTTCCTTCGCCGGTTTGCTGGTGCGGTCGCGGGGAGTCTCGGTGGTCGTGTCGGGATTGCGCCCAGGCTGTTCCTGCGCAAACTCGTCGACGTGCTCGACGTGATCGAACTCCACCCGGATTTCGACCCGTACACCGATTACGAGATCAAGATCGGGGCATCCGAGTTGTCGGAGGCCGAACGTGAGGTCGTATCGGCGGACGATATCGACCTGCAGTTGTAGAGGGGGAATGATGGGGAATGTTGTGCAGCACCTGTCCGTCCGCGTGCCGTGGCACGATTCCGGATGGAACGGGGCCGTTTGTAGCGATCCGGCACGCAACACCAGTTGTGTCCTACTCAACAACATCGGCGAGAACCGCAACGACAAGCTCGAACAGTCCGCTGCCGGTCTGCCGTTCCACGAGGTCGTCGGAACCCTTCCGCCCTGTGTCGAAGAGCGCGTCACCTTCCTGAGTCCCCACACCGTGCACATCCCTAAGAAGCACCCCTACGGATGGACCACAGCGCTCGCGGGTGTCTCCGAAGCGGCGCTGACGTTGCCTGCCTGGTCGGTGCACGCGACTCCCTACTACTGGATGGCGCGGGTCAATACCGGTGGACTGCTTGCCGAGGAGCGCATCGACGGCTACAGCGACGAATCCGAACAACAGGCATTCGAAGCGATCGGGTTCAAGAACCCGGACAGGATGACCTGGGTTCTGCACGGCGACAACCAGAAGGCACTCATCGAGACTTTCTTCCGTCATGTCACTCCGAATCAGTCGCTGGTCTTCTTCTATTTGCGGCACTCACCGTTCGAAGACACCGGGCGTCTCTTGGTCGGCGCTGCTCTCGTCGATGACGTGCGGTTACCCGACCGGTGGCCCACTACCGGGCCCACCGCATTCCCGAACCACATGTGGGAGACAACCCTTCGCCATACCCTGCGTCCTGATGGATCCGGTGGCATTCTCCTGCCGATGCAGGAACTCGCGCATCTGTCCGCGCAGGGCGTGGATGTTTCCGCTGCGCTGGCTCCGGCCCCGGAGACCGATCGCGAATTCTCGTATGTCACCGAGCACGTCTCGCCGGACAGCGCCGTCGCGGCGCTGATGACGCTGCGCACGGCAGCGGAGGCTGCACGTGAACTCGGTTGTGCGGTACCCGCTACGTCGTTCGATTGGCTCGACGCCCAGATGAACGCAGCATGGCACCGCCGGGGAGTCGCACCCGGCCTGCCCGCAGTTCTCGGACGCCTCGGGTTCGAGCATCCCACCTACAGTGCGAGGCTGATCGCAGCGGCTACGCCGGACGGTGAGGACCCGTGGACGACGTTGTGTGCGGGTCTCGACGGCAAGCGCCTACAGGGGGCGGTGAACGCACTGTTCACCGACACCCGCCGCAGGATCTGGCGGAAGACTGAGCAACTCGATCGCGACGCGCTTCGGTTGCTGGTCCGCTTCGACCTGACGCACGACCAGGTCGAAGCGGTACTCGACAAGCAGACATCCGTAGAGCTCACACGGGACGAGTTGCTCGAGAATCCCTACTATCTGGTCACATGCAGCCTGGACGACGATCAGCCCATCGATTTCGACACCGTCGACCGGGGCTGTTTCGGATCACCGGAACTTCTGTCCCGGCACCCTCTTCCTGTCACCGACGTGCTTGATGACCCTATCGACGGACGTCGCGTGGAGGCTTTGCTCGCGTCGGAACTTGCTACCGCCGCCGCGGAGGGGGACACCGTGGTGTCGCTGCCCGACATGCTCGATCGAATCGAGCGACGCGCGCTCGTTCGGCCCCTACCGCTGACCCGCCAGGTGCTCGAGGGCCACGATCTCGAACCCGAGAATTTCGATGACGATCCCAATGAAGTCTGGCCGGTGATCGCCGGAACGCGCCTTGCAGACGGCAGCGCCGCCTACAAGTTGCGCACCCTCGTGTTGGTGCGCGAGACGATCCGAGAAATGTCCGACATGCTGCGAGCCCAGCCACGCCACGTGGTGCCGAGCGGTCTCGACACGGCACTCGACGCCATGCTGGGCCCATTGGACAAGCACGACCCGGGCGATATCGAACTCGAACGACGTGCCCGAACCGAGAAGACGGCGGCCCTACGGGAGATGTACGCCGGGCGTTTCACCGTACTCAATGGGCCCGCCGGCACAGGCAAAACGACGCTCGTCAAGGCCCTGATCCATCATCCGACGGTTGCAAACCGAGGCGTGCTGCTCGTTGCACCCACCGGCAAAGCCCGCGTGCAACTGGCGAAGAAGGCCGACCACGATGCTGTCACCGTGGCTCAGTTCCTCGCCCGCACCGATAGGTATGACGGGAACACCGGACGGTACCGCGTGACGGGTGATCCGGGTAACCGCGCTAAGTACGGCCTGGTCGTGGTGGATGAGGCGTCGATGCTCACCGAGACGATGCTTGCGGCGCTGATGGATGCTCTCGTGCCGCCGGACCGTCTTATCCTGGTGGGCGATCCGCGTCAGCTTCCTCCGATCGGTGAAGGAAGACCATTCGTCGATCTCGAACGTGCGGCGCGTGGCGGACATGACGGACGCTGGCCGGCGGTCGCGCCTGGATGGGCGGAGTTGACTGTGCTGCGCCGCCAGCAGGGGCACGTTCGCGACGATCTGATGCTGGCCAAGTGGTTCGCCGGTGACGAAATTCCGGAGGGTTTCGACGACGTCTGGGAACGAATCCGCCGCGGTGACAAGATGCCATCTCTACGTGCGGTCGCGTGGGAGGGGCGGTCCCCGGAGCAGGTGATCGATGATGTCCTGGCCGACGAGCTCGGTGTGCGCACGGACGATGACGGCCGTTCGTTTGCAGCGTCGTACGGGGCTACTGTCGAGCCGTACGTGAACTACTTCGATGCTGCCGCCCACATCGAGAGTTGGCAGATTCTCTCGCCGTTCCGAAACTACACCTACGGCACTGTCCGGCTGAACCGGCATTTGAAGGAGACGCACCGCGGCTTCGAACTCCACAAGGCGCAAATGTGGGGAAAGAGTCGAAGCGTACCCGAGCCGCTCGGACCGGAACGAATCGTGTTGGGCGACAAGGTTGTCAATACTCGCAACAGGTCGCGGGCGTGGTTCTGGTCCAAGACCGAGGGCGAATCGAAGGGGTATCTCGCGAACGGCGAGATCGGCGTCGTCATCGGGCAGATCAAGACCAAAGCAATGAAGAATCCGCCGTGGAAGACACAGGTTGAGTACTCCAGTCAGCTCGGCCGGCGATTCACTACGACGATGGGCTCCTCCGAGACGGACGCACCGGTCGAACTTGCATGGGCGCTCACCGTTCACAAGGCGCAGGGCTCCGAGTTCGGTCTGGTTGTGGTAATGCTCCCCGCGGGGGCTCGTCGAGTATCCCGCGAGTTGCTGTATACGGCGTTGACCCGCCAGACCGACCGGGTGGTGCTCTGCCATGAGGGACCAATCGACGAACTTCTCGACTTGACCCGCGCAAGCGGTTCCGACACCGGCCGTCGGATGACGGACCTCACCCTTCCACCCGACCCGGTGAGCGTGCGCACCTCGAGCGGACCTGATCTGGGCCGATTGGACGCAGGTCTCGTGCACGTCAGTAAGACCGGTGTCCTGGTGCGCAGCAAGAACGAACTGATCATCGCCGGAATCCTCGAAGACATCGCGCCGGGATCATGGGTATATGAGCAACCCCTCGTAGGCGGCGACGGTCGCACTCGCGTCCCGGACTTCACCATCACGACCGCCGACGGCCGCACCGTGTACTGGGAGCACTTGGGCATGCTCGACAACCCCGCGTACGCGGCTGCTTGGGAAAAGAAGCGGGCGTGGTACGCAGCGCAGGGGATTTCCGAAGCGGGTGGTTCCAACGGTGTCCTGTTCACCACAGACGACCGTGATGGGGTGGACGAGCCCCGCTGGCGCGACCAAGCGGAGAGGGTCATCGGCAAGGCGCGGGTGGGCGCTCCGCGACGCGCGACCAAGCGTGTGGTGCCGAAGAAGAAGACCTGATGCCGACCGAGTCGTTCGAGCTCCTCCATCCAGGTGTCCAATACCACCTCGCGAACACCCTGCGTTGGAACGGCCTTCGCCCGACCCAGGCAGCAGCAGTCGAACCTATCCTTGCCGGTGACGACGCACTCGTACTCGCCCCCACCGCAGGTGGCAAGACCGAAGCCGCAGCTTTTCCGTTGCTCTCGGCGATGGCCGAACACGATTGGCAGGGCACCTCGGTGCTGTACGTGTGCCCGCTGCGGGCGCTGCTCAACAACCTCCAACCACGTCTTCACAGCTACGCCCAGTGGCTGGGGCGCACTGCCGCCGTGTGGCACGGGGACGTCGGTCAGTCCGCGCGCCAGAGGATCGTGCGCGAACGCCCCGACATTCTGCTCACCACACCGGAATCCCTCGAGGCGATGCTGGTGTCCACCAAGGTCGACCCGCGCGTGCTGTTCGCCGGATTACGGGCCGTCGTCGTCGACGAGGTGCACGCGTTCGCCGGCGACGACCGGGGCTGGCACCTCCTCGCCGTGCTCGAACGACTCGCACGTATCGCCGCCCGCCCGCTGCAGCGCATCGGCCTGTCCGCAACGGTCGGCAACCCCGACGAATTGCTGCAGTGGTTGCAGGGAGGGACACCCGGCCGTCCTCGCCGAGTCGTCGACCCCGCGGTGGGCGCTGCGGCTTCCTCACCCGAGATCACCGTCGACTACGTCGGGTCCATCGACAATGCCGCCAGAGTCATCGCCGCCCTGCATCAGGGTGAAAAGCGCTTGGTGTTCGTCGACTCGAGGCGCCGCGCCGAAGAACTCGGCGCGGCCCTGCGGGAACGGGGGACCACGACCTTCCTGTCGCACTCGTCGCTCTCAGCGGCCGAACGGCGTCGATCCGAAGCGGCCTTCGCCGATGCTCGGGACACGGTGATCGTCGCGACGTCCACCCTCGAACTCGGTATCGATGTCGGCGACCTCGACCGCGTCATCCAGATCGGTTCTCCCCGTACCGTCGCGTCGTTCCTCCAGCGGCTCGGCCGCACCGGGCGTCGTCCGGGCACTGTCCGCAACTGTTTGTTCCTCGGCATCGACGACGAACAGGTGCTGCTCACCCTGGGAATGCTCGAATGCTGGTCGCGGGGATGGGTCGAACCGATCGTCGCCCCACCGTCCCCTCGGCACATCGCTGCCCAGCAGATACTGGCGCTGTGTCTGCAGGAACACCGGCTGGGGGAGAAGAGCTGGCGGGACTGGTGGGGATCGCTGCCCATCTTCGACGAGCACGCCGACGAGATCATGGCGTTTCTCTGCTCGGAGGGGTTCTTCGAGCGGGACGAGAGCTTCCTGTACATCGGCCCCGAGGCTGAGCGCCGGTTCGGACGTCGTTACTTTTCCGACCTGACCGCCGTCTTCAGCGCGCCGCCCGAGTTCACGGTGCTGGCCGGCCGCAATGAGGTCGGCACCGTGGGTACCGACCTGCTCGTCGAAGAGGTCGACGGACCCCGCGTGTTGTTGCTCGGCGGTCGCTCATGGCTGGTGACCCACGTCGATTGGCAACGACGACGGTGCTTCGTCGAACCCGTAGACGGTGGCGGCAAGGCGAAGTGGTCCGGCACCGGTAGCGGAGTGAGTTTCGACGTCACGCAGGGGATGCGTGCAGTGCTCCTCGGCGTCACGCCTACAGGCGTGACCCTCACCCGACGCGCAGACCAGGTGCTTGCGGAACTGCGTCAGGGTTACGCAGACACCGTCGACGCGGAAGCGACTGTGCTGATGATGCCGTCGGAAGGGTCCGGCCGCTGGTGGACCTGGGCAGGAACGGCCGCGAACCGCACGCTACAGGCGTCCCTTCCGACACTGGTGGATCCCCGCCAGCGAGTCGATGAGAAGTCGCTGCGGTTGCTCCCGGGTATCACGCCGGCCGACGTCCGCGCGGCTCTGGCCGATCCTGTGTGGACGGTCCCGCATGTCGCGCCGAATGCTGTGGCCGGATTGAAGTTCTCTGCAGCACTTCCGCCAGGGCTGGCAGAGAAGACCCTCGCGGTGCGACTCGGGGACGAGCCGCGTGCGCGGGACATCGTCGCGATGCGTCGACAGATCCACCGAACGGATAGTGGCGAATAGATCCCCCAACCTCGTCACCCGTTGGCACGCTGCTCGCCGCATACGATATGAGGTCGGTATCCGTACTCGTCACAGTGCCGCAGATCGGTCTACGTTCATATCGCGGCGGGCGCAGTTGTTACCTGTTGGACCCCGCGGCCTCTGAGCGATCGCGGCGGATGATGCGGCGTTCAACGGTCGACTCCTCGAGGGCACTAGGAGGCCGAAACAGTAACGTTTCGCGCCGATGCGACGACGAAATCGACCAACAGCGACACATCGACGTGTGAGAGGTCGACTCCGACGTGCATACCAACAACAACCCGGCGGGGCCGACAGGCGCATCGTCATCGGACCCCGGTGCGGTCCAGCGTGGCACTCCTCGGTGGGCGCTGCACTGGGCGATGGTCGTCCTAGGTGCGGTATTGGCATTCTCGGTCGCAATTCCATGGGCTGAGGTGCGGGGTGACGTGGCAGTCACGGGTGGCGGCGTCCCCTTGCGCCTACATGTCTCGGGACTGGGTGATGCGTCGATTGCTGTCGATACGGGGCTCGGCTCCGCAGCGGACCGTTTCGTGGCCGCGAGCGCGGAAGAGGCCTTCGAGTCCGCTGGTGGTGTCCCAGGCGGGTTTGCGCTCGCTCTAGGCATTCTCGCCGTGATCGCCGGCCTGGTGTATGGGCGTACCCGCTATCGAGGGATGGCTGCAATCGCCACTGGCGTGGCCGGTGTGGGCGGCTTGATCGGCTCATTGTGGGTGCTCGCCAACGCGGAGGGCATGTACGCCGACGTCTACATGGTCGCTTCGGTCTCGCCGGGAATCGGTGCCATCGCCGCCTTGGTTCTGTCCCTACTTCTGACGGGGTGCGCCGTCATCGCGATGGTCTTCGAAAGGCAGGTCGCGGTCGCGCTTGCCCAGCCGGGTGGACCGGCGGGACCATCGGCCTTCCACTTCGCCCGGACACAGGCCCCTCCGGCCGAGCGACAACCGAGGGTGCCTGGAACACCCGCCATCGTGATGTATCGCCTGGTGGCGTTCATCGTCGACCTAGTGCTCGTGTCGATTGTCACCGCCTTGCTCGTCTCACTCGTGTTCACGTTGATAGATCAGGCAGGGGAGGGTGTCGAAGCGACCGTCGCAGAGCTGCTCGTCCGGACTGTGGCGGCCACGGTCCCGTTTGCATACTTCTCGCTGATGGAAGAACGTTTCGGGAAGACGATAGGAAAACGGATTCTGGGGTTGGCGGTAATAGGGGCTCACGGATATGCCCCCACCGCGGATCAGGCTCGGCGTCGCAACCTGTTCATGCTGCTCGGCCTTCTCACAGTGGTCGGGAGCGGCATCTCCCTCGTAAACAGCAACGTCGGGGCAGTTGTGGAGATCGGGACGCCCCTGATCGGTGTGATCGTCGTGCTGTGGCTCGGCCTATCGGTCACCGCGAACCCGGCACGGCAAGGAATTCATGATCGCTTCGCGGGTGGAACCCGAGTGATCAACCTACCGAGTTCGAATCCGGTACCACGGATGCCGAACGTCGAGGCGTCCGGAATCGGACCGTGGATCATTGTTGCAGCGACCGTCCTGGCCTTGGCGATAGTGCTGGCCGTGGTGCCTGGCCTCGCGCAGAACGATGAGCGAGATGCGTCCGCGTCGGTGGCTGCGAACCGGGGCGCGAATGGAGCCGATCCGTTCGACTACCCTCGTCTCGACGCAGGGGCTTGTGCGTCGCCGGGATATCCTGGTGATTCGGTATGCAAAATTTCCGCGCCGAGTGGAGACTTTTTGTGCTCCATCAGCGCCGCTGCGGCGAATTGCGTGTCGCCGGCCGGTGAACCGCTCGTCGAAGGGGTTCGCGTACCGCTCGCCGGGAGTGGTGGAAGTCGGACCGTCGAGGCAAATCTGATCTCGGTCGATGCTCAGGGCAGCACCTCCCTCGGTGCTATCACCGCCGGCGTGAACAAGATAACGCGGGAATCGGCCGCGTCGTCCTCCTTCCCCTACGACCATCAGATCACTGCGCACGGGTTCACCTGCGCGATCGATCGTGTGGGCGTGACGTGTCGTCACGACGCGACGGCGAGCGGGTTCTTCGTGTCGCGACAACGATACGAATTCTTCTGAGAGCAGCAATGGACGATAATGCGGTAGCACTGTCGTCCATTGCTGTGAGTTGGTTTGCATATTCACGACCTTCGGAGGGTGGAATGGTCCGTGCACGACGATCGGGAGTCCATCTGCACACCGGTGCTCCCGCGAGCAAAGCACGTACGCCGGTATGGGGTGCTCGTGACATCAAGGATGCTGTCGCCGATCCGATCGCCCCTCGCAAGAATGCTTCGCGTACACGGCCCACGAAGTGCAGTTGGTGTGGCGCACCGAATGCTGTTGTGGGATCAGACCCCAAACGATGCAAGCGCTGCGCCAAACATGAACGAACTATCGCCACGGCCGAGAAGTATCTGGCCTCCAACGGGCTGCGCCCACTCGGCGGCTCCGTCAGGTCCGAGAGTCCGGAGGAGGAACGACATCGCACAGCGGCTGCGAAGGCGCGCACGACCCTCAACAATGTACGGCGGCAGCCGACGAAGAAGAAAGCGGGCAAAAGCACTGAGAAGTCTCGTGCGAGCCAACCTGGCACCAAGCGCGCCTCCGCGGTCTCGGTGACCACAGGTGCCGCCTCGAGGAAGAAGCCGAAGAGAAGAACGAAGCGTTCTGGGAATGCTGAAATCCCCGAGCCAGCAGACGATCGGCGACTTCTCGCATCCGTGCAGTTGCGTATACGAGACGAACAGAAGCAGAGCTACGACCAAACGGTAAGCGGTCGAGCGCGTCTGGCGAAGCTCCGAGAAAAGGAGCGAAGGTTGCAGAACCGACTTGCACGGCCGAAGTGACGATCCGCTGACCGATCTTGAGAGGGTAGGGCCGGCAGAACAAATGCCACGAGCTTTGTCGTTCGTCTGCCCGCATGTGAAGGGCAGAAATTCCGCTTTGTACTATTCGATGCGTGCGTGTCGAAAGCAATATCGAGGTGGAACGCCATCCTGGATGGTCGAGCGACCGCAAGGTGGTGGACTGGGCGACCCGGCAGGGGTACAGGCCTCGCAGCTACACGTTCGACAGTCGCGGTTTCGAGCGATTCAAGAAGGATTTCCCCGTCGACAGGTGTGGTCTGTACCTGTTCGAATGTGCGAATCACGACGTTTATATCGGTATTGCCAAAGACGCTGCTTCGAGGCTTCCTCGACACTCGAAGCAGCACCCCGATGCGCGCATCTTCCGCTTTCTTCCTCATCCCGGTGACGAGGTCGAGCGGAGAAAAGTCGAACGACGCCTGGTCCGCGACGCGCAGCGCAGCGGACTCATCGTCCGGAACCGGGAACATGCCAGCGGTCATATCGGACCGTCAACTCTCGACCAGTTGGTCAGCAAGACCGGGCAAGACGCTTGGCTACGCAATCCGATCGACATGAACGCGCGCGACGGATCCGCCCTGGTTGAGCTCGATGCGAGTCAGCTTGCCGCGCACGCCGGCGACTTCCGACGGCTCCAGGAACACCCTCGATACGACCAGATCGTCGCGGCACTCGGACTGTACCTCTCCCGGTGCGTGCCGTATCCGTGCCGTACCGAAGCGACATTCTGGACGGTGAGTTGTTTCCCGAGTTCCAACCGCAGGCGAATCTTCTGCGTCTCCATGGCTGCTCTGGAGACGTTCTATATTGCGGTCTCCGACGGGTCGGACGACATAGCCGCCGTGTTCTTCGTCGATAGTCGCTATCTCCCGGTCAGTAGGTGGGGCCGGGTGTTGCTCGCCGCTCGGGGAGTGATGTTCGGCGAGGGGACCCACAAGTCCGGCGGAGGATTCGAGCAGTGCTTGATTGTCGATGACATCCGCTTCGTGCGTTCAGCTCTGAAATCGAAGCACGTCCGCGCTGCGGCTGCGAAGTTCAACCTCGACTTGATGCGTAAACGTCAGTCGGCATACAAGCCGTCGCATTGTCGGCAACTTCCCGCTGCTGCTCTGGCCTCGTTCGCGGAACTCCCGTCGAGGCAGAGCGAAGCATCGTGCCGTCAGGCGTGAATTCGAGCAATCGCTGGACGACCGCGAGTATTCGACTCGATCGGTTCGCTGCGGAGTTCTGCAGGTTTGCAAATTACCCGGTCCGAACACTCGGGCTTCCGAGGAGGTAACGAAGGTGTACGAAGTCAAGGTCACCCATCGGGTCCTGGCGAACCGGCGTTTCGCGTGCGAGATCTACCCCGGGGTGTTCGTCGTGGAAGGTGGTGCCGTCCTGTCCACCTATGCCGGACCTGCAAACGGTTACTGTCCCTGCGAGCCGGTGGAGCCGGAGGTCGACGAAGTGTTCGAGATGAGCGAGCGGCAACTCGAGGACGCCATTCAATGGGCAACGTCGATCTATCGTCCGCGACTGAGCTATCGTCCGCGGCGGAGGTTGCGCTAGAGAGCATCCGGGCGCGGCGGATCGTCGCTGGGGGCGAGGGTGATCAGCTCGGCGGCGCGAAGAATTCGAGCGCGATGTTGTCGGGATCGCGGAACGACAACCCGGAACCGTACGAGGCGTTCTTGATGTCTCCATGCGGAACTCCGAGGGTGTCGAGCCGATCGCGCCACTTCTCGAGATCGCTCGCCGTGCAACCGAATGCGATGTGGTCGAGCCCTGTGTTCCGTTCGTCGAAAGTCGCCTGCGCCGGCGTACCGGGGTGGGTGTGCAAGCCGAACAAGGTGCCACCGTCGAGTGCGAAGACCGCGTGGTGGAAGGTGCCCGATTCGTCGTCCTCGTCGAGGACCGGTGTGGCGTCGAAGAGGTTCGAGTACCAGGCCGTGCTTGCGGCCAGATCCGAGACGGTGACGGCGACGTGGGTGAGTGCGGGAAAAACCATGACAGTCTCCTCCGTTCGAGGCCCCTCCTCATCGTAGACCTCGATGCGGTGCTGCCGACCCCTGTCGGCGTATCCCCAAATGTTTCCGAGTGTTCTTCCTACGTTCGGTAACGTATTCCGTGCGAAGGAGATTCGGCCACTACCTTCCGTGGCCATGCCTTTGTCACGTAGATCGTTCCTTTCGGCCGGACTCGGAATCACTGTCGTCACCGCAGCCACCTCCGTCGGTGTCACCGGATACGCGCGCGCCGACGCGCCGGGAGTGAAGGGCGACCCCTTCCTGCTGGGTGTTGCCTCGGGCGACCCGGTGCCGGACGGATTCGTGATCTGGCCCCGCCTCGCGCTCGACCCGCTCGCCGAGGACGGACTCGGCGGCATGCCGAACCGTCCCGTCACCGTGCAGTGGGAGGTCGCGGAGGACGAGAAGATGACCCGTGTCGTCGCACGCGGTGAGGAACGAGCCGTCCCCGACAGCGCCCACTCCGTGCACGTCGAACTGTTCGGGCTGCGTCCGGGCCGGGAGTACTTCTACCGGTTCCGTACCGGCGACCACATGAGTGCGGTGGGGCGGGCGCTGACGACACCGTCGGCCACCGAGACCGCGGCGGCTCTGACGATGGCGTTCGCGAGCTGCGCGCAGTACGAACACGGCTGGTTCACCGCCTACCGGCGCATGGCGGAGGACAACCCTGATCTCGTTCTGCACCTAGGGGATTACCTGTACGAGTACACCAGCGGCGGTTACACCAGCGACACCGGTCTCGTCCGCTCGCTTGACGGACCCGAGACGGTCACCCTGGCGAACTACCGGCAACGTCACGCCCAGTACAAGGCCGACGCCGATCTGCAGGCCGCGCACGCGATCGCACTGTGGCTGGTGGTGTGGGACGACCACGAGGTCGACAACAACTGGGCCGGAACGATTCCGGAGAACACCGACGCCGCTCAGAGCAACGAGACCACCGAGAACTTCCTCGCCCGCCGCGCCGCCGCCTTCCAGGCCTACTACGAGAACATGCCGCTGCGACCCTCGTCGACACCGCGGGGGCACGACATGAAGATCTTCCGGCGGATCCAGTGGGGGGATCTCGCCAACTTCCACATGCTGGACACCCGTCAGTACCGCGACGACCAGGCCGCCGGCGACGGGTGGAAGAAGAACGTCGCCGAACGTCACGACGAGGCACGAACACTCACCGGAACCGAACAGGAACAGTGGCTGCTCGACGGTTTCCGCACCTCCACCGCGCAGTGGGACTTCCTCGGTCAGCAGGTGTTCTTCGCCGAACAGGACAAGGACCCGAGCCCTGAGGGCGACGAGGTGAGTATGGACGGTTGGGACGGGTACGCGGCGTCACGTCGTCGGATCACCCAGGGCTGGGTGGATTCGCCGGTACGCAACGCCGTCGTGCTCACCGGCGACGTGCACCGGCACTGGGCCAACGACATCAAGGTCGACTTCACCGATCCCGACGCGCCGGTAGTGGGTTCGGAACTGGTGTGCACGTCGATCACGTCGAACGGCAACGGAACCGGCGCGACGCAGGTCGACCACATGCCGGCGAACCCGCACCTGAAGTTCCACAACGACCGGCGCGGTTACGTGCGTACCATGATCACCCCGGACGCCGTGCACGCCGACTTCCGGGTGCTCGACACGGTCACCGAACCGGACGCGCCGGTGTCGACGGCGGCGTCGTTCACGATCCTGCCCGGGCAACCCGGCCTGCAGGCCTAGGAACCCGGCAGTCCTCAGCAGCGGGGCACGCGCGAGGTGGACCTCCGGTGCGCGCGGTGCAGTGCGCGCCGCAGTTCGTCCCGGTCGTCGAACACCTGCACCGTGTCCCCGGAGACCAGGCGTGGCTCGCATCCCCGTCCGGCCACGACGACGACGTCTCCGGGACCGGTGTGGGCGATGGCGATGTCGAACGCGCGACGTCGGTCGGCCTCGACGACGACGCGGGCGCTGCGCGCTGCGAAGGCACCTTCGGCGACCGCATCCCTGAGCACACGCGGGTCCTCCGAGAGGGGACTGTCGTCGGTCACGACCACCACGTCGGCGTAGGTCGCGGCGGTGTGCCCGAGCGGAAATCGCTTGCCGGGATAGCGTTCTCCGGTCGCGCTGATCACGAGGACCAGTCGCCGCTCGGGGGCGAGCGACCGGAGGAAGGGCAACAGTTCGCGTTGCCCGGACGTGTTGTGCATGTAGTCCACGAGCGCGAGAACACCCTCACCGGCGTCGACGCGTTCGAGCCGGCCGGGCACACCCGCGAGGGTCTCCAGACCCGCTGCGGCCTGCAGGACGTCGCCGTCGACGGCGGCCACCGAGGTGAGCGCCGTCAGCGCATTGGCCACCTGGTGTGGTCCGAGCAGCGACAGTCGCACCGGCGCACTCCCGGCCGGCGTGTGCACGGTGAAGCAGGTGCCGTGGAGATCGCACCGGATCGAGTCCGCGTACACGTCGGCGCGGGCATCGCAGGTCGAGTGCGTCCACAGCGGCACGTCGACGGAGGCCGCCAGACGTCGCCCGTACTCGTCGTCGATGTTCACCACGGCCGTCTGCGTGCGGTCGGCGGTGAACAGTGCCGCCTTGGCGGCGAAGTACTGCTCCATCGTGTGGTGGAAGTCGAGGTGGTCGGGCCCGAGATTGGTGAAGGCGACGGTACGGAACCGCACACCGTCGACGCGGCCCTGACTGATGCCGTGCGAGGACACCTCGAGCGTCACCGCCTGCACGCCCTGGTCACGGAACTCGGCAAGCGTGCGGTGCACGACCGAGGCCTCGGGAGTGGTGCGGGTCGCGGGTCGTGTGCCGGCCGGACCGCGCACGACGACCCCGCCGATCATGCCGGTCACCACGCCGGTGGCCGCGAGTGCGGTGTCGAGGAGATAGGTCGCGCTCGTCTTGCCGTTGGTGCCGGTGATGCCGTGGACCTGCAGGTCGTGGGAGGGATGCCCGAGGATCCACGACGCCAACGGGCCGACCACGTCGCGCGGTCGATCGACCACGAAGGCGGGCAGCAGGCGCGACGGCCGGTCGCTGAGCACCGCGACCGCGCCATGGGTGGCGGCTTCGGCTTCGAAGTCCAGGCCGTGGGCGTGGTGTCCGGGTAGCGCTACGTACAGATCGCCGGGGCGCACCGTCCGGGAATCGTCGCTGATGCCGGTGATCACATGGTCGTGCCGGTCCGCTGGTCCGGATCGCAGGACATCGCGGAGGTGCTCGGCGACGTCGCGGACCTGGATCCGCCGGATGGGACGGCGAGGATCGTCCGGGTCGGTGTGCACGGGGGCGGATACCCGGTCCGGGGCGGAATGATGCGCCGCCGGTGACCGGGCTCCACCGGCGTGCTCCTCGCCCGCGACATGCGTCGGTCTCACACGGTTACCCTCGAAGGATGACTGCGATTCCGGATTTCCCCGTCGGCACGAACACCACGATATCCGGTCTCGGCAGTTCCTTCGCCGACGAATTGAGCGGATTGTCGGTGCCGTGGCAGGGCGCCGAGGTCCCCGACCCGGAACTGCTCGCGCTCAACGAGGACCTCGCGGTGTCGCTGGGACTGGACGTGGCGGCGTTGCGTAGCGCCGACGGCGTCGCCGTCCTGGCCGGCGCGGAGGTGCCGGCGGGTGCCAAGCCGGTCGCGATGGCCTATGCCGGACATCAATTCGGCGGATACGCTCCGCTGCTCGGCGACGGTCGGGCGTTGTTGCTCGGTGAACTCGTCGACGCGGACGGTGACCGCGTCGATCTGCATCTCAAGGGTTCGGGGCCCACTCCGTTCTCCCGGGGTGGGGACGGCTTCGCGGTCGTCGGGCCGATGCTGCGCGAGTATCTGGTGAGCGAGGCCATGCACGCCCTCGGCATTCCGACCACCCGTTCATTGTCGGTGGTGGCGACCGGTCGGCCGGTCCACCGCGAGGGTGCCGAGCCCGGCGCGGTGCTGGCCCGTGTCGCGGCCAGCCACCTGCGGGTGGGGACCTTCGAGTTCGCGGCGCGGCAGGGAGAGGTCGTGCGTGCACTGGCGGACCACGCGATCGCCCGGCACTATCCGGATCTGCTCGACCTGCCGGAGACCGGCGAGAACAACCGCTACCTGGGACTGTTCACCGCCGTGGTCGAGGCGCAGGCGTCGCTGGTGGCGCAGTGGATGCTCGTCGGTTTCGTCCACGGGGTGATGAACACCGACAACACCACCATCTCGGGGCAGACCATCGACTACGGTCCGTGCGCCTTCGTCGACGCCTTCGATCCGGCGGCGGTGTTCAGTTCCATCGACCACAGCGGGCGCTATGCGTTCGGCAACCAGCCCGCCGTCCTGAAATGGAATCTGGCGCGTTTCGCCGAAACCCTGCTCAGACTCGTCGATTCGACTCCGGATGCGGCGATCGCCGCGGTCACCGCTGTTCTGGACAGTTTCGACACCCGCTACGAGCGTCACTACCGGTCCGGTCTGGCCGCCAAACTCGGTCTCCCGGAGGACTCTCTCGATCAGGAACTGGTCGACGATCTGTTGACGCTGCTGGAAGAGCACCGCGCCGACTGGACGGTGACCTTCCGTGCCCTCGCCGACGAACTGCGCGGCAATCCGGCACCCCTCGACGGACTCGTGCCGCGTGAGCGCTCGGCGCCGTGGCTCGAACGCTGGCACGCCGCGGCCGAGCGGGACGACCGGGCAGCAGGGGAGAGGGCGGAGGCGATGGACCGCGTCAACCCGCTGTACATCCCGCGCAATCATCAGGTCGACGCCGCGCTGAAGGCAGCGACCGGCGGCGACCTCGAACCGTTCGCGAGGCTGCTCGAGGTCGTCACACATCCCTTCGAGGCGCGTGCCGAGTGGAACGAATACGTCTCGCCCGCACCGCGTTCGTTCGCCGAGTCCTTCCGGACCTTCTGCGGCACCTGACCGCCCGATACTGACGAATCGAGACCGGTGTTGTTCGCGAGTTCCCAACGGATTTCGCGAACAACACCGGTCTCGGTCGATTCTGGACCAGTCGGGTGCGGGTCGGATCGCGCGGCCGGTTACGCACGAACTCGACTCCGGTCGGGCACTTGCAGGTGGCGAGCTCGCGTCGGAGGCGGCCGCGGGATCGGCGAGCTGGACGACCGCTTTCACCGCCTCGCGGCGAGACTTCCGGCATCTGCACCGCCCGGCCGCAGTGCTCGGCGGCGGTGTGCAGATGTACGGGATGGAGACGGTCAACGGGCGCGACGCCGTTTCTTGCGCTTCTTCTTGTTCTTCGCGCGCCGGCGAGCAGCCGGCGGCTGCCGCCGGCCCGTCGACGCGGCGGCCTCGAGCGAACGTTGCATCTCCCGGCGCAGGCTGTCCATTAGTTCGGGGGAGCGGAGCAGGAAGGTTGCCTCCTGCAGCGCCGCATAGCGGTCCTTGGAGATCAGGACGCCTGTGCCGCGTTTGCCGACGATCTCGACGGCGACGGTCTCGTCGTTGACCTCCCGGACCAGCTCACCGAGCCGCTTGCGTGCGGCTTTCACGGACACGGACGTTGATGGCACTCGCGGCGACTCCGATCTGTTCCTTCGACGCGGGCATCCTTTCATCACCGATGTCGGATTCGGGGGCGGACACGACGGAAAGCCCCTTCGATGTCACAACGGACAGCCCGTTCGATGTCACAGAAATGCGCGCACGGAGCGTGGCAACGCGGTCGAGGACCCGGTGATCGGTGACGGGATCGGATCGTCGGCGACGGTCCGCAACGGCACCACTCCCGCCCACACGGAGTGGTCTTCACCGTCCCCGGCGTCCTCTCCCGGTCCGGCCGCCCGGACCTTTACGCTCACCTCGGTGAGCGGCACTTCCAGGACCGTGGTGGCGGCCAGTTCTTTCGGTGTCGGCGACCGGACCTCGTCCCACCGACCGGGAATCAGATGCTCCGTCACCACCTTCAATGCGTGTTCCTTCTCGCCCGGCGCGACCGGTGTGGCCACACCGAACAACACCGCACTGCGGTAGTTCATGCTGTGGTCGAAGGCCGACCGGGCGAAGACGAGCCCGTCGAGATGCGTCACCGCGACCGACACCTCGATCCCGGACCGCGCGTCGAGAAACATGCCGGCGCCGGTCGAGCCGTGCAGCAGTAACCGGTCCCCGTCGCGGCCCATCGCCATCGGCAGCACCACAGGCGATCCTTCGCGGACGAAACCCACGTGCGCGATGCGGGCCTCGTCGAGAAGCCGGTGCAGCACCGCCGGATCGTCGGTGCCGCGTTCGGGTTTGCGGGTCAGGCGCGTGCGGTCGCTCATGGCACCGATCGAAGCAGTGCCGCCGCGGCCGGTCAACCGGATTCCGAATCGAGTAGTGCGCTACTCGCGACCCTCGACGATCGCCACCACAGACTTCGTGTACAGGCACGGAGTGCGACAGTCGACCGGACGACGGAGATGACGAGATGGACAAGACCGGTGACCATGCAATCGTTCTGGGCGCGAGCGTCGATTGACCGTCGATGTGTGAGGACTGCTCTTACGGAGAGAACTGCGCGTTCGGGAGGGTGGAGGGTTCGACGGATCCGAGGTCCTCGACCACATCCCACAACGGGTCGTCGAATCCGATGTCGTAGGTACAGTCGGCTTCCCTCGGGTCGGGCACGAACGCCCACAGCAGTGCACCTGCGGTGCCGGCGGCGCGTTGGCCCTCGATCTTTGTGGTGATGTGGTCGGCGCGGTCACCGAGCGACCCGCAGGACCCGGCGAGCTCACCGATCTCCGCCACGAGCAACGGCTTTCCGACGGCTGCGGCTTGCGCGACCCGCCGGGCGAGACCGTTCCACTGATCGCCGGGCAACGGCACGCCGTCGGCGCCGTAGTCGTGGTACTGCACGGCATCGACATAGGGGGAGGCGCTGACGAACTGGTACTCGTCACCTTGGGTGCCGCACTGACCGCCCCCGGTGTAACCCGCGGTGATCAGGGTGCGTGGGTCGACGGCGCGCAGTTCGGCTCCGGCCGTGTCGAAGAAGTCGCGCAGCACCTGCGCGGCGCCGGGCTCGCACGACCGGGTCCACCAGTGGCACGCGGGGTCGGTGCATGAACTCGTCTCCGGTTCGCCGACCAGTTCCCATGCTGCGAGGGATGGTGAGTTCCGGTAGCGGGCGACGGCGGTGTGCATCCAGTCCCGGTAGCTCATCACCACCTGTTCGTGTCCCGGGGTGAATTCGGTCCACCCGTCGACGTACCATTGCCGTCCCTTGAAGACCTCGTCCTCGCATGCGCCGTCCTGTGGTGCCAGGACCGGCAGCAGCATCTGATCATGCGCTTCGGCCGCGGCGAAGACCGCGTCCATCGGTCCGAAGTCGAGTTGCCCGGTGAACCGGTTGACGGCGAGCGCCTGGAAGAGATTGAAGCGGGTGAGCGAATTCGGGGGCAACGTACCGAAATAGGCGTCGAGGTTCACCATCGCTCCGCATCCCCAGTTCACCGACCAGTCGGTGGCGAGCTGGTAGGCGTTGAACCCGGTGGGCCACCAGGCCCGACCGTCGAGCGCGAAACCGTCCGGCGACGCGGTCACCCGCGCGCCCGGTGCCGGTGCCGCTGCCGCGGGGCTCGTGCCCAGCAGCAGCCCGACCACGGTCGCGGCGCCGACGATGAGTCTGGATACCCGAAGCCTCGTCATCTTCCGGATCGTAGGTCCGCGGCGCAGGTGAGAGCCTCGATCGAGGAGGAACACGCCGTAGTGACCGTCGTCATGATCAGGCGAACTCGAGGGCTCCTTCCACCGGGCGTGTGATCCGTCGGGTGCGCGGGGATCCCAGCGCGCTCTCCAGATCCGACCCGTCGTGCTCGGCGAGCAGTTCGCCACCGGACCACACCAGCAGCGTGGTGGCGACGGTGTGCTCGGCCACCGAATGCGACAGGTCGTAGTGCGCGCACCCCGGCACGCCCGCATAAGTGATCCACAGGTCGAAACCGGTCATGAACAGGTCGAGGTCGAATTGCACGGACAGGCCGAGCAATTCGCTGCGGCCGGTGTCGTCGACGCCGGCGAAGGCCTCGTCGAGGGCGAGCAGGCGCGGCGCGTGCGGGTCGGCCGAATCGAGCATCACGTGCGCCGCGGCGAACAACGGCAGGTGCAGGGAGACGGACTGTTCGCCACCGGACAACGCCGAGTGCCGGGCCGGGGTGAGGCGGTCCTCGCTGCCGTCCGCGCCGACGAGGCTGAACGAGAACACCCGCCACCGGCGGTAATCCAGCGTCGCGGCGAGGATCTCCGGGTACGACCGTTCCGGGTGCGCGGCCCGCTCCGCGCGGATCCGCGACGCGAAATGCGCGCGGATCCCCGCGAGATCGTCCGGTGCCAGCATCGACGCGTCGCGGTCGAGGAGCTTGCACACCGCCCGGGCCGGCTCGTCGAGATGGTCGGCGAGCACCCAGTGCACCCCGATGGTGTTGCCCGAGGACATGTGCCGTTGCCGCATCTCGGTACCCATCCGGGCGATGAGGTCGCGGGCGTCGACGGTGCGCTCGTGGATCTGCTGCGCGAGACCGGTGAGGAGCGCGTCTTCGAGGATGCGCCGTTCGGAGTCGGTGAGCAGGGTCTCCTGTTCCTGCCGCGCTCGGGCGATACGTTGCGCGAAGGCCGCGACGGACGTGTAGCCCTGTTCGTCCTGTACCTGCACGACGGTGATGCCGTCGGCAGCGTCCCAATGCAGGCGGTAGTCGCGACCCCGGGCGAGTTCGGCGTCGAACTCCTGCAGCGCGGAGGTCAGTGCAGACGCGGTGGACTTGCGGGTCGACTCGGAGGCCGTGACCGAGTCGGTGGCGGCGTCGAGTGCCCGGAACAACGCGACAACCTCGGTGGGCAGCACGTCGACGGTGTCGTCGGGGGACTGCCGGATCCGATAGGTCAGCTGATCGGCGTCGAGCCACGCGGCGGCGCTGGACGGCCACATGTGCTCGCTCTCCACGCCTAGCAGGGTCAGCAGGTCGCGGCGGGCGAAGGGAGCCAGAGCATCGGCGTCGGCGCGGGCCTCGGTGAGCGCCGACCGCAGTGTCTGCTCGGCGCCCGTGTGGGCGGCCTCGGCCTTGCCGATCCGCTCGAGCGCCGACTCGTGGGCCTTACGTGCGGTCCGCTCGGCGGTCTTCGCCGCCTCGATTCGGCGCCGGGCCTCGTCGAGCTGGGCATCGATTCGGTCGGCGCTCGCCCCGATCGACTCGCGTAGCGTCTCGAGCTTCTGCTGCTCGTTGGCCAGCGTCTCGGCGTTCTCCGCCGCGAGTTCGGCCGCATTCTCGGCGGAGACCCGCGCCTCGTCGAGGCGAACGTCGTTGTCGCGGAGGCGATCACCGCAGGTGACCTGCTCGCGCAGCGCGCGCTGCAAGGCCTGGCCCTGCGAACGGAAGTGCCGCACGGCCGCATCGAGACTGTCGAGTTCCGTCGCGGTGAGCGGTGCCCGGTGTCGGCCGGCCGTCGACCGCAGGTGCTGTTCTTTGGTGGCGACCGCGGCGATCGCTTGGTCCAGGTCGCGGTCGGCGGCGGCCGCGGACTCGGATGCGGTCCGCAGCGCACCGGCGCATTCTGTGACCTTGCGCAGAGCCGCGAGCACGGATCCGGTGCGCGGCAACGACTTCGCGGCGTCGTCGAGTGCGGTGAGCCGGTCGCCGATCTCGCGGTCCTGCTCGCGCAGCGACTCCACGTCGGCGCGGCATTCGGCGATGGTGGTCTCGAGCTCGACGATGCGACGCTGCCGACGCCGGGCGCGGGCGGTGGCCCCGATGAACTCGACCTGCTCCTTGACGTGGCGACCGAGCTGCACTCCTTGCCGGAACCCGCCGTGCGCATCGACCGACACCCGCGCGCCCGGTCCGGGGTCGGTGGCCCACGCGATCGACGACAGCACCGCGGCGACCCGTTCCTCGGGGACGGCCGTGTCGGGCTCGGGAACGAGTACATCCGCGAGCGTGGGACCGCTCGGCCGGTGCTCGGGCGCCAACGGCACCAACAATTGCTCCGACTCGATGTCCGGCAGGTCGCCATCGGTGATCCACCCGTCGAGCAGGTTCGCGGCCTGCAATGCCGCTTCGATACCGGCGGCGTCCTGTGTCGACACGTCGTCGCGGAACCGGACGAGCTGCCACAGCGGGGCGCCGACAAGATCGTCACGGTTGCCGGTGCGGGCCGGGAAGGTCGGGGGAGCGTCGTCACTTTCGGCTGCGACGGCGGTGCGTTCGGCCTCGAGTTCGGCGATCCGGGTGCCGAGCGATTCGATCTCCGCGCCGCACACGCGACGCCGGAACCGCAGGTCGTCGAGCACGGGCCCGGTGCGCTCGGCGAGCACCGCCGCCGGGGACGGGGCATCGTCCTGACCGACGGTGCCGAAGGCGGTGTCGAGCACCTCGAAGACCGGGGTGGACAGGCCCACAGCCGCGAAGGTCTCGGCGCGATCGGACCACCACCGGCCCAGCTCGGCGGCGACCTCGCTGCGGGACAGCTCGACCATGGTCTCGCCGGCCTCCACCGCGGCCGACGCGGTGCCGCGTTGCGCGCGAGCACGCACCGCGGCAGCCTCGGCCCGCGACCGCGCAGCGGCGGCACCGTCGAGCTGGGACAGTGCGCTGCGCACCACGCGCACGTCGGCGTCGCGTTCCTCGGCGAGCGCGTCGATCGCCGCGCTGAGCTGCTCGGTCCGTTCGATGCCGTCGAGACCGGTCCATGTGATGCCGGCGTCCTCGGCCGCCGCACTCAGCCCGTCCTCGGCGCGACGACGTGCCGCCGTCGCCGTCTCGAGCGCGTCGCGGGCACTGTCGTGGTCGCGGAGCCGGTCGGCCACGACGGCCTGGGCGCGGTTCGCCTGCTCGGCCTGCGCGGCGGTGGTGCGCTCGAGGTTCTTCACCGCCGAGGCGAGGTCGTCGAGTTGCTGTTTGCCCTCGTAGGCGCTGGAGCGGTGCAGTGCCTCGAGGGTGGTGCGTGCCTGTTCGTGGTCACGTTCGGCCACCAGGAGCTGTTCCTCCGAGGCCGTGCGTGCGGTGGCGGCCTCGGTGCGGGCCTCGGCCGCCTCACGCAGCGACCGCACCGCGGTGTCCACCACCCCGAGACGGGTGGCGACCTTGTCGACGGCGGTACGGGCCTGCTGCCGGATGTACTTCGAATACACCTTGACGAACTGCTGCGCCGCATCGTCGGCGGCCGCGAGGGATTCGAGGGTGCGTTCGACCTCCTCGATCGCGGAGAACGAGCGGGCGGCCTCGACGATGAGATCGTCGTCGAGGGGACGAAGACCGTCGGTCAGCGCCTGCGACAGGCCCTTCGGGTCGAGGTTCTTGGCGAGCTGGGGGCGGCGCAGCGTGAGGATCAGGTTGATCAGCTGGTCGTAGCGTTGTGCGCCCAGACCGAACATGCGCGCGTCGATCGCCGCCCGGTAGTCGACGGGACGATCGGCGATCGCGTCGGCCCCGATCTGATCGACCAGTTGTTTGCGGGTGAGCGGTCGGTCCTCGTCGTCGAGCAGCGAGAAGTCGACTCCCACACGGCCGTCGACGACGAAATGCCAGCGGGTGACCTTGTCGTTGCCGCGGGTGGCGCGCATCCCGATGCCGATGGTGACGGCCTCCGGGTCGTCGGCGCGGCCGCGGCAGAACTCCATCCACACGTACGAGTGGGCGCTGTCCTGCCCCCGGTACAGCAGGTTCGAGCGCATGGTGCGCTCCTCGCCGGCGAACGGGTTCAGACGTCGCGGTTCGATCCGGCCGTCGAGCACGAACGGGAACAGCACCTCGAGCGCCTTCGTCTTGCCCGACCCGTTCGGTCCGCGCAGCACCAGTCGTCCGTCGGCGAACGAGAACTCCTGGTCGCGGTAGTCCCACAGGTTGATGATCCCGGCACGCGTGGGGCGGAATCGGGCGCTGCTCATGAGATCTCCGTCGGGTTCGTATCGGGTGCGGGGACTGTCGGTGGGGTGGTCTCGGGGAACAGGTCGATTTCCGGATCACGTTCGCGCACACTGACCGTCACGCCGCGGAAGCGCGCGATCGCGGGCAGGACGAGCACCCCGCCGGGTACCCGGGCCACCAGCCGCAGCCGGTCGAGCATGTCCACCGCGGCCTCGGCGAGTCCCGCAGGGTCGGCCTGCCACTGCGCGGCGAAGGTCCGGCCGTAGATGTCGACGAGGCGCCCGACCGTGCCCGCCAGCCACGAATCCTCGAGCAAGGGATGCTCGAGCGGGGCACGAGCGGCGTCGTCCTGCTCCAGCTCGTCGGGGATCGGGGTGTCGGACGCCGCGAGCGGGGTGAACACCGTCGACCTCGGGATCGCGGAATCGACGGCCGCGAGGAGAGCGTCTTGTGTCTGTGCAGGTACGGGTATCCGGGGTGGGGCAGGGGCGTCGGGATCGAGGACGCGATCGCACATCTCCCCGGCCAGCAACAGCGCGACCTGCGCGACCGTCCCCGTGTTCGGAAACCGTACATCTGACAGTCGTCCCGAGGTATCCACCAGCGCAACACCTTCGGCGCGACGCTCACACACCAGGCCGGTGAGCAACTTTACTTCGTCGGTGGTGCGCGGCAACGCCAACTGCAGCGCTTCGTCGTCGTCGAGATCGTCGGCGTACACCACGGGACGCTGCACCAGTGCGCGTCGCACCCGCCTCCGGACCTCCGCCGTATCTGATTGCGGGGCACCGGCATTGCCGAGCAGACCGCGCACCGATTCGAGGTGCTGCAACGCCCGCGGTGGCCGGAACAGGGCATGCACGACCGCGCGGTCGACGTCGTAGAGCGCCTCACCACTGTCGGGATCGCTCGCCCACCTGCCCGCATCACCGTCGGCGAGGGTGATCGCCCCGCGCACGCCGAGCCAGGTCACGGCATCGACGAAGGCATCGCGATCGGCGGCACGTTCGGTGTCGAGCTCGACACCGTCCACCCGGCTGGCCTCGGACGCGACGTGCTCGGCGAGTTCGGACAGCGTGATCTGCCCGGCGCCGCGACCGAGCGCCGCGATCGCCAACGCGAGATAGGCATAGCGGCGCCGGTCGAACGGCCGGCCGGTGTGCGTCGACGTGCCCGCCCCCGCGTCGAGGCGATCGGCGACGGTGAACAGCCGCGCGGTGGTCTCGGTGACCTCGAGCCGGTATCCGAAGGTGGCGAGCAGATCCTCCCGCAGCTCGGTGGCCCAGCGGCGCACCGTCGCCAGTGCCGACCGGTCGGGAAAGGTCGCGGTGACGAGGTGGTGGGTGAGCACCAGCCGCGCGGCGCGCTGATACGAATCCAGCTCGACGGACGGAATCGAACGCGCCCTCATCGCACCTCCACCGACAGACCGTCGAGATACAGGCGCCCGCGCGCGGTGTGCACCACCGTCGACTCGCCGCTCGGTCGGAGGGTGAGCTTGACGCCGTTCTGCGTACCAGAGGACGCATCGTCGCTGCGCACCCGCCCGCTCACGGGCACGCGGGCCGACAGTGCGGCGTCGAGCAGGCTCAACAGCACCTCTGCTTCCGGTTCGCTCAGCTTCCGTTCGCGCACCCCTCCGGCGGCGAGGGAACGCGCCGCTTCGGCCCGGCGACGCTGCTTCTCGAGTTGCGCCTCGCGCAGCCGCCGTACTCCGGCGTCGTTGCGCTGGATCCGCCCCGGCGCTCCCGCTGCGGGGCGCCGGCCGGTCTCGGCGAGGGTGCGGGCGATCTCCACGGGAGGCGCTTCCCACCACGAGCGGGTGACCGGCACGATGTCGGCATCGGGATGGGCGACGGAGAAGTGTCGGGGCCGGCCCAGGTCGAACACCGCATCGAACAGTGCGTGCGCGGCCTCCTCGGACGGCGCGGCAGCGAACCAGCCCGCGAGATGCCGCAGCTGCGACTCGCGGCTGACACCCCCGCGACGCTGCTCGGTGAGCCGGCGCAGCAGCCCGAGCACCGCGGAGATCGCGTTGATGGTCGCGCCGCGCAGGCGTTCGGATTCGCTCGGTTCGGAGCCCACACCGACGAACCAGTGTTCGACGCCCCACCAGCGCTGCGCCCAGTCCGCTTCGCGTTCCTCGAACGAGAGCAGCACCCGCTCGTCGTGCCGGGCCGCGGCCGCGGTGAGCTTCTGAACCCCGGTGGCCTGTACCCGGTCGAGCGCCGTGGAGAGCTTCGGGGCGTAGCGGGCCAGGTCGGTGCTGAACTCGCGCATATGGGTGAGCAGCGCGTCCTTGTGGGCGAGGAAGGTCTCCGGGGTGACCTCGGTGGTGCGCACCAGCTCGCCGAGGACGAGATAGAAACGGGCGGCGCGCTCGGCCATGTCCGACAACGTCGCGTCGAGGCGGCTCAACTTCCGGTAGACCAGCTCGCCGTCGCCGGCCGCGTTCGCGTCGGCGAGATCGTTGAGATCGGCAAGCAGATCGGGAAGGGCCAGACGTGACAGCGAGACGTCCTCCCCGCGGGAGGACAACACGTCCTCCACGGCGCGGAACACCCGGTAGCCCGCCTGCCCGAACTGGTAGACGTAGTGCCGGTTGCGGTACTCGGCGAGCGTCGCTGCCCGGGATCCGTCGTAGCTGCGTTCGAGCACACCCCACGCGTGCAGCTGCTCGAGCAGCGCCGGGATCTCGGAGGAATCGGGCACGTCGTCGCCGCTCGCGCCGGGCAGTCGGGTGAGGACGTTCTCGACGTCGCCGGCGTGCAACAGCACCGAGTAGTTGCCGCGCGCGTGATCGAATGCGCGCAGAACCCACAGGTAGTGCACCCTTTTCTCGGCCGTCGCGAACGAGAACAGGCGCAGGCGGTCGTCCCGCACCAACGCGTCCTCCATCGCGCCGAACCGCGCTCGGCCTGATTCACTCACCGTGACAGGTTAGGCGGCGCAACCGACGGGTCCGGACAACACCCGGCGTGAGTGTCGGCATGATCGTTGCCCGAGGGACGCCCCGATCCGCGGTGGCGGCCCGTCCCGAGCCGTTACGGTCGAGGCGGTGCGCTCGGCAAGGCAGTGCACTCGGACAGACGCCGTAGCCTCCGGAATCGGACACGATGAATCCTCACGAGATCGGACAGGACACCCACAGCGTGGGCGATCCCGGACCTGCCACGCGTGCCTTGATCGAGGCGGTCGCCGACCTGTCGACGACGCGGCACGCCGAGATCACGCAGTACATGACCGAGCGGATCTCGGCCGAGATCGAGGCGGTGTCCACCGACCGCCACCCCCGCCGCTCCCTCGCCCAGGCCGCGGAGGAAGGCGTCGCAGCCATGACCCGGTTCCTGCGGGACGACCTCGAGGAGATCGAGATCCCGGCGGCGTCCTACTCGCTGGTGCGCATGCTGGCCCGACAGGGATTCCCCGTCTCGGTGGTCGACCGCAGCAACCGGCTCGCGCAGGACAGCATCATGCGCTGGTGCCTCGAGGTGCTGGCCGGACTCAGCGACGACGCCGCGGCAGTGATGCAGGCGGGCGTGGAGATCCTGATGAAACTCTCCGCGGGGATCGACGGGGTGTCGCAGAAGCTGCTCGGGGTCTACGAGACCGAGCGCGATACCTGGCTGCTCAACCGCAACGCCTCGCGGACCGCCCGCATCCAGGACATCCTGGCCGGACGACCGATCGAGGTGGGGGACGCCGAGCGCACCCTCGGCTACCGGCTCGGCCAGCGCCACCTCGGGGTGATCGTCTGGACGGACGATATCGAGGTGGTCGGTGGGGACCGGTCCGGCACCGAATGGAACGGTCTCGAGCAGGCAGTGACGACTCTGGCCGAACATCTCGGGCGGGGAGGTCGGGTGCTGTTCGAGCAGTTCGACGAGTACACCGCCTGGGCATGGATCCCGCTCGGCACGGTCGATCGCATCGACCCGAGGGGACTGTCCGGGATCGTCGCGGCATGGCAGCGACCTGTCGGTGTCGCCGTCGGCGCGCCGCAGGAGGGGATCGACGGTTTCGTCCGCACCCATCGGCAGGCGGCGCAGGCGCGGGAGGTGGCTCTGACATCGGCGCTGCCGGGTCCGCGTCTCGTCTCGATCGACGAGGTCGGCGCGGTCGCGTTGATGTGCACGAATCTCGAGTGGGCCCGCGGCTGGGTGGGGGATGTGCTCGGTCGCCTCGCCGCCGACGATCCCGCTGCCGCGCAACTGCGGCACACGCTGCGGGAATTCCTTTCCAGCGGAGGGAGTTTCGTCGCCACAGCGGAAAGACTACATCTGCACCGGAATTCGGTCGCCTACCGGATCAGCAAGGCGGAGGAGCAGATCGGGCACAGTGTCCGCGAGTGTCGGCTCGACCTCGAGAACGCGCTGGCGCTGTGCCACTGGCTCGGCGCCGCCGTGCTCGCCCCCGATTCGGAGATTCCGCCCGCGTCCGGCTGACTGCGCGTCAGCGGGAGCCGGGCACGGTGCTGCGAACGAACCGTCCGATCTCGCCGATCGCGCGGGCTCCTTCGGGTAGCAGATCCGCGGCGGCCTGGAATATGTGCCCCTGCCGGTCCCAGACCTGCAGATCGCACGCCATACCGACGTCGGCGAGACGGTCGGCCATCGACTCCGCGTCCACAAGAACAATTAGTGCGAGCCGACCTGGATGAGAGTGGGCGGCATGCCCGACGTATCCGCGTCGGCGGGGCAGATCCGCCCCGACTCCTGGCGACGTCCTGCAAGGCCGGCCAGCGCTTCGAGTGCGTTGCCGGGCAACAGCGCGCAGTGTGCGGCGTTGGAGTGACCGAGCTTGCGGGCGAGTCGACCCGGCGAATCGGGTGCCGCTGTCTTCCACGTGAAGGACGAACGTCCCTCGGTTCATCGGTGCGGCTGCACACTGTTTCGGTAGTGGTTCGGGCTGCGCGCACAGTGTCCGCGCGTGGCACTGGGTGCCGGTGCGAGCTGGAACACGTCGAAGTAGGGAAGATCTGCAGGTAGGGAGGTTGCTACCGGCGCTTGTCCAAGTGACATCCGGTGGCCCGAACGACCCGAAAGCCCCTGTCGACCGACCCGGCATTGTGCGCTGCGACCAGCGAACCCCCACGATCTGTGTGCTCGCGTACCGATGGAAAAGGTCCCGAGCCGACCTACCTTCGAATAGGGGGCCGATGATCGGAGCCACGTCATCGGCCCGTCGGGGTCCCGCCCCCCCTACGACGGACCGCTTCGTGGCTCGGACATTTTCCGTTGACGGAAGGACTGCGATGGCGCCCCACGCGACGCAGAACTGCATGACGATCCTGCGCTGCGGAAGCTGCACGACGCTTCACGCTCCGGAGACAGCGTGCTGCTCCTCCTGCGGCGGCGCGAACCTCGAGTCCGCCCGCTGCTCCGGCACCGGCTCGATCGTGTCCTGGAAGGTCGTCGAACCGCTCGACGACGGCGCGCAGGACGACAGCGCGGTCACCCTCGCGATCGTCGAACTCGACGACGGGCCATGGCTCTACTCGAAGATCGAAGGATCGTTCCCCGACTGCGCCGAGGCCCGGGTGCGGGTCGCGTTCCGGTCCACTGCGGGTGACGACGGATTCCCCGTCTTCGGGATCTGCGCGGCCTGATCTACGACGCTCATCCCTCGAGAACCGCGGTGGCTTCGATCTCCACGAGCACGACAGGTTCGTAGAGCGCCGCGACACCGATCAGCGATGCCGGCGGCATCGGATCGGGCAGATCGATCTCCTGCGCGACGGCCTGCACACCGGCCATGAACTGTCCGATCCTCTCGGGATGCCAGTCTGTGACGTAGAACGTCAGGCGCACGACATCGCGGAAGGTCGCGTCGGCTCCGTCCAAGCCTCGTGCGACGTTGCGCAGCGCTTGGGCCACCTGACCGGCCAGCTCGGTAGGAATCGGTGAGCCGTCCGGCATGTATGCGACCTGTCCGGCGAGATGGACCTGTCGCGTGCCGGTGGAGACTGCGACGTGGTGGTAAGGAGCGTTCGGCAGCGTGCCTTCGGGGCTGAACAGGGTGACGGACACGGAGTTCTCCTGGGGTCGGAACCAAATGGTATCCGAGTTATACTTGGTATCCGGAAGTCACTTCAACGAAACCAGGTTTCATGTCGGATACCGCTGACCACGATCTGCTCGCCGTCGCCGCCCACCGGGAACTGTTGGGGCACATCCTCGACAAGTGGTCCTTGAGCGTGCTCACCGAATTGTGCGAGGCTCCGCGCCGCTTCAACGAGCTGCGGCGCGCCGTTCCCGAGGTCACGCAGAAATCCCTGACGACCACGTTGCGCAGACTCGAACGCAACGGAATCGTCGAACGCCGGGTGGTGAACACCCGTCCCGTCGCGGTCGAATACCGCATCACGGCACTGGGGAAGACGGTGCGCGAACCGATCGACGCTCTGTTGATGTGGGCGTCGACGAATCTTCCCCGCATCGAGGAAGCGCGACGCAGATTCGACGAGGATCTCGGCGAATGAGGATGTCAGCGCTCGGGCCACGGTTCGACGACCAATCGAGGCCATTCCACCTGCCATCGTCGGGCTTTCGCTTCGTACACGTTGCGAGGTGCCAGCACCGGATTCGGGCGGAGCGCCATCCCGAACAGGTCGTCGAAACCGTGCGGAGCGTAGACCCGTAGTCCCGGATGCCGGCCTGCCGGTCGCGGCCGTCGAGAAAGTTCCAGACCGACTGGAAGACTCCGCCCGCGGTGAGATACCAGTCTCCGATGCCGAGTTCACCCGCCCGGTCCAGGACGACCCGGCACACCGGATTTCCGGGAACGATGTCGAGCAGTCGCTGCTCGGTTGCGGGGCGTGAGGTCACTCGGGCATCGTCTCTCGTCGCGGGATACCGATAGCGCTAGGCCTGACGCGACCGGGACTTCCAGGCCGACCAGGCAGCGGTCACGATGATCGCGCCGGCGAGGGGGCCGATGATCCCGCTGGGGCGTAATTCGAGTCCGTCACCTGCGAGAAGGCTGATGAGCAGACCGCCGATGAACGAACCCCCGACGCCCGCGACCAACGCGAGAGTCCAGTCGATCCCGGTCCCGGACCTGCCCACGACGAGCTGTGCCACCGCGCCGACGAGCAGCCCGAACAGAATAATCCCGATGATCAACATTGCGCGAGTACAAGTGGACATCCTCACGCGGACACCGCTTTACGTCTCGAGAGTGCAATTCGAGATCCGGTCTTCCCGCGGGTCAAACTGTTGTTACATGCGAGCCTGCCCTTCGAGTTCAGCAAGGTTGCGGTTGCGCAATGACTCGGTAGTGGGTCTGGTGTGACCGTCCGAGGCGGACCACACTCGGAGAATGGCCAGGACAAGCGCACAGGCCCAGGATTTTCCGATTGCGCCCGACGTGCCGATGCATTTGATCGACCGCATCCGGGCACTCCGACATCTCGATACCGGTCCCGAGAAATTCCGTGACGCAGGCGGGCCGGTCACCCTCGTACATATCGGTCCTGCCCGGTGGGCGCCGACCTTCGCTATCGTCACCTCACCGCAGGGCGCCCACGATGTTCTCGGCGGTTCCGACGGTTCCTTCGACAAGGAAATGACCGTCCACGTCGAGGGACGGGTGTGGGTCGGCGACAATCTCTTCAATCTTCCTCACGATTCGTGGGTGCCGCACCGTCGTGCGTTGCAGCCTTTGTTCACCAAGAAGCACGTAGCGGTCTACGCCGACCGGATCGCCGAGGTCGCCGACACGATGGCGGCAGAGTGGAGCGAGGGCGGGTCGATCGATCTCGACACCGAAACCCGGCGACTCACCCTGCGTGTCCTTGGCCGGTCACTCTTCGGAACGGATCTCAGCGAGAGATCCGAAGCTGTCGGAGTTCCACTCGGACAGGTGGTGCAATTCGTGGGACGACGTGCCCTGCAACCGATACGAACCCCGACATGGCTGCCGACACGTGCCCGTCATCGTTTCCGTGTTTCGTTGGCTGTTGTCACCGAAACGCTCGACGAGGCGATGGACGCCGCGCGGAGCGGTGCTGGCAATGGCGCCGAATTGATCAAGCTGTTCTTCGAGCTCACCGATCCGGTCACTGGCAGAGCGTTCAGCGACGAGAAGATCCGTGACGAGTTGCTCGCGTTTCTCTTCGCGGGTCACGACACCACCGCGACCACTCTCGCCTACAGCTTGTGGCAGCTCGGCCGCAATCGCGAGATGCAGGAGCGGGTGGCGCGGGAGGCTGCAGCCATCGGAGACCGCCTGTTGCGCGCGAGCGATATCGGGGATCTGCCCTACACCGTCCAGATAGTCCATGAGTCACTGAGGATGTGTCCGCCCGCAGCGACGGCCGCGCGAATGGCAATGCGCGACGTGGAGGTCGACGGTTACCGTATCCCTGCCGGGACGAACACGATCGTCGGCACCTACGCGCTCCACCATGATCCGTCGCTCTGGGACGAGCCCGAGAAATTCGACCCGGATCGGTTCGCCCCCGGGCAATCGGTAGAGAGGTCGCGGTGGCAGTATCTGCCGTTCGGTGGTGGCCCACGCACCTGCATCGGAGATCATTTCGCCATGCTCGAAGCAATCCTGGGCCTCGCCAGTGTGGTGCGAAAACTCGAGGTGGAATCCCTTCACGACGATTCTCCGGTGAAGACGCCGTTCACCTTGGTCGCGGCCGGACCCGTGCCCGCGCGTGTGGGGACCAGAGCCGTCACTGCGTAGTCGTCGGCAAGGGCAGGCGGGCAGGCAGGTGCGTCGCGCCGCACTGATCGGGACAGGGCAGGATGGTGGCCATGCAGACCACACCCCTGACCTTCGAGTCCTCCGTTGTCGTTTCCGCCACCCCCGACGAGGTGTACGCCCTCGTCTCCGACGTCACCCGCACGGGTGAATGGTCGCCCGTCTGCGCGGAGTGCTGGTGGGACGAAGGGCAGGGCCCCGAGGTCGGTTCCTTCTTCACCGGCCGGAACGTCACCCCAGAACGCACCTGGGAGGCCCGGTCGAAGGTCGTCGTCGCCTCCCCGGGCCGCGAATTCGCATGGTCGGTCGGCCCGGGCCTCGTGCGCTGGAGCTACGTCATCAAGCCCGCGGACGCCGGCACGGAACTCACGGAGACCTGGGAGTTCACCGAAGCCGGGCAGGAATTCTTCCACGAGAAGTTGGGGGCGGAGGCACCTGCCCGGATCGCCGCGCGGGAGCAGGCCGCCCGCAGCGGAATTCCGGCGACCCTGGACGCGATCAAGCGCATCATCGAGGGCTGACCCGGGACGCTCGTCGATCATCGAGGGATCGCCGGGCGCTTCCTTGCCGAGGGGCGAACGGAGAACACCGCGACCTTCGGGTGCACCAGGCTCGGTACGTGGTGGGCGCAGTGTCGTGCGCTGCGAGGCCGGGATCGGATTCGAGGGGTCGGCTGCGACACGTAGCAGCCTGATCGCCGAAGTGCGGGTCACCGAGGAACTCCCCCCCGGCGGACTGGGTGTCGGCCTGGGCATCCAGAAGGCCGATTCGCGCTAGGAGGCCCTGCGCGATCTGATCGACGAGGTGCTCCGCGTCGACGATGCCGGCTCACCGATCGCGGCGTTGATCTCCGGCCTCGACGTCGCCTACGACCTCGGTGAGGGACACCCGCTGCTGGGACGACGCATGCCGAATCTCGACGTCATTGCAGAGGAGAAGCCGGTGCGAGTGTTCGGGCTCGCCCACTTCTGTTGCAATTCGACGGTCCACCAATCGATTCCGGGCATCGTCCTGAATGCGTCGACCTCGTGTGGGCGCGTTACGACGCCGCTTGGGGATTGTCGTTGCTCGGTGAGGGGGACGCGCCGTCGGCTGTGCTCGTGCGCCCGTACGGGCACGTGGCATGGGTGGGGGGCTCGACGGACGGTCTCGACGCCGCGCTCGCGAAGTGGTGCGGCACTGCGGCCGGCCGAGCAGGAACCGTTGCGTGAACAGGTGATTCCTGAGCTACGCGGGTAGGCCGTACCGACCTTGCGCTGAACAGGGCTTCGCGCGCGTTACAGTTGCGTCGAAACACGGTTCGGCGCGCAAGGATCGGCGGCGCAGTGAGACCATGCGTCACCGACGAGGAACAGCGACGTACTTGACCTCGAGGAACTCGTCGATACCGATGGTGCTTCCCTCACGTCCGAGACCCGATGCCTTGATGCCGCCGAACGGTGCCGCGGGGTTGGACACGATGCCGGTGTTCAGCCCGACCATGCCGACCTCGAGCGCTTCGCTGACACGGAAACTGCGGTCGACATCCTGGGTGAAGATGTATCCGGCCAGTCCCCAGGGCGTGTTGTTGGCGATCTCGACGACCTCGTCCTCGGTATCGAAGACGACGATGGGCGCGACCGGCCCGAAGATCTCCTCGCTCATCAACGCGGCGTCCTTCGACACGTCGGCGAGGACGGTGGGTGGGTAGAAGTAGCCGGGTCCCTCGGGCCGGCTGCCGCCACACACCACGCGCGCTCCACGTTCGACGGCATCGGCGACGAGACGTTCCACCTTCGTCAGAGCCTTCTCCTCGACCAGCGGACCGACTTGGGTGCCCTCGACCAGGCCCTCCCCGACGGCGAGGGCATCCATACGGGCAGCGAGCTTCTCGGTGAACCGATCGGCGACCGCGCGGTGCACGAAGATGCGGTTCGCGGCGGTGCAGGCCTCACCCATGTTGCGCATCTTCGCGGCGAGCGCGCCGTCGACGGCCCGGTCGAGATCGGCGTCCTCGAACACGATGAGCGGGGCATTTCCGCCCAGCTCCATCGAGCTGCGCATCACGTGCTGGGATGCCTGTTCGAGCAGCCGGATGCCCACCGCGGTCGAACCGGTGAAACTGATCTTGCGTGCGATACCGCTGGACATCCAGGTCGAGACGACCTCCCCGGGTGCGGTGGTGGGCACGACGTTCAGCACACCCTTGGGCACACCGGCCTCGACGAGCACGTCGACCAGGGCCAGCGAGGTCAACGGCGTCAGCTCCGAGGGTTTGAAGACGATGGTGCATCCGGCTGCGATGGCGGGTCCGATCTTGCGGGTACCCATGGCGAGCGGGAAGTTCCACGGCGTGACGAGGACGCACGGTCCCACCGGCTCCTTGGACACCAGGATGCGGGTCGCGCCGTCGCCGGTGCTGGTCACATCGCCGCCGATGCGGACGGCTTCCTCGGAGAACCACCGGAAGAACTCCGCGGCGTAGGCGACCTCGCCCTTCGCCTCGGCGAAGGGTTTGCCCATCTCGGTGGTCATGATGGTCGCGAACTCGTCCTGCCGTTCCAGGATGAGCTCGTAGGCCCGGCGAAGGATCACGCTGCGTTCGCGCGGAGCGGTCTTCGCCCAGTGCTTCTGCACGCGAGCACAGGTCTCGACGGCACGCCGGGCGTCGTCGGCGTTGCCGTTCGCGACGGTCGCGATGACCTCCTCGGTCGCCGGGGCGACGACCTCGAATCGTTCGCCGGTGGTCGACTCGACCCACTCACCGTCGATGAACAATTCTGTGCTGACGCGGGACACTGCGTCGGAGACGCCTACCCGTGTCCCGACGATCGTTGCATCGGTCATGCGCTTTCCTCCTCGGAGATGGCGTTGTTCATCGACATTCGTGGCCCGGGGTCGAGAAGTTCTGCGAGATGTTGCCCCGGGGCGGACACGTCGATCTGCGCAACCTGCATCGCGCATGAGAAGCCGTCGGTGATCACCGCGGAGTCGTCGTCGGCCGCGCGCAGTGCCGGGGCGAGGGAGGTCTCGGCGACTTTCATGCTGATGTCGTGGTGTTGTTTCTCGAATCCGAAGTTTCCTGCCACGCCGCAGCATCCGACTGCGTCGCGGACGTCGTCGACTCCCGCTGCGGTCAGGATCCGGCGATGGCTTCCGGCGCCGAACACGGAGTACTCGTGGCAATGGGTCTGCAGCACTATCTCGTTCGGTAGCGGTTGTGCAGGGGCGGGGGTCCAGCCGTTGCGCACCATGGTGTCCAGATAGGACGCGAAGCTGTGGACCCGTGCGGCGACGCGACGCGCAGCCTCGGTGGGCACCAGCTCGGGCAGGTCCTTGCGCAGGGCGGCGGCGCAACTCGGCTCGACGACGACGATCGGCCGGTCGGTGCCGTCGTCCAGTGTGCGGGCGGCGTGGGAGAGCTTCTTCTTCGCGGTGTCGAGCTGGCCGGTGGAGATCCACGTCAGTCCGCAGCACGCGTCTGCGGAGCAGCTCATCACCTGCTGATCCGCCGAGGCGAGCACGCGGGCGGCGGCACCGGCGACCTCCGGCCGCAACCCGCGAGTGAAGGTGTCGACGAACAGCACCACCGGCGTCGAACCGGACCGGCCACGTAGTGCGCCGCGCACGGCCTTCTTCCAGGCCCGCCGGGAGGCGAAGGGCGGAAATACCCGGTCGGGGGAAATACCGCCGAGTGCGGCGGCGCGCTTGGCGAGAGAAGTGCGCAGGACCGTGTTGACCAGCGGTGCTGCCAACCCCGTGAGGCGGAGCCAGCGTGGCAGCCACCCCAGCGAATAGTGCGACACCGGTCGTCGTGTGCTGTCGTAGTAGTGCGAGAAGAACTCGGATTTGTAGGTGGCCATGTCGACGCCGGCCGGGCAGTCGGTCGAGCAGGCCTTGCACGACAGGCACAGATCGAGTGCCTCACGCACTTCCTCGGATTTCCACCCTTGCTCGATTGTGCGGGCGCCGCGCACCATCTCCTGCAGGACCCGGGCCCGGCCCCGAGTGGAGTCCTTCTCGTCGCGGGTCGCGCGGTAGCTCGGGCACATCACGCCACCGGAGTCGGCCCGGCATCGTCCGACGCCGATGCAGCCCTGGACGGCGTGCACCCACGGGGCGGGGGTGTGTTGCGGCCGCGCGCCGTCGGGACGGACCGCCTCGATCGGGTGCAGGTCGTAGTGGGTACGCCAGGTGCGTTCGGGAACGTCCGCCAACGCCA
This sequence comes from Rhodococcus sp. p52, assembly GCF_000763325.2. Lineage (NCBI taxonomy): Bacteria > Bacillati > Actinomycetota > Actinomycetes > Mycobacteriales > Nocardiaceae > Rhodococcus > Rhodococcus sp. p52. The sequence continues at coordinate 3,702,693 of NZ_CP016819.1, forward strand.
GATCGTCATCGATCCGCGCCGGGTCGGTCAGCGATCCCGGGTTCAGGATGCCTTGCGGGTCCCAGATCGTGCGGAAGGCGCGGAATGCGCTCATCATCCGCGCGGAGTACATCACCGGCAGCAGTTCCGAGCGGGCACGGCCGTCGCCGTGTTCTCCGGAGAGCGATCCGCCGTGACGGACCACCAGCCGCGCGGCCTCGTGCGTGAACTCGCGGAAGACCTGTCGGCCTTCCTCGGTGCGCAGGTCGTAGGTGATGCGGATGTGCATGCAGCCGGCGCCGAAGTGCCCGTACATCACGCCCTGCAGACCGTGCCGGTCGAGCAGTGCGCGGAAGTCCTGGAGGTAATCGGCGAGGTTCTCCGGCGCGACAGCGGAATCCTCCCAGCCCGGCCAGGATTCGCCGCCGGATGCCAGGCGGGAGGACAGTCCGGCGCCGTCCTCGCGCACCCGCCACAGGGAAGCACGCTCGGTGGTGTCGGCCGCGACGCGGCCGTCGACGAGGCGGCCGTTCCGGCGAAGTTTGTCGAGCAGTGCGTCGGCGGCCGCGGCCACGGAGTCCGGGTCGTCACCGTCCAGGTCGACGTAGAGCCAGGCGTTTCCCACCGGGAGTCCGAGGACGGAGTTCTCGCCCCGACGCAGCCGCATGGTCTCGACGATCGCCGCGTCGACACCCTCGACTGCCGCAGGCGAGAACTCCAGGATGGTTCCGATGTCGCGGGCCGCGTCGACGACATCGTCGTAGCCGAGGCAGACCAGCAACGCGCTGGACGGGCGGGGAACCAGCTCGACGCGGGCACCGACGATCACCGCGCAGGTTCCCTCGGATCCGACGAGCGCACGGGCGACGTCGAACCGCTTCTCCGGCAACAGATGATCGAGGTGGTAACCCGAGCCCTGCCGTTGGATCCTCCCGAGTTCGGTGCGGAACTCGAACAGGTGCTCGCCTGCCAGCGCGGTGAGCTCGGCGTCGAGCTGCTGCGCGCGCGCCGCAGCGGCCGCGTCGTCGGGATCGGTGGCACGCAGACCTTGCTGCGCCGCGGTGAGCCGGAACCCGTCGGCGGTGACGAGGTCGATCTCGTGGACGTGATCGGACATGCGGCCGTAGCGCACCGAGTGGTTGCCGCAGGCGTCGTTGCCCAGCGCGCCACCGACCGTGGCCCGGTTCTTCGAGGAGGGATCGGGGGCGAAGGTCGTCCGGCCCGAGGACGCGTCCTCGGCCACCCGCGTGAGGGTCGCGAGCACGACGCCCGGTTCGACGTCGGCGACACCGGCCGTCTCGTCGATCTCGAGGATGCGGTTCATGTGCCGGGAGAAGTCGACGATCACACCGGGGCCGACGGCATTGCCCGCCATCGAGGTCCCGCCCCCTCGGCTGACCAACGGAATCCCGGTGTCGCCGCAGACGGTCACCACCGCCACGACGTCGTCCACCGACCGAGGAAAGACCACGGCCGAAGGTGGCACCCGGTAGTTGGAGGCGTCGTAAGAGTACTCGGCCCGTCGACGCGTGGAGGTGTCGACCGGGACGCCCAGTGTCCGGAGTCTGTCGGCGAGGACGCGAATCCGGACGTCCTCGTCCGTGCAGGAGACGCTGGGGCGCTGTCCTATGTCGAGCTGGTCGTCGTTCATCGCGTGCGCCGCGTCAGGATCGGGGACCGCAGAGAATATGGGCGCGTCGGTTCGGGAACTCCATCGGCCGCCTCCGGGTTTGTAGGATTGTCAACAATCCTGCCATGAACGGAGCCTACAAAGAGGAGGCAGCGAACGCAACGTCACGCCGGCCCGGGCGTTCTCACCGTCAACCGAGGAGGCTTCTGTGACAGCTTGCCGTCTGCACCCCGAGGCTGGGCAGGGTGCAGACGGCAGAATGCTGTATCGGAGTCGGAGGGCGCTGCGGCGTGCCTACACCAGCCGAGTCACGCCGATGGTGTGATCTGTGGTGAACTCCTCGATCGCCCACTCGCCGTTGAATCGTCCGAGACCGGAGTTGCGTTCGCCACCGAATGCCACGTGTGCCTCGTCCTGAACGGTCATCTCGTTGATGAACGTCATGCCCGCCTCGACCCGATGCGCGAACTGCAGTCCCCGGTCGATGTTCTGCGTGAAGACCGCGCTGGACAGACCGAATTCGTGGTCGTTGGCCAGTTCGAGGGCGTGTGCTTCGCCATCGGCGCGTAGGACCGCGACCATCGGGCCGAAGATCTCCTCGCGGGCGATCTCCATATCGGACGTGACGTCGACGAACACGTGCGGAGGCACGACCCGGCCGTCGATCTCCCCACCGAGCGCAACGCGTGCTCCGGCGTCCCGGGCCTGCTCGATCTTCTCCTCGAGGCCCTTCAACTGCGAATCGTTGATGACGGGCCCGACCAAAGTGCCGTCTGCGGACGGATCGCCGTAGGACACGGCCTGCGCGGCTCGGGTGAACCGATCGAGGAAATCGTCGTACACCGGCGCCTGCACGATGATGCGATTCACGGCCATGCAGATCTGTCCGGAATGCAGGAACGACCCGGTCACCGCTGCCTCGACGGCCGCGTCGAGATCGGCGTCGTCGAGGACCACCAGGGGTGCGTTGCCGCCCAACTCGAGTGCCACCTTCTTGAGGTGCTTACCGCCGGTGGCGACCGCACCGACCTGCTTGCCGACCGGTGTCGAGCCGGTGAAGGAGATCAACCGCGGGACGGGATGCTCGACGAAAGCACCGCCGATCTCAGAACCGGAGCCGATCACCACCGACAACACTCCCGCCGGGAGGCCTGCTTCCTCGAAGATCCGCGCGATCAACAGGCCGCCGGTCACCGGAGTGTCCGAGGCCGGCTTGATCACCGCGGCATTGCCCAACGCCAACGCCGGTGCCACCGATCGCTGCGACAGGTGCAGCGGGAAATTCCACGGGCTGATCACCCCGACCACTCCGATGGGCTTTCGGTACACCCGCATCTCACGGTTCGGGGTGTTCGAATCGAAGATCGATCCGTGGACCCGGGACGGGAACGACGCCGCCTCCTGCGTGATGCCGATGGCCAGGGAGACCTCGGTATCGGCCTTGATCCGCGTCGAGCCGGACTCGGCGACCAGCCAGTCGATGATCTCGGCTCGGCGCTGCTCGAGGATCTGTGCGGCGCGACGCAGGACCGTGGCGCGCTCGGCGGGAGCGGTCGCGGCCCACTCGGTCTGTGCTGCCCGGGCAGCGGTGTAGGCGGCGTCGACGTCCTGGGCGGAAGCGAGGCGGATCGTCGCGACCACGCTGTCGTCGAACGGGTTGGTGTCGGTCAGGACGCGGTCGGAGCGTCCCTCGCGCCACTGCCCATCGATGAACTGGGAGGCGACCGGCTGCCCGGCGAACGTGGCACTGGAACCGAGATCTGTTGTTGTCATGGAGAACTCCTCGACGGTAGGTAGGTCAGGGAAAAGCGACGACGGGCTCGAAGGTCGATGCGTTTACCGAATCGTCGAATGTGGTGTTGATCTGTTCGAACAAATAGGCTCCCCCTGCCGGTCTGGATGCCGGAGTCCGCACGATGTCCTCGTATCCGAGAACTGCCGACAGCGGCGTCGGATAACACTCGTTGCGGGCGATCGCATCTGTGTGGCATACCCCGCCGGCGACCATTCGAACCCGGACTTGCGCCTTGTCGGGACCGGCGACGCAGGAGATGGCGCACGGCTCGCGAAGCTGTGCGCCATGTCTTGCGTTCGATGGACGATACCTACGAATCGAGCCGGCGACCGTCGAATCTATCGGCGTGCCCGGCGATGTGAGCGTGCAGTCGCGCGACCGCCGGGGACGGCGTCCTCGTCCCGGTCGTCAATCCGATGGTGCGATTCGCGATTCCGGCGACCGGCACGGTGACGATTCCGGGCACAGGCGTTTCCGAGCGAGGCAGCAGTGCGACACCGAGGCCCTGGGCGACCAGTGCCCGGATCGTTTCGAACTCGCTGATCTCGAACGCGATGTACGGTTCGAATCCTGCTTCGTCGCAAGCTGATTCGAGTTCTCTGCGGATGTGATAGTCGGGTGGGCTGGCGATGAAGTGATCGTCCGCGAGATCGCGCAGGTCGAGGCGGGCACGGCCGGCGAGTCTATGGCTGCTCGGGAGGTGGAGCAACAGTCGCTGTTGCGCGAGCACGGTGACCGGCAGATCCTCCGGTGGAGGGATGATGACGGCGAGATCGAGCCGGCCGTCGCGAACCATCTCCGCGAGCTCTTCACCGTGTGCCTGGACCAGATGCAACCGGACGCCGGGGGCCAGTCGGTGGAACTCGGCCAGCAACGACGGGATGCTCACCGGCCCGAGGGTGAGCGGGAACCCGAAGCGGACGAGGCCGTGGTCGGGATCGGCGTGCTCACGCACCGTGGTGATCGCACCGTCGAGTTCGCGGACCAGATGCCGGGTGCGTTCGTGCAACTCCCTCCCGGCAGTCGTCAGCACGACCCCTCGCCCGGACTGCTGGAACAACGTCACACCCACTGCCTTCTCGAGTGCCCGGATGCGGCGACTGACGGAAGACTGGGGAACGTCGAGCAGATCCGCCGCGCGCGTGATGTGACCTTCGCGCGCCGCGGCGTCGAAGGCGACGAGCAGTGGGGCGACCATTGCGGTCTCGGACGTCATATACCAATCCACATCTGCATGGTAATACCTGCGAAATCTCATTGGACGGATGAATCGGGAAGAGGCACGCTGAAGATCGACAACGGCGAAAGCAGGTGAATGATGGTGAATCGGAAGCACTCTGCCGACGGACCACAGCACGACGACCACGAGTGCGACGCCGTCCTGATCGGCGGCGGCATCATGTCGGCAACACTGGGTGCACTGCTGACACGGCTCGAACCCGCTCGGTCGATCCTCGTCCTGGAACGACTCGACGAGGTCGCGGCCGAGAGCAGCGCCCCGTGGAACAACGCCGGCACCGGCCACGCGGGCCTCTGCGAACTGAACTACATGCCCGATCCTGAGGATTCGACCCGGGCCGAGGAGATCGGCCGACAGTTCCGGATCTCACGGCAGTTCTGGGAGTCCCTCGACGAGCCGGACGAGACGACGTTCGTGAACGCGACACCGCACATGAACGTCGTCTTCGGCGAACGCGATGTGGACTATCTACGTCGGCGGCACGCCACCTTGCAACGCTCGCTGCTGTTCTCCGCCATGGAGTACAGCGAGGACCCCGACACGATCGTCCGGTGGGCACCGCTGGTGATGGGCGGTCGCTCCGGATCCGAACCGATCGCGGCCACGCACTACGAGGCAGGCACCGACGTCGACTTCGGTGCCCTGACCCACCGACTGCTGTCGGACGCGCGTCGTCGTGGCGTCGAGCTTCGTACCGGGCACGAGGTCACACGACTGCGCCGCACCACCGACGGGAGGTGGACGGTCTCGGGACGCACGACGACGGGACGGTTTTCGGTCCGATCCCGGTTCGTGTTCGTCGGCGCCGGCGGGGACGCCCTGAAACTCTTGCAGAAGGCCCGCATCCCGGAGGTGCGAGGTTTTGCCGTCTTTCCCATCGGCGCGCAGTTCCTCCGCACCGGTAATCCCGACGTGGTGTCCCAACATGCGGCGAAGGTCTACAGCCAGGCCGACGTGGGCGCACCACCGATGTCCGTGCCGCATCTCGACAAGCGGATCGTCGACGGACGCGAGTCGCTGATGTTCGGCCCGTACGCCACGTTCAGCACCAGGTTGCTCAAACACGGCCGGCTCACCGATCTGTTCACCACCCTGCGCCCACACAACATCGCCCCGTTGGTGGCGGTGGGCCTGCAGAATCTGTCGCTGGTGCGCTATCTCGTCGGCCAACTGCTCGCGTCCCGCGCGCGGAAATTCCGGCAGCTGCAGCGATTCTGTCCCGAGGCACAGCAGTCCGACTGGGAGTTGATCGACGCGGGGCAACGAGCCCAGCTCGTCAAACCCGATCGTCGCAGGGTCGGCGTCCTGACCTTCGGCACCGAGGTCGTGGCGAGCGCGGACGGCAGCATCGCCGGGTTGCTCGGGGCGTCGCCCGGCGCCTCGATCGCTCCATCGGCGATCGTCGAGCTGCTGAGCACGTGTTTCCCGGATGACGTGGCGCGGTGGCGACCGGTGCTCGAACGGATGATGCCCGACCTGTATCGGGAGACCGAAACGACCTCGCGCGCCGAACCGGGCCTCGCCCGCGCTACAGCAGCGGCGAGAAACGGTTCGGCGCGCAAGGATCCGAGCGCCTCGTAGGGCTTACGCTCAGACGGTCTGCAGGAACGGGTAGTCGGTGTACCCCTCGGCTCCGGATGCATAGAACAGCTCCGGACGCGGTGCGTTCTCCGGATGCCCGTCCCGCCAGCGCTCGGCCAGGTCGGGATTGGCGATCAGCGCGCGGCCGACGGCCACGGCGTCGGCGTGCGAATCGTCGATCAGCTGCACGGCCTCGTCACGCGTGGTCGGCGAGCCGAAACCGCTGTTGGCGATCACCTTGCCGCCGAAACGCTTCCGGAGCTCCTGCGCCAGATCTCCGGTCGGCTCCTTGTGCAGGACCGACAGATACGCCAGGCCCAGGGGCTGCAGGGCGTCGACCAGAGAGCCGTAGACAGCACGCACATCGTCGCGATCGGTCTCGACTGCGTCCTGGATGTTGTGCTCGGGAGAGATCCGCAACCCGACACGTCCGGCGCCGACTGCCGCCGACACGGCCTTCACGACTTCGACGACGAGGCGGATCCGGTTCTCCACCGAACCGCCGTACTCGTCGTCCCGCACATTCGATGCAGGGGAGAGGAATTCGTGCAACAGGTAGCCGTTGGCGCTGTGGACCTCGACGCCGTCGAATCCGGCATCGATCGCCCGGCGAGCCGAGGCGACGAAATCATCGACGACGGACGGGATCTCGTCGATGGTCAGCGCGTGCGGCGTAGGGTAGGGCTGCTTGCCCTGCTCGGTGTGCACCTGGCCGTCGATGGCGATCGCGCTCGGCCCGACGACACGCCGGCCACCGTTGACGTCGGGATGCGTGACGCGGCCGCCGTGCATCAACTGCAGCACGACGCGTCCGTCGCGCTCGTGCACGGCATCCGCGACGCGACGCCAGCCGGCGACCTGCTCGTCGGTGACGATGCCGGGCTGACCGACGAAGGCCTGCGATTCGAAGTTCACATAGGTTCCCTCGGTGATGATCAGGCCGGCACTCGCCCGCTGACGGTAGTGCTCGACGATCAGGTCTCCGGGTACACCGGCCGAACCACCACGCAGGCGGGTCAGCGGGGCCATGACGATGCGGTTCGCGAGTTCGAGGTCTCCGAGGGCTGCGGGTGTGAACAGATCCATGGGTGGCGCAACCACCCCCACCCCCGACGGCATTCCGATGCCCGGCCGATTGTGGGATGTGTCATAGCGCCAGATGGATGGTCACTTCGAGTGTTCGTCGGCGGTGACCAGCCGATTCGACCAGTTCTCCAGGTACTCGACGAACTCCGGTGGCGACGCGCCGAGCAGCCGCCCACCGGACATACCCACGGCGAATACCGCCCAGTCCATGCTGTCGGCGTCCACCTCGATCCGGCACCGTTCGGAGTCGATCGCGATCACCTCGGCCCACTGACCGATCCGGCGGCGCACCTCGTGCTCCGACGCCTCCAGTTCGGCGCTGACCTTCACCTGGGAGCGGCTGCGGATGCCGCGTTCGACGAAGGCCGCGGCGTCGCCGCCGGGCAGCTCGCGTTGTCGGAAACGCATCCCGGTGGCCGTGGTCTCGGCCATGCGGTCGAGCCGGAAGCTGCGCCAGTCACCGCGGTCGAGGTCGTAGCCGACGAGATACCAGCGTCGCCCGAGGGAGACGAGCTGCCGGGGTTCGACGCGCCGGCCCGTCGCGGTGCCGTCGGCGGCGGTGTACTGGAAGACGATGCGTTCGTCGTCGCGGCAGGCGCGCGCGACGGTGACGAGTTGCTGCGAATCGGTCGCGCGGGTCGCCCAGGGGATATCGGCGGAGACCGTCGCCGCATCGATCGCCTCCACCTGGCGTCGCAGTCGCGGCGGCATCACCTGGATGACCTTGGCCAGCGCGCGCACGGAGATCTCGGCGATCCCGGTGATCGAGGTCTGGGCCGCGGTGAGTAGGCCGACCGCGAGCGCGACCGCTTCGTCGTCGTCGAGAGCCAGTGGTGGCAACGACGCGCCCGGCGCGAGCTGATACCCACCGCCGACCCCGCGATCGGACCGCACCGGATATCCGAGATCGCGGAGCCGTTCGATGTCGCGGCGCAGGGTGCGCAACGAGACGCCCATCCGGTCGGCGAGTTCGGCGCGGAGCCAGTAGCGGTGGGTCTGCAACAGCGACAGAAGCCGCAGGATGCGGGAGCTCGTGTCGGACATGACCTCATTCTTCCGCACCTGCCGACCTATAAGTGACAGGAACTGGCACCAATGGCTCGTAACGTAGATCTTGCCGGATCACGACGACGAGGAGCACCCGATGACCGAGAGCACCACCACCCGGAACGCCACCCCGACCCTCGACCAGGAACGCCGGGATCTGCTGTCGAGCCTCGCCCACGCTCGGCACTTCCTGCGGTTCACGGCCCGCGATCTCACCACCGAACAGGCGTCTCAGCGAACGACGTTGAGCAAATTGACGATCGGTGGTCTCATCAAGCACGTCACCGAGGTCGAGCGGGGTTGGGCGGATTTCCTCGTGGTCGGAGCCGACTACATGGAGAAGGATTTCACCGAGTGGACCGAAGAGGATTTCGCCGAACGCGACAAGGACTTCCAGCTGCAGCCCGGTGAGACCCTCGAAGGTGCGCTGCGCGCTTACGACGAGGTGGCGGCCCGAACCGACGAGTTGGTGCGCACGCTGCCGTCGCTGGACGTCGTCCACGAACTCCCCAAGGCCCCCTGGAACATCGAGGACGCCTGGTCGGTGCGTCGCGCGCTGCTGCACATCGTCGCCGAGACGACGCAGCACGCCGGACACGCCGACATCATCCGCGAGTCCCTCGACGGATCGAAGTCGATGGGATGAACCGGAGGTCGCGCTAGCGCCGGCCCGTGTCGCGCATCAACTCGGCGAGCTCCGTGCGGTCGGAGACGTCGAGTTCGGTGCACGCCCGGTAGATGTGCCCCTCGACGGTGCCGACCGGCGCCACGAGCCGGTCGGCGATCTGCCGGTTGGACAGCCCGGCGGTGACCATGGCGGCGAACTCCCGTTCCCGGCTGGTCAGGGGGAGTGGGCGGGCCGCTTCGTCCAGCGCAGGCGACGAGGCGTGATCGCATCGCGCAGCCAGTGCCGCGGCCGCGGCGGCGGCTTCGACGGACCGTTGGGTGTCGGCGTGGTCGCGGTACGCGATCGGGGCCAGGGCGTGGGCATCGGCCGCGTCGGCGAGTGCCCCCAGCGCCTCGAAGGTCTCCGCGGCCACGGTCGGCCCCCGGCCGTCCGCCTCCGCGGAAGCGGATCCTGCCGCCCGCGTCGCCGGTTCGCACCGGACCCGAGACGAACCGGTTCCATATCGCGCGACTGATTCCTAGTCCGCAGGTGGCCCGGTGGTGGCAGCGACTGCTGCCTCATCCGGAACCGGAGACGGCGCGCCGCACCGCGGCGGTCTCCGGCTGATTGATCAGAACCCGGGAATGCTGGGCAGCTGCGGGAGCTGGATCTGCGGAGGCGGCGGCAGCGTCGGCAGCTCGAACTGGGGGAGCCCGGGGACCATTGGGGCCGGCTCCGGTTCGAGTGACGGCACCGAGGTGTCGGCTGCCGCATCGTCCTGCGCGCCGGTGGTGATGGGGACCTGCGCGGAGGTCTCCGCCGTCGTCTGCGGCCGGTAGGCGGTGCGGGTCTCGCTGCGATCGATGGCCGTCGACTGCTCGTCCGACACTGCCGGGACGGTTTCCGGCGCGGGCGATGCGTCCGTGGTGGTCATGGGCCGCGGTTCCGCTGCCGGTGGCTCCTGCGTCTCCTGGTGCGTGGAGGTGGGCTGCGGATCGCGACCGGAATTCTGCAGCAGGTCGACACCGAGGCCGATCGCCGCTGCGACGACGACGGCACCACCGGCGAGCAGGAGGCGTCGACGGTTCCGCGGCTGCGCGGGCGTCTCGGTCTCCTGCCGGATGTCGGGGGCAGCGAAGCTTGCGGTCGCTGCGTCCGGCGCGACCAGCTGCGGGGCGAACTGTGCGGTCTCGGTGAACTCCGTCGGCGCAGCGAACTCCGCCGTCTCGACGACCTTCGCAGTGTCCGGGCGGGCGAGGAGCGCCGCGCCTTCCGCCGCCACGAGTTCGGGCTGCGAGGGCACGATCACCGGAATGTCGAGCCACGACTCCATCACGGCGGTGACCAGTGGAATGTTCGCTCCGCCTCCGATGAGCACCGCGGCGTCGGGAGTGCGTCCCGAGCGGCGGATGACGTCGAGGGTGAGGCGGGCCGAGGCCTTCACGGGTCCGTCGATGAGCGAATCGAAGCTGGCCTGCGAGAGCAGTAGCAGACCCCCCTCGCCGGGCATGCACACCGCGTCCTTCGAGGACAGCTGCTCCTTCGCGTCGCGGCACCGGGCGGTGAGGGCCCGCTGCGCCGCCATGTCGGCCGGCTCGGCGAAGCGCTGCAGTTCGACGTGGTGGTCGTAGATCAGGTGGTCGACGAGGTCGCCGCTGATCCGGTCCGAGCGTGCCGTGCTCAATGCGATGCGGGTGCCCCGATCGACGACGGTGACGGTGAGGCCCGAGCTGCCGAGGTCGTAGAACACGAGTGTCTCGTGGTCGTCGAGATCTCCTGTGGTTTCCAGCATTTCGAGCGCGGCGGTCACTTCCGGGACGAGCCGGAAGTTGTCGATGTCCAGGCGGCTCATCGCGCCCTGGACGAAATCGGCCTGCGTCTCGTTCTGGTAGGCGACGCCGATGGCGCGCACCTGCTCGATCTCGTCGGTTTCGGCGAGCATCGTCTCGATGGACTCCGCGGCCAGCTCGGCCGGCCGGTCGAGCAGGGCGGGCATCGAGTGGGATCCGAAGACGGGGCTGTCGAGGCTCCCGGTGTCACGTTGCGCAAAGCGCACCGCGCTGGCACCGACCGAGACACCGAGAACTGTAGTCACGACGCCGACTATAACGGTTCGGTCACGGTCTGCACGCCGGAGGCGGGCGGTGCCTGGATGACGGCACGTCTCCGAACGGCAGCCGAGGACGTTCGTGGCCTTCGCCGATCCCGACTGACCGGGCTCACATCTCCACGGCGGTACCGCAGATCCCGCACTGCTCCAACTGTCGGCGGCCCCACCGCGCGACCGGCACGAAAAACAGCGTGAACTGCTTGGACTCCCGGATCCGGAGCCACTGCGTGGTGTTGTGGCAGCGCGGACACGTCCGGTTCTGCCCTGGACCGAGATTCTGTCGCTTGGTGCCGAAGCCGAAGAGAAGGAACATCGTCCGAGCATAGAGCGATGACGTGTGGTCCTTCAGTGCATGATCGGAAGGATCGCCGTGCTCGTCGCCACCGATCGGCCAGCCTCTGTCGACGACCCGACCGCCGTCCCTCTTGCCGGGGCGACGCGACGGGTCAGGCGGGGGAGAGCCGCACCCGTAGGTCACGGGGCTTCAATGTGATCGCCTCGTGAACGTCGAGTTCGTAGCCCGGTTCCGGAGCGAAGTCGTACCGCCGGATCAGCGATGCGAGCGTGAGCACCGCCTCGTGCAGCGCGAACTGCCGACCGATACAGGCCCGGATGCCGGTGCCCCACGGTTTGAAGATGTGCGCCGGCCGTTTGCGCACGGCCGCGGGCTCGAACCGGTCCGGGTCGAACCGCTCGGGATCGTCGCCCCACAGCGGGTCGCGGTGCAGTTGCGGCAACAGCACGAACACCCACGAACCCTTCGGCAGCGTCCGTCCGCCGAGGGTGGTCTCACCGCGTACCTTGCGGAAATAACCCGGGGCGGCCGGCCACAACCGCAGCGTCTCGTCCACCACCCGCCGCACATACCGCAGCTTGGCGACCTGCTCGTACCCGATCCGGCCGTCGGCACCGACGACCTCGGTGATCTCGACGCGTGCCTTCGCCACCACCTCGGGATGTCGGCTCAGGAAATGGACCGCGAACCCCAGAGTGGCCGCGGTGGTCTCGTTACCCGCGACCAGGAAGGTCAGCACCTGATTGCGGATCGATTCACGGTCGAGCGGCTCGCCGGGGTCGGGATCGACGGTGTGCATCATCAGGTCCAGCAGATCGCCGTGCTGCTCGCCGGAGCGCATCCGCTCCTCGACGATGCGATCGACCGTCTCCTGCATCAGCGCAATGTCGTGTTCATGCTGCTCCCTGGCACTGCGGCCGAACAGTGTCCGGAGGATGGGGATGTCGTTCGACGAACGGTTGATGTACTCGAGCGCCCGGCTCATCGCCGCGATGAACGGATCGGGTTCGGTGCGGCCGAACGAGTCGAAGTCGTAGCTGAAGCCGCACCGGCCGATGACGTCGAAGGTCAGCGACGTCATGCTCTTCGGCACGTCCACATACTCGCCGTCGGCCGCTGCGCGGTCCCAGCTGTCGACCAGTCGGTCGACGACGGTGAGCATCGAGTCGTGATAGCCGCGCATCGCGGCCTGGCTGAAGCCCGGGCCGAGGATGTTGTGGGCTTTGCTCCAGTTCGGTTCGGAGTTGAACGCGGTGAACAGTCCGTCGCCGGCGATGACGCGAAGCTTGCGCAGCGGCTTGCCGAGGAACTTCGCCCACTTGTCCTCGTCGTTGACCTCGCGCACCAGATCGGCGCCCGAGACCACGATCAACCGGTGCTGGAGGATCTTGCGTTCGAAGATCCCACCGAGTTCCTGTGCCATCTGCATCTCACGCTGAACCGGCTTGGCCACGTCGATGCTGAGCAGATCACCCACCAGCGGCAGTCTCCATCGCGGCTGTGGAATCGGCTGCGCGCCGGTCGTCATGGTGATGGTCGTCGTAGTCGGTGACCCCATTCTGCGAGTGTGCATCAGCCTCCACGGGACGATTCGGGCGGCCTCACCGCGACGCCCAAGAGGATCAGAACAATCGCGGAGTCGCGTGCGACCCGTCCCGGGCTTCGCAGATTCGGGCGTGCCACCGGTCGACGAGCCACATCTCGACCATCTCCGGACGCGTGGCGATCAACGACGCCCACATGTTGAGGAGTTCGAGGTACCGGTGATAGCGCCGCAGCGTGAAGTCGGCGACCGACGGATCCTCGAGCCACCCTTCGTGGATGAGCGTCGACACCGCGTGCTGATCGAGAAGTTGCGCCGGGCCCGCCTCGGTCCGCACCTCGACCGCCCACAGATAGGTCGCCAGGAGCGATACGCCGACGCCGGGGGTGTCCGGCCATCCGGACCAGGTCTGCCGCGCGGTGTCGGGTAGCGACTTGGTCTTCGCGCAGTAGTCGAGGACTCCCTTGATCTTGGTGAACCGGTCCCGGTCCTTCGGGGCGTGTGCGTCGCGGACGTCCGGAAAACGTCGGGCACCGCGTCGTCGCGGATGTGCGCTGCGCCAGGCCGCGCACAGGAACAACAGCCCCAGACCGGCGTGGTCGGCTTCGATCAGTTCACTGTCGAGGCGGAGGTCGTTGCGTTGGACGATCGCGTCGCCGTCGTCGATGATCCGTCCGTCGAGATTCCGTCCCCGGAGGCGGATATCGTGCCCGGTCCGTTCGAGGTGGCTGTTCCACCATTTGAGGTCGACAGTGACGCCCTCGTCGAGCACCTGCAGGTCGAACGAGCGTGCCCGGCACCACTCGGAGCACGCTTGCGGAGGCTCGAACCCCTGGTCGTACGGATGCATTCTGTGGACATTGCCACGAGTGGGCGGCGATTCCCGGGCAGGACACGCGTGTGGGGCCGACCTGTTCCCCGCCTGTAGCAGCACGTGGGCCGCCACCACCGTCCGAGGATATCGGTAGACCGGAACGACGCGGCGAAGAGAGCGTGAACCGCATGAGACCCTTCGATGTCACCGACGCCCTCGCGCTCGCCGCCCGGCACGACCTGCACCTGTCGGCGTCACGGTGAACGAGGCGGGACTCGACTACCGTGTCGCCCTCGCCGCCGACGTCGATGCAGACGGACGTGTCCACGACGGTCTGGCGGTGCGCCGCGCGAGCCAAAGCAACTGTTGCTGAGCGCAATTCGTAGTCGGAGTCGGGCGGTGACAGATAGCCGGCATGCGTCATGGCTCGCCCATGCGGCGTGGTGACATCGAGGTCGAGGCCGTATCGGTCGCTCCGACACAGGTTGCCGCCGCCGCATCCGGGAACCCGCCGAGCTTCCGGGCCATCGCCAGCAGCGCGTCGGCGTGATCGTCGTTGAGATGCGCGATCGCACGAGCTGCCGACGGGGTCACAGAATCCGGCAATGCTTCGGCATAGTCCTCGGCGGTGGCCGAATCCATCCGCCCGTACCCACCGACCCAGCGCACGCGCCGAACCCGAAGAACCCAGAGCGTGAAGTCGCTGAAATCGATGTACACGCGGGTCCCGGGGACAGCGGCCAGGTGGGCTTCGCGCGCGGCGGCCAGTTCCTCGCCTTCGGGCCGCTCGACGTACCCGGCGACAGTGACGCGGGTGCAGGCGAGCGGGTCGCAATGCGAGCTGTCCTGCAGCAGTGTCGTGTAGACGGTAGCGTCCGTGCGCATGAAGCGCTCTGTGCAGGGTGTACTCGCGGCGACGGCATGTGCAGTAGCGGTGGCGATACCCGGGTGGGCCTACGCCACTCCGAGCGAGGGCATCTCAGGGGTGACATGGGTGGACATCGAGGTGCCACCGGGACTGCTGCCGTTCGTACCCGACGGCGTGCACGCCGTGGCCCGGGAGATCACCATCGAACCGGGCGGTAGCACCGGTTGGCACTATCACGATGGTCCCGTGCTCGGCATCGTGCGGGCCGGCACCTTGACGCATCCTGAAGGAGACTGCGAGCCTGTCACGTTCGAGACCGGTGATTTCATCAACGAACCCTCGGGTCCGGACCATCTGCACGTCGGTCGCAATCTCGGCACGGAACCGGTGATCCTCGACGTGGTGTACCTCGTGCCGATCGGGTCGCCGCTGTTCGAGGATGTTCCCGCGCCCGCCTGCGATTGATGTCGGAGTAGTGGCGGGCTCCTGTCGGTAGACGCTCGGGTCGAGTCGTCGGCGAGAAATGTGAAGTACTTCATCGGGACGCAGGCGTGCGGTTCCCTCTCGGGTCCGCGGTCGTCTCCCCCAAGCAACGATCGACGAACCTCGATTCTCGACGGAACGATCGCCCCCGCCGACAGCATCTTCCGGCGTCGGCATTCGAGCCGCGATCGGACGGACGAGGGATCGCAGTCCGGTTCGACAACGGAATCGCTTGTGACAGTAGTCTTCCCACTGCTTGTGAAGACTTCTTTACTGACGGCGATGCTGTGCGCCGGTCGCACCCGCGTTACGACAGGTCGAGGGGCCATCGAAGCGGTGGCTCGCAGGACTGCGGCGTTCTCGGTCGCGAGCGGACATGAGGTCGACGGTTGGGCGCCCGAGGGGCCGTCGAAGCCTGTCGGCGGAGTTCGAGTTACCGGCGAGTAAATGTCGTTCTCGAGTTCTCGCACGTAGCCTGATACCCGATGCAATCCCGCACGCGGAGCATTTCGTGAGGCGGACCGGACCGACGTAGGGAGTCGAGACAAGAATGAGCGCCGACAAGCAGTCGACCATTATCTATACGTTGACCGACGAGGCGCCGTTGCTTGCGACCTACGCCTTCCTGCCGATCGTGCGTACCTTCGCTGGAGCCGCGGGCATCGAGGTCGAGACCAGCGACATCTCGGTGCCGGCGCGGATCCTGGCCGAGTTCCCCGAGCACCTCACGGAAGAGCAGCGCGTCCCGGACAACCTGGCCGAGCTGGGTCGTCTGACGCAACTGCCCGAGACCAACATCATCAAGCTGCCCAACATCAGTGCGTCCGTGCCGCAGCTCCTGGCTGCCATCAAGGAACTGCAGAGCAAGGGCTACCAGGTCCCGGATTTCCCGGACGCCCCGAAGACGGACGAAGAGCGTGCCATCCGGGAGCGCTACGGCAAGATTCTCGGCAGTGCGGTCAACCCTGTCCTGCGTGAGGGCAACTCCGATCGGCGCGCACCCCGGGCGGTGAAGGAGTACGCCCGTAAACACCCGCACAGCATGGGCGAGTGGTCGATGGCCTCACGCAGCCACGTCGCGCACATGCGGCACGGCGACTTCTACCACGGCGAGAAGTCGATGACGCTGGACCGGGCGCGCAAGGTCCGGATGGAGCTGGTCACCAAGGAGGGCGAGACGATCGTCCTCAAGCCCGAAGTGGAGCTGGGTGAGGGCGACATCATGGACAGCATGTTCATGAGCAAGAAGGCGTTGCTCGAGTTCTACGAGGAGCAGATGGAGGATGCGCGCAAGACGGGCGTGATGTTCTCCCTTCACGTCAAGGCGACGATGATGAAGGTCTCGCACCCCATTGTCTTCGGCCACGCGGTGAAGACCTTCTACAAGGACGCCTTCGCCAAGCATCAGAAGCTGTTCGACGAATTGGGCGTCAACGTCAACAACGGTCTCGGCGACCTGTACGACAAGATCGAGACGCTGCCCAGTACGCAGCGCGACGAAATCAAGCAGGACCTGCACAACTGCCATGAGCACCGTCCCGAATTGGCCATGGTCGATTCCGCACGCGGCATCTCCAACTTCCATTCCCCCAGCGATGTCATCGTGGATGCCTCGATGCCCGCAATGATTCGCTCGGGCGGCAAGATGTACGGCGCCGACGGACGACCCAAGGACGTCAAGGCGGTCATGCCGGAGTCCACTTTCGCGCGCATCTACCAGGAGATCATCAACTTCTGTAAGACCAACGGCGCGTTCGACCCGACGACCATGGGTACCGTTCCCAACGTCGGTCTCATGGCGCAGAAGGCCGAGGAGTACGGCTCGCACGACAAGACCTTCGAAGTTCCGGAGGCGGGCGAGGCCAACTTCGTCGATGCCGAGACCGGTGAGGTGCTGCTCACCCAGCACGTCGAGGCGGGTGACATCTGGCGCATGTGCACCGTCAAGGACGCGCCGATCCGCGACTGGGTCAAGCTCGCGGTCACCCGGGCACGCAACTCCGGTATGCCGGTCCTGTTCTGGCTCGACCCGTACCGCCCCCACGAGAACGAGTTGATCAAGAAGGTCGAGCTGTACCTGCAGGATCATGACACCGATGGCCTCGACATCCACATCATGTCGCAGGTGCGCTCGATGCGGTACACGCTGGAGCGGCTGAACCGCGGAATGGACACCATCGCCGCGACCGGCAACATCCTGCGTGACTACCTCACCGACCTGTTCCCCATCCTCGAGCTCGGTACGAGCGCCAAGATGCTGTCGATCGTGCCGCTGATGGCGGGTGGCGGCCTCTACGAGACGGGCGCCGGCGGGTCGGCGCCCAAGCACGTCAAGCAGTTGGTGGAGGAGAACCACCTGCGCTGGGATTCGCTCGGTGAGTTCCTGGCGTTGGCCGTAAGCCTGGAGGACCTCGGCATCAAGACCGGCAACGAGCGCGCCAAGATCGTGGCGAACGCGCTCGATGCAGCGACCGGCAAGCTGCTGGAGACGAACAAGAGCCCGTCGCGCAAGGTCGGCGAGCTCGACAACCGGGGCAGCCAGTTCTACCTCGCGATGTACTGGGCACAGGAACTTGCCGCGCAGACCGAGGATCCGGAACTCGCAGAACAGTTCGCCCCGCTGGCCGAGGCACTGGCCAGGGACGAGGACACGATCGTGCGAGAGTTGAACGAGGTGCAGGGCGCGCCGGTCGACATCGGCGGCTACTACCGGCCGGACAGGGACAAGACCGTGGCCGTGATGCGGCCGAGTCGGACCTTGATCACCGCGCTGACGGCAGTCGACCCTGAGGCCGGAAACGCACCGTGACAGGTAGACCTGCATCCGTGTAGACAAGCCGACCTCCCTCGCGTGGTACGCCTCGGCCCGGTTCTCGTGTTCCGGTCTACGGGACCGTTCCGCTGCGGTCGGCGGAGGAATCCGGTGTCGGGTCGAGCCGGTCGATCGTGTCGAGCGCCTCGTCCAGCCAGGTCAGCCACGTTTCTTCGAGGAGGATGCCGAGGCGGAGCACGAGATGTTGCAGGGTGCTCCGCGCGTCGCCCCGGACCTCGACGAAGTCGCGTTGCTCGATGGCACGATACTGCTCGAGCATCGCCGTCCGGTAGGCGCGTTGATGTTCCAGCGCGGGACGCGCGGCGTCGGGATCGTCGAGCGCCGCGGCCGCGCGCAGGCGCACGGAGACACCGGAGCGCACCACGTCCGGATCCTCGATCTCGGAGATCCAGCCGCGCAGCAGTCGGCGACCGTCCGCTGTGATGGTGAAACGTCGGGGCTGACCGCGACCGGGTTTTCCGTCCGTCGGGACTTCACGGATCAGGTCGCCCGCCCGCATCCGGTCCAGTTCTCGGTAGATCTGCTGGTGGGTCGCGGGCCAGAAGTACCCGATCGACCGGTCGAAGCGCCGCGTCAGTTCCAGTCCGGTGCTGTCGCGCTCGACCAGTGCGGTGAGGATGGCGAACCTGAGAGACACCGCGTCAGCCTAGGTCACGCTATCCGGCGTCGATCATGGCGACTCGGCGTCGTTCGAGGGACGTCCACGCCAGCTCGTATTCGTCGCGGAGTCGTTGGACGAGCTCGCGGGCGGGGACGACGGACTCGATCGCGCCGAGGCCCTGGCCGGCGCCCCAGATGTCGCGCCAGGCCTTGGCGCCGGTGTTGCCACCGGACCCGAAGTTCATGGCGGACGGATCGGACTCGGGGAGGTCGTCGGGGTCGAGTCCGGCGGCGACGATGCTTCCCCGCAGGTAGTTGCCGTGCACGCCGGTGAACAGGTTGCTGTAGACGATGTCCTTGGCGGTGCTGTCGACGATCATGTTCTTGTAGTCGTCGGCGCTGCGGGCCTCCTCGGTGGCGAGGAAGGCTGTGCCGGCGTAGGCGAGGTCGGCACCGGCGGCCTGGGCAGCGAGGATCGAGCGGCCGTGGGCGATGGAGCCGGACAGCAGCAGGGGGCCGTCGAACCACCGGCGGATCTCCTGGAGCAATGCGAACGGTGACTGCGTCCCGGCGTGGCCGCCGGCGCCTGCGGCGACGGCGACGATGCCGTCCGCGCCCTTGTCGATCGCCTTGTGCGCGAACTCGTTCGAGATCACGTCGTGAAGGACGATGCCGCCGTAGGAGTGAACAGCCTCGTTGACCTCCTCTCGGGCACCGAGCGAGGTGATCACAATGGGGACCCGATGCTCGACGATCACCTCGAGGTCCTGCTCGAGTCGCTCGTTGGAGCGGTGCACGATCTGGTTGACGGCGAACGGCGCGACGTACTCCTCGGGGTGGCGCACCGCGTAGTCGGCGTTGCTCTCGGTGATCTGCTGCAGCCAGTCGACAAGCATCGACTGGGGACGGGCGTTGAGTGCCGGGAACGACCCGACGACTCCGGCCTGGCACTGGGCGGACACCAGTTCCGGTCCCGACACGATGAACATCGGGGAAGCGACCAGGGGCAGGCTCAGCGGGCCGGACAGGATCGGTGGCAGCGTCATGGTGTGTTCCTTCTTCGTCTGGGGCGGTCCCTCTCACGCCAGACTATGTGCAACAAGGTGCAAAAAACAACGGGCCGACGTCACCTGCTCTGGAACAGAGGGATCTCGGGCGTGGCAGCTGCATGCACCGAGTGGCACTGTGGCATACAACGAGCAACCCCGCTCAATGTGTAGTGAGCGTGATCGCTCAGTGCGCGGACCTGATCGTCGGCGTGTATGGGGGCGACAGGGACGGTCGGGGCATCTGCCGGCCGGCCAACCGAGCGACGAGTTCCGCGCGACTACCCGCCCCCGTCTTCGCATAGACGGATTTGAGATGGTCGTGCACCGTGTTCGGCGTGATGCCCCGGTGCCGAGCGATCTCGGCCGTCGACAGTCCGTTCAGCACGTCGGTGCACACTTCGCACTCGCGGGCGGTCAGCGCGTACGCGGCGAACAGCATGTCTGTGAGTTCACTGTCGGCCGCGGGTTCGATGGTGACCGCCGTGCGGGCCTCGTCGCCGTCGGCGCTCAACGGCGCCGCACGGACGACGATCCAGCCTCCGCCGTCGTTGCGGATACGTGCCCGGAACACCCCGGTCGTACTCGCCCGAGCCCCGAATGTTGCCGCCCGCAACAGCAGCGCCAGTCGCACCGGACCGGCGAGCCGATCCTCCCAGATCCGCGCCGCGACCGTCGATGCGACCGGCTCACCCGCGGGATCCGTCACGATCACGGCAGGACCGGGATCGGCTCCGGGGCGTGCGTGCAGGGGATGGACGGCGGCCACCCGGGTCGCAACCGCCACCGCCGGTGCGGTCATTGTCAGGAACTCCAGTTCCCGATCCGTGAAGTCCGGACCCGAGCGGACGAAACCGGCCGCTCCCCAACACAACCCGTCCACTGTGAAGACGACTCGCACCTCGCGGTCGAGTCCGAGTGGACGCCATACCGCCGCGTTCCGGAGGCTGTGGGCGACTTCGGTCGACGGTAGATCCGAGGCCCGCACCACTGTTCGTCCACTGCGGGCGATGTCTGCGAAGGTTGCGGGATCGTGTCCACCGCATTCCGATTCCGCGAGCAGTGGCTCGTACTCACCGGGAATGCGGTTGCGCCCACTGGTCATCGAACCGAACGCCAGGGTCAGGGGATCGAACAGTGCCCAGCACGTCAAGTCGCTGCGTACGGTGCGATCGACCAGTTCGATGGCACGCTGGTGCAGTGCGGTGACGCCGACGCCGGTGCCCGCGAACTCCAGGATCTCGCGGCGTAGGCGCTCCGTCCGCACTTCGAGCATGAACCCAGTATGCGCTGGATCCGGAAGACGGAGCATCCCCGATTCAGGGGATGGTCCGGCTGTTTCCGGATCCATAGCGTCGCAGTTGTGTCCACGATCGATCTCCAACGTGCCAGTACGGGCGGGCAATTGTCGGTGCCGGATGCCGTCGTCACCGTGCTGTCGTCCGGTGAACAGACCGGCGACGCCTACGAGCTCATGCTGGTCGAGACGCCCTGCAGCAGCCCACCGCCGCTGCACTCCGAGCCCTGGCCCAAGACCTACCACCTCCTGCGCGGCCGGATCCTCGTCCTCCTCGACGGCGAGGGCTGCGAACTCGCCGCCGGTGACACGCTCACCATCGCGGCGGGAACGATGAACAGCTTCTCGGTGCTCACCGACGACGCGGCCTTTCTCCTCGTCTGCTCCGGGACCGGGATGAGCGGTTTCTTCACCGACCTCGACGCGCTGGGGGAGGAGCACCTGCCCGAGGATGCACTGATGAGCAGGTTCGGGCAGATCGCCACCCGTTACGGAATCCGATTCGCCGAGGAGGTCTCGCCATGATCGTCGTTGCGCAACTCGCGGCCCTGGTCGCTGCCGCGGTGCACCTGATGGTCTTCGTGTGGGAGACGATCCTGTTTCGCCGTCCGAGCATCCACTGGGGCGTGTTCCGCGTCCCCGCTGCGGATGTTCCACCGGTGCGGATGTGGGCGTTCAACGTCGGCTTCTACAACCTCTTCCTCGGATCCGGAGCGCTCGCCGGCATGATCCTGTGGTGGACCGGGCACGAAACCCCGGGCCGCACCCTCGTCGTCTACACGTGCGCGTTCATGTTCCTGGCCGGCATGGCATTGTTCGCCTCGGACCGGATGGCGATGAGCCGTCCACGAGGTACCGGGGTGGTGGGGTCGCTGTGTCAGAGCGTGCCGTCGCTGGTCGCGCTCGTAGCGCTGGCGCTGGCGTAGAAGCGGCGCGGCCGACGATCTGGTGTTCTCGACCGCGCTCAGCGCGGTCGAGAACACCGGATTCGTGGCATGCGTGAGGATGAACCCGGTGCACGGTAGCCGACTTGGGTGGCTTCAACCCCGATCTCCGGGGTCGAAGCCACCCTAACGCAACTACCCATCTAGGCATTTTCGTCCGACGGGCGCACGGCGGGAATGGAACCGAATCGCCCGGCCTGGAAGTCCTCCATCGCCTCGATGATCTCGGCGCGGGTGTTCATGACGAACGGACCCGCCATGACGACGCGTTCACGAATCGGCTTGCCACCGAGCACGAACACCTCGAGGGCGTCGGTGCGCGAATCCTGTGTCGCGGCAGCAGAGATGGTCAGGCTTTCACCCCTACCGAAGACGGCGGTCTGTCCGGTCCGGATCGGGCGGTGTTCCGGTCCGACCGCGCCATCACCGGCGAGCACGTATGTCAGGGCGTTGAATTCGGGGTTCCACGGCAGGGTGACGCTTGCTCCCGGCGCCACGGTCGCGTGCAGCAGGGTGATCGGTGTGTGCGTCGAACCGGGGCCACGGTGCCCGTCGAGTTCTCCGGCGATCACGCGGATGAGCGCGCCGCCGTCGGCCGAGGACAGCAGGGCGACCTCGCCGCCGCCGATGTCCTGATACCGCGGGGCGACGAACTTCTCGGCCTTGGGCAGGTTCACCCACAGCTGCACGCCGTGGAACAGTCCACCGCTGACCACGAGATGTTCCGGTGGTGCTTCGATGTGCAGAATGCCGCTGCCGGCGGTCATCCACTGGGTGTCGCCGCCACCGATCGTGCCGCCGCCTCCGTGGGAGTCGCGGTGCTGCATGATGCCGTCGATCATGTAGGTGACGGTCTCGAAACCGCGGTGCGGATGCCAGGGGGTGCCCTTCGGTTCGCCGGGCGCGTAGTTCACCTCACCCATCTGATCCATGTGGATGAAAGGATCGAGGTACTTCGTCTCGATGCCCGCGAACGCACGGCGGACCGGGAAGCCTTCGCCTTCGAAGCCGCGCGGTGCAATGGTCACGGACAGGACGGGACGCGAGAGCGCTTCGGGTGCGGGCTCTTCGACGCGAGGAAGAGCGAGAACGTTGTCGACGGTTACGGCAGGCACGGTAACCCCTCTCGGTCATGTAGTTGATCTGTCAACTATCTTACTGCACTCAACCGCAGTCCTTCTCGGGTTGTTCCCACCCCGATGTGCGCCGACGCATTCATGGCTTGACCCTGACGTAGCGTCAGGGTCGATGCTGAAGCCATGAGGATCAGCGACTTGGCCCAGGCCGCGGGAACCACCGTTCGCGCCGTTCGGCACTACCACCGGCTCGGGCTCATGCCCGAACCCCCACGGGCACCCAACGGATACCGGGACTACGAACTCGCCGACCTGGTGCGTCTGCTGCGCATCCGCTGGCTCGCCCAGTCGGGTGTTCCACTGGGTGCGGTGGCGACCGTCCTCGGCGGCCACTTCACCGACGGCAGCGACCGAGATGCCGAGTCCGATCTCACCGCAGACCTCGAATCGCTGCTCGAGGCGGCAGACAATCAGATCCGGACGCTGCAGGTCAAACGTGAGGCACTCGCCGCGATTCTCGAGCGTCACCGCGTCGGCGACCGGCTCTCGCCCCTGCCGTCACCGATCGTCGACGCGTTCGACGAACTCATCGACGGCGAGGACGACCCGCACACCCGGAGGCTGTTCGTCCGCGAACGCGACAGCTGGGAGATGCTCGCACTCTCCGGGCAGGCATCACCGGAGTATCTCGACGCCATGCGAACCCTGCTCGACGACCCCGAACAACGGCACGCCATGGTCGCCGTCTACCGACGCTTCGGTGCACTTGCCGGACAAGATCCCACCGCGGCAGCCGACGAGGTCAGCGCCGTCATCGACGGCATGACCGCCTTGCTCGACGACATCCCGATCATGGCGGAGGTGCTCGGTTCGTGGGCAGCCGAGGCGGCAACTGCCCTCGAATCGAACACCGAGGTGCTCGCCGAGTTCCTTCCGGACCCGGCCCAGCAGGCCGTCGCGATCGGGTTCGTCCGGCGCGTCGCCGCACAGTCGGGACCGCAGCAGGACGGAGCGCGGGCATGACTGAGCGCACCGTCCGGCTCGTCCACCGAGCCGCTCTCGTCCTCACCGTGGTGGTGGCCTGTACGAACGCCCTCCTCGTTGCACTGGGCATCCTCACACCGGTGACAGCACTGAAGGTCTGGCTCGGATTCGAGCTACCTCTGGGAATCCTGGTGCTGATCGTCGGCGCACTGCGGGTTCGAATCCTGCGCCGATCCGGAACACCGTGGGCGGGGGTGCTCGACGAACTCGTCGGCCGCGTGCCCGGGGCCCTGATACGCGCAGAGTTGAGAAGCTACCGCGCACTGTGGTTCCTGATACGAGGACGTCGGGTCGGCGCCGGACCTGAGGTGACGACGATCGGTTACACCCGCGGCACGATGAGCGTGCCGATCGCGTGGCTCGTGGCGTCGGTCATCGAGATCGCGGTGGTCCACATACTCGTGCCGTGGGAATGGCTGCGCTGGACGTTGCTGATCGTCTCGGTGTACTCGCTTCTTCCTCTCGCGGGGTGGCTCGCGGATCGTGTCGTCAACCCGCATCTTCTGACACGGGACGGCCTCGTCCTGCGCTCCGGACATCAGGTCGTGGCACGTATCGACGCCGACAACCTGCAGCGATGTATCCCGCGCCATCGCTTCCAGCCGGCGGAGACGGGTGTGGACGGCGAGGTGCTGTTCCTGCCCGGTCCCGACGGCACCAATCTCGATCTCGTCCTCGCGGAACCCGTCGAGGCCCTCTTGCCGGGCTTCTTCGAACATCGCCGCCGTCCAGCGCTCGTGAGCCGGTTCGCGATCCATGTCGACGATCCCGCAGCGGCGCGCCGAGTGCTCGACGCCGCGCTCCTCGCCTGACGAGACGAGGGTGAAATCGCGGTGCTGGCACGTGACTTCGCGACGACCACGCGTTTGTCGCCGATACGCTGGGCCCGCTCGCGATCGACAGCCCGGCCGCGGAGCGGTTACGGGACACGACGGGGGTGTTCCTGCGAACCGGCGGAAGTTATGTGCAGACCTCCGAGGAACTCGTCCTCCACCGCAACACCGTGAAGTACCGGCTGCACATCGGCACGACGTTGCGCGCAGACGAGCCCGTGTGGATCGACTGGACTCACAACGCTCTCGCGTTCGCGCTGCTGCGTGGTGCGGAGGCTTTCGGCCTCGACCTGACCCCCGCCGAACAGGACAAGTTCGTCGTCGAGCAGCACATCGCCGCAGAGCTCGTCGGCGCAGACCCGGCCCGTCTTCCCGCCACCCGCGCCGACCTCGAGGCGTACGTCGACGAGCAGCGCCACTGGTTGTCGCTGTCGCTCGCCGCCGCCGAGGTGACGCACGCGCTCCGGAAGCCGAACCTGTGGGGCAATCCGGTGAAGGTGTTCACCTTCGTCGTCGTGCAGGACGACATGTTGTCGCTGCTGCCGGAGTGGGCGCGCCTGATGTACGGCATCGAGGGCCGCCCGATGAACCTGGGCGCCGCCGCGCGCACCACCAAGCGGCTCATCGGCATCGCCCGCAAGAACGAGTCGTACGACAGGATGGTCGCCGAGATCACCACGCGCATCGACGAGACCCCGTACCGCAAGGTGCGTGCGCGCAAGGCCTGACCCTGTTTCAGAAGGAGGGATTCGGCCGGACGAACCGTTCGTCGATATCGGCGACCGAACGGGCACCGGTCAATGCCATGGTGAGGTCGAACTCGGCGATCACGTTGCGGACCACCTCCTCGACGCCCTGCCGACCCGCGATCGCCAGTCCGTACATGTAGGGCCGGCCGAGGAGTACGGCGTCCGCGCCGAGCGCGAGCGCGACGAAGACATCGGCGCCGCTTCGGATCCCGCTGTCCAGCAACACGGTCGGCTCCCGGCCGATCGCGGCACGGATGTCGAGCAGAGCATCGAGTGAGGCGATCGATCCGTCGACCTGGCGTCCACCGTGGTTCGACACGACGAGGGCGTCGACGTCGAGGTCGACGGCGCGACGCGCGTCGTCCGGATGCAGAATTCCCTTGAGTACGATGGGAAGTCGCGTCCGATCCCGCAACGTCGCCAGATGCTCCCAGCTCAGTCCCGGATTGGAGTAGATGTCGAGGAAGGTCTCCGCGGCGGCGCGCGGTACGGGGGAGCGGAGATTGTCGAGGAATCGACCCGGATGGTTGCGGGTCATCGACAGCAGTGTGCGGATCGCGCCGAACGTGACATCGGGTCGCTCCGTCAGCGTGTCGCGGGCGGCGTCGATCCGCTGCCGGACGATGTCGAGGAAGCGGGGATCCGAGGTGTACTGGGCGATGCCCTCGCCGCGTGCGAACGGCAACGACCCGAGATTCAGGTCCTGCGGACGCCATCCCAGCATCGTCGTGTCGAGGGTGACAACGACGGCCTCGGCGCCCGCCGCTTCGGCCCGCCGCAGCAGGCTGTCGACGAGATCCTCGTCGGAACTCCAGTACAGCTGGAACCAGCGGGACGCGGAGCCCATTGCGGCAGCGCAGTCCTCCATGGAATTGCAGCCCTGATTGGAGAAGATGTACGGCACGCCGGTCGCGGCGGCCGCCCGCGCGATCGCCAGGTCGCTGTCCGCGGCCATCAATGCTCCCGCGCCGATCGGTGCCAGCAACAGCGGTGAGGACAGCGACGTGCCTGCCACGGTCGTACTCAGGTCGCGTTCGGTGACTCCGTGGGCCATGCGCGGGACGATCGCCCATCGGTCGAACGCACGCCGATTGTTGCGCATCGTGCGTCCCTCGCCGGCGCCGCCCGCGACATACGCCCAGGCCCGCTTCGAACTCGCGCGTCGCGCGGCGTGTTCGAGGTCGCCGAAGGACGTCGGGACGGCCGGACGCCGGCCCAGCGCGCCGTTGCGGTACACGACCCCCTGACGTTCCCGGCCGGGGCCGGCGGGTGCAGATGCGGCGGTTTCGGTCACGAGTGAGTTCCCCTCTCGAACGGTGGCGCTTGTCGATCCTTCCTCACGAACCCGGCCGAGTGAACCGGTTACCGGTGCCGAATTCGGAATCGGTGCGGTGGATCCGGCGGCGGGCGTACCGTCGGATCCATGACCGAGGACGGCCAGGTTGCACCGTGGGACGACATCTACCGGGGCGTCGCCGAAGGGTTTTCGGGCCCCGTACCCTGGAACATCGGCGAACCCCAGCCCGAGATCGCCCGATTGATCGACGAGGGCAGATTCCGTAGCGACGTGCTGGACGCAGGCTGTGGGCATGCCGAGACCTCCCTCCGTCTGGCGGCACAGGGATACACCGTGATCGGTCTCGATCTGTCGCCCACAGCCATCGAGGCCGCTCGGGCCGCGGCGGCGGAGCGGGGACTGACGACCGCGACCTTCCAGGTGGCCGACATCAGCTCGTTCACGGGTTTCGACGGCCGGTTCGCGACGATCGTCGACAGCACCCTGTTCCATTCGCTGCCCGTGGACCGGCGCCGTGCCTACCTGAGCGCCGTCACCCGTGCCGCCGCTCCGAACGCGTCCTTCTTCGTCCTTGCCTTTTCGAAGGACGCCTTCCCCGAAGAGGGCCAGGGACCCAATCCCGTGACGGACGACGAGCTACGCGACGTGGTTGCCGAGTTCTGGACCGTTGACGACGTGCGGCCGGCCTTCATCCACGCATTTCTCGGCGACGAAGAGGCTGCCGCGTGGCAACGCGACGACAAGGGCCGTTCGATGCTCCCGGCCTGGTTGCTGTCGGCCCACCGCGATTGAGGGTGCACGCGGAAGTTCGATTGCATTGCCGGGGTGCGAAGTTCACCATCGGATCTGTCGGAGCGGACCACCCGCGCCTCGTCATGATCCAGGAGTCACCGTGCACCCCGATGTCCCACCCGGAACCGATCCGCTGGTCGGGTACGGACAGCGCGCCACCACGTCTGCACCGGCGACTGGGTGATCGTGCGCGAACCGGCCACCGAAGGCGATATGACCGGCGGGGGCTGTGCGGTGATGCCGCGTACCGGCGCGATTCGTCGTGCCGACGCGTCGGGGCGTTCGGAAGAGCAGGTACTCGCTGCCAACGTCGACACCGTCGTGGTGACGGTCGCATCCGACACCCTCGATCTCGGTCGCATGGAACGTCTGCTGGCGCTGGCCTGGGACAGCGGCGCGCAACCGGTAGTCGCCCTGACGAAGGTCGACATCGCCACCGAAGCGGTATTCGAGCAGGTCGCCGTGGTCGCACCCGGAGCGAGCGTGGTGGAGGTCTGTGCGCCGAATCGATCCGGCCTGAATGAACTGCGCGAGGTGCTCCACGGCACCGTCGTGTTCGTCGGAGCGTCCGGCGCCGGGAAATCGACGCTGGTCAACGCGCTGTGCGGTCGCGACATCCAGGCGACGGCACCGGTGCGCCAGGGCGACGGCAAGGGCCGGCACACCACGACCGATCGAGAGATGTTCCCTTTGGGCGGCGGCGTGACCCTCATCGACACTCCGGGGTTGCGGGGTATCGGGATGTGGGACGCCGGTGCCGGCATCGCCTCCGCCTTCCCCGAGATCGATGAGCTCGCTCAGTACTGCCGCTTCGCGGACTGTGCGCACGAGACCGAACCGGGATGCGCGGTTCGTGCCGCTGTCGACCGCGGCGACCTCGATGCCCGGCGAGTGGAGAGTCATCGCAAACTGCGACGTGAGAACGAATGGATCGCGGCCCGGTCCGATGCCCGATTGCGGCACGAGCGGACCCGTGAGATCAAGGTGATGAGCCGCGCGATCCGGGCGTACTACCGCGACCGCTGAGTGTTCTCGGCGCGGCATACAGGGCGGTCGGTACCGCTCCGCGCAGTTCGCGCTATGAACCGGGGCTTGCTACTGCAGCACGCCGCGCCGACCCGCTTCAGCGCGCTGATCATGGAAGACCCGACCGAACGGTCGGGGTCTTCGACCTGTGTGAACATACCAATCGGTACTTCCTGCTCGGGTCGTCGTATTGTGAACGCGGACGGTCTCGGTCGGCGTGCGGCTACGCGTTATCGAGGTGTGTCGTCGGACACGAAATGATTACGACCCGGCTCGGGGGTGTACACCTCTTCGGTCGAATCGAACCGGTCTGTTCCCGAGGGGGGCGACCCATCGCGGCCTCGATTCGACCATCTGCGGGACGAACCTTCGGCGCGTGCGGTTTCGTGATCGAAGGTACTGCTGCACAACTAATTCGGTGAGAGTGCAGCGATCCTCGGTGGACAAGGGGCAGGATCGGCCAGGTACCGCTCCGGCAGGTTCTCGCTGGGCCGGCCGGATGCGATCGCCGCAATGATCGACTTCCGAGTATGGCACGCACCACTTTCATTGGTTCAGATGGCGTCGGCCACGATCGCTTGAAAACCTCTCGACCTGCGACGTTACCTGGTTGTGACCTGATGGTCGTGTGTTGGCCCTCCGTGCGGTGGTAACGATCCCGCCGGTGATGCCCGCGGCCCCGTTCGAAGGCCGAACCCAGCTTCGGCGAATCTTGGAGCACGACCCTTGTCCGTTTCATCATTGCGCCGTTTCCGTGCCGCGGTCGCCGCCGCGGCCGTCCTCACCGCCGCGCTCGGCGTCGGTACCTCCGTCGCCCACGCCGACACCGCACCCACCACCCCTGCACCTACCCGTTTCCAGGAGCCCCGCGACCTGCTCCGGGCGCTCGACTTCGACGCCCTGGCCGCCGACGGCTGGACCGTGACCGACGACGAGGAAGAGGCCGAATCCGCAGAGGCGAGCGAGGTGGTCGAACTCGTCGCCGAGACGACTCCTGCGCCGCTCCCCGCCGTCACACCCGAGGAACTGACCCGCATCGTGCCGGGCATCCCGGCGGAGAAGGTCGAGCAGTTCATCGCGCCGCTGAACGACGCGATGGCGCGCAGCGGCATCGACAACCCGGTCCGTCAGGCGGCGTTCATCGCCCAGCTGGCCGTCGAATCGGACTCCTTCCGCACCTTCGAGGAGTACGCGTCCGGTCGCGCATACGAGGGTCGCGCCGATCTCGGAAACACCCATCCCGGCGACGGTGAGCGCTACAAGGGTCGCGGCGCGATCCAGATCACGGGCCGCCACAACTATGAGAAGGTCAGCGAGCACATCGGCGTCGACTTCGTCGCGCACCCCGAGTTGCTCGCCGCGCCGGAGAACGCCTTCACCACCGCCGCCTGGTACTGGACGTCGCGCAACCTCAACGAGATCGCGGACACCGCAGGGATCGTCCGGGTGTCCGAGCTGGTCAACGGCGGTCACCATGCCCTCGGTCGCCGTATCGACGAGTTCGAGCGTGGTCTGGACGTGCTGCTCCAGCCTTAAGCCCGACACGGGCGCACCGGGCCGATGAGTTCGGGGTGCGCCGACGGTCTATCGGAGCATGAGAACACTGATCTACGACTTCGGCGTGTCCCTCGACGGTTACATCAACGACCGCGACGGCAATATCGACTGGACCGACCCCGACGACGAACTGCACCAGTTCCACAACGACCGGTTCCGCCGGCTCGAGCTCTCGTTGCACGGCCGGCGGATGTACGAGCTGATGGCCGAGTACTGGCCGCACCTGCCCGAGGACGCCTCGCCCATCGAACGCGACTTCGCCGAGTTGTGGACGACCACGCCCAAGGTCGTCTTCTCCCGCACCCTCACCGAGGTCCACTGGAACAGTCGCCTCGTCAGCGACGACGCGGTGGAGGAGGTGCGCAGGCTCAAGGCCGAGGGAGACGGCGTCATGGAGGTCGGTGGGGCGAACCTCGCCGCGTCGCTGATCCCACACGGTCTCATCGACGAGTACCAGGTGTTCGTCTCACCCGTCCTGCTCGGTGGTGGCACACCGATGTTCCCGCCCCTGGAGAAGCGCGTGGATCTGCGCCTGGTCGAGACCCGACAGTTCACCACCGCCGTGATGCTGCGCTACCTCGCCGACTGAATTCCTGTGACACACCGGTTCTCACGTACCAGGCGCGTGACGGGGTCGCGTCCACCATGTCATCCGCTTTCACCGCGCGCCGGTGCCCGGACCGTAGAGTCGCGCCACATCGGGGGAATCGAGCCACCCCGAATAGGTCGGCGACTGCGGCCAGCCCTCGGGCGAATCCTGCCATTCCTCCTGACGACCCCACGGAAGGATGTCGATCAGCGCGAAGGTGTAGCTGAGCTGCTCGGTGCCGCGGCCGGTGGTGTGCCAGGTGCGGTAGACCGTGTCGCCGTCGCGCAGGAACACGTTGACCGCGAACCCTCCACCGGGAGGTGCGTCGACGTCGGCGCCGAACGAACTCTCCGACGACGAGTACCACTCCATCGTGTTGCCCACCTTCACCTTGTAGGTGAGGGCTTCGTCGATCGGCCCGTTGGTGACGACGACCATGCGGGCGTCGTAGTTGTCGAGGATGCCGAGCCGGGTCCACTGCGTCGTGAGACTCGTGCATCCACCGCACTGCCATTCGGCACCGTCGGACCACATGTGGTGATAGGTGATGAGCTGCGAGCGGCCCTGGAACACATCGACGAGCCGGGTCGGGCCGTCGGCGCCGATCAGCGTGTAGTCGGGCAGTTCGATCATCGGCAGCCGGCGGCGCTGCGCTGCGATGGCGTCGAGTTCGCGAGTGGCGGCCTTCTCCCGTCGCCGTAGGTCGTCGAGCGCCGACCGCCATGTCTGCTCGTCGACGATCGGAGGAAGGGCGCGGGTGGTCTGCTGGGTCATGACGTCTCCCGGAGTCGGACGGATCCGTTCACGAATGTTGACCGGGGCAGGAGCCGGAAATCATCGTGGACGCGGCCACGAGTCCGAACGCCGGAGTGGAGCACGGCCCCGTACCGACCGGTATGTAGTGTCGTCGCGTGTCTCCTGATCCGTCTGTGGCCGACCTGATCGACGGCGCGTGCAAGGTGCTGCGCGCCTACAAGCACGACGAGGTCGCCGACCGCGCCGAACGCAAACTCGCCGACACCGGCCGGCCGACGTCGATCGTGGTGGTGGGGGAGATCAAGCGCGGCAAGAGTCTGCTGGTCAGCGCTCTCATCGGCCGCGACGGCGCCGCTCTCGACGACGTCGAGCACTCGACCGCCGTCGCAACCCGTTTCGTCACCGCCACCGACGATTTCCCGGAGGGCACCGCCGAATTGGTGTTCCCCGACGGGCGCCGGCGCATCGACCGCGCCGAGCTGGGGGAGTGGATCACCACCGGCGGCCGCTACGTCCAGGACCCGACCGTCGAGGCGCTGCCGGTCGCGGCGGTCGTGCCGATCGCGTCCGAGAAGCTCACGAACGCGTCGGTCGTCGACACTCCAGGCATCGGCGGCCTCGACCCCCGGCACGCGGCGATGGCCGCTCACTCCGCCGATCGGGCCGCCGTGCTCGTGCTGGTATGCGATGCGTCGACCCCGCTGACCGAACCGGAGATGCGGTTCCTGCGCGAGAGCGCTGCCGGAGTGGAGAACGTGCTGGTCGTGGTCACCAAGACCGACAAGAACCTCACCCGCTGGGAACAGATCGTCGCGGAGAACCGCCGCGCCGTCGCGGAACACGTCGGCCGCGACATCCCCGTCGTCGCCGTCTCGAGCGTGCGAGCCCTGGCCGCGACCGCGCTACCGCCCTCCCCGGTGCGCGAGCGCAGCCTCGCCTGCTCCGGTCTCCCCGGACTGTGGGGGATGCTCGACGAGCGGGTCGCCGCCGCACGGCACCGCCCCGAAGCCGATGCGCTGCGCGTCGCCCTCGACGGGTTGCGCCGCATCGAAACCGGAATCAGCGACGAACTCTCCGTGGTGCGCGACGGCGAATCCGCGATCCCGGACCTGACCGCCGAGATGGAACGGCTGAAGGGGCTCAAGGACGAGGCGCAGCAGTGGGAACAGCACCTGCAGCGCGACCTCACCCTCGCGCGGCAACGGGCGATCACCCGCCTCGACGAGGAGCTCGCCCGCGTGCGCGAGGACTGGACGACACGCATCAACAAGTCGTCGATGCAGGTGCTGCGGCGCTCCCCGCAGGTGTTCACCGCCCAGATCCAGGCCGACCTGCTCGACGCGATGGCCACCACCGCGCAGGTCTTCCTCGACGACCTCGAGAAGATCGTCACCGACCTCTTCGACGACCCGCAGCAGTGGGAGCACATCCGCGAGATCACCCTCGAGGCGCTGCAGACCGATCCATTGGTGACCGGGGAGGTGGGCTCGAAACGCCAAGGGCTGCTGGATCCGAGCGTGCTGACGATGGGCATGATCGGCACCACCATGCTCGGCGCGGTGATCGGGGCCGGTGCCATCGCCGGCGTCGCCTGGGTGGCGATCAATCTCGGGTTCAAGGCGATGCGCACCGGCAAGACGAACCTGCTGACCTGGCTGCGCGAGACCCTCGCGACCGTGCGGACCGTCACGACCCGCATGCTCGAGGCCGCGATGGCCACCACCCGCCCGGAGATCGTGCTGCGTCGCCGCAAACACCTGCAGGACCGGATCACCGAGTTGCAGAAGCGTATCGACGAGGCCAAGCGCGCCGCGCAGGCGGACGCCGCGACCCGCACCGCGAACATCGAACGACTGGAGAAGAACCTGCGCATCACTCGCGCCCGCATCACCCCGATCGATACGGCTCTGAGGGGAGGTGCCGCATGAGCGCCCCGCACATCCCACCGCAGACCGGGGCACCCGATCCGGTGCACCAGCGCATCGACGCCGCCCTGCACCAACTCGCCGCGCTCGGCGGTGATCTCGTCGCCCACGCCAACCGTATCGGCGCGATCCTGTGGTCACCGCCGCGCATCGTCGTCGTCGGGCGGCTCAAGGCCGGCAAATCCACCCTGGTGAACGCGTTGATCGGGGCGCCGGTCGCCGAGACCGCGGCGCTCGAGGCCACCAATGTCGTCACCGTCTACGAGAACGGTGCGCCCTCCCGCGCCGACGTGGTGTCCACCGATGGCACCCGTCGACCCGTGCCGCTGGCACTCGGCACCACCGTCGACCTCGGCGTCCCGCCGGAGCAGGTCGCGTACGTGCACCGCTACCTGCCCTCCCATGCGCTGAGCACCATCACCCTCGTCGACACCCCCGGTCTGGCGACACTGACCGTCACCAACGCCGCCGCCACCGAGCGCGCCCTGATCGACGGATTCGAGCAGACCCGCTCGGCGTCCGTCGACGCCGACGCGGCGGTGTTCCTGTTCGACTCGATGCCGCGCACCGACGAGGTCGAATTCCTGCAGCGCCTCGGCTTCACTCCGCTGAACACACTCGGAGTGCTGTCGCGCGCAGACGGTTTCGGCCGCGGGGTGCTCGGCAACCGCGATCCGCTCGGACACGCCGCCGAACACGCGAACGTGCTCGCGCGGCGGTTGGCGGGACAGGTCGGCACGGTGGTGCCGGTCGCCGGGTTGCTGGCGCAGACCTCCCACACCGGTGCGTTCACCGACGCCGACGCCCACGCGCTCGTGGCGCTCGCCCCACTGGCCCCGCTGGAGTTGTTCGATCTGCTCGACGCGGATCCCGCCGCGCTGCCGGTGCCGCGCGATCAGGTGTGGCGACTGCTGGAGCTGATCGGGGAGTACGGGCTCGTGCACGCCCGCGCGCAGGCAACGGGTGGGGCGCACCAGGTCAACCAGTGGTTGTCCGGGGTGTCCGGCGTCCATCCGCTGCGAGCGGTGCTCGAACAGTCGTTGCGTCGCTTCGCGGTGCTGCACCGCGCCGGCCGGATCCTCGCCGAACTCGACGCCCTCGTCTATTCGCCAGCGGCGCGCGACGCCATCCGGCAGATCGTCTCGGCGCTGCGCACGGACCCGGCGCTGGTGCCGGTGGAGTTGTTGCGGGCGTTGCGATCTCTGCTGCAGGCCGACCCGAGCGCGCCGGCGGTCGACGAACTGGTCCAGGTGCTGCGCGGCGGCACGATCGCCGAGGCGTTGGGGCTGGAGCCGACGGCGTCACCCGAGCAGATCCGAGCGATGGCGCAACAGAAGCTTGTCGCGGTGCAGGCCCAGAGCGTGTCGACGCGGTCGGCGGCGGAGGACACGGCGCTGACAGCGCTGACGCACGCCTATACGGTGATCGTCCGCGGACACTGACCCGGTCGGTGGGTTACGCGCCGAGATCGGGTTCGTCGACGTTGTCGGTGAAGCCGAACGAGGCTGCCTCGTCGTCGGATGAAGCCTCGCCGTTGTCGTCGTCGACAAGGCCGGGGTCGATTCCACCTGCGCTGTCGAGGTCGGCATCGGGGTCGAGGGCAGGATCGAGGTCGACAGAGTCGACGGTGACCGTCTCCGGAACGATCTCGTCGTCGTCCGGGATCAACGAGGTATCGACCGCGGCAGTGCCGGGGTCGGTGGCGATGTCGAGCGCGCGCTCCCAGACCTGATCGGGCAGTTCCGGTAGGTCGGCGAGCACATCGATACCGAGCAGCTCCCCCAGTGAGGGCAGCGGATCGGTCTCATCGCTTGTCATGGGCTCTTCCTTCTTCCCCCGTTGTCCGTCGTCGTCAGGTTGGAGTCGTGTGGGCCCCGGAATGTTCCTGCCACGTCCCAATCTACCGGTCAGGGATCGAGACCGGCGGGATCGAGGCGGGCGGGATCGAGCAGTTCGACGAGTTGTGCTCGCCCCCGGTTGATGCGGGTCTTGACCGTCGCGACCGGCACGTTCTGATGCTCGGCGATCTCGGCGTAACTCATCTGGGCGTATTCGCGGAGCACGACCGCGACGCGGAACTGTTCCGGGAGTCGAGCGAGGGCGTGACGCACCGCGTCGGTGTCGACGACGCGATCGGCCGGTCCCGGCACCGTGGAGGCCCGACCGAGGTCGATCTCGTCGTCGGGGATCTCGCGGCGCTTGCGCACGATCGCCAGCGCGGCGTTGCTCGCGATGCGGTAGAGCCAGGAACCGAAGCGGGAGGTGCCCCGGAATTTGTCGAGGTTCTGCCAGGCGGCGATCAGGGCGTCCTGCAGGGCGTCCTCGGCGTCGTGGCGGTTACCGGTGATCTGTACACATACCGCCCACACCTGGGTGCGCGACGGTTCCACCAGTGCGGCGAACGCGGCCCGGTCGCCGGACCGGCACCGTTCGATCAACTCCGTCTCGTGCATGGCACCCCCATCTGTACGCGGAGTAACCTACCCGGCCGCGTCGCGCAGCGGTCCGGTGACCGCCCTCGGTGTCGTGCACCGACGGTCACCGGACCGCGAGGAGGTCAGTTCTCGCCGAGGCCCATCTCCTCGGCGCGGACGAACTTCACGTACTGAGTGGCCACGCGCTGCGGCACGGTGCGCAGCGTGTCGGAGTCGGGATTCTCGTTGCCGATCGAGCGGAAGCCGGACAGTTCGGCCACGTAGCGGCCGTAGGTCATCAGGCACGCGGCGGCTCGACCGTCGGCGACGTCGCCCGACCAGCAGGTGGTGTTCGGAAGACCTTGCGTCAGCGAGGGGTCCTCGACCAGGTCCGGATACGTCTCGGCCGTGTGTGCAGCGAACGCGTCCTTCAGGACTTCGGCCTCGTCCGGGCCCGCGGTGCGATAGACGACGCTGTTGACCTTCGCGACACGATCGGTGCCGGTCTGCTCGAACACCACCTCGGTGTCGGCTGGAGCGGAGTCGTAGTGCAACCAGCCGTCCGGTCCGTAGACCGCCATGTCGGAGTTACGTGAGTACTCGCTGTCGACGAATCCCACGGCCCGGGCCATCACCTTGTCCAGATCGATGGGCAGCGAGGCGATCTCGTCGGTAGGGGTGGCCGGGAACCGGTCGAGCAGCTCGATCTGCTGTTGCACACCGCGCGTCGCGGTATCGGTGATCCACTCGGTCCCACCGCTGTTGTCGCCGCTGTAGGTGTAGACGACGAACATGCCGCGTGTGGTGAGCGTGCTCAGGGACGTGGTGGCCAGTTCCGGCCAGGAGTAGGTGGTGGCCAGTGTGTCGGGCAGTTCCGGCAGCGTCGTCGGGGTCTCCGGACCGGTGGAGAACGGACCGTCCGCGGGCCCGAGCTTGTACTCGTACAGGGCCTGCGCGGCGCCGGCGGCGTCCTCGGGGGTGGGGAATCGCCAGACGCTGACACCGAACTCGCGGCTGTCGTCGTCGGTGCTCCGGAAGCTGGTGAAGGCGTTGATGATCGAGAATTCTCTCAGGATCTCGTTCTCGCTGCCGGAGAAGATGTTGCCCGTGCCGCCGAGGAACACGCCGTTGGTCGATCCGCCGACGGTGAGGGCCGGGTCGACGGTGTGCGGGTGGACGACGAACTCGGCGAGTCGCTGGCCTTCCACCGCCGGACCGAAATCCTCGGCCGCCATGCCCAGCGCAACGAAATCGCGCGGCTGGGTGTTGTAGTCACCGGTATCGAGCGAGTCGAGATCCACACCGGCAGAGGTCTGTTCGGTCGTGGTCTCGTCGACGACGGTGGCGTCGCTGTCGGACGAGCAGCCGGCCACGGTGACGACGGTGACGGCCGCCAGGGCCAGGGCGAGACGGCCGGTTCGAGGGATGTGCATGAGAAGAGGACTCCTGAAGAGGAAGGTATGGGAGGTAAGGCAGGTCAGGCGTTCCAACCGAGTTCGGCGAGCAGTGCTTCGCCGCGCTCCGTCGTCGTCGAGAACTGCGCGACGAGTCCGGTGGACTTGTCGATGACGGTGAAGTACGAGTTGCCGCCCGGTGGGTGGTCGTAGTCGGCGATACGCGTGCCGTCCGCCGAGACGATCCTGGTGTTGTCGTTCTTGGCGTCACGGAGCCGGATGAAGTTCGAGCGTGCGTACTGATCGTCCCGGTACGCCGACACGGATTCGTAGTCGGTGGGCTCCATGCCCAGCGCCTTCCCGAGGTTGGAATTGGGGCTGATCTGGCACCGCACCTGCATGGCACCTTCCGAGGAGAAGCCGGACTTCTCGCACGAACTCGACCCGGTGAGCAACTTGGTCGGCAGCAGTTCGACCACCTCGTCGGTGCTCTCGCTGCGATAGACCGAATCCGATGTCGCCGGGGGCGGTGCTCCGGTGTCCGACCTGTCCTCGGCCACAGCGGGGGCGGCTGCGGCGCCGGCCGCCGCTCCGTCGTCCGCGTCCCCACGGGTGAGTCCGAAGACCGCCCCGGCGGCGACGAGCACCGCCAGCACGGCGGCCCCGGCGATGAGCAGGGGCCGAGACGGCCGTGACCGCTCCACGTCGCGCGTCGGTGCCGGGTTCGGTTGCGCCGCCGGGGTACCCGGACGGGGAACGCCGGGTCGGGGTGCTGCGGGGCGGGGAGTGTCCGGTCGCAGCACCTCGGTGTCGAGGTCGGCGGCGGGTTCGGTGGTGCGTCCGCCGGCGACGAACCCGGCCGCGCCCTTGGCCACGACGGTCTTCGGGTCGTCGAGGGTGGCGATGGATCCGAGTTCGGACAGCCGCCGATGCACGTACGGGATCCGGGAGGAGCCGCCGGTCAGATACAGCGCCTGCAGACTCGACCGGTCCACCCCGGCATCGCGCAGCACCTGGGCGGCGAGCTGCACGCCACGGGTGATCTGCGGTTCGATGAGCTGCTCGAACTCGTCGCGGGTGATGGTGAAGGTCAGATCCGCGCCGTTGCCGGTGACCCGGATCGTCGCCGAGGGATGCTCGGAGAGCAGTTCCTTGGCGCGGCGGATCTGATCGTCGAGGGTGCGACGGGCGTCGAGCCCGTCCGGGGTGCGCAACCACGCCGCCAGATCCGGATCGTCGTCACGCAGGCGTTCGTCGACCCAGCGGGCGACGGTGGCGTCGAGGTTCTTGCCGCCGAGGGTGTTGTCGCCGCCGGCCCGGATGACCTCGAAGGTCCATTCGCTCGTCGCGGTGAGCACGGCGATGTCGAGGGTGCCGCCGCCGAAGTCGAACACCGCGATCGTCGAGCCCTTGACGATCTTCGCGTCGTGCTGGCGCGAGTAGTAGAACGCCGCGGCGCGGGGTTCGGAGATCAGCGAGACGCTGCCGCCGAGTCCGGCCAGGGATGCGGCGTGGCGCAGCACGTCGAGTTCGCGCTGAGACCAGGCCTCGGGGTGGGTGAGCACGACCTCCGCCGGCGGATGGTTGTTGTGCCGGGGTAGCGCCTGGTTGTAGACGGTGCGCAGGACCGAGGCGATGGTGTGGGCGACGGGGACGTCCTGGCCGCGGACCATCACCGACCCGACGGCCACGTGGGTCTTGGGGTAGGCGACGAAGCCGGCCGGGTCCACGGTGGCCTGGTTGATGGCCACGTCGCCGGTGGTGATCGCCCCGGTGTGGTCGACGTACACCGAGGACGGCATGAGGTTGGAGGTGTGGGTCAGCGGCAGTGATTCGACCCGGTCCGGCCCGATCCGGTGCGCCGCCGACGTGTTGGACGTGCCGAAATCGACCGCCAGAACCCAGCTCATCTCGATCGTGCCTTTCGAATGCGAACCCACAAAACCTGCATGGACGGTGCGATGACCGCCGCGGACTTTATAGCGGCGAACGGTCGTCGCCCGGTGGCGGGTGTCACGACGCCCCCGGACTGGGGTACTGCGCCGGCGGAACCTGCACCCGCACCTCGACGTACCGCAGGATCTGCCCCTCGTGACACCAGCCGGGCCGGATCATTGCGGCGACCAGGTTCTCGTCCGCCGGTGCCGCTGCCGGCGTCACCGCCACCGCACGGTGACGGCTCGGATCGAATCGCGTACCGGGCTCGACGGCCAGACGTTCGACCCCCAGATCGGCGAGTCGTGCGGTCGCGGCGGCGCGCTCGGGCCCGTCCGCCGCGACATCCGCCGCCGCGATCAGTTCGTCGATCCGCTCACGGATCTGCGGTGACATCACCTGCTTGCCCTTCGTCTCGGATCGGTCGGAGTGGGTCTCAGACCAGATCGGAACCGGCGTCGGTCGACTCGGAACCGTTGTCGAAGGCCGAGACGTCGACGTAGTCGTCGGCGATGCCGTCGCCGTCGTAGTCCACCGCACCGGAGTGCAGGTCCACCACCACGTCGACCTCGCCGTCGCCGTCCTCGTCGAAGACGGCCAGATCGAGGCGGCCGTCACCGTCGAGATCACCGGCGACGGCGTCGATGTAACCGTCACCGTCGCGGTCGAACTCGATCAGGTCGGCGTTGCCGTCGCCGTCGGAGTCGCTGATCTGCGCGTCGGTCCTGCCGTCGCCGTCGTAGTCCACCAGCGACAGGTCGACCTGTCCGTCGCCGTCCACGTCGACGTCGGCGACGCGGGTGCCGTCACCGAGGGTGTACTCGTCGAGCACGACCGGCTCGGTGGAGGCCGATCCGGAGGTCACGCTCGAGGTGGACTCGGCGTTCTCCGCGGCGGCGCGGTCGGAGGCCGAGGAGGCCGATCCGGCGGAGCTCGACGCACCCGAGTTGCTCGCCGATCCGTAGGACGAGTCCGAGCTCGAGGAGCCGGAGCTGTCGTACCGCTCGTAACGCTCGTAGGACTCGTAGCTCGTCGATCCCGACTGGTCGGACGACGAGGAGCCGTAGGACGAGTTGCCGTCGTAGGAGGACTGCGAGCCGTACGACGAGTCCGCACGGTCGCTGGCGGTGGACTGCGATGCGGCGCGGTCGGCGTTCGAGGAGCTGCTGCCGGGGAAGGAGTTGGTAGCCATGGTGGGTGCCTCTTTCGGTGTCTCGGTGACTGACACAGGTAAGAGAGACCGGGAGGCGGAAAGGTTCCCGCCGAATCGAAAAAATTTCCGAGATTCCTGATCGGCGGTGAAAACGCCAGGTCACGGAGCTGCAACGGTCGGTGATCGTATCGGTTGCGAAACGCCGAACGGTGCGGCCGCATCAGCGACCGCACCGCTCGAAGGGGCTTCGAGAGGACCGTTACGCGCTCTGACGGACCGGCGTGTGACGACCCATCGCGGTGAGGGCGGCGCCGATCACCGCGGTGGCGGCGAGCCCGGCCAGTGCCGCGAGGAATTCGGTGCCACTGAGCGTGCCGTAGTCGGCGAGGCCGGGAAGACCGGCGAAGGCGGCGTCACCGACCGGCAGCGAATAGGCACCGACGATGTGCTCGAGACCGTCCGGACTACCGGACGCGCCGAGAGCCAGCGCACAGGCGCTGACCACGCCCAGACCGCCGATCGCGGCGAGACCACGTCGGACGGCAACAGGAGTGACGGAGGACCGTGCGTCCCACGCGGCGACGCCGGGCGCGAACGCCATCACGGCGCTCAGCACGGCAGCGGTGATGAGGGCTTCACCGAGGCCGATGGTCAGGTGGACCGCAGTCAGATCGCCGATGAACGCTGCTGCGGCGCCGGTTCCGGCGGTCGCCGAGTACGCGACGCCGAGAACTGCGGCACTCACCGGCACGGACAGACCGGCGCCGACGGCGGCGGTGGTCCGCGTCAGCTTCCCGAGGCCGAGTCGCTCGGCGCCGGTACGGACACCGGCGGTGACGAGGACGGGCAGCACCGCCATCAGCAGCACGTTCACCCCGAGGGCGTTGATCCCGCCGTCCCCGAACAGCAATGCCTGCACACCGACGACGGCGGTCATCGCGAGAAGCGCGAGCCGGGGCCCGAGAAGCGCGGTCGCGAGAGCGCCGCCGATGAGATGGCCGCTGATGCCGCCGGCAATGGGGTAGTTGACCATCTGAGCGCCGAAGATCATCGCTGCGGTCGTTCCGGCGAGAAGGGTGTCCCGGCTCGTGATGCGCGGCCGCCCGGCGGTGGCGGCGAGGACGACCGCACCGGTGGCGATCGCCGCGGCGGGCGCGGTGGCGCTCATGGGGAGGAAATGGTCAGGGACGTGCATGGGTGAGACTCCCTTCGAGGGTGGACGGGTGAACGTGTGCGGAGCGCCAGGAGCGCCAGGAGCGCCAGGTCGACTCGAGTGGCGAGGAGTGGGTATCGGCACCGAGGAACCGCAGCAGGCTGCCGGGCCCTTCGAGCTGGACGACGCCGTCGCCCTCGGCGCGTCGCCCGTAGGTCGCGATGACGTCGTGCACCCGCGCGGAACCGAGGATCCCGGGCTCGGGGAACGCGCCGTGCGCGTACAACTCCTCGACGAAGAGGGGACGACGATCGAGAGTGACCGAGGTACGGCTGCGGATCGCGCCCCCGGTTTCTCCGTGGCGTCCGAGGACGAGGGTCTCCCGCATGCTCGCGGCGGCATCGGAGGCGAGTTCGATCCGGGTGTCGCGGTGCACGCGGGCGCCGGTGGCGATCACGAACGGGTAGGTGTCCCAGACGAGAGTGCCGCCCTCGGCGACGGTGATCCGCACGTCCCACCGGGACAACCGGTTGTCGGCGTCGTAGGCGACGGTGCCACCGATGTCCTGCAGTTCGAGCGTGCACCCGGCGTCGACGTGGACGTCGACGGTCACCGAGTCACCACCGAGCAACAGCGCGCCGGCGGCGACGAGGGCGACACGCGCGTGGTCCGGACCGACCTCGACCGTGCGGGGGACGAGCATGCCCGCCCGCAGGGCCAGGCGTGCCCGGTCCGGTGCGCGGTCGATACGGATCGTGGTGCGGGACATGATCAGTCGTGCGTGTGTGCGACGGCGTGATCGTGGCTGTGACCGTGACCGTGACCGTGCCCATGGCCGTGATCGTGGTCGTCGTCCTCGTCGGCGTGGAAGTGCGGAGCCATCGGACCGGGATCGACAGGGGTGTGCGACCCGGCGCGGTGGGCCGCCAGCATCTCGCGCACCCAGTCACCGAGCGCCTGCACGGATGCGGCGTCGGTCCGGGACAGCGCCAGCACCGGTCCGCCTTCGCGGGCCTTCTCGGCGTCGGCGACCATCTGCGGCACGTCGACACCCACATAGGGGGACAGATCGGTCTTGTTCACCACGAGCAGGTCGGCGCGGCTGATGCCCGGACCGCCCTTGCGGGCGACGTCGCCACCACCGGCGACATCGAGCACGAAGATCTGCGCGTCGACGAGCGCGGGGGAGAAGGTCGCGGTGAGGTTGTCGCCGCCGCTCTCCACCAGGACGACGTCGAGCGGCGCGAAGTCGCGTTCGAGATCCTCGACGGCCAGCAGGTTCATGGTCACGTCGTCGCGGATCGCGGTGTGCGGGCACGCACCGGTCTCCACCGCGCGGATGCGCTCG
Source organism: Rhodococcus sp. p52 (assembly GCF_000763325.2). Taxonomy (NCBI): domain Bacteria; kingdom Bacillati; phylum Actinomycetota; class Actinomycetes; order Mycobacteriales; family Nocardiaceae; genus Rhodococcus; species Rhodococcus sp. p52. The sequence goes on from NZ_CP016819.1 coordinate 3,745,532, forward strand.
GGGTCGAGCACGCCCGCCGAGCGGAGGAAACGGGCGTCCTCGTCGGTGTAGATGTCGTTGGTGATCACGCCGAGCTGCAGCTCGGACGCGAGGGTGCGGCAGATGGTCGCGATCAGCGAGCTCTTGCCCGTGCCGACGGGACCGGCGACGCCGAGACGGAGCGAACGGGTGGTGGTGTGTTCAGGCACGGAACAGCCTTTCTGGAGCGGATGCGTGGGCTTCGGCCCACAATTCGGTCTGGGGACCACCGGTGGCCGGGATGTCCGCCGGATCGGTGAGAGCGGACAGCTCGGCGATGAGCGGTTCGAGATGAGCGCAGGCCTCGAGCGCCCATCGCGAACCGGTGGCCGGGTCGGTGGGGTGCAGTTTGAGGAAGGCCGCGACGATCGCCTGCGCCTCCTCGTACAACACCAGTCGGGCGGTGTCGATCGCCGGGATGCGCGCGAGCGCCGCGATGGCCCCGACGACCAGTCCCCGCGACGGTCGCGGGGTCCGGGCGTCGAGGTCGTCGAGAACGGTGGAGGGCCACAGGTTCCGGGCCAGGCGGAGGTAACCGCGGGCCAGCAACCGGGACGCGTCGCGCTGGGCCGGACCCGGAGTGCGCGCCGCCCAGTGGTCCTCGATCTCGTCGATCCGGAGCGTCAGGGCGGTTCCGGCATCGGAGTCCACCGCGTGCCGGGTCACCACGGCGACACCGGCCTCGACCGCCGCCGAGGTGCGCAACCGCGCGACGAGGAAGCGACGCACCTCGGTCGGCGACATCCCACCCTGGAGCGCCGGTTCGAGCCCGCCCGAGTTGACGTTCCCGCCGACCGGCGCGCGCCCGTCTGCGAGGAGGAGCAGCACTGTGGTGGGGGACAGAGTGTCGGGCAACATCAGAACATCGAATACAGCTGCGCGAGCGGCAGTTCGGTGGCCGGCGCCGGAACGACCCGCTCGCCGTCGATGTCGATGTCGAAGGTGTCGGGACGGATCTCGATGCGCGGCAACACGTCGTTCTGCTTCATGTCGGCCTTGCCGATGTGCCGGGTCGGCCGCAGTGGTAACAGTCTGCGGCGCAACCCGAGTCGTTCTTCCAGACCGTCGTCGAGGGCGGCGGGGGAGACGAACGACACCGATGTGTGCGGGGCGAGCGCATCGCCGAACGCCGGTCGCTGCAGCACCGGCTGCGGCGTGGGAATCGAGGCGTTGGGGTCGCCGAGCGCGGCCCAGGCGATCGATCCGCCCTTGATGACCAGCGACGGCCGGATAGCGAAGAACTTCGGATCCCACAGCACCAGATCGGCCATCTTGTCGACCTCGATCGAACCGAGCTCGTGGTCGACACCATGCGCGATCGCGGGGTTGATCGTGTACTTCGCGATGTAGCGGCGGGCCCGTTCGTTGTCGGCGGGCATGCTGCCGTCGAGCGCCCCGCGCCGATTCTTCATCACGTGCGCGACCTGCCAGGTGCGGGTGACGACCTCACCGATGCGACCCATCGCCTGGGCGTCGGACGAGGTGATCGACAGCGCGCCCATGTCGTGCAGGATGTCCTCGGCCGCGATGGTCGTGGCCCGGATCCGGGACTCGGCGAACGCGAGGTCCTCCGGGACGGCGGGGTTGAGGTGATGGCAGACCATCAGCATGTCGAGGTGCTCGTCGACGGTGTTGATCGTGTGCGGCAAGGTCGGGTTGGTCGAGCCCGGGATGATGTGCGGCAATCCGGCGATGCTCAGGATGTCCGGGGCGTGCCCACCACCGGCGCCTTCGACGTGGAAGGCGTGGATCGAGCGGCCACCGATCGCGGCCAAGGTGCTCTCCACGAAGCCCGCCTCGTTGAGCGAGTCCGAATGCAGCGCGACCTGCAGTCCGTGCTCGTCGGCCGCGCGCAACGCCGCATCGATCGCGGCCGGTGTGGAGCCCCAGTCCTCGTGCACCTTGTACCCGGCGGCACCGGAGAGGGCCTGCTCGCGCAGCCCCTCAGCGGAGACGGTGTTGCCCTTGCCGAGCAACAGCACGTTCACCGGCAGCACGTCGAGCGCGCGGTGCATCTGCATCAGATGCCACGGACCCGGCGTGACGGTGGTGGCCTTCGATCCCTCGGACGGGCCGGTTCCGCCGCCGGCGATGGTGGTGATGCCGGTGGCGAGCGCCTCGACGATCTGCGACGGCGACAGCAGGTGCACGTGCGAGTCGAAGGCGCCCGCGGTAAGGATGCGACCTTCACCGGAGATGACGTCGGTGGACGGGCCGATCTGAAGCTTCGGGTGCACGCCGTCGGCGATGTCCGGGTTCCCGGCGCGGCCGAGGGCGACGATGCGACCGTCGCGGATGCCCACGTCGGCGCGCACGATGCCCCACCAGTCCAGCACGATCACGTTCGTGATGACGGTGTCGGGAGCACCCTCGGCCCAGGTCGTCACACCTTGGGCCATCGATTCGCGGATGGACTTGCCGCCACCGAAGACGGCTTCCTCACCACCGAAGGTGCGGTCCTCCTCGATCTGGATCCACAGGTCGGTGTCACCCAGACGTACCTGGTCGCCCACCGTCGGTCCGTACAGTGCCGCGTACTCGGCGCGTGTGATCTCCACGTTCTCAGTCCTCCTGCTTCCGCACCTGGATGCCGGGTACGACGCGTCGCCCGCGCAGGGCGACGGCGTCCAGTTCGCGGCTGCTGCCGGGTTCGAATCGCTGCGAGGTCCCCGACGGGATGTCCAGGCGGAAGCCCTGCGCGCGTTCGCGGTCGAATTCGAGGGCCGCGTTCGCGTCCGGCAGGTGGATGTGCGATCCGATCTGGATGGGACGGTCACCGGTGTTGAGGAAGACAAGGGTGATGCGCTCGTCGTCGGAGCGATCCGCGTTGAGAGTGAGGGAGCTCTCGGCGACGCGAATCGCTCCGGGTCCCGAAGTCGGTCCGGATGCCATGTCGGGCTCCTTTCAGGAAATCGGGTGGTGGATCGTGACGAGCTTGCGTCCGTCCGGGAAAGTGGCCTCGACCTGCACGTCGGTCAACATCTCGGCGACACCGCCCATGACCTCGTCGCGGGCGAGGACCTCGCGGCCCTTCACCATGAGGTCGGCGACATCGGCGCCTTCGCGTGCCCGTTCGATCACCCAGGTGGACAACAGGGCAACGGCTTCGGGATAGTTCAGTCGGACGCCGCGGTCCCGCCGGTCGCGCGCCACCATGCCGGCGACGGCCAGAAGGAGTTTCTCGGTGTCGGCGGGAGTCAGCTGCATGTATCGTTCTTTCGTGCGAGTCGGCGGTCGTGCAATCGATGCCGATCATGCGCGGCTCTTGTTTCGCGGACGTTACCCCCGCGTATCGCGGAGAAATCCGGACGCGTCGACCTCAGAAGTGCTGCCGCACTGAGTGAACGCGACAACCCCCGGACCGAGATGTCTCCGCTCCGGTTCGGGTCCGAACAGCGCTGCGGCCGTCTCCGATCGATCGGAAACGGCCGCAGGTCAGCGACATTCGAGACGTTCGTCGCTAGGACGGAACGGAGACCTCCTGATATCCCGTAAGGATCTCGTCGGTGTGTTCCCCGTGCAGCGGTGGCGCCGACCGCAGCGGCGGTCGTGCCCCACCGAAATTGACCGGGAAAGCGATCTGTTCGAGAGGCCCGGACGCATGGTCGACGGTGCCGACCATGCCGATCGCGGCGGTGTGCGGATCGCTGTAGATCTCGTCGAGATGCCGGATGGGGGAGACCGGCACGCCGTGGTCTTCCAGGACGCGGCACCAGTGCTGCACCGTCCCGGTCGCGAACGCCGCGGTGAGGACCTCGTCGAGTTCGCTGCGATGCTCGATACGATCACGATTGCGGACGAACCGCACATCGGTCGCAAGTTCCGGTCTTTCCAGTGCCGCGCACAGCTTGTCCCACAGTCCGTCGTTCCCGACCGCGACGACGAAGTGGCCGTCGCTCGCCGGATACGCCTGATAGGGAGCGAGATTGGGGTGCGCGGAGCCCAGGGCATGCGGGCGCTCCCGGGTGGCGAAATAGTTTGTGGCCCAGTTGACGTGCATCGCCAGCTGGCATTCGAACAACGACGTGGTGACGTACTGGCCGCGACCGGTGCGAGTGCGTTCGACCAGCGCGGCGAGCACCCCGATCACCCCGAACAGTGCCGCACCGAGATCACCCATCGCGTACCCGGCCTTCATCGGCGCTCCGTTCGGTTCCCCGGTCAGCGACATCAGACCACCGGCGGCCTGGGCGACCATGTCGTAGCCGGGCTGGTCGGCCAACGGCCCCTCGTCACCGAAGGCCGAGATGTGCAGCACGATCAGGTGCGGATACTGCTCGGACAGGGCGCGGTAGTCGAAGATCTTCTGCAGACCGCTGCCGGGCTTGAAATTCTCGACCACGACGTCGGCGTCAGCGAGCATTCGCTGCACGATCCGCTGCCCTTCCTCGGATTTGAGGTCGATGGTCACCGACTTCTTGCCGCGGTTGACCGCGAGGTAATAGGTGGCGTCGTCGCCGACGAAGGGCGGCCCCCACACCCGGGTGGGGTCGCCACCCTCGGGGTGCTCGACCTTGGTGACATCGGCGCCGAGGTCGGCGAACGACATGGTCGCGTACGGTCCGGCGAGGATCTTCGACAGGTCGAGGACCTTGACGCCGGCGAGCGGGGCGGGGCCGGTAGCGGGCTTCGCAGTCATCTTAGTGCTCCTGTCAGTGCAGTCGGTGCCGCATCGGCGGCGGTGCTCGGTGCCGCAGCGGCGGCGACGGACGGGTCGACGTCGGTGCCGTCGGCGATCGCGGCGAGGTGGACGAGAGCGACGGCATTCGGCTCATCGGCCAGGCCGTCCAGGTAGGCGTGGGCGACGAGCAACGACCGGTGGCCGAAACCGTGTTCGATGCGGTGCGACGCCAGGTCCACGAGCAGGGTGGCCATCACCGTCTGTGCGAGATCGTCGGTGTAGGCGGCGCAGCGGGTCTGCGCGTGCGCGTCGTCGCCGGCGAGCAGGTCTTCGCCGCGCGCCTCGAGCACGTCCCACCGTTCCCGCAGTGCCGCGACGACCGGGGCGCATTCCGGATGCGCCGCGTCGAGCAGTGTGCGCTGCGCGTCGGCGAGGACCCGGTGCGCGCCGTTCTTGCGCATGGACCGGAGTACGTCGAGCGCGATGACGTTGCTCGAACCCTCCCAGATCGATCCGAGATGCGAGTCGCGGACGAGGCGGGCGAAAACGCGGTCCTCGATATAGCCGCTGCCCCCCCGGATCTCCATCGCCTCACCGGTGACGGTGCGGGCACGTTTGCAGATGTAGTGCTTGGCGACGGGCGTGAGGATCCGGACGACACCGCGGGCCTGCTCGTCGCCCTTGTCGGCACGGTCGAGGGTCGCACCGCTGTAGGCGACGAGCGCGAGCGCGGCCTCGGCGTCGAGCAGCAGCGGCAGCAGGGTGGCGCGCATGAGCGGCTGATCGAACAGGGACTTCCCGAAGACCTCCCGCTCCCTCGTGTGAGCGACGGCGTCGCGCACGGCGCGCCGGATCAGGGCACTCGAGCGCATCGCGTTCGACAGGCGGGAGGTGTTGAGCATCTCCGTCATCTGCCGGAATCCACGGTCGAGGTCGCCGACCTGCAGCGCGTACGCGCTGTGCAGGGTGATCTCACCACTGGGCATCGATCGCGTGCCGAGCTTGTCCTTGAGCCGGTCGATCGTGTACGAGTTCCGGCTGCCGTCGGGAAGTTGCTTGGGCAGCATGAACATTCCCACCCCGCGGGTCGAGTTCTCGTCGCCGCCGGGGAACCGGGCCAGGGTGATCACGACGTCGGCGTCCGGGTTGGAGGCGAACCACTTTCGACCGGTCAATCTCCATGCGGTGCCGTCGAATTCGGCGCAGGTCTCGGTCTTCGCGATGTCCGTTCCGGCCTGGGTCTCGGTCATGAACATCGCCCCGGTCAGGGCGGTGGCCGGATCGGTGGAAGTCAGGCCGTCGATCCACGGATCGAACACCTCGGGGTCGCCGAACATCCGCAGGGTGCGCGCGGCGGCATCGGTCATCGACACCGGGCAGGCGAGGCCGAACTCGGCCTGCACGAACAGATACGACGCCAGGTACTTGACGAGATGCGGGGGTGTGTCCGTCCAACCGTGGATCGGGCGGTGCGACAGTGCCGAGAGGCCGTACTCGCTGTAGGCGGCGCGGCACAGTTCGAGATAGGCGGGGTGGTACTCGATGCGGTCGATCCGTTCGCCGTCGGGGTCGTACTGGTGCAGCACCGGCGGATGGGCGTTCGCGATGGCCGCGAGCGCGTCGAGACGGTTGGCGGCGTCGGCACCCAGACGATCGAGGAGACGGTCGGTGAGCGGCCGGTCGGCGTCGGAGATCCAGCGGTCGAGTACCGCATGCAGGGCCGGGTCGGTATGGGCGTAGTTCATCGTCGTCCGTTCGTGTCAGGAGGCGTCGGCCGTCGTCCGGGCGGGTGCGGAGCGTGGTTCGTCGGGCTCGGTGGTGGTCGGTGAGCGTTTGAGCAGGGCGGTCATGCAGACCAGGGAGAGCAGCACGTACCCGATCCCGAGGCCGACGACCGGCCATATCGAGTCGGTGCGGTTGAGAAGGAACTGGCTCGCCATCGGTGCGGTGCCGGCGAAGATCGCCGTCGAGATCTGGTACGACAACGAGATGCCGGTGTAGCGCACGTGGGTGGGGAAGACCTGCGCGAGGATGCCGGCCAGCGCCGAGTAATACATCGCGTGCGGCGCGGTGGCGAGCACCATGCCGATGATCGCCCAGGTGAGCGAGCCGGTGCGGATCAGCACGAACATCAGTGGCAGGACGACGAGTTCGGGTCCGAGCATCCACAGCACCGCCCGTCGCGCGTCGATCCTGGTGGCGAGAACCGCCCCGAAGGGTTGGACGAGCACCTGCGCGACCAGCGCGAGGGTGATCACGAGCAGAAAGTCCGATCGGGTGAACCCGAGATCGGTGGTGGCCCAGGCGAGGGCGAAGGTCGTCTTGACGTAGGTGATCGCGACACCCGCCACCACGGCACCGACACCGAGGAGCAGCGACGCCGGATGGGAGCGCAGGACCTCGACGAGCGGCAGTTTCGTGCGTTCCTGGGCGGCCGCGGCGACGCGCATCTCGGGCGTCTCCTGGATCCGCACGCGGATGTAGAGGGCGACGATCACCAGCGCGGCGGACGCCAGGAACGGAATACGCCAGCCCCAGCCCTCGAAGGTCGCGTCGGACATCGCGGTGAGACCGAGAAAGGCAAGGGTGGCGAGGAGATTGCCCACCGGCGAACCCTGCTGCGCGAACGCGCCGTAGAGAACTTTCTTGCCGGGTGGGGCGAATTCGGTGGCGATGAGGACCGCTCCGCCCCATTCGCCGCCCATCGCGATGCCCTGCAGCACTCGAAGAAGGACGAGAAGGACGGGTGCCCAGATCCCGATCCGGTCGTAGGTGGGCAGCAGGCCGACGCCGACGGTGCCGAGGCCCATGAGGGCGAGGGTGATGATGACGGCGTTCTTGCGTCCGAAGCGGTCGCCGAAGTGGCCGAAGACGATGCCGCCGAGGGGGCGGGCGATGAACCCCACGGCGAAGGTCGCGAAGGCCGCAAGTGTGCCGACCGCGGGGGAGGCGTCGGGGAAGAACAATGCCCCGAGAACGAGTGCCGAGGCCGTGCCGTAGATGTAGAAGTCGAACCATTCGATGGTGGTGCCGACGAAGGCGGTCACACCGGCGCGGCGCGCTGCCCGGGTGTCGTGCATCGGACGTGGCGGCGGGGTCGCGGTGTGCTCTGGAGAAGTATTCACGCTGCACTTCCGAGGGCGTCGAGCGGACTCGGTCCGCGGATGAATGAGTCGTGGATCACTATCACCGGCGCAACCGTGTAAAGTCCAAGACCTAATCGAGCACGATTGTGTAGATCAAACGATAAAATGGAGGTCGGCATGGAACTTCGGCAACTGCAGGCCTTTCTGGCGGTGGCCGAGGAGTTGCACTTCGGACGCGCAGCGGAGCGACTGCACATCGCCCAGTCGCCGCTCAGTCAGACGATCCGTGCGCTCGAACGCGAACTCGGCGCCGAGCTGTTCGCCCGCACGACCCGCTCGGTGCAACTCACCGCGGCCGGTGAATCGCTGCTCGGACCCGCACGCGTGATCGCCGCCCAGATCGAGATCGCCCGGACCGTCGTGCGGTCGACGGCCTCGGGTGTCACCGGGGTGGTGAGTGTCGGGTTCGGCGGCGCGAGCGGGTACACGGTGATCTCGCAGCTGACCCGGCTGCTCGAGGAGCGTTGTCCCGGCATCGAGCTGGATCTGCGTCCGCAGACCTACACGGGGGAAGTGCTCGATCTGGTCTCGCAGGGACTGCTCGACATGGGGATCGTCGGCCTCCCGGTGCCCCGGGACGTCGCCACCGAGACGGTGCGGCACGAATCGCTCATGGTCGCGCTGCCGGCCGACCATCGGCTGGCAGCGCGGGAGGAACTCGATGCCGCCGATCTGACCAGCGAGCGGTTCGTCGTGTATCCCGCCGCCCACGGATCGAGCGTGCGGGAGATGACCTTCACGGTGTGTCACTCCGCCGGATTCACCCCGGTGATCGCCCGGGAGGCGCCGGATCCCTACAGCCTGCTGGCCCTCGTCGGAGCCGGCGTGGGGGTTGCGGTCGTCGTCGCGTCGACCACCGACATCACCGTGACGGGCGTGCGGTACGTCCCGCTGCGGAACAGTCCGGTGCTGCCGATCGCGTACGCGTGGCGCCGCGACAACCCGGCACCGGCGGTCCGGCGGGTGGTGGATGTGCTGCGCGCACATGTGAACTGACCGCTGTCGCACCCCGGTATGTGCCCTCCGGGTAGGTCGGGCGTGTCAAGGTGGAAGACACCCTCGAAAGGTCCGACGCTCGAACGGAGGAGGTGAACCATTGCCGGACACCGACGACCGACAACAGCACACCCAGGACGATCTCGATCGTGGCTCTCGACGTCGACGGGCCGTCCTGCAAACTCGTCGAGAAGGTGCCTCGCGACAGGACTGATGCGCTGACAACTACCGACTCACAAGGACCGCTCGGGCACGGTCGAGCACAGTGTTCAGCGCACGTTCGGCGGCGACACGGTCGGCCGGATAGACGGCCTCCCAGATACCGGACGTCAGCTCCTCGGTGCGATGTTCGATCCTTGCCACGGTTTCTCGTCCGGATTCGCTGAGCCGGTCGTCGCGGATCAGGCTCCGAGCGATCAGGGAATCGACGACCTCCGCAGTGTCCGGTGCGTAGGTGGTGTCGTGGAGCAGAGCGTTGAGAGTCTTCTCGGTGGGGCCGATGAGTTGTGGTCCGAGAGCGATCACGGTTCCTCCAGGAGTGTCGGTGTGCGGACAGCACCTCGAGTCGACTCGAGGTCGATACGCGATGCCATATGGCCGGTCGGTTCTGTAGATCTCGACGGCCGGACCGATGAGATCGAGGAGTTGCTCCAGTCTGTCCTTTCAACGCCACCACTCGTGGCCACTGTCGTGGACTTCGTTCACGCAAATTCGGACAAGACCGAACCCGATCGAGAAGGAGACGAGACCATGGGACATCGACCGCGGCTCGACGGCACCCGCTACGAGGACTCGACCTTGCACACCGGAAGCTCGAGCGAGTCATGACCACCGCCAGCACCAACGGGGTCGATCTGGGCATCGAGTCCTTCGGCGACGCGGACGCACCACTCGTCCTGCTCGTCGGCGCGACGACGATGCTCTCGTGGCCCGACGAACTGTGCGAGCGGCTCGCGGCGGGGGGGCGTCGTGTCGTGCGGTACGACCTGCGGGATTGCGGGGAGTCGACGACGAAGGACCCGGACGTGCCCGGCTACACCCTGCGCGACCTCGCCGACGATGCGGCAGCCCTCGTCGACGCGCTCGATGGCAGGCCGGCGCATCTAGCGGGCATCGGTGTCGGCGGCATGGTCGCCCAGGTCGCTGCGCTCGACCATCCCGCCACGTTCCGGGCCCTGACTCTGGTCGGGACGCGTCCGGTCGCCCCGGGCCCGTGCGACCGCGACCTTCCCGATCACGACGCAGCGACGATGAAGCGCATGTTCGCACTTCCGTTGCCCGAGTGGGCCGATCGCACGGCCGTGGCAGAATTCGCCGCTGCCCGCGCAGCAGTCCTCGGCGACGATCCGGCCGCCGCGCGCGTGGTCGCCGAGCGCATCTGGGACCGCACACCGAACGACGAGCCGTCGGTCCAGTCCGCGAATCAGCTCGGAATGGTCTTCTCCAGGCTCGATTGCACGCCCCGCTGGCGAGAACGCTTGCCCGAGGTCGGCATCCCGGCCCTCGTCGTGCACGGTCGCCGGGATCCGTTCTTCCCCGTCGGCAACGGAGAAGCCATCGCACGCGAGATCCCGGGAGCGCGGTTGCTCGTCCTGGACGATGCCGGCACCGCGGTCTCCGTTGCGGCGGTCGACGAGATCGCCGAGGCGATGCTCACGCTGGACCGGTAGTTGCTCACGCGGACCAGGATCGCCAGCGCAGCCTGTCGAGGGTGATCACCGGTCCCGGTGGTCGATTCGCCTGGTACTGCGAGTATTTGCGGACGAGCGCGTCGATGCCCGCAGTTCCCTCGGGAGTGTCCGCGTCGTGGACCGTGGCGATGCCGTCGATGCGGACCCACCACAGCTGCGACCAGTCGTCGCTGTAGTGGTCGACGAGCACGCACACCCGCGGGTTCTCTGCGATGTCGGCCAGGCGACGTAGGCGCCGGGTGGATTTGGGTTTGTCGTCGACGCACGTGTGGATCACGTCGCTGTCGAGCGCGAACACGATCGGAACGAGGTGCGGCGCGCCCGATCCGTCGGCGGTGGCGAGGCGGGCCACTCGGGCATCGGCGACACTGCGACGGACGTCCATGCGCCTCACGGTAACCGGAAGGTCAGTGTCGGCCGGGGAGATCGACCTCCGGCACCGTCTTGTCGGTGCGTAGTCCTCGCCAGCTCGGATGCCGCAGGCTTCCGCCCGCGTACTCCCGGTACTCGACCTCTCCGACGAGGATGGGCTCCACCCAGTGGGCGCCGTGGGTCTCCCGTGCCGGCGGCGCAACCGCCAGTGGGGTCGTCGGTCGTTCCAAGGGACGCAGCTGCGATCGCAGCTCACGTCGGGTCGCGGCGGTGAATCCCGTCCCGACCCGGCCGATGAACACCAACCGTTCCTCGTCGTCGTGCGCTCCGAGGAGCAGCGAACCGATGCCGCCGGCAGCCTTGCCGGATCCGGGGAGCCACCCGACGACGACCACCTCGGTGTTCCGATGCAGCGGCGTCTTGATCCAGCCGTCGCTGCGGGTCCCGGGTAGATACGGTGCGTCCGGGTCCTTGGCGACGATCCCTTCGAGGCCGTGTTCGCGCGCGACCGTGAGCATGGTCGGTGCGTCGACATCGGTCCAGTAGGGCGACAGCTGAACCCGCGGTCCGGGGACGATCAGATCGTCGAGGACGGCCCGGCGCTCCAGATAGGACAACTCCGTCGTGGACTCTCCGTCGAGAGCGAGGACGTCGAACAGGTAGATCAGCACCGGCAGCTCGGCGCGTAGCTCCTCGGTGGGACGGTGGACGTGCATGCGGCGCTGCAACCGGGCGAAGGACGGCCGCCCTTCGGAATCGAGGGTGACGATCTCGCCGTCGACGATGCAGTCCCGGCCGTCCGTCGCAGTGGTGAGCGGGTGGGGGAGTTCGGGGAAGCTCCGGGTGATGTCGTTGCCGATGCGGCTGGTCAGCCGGCACTGCCCGTCGGTCACCGTGGCGAGGGTGCGCTGGCCGTCCCATTTCATCTCGAACGCCCAGTTCCCGGTCGGCGGCGGACCGAGGGTCGCCAGCATCGGGGACAGTTCCGTCGTCGTGGAGGGCATATCCCGAGTCTGCGGTACGGGGCAGGGACGGGACCGGTGAATGCGCGGTCTCGTCGCGTCGGTGCGTCCCTCGCGCCCCGACCCGGGCCGTGCGAGGCTGACGTCATGACGCGTGCTGCGACACAGAACATGACTCTCATCGCCGGAGGCATGTTCTGGATGGGGTCGGAGGATTTCTATCCGGAGGAGCGACCGGTCCACCAGGTGACGGTCGACGGGTTCTGGATGGACACGCACCCGGTGACCGTCGCCGAGTTCCGGCGCTTCGTGAAGGACACCGGATACGTCACCACCGCGGAGGTCGCGCCGGACCCCGCCGATTATCCGGGCGCCGATCCGTCCCTGCTCGTGCCCGGCTCGCTCGTGTTCACGCCGCCTCCGGGGCCGGTACCGCTCGATGACTACACGAGGTGGTGGTCGTTCGTCCCGGGCGCGAACTGGCGTCATCCCGAAGGGACGGGGAGCACCGTCGGCGGGCGGGAACGCCATCCCGTCACCCACGTGTCGTGGTTCGATGCCCGCGCCTACGCCGAGTGGGCCGGCAAGGAACTGCCGACCGAGGCCGAATGGGAGTTCGCCGCCCGCGGCGGACTCGACCGCACGGCCTTCACATGGGGCGACGAGCACGAACCGAAGGGCCGGCCCGGCGGGAACGTCTGGCAGGGCGAATTCCCGTGGCAGAACCTCGAAACGGACGGATTCGCCGGAACCTCACCTGTCGGACACTTCCGGCCGAACGGATACGGGCTCCACGACATGGCGGGCAACGTGTGGGAGTGGACCGCCGACTACTTCACCGCGAACCATGCTTCGAGCGGCAAGAATGTCGCGCCGGCGTCGTCGTGCTGCATCCCGACGAATCCCCGCGTCGACAAGGCCGAACACGATCCGCGCGAGGCGTATCCGCGCCGTGTCATCAAGGGCGGATCGCATCTGTGCGCCCCGAACTACTGCCTGCGGTACCGACCCGCGGCCCGTCAGGGTGACACCGAGGAGACCGCGACGTGCCATATCGGATTCCGCTGCATCATTCGCCCGTAACAGGGCAGGTTTCACCCTGATCAGGGGTGTGTGCGGCCCGATACCGGTGGTGTACTGGGAACGGATGGGGTGAGAAGAGGCATCCACCATGAGCCAGGATCTGCGTCCGGATCCGATCCCGGGCGGAGAAACTCTGCCGTTCCCACCGGTGCCGTCGGGAAGCATCGCAGGACGGACCATGCAGGAATCGGTCTACAGCCCACGCGCACAGCACCGTCGCCTTCCCGACGACGCCCCGAACATCCTGGTCGTCCTCATCGACGACGCGGGCCCCGGTCTGCCGAGCGCATTCGGCGGCGAGGTGAGCACACCCACGCTCGACCGCCTGCTCGACGAAGGCATCAGCTACAACCGCTTCCACACCACGGCGATGTGTTCGCCCACCCGCGCATCGTTGTTGACCGGACGCAACCATCACCGCGTCGGAAACGGGCAGATCGCCGAACTGGCCAACGACTGGGACGGCTATTCTGGGCACATCCCGAAGTCGAGCGCCACCGGAGCCGAGGTACTGCGCCACTACGGTTACACCACAGCGGCTTTCGGCAAGTGGCACAACACCCCTGCGGAGGAGACCACCGCAGCGGGTCCCTTCGACAACTGGCCCACCGGAGTCGGTTTCGACTACTTCTACGGTTTCCTCGCCGGCGAGGCGTCGCAGTACGAGCCGAATCTCGTCCGCAACACCACCGTCGTGTTGCCTCCGAAGACTCCCGAGGAGGGCTACCACCTCAGTGAGGACCTTGCCGACGACGCGATCGGCTGGTTGCGCCGCCACAAGGCGCTCGATCCGTCCCGGCCGTTCTTCATGTACTGGGCCAGCGGTTGTCTGCACGGGCCGCACCACATCATGAAGCCGTGGGCCGACCGGTATGCGGGCAAGTTCGACGACGGATGGGACGCTTATCGCGAGCGGGTGTTCGAGCGGGCCAAGGAGAAGGGCTGGATCCCACCGGAGGCCGAACTCACCGAGCGGCATCCCACCATGACGGCCTGGGACGACATCCCCGACGACGAGAAGCCCTTCCAACGACGCCTCATGGAGGTCGCGGCCGGATACGCCGAACACTGCGACGTCCAGGTGGGGCGGCTGTTCGACGAGTTCGACCGGCTGGGCTATCGCGACAACACCCTGGTCTTCTACATCTGGGGCGACAACGGGTCGTCCGGTGAGGGCCAGAACGGCACCATCAGCGAACTGCTCGCGCAGAACGGGATCCCCACGACCACGGCCCAGCACATCGCGGCCCTCGACGAACTCGGCGGACTCGATGTTCTCGGCTCCCCGAAAACGGACAACATGTACCACGCCGGGTGGGCGTGGGCGGGGAGCACACCCTACAAGGGCATGAAGCTTCTCGCGTCCCATCTCGGGGGAACCCGCAATCCCATGGTGGTGCGCTGGCCTGCGCGCATCACGCCGGAGCGCACCCCACGCAACCAGTTCCTGCACTGCAACGACCTGGTACCGACTTTCTACGAGCTACTGGGCATCACACCGCCGCGGACCGTCAACGGGATTCCGCAGGATCCGATCGACGGCGCCGGTTTCGCCCGGACCTTCGTGGACCGTGACGCGCCGGCGGGCAAACTCACCCAGTACTTCGAGGTCATGGGCAGCCGAGCGATCTACCACGACGGATGGATGGCGTCGGCCTTCGGGCCCCGCGCACCGTGGCTGCCCGGCCTGCCCGGCGGAATCCGCGATTGGAGCCCGGACGACGACACCTGGGAGCTGTACAACCTCGACGAGGACTGGACGCAGAACCGCGACCTCGCCGAGCAGTACCCCGAGAAGTTGGCCCAGATGCGGGAGATGTTCGCGATCGAAGCGGCCAAGAACAACGCCCTTCCCATCGGCGGGGGCCTCTGGGTCGCGGCAATCCATCCGGAACAACGCATCACCACGCCGTACACGAGTTGGGATTTCACCGGCGACGTCGCCCGTATGCCCGAATTCTGTGCTCCTGCACTGGGAAACAAGAACAACCGGGTCTGCATCGAGGTGACCTTCCCGGAGCGGGCGCACGGCGTCCTATATGCGCTGGGTGCCAACGGTGGTGGCCTGACGTGCTTCGCGGACGACGGCTATCTCTGCTACGAGTACAACCTGTTCATCCTGATGCGGACGAAGATGCGTTCGGCGAGCCGCGTCGCACCCGGGCACCACCTCGTCGAGGTGGTCACCAAGTACGCCGAAGCGCGCCCCGGTGGTCCGCTGAACGTCCGAATGTCCGTCGATGGGCAGTCGGTGGGGGAGACCGTCGTGCCGGTCAGTGCGCCGTTGCTGTTCACGGCCAACGACTGCCTGGACATCGGCACCTGCCTGGGTTCACCGGTCTCGCTCGACTATTTCGACCGGGCACCGTTCCCGTTCGACGGGAGCATCGACAGGATGACCGTCGAATACACCTGAACGCAGCTCTTCGAGCGCCTTACCGGCTCCGGGCGGTGGATCCGCCCGGAGCCGCGAGGTCTGTCAGTTGAACTCGTCCGGATGAGGTCCGGTGCGCAGATCGCGATCGGCACCGGCGATGGTCGACATGTCCTCGTCGGTCAGCTCGAAGTCGAAGACCTCGAAGTTCTCCCGGATCCGGGACGGCGTGACGGACTTGGGGATGACGACATTGCCGAGCTGCAGATGCCAGCGCAGCACCACCTGGGCCGGCGACTTGCCGGTGCGTTCGGCGATCGACGTGATCGCCTCGTCGTTCAGCACGGCGCCCTGGGCGAGCGGGCTCCACGCCTCGGTGGCGATTCCGTGTTCGGCGTGGAAGGCGCGCAGTTCGCTCTGCTGCAGACCGGGATGCAATTCGATCTGGTTGATCGTCGGGACGAGCGAGCTGCCGTCCAGCAGGCGCTGCAGGTGGGCGGGCTGAAAGTTCGACACGCCCGCGGCGCGGAGGCGTCCTTCCTCGACGAGCCGTTCGAGGGCACGCCAGGTGTCGGCATAGCGGTCGCGGGCCGGGGTCGGCCAGTGGATCAGGTAGAGGTCGAGACGATCGAGGCCGAGCGCGGCGAGGCTCGTGTCGAAGGCACGGAGGGGGGCGTCGTAGCCCTGATCGGAGTTCCACACCTTCGTCGTGATGAACAGCTCGTCGCGGGACAGTCCGGAGTCCGCCAGCGCGCGGCCGACGCCGGCCTCGTTGCCGTAGATCGCGGCGGTGTCGATGTGGCGGTAGCCGGTCTCGAGTGCGGAACTGACGGCCGCAGTGGTCTCGTCCTCGGGGATCTGGAAGACGCCGAAGCCGAGCTGGGGGATCTCGACGCCGTTGTTCAGGGTGACGGTGGGGATCGTGGACGATGTCACGAGATGGTGCTCCTTCGGGGGTGTTCGCGTAGTTCGGGATCAGAGTCGGACGGGGTCGACGGCAGTACGGGAGGTGCTGTGGAGGTCGGGTTCTGCGGATGGGCGAGTTGCGTTGGCGTGATCGTCCTTTCGCTGTAGTCGGTGGGACAGGACCGCCGGGATCAGTGCGGACGCGGCCAAAACGGCCCCGACGGCGTTGGGTGCCGTGTACCCGAATCCGGCAGATATCACCATGCCGCCGAGCCAGGCGGCCAGAGCGTTGCCGAGATTGAAGGCACCGATGTTGGCGGCGGACGCCAGGGTCGGCGCGCCGTGCGCATGGTCGAGGACATGCTTCTGCAGGGGCGGGACGGTCGCGAAACCGAGAGCGCCGATCAGGAAGACCGCCGCGACGGACACGGTTTTGTCGGAGGCCAGGAAGGTGAACAGACCGAGCACCACGGCCAGACCGGCCAGGGCGGTGTAGAGCATCGGCATGAGATTGCGGTCGGCGAAATGTCCCCCGACGAGGTTGCCGACCATCATGCCGGTTCCGAACACGGCCATCAGCCAGGGGACGGAGGACTCGGCGAAACCGCCGACATCGGTCAGGATCGGTGCGATGTAGGTGATCGCGGCGAACACGCCCCCGAAGCCGAGGACCGTCATGGTCATGGCCAGCACGACCTGGACGTTCTTGAACGCCGCGATCTCGTGACGCAGCCGGACGCCCTCGGGTCGGGGGACGTCGGGGACGAGTTTCGCGACGCCCACGAGACCGACGACGCCGAGCGCGGCGACGACCAGGAACGTCGCCCGCCAGCCCGCGGTGTGGCCGACGAAGGTACCCAGTGGGACGCCGACGACATTGGCCACCGTCAGTCCGGTGAACATCAGGGAGATGGCAGCGGCCTTCTTCTGCGGTGCCACCAGCTCCGCGGCGACCACCGAGCCGATGCCGAAGAACGCTCCATGAGCGAGGGAGGCGACCACGCGGCCGATCAGCATGACGGCGAAGGTGGGCGCGAGGGCAGAGACGGCATTGCCCAGGACGAACAGGACCATGAGCAGCATCAACATGTTCTTACGGGAGATCCTGGTGCCGAGCGCCGTCATGATCGGGGCGCCGATCATGACGCCGAGGGCGTAGCCGGTGACGAGATATCCGGCGGTGGGGATCGACACTCCGAGATCCGATCCGACCTGGGGGAGCAACCCCATGATCACGAACTCGGTGGTGCCGATTCCGAAGGCACCGATGGCCAGGGCCAGCAGGGCGAGTGGCATGAGAACGATCCTTCGATCGAGAAGAGACGCAGACGCGCTTTACTGGCGTAGACAATAATTGCAGACGCCGACTAACTGCAAGCGCGGGTATAGTGAGCGATGTGGCGACGTCGGCATGCCGTCCGCGTCACCTGTTCGTACGAGCCGACCCAGGAGCCAACCATGACCGCCACGGACCCGTCGATGACTGCGTTGGCCAACAGTTGGTCGGCGCTGTCGCTCCTGCACGGGCGAATCGAGAACCGGATCGAGAGCGCTCTGCAGTCCGGCCACGAGTTGAGCGTGCGCGAATATTCGCTGCTGGACGTGCTCAACCGTCAGCACGACGGGGAGGGCGGGCACCTGCAGATGCGCCAGGTCGCCGACGCTGTGGTCCTCAGTCAGAGCGCGACGACGCGGCTGGTCACCCGGCTCGAGGATCGTGGGTTGCTCTCGCGCTATCTGTGTCCCACCGATCGCCGCGGCATCTACACCGACGTCACCGCTGCCGGGCGGAACCTGCTCGAAGAGGCCCGGCCCACCCACAACACCGCCCTGCGGGAGGCGCTCGACGAAGCCGCGGCCGAACCCGTCCTCGCACCGCTGGTCGACGCCATCCGGCAGTTGCAGGACGGTGATCGGACGGATGCCGCAGGGGGCCCGGCGCGACGCTGACGGGGGGCGACCTCGCGGCGACGTCCTCCGCGCGCAGACCTGTCGGAACAACGGGTGAGATCACGCGGCCGGGTCGGGTATCGTCTCCCCTGGTGTGCCGGGAAGACTGGTCGGCGGGAACAGGTTTCTTCGACGACCCCGGAGGATGACATGAACGCAGCGGTACACCTCTTCTCGGCGCACGCATCTGGGGGCACGCCATGAACTGGGCAGTCTTCGTCGCCTTCCTCGTCGTATGGGTGCTGTCAGGACTCGTGACCGGTCTGTGGATGGCACGTCGAGGCCACGACCCTCGCTGGACGATCATCGCCGTCATCCTCGGACCGCTGTTCGTCCCCATCGCCTTCGAGCGCATCGAGCGTGTTCCCCGGTCCGTCGAAGTGACGACGGTGGCCCGGCAGCACGCCGGGGAGGTCGACGAGGGCGGACTTCGCGTGATGGTCGGCTACGACGGATCCACCGAGGCCAAGCATGCGCTGGATGCGGCGCGACGACTGTTCGGCCCCGCCGGGGGAGTGCTCGAACTCGTCGTCGTGATCTCCTACGACGACGCCGGCGATCCGGACTCCGAACTTCTCGCCACGGTGCGACGACGACTCGAGCAGGCCGTCGAATCGATGGGTGATATTTCGGTGGGATATGCCGTCCTCGCCGGCCCGGCCGGTCGATGCCTGGGTTGGTTCGCCGAGGAACATCACGCCGACGTTCTCGTCGTGGGGCGCCGCGGACGAGGCATGTCTTCCCGGATGCTCGGTAGCGTCGCCGAATACCTCATCGGGCACTCTCATGTGCCTGTGCTCGTCGTCGATCCCACCGTCGTCTCGCCGGATGCGGGTACGAACGAACCCACGGTCGCCGTTCGGGTCGCTCCCGAGGAGAATGTGACGGGCACCGCGTCGAACTGACCCGATGCGGTACGGTCGATCTCGGTGCGCCGGGAAGTCTGGTCGGCAGAAGGAATTACGTCGTCGAACCGGAGGACCCGTGTCTGTACCCGTCTGTCCCGTCGCCACCCGTCGCGCCCGAGCTCTGCAGCCGGCGCAGTGAGCGGCACTCTCGCGAGGCATGCCCACCGCAGCGCCGGAGGTCGCATCGGCCTCCCTGCTGCGTGTCGGCGTCCGACACCGAAATCGCAGGGATGCCCTAGTTTTCGGTATCCGATTCCACTCAGAGGATCGGAACATACTGCCGCCCATGCGGATCGGGTGCATCCGACCCAGCCGGTCCACGTTCGCGTACCGCGTGCCGTCGAGAATTCCGAGGACCTGTGATGCCGAACATCTTCTCCGGAGTCCCTTTCCTCTCTCGCGGAACATGGCAGGACACACGCCGTGTGACGGAGATCCTCCGCAAGGAGACCGTCGGCGGTGTCCTGCTGCTCATCGGCGCCGTCATCGCATTGATCTGGGCGAACACCGGATGGTCGGATTCCTACCACGCCCTGCGGGAGACCCGTATCGGTCCGGCGTCATGGCACCTGGACCTGTCCCTGGGCACCTGGGCGGCCGACGGACTGCTCGCCGTGTTCTTCTTCGTCGTCGGCGTCGAGCTCAAACGGGAATTCGTCGAAGGCAGTCTGCGGGACCTGCGGCGTGCCGCCATGCCGGTGACCGCCGCCCTGGGCGGCATGATCGTCCCGGCCGTGATCTTCGCCGTCATCAATCTTCGTGGTGGCGCCGACGCGTTGAACGGATGGGCGGTCCCGACGGCCACCGACATCGCGTTCGCCGTAGCGATTCTCGCCGTCATCGGTAGTCATCTCCCGTCGGCGCTGCGAACGTTCCTGCTCACCCTCGCCGTGGTCGACGACCTGCTCGCCGTGACCGTGATCGCGGTCTTCTACACCGACGAGGTGAACCTGCTCTACCTGGGCGGGGCGCTGATCCCGTCGGCGCTGTTCGGCATCGCGCTCCGACGCGGCTTCGGTGCCTGGTGGCTCCTGGCGTCGTTGGCGGCAGTGACCTGGTGGCTGGTCCACGAATCCGGTGTGCACGCGACCATCGCCGGTGTACTGCTCGGCTTCGCGGTTCCCGTCGCCCGGCAGGTGGGGGACCGCACGATTCCGGTCGCCGAGCACGTCGAACACCGGATCCGGCCGCTGTCCGCCGGAATTGCCGTGCCGGTCTTCGCCTTCTTCGCCGCCGGCGTCACCGTCGGCGGATTCACCGGCCTGGCGAACGCCCTCACCGATCCCATCTCCGCCGGGGTGATCGCCGGTCTGGTCGTCGGCAAGGTCGTCGGAATCTTCGGGGTCAGCTACCTGGTGGCGCGCTTCACCCGAGCACATCTCGACGACGAGCTGAGTTGGGTGGACGTGCTGGGTGTGTCCCTGCTCGGCGGTATCGGCTTCACGGTGTCCCTGCTCATCGGCGACCTCGCTTACGGTGCAGGCACCGTCGCAGCCGATCACGTGAAGGTGGCCGTGCTGTGCGGATCGTTGCTCAGCGCCGCTCTGGCCTCGACTGTTCTCGTCGCCCGTAACCGTGCCTACCGCAGGATCACGGCAGCCGAGCGGGTCGACGAGGACGGCGACGGGATTCCCGACGTTTATCAGCGATGAGCGAGAGCTCGGATCGCGGTCGGGACGGTGGGCCGTGGTGGGTCCAGCCGACCGTGCGGTCACCGCAGGCTCTGCTGAAGTGTGTCTTCTGGCCGGTCGCCGTGATGCTCGTCGTCCATCGCACGGTGATCCGCGCCGTGGACGGTGCGCGCACGGACGACTTCACTGGCGTCTACCGCGCAGCCGTCGCCTTCTGGAACCGTGAACCGGTCTACACAGCGACGTACGAACACGTCGACCCGCACTACCTCTCCCCGCCGTCGGGTTCGCTGCTGATCGCACCGTTCGCGGTCCTCGAACACGAACTCTCGCGATGGGCGTTCATCGGGGTCAACGCGGCGGCCGTCCTCGTCGCCGTGTATCTCGTCGTGCGGATGTTCGGGTACACGGCGCGATCGACGGTGTTCCCGATCGCGGTGACGGTCGCCTTCGCGTCCGAATCGGTGATCAACACCCTGGTGTTCACCAACATCAACGGGGTGATCCTGCTCGGCCAGGTGGCGTTCCTGACGCTGTTGCTGGCGCGGCGGGACCTCTGGGCGGGCGCGGCGATCGGGGTGACCTTCGCGATCAAACCGATTCTCGCGCCGTTGCTGTTGCTTCCCGTGCTGCGCCGCCAGAGCAAGGTTCTCCTGACCGCCGCATTGGTGCCGGTCGGGCTCACCGCATTGGCGTGGCCGTGGGCTGCGGATCCGTGGCAGTTCGTCGAACGCACCGTTCCGTATCTGTTGCAGTCCCGCGACTACTTCAACAGTTCGATCACCGGCAATGGCACCTACTACGGTCTGCCCGAACCACTGATCCTCGCGCTGCGCATCGGTTTCGCGTTCCTCGCCGCGGCCACGATGTATCTGCTCCACCGCTACCACCGGCACGACGAGGTGTTCTTCGTCGTCACCGGTGCCGGCGTGCTGATGACCGCGTCGTTCCTGCTCGGTTCGCTCGGGCAGATGTACTACTCGATGCTCCTGTTCCCGTTGCTCATGAGCGTGGTCCTCCCACAGTCCGTGATGCGGAACTGGCCGGCCTGGCTGGCGGTGTACGGCTTCCTCAGTGCCGACGAATGGTACTCGGGCAGATGGGTGGAGGCGGGACGGTATGCCGAGTACATGCGCCCTACCGGGGGGTGGTCGCTGCTGCTCATCGTGGTATTCGCGGTGCTGGTCGATCGCCGACGATCCACACGCGTCCCCGAACCGGTCACAGACCCTTCGGTGGACATCGCCCGAGTCGGACGTCAGAACGCGTCGGCGCCGAAACTCTGAGTGTAGTAACCGCGGATGTGCTCGACGATGCGCTTGCGGGCGAGCGTGGCATCGCCGGCGCGGACCGCGTCGACGAGACCACGGTGCTCGTGACGCAGCCGCACGCAGGTCATGGGCCAGTCGGTACTTGGTGCGCCCGCGAGGACGTAGCTCTCGATGGAGTCGCGCAGACCGGCCATCATCGCCGCGACGACGAGGTTGCCCGCCGCGTCGGCCATCGCGACATGGAACTGGGCATCGAGAACCAGGAACTCGGGTGCGGCCAACTCCGGATCGTCCATCGCGTCCAAGAGTTCCTCGGCCTGGATGAGTTCCGGTGCCGGGGTCCGGTCGGCCAGAGTCTGCATCACTTCCGTCTCGAGCACCAGGCGCGTGCGGACGATGTCGGAGACCGGGAAGTTCTGCGCGGCGACCTGCAGGCGCATGAGCATCGACATCCCGCCGGTGGGTCGCGAGACGATCATCGCGCCGGCGTTCGGCCCGGATCCGGTGTGGGTGCTGAGCAGACCGAGGGCTTCCATCACCCGCAGCGCCTCACGAACAGAGGACCGGCCGACGCCGAGTTGTGCGGCGAGCGTGCGCTCCGGGGGCAGACGCTGGCCCGGGCCGAGTTCTCCCGTGACCAGCATCTGCTCCAAGTGGTTGAGCACCTGCTCCCACGCACGACCCTCGGACGACGACATGACTTCAGAGCCTAGTCGATTCCGGATCAGGGAAGCATCCAGGACAACACCGGGGTGGACTGCAGGTAGACCAGCACACAGAGGATGACGAGCATCGCGACGCTGTAGCCGATCACCTTGCGCAGCAACACCGATTCGCTGCCCGGCCGATCGACTGCGGTGGCAGCGATGGTGAGATTCTGCGGGCTGATCAGCTTGCCGACCACACCACCGGAGGTGTTCGCCGCGACCAGCAGAGTCGGGTCGATGCCGGCGGTCTGCCCGGCGGCCTGCTGCAGGCGGGCGAACAGGGCGTTGGCGGAGGTGTCCGAGCCTGTGACGGCGGTGCCGAGCCAACCGAGGATCGGGGAGAACAGGGCGAAGATCGCGCCGGTTCCGGCGAGCCACGTGCCGATCGCGACGGTTTGGCCGGACTGATTCATCACGTAGCTCAGACCCAGGACGGTGGCCACCGTGGCGATGGCGAGCTTCATCCTCACGACGGTGGTGCCGAAGGTGGCCGCGGCCCGGCGGACGGTCAGCGGGAACATGCCACCGCTGTCCCACCGTGCGTAGACGAGGGTGACGATCGCGCCGCTGAGCAGCAGCAGTGTTCCCGGCGACGACAGCCACGAGAACGTGTAGACCGCGCTGCTCGATGCGTCGCCGTTGCCCGTGATCAGATTGCCGTACAGGCCGGGCCACTCGATCTTGACGTCGGTGGCGGCGAGACGCTCCGGCAGATCGACACCGACGGTCCACAGCTTCGCGATACCGAACACCGTGATGACCAGTAGATACGGGAACAGGGCCATGACGACGCGCGAAGCGGTCAGCGATTCGTCGGCGACGGGACGCTGCGGAGCGTGAGCGCCTCCGGGTCCCTCCTTCCCGGCCTGGACCGCGACGGCATCGGTGCGGGTGCGGGTGCGTGATAGTTGGTCCTCGGGGGTCCGCGGCTTCCAGACCTGGAGCATGAGCACGGCTGCGGTGAGGCCGGCGAGCGAGGCGACGACATCGGTGAGTTCGTACGAGAAGTGGCTCGAGCACCAGAACTGGGCGAGTGCGAAGGTCGTGCCGGTGACCAGTGCGATCGGCCAGGCCTGCCGGACACCGCGACGACCGTCGACGAGGAAGAGCAGCAACAGCGGCACGAAGAGCGCCAGGACGGGTGTCTGACGGCCGACGACGGCAGCGATCTCGGTGGCGGGGATGTCGGTCAGGGCGCCGGCGGTGGTGATCGGGATGGCCATGGCGCCGAAGGCGACCGGTGCGGTGTTGGCGATCAGGACCGTGACCGCGGCCCGCAGGGCGGGCATACCGAGGGTGACGAGCATGGCGCCGGTGATCGCGACGGGTGCGCCGAATCCGGCGAGTGCTTCGAGCATGCCGCCGAAACAGAAGGCGATGAGCATCGCCTGGATCCGCATGTCGCCGTGACCGATCGAGTTGAAGATGCGCCGCAGATCCTCGAACCGGCCACTGACGACGGTGAGTTCGTAGAACCAGATCGCGGTGATCACGATCCACATCACCGGGAAGAGCCCGAAGGTGATGCCCTGCAGGGCGGACAGGCCGGCCAGCGGCGCGGGCATGTCGAAACCGATGATCGCGACGACGAGCGCGACGACGAGGGCACCGAGTCCGGAATACCAGGCCTTGAGTTTGAAGCCGGCGAGTAGGACGAAGAATGTCAGCAGCGGCGCAAGGCCCACGAGAGCCGATGCGGTGAGGCTGCCTGCGATGGCGTCAGTGGCGGGAGTGAATGTCACCGCCGATATACGGGTTGCCACACGAAACTCCTGTGGTTGCGCCGCTGTCGGCGGCGGATGTGATTTCGACCGATGTGGTCAGACCACGTGAAGGTACACCATGGTCCGCGTCACAGTCGACCCCCTGACGGAATGTGCGGTCGATATCCGAAAATGTGCGGCGCATCTCCGGAACGTGTGGTTCAATGTGGTCAGACCACACCCCCGATGCGGAGATCTCCATGCGAATCGCCCTGTTCGCGACGTGCCTCGGCGACACGATGTTCCCGAAAGCCGTTTCGGCCACCGCCCTGCTCCTCACCCGGCTCGGGCACGACGTCGTCTTCCCCGAACGCCAGACCTGCTGCGGCCAGATGCACGTCAACACGGGTTACCAACCCGACGCGCTGCCGCTCGTCGAGAACTACGTCGACGCCTTCGACGACACCAGTATCGACGCCGTCGTCGCCCCTTCCGGATCATGCGTCGGATCCGTTCGCCACCAGCACGAAATCGTCGCCTCCCGTTACGGTTCCGCGTCGTTGTGCGGGCGGGTCGACACCGTCAAGGCCAAGACGTACGAGTTGTCCGAATTCCTCGTCGACGTCCTCGGCGTCACCGACGTCGGCGCCTACTTCCCCCACCGGGTGACCTATCACCCCACCTGCCACTCGCTGCGGATGCTGCGAGTGGGGGAGAAGCCGCTCCAGCTGTTGCGGGCCGTGCGCGAGATCGACCTCGTCGAACTGCCCGAGGCCGACTCGTGCTGCGGATTCGGCGGCACCTTCGCGATCAAGAACGCCGAGACCTCCACCGCGATGCTCGCCGACAAGCTGAACAATGTCGCCGCCACCGGTGCCGAATACTGCAGCGCCGGCGACTCGTCGTGCCTGATGCACATCGGTGGCGGTCTCACACGACTGCGCACCGGTACCCGCACCATCCACCTCGCCGAGATCCTCGCCTCCGTGGAACCGGCCGTCGCCCCCAAGGGAGTGCCCGCGTGACCGCACTCGGTATGCCCGTCGTCCCGCCGCGTGGATCCGGAAATCTGCGCGGCATCAGGAAGTTTCCCGACGCAGCGCACCAGGAACTCGCGAACCCGCAGTTGCGCCGCAACATCGGCAAGGCCACCCACACGATCCGTGCCAAGCGACTGGACGTCACCGGGGAACTGCCCGACTGGGAGCAACTGCGCGACGCCGGCGCCGCCATCAAGACCGACGTGCTCAACCGCCTCCCGGAGTTGCTCACCCAGCTCGAGGAGGCGGTGACCGCGCGCGGCGGCGTGGTGCACTGGGCGGCCGACGCCGCCGAGGCCAACGCCATCGTCACCGACCTGATCCGGAAGACGGGATCCGACGAGGTCATCAAGGTCAAATCGATGGCCACCCAGGAGATCGGACTCAACGAGCACCTCGAGGAACAAGGGATCGCGGCCTACGAGACCGACCTCGCCGAGCTCATCGTCCAGCTCGGCCACGACAAGCCCTCGCACATCCTCGTGCCTGCCATCCACCGCAACCGCGCCGAGATCCGCGAGATCTTCCTGCGTGAGATGCCGGACGTCGACCCCGACCTCGACGACAACCCCCGTCATCTCGCAGCCGCGGCACGAAAATTCTTGCGACACAAGTTCATGACGGTGCCGGTTGCGGTGTCGGGCGCGAACTTCGGCATCGCCGAGACCGGCACCCTCGCCGTCGTCGAATCCGAGGGCAACGGCCGCATGTGCCTGACGCTGCCGCAGACGCTCATCACCGTCATGGGTATCGAGAAGCTGCTGCCCACCTTCCGCGACCTCGAGGTGTTCCTGCAGCTGCTGCCGCGCTCGTCGACGGGAGAGCGCATGAATCCCTACACGTCGATGTGGACCGGTGTCACCCCCGGCGACGGCCCGCAGGAATTCCACCTCGTACTGCTGGACAACGGCCGCACCGCCGCGCTCGCCGACGAGATCGGACGTGAAGCACTGCACTGCATCCGTTGCTCGGCCTGCCTGAACGTGTGCCCGGTCTACGAGCGCACCGGAGGCCACGCCTACGGCTCGACCTATCCGGGCCCGATCGGCGCCGTCCTCAGCCCGCAGTTGGCCGGGATGGACGAACCCGACGACCCCAACGCCAGCCTGCCGTTCGCATCGAGCCTGTGCGGTGCCTGCTACGACGCCTGCCCCGTCAAGATCGACATCCCCTCGTTGCTGGTGGAACTGCGCCACCAGAAGGTCGAACACGCCCGCTTCGGACCCGAGGCCGCGGCGATGAAGGCCGCCTCGCTGGCCATGTCGACCTCACGACGCTGGACGGCCGCGCAGAAGGCCGCCGGGCTCGGCCGCGTCCTCGCCGGCAAAAAGGGAAAGATCACCCATCTTCCCGGTCCACTGGCCGGCTGGACAGACGCCCGCGACATGCCGGCCCCGCCGAAACAGACCTTCCGGCAATGGTGGGCATCCGACGAAGGACGTGCCGCGCTCGCGAAGGCACGCGAGGAAGGACAGCAGCGATGAGCAGTCGCGACGCGATTCTCGGCCGGATCCGTTCGGCGCAGACCCTGGCACCGCCGGCACCGGTCGAGGTACCGCGCGACTACCGTCTCGGACGCACCCTGCCGGACGCCGAACGCCGTGAGCTGTTGGTCGACCGACTGGTCGACTACAAGGCCCACGTGCACCAGAGCACGCCGGAGGATCTACCCGTCGTGCTGGCGAAGATTCTCACGGATCGCGGGGTGCGCCGCGTCGGGATCCCGGAGGGCCTGGAACGCTCGTGGATGGCGGAGTTCGGTGGCGAGGTGGTGGTCGACTCCACCGACCGACCTGCAGCCGACCTCGGTGATCTCGACGGGGTCGTCACCGGCTCTGCGGTCACCTGCGCCGAGACGGGCACGATCTTCCTCGACGGCAACCCCGACCAGGGGCGACGCGCGCTGACACTGGTCCCCGACCTGCACGTGTGTGTGGTGGCGATGGGCGACGTCGAGGTGGGAGTGCCCGAAGCGCTGGCCCGGCTCGTCCCGGAGCGGCCGATCACGATGATCAGCGGACCGTCCGCGACGTCGGACATCGAACTCGAACGCGTCGAGGGCGTGCACGGCCCCCGCACACTGGAGGTGGTGATGGTCGGATGACCATGCTGACCGAGCGTGTCCGGCCGCGACTCGGATGGCAGCAGCATGCCAACTGCCGGACCTCCGACGAGTACTTCTTCTTCGCCCCGGAGGGCGAACCACCGAACATCCGCAGGCGGCGCGAGGTCGTCGCGAAGCGCATCTGCGCGAACTGCCCGGTGCTGGCCGAGTGCCGCACCCACGCGATACTCAGCGGCGAACCGCACGGAGTGTGGGGTGGACTGTCGGAACACGAACGGCTGCAACATCTCAACCACTGACCGCACACGATCTTCGGTCTTTCCGACCTCGAGAACTGCGCGGCCGCAGGTGGCGTCCCGTGCCTGATGAAGGGCAACACGTTCACTGTCTGCGGCTTCACTCGCGGGCACCTCGTATGGGTGCCGCAGCTCGCCGTCAACATTTTCGGGTACAACGCCGGATCGTGGCGCACCGATCGGCATCCCCGCGGTTCCTGGTGGATACAACCGGGGACGGTCGCGCGGACAACATGGGGTTCGGCAGCGTCGATGTGTGGCTGCACAGATCGTGACCGCATTCGAACGACGGGTTCCGGCCGGTGCGTCGCATCGGCCGGAACCGCTCATCTCAGGTTCATGGTTGCCCCGATTCGAACGTGAGGACCTCGTGAGCGAGGAAACGGAAACCCGCGAGGGCGGTAGACCCTCGCGGTGTCGGTGTCCTCCTCGTAGGAATGGAACCAGGTACCGATGATCGACGACGGTTCGCTCACAGTGCGTCCTGACGGGTCCGTGGTGGGTGATCAGCCGACGCGGTCCAGGATTGCGCCGATCTGATCGAGAAGCGACCGGAGCGAGGCGATCTGACGTCGCAGCTCGTCCACCTCGCCGTCGAGTGACACAAGTGCCGAGGTATCGGCTCGTGTCCCGCCGTTGCCGGACGGACCGAGCGCAAGTGGGTCCGTCTGGGCCGGGTCCATCGCCCCGAGCAGGAACGGCGCACGCGGTCCTTCCAGGTACGCCCGCATGCGGAGCGACTGCCCGGAGGTGAACATGAGCATCGCATCGCCGTCGTCGCCCCAGATGCGGCGTAGGCTCAACCAGCGACCGATCTCGTATGTCGCGGTGCGACCGAGATGGAAGGGAGGTCGCGCTGTGCCGGTGGTCCCGAAGCACGAGTGGGCGATGACGACACCGTCGGTCGCTGCCGGTCCGCCGGGGAACTGGGCGTAGTTGAGGATCTGGGACGGCGACGCGGGATCATGCGCGACGTGAACGACGACCGGAATGCTCCCGACACCTGTCGGGGCCGGTGCGCGCTGCCCTGTCCGGCGTTCCGCAGACCTCGCGGGTCGATGGGGAGTCCAGGTCGGCCATGACGGATCCTCTCCTGCTCCGGAAGCGGCATCGAATGAAGCATCACCCTCGGTGCTGCGGAACCATGCGTAGCGGACTACTCGAAAGTCCTTCCTTCGGACGTGCCCATCAGGTGTGCGTCGGCGAATCGGCCTCCACCCCCAGGCATTCTGCCACCCGGACGCGCCGATTCCGGGGTCGCTCGAGCGTGCCGATGTCGAGCGACCCAGTTTCTGCTCAGGCGCCGCGAGGACAACCTGATCAAGCTCCGCCGAACTGCGGAGGAGCAGTGCGGAAAGTAGCGGTCCCGGTCGGTCGTAGCGCAACGACCGAACCGGGACACCTCGACCCAATAGATCGCCGGTCGTGCTCGACCGGTACGAACAGGAACGAAATCGATCCAAACCGAACGTAATCCGTGGTGGGGCCTGTCGGCCCTGGTGGTCGGGTTCTTCATGATCCTGCTGGATCTGACCATCGTCGCGGTGGCCAGCCCGGCGATCATGGCCGACCTGCAGGCCGACATCAATCAGGTCGTCTGGGTGACCAGCGCCTATCTGCTCACCTATGCGGTGCCCCTGCTGTTCACCGGTCGTCTCGGCGACCGGTTCGGACCCAAGCACGTCTATCTCGCGGGCCTGGTCGTGTTCACCGCGGCGTCGCTGTGGTGCGCGACCTCCGGCACCATCGAGATGCTCATCGCCGCCCGCGCCGTCCAGGGACTCGGCGCGGCGCTGATGACGCCGCAGACGATGGCGATCATCACCCGCACCTTCGCGCCCGACAAGCGCGGCGCGGCCATGGGTCTGTGGGGCGCGGTCGCCGGTCTGGCCTCGCTGCTCGGGCCCCTGGTCGGCGGTGTGCTGGTCGACTGGCAGGGCTGGAACTGGATCTTCTACATCAACGTCCCGGTCGGCATCATCGCCTTCGTGTTGGCGGCATGGCTGGTGCCCAGTCTCGAGACCCAACCGCACAAGTTCGACGTCGTCGGCGTGATCCTCAGCGGCGTCGGATTGTTCCTGCTGGTCTTCGGAATCCAGGAAGGTTCCAGCCGCGACTGGGACGTATGGACCTGGACGATGATCCTCGCGGGTATCGCGGTGATGGTGCTGTTCGTCTTCAACCAGGCGCGCAACAAGGGCGAACCCCTCGTGCCGTTGGCCCTGTTCCGCGACCGGAACTTCTCGATGTCGAACATCGCGATCTCGTCGATGGGCGCAGCCATGACCGCCTTGATGGTTCCGGCCTACTTCTATCTCGAGACGGTCCGCGGATTCTCGCCCACGAAAGCCGCCCTGATCTTCGCCCCGATGGCGATCGTCACCGGTCTGACGGCACCGCTCATCGGTAAGTTCTCCGACCGGATGCCGCCCCGGGTGCTGCCCACCGTCGGCTTCACGCTCTTCTCCGCGACGATCTTCGGCTTCGCGGTGCTCATGACGCCGGACAGCCCCATCGTGCTGTTCCTGCTCATCGCCGGTATCGCCGGCGTGTCCAACTCGTGCATCTGGGCACCGCTGGCCTCCACCGCCACGCACAACCTGCCCATCCATCAGGCGGGCGCCGGTGCCGGCATCTACAACACCACCCGTCAGGTCGGTTCGGTGCTGGGCAGCGCCGCGATCGGTGCCTTGATCTCGTCCTTGATGGCCGCGCAAGGACTCGGTGAGGTGCAAGCCGGTGAAGGCGGAGGAGCCACGATGGGAGCCGCTCTCCCGGAGCAGATCGCCGAGAAGTTCAGCACCGCGCTGAGCCAGTCGATGCTCCTGCCCGCGTCGGTTCTGATCATCGGGATCGTGGCGTCGGCGATGTTCGTTGGTCACGCATCGTCACCGCGGACGGCGCAGGCCGGAGCTTCGCCGGATCGCGCAGAGGTCACCGGCTGAGCCGGGTTCGTATGTAGTGGCCCGGTCGCCACGAACGGAAGAACGCTCCCACCGAGCAGGACTCGGTGGGAGCGTTCTCGCATGCTGAGGGTGTGGTCAGCCGTAGTGGCAGACGTAGCTGACGGCTTCGGTGACCTCGATGTCGAACGACGAGTCGCCGGGCACCGAGAAGGAGTCGCCTGCGCCGTAGGAGGTCCAGTCCTCGCTGCCGGCGAGCCGGACGCGGCACGCGCCGCTGTGCAGCTCCATGACCTCGGGATCAGCGGTGCCGAAGTTCAGGGTCGCGGGCAGGATCACGCCGGCCGACTTGCGGGTTCCATCCGCCAGGTGGAAGTTGTGGCTGACGCACTTGCCGTCGAAGTAGACGTTGGCACGCGGGTCGAGCGTCACGTTGGCGTAGGTCGAAGTCGGCTCACTCATGAGCTGGAGCGTAGCGAGGCGGGGGCAGGTCGCCGGTCGCCGGGGTCGGTGTGCGCACGTCCGTCGCGAGGTGTATCTCAGGGGACCTTCACGGAGTCGACGATGTCGAGGTCCTCGAGCTGGTCTCGGTGCAGGAGGAACTGGCGCGGATCGGAGCCGAGCTCGCCGACCGCTACGCCCGCTGACCGCAGATGGCGTTCGACGGGAGGCTCACAATGCAGAAGTGAGGCTCACAACCCGGAGGGTCGACCACCAGGGTTGTGAGCCTCGCTTTTCGGTTGTGAGCCTTCTGCGGGATGCGATTTCCGGCGCGTCCTCGCGGCGCGAGCGACACGTGCGCGATTGCCGCACACGTCACTGCACCAGTGCTGACGTGCGTTGAGTCGGGTGAAGTACAGCACGCACCGTGGTGCCTCGCACTTGCACAGCAAGGTTGCCGCGTGACCGGTTACCGCTGTGATTGCGGATACGGCGATTTCGGCGACCAATTCCTCGAACGGGTCGTGGGAGTCCGTGGTCCAGCGGACGTGGAGGCGATCGTCACCGACAACGATGCCGGGAGTGATGCGTGTGCGATCGAGCACCGTGCGCAGGTGGGCCGCTGCCTGGGCCGGATCACCGTCGAGCGTGTCGCGGTAGACGGAGCCGAGCGTGTCGCGGAGTTGTCGGAGTTGCGCGAGCTGGTCCTCGGTCGGTGTGAAAGGTGATCGAGGGAAGCTGATCTCTTCATTCAGTGTCTGCATCCACGCGTGGGCCCGGTCGGGCGAGTCGAACAGGTCGGTGATGCCGCGACCGTCGTAGTAGCGGCTGCTCAGAAAATTGGTGGACGGTGGTTCGAGCGGCCGGACCAGGACGCCGTTCTCGATGTACTGCGTCCGCATGGTCGGTCCTCTCCCGATCGGCTTCTGCGTGCATTCGTGCTTGCGATGTACTTCAATCTACCCCTAGAGTCCCGGCTAATGCATTAACCATTAGTTAGGAGTTCGGATGTTCTCCCAGCGGGCCCCAGTCGCCTATTCGTCGCCGTCCATGTCGTCCCCTCCCGTCCTCGACGCGGCTCGTCGTCCCAGGTGGAGGTCCTCCGCGTCGCCACGACCGGCCCTGCGCACGGTCGCACTCGCACTGATTGCTGCGGCCCTCGGGCTTCTGGGGCTCGCCGCACTGACCGAGGTGACAGGAAGTCCGTTCCTCATCCCCTCGATGGCGGCCAGCATGGCCCTGGTCGTGGGGGCGCCGAAACTTCCGTTGTCCCAACCTCGCAACGTGGTCGGCGGCCAAATCATCTCTGCCGCAGTCGGCGCTTCGGTCGGACTGCTGGGCCAATCGTTGTGGCTCGGCGCGCTCGCCGGCGCCCTGGCTCTGGCTGCGATGATGCTCGCTCGTGTGCCACATTCCCCGGCCGCGGCGACTGCGGTCATCGGGACCACCGCGACAACCGTCCCCGGCTGGGAGTTCATTCTCCTTGCAGGATCCGCTGCCGCGGTGCTCGTACTCGTCGGCCTTGTCGTCAACCGCCTGAACGGCGCTCCCGAGTACCCGCTGTACATCTGGTAGACGGACGGTGCCGGGGCCGACCCAGGGACGGGTCGATCAGTACTTTGGCTTGGTCCTGGGGAGTGCGCAGGGCCTCGAATGTGGAGGGCACATCGTGTAAGCCGACAGTCCCGGTGACCATCGCTGTTGCGTCGACTTTGCCCTCGGCGAGCAGATGCAAGGTATCGCGGAACTCCAGAGGCGTGTAGGCGAAGACGAATCGCAAATCGATCTCTTTGCCGGTGGCCAACATCGGCCGGAACCGGTCGGTGCCCATGCACACCCCGGCCACTACGACACGGGAATGGAACGGTGCCGATGTCAGGACCGAGTCGAGCATGCCCGGGGTGCCGACGCATTCGAAAATGACCGGACGCTTCGGTGTGGTCGTGCCGAGCTTCTCAGCGATGCGGTAGAGCGGCACCCATCCGGGTAGACGCCGTAACTTCTCCATGGAAGTCATACCCAGCTCGTAGAGTTCGGTACCTGACGTCACTCCAGGTGCTGCCGCATACGGCGAATTTTGTGTGGGGTCGACGACGAGGGTCGTGCCGCATCGTCGGGCGAGTTCTCGGCGGCCCGGAGACGGGTCGCTAGCGACGATCGTTTCCACCCCTTGCGCCTTCAGGTGGCACACGATCGCTAGACCTACCGGACCGCAACCGACCACGATGGCGGTATCACGACGCGAGATGTCGCTGCGCCGTACGGAGTGGAGCGCGACAGCCATGGGTTCGGTCAGTGCCGCGATGTCGGAACTCAGACCATTGGGTACCACGAAACTAAGTGCAGCCTCTGCCAATACCTGTTCTGCGTAGGCTCCCGGCGCTGCCGGGGACAGACCTGTCATGTGCACACCGTTGCGGTCCCGCAGCAGCGGGAACGATACGACCCTGGAGCCCGGTTTGAACCGTCCACTTACGCCGCGGCCACGCTCGGCCACCTCACCGCAGAACTCATGCCCGAAGACGAACGGCATGTCGCTGCCGGCAGCATGTTTGACACCGAGTGCAGACATCGCCTCTGTCAGCTCGTCGATGTGGTCTCTTGCGTGCAGATCCGATCCACAGATGCCGCAACGCACAACGTCGAGGAGCAATTGTCCTCGGTTGGGTCCGGGGGTAGGGATGTCGACGACCGACAGCGTCGCGCGATGGCAACTGACGGCCTTCATCGGTGCAACCTGGACTCTGCGATGGTTCCGCGATGCGGCATAAGGACGGCGGTCCGGAATGCATCCAGGCGACTTCTGCGTGGCGCAAAGGCGTCCGATACTTCGGCGGACTCCAGGGCCCGCGAGAAGTTTCCCTCCCTCGACCGCCACATCCATCACCTACCTGATGCGCAGCATGATTCTGAAGTATCAAATGAGATGAAGTAGCTGTCAATGGTGACTCTGCGCTGCATCGTCCCTACGGTGACGAGAGAGGAGGAACGGCGCAGGGGCTGTGCATCGATCAGTCGGCGACGCGTTTACGTGGCCGGCCACGCCGCGCCGTCTTCTTGACCGGGGCTCTTCGTCGCGGCTCGGTTTGCTGCGGCTCGCCTTCGTCCTCGTCTTCACCCGGGTCCTCATCCGAACCTTCGGCGGTGTCCGCTTCCTCGTCCGGTTCCTCGTCCTCCTCCTCGTCCGCATCGGCTTTTGGGCTGTCGGATGGTGCGTCGCGCCAACTGAATTCGACCTCGATCTCGACCTGGTCGCCGTCCACCTCGATCTCGAGTTCCCATTCGAGTCGGTCGGCGACGACGAGCGAAATGGTGTCACCGCCCGAGTCCAGTTCCACTTCGGATCCCGTCGCCAAGGCGCGGCCGAGTGCAATCAACCGCTCGGATGCCTGCTTGCGGGAAAGTTCGGCCTTCTGCTTGATCTCCAGCTCCGGCACGGCAACTCCTGACCTCGGTGAAGTATGCATCCACGGTATCTGCCGCGGGGTAGGCAGGAGTCGTGAACGAGGAGTCGTGACGATTTCGAGGTTCGCCGTCCTGGCAAGTTACGTGCGCGCGACCGATCGCGGCGAAAGTACTTCCGGGCGCGATTAGACTTGCCGGTGTCGCAGGCCTGCCGATGATGTCGGGCCCGGTGCCTTGCCGGTGCCGGTTCGTGTGGCGATGGTTCTGTTCGTGTTGCGACGGTCGACGGTGCGGTCGGTGGTTCTTCTGTCAGGAGTTGTCATGGCCCGTTCCGTTCGAGATGAAGAAGGCCGTTCGTCGGCAGATGAGGTGACGCTGCACGACCTCGAGATGGTGGTGCAGGCACTGACCGGCCGAGGTGCGGACGCAGATGCCGCCGAGTTCGGGAGCAGTCGAGGAGCCGCAGAGCCGGCCGGGCAATCCGACGTGCCGGATGGGAGGCGTCGTCGCCGCGCACAGCGGTGAGCCCGTTATCGGCGGTGAGGGGTACGACCAGGGGCCGCGTGAAACAGTCATGAGTGCTTGCTCCGAGAGCAGCGACATGTGACGCTGACCACATGGTGGAGTTGCGTGAGCTTCTCGACGATCTCTGTCCGCTCGTTACTCAGCGGACAGGACGCCCGGTCCAGGAGTGGATCGCGTGAGCCGCGTCGTGCGAATCGGCAACTGCTCCGGTTTCTACGGTGACCGTCTGTCGGCGATGCGCGAGATGCTCGAAGGCGGCGAACTCGACTATGTGACCGGTGACTACCTCGCCGAACTGACGATGCTCATCCTCGGTCGCGATCGTCTGAAGAATCCGGATCTCGGTTACGCCAAGACGTTCCTGCGGCAGGCCGAGGACTGCATGGGTCTTGCCCTCGACAAGGGGGTGCGGATCGTCGCGAACGCCGGGGGTCTCAATCCTGCGGGTCTGGCCGCGGCGCTGCGCACGGTTGCGGATCGGCTCGGTCTGTCCCCGCGCATCGCCCACGTCGAAGGCGACGATCTCCTTGCTCGCATCGACGAGTTCGGTTTCGACGCCGACCGGCGCCCGCTGACCGCCAACGCGTATCTCGGTGCGTGGGGCATTACGCGGTGCCTCGATGCCGGAGCCGATATCGTCGTGACCGGGCGCGTCACCGACGCTTCGGTGATCGTCGGTCCCGCCGCCGCCTACTTCGGTTGGGCTCCTGATGACTTCGATGCACTCGCGGGTGCTGTTGTCGCAGGGCACGTCATCGAATGCGGTACCCAGGCGACCGGCGGAAACTATGCGTTCTTCACCGAACTCGACGACCTCGTCCGCCCCGGATTCCCCATTGCCGAGATCGAGGCCGATGGCGCGGCGACCATCACGAAGCACCCGGGCACGGGAGGAGCCGTCACCGTCGGCACGGTCACCGCACAACTGCTGTACGAGGTGACGGGCGGACGCTACGCGAACCCCGATGTCACCGCGCGCATCGACACCGCCACGCTGAGCCGGGAAGCACCCGATCGTGTCCGCATCACCGGCGTGAAGGGCGAGCCGCCCCCACCGACCCTGAAGGTGTGCCTCAACGCGCTCGCCGGGTTCTACAACGAGGTCGTCTTCGTCCTCACCGGACTGGACATCGACGCGAAGGCTCAGTTGGTGCGATCTCAGATGGAATCGAATCTGCCGAGGCGGCCTGCCGAACTCGAATGGACTCTCGCTCGCACCGACCATGCCGATGCCGACACGGAGGAAACCGCGAGCGCTCTGCTGCGCTGCACTGCGCGCGATCCCGATCCCGACGTCGTCGGACGCGCATTCACCTCCACGGCGGTCGAGTTCGCCCTTGCAAGCTCTCCCGGGTTCTTCGTCACCGCTCCGCCCGGCCCGGGCACCGCCTACGGTGTCTACACGGCCGAGTACGTCGAGGCGACCCGCGTGCCGCACATTGCAGTGTTGCCAGACGGCACCCGCGTCGACATCCCGGCCGCGGCGACCACCCGGACCCTCGAACCGTTGCCGGACCCGAGTGTGCCCGCGCCGCTGTCGCCCGGACAGACTCGTCGCGTTCCGCTCGGCACGATCGCCGGTGCCCGCAGCGGCGACAAGGGCGGTGACGCCAACATCGGGTTGTGGGTCCGATCCGACGACGAATGGCAATGGCTTGCAAACACTCTCACCGTCGACACGCTGAAGGACCTGCTCCCCGAGATCGAACCCTTGCCTGTCACACGTCATCTGCTCCCGAACCTGCGGGCCGTGAACTTCGTAATCGAGGGAATCCTCGGTCGCGGTGTCGCCTCCCGTGCCCGCTTCGACCCCCAGGCCAAGGGCCTCGGTGAATGGTTGCGCGCCCGATACCTCGACATCCCTACCGTCCTGCTGGAGAAGCACACGTGAGCACCTTGATCTCGACCCTGGATGCCGGCTCCACCGAATACGGCGCAGCCGCCGATACAATGCGTGCTCGCCTGGCCGAACTCGACACAGAACACGGCAAGGCCCTCGCCGGCGGGGGAGAAAAGTACGTCCGGCGACACCACGACCGAGGCAAGTTGCTTGCGCGGGAGAGGATCGAACTACTCCTCGACCCCGACTCGCCGTTCCTCGAGCTCTCACCGCTCGCGGCCTGGGGCACCGAGTTTCCCGTCGGCGGCAGCGTCGTCACGGGCATCGGTGTGGTCGAAGGCGTCGAATGTGTCATCGTGGCCACCGACCCCACCGTGCGCGGGGGAACTAGTAACCCGTGGACGCTCCGCAAGACGTTGCGTGCCGACGACATCGCCCTGCAGAACCGGATGCCGCTGATCTCCCTCGTCGAATCCGGCGGCGCGGATCTGCCCACGCAGAAAGAAGTGTTCATTCCCGGTGGCCGGCTCTTCCGCGATCTGACCCGGTTGTCGGCGGCAGGTATCCCCACGATCGCGGTGGTCTTCGGCAATTCGACCGCCGGCGGCGCATACATCCCCGGCATGTCCGACCACGTCGTGATGATCGAGAAGCGGTCGAAGGTGTTCCTCGCCGGCCCGCCGCTGGTGAAGATGGCCACCGGTGAGGAATCCGACGACGAGTCGCTCGGCGGCGCCGAGATGCACGCGCGTATCTCGGGTCTGGCCGACCACTTCGCGGTCGACGAACAGGACGCGGTGCGCATCGGTCGCAGCATTGTGCGGCGCCTCAACTACCGCAAGGCCGGCCCTGCACCCCGGACGGACGTACGCGAACCGCGGTACGACGCCGAGGAGTTGCTCGGGATCGTCCCTGAGGATCTTCGGCAACCCTTCGATCCGCGTGAGGTCATCGCCCGCGTCGTCGACGATTCCGACTTCGACGAGTTCAAACCGCTCTACGGGTCGTCGCTCGTGACCGGCTGGGCACAGGTGCACGGCTATCCGGTCGGGATTCTCGCCAACGCGCGCGGCGTGCTGTTCAACGAGGAATCGCAGAAGGCAGCCCAGTTCATCCAACTCGCGAACCGTGCCGATACGCCGCTGTTGTTCCTGCACAACACCACCGGGTACATGGTCGGTCGGGAATACGAGGAACGCGGCATGATCAAGCACGGGGCGATGATGATCAACGCGGTCGCCAACTCCACGGTGCCGCACATCTCCATCCTCATCGGCGCGTCCTACGGCGCCGGTCACTACGGCATGTGCGGACGTGCCTTCGAACCGCGGTTCCTGTTCGCGTGGCCCAGCGCCAAGTCTGCGGTCATGGGCGGTGCCCAACTGGCCGGGGTCATCTCTCTCGTCGGACGCGCTGCCGCGCAGGCACGCGGCCAGGACTTCGACGAGGCCGCCGACGAGGCGATGCGCGCGGCCGTCGAGAACCAGATCGAAGCCGAATCGCTGCCGATGTTCCTGTCCGGTCGTCTCTACGACGACGGCATCATCGACCCCCGCGATACCCGCACTGTGCTGGGACTGTGCTTGTCGGCTGTTGCCACCGCCCCGATCACAGGTGCCGAATCCTTCGGCGTCTTCCGGATGTGAGGTTCCCGTGACCGAATCGACCATCACCACGGTGCTCGTGGCGAATCGCGGGGAGATCGCCCGCCGCGTGTTCGCGTCGTGCCGTCGGGCCGGACTGGGGGCGATCGCAGTGTTCTCCGATGCCGACGCGAACAGTCCGCATGTCGGCGACGCCGATGCCGCCGTGCGACTTGCGGGAGTCACCCCTTCCGAGGCCTACCTCGACGGGAAGAAGATCGTCGCGGCAGCGTTGGCGACGGGCGCCGACGCGGTCCACCCGGGTTACGGATTCCTTTCCGAGAACGCACGATTCGCGCGCGAAGTGCTCGAGGCGGGGTTGATCTGGATCGGACCGCGCCCGGAGTCGATCGAACGGATGGGCTCGAAGGTCGAGGCCAAGAAGATCATGGCCGACACCGGTGTCCCTGTTCTTGCCGAACTCGACCCTGCCGACATCACCGACGCCGACCTCCCGGTGCTCGTCAAGGCCTCCGCAGGCGGCGGTGGGCGCGGAATGCGGGTGGTGCGGACATTGGCCGACCTGCCTGGGCAACTCGACGCGGCCCGCCGGGAGGCCGCGTCGGCGTTCGGCGACCCGACGGTGTTCTGCGAGCGGTATCTCGAGAACGGGCGGCACATCGAGGTCCAGATCCTCGCGGACCGCCACGGCACGGTGTGGGCGGTGAGCGAACGCGAATGCTCGATCCAACGTCGCCACCAGAAGGTGATCGAGGAAGCCCCCTCGCCGCTCGTCGACGCGATCGAGGGGATGCGCCCACGCCTGTTCGACGCCGCCCGGCGCGCCGCTCAGGCCATCGGGTACGAGGGCGCCGGCACCGTCGAGTTTCTCGCGGACCGCTCGGGGCGGTTCCACTTCCTGGAGATGAACACGCGCCTGCAGGTCGAGCATCCCGTCACCGAATGCACGACCGGGCTCGATCTCGTCGATCTCCAGTTCCGCATCGCCGACGGTGACCTCCTCGACCCCGAACCACCCCCGGTACACGGCCATTCCGTGGAGGCCAGGCTCTACGCCGAGGACCCGGCCCGAGACTGGCAACCGCAGTCCGGCACCGTGCACCGTTTCGCGCTGCCGCAGGAGGCACGCGAGTTCGACGTGCTCCGGCACACCGGTGTGCGCGTCGATTCCGGTGTCCTCGCGGGATCGGAGGTCGGGGTCCACTATGACGCGATGCTCGCCAAGATCATCTCGTACGCACCGACCCGTGACCGCGCGGTGCGGCTGCTGGCATCGACGTTGACGCGCACCGAGATCCACGGCATTGTCACCAACCGCGACCTCCTCGTCGCGGTGCTGAAACATCCCGCCTTCCGTGCGGGGGAGACCGACACCGCCTTCTTCGACACCCACGGACTCACGGAACTGTCGGCACCGCTCGCCTCAGCGCACGCGGAAGCGGTGTCCGCGATCGCCGCTGCTCTGGCGGAGTCGGCCACCAATCGCACCGCTGCCACGGTGAATGCGGGACTGCCCTCGGGATGGCGGAATCTGCCCTCGCAGCCGCAGGCCACACGATTCACGGGCGTCCACAATGACCACGTGGTGCGTTACCGAGTCACCCGCGACGGTGTCCACGTCGACGGCCGTGACGACCTCGGTGTCGTCGGGTTCGCCCCGGATCGCGTGGTTCTGGACGTCGACGGTGTCCGCCGGCATTTTGTGGTGGCGCGATACGGCGACGCGGTGCACGTCGACTCGTCGCTCGGACCGGTGCGCTTGACTGCGGTGCCGCGTTTCGTGGACCCCACCGCCCGAATTGCTGCAGGATCACTGCTCGCACCCATGCCGGGATCGGTGATCCGGCTCGGCGCTGCCGTCGGCGATGTGGTGGAAGCGGGGAGGCCGCTCGTGTGGCTCGAAGCGATGAAGATGGAGCACACCGTCACCGCACCCACTGCCGGCACGCTCACGACGCTCGCCGTCGAAGTCGGCGATCAGGTCGCCGTCGGCACCGTCCTCGCTGTCCTCACCCCGCACGACGTGTCCGCACCGGTCGAGAGCCCCGACAGCGAAGGGGGCCACCACATC
Organism: Rhodococcus sp. p52; assembly: GCF_000763325.2. Lineage (NCBI taxonomy): Bacteria > Bacillati > Actinomycetota > Actinomycetes > Mycobacteriales > Nocardiaceae > Rhodococcus > Rhodococcus sp. p52. The sequence goes on from NZ_CP016819.1 coordinate 3,786,061, forward strand.
GAGGAGTTGTCATGACCGAACCCGATCCGGTGGTGGTGCGCTACGTCGTCGACCACGGCGCTGCGACACTGACCCTCGACTCCCCGCACAACCGCAACGCCCTGTCCGTACCGCTGCTGACCCAACTGAGCCGCGGACTCGTCGACGCGGCCGCCGACCCCGCCGTCCGCGCGGTCATCCTCACCCATACCGGTGGAACATTCTGTGCCGGAGCGGATCTGAGCGGCTCTTCCGGATCCGCGCAGGAAACGGCTGCCGCACGCACCCGCGACATGACGACCTTGCTCCGGCAGATCCTGGAGCTCCCCAAGCCGGTCTTGGCCCGCATCGACGGGCACGTCCGCGCCGGCGGCATGGGTCTGATCGGGGCCTGCGACATCGTCGTCGCCGGGCCGGCGTCGACGTTCGCACTTACCGAGGCACGGCTCGGTCTGGCCGCGTCGATCATCTCCTTGACCGTGCTCCCGCGATTGTCGCCGCGCGCAGCGGCACGGTACTTCCTGACCGGCGAACGGTTCGGTCCCGAGGAGGCGTCCTCCGAGGGTCTCGTCACCCTGTCGGTGTCCGATACCGACGCTGTCCTGGTGGAATTGCTCGCGGAGATCCGTGCCTGCTCACCGCAGGGTCTGGCCGAATCGAAACGCCTCGTCACGCAGCGGATCCTCGAGGACTTCGATCGTTACGGAGACGACCTGGCAGCACGTTCGGCGCGGATGTTCGGTTCCGAGGAAGCCGCGGAGGGGATGACGGCGTTCCTACAGAAGCGGCGCCCATGGTGGGACATTCGGTGAGAGGGTGTCACCCGAGGCCCTGCGTCATTTTGTGCGGAGCGAATACCGATCCTGCCGATCTCGTCACCGGGCGCCCGGTGCACGAAACGACCGTCTCCACCCTGCTCGGCGACGCGGTGCTGAAAGATCGTGGCACGCCCGGGCATCGGGTGGTCTCGATCGCATCGGATCTCGCCGGAGAGAACGGGTTCGAAATCGACGGCGACTCGGTGCTGCTGGATCTGCCGCCCGATCGCGGCCCGACGTCGTCCGCGCGCTCGTCGCCGACAGCGTGGATGTGTTGTCGGTCGGACCGGCCGAACGCATCCTCGAGGACGTGTTCCTCGAAATGACCACTCGTTCCACACCCACGAAGGGGGCGTGACATGTCCGCCTCGACACTCCGCTCGCACTCCGATTCCACCTCACTTGCCGCACGGCACAACACCGTTGCTCGGAGCTTGCGTGCCGAGTTGTACCGGTTGCGTTCGTGGCCGGCGATGTGGACGACGGTCGGCACGTGGTTCCTGCTCGCGATGGTTCTCGGCTACGTATTCCCGTACGTCTCCTACACGACCGGAACGGCCGGCTTCCCCACGGAAGGGGAGCCGACCGAAGCGTTGCTGCAGAGCGTCCTGCCCGAATCGATCCCTGACGTCCTGGTCCAGGGCACACCGTTGTTCGGTGGTGCGCTCGTGCTCGTCCTGGGTGCTCTCACCGCCGGGAACGGGTACAGCTGGGGAACGTGGAAGACCGTGTTCACTCACGGCCGTCTGCGCCCGACAATCGGTGCCCTGCTCGCTCTTGCGGTGATCGTTGCCGCGATGGTGGTCGTCACCGCTGTGCTGTGCACGGTCGTGTCCGTCTCGCTCGCCACGATCGAAACACAACCGCTCACGATGCCGTCGGCCGGCGCACTTCTTCGCTCCGCGGGTGCGGCGTACCTCGTGTTCATGATGTGGGGAACGATCGGCTTCGCCCTCGGCACCTACGCCCGCAGTGCGGCGCTGTCGGTCGGCCTGGGGCTGGTATGGACGGTTGTCGTCGAGAATCTGCTGCGAGGCGTCGGCTCCGCGCTGCAGCTCGTCGAGGACGTGACGGCCTTCCTGTCGGGAACCGCAGCCGGATCGCTCGTCGGCGCGGTGACCGGGGGAGGGGAGAGCACACCCGGGGTGGTGGATGTGATCTCGGGACCGAGGGCGCTCATCACCGTCGCCGCCTACATCGCCGTCGCAGTGGTCGCCACCGGGATTCTGGTGCGGAGCCGGGACGTGAACTGACCGCAAAGATTCTGCCGGTGGGATAACCGGAACAGGGCCGGGGTACCCGATCGCACATGACGACCAGCTCGAGGGGCCCTGACGATTCGAACCCCGATTTCTCGGCGCCCGCGCGACGTAGCGATACTCCGGTACCCCCATCCGGGGCGACACCGGATCCGGACGCTCCCAGCAGGCTGCATCCCGACGTCGCCCGGGGCAAAGGCATCAGAGGCACCCGCACCGGGGCGTTGTGGACTGCCCTGATCGTCGGTATGTTGATCCTGCTGTTGCTGTTGGTGTTCATCCTGCAGAACCTGGACAGCGTCACCCTCGAACTGTTCGCGTGGGACTTCTCGTTGCCGCTGGGTGTGGCACTGCTGTTCGCTGCGATCGCCGGAGCGGTGATCGTCGGCCTCGCCGGGGGCCTGCGGATTCTGCAGCTCCGCCACGCCGCCAACCGGCAACGCGCACGCACCGTCCGGTAAGACAGATCTCCGACTGCAGTACACCCACGACGGCCGCTCTTCCTTCGTAGAGTGAAAGATCTCGAGTGGGGAGAACGCCATGGCCGCCACAGGACCGACCGACACCTCTCCTGTGCGCGGCGGGGCGGCGGCCACGATCGGCGTCGAAGAGGAATTCGTCCTGGTCGATCCCCGTACCGGTCGTCCCCTCCTGCGCAGTCTCGACGTGCTCGCGGCCGGACGCACACTCGGCATCGAGCTCGAGGTCGAGCTCTCCCCGTGTCAGGTCGAGACCGCCACCACGGTATGTACACACCTGCAGGACCTACGCGAAGAGCTGCGCCGCTCCCGCGCGACGGCCGCCGACGCCGCAGCGCGCGCAGGATGCCGGCTCGTAGCGGTCGGCACACCGATCTTCGAACCTCCGAGCGGATCGGTCACCGCCACGCCTCGCTACCAACGCATGGCACAGCACTATCGTGGCGTCGCCGACGGCGTGATCTGCGGATGCCACGTGCATATCGGTGTCGACGATCGTGACCGCGCGGCCCAGCTCATCAACCATCTGCGCCCATGGCTTCCCGCCCTGCTGGCGCTGACCGCCAACTCGCCGATCACCGACGGCCGGGACACCGGATATGCCAGCTGGCGATACCTGCGGTGGGGGCGCTGGCCGAGCGCGGGACTGCCCCCCGCAGTGCGCCACGGCCGCGGAATACGACGCGGCGGTCGAATCGCTGCTCACCACCGGCACGATCCTGGATCCTCGAATGATCTATTGGGATGTGCGGATCTCCGCGCATCATCCGACCCTCGAGATCCGCATCGCGGACGTGCCCGCGACCGTCGAGGAGACCGTCACGCTGGCCACCTTGGTGTATGCATTGGTCGCCCAGGCGACGGCATCGATCGAACGCGGCGAGCCGACGCCCTCGGTCGATCAGGAGCTGCTGCGCGCGGCGTGCTGGAGAGCGGCCCGGGACGGTCTGGCCGGGCGCGGTGTCGATCTCGGCTCTGGGCAGTTGGTTCCGGCAGTCGACCTGATCTGGCGACTGCTCGCTCAGGTCCGGCCGATCCTGGAGGAACTCGACGTCTACCGCTCCGTGCACGACACTCTGTCGGGAACCCTGGATCGAGGTAATGGGGCGATCAGGCAGCGTCGCATTCTCGAGAGCGGGGGTTCCTTCACCGATGTGGTTGCCGACGCGGCGCGACGCACTGTGGAGGGCTACGGGCCGGATCTGCGTCCGTCATGACCGACACGACAGCCGGGGTGCCGCGCTTGCGGACCGACGCTCATCGGGGAGCAGATCGTCCTAACCTCGGGCCGAGCTCGCACCGTATCGAAAACCGCTGACCCGACACGATCCCGGCAAGATCGTGCTCGATCTCGCGACGGCATTCGCGATCGGTGGGGACTGCCTCGCCGACATCAGCCAACTGCGGACTCACCCGGAGATCTTCGGTGCGGTGGCCTCCGACCCACCGTCTCCCGCCTGATCAGCGTGTTGGCCGTCGACGCCGACACCGCGCTCGCCGCGATCGACCGGGCCCGCGCCACAGCCCGTCGCCACGCCTGGACCGCCGCCGGTGCGTCGGCTCCCCCGAGCACGCCATCGACGAAGCGCATCCGCTGGTCCTCGACATCGATGCCACCGAAGGTCACCGCGCATTCCGAGAAGGAACAGGCCGCCCCGACGTTCACGCGAGGCTTCGTTTTCCATCTGCTGTGCGCGTACCTGCTCCATCGAGACGAAGGAACTGTTTCCGGGGCCGTGGACCTCGGCGTCACCCGACCGTGTCGGGCAGTCGACCGTGGATGCACACCGCATCCACGGTCTCCACACCGAATCCGAAGCTGCTCAGTCCGACACGTGATCCGCGCGAAAGATCGAGGCTAAGCAAGTATTCCTCGGCCTCGTCATTTCTCACGGGTTTGCCACGTGCAGCACGGTCTTGGCATCGGAACGCGCAAGCCGCGGATTCTCGCAGCTCGGAGTAAGTCCTGGGCTCTGCCCCGGTTGTGTGAAATGACAAGTAGATCTGTTGGCGGTTCGAAGGTTTCGAAATAGGATGTGACCCGGATTCATTTGCGCGCCGGAATATTGATGACGCAATCCCCGCCGATGGACTCTTGATACCATCCGGCATGCCGCCACAATTGTTGTGACTGGCGACACACGCAGCTCGCCGGTTCATCTACAGCTCCAGGGTCGACGACGCCTTCCTATCCGGGGAGGGACGATCAGCTTCACGCACGCGCGGGCACGATTCGCCTACCGGGCGTCGAACCGTGAGAGCTCTTTCATATGCTTGGCGGTACGCACGCCGTAATCGGCGTCGGTCGCGTACGGTTCCACCGATCCGGACACCGACCGGCGAGTGACGTGCGTCTCGTCTGGGCTGCACCCAACAGCCTGCGACGTGTCAGACGAGCCGGAAAGGCAGAGGAGCGCAGTGAGCACCCCGGAATTGGCACAGTGGAACTCGCAAGAGGCTATTGCGGAAGCAATGATCCCGATCATCGGCGGTCTGCACCGCCGGCATTCGGTCACGATCTTGCTTCACAGCCGCTCCCTCGTGAACAAGTCGGTGATCGGTATTCTGCGGACGCACCGTTTCGCGCGTCAGATCCGCGGCGACGAGCTGTCGGTCGAGGCAACCTTCCCGTTCCTCCAGGCATTGACCGACCTCGACCTGCAGCCGTCGAAGATCGACCTCGGCCTGCTGGTGACGGATTATCAGGCCCAGGGTGCCGGACGATCCATCCCGGATTTCGTCGCTGAGAGCCTCGCGGATCTGGTCGGCGGCGCGCAGACGAGCCCCGCGAAACCGCAGGACGTGGTCCTGTACGGGTTCGGGCGAATCGGCCGGCTCGTCGCCCGTCTGCTCATCGAGAAGGCAGGCTCGGGCAATGGGCTGAACCTGCGTGCTGTGGTGGTCCGTAAGGGAGGTGACGACGACCTGACCAAGCGTGCCTCTCTGCTGCGTCGCGACTCCGTCCACGGACAGTTCAACGGCACGATCAAGGTCGACACCGAGAACAACGCCTTGGTCGCCAACGGCAATGTCATCAAGTTCATCTACAGCAACGATCCGGAAAGCGTCGACTACACCGAGTACGGCATCGACAACGCCATCCTGATCGACAACACCGGCATCTGGCGCGATCGTGACGGGCTGTCGAAGCATCTCCGCCCCGGTATCGCCAAGGTGGTGCTCACCGCACCGGGTAAGGGTGATCTCCCGAACATCGTGCACGGTGTCAACCACCGCGACCTCGACCCGGACGAGACGATCGTGTCGTGCGCGTCCTGCACCACCAATGCCATCGTTCCGCCGCTGAAGACCATGGACGACAAATTCGGTGTGGTGCGTGGTCACGTCGAGACGGTGCACTCGTTCACAAACGACCAGAACCTGCTGGACAACTACCACAAGGCCGACCGTCGCGGACGTTCCGCGCCGTTCAACCTGGTGCTCACCGAGACCGGCGCCGCTTCGGCGGTCGCGAAGGCGCTTCCCGATCTGAAGGCGAAGATCACCGGCAACTCGATCCGCGTTCCTACGCCGGATGTGTCCGTCGCGATCCTTCACCTTCAGCTGACTCGTGAGACCACCAAGGAAGAGGTGCTCGAGCACCTGCACCAGGAGTCGCTTACCGGTGCGCTGCGCCGCAACCTCGACTACACCTCGGCCACCGACGCAGTGTCGAGCGACTTCATCGGCTCGCGCGCGGCGTGCATCATCGATGCCAATGCAGCGATCGTCGACGGCGACACCGCCATCCTCTACGTCTGGTACGACAACGAGTTCGGTTACTCGTGCCAGGTGGTGCGAACGGTCCAGTACCTGTCGGGTGTGGAATACCCCGTCTATCCCATCACGGAAGCCGGCCCCGTGGAGCACGTCGAGGAACCTACCGCTGCACAGGCATAACAGTCCTGCGCAGACTGCAGTAACGACAGTCCGCTAGGGACTCGCCGACGAGGGAACCCATCCTTACCTGAGGATGGGTTCCCTTTTGCGTTGGGCCATTGGTGGCGTCGAGGAGGAGTAGCGGCCGTCGAAACTCGGGGGAGGTTGTGTGCGGTTCCGGCGAAGAACACGCACACAACCTCCCCCGAGTTCGTCACTCTGGAACTGATGCACACCGCGCGGTCGGCGAACTCTCCGGCCCGACTCGGTCAGGGCTGGTAGTCGGGGTACTTCGTGTGCAGCTGGAAGTACCCCGTCACGTTCTCGCGCAGCCAGTCCTTGCCGTCCTCGGGTGTGCGACCGTCGCAGATCGCGTCGCCTTCGATGCAGACTCGTTCGACGTGGATCTCACCGAAGTCGTTCCGGCCGCCGCCGAGCGTCACACCGGGAGCGACGGGACCCGGGAACAGGGTCTCGACGCCGCGGTCGTCGCGGGGGTCGGAATAGAGGACGCCCGAGATCCGTTCGGGGGGAACGGACCCGTCGGCTGCGATCTCGGCGAGAACATCGCCCGCGATCGAGGCGCCCTGCGAGTAGCCGAGCACCAACAGGTCCGAGTCGGGGCAGGTGCTGTGTCGGACGGTGATGGTCTGGCGGAGTCGCTGATGCCCGATCTGCTTCGACCTGTCGTAGGCGATGGTGCCGTCGTCGTCGATGCCGTCGAAATCGTCGGGCGAGCCGGTCCCGGGCAACGGCACAACCACTGCGGGGTAGCGGATGTGTTCGACCACGGTGCCGGGAGACTCGAACCGAGCGGAGATCTTCGCCAAGGGGGATGCCGGGTCGATCGAGTCGCGGGTTTCGAAGCCGCGGGTTCCGTCGACGGCGAGGACGTACCGTTCAGGGCAATTGCGGACCGGGTCAGCGGACGCGGAACCGACCGGACCCGCGACGCTCAGACCTGCGGTGAGCAGACCTGCGGCGAGCAGGCCGACGGTGCGTGTGCGTCTGCGATCGATCCGGGACATGCGCGATTCTCCTCGTGTGCCCCCGACAGACAATAACTGCGGTCGATGATATCGATGTCCCGTTTGTTCGTCATGTTAAGGATGCGTGCTTTTCGGTGATCGTGGTCACCCCCGACCGGTGACTCCGGTGGCATGTCCGTCAGGGCTGGTCGGCCGGGATTCGGGCGGCCAGCTCGGTGATGAAGCCGGCGATCTCGTCGGGGTTCTCTTCGGCCATGAAGTGGCCGCTGGTGGTGCCCTGGTAGGTGAGATCGGGTGCCCACGCCTGCCAGAGAGCCGAGGCGTCGAAGCCCAGTTGCGAGCCCCAGTCCTGGGAGATGACCGCGACGGGCATGGTGAGCCGAGCCCCGCGTTCGCGGTCGGCGAGGTCCATGTCGAGATCGATGCCGGCGGTGGCGCGGTAGTCGGCCACGATCGAGTCGACAGAGTTGATCGAGCTGGTGACGTAGTGATCGCGCTCCTCGGGCGTGAAGGTGGTTCCGGTGGGGTCCCACGCATCGAGGAACGAGCCGAAGAATTCCGGGGCGACAGCGGCGATCATCTTCTCGGGCATCCCTGCGGGCTGGGCCATGAGGTAGAGGTGCCAGGCAACCTTGGCGTTCACGCCCTGAAGTACGGCCCAGGTGTCCATCGTGGGAAGGACATCGAGGATGCCGAGGTAGTCGACGGCGTCGGGGTGGTCGAGTCCCGCACGGACGGCGACGAGCGCACCGCGGTCGTGACCGACGAGCCCGAAGTGGTCGAAACCGATCTCGCGGGCGACCGCGACGATGTCGTTCGCCATGGTGCGCTTGGAATACGACTCGGGATTGTCGACCGGGGGTTGGTCGCTGGCGCCGTAGCCGCGCAGGTCGGGGACGATCACGGTGTGGTCCTCAGCGAGTGCGTGGGCGACGTGGCGCCACATGTAGTGGGTCTGCGGGAAACCGTGCAGCAGGACGACGGCCGGACCTTGCCCACCGACGGCGACGTTGAGCTTCACGCCGCCGTCCACGGTGATCGTGCGGTAGGTGAAGTCCTCGATGGTGCAGCGGGTCATGGGGTCTCCGTAGTCGTAGTCGTGGTGGAGGTTTCGGGGTGGCCGGAGAAGATCCCGGCGGGCAGGTCCGTTCGGCCGGCGGACGCGGTGAGCGCGGGAATGATGACGGTGTCGACGAGGGCTTCGAGGTAGGTGTCGTCGACGGTGAGACCGTTCGCTCGTCGCAGGAGCAGGACGGTTCCCACGACCTCCTCGTATGCGAATGATTGAGCACCCGAAGGGAGTTCGCCTCGCGCAACGGCATCGTCGAGGACCGCCTGGGGGAGACGTGCGCCTGTCGGGCCGACGGTCTCCTCGATAGCGTCGCACAACTCCGGGTCTTCGAGTCCCGCGTGGAGCAGCATGAAGGCGGCGTTGCTGTCGGTTGCGGACATGGTGAGGCTGAGGCGTTGCGCAAGCATCAGCAGATCGTCGCGGAGTGTGTCGCCGCGCCGGAGTGGAACCGCCGAGGGATGCGCAGGGGCGTCCTTCACTGCTGCGAGGACCATGTCGCGCTTGGACGGCCAACGTCGATACAGCGTTGCCTTCGACGCCTGGCAACGTCGAGCGACCGCTTCGAACGTCACGCCCTCGTAGCCTTGTTCGGCCAGTAGTTCGAGAACGGTGGTGGTGATCCGACGCTCGAGTTCGGCGTCGCGTGGACGTCCGCGTTGCGCAGGCGGCTCATTCAGATACGACACGTTCCGTATCGTAAACCAGGCGGCCGCTGTTCGGCGAACTGCAGGGTCGACACCCGCGTCTTTCCGGTCGCGGTCGATTGTGATGCACTGTCTCGCTGTCGGCATAACGGACATCGGCGAGGAGATCGGTATGGGATTGAGGTATCACCATCTGGCGTTCGGCCCGGAGGCGGTCGCTCGTCAGGAAGCTGCGGGCAGCATCGTTGCCTATGGTGCCGACCTCGACGAACCCGACCGAGGACCTCAGCCGTTGGGTGACCGGGAACTCGCTCTCGTACGCGAAAGCTTCCAGTTCCACATGGCGACGGTGACCCCGAGCGGATGGCCCTATGTCCAGTACCGCAGCGGACCCGTCGGGTTCCTGCACCACCTCGGTGGGCAGACGATCGGGTTTGCGGATCACCGAGGCAACCAGCAGTTCGTCTCGGTCGGGAACATCGCGGACAACGGGAGGGTCGCGCTGTTCCTCGCCGACTTTCCGCTGAAGAGGCGGTTGAAGGTCTTCGGTACCGCGCGGGTGGTCGATGCGGACGACGACCCGCAGCTTCTCGACCGGCTGCGCGATCTCGGTGACGGTCGGAGAATCTCGGCGCGATGTGAGCGAAGCATCGTCATCGATGTCGAGGCCTTCGACTGGAACTGCTCACGGAGCTTGATCCCGCAGTACACCGACGAAGCGGTCCGCGCCCGGATCCGTCCCTACATCGACGAGATCAACGACCTTCGAGCCGAAGTGGATTCTCTTCGGGCACAGCTGAAGGCGGTGGGGGAGAACTGACGGCCGCCGAGGGGCGCGCGTGCAGGCTCAATCCCGGCCGAGCTGTCCGACAACCAGATGCAGTGCCGCCGTGGTGGTGAGAGTCCGGACCCGTTCGCGGTCTCCGGGGAAGCGGCGGGTGACCGTGTACGTCGGCCGTCCCTCGATCGCGACGCCGAAGCACACCGTGCCCACCGGCTTGGCCTCGGTTCCCCCGTCGGGGCCGGCGACCCCGGTGGTGGAGACCGCGACGTCGACCTTCAGGCGCCGTCGGGCACCCTCGGCCATGGCTGCGGCGACCTGCTCGCTCACCGCCCCGTGTTCCGCGATCATCTCGGCCGGTACGTCGGTCAGATCGGACTTCGCGTCGTTGGAGTACGAGACGACGCCACCCATGACATAGGCCGACGACCCGGGACGGTCGGTGAGCCGCGCGGCGACGAGTCCGCCGGTGCACGACTCCGCAGTCGCGATCGTGCGGCCGTCGAGGACGGCGATCAGCTGGTCGTCGATGGTGGAACCGTCGGTCGAGAAGATCTCGCGTCCATGGTGTTCGGTGAGGACGTCGAGAAGGCGATGGTAGATGTCCGCGTCACCGGAGGCGACTCGCGTCACCATGTCGAGTTCGCCGTGTCGGAGACAGGTGGTGATCTCGAGGCGTTCGAGGCCGGCGATCTCTGATTCGGCCCGGCGCAGCGTCTCGGCGAGTTGTGCCTCGTGCAATCCGTAGGCGCGCACGGTGTGCTGCTGCAGGTCGTCGGCTCGCGCCAACACGTCGGCGACCGCGGGGGAGGCGACCGCGCTCGGCCACATCGCCTGCAGCTCACCGGGCGGGCCGGGCAGGATGACGATGGTCGGTACCGGCCGTTCGCCGGCGACCGCGGGGATGACCACGCCCGGCGCTGTACCGGTGGGCGGCAGGGCGGTGGCACCGGCGGGCACGTGCGCCTGCTTTCGGATCCCGATACGCGTCGGTCCGGTGTCGAGATCGGGGGTGTCCGGGCGGAACCGGCGGATGACACCTGCGATGTGTTCTTCGAGTTCGGGGTCGAGCAGCAGTTCGCGATCGCAGTACTCGGCGACGGTGGGGACGGTGAGGTCGTCGGCGGTGGGACCGAGGCCCCCGCTGGTGACGATGAGATCGACGCCCTGCTCGGTGAGGAACCGTAACTGTGCGGTCAGGTCGGCGGGCCGGTCACCGCAGATCGTGATGTGGGCGACGTCGACGCCGAGTTTCAGGAGTTGGTCGGACAACCACGGTCCGTTCAGGTCGGAGATCCTCCCGGTCAGCACTTCGGTCCCGGTCACGATGATTCCTGCACGCACGCTCACGGAGCCGAGCCTAGTCGGCGACGATCATCGTGGACGCCTCACTGCCTTGTTGCGACGGTCTGCGAGGCGGGCGAGCTCACGAAGCATGCCGGGAGCCCGGCGCGCCATGGTCAATACTGCCCGGTCCGAGACGGTCGGGCGTGGTGGCAGCGCAGGCTGTGCAGGACGGGCCCCGACCGTCGCCCTGAACACCTGGACCTGACCGGGCACACCTTTGAGCCGATGCCTGCCCAGGTCGGTGAAATCGAAATCTCCGCCGACCGCAAGCTCGCGCACCGCCTGTGAGCATCGCACCTCGCCAGGCCCGGAGGAGGCAGCGATCCGCGCTCCGATATGGACCGTCATTCCGGTCAACCCGGGACCGGTGCGGGTCACCGACCCGACATGCACGCCGGAGCGCACAGAGATTCCGAGAGTCGATGTCGATCGGATGATCCGGTGCGCGCACTGCAGTGCGGCCACTGGACCGTCGAAGACACTGAGGGTCCCATCGCCCGCGATGCCCACCAGCGTGCCTCCGCCGGCCTCGACCTCCGCACGCACGAGTCGGTCGTGCGCGCCCAGCAACCTCGCGAACCGGTTGTCACCGACCTCCGCGAGCAGGTCGGTGGAGCGGACGACATCGGTGAACAGAACCGCGCCCAGGAACCGATCGGCCTCGACCGGATGGTCCGTGCCGCTGACGAGTTCCTCCACGTGGTCGAGAACAGGAATCAGCACTTCACCCAAAGTTGCGCCGAGGGCGATCGGTGGCAGCTCGTAGAAGCGGCCGTTCGGAATCTGCGCGGCCATCCTGCAGCCGGCCTCTCGAGCGAACAGAGTGTCCGGCTGATGCAACACCTTCGTCGGGCATTGGATTGCCGGCAGAATCAAGGAGTAGTTCGCGCGGAGAGCCCACTCGAGATGTTTCTGGGCAGTTCTCGGTGTGGCGGAGCAGCGTTCGAGCAGCGCCATGATCCGTCGATTGTGTGGGACATCGAGGGTCGGGTGCGCCAGGGACGTGAGCTTCCCTTGACCCCAGCATGCGTACGCATCCCGATACGACTCGATGAACCGGTCTCGCTCGTCAGCAGTCCATCCTGGTGGCGGATCACCGTCGGACAGCAGGGTATCGGACCAGGGTTCGGCGAGGACCAGCCCGGAAACGCGGTCGGGGTGCCGAGCGGCTACCAGGGCAAGGGGCCCGCAGGTGCTGGCTGCGCCGACGAGCGTGGCGCGATCGACCTCGGCGTCGTCGAGCACCGCGACGACGTCGTCGGCCTGCTCCTCGAGCGTGGGGACGTGCTCGACGGGATCGGACAGTCCGAATCCGCGTCGCTGGAAGAACAGCGAACGCGCGAAGCGGGCACAACGTTCGAAGTTGTAGTGGAAGTGCGGATCGGTCCACATCAGGTCCGGATGCATCATGTCTTCGAAGAACCACGCGATCGGATGTGGCCCCTCACCCACGATCTGATACGCCAGTGCGGCGCCGTCGCGCTGGATGTACCGCGTCACGGGCGGATCCATGGGAACAACGATAGGCGCCGGTCGACAGCGCGGCGAGTGTCGGCTGTCGAAACCGACCGGCGACGGAAACCGGCCTCTATCGTGAGGTTGCTGAGGAAAGCGTGGTCTTCACGGCGCGTCTCGCATGAGACGGGTGGACGCCGGAGCAGGGGTGTGCTGCTTTCTGTGGTCGCTGCAGCGCTGCTCCTGGGTGTCTTCGCATCAGGGTGCGCTTCGATGCGCGGCGGGGTGGAAGGCAATTTCGGTCGGGCAGCGCAGCAGATCGGTTCGGCGGCGGTCTCGGCTCAGCTGAGCCTGCAGGTTTCGCCGACGGTCACAACACCACCGCCGCCACGGACACCGCCCTGTCGGACATGCTCGAAGAGGTCGACCAGGCCGTCTCGGCAACCGCGGATCGAGAGGTGGACACCCCCGGCCAGGGAACCCTGCGCGCCGAGGTCCTGCAGGCGGCGAACACGGTTACCGGACAGATCATCCGGGGACGAGACATGGTTGCCGGAGTCGGCGAGCAGACCGACCTGACTGCGGTTGCGGCTGAGCTCGGACGTGCAGGTACGGAGTTGCTCGATCTCGGAGACCGTCTCGAGGCGGCCGGATGAAAAGTCTCTTCGCCGTCGCTCTCAGAATCCTCACCGCGATCGGGGGATTTCTCGACATCGGTGATCTGGTCACCAATGCCGTGGTGGGCGCGCGTTTCGGGTTGTCCTGGCCTGGGTGGTGCCGGTAGGCGTGCTGGGAATCTGTGTCTTCCGCAGATGTCCGGCCGCGTCGCTGCGGTCAGCGGCGGAGCCACTTTCGAGATCATTCGCGAACGTCTCCGGCCGCGCATGGCAGTGGCGAATCTGAGCGCGTCGTTTCTGATCAACCTGTCGACGTGGACCGCCGAGGTCGGTGGTATCGCGCTGGCGTTGCAGTTGGCGAGCAGTGTGAACCCGAAGATGTGGATTCCGGTAGCCGCCCTGGCGGTGTGGCTGGTGATCTGGCGGGTGAAGTTCTCGGTGATGGAGAACGTCACCGGGGTGGTCGGACTGTGCCTGGTCATGTTCGCAGTGGCGGTGTTCCTTCTCGGCCCGGACTGGGGGCAGCTCGCGAACCAGATGTTCACTCCATCCCTGGCGGACAGCGAAAACCTGGCGGCATATCGGTATTACGCGATCGCGTTGTTCGGTGCGGCGAGGACTCCGTACGAGGTGTTCTTCTCCTCCGAGGCGGTGGAAGAGAAGTGGACGGTGCGGGATCTCGCGAAGTCCCGGCTCAACGTTCTGGTCGGATTTCCCCTCGGCGGCATCCTCTCGGTGGACATCGCCGCACTGTCGGCGATCGTGCTGATGCCCCCTGCTCGTCCGGTTGTATCGGCCAGTGGGGGAGTGCCGTCGCCGGAGGTCGTCGGGATTCTCCTCTCGCCTCGCCGGCGCGCCGCTGACCGATCACGCCGCGGCCTCGACGATGCTGGGCAGAGTTACCACGCTCCGGCGGCGGCACGTCGCTGCTGCCGACGCCCGCCTTTTCCGTCGTGACGTCGCCTTGCCGGTATCCGCTGCGCACGTCGACGCAACGCCAGCTCGTGCTGCAAGCGCTCCGCAGACAGCTTGCCCGGACCGTGAATGCTCGTGCCGTCCGGCCGTTCGATCGTGGTGGCCATCGCCGTGTTTCTCCTCGAGGATCTCGAAATTCGCCAGCCTCCAGTAGTACTCCTCGACAAGTGCTGGGGCAATGGAATTTACGCCATTCTGCTGAGCACGAATGAACACCAGGCGATCACGAGTGACGGCGTTGTGTCCGCTGCCGTGGACCAACAGCACTTCCGGCCCACGGCCACCGAAATCGAGTCCCGACAGCACGCCGTCGTCGACGGGCACTTCGATACGGGTTCCCGACACCATCACCATCCCTCGCCGTCGATAGCTCGGCGAGACTGTCTACCGCAGAACGTTACCTACCCCTCATGAGACAACCGATCCATCCGATCGGTCAACGGAATTCGGCCGAGCGCCTTTGCATCGGATCTCAGGCCGCAGCCGGCGCGCGACACCCGCACCGCACGGCACGCCCCTGCTCGTCATCGGGAAGCCACCCGTACTCGTCGCAGTCGCCGCACTTCGGGTGGAGGACACGGGGCGTCGACAGCGACCGCCACAACGGCAACCATCCGTGCGCCAGTCGCATCGGATTGCCCGGTCTGTGCACGGATTTCGCTGCCGCAACCAGAGCCGGCACGCCGTGTGTGGCGACGAGTGTTTCGATCGCCGCTGCCGCATCGGGTTTGAGGTAGACGAAGGTCGCGGTGAGCCCGGCCTGCCTGCAGGCTGCCGCAAGCTCGACCACCGCCGGACCGAGCGGTGTCTTCGCGACGCGCGGTGTGCGGTTGGTTTCCGTCCTTGGTGTATCGGTACTTGAAAGAGCGCCTGGGTCTGCGATGTCCGCGCTGCCGCCGGTCGGATTCTCAGGCGCCGGGTCGGTGGCGGGACGTTCGTAGATGGTCTGGATGGTGATCCATTGGCCGAGCTCGTTCTGGATCTTCTCGCGTACCAGGTAGCCGAGGTCGGCGAGCTCGCGCAGAGCGGATCGGATCGCGTCGCGACCTTCCTTCGGTGACTGTGCCGCGATCGAGTCGGCGCGGGTGCGCCAGTCGTCGGGCTTGGACAGCAACCAGACGAGCACACCCCGCGCGCGGAAGGACAGCCGCTCGTCGGTGATGACGGCATTGCTGAGGACGGTGAAGTTGGCGGCAAGGCGCGGTCCACGACGCACGCCGCCGGCCAGGGTATTCTGACCCACGTTCGACTCCTGTTCAGTCGGACATCCGGCCCGTCGGGAGCTGCAACTCCTGGCGGGCCTTATTCGATTGTGGCCGCGCGGATCGGCGGCGTGCTGGCATCGTGCCACCGTCTGTACAAGGCGCGCAAGGAATCGAGCGGAGGGTGCTCGAGTTTCGGTGTTCTCGACGTCGCTGAGCGGGGTCCGGAACACCGAGGTTTCCCCGACGCTAGGGGGACGCTTCGAACCGCGCCTCGACGTCGGCGGTGAGGGTGACGCGGTCGGGTTCGAAGACCAGCGCGGGTTCGGCGGACTCGGGTGCGCTCATCGCATCCGAGCGCAGCATCGCTGTGCGCATCATCGGAGCGCCGCCCGCGTGGACGGGTGAGGGCTGGGAGCCGAGCATGCCCGGATCGGCGATGGCCACCGCACGAACGGTGTCGAGACCCAAGGACGTCGTGTACGCCTTCGCCTTGTCGAGGGCGTCGCGGACGGCGAGGTCGCGGACCTGTGCGAGTCGCTTCTTTCGCGCCTTGCGGGTGATCCACCACTGGAGATCGGCGACGGTGACCACCTCGAGTTCGGCGACCTGCTCGACGAACGCACCCACAGCGTCGAACTCGTGGAAGGTGACGGTGATCGACGCCGACGAGTTGTACACCCACGGCCGGTTCTTGCCTTCGCGGTTGAACGGGCGCCGCCGGCTGTGGCGTACCCGATCGAAGGTCCACCGCTTCACCGGGTTCGGGGTGCGCTTGTGCAGTTCGGTGACGAGATCGGTGATGGTGGCGACGGCCGCGGTCACCGGTTCAGCGGCCTGCTTGCGCGACGAGCCGTCGGCGTGCACCCGCAACACCGCCGTGCACCGGTTGGGTGCGACGGTGCGCTCGGCGTGGCCGGTGACGGTGATCGTGACGGGAGGCTGGGTCATGCGCACGAGTGTGCCAGCGCGAGCCGTCCCCGTCGGGCAGACGGCACGTGCCACGGTCGGAGCCGTCGAATCCGACCTTCCGGGCGTCGCATTCGTGCCACTCTGATCTTGTCAGAAGTGAGAGGTGTGACTGGTGGGACGACTGGGTATCTGAGTTGGGTCGAACTAGCCAGTGTTCACGAAAGGACTGCACATGCTCGGACTCGGAATCCTCGGTTGGATCATCATCGGTGGTCTCGCCGGTTGGATCGGCAGCAAGATCATGGGCACCGACGCCCAGCAGGGCATTCTTCTCAACATCGTCGTCGGCGTCATCGGCGGCTTGATCGGTGGTTTCCTGCTGAAGGTCTTCGGGGTGGATGTCGAAGGCGGCGGACTGATCTTCAGCTTCCTGACCTGCCTCCTCGGCGCGGTCATCCTGCTGTTCCTCGTCAAGGCCGTCACCGGCCGAGGCGTGCGCCGCTGACCGCTCTGCATCAACGAGGTCCCGGATCCACACGGATCCGGGACCTCGTTCGTGTCGGGGGTCGGCTCGTCAGACCAGTTGATCGCGAAACCAACGTGGGTCGGGATTGGTATGCGACACGTCGCCGACGAACACCGTCGGCACCGTCTCGTTCCCGCCGTTGACTTCCCGGACCCGAGCGGCCGCAGCGGGATCCCGCCAGATGTTCACCCAGATCGCGCGACGCGCGCGAGTGCGCAGGGTGGCGCGCAACCGGATGCAGAACGTACACCCCGGGCGCCAGTACACCACCGGAACGCCGCGGGTTGCGGCGTCGCGACGGGCGGTCGCGTCGTCGACGTGATGGGGGAAGAACAGGGGAGAGGTGACCCACGCAAAGACGAGGAGCAGTACTGCCGTCACCACCGAGGTCACGTCGAATGCGCCAGTGAGCAGAACGACCGCCGCGACGGCCACCATCGCTGCGGAGAGGATCCAGGTTCGCCACACGCGTGCGAGCCTATCGCCCGGGCGGGAGGCAGAAGCCACTTCGTCCGCCGGCCTGCAGTCGCCTCGGAACGGGACGCGTCGCAGGCTCGAAGCTCCCCGTCACCCCGCCCGACCAGCCGGTCTGCCGCCGGGCAAGGTGGCGCGATAGCGTCTTCGGTCATGGTCGTCACCGAGAATTCACCTCCTGTATCCCCGCGGTTGGTCCGCTCGATGTTCATCCCTGCCGTAGGGGTGGCGCTCGTGCTGACTCTTCTCGCGGCGGCGACGGTACCGATGCGCGACCGCCTGTATCTGTCCGTCGCTCAGACCGTCGAGGGGTCCTTCCTCGGACCGCTCGCAGGTCTCGTCGCGGACAAGGGGCTGCTCGTCCTGGTCGCCTTCACCGGTGTGCTCGCGGCGTGGCTGTGGCGGAACGATCGACGCAGCTTCGGCACCCTCGCCGTCGGCGGTATCGGTGTCGTGGGTGCCTACCTGTCGAGTGAACTCGTCAAGCTCGTGGTGACGGAGCCGCGACCGTGTCGCGCACTCGGGATCGAGACGGTGCTGGAATGCCCCGAGGTGGGTGACTGGTCCTGGCCGTCGAACCACTCCGTCATCGCGGCGTCGTTCGCCACGGCGTGTGTCCTCGCGGCTCCGCGTCTGATCTGGCTGGTCGCTCCGCTCGCCGCGGTGCTCGCCTTCTCCCGGGTGACGGTGGGGGTGCACTACGTCCACGACGTGCTGTCGGGCATGGCGCTCGGCGTGTTGATGGTCGCGCTGGTCGTCGTGGTGCTTCTGCCGTTCGCGTCGCGGCTTCCGATCCTGTCGCGCGAGGCACCGGCCGCCCAGCCCATGGGATAGGCGAAACTGGATACGGCACACCGAATCCGGCTGTCGGCAGAGCGAATCTGCGGGCAGCCGGATTTTCTGTTCGCGGGCGGGCGTGGTTCGTTACCGAGGTCCCTCGATCGTTGCAGGTGGACCCGGTTGGGATACGACCTTCGGCACTACATCTACAGGCGCGCACGATCGACACTCGGGGGCAGGAGCTCGATGTCCGGAGAGTGTGATGATTCGCGAAGACACCCTGGCGGTGCGGTGGTGGCGTCTGCGGCCATGGAGCGCGAATCCGCTCCTGCGCGGAATCGACCGCGTCGAAGCTGTCGCGTTCATGCTCCTGGTGGGTCTGATGCTCCTGGTGGTGCCCGTTGCCGGTGTCGTCGGGACCGTGTCGTATGCGCAGTTCAGCGAACAGTCACATCAGCAGGTGGCCGAAGGACGGCAGGTACCGGCGTTCGTTCTCGACGACGATCCGGACGAAGCGTCGATCCCCAACCCGTTGGCCGAGTCCTCGTCGTCGCCCGGTCCGGCACTCGCCCGGTGGGAGGTCGACGGCGTCGAGCACATCGGCCGCGTGGGACTCGAAGCCCGCGGGCGTGCAGGGGAGACGGTACGCATCTGGGTCGACGAGACCGGTGACTACATGCCGGTTCCCCGCACCGGAATCGAGAACGCGCTCGCGGCCCTCGGTGCGGCTCTGGCAATTCTCGTCCTCGGCACCGTGGCATGCGCGCTCACGCTGTTCGGCGTCCACGTCGAGATGAACCGGCAGAGACTGTCTCGGTGGGACCGTAAGTGGCAGGAAGCAGGACGACTCCCGGGGTGGCCGATCGGATGAACGTCGCGCAGCGCCCGTCGTGATGGTCATCGTTGTCGACCTCCGCGTTCGGGGTACTCGATGCGCATGAAGGATCGAGCCTGGGACCTCGCGTACGCCGCCGGCTGGTGGACGGTATGCGCGCTACCGGAAAAACCGGCGAGGCGCCTGTTCGAGATGGCTGCGGATCGAGCGGCCCGAAACGGCGGGCCGATCCAATTACGACGCAACCTCGCTCGGGTGTTGTCCACCACTCCCGCTCAGGTGCCCGACGAACTCGTGCGCGCGAGTCTACGTTCGTACGCGCGGTATTGGTGCGAAGCGTTCCGGTTGCCGTCGATGGATCCGCTACGGCTGGCCGAGACCATCGACTCCGCGGCCACCGGTCTCGAACACATCCACGAGGCCGTCGCGCGTGGGCGCGGCGCAGTGCTGGCGCTTCCGCACAGCGGGAACTGGGACCTGGCGGGAGTGTGGATCGTACAGCGGATCGGCACACCGACCGTCGTCGCCGAGCGGCTGCAACCGGAATCGTTGTTCCGCCGCTTCGTGCGGTTCCGGGAAGGCCTGGGTTTCGAGATCATCCCGCTCACCGGTGGCACAGTTCCACCGTTCGAACAGCTGATCGCCCGGATCCGGGAGGGACGGTTCGTCGGACTCCTCGGTGAGCGTGACCTGACCGGAGCGGGCGTGCCGGTAACCTTCTTCGGCGAACCGGCCTGCATGCCTGCCGGCCCGGCCAAGCTCGCGATCGATACGGGTGCGCCGCTGCTGCCGGTGCACTGCTGGTTCACTCCGGGCGGTTGGGGGTTCCACATCGACGCCCCGATCGATACCGCAGGCGGCGTAGAAGCCACGACCCAGTTACTGGCCGACCGGTTCGCCGCCGGTATCGCCGCGCATCCCGCCGACTGGCACATGCTGCAATCGGTGTGGACGGCCGACCGGCGGGACCGCACACAGACACCCGGCAGACAGTGACGACGTCGGTTTACGCGGCAGGCCTCGTGGACCGTCAGAAGAAGTCGGCAGAGGTGATCTCGGCGCGGAAGAACTCGCCGTCCGTGCCGGTGCCCGTGTCCCAGCTCGCGCGGATCCGGGAGGCGATGGTCATGCCACCGAACCGGTGTTCGGCCTCGACCGCGACGATGAACGGATACCGGCCGAACTCGTGATTGTCGGGGTTGCCCCACCGCAGCATCCGCACCCCGCACAACGCCCCGTCCTCGGCGACATCCAGACGCACGGTTTCCTTGCGGCCGGCCACCGTCCAGGTCGCCGCGGCGACGAATTCGTCGCCGCGCCACCGTGCGAGGGGAAACGACGTCGGCACGAAGATGCTCTCCCCGGCCAGGCGGCCGGCCGCGCTGTCGCTGACATCAGGGCCGTCCGCGGACATCACCGGAATGATTCCCCCTATTCGCCAACGCATCTCGCCACAACCGTCGGTGAAGCGGTCGTACCCCGACACTGATACCGGGCCGATCCGAGTGGTCGCAGCCCACACGAATCCCGACGTCGGGGCGAGGAGTTGGACAGCGGTGAACGGTCGCCAGGATCCGAGCCGGATCTGCCCGGACATCTCGAGTCGTGCGGCTGCGGCCATCGGCGTGCCCTCGGCCACCGCATGGTTGATCCAACGCCGCGCAGCAGGCGGCAGGGGTTCGGTCAGGGCCGGGACGAACCGGTCACCGGTGCCCCTGATCTCGGACAGAGCACGCCAGTGTGCGCCGACCTGATGAGCGGCGCGCGGAATAATCGGTGCACGGCCCATGCGCACGAATCCTCCACCGGTCGATTCGGCCCTTCACGATGCTTCGCTCGGACTCGGTGCTTCATCGACGGGGTGGGCCGATACTCGCTGATTCGAGCAAATTATGCCTGGGCACCGTGTCCTTGCCGACGGAATCGTCGATCATCGCGTTATAGGTGACCCTGCCGAGTCGGTCGGCGGTGACGTCCCTGGGTACCCGGTCGCCGGGACGGAAGAGGTACACATGAGCGTAACGAGTAGAGGACGGTGCCGACGCGGGGGTTCGGTTCGATGTTGACGGCCCTGTGGTACGGACTGGGGACCGCCGTGCCCTTGTTCCTCGGAGCTGCGATCGGCCTGCTCTACAACCTGCCCCGCCCGGTGCTCGCGGGGTTGATGGCCTTCGGCGCCGGTGCCATGGTGGCGGCGGTCTCCACAGAACTGTTCGCCCCGGCCTTCGCCGACCAGGGGTTGTGGGCGGCCGGCGGGGCCTTGATGCTGGGAACCGTCGTCTATGTCGTTGCCGATCGCGTGATCGAGAACATGCTCGGCCCTGCAGCCCTGGGTTGGGCGCTGATGCTCGGGGCCCTCCTCGACGGCGTTCCGGAGAATGCTGCGTTGGGGACCACTCTCGCATCCGGCAGCGGTGGAATCGTGTTGCTGGTGGCCGTGGCGGTTGGCAACATCCCCGAGGCGGTGGCGGGTGCGGCGTCGATGCGGTCGGCTCTGTCGCATCGCTCTGCTCTGCTCATCTGGGGCGTGACGGCCGTTCTGCTGGTGGCGGTGGTTGTGGTGGCCACTGCGTTCGCCGATTCTCTGCCGGAAGCGGGAATTCCGCTGATCCAGGCATTCGCCGGAGGCGCCACCATTGCGGTGATCGCCGACTCGTTGATGCCGGAAGCCTATCGAGAAGGCGGATGGTGGGTCGGTATCTGCACTTCGCTGGGATTCCTGGTCGCCTTCGCTCTCGGTGCATGAAAAGCCCACCCTCATCGGATCCGGCCGAAAGTTCGGACCCCCGATACTCTTCAGAACGGGTTTGCCGTTGACCCAACGAGATCCGCAACGGAATTGATGACGCGGGTCGGGCGGTAGGGGAACCGCTCGACGGACTCGCGGGTCGAAATGCCGGTCAGGACCAGCAGTGTCTGCAGACCGGCCTCGAGGCCGCAGACGATGTCGGTGTCCATGCGATCACCGATCATCAGCGTGTGTGCGGAGTGCGCACCGATCGCACGCAGGGCCGACCGCATCATCAGGGCGTTCGGCTTGCCCACGAAATACGGCTCACGGCCGGTCGCGCGGGTGATGAGCGCTGCGACTGCCCCGGTGGCAGGAAGCGAACCCTCTCGTGACGGGCCGGTCGGGTCCGGATTGGTCGCGATGAACCGGGCGCCGCGTTCGACCAGTCGGATCGCGGTGGTGATCGCCTCGAAGGAATACGTGCGTGTCTCACCGAGGACGACGTAGTCCGGGTCGCTGTCCGTGAGGACGTAGCCGATGTCGTGCAGCGCGGTGGTCAATCCGGATTCACCCACCACGTAAGCGCTGCCACCGGGACGTTGATTGGCGAGGAACGTCGCCGTCGCCAGCGCGGAGGTCCAGATCGATTTCTCGGGCACGTCGAGGCCGGAGCGCAGCAGGCGCGCCCGCAGATCTCGGGGTGTGCGGATGGAATTGTTGGTGAGCACCATGAACGGCGTACCGGTGTCGCGGAGCTCCGTCAGGAACGCGTCGGCACCGGGGATCAGGTGATCCTCGTGCACGAGAACACCATCCATGTCCATCAGGTAGTTCCAGACCGGCGCGGATGTGGGTTCTTCGCTCATTCTCCGAGTGTGTCACCTACTGTTCCGGTCGGCAGCCGATACAAGGCGATCACCCGCCGAGGTTCGCGACGGTCGAGCCGAGCACGCCCGCCTGTAGCTCCAGGTCGCTCTCGTCGTGGTCCCGATCCTGCGGTAGCTGCTTGCGGAGGTCTTCCCTGGTGACCACGAGGAACGCTCGGTTCTCATCCGTGAGCTCCTGACCTCCGACCACGCGGAAGCGTCCCTCCTCCAGAACGAGTGCGGGGTCATCGAGCGTCGAATCGAGGAGTTCTCGAAGGTCGGTGGCGGTCAAGTTGGTGGGCACATGTCCTCCTGCACTTGCTGTTCTTTCGAACCTGTCGGTGTCTTCCGGAGGTACCCGGTGGAGCGGTGGCCGAACCCGGTGGTATTCGGTCGCCGGGGCGGGTCGGCCACATCCGTGCGGGAAGCGCATCCGGTGGCGAAGGCTCGCGTGGCGGAGTGCGCCGACTCGCGTTACGAAGTGTGAAGGGATCGGGTGCGTTCGGTCGCCTCTCGGCGAAAGGCGCAACACGGCTCCAGTCGAACGGAACTTCCGTGAAGGCAAAGGGTTGAGCCCGGGGGACACGAATATGCACCCGATCCGCCCAGCACAACGCGACCAGATCCCCGTCTATTCCCCGCGGGAGGTAAGCGCGTGCGGAAGCTGATTGCGTGCGCGACAGGCTGTGACGAACGATACGCCGGTTGATGCTTCAACCGGCGTACGCTCGACACCACTCATGTACACAGACTTCGCCACACTCGGCGGAACTCTCATCTGGTTCGCCGCCCTCATCGCTCTCACCCACATCCTCGGCCACACCCTCTGATCTCCGGACCTGGTCGGCACCCCCTAGTCCTGAGGTCTCCGCAGGACGCCCAGCAGGTGTTCCTCACCCCACGTCGACAATCACGAGTAGCGTGGGCGGTACGGGCATCTTGCCCGACACTTTCTCGCCTTGACACGCGGCATCGTGAAACAGGCGGAAGAGGCTGCATTTCATGGCCGAATCGATCGAAATCTTGATCAAGGCCCTTGGAGATCTATGAAGACCGCCGAGCGGACGGCACGATTTCGGTGAAGCACTGCGTGCGGTGACCACGGCCGCCGCGGTGACGATCGCCGGGGTCGAGTGCGCCGACATCGTGCTCATCGGCAAGGACACATTCGAGGCGCACGGAGTGGCGTCGTCATCGTCCCGGGAACTCGGTCGGATCCAACGCGACGCCGGTGGTCCCTGCATCGACGCTGCCGGGGTCACGAGCGTGGTCTACAGCAGCGACCTGCGGTCCGAGAGACGGTGGCCGCAGTTCACCGAGGAAGCCCTGCTGGTCGGGGTCGGCAGTGTGTTGTCCTTCCAACTCACACCCGAACCGATATCGCCGGTTCGCTGAACCTGTTCGCATCGAAGCCGCAGACTTTCGACGGTGCAGCGGTGGCGCTGGGCATCGCATTGGCGGCGCAGGCGGCGTCCGAGCTCACGGCTGCACGCGCGGAGCTGCATCTGCGCTCGGCGTTGGCCACCCGAGACACCATCTGCCAGGCCAAAGGTGTTCTGATCCAGCGCTGCGACGTCGACACCGCCCGCGCGTTCGTGATGCTGCGGACGCTGTCACAGGATCTCAACGTCGCCGTCGCTCGAATTGCCGAGCGAATCGTCGAGGACCACACCGCTTCTCTGTGATCGTTTGTCCGATCACGCACAGTCCGTCCGTCGGGCGGTCCACAGCGGTTCCCTCGAGAGCGATGTAGGCACAAGAGGTGCATTCGACTGCCTACGAACCGTGGGGGTGTCTATCGCCCTCGAGTGCTGCAACGACGCTTCTGGCATGCGAAACCCATGCAGCGACCGTCGCGCCGGTGCTCCGAAGCGGGAGTTGAGCCAGACGCAAGGTCGAGGTGCAGCGGCCTTCCGGATCGCGTACAGGGAAGACGAGGGACCCGACATCGTAGCGACCGTCGGAATCGAGCTCCTGAACGCGATAGTCGACGTCCGACCCAGGGATCACGGTCCGGATGTCACGTTCCTCCATGGGTGTGAGCAGACCTGATTCGTAGCGTCGCGTCGCTTCGCACATCGTCTCGTATGCGGTGCGGCCTTCTCGAGGAAGAAACGAGAGCGCGTATCCGTGGGCGCGTACGAAACCGAGTCGCCGGCGGTAGACCCCCTTCGTGTCCTCGTCGATTCCGATGGCCCTGGACAGCCAGCGTTCCTGTTCGTCCTCGGACAGGTCGAAGACGATACTGTCGCCGATCGGAGGCACGATCGGGATACGTCGTGCGAGTCCGTTCGTCTGTTCCACGCCGGGGCCGAAGGCCGACAGCACTCGGACCATCTCGTCCCGGCCGATCGTCGTATACAGCGCGACCTCGCAACCGATCGAGTGGGCGAGCGCTTCCACTTCCGGGCGGAGGGCCTCCGCCGCGCTGATCGAATCGGTGATCTCGTGCTGCAGCCGAGCGATCAGCGACGTACTCACGAAGCTGCCGTAACCGCCCTGGAAGTAGATCAGAGGCGCCACGGGGTTGGTGACCGCCAGATCGCTCACGGTGCAGAGGACGATCCAATGGTCGCCGGCATCGACCGTGTTCGTCACGCGTGCGTCGATCCAGGCGACCGATTGATCGAGAACCGGGTTGCCGGACGGAGAGGTGAACCACTCGATGCCGTCGAACTTGTTCTCCCAGCGCCGGGCGATCGTGGCGACGAGATCCTCCTGCTCGCCCCCGATGACATTGATGCATATCGACTCGCACCGCCGGAGTTTGTCGAACGTCCGGGACGTCTTCATCGGCATGAACGAGATCAGGGGAGGATCGAGGGACACCGAACTGAAGGTTCCGACGACGAGGGCGAGCAGTTCGCCGTCGGCGGCGCGTCCGGTGATCACTGCAACGCCCGTGGGATAGTGGCCCATCACCTCGCGGAACAGGCCCTTGTCGATACTGACGGTGTCGAGGGACATAAGCACTCCTTGGTCGGAACGACGATCGATCCGGCTCGGTTCAGCCTTTGCGGTGACGCGCCTGGAGGGTGCGTCCAAGGGCTTCGGGGCGGAGGAAGAGGATGCACAGCACGCCGCCGACGAGCAGGACGACACCGGTGATCGTGAAGGCTTGATGTACGCCTACGGCCATGTTGTTCGCCATCTCGGGGGTGAGGGACGTGCCCGAGGGCGGCGAGACGTACCCCGCGCGCGTCATCAGCCATCCGACGAGGGTGGGGGAGATGATTGCGCCGATCGACGCGACACCGCCCAGCGTGGCCATCATGATCGGACGCTGCCGTGCGCCGACCGCGAATGCCAGCGCTGAGGCGGTCATCGGGTAGGCGAGGCTGCAACCTGCGGCGATGCAGAGCAACGCGACGGCGGCGACACCGGAGGCCGCCTGGACCAGGATGAAGCACACACCGGCAACGAGTGCTGCGATACCGAAGGGGATCGCGATGGACCGATGCGCGTTGTATCCCCGCTGCATCAGTCGGTGACCGAGGAATCCGAGGAAGAGAAGCACGAGCGCTCCCAGGATCCAGGGAATCGTGGTGACCGTCCCGACCTGGGGCAACGAAAGTCCGACCACGGTCCCCAGGTACTGGGGCAGCCAGGTGGTCACGAACCCCTGCACCCAGAAGTTCGAACCTCCGCCGATGACCGCCGCGAGGAAAGTCAAGCTCGCGAATGCCCGCCAGAGCGAGACGGCCGGTTGTTTGTCGACATCATCCGTGGCGATTTCGTGAGCGGACTCGGCATCCGCCTCGGGGGCATCCTTGCCGGCGGAATCCTTCTTCCCGTGGCCCGCGTAGGGCCCGTCGCCGGCCAGGATCAACCAGGCGATCACCCAGACCAGACCGACGATACCGAGGACACCGAACGCCCAGCGCCATCCCCAAGCACCGATGACCCAGGCCAGGGCAGGTGCGGCGAGGACCGGACCGAGGGTCGAGCCCGCAGCGACAAGATTGGAGGGAAGCGCGCGACGTCGGGGTTCGAACCAGGAGTGGGCGGAGGTCAGTGACATCGCGGTGGCCGGGCCCTCGGCGCCGCCGAGAACGATGCGGGTGACCAGAAGGATCGCGGCGCCGCCACCGAGCAGCATGGGGAACTGCATCACGGCCCACACGACGCCCATCGTCAGGATGATCCACCGCACCGAGAACCGCGCTGCGAGAAATCCGGTAACGACCGAGACCACGGCGTAGAGGAAGAAGAACGCACTGCCGATGAAACCGAACTCGACGGCCGAGATTCCCAGGTCCGGGATCGCCTCTGACGCAACGAGTCCGAGTACAGCCTTGTCGGCGAACGCGACGATCTGAAA
Source organism: Rhodococcus sp. p52 (assembly GCF_000763325.2). NCBI lineage: Bacteria > Bacillati > Actinomycetota > Actinomycetes > Mycobacteriales > Nocardiaceae > Rhodococcus > Rhodococcus sp. p52. Next base: position 3,813,002 of record NZ_CP016819.1, read on the forward strand.
AAGAACGAGGAGTGCAGTGATCAACCAGGCCTTGCGGTTCATTCTGCCGAAGTCGATCTTCTTCGATGCCTTCGGATCGGAAGGATCGATGATCTTGTCCGGCGCCACGGTCGAAGCCATGAGAGGCCGCCTTTCTTGTGGGCTGGGAATGGGGCTGGAGTGAGCGGCGAGTGCTCCGTTGGTGATCGGAAGCCCAACGGTGTGGAAAACCTATGTCGCCTTGCGTCACTCGGGTAGGAGGGAAACCTTTACTGTCGGTACGTCCTTTTCCTGGGCAGAATGGGGAGGTCAGCGACTGCAGGAGGATGATGTGAACGCGCCCGTGGTTGACGTGTCCATCGAAGATCAGGTGAGGTCGGTCCGGACCGGTTCGACGACGGCGACGGAACTCGTGTCCCGAGCCAGAACGGCAATCGACGCTCAGGAACCCGTACTGCAGGCGTGGGTGCAATTGTCGAGCACTACTGCCGAGGACGTCGCGACGATCGATGCCGACCGCCGAGACCTGCCTTTGCGAGGGATTTCCGTCGGTGTGAAGGACCTGATCGACGTCGCCGGCATGCCGACCCGTGCGGGATCGCCGGTCACATCCGCCGCGGCAGCTGTCGCGGACGCGCCCTGCGTGGAACGATTGCGTTCGCTCGGCGCCGTCGTCCAAGGTAAGACCGTCACGACCGAGTTCGGTTACTTCCGTCCGGGTCCCACACGCAATCCTCATGCACCCGAGCACACGCCCGGAGGATCGTCGAGCGGGTCCGCCGCCGCGGTCGGTGCTGGCACCGTGCCGTTGGCGCTCGGTACCCAGACCGCGGGTTCTTTGACCCGACCGGCGTCCTATTGCGGCACGGCCGGACTGGTTCTCGCCCACGGCAGTACCGAGATGGCAGGAATTGTCGGCCTGAGCGACTCCCTCGATTCCCTGGGGCTGCTCACCCGCACCGTCGCCGATCTGCGTTACGTCCACGATGCGTTCCTCGGCTCAGCCGCCGCTGTTCAGTCCGGTCTTCCGGAATGTGCGTTCGTCTGGGGCGGAAGCTATCTCGGTTATCTCGACCCTCCGATGATCGCTCTGCTGGGCCGTCTTCCGTCTGTTCTGGCCGGACTGGGCCTGCATTCGGAAATGCTCGACTGGGACGACCACGTGCAGACTCTCGCCGAGGACCACGCGACGATCATGGCCTTCGAGGCCGCACGCACCCGAGCTCGTGAGTTCGAACGGCAGCGGGACGATCTGAGCCCGCAGATCCGAGATCTGCTGCAGCAGGGACAGACAATCTCGGTCTCCGACCACACGGCTGCGTTGATCCGACGGGATCGCTCGCGGGAGTTGTTGGGCGAGATACTCGACGGATCATCCCTCATCGTCGGTCCTGCCGCGACCGGACCTGCACCGAAGGGATTGTCGGCGACCGGTTCGCCGATCCTCAGCCGCCCGTGGCAGTTGCTGGGCCTACCCGTGGTGATTGTGCCCGGAGCGCGCACCACTGCGGGACTGCCGCTCGGAATACAGCTCGTCGGCCTGCCGGGCAGGGAGGATGACCTGTTCGAGGTCGGGGAGAGACTCGAAGCAATTCTCCGCGAAAGTCCCCCGCTGGACGAGTGATTCGAAGACCATGCCCCTGATGACGACTGGAGAATTCTCGATGCTGAAACCGCGCCCGGTCAATCACCATCGGATGTTCCTCACCTGCTACGAGGACACCTTCAACTACGGATGGCATCACGTCGACCTGTTCGTCCACGACGAGTACGGACGCGAGGTCAACTGGGTGCATTGGACCGTGGAGGCGGATGGACCGGAAGCGGCCGACGTATCGGTCCGTCGTGAAGAACCCCTGCTCCGCCGCACCACCGACTGGGAGCCGAAGACAAGCGCAGTCGGGGCTCCGTACTGGACTGCCGAAGCAGCGTGGGATGCGGACAGCTGACATGGCCGAGCATGTGACCGGCAACGATGCGCCGGCGTCCGAGGCCATCGTGTACGTCGTCGACGACGATCCAGCGTTGTGCGATTCCGTCGACTGGATTCTGGAGAGCATCGGCATCCGACCGGTCATCTGCCACAGTGCCGATGTCTTCCTCGATGTCTACGACGGCACGCATCCCGCTTGCATCGTGCTCGATGTGCGCATGCCGGGCATGAGCGGCACGAGGTTGCAGGAGCGGATCAACGAGTTCGCGCCGCATGTGGTGATCATCTTCGTTTCGGCGCACGGCGACATCAGGATGTCCGTCTCGACACTGCAGAAGGGCGCCATGGATTTCCTGGAGAAGCCGTACGATCCGCAACGGCTGCTCGACGCGGTCCAGTCCGGCGTCGAGCGCGCTCGGACGCGTTTCGCGGAGCATGCTGCACGCGTAGCGCTGCGGGAGAAACTCCAGGGGCTGACGCCGCGTGAGCGGCAGATCCTGGCCTTGGTCGTCGAAGGCCTGCCGAGCCAGAATATCGCCCGCAAGCTGGGGATGAGCGTGAAGACCGTCGATGTCCATCGGGCTCGGATCAAGAGCAAGACCGACTCCGACAGCATCGGCACCTTCGTTCGGGACCTCCTCCGCTACGGCGTAGAGGTCCCGAACGAAGCCTGACCACGGTCGATCAGTAGTAGTCGAGGACGAGTCGCTGCCCTCTCGTGCGCGACACGCACACTGCCATGACTTCCCCGGATTCCTTCTCGGCACGGGTGAGCACGTTGTCGCGGTGTTCGGGCGAACCCTCCAGGACCTGCATGATGCACGTTCCGCAGATGCCTTCCTGGCAGGAGGTGTCGACGTCGCAACCGTTGTCCTGGAGGACCTCGACGATGCTCTTATCGGCCGGAATCCGATAGGTCTCTCCGTCCAGCTCAACTTCGAATGCGGCGTTCGCCGACGCGTCGGGTTGCTCCGAGGCGTGGAAGTTCTCGAGGTGGATGGCGTCGGGGGAGACGTGCTCACGCGCGACCGCAACGACCTTGTCCATGAATCCGGCCGGTCCGCACGTATAGATGTGAGTGTGTGGAGGCAATTCGGCCAATTCGTCCTTCAGGACATGCTCCTGGGCCTCGCGCGTCACTCCGAAATGCTGATGTAGCTTGTCCGGGCAGCGATCGTTCAGCAGCGGCAGGAATGCCGCTTCGGATTCGGTGCGGGCGAAGTAGTGCAGTTCGAAGCTGATGCCGTGAACGTCCATGTAGCGGGCCATACTCAGCATCGGAGTGATGCCGATGCCGGCGGCGACGAGCACGTGGTGCTGTGCCTCTTCGGCGATGGCGATCAGGTTCCGAGGTGTGCTGATGCGGAGGGTGTCGCCCACAGAGAGTTCGTGCAGGGCAGCGGATCCACCGCGTGAGTTCGCCTCCTTCTTGACGGCGAAGACGAACGAGTCCGGTGCGTCCGGGGTGCTGCACAGCGAGTACTGACGTGTGATCGCTGTCGGGCCCTCGACGTCGATGTGTGCGCCAGGCAGGTACGGACCCAGCGGTGACCCGTCCGCCTTCACGAGCGTGATCGACTTGACGGTCGGTGTTTCCTGGGTGATGTCGGAGACGATGACGTCGATGAGTGTCATGTCAGGTTCTCCTCGTGTAGCGACGGGTGCGGGCCGATAGGGATGGAACGCTCAGCGCAGATACAGGCCGCCGTTGATGTCCCAGCAGGCACCGGTGACGAAGAAAGCGTCGTCGGAGATCAACAGCGCGACGGTGTCAGCGACGAACGATGCACTGCCGAGTCGCCCGACCGGAATACCGGCAACGATGCCGTCGAGTTTGTCGGCCGGAACCGTCTTGCGGACGACCGGCAGATCGTGTGGGCCCGGGGAGATCGCGTTGACCGTCACGCCTCGCGCGGCGAGTTCCCGCGCGAAGATCTTGGTGGCGGTCAGGATCGCACCCTTCGACGCCGCGTAGTGCCCGCCGGTGGCGGTGCCGCCGTTCTGGCCCGCGAGCGAAGCCATGTTGACGATGCGACCGAATCCCTTGTCGGCCATCGCCGCTCCGAACACCTGACAGCCGAAGAAGACGCTGTTGACGTTCGTGGTGAGCACGTCCGTGAACTCGTCTTCACCGAGTGTCATCAGGTCGGCCGCGCGGGTGACCGCGGCGTTGTTGACGACGATGGTGGGCGTGCCCCACAGGTCTTCACAGACTGCGAGGCCTTCCTCGAAGGCCGCCTTGCGGCCGACGTCCAACTTGATGCCGCGGGCTGTGGACCCGTCGGGGGACAGTTCCGCCGCGAGGGCGTCGACCGCGGCGGTGTCGAGGTCGGCGAGGAGCACCCGCCGGCCGTCGGTATGCAGTTTACGGGCGATGGCGGTGCCCATTCCGCCGGCGGCTCCGGTGACGACCGCGATACCCGGGGCATGAGGATTCATGGCGGCCTCTCAGAGCAGATAGCCGGACGCACTGACCGCGTCCTCACTGTCGATCAGACGGATCACCTTGAGCGCGATCCTGTCGTCGCCCTCGTCGTCGAACACGATCGTGTGCGTCAGATCCGCGCCGAGGGTCAAGAACTCGTTGCGTTTGAAGGCATTGACGATCTGCGCCGAGCGGAGGGTGACCGAGGTATCGGTGCGTTCCTGCACGGTGAAGCGGGAGATCACGCGGACGGTGCGTGCTGCGGCGACCGCGGACGGCGAGTAACCCTGGAGCATGCGTTGGACGCGCAGTCGGCGCATCCGTGCATCGTCGTAGACCATGTTGAGCGAGGACGCGAAGTCATCCGTGTCCGGGTCGATGGGGATCACGTAGATGCCATCATCGGTGTACATCTGCTCCCAGGACTTGTAGTCCTTCGCGTCGAGGGCCTCGGCCTCCTTCCACACCAGTTCTATGGCACGCAACACGCGGGGATCGGTCAGGCTCAGGTCAGTCATCGCTCATCAGCTTCTTCCACATTGCGTAGGCCTCGCGCATTCCTGTCTCGTCGGTGACATGTGAAGTGGGCCAACCTTCTTCGGTGAGGTATTCGCGCCCCTCGCCGCGGTTGACGAGGATGGGCATGTCGGGATTGCCGCCGGCACCGATCTGAACCCGGGTCCAACCCTCCGCATCGTCGGGGCTGCCGAAGCCGAACGGGCCCTGGAAGTGCTCGTGAATACGCAGACGCTCCCGGTTGACGGATTCAGGGCCGCCGTCCATGCCGATGGCCATGTGCCAGATCTCGGTCTCGTCGACGGAGATGGGAATCAAGACCCGGAAGAACGACGAGGACATCGCCACATTCGGAAAAGTGTTGAGGTTGAACCCGCAGCCGTGCATCGAGCGCATGTAGCGACGGATCCGCTCCGGACTCTCCCCGGCCTCGGTGAGTTCGTCGACGAGATGCTGGAAGCGTGGCTGGATCTCCTCGGTGCCGTCGTCAATATCGAGGTCGACGTGGGCAGCGGCCATGATCGCGACGCTGTGTCCGTTGCCGAGCGAATGTGTCTCGGCGGCCGGATCGTCCATGAACGACATCATGTCGGCGGTTTCCGCGTCGACGGAGGCCATCCATGACTTGTGCACCATCGGGAAGTGGTAGCCGTCCGTGGTGTTCTCCAGTTGGATCTTCCAGTTGCCCTTGAAGCGGAACTTGTGGACGCCGAGCACCTTGGTCGGCAGTCCGTTGCTCTGCTTGAAGAAGCGCTCCATCCAGAGCTTGGCGTCACCGAGGAAATCCTCGAGGGATTCGGCGTCCCGGTTGAAGGTTGCCCAGATCATGCCCAGGTAGCTCTCGGTGCGCAGCGTCTGGAGGGGGAAGTCCTTCTTGTCGATGACTCCCTCGTAGCCGTCCGGATAGGGGATACCGCGCAATCGACCGTCGAGAGCGTAGGACCAGTTGTGGTACGGGCACGTGAAGCCGTTGGCCTTGCCGCTGCGCTGGTCGCAGACGGTCGCGCCGCGGTGCCGGCAGCGGTTCAGGAGGGTGTTGAAGTTTCCCTTGCGGTCACGAGTGACGATCACCGGCTGATTCCCGACCTGAGTGGTCTTGAACGAACCGGGCTCAGGGATCTCGCTCTCGTGCGCGACCCACACCCACGTGCGGTAGAAGATCTTCTCCATCTCGACACGGAAGATCTCCGGGTCCGTGTAGAGCCGTCCGGCGACCCGATCGGTGCCGACGAGATCCCCGTAATTGTTCTGGATCGAATGTTCGATCGTCGTCATGTGTTTGCTTCCTTCGAACTCGTCACGTGCGGGTGTCCGCATCAGTGCAGATGACTCATCGCGTCGATGGGCAGGGGTGCCGCGAACATGCGCTGGGTGCGGAATCGGTGTATGCGGGCCGTGATGTCCGCCGAGCGGGTGATCTCGAAATCGATCTCGAGTCGGGCACACAGCAGTTCGGCCGTGCCGTCCGTGTACAGCGACAGTTGTTGCATGATCCATCGACCGTGAGCACTGTCGCGCTCGACCCGGATCCGTTCGCTGCCGAGCAGATGCGTGTTGCGAACGAAATGTTCGGCTGGTGGAAGATATCGAGAGACCAGAGCGACGATGTCCTCGCGCCCGTGAGCGATCCCGAACTTGTCTGTGTACTCCGATCCGATGCCTTCCCAAGTCGCATTGCCGGTGAACAGCGCGCCGATCTGTTCGGGATGCTCCAGGGAACCGGGGACGTCGCACAGGTCCATGTAGCGCATCAGGCATAGCCGGGCAGCGTCCTTGACTTCGAGCGCGGACAGTCGGTCCGACATGTCGGTCACGTCTACACGTCCACGTCGTCCCGAATGGTCAGCTCACGACCCATACGAGCTTCGATCTTGAAATACCTCCACAATGCAAACTCACCGATCATGGTGGTGCGCAACAGGTTGCACGCGTTCTTCACTGTCTCCTGGTCTTTGACGTCGGCGAGGACGTAGCACGTCCACGGCCACCCATCGGACGGTCCGACCATGTGGGCGTCGTCGTCGAAGGTGCCGATGACGTCGACGCCGTCCATGCGCTTGAGATCGGAGAGCATAGTGGAGATGCCGACCCAGACCGGGCCGATCTCCGCCTTGGGGAGATCGAAGAAGTTCTGGTTGTTGCCGATGCAGAACAAGGTGCGCAATGGTTCGGGCACGACAGGTGTCCTTTCGGTCGGGTGAGCCTTGCGGGCTCGCACGGTCGGAGAGGCGATCAGGGGAAGCTGGGGATATCGGCGTCGAGACCGAGCAGAATCGAACCGGCGGCCTCGAACGTGTTGGTCTGCAACATGGCGTGCTGGGCAGGAACGAGCGCATCCTGCAGATATCGCTGGAGAGGATGACTGTCGTAGATCGCGCCGGTGCCGGCGAGATCGAAGGCCGACAGCACCACGGTGCGACCGACATGCGCGGCATGTGTCGCTGCCAAGCGGAGCATCGCCCTGTGTTCGTCGGAGATCGGATCGCCCGCAAGCGCAAGACTCCACACTTCGTCGGTGACCTCGTAGAAGAATGCACGTGCCGACCGCAGATCGGCCTCAGCCCTGGCCAGACCGATCTTGTAGGCGGGACGGTTGCCCTTGGCGGCACCGCCGGTGATGCTGGAGCGCGCTGCACCGACCTCCTGCACGTAGTCGAGGGCACCGCGCGCTGCTCCGAGCGTGACCACCGCGAGCACCTGCGCGGCGTAGGGAAGCATCGGGTAGCGGGTGATCGGTTCGTCGACTTTCGGTGCGCCGCCGCGGACGAAGGTCATCTCTTCGGGCACGAAGAGTTGGTCAGCGCGTATCGAGTGCGAGCCGGTGGCTCCCATGCCCGCCACGTCCCAGTTCTCGACGATCTCGACGTCCGCTGGATTCACCAGCGCGGTGAGAGGCATGCCGTTGGTGTCCGGGCCGCCGGCGAGACCGATCCCGAGGATGTCGGCGCCTCGGCAGCCGCTCGCGAACTGCCACAGCCCGCTGCACAGATAGCCACCGTCGACCTTCTCGGCTTCCTGCATGGGGAACAAGCCGCCGGCGTAGGCGATGTCCGGGCCGTCAGCGTAAATCTTCGCCTGGGTCGCGACCGGGAGAGCGGAGAAGTACACCAGCGACGATCCGAAGCTGGCGACCCAGCCCGTGGCTGGATCGATCGCAGAGATCCGTTCGACGAGGTGCATGAAGGACGACGGCGCCATCGGTTCGCCACCGAACTGTGCCGGCGTGGATGCCCGGTACAGTCCGGCCTGTTTGAGCAATGCGATGTAGTCGGGGGGTACGAAGCGTTGCTGGTCGAACTCGTCGCGCCGGTCGCGGAGCACTTCGAGCGCGTGCTCGAACGCGCGATCCCGCGCCGGACCCGCCGGCGCTGCCTCGATCCGTTCGGTCGTGCTGGGGATGGTCATGCCGTCTCCGTTTCGGTACGTGTTCGCGCTGATGAACACGCTATGGACGAGCCGGTTACGGCGGTATCGGGACTTTCTCCCGAGGCCATAAAGTAATTCCCAATGGCGGTGACGACGTTGCGCGTCGGACGATGGACCGTCCTGCTCCCGGAGGTGTTGATCGATGTTCCCTACCCGACGTGACTTCCAGGCGATGGCGGAGCGAACGCAGACCGGCATCCTGATCCACGAGGCTGCGTCGAAGAACATCCTGTGGGCCAATCCCGCTGCGTGCCGGATGTTCGGTTTCACGCTCGAGGAGTTGCGGCCGCTCAAAGCGCACCACATGAGCAGTCAGGAACGTCAGTATCGCCGGGCGCTGGGAGTGGCGTGGCTGCAGTCCGCGGTCGTACATGGATCGAGTCGGCGGCAGTGGAAATATCGAACCAAGGACGGGATGGACTTCCTCACCGACGCCAACGCGTCCCTGGTGCAGTTCCAGGACGGTCCGGTGGTGATGGTCGAGTTCCGCAACATTTCCGATGAGGTGGAGATCCAGCAGGAACTCAGCTGGGTGTCGCAGTCGTTGCAGCGGATCATGACGCACACCTCGGCCGGCATCCTGGTGCTCGACGACGGCAACTGCATCGACGACATCTCACCACTCGCGGCGCGGTTGTTCGGCTCGACCACCGAACAGTTGATGGGGGCCCACCTCGAGGACCTGGGGCGATGCGATCCCTCGCTGGATTCCGAGCAGGTGGTGTCGAAGCTAGCGTCGGGCACCGGATCGGTGAAGATCCGGCAGAAGATCGAGAAGCCGGACGGCCGCGTCACCTGGCTCGCCGGTGAGCTCGAGGACGTGGTGCACGACGGCATGGTCTCGCGGGTGCTCGTGATCCGGGACGTGACCGACCGCGTCGAGTTGGAGCAGCGCCACGAATACCAGGTAGCGAACCTGCAGTATTTGAGCCGCTACAACGCGATGGGTGACATGGCGATGATCCTGGCCCATGAACTCGGGCAACCACTGGCGGCATCGTCGAACTACCTGCGTGGTCTCCAAACGCGCGTTGCTGGTGGCACTCTCGACCGCGATCAACTCTCCTACGGTCTGGACATGGCGGAGAAGCAGTTGAGCCGTGCTGCGGAGATCGTGGCGTCGGTCAAACGGTATGTGCGGCGCATCGAATCGACGTCGTCGGCCATCGATCTCAACGACGTGATGGAGGAGAGCCTGTATTTCGTTCGGTTGCGCGCGGCTGAACGGGGCGTGCGGGTGGTGGTCGATCGGACCGTCGAGAGCTTGCCTGTGCAGGGGGAGAGCGTGTTGATCGGTCAGGTCATCATCAATCTGTGCTTCAACGCGATCGACGAGATCGTCCTGCCCACAACGGAGGCGAAGGAATTGAGGGTCACGACCTGCCGTGATGGTGACTGGGCATGCATCCGGGTGGCCGACGAAGGCCGAGGCATGGAACGAGCCCCACGAAATCAACTCGTCTCAGGGGCGTTCTCCGCGAAGCAGGACGGCTCCGGGCTCGGCTTGATCGTGTCGGAGCACATCGTCGAGCGTCACGGCGGCGACATCGAGTTCTCTCCGAACGAGCCGCGGGGAACCGAGGTTCGTCTGCGGCTTCCGATCGTCGGTGGCACGCCATCGGTAGGTGTGTAGCGCCGTTCCTCGATCGCGACACCACCGGTTGCCGCGCGTCCTTCAGTCCAGACAGAACTCGTTGCCTTCGATGTCCTGCATGACGATGCAGGACTCGTCGACGCCGTCGGCGTGCAGAACCTTCACCTGCGCAGCGCCGAGCGCGACCAGCCGGTCGGATTCGGCTTGCAGAGCAGACAGGCGTTCGTCACCCTCCAAGCCTGTCCCGACGCGGACGTCGAGATGCACCCGGTTCTTCACTACCTTTTCTTCGGGTACTCGCTGGAAGTGCAGCCGTGGCCCGGTACCGGTCGGGTCGGCGCACACGAACGCGCGTCCCTGCGACTCTGTGGGCAGGCTTGCGTCGTAGTCGGTCCATGTCGCGAACCCGTCGGGCGGCGTGGGCACCTCGTAGCCGAGAACAGCGCACCAGAAGTGCGCGAGTCGCTCGGGTTCGGTGGAATCGAACGTGACCTGTACCTGCCTGACCGATGCCATGCGGGCCACCCTAGGGAGCAGTGCCGGACCGAGCAACCGCATTCTCGGACGCGATATCGCACTCGGTCGTCGAACCGAAGGTCGATGGCGGGCATCGATTCTCGCTACCACGGACGTGGACACCGACAGCTGACGGTCGTATCCGCAGTCTCAGTGCTCGTTCACGGGGTAGGCGAGGGTCTCGCGAGTCAGATGGAACAAGCCGGGCATCAGCAGCGCAACGACGATCACCACGACCACCTTGTCCATGGTCGGCAGGAGCGCGATCGCCAGACTCGGAGCTCCGACGCCCAGTCCGGCGACCGCAACATTGCGCCCTGTCTTCACCCGGGTACGCCCAGTTGCCGAGAGCAGACCTTCGGATCGGCGTACGACACTACGATGAGCCCGCTACACCACCGATGCGCCCCATCCGAACGCAGCCACGGCCACGATCGCTACCGCCCACAGCGGCGCTGTCACTTCGAATCCTCCACGTGTCGTCGGTTGGTAGAAGACCGCCCGCAGGCTGCGTAACCGTGCGTTCCATTACAGGCGCGCAACAGAGTTGCAACAGTCTTCTCCGATACTCGAGAAACGAACAGACACCCTGTTCGCCCGGGAGGATGCTGGATCATCCGAGTTACACGGCTGCACTCCATCTCGTTGCGCGATTCTCCACGACCCCGGGGGGTAGCTCATGAACACCGGCAGCTGCTCGCGCGACGTTCCACCTCGGCGTGACGCCGCCGTACGAACCGATCGCCTCAGGGAGACGGAATGGCAGTCGTAGAACCATCGAAGAGTTCGAGGACCCGCAAGCACCACGACGGCGCCGACTTCCACGCCGAGAAGAGCGAATACCTCGAAAAACGTTCACTTCGTAAAGGAACCGCAGGGTGGGTGCTCCTTGCGGGACTCGGTGTCAGTTATGTCATCTCCGGTGACTACGCCGGATGGAACAACGGACTCGCCGAAGGCGGATTCGGCGGTCTGCTCATCGCCGGCGTGGTCATCGCGGGCATGTATTTCGCGATGGTGCTCGGGATGGCGGAATTGTCGTCGGCCCTTCCGGCCGCAGGGGGCGGATACACCTTCGCCCGCCGCGCGCTCGGCCCCTGGGGCGGATTCGCCACCGGTACGGCCATTCTCATCGAGTATGCGATCGCACCGGCGGCCATCGCGACGTTCATCGGCAGCTATGTCGAATCGTTGAACATCTTCGGGATCACCGACGGATGGTGGATCTACCTCGCTGTCTACGCCATTTTCATCGGCATCCACCTCACCGGTGCGGGCGAAGCGCTCAAGGCGATGTTCGTCATCACCGCCATCGCACTTGCCGGACTCGTGATCTTCGCAGTCTCTGCGGTGGGACTGTTCGAGTCCGACAATCTCACGGACATCGCGCCGACCGATGCCGTCGGCGCCTCGGGCTTCCTGCCGTTCGGTTACTTCGGTATCTGGGCCGCGGTCCCGTTCGCGATCTGGTTCTTCCTGGCGATCGAGGGCGTTCCTCTCGCTGCGGAGGAAGCTCGTGAGCCGGAGAAGAACGTGCCGCGCGGCATCATCTCCAGCATGCTGGTGCTCTTGCTGACCGGAGCGACCGTGCTGTTCCTGGCGACCGGTGCGTTGGGCGCCGAGGGGTTGTCGACCTCGGGCAACCCGCTCGTCGAGGCGCTGGGTGACGGGACAGCGGCGAAGGTCGTCAACTACATCGGGCTCGCCGGGTTGATCGCCAGCTTCTTCTCCATCATGTACGCGTACTCGCGGCAGACTTTCGCGCTGTCCCGGGCCGGCTACCTGCCGACGAGCCTGTCGGTGACGAATTCCCGCAAGGCACCCATGCTCGCGTTGATCGTTCCTGGCGTGATCGGTTTCGTCCTGTCGCTGACCGGTGAGGGCGCGATGCTCCTCAACATGGCGGTCTTCGGTGCCGCCGTGAGTTATGTACTCATGATGGTCAGCCACATCGTGCTGCGCGTCCGCGAGCCCGGGATGCGGCGTCCGTACCGCACACCCGGTGGAATCGTCACGACATCGTTCGCGCTGGTGATCGCTGCGGCCGCTGTGGTGGCCACCTTCCTCGTCGATCCTGTTGCGGCTCTGTGGACGTTCGCCGCGTTCGCTGCATGCATGGCTTACTTCGGTCTCTACAGCCGCCACCACCTCGTCGCGAACTCCCCGGACGAGGAGTTCGCGGCCCTCGCGAAGGCGGAGGAAGAGCTGGGGTGACGACCTGCGGCCGATTGCGCGGCCGTCCGCTCACACCGCGCGGACCGAGGTGGGTTCGTAGAGCATGACGGAACCCGTCGGCGCTCCACGGCAGGTCAATCGGCACGGGGGAGTGCGGTGGGCCTGCAGTTCGACGTCGACACGCTCCGGGTGCGGTGCACGACCGGCGAGCCGGACCCGCCAGCGATCACCCTCGCGCACACTCTCGGCGATCACGTAACCGCTGCGCCCGGCCGGACCGAAGCGTCGGAGCGTGGCGGCGAGCGCGGCCTGCTGAGGCGGAGACATATCGGTGTAGCCGCGTAGATGGTGGTGGTGGATCCGGTCGAAGAAGTGTTCTTCGATCGTGAGGACGGACGATTCGGCGTCGAGACCGCCGTAGTAGACACCGTCGGGTACGACGACGACGTTGGCGGCGAACCGGTCTCCGCCTACGTGCGAGCATTCCCACACCTGGTCGGGCCAGCGCTCGGCCAGAGCGCGTGCGACCGGCCGCCCACGCACAGCGCAGCACGGATCGTGGTGACCGTGAGCGCAGACCAGGAGGACGGAGGGGCCACCGAGGTCGCCGGGTGTCTCGAGGGCGGTGACGATCTGTGTCAGATCCTCCTCGCGATCCCACGTTCCCCATTGCTGACGCACCGCGCCCGAGGTCTCGCGGCGGAGCACCGCCCAATGGTCGTGTCCTCCGCGGCGACGACGGCCCGGGCGCTTGACCAGCAGTATGCGTGCGCGAGCCGCCTGCGCGGCGGAGAACACGGCCGTCTTGGTCGCGGCGTCGAGATCGAGCCCCTCGAACCCGTTCACCGGCCATCTGCCCCGATATTCGACGAGGATCCAAGCGAATCCGCGTGGGGCCGTGCCGGCCATCGGGTCACCCCGCTGTCGGGCACTGTCTGCGCAGAAGAAGCGTTCGGCTGAGGCCACAGTGCACCGTCACTGTTCCGCGGGGACGAGGATCCCTGCGCGCAACAGCCGTTCGACCAGGTCGGTCCCGAGGGTTTTCGTCGGGTGGGATCGGCCGTCGAGCAGGCGCGTGACAGACGGCATTTCATCGTCCGCCACGGTGACGCGGCCGACGCGCGTGACCAGGTGTGAACCTTCCAGACGTGCATACAGCGCGCTGCGGAGTTTCACCGTGGTGTCGGAGCCGAGATCGTGGACGGCGGCGAATTGGGCGAGCGGCCCCAGCGGTGCCGGACGCGCCTGCTCCCGCCGGGCACGATGGAACAGGGAGGTGACGTCCGCGTTGGCAATTGCGGCAATGAGATGATCACGGACAGCGGTGATCTCATCATTCGGGTCGTCGATGCCCATGGGCAGTGCGCCGCGCATCCCGGGATCGTCGCCGAGCGCAGCGAGTGCTGCTCGGGTCAGATGTTCGGCGAGTGCGTGGCGCGTCCACGTATGGATGCCGACGGTGAGGTGGATCGAGATCTCCCCTCGGGCCTCGGCGGCATGGATCCAGCCTCGCGGCAGATAGAGGCAGTCGCCGGGTTCGAGCACTGTGTCGATGCACGCCGGCTCTGTCGCGGCTCGGGCGACAGCGGGGCGATGATCGGTCCAGGGGTGATTGCGTAGCGGCGCCGGGTGGACGGGCTCGTGGATCACCCACCTCTTCGTTCCCTCGATCTGCACGACGAAGACGTCGTGGACGTCGTAGTGGTGGCTGAACCCCTGGTTCCGAGGTGGTGTGATGTACGCGTTGACCTGGACGGGATGTCCGAGTTCGTCGCTCAGAGCGGTGCCGAACTGCGAGATCGGTTCCCATGTGCGGTGCAGTGCCTGCAGGACGAGGGTGGCACCGTCGGCGAGGTTGCGCCAGAGCATCGTGTCGTCGAGTTGGTCGGAGATGGTCGCTCCGACCCCGCCGGGGGAGGTGAACGACGAGTCCGGCAGTGTCGTCCCGTCCTTGGCGACGCGAAGGAAGGGCGTGCGAAGTCCTCGGCGCGAGATGAGTTCGTCGACCGCCTCGGCGGAGAACAGGTCGGTGAATGTGCCGGCGCGACGCGTCAGCAGTGGTGCACGTCCCCAGATTTCGGACGCGAACTTCTCCCGACCGATGTCGATCAAGCGTGTTTCCAGGACTCCGACGTCCGTTTCGACGCCGGAGTCCTGGATGCGATATGAGGAGTCCTCACACCTAGCTGCCTCCGTCGGCTCCGCCATCGGCACCTCCGTCAGCCCCGCCGTCACCGCCGCTGTCGGCTCCACCATCGGCGCCGCCGTCGCCACCGCTGTCGGCGCCCCCGTCGGCGCCTCCATCAGCGCCACCATCGTGAACGCCCGGGACGCCGACTGCACCGCCGTCCGCCGGGCCCTCCTGGCCTTCGTCCTTGTTCGGATCCTGCTGTGGGTCGGTCATGATTCCTCCCGAGGTAAAAAAGGCTTGGGAACAGCGGCGTTACCGGCTCCTGGAGCCTGCAGCGGTATATCGTTCGGCCGTTGTCAGCTTATCCGGGCGCATCGGCGGCCACGTCGATTCCGGGATCATCGAACCGTTGTCCCAGTCGTTGTACCCTGCGCACTCGCACGCGCGGCGCTGCGAAGAAGAAAAGTCGAGGCGTTGCTCGCCGATAATCGGGTACAGGAGAGTATGGCTGACGAGAATCCCGACGCGTCCAAGTTCGACCCGCAGAACCCTGATCCCGCGAACACTCCTGGTCTCGAACCCGGAGGCGGGGGGGCGCCCGGAGATACTCCGCCCGCCGAGACTGCTGTGGGCGGTCCGCAACACGAACCGCCGCAGCGCCGCAGTGCCGGGGCCCTCATCGCCATCGCGATCGTGGTGATCGTGGTCCTGGTGGTGGCTGTCGGTCTGATCATCCGAGCAGTCGGGCTGTTCTGAGCGCGCGATGAAATGAAGGTGAAGAGGTAACGGAAAAGCGAATTTCCTTGCAGTAGTAGAGGAGGCGTGGACCGGTCGCACCACGCCACGAAGGCGATATGACGCCGCCGTATCAGTCGACTCGATGCGACGGCGGGTTCGATCGGTCCTCGAGAACGCCATAACGATCATGTCGGTCAGCGTCGTGACAAGACCCTCATGGTCGTCCGAGAGCGAAGTGATCGCCCCGGCGTCGGAGTCCCTGCTGATCTGCGCTGCCAGTTGACCGTCGAGATCGGTGACCAGCGACATCCACCGAGCGTCGAGCTTGTCGTCGTAGTTGACTGCCTGCAGACCGGCGATCAACAACAGGCCACGCAAGGTGCTCGGCTGGCGAACCCCGGCCGAGGTCTTCGCCGAGCAGCTACGCTCCCTGCAGTAGCCCGGTGTTGCATCGACCGGTTGAACTCGCCCAGTATACGGCTCTTCGGTTCGAGGAAACCTTGTTCCTGCAAGGGATTCGGCCGTCGATAGGGTCGGTGGCCGATGCCTACGATAATGCCCTCGCAGAGACGACGATCGGGCTCTACAAGGCCGAGTGCATCGCCGACGATTCCCCGTTCCGCAAGGGCCCGCTGCGCACTGTCAGTGACGTCGAGGAAGCCACCTCGGCGTGGGTGCACTGGTACAACACCGGCCGGCTCATGCACCGCCTTGGGCGGATCCCACCGGCCGAGTATGGAGCCAAGTACTACGCTGAACACCGTGCCGATCAACCGGTCGCACACAAATGACAATGTGTGCATGAGACCCGGGATGGTTCAGTATCAGGGTTACGTAGACGCTGATGACCATGCCGTGGGTAGCGCTTTTCACCGTCCGATCGACAGATCCGACCGTCGATGCCCAGTAGATTGCGGGTGCCGCTGCGACGCTCGGATACCCTCACCGACCGTCCCGACTTCGCTCTGGTCGGGGTGCTGCGGGTCCCGGAGGAACAGACCAGCCCGGGCCGGGCGATCGTGCGCCGCATCGGTTACGCCCTGGCCGCGCTGACCGCGGCGGTGATCGTGGTGTATCCGGGTCGGGACGGCTACCGCGACGTACAGGACAACCCCGTTGCCGCTGTTGGATTGCGTCTACTACGCCACCGTGTCGCTGTCGACCACCGGCTACGGCGACATCACTCCGCTCACCCCGCAGGCGCGGCTGGTAAACATCCTGGTCATCACGCCGCTGCGAGCGTTCTTCCTCATCGCGGCAGGGTCTGGTGACCGTACAGGGCTCGGCCACCAAGTCGGATGTGTTGCACTTGGCCGGGGCCATGTGCTGCGCCAGTCTGGTGCCGATACGGTCGTGGTGTCCGCTGAGACGGGCGGGCCGGTTGCTGGGCCTGGCCCCTGCCACTCCCACGGTGATGGAGATGATCGAGGACCTGTTGACTCCCGAGGATGGGTTCGCCGTCTCTGAACGCGGTGTGGAGCCGCACGAGCTCGGCCTTTCGCCGCGGGAGCTGCCCGTCATCGTGCTCGGGGTCGTCCGTTACGGACGGCTGATCCGGGTGGGTTCTCCCGAGCTCGGCGTCATCGTCGCTGATGACAGATTGCTGTATCTGCGCTTGGTGGCGAATTGACCCCGCCCGGACCAGATCCTGCGGCAACCGCAATGGGAACTTCGATGACGATGCACTGTGCGGTGATGAGACGGGAATCTGGGACCCCGCCGTCCGGCGATCAGGGGCTGAACCGGGTCGACCATAGAGTCGACTGCGCGGCGCGCATCGCCGCGCGGCCGAACCACGAGCTGATCGTTACCTATCGTGCCGGTGACGCGATGGCTTCACTTGCAGATCGGATCGGGACTACCCGGTGCATGCGCTGAAGGGTTTCGTCCCGGTGCGAGGCAATTACAACGGTGCCCGGGTAGTTGGCAAGAACACCGGAGATCGCGTGTTCGGTCTCGGGATCGAGGCTGGCAGTGACTTCGTCGACGAGAAGGATCCGCGGCCGACGAACAAGCGCTCGGGCAAGGACAAGGCGCGCCTGCTGCCCACCGGAGAGAGTGATCCCTCCCTGCCCGATCTCGCTGTCGAGACCGGCCCACCCGTCCGCTTCGACGCGTTCGAGTATCCGGAGAAGTTCGTCATCCGAAACCGGGCCTGCCCCGCGGAGCAGGTTGTCTCGCACGGTGCCATGGAACAGTGTGGTCTCCTGATCCACCAGCGCGACGCTCTGCCGGAGCGCAAAATCGTCAACGTCCTGGAGCGGAACGCGCTCGCCGTGATCGTCGAACAGCTCGATCGTTCCTGACAGGGGTTCCCAGAGCCGTGCGGCCAGCGCGATGATCGTGCTTTTGCCCGCTCCCGAAGCCCCGGTGAGACCGACGTGTTCTCCCGGTTGCACTTCGACAGACCAGCCACATACCGCCATGGCACGGTCATCGTAGGTAAACGACAGGTTCTGGATTCGCAGTCCGAGCGGCCCGTCGGGGATCGCGCGCGGGCAGGGCGGCTCGGAAACAACCGGCTCGCGCCGGAGGACGTCGTGGACGCGTCCGGCGCTGGCCGTGAGGGGATGGAGCTGCGTGAGCGTGGTCGCAGCGTCAGAGACCGCCGAGACACCGGCGAGGGTGAGAGCGACCATCGAGGGGAGCAGCGCAAGCTGCAAGTTTCCGGTCGCGGCGCCGCCCAGCGCTCCGGTCGCATAAGCACCGACAAGGACGACACCGATGATGGTCGTGGTGACGAGCGCTTCGCGGAGTCCGGTAACGAATTGTGTCAGCTTTCCCTGGTGCCGGGTGACGTCGGTAGCCCGCTCCGTCGTGTTAAGGGTGTCAGCGACAACCTTGCTTTCCAGTTCGTAGGAGAGGACTTCTCGGAGCGATCCGAGTGCATCGACGATCTGCGTCGAAAGGTCCGCGCGCAGTCGCTGCTCCGCATCACCCAGCTGCTGGATCCGGTGTCGCGCGACCAGTGCGGTGGCCGCGATGAGTACAGCTCCGGCCAGCATGATCCACGCGGCGGACGGCAGGAAGATGAACGCCGTGGCGAATGAAGAGATGAACACCGTGAGTGATGTGGCGATTTGGGCGAGTGTGTGTGCGTAGAAGAACTCGAGCTTTTCGATGTCGTCCATCGCGACCGCGGCCGCGCGGCCCGAGTGTTCACGACGGCGTCCGGGCACGCTGCGTGCGTACGAGTCGAACAGCGCCATGCGCAGCCGAGCCAGCACCCGGTAGGCAACGGCATGCGAGACGTTCATCTCCTGCCAGGTCAGAACAGCGCGGACCAGCACCAGAACGGTTACAGCAACCCACCACGTCGCGCCGGGGACGGTGCGTTCGACGACCGTATGTCCGATACCCCAGGCGGTGAGAACGCCCAGCGCAGCAAGGACGAGGGCGCTGGCTGTGCCGGTGAGATAGCTGGCGAGCATGCCGCGGTACTCGGGGCGCAGTGCGGGAAGTAGCGCGCGGAACGCATGGAGGGAGCTGCGGATGCTCAAACGAGTTTCCTTTCCAGCCGGCCGTGCTCGAGCCGGAACTGCTCGTTGACACCGGACAGGCTTTCGGGCCGGTGCGTGATCATCACGACGATCCGATCTGCCGCAGCATGTCGGAGCGTTTCCATTACCTCAGCGGCGCGTGCGGGATCGAGCGCACTGGTGGGCTCGTCGACGAGGAGCACCGGACGCCGTGTCAGCAGGGCGCGTGCGAGCGCGAGACGCTGCCGCTGACCGCCGGACAGGCTCAGGCCGGCTTCGGCGACGCGGCTGTCGAAACCGTACGGTAAGGCCAGAATCTCGTCGAGGATGCCCGCTGCCCGGCACGCGTCCACAAGGTCGGCGTCCGTCGTTTCGCCTGTGACGGTGAGATTGTCGCGGATCGTTCCGGTGAACAGGACGGGGCGTTGCGACACGACGGCGATGTCTCCGGCGCGCAGGGACTTGCCGTCGAGTTCGACTGTGCCCGACTCGGGTGTCAGGAAGCCGAGGAGCACGTCGAACAACGTCGATTTGCCGGCCCCGGACGGACCGATGATCGCCGTGAGTACGCCCCGATGTGCCGTCATATCCAAACTCTCCAACACCGTGGTGTCGGAGCCTGGGTAGCGGTATCGCAGTCCTCGAGCTTGCAGGCACTGTATGTTCCTGCCGGACCTTCCGTGTTCGACGACACACGTACCCGAACCGTTGTCGGGCGAATCGAACGCGCCCAAGCGGTGCAGGCCGGGCACCGCGGTCAGCCCCAGGAACCCGGCGTGCCAGTAGCGGGACAGGTCACGGATCGGGCGGAACGCTTCCGAGGACAGCAGAAGAATCAGGTAGACCTCGAACGCCGGGGGTTGCCCGGTCGCGGCGTGGACGATCGCCGTCATGACCGCGGCGACGGTACCTGCCTGGATCGCGAAATCCGTTACGCCGGTCTCTGCCAGGGACACTCGCATCACCCGTTCGGTTGCCGTGCGCAGCGCCTCCGATCGCTCGTGCATCCGCTGCCGGGTGCTGGGCACGTCGCCGAGTGCACGCAATGTCGCCATGCCTCGAAGCGACTCGAGCAGGTCCGCGCTCAGTGCTTCATAGGAGTCCCAATGCTCGAGGCCCCGGCGCGACATCATCGTCTTCCACGCAAGCGGTCCTGCCAGAGCCATGACCACGGCGACCGCGACCCACAAACCCGCCCAGGGGTTCAGTACCGCGAGAGCAACGACGATGCACGGGCATGCTATGAGGATCAGAGCAACGGCAGGGATGTACTTCGAGACGTACGTGTCCGTCCCATCGATGCCGTCGCTGAGCGCGACGCGAATGGAGCCGTCGCGGGTTCCCGCATCGTGCAACCGTTCTGCGGTCAACGCCGACCGGATTGCTCGATGCCGCAATTCTCGACGAACCAGGCCTCCGAGACGCGCCGAGACCGAATCTTGCGCCACCACCAGCAGCACTCGCGCAACTGCGAGCCCTGTGACAGATGCCAGCGCGATGATCACCGTAGGGCCGGTGCCCTGGAGCGTCGCGGTCAGTGCCCACGCGATCGCGACCGCTTGGCCGACATAACTGGCGAACACCAGCAGAGCAAGCAGCACGCTCCCGGCGAGCAATCCGGAGAAGTGCCTCGCTTCACGCCACAGCTCGCGGACGATCATCATTCGGCCTTCTCCTCCTTATTCTCGACGC
The DNA here is from genome assembly GCF_000763325.2 of Rhodococcus sp. p52. Lineage (NCBI taxonomy): Bacteria > Bacillati > Actinomycetota > Actinomycetes > Mycobacteriales > Nocardiaceae > Rhodococcus > Rhodococcus sp. p52. Next base: position 3,833,606 of record NZ_CP016819.1, read on the forward strand.
CGTCGAGCATTGCCACTGCGTGCATCGTCCAACTCTCTGCCGCAGCAGGGATTCCGGAGACAGGCCGGCATCTCACTTTCTGGGACAGCGCGGCGTCGTAGCACAGCCGGGCGGCGGCGCGATGGGCATGCCAGAGGGCGTCGTAGATGGTCTCGGCTGAGGCACTCGGGATGATCTTCCATGTCTCGATGCGGTCGGCATGGGCAATCCAGGCCTGGCCTGCGAGTTCGGCGAGGTGTGCGGCGTTGGTGTCGCGGACCGGATTTCTTACGAAGTCGGCAAGTTTCGGTGAGCGTCGCCGCGCAAGAGCATGTCTCCGCTGTGAGGCGATGTCCCAGTTGCTGGGCAGTTCGATGGAGACGAGCGGAATCTCGGGTACGAGGCCCCGAGAGAGCCAGGCGGATGTCTCGGTAGCAGGTGGCACGCCGAGTTGTGCACGGATCTCCGGCCCTGGGCCGAAGACGGTGGGGAAGTCCGTGTCGAGAAGAAAGCGCACCGCCTCCAGCGCATATGCGGCATCGGCGATCCACAGCGGCCACGCGCGGTGCCGGTATCGGCCGAAGCTACGGCCTGGCTGCACACTGAACACCAACCGCGAGCCTGGGGAAGGGCTGCGCGGTAGTTCCCAGCCCGCCGCGGTTTCCCTGGCGTTGTCTCTGCGAAGAAGCTGTCCTTTGTCGTGGTCGTACGCATAGTGGCCTGGATCGAGGCCGTCGGTTCCATCCCCGCCGACAATCACGTGAGTATGCACCGCGTATGTCGCGCCGGCTGACGGGATGGGCCGGCGCGCGATACTTGTGACGCTGCCGTCGTCGCGGAGGTGCCAGTCGCCCGGGTACCACAAGGCGCAGAGCAGCTCTTCGATTCGTCCTTCTGTGGGAACACATGGAGTACCGAATCGGCGCCACGGGTTCATCCGCGGTCCTGGGGGGAGGGGGGCTCCGGGGGTGTGTGCCGTCAATGACATCGCCAGCGTCGGCGGGAGGCCGATGCTGCTACCGGGTTCGTTCGGTGCGGATGGGTGCGCTGGTCGATTCGAGGTGGTCATCGCGGGCCTACATGTGCGGAGGGGGTAGGAGTGAGAAGTCGTTGACGTTGTCTTCCCAGGTCGAGCGCCAGCCGCGATTCTGCGCGGCTGCTCGGAATCTGGGAATGCCGAAGTAGGCGAATGCGGCCGGGGCGTTCGGGACGAGACCGGTGATGAAGGTACGAACGACGCGTAGAGGTGTACGCCGGATGTCAGCGGTGGTCACGTCTCGCGTGAAGATCTGATGCCCGTGCGAGGCGAGCCGTTCGTAGATATCCGCCATCGTGGCCGTCGGCATTTCGTCGATGGCCCGAATCCCGAGTGCGGGGGCTGTGAAGCGTCGAGCGTGGCGGCGGGCCCTCGGATCGAGCCAGACCTGTACGTGAGCGCCGAGGTCGACGACATGCTCGAACTGTTCCCCGGCATCGTCGAGGTAGCGCGCGTCGCTGCGGAAGTCCAGGTAGAGGCCGCGAGCCATGAGCCCCTGTTCGACTGCACGGAACACCCAGCCGTCGGCTGTGGTGCAACCTTGGGTGTAGACCCAGGTATGCACGGCTTCGAGGACGGCCTTGCGTGCGGCCCGGTCCGGATCGAGTGCAGCGGAGAACCCGGCGGCGTAGATCCCTCGTTTCGTGTCGCGGAGGAGAGCCGCGACAGCGGGAGCGAACTCGGAAGGCATGGCGACGAGTGACACCTCGAAGTTGCCCCCGGTGAGATCGTCACGCAGGCCAGGAACACTGTCCGGGTCGATGCCGTATGTCGGCCCGTCGAGGTGCCACCAGACTTCCAGTGCGTCGCGTTCGATGACTTCGAGAACACCTCGGTCCCGGGCATCGTCGGCGCCTTGACCGGTAGCGATCCCTGCATAGTTCAGGTGATGCGTTCGCGGCAGGTGTCGGAATCTCGACTGCCGCCAGTTCAGGTAGATCAATGACGCCGGGATCCAGGCGTGTTCACCGTCCGTGCGTTGACACCGGGTCCACAGCGTGGGAGTGGTTTCCGTCAACGGTGCGTAGGGAAATCGCGATCGCTGGTACTGCCACGACGCAAATGTGGGGAGGTCGTCGAGTGGAAGTGGGGCGTTGTCGTCGGACAGCAGGTCTGCGTATGTAGCGATTCTGAACTGTTCGGTAGGGAGCTCGGCGGGAAGCCAGTTGCCGCAGTACCGTTCGACGCCCTCGGCGATCGCGGCGATCCGCGCAATGTCCGGGTCGTCGAATGACGTGCCGAGCGAGACGCGATCGGCGGGCCATTCCCCGAGCTGGCGAGCATCCGCTACCGACGCGGTCAGTCCCAGGTAGGCGGTGGGGGCGCCGTCGGGGTGTGGAACGGCGCGTACGGATCGGATGACACCGCACTCTGCGTCGACCAGTGACTCGACCGGCAGTGTAGGGAGCTCGTGGACGGTGAGGTCGGTGCTGTGTGAATTCTTGCCGCTGTCTCGGGGGTTCATGGGCGGTCCTTTCTGCTCATGCTGCCGTTCTGCTCTGCTGCCAGCTGCCGCTGTCCGGATCGAAAGCAGAAACGTAACGAGCGGGCTCGAGCCGGCCGAGCCGTGCAGCGAAGGGTGTGTGGGTGCGGAGCCAGCCGTCGATGATGCCCCCGATGCCTCCGCTGTTGTCGAGTTGTTCGCGCGTGTGGGGGTCAGTGAGGTCTGCGGCGAGACGATGCCCCCACGGGCCGGTCACGAGATGACTGTCGCTCGGCCAGGAAGCGGCCAGGCGGCGGGCATCGGCGTCGAAGAAGTCGTGTGCTCCGGTGACGACGAGCAATGGTGAGGTCAGTTCTGCGTAGCGGGTGCGCACGCTGAGGTGCGTCGCAGTCCAGAGACGTTCCCAGCGCTCGAACACGGCTGCCGGCCAGGACCATTCGCGGGCGGCTGAGATCACGCCGATTTGTTCGGTTCGGCGAACGCGGGTGGCGAGCTCGTCAGGCGGCAGCGGCTTCCGCGATCGTGGGCCGATGCCGTGCTCGTGCCACCACGCGATGCGATGTTCGATCTGAGGGGCACCGTCGGGATTCCATGCCGTCTCTGCCAATCCCAGTGCCGGCACCAGCACGATGATCCCGTCGGGGGCTGATTGCTCGTGCCGCATCGCGCCGTACGCGCCTTCGAGTGCTGCATGTGCAGCGTACGAGGCCCCGAATGCGATGAGCGGTAGACCCGGGAAGTGCGCGCGGAGCTGCGCGATGACCTCGGCGCCGTCGATGGTCTCATGCTGATATGGATCCCATTCGCCGGACGAAAGATACCGTCCGCGTACGTCCTGGATCAGGCAGTGGTATCCGCGGCCTGCCCAGGATCGGCCGGTCTCGGTGTGACGCCGGGCGTCGTACGGGGTGCGGAGCAGGACGATCCCGGCGGCGTCGTCGATCTCCCACAACAGGCCGCCGAGGCGGATGTCGTCCGAGGTCGTCATGGTGTGTAACCGGGGGAGTGGTGGCGGGGTCATGCCGTGGCCTGCGGTTGGTCGGGGAGGTATGGCGGTTCGTATCCGAGGATCGGATGTTCGGTCGTCCTGCCTGTGGCGGGGACGAGTTTCCAGAGTGTGTGGCGGTGGTGTGTCAGCGTCGGCGCTTGTTGCGCCCATGCAAGCGCGACGGTGAGGACTTTGCTCACTGTCATGGCGCGGGCGTAGGTGTCGGGCACCGTGGTGGCACCGGGTGCGTTGTGGATCCACTCGGTCATCGCAGTGGGTGTGAGGCTGGCGGCGATACGTCGCCGTAGCACGTGGTCGGCCGTTGCGTCGCCCGCAGCGAGTGTCAATGGGTCCACGAAACACACGTCGCCTTCTCGGTATGTGCGGAGCCAGGCGACGGACGGGCGACGTTGTGCGTCCAGCAGGCCCCAATGTTGGCGCTCGTTCGGCGAGTCCGCGTATGAGATCACCAGGCTCGGATCGTCGGCGCAGGTTTCGTCGCGGAGAATCGGATCTCTCGAGAGTTCTTGGATGGTGGCGAAACGCGACGGTGTGGCTCCCCACGTGCGGAGCGCGTCGGCGGTGTCGTCGGCGATCGGTCCCGTTCCGGTAAGGATGACTGCACGTCGCGCTTCGGGCCAGCGTGCCTGCATGTCGGCGGTGTCGCGTTCGGCGACTTCCTCGTTCAGGCGCTGCACGTAGGTGCAGGCAGTCTTGGTCGCTGACGCCGGATCGTGCAGTGCGGGAAGAAGATCGGTCGGCGGGTTCTGGACCTGCAGGAGCGTGCCCGCGGTGGTGCGGAGCGTGACTGTGTTGTCCCTGGAGGCGATCAGATGGCCTGGAGCGCCAGGGAGCGCAACAACGGAAGAATTGGAGGACATCGGCAGCCTTTCGAACGAGCCCGGGCGAGCAGCCCCGGTGGCTGCTCGACCGGGCGTGTGCAGTGTGTGCTGCGAAGGTCAGTCGAACGGGTTCTCGACGAGTGCGTTCGAGTGCGTGGCCGACAGGTGGGCCAGCTGCTCGGTCTCTTCGATCTCGGCGAGGATCTGCTTGTCCATGGGACTTCTCCTTCGTGTGTTCTGTCGGCCGCACCGGATGGGGTGGCCGTGTCCGCGAGGCGAACGACCGGAGCATAATTGAAAACGATTGTCAGAATCAATAGCATGTGGACGCATGAGACCTTCGCAGCTCGTGCTCGTCGATTACCGCGCCGATCGCGTGTACGGCATCAGCGATACGACAGCGACGCTCCACGGGCCCGGGCGCGGGCACGCAGCGGAGCACGCAGGGGTTCTTTCCCTGGGGGGAACATCGGGAGGGCACGCCTTCGCCGATGATCTGCGCGGCGAACTCATTGTGGTGCGACAGGGCGTCGCAGCGACGGTTCCGGTCGCAACGCCTGTGGAACACATCGCAAGTGACCCGAGCGGACGATACGTAGTGGCAACTACAGGCTTCGGTGCCAATTCCGAGCCGTGGAGTGACGTCGTGACAGTCGTCGACCTCGATACGAATACATCCAGGCGGTTCCGCTCACGCATCGGCGAACCCGGCGCGGGCCTCGTCCGCGATCGAGCGACCGGTGAACCGTTCATCGTCCTCCGGCATCGCTCGCCAGGGGCGATTGAGGCGCTCGCGCTCGCGGCAGCGCTCAGGGTCGGTCCCCACGTTCCCGTCCTGCGCGGAGCGATGACCGAGGTCGCGGACGACGGGCATGGCGATGTCGCAGATGCGCGGACCGGAATCTTCGCCACCGCGACGAGCCGAGGTCTCGAGCGCTTCGCGGTGGAAGCGGGCGTTCCTGTGCCACTGGGGATCGTACCGTGGCCGGTACCCGGTCGTGCGTTCTACCTGCGCATGGACTCCGACGCAGGAAAAGCCCTAGGTGTTGTGCGCGGGGGCCCGGCGAACCCGACTGCATGGGCGGAATGGACGAACCACCTCGTCGAGATCGATCTCACCACCGGCCGAACCGCTCACGCATCACTGCCCCCGGGACTTGCCTTTCGCTTCGCGCTGGCACGCACCCGCGCTGCAGTCGCAACGATCCATCCGGACGGCGACCAACTTACGATCTTCGAACGGCAGAGACCGCAGCTACGCATTCACCGGCAGCTGTCACTGCCCGACATGAGTGCCCCTCCGACACCGGGACGCCTGCCCTGGGATCCGGTCGGTGACGCACCGGCGCAACGCAGGGCCGTCGCCCTTGCCCCCGCCGGTGACACTGTTGCCGTCACACGCGGCGGGGACGGCGAACTCCACCTGATCGCCGACCGATCGTTCGAGACCGTCACTGTTCCCACCCCCGTGGACGAGGGGGGCCTGCTGTTCTGGCCGGGAGGCCCTCACGACGGAATGGGCCGCTGAGTCGTGACCTCATCCTCTTTCCCGATCAACGATGCTCTCGATGCCGCGCTCGCACGTTGGGAACAGTACGGCCGCCCCGGCACACCCGACACGGGGTTCGTACTCAGCCGCTTGCCCGGCAGACGCACACGCGGAATCTACGTCGCCGGATCGGAGCAACCGATCTTCGAACCGGACGCGCACATCCTGGCGATGTCGCCGGCGCCTGACGGCCGCCGCATCGCCCTTCAGCTCGCGGAGCGGGCAGACGAAGACGGGGTTCTCGCCGTGCTCGATACCACCTCCGGAAATCTCCGCCACTACAACGACATCCATTGCCGCTACGAACCGATGCAATGGACTCCGGACGCCCGGTCGCTGGCAGTGGTTGCTCGTTCCCCTCAACGGCTCGTGCAGGTCGATGTCGTCCACGACGAAGTCACCGTCGAACCGGTCGCCGGTGATGCACGATGCAGACTCTTCTCTGCCGGCATCCACATGCTTCTCGCCGAGAGTCGACCAGCGAGCCCGACCCGATTGATCCGCCTCGACAACAGTGCGCGTCTCGGTTCCTTCCCATCGATCACGGGCGTATTCGGAATCAACGACGGCGACGTCCTCGTGTATGGGGGCAATGCATTGCACGTGCTCGACGCGCATTCGGGGGTGGAACGATGGCGATGGATGGACCCTGCGGTGCGGCTGACCGCCGTCACCGTCACCGGGGACACGGTTCATGCGAGCGCGGTTCGCGCCGGCGCCAGCGTGCTACTGCGACTCGCACACGGAACCGTGATCGACGAATGGCCCGTGAATAGCGGCGGGTCGGTCGCATCGATCACGGATCTGGGCGCCGACGGCGGCAGAACGTATGTCGTAATCGAAGCACCGGCAGTGCCTCCGCACGTGGTAACCGTCGACGAGCGCACCCGCGGCGGTGGCGCGGCGACGGTCGCCGGAGACTTCGAGACTGTGCGGCACGAGTTCGCGGCAGATGATGGGGAGACTTTGACGGTCGTCGTCACCTCTCCGAAAGGGCTCACCGGCCCGGCCCCGACCATTTTGACGTGTTACGGCGGCTTCGGAGTCCCTGATCTTCCCGTCTTCGAACCGACGATTCCCGCGTGGGTGGAGTCCGGGGGCAGATACGCGACAGCACACATCCGTGGCGGTGGGGAGCACGGTGAGCAGTGGCGTCGGGCCGGTTACGGCGCCGGGAAGCGGCGAGGGATCGATGACCTTGCCGACGCTGCTCGTGGTCTGGCCGGCGCAGACTTGACGAACCCCGAATTGCTCGTGCTCGTCGGTGCTTCTCACGGCGGAACCGTGGTGGCGAGTTGCGCTCTCGACCATCGCGGAATATGCACGGGCTTCGCCACCACGGCAGCACCTTTGGATCTGCTCTCCCTCGAGAAGCACCCGCTCGGCCGAATCTGGCTCGACGAGTTCGGTGATACGAGCAGTCCCGAAGGCACGCAGGAACTTCGTGCGATATCACCGCTGCACCGCGCGAAGATGATCGACCCGGAGCACAGGCTGCCGCGATTCCTCGGGATCGTGCTCGCCGAGGACTCGCGCGTGAATCCCGATGACAGCTATGCGTTGGCCTCAGTTCTCCGAGAAGCGGGAGCAGAAGCACTCGTGTGGGAAGCACCGCACGCCGGTCACGGCTCCAATCATCTCGACAGTCTGCACTCGATGGGTTCGGTGCTTCTCAGCTTCGCTGCACACACCACCCGACGCACCCGCTCTTCCGAAGGACGACACGCATGACACCGGATATTTCGACGGCTGCGGCAACGCCGCAGCCGCCCGTTTCCCTCTCAGCTGCGGCCGGTCATGACACAGCCGCTGCCGCGCACGTCCCCCGCCGAAGGGGCGCGCTGGCGGTGCGGATCCTGGTGCCGTCGTTGGCGGTGCTCCTAGTGGTGATGCTCGTGTTGTCCGTGAGCGTGGGGACGATCGCGGTACCTGCGATGGACGCCGTGAAGATCCTTGTCGGACATCTGGTGCCGGGTATGCCGTGGATGACGGACGGCTCGCTGACGACGATGCAGGACAACGCAGTGTGGCAGTTCCGGCTTCCGCGTGCCGTTCTCGCGGCATTGACCGGTGCGTCGCTCGCGCTGGCGGGAGCGCTCATCCAGGCCGTGGCGCACAATGCGCTCGCCGAGCCGTACATCCTCGGAGTCTCGGCGGGTGCCGGCGTCGGGGCCGTGTCGTACATCGTGCTCGGCATCGGGATCGGTTCGCTCGGTATCGGGGCATCAGCGTTCATCGGGGCGGGGATCGCGACGGGTGCGGTGTACCTCCTGGCGTGCAAGGGCGGTCGAATCGCTCCACAACGGCTGATCTTGGCAGGGGTTGCTCTCGGATCGTTGTTCAGCGCAGTCACCAGCTACCTGACGATCTCAACCGATGCACAGAACGTGTACAGCATCATGTTTTTTCTGCTCGGCTCCGTCTCGGCGGCGACGATGCCACAGTTGCTCCTCCCGGTGATCGCGTTGATCGCGGTTGCGATCTTCGCCGCGACCCGTGCGCGTGCGCTCAACGCGTTGCTCGTCGGCGACGACGCGGCCACCTCACTCGGCATCAACGTCAACGGGTTGCGCGCCACGGTCCTCATCGCCGCCGCGCTTCTGACCGGCGCGGTGGTGGCAGTCTCCGGCGGCATCGGGTTCGTGGGCCTGGTCGTGCCGCACGTGGCCCGCATCATCGTCGGCTCCGATCACCGCAAGATGCTGCCGGTCGCAGTCCTGGGGGGAGCGGTGTTCCTCACGACCTGCGACCTGCTGGCACGCACGCTGGCCGCACCTGCGGAGGTCCCTCTCGGAGTGCTCACCGCACTGGTCGGCGCCCCGTTCTTCCTGTGGTTGTTGCGCCGCGACCGCGCCGACCGGCTGGGTATGAGCCGATGAGAGTCACCGTCGACCAACTGGGCGCGCGCCGAGGAGACCGGGACATCCTCCGCGACATCAGCTTCGAGGTCCCTTCCGGCACGGTTCTGGGCCTGCTCGGGCCGAACGGCAGCGGGAAATCGACTCTGCTGCGCGCCCTCTCCGGAATCGACATCCCATCAGCAGGGACGGTGCGCTACGACAATGCCTCGCTGGCCGCCCTCACCCGCCGCCAGCTCGCGCAGAGGGTGGCGGTGATGACGCAGGAGCACAGCGAAGAATTCGAGATCCCCGTCCTCGATCTTGTACTCCTCGGACGCATCCCGCACGGGGCGGGCTTCGGACGTGACTCGGACTCGGACATCGCGCTCGCGCTGGGCGCGCTTGCCCAGGTCGGCGCCGGTCACCTCGCATCTCGAGCGTTCTCGGAGCTGTCCGGCGGTGAGCGGCAGCGCGTGCTGTTTGCCCGGGCGCTCACACAGGACACGCCGGTGCTCATTCTCGACGAGCCGACGAATCACCTCGATATTGCCCATCAGCTCGAGCTGCTCGACCTTGTGCGCACGACCGAGCGCACAGTACTTGTCGCCCTCCACGACCTCAACCTCGCGGCTCGCAACTGCGACGCGATCGGTGTGCTCGCAGACGGAGGGCTCATCGCCTACGGAGCCCCCGACGAAGTGCTCGACGTCGACCTCATCCGTTCGGTCTTCCATGTCGAGTCCACCTCGGTCGTCCACCCGCGTACCGGACAACGGCACTTCGTCTTCGACGAGCGCGTACGCACCGCCGATGAAGCCGGTATCACCCTGAGAAAGGAAATCCCCATCCGATGAACTCTCTTTCCAGCAACCCGAGACCAGCGAGTAAAGGCCTGACCGCTGGTGTCGGTCTTCTCGTCCTCGCATCACTTCTGCTCACTGCCTGCGGCACGAGCGTGACATCCACCGGCAGTGGCATTTCCGAAGGCACGCGCGAGACGGTGACGTTCAGCAACTGCGGGCGCGAGCTCACCTTCGAGCAACCGCCCACTCGGGTCGTCGGCATGATGCCGTCCCAGACCGATCTGCTGCTGCGCCTCGGAGCCCAGGACACGCTCGTCGGCCAGGCCCAGGTCAGCACCTCAGAACTCCCTGACGACGTCGCCGGTCGTGCTGCCGACGTCCCTGTGCTCAGCACGGACACGCCTCCGGCTCGTGAGGACCTCCTGACGGTCTCACCGGATCTGGTGGTCTCGCCCACCGAGTACGAGTTCACCGCCGAGCAGGGCTACGCCAGCATCGAACAACTCTCCGAAAACGGCGCCCAGGCCTACGTTGCCACCGGCGGATGCGCGGACCGTCGCTCCAGCGCACAAGTCACCGACCTGTTCATCGACATCGCCAACCTCGGGCAGATCCTCGGAGTTGCCGACGCGGCCGATGCGCTCGCCGAGGGCGCGCAGAACCGCCTCGAGGCCGTCGAAGAGTCGATCAGAGGAGAAGAGCCTGTGACCGTGGCCCAGGTCTGGGTCGAGGGGAACGTTCTCGGTGCGATCGGTGCGGGCATCGAGTACGACATCATCCGCACCGCCGGCGGCGAGAACGTCTTCGACCCGGACGCCCCGGAGTTCGCGGACTTCTTCTCGGCCGAGATCAACCCTGAAGAGATCATCAGCCGCAACCCCGACGCCATTGTGTTCGGCACCACCAGCGACAAGCAGGAACAGCAGGTGCTCGAATACTTGCGCGCCACATTCCCGAACGTCACAGCGGTTCGGGACGGTCTGCTCATCGGCGTCCCACAGAGCGACTTCTATCCCGGCACCATCGGCAACGTCGAGGCGGTCGAAACCATCGCGGAGCGGCTCTACCCGGACGCCTTCCACAGTCAGAGGTAAGGACCTTGACATGACTGTTCAGTCTGCTCGGGAACCGAACGCAGTCGATCGAGCCGGTCTGCGGCGCGGCACCCGTGCGGGTGGGTGCGCCGAAGTCCGAAGCGGTGGCCGCGGGGTCGGCCGGTCTGTCGCTCCGAGCGGAGTGCCTTGACCTTCGACGAAGACATCCCCCCCGAGTTCGTGGCCTTGACCGTAGCTACCGGTAAGCCTGGATGCACCGAACCGGCGGAGATAACCAGCGCGTCGTAACAACGAAATGCCCTGTCGCAGTGGAAGAATTGAACTTCTCACAGAAACAATTCGGGCTCTACTGCTCTGAATGTGGATGAGCAGGTGTGTGATATGACGGGGCGGTGGTGCGGGTGTGATGCTGTCGGAGATCGGATGGGGCATCGCGCTGTGCCTGCTGATGCTTGTCAGGGCTGCTCGGATCAGAGGGACGCGTCGTAGCTCATCGATGCGGTGGTGGGGAACGATCCGATATCCCACCGAGTCCGCGGAATGCCGAGATCCGAGCACCGGCTCCGTCCCAGCAGTAAACGGACGAGACAACATCGAAGGATGGATCCCATGGCACACGTACGACGTTTCGACCATGTCGGCCTCACCGTCTCCGACCTCGACGTTGCGACGGCGTTCTTCGCCGGCCTCGGCTTCGAGGTCGAAGGCACCGGCTCTGTGCAGGGCGACTTTCCTGCGACCGTCTGCGGACTCCCCGGCACGCACTGCGAGATCGTGATGCTCCGACCCCCGGACGGAGGGACCCGGCTCGAGCTTTCGCGCTTCATCGCGCCCGGCCACCTCCCCGGTTCGCCGACGGCGATGCCGAACGAGCTCGGGATCCGCAATGTGTCGTTCGAGGTCGGCGACCTCCAAGTTGCCGTCGACGCTGTAGCAGAGCAGGGTTACGGGCTCGTCGGGGGTATCGGTGAATACGAGAACAGCGTGCGAATGGCGTACGTGCGGGGACCGGACGGCATCATCGTGTCGTTGTTCGAACAGCTCGGTTGACGCTCGCCCCCGCCGGCGGAGATCGGCATCGAACCTCTCGATGATCGGGCGACCGGCTCAGCTCGTCCCGGCGGCCCCCACTGCATCCAGTTCGGCGCGGAGAGAGGTCGATTCGGTTCTCAGCGTCAGATTTTCAGTCTGAAGCGTCTTCGTCTCGTCGCGCAAGGCGGTGATCTCGTCGCGCAGTGCCGACAGTTCGGCCCGCAGTTCGTCGCCGCGTGCTCGTGCCGCGGTCTCGGCTGCCTGGGCCGTCGCGGCGGTGATGCGCGATTCCTCGAGTCGGCTCCGTAGCTCGGAGGTGCGGTCGCGCTCGGTGGTGAGCTCGGTGTCGAGGCGCTCGCGGGTAGAGACCTCCCGGTCGAGTGCGGTCTGCAGGCGCGCGATCTCGGCTCGCAGGTCGGTGACCTCGACGGTCGCGCGCTCACGCTGGGCTGCTGCCTCGTCGAGTTCGCGTCGCTGCGCGGTGAGGGATTCGTCCTGCTGAACGATCGTCGCACGCAGGTCGCCGACTACCCCTGTGTGCTCGGCGGTCGCGGCCTCGAACTCGTCCTTCCACCGCTGCAGTGTTGCGGCGTGCTCGTCCTTGAGGCGCGTCAACTCGGCGTGATGCGCCTCGTCGAGTCGGCGCACCTGTTCGGTGTGTGCGGTACGAGCGTCGGCGAGTTCGGCGTCGACGGCGGCCACTGCCGCGTCGGCGTTGTCGCGGTCCTCGAGTGCCTGGGCGAGTTGTTCGCGTAGACGGACGATCTTCGCGTCGGCGTCGGCTTTGACCTTCGCGAGTTCGGCGGCGGACCGCGTCATCTGCGCCTCGAGAGCCTCGGCGTCGGTGAGCTTGTCGACCGCGGTGGTGATCCGTTCGGCGATCGCCGAGTACTGCTCGACGCTGTTGGTTGCGAGGGCGCGTAGGGCAGTGGTGGCGGCCGTGAGCGCGGAGACCGCATCGTCCGGGCTCTCGACGACCGCCGGGGCCGTGCCGGCGGCTTCTTTCTTGGCGCGTTCGCGTTCGCGATAGGCGCGCACACGGTCGGCTGCCGTGGCGTACTTCCGAGGGCGTCCCACCCGGGGTTTGCTCGAGTCCTCCTCGTCGGTGGTCGCTTCGGGAGTGGGGGAGTGTGCGTCGGTCATGGAGGTCCTCGTCGTGGCGCGTCGAAATCCCGGGTCGCAGGTATCGTACCGCATTTAGTTACGTAATTAAGCAATGGGACTGTGATGAAACGAAACGATATGTAACGCTGTGAACTGGGTAAAAACCACACGATGTGGCTTTTCGTAACGAAGAGCGCAGTAGAAACAACTTGATCTCATCCGTGATCGAGTGTGCGTACTGATCGTCATAATCCCCACTTATGACGATCAGACACGCGCGCGGATCGAAAACTGTGCACCCCTCGGATCGGGGCCGGGAAGGTTGCCGAGGGGGGAGCGCCCCTCGGCTGTGGCGCCGGTCACCGAGTGCGCGGAGCAAGAATTGTCTACTGTCTGCCCCCAGCCGGCGGATGCAATGAAAGCCATTGCAGCGCTAGGCAGTCTGCGCTCGCCCGAGCGCGCGTACCTGTACACCGAAGAGAAGAGGTAATCGAATGGGCTCTGCAGCAATGTTCCTTGCGGATGTTCTCGTCGCCGTCATCACGCAGCTGATCGAGACCGGATCGTCGTCCGGATCCTGATCCGTCACCGTCGTGGTCGCTCTCCCGCTCGTCACACGGAGGGCGACCACAGGTGCAGGACAGAGAGGGTGCAGGGGTGAAAGACGTCGGAATCCTGGGCCACAGCTGGGAAGGTGCCTCGCTGTGCTGGCGTGAGGTCTGTCAGCACAGCAACCGTCTCGGGCACCCGGCACATCCGGACGTGACGATGGACTGCATCTCCTTCAAGCGCTGTATGCCCGCGTGGGAGCGCGGAGACTACGAAGCGGTGCGCGCCGTGCCGGCGACCAGCGTCGATCGACTGGCCCGGGCCGGCTGCGACTTCTTCGTGTGCCCGGACAACACCGCACACCTCGCGCTCGAAGCACCCGGCGAACCACTCGCAATTCCCGGGCTGCACCTGATCGACATCGTGGCCGACACAGCGCAGCGTGCCGGGCACCGACGCGTCGGCATCCTGGGAACGCGGTTCACCATGCAGGGCCCTCTGTATCCTCGCGAACTGGTGGCACGCGGAATCGAGGCCATCATCCCGACCGACGACGACCAGGACCTGGTACACGCGACGATCTTCGACCAACTGGTGCACGGCATCTTCCGGGACGAGACCCGGACGTCCTTCGTGGACCTCATCGGCAGACTCGCGGACTCTGGATGCGACGCGGTTGCGCTGGTGTGCACCGAGATCCCGCTGTTGGTCTCCCCGGCCGACTCGCCGTTACCGGCACTGGACTCGACACGACTGTCCGGACAGGCGGCCCTCGAAGTGGCACTCGGAACGCGCGACCTGCCGACCTGGCGCGGCGGACAATTCCGGTGATAACAGGCAGGTAGCCACGGCGGGTCGTAGCATCGAGCACATGGTCCTCTTCTACGAGATCGCGCTCGTGATCGCGTCGGTGCTCATCGCGTGGTTCGCGGTGTACGTGCTGTACCGCCTCGTTACCGACGAATCCACCAGCCGGCACTGACGGGTCGCCCGACCGACCGGACACATGTGGACATGTCGGCCACGCCGCCCCGGCTCAGCGAGCCCGGGGCGTGTGGGACGTCGGTGTCCAACCTTTTCGAGCACGTTCCGCGCGCTTTCCGGGGTGCGCGACGGTCGTAAAGGCAGACCATGACCGATAGTTCGTTCCGTCCCGAGCGCACCTACCGACCGAGCCGGTGGCGACACATCGAGAGCATCGTGATGAGCGCGCTCACTCGTGCGGGTTTGGTGCCGCACTCCTCTCTGCTGACCACTGCTGCCACCGACGTAGTCGAAGGGACTCCTCGGTAGTGATTTCGGGTAGCGCGCTACGCGTGTACCTGCTCCTGATGGTGAGCAGCATGGTCATCGGCGGCTCGATCCGAATCGCCGACGTCCACACCACCCGGGGCACGGCCATGGTTACGAAATACGAAGTTGCCGCAGGCGATACCTGTCGAAGCTGGCTCAGAGGTTCTACGGCGACGCAACTCTTTTCCCCGTCATCGCTGTCCCCAACGGCATCGCCGACCCGAACACGATCAGTGTGGGTCAGGAACTGCTCATCCCGTATATCCCCCGCCGGCACACCGTCGCGTCCGGCGAAACACTGTCGGGGCTGGCTCAGCACTTCTACGATGACGGGACTTTCTTTCCGGTACTCGCAGCGGCCAACCACATCGGCGATCCGAACGTTGTCCGGGTAGGTCGATCGCTTCTCATTCCCGAACTCGGGGACGTCGGGCACACCGTGGTCGCAGGGGAGACGCTCTCGGAACGGGCACGTCGCTGGTACGGCGAGGCGCAGTTGCATCCGATCATTTCGTTCCCGAACCATCGCCGACCCCGACCACGTCGAGGTCGGACGCGTGCTGATCCGTCCGGGACTCAATCTCCGGCACACCGCCGTCGCCGGCGATACCCTGCGGGTCTTGGCGCAACACCACTACGGGAACGCGGAGATGTTCCCGATCGTTGCGGCTGCCGATCACATCGCCGATCCGAACAAGATCACCGTCGGGCAGGTGTTGTTCTTCCCGGACCTCACCGACTTCTGACGCGGGAGATCTTCCGGTCGGAGGTGGTGTCCGGCGCAGGTCACGGAGCGACGGGGTAGTGGCTTCGGACGGCGATGCGGTTCCACGCGTTCATGACGATCGTGAGCCACGTGATCGCGGAGATCTGCTCGTCGCTCAGTGATCCGTTGTCCCACTCGTGACCAGCGGGTTCCATGTGGTGAGTGACGTCTTCGGCGAGCGCGGCCCGCTCATGTTCGGTGAAGTACTGCGACTCCCACCATGCGGCAAGGACCGCGAGACGATCGGTGGTCTCGCCCTTGTCGAGCGCGTCGCGTGTGTGCATGCGCAGACAGAACGCGCATCCGGTGAGCTGCGACGTCCGGACCTTCACCAGTTCGGCCAGCTTCGCATCGAGTCCGGCTCGCGCGACGGCCTCCTCGACCTCCTCGTTCAGGGCCAATACGCTCTTGTAGGCGGCCGGGTGCTGCTTACCGAGGTTGACATGCGCCATCGTGAATGTCCTTCCGGCGAGCGATACCGGTCGGAACGACCGGCTGCTTCATTCTGTCAGCCACGTCCGGGCCGGTGGGGGTGGATTTTTGCATTGCGGCCAGAGGTCGGCCGGTCCCGGTCTGTCGAGTTCCGGGGATTCCTGCCACCGGTAGTCCATCTGTCGCGCGACCCGGCACGCCGGTTCGTGGTCGACGAGCGAGACCGGGTGCAGTGCCAGACCAGCAGGGCGTCGAACGGCGGTGCGGCAGCGATCGAAACATCGGTGGGGACCCGCAGGCCACCGCGTGCGCCACCGTGTTCGCCGATTCGCGTAGTGCTCTACTCGCGAGTTGCCCGTAAAGCGACGCGAAAGTGGATGTCACGCACGGAGGGCACCATGATGACACCGTCACGCCGATACAGCGCCTTGTTCACGCTTTGCCTTGCAGTGGTTCTCGTTGGTGGGATGTCCACAATGCACGCAGCAGCACAGAGGAAGCCCGGAGTCGACGCGTGTTCGACCTGTTCGGGGCCCGACCGAGGAGAGACCGAGTCCGGTACCGAAGGAGGGACGTCGGGAGGTGATGGATCCGGTTCGAAGCGCGGTTCCGGTGGAACGGGTGGCGAAGTCGTCATTCCGCGGGCCCCGACTCTCACCCTCTCGCGGCCGCCCCCTCGACCTCCTACGTCGACGCCGCCGCAGTGGACTCCACCTTCATGGTGGCGGCCTTCTGTGCCGTCGTGGACACCAGAGGTGGCTCCATCCCCACCGCAGCGCCTCGAATCTCTGCAGCCGCGGTCGGAACAACCAGGAGCCACCACCGTCGAAGACACAGTTGCGCCGGCCGGTCCTACCACCCCAGAGGTCGAAGCAGGCCGGAGTCGAGCACCCGACGACAGCGCGCCACGCGCGGCCACCCGAATCCGAAGTTGGGTCCGCGCCGCTCGCTCCAAGGTCCGCACCACGATCTCGGAGCCGTCGGCGCCGCGGCCACCGGATCTGGTCGACCGGAACTTCCGGGTCGAGCGGCCCGACGCGCTCTATGTCGCCGACTTCACGTAATGGGAGGGTCGGACCCCGATCCGACACGAGGAAGCGACAGGCAGGTGGTCACTGAGATTTCACCGATCCGGGCGCAGGCTGTAGCAGTGAGCTGCTGGAAGGTGACCACTGCTGTTGACGACACGGACTGCGTGAGAGGTCTGAAAGGTAGACGGTGGTGGCCCTGCCAGTCGCCCCCGGGAACGTGATCGGCTTGTGAGATGCCGCGCCGCGAGCGCTGTCCATTAGGTCGCCGCACCACCTGGAGCTCCGCAAGGGAACGCCGAAACGAAAGGGGCCGCACATGGGGATCAACTGCGGGATCGACTGGGCCGAATCCCACCACGACGTTGCGCTCGCCGACGACACCGGACACATCGTCGCACGAGCACGAATCGACACCGGCGCAACTGGTTTCAACGACCTACTGCGCATGATCGCCGAGCACGGAGGCACCCCCGAAGGCACCCCGGTCGCCATCGAGACCGACAAGAATCTGCTCGTCGTCGCCCTCGCCGAGGCCGGGTTCACCATCTACCCGATCAACCCGCGTGCGGTGGCCCGCTACCGCGAACGCCACGGGCAGGCCGGCGGCAAGTCCGATCCCGGCGACGCCGCGGTCCTGGCGAACGTCCTGCGCACCGACCCGGACGTGCACCGGGTGCTCCCGGCGGTGAGCGAACACGGGCGGGCGGTCAAGGCCCTGGCCCGTCAGCATCAGGAGGCGATCTGGGCGCTGCACCAAACCATCAGCCGCCTCCGGTCGGTACTGCTCAAGTTCTACCCTGCTGCGCTGCAAGCATTCCCGAACCTGAAGCACCGTGCCGCGCTGACGGTGCTGACGGCGGCGCCCACCCCCGAGGCGGGGCAGAAACTGACCCGGCACCGACTGGAGTCCCTGCTGCGCCGCTGCGGCCGCCGCAACGACCCCGGCCTGGTCGAGCAGATTCTCACCGACCTGAGGGCCCCGACGCTGCGGCAGCCGCCGCAGGTCGAGGCCTCCCTCGGCCATGCGGTCGCCGGGCTGCTCGGCATCGTCGACTCGATGCACCGGGCCGTCGACGACCTCGAGAAGGAACTGGGCCGCGTCTTCGACACGCACCCGCAGGCACCGATCCTGCGCTCGGTCCCGGCACTCGGGCCAATTCTCGCCGCCCGGGTTCTCGCCGAAATCGGCGACGACCAAACCCGATTCGTCACACCAGCCGGGCTGCGGGCGTTCGCAGGCACGGCGCCGATCACCCGCGCCTCCGGACGCTCGCACTACGTCAAGGCCCGCAAGGTCCGCAACAAGCTGCTCTGCGACGCCTGCCACTGGTGGGCGTTCGCGATGCTTACCAAGTCCGCCGGCGCCCGCGCCCACTACGACAAACGCCGAGCCGCCGGGGACCACCACAACGCCGCGCTGCGCAACCTCGCCAACAAGCTCCTCGGGCGCCTGTGGTGGTGCCTGCAGCACGGCGAGGCATGGGACGACCGGGCCGCCTGGCCCCAGGCTCACGACGGCCCGAATCCGGCCGCCGCTTGACAGCTGACCGGCGTGGGATGTCTACGTGCGGATGGTGCCGTGCTTCGCGTACACGGCGTTCGTGATCGATGCGTTCGCCGGCACGATCGTCGGTTGGGAGGTGTCGACGTCGAAGGAGACCGCGTTTGTGCAGCGGGCAGTGAATCAGGCCTGCATGCTGCACTCGATGCACGGCAATCCGTTGCGCGAGAGAACTATTCACCACTCAGATGCGGGCTCGCAGTATACGGCTTTTTGGTTCGGGGAAACCCTGTTCCTGCAAGGGATTCGGCCGTCGATAGGTTCGGTGGCCGATGCCTACGATGATGCTCTCGCAGAGACGACGATCGGGCTCTACAAGACCGAGTGCATCGCCGACGATTCCCCGTTCCGCGAGGGCCCGTTGCGCACCATCAGTGACGTCGAGGAGGCTGCCTTTGCGTGGGTGCACTGGTACAACACCGGCCGGCTTATGCATCGCCTCGGGCGGATCCCACCGGCCGAGTACGAAGCCAGGTACTACGCTGAACACCGTGCCGATCAACCGGTCGCACACAAATGACAGTGTGTGCATGAACCCCGGGATGGTTCATAGCAAGCCGTTATCCCGGGATAATGCTGGTGCTGTGAGAAGCCCGTGCCCACCAAAACGAGTCCGTGAACCCGCCGGGAGTGTGCCTTCCTATTTGTGACGTTGGGAGATAGTCCTGCTGCACAGCATCCGGACGAACACTGCGGCGAATCGTAGGTGGGCCGCGACATCGCATCCGCGCCAGGTGAGCGACCACACCGTCGTGGTGGTGCTGGGCGGCAGAGGGTTACCCCCGAATCGATCGGCCAGCCAAGCCATCGTCATCGGGGTGCCGAGGTAGAGCAGGGCGAGGTGCGTACTCAGACGATCGCGGACGTAGCGCACGTGTGCGCCGGCGGGGACTGCTGCACGATCCGGTGACAGATTCGGTCACGCAGCCTGTGTGGCTGGTGTGGTCATGATGGTCTCGAACTCGACAGGCGTCAATCTGCCGAGCCGGAGCTGACGTCGCCGGCGGTGATAGGTCCGCTCGATCCAAGTCACGATCGCGATGCGCAACTGCTCGCGTGTGGCCCATCTCTGCCGGTCGAGGACGTTCTTCTGGAGCAGCGCAAAGAACGATTCCATCGCGGCATTGTCGCCGGCCGCACCCACCCGACCCATCGATCCGACCAGGTCGTGGCGGGCGAGGGCGCGGACAAATTTCCGGCTGCGAAATTGCGATCCACGGTCGGAATGAACCACACATCCGGCAACCGAGTCCCGCCGTGCCACTGCCGATTCGAGGGCCGTGACAGCCAGACGGGATTTCATCCGATCGCTGATCGAGTAGCCGACGATCCGGTTCGAGTACACGTCCTTGACCGCACACAGGTAGAGCTTGCCTTCCTCGGTTCTGTGTTCGGTGATATCGGTGAGCCACAAAGTGTTTGGAGCATCCGCGGTGAAGACGCGGCCGACGAGATCATCGTGCACCGGCGGCCCGGAGCGGCCCTTCTTCGAGCCACGTTTCTTGCCGAACACACTCCACCACCTGTTGGTCGAACAGATCCGCCACGCCGTGCGGTCCGACATCGACTCGCCCGCATCGCGGGCTTCGTCGGCGAGGAACCGGTAGCCGAACTCCGGGTCCTCGCGGTGGGCGTCGAACAGGGCGTTCGCCCGGTACGCCTCCTCGAGTTCGGCGTCGGTGACCGGGTCGGCGAGCCACCGGTAGTACGGCTGGCGCGCGATCCCCAGAACCCGGCACGTCACCGCGACGGGAATCCCGCCGGCGGCCAGCTCGCGGACGAGCGGGTACATCATTTTCCCGGAAGATTCGCCTGTGATAGATACGCCGCGGCCCGCCGCAGCACTTCGTTCTCCTGCTCAAGCAACCGGATCCGCTTTCTCAGCTCGCGGTTCTCTCTGGACTCCTCGTTCGTCGTCCCTGGCTTGGTGCCGTCCTCGACGTCGGCATTCCTGAGCCAGTTGGTCAGGCAGGATTCGCTGATGCCGAAGTCGGCGGCGATCTGCCGCAGGTGCTGACCTGGTTCGCGGTTGCGGGCCACGCGGACGACGTCGTCGCGGAACTCTTTCGGATAGGGCTTGGGCACGGGGTCCATCCTTCCAGCAGTGCCTCACGGCACCACAGTTCAGATGTCACCTATCCGTGCAGCAGTCCCGCGCGCCGGTATCGCTCGACGTGGCGGTCCACGTCCTGGACGGCGATCAGTTCGTCGTTGACACCTTGAATGACCAGGACCGGCATCGAGGGCGCGTGCAGCCCGGGACGGATGTCGTCGAGGATGGCGCGCATCTCGGGCAGGTTCAGCAGGTCGGCGAAGCTGGACTCGCTGTAGCGGTCCAGGTTTTTGCCCGCAAATCGTGACAACAGTGCCAATGTGGTGCGTGAGGCGGCGTCGGCGAGGAGGGTATGGAATTCGGGTTTGGCGTGCTTGGCCAGTAGTTGCTCGAGTTCTGGGTAGGCGCGCTGCAATGCCGCGACACAGACCGTGGAGAACCCGGACAGCAGTGAGCCGTTGAGCCGGACGAAGGTGGCCCCGGGATCACCGACGGGCGAGCCCGCGACCGCGCCGACGATATTGAGGTCGGGAGCATAGTGTGCGGCGACTTCTGCCGCCCACGCGGTCGCCAGCCCTCCGCCGGAATAGCCCCACAGGCCGACCTCGGTGGTGGGTGTCAAGCCCAGTGGTTCGAAGGCCAGTGCCGCGCGGGCGGCGTCGAGGGCGCGATAGCCGGGTTCGCGCGCGACCCCGAAATGCCCGCCCATGCCTCCGTGATCGGGGATCGAGACCGCCCAGCCTCGGGCCAGGGCTTCGGCGATGACCGGTAGTTCCAGTTGCGGAATCGCGCCAAGCGCTCGCGCGCCCCGGCGTAGGGCGTAGGAGGGGAAGCAGTTCGACCCGACACCGTCGATCGCGCATTGAAACGACACCAGCGGGCGGGCTATGGCCTCGGCGTCGGCCGGTAGCAGCACCGTGGTGACGGCGACTTCGGGGGTCCCGTGCAGATCGCTGGTGCGGTAGAGCAGTTGCCAGGCAGGGAACCGCTGAGCGATGACACCGAACAAGGCGATCTCGGTGACGCGTGTGCGCAGGATCGCGCCCGGCGGTCGGGCCGCAAGATCGGGGGGTGGGCAGTAGAACTCGTCGTTTTCCGGGCGGGTCGCTCGGGCGGCGGGATGGTCGGTGAGCGTCGGGGGCGCAGCATCGGAAACGCTGGGCGAGCTCATCCTGGTGGTCCTTTCGCGCGCCCATATGTCGGGGTACCGATACAGCAAAGGGGATAGTCGGCCGATCGACCGTATGCACACCCCAAACCTAGCAAGAACTGGTGGTGAGAAAAAATTGTCTTTCAACATAGTTCGATCGTTTCGTTTGCACCCGCGGGGCAGGCTCGACGTCGGCATTGGCCGGGCACTGGGGGCCTCAACTCCGGAGGGCAGTGTTATCGCTGCTCGCAGCGCGTTGTGGTTCGAACACTGCGCCATCGAGGACTGGGGTGGAGAGTTGCGTGCGATCAGGGCCGCACGCAAGCGCCACACCCCGGTCGCACGAGTGCAGTTCAGCCCGGTCAGCGTGCCGATCCGGCGTAGCCGGTAGTCCACGGTGTTCGCGTGGACGCACATGGCCCGCGCGCTGAGTCGACGATTGAGATCGGTGCTGATGTGTACACGCAGAGTCTGCAAGAGTTCCGGGTGCTCGGGCTCGGGTCCAGCAGGGCGGCCAGGCTGTCACGGGTCGGGCCCGGCCGGGTGAGCTGGTATTCCAGGGCCAGATCCTCGAACGGGTAGAGCCCGGGGCTGCCATAAACCCAGCGAGCCACATCGAGCAGGTCGTGCGAGGTCTCCGCGACGGCGGGTATCGCCGCGGGGGTCGGCCCGGACCACCGACGCGGTCAGTGGCACCCGAGTCAGGAACGTGCACAGCCCCTCCTCGGCGTCCGCGATCGTGCCCGGGACCAAGATTGTGCCACCGAACTCGCTGAGCAAGGCCGGCACTTGATAACCGCACTGTCTCGCGGGCAACTCCTGCAAACGCGCCCATCGCCCGGGCACCGCGCGCGTCGGTGGCCGCGACCGCCAGGACGGTATAGCACTGTGTGAGGGGCACACCGTGTTCCAGCGATACCCGGTCAGGATGGCGGCCACCGAACAGAGCACGCGCCACTTCCCGCTGCTGTGCGGGGCCGGTGCTTGGCGCAACTTCCAGATACGCTCTGGCCATGGTCGCGTTCACCGCGTTCTGTGCCCCTATCAGCTGATCGATCTGATTGCGCCGCAGCGGCGGTGATTGGCGATCGTCGAGGTGGGTGTCCAGGTGGAGTCGGAAGCCTTCGCGCACGAGCCGGTGCACGGTCTCGATTGGCACCCCGACTCCGGCCCACCGCGCTGCGGCGCGGTGGATGCGTTCCATCC
The DNA here is from genome assembly GCF_000763325.2 of Rhodococcus sp. p52. Taxonomy (NCBI): domain Bacteria; kingdom Bacillati; phylum Actinomycetota; class Actinomycetes; order Mycobacteriales; family Nocardiaceae; genus Rhodococcus; species Rhodococcus sp. p52. The sequence goes on from NZ_CP016819.1 coordinate 3,856,319, forward strand.
TGGCGCTCGGGGCCATCGCCTCGCCGGCCACCAGGTCCAGGCATCCGGCCACGACGGCGTTGATCTCCTCGCGGAGCGGATCCCCCGGCCCGCTGTGACGGCGGATCCGCTCGAGCAGTTGCCGCACGATGTTCTCGGTCTGTGCGGCCGCGCACAAACCCGCGGTCACGCTGGTGGTCATAGTTTGCCGCCACCGCCGATCAGCCACGGGTTGAAGGTGCACACCGGCGCTGTCGCGGCGGCCGGGTCCAGGGCGTTCAGAGCGATGCTCGCCGAGCGCGGCGAGTACATCATGGTGAGGTGGTCGGACAGGTCCTGTTCACACCCTTCTTGCAAGGTGATGTTCTGCACGGTGGCTCCGGTGCCGGCGCGCAGGAATGCCCAGTCGTAGGGGTTGGTGACCTCGTCCCAGCGCGAGGCCACCGCGGTGTAGTCGACCCCGGGCACCGTGTCGCCGCCCGCATTGAGGGTGGCGTAGAACGGCGAGCCGACGGCCTGCTGGATATTCGACATGCCCGCGATAGGTTCGACGAACCCGAGGATGTTGACCCCGAGGTTGTTGATGGTCCGGCCAAGGGTGGCGATGCCCATCAGCGTGGTGCCGTGGTGGGTGGCGCCGAACGTGACGAGTTTGGAGACCCTTTCGGCGCCGCCGTTGAATTTCAGGTAGTGGTTGGCCACGGTGCCGCCCTGGGAGTGCCCGACGATGTCGACCTTGTCCACCCCGGTCGCGGTGCGTACACGGTCGACGAATTCGGCGACCTGTAGTGAGGACTCCTCCATCGGCCCGACACCGTAGCGGCCGGGCAGCATCGCCCCGACTCCACCGCCCTGCACGAGACCGGACTTGCCGAAGTTCAGCGCGTAGACGCAGTAACCGGCCCTGGCCAGTTGCGGGGACAGGAAAGAGAAGGTGTCGAAGGCGTTGAGCCAGGTGCCGTGCAGCAGCACTACCGGTCGCGGATGCTCAGGACTGGGTTTGCAGTCCCACTTGTTGGCCCCGGCCGGGGCGACATCGGGGTTGAGCAGCCCGTGGGCGAAGGCCGCCAGCGGCGCGCTCAGCTCCGGGCCCTGCCCGACGGGGGCCGCAGCGGTGCTGCTGCCCCACCCCGAGCCGCTACCGGAGCCACTGCTCGATCCGCTGCCCGAATCGACAATCGCCTTGGGTTGGCGGCCGTCGGGGGCCGGGGCAAGACCCTCGGAGAGGGTGTCGGCGAAGGCCGCCAGCTCGGCTTCTGCCGAGGGCGCCGTATCGGCGGTTCCCACTCCGGGACTCTGCGCCAGCGCTACGCACGAAATGATCGCGGCGCAGACCGTCCAGCGCAAGTGTCGCCTCGTTGCAAGCATTTATGTGTACTTCCCATCTACTCCTCGCAGCGCCACACCAGGTCATGTGGCTCGGCGCATAGTGCGGCTGTTGCGTGATCAAAGCCGCTGCGCTTTGGCGGTACAGCGAGTTTGTACCGGGTGGCCGATGCCGTCACTGCACGCACGAACGAACTACTGCAAGCGGTTCTTGTCGATGGAGACAAACCATCTCGCTGATCGTTCGCCGGGGTGTCCCTTTTCGATGTCGCGGGCCACAATCTCTGCATGTCCTCCGCTCCACCGCCGTTCGCCACCGACACCCTGCTGCTCACTCGTCTGCTGCCCCGATGGCCGCAGATAGCTGAACGGATACTCGCCGATGGACTGGGGGCCACACCACCAGCGGCGGATCTACCCGACGGACATTTCCGCCCCGAGGTACTGCCCTCCATCTACGCCTGCGGACGAGCGGTCCTGCAAGCCATCAGCGAGGGCCGCGCCCTGACCCGCGCCGAAGTCGCCGACTTCGTGGCCCCGGTCGCCGAACGTCACGCCGAGGACCGGTTCCCCTTGGCGAGCCTGATCGAAGCCATCCACAACTCGGCCCAGTCGGTGCTCGCCGAGGCCGCCACCCTCGCCGCACCCGAGGAGATCGACCAACTGGTGGCGATCGGATCCGGGCTGCTCGACCTGCTCAAGAACATCACCATCACCGTGACCGAGACTTACACCGAGGTCGGCCAGTCCATCCACAACGCCGACCGAGAAGCCCGCCGCGAACTGTGCTCGGCCCTGCTACGCGGGCGACCCGTCGAAGCGCTCGCCGCCCGCGCCGACACCCCGCTGACCGACTCCTACACCGTGCTGGCCATCCACGCCCGACCCGAAGACCCGAGCACCGCGACCGCAGACCTGCTGGCACGGCGACGGATCCGAATTCTGCACCACACCCTGGACACACTCAGCAACGGCACCGCGCTGGTCTCCTTCGACGGCTCCACCGGAGTCGCGCTGATCCCGGTGCACACCGACCCCGGGCATGGGCTGCGCACCGACTCCCTGAGCTCAATACTCACCGAGAAGCTCAGTGCGGTAATCTATCTCGCCGAATCGGTCGCGGTGCCGCGCACGCAGCTACCCGACGCCGCGGCTGAGGTCACCGAACTCGCCACCCTCGCACGCACCCTGGGCCGACCCCCCGGCGCGTATTGCCTCGATGACCTGCTGCTCGAGTACCAGCTCACCCGGCCCGGTGCGGCCCGCGACCGGCTCGCGGCCCGTATCGTGCCGCTGCTGGGGGCACCGCATCTGCTCGAAGCACTCGAAGCGCACCTGCGTTTCGGAGCCGACCGCAAAAGCGCCTCCGCACATCTGCACGTCCATCCCAATACCCTCAGCTACCGGCTGCGCAGGGTCGGCGACCTCACCGGAATCGACCCCGGCGAACCAAGCAACTCCCGCCTACTCGCTGCCGCCCTCACCATTAATCGCCTCTACACACCCACTGGGCCACCAGCGGCCTAGCCGCAATACCGTTCAGTTAGAGCATGTCTCTTATGGACTAGATCGTTTGTGCGGCATAATGCACCGTCGTGGTCGATGCGTTGTCTTCCCGGCTGGTGCCAGATGCGTTGTGGGAGATCGTCGAACCGTTGCTGCCTGGCTTCCGGGCGCGGCCGCAGGGCGGCGGCCGGGCGGCACTCGATGATCGGGCGGTGTTCACCGCTATCGTCTACGTGCTTACCAGCGGCTGTGCCTGGCGGCACCTGCCACCGTCATTCGGGGTCAGTGTTCCGACCGCGCACAGACGGTTCACGACCTGGGTCAAGGCTGGGGTGTTCGACGAGCTGCACCGCCGGGTCCTCGATCGGCTCGGCGCCGACGGGGACTTGGGCTGGTCCGCCGCGATCCTGGACGCAGCGCACGTCCGGGCGAAAAGGGGCTCTCTGACCGGTCCCAGCCCGGTCGATCGAGGTAAGAACGGCTCGAAGATCCACATCCTCTCCGACGCCGATGGCATTCCCCTAGTCACGGCGGTGCCCTCGGCGAACACCTATGACAGTGTCATGTTGCAGCCGATGGTTGCTGCGATTCCGGCGGTGCGTTCGCGTCGTGGTCCGTGTCGTCGCCGGCCCGGCCGGGTGCGGGCGGACAAGGGTTACGACTATCCCGCACACCGCCGGAGGCTGCGGGCACGGGGCATCGTCCCACGCATCGCCCGCCGCGGCGTCGACAGCAGCGAGCGCCTCGGCCGTTACCGTGGAAGATCGAACGCACCCTGGCGTGGCAGAGCGGCTATCGCCGGCTGACGATGCGCTACGAACGTCACGGTGAGAACCTCGCTTCCCTTCTCCAACTCGCTGCCGCGTTGACCTCCTTCAAGACACTGACCAAATGAGACATGCTCTTAGCCTGAATCCACCGACTCGCTGGTGAAGCGGGCACGCGGCTGACCGGCGTGCATGACAGCGACTGCGGGCATGCGGTACCCACTGGTCTACCCAGCTTTTCCACTGCGAACGAGGTCAGCCGACAGCGTCGGAGATGGACGGGTTCAGGCAGCCACCAAAGGCGTATATCCGATCGTGTTGTGCCACACTGCAACGATCGCGATGCGTACGGCCAGTAACTGGGCAAATGCAGGACCGGTCGGCGTTGCGGCCGAGCCAGACGAGCTGGGACAGCGTCGCTCCGCCGCCGCAGCGTCGCTCCGCGGGCACGGCCGTACCGCCCACCTGCGAGGATGCCGGTGGCGCGCAGTAGGTTGTGGGCGATCGCAGCGCAGAGCACCCACGCGGAATTCGCCCCGAACGACCCGGACGGGATGTGGGCGAGTGGACCGTCGATCAAGTCAGCGAACACTGTTTCGATGATCGCGTGTTTGCGGTGGACGAGGTCTGCCTCCACCGTCGGCAGGACCGAGTTGGTGAAGAACGGGTGATGCCGCCACACCGGTTCCGGAGCGTCGAGGTAGCGGGCGTCTTTGACGCGGCGCACCACCAGTCGGGCGGTGGTCCGGTCCTTCGTGAAGGCGAACGCGGTGTACGGATTTCGGCGACCTCAGCGTCGGAGATCCATGCTCCGGTGCCCGGGTCACGGACCGCATTCGGGTACTGCACCGGCGTCCATGCGTTCTCATCGATCGTGGCGATCGCCTTCGTGATCGCCGAATTCTTCGTCATCACCAGTGAAAACTCGGCGCTGGCGCGTAGGCAGGCGCGGACGACTTTGCGGGTGCCGTATGCCGAGTCGCCGCGTACCAGGATCTGTGCTGCTGCGCCGACGGAGCGGGCGGTGGCGATCGCTCCGGCGATCATGTGCCCGGCACCCGTGCCGGATCCGGTCTTGCCGGAGCGCAGCCGCATCCCGGCGATCACCGGGGCACAGTCGTCGGTGCTCAGTACCGCGGCCAGTGGGGACAGACCTTTGCGGAGTAGTTGCTTGCCGGCGATCTTGGTGTGCCCGTAGTTCGCGCCCTGTATGGCGTGTCAGTAGACCGGACGGAGCAGCGAATCGATGTCGAGATAGATCTGGCGCGCACGTCCGGGCAGCAGTTCGACCCTGTTCGCCAGTGCGGCCAGATGTGCGCGCAGCATCGATTCGAGTTGGCGGGCGTGTCCGAAGGTGAACTCGCGCAGCAATGCTCCGATGGTCGATGGTGCGTATACCCGGTCGAACAAGGTGGTCATGTCACCGGAGCGCAGCACGTCGACGTCGTCGATATTGTCCGCGCCGGCGCACATTCCGGCGATCAGGGTGGTCAGTTTCGGAGCGGGGTTCGCTGCCCCGGATTTGACTTTCGAGGTGGTGATCGCGATCTTCTCGGTCAGCAGGTCGGACAGGCCTGTCAGCTGCGCCAAGGTCATCACCGGTATCAGGCCGCCGTACGACACGATGTTGTCGTCGTCGAACAGTGCGGACTCGGCGTTGAACGTGTGGGACACTTGCACTGGAAGTGCCTTTCTTGAACTGGACTGGTTTGTGCGTGAAGAACATCAATCATCCCAGTTCAGGGGGCGCTTTCTTTATTTCGACACGCCGCTACCCGCCGGGGGCATCGGTGGATTCAGGCTAATACCGCCGGGTCCGGGCGCGTGATGGCAGGATCGGGACTCGTGAGCTCCGCGAATCTGACCCGTGCCGAAACCGCCGCGCGCGCCCGCGCACTCGACGTGCACTCCTACCGCGTCGAACTCGACCTGCGGGGTGCCGTCGACGCCCGACGCACCGGATTCCCCACGGTCACGACGCTCGAATTCACCGCCTCCACCGACGAGGCCTGGCTCGATTTCATCGGCGACTCCGTCGAGTCGGTGACGATCAACGGTGAGCTCGTGCCCGTCGTCTACGACGGCGCGCGGATCACCATCGGTGGTCTGAAGGAGATCAACGTCGTCACCGTCGTCGCGACCGGCCGGTACAGCCGGTCGGGGGAGGGGCTGCACCGCTTCGTCGACCCCGTCGACGGCGAAACCTATCTCTACACCCAGTACGAACCGGCCGACGCCCGTCGCGTGTTCGCGTGCTTCGAACAGCCGGATCTCAAGGCGCCGTTCACCTTCGTGGTCACGGCCCCGCGCCGCTGGCAGGTGCTCTCGAACGAGGCCGCCGAGCGCACGGTGCAGCGCGACGACACCCAGACCGTGACGTTCGCGCCGACCCAGCCGATCTCCACCTACATCACCGCGATCGTCGCCGGCCCGTACCACCGGGTCGACGCGTCGTGGAGCCGCGACGAGCTGACGGTGCCGCTGGGAGTGCTGTGCCGCGCGTCACTCGCCGAGCATCTCGGCGCCGACGAGATCGTCGAGGTCACCCGGCAGGGCATGGACTTCTACGCCGAGCACTTCGACTATCCGTATCCGTTCGGCAAGTACGACCAGGTGTTCGTGCCCGAATACAACCTCGGTGCGATGGAGAACCCCGGCTGCGTCACCTTCACCGAGGCGTACGTTTTCCGCGGTGCCGCCACCGCCGCCCAGCATCAGGGTCGCGCGAACACGATCCTCCACGAGATGGCCCACATGTGGTTCGGCGATCTGGTGACCATGAAGTGGTGGGACGACCTGTGGCTGAAGGAGTCGTTCGCCGATTTCATGGGCGCCTTCACCAGCGCTGAGGCCACCAAGTTCACCGACGCGTGGGTGGCCTTCGCGAACCGCCGCAAGGCCTGGGCGTATCTGCAGGACCAGCTGCCCACGACGCATCCGATCGTCGCCGACATCGTCGACCTCGAGGCCGCGAAGCTGAACTTCGACGGCATCACCTACGCCAAGGGCGCGAGCGTGCTCAAGCAGCTCGTGGCCTATGTCGGCCGCGACGCCTTCTTCGAAGGTGCCCGCCGGTACTTCCGCAAGCACGCCTTCGGCAACACCGCCCTCGACGATCTGCTCGTCGAACTGTCGAGCACCTCCGGCCGCGACCTGACGTCGTGGGCGCAGGCGTGGCTGCAGACCACCGGCGTATCAACCCTGCATCTCGAGGAGTCCGGGACCGGGTACGAGATCGTGCAGGGCGATCCGCGCCCGCATCGCCTCGCCGTCGGCTGCTACGACTCCGACGACTCCGGCGACCTCGTCCGCACCCACCGCGTCGAGGTCGACCTCGCCGACGAACGCACCCCCGTCGACCTGCCCGAGGCGGCGCTGGTGCTGCTCAACGACGACGACCTCACCTACGCCAAGGTTCGCCTCGACACGCGGTCGCTCGACACGGTCGAGTCCTCCCTGGACCGCGTCCGCGAACCGCTCGCGCGCGGCCTGCTGTGGTCGGCGCTGTGGAACGCGACCCGCGACGGGGAACTCGCCGTCGACCGCTATCTGTCGATGGCCGCCGGGTTCGCCCCGTACGAGGCGGACATCGCGCTGCTCACCGCGGTGCTTGCCAACGCGGCCCAGGCCGTCGAACACTATGTGCCGGACTCGGCGCGCACCGATGCGCGGCGTCGCTGGCTCGACGCGGTCTGGGACGGAATGCACGGTGTCGCACCCGGCAGCGACGCCCAGCTGGCATTCGCCCGCGCGCTCGGTGTCGCGGCGAGCGTGGACGACCGGCACGCCGCCGACCTGCGAGCGATCCTGTGCGGCAACCTCGCACCGCCGGAGGGCCTGCGCCTCGACCCCGACCTGCGATGGAGCTGGTGGGCAGCGCTGACCACGACCGGCGACGCCGACGAGGCCGACCTCGACGAGGAACTGCGCAACGACGACACCGCCTCGGGACGCACCGCGCACCTGCGCGCGCTCGCCTCTCGCCCGCGCGCCGAGGTCAAGGCGCACGCGTGGGCGACGATCCTCGCCGACCACACCCTCACCAACGACCACCTCGACGCGACCATCGCCGGGTTCCGCGCCGGGGAGCGCCGCGACCTGATCTCCGCCTACGACACCGATTACTTCGCGGTGCTCTGTGAGACGTGGACGAGCCGCAGCATCGAGATCGCCCGCCGCATCGTCGTCGGATTGTTTCCCGCGGCCGACAGCCTCGAACCCGTCGACACCTGGCTCGAGGCCCACACCGATGCCCCGGCCGCGCTGCGGCGCCTGGTCATCGAACAGCGCGATCATCTCGCCCGCGACCTGCGTGTCCAGAGGATCAACACGCCGTGACCAGCCCGGATCTGCCCCGTCCCGAGGGGCCCGCGGTCCCGGACACGGTCGCCACCGCGATGCGGCGGCTGCGGGAGAAGGCGACTTCGGAGAACACCCGCGCCGCCCAGATCGGCGACTGGACGATCTTCACCCGCTGGTGCGAACGCACCGGGCACAGTCCGATGCCGGCCACCGCCGAGCAACTGAGCTGGTTCCTCACCGAGAAGGCCGCCGAAGTGCGCCCCGATGGACGCTGGGCGTACGCGCCGTCGACGCTGTCGCGCTGGGTGTCGACCATCAACAAGATGCACGCCCTGGCGGGCCTACCGAAACCCGGTGGGCACGAATCGGTCCGGGACCTGCTGCGAGGCATCCGACGCGATCGGGCCCCCCCGCCGGCGCGCCGGACCCCGCTGCTCACCGACGACATCCGCACCATCCTCTCCGCGATGCGCGTCGAGGCGGCCGACGGAGGGTGGGCCGAACGCGTCGCCGAACGTCGCGACGCGGCGCTGCTGCTCATGGGATTGGCCGGGGCGCTGCGCCGCTCGGAGCTCACCGGGCTCGTCGTCTCCGACGTCGTCCCGCACCGCGCCGACGGGCTCTACGTGACGGTCCGCCGGTCCAAGACCGACCGCAGTGCGCGCGGCCGCACGGTCACCCTGCCGTACGGGTCCGATCCGCACACCTGTCCGGTGTGTGCCTGTCGACGCTGGCGGGAGGTGCTCGACGCGTGGGACGAGTCCGGACGCGAGGCCGTCGTCGACCTGCTCGGTACCGCCGCGGCCGACCCGGCCGAGCACTGCTGCCGCGGTCTGGCGGCCGGGCGCACGCAGGACGGCGACCGGCCCCTGTTCCGGCCGGTGCACCACAGCGGCGCGGTGGGGACGACCGCGCTGTCGGGGCAGTCCGTGCACTCGATGATCCAGCGCCGCGCCCGCCGCGCCGGATTCAGCGACGACCTCGTCGCCACCCTGGGCGGGCACAGCCTGCGGGCCGGGTTCGTCACCCAGGCGGTGCGCGGCGGCGCGACCACACAGACGATCATGACGCAGACCGGACACGCTGACGAACGGATGGTCGCGCTGTACAGCCGCCACCACGCCGGTCTCGTCGGCAACGCGGTCACCCAACTCGGCCTGTGAACGGATCCGGGTGGATCCGATCCCACTCAGCGACGCCGAACCCACCCGAATCGACGATGGAACCAGCCCAGGCCGTCGCCCGACGCTCGTAGGCTGAGGCGCGACCGACATACGGACAGGAGATCGCGGTGGCACAGACGAAAACGGACGCTCCGACCATCGACGAGTTGCTCACCGAACTCGCTGCACTCGACGACCCGAAGATCCGCGCGGTGAACGAGAAACACGGCGACGACCACGGCGTGAACCTCAGCGCCCTGCGCGCCGTCGCCAAGCGGGTGAAGACGCAGCACGAGCTCGCGCAGCAACTCTGGGCCACCGGCGACACCGCCGCCCGGCTGCTCGCGTTGCTGGTCTGCCGCCCGAAGGCGTTCACCGCCGACGAACTCGACACGATGGTCCGTGAGACCGGCACCCCGAAGGTGCACGACTGGTTCGTGAACTACGTCGTGAAGAAGAACCCGCACGCGGAGGAGCTGCGCGGGCGATGGATGACCGATCCAGATCCGATCGTCGCGAGCGCAGGCTGGGCACTCACCGCCGAGCGTGTCGTCAAGAACGCCGACGGCCTCGACCTGTCCGGCCTGCTCGACATCATCGACGCTCAGATGCGCGACGCCCCCGAACGATTGCAGTGGGCGATGAACACGTGCCTGGCGCAGGTCGGCATCGAACACCCCGACCACCGGGCCCGCGCGCTCGACATCGGCGAACGCCTCGAGGTGCTGAAGGACTATCCGACGTCACCGGGCTGCACGTCACCGTACGCGCCGGCCTGGATCGGCGAGATGGTGCAACGGAAGAACGAGGCGAAGGCCACCCAGCCGTAGCTCACGCCACGTCGAGTGTGCGGATCTGCTGCCGGATCTCGTGCCACCCGGTGGTCCTTCCCGTCAGCAGCCACACCCGGACGTCGATGTCGTCGCTCACAGGTCCGCGCACCTCACGGATCTCGGTGAAATACGGTTCGAGGTCGAACGGGTCGGCACCGGTGAACAGCACATCGGTGCTCGACTCGTCGGGAAGAGGGAAATAGCCGTACGCGCGGTTGGGCTGTGCGCCGACAGATCCTCGTACGCGCCCGCGGTGCTCGCGGCGATCCGTTCCCCGACGTCGCTGTTGGACATCGGCACCGAGACGGACGGCACGAGCGCGGCGAGCGCCACGCCGATCACCACCCAGCTCGCGGGCGATCAGCGCGACGACCACGACCGCAGCCACCGTCGCCACGATCGCCGGTATCCGCAGCACGAGGACCGACCCGGGCACGACCACCTCGGCGACCCATGCGATCAGCGGCGCGACCGGCGGCTGGTCGGCCGACCCCCAGTCGAGGTGATTGCGGCCCACGGCCAGCATGTACATCTCGTCGAACCAGTATCCGCGGCCACCGGCCACCGCCGTGACCAGGTGTGCGAACGCCACGAGCGCCCGATCACCCCCACCGCGCGGCCTGCGAACGGGATGGATCCCCCGCCGCTGCGGTGCTTCGTAATCGACTGTGCGTTCCTGTGCGGTCCTGGCCCAGGGCATTCGCATTCGACTTCCGGTGTCGGATCGTTCCGGTCGGTACCGGGAGTGGGTACCTCCGCGATTGGGTACCGTTCCGAGCGAGGGTACGCGGCAGGCCGGGCCCCGCATGCGCATTCGCGGGAAAGCCCTGGCCGGCGCCGGATATCAGCGACGACGAGGAGAACGATGCAGCTCCCCACCACCGACACCGACTTCGGCACCCTCGACGCGTGGTGGCGGGCCGCGAACTATCTGTCCGTCGGCCAGATCTACCTCATGGACAATCCGCTGCTGCGCGAACCGCTGCGGCCCGAACACATCAAACCGCGGCTGCTCGGACACTGGGGCACCACACCGGGATTGAACTTCGTCTACGCGCACCTCAACCGCGCCATCACCACCCGCGACCTGGACATGATGTACGTCATGGGTCCCGGTCACGGCGGACCCGGACCGGTGGCCGCGGCGTGGCTCGAAGGCACCTACAGCGAGGTCTACCCGGATATCTCCCGCGACGAGGACGGCATGCGGCGCCTGTTCCGCCAGTTCTCGTTCCCCGGCGGCATTCCCAGCCACGTCGCCCCCGAGACCCCCGGATCGATCCACGAGGGCGGTGAACTCGGCTACTCCCTCTCGCACGCCTACGGCGCCACCTTCGACAATCCCGATCTGATCGTCGCCGCGGTCGTCGGCGACGGCGAAGCCGAAACGGGGCCGCTGGCCGCGAGCTGGCATTCGACGAAATTCGTCGACCCGCGCCGCGACGGCGCGGTACTGCCGATCCTGCACCTCAACGGTTTCAAGATCGCCAACCCGACGGTGCTCGCGCGCATCGGCGAGGACGAACTGATCTCGCTGCTGCGTGGCTACGGGCACGAACCGATCGTCGTCGCCGGCGACCATCCCGCCGACATGCATCGGCGCTTCGCCGCCGCCCTCGACGCGGCGCTCGACCGCATCTCCGAGATCCAGCAGACCGCCCGCAGCTCAGGAAACGCGACCCGCCCGGCGTGGCCGATGATCGTGCTCCGGTCCCCGAAGGGCTGGACCGGCCCGGTGGAGGTCGACGACGCCCCGGTCGAGGGCACGTGGCGCGCCCACCAGGTGCCGATCGGTGATCCGCGCAGGAACGACGAGCACCGCCACCTCCTCGAGGAGTGGCTGCGCAGCTACCGGCCGAAGGAGTTGTTCGACGACGACGGCGTTCCCGTCGCGGCCCTGCGCGACCTCGCGCCCCGTGGCACCCGGCGGATGAGCGCCAGCCCGCACGCCAACGGGGGAGCGGTGCTGCGGGATCTGATCCTGCCCGACTTCCGCGACTACGCCGTCGACGTTCCCGAACCGGCCACCGCCACCGGCGAGGCCACCCGCATCCTCGGCACCTTCCTGCGCGACGTCATGCGGCGCAACGCCACGAACTTCCGGATGTTCGCGCCCGACGAGAACAACTCCAACCGCCTCGACGCGGTCCTCGACGCCACCGACCGCACCTGGAACGCGCGCATCGAGCCGGGTGACGACCGGGTCGCCCCCGACGGCCGCGTCATGGAGATCCTGTCCGAACACACCTGCCAGGGCTGGCTCGAGGGGTATCTGCTCACCGGCCGGCACGGATTGTTCTCCAGCTACGAGGCTTTCGCGCACCTGGTCGACTCGATGGTGAACCAGCACGCCAAATGGCTGCTCACCACGAACCGGATCCGCTGGCGCCGCCCCATCCCGTCGCTGAACTACCTGCTCACCTCCCACGTGTGGCGGCAGGACCACAACGGCTTCTCGCACCAGGATCCCGGATTCATCGACCACGTCGTCAACAAGAAACCCGAGGTCGTGCGCGTCTACCTGCCGCCGGACGCCAACACCCTGCTTTCGGTGGCCGATCATTGCTTGCGCACCCGCCAGTACATCAACGTGATCGTCGCCGGGAAGCAACCGGCCGTACAGTTCCTCGATATCGACGACGCGATGACCCACTGCCGCAAGGGCATCGGGATCTGGCAGTGGGCCTCGACCGACCGCGACGTCGAACCGGATGTGGTGCTCGCCTGCGCCGGCGACATCCCCACGATGGAAACCCTCGCAGCCGTCGACATCCTGCACCGCCGCTTCCCCGACCTGCGGATCCGGGTGGTCAACGTCGTCGACCTCATGCGGCTGCAGGACGACCGGGCGCACCCGCACGGGCTGCCGGGCGCGCACTTCGACGCGCTGTTCACCACCGACAAGCCGGTGGTCTTCGCCTACCACGGCTATCCGTGGCTGATCCACCGTCTCGTCTACCGGCGCACCAACCACGAGAACTTCCACGTCCACGGCTACATCGAGGAGGGCACGACCACCACACCGTTCGACATGTGCGTGCTCAACCGCATCGACCGCTACCACCTCGCGCTCGACGTCCTCGACCGCGTCGAGCGGATCCGGCCGATCGCCGGGCACGCCCGCGAGGAACTCGAGAACATCCTCGCCGAACACACCCGCTACGTGCGTACCCACGGCGAGGACATGCCGGTGATCACCGACTGGCACTGGCAGGGCGTCGGAATTGACTGAGCGTCAAACCGATCCGCGGCGGGCCAGTCGCCCGGCGGTGAAGGCGTCGACGTCGACCTCGTCGAGGGAGGTCACCACCAGATCGGCGCCCGCGTCCTCGAGGTCGGCGGCGTCGTCGAAACGGGCGACACCGAGCGCCCACATGCCGCCGGCCTTCGCCGCCCGGATCCCGCTGATCGCGTCCTCGACGACCACGCACGCCTGGGCGGGCACCTCGAGTTCGTCGGCGGCGGTGAGGAACAGTTCCGGGTCGGGTTTGCCGTGGGCGACCGGGCGGCCGGACAGATCCGCGTCGAACCGGTCGAGCAGCGTCTCGCCAGGACGGTCGTGGGCGGGGACCGCCCGCAGGAACAGCCCGGCATTCTTCGACGAGGACGCCGCGGCCACCGCGATCCCCGCCGCCTGCACGGCCGCGACGAAGCGCACCCCGTCGTCGTAGGCGCGGAACCGGCGCTCGTCGATCAACCGCAGCAACCGGGCCTGCTTGCGCTGGGCGTAGTCCACCGCGCGGCGCTCGGCGTCGGGCACCGCGAAGTATTCGAGCGCGGCGCGGGCGCCGTCCATCCGCGGCCGACCCGACAGCCCCTGCCGGTACACCGCCGCGGTGAACGCGTCGTCGGTCCAGGAGGTCTCGGGTTGCAGGTCGCGCCAGTCGCCGGTCATCAACTCCGCCAGCGCTTCCCGCCACGCCGTCTCGTGCGGTGAATCGACGAGCACCCCGTCGACGTCGAAGATCACCGCACGGAACCGCGACTGCGTCTCGGGCACGATGTCCTCCTCGCGGTCAGGCGGGGACGGCGGCGAGCCGGAACTCGTGCGACTCGCCGGCGCCGAGCTCGACGAGTTCGCCGTCCACCGCGACCTGCACCGGCACCCGGAAGCCCTCGGTCTCGGCGCGCACCGACAGCTTGTCGCCGTCGATCCGCACCCGCAGGGGAGTGCCGCGGTACCGCATGGAGAACGACACCCCGTCGAGGTGCGAGACGAGCTTGGGCCGGAAGACGAGCACGTCGCCGTACGCGCGGGCACCGACGTAGTAGCGCTGCACCAGATCGAGGGTGCCGCCCATGACCCCCATGTGGATGCCTTCCTTGGTGGTGCCGCCCTGCAGGTCGCTGACATCGCTCTCGAGCGCGAGCTTGAACCGCAGCCACGACGACTGCGGATCGAAGGTCGCGAGCACACCGGCGAACGTCACGTGACTGAGCGTCGAGCCGTGCGAGGTGCGCTGGTCGTAGTAGTCGACGGTGCGGCGCACGAGGTCGCGATCGTAGGGATAGCCGAGCTGTTCGAACACCTGCCGCAGCTCGGCGTCGTCGAACAGGAAGAACAGCATCACCGTGTCGGCCTGCTTGGCCACCTTGTAGGCATCCGGGTCGCGGCCCTCCGCCCGCAGGATGCGGTCCATCCGACCGATGTTGCCGTACTTCGTGCGGTAGTGCTCCCAGTCGAGTTCCTCGAGATCCTCGTAGCCCTCGAACTGGCTGATCACCCCGTCGTGGTAGGGCACGAACATTCTCCGGCTCATCTCCGACCAGGTGCGCAGTTCCTCGTCGGTGACCCGCAACCGGGCCCGCAGGGCCGTGCGCCGGCTCTTCGACAACACCTCGAAGACGTCCAGGGCGCGCGCCGCGATCCACGCGACCATCACGTTGGTGTACGCGTTGTTGCGCAGACCGCCCTCGGTGGCTCCCGGATACCGTTCGTGGAACTCGTCCGGGCCCATCACCCCATGGATCTCGTAGCGGTCCCGGTCGGGGTTGTAGTGCGCGATCGACGCCCAGAACCGCGCGATCTCGAGCATCATCTCGGCGCCGTAGTCGGCCAGGAAGTCGACGTCGTCGGTGGCCTGATAGTAGTGCCACACGTTGTAGAAGATCGCGGCGCTGACGTGACGCTGGTTCCGGCTCAAGTCCGGATCCCATTGCCCCGACATCGGATTGAGATGCACCGTCTGGGTCTCCTCCGTGCCGTCGCTGCCGCTCTGCCAGGGGAACATCGCGCCGCGGTAACCGGCCTCGCTCGCCGCGGCCTGCGCCTCGCCCAACCGGCGGTAACGGTAGAGGATCAGTCCCTTGGTGATCTCGGGGACCCGCATGTTCAGGAAGGGATAGACGAACATCTCGTCCCAGAACACGTGCCCGCGATAAGCCTCGCCGTTGAGTCCGCGCGCCGGCACTCCCGCGTCGAGGCGCGCGGTGTGCCGTGAGCAGACCTGCAGCACGTGCGAGACGTGCAGACGCAACAGCAACTGCGCGCGCGGCTCCCGCGGCAGCCGGATGTCGCAGATGTCCCACAACTCGTCCCAGGCCGCGACGTGCTCGTCGTACGCCTCGGCGAAATCCGGATAGCGCAACACGTGCCGGCCCGCCGACGCGAGGGGCTCGGTGATCGCGTCGTCGCGGGAGGTGAACATCGCCACCATCTTCTCGATGCGTACCGTCGAGCCCTCGGCGATGTCGAAGGAGAGGACCTGCTGGATGTAGTCCTCCATCTGGTACAGATCGCGGTCGACGAGCATCGCCCCGCACGAGCCCTCCCGGAACACCCGGGTGCGGGCGGCCTGGGCGATGTAGGTGTCGGACTGGCGGATCTGCACCTTCAGCGCGATCGTCTCGGGGCCGTAGGTGCGCGGCGAGACCGGATCGAGGTGCCGTGCCTCGAGATCGCGGTAGCGGGCCACGGCGCGGTTGGAGACCCGGCCGTCGAGGGCGGTGACGATCTCGACCCGCCCCGACCAGTTCTCCGGGGTCAGCGACCATTCGAGCGCCCCCTGGTTCGGATGCTCCATGCTCACGAACCGCCTGCTGCACAGCGACGTCTCGCGGCCGTGCCGATCCCGGAACCGCAGTTCGCGGACCACGGTGGCGGTGCGGATGTCGTAGACGTGCCGGTAGTCGAGGATCTCCACCTGTGCCAGGCGGATCGCCTCGCCGCCGTCGATGCGCAGCTTCAGCACGAGCCAGTTCGGGAGGTTGACCAGATCCTCGTTCAGGACCGGGCTGCCACCCATGATGGTGGTCTCGCGGTTGTAGCAACGATGCGCGTAGGTCCCCGGATAATGGACCTCGCCCATGTCTTCCCACTCGGCGGTGCCGCGTGAACAGAAGTAGCCGTTGCCCGTCGAGGTCAGGGCTTCGCGCAGGGGTTCGTCGTCTGGATCGAAACCGTCGTAGTCGAGGGTGAACTCCGGGTCGTACACGCGAACCTCCTGGCGGGTCGTACTCGACACGAACTGTCCGGCGGTGCTGTCACCCGGCGGCGCTGTCATCTACCCAGGGCCGACAGGAAACGTTCGACGTCGTCGACCGACGCGAGGACGAACTCGGCGTCGGTGCGGCGTCCGGCCATCTCCGGGTCGTCGGGGCTGCCGACGAGGATCCCGATGCCGCGACCCCGCAACGCCCGGAAGGCGTCCTCGTCGGTGATGTCGTCGCCGAGATAGAGCGGCACGACGTCGTCGGAGGCGAGACCGAGGACCTCGATCAGGTGCAGAACCGCCTTGCCTTTGTTCCAGTCCACGGCCGGTTTGAGTTCGTAGACCATCTTTCCCGGCACCACGGCGAGCCGGTCGGGGTTCTCCTGCAACAGCGTCTCGACGATCGCACCCACCCGGTCGTGCACCTCGGGGGAGGCCTGCCGGTAGTGCACGGCAACCGACGCGCGCTTCGGTTCGATGCCGACACCGTCGAGACCGTCCAGGCGGGTGCGCAGGGTCTCGGTGGTCTCGGTGATCAGATCGGTGAAGTCGGTGAGGACGTCGTGGGCGATCTGCCCGTGGGTGGGGCTCCAGATGTCGAAACCGTGGCTGCCGGCGACGACGAGATCGTCGACCCCCATGAGCTGCTGGACGACGTCGCGGTCGCGGCCGGTGACGATGCACACCGACACGCGGTCGGCGAGTTCACGGACGGTGCGGCGCATGGCATCCGACCACACCGCGTCCTCGGGACGGGCGACGATCGGGGTGAGCACACCGTCGTAGTCGAGGAAGACCGCGGGCCGGCGGCCCGCGAGACGATCGGACAGAGCGGCGCCGTCGAGTGCCGACGGTAGGTCCTCCACGGTGCGCGGCGCGGTCATCTGATCGGTACTCCTGTCGTCGCGGCGACCCGTCATGGTTCGCACCGTACACAAAGATCGAAAGGCTCGGCCGTGGATCCGGGGAGGGGGATCGGCCGGATGCAGCGGTCAGCGGACCGGGCGTCGCCAGTGCTCGTCCGCGGTGAGCCGGGAGCGGACGTGTTCGGCGGCATCGTCGTTGCGGAACGGGCCGGCCAGCAGGTCGGCGTAGACGTGTGAGACGGCGGCATGGCGCAGTCCGCCGCGACGGTCCATCCGTTCGAAGATCACCGGCGACCAGGGGATCGCCACCACGACGTCGCCGCCGTGCTCGACCGGGCGCAGGCCGAGACTGTCGGCGAAGTCGTCGGGGTCGTCGGCGTAGACCTCGAGCAGCGTCGGGGCCGCGTAGTCGGTGGCGCCGACGCCGGTGAGCGCGTAGGGGATGTCGATGCGTTCGGCCAGTCGCGCGCGGGTCGCGGTGACGCCCTCGGGGGCGGTGAACCGGCGGACCGCGCACACCTTCCGCTCGGCGGCCCAGGCCCGCAGCATCGGTTCCCAGCGCACCTCGACGATCGGGCCGCGCGGGACCCGGCGCACGAGCTCACGTTCGACGAGCACCTCGACGACGCGGTAGGTCGCGCCGGTGGACGCGCCGGACAGCTTGATCAGTTCCGGGACGGAGATCTCCCCGACGTGATCGGCGAGTGCGCGCACCACGCGGTCGGACGGTTCGCCGGTGAGCACCCCGGACGGGCGGCCCGGGCCGCGCCACGGGTCGGCGTCGGCGCCGCGGTCGCGGACCCACACCGCCGGGCGGTCGGCGACGAGCGAGAGGTTGCCGGTCGCGTCGGCGTAGGAGATGCCGTGCCGGTCGAGCTGGCGGCGCACCGGATCGGACAGATAGTGGGCGCACACGAAGCCGCGGTCGGAGTCGGACAGGTCGGCGGCGATGCGCGCGACGTCGCCGGAGAGCACACCTCGGGAGGCGACCACGGAGAAGGACACGGTGTCGCCGTCGGGGGCGGAGACGAGCATCCGGGTGGGTGCCTCGGGGGAGCGGGGGCGGTCGCTCGACAGCGACCAGCCGAGCGGCAGGCACGCCTCGAGTCGGGCGGTGGCGCGACGGTAGATGTCGATGTACCGCTCGGGGCGGGGACCGATGGTGTTCTCGGGGGCGGGAGCCGACTGTGTCACATCCACCACCGTAGTCACTCTGTGCATGACGGAAAAGAGAAATAATCGAAATCCCATAGGGCGGAACAGCCCCTCTCCCGCACCGCAAACTATGACGCGGCATGCGCTAGTTTCGTGACCATGACCGACATCACCGGGCGCATCGCGTTCGTTCAGGCGACCTGGCACCGCACCATCGTCGACCAGGCACGTACAGGCTTCACCGAGGAGATCACCCGCCTCGGCGTCTCGCAGGACGCCCTGGACTTCTTCGAGGTCCCCGGCGCCTTCGAGATCCCGCTGCACGCCAAGCGGCTGGCGAAGACCGGGCGCTACGACGCGATCGTCGCGGCCGGGCTGGTCGT
The DNA here is from genome assembly GCF_000763325.2 of Rhodococcus sp. p52. Classification (NCBI taxonomy): domain Bacteria; kingdom Bacillati; phylum Actinomycetota; class Actinomycetes; order Mycobacteriales; family Nocardiaceae; genus Rhodococcus; species Rhodococcus sp. p52. Next base: position 3,875,030 of record NZ_CP016819.1, read on the forward strand.
CGACGGCGGCATCTACCGGCACGACTTCGTCGCCACCGCGGTGATCGACGGCCTGATGCGCGTCCAGCTCGACACCGATGTGCCGGTCTTCTCCGTCGTGCTCACCCCGCACAACTTCCACGAGCACGACGAGCACGTCGAGTACTTCACGCGGCACTTCGTCAAGAAGGGCGCCGAGGCGGCTCGCGCCGTCGACGCCACGGTGCGCTCGCTGCGCGCGCTGCCGACCGGAGACTGAGCCCCGGTCGGCAGCGCGCGTCGGATCAGCGTGCGCTGCCGGAGGGATTCTTCGCCGCCGAGTCCTCGCCGGCCGCTGCCTGGTTCGGAGCCTCGGTGCGCCGACGGTAGGCCGCCCGCGCGGTCTCGTCGGTGTTCAGTGCCAGCGACTGCAGACCGAATGCCGCGGTGATGCGGTGACGGGTCGCTTCCGGCACCGCCTTCCGCGCTCCGAGGATCGCGCCCGCCGTGCGGGGCACGTACCGCAGGCCGGGACGAGCCGTCGCGATCACCTGCACGATCGCGGCGGCGACCTCGTCCGGGCCGATCACGGCGTGCTCGGTCGCGGAGTACACCGTGAGGCCGGGGGCGCCTTCGATGCCCACGACGGAGCCGAGATTGACGATGTGTCCGTAGCCCTGTTCGGTGAACCGCGCCGCGGCCGGCTTCGAACCGAGGATCACACCGCGGACGTTGATGTCGATCTGCCGGTCGGTGACCGAGTCGGTCTCCTCGAGGAACGCGCCGGTGGGCATGATACCGGCGTTGTTGACGAGCACGTCGATCCCGCCGAACTCCATGTGGGCCAGGCTGAGGAATTCGTCGAAGGACCCTCGGTCGGTGACGTCCAGAGGCCACCGGAACACCGTGGTGCCGAAGCGCGCATCGATCCGGGCGGCGGTGCACGGGATCTTCGGTTACGCCCTGATGAGCTGTGCGACGGTGCGCGACGGCATCGAGGTGGGCACCCGTTTCTTCGATCTCACCTTCGCCTTCTCGCGCGCCGCCCTGGAGTATGCGGGCGACGAAGTCCGCTTCTGCCTCGACGACCGGCACGTGCCGGCGCAGCTGCGGGGCTTCCTGCTGGAGCGCGACGTCCCGGGGATTCTCGCCCATTGGGGTGCGCTGTGGGGGCAGCCGTCCGAGATCCGTCGCATCGAGGTGGCCGAATCGCTCGGTGAGCGGATCGCGCCGGTGTTTCGCGACCGGGGGTTCCTGGTGAAGACGACGGCGTCGACGCATGCGGTGGTAGTGGACGCGCGGGCGTTGGACCGGCCCATGCCGACCACGAGCCCGGAGGCCGCCGCCGTACTGCTGCGGGAGTGCGCGGAACTGCTGCAGCGCAGACAGAACCACGGCGAGCTCGGCGCCCGCGTGCGGGAAGTGCTGCTGCGCCGGGCCGCGGAGGGCCCCACGCAGGACCAGGTGGCCGAGACGCTGGGGGAGGAGGGGGGCCTCGTACCGGGCGATCGTGGCCGAGACGCTGGGGGAGGAGGGGGGCCTCGTACCGGGCGATCGTGGCCGAGACGCTGGGGGACGATGGCGGGGGAGCTGCTGGATGCGGGCCTGCCGGTGGAGAGGGTGGCGCACCGTCTGGGCTACGCCGATGCGTCGAGCTTCTCGGTGGCGTTCCAGCGGTGGACCGGCCGGACGCCGGGTGGGCGAGGATGGGAGAGACGCTCGGTCTGAGGCGACTGCGGGACCGGTTCGAGAGCTCTTGGAGATATTCTGAATAATACGGAAATCATAGAAAATCAGAATCTATCCTCCTTCAGGACCTACTCACCGCACAGCGGGGCACCAGCTACCAACCACCAAACTTGCCAGGAGAACGTCGGTGTCAGCGGCTCGATGCCTCAGGGCGTCGAGCCATGGCCAGGGGAACGAGCACACCGAGCAGCGCGGCAGGCAGCAGGAACGCGAGGACCGGGTCGGCGCCGTACACCGGCGTCAGCAGGAGAGGGGAGAAGGCCGCACCGCCGAAGCGGAAGGCCTGCACGACGGACACCGCGCCACCGCGGTTGCCGCCCGGCCCACCGAGCACCGCGGCGTTGACCCCGACGAGGATGAACTGCGAAGCGATACCTGCCAGGAACCACGCGACGCCGAGCACGACGAGCCACGGGACGGTACCGACGACCACGACCAGCGCTGCGCCGCTCACCGCGCCGATGAGCACGATCGCGCGGGCACCGACGCGGTCGATGAGCATCCCGACCGGCCGGGAACTGAGGATGCCGGCGAGTCCGAACACGGTGAGTACCACGCCGCGTTCGGACGGGGACAACCCGAAGTCGTCCTCGACCCGGAAGGCGAGGAGGAATCCGAGTCCGCCGAGCGCACCCCAACCGAGCAATGCGACCAGCCCGATACGCAGGACGCGCGGGGTCAGCGCGTCGCGCAGTCGGACCCGAGTGGTACCGGACGGGTCGTCGCGCACCGATTCGGGCAGGCCGGCGAGCGCCAGGAGCAGCGCGGCGCCGGCAAGCACGACGAACGCCCATCTCCAGCTCACCTCGGCGGCGAGACCGCCGATCAGTGGGGCGACGGTTTGGCCGGCGGCCTGCATCGCCCCGAACAATCCGAGAGCGCGGCCGAGCCTGTCCTTCGGGGTGATAACGGCCAGCGCCGCGAGCAGCAGCGGAGTGGTGAACGCGTTGGCCGCGCCCTGCAGCATGCGGGTGCCGATGAGCACCGAGAAGGTCGGCGCCAGCGCCGCGGCGATCGAGACCGCCGCGTAGACGAGATAGGCGGTGCGCACGGTGCGGACGCGTCCCCACCGTGCGCCGAGCGTGCCGGAGAACAGCATCGCGGCGGCGAACACACCGAGATAGGCGGTGACCGTCGTCGCGGCTGTGCCGGTGGACACACCGGTGTCGGCGCCGATCTCCGGCAGCATCGACACGACGACACTGCCGCCGAAGGGACCGAGGAAGCCGCCCGCGTACAGCGCCGTGCGCTGCAGCGGTTCGCGCAGATCCCTCACTTGTTGAAGCCGCCGGGGCCCCGTCGCCGCAGATAGCGTTCGAACTCGGCGGCGAGGGCGTCGCCGTCGATCTTGGCGATGACCTCGGAGATGTCCTCCTCGGCCTCGGCGTCGCCGCGCTCCTCGAGGGTGCGCACGTACTCGGCGATCTCCTCGTCGTCCTCGATCATGTCGGTGACGGTCTGTTCCCACTCCTCGGCGAGGAGGGGGAGTTCGCCAAGGGGCACCTCGAGGTCGAGGACGTCCTCGACGCGGCGCAGCAGCGCCACGGTGGCCTTGGGGTTCGGCGGGTTGGACACATAGTGGGGGATCGCCGCCCAGAACGACACCGCGGGGATGCCCGCGCGGACGAAGGCGTCCTGCAGCACGCCGGTGATCCCGGTGGGTCCTTCGTAGCGGGAGGTCTGCAGCTTGAAGCGTTCGGCGGCCTCGGAGCTGTAGGCGGTGCCGGTCACCGGGACCGGGCGGGTGTGCGGGGTGTCGGCGAGTAGTGCGCCGAGCAGGACGACGGTGTGGACCTCGAACTCGTCGACGAGTTCGATGATGGCGTCGCAGAAGCTGCGCCAGCGCATGCTCGGCTCGATGCCGTGCAGGAGGACGATGTCGCGGTCGCTGCCGGGCGGGGAGCACAGCGACAGCCGGGTGGTGGGCCAGTCGATCTCGCGGGTGCCCCCGTCGACGAGCCGCACCTGCGGCCGGTTGACCTGGTAGTCGTAGTACTCCTCGGAGTCCAGCTCCGCGAACGGCTCGGCGTCCCAGATCAACTCGAGGTGTTCGACGGCGCCGCTGGCGGCGTCGCCGGCGTCGTTCCACCCTTCGAAGGCGGCGACGAGCACCGGATCGCGCAGGACGGGGACGTCCTGGTCCGGGGTCTCGGGAAACTCTGGTGTACTCACTCGTCCAGCCTACGACCCGGCCCGATCCGGGCGCCCACTAGTCTGAAGGGCATGTCCACCCCACTTCATTCTGTCCTGCTCGATGCGCTGAGCCAGCGCGTTGTCATCGGAGACGGGGCGATGGGCACCATGTTGCAGGCCGCGGATCTGTCGCTCGACGACTTCCGCGGTTTGGAGGGGTGCAACGAGATCCTCAACGAATCTCGTCCCGATGTGATCCGGGGGATCCACCGGGCGTACTTCGAGGCCGGCGCCGATGTCGTCTCGACGAACACCTTCGGCTGCAACCTGCCCAACCTCGCCGACTACGACATCGCCGACCGCATCCGTGAGCTGTCCGAGCTCGGTCCCCGCCTCGCCCGCGAGGTCGCCGACGAGATGGGTCCCGGCGCCGACGGCATGGCCCGGATGGTGATCGGGTCGATGGGTCCGGGTACGAAGCTGCCCACCCTCGGCCACGCGCCGTTCGCTGCGCTGCGCGACGCCTACGGTGAGGCGGCGCTGGGCATGCTCGACGGTGGTGCCGACGCGATCCTGGTGGAGACCTGTCAGGACCTGTTGCAGGCGAAGGCCGCGATCATCGGTAGCAAGCGGGCGATGGAGCAGGCCGGTCGCCGGATCCCGATCGTTACCCACGTGACAGTGGAGACCACCGGCACGATGCTGCTCGGTTCCGAGATCGGTGCCGCGCTGACCGCCCTCGAGCCGCTCGGCATCGACCTGATCGGGTTGAACTGCGCGACCGGTCCGGCGGAGATGAGCGAGCACCTGCGGTATCTGTCGCAGCACGCGACGATCCCGGTGTCGGTGATGCCGAATGCGGGTCTGCCGGTGCTGGGCGCGAACGGCGCCGAGTACCCGCTGCAGCCGGAGGAGCTCGCCGAGGCCCTGGCAGGTTTCGTCTCCGAGTACGGGTTGACCTTCGTCGGTGGCTGCTGCGGCACCACCCCCGAGCACATCCGGCAGGTTGCGGCGGCGGTGCGGGGGGTGCAGCCGGCGCCGCGCGCCGCGCAGCCGGAGCCGGGTGTGTCGTCGCTGTATACCTCGGTGCCGTTCGAGCAGGACGCGTCGATCCTGATGATCGGTGAGCGGACCAACACGAACGGGTCGAAGGCGTTCCGGGAGGCGATGCTCGCCGCGGACTGGCAGAAGTGCCTGGACATCGCGAAGGATCAGATCCGCGACGGTGCGCACATGCTTGATCTGAACGTCGACTATGTCGGGCGTGACGGGGCGGCGGACATGGCGGAGCTGGCGTCGCGGTTCGCGACGTCGTCGACGTTGCCGATCATGATCGACTCGACGGAGCCGGACGTGATCAAGGCGGGTCTCGAGCATCTCGGTGGTCGGTGTGCGGTGAACTCGGTGAACTACGAGGACGGCGACGGTCCGGGTTCGCGGTTCGAGCGGATCATGGAGCACGTCGTCGAGCACGGCGCGGCGGTGGTCGCGTTGACGATCGACGAGGAGGGCCAGGCCCGCACCGCCGAGCACAAGGTGCGCATCGCCGAGCGGTTGATCGCGGATCTGACCGGTCGGTGGGGGTTGTCGCCGCAGGACATCATCGTCGATGCGTTGACCTTCCCGATCTCGACGGGTCAGGAGGAGGTGCGGCGCGATGCGATCGAGACGATCGAGGCGATCCGCCGCCTCCACGAGACGCATCCGGAGGTGCACTTCACGCTGGGCATCTCGAATGTGTCGTTCGGTCTGAATCCGGCGGCGCGGCAGGTGTTGAACTCGGTGTTCCTGAACGAGTGCACCGCGGCGGGTCTGGATACGGCGATCGTGCACGCGTCGAAGATTCTGCCGATGGCGCGGATCCCGGAGGAACAGCGGCAGGTCGCGCTGGATCTGGTGTACGACCGGCGCAGCGAGGGTTACGACCCGCTGCAGAAGCTGATGGAGCTGTTCGAGGGGGTGTCGGCGGCGTCGGCACGCGAGTCGCGGGCGCAGGAGCTGGCGGCGTTGCCGCTGTTCGAGCGGCTCGAGCGGCGCATCGTCGACGGCGAGCGCAACGGTCTCGAGGACGATCTGACCGAGGCGATGAGGACCCCCCCGCCGCTGGCGATCATCAACGACACGCTGCTGTCGGGCATGAAGACTGTCGGTGAGCTGTTCGGGTCGGGTCAGATGCAGTTGCCGTTCGTGCTGCAGTCCGCCGAAGTGATGAAGACCGCGGTGGCGTTCCTCGAGCCGCACATGGAGTCGACGGGCGACGAGGGCAAGGGCCGGATCGTGCTGGCGACGGTCAAGGGCGATGTGCACGACATCGGCAAGAACCTCGTGGACATCATCCTGTCGAACAACGGCTACGAGGTGGTCAACCTCGGCATCAAGCAGCCGATCGCGACGATCCTCGACGCGGCGGTGGACAAGCGCGCCGATGTGATCGGCATGTCGGGTCTGCTGGTGAAGTCGACGGTGGTGATGAAGGAGAACCTCGAGGAGCTCAACTCCCGCGGGGTCGCGGAGCAGTTCCCGGTGTTGCTCGGTGGTGCGGCGCTGACCCGCAGTTACGTCGAGAACGATCTGGCGGAGGTCTACGAGGGCAAGGTGTCCTACGCGCGCGATGCGTTCGAGGGTCTGTCGCTGATGGACCGGGTCATGGCCGAGAAGCGCGGTGAGGGTCCGGCGCCGGACAGTCCGGAGGCGATCGAGGCCGCCCGCAAGGCCGCCGAGCGCAAGGAGCGGCACGAGCGCAGCAAGCGGATCGCGGAGAAGCGCAAGGCCGCGGAAACGCCGGCGGAGATCCCCGAGCGCAGTGACGTCGCGAAGGATCTGCCGGTGCCGACGCCGCCGTTCTGGGGCACCCGGGTGATCAAGGGCATCCCGCTGGCCGACTATGCGGCGCTGGTCGACGAGCGTGCGCTGTTCCTGGGGCAGTGGGGCCTGCGCGGGCAGCGCGGTGGCGACGGCCCGAGCTACGAGGAGCTCGTGGAGACCGAGGGCCGGCCGCGGTTGCGGTACTGGCTGGACCGGTTGGCGACCGAGGGCATCCTGCAGCACGCGGCGGTGGTGTACGGCTACTTCCCGGCGGTGTCCGAGGGTGACGACGTGGTGGTGCTGACCGAGCCGCGCCCGGATGCTCCCGAGCGTTACCGGTTCACCTTCCCGCGGCAGCAGCGTTCGCGGTTCCTGTGCATCGCCGATTTCGTGCGGTCGCGGGAGGATGCGCTCGCGTCGGGCCAGGTGGATGTGTGGCCGTTCCAGTTGGTGACGATGGGGCAGCCGATCGCGGACTTCGCGAACGAGTTGTTCGCGTCGAATTCGTACCGCGACTATCTCGAGGTGCACGGCATCGGTGTGCAGCTGACCGAGGCGCTGGCCGAGTACTGGCATCGGCGGGTGCGGCAGGAGCTGGCGTTCGCCGAGGGCGGCACGGCCGCGGACGAGGATCCGGAGGAGGTCGCGGAGTACTTCAAGCTTGCCTACCGCGGTGCCCGGTTCGCGTTCGGTTACGGCGCGTGCCCGAATCTCGAGGACCGCATCAAACTGGTCGAGCTGCTCGAACCCGAGCGGATCGGGGTGGAGCTGTCGGAGGAGCTGCAGTTGCATCCCGAGCAGTCCACCGATGCGTTCGTGCTGCACCACCCGGAGGCGAAGTATTTCAATGTCTGATCGGGTGGAGGCGCCGCTCGCGGTGCAGACCGGTGCGCTGCGGGCGGTGCTGTGGGACATGGACGGCACCCTGCTCGAATCGGAACGCTTGTGGGACATCGGGATGCACGAGTTGTCGTTGCATCTCGGTGGGCCGATGAGCGACGAGACCCGCATCTCCACGATCGGGGGGCCGATGGATCTGGCGGTGCTGCGCACCTTCGCCGGGTTGGGTCTGGAACCGACCCCGGACGAGGCGGCGGCTGCGGCGGCGTGGCTGACCGACTACATGGGCCGGTTGTTCGCCGACGGGCTCACGTGGCGGCCCGGCGCGCAGGCCGCGCTGCGCACCGTCCGCGAGGCGGGACTGGGGTCGGTGCTGGTGACCAACACCGAGCGGGCGTTGTGTGAGGTGGCCCTCGCGACCCTGGGCCGTGAGCATTTCGATCATTCGGTGTGTGGCGACGAGGTGCCGGCCGGCAAACCCGATCCGGCGCCCTACCGTCGGGCTGCGGAGTTGCTCGGTCTGGATCCGGCGCAGTGTCTGGCGGTGGAGGATTCTCCGACCGGGGCGGCCGCGGCGGATTCGGCCGGGTGCACGGTGCTGGTGGTGCCGTCACTGGTGGATGTGCCCGGCTCGGAGCGGCGGGTGTTCCGGTCCACGCTCGAGGGGCTGAGCGCCGAGGATCTGCACGAGCTGCACGGTGCGGGGGTGCCCTGAGGTGGCGGTCCCGAAGATCGTGCTGTTCTACAAGTTCACCCCGTTGCCCGACCCGGAGGCGATCCGGTTGTGGCAGCACACCCTCGCGTCGTCGCTGGGGTTGACCGGGCGGATTCTCATCTCGGAGCACGGCATCAACGGCACCGTCGGCGGTGACATCGCCGACGTGAAGAAGTACGTGCGTGGCTTGCGCGGTTATGCGGCCTTCAAGGACACCGATATCAAGTGGTCCGACGGCACCGGCGACGACTTTCCGCGGCTGTCGGTGAAGGTACGTCCGGAGATCGTGACGTTCGGGGTGCCCGACGAGGTGAAGGTCGACGAGAACGGCATCGTCGACGGCGGCACCCATCTGTCGCCGCACGGCGTGCACGAGCTGGTCGCCGAGCGCGGCGACGAGGTGGTGTTCTTCGACGGCCGCAACCGCTTCGAGGCGCAGATCGGCCGGTTCCGGGATGCGATCGTGCCGGATGTCGCCACGACCCGCGATTTCGTCGCCGAGCTCGACAGCGGACGCTACGACCATCTCAAGAACCGCCCGGTGGTCACCTACTGCACCGGTGGGGTGCGCTGTGAGGTGCTGTCGGCGTTGATGCGCAATCGCGGGTTCGAAGAGGTCTACCAGCTCGACGGAGGCATCGTCCGCTACGGCGAGACCTTCGGAGACGAGGGCCTGTGGGAGGGTTCGCTGTACGTCTTCGACGGGCGGATGAACGTCGAGTTCAGCGCCGAGGCGCCGGTGATCGGCCGCTGCACCCTGTGCGGGACGCCGACCTCGCGGTACCGGAATCATCCGGATCTCCACGGCCGGGAGTTGACTCTGGTGTGCGAGGGCTGCGTCCCGGACCTCGTGGAGGCGTAGACCGGTGCGTGCTGCACCGCTGCCGGTGCGCGACGGGCTCGGCCCCGACCGCATCCGGATGCCCGCCGATGCCGACGCGGCCACGATCGTCGAGTTCCTGCAGGCCGGCCACCCCGAGGAGGACTGGGCGGCGCACATGGGGGCGGGGGAGTTGGTCGACGAGCACGGCCGCCGCGTCGACGCGTGCACGCCGTATCAGCCGACGCGGTTCGTGTACTTCTACCGCGATCCGCCGCCGGAGGTGCCGGTGCCGTTCCCGGTGCGCGTGTTGCATCGGGAGGACGGTCTCGTGGTGGTGGACAAGCCGCATTTCCTGGCGACGATCCCGCGCGGAGCGCACATCCGCGAGTCGGTGGTGGTGCGGTTGCGGCGCGAGCTGGAGTTGCCGCATCTGGTGCCGGTGCACCGGCTCGACCGGATGACCGCCGGGGTGCTGCTGTGCACGACGGATCCGGCATGGCGGCGGCCCTATCAGGAGCTGTTCGAGCGTCAGCGGGTGCGCAAGGTGTACGAGGCGGTCGCCGGTTATCGGTCCGACCTGTCGTTCCCGCAGGTGGTGCGCACGCGGATCGTCAAGCGGCACGGGGAGCCGACGGCCGAGCAGTTCGCCGACGAACCGAATTCGGAGACGCGCATCGAGCTGGTCGAGCGGCGTGGGGAGCTGGCCCGCTACCGGTTGTTCCCGCGCACCGGTCGCACCCACCAGCTGCGGCTGCATCTGGCGTCGTTGGGGGTGCCGATCGTGGGGGACAACTTCTATCCGTGGTTCCGGCGGCGCGACGCGGACGATTTCACCGATCCGCTGCGGTTGCTGGCGCGGTCGCTGGAGTTCACCGATCCGATCAGCGGGGTGGAGCGGCGGTTCGTCAGCGGGCGGGAACTCGAGTTCTGAGCGAGGGTCGGTGTCCTGGCTGTGGGGCCGGTGGCGGGGCATGAAACAATCGACCCCTGTGAAGACCTTCGATTCCCTGTTCGCCGAGCTGTCCGAACGCGCCGCGACCCGCCCCGAGGGCTCCGGCACCGTCGCCGCCCTGGACGCCGGCGTGCATTTCCAGGGCAAGAAGGTACTCGAAGAGGCCGGTGAGGTGTGGATCGCCGCCGAGTACCAGTCCGACGAGGAACTGTCCGAGGAGATTTCGCAGCTGCTGTACTGGGTGCAGGTGCTGATGGTGGGGCGGGGTCTGAAGCCCGAGGACGTCTACAAGCATCTGTGACGGCCGGTGGCCCGCTGTGCCGGTGCCGCCGTCCGTGCCCCCTGTAGATCCCTTCCTCGCTTCTGCTCGTCGTTCGAAAGGACCCAATCCGTCATGCTGCGCGTCGCAGTCCCCAACAAAGGTTCGCTGTCCGAGTCCGCCGCCGAGATCCTGCAGGAGGCCGGCTACCGTCGGCGCACCGACTCGCGGGATCTGACGGTCATCGACCCGGTCAACGACGTCGAGTTCTTCTTCCTGCGGCCGAAGGACATCGCGATCTACGTCGGTTCCGGCGAGCTGGATCTGGGGATCACCGGCCGCGACCTGGCGATGGATTCGGGGGCTCCGGTCACCGAGCGGTTGTCGCTGGGCTTCGGGTCCTCGCGTTTCCGGTACGCCGCGCCGAAGGGCCGCGACTGGTCGGTCGAGGATCTGCAGGGTCTGCGCATCGCCACCTCGTACGCGAATCTGGTGCGTCGTGATCTCGCCGCCCGCGGCATCGAGGCCGAGGTGATCCGGCTCGACGGTGCGGTGGAGATCTCCATCCAGCTCGGGGTCGCCGACGCGATCGCCGATGTGGTCGGCTCGGGCCGGACGTTGCGGCAGCACGATCTCGTCGCCTTCGGCGAGTCGTTGTGCGATTCGGAGGGTGTGCTGATCGAGCGGGAGGATTCGGATCGCTCGGATCGGGCCCGCAACCAGCTGATCGCCCGTCTCGAGGGTGTGGTCTTCGCGCAGCAGTACGTGATGATCGATTACGACTGCCCGAAGCACCTGCTCGAGCAGGCCGTGCAGGTCACGCCCGGTCTCGAGTCGCCGACGATCTCGCCGTTGGCGAACGAGAATTCGGTGGCGGTGCGGGCGATGGTGCCGCGCAAGGGCCACAACGCGGTGATGGACCGGCTCGCCGAGATCGGTGCCCGCGCGATCCTCGCGTCGAACATCCGCTCGTGCCGGGCGATGCGCGCCCCCGAATAGACGCGCACCGATCCCGACATCTTCCGGTGCGGTCCCGCTGATCAGCGGGACCGCACCTGCACGTTCTGGGCGATGCGGCCGAGCGCGCCGGTCTCGTCGTAGAGCAGACCGGCGGTCATGCCGACCCCGTCGGGTCCGACGGACATCTCCGCGGCGATCCCCACCCAGTCCTGTTCGCGGAACTCGGGGGCGCGGAACAGGTGCACGGTCAGTTCGGTGTTGAGGAAGGTGTACTCGCGGGGGTCGAGTTTGGATCCGACACCGTTGGCGACGTCGGCGACGCTCATCAACCGGTCGAGCCCGCTGGGGGTTTCGCCTTCCACGAGGGCGATCTCGCTGCGCACCCACGCCGACGACAGGCCGGGAGCGCCGAAGGGGACGATGATGCGCCATTCGACGGTGTCGATGTAGCCGCCCTTCCAGAAGACGTGCGGGGCGGTGGCTTCGAAGTGGTCGGGGGCGGGCAGCGGGGTTTCGGAGGTCCGCGCGACCTGCGGCAGGTCGATGGTTTCGAGGCGCCAGCCGGTGCCGCGCGCCACCGGGCGGTCGGTGCCGTCGGGGGCGGTGGCCCACAATTCGGCGACGACCAGTTCGATGCGGCGACCGGGTCGTTCGATGTGGGTGCGCACCTCGAGGTCGGTGAGGGGGACGGGGCCGAGCAGTTCGACGGTGAGCCGGCTCAGGCGGGTGTCGGGGCGGGGCCGGTGCCGGTCGATGGCGCGGGCGAGCAGCGCCGAGGGTGGGGCGCCGTGCTGCAGGTGCGGTCCCCAGGTGCTGACGGTGTGTTCGGTGGGGCGGAACACCGCGATCTCGACGTCGTCGACCGGGCCGGTGGGGGTGGTCGGCCGGGGGACCGGCACGTAGTAGGCGGCGTCGCTCACTCGGGATTCTCCTGCTGCTCGATGCGGTGGGGCGCGCCCGGTGTCGATTGCGTCGCAACGCCGTCGGCGGGATACGGCGGTGGGGTACCGCCGAACGCCGGGCACAATGCCCGATGATCGCACCACCGGCAGCCGGGACCGGGATTGGGGCGGAAGTCGCCGCTGGCGCGCAACTGCCGGATCGTCGCCCACATCGCCCGCACGATCCGTTCGAAGCGACGCAGTTCCTCGGGGTCGGGCCGGTAGTGCAGCACCTGACCGTCGCCGAGATACAGCAGCCGCAGCGAGGCCGGGACGATGCCGCGTTGCCGCCACACGATCAGCGCGTAGAACTTCAGCTGGAACAGCGCCGCCCGCTCGCCGCGCGGGGACGGGGCGCGGCCGGTCTTGTAGTCGACGACATGCACCGCACCGGTGGCGTCGACATCGAGGCGGTCGATGATGCCGCGCAGCGGGACGTCGCCGTCGAGGGTGGTCTCCACCCGCAGTTCGCAGCCGTCGGCGGTGACCGCGGTGGGGTCCTCGACGGTGAAGTAGGTGTCCAGCAGCGCGGCGGCCTCGGCGAGGAACCCCGCGTCGTCGGTGTCCACGCCCAGATCGGGGGTGGCGGCGAGGACCCGGGCCAGGGCGTCGGGCAGCAGGGTCTGCGCGGCGGTGGCGGTGCGGGCCGGTCCGTCGAGGCCGAACAACGCTTCGAGGGCGGCGTGCACGACGGTGCCGCGTGCCTGGGCGCGGGTCGGGGGTGCGGTGAGCCGGTCGACCGCCTTGAAGCGGTAGAGCAGCGGGCAGCGGGTGAAGTCGGCGGCCCGGGAGGGGGACAGGGCGACCGGCCGCGTCGTGTCGGTGGGGGGTGTGGGCGCAGCTGTGGTCACACCTGGCAGGCTAGGACGCGGGTCCGACACGGTGCCGGACCCGCGTGCCCGATCCCGGGTGCGGGGCTGGAACGAAGGTGGACACGGCGATGGCGGTAGGCGGACTCGGGCGCAGCGGACCCTTCCAGGTGGGGGACCGGGTGCAGTTGACCGACGCCAAGGGCCGCAAGTACACCGTGGTGCTCGAACCGGGCAAGGAGTTCCACACCCATCGCGGCGGGATCCTGCACGACGATCTGATCGGCACCGACGAGGGTGTGGTGGTCACCTCCACCAACGGCACCCCCTATCTGGCGTTGCGTCCGCTGCTCGTCGACTATGTGATGTCGATGCCGCGCGGTGCGCAGGTGATCTACCCGAAGGACGCCGCGCAGATCGTGCAGGAGGGCGACATCTTTCCCGGCGCGACGGTGCTCGAGGCCGGCGCCGGTTCCGGCGCGCTGACGTGTTCGCTGCTGCGCGCCGTCGGCGAGAGCGGCCGGGTGATCTCCTACGAGGTGCGCGAGGACCATCTCGAATACGCCGAGCGCAATGTCGACACCTTCTTCGGGCAGCGCCCGGCGAACTGGGCGACGGTGCTCGGGGACCTGGCGGACTACGACGTCGAGAAGTACGGCCGCGTCGACCGGGTGGTGCTGGACATGCTCGCCCCCTGGGATGTGCTCGAGACGGTGAAGAAGGCGCTGGTGCCCGGCGGGGTGCTCATCGTCTATGTGGCGACGACGACGCAGCTGTCGCGGGTGGTCGAGGCGATGCGGGAGCAGACCTGCTGGACCGAGCCGCGTTCGTGGGAGTCGATGGTGCGCGGCTGGCACGTGGTGGGGCTGGCGGTGCGGCCGGAGCATCGGATGCAGGGGCACACGGCGTTCCTGGTCAGTGCCCGGCGCCTGCAGGACGGGGTGGAGACCCCGAAGCCGCAGCGCCGGCCCAGCAAGGGCTGAGCCGACGCCGACCCACAGGGGTTATTCGCAGCTGAGCGTGCCCGCGGCCAGGATCGAGCAGGCGCTCTCGTCGGCGATGACCCAGGTGCCGTCGATCTGCTCGAAGGTCAGCGGCATCGGGGCGCCGCCGTGCGGGCCGGCGACCTCGGTGGTCGCGGTGACGGTGTCGGCGTCGACCGTGGTGATCTCGCCGACGGTGCCGGTGAGCGGGTAACCGGCGAGCACACCGGTGAACTGATCGAGCACGGCGGTGCGCGCGGTGCCGTTCTCCACGACCGCGGCACGGTCCTCGGTGGTGGCGGCCGGGTCGAAGAACACGTCGATCTGTTCCTGCAGTTGCTCGACGGTGACCGCGGCGGTCACGGTGGTGCTGGTGGTCGTCGTTGCGCTGGTCGTGGCAGCGGTGTCGTCGCCGGCGTCGTCGGAGCTGCAGCCGGTCAGGGCGGTGAGGGCGGCGATCGCGGTGGCGGCGCAGAGTGTGCGAACTGGACGTGGGGTCACGGAGGAGTACCTTTCGAGAGAAACGGTCGACGCACGATATTTAGGGGAGCCTAACAGCGTGCCGGAGGTGCGGCGCCATGGCGCGCCCCACGCGCGACACATGTTCGGAACACGACTGTTTCGTGTCCTCCCCCATGTGGGGCGATGTCCCGGTAGCGTGGAATGACCGACAGTGGAGGGAGTCGCTATGAGCTCGTCAGAGAAGCCGGATGCGGTTGCGGCGGCACGCGAAATCGAAGAGTTGCGCGCAGAGGTGGCGACCTTGCGTCGTCGGCTCGGCGAACCGTCCGATCAGGTACGCGACCTCGAAGCCCGGCTCGAGTCCCTCACGGTCCGCAACGGCAAACTGCTCGAGACCCTCAAGGATGCGCGCCAGCAGCTGATCACGCTGCGCGAGGAGGTCGACCGGCTGGCCCAGCCGCCGAGCGGCTACGGGGGGCTGCTCGAGACGTTCGACGATCAGACCGTCGACGTGTTCACCTCGGGCCGCAAGATGCGGGTCGCGGTGTCCCCGAATCTCGAACTCGACACCTTCCGGCCCGGTCAGACGGTGCGGCTGAACGAGGCGTTGACCGTCGTGGAGGTCGGTGGTTTCGAACGCGTCGGCGAGATCACCACCCTGCGGGAGGTGCTCGACGACGGCACCCGCGCGCTGGTGGTCGGGCACGCCGACGAGGAACGCATCGTGTGGCTGGCCGCCCCGCTCGCCGCGGCCGCCGCCGACGACAAGACCGATCTGCTCGTCGACGACGAGAACTCGTTCACGCTGCGCCCCGGTGATTCGTTGCTGGTCGACAGCAAGGCCGGCTACGCCTTCGAACGGATCCCCAAGGCCGAGGTCGAGGATCTCGTGCTCGAGGAGGTCCCGGACGTCGGCTACAGCGACATCGGCGGTCTGGGCCGGCAGATCGAGCAGATTCGCGACGCGGTGGAGCTGCCCTTCCTGCACAAGGACCTGTTCCGCGAGTACTCGCTGCGCCCGCCGAAGGGTGTGTTGCTGTACGGCCCGCCCGGTTGCGGTAAGACCCTGATCGCGAAGGCGGTCGCGAACTCGCTGGCGAAGAAGATCGCCGAGGCCCGCGGGGACGATTCGAAGGAAGCGAAGTCGTTCTTCCTGAACATCAAGGGCCCGGAGCTGCTGAACAAGTTCGTCGGTGAGACCGAACGGCACATCCGGTTGATCTTCCAGCGGGCCAGGGAGAAGGCGTCCGAGGGCACCCCGGTGATCGTGTTCTTCGACGAGATGGATTCGATCTTCCGCACCCGCGGTTCCGGTGTGTCCTCCGATGTGGAGACCACGGTGGTGCCGCAGCTGCTCGCCGAGATCGACGGTGTCGAAGGGCTCGAGAACGTCATCGTCATCGGCGCGTCGAACCGTGAGGACATGATCGACCCGGCGATCCTGCGGCCCGGCCGCCTCGACGTGAAGATCAAGATCGAGCGTCCGGACGCGGAGGCCGCGCAGGACATCTTCTCGAAGTACCTGACCGAGAGCCTGCCGGTGCACGCCGACGATCTCGCCGAGTTCGGCGGCGATCGGGTCGCGTGCGTGCGGGCGATGATCGAGCGGGTCGTCGAGCGGATGTACGCCGAGTCCGAGGACAACCGTTTCCTCGAGGTCACCTACGCCAACGGCGACAAGGAGGTCCTGTACTTCAAGGACTTCAACTCCGGCGCGATGATCCAGAACATCGTCGACCGGGCGAAGAAGTATGCGATCAAGTCGGTGCTCGAGACCGGGGCGCCCGGTCTGCGGGTGCAGCACCTGCTCGATTCGATCGTCGACGAGTTCGCCGAGAACGAGGACCTGCCCAACACCACGAATCCGGACGACTGGGCCCGGATCTCGGGGAAGAAGGGCGAGCGGATCGTGTACATCCGCACCCTGGTCACCGGCAAGAACGCCAGCGCGAGCCGCGCGATCGACACCGAGTCGAACACCGGCCAGTACCTGTAGGAATCGACCCGCGACAATCGATCCGCGACGGCCGGGCCTTCCCTCCTCCGGAAGGTCCGGCCGTCGCGGCCTATCCAGGGGGAGACCGACCGTGCCGTTGCCGCCCACCCTGGCCCGGTTCGACAAGATCGTCACCAACCGGGTCACCACCCCGTTCGCGCAGCTGCTGCCGGGCACCGCGGTGGTCGAGCATCGCGGGCGCCGCTCGGGCCGGGTGTTCCGCACCCCGGTGCTGCTGTTCACCGTCGGTGACGATCTGCGGATCGCGTTGACCTACGGCGCCGACACCGATTGGGTGCGCAACGTGTGCGCCGCCGGCGAGGCGGTGGTGCACACCCGGGGCAGGGCGATCCCGGTGCGCGACCCGCGACTCGGGACCGATCCGCAGGCGAGCTGGGCGCCGCTGCCGGTGCGGGTGGCGCTGCAGGCGATCGGGCCGCACGGCTATCTGGACTGCACCCCGCAGCCGCACCGCTGACCGGTGGCGGGGCTGGTCACGACCGTGAGCGTCCGGATCGCCTAGGCTCGAGGGCATGCAGCGGATCATCGGTATCGAGGTCGAGTACGGGATCTCCTCACCCAACGAGCCATCGGCGAACCCGATCCTGACCTCCACGCAGGCGGTGCTGGCCTACGCGGCCGCCGAAGGGGTGCCGCGCGCCCGCCGCACCCGCTGGGACTACGAGGTCGAATCGCCCCTGCGCGACGCGCGGGGCTTCGATCTGGGGCGGTTCAACGGCCCGGCCCCGGTCATCGACGCCGACGAGGTCGGTGCCGCGAACATGATCCTCACCAACGGGGCGCGCCTGTACGTCGACCACGCCCACCCCGAATACTCCGCCCCGGAGGTCGCCGACCCCCTCGACGCGGTGATCTGGGACAAGGCCGGGGAACGGGTGATGGAGGCCGCCGCCCGGCACGCGTCGAGTGTGCCCGGCGCGCCGCGACTGCAGCTGTACAAGAACAATGTCGACGGCAAGGGCGCCTCCTACGGCACCCACGAGAACTACCTGATGGACCGGGAGACCCCGTTCTCCGCGGTGGTCGCGGGCCTGACCCCGTTCTTCGTCTCCCGGCAGGTCATCACCGGCTCCGGCCGGGTCGGGATCGGCCAGTCCGGTGACGAGCCCGGTTTCCAGCTCTCGCAGCGCGCCGACTACATCGAGGTCGAGGTCGGTCTCGAGACCACCCTCAAGCGCGGCATCATCAACACCCGCGACGAGCCGCACGCCGACGCCGACAAGTACCGGCGCCTGCACGTGATCATCGGCGATGCGAATCTGGCGGAGATGTCCACCTACCTCAAGGTCGGCACCACCGCGCTGGTGCTCGACCTGATCGAGGCCGGCATCGACCTGTCGGATCTGCAGCTCGCCCGCCCGGTCACCGCGGTGCACCACATCAGCCACGACCCGTCGCTGCGCAAGACCGTCGCGCTCGCCGACGGCCGGGAGCTGACAGGTCTGGCGCTGCAGCGGATCTACCACGAGCGGGTCGCGAAGTTCCACGACGGCACCGAGGACAAGCGGATCCTCGACATCCTCGACAAGTGGGCGATGGTGCTCGATCTGCTCGAACGCGACCCGATGGAATGCGCCGACCTGCTGGACTGGCCCGCGAAGCTGCGGCTGCTCGAGGGCTTCCGCAACCGCGAGGGACTGTCCTGGTCGGCGCCGCGCCTGCACATGGTCGACCTGCAGTACTCGGATGTGCGCCTGGACAAGGGCCTGTACAACCGCCTCGTGGCCCGCGGGTCGATGCAGCGGCTGGTGTCCGAGCAGCAGGTCCTCGATGCGGTGCACACCCCGCCTTCGGACACCCGCGCCTACTTCCGCGGTGAGTGCCTGCGCCGTTTCGGTGCCGATATCGCGGCGGCGAGCTGGGATTCGGTGATCTTCGATCTCGGTCGCGAATCGCTGGTGCGCATCCCGACGCTCGAGCCGCTGCGTGGCAGCCGCGCGCATGTCGGGGAGCTGCTCGAGACTGCGCAGTCGGCGGCGGAACTGGTCGATCAGCTCACTCACTGACCACCCCTCCCGGCGGAGGGCGGTGGCCGGATCACAGGCCGCGAGTACGCGTGTCGCCACCGGTGGACCGGTTCGCTGGGTAGGGTAGGAGTTCGAAGCAGCGGTGACCACACCGATCGTCGACCGGTGACGGTTCCGCGCCGAGTACAGGAGGAGGTCGGCGGCTATGGCACAGGAGCAGACCACACGCGGTGGCGGCGGAGACGACGACGAGGTCGTCGGTGACGGCGGTGCCGGTCAGGAGCGTCGCGAGAAGCTCGCCTCGGACACCGACGATCTTCTCGACGAGATCGACGACGTGCTCGAGGAGAACGCAGAGGACTTCGTGCGGGCATATGTGCAGAAAGGTGGCCAGTGACAGCCGAACGATCCTCTCTTCCCTACCGCGAGGTGCAGCCGAAGCTGCACCTCGCGTCGCCCTTGTCGTCGTTCTCCGACCACCTGCGGATGCACGCCCCGGAGATGCTGCCGGAGAACCGGTTCCGATTCGAACGAGGTGACCACGTGGACCTCGCCCCGCACGGCACCACCATCGTGGCGCTGACCTTCGACGGGGGTGTGCTCATCGCCGGCGACCGGCGCGCGACCATGGGTAACCTGATCGCCTCCCGCGATGTCGACAAGGTGTTCATCACCGACAACTATTCGGCGGCCGGCATCGCCGGCACCGCGGGTCTGGCGATCGAGCTCGTGCGACTGTTCGCGGTCGAACTCGAGCACTACGAGAAGATCGAAGGTGTGCCGCTGACCTTCGACGGCAAGGCCAATCGGCTCTCGTCGATGGTGCGCGGCAATCTCGGTGCGGCCATGCAGGGCTTGGCCGTGGTGCCGTTGCTGGTCGGTTTCGACCTCGACGCGTCCGATGCGCACCGCGCCGGGCGGATCGTGTCCTACGACGTGGTCGGGGGCCGCTACGAGGAACGCGCCGGCTACCACGCGGTCGGCTCCGGATCGTTGTTCGCCCGCTCGTCGCTCAAGAAGCTCTACCGCGCCGATGCCGACGAGCAGAGCGCGCTGCGCAGCGCCGTCGAGGCGCTGTACGACGCGGCCGACGACGACACCGCCACCGGTGGTCCCGACACCACCCGCGGGATCTACCCGACGGCGGTGGTGATCACCGCGGCCGGGGCCGTGGCCGTCGCGGAGGAAACCCTGTCCGAGCTGGCCCGCACCATCGTGGCCGACCGCACCGCAGGAGATGCCCGGTGACACTTCCGTACTATGCGTCCGCCGAGCAGATCATGCGCGATCGCTCGGAGCTGGCCCGTAAGGGCATCGCCCGCGGCCGGTCGGTGATCGCGTTGACCTACGCCGGCGGTGTGCTGCTGGTGGCGGAGAATCCGTCGAAGGCGCTGCACAAGATCAGCGAACTGTACGACCGGGTCGGTTTCGCGGCCGTCGGCAAGTACAACGAGTTCGAGAATCTGCGGCGCGCCGGGATCATGCACGCCGACATGCGCGGCTACTCCTACGACCGGCGGGACGTGACCGGGCGGGCACTGGCGAACGCCTACGCGCAGACCCTCGGCACCATCTTCACCGAGCAGCCCAAGCCGTACGAGGTGGAGATCTGCGTCGCCGAGGTCGGGCGCGCCGACACCGACGACGGCCCGCAGCTGTACCGCATCACCTACGACGGCTCGATCGTCGACGAACCGCAGTTCGTGGTGATGGGCGGCAACACCGAACCGATCATCACCGCGCTGCGCTCGTCGTACAAGCCGGGTCTGCCGCTCGACGAGGCGGTCGCCGTGGCGGTGACCGCGCTGCAGCAGCCCGCCACCGCCGACGCGGCGCCGCGGGTGCTCGGCCGCGGGGAACTCGAGGTCGCGGTGCTCGAGAAGCAGCGGCCGCGCCGTGCCTTCCGGCGCATCTCGGGGGCGGCGCTCGACGCGCTGCTGCCCAGCAGTTCTGCTCAGGCGGCGCCGTCGGAGGCGCCCGAGTCGGGGTCCGACACCGCTTCCGGGTCCGACACCGCGACCGGTTCGGAGACCGAGTCCGGTCCCGACGCGGGCTGATCCACCGCGAGCCGATAGACCGTCAACGCCGACGGCACCACCTCGAAGTCGAAACCGGTGCCGTCGGCGAGGACCTCCCCGTCGGTGGCCAACGCCACCGGATCCCCGATGACCTCCACCGTCAGGCCCGGGCTGTGCCGCTGCCGATACATCGGTGACGCGCCGAGGGTGCCGGTCGCCGCAGCGAGGAGCAGCCGCAACCGCGAGAACCGGCTCTCGGCCGGCAGATACCGCACGTCGAGGGTGCCCGGATCCAGATGCGCCCGGGACATCGGCACCTGATCTGCCGGGGTGTAGCGGCCGTTGCCGACGAACAGCAACCACACCGCCCGCCCCGCCCCGTCGATGCGGACCGGCATCGGGCTCGCCGTGCGCAGCACCGCGAGCATCGCCAACCCCGCCGCCGGCCACTTGCCGATCCGCGGTTCCCAGTGCTGCCGCAACCGCACCGCATCCGGATAGCCACCGAGGCTGGCGGTGTTGACGAACCGCCGCACCGTGCGCCCGTCCGGCCCGGTCACCGTCACCTGCCCGAGCCCGACGGCCACCGCCTGCCCGGCGGTGACCGCCCGCACCGTCTCCTCCAGATCCACCACGCCGAGATCGAGCGCGAAATGGTTGAGGGTGCCGCCGGGGAACACCGCCACCGGCAGCCGCGCGTCGACGGCGACGTCGAGCACCGCCGCGACGGTGCCGTCCCCGCCGCACACCCCCACCGCCTGCGGCCGATATTCGGTCAGCAGACGTTCCGACTGCTCCGCCGGATCACCGTCGGGATCCAGATCGACGCGACGCACCCTCGGCAGCGCGGCGGTGACCCGCGCGGCGATCTCCTCGGCGGTCCCGGCATCGCGGTTGACCACCAGCAGCATTCCGTCGCCGCCGGGCAGGGCGGGCGCGGCCGCCGCGACCTGCACGGTCGCCGGTTCGCGGCTGCGCACCGCCCACCAGCGGCGCGTCGACCACGCCACCGTCGCCCCGACCGCGGCGCCGACGACGACGTCGCCGGGCCAGTGCACGCCGGTGTGCACCCGCGAATAGGCCACCGCCGCGGCCAGCGGCGCCAGAACCGCCCCAGCCGCAGGGGATTCGAGCACCACCCCGGTCGCGAACGCCGCCGCCGACGCGGCGTGCCCGGACGGGAACGACGACGAGCGGGGGATCGGCACCGTGCGGCGCCGAAACTTCGGGTCGGTGCGCGCCGGGGGCCGGCGGCGCGGCAACAGCGGTTTGAGCAGCCCGTTGGTCAAGGCGCTGGCCCCGGCCACCGACAGCAGACCCCGCACCGCCCCGCGGCGGGCGTGACCGCCGGCGGTGGCGCACACCGCGGCGCACGCCACCCACAGCACACTGTGGTTGGCGGCGCGTCCGAGGTCGCGCAGCAGCGGGTCGGCGGGGGACGCGCGCAGCGCCCCGGAGCGCTCGAACAGGGCCCGGTCGGCGGTGCGGTAACGCTCGCGGATGAACACACCTCGACCGTAGATGTCGTTGCGACCCATGGGGGTCGGGTTCGCGCGGTACTGTCGAGGTGTGCAGCGACGAATCATGGGTATCGAGACGGAGTTCGGCGTCACGTGTACCTTCCACGGGCATCGTCGGTTGAGCCCCGACGAGGTGGCCCGCTATCTGTTCCGCCGGGTGGTGTCCTGGGGGCGTAGTTCGAACGTCTTCCTGCGGAACGGGGCGCGACTGTATCTCGATGTCGGCTCGCACCCCGAGTACGCCACCGCCGAGTGCGACGACCTGCTCCAGCTCGTCGAGCACGACCATGCCGGTGAGCGGGTCCTCGAGGAACTGCTCATCGACGCCGAGCAGCGTCTCGCCGAGGAAGGCATCGGCGGCGACATCTTCCTGTTCAAGAACAACACCGACTCGGCGGGCAACTCCTACGGCTGCCACGAGAACTATCTCGTCGCCCGCGTCGGCGAGTTCTCCCGCATCTCCGATGTGCTGCTGCCCTTCCTGGTGACCCGCCAGCTGATCTGCGGCGCCGGGAAGGTGCTGCAGACCCCCAAGGCCGCTACCTTCTGCCTGTCGCAACGCGCCGAGCACATCTGGGAGGGTGTCTCGTCGGCGACCACCCGGTCGCGGCCGATCATCAACACCCGCGACGAGCCGCACGCCGACGCCGAGAAGTACCGGCGCCTGCACGTGATCGTCGGGGACTCGAACATGTCCGAGACCACCACCATGCTCAAGGTGGGGTCGGCGGCGCTGGTGCTCGAGATGATCGAGGCCGGGGTGCCGTTCCGGGACTTCGCGCTCGACAACCCGATCCGCGCCATCCGCGAGGTCTCCCACGACCTGACGGGCCGGCGCCCGGTGCGCCTGGCCGGCGGCCGGCAGGCCAGCGCCCTGGACATCCAGCGCGAATACCACGCGCGGGCGGTGGAATATCTGCACCAGCGCGAACCCGACCCGCACGTCGCGCAGGTGGTGGACCTGTGGGGCCGCGTCCTCGACGCCGTCGAATCGCAGGACTTCGCGAAGGTCGACACCGAGATCGACTGGGTGATCAAGCGCAAGCTGTTCCAGCGCTACCAGGACCGCTACAACATGGAGCTGTCCGACCCGAAGATCGCCCAGCTCGACCTGGCCTATCACGACATCAAACGCGGACGCGGTGTGTTCGACCTGCTGCAACGCAAGGGACTGGCGGCGCGGGTGACCGACGACGAGTCCGTCGACGCCGCGGTGAACCCCCCGCCGCAGACCACCCGCGCGAAGCTGCGCGGTGATTTCATCGCCGCCGCGCAGGCCGCGGGCCGCGATTTCACCGTCGACTGGGTGCATCTGAAGCTCAACGACCAGGCGCAGCGCACCGTGTTGTGCAAGGACCCGTTCCGGTCCGTGGACGAACGCGTCGAACGGCTCATCGCCTCCATGTGAGTACCGCCGTCCATCGGAGCGGCCCGTCCGGTCCGCTCCGATGGACGGTGATGCGGTGCCGGCGGCGCGCGGGCACTAGGGTTGGCGCGTGGCGATCTCGAAAGTCGAACGGCTGGTGAACCTGGTCATCGCGCTGCTGTCCACCCGACAGTTCGTGACCGCGGAGAAGATCCGTGCCTCGGTGGCCGGCTACTCCGAATGCGCGAGCGACGAGGCGTTCAGCCGCATGTTCGAGCGGGACAAGAACGAACTGCGCGATCTCGGGGTGCCCCTCGAGACGGGCCGGCCGTCGCGGTCGTCGACGGTGGAGGGCTACCGCATCAACCGCGACGCCTACGAACTGCCCGAGATCGACCTCACCCGCGAGGAGACCGCCGCCGTGGCCGTCGCCGCCGCGCTGTGGGAATCGCCGGAGCTGACCGCCGCGGCGCAGGGTGCGGTGCTCAAGCTGCGCGCCGCCGGGATCCGTGTCGACTCCGACGGCGGGGAGGTCGTCGCGCCGCTGCCGCCGCGCGCCCGCGGTTCCGAACCCGCGTTGACGGCGTTGCTCGCCGCGATCGACGCGCGCCGCGCGGTGCGGTTCACCCACCGCAGTTCCCCCACCGAGCCGTGGTCGACGCGCACCGTCGAACCGTGGGGTGTGGTCACCGTGCACGGCCGCTGGTATCTCGTCGGCCACGACCGCGACCGCGACGCCGTGCGCACCTTCCGGCTCTCGCGCATCGGCGACGAGATCACCGCGATCGGCCCAGAGGGGGCGGTGCAGATCCCGGAGGGCGTGGATCTGCGGGGGCGGGTGCTCGCCGCGACCTCCCCGGCGGAGGTCAGCGGATCGGCACGCCTGTGGGTGGCCGATGGACGCGCGTGGGAGCTACGCCGGCTCGGACGGACCGGCGCGGCACGGCGGATCGGAGACCGCGACGGGGTGGAACTCGAGGTGCCGGTGCGCTCGTGGGAATGGATCGCCCGGATCGTCGCCGGGCAGGGCGCGGACGCGTTGGTGCTCGACCCACCGGAGTTACGGGCCGAGGTGCACCGCATCCTCGAACAGGCGGTCACGGATGCGGGGGAGGAGGAGCGATGAGCACACGACTGTCGGCGCGACTGGGACGACTGCTCAATCTCGTGCCCTACTTCCTGGCGCACCCGGGGATCAGCGCGGCCGAGGCCGCCCGCGATCTCGGGGTCACGCCCAAGCAGGTGATGGACGATCTGAACCAGCTGTGGGTGTGCGGCCTGCCCGGCTACGGACCCGGTGATCTGATCGACCTGTCGTTCTCCGAGGACAGCATCGTGGTGACCTTCACCGCCGGCATCGAACGACCCCTGCGGTTGACCTCCACCGAGGCCACCGCGCTGCTCGTGGCGCTGCGGTCGCTGCAGGAGATGCCCGGCGTCGTCGACCCGTCCGCGGCGCAGTCGGCGATCGCGAAGATCGAGGCGGCCGCCGGGACCGCCACCACCGACACCGCCACCGCGGCGACTGCCGAGCCTGATCCGGAGGCAGCCGGGGACTCCGACGCCGCCGGACAGGTGCGGGCCGCGGTGCGCGACGGGCGCGCCGTGCACCTGACCTACTATTCGGCTTCCCGCGACACCGTCTCCGAACGCGACGTCGACCCGATCCGCATCGTCATCATCGACGAACACGCCTACCTGCAGGCGTGGTGCCGCAGCGCCGAAGGAGTGCGGCTGTTCCGCTTCGACCGCATCGACGCCGCCACCGTGCTCGACGAGCCGACGCGACCGCCGCACCGGGCGATCACCGACGACGAGCACCTCGAACTGTTCGAGGGCGACCCGTCGCTGCCCGCCGCGCGGTTGCGCATCGCCCCGTCGTATACCTGGCTGCTCGACTACTACCCGCTCACCGACGTGCAGGTGCTTTCCGACGGCAGGTGCGAGGCGTCGATGCGGTACGCGTCGCCGGGGTGGATGGCGCGGCTGCTCGTCGGTCTCGGCGCCGGGGTGCAGGTGCTCGACCCACCGGAGTTGCGGGCCGCGGTGCGGGCGCGGGCCGAGGCGGCGCTGGCCGCCTACGCCGAGCTCGACGGGGAGAACCCGGCCCGCGGCGCGGGTCCGACACCGTGACGGTCACGTTGTGAAACATCTGTGTGAACCCTCCGCGAATTGTGGGTGGATACACCGGCGCGAAGGCTCGGGCTGTGCTCGAGGTCCGGTAGCATCGATCGGAGCCGATCAGTGGAGGTTGTTGTAAATGGGTGCAATGAGCCCCTGGCACTGGGCCATCGTGGCGCTGGTGGTCGTGATTCTCTTCGGTTCGAAGAAGCTGCCCGACGCCGCGCGCGGTCTCGGTCGTTCGCTCCGGATCTTCAAGAGCGAGGTCAAGGAGATGCAGAACGACGACGCCCGGGCGTCCACGCCGCAGCCGGCGCCGAATCCGTTGCCGGCCGCGCAGCCGACAGCCGATCCCGCCGCGCCGAACACGCACACCGAACCGCGGTCTGCCTGACCGACGTTCATCCTGCCGGGGCGCCCACCACGGGTGTCCCGGCGTTCCGCTGACCCCGGCACGCCCGCACGCCGGTGGTCTCGACAGGAGCTGAGAACCGCACCGTGCGCATCCCGTTCGATCCGCGCCGAAGCCGGCGCAAGACCAATCCCGACGGCACCATGTCGCTGGTCGAGCACCTGTACGAATTGCGCACGCGTCTGCTGATCGCTCTCGCTGCGATCGTGCTCACCACCATCCTCGGATTCGTCTGGTACAGCCGCAGCCTGTTCGGCCTCGACAGCCTCGGGGAGATCCTGCGCGGCCCCTACTGCGATCTGCCCGCCTCGGCCCGCGCCGACCTGAGCAACGACGGGGCGTGCCGACTGCTCGCCACCGGACCGTTCGAGCAGTTCATGCTGCGCCTGAAGGTCGCCGCGACCGCCGGCATCGTCATGGCGTGCCCGATCTGGCTGTACCAACTGTGGGCGTTCGTCACCCCCGGCCTGTACCGCAAGGAACGCCGCTACGCGATCGGCTTCGTCACCTGCGGGGCGGCGCTGTTCGTCACCGGCGCGGTACTGGCCTATCTGGTGATCTCCCACGCGTTGTCGTTCCTGCTGTCCGTCGGCAACGACGTGCAGGTCACCGCCCTGTCGGGCGCCGAATACTTCGGGTTCCTCATCAACCTGCTGGTGATCTTCGGGGTGTCCTTCGAGATCCCGCTGGTGATCGTCGCGCTCAACGGCGTCGGGGTGCTGCCCTACGCCAAGCTCAAGGCGTGGCGGCGCGGGCTGATCATGGCGGTGTTCGTCTTCGCCGCCATCGCCACCCCCGGCCAGGATCCGTTCTCCATGCTCGCCCTGGCGTTGGCGCTCACGCTGCTCGTGGAGTTCGCCATCCAGATCGCCCGGCTGACCGACCGGCGCCGCGCCCGCAAGGCCCGCGCCGAGGGCTGGGCCGATCTCGACGACGACGAGGGTTCGACGATCCCGGCCCCGAGCCCGGTGGAGCCGGCAGCGCCGACGGCGCCCACCGACACCGTACGGACCGATCCGGCCCGCACCGACTACTCCGACACCCTGTGACCGGCGACCCCACTCCCGGCCCTGCCGGTAACGACGAGACCGGCACCGCGCCGCTCGTCCCCACCCCGCAGCTCGCGGAGTTCGCCACCGGCCTCGGATTCCCGCTCGATCCGTTCCAGATCGAGGCGTGCCGCGCCCTCGAGGGTGGGCATTCGGTGCTGGTGTGCGCCCCCACCGGCGCCGGCAAGACCGTCGTCGGCGAGTTCGCGGTGTATCTGGCGCTGCAGGGCGGTTCCAAGTGCTTCTACACCACCCCGATCAAGGCGCTGAGCAACCAGAAGTACGCCGATCTGTGTGCCCGGCACGGCCGGGACTCGGTGGGTCTGCTCACCGGCGACCAGTCCATCAACTCCGATGCGCCGGTGGTGGTGATGACCACCGAGGTGCTGCGCAACATGATCTACGCGTCGTCCACCGCCCTGATCGGGCTCACCCACGTGGTGATGGACGAGGTGCACTTCCTCGCCGACCGGTTCCGCGGCGCCGTGTGGGAAGAGGTGATCCTGCACCTGCCGGAGGACGTGCGGCTGGCGTCGCTGTCGGCGACCGTGTCGAACGCCGAGGAGTTCGGCGACTGGATGACCACGGTGCGCGGCGACACCACCGTCGTCGTCGACGAGGTGCGGCCCATCCCGCTGCACCAGCACATGATGCTCGGCTCCCGCATCTACGACCTGTTCGACCGCCGCGCCGACACCGACACCGCCCCGACCCGGCGGCGCCGCGACATCGTCGTCAACCCGGAGCTGGCGTCGGCGGTGCGGCAACGGCAGAGTCTGTCCGGGATGGACCGCTGGGGTGAACGCGGCCCCCGCTTCCGGCCGCCGCCGCGCCCGGAGGTCATCGTCCGTCTCGACCGCGACGGTCTGTTGCCGGCGATTACCTTCGTGTTCAGCCGCGCCGGTTGCGACGCCGCGGTGCAGCAGTGCCTGCGCTCGGGTCTGCACCTGACCGACGAGACCGAAGCCGCCGAGATCCGCCGGATCGTCGACGAGCACACCCGGGATCTGCCGCGCGGCGACCTCGAGGTCCTCGGCTACGCGTCGTGGCGCACCGCCCTCGAACGCGGCATCGCCGCCCACCACGCCGGGATGTTGCCGGCTTTCCGGCACACCGTCGAAGAGCTCTTCGTGCGGGGGCTGGTGCGGGCGGTGTTCGCCACCGAGACCCTCGCGCTGGGCATCAACATGCCGGCCCGCACCGTGGTGCTCGAAAAGCTCGTCAAGTTCAACGGCGACACCCACGCCGAGCTGACCCCCGGCGAGTACACGCAGCTGACCGGCCGGGCCGGGCGGCGCGGCATCGACGTCGAGGGCCACGCGGTGGTGCTGTGGCAGCCGGGCATCGAACCGGCGGCGGTCGCCGGGCTCGCCTCCACCCGCACCTTCCCGCTGCGCAGCTCGTTCCGCCCGTCCTACAACATGGCGGTCAACCTCATCGACGCCGTCGGGGTGGAGCGGTCGCGGGCGCTGCTGGAGATGTCCTTCGCCCAGTTCCAGGCCGACAAGTCGGTGGTCGGTCTCAAACGCGGCATCGACCGCAACGAGGCCACCCTCGCACAGCTGCGCGACCAACTCGGCGGTGAGGGCAGCGAGATCCTCGACTATCTGCGGTTGCGCGCCGAACTGACCGACGCCGAACGCGCCCACGAGCGGCGCGGCAAGCAGGATCGCCGGGCCGCGGCGGTGGCGTCGCTGGTGACACTGCGGCGCGGTGACATCATCGCCGTGCCCGCCGGTAAACACACCGGCCTGGCCGTGGTGGTGCTGCCGGACACCGACGCCGGCGATCCGCGGCCGCAGGTCGTCACCGCCGACGCGTGGTCCGGTCGCCTCTCCGCCGGGGACTTCCCGACCCCGGCGACGGTGCTGGGCACGCTGCGGCTGCCGCGGCACGTCGATCACCGCACCGGCCGTGGGCGCCGCGACATCGCGTCGGCGTTGCGGTCGAAGGGCCTCGTGCCGCCGCGCCGTCCCAAGCGCAGCACGTCCAAGGGCGACACCCGCGAGATCGACGCGTTGCGCCGCGAACTCAAGCACCATCCGGCTCGCAAGCACCCCGATCTGGACTCGCTGGCGCGTGCCGGGGAGCGCTACCACCGGTTGCTGCGCGAAACCCAGCAGCAGCGCCGCAAGGCCGCCGCGGCGACGGATTCGCTGGCGCGCACCTTCGAGCGGATCGTCGCGCTGCTCACCGAACGCGGCTATCTCACCGAGGGTGACGATCCGGCGACCACCGAGGCGGGGGAGCGGCTCGCCCGCATCTACACCGAATCGGATCTGCTGGTCGCCGAATGCGTGCGTCGCCGTGCCTGGGCGGGACTGTCCGCCGCCGAACTCGCGGCGGTCGCCTCGGCGGTGATCTACGAGTCGCGCACCGACGAACCGGTCACCGTCGTCGGGCCGACCGGCCCGATCCGGCACGCGCTGGCCGAAACCACCCGGATCTGCGACGGCTTGCGGGCCGACGAGATCCGGCACCGGCTGCCCCCGACCCGCGAACCGGATCTGGGTTTCGTCACCGCCGCCTACACCTGGGCGTCCACCGCGTCGCTGACCGAGGCGCTCGTCGCCGCGGAGGCCGCCGGCAAGGAACTTTCACCCGGAGATTTCGTGCGGTGGTGCCGGCAGCTGATCGATCTGCTCGACCAGATCCGCACCTGCGCGGACGATCCGGAACTCGCCCGCACCGCCGGCAAGGCGGTCGGGGCGGTGCGTCGCGGGGTCGTCGCCGTCGATCCCACCGCCGAATGACCCGGCCCCTGCGGGGTGTCCGGGACGCCCGGTAGGCGTGGATGCCCGCGGCGGGGGGACGCTACCGTATGGGCACACAACGGGAAGGGTGAGTGGAGACGACGATGACCGGGCCGAACGAACCGCAGGACTCGCCGGGGCAGAAGCCGCCGGAATCGACGGATCCATGGGCACCCAACCCGACCTCCGGGGGCGGTGAGCAGCCCGGATCACCGTGGGCGTCGCCCGCCGGCCAGCAGCAGTGGGGGCAGGGCAGCGGCACCGGCTGGGGACAGTCGACCGCCGGGCAGTCGCCGTGGCAACCCGACACCGGTGCGGGCGGGAACGCTCCGCAGCCCGGGTGGGCGCCGCCCGCCGGGCAGCAGACTCCCGCGCAGCCCGGTGCGGGGCATCAGAATCCGTGGGGTGCGCCGACCGGTGCGCCGCAACAGGGCTGGGGTCCGGCCCCACAGCCGCCCGCCCCCGGCTGGGGGCAGCCGGCACCCGGTCAGCAGGCACCAGGACAGGCACCGGGCTGGGGTCAGCAACCGGGCGCACAGCAGCCGTGGGGCGCGCCCGGCCAGCAACCGACGCAGCCCGTCCCCGGGTGGGGTGGGCAGCAGCCCGCCGGGGCGCAGCCCTGGGGAGCGCCCGCGAACACCTGGCAGCAGCCCGGCGGCGCGCCTCAGCAGAACGGCAAGTCGAAGCTGCCGTGGATCCTCGGCGGCGCCGGGCTCGTCGTGGTGCTCGCCATCGTCGGGATCCTCGCCACGACGATGTTCGGCGGGAAAGTCCTCGACACCGAATCCACCCAGGCGGGCATCGCGAAGGTGCTCACCGAGTCCTACGGGGCCGGGCAGGTCGGCGACGTGCAGTGCCCGAGCGATCAGAAGGTCGAGGCCGGCCACAGCTTCACCTGCGCGGTCACCGTGGACGGCCAGTTCCGGGAGGTGACCGTCACCGTCACCGACGACAACGGCACCTACGAGGTCGGCCGCCCCAACTGACCGGAAGCGGTCATCGGTCGGCCAGGGCCGCGACCAGCGCGGACACCGGCCGTTCCAGACCCCACCGCTGCGCCAGCGCGGTGAGCTGCTCCGGAGCGGCCGGTGCCTCCGGCAACACGTCCGAGCGGGACAGGTCCACGTCCGCGTCGGTGGCGACCCGCACCACCGGCAGCGCCGCATCCAGATAGTCCGCCGCAGCGGCGAGTTTGACCCGCATGCCCTTCGCCATCGACGACGACTTGTCGACCGCGGCCGCGCGCACCGCGTCGAGGGAGCCGTACTGCTGCAGCAACGACGCGGCGGTCTTTTCCCCGACCCCCTTGACGCCGGGGAGTCCGTCCGACGGGTCGCCGCGCAGCACCGCGAGTTCGGCGTAGGCGGCGCCGGCCCGCTCGCCGGGCACCCCGTAGCGTTCGGCGACCAACGCCGGATCGAACAACTCGGCCTTGGCCAATCCGCGCCCGGCGTAGAGCACTCGCACCGGCACCGGACTGTCGGCGACGACCTGCAGCAGGTCGCGGTCGCCGCTGACCACGATCACCCGGTCTATGGTCTCGCGGGCGGCGAGGGTACCGAGCACGTCGTCGGCCTCGAAACCGGCCGCCCCGCCGGTGGCGATGCCGGCGGCGGCGAGCACGTCGAGGATCACCGGCACCTGCGGCAGCAGCGCGGGTGGGACCTCCTCGACGGTGCCGTCCGACCCGGTGGCGACCCGGTGCGCCTTGTAACTGGGGATCGCCGCGACACGGAAGGCCGGCCGCCAGTCCAGATCCAGGCACACCACCAGCCGGGTGGGGCGGTGGGTGCGGATCAGCGAGGCCACCATGTCCACGAAGCCGCGCACCGCGTTGACCGGGCTGCCGTCGGGGGCGGTGACCTTCTCCGGGATGGCGTGGAAGGCGCGGAACCACAGGCTCGCGCCGTCGAGCAACATCAGCGTGGGGTCCGGTGCGGGCGTGGGGTTCTCCGGTGCGGTCACGGACCACATCCTGCCATCCGGCCGCGGCCACTAGGCTCGAAGACATGACCACTGCCGCCCCCCGATTCCCCGCCGACCGTTCCGCGGCCCGCCTGGCCCGCGCCGCCGAACTCGGTGCCGTCGCCGGCTTCGACGCGCTGCTCATCACCCCCGGACCGGACCTGCGGTATCTCACCGGTTCGCGCGCCGAGTCGTTCGAGCGCCTGACCTGCCTGGTGATCCCCACCGACGGCTCCGGCGCCACCGCGGTGGTGCCGCGGCTGGAGTTGGCGTCGCTGAACGACTCCGCGATCGGTGAGCTCGGTCTGCCGGTGCGGGACTGGGTGGACGGTCAGGATCCTTACGCGCTCGTGCGCGAACTCGTCGCGACGGCGGGGGCGTTCGCGGTGGCCGAGGCGATGCCGGCGCTGCACCTGGTGCCGCTGACCGCCCGGTTCGGCAACGCCCCGGCGCTTGCGACGTCGGTGATCCGGCAGCTGCGGATGGTCAAGGACACCGACGAGGTCGAGGCGTTGCGCCGCGCTGGTGCCGCCATCGACCGGGTGCACGCCCGCATGGGTGAATGGTTGCGCGCGGGACGCACCGAAGCCGAGGTGGCCGCGGACATCACCGCCGCGATCCTCGAAGAGGGACACACCGCGGCGGCGTTCGTCATCGTCGGTTCCGGCCCGCACGGCGCCGACCCGCACCACGAGGTGTCCGAGCGGGTCATCGAATCCGGCGACATCGTCGTCGTCGACATCGGTGGTCCCGTCGAACCTGGCTACTACTCGGATTCGACCCGCACCTACAGCATCGGCGAACCGGACCCGGAGATCGCGACGAAGATTGCGGTGCTCGAGAAGGCACAACAGACCGCAGTGGATGCGGTGCGGCCCGGCGTGCGCGCCGAGGACGTCGACGCCGCCGCCCGCAACCTGCTTGCCGCCGCCGGCTACGGGGAGGCGTTCGTGCACCGCACCGGGCACGGAATCGGCCTGTCGGTGCACGAGGAGCCGTACATCGTCTCCGGCAACGACGACATCCTGCAGCCCGGCATGGCGTTCAGCATCGAACCGGGCATCTACTTCCGCGGTGAGTGGGGTGCGCGGATCGAGGACATCGTCGTCGTCACCGAGGACGGCTGCGAGTCGATGAACCTGCGCCCGCACGGATTGACGGTGCTGCCGGGCTGACACCCGGCCGGGTTCACCGCTCGTCGAGCAGGGCGAGCAGCTTGTCGGCGAGGGAGACGTCGATGCTCGGGGTGCGGTCACTGTCCATCCCGCAGAGAGTAGACCCCCGCCACTGCATCCCGGAGCTCGACCCGGGACACTGGCCGCATGAACCACACCGCGCAGGGAACCGTCGTCATCTTCGGGGGACGCAGCGAGATCGGCGTCGAGGTCGCCACCCGACTCGCGCCGGGCCGCACCGTGATCCTCGCCGCCCGTCGCGCCGACGACCTCGCCGACGAGTGCGCCGCCGTGCGGGTAGCAGGCGCGACGGCGGTGCACCCGGTCGAGTTCGACGCCGACGCCCTCGACGCACACACCGCGGTGCTCGACCGGATCGCCGACTTCGGGCCGATCGATGTGGCGGTGCTGGCCTTCGGCATCCTCGGCGACCAGGCCCACGCGGAAACCGATGCGGCCCATGCGGTGTCGATCGTGCACACCGACTATCTCGCGCAGGTCGCGCTGCTCACCGACCTGGCCCAGCGGCTGCGCGCGCAGGGCTCGGGGCGGCTGGTGGTGTTCTCCTCCGTGGCCGGGTGGCGGGTGCGCCGCGCCAACTATGTGTACGGGTCGGCGAAGGCCGGCCTCGACGGTTTCGCGTCCGGCCTGGCGGATGCCTTGCACGGCAGCGGGGTGTCGTTGCTGCTGGTGCGCCCCGGTTTCGTGATCGGCCGGATGACGGAGGGCATGAGCCCTGCACCGTTGTCGAGCACCCCACCGCAGGTCGCCGGCGCGACGGTGCAGGCGCTGCACCGCGGGCGCGGGGAGGTGTGGGTGCCGGCGGTGCTGCGCCCGGTGTTCTTCGGGATGCGCCTGCTGCCGCGGGCGATGTGGCGGCGTTTGCCGCGCTGACGACTGCGGCAGACGGCGAGCGCTTCGCACAGACCGGGCCGATGTCGCTTGTCTCCCGCGTAGCCCTTGTCCGTATAGAGCGCCCTTGTCCGTATAGATCCGGTCGTCGCGGACTCCGGCCTTTGAGGGCTCCGTGGTGCGGTTGCAGATCTTGGCCCACGGTGCTGCATCGGGAATAGCCGATCAGGATTCCATCCATGAGGCGACGAAAGTGCTGTTTGGGTCAGCTATTCGAGACCGACATGCAGGACGGTTAAGCAGGACGGTCGGACGGCCGTCTTCCGCAGGACGCGATCGAGTGTCGGACCGTGTCGGGGTGTGCTGTTTGAGGATCGGTCCGCAAAATTGATCTTGTTCCGAAAACGAACGTATATGAAACGTCCGCCGCCGAATCGGGCGATGTGACCTTCGGGCCTGTATGACCGGGGATCTTCCGTGGAGTATGGCAGGTACGGGGTGATCTCAGGTGGTGCCGATGACGAGGGTTTCGGCGGCGGTGTCGATGACGTCAGCGGTGATGACGGTCAGATCGTTGATCTCGAGGATGCGATCGACCTGACGGAACAGGCGCTGGATGAGCCGGAAATTGCCGCCGGTCAGACGGGCGACGGCAGCAATGGCCTGGTGGTCGGTGAAGTCGGCAGGGTCCAGGCCCTCGGCGAGACTGCGCCAATGGTGGGTCAGCACGAAGATCAGTTCGTCGTGGGACAACGGCCGGTAGTGGTGGGCGAACCCGACGCGGCTGTAGAGCTGCGGGTAGCGCACGAAGCGTTTTTCGATGCCGGGCATGCCGATGAAAATCAGTCCGTGCTCCCCGCGGTCGTAGTGATCACGTAGGTGTTCGAGGGCGCTGGTGCTCAATCGTTCGGCTTCGTCGACGATGCACAACTCGACCCGGCTCGCTCGTCGGCTGCGGGGCCGGGGATGAGTCAGCGGCCGCGGCGGTGGGTTCAGGTGGGTGTCGATGCAGATCTCGGCGCGGGTGAGCAGTTGGTGCAGATCCTCGCGTAGCCGGCGGGGGGTGACCCCGACGTAGGGGGTGTAGACGATGGTGCGGGCCCGGGCGAGGGCGGCGTTGATGGGTTGTTCGGCGTCGTTGTCGCGGGGTCCCCAGTCGTCGAGGAGAGGTTCGACGGTGTCCCAGTGGGCGTAGCGGCGGGCGGAGAGGGTTTTGCCGACCCCGGCGGGGCCGAAGCACAGTCCGATGGTGCGATCGCGGCGGACCGCGTCGGCGAATTCGGTGAAACGGCGGTGTTCTTTGGTGACGATGAACCGGCCGCTGTCGGTGGGACTCACCGTTCAGTCCTCGCGGTAGGTGCGCAGCGTGGAACGGCGGCGGGCCGGAGCAGGCTCCGGCGCGGGTGGTGCGGCGGGGGCGGGGAGGTAGTCGGTGACGAGTTGGATGCGTTCGTGGATCTGGCTGCGCAGGCGGCGGCGGTGGGCGCGGCGGGCGGTGTCGATGTCTTTGAGGGAGATCGTCCGGCCGCTGTGTTCGGGGCTGATCGCGGTGCACAGATAGCGGTCGTGGTGGAAGACCCGGATGGCGGTGATGTCGCGGGGGTCGTAGCGGATGGTGACCGGTTCACGCACGTACGCGGCCAGGACCGGGTCGAGATAGCGCAGACCCTGGAAGTGGATCCCGTCGCGGTGCACGATCCGCCCGGTGGCGACCTGGACGAGCAGCAGATCCAACGTGTCGATGTTCTCGGGCAGCTGCGGCAGCCAGCCGTCGGCGAGCCAGCGCCGGTGTGGGCTCTCGCCGGTCTCGCGGTGGGGTCGCTGGTGGTACTGCTCGATGATGAAGCCGCGCATCCGGTGGTCGAGGTCGGTCACCGACAAGGCTGGCTCGGTGACCGGTCGGCCGTGGTCGAGGTGACCGGGTAGTTCGGGCAGCAGCTCACTGGTGAGGGTGCCGAAGAAGCGTTCGATCTTGCCGCGGCCCTGGGGCCGGGCGACGGTCGAGTGGATGAGGGTGATCTTCAGGTCGGCGGCGACCTGGCGCAGGTGGTCGCTGATGAAGTCGCTGCCGTGATCGGCGTAGAGGATTTCGGGGATCCCGCACATCGGCCAACTCGGATCGGCTTTGGTCCAGATCGCCTGCCGCAACGCCAAGGAGGTACCCAGGGTGGACGGCGCGCCGAGAGTGATGCTGTAGCCGGGCACGGCGCGGGAGTGATCGTCGAGAACCACCGTCAACCATGGCCGCACCGCGGTGCCGGCCGGGTCGAGGACCAGCACATCGAGCAGGGTGTGGTCGATCTGCCACATCCGGTTCGGGGCGTCGGCGGTGCGCCGGTAGACCAGCTCGTAGCGGTCCCGCCACCCCGCGGTGCCGTCGTGGGCGAGGGTGAGCAGCTCGGGGTCGAGGCCGCGGACGATGGCGTAGACGGTGCTGTAGGACGGGACGGGCCACTTCTGGTGGTCGGCGACGGTGGACACCCGCCGGTGGATCGCGGCGATGCTCGGCGGTGGGCGGGTCAGGGCCAGCCCTTCGATCAACTGGACCAGCTCCGGATGGGTGGTGCGGCCGCCGGTCCGGCGGGGTGTGCGGGCGAGTCCGGACAGGCCGTGGGCGCGGTAGTGCGCGAGCCAGCGGCGGGCGGTGCGTTCCCCGATGCCGGCCTCACGGGCCACCTGCGTCAGGGGGACACCGCCGGTCAGGTGCGGTTCGAGCATCCGGTAGCGGCGCATCGCCTCGGTGCGTTGCGCCGGGGTCAACTCCACCGCGGCCATCATCGATCCTCTAGGCACCCACCCGATTGATGACTCGTCGGGCACCTGGGATCGACGCTACGCCCCGCCCCCATTCGGTGACAGCACTCACCAAGCCCTACCGGGACCAAAGCCGCGCTCTCGGGGGGTGCGGGCGTCTGCCCCAGTACGACGCCGGCGCCGTCAGCAATACCGGCATTGCTTGCATTACTTGTGCACATTGCTTCGGCGAGCACCCTCGTGCAGCTACGGCTGCAGGTCTTCGAGCACGGTGAGCAGGTCGTCGAACAGGGCATCGGCGCGCTGTTCGATCTCGTCGAAGGTGTCGGCGAGGTCCTCGAGGTCCTGATGATCGCGACGGCGAGCCGCGATCCCGCGTTCGTAGTAGTCCGGGTCGAGAACCACCTCGGGTTCGGTCCCTGCCTCGTCGGTGTCCGGCGGGACCACCGGCAGTGTCGGGCGGTTGGG
Organism: Rhodococcus sp. p52; assembly: GCF_000763325.2. Taxonomy (NCBI): domain Bacteria; kingdom Bacillati; phylum Actinomycetota; class Actinomycetes; order Mycobacteriales; family Nocardiaceae; genus Rhodococcus; species Rhodococcus sp. p52. The sequence continues at coordinate 3,911,856 of NZ_CP016819.1, forward strand.
GGCGCGGCCGGACAGGTGAGCGCGTACCAGCGCCGAGATCGACTGGGCGGTCATCGACTGTCCGTGGGGCAGGTGTCCCCAGCGGTCGATCGGACACACCAGCGGTTGGCGTCCCTGCTCGGCGGTGAGCGGATTGGCGAGAATGTCGACCGGGTCGGTGAGGTAATGGCGCAGCAGATGCGTGCCGGGATTCTCGTCGAGAAACGCCTGGATGTGCGCCCACCGCCGGTAGATCGCCACCGCGGGATGGTCCTCAGCATCGGGTGCGGGGGTGAGGCGTATGCGTTCCCCGGCCCGGGTGGTGACCTCGAGGGCCCCGTCGTCGATGCGGATGTCGCGGCGGCGCAGCCGGGTGATGTCGGCAAAGCTCAGGCCGGTGGCGGCGAGCACGAGCAGCAGCGCATCGCGGCGGCCGAACAGTCCACTGGGCCAGCCCTCGGTCGGCAACGCGGCGGCGGTGCGCAGCAGGATCGGTGCGAGTCGATCGGATCGCCGGCCGCGGGTGGTGTCGAGGTGGCGGCGCACCGTCTCGGTGCGCCCGGGCGGTGGGTAGCCGTGCCGGGTGTGGACGGTGTTGATTGCCGACAGTCGGCGCCGCTGCGTCGCCATCGCCGCGGGATGCTCGCGCACGAACATCGCCAACGTCTGCGGGGCGGCGGGGATCGGCCGCTGGTCGGCGGCAAGGCACCAGTCGGCGAACAGTGCCCAGTCGTGCCGATCCCGCTTCGGGATCCGCAGCCCCGCCAGCGATATCGAGTGGTCGGTCAGAGGGGGTGTGGTGGTCACGGTGCTACAAACCCAAATTCGTGACAGCGTTGCCGATCAACGGGGCATTCTCGCGGGCGTAGACCTCGAGCATCGCCGGAGTGCTGTGCCCGGTCTGGCGCATGATCGCGTGCGCGGAGGCCCCGTTGCGGAACGCTTGGGTGACGAACCCGGCCCGCAGCGAATGCCCACCGAGCTGTTGTACGAGCTCGGGGTCGTAGCCGGCCTGCTCGGCGCGGCGGCGGATCGCCTTGTGCACCGCCGCCCCCGACAAGGCGGTCTCGGAAAGGTTGCCGTTTTTGCGGATCGACCGCAGCAACGGCGCATCGGAGGCGGTACGCGGACGCGGCCCCCGGCACACATGGGATTCGAAGGGTTCGGCGGTGCGCAGCAACCGGATCACCGCGGGACGCCCACCACTGTCGTAGGCGGCGACGATCTGCGCCCACCGCATCCACGCACACGGCGGACAACTGAGATGACCGTGCGTGAACGGCAGGGCGCGGATGGTGCCGCGGCCCTCCTGATCGGTCTTGGACTTGCGCAGGCGGATGTGCAGCCCATCGAGCCGGTGCAGCGAGATGTCCCCGCAGGTCAGGCCGACGAGTTCGCTGCGGCAGAACGCCCCGGCGAACCCGAGCAGCACGATCGCGGTGTCGCGGCGTTCGAGGACCTCATCGGCCCAGCTGCCGCAGCTGGTCCGTGCCCGCTCGACGATGGTGAGGACATCGGCGGTCAGCAGCGGTGCCCGCGGGCTGCGGGGCCGGTCCCCGGCGGTGGCGTAGTCCCGGCGGATCCCGGACATCGTCCGGCGCACCAGGTCATCGCCGGTGGGACTGGACTGTCCCGATTCGCGGTGATGCGCCAGCGTGGCCGGGGCGTAGGCACGCGTGCCGTCCGGGGTGAGGGTGTCGGCCGCGGCGACCAGATAGGCGGCGACGGTCGCCGGATGCGCCGGCAACGGCTGATGTCCTTCGCTGCGGCACCAGGTGGTGAATTTCCGCCACGCCGAGGCGTAGGTGCGGCGGGTCCCGGCGGAGCGGGACGAGGCCACCGAGGCACCGATCCGTTCGAGAATCTGCGGCGCAAGATCGGGCAGGTCGAGGGAAGAACCGGCCTTGGATGTCTCCACGACCTCACCGGCGGGGATGTGCTCGCTGTCCACGACCAGCGACGCTACCGAGGTGCGCCGACACAGATCTATGAATGGATCGAGTGCCGCGGCCGCCGAGGGTGTCGGTGCCTGTTGTCATGATCATCTGGTCGGGATGGCCGCACCACACGCAGAGCAGGGGATGTTCCGTGACCTACCACCAAGTCAAGCTTCCGTTCAGCAACCTGCGCAATCCGCTCGGGATCGACGTGGACCGAGAGCGGAACACCTACGTCACCGATCAGGGCAGCCACACCGTCATCACACTCAGCGCTACCGGTGAGCAGACCGTCGTGCCGCTGCAGGGCCTGTCGATGCCGTGCGGAGTGAAGGTCACCGACGAGGGCAGCATCTACGTTGCCGATCAGGGCAACGACCGGGTCGTCGTCCTCGACCCCGACGGCAACCAGAGGACCTTGGGGTTCGTCGGATTGAACCGTCCTTCCGGGGTCGATGTCGCTGTTGATGGAACCGTCTATGTCACCGACAGCAACAACAGTCGCGTTCTTGCGCTTCCCCCGGGCGGTGACCAGGTCGAACTGCCGTTCACCTTCGATGCTTCCGCGCAGCCGTGGGGAATCGTCGTCGATGCGGACAACAGTGTGATCGTCACCGTCCGGCACCACGGCGTCGAACCGATCAAAAAGCTCAGCGCCGACGGCGTAGAGACAACCCTGGGATTCGGGAAGACCGGTTCACCGACCGACGTCGATGTCGACGCCGACGGGAACGTCTACATCACCAACTTCGGTGCAGATTCGTTCACCGACAACATCGCCCGCCTGGACCGCAACGGCAACGCCTCGCGAGTTCCGTTCCGTGAACTGAGCGTGCTCCGGCCGATCGGCATCGCAGTCGATCACCGCGGCGGTATCACCGTGCTCGATTGGCTCGGTGTGGTGTACCGACTCGACAAGACCGACGCCACCACCGCGGTGACGCAGGTGTGAAGGTGGGCTCCTGCGGCGCCGCGGATCGAGGCCGGTGATCTACTCCGGGGGGTATCTCGGGGTGGATCGGAGTGGTCGAGAGGTGTACCGCGGGTTGCAGCGGCTCAGGGCTTACGGGACGGGACGCTCGCCTTTGTCGATCCGCTGCTTCCGCAGGAGATACTCGCCTTCCGAGATCTCCGCCAGAGCGGGCACGACAGGGCCGGCCCACCCACCGTCGATGGTGTCGGGGCAGTAGCCGACGGCAAAGCTTGCAGGCTCGTCCTCGAGACCGACCCAGTCCACCAGAATGTGTTGCACCGTAGGACTGGTGATCCGGCCCGGATGGCCGTGGAACAGCATCGGAGGCCCCGTCTCGGGATTGAGAATGTCGCGGTCGGTGTCGGGGCCGCGATAGGCCACGGGCACATCCTGGCGTACGCGCGTCGTCGCGATCGCCTCGTCCCCTCCCATGCCATCAGTATCCGACGTGATCGATTGCGCGCGCTGCTAGGACCATAGACACTGCGGTATGGCCACCTCCACGCATCGATCCCTCTCCACCTGCGCCGCAGCCGCAGCCGCGACAACGCTGCAGGCGGCACTGAATCTGGCGTTGCTGGGGGTGGCCGCATTCGGCCTGGGCGTGGCGGGCCTGGCAGCACGATCGTTTCCCGTCCCCTGGTCCGGTTTCGCCGTGCCGGCGGTCTTCGTCGTACTCGCTGTGATCGCGGCAACGCCGTGGTTCGACCCACCCCCGGGGCGGTGGCGTACCGGTTACACCGCCGTCGCCGCGATCTGTGTGGTGGCCACACCCTGGATGCCTGCCGCGGTTCAGGTAGCCGGTGCGCTGACAGTGCTCGGGGTCGGATTCGCGATCATCGGCTTGAGTGAACACCTGCCGGCGGTGCGCAATGCTGGGCTCAGTGCGATCGTCATCGGGGCGCTGTCCTCCTCGGACCTCGGACGTGGGTGGCTGCCGCTGGCTGAGACCGGCACCTACCATCTGGTCCCGGCCTTGGTCACCGCGCTCGTCGGCGTGTGCGCCGCGGCGGTCGGGGTGGGGCTGCTGCTGCGCCGCCGAGGGGGATTCCTGTGACTTTCCGTGCTACGTCTCGACACAGATATCGGTCGGGGATCGTCCGGGTGTTCGCGCTGGCAGGTGCCGCCGTCGGCGTGATTTTGTATGTCGCCGCCTTCTTCATCACTGCGCCGACCGAGGTGTGCATGACTCGACTGGCATCGAGCATGACCGGTTCCGAGGCGGTGATTGCGACCTCAGCGAGCGCCGGCAGGCAGTGGGTGGGGATCGTCGCATCCCGCTGTCAGTGGACGTTCGCGACCGGGCCCCACGCCGGTGCTTCCGTGTCCGAGCGTGTCGTGGAATGGGGGCCGTCGGCATTGGCGATCGTTGGTCTTGTCGTCGCGGTGGCCGGCGTGGGGAGCTGGATGTGGTTCCGCACCAAGCACATAAATGTTGCGCGGACCGACCGCGGGTGACGTCACTTCACTATCACTCATATCCCCCGGACGAGGACGCCGCGCCGGCCTGGCTACGCGAGCACGAATGCGCCAGGCGAACGCTCACGTTCACCACGTCCAGCAACGTCGAGTATCGCCGTAGCCACCGGTGCCCAAAGGCTGCCGCGACTACCCGGGGTATCGACCGAGCGCATCGCCTACACCCAACGGAGCCGACGACGCGGTCACTGATGCGGCTGCTACCGACAGTGCGGCCCGGCCAAGGCGCATATCCACGCTCTGCTGATCTTCCAGACGCCGTGCTCAGCCACGAGCGGGACGACGGCGCTGTCCCCGGGCGCGACGGTGATGGCCTGCGCACCACCACCGGGGGCACCGGTGCCCACCACCGAGACCGCCAGAGCCTGTTCACCATCCGGTACGACAGTGGTGGCGCGCAGCGTCGCCTCGCCGGTGTGCGCTACCTGCTGGACGGGATCGGGTGTGTCGAGACTGGCACCTTCGAACAGGAGCACGCGCGTATCCAGATCGACGTCGTAGTCGAACGCGGCAGCGAGCATCTCGGTGACCTGCTCCGCCGACGGAATCGTGGAGGCGGGCAACTCGAGGGACGAGTGCGCCGGTGGGAACGCGTCCGCAGAAGTGGGGACGGGCCCGGTGGCCGGCGAGCCCGGATCGGTGCTGCACCCGCAGATCGCCACGCCTGCGACGATGGCGGCTACGATGCTGCTCAGCAGGCGTGCGGTCATGGAAGTGTCCTTGCGGGTGGGCGGTGTCGAACAGGGGGCAAGACGCCAGAATATCCATGCCGATCGAGCCAGGACCAGCGTCGAGGCCGCCCCTACCTCCAGGACAACAGCCCGTTCAGCGGTGGGCTTGCTACGGCAAGCGATCGACCACGTGGGCGAGAAATAAGCAGGTACTTCACTCGATTCGCGTGAAATCGACCCAGCCTCCCTCGCCGCCGGGAGTATCGGAACGCGGGTACGGATAGGGAGCCGGACCCCGTGACGGTGCTCGAAACGGCGCCAATGTGTGGGTGACGGATCCGAGCGTCAACGTCAGCGGCTGTGGGGTGCTTGCCCATTCGCACAGGACCAGTGGACCGAGGCGGTGCACCGGGACGACGGTGCCGTCGGCGAGCTGAGCTGCTGCCGCTGTCGGTGTGTTCAGCGCGCCGATCACCAGCCACCATGTCGGGTCGGGGCTGTCTCCGGGCCAGACCTGCTGTTTGATCTCGTGCGGGAAACTCTCCGGATCGGTGGTGTACATGACGGACACCGGCGACCAGTATTCGTTCTCGATCGTGGACGCGGGAGCGATTCGCATCATGTCGTCCTCCCGCCATTGGATCGACAGGTCCGAACGTGGCAAGACCAGGGTGTAGAACTCCATGCGTACACCTCCGACATGGGATCACGGCGTGCCGTTGTGCCCACGGTAGATGACGCTTCGCGTGCCGGCGCGCCCTCCGACCCTTCGACGCTCGCGTGAAGTATCCCGGCAGCAGGGCCGTCATTTCTGAAACGGTCAGCAAGGGACAGAACTTCTTCGAAGACCTTACGGTGGCCTCATGGGACGAACGAGCGGACTGGTTGCAGCGTCACTGTCGATCGGGACGGTGGTCCTGACCGGTTGTGTATCCAATACCGAGAAGCCGGAGACCTTCCCCGCTACGGTGACCGTCGTCGGGAACGCGGAGCACGCCGATCCCCAGACCGGACAGTGCATCATCGCCGCCGTCCCGGTCGCACCGAACGACACGGTGTGGATACACGGTGAGAGCGCGGCCGCCTCGGCACGTTCTGTGCTGGAAGTCGGCACCGTCGATCGCAACGCCGACGCTACGGGTGTTTGTACCTATGTAGCGCACTTCGACGCGGTCCCTGCGAATCAACGCGGCTACACGATTACTGTGAACCGGTTCGAGTCGCCCTCTTTCCACGCGGGCGAGATCGAGGAGGGAGCGACGTTCTATCTACACGAGTTCCCCCCGGCAGCGACCCGTCGGGCATCGGTGACGGCGACCGCGTGGGGACACCATGATGGGGTAGGAACCTCGGTCCGCAGCACCCGGCGCAGCGTGCGGTCATTGCGCAGGTCGTCAAGCTCGAGGATTCTCAGCGCCTACGGGATGGGACGTTCGCCTTTGTCGATCCGCTGCTTCCGCAGGAGGTACTCGTCTTCCGAGATCTCCGCCAGAGCGGGCACGACAGGGCCGGCCCACCCACCGTCGATGGTGTCGGGGCAGTAGCCGACGGCAAAGCTTGCAGGCTCGTCCTCGAGACCGACCCAGTCCACCAGAATGTGTTGCACTGCAGGACTGGTGATCCGGCCCGGATGGCCGTGGAACAGCATCGGAGGCCCCGTCTCGGGATTGAGAATGTCGCGGTCGGTGTCGGGGCCGCGATAGGCCACGGGCACATCCTGGCGTACGCGCGTCGTCGCGATCGCCTCGTCCTCTCCCATGTCGTCAGTGTCTCCTCCGACAACCCTGTACTGCATCATCGGGAGATGACTTCCCGAGGCGTCGTCCGATTCTGGAACAGTGAGGACGGGTGGGGCGTCATCGACTGCGAACAGACCCCCGGAGGCTGCTGGGTTCACTTCAGCGAGGTCAAGGTTGAGGGCTTCAGAAAACTCATCCCTGGCCGGCACGTCGCCTTCGAGTGGCAGACAGCGAGCGGTCCGGTGGAGGGCTTCGCCTTCGTAGCGGTGCGCGTGCACCCGGTCGACGATAAGTGACGATCGTCGTCTCCCATACGGAAGTCGGGTGCGCCGAAGCGCAGGTCACCGTCGCGGGTTACTGCCCGTAGGGGCGCGGGGGGAGCGGGTTGATCTCGTCGCTGTCCCAGGTGACCTTCCGGAGCTTGCTGGTGTCGATGACCTCCAGATCGGGGTGCGCGGCGAGCGCCAGGGCGCAGTCGGTGGACGAGCCGATGTAGGTCGACATCAGGTCGATGTCGGTGGCGACGAGCCATGCCCGGTCCTGCGGCCACCATAGGTTCGGCCCCCACGAGCCCAGGGTGCGTACGACATCGCGCACGGTGCCGTGCACGAGGAGGTTGTCCCGGTGTGGGAGGCGGAGCAGCGGTCCGGGTGCAGGAAGGTGCAGGGCCTGGCCGGCGCGGCCTTCCCAGAAACCGAACCAGCACTCGTCCGGGGTGCTGGTGTGCTCGACGAGAACCTCGGCGAGGGCCGCGAACTGCTCTTCCGGCATATCACCTCGGTCGGGCTTTCGGTGCCAGACGAGGTCGCGGCCGTCCCCGACTCCATTGTGGATACCGGCCTGCAGCAGCGAGCCTCACTCGACGGTCTGGTGGATCACCCCGCCGGTATGGGCGGCGACCTCGGCCCAGCGCACCGGAACCTGCTGCCCGGTGTCGGGGTCGATCCGGGCGGCAGGGTGCAGCACCCGTGAGTACAGCGTGTAGATCGGGGGCACCAGCGATCCGACGGTGTACTCGAAGCGTGGCAGGGCGTCTGCGATCCAGTCGCCGCTGGTGGTGTCGTCGAGTACGTCGTCGATCCGCCACACCAGCGGCTGCGAGTTCGGGTCGACATGGCGATTCATCTGCTGCCGGTCGCGGGGACCGGAGTCGCTGTGCTCACTCACGTATCCGACCCTGCCACACCGCGGTCGTGCCGGGCGCCCGTCTACAGCGCGGGATTCGCTCTGGCGGACGAGATGCAGCGGACCGTGTTGGGGGCCTATTCCCGAACGCGGATCACCCATTCCAGTGGCGTCCAGATGGCGTGACTCGGTGTTCTGACGTGCAATGCTCGACTCATGCACGGCGATGACACGCCACCGGTGCCGCGGCAGCCGTTGGTGTTGCGTGGTCCGATCGGCCGCCCGGCACGCCCACCGGGGCTGATCGTGGCAGGGGCGTCGGTGCTGTTGTGCACGGGATTCGTGTTCGCCCTGCTGGATTGGTGGCCGGGCCACGGGCACACCGTCGATACCTTCACCAATTCGATGATCGTCCTGGCCTTCGGGGTGTTGTTGGTCGTCGTCGGCCTGGTGTGGGCGATCAAGTCCGCATACGTGATCGGGCGGGACCGGCGGTGGTCGTGGTGGATCGCGGCTGCTCCGATCGTCGTGGTCGCCGCGACCGGAGTCGCTGCGGTGATTCCGTCACCGTCGTTCCAGGCCGCGCGCAGCGACTTCGATCTCGCCGCCCGGACGGTGCTGTCCTCACCGGATCCGGCCGTGTTGGATGTGCAGGTCGGGCCCTACACGATGTCCGGGATCTTCCGACGCGACAACGCGGTGTACTTCTACGACGCCGACCAGAGCTTCCTGACCACCTTCGGCGGCTGGATCTACTCGCCGGCAGGACCCCCTCCGGACCGTTCGGGAATCGAGCAGTTCGACACGATCCACCTCGACGGCCCGTGGTACGAGTTCACGGCGGTATGGCGCGAATGAACCGGACTCGCACACGCCTGCCGGGGCCGGCACGTGGTTCGTCGACATCGAAGCCGACTGTGGAAGGCGCCCGGCAGTTCCGGGAAGGGTGCTGGTGATCGATCCGGACCTATGAGCTGCGCTCGAACTCGTACCAGGGACCTCCGAGATGCTCGATCGACCCGACATGCTGCTGGCCGTCCGGGTAGCCCTCCGGTGAGTAGATCCACCCGTGAGTGGTGCCGAACGAATCGTCGGACTCGATGAAGTAGACGGCCCCATCGAGTTGTTCGACACGCGAGATGTCGAGTCCACCGACCTCCACACCACTTCTGACGCCGTCGGGTTCGGTAAGGACCTCACGCGCGATCGCCTCGAGTTGGGGCCGGGCTTCGTCGAACCCCGGGCGGGGAAACAACACCACGACAAGCAGGGCGCCCAGGACGACCACCGGCGCCGCAGCCAGTCCACCAGGACCAGGATCGGGTACCTCGAAGGGAGGACCACACACGCAAAGCCCACACCAGACCGGCCACACCCAACAGGAAAAGCGCGGGCATCGCGATGAAAATCTGGTGATCGTAATCCAGATCGCCCCCGACCGCCGGCCACCCGTAGTACATGCCCAGCAGCACGCTCAGGGACAGGACTGTCAAGTCCCGAGTTTTGTTGAGGCTGAGCGTGTGTTCAGTTCTCAGGCCGCAGAAGCGGCTGGCGGTTGTGCGTAGTGGGCGGTCTCGACCTCGGCCGGAGTCCGATAGTCGAGCATGCCGTGGACCCGTTCGGTATTGAACCAATGCACCCACTGCGCCGTAGCGGCCTCGACGTCCTCCCGACCGGCCCAGGGACCGTCGAGGAAGATCAACTCGGCCTTGTACAGCGAGTTCAGCGCCTCCGCCATCGCGTTGTCATAGGAGTCGCCCTTCGATCCGACGGAGGCGACCGCCGCGGCCTGATCCAGAGTCTGGGCGTAGCGCAGTGCTCGGTATTGCACGCCGCGATCGCTGTGATGGACCAGGCCGGTGACGTCGTGGCCTGCACGGCGCCGTGCCCACAGGCCCATCTTCAACGCGTCGAGAGCCAGATCGGTGTACATCCGCGTCGAGGTCTGCCAACCAACAATCATGCGAGAGAACACATCCAGGACGAACGCGACGTAGACCCACCCGGACTGCGTGCGCACATACGTCAGATCGGCCACCCACAACTGGTTCGGCGCAGTGGCCGTGAAATCCCGCTCGACGAGGTCCCCAGGCCGATCGGTTTCCGGTGCCGGCTTCGTCGTCCGTGGCCATTTTCCGCGCACGGTGCCGCGGACACCGAGTTCGCGGCAGAGCCGCTCGATGGTGCAGCGGGCCACCTCGCGGCCCTCCCGGACCAGCTGGGCGTGAATCTTGCGGATCCCGTAGACCCGCATCCGTGGGTGGGAGTGGATGCGCATGATGTGTTCTTTGAGGACGGCATCGCGGCGTGCACGGGCGCTGGGTTCGCGACCGATGAAGGCGTAGTAGGTGCCCGGGGCGATCTTGACCTCGGTGTTCTCCGACAGAACGCGACAGATCGGTTCGATCCCCCAGCGGTGTTTGTGTTCGTCGATGAACGCGACGATCACTTCAGTCGGCGGTCGAACTCCGCCTTCGCGAAAAAAGCTGTGGCAGAACGTAATATTTCCATCGACTGACGTAGTTCGCGGTTCTCTTTCTCCAGGCGGCGGATGCGTGCTTCCGCATCGACGGGCTCGGTCGGGAGTTCGGCGTCTTCGGCCTTGCGCACCCAGGTCCGCAAGGCCTCCTTGTGGACGCCGGTCTGCTCGGCGATCCGGTTGATGGCGCCGGTGCGGGTATCGGGGTCGCGGCGGGCTTCGACGGCGAGTCGGGTCGCTCGCTCGCGCAGTTCCTGTGGGTATTTGTAGTTCGCCATGGTGAGTCTGGGGTGATCCTTCCGGGATATCTGGCTCACCCTCAATGAAACCAGGGACGATTCAGACCGTTGCGAGGAGCAGACACACCTCGACCGCGACAGTTCTCACCCCTGCACTACGAGCTGTGAACCGGGCCTGCGCGTTCGCGTCTTTCATTGCATCACCGTACCGAGCCCGACGGGATGTGCGCCGGATCGAGCACGACACGGATACCCGTGACCCTTGCCGGGGATTCGGGAGGCGCACACGTCGGATCTCGCTGGACGTCGCCGGCCACGTGCAGGTCGGATCAGGTGAGCGCCGATATCGGCGCCCTGCACTCGAACCGGTGTGCCGCTCCGGACACGGGTGCGCACACAGACCGCGAGCTCGGCCGTGCCAACGACGCAGATCGCCTGGGGTACGCGAGGGGGACGACCCGGTAGAACTGGGGAAAGGCGAGGGACGGAGCCCGGGGATGGATTTGGCGGAATTGATCATTGTGGAGATGCGTGCCGTCGACGATTGGGTGTCGGTCGCCGATGCCCTGAAGGTGATGGGGACATCGTCGTTTGTCGCCGACCGGGACGACGTGCGCCGTGTGCTCGACTGTGTCGATACCAGCGATCGGCTTCGGCTGGGTCGGGTGACCGGCCGGTTCGAGGAAATCTCGAAGCCGTTGCCGATCACGGCACTGTTGGAGAGCATCTTCGACGAGGATGATCCCGGCGATCGGACAGGAGCGATGATGGGCCTGTTCATCGACCAGGTCCGCTCTGCTGATGAGCAGGCGAAGGAAGCTGCCGCGCGGCAGGGCCGCACCCCTCACGGCGGTGCGCTGCTGCCGCCGGGTTGGACGGTGCTCGACGACCAGCAGCTCCTCTGGGAGCGGTTCACCGACGCGTTCGGTTTCCGGCCCGGTGGGCGGGAGCCGACGCGGCCGGTGATCGTCGAGCCGGCGCCGTCGATCACCGTCGATCTCACCGTGCCCGATGATCGGGTGGGGGTGTGGCGCAGCCGCGTCGATGCGGTCAACGCCGAGGCGTTGCGGTGTTTCGTCGCCGAGTTCGCCGAGGATCCGATGTGGGTGGTGTTGGTCCGGCAGGACTTTTGTTATCGGCTCGATGCGGCCGTGCACGCGGCCACCCGTCATCCCGATTGGCGGGGGTCGGCGTACCCCCAAGGTGACTATTCGATTTTTCTGCGTGAGGACTTCAGTGACGGTATCGTCGGGCATCCGTGGGAGCAGAGTCTGTGCGTGTTCGGGGAACGCCTCGTCGGGTCACTGGGCCGGACCTTGGCGACGTGGCTGCCCGTCATCCGAATCGATGGTCGACCCGTGGGATCTGTGTAGCTGCCGCGACCAGCACTGGTTCGTCGGTCAGGGCTGGTGGGGTTCGACGCGGGTGGCACAGTAGCGGTAGCCGTCCTGGTCGGTGACCTGCTTCCAAGACACGATCACCGTGGCCCCTGGCTCTAGGGTCTGGAATCCGTCGACGGCGAGGTGGCTGAAGTGCGCCCAGCATCCGCCGGGGGTGTGCGGCGAGTCGATCACACCCCACCCTTCGTCGTCGTTCCACATGCGCACGACGCCGGTCGTCTGCCCATCGAATGCCGCTGCGGGCGAGACCTGTTCGGGTGCTGCGACGGTGAGTGTGTCGGCGGTGCCGTCGGCGCGGATCGTCCACAGTCCGGTGCGGAACACGTGCCGGTCGCGGGTGGCGGGTTGTTGTCCGGCGGGCCAGGCTCGGGTGCATTCGTAGGCGTAACCCGAGGTCGGGTTCTCCAGCCGATGCCACTCGAAGTCGACCGGCTCGCCGGGGGTCAGGGCGGGAAATCCGTCGACTGCGACCGCGGCGAAGCGTACGAGGCAGCCGCCGGGCACGTCGTCCCCGTCGATCACTCCGTGCATGCGTTCGAGGTCCCAGCTGCGAACCACTCCTCGGCTCACCATCGGTTCAGTATGACCGGTGGTGAGGCATAGTTTGACGTGCGCTTTTGCCAGGGGATCAAGGTCTGGGGAAGGCCGTGAGATGACCCGGAATTTCGCGGGACTCCACCTGCCAGGGGAGGTTTTCGGTGTCGGCTCCTGAAAACCGGCTAGGGAGGTACCCCGCAAGGGATCATGGGTTCATGCACGTCGATCGCCTCACGCTCCCGGTATCGAACGTGGTGATGCAGTACCGCGAGGACGGGAAGTACCTGATCGCACGCGAAGAGAGACTTCCCGAACTGTATGAAGCCGAACGCCGCGGTCTGTCGATCTGGACCGAGCCGAACTACAAGGCGATGACCGCGTTCGAAGAAGAGTTCGCCGGCGATGTTCCTCACCCCACCTGGTGGGTGATTTCGGGGACGGCCGACCCCGACACCGAGATTCAGGTGACCTTTGCTGACGACCATGTGATGGGGCCGTTCAGGCCGGCACTGGCGGCCGGGTCGGAGGCACGGGTGTATCGCCTCGGCGAGCTCTGGGGATGTGAATGGGTCAGTTTGCCAACGACCATCTATATCCATCGGAGTGACGATCTTAGGGTCCCGCGAATCAAGTTCAGAAGGCCGAACTTCCTTCCACCGGCTCCCCACCCCGAGGTGGAAGTGGGCGAAGGTTGTTGAGCCAACAGCGGCGAATCGTTGCAGCTCGCGATTGTCCTGGATCCGTCCTCGGCGGCGACTGCACTCGGCCTGTCGGCCCGGTGTGCGGGGAAATCAGGGTCTCGGCCGGGCACTCGACCGGGCAGTAAGAGAGTGTTTCCGATGTGTGCTCTTGCCGGGCGGGTCGCGGTCATGCGCAGCTGTTTCAGGTGGTGCATGATCCTGTGATGATCGTGATCCGTGTGGGCTGGATCGTGCTGGCAGTTGTCACTGTGTTCCTCGGTATCGGGGCAGCCACCAGCCCGATGCTGCAAATCGCGGAGTGCGAAATCGGTGTGCATTCGCGGGAGGTCCCGAATCTCGAGGCCTGTCATGCCTCGATCCGAAGTTACTTCGGGACGGCGGTCTGGCCTGTTCTTGCGGTGCCGGTGATGGTGTGTCTGATACCGGTGTTCGTGCCGCGGCAGCGTGTTGCCTGGTTGGCCACCGCCGCCCTGTTCGCTTTTTCCGTCGTAGGTTTTGCGCGCTCGTCTTCTCGTCGAAGCCGACACGGGCTGATCTGTTCGGCTTTTCTGGCCGGTCGTGTTCCTGGCGGCACTGGTGACCGGCCTTGCGCAGGTAGTGAACCTTCGTCGCAATGGCCGCGGCCCTCTACAACCTGCGCCGTAGGAGTGAGCCGCCTCGGTGCGGTGCACGAGATATCCCACGCCGCCGAGCCGCTCACCGGCACTGTCGAGCTGGAAGCCGGTGTCCCAACGGACAACGTGGCCGTTGTGCAGCATGCTCCAGTCGAAGCGTTGCCGCTGCTCGATGAACAGTTCCCGATCGGTGGGGTCGAACACTGCACGGCGATGACAGCGAGCGTAGGCATGATGGGGTGGTGACGACGTTGCGGATCGTTGTTCCCGAGGACTTGATCATGGACGGGGTGGTCGACATTCCTCGCATCGGGGACCGCGTCGACTACACGCTGCAGTTCCACGAAGCACGGGCGTGGATCCATCCGGAGATGTCGAACGAGGTCACCGCACGCGTCGAGCAGTTGAACAACGGCCGGTGTTCGGCGGACTGGGTCGACCCCGACGGCCGCATCCGTGCCGGTTCCTACTCGATGCTGCTGCATGGTGACCGCTGGTGCGCGTATTTCCTGTCGAGCCGTCTCTACGCGGGCACCGCCCAGTGTGCCGGGTGGTTCGAGGCCGACTGGCCGGGAGTGCTTCCGGCCGAGGCACAGGTCGCCGGCACGGTGACTCGATGCCGCTTGATCACCCGCGTGAGCGTTCCCGATGCCGACGGCCGACACACCCAGGGATGGACCGACACGCTCGGACCCGTGCGGGACGGGCAGACCGGCTTTCGGCTCGGGTTGGTACCTGCCACCACTGTTCCTGCTGATCCACGGGGATGGCACAGCCCGATGATCCCGCCCCGGGACGGTCCGTGGACCCGTGAGGCCGGCGTCCTGGTGGACCTGGACGTCGGGCTGCCCCTCTGACGAAGCTATCGGCAGCTAGGCCGCAGGCGATCACCTCTGACACCGCGTGTCTGCTTCTGGAGACGGCGCGGATGTCGCTTAGTGTCGAATGATGACGGCGTGGATCGAGGTGCTCCGGGCATTGACGACCGGTCCTGATCTGCCTGTGCGGGGAACGATCCGCGCGGTGCACCCGGACGGGCACACCGAGCAATTCGTCTCCATCGGGCGCAAGCTTCGGGTGATGGCCGGTAATGGCCACCGTATCTGGCGTCACGGCGCACGCCTGCGCGTCGAACGCGAGGACGGCACCCCGGTCTTTGTCACCGACGGATCGGCCGCGTGGGATTTCACCCGCGATCCGCAACGGCCGCGGATCGGTCCGGTCGGCCAGGTGCAGTATCTGGGCACCAGTCAGTTCCTGCTGCAGCGGCGCAGCGCGGCCGAATGGTCCGGTGACGACTTCGCCCAACCGACCGGCCCGGTCGAGGAGGTCGAGTTCGCGGGCCGGCGCTGCTGGACGGTGGAGTTGGCACCGCCGCCGCACAAGCCGTACCCGATGCAGATCTGGGTGGACATCGAGACCGGGCAGATGCTGGGCGAACATATCGAGCAGGCGGGGTTGGGCGCGCACTTCGTCGACCTCGTCGTCGGCAAACCCGTCGACGACACTTTGTTCGGGTGGGACGGGCCGGTACTCACCGCCGAACAGGAACAGCAGATGTACCGCGAACGCCAGTTCGCTCTCGAACGCGACCAACAACACTGGTTCACCACCGCGGTCACCGAGGTGCCGCTCCGCACGCGGGTGCCGATGGATTTCACCCCCGATCGGGTACCGTCCCATGATCCGCAAACGGGGGCGTTCGACGCGGGAAACGACCTGACGATGCTCTCGCGTCGGCCCCGCAGCGCCGAGGGGTGGGAACCGTCGTGGGGCGCACTGTTCTACGTCTGGTCGACTCCCGCCTGGGACTGGGCAGCCGGGGTGATCCACGGCGACCTCAACGACGACACCATCGCCGATCTTCACCGCATGCTTCACCCCGACGAACCCGTCGACCGGCAACGCCGCATCGACAAGGGCCCACGATCCCAGCGACATCGTAGATAACCCCACGACATGCTCCGCCCGCTCGAAAGGCCTCGAGCTATGCGGTGCATAGCCGTGCAGCAATATCGAGTTCGACGAGTGTGCCGACCGGATCGAGCAGATACACGCCTTTCTTGGTGGCCACCCACACCCTTTTCTGCTCGTCGATCGTCACCGCTGGCTCCGGATCGTCGATCGCCGCCGCGACGACCCGGTGGGTGGCGGGATCGAGCAGCACCAGCAGCCACCGCCCGTGCTCGCGGGCCGGCACCTCGTCCGAACCGTCGAACGGCCACCAGCCGGTCTTGCCGGTGCCGTCGGGACGGTGGGTGGTCATCCACAGATACCCACCGGCTCCACCGAACGTCAGCGGCCGAGCCGGGAGAGCGGGCACAGGCGTGCTCGTCAGATCCACACCGATCGACACCGCCACACCGCGGCGATCGTAGATGGCCATCCGGTCACCGACAGAGGCGATACGAACAGGAAACGACAACGGCATCTGCGGTCCGTCGGTGACCGTGCCGTCGAGATCGATGCGCACCATACGATAGATCCGCGGGAATGGCGCCGCGCAATCCTCGGGCACGGCCGGCACCACCGCCACGAACCCTTCCGAGGTAGCCGCCACCCATCGTGCGGTCGGCAACTCCACCCTCAGCGGTTCGGTGCCGGGACGCAGCACAAACACGCCCTCGCCCGCAGCGAGCAGCACCGAGCCACAGGCCGCGGCCGCTGCCATTCGGTGGCCCACATCGATTCGGTGCACCTCGAGGGCTCCGGCCATTGCGAGGGTGCAGCGCAGCACCGCCTGCTCGGCGACGACCCAGCATCCCGACGCGTCGGCAACTACCCGCCCCCGTGGCGGCGAAAAGGCCGTGGTGGCGATGGAGAGGGGCAGAAGATGCTCGGTCACTGCCACGGCCCCGGCCGGGTCGTCGATCTGCAGCAGGACCGGCAGTTGCCGGTCGAGCACCCACAACACCCGGCCGCCGCTGCTGATGACACCGGGACGCACCCGCGGCCGCAACGGAGCCGGTTCGGCGGCATCGAGATCCAGCTCGATCAGCACCCCCAGCTGACGCTCGACAGGATGGTCGGCGTGCGCGGGGTCCGGTGGGTCGGGGCGCTCGAACCACCGCGGCGACGCCTCGATATCGGTGTACCGGATGTCTTCGTCCGCCACCGCTGCCCAACTCCGGGTGTGGGGATCGAAGGTGGTCTCGCCGGTCATCAACTGCACCCGCCGCACCAACCCGCGGGCGGTGCCGCTGCCGAGATCGGTATGGGCGAAGAACATCCCGGTGACCTCGACATGATCGATCAGCGGCCGCGGGGTTCGGCACACTGCGCTCCAGCCGTCGCCGCGCAGCATGATCGTCCACCACCACTGCCCGTCGCGGTCGACGATTGGGGCTGTGTCTGCCTGGATCGGTTGCGCCCAGGCTCGCACCGTGCAGGTCCGTGGATCGGCCGGATCCGGTGTGTACTGGTGGAACTGCAACGCCACCGACACTGTGTTCCCCACCTTCGGGGGCACGATCGATCCGTCCTCGATCACCCACCCGTCGACCACCACTGTCAACAGACGCCGCGGCGTAGGAACAACCGAGGATGCTTCCACTCGTTCAGATCGGGTGTCTTCGTTGTCGGACGACATGACCATCTCCGTGCACTAGACAAGGTCCGAGAGGCGACGCTCTCGGGCACGGAGTCACCGTGCACCTACTCTAACCGCGACGGACACGCCAGTTCACAAACCCGCCCGAGTCCGCAGAGCTCATCGTGTGGCATCCGTCTGTCAGGGCGCACCCGTCTGCCCGGGCGAACAGCGCCCGGTGCGCGCCGAGGTTCTCGGGTCGGAGCAGGGTGTGGACCTCGATCGGCGCGGGGCGTCCGGATGCCCGGATCCGTTGAGGGTCGTCTGCTCTGGTCGTGACCGGTATCTCGAGCCCCTTCTTTCTGCCGGTTCAGTCCTGCAGGTCCGGATACCTGGTCGATGCCTGCGCGTGCTCGGTGGTGCCGGCGGCGTACAGGTGCGAGAAGAATCCCTCGAAATGCAGCCCCGCGTCGTGGTGGGCGTGGACGAGGTGGTCCCCGAGCTGATTTTCATCGCCTGCGCCGCGGATCCCGATGCGGATGTGCCACAACTCGTCATCCGAAGTCAACGGGTGCGGGCGGTGCTGGGCGTTGGCTCGGGCATCGTCCATCACCCTGGGATCGGTGATCCGGTGGGGGTCGCTGATCTGCCAGCGCCCGATAGGTGCAAGAAGGTCGGTCAGCACTGCTCGGAGGGCGACGAGGTAGCCGACTACATCGGCGGTCAAGACGTGCAGGGTGTACTCGAGCAGGTCGTCGGGGTGGAACAGATTCGGGGGATCCGGTTCGGCATCCCAGACGCTGCCACGGTAGATGCCGATTCCGCCGACCGGCGGAAGGTCGGTGGCGCTGGTGTCGATCAGACACAGCATGGGATGGCCGTACAAGCCGGCCAGGCGTGCCTGTCGGGCGAAATCGTCGAGAAGCACATGCGCGGTGCGGGAATCGAGACCGAGCAGAGTGTCGAATCCGGCGATCGCCAGGACCGTGCCCGTGGTGGCGGGGTCACTGCCGAACAGATAGGCGCCCACATCGGCGAACACATCCGCGAGCGCGTTGAGACTTCCGCCATAAGAACGGCGGTAGGACAAGGTATCGGCGAGGGCGTCGTACATGTCCTCGACCGAGGTCCACGGGTGCGCATCGATGCGGTGCACGAGATATCCCACGCCGCCGAGCCGATCACACGCACTGTCGAGCTCGAAGCCGGTGTCGTAACGGAAGGCATGGCCGTTCTGCAGCAGGCTCCAATCGAAACGTTGCCGCTGCTTGCTGAACAATTCACGATCGGTGGGGTCGAACACTGCACGGCGCACCATGACCGTGAGCGTAGAGGCCGGCGTCCTCGTAGACCCGGACGTAGGGCTGTCCGCTGACGAAACCCTCGACAGCTAACGCATGCCTGGCACATGACCACCCCGGGGAGAACGTCGTCCACCCTGTCCTCACGTCGCTGCCACAGACCGCTCGCGGGAGTTGCCCGGCGCGGGGCGGCCTTGCAGCGCAGCCGCGACCGCTCCCAGGGCTGCCAGCAGAACAGCGAAGAGCAGCGATCCCCACAGGGAAGTCCAGTTCGCCAACCCGGCGATGGCCACACCAACAAGCACGGCGACAATCAGCCAGGAAACCCACCTGCGCATGGCCAATGCCGCCACCACGGGCGGGAGCACGAGCAACAGTCCCAGGCCGACCAGAGGCCAGATCCCCAGCACGTCGACCAGGCGGTCTTCACACCGGAACCAGGACTGGCTTTCACCGATCTTCGAGCACGACAACGACACCTCGGCCATCGACCACGAGATCCCCACCCACACCGTGAAAGCCAACGCGACCAATGCCGAAACCCACCACACTGCTCTGGACACATCCGCAGCCTAGCCCGGCACATATCCCGCGAAGGGATGTCGAGCAGTCTCACTGAATCGCGGCGAACGAGGTCGCGAACTCGAGGAAGATCGTGACCTCCGTTCCTTGGAGTTCCTCGGACGGGGTACTCCGAGGTCGGCGTAACCGGTCACCGGTCAGCGTGGTCGCACAGTGTGCCGACCGGGCAGATCGTCGCGTCGCCGTGCGGATCGATCCAGACCGCCTCTGCCGACCGTAGTCGGGGAACAAGCAGATGACTGCCGTGGCTGGGCCATTGCACGAACTCGTATCCCGCGAGGTTGTCCTGAACGACTTCTGCGATCCAGGCGGCGGCTTCACCGAATGAGGCGTCCATGGTCAACCCTCCACCGGTGTTGAACCCGCCGATCCCCCGAATGCTCTGCCAGCCGACGAAGACGTAGTAGTCGCCGTTGATCGTCAAGTCCCACACCAGCTTGTTCGTGTCCACGTACCGTCCGTATCGAAGGCAACGCAGATCTCGGCCGACGGCGGCCAGAGCCTTGACCCACGGGCCAGGGGATCGACAGTGGGCCCCTCGGTCGGTCCGGGTTCGCTGTCGACTACAGGGATGCGCCATATCAAGCTGTCTTCGTTCCGCGGGTCCACACGGGGCATGATCGACATCATTCCGGTCCGGGGAGTTGGAGCCGACTACTGTCCCAGAGGGAGGCAGCGCCGAGCAACACGCTTCTCCATCGGGGAGCCGGCGACACTGGGAGGTAAGGATGCGCAGGGCCGCATATCTGATGGGTGCTGCACTCCTTGCCGGGGCGGCAGCGATGATGGGTGGTGCGGTGGCTATGCAGCACAGTCCTGTTGACACCCCCAATCCGGCCGAGGAAGGTACCACCATGACCAGTTCGAACGATCCTTTCCCGAACGATGAGGCCGAGCTCGAGGACGACTACGACCTCTCACTCGAGGATCCGGTCATCGAGGACGGTGAACCCACCACCTGGGAAGAGCTTGCTCGCGACGCCGCGGTCGGTCAGTACCCGGACGGTCCGCCACCCGCCGTGGGTGGGCAGGTGATCTTCGGTGGGGACTCGATCGGTGTCATCCAAGGGGACAACGAAGCGCCTCGATAGGTGTGTGTGACCAGTGTGCATCGGGAGCGTCGGCCCGGGGGTCTGCACAACACATGAGGGTGCGGCCCGATAAAAGGGGCCTTGCCGGGGTGTGCAGCGTCGAAATGGGGCGAGACGTCAGGATATCGATGCCGATCGAGCCAGGCTCAGTCTCGAGGCTGCCCATGCCTCCAGGACAGCAGCACGTTCCGCAGGAGGGCTGCTCCGGCAAGCGGTCGACCACGTGGGCGAGAAATAGACATGTACGTCACTCGATTCGTGTGAAATCGACCCAGCCGCCCTCGCCGCCGGGAGTATCGGATCGCGGGTACGGATAGGGAGCCGGACCCCGTGACGGTGCTCGAAACGGCGCCAATGTGTGGGTGACGGATCCGAGCGTCAACGTCAGCAGCTGTGGGGTGCTCGTCCATTC
Organism: Rhodococcus sp. p52; assembly: GCF_000763325.2. NCBI lineage: Bacteria > Bacillati > Actinomycetota > Actinomycetes > Mycobacteriales > Nocardiaceae > Rhodococcus > Rhodococcus sp. p52. The sequence continues at coordinate 3,932,644 of NZ_CP016819.1, forward strand.
GCACAGCACCAGTGGACCGAGGCGGTGCACCGGGACGACGGTGCCGTCGGCGAGCTGAGCTGCTGCCGCTGTCGGTGTGTTCAGCGCGCCGATCACCAGCCACCATGTCGGGTCGGGGCTGTCTCCGGGCCAGACCTGCTGTTTGATCTCGTGCGGGAAACTCTCCGGATCGGTGGTGTACATGACGGACACCGGCGACCAGTATTCGTTCTCGATCGTGGACGCGGGACCGCTGCGCTCCATGTCGTCCTCCCGCCATTGGATCGACAGGCCCGAACGCGGCAAGGTCAGGGTGTAGAACTCCATGCGTACACCTCCGACATGGGATCACGGCGTGCCGTTGTGCACACAGTAGACGACACTTCGCGTGCCGTCGCGCACCTCGATTTCTTCAATGCCCGCGTGGAGTATCCCGGCAGCAGGGCCGTCATTTCTGAAACGGTCAGCAAGGGACAGACCTTCTTCGAAGACCGTACGGTGGCCTCATGGGACGAAGGAGCGGACTGGTTGCAGCGTCATTGTCGATCGGGACGGTGGTCCTGACCGGTTGTGTATCCAATACCGAGAAGCCGGAGACCTTCCCCGCTACGGTGACCGTCGTCGGGAACGCGGAGCACGCCGACCCCCAGACCGGACAGTGCATCATCGCCGCCGTCCCGGTCGCACCGAACGACACGGTGTGGATACACGGCGAGAGCGCGGCCGCCTCGGCACGTTCTGTGCTGGAAGTCGACACCGTCGAACGCAACGCCGACGCTACGGGGGTCTGTACCTATGTAGCGCACTTCGACGCGGTCCCTGCGAATCAGCGCGGCTACACGATTACTGTGAACCGGTTCGAGTCGCCCTCTTTCCACGCGGGCGAGATCGAGGAGGGAGCGACGTTCTATCTACACGAGTTCCCCCCCGGCAGCGACCCGTCGGGCATCGGTGACGGCGACCGCGTGGGGACACCATGATCGGGTAGGAGCCAGGTCCGCACCGGCCCTACCGTGGTCAGTTTTCCCGTGCCGTCGACTCCCTCGGCGTCTACATCGCTGTGCTGCTCGATCGGCGATCCCGTGTGGGGATCCTTGGTGCGGGGGCGTTCACGGTCGGCACGCCCTGAAAACATGTCAGGATCCGGACATGGCCTGGTTCATGATCGACCCGTCGAACGACAAGGAGATCGGGGCGATCGCCCATGGTCCGGTGCTACTCGCCCGCGTCGAGGGCATCACCGTGGGACTACAGTCGATCATGGCGTATTCGGCCGGTCTCGAGATCGCGGTGACCGTCGTGGGCCGCGGCATACACGTCGAAGCGATGAAGCGGCAGTACAGGGCACCGGCGGTCATCGATCCGCAGACCGGTAAACGCCGCCCCGGGCAGGTACGCGGTCGCCCGTTGCGGCTGCGTGCCCTCGACGATTCGGTTCTTCAGCCGGTGCCTCGGAGCGACAATCGCGGATGGTACGACACCGACGAGTTGTATCAACGCGAGTACCTGTACGAAGTCACCGGGCTACCGCCCACCCGTGATCTGCCGTTGATCGCTGAATGGCCCGAGATCGGACTCGAACCTGTGATCACGCACCTGGTGCTTCCGGACCCGGCGGATCTTGCCGACGCGATCATCGCTCTGCCGTAGAAGAATTCGGCGAGCGCTCGCCGATTGCAGGATATGTTTGTCACACATGCGCTAGACGAGGACGCGAGACATGACCACAGCGCCACAACGGCGGCGTACGACGTACACGCGCCAAATCGTTCAGATACTTGTCGGTTTGTTCATCGCAGGGCAGTCCCTTAACGGATATCTCGGCCTCGCACGCGGTGAATTATCCCTGGTGGGCTCGAATGACTATGCCGCCCAGATATTCGTTCTTATCCTTCCCCCACTGGTAGGTCTTTTCGTCGTCGGTGACGCTATACGCAACATTCGCCGACTAGGACGTAAAAGACACCAGGCTGAGGATCCACCGTAGAAACGGAACTCACCGCCTGGCTCGTGCCCGTCGCCTGATCGACGAGCATCAGAGGCCGCCCACCCGAATGGGGCAGCGCCGATCGTCCGGATGTTCGACAGAACCACCGGATCGGCACCCAGCCACCTTGGGGGTCCATCCCGTCGGCGAGCTGAGCTGCTGCCGCCGTCGGTGTGTTCAGTGCGCCGATCACCAACCATCATGTCGGGTCGAGGCTGTCTCCGGGCCAGACCTGCTGTGTGATCTCGTGCGGGAAACTCTCCGGATCGGTGGTGTACAGGACGGACACCGGTGACCAGTGTTCGTTCTCGATCGTGGACGCAGGACCGCTGCGCATCATGTCGTCCTCCCGCCATTGGATCGACAGGTCCGGACGCGGCAAGCTCAGGGAGTAGAACTCCATGTGTACACCCCCGAAGTAGGATCACGGCGTGCCGGTGTGCCATTGTGCCCACGGTAGACGACGATTCCCGTGCCGGCGCGCCCCCTCGATCTGTTCAACGCTCGCCGGAGTGCCCGGCGGCAGGACCGTCATTCTGAAACGGTCAGTCAAATCGCCCGCTCGGGGAACGTCGTTTTTGCCGTCTCACACGGAGGCGCGGATCGGGCGAGCGACACAGCGGACTCGGGATCGTCTACCGATGCTGAATGCCGTTGTTGCTACGAACAATGTCTGTCACCCCTGCCTTGGTTCTGCGAGGTTATGGACGCGATCGGCCGGGCTCCGGCACCGTTCCGGCACGGAAAACGCGCTCACCTGGTGGTTCGGGGTCGATGGTGCGTAAACGGCAATTTACGACTCCGACCCCGCAGAAACCGTGAGTGACCACGGCGCTAGGGCGAATCTGCCTGATTTATCCCTATTTGTAGGTGTTGAGATGCGGCGAAGATCGACAAGCCCGACCGCCTGGATCGACAACGATCACTCGGACCGACCGCTCGTACCTGTGCTTATTCGTACGAAGAGCAACCAGCGTGATCTACGTTCTGTCGAAGTAGCCTGTCGATCGCCCCGCTGCTTCCGGGGATGCACCGGATCGAGATCGCTGCTTCGATACAGCTGCGATCATCGGCGCGGACCCGCATGGTTGTCGGGTAGGCGTGTCAAGATCACCGGCATGAACGCAGAGACGAGCCCGATCCTGGAATCGACGGTGGTACTGGCGATGGATTACGGGCAGTTCTGCCTCGACGGCGGACTCGGGGATATCGACAACGAGATCGAGCTGCTCGAGCAGGCCCAAGCGGAGCAGCCCAGCGCAGGTGACGGCACCATGGTTGTGGTGGTGTGCCCGCATCAGAACAACTTCGAGATGAGCGTGGACGTGCAGGTCTTCGACCGCCGTCCCGCCGCCGATCGGTCGGAGTGGCAGCAGGTCAGCGAAGACCGCCTCGAAGTCGACGCGCCCGGGGTGCTGAGCCTGTCGTCCCCGACCACCGAGCCGGTCACCGTTGCGGTGCCGCCCGGGCAATATGTGGTGGAGGTGTCCGGGCGTGGTTTCGTCAACTACGGCTGGCCCGGTTCGACCACCCCAGGGGATGTGTGGCGCCTGCGGCTGTGGCCCGACGACTGCAGCGTCCTCGAGCCCGCGCAACGGTGGGAGATGCCGGGCTACGGCATTCCGGAGAACACCCCGTCCTCGACGCACGAATCCGGCAGCTCGGTGACGGACGAATCGTGAAGCCGCGACCGAGGTCGACGATTACCGGTGACCTGCCGCTCACCGATCCGTCTGCAGCGACGATCAGCGAGGTGGGCCGTACGGACTTCCCGTTGAGGTGGCGTGAGATCGGAAGAGCATCAAGGTGATCGAAGCCGAACTCTATGTCCAATACGGATCCACCTTGCCCTTTCAGCAGGTCGGCATGCCGATGCCGGATCTTCCTGCCGCGACCGGCGACATCCTCACGTGGGATGGCGCCCAACGACTCCTGGTCGTAGCGACGGCGTCCTCGTTGGGTGCGGTCGCATTTCGCTCCGAGATAGTAACTGCCGAGCCTGCGATAGACGGTGCCGGATGGGACGAATGGCAGGAGGTATCGGTCCAGTTCGACAGCGGCGATGTCCGACTTCGGGATCTCGACGCCGACACCGCACTCCTCGACGCAAGCCTTGTTTCCCTACCGGGTCGGTACCGAGCCCGCCTCTACGCCACAGGTCGCGACTGCGCAGTTGAACTGCAAGAAGCCGGCGATGATCTCGTCGAACGCTATCTCATGCAGCTATGGCCCGAAACCGCGCCGAGACCACCGACCCCGGTGATGAAGGTCGATCGACCGGCTCGGTAGCACTGTGCCGATGTCCCACCGGCCGTGCCCGGGTCACATGTAGTACGGCATGCTGTCGACCGAATAGCCGAACATACCCATGCACAGGCCGGTCAGCAGAAATGCCACGAGAAAGCCCGCGAGGGCCAACCGGGCACGCCGCCACACCAGGAACGCGACCGCGCCCGCTGTCGCCACTGCGACAAGCGGAGCAGCCCAGCACAGCCAGTAGTCGACCCCGCCGGGTGGAAAAGACGGCACGTCGAACGCGCGCTGCATGGCCATCACCGCCGGCCAGTAGCTCAATGCGCAGACGAGGATCCCGGCGAAGGCACTCCACCACAGCAACGCCAATCGGTATTCGCCACGCCTCTCGGACACCTCGTCAGCCTAGAAGAGTCGCGGTCCCGGCAGCCGGTGGACACCGATGCTCTCCGTCCACCTGCCGGAACGAGCATCGAATAATGTCGCAGCATGCGCATACCCGGCTCGGAGATCGGTTCGCGGTGGGACATCGAGTTCACCTTCGAACCCACCGATCACATTCGGGACGTACTCGTCTCCGCGTTCGCCCGGCTCTCCCGCGACACGCTGCGCTTCGAGGCGATGAACACGTTCGATCCCGGGGTGTGGCGCATCGACATCCGACTCGAGGTCGTCCCCGTGCCGGGGTTGGTGTGCTCCCTCGTCGTCGGCGGCACGCCGCACAGCGGTTTCGGTATCTCCAGCGCGGTGGAGGACGTCGCCACCACGGTCGAGATCGCCTCCTACTTCCAAGACGTCGACGAATGGCTGCAATGGCCCACGCTGCCCGACGGCCGGCATCTGACACCCAGAATCGTCGACGGTCGAGCTGTGTGGGGACGATACACGGGGGAGGTCGTCGCGCCGATCGGGGAACTCACCGACTACATCGACCGCCTGCACCACTGAGCGCAGCCGGCATCGTCCATGCGGTGCGCTCGGGCAGGGTCATTCATCCTCGAGGAAGGGCTCTTCCGCGTCGAGCAGTTCGGCGTCTTCGGCAGACAGGTTCTCGCCCGGTTGCACCGTGCGGGTCAGCGAGCCGTCTCGATCGAATCTCTCCGGTGCCTGGACGATCTGCAGACCCCGCGCCAGTGTTTCGACCTGGTCCTCATCGGCACCGGCTCCCTCTGCGAAGAACGCTGCTGCGACCGCATCGTGGGCCAGCGCCTGCGCAAGCGACCAGTCCCGGATGTACTCGTCCAGAGGATCCGTGGGATCGCGCCTGCTCAACGACTCGGTGATGCACCGCTCGAAGTAGGCGGCGACCAGGTCCTGGGAACGAGCCCACTGCTCCCGCAGTCCGGTTGCGGCAGCCGCCTCCTGTAACTGCGCACGGATATCGAGGGCATCGGCGACGCGCATCGGCGGGGACCGGCGCACCTGGGCGACGTAGTCGTCGAACCCGATCGCCGCGACGGTGGTGAAGGTATCGACGATGGTCGGCCAGTTCGGTCCCAGATGCTCGGCGAGGTCAGCGTCGGTGATCGTGGTCGCCTCGAGGTGCTGAACCAGCCTGTCGAGAGGGCGATTCGGGTCGTCGTACATCCCGTCCCGATCCGCCTGGCGTAGCCATTCCATTTCCGCGATCGTGGCGTCCCCAGGTACCGAACTGGCTTGCGCAAGTGCTTCGCCGATGGACAGTTCGGTCCCGGTGGCGACCTGCGGCCCCCATGCGGCGCCGTTGACCCGCAACAACTCCGCGGCGCGTTGCACGACGGTCGTCAAACGCTCCGACGTACCAACGGGATCGGGCGGATTCTCGATAGACGATTCCGGGGCTGAGGTCGGGCTGGATGGCGTACTCGCCGCATCGTGACTGCGCGCCGCGGCCGGAGTGTCCCTCGATCCGGTCTTCCACACTCCGATCGCCGCAGCAGCCACAACAGCGCAGACGGCTACTGCTGCCAGAGCCTTCACCCCGCGACGTCGTGGCTGCACTTCTGTACGTCTCCTTCGATACGGCCTCTACGAGTTGTCCGAATCCGAACCCGATCTGGAGATTACCGGGTGCAGGGGTGCACTCATCGGTCAACAGCGGCCGGTGGCCTCTGGCTCAATGCCACATTTCATCGAAGATCTCCAGCCATCTCTTTCTGAAGGTCACAACCGACTAGGCGCGACAACTGTTCCGAAACCCATGTCTAAAACCTCTGGTTCAAAACCAGCCTTGTCGGCGAGTTATGGAACACTGCGAGCTTGTGAGCGAACTTTTGGGCTATGCGAGGGTCTCGACGACCGATCAGACCCTCGATCTGCAGAGCGACGCGCTGAGGGCGGCGGGGTGTTCGCGGATCTGGACCGAGACCGCCAGCGGTGCCACGACCGCCCGGCCGCAACTCGACGACCTGTTCTCGCACCTGCGGGCTGGCGACACCCTGGTGGTGTGGCGGCTCGATCGGCTCGGCCGCTCCCTGCCGCATCTGCTTCAGGTGGTCACCGATCTCGAGGAACGGGGCATCGGGTTCCGGTCGGTGACCGAGTCGATCGACACCACCACGGCCGGCGGCAAGCTGATCTTCTCGATCTTCGGTGCGCTCGCCGAGTTCGAGCGCAACCTCATCCGTGAACGCACCTCGGCCGGACTTGCAGCGGCCCGAGCTCGGGGCCGGGTCGGGGGCCGGCCGCCGAAGATGACGGCGAAGAAGATCAAGCAGGCGAAGTTGATGCGCGACAACGGAATGAGTCAGGTCGAGATCGCGGAGATTCTTGGGGTTGGTCGTACGACGCTGTATCGGCATTTGCAGTAGAGGTGGGGTGACCACAGTCCGGCAGTCACGCCCTGCGGAAACGCTTCGCCCGTAATGAACTGTGCGAGCGCCGACGCAGCGAAGGGCTGATCGTTCCGCGGCGTTCGGGTTCGACCGTGCTGTCCCGCACGGCCGGGTTGGGTGAGCGCCGAAGGTGGATTCGGTCAGATCACCACCGGTGGCGAGGTCACACGTGTGCCGCGGGACCGTGTCAGCCTGTGCGGACAGCACGGCGCCATGCGGTCTCTCGCAGCAGCCGCAGTCCGTTGAGGCCGACGAGGATGGTGGAGCCTTCATGGCCGGCCACCGCCAGCGGCAACGGCAGGGGGCCGACCAGGTCCCAGGTCACCAGGGCCGCGATGACCGAGGCGGCGATGGCGAGGTTGGCGATGACCACGCGTCGGGCCCGCCGTGCCAGGTGGATCACCGTGGGGATGGTGGTGAGGTCGTCGCGGACGACGACCGCGTCGGCGGTCTGCAAGGTCAGGTCCGATCCGGCGCCGCCCATGGCGATACCGACATGCGCAGCGGCCAGCGCGGGGGCGTCGTTGATGCCGTCGCCGACGACGACAACTTTTTCTCCGTCGGCCTGCAGCGCGCGTACGGCGGCGACCTTGTCGTCGGGCAGCAGCCCGGCCTGTACCTCGCTGATGCCGACCTCGGCGGCGAGCCGTGCGGCGACGACCGGATTGTCGCCGGTCAGCAGCGTGGGGGCGGTGCCGATGAGCGCCCGAGTGGCGGCCACGGCGATCGCTGCCTGCGGGCGCAGTGTGTCGGTCAGGCCCAGCACCCCGACGGGATGATCGTCGCGGGTGACGACCACCGCGGTGTAACCCTGGTTCTGGAAGTCCTCGACCACGGTAACGGCGGGGGGGTGGGTGCTGTGTCGTTCGAGCAGCGCGGCCGGGGCGCCGACAGTGACGATGTGGTCGTCGATCAGGGCGGAGACCCCGCGGCCCGGCAGTGCGGTGAATTGCTGTGCTGCCGGCCAGGTCAGGGTGCGGGTATGTGCGGCGCGCATGATCGCCGCGGCGAGCGGATGCTCGCTGGGGTGTTCGGCAGCGGCCGCCCACCGCAGCACTTCGTCGGGGTCGACTCGCGGGTCCACCGCCTCGATCCGGACGAGTTCGGGGGTGCCGTGGGTCAGGGTGCCGGTCTTGTCGAATGCGAGGCGGGTGGCGGTGCCGAGCTGTTCCATCACCACGGCGGATTTGACCAGCACCCCGTGGCGGCCGGCGTTGGCGATGGCAGCCAGCAGCGGTGGCATCGTTGCCAGCACCACCGCACACGGGGACGCGACGATCATGAATGTCATCGCCCGCACCAGTGCACGTTCGAGCGGTTCGCCGAACAGCAGTGGGATGGTGAACACCGCGAGGGTCACCGCGACCATGCCCACCGAGTAGCGCTGCTCGATCTTCTCGATGAACAACTGCGTGGTGGCCTTGGTGCGGCCGGCCTCCTCGACCAAAGTGGCGATGCGGGCGATCACCGAATCGGCGGCCCGGCGAACCACCCGCAACCGCAGGACACCGGTGCCGTTGACGGTCCCGGCGAACACCTCGTCCCCGGCGGTCTTGTCCACCGGCAGGGGCTCGCCGGTGATGCTGGCCTGATCGACCTCGCTGCCCCCGCCGATGACCGTCGCATCGGCCGGGATCCGCTCCCCGGGGCGCACCAGCACCAGGTCGTCGACCTCGAGTTCGGCCGCGGCAACCGAGTGTTCCCGGCCGTCGGCATCGAGGCGGGTGGCGGTCTCCGGGGCGAGCTCCAGTAGTCCGCGCACCGAGTCCTCGGTGCGGGCGGTCGCCCATGCTTCCAACGCGCCGGAGGTAGCGAAGATGACGATCAGCAGTGCGCCGTCGGTGATCTGCCCGATGGCCGCCGCGCCGATCGCGGCGAGGACCATCAGCAGATCCACATCCAAGGTCTTGTCCCGCAGCGCCCGGATCCCGGCCGCGCCGGGTTCCCAGCCGCCGGCGGCGTAGCAGGCCAGATACAGCGCCCACCATGTCCAGGTCGGCGCACCGGCGAACTGGGCGATCAGACCGAGGAGGAACAGGACGAGGGCTGCGCCGGCCCAGCGGACCTCGGTGAGTTCGAACAGGGTCGTACGGCGTACCGCTGTCGACGGGGGCGTCGGATGCGGATGGGTGGATGTGGCGGTCGGTGCGACCACAGGTCACCTCCAGGGCGACAGACAACAGATGCGAACCACGATAACAGAACAAATGAAGAGGTCTTCATGTATTGATTTCGGGGTAGGCTCCGCGGTCATGGGACACGGAATCGAGGGCCGCGACCGCCCGGCCGCCCGGCTGGACGCCGAGTCCGCCGCCCATGTCGCCACCACCTTGCAGGCCTTGGCGACGCCGAGCCGATTGTTGATCCTCACCGAACTGCGCCACGGCCCGCGCCCGGTCACCGAACTGGCCGAGGCCGTCGGAATGGAGCAGTCCGCGGTCTCCCACCAGCTTCGCCTGCTCCGCAATCTCGGCTTGGTTGTCGGCACCCGAGCGGGCCGTTCCATCGTCTACAGCCTCTACGACAACCACGTCGCCCAACTTCTCGACGAGGCCGTCTACCACAGCGAGCACCTGCGCCTGGGATTGTCCGATCAACCCGAAACCGCCGGCTGAGCCCCTCCCGCGACCGATGCCGAGGCGAGGTGCACTTGGTACCGGTCCCCTCGGTCGGCGGCGCCGAGTGGTGGGACCGCGCTCGGCAGTATCGGGTCACTCGAGGGTGTAGAGATCGTGCGCGGTGGCGGCATAGGCGGTGTCGGCATCGACGGCCAGCAACGCCTCGACCGGACCGACCATTGCCTTCTGTTCCCAATTTCGACCGGTGTGGCTGCGCCAGGCGACACCGTCGGTGTCGACACCCCACAGGGATCCGTCACCGGCGGCGGAGAGCAATACCAGTGTGGGGGCCTCGGGAATGGTGGTGAAGGTGCGGGCGGTATCGGTGCTGTGCTGCAGCCCCTCGGCGGTGGCCGCCCAGACACCGCTGTCGGTGACAGCCAGTGCTGCGGCGGCCAGCGGGGCTCCCGAACTCCACGTGGTGCCGGCGTCGGTGGAGACCAGCAGTCCGGTGGTTCCGTCGAAGCCGACGAGCACCGTCCCGTCGGTGGCCAGGGCGTGGAAGTCCACCTCTCCGGTCAGGGATTTCGGGGTCCATGTCCGTCCGCCGTCGATGCTGTCGATCAGTCCGAGCGGGTTCGGTGCCGAACTCGACGGTCCGGGATGTCCGGAGGCGAAGAGCCGATCGGTGCCGGGCACCCCGGTCAGTCCCATGAAGTCGTCGTCGGAGGTGCCGACCCGGGTGGTGCGCCCGTCGACGCCGAGGGTGACCAGGCCGGTGTGAGTGCCGGCCAGGATCGTGCCGTCGGCACCGAGGTGTAACCCGTGCAGGTGATCGAGGGCAGGGGTCAATGCCACCGCGGGCACCTCCGCGGTCGGGACAGACCCCGATCGGGTCGGTGTCGTAGCGGGCTGCTGGGTCGAGCATCCGACGAGCACGGTCAGGGCAGCGGCGACGAGCACACCCCGGCAGGGGCGCGCGAACGATATCCACATGGACGCAGAAGAACTTTCTCTCTGGGGCAGGGCCACGCAGGTCAGGTGCGGGCTAAGTGGGCGGGGTCGAGGTCGAGGCGGCGCAACAGTTGTGCGTTGAGGGCAACGACGATGGTCGAAACCGACATGAGCACCGCGGCCACCGCCGGGGAGATCGCCACCCCGACGAAGGCGAGCACACCGGCGGCCAGGGGCACAGCGATGATGTTGTAGCCGGTCGCCCACACCAGGTTCTGCCACATCTTCCGGTAACTGGCGTGGGAGAGCTCGATGATCGACAGCACCGCCCGCGGATCGTTCGCCGCCAGCACCACCCCGGCGGATTCGATCGCCACATCGGTACCGGCACCGATCGCCACCCCCACGTCGGCGCGGGCCAGGGCCGGGGCGTCGTTCACCCCGTCGCCGACCATGGCGACCTTGTGCCCGCGCTGCTGCAGTTCGGTGACCTTCGCGTCCTTGTGCTCGGGCAACACCTCGGCGAACACCTCGTCGATGCCGAGATCGGCGGCGACGGCGTCGGCGACCTGCCGGGCATCACCGGTGATCATCGCGACCTTGACTCCGCGGGCGTGCAGGGCGTCGATCGCCTGGCGGGACTCCTCCCGGACCGCGTCCTCGAGCGCCACGGCACCGAGCACCCGATCACCTTCGGCGATGTGCAGCACCGACGCTCCGCGCTGCACCCACTGTTCGGTGACGGCGGTGACCTCCTCGGGTACCGACAACGCCAGGTCGGTGAGCATCGCGGGGCCGCCGACGGTGACCTCGGTGCCGTCGACGACCGCGCGCACGCCACGGCCGGGCAACGACCGGAAGTCGGTGGCGGTGATCTTCTCGCCCGTCGGGACACCGGTGTCCGCTGCGGCCACGATCGCACGCGCGACGGGATGTTCACTGTCGGCTTCGACCGCGGCGGCGCGGGCCAGCAGATACGACTCGCCGATCCCATCGGCGGTCGCGACGCCGGTGACCTGGTGCTGGCCCTGGGTCAGGGTGCCGGTCTTGTCGAACAGCACCACCTCGACGGTGCGCATGCGTTCGAGGGCGAGACGGTCCTTGACCAGCACCCCGGCCTTGGCGGCGCGTTCGGTGGAGATCGCGATCACCAGCGGGATCGCCAACCCCAGGGCGTGGGGACAGGCGATGACCAGCACGGTGACCGTGCGCACCACCGCTTCGTCGACGTTGCCGAGCAACGCCCACACCACGAAGGTGAGCAGCCCGGTGATGGCGGCAAAGTAGAACAAGAACGCCGCGGCCTTGTCCGCCAGCGCCTGTGCCCGCGAGGAGGAGGCCTGAGCGTCGGCGACCATGCGTTGGATGCCGGCCAGGGCGGTGTCCTCACCGATGGCAGTGATCCGTACGCGCAGGGCGCTGTCGGTGGCGACGGTGCCGGCGACCACCGTGTCACCGCTCTCGCGGGTAACGGTCTTCGATTCGCCGGTGATCATCGACTCGTCGACCTCTGCGCGCCCGTCGACGACCGTGCCGTCGGCCGGGACGCGGGCCCCGGCCCGCACGAGCACCACGTCGTCGAGGGTCAACTCCGACAGCGGCACCTCCTCGGTGCCGTCGTCGGTGATCTTCTCGGCGGTGTCGGGCAGCATCGCCGCCAGCGCGTCGAGCGCTCCCGAGGCCGAACCGAGGGCACGCATCTCGAGCCAGTGCCCGAGCAGCATGATCACGATCAGCAGCGCCAGCTCCCACCAGAAGTCCAGGTCGAAGCCGCCCAGGCCGAGCGTGGTGATCCACGAGGCGGCGAAGGCGACGCTGATGGCCATCGCGATCAGCAGCATCATTCCCGGGCGGCGCGAACGCAGTTCGGCCCAGCCGCCGGTGAGGAACGGCATGCCGCCGTAGGCGAAGATCACCGTGCCCAGCACCGGCGGAATCCACATGGCCCCGGGGAAGTCCGGCATGGGATAGCCGAGCAGCTCGGCGACCATGTGGCTGAACCCCACGACCGGGATCGACAGGATCAGCGACACCCAGAAGCGGCGGCGGAACATCTCCCCGTGCGCGCCGTGCCCGGCGTGCCGGTCGTGGCCGCCGTGCCCGGTGTGTTCGGCGGACCCGCCGAGGTGGGCGAGGTGTTCGCCGTGCCCGGCATGCGCATCTTCCGCGTCGGGCGGCGGGCTCTGTGTGGAGGTGCCGTGATCGTGTCCGGCCGGCGCCGGATGGGAGTGTCGGTGTTCCGGGTGCGACATCGAAAAGCTCCTGTCTGGGGCGGCCGACGGGGGTGAGCGGGGTGCGTTAGAGGGTGTCGAGCAGTTGGCGCATCGTCTCGATTTCCTGCTGCTGGGTCTCGACGATGCTGCGGGCCATCACCACCGCCTCGGGGAACTGTCCCTCGGCGATCTCGGTCCGTGCCATCTCGACGGCGCCTTCGTGGTGGGTGATCATCTGCTTGAGGAACAGGCGGGCCGCGTCGGTGCCCTGGGCATCCGATAGTGCCTGCATGTCCTCGTCGCTCATCATCCCGTCCATCCCGCTCATGCCGTCGCTCATCCCATCCATGCCCATGTCCTCGTCCATGCTGGGCATGTCGTGAGCCCCGTCGGGCATCGAGGTGGGTGCACCCCACTGATCGAGCCAGGACTCGAGTTGGTCGATCTCCGGACCCTGCGCGGCCTTGATCTGCTCGGCCAAGGCACTGACCTCGGCGGGGATGTTGTCCTTGGCCAAGATCATGTCGCTCATCTCGATGGCCTGACTGTGGTGCGGGATCATCATCTGCGCGAACATCACATCGGCATCGTTGTGTGCCGCGGTCTGTTCGGTGGGCGTGCTCGCCGAAGCTGGCGAGGTCGAGGTCGAGGTCGCGGCCGTGGTGCCGGTGTCGGAGTCGCTGCAGGCAGCGGCGGTGAACACCACCGCCAGGGCGGTGACGCCGGCAGCAAGGGTCTTCTTGTTCATCAGGGTGTGTTCCTTTCTCGAACGAGCACAGGCATCGTGATGGCCCAGTTCGGCCTCGCCGGTCGGCAGGACCCAGGTCACGCCAGGTAGGACACGGTGGTCATCATTCCGGCTTCCTGGTGATAGGCGTTGTGGCAGTGCAACGCCCATTGACCGGGGTTGTCGGTGTCGAATTCGATCTCGACGGTGCGCATGGGCCCGATGGTGACGGTGTCCTTGCGCAGTCCGGTATCGGTGAGCGCGAAGGTGTGTCCGTGCAGGTGCATGGGGTGGAACATGTCCGACATGTTGCGCATCCGCATGCGCACCCGTTGCCCTTCGTTGACGGTCAGCGGTGCACTGTCGGGGTGGGCGCGACCGTTGAGGGTCCAGCGGTACGGCGACATGGTGCCGCCCATGTCCACGCTGTGGTACAGATCGTGATCACGTTCGGTCAGCCGCACGTACTCCCGTGGCGCAAGGTCGGTGCCGAGCAGTACCCGCCGATCGAGCTCGTCGGGACGGGGTTGTGGTGGCAGCTCGCCAGAGGCGGTGCGCACCACGGCCTGCCCGTGCCCGGTCTTGCCCTCGGCCTGAGCGAACAGCGGGAACACCCCGTCGTCGAGGGTGACGAGTACGTCGACACGCTCACCCATGCCGATGAGCACTGCGTCGGTGTCCTGCGGTACGACCGGGAAACCGTCGGTGTGGGTGACCGTCATCCGGTGTCCACCCAACGCGACCCGGAAGGCGGTGTCGGCGGCGGCGTTGACGAACCGGATCCGTGCTCGTTGTCCGGGTGCGGCGGTCCAGACCATCGGATCTTCGGGCACGCGCCCGCCGAGCAGGAAGTGAGGATAGCGCACGTCCCCGGCGCCCCCGAGCAGCGGGGAGAGCATCGTTTCCCCACCCATGTCCATATCCGTGGCGTCGTGGTCCATCGTGCCCATCGCGGCGCCGTCACCGTTTCCTGCTCCGCTGCCGATGCCGAGCTCGCGGGCCACCTGGTCGGGGGTGCGGCCGGTGCCGTCGAGCCAGTCGTCGAGCACCACGATCCATTCGTGGTCGTAGTCGCCCGGCTCGGCCGGATCATCGATGATCAGCGCACCGTAGAGCCCGCGGTCGAGTTGCAGACCCGAATGCGAGTGATAGAAGTACGTGCCCGCATGAGGGACGGTGAACTCGTAGACGAATCGGTCTGCGGTGGCGATCGGGTCCTGGGTCAGCCCGGGAACACCGTCCATGTCGTTGCTCAACGCCAGCCCGTGCCAGTGCACACTCGTCTCCGCTGGTAGCTGGTTGTCGACCTCCACCCGCAGGAGATCCCCGGCTCGGGCACGGATCAGCGGTCCCGGCACCTGATCGTCATAGGCCCAGGTGGACACGATGCGTCCCCCGAGGTCCACCTCGACCGGACGCGGCGTCAACCGGGCCGAGACCACCTGCTGGCCCGGGACACGTCGCTGCTGCTCGAGACGACGCACCACCGGTGACGTGGCGGCCACCGGCACGCCGGTCGCCGCCCCCGCCCCGGAACAGGCCGCCAGGACTCCGGCACCGGTCAGCATCGAGCCGATCAGGAAGGCTCGGCGGGTCAATCTACCCACGGACCTGCCCTCGCCGATCAGCAATCGCAGCGAGGTTGCCGGTCTGCGTCAATACCTGCCGCCGGGCGACGAACTCATCGGAGTCGATGTCGCCTCGGGCGAACCGCTCTTCGAGCATCCGCAGCGGATCACCCTCATGCTCGATGCCAGCAGGACCGCTCGTACGGTCGGCGCGGAACATGACGGCCACCAGATAGATCACCACCGTCCAGAACGCGAGCATGCACACGGCCATGACGGTCCATCCCGCCCAACCGATGTCACCGACCCAGCCCATCATGATCGTCTCCATCCCTCGGTTTCGTAGCTTCAGCATCGGGTTCCCACCCCACAGGTTCGATGGAGGTCGTATGAAGATTTGCTCAAGAAACTCCCTGTCGCGTCGCCGCGATACCGGCACCGCGACGGTGCTGGCGATGATGGACCCCATGACCTCCTCTGCTCGACCACCCGCACCCGGCAGCGACCCGGCGACGCCGGCGCGTCCCTCCACCGGCTTGCGGGCGATGGTCGTCGAGGACGAACCGTCACTGGCGGATCTGGTGGGCTCCTATCTCGAGCGGGACGGTTTCGAGGTCGCGGTCACCGGCGACGGCGCCGAGGCCGTTCCCCTCGCCCGGCAGGTCGATCCCGATGTGGTGGTCCTCGACCTCGGACTGCCGGGCCTGGACGGGGTGGAGGTGTGCCGGCAACTGCGGACCTTCTCCGACGCCTACGTCGTGATGCTCACCGCCCGCACCGAGGAGATCGACACCCTGATCGGGCTGTCCGTCGGCGCCGACGACTACATGACCAAACCGTTCAGCCCCCGCGAGCTGACAGCGCGCATCCAGGCCATGCTGCGCCGTCCCCGCACCACCATCGCCGCGACCGTTGCGCAGCCACACCGCTTCGGGGACCTGGCCCTCGACGTCGACGGCCGCGAGGCCACCGTCGCCGGGCGGCCGATCGCCCTGACCCGCACCGAATTCGACATCCTTGCCGCCCTGGCACGCGATCCCGGAGTGGTGCTCACCCGCACCCAGCTGATCGAAGCGGTATGGGGGCCGAGCTGGGTCGGTGACGAACACCTGGTCGACGTGCACATCGGGCACCTGCGCCGCAAACTCGGCGACGACGCCACCCGCGGCCGCTACGTGCGCACCATCCGCGGTGTCGGCTACCGAATGGGCACCGGATCATGACCGCCCGATCGTCCACACCAGGCGGGTCCCTGCGCCGCACCATCAACACCGCGAGTTTCGGCACCCGACTGTTCCTCGCCCTGACCGTGGTGGTGCTCGGCTGCGCCGTCAGCGCCTGGATCGTGGCCTCGGCGCTCGCACCCGGCATCTTCCACGATCACCTCGGTCAAGCCGGCATCGACCACAACTCCAACCAGGCCCATCACGTCGAAGAGGCCTTCACCTGGGCGATCATCCTCGCCTGGGGACTGGCCATCGCCATCGCGGTGCTGCTGTCCCTGGCGGTGAGCTGGTACATCGCCCGGCGCGTTCAACGGTCGCTGACGGCGGTGACCACCTCCACCGCCCAGATCGCCGCCGGCCGCTACGACACCCGCATGCACAGCCCCGGACTTGGCCGCGAATTCGACGATCTCACCGTCACCGTCAACGAAGTCGCCCGCCGCCTCGAAGCCACCGAAACCACCCGGCGCCGGATGCTCGCCGACCTCGGTCACGAGATGCGCACCCCGATCGCCACTTTCGACTCCTACCTCGAAGCCCTCGAAGACGGCGTCCGCAGCCTGGACGAGGACACTCTGCAAATCCTGCGTGCCGCCACCCAACGCCTCGACCGCCTCGCCCAGGACATCACCGCCGTCTCCCGCGCCGAGGAACATCTCACCCGCATCATCCCGGTCCCCACCGACACCGCAACCCTGATCACCGCAGCCGCCGAGGCGGTCCGCACGCGCTACGACGACAAGAGCGTCACCCTCGAGACCTGCATCGAGCACTCCGTGCCGGTCACTGTCGACCCGGACCGGTTCGGGCAGGTCCTGGGCAACCTGCTCGACAACGCGCTGCGCCACACCCCCGACGGGGGCACCGTCACCATCACCTGCCGGCAGACCGACCCCACCTACGCCGAGATCGTGGTCGCCGACACCGGAGAAGGTATCGCCGCCGAACACCTCGATCACCTCTTCGACCGCTTCTACCGAGCCGATCTCGCCCGCAACCGCCGCCACGGCGGCAGCGGAATCGGCCTGACCATCACCCGCGCACTCGTCGAGGCCCACCAGGGCCGGATCCGCGCCGACAGTGCTGGCCCTGGCCGCGGGGCACGGTTCATCATCGACCTGCCCATCAGCAGCGCACCGCGGATGTAGGGCGCTCACCTCACGAAGTTCCTACTCCGCCAAGCATCGGATTCGGCCACGAATTGACTGCTGCAAAGAACCAGGAGCCACTTCAACTGCCAGAGTCAGGGCGTCCATCCCGGCGCAACGAAGTCTCACCACTGCTCTGGCCCTGTACTCGAAATCATGCTGGTTAGGGATCGTCGAACAGCACACGCCGTCAACCCCACCGCTCATGGGCAGATTGATGGCTGACCTTCGCGGCTCCTCCAATGTCGGACCACGATGCGCCGGATGCTTTGCGAGGGCGTTCGCGATCGAGTCGCTCAACGTCCGGTACCGGCGGACGAACCAGGCTCGTGGGCGTTTCCCAACGAGCAGCCGCGCTCGCGTGCCTGTATCTGCCACTCGTGCTCTGGACCCGACCGGCAAAGGACGCGCACGATGGACATCACGGTGGAAGGAGCCTTGAACGCTTTCGCGATCGCCTTCGAAGGACGAATCACCCTGAACACCAACTAATCCGATGTGTCAGAAACGAATCCACCGATTACCTGATAGTCCATCAGGGAACCCTGACACCTTCGGAGTGGAATCGGGTCTCAGCAACGGGGCTGCTCATATTCCCCTAGAAGACGAGGGGCACCCATATGTGAAGGTTCCGGTCGAAGGCTGAACTCTCCGTTTCAGCGGAACGCGGGAACGCTTCGGTGCTTCACCGTCTACGCGGGGACGGAAGTAGGGTTCATTTTTTTTGTTCGACAGTGCAACGTTCGAGTAGGGCCGCCAACTTTCCGGAGTCGATGCGGTCGTTGTCGTCGGCGATTCCTGTGGAAACGAGAATATGGTCAACAAGGCCTATGAATGACTCGACGTTGTCCGGCGTGACACCGCTGGCCAAGGCGAGCGGATGGTTGTGGAGTCCCTGGCGAAGGGCCTCAAGTTTGTGGGTGTCGGCGGCTAGTCCTGTGCCGGGTCCGGAGGTGGTGGGGATATCGACGTGGCGGCGTGCGAGTTCGCCCAGGCGGGGAAGATCGGATTCTGAGACGGGGGTTTGGTATTTGAAGGCGATGCCGCCGAAGTGCAGTCCGGTCCATCCGGTTCGTTCTCGTGCTGAGTGGAGTGAACGGAACTCGTGGTCGTCGCCGTCGAGGGAGACGCCGGCGTTGTCGGTCCAGATGGCGTCGAGAGGAATACCGCCAGGAAAGTGCGGTGCGAGGATGTTCAGTGCCTCAGTTGCGCTGCGGCGAATGACGTTTGCGCCCAGGAAGATGTCGGGTTGCTTCAGGCGGACGTGATCGATGCATCGGGCCAGGCGGATGTCATCTGCGTCGTGATCGATGAGAAAGACTCCGGAAATGGGATGTCGACGAGCGACCTCGACTTGTTCGGACACCTGGTCGAGATCGTGGACGTGGATCACGGGATATATGCGCATCGCGATGCTCCTGCTGGTTGCGTTGGAGGTGTCAGGGTCGTACGCGTGTCACCGTGGATGGGGCAAGGCCCCACTCCGAACGTCCGAGTCGGCTCGGCGGTGCGACCTTGGAAAAGTCGGGAAGTCCGTCCTTGGCCAGTACGGCGCTAGCGACAACGACGTTGACGACGCGTCCGAAGATCAATGAGCAGTTTCCCATCTCCACGATCGTGTGCTTGACGCATTCGAACGCGATCGGCGCTTCGGCAACTCGAGGGACAGCCAGGACGTCGCTGTCGTGGGGGTTCATTCCCGCCTGGGTGAACTCATCGATCTCGTATGGAAAGGATTCGGAGGTGGCGTTGATGGGGTCGATGAGTGTTTCGGTCCCGATGTTCACAACGAATTCACCGGTTTCGGTGATGTTGCGCCAGCTGTCCTTGTGACCGACCGAGTTGAACTGCACGATCGGAGGCTTGGTGGAGGCAACGGTGAAGAAGCTGTACGGAGCGAGATTCAAGATCCCGGCGCTCGAGCGCGTCGACACCCAGGCGATGGGGCGCGGCACCACCGAGGCAGCCAGGACGTGATAGAAGTCCGCAGCACGCATCACGGCCGGATCGAAGCGAGTATATGGGTCGGCGGTCGGGTCGATCGAGTACATGGGGGAGCGGCCTTGGGTCAACAGCACGCCCCGGCGGTAAGGATGTCCAGGCGTTTGGCCAGGTTCTTGTCCAGATGGGCAACGGTGCTGATCAGGTGGGTTCGCAAGGCTTGGCGGGCCTGCTCGGGCCGGTGCGCAACGCACGCTGCGAGCATGCGTTCGTGTTCTTCGCGGCGGAGGGTGAGTTGGTCACCATCCTGTTCGCTGGTGACACGGTAGCGTTCGCTGTTGAGCCAGGTCGGGTCGATGGAGCGGAGCATCCATACCGAGCCGGCGGCGCGGTAGATGGCGTAGTGGAAGTCCTTGTGTGCGATGCGAGCCTCGATGATGTCGCCGTCTTCGAGTGCGATGCGCTGCCGTTCCAATGCCTCGCGGGCCGCCGCTTCGTCGTCTGCGTCGAAATTTTCGGCGGCGCGGCTGCAGAGGATGCCTTCGAGCGTGATGCGGGTCCGGTAGGTGTCGATGAGGTCGTCCGTCGATATTTCTCGGACCCGCGCCCCCTTGTGGGGGGTCATCTCGATCACGCCGATGGCCTCGAGCTGGCGGAGTGCCTCGCGGATGGGCATCATGCTCATCCCGAAGGTGGTCGACAGCTCTTGCAGCCGGAGTGGAGCGCCCGGCGGGATATCACCGTTGCAGATGGACTCGAGAATGGCGTTGTACGCCTGTTCGAGTGTTGTCGAGCGCTTGGGTTTCTTCACTCCGGCTGCGGTCATATCAGTAGCTCCCGTTCAACAGTTCGCCTGCACGGGGAACGTACCGCTTCAGGCCGAGTTCTTTCAGCAGCTGGTAGGTGGTGGCGACGGCTGCAGACAGCACAGGCTTGCCGATTCGGTCCTGAACGACCTGGACGGCTGCCAGCGACGGCATCTGCACGCACGCGGACAGCACGACTACATCGGCCTGACTGTGGTCGAGTCGTTCGACGATGTCCACCAGCGCCATCGGGTCCCGGGAGCCGACCTCGAGGTTGTCGGGAATTTCGAGGGCGATGAAGTCGGTGACCTCGAAGCCCTCACCGGAGATGTAGTCGACGACCTGCTCGGTCAGGGGGCGCATGTACGGTGCGATGAGGGCGACCTTGCGGGCACCGAGTACCTTCAGCCCGTCGACCAGGGCGCCGGCGCTGGTGACCACCGGCGCTTCGGCGTCGTTGTCGACGGTCACCTGGTGCAGGCGCTTCTCCGAGGTGCAGTGGTACCCGGCGCCGCGGGTCATGATCGCTACCAGACAGGCGTAGCCGAGGACATCGACGTGGGCGTCGGACAGCTCCAGGGCGCAGCGATCGGACTCGTCGTCCATCGCTTCGAGCTGAGCCTTGGTCACTTCTTTCATCCGCATACGCGAGGAGTGGAAAGTGAAGCGCTCGGGTTCGACCTCTTCGCGGGCGCGCAGCATCGCGGGGATCTCGGTTTCCATCGTGATGTTGGAGCTCGGGACGATCTGGCCGATGCGGTAGGCGCGGGGGGATGCCGGTGTGGTCATGGTCAGACCGCCTTGACGGGGTTGGCCAGGGTGCCGATCTTTTCGATGGTTGCGGCCACGACATCACCCGGGGTCAGGTACGTCGGCGGGGTCATCGCCGCACCTACGCCCTGAGGGGAGCCGGTGGCGATGATATCGCCGGGTTCGAGAGTGACTCCGGAGGTGATATCGGCGATGAGCTGGGGAATCTTGAACAACATGTGCCGAGAGTTTCCGTTCTGGCGCTGCTCACCGTTGACGGTCAGCGACAACTGGAGGGTGTGGGGGTCACCGAGTTCGTCCGCGGTGACGACCATGGGACCGAAGGGCTTGTAGCTGTCCTGTCCCTTGGAGAAGAACCACTGCCCGGAGCGGCGCTGGTCGCGGGCGCTGATGTCGTTGACGATGCTGTAGCCGAAGACGTGGTTCATCGCGTCGTCTTCGGTCACCGACTTGGCGATATCGCCGATGATCACGGCGAGTTCGCATTCCCAGTCCAGCTGTTCGGTCAGCTCGCTGTTGTGCAGGATCGGCTCGTCGGGGCCGATCACCGCGGTGCCCGGTGTGCTGAACAGCACCGGTCGCGTCGGCAGGTTCTCGTCGGTGTCGAGGGATCGGCTCGATTCTTCGACGTGCTCGACGTAGTTCAGTCCGACACCGATGAGCTTGCCGGGACGGAATGGGGCGTGCAGCACCACTTCGTCCAGTGAACGGGTGGCTTCTGCGGGCCAGGACTGGGTGGTGGCGATGGTCTGGGCGACCCGGCGGTGCAGGTCCGGGCCGGCGGCGATGTAGTCGCGCAGGTCGTTGGGAACATCGATCACCGACTGCAGGGCGGGGACAAGATCGAGGACGAGAGCATCGTCGAGGACGACTCCGAGATGACGTTCCCCGTCGGTGCCGAAGCTGAAGTTGACAAAGCGCACGAAATTCTCCTTGTTCGATGAATGTACGGGAAAACCCTTAGGCCGTTTCGGTCTCGCCAGGAACTTCCGTGAAGTGGGGAGGTGGGAAGGTAGGTGCCTGGTGACTGTTGAGGACGACGCTGGACTGCGGTTGCTGGTTGACGCTGAGTTGGAAGATGTCGAACCGGTTGTAGTGGCCGATGATGTCGTGCATCTGTTTGGGTTGGATCGATGCATTGATGTCGATGTCGGCGTACACGATTCCCTCCTCGTCGATGAGGGGCGTGGTTATCAGGCGCCCGTCCGGACCGAAGATGCCACTGAAGGCGCTGTGCGGACGCTCGAGTAGCGCGCGGGCGGCCTCGTTGTGTGCCACGGTATCGACGATCTGATCTGTGATCGCGGCACAGGCGACGATGGTGAAGACCTTGCCTTCGAAGCTGTGTGCAGCAGCGCGGGTCTTGATGGCTTCGACCATGTCGTACTCGGCCGGTGCGACTGGAAGGGCGATGTAGTTGGCGATATGGACCTGCTCTCCTTGTGCCAGGAGACTGAACCGGGCCAAGGTGTTGGTGTTCTCCCCGCATGCCAGTCCACCGAGTCGCCCGATACCGGTGTCGTAGACGCGCAGTGAGCTGCCGTCTCCGCCGGCCCAGGTCAGCTTCTCGGCCCAGGTCGGCACCAGCTTGCGGTGGACGCCCAGTAGTTCACCCGTATTGCTGATGAACAGGACCGAGTTGTACAGCGTGCCCAAGGAGTACGGATCTCGTTCGTTTACTCCGATGACGACGTGGGCATCGGCTGCGCGAGCAGCAGCGCACAAGGCCGCGACTTCGGGCCCGGGGATGTCGATGGCTGCGTGAAATAGCTTTTCGAACCAGGGGCCCCCTTCAACGGGCGTCATGGTCCAGTTCCAGTAGGGGTACGCCGAGACGAACACCTCGGGAAAAGCGATCAGCTCAGCACCGTGTGCGCTCGCCTCTGCGATCAGACGGCATGCCTTGTCCACCGTGGCGGGCGTGTCGAGGAACTCCGGAGCCGCCTGCACTGCGGCGGCTCGAAACTTCGGGTATGCGGTCATCTCCGGTGTCCTTCGTTGCTGAACGTGTAGACCATCATGCCTAGGATTTGATCAAATTATACGTCTACTCGCAAGAGGTGCCTCGATCGAGAGTTGAGCGTTCAGAGGTTTGAGCAGGTAATTCACCACCTATTCGAAGAGTGCCTCTTGCCTAGTCATGTTTCCGTCATGAAAAAATTCGTTGTCAGGTCTCGCATTTGATCAAATTAGGGTCTACCGTTCCCTCACAACGCGTTTGTTCCCCCGCAGTGATGCAGGAAGGAGTTGCTGATATGAGGGAAGACATCCTCGGCCGGTCCCGCGTGGAGGACACCGACGAGTTGGTGCAGTTCTACCGCCGGCTCGAGACGATGGGCGCCGGAGCGTTGTGGACGGTGGCCAACGACATCGAGCCGTGGTATCCACAACCGAAATCGGTGCCGATGCTGTGGCGCTATGAGCAGCTGCGACCGTCGGTGCTCGAATCGGCCTCGTTGGTCTCCGGTGACGATGCCGGCCGACGGGTGGTGATGCTGGTCAACGACGGCCGCAAGGACCTCAGTGCGGCCGTGGGTCTGCTCTACACCGGACTGCAGATCATGAACCCGGGCGAGTCGATGACCGCACACCGACACGCAGCCTCCGCGCTGCGGTTCGTCATCGAAGGTGAAGGAGCGTGGACGATCGTCGACGGCGACCGACTCGAGGCCGGAGCGCGGGATTTCCTGATCACCCCGAGTGGCACCTGGCACGAACACGGCAACGATTCGGCCAGCTCCCCGGTGATCTGGCAGGACGGACTCGACATCCCCCTGGTCAACACACTCGACGCGAACTTCTACGCCGTGCATCCGGAGCTGCATCAGCAACCCGGAAAAGTCGTCAACACCTCGCTGCGCGAGTACGGGTCCGGGATCCTCACCCCCGCCGACCGCGGATGGAACAAGCGTTACTCCCCGCTGCTGGCCTACCCGTGGGAACGCACCTACGAGGCGTTGCTCGCCCGCGCGGAGGTCTCCGACGGATCACCGTACGACGGCATCATCATGGAGTACGTCAACCCGCTCACCGGCGGTTCGGTCATGCCGACGATGGGCGCGCACATGCAGCTGCTGCGTCCCGGTCAGGCCACGCTCGCGCATCGGCACACCGGGTCGGTGATCTACCACGTGGCCAAGGGCCGCGGTCATTCCATCATCGGCGGGCAGCGGTTCGACTGGCAGGAAAACGACATCTTCTGCGTGCCCTCGTGGGCCTGGCACGAACACGCCAACGACGACGACCGCAACGATGCGTGCCTGTTCTCGTTCAACGACTTCCCCGTCATGCACGCACTCGACCTCTACCAAGAAGCCGCCTACACCGACAACCACGGACACCAAACCACTTGACCGCCACCTCGGTCACCTCGAGGGGCTCCCAACTGCGAAGGTGATCGCACCATCGAGCCCGACCCCACAAGCCCCCTCCCACATCCCCTCCGATTCCCGAACATATTCCGCACGGGACGTGAGACGTTCGAAGGACCTGATCGATGACAACTGACACCGGCAATCCCGGATCCAATCCCTCACCACCGGCGACTCCGATCAAACGGGTTGC
Source organism: Rhodococcus sp. p52 (assembly GCF_000763325.2). Taxonomy (NCBI): domain Bacteria; kingdom Bacillati; phylum Actinomycetota; class Actinomycetes; order Mycobacteriales; family Nocardiaceae; genus Rhodococcus; species Rhodococcus sp. p52. The sequence continues at coordinate 3,957,152 of NZ_CP016819.1, forward strand.
AACGGCCAGCTTGATCGGCAGCGCCCTCGAGTGGTACGACTTCTTCTTGTACGGCACCGCCGCCGCACTGGTTTTCGGCCCATTGTTCTTCACCGGCGATGATTCGCTGACCGGTACGCTGGCGGCTTTCGGCACCTTCGCCATCGGCTTCGTCGCCCGACCCATCGGTGGGGTTGTCTTCGGTCACTTCGGTGACCGACTCGGCCGGAAGTCGATGCTCGTGATCACCTTGATGATGATGGGCGTATGTACCGCCCTGATCGGTCTGCTTCCCACCTATCAGCAAATCGGCTTCTGGGCCCCGGTCCTGCTGGTTGTGCTTCGCATCATCCAGGGCATCGCAGTCGGCGGTGAATGGGGCGGTGCTGTGCTGCTGATCAGTGAGAATGCTCAGCCCCATCGCCGAGGCTTCTTCTCCGCCTTCAGCCAGGTCGGCGTCACCATCGGTTTCATCTTGTCATCGTCGGTCTTCGCCCTGGTCACTCTCCTTCCGGACGACCAGTTTCTGACATGGGGTTGGCGCATCCCCTTCCTGCTGGGTCTGGTTCTCATGCTCGCCGGTTTGATCATCCGCATGAAGATCACCGAAACCCCTGTCTTCCAAGAACTGCAGACCGAAGGCAAGGTCGAGCGTTACCCCGCACTCGAGGCGATTCGCACGCAACGGCGTTCCATCCTGCTCACGGTCGGTGCGCGGATGGCCGAGAACGGCGGCTCCTACATCTTTCTGGTCTTCTCCCTGGCGTACGGCAGTCATCTGGGTATCAGCAGCGATGTCATCCTGCCGGCCATCATTGCGGCCAACGTCGTGCAGACCTTCACCATGGTCGGCTTCGGCAGACTGTCCGACCGTGTGGGTCGCCGACCGGTCTATCTCTTCGGTGCGATCGGCGTCGTCGTGTGGGCAGTGCCGTTCTTCCTGCTGATGAACACGGGAACACCGGCAATGATCTGGATCGCCATTATCGTCGCCGTGGGTCTGTGCCATAGCGCCATGATCGGCACCCAACCGAGTTTCTTCAGCGAGTTGTTCACCGGCAAGGTCCGCTACAGCGGTCTGTCGATCGGTCATGAAGTCGCGGCGATCTTCGCCGGTGGCGTCGCCCCACTCATCGCTACGGCCCTGCTCGCCTGGGCCGGGCACTTCTGGCCGATCGCCATCTACCTGGCGATTCTCGGTCTGATCAGCACCATCGCGGTCTACTGCGCTCCCGAGCCCGCAAGCCGGTTCCAGACCTCGACGCCGGGCTCGGGTCGCGATCACAACTCAGCGAACACAGGACGCATCGGAGAGTCGGTATGAGCGCCGCCAACACTGCTGTCCTCATCGGCGCTGCAGAAGAGCCCTACACTCGGCATCCCGCCGGCGCTACGACTACACAATCGATGCTTGCTGCCGCCATCCGCAGTGCTGTCGCCGACGCGGGTTTGACGATTGCGGATATCGATGGCCTGGCGGTATCGAGCTTCACCCTCAAACCCGACCATGCTGTCGATCTGGCCGTGAAGTGTGGTTTGAGTCTGCGCTGGATCATGGAAGACACCAACGGCGGCGCCAGCGGGGTCAACATGCTCCAACACGCGGTACGCGCAGTCGAAGCCGGCGACGCCAACACAATTGTCATCGCCGCTGGTGACCGTATGACTCATGACGACTTCCGGATCCTGGTCTCCGAATACAACGGCATTACTCGAGACCACGTCACACCTGCCGGTATGTCGGGTCCCAACGCAATGTTCGCTCTGCTGACCCAGCGCCACATGAAAAAGTACGAACTGGCGGAAACCGACTACGGCGCCATCGCTGTGGCCCAGCGGCAATGGGCATCGCTGAATCCCCGTGCGGTCTACCGCACGCCCATGACACTCGACGATTACCTCGCCGCCCCGATGGTGGCCGCACCGCTGCGGCGTTTCGACTGCGTTCCCCCCGTCAGCGGTGCTGATGCTGTCGTCGTCACCCGAGCGGACCTGGCTGCCGACCGACATACTGTCCGAGTTCGCGCCATCGGCGGGAGTATCAACTGGGACAACCACACCGGTGACGGATTACAGACAGGATTGACAGATATCGCACCCGGTCTGTGGGAGCGCAGCGGCGTGGACCCGACCGATATCGACCTCGTCAACGTCTACGACGACTACCCCGTGATGGTGCTCATCCAACTCGCCGACCTCGGGCTCGTGCCTGATGACGACTTCGGCAAAGCGGTACATCGCATGCTCCACCACCGATGGCCCGTCAACACCTCGGGCGGGCAATTGTCCGCAGGCCAGGCAGGGTCGGCAGGGGGACTGCACGGGCTCGTTGAAGCGACTACGCAGTTGCTCGGGCACGCCGGGAAGCGGCAAGTCGAAGCACGCCTGGCGGCAGTGACCGGATACGGCATGGTCACCTACCGCTATGGTGCGTGCGCCAACATGACGATTCTGGAGGCGATGTGACTACCGGAATCCAGATGCAGCGCTGCACCCGATGCGCCACCGTCGCCTTTCCGTTCCGGCTCCTGTGCCCTCACTGCCATGGTCACGAATTCGAGAACGTCATGGCACGGCAGGGCACCGTCGAAGAATGGACCGCCCAACACACCGAACCACCTACTCGCTTCGCCTCCGTCCGCTGCGACCTCGGCCCCATCGTCGTCGCGGCCGTCCACGGTCCGCCCATCACACCGGGAACGACGATCGAGCTGACCTCGATACCTCCGACAGCGCCGGACAACCCGATCGGGTACGTACCGACACCCCACGCCCAGGAGAAACGATGACAGTGGAACTAGCTGCACGCGAACGTGCGTCCGCGCCCTTACGTGGACTGCCCATCACCGAATGCACGTTGCCGGCGTTGTTGAACCGACAGGCCGACGCCTTCGGGAGCAAGACATTGCTCGAGATCGACGGCTCGTCCTACACCTACATCCAGGTTCGTGATCGCGCTGCCATGACGGCCGCGGTGTTCGAACAGGCTGGAATCCGGTCCGGAGACCGAGTCGCGACACTGACGGGCAATCGACTCGAACTGCTGGAAACCATCCTGGGAGCTACCTGGATGGGGGCGGTGGCGGTGCCCTTGAACGCAGAACTGCGAGGAGAGCAACTTCTCCATGCGCTGGCCAACTCCGGCGCCCGCATTCTGGTCATCGAACCCGCTCTGCTCGAACGGCTCCAGGAGATCACCCTCCCCTCCACATTGGAGCGAGTGTGGTCCTTGGACAGCCCTTCCGCCGAGCCGGTTTCTGCGCTACGTGTCGAGCGATTCCCCGCACTCTCGGGTGCGAGACCGGCCGCGCCTGTTGCTCCGGGAGACACCGCAGCACTGCTCTATACCTCGGGCACCACCGGTGTGTCCAAGGGAGTGTGTTGCCCTCATGCCCAGTTCTACTGGTGGGGCGTCAATGTCAGTGAGCAGCTCGGTATCACCGAGAAGGATGTCCTTTACACCTGTCTGCCGTTGTTCCACACCAATGCCCTCAATACCTTCGTCCAGGCTCTGGTCTCGGGTGCCACTTTCGTTGTCGGCAGACGATTTTCCGCCAGTCGATTCTGGCAAGAGGTCACCGAATCGGGTGCTACGGTCACCTATCTGCTCGGTGCGATGATCAACATCTTGTGGTCCCGTGAGCCAGGTCCCTTCGACCGCGCCCACCGGGTGCGTATCGCGTTGTCACCGGCCACACCGGCCACCTTGTTCGAACCTTTCCGGCAGCGTTTCGGGTTCGATCTCAGCGACGGGTTCGGATCCACGGAAACGAACGCGACGATCAACTCGGCGCCAGAAGCGCCTCGGGCCGGTTATCTGGGGCGCGTGCAACCCGACTTCGAAGCGATTGTCGTCGACGAATACGACGTGGAAGTTCCGGACGGTACTCCGGGCGAACTGCTGTTGCGATCCCGTGTGCCGTTCGGCTTCGCCACCGGCTACTTCACCATGCCGGACAAGACCGTCGAAGCCTGGCAGAACTTGTGGTTCCATACCGGTGATCGGGTGGTCCGGGAGCCGGACGGATGGTTCAGATTCGTCGATCGTCTCAAGGACGTGATCCGGCGTCGCGGCGAGAACATCTCCTCGTTCGAGGTCGAGCAGGTTCTTTGTCTGCATCCCGGCGTGAGAACCGCCGCGGCGTTTCCGGTGGCATCGGACATGGCCGAGGACGAGGTCATGGTCTCAGTCGTGCCCAAGGAGGGCTACGAACTGCACCCAGCAGACATCGTGGCCCATTGCAGCGACAGGCTGGCCAAGTTCGCTGTGCCCCGCTTCGTCGACATCGTTGCCGAACTGCCCAGGACCGCCAACGGCAAGATACGCAAAGCGGAACTCCGCGAGCGCGGCAGGACCGACACCACATGGGATCGCGAACACATTCACGATCGGTAACACCACTTTCCGTGACGGCAGGGCTGCCGAAGTCTTCGGCTGCCCTGCCGATATTGCGGCCTATCTACGTGGCCACCGATCCGGTGGTGACAGAAAAGACAGTGCACAATGAAGACCCCAGCATCGACCGGGGCGCATCCGTGGCGTCAGTGGCCTCATCGACGTCGTACGCTCCAAGAAATCATTTGTCACGCTGCTGAACACCAGGCGGATGAACCGGTACTGACCGTCGCCGATCGCTCCTATACCGGACGTGACCTCGCCGATGTCGCTGCCCGCTGTGCGCAGTTCTTGCAGCGTCACGGTGTCACACCCGGGGACCGGGTGGTCGTTGCCACCGCCAATCGCCGAGAAATGATCGAACTGTTCCTCGGGTGTGCGTGGAGCGCAGCAGTATTCACTCCTCTCAACCCTGCACTGCGGGGGGAGATGCTGCGCCACCAACTCCGCGCAGCACGCCCTACTGTGGTGGTGTTCGATCGTGTCACCGAGACCAATCTCGCCGAGGCGAGCGATGTATTCGATCACCCGGATCCGGTGTTGGTCCGGATCTCGACAGAGCCGCTGGACGGATATGCCGACGATGAAGTGGATCGACACCACGCTTCGGTAGCGAATGCAGTCGAGTTCCAGCTCGGGGAGACCGGCGCCGAAGCAGTTACGGTAGTGCCGGAGACGACGGCGGCCATCTTGTTCACCTCGGGTACCACGGGACCATCAAAGGGTGTCATCATGCCCCATGGGCAGTTCTTTTGGTGGTCGGTGATCTGCACCGAGCAGTTGCAGTTGACGTCGGCCGACACCTTGTACACCTGCTTGCCGCTATTTCACACCAATGCGCTGACCACGCTGTTGCAGGCGCTGGGCGCCCAGGCACGCGCGGTCATCGGTCCGAAGTTCTCGGTGTCGGCGTTCTGGGACCGCCTGCGTCAGTCCGAGGCCACGGTCACCTTCCTTCTCGGGGCGATGAGCAGCATGCTGTGGAACCGCAAACCCGAGGTGTTCGACAAGGAGAACTCCGCACTGCGTGTGATCCTCGGACCAGGCATCGAACCTGCCATCAAACGCGACTTCGAAGACCACTTCGGAGTCGAAGTGGCCGAGGGCTTCGGCATGACCGAAATCGGAGTGGCGTTCTATACCCCGTTGGGCCAGCACACCGAAGGACTGCTGGGATTTCCCCATCCGGACTACGAGGTCGCTGTCGTCGATGCCGCGGATTGCCCGCTGCCGGACGGGCACGTCGGTGAGCTCGTCATTCGCCCCCGGCAACCTGCTCTGATCTCGGCGGGGGATTTCAACGCCCCCGAGGCCACGACTTCCTCACGTCGCAATCTGTGGTTTCACACCGGTGATCTGGTGAGGAAACAGTCAGATGGTATGTACCGATACGTCGACCGGCTGAAAGACTCGATCCGTCGCCGCGGCGAGAACATCTCCAGCTACGAAGTCGAAGCTGCCTTCCTCGAGCATCCGGAGGTGGCTGCAGCAGCAGCGATCGCAGTACCGAGTGATCTCGGTGAGGACGAAGTGATGGTCTGCTTGCAGATGACCGACGGTAGTACCACCGAGATCGAAAAACTGATGGCATTCGCGGAACCTCATCTGCCGGCCTTTGCGCTGCCCCGCTATGTGCGTATAGTCGCCGCCTTACCGCTGACTGCCAACGGCAAGGTGTCCAAGGCAGTTCTTCGGAACGAGGGTGTCACCGACGACACGTGGGAAAAGCTGTAGCCGTACCACGGGTTCAGCTCCGAGACGAGTTGCGTTCAGTCACTCTGAAGCAGGCGAGGTTCTCGTCCTGGACAGATGCAGTGCCCCGCCAAGGATGAGCTTGGCGGGGCACTGCATCTGTCTAGGGTCCGGTGTCGTTGTCCTCGTCTATCGGCCGGAGTGTGCGGCGCACGGGTTCCGTTACGTCCTTTGCTGCTCGACGGAAGCGAAGGAACGAAGAGATTCAGTGCCCGCCGCTGACCGTCAGGACATGTCCTGTGATCGCGCCTGCATTCTCGGACGCGAGGAACGCCACCGCCGCGGCGACCTCGGCCGCTGTCACCAACCGGCGAAGCGGAGTGTGTTCGACGAGCTCGGCGACGACATGCGGGGCAATCGTGGCGCCTTTCTCGGCGGTCAGGCCGGGAGCTACGAGATTGACCGTGACTCCTGCCGGCCCCAGCTCCCACGCCAGCGCGCGTGAGGCCGCAGTCATCCCGCCCTTGGCGGCGATGTACGAGACATCGGACTGCATCGAACCGTCGACCAGATCGGTGGAGACGGTGATTATTCGTCCCCAGTGGTGGTGGGCCATTGCCTGTGCGCAATGCCGAGTGATCGCTAAGGTGCCCTCGAGATTCGTGCGCACAAGCGACGCCCAGTCCATTGTGGTCTGGTAGAAAGGCTCCGCCTGCTCGACATTGTCTGGCCAGGCCACCGCATTGTTCACCAGCACACCCAGAGGGCCGAGTTGGGCGTGCATCCTTGCGATCGTCGGAATCACCGAGTCCGGATCGTCCAGCACCGCTGGGACGGCCCTTGCGGCTCCGCCCTCGGTGTTGATCTCATCTACGACTTCCTGTGCCCGTGTGCTGTCACCTCGATAGCCGACTCCGACGGCGAACCCGGATCGGGCCAGAGCAAGGCAGATATGTCGTCCGATGGCGCCGGCGCCGCCGGTGACCAAAGCGCTACGGTGTTGTTCCGGTGCGGAGGCCGTCACGAAATCGGCTTCCCCTCGCTGGTGGACCATTTCGCCATCAACTCGTTCGACGGCAAAGTCTTGTCGACCAGCTTGCGTGCTTGTTCGATTCCTGCCACAGGAAGTCCGGTCGGTTCCAGCAAGCCGATCTGCACCAACACACCGGCCTGATCCCAGTAGATATGTTCGTTGCAAAGCTTGTCGCCTTCGATGGTGACGATGGCCACGAGGGGGATCTCCACATACTTGCCGGTGGGCGGGATACCGGGAAGAAGCCAATCCATCTCTCGATCATGTGTGAAGCACAGCAGCTGTTCTTCGACAATCCGGTTGGCACCGACGGTACGAGACAGGGTGATGGACTTCAGGTCGGAGGGATTGGTAGGGACGAAGTGGTAGGCATAGAACCGGGACAGATCCTTCTGTCCCACTCCGCCAGTAAGTGTCGGGATGTGGTTGACGTACGGTTCGTCGATCATCGTCGCCATGGTCGCGGGCACATCGCGGGTGACGAATTCGTGGTAGACGTGATTGTCCCAGATCGCGTTGAGATCGTATCGGGGGCCGATCGTGTTGCGTAGCACTGCCAGTGTTCGAGCGTAAGCGAGGTCGGCTGCAACCGGATCGAATACGTCTCGTCCGGTCGTGCCGAACGCGTGGTCTACACCGTCGTAGTCGTAGATCTGCACAAGATCGTTGTCGGTAAACGCTGCACGGATAGCGGTTCGCGCCGGCTCGGGGCAGAATGCGTCCAGCTCGGCCAGGTGGAATGAAGTCGGCACCTGCAGGTTCTTTGCCTCGTCGAGGTGCTCATGTACGCCGACACCGTAATAACTTACCGCGCAGTCGATGTCGAGACGGACCGCCGATAGATAGGACAGTAACCCGCCCATGCAGTATCCAACGATGCCAACCCCCCCGGCCTGATTGTCGAACGCACGCAGGGTGCGAATGGTATCGGCGATGTCGTCGATCGCGGTGTCATTGTCGAGCGCATCTCGAAGTTGCAGTCCGCGGGCAACGCCGTTGTCGTCGTAACCCAGTTCCACGCGCGGTTCGGATCGCCAGAACAGGTCCGGCACGAGCACGACATAGCCTTCTCGGGCGTACAGCTCGGCGGTTTCGCGCATGTAGTCGTTGACGCCGAAGATCTCCTGTAACAAGACCAGGCCGGGTCCGGATCCCTGCTCGGGTTCGGCGAGGTAGGCGGCGAATGTTTCGCCAGAGGCCTTAACGATATCGATGTACTTACCCATGGAAGTTCCAGATCCTTCTTCGAGGCCGTTGTCTGCGGTGCTCGGGGCACTGCATCCACGGTGGTGATGTACTTACTGCTGCACCGTCGTCGCCGGTTCGAGGGTGTCTTCTACGGTTTGGTGTCCGTGGTTGTCGGTGTAGGCGGCTTCTTGGTAGAGGTCGAGTGCGTGCATGACGGGGAAGTCGTTGAACGAGAACAGGCACGCATCGTTGCGGTCGTCGTCGTTGGCGTGTTCGTGCCAGGCCCACGAGGGCACGCAGAAGATGTCGTTTTCCTGCCAGTCGAACCGCTGCCCGCCGATGATGGAATGACCGCGGCCCTTGGCCACGTGGTAGATCACCGACCCGGTGTGCCGATGCGCGAGCGTGGCCTGACCGGGACGCAGCAGCTGCATGTGCGCGCCCATCGTCGGCATGACCGAACCGCCGGTGAGCGGGTTGACGTACTCCATGATGATGCCGTCGTACGGTGATCCGTCGGAGACCTCCGCGCGGGCGAGCAACGCCTCGTAGGTGCGTTCCCACGGGTAGGCCAGCAGCGGGGAGTAACGCTTGTTCCATCCGCGGTCGGCGGGGGTGAGGATCCCGGACCCGTACTCGCGCAGCGAGGTGTTGACGACTTTTCCGGGTTGCTGATGCAGCTCCGGATGCACGGCGTAGAAGTTCGCGTCGAGTGTGTTGACCAGGGGGATGTCGAGTCCGTCCTGCCAGATCACCGGGGAGCTGGCCGAATCGTTGCCGTGTTCGTGCCAGGTGCCACTCGGGGTGATCAGGAAATCCCGCGCTCCGGCCTCGAGTCGGTCGCCGTCGACGATCGTCCACGCTCCTTCACCTTCGATGACGAACCGCAGCGCGGAGGCTGCGTGTCGGTGTGCGGTCATCGACTCGCCCGGGTTCATGATCTGCAGTCCGGTGTAGAGCAGACCCACGGCCGCACTGAGGTCCTTGCGGCCGTCGTTGACCAGCATCACCACCCGTCGGCCGGCATCGTCACCGGAGACCAACGAGGCCGATTCGAGCACCGACGGTCGCAGCTGCTCATAGCGCCACAGCATCGGCACCGATTTCGGTTGTGGATACCACGGCTCGATGTCGTTGGCCACCGTCCACAACGCTCCGGCGCCCATCGTCTCGAGCCGGCGGTAGAACTGCACCAACTCGTCGGTGTCCTCCACGCGGGACCGGCCGAGGATGTCTTCCCTCATATCAGCAACTCCTTCCACAACGAGAGTTCAGCTCGATGATGACAGCGAGGATGTGCCGAGACTACCAAGATTTGATCAAATTTCCACCCCTTCTGTGACGGGATGGCGGTGTTCATCCCTTCCTGCAAAGAACCATTTCTGGAAACTGACACTTCAGCTGCTAGGTTCGCGGAATGAGACCCGGGCGAGAACCCGCTACCGACATTATTTGATCAAATCTATGATTCGCGATTGATCTGGCGAACAACCCAGGTAGGCCTTCCGAACTTGCACGAACAACCGAGTTGAAGGCCGCAGCCGATCCCCAGAAACACTCCTGGACGGGAGAGTCGACAATGGAGGTTCTCGCTGAAAGTCGTCCAGTAGTGCAAGTGCAGCTCTGGACCTGCTCGGTTCCAAGCTCATGCCAGGGATGCTTGCGAGCTTGTCGAAGTCCACAGACATTCCGTCCTCATCTCGCTGCGCCTCTACCTCTGAACTGGGGAAACGCCGAGATGAGAGGGTTCACCGACACGAATACGGAAACCGATACTGACTCGTAGAACCTACACCCGCGAAGCGAAACCGCACGATAACTTGACGCGACCCCTTGTCACTCATGGTTTGTGCGAAGTCGGTGCTGCTAATTGTCAATTACGCACCGCCAGCCTCGAAACCCAAGGTGAGCGCGTTTTCTGGACCGGGACGGTGCCGGAGACCGGCCGATCGCGTCCATAACTTTGCAGAACCAGGGGCAGGTCTGACAAATATTGTTCGTAGCGACAACGGCATTCAGCATCGGTAGACGACCCCGAGTCTGCTGTGTCGCTCGCTCGATCCGCGCCTCCGTGATGTGACGTCACCCGCGGTCGGTCCGCGCAACATTTATGTGCTTGGTGCGGAACCACATCCAGCTCCCCACGCCGGCCACCGCGACGACAAGGCCAACGATCGCCAATGCCGACGGCCCCCATTCCACGACATGCTCGGACACGGAAGCGCCGGCGTGGGGCCCGGTCGCGAACGTCCACTGACAGCGGGATGCGACGATCCCCACCCACTGCTTGTCGGCGCTCGCTGAGGTCGCTACCACTGCCTCGGAGCCGGTCATGTGCGATGTCAGTCGAGTCATGCACACCTCGGTCGGTGCGGTGATGAAGAAGGCAGCGACATACAAGATCAGGCCGACGGCGACACCTGCCAGCGCGAACACCCGGACGATATCGGTGTCGAGACGTGTCTCGGAAAGTCACAGGGATCCCCTCAGCAGCGACGTTGCGGGTAGGGGTCCACCTACCGCCCCAGAGGCGGAGCGACCAGTTCTCCGAAAGGCACCTTTCCGAGACTAGGGTCATCGTCGCTCGTGCACCCCGAGGTAGACGTTTGTCCGTGTCCAGCCCGTCTCGGAGCGCTCGATCGCGTCCACGACCTTGCAGGACCAGCCGGATGTCTGTGGGAATGTTGAATATTCGTGAGCGAAAGTTCCCGACAGCCGATACCGCCACTGCTCAAGGTTGGGGAACAGTGCGGTTATGAATGACTGTCGTGACGAGATTCGGACCTGCGTTGACCACGACGAGGTTGACCACGACGAGTATGGAGAGGACGGCGTCGAGACTCCGTCCAGGGGCCGTATTCCACAACGCCTCGCGACACCGAACGCACCGACAATGCTGAGCAGCCACCCTGCTGTCTGAGCGCGCTTGACCCGACGCGTCGGACGCACCGGATACATGCCCCACAGATAAGGAAACCGAGAGCCGAAATTCAGTCGAGCGGCTGCCACGGCTGCCCATTTATGGAGCAGACAACCGAGGACTGTGGCCAGCACACCTACCAGCACAATCGCCTCCTTCCCTCGCTCGCGTCCTGGTCCCAGCCTACGGTCCGACTGTCCTTCACCGGCGCGGGGAGCCGACAAGGACATCGACAGGGAATCGGAATGACGATCTTCGATCGTTCACGATGTCGTCCGCGCCGGTCGGCCGTCACATTGTCAAACCCACCGTCCTGGTGGTGGTGTCGGTCGGAGCCAGGGAACTACGGGCGTGAAACAAACGGTGAGCAGGTAGGTGGCGGCACCGGCGCATCAGGTGACAGTCACCGCTGTTGATGAGGTCCGTGGCGTCCGCATCACCGGAGGCAACCCGCGCTCATCGTCGGCCCGGGCTCCAACAAGTCGCCGGTCTACGTGCCGAAATGCACGTAGACCGCGGGGAACTGCGTGCCCTCGGCACCGTCGGGGGAGCGCAGGGTGCGGCGCAGCATGCCGTCGGTGTTCTTCGGGATGCGCCTGCTGCCGCGCGCGGTGTGGCGGCGTCTGCCGCGCTGACCGTCGGCGTGCAGTTCTCGTCGCCACGCGGCGTGTCGCCACGACAACTGCACGTTCGAGAGGCGGTCAGCTGCGGCGGGATTCGAGCAGCCGCAACCAGATCTCGCTGATGGTGGGGTAGGACGGCACCGCATGCCACAGGGCGTCCAGCGGCACCTTCCCGACCAGGGCGATGGTGGCGGCGTGGACGAGTTCGGCGACCTCCTGACCGACGAAGGTCGCGCCGACGAGGGTGTCGGTGGCGCGGTCGACGACGAGCGCGGCGTGGCCGGCGTAGTCGTCGCGGGCGAGCGAGGCCCCGGCGACGTCGATGTCGGCCTCGAGGACCTCGACGTCGAGTCCGTCGGCGCGGGCCTGCTCGGCGGTGCGGCCGACCGCGGCGATCTCCGGGACGGTGAAGATCACCTGCGGGACCTGGCCGTGGTCGGCGCTCGCCCGGAATCGTGACCCGTCGGTGGGGCGGTTCTCGGCGCGGGCGGCGATGACGTCCCCGCACACCCGCGCCTGGTATTTGCCCATGTGGGTCAGTGCGGCGCGACCGGCGATGTCCCCGACCGCATACAGCCACTGGCCGTCGACCCCGTCGACGGTGAGATCGTCGGCGACGGTCACCTTCCCGTCGGTCAGGCCGACAGTGTCGAGACCGAGCCCGTCCACGGCGGGGCAGCGGCCGGCGGCGACGACGATCTCGTCGACCTCGACAGTGCTGCCGTCGGACAACTCCACGGTGGCGGGACCGCCGTGGATGCGGCCGACGCCGGTGTCCTTGACGTCGGGGCGCTGCACCGAGCGGATCTCGGTGCCGTAGCGCACATTCAGGCCCTTGTGGGCCATGCGGGTGGCGACGCGTTCGGCGGCGAACGGCTCCACGCGCGGCAGCAACCGGTCGCCGCGCACCGCGAGGGTGAGTTCCTCGACGCCGAGTTGCCGCAGCCAGGTGGCGGTTTCGCAGGCGACGACACCGCCGCCGACCACCAGCACCCGGCGGGGGACCTCGAGCAGGTTCGTCGCATCGCGGGAGGTCCACGGCAGCGCGTCGCGCAGCCCGGGCAGGTCCGGGATCGAGGGCAGCGTGCCGGTGGCCAGGACGACGGCGTGCCGGGCCTGCAGGCGCCGCTCGCCGTCGGCACCGGAGACGGTGATGGTGCGTTCGCCGTCGAGGCGGCCGTGGCCGCGCACGACGTCGATGCCCGCGCCCTCGGCCCAGTCCACCTGGGAACTGTCGTCGCGGTTGTGGGTGAAGCTGTCGCGGCGGGCGAGTACGGCCGGTACCTCGACGCCGTGGGCGCTGATCTTGTCGGCGACGCCGGGCATGTTGCGGGCGGTGGTGAGCACCTGGGTGGGGCGCAGCAGGGCTTTGCTGGGCATGCAGGCCCAGTAGGAACATTCGCCGCCGACGAGTTCGTGTTCGACGAGCACCGCGGTGCGGTCGCTGCCGGCGATGGCGTACTGGGCGGCGTTCTCCCCGGCCGGGCCCGCGCCGAGGACGATCACGTCATAACTGTCGGATTCCGCTGTCGGACCGCTCATCCGTCCACGATAGGCGCGGCCGAACCGTCGGCGGGCCGGATCGGGGGCGACGGTCCGGTTCGCGAAGTCCGCCCGTTCGTGCAGGTCAGCGGCGGCTCAGCGCAGATGCGGGGAGTCGGCGTCGAAGATCAACCCCATCGGGGCGAGCACCCGCACCACCTGTTCGGCGGTCCACTCGTCGAGATCGCACAGCAGCACCGACCGCCACGGGGTGACGATCACCGGACGTTCGACGGCGGCGAGGAATTCCGCCAGTCGTGCGGGAAGGATCCCGCCGGGCAGCCCGCCGGCGAGGGTGACGGCCCCGTCGGGCTGGTCGAGCCACCCGATCGGTGGCCGCGGCTGCTCCGGTACCGGTTCCGGATCCCCGGTGGGGTCGGTCGGTGGGGTGAGCAGCGCCTCGGCGGCGTCCTGCGGGTCGACGCGCACCCCGGTGTCGGCGCCGTCGCGGATCACCGCGAAGCGGCCGTCGGGGCGGGCGAGGACCGCGACGGTGGAGGCGAGGGCGACGATGTCGCCGGTGCCGTCGTCGAGCCCGAGGACGGTGCCGGCCGCCACCGGCCGGTCGTCCAGGCGCGCGATCACCGTGGCGGTGAGTTCGCGCAGGTCGTGGTGTCCGCCGATGCGGCCGCTGAGCGGGGAGACGAGAAGCCGTGCGCGGGTGGGCACGTCGACGGTGAGACCGGCGGCGGTGACGGCCGCGCTGATCGCGGCGTGGTCGCCGCGCACCCGCAGCTGGGCATGGGCGGTCAGGTGCAGTTCGCCGCCGCCGTGGGTGTGGGCGAGTTCGGCGAGCACCTGCACCTGCGCGGAGGTCAGGTGCCCGGCGGGCAGGTGCACGTCGACAGCGGTATCGGCCATGACCGCCAGCGTAGAACGCGGCGCCGGGGGGACGAGCGGTGCCGTGAGACCGGGCGGTTTGTAGGGTGGTGGCCATGCCCGAGTCGACGACCCCCACCTTCGCGGACCTCGCCGCCGCCAAGTTCGTGCTGCTGACCACATACCGCAAGGACGGCAGCGCGGTGGACACCCCGGTGTGGGCGGCGCCCGACGGGAACCGGCTGCTGGTGTGGACGGTCGCCGACGCCTACAAGGTGCGGCGACTGCGCCGCGATCCGCGGGTGTCCCTGGCGATCTGCGACGCGCGCGGCAACCCGAAGTCGGCGGCGGTGCCCGGCACCGGGGAGGTGCTCGACGCCGACGGGTCGGCGCACGCCCGGTCGCTGATCGCCCGCAAGTACGGGCTGCTCGGCCGGATCATCGTCGGCGCGAGCGTGGTGCGCCGCGGCCGCACCGGCACCGTCGGGTTGGCGTGTGTGCTCGATCCTGCCGACGAGAAGCTCGGCGGGTAGGCGTCGTGGCTCGTTCTCATACCTATCGGTCCCAGGCGATCGCGGTGGCGCTCGCAAGCAGCCCGCTGATCTCCAGCGGGAGTCGCTGGAAGTGGTTGCGCCGCGCCGGTGTCGACGCCGCACCGCCGAGCCTGATCCACACCGGCGTGGTGGTGCAGGGCCTCGGCCGGCTCACCCTCGGCGCGGGCTCGTTCGTCAACCACGGTTGCTATTTCGACACGGTCGCCGACATCACCCTCGGGCAGCGGGTGTTCCTCGGCGACCACGTGCGGGTGCTCACCAGCAGCCACCGCATGGGCACCGCGGAACAGCGCGCGTCGACGCTGACGGGGGAGCCGGTGACCATCGGCGACGGCGCGTGGATCGGCTCCGGTGCGGTGGTCATGCCGGGCGTGAGCATCGGCGCCGGTGTGGTGATCGGCGCGAACTCGCTGGTGACGAAGGACTGTGCCCCGCACACGCTGCATCTGGGCAGCCCCGCCCGGCACGTCCGCGACCTGGACTGACCCCGCACCGGCAGCCCCGCCCGGGTCGTCCGATCCCGTAGGGTCCGTGGTGATCTCGGCCTCACCTGCGGGGCGGAGCCGATCGAACCCAGTTCAGGAGAGCGCATGTCCGTGCACGAGTACACCGTGGCCACCGCCGACGGCGGCAGCGAGGATCTCGCCCGCTTCGCCGGCCGGCATCTGCTGATCGTCAACGTCGCCAGCAAGTGCGGCCTGACCCCGCAGTACGAGGCCCTCGAGGCGCTGCACCGCGAGCTGGGCGAGCGCGGCCTGCAGATCCTGGCGTTCCCGTGCAACCAGTTCGGTGGTCAGGAACCGGGTAGTGACAGCGAGATCCAGGAGTTCTGCCGCGTGAACTTCGACGTCACCTTCCCGGTGTTCGCGAAGGTCGATGTCAACGGCGACGACGCGCACCCGCTTTACCGGCACCTGCGCGCCGAGGCTCCCGGTGATTTCGGGCCGCAGCACGGTTTCCTGTTCGAGCACGTGAGCAAGACCCGTCCGGAGGCGATCGGCACCGACGAGGTGAAGTGGAACTTCACCAAGTTCCTCGTCGACCCGCAGGGTGCGGTGGTGCGCCGCTTCGAGCCGACGGTCACCCCCGAGGAGATCGGCAAGGAACTCACCGACCTGCTCTGAGCCCCTACCGGGTCCGATCGATGGACGTCACCGACCGGACCGGAGGTCAGTGGGCGGCGCTGACCGAGGACATGTGGAAGTCGGGGATGCGCACCGGCGGCATCGCGGTGCGGGTGAACCAGTCCTTCCACTCCCGCGGCAGGGTGCGTTCGGTGGCGCCGATCTCGGTGGCGCGGCCGAGCAGATCGACCGGGGATTCGTTGAACCGGAAGTTGTTCACCGCCGCCCGCACCTGCCCGTCCTCGACGAGATACACCCCGTCGCGGGTCAGGCCGGTCAGCAACAGCACCGCCGGATCGACCTCCCGCAGGTACCACACGGTGGTCAGCAGCAGACCGCGTTCGGTGCGGGCGATCATGTCGTCCACATCGGCGGTGCTGCCACCGGTGAGCAGCAGATTCTCACCCGGCGCCGTGGGGGTGGCCCCGAATTCGGCGGCTGCGGCCCGCGGATACGCCAGCGCGTGCAGGGCGCCGTCGCGGAGCCAGTCGACCCGCGAGGCGCTCATCCCGGTGTCGAACACCGAGACGCTGTCGGTGGAGGCGGTGGCGACCACGAACGGCGCATAACCGAGCCCCGGGGCGGCCGGATCGGACGTCAACGTCACCGGCAGCGCGGCGATCTGCTCGCCGAGGCGGGGTCCGCCGGGCCCCGCCCACACCGACCGGCCCTCCTCGGCGCCGCGCCCGTCGAGGGACCACAGCAGCGGGATCATCAGGTCCGCGACCACCGAGGGTGGCAGCAGCGTCTCGTACCGTCCGGCGGGCAGGTGGACGCGGGTACCGGCCCAGTCCATCCGCCGCGCCAGTTCGGCGCGCAGCGGATCCATCGCGATGTCGGTGAAGTCGACGGTGCCGGCGCCGACCCAGGCGCTCGCCCCGGTCAGGCCGCCGCGTTTGCAGTTGATCTCGAGCGACCCGTCGCGTTGCACCCAGCGGCGCCGCACCCCGGTGGAGGTGCCCAGCCACATCGTCGTGGATTGGTGGTGGGCGAATCCGTAGAGGGCGTCGGTGTCGTCGAAGCCGGCGGCGAGCCCGTCGAGGAGCGGGGCGAAGACCTCGACGTCGGTGCCGACGGCCTCGTCGCCCCACTGCGGGTCGGTGTCGTCGCCGTCGATCAACGGCATCGCATCCGGGGCCGCCGGGGCCTGCTGCGCGGCCGCCCACGCCGCGGCAACCACCGCGCCGATGTCGTCGGCGTCGACGATCGGGGCGCTGACCACCCCGCAGTGCGCCCCGTCGGGGGTGCGGCGGATCGCGAGGATCGTGGCGCCGCGGGCACGGGCGGAGCCGTTGGTGGTCATCGAACTGCCGGCCCACCGCAGCGACGCCTCGGCACTGTCGGTGACCATCACGATGGTCTCGTCGGCAGGCGAGGTCGCCAGGGCGGTTTCGACGAGTCGGTCTCCGGGGATCATCGGCCACCTTCCTGCACCGTGTTGAGCACGTTCACGCCGCGCACCAGCACCGACGGGCAGCCGTGCGAGACGGACGCGACCTGCCCGGGTTGCGCCTTGCCGCAGTTCATCGCGCCGCCGAGCTGCCAGGTCGACGCGCCGCCGACTGCCTCGAGGGCACCCCAGAACTCGGTGGTCGACGCCTGATAGGCCACATCGCGGACCTGCCCGGCGAGCCGGCCGCCGCGGATCCGGTAGAACCGCTGACCGGTGAACTGGAAGTTGTGCCGCTGCATGTCGATCGACCAGCTGCGATCGCCGACGATGTACAGCCCGTCGTCGACCCCGGCGATCAGATCGGCGGTGCTGCGATCGACGCTCGGATCGGGTCGCAGCGACACGTTCGCCATCCGCTGGATCGGCACGTGATGCGCCGAATCGGCGTAGGCGCAGCCGTTCGAGCGGGCCACCCCGAGCTTCGGGGCGAACGCCCGGTCGAGTTGGTAGCCGACGAGCACCCCGTCCTTCACGAGATCCCAGGACTGGGCGGCGACCCCGTCGTCGTCGTAGCCGACGGTGGCCATGCCGTGCGGTTCGGTGCGGTCGGCGGTGACATGCATGACGTCGCTGCCGTAGCGCAGGCTGCCGAGCAGGTCGGGGGTGGCGAAGGAGGTGCCGGCGTAGGCGGCCTCGTAGCCGATGGCGCGGTCGTATTCGGTGGCGTGCCCGACCGATTCGTGGATCGTCAGCCACAGATTCGTCGGGTCGATCACCAGATCGGTGCGGCCCGGGATCACCGACGGGGCCTGCGCCTTCTCCGCGAGCTGCTCGGGCAGTTCGGCGAGCTCACGGCTCCAGTCCCACCACCGGTCCGAGGCCACATACTCCCAGCCGCGGCCGGCCGGCGGGGCCAGGGTGCGCATCGACTCGAAGGTGCCGGCCGCACGGTCGACGCGGGTCGCGTCGAGGTCGGAGTGGATCCGCACCCGCTGCTGGGTGATCGTCGACCCGGCGAGATCGGCGTAGAAGGTCTGTTCCTTGACCAGCGTCAGATTCGCGGCGACGTGGTCGACGCCGTCGGCGTCCTGCAGTCGCCGCGAACGGTCCTCGAGCAACGCGATGCGCTCGGCGGCGGGGACGGTGAACGGGTCGATCTCGTACGGCGAGACCCACACCGCGTCCCGGTGGACCGGTTCGTCGGCCCACTGCACCGGATCCCGGTTCAACGCGCGCAGGGTGCGGGCGACCGCGACGGCGCGGGCCGCGGCGTCGGCGGCGCCGTCCGGGCCGGGCACCGGATGCGACGCGAATCCCCAGGTGCCGTCGAGCAGCACCCGCACCGCCACCCCGCAGTCGCTGTCGTCCACCGCCGCCTGCAGGGCGCCGTCGCGCAGGGTGCTCGTCCCGGTCCGGATCCGATGCACCCGCACATCGGCGTGACTCGCGCCCGCCGCCCGCGCGACCGTCAGGCCCGCGTCGGCGGCCGCGTGCAACGGCAGGGCCAGGAAATCGTCGTCCACCGCATTCACCCGCCCACGGTAACGCCGGGATGTGCGGCATCGGGGTTGCCGCACCGAGCCCCGCGGGGTGGTTCAGCCGAACTGTTCGATGCCGAGGCGGATCACCATGGCGATCACCACGACCAGCAACACCACCCGCACGAACCCGGCGCCGCGGGCGAGCGCCATCCGGGAGCCGAGCACCGAGCCGGCGACATTGCACACCGCCAGCGCCGCCCCGAGCGCCCACCACACGTGCCCGCCGACGGCGAACAGGACCAGCGCCCCGAGATTCGAGCCGAAGTTGAGCACCTTCGCCATCGCCGCCGAGGTGACGAACTCGCTGCCGAGCATCGCCGCGAACACGATGATGAAGAAGGTGCCGGTGCCGGGCCCGAGGATCCCGTCGTAGAAGCCGATCACCGCCGCGGCCGTGACCACGACGGTGGCCAGCCGCAGCGTGGACGGGCGGCGGGTGCTGCCGGTGCCGAGTTTCGGGCGGGCGGTGACGAACACCGCCACCGCGACGAGCACGACCATCACGATCGGGATGAACACCTCCCGGTCGATGAGCGAGACCGCCGCCGCCCCCGCCGCCGCGGCCAGCGCGGCGACCAGGGCGGCGGGGCCGAGCAGCGACCAGCGCAGCGGGATGCGCCGCGCGAAGGTCAGCACCGCCGCGCCGGTCCCGCAGATCGCGGTGAGCTTGTTCGTCGCCAGCGCCGCCTGTGGCGTCAATTGCGGGGCGACGAGGAACAGGGCGGGCAGCAGGATCAGCCCGCCGCCGCCGACCACCGCGTCCACCCAGCCGGCGGCTGTCGCGGCGGTCATCAGCAACGCCCAGTCACCTGCAGTCATGGCGGCCATTCGATCACGCGCCGCATCCGCGGGTCGGGTGCGGGAGCAAAACCGGTGGCCCGTTCGTTGACCGGACAGAAACCGCCGACGGAAGGAAGTCCCGCCGTGTACCCGTTGTTGTTCGTGCTCTACGTCGTGGCGGAGATCGCGGTGCTGGCCTGGCTCGGCTCCACCCTCGGAGCCCTGGCCACCGTGTTGATCTTCCTCGGTGTCAGCGCCGCCGGTTATCTCGTGCTTGCCGCCCTGGGTCGCCGCGCGCTGCGCAACCTCGGTGAGCTGCGCGGCGGCCGGGCACCGCACGCGAATTCCCCGGAGCGGGTGCTCACCGACGGCGCGCTCATCGGCGCCGGCGCGGCCCTGGTGCTGATTCCCGGCATCGTCAGCACCGTGCTCGGGGTGCTGCTGTTGCTGCCGTCCCGCGCCGCGCTGCGTCCGGCGGTGCGCACGCTGGTCGCGCGGCGGGCCCGCGTCACCGAGTTCTCCGCGCAGCGGCTGGTGGTGGTCGACGGGCAGGTCGTCGATCACAGTGTCGTCGGTGGTGCCCCGCACCTGACCGGTGGTGCGGCCGTGACCGAGCAGGTCGACGACCGTGGCACCGTGCTCGAAGGGGAGATCGTGGAGACCCCGCGCCGCCACGAGGAGCGGTAACGGGCAGACTGGGCACTCGTGAGCCCTGCACCGCACACCCAGCTTCTCGTCGGCGTCCGCATCTACAGCGCCAGCGCCCCCGATGCCACCGCGATGGCCGTCACCGACGGCACGGTCGTGTGGGTCGGGCAGGACCGGCCCGGCCGCGCCCTGCACCCGGACGCCGAGATCGTCGATCTGCACGGCGCGTTCGTCGCCCCCGGTTTCGTCGACACCCACGTGCACACCACCAGCCACGGCCTGGCGTTGACCGGGCTGGATCTGACCGACGCCGTCGACCGCGACGACGCATTGCGCCGGGTCCGCGCGCACGCCGATGCGCACGACGACGCGGTGATCTGGGGGCACGGCTGGGACGAGACCCGCTGGCCCGACCCGACGCCACCGACCACCGCCGACCTCGATGCCGCCGCCCCGGCCCGGCTCGTCTATCTCGGCCGGATCGATGCGCATTCGGCGGCGGCGTCGAGCGCGTTGCGGGCCGTCGCCGAACCCCTCGACGAGCTGGCCGGCTTCGATCCGCAGCAGCCGCTGACCGCCGCGGCGCATCATGCGGTGCGCGGCGCCGCCCGCCGCGGGCTGACCGCCGCGCAGCGTGCCCGCGCCCGCCTGGCGGCCCTCGACGATTTCGCCGCGCACGGTTACGTCGCGGTGCACGAATGCGCCGGCCCCGACATCTCCGGGCTCGACGACTTCACCGAACTGCTCGGCACCGACCATCCGGTGCAGGTGCGCGGCTACTGGGGTCAGGCGGCGCGCACCGGCGAGGAAGCCGCGGAGCTGCTCGCCGAGACCGGCGCCGATGCCCTGGGCGGGGATCTGTTCGTCGACGGGTCGATCGGTTCGCACACCGCCGCGCTGGCCCGCCCGTACGACGATCTGCCGGACTGCTGCGGCACCCGCTATCTGACCGAGGACGAGCTGACCGCGCACGTGCGCGCGTGCACCTCGGCGGGCATTCAGGCCGGTTTCCACGTCATCGGTGACGCGGCGACCACCGCCGCGGTCGCGGCCTTCGAGGCGGTCGCCGCGGAGGTCGGGGGACCGGTGCTCGCCGCGCGCGGGCATCGGCTCGAGCACGTCGAGTCGTTGACGGTCGCGCAGGCGGAGGTGTTGTCGCGGTACGGGGTGATCGCGAGCATGCAGCCGAGCTTCGACGCCCTGTGGGGCGGGGCGGACGGGATGTACGCGCAGCGGCTCGGCGCCGACCGCGCCGCGGCGTTGAACGCGTTCGCGCCGCTGGCAGCGACCGGGCTGGCGTTGGCGTTCGGCTCGGATGCGCCGGTGACGGCGCCGCAGCCGTGGCCGATGCTGCGGGCGGCGGTGCACCACCGCACCGAGGGCAGCGGGATCTCGCCGCGGGCGGCGTTCGCCGCCGCGACCCGCGGGGCGTGGCGTGCCGGTGGGGTGCGTGACGGTCTGGCCGGCACCCTCGATCCGGGTGCGCCGGCGTCGTATGCGATCTGGGAGGTCGGGGAGCTGGTGGTCAGCGCCCCGAAGGATTCGGTGCAGCGATGGTCGACGGATCCGCGGTCCCGGGTGGCGCCGCTGCCGGATCTCGCCCCGGGCACCGCCGATCCGGTGCTGGTGCGCAGTGTGCACCGCGGCCGGGTCGTGTACGCGCGGTGACCGGCCGGCCCCTCGCGACGGTCACCGTGCGGGCGGTGCGTGTCGTCGCGCTGCGCGCGCTGCTGGCCGTCGTCGCGGGAGTTTTGCTGTTCGCGTCGTTCCCGCCGCGTCCGCTGTGGTTCCTCGCCCCCGTCGGGATCGCGCTCCTGGTCGGTGTATCGACTGCAGTACCGATGCGGCGACGCGCCGGGTTCGGCTACGGCTATCTCGCCGGCCTCGGATTCCTGGTGCCGCTACTGCCCTGGATCGGCGTCTATGTCGGGCCGTTGCCGTGGTTGGCGCTCGCCGCCGCCGAGGCGGTCTTCGTCGGCCTGTTCGGGGCGCTGGTGGTGCACCTGCGGTCGCTGCCGGTCGCGCCGTTGTGGATCGCGGCGGCGTGGAGCCTGACCGAATGGTTGCGCTCGAGCGTCCCGTTCGGCGGGTTCCCGTGGGGTCGGCTGGCCTTCGGCCAACCCGACGGTGGGTTCGTCTCCCTAGCCGTCGTCGGCGGCGCCCCGCTGGTGTCGTTCGCCGTGGCCGCGACCGGCGCCGGGCTCGCCGCCCTCGCCCTGACCGCCTCCCGCCGTCCCCGCCCCGTGCGGGCCTGGACGGTGCCGGTCGCGGTGACGCTGCTCGGTCCGCTGCTCGCCGCGGCGGCGTGGCCGCTGGTGCGCACCACCACCGACGAGTCGTCGACGGTGACGGTCGCGGCGATCCAGGGCAGTGTGCCGCGCCTGGGCCTGGACTTCAACGCCCAACGCAAGGCGGTGCTCGACAATCATGTCGCCCGCACCCTCGTCCTCGCCGAGGACGTCGCCGCCGGACGGGCCCCGGCCCCGGATGTGGTGATCTGGCCGGAGAACGCCTCCGATATCGACCCGCTGCGCAACGCCGATGCCGCACGCGACATCTCCGCCGCGTCCGCCGCGATCGACGCGCCGATCCTCGTCGGGGCGGTGCTCGTCAACGACGACCGCACCACCACCAATTCGGTGATCGTGTGGGACGCGCAGACCGGTCCGGGGGAGCGGCACGACAAGAAGATCATCCAGCCGTTCGGCGAATACCTGCCGTGGCGGTCGTTCTTCCGGTTGTTCTCCGAGTACGCCGACCGCGCCGGCCATTTCGTGCCCGGCGACGGCGACGGCATGGTCACCGCCGGCGGCATCGACATCGGGGTGGCGACCTGCTACGAGGTGGCCTTCGACCGGGCGTTCCGCGACTCGATCGACGCCGGCGCGCAACTGCTGGCGGTGCCGACGAACAACGCCACCTTCGGCGACACCGAGATGACCTACCAGCAGCTGGCGATGTCGCGAGTGCGGGCCGTCGAGCACGGCCGGGCCGTGATCGTCGCGGCGACCAGCGGGGTCAGCGCGATCGTCGATCCGGCCGGTCGGGTGCAGCAGAGCACACCGTTGTTCGTGCCCGATGCCCTGGTGGCGCAGGTGCCCGTGCGCGCAGACGTTACGCTGGCTAGTCGGCTCGGAGTGGCGCCGGAGCTTGTGCTCTGCGCCGCGGCCGTGGCCGCCGCCGGTTTCGTCCTGGTGCGAGGACGGCGGGAGAAGGCCGGTGCGGCAGCTCGCACCAGCACCGGCGCAGCAGGAGCACCGGCCGGTGGCCGGTTCGACAAGGAGGACCTCTGATGGCAGCGGCGACGCCGGCCGGGAACGACAGCGCACCCAGCGCCCGCACCCTGGTGATCATTCCGACCTACAACGAGCGGGAGAACCTCGGTCGGATCATCACGCGGCTGCACGCTGCGCTGCCGCACACCCATGTCCTCGTCGTCGACGACGGCAGTCCCGACGGCACCGGTGACCTCGCCGACGACCTCGCCGCCGCCGACGAGCGCATCGCGGTGCTGCACCGCACCGAGAAGAACGGTCTCGGTGCCGCCTACATCGCCGGTTTCCGGTGGGGGCTCGAGCACGGCTACACGGTGCTCGTGGAGATGGACGCCGACGGCAGCCACGCCCCCGAGCAGTTGCACCTGCTGCTGGAGAAGGTCGACGCCGGCGCTGATCTGGTGCTCGGCTCCCGTTACGTGCCCGGCGGCACGGTGGTGAACTGGCCGTGGCACCGCGAGGTGCTCTCCCGCGGCGGCAACATCTACTCGCGTCTCGCGCTGGGGGTGTCGATCCAGGACATCACCGGCGGCTACCGCGCCTACCGCCGTGAGGTGCTCGAGAAGCTCGACCTCGACGCGATCGCCTCGCACGGCTACTGCTTCCAGGTCGATCTGGCGTGGCGCACCCTGCAGGCCGGATTCACCGTCGCCGAGGTGCCCATCACGTTCACCGAACGGGAAATCGGCGAGTCGAAGATGAACGGCAACATCGTGCAGGAGGCCCTCGTGCGGGTCACCGTGTGGGGGCTGCGCAGCCGTCTCGCGCGGTTGCGGGCACTGCTGGGCCGCTGACTCGGCCCGCGCGGCCGGGATACCAGGCGCTGTGCGGCCGAGGCGCTAGGCGCTGTGCGGCCGAGGCGCTAGGCGCTGTGCGGCCGAGGCGCTAGGCGCTGCGCGGCCACGGCCAGCGGGCGTCGAGTTCCTCCCCGAGCCCCAGTCCCGCGCACAGCCGGCGGATGGCGCTGCAGTCCTGCACCACCGGCCGGCCCTCGGTCACGGCGATGGTGTCGGCGACCAACTCGTCGCCGCCGGGGATGTTCTCGCGCGCGATGATCGCCGCCCAGGTGGAGGTGTCGGCGCCGTTGAACGCCGCGACCGCGGTACCAAGCGCGTCGAGCAGCCGCACCCGATCGGTGTCGTCGAGTTCGGTGAGCACCGCAGTGAGCAGCCCACCCGCGAGGGAGGCGTGGCACAGCTCGTCGCGGCGGTGCACCGTCACCGTCGCGCGGTTGACCGGTTGCAGCTCCGGGTCGGTGGTGAGCAACGCCAGATAGGCGCTGATCGAAGTCTCTGCGACGGTGGTGAACGCCAGCTGCACCAGCGCCGCGTCCCGCGGGGTCTCGGCGTGCGCGACCGCGGCGCGATGCTCGCGCACGGTCGGGCACGGCGGCAGCACCGACTCCTTCAGCGCCCAGCCGCGGCGGCGGCGGGTGAGCACGTTGGCCTGCTGGTGCATGAGGGTGTGGTACTGCTCGTCGACCATCGCCTGGAGCCCCCCGGTGACCACCGTGTCGGACGGGCCGATACCGAAGGCGTCCTCGGTGATCAACGCGAAGCCGGGGTTGACGACGTGCTGTTCGATGTCGACGACGCTCTTGTTGTAGGCGATCCACGCCCAGGCCCGCAGCCGCGCCTGTTGTTGTTCGTCGAGCGCGAGATAACGCGGATGCTCGGCGAAGGGCAGCATCTGCTCGGGATAGTCGGCGCGGTCCGCCTCGAACAGCGCGTCGAGGTCGACCTCGGGTTTCTTGACGGCGGCGCGGCGCGGCCACGAGCGGGTCAGCCCGGCGATCACCGCGCTCTCCGCCGGATCGGACGGGTCGTACTGCGGGAGTTCCGGCGCGCGCAGCTGCGGGCCGGGGATGTCGGATTCGTTCATGTCCGGCTCCTTTCCTCGCTCGGACCGCCGACCGCGCCCGGATCGCGGGGCAGTGCCGCGAACAGCTGCCCGCACAGCTGCGTGGCGGCGGGTTGCCCGTCGCCGAGCGCGGCGCGGGCCCGGTCGAGCAGCGCCGCGAAGTCGGGCAGGGCGTCGGTGGCGGCGTCGAGATCGGCGACCGCGCCGGCGAGGGCGCGGCGGGCGGTGGCGGCGTACGGGTTGGTGAGCTGGATGTCGTGGTAGACCTCGGCGGTGCCACCGGAAACGCGGGCGAGCAGCGCGCGCAGCACGGTGTGCGGGGGCGCGGCGACCCGCGCGGCGGCATCCGGCACGTCGAGCCGGTCGAGGGCGATACCGAACGCGAGGATCGCGGCGTGGGTGAGCACCTGCACGGCGGCGGTGATCCGGTCGTGTTCGTCGGCGGTGGTCTCGACCACGGTGGCACCCCAGTCGCGCAGCGCCGCGACGAACTCGGTCACGACCGGTGCGTCGTGGTGACGCACCGCCACCACGGGCCGGCCGGGCAATCCGAGATCGGGGGCGAACATCGGGTTGATGCCGAGCGTGGGGGCGCCGGGCCGGTAGGTGTGCAGCGCCGCGGCGATCGGGGTCTTCACCGACAGGGTCTCCACCAGCAGGGTGTGCGGGGGCAGCAGCCGCGCGAGCACCGGCAGGGCGGCACCGGCGACGACGTCGGGGACGGCGAGGACCACGATGTCGGCGCCGTCGAGTGCCGCGGCGAGGCGGGTGTCGGGGGCGGTCAGATCGGCGCGCAGCATCCCGGGTGCAGCCGGGGCGGCGGCCGGGTCGACGACGAGCACCTGACGGCCGGCCTCGCGCAACGCCGCGGTGAGCAAGGCGCCGACGGCGCCGCATCCGCCGGCGACGATCACCCGGCCGGGCGTGGTCACGGCCCGGCCCGCCCCGGCAGCACCGGTGGCCCGTCGACGAGATCGTCCGGGTCCGCGGAGCCGACCTCCCCGGATCCGTTGGTCGGGGTGGTGTCGCGGGCCGCGGCGAGGCAGCGGCGCATCACCACGGATTTGACGAGGGTCTCGTCGAGTTCGTCGTCCGGATCGGACAGCGCCACGATCGCCCCCCCGATCCCGAAGGTGACCTCGTGGGCGGTGGCGACGAGGGTGCGGATGACCACCGACAGGTCGGCGGCGCCGGTCGGCGACAGATATCCGATGGCCCCGGAGTACACCCCGCGGGGGCCGTCCTCGAGCTTGTCGATGATCTCCATGGTGCGCAGCTTCGGGGCACCGGTCATCGATCCGCCGGGGAAGGCGGCGCGCACACAGTCCACCGCCGAGACGTCCGGACGCAGCGTGCCGCGCACCGTGGACACCAGCTGATGCACCGCCGCATAGGTTTCCACTGCGAACAGTGCCGGCACGTGCACCGAGCCGGGCACGCACACCCGCGACAGGTCGTTGCGCACCAGATCGACGATCATCAGGTTCTCGGAGCGGTCCTTTTTGCTGGCCCACAGTTCGTCCCGCAACGCGGCGTCCTCGCCGGGGGTCCGGCCACGTGGGCGGGTGCCCTTGATCGGTTTCGATTCGACGGTGCCGTCGGCGTCGATCCGCAGGAACCGTTCCGGGGAGGCGCTGAGCACCGCGACCTCGGGGAAGTCGAGCAGCGCACTGTAGGGGGTGGGGCTGATGCGGCGCAACGCCCGATAGGTGCTCAGCGGGTCGATGCCGCCGTCGACGGTGACGGTGTTCGTCAGACACACCTCGTAGGTCTCGCCGCTGCGGATCTCGTTCTGGCACTGGGCGATCAGATCGAGATAGCGCTGCGGGGAGTGCCGCAGCCGCAGTTGCGGGCCACCGTCCGCGCCGATCAGCGGCACCGGGATCTGCTCGTCGGTCACCGGTTCGGGCAGCGCCGACAGGATCGCGGCGGTCGCGTCGAACCAGGCGAGGGTCTCGGGATCGTCGGTGTCCTCGGTCAGGGCGAGCAGGTAGCAGCAGCGGTCGTCGTGGTCGACGATCACCGCCCGGTCGGCGAAGACCAGCGCGGCGTCGGCGTAGGGGGAGGTGTGCACGAGTTGCGCGCCGGCGTCGGCCTTGAGTTCGTAGCCGAGATACCCGACGTAGCCGAGCGCGAACCCGAACGGCAGGTCGTCGCGGGCGGCGGCGCGGCGCTCCGCGAGGCGGGCGGTGAGATGGTCGAAGACGGGGCGGCGGTGTTCCTCGACGGTGCCGTCGGCGCGGTGTTCGCGCACGATGCCCTCCCCGACCCGGTAGGTCAGGTAGTCGGCGCGGGGTCCGGCGCCGTTGCCGAGGACGGTGAACCGCGACTGCGGCTCCAGCGCGGCGCTGCCGTCGAGCCAGAAGCCGTGCGGGCCGGCGGCGAAGAGCGCCTCGTACACCGCGGACGGGTCGGGGTGCAGCGGCAGCCGGCGGCTGGCCAGCAGATAGCGCGGAGCCGGTTCGGGTACCGGTTCCGGATCGACGGGGGCGGTGACGGTGATCGGGCTGCGCGGCGGGGTGGCGTCGCGGAAGTTGGCGAGCAGTTGCGCGCCGTGGGCGGTGCCGATCGATTCGGGATGGAACTGCACCCCCCACAGCGGCCGGTGCCGGTGCGCGACGGCCATGAGCAACCCGTCCGGGGTGTGGGCGGTGGCGACGAGCTCGTCGGGGACGGGGTCGGCGATCAGCGAGTGGTAGCGCACCGCCTCGAAGGGCGACGGCAGCCCGGCGAACAGGCCGGTGCCGTCGTGCAGGATCGGGCTGGTGCGGCCGTGCACCGGTTCGGGGGCGGTGATCACGGCGCTGCCGAACAGCTGGCACAGCCCTTGATGGCCCAGGCACACCCCGAGCAGCGGCACTTCGGCGTCGGTGAGGGCGCGGGCGCTGATCCCGAAGTCCCTGGCCCGGTCGGGTCGGCCCGGGCCGGGGGAGATGACGATGTTGTCGAACGGTTCGGCGACGAGCTCGTCCCAGCTGCGATCGTTGGTGAGCACCCGCGGCGGGATGCCGTTGACGCGGGTGATCAGGTCGTAGAGGTTGTAGGTGAACGAGTCGTAGTTGTCGATCAACACCGTGCGGATCGGTCGGGGCGCGGACACGACGGGCCTCAGTTCGTGCCGTCGCCGCGGCGACCGGAGCCGACCCGGTCCGCGGGGGCGCCGCCGGAGACGATGCGGTCCTCGACCCGGCATGCCTCGTCGATGAGCAGGGTGTACAGCGAGCGCACGAAGTCGCCCGACAGGCCGTGCCTGTGCGCGTAGTCCTGGGCGCGGCGGTGCACGACCTCCATGCGGCCGGGTTGCAGCACGTCGAGGCCGTGGCGTTGCTTGAGTTCGGCGACGCGTCCGCACACCTCGAGGCGGGCGCGGATCCCGTCGAGCAGGGTCCGGTCGATGTCGTCGAGTTCGGCACGCAGGTCGGCCAAATCGGCGGCGGCCTGTGTCGGCGGCGCGTCCGCCGCAGTGTGGTGACGGTCGGTCACGGACATTCACCCCCTTGCAAGCGACCCGCCGGAGCACCGGCGCGAAGGTCGTGGATCGGGCGTGCCGATCATGATCGATCGGCGTGCGATCATGATTGCACGCACCGTCCGGCCGATATCGACGATTGATCGATTCGTGGCGGGGCCGCAATCGAATTCGCGGAACCACCGTCCCGTCGGGCTGCGCTTGCGGGGTCCGTAACGACGTGTGCCGCCCCGGACGATCGTCCGGGGCGGCACACGTACGTGTTCGGCGGCGCGGGTGTCAGGCGCCGCGGCGCTTGGCCTTGAGCAGGTCCAGGCGCTCTTTGAGCAGGTCCTCGAGTTCCTCGACGGAGCGACGCTCGAGCAGCATGTCCCAGTGGGTGCGCGGCGGCTTGACCTTCTTCGGCTCCGGTGCGGCGCCCTCGACCAGGGTGCCCTCGAGGCCGTTCTTGCAGATCCAGGTGCCGGGGATCTCCGCGTCGTCCGCGAACGGCACGTCGTATTCCTCGCCGTTGTCGCAGCGGTAGCGCGCGATTCGCCGCGGCGCCAGATCGTGGTCGCGGTCGGTTTCGTAGCTCACCGCCCCGAGTCGGCTGCCTCGCAGTACACGATCTGCCATGGTGGTGTCCTTCCTTGTGTGCTCCGCCCGGGTGACGATGCCGTGCGGCATCGACACCGGGCTCGACGTCCACTGTGCTCAACGTCTGCGGAGCCGATTCCGTTCCCGCGGCCCACCGAGGAGCCGAGGGACCAGTCTACCGACTCGCCGCACCGCCGCGCGCACGGTGCCCGCACCGGCCCGTGCGTCCGGGGTTCCCGCCGCCCCGCCGGGGGTGCAGGTGGGCAGTACAGTGACGCTCGTGACCGGACGTGACACCCGAGCGAGCACGTGCCTGTGGTGCGGGCGCCCGGTACCGGAGATCGGCACCGGGCGGCGACGCCGCTACTGCCGCCAGTCGTGCCGGCAACGCGCCTACGAGCAGCGCAGCAGCGCCCGCCGCGCCGGACTGCCCGAGGATTCGGTGGTGCTCACCGCCGGCGAGGTCGAGGCACTCGCCGACCGCGCGTTCCGGGCGCGCTGCGCCGCCGAGGACGTCGCCACCGCGGTCGCCGAGGGCGCCGCGGCCGACGAGCTGACCGCCCTGTGCGCGGAGCTGCTCGATCTGGCCCGCGACGCCGAACGACTGCGTTGACCGCCCCGATCGGGGAGCGCGGGCTCAGGCGAAGAAGCCACCCATGGTGTAGATCACCTGGCAGAACGCACCGTTGGCGTACTGCAGCGAGCCGAACAGGGCGCCGAGCACCG
The DNA here is from genome assembly GCF_000763325.2 of Rhodococcus sp. p52. Taxonomy (NCBI): domain Bacteria; kingdom Bacillati; phylum Actinomycetota; class Actinomycetes; order Mycobacteriales; family Nocardiaceae; genus Rhodococcus; species Rhodococcus sp. p52. The sequence goes on from NZ_CP016819.1 coordinate 3,987,293, forward strand.
CGCCGGGACCGCTGTCGATCACTGTGGACTGCAATCCGCCGCCGTTGTTGTCGAGGGTGGCGACCCCGGCCCGGATGTTCTCCATGTTGATCCACACGAATTTCAGGTCCGAGGCGGTCACCGGCGCACCGGCGGTGGGTTCGACGATCACCTCGATCGACCCGAACGGCACCTGACCGTGCGGGCCGGGATGCACCCACGCGGTGGTCATCGCGAACGGCACGAAACCGCCGCCGCAGCCCGGACCGACGGTCGGTGCGGGTGACGAGAACGGCTGCGGGATGTTCTTCGGTGGCGGCGCGAACGGATCCGCCGAGCCGGAGTCGGCGACGAGCCGCTCGAGCGCGGCGAGGGTCTCGGGGGAGTCGGCGACCTCCGCGCGCAGCTGATCGAGCGGCACCCCCGGCGGGGCGGTGTCGGCGGCGGCCTGGGCGGGGGCCGCGAGCAGGGCTGCGGCGAGCAGGGCGGTGACGAGCGGGGCGGATCGGCGACGCAACATCTCGGGCTCCTTCGAATCGGGTCGAGCGGGCGGGACGAGACGATCCGGTCGCGATCCGATCACGCACGGGTCGCGGCACGGGGGCACGAAGGTGACGGCCGCTTCGAGAATAAGGAGAGCTGTCCGGTTTCGGGGCGTTTCCGGCGAGCCCGATCCTGCTTCGACGCCGACCTCATTCGTCACTCCGGTCACGAACAGGGCATTCCTCCCGGCCGTCGGGAAAACGTTATCGAAACGCGACTGATCCCCTGCACGGGAACGATCTCCGAGGTCACTCGCGGTTCCGTACCGGTCCTGTCGCGGCACGGGCACGGCCTCCGGGGCGCATCGGCGGGGAGTGGTGCGGTCGTCGCCGCAATCCGGTCGTACCGGTCGCACAGGTGGTCTAGCTTGTTGTGTGGTCCCGGTCACACGGGATCACACGATCGAACGGGGGTCCGATCGCGGCGCCGCACGCCCAGCGGCACCGGGGTCGGCCCCTGCACGCGATGTCGGGGGACACACGCCGATCACGGCCAACAACATCGCTTTCGGAGGGGACATGTCGCTGCGACACCGTCGTCCGCAGATACCGGTCGGCGCTTTCCCGCTGTCGTCCGCGCAACGGGCCATCTGGTTCGCGCAGCAGCTCGCACCCGAGGTACCCGTGTGCATCGCGCAGTATGTGGATCTGCGCGGCGCCCCGGACCTGGATCTGCTGCGTCGCTGCGGATATCGCGCCGGTGCCGAGTTCCGGTCCGCCTATCTGCGGGTCGTCGACGTCGACGGTGAACCCGTCCAGTACGTCGACCCCACCGTCGAGGACCGCAACGGGATCCCGCTGCTCGACTTCCGCGGCGAACCCGACCCGATGGCCGCGGCGCACGAGTGGATGACCGCCGACTACGCCACCCCGGTGGACCTGGCGAACGACCTGCTGGTGAACATGACGATCCTGCAGGTCGCCGACGACCGGTTCCTCTGGTACGCCCGCATCCACCACGTCGCCCTCGACGGATTCGCGGCGATGACCATGGTCAACCGCATCGCCGCCCTCTACACCGCGGAGATCGACGGCCGCGAGCCGGAACCGTCGAAAGCCGCCGACCTGCGCGCCCTGTACGACTGGGACCGCGAGTACCGCACCTCCGAGCGCTACCGCACCGACCGCGACTACTGGATCGAGCGGGTCGCCGGACTCGAGGACGGCTCGACTCTGGCGCAACGCGACGCCCCCACCGCGGCGGTGTCGCTGCTGTCGAGCCACACCCTCCCCGACGACCTCGTCGACGCGCTGACCGCGGTCGACGACGAACCGGGACTGTCGTCGACGGCGGCGGTCATCGCGGCGTTCGCGTGCTATCTGGCGCGGATGACCGGCCGCGACGACGTGATGATCACCCTGCCGGTCTTCGCCCGCACCACCGCCATGGCCCGCCGCTCCGGCGGCATGCTCGTCAACACCGCGCCGCTGCACATCTTTCTCGAACCGGACGACACCCGCACCGACCTGGTGCGGCGGGTGCAGCTCGAACTCACCGGGGCGCTGCGCCACCAGCGATTCAGCCTCGAGGACATCCGCCGCGAGACCGGCGCCGCCGGCGACCCGTACCGCTATGCCGGGCCGATGGTCAACGTCATGCTGTTCCGGCAGGAGATCGTGCTCGGCGACATCCGCGGCGAGTTCCACATCATGACCTCCGGTCCCGTCGAGGACCTGCTGGTCAACATCTATCAGAGCGGCGACCCGGCCCGGACCTTCCTCGACTTCCGCGGCAACCCGCACCGCTACGACGAGGACGAACTCCGTGCCCACCACGACCGGTTCGTCGAACTGCTCGACGATTTCCTGCGCAGCGCCCCCGACCGCGCGGTCGCCGTGATCCATCCGGCCAGCGTGACCCTGGGCGAGCAGCGCCGCCGCGCCGCCGCCGACGCCGGTTTCTGGCGGCAGCAGCTCGCCGACGCCGCCGAACGCCTCGAACTGCCCCGCCCCGTCACCGCCCCCGCCGACGACACCCCCGCCGACGTCGAGGACCGCCTGGCGGTCACGGCCGCGGCGCTCGCCGCGCGTTTCGCCACCACCGAGGGCGACGCCCCGGACACCACCGTCGCCGCCGTGCTGCACGCCGCCACGGCGGCTCTCATCGCCCGGCTCACCGGTCACGACGACGTCCTCGTCGGCGTGGCCCGCGACGGGCGGGTGCTGCCGCTGCGCGTCGAGCTGGACCCGGCCGAGCCCTTCGCCGAGCTGGTGCGGCGCGTGCGCACCCTCGGCGCCGATCTCGCCGCCCACGCCGAGGTCGACCCGGCCGTGCTCGCCGGCCTCGCCCCCGCCTGCCCGGTGGTGCTCACCCTCGACGACCCGACCTCCGCCCCCGCGGACGCGGTGCTACGCGTGACGATCGACACCACCGGCACCGCCCTGCAGGTCCGCACCGGCTACCGGCCCGACCGGGTGGACGCGCACACCGCCACCACCACCGGCCGGCGACTCGGCCGCGCCCTGACCGCGGTGCTCACCGACCCGCACCTGCCCATCGGGGATCTGCCGTTCGTCGGCAGCGACGAGGTCGCCGGTCTGGTCCCGGCGCACGGCGACCCGGCCCGCTCCGCGCAGACCCTGCCGGAGATCCTGTGCGCGGTCGCCGCGGTGGTGCCGGACACCGAGGCGGTGGTGTGCGAGGACCGGCGCATGACCTACGGCGAACTCGACGCCTGGTCCAACCGGTTCGCCCGCGTCCTCATCGACGCCGGCGCCGGACCGGAGACCTTCGTCGCGGTCGGCATCACCCGCTCCGTCGAATCGGTGGCGGTGATCTGGGCGATCGCCAAGTCCGGGGCCGCCTTCGTGCCCGTCGACCCGAAGTATCCGGCCGAACGCATCGAGTACATGCTCACCGACTCCGGGGCGATCCTGGGCCTGACCACCGCCGCGCACCGCGACGAGCTGCCCGACACGGTGCCCTGGCTCGTCCTCGATCCGGATCTCGACGCGCGGATCGCGCAGGCGAGCGATGAGCCGGTCACCGACGACGACCGGCCGGCCACCCTGCTGTTCGACCATCCCGCCTACCTGATCTACACCTCCGGCTCCACCGGACGCCCCAAGGGTGTGGTGGTGCCGCACCGCGGCCTGGCGAACCTGTCGGCGACCCTGCACACCCGCCTGGCCCCACCCCCGGCGGCCCGGGTCTCGCACTTCTCCTCGCCGAGCTTCGACGCGTCGATCTTCGAGTACATGACCGCCTTCGCCATCGGCGCGACCCTCGTGGTGGTGCCCGCCCACATCTACGGCGGCGACGAACTGGCGGCGCTGCTGCGCCGCGAACAGGTCACCCACCTGTTCTCCACCCCGGCCGCGCTGGCGTCGGTGGACCCGACCGGCGTCGAATGCGAGGCGGTCACCGTCGCGGGCGAGGCGTGCCCACCGGAACTGGTGGCGCGCTGGGCACCCGGCCGCCGGATGTACAACGCGTACGGGCCCACCGAGACCACCATCGTCTGCAATATCACCGACATGCTGGTGCCGGGGGAGACCGTCACCATCGGCCACCCGGTGTGCGGTATCGACGAGCTGATCCTCGACGGCCGGTTGCACCCGGTGCCGGTCGGGATCGCCGGGGAGCTGTACATCGCCGGGCCGGGCGTCACCCGCGGCTATCACGACCGGCCGGGCCTGACCGCCACCCGTTTCGTCGCCGACCCCTTCGGCCCTCCCGGATCGCGCATGTACCGCACCGGTGACGTCACCCGCTGGCGCATCCGCGACCCGCACCGTCCCGCCCGCTCGGTGACCGTCGAATATCTCGGCCGCTCCGACTTCCAGGTCAAGATCCGCGGGTTCCGCATCGAACTCGGCGAGATCGACGCCGCCCTCAGCGACCGCCCCGACGTCGCCTTCGCCGTCACCCTGGGCCGCGCCGCGCCCTCCGGGGAACAGATGCTCGTGTCCTATGTGCTGCCCGATGCCGGCTGCACCCTCGACCCGGAGCAGCTGTCCGCGGCGCTCGCGGCGCGGTTGCCCGCCCACATGGTGCCCGCCGCGATCATGGTGCTCGACGAGATCCCGCTGACCGCCGTCGGCAAACTCGACCGCACGGCACTGCCCGAACCGGTCTTCGCCGGCGCCGGTGGGGCGGCGGCGATGTCGCCCACCGAGACCGCGTTGGCCGCGATCTTCGCCGACCAGCTCGGCGTCGCCGAGGTCGGCGCCGACGACAGCTTCTTCGAGCTCGGCGGCAACTCGCTGGTCGCCACCCGGGTGATCTCCCGCATCAACGACGCCTTCGGCACCGATCTGGGGGTGCGGTCGCTGTTCGAGGCCCCCACCGTGCGGGCGCTGGCGGCGAACCTGCCCGCCGGTGACGACGTCGACCGGCCCGCCCCGGCGCCGGTGCTGCCGCGCCCGGACCGCATCCCGGTCTCCGCCGCCCAGCAACGCCTGTGGTTCGTCGACCAGCTCGACCCGTCCTCGGCCGCCTACAACATCCCGATCGCGCTGCGGCTGCGCGGCGCCCTCGACCACGCGGCGCTGGTCGCGGCGACCCGCGATGTGCTCGACCGGCACGAGGCGCTGCGCACCGTCTACCCGGCCACCCCGGCCGGGCCGATCCAGCAGGTGCTGCCCGTCGACGCGCTCGCCCTGGATCTGACCCCCACGGTCACGGACGATCTCGACGCGGACGTCGCGGCGGTGGTCGCGGCCGGGTTCGACGTCACCGTCGACCCGCCGCTGCGGATGCGGCTGTTCCGCGTCGCCGGCGACGAGCACGTGCTCGCCGTGGTGGTGCACCACATCGCCGCCGACGGCGCGTCGCTGGCGCCGCTGTCCCGGGATCTGGTCACCGCCTACGCCGCCCGCGCCGCGGGCACCGCCCCGGACTGGGCGCCGCTGCCGCTGCAGTACGCCGACTACACCCTGTGGTTCGCGGATCTGCTCGGCGACGTCGACGACCCGACCTCCCGCGCCGCCCGGCAACTCGAGTACTGGCGCGAGATCCTCACCGGCGCCCCCGACCTGCTGGCGCTGCCCACCGACCGGCCGCGCCCACCGCAGCAGTCCTTCCGCGGCGCGAGCGTCGACGTCGAGATCGCCCCGGAGCTGTACGGGCGGATCCGGCAGCTCGCCCACGCCCACACCGCCACCGAGTTCATGGTCGTGCACGCCGCCCTGGCGGTGCTGCTGGCCCGCCTGTCCGGCGGCGACGACATCGTCGTCGGCACCCCCGTCGCCGGGCGCAGCCACCGCCACCTCGACGACCTGGTCGGCATGTTCGTCAACACCGTCGCGCTGCGCCCCGCCGTACCCGCCGACCTGTCCTTCGCAGACTTCCTCGCCGCGGTGCGCGACACCGACCTGGCGGCCTTCGCGCACACCGACCTGCCGTTCGACCGGCTCGTCGACGCCGTGGTGCCCGCCCGCTCGGCGGCCTACTCGCCGCTGTTCCAGGTGATGCTCGCCTTCTCCGACACCACCGGCGCGCACCTGTCCCTGCCCGGCCTGGACGTCGACATCGCCGAAATCGACACGCACACCACCAAATTCGACCTGCATCTGCAGCTCGGCGCGGTCGCCGACGGCGACGGCCGCACCCACGCACTGCGCGGCGCGCTGTCCTACGCCACCGACCTGTTCGATCCCGCCACCGCCGCCGCGATCGGGCAGCGCCTCGTGGGGCTGCTCGAGACGGTCACCGCGGATCCGGCGGTGCCGGTCGGCGACGTGGAGCTGCTCACCGCCGACGAACGCCGCACCGTCCTCGACACGTGGAACGCAACCACCGCCGACACCGGACCCGCCACCACCCTCGGGGAACTGTTCGCCGCGCAGGTCGCCGCGACCCCGCACGCCCCGGCCGTCACCGTCGACGGCCACACCCTCGGCTACGCCGAATTCGACGCGGTCACCAACCGACTCGCGCGGCGGTTGCTGCGCGCCGGCGCCGGACCGGACCGGGTGATCGCCCTCGCCGCGCCGCGGTCGCTGGATCTGCTCGTCGGCATGTACGCGATCGTCAAGAGCGGTGCCGCCTACCTGCCGCTGGATCCGGAGCATCCCGCCGAGCGGCTGCGCTACGTCCTCGACACCGCCGCCCCGCGCGCGGTGCTCACCACCAGCGATGTCGCCGACGCCCTGCCCGACACCGGCGCCGAGGTGCTGCGCATCGACCGCCTCGACCTCGCCGACGAATCCCCGGCGGCCCTCACCTCGGCGGATCGACCGGAGCCGACCGGCGCGCATCTCGCCTACGTGATCTTCACCTCCGGCTCCACCGGCCGCCCCAAGGGGGTGGCGGTGCCGCACGCCGCGATCGCCAACCGGTTGCGCTGGATGCAGCACACCTATCCGCTGACCGCCGACGACACGGTGGTGCAGAAGACCCCCGCCACCTTCGACGTGTCGGTGTGGGAGTTCTTCTGGCCGCTGCAGGTCGGGGCGCGGCTGGCCGTCGCCGCCCCCGGCGGGCACCGCGATCCCGGTTACCTGCTGCGGCTGTTCGCCGAGGAGCGGGTCACCGTGGCGCATTTCGTGCCGTCGATGCTCGCGGTGTTCGTCGACGCCCTGCACGGCCGCGGCCGGGAGCCGCTCGCGCTGCGGCACGTGTTCGCGTCGGGGGAGGCGCTGCCCGCCGAGACCGCCGCCGCGCTACGCGAGGCGCTGCCGCACACCGCCCTGCACAATCTGTACGGGCCCACCGAGGCCGCGGTGGACGTCACCGCCTGGACCACCACCGACACCGATGCCGGGTCGGTGCCGATCGGGCGCCCGGTGTGGAACACCCGCACCTACGTGCTCGACGCGCGGCTGCATCCGGTGCCCGCCGGCGCCGCCGGCGAGTTGTATCTGGCCGGGATCCAGCTCGCCCGCGGCTATCTCGACCGCCCGGGCCTGAGCGCCGACCGGTTCGTCGCCGACCCGTTCGGGGCGCCGGGGGAGCGGATGTACCGCACCGGGGATCTGGCCACCCGCCGCGCCGACGGTGCCCTGATGTACTTGGGGCGCACCGACTTCCAGGTCAAGATCCGCGGTCTGCGCATCGAGCTCGGGGAGATCGAGCAGGTGTTGCGCGCCCGCGAGGAGATCGGGCAGGCGGTGGTGCTCGTCCACCACGGCGCCGACGACCGGCTCACCGGCTATCTCGTGCCCACCCCGGGCCGCAGCATCGACACCGCCGCGGTCACCGCCGATCTCGCCGCGCACCTGCCGGATTACATGGTGCCCGCCGCCCTCGTCGTCCTCGACGCGCTGCCGGTCGGCCCCAACGGCAAACTCGACCGCAACGCGCTGCCCGCTCCGCCGGCACCGACCGCCGCCGGTGGCTACCGGGCGCCGCGCACCCCCACCGAACAGCTCGTCGCCACCGTCTTCGCCGACCTGCTCGGCGTCGACCGGGTCGGCGCCGACGACCACTTCCTCGACCTCGGCGGCACCTCCCTGCTCGCGATGCGCGCCGCCGCCCGGCTCGCCGCGGACACCGGCGGTGAGCTCGGCATCCGGGAGATCTTCGATCATCCGGTCGTCGCCGATCTCGCCGCGCATCTCGACCAGCCCGACCGCACCGGCGCCGGGCGCGGCGCCCCGGTGGCCGGGCCGCGCCCCGACCCGGTCCCGCTGTCCCCGGCGCAGCAGCGGATGTGGTTCATCAACCAGTTCGACACCACCTCCCCGGCCTACAACATCGCCGTCGCGCTGCGCCTGAGCGGCCGGCTCGATCAGGCGGCGCTGCAGCACGCCATCGGCGACGTCGTCGCCCGGCACGAATCGCTGCGCACCCGCTATCCGCTCACCGACGACGGGCCCGTGCAGGTCGTGGTGCCCACCGGCGCCGCCGTCCCCGATCTGGTGATGCTCACCGTCGACGACGGCACCGACCTCGACAGCGAGCTCACCCCGATCCTCGCGGCCGGATTCGATGTGGCCACCGAGATCCCCACCCGCATCCGGGTGCTCGCCCTGGCCGAGGACGAGCACGTGCTCGTGCTCGTCGCCCACCACATCGCCGCCGACGGTTTCTCCATGGGGCCGCTGGCCCGCGACGTCATCGCCGCCTACAGCGCCCGCCACGCCGGGCAGACCCCGCAGTGGACCCCGCTGCCGGTGCAGTACGTCGACTACACCCTCTGGCAGCACCGGGTGCTCGGCGACGACACCGACCCGACCTCCCTGGCCGCCGAACAGCTCCGGTTCTGGCGCGCAGCCCTCGCCGGCGCCCCGGAACTGCTCGAACTGCCCTTGGATCGGCCGCGCCCGGTGCAGCCGTCGCGGCGCGGCGCCCGCATCCCGTTCACCCTCGACGCGGCCGCGCACCGCCGGCTGCTCGACATCGCCCGCGCCCACGACGCGTCGGTGTTCATGCTGGTGCACGCCGCACTGACGGTGCTGCTCGCCCGCCTGTCCGGCAGCGACGACATCGTCGTCGGCACCCCCGTCGCCGGGCGCGGCCACCGGGCCCTCGACGACCTGGTCGGCATGTTCGTCAACACCGTGGTGCTGCGCGCCCGCGTCGACGACGACGAGCCGTTCACCGCGCTGCTCGACCGCATCCGCACCGGCGACCTGACCGCCTTCGGGCACACCGAGGTGCCCTTCGAGCGGCTCGTCGAGGGCCTCGACCCGCCCCGCTCGACCGCCTACACCCCGCTGTTCCAGGTGCTGCTCGAATTCCAGGACACCGAACGCCCCGAGATCGAACTGCCCGACCTGTCGGTGCGGGTGATCGACCTCGACCCGATGCTGGCGCTGTTCGACCTGCAGCTGTCCATCGCCGAGACCACCGACGCCGACGGCCCCGCCGGCATCCGCGCGTCGTTCACCTACGCCACCGACCTGTTCGACGCCGCCACCGTCGCCTCGTTCGCCGACCGGTTCGTGCGCATCGTCGAGGCGATCACCGACACCCCCGACATCGCGGTCGGCAACATCGACATCGTCACCGAGCGGGAACTGGCCGACCTGGCCCCGGCGCGGGGCCTGCCACCGGTCTCACCGCAACTGTGGCCGGAACTGCTCACCTCGATCGCCGCGATCCTGCCCGACGCGGTCGCCCTGCGCTTCGCCGACCGGCAGATCACCTACGCCGAACTCGACGCCTGGTCCACCCGCGTGGCGCGGCTGCTCGTCGACGAGCACCGGATCGGCCCGGAAACCGTCGTCGCGCTCGCGCTGACCCGCTCGCTCGAATCGGTCGCGGTGGTGTGGGCGGTCACCAAGACCGGCGCGGCGTTCGTGCCCGTCGACCCCGCCTACCCACCGGAGCGGGTGAGCTACATGCTCACCGACAGCGCTGCCGCCCTCGGCATCACCACCGCCGCGCACCGCGACGCGCTGCCCGCCGAGGTGCCGTGGCTGGTGCTCGACGACGACGCCGTCGCCGCCCGGATCGCCGCGACGAGCGACGCACCCATCACCGACGCCGACCGCACCGCCGCGCTGCACTTCGACCACCCGGCCTACCTGATCTACACCTCCGGCTCCACCGGCCGCCCCAAGGGCGTGGTGGTCACCCACCGCGGCATGACCAACCTCAACGCCGAGGTGCGCAGCCACTTCACCATCACCCACCAGGCTCGCGTCTCGCACCTGGCGTCGCCGAGCTTCGACGCGTCGATCTTCGAGTTCACCAAGGCGTTCTGCGCCGGCGCCACCCTGGTGATCGTGCCGCCGGACGTCTACGGCGGCGACGAACTCGCCCGGCTGCTGCGCGAGGAGAAGGTCACCCACGCCTTCATCACCCCCACCGCGCTCGCCTCCCTCGACCCCACCGGACTCGACGACCTCGAGGTCCTCGTCGTCGCCGGCGAGGCCTGCCCACCGGAACTGGTGGCGCGCTGGGCGCCGGGACGGCGCATGTTCAACGGCTACGGCCCGTCCGAGGCCACCATCGAGACCAGCGTCAGCCCGCAGCTGCGGCCCGGGCACACCGTCACCATCGGCGGCCCCGCCGTCGGCTTCCACCAGACCGTCCTCGACGACCGACTGCGGCCCGTCCCCGTCGGGGTGGCCGGCGAGCTGTACATCGCCGGGCCGGGCGTGGCCCGCGGCTACCATCGCCGCCCCGACCTCACCGCCGCCCGGTTCGTCGCCGACCCCTACGGCACCCCCGGCGAACGCATGTACCGCACCGGGGATGTGGTGCGCTGGCGGCACGACGGCACCGTCGAATATCTGGGGCGCTCCGACTTCCAGGTCAAGGTGCGCGGCTTCCGCATCGAACTCGGCGAGATCGACGCCGCGCTCACCGCCCACGACGCGATCGCCTTCGCCCACACCATCGGGCACCCCGCACCCAGCGGCGACACCGTGCTCGTGTCCTACATACTGCCCGACACCACCGACACCACCGCCACGCAGATCGATCCGCGGGCACTGCGCGCCTGGGCCGCGGCGCGGCTGCCCGGTCACATGGTGCCCGCCGCGGTGGTGGTGCTCGACGAGCTGCCGCTGACCCCGGTCGGCAAACTCGACCGCCGCGCCCTGCCGGTGCCGGACCTGACACGGCTCGGCGGCGACTACCGTCCCCCGAGCACCGACCTCGAGGCAACCGTCGCCGAGATCGTCGCCGAGGTCCTCGGGCACCCGCAGGTCTCCGTCGACGACAACTTCTTCGATCTCGGCGGCAACTCGCTGATCGCCCCCCGCGTCGTCGCCCGCCTCAACGCCGCGCTCGGCACCGACGCCGGGGTCCGCGCCCTGTTCGAGGCGCCCACGGTGCGGGCGCTCGCCGCGCGGATCCTCGACGATCACGGTGGGCACGGACGGGTGCCGCTGGTCGCCGCCGACCGGCCCGAACGGTTGCCGCTGTCCCCGGCCCAGCAACGCATGTGGTTCGTCAACCAGTTCGACACCACCTCCGCCGCCTACAACATTCCGCTCGCCATCCGCCTGTCCGGCCGCCTCGACGTCGCGGCACTGACCGGAGCGGTGCGCGACGTGCTCGACCGGCACGAGAGCCTGCGCACCTGGTATCCCGGCGACGAACAGGGCCCGCGCCAGGTCGTCGTCGACACCGACCGGGTGCTGCCGGCGCTCACGGCGCGGCCGGTCACCGGCGACGACCTGCCCACCGACCTCGCCGACTTCATCGGTGCCGGTTTCGACGTGGCCGCGGCGGTGCCGGTGCGGCTACGGCTGTGGCGCCTGGACGAGCACGCTCATGTCCTGGCGGTGGTGGTGCACCACATCGCCGCGGACGGCTCGTCGATGGCGCCGCTGGCCCGCGACCTGATGCTCGCCTACACCGCCCGCACCGGCGGGACGGACCCGGATCGGTCGCCGCTGCCGGTGCAGTACGCCGACTACGCCCTGTGGCAGCGCCGGCTGCTCGGCGACCCGGACGACCCGACCTCCCTCGCCGCCGCGCAGCTGCGGTTCTGGCGCGACACCCTCGCCGACGCCCCCGAACTGCTGCCGCTGCCCACCGACCGGCCGCGCCCCACCCAGCGCAGCTTCCACGGTGCCCTGCACCGCTTCACCGTGCCCGCCGACGTGCAGCGGCGCCTCGAGGCGCTGGCCGCCGAGCACGACACCACCGTGTTCATGGCCGTGCACGCAGCGTTCGCGGCGCTGCTGGCCCGCCTGACCGGCACATCCGACATCGTCATCGGCTCCCCGGTCGCCGGTCGCGGCCACCGCGCCCTCGACGACCTGGTCGGCATGTTCGTCAACACCGTAGTGTTGCGCACCCCCGTCGACGGGGCGCTGTCGTTCACCGACCACCTGCACCGCACCCGCGAGATCGACCTCGCGGCCTTCGGGCACACCGAGCTGCCCTTCGAGACCCTCGTCGACGTGCTCGCCCCGGCCCGCGAGACCGACCGGTCCCCGCTGTTCCAGGTGGTGCTCGAATACGGCAACACCGAACGGGCCCACCTGGTGCTGCCCGAACTCGAAGTCGACGCCCTCGACCCGGAGCTGCCCGTCGCCAAGTTCGACCTGCAACTGACCCTGCAGGATCCAGACCCGACCGGAACAGGGGAGAGCGACGGAATGCCCGCGGCGTTCACCTACGCCACCGACCTGTTCGATCCCGACACCGTCGCCTCCTTCGCGCAGCGGCTGGTGCGGCTGCTCGACGCGGTCACCGCCGACCCGCACCGCCCCATCGGCGACGTCGACCTGCTCACCGACGACGAACGTCCCACCGCCCCGGCGCCGCTGCGCCCGGCCACGGCGAGCGTGCTCGGCTCCGCCTCGGCGAGCGTGCTCGGCTCCGCCTCGGCGTCGCTGCTCGATCTGTACGCCCGCGGCGCCGGACTCGACCCGGCGGCGATCGCGGTCACCGCCCCCGACGGGACGCTGCGCTACGACGAGCTCACCGACCGGGTGCAGCGCCTGGCGCGGCTGCTCGTCGAGCACGGCGCCGGACCCGACCGGCTCGTCGCCGTCGCCCTGCCGCGCGGCACCGACCTGATCGTCGCGCTGCTCGCCGTATTGCACAGCGGCGCCGCCTATCTGCCCATCGACGTGGCGTTCCCCCCGGACCGGCTCCCGTACATGTTCGACGACGCGGCCCCGGTGTGCCTGCTCACCACCGCCGACCACGCCACCGCTCTGCCCCCGCACACCCCGCCGATCGTGGACCTGCACGACCCGGCCGTGCGCACCCGCCTCGACGAGATGCCCAGCGGCGGTGACGGATTGCCACGCGTGCACCCGGAGGCGGCGGCGTACGTCATCTACACCTCCGGCTCCACCGGCCGCCCCAAGGGCGTGATGGTCCCGCACCGCACCGTCGTCACCCTGCTCACCGACACCACCGAGATGTTCGGTTTCGACGCCTCCGATGTGTGGACACTGTTCCACTCCTACGCCTTCGACTTCTCGGTGTGGGAACTGTGGGGCGCCCTCGCCCACGGTGGCCGGCTCGTCGTCGTCGACTACCACACCGCCCGCAACCCGCAGGAATTCCTGGCACTGCTGCGCCGCGAACGGGTCACCGTGCTCAACCAGACCCCGACGGCCTTCTACCAGCTCATCGACGCCGACCGCGCCGCCGGCACCGACCTGCCGGCGCTGCGCCGGGTGATCTTCGGTGGGGAAGCCCTCGACTTCGGGCAGCTCGACCGCTGGTACCGGCGCCACGACGACACCGCCCCGACGCTGGTGAACATGTACGGCATCACCGAGACCACCGTGCACGTCACCGCCCGCACCATCACCCGCGAACTCGCCGCCACCGCCGCGGCAAGCCTGATCGGCCCACCGTTGCCGTCGCTGCGCCTGCACATCCTCGACAACCGGCTGCATCCGGTGCCCACCGGGGTGATCGGCGAACTGTACGTCTCCGGCGCCCAGCTCTCCCGCGGCTACCTGCACCGCCCCGATCCGACCGCCACCCGGTTCGTCGCCGACCCGCACGGCGCCCCCGGCGACCGGATCTACCGCACCGGGGACCTGGCGCGCCGCACCCGCGACGGCGAGATCGAATATCTCGGCCGCGCCGACTTCCAGGTGCAGCTGCGCGGTTTCCGCATCGAGCTCGGCGAGATCGAAGCGGCGCTGCTGCGCGCCCCCGGTGTCGGCCGCGCCGTGGTCGTCGTCCACACCGACCCGGCCTCCGGTACCGACCGGCTCGTCGGCTACGCGGTACCCGAACCCGGCCACGACCTCGACGTCGACGTGGTGCTCGAGCATGCCGCCGGGGAACTCGCCGCGTACATGCTGCCGTCCACCCTGGTGGTGCTCGACACGCTGCCGGTCACCGCAACCGGCAAACTCGACCGGCGCGCGCTGCCCGCCCCCGACTTCGCCGCCCGCACCACCGTCTCCCGCGCCCCCGCGCGCGGCCACGAAACGGTGCTGGTGGAACTGTTCGCGCAGGTCCTCGGTCTGCCGACGGTGGGGGTGGACGATTCGTTCTTCGCCCTGGGCGGCGATTCGATCATGTCCATCCAGCTGGTCTCCCGCGCGAAGGCCGCCGGCCTGGACCTGACTCCGCGCGAGGTGTTCGAACACAAGCCCCCCGCCGCGCTCGCCGCCGTCGTCGGCACCGCCACCCCCACCGAAACGCTCGCGGAGCTGCCCGGCGGTGGGGTCGGGGACATGCCGCTACCGCCGATCGCGCACTGGATGCTCGACCGCGGCGGCAGCATCGGCCGCTACTCGCAGGCGCTGCTGCTGCGCCTGCCCACCGGCCTGGACGCGGCGACGCTGCGAGCGATCGTCACCGCGGTCCTCGACCGGCACGACATGCTGCGCGTGCACCTGCACGCGGTGCCGGACGTCCCCGGCGGACACGTCCTGCACGTGCCCGCCCCGGGCAGCGTCGACGTCGACACCGTCATCCACCGGGTGCCGGTGACCAGCGCCGCGGACAGCGACGACTTCTTCGCCCTGGCCGCCGCCGAACTCGACGCCGCCGCCGACCGCCTCGACCCGCACAGCGGGCGGGTGGTGCAGCTGGTGTGGTTCGACGCCACCAGCGGCGCCGGCCGACTGCTCATCGTCATCCACCATCTCGCCGTCGACGGGGTGTCCTGGCGCATCCTCGTCCCCGACCTGGCCGCCGCGTGGGCGGCCGCCGCGGCCGACGGCGCCACGAGTGGTGCGCTGCTGCCCCCCCACACCGGCACCAGCGTGCGCCGCTGGGCCCACGCCCTGCGCGACGCCGCCCCCACCCGCCGCACCGAACTCGACTTCTGGCGCGCCACGCTCGACGGACCGAACCCGCCGCTCGGGCACCGCCCCTTCGATCCGGTCCGCGACACCAACGCCACCGTCATCACCGTCGCCACCGAACTGCCCACCTCCGTCACCGAGGCGCTGCTCACCGCCGTGCCCAACGCCTTCCACGGCGCCGTCGACCACGGCCTGCTCACCGCACTCGCCCTCGCGGTGGCGGCGTGGCGCCGCGACCGCGGCCACCACCCGGCCCAGCTGCTGCTCAACCTCGAAGGGCACGGCCGCGACAGCAATGCCGCCGCCGGCGCCGACCTGTCCGGCACCGTCGGCTGGTTCACCACCATCCACCCGCTGCGCCTGGACCTGACCGGCATCGACCTCGACGACGCGCTCGCCGCCGGCCCGGCCGCCGGTCGCGCCGTCAAGACCGTCAAGGAACACCTCGCCGCCGTCCCCGACCACGGCACCGGCTTCGGGCTGCTGCGCTATCTCGACCCCGACACCGCCACCGAACTCGCGAACGCACCGACGCCGCAGGTCAGCTTCAACTATCTCGGCCGCCCCACCGCCGGGGTCACCGACACCGACACCCCCTGGCTGCCCATCGACGGCTTCCCCCACGGCGGGGCACAGAGCCCGGACATGCCCGCCGCCGCGGTGCTCGACATCAACGCCGTCACCACCGACACCCCCACCGGGCCGGTACTCGAGGTGCACTGGTCGTACCCGGCCGGGCTGCTCGACGACACCGACGTCACCGCCCTCGCGCACCACTTCGCCACCGCCGCCACCGCACTGACCCGGCACACCCGCAGCCCGCACGCCGGTGGCCTGACCCCCTCGGATCTGCCGCTGGTGCGACTGCACCAGGACGTCATCGAACGCCTCGAGCAACGCTACGGGCCCCTGGACACGGTGTGGCCGACCGCGCCGCTGCAGACCGGGCTGCTCTTCCACGCCCTGCTCGCCGGGGACCGCCCCGACGCCTACATCGTGCAGCTCGTCCTCGACCTGCGCGGCGAGGTCGACGCGAGCCGGATGCGCCGCTCCCTGCAACTGCTGCTCGACCGGCATCCGGCGCTGCGCGCGGCGTTCCCCGCCGCCGGCGACGGACACGTCCAGGTCATCCCCACCCACGTGGAGGTGCCGTTCACCGTCGCCGACACCAGCGACGACCCCGACCCGGACGACGCCGCCGCGCAACTGCTCGCCCTCGATCGACGCACCCGCTTCGACACCGAGACCACGCCGCTGCTGCGCGCGACCGTCGTGCACACCGGCCCGGGCCGGCACCTGCTGGCGTTGACGAACCATCACCTGCTGCTCGACGGCTGGTCCACCCCGGTGCTGATCCGGGAACTGCTGATGCTCTACGCCACCGACGCGGACCAGCGGGCACTGCCCCCGGCGCCGCACTACGGCAGCTACCTCACCTGGCTCGCCGACCGCGACCCGGAAGCCTCCCTCGACGCCTACCGCCGCGCCCTCGCGGGGGTGGACGAACCGACCCTGCTCGCCCCGCAGCACCGCCCCGGCACCACCGCCGGGATCTCCGAGGACCTCGACCTCGACCTGGACACCGCTCTGTCGGTGCGGCTGCACGACACCGCCACCGCCCGCGGCGTCACCGTCAACACCCTCGTGCAGACCGCCTGGGGTGTGGTGCTCGGCGCCCTCACCGGCCGCACCGACGTGGTGTTCGGGGCGACCGTCTCCGGGCGGCCACCGCAGATCCCCGGCATCGAGGCGATGGTCGGGTTGTTCATCAACACCGTCCCGGTGCGCATCACCGTGCGGCCCGACGACACCGTCGGTGCGCTCATCGACCGGGTGCAGGCCGAACAGGTCGCCCTGCTCGATCACCACCATCTCGACCTGGGCACCCTCGACCGGCACCTCGGGGCCGCCGTGCGATTCGACACCCTCACCGTCTTCGAGTCGTACCCGGTCGAACGCGCCGGTCTCGACCGCGACACCGACCTCGGCGGCATGCGGGTCGCCGACATCACCGGCCGCGACGCCGCGCACTACCCGCTGTCGGTGGTCGTGCACACCGACACCGCGGTGCACCTGCGCATGAAATACCTGCCGGAGGTCTTCGACCGCGACGCCGTCGCCGCGATCGCCGCGCGCATCACCGCTGTGCTCGACGCACTCACCGGCGACCCGGCCGCCCCGATCACCGCGCTGCCGGCACTCACCGCCACCGAGCAGGACGCGCTGCTGCCGGTGCACGGCCCGGCCGGGGGCAGCGACGTCGCCCTGCCGCAACTGCTCGCCGCGACCGCCGCCGCACACCCGGACCGGCCGGCCCTGCGCGAGGGGGAGCGGGTGCTCACCTACCGCGAACTCGACGAACGCTCCACCCGGCTGGCGCGGGTGCTGCTGCGCCGCGGCGCCGGACCGGAGACCTTCGTCGCCCTCGGCATCGCCCGCTCCGTCGAGTCGGTGACCGCGATGTGGGCGATCACCAAGACCGGGGCGGCGTTCGTGCCCGTCGACCCGCGCTATCCGGCCGAACGCGTCGCATTCATGCTCGACGACTGCGGCGCCACCGTCGGTGTGACCACCACCGCACACCGCGACCGGCTCCCGGACACGGTGCCGTGGCTGCTGCTCGACGACCTCGACCGCGACGCCGCGGGCGAGGACACCACCACGATCGACGACACCGACCGCCCCGTCGCGCTGCGGCTCGATCATCCCGCCTACCTGATCTACACCTCCGGCTCGACCGGCCGCCCCAAGGGTGTGATCACCACCCACCGCAGCCTGGACAACTTCGCCCGCGACCAGCGCAGCCGCTTCGGTGCCGGACCCGGCGCGCGGGTCATGCACGTCTCGTCGCCGAGCTTCGACGCGTCGATCTTCGAATACCTCCTGGCGTTCGGGTCCGGCGCCGAACTGGTGATCGTGCCCCCGCACATCGTCGGCGGCGCCGAACTCGGCGCGCTGCTGCGCGAGCAGCGGGTCACCCACGGGTTCATCCCCCCCGCCGCGCTCGCCTCCCTCGACCCGGCGGATCCGACCGACCTCACCGATCTCGCGGTCGGTGGGGAGGCGTGGCCGGCGGACCTGCAGGCCACCTGGGCGCCCGGGCGGCGTCTCGTCGACGCCTACGGGCCCACCGAGACCACCATCATGGCCGCGATCAGCGACCCCCTGGGCGTCGACGACCCACTGACCCTCGGCGGTCCGCTGCGCGGGGTGCACGCCGTCGTCCTCGACACCGCGCTGCGACCGGTGCCGTTCGGTGCCGTCGGTGAGCTGTACCTGGCCGGCTGGGGCCTGGCCCGCGGCTATCACGCCCGGCCCGCGCTGACCGCCGCCCGGTTCGTCGCCGACCCCTACGGCGCCCCCGGCGAACGCATGTACCGCACCGGGGACCTGGTGCGCTGGGTCGGTGACCTCGACCGGCGGGATCTGCGCATCGAATACGTCGGCCGCAGCGACTTCCAGATCAAGATCCGCGGCTTCCGCGTCGAACTCGGCGAGATCGACGCCGTGCTCGCCGCCCACCCGGCCGTCGGATTCGCCGCCACCGTCGCGCACCGCGCCCCGAGCGGAGAGACGGTCCTCGTCGCCCACCTGCACCCCGCACCCGGCGCCGACATCGACCACGCCGCTGTGAAATACCATGTCGCCGAGCGTCTTCCGGCGCACATGGTGCCCACCGTCATCAGCGTGCTCGACGAGATCCCGCTGACCCCCGTCGGTAAACTCGACCGCGCCGCCCTGCCCGCACCGAACCTGACCGCCGGCACCGGCGACCGTCCGGCACCCACCGACCCGCTCGAGTCGCTCGTCGCCGACGAACTCGCCGACGTGCTCGGCCTCGACCGACTCGGCGTCGACGACAACTTCTTCGACCTCGGCGGTAACTCACTGCTCGCCACCCGCGCCGTCGCCCGCCTCGGCGACCGGCTCGGCCGACCCGTGCCGGTGCGCGCCCTGTTCGAAGCCCCCACCGTCGCCGCGCTCGCCGCACACCTCGACCACCGGCCCACCACCGAGGTCGAGGAACCCACCGCCGACACCACCTCCGGCCCGATCGCCGGACCGCGCCCCGAGCACATCCCGCTCTCCCCGGCGCAGCAACGACTGTGGTTCATCAACCAGTTCGATCCGACCTCCGCCGCCTACAACATCCCCCTGGCGATCCGGTTGTCCGGGCATCTGTCCCCGGCCGCGCTCGGCGCCGCCCTGCACGACGTGCTGGCCCGGCACGAGAGCCTGCGCACCATCTACCCGGCGTCGGCGGCCGGACCGCACCAGCGGATCCTCGCCGCCGCCGACGCCCCGCTGCCGCTGGACGTGGTGCCCGCCGGAGAGGACACCGTGCACACCGCCATCGCCGACTTCCTCGGCGCCGGATTCGACGTCACCGTCGACATCCCGGTGCGGGCACGGGTGTTCTCCTTCGGCCGCGACGACCATCTCGCCGTGCTGGTCGTACACCACATCGCCGCCGACGGCGGCTCCACCGGCCCGCTCGCCCGCGACCTGATGATCGCCTACGCCGCCCGCAGCCGCGGCGAGACCCCGGCGTTCGGACCGCTGCCGGTGCAGTACGCCGACTACACCCTGTGGCAACTCGACCGGCTCCGCGACCCGGACGACCCCGGCACCCTCGCCGCCGACCAGACCACCTACTGGCAGCAGCGCCTCGCGGGGCTGCCGGAGGTGCTGCCGCTGCCCACCGACCGGCCCCGGCCGCCGCAGCAGTCCTTCCGCGGCGACATCACCCGCTTCACCGTCGACGCCGATCTGCTCGCCCGGCTGCAGCAGCTCGCCGCCGTCCGGCACAGCACCGTGTTCATGACCGTGCACGCGGCGTTCGCGGTGCTGCTCGCCCGCCTGTCGGGCAGCGACGACATCGCCGTCGGCTCGCCGGTCGCCGGTCGCGGACACCGCGCCCTCGACGATCTGGTGGGCATGTTCGTCAACACCGTCGTGCTGCGCACCCCGGTGCCCGCGCAAGCGTCGTTCACCGAGCTGCTCACCGCCGTCACCGACAGCGACCTCGATGCCTTCGCGCACGCCGACCTGCCCTTCGACCGGGTCGTCGACGCGCTCGCCCCGACCCGCTCGACCGCACACTCACCGCTGTTCCAGGTCTCCATCGAATTCCACACCGCCGAACTGCCCGCGGTGGAACTGCCGCACCTGAGCGTGCAGGGCGTCGCCCTCGACCCGACGGTGTGCAACTTCGACCTCGAACTGCTCATCGGGGAGAACGCCGAAGGTGGCCTCGACGCCGCCTTCGTCTACGCCACCGACCTGTTCGACGCCGAGACGGTGCGTGGCTTCGCCGACCGGTTCACCCGGCTGCTGCACGCGATCGCCGCCGACCCGCACCGTCCTGTCGGCGATCTCGACCTGCTCACCACCGCAGAACACACCGCGCTGGTGCCCGCCATCGGACCGCAGGCCGAACCGGCGGTGCTGTGGCCGCACCTGCTCGACACCGCCGTTGCCACCGCCCCGGACGCGGTCGCGGTCGTCGACGACGACCGGCAGGTCACCTACCGCGAACTCGACGCCCGCGCGCACCGGCTCGCGCGGCGCCTGCTCGACCGCGGCGCCGGACCCGAACAGGTGATCGCCCTGGCGATCCCGCGCTCGCTCGAATCGGTCACCGCGGTGTGGGCGACGGTGCGCAGCGGCGCGGCATTCGTGCCGGTCGACCCCACCTATCCGGCCGACCGCATCGCCTTCATGCTCGACGACAGTGCCGCGCGCATCGGCATCACCGTCGCCGCGCACCGCGACGCGCTGCCCGACGAGGTGGACTGGCTCGTCCTCGACGACCTCGACCTCACCGCCGGGCCGCTCGCACCGATCGACGACGCGGACCGGCCGACGGTGCTGCGCCCGGATCATCCGGCCTACCTGATCTACACCTCCGGCTCCACCGGCCGCCCCAAGGGCGTGGCGGTCACCCACCGCGGCCTGGCCTCCCTCGCCCGGGAGGAACGCGACCGTCTGCAGGTCACCGCCGCGGCCCGGGTGTCGCATCTGGCGTCGCCGAGCTTCGACGCGTCGATCTTCGAGCAGATGATGGCGCTGTGCGCCGCGGCGACGCTGGTGATCGTGCCGCCGCACGTCTACGGCGGCGACGAGCTCGCCGCGGTGCTGCGCGCACAGCGGGTCAGCCACGCCTTCATCACCCCCACCGCGCTGGCCTCGCTCGACCCGCACACCGTCCCCGAACTGCACACCCTGCTCGTCGCCGGCGAAGCACTCCCACCGGAGCTGGTGGCACGCTGGGCGCCGTCGCGGCGGGTGATCGACGCCTACGGTCCCACCGAGGCGACGATCATGACCTCCCTCGGCGAGCCGCTCACCGTCGGCGAACCCGTCAGCATCGGCACCCCCAGCCGCGGTTTCCACGCCCTGGTCCTCGACGGGCGGCTGCAACCCGTCCCGGTCGGGGTGGCCGGGGAACTATATGTCGCCGGGCCGGGTCTGGCCCGCGGCTACCACGACCGGCCCGCGCTGACCGCCGCCCGGTTCGTGCCCGATCCCACCGGCACGGGGGAGCGGATGTACCGCACGGGGGATCTGGTGCGGTGGACCACCGATCATCGCCTCGACTACGTCGGCCGCACCGACTTCCAGGTCAAGATCCGCGGCTTCCGCGTCGAACTCGGCGAGATCGACGCCACGCTGACCGCGCACCCGCAGGTGGTCTTCGCCCACACCCTCGGCCACACCGCCCCGTCCGGGCAGGCCGTGCCGGTTTCCTACCTCCGCCTCGCCCCTGATACCGACATCACCGCCGCCGAGGTGAAAACGTTCGTCGCGCAGCATCTTCCGCCGCACATGGTGCCGGCGGTGATCACCGTGCTCGACGACATCCCGCTCACCCCGGCCGGCAAACTCGACCGCGCCGCGCTGCCCGCCCCGGATTTCACCGCCCCGGTCGGGGACTACCGGGCGCCGCGCACCGACCTCGAAAAGCTCGTCACCGACCTGTTCGCCGAGCATCTCGGCCTCGACCGGGTCGGTGTCGACGACGACTTCTTCGACCTCGGCGGCACCTCGCTGCTGGCGACCCGGTTGCTACCGGCGCTCGGGGAACGACTCGGGCGGCGGGTGCCGATCGCGTCGATCTTCACCCATCCGACCCCGGCAGAACTCGCCGCACACCTGAGCAGCGGCGAGTCCGAGGAGAGCAACGGCATCGACGAGGCGTTCCGGGTGCTCGTGCCGCTGCGCCCCGGCACCGGCACCGCGCTGTTCTGCATCCATCCCGCCGCGGGGCTGGCCTGGCCGTACAGCGCCCTCGCGCACCGCCTCGACGACGACCGGCCGGTCTACGGTCTGCAGTTGCCGGCCCTGTCCGGTGGTCCGCGGCACGACACCATCACCGCGCTGGCCCGCCACTACGTGCGGGAGATCCGCCGGGTGCAGCCGCACGGCCCATATCACCTGCTGGGCTGGTCGCTCGGCGGGGTGGTCGCGCACGCCGTCGCCGTCGAACTGCGCCGCGACGGGGAGATCGTCGACACCCTCGCCCTGCTCGACAGCCACCTGATGGTCGGGGCGTCCCCGGCCGTCGGCACCCGCGACATGCTGCGCGATCTCGGGCTTCCCGTCGACGACGGTGAGCCGAGCTTCGAACACGCCGCCGCGGTGCTCGACGAGGCGTTCGGGGGCGGCACCGGCCTGACCGCCGCCCACCTCGAACGGCTGCACGCCGGGTCGACCGACACCGCCCGCGCCGCGCGGCGGCACGAACCGGACACCTTCGACGGGGACGCGTTGTTCTTCACCGCGGCCCGCTCGGAGACCCCGGTCCCGGCGGTGGCGGCCTGGCACAACGTGATCGCCGGCGAGATCCACCAGTACCGGCTCGACTGCGATCACCACGAGATGGTGAGTGCCCGGGCGGTAGAGACGATCGTCGCGGTGCTCTCGGCGCGGCTGACCGAGAGCGACGCGGCGCTGCGCCGGTGGGGACGAGTCGCGGTGCAGGTCGCCGGACGCAACGGGGACCGCCGGAACTGACCTCGACGCATCCGCCCACCGGGCCCGGATCTCTCAGCCGAGCCCGGTGAGCGCCGCCGGCGCCCATCCCGGCCAGCGCACCGCACCCACCGGCCCCCCGCCGGCGAACCGCGCCACCACCACCGGGGTCCCGGACGCCGTGTCGTACACCGACGCCTGATCGGCGCGGCCGATCGCTTCGGTCACCAGCGGCCACAACCGCCGATAACGCGCCCGGATCTTGTCCTCGGGCACCGCATGCCCACCGGAGGCCACCCGGTGCTGTACACGCAGCACCGACATCGCCTCGGGCACCAGCATCACGTGCAGCACCACCGTGAACCCCACCTCGTGCGCGCGGTCGATCAACTCCAGCTTCGACGGATGCGAGAACACCGTCTCCGCAATGAACGACCGGCCCTGCCGCAGCAACCGGTCCCGCGCCGCCGCGGCGAGCTGCGCCGCCTCGTACGACATCTCCTCCGCCCGGTCGGGCCAGCGCTGCCGCGCGATCACATCCGCATTGACGAACACGCTGCGCGGCAGCAGGGGAGCGAGGGACAACTCGACGAACGTCGACTTGCCGGAACCGTTGGGACCGACGATCAGATCCAGACGCCTCATGCGTCGTCGAGCACCTGGCGACTACCGTCGGGACGCTGCTCGACCAGCCGGCCTTCGTCGTCGAGCACCACCGTGGTGACCCCACGCGCGGCGAGAATCTCGGCGTAGTCGGTGCGGGCCAGCCCGTCCGCCAGGCGCGCATCGATCTCCGCGTCGAACAGCCGTCCCTCGGCGGCGGTGAGCTCGCTCAGCTCTTGTGTCCCGGCCAGCGCCTCGCGCACCCGGTGCAGGGAGGCGGTCTCGTGGGCGGTCATCGCGCGGCCGATGCGGGCCCAGTATTCGAGTTGCTGGCGTCCGGTGCGGTTCTGGCGGCCGCCCTCGGCGATGGCGCTGTCGACGAGTTCGGCGTCGAAGCGGGTGACCTTGTCGGTGGATGACGTCATGACGGCCTCCTGATGTTGCAGTCTGCTACAAGCGTAGCTGTCTGCAACACGCCACGCACCCCCGAATCCTCCCGCCACCACCCGGTTCGTGACCTCCCGCTACGCACCGCCACCCGGATCGACACCCGATCGAACCCGAGCCGTCGCCGCGGAACCGGCCACGCGACCTACCGTGAGCGAGTACTCCCATCGCCAGGAGGTGCGTGATGACCACGGAGATGCACGAACCCGACCAAGCACGACTCGAGCAGACCCTCGGACAACTCGTCGTCGACATGGGTGCGGCCATGAACGGCGCACTGGTGCTCATCGGCGCCGAACTCGGACTGTGGCGCACGCTCGACGAAGCCGGCCCGGTCAGCAGCGAACAACTCGCCGACCGCACCGGCATCCGCGAACGCTATCTGCGCGAATGGCTCTCCGCCGAGACCGCCAGCGGCTATCTCACCTACGATCCCGACGCCGGAACGTTCAGTCTGGCACCGGAACACGCCATGACCCTCGCCCGCGAGGACAGCCCCGTCTATCTGGCCGGCGGCTTCCACCTGATCGGCTCCGTGTACAAGGACCGCAGCCGCATCGCCGAACGCATCCGCAACGGCGAAGGTTTCGGCTGGCACGAACACGATCCCGAACTGTTCGTCGGCACCGAACAGTTCTTCCGCCCCGGCTACCGCGCCAACCTCGTCGACGTGTGGCTGCCCGCCCTCGACGGGGTCGTCGACACACTGCGCGCCGGCGCCACCGTCGCGGACATCGGCTGCGGCCACGGTGTCTCCACGACCCTGCTCGCGCAGGCGTTCCCGCAGTCCACCATCCGCGGCTTCGACTACCACGACGCGTCCATCGCGCGGGCGACGGAACTGGCCGCGGAGGACGGCGTCGACAACGCCACCTTCACCGTCGCCTCGGCGACCGACTTCCCCGGATCCGACTACGACCTGATCTGCTACTTCGACTGCCTGCACGACATGGGCGATCCCGTCGGCGCACTGCGGTACGCGCGCGGCGCGCTCGCCGACGACGGCGCGGTGATGCTCGTCGAACCGTTCGCCCGCGACAGCCTGCCCGAGAACCTCAACCCGGTCGGCCGGATGTACTACGCCGCATCGACAGTGCTGTGCACCCCGTCGTCCCTCGACCAGCCGGTCGCGCTCGGGCTCGGCGCGCAGGCCGGGGAGCGACGGCTCGCCGATGTCGCGGCCGAAGCCGGATTCGGCACCTTCCGCCGCGCCACCGAAACACCCTTCAACCTCGTCCTCGAAGCACGCCCCTGAAACAGTCTCCGGGACACCGGATCGGACTCATCGGCGACTACGACGGCGCCGATAGGCGACGATCGGAGGATGGACCGAGTCACCCGACTCTCGCTCGCCCTGGACCGTCAGGACGGGCGGTGCCTGTGGTGTGGACGGGAGTTCGGGCGGCTGATCACCCCGACCACCGATCATCTGGTGCCGCGCCTGAAGGGCGGGCCGAGCATCACCGCCAACGAGGTCGCCGCGTGCCGACGCTGCAACGCCGACCGCGGACACATCGCGCCGGTCGAATGGCTCGACCGGTGCCGGCAGCGCGAGGGCTGGTCACCCGACGAGGAGCTGCTGTCACGGCTGCTCGAGGAGCTCGCCGACGAACTCGTCCGGGTCGGTGGTCATCGCCGTGCCCGGGATTATCTGTCCGCGCAGTTGCGGCGGTTGCGGCGAGCGTCATAATGCACGGGAGGCGAGATTAATACGTCACTGTGACGTTTCTGGGTTTATCGTCCGAGGCAGAGGAGGGGAGTCCGCACCCTCGACCCCGACGGCCACCGCGGACGCGACAGGCGAGCAGGTCCCGCTCGCCGCCAGGAGCGTCCACCGTCCACCCGAGTTCCTCGCACACCGCCGCAACGAAATACGCACCGACGACCGCCACGAGGGAGACCGAGATGCCGGACGGACCGGTACCGGCGACCACGATGGATGCGACCAGCACCAGCGCAGCTGATACAAACAGTGCGACGATCAGCCACAGCGCGCGCGGCAGCGTGCACATGCGCCGCCGGGCCGACTCGCGCCCGCCGCCGGCGGCGAGGGCCGCAAGTGCCGGGCAGACGAACATCAACGCACTGACCGGCAGACGCGCACCGGTGATGTCGAATTCACCGTCGGTGAGTGCACCCCAGAGATAGAACGGGACGGTGTTGATCGCGAAGACCACCCAGGAACGCAGGAGCCGTGGTTGCGTCACGGTCGACCTTCCCGGATCGCGTTGTCACTGCCGCGCCGATGATATCGACGCAGATAGGTGTCCACAGCGGGACCCGCTAGACCACGTGAAAACGTCACTGTGACGTTTTCACGACGGCTGGGCGGACAGGCAGGGGGCGAGGGTGGCGGGCCCGGAAGGTCGTATCGGGCGTCCGAGGCGGCGAACCGACACCAGGCGGCGGACCGGTCCAGGCACGGCGAATGCGCGGCAAGCTCGAGCGCCGGGAGCGCGTCGTGCGGCGCGGTTCGCACGTCGCACGAGGCGGAGGGAACAACGCGCGCCGGACGGCACGTCGCACGACGCGATGCAGTGCGTGCGACGACGGCTCGAATCTGCGGATCAGGGACGTCACTCGGCGGCATCGGGATTATCAGCGCCGAACCCCAGGTCACCGCCCATATCCAAATTGCCGATAATCTACATTATGTTAACTAGAGTGGAACCGGACCTCCTCCGGACAGGTGCGGCAGGGCGTCCGAGGCGTTCGGAGATCCCTGGTTCGCCCCGGATCGATGCGATGGGCCCCACCGCCTCTGGCTCGAGTCCGGCTCACCTCCGGACTGCGACCGGCCTGCCGGCGCCCGTGCCGGATCGAGCCGCCGATCCGCTCGACGCGCGTTCGGCTGCTCATGCATCGGGTGCCATGCCGCAGCGACGCGCACACTGCACCGACCCACGGTTCACCGATGCGGCGTTGCGGCAGCACCGTGTGGTCGTCTCGCGTGCGCGTTGCGCGCCGCAGATCGCGCGGACGATGCGCATGTTGGTGGCGCGGGATCATCCCGTCCCCCGGGGTGCTGCGACCACCGATCGCCCCTTCTCGCCTCTTCCACATTTGATGGATAATCACCGTTATCCATGAATCGTGTTGGCTGCCAACGAATTTCACGCACACAGAGGTGAACGGTTCCATTGTGCCCCGCGCATGTCCCCTGCACAGCCGATCCGGTCCCGATCTCCTCGAACCTCGAGGGCGAGCCCGATCTCCGCACCGCATCCCACCGACACCAGCGCATGCCTTCCACCCCACTATGTGCCTGGGTCGGCACGATTCAGGGCCCCTTCTCCCCTGTCCGCCCGTCTCGTCAGCCGTGATGACGCCGGTACGCGGCCACCGCTCCCGGATGCAGCGGGACATCGGCCGTGACGATCAGCGACTGCCGGTCGAGGAACTGACTGCCGGTGGCCTGGGCCGGCACGAGTTCGGAGGCATGGTCGACGAGCAGATCCACCAGTGCGGCGGCGGCCTCGTTCGACACCGATGCCCCGGCGAGCAGCAGGTTGCCCAACCCGATAGTGGCGACGGCGTCCGGCTGCCCGTAGGTGCCGGGCTGGATGAGCACCGGTTCGTATCGCGGACCGAATCGGGCCCGCAGCGGTTCGAGGAGCACGGACAGATCGATCAGCCGCAACGGCACGCCCAGGTTCGCGAACGACGGGGTAGGAACACCACCCGCCCACAGCACCGCGTCGATCTCGCCGTCCACCAGCGCGCGACCGGCGTCGGCCATCGACAGGTGCACCCGGGTGACGGCTCCCGGCTCGGCGAGCCCGGCGACGGCGAGGATGCGTTCGCCGGTGAATTCGGCACCCGATCCGGGAGCGCCGAGGCTGATCCGTGCGCCCCGCAACTGGGCGATCTTCCGGATCGGTGAGTCCGCACGCACGGCCAACTGCATGTAGTTCTCGTAGACCCGTCCGATCGCCGTGAACCGCGCGCCCTCGTCGTGGGCACGCACCGCGACATCGGTGAGGGTCAACGCCAGCTCCGCATTCCCCGCCGTCAGCGCGGCGAGATTGGTGACCGACCCCGGGGTGTGTTCCGGCACTATCGCGATGGGCAGGCCCGCCCGGTCGGCGGCGGCCGCGGTGAGTTCGGCGAACTCCCAGAAGAACCCACCCTCCTCCCCTGCCGCCAGGATCAGTTCCTCACGCTCTCCGGTGCGCGTGCAGCCGGCGGCGGCTCCGCCCACCGCCAGCAGCGCGACGGACCGCAGGAGATCGCGGCGGGTGATCATGATGCCTCCGCGCGGGAGTCGGCGGGCAGGGTCAGGGTGACGGCCAGTCCGTGCGGGTCGGCGGCGGCGAGGTCGAGGGTGCCGCCGCCGGTCTCGACGAGCGCGACCGCGATGGACAGCCCGAGGCCGGTGCCGGGCCCGTCGGCTCGGGACCCGCGGAAGAACCGGGAGGTGAGGGCGCCGAGCTCATTGGGTGCGACTCCGGCGCCGTCGTCCTCGACGCGGATCCGGATGGTCCCGTCGTGGTGTCGGGTGGTGATGCGGACCCCGGTGGCCGCGCGGGCGTACTTGCTCGCGTTGCTGAGCAGCACATCGAGCACCTGAGCGAGATGGTCGGCGGAGAAGCCGGCCTGCAGGCGCTGCCCGGACGGTTCGTCCACGCTGACGGTCATACCGGCCTCGGCCAGGGCCTCGGACCAGGCATCCGCGCGGTCGGCGACGACGGCGCCGACATCGCACCCGTCGTGCCCGTCCGTCTCGGTGATATCGGTAGGTGATTCGGCGGTGGCGAGGGCGAGCAGGCCGTCGAGGATGCCGCCGAGCCGGTCGACTTCGACGGCCGTGCGCCGATAGGTCTCCACGCCGGTGGCGCCGACGTGCGGTTCGAGGGAGTCGAGTCGGATGTGCAGGGCGGCGAGCGGGTTCCGGAGTTGGTGCGCGGTGTCGGCGATGAGCTGTCTCTGGGCGCGGGTGGACGTGCGGACCGCCTCGGACATGGTGTCGAAGGCCTGCGTGAGTTCCCGGACCTCCGGGGGGCCGTGATGCCGGACCGAGGTGGTGGTGTCCCCGGTCCGGGAGCGTGGATGCAGCGCCGGGACGCTGTCGGTGAGCGCCGCGACCCGCGCGGTGAGCGCGGTGAGCGGGCGGACCGTCCACCGTGACAGGGCGGTCGCGAGGATGGTGACGAGCACGAGCGCCGCCGCTGCGCCGGTGACGATGAGCAGCCACGAGGTGCGGATGTCGTGGCGGGCGGCGTCGGTGGACACGTCGACGACGACGGCTCCTTCGACCTGGGCGCCGGTACCCACCGGCACGGCGAGCAGTACCCGGTGCGGGGACCACGGGGTCAGCGGACCGCCGATGCCCTGTTTCTGGTTGCGCAGACCGGCGGTGATCGCCTCCGGCACACCGGGGTCGGTCGGGGTCAGGCCCGCGCTCGCGCGGGGTGCGCCGCGCGCGTCGACGATGAGCACGCCCTCGTCGTAGAGCCGGTCGTAGCGGGTGACCTCCTCGTCGAGCAGGGCGGTGCTGCCGGGGGCGCGCGTCTGGACGGCGAGGGTGGCGAAGTGGTGGGCGTCGGCTTCCCGGTTCGCTCCCAGGACGGCGGTGCGGCCGGCGCTGGTGGCGAGGGCGAGCGGGACGGCGAAGGCGACGACGGCGACGGTCGCGAAGACGAGCAGCACCGCCAGGACGCGTCGCTGCATGTCAGCCGCCCCACCGGTAGCCGTAGCCGCGGATGGTGGAGATGAGTCCGGGGCGGGCGAGTTTGGCGCGCAGCCCGGTCATGTGCACGTCGAGCGACCGGGAGATCGCCACATAGGCGTCGCCCCACACGGCGTCCATGAGTTGTTGGCGGCTGACCGCGGCGCCGGGGCGGGCGACGAGGACGGCGAGCAGGTCGAATTCCTTCGGGGTGAGGGTGACCGGTTCGCCGCCCACCTCGACTTCGCGGGCGTCGAGGTCGACGACGACGTCGCCGGCGCGGACGATGCGGGAGGACTCGGACAGCGCGCGGCGCCGTTGGGTGACGACGTCCACGCGGGCGAGCAGTTCGGCCAGGCGGGCCGGTTTGACGAGGTAGTCGTCGGCGCCGCCGCGCAGGCCGCGTACCACCGAGCGTTCGTCGCCGCGCGCGGTGAGGATCACGACGGGGACGTCGTTGACGGCCCGCAGTTGCCGGAGCACCTGCAGGCCGTCGGCGTCGGGCAGGCCGAGGTCGAGGATGACGACGTCGAGGTCGCGGTGTCCGAGGAGCAGGTCGGCGCCGCGCCGCATGCGGATCGGCCGGTGGCCGTGGGAGGTGAGGGCTTCGACGAGGGCGTCGCCGACGCCGTCGTCGTCCTCGACCACCGCGATCTGCACGTGGGTCCCTTTCGGTCAGTGTCGCGAGGTGGCCAGGTCGGCGTGCTCGTCGGGGGTGTCGGTGTGGGTGCTCGTGCGGTCGGTGCTCGTGCGGTCCAGGGGTGAGCCGTCGGAGGTCTCCCGCATGAAGAAGTACACGACGAGCGAGACGGCGATGCAGCCGGTCACGTAGTAGAAGAATAGCGATTCGTGGCCGGCGCGCTTGAGCGCGAGTGCGACGGTTTCGACGGTGCCGCCGAAGATCGCCAGGGTCAGCGTAGGGCAGGCCGACGCCGAGCGCGCGGACCTTGGTGGGGAACAGTTCGGTCTTCACGATGGCGTTGACCGAGGTGTAGCCGGTGACGACGGTCAGGCCGAGCATCATCAACCCGAACGCGATCAGCGGGTTCGTGGTGCTGCCGAGGATCGTCATCAACGGGACGGTGAGCACGGTGCCGCCGACCCCGAAGAAGATGAGCAGTTTGCGGCGGCCGATGCGGTCCGACAGGGCCCCGCCGATGGGTTGCAGGACGATGAACACCAGCAGGGCGGCGAAGTTGATCCAGGCGACGGTGTCCTTGGAGATGCCGGAGGTGTTGATCATGTATTTCTGCATGTAGGTGGTGTAGGTGTAGAACGCCACGCAGCCGCCGAGGGTCAGCGCGCACACCAGTAGGCATTCGCGGGGGTACTGCAGCAGCATCCGGATGCCGCCCTGCTCGGGCGTGCTCTCCGGCCGGTCGGTGGCGCTCTTGGCCGCGACTTCCTCGGTGAACGCTTCGGATTCGTCCATGGTGCGGCGCAGCCACATCACGGCGACGGCGGCGACGGCGCCGATGACGAACGGGATGCGCCAGCCCCACGCCTGCATGGCCTCGGCGGAGAGGGTGAGCTGCAGGACGATCTGGACGCCGAGGGCGATGAGCTGTCCGGCGACGAGGGTGACGTACTGGAAGCTCGAGTAGAACCCGCGGCGTCCGGGTGAGGCGACCTCGGCGAGATAGGTGGCGCTGGTGGCGTATTCACCACCGACGGACAGTCCCTGCATCATGCGGGCGAGGACGAGAAGAAGGGGTGCGGCGAGTCCGATGGTCGCGTAGTCCGGGGTGACGGCGATGATGAGGGAGCCGACGGCCATGACGGTGACCGACAGGGTCAGCGCCGAGCGCCGTCCGCGCCGGTCGGCGTAGCGGCCCATGATCCAGCCGCCGATCGGTCGCATGAGGAATCCCACGGCGAAGATCGCTGCGGTGGACAGCAGTTGGGCGGTGGGGTCGCCTTCGGGGAAGAATTCCTTCGCGAAGTAGACGCTGAACGCGGCGTAGACGTACCAGTCGTACCACTCGATCAGGTTGCCGACCGAGCCTTTCAACACGTTGCCGATGACTCGGCGTTCGCCCGTCGAGGTGGTGCTCACCCGGGACTCCTTTCGCTGCGTGGATCTGTGCGCTCCCCACAGTGGTTCGGGTCACAGTGGTTGCGGAAGGGTCTGTGGCGGTTCCTAACACTCCCTTAGGAATGTGGTCGGGACGGGTGGGATCGGCGTGGCGCGCGGGGTGCCGCTCCCCCGCTGTGCCGGTCGGAGGTTCTACGGTGGTCGACGTGACGATCCCCGCATCGAGTTATCTGTTCCAGGCCCGGACGTTCGTGAGCGGTTCCCGTAAGTGGCGGTTCGAGGCGGCGTTGGCGACGGCGCGGGTCTGCGAGCGGTTCGAGCGGCCGTACCCGAAGTCGGTGCGGACGCTGGCGCACACCGCGTACGACATGTTGCGGATGGATGCGCCGGAGGTCGCTGCCGAGTTCGGGCCGCCGTCGTTCTGACCCCGGGCGCTCACGCGACCCGGGTGCCCGGTGTCTTCGGTGGCCGGTACTGTGCAGCACAACTCGATCACGATGTCTGCGGGGCGAGGAGGGGGCCGATGAACCCTGCGATATGGCTGACACCCGGGCAGTTGGCGGACCGTTCCGGGGTGGCGGTCTCGGCGCTGCACTACTACGAGTCGCGTGGTCTGATCACCAGTCGCCGCACCTCGGGCAATCAGCGGCGTTATCGTCGCGACACGCTGCGCAAGGTGGCGTTCATCAAGGTCGCGCAGGGTGTGGGGGTGTCCCTGGAGGAGATCAAGGATGCGTTCGATTCGTTGCCGGACAGTCGTGTGCCGACGACGGAGGACTGGGCGCGACTGTCGCGGGCGTGGCACGACCGGCTGACCCGCCGCATCGAGGATCTCACCGCGTTGCGCGACAGTTTCACCGATTGCATCGGCTGCGGGTGCCTGAGTTTGGCGTCGTGTCCGCTCGCGAATCCCGGTGACGTGCTCGGGCAGCAGGGTCCGGGTCCGCGGCGGCTATCGGTGCACGACGACGATGCGCCGGTGGAGTCGGCGCCGCGCGCGGAGTCGTCCGGCTGAGGTCATGCGGTCAGGTGCGCGCGGCTTCGATCTGCTGCACGAATCGGGCGGTGGCGTCGGCGATGTTGCGGGGGTGGGAGCGCGGCGACCAGTGCCCGGCGTCGAGTGGGTGGATGCGCAGGTCGGTGACCCAGCGGGAGGTGTCCTCGTAGCCGACGGGGCGTACGGCTCGGTCGCGCAGGTTCTGGATCAGCTGGACCGGGACGTCGGTGTGCCGCTCGCGGGGTCGGGCGAGCCGCGTGCGGATGTTCGCCCGGTACAGGGACAGTCCGTGCACCATGTCGTCGGCGAGGGTCGGGGCGACGGGGGCGATCGCGGCGGGGTCGGTGCGGTCGAAGAATCCGACGAAGGCCGGCCAGTGGCGGGCGAGCGGGCCGCGCAGCACCGGATTCGGCAGGCCGGGGATCTGGAAGGCGAGGGTGTAGGCGGAGGCGAGGGCCTGTTCGGCGGGGCCGAGTGGGCGTTTGTGCCGGAGGCGGCGGCGCATCCACAGGCCGAGGTGGTCGAGGTTGGGACCGGAGATCGAGGTGTAGGAGGCGATGCGCTCGCCGGCGTCGGGTTCGCATACCGCTTCCCAGCACAGCACGGCGCCCCAGTCGTGGCCGAGCAGGTGGACGGGGTCGTTCGGGGCGAGGGCGTCGATGACGGCGTGCAGGTCGGCGGCGAGGTGTTCGAGCCGGTAGTGCGCCACCTCGCGGGGGACGGTGGAGGCGCCGGCGCCGCGGTTGTCGTAGCGCAGGATGCGGAAGTCGTCGGCGAGCAGGGGTGCGACGCGGTCCCACAGGGCGTGGGTGTCGGGCCAGCCGTGGACGAGGACGAGGGTCGGTCCGTGCGGGTTGCCTTCTTCGACGACGTGGAGTCGGACGGGCCCGTTGGTGACGGTGTGGGTGGTCATGGTCGTCCTGTGGTCATGGTTGTCCTGGCGTCTCGGGGGCCGGTGGGTGGTCGCCGGTGGGCCGGGTGAACAGTGTGCGGCGGCGCAGGCTGCTGGCGATGGCGAAGAGGGATTCGGAGACGGAGGTGGGCCGGCCGTGGCGGCGCTGGACGAGATGTCCGAGGGCGGACAGCAGTCCGGCGCCGAGGGGGACGGCGAGGACGAACAGGATCCGATGTCGGAGTGGGCTGTCGCGCAGCATCGACATGGGAGGCCTCCTTCGATACCGGCCACTGTATTTGTGACCAACGGTAACACTATTTTTGTGGCGGGAACCGGTCCCGATGTTTCACCGCCGTCCTACACGGTGCATCCTCCCGAAGGCGACAAGGGACGGGACAGCGCATGAGAGTTCTCGTGATCGGTGCATCCGGCTACGTCGGCAGCCGGGTCGTCCCCGCCTTCCTCGCTATCGGCTGCCCCGTGCGCGCCGCCGCCCGGAACCCCGCGTCCCTGCGAGGCTGCTGGTGGCACGACCAGGTCGAGACCACGCGAGTGGACGTCACCGACGCGCACACTCTCCCATCCGCGCTCGACGATGTCGACGTCGTGGTCTATCTCGTGCACGGGATGCGCTCGGCGCACTTCCGGGACCTCGACCTGGCAGCGGCCCGCACCGTCCGGCACGCGGTCGATGCCTCGCAGGTGACGCGTGTCGTCTACGTCTCCGGGTTCGTCCCCGACTGTGCGCCGGACGCGCTGTCCGAGCATCTGCTCTCCCGCTGGGAGGTCGAGCAGGAACTGTCCCGCTCCCACCGGACGGTCATCACGTTGCGGGCCGGGGTGGTGCTCGGCTCCGGGTCGACGAGCTTCGAGGTGCTCGGCCAACTCGCGGGGCGCCTACCCGTCACCGTGGTACCCGACTGGATGGACTCGCGGGTCGAGCCGATCGCGGTCGTCGACCTGGTCGCCGCGGTGCTCGGGGCGGCCGTCGCCGACACCCCCACGGACTCGTTCGACGTGGGGTGCGGGCAGTCGCTGCGCTATCCCGAGTTGCTCCGCCTCTACGGGCAGATCACGGGCATGCCGCGCGCCCAGGTCACCGTCGCCGGATTGCCGGGCGCGGTGATCGGCCGGATCGGCTCGTGGCTGACGGAGGTGCCGTCGGGAACCGTGGCGGCGCTGATGGAGAGCCTGCGACACGACATGACGGCCCGCGATCGTCGGTGGATCGGCCGCCTGGTCCCGGCCGCTCATCGGCCGGTGGGGATCGTGCAGGCGCTGCAGCGCGCAGTGCTGCCCGCCGATGTGAGTGTGCCGTGCGCGCAGCGGGACCCGATGGGTGCGCTGCCCGGGGATCCGGAATGGGCGGTCGCCGCCGCGGAGGCGCGCCGATACTCCGCCGTGGGTATCCCACCGCGCCGCCGACCGCCGGTGTAGCTTCATGACATGTCACGTCCGGATCCGTCGTCCCCGAACGATTCCCGCAGGCCGCACGAGGACCGCGAACCGCACACCGCCGGGTTGGCGAGCAAACTCAACTGGCTGCGGGCGGGTGTGCTCGGCGCGAACGACGGCATCGTCTCGACCGCGGGACTGGTCGTCGGTGTCGCGGCCGCGACGGCGAACGAGTCGGCGATCCTCACCGCCGGTGCGGCCGGGCTGGCCGCGGGGGCGGTGTCGATGGCGCTGGGCGAATACGTGTCGGTGAGCGCCCAACGCGACACCGAGCGCGCGGCGCTGTACACGGAACGTCGCGAACTCGCCGCCATGCCGGAGGCCGAACTCGCCGAACTCGCCGCCCTGCTCGAGGGGAAGGGATTGTCGGCGGTCACGGCGCGTGCCGCGGCGGAGGAGTTGACGGCGCGGGACCCGCTGGCCGCGCACGCCGAAGTGGAGTTGGGGATCGACCCGACCGAACTCGCGAATCCGTGGGTGGCGGCGTTGTCGTCGGCCGTGTCGTTCACCCTGGGGGCGCTGGTGCCGCTGCTGATGGTGGTCGCGGCGCCCGACACGGTGCGTATCCCGGTGACGTTCGTGGCGGTGTTGTGTGCGCTGGCGGCGACGGGATCGATCAGTGCGTGGCTCGGCCGCGCCCGGCGGGGCCGGGCGGTGGTGCGGGTGGTGTTCGGTGGTGCGCTCGCGATGGTGGTGACCTACGGGGTCGGCCAGTTGTTCGACACCGTCGTGTAGCGGTGCGCAAGCCCGGCGTCCCCGCTCCGCGGCCCGTGCCGGTCCGCGGGGCGGGGTGTACCGAGCGGTGCGTCAGTCGACCGGGCCGAGCGCGGGAGCGGTCACGAAGCTCAGCGCGTCGTGGCCGGCGAGATGGTTGTCGATGATGCGCTCGATGGCCTGCCGCCATTCCTCCCGCACCGTCCCGGCGTCGTCGCCGGCATCGAGTCTCTGCAGGATGTTGTGCTGCGCAACGTGATAGGCCATGGGCGTGTCGATGTCGAAGGTCGGTAATGCCATGGCCCAGCACCCTACGTCCGAACCACCTGTGGCCCAAACCTCCGGTTCCGGCCGTGCACAACGGCCGGATCCGAACCCACCCCCGATCCATACCATCGGATAATCGACTATCCGATGGTATGTTCCGGGGATGGCATCGGTTGACGTCGCGCCCGGCTGGCCCGCGGTCACCTACGAACAGCACCCGTGGGTGAGCAGCGATGCCTACGGCTCGCGGCGGGAGAAACGCCTGACCACCGGCCCCTACCGCGCCGCGGTCCCCCCGCTCATCGCCCACCGGCCCCTCCCGCTCGACGGCGAACTGCAGGCCCTCACCGAGGAAGCCGCGACGGAACTGACCCGCTTCGATGTCGAGGTCGGGCATATCACCGCCCCGTTCGCCTCCATCCTGCTGCGCACCGAGAGCGCGTCGAGTTCGGAGATCGAGAACCTCTCCAGCGGGGCGCGGCAGATCGCGCTCGCCGAACTCGGCGAACACGCCTCCCGCAACGCTCGCCTGATCGTCGGCAACGTGCGGGCGATGCGCGCGGCGCTCGAGCTGTCCGATGCGATCGACGCCGCCGCGATCCTGCGGATGCACCACGCGCTGCTCGAGTACGACGATCCGACCATCGCGGGACGGTGGCGCACCCAGCAGGTGTGGATCGGCGGGGGCAGCCTGGGCCCGCACACCGCGCAGTTCGTGCCCCCGCACCACGCGCGGGTGCCCGAGCTGATCGACGATCTGGTGGCCTTCGCCCACCGGGTGGATCTGCCGGTGGTCGCGCAGATCGCGGTCGCGCACGCCCAGTTCGAGACCATCCACCCGTTCCCGGACGGCAACGGCCGGGTGGGTCGCGCGCTGATCCAGGCGATGTTGCGCGGCGGGCAGCTCACCCGCAGTGTCGCCGTGCCGGTCTCGGCGGGCCTGTTGCACAACACCGGGGAGTACTTCGATGCGCTCGGCGCCTACCGCGCCGGGGACATCGGGCCGATCGTGCACTCGATCGTCGACGCGTCGTTCGCGGCGGTCGCCAACGGCCGCACGCTCGTCGCCGATCTCGAGGCGGTACGCGAGCTGTGGCGGTCCCGGGTGACGGCGCGGCGGGATTCGGCAGTGCACCGGCTCTCGGACGTACTGCTGCGCCAGCCGGTGATCGACAACCGGTCGGCCGCCGCGGCCTTGTCGGTGACCGGCGCCAACGCGCAGATCGCCATCGATCGGCTGGTGGACGCGGGGATCCTCACGCAGATCACCGAGGGGCGCCGCAATCGCATCTGGCAGGCCAAGGATGTGGTGCGGGTGCTCGACGAGTTCGCCGCGCGCGCCAAACGCCGCCGCGACTGACCTCCTCGGTATCGATCGCCCCGGCGACGGTCGGTTCGGGGTCGATCAGCCCGGGATGTCGCGCGGGTCGTGACCGTAGGTGTTGCGTTCGCCGATCGTCCCGTCGAGGTTGTGGACAAGGTGTTCGACCTTGCGGCGGCGCGCCTCGTCGCGGCCGGCGGCGACGGCCTCCTCGCGGGTGGGATAGGTGCCGAGCAGGTCGCTCGAGCCCTCGATGCGGTTGTGCCAGGATCCGTCCTGGTGGAACGTCTCGACATCGCCTGCGGGCATGGGGTGCTCCTCTCCACGAACGGTCGGTTGTCCATCGCGTACCCGGCGCCGGTCTCCCCGAATCCGGACGCGGTCTCTGCTGTCCCGTCGGTCCCTGCTGTCACACTGGACTCGCACATCTGTACGAGCGGATCTTCACGGGAGGGGCATCGTGGTGGGCAGCGCGACCGAGCCGGGATTGTCGGACTGGATCGGGTCGTATCTGGAGACCTTGCAGACCGCGAAACGGTCTCCGCACACCATCAAGGCCTACCGGCTCGACCTGCACGCGGTGCGCGCGCATCTCGCGGCGACTGCCGCCGTGCCGCAGGACGCGTTGACGCTCGGGGACGTGACGGTACGCGGGCTGCGGTCGGCGTTCGCGGCGTTCGCCGCCGAGCGGCAGCCGGCGTCGGTGCGCCGCGCCTGGTCGGTGTGGAACAACTTCTGCAACTTCCTCGTCTCCGAAGGGGTGTCGGAAGGCAACCCGATGGCTTCGATCGCGCAGCCCAAGAAACCACAGCACACCCCGAAGGCGTTCTCCCCCACCGCGATCAACCAACTCGTCGACACCGTCACCGTGGAGGCGCAACGCCCCGCGGAGTCGGCGCGGGACTGGCCGCAACGCGATCTCGCGCTCATCGCGACCCTGCTGCTCACCGGGATCCGCTCCGACGAGTTGATCCGGCTCGATGTGGGCAGCATCCTCGGTGGCTGCCGGGCACCGGTGCTGCGGGTGCTCGGCAAGGGCGCGATCGAACGGGAGATCCCCCTCGAAGACAGCTGGACGGCG
This sequence comes from Rhodococcus sp. p52, assembly GCF_000763325.2. Lineage (NCBI taxonomy): Bacteria > Bacillati > Actinomycetota > Actinomycetes > Mycobacteriales > Nocardiaceae > Rhodococcus > Rhodococcus sp. p52. The sequence continues at coordinate 4,025,848 of NZ_CP016819.1, forward strand.
ATCGTCACCGCCTATCTCGAGGAACGCTACGCCCGCTTCCCCGCCGCGCGGCGCCGCACCCGCGACCGCGACGAGTTGCCCGTGTGGGAGCGGCACGACCCGGCCGACCCGCTGTTCGTCGGCGCGGACGGCAAACGCATCACCCGCGGCACCCTGCAGTACCGGGTGCGGCGCATCTACCGCCGCGCGGGTATCGAGTCCGAACGCAAACGCGGTGCGCTCGCCCACGCGCTGCGGCACACCTTCGCGACGAGCCTGGCCGACAGCGGCGCAACGATGGTCGAGTTGCAGCAGCTGCTCGGGCACCGGTCGTTGCAGACCGTGCAGGTGTACACCTCGGCGACCAACGATGCGGTGCGGCACGCCGCCCGGCACAACCCCGTCTACGGGCTGCTCGGGTCGCTCGGCGACGGGCCGGGCTAGCTCGTCGGTTGCGCTGTGGGCGGGCGCGGCAACTGCAAGACTGGGGACAAGATCCATCCGGCAACGTGAAGGAGCATCCATGAGCGTCGAGCAGACCGACCCCCGCCGTCATCGTGTGGTCGTGATCGGATCCGGTTTCGGTGGGCTGTTCGGGACCCAGGCCCTGGCTCGTGCCGATGTGGACGTCACGCTCGTGGCGCGCACCACCCATCACTTGTTCCAGCCGTTGCTGTACCAGGTGGCCACGGGCATCCTGTCGGTCGGCGACATCGCCCCCGCGACCCGCATGGTGCTGCGCAAACAGAAGAACGCGCAGGTGCTGCTCGGGGACGTCGAGAGGATCGACCTGGAGAACCGGACGGTGACCTCCCGGTTCCTCGAGCGCTACACCACCACGCCCTTCGACAGTCTCATCGTCGCCGCCGGCGCCGGCCAGTCCTACTTCGGCAACGACCAGTTCGCCGAGTTCGCGCCGGGCATGAAGACCATCGACGACGCCCTCGAGCTGCGCGGCCGGATCCTCGGGGCGTTCGAGCAGGCCGAACTGTCCCACGATCACGACGAACGCGCCCGGTTGCTGACCTTCGTGGTGGTCGGTGCCGGTCCGACCGGGGTGGAGCTGGCCGGGCAGATCGCCGAGCTCTCACGCCGCACCCTCAAGGGCACCTTCCGCAACATCGATCCGACCGAGGCGCGGGTGGTGCTGCTCGACGGCGCCTCCGATGTGTTGCCGGTCTACGGCGGCAAACTCAGCCGCAAGGCCCGTAACACCCTCGAGCGGCTCGGGGTGGAGATCCAGCTCGGCGCGATGGTCACCGATGTCGACGCCGACGGTCTCGTCGTCAAGGAGAAGGACGGTTCGCAGCGGCGCATCGAGTCGCAGTGCAAGGTGTGGTCGGCGGGCGTGTCGGCCAGTCCGCTCGGCAAGCAGCTCGCCGAGCAGTCCGGGGCGCAGGTCGACCGGGCGGGGCGGGTGGAGGTGCTGCCGGATCTGACATTGCCGGGGCATCCGAACGTGTTCGTCATCGGCGACATGATGTCGCTGAACAAGCTGCCCGGTCTGGCGCAGGTGGCGATGCAGGGCGGCAAGTACGCGGCCCGGCAGATCATCGCCTCCCTCGACGGCGCCGACCCGACCCATCGGGAACCGTTCAAGTATTTCGACAAGGGCAGCATGGCGACCATCTCGCGGTTCAGTGCGGTCGCGAAGGTCGGCAAACTCGAGATCAGCGGGTTCCTCGGCTGGGTGGCGTGGTTGTTCATCCACCTGCTGTATCTGGTGGGGTTCTCGTCGAAGCTGTCGACGCTGTTGTCGTGGGCGCAGGCGTTCTTCTCCACCGGCCGCAACGAGATGGCCGCGACCGAGCAGCAGGTGTTCGCGCGGATCGCGCTCGAGCACATGCGCGCGGACGAACCCGACGGCGACTCGCAGAACGGCGAGAGCGCGACGAAGGACGGGGACCGCTCCGCACAGGCGCCGGCCGGGCAGGGCCGCGGCGGGACGCAGGCTGCGGGCTGACCGTCGGCGCTCCGGCCGGGCGCGGTGTCCCGGCCGGAGCCGCCCGGCTACAGGGTCAGTGCCCGATGCGGTCCGCGTTCGTGATGTTCGCCAGGCGCACCTGTCCCTGCGCGACGAGACGGTCCTGCTCGTCGACGATCTCCACCCGCCACACCTGCTGGGTGCGGCCGCGGTGGACCGGGGTGCCGGTCGCGGTGAGGACCCCTTCGCGGGTGGCGCGGAGGAAGTCGGTGTTGTTGTTGACCCCGACGACGTTGCCCTTGTCCCCCAACCAGTTGGCGCCGGCGACGCTGGCGACGGTCTCGATCACCGCGCAGTACACCCCGCCGTGCACGATGCCGTAGGGCTGGTGCTGCGTGGGGGTGATCGTCCACCGGGCTCGCGCGAGATCGGGGCCGAGTTCGACGAACTCGAGGCCGAGGGCAGTGTTGAAGCCGGTGTCGTTGACGGCGTTGATCGCCTGCACGTCGTGCTGGGCCGGGGCGGAGGTGGACTGGTCGCTCATACGGGCTTCCCTTGTTCGTGCGTGGTCTCGACCGGCCGCCGGGACAGGTGGCCGTCGAACGATGGTAGGACATGGCGGTTTTCGGCCGGCCCACCTCCGACCGTGGCAAGCGGGGTGGTCACTGCAGGGTCACCAGCAGCGCGTAGGCGACGATCGAGTGGCCGTCGGGGATCGGCCCGAACCGGTGCACGGTCCGCGGGCCCTCGTACTCGACGCCGTACCAACCCGCGTCCGCGGTCGGAATCCTCCTGGTTCGTTGGATCACCGGATGCCGTTCGGCGACCCGGGCGCGCCCGTGCGGTCGGATGCGGTACAGCATCCACAGATAGCGGTCCCACACCAGATGCCCCGTGAGCACGACGTCGCCGAGGGTGTCGAGCTGCGGTGGCAGCACGGTGGTGAAGCCGTGACCGAGATGGGCGAGCAGCTCGACCCGATCGTCGACGGTGACCTGCTCGACCCGGGCGGGCACGTGCCGCGCGAGTTCGCGGATGCAGTCGCTCGCGCCCGGTGTGATCCAGGAGGTGGTCGGTTCACACACCTGGCCGGGAGCAGGCGGGTCGGGCCACGGTTCGAGGTCTTCGATCATCCACAGGGTGGTCATCTCTCGGTGCTTCCCAGGACACGGTCGAGAAGATGCTCGACGAGGTCGAGCGGCGTCCGTGAGGTCGAGTATCCCTGCAGCATGCCCTGCGCCAGTCCCCCCGCTGCCATGACGACGAGATCGGCGCCCGCTTCCGGATCACCGGCGTCCTCGCCGGTGCGTGTCCGCCGGAGTTGGTCGGCGACGATGGTCGCCAGGGCGCGCGGCGCCGCGAAGGTGTCCTCGGCGGTGATGCCCCCGCCGGTGATCGCGGACCATCCGAACGCGCCGAGCACCGGGGTCTCCTCGCGTCGTTGCTCGTCGAGGGCAGCAGTTCCGTCAGGACCGCGCGGATCGCCTCACGGGGGGTGGCGTCGGGGCCGAGTTCGCTCCGGCGTCGTGTGAAGCGGGCACCGGCGTCGTCCATGACCGAATTGCCGTGCACGCCGGGCGCGGGGTGCTCCGGACACACGACGGCGGGCCCCACATGGATGTGAGGCCCGCCGCGGGAAGGGACCGGGAGTCACTGCAGCCCTCAGGACTCCGCTGCGGTCCGGCAGTCGGAACGGATTCGATTATAGGGAAGGCTGCCCTAATCCGGCAAGGCCTCGGACGGGATAGCCGGCGGCGACGAAGGCGTCGAGCAATGCCTGACCGCGGCGCGCGGCGGTACGGCGGGAGGCACCACCGAGCACGGGTAGCTGGGCGGCGCCGGTGACGACGGTGCGCCCGACGATCGCCCAGAAGCGGTTCCGGTCGAGCGGGACGAGGGACCGCAGCGCGAGATGGACGGCATCGAGAGCGGTCGCGGCGCGGTGCGCGGTCCACACCGCCATCGCCTGCTCGCACGGCAGCACCACCACGTCGCGTTCCCCGACGGCGCGGTCCTCGGGCAGCACCCGCAGGGTGTCGTCGGCGAGACCGGCCCAGTCGATGCAGCCGTCGCTGTCCTGGTGCAGCCACAGATTGTCCAGACCCGGATCCCAGACGCGGCCCTCGAGGGCGTAGGGGGCGAGGACGCGGCCGACCACGGCGTGGATGAGGGCGCCGGCGACCTGCTCGACGGCGATGCGCGGGTCCTCGGTGTCGAGCAGGGCACGGTCGTAGAGCGCCTCGATGCGCTGCTGGCGTTCACCGCCGCCGAGGAACCACCAGCGGCGGCGGGGTTCTTCGTCGATACAGGCCACCGCATACACGCGCGGGGCTCCCGCAGCGAGTGCGCGCAGCCGAGCGCGCGTGTCCTCGAACGGGCGGACGGGTGCCGCCGTGGGCGGCAGCAGCAGCGTCGTCATCCGACACCTCCTGATCGACGGTGAATCTTGATTAGGTAAGCCTAACCATTGCATCCGGGGGTGGTGTGCGCAACCCCATCCCCTACTCCCGTCGGCACATAGGATTCCGTAACCTAACTCCGAAGGCCTTCGCGTTCCCCACGATCCGCGACGACCCGAACCGCACCACCGCCTTCCCGAGGAGCACCCCGCGCCCGTGACCGTCACCCCCCACGCCCCACCGGACGCCGACCCGACCGCCCCGCCCCGCCCGGGACGCCGGATCGCCGCCGTCCTGTGCGACCTCGCGCTCCTCGCCATCCCCCTGCTCATCGGCGCCCTCGTCGTCGACACCCTCGCCGACGCCAACGGCGGCGGCCAGACCGACCGCATCGTCTTCGGCGGCGCCGCCCTGGCCGCCGCCGCCGGACTGCTGTGGTGGAACCACGGCTACCGCGCCGGCCGCACCGGCCAAAGTCTGGGCCTGCAGTGGACCGGGCTCGTGCTGCGCGACCGCGCCACCACCGGACCGGCCGGCACCCGCCGTGCCCTGCTGCGCCGCGGCACCGAGATCGTCACCGAACGCCACGCCCGCCACGACGAGTTCACCCCGCGCCCCACCGACGGCAACGTCGCCGCCCTGCGCCGCCGGCGCCTGCTCGGCCTGGCCGCGCTGCTCGTACTGCTGGTGCTCGGCGCGCTCGCCAGCATCGCCGTCGGCGCCCGCCCGATGACCTTCGCGGAGGTCTTCCACGCCCTCGTCGTCAACGACGGCTCCGAAACCGACGTGATCGTGCATTCGCTGCGCATCCCCCGCACCCTGCTCGCGCTGCTGGTCGGCACCGCGCTCGGCGTCGCCGGCGCACTGATCCAGGGGCACACCCGCAACCCGCTCGCCGACGCCGGTCTGCTCGGCATCAACGCCGGCGCCGCCTTCCTGGTGGTGCTGTCGATCTACCTGTTCGGGCTCTCCACCCCGGCGCAGTATCTGTGGTTCGCCTTCGCCGGGTCCGCGCTCGCCAGCATCGTGGTGTTCGGATTCGCGTCCATCGGCAACGGCGGCTCGAGTCCGCTCAGTCTCGCGTTGGCGGGCGCGGCGGTGGCGTTCTTCCTGCAGGCGATGATCCAGACCATCGTGCTGCTCGACCAGACCAGCCTCGACGGCTACCGCTTCTGGGTGGTCGGCTCCGTCGCCGGCCGCGGCATGGACGTCTTCTGGCAGGTGTTGCCGTTCATCGTCGTCGGACTGCTCGTCGCGCTCGCCTCCACCCCGGCCCTGAACCTGCTCAGCCTCGGCGAGGACGTCGCCCGCTCGCTCGGCACCAACGTCGTCACCACCCGGGTGATCGGCATCGCCGCGATCACCGTGCTCACCGGCGCCGCCACCGCCGCCTGCGGACCCATCGCCTTCGTCGGATTGATCGTCCCGCACATCGCCCGCGCGGTCACCGGCCCCGACTACCGCTGGCTCGTGCCCTATGCCGGGCTGCTCGGCGGGGCACTGCTCGTCCTCGCCGACGTCGTCGGCCGCATCGTGGTGCGCCCCGGCGAACTGCAGGTCGGCATCGTGCTCGCCCTCATCGGCGCCCCCTTCTTCATCGCCCTCGTCCGTCGCCGGAAGCTGGTGGCCTTGTGAACGACACCCCCACCCCGTCCCTCGACACGAACGAGCCGACGACGGACAAGCGCCGCTCACCCGCGCAGGTCTCCACCCGCGTCCCGGGCCGGCCCGCCTTCCGGCTCGGCTCCGTCTCCGTCGTCTGGCGTGCCCGCATGGTCATCGTGTGCGCGCTGATCGTCGTCGCCACCGCGGTGCTGCTGTCGATCTCCCTCGGCCGCGGCGACTACCCGCTCAGCCCCCTGCAGGTCGTCGAGGTGCTCCTCGGCGGCGGGGAACGCCTCGACCGGTTCATCGTCTTCGACCTGCGCCTGCCGCGCGGGATCGCCGCCGTGGTCGTCGGCGCCGCCCTCGCGGTCTCCGGCGCCATCACCCAATCGGTGTCCCGCAACGCCCTGGCCAGCCCCGACATCCTCGGCATCACCGCCGGCGCCTCCGCTGCCGCCGTGGCCCTGATCGTCGTCACCAGCGGCGGTTCCATCGTCGGACTGCTCGCCACCCTCGGATTGCCGATGTCGGCGCTGCTCGGCGCGCTGCTCACCGCCACGGTCATCTATCTGCTGGCCTGGCGGCGCGGCGCCGACGGCTTCCGGCTCGTGCTCATCGGCATCGGCATCAACGCCATGCTCATCGCCCTGACCCAGTGGATGCTCGTCTCCGCCGACATCAACGACGTCAGCCGCGCCCAGGTGTGGCTGACCGGCTCGCTCAACGGTGTCTCCTGGAGTCAGGTGGTGCCCGCCGCGATCGCGCTGCTGCTCGTCGGCGGCTGGGCCGCGACCGCCTCCTTCACCGTCGGGGCGCTGCGCCTCGGCGACGACACCGCCCGCTCCCTCGGCGTGAAGCTGCAGACCCAGCAGGCGCTGCTGCTCGTCGCGGCGTGCGCGCTCGCCGCCGTCGCCACCGCCGCCGCCGGCCCCATCGGCTTCGTCGCCCTCGCCGCCCCGCAGATCGCCCTGCGCCTCGTCGGCTCGGCGGGCAGCCCGATCATCGCCTCCGCCCTGACCGGGGCGCTGTTCGTCGTCGCCGCCGACCTCATCGCCCGCACCATCCTGCCGGTGCCGCTGCCCGTCGGCCTGGTCACCTCCGCACTCGGCGGCCCCTTCCTGCTGTACCTGCTGGTGCGTTCCAACCGAAAGGTCTCCCGATGACCGACACCCATCTGCCTGCCGTCCCGGCCCCCGGCCCGATCGAGCACGCGGCGCCGCGACTGGTCGCCGAGCACATCAGCCTCGGCTACGGCGAACGGCTCATCGTCGACGACCTGGACCTGTCCATCCCCACCGGGGTCGTCACCACCGTCATCGGCCCTAACGGCTGCGGCAAATCCACCCTGCTGCGCGCGCTGAGCCGGCTGCTCAAGCCCCGCACCGGCACCGTGCTGCTCGACGGGCACGACATCACCACCATGCGCACCCGCGAGGTCGCCCGGGTGCTCGGCATGCTGCCGCAGGCCCCCGTCGCGCCCGAAGGGCTCACCGTCGCCGATCTGGTCTCCCGCGGCCGGCACCCGCACCAGTCGTGGTTCCGGCAGTGGTCCTCCGACGACGAGGACGAGGTCGCCATCGCCCTCGAACGTACCGGCATCGCCGACCTCGCCGACCGGCCCATCGACGAACTGTCCGGCGGGCAACGGCAACGCGCCTGGATCTCCATGGCGCTCGCACAGGGCACCGACATCCTGCTGCTCGACGAACCGACCACCTATCTCGACCTGGCGCACTCGGTGGAGGTCCTCGACCTCGTCGACCGGCTGCACAGCGAACTCGGTCGCACCGTGGTGATGGTGCTGCACGACCTGAACCTCGCCGTGCGCTACAGCGACCACCTCGTGGTGATGAAGGACGGCCGCGTCGTCGCCTCCGGGGTGCCCTCGGAGGTGATCTCCGTGGAACTGCTGCGCGAGGTGTTCGACCTCGACGCCTCGGTCATCGACGATCCGGTGTCCGACCGGCCGCTGATCGTGCCCATCGGCACCCGCCACGTCTACGGCGCCGCCGGAGGTCCCCACCGGAGGTGACGATGGTCCCACCGCAGGTCAGAACCTACGACTGGGGGTAGTACGCACATTCGTCGGAGAAATCCGTAGAATCGACCCATGGCAGCACTCGGCGAACTCGAACGCGCAGTGATGGACCACCTGTGGTCCACCCCCGAACCACAGACCGTCCGGCAGGTCCACGAAGCCCTCTCGGCTCGACGCAACCTCGCGTACACCACCGTCATGACGGTCCTGCAGCGCCTCGCCAAGAAGAACCTCGTCATCCAGCAACGCGACGACCGCGCCCACCGCTACCTGCCGGTGCACGGCCGCGACGAACTCGTCGCCAGCCTCATGGTCGACGCCCTCGACCAGGCCGACGAGACCGCCGGCCGCGCCGCCGCCCTCGTCCACTTCGTCGGCCGCGTCGGCGCCGACGAAGCAGCCGCCCTGCGCGCGGCGCTGGCGAAACTCGAAGCGCAACACGGCGACGACAGCACCGGCCACGACACCGAGCGGGCCGGCTGACACACTCGATGTCATGAACGCGACCACGGCGCTGTTCTTCGGAACCACAGCGCTTCTCCTCGCCGGTCCGGTGCCGGGGCTGCTCGCCCGCGCCACCTGGCCGCACCGCAACCCCCGGGCCGCCCTCGTGCTGTGGCAGTCCGTGGCCCTGGCGGCGGTGCTCTCCGCGTTCTCCTGCGGCCTGGCCATCGCCGCCCGCCTCCTCGCACCCGGCGCCGACGGCCGACCCACCACCGGGCCCCTCGAAGAGATCGACGCCCTCGGTCTGCCCCTGTGGCTGACCTACGTCATCGTCTTCGCCCTGACCGTGTTCATCGGTGCCCGCCTGACCTTCTCCATGCTGCGCGTCGCGGTACGCACCCGCCGCCGCCGCTCCCGCCACCGCATGCTCGTCGACCTGCTCGACCGCCGCGAGAGCGGCGCCGCCGTCCGCCACCACCCGCACGTGCGGATCCTCGACACCGCCGACCCCATCGCCTACTGCCTGCCCGGGCTGCGGCACCGGGTGGTGCTCAGCGAAGGCACCCTCGACAACCTCGGCGACGACGAACTACGCGCGATCCTGCGCCACGAACACTCCCACCTGCGCGCCCGCCACGACCTCATCCTCGAGGCGTTCACCGCCGTCTACGAAGCGTTCCCCCGCGTCGTGCGCTCCGGCTCGGCGCTCGGCTCGGTCAAACTGCTCGTCGAGCTGCTCGCCGACGACTCCGCCGTCCGCAAGACCGGCCCCGCACCGCTGGCCCGCGCCCTCGTGGCCTGCGCCGGCGCCCACACGCCCACCGGCGCCCTCGCCGTCGGCGGACCGAGCACCGTGCTGCGCGTGCAGCGCCTCACCGGACCGGGGCCCAACCTCGGCATTTCCGCCGCCGCCTACACCGCCGCCGCCGCCATCCTCGTCGTACCCACCATCGCCGTGGCGGTGCCCTGGCTCACCGAACTGTCCCTGCTGCTCGGCCTCTGAGCCGCGACACGCCGCGCCGTTCGGCCCGCCCCGATTTCGATCGGCCCCCGTTTCGGGGGAAGCTGTAGACCATGACCGTCGAACGCACCGAAACACCGCAGGCCCAGATCGGCGTGACCGGACTGGCCGTGATGGGCTCGAACATCGCCCGCAACTTCGCCCGCCACGGCTACACCGTCGCCCTCCACAACCGCAGCATCGCCAAGACCGACGCGCTGCTCGCCGAGCACGGCAGCGACGGCACCTTCGTCCGCACCGAAACCATCGACGAATTCGTCGCCGCCCTCGAAAAGCCGCGCCGCGTCCTGATCATGGTCAAGGCAGGCGACGCCACCGACGCGGTCATCAACGAGCTCGCCGACGCGATGGAACCCGGCGACATCATCATCGACGGCGGCAACGCCCTCTACACCGACACCATCCGCCGCGAAGCCGCCCTGCGCGCCCGCGGCCTGCACTTCGTCGGCGCCGGCATCTCCGGCGGCGAGGAAGGCGCCCTCAACGGCCCGTCCATCATGCCCGGCGGCCCCGCCGAATCGTACGAGGCGCTCGGCCCGCTGCTCGAAACCATCGCGGCCCAGGTCGACGGCACCCCCTGCTGCACCCACATCGGCCCCGACGGCGCCGGCCACTTCGTGAAGATGGTTCACAACGGCATCGAATACGCCGACATGCAGCTCATCGGCGAGGCCTACCACCTGCTGCGCGACGCCCTCGGCTACGACGCCGGGCAGATCGCCGACGTCTTCGCCGACTGGAACACCGGCACCCTCGAGTCCTACCTCATCGAGATCACCGCCGAGGTGCTGCGCCAGACCGACGCCGCCACCGGCAAACCCCTCGTCGACGTCATCGTCGACGCCGCCGAACAGAAGGGCACCGGCCGCTGGACCGTCAAAGCCGCCCTCGACCTCGGCGTCCCCGTCACCGGCATCGCCGAAGCCGTCTTCGCCCGCGCCCTGTCCGGCTCCCGCGACCAGCGCGCCGCCGCCCGCGGCCTTGCCGCCGGCAACCTCGGCGCCGCCCCCACCGACGCCGCGCAGTTCACCGAGGACATCCGCGCCGCCCTGTACGCGTCGAAGATCGTCGCCTACGCGCAGGGCTTCGACCAGATCGCCGCCGGCAGCGCCGAATACGGCTGGAACGTCGACCGCGCCGCGCTCGCAACGATCTGGCGCGGCGGCTGCATCATCCGCGCCCAGTTCCTCAACCGCATCAAAGAGGCCTACGACGCCGACCCGGCCCTGCCCAGCCTGATCCTCGCACCGTACTTCCGCGACGCCATCGAGATCGGCATCGACAGCTGGCGGCGCGTCGTGGTCACCGCCACCCAACTCGGCATCCCCGTCCCGGCCTTCGCGTCGTCGCTGTCCTACTACGACGGGCTGCGCGCCGACCGGCTGCCCGCCGCCCTCACCCAGGGCCAGCGCGACTTCTTCGGTGCCCACACCTACGAGCGCACCGACAAGCCCGGCAAGTTCCACACCCTGTGGAGCGGGGACCGCTCCGAAGTGCAGGCCTGACCCGATGACGGGCACGGCAGTCGCCGTCCTGTGCGCACTCGCCGCCGCCGCGCTCATCGCGGTCGGCAGTGTCGCGCAACAGACCTCGGCCGCTGCCGTGCCCGACACCGACTCCTTCGTCGGCTCGCTGCTGCGCAGCCCCCGCTGGTGGGCGGGCATCCTCGGCGACGGCGGCAGCTACGTACTGCAGGTCATCGCGCTCGTCTTCGGATCGGTGCTGCTCGTCCAGCCCCTGCTCGTCGCGTCACTGCTGTTCGCGTTGCCGCTCGCCGCCGCCACCACCGGCCGCCGCGTCACCCGCACCACCTGGCTACTCGCCGGCGCACTGTGCGCGGCGCTGGCGATCTTCCTGCTCGCCGGCAACCCCAGCGAAGGCACCGGAGATGCCGCCGCCGCCCGCTGGGCGCTGCCGCTCGGAACGGTGCTCGCCGTCACCGCCGCCGCAGTCGTCGTCGCCCTCCTCTCCCCGCGACGGCGGGCACTGTCGTTCGGGATAGCCGCCGGCGTCCTCTACGGCGTGACCAGCGCGTTCACCAAACACGTCACCGACCTCGCCGAACACGGCATCCCGCAACTGCTCGGCTCGTGGCAGACCTGGACACTCGTCGCCGCCGGCGCCACCGCGATCTACCTGCAGCAACGTGCCTTCCAGGCCGGATCGCTCACCGCATCGCTGCCCGCCCTGACCGTCGGCGAACCGCTCGCCGCGATCGTGCTCGGCATGACCGTGCTCGGCGAACACCTGCGCACCGACGGCCCCGGACGGATCCTCGTCAGCGCCGCCGTCGTCGTGATGCTCGTGACCACCGTGGCGCTCTCCCGCGCCCAGGCCGCCGACACCCCCGCCGACGCCGCGGCTACGCCCGCCCCAGCACCGCCACCAGAAACTCCGCGTCATCGCTGAACGGCCGCAGATCCCAGGTCGACAACCGCACCTGCACCGCCAGACCCGCCTGCTGCGCATCGGCGAAGAACTCCTCGAACGGATACTCACGGCCCGCCCCGAAACCGATCACCCCCCGGCCCTGCGGCGCCAGATGCGCCGCGAAATTGCGCAGCACCGCCACCCGGGTCGACGGCGCCACGAAGGTCATCACATTCCCCGCGCACACGATCACATCGAAATCGGCGTCGACACCGCGGGCCGGCAGATCCAGCTCGGCCAGATCCCCCACCAGCCACCTCGGCCCCGGATGATCCTCCTCCGCCGCCGCGATCAGCACCGGATCGACATCCACCCCGACCACACTGTGCCCGGCCCGATGCAGATAACCGCCGAGCCGGCCCGGCCCGCACCCTGCGTCGAGGATCCGCGCCCCACGCGGCACCATCGCATCGATCAACCGGGCCTCCCCGACAGTGTCCTGCCCCTGGGCGACCATCGCACGGAACCGTTTGACGTACCACGACGAATGCGCCGGATTCTCCGCCACGATCTCCTCCCACCGGCTCGGCACCCGCTCGCCGCCACCGTGTTCCGGACCCTCGCCGCCGCTCATCCACGCTCCTTCGTTCCACCGGGACACCTGCTCGATCCCCACCGTAGGCGCCGCGCCGTCACCGGCACCGCAACACACGGCAACCACCCTCAGTAGAATCGGTACCCGTCGAAACCACTTCCGGCAAGCAGACACCGTCCGCGACCGGACCCGACGAGAGGACACCGGTGCCCGCGGCACCCACAGCCACCCCACCGCCCGACACCTCCTCCCCCTGCACGGAGTGCGACTCCGGGCCGGAAGGATCCTCTATCGGGCCGGGGCACCACCCCGGCCACCACCCCGCCCGGCAGGACCGCCTCTGATGTCCGTCCTGCTCGATATCGTCGCGCTCCTCGGCTTCGTGGCGCTCACCGCAGGCACCGCCCTGTTCGTCGCCGCCGAGTTCTCCCTGACCGCCCTCGAACGCAGCGCCGTCGACGCGCACGCCCACGACGGCGACCGGCGCGCCCGGCAGGTCCAGCACGCGCACCGCACCCTGTCGTTCCAGCTGTCCGGCGCCCAGCTCGGCATCACCATCACCACACTGATCACCGGCTATCTCGCCGAACCGATCCTCGCGCAGTTCTTCACCCCGCTGTTCGACGCGATCGGATTGAGCACCTCCGTCGCCTCGACCGCCTCGCTGATCCTCGCGCTGCTCATCGCCACGTCCTTCTCCATGGTCTTCGGCGAACTGGTCCCCAAGAACATCGCCATCGCTCGGCCCATGGGCACCGCCCGCGCCACCGCCGGTCTCCAACTGGCGTTCTCCCTGCTGTTCCGCTGGGCGATCCTCGGACTCAACGGCGCCGCCAACCACATCGTGCGGCGCTTCGGCATCGAACCGGCCGAGGAACTGCGCTCAGCGCGTTCCCCGCAGGAGCTCGGTTCGCTGGTGCGCGCCTCGGCCCGCAGCGGCACCCTCGACGAGCACACCGCCCGCCTGGTCTACCGATCCCTGCAGTTCGGGGACCGCACCGCCGAGGACCTCATGACCCCGCGCAGCACCGTCGAGAGCCTCGACCGCAACGCCACCGTCCTCGACCTCATCGAACTGTCCGCCCGCACCGGCTACTCCCGCTTCCCGATCGTCGACGGCGACCTCGACGCCCCGCTCGGCGTCGTGCATGTCAAGCACGCGTTCACCGTGCCCGGCCCGGCGCGCGGCACCACCGCCGTCGGCGCCCTCGCCCGCCTCGTGCCCACCGTGCCGACCAGCCTCGACGGCGACACCGTCATGGAACGGGTGCGCTCGGACGGCATGCAGGTCGCGCTCGTCGTCGACGAATACGGCGGCACCGCCGGACTGATCACCATGGAGGACCTCGTCGAGGAGATCGTCGGCGACGTCCGCGACGAACACGACGAGACCGAACTCGACGCCCACCGCGACGGAGAGGGCTGGTCGTGCACGGGTCTGCTGCGCACCGACGAGCTCGCCCAGCTCACCGGCTACCGCGCCCCCGACGGCGACTACGAGACCCTCGCCGGGCTGATCCTCACCGAACTCGGCCGCATCCCCGAGGTCGACGACGAGATCCAGCTGCCGCTGCGCCGCGGCGAACGCGACCTCACCTGGTACGCGCGCATCCTCGAGATGGACGGGCACCGCATCGACCGGGTGCTGCTCGTCCCCGGCGCCGCCCCCGACCCCGAGAACCCCGACGGCGACAGCGATGGGGACAGGGACGACAGCGACGACGCCCCCGCTGCCGACGAGGGTGGTGAGCGTCGATGAGCGACTGGTTCGCGATCGTCCTCGCCGTTCTGCTGCTCGCCGGCAACGCCTTCTTCGTCGGCGCCGAGTTCTCCCTCATCACCGTCCGACGCGACCGGCTCGAGACACTGCTCGCCCAGGGCAAGACCCGCGCCCGCACCGTCATCCACGCCGGCGAACACCTCTCGCTCATGCTCGCCGGCTCCCAGCTCGGCATCACGATCTGCTCGATCCTGCTCGGCCGCGTCGCCGAACCGGCCATCGCGCACCTGATCGAGGTACCGCTGCATGCGGCCGGGGTGCCCGACGCGCTGCTGCACCCCATCGCGTTCACCATCGGGCTCACGATCGTGGTGGTACTGCACATCCTGCTCGGCGAGATGGTGCCGAAGAACATCGCCATCGCCGGCCCGGAACGCGCCGCGATGCTGCTCGTGCCGATCCACCTGCTGTTCATGCGACCCGCCCGGCCGGTCATCGCCTTCTACAACCTGTGCGCCAACGCCACCCTGCGCGCGGCGCACATCGACCCGAAGGACGAACTCGACACCTCCGTCTCCGCCGTGGAGCTCACCGAGATGATCGGTGAATCCCGCTCCGAGGGGCTGCTCGACGCGGAGGAACACAAGCGCCTCACCCGTGCTCTGGCCACCGGCGACCGCACCGTCGCCGACGTGATGATCCCGCTCGCCCGGGTGCGCACCGTCCCGCACACCGGCGCGGGCCCGACCCTCGGCGACGTCGAGCACGCGGTCACCACCACCGGCTTCTCCCGGTATCCCACGCGCCGACCCGACGGCACGATCACCGGCTATGTGCACATCAAGGACGTGCTCGATCTGGTGCGGGAACAGTCCACCGGTCCCGAGACCGTCATCCCTACCGCGGTGATCCGGAAGCTGCCGACCATCGGGATCGGTGACGGTCTCGACGAGGCGCTGGCCGCGCTGCGCCGCAACAACGCGCATCTGGCCGGGGTGACCGACACCACCGGAACGCTGCGGGGCATCGTCGCGCTCGAGGACCTCGTGGAAGAGTTCGTCGGAACGGTCCGCGACGCCACCCACCGGGTCGCGGATCCGCTGGGCAACCGCCCCCGCACCACCGCACCCCGATCGACCGAACGAGAACCATGACCCGCTCCCTGTCCGTGACCGACCGCCCGGCGATCCTCACCGAGAACGAGTGGACCGCGCGGCGCGACGCCCATCACGCCGCCGTGGACGAGCTGCTCGCCGGGCATCTCGAACGACGCGCCGCCGGCCGCACCCATCCCGTGCACGACTTCCTGTTCACCTACTACAACCTGCGGCCGAGCCAGCTGCGGCGCTGGCATCCCGGTTACGGCACCGTGCTGCTCGGCGCGGCCGCGGTGCGCGGCTACCGCGACCATCCGGGCTACGAGCGGGTCACCGTCGACGGGCAGCCGGGGGTGCGGGTGGGCCGGGAGGTGCTCGACCGGCGCGCCGACACCGTCGACTTCGTCGCGGGGCTGCTCACCGCGACGGCCTCCCGGCCGCCGCAGCTCGGCTGCTTCGGATTGAACGAATGGGCGATGGTGTACCGGGCGGGAGCCGACGGGGTGCGGCACTCGTCGGTGCCGTTGCGGCTCGGCCCTACCGGAACCGACACAGTGGTGGAATCAATGCAGCTCCGATGTACCCATTACGATGCGTTCCGGTTCTTCACCCCCGACGCCGTCCCACGCAACGCCACCGAACTGACCCGCGACCAGCAGGTACGCACCGAGCAACCCGGCTGTCTGCACGCCGGCATGGATCTGTACAAGTGGGCGTACAAGCTGCTGCCCCTGACGGATTCGGAGCTGACGGTGCGGTGCCTGCGACACGCGTCCGCAGCCCGTGAATTGGACATGCGGGCGAGCCCGTATGATCTCGAGGACTACGGCTACTCGCCCATCAGGATCGAGACTGCCGCAGGACGCGCACAGTACGTCCGCGAGCAGTCGGCGCTCACCCGTCGCGCCGCAGCTCTGAGAGAAGAGCTGGTGAATCGATGTACCGTCCTGCAGACGCACAGAACCACTGCGTCCGTTACTACCGGCGGGTAACATAATCGACGATTCCGTGTGGCCGGGACGTTTCCGGCCGCACAGCAACCGGAAAGAGTGAGGGTGATGACAGAACGCGTGCAGGTCGGCGGACTCCAGATCGCGCAGGTTCTCTACGACTTCATCAACAACGAGGCCATCCCCGGCAGCGGGGTCGACGCGGACACCTTCTGGGCGGGTACCGACAAGATCGTCCACGACCTCGCCCCCAAGAACCGGGCACTGCTCGCCAAGCGTGACGACCTCCAGGCCAAGATCGACGGCTGGCACCGCGACCGCGCCGGACAGCCCCACGACCCCGTCGCCTACAAGGCCTTCCTCGAAGAGATCGGCTACCTCGTCCCCACCCCCGAACCGTTCACCATCGGCACCGAGAACGTGGACACCGAGATCGCCGAGACCGCCGGTCCGCAGCTCGTCGTGCCCGTCCTCAACGCCCGCTTCGCGCTCAACGCTTCCAACGCGCGGTGGGGATCGCTCTACGACGCGCTCTACGGCACCGACGTCATCCCCGAAGAGGGCGGCGCCGAGAAGGGCACCGGCTACAACAAGGTCCGCGGCGACAAGGTCATCGCCTGGGCCCGCGACTTCCTCGACAAGGCCGCACCCCTCGCGCAAGGCTCGCACGCCGACTCCACCGGCTACAGCATCGACGGCACCGAACTGAAAGTCACCCTCGAGGGCGGCACCGTCACCGGACTCGCCCAGCCCGACAAGCTCGTCGGCTACCTCGGCGACAAGGCCACCCCCTCCTCGGTGCTGCTGCGCAACCACGGTCTGCACATCGAGATCCAGATCGACCCCGAATCCCCCATCGGCAGCACCGACGCCGCCGGCGTCAAGGACGTCGTCCTCGAATCCGCCGTCACCACCATCATGGACTTCGAGGACTCCGTCGCCGCCGTCGACGCCGACGACAAGGTCGTCGGCTACCGCAACTGGCTCGGCCTCAACCGCGGCGACCTGTCCGAGTCCTTCGACAAGGGCGGCAAGACCCTCACCCGTAAGCTGAACCCGAACCGCGTCTACACCGCCCTCGACGGCAGCGACCTCGAACTGCACGGCCGCTCCCTGCTGTTCGTCCGCAACGTCGGGCACCTCATGACCAACCCCGCCATCCTCGACCGCGACGGCAACGAGATCCCCGAAGGCATCCTCGACGCGCTCATCACCAGCCTGTGCGCCATCCACGGCCTGCACATCGACGAGGACCACGGCCCGCTCGCCAACAGCCGCACCGGCTCGATCTACATCGTCAAGCCCAAGCAGCACGGCCCCGAGGAATCCGCCTTCACCACCGAACTGTTCGGCCGCGTCGAAGAGGTCCTCTCCCTGCCCACCAACACCCTCAAGGTCGGCATCATGGACGAGGAGCGACGCACCACCGTCAATCTCGCCGCCTGCATCAAGGCCGCCTCCGACCGCGTGGTGTTCATCAACACCGGCTTCCTCGACCGCACCGGCGACGAGATCCACACCTCCATGGAGGCCGGACCCGTCGTCCGCAAGGCCGCCATGAAGCAGCAGCGCTGGATCGCCGCCTACGAGGACTGGAACGTCGACACCGGCCTCGCCTGCGGCCTGCAGGGCAAGGCCCAGATCGGCAAGGGCATGTGGGCCATGACCGACCTCATGCGCGACATGGTCGAGCAGAAGATCGGCCAGCCCAAGGCCGGCGCCAACACCGCCTGGGTACCCTCACCCACCGGAGCCACCCTGCACGCCACCCACTACCACGAGGTCGACGTCTTCGCGGTCCAGAACGAGCTCCAGGGCAAGAGCCGCGCCACCGTGGACGACATCCTCACCATTCCCCTCGCCGAGAACCCCAACTGGTCCGCCGAGGAGAAGCGCGAAGAACTCGACAACAACTGCCAGTCCATCCTCGGCTACGTCGTGCGCTGGATCGACCAGGGCGTCGGCTGCTCCAAGGTCCCCGACATCCACGACGTCGCGCTCATGGAGGACCGCGCCACCCTGCGCATCTCCAGCCAGCTCCTCGCCAACTGGATCCGCCACGACGTCGTCACCGCCGACGACGTCGTCGCCTCCCTCGAGCGCATGGCCCCCGTCGTCGACCGGCAGAACGAAGGCGACCCCGGCTACCGGCCGCTCGCCCCGAACTTCGACGACAGCATCGCCTTCCAGGCCGCCAAGGAACTCATCCTCGAAGGCACCACGCAGCCCAGCGGCTACACCGAGCCGATCCTGCACCGCCGTCGCCGCGAGTACAAGGCCAAGTACGCCTGACCCGCACACCGACACCACAGGGCCCCGATCCACACGGATCGGGGCCCTGCCCGTCCCCGCACCGCGCGGCGGAGCCGGATCACATCCCGCCCCTCACTAGACTCGACCATCGGATCGACGAACGAAACGAGGCGGACACGACGTGAGCGGGCGACATCGCGGTAGCGGACGACGAGGAATCAGCACCAGCGTCATCGTGGTCACCCTAGGCGTAGTACTCTCCCTGCTCGCCGTCCTCGGCTGGTTCCGCCTCCGCGACAACATCGACAACCAGGCCACCGCCGCCGCCGAAACCTGCGTCGAAGGCGACACCGTCCTGCACATCGCCGCCGACCCCCTCATCGCCCCCGCCCTCACCGAACTCGCCGAACAATGGACCGACGGCGGCGTCCGCGTCATCCGCGACCACTGCGTCACCGCCGAGATCACCGCCGTCGACAGCCTCGCCGCCGCCGACACCCTCGGCACCGACGCCTGGGATCCGACGCTCGGCCCCGAACCCGCCCTGTGGGTACCCCTCGACACCCGTATGAGCGCCCGCGCCGCCGACGCCATCGACGGCACCCCCCGATCCCTCGCCACCTCCCCGGTCGTGCTCGCCGTCCCCACCGACCTCGGCCGCGCCCTCACCACCGCCACCGTCCGCTGGCAGGACCTGCCCCGACTCCAGAACGACCCCGCCGCCATGCGCGAGAGCGGACTCGACATCTGGGGCACCCTCGGCCTCGCCCTGCCCACCGGCACCCAGACCCACGCCACCACCCTCGCCCTCGAAGCCGTCACCGCCGCCACCACCGGCATCGGCGCCGGACCGGTCACCCTCGAACAGGCCGCCACCCCCGCCGCCATCACCGCCGTGAGCACCCTCGCCCTCGGCGCCGACACCCTCGGCGCGGTCGGTACCACCGCCGACACCCTCGCGGCGCTCGGCACCCACCCCGACACCGCGGCCCCGATCCACGCCGTGCCGGTCATCGAACAGCAACTGCACCGCGCCCTCACAGATGGACAGGTCCGCGGCCTCACCGGCCACCTGCCGATCGGCGTCGCGCCCGTCGTCGACTTCCCCACGGCCGTCGTCGACGCCCCCTGGGTCGACGAGACGCTCGCCCGCGCCGCCGCGGAGTTCACCGACTACGCGCGGCGCCCCGAGCAGGCCGGCATCCTCACCGCCCACGGTTTCCGCACCGCCGACGCCGTCCCCGAACCCGCCGGGGAACTTCCGCTGCCCCGCGTCGACACCGTCCTCGCCCCCGCCGACCCCACCGTCGACGACGTCCTCGTCGCACTGCGTCTCGCCCCGGTGTCCCCGCGCAAGGTCACGATGGTCGTCGACACCTCCACCTCCATGGGCACCCCCGCCGGCGACGGCACCCGCCTCACCGCGACCGCAGGCGCCGTACGCGAGGCCATGCGTCGCGCGTCCATCAACTCGGTGATGGGCATGTACGTCTTCGCCGACACCCCCGAGGGACACCGCGTCGCCGTCATCCGCGACGGGCTCACCGCAGCCAAGCGCGCGGCGATGTCCTCGATCCTCGACGACATCGATCTCGTCGACCGCGAACCCGTCTACGCCACTCTCACCGCCGCCTACCGCGACGCCGTCGACAACTACGACCCGGGCCGACCGAACTCCGTACTCGTCGTCGTCGACAGCGACGACCCCGACGAAGCAGCCGCCCGCGACCTGCGCGCCGCGATCGATGAACTCTCGTCCCCCGAGACCCCCGTGCGGATCGACGTCGTCGTCCTCGGCGACCGCGCCGACCTCGTCCTCGAACAGGCCGCCGAAGCCACCGACGGCAGCCTCACCGTCGTCGACACCACCGACCCCGCCGATCTCACCGACCTCCTCCGAAAGCTGACGTCCTGACGTGCTCCGACTTCTCGTCGTGGGGGTCTTCCTTGCCCTCCTCACCTACCTGCTGCATCGACGACTCGTCCGGGCACCCGGCCTGCCGCGACCTGCCGCACTCGCCGCCGATCTCGTCCTCGTCGTCCTGTTCGTGCTCACGCTCGGCGCCTCCGGGGTGGGCACGGTGCTCGATCCTGCCTGGGCCCGCCCCATCGGGTTCCTCGGCTGGAGTTGGTTGGCGGTGGTGCTGTACCTGATGCTCGGGCTCCTGCTCATCGGAGTCGCGTTGTTCGTCGCCCGCCTCGCCCGACGCGGGCAACCCCGGCCGATCACCGAGGACGGCACCGTCGAGACCCCGCGACGGGGGCTGCGTATCGCGACCGCCGTGCTCGTCGTGGCCGCGGTCGCCGCCGTCGGATACGGCACGATCGAGGCCGACCGGCCGCAGATCGTCACTGTGCCCGTCGCCCTGCAGGACCTGCCTGCCGGCTTCGACGGTGCCCGCATCGCGCTCGTCACCGACCTGCACGTCGGACCCTCCCGCGGAGCCGACTTCGTGCAAGGTGTCGTCGACCTCGTCGCCGAGGAGCAACCCGACCTGATCGTGCTCGGCGGCGACCTCGCCGACGGCACCGTCGAACTCGTCGGCTCCGATCTCGAACCGCTCCGGCAACTGCAGGCCCCGCTCGGGGTGTACGGCGTCAGCGGCAACCACGAGTACTACTCCGACGACGCCGAATCGTGGCTGAACCACTGGGAGACGCTCGGTGTACGCACCCTGCGGAACGACCATGTCGTCCTCGAGCGGGACGGCGACGTCGTCGCGCTCGCCGGCGTCCACGACTACACCGCCCCCGAACCGCACCACCCCGACATGCCCGCCGCCCTCGCCGGCATCGCGGACGGTACCCCGGTGATCCTCGCCGCCCACCAGCCGCGGCACGTCGACGAGGCACGCGAGCTCGGAGTCGACCTGCAACTGTCCGGGCACACCCACGGCGGACAGATGTGGCCGCTGCGGCCGTTCGTCTCCCTGGCCAACCCGACCGTCACCGGACTCGACCGCTTCGGCGACACGCAGATCTACACGTCCCAGGGCACCGGCGCGTGGGGACCGCCCGTGCGGGTCGGCACTCCACCGGAGATCTCCGTCCTCGAGCTGACCGCCGCGAACTGACGGCCTTGTCTTAGTGGTTCGGTGAGTTTCGTTGTAGGCAGGGAGACAATTCTGGTTTTCTATGATTTCCGTATCGTTCGGATTTATCCTATCGATGACGATGGCCGACGGACGTGTCCGTCGGCCATCCCCGGCATCAGCCGCTGTACGCCTCCAGGGGCGGGCACGCGCACACCAGGTTCCGGTCGCCGTGTGCGCCGTCGATACGCCGCACCGCCGGCCAAACCTTGGCTCGGCTCTTCCCCATCGGGAACACCGCGATCTCCCGCGAATACGGGTGGTTCCACTCGCCCACCAGGCATTCCGCGGTGTGCGGAGCGCCGCGCAGCGGATTGTCGTCCACCGGCCACTCCCCTGCCCCGACCCGGTCGATCTCACCGCGGATCGAGATCATCGCGTCGATGAACGCGTCGAGTTCGGCGATGTCCTCGCTCTCGGTGGGCTCGACCATGAGGGTGCCGGCCACCGGGAAGCTCATCGTCGGCGCGTGGAAGCCGTAGTCGGCCAGACGCTTCGCGACGTCGTCGACCGTCACCCCCGTCGCCTTCGTCAGCGGACGCAGATCGAGGATGCACTCGTGGGCGACCATGCCGGTCTCCCCCGTGTACAGCACCGGGAAGTACTCGTCGAGACGACGCGCGATGTAGTTGGCCGACGCGATCGCCGTCAGCGACGCGCGACGCAGCCCCTCGGCACCCATCATCTTGATGTACGCCCAGGTGATCGGCAGGATCGACGCCGATCCGTAGGGCGCCGCCGAGACCGGTCCCGCTCCCCCGAGTCCCGGCTCCGCCGGATGGCCCGGCAGGTACGGGGCCAGATGCGAACGGACGCCGATCGGGCCGACACCCGGACCGCCGCCACCGTGCGGGATGCAGAACGTCTTGTGCAGGTTCAGGTGGCTCACATCGCCCCCGAACTTGCCCGGCCGCGCCAGACCCACGAGAGCGTTGAGGTTGGCACCGTCGATGTACACCTGACCGCCGGCGTCGTGCACGGCACCGCAGATGTCGGCGATGTCGTGCTCGTACACACCGTGCGTGGACGGATAGGTGATCATGATCGCGGCCAGGCGCGCACCGTGGTCGGCGATCTTGGCGCGCAGGTCGTCGAGATCGACATCCCCGTTCGGGCGGCACGCGACGACCTCGACACGCATGCCCGCCATCACGGCGGATGCGGCATTGGTGCCGTGCGCGCTCGACGGGATCAGGCAGATGTCCCGATCGGTGTCGCCGCGATCGAGGTGGTAGTGACGGATCGCGAGCAGACCCGCGTACTCGCCCTGGCTGCCGGCGTTGGGCTGCAGGCTCACGGCGTCGTACCCCGTCACCGCGGCGAGCCAGCCTTCGAGGTCGGCGATGAGGCGGCGGATCCCCGCCGTCTGATCCGCCGGAGCGAAGGGGTGCAGACCCGCGAACTCGGGCCAGGTGATGGCTTCCATCTCGGCGGCGGCGTTGAGCTTCATCGTGCACGAGCCCAGCGGGATCATCGTCCGGTCGAGGGCGAGGTCCTTGTCGGACAGGCGCCGCAGGTAACGCATCATCGCGGTCTCGGTGCGGTAGCGGGTGAACGCCGCATGCTGCAGGAACTCGCTGGTGCGGGCAAGGGCCTGCGGCAGCGCCGTTCCCTCGGCGGCGTCCCCGGCGGTGACGCCGAAGGCGCGCAGGACCGCGTCGACGTGCGCCGCGGTGGTGGCCTCGTCGCACGAGATCGACACGTGATCGTCGTCGACCCGGTGCAGGTTGATGCCGGCCTCGAGGGCGGCGGCGAGCACGGCGTCGACACGCCCCGGGACGCGCACGAGGACGGTGTCGAAGAACTCATCGTGGACAACCTCGACGCCACCGGCGCGCAGACCGTCGGCGAGGCGGCGGGCGTGCCCGGCGACGCGGCGGGCGATGCCGGTGAGGCCTTCGGCGCCGTGGTACGAGGCGTACATGGCCGCGAGCACGGCGAGGAGCACCTGGGCGGTGCAGATGTTGCTGGTGGCCTTCTCACGGCGGATGTGCTGCTCACGGGTCTGCAACGCGAGGCGGTAGGCCGGGTTGCCGTCCGCGTCCACCGAGACACCGACGAGGCGTCCGGGCAGGGTGCGGGTGTGGGCGCTACCGACGGCGAGGTAGCCGGCGTGCGGCCCGCCGAAGCCCATCGGCACACCGAACCGCTGGGTGGTGCCGAAGCACGCGTCGGCACCCTGCTCCCCGGGCGGGGTGATCAAGGTCATGGCCAGCAGGTCGGCGCCGATGGCGACGAGCGCGCCGCGGCCGTGGGCTGCCGCGATGATCGGAGCGGCGTCGATGATGCGGCCCGAAGCGCCGGGCACCTGGAGGATCACGCCGAAGAACTCGCCCTCGGGAAGTCCGTCGGCAGCGAGGTCGACGGTGACGATCTCGATACCGAGCGGTTCGGCGCGGGTCGCCAGCACCGCGGCGGTCTGCGCGAACAGGTCGACGTCGACGACCAGGCGCGGGCTCTTGGACTTGCGGTTTGCGCGGCGCAGCAGGGTCATGGCCTCGGCAGCGGCGGTGGCCTCGTCGAGCATCGACGAGTTCGCGATCTCCATGCCGGTCAGGTCGGCGACCATGGTCTGGAAGTTCAGCAGCGCCTCGAGGCGTCCCTGGCTGATCTCCGGCTGGTAGGGGGTGTAGGCCGTGTACCAGGCGGGGTTCTCGATGATGTTGCGCAGCAGCACGGGCGGCGTGAGCGTGTCGTAGTAGCCGTGGCCGATCATCGACGTCGCCACGGTGTTCTGCGACGCGAGTGCCTTCAGTTCGGCGAGTACGTCGTGCTCGGAGCGGGGCGCGTCGAGGACGTCGAGGCCGGTCGGCACGTTGTCTGCACGGTCGTCGAGGATGGCGGCCGGCACCGCGGCGGTGGCGAGGGCGTCGAGGGAATCGACTCCCACGACGTCGAGGATCCGGTTCAGGCCGGCGGTGTCGGGGCCGATGTGGCGATCGGCGAAGTTCGAGGTGACGGCATCTGTCATCGCAGCTCCCGGGCTGGTCGGCGAGGTCCACATGCGCGCGGTCGCGCGAGGTGGTTCCTCCCCCTCTGTCGTGAGCTCGCGGAGCGAGCGCCTGAGAGATTCGGCCGGCCAGAGCCTTTCCCCGTGGGCGGGCGGGTGCTCCCGCCACTTTCCAGAGACGTCGGAGCTCACGCGGTCCCGGTTGCCTGAGAGATTGACGGGGAGGTGCTGCTCCTTCGGCGCCCGGCTCGGTGTCCGGGTCTCTCCCGCGTGATGGCGACGCGTCTTCGAGTCTAGTTCACGTCGCGGGGGTCGAAATACCGCAGGTGCGGAAAGTGCCGCCGGCGGTGGAGTGGAGCGGTCATGTGGTCGGCCGATGCGACATCAGTGGTGTGGTCAGCCGATGCGGCGGTTGATGCGTTCGCGGCGACGCGACGCCAGTTCGTCCTCGGGGCGTTCCTCGACGCCGCCGCCGTCGGCGCGTTCGGCGGGGAAATCGGCGATGCTGCCGGTGAGCTCGCGCATCGCGCCGCTCACCGCGATCCCGAAGACGCCCTGCCCGCCCTGCAGCAGGTCGACGACCTCTTCGGGCGACGTACATTCGTAGACGGTGGTGCCGTCGGAGAAAAGAGTGATCTTCGCGAGGTCGCCCACCCCACGGCTGCGGAGATGGTCGACGGCGACGCGGATGTTCTGCAGCGAGACGCCGGTGTCGAGCAGGCGCTTGACGATCTTGAGGACGAGGATGTCCTTGAACGAGTACAGCCGTTGGCTACCGGAACCGGCAGCCCCGCGGATGGACGGTACGACCAGATTCGTGCGGGCCCAGTAGTCGAGCTGGCGGTAGCTGATTCCTGCGATCTGGCAGGCGATGGGCACGCGGTAGCCGACGAGCTCGTCGGGCGCCGAGTTGTCCGGAAACAGGCCCGGTTGGATCTCGTCGGTCTCGTTCGTCCGCGGCGCCGGATTCGAGCGATCGCCGGAATCGACGCCGAGTGGCTGTCCCTTCGTCCGATCTCGCACTACTGACTCCCTCTCGCGCGCCCAGTTCTGCCTCGCAACGATCGATTGGTGGATCCCCCGACCACATCCGATCATCGAGCCCTCCCAGGCTCACCGAGTCATCCCTGGCGGATCAACTCAGCGTACGCTCCGGTGTTGGGCGTCGGGCTGCGACACGCCGACCGGAAGGCAACGTTCGACATTACTACCGTCACGGCCGACGCGCGCGCCAACGCTCGTCGCCGTGCGACGGACGGCGCTCAGCCGTCCGTCGCCTTGAAATCGTCGGGCGAGACGGAGTCGAGGAACTCCTTGAACTTCTCGACCTCGTCCTCCCGTTCGTCGGGCATGACCAGTCCTGCCTCGGTGAGCACCGGTTCCTCGACGTGGACCGGCGCGCCGATGCGCAAGGCCACCGCGACCCCGTCGGAGGGCCGGCAGGAAACACGCATCCCTCCGTCGAAGACCAGATCCGCGTAGAACGTCCCTTCGCGCAGGTCGACGATGCGCACCTCGCGGAGGTTGCGACCGAACGCCTCGAGGAGGTTCTTGATCAGGTCGTGGGTCAGCGGCCGTGCCGGTTCGACCCCCTGCTGTTCGAGGGCGATGGCGGTCGCTTCGTTCTGCCCGATCCAGATCGGCAGATACCGATCGCCGTCGACCTCCCGCAGCAGGAGGACAGGCTGGTTCTGCGGCTGTTCGATACGAATCCCTACTATCCGCATCTCGCTCATCGCGATGCCTCCGTCCTGCTGCTCGTCGGTGGTGGGACCACCCGACAGGTACTGCCTGGAATTCTAGTGTCCTCCAGCGCATCCGTCAGGTGCCGTAGGTCACCACCTGGCGGAGGGCCGTGGTCGCACTCGACGACGAACTCGTCGCCTAACGGTCGAGGGCTCCTTGCACCGCCGCTTTCACCAGGCAGGTGTGCAATGTCAACGACAGTGCGGCCAGTTCGCGCACCATCTCCTCGGCGCGCTGCCGTGCCCCGGCGTCGCGGCCCTTCGCGATCGGGCCGGCGATCTGAGCGACGAGCGCGGCCTCGCGGTCGGCGGCGAGCTTGAACGCCCGCAGGTGCCGAACCTCGAGGCCGAACTCCGCCATCGCCTTCGCCGTGCGGGCGAGCAGCACCGCGTCCTCGTCGAAGAAACCGGCCGGGCCCGGCTTGAGCAGGCCCGCCCCCACCAGCTCGGTGAGGAAGGCCGCGTCGATCCCGGCACGGGTGCACAGATCCTCGCGGCTCACCCGGATCTCGCGATCGGTGCGCAGATCCTCCGGCGAGACCTCGCCGCGGGCCACCGCCAGCGGACGCGGCCGGGTGATCCGGGTCTCGACCGATCCCACCGTGGCGGCGCCGCGGTCGATCGCCTCGAGCTGCTCCTTGATCACCTTGAGCGGAAGGTACTGATCGCGCTGCGCGGTGAGCACGTACCGCAGACGCTCGCAATCGGCGATCGAGAAGCGGCGGTAGCCCGAGGGTGTGCGTTCCGGGCTGATCAGTCCCTCGGCCTCGAGGAACCGGATCTTCGAGATCGTCACGTCCGGAAATTCCGGACGCAGGCGGTCGAGCACCGACCCGATCGACATTCCGGCCGGCGCCGGCTGGCGGGCCGCGGTCATCAGCTACCTGCGCCCTGGTTACCTCGCGGACCGGTCAGGAACACCAGCCGGAACTTGCCGATCTGCACCTCGTCGCCGTTCGCGAGAACGGCGGAGTCGACCGGCTCGCGGTTGACGTAGGTGCCGTTGAGGCTTCCCACGTCGACGACCTGGAATTCGCCCTCGTCCTGGCGGAACTCGGCGTGCCGACGGCTGACGGTCACGTCGTCGAGGAAGATGTCGCTGTCGGGATGCCGACCCGCCGAGGTGGTGGGCTGGTCGAGCAGGAAGCGCGATCCTGCATTGGGCCCCCGCTTGACGACCAGCAGCGCCGATCCGGCGGGCAGGCCCTCGACACCCGAGACGGGCGCTTCGGTGGTGGCCGAACCCGCGCCCTCCACTTCGTTCAGGAAGTCGGCGCGAAATACCGAAGTGGTCTCTGCAGGAGTCTCCTCGTAACCCGCGTTGCCGTTCTCGCTCACCGTTTCTCCTTATCCGTTCGACCACCCGGGTGATCCCGGACGGTCGCTGATTCGTTCGCCCCGTTCAGGTCCGACACGGCACACGTCATATCCGACCGTACCCCGCTCGGGGGTACTGACGCAGACAGTCGCGGTCACGTTACCTGTCGGGTCCGTCAGCCTTCCGTGATCCCGCGGTAACCTTCCGCGTCGAGCGTCTCCGCGAGCGCCTCGTCGAGGTCGTTCTCGTTGCCCATCTCCACGTCGACGAGCCAGCCGTCCTCGTACGGGCTGCTGTTCACCAGTTCGGGATTCGCGTCGAGTTCCATGTTGACGGCGGTCACCTTCGCGGTCAGCGGCGCGAACACGTCCGACACGCTCTTGGTGGACTCGACCTCTCCGAAGGACTCGCCGGCGGCGATCTCGGCGCCCGCCTCGGGCAGCTGCACGAAGACCACGTCGCCGAGTTGGGACTGTGCGTAGTCGGTGATCCCGATGCGCACGGTCGTCGCGCCCGTCCTGCGCACCCACTCGTGCTCGGGGGTGTACCGCAGATCCTCGGGTGTCGCGAAATCGGTCAAGACTGGTCCTTTCGGAGACGACGTTCGACCGGAACGTCGGATTCAGTTACCGGGCTGAGAGTATTGGCGTGGCTCGATCTCCCGCAAGGCGGACACCTCCACCTGCGGAGACTGTTCTACGGACAATGATCCGCCCGCACGGGCGACCGTGTCGACCACTCCGCCGGGAATGTTCAGCGCGGCGGCGAGAGTCGGTCCGTCGCCGATGGCGGTGACGGTGTACGGAGCATCGAGTCGGCGGTCGTCGACGACGATGTCGCCGCCCGGTCCGGTGACCCACGAATCGACCCCGATGCGCACGGTCTCACCGTTCGCCCCGGCGATCTGCATCGTGTCGGCACCCGCCGCGCGCAGCTCCTGGATCATGTCGAGCAGCACCTCCGATCCGACACCCTCGCGCGGATCGTCGACGGTGAGAACCACTCCGGGCCCGGTGGCGGGTTCGGTGCCGAGTTGCGCCGACAGCGTGTACAGGCGCGTGCGGGCTTCCTCGAGTGCCGCTTCCGAGCCTTCCTGTTCGAGACTCGAGAGGGTGCGCTCGAGTTCGGTGATCTCCTGGCGGAGAGCGGCTTCGCGGCGATTGAGGTTGTCGAGCAGCACGAGCAGGTCCGCAGGGCGCGCCGAGTCGAGGTCGTCGCCGGTATCGGTCGTACGCACCTGGGTGGCGATGCCGGCGCCGAGCAGGACGACGAGAATCGCCGCGAGGACGAGGAAGACGCGTTGCGATCGGGTGGCGCGCGCAGTGCCGGTTTCGGGCGTTGCGCCGGTGTCGGGTGCGGGGCGGGGTTGTTGCGGTTCGGTCACGGTCAGGCCCCGAACAGGCGACGACGTAGGGCTGCAGCGTTTCCGAAGATGCGGATGCCGAGGACGACGATGACCGCGGTCGACAACTGGGTGCCCACGCCGAGCTGGTCGCCGAGCCACACGATCAGGGCGGCGACGAGGACGTTGAAGACGAAGGACACCACGAACACCTTCGCGTCGAAGATGTCGTCGAGATAGGCGCGCAGACCGCCGAAGACCGTGTCGAGCGCGGCGACCACCGCGATGGGCAGGTAGGGCTGCACGACATCGGGTACCTGTGGGCTGAACACGATTCCGGCGCCGATCCCGATCGCCAGTGCGAGCACCGCGTAGAGCGCGTGACCGTGTTCGAGTCGCTTCACCTGTACCCCGTTTCTCCACTGCTGCCGAGTTTCCGGACCGTGGCGGCCGGAAACTCGAGATCGTCCTCCTCTGCGAGGGTGAATCCCACCCCGTAGAGCTGCTGTATCCCCGCGATGCGCAGGTAGGCGTCGCTGACGACGAAGGTCGTCTGCAGTCGGGAGGGAGATCCCACCGCCGAGACCGTGTACGGGGAGAATACGGGCCGGTTGTCGACGAGCATCGCTCCCCCGGCCTGCCGGATGGTCACCCCGGGACCCACCCGCACGCCCCCGACCTCTACGGCCTCCGCACCGGCCGCCCACAGCGCGTTGACGACCGACTGCAGGTCGCGGTCGAGGACGAGCGCGGTGGGTCGGTCCTCGATTCGCGCCGCATCCGACAGGTTCGGTCGCGCGGTGGGTTCGGTGAGGGTGACCGTGATCCCCGGACCGCGCACCGGTGTTGCCGCGGCTGCGGCCTCGGCGTCGCGGAGTCGGTCGAGGATGGTCGCGCCGTCGCCTCCGTCGGAGAACAGGGCGGTGCGTCGTTCGTCGACCGCGGCACCGAGTTCGTCCCGCTGGGCAGTGAGCGCGGCGATGCGTTCGTCCCCTGCCCGAAGGGAGTCGAGGATCTCGGCGCGGGTGCTGTCGGTGCCGGCCTGCACGTCGGCGTTCTGCGCGTACGCGACGCCGATCACGAGGCCGGCGAGGAGAACTCCGACGCCGAGCCACGCGCGCGACGCGCGCGGAGAGGTGCTCGAGCGCCCTGCCGCCCGGTCCGCGGCGGACGCGGCGTAGCCGGGGTCGAGATGATCCTCGAGGAGCGACTTCAGGAGCGAGGGCACCGGATTGCGCCGGATGCGTTCCCATGCGCGGCTCATCGGATCACCGCCCGGCCGGCACGATCCGTGCCGTCACGACGGCCTGCCCGAGGTACAGCAGGCCGGTCCACACGTACAGCACGGTCCCCCAGATCAGGGCAGCCCAGCCGAGCGGGCCGGTGATCGGCTCCGAGGCGGGCACTGCGACGGCCCCGAGCATCAGCGGCAGTGCGCACATGAGCAGGAAGGTGGCGCCCTTGCCGAGGTACAGCACGTCCGGCGGGGGCAGTTCCCGGCGCCGGTAGACGGCCAGCGTCGGGGCCAGGACGAGTTCGCGGCCGACGAGGATCACCGCGATCCACCAGGGCACGATGTCGCGCGCCACGAGGGCGACGAGGGTGGCCACGATGTAGAGGCGGTCGACGGCGGGATCGAGAAGGGCGCCGAGTCGGGAGGTCTGGTCGAGCAACCGGGCGAGTTTGCCGTCGGCCCAGTCGGTGATGCTGCTCGCGGCCAGCAGGATCAGCGCCCAGACATCGGCGTGGGCGACGAGGACGAGATAGAGGAAGACGGGCACACCCAGCAGTCGGACGAAGCTGAGGACGTTCGGCACGGTGAGGATGCGGTCCGATCCGCGCGCGTCGGCGGTTCCGGTCGCATCGGTCATGGTGGGCCGCTCCGTGTTCTCGTGAGGTCGTTCTCGTGGTGCCCCGCCGGAGTTCCGTTCGGGCACGGAGTCCAGCCTTCCACAGCCGCGCGACCGGAGATTCCGGGGTGTCAACGCCAGGCGAAGACCGGCTGCTCGAGACCGTCGATGCGCGTGGCCCGCCGGCGCAGCACGACCTCGCGGAACTGGTAGACCACCGCGGCGGTCGGTGCGTGCACGAGGTGACCGCGGAAGGGCCACTGGATCACCGGCTTGTCGGATTCGGGGATGGTGACGAAGCGCGGATCGACGTCGAGTTCGTCGGTGGTGACGGCGAAGAGCACGTCGACCTCGTCGGGGCTGGGCTTCAGATCGGTCACGGCGGTGTCCGACCACACGACGAACGGCGACATGACGTAACCGGAGCGCGTGATGTAGTCGTCGAGCCGGCCGAGCACGGCCTCGGGGCCGAGGTCGAGTCCGAGTTCCTCGTGCAACTCGCGCAAGGCGGCCTCCTCGGCCTGCTCCCCCTCGTCCAGACGCCCGCCCGGCAACGCGAACTGGCCGGGATGCGCCCGCAGACGGGTCGGTCGCCGCGTGAGGGGCATGACGGGGTTACCGTTCCCGTCGTCGAGCACCGCCACGACGACGGCTGCGTGCCGGCGGCCGTCGAGCGGCAGTCGGCGCGAATCGAACGCGTCCAGCGCGTCGCGGACGTTGTCTCTGTCGAGAGGATGAGCAGCGGGCATGGGTCGACAGTAGTTCGTCACAACTGCCCCGGCGGCTAGGCGCATGCCCTGGCCGGTGTCGGTGACACCGGCCTTGAGGGGGAGAGTTCTGGTTATTTATGGTTTCCGTGCAGTCCGGATTATCTGCATGGGGTGGGAGTTCTCCGAACACGGATCCCCACCCGCGGTCATAGTGGGAGCCGACGGAAAGGAGCTCGATGAACGACGTGCCCGCCGGCCTCGACCTCGATGCGCTCGATGCCTATCTGCAGACCTCCGCCCCCCACCTGTTCTCCGGTCCCCTCCGCGCGCGCCTGATCAGCGGTGGGCGCTCGAATCTCACCTACGAGGTGACCGACGGTGACCGGCGGCTGGTGCTGCGCCGTCCCCCACTCGGACACGTCCTCGCGACGGCACACGACATGGCTCGCGAGTACCGCGTCATCTCCGCGCTCGCCGGCACCGCGGTACCGGTCCCCCGCTCGTACCTGCTGTGCGAGGACGATTCGGTGCTCGGTGCGCCCTTCTATCTCATGGATCTGGTCGTGGGGACGCCCTATCGCACCGCGGAGGAACTCGAACCGCTCGGCGCCGAGCGCACGCGCGTGATCTCCGAGCGGATGGTCGACACCCTGGCCGCCCTGCACGCGGTGGACCCGTCCGCCGTGGGACTCGAGGATTTCGGCCGCCCCCAGGGCTTCCTCGAGCGGCAGGTGCGGCGCTGGACCACCCAGCTCGAGAACTCGCACAGCCGGGACCTCGACGGCGCCGACGAGCTTCACCGGCTGCTCGTCGACAATCTGCCGGGCGACGGCGAGGTGGGCATCGTGCACGGCGACTACCGGCTCGACAACGTCCTCGTCGACGACGACGACAAGGTGGTCGCGGTGCTGGACTGGGAGATGGCCACGATCGGCGATCCCCTCACCGATGTGGCGTTGCTGCTGGTCTACCAGCGGCTGGCGCGGGAGAACACGGAATTCCCCGTCTCGACGGTGTCCCGCGCTCCGGGCTTCCTCGGCGACGACGAACTGCTCGCGCGGTACGAGGCCGCCGGTGGACGCGACCTGTCGGACATGGCGTTCCACCTCGCCCTGGCCTACTACAAGCTCGCGGTGATCCTCGAGGGCATCTACTTCCGGTTCCGTCAGGGCAAGACGGTCGGCGACGGGTTCGAGGAACTCGGCCGCGGCGTCGAGCCGCTGTTGCACGCCGGTATCCATGCGCTGACGAGTCGGAAGAGTTGATCTCGCGACCGTTGTCGTAGTCGCTCGGTACGCTCCGCTCATGCCGCATCCGGTGATGTTCGACGAGGCGGATCCCCTGCTAGCTCGTGTGCGCTCGCTCGCGCTGGCCCTGCCCGGCGCCTCCGAGAAGATCTCGCACGGCCGTCCGTTCTTCTCCACCAGGACGGCCTTCGCGGTCTACGGAGGCGGCGAGAAGGGCACCCGCGCACCGTTTCCCCGCTCCCTCATCGTCAAGCCCGACGAGGAGGAGCGCCGCGCGCTGCTCGAGGAACCCCACACCTATGTGCCGATGTATTTCGGGCCGTCCGGGTGGGTCGGGTACGACCTCGCCCGTCCGGAGGTGGACTGGGACGAGGTCGCCGAACTGCTCGACATGTCCTATCGGCAGACCGCGCCACCGAAACTGGTGCGCGAGCTCGACGCCCGCCTCGGCTGACGGGCGCCGAGCGGCGCGGGTTCAGCCCTGCTGGTCGCCGATGCTGACCATCCACGACACGCCGAAGCGGTCGGTGCACATGCCGAACAGATCGCCCCAGGGGGCACGTTCGAGCGGCATGTCGACGCGACCGCTGTCGCTCAGCGCGTCCCACCAACCCCGGAGCACGCTCTCGTCGTCCCCGCTGAGCGACAGCGAGAAGTTCGTGCCGGGCGTGTAGTCCATGCCGTTCGGGGTGTCCGAGGCCATGAGCACGAAGCCGCGGTCGGTGGTGAGCATCGAGTGCATCACCTTGTCGTCCTCGCTCGGATCCTGCGAGGCGTTCATGTCCGCGAATCTGCTCACCGTCAGTTCGCCGCCGAACACCGACCTGTAGAACTCCATGGCCTCGCGCGCGGAATCGCGGAATGCGAGATAGGGATTGAATCGTGTGGTCATCGTGGTCCTTTCGCGGGTGCCGCAGGGCACGGATGGTGCCGCACGAAGAATGACCGTCTGCCGACGCATTTCTCATCGTGGACGGTGCGCACCGGATCCGGGAGCGTTCGGCGCGATCCGTGTCAGGAGACCGCCACTGTGGCGCGGGCATACTCGGGTCGGTCGACCAGATCGGCCAGCACGCGCCCGACCGCACGTCGCGGGACCGCCCACGACGAGACGTCGCCGTCGGACACCGTTGCCTCGGCGTCGTCGCCCTTCGGGCAATCTCCGATCGCGTACCCGACGATGCTCCGGACCGAGCGAATGGCAGCATGTCTGCGCACTACGGCTGCGCCGATCACGACGATCGCTGAGCGGGTGGGGTGGGGCGATCCGAACTTCGCTGCCCGTCAGTTTCGCCGTAGCGTGGGCGTCACTCCTAGTGGCTGTCGGGCGTTGAGCCGCGCGAAGGCTCCGCAGGTGACCGGGCAAAGCTCTCGTATCTGGCATTGAGGGTTGCCGCCCGGTCGCGGAGGGCCGCACGCAGCGACTCGGGTGCGAGGACTTCGGCGGCGGTGTCGAGCTGCCAGATCGCCCAGACAGCGTGCCGCAGGTCCTCGAAGGTCACGTCGAGACGCACCCAGCCGTCTTCCTCCGGTTCCTCGGCGCGGACAGCTCGCGCGGTGTTCAGCAACTCCTCACGTCGCGTGGGTTCGACCCTGACCAGCACAGGGATGTGGTTCTTCGACAAGAACTGGGCGCTGCGCTCGGCCCAGATGCGGTCGAGGTCAACCTGCGCGGGACGCTCGGCCAGTTCCGGAAGCTCCTCGGCGGTCACCATGCGCGAGAGCCGGTACGTCCGATCCTCTCCCGACTTGGTGGCCAGCAGGTAGGTGCGGCCGCGAACGGTGACCAGACCGATCGGATCGACGGCGTGCCAGCGGGGTGCCTTGTCCGGTGCGGTGTACTGGAAGCGAAGCTTGTGCTCGGTGAGCACGGCATGGCGGACTACGCCCATCACGCCACTCGCCACGTCCTCGGTGACCAGCCGTCGTGAGAGCAGGTCGGTGTCGGGCTCGACCAGGAACCGCCGGGCCGCATCGTCCAGGCTGGTGCGGTGGCCTTCGGGCAGCGCATCGACCACCTTGCGCATCGCGGAAGCGAGCGCGGTGCCGAGGCCGAAGACCTTCTCGCCGCGGCCCGACCCGGCGGTCAGCAGCGCGAGGGCTTCGTCATGGTTCAGTCCGGTCAGCTCCGTGCGGAAGCCGGGAAGCAGGGAAACCCCGCCGTGTCGCCCGCGATCGGCGTAGACCGGGACGCCGGCAGTGGACAGCGCCTCGATGTCGCGCAGCACCGTGCGGGCGGAGACCTCCAGCTCGCCGGCGAGCTCGTCCGCGGTCATCCGACCCCGCTGGCGCAGCAGCAGCACCAGTGAGACCAACCGATCGGCTCGCATAGTTTCATTCCTATCAAAAATCATGACACAAGATGTCGCGTTTTGTTGGGAGGCTGAGTTTGCGGGCGTTGAGGACGGCGGCCACCCGGCCGCCGGGCGCTCGCAGTCGCAACGATTGGAGTGGCAATGGAACGAACAGCGGTCAACCCGGTGACATGGTCGCAGGAGATGGGATTCAACCAGGGCGAGGTCGTCGCAGGGCACACCCGGACCCTCTACATCTCGGGGCAGACCGCGATGAGCAAGGACGGCCGGCCCGAGCACGACGGGGACATCGCGGCCCAGCTCGCGCTGGCCGTGGACAACCTCGAAG
The DNA here is from genome assembly GCF_000763325.2 of Rhodococcus sp. p52. Classification (NCBI taxonomy): domain Bacteria; kingdom Bacillati; phylum Actinomycetota; class Actinomycetes; order Mycobacteriales; family Nocardiaceae; genus Rhodococcus; species Rhodococcus sp. p52. The sequence continues at coordinate 4,061,140 of NZ_CP016819.1, forward strand.
CCGTGCTCGCCGAGGCCGGCATGTCCCTAACAGACCTCGTCAGGCTCAACGTGTACACCACCGACGTGGACGCGCTGTTCCCGCACTACGGCGTGCTCGCCGGGCGGCTCGGCGCCGCGGGCGTCGCGCCCACAACCACGATGCTCGGGGTGACGCGGCTGGCGATCCCCGGTCAGATGATCGAACTCGAAGGAACCGCTGTCGCGTAACGCGGCCTTGCCACTCCTGCTGCTCGTGCCGGTCTCGCCGGCGCGAGCAGCAGGAAGATGGGGAGCATACGATGCTCACGATCATGACGATCGGGGTCTATGGCTGCGATATCGGCGCCTTCTTGGAGGGGCTGCGGGAAGCGAACGTCCGCCTGTTGCTGGAGTGCGCCGGCGCCGGGGTGTCCAGGGACCCGAGTACGCCTGGACCAACTCGCTCAGGCTCCAGGCCGCCCTCGCCCAGGTGAAAATCGACTACCGGCAGGCCAACGCCCTTCTCAGCAGATCGTCTCGCGGTGCCGCGAAGTCCAAGGCACCGCGAGCCCGGCAGGGGCGCAGGCTGTGACCGCCGATCGACCGCTTCGCTGCGGCTCTGGTCCCCTTATCCACAGGAAGCCGCCGAGCCAACGTCGCGCACCGCACCGCACCGACGCGGCTGCTCGGCCGGCCGGGGGACCAGGCAAAAACGCCCCCGGGACATGACGAAGCCCAGGCGAGAAACTTACTCTCACCTGGGCGTTTACGTCGGGCTGACAGGATTTGAACCTGCGACCACTTGACCCCCAGTCAAGTGCGCTACCAAGCTGCGCCACAGCCCGTCCGCGCTCTCTCCGAGCGCTCTCAGAGATTACAACAGGAACGGACCGAAACACTAATCGGCTGGTCAGCGCGTTTTCACGACCGGACGTCGGGAGCTCACTTGCGGCGGTCGCGCTTCTCCCGCACGCGCACCGAGATCCGCACGGGACTGCCGTCGAAGTTGAACTCCTCCCGCAGGCGACGCTCGAGGAAGCGGCGGTAGCCGGCCTCGAGGAAGCCCGTGGTGAACAGCACGAAGGTCGGCGGCCGCGTGGCCGCCTGGGTGGCGAACAACACCCGGGGCAGGCGACCGCCGCGCATCGGCGGCGGAGTCGCGGCCACGACCTCCTTGAGCCACGAGTTCAGGCGTCCGGTCGAGATGCGCTTGTCCCACGACTCGAGGGCCGTCTCCATGGCCGGGACGAGCTTCTGCACGGCGCGACCGGTCTTGGCGGAGATGTTCACCCGCGATGCCCACGGCACCCGCAACAGGTCGCGGTCGATCTCGCGGCCGAGTTCGTAGCGGCGATCCTCGTCGACGAGATCCCACTTGTTGAACGCGATCACCAGGGCGCGCCCGGACTCGACGACCATCGTGATGACCCGCTGATCTTGCTCGGTGATGGGCTGCGAGGCGTCGATGAGCAGCACCGCCACCTCGGCCGCGTCGATCGCACCCCGCGTGCGCAGGGAGGCGTAGAACTCGGCGCCGGACGCACTGTTGACGCGCTTGCGCAGACCGGCGGTGTCGACGAAGCGCCACGGCTTGCCGCCGAGCTCGACGATCGAGTCCACCGGGTCGACGGTGGTGCCGGCGATGTCGTGCACCACCGACCGTTCGTCGCCGGCGAGCTTGTTGAGCAGGCTCGACTTGCCGACGTTCGGCTTGCCCACCAGCGCGACGCGGCGAGGCCCTTCCCCACCGGTACCCTCGCGGGGCGTGGCCGGCAGCTTGGCGAGCAGCTCGTCGAGCAGATCACCGGTGCCGCGACCGTGGGTGGCCGATACCGAATAGGGCTGGCCGAGTCCGAGAGACCACAGTGTCGCGGCTTCGGATTCGACACGGTCGTCGTCTACCTTGTTCGCCACGAGCAGCACCGGAGTCTTCGACCGACGCAGCACCTTCGCGACGGCCTCGTCCACGCTGGTGGCGCCCACGGTGGCATCGACGACGACGAGGATCGCGTCGGCGGTGCGCATCGCGACCTCCGCCTGGCGGGCCACGGACTGCTGCATGCCCTTCGCGTCGGGTTCCCATCCGCCGGTGTCCTGCACCATGAACCGGCGGCCGTTCCACGACGCCTCGTACGAGACGCGGTCGCGGGTGACGCCCGGGACGTCCTCGACGACGGCTTCCCGTCGGCCGATGATGCGGTTGACCAGGGTGGATTTGCCGACGTTCGGTCGGCCGACCACGGCGACGGTCGGGACCGGGACGAACTCCTCGAGGTCGCCGCCCTCGGCGAATTCGATGTCCCAGTCGCCTTCTTCCGACCACGTGCCGTCGCCGTCGAACCCGGTGTAGTCGGTACTCAGGTCGTCGCTCACAGCTTCGCTCCAGTCTGCTCGGTGACCACCGCGAGCAGCGCGGCGATCACCTCGTCGATGTTCATGTCGCTGGTGTCCACGACGACCGCGTCGTCCGCCGCACGCAGCGGGGACACCGCGCGGGTGGAGTCGAGGTGGTCGCGGCGCTGCACCGCGGCGAGGACCGCCTCGTAGTCGTCGCCGCGACCCTCGGCGATGTTCTGGTTGTTGCGCCGGTGCGCGCGGGCCTCCGCCGAAGCGGTGAGGAAGATCTTCACGTCCGCGTCGGGGAAGACGACGGTGCCGATGTCGCGTCCTTCGATCACGACGCGGTGCTCGGCGCGGCCGAGCCGCTGCTGGGCCTCGACGAGCAGGGTGCGCACCTCGGGCACGGCGGAGACCGCGGAGACCGCGGCCGTGACCTCGGCACCGCGGATGACCTCGCGCACGTCGTCCCCGTCGAGGCGGATGTCCTCGACGGTGGGGTCGGTGCCGATCGACCACGGCAGGCCGGCGGTGACCGCGGCGATCGCGGCCGGATCGGTCAGATCGGCGCCGCGGCGCAGGGCGTGCAGCGTCGCGATGCGGTACATCGCGCCGGTGTCGAGATAGGCGGCACCGAGATGCTGCGCGAGACGCTTGGAGACGGTGGACTTGCCCGTGCCGGACGGCCCGTCCATCGCGACGACCAACGCGTCGGCCGGTGCGCCGGTCACAGCTTCACCGCCTGGTACAGGCCCCCGACCTCGTTGCGGCCGAGGACACGGAGGGTGCCGGGACGCTGGTCGCCGAGCGCCACGGGACCGATGTTGGTGCGCACGAGCCGGATCACGGGGAACCCGACCGCGTCGAGTAGACGTCGCACGATGTGCTTGCGCCCCTCGTGCAGCACGAGCCGCACGAGCGACTGGCCCTCGTGGACCTCGAGCAGCGAGAACTCGTCGACGGAGGCGGGGCCGTCCTCGAGTTCGATGCCTGCCTTGAGCTGCTTGCCGACACCACGGGCGAGCACACCCTTGACGGTCGCCAGGTAGGTCTTGGGCACCTCGAAGGACGGGTGCATCAGCCGATGGGCCAGTTCGCCGTCGTTGGTGAGCAGCAGCAGCCCTTCGGTGTCGGCGTCGAGACGACCGACGTGGAACAGGCGCTGCCCGGCGGCGACGCGTTCGGAGACGATGTCGCCGACGCACGGACGGCCGAGATCATCGGACATCGTGGACTGCCAGCCGCGGGGCTTGTTCAGCACGAGGTGCACGAGATCCTTGTTGATGACGACGCGGACGCCGTCGACCCGGATCACGGCGTTCTCCGGGTCCACGCGCAGGCCCTGCTCGACGACGATGTTGCCGTCGACCTCGACGCGACCCGCGGCGATGAGTTCCTCGGCGGCGCGGCGCGAGGCGACGCCGGCCTGGGCGAGCACCTTCTGCAGCCGCACGCCTTCACCGGCGGGCAGCTGGGCGGGGCCGGCCTCGCGATGCTGGTGCCGCGCGGGACGGGCGTTGCTCACGGTCGGAACGACGCGCTGCGCGACGCGCTTGGCGGCAGGCTTGGAGGGCTTACCGGTCGAGGTGCCCTTGCGGTGCGGTTTGCGACCGGCGGCCGACTGTGCCGGTTTGCGACCTCCGGCCGACTGTGCCGGATTGCGGCCCCCGGCCGACTGGCCGGGAGTGGCCCGGCGATCGGAGCGGGGTGAGTCGGTGCGCTCCCCCGAACGGGGAGCCCCTGCGCGCCCCGAGCGGGGAGCTTCGGTGCGTCCTCCGGAACGCGGTGCTTCCGCGCGTCCCGAGCGGGATCCCCCGGTGTTGCGCGTGTTCGCGCTACGAGGATTGTCTCTTCTACGGTCCGGTGTGCCATCACGGCGAGCGGGTGTATTCACTTGGTTCCTGTCAGTTCTCTGGATCGAACTCCGCGGGCGAGAGAGTCTCGGGACGCGCGTTCCTACCCATTCTCTCAAATCGTGGGTCCGACTCGAGACTGTCGGCGATGTCGTCGATCACATCGACATCGGGCAGAAGCGGCGCAACGGGCGGCAGATCCTGCAGAGATGCCAGGCCGAGGCGTTCGAGGAACAGCTCCGTGGTGACGTAGAGCGTGCCGCCGGTCTCCGGATCGGTGCCCGCCTCGGCGATCAGATCCCGCGCGAGCAGGGTGCGCATCACCCCGTCGACGTTGACGCCACGCACGGCACGGACACGGCTGCGCGTGACCGGTTGCCGGTAGGCGATCACGGCGAGCGTCTCGAGTGCGGCGCGGGTGAGCTTGGTGCGCGCGCCACCCTGCAGCAGCTTCTCGACGTAGGGCGCGAAATCGCGGCGCGTGTAGAAGCGCCAGCCGTCGCCCGCGAACCGCAGGTCGATGCCGGATCCGCGCGCGGTGAGGTCCTGTGCGAGACGCCGCAGTGCGGCCTCGGCGTGGTCGGCGGTGACCCCGATGGCGGTCGCGAGCTGCTCTGTCGGCGCGGGGGTGTCGACGACGAGCAACAGTGCCTCGAGTGCCGCAGTGAGTTCGTCGGCGGCGATCTCGAGAAGTTCACCGTCCCACGCGCGTTCCGGCGCAGCAGCGTCTTCGTCACGTTCCCGCGCGGTGTGGTCCGCGCTCCCCGGCGCAGCGTCACTCTCGGGCGCAGCGTCACTCTCGGGCGCAGCGTCGTCCGCGTGCTCCCGCGCGACGGTGTCGTCCGCGTGCTCCCGCGCAACGGTGTCGTCGTTCACCCGTAGTCCTCCTCGAAATCGATGGCCTCCCCGTCGGTCTCCCCTGTCCACGCGACCTGCAGATGTCCGAGTGGGTCGGGTTGTTCGAAGGTGACGGCACGTTCGCGGTAGAGCTCGAGCAGCGCGAGGAACCGGGCGACGACGAGCAGTCCGAGATCGCAGTCGGCGACGAGTTCGTCGAATCCGACCCAGACGCCGGCGCCGCGGGCGCGCAGCAGGCCGAGGATGTGGGCGGCCTGTTCGGGAACCGACACCTTCGGGGTGTGCAGGTGGTCGAGGCCGACGGTCGGTGGTGGTTTCGGCCGGAACGCCGCGGCCGCGATCTCGGCGAAGCGGTGCGCGTCGACACCGAGCACGACCTCCGGTACGAGATTCTCGTAGCACTCCTCGAGCGACACCGCGCGCGGATAGCGGCGCAGGGCGGCGGCCTCGAGGGCGGCGAACTGTTCGGCGATCTGCTTGTAGGCCCGGTACTGCAGTAGACGCGCGAACAGCAGGTCGCGGGCCTCGAGCAGGGCGAGATCCTCGGGGTCGTCGACCTCGCCGGCGGGCAGCAGCCGGGCGGCTTTGAGGTCGAGCAGGGTCGCGGCGACGACCAGGAACTCGGTGGTCTGGTCGAGGCCGAGTTCGGGACCGAGTTTGCGGGTGTAGGCGATGAAGTCGTCGGTGACCTCGTGGAGGGCCACCTCGGTGACGTCGAGGCGACGCTGCGAGATGAGGGTGAGCAGCAGGTCGAACGGGCCTTCGAAGTTGCGCAGGCGCACATGGAAGCCCGAGGTGGTCTCCTCGACCTGCGAGCCGGCCGGTTCGGGGGGTTCCTCGAGGACCACCGCGTCGACCTCCACATCGGGTGCCGTGCCGGTCTCCGCCGAGTCCTGGACGGGAGCGTGCACGGGGCTCAGCGACCGCTCCGGTGGATCACTTCCCGCGCGAGGGCGCGGTACGACTCGGCGCCGGCGGAGGTGGGCGCCCAGCGGGTGATGGGTTCGCCGGCGACGCTGGTCTCCGGGAACTTGACGGTGCGGTTGATGACGGCGTCGTAGACGAGATCGCCGAAGACCTCCACGACCCGCGACATCACCTCACGTCCGTGCAGGGTGCGCTGGTCGAACATGGTGACGAGGATGCCGGCGACGGTCAGCTTCGGGTTGAGCCGGTCGCGGACCTTGGCGACGGTGTCGTTGAGCAGTGCCAGGCCGCGCAGGCTGAAGAACTCGCATTCCATGGGGATGAGCACCGAGTCGGCGCAGGCGAGCGCGTTGACGGTGAGCAGCCCCAGCGACGGCTGGCAGTCGACGAGGATGTAGTCGTAGCGGTCGAGCATCGGGTACAGGGCGCGGCCCAGGGCCTGTTCGCGGCCGACCTCGGAGACGAGCTGGATCTCGGCCGCCGACAGGTCGATGTTGCTCGGCAGCAGGTCGAGGCCCTCGACGTGGGTGCGCACGAGCACGTCGTCGGTGGACACCCGCGGTTCGACGAGCAGGTTGTGCACGGTGAGATCGAGATCGTGGTGGGCGACACCGAGTCCGGCGGACAGTGCGCCCTGCGGATCGAGGTCGACGAGCAGGACGCGGCGCCCGTACTCGGCGAGGGACGCCCCGAGGTTGATGGTCGAGGTGGTCTTGCCGACCCCGCCCTTCTGGTTGCACATCGCGATGATGCGGGCCGGTCCGTGGGTGGACAACGGCACCGGTTCCGGGACGGGACGGCGGGGCCGGCCGGTCGGTCCGAGATCGGGCTCGGCGGCGGTTCCGGAGGTCGTGGTCGGCTCGGTGGTGGACGTTCTGTCGGTGTCCTCGCGGCCGTGTGCGTCGACCGGGACGGTGTGCGACCGGAGGTGCTCCGGCTCCATGTACGTGGCGGGTGGCCGAGGTGTGCCCACGTTCGGTACTCCCCCTGTCTTGCGACCCAGATGTTCTCTCCTCGACCCGCCGGGTGGCCCGGCGGCTCGTCCCCAGAACGCTACCGCTTCGGCGGCAGGATCACCGCACGGACACGCGTCCCCTGGGGAGTCGGTCATCGTGCCCGCGGATGCGCCTGCGCCCATACTTCGCGGAGGGCACCGGCGGTGACCAGGGTGTATATCTGCGTGGTCGTCACAGAAGCATGCCCCAGTAACTCCTGTACCACGCGTACGTCAGCGCCACCGTCGAGCAGGTGCGTCGCGAAGGAGTGCCGCAGCGTGTGTGGGGACACCCCGACGTCGACTCCGGCGCGCTCGGCGGCGGTCTGCAGCACCTTCCACGCGCTCTGCCGCGACAGGCGGCCGCCGCGCGCGTTGAGGAAGACCGCGGCGGTGCGGCCGGTTGTCAGGGCGGGTCGTCCCCGCACGAGATAGGCGTCGAGCGCGCCGAGCGCCGGGCGTCCGACCGGGACGAGTCGCTGTTTGCCGCCCTTGCCGCGCAGCAGCACGGAGCGTGATTCGGTGTGGATGTCGTCGACGTCGAGCCCGACGGCCTCGGAGATGCGGGCGCCGGTGGAGTACAGCAGTTCGAGCAGGGCGCGGTCGCGCATGCTGCGGGGTCCGTCGGCGTCGCGGCCGGCGGCGTCGAGGATCGCGGTGACCTGGTCGACGGTCAGCGCCTTGGGCAGGCGACGCCCGGGCGCCGGGGGTTTGACGGTGCGGGCGACGTCGACCGGGGTCTGTCCTTCGGCGGCGGCGAAGCGGTGCAGGCCGCGCACGGCGATCAGGGCGCGGGCGGCCGAGCTCGCTGCCAGCGCCGGGCGGTTGCGTTCCGGGTCTCCGCGGCGCAGGCTCGCGGCGAAGTCGCTGATGTGGTGTTCGTGCACGTCGGCGAGGTCACCGATGTGGATGTCGGTGAGGTGTTCGACGTAGCGCAGCAGGTCGCGGCGGTAGGAGGCGAGGGTGTTCGTCGCGACCCCCCGTTCGACGGTCAGGTGCGCGAGATAGGCGTCGAGTTGCCCGGTGAGTGTCGGGGACGGCTGCGGAGCGACCTGCGTGGCGGGACGCTCCTCACCGGGCAGCACTGCTCACCCCTCCGCGCGCGTGCGGGCGAAGGTGGTGGGCCGGTCCGGCCACGGCGCGTCCGGTGCGCGGGTCGCGGTGCCCGTCGCGCGGGCGGTTGCGAACGCGAGGAGACCGGACACCGCGGTGGCGTTGACGATCTCCCCGCGCAGCACCATCGCCACGGCCTCGTCCACCGGGACGCGGCGGACCTCGAGATCGGCCTCCTCGTGCTCGGGTTCGGGCCGGTCGACCTCGCTCAGGCCGCGGGCGGCGAAGACGCGCACGGCTTCGTCGGTGAATCCGGGTGAGAGCGCGAGGTCGACGAGGAGTTCCCAGTCGGCGGCGGCCAGGCCGGTCTCCTCGGCGAGTTCGCGGCGGGCGGTGTCGAGGGGGTCCTCGCCGGGTGCGTCGAGCAGCCCGGCGGGCAGTTCCCACAGTCGCCGGCCGAGCGGGTGCCGGTACTGGTGCACGAGCACCACCCGGTCCTTCTCGTCGACGGCCACCACCGCGACCGCACCGTGGTGTTCGACCACTTCGCGTTCGGCGGTGTGCCCGTCGGGCATCGCCACGTTGTCGACGCGCAGCGACACGATGGCGCCCGTGTAGATCCGCCGGCTGTCCAGGGTGCGGAAGTCGTGTCGCTGCGCCATGTCGACTACTCGGCGTCGCCGGCGGTGGACGTCGACGCGGTCGAGCCGACCGATTCCTCGGAGGTGCTGCTCTCGCCGTGGATGTCGACCGGGAGTCGCTCAGCCGCCTTGTACTGCAGTGCCGCGGCAACGAGGCCGGAAAACAGCGGGTGCGGGCGGGTGGGCCGGCTCTTGAGTTCCGGGTGCGCCTGGGTGGCGACGAAGAACGGATGCTGCTCGGCCGGGTACTCGACGAACTCGACGAGTCGCCCGTCCGGGGAGGTGCCGGAGAACACCAGACCGGACTTGGCGATCTTGTCGCGGTAGGCGTTGTTGACCTCGTAGCGGTGCCGGTGCCGTTCGGAGACCTGCTCGCTGCCGTAGGCCCTGGCCACGACCGATCCCTTCTTCAGCGCGGCCGGGTAGGCACCGAGACGCATGGTGCCGCCGAGATCGGCCTCACCGGCGACCGCCTGTTCCTGGTCCGCCATCGTGGAGATGACCGGGGCGGTGGTGTCGGGATCGAACTCGGTGGACGAGGCGTCCTCGATGCCGACCGACCGGGCGGCCTCGATGACGACGCACTGCAGGCCCAGGCACAGGCCGAGCAGCGGGATCCGGCGGGTGCGGGCGAACCGGATGGCGCCGAGCTTGCCCTCGATACCGCGGATGCCGAAGCCGCCGGGGATCAGGACGGCGTCGACGTCGCCGAGGTGCTTCTCGGCACCGGCCTCGGTCTCGCACTCGTCGGAGGCGACCCAGCGGATCTTGACCTTCGCGCGGTGCGCGAAACCGCCGGCGCGCAGCGCCTCGGTGACCGACAGGTAGGCGTCGGGCAGGTCGATGTACTTGCCGACGAGCGCGACCTCGACGGTCTCGCGGGGGTTGTGGACCCGCTCGAGCAGGTTGCCCCACACGGTCCAGTCGACGTCCCGGAAGGGCAGGCCGAGCTGGCGCACGACGTAGGCGTCGAGTCCCTCGCTGTGCAGCACCTTCGGGATGTCGTAGATGCTCGGCGCGTCGGGGCAGGAGATGCAGCCGGCGACGTCGACGTCGCACATCAGCGAGATCTTCGCCTTGAGCGAGGCCGGCACGTCGCGGTCGCAGCGCAGTACGAGCGCGTCGGGCTGGATACCGATGTTGCGCAGCGCGGCCACCGAGTGCTGGGTGGGCTTGGTCTTCAGCTCACCGGACGGCCCGAGATAGGGCACGAGCGAGACGTGCAGGAAGAAGCAGTTGTCGCGGCCGACCTCGTGGCGCACCTGGCGGGCGGCCTCGAGGAAGGGCTGCGACTCGATGTCGCCGACGGTGCCGCCGATCTCGGTGATCACCACGTCGGGGGTCTGGCCCTCGGAGTCGGGTGCGGCCATCGCGAGGATGCGGCGCTTGATCTCGTCGGTGATGTGCGGGATGACCTGCACGGTGTCGCCGAGATATTCGCCGCGGCGTTCCTTGGCGATGACCGTGGAGTACACCTGCCCGGTGGTGACGTTCGCGTCGGCGGACAGGTCGCGGTCGAGGAAGCGCTCGTAGTGGCCCACGTCGAGGTCGGTCTCGGCGCCGTCCTCGGTGACGAAGACCTCACCGTGCTGGAACGGATTCATCGTGCCGGGGTCGACATTGAGGTACGGGTCGAGCTTCTGCATCGTCACGCGCATGCCGCGTGCGGTGAGCAGAGTGCCCAGGCTCGACGCTGTGAGCCCCTTGCCGAGAGAGGACGCGACGCCCCCGCTGACGAAGATGTGCTTGGTAGGGGTACGCGAGTGGCGTGACTGTGGCAAAGAAGCTCCCGTGACGTCAGGTGCAGGACTTTTGGACTGATGCGATACAGCTGGGGCCTGCCGACCCACGGAACTTCACGGTAACACCTCCGTGGGCGGGCGCGTACCCGACTCGCGATTGCCGACCCTCGGTGCAATCGACGTCACAGGCGGCGACGCTCAGCGGGCCGGGGAGCCGACTGTGACGGCGGTGGCGCTCGGCCCCGTCCCGTACCGGCCGGTGCCCCCGTCGTACTGCTCGCGCAGCGCCAGAACCGTCGTCAGGCGCCCCGATTCGCGGTCGAGATTGTCGACCGTGGACAGGCCCGCGGCGAGCGCGGCGTCGGCCCGCACGACGGCGATCGGTCCGTTGCCCTCCGCTGCCCCCGTGCGGCCGGCGAGCACCGCGCCGGCGCCGCGGCCGTCGACGACCCCGGCGAAGCGCGCGATGAGCGACCCGCGATTGCCGGCGCGTTCGGCGTTGCCGCTGTGGTCGCCGGTGACAACGAGGGCGCTCTGGGCCGGTTCGACCTGACCGTCCTCGTAGGTGACGAAACCGCCGCTGCGCAGCGTGGTCAGGGCGAGGGCGCGTTCCTCGGGGGTGCTGCGCGGTTGCCCGGTGCCCGGGTCGACGAGCAGCACCGCGCCGAGCAGATCCCCGGCGAGGCTGCCCGGGTCGACGGCGCCGGTCTGCAGTTCCACGCCGGCGGGCACGACGTTGGTGACGGTTGTGCGGAGCTGGTCGGTGCCGGAGGCGTCGACGAACGAATCGGTCAGCGCGATCCGGGCGGTGACCCGGCCGCCGGCATCACCGACGGACCGCACGACGGCGTCGACGTCCTCGGGTGCGGCGTCCGGGGTGGTCACGAGAAGGACGGTGCGGTCGAGGAGTTCGTCGCGCACGATCCGCGGGCCGACGGTCGAGTCGAACCCGTCGGCGGCGAGCAGTTGTGCCTCGAGCCGGCTGCCGTGGTCCTCGGCCTCCTGGATCTCGCGGCGCAGCTCGGCCTTGTCGTCGCGCAAACCGGAGACGACGCTGTCGGCCAGCAATCCGGAGCCGAGCACGATCCCGACCGCCAGGCCGAGGAACACCGCCACCAGGGAAACGACGTGATGGCGCATCGAGATCACGCGCGCAGACCCCGAATCCACTCGACGGCGGAGTCCCACCACTGCCGGGCGAGTTCGACGACGTCGGCACCGAGATTGGACACGGCGAGTGCGGCGATCACGGCGATGAGGGCCGCGAAGACGAGCAGGGCGATCACGCCGCCCGAGACGCGGCTGCGGTAGAGGGTGGCCACCGCCTTCGCATCGACGAGTTTCGGCCCGACCTTCAGACGGGTCATCACCGCCGACGGATTGGTGTCGCGACGGCCGTGGTCGAAGAACTCGTCGAGCGAGACAGTGCTGCCGACGGTCACCACCAGCGCCGCACCGTGATGCTCGACGAGCAGCAGCGCCAGGTCGGTGGGGGTGCCGACGGCGGGGAAGGTCATCGCGCCGATGCCGAGATCCTGTATCCGCTCGAGACCCGGGGCGTGGCCGTCCGGGTCGGCGGGCAGCACCACTTCGGCGCCCGATTTGAGGGTGGAAGTGCCGATCTCGTCGGGGTCGCCGACGATGAGGTCGGGGCGATAGCCCGCCTTGGAGAGGGCGTCCGCGCCGGGGCCGACGCCCACCAGGATCGGTGAGTACTCCTTGATGAACGGCTTGAGATCCTTGAGGTCCTGCACATGCCCGGGGCCGTCGGAGACGACGACGACGTGCCGGTCGCGCAGGTCCAGGTCGATGTCGGGGATGCCGACGCCGTCGATGAGCAGCGGGCTCTCCGAGCGGATGAACTCGATGGTGTTGCCCGAGAACGCCTCGAGGTGATCGACGAGCCCGGTTCGCGCCTCGATCATGCGGTCGGAGATCTCGATGTCGGTCTGCTCGTCGCCCTCGATGAGCAGCTTCTCCCCCGCGTACACGCCACCCTCGTGCACCCGGACCTTCGCGCCGTCCTTGATCTTCTTGAAGACCTCGGTGCCGACGTTGTCGACGAGCACGATGTCGTGCGCGACGATCACTTCGGGACCGAGATTCGGGTACCGGCCCGAGATCGACGGGGACGCGTTGATCACCGCGGTGACGCCCGCCTCGACGAGCGCGTCGGCGGTGACACGATCGAGGTCGATGGCGTCGAGGACGACCACGTCGCCGGGACCGATCCGGCGCAGCAGCTTCGCGGTGTTCCTGTCGACCCGGGCAATGCCACTCACTCCGGGCAGCGTTTCGTTGTTACGGGACAGCAGCGCCGGCATCTTCATGCAAGAGATGATGCGCCGGTATACGAGTGAGGTTGTGGAGGCGCGCCGGTAGTCGTGTGAACATCACCCCGGCGCGCCGGGCGGGTCAGCCGGTGCGCTCGGCGTGGGCGACGGCCAGCAGTTCCTCGGCGTGCGCACGTCCGGTCTCGGTGTCGTCGAGACCGGCGAGCATGCGGGCCAGTTCGGTAACCCTCTCCTCCTCGCTGAGGGTGCGCACCCCGCTGCTGATCACCCCGGCCCGGTCGTCGACCTTGTCGACGACGAGATGGGTGTCGGCGAACGCCGCGACCTGCGGCAGGTGCGTGACCACGATGACCTGGTGGGTGCGCGACAGGCGCGCGAGACGCCGGCCGATCTCGACGGCGGCGCGGCCACCGACCCCGGCGTCGACCTCGTCGAAGACCATCGTCGCGCCGCGCTCGGAACCGGCGAGCACCACTTCGAGGGCGAGCATGACGCGGGAGAGCTCACCGCCGGACGCGCTGCGGGCGAGCGGGCGGGCCGGGGCGTCGCTGTGCGGAGCGAGCCGGAACTCCACCTCGTCGATCCCGGATTCGCCGGCGTGCAGGAGCCGGTCGCCGACCGACAGCGGGGCGGTGTCGCTCACGGTCGCCGCGCGGTCGGCGATGTGCACGTCGAGCACGGCGCGCCCCATCGCGAGGCCGGACAGTTCCTTGCTCACGGCCTTCGCGAGTTTGCCGGCGACCTTGTGCCGCGCCGCCGACAGCGCGGTGGCGGTCTCCGCGGTCGCGGCGGCCTCCGCGTCGACCTCGGCGGCGAGCTTGTCGATCGCCTCCGCGGAGACGTCCAGTCCGGACAGGCGTTCGCGGGCCTCGCGCGCCCACTCGAGCACGCCGTCGATGTCGGCGGCGTACTTGCGGGTGAGGTTCTTCAGTTCCGCCTGCCGGTTGAGCAGGGTTTCGAGCGCGCTCGGGTCGGACGGCAGGTCGGACAGATAACCGGAGATGTCGCCGGTGACGTCGGTGACCACCGCGATCGCCTCGCCGAGGCGGGGCCCGAGCTCGCGCAGGGCGGGATCGTCGCAGCCCTCGAGGCGGGCGCGGGCCTCGCCGAGCAGGTCGAGTGCCGCCGAGTACGCGTCGGCGTCGCCGCTGTCGTCGCCGGCGAGGGCGTTGTGCGCGACGGTGGCCGCCTCGCGCAGCGAGTCGAGGTCGGACAGGCGCCGCACCTCGTCGACGATGCGGGTGTCCTCCCCCGGTTCGGGTGCGACGCGGTCGATCTCGTCGAGACCGAAGTGCAAGCGATCGGCCTCCTGCGCGAGCTCACGCGACCGTTCGGTGCGTTCCTGCAGTTCGGCGCGGGCCTCGAGCCAGCGGCGTCGCCGGGTTCGGTAGCGGTCGAGCAGACCGGCGACGGTCTTGCCGCCGAACCGGTCGAGCGCGGCGCGCTGCTCGTCGGGACGCAGGAGCCGCAGCTGGTCGTTCTGGCCGTGCACGGTCAGCAGCGGCCCGGTGAATTCGGACAGCACCCCCACCGGCACGCTGCGTCCGCCGAGGTGGGCGCGGGAGCGGCCGTCGCTACCGACGGTGCGCACGGCGATGATGCTGCCGTCCTCGTCGCGCTGGGCGCCGGTGGCCTCGAGCAGTTCGGCGATCTGCTGTTCGATGTGGCTGGGCGCCGGTTCGATCTCGAAGCGTCCTTCGACCACGGCGCGGTTGGCGCCGACCCGTACCCGGGAGGGGTCGGCGCGCACCCCGGAGAGCAGATGCAGGCTCGTGACGACCATCGTCTTGCCGGCACCGGTCTCGCCGGTGAGCACCGTCAGTCCCCCGTGGAAGCGCGCGTACGCCTCGGAGATCACACCCAGGTTGTCGATCCGGATCTCTGCGAGCATCTCAGAGTTTCCTTCCCCGCCAGCCCTTCACCGGAAGTTCGAACTTGCGCACCATCCGATCCGCGAACGGTGCCGAATCGAGCCGCACCCAGCGGACCGGATCGCATCCTCGCACCACTTCGAGCCGGGCCCCGGCCGGGACGTCGATGATGCGGCGACCGTCGCAGAAGACCACCCCGTCGTGGCCGCCGGCGAGGGTCTCGACGGCGATGATCGACTCGGGGCTGGTCACCAGCGGGCGCGCGAACAGAGCGTGTGCGTTGCTCGGGATCACCAGCAGCGCTTCGAGTTCGGGCCAGACGATCGGTCCGCCGGCCGAGAAGGCGTAGGCCGTCGATCCCGTCGGGGTGGCGACGAGGACACCGTCGCAGCCGAACGACGAGACCGGACGACCGTCGACCTCGAGCACCACCTCGAGGACCCCGAGCCGCGACTTGTTCTCGAGACTCGCCTCGTTGAGCGCCCACCCGCGGTCGAGGACCTCGGCGTCCATGCGCACCGTCACGTCGAGCGTCATGCGTTGTTCGACGCGGTACTCGCGGCGCACCACCTGCATGAGCGCTTCCTCGAGGTGTTCGGCCTCGGACTCGGCGAGGAAACCGATGCGGCCGAGGTTGATCCCGAGGACGGGCACCGCCGAGTACTGCGCGAGTTCGGCGGCCCGCAGGAAGCTGCCGTCGCCCCCGAGGACGATCACCATCTCGCAGCCGGCGGCCGCCTCCGGTCCCGGTTCGACGACGCTGATGAAACTGCCCGGCAGGGCGAGGACGCCGAGTCCGTTGCTCACCGCCTCGTCGTCGAGGGTGCGCAGACCGATGCCGGCCTCACCGAGCATCTTGGCGACCCGCAGCGCGGTGCCGGCGATCTCGTCGCGCCCCGAATGGGAGACCAGCAGGATCTCCCGGCCCGATCGCACCGCGTCGGCCGCGGCGGCCGCGGCGGCCGCGGCGGCCGCGGCGGTCTCTTCGCTCACTGTGGTCCTTCCTGCACCGCACGCTCGATCAGTTCGACCACCGCAGGGTCGAGTTCCGCCGGCCCCGGCTCTCCGGCCCGCAGCCACAGGAAGTACTCGACGTTCCCGGACGGTCCGGGCAGCGGACTCGCCACCGCTCCGAGGGTGAGCAGACCCTGGCGTTGCGCTTCGCGCGCGACGTCGAGCACCGCCTCGGTGCGCAGCGCCGGATCGCGCACCACGCCACCGCTGCCGACGCGGTCCTTGCCCACCTCGAACTGCGGTTTGACCATCGGCAGCAGGTCGCCGCCGGGGGCGACGCAGGCGACGAACGCCGGCAACACCAACTTCAGCGAGATGAACGACAGGTCCGCGACCACCAGGTCGACACGCCCGTCGATCGTCTCCGCGTCGATGCTACGCACATTCGTTCGATCGATCACGTGGACACGCTCGTCGGACTGCAGGCGCCAGATCAGCTGGCCGTAGCCGACGTCCACTGCGACGACCTCCGCGGCACCCTCGTGCAGCAGGACATCGGTGAAACCGCCGGTCGACGCGCCGGCGTCGAGGCAGCGACGCCCCGACACCTGCAACCCCTGCGGCGTGAACGCCTCGAGGGCGCCGAGGAGCTTGTGGGCACCGCGGGACGCCCAGGAGACCTCGTCGCTCCCCTCGGTGACGATCAGCGGCGTGTTCGGTTCGACGGCGGTCGCCGGTTTGGAGGCCACGGTGCCGGCGATCAGCACCCGACCTGCGGCGATCAGTTCGCTGGCGTGCTCGCGTGAGCGCGCCAGACCCCGCCGCACCAGTTCCGCGTCGACGCGTGCCCGGCGTGCCACGTCAGATCTTGTCCACGGTCGACAAAGCCTGCACGAGGACCTCGTGGGCTCGTTCGAGCAGGTCGGCCTGCTCGAGCAGCACGGACTGATCGGCGCTCTCGGCACCGGGGACGGATGCGCCCTCGCGGACACGCGCCAGCAACGCGTCGACCTCCTCGCGGACGTGTGCGGGATCGACGGTGGGGCGTGCGCCGGGAAGGTGTTCGCCCGGACGTGGAATCGGCGTGCTCATCGCCGTCCACGCTAGTCGATGGATGCGACCGGGCTACACCCTCCGGTGCGGATCAGACCGTCGCCGCCCACGCGTCCACGACGGACCGCGCACGCTCGTCCACCGGACGGACCTGTCCGAATCCGGGGTTGGCCCAGGCGATGTCGAGCAGACCCCGCAGCGCCTCCATCGGATCGGCGGCCGACTGCGCGGCGGCGAGGTGAAGATCACCTCCGTCGACCGTGACGTCCCACGAGTCGTGCGGGGCGACACGGATCCGGTCGGCCGGCTGATCGAGGCTCGCGAGCGAGGCCGCGACGTAGGTCGGGCGCTGCTCGGCCGGAGCCCGCAGCAGATCGTCGACGGTGCTGACCCCGGTCAGCACGAGCAGGGAATCCGCACCGACGGCGTTGGCGCCTTCGATGTCGGTGTCCAACCGGTCACCGATGACGAGGGGACGACGGGCACCGCCGCGACGGATCGCGTCCTCGAGCAGCGGAGCTGCGGGTTTGCCCGCCACGATCGGGGTCGCGCCGGTGGCGTTGTGCACCGCCGCGACCATCGACCCGTTGCCGAGGACGAGTCCGCGCTCGGTCGGCAGAGTCGAGTCCACGTTGGTGGCCACCCACAGAGCGCCTGCGCGGACGGCGAGCGTCGCCTCCGCCAGGATCGCCCATCCGGTGTCCGGGGAATGCCCCTGCACCACCGCCACCGGATGCGCGTCCGCGGACCGAACCGGGGTGAGGCCGACACCGGCCACCTCCTCGGCCAGGGCCTCGGTGCCGACGACGAGCACCGGCACACCGGCCGGGAACCGCTCGGCCAGCAGGCGCGCAGCGGACTGCGAGCTCGTCACCACCGACGAGTCGTCGGCCGGGAAGCCGAGTTCTCGCAGGTGCAGGGCGACCTCCGACGGCCGGCGGCTGGCGTTGTTCGTCACGTACAGAACGGTGTCGTCACCGGCGGCCAGCGCCTCGCGAGCACCCGGGACGGGTTCGGCGCCCCGGTAGACGGTGCCGTCGAGGTCGAGCAGCAGGACGTCGTAGATCCGACGCAGACTGTCGCTGGAAGCCGTACTGCCGGAAACGTCGGTGCCGTCGGTCACGGCGACTCTCCGGTGAGCTCCTCCACCCGCTCCTCGGCGTCGGTGACGCCTTCGATGTCCGCGCCTGCGGAGTGCAGGAACCATTGCAGGCCTTCTTCGGTCCGCCCGGCGGCGACGAGAGCGTCGGCGTAGGCGTAGAAGAGACGGGCAGCCGGTGTACCGGTCCGCTCGGGGTCGAGATCGGGCGTCTGCAGGGTGACGACGGCCTGGTCGTACTGACCGAGATCCATGCGGGCACCGGCGAGGACAATCCGCAGCTCTGTCGCCTCGTCGCCGGTCAGCTTGCGAGCTTCCTCGCTCCGGCCCAGTTCGAGCGCCTTCTCGGGGCGACCGAGACCGCGTTCGCAGTCGGCCATCACGGCGAGCAGTCCGGTACCACCGGACATGCGACGTGCTGCGCGGAGTTCGGACAGCGCCTCCGCCCACTCCCCGGCGTGGTAGGCGGTGATGCCGGCGGCCTCGCGGACGACCGCGATGCGGCCGGCGCGTTGACGGGCGGCGCGAGCATGGGTGAGCGCGGCGCGAGGATCGTCGTCGAGCAGACGACCGGCCATCACCAGATGCCGGGCGACGGAGTTCGCGTTCGACTTGTCCAGGCTCAGCAGATCGCGGCGGATCGTCGGGTCGAGCTCGGATGCCTCGACGTCGTCGGGGATGTCCGGCTCGTCCGGACGTGCATCGCGGCGCTGCGGTGCGATGCCATCGCGCCCGCGACCCGGACCGAATCCACCTTCACCGCCACGACGACGGGGTGCTCCCTCGCCACGACGGTCGCCGGACTGGGGGCCACGGCGGTCGCCGGAATAGCCTCGCCGGTCGCCGCCACCTCGCTGGTCGCCACCACGACGATCGTCGCGGTTGCCGTAGCTGCGCTCACCGCCGGGACGGTCCGAACCCTGACGGGGACGGTCGCCGTACTGCCGACCACGCTCGTCGCCGCGGCTCGACCGGTCATCGCTGCGGCGGGGGCGGTCGTCGCCTCCGGAACGTTCGCGGTAGGGACGGTCGCTGCGACCGGAACGAGCGTCGTCGCGGCCGCGATCCCGGCGGTCTCCGCCCTGGAAGGAACGGCGGTCGTCGCCACGCTGGGAGCGCTGATCGTCACTGCGCTGGGGGCGCCGATCGTCACCGCGCTGCGGACGGTCGTCTCGTCCGGACGAACGTCCGGCGGATCCGTAGCCACCCTTCCGGCGGTCGTCGCCGCGTCCACGCTCGTCGCGGTCGCGGGGTGCGCGCTCGTCGCGGCTGTCGCCGGCGCGTTCCTCGCGCTCGTTCTTGCGGCCCGACCACGGAGTGGATCCTCCACTCCTGAAGGACCGACGTTCACCGTTGCCGTCGGACACAGAAAAATCCTCTCATGAAAACGCGAAAGGGGACCCAAACGAGTGGGTCCCCTTTCGGAACGGGTGTTCGGCGGTGTCCTACTCTCCCACACCCTGTCGAGTGCAGTACCATCGGCGCAGACAGGCTTAGCTTCCGGGTTCGGAATGGGACCGGGCGTTTCCCTGTCGCTATGACCGCCGTAACTCTATGAAACAATAGTCCACGCAGATTCCTCGAATCACCTGCTGCTGCAGGATTTTCGGATCTGTGTGTGTTGTTTCAGATACCGCACAGTGGACGCGTAACATCTTCGTGGTAAGTCCTCGGCCTATTAGTACCGGTCACCTCCACCCATTGCTGGGCTTCCAGTTCCGGCCTATCAACCCGGTGGTCTGCCGGGGGCCTTACCCCCTCGAGGGGGTGAGAAACCTCATCTTGGAACAGGCTTCCCGCTTAGATGCTTTCAGCGGTTATCCCTTCCGAACGTAGCCAACCAGCCATGCCCCTGGCGGGACAACTGGCACACCAGAGGTTCGTCCGTCCCGGTCCTCTCGTACTAGGGACAGCCTTCCTCAAGTTTCTAACGCGCGCGGCGGATAGAGACCGAACTGTCTCACGACGTTCTAAACCCAGCTCGCGTGCCGCTTTAATGGGCGAACAGCCCAACCCTTGGGACCTACTCCAGCCCCAGGATGCGACGAGCCGACATCGAGGTGCCAAACCATCCCGTCGATATGGACTCTTGGGGAAGATCAGCCTGTTATCCCCGGGGTACCTTTTATCCGTTGAGCGACACCGCTTCCACATGCCGGTGCCGGATCACTAGTCCCGACTTTCGTCCCTGCTCGACCTGTCAGTCTCACAGTCAAGCTCCCTTGTGCACTTGCACTCGACACCTGATTGCCAACCAGGCTGAGGGAACCTTTGGGCGCCTCCGTTACATTTTGGGAGGCAACCGCCCCAGTTAAACTACCCACCAGGCACTGTCCCTGAACCAGATCATGGTCCGAGGTTAGAGGTCCAATACGATCAGAGTGGTATTTCAACAACGACTCCACCCATACTGGCGTATGAGCTTCACAGTCTCCCACCTATCCTACACAAACCGAACCGAACACCAATACCAAGCTATAGTGAAGGTCCCGGGGTCTTTTCGTCCTGCCGCGCGTAACGAGCATCTTTACTCGTAATGCAATTTCGCCGAGTCTGTGGTCGAGACAGCAGAGAAGTCGTTACGCCATTCGTGCAGGTCGGAACTTACCCGACAAGGAATTTCGCTACCTTAGGATGGTTATAGTTACCACCGCCGTTTACTGGGGCTTAAATTCTCAGCTTCGCGGATTGCTCCGCTAACCGGTCCTCTTAACCTTCCAGCACCGGGCAGGCGTCAGTCCGTATACATCGTCTTACGACTTCGCACGGACCTGTGTTTTTAGTAAACAGTCGCTTCTCTCTGGTCTCTGCGACCACCCCCAGCTCGGACCGCAAGGGCCGTCACCGAGCGTGGTCCCCCTTCTCCCGAAGTTACGGGGGCATTTTGCCGAGTTCCTTAACCACAGTTCTCTCGATCGCCTCGGTATTCTCTACCTGACCACCTGTGTCGGTTTGGGGTACGGGCCGTGTACCAACTCACTAGAGGCTTTTCTCGGCAGCATAGGATCACTGAATTCCCCTCAACGGGTACGCATCACCTCTCAGGCTTGATGAATGGCGGATTTGCCTACCATTCGCCCTACCGGCTTACACCAGGTACTCCATCACCTGGCCCAGCTACCTTCCTGCGTCACCCCATCGCTTGACTACTACAATCAGGGTCCCGTGCAGCCATCCCCACAGTTCCCGAAGGAACAGCGGAAACTTTTGGACGGTTAGCACAACTGATTCGCCATTGGGCGCGGATACACGGGTACGGGAATATCAACCCGTTGTCCATCGACTACGCCTGTCGGCCTCGCCTTAGGTCCCGACTCACCCTGGGCGGATTAACCTGGCCCAGGAACCCTTGGTCATCCGGCGGACGAGTTTCTCACTCGTCTTTCGCTACTCATGCCTGCATTCTCACTCGCGCAGCCTCCACACCTGGATCACTCCGGCGCTTCCACGGCTGCACGACGCTCCCCTACCCACCCACACCACTGCACACGTTCCCGCAGGAACGAATGGGTGTTGTGTGAGTGCCGCGGCTTCGGCGGTGTACTTGAGCCCCGCTACATTGTCGGCGCAGAACCACTTGACCAGTGAGCTATTACGCACTCTTTCAAGGGTGGCTGCTTCTAAGCCAACCTCCTGGTTGTCTCAGCGATCCCACATCCTTTTCCACTTAGTACACGCTTAGGGCCTTAGCCGGCGATCTGGGCTGTTTCCCTCTCGACTACGAAGCTTATCCCCCGCAGTCTCACTGCCGCGCTCTCACTCACCGGCATTCGGAGTTTGGCTGATTTCGGTAAGCTTGTGGGCCCCCTAGACCATCCAGTAGCTCTACCTCCGGTGAGAAACACGCGACGCTGCACCTAAATGCATTTCGGGGAGAACCAGCTATCACGGAGTTTGATTGGCCTTTCACCCCTACCCACAACTCATCCCCTCAGTTTTCAACCTAAGTGGGTTCGGGCCTCCACGACGTCTTACCATCGCTTCACCCTGGCCATGGGTAGATCACTCCGCTTCGGGTCTAGAACATGCCACTACATACGCCCTATTCGGACTCGCTTTCGCTACGACTACCCCACACGGGTTAACCTCGCGACATGCCACTAACTCGCAGGCTCATTCTTCAAAAGGCACGCCATCACCCACCACGAACTGAATCGTGCATCGGCTCTGACGGATTGTAAGCGCACGGTTTCAGGTACTATTTCACTCCCCTCCCGGGGTACTTTTCACCTTTCCCTCACGGTACTAGTCCGCTATCGGTCACCAGGGAGTATTCAGGCTTATCGGGTGGTCCCGACAGATTCACACCGGATTTCACGGGCCCGGTGCTACTCGGGTACTTCTCACGAGAGCCGGCAAGTTTTCGTCTACGGGATTCTCACCCTCTACGACAGGCCGTTCCAGACCACTTCGACTAACCAACCGGTTTCTTACTCTCGCCCGTCATGACAGTGACGGGAAGAAAAGCCCCACAACCCACGGATGCAACGCCTGCCAGCTATCACACACCCATGGTTTAGCCTCATCCGCTTTCGCTCGCCACTACTCACGGAATCACATGTTGTTTTCTCTTCCTGTGGGTACTGAGATGTTTCACTTCCCCACGTTCCCTCCACACACCCTATATATTCAGATGCGGGTAACACGACATCACTCGTGCTGGGTTTCCCCATTCGGAAATCCTCGGATCACAGCTCGGTTGACAGCTCCCCGAGGCATATCGCAGCCTCCCACGTCCTTCATCGGCTCCTGGTGCCAAGGCATCCACCGTACGCTCATAAACACTTACAACAAAGATGCTCGCGTCCACTGTGCAGTTCTCAAACAACACACAACAACCCCTACCAACGCCGGCCACACGGCCAACCGCCTTCGTAAGTCATCGTCGCTGATCAAACACATTGCGTGTTCTCTCAGGACCCAACAGTGCACCGATATAACCACCGCGACGAGGATCTGTATCCCCGCCATACGCGGTGATGATTGTCAGCGTTCCACCCATGAGCACCACCGGATTACCTGTGAATCCGTAATGGCTCTGCCTGCTCCCCCAGCACCTACGTGCTGGTCCGAGACAGGAGATGCTCCTTAGAAAGGAGGTGATCCAGCCGCACCTTCCGGTACGGCTACCTTGTTACGACTTCGTCCCAATCGCCGATCCCACCTTCGACGGCTCCCTCCCACAAGGGGTTAGGCCACCGGCTTCGGGTGTTACCGACTTTCATGACGTGACGGGCGGTGTGTACAAGGCCCGGGAACGTATTCACCGCAGCGTTGCTGATCTGCGATTACTAGCGACTCCGACTTCACGGGGTCGAGTTGCAGACCCCGATCCGAACTGAGACCGGCTTTAAGGGATTCGCTCCACCTCACGGTATCGCAGCCCTCTGTACCGACCATTGTAGCATGTGTGAAGCCCTGGACATAAGGGGCATGATGACTTGACGTCGTCCCCACCTTCCTCCGAGTTGACCCCGGCAGTCTCCTGCGAGTCCCCACCATCACGTGCTGGCAACACAGGACAAGGGTTGCGCTCGTTGCGGGACTTAACCCAACATCTCACGACACGAGCTGACGACAGCCATGCACCACCTGTCTACCGGCCACAAGGGAAACCACATCTCTGCAGTCGTCCGGTACATGTCAAACCCAGGTAAGGTTCTTCGCGTTGCATCGAATTAATCCACATGCTCCGCCGCTTGTGCGGGCCCCCGTCAATTCCTTTGAGTTTTAGC
The DNA here is from genome assembly GCF_000763325.2 of Rhodococcus sp. p52. Lineage (NCBI taxonomy): Bacteria > Bacillati > Actinomycetota > Actinomycetes > Mycobacteriales > Nocardiaceae > Rhodococcus > Rhodococcus sp. p52. The sequence goes on from NZ_CP016819.1 coordinate 4,084,511, forward strand.
CTTGCGGCCGTACTCCCCAGGCGGGGCGCTTAATGCGTTGGCTACGGCACGGATCCCGTGGAAGGAAACCCACACCTAGCGCCCACCGTTTACGGCGTGGACTACCAGGGTATCTAATCCTGTTCGCTACCCACGCTTTCGCTCCTCAGCGTCAGTTACTGCCCAGAGACCCGCCTTCGCCACCGGTGTTCCTCCTGATATCTGCGCATTTCACCGCTACACCAGGAATTCCAGTCTCCCCTGCAGTACTCGAGTCTGCCCGTATCGCCTGCAAGCCCGCAGTTGAGCTGCGGGATTTCACAGACGACGCGACAAACCGCCTACGAGCTCTTTACGCCCAGTAATTCCGGACAACGCTCGCACCCTACGTATTACCGCGGCTGCTGGCACGTAGTTGGCCGGTGCTTCTTCTCCCACTACCGTCACTTGCGCTTCGTCATGGGTGAAAGAGGTTTACAACCCGAAGGCCGTCATCCCTCACGCGGCGTCGCTGCATCAGGCTTGCGCCCATTGTGCAATATTCCCCACTGCTGCCTCCCGTAGGAGTCTGGGCCGTGTCTCAGTCCCAGTGTGGCCGGTCGCCCTCTCAGGCCGGCTACCCGTCGTCGCCTTGGTAGGCCATTACCCCACCAACAAGCTGATAGGCCGCGGGCTCATCCTGCACCGAAAAACTTTCCACCCCTCGCCATGCAGCAAGAGGTCATATCCGGTATTAGACCCAGTTTCCCAGGCTTATCCCAGAGTGCAGGGCAGATCACCCACGTGTTACTCACCCGTTCGCCACTAATCCACCCAGCAAGCTGGGCTTCATCGTTCGACTTGCATGTGTTAAGCACGCCGCCAGCGTTCGTCCTGAGCCAGGATCAAACTCTCCGTTGAAGACTCACAATCACCCCCAAAAAAGGGGTAATTAGTCAAAGACAAAAGAGTCAAATCACTAGCAAAAAAACTCAAACTAGCTCAAACACTGGACCACCGCAGACGGAAGAATGCGATGTCCAGCAACAACCACCCACAAAAAGTGAAGTGGCCGCACCAAATATTATTTGGCACTGACATTCATCGGCACACTGTTGAGTTCTCAAAGAACACGCACACATCATCACGTTACCGGACACCTGTCCGGCTCGCTCTGAGGCAACCGTTCCAAGCTATCACGTCCGATTTCAGGGCCGCAAATCGTTGCTTTCCCGTTCTCTTCTGTGAGAGCCGATCGATGCGACATCGAACATGCCTGTTTCCGAACCTCTCGGTCCGGCGGGCTGTTCGGTGTCGCTCGAACGACGACTAAGTTACGCCGACGCTAACGCGCCGTCAAACCCGCTGGTCAGGGGCTCGCCAGCGTCGGCAAAGGCCTCAGTCGCGGACGACTCGCACACCGGCGAAGTTCCGCTTGCCCCGACGCAGGACGAGCCAGCGTCCGTGCAGCAGCTCTCCGTCGCGCGGGGTCCACTCCTCCGAGGCGATACGGACGTTGTTGACCGACGCGCCGCCTTCCTTGATGGTGCGACGCGCAGCTCCCTTGCTCTCGCACAGCCCCGACGCGACGAGCAGGTCGATGATCGTGTCCGGCTCGCCGGCGCGGAGCTCCGTCACGGACGCCTCGGTCAGGGCGGCCGCGAGCGTGGGCTCGTCCAGCTCGCCCAGCTCGCCTCGCCCGAAGAGGGCGCGGCTGGCCAACTCGACCGCTGCGGTGTTGTGCGCTCCGTGCACGAGCGTGGTCATCTCGGCAGCGAGTCGCTTCTGGGCCTCCCGTGCGTGCGGACGCTCCGTGGTGGCGGTCTCGAGTTCAGCGAGTTCGTCCTTGTCGAGAAAGGTGAACCAGCGCAGGTACTTCATGACGTCGGCGTCGGCAGCGTTGACGAAGTACTGGTACCAGGCGTACGGGCTCGTCATCTCCGGGTCGAGCCACAAGCTGCCACCACCGGTGGACTTGCCGAACTTCTTGCCGTCGGACGAGGTCACGAGCGGGACGGTCAAGGCGTGCACACTCTCGCCGTCGGTACGGCGGTTGAGCTCGACGCCGGCGATGATATTGCCCCACTGATCGGAACCACCGACCTGCAGCGCACATCCGTACTCGCGGCGGAGCTGCACGTAGTCGTTGGCCTGCAGGAGCATGTAGCTGAACTCGGTGTACGAGATGCCGTCACCTTCGAGGCGGCGCTTGACGGTGTCGCGGGCGAGCATCACGTTGATCGAGAAGTGCTTCCCGATGTCGCGCAGGAAGTCGATCGCGGACAGCTTGCCGGTCCAGTCGAGGTTGTTCACGACCACGGCTCCCGTCGGGGAGTCGTCGAAGTCGACGAACCGCTCGAGCTGCCCACGGATCCGCCCTGCCCACTCGGCGACGGTGTCGGCGGAGTTCATGGTGCGCTCCCCCACGTCCCGCGGGTCACCGATCATGCCGGTCGCGCCACCTGCGAGAACGATGGGCCGATGGCCGGCGCGCTGGAAACGCTTGAGTGCGAGGAGCGGAACGAGGTGACCGGCGTGCAGGCTCGGGCCGGTCGGATCGAAACCGGCATAGAGGGTGATCGGACCCTTGTCGAGTTCGCCTCGAAGTGCGTCGAGATCGGTCGATTGCGCGATGAGCCCGCGCCAGGTCAGTTCGTCGAGAATGTGCTCAGTCACCGTTCGATCATCCCATCACGCTCGAGGCGCAGCGGGCGCGCGTGGGCTGCGCCGGTACGCGGAGACCCCGATCGCCCCGGGAACCCACAACCGCCACGGTCTGTCGGCCGCCACGCTGATCCCCACCCGCGGCCCCCGCGCGGCCTCCCCGACCAGCGGTTCGGCCGGGAGTTCCACCCGCACCCGAGCGTCGGAACCATCCACGTCGATGCCGTTGTCGCCCAGATCGAGACCGAGCGCAGCAGCGAGATTGCCCGGACCGCGCGCAAGGTTCGCGAACGGCGTGCCGGACGTGCGCCGGGAACGGACGGCCTGCTCCCCCGCGATCACCTCACCACCGCGCAACAGCACCGCCGCAGCGGTGCCGTCGGGACCGAGGGAGACGTTCGCGCAGAAGTGCAGTCCGTAACTGCGGTAGACGTACAGATGTCCCGCTGGTCCGAACATGACCGAATTGCGCGGGGTCGGTCCGCGGTACGAGTGCGCGGCCGGGTCCGGCCACGGTCCGTCCTCGGGGCCGCCGTAGGCCTCGACCTCCGTCAGCAGGACGGCGGTCTCCCCCACTCGGATGGTTGCTCCGAGCAGCGCTTCGGCGGCCTCGACCGGATCGAGTCTTTCGAGTTCGCCGCGGACGGATCGATGATTGCGGCTCAGTCGGTGCTCCATCCGGCGACACCGCGCGCGGTGAAGTCCTCGTGCTCGGCGTCGCTGACCTCCCGCGCCTCGTCGACGAGGAGGACGGGAATACCGCTCTCGATCGGATACGCCCGCCGCAGTCGCGGGTTGTACAGGACGACGTCGTCGACGAGAAGCAACGGCCCCTTGTCCTCCGGACAGGCCAGAATGCTCAGCAACGTGGGATCGACAGCCACGGATGTCCTTTCGAAGGGCGGAACCGAACCGGACCCAGGCTACCGCGCCCCGGCGGGCGAACCGGCCGTGCCCGCCTTCCACGCCGTGGCCACGGCCTTGGTGAACCGCTTGTACGTCCCGGTGTCGGGGTTCAGGTACCAGGTACGGACGGTGGGCACGGGCAATCCCTGTTCGCGCAGACGATCGGCGGACGGGCGATAGGACGGGCCCAACGGGATGTCGGGCACGACGTGCACGAGATCGGGTCGCTCGTCGGCCGAGACCGAGTCGAACGCCGCAGTGATCTCCGCGGCCGTCGGTGCACGGTTGCCCCGCAGCGAGCAGCCGGCCACTGCGATGTCGCGACCTCCCACCGAGATGCCATAGGCGACGGCGAGATCGACACGCGGGATCGCTTCGAGCACGTCCGCCACGCTCTGGGTGAAAACCGGGCCGTGGAAGGTGGGAATCACCGTCCCCCGACTGTCGAGCAACCAGTAGTCGCCGTCGTCGTCGCGTCGGAACAGGTTGTCGGTGGGCACCCACACGTCGCCCGGTTCGAACACGCCGCGCATCACACCGGTGATTGCCGAGGCTGCGGGACCGGGTCTGCCGAGCAGCAGTCCGACCTCGCCGACCTGCGCCTCCCGCACGAAGCCGCGTTCGTCCTCCACGAGTCGGCCGACGCCGGCGTCGTAGGCAGCGAGGCGCACATCGGCGCTACCGGGCAACGGCCGGCCCTTCGAGCCGATCTTCGAACCGGAGACGTTCGCGAGCACGACGTCGCCCTCGGTCGACGCGTAGAACTCGAGAACCCGGGCGGGCTCAAACCGGTCGAGCGTGCGGCGCCACAGGCCCGGTGGCATGCCGGAACCGATGAACAACCGGATGGGATGGATGGCGTCGATGTGCAGCGACGGGCTGTCGAGCACCTCACGCATCATCGACCAGGTATAGGTGACGACGGTGACGCCGTAGCGGTGCACTTCGTCGCTGAAGAGCGACGGATTCACCCCGCGCGACAGTGCGATACGCGCCCCGCCCGCGAGCGCCCCGCCGAAACTGACCAGCAGACCGGACGAATGATGCAGGGGCGCAAGGCAGTACATGGTGTCACCGCGGCCGAGCGAGGCGGCGGTGGCGGTACCGAAGGCCGACAGCGCCCACCGGTAGTTGGTGACCCGCCGCACCGCGAGCGTGTCGCCACCACCGGAGAACAGGATGAATGCGAGTTCGCGCGCGAGTCCGGGATCGGGGACGTACCAGCCCGGCAGTTGCACGGAGGAGATGTCGAGTCGTTCGAGATCGACGACGTCGGCGCCGGGCTCGACGTCGAGGTCGCGGACGTCGCCGCCGCCGAGGACCAGCACGGGAAGACCGGTCGCGACGGCCGCGTCGAGGTTCTCGGGATCGGCGACGATCTTTTCGACACCGCCCAGTCGCACGGCCTCGGCGATGTCCGGTCCCGGCGGGATGAGGGCGGAGACGGCGCCGAGGCGGGAGATCGCCGCGACCGCCGCCATTGCGCTGGGGCGCACGTCCATGAGGATGCCGACGTGCATCGCGGGACGGATGCCGTTGTCGGCGAGCCCGAGGACGACGTTGTCGATCCGCCGGTTGACGGCCTCGAAGGTGTAGACCCGGTCCTCGAAGATGAAGCACTCCCGCTTCGGCGACTTGCGGCCGATCTCGGCGAGCAGACCGCCGACGGAGATGCGGGTGCGCGGCTGGATCTGCCCGAGCCGCGCGAGGCGGGGAAGGGCGCGGGCGGCCTCCCCGGTGAGATCGCGTGCGCCGCGGACGGCACCGACCGCGATCCCCGCGAGCCCCTTGCCGAGATCGGTCCCGACGTCGGCGAGCGTTGCGGCCGTGTGCGTGATGCGGGATGCGACCGAGACGCCCGTGCCCTCGTCGGTGGGGTTCGGCACCGCCATCGGCGCGATGCCGACGGGCCGGTCCCCGACGCCCTCGCGCCACTGCACCCATTCCCCGACCGACGGCCACGTCTGCTGGCCGGCGACACTGCCCACGACGAGTCCGAAATGACCTGCGCGCAAGGTGTATTCGTAGACCTCCGCGCGGGGTGCGGCCTTGCGGATGCCGCGCACGGCGAGCGGTTGCCCGATGTCGTCGACCTCGCCGACGACTGCGAGGACGGGACAGGTGATCTCGGCGAGGCTCACGGCCCGGTCATTGATGACGAACCCACCGCTGACCATGCGGTTGTGGGCGATGAACTGGCGCAGTACCTCCGCGACGGCGGGACCGGACCACGCCACCCATCCCTCGGTGTCGAGGAATCGGCGCTGCGGCTCGCGCGGCAACAGCGCCTCCCGGTCGTGGAGCTGGAGCAGGAAGTCGATGCGCGATCGCAGCGTCTTGACCGGATCGAGCAGCTGGAAGCCGGTGCGCGCCATCCATCCGGTGATCGCGAGGCGGTTGAAGACGTGGTCGGCAAGGAAGTCGGCGGAGTGGGTCGCGACGATCTCCGGGATCCCGAACGGCAGGGCGGCGAGGGTGTCGACCGGGCTGCCGAAGGTGATCAGGCTCGCGATGCCGCGGCTGCGCCGATAGGCCGCGACCTGATAGCAGAACATGCCACCCTGCGAGTATCCGCCGAGATGCACGTCGCGACCGGTGTAGGCACGGACGCAGTCGACGACCTCGTCGAGGGCGAGGATGTGATCGGTGAGGGTGCGCTTCCAGCCGCCCTCCTCCTGGTCGGGCGATCCGAAGTCCACGACCCACGGATCGAGACCCGCTTCGTGGAGGCTGCCGACGGCGCCGGCGTCACGGGTGACGTCGTACACCTCGGCGGACACCATCATCGGTGGTACGAGAACGACGGGGATGCCCGTGGAGGCGGTGTCGGATTCGGGGAAGTACCGGCGGAGCCGGTACATGGAGGTGCGCTCGACGACCTGATAGGGCGACGACGACCGGCCGGGTTCGAGGCCACCGAAGCGCAGGACTTCGAGACCGTTCTGGGCAGTGGCGACGAGCCGTCGCACCGACTCGGTCACTACATCGGCGTCCAGTCCCACGGTCCGTTCCCCTTCTCGACGATGTATCCGCACCGGTCCCCGGCACCTGCGGTTCTACACCGGTACCCGCTGCATGCCGAGAGTATGTGCCAGCCTGCCACACGGCCCTCACCGTCCCGGGCAACTCGGGGTGTGCCCGGGACGGCAGGCGTGTCAGTCGCGAACCCGGTCGCGCAGTTGTGCCGCGGCGTCGCGCACGCGGCCGAGTTGCTCGGCCACCCGCACGCCCGCGGTGCCGCCGCGAGCGTCGCGCGAGGCGATGGAGCCTTCGACGGTGAGCACTTCCCGCACCTGCGGGGTCAGTGCCGGATCTACACCGGCCAACTCCTCGTCTGTGAGGTCCTCGAGGCCGGCTCCGCGGCCTTCGGCGACCCGCACGCACGCCCCGGCCGCCTCGTGGGCGACGCGGAACGGCACACCCTGGCGGACCATCCACTCGGCGATGTCGGTCGCGAGGGTGAAGCCGGCGGGTGCGAGCTCGGCCATGCGCTCGGTGTGGAAGGTCAGCGTCGAGACGAGCCCTGCGATCGCCGGGAGCAGCAGCTCGAGCTGTGCGACGGAGTCGAAGACCGGCTCCTTGTCCTCCTGCAGGTCGCGGTTGTAGGCCAACGGCTGCGCTTTGAGCGTGGCCAGCAGACCGGTGAGGTTGCCGATGAGGCGACCGGCCTTACCGCGGGTGAGCTCGGAGACGTCCGGGTTCTTCTTCTGCGGCATGATCGACGACCCGGTCGACCATTCGTCCGCGAGGGTGACGTACCCGAACTCGGGGGTGCTCCACAGGATGATCTCCTCCGCCATGCGGGAGAGGTCGACGGCGATCTGCGCGAACACGAACGCCGCTTCTGCAGCGAAGTCGCGGGAGCTGGTGGCGTCGATCGAGTTGTCCGCCGCCGAGTCGAAGCCCAGGTCGGTCGCAATCGCGTCGGGGTCGAGACCGAGCGACGATCCGGCGAGCGCTCCCGACCCGTACGGCGAGACCGCCGCGCGCTTGTCGAAGTCGCGTAACCGGTCGACGTCGCGCAGCAACGGATGCGCATGGGCGAGCAGGTGGTGCGCGAGCAGCACGGGCTGCGCCGCCTGCAGGTGCGTCTTGCCCGGCATGACGGCATCGGGGTGCGCCGCGGCCTGGTCGGCGATCGCATCGACCACATCGAGGACACCGTCGGCGATGCGCCGCGCGCTGTCGCGCAGCCACATGCGGAACAGCGTCGCGACCTGGTCGTTGCGGGAGCGGCCCGCGCGGAGCCGGCCGCCGACCTCGGGGCCGACCCGTTCGATGAGTCCCCGTTCGAGCGCGCCGTGCACGTCCTCGTCGGACTCGGCGGGGCCGAACGCACCGGAGGCCACATCGGCGGCGAGCCGGTCGAGGCCGTCGAGCATCGTGGCGAGGTCGTCGTCGGTGAGGAGTCCGGCACGGTGCAGAACCTTGGCGTGGGCCTGGGAGGCGCGCACGTCGTACGGGGCGAGCGCCCAGTCGAAGTGCGTGGACTTGCTCAGCGCCGCCATGGCGGCGGCCGGTCCGGATGCGAACCGGCCGCCCCACAGGGCACCTTCGTTGGTGCCGTGAGCCGTCATGACTACAGGCCCAGATCGCGCTTCGCGGCGACCTTCGACGACAGGCCGTGGATCTGCACGAAGCCCTTGGCGTTGGACTGGTCGAAGCTGTCACCCTCGTCGTAGGTGGCGAGGTTGAAGTCGTACAGCGACTCGGGGCTGCGACGGCCGTTGACGGTGATGTGTCCGCCGTGGAGCACCATGCGGATGTCGCCGGTGACGCGCTCCTGAGTGTTCTTGATGAAGGCGTCGAGGGCGGTCTTCAGCGGCGAGTACCACAGGCCGTCGTACACCAGCTCGCTCCAGCGCTCCTCGACGCGACGCTTGTAGCGGCCGAGTTCGCGCTCGAGGGTGACGTGCTCGAGTTCCTGGTGCGCGGTGATGAGGGCGATGGCGCCGGGGGCCTCGTAGATCTCGCGGCTCTTGATGCCGACGAGGCGGTCCTCGACCATGTCGAGGCGGCCCACACCCTGAGCGCCGGCGCGACGGTTGAGTTCCTGGATGGCCTCGAGGACGGTGACGTGCTTGCCGTCGATCGCGACGGGGCGACCGGCCTCGAAGCTGATGATCAGCTCGTCGGGGGCCTGCCAGTGGGCGGTGGGGTCCTCGGTGTAGTCGTAGACGTCCTTGGTGGGGGCGTTCCACAGGTCCTCGAGGAAGCCGGTCTCGACGGCGCGGCCCCAGACGTTCTGGTCGATGGAGAACGGCGAACGCTTGGTGACGTTGATGGGCAGGCCGTTCTCCTCGGCGAAGGCGATGGCCTTCTCACGGGTCCAGGCGTAGTCGCGGACCGGTGCGATGACCTGGAGGTCGGGTGCGAGGGCGCCGAAGCCGACCTCGAAGCGGACCTGATCGTTGCCCTTGCCGGTGCAGCCGTGGGAGACGACGGTGCCACCGTGCTCGCGGGCGGCCTGCACGATGTGCTTGACGATCAGCGGGCGGCTGATGGCCGAGACGAGCGGGTAGCGATCCATGTAGAGCGCGTTGGCCTGGACGGTGGGCAGGCAGTACTCGTTGGCGAACTCGTCCTTGGCGTCGACGACGATCGATTCGACGGCACCGCAGTCGAGGGCGCGCTGACGCACGACCTCCATGTCCTCGCCACCCTGGCCGAGGTCGATGGCCACGGCGACGACCTCCTTGCCGGTCTCCTTGCCGATCCAGCTGATGGCGACGGAGGTGTCCAGCCCGCCCGAATAGGCGAGTACGACGCGTTCGGCCATTGTCTTTGTGCTCCTTCGTATTTCGACGTGCGTCTATGAGTGGTAGGTCAGGCGAGTGATTCGATTTTCGCGGCCAGTTCGGCTCCCGTCGTCGGTTCGCGGGCGATGACCGCGATGGTGTCGTCGCCGGCGATCGTTCCGACCACCTCGGGTAATGATGCCCGATCGAGTGCACTGGCCAGATAGTGCGCCGCCCCCGGCGGGGTGCGCAGCACGGCGATGTTGCCGCTGGAGTCGGTGGACACCAGCAGTTCGCCGAGCAACCGGGACAGGCGGTCGGTGCCTCCGGTCACGCCGCGCACAGGGCTGCCGTCCTCCGGGACGACGTACACCCCGGCGCCCCCATCGGCCGCGCGGAGCTTGACGGCGCCGAGTTCCTCGAGGTCGCGGGACAGGGTGGCGGTGGACACCTCGATGCTGTCCTCGGCGAGGAGTGCGGCGAGTTCGGTGTGGCTGCGCACCGGGTGCGCGGCGAGCAGTGCGACTATGCGGGCCTGCCGCGCCGCGCGCGTCGGCGCCGTCGCCGTCGCCGCACTGTCCGCATGGTTCGCCGCGGTGCTCACGGTCAGCTCCGGCTCTGCTCGAGCAGCCACACCAGCAGGGCCTTCTGTGCGTGGAGGCGGTTCTCGGCTTCGTCCCACACCACAGACCGCGGTCCGTCGATGACCTCGGCGGTGATCTCCTTGCCGCGGTAGGCCGGCAGGCAGTGCAGCACGATCGCGTCGGTGTCGGCAAGGGAGACGAGGTCGTCGTTCAGCTGGAACGGCCGGAAGGGTGCCTCGCGATCCTTGCCGTCGTCCTCCTGCCCCATCGACACCCAGGTGTCGGTGACGAGCACATCGGCGCCGCTGGCTCCGGTACGCGGGTCGTCGGTGACGGTGACGCTGCCGCCGGTCTCCTCTGCCCGTGCGCGGCTCGCGTCGACGACCTGCGAGTCGGGGGTGAACCCGGCCGGGGACGCGATGGTCACGTGCATGCCGGCGGTGACGCCGCCGAGCATCAGCGAGTGCGCCATGTTGTTGGCGCCGTCGCCGAAGTAGGTCATCCGCAGGCCCGCGGTGGCGCCCTTGTTCTCGCGGATGGTCTGCAGGTCGGCGAGGACCTGGCAGGGGTGGAAAGTGTCGGTGAGCGCGTTGACGACGGGCACGGTCGAGTGCTCGGCGAGCGTCTCGATGCGGTCCTGGCCGTAGGTGCGCCACACGACCGCTTCGGTGAACCGGGAGAACATCCGGGCGGTGTCCTCGAGGGTCTCACCCTTCCCGATCTGGGTGGAGCCGGTGTCGACGACGACGGCGTGCCCGCCGAGTTGGGCGATGCCGGCGTCGAAGGAGAAGCGGGTGCGGGTGGAGGTCTTGTCGAACAGCACGGCGACGCTGAGGGGCCCTTCGAGGGGGCGGCGGGACAGCGGCGCCTTCTTCAGTTCGGCGGCGAGTTCGAGCACCTCGGTCTGTTCGGCCGGGGTGAGGTCGTCGTCGCGCAGGAAATGGCGGAGCACGGGTCGTCAGTTCCCTTCCCGGTCGGCGGTGTCGAGGACGGCGGGCAGCGCCGTCACGAAGCTCTCGGCCTGCTGTTCGGTGAGGATCAGCGGGGGCGCGAGGCGGATCACGTCCGGTGCGGCGGCGTTGACGAGGAAACCGGCCTCGCGGGCGGCGGTCTCGACGGCCGGCGCCTTCGCGGCGGTGAGGACGACACCGAGGAGCAGCCCGGAGCCGCGCACGTGCGAGACGAGCGGGTGCCCGAGTTCCTCGATGCCGGCGGCGAGGGTCTTCCCGACGGTGTTCACGTGGTCGAGCAGGTTCTGCTCGTCGATCGTGCGCAGCACCGCGAGGGCGGCCGCGGCGCACACCGGGTTGCCACCGAAGGTGGTGCCGTGCTTGCCGGGCCGGAACAGCTCGGCGGCCGGACCGGTGGCGAGGACCGCACCGATGGGCAGTCCGCCGCCGAGGCCCTTGGCGAGGGTCATCACATCGGGGGTGATGCCCGCTGCCTGGTGGGCGAAGAAGGTACCGGTGCGGGCGATACCGGTCTGGACTTCGTCGAGCACGAGCAGGGCGCCGCGTTCGGTGGTGATGCGACGCGCGCCGGCGAGATAACCCTCGGGCGGGACGACGACGCCGGATTCGCCCATGATCGGTTCGAGGAAGACGGCGGCGGTGTTCTCGTCCACCGCGGCCTCGAGGGCGTCGAGGTCGCCGTAGGGCACGAACTCGACGCCGGCGGGCATCGGTTCGAAGGGGGCGCGCTTGTCGGGCTGGCCGGTCAGGGCGAGGGCGCCCATGGTGCGGCCGTGGAAGGCCTTCTCGCACGCGACGATCCTCGGCCGTCCGGTGAGCCGGGCGATCTTGAAGGCCGCCTCGTTGGCCTCGGTGCCGGAATTGCAGAAGAAGGCGCGGCCCTCGTGACCGAAGCGATCGAGGAGCTTCTCGGCGAGTTCGAGCACCGGCGGCGAGGCGTACAGGTTCGACACGTGGCCGAGCTGGTTCAGCTGGGCGGTGACGGCCTCGATGATCGCCGGGTGGCGGTGGCCGAGGCTGTTGACGGCGATGCCGCCGAGCAGGTCGAGGTACTGCTTGCCGTCGGCGTCGGTGAGCACGGCACCGTCGCCCGCGACCAGCGCGACCTTGGGCACGCCGTAGTTGTTCATCAGCGAACCCGCCCAGCGCTGCTGGAGGTCGGACGTGCCGGTCATGCGGGGCCTTCCTTCTCGGAGGACGGCACCACCATGGTGCCGATGCCTTCTTCGGTGAACAGTTCGAGGAGCACGGAGTGCGGCTGGCGCCCGTCGATGACGTGCGCGGTGGGCACTCCCCCCTGAACGGCGCGCAGGCACGCCTCCATCTTCGGGACCATGCCGGAGTCGAGCGACGGCAGCAGCGCGGTAAGCGCGTCGGCGTCGATCCGCGAGGTGAGCGAGCTGCGGTCGGGCCAGTTCGTGTAGAGGCCTTCGACGTCGGTGAGCACGACCAGCTTCTCCGCGCCGAGCGCTTCGGCAAGGGCGGCCGCGGCGGTGTCGGCGTTGATGTTGTGCACCACGCCGTCGGCGTCGGGCGCGATCGTGGAGACGACGGGGATGCGCCCGGCGGCGATGAGGTCGAGCACCGCGCCGGGGTCGACGCTGGTGACGTCGCCGACGAGCCCGATGTCGGTGGCCTCGCCGTCGACGACGACCGTGCGGCGGGTCGCGGTGAACAGTCCGGCGTCCTCGCCGGAGGTGCCGACGGCGTAGGGGCCGTGGCTGTTGATCAGGCCGACGAGTTCGCGTCCGACCTGCCCGAAGAGCACCATCCGCACGACGTCCATGACCTCGGGGGTGGTGACACGGAAGCCGCCGCGGAATTCACCTGCGAGGCCGAGTCGCTCGAGCATGGCGTTGATCTGCGGGCCGCCGCCGTGCACGACGACGGGGTGGATGCCGACGGTGCGCAGGAACGCCATGTCGGCGGCGAAGGCGGTCTTGAGGGTGTCGTCGATCATGGCGTTGCCGCCGTACTTGACGACGACGATCTTGTCGCGGAACTTCTGCAGCCACGGCAGGGCCTCGGCGAGGACGAACGCCTTCTGGTGCGAGGTGAGGTCGGCGATCAGTGCGTCGGTCACGTCGTCTCCTGTGTTCGTTCCGGTCACGACGAGTACGCCGAGTTCTCTTCGACGTAGGCGTGCGAGAGGTCGGTGGTGCGGATGGACACCTGCGCGTTGCCGAGGCCGAGGTCGATGTCGAGTGCGATGTAGGCCGCGGACAGGTCGACCTCGCGGGCGCCGGGCGCACCGACACCGTCGATGCACACCGGGTTGCCGTTGAACGACACGGAGATCTTGTCGGGGTCGAGTTCGATCGGGGCGATGCCGATGGCGGCGAGCACGCGGCCCCAGTTGGGGTCGGAGCCGAACAGTGCGGTCTTGACGAGGCTGTCGCGGGCGACGGTGCGGGCACCGATCAGGGCGTCGGCCTCGCTGGCGGCGCCGCGGACGGTGACGGTGACCCGCTTGGTGACGCCCTCGGCGTCGGCCATCATCTGCTCGGCGAGGTCGTCGCACACGGCGAGGACGGCGGCGTTGAGCTCGTCCTGGCTCGGGGTGATCCCGCTCGCGCCGGAGGCCAGCAGCAGCACGGTGTCGTTGGTGGAGGTCGCGCCGTCGACGTCGAGGCGGTCGAAGGTGAGCCGGGACGCGTGGCGCAGCGCGGTGTCGAGCTGATCGGCGGTCGCGACGGCGTCGGTGGTGACCACGCACAGCATCGTCGCCAGGGCGGGGGCGAGCATGCCGGCGCCCTTGGCCATGCCGCCGACGTTCCACTTGTCGGCGTGGTGCAGGGCGGCCTGCTTGGGCACGGTGTCGGTGGTCATGATCGCGTAGGCGGCGTCGGTGCCACCGGAGATGCCTCCGGCGAGTTCGTGGACGATTTCCTGCACCCCGGAGAGCACCTTGTCCATCGGCAGACGGTCGCCGATCAGGCCGGTCGAGCACACGGCGACCTCACCGGCACCGGTCTCGGTGCCCCAGTTGCTCAGGGCGTCGGCGACGGCCTCGGCGGTGGCGTGGGTGTCCTGGAAACCACCGGCGCCGGTGCACGCGTTGGCGCCGCCGGAGTTGAGGATCACCGCGCGCAGGCTGCCGGACTTCAGCACCTGCTGGGACCACAGGACGGGGGCGGCCTTGACCTTGTTGGTGGTGAACACACCGGCGGCGGTGAGTTCGGGGCCCTCGTTGACCACGAGCGCGAGGTCCTGTCTGCCCGAGACCTTGATGCCGGCGGGGATGCCGGCGGCCCGGAAGCCGGCGGGACTGGTGACACCCTGGGTGCGGATCAGGCGTCCCCCGGCGATCTCGGTGGCGCCGGTGTAGACGTCGTCTGCGTACTTGTTCTCGGTCACGGAGCCACTCCCACGGTGGACAGGCCGGCGGTCTCGGGCAGGCCGAGTGCCAGGTTCATCGATTGCACGGCGGCACCGGCGGTGCCCTTGGTGAGGTTGTCGAGCGCGGCGACGACGATGAGCAGTCCGGCGTCGGTGTCGACGGTGACGGCGATCTGGACGGCGTTCGAGCCGACCACCGCGCCGGTGGCCGGTAGTGCGCCTTCCGGCAGCAGCTGCACGAACGGTTCGTCGGCGTAGGCCTTCTCGTAGACGGCGCGGGCCTCGGCGGCGGTCACCGTGGTCGGTGCGGTGCAGGTCGCGAGGATGCCGCGCGGCATGGGCGCGAGGATCGGGGTGAACGAGACCTTCACGTCGGTGTCGGCAAGAGCGGAGAGGTTCTGCTTGATCTCCGGGGTGTGCCGGTGGGCGCCGCCGACGCTGTAGGCGCGGACCGAGCCCATGACCTCGGAGCCGAGCAGGTCGACCTTCGGGGACTTCCCGGCGCCGGAGGTGCCGGAGACGGCCACGACGTTCACGACGGGTTCGACGATGCCGGCGGCGACGGCCGGTGCGAGTGCGAGCAAGGCGGAGGTCGGGTAGCAACCGGGGACCGCGATGCGGGTGGCGCCGACGAGGGCGTCGCGCTTGCCGGGCAGCTCGGGCATGCCGTAGGGCCAGGTGCCGGCGTGGTCGCTGCCGTACCAGCGCTGCCAGTCGGCGGCGTTCTCGAGCCGGAAGTCGGCGCCACAGTCGATGACGACGGTCGTCTCGGGCAGCTGCTCGGCGATCACGGCGGAGTGGCCGTGCGGCAGGCCGAGGAAGACGACGTCGTGCCCGAGCAGGGTGTCGATGTCGGTGGCGCCGAGCACGCGGTCGGCGAGCGGCAGCAGATGGGGATGGAACTCGCGCAGGGTGGCGCCCGCGTTACCCCCGGCGGTGAGCGCGCCGATGACGAGCGAGCCGTCCTGGTAGGCGGGGTGGCCGAGGAGCAGGCGCAGGATCTCGCCGCCCGCGTAGCCGCTGGCGCCGGCCACGGCGACCCGTAGCGGCGACTCGGAGGTGGCGGTGAAGTCCGGTGAAGTACCCATACGAATGATTATGCACCCTCATGCAAATCATTTCATAGGGGGTGTCCCTTTCGGAGGATTCACTCCGACCGCAACGACCGCCGGATCTCCGCGAGCCGGTCGGCAGCGGCCGCCTTGCGCTCCTCGTACTGCTCCTCGAGCGTGCGACCCGCACCCGTCGCGTGCGCGAGTTCCTCCGCGCCGAGCGCGGTCGCCGAACGCTGTTCGATCTTCTCACGCACCGATTCGAAGGTCGGCACCCCGTCCGCGGTGTATCCGGTGATCTCCTCGATCGTCGGTGCGCGGACCGGGCCGTCGACGGATCCGGTGTCGACGACACCCGGTTCGACGATCTCGGCGTCGTGGACCTGAGCGTCGTGGACCTCTTCCTCGCGTGGGGTCACGTCGGGATCGGGGCTCGGCTCCGGGTCGATCGGCGGCACGTCCGGGATATCCGGGGCGGGGGGAATATCCGGCACCGTCGGCGTCTCCGGCCCGGCCGGGGTCACGTCGGGGACGGGCTGCTCCGGCTTGTCGGGCTCCTCGGGAGACGGCACCCGGCCGGCTTCGTCCTTGCTCATGCCTCCAGGCTACGTCGCCCGGCTGCCACTGAGTCCTCTTCGGCGCGAGCCAGCAGATACGCCTCGAGGGCCTCCCGGCTCGTGTACCGCAGGGGCACACCGAGTTCCTCACGCAACCGCCGGTTGTCGAGCACTGGACGGTACTGCAGGAAGGCGACCCGCTCCGGGCCGTGCTCGGTCGATCCCAACGCGCGCCCGATCCTCAGGGCGAACTTCAGGACCGCGGCGGGCACCGTGAGGGATTTGCGGTTTGTCATCGCGGCGATCTCGGGCACGGTGACCGTCGAGGTGCCGTGGGCGGGCGCCGACCTGGGGAAGCTGCCCGGCGTTGCGTCGATCCGCACCCATGTGGTCTCGGAGTGGTTCACCGAGGGCGGGGCGTGGCGGCTGAACGCGCTCGGTCCGGGAGAGCGAGGGGAACTGACGTCGGGCTCCCGGCGGGTGGGTGAGCGGCGCGGACGCACGACGATCTCCGCCACCGATCGCGCGACCCTGTCGGCGCTCGCGGTCGACGGCCGCACCCCGATGCGCACCCTCGCGGAGATCGCCGGGCACATCCTCGACCGGGCGGTCCGCAAGGTCACCACGGTCCCGCCCGAGGTGTGGCTGCCGGGCGGGGACGCGGGCGGCTCAGGCGCGCAGTTCGGCACCGACCGCGGTGGCCGCGGCGGCCACCGCTGCCTCGCGGGCGGCGCTGGCCTCGTCCTCGGTGAGGGTGCGATCGAGGGCGCGGAAGCGCAGCGCGAACGCGAGGGACTTGCGGTTCTCCCCCAGCTGGGCGCCCTGATAGACGTCGAACAGACGGATGTCCTCGAGCAGCTCGCCGCCACCCGAGCGCAGGGCGCTCTCGACGTCGGCGGCCGGCACATTCGCGTCGACCACGACCGCGACGTCCTGCAGGACCGCCGGGAACGGCGAGACCACCGGCGCCGGAAGCGATTCCACGATCGGTAACGCGTCGAGGTCGAGTTCGAAGGCGCACGTGCGTGCGGGCAGACCGGCCCGTTCGATCACCGCGGGATGCAGTTCACCGGCGTGGCCGACGACGACCCCGTCGACAAGCAGTTCGGCGCAGCGGCCGGGATGCCAGGGCAGGTACTGCGCGGCGCGGCGCTCGAGGCGCACCCCGGCGGCACGTGCCACGGTCTCCGCGGCGGCGAAGGCATCGAAGGCATCGGCGGCGCGTCCCGTGCCCCACGGCCCGGCCGGTTCGCGCAAACCGGCGAGCACACCACCGACGTGGACCGGCTGCTTCGGCAGCGACCCTTCGAGCAGGGCGATCTCGTCGTCGGTGGGACGACGGTCGACCGGGAGCGCGTCGACCGGCTTGGTCTCGGAAGTGGGATGCACGACCTGCGCGATTGCGTAGAGCGACAGGTCGCGCTGGCCGCGCGAGACGTTGCGGCCGAGGATCTCGAGCAGGCCCGGCAGCAGCGTGGTGGCCAGCTCCGGACGATCGGCTTCGAGGGGGTTGAGCACCTTGGTGGTCACCCGGCGCGGGTCGTCGGCGTCGAGCTTCCAGGTATCGAACACGCCGGCCGGCAGGAACACCGGAGCCAGGACCTCGACATAGCCGTCGTGGGCGAGCGCGCGGGAGACGGCGCGGCGGCGCTTCTGCGTGGCCGTGAGACCGCGGCCGGCGGGAGCGGTGGGCAGCACCGACGGGATCTGCTCGAGGCCTTCGAGGCGCAGCACCTCCTCGACCAGGTCGGCAGGCTGACGCAGGTCGGGGCGCCAGGTCGGCGGGGTGACGACGAGCTGGCCGTGGCCGTCCTCGCCGACACCGACCTCGACCGCGCATCCGATCTGCGTGAGACGGCGGGCAGCGGTGCCGTTCGGGTAGCTCACCCCGGCCATGCGGTCGGGCAGGTCGATGTCCATGCGGATCGTCGGACTCTCGGTGGGCACGACGATGTCGGTGAGGGTCGACTCCACGCGGCCGCCGGCGATCTCGACGAGCAGGCTCGCAGCCCGGTCGAGCGCGGCGCGGGCCAGGGCCGGATCGACGGTGCGCTCGAAACGCTTGCCGGCCTCGCTGCTGACCTTGTGCCGACGGTTGCCGCGGAAGACGGCGAGCGGATCCCAGACGGCGGCCTCGAGCAGCACGTCGGTGGTGCTGTCGCCGACCTCGGTGGTCGCGCCGCCCATGATGCCGGCGAGGGAGATCACCCCGGAGTCGTCGGTGATGACGACGTCCTCCGGATCGAGATCGCGCTCGACACCGTCGAGGGTGGTGAGCTTCTCCCCTGCCCGGGCGCGTCGCACGACCAGCTCACCCTGCAGGCTGGCGGCGTCGAAGGCGTGCAGCGGCTGGCCGAGTTCGAGCATGACGTAGCTGGTCACGTCGACGGCCGGGGAGATCGGGCGGACACCGGCGGTGTGCAGGCGGCGCTGCATCCACCACGGGGTGACGGCCTTCGGGTCGATGCCGGTGACGCGGCGTGCGGCAAACCGGGTGGCCTTCGTCTCGGACTCGAGCCGGATCGGGTAGGCCTCCCCGCCGTCGGACGGCAGTGCCGGCACGGCCGCGGGATCGGCGAATTCGAGGTCGAAGCCGCACGCGAGTTCGCGGGTGAGGCCGCGGACGGAGAAGCAGTATCCGCGGTCGGGGGTGATGTTCAGTTCGACGACGGTGTCGCCGAGACCGAGCAGATCGTTGGCGTCGGTGCCGGGTTCGGCCGTGCCGGGCTCGAGCACGAGGATGCCGGAGTGGTCCTTGCCGATGCCCAGCTCGGACAGCGAGCAGATCATGCCGTCGGAGATGTGCCCGTAGGTCTTGCGCGATGCGATGGCGAAGTCGCCGGGAAGCACGGCGCCGGGCAGGGCGGCGATGATGAGGTCGCCCTCGGCGAAGTTGCGGGCACCGCACACGATGCCGCGCGGTTCCTCCTCACCGACGTCAACCTTGCAGAAACGGATGGGCTTCTTGAATTCGGTGAGCTCGGTGATCTCCACGACCCGTCCGACGACGAGGTTGTCGATGCGGCCGAGGGTCTCGATGTCCTCGACCTCGAGTCCGACCCGGACGAATCCCGCGTCGAGTTCCTCGGCGGTGACGTTCCACTCCGGGGTGGCGCGCTGCAGGATCTCGGTCAGCCAGGACTGCGCTACTCGCACTTGTGCTCAGCTCTTTCGTTCGGTCGTCGGTCGGTGGAGTCGGTGTCGGGAGCGGGCTGTCAGCCCTGCACGCCGAACGGCAGGGTGAAGCGCACGTCGCCCTCGACGATGTCGCGCATGTCGGGGATGCCGTTGCGGAACTGCAGGGTGCGTTCGAGGCCCATTCCGAACGCGAACCCGGTGTACACGTCGGGGTCGATGCCCGAGGCCCGGAGCACATTGGGGTTGACCATGCCGCAGCCGCCCCACTCGACCCAGCCGGCGCCGCCCTTCTTGTTCGGGAACCACACGTCCACCTCGGCGGACGGTTCGGTGAACGGGAAGTAGTTCGGGCGCATCCGGGTGCGGGTCTCCGGCCCGAACAGCGCCCGCGCGAACGCGTCGAGGGTGCCGCGCAGGTGCGCCATGGTCAGGCCCTTGTCGACGGCGAGACCCTCGACCTGCGAGAAGACCGGGGTGTGGGTGGCGTCGAGTTCGTCGGTGCGGAAGGTGCGGCCGGGGCACACGACGTAGATCGGGATGTCGCGGTGCAGCATGGTGCGGACCTGCACGGGCGAGGTGTGGGTGCGCAGCACCTGCCGCGAACCCTCCGGGGCGATGTGGAAGGTGTCCTGCATCGTGCGCGCCGGATGGTCGGGCAGAAAGTTCAGGGCGTCGAAGTTGAAATGCTCGGTCTCGACCTCGGGGCCTTCGGCGACCTCCCAGCCCATCGCGACGAAGACGTCGGCGACCTCGTCGGAGATGATCGAGATCGGGTGGCGGGCGCCGAGCGCGCGGCGGGTCGCGGGAAGGGTGACGTCGACGGCTTCGGCGACGAGGACCGCGGCGTCGCGTTCGGCCTGCAGCACGGCCTTGCGGTCGTCGAAGGCGGCCTGCACGCTGGTGCGGTGGGCGTTGACCCGCTTGCCGGCGTCGGCGCGCTCGTTGCCGGGCAGCGAGCCGAGGGCGCGCTTGGCGAGGGAGATGGGCGCCTTGTCGCCGAGGTGGTCGATCTTCGACTGGGCGAGTTCGTCGAGGTCGGTCGCAGCGGCGAACGCGTCGATCGCGGACTTCTCGGCGGCGGTGAGCGCGTCCTCGGTCAGGGCGCTCGGATCGACTGCCGGCGGGGGCCCGCCCTCTTTCTTGGCCACGACCGGTGCATCTCCTTCTTCGGACGAACGGGTGATCTCGGTGGGTGCGGTCCGGGCCGGAGGCCGCGGCGCACCCGGGAAATCCTATGTGATGGGCCGAGCGGCCCGATGTTGCACCCGCGCGCTCGCATACAGGCAGATCGAGGCGGCGGTGGCGAGGTTGAGCGATTCGGCGCGTCCGCGGATGGGGATGCGGACGCGGTGGTCGGCGCGGGCGGCGACCTGCGGATCGAGTCCGTGGGCCTCGTTGCCGAACAGCCACGCGGTGGGCGCGGCGAGCAACTCGTCGGCGTCGTCGAGGTCGATCTCCCCGTCGGCGGCCGTCGCGAGGATCTGCACGCCGGCCTCGGCGAGCGTGGCCAGTACCCGGTCGGTGTCGCGTTCGCGCGCGACCGGCAGGTGGAAGATGCTGCCGGCCGAGGAGCGCACGCACTTGCCGTTGTGCGGGTCGACGCTGTCGCCGGCGAGGACCACGGCGTCGGCGCCGACGGCGTCGGAGACGCGGATGAGGGTGCCGGCGTTGCCGGGTTCGGCGACCGCGACGGGCACGGCGAGCAGCCGCGACCGCGGGGTCACCGCTTCGGCGAGCGGCACGTCGAGGGTGTCGCACACAGCGACGAGGCCGGGCGGGGTGACGGTGTCGGACAGCCGGGCGGCGGCCCGCTCGGTGACGATCCCCACGCGCACACCCTTGTGGCGTGCTTCGTCGACGACCGTCGCGTACCGGCCGGCGGCCGCCTCGGTGACGAATAGTTCGTGCACGCGTGCAGCGGCGAGCGCCTCGGTGACGGAGTTCTCACCCTCGGCGAGGAACCGCCCGGTCTTGCGACGCTCGGCGGCCCGGAGCAGTTTCACAGCAGAAACGACCCGTGGTGTGCGCTCGGTGAGCGTGTCCACGGGTCGTTCCTGGATGTTGTCGTAGCTCAGGGCAGCACTCAGGCAGCCGGAGCGTTGACGTCGGCCGGAAGGGCAGCCTTGGCGACGGCCACGAGGCCGGCGAAGGCTTCGGCGTCGGAGACGGCGAGCTCGGCGAGGATCTTGCGGTCCACCTCGACACCGGCGGCCTTAAGGCCCTGGATGAAGCGGTTGTAGGTGATGTCGTTGGCGCGGGCAGCAGCGTTGATGCGGCTGATCCACAGCTTGCGGAAATCACCCTTGCGGGCGCGACGGTCGCGGTAGGCGTAGGTCAGCGAGTGAAGCTGCTGCTCCTTGGCCTTGCGGTACAGACGCGAGCGCTGTCCGCGGTAGCCCTTCGAGGCCTCGAGAATCGAACGACGCTTCTTCTGGGCGTTGACGGCCCTCTTCACGCGTGCCACTGGTTATGTGTCCTGTCAGAGTTCGGGGGACGAACGAGGTGTCCCCGGATGGATCGGTCGGAGAGGCTCAGAGCCCGAGCATGCGCTTGACGCGCGGAGCGTCGGCATCGGCGACGACGGCCTTGCCGTCGAGGCGACGCGTCACCCGCGAGGACTTGTGCTCGAGCAGGTGGCGGCGACCCGCCTTCTGGCGCAGGACCTTTCCGCTACCGGACACCTTGAATCGCTTCGCGGTGCCGCTGTGGGTCTTCGACTTGGGCATGGAGTCCTCAGTTCTTGTCGTGTGCGTACATCGGTGCTCACGGACAGCACCGGATGTGCTGCCTGAGCGGGCTAGTTGCTCGGGGCGTCGCCCGTCCCGGGAGCCGGCGCGGACGGCGCGGACTCCGTGGTCGGGGCAGCGGAGGCTGCCGGGCGCGGTGCGGCCTGCGCCGGTGCGGCCTGCGCGGCTTCCTGAGCCTTCGCGCGGGTCTTCGCACCCTTGTGCGGGGCCAGCACCATGGTCATGTTCCGGCCGTCCTGCTTCGGACTGGTCTCGATGAAGCCGAGGTCGGCGACATCGGCGCCGAGGCGCTGCAGCAACCGGTATCCGAGTTCGGGGCGCGACTGCTCGCGGCCGCGGAACATGATCGTGACCTTGACCTTCGAACCGGCCTCGAGGAAGCGCACGACGTTGCGCTTCTTGGTCTCGTAGTCGTGGTCGTCGATCTTCGGACGGAGCTTCTGCTCCTTGATCACGGTCTGCTGCTGGTTCTTGCGCGATTCGCGCGCCTTCTGCGCGGCTTCGTACTTGAACTTGCCGTAGTCCATGATTTTGCAGACCGGCGGCCGGGCGTCGGGCGCCACCTCGACAAGGTCGAGGTCGGCTTCGATTGCCAGGCGGAGGGCATCTTCAACACGCACGATTCCGACCTGTTCACCGCCGGGTCCGACGAGCCGGACTTCGGGAACTCGGATGCGTTCGTTGATGCGGGTCTCAGCGCTGATGGGGCCTCCTAGGTAGAGCGGTGTGGTCGGTTTGACCGCACCGCAGCACGTGGCCCTACTCCTCGACAAGAAGACCCCGCTGTGGTGCCGAGGCTCCACGCGGGGTCCGATACCGACCGGTCGACGGCACCCAGCTCACGCTGCGTGATCCGCACCGCCCGATGCAGGGCGGACATCCGGGCTTCTACGCCCGGAGGACCGGACCTCTCAGCTGCATCGATGTGCCGCCAGAGGTGGGAGTCGGACTCCACTTTGCTGCCCACGGAGGATCACCGCGGGCGGTCGTGGGATCAAGTCTAACAAAAAGCCACGTCGACGACGAATCGGCGCGTCGGCGCCGCACCCGCACGGTCGGCGCCGAGCGGCGCGACCCTATGCTCGACGCTATGACGGATGCTCCCGAGACCCCCGATCAGGACGCTGCGGCGGAGGATGTGCGCGAACTCGCCGACATCCCGGCCGTCGAGGTGATCAGCCGCGCAGCCGTGATGCTCATGAGTTCGGCTGCCGAGAAGCTCGGTCTTGCCGACGAGGATCCCGACAGCAGCGCGCGACGTGACCTCGACGAGGCCCGCCGCGTGATTACCGCACTCGCCGGCCTGATCACCTCGTCGGTGGAATATCTCGGTCCGCACGCCGGCCCGCTGCGCGAAGGACTGCAGGCACTGCAGCGCGCCTTCCGCGAGGCGTCGGCGGTGCCCGACGAGCCCGGCAAGGGCCCGGGCGAGAAGTACACCGGCCCGGTCTACTGAGCCGAACCGGAGTCCCGCCCACTTCACGCTCCCCGGCTGCTTCACGAGCCACGAGATCGAGCCGCCCGCCTCTTCCGAGGCGGGCGGCTCGATTCGTCAGCTCGCGGCCGCCACCTTCTTCTTGGCGGTCTTCGCCTTCGTGGCCGACTTCGTAGCGGCAGTCTTGGTCGCGGTCGCCTTGGTCGCCTTCGTCGCGCGCTTGCGTACCGGCGCGGAAGCAGGTGCAGTGATCCGCCCGTCGAGGATCTCCGCAAGGAAGCGTCCGGTGTAGCTCTCCTCCACCGTGACCACCTCTTCCGGAGTGCCCTCCGCGACCACCGTGCCGCCACCGGAACCGCCCTCGGGACCCATGTCGATGATCCAGTCGGCGGTCTTGATGACATCGAGGTTGTGCTCGATGACGATCACGGTGTTGCCCTTGTCGACCAGACCGTTGATGACCCCGAGCAGCTTGCGGATGTCCTCGAAGTGCAGGCCCGTGGTGGGCTCGTCGAGGATGTACGCGGTGCGCCCGTTGGAACGCTTCTGCAGTTCGGCGGCGAGCTTGACGCGCTGCGCCTCACCGCCGGACAGGGTCGTCGCCGGCTGGCCCAGGCGCACGTAACCGAGACCGACCTCCGCCAGCGTGTTGAGGTAGCGGTGGATGGAGGTGACCGGCCGGAAGAACTCCGCCGCCTCCTCGATCGACATGTCGAGCACCTCGGCGATGGTCTTGCCCTTGTAATGCACCTCGAGCGTTTCGCGGTTGTAGCGGGCGCCGTGGCACACCTCGCACGGCACGTACACGTCGGGCAGGAAGTTCATCTCGATCTTCAACGTGCCGTCGCCCGAGCACGCCTCGCACCGCCCGCCCTTGACGTTGAACGAGAACCGACCCGGCTGGTAGCCGCGCACCTTCGCCTCGGTGGTGGATGCGAACAGGCTGCGGATCTTGTCGAATACACCCGTGTAGGTCGCGGGGTTCGAGCGCGGGGTGCGGCCGATCGGCGACTGGTCGACCTGCACGAGCTTGTCGAGCTGGTCGAGTCCGTTGATGCGGGTGTGCCGTCCGGGAACCTGCCGCGCGCCGTTGAGCTTGTTGGCCATCACCGTCGCGAGAATGTCGTTGACGAGTGTCGACTTCCCGGAGCCGGAGACACCGGTGACGCAGGTGAGGACGCCGAGTGGGAACGCCACGTCGATCTCGCGCAGATTGTTCTCGCGGGCGCCGACGACGGTGACCTGCCGGCCCTTGTCGATCGGCCGCCGGAGCGCGGGGATCTCGATCTCCTCGCGTCCGGACAGATAGGCGCCGGTGAGCGATTCCGGGTTGTCGAGCAGCTCCTTGTAAGTGCCGCTGTGGACGACCGTCCCGCCGTGCTCGCCCGCGCGCGGTCCGATGTCGACGACCCAGTCGGAGGCACGGACGGTGTCCTCGTCGTGCTCGACGACGATGAGCGTGTTGCCCAGATCGCGCAGTCGCGTGAGGGTGTCGATGAGACGACGGTTGTCGCGCTGATGCAGACCGATCGACGGCTCGTCGAGCACGTACAGAACGCCGACGAGACCGGATCCGATCTGCGTGGCGAGACGGATGCGCTGTGCCTCACCACCGGAGAGGGTGCCCGCGGCGCGCGAGAGGGTGAGGTAGTCGAGTCCGACGTCGAGCAGGAAGCCGAGCCGGGCCTGGATCTCCTTGAGGACCTGCCCAGCGATGGCGGCCTCGCGGGCGCCGAGGACGAGACCGTCGAGGAAGCGTGCGCACTCGGCGATCGACAGGTCGCTCACCTCGGCAATGGACATCGCACCGAAGTCGCCCGCGCTGACCGTCACGGCCAGAATCTCGGGACGAAGGCGGGCACCGGCGCAGGCCGGGCACGGGATCTCCCGCATGTAGCCCTCGTAACGTTCCTTCGCCTGCTCGGACTCGGACTGCTCGAGACGGCGGTGCAGGAACGGCATGACGCCCTCGAACTCGGCGTAGTACGAACGGACGCGGCCGTAGCGGTTCTTGTAGCGCACGTGCACCTGCTCGGTGCTGCCCTCCAGCACGGCCTTGCGCACCTTGACGGGCAGTTTCCGCCACGGGGTGTCGATGTCGAATTCGAGGGCGTCGGCCAGGCCGGACAGCAGTCGGCCGAAGTATTCGGCGCTCTGGCCCATCGACCAGGGCGCGATCGCGCCGTCGGCCAGGCTCAGATCCGGGTCGGGCACGACGAGATCGGGATCGACCTCCTTGCGCACACCGAGACCCGCACACTCGGGGCACGCACCGTAGGGCGAGTTGAAGGAGAACGACCGCGGCTCGAGTTCGTCGATCGACAGCGGGTGCGCGTTCGGGCACGCCAGGTTCTCGGAGAACCGACGCTCGCGATCGGGGGCATCCTCCTCACGATCGACGAAGTCGAGCACGACGACACCCTCGGCGAGCCGCAGCGCGGTCTCGATGGAGTCGGTGAGTCGCTGCTGCGCGCTGGGCTTGACGGCGAGGCGGTCGACGACGACCTCGATGTCGTGCTTCTCCTGTTTCTTCAGCTTCGGCGGATCGGACAGCGGGTGGACGACCCCGTCGACACGCACGCGGGAGTAGCCCTGGACGGTCAGCTGCTCGAAGAGGTCGACGAACTCGCCCTTGCGGGTGCGCACGACGGGCGCGAGGACCTGGAAACGGGCCCCGGCCTCCATCTCCAGCACCTGGTCGACGATCTGCTGCGGCGTCTGCCGGGAGATCTGCTCGCCACAGACCGGGCAGTGCGGAGTGCCGGCCCGGGCGTACAGCAGACGCAGGTAGTCGTAGACCTCGGTGATGGTGCCCACGGTGGACCGCGGGTTGCGGTTGGTGGATTTCTGGTCGATCGACACCGCAGGCGACAGGCCCTCGATGAAGTCGACGTCCGGCTTGTCCATCTGACCGAGGAACTGGCGGGCGTAGGCCGACAACGACTCGACGTAGCGCCGCTGCCCCTCGGCGAAGATGGTGTCGAACGCGAGGCTCGACTTGCCCGAACCCGACAGCCCGGTGAACACGATCAGACTGTCGCGCGGCAGGTCCAGGTCGACACCACGCAGGTTGTGTTCCCGGGCTCCACGCACGATCAGGCGGTCTGCCACGCCACATCCTTCCTGTAGACAAGGCCGGAATTCGGCCCTCAGCCATGGTAGGCGCGGGTACCGACACGTTTCCGTGACGAACAACCGCGCGCCTCAGGCTCACGCGCGCGCACCCGAAGGTAGGTTTGGCTGCATGACGCAGCAGCCCGTGATCATCGAAGACACCTACACCGGCGACGTCACTCCCGGCGGACCCGCGCAACGCCGAAGGATTCCCGGAGCGAGCATCGTCAAACTTGCCGTCGGCGAGATGAACAACAACACCTATCTCGTCACCGACGACGCCACCGGCAAGTCCGTCTTCATCGACGCCGCAAACGAACCCGACCGTCTCGTGCGATTCCTCCGCGACAACGCGCCGGAGCTCGAGCTCATCGTCACCACCCATCAGCACTGGGATCACTGGCAGGGTCTCGAGCGGGTCGCCGCGGAGACCGGTGTGCCTACCGCCGCACACGAACTCGACGCCGATCCCCTGCCGGTGACGCCCGACCGGATCCTGGCCGAGGGCGACACCGTGCAGATCGGTGAGCTGAATCTCGAGGTGATCCACCTCTCAGGACACACTCCGGGGTCGGTTGCGTTGGTCCTCACGGAACGGGGCACGGGTCGTACGCACATCTTCACCGGCGATTCACTGTTCCCCGGCGGCGTCGGCAAGACCCCGAACGACGACGCCTTCCGATCGCTCCTCGGCGACGTCGAGTCCAAGATCTTCGACCGCTTCGACGACGAGACGATCTTCTACCCCGGACACGGCAAGGACTCGACCCTCGGAGCCGAACGTCCGCATCTCGGCGAGTGGCGCGAGCGGGGCTGGTGACGGTCCGTCTCGGTCCGCCTCGGGCCGGACGGCACTCGGTACGAGGCCTAGCCTGCGACGGCCGGATCTGTGACACCCGAGCGTGCTCGCACGACGTCTAGTCGGGGGCACCGTCCCTGTCGGCCGACCCTTCGCCCTTGCCCGCTCCGGCAGGCTCGTCCCTCGAGCGCTCGCCCGCCATATCTGCGAAGGCCGTTCCCGAGACCATCCCGTTCGTGCCCGGCACGACCGTGGTCGGCCGCGCTCCCGGTTCGTACATGCGGTCGATCTCCTCGGCCTTCTCCCTCGCCTGCCGTTTCTCTTCGTCGTCGAGCCGATCCCAGCGGGTCGGATTCTCCGCGTCGGTCATGTCCGGGCCCCCTTCCAGCACGCGGCAACGACCCGAGCGGGCCGCTTGTGCTGCGTCCGTTCCAGCGTGCGCCCCGTCGCAGAGGCGCGGAGGCCGAACGAGGATCGGAGTTCGCCGGAATCCTCCTGTGCTCCACTGCCGCGAGTACGCTCGAAAACCGGACGAGCTCGCACGAGCACGGAGGCCTGACACTGTGGCGGATCTCGTACTGGGGCCGGTGCTCAGGCACATCGGCGATACGGACGCCACGATCTGGGTGGAGACGTCCGAGCCGTGCACGGTGCATGTGCTCGGCAGTTCCGAACACACGTGGACCGTCGCGGGGCACCATTACGCGCTCGTCACCGTCCGAGACCTCGAACCCGGATCGGTGACGCCCTACGAGGTGGATCTCGACGGCCGGGTCGTGTGGCCACCCGTCGGTGTTGCATCGCCGCTGATCAGGACCGCGGAAGACGACCCCGAGGATTTAGTGCTCGCCTTCGGGTCGTGCCGGGTGGCCTCGGAGAGCGCGGAACCGACAGCCGTCCTCGGAAAGGACGCTCTCGTCGCCTACGCGCAGCGCATGCGTTCCCTACCGGTCGACGAATGGCCCGACGCGCTGTTGCTGCTGGGAGATCAGGTCTACGCCGACGAGCTGTCGGAGGAGATGAAGCGACGGGTCGGTGAGCGTCACGATCTGTCGGAACCGCCCGGAGCCCAGGTACGCGACTTCGAGGAGTACACCTGGCTGTACAGCCGGTCGTGGTCCGAGGACAACGTCCGATGGCTGTTGTCGAACGTGCCGACCTCGATGATCTTCGACGATCACGACGTGCACGACGACTGGAACACCTCCTATTCGTGGCGCAGGGAGATGGAGGCCTCCGCGTGGTGGGAGGAACGCATCGTCGGGGCGTTGGCGTCGTACTGGATCTATCAGCATCTCGGTAACCTCGCTCCCTCGGAGCTGGACGAGGACCCGCTCTACGACCGGGTGCGGAACTGTGCCGGGGACGCCGAACCGATCTTGCGTGCGTTCGCGTCCGGCGCCGACGAGGAAGCCGACGGCAGTCCGGGAGTGCGATGGTCGTATCGCCGCGATTTCGGACCGGTGCGTCTGCTGGTGATCGATTCGCGGTGCGGGCGGGTGCTCGCGCCCGACCGGCGCGACATGGTGTCCGATCCGGAGTTCGACTGGATCGAGGAGCAGACCGACGGCGACTACGACCACCTCCTGATCGGCACGTCGCTGCCGTGGCTCCTCCCCCGCACGATGCACGACCTCGAGGCGTGGGACGAGAAGCTCGCGTCCGGTGTACGCGGTGACCGATGGGCGCGGTGGGCCGAGAAGCTCCGGCGCGCCGCCGATCTCGAACACTGGGCGGCCTTCCGCGATTCGTTCGAGCGACTCGCCCGTTTGTTGCTGGATGTCGCTGCCGGGCGTCGCGCCGAAACATCCGGCTGCGCGCCCGCGACAATCTGTGTCCTTTCGGGCGACGTGCACCATGCCTACGCCGCCCGCGTCCGATTCGCGACGCCGACCGCCGGCACGGTGTACCAACTGACTTGTTCGCCCCTGCACAACCACGTCCCCGCAGCTGTCCGGGTCGCCTTCCGCGCCGCATGGGGACGCAAGGCGGAGCGCGTCGTGCGGTTGCTGCTCGGTCCGGTGACGGCCGTTCCCGAGACGTCGTTCTCGTGGTCGAAGATGGCAGGTCCGAGCTTCGGGAACCAGATCGCCACCCTGCGGACGCGAGGACGCGTCGCGCACCTGACCATCGAGCGCAGCGTCGACACCGCCTCGGGTCCGCACCTGTTCGAGACCGTCACGGATCTGCCGCTCACTACTGAGGATCGGCCGCCTGAGATTCCGACGTCCCGCGCGGCGAGTCGGCCGTCGAGGTGATGTCGGGGGCGCTCGTCGACGACGAAATTCGGGTTTTTTCGAGTTTCCGTATGGCCCGAAATATCGTTTCATACCCTTCGGCCCTGCTTCGTGCATATTCCCGTGACGCTTGGGGTACCTGTGTCAGGGTTTGGAAACACAGCCGACCACGGGAGGAACCACATGCTCGTCCGGAGAATTGCGCGGCCCATGCTCGCGTCCATCTTCATCGCCGGGGGTATCGACGCCCTGCGGAAGCCCGAGCCGAAAGCAGGTGCCGCGCAGCCCGGGCTCGATCAGGCTGTGAACGCCTTGCCGGCGTCGATCACCGACCGGCTTCCCAGCAATCCCGAGACTCTCGTCCAGATCAACGCCGCAGTGCAGATCGGCGCCGGGACCCTGTTCGCTCTCGGGAAAGCACCTCGTCTGTCCGCTCTCGCGCTGATCGGCAGCCTCGTGCCGACGACCGTCGCGGGCCATGACTTCTGGAACGTCGAGGACCCCGAGGCCCGCGCCCAGCAGCGCACCCAGCTCATCAAGAACGTGAGCCTGATCGGCGGTCTGCTCATCGCCGCCGTGGACACCGAGGGCAAGCCGTCGCTGGGCTGGCGGAGCCGTCGCGCCGCGCGTGCCGCGCAGAAGTCGGTGGCCGCTGCACTGCCGGGCCATTCCTCGGACGGTCACACGGCCGAAACGCTGCACACCGTCGCCGAGCGGGTCAAGACGCTGACGGAGGAAGCCGGCGAGCAGGGTGGACACATCCTCGAGATCGCCAAGGAACGTGCACCCGAACTCGCAGAGGCCGCACGCGAGCGGAGCAGCGGACTGCTCGAGGTCGCCCGCGACCGCGGCCCGGTGCTGACCGAACGGGCGCGCGATCGCAGCGCCGAGATCCTCGGTGTCGCGCGTGAGCGCGCCCCCGAACTCGCCGAGGGCGCCCGTGAACGCGGCACCGAACTGCTCGGGCTGGCGCGCGAGCGCACCCCTGAGCTCGCCGACGTCGCCCGCAAGCGTGGCTCGAAGCTGTGGGACACCACGGTCGATCGCAGCTCGGAATGGGCGAAGCTCGCCGAGGAGCAGTCCGCGATCCTGAACGCTCGGGCTCACGTCGCCGCGGAGAAGGCCCGTCTGCGTGCCGAGGCCGCGCGCAAGCAGGGCACGAAGGCGGAGAAGAAGCTCGCGAAGAACCTGAAGGCGCTCGAGAAGAGCATCGAGAAGAAGAAGTAGTCCGGTACGGCACCGTGGTGCGGGCGTGCGAGGGCATCGCACGCCCGCACTGCTGTGATCAGGCTTTCTGCCCGTTTTCCTCCTGCGGCGACTAGACTTCTCGGGCACTTTCGTCGACGCGTCACCCCTGCGGCGGCGAGCGATCTCGTCCTGTCTATCCCCGAGGAGTCCCTGTGCCGGTTGATGGCGCGTCCCATCCGGAGCTCGATCGCGAGCAGGCCTACGTGGCGATGCTCTACACGCATCTCGACGGTCTGCGCGACTACGCGAAGACCCGGCTGGCCCGCGTGCTGCGCGAGACCGGAGGCACCCCCCAGGCGCGCAGCGAACGCGAGTCGTACACCCACATGTACACCGAGGACATCGCGAAGTACGACGCCGCCGAGCACGGCTTGTGCTTCGGCCGCATCGATGTGAGGGACGACGGGACGGACACCTCCGGCCCCGTGACGGAGGACGGCGCGGAGACCCGCTACATCGGCCGCCTCGGCATCCTCGACGAGGACAACGACTACGAGTCGCTGCTGCTCGACTGGCGCGCACCCCAGGCCCGCCCGTTCTACCTCGCGCCCCCCGCCGCTCCGGACGGTGTCGTGCTGCGCCGCCACATCCGCAGCCGCGGCCGCTCCGTCACCGCACTGCACGACGAGTACCTCGACCTCGACGCCGCGCTCGAGCACGCCGACACCCCACCGGCCGGTGGCGTGGCCGGAGAATCGGCGCTGCTCGCCGCTCTGAACGCCGCGCGTACCGGGCAGATGCACGACATCGTGGCGACGATCCAGGCCGAGCAGGACGCGGTCATCCGGTCCGAGCATCGCAGTGTGCTCGTCGTCCAGGGCGGTCCGGGCACCGGCAAGACCGCGGTCGCGCTGCACCGCGCGGCCTACCTGCTCTACACCTACCGCAAGCAACTGGCCAAGAGCGGCGTGCTGATCGTGGGTCCGAACAGCCGCTTCCTCGACTACATCGGTCAGGTGCTGCCCTCGCTCGGTGAGACCGGCGTGCTGCTGTCGACGGTCGGGGATCTGTATCCGGGGGTCACGCCGACGATCGAGGACGATCCGATGGCCGGCGAACTGAAGGGCTCCCTGGACATGGTGAAGGTGCTCGAGAAGGCGGTCCGCGACCGGCAGGAGGTGCCCCGATCCCCCGTGCAGCTGAGTTTCGACACCTACGCGCTCACCCTCGACCGCACGATCGTGACCCGTGCGCGGGGTCGCGCCCGGTCGTCCCGTCGGCCGCACAACCTGGCCCGGCCGATCTTCGTGAACGGTGTGATCGATGCCCTCGCCGACCAGTTGGCCGGGATCATCGGATCGAACCCGCTCGGTGGCGCGAACCTGTTGAGCCGGGAGGACATCCACGACATCCGGTCCGAGATGCGTTCGGATCCCGACATCGTCGGTGCGATCGACGCGCTGTGGCCGGAACTGTCCCCGCAGCAGGTGCTCTCGGATCTGCTGGCCTCCCGCGACCGGATCGCGTCGGCGGCTCCGGCCCTGACCGACGAGCAGATCGATGCGCTGCACCGTCCCGATGCATCGGGACACTTCAGCGCCGCCGACGCTCCACTGCTCGACGAGCTCGCCGAACTGCTCGGGGTGGACGACGCCGCCGAACGCGAACGCGCGAAGCGGCGCTGGCGCAAGCAGATCGCCGACGCGCAGGGCGCACTCGACATCCTCACCGGTTCGGCACCGCAGGATCTCGAGGACGACCTCGATCCCGAACTGCTCATGGCGTACGACCTGATCGACGCCACCCAGCTCGCCGAACGGCAGAACCACCGTCGTCACGAGACCACGGCGGAGCGGGCGGCCGGCGATCGCACCTGGACGTACGGTCATGTGATCGTCGACGAGGCGCAGGAGTTGTCGGCGATGGCGTGGCGAACGATCATGCGCCGCATCCCGAATCGCTGGATGACCCTGGTGGGCGACACCGCGCAGACCGGGGATCCGGCGGGAACCGAGTCGTGGCAGCAGATTCTCGAACCGTATGTCGCGAACCGGTGGAAGAAGACCGAACTGACGGTCAACTACCGCACGCCGGCGGAGATCATGCGGATCGCGCACGCGGTGCTCGCGGAGATCGATCCCGACCAGGTGCCGCCGCAGTCGGTGCGCGAGTCCGGTTTCGAGCCGTGGTCGCAGCACGTCGAGGCGGACGCGGTGCTCGCCACCGTGCAGGCAGCTCTCGAGGCGGAGACCGGCCCGGGTACGACTGCCGTGCTCGCCCCGGCGCGACTCGTGGGTGCGTGGGAGCACCTCGCGTCCGAGTCGGTCACGGTCGCGACCGTCAAGGAGGTCAAGGGACTCGAGTTCGACGCGGTGCTGCTCGTCGAACCTGCGGAGATTCTCACCGATTCCTCACGCGGGATGAACGACCTGTACGTGGCATTGACCCGCGCCACCCAGCGTCTCGGGGTGGTGCACTCGGAGGCGTTGCCGGAGGTGCTGGCCGGTATCGCCGGACCGACACGCTGCTGAACCGACACGGTTCGGCCGACACCGCCGAGCGGACCCCGGGACCGGCCACCGGACGGTACCGTCCTTCGGGGCAAGGAGATGGGACGGATCATCCGCGGAGGGAACGAACACGTGGCCTATCGGGCAGCGCACCACCGGATACGTCGAGCGGGGTGCGCTGCGATCGCGGCGCTGAGCGGGTTCTTCGTCTCCGCCGCGTGCGGATCGGTCACGCCGACCCAGGACGAGGCGCAGGCCACGACGTCCACGACGTCGGTATCCCCTACCTCGTCGACGCCGCCCGACGCGCGTTTTCTGCGGGTGAAGGAGGCACTGGAGGCGTCCGGTCTGGTCGCCGACGTCACGGACGACACGGTGCTTGCGGTGGTGCGAGGGGTGTGCGACCAGTTGCGCGCGGGCGTGCCGGAGCACGACGTCCTCGTCACGCTCCGGCCGATCGCCGCCTACGCCGCGGGCGCCTCGGGTTCGCGCATGTCGGCGGACGACGCCGCCGCGCGCTATCTCGAAACCGCCCGCGAGGAGTACTGCTGATCCGTCAGCGGACCGTGTGCACTACCAGCACGTCGCACAGGGCCTTGCGGGCGACGTCCGAGGGGACGGAGCCGAGCAGCCGCCCGGTCAGCGTGTTGAGGCCGCGATTGCCGATGACGATGAGATCGGCTTCGACCTCCTCGACGAGCGTGAGGAGCGATTCGACAGGTGCACCGACGATGGGCCGCTCGGTGATCTTGCGGGCGCCGGCGACGGTTGCCTTCTCCCGTGCGGTGCGCAGGATCTCGTAGGTCGGTGCGGAGCCGGTGACCTGGTACGCCTCGTCGCGCAGCGCGTCGGCGGCCTGTGCGGTGTCCTTGGGGTCGGCCGGGTAGTAGGCGCAGGCGATCACCAGTTGGGCGCCCGCGTCGCCGGCCAGAGCAGCTGCCTTCTCCACGGCCCGATACGACGATTCGGAACCATCGGTTCCGACGACTATGGTCCGGTAGGCGCTCATTCATCCTCCATCGAGTGTGTGGTCCATCGACGCGGGCCGCCGATGCCGTCGTCGACGGAGGACACGCACGCTCCCCCGCCATACGCTGCGTCGACAGTAGCGGGATGGGCGGCCCGGGTGGGAGGTTTGGGTCTCATCCCACAATCAGGTTTGATGTTACCGCGCGTCACCGTAACGCGGGCCGAACAGGCCGGCAGGGAATACCTCGGCGTCGACGAAGGCGTCGCGCCACGGCAACGCGAGGTCGAGCAAACGTTCCACCCCCTCCTCACCGAGCGCAGTCCACGGCGCGACCGCCAGGTCGTCGGTGAGATCCTCGACGAGTTCGCGGACCTCGAAGCCCTCACCGGTGAGCTCGCCGCGCTTGTCGAGCAGGCCGCGCCCGCGCAATCCCTTCTCGGCGTCCGCCCACTCGTCCCGCGACCAGCCCCGCAGCTTCCGGGCCGGATCAGTGGCGAACCCGATACCGGTCGCCGTGTGGGTGACGAGCGCATCGAGCCCCGAAAGCCCTGCCGTCTGCAGGGCCGCGATATGACCGTCGCCGCGATACTCGCGCAGCAGGGTCAGGGCGTGCCACAGGCGCAGGTGCGCCTCCTCGGGCCAGGGCAGATCGGCGTAGGCGGCGTAGAGCGGGCGACCGTCCGGGCCGGGAATCGCCCGCGCCGCGGTGGCCGCGAGGTCCGCCGCCTCGTTCATCTCCGCGGAGCCGAGTACGTCCTGCCCGAGGACCCGTCGATGGAGTGCGTCCAAAGCCCGCAACCGCGCCGCGATGATCGTGGCCGGCTCGGCCGTCTCCCACACTGCCGGGACGGCCGATGCCACCAGGCGGGGCGAGAAGCTGCAGAACGTCGCGGTCACGACCCCGGGGCCGACGGCACCCAGGGGTGCCGCGCGTCCACCGAAGTACTGCGCAGCCGGTCCGTCGACACCGAGCGCGGCGAGTTCACCCGCGATGTCCGGCGCGAAGTAGACGACCGAGTGCAGCAGCTCGAGTGCGCGGGCAGCACGCCCGGCGGAAGAGGGATCCATGGGAGTGGACCCTACCGAGTCGCCGGCGCCGATCGGGCCGGGCGACTACTTCAGACCCGCGGCGTCCATCCCGCGCAGTTCCTTCTTCAGATCGGAGATCTCGTCGCGAAGCCGTGCGGCCAACTCGAACTGCAGGTCGCGGGCGGCCTGCATCATCTGGTCGGTGAGCTGCTGCACGAGATCGGCGAGCTCGGCGCGCGGCATCGTCGAGGTGTCGCGACCTTCCACCACACCGGAGCTGACGGCCCGTCCGGACTCGCCCTGGGCTCGGCGACCACGCGAAGCGTTGCGGCCGGAGCCGCCCACCTCGACGGCCTCGGTGTCCTCGGCCTCCTGATAGACCTGGTCGAGGATGTCGGCGATCTTCTTGCGCAGCGGTTTCGGATCGAGACCGTGTTCGGTGTTGTAGGCGATCTGCTTCTCGCGCCGCCGTTCGGTCTCCTCGATGGC
The DNA here is from genome assembly GCF_000763325.2 of Rhodococcus sp. p52. NCBI lineage: Bacteria > Bacillati > Actinomycetota > Actinomycetes > Mycobacteriales > Nocardiaceae > Rhodococcus > Rhodococcus sp. p52. The sequence goes on from NZ_CP016819.1 coordinate 4,119,936, forward strand.
CCGCGCCATCGAGTCGGTGATCTTGTCGGCGTACATGTGCACTTCGCCCGAGACGTTGCGGGCCGCGCGGCCGATGGTCTGGATCAGCGAGGTCGTCGACCGTAGGAAGCCTTCCTTGTCGGCGTCGAGGATCGCCACCAACGACACCTCGGGGAGGTCGAGACCCTCGCGGAGCAGGTTGATGCCGACGAGCACGTCGTATTCGCCCAGGCGCAGTTGTCGCAGCAGTTCGACGCGGCGCAGGGTGTCGATGTCGGAGTGCAGATAGCGCACCCGGATACCGAGTTCGAGCAGGTAGTCGGTGAGGTCCTCGGCCATCTTCTTGGTGAGGGTGGTGACGAGGACGCGTTCGTCGCGCTCGGCACGTTCGCGGATCTCGTGCACGAGATCGTCGATCTGCCCCTTGGTGGGCTTGACGACGACCTGCGGGTCGACGAGGCCGGTGGGGCGGATGACCTGCTCGACGAACTCGCCGCCGGTCTGTCCGAGCTCGTACGGGCCGGGGGTGGCCGACAGGTAGACCGTCTGCCCGATGCGGGCGGCGAACTCCTCCCAGGTCAGTGGCCGGTTGTCGACCGCCGACGGGAGACGGAAACCGAAGTCGACGAGGTTGCGCTTGCGCGACATGTCGCCCTCGTACATCGCGCCGATCTGCGGCACGGTGACGTGCGACTCGTCGATGACCAGTAGGAAGTCCTCCGGGAAGTAGTCGATGAGCGTCGCCGGCGCGGACCCGGCGGGTCGTCCGTCGATGTGGCGGGAGTAGTTCTCGATGCCGGAGCAGAAGCCGACCTGCCGGATCATCTCGATGTCGTACTGGGTGCGCATGCGCAGACGCTGCGCCTCGAGCAGCTTGCCGCGGTTCTCCAGATCGGCCAGGCGCTCCTCGAGCTCGGCCTCGATGCTCGCGACGGCGCGTTCCATGCGCTCGGGACCGGCGACGTAGTGGGTGGCCGGGAAGATGCGCAGGGAGTCGACCTTGCGCACGACGTCGCCGGTGAGCGGGTGCAGGTAGTACAGCGCGTCGATCTCGTCGCCGAAGAACTCGATCCGCACGGCGAGTTCCTCGTAGGCGGGGATGATGTCGACGGTGTCGCCCTTGACGCGGAACGATCCGCGGGTGAACGCCATGTCGTTGCGGGCGTACTGGACGTCGACGAGCAGGCGCAGCAGCGCGTCACGCGGCACCTCCACACCGACCTCGAGCTGGATGGACCGGTCGAGATAGGACTGCGGGGTACCGAGACCGTAGATGCACGAGACGGACGCGACCACCACGACGTCGCGGCGGGACAGCAGCGACGAGGTGGCGGAGTGCCGCAGCCGCTCGACGTCGTCGTTGATCGACGAGTCCTTCTCGATGTAGGTGTCGGTCTGCGCGATGTACGCCTCGGGCTGGTAGTAATCGTAGTACGAGACGAAGTACTCGACTGCGTTGTTGGGCAACATGTCTCGCAGCTCGTTGGCGAGCTGCGCGGCCAGAGTCTTGTTGGGCGCCATCACGAGGGTGGGTCGCTGGACGCGTTCGATGAGCCACGCGGTGGTGGCGGACTTGCCGGTACCGGTGGCACCGAGCAGGACGACGTCCTTCTCCCCCGCCCTCAGCCGGCGCTCGAGCTCGTCGATGGCGGCCGGCTGATCGCCGGCCGGTTCGTACTCGCTGACGACCTCGAAACGGGCCTCGGTGCGCTCGATCTCACCCACCGGCCGGAACTCGGAGTGTGCGACGACGGGATGCTCACTTGCGAACGCCATGGAATCCAGAGTAAGCGCTCCCACCGACACGCATCGCGGTCCTGCGTGCGGCGCGGTTCGCACGCTAGCGTGCATCCCGTGTCCGCGACCCCGCATCCCGTGAAGACCGAGATCTTCGACGTCGCCACGAAGACCAACATCGACCCCAAGGGCTTCGCGCGGGCGGTCGACGAGTACCGCGTCGAGGAGTGGGGGCTGTACATGGCGCGATCGTCCGACCACCCGCAGTTCCACTATCTCGAATCGTGGTTGCTGCCGGACCTGCGTCTGCGGGCCTCGATCTTCCATTTCACGCCGGGCAACGAACGCGACCAGGACCGCTACGTCGACGTCGGTGAGTTTCGGCGCGAGGGCGACGTCTGGTACTCCCGCGACCACTATCTCGACCTGATCGTCCGCACGGGCCGCGACACGACGGTCGAGGACATCGACGAACTGGTGGTCGCGGTCACCGCCGGGATGATCGACGCGGCGGCGGCCGAGACGGCGATCGACACGGCACTGCGGGCGGTGGACGGCATCGCCGCGCACGGCCACGACCTCGACGCGTGGCTGCGGGAGCGGGGCGCGCCCGTCTCCTGGCGCTGACGCGCACCACCGCTGCGCAGGTGCCGTCACCTGCGCAGACAGCGGGGGCGCAGAAGCGAAAAAGTTACTGCCGCAAAGGACATGGTAATCTGCCCCGGCCGGCGAAGCAGTGCACCGAGAAGGCGACCATCGGGGCCGGCCCGGATCGCCCCTCCGCGTGCACATCACCCGACCGAGGACACCCCTCGCGCCGGCGGCGCGCGCCCGTGCAGCCCACGAGCGCCGACGAGAACACCGCCGATCACTTCGTCGGCACACGCCCGGATCCGGGCGTGCCCTGCTGGAGCGGTATGCCGCGCCCGCCGGCCCGTGGCCGATCGGGCGCCCGACGCATGCCCACCGTCCGGCGGTGGATCGGACCGACGCCGCAGCGGAACCGACAGACAGGACGCGTGCAGCGCGCCCTGCGTTCCACTGCGCTCCGACGACCGCGGACGTGACGCGAACACGAAGGAGGTCGCAGTGAACGGCACCGAGCTCGTTCAGTTCAGCGCCGCGACGATCGTTGCCCTGCTCGTAATCTTCTACGGCGGAACGCTTCTCGTCTCCGCCCGAATCGGGAAGAAGGACGAGAACGCCGACGGCTACATGACCGCTGGCAACAAGGTCGGTTTCGGGGTGTCGGCGGCCAGCATGACCGCCACCTGGATCTGGGCGTCCTCGCTGTACGCCTCGGCGACCTCCGGATACACCTACGGCATCTCCGGCCCGATCCACTACGGGCTGTGGGGCGCGTTGATGATCCTGTTCATCTACCCCTTCGGGAAGCGCATCCGCGCGGTCGCCCCGAAAGCACACACCCTCGCCGAGGTCATGTTCGCCCGGCACGGGCGGTCGAGCCAGCTCATGCTGGCCGGTTCGAATCTCGTCGGCAGCCTCATCAGCCTGATGTCCAACTTCATCGCCGGCGGTGTGCTCATCTCGCTGATCTCGCCGTTCGGCTTCGTCCAGGGTGTCGTCTTCATCGCCGCCGGTGTGCTGCTCTACACCCTGTGGTCCGGCTTCCGAGCGTCCGTGCTCACCGACTTCATGCAGGTCGTGGCGATGCTCGGTGCGGTCGTTGTCATCATCCCGGCGGTCTTCTTCATCACCGGCTTCCCCGACGCGTTCGACGGTGGTTCCGGGAACCTCACCGACCAGCAGAGCGACTTCTTCTCCAGCGATGCCTTCCTGAACCAGGGCGCGCCGTACATCGCCGCCGTGCTCGCGTACGCCATCGGCAACCAGACGATCGCGCAGCGCCTGTTCGCGGTGCGGGAGGATCTCATCAAGCCCACCTTCGTCACCGCGACGATCGGCTACGGCGCCACCGTCATCGGCGTCGGCATGTTCGGTGTGCTCGCGCTGTACCTGGGCATCGACCCGATGGACGGCGATGTCAACAACATCGTGCCGCAGATGGTGGCGTCCTTCCTGCCCACGGCTCTGGTCGTCGTGTTCTTCGTCATGATCATCGGTGCGCTGTCGTCCACGGCCGATTCCGACCTGTCGGCGTTGTCGTCGATCGTCATGGCCGACATCTACGGCCAGAACATCGCCGGCGGCACCCGCAATGCCGATCCCAAGCGGATGCTCTTCATCGGGCGCGCCACGATGGTCGTCGCGACCGCAGCCGCCGTGGCGTTCGCGAGCATGAGATTGAGCATCCTCGACCTGCTCGTGTTCGTCGGCGCGCTCTGGGGTGCGCTGGTCTTCCCCGTCATCGCGAGCTTCTACTGGCACAAGGTCACCAACAAGGCGTTCACGACGTCGGTGCTCGTCGCCCTGGCAGCGTTCCTGCCGGTGCGTTTCGGGTGGTTCCCGATGGACGGGGTGCTCGCCTGGACGGTGGACATCGCATCGGTCGTCGGTGTCGGCGTGATCGCGGGTCTGATGGCATTCGGCTTCTTCGGACTCCGGGCCGCACGCGTCATCGGTGTCGTCGCCGCGGGGGTCGTGGCGCCCTTCGCGCTCGGCTCGGTCCACGACTACGCCGTGCTCAGCGCCTCGCTCGTCGCCTACGCGGTCAGCACGGTCGTGTGCTGGGCGATGTCCGTGAACTCCGACGAGAACTTCGACTTCGAGGTCATCGCGCAGCGTGTCGGTGACTTCGACGTGGCTGCGGACGACGTGACACCCGAAACCGACCCTGACTCCCCGAACGCCCCTGCCTCGGCGAACGTCCCTGCCTCGGCGAAAACCCCTGGGTCCGAGACGGACGCCGCGGCGACCACTCCGGAGAAGGAGAACCGATGAGCACGCTCGCACTGACCGTCTACGTCCTGATCTGGCCCGTACTCGTCGCCGGTGTTCTGGCGGCGCTCTGCCGCGGGTTCTTCAAGGAGTGGCTGCAGGCCCGACGGGACGGCGAGGATCTGATCTGACCGTCACCGCAGGATTCCCTCCCGCACGGCTCGGAGGACCGCATTCGTGCGGTCCCGGGCGCCGAGCTCGAGCAGGATCGACGACACGTGGTTCTTCACGGTGCCCTCGGCCAGGAACAGCACGTCGGCGATCATGCGGTTGCCGAAGCCCTCGGCCATCAACCGCAGCACCTCGAGTTCACGTTCGGTCAACTCCTGCACGACCGGGGTGTCGTCGGGCTGTGGAGCGGAGCGGATCGCGCGCAGCAACCGGTCGGTGATCGAGGGGGCGACGAGCGTGCCACCCTCCTCGAGGGTCCGTACCGCACGGGCGAGTTGCTCGAGCGTGACGTCCTCGAGGAGATTTCCCCGGGCTCCGGCACGTAGGGCCGCGAGCACGAGTTCGTCGTCGTCGAAGGTCGTGAGCACGAGCACCGGGACTTCGAGGCTGCGCTCGCGGAGACGGTCGATGGTCCACGAGCGGTACGTGGCCGAACTCTCGGGCTGCGGCCGGTGGGGAACGAGGCTCCCGAGAACGACTCGCTTCGTACGATGTCACAGCGCTTGGCCACCCAGTACGTGAAGTTCGTCCGCTCCGAGGAGATAGGCTTGGGCGAGAACTGATCTCGCGGTATTGTCGACGGGTGGTCGACGCTGCCCCCGACGGCGTCGACCACTTCGGGCCGCGAAACGTTCGTAACTCCGCCGCCCGTCGAGCCGAGTCTCGAATGCGCATGTGGGGCAATGTGACTGCTCGGGATGGCGAGGGGGCTCGATGGACGAAGCCGAGTTGATCGAGCGGTGACGGGCAGGCGATCGGGCAGCGTTCGCCGAGCTCGTCGCACCGTCACGGGAAGGCGTGTGGGCGGTCTGCGTCCGGATCACAGGAAACCGGCACGACGCCGAGGATGCACTGCAGGATGCGCTGATCGCGGCGTGGCAGAATCTCGGCAGATTCCGTGGCACAGCAGCATCCGGAACGTGGTTGTATCACATCGCGAGCAATGCGGCGCTCGCTGTCGTGCGGACGCGACGTGGTGAGGTCCTCGACGAACGGCTCGGGGCGAATACGTCTCCGGGGAAACGCCTCTCGCCGAGAGCGTGGTCGACGGTGATGTGGTCCGGCGAGCTTTTCTCCTTCTCCCCGAACAGTTTCGGGTTGTCATCGTGTTGCGTGAGTATGCGCAGCTCGGTTACGCCGAGATCGCAACGCACCAGGGCGTGGGTGTGCAGACGGTGAAGAGCCGGATCAGGCGTGCCCGTATGCAACTCGCCGATCTACTGAGTCCGGCACTGCTCGGCGCCGAAGAGGTTGCCCTCCGACCGACGGTCGGGTCCGCCGAAACGGAGGGCACCGAACCGCCGAGGACAACCCGGAAGGATGAGCAATGACGCAGAGCGAACCGATTTCGTTGCCCCCGTCAAGGGAATCGCTGGGACTCGATCCGATGGACCGGATTCCCGAACTACCCGAGGACGCCTGGCGTCGGGTGCTCCATATCGCCACCGATCCCCTCACCCCTCGCATCGGAACCGAACTGGTTCCCGTCGAGGGAATCGATGAGAACGATATCGAGCACCCCGCCATCGACGACCTGCCGATCGAACAACTCGATGATCACGGCAACGACGAGCTGCCGAAGCCGGAATTCGTCGTCGACGCAACCGATCCCGACTCGAGGTAGCCGGCCCTGCAGAGATCCGGCCCGCATCATCGCAGTCCCATCCCGGTCGATCCGAGATCGGCGACCACCTCGTGCAGTGGTCGCCCGACCGGACCGACCGCCAGTAGACCTCGGATCGTCGCCGTGAGGACCATCGTCGAGAATCCTTCGTGGTCGAATTCCGGAAGGTCGCGATGGGCCTCACCCAAGCGTTCGTCGGTGCTCAGCCGTTCGGCGACGTCGTCGCGTTGCTGTCGGAGCCCCGAGATACGCGCGAGCTGCGCTTCCTCGGCGACCGCGAAGTTGATCGCGGTGCTCGCCACCGCACTCGCCAGTGCGACCGCGACGTCGGGTGTGTACCCGCGGCGCACGAGAGCCTCGACCTCGCTCACCATCAGCCGCTGCCCCGCTTCCCCACGCGGGAAGAGGGTCTGCATGTAGGTTCCCAGGCCCGCATGGGCAAGGACGAACGCGCGTAGCTGCAGACCGAACGACAGCAGGTGCCGTTCGATGTCGTGCTCCGAATCGTCATGCAGAACGAGATCGCCGAGCAGACTCTCCCCCACGACGAGTTCGAGTCCCCAGCGACCGTCCACGTGGCGGTACAGCGCCGTTGTGGAGACGCCGAGTTCCGCGGCGACAGCGTTGAGGCTCAACTGGCGCAGCCCGATCGCTCGACCGACACGGATGATGTCCTCCATGTCGATCTTGCGTACACGTCTGCGGACGCCGGCCACCCCGCTCGTTCCTCCGGTCACCTTGAGTTAGACCCCATAACTTAAGGAACTATAGGTGTGGCTTCAGGGAACGGCAAGTCGCCGATTCGTTCTCGGCGGGCTGCACCGGGCGAACGGCCCGGCGGCCGAGCTTCGCTCTCGCCGCGAACCTGCTCAGCGCGCATCCGCCGGCGGACGACCGAACCGGTCCGCGACGTCGGGGCTCACCCCAGGTGACGTCCGAGCAGTTCCCGGAAGGACGGCCCGTCCGTGCGGACCGCGTTTCCCGACACGCGCGGCCGTCCGGCGGGCACGGCGTCCGAGAACCCGCGGGGTGATCCCGTGCTGCGGGTGATCTGCTCGGCGAGTTCGTCCGCCGCCCTGCCGATCCGCCCCTTCAGTGCCGTGGCGGCCTCGCCTGTTCCGAAGTCGTCGGTGGTGGCGAAGACGCCGGTGGGCACGACGAGCGCACGCAGATAGCTCAGCAGCGGCCGCATCGCATGGTCGAGGACCAGTGAGTGTCGGGCGCTACCCGCGGTCACGGCGAGCAACGTGGGCACACCGGTGAGCGTGTCCGGATCGAGCGCGTCGAAGAACATCTTGAACAGACCCGAGTAACCGGCGGCGAAGACCGGGCTCACCGCGATCAGGCCGTCGGCAGTCGCGAGTTGTTCACGGGCTCGTGCGACCGCTGCGGTAGGGACACCGGCGGTGAAGGTGGTGGCCAGATCCATCGCGAGGCTGCGTAATTCGATGACCTCGGTTTCCGCGTCGTCTCCGCGCGTGCCGACCGCGACACGAGTGGCCTCGGCGATGCGGTCGGCGAGCAGACGGGTGGTGGACGGCTCGGCGAGGCCACCGCTGACGACGACGATACGGCGGGTCATCGGGCGTCCGCCTCTTCCGGCACGAGGTCGACGCGGGCCGGGATCACCTGACGGTGCGCCGAGTCGGCTCCCTGCGCGGCGAGCGTGCTGTGTGTGGGCGGGTCGGACGGCACGTGGGCAGGGCGGCGGCGTTCGAATTCCGCTCGCAGTACCGGCACGACCTCCCGGCCGAGGATCTCGATCTGCTCGAGCACGACGTCGAGCGGCAGGCCGGCGTGGTCCATGAGGAACAGCTGACGCTGATAGTCGCCGGCGTAGTCGGCGAAACCGAGCGTGCGTTCGACGACCTGCTCGGGTGTGCCGACGGTCAGCGGTGTCATCGTCGAGAAATCCTCGAGCGACGGGCCGTGGCCGTAGACGGGGGCGTTGTCGAAATAGGGACGGAAGATCCGTTTCGCCTCGGCCTCGGTCTCCGCCATGAACACCTGGCCACCGAGCCCGACGACGGCCTGGTCTGCGGCACCGTGACCGTACTGCTCGAACCGCTGCCGGTAGAGAGCGATCATCTGCTGGATGTGTTCCTTGTTCCAGAAGATGTTGTTGTGGAAGAAGCCGTCGCCGTAGAAGGCGGCCTGTTCCGCGATCTCGGACGAACGGATGGAACCGTGCCAGACGAAGGGCGGGGTGTCGTCGAGCGGCCACGGGGTGGAGGTGTAGCCGTGCAGCGGTGTGCGGAACTTGCCCTCCCAGTCGACGATGCGTTCGCGCCAGAGCCGTCGCAGCAGGTGGTAGTTCTCGATGGCGAGCGGGATGCCCTGCCGGATGTCCTTGCCGAACCACGGGTAGACCGGTCCGGTGTTCCCGCGTCCCATCATGAGGTCGACGCGGCCGCCGGACAGGTGCTGGAGCATCGCGAAGTCCTCGGCGATCTTCACCGGGTCGTTGGTGGTGATGAGGGTGGTCGCGGTCGAGAGGATGAGCTTCTCGGTCCTCGCGGCGATCCAGCCGAGCATCGTCGTCGGCGAGGACGGGACGAAGGGGGGATTGTGGTGCTCGCCGGACGCGAAGACGTCCAGGCCCACCTCCTCGGCCTTCAGCGCGATCTTCGTCATCGCGACGATGCGCTCATGTTCGGTGGGGACCCGGCCCGTCGTGGGGTCGCGCGTGACGTCGCCGATGGTGAAGATGCCGAACTGCACGGTCGAACCTCCGTCAAGTAGTTGAACTGTCAACTATTCTAACGGGCGGGTCGCCCGGAAGATTCCCGGGCGGGTCTCCGCCCGGGATCCGGACCCCCTAGGCCGACCAGCCGGTGCTCTCGGCCCACTCCCACGCGCGGTGATGCGCCCGGTCGAACCACGGCGCCTTGAGCGCTGCGTAGGTGGCCGCCGCCTCGGCACGATCCGTCTTCTGCGACGCCCCGACTGCGGCATCGGCCTTGAGGTCGGCGTACTCGCGCTTCGCGGTGTCGACCGCGGACAGCCAGTCGCGCAGTAGCAACGCGAACTGCTGGGCGGGCCAGCCGTCCACCCGGACCGCCACCCGCGCCGGACGGCCGGGATCGGCGCTGCCGTGCAACCGCATCTCCCACACCGCCGGGTCGGTCTCTCCCCCGGCCCCGTAGGACGGTTTCGGATCGTCGGTCACCACATCGTCGATGCGCGGGAAGCCCGCAGCAGCCAAGGCGGGTGCGAGCGCATCGGCTGCCGCGAGATCGCCGACGGTGATCTGCAGGTCGATGACGTCGACGCCGGCCAGACCGGGCACCGCGGTGGAGCCCACGTGGTCGATACGCTTCGCCGCGCCCCCGGCTGCGAGGGCCAGCCGGGCGACGAGCCGCTGCGCCTGCCGATGCCATTCCTCGCGCGCGGGCACGAGAACCGGATCCGCCTCGACCACCACACCGGTGCGCAGATTTCTCTCGAACGGCACCAGGCGATCGTTCCACAGCGTCCGGACCTGCTCGACCAGCACCTGCTGATCACCGGTGTTGTCGAGCCACACGTCGGCGACCTCGCGTCGCTGTTCCTCCGTCGCCTGCGCCGCGATCCGCGCGCGGGCGTCCGCCTCGGGCATGCCGCGCAGTTCGACGAGACGCCGGATCCGCTCCGCCTCGTCGGCGTGCACGACGGCGACGAGGTGGAAGGCCGGCGTCATCCCGCCCTCGACGAGCAACGGGATATCCTGCACGACCACCGCGTCGTCGGGCGCAGCGGCGACCAGCTCGGCGGTACGGCGCCCGACCCGGGGATGGGTGATGGCGTTGAGAACCGCGCGCGCGTCCTCGCTGGCGAACGCCTTCGCGGCGAGGGCAGGACGGTCGAGGGTGCCGTCGGGCTGCAGGATGTCCTCACCGAAGGCGTCCACGAGCTCGGCGAGGCCCTCGGAGCCGGGAGCGACGATCTCCCGGGCGACGACATCGGAGTCGACGATCACCGCCCCGAGTTCGACGAGCTCCTTGGCGACGGTCGACTTGCCCGCGCCGATTCCTCCGGTCAACCCCATTCGCAGCACGTTGCCCAGTCTCGCATCACTACGTCACCGAGGCACCTTCGCGGTCCCTACGAGGCCTCGCGCATCGTCAGCCCCGACAGCGCGACGACATCCTCGCCCGCCTGTTCGTCGAAGTCGACGGTGTACACCGTCGGGTAGTAGCCGGTCCGCCGGTAGGACGACGGTTGTTTCACGATCTCCCGCAGGGACGGCTTCGTCGCCAACCACTCCCGCGTCATCATCGGCTCGATGAAGATGAACTCCCCGTCCCACGATCCGTTGAGCAGCACCTCGGTGAACTCGAAGGAGCCGGGGATCACGTCGTCCGCGGTGTCTGTCCAGTGCATGCCCATGAACGGCACGGTGTTCTCGACGGGTGGACCGGGTGGTGGGATGTATCCCTCCGGAACGTACTCGGGTTCGGGGAGCCGCGCCGCGCGCGCCGCGAAATCAGGTGCGGCCGGGTCCACCTCGTGGTCGGCGTCCGTCGTGTAGAAGTGCATGTCGAAATGGGGCGCGCCGTAGAGGATCTCCGGGTCGTGCCCGTTCGGGTTCCAGCCCAGCATCACGTGGTCTAAACCGGTGTCCGGAGCACCCGCGGGAAGATCCGGCATGAGCATCGTCGTGCCGGCGCCCGGACCCTCGGGAAGTCCGGTGAGCACGGACTCCGACATCCGGATACCGACCTCGCGCGGTCTCCCGCCGTGATCGACGACGATATATGCGCGGGAGATTCCCTCCCCCAGTTCGCTTTCCGGCCCGTAGAGGGTGGTGACACCATGGTCGTGCCCTGCCGTCTCCGCACCCTCGGCGGTCGGGACGGATCCGTCGCTGCAACCCGCGAGGGTCAGAACGGTGCAGGTGGAGAAGGCGAGTGCGGTGATCGATCGAGAAGTGCGCATTGCCTGCCTTGCGTGAGTGGATGGGTTCGCGGTGGGAGGTGTCGGTCTCATCGGGGTCGGCGCACGACCTGCCCGACGCGCAGCACACCGTGGGTGTCGTGCTCGTCGGCGAGAGCGCCGAGCCAGTGCGCGGTGTCGTCGTCGTAGGTCCGCGCGATGCGGTCCGGATCCGAGGTGGCGGTGAAGTTGGGCAGCGACGTGCCCGTGGCCCACGGTGCCAGTGCCCGATCGATGACCTGGATGTGCGCGACGACGACGTCGGCCGAGGGTGGCGCGAGGACGCCGCTGACGAAGAGGGAGAAGGCGGCGTCGCGGTGGCAGAAGGCGCTGCGATGCCGTGGTTCACGTGCCAGCGCTCCGCCGAGGAGCCGCATCTCGATGATGGTCTGCGGCGAGTGGGAACCAGGTCCCGCCACCGAGAGCAATACGTCGATCGCGTCGTGCGTCAGTTCGCGTGTCAGCGCACTGTGTTCGTGGACGGGCATCGGGTCGACCGGGTCGGCGTGCACTGCTCCCAGTGCCGTGTACGGCAGGGTGCCGATGCCGTCGAGGATCGGGGTCGCGACCGTGCGCAGCGCGCCGAGGATCTCCTCGGACTCGGCTTCGCCGGCGACGCTCGCGAAACGGACGGCCACGGTGGCGCGACCGGCCAGCGGTTCCGGGACTCCCGGCAGCGGTGGCCGTTGAAGGAAGGCCAGCGAGGTCGAACTGTGCTCGGGCAGGCCAGCGCACAGGTCCAGCCAGGCGTGCGCCACCGCGTCCGCGTCGGCGCCGTTGAAATACAGCGCGCCACCGTAGAAGTGCGGCAGGAGCACGAGATCGATCTCCACCGCGGTGACGATCCCGAGGGTCGCCTTGCCGCCGCGCAGGCCCCAGAACAGTTCGGCGTGCTGTTCGGAAGTCACCCGGAGCAGGTCTCCGTCACCGGTGACGAGATCGAAGGCCAGCACGTGGTCGGAGGAGAGTCCGTAGGTGCGGACCAATGGGCCGATGCCCCCGCCGGTGAGGAAACCGGCCACGCCGACGTGGGGTGCCGATCCGGCGAGCGGGGCCAGGCCGTGGGGTGCGGCGGCGTCGACGACCTGCTGCCACACCAGGCCGGCGCCGAGACGGGCGGTGCGGGTGTCGGGGTCGATCGAGCATTCGGTGAGGCGGCCGGTGTGCACGAGCAGCACATCGTCGCCGAGCGGCACGGCGCCGTGACCGGTGCGCTGCACGGCCACCTTCAGGCCGTGTTCGCCCGCGAACCGGACGGTGGCGCTGACGTCGAGGGCGTTCTCGACCGCGATCACCGCGCGGGGACGGACTGGCACCGCCACGTTCCACGGGGTTGCGACGTCGTAGCCGGGTTCGCCCGGAAGGGAGATCGATCCGGTGACCGCGGTACGGAGAGCGTCGATGGGGTCGGTGCCGACGGTGGGCGTCCGCTGGTTCATGTGCACTTCCTTTCGTCGCACTGGATGGGGTGCGACAAAAGAGTGCCGGGACCGGCTTGGCGGCTTCTTGCGGTGGCGCGGGCCGCCGTCCAAGCGGTCGCCAAGAACCGGTCAGGTGGGGATCGAGCGGGCGTAGGCGGCGAGTCCGAGCATGCCGGTGTGGGCCGCTTCGTCGGCGATCGCGGCGATCTCCCGGCTGCGTTCGGGCGCGTCCGGCCGCAGTTGGGCGCGCAGTAACCGGCACCGCATCAGCGTCGGGGGGCTCGATGTGCGGGTCGCGAGGTCCTCGGCCCGATCCAGCAGCGCCGCGGCGTCGTCGGTGCGCCCGAGCAGTGCCTGCAGGCGTGCGCAGACCTCCGCCACCGAACCGATCACCCCGACCTGTCCCACCGTCGCGATGCGATCGGTGAACGGATCGAGGAGCTCGAGGAACATCTCGGCGTAGTCGACGAGGGCGAGGTCGGCGACGACGCGCGCGATGAGTGTGCGATGCCCGAGGGTCGTCCAGGTGAAGGGTGCGCCTTTTGCCGCCCATTGTTCGATGTCGCGGATCACCGTCCCGGTGTCCCGACGGGCGCCGGCGATCGCGATGCTCCAGGAATCCGGTTCCACGGTGCCGGGATCCGCGTCGGCGAGGGTGCCGTACTCCCATTCGAGGGTGTTGGTGGCGAGGTCGGAGCTGCCCGCCGTGTACAGCTCGGTCTGCAGGTGGAACTGAGTGGCGGTGTCGTAGTGGCGCCGGGTCTCGGCGAAGTCGCCGTGCCATGCCGCAAGCGTCGCTTCCATCCATCGTAGTTGTACGCGCAGCACGGGCAGACGCAGCAGATCGCAACCGGCGATGCCCAGGCGGACGTGGGACGTCGCGGCGTCGACGTCGCCGAGGTTCGTCAGTGTCATGCTCGCAACGGCGTGGGCGATCACCTCGTCGAACCGGGCCTGCTGGTGCGGCAGTGCGAGGAGTTCGTCGGTGAGCCGGGCGGATTCGCGGCTGTGTGTCGCGACCCCCGAGTAGAGGAGGATGCGGCCCAGCAAGGCGTCGGCGACGACGTCCGGGTCGGCGAGTTCGCGTGCGATCTCCAGCGCGGTGCGGCTCATCCCGTCGGGGACGGACGAATCGGGGTGATAGCAACTGCCCACGGCGAGCGCCGCGAGTACCCGTGCGTGCGCCGCGCGGTCGGCCGCGACGAACGGTTCGAGTGCGGCGAGGCGGTCGAGGACCGGTCCCGGATCCTTGCCGTAGGACACCCACGGCCATGCACCGGCTGCGCGCAGCAGCGCTGCGGCCAGGCGACCGGCCGTCGACGTTCGGCCGTCCCGGACCGCGTCGAGCAGGCCCGCGTCGACGACGTCGAGTACGGTCTGGCCGCGCCCCGCCCGGGCGAGTGCCTCGACACGCGCGACGAGCAGATCGTCGCGATCGCCCGGGGATCGTTCCGCGGCGGGCAGCAGGTCGAAGGCCCGGACGGCATCGTCCCACCAGCGTGCCGCCTCCTCCGAGTTCCATCTCTCGGTGGCCTCGCGGGCGGCGATGACGCAGGCGTCGAGCACGACGCGAGCGTCGACGAGCGGCAGTGCCGCCATGAGATGCCGGGCTCGTCTGCCGGCACGATCCGGGTCGCAGGAGTCTGCCAGGACCTCCGCGACGCGTGCGTGCATGCGTTGGCGGCGGAGGGCGGGAATCGCCGCGAGGACCTCGTCGCGGAGCAATCCGTGGGCGAAGGCGTACCCCCGCAGTCCCGGATCGGCGACGATGATGCGCTCGTCGGCGGCGTCGTCGAGGTAGTCGGCGAGGGTGTCGGGATCGAGGCGCGTCGCACCGGTGAGGATGTCCATCTCGATGGTGTCGCCGACGACCGCGGCCACCCGGAGCACCTGCAGCACGGCCGGTTCCACCGCGGCGAGCCGCCGCGCGAGGACCGACCGGACCGCCATGGGGATCCCACCGTCGAGGCGTTCGTCCCGGGGAAGTCGCGCGTATTCGGACACGAACAGCGGGTTGCCGCCGGTGCGTTCGGCGAGCAGGCGCGCCTCGTCGGAATCGAGCGGCGCGCCGCTCACATGCCCGGCCAGGGCGGCGACCTCGGGTTCGGCGAGCGCCGGGACGTCGATGTGCCGGTTACCCTCGCCGTGCAGCACGGCGTCCACGAACCGCTGGACGCCGGGGGTCGTCTCCGAGTCGCGGAGTGTGCACACGATCCAGACACCCCGCTTGTGCAGGGCTCCCACGAGGTACAGCAGGCAACGCAGAGAGGTCGGGTCGGCCCACTGGATGTCGTCGAGCACGACGGTGAAGACGGGAGTCTGCGTCGCGGCCGTTTCGACGACGCCCAGAACCCGTTCGTAGACCGCGAAGCGGGCTTCGTCGGACTCCACTCCGGTGGGCGGGATCAGGGTGGTGTCGGCGTCGACGCCGAGTTCGCGCAGGATGCGCCGGATCGGCCACCAGGCGGGTGCTCCGTCGTCCTCGAGACACCGCGCCCACACGGTGTTCCCGCCGATCGCGGCGGTCCGGGCGTCGCATTCCTCGGCGAGGCGGGTCTTGCCGATACCGGCGGGCCCGGTGAGGACGACCCAGCGGGTGGCGCCGGAGCGGACCTCGTCGAGCATGCGGTCGAGGACGCCGGTCTCGGAGGTGCGTCCGACGAAGATGCGTCCGGGGCCCGGCGCCGGGGTGGGTGCGGGAATGGTGGGCGCGGCCGGTGTCGGAACCTCCTCCGCGCCCGTCCATCCCGGGGTTCGGGGCCACGCGGCGAGTCCCGGTTCGTGCCGGAGGATCGCGCCCTGCAAGTCGGTGAGTTCGGTGCCGGGCCGCAACCCCAGCTCGGTGTCCAGCCTTGTCTCGTGGACGCGGAACTGTTCGAGTGCTTCCGACGAACGCCCCGCTCGGTGCAGAGCGAGCATGCGCAGCCAGCAGGTGCGGTCGCGGAATGGGAACTCGCTGCACAGTTCGGTGGCGTCGACGAGAGCGGGCGCGAGGCGACCGAGGGCGAGCAGTGCGGTGATCCGGGTCTCGCGGCATTCGGTGCGCACCTCGTCGAAGGATGCCGCCGCGACCTCCACCCAGTGTTCGTCGCGCAGGTCCTCGAGGAGATGCCCCCGCACGGAGTCGAGGGCACGGTCGGCGGTGTCGAGTGCGAACTCCCATTCCCCGTTCTCGGCATGCCGACGGGCGGTCTCGGCGTCGTCGAGGAAGCGGGCCAGGTCGACCGACTCGGCCGGGATATCGAGGACATAGCCGGGCGGCTGGCGCACGATCGGGGAGGCCGCACCGCTCTCCCCTCGCAGCACCCTGCGCAGATTGGAGATGTACGCCTGGATACTCGCCATCGCACTGGCAGGCGCTTCGTCCTGCCACAGGGCGTCGATCAGCCGGTCGGTGGAGACCACCCGCCCCCGGTTGAGCAGCAGGACGGCGAGGACCGCTCGCTGCTTGCGCGGCCCGAGATCGACCTGCGACTCCGACGAGGGCACCGCCGGATCGGCCGTCGACGCGACCCGGACCACCTCCAGCGGTCCGAGCAGTCGGTACATCATGTGGTGAGCCCCCTCGACCCCGGCCGAACTACGCGATCGTTGCAGTGTAAGGACGTTTTCGCCGGGTGCGCGGCGACTTCTCATCCCGTCACGGCCGGGAGTTCGACCGTGTCGCTCTCGGCGTCCCCGAACACCGGTGCGGTCTGCGGCCGGGGACGCAGGCAGACTGCACACACCAAGGTTCCGAGAGCCGCAACGAACGCCGCCGCCACGAGCGCCCCCTGCAGGCCCGACACGAAGTCCTGCGGTGATCCGCCGGGCAACAGCGACTCGGCCGGCAGGAACATCCCGAGCACCGCGACGCCGACGGCGATGCCGGTCTGACGGAAAGCGTCGTTGATACCGGCCGCGAGACCGGAATGCGCCGCGGTGCTCTCCCCGAGGACGATCCCGCTCATCGCCGGGTTGAACACGCCGGCGGCCGCGCAGGCCACGACGAGTCCCGGCAGCAGGACGTACTTCGAACTGTCCGCCTCGGCGACCGTCATCATGAGCAACCCGACGGCGACGAGCGCCAGCGAGCACGACAACGAGACCCACGCAGGGACGACACGATCGAGTTTCGCCGTCGCACCGGCGACGACGAACATGGCGACGGTCGCGGGCAGGTACACCAGCCCGGCCTGCACCGGCGACAGCAGCAGGACGTTCTGCAGATACAGCGTGGTGTAGACGAATACCGCGAACAACGACGCCGAGATGGCGAAGGCCGCGACCTGCGCTCCGACGAAGGCCCGGTTGGCGAGCAGGTACGGGGGCAGCATCGGTTCGGCGGTGCGCATCTCGTGCGCGACGAAGGCGACGAGGGCACCGACAGCGAGCACGAAGGCGATGACGGCCTGCGCATCGGACCACCCGATCTCCTGGCCACGCAGCACGGCGAACACGAACGCCGCCAGCCCCACCGCGGCCAGGAGCTGCCCCGGCACGTCGGCGGCGCGCGGACGGGGATCTCGCGATTCGGGCACCCAGCGCAGGGTCAGGAGCAGGGTCACGAGACCGATCGGCACGTTGACGAAGAAGATCGCGCGCCAGTCCAGCAGTTCGGTGAGCAGACCTCCGACGAGCGGACCGACCGCGAAGGCGCCGCCGATGGTCGCGCCGTAGGCGGCCAGGGCCGACGCCCACGCCCGCCCTCGGTCGAAGACGTCGGCGAGGAGGGCGAGCGAGCAGGCGAACAGGACCGCCCCACCGATGCCTTGCACTGCCCGGGCGAGATCGAGGACCCAGATCGTCGGTGCGAGGGCGCACAGGAGCGAGGCGCCCGTGAACCAGACGAGGCCGACGACGAACACTTGGCGGCGGCCGCGACGATCGGCCCACGACCCGGCGCCGAGGACGGCTGTGGCCAGGGCGAGGGTGTAGGCGTCGATCACCCACTGCAGTGAACTGACGCCCGCGTCGAGGTCGACGGCGATCGACGGCAGTGCGGTGTTGACGACGGCGATGTCGAGCATGAGCATCGCCGTCGTCACGCACACGACCAGCAGCGTGATCCGTTTCGTCGCGGTACTTCTCGCAGGGGTCGGTGTGGTCATCGAGAATCCTTCCGTGTCGAGGTGTGTGGACCTCGGACACGGTGCGCCGCGTCGCTTGGGACGAACCGGGTGTACTTCTTGGACGGCCGAGAGAACCGTCGACGTCTCCCCTCAGAGGGGCTCCGGGGATCACACATCGATCACGGCGGGGTCACGAGGCGGTCGCAACGCCGCTCGGAAACTGGACACACCCCCTTCTACCTGGGGTAAATGCGGAGAATTCGACCGACTGTCCGATATCGTCGTTGCGAAGCATCCGTCCCGGCTCGTCCGGAGCATTCGAGAAGGCAGGCCATGCGATCCTCCACCTCAACCACAGGTCGGCATCGCCTCGGCATGGAAAACGGTGTTCACTGCATCCTCATCCCCGAGGTCGCTGCCGCCCTCGCCGAGCACCGGCGGAACTGGTTCACCGCGCTGCTGACGAACGCGCGCCACAGCCACGCCGCGATGCGCAAGCGAGCGACGGCCCTACCCGCGCAGTGGGCCACTCCCGCCGTGGGATGAGCTCGCCGTGAGTTGAGCACCTGCTATCGACGACACACGAAGACCGGCCCCCTCCGATTCGGAAGGGGGCCGGTCCCGTTGCGGCCCGGGAGCCCTTGTGCCACAGCAACAATGACCCCCCGGAACGCGGACGACCCCGCACCGAACAGTGCGGGGTCGTCCGTCGAAGCGCTGTATCAGGCGTTACCCGACAGCTTCTCGCGCAGAGCGGCGAGCTGGGCGTCGCTCGCGAGCGATCCACCGGTGGTCTCCGGAGCCGCCTCGGCACCCGACTCGGAGGAGTAGTTGCTACCGGACACGCCGGCCGCAGCCTCGGCGGCCTCGTCGGCAGCCATCTTCTCGATCTGAGCGGTGTGCATCTTATGGCGACGCTCGGCCTCCGCGTAGCGGGACTCCCACTCCTCACGCTGCTTCTCGTAGCCCTCGAGCCATTCGTTGGTCTCGGGATCGAAGCCCTCGGGGAAGATGTAGTTGCCCTGCTCGTCGTAGCTGTCGGCCATGCCGTACTTCGACGGGTCGAACTCGGCCGTGTAGTCCTCGTTCGCCTGCTTCAGCGACAGCGAGATACGACGACGCTCGAGGTCGATGTCGATGACCTTGACCATCGCGTCGTCGCCGACAGCAACGACCTGGTCCGGGACCTCGACGTGGCGCTCGGCCAGCTCGGAGATGTGGACGAGGCCCTCGATGCCCTCCTCGACGCGGACGAACGCGCCGAACGGAACGAGCTTGGTGACCTTACCCGGCACGATCTGACCGATCGCGTGGGTGCGGGCGAACTGACGCCACGGATCTTCCTGCGTCGCCTTGAGCGACAGGGAGACGCGCTCGCGGTCGAGATCGACGTCGAGAACCTCGACGGTGACCTCGGTGCCGACCTCGACGACCTCGGACGGGTGATCGATGTGCTTCCAGGACAGCTCGGAGACGTGCACGAGGCCGTCGACACCGCCGAGATCGACGAAGGCGCCGAAATTGACGATGGAGGACACGACGCCCTTGCGGACCTGGCCCTTCTGGAGCTGGTGCAGGAACTCGCTGCGAACCTCGGACTGGGTCTGCTCGAGCCATGCGCGGCGCGACAGGACCACGTTGTTGCGGTTCTTGTCGAGCTCGATGATCTTGGCCTCGATCTCCTTGCCGACGTAAGGCTGGAGGTCGCGGACGCGTCGCATCTCGACGAGCGACGCGGGCAGGAAGCCACGCAGGCCGATGTCGAGGATCAGGCCGCCCTTGACGACCTCGATGACGGTGCCCTTGACGGCCTCGTCCTTCTCCTTGAGCTCCTCGATCGTGCCCCAGGCGCGCTCGTACTGAGCACGCTTCTTGGACAGGATCAGACGGCCTTCCTTGTCCTCCTTGGTGAGAACAAGAGCCTCGACCTCATCGCCCACCGACACGACCTCGTTGGGGTCGACATCGTGCTTGATGGAGAGCTCGCGGGACGGGATGACGCCTTCGGTCTTGTAACCGATGTCGAGCAGCACCTCGTCGCGATCGACCTTGACGATGGTGCCCTCGACGATGTCGCCATCGTTGAAGTACTTGATCGTGGCGTCGATGGCGGCGAGGAAATCCTCGGCGGAGCCGATGTCGTTGACGGCTACCTGCGGCGAGGTGACGGTGGTGGAGGCCATGTGTTGAGTTGCTCCGGACGGGTTGATAGTCGGTTGGTCAAATTCGGTCGGGCACGTGAAACACCCACTGCGATACGGCGATGTGCGAGTCACGGCGAGTTCCTCGTTCGAGCCTGGGGCCGAACTGCGGACACTCGCGATCACCAGGCTACGCGCTTCGAGGGGACCCGGGCAAACCGATATCGGGACCGCTCCCCCGCACCCGATAGGCTCACACCCATGCCGGGCTCCGCGAACCCCCCTTTTCCAGACCTTTCGGGCGTCCCGGAGGGAACCGACGACGAGGCCGCGCGGCACGCGGACGCCGAGACGATCCTCGGCGAGACCCGACCCACCCGGACCCGCCTCGGCTCCCTCGAGAGCGAACGCGCGAACCGGGTCTGGTGGGACGCCGACACCGACGACTACCACCGCACGCACGGCGAGTTCCTGGGCGTGGACTCGGCCGCCGGGGAGTTCGTGTGGTGCCCGGAGGGCCTGCACGAGGGCGATGTGCAGTTGCTCGGCCCGGTTGCCGGACGCGACGTCCTCGAACTCGGGTGCGGTTCGGCGCCGTGCGCCCGCTGGATCGCCGGGCAGGGTGCCCGGGCGGTCGGGCTGGACATCTCCATGGGGATGCTGCAGCGCGGACGCGCGGCGATGACCGGTTCCGGCCCGACGGTTCCGCTCGTACAGGCCGGCGCCGAGAACCTGCCGTTCGCCGACGGAAGCTTCGACATCGTGTGCTCGGCGTTCGGCGCGGTGCCCTTCGTCGCCGATTCCGCCCGGGTGATGCGCGAAGTGGCGCGGGTGCTGCGACCCGGCGGACGGTGGGTGTTCTCCGTGAACCACCCGATGCGGTGGATCTTCCCCGACGATCCGGGCGAACAGGGCCTGGTCGCGATGTTCCCGTATTTCGACCGGACCCCCTACGTCGAGGTGGACGCGACGGGCCGGGCGACCTACGCCGAGCACCACCGCACCGTGGGCGACCGGGTGCGCGAACTCGTCGCCGCCGGCCTCGAGGTCTACGACATCGTCGAACCCGAGTGGCCCGAGCATCTCGACCGCGAGTGGGGACAGTGGAGCCCGCTGCGCGGTTCGATCTTCCCGGGCACCGCCATCTTCTGCAGCCGCAAACCCACCTGATCCCGACTCACAGCAGCCGGGACAGGAACTCCCGGGTCCGGCTCTCCTTCGGGTCGGCCAGCACCTGGCGGGGATCACCGGCCTCGACGACCACGCCGCTGTCCATGAACACGAGCTGATCGGCGACCTCCCGCGCGAAGCCCATCTCGTGCGTGACGACGACCATCGTCATGCCGCCGTCGGCGAGATCGCGCATCACCGCGAGCACCTCGCCGACGAGTTCGGGGTCGAGGGCCGAGGTGGGCTCGTCGAACAGCATGAGCTTGGGATCCATGGCGAGCGCGCGGGCGATCGCGACGCGCTGCTGCTGGCCGCCCGAGAGCTGCGCGGGATAGGCGTCGACCTTGTCGGCCAGCCCGACCCGCGCGAGCAGGTCCCGGGCCTTCTCCACCGCCTCGTCACGCTTGAGCTTCTTCACGAGGATCGGCGCCTCGATGATGTTCTCGAGCACGGTGCGGTGCGGGAACAGGTTGAAGTGCTGGAACACCATGCCGATGTCGCGGCGCTGCTTCGCGGCGGCCCGCGGGTGCAGTTCGTACAGTTTCGAACCCCGTTCGGCGTAACCGACGAGATCGCCGTCGACGTACAGGCGACCGGCGTCGACGCGTTCGAGGTGGTTGATGCACCGCAGGAAGGTCGACTTGCCGGATCCGGACGGACCGATCAGGCAGGTCACCTGGCCGCGCCCCACCTCGAGCGAGATGCCCTTGAGCACCTTGACGGCGCCGAAACTCTTGCAGACCCGGTCGGCCCGCACCATCGGCGTCTCGACGGACGTCATATGTGTTCCTCCCCCGGTGCGCCGGGCTTCGGCGTCGGCTTGCCGGCCTCGGCGACCGGTACGTTCTGTGCGTCGGCGAGTGCCTGCAGCTGACGGGCCGTGAGCTGCCGGCTCAGGCCCTTCGAGTAGTGCCGCTCGAGGTAGTACTGGCCGATCATGAGCAGGCTGGTGATCGCCAGGTACCAGGTCGCGGCGACGAGCAGCAGCGGGATCGGCTGGAAGTTCGCACCCGAGATGTCGCGGGCACGGCCGTACAGCTCGAGGCTGTAGGGCACGGCGGCGACCAGCGAGGTGGTCTTGAGCATGCTGATCAGCTCGTTGCCGGTCGGCGGGATGATGACCCGCATCGCCTGCGGCAGGACGGTGCGGCGGATGGTCTGCGACCACGACATGCCGAGCGCCGTGGACGCCTCCAGCTGCCCCTCGGGCACGGAGGTGATGCCGGCGCGCACGATCTCCGCCATGTAGGCCGCCTCGTTGAGTGCCAGGCCGATGACGGCGAACAGGAACGCCGCGTTCAGACCCTGCACGTCGATGTGGACGAACTGGTGGACGAACGGGATCCCGAGGTCGATCTGCTTGTAGATCGACGGGAACAGTCCCCACAGCACGAGTTGGACGTACACCGGGGTACCGCGGAAGACCCACAGGTACAGCCACGCGACGGAACGCAGCACGGGATTCGGGGACAGACGCATCACCGCGAGCACCACGCCGAGGACGACGGCGATGGCCATGGCGAGCACCGTCAGCTGCACGGTCTTCCACGCGGCTGCGGTGATGCGGGCGTCGAACAGGTACCGGGCGTAGATGTCCCAGCGGTAGGCCTCGTTGGTGGCCGCTCCCCAGGCGAACAACCCGAGTGCGATCAGGACGATCGCGCCGGAGATCCATCGTCCGGGATGTCGCAGGGGTACTGCGCGTATCGGCTCCGGGTCGTCCGGTCGCGGTTCCGCGGATCTCGCGGACGTGGACTCGCTCATGGTTCCCTTTCTCAGCTCGTCGCGCCGTTGATCTGCGAGGCGGTGATCGCGCCGTCCTCCATGCCCCAGCGCGCGGTGATCTCGTCGTACGCACCGGAATCGATGAGGTACTGCACTGCCTGCTGCAGTACGGGACCGAACGGCGACCCCTTCGCGACGACGAATCCGTAGGGCGCGGCGTCGAAGACCTCACCGGCCGGTTCGAGTCGTTCCTCGCTGCGGGCGATGACGTACGCCGTGACCGGCGAGTCGGCGGACAGTGCGTCCACCCGGCCGAGGATGAGGGCATTGGCAGCCTCGTCCTGGCTGTCGTACTTGACCTTGTCGATGGGCGGCAGCCCGCGGGCGACGCATTCCTCGCTCTTCGCGGGGACCTCCTCAAGGTCCTCGATGGTGGTGGTCTGTACCGCCACCCGCAGTCCGCACGCGTTGTCGGGGTCGACGGATTCGCCGGTGCGCTGCGCCCACTGCACTCCGGCGCTGTAGTAGGTGACGAAGTCGACCGATTCCTCGCGTTCCTTCGTGTCGGTGAACGACGACGAGCCCATCTCGAAGGTGCCCGCCTGGACGGCCGGGATGATCCGGTCGAAGTCGGCTTCGTTGAGCACCGCCTCGAGTCCGAGGACGTCGCCGAGGGCGTGGACGAGTTCGACGCCGAAGCCGACGATGGTGCCGTCGTCGTCCTTGAACTCGTTGGGGGCGTACGGGACGTTCACCCCGACCTCGAGGGTGCCGCCGTCGGCGATGTCGGGCGGCAACTGCCTCGCGATGGCGTCGACCTTCTCGACGGTGACTCGGTCGCCGGGCGGCACGGTCGATTCGCTGTTCACCACGCACCCGGTCGCGAAGGCAAGCACCGCCGCTCCCGCCGCCAGCCTGCTCAGGGTCCGGACATGACGACGCCCCCACGAGGTCACGCGGCGGGTGTGCACTGCTCGATTCACAGTCGCACAGTATCCAACCAGGGAGGGGTCCGAATGCAAACCCGAAGCTCAGGCTTCGAGGCGGGCGATGACGGCGGCGGTGAACTCGTCCGTCGACGCGGTGCCACCGAGGTCGGCGGTCGCGACACCCGCCGCGACGGTCGCGCGCACGGCGTCCTCGATGGCGCGGGCGGCCGCGGAGAATTCGATGTCCGCGCGTGCACCGACACGGTCGAGAAGCATGGCGGCGGAGAGGATCAGCGCGATCGGGTTGGCGCGGCCCTGCCCGGCGATGTCGGGTGCGGCGCCGTGCGCGGCCTGGGCCATGGCCTTGGTGCGCGACGCGTTGATCGACGCCGCGGTACCGAGCGAGCCGGACAGTTCGGCGGCGAGGTCGGACAGGATGTCGCCGAACATGTTCTCCGTCACGATCACGTCGAACTCGGCGCCGCGGCGGACGAGCAGCGCGGCCATCGCGTCGACGTGCTGGTCGTCGACAGTGACGCTCGGGTAGAGACGACCCACTTCCTGGCACACGTCCCGGAACAGGCCGGTCGTGCTGGCGAGCACGTTGGCCTTGTGCACGATGGTCACGCGCTTGCGGCGACGCGACGCGAGGTCGAAGGCGGTGTGCGCGATGCGTTCACAGGCGGCGCGGGTGATCACTCCGACCGCGAGTGCGATGTCGGGTGTGGGCATGAACTCGCCGCTGCCGACGGCCATGTTCCGGTCGGCGTAGAAACCCTCGGTGTTCTCCCGGACGACCACGAGATCCATCTTCGGTGACACCGACGCCGCTCCCGGCAGTGCGCACGCCGGCCGGATGTTCGCGTACAGGTCGAAGTGCTTGCGGATCCGACCGCCCGGAGTGAGCTGACCCCGGAACTCGGGTGGGTACGAGGCGCTGTCGTGCGGGCCGAGGATCCACGCGTCGAGCTCGGCGAGGGTGTCGAGGGTGACCTGCGGCAGCGGGCTGCCGTGCGTCTCGATCGCGGAGGCACCGACGGGCAGCGGCACCCAGTCGACCGCGACCCCGGCTGCCGCGACGGCGGTGTCGACGATCCTGCGGGTCGCCGGCACGATCTCGGGACCGATGCCGTCCCCCTCGAGAAGTCCGATGCGATGGGTCTGAAGCGTTGCGGTGTCGTCGGTCACCCGGTCATCATTGCCTACCGTGGTCCAGTCGGTGGAACTCCTCCTCGACGCCCCGCTCGACACGGCGGTGCGCGACGAGTGGACCCGGCTGCTCGACGCCGGCCTGCACAGTCAGGGACGCGTCCGTTCCGAATCCAACCGTCCGCACGTGACGCTGTTCGTCGCCCATGCCCTGCCGGACGAACTCGAGGACGCGCTGCGGGCCACCATCACGGTCCGGCGGATCACCCTCCGGCTCGGTGGCGTGGTGATCTTCGGTGGCCGGTACGCGACGCTCGCCCGCACGGTCGTGCCGTCGATCGAACTGCTCGAACTCCAGGCGCGGGTGTTCGAGGTGCTCTCGGAATGCCCCGGCATCCCCGCACACATCCGGCCGGGCGAGTGGACGCCGCACGTCACCCTCGCACGGCGGGTGCCGGCCGCGCGCATCGGTACCGCGGTCCTGGCGGCGCAGACGCCGGAGCGGCAGCTGACCGGATCGAGTGCAGGAGTGCGGCGCTGGGACGGCGAGGCCAAGCGGGAGTGGCTGCTCACCTGAGCAGCGGGACGGTGCGCCGTTCAGAAACGGTAGTCGCCGAACTGCGTCACTTCCATATGGGTGTCGGGCGTGCGTCCGGTGAGGGCCAGCACGTCGAGGAGGAGAAAGACCGCCAGAAGTACGAGGACCAGCAGGATCATGCTTCGAGCCTGCCGCGCCGGGGTCCCACCCGACAGTGGCAGAGCCGTCGGAGAACATCGTTTTTCTGCCACCACGGTGTCACACTGGGTTGCGTGTCCGGAACACCTGGAACCACCGGCCGGCTCGAGAAGGTGGTCGTCCCCGTCCTCCCCTACGTCGAGACCTTCGAACTCGGCGTGGCGTGCGAGGTGTTCGGCTTCGACCGCTCCGACGACGGCCTGCCGACCTACGACTTCCACCTCGTCGCCGCGACCTCCGATCCGGTGCGCACCCGCTTCGGCTACACCATCGAGGTGCCTCACAGGCTCGATCTCCTCGACGACGCCGACCTGATTCTCCTGCCAGCGGTGAACAGCGACGGCATCGCGCTCGACGACGGGCGCCTCGAACCGTTGTTCGCGAAACTGCGGGCCGCCGTCGACCGCGGCGCGCGCGTGGCGAGCATGTGCACCGGGGCGTTCATCCTCGGTGCGGCCGGGTTGCTCGACAGGCGTCGCTGCACGACCCACTGGATGCACGCCGACCGTCTCGCCCGGACCTATCCGACGGCGCAGGTCGACCGGGACGTGCTCTACGTCGACGACCATCCGGTCCTCACCGCCGCAGGCACCGCGGCCGGCATCGACCTGTGCCTGCACATCGTCCGCTCCGCCCAGGGAGCCCAGGTCGCCAACACGATCGCCCGGCGCATGGTGGTGCCACCGCACCGCGACGGTGGGCAGGCCCAGTACGTCGCGATGCCACTGCCCGAATGCAAGGACGAGTCGCTCGCGCCGTTGCTCGACTGGATGAGCGAGCACCTCGACCGGGAACTCCCGGTGGCCGCACTGGCGCAGAAGGCGCACATGTCGGCGCGGACCTTCGCGCGGCGGTTCGTCGCCGAGGTTGGGGTCACGCCCGCGCGCTGGCTCCGCGATCAGCGGGTCCTGGCCGCGCAGCGCCTGCTCGAGGAGACCGACCTTCCGATCGACGTGGTGGCCGACCGCGTCGGTTTCGGCACCGCTGCGGTGCTGCGCCAGCATTTCCTGCGCCTGCGCCAGACCACTCCGCAGGCCTACCGACGGACCTTCCGGCGGTCCGTCGAACCGGTCGGCGTGTGACGCGTCCCTCGATCGGCACCTCCCGACGACACCCCCGGATCGGACACGTCACGTAGCGTGGCGGAAGGAACCCCGTCACGACGCGTGACGGCGGGAACGAACGGGAAGAAACAGCGGCGGCCGGATGTTGGACCCGTCGACACGCCCGACCGAAAGGATTTCCGTGGCAACCAAGGCTCTCACCCAGCAGGACTTCGACGAGGTCGTCACGAGCAATGACATCGTGCTCGTGGACTTCTGGGCCGACTGGTGCGGCCCCTGCAAGCAGTTCGCGCCCACCTTCGAGGCATCGTCGGACAAGCATCCCGACGTCGTGCACGCGAAGGTCGACACCGAGGCCGAGCAGGCCATCGCGGCGGCGGCGAACATCCGCTCGATCCCCACGATCATGGCGTTCCGCGAAGGCATCCTCGTCTACAACCAGGCCGGTGCTCTTCCGCCCGCCGCTCTCGAGGATCTCGTCTCGCAGGTCAAGAACCTCGACATGGACGATGTGCGCAAGCAGATCGCGGAGGCTCGCGCCGAGCAGAGCTGACCCACTCGTCGCGTCGACCGCGCCCGTCCCCGGTGATCCGGGGGCGGGCGCCGTCGTACGTACGGTGTGTGTACCTGCGGCCGGTGTCCCTGCGACTCGGTGTCCCCGCGACTCAGTGCGCCGCGGCGTCCCAGCTGCGGCCGTAACCGACCGAGACCTCGAGCGGCACCGACAATTCGATGACGGAGTCCATCTTGTCGCGCACGAGCGCCTCGACCTGTTCGCGCTCGGCTTCGACCACTTCGAGCACGAGTTCGTCGTGCACCTGCAGCAGCATCCGCGACCGCAGTCCGGCCTCGCTGAGCGCCTTCTGCACGTCGATCATCGCGACCTTGATGATGTCGGCGGCCGTGCCCTGGATGGGGGCGTTGAGCGCGGCGCGCTCGGCGATCTCCCGGCGCTGCCGGTTGTCGCTGTTGAGGTCGGGCAGGTACCGGCGGCGGCCGTAGAGGGTGGACGTGTAGCCGACCTTGCGGGCCTCCTCGACCACGTTGTAGAGGTAGTCGCGCACGCCGCCGAAGCGGGTGAAGTAGGCCTCCATCTGCTCGCGGGCCTCGTCGGTGGAGATCTTCAGCTGCTGGGCGAGACCGTAGGCGCTCAACCCGTAGGCGAGACCGTAGGACATCGCCTTGACGCGGCGACGCAGCTCCGGGGTGACCTCCTCGAGCGGCAGCCCGAACGCCCGCGACGCCACGAAGGTGTGCAGGTCCTCGCCCGTACGGAATGCCTCGATGAGCCCCTCGTCGGCCGACAGGTGCGCCATGATGCGCATCTCGATCTGGCTGTAGTCGGCGGTGAGCAGCACGTCGAATCCGTCGCCCACCACGAAACCGTCGCGGATCCGGCGACCGGCCTCGGTCCGCACCGGAATGTTCTGCAGGTTCGGCTCGGTCGACGAGAGCCGGCCCGTCGCCGCGACGGTCTGGTTGAAGGTGGTGTGGATGCGACCGTCGTCGGCGATGGACTTGATGAGTCCGTCGACGGTGGTCTTCATCTTGGTGTGCTCACGGTGCGCGAGCAGGTGTTCGAGGAAGGGATGGCCCGTCTTGTCGAACAGGTTCTGCAAGGCATCCGCGTCGGTGGTGTAGCCGGTCTTGGTCTTCTTCGTCTTCGGCATCTCGAGCTCGTCGAACAGCACCACCTGCAACTGTTTCGGCGAGCCGAGGTTGATCTGCTTGCCGATCACCTCGTAGGCGGCGTTCGCGGCGGCGGCGACCTGGGCCGCGAATTCGGACTGCAGGTCGTGCAGGTGCGCCGAGTCGACGGCGATGCCGGTGGCCTCGAGTTCTGCGAGGACCTCGAGCAGGGGCAGTTCCATCTCGGTGAGCAGGCGCACCGATTCAATCTCGCCGAGTTCGGTGTCGAGGGCCGCGGCGAGGTCGACGACGGCGCGCGCCGCGAGGATCTGCGCCTCGGCCGCTTGCGCGTCGGCGGCGTCTTCGTCGTCGAGCAACGAGAGTTGTTGCGCGCCGGTGTCTTCCACTCGCAGCTCACGCTTGAGGTAGCGCAGCGACAGGTCGTCGAGCTTGAACGAGCGCTGGCCGGGCCGCACCAGATAGGCGGCGAGCGCGGTGTCGCTGGTGATGCCGGCGAGCGTCCAGCCGCGTCCGCGCAGCGCGTGGATGGCGAACTTCGCCTCGTGCACGGCCTTCTCCACTGCGGGGTTCGCGAGCCATGCGGCGAGGGCGTTCTCGTCCTCGGGCGTGAGCGCCACCGTGCTCACATAGGCGCCCTCACCGTCGGCCCCGGCGACGGCGATCGCGGTCGCGTCGCCTCCGTAGGGAGTGCCGGTGCCCACCACGGCGAGCCCATGACGTCGACCCGCCGGGGCGTGCTCGGCGAGCCAGTCGCCGAGGGCACCCGGCTCGACGATCCCGCCGCGCACCTCGAAGCCCTCCTCGGCCTCGGGCTCGGCCGACGAGAGCGTCTCGAACAGCCGGTCGCGCAGCACCTTGAACTCGAGGTCGTCGAACAGGCGGTGGATGCGGTCGCGGTCCCACGGGGCGAGGGCGAGTTGTTCGGGGGTGTACGGCACGGCCACGTCGCGCACCATCTCGGTGAGCTGGCGGTTGAGCAACACGTTGGACAGGTTCTCGCGCAGCGCGTCGCCGGTCTTGCCGCGCACCTCGTCGACGCGGTCGACGAGTCCGCTCAGGCTTCCGTACTCGCGGATCCATTTCGCGGCGGTCTTCTCGCCCACGCCGGGGATGCCGGGCAGGTTGTCGCTCGGGTCGCCGCGCAGCGCCGCGAAGTCCGGATACTGCTGGGGGGTGAGTCCGTACTTCTCCTCCACCGCGTCGGGGGTGAAGCGCGTCAGGTCGGAGACGCCGCGCCGCGGATACAGCACCGTGATGTCGCCGTTGACGAGTTGGAGCGCGTCGCGGTCGCCGGTCACCACGAGCACCCGGAAGCCCTGGGCGTGCGCCTGCGTCGCGAGCGTGGCGATGATGTCGTCGGCCTCGTAGCCCTCGATCGCCATCACCGGGATCCCCATCGCGCCGAGGACGTCCTTGGTGAGGTCGATCTGCCCCTTGAAGTCGTCGGGTGCGGCGCTGCGCTGGGCCTTGTAGGCGGCGAACAGTTCGGCACGGAAGGTCTTGCGGCTGACGTCGAATGCCGCCGCGACGTGCGTGGGCTGCTCGTCGCGCAGCAGGTTGATGAGCATGGAGGTGAACCCGTAGACCGCGTTCGTGGTCTGCCCGCTGTGGGTCTTGAAGTTCTCGGCGGGCAGCGCGTAGAACGCGCGGAACGCGAGGGAATGGCCGTCGAGGAGCAGCAGGGTCGGGCGGTCGTCGGTGGCCGCGGTGGACGTCGCGGAAGTGGATGCACGGGTCACGCGTGCCAGTCTAGGGACCGAGGACGACAGCGTCGGCCACACCGCCCGACCAGCACCTCTCCGGTATGTGCGAACACTCGTTGTCCGAAGAAACGAGACCGAAACGTCCGGGTGATCCAATTTTTCCCGTGGACGTGCGATCCAGCCGCTAGAGTCCCCTGTCACGACACCGTAGTCCGGCGTCATCGAGGTTGACGATGATGCCCCGGGCGCAGTGCCGCGCTCGATGACAGCGCACCCACCGGGAGGACCTGCGTGGCCCCTACCTCGGGATGTCGGCGACGACCGACCTCGACCCTCCACCGATCGGTCCGCGCCGCACTCGTCACGCTCGCGAGTGTCCTGTTCGTCCTCGTCGGCGCCGGCCTCTCCTCCGCCCAGGATCCGCCGGACCCACCCTCACCGCCCGCGAACACGGCACCGGCCGCACCCGACGAGGAATCCGCGGAGGGGGTGACCGTCCGCGGAACGCTCAACAATGCCGGCGAACGACTCGACGGTGTCGTCGTCCGTGCGACCACCGAGAGCGGCGAGGTGGTCACCGAGACGGAGTCCGCCGACGGTGGGCGCTGGGAACTCACCGTTCCGCCGGGCACGTACGTCTTCGAGGTCGACACCGAGAGCCTGCCCGACGACGTCACCGTCCAGACCTCGGTGACCCGCGATGTCGCTCCGGGACGGGCGAACACGGTGATTTTCTCGTTCGGGGAGGCGCGTAGCGGTTCGACGGTCGCGTGGGGCGAGACGCTGGTGCGCACGATCGTCGACGGTCTGCGTTTCGGTTTGGTCATCGCGATCGCCGGAGTGGGCCTGAGTCTGATCTTCGGCACGACCGGCCTGACGAACTTCGCCCACGGCGAGCTGGTCACCCTCGGGGCGGTCGCGGCGTGGATCTTCAATGTCACCCTCGGTGTCCAGCTGATACCGGCCACGATCCTGGCGGTGATCGTCGGCGTCATCATCGGCCTGCTCAACAACGCACTCATCTGGGCTCCGCTCCGGCGCCGCCACACGGGCCTGATCGCCCAGCTGGTGGTGTCGATCGGCCTCGCGATCTCGTTGCGCTATCTCATCCTGGCCTTCTACTCCGACCGCACCCAGCCGTTCGACGACTACCAGGCACAGCAGCAACTGGTGTGGGGGCCGATCGCGATCACCCCGGGCAACCTCGCGTGCATCGTGATCAGCCTGGTGGTGCTCGTCGGGGTCGCCCTGCTGCTGCAGCGCACCCGGATCGGCAAGGCGATGCGCGCGGTGGCCGACAACCGCGACCTCGCGGCATCGTCGGGGATCGACGTCGAACACGTCATCCGCTTCGTGTGGGGTCTCGGTGGCGGGCTCGCCGCGCTCGGCGGGGTGCTGTTCGGCCTGTCGGAACTCGGCGGGCGCGTGCAGTGGGAGATGGGCTTCAAGCTGCTCCTGCTGATGTTCGCCGGCATCATCCTCGGCGGCCTCGGCACCGCCTACGGTGCACTGGTCGGCTGCGTCGTGGTGGGACTGCTGGTCCAGTTGTCCACCCTCGTGATCAACCCGGACCTGAAGTACATCGGCGGTCTGCTCGTACTCATCGTCATCCTGGTCATCCGCCCCCAGGGCATCCTCGGCAGTCGGACAAGGATCGGTTGACCCATGGATATCGTGTCGGTACTCCAGGTTTCCTTCGCCCAGCTCATCGGCCCGTCGGCGATCTTCTACGCACTGCTCGCGATCGGCCTGAACCTGCACTACGGCTATGCAGGGCTGCTGAACTTCGGGCAGATCGGTTTCGCCCTCCTGGGCGGTTACGGCGTGGGCATCATGACCGTCACCTACGACCAGCCGTTGTGGGTGGGCATCCTCGTCGGTCTCGCACTGGCAGGTCTGCTCGCGCTCGTACTCGGCATCCCCACCCTGCGGTTGCGGGCCGACTATCTCGCCATCGCGACGATCGCCGCGGCGGAGATCCTGCGGCTGATGTTCCGCTCGACCGCGTCCGACTCGGTGACCGGATCGACCCGCGGCCTGTGGGGTTTCGCCGACCCGTTCACGTCCCTGAGCCCGTTCGATTCGAGTCGCCAGTACAACCTGCTCGGTATGCGGTTCTACGGCGACGACCTGTGGGCGATGGTCGTCGGCTGGACCCTCGTGCTGTTGCTGTGCGGGCTGGTCTACCTCCTCTCCCACAGTCCGTGGGGGCGGGTCCTCGAGGCGGTGCGTGAGGACGAGGACGCTGCCCGCGCGCTCGGCAAGAACGTCTTCGCCTACAAGATGCAGGCCCTGGTACTCGGCGGCATGATCGGCGGTCTCGGCGGCGTCTTCAACGCTCTGCAGACCAAGTCGATCAACCCCGACTTCTACTCGACCGCGCAGACCTTCTTCGCGTTCGGCGCGCTGATCCTCGGGGGTGCGGGAACGGTCTTCGGACCGGTGCTCGGCGCCATGGTGTTCTGGTTCCTGCTCACCCTCCCGGATGCCTTCCTGCGTCAGGCGATCGCCGGACCCGACCCGCTGCTCCCGCTCACCGAACAACAGGTCGGCGCGATGCGGTACGTGCTGCTCGGCATCCTCATCGCGGTGATGATGGTCTTCAGGCCACAAGGCATCCTGGGAAGCAAGCGGAAGGTGCAACTCGATGCCTGACACGATCCGACCCGACCCGACACCACCGCGCACGGTCCTCGGCGCGGACGAACGCGCCGCACTGTTCGCCGGCGTCGACCGCGCCCCCGGCGCCGCCAAACCCGACCCGATCCTCGTCGTCGACGATCTGTGCCGCACATTCGGAGGGCTCAAGGCCGTGGACGTGGCCCACCTCGAGATCCAGCGCTCGTGCATCACCGGCCTGATCGGCCCGAACGGCGCCGGCAAGACCACCCTCTTCAATCTCCTCACGGGCTTCGACCGGCCCGACACCGGCACCTGGGCGATGGACGGCGTCCCGCTCGGCCGGCTCCATCCCCATCAGGTGGCGCGGCGCGGGATCGTGCGCACCTTCCAGCTCACCAAGGCGCTGTCGAAGATGACGGTCCTCGACAACGTCCGCCTCGGCGCCCGGCACCAGACCGGCGAGCGCATGGCCGGTGCACTGCTACCGTGGACGTGGCGCCGCCAGGAACGCGAGATCACCGCGCGCGCATACGAACTGCTCGACCGTTTCGGTCTGGCCGCGAAGGCCGACGACTTCGCCGGTTCACTGTCCGGCGGTCAACGCAAACTGCTCGAGATGGCCCGTGCGCTGATGACCGAACCGACCGTCGTCATGCTCGACGAGCCGATGGCCGGCGTCAATCCGGCGCTCACGCAGAATCTGCTGGGACACATCAAGACCCTGCGCGACGACGGGACGACCGTGGTATTCGTCGAGCACGACATGGACGTCATCCGCGACATCTCCGACTGGGTCGTGGTGATGGCGCAGGGTTCGGTGATCGCGGAGGCACCGCCGGACGCCCTGTCGTCCGATCCGGCCGTGGTCGACGCCTATCTCGGCAGTCACCACGACCAGGCACTCGAATTCGACGACGAGGGCAATCCCGTGGGCGCGACCGCCGAACTCGCCGACGCCCTCGCGGACGCGGAAGCGCAGACCCTCGAGGCCGGAGGCGACCTGTCCGATCCCGATTCGGCGTCGACCGACGCGACGGCCACGACCCTGGAGAAGCCTTGAGCGACAACATCACTCCTGCACTCACCGGGACGACGCCGGCGGAACGTGCCGCGACCCCGGAGGAACATGCGCGCCTGGCGACCATAGCTCTCCTGCGCGCCGACGATCTCGTGGCCGGTTACTTCCCCGGGGTCGATATTCTGCGCGGTTGCAACTTCTACCTGCGCGACGGTGAGATCGTGGGCATCATCGGCCCGAACGGAGCCGGCAAGTCGACCCTGCTCAAGGCGTTGTTCGGCCTCATCCCCATCCGCAGCGGCACCGTCACGCTCGGCGGGGACGAGATCACCTCGGCGCCCGCACACATCCTGGTGCGCAAGGGGATCGGCTACGTGCCGCAGACGCAGAACGTGTTTCCCTCACTGACCATCGAGGAGAACCTCGAGATGGGGATCTATCTGCGTCCGAAGGACTTCGAGAAGCAGTTCGAGCGGGTGGCGTCGTTGTTCCCGTTGCTGTCCGAGCGCCGGAAGGTCAAGGCGGGAGCGCTCTCCGGTGGTGAGCGGCAGATGGTCGCGATGGGCCGCGCGCTGATGATGGAGCCGTCGGTGCTGCTCCTCGACGAGCCGTCGGCGGGACTGTCGCCGATGTTCCAGGACGAGGTCTTCATCCGCTGCAAGAAGATCAACGCGGCGGGGGGGTCGATCATCATGGTCGAGCAGAACGCGCGTCGCTGCCTGCAGATCTGCGATCGCGGATACGTTCTCGACCAGGGCCGCAACGCGTACACCGACACCGGCAGCAATCTCATGCACGACCCGAAGGTCGTCGAACTGTATCTCGGCACTCTCGCCGGCAGCCGGGAGAAGCGGAAGGGGTGACCGCCTACCGGCGATCACCCCTTCGCTCACGACCGGCGGGGCACTCACCCACCACGATGTAGTCCTCGGTGGTCAGGGTGTTGTCGGGACCGAACACGAGTCGGCCGTACGAGCCCACGCCGGGTTCGCCCGCATCCACGAAGGTGAGTTCACCGGTGGCACCGTCGTAGTCGAGGTCCTGATCCGCACGGAGCAGGTCGAGGCACTGCTGGTAGCTGGTGCACTTCTCCCCGTCGCGGGTCACCGAGTTGATGTTCGCGGCGATGTCCACCCCCGCGGTCGACCCTGCCTGTTCCGCGGCCAGCGCCGAGACGATCACGGCGTCGTAGGACTCTCCGGCGTAGTTGAAGTCGATCAGGCCCGGATCGACGCCGAGCAGTCGCTGCTGGAACTCCTCGCCGGTGTCGGTCAGCGGCGTGGTGCCGGCCATGCCGTCGAGCAGTCCTTCGGCGACGTTCTCGCCCAGCGCGTTCCCCATGTTGCCGTCGACACCGAAGACCGCCATGCCGTCGGACGGGCCGATGCCCACCTCGTGCATGCGGGTGATGATCTTCGCCGACTCCTCGAAGCCGATGAGTGCCACAGCATCCGGTGCGAAGTTGGCCACCTGGTCGACCTCCGCGTTGAACGACTGCGCGTTGGGGTCGTAGATGATCTTCTGGATCTGGTCCTCCGGGATACCGGCGTCGACGAGATTGGTCACGGTGTTCTCGGCGAGGCCGGTGCCGTACGGATCGTTCAGCGCCAGGATCGACACGCGCTGCGCCCCGTCCTCGGCGATCAGCTGCGCGAGCGCCTGCGCCTGGAGCACGTCGGTCGGGGCGGTGCGGAAGTACAACCCGCGGTCGGCGTAGCAGACGAACTGGTCGGAGGTGTTCGCCGGCGAGAACTGCACCACGCCGGCACTGACGATCTTGTCGATCACCTTGAGCGAGACCGACGACGAGGCGGCGCCGACGATCACCTGGGTGCCGTTGGCGAGATGCCGGTCGACGGTGGTGTTCGCGGTGTCGGTCGTCGTGTCCCCGGAATCGCCCGGGAACAGTTCGACCGGCTGGTCGAGAACACCGCCCGCGGCGTTGATGTCGTCGACGGCGAGCCGGACGGCAGCGACCTCGGGCGGTCCGAGGAAGGCGAGACTGCCGGTCTCGGGGAGAATCGTGCCGATCTTCAGCGGTCCCGTGGCGGGAGTCGCCCCTGCTGTGGCCTGCTGTGGTTCGCAGTCGGTCTCGACGGTCGTCGCGGCCGCCGCCCCCTCGTCACCGGCCGACGTACCGGATGCCGAATCGTCGCTGTCCGAACCACACCCGGTGAGGGCGAGCGTCGCAGCACCGAGTACCGCTACGGCGCGGACCAGAGTCCGTCTTGCCATTCAACTCTCCTTCGAACGCCTGACACCGCATCCGGCGGATTCCGGATGTGGTCGAAACATAGCGGTCGGAAGCACCCCGCGAACCCGGCCGAAATCCTTGTGATACGACCGTTATCTGCGGGGCGGAGATTTGATGTGGCGGTAACGCGTCGGGCGCCGTGAGCACTCGAAACCGGTTCGCGCGGCTAGCCGGCGGTGTCGCTTCCGAGGGTCTCGAGGACGACCACCGCGACCTGCTTCATGGTGGTACGGCGGTCCATCGCGGCGCGCTGGATCCAGCGGAACGCCTCCGGTTCGGTCATCGCATGCTTCTCCATGAGCAGTCCCTTGGCCCGGTCGACGAGCTTGCGGGTCTCGAATCGCTCGTTGAGCCCTTGCACCTCGCGCTCGAGCTCGCGCAGCTCGGAGAAGCGGCTGACGGCCACCTCGATGGCGGGCACGAGATCGCTCTTCGAGAACGGCTTGACGAGATACGCCATGGCGCCTGCGTCGCGGGCGCGTTCGACGAGCTCGCGCTGACTGAAGGCTGTGAGAATGACCACAGGGGCGATGCGCCGCTGTGCGATCTCCGAGGCGGCGTCGATGCCGTCGCGGCGCGGCATCTTGACGTCCATGATCACCAGGTCGGGCCGGAGTTCCTCGGCGAGTTCGACGGCACGCTGTCCGTCGCCGGCCTCACCGACCACCTCGTAGCCCTCCTCGCGCAGCATTTCGACGAGATCGAGCCTGATCAGGGCCTCGTCTTCCGCTACGACGACCCGACGAGGAGTTGGTGTGCTGTCGTGCGGCGCGGAGGTCATGGTCGGGCCTTCCCCTCGGTACTGGCGGTCCCCGGTGCAGGGTGGAACGTAAGAAGGGTACCGGTGCGCGCCCGCTTCGCCCGATCCTCTACAGTGGTGTCCGCAACGCCCCCGTATCCCAATTGGCAGAGGAAACGGATTCAAAACCCGTCCAGTGTGAGTTCGAGTCTCACCGGGGGCACCACTTTTCGGTTCGCGCTACACGGCCGGAGCACGCTTTCCGCATCCCGCCGATTCCGGCTCCGCTGTCGTAATGTTCCGGCGTGAGTATCTGGGTTCCCGTCGTCGTTGCACTCGTCACCGGGGTGGTGTCGTGGGCGGCCGCACGTCTGTCGCGCGAGCTGTCCCGTCGAAACCTCCGGACCCGGATCGCAGCCGATCTGGCCATCTACAACGGACTCGGCGACGAGTTCCGGAAGCGCCCCCTGCGGGAGAGCGTCGATGCCCGGTTGTGGCAGCTCGCGGCCCAGTCGATGCCGTTGGCGCCGGGATCGCGTCCGAAGCCCAGGATCCGCCGGATCCTGGCCCTGATCGCAGTGGTGTTCGTCGCCGTCGGAGCGCTCGTGTTCGTGGAACTCGTCCTGGGCATCCGGGAGGGCGACTCGGCGCGGGTGGCGCTCGCGCTGCTGGCAGGTGCCCTGGTCGGATTCTCGATTCCCGGCCTGTCCGCCGATCCGGCGGAGTTGCAGGAGCGGCAGCTCATCCGGGCGCTGCGGGAGCGACGGGCCATGGAACAGCTGCAGAACGGGCAGAGCTCCTCCGCAGGTACTCCCCCGGACCTGGCGGAGACCGCGTAGCTACGATTCTCCGGGTGACCGGTTTCGACGAGTTCGACATGTTCGGGGGCCTCGACCCCGCGTCCCTGCCGCTGCGCCAGCAGCAGATCCTGGCCGCGATCCGCGACTGGATCGTTGCGCAGGGATCGTCGCCGAGCACCCGGCAGATCGCCGATTCGGTGGGTCTGCGGTCGACGTCGACGGTCTCGAAGCATCTGAAGAGCCTCGCGGACAAGGGTTTCCTCCGCCGCGGCACCGCTGTGGCACGCCAGCTCGACGTGCGCCCCTTCCTCGGCTCGTCCGGCGGTGAACGCGCATCCGACGACACCGTGACCGTGCCGGTCGTCGGCGACATCGCCGCGGGCGCACCGATTCTCGCCGAGGAGCACACCGACGACCTGCTCACCCTCCCCCGCGATCTGGTCGGCTCCGGCACGGTCTTCGCGCTTCGCGTGCGAGGCGACTCGATGGTCGACGCGGCGATCTGCGACGGCGACACAGTGGTGGTTCGGCGGCAGCACGAGGCCCACTCCGGTCAGATCGTCGCGGCGATGATCGACGGCGAGGCGACGGTCAAGGTGTACCGGCGCCGAGGCGGCCACGTCCACCTCGAACCCCGGAATTCCGCCTATCCCGTCCTCGACGGCGACGAGGCGGTGGTGCTGGGCACCGTCGTGTCCGTTATGCGCCGCATCTGATGCCTACCGGGATCAGCCGCAGATCGGATCGGTGACGACCGGCGGCAACCCGTCGAGGAGATCCTGCGCGGGCGGCCCGAGAAGCGGATCGTCGGCGAGCCGGCACAGCGGCGGGCAATCCTGCAGAGAAGGACCGGTCTCCGGTCCGGGTGGGACCCTTTCGGTGAACGCGCCGAGGACGTGCTCCGAGAGCGTCCCTGCCGATCCGTAGGTCGACGCCGCGACCGAGAAATCGGGACCGAACGAGGCGGAGGCGTGGAACGAGCGGTCGTCGCTCCAACCCCGCTTCGTGCCGATCACTCCGGCGATCAGCGCCGTGCCGTAGTCCTGCGGATATCCGTCGACCGCGGTGTCGTAGGCCGTGGCCATCGCGGCGAGCACCGGCGAACCGGGATCAGTGCGCTTCTTCGTCTCGCGATAGGTGACCATGTCGTGCGTCGACGTGGTGCCCACACCCCAGTAGCCGGGCACGTGGGTGTCGGTGAGCCCGAACTCCGCCGCGGTCGACGAGATCGCCTGGGGGTATTCCGCGTGCAGGCGGTCCGCGATCGCGTCGTTCGACGACCGGATCATCTCCGTCGCGTCGGCGTGATCCGCAGGATCGACGTAGGTGAGAACGTACTCGGCCGGATACATCTTGACGATCGACACGTCGGCGCGGGACTCGTGCTCGTTCGCAGTGCCGGCGCGCAGACCGGTCGGGGTGTGCGCGAACGAGATCTGGGTACTGCTGGGAGCAGGGATCGCGCCGGTGTCGTCCACGATCGGCGCGGGCGCTGCGGAGGCGATGTGACCGCCGAGGGCGGTGAGGGCGGCTACGGCGAGGGCTGTCGCAATCGGGCGGTTACCCCGAAGCGGACGAGCAGTGACGGCCGCGACCTGCACGCGGCCGTTCCTGTCGGTGCCCGCCTCTACAGTTCGGTCGTCCGAGGATCGCTCCGGAACCAGCGACACGAAACGGATCCACCATGTCGATGCCCGCCACTCCGCCCACTCGTCGACCGTGTCGATCGTCTGTCCCGGTGCGCCCCGCTCGCGGACCGGGCTCCCGGGTGATCGCGTGCCGGACGACGATCCCGTTCGGGCGCGACAACGACGGCACGCCCGTCTCGTGGGATCTGTCCGCCGGACGGCACCTGCTGATCCGACGCGACGAGCGCCGCTCGTCGCCCAGCGTGTCGCTCGACCTGATCGCGATGACGACACTGACCGGCGGCACCCACGACCTGGTGGTCATCGATCCGCACCGTCGTCATCGCTGGCTCGGTGGCTCCGCCTCGCTCCCCACGGGGCCGTGTTGCTGGGCCACCACCACCGATCAGATCACCGACGTGGTCGCCGAACTCGATTCGCCGGTCGTCGACCCCCCGCGCGTGTTGCTCGTCGCCGATCTCGCCGCCACGGTCGCGGCGCTCGACGACGAGGGGCGCACCCGGCTCGCCCGGGTAGCCGTGGACGCACGCGAACACCAGTTGCTGCTCGTCGCCACCACCGCCGACACGAATCCCCGCTGGTATCCCGAGGGGCTGATCGACGCGTTCGACGACATCGTCGCGCGGCGGCGCGAGGAGAGTCCGTCCTTCGGCCTTCGCTGATCGCTCGATCGGCCGAGGAAGTTCTCGATACCCCGTAATGCTCGATTGACGCCGAGAAAGACCGATCGAGCTGCCACAATCGTTCTACGAACACCCTCCCGTAGCGACTCGGTGATCGTCACGGTGCGCGGAGGACGGATCGATGAACGTCGGCAAAGTGGTCATGCTGGTCGTCGGTATTCTCCTCGTGCTCCTCGGAGGCGCTGCCGCGGTCGGAGCGCTCATTCTGGGGTGGTTCTTCGTCGTCCAGCGCGCCGACGGTTTCATCACCGGTCCCGAGGGGACCCTCCGGACGCAGACGCACGCGTTGGTCTCCGAACGTCTCGACCTCGTCACCGACGATCAGAGCCCCACGGGTCTGCGCAGTGAGGACATCGGCCGGCTTCTGGTGCAGGCCACCGCACTCGATCCCGCATCGGCGGTGTTCGTCGGGATCGCTCCCGTCGGGGAGGTCGAGGCCTATCTCTCAGGGGTCGCCCACACCGTCGTGACCGATCTGCGGTTCGAGCCGTTCGAGGTCACCTACCGTGACGTTCCCGGGGGCGACACCCCGGCTGCTCCTTACGCGCAACAGTTCTGGGTCGCATCGGCGGAAGGGACCGGCACCCAGCAAGTGGAATGGGATCTGCGCGACGGCACATGGACCGTGGTGGTGATGAACGCCGACGCATCCGCAGGGATCGGCGTGGACGTGCGCGCCGGGATCCACATCGACCTGCTCGGACCGGCCGTGCTCGCCCTGCTGATCCTCGGTCTGGTTCTTCTCGCCGTCGGTGTCCCTCTGCTGCTCGCCGGCGCGGTCGGACTCGGTCGGCACGGGCCTCCGCCGCCCAGTCCGGTGTCCGCTCCCGCTACCGGCGCCACTCCGGTCACCGCACCTTCGCACCCGGCGGCGGTGCCCTATCCGGTGCATCTGCGCGGCGATCTCGACGAACCGTTGTCGCGGTGGCTGTGGCTGGGGAAATGGCTAGGTCTCCGTCACTCCCCCGGCCGGCCCGACCGGCACCGGTCAGCCCTGATCACGCGGTATATCGATGAGGCCTTCCCGGATCCTCTCCGTCCACGCGTCGACGTCGACCCAGTCCCGGGCATCGCCGTAGTGTCCGCCCATCAGCCGGAAGACGATCCGCCCGATTCCGGCCCAGTCGCCCGAAGCGATGGCACCGGCGAAGAAACGGTGATCACGCACATCGGTGATCGAACGGAGGTTCTGCACCGCCCGAGGTTCCGGCGTGACCCGTCGCAGATATGCCGCCACCCGGGGCGAGAGAATCGTGCTGGTCGCTCCGATCGACGAGACGGAGAACGCCCACACCGGTCGCCCTTCCGATTCGGTGCCCAGCCGATAGATCGCATCGGAAGCCTCGGGGAGCCACTGCCCGTTGTGGATCGCACTTCCGACGATCAGCGCCTCGTACGTTCGTACCGACGCGACATCGCCGAGCGCGCGCAGTTCCACGGCACCGCGGCTTTCCAGTCCCGTAGCGATGCGTTCGGCGATTCCCCGCGTCGACCCTCGAGCGGTCGCGTAGCCGATCAGGACGGACATGGCGGGGCCTTTCGGCAGTGGGTGATTGCGCCGGATGCAGTCTCCAGTGTGAGAAGCGGCGTGCACGGCACGTGAGGGTCTTCGGTCACTTCCTGCGGGCAGGTCGGGACCGTCGACTCTTGTGCGACCGACCGGTCCGAGCGTGTGCTGGC
This sequence comes from Rhodococcus sp. p52, assembly GCF_000763325.2. Taxonomy (NCBI): domain Bacteria; kingdom Bacillati; phylum Actinomycetota; class Actinomycetes; order Mycobacteriales; family Nocardiaceae; genus Rhodococcus; species Rhodococcus sp. p52. The sequence goes on from NZ_CP016819.1 coordinate 4,161,404, forward strand.
AGGGTCCCGAAACCGCAGGATCCCGGAAAAAGCAGGGCCCGAAACGGCCGTGCCCGCAGCTCGGACAGGCACCGAGGTGATCGTGATGACAGCACACCACCCCATCGTCGCCGGAGTGGACGGATCGAGAGCGTCCCTGCAGGCCGTGGTCTGGGCAGCTCGCGAGGCGGAACGGTGCCGGCTCCGGTTGTCGCTGGTCACCATCGTGTCGGTCCGCAACACGTTCGGTGTCCCGATCGGCATGCCCGCCGGATTCTTCGAGCAGGAGGGATCCGAGGGACGCGACATGCTCCTCGATGCCGCCCGGATACGCGCGCCGCGCGGTGCCCGAGGATGAGCTCGACATCGAGACCCACCTGTGCACCGATTCTCCGTCGCTCGAACTGGTGGACCGATCGAAGTCGGCGTCGATGGTCGTGGTCGGGGCCGGGGACAACCGGTTCGGCTGGGAGCGATTCGGTTCGGTCAGCCGAGCGGTGGTCACGCGTCCGGTGGTCGTCGGCGTCGACGGTTCGGAGCACAGTGTGCGCGGTGTCCGCCGCGTTCGAGGAGGCCTCGCTGCGCGGCACCGACGTGGTGGCAGCCCACGCGTGGTCCGACCTCGATGTGCGCGGTCCGTTCCGATTCCGGATCGAGTGGGACAGCGTGGAGAACAAGGAGCGGGCACTGTTGTCCGAGAGTCTCGCCGGGCACGGCGAGGAGTTCCCCGACGTGCGGGTGCACCCGGTGGTGGTGCTGGACCAGCCCTCCCACTATCTGGCATCGCACGCTGCCGATGCGCAGTTGCTCGTTCTCGGCCGTCGTGGTCGAGGCGGGGTCCCGAACCTGATGCTGGGATCCACCACATGGGCGCTGCTGTACACGGTGACCTGGCCCGTGATGGTCGTCCCGTAGTGCGCGGCGCCCCTGACGAAGGACGGTTCCCCGCCGGTCATGCCCCGGCGCGCCGGGCGCGGTCGAGCAGGATGCGTTGTTCCGCTCGCGCCACCGTCCGTCTCGTCTGCGCCGCGGCGTCGGGCGCGACCGACACGGAGGTGATGCCGCGCCGCACGAGATGCTCGGCGAGGTCGGTGCTCGTCGACACGGCCTGACCGCACAACGACGTCGTCAGTCCCGCGGCCGAGGCCCGTTCGATGATGTGGTCGATCGCGTCGAGCACCGCGGGGTCGAGGGTGTCGAACAGGTCCTTGCACACCTCCGAGTCCCGGTCCACGCCGAGCATCAACTGCGTGAGGTCGTTGGTTCCGATGGACACGCCGTGGATGCCGAGCTTCGCGTATTCCGGCAACCAGTAGACGACCGACGGGACCTCGGCCATGATCCAGCGCTGCATGCGCTGGTCGGAACCGAGCGGATGCCGGTCGAGTTGGGCGAGGCAGTCCCGCAGCTCCCAGCGGGTGCGCACGAACGGGATCATCAGATGCACGTTCGGGTGTGTGCGCCGAACCCGGTGCAGCACATCGAGATCCAAGGAGAACAGTTCCGGATCCCGGATGTACCGGAAGCACCCGCGGTAACCGATCATCGGGTTCTCTTCGTGGGGTTCGACCTCCCCACCCTCGAGATCGGCGAATTCGTTGCTGCGCAAGTCGATCGCACGGTATACGACCGGACGCGGGGCGAATGCCGCCGCGATCCGCGCCAGGCCACCCGCCATCTTCTCCACGTACTCGTCGCGGCGCCCCTGCGCGATCATGTGCGAAGGGTGTTCGCCCGCGAGTGCTTCGGTGATCATGAACTCGGCACGGAGCAGACCGACGCCGTCGACATCGGTCGCGGCGACCGACTCCGCGGCATCCGGAGTCGCGAGATTGACGTAGACCGCTGTGGCCGTAACGGTTTCGGCGGCTACGGCCGACGCCGCAGACGCGGATACCGTCGCGACGGGCCGTTCCGCCGTGTGGACTGCGCCGTCGAACACCACACCGGCGTTGCCGTCGACGGTGATCAGTTGCCCGTCCTTCAGATCCTTGGTGGCGGTACGTGCACCGACCACGACGGGCTTGCCGAGTTCGCGTCCGACGATGGCCGCGTGGCAGGTGATACCACCACCGTCGGTGACGATGCCGCCGGCGCGGCGCAGAATCGGCAACCAGTCGGGTCTGGTCATCGGCGCCACGATGATCTCGCCGTCGCTCAGCTTCTTCCCGTCGACCAGTTCGTGGAGCACCCGCACTCGGCCGGTCGCCGTCCCGGGGCCGGCACCGAGACCGGCCAGCAACGCTCGTGCCTCGCCGTTTCCGGACGGGGCGGGCGCCGCCGGGTGATCGAGCGTGGTGATCGGGCGGGTCTGCACGATCCACAATTCGTCGTCCGCGAACGCGAACTCGAGGTCCTGGGGGCGCCCGTAGTGCTCTTCGACTCCGGCGGCCAGGCGCGCGACGCGCACGAGCTGATCGTCGTCGAGCACTCGGGTGCGGCGCGTGGGATCGACGGCGACGCGACTGTCCCCGCTGTCGGTGGAGGTGATGCGGAACTCCTGATGACCGAGACGCACGTCGAGCACCTCGAGGCCGTCCTTCGCGACGACATAGGTGTCGGGTTCGACCTGCCCGCCGACGACGACCTCTCCGAGACCGAGAGCTGCCTCGATGACGATGCGATCGAGTTCGCCCGTGCGCGGGTCGGCCGTGAAGGCCACGCCCGACAATTCGGACTTCACCATCACCTGGACCACCACCGCGATGGACGGCTCGTCGGTCACCCCGCGCAACCCTCGGTAGGTGCGGGCGCGTTCGGACCACAACGAGGCCCAGCACGCCTGCACCGCGCGGATCACCGCGTCCGGACCGATGACGTTCGTGTACGACTCGTGGATCCCGGCGAACGATGTGTCGGAGGCGTCCTCCGCGGGAGCCGACGACCGCACTGCAACCGGCGCGTCGGGACCGAGGCTCTCGTAGGCGGAGACGATCGCCGCGCGCATCCCGGCCGGGACGCTCGAACCCGTCACCAGGGCGGCGAGTTCCGCGGAGGTACGGATGAGGGTGGCGTCGTCGATATCGGGGTCGGGCACGGCCTCGGCGGCCAGCCGGGATCGGATGCCGGCTGCGTCCATCGCGTCGAGATAGGCGGCGGTGGTGACGGCGAACGCCGGCGGTACCGGAAAGCCTGCGCGGGTGAGCTCTCCGAGGTTCGCGGACTTGCCACCGACGGTCGGCGCGTCGGCGGCGCCCACCTCCGCGATCGGTCGGACCCACAGTTCGTGTTCGGTCATCGACGACTCCCCACACTCCCCGCCCGCGTCGACCTTCCGGGCCGGATCGGATACTCGGTCTTCCCATCGTCGCCCCGGCCCGATCGATACCGTAGGGGCAAAGGTCATCATTCCGGGACGGGGACGACCGTGGCCGATCCTCCGCGCACACCTGATCCGCGGGAGCGGAAACGGTTGATCCTGACCGCGATAGCGCGTCCGACGCTCACCGCCTTCGTGCTGGTCAGCGTTTACTTCGTGATTCCGGTCGAGCATGTCCGCAGCACGTCCGAGGTCCTGACCCTCGTCGGTGGTGGCACTGCGGTCCTGATGGTCGGCTGGTGGCAGATCCGCAGGATTCTCGCGTCCGAGTACCCGGCGGTCCAGGCCGTCGAGGCACTCACCACGATCGTGTCCGCCTATCTCGTGGTCTTCGCAACCCTTTACCTCCGCATGTCCGTGGCGCATCCGGACAACTTCACCGAACCACTGTCCCGCGTCGATGCCCTGTACTTCTGTCTGACGGTCTTCTCCACGGTGGGATTCGGGGACATCTCCGCTGTAACCGAGACCGCGCGAGCCGTCGTGTCGGTGCAGATGATCGCAAATCTGATCTTCCTCGCTCTCGGGATCCGATTGCTCACGGCCGCCGTGCAGTGGCGTCGTCGCAATCGCGGGGACGAGGAGTGACCGATCACGGGATCGACCTACGCGATTCGGCGTCCGGGTATTCCCCAACCGCCGCGCGGGGTGATCCTTGAAAGGATTCGACGTCCACTGGCAGATGTCGGAGGTCCGAGATGCTGAATGGGGAACCGTCGTCGACAGCGTCATGTGGACCGCGAAAGCGCCTCGGAGTTCGCAAATCGGACAACAATTCTCACTTCGGTGGGAAATCGGGCGTCCGGACTTGGCGATATGGCCCGGTGTCGCGTATTAGTTGTGTCGCGTCATAAATCTGTGATGGGGTCATGGTTTGACGCACATGTCGACGGGGCAGCGGGGGGCCTCGTCGCGAACTGCCCGGGGTACCGGGCGGAGGAAACGTGCTGATGCGTCCACCCATGTCGCCCGCCGATTCGATGTTCCTTCTCGGGGAGTCCCGTGATCATCCGATGCATGTGGGCGGACTGATCCTTCTGAGTCCCCAGGACGGTACGAGCGCCGCGGATCTCGGGGCACTGTTCACCGCCGCCACACAGAACGGTGAGGTCGCCCCGCTGTGGCGTAAGCGCGCGGTCCGCTCCCTGGGCACCTTCGGCCAGTGGGCGTGGGAAGAGGACTCGGAATTGGACCTGAGCTACCACGTACGACGCAACGCGTTGCCGCAGCCCGGCGGGCTCGACGAACTGTGGGATCTCGTCTCCCGGCTGCACAGCACGCTGCTCGACCGGAGCCGGCCGTTGTGGCAGATGCATGTCATCGAGGGTCTCGCGGACGGCCGGCTCGCCGTTTACACGAAGATCCACCATGCCCTCGCCGACGGCGTGGGCGCGATGAAGTTGCTGCGCCGCGCCCTGAGTCCGGACTCCGAGCAGACCGACATGCCGGCACCGTGGTCGCTCTTCGACGCGCCGAGCCGCTCCCACTCGTCCGGGACCGCGCCAGATCTTCCCGAAGCCGCGATGCAGGCGGTGCGGACGGCGACGTCCGAGGTCACCGGTTTCGTGCCCGCGCTGGCCGGCACCGTGAACAGGGCGCTGCGCGGCGGTGGCGGATCGCTGTCGCTCGCCGCGCCGAACACCATGATCAACGTGCCGATCTCGGGGACGCGCCGGTTTGCCGCGCGCTCGTGGACGCTGACCCGCCTGCGTGCTGTGTCGAGAGCGGCCGACGCGACCGTCAACGATGTCGTGCTGGCCATGTCGTCGGGAGCACTGCGCGCCTTCCTGAGCGAGCAGGGGGCGTTGCCCGACAAGTCGCTCGTGGCCATGGTCCCGATGTGCCTGCGACCCGACAAAGATTGCGCCGGAAACGAACTCGGTGTCCTGATGGCTGATATGGGTACGGATCTCGCCGATCCGGCCGACCGGCTGGCCCGGGTGTCGGCATCGACGACGCAGGGCAAGGCCTCTATGCAGGGGATGTCCTCCCTGTCCCGGTTGGCGGCCAGTGCACTCGGCGTCGCGCCTCTGGCGGTGGGGATCCTCACCCGCAATCGTGCACTCCCGCGACCGCCCTTCAACGTCATCGTCTCGAACGTGCCGGGAGCTCCGGATCCGTTGTACTGGAACGGCGCTCGCGTGGATGCGGTGTATCCACTGTCCGTGCCGGTCGACGGTCAGGCACTGAACATCACGTGCACGAGCACCGACGACGCGATCGCTTTCGGCCTGACCTCGTGCAGTCGCAGCCTGCCGCAGCTGCAGCCTCTGCTCGACCACTTCCATACCGCCCTCGGAGAGCTGGAGGACGCGTTCGACATCGTGCCGGTCGCCGACGAGACATCCGTCCGTGCGGGCTGACACCACGGAATAACGGCAGCACGCCGGTGCCCGAGTCGGACATCTGCCCCAGGAATCGCCGTTCCCGTGGGAGAAGGCGCTCTGCCGGAGCACTATCGACCGATAGCGGTGTATCGCCGGGACGCACCGACGCCCCGCACCGGAACTCATGTCCCACTCCTCGCGGAGAGTAGGTCCGAATGCAGCAACTGACGCCGTTCTACGAGAAGGTCCAGACCCACTACGACCTGTCCGACGACTTCTTCGAACTGTTCCTCGACCCCACGCGCACGTACAGTTGCGCCTACTTCGAATGCGACGACATGAACCTCGAGGAAGCTCGGATCGCGAAAGTCGATCTTGCTCTCCGTAAGTGCGATCTCCGGCCCGGGATGACGCTGCTGGATATCGGTTGCGGTTGGGGCTCGACGATGATGCGGGCGGCGGAGCGATACGACGTGCACGTCATCGGTCTGACGTTGAGCCGCAACCAGTACGAACACGTGTCCGGTCTGCTCTCGGGCATGGCCTCCGGAGGCCGTACCGCGGAAGTGCGTCTACAAGGCTGGGAGGAGTTCGACGAGCCGGTGGACCGCATCGTCAGCATCGGAGCGTTCGAGCATTTCCGCCGACAGCGGTACGAAACCTTCTTCGACCGCGCCTCTCGCATCCTGCCCGACGACGGCAGGATGCTGCTGCACACCATCGTGGGCCATTCCCGCGCCCAGTTCGAGGCGATGAAGGTGCCGGTCACCCGCGAGGACGCACTGTTCCTGCGGTTCATCATGAGGGAAATCTTCCCCGGAGGACAGCTCCCCGACCGGGATCTGGTCATCACCGGCGCACAACGCAACAGCTTCTGGGTGCAGAACATCGAGTCCCTGCAACCTCATTACGCTCGCACGCTCGACCTGTGGGCGCGAGCCCTCGAGGCGCGGCGCAACGACGCGGTGCGGATGGCCTCCGAGGAGGTCTACCAGCGATACATCAGGTACCTCACCGGGTGCGCCGCGAACTTCCGACGTCGCCTCATCGACGTCCAGCAGTTCACCCTCGTGAAGCAGCAGCACCGCTGAGGCTCGGTCCCGAGCGGACCGACGGCAGAACGAAACCGGGGAGCCTGCACGCCGATCCGCTGCCCGGGTGGACAACGGACCGGCGAGGGACAGATCATTGCGGGCCGCGGCGCTTCTGCTGCAGCTTGGCGAGCATCTCCTTGGCCTTGCGCTGATTCTCCGGCTTGGCCGCTTCGCGTCGGACGACCTGGATCGCCTTGACCACGGCGGCGCTCTTCATAGCCTTGCCGAACATTCCCATCGAGCACTCCTCCGCAGTGGCGTCACAACCTGTACCTCCACGATACGGATCCGCGGAAGGAACCACCCGTGCGCGTGATTCAGTTCGCCGCGTCGGTGATGCGACTGTTCGGCAGCTTCCAGCCCGGCCGCGGGAAGTGGCAGGGGTACCCGTTCGGGTAGTGCTGGAGATAGTCCTGGTGCTCGGGTTCGGCCTCCCAGAAGGTGCTCGCGGGAGTCACCTCGGTGACCACCGTGCCGGGCCACAGACCCGACGCCTCGACGTCGGCGATGGTGTCCACCGCGACCTGCTTCTGCTCGTCGTCGAGGTAGAAGATCGCAGAACGGTAGGACGCCCCGACGTCGTTGCCCTGCCGGTTCAGGGTGGTCGGATCGTGGATCTGGAAGAAGAACTCGAGCAGCGCCCGGTAGTCGGTCCGTGCGGGGTCGTAGACGATCTCGACGGACTCCGCGTGCCCCGGATGGTTGCGGTAGGTAGGGTGATCGTTCTGCCCACCGGTGTAGCCGACCCGCGTCGACACCACCCCGGGCTGTCTCCGGATCAGCTCCTCCATCCCCCAGAAGCATCCGCCTGCCAGAATCGCGTTGCGTGTATCGGTCATTACGCCTCCTCGGGAGGTGGAACCGATACGACGGTCGCGACATTCCCTGCCCGCGCCCGCTCGTGGTCAGAGCACGAACACCGCCGCCCGTTCGGCGAGGTCGAGGACGGGTTGCGGCAGGATGCCGAGCAGCACCGTCGCCACCGCCGCGAACGCGATCGCCGCGCTCGTCGCCACGGTCGAGGTCGCGAGCCGCGGGGCGTCGTCGGTCGGGTCGGTGAAGAACATCAGCACGATCACCCGCACGTAGAAGTAGGCGGCGACCGCACTGACCAGCACACCGACGATCACGAGCGGAGCCGCACCGCCCTCGATCGCCGCACCGAAGACCGCGAACTTCGCGATGAACCCGCTGGTGAGCGGAATGCCCGCCAGCGACAGCAGGAACAGCGCGAACGCCCCGCCGAGCAACGGTGAGCGCCGCCCGACACCGGCCCAGCGCGACAGCTCCCACGTCTCGCCTTCCGGGTCGCGCACAAGCGTCACCACGGCGAACACACCGACCGTCCCGATCCCGTAGACGAGCAGATAGAACAACGTCGACGACACCCCGGACGCGGTGCCGGCCACGACACCGGTGAGCACGAATCCGGTATGGCTGATCGCCGAGTACGCGAGCATGCGCTTGATGTCGTTCTGCGTCACCGCCAGAACCGCACCGACGATCATCGTCGCGATCGCGACGGCCCACAGGATCGGACGCCACTGGTCGGCGGAACCGGGAACCGCGACGTAGAGCACTCGCAGCAGTGCGCCGAATGCGGCGATCTTCGTCGCGGCGGCCATGAACGCCGTCACGGGCGTCGGCGCGCCCTGATAGACGTCCGGCGTCCACGAATGGAAGGGCACCGCTCCGATCTTGAAGAGCAACCCGACGGCCAGCAGACCCACCCCGACGAGCGCGGTGGTCTCGCTGCCCGCGCCGGTGTCGATGGCCAGGGCGATCCCGCCGAGGTGGACGGTCCCGGCGTAGCCGTAGAGCATCGCCACGCCGTACAGGAAGAACGCCGACGAGAACGCGCCCAGCAGGAAGTACTTCAGTGCTGCTTCCTGGGAGAGCAACCGCCGGCGCCGCGCCAGACCGCACAGCAGGTACAGCGGCAGCGACAGCACCTCGAGCGCGACGAACATCGTCAGCAGGTCGTTCGAGGCCGGGAACACGAGCATCCCGCCCACCGCGAACAGCAGGAGCGGGAAGACCTCGGTCCGTGCGCCGCCCGCCGCGAGCGCCTGCCGTTCGGCCGCGGTACCCGGAATCGCCGACGCCTGGGGCGCGAATGCGTCGAGATGCGCACCGGCCGCGGCGCGGGAAACCGATTGCGCGCGAACCTGTTCGATACTCCGTTCCGCGACGAGCGCAACCGACAGCACCGCCACGATCAGGACCGATCCCTGCAGGAACAGCGCCGGTCCGTCGATCACGACCGCCCCCGACAGGGTGGTCGCACCGGTTCCCGCGAGCATCACCACGGCGACGAACGCCGCCACGAGCGCACCCGTCGTCAGGAGCACGTGGGCGAGGTAGCGTGCCGAGGCCGGCGCGAACGACTCGATCAGCACACCGACGACGGCGGCGGCGAAGACGATGAGGATCGGTGCGATCAGTCCGTAGTCGATCGCCGGGGCGGGAATTGATGCGGCTAGAACGACGATGCCCTCGGAGGGGTTCATTCGGCTTCACCTTCCTCGGAACCGTGCGCGGGAACACCACTCTCGGCGACGGGTCGCTCGGCGGGCACCACCGGTTCGGGCCGGGAGATGTCGATCGAGACGAGCGTGTCGTCGACCGCCGGGGTGATGACATCGAGCGCGGGTTTCGGATAGATCCCCAGAACGAGCAGCAACGCGATCAGCGGCGCGACCACCGCGACCTCACGAGGCACGAGATCGGAGAGCCTGCGGGCGTGTTCGGCACCGCCGTTCCCGTCGTCACCGTCGTCCCCACCGGGCAGGCGCACGGGTCCGCCCATCATGCGCTGGTAGAGCCACAGCACGTAGAGCGCGGACAGCACGAGCGCGAGTGTCGCGATCACCGCAGCCACCTGGTAGCGCGGATAGGTGCCGACGAAGACGAGGAACTCGCTGACGAACGGCGCGAGCCCGGGCAGGGACAGGGTCGCCAGTCCGGCGACGAGGAAGGTTCCGGCGAGGACCGGAGCGACCTTCTGCACCCCGCCATAGGCGGCGATGGTGCGGTCTCCGCGCCGCGAGACGAGGAAACCGGCAATGAGGAACAGTGCGGCCGTGGAGATCCCGTGGTTGACCATGTACAGCGTCGAGCCGGCCTGCCCCTGCGAGGTCAGCGCGAAGATGCCGAGGACGATGAACCCGAAGTGCGAGATGGAGGTGTAGGCGATCAGGCGCATCACGTCGGTCTGACCGATCGCGAGCACCGCGCCGTAGACGATGCCGATGACGGCGAGAGTCACCACGACCGGCGCGAAGGTCACCGAGGCGTCGGGGAAGAGCTGCAGGCAGTAGCGCAGCATGCCGAAGGTGCCGACTTTGTCGACCACTGCCATCATGAGCACCGCCGCGACCGGCGTGGTCCGCACCGCCGCGTCGGGTAGCCACCCGTGCAGCGGCCACAGTGGAGCCTTCACCGCGAAGGCGACGAGGAAACCGAAACACAGTGCGGCGAGCACGGCGGGGGTTGCGTCGAGATCACCGGCGACGGCGGCGGCGGTGACGGTCCGGACGTCGAAGGTGCCCACTCCCGCGGTCTCCCCCAGCCCGGATCGGGCGGTGACCACGTACAGGCCGATCAACGCGGCGAGCATCACCAGTCCGCCGAGCAGGTTGTACAGCAGGAACTTCACGGCGGCTCGTGCCCGGTCGGCACGCGGTGTCCCCGGCGACCCGACCCCGCCTATGAGGAAGTACATCGGGACGAGCATCACCTCGAAGAAGACGTAGAACAGCAGGATGTCGAGGGCGGTGAACGACACGAGCACCATCGACTCGACGAGCAGGATCAGCGCCACATAGGTGTGCGCGGAGCGTGGGCGGGCCGCGCCGGCGTCCTCGTCGGCGGCGCGGTGATCGTGCCATCCGGCGGCCAGGAGCAACGGCACGAGCGCGGCGGTCAACAGGACCAGCACCAGGGCGATGCCGTCGACGCCGAGCCGGTAGCCGGCGCCGAACGAGGGGATCCAGTCGTGCGATTCGACGAACTGGAAACGCTCTCCCGCGCGGTCGAATCCGACGGCAACGATCACCGCGACCACCAGAACGGCGATCGACACCGTCAGGGCGATCGACCGGGTGGCGGAACCGAGGCGTGCGGGCAGGGCCGCGATCGCGGCGGCGCCGAGCAGCGGGAGCACCCACAGGATCGTCAACCAGGGAACGGTGGTCACCAGTACACCCCCATCACAGCGTCATCAGGACGAGCGCGCCGACCACGACGGTCGCGCCGGCGAACATGTACAACGCGTACGAACGGACGAAGCCGGTCTGCAGCCGGCGCAGTCCGCGCGAGAGCGCACCGATCCCGGTGGCGGCACCGGTGACCGAGCCGTCGATGCCGGTGGATTCCACGCCGTCCAGGGCGCGCACCAGACCCTGACCGGGACGCATGAACACCGCTTCGTTCACGGCGTCGCCGTAGAGGTCGCGACGCGCGGCGACGGTCAGCGCCGACACCGCTTCGGGTGCCGTCGCCGGGACCGGTGCGCGCACGTACTGCCGGTAGGCGACGGCGACACCGGCGAGCACGACCGCCAGCGTGACGGTGGTGACGAGCCAGACGGGCAAACCACCTTCGTGATGGTCGTAGCCGACGACGGGTTCGAGCCAGTGCTGCAACGAGCCACCGAACACCAGCAGACCGCCGGCACCGACCGAGCCCATGGCGAGAGCGATCATCGGCCAGGTCATCGAGGCCGGCGACTCGTGCGGGACGGCGTCGGGCGCCCATCGCCGGTCGCCGAAGAAGGTCAGGATCATCACGCGGGTCATGTAGAAGGCGGTCAGTCCCGCACCGAGCAGCGCGACGACACCGAGCACGAGGCCTTCGACACCGCCGGCGGCGAAGGCCACCTCGATGATCTTGTCCTTGGAGAAGAACCCGGCGAACGGCGGGATGCCGATGATCGCGAGGTAGCCCAGCCCGAAGGTGGCGAAGGTGATCGGCATGACCGCGCGCAGTCCGCCGTAGCGGCGCATGTCGGTCTCGTCGTTCATCGCGTGCATCACCGAGCCGGCGCCGAGGAACAGTCCGGCCTTGAAGAAGCCGTGGGTGAGCAGGTGCAGGATCGCGAAGGCGTACCCGGCGGGGCCGAGACCGGCGGCGAGCACCATATAGCCGATCTGGCTCATCGTCGATGCCGCGAGCGCCTTCTTGATGTCGTCCTTGGCGCAGCCGATGATCGCGCCGAAGAGCAGCGTCGCGGCGCCGACGATCACCACCGCGAGTCGTGCGGACGGTGCGGCGTCGAAGATCGCGTTCGCGCGGACCACGAGGTAGACACCGGCGGTGACCATGGTCGCGGCGTGGATGAGTGCGGAGACGGGGGTGGGGCCCTCCATGGCGTCGCGGAGCCACGACTGCAGCGGCAGCTGAGCGGATTTCGCGCACGCGGCCAGGAGCAGACACAGGCCGATCGCCGTCACCGTGCCTTCGGTCGCGGCGGGGACCGAGGCGAAGACCGTGTCGTAGTCGAGGCTGCCGAAGGTCGCGAACATGATCATGAGAGCGATGAGCAACCCCATGTCGCCGACGCGGTTGACGACGAACGCCTTCTTCGCGGCGGTCGCGGCGGTGGGCTTGTACTGCCAGAAGCCGATGAGCAGGTAGGAGGCGAGACCGACGCCCTCCCACCCGAGGTACAGGACGAGGAAGTTGTCGGCGAGGACGAGCACCAGCATCGCCGCGAGGAACAGGTTGAGATAGGCGAAGAACTTCCGGCGTTCCGGATCGTGCGCCATGTAGCCGATCGAGTAGAGGTGGATCAGCGAGCCCACGCCGGTGATGAGCAGTACGAAGCAGATCGACAGCGCGTCGAGCCGCAGTCCGAGATCGACCTGCAGTTCTCCGACCGGCACCCAGGTGAACACGGTCTGCTGCGCGAGCCTCTCGCTCGCGTCGAGTCCGAGCAGTCCGGCGAACATAACGGCGCCGACGACGAACGAGGCGATCGCCGTGGCGCACCCGAGCAGATGTCCCCAGCGGTCGCTGCGACGCCCGAGGAGCAGCAGAACGAACGCGCCGGCCAGGGGCAGTGCCGGTATCGTCCACAGCGCCGAGTTCAGGAACGAAGTCATGCCGCGTGTCCTCTCGGTTCGTCGTGGGCTCTCACACTCACCGTCCTCGTGGGGTCGTCAGTACTTGAGCAGGTCGGCGTTGTCGACGGAGGCCGATCGCCTCGTCCGGAAGATGGTCACGATGATCGCGAGGCCGACGACGACCTCGGCGGCCGCGACGACCATCGTGAAGAAGGCGAACACCTGTCCGTGGAGGTTGCCGTGCATCCGCGCGAAGGTGACGAAGGCCAGGTTCGCGGCGTTGAGCATCAACTCGACGCACATGAACACGACGATCGCGTTGCGGCGGAGGAGAACTCCCACCGCGCCGATGGTGAACAGCAGCGCCGACAGGTAGAGGTAGTTCTCGGGGTTCATCGCCGATCCTTCCTCGCGTCGTCGCCGGGTTCGCGCAGGCCGAGTTCGGTGTGGTCCCAGTCACGCCCGATGCGGCCGAGCAGCTCACCGACAGACAGTTCGGAGAACGATCCGTCCGGGAGCAGGGCCGGGACGTCGGCGGCGTTGTGGCGGGCATAGACACCCGCGGCCGGCAGCGGTGTGACGCGCTCCCCTTCGCGGAACCGGCGTGCGGCGAGTTCGCGTTGGGTCTGCCTCGGCTGCAGACGTTCCCGGTGGGCGAGCACCATCGCACCGACGGTGGCGGTGATGAGCAGCGCTCCGGTGAGTTCGAACGTCCAGACGTAGTCGATGAACAGCAGCACCGCCAGGCCCTCGACGTTGCCGCCGGCGTTGGCCGCGTCGAGTCCCGCGAAGCCGGAGACCGCGGTGTTCCCGATGCCACCGATGAGCATCGCCGCGAAGCCGACCGCCACGACGATCGCGAGAACGCGCTGTCCCTTGATGGTTTCGACGAGGGAGTCGGCGGAGTCGATACCGACGAGCATGAGCACGAACAGGAACAGCATCATCACGGCGCCGGTGTAGACGACGATCTGCACCACACCGAGGAACAACGCATCCTGCGCGATGTAGAAGACGGCGAGCACGATCATCGTCATGGCGAGGAACAGCGCCGAGTACACGGCCTTCGGGGCGACGACGACACCGAGCGCCCCGAGTACCGCGACGGCACCGAGGATCCAGAACTGCACGGCCTCCCCGGTGGAGGTCGTGGTGAGTTCGGCGGCGAGCAGCGCGGTGGTCACCGGTGTTCCTCCCCGTCGGCGGCGGACGCATGTTCCGGGACGGGGATCGTGCCCCGGTAGTAGTCCTCGTCGGTGGCGCCGGGTGCCATGGGATGCGGGGGTGGCTGCATCCCGGGTTCGAGCGGCGCGAGCAGGCGGTCCTTCTCGTAGATCATGTCGGTGCGGTTGTCGGCGGCCATCTCGTACTCGTTCGTCATCGTCAGCGCGCGGGTCGGGCACGCCTCGATGCACAATCCGCAGCCGATGCACCGCAGGTAGTTGATCTGGTAGACGCGCCCGTACCGTTCGCCGGGCGAGTACCGCTCCTCGTCGGTGTTGTCGGCACCCTCGACGTGGATGGCGTCGGCGGGGCAGGCCCACGCGCACAGTTCGCAGCCGATGCACTTCTCGAGTCCGTCCGGATACCGGTTGAGCTGGTGGCGTCCGTGATAGCGGGGGGCGGTGGGTCTCTTCTGTTCCGGATACTGCTCGGTGTTGGGCTTCTTGAACATCGTCGTGAGCGTCACACCGAAACCGGCGAGCGGGCCGCGGAATTCGACCATCACGATCCTCCTGGGAGACGACCCGCCGGGGCGGGCGGACTCGATCGGGTGCTCGACCGAGCAGGTAGTGGCGGCACGGGGAAACCTCCGGCCATGGCGTCGAACTCCTCGTCGACGCCGGCGGGTGGTTCCGTCGCCTGTGCGATGCGCCGGCTCCGCCGCCCCTGCAGGGTGAGGTAGGCGAACAGCAGGGCGGTGGACAGCACCCCGGCGACGATGAGGCTCGCGGTGCCGGGCAGGACGTCGTCGGTGTCGAGGATGCGCAGCGCGGCCACGATCATCACCCACACCACCGAGACGGGGATGAGCAGTTTCCAGCCCAGGGCCATGAACTGGTCGTAGCGCAGTCGCGGCAGGGTGCTGCGCAGCCACACGAAGACGAACAGCACGACCCACACCTTGATCACGAACCACAGCAGCGGCCACCAGCCCGAGTTCGCGCCGCTCCACAGTGTCAGCGGCCACGGCGCGTGCCAGCCACCGAGGAACAGGGTGGTCGCGAGCGCGGAGACGGTGACCATGTTGACGTACTCCGCGAGCATGAACATCGCGAACCGCAGCGACGAGTACTCCGTGTGGAAACCGCCCACGAGTTCGCCCTCGGCCTCGGGCAGGTCGAAGGGGGCGCGGTTGGTCTCCCCCACCATCGACACCGAGTACACCAGGAAGGACGGCAGCAGCAGCACGACGAACCACAGGTCGTTCTGCGCGGCGACGATGCCCGAGGTCGACATCGTGCCCGCCTGCAGGAAGACCGCGGCGAACGCGAGTCCCATCGCGATCTCGTAGGAGATGACCTGCGCGGTCGAGCGGAGACCACCGAGCAGCGGATAGGTCGAACCCGAGGCCCAGCCGGCGAGCACGATCCCGTAGACGCCGACGGAGGTGATCGCCAGGACGTAGAGCACCGCGACGGGAAGATCGGTCAGCTGCAGCGGCGTCCGGTTCCCGAGGATCGACACCTCGGGCCCGAAGGGAATGACCGCGAACGCCATGAACGCCGGGGCCGTCGCGATGATCGGGGCGAGCATGTAGATCGGCTTGTCCACCCCGGTAGGGATGATGCCTTCCTTGAGCGCGAGTTTCAGACCGTCGGCGACGGTCTGGAACAGTCCCTTCGGCCCCACCCGGTCGGGTCCGACCCGCATCTGCATCCAGGCCATGATCTTGCGTTCGGCGAGGATCATCACGAGGGTCGTCAGGACGAGGAACGCGAAGATCGCCACGGCCTTGACGACGACGAGCCACCAGGGGTCGATGCCGAACATCGACAGGTCCACGGGTTGGGCGGTGACGCTCATCGCGGATCCTCCTCGTCCGATCCGGAGCCCGTCGTGGCGGTGGCCCGGATCCGCACCACGTCACCGGCGGTGACACCGAGATCGGCGTGCACCATCGATCCTGGTGAGGCGGTGGGCAGCCAGACGACACGGTCGGGCAGGTCGTCGACCACCAGCGGCAGCGTGATCGAGCCGCGCTCGGTGGAGACGGTGATCGAATGATGGTCGGCGGCGCCGATCTCCGCGGCTGTCGCGGCCGACAGACGGGCGACGGGTTCGTGCGCCGTTCCGGCGAGGTGCGGTTCGTCGTCCTGCAACCGGCCCGCGTCGAGGAGCATCCGCCAGGTGGCGAGGACCGCTTCCCCGAGAACGGGACGTCGCGGGGGTCGCGGGGACACTCCCGGCGATTCGGGAACGGTGCCCGTCCATCGTCCGAGCTCCGCGAGTTCGTGGCGGAGGGGCTCGACGTCGTGGGGGCCGGGATCGTCGAGGCCTCCATCGAGGTCCATCGCGTCGGTGATCGCCGCGAGCACCCGGTGGTCGGGCAGTGCTCCGGTGTCGCGGAGGGCGATCGGGAAGGCACGTTCGCGTCCCTCCCAGTCGAGGAAGCTCCCGGCCTTCTCGACCACCGGCGCGACGGGGAAGACGACGTGGGCGCGGTCGGTCACCGCGCTGCGTCGCACTTCCAGACTCACGACGAAGCCGGCACCGTCGAGACCCGCGAGTGCGGCATCGGGGTCGGGCAGGTCGGCGGGGGCGACGCCGGCGACCACGAGCGCAGCCACATCACCTTCGGCGGCCGCGGCGAGGATGGCGTCGGTGTCGCGGCCCGGCTCCGACGGCAGGGTGTCGGCCGGTAGACCCCACGCCGACTCGATGTCGCGCCGGGCCTGCGGGTCGCCGATCGGGCGACCGCCGGGGAGAAGTGTCGGGAAGGCGCCGGCTTCGAGGGCTCCGCGATCACCGGCGCGGCGCGGGATCCACGCGAGGCGGGCTCCGGTCTCGTCGGCGAGGACGGCGGCGGCGGACAGCGTGCCGGGCGAGGCTGCTGCCCGCTCCCCCACCAGCACGATCGCACCGGGAGCCCGGAGCGCGGCCGCGGCGTCGGCGGATGCGCCGGTGCGGATCGCGTCGAGCGCGCGTGCCTCGTCGCCCGGGACGCACTGTTCGACCCGGCCCGACAGCTTGTGGACACCGCGCGAGGCGAACGGTGCGATCGTGAAGACCTGCAGCCTGTTCCGCCGGACCGCCTTGCGCAGCCGCAGGAAGACGATCGGCGACTCCTCCTCCGGCTCGAATCCGACGAGGAGCACCGCCGGCGCGCGGTCGAGGTCGCGGTAGGTGACGTCGAGGCGCCGCCCGGCGACCCGCGAGGCGAGGAAGTCCGTCTCCTCCCCCGACAGGGCTCGACTGCGGAAGTCGATGTCGTTGGTGCCGAGCGCCGTTCGCGCGAACTTCGCGTACGCGTAGGCGTCCTCGACGGTGAGCCGGCCACCGGTGAGCACCCCGGCCCTACCGCGCGCCGCCGCGAGCCCGCGGGCGGCGACGCCGAGCGCCTCGATCCACGAGGCGGGGACGAGCGCTCCGGTATCGTCGCGGACGAGCGGTGTCGTGAGGCAATCGTCGGCGGTAGCGTAGGTGAACGCCCAGCGTCCCTTGTCGCAGTTCCATTCCTCGTTGACCTCGGGGTCGTCCCCGGCGAGTCGGCGCAGCACGGCACCGCGACGATGGTCGGTGCGCTGGGCGCAGCCGCTCGCGCAGTGTTCGCACACACTCGGCGTGGAGACCAGATCGAACGGGCGGGCGCGAAACCGGTAGGCGGCGCCGGTGAGCGCGCCGACCGGACAGATCTGGACAGTGTTGCCGGAGAAGTACGACTCGAACGGTTCCTCGGTGTAGATACCGACCTGCTGCAGCGCCCCGCGGTCGAGCATGTCGACGAACCGGTCGCCCGCGATCTGGTCGGCGAAGCGGGTGCACCGCGCGCACAGCACGCACCGTTCGCGGTCGAGGAGCACCTGCGAGGAGATCGCGATGGGTTTCGGGTAGGTGCGTTTGGTGTCCTCGAAGCGGGACTCGGCGCGTCCGTTGGACATCGCCTGGTTCTGCAGCGGGCACTCGCCGCCCTTGTCGCATACCGGACAGTCGAGCGGATGGTTGATGAGAAGCAGTTCCATCACGCCGCGCTGGGCCTTGTCGGCCACCGGTGAGGTGAACTGGGTGCGCACGACCATCCCGTCGGTGACCACGGAGGTGCACGAGGCGAGCGGTTTGCGCTGGCCCTCGACCTCGACGAGGCACTGGCGGCACGCACCGACCGGTTCGAGCAGCGGGTGGTCGCAGAACCGCGGGATCTGGACCCCGATCAGTTCGGCGGCGCGGATCACGAGAGTGCCCTTGGGCACGGCGATCTCGGTGTCGTCGATGGTGACGTTCACGAGGTCGGTGGTCTCGGACTTCTCCGCACCGGCACCGGACACTGCGGTCATCGCTCGCCTCCTTCCGCGGGGGCGTCGGCGGCGAGCGTCGACAGGTGCGGGTCGAACGGGCAGCCGCCGTGCTCGAAGTGGGCGACGTATTCGTCGCGGAAGTACTTCAGCGACGACGTGATCGGGCTGGTCGCGCCGTCCCCGAGCGCGCAGAACGCCCGGCCGAGGATGTTGTCGGAGATGTCGAGCAGCTTCTCCAGGTCGGCTTCGGCGCCCCGGCCGTGTTCGAGCCGCTCGAGGATCTGCACGAGCCACCAGGTGCCCTCGCGGCAGGGGGTGCACTTGCCGCACGATTCGTGCGCGTAGAACTCGGTCCAGCGCAGCACCGTGCGGACGACGCAGGTGGTCTCGTCGAAGATCTGCAGGGCCCGGGTCCCGAGCATCGACCCGGCGGCGGCGACGTTCTCGTAGTCCAGGGAGACGTCGAGGTGTTCGTCGGTGAAGATCGGGGTCGACGAACCGCCGGGTGTCCAGAACTTGAGCCGGTGGCCGGCGCGCACACCTCCGGCGTAGCCGAGCAGCTCGCGCAGGGTGATGCCGAGCGGGGCCTCGTACTGGCCGGGGGTGGTGACGTGCCCGGACAGCGAGAACATCGCGAATCCCGGTGATTTCTCGGTGCCCATCGAGCGGTACCAGTCCACACCGTTGCGGATGACGAACGGGACGTTCGCGATGGATTCGACGTTGTTGACGACGGTCGGGCATGCGTACAGGCCGGCGACGGCGGGAAAGGGCGGGCGCAGGCGTGGTTGGGCGCGGCGGCCCTCGAGGGAGTCGAGCAGCGCCGTCTCCTCACCGCAGATGTATGCGCCCGCACCGGCGTGGACGACGAGTTCGAGGTCGTATCCGGAGCCGAGGATGTCGCGTCCGAGATAACCGGCCTCGTAGGCCTCGGCGACCGCCGCGTGCAGGCGCCGCAGCACCGGGACGGCTTCGCCGCGGAGATAGACGAACGCGTGCCGGGCGCGGATCGCGTAGGCGGCGATGATCACGCCTTCGACGAGGGCATGCGGGGTGGCCAGCATGAACGGGATGTCCTTGCAGGTGCCCGGTTCGGATTCGTCGGCGTTGACGACGAGATAGTGCGGCTTGTCGTCGCCCTGCGGGATGAACGACCACTTGGTGCCCGTGGAGAATCCGGCGCCGCCGCGACCGCGGATCCCGGAATCCTTGACTGCGGCGATGACCGCATCCGGGTCCATGCCGAGCGCGATGGGCAGGGCTTCGTATCCACCGTGCCGCCGGTAGGCGTCGAGGGTCCACGCCTGTTCCTCGGCCCAATAACGGGTGAGTACGGGGGTCAGACCTGTCGGTGATTTCGCGACGGCGACGACGGCCTCGTCATTCTCCGGCGGTTCGGGTGCCCGCATGTCGTGCTTGCGGGCGACCTCGAGCCCGGCGAGGGAGGCCGGCCCGGCGGTACCGGCGGCCTCGAGCGCACCGGGCCGGTCGTCGGGGATCCCCGCGAGCAAGCGTGCGGTGTCGCGGAAGCTGCGCAGCGGGGCGCCGCGCGTCGGTGCGGGGGTGCCGCCGGCGAGCAGGTCGTCGACGAGTTCGATCGCGGAGTCGATAGTGCGGTTGTCGAACAGTTCCCAGTCGACGGTCATCACCGGGGCGTAGTCGCACGCCGCGTTGCATTCGATGTGCTCGAGGGTGATCGCGCCGTCGGCGGTGGTCTCGTCGTGCCCGATGCCGAGCCGGGTGCACAGCGCGGAGAAGATCTCGTCGCCGCCCATCGTCGCGCACAACGCGTTCGTGCACACTCCGACGTGGTGGCGGCCGGTCGGCGAGCGGCGGTACATGGTGTAGAAGGTGGAGACGGCGGCGACCTCGGCGCCGGTGAGTCCGAGCCGCCGGGCGCAGAACTCGATGCCGGCCGGCGTGATGTAACCGTCCTCCGCCTGCACGAGGTGCAGCAGCGGCAGCAGCGCTGATCGTGGCTGCGGGTAGCGCGCGATGATCCGGTCGGCGTCGGCGTCGAGGCGCGCGCGCGCGTCGTCGGGATAGCGGCGCGGTGCGTCAGGTGGGGTGAGATAGGTGTCCTCGTCGGGTCGCGGCCCGAGCGGCACGAGGACGGGTTCGCGTCCGGCCGGTTCGGTCATCGGCACGGCGGCGGTCGTCTCGCTCGTGGCCGCGGTGCCGGTGGTCTCCGCGCCCGCAGCCCGCACGAATTCGGTGTTCATCGGTCCACTCCCCCCATCACCGGGTCGATGCTGGCGACGGCAGCGATCACGTCGGAGACCATGCCGCCCTCGCACATCGCCGCGACGGCCTGCAGATTCGTGAACGACGGGTCGCGGTAATGCACGCGGTACGGGCGTGTGCCGCCGTCGCTGACCATGTGGACGCCGAGTTCGCCGCGTGGCGATTCGACGCCGATGTAGACCTGTCCCGCCGGGACACGTATGCCTTCGGTGACGAGCTTGAAGTGGTGGATCAGACCCTCCATCGACTCGCCCATGATGTGCCGGATGTGGTCGGGCGAGTTGCCGAGTCCGTCCGGTCCGAGCTGCAGTTCCGACGGCCAGGCGATCTTGCCGTCCTGGACCATCACCGGTCCGGGGCGGAGCCGGTCGAGGCACTGTTCGACGATCTTCAACGATTCGTGCATCTCCCCGATCCGGACGAGATAGCGCGCGTAGCAGTCGGATCCCTCTGCGGTGACGACGTCGAACTCGTAGGTCTCGTAGCCGCAGTAGGGTTCGGCGCGGCGCAGGTCGTAGGGCAGTCCGGTGGACCGTAGGATCGGTCCGGTGATCCCGAGGGCCATGCAACCGGTGAGGTCGAGGCAGCCGATGTCGCGGGTGCGTGAGATGAAGATGGGGTTGTCGGTGAACAGGGCTTCGAGATCGGCGAGCCGGCCGGGTAGGAGGGCGAGCAGGTCGCGGATCATCGGCACGGCTTCGTCGGGCAAGTCCTGGGACAGTCCGCCGGGCCGGATGTAGGAGTGGTTCATCCGCAGTCCGGTGATCGTCTCGAAGACGTCGAGGATCAGTTCGCGTTCGCGGAAACCGAACAGCATCGGGGTGGTCGCGCCGAGTTCCATGCCACCGGTGGCCAGCGCCACCAGGTGCGAGGAGATGCGGTTGAGTTCCATGAGCATCACCCGCACGACCTGCGCGCGTTCGGGGACGAGATCCTCGATGCCGAGCAGCTTCTCGACGCCGAGGCAGTAGGCCGTCTCGTTGTGGAACGGGGCGAGGTAGTCCATGCGAGTGACGAAGGTGACGCCCTGCGTCCAGTTGCGGAATTCGAGGTTTTTCTCGATTCCGGTGTGCAGATAGCCGATTCCACATCGGGCCTCCGTGACGGTCTCGCCGTCGATCTCGAGGATCAGGCGCAACACTCCGTGGGTGGATGGGTGCTGGGGGCCCATGTTGACGACGATGTGGTCCTCGCCGCTGTCGCGTACGGCAGCGGTGATGCCGTCCCAGTCGCGTCCGACGGCGTCGAAGACGGTCTCGGTCGCGGGTTCGCTCGTCACGTGTACGCCCTCCGTTCGTCGGGTGGCGGGATCCGGGCGCCCTTGTATTCCACCGGGATGCCGCCGAGAGGGTAGTCCTTGCGTTGGGGATGTCCGTGCCAGTCGTCGGGCATCTCGATGCGGGTGAGCGCGGGGTGCCCGTCGAAGACGATTCCGAAGAAGTCGTAGGTCTCGCGCTCGTGCCAGTCGTTCGTCGGGTAGGTGCGGTAGAGCGAGGGGACGTACGGGTCGCTGTCGGGGATCGCGACCTCGAGCCGTATCCGGCGGTTGTGGGTGATCGAGACGAGCGGATACACCGCGTGCAGTTCGCGGCCCGTCTCCTGCGGGTAATGCACCCCGCTGACCCCGAGGCACAGCTCGAAGCGGAGGTCCGCATGGTCGCGCAGGGTGCGGGCCACGAGCGGCAGATGTTCGCGGCGGACGAAGACGGTCAGCTGGTGGCGGTGCGCGACGACCTTCTCGACCGCCTGGGCATAGCCGACGCCGGTGTCGCCGGATCGCTCGTCGAGGACGTCCTCGAGCGTGTCGACGAGGTTGTCGAGGTACCCGCCGTAGGGTCGCTCGGTGCTGCCGGGCAGCGTCACCCGGCGCACGAGGCGGCCGTAGCCGCTGGTGTCACCGGATCCACGCACCCCGAACATGCCGCGTCGGACGGCGATCACCTCGTCGGCGCGGTCGTCGTGGTCGGATCCTGTCCGTTCGAGATCGGTCATCGCGGCGGCACCGTCAGTTCGATGAGGGGACGTTGGGCCAGGGCCGCTTCCTCGGCGGCGCGGATCGCCTCGGCCCGGTTCACACCCAGTGGCATCTGCGCGATCTTCTCGTGCAGCATGAGGATGGCGTGCAGGAGCATCTCGGGCCGGGGCGGGCAGCCCGGAAGGTAGATGTCGACGGGGACGACGTGGTCGACCCCCTGAACGATCGCGTAGTTGTTGAACATGCCGCCCGACGAGGCGCACACGCCCATCGCGAGCACCCACTTCGGTTCGACCATCTGGTCGTAGACGCGGCGCAGGGCGGGAGCCATCTTCTGGCTGACTCGGCCGGCGACGATCATGACGTCGGCCTGTCGCGGGGAGGCCCGGAAGGCCTCCATACCGAAGCGGGCGATGTCGTAGCGGCCACCGGCGGTGGCCATCATCTCGATGGCGCAGCACGCGAGCCCGAAGGACGCCGGCCACAAGGAGCCCTTGCGCGCGAAACCGGCCAGGGTCTCGACGGTGCTGAGCAGAAAACCGCTGGGGACCTTCTCCTCGATGCCCATCGCCCGTCACCTTCCCCGGAATCGGACCGGACGCCCGGTCGTTTGTCGTCCGCTCTCGTAACCCCTTCGCTGGCAGGACATCCCGTCGTACACGCGGGTCGTCAGTCCCATGTCAGGCCTCCTCGTTTCCACTCGTAGGCGTAGGCGACGAAGACGTTGAACATGAACAGCGCCATCGCCGCCAGACCGAAGACGCCGAGCGCGTCGAAATGGACCGCCCACGGGTACAGGAAGACGATCTCGATGTCGAAGATGATGAACAGCATCGCGGTGAGGTAGTACTTCACCGGGAAGCGGCCACCTCCCACCGGCTGGGGTGTGGGGTCGATGCCGCACTCGTACGCATCGAGCTTGGCGCGGTTGTATCGGCTCGGGCCCGCGAGGCTCGCCACCGCGACGGAGAAGACCGCGAAGGCAAGCGCGATGCCACCGAGTACCAGGATCGGTACGTAAGCGTTCATGCGACCTCCGGTTGCTTGCGCGAATCCGGCCGCGGGTCTGCTCGTCGCCCGCGAACCCACCCCCGCCGTGCACCGGGCGGTTCCGTCCCGGCCCAGGGTTGTGAGTCACGGCACACACTAGTGCTGTTCGCGTCGGACTTGTCGCGATTTCACGCCCTCGATTCGGGGCGGCGTGTCGGGCTGCTCGACAACGGGAAGGAGGGTAGATTTTCCGGCCCCACATACGAGTTCGCGGCCGGGCGGTCGCGCGTCGGAAGGGTCAGGAGGGGCGGGAGCGAGGGGTGAGCAGCGCGAGGACCTGCCGGCCGAGCCGAATCGGGTCGACGGGATGACGCAGCGCCACCTCGGCGCCCGACCAGCGGGCGAGCCATTCGTCGTCGGCCCGGGCGATCAACACGATGATCGGCGGGCACGAGTCGAGTTCGTCCTCGAGTTGTTTCGCGAGGCCCATGCCGCCCGCGGGGGCGGCCTCACCGTCGAGCACGGCGAGGGCGATGTCGCCGGCGTGCATGCGTTCGACGACGACCGGCGGTGTCGCGACCTCGACGTAGTCGAGTGGAGGCAGATCCGGGTGCAGCCGGGTACCGAGGGCATCACGAACCTGTTGCCGCACGGTCGCATCGTCGCTGTAGACGAGGATGCGCAGCGAGTCGGTCACGGGCAAGATGCTAACCGAGCACACCCGCCCGTCCGGGGAACCCGCGTGTCGCGGCGGCGCCGCGACGTCGGCGGGCCGGGACGAGCTCAGGATTCGCTACCGAGCGGATGCCACCGCTCGCGGATCTCGGGACGGACGGCCGTCTCCGTCTCGTCGTCGTGGATGATCGAGGCGGGCGCGATCATCAGGTGCGCCAGCACGATGCATGCGCCGGTGAGCATGGCGAATGCGGCACCGATCAGATACGACGCGGTGAACACCGCAGCCAGGAATCCGATCGTGAGCATTCCCGTGAGCGCGATGATCGCGAGAATCCGCCGGTTCGAGCGTGGCATCGAATCGGACCTCTTATCCGTGGATGCAACCATGAGCATCTCCGTTCCTCCCCGGAACGACGCATCCGGTACCCCCGCATCCACTCATCGTTCCCGGTCGACGAATCGTCGGTGATGAGCGAACCCCCGCGGTGGCCGAGTGCGGCTGTCCCCTTTCCCGCCCGGGACGTGAGCGGTTTCGATAACAGAATACTATCAAATGTGACATCCGTCTCGTGATCTGTTTGTGGGACATCACGAAGTTGCGGACGGCCCGGAAATCTGCCGATAACCGTCATCCCATTCAGAAGGTTAGGCTCACCTCTCGAACCGGTCCGATCAGTGAGAGGTATCCATGAAATTTCTGTCCCCGCGCCGCCTCGGGTCACGCGCGGTAGTCGCGCTCGCCGCCTCCGTCGCACTCACCGCCTGCTCGTCCGGCAGTGGCGACAACTCGAACGGTTCTCCGACGGGCGACTTCGAACCCGTCGCGATCGAGCACGCACTGGGCACCGCCGAGATCGACGCGCAGCCCGAAAGGGTCGTCACGCTCGGGATGGGTTCGGCCGAGACGGCGATCGCACTGGGTGTCACCCCAGGGGGGATGGAGGAATATCCCTGGGGCAGCGACGAAACCGGATATCTGCCCTGGATCCACGAGGAACTGACCGAACGCGGCGAGCCGCTGCCCGAGCAGTTCACCGGTGGCGCCGAGGTGGACGTCGAGGCGATCGCCCGACTCGCCCCGGACGTCATCCTCGCGCCGTGGTCGGGCATCACGCAGGAGCAGTACGACCTGCTGTCGGCGATCGCCCCGACCGTCGCCTACCCCGAACTGCCCTGGACGATCACCTGGCAGGACCAGATCGAGACCATCGGCACCGCACTCGGCAGGCACGACGAGTCGCTGGATCTGATCACGGGGATCGACGACACCTTCGAACGCACCGCGGCGGAGCATCCCGAATACGCCGGGGTGACGTTCTCGTATATCTACAACACCGGCCCCAGCACGCTGGGCGTGTTCATGCCCGACGAGCAGCGCGTGGCGATGGTCCGCGGACTCGGGCTGACGGTCGACCCGGTCGCGGAGACGCTCGAGGAGACCGAGGGCACCGACTCGGCGGTCATCGGGCTCGAGAACGCCGGACTGCTGAAGGACTCGGATCTGATCTTCACGTTCTATTCCGACCCGGCGAACCGCGCGGAGATCGAATCGCAGGCCGTCTACCAGCAAATTCCGGCGATCGCGCGCGGCTCGCTCGTCGCGCCGGAGGAACAGCCGTTCGTCACGGGATCGTCGATGATCAATCCGCTCACCGTGCCGTGGTCGATCGACCGCTACGTCCCGCTCGTCGACGAGGCGATCGCGAAGCTCGACCGCTGAGCCGGACGCACCGGTGGTGCGCCCGGCTCTCGGGCGTCACCGCCGGTGCGGGAGCCTGCGGACCATGAGATCACCGATCGACTGCATGATCTGCACCATCACGATGAGGACGACCACCGCGAGCAACAGCACCGGCGTGTTGAACCGCTGGTAGCCGTAGACGATCGCGAAGTCGCCGAGACCGCCACCACCGATGACACCGGCCATGGCCGAATAGCCCACCAGCAGCACGAGGGTGAGGGTGGCACCGGCGATCAGCGGGGACAGTGCTTCGGGCAGCAGCACCTTGCGCACGATCTGCCCGTTGGTGGCCCCCATCGCCTGAGCCGCCTCGACCCGGCCCCGGGGCACCTCCCGCAGAGCGGATTCGACGATCCGGCCGAAGAACGGGATGGCACCGATGGTCAACGGCACGATCGCCGCGGTCGGCCCGATCGCGGTACCCACGATGAAGCGGGTGAACCCGATCAGCGCGATCAGCAGGATGAGGAAGGGCAGCGACCGGAAGAGGTTGACGATCACGCCGAGGACGGTGTTGAGCGTCCTGCGCGGCCACAGTCCGGACGGGGACGTCAACTGCAACACGATTCCGACCAGCACACCACCGACGACGGTGAGCACGAAGGACACCGCAACCATGTAGAGCGTCTCGAGGGTGGCTTCCCACACCTCCGGGAAGGCGTCGTACCACTGCAGTTTGTTCATCGCGCCTGCACCGTCATTCCGTGAGTCCCTCCAATTCGGCTTCCGTCCCCCACGCCAGGCTCAGATACGGGCGTTCGGCCACGAACCCCTCGATGAGTGCCCGATCGGTACCCGCCGTGAACCGAAGGCGCATCCGGCCCACGGTGACGCTGCCGACCTGTTCGACCCGGCCGCCGACCACAGCGATGTCGGCGTCGATCGCGCGGATCATCTCCGCGAGCCACGGTCCGTGCGCGGCATCACCGATCGCGGTGACCAGAGCCGTGTCGGCACCCGAACCCGTCGACGGGTCGGTGCCGACCGGGACGAGCGCATGCCCGAGCGCCGACTCGGGATCGGCGACGAGATCGACGATCCGGCCCGTCTCGACCACCTGCCCGGCGGCGAGCCGAGCTGCCGAGCTGCAGATCCGGCGCAGCACCCCGAGTTCGTGGGTGATCACCACGACCGTGACGCCCAGTCGTCTGTTCACCTCGGCGACGAGATCGAGGACCTGATCGGTGGTGTCCGGGTCCAGGGCGCTCGTGGCCTCGTCGCACAGCAGTACCTCGGGTTCGACGGCGAGTGCGCGGGCGATGCCCACGCGCTGCTGCTGTCCACCGGACAGCTGCGAGGGATAGCTCTCCCCCTTGCCGGCCAGGCCGACGAGATCGAGCAGCTCGAGCGCCCGCTTGCGGCGCTGTTCCTTGTCGATCCCCGCCACTTCGAGCGGGAATTCGACGTTCCGGATCACGGTGCGCGAGTGCAGTAGGTTGAACTGCTGGAAGACCGTCCCGATCCGGCGACGCGCCGCTCGCAGTTCCGCGCCGGACAGGGTCGACAGGTCGTCCCCGCCGAGCAGGATCCGTCCCGAGGTAGGCCGCTCGAGCAGGTTCAGACAACGCAGAAGGGTGGACTTGCCGGATCCGGACGGGCCGACGATGCCGTAGATCTCGCCGTCGGGGATCTCGAGCGACACCCCTCGCAACGCCGCGACCTCCCCGGAGCGCCCGGCTCCGGGGAAGGTCTTGACGAGGTTCTCGACGACGATCATCAGTTCGTCGAGTGGACCGGAAGCACGGCGCCGGAGTAGGTCTCCTCGATCCAGGCAGCCGTCTCGGGCGACTCGAGGGCCTCGGCCAGCGCGGTCACTGCCGGGTCGTTCTCGTTCTCGGCCCGCACGACGAGCAGGTTGGAGAAGGGGTTGTTCTCGACCTCTTCGGTGACGATGGCGTCCTCGGCCGGGTTCAGGCCGGCTTCGAGCGCGTAATTGGAGTTGATCACGGCGGCGGTGATCTGCGCGTCGTCGAGCTGACGGGCGAGCTGCGGACGCTCGATGCTGACGAGGTTCAGGTTCTTCGGGTTGGCGGTGATGTTCGATTCGGTGACCACCGACAGGTCGGCCTCCTCGAAGGGCACGTCCATCTCGAGCAGACCGGCCGATTCGAGCAGGTACAGCGCGCGGGCGTAGTTGGTGGTGTCGCGCGGCACGGCGACAGTGTCGCCGTCCTTCAGCTCGTCGAGCGAGGCGATCTTGTTCGAGTAGAGGCCGATGGGCTCGAGGTGCACGTCGGCGACGGCGACGAGGTCGTCGATACCCTTCTGCTTCTGCCAGTCCGCCAGGTAGGGCTCGTGCTGGAAGAAGTTCGCGTCGACGTCACCGGCCTCGAGCAGTTCGTTGGGATCGACCTCCCCGGTGATCTCGACGATGTCGAGCTTGTAGTCGCCCAGCGCCCCGGTGCTCACGATCTGGTCGAGGATCTCGACGTGCGGGGTGGACGACGCCGAGATCCGGAGGGTGGTGTCGTCACCTTCGGACGACGAGCAGGCCGCGAGACCCGCAGCGAGGGTGAGCGCGGCGGACGCGACGACGATACGACGCAGTGACATCGGGTGGATACCTTCCGTTGGGAATGCGGGGACGTTGGAAATACGGGGACGGACAGATCGATTATCGGGGTGCGGCGAAGCGGGCGAGGAGATCCGCGTGAAAACGCTCCGCCACGTTCGGATGTGCCCGCAGGCGGGACTTGAGTGCGTTGAGGCCGTAGACGGCGTGCAGCGTGCCGCCGTGTGCGTCGGGGCCGACGCCGCGGGCGGCCGCGGCCAGATCTGCGGGCAACTCCACCGCCGGGAGTTCGCGGTCGAGGCCGGGATTGAGGAAGAAGGGCAGCGACACGCGGTCGGTGCCCGCCGGGGGCGGCAGCACACGATGGACGGTCGCCTGGAGGTAACCGCCGGTGGCGACCTCGAGAAGTTCTCCGATGTTGACGATGAAATGCCCTGGGAGCGGGTCGATGTCGACCCAACGTCCGTCGCGTTCGACCTGGAAGCCGGTGCTGCCGGGTTCGGGATACAGCAACGTCAGCGCGCCGACATCCTTGTGGCTGCCGACCCCTTGATCGGTGACAGAGCGGTCGTGCCCGGGATACCGCGCGATCTTCAGCAGCGGGTCGGGATCGGCGAAGGCGTCCTCGAAGTGATCGGCGGGGGCACCGAGGGATTCGGCCCATGCACCGAGCAGTCGGCGTCCGACGTTGCCGGCCTCGTCGATCCACCGCAGGGCCAGTTCGCGTAGTCGGGGGACCTGCTCGGGCCACAGATTGGGGCCGTGCAGCACCTCCCAGGGGCGGTCGGGGTCGACCTCGGCGACGGCATCGCGTTCCGGGCCGATGTCGAGTTGTTCGCGCCAGTCGACATAGCCCTGGGTGCGTTCGCCACCGACACGGGTGTAGCCGCGGAAGTGGGGCGAGCGGATGTTCTCGATCGCGAGCTTGCCCGCCTCGGGGAGGGCGAAGAATTCGCGTGCTGCCGCAACGAGCCCGTCGGCGAGCGCGGGCTCTATCCCGTGACCGGCGAGATGGAAGAACCCGATCTCGTGGGTGGCCTCCCGGAGGCGATCGAGCAGGGCGTTGCGTGTGGTGTCGTCGCCGTCGAGATCGGACAGATCGATGACGGGCAATACTGTCGAATCGGACATGATGTGCCTTTCGAACCGCATCGGATGCGAGGAAATCCCGGTCACCGCCGGATCGTCGGTCACAGCGGACCCAGGGGAATCGTGAGAACAGTGCGAGCAGCCCCGACAGGGGTGATCAGCGGCAACGACAACACGCAGGAGCCACGGCGCTTCGAGCGCGTGTGCTCACAGTCTGCGCGTGAGTGTTGCCCATGTTCTCCTCCGATGAGGTCGCGTGCGACCTTCGACGACAGTGGCGCCACGACGTGGTCCTGATCAAGGCTAATCGCCGCCTGGACCACCCGGCAAATCATCCTCGACCGGCAGTGCGACATCATTGACAGTAGGCTGTCGTTTTGTCAGCATACTGTCATGACCGAAACAGTTCACGTCGCCGTGTACGACACCCTGGCGGACTGGGAGATCGGATACGTCACGCCACATATCGCAGATCCCGAATGGCAGCGCAGCCCCGGCCGGTACCGCGTCCGTACCGTCGGAGCCACGACGGAACCGGTCACGACCAAGGGCGGACTCCGCATCCTTCCCGACGCCGTGCTCGCAGACATCACGCCGGAGGACAGCGCGATGCTGATCCTCGCGGGCAACGACATCTGGCCGACCGACGCCTACGCCCCGTTCGTCGACAAGACCCGGCAATTCCTCGACGCCGGCGTTCCGGTGGCCGCGATCTGTGGCGCGACCGGAGCGCTCGCGGCTGCCGGCCTGCTCGACGAGCGGCCGCACACGAGCAACGCTCCAGAATTCCTGCAGAGCGTCGGATACGGTGGCGCCGATCTGTACCGGGACGAACCCGCGGTCACGGACGGCGATCTCATCACCGCGAGCGGCATCGCCCCGGTCGACTTCGCCCGCGCGATCTTCACCCGGCTCGACATGTACGAACCGCGCGTCCTCGACGCCTGGTACGCCCTCTACGGCGAGCGCGACCCGCGCGGCTACTACGAGCTCATGTCCTCCGGCTCGTGACGGAGCAGAACGCGGCCGAGCAGCACCCGGCGGAGGCCGAACTGCTCAGCGCGGCCGCACTGACGGCCTTCCGGCTCAACGGCCAGTTTTTCGCGCTGGCCGAGACCCTGGCGCGTCCGGTGGGCCTGACCGCGGCCTGGTGGCAGGTCCTCGGCGCGGTCTCCTCCGCTCCGCTGCCGGTGTCCGCGATCGCCCGCGAGATGGGCATCACCCGGCAGAGCGTGCAGCGCATCGCCGATCTCCTCGTCGACAAGGGCCTGGCGGAGTACCGGCCCAATCCGGCGCACCGTCGCGCCAAGCTCGTCGCGATGACACCGGCCGGTCGCGACGCGATCCGTGCCATCGGCCCCGCTCACGCCGACGCCGCGCGGGCACTGTGCGAGGAGACCGGATCCGAGAACCTGGCGCGGATCGTGGAGGGCATGCGCGCGCTGTCGGCCGCCCTCGACCGATCGGCCGATCAGCTCCCCGACGGACGACGCGGCGGGAAGTGACGGATGAGCCCTTCCTGCACGACGGTCGCGACGAGTTCGCCCTCGATGGTGAAGTAGCGTCCCGTTGCCATACCACGGGAACCGGCCGCTACCGGGGATTCCGTGGCGTACAGGTGCCATTCGTCGAAGCGGAGCGGACGGTGGAACCAGATCGAATGGTTGACCGTCGCCGCCACGATCCGGTCGAGTCCCCACGACAGGCCGTGCGTGGTGAGGATCGAATCGAGGACGGTCGTGTCGGACGCGTAGGCCAGCGTGGCGACGTGGAGCAGCGGATCGTCGGGCAGTTGCCCGTCGGCGCGCATCCACACGCGGTTGTGGCCGAGCTTCTCCCCCGTTCCCCGCAACACCCAGGCGGGGTCGTTGGCGTACCGCATGTCGATCGGCTTGAGCGCGCCGACGAAATGCGGCAACTGCTCCTCGAAGCCGCGCAGGCGTTCGCCGATCGGCGGAAGCGCTTCGGGCAGGGGAACATCGGGAACGGTCACCGAGTGTTCGAGGCCTTTGCCCCACCGCTGGAAGGCGGCGAGCATGACGAACAGTTCCTGGTCGTCCTGGTAGGCGGTGACCATCCGGTTCGCGAAGTCGCGGCCGTCCCGGTGGGTGACGACGTGGTAGTCGATGGGCCGCTTGACGTCGCCGCCCCGGATGAAATGGGCGTTGATCGCGTGCACAGGACGATCACCCACGGTGCGTCCGGCCGCAATGAGCGCCTGCGCGACGAGCTGACCGCCGAAGGTGCGGCTGCCGACCTGCTCGGGATGACCACCACGGAAGACGTTCTCCTCGACCTGCTCCAGATCGAGGAGGCCGAGGAGAACGTCGAGATCCGTTGTGTCCGACAGTGTCACCGGGTGTCTTTCTCACCCAACCGGTGCACGTGGATGAGGTTGGTCGAACCCGAGCGTCCCGGAGGCGCTCCGGCGACGATCACCACGAGGTCGCCGCGCTGGTACCGGCCCAGCGACAGCAACGCCGCGTCGACCTGTTCGACCATCTGGTCGGTGGTGTCGACCGGCTCGACCGAGAAGGTCTCGGTGCCCCACGTCAGCGCCAGCTGGTTGCGGATGTGCGGGACGGGCGTGAACGCGAGCAGCGGCAGCGGGGTGTGCAACCGCGCGAGTCGTCGCACGGTGTCGCCCGACTGGGTGAACGCGACGAGCGCCTTGGCGTCGAGACGCTCGCCGATGTCGCGGGCGGCGTACGAGATGACACCGCGCTTGGTGCGCGGAACGTGCGTCAGCGCAGGCACTTCCGTCGAATCCGACTCGACGGCGGCAATAATGCGCGCCATCGTGCGGACCGTTTCGACGGGGAACTTGCCGACGGAGGTCTCACCCGAGAGCATCACGGCGTCGGTGCCGTCGAGCACGGCGTTGGCCACGTCGGAGGCCTCGGCGCGAGTGGGACGCGAGTTCTCGATCATCGATTCGAGCATCTGCGTCGCGACGATGACGGGCTTGGCGTTCTCACGTGCTATCTGGATCGCGCGCTTCTGCACGAGCGGTACTTGCTCGAGCGGAAGTTCGACGCCGAGGTCGCCGCGCGCCACCATGACCGCGTCGAAGGCGAGGACCACGGCCTCGAGATTCTCGACGGCCTCGGGCTTCTCGAGCTTGGCGATCACCGGCACGTGCCGCCCGACGCGGTCCATGACCTCGTGAACGAGTTCGACGTCGGCCGGCGACCGCACGAACGACAGGGCGATGAAGTCGACACCGAGGCGCAGTGCGAACTCGAGATCCTCGATGTCCTTCTCCGACATGGCCGGAACGGAGACGTTCATCCCCGGCAGGGAGACACCCTTGTTGTTGCTGACGGGTCCGCCCTCGATGACGCGGCAGACGACGTCGTTGCCCTCGACCGCCTCGACGACGAGACCGACCTTGCCGTCGTCGACGAGCAACCGGTCGCCGGCGACGGCGTCCTGGGCGAGTTCCTTGTAGGTGGTCGAGACGCGGTCGTGGTCTCCGACCACGTCGTCGACGGTGATGCGGACCACTTCACCGTGTTCCCACACGGTGCGGTCCTCGGCGAATCGTCCGAGCCGGATCTTCGGCCCCTGGAGATCGGCGAGGATACCGACGGCGTGCCCGGAGGCCTCCGACGCAGCGCGGACCCGGTTGTAGTGGCCCTCGTGGTCGGCGTGTTCACCGTGGCTGAAATTCAGGCGGGCGACGTCCATTCCGGCGTCGACGAGATTCCGCAGGACATCGGGGTCGGCGGTGGCCGGCCCCATAGTGCAAACGATCTTGGTGCGTCGGGTCACGCTTCGAGCCTAGCCTCCGAGCCTGCGACCCTCCATCCCAGCACCCCGGTGCGTGTCGCCGGGGTGCCGATGGGACGGAGACGTCGGGATGTCACAGGCGACGGAGACGTCGGGATGTCACGGACGGAGCTGGCGTCCGTTCTTGTCGCGGACCTTGCCGGTGAGCATGAGGATGCCGTCGATCAGCGGCCAGATGCCCCCGATACCGCAGGTGAGCCAGGTGACGGCGATCTGCGCGACCGCCGTGCCCGGCTGGTCGAGGTAGAAGCGTCCGGCACCGAAGGCGCCGAGCAGGATCCCCAGCACACCTGCGGTGACCTTGCTCTTGTCGGAGTACGGCTCGCCGGTGTAGGGATCGCGTCCGAAGGGCGCTGCGGCGTCGTGACCGTACGGGTTCGACGGGTCGGGGTAGCCGTAGGCGGGCATCACCCCGTAGCCGGGCGGCGGACCGTATCCCTGTCCGCTCTGCGGAGGCGGACCGTAACCCTGCCCGCCCTGCGGAGGCGGACCGTAACCCTGCCCGCCCTGCGGAGGCGGACCGTAACCCGGCTGCTGCGTTCCCTGCGGACCGGTGTACCGGCCCTGCGACGGGTCCTGCTGCGGGGACCCGATCGGGTAGTGCGGGTCGGGTGTCCCGTAGACCGGTCCGGTGCCGGTCTCGGGCCGGCCCTGATGCTCGCCGTAGGGGTAGTCGCCCGGGGACGGATAGTCGGACTCGTGCTCGGCCGGCGGCGGGTAGCTGGGCGTGGTCCCCCAGCCCGGTCCGTTGCCGACACCCGAGTAGGTGTCCCATCCCGGTCCCGGAGTGCCGGTGGCGCCACCGAGGGAGTCGAGTGTGGGCGGTTGAGCGGACAACGAGGCCTGCGCGGTGGCGTCGTAGTCGAACGCGCGTCCGAGATCGGGCGGCGGGGTGTGCTCGCTCTCCGAGGACCGCTCCGGCGTGTCGGCGCCGGAGGCGGACTCGCTCCGCTTCGTCAGGTCGGGCTGGGCAGGCTCCGTCTTGTCGGGCTCCGGCTTGGCAGGCTCCGAATCGGATGCTCCCGAAGTTCCCGGGTCCTGTGTGGTCACGAGTGATCCCCTTTGCTGTCTCCGGACGTCGCTTCGTCGACTCTACCGGCGGCGGACGACGAGCTGTCCGACTCGGCGCCCGCCCCGCCCTCGCCCTGCGCGGCCGGCTCTCCCCCGGCGCCCGCGGCGGCGGGGTTCAGCGACGCGGGGTCCTCGCGGCCCTTGCGGGCGAGGACGAAGTAGGCGACCGCGAGCACGAATACGATGCCCGAGGTGAACGAGTTGATCCGGATACCGGCGATCTGGGTCGCCGCGTCGGTGCGCATCAGCTCGATCCAGAACCGGCCCGCGCAGTACCCGGCCACGTAGAGGGCGAACAGGCGTCCG
The DNA here is from genome assembly GCF_000763325.2 of Rhodococcus sp. p52. NCBI lineage: Bacteria > Bacillati > Actinomycetota > Actinomycetes > Mycobacteriales > Nocardiaceae > Rhodococcus > Rhodococcus sp. p52. The sequence goes on from NZ_CP016819.1 coordinate 4,196,042, forward strand.
TGACCGATCGTGAACTTCCGGTCGACGAACACCAGCAGCAGCACGACGGCGAGGTTCCACAGCAGCTCGTAGAGGAAGGTCGGGTGCACGACGAAGGCCACCTCGCCGGTGGACACGCCGTCGACCAATCCTGGCGCGACCTGCCCTGCGTCGTTGCGCCGTTCGTAGATCTCGAGTCCCCACGCCACCGTGGTCTCGCGACCGTAGAGTTCCTGGTTGAACCAGTTGCCGAGGCGTCCGATGGCCTGCGCCAGCAGGATCGCCGGGGCGAGAGCGTCCCCGAAGGCCGGCAGCGGGATCCCCCGCCGACGGCACCCGATCCACGCACCGAGCGCACCGAAGGCGACCGCACCCCAGATGCCGAGGCCACCCTCCCAGATCTTCAGGGCGTCGACCGGGTCGTTGCCGTCTCCGAAGTACTTCTGCCAGTCGGTGGCGACGTGGTAGAGCCGCCCACCGATCAGGCCGAAGGGCACCGCCCACACGGCGATGTCGAGGACGGTGCCGGCCTGTCCGCCGCGCGCGACCCAGCGGCGGTCGCCCCACCAGATCGCCACGACGATCCCGACGATGATGCACAGGGCGTAGGCACGGAGGGCGAACGGTCCGAGATACCAGACGCCCTGCGGCGGACTCGGCAGATAGGCCAGAACAGACGCAGTGGATGTCACGAGTGCACGTTAGCGGAGCGAACGCCCTTCGCGAGATCCCGAGTCAGTGCGAGCAACGCGTCGGGCCCTTCGGCGACGGCGGAGACCAGCGCCGAACCGACGATCACGCCGTCGGCGTAGCCCGCGATCTCCGCGGCCTGGGCACCGTTGCGCACACCGAGACCGACACCGACCGGGATGTCGGAGTGCGTGCGCACCCGGGCGACGATCTCCGGCGCGCGGTTGTCGACGCTGTCGCGGGCGCCGGTGACACCCATGGTCGAGGTGGCGTAGACGAAGCCACGGCACTTGTCGAGGGTGGTCGCGAGGCGCTCGTTGGTCGACGACGGTGCGACCAGGAAGATCCTGCCGAGTCCGTACTTGTCGGCCGCGGCGATCCATTCTTCCGCCTCGTCCGGGACGAGGTCGGGCGTGATGATGCCGAGTCCACCCGCGGCCGCGAGGTCGCGCGCGAAGTTCTCGACGCCGTACTTGAGCACGAGGTTCCAGTAGGTCATCACGACCGCGGCGCCGCCGGCGGCGGTGATCGCCTCGACGGCCGGGAAGACGTCGCGGACCCGGACGCCGTTGGCGATCGCTTCGAACGCCGCGTTCTGGATGGTGGTGCCGTCCATGACCGGGTCGCTGTAGGGGATGCCGACCTCGATGAGATCGCAGCCGCCCTCGACGAGCGTCTTCATCGCCTCGACGGAGCGCTCGACGGTGGGATAGCCGACCGGCAGGTAACCGACCAGTGCGGCGCGGTTCTCGGCGCGGCAGGTCGCGAAGATCTCGGTCAGGCGTTCGTGCGGGGCGCTCACTGGGCTGCTCCTTCGGGGCCGGTCCGGTCGGCGGACTCGTCGGTCGGCAGGTAACCGAACCACTTGGCGGCGGTGTCGACGTCCTTGTCCCCGCGGCCGGAGAGGTTGACCAGGACGATGGCGCCCTTGCCGAGTTCGGGGCCGAGCTCGACGGCACCGGCGACGGCGTGGGCCGACTCGATAGCGGGGATGATGCCCTCGGTGCGGCACAGCAACGCGAAGGCCTCCATGGCCTCACTGTCGGTGACGGCGCGGTACTCGGCCCGGCCGGTGTCGGCGAGCCAGGCGTGTTCGGGGCCGACGCCGGGATAGTCGAGACCGGCGGAGATCGAATGCGATTCGATGGTCTGGCCGTCCTCGTTCTGCAACAGGTACGAGAACGCGCCGTGCAGGGCACCGTGAGTGCCGCCGCCGATGGTGGCGGCGTGCCGTCCGGTCTCCACCCCGTCCCCCCCGGCCTCGCAGCCGACGAGCTTGACGGACGGGTCGTCGATGAACGGGTGGAAGATGCCGATCGCGTTCGATCCGCCGCCGACGCAGGCGACGACGGCGTCGGGCAGGCGACCGGTGAGTTCGCGGATCTGTGCGCGGGCCTCGAGGCCGATGATGCGCTGGAAGTCGCGGACCATCGCCGGGAAGGGGTGCGGGCCGGCGGCGGTGCCGAAGCAGTAGTAGGTGTTGTCGGCGTTGGTGACCCAGTCGCGCATCGCCTCGTTGATCGCGTCCTTGAGGGTGCGCGAGCCGGTCTTGGCGGCGATGACCTCGGAGCCGAGCAGACGCATGCGCGCGACGTTGAGGGCCTGCCGTTCGGTGTCGACCTCGCCCATGTAGACGCGGCATTCGAGACCGAGCAGCGCGCATGCGGTGGCGGTGGCGACGCCGTGCTGGCCGGCGCCGGTCTCGGCGATCACGCGGGTCTTGCCCATGCGCTTGGCGAGCAGCACCTGCCCGAGCACGTTGTTGATCTTGTGCGAGCCGGTGTGGTTGAGATCCTCGCGCTTGAGGAAGATGCGCGCTCCGCCGGCGTGTTCGCTCAGGCGGGTGGCCTCGTAGACCGGGGACGGGCGGCCGGTGTAGTCGCGCTGCAGGCGGTCGAGTTCCGCGAGGAAGCCCGGATCGACGCGTTCCTTCTCGTAGGCAGCGGTGACCTCCTCGATCACCGCCATGAGCGCCTCAGGCACATAGCGGCCACCGAAGACTCCGAAATGGCCGCGGACGTCGGGTTCGTGCGCGGTCGGAGTGGCGAGGGCTTCGCTCATCGAGGGAAGCCCTCGGCCTTTGGCGGAAAGTGCGGAATCGTCTGCAGTCACGCGTCCAGTCTGCCCCACCACGCGATGCGGATCACGTGGGGGTCCGGACCGGCCGGGACGGTCAGCGTGCGGGCTTGGGGCACGACGGATGCGTGCCCACCGTCACCAGTTCGGCGACTGCCTGGCGCGGATCCCCACTGGTCACCAGTCCCTCTCCGACGAGCACCGCGTCGGCGCCGGCACCCGCGTACGCGAGCAGATCGGCCGGGCCGCGGACACCGGATTCGGCGATCTTGAGCACGTTGCTGGGCAGGCCCGGCGCGATGCGCGAGAAGGTCGTCTTGTCGACCTCGAGGGTCTTGAGGTTGCGGGCGTTGATGCCGATGACGGTGGCGCCGGCCTCGAGGGCACGGTCGGCCTCCTCCTCGGTGTGCGCCTCGACCAGCGCGGTCATGCCGAGCGACTCGACGCGGTCGATCAGCGCCGTCAGGACGGTCTGCTCGAGGGCCGCGACGATGAGGAGCACGATGTCGGCGCCGTGTGCCCGCGCCTCGTGGATCTGGTAGGGACCGACCACGAAATCCTTGCGCAGTACGGGAATACGGACAGCGCGACGGACGGCGTCGAGGTCGGCGAGGCTGCCGTGGAATCGGCGTTCCTCGGTGAGAACGCTGATGGCGCGAGCGCCTCCGGACTCGTACGCTGCTGCGAGTTCGGCGGGATCGGCGATGTCGGCGAGAGCACCCTTCGAGGGGCTGGCACGCTTCACTTCGGCGATGACCGCGATGCCCGGTTCGCGCAGCGCGGCCTTGGCGTCGATCGGTGGGGGCGCGGCTGCGGCGGCAGCCTTGACGGACGCGAGATCGAGGGCCGCCTCACGGGCGGCGACGTCTGCTCGCACTCCTTCGAGAATCGAATCGAGAACTGTCATCGTGGCTCGAGTCCTTTCCCACCCTGCTCAATCCCGATGTGATCAAGCTCATCGGATCTGTCTAGAAGAGTAGTGAAGTGGTTTACAGCGGTCACCGGCGGGTGCCCGTATCACCCTCGCCACCGTCGTCGGTGGGATCCTCACCTGCGTCCAGTGCGTCCCACAGACCGCGTTCGGACAGGGGTTCATCGTTCTCGGCGCGCCGGGCGGCCGCCTCGCGACGTGCTGCCGGGGCGTCGTACTTCGACGACAGTCCGGCCGCCTCGCGCGGGGTGCGCCACAGCGTCACCGCCGCGGCGAGGGCCGCGACGGCGCCGACGATCGCAAGGACGGCGGGCAACGGATAGGTCTCGACGGCGGTCACGGTCGCGCGGTCGGGCAGCGCGGCCACACCGGCCGCGGTCTCGGGGTCTGCGTCGCCGGTGAGCAACCGGACGGCGGGGATCGCGGCGGCGACGGCGACGGCCGCGACCACGAGCGAGACGAGACGCAGCGCGAGTCCGCGCACCGCGAAGACGGCGGCGACCGCCGCGAGCAGCACGAGAGCGAGCGGGGTCAGTGCCGCCGCCCAGCGGCCACCCTCGAGGTCGTCGACGCGGTCGATCCCGAGTCCGTCGGACGAGACCGCGGTGACCCACGTCATCCGGCTCGACGCCCAGAGCAGGGCCGCACCGACCCCGAGCAGCAGGGCGGCGATGACGGTCGGCCGGCGCCGGCGTCCGGTGGTGGGGCCGGCGTCCGGCGTCTCCGCGGTCACCGTGCGTCACCGCCGTAGGTGGTGAGGGTGGACGCGGCGGCCACTGCGGCGAGGGCGGACATGGCCTTGTTGCGGGCCTCGGTGTCCTCGGCCTCCGGATCGGAGTCGGCGACGATGCCGGCACCCGCCTGCACGTAGGCGACGCCGTCCTTGACGAGCGCGGAGCGGATCGCGATGGCGGTGTCGGCGTCGCCCGCGAAATCGAGATAGCCGACGATGCCGCCGTAGATGCCGCGGCGGGTGGGGTCGAGTTCCTCGATCAGTTCCATCGCGCGCACCTTCGGCGCCCCCGACAGGGTCCCGGCGGGGAAACACGCCGTGACGGCGTCGAGGGCGTGTTTGCCCTCCGCGAGTCGCCCGGTGACCGTGGAGACGAGGTGCATCACGTGGCTGTACCGCTCGATGTGGCGGTAGTCGTGCACCTCGACGGTGCCCGGCGTGCACACCCGGCCGAGGTCGTTGCGGCCGAGATCGACGAGCATGAGGTGCTCGGCGTTCTCCTTCTCGTCGTGGACGAGGTCCTTCTCGAGCAGGATGTCCTCCTCCTCGTTCGCGCCGCGCCACCGGGTCCCTGCGATGGGATGAGTGGTGGCCACCCCGTCCGAAACCGTCACGAGCGCCTCCGGGCTCGATCCGACGATCGAGAAGGCCGTCTCACCGTCCGGGCCGGGGATGTGGAGCAGAAACATGTACGGGCTGGGGTTGGACGCGCGGAGCATCCGGTAGACGTCGATCGGCTCTGCGTCGCAGTCGATCTCGAAGCGCTGCGAGAGCACCACCTGGAAGGCCTCACCGGCCTCGATGTCGCCGATCAGTTTGCGGACGTCCGTGCAGAACGACTCGGTGGTGCGCTGGCGGCGGTAGTCGGGTTCGGGCCGCGAGTAGATCGCGACGGTGGCCGATGCGGGCGCGGCGAGGGCCGCGGTCATCCGGTCGAGGCGGGCGACGGCGTCGTCGTAGGCTTCGTCGACGCGCTCGTCGGAGCCGTCCCAGTTCACGGCGTTGGCGATGAGCCAGATCATGCCCTCGTGGTGGTCGACGGCCGCGAGGTCGGTGGCCAGCAGCATCACCATTTCGGGGATCTGCAGATCGTCCTCGGCGAGCGTCGGCAGCTTCTCGAGATGGCGGACGACGTCGTAGCCGAGATAACCGACCATGCCGCTGGTCAGGGGCGGCAGTCCGTGGATGCGGTCGGTGTGGAGCAACTGGAGGGTCTCGCCGAGGACGTCGACGGGGTTGCCACCCGTGGGCGCGCCGGCCGGGACGTTGCCGTACCAGGCAGCGTCGCCATCGACGACGGTCAGCGCGGCCGGGCTCCCGGCGCCGATGAACGACCACCGCGACCACGACCGGCCGTTCTCCGCCGACTCGAGCAGGAAGGTTCCGGGGCGGTCGGCCGCGAGCTTGCGGTAGGCCGACAGCGGGGTCTCCGCGTCCGCGAGCACCTTGCGGGTCACCGGGACCACGCGGTGCTCGGCGGCCAGCTGGCGGAACTGCTCGCGGGTGGTCGTCGAATCGGAACGGCCGCCACCCGAGGAGTCGGTGGTGGCTGCGGGAATGGTGGTGGGCTCGCCGGACATGCGCCCCATCATCCCAGGGACCTCGTCCGGCTCTGCAGCCGCCGTCAGGCGACCTGGAACGAGCGCTTGGCCAGGCCCATCCAGAAGCCGTCGACGACCTGGTCGATGCCGTGGCCGGGGGCGTCGGAGGCACCGAGGGTGACGAACAGCGGAGCGAAGTGCTCGACCGACGGATGCGCGTAGGGCATGCCCGGTGCGCGGTGCCGGAAGTCCAGCAGAGCGTCGACGTCGCCGCGCGCGAGTTGCTCGGCGGTCCAGTGGTCGAACTCCGACGACCAGCCCGGCGCGGCGGCCTCGGGACGCGGGTCGCGCAGGAAGGGCAGACCGTGCGTGGTGAACCCGGACCCGATGATGAGTACGCCCTGCTCACGCAGCGGACGCAGCCGGGCGCCGAGGTGCAACAGCCGTTCCGGGTCGAGGGTGGGCAGGGAGATCTGCAGCACCGGGATGTCGGCGTCCGGGTACATGACGGTCAGCGGTACGTAGGCACCGTGGTCGAGTCCTCGGTTCGGCTGCTGCACCACCGGTTCGTCGTCGGGCATCAGTGCCGCGACCTGCCGGGCCAGTTCGGGCGCGCCGGGGCTGGTGTAGGTCACCTCGTAGAAGCGGCGCGGGAAGCCGCCGAAGTCGTACACGAGCGGGGTGCCGGTGATCGTCGACCCGATGGTCAGCGGAGCGGATTCCCAGTGCGCCGAGACCACGAGGATCGCTGTGGGTCGCGGCAGGTCGGCCGCCCAACGCTGCAGCTGCGAGACCCACAGTTCGCTGTCGACGAGCGGCGGGGCGCCGTGACTGAGGAACAGGGCGGGCGTGGTCGCGGAATCGATGGTCATGACATCCCCTCAAGTTGAAGCTTCAAGTATCATAGAGGAGAACCCGTCGCGCGGCCATTCCCATTCCCCGACCGGGTGCGACAGCGAAACCGAACGAGCGAGGAGCAGGCATGAGCAACGAGGACCCGCAGTGGCTCGATCCGGCGCAGCAGAACGCCTGGCGGGCGCTCGTCTCCGTCGTCACGCGACTGCCGGCCGCGCTCGACACCCAGATGCAGCGCGACTCCGACATGACGCACTTCGAGTACTTCGTCCTCGCGCTGCTCTCCGAGCACCCCGAGCGCAGGCTCCGTCTCAACGCCCTCGCCGCCGAGGCCAACGCGTCGCTGTCGCGGCTCTCGCACGTCGTCACCCGCCTCGAGAAGCGCGGCTGGGTGCGACGCGAACCGGTTCCGGGCAGTCGCGGTTCGTACGCAGTGCTCACCGATGCCGGCTACGACACAGTAGTCGAAGCGGCACCGAGCCACGTGAAGGCGGTGCGCAGGCTCGTGTTCGACGGCCTCGACGACAACCAGGTCCGCGCGCTCGCGCGCCTGGGCTCCGCCCTGGTCGAGCAGATCGACGAAGGTATCGCCGGCGGTATCGGCAAGGCCTGAGCCGCCGCTCGACGACCCTCCCGCGCGTGTTCGTAGGTCACGCCGATCCCGTCGTGGATCCGGATGCAGTCCTGCACCAACTCGCTGCCGTACTGCCCGATGTAGGCCTTTGCGGCACAGAAGAGTTCGTCCGCATCGGGGCTCGATGTCGCGACCGCACGCCCCTTCACCCCGTCGTCAGAAGACAGCACTCTCAATACAGAGAACACTAGTCTCATCGGATAAGAAACGGGTACGCGAGGACGGACTCGGGTGGACCGAGTCGGTTCAGCCGAGCGGAGTTCCGCCCACGCCCCAGTTCTCGCGGGGCACCTCGGTGATCGTCACCCACACCGACGACGGATTCTTGCCCGAGGCCTCGGCGTACGCGCGGGTCACTGCGGAGATCACCTCGGCCTTCTGCTCGTCGGACAGGCCCGGCGTCTGGCTGATCTGGATGAGAGGCATGCGGGCATTGTTGCAGCCCGTCGCACGACCCGCTGATCGGTCCTGCGCCGTGTCCGTCACGGTACGATCCGGACCTCCGTCGTCCGCGGATGCTCGACGAGCGCAACCATCGCATCGACGAACGGGACACCGTCGACCACCGGCGTCGAATAGTGCTGGCGCAGAGCGCAATAGCCCTCGATGCGGCCCGCGGCGCCCGTGGGATCCGACAGCGGATCGACCATGTCGCACACGGCGTCGCCGGCGGCGCACACGGTGGCCACCGGAACGTCCCCGAAGCCCGCTCGCGCCCCGCTCGGCGAGATACCGGGCAGGGCGGCGGGCACCACGACCTCCGCGCCGGTCCCGGACGTCCGCGGATCGGCGATGAGCAGACCGGAGAGATCGGCCGGTCGGTCGGAGGCGTGCGCGAGGTCGGCGAGGACGTCACCGGCCACAGCGGCGCCCTGCGAGAAACCGACGATGCGCACCGCGGCCTCAGGGCACTCCGTCTGCGCCCGCACGACCTGCCGGTGGAGTTCGGCGACCGGCTACTCGGCGATCTGCGGTGCCTCGAGTAGGACGTCGGTATCGAAGCAGGTGTGCGTGCCGGTGTGGCAGGCGGCGCCGACCTGGTCGACGACGAGCAGCACCGTGTCGCCGTCGCAGTCGAGACGCACCTCGTGCACGTACTGGGTGTGCCCGGACGTCTCGCCCTTGACCCAGTACTGCTGCCGCGACCGCGAGTAGTAGGTGGCCTTGCGGGTCGCGAGGGTGCGGGCGAGCGCCTCGTCGTCCATCCACGCCATCATCAGCACGGCGCCGGTGGCCCGCTCCTGCACGACGGCGGCGAACAGACCGTCGTCGTTGCGCTTCAGCCGGGCGGCGATCGCCGGATTCAGGATGTCGCTGCTCATCGAACCGTGATCCCTTCCGCACGCATCGCGTCCTTGACCTCGCCGATCGTCAGCTCCCGGAAGTGGAAGACGCTCGCGGCGAGCACCGCGTCGGCACCGGCCTGCACGGCGGGCGCGAAATGCTCGACGGCTCCGGCGCCCCCGGAGGCGATGACGGGCACGTGCACGGCCCCGCGCACGGCCTCGATCATCTTCAGGTCGAATCCGTTCTTCGTGCCGTCGGCGTCCATCGAGTTGAGCAGGATCTCGCCGACGCCGAGTTCCTCGCCGCGCCGGGCCCACTCGACCGCGTCGATCCCCGTACCGCGGCGGCCGCCGTGCGTGGTGACCTCCCAGCCGCTCGGCGTCGGTTCCTGACCGGCGGGCACGGTGCGCGCGTCGACCGACAGCACGATGCACTGCGAGCCGAAGCGCTCGGACATCTCGCGCAGCACCTCGGGCCGGGCGATGGCCGCGGTGTTGACCGAGACCTTGTCGGCGCCGGCACGCAGCAGCCGGTCGACGTCCTCGACGGTGCGGACGCCGCCTCCGACCGTGAGCGGGATGAACACCTGCTCGGCGGTGCGCGTGACGACGTCGAGCATGGTGCCGCGGTCGCCGCTCGACGCGGTGACGTCGAGGAAGGTCAGTTCGTCGGCACCCTGCTCGTTGTAGAGCGCGGCGAGTTCGACCGGGTCACCCGCATCGCGCAGGTTCTCGAAGTTGACACCCTTGACCACCCGCCCCGCGTCCACGTCGAGGCACGGGATGACCCGCACGGCCAGTGTCATGTTCGATCTCCTTCGGAACCCGACTGCTCGGCCACGGACCGTTCCGTCGCCGACTGCACAATCTTCAGTATCTCGCCGTGCACTCCGGGCGCTGCAGCGACCACCGATCCGGACCCGATCCGCCAGGGCCGGCCCGCGAAGTCGGTGGCGATGCCACCGGCGGCCCGCACGAGTGCGACACCAGCGGCGTTGTCCCAGGGGTGGTGGCCGAACACGACGGCACCGCCGATCGCGCCTCCCGCGGTGAACGCGAGGTCGGCACCGGTGGAGCCGTGCATCCGCAGCCGGGCGACGCGCCGGCTCAGCTCGGTGATGACGGCGAGACGCCGGGTGCCGGGCACCCGACCGCGACTGTCGATGTCGAAACTGCCGACCGCGATCATCACGTCCTCGAGCCGCGCCGGTTGCAGCGGTTCGGTGGGCTCGCCGTTCACGAGCAGCGGCCCGTCGGCGATTCCCGCGAAGCGCTGATTCGTCAGCGGCAGCCACGTGAGGCCGAGGACCGGTTCGCCGTCCTCGACGAGAGCGAGGAGGATCCCGGCCATCGGCAGCCCGGCGGAGTAGTTGATGGTGCCGTCGATCGGGTCGAGCAACCAGACGGTGCCCTCCCCCGCGGACGGGCCGCCGAACTCCTCACCGTGCACGGGGATACCGGTGCGCTCGGCGAGGGCACCGGAGATCCGCCGCTCGAGTTCGAGATCGAGGTCGGTCGCGAAGTCGTTCGGCCCCTTGTCGACGGAACGCGGCGCACCGTGCCCGGCGACGAATCGTTCCGCGACCTCGTCGAGTACACCGCTCGCGACGGCGAGCAGCCGGTTCAGGTCTGCGGGATCGGCCATGGGTCAGCGCGAGACGGCGTCGAGCGCCTCGGTCAGCGTGAATCGGCCCGCGTACAGCGCCTTTCCGATGATGGCACCTTCGACACCCTCGTCGACGAGCGTCGCGATGGCACGCAGGTCGTCGACGGTCGAGACGCCACCGGAGGCGACGACCGGCGATTCGGTGGCCGCGCACACCTCGCGGAGCAGGTCGAGATTGGGGCCGGAGAGGGTGCCGTCCTTGGTGACGTCGGTGACGACGTAGCGCGAGCAGCCGTCGCGTTCGAGGCGTTCGAGCACCTCCCACAGGTCGCCGCCGTCGGAGACCCAGCCGCGGCCGCGCAGCCGCCACTGGCCGTCGAGGAGCTTGACGTCGAGGCCCACGGCGATGCGGTCGCCGAACTCGCCGATGACGCGCGAGCACCACTCGGGATTCTCGATCGCGGCGGTGCCGAGGTTGACGCGGGCGCAGCCGGTCGCGAGGGCGGCGGCGAGGGTCTCGTCGTCGCGGATGCCGCCCGACAGCTCGACCTTCACGTCGAGTTCGCCGATGACCTCGGCGAGGAGGGCGCGGTTGTCGCCGCGACCGAACGCCGCGTCGAGGTCGACCATGTGCACCCATTCGGCGCCGGCGTTCTGCCATTCGAGGGCGGCGTCGCGGGGCGAACCGTAGCCGGTCTCGCTGCCCGCCTCTCCCTGAACGAGGCGAACTGCTTCACCGTTGACGACGTCGACTGCGGGCAAAAGGACCAGGCTCACTGCGTACACATTAGTGCCTGTACCTGTGACATCGCCAAACGCGTGGCCGGGGCGCCGGGAAAGCGCCGTGCGTCATGCCGACCGTGCTGCGTCGAGGGCCCGGCAGGTCGGGGTCGGACGGCCGGTGTACTCGTCGACGGACCCCTCGTACAGCACGGTTCCGCCGTGCCGTCCAGGTCCCGGCCCGAGGTCGACGATGTGGTCGGCGTGCCGGATCACGTCGAGGTGGTGTTCGATGACGACGACGGTGTGCCCTCGGTCGACGAGGTCGTCGAAGACGCACAGGAGGGTGCCGACGTCCTCGGCGTGCAGGCCGGTGGTCGGCTCGTCGAGGACGTAGAGGGTCGGCGTCTTCGCTCGTCCGAGTTCCTTGGCGATCTTCACCCGTTGACACTCGCCACCGGAGAGCGTGTCGAGCGACTGTCCGAGGCGGAGGTAGTCGAGGCCCACCCCGGCGAGCGCACTCAGTCGGTGCGCGATCTCCGCGTGCGGCAGTTCCTCGATGGCGCGACCGACGGTGAGGTCGTCGACATCGGCGATCGACAGGCCGTTCACGGTGTGCCCGAGCACCTCGGCGGTGAACCGGCGGCCGTGGCAGGTGTCGCAGACGACCTCGCGTCCGTCCATGAAGGCGAGGTCGATGTACACGACACCGGCCCCCGTGCAGGTCGGGCACGCACCCGCCGAGTTCGCGCTGAACAGGCTCGCCGGCACACCGTTGTGTTCGGCGAACATCCGCCGCAGGGTGGGTGCGATGCCGGCGTAGGTGATCGGGGTGGAGCGGCGATTGGTGCTCACCGGCCGCTGGTCGATCACCGTGGCGTCGTACTGATCGACGAGTTCGGCTGCGAGACTGGACTTTCCCGAACCAGCGACCCCGGTGAATACGGTGAGCACGCCGGTGGGGATCCGCACCGTCAGGTCGCGGAGGTTGTTGCGACACGCATCGGCGATCGTGAGACGACCGGTCGCCTCGCGGGCGGGGTGACCGCGGCCGATGTCGCGCCGCAGCGATCGGCCGGTGGGAGTGTCGGCCGTTCGGAGCCGGTCGAAAGTGCCCTGGAAGACGAGGCGACCACCGGACGAGCCCGCACCGGGACCGATCTCGATCACCTGGTCGGCCCGGGCCATCACGCTCGGGTCGTGTTCGACGACGAGGACGGTGTTGCCGCTGTCGCGGAGCCGTTCAAGGAGGTCGATCATCGTCTCCACGTCGGCGGGATGCAGACCGACCGTCGGTTCGTCGACGACATAGGTCATCTCCGTCAGGCTCGACCCGAGGTGCCGGACCAACTTGATCCGTTGCGATTCGCCGCCCGAGAGCGTGGTGGTCGCCCGGGCGAGCGCGAGATAGCCGAGGCCGATCGTCACCATCGCCTCGAGACGGCCCACCAGTGCGGACACCACAGGTGCGGCGCGCGAGTCGTCGATCGTGCGCACGAATTCGAGCAGCTCGATGATCTCGAGGCGGGACAGCTCCCCGATCGTGCGGCCGCGAAGGGTGACCGCCCGCGCGGCCGCGTTCAGCCGTTCTCCGGCGCAGTCCGGGCACGTCTCGGCGCGGGTGAAACGTCGGATGACGTCCTGTTTGCGTTCGGAGAGGTTGTCGGAGGTGTGCAGGTGGATGCGCTCGAACCTCTCGACGACGCCCTCGTATCCGTCCGGCGGTTTGTGGCCCAGCGCCGCTGCGGCCTCGCCGCCGTAGAGCAGTGCCTCCCGCTCGGCGGGCTTCCACTCGCGCAGGGGTGTGTCCGCGTCGAAGGAACCGATGTCGGCGTACTGGGAGTACCAGTACCCACCGTTGCCGAAGCCGGGCACCAGGATCGCGCCCTCGGCGAGGGACCTGTCGAGATCGAGGAACCGCTCGACGGCACTGACGACGATCTCGCCGAGCCCGGAGCAGGTCGGGCACATCCCGGTGGGGTCGTTGAACGAGAAGCGGTTCGACTCCCCGAGGACGGGTGTGCCCACACGGGAATACAGCAGCCGCAGATAGGTCCAGGTGTCGGTGATGGTGCCGACCGTCGAGCGGGCGTTGCCGCCGAGGCGGCGCTGGTCGACGACGATCACCGGCGTCAGACCGTCGATGTGGTCGACGTCGGGTCGTGTCCACTTCGGCAACCGATTGCGCGTGAACGGCGGGTACGTCTCGTTGAGCTGGTAGCCGGCCTCCGCGGCGATCGTGTCGAAGACGAGCGACGACTTCCCGGAGCCGGACACCCCGACGATCACCACGAGCCGGTTGCGCGGAACGGTCAGATCGACGTCGGCCAGGTTGTGGGTGCGGACGCGACGGATCGTGATGGCGCGGCCTCGCACTGCCGCCTCGGTGGTCGTGACGGTGGTGGTCATGGATTCGACGCTACGACCGGTTGCGGCCGGATCCTGACCGCAACCGGTGGGAGGATGACGGCATGGCGGACGTCACCGAGCGGATGCTCGCGTTGTTGTCGATCCTGCAGACCGGACGCGCGATCGGCGGGGACGAGCTGGCCCGGCGGCTGCAGGTGAGCCGCCGGACGCTCCGCCGCGACGTCGACCGGCTGCGCGGCTACGGATATCCCGTCGAAACCCGCTCCGGGCCCGGCGGTTTCTACCGTCTCGCGTCGGGACGTTCGATGCCGCCGCTGGTGCTCGACGACGACGAGGCCGTCGCGGTGCTTCTGGGGCTCGGCGCTCTCGCCGCGACCGGGCCGGCCGAAGGCGGACTCGACGACGCTGCCACCCGCGCCTACGGCAAGCTCGACCAGTTCCTGCCCGCGCGGCTGCGCCCGCGGGTCGCGGCCGTCCGCAGCGCGGTGGAGACGAGTGCGCTGCAGGCGCCCAGCGTGTCGGCGGAGCTGCTCGGCTCCGTGGCGGAGGCGATCGCACGGTGTGACACGCTCACCTTCGACTACGTCGACGCGCAGGGCTCGCCGACCTCGCGCAGGGTCGAGCCGTACCGGCAGGGCCACCACCTGCTGCGGTGGTACCTCCTCGGATGGGACGTCGATCGCGAGGACTGGCGGGTCTTCCGCCTCGATCGTGTGCGCGACCTGCTCCGCACCGGCCGACGGTTCGCACCCCGCCGACTTCCCGCCGGGTCCGCCACGGAATACCTGCGGCAAGGACTCCGGCAGGGGCGGACACCGGTGCACCTGGACGTGGCGGCCTCGGCCACGCACGTCGCCGACGCGCTGAAGTACCAAGACGCCGAGATCCGGCCGACGGGTGACGACCGGACCGAGGTGCACCTCGCGGTCGAGTCGTGGCAGTGGCTCGTCCTCGCGCTCGCCACCCTCGACGCCGACGTCCGGATGCGCGCGGACCCGGAGATCGTCCGGGCCTGCGCGGTGTTCGCCGATCGTCTGCGCGCGGCGGCGCAGGACGCCGTCGTCCCCTCCGAGGACGGCGCGAGGTGAATCTGGGCGCGGCAGATCGATTTCGAGTTCCGCACAGCTGCGTTACGAAGCTCCTCGCGCGCCCGACCGGGGTTCGCTACCGCAACACGCCGGGCGAAATCCGGTTCGGCGCGTCAGCTTCCGGGGCGGTCGTCCTCGGCGGGACCGAAGGCGCGGCGGGCCGACCGCGTCGACACGACACCCATCGCCACGACGGCCGCCACGATGCCGACGAGTGCGACGACCAGCCCGACGACCGGCGTGGGACGGACCGCCACGACGACGATCGCGGTGACGAGCAGCACGACGGTCGCCGTGCCGACGGACATCAGGGCGTGACGGCCGAAGGAGAAGTCTCCGCTCGACCGGCCGCGCCGCGGGTCGGTCACAACGAGTCGACCCAGTTCTGCAGCAGCTGCGCGCCGGCGTCGCCGGACTTCTCCGGGTGGAACTGGGTGGCCGACAGCGGACCGTTCTCCACGGCGGCGACGAACCGGCTGCCGTGTTCGGCCCAGGTCACCTTCGGCGGGGCGAGGCGCTCGGGAGCATCCAGTTCCCACGTGCGGGCGGCGTAGGTGTGGACGAAATAGAACCGGGTGTCGGCGTCCATGCCGGCGAAGAGCACCGAATCGGCGGGGGCCTCGACGGTGTTCCAGCCCATATGCGGCAGCACCGGCGCGTCCAGACGCTCGACCGTGCCCGGCCACTCCCCGCAGCCCTCGGTCTCGATGCCGTGCTCGACGCCGCGTTCGAACAGGATCTGCATGCCGACGCAGATGCCGAGCACCGGGCGTCCACCGGCGAGGCGGGGGCCGATGATCTTGTCTCCGCCGACGCTGCGCAGGCCCCTCATGCACGCGTCGAAGGCGCCGACGCCGGGGACGACGAGTCCGTCGGCGGCGAGCGCGATCTTCGGGTCGGCGGTGACCTCCACGTGCACGCCGGTACGGGCGACCGCCCGCGTGGCGGAGTGGAGATTGCCCGAGCCGTAGTCGAGGACGGCGACCGTGGTTGCGCTCATGATGTCGATTCTATGTGGTGGGACGGGGACGTTCCGACGGCCCGGCCAGTCGGGCCAGCAACGGCAGCGCCGGGACCAGGACCGCGGCGGCGGCGAAGGCCGCCGGGTATCCGGCCGCGGCGGCCACCGCGCCGAGGGCGAACGAACCGGCGCCGGTGCCGGCGTCGAAGCCGATGTTCCAGGCGGCGCTCGCCGACCCGGTGTTGCCCGCGCCGGCGCGACGGAACGCGACGAGCAGCGCCTCGTTCTGCACGACACCGAAGCCGAAGCCGAAGGCGATCGCGGCGACGATCAGCAGCACCGCTCCCCCTCGGTCGTCGGCGACGAGCGCGAAGGGAATCATCGCCAGGCCCGCGAGCCCGAGACCGACCGGCAGCAATTTGCCGGCGCCGATCCGGTCCGCGACGGAACCGGCCGCGTACCGCCCGATCAGCGAGGACGCGCTGAGCACGGCCAATGCCGCCGCGACGGGCAGACCGGCGACCGCGATGCGCAACAGCGAGGTGAGACCGCCGTAGG
The DNA here is from genome assembly GCF_000763325.2 of Rhodococcus sp. p52. Taxonomy (NCBI): domain Bacteria; kingdom Bacillati; phylum Actinomycetota; class Actinomycetes; order Mycobacteriales; family Nocardiaceae; genus Rhodococcus; species Rhodococcus sp. p52. Next base: position 4,212,070 of record NZ_CP016819.1, read on the forward strand.
CGATCGCACCCGCGCCCACCGCGACCAGCGGGAACAACAGCACGACCGGAGGCACCCGTCGCGCCGTCCGGGATTGTTTCGCGGTCAGCCGCGGCAGACGGATCGCGGCGAGCAGACCGGCGGACGAGATGATCGCGCCGAGCACGAACACCGGCGTGGTGGAGAACCGCTCGGCGATCGCCAGGCCGGCGGGCAGGCCGATCGTCTGGGACGCGGCGATGGCGATGCCGAGCATGCCGGTGGCCCGGCCGAGCAATCGCGGCGGCGCGAGTTCGCCGACGAGGGCGGCCGCCGCCACGGTGATCATGCCGAAACCGATACCGCGCAGCGCGGAGATGCCGAGCACCGCCGCCGGAGCCATCGATACGAGGAACAGCAGCGACGGCGGCCCGAGGAACAGGCAGCCGGCCGCGAGCGTCGCGCGGTGACCGAACGCGCGCAGCAGTCGCGGCATCGCGAGCTGGGTGAGGACGGTGGTGAACATGAACACCGCCGTCACCGACCCGGCGAGCGTGTCGCTGCCGCCGGCCTCGGCGATCGCCCATGGCACGACCGGCAGCAGCAACGAGAAGCCGCCGAAGGCCGCCGCGGACGTCGACCACGCCGGGATCAGACCACGAACGGTGAACAGTCCTTGTTGTTCCGCCACGTCAGAGCAGCCGGAAGACGCCCGCGGCGACTGCCAGCACGGTCAGAGCCAGCAGCACACCCGCGAACAACGTGTTGCGCGCCTTCCACATCGACCACGTTCCGCCCGCGGCGAATCCGGCCACGATGAAGCACAGGTAGGTGAGGACGACATCCATATGTCAGAGACTGCCCTTCGTCGACGGGATGCCGGTCACCCGCGGGTCGGGTTCGACGGCCTCACGCAGCGCGCGGGCGACCGCTTTGAACTCGGCCTCGGTGATGTGGTGCGGGTCGCGGCCGTAGAGCACCCGCACGTGCAGTGCGATGCGGGCGTGGAAGGCGAACGACTCGAACACGTGCCGGTTGATCACCGTCGAGTAGGGCACGCCCGGATATCCCCCGATCACCGAGTGCACCATGTAGTCGGGCTCACCGGTGAACACGCAGTAGGGACGGCCGGAGACGTCGACCGACGCGTGTGCGAGGGTCTCGTCCATCGGGATGAAGCAGTCGCCGAAGCGCCGGATGCCACGCTTGTCGCCGAGGGCCTGACCGAAGGCCTGGCCGAGGACGATGGCGGTGTCCTCGACGGTGTGGTGGGCCTCGATCTCGATGTCGCCCTGCGCCTGCACGGTGAGGTCGAACGAACCGTGCTGGCCGAGCGCGGTGAGCATGTGGTCGTAGAACGGGATCCCCGTGGAGATCTCGGTGCGACCGGTGCCGTCGAGGTCGATCTCGACGGTGATGCTCGATTCCTTGGTGGTGCGTTCGACGCGCGCGATGCGGTCGCTCATCGGGTTTCCTCGATTTCCGTGGCCGCGAGCTTCTCGCTCACTCGCAGCAACTCGTCGTTCTCGTGGGTCAGGCCGATCGTGGTGCGCAGGTAGCCGGGGATCCCGACGTCGCGGATGAGCACACCCTCGTCGAGATACCGCTGCCAGGTGGCAGGGGCGTCCGCGAAGTGGCCGAAGAGGATGAAGTTGGCGTCGGAGGGAATCACGTCGTAGCCGAACCGGGCGAGTTCGGCGGCGACGCGGTCGCGCTGGGCGGCCAGTTCCGCAACCGACGCGAGAGTTTCGTCGGCGTGCCGCAGGGCCGCACGCGCGGCGGCCTGGGTGACGACCGACAGGTGGTAGGGCAGGCGCACGAGCAGCAGCGCCTCGATCACCGCGGGGGCGGCGGCGAGATAACCGAGCCGTCCGCCGGCGAAGGCGAACGCCTTGCTCATCGTCCGCGAGACGACGATCTTCGTCGGGTACTCGTCGATCAGCGACAGAGCGCTCGGCTGCGAGGAGAACTCGACGTACGCCTCGTCGACGATCACGATGCCGGGGGCGGCGTCGAGGATCACCCGCAACTGGTCGAGCGGGATGCTGTGTCCCGTCGGGTTGTTGGGGCTGGTGACGAAGACGACGTCGGGCCGCCGCTCCCGCACGGCCGCGGCGGACGCCTCGACGTCGAGGGTGAAGTCGTCGCGCCGGTAGGTGGACAGCCACTCGGTCTGGGTGCCGTCGGCGATGATCGGGTGCATCGAGTACGACGGCACGAAGCCCATCGACGTGCGCCCGGGGCCACCGAAGGCCTGCAGGAGCTGCTGCAGGATCTCGTTGGAACCGTTCGCGGCCCAGACGTTCTCGACGCCGAGGGGAACACCGGACGCCTTCGTCAGATAAGCGGCGAGGTCGGTGCGCAGCGAGACCGCGTCGCGGTCGGGATAGCGGTGCAGCTGCGTCGCCGCCTCACGCACGGCCTCGGCGACGTCGTCGACGAGCGCCTGCGTGGGCGGGTGCGGGTTCTCGTTGGTGTTGAGCTGGACGGGCACCGTCAGCTGCGGTGCACCGTAGGGCGACTTGCCGCGCAGATTCTCGCGCAACGGCAGGTCGGCGAGGGTGATGCGGGAGCCGGGGATCTGGGTCACTTCAGCGCCTCGAATCGCAGACGGACGGCTTCACCGTGGGCGGGCAGGTCCTCGGCGTTCGCGAGGGTGATGACGTGACCGGAGACGTCCTTCAGGGCCGCCTCGGTGTACTCGACGACGTGGATGCCGCGCAGGAAGGTCTGCACGCTCAGGCCCGACGAGTGCCGGGCGCAGCCGGCGGTGGGCAGCACGTGGTTCGATCCGGCGCAGTAGTCGCCGAGGGAGACCGGCGCCCACGGCCCGACGAAGATCGCGCCCGCCGACCGGACACGCGCGGCGACCTCGGAGGCGTTCTCGGTCTGGATCTCGAGGTGCTCGGCGGCGTAGGCGTTGACGACCTTCAGGCCCTGCTCGATGTCGTCGACGAGGACGATGCCGGACTGGCTGCCGGACAGCGCGGTGGTGACGCGCTCGCGGTGCTCGGTGAGCTCGAGCTGCGCGGCGAGCGCGGTATCGACGGCGTCGGCGAGGTCGGTGCTGGTGGTGACGAGCACCGAGGCGGCCATGACGTCGTGCTCGGCCTGACTGATCAGGTCGGCGGCGACGTGCACCGCGTCGGCGGTGTGGTCGGCGAGGATCGCGATCTCGGTGGGACCGGCCTCGGCGTCGATGCCGACGACCGCGCGGCACAGCCGCTTGGCGGCGGTGACGTAGATGTTGCCGGGGCCGGTGATCATGTCGACCGGGGCGAGTTCGGCGCCGTCGGTGTCGGTGCCGCCGTAGGACAGTAGTGCGACACCCTGTGCGCCGCCGACGGCCCACACCTCCTCGACGCCGAGCAGGGCCGCGGCGGCGAGGATCGTCGGGTGCGGCAGTCCGCCGAAGTTCTTCTGCGGCGGCGAGGCGATGACGAGCGATTCGACGCCGGCGGCCTGCGCCGGCACGACGTTCATCACGACCGACGACGGGTAGACCGCGTTGCCACCCGGCACGTAGAGGCCGACGCGTTCGACCGGCACCCAGCGTTCGGTGACGGTACCGCCGGGGACGACCTCGGTGGTGACGTCGGTGCGGCGCTGGGCCGCGTGCACGACGCGCGTGCGCGCGATGGCCTCCTCGAGAGCGGCACGGACGGCGGGGGCGAGTTCGGCCAGCGCGCGGCCGAGTTCCGCGGCGGGAACACGTACCGAGGCGGGGCGGACCCCGTCGAACTTCTCGCAGTAGTCGAGCGCGGCCTCGGCGCCGCGATCGCGTATGTCGTCGACGACGGGACGGACCTGATGGAGCACCGCGTCCACATCCACTCCGCCGCGGGGCAGTGCGCCCCTGAGCTCCGCAGTGGTGGGAGTACGACCGCGCAGGTCGGTGCGGGCAAGCATGAGGTGTCCTCTCTCGTCGAACAGGGGTCACCTTCTACTATCTCGCATCGAGTGGTGACGTTCGAAGTCGCGCCCGCGTGAGGATGCTCTCGACACGGATCACCGTGCTTATGCTGACGGCATGGACGAGGACGAGTCGCGCCCGAGCACGTTGGGCGAATTGATCCGCCGCCAGCGTGAGCTCGCAGAACTGCCCATGCGTCAACTCGCGGCGATGGTGGGCATTTCGAATCCGTACCTGTCGCAGATCGAGCGGAACCTGCGGGCGCCGAGCGAGCGTGTGCTGCAAGCGATCGCCGAACAGTTGCACCTGTCAGCGGACACCCTCGCGACCCACGCGCAGGCCGACGACGGAGCGGAGTCCGCGGTCCTGCGGGCGATCCGCGAGGATCCCGACCTGACCAATCCCCAACGGCGTTCGCTCGAGGAGATGTACGAGGCGTTCCGCGAGGTCACCGTCGCGCGCCGTCGGCGTGGTGGAGGACGCGAACCCGACGAGAAGTGAGCATTCTCACAATCGGTACCGAGTGCGTTCGTGCGCCACCTAGCGTCCGAGGTCAGCCCGATTTCGTCGCCTCATCGACGAACATGCAGGTAGCACGTACCTGGGGGTAAGATGCGCACCTTTCTCGGCGACGTCACCATCGGCTCCGGACCATTCACCCAGTTCTGGAGTTGCTCGGTGCTCAACCATCTGCAGAAGAAGCTCACCTCCTCCCTCGACCCGATCGGGTGGGGACCGGCCGTCGCATCCGTCGCCGGCCGTGCAGTGAAGAATCCGCGGGCCGTGGCCGGCGCGACCACGGAGTACGCCACCCGCCTGGCGAACATCCCGGCAGCGGCGACACGCGTGTGGAACGCCGCCGATCCGCAGCCCCCGATGCCGCTGGATTCGAAGGACCGCCGGTTCTCCGATGCCGCCTGGAAGGAGAACCCGGCCTACTTCTCGCTGCTGCAGAGCTATCTCGCCACCCGCGAGTACGTCGAGGATCTCGCCGACGCCGGCTCGGGCGATCCCGTGCAGGACGGCAAGGCCCGCCAGTTCGCGAACTTGATGTTCGACGCACTCGCCCCCTCGAACTTCCTCATCAACCCGGGTGTGCTCGTGCGCGCGCTCGACACCGGTGGCGCAAGCCTGTTCCGCGGCGCGAAGTACGCCATCGAGGATGTCGTGCACCGGAAGGGCCTGCCGCTCAAGGTCGACCGCGAGGCGTTCACCCTCGGCGAGAACATGGCCGCGACCCCCGGCAAGGTCGTCTTCCGCAACGACCTCATCGAGGTCATCCAGTACGCCCCCCAGACCGGTGAGGTGCACGAGATCCCGATCCTGGCGGCGCCACCGTGGATCAACAAGTACTACATCCTCGATCTCGCGCCGCAGCGCAGCCTCATCGAGTGGGCCGTGCAGCACAACCGCACCGTGTTCGCGATCTCGTACCGCAACCCGGACGAGTCGATGCACGAGATCACGATGGACGACTACTACCGGCAGGGTGTCGCCGCGGCTCTCGACGCCGTCGAGGAGATCACCGGATCCTCGCGTATCGAGGTGCTGTCGATCTGCCTGGGCGGCGCGATGGCGGCGATGGCCGCGGCCCGCATGGGCAGGCTGGGCGACAAGCGGATCAGCGCGTTCACGATGCTCAACACACTCCTGGACTACAGCGAGGTCGGCGAGCTGGCACTGCTGACCGACCCGGCCACACTCGACCGCGTCGAGTTCCGGATGAGCAAGCAGGGCTTCCTCTCCGGCAACGAGATGGCCGGCAGCTTCGACATGATCCGCGCGCGCGATCTGATCTTCAACTACTGGGTGTCGCGGTGGATGAAGGGCGAGAAGCCCGCCGCCTTCGACATCCTCGCGTGGAACGAGGACAGCACCCGCATGCCGGCGAAGATGCACTCGCACTACCTGCGGTCGCTGTACGGCCGCAACGAGCTCGCGCGCGGCGTGTACGAGCTCGACGGCGAGGTCCTCGACCTGTCGGACATCACGTGCGACACCTATGTGGTGGGCGCGATCAACGACCACATCGTGCCGTGGACGTCATCGTATAAGGCCACGGGCCTGCTCGGCGGGTCGGTCCGGTACGTCCTGACCAGCGGCGGCCATGTGGCCGGCGCGGTCAATCCCCCCAACCCGAAGGCCTGGTTCGAGGCCGTCGGCGCGCCCGACGGCGAGAAGCTGCCGACGCTACCCGAGGACCCGAAGGCGTGGTCGGAAAAGGCCACTCGCACCGCCGGGTCGTGGTGGGAGGACTGGACCGCATGGTCGACGAAGCGCGCCGGTGAGCTGGTCGCTCCCCCGGCGATGGGCAGCGCGCAGCATCCGCCGCGGTGCGATGCCCCGGGAACCTATGTCTTCGAGTGACGTTGCGCGTTAGCTATCATATTGCTAACCTGCTAACAGCGCTGATCCGAGCGCACCCCCACAGGGGAAGCCCCGCTCCTGTCACGAGCGCCCACGGAAGGTACACATCATGACCGCACCGACCAAGACCACCGCCGCCAACGCCAAGGCCACCGATGCCGCTGCCAAGGCGACGGAAGCCGCCACGAAGGCCGCCGCCGAGGCCACCGCAACGGCCCAGCAGTCGGCCGAGAAGCTCACCTCGACGGCCGCTGCGGTTGCCGACAAGGCCGCGACCGAGTTCACCAAGACCGTCGACGAGGCCACCGAGCGCTTCCAGGAGTTCAACGCGAAGTTCGTCGACGCCGCGAAGCAGAGCGGAAACCTCGGCGTCGACACCTACGAGAAGGCCGTCTCGAGCCTCCTGGATCTGCAGGAGAAGGTCGCCGACGCCACCCCCGTCGAGTGGGTCGCCGATCTCGCCAAGGCGCAGGTCTCCTTCGCTCGCGAGCTCACCACCACCGTCACGAGCACCGCTCGCGACCTGCTGAAGTAATCGTCGACTCCTCGATGCAGTCGATACCGAACACCGCATCAGCGGACGTTCTCCGGTGCAGTGCATGCTGTCCCTGACACCCGCCCGGATCGCCGCGGCCCCGTTTCGTCTCGGGACCGCGGCGATCGCCGGCTGGAGCGGCTATCTCGCCGGCCTCGTACGACGCGGCGCCACACCGTGCACGTTGGTCTCCGACGCGAACCGGTACAGCCGCGCCCTGACATCGGCCACGCCGCCGCGCTGGACCACGGACTGGCCGGTCGTGCGCCGGTGGCCCCTCGGAGGCCTGCGTGATTGCAGCACCTCCGACCCCGCACGCGACGAGATCCCGACGCTGCTGTTGCCGCCGCAGGCGGGCACCCATTCGTGCATCGTCGACCATTCCGCCGACCGCAGTCAGGTCGAAGCCCTCCGAGCCGGTGGCCTGACCCGCCTGCACTGTCTCGACTGGGCGCCCGCGACCCTCGCGACGGACGGCTGCTCGATCGACGAGCACCTGGCGGTCGTCGCCGAGGCCGTCGACCATCTCGGTGGCCGGGTGAACCTGATCGGCGACAGTCAGGGCGGGTGGCTCGGCACGGTCTACGCGGCGTTGCATCCCGAGCGCGTGCACTCGCTGACCGTGGCGGGAGCACCCATCGACTTCCACGTCGACCAGCCGGCGTTGTCGGTGCTGGCCCGCGCGCCCCACGGTGCCGCGGCCACAACGATCGACTTCTGGTACGGGGCGGCTCGGACCGTCGGAGTGCCGACCACCGATCCGATCGGTGAGATCGAACGAGCGATGACGCTGCTCGCCCTGCTCCACGATCCCGACGAAGTGGCGCGCTGGGAGGCCGAACGGCACTGGTTCACGTGGAAGCAGGAGATCCCTTCGGCCTTCCGCGCGTGGATAATGCGCCACCTGTTCGTGGGCAACGAACTCGTCGCCGGCAGCCTGAAGGCCGAAGGACGCGTCGTCGATCTCGCGGCCGTCGACTGCCCGGTCCATCTGATCGCCGGCTCCGCCGACCCGATCGCGACTCCCCGGCAGGTCACCACGCTCGCGGAGTACGTATCGACCCCGCCGCAGAGGATCACCAGCACCGTCGCCGACGCCGGTCACATCGGGCTGTTCATCGGCCGCCGCACCCTCACCGAAGTGTGGACGCCGCACGCCCGCCGTGTGGCGGCGACGTCCTGACTCATCCCGGGCCGTTCGGCGATGCGGCGCGCCGATTCTCGAAACGGCACGGTCAGTCGTTCCCGGCGTCTCCCTCCCCGCTCCCCTCGTCGTCGACCTCCACCCGGACTCCGAGAGCGGATTCCAGGGCGCCGAGTTCGTCGTCGAGGTGATCGAGCAGCCGGGCAAGGTCCGGCACCGTGCGGCCGCACGCCGTCAGCCCGAAGGCGATCTCGTCGTCGGTACTCGTGCACGTGATGTTCAGCGCCTGTCCGTCGACGGGCACCGACAGCGGATACAACGCGTCGACGCGCGCACCGTTCCAGTACAGCGGCGAATCGGGTCCCGGCACGTTCGAGACGATCACGTTGAACGGCGGCCGTGGGAGCGCCCGGTTACCGGTGAGCACCCCCACCGCAAGGGGTGCCACGCCCACCGCGCTCGTCGCGAGACGACCGAGCTTCGACATCGAATTCATCGCATGCTTGCCCTCGATCATCGACCCCCGCACGCGCGCAAGCCGTTCCACCGGGTCGGCGCACTGCGTGCCGAGCGTGCACATGAGGATGCCGATCTCGTTGCCCGACGAGTTCGTGCTCTGGCGCAACGACACCGGAACCATGGCAACCAGCGAATCGTCCGGCAGCGCATCGTGTTCGGTGAGGAACGCCCGTAGAGCCCCACCCGACAGTTCCAGGACGACGTCGTTGAGTGTCGCGTCGGCCGCCTTGGCCACCATGCGCAGGCGTTCGATCGGCCACGACCGGGCCGCGAACCTGCGCGATCCGGAGATCTGACGGTTGAGGATGGTGTTCGGAGCGCCCAGCGACAACGAACCCCCGCGATTGTGCAGTGCCCGGTCGACGGTGCCGACGAGGGCCGGGACCAGCGCCATCGCCTCGGACACCATGTTCACCGCGTCGTTCACCACGCCGGTCGCCGCACGGACGACCGCACCGGGGAACCCGATCGCGGTGCCCATCGCCGAGCGGCTCGGCGACCGGGCGTCGTCGACCGCCCACGGCGCCGGCATGTCGGTGCGTTCCGGGTCGGTGCTGAGCGCGCGGCGCATCAGACGCATGGCCCCCACCCCGTCGGCGAGCGCGTGGTGGATCTTCACGTACAGGGCGTAGCGACCGTCTGCCAGCCCTTCGATCAGATGCATCTCCCACAGTGGGCGCGTGCGGTCGAGCAGCGAGGCGTGCAGACGGGAGACGAGTTCCCACAGATCGTCCATCGTGCCCGGGGACGGCAGCGCGTTGAACCGGACGTGGTAGTCGATCGAGAAACGCGGATCGTCCTCCCAGGCCCATTGCCCGAGGGTGAACAGCGAGCGGGTGGGCCGCTTGCGCCACAGCGGCCCGGCGGGTTCCTCCCGGGCGAGCGCCTCGGCGAACATCGACTTCAGGTCACTCGCGTCCTTGCCCTCCGGCGGCTGGAACAGCAGGAGACCGCCGACATGCATCGGGTGGTCGCGCGACTCGCCGAGCAGGAACATCGAGTCGGTCGGTGACATCGGTAACCGCATCGTGTTCTGTCTTCCTCCCCCACCCGGCACCGGCGACAACCGGAGCACCGCCCCTACGTGACCGGTACCGGCACGTCGATGTGCTGTCAGTTCTACCCCAGAAAGCGCACGTGCGGGGACCGTCTCACCGACGGATGTTCCGGTGGCGCATCCGATTCATCCGTGCCGCGACCTGCGACCTGCACGCTCACATGTCGAGGCCGAAGTCCAGGACGGTCACAGAGTGGGTGAGCGCACCCACCGCGAGGAAGTCGACGCCCGTGCGCGCGTAGTCCGCGGCGACGTCGAGGGACAGGCCGCCGGAGGATTCGAGTCGTGTCTGCGGCGCGTGGGTGTTGCGCCGCTGCACCGCGATCTGCGTCTGCCACAGCGGGAAGTTGTCGAGCAGGATCAACTCGACGTTCTCGGCGAGCACCTCGTCGAACTGTTCGAGGGTGTCGACCTCCACCTCGCACGCGATGTCGGGGGCATGCTCGCGGACGGCTCGCAGCGCCGCGACCACCGAACCGGCCGCCGCGACATGGTTGTCCTTGATCAGCGCCTCGTCGCCGAGCCCCATGCGGTGGTTGACGCCGCCACCCCTCCGCACCGCGTACTTCTGCAGCGCGCGCATTCCCGGCAGTGTCTTGCGGCTGTCGCGGATCTTCGCCTCGGTGCCCGTCACCGCATCGACCCAGTGCGAGGTCGCCGTCGCGATGCCCGACAGGTGACACAGGAGATTGAGCATCGTGCGCTCGGCGGTGAGCAGGCCGCGGGTCGGCGCCTCGACGGTCAGGACCGAATCCCCGGGCAGCACGCGCTCGCCGTCGGACCTGCGATCGAGCACGCCGTAATGATCGGCACCGATGACCTCGTCGAGGACGAGCAGACCGACGTCCAGACCGGCGAGGGTGCCGGCCTGCCGCGCGACCACCGAGGCGGTGGCGACAGCGTCGGCGGGCACGGTGGCGTCGGTGGTGACGTCCGGTCCGTAGCGCAGGTCCTCGTCGAGCGCCTTCCGGACCAGCTCGCGGGTCTCGGCGAGGTCGAGTCCGTCGGGCAGCGCTGTGGTCATCTCAGTTGACTCCTGTCAGTTCCGGTGTGGTGAAGGACAACTCGCCGTCATCGTCGATACGCAGTTCGAGGCTGCGAGCCTGCGCCGGGTCGGAGTCCGGATGATCGCTGCGGGTGTGGCATCCCCGCGATTCGGTGCGGCGCTGCGCCGCGAGCAGCAGGGCCCGCGCGGTGACGGTGAGCGCCGCGTCCTCGAGCCGCTCCGCGTCGGCACACGCCGTGGCGACGCTCGCGCCGTCGAGTTCGACTGCGGCAGCGGACAATCCGTCGGCGTCGCGCACGACCAGCGCGTGCCGGGTCATGAGTTGCTGCAGCACCGCACGATCGCAGACGGTCGGGGCGACGACGGGAATGCCGTCGGTCTCGACACGCGTTCCGGTCCGTTCGATCGCTGCGGCCACCCCGGCGCGCTCGCCGAGGACGAGCCCTTCGAGAAGGCTGTTGGAGGCGAGCCGGTTCGCGCCGTGCAGGCCGGTGCGTGCCACCTCACCGGCCGCGTACAGACCGGGGATGCGGGTGCGGCCGTGCACATCGGTGACGACACCGCCGCACGAATAGTGGGCGGCGGGAGCGACCGGCAGCAGATCCCGGGCCGGATCGAGACCGGCGTCGGCGCACATCGCCGTGATGGTCGGAAAACGTGTGGCGAAGCCGTCGAGGTGACGGGCGTCGAGGTAGACGTGGCCCTCGCCGAGCGCGGTGAGACGCTCGGCGATGGCCCGTGAGACGACGTCGCGGGGTGCGAGGTCGCCGAGCGGGTGCACACCCTCGGTGATCGATCGGCCGCGGGAGTCGACCAGTCGCGCTCCCTCACCGCGCACCGCTTCGCTGATGAGCGGCCGACGTCCGGTGCCCCCTTCCGCGAACAGCACGGTCGGGTGGAACTGGACGAATTCGAGGTCGGCGACACCGGCGCCGGCGGCCAGGGCCAGCGCGATGCCGTCGGCGGTGGCGCCGGGCGGATTCGTGCTGCACGCGTACAGCTGCCCGAGGCCACCGGTCGCGAGCAACACGGCCGGGGCGTGGACGACGCCGTACCCGCGCTCGTCGAGGACGAGCAGTCCGGTGACACCCCGCGCGTCGGTGAGGACCCGGGCGGCAGCGGCGCCGAACAGGACGGGCAAGCCCGCCTCGCCGAGGGCGCGCTGAACTTCGGCGCCGGTCGCGTCGCCACCGGCGTGAATGATGCGGCGGGTGCTGTGCCCACCCTCGCGGGTGCGGGCGATGTCGCCGTCTCCGGCGGTGTCGAACACCGCGCCGAGATCGCGCAGAGCGGTGACGGCATCGGGGCCGGCGGTGACGATCGAGCGCACCGCGTCCTCGTCGCACAGTCCCCCGCCCGCCGCGAGGGTGTCGGCGACGTGGGCGTCGACGCTGTCGCCCACCGGCGCCACCACGGCGATACCGCCCTGGGCGTACTGGGTGGCCGTGTCGGTGGGGCCCCCTTTGCTCACCGTGAGCACCCGCGCGCCGCGCCGGGAGGCGGCGCGCGCGGCCGTGAGACCGGCGACGCCACCCCCGACGACCACCAGGTCGGCGTGGTCCTCCCACGCGACCGTGATGGCGGTGGTCACTCGCCGCTGCCCGGGTTGCCGATGGCGATCATGCGCTGCACCGACAGGCGGGCCCGCTCGGCGACGTCGGCTGCGACGTGGACCTCGTCGCGTCCCTCCTGCAGGCAGCGCAGCAGCGCGGCGGGCGTGATCATCTTCATGTAGGGGCACGACGCCCGGTCGTTGACCGCCTGGAAGTCGATGCCGGGCGCGGCCTTGCGGAGCTGGTGCAGCATGCCGACCTCGGTGGCGACGAGGACCTGCTTCGCGCCGGTCTCCCGGGCGGCGTCGATCATCCCGCCGGTGGACAGGATTCTGACCTTGTCGTCGGGCACGAAGCCCTCCCCGGCGAGATACAGCGCCGAGGTGGCGCAACCGCACTCGGGGTGGACGAACAGGTCGGCGTCGGGGTGCGCCTTGGCCTGCGCGGCGAGCTCGTCGCCGTTGATGCCGGCGTGCACGTGGCACTCCCCGGCCCAGATGTGCATGTTCTCGCGACCGGTGACGCGCTTGACATGGGCGCCGAGGAACTGGTCGGGCAGGAACAGCACCTCGCGGTCGGGGTCGATGGACGCGACGACGTCGACGGCGTTCGAGGACGTGCAGCAGATGTCGGTCAGGCCTTTGACCTCGGCGGTGGTGTTGACGTACGAGACCACCACGGCGTCGGGGTGGTCGGCCTTCCACTCGCGCAGCTGGTCGGCGGTGATCGAGTCGGCGAGCGAGCAGCCGGCGCGCTCGTCGGGGATGAGCACCGTCTTGTTCGGGCTGAGGATCTTCGCGGTCTCGGCCATGAAGTGCACGCCGCAGAAGACGATGGTGTCCTCCTCGGCCTCGGCGGCGATACGCGAGAGCGCGAGCGAGTCGCCGACGTGGTCGGCGACGTCCTGGATCGCGGGAAGCTGGTAGTTGTGCGCGAGCAGCGTGGCGTTGCGCTCACGGGCCAACCGGCGGACCTCCTCGGCCCACTCCGGCGTCGCCTCGACGCCCGTGTATCCGCCGGGGCCGTCGACGATGGTGGCGGCTCCCGCCCACTCGGTCGTGGTCATGGCCTAGCTCCTTCGAGGGTGTCATCCCGGCGGGTTCTACCGGAATTGCCGTATTCGAGGTTTTCGACTTAGGATCGAAAACATGACACATGGTAACCCCCGCCACGAAGTGCTCATCGCCGTGTTCCAGGTTCGCCGCTTCCCGGACGCCTCGGGAGCCCTCCGCGAGGAGCCCGAACTCGGGGTGCTGCTGTGGCAGCGGGCCCTCGATCCGCAGGTCGGCACGTGGTCGCTCCCCGGCGGCCAACTACGCAACGACGAGGACCTCACGACGTCGGCGAGGCGGCAACTGGCGGAGAAGGTCGACGTCCGCAAGGTCGCGCACCTCGAACAGCTGTCGGTCTTCTCCGACCCGGATCGGGTGCCGGGACCGCGCACGATCGCGTCGACCTATCTCGGTCTGATCCCCCTCACCTCGGATCCCCAGCTGCCGTCCGATACGGCCTGGCATCCGGTCTCGGACCTTCCCGCGATGTCCTTCGACCACGGGGTGATGGTGGCGAACGCCCATGCGCGCCTTGCCGCGAAGCTGTCGTACACGAACATCGCATTCGGCCTCGCACCGGCGGAGTTCTCGATGTCCACGCTGCGCGACATCTATTGCGCTGCATTGGGTTACGAGGTGGATGCCACCAATCTCCAACGGGTGCTGGCGCGCCGGAACGTGCTCACCCGCACCGGCAACACCGCACCGTCCGGCAAAGCGGGAGGTCGCCCCCCGGCGCTCTACCGCTTCACCGATTCCAGGCTGCGCGTGACGGACGAATTCGCCGCCCTGCGACCGCCGGTGTGAACCTCCCGGAGGAGATCAGAAAGGCCGTCCCATGATGACCTCGAGCAACTGCAGCGGCATCGCCAGGAAGGCCGACCCGACGAACAGCGCCGAGCGCAGCGGGTCGCCCGCCAGATAACCTTCGCGGATCCATTCCAGAACATCGACCGAACCCATGCTGCCCCTCCCCTGATCGTCATGTGATTCCGACGTGTGTGTCGGACAAGAGGAGTCGTACGTTACAGATCGGCGGACCGGTCGCCCTCGGCCGAGCGCGTCAGGCCGGAGAGAACGGTCTCGACCAGTGTGCGGACATAGCCGTCCGACGGGGGCTCGCCGGCGGTCGACCACTTCTGAGCGACAGGCGCGAACAACATGTCCACGGCGACATCGAGATCGAGGTCGTCCGGCAGTTGCCCCGCACTCTGCGCGGCCCGGAGCCTGGCCTTCTTCATCTCCCGCATCGGCGCGTCGAGGCGGTGTTCGTATTCCGCTGCGAGTTCGGGGTCTTCGAGTACCGCCACGGTCAACGCTCGCAGGGGGACGGCGAACGTCGGATCACGCAGCTCCGCCACGGTGGCCTGCAGCACCGCGACGAGGTCCGCGCGGAGGTCGCCGGTGTCGGGCAGCGCGGCCTCGTCTCCGGCATCGCCCTGCGTGTGTGCCAGATACGCGTCGAGGAGCACGGCTCCCTTCGACGGCCACCAGCGATAGATCGTCTGCTTTCCCACGCCGGCCCGGGCGGCGATCGCCTCGATACCGAGTTTCGAGTAGCCGACCTCGGCGACCAGGCCGAAAGCGGCATCGAGGATCGCTTTCCGCGAGGCGGGGTTCCGCCGGGAGTGTCCGGTTTCGGGGCGTGGGGGCATGGGACGACGATATCTCATCGAGACGAGACGTTGCGTCTTGACAGGCGCCCTTCGGAGGGTCATCCTCGAATGAACGAGACGGACCGTCTCGTCTCACTCAGGAGATATGCATTGAAGGCCCAACCGACGACCGCGTCCCCCACCACCCCCGGCGTCCGTCCCCGCACCTGGTTGATCACCGGCGCGAGCCGCGGCCTGGGCAGGGAGTTCGCCCGTGCGGCGCTGTCGAGAGGCGACAACGTCGTGGCCGTCTCCCGATCGATCGAATCGGCCGATCTCCCCCGGGATCCGGAACGTCTCCTCCGACTCCCGGCCGACGTCACCGACCGCACGGCGGTGTTCGCCGCTTTCGACACCGCCCGCGAGCATTTCGGAGGCCTCGACATCGTCGTCGACAACGCGGGCACCATGGCCTACGGATTCGTCGAGGAGTTCACCGAGGAGCAGGCGCGTGCACAGTTCGAGACGAACTTCTTCGGAGCGATGTGGGTCAGCCAGGCCGCCATGGCGGCCTTCCGGAGCCGAGGGCGCGGGCATCTCGTGCAGATCTCGAGCATCGGGGGCGTACTGAGCGGGCCCGGCACAGGGCTGTACAGCGCGAGCAAGTTCGCCCTCGAAGGACTCAGTGAAGCCCTGGCTCTCGAGGCCGCGCATTTCGGCATCGACGTCACGATCGTCGAGCCGGGCGGCTACTGGACCGACCTCTATACCACCATGACGGTGAGCGCTCCGCGATCGGACTACGACTCGCTGCGAGCCGAGATCGAAAAGCAGAGCGCGTCCACGAGCATCGACAGCCACCCCGCCCTGGCCGCGCGGGCACTGCTCGAGGTCGTCGATGCCGACCGACCGCCGCGACGCATCGTCCTGGGCAGCGCCGTCCTGGATGCGGCCGTGGCCGCCACCCGGGAGAAGATTGCCACCTGGCTCGAGTGGGAGTCGGTGAGCCGTGCCGCGGAGGACGCCGTACCGGCACCGGAATCCTCGGGTGGGGCACGATCCGCGATCTAGAATGGGTGGATCGTGTGTCGGGCGGAGCACAGGTCGGGTGATCCCATGAACGTCGACGACATCTGGAACGCGATCGACGAGCAGCGCGTACGCACCGCCGATCTGCTGGAGCAACTGACCGACGACGAGTGGAGCCGGCCGTCGCTGTGCGAGGGCTGGACCGTGCGCGACGTCGCGGCCCACCTCACGCTACAGCAGCTCACCGTGGTCGACCTCGTTCGGATGGCGCTGCGTCATCCCGGTGGCGTGAACACGATCATCCGTGAGTCCTCCCGGCACCGCGCCCGACAGCCGACGGCCGAGTTGATCGCCGATCTCCGGGGAATGATCGGCTCCCGCCGGCACAATGTGGGCATCACCCCGCTCGAGACGATGGTCGATCTGCTCGTCCACGGCCAGGACATCGCGATACCCCTGCAGCGCGACCTGCCGATGCCGCCGGACGCCGCAACAGCGGGCGCCACTCGGTTGTGGTCCACCCGCGGCACCGGGAAGGCCCGTGTCTTCGCCGACCTCCCGCTCGACGGATTCCGTCTCACCGCAACCGATGCCGAGTGGTCCTCCGGTTCCGGACCCGAGGTGCGGGGACCGATCTCCGCGATCCTGCTGCTGCTCTCGGGCCGTCGCGCGGGGTTGTCCCGATTGGAGGGCGACGGCGCCGGGGAACTGCGCCGCCGGCTGGCGCACGCGTGATGGCACGATGGAGGCATGAGTGCCGACACCCGCGTCCTGTGGACCATCGGCCACTGGACGTGTCCGCAGTCCGTCCTGCTCGACACGCTGACCTCGGCCGACATCGAACTCGTCGTCGACGTACGGAAGATGCCCGGTTCGCGCCGCAGCCCACAGTTCGACGCCGACGAGATGCCCTCCTGGCTCGACAGCGCCGGGATCGGCTATCTGCACCTCACCGAACTCGGCGGCAGGCGGCCGAAGCAGAAGGGCATCGATCCGGCCGTCAACGCGGGCTGGAAGAACGCGAGTTTCAAGAACTACGCCGATTACACCCTCACCGACGACTTCGAGGCCGGATTGGAGCGCCTTACCGAACTGGCCGAGCATCGGCACGTCGCGATCATGTGCGGCGAGCCGATGCCGTGGCGCTGTCACCGACTGTTGATCGCGAACACCCTCGCCGCACGGGGATGGACCGTCGTGCATCTCGTCAACAACGCGAAGCCGCGACAGCACGAACTGGGACAGTGGGGCGCGACGCCGTCGGTGGGTTCCGACGGGATCGTGACCTATCCTGCCGAAGAACGTGAGCTCCCGTAGCGTTCCGAGCCTCGCAGAGGCCCGCGTGCTCGCCCCGCCCGGGAGACAGCGACAACACGCATCATCCGAGATCCCGTGAGTAGTGCACGGCGAGGGCTTCCGCCCCCGACGGAGTGACGGTCCGGGTTCGGTCACCGCGGATGTAACCACACCGCTCGAGCACGCGCTGTGATGCTTCGTTCTCGGGGAGGGTGCGCGCGGTCAGGCGAAGTAATCCGCTGCGCCGCGCGAACTCGGCCGCAAGTTCGAGTGCATCGGCAGCGAGCCCTTTCCCACGACCGTGCGGATGCAACCAGAATCCGACTTCTGCCTCCTCGTCGGCGATGTCGAACAACACCAGGCTGCCGGCAAAGCGATCGGTCTCCGGATCGGCGATCGTCAGTACGGCCAGATCTCCGCGCTCCAGCCCGTGCCGAATCTCGCCGTCTATCAACGCTGCGACGGACGCTTCCGTATACGCCGGTTCGGGCAGGTGCGCGTACCGGCGCACGAGTGGATCTGCCGTCCCGGCGGCGTAGGCGGCCGCGTCGTCGCCGATCATCGCCCGCAGCTGTGCTCGGTCGTTGCGTAACGGCAGCAGTCGAGTATTCAGTATGCACACGAAGCTACATCGTTCGGTCGCCGTAACTTTCGCGAATCGGTCGCACAGTCGGCCCGGCACGATCCGAGACGCGCCACGGTAGGTCAGCGTTGTTCGCTCATCACCGAGTCGACGGTCCCGTGGCGCGAGCACCGTGCCCACCACCCGTCCGGCGCGATCTGGACGATCATCCGGCGACCGCACTGCGCGCAGAAGCGCGGCGGTTCGAGCCCGAGTTGCACTGCTGTGGAACGGGTTCGGATCGTCCCGTCGACGATCGCTTCGCCGGTGAACGGATCGAACATCAGATCGTCTCGCCGAGGGCCTTGATCGGCATCTTGAGTTCGCCGAGCAGATCGAGGTCGGTCTCTGCCGGTCGGCCGAGCGTGGTGAGGTAGTTGCCGACGATGACGGCGTTGATCCCGCCGAGGATCCCCTTCTGCGCGCCGAGGTCGCCGAGCGTGATCTCGCGGCCACCGGCGAACCGGAGGATGGTGCGCGGCAACGCCAATCGGAAGGCCGCCACCGCCTTGAGCGCCTCGGTGGCGGGCAGCACCTCGAGATCCCCGAAAGGGGTGCCGGGGCGCGGATTGAGGAAGTTCAGCGGTACCTCGTCGGGTTCGAGCGCCGCGAGGTCGGCTGCGAATTCGGCTCGCTGCTCGACGGTTTCACCCATTCCGAGGATGCCTCCGCAGCACACCTCCATACCCGCCTCGCGGACCATGCGCAGCGTCTCGAAGCGCTCCTCCCAGGTGTGGGTGGTGACGACATTCGGGAAGTGCGAGCGGGCGGTCTCGAGGTTGTGGTTGTAGCGGTGCACACCCATCGCGACGAGTCGGTCGACCTGTTCCTGGGTGAGCATGCCGAGCGAGCACGCGATCTGGATGTCGACCTCGTTGCGGATCGCCTCGATACCGGCCGCGACCTGCGCGAGGAGGCGTTCGTCGGGTCCGCGCACGGCCGCGACGATGCAGAACTCGGTCGCCCCGGTCTTGGCGGTCTGCTTCGCGGCCTCGACGAGCGACGGGATGTCGAGCCGGGCGGCCCGCACCGGGGAGGCGAACAGGCCGGACTGCGAGCAGAAATGGCAGTCCTCGGGGCAGCCACCGGTCTTGAGGCTGATGATCCCCTCGACCTCCACCTCCGGTCCGCACCACGCCATGCGCACGTCGTGGGCGACCGCCAGCAGGTCGTCGATGCGATCGTCCGGCAGCTGCAGGACCTCGAGGGTCTGGTCGCGGTCGAAACCGATGCCGCGACGGAGCACCTGGTCGCGAGCGATGTCGAGGATGTCGGTGCGGGCGGGCGCCTGGGTCACTGCCGTCTCCTGGGGTGGCGAGAACTTGAACATCGTTCAATTGAACAGCGTTCAGGTTAGGGCGAAGCGTCCGATAGTGTCAAAGGCACGAATCCTTCGGTCGGATCCCCGGTGGCGCTGTACCGCCGCGGGCAGCAGGAGAAGCGGGAGCAGAAGAGCAGTGCAGTTGCGACGCGGCGACGTCCTCGACGGCGCCATGGCGATCCTCGACGAGTACGGACTCGGCGACCTGACGATGCGCAAGCTCGCGTCGTCGCTCGGCGTCCAGCCCGGCGCGTTGTACTGGCACTTCCCGAACAAGCAGACCCTGCTCGGCGCCATGGCGGACCGCATCCTCGATGGTGTCGACGAGCCGCCCGCGAGCGATGCCTGGGACGACGCCCTCTCCGAGCTGGCGCACCGTTTCCGCGCCGCGCTGCTCGCCCATCGCGACGGCGCCGAACTCGTCGCCTCGAGCTACGCCTCCCGGCTGACCACTTCCCGGGCCCGCGACGCCTTCGTGGCCACCGCCGAACGCGCGGGTCTGTCCCGGGCGTACGCCGAACTGACCGGCTACGCGCTGCTGCACTACGTGCTCGGCCACACCGTCGACGAGCAGTCCCGCGCGCAACTCGAGCAACTCGGTGCGCTCACGCGCGCACCTCTCTCCCCCGATGTCGCGACCGAACAGCCGGCCGAGGCCGACGACGACCTGCTCGACGGCGACCCCGCCGTCCGGTTCGAATTCGGTCTGCGGTTGTTCGTCGACGGCATCCGCGCACGTCTGGAGACCCGTGCGACATCCTGATCCCGCCGTTCCTGTCGGACCCGTCTCCTACCTTCGACGCTCGTGACCGCCCCCTGGACCCTCCAGCAGATCAACGCCGTCGCGCCCGATCCGTCCTCGATGACGGCTGCGCGCGGCGTCGCCTCCGCATGGCTCGAGACCGGCCACGACACCACCGCCCTGTGGGGACTGTGCCGCGGACGCGGCACCACGCCGTACCGCACGGCGATCGACCCGAGCGCTCCCGCCTACACGTGCACGTGCCCGAGCCGGAAGCTGCCCTGCAAGCACGCCCTGTCACTGCTCGTGCGCTGGTCCGAGGGTGCCGTGCCGGCCGCGCAGGCGCCCGACTTCGTGACCGGATGGCTCGCCGCCCGCATCGCGTCCACCACACTTCCCGCCCCGGCGGACGAGCCGGTCAAGGCGCCCGACCCTGCGACCGCCCGGCGTCGCGCCGAGCGGGTCGCGGCAGGACTCGACGACCTCGACCGCTGGCTCACCGACCGCATCCGGCACGGCCTCGGGGCGGTGGATCACGGCTACGACATCTACGAGGCGATCGCTGCCCGCATGGTGGATGCCCAGGCTCCCGGCGCGGCGTCGGCACTGCGCGCTCTGGCCGCCGTCGTGAACGACGAAACCGATTGGCCCGCCAGTCTGCTCGAAGAGTATGCGCGCCTGCACCTCATGGCCGTGGCGTACCGGCAGCGCGACGAGCTGCCGAGGCCGCTCCTGCGTGCGCTGCAGACCCATCTCGGTTTCGGCACCCGCAGCGAGGAGGTCCGCGCCGAAACGGCTGTGCGCGACCGCTGGCAGGTCCTCGCCGTGCGCGTCACCGAGGAGAGCCGGATGTTCGCCCGCAAGACGTGGCTTCGGGGGAGGTCGAGCGGACGCTGGGCGATCCTGCTCGACTTCGCTCACGGCACAGCGCGTTTCGCCACGCCCCTCCCCTTCCCCGGTTCGCTGGTCGACGCCGATCTGCACTTCTCCCCCGGCGCGGCCCCACTGCGAGCCGTACTCGGCCGGCAGCACGGGGAGACGGAGCCGTTCACGACCCTGCCCGCCACCGGACTCGACGCTGCACTGGACGAGTACGCCCGCATGCGCGGAGCAGATCCGTGGTTGCGCACCTGGCCCGTCCTGCTCGACGCGGTCACTCCCACCGACAGCGAGGACGGCTGGTACGTCGTCGACCCGTCCGGACGGGCGCTGCCGCTGGCCGGTGACGACGACAGCCGCTGGCGGCTGCACGCCGTCGCGGGAGGCCGTCCCGTGACGGTCTGCGGCGACTGGGACGGAACCGCTCTCACTCCCGTCTCACTGTTCACCGGAGGACAGGTGATGACCTGGTGACCGCCTTGCCCGAATCGCTGACGGCCGCAGCACTTCTCGGAACGGCACGCTCCGCTCCGGAGTTCGGCGCGCTGCACACGGCCGGTGCCGCGGGCGAACTCGCCGGAGACCCCGCCGCGACACTGCTCGCCGCTGCCGCCTTGGAGGCGACCTTCCTCACCGCCGCGACCGTGCCGGTGATCCGCGAGCTGCCGTCGCCGGCCCCGGACGACGACCGTCCCGTCCTGCCCGGCGCGGCTGCCGAACGCCTGCGCGCGCTGCTCGCCGTCCGCTCCCCGCTACTCGACGAATGGTTCGAGGTGGCGGCCCGGCTCCGCGCGTCGCACGACATCGTGGTCGACCTGCTGATCGTCGCGACCACCGACGCGGTGCACCGCGACCGGCTGATCGCTCTCACCGGCGCCCGCGGGCGCTGGGTGGCCGCGCGCCACCCGGAATGGGCCGATCTGCTGCCACCCGACCCGCTCGACGACACGCCCTGGCACGTCGGTCCGCCCGCCCGGCGACGCCGATGGTTCGAGGTGCTCCGCGCGCACGATCCGGCCGCGGCGACAGCCACGCTCGCGGCGTCATGGGGTGCGCAGACCGCCGCCCAGCGGGCCGAGCTCGTCGCCCTGCTCGCGGTCGGTCTCGGCCCGCACGACGAAGACCTGCTCGAGCGCGCCCTCGACGACCGTAGCCGCAAGGTTCGCGCCGTCGCGCTCGACCTTCTTCCCCGCCTCCCCGACTCCGCGTTCGCGCGACGCATGGCCGAACGAGTGCGGCAATGGCTGCTCGTCGACGGCTCGACCGTCACCCTCGCCGTCCCCGAACGGCCGGACGAGAGCGCACTCCGCGACGGTCTCTCCGACGGTCCGGCCCGCGATCTGCTGGTGGCGGCAGTCGCGGCCGCTCCGCTGTCGGTGTGGCGCGAGCACGTCGGAGACGGGGTGCTGCCGGAGTTCGACGTCGACGACGCCCTCCGCACGGCACTGACGGACGCGTGGGGCCGCGCGGCGGTCCGGCAACGCGACAGCGGATGGGCCGCGGCGTTGCTGCGACGCGACGGCACCGGCGACACATCGGTCGCCCGGGTCGTACCTCGCGACATCCTGCTCACGCACCTGCGCGAGGCGTCGCCGCCCGCGGTTCTCGACGACGCGTTGCTCGCCGCGCTCCCGGCGCCGTGGCCGCGCGATGTCGCCGAGAAGGTGCTCACCGCGCTGTACACGAAGCTGACGACCACCCGTCTGGTGAGCGACGTCCTGACGCTGCTCGCCCACCGGGCACCGTTCGAGCTGGCCGATCTGCTGGCCGACGCCGCGAACCGCACCGACGATCTCGGTCGCCTGCACCTGTTCGCGAGCGCAGCCGACACCCTGCCCCTCCGCAAGACGATCCACGAGGAGCTGAGTTGACCGACTTCGAGTCGACCCCTGCAGTTGTCGGCACCGACGAGGCCGCGATGCCCGAGACGGGCACGTCCGAGACCGCCGGGTCCGGCACCGACCTGCTGCGCCCACACGCCGAGCAGCAGTACGCGCACGAACTCGCGGCGCTCGCGCGACTCGACGACCGGCTGCGCCCGCCGTCGTGGCAACTCTCCCCGTGGGCGGTGGTGACCTATCTGCTCGGCGGCGAACTGCCCGACGGCACCGTGATCACCCCGAAGTACGTCGGTCCGCGCCGGTTGATCGAGGTTGCCGTGGCGACCCTGGCGACCGACCGGGCACTGTTGCTGCTCGGTGTGCCGGGTACCGCGAAGACCTGGGTGTCGGAGCATCTCGCCGCCGCGATCAGCGGTTCGTCGACCCGGCTCGTGCAGGGAACGGCGGGTACGACCGAGGAGTCGGTGCGGTACGGCTGGAACTACGCGCGGTTGCTCGCCGAAGGGCCGAGCGCCGACGCGCTGGTCGCCTCCCCGGTCATGACCGCGATGCGCGACGGCGCCGTGGCACGGATCGAGGAACTCACGCGCATCCCCGCTGACGTGCAGGATGCGCTGATCACCGTCCTGTCGGAGAAGACGCTTCCCGTCCCCGAACTCGGCATCGAGGTGCAGGCGACGAAGGGGTTCAACGTCATCGCCACCGCCAACGACCGCGACCGCGGGGTCAACGACCTGTCGTCCGCGCTGCGTCGACGGTTCAACACCGTCGTGTTGCCGTTGCCGGCGAGCGAGGAGGACGAGGTCTCGATCGTCACCCGCCGCGTCGAACAGCTCGGCACCGCACTCGAACTTCCCACCGTGCCTGCGGCCGCGGAGGAGATCCGCCGCGTCGTCACGGTGTTCCGGGAGTTGCGCAGCGGCGTCACCACCGACGGCCGGACCAAGCTGAAGTCCCCGTCGGGCACGCTGTCCACCGCCGAGGCGATCTCGGTGGTCACGGGCGGCCTGGCGTTGTCGGCGCACTTCGGTGACGGGGTGCTTCGGCCCTCCGACGTTGCGGCCGGAATCCTGGGGTCGGTGGTCAAGGACCCTGTCTCCGATCGGGTGGTCTGGAACGAATATCTCGAGGCCGTCGTCCGAGAACGCGGCGACTGGACCGACTTCTACCGGGCGTGCCGGGAGATCACCGGGTGACCGACGCTCTCTTCGACCGCGCGGATGCGCCCGCGGAGATCCGGGTCTTCGGGATCCGGCACCACGGGCCGGGTTCGGCGCGTGCGGTCCTGCAGGCACTCGCGGAGTTCGAACCCGACACCGTCCTCATCGAGGGTCCGTCGGACGCCGATCCGGTGCTCCCGCTCACCGTGGCCGACGACATGGTGCCGCCGGTGGCATTGCTGGCCTACGCACGCGACGAACCGGCGCGGGCGGCGTTCTGGCCGTTCGCGGCCTTCTCCCCCGAATGGCAGGCCCTGCGCTGGGCGTACCTGCACGATGCCGACGTGCGGTTCTGCGACCTTCCGGCGTCGATGTCGCTCGGCGCGGAGCGCGAGGTCGGCGACCGCGCGACCGACAACCTGCTCGGCATACTCGCCCGCGCCGGCGGATACTCCGACTTCGAGCAGTGGTGGGACGCGGTGGTAGAGCACGGCACCGCACAGGCCTTCGACGAGATCACGGACGCGATGCGCGCGCTGCGCGAGGACGTCGGGATCGACGACCACACCGCGCGACGCGAGGCGCACATGCGGCAGGTGCTGCGCGCGACGGTCAAGGCCGGGGCCCGCGCGATCGCCGTGGTGTGCGGAGCGATGCACGCACCCGCACTGACCGGCCGGCTCGGACCGGCAGCGCCCGACGCGCGCCTGCTCAAGGGCATGCCCAAGGTCAAGACCACCCTCACGTGGGTGCCGTGGAGCCACTCCCGGTTGTCGCTGTCGTCGGGCTACGGCGCCGGCATCACCTCACCCGGCTGGTACCACCACCTGTTCACACAGCCCGCGGACACGACCGCACGCTGGTTCACCCGCGTGGCCCGTGTCCTGCGCGAGGAGGATCTACCCGTCTCGAGCGCCCACATCATCGAGGCGACACGTCTCGCCGACACGCTCGCGGCGTTGCGCGGTCGCGCGGTGGCCGGACTCGACGAGGTCGTCGAGGCGACGCGGTCGGTGCTGTGCGACGGCGACGACGTCCTGCTCGGTCTCGTCTCCCGCCGGCTCGTCGTCGGTGAGGCACTCGGTTCCGTCTCCGAGGACACCCCCACCGTCCCGCTCGACACCGACCTGCAGCGGAATGCGAAGTCGTTGCGTCTCAAGCGGTCCGCCGAAGCCAGGCATCTCGATCTGGACCTGCGCCGGGAGATCGACGTCGCCCGGTCGCGACTGCTGCACCGCCTGGCGCTGCTCGGTATCGACTGGGGTAGACCGGCGGAGAGCGAGGTGCGCTCGACCGGCACCTTCCGCGAGACCTGGACGCTGCGGTGGGAACCGGAGTTGTCGGTGGCGATCGTCGAGGCGTCGCGGTGGGGCACGACGGTGGAATCCGCAGCGGGCGCCACAGTGGCCGACCGTGCCACTCGTTCCGGGATCGCGCTCGCCGACCTCACCGAACTGCTCGAACGGGCGTTGCTCGCCGACCTGCGGACCACGATCCCGTCGCTGGTGACGGCGATCGACGCGGCGGCTGCACTCGATCACGATGTGCTGCACCTGATGAGCGCCCTGCCGACCCTCGTGCGCACCGTCCGTTACGGCGATGTGCGGGGCACCGATCTGTCCTCCCTGGAACATGTCTGCGACGCCCTGCTCGCGCGTGTGTGCGCCGGTCTCCCGGCGGCGGTCACCGGTCTCGACCACGACGCCGCCGATGCACTGCGCACCGCGATCGACGACGTGCATCTCGCTCTCGCGCTGCGTGAGGACCCGACCGCGACCGTCCGATGGCTCGACACACTGACGTCGGTGAGCGAGCGTGACGACATCGACGGTCTGCTCGTCGGCCGCACCACCCGGATGCTGCGCGACACCGGCCGACTCGGCGAGTACGAGGCGTCCGTGCGGGTCGCGCGAGCGTTGTCGGTGGGGTCATCGGCACCCGCGAAGGCGCGCTGGATCGACGGGTTCCTCGGCGGGGGCGGACTCCTGCTCGTCCACGACAGCGCACTGTTCGATCTCGTCGACGAGTGGATCAGCGGTCTCACCGACGACGATTTCGTCGACGTCCTGCCCGTCCTCCGGCGCACCTTCGGGTCGTTCGCCTTCGGTGAGCGACGCCTGCTCGGGCAGACGGTGCGGGGCGAACGCACCCGCCGCACGGAGGCACCGCCCGCCGTGGATCGCGGCCGGATCGCCCTGACCGCCACCGCGTCGATCCTGGGAGTGTCGGCATGACAACCGAATCCGGAGACACCGAACGTTTGCGCCGCTGGCGGCTCGCACTCGGCGAGGCCGCCGAGGACTCGACGGGCTCCCTGTCCTCGGCCGACGACAGCGCCATGGACGCCGCGCTCGCCGCGCTGTACGACACCGCGCCCGGCGACGGCACCGCACCGCGCACCGCAGGTCTCGGCGCGTCCGCGCCCCGGGTGGCGCGCTGGCTCGGCGACATCCGCACCTACTTCCCGACATCCGTCGTCCAGGTGATGCAGCGCGACGCGGTGGATCGGCTCGGGTTGACCCGGCTGCTCCTCGAACCCGAGATGCTCGAAGCCGTCGAACCGGACGTGCATCTCGTGGGCACGTTGCTGAGCCTGAACCGCGTGATGCCGGAGACCACCAAGGCGACGGCACGGACGGTCGTCGAGAAGGTCGTGCGCGAGATCGAGGCTCGCATCGCGCAGCACACCCGTGCCGCCGTCACGGGTGCGCTCGACCGGTCGTCGCGGACGTCGAACCCGAAACTCCGCGACATCGACTGGGATCGCACGATCCGCGCGAACCTGGCCCACTACCTGCCGGAGCATCGCACGGTGGTGCCCGAGAAGCTGGTGGGCTACGGGCGCCGCTCCCAGGCGGTGAAACGCGACGTGGTGCTCGCGGTGGACCAGTCCGGGTCGATGGCGTCGAGCGTGGTGTACGCGTCGGTGTTCGCGGCGGTCCTGGCGTCGATGCGGGCACTGCGCACCTCGTTGGTCGTCTTCGACACCGCGGTGGTGGACCTGACCGACAAGCTCGCCGACCCGGTGGACGTGCTGTTCGGCACCCAGCTCGGCGGCGGCACCGACATCAATCGGGCGATCGCCTACAGCAGGTCGCTGATCACGCGCCCGGCCGATTCGCTGTTCGTGCTCATCTCGGATCTGTACGAGGGCGGCATCCGCGCCGAGATGCTCTCGCGCATCCGGGAGATGCTCGCCGCGGGTGTGCAGGTCGTGGTGTTGCTGGCTCTGTCCGACGACGGGGCGCCGTCCTTCGACCGCGACAACGCGGCGGCACTCGCCGAACTCGGAGTTCCTGCCTTCGCGTGCACGCCCGACCGTTTCCCGGAACTGCTCGCCGTCGCGCTCGAGCGGGGTGACGTCGGACGCTGGTCGCAGTCGTTCTGACCGCCTGACCGACCCGAACTGCGTGAGGATCCGGGTTCAGTGGGCCGGTTTTTCCGACGAGTCGACCGCCGCGTCACCGTCCTCCTCGGCGTACCGTTCGAGCAGCGCGATCTCGGCCGAGCGTGAGGGGAACGCAAGGGCCACCAGCGCCGCTCCGACCAGCACGATCGCGATCGCGGCCGTGTAGGCGCGGGTGTCGCCGTCGAGGAAGGCCGACCGCGCGGCCTCGATGATCTGCTGCGCGTACTGCGGATAGTGCTCGGCGATCCCGACGGCACCCGCGAACGACTTCTCCAGTGCGGTCTCGGTCTGCTCGTCGACGGCCGTGGCCTGAGGACTCGCCGCGATCGTCGCGGCGAGGGAGGCCGAGTATCCGGCGGTGAGCAGGGCGCCGAGGATCGACTGGACGATCGCGCCACCGAGATCGCGTTGCAGATCGGCCGTGCCGGAGGCCATCCCGGCACGGGCGACCGGCACCGAGCCGGTGAGCGAATGCGAGGCCGGGGTACCGGCGAGACCGACACCGGCTCCGAGACACATGTATCCGAGGGCGATCACCCAGTAATGCGCGTCCTCGTCCCAGAGCATCAGTGCGACGACGAGTCCGGCCACGATCGCCACGTAACCGGACAGCAGCGTGAAACGGGAGCCGCGCGACCCGACGAGTTTCGCCGACTGCGGCGCCACCAGCACCATCACGAAAGCGGCGGGCAGCGCCGCCGATCCAGCTGCGAGAGTCGAGTAGCCGAGCACGTTCTGCAGGTACTGCTGACTGATGTACATCGTGCCCATCAGGGTGCCGAACACGATGATGCCCGCGACGGCCGCGACCCAGAACACGCGACGCCGGGCGACCCGCAGGTCGAACAGGGGGTTCGCCGCTCGCAGCTGGCGCATGACGAAGAGGATCACCGCGACGAGAGCGATCACGAGAGCGGACACCGCGATGGTCTCCATCCCGTCGACGGGCACGAAGTTGATGCCGAGGACGAGCGAGCCGACCAACACGATCGAGACCACACCGCCGAGATGATCGACCGGATCGGTCGATTCGTTGACGTGACTGGGCACGAATATCCAGGTCAGGGCGAAAGCGATCAGCGCGAGCGGAATCGTCACCAGGAAAACCGAACCCCAGAAGAACTGTTCGAGCAGGGTGCCGGCGACGAGCGGGCCGAGCGCGGTCAGGCCACCACCGATCGACGACCACAACGCGATCGCGCGCGTGCGGGCTGCGCCCGACCACAGTGCAGTGATCAGGGCCAAGGTGGTGGGGAACGCCAGACCGGCGGAGAGACCGCCGAGCACCCGCGCCGCGAACAGCACCTCGGTGCTCGGCGCGAACCCGGCGACCGCCGAGGCGGGAACCGACAACGCCATGCCGAGCAGCAGCATCGTCTTGCGTCCGTAACGGTCGCCGACGGCACCGAGGTAGAGCACGGACGCGGCGAGACCGACGGAATAGCCGACTGCGACGAGGTTGAGCTGGGTCTGGCTCGCGTCGAACGCCTTCCCGATGTCGGGCAGTGCCACGTTCGCGACGGCGAGGTTCGAATTCGCCACGGCGGCGACGAGGATCAAGGAGGCCAGCACCGGTTTCGCCCGTGCCGGCCGACCGTCGTCAGGTCGGGTCACGGACACATAGTGCGCGCTCGAGCGGCTGCCCTGCGCGGTTTCCGGCGGGGTTTCACCTTCGGTCACCCCGCCGGGTTAGGATCGCCTCACTTGTTGTTCGACAGACTCGAGGCCCGTCATGACACGCCGATCCGCTGCGTTGCTCCGTTCCGCCGCTCTGTTCACGGCCACCGCGATCGTGCTGACCGCGTGCGGATCGTCCGACACGGAGTCCGACTCCGGTTCGGCACCGGCCGACGGCGCCTTCCCCGTCACGGTCGACACGAAGTTCGGGGAGGGCACCATCGAGTCCGCCCCCGAACGCGTCGCGGCTCTGGGCTGGGGCGACGCCGAAACTGCACTGGCACTCGGCGTTCAGCCGGTGGCGGCGAGTGACTGGCTCGCCTTCGGCGGCGACGGCGTGGGGCCGTGGGCGCAGGGGCTGTACGACTCGCCGCCGGAGCTCATCGGCACGATCGAGCCGTCCTTCGAGATGCTCGCGGCGCAGGAGCCCGATCTGATCCTCGACACCAAGAGTTCCGGTGAGCCGGCCCGCTACGAGACGCTGTCGGGGATCGCCCCGACCGTCGGCGGCCCGGAAGGCAGCGACGCCTACCTCACGTCGCTCGACGACCAGGTGGCCACCGTGGCAGCGGCGCTCGGTGTCCCGGACAAGGGTGCCGAACTGCTGTCGCAGATCGACGCGGATTTCGCGCAGGCCGCCGCCGACAATCCCGAGTTCGCGGGCAAGACCGTCACCGTCGCCTCCTACACGTCGGAGGGGTGGGGCGCCTACGTCGTCGGCGACTCGCGCGTCGACTTCATGACCGAGCTCGGCTTCGTGAACAATCCGCAGGTGCAGGCCGCGGCGACGGACGATTTCTTCATCACCGTCTCCGACGAGAACCTGGGCATGCTCGACTCCGACCTGCTGATCGTGCTGCCGATCTACGTGCCGGCCGCCGAGGTGACCGACAATCCGGTCTTCCAGCAGATCCCGGCGGTGCGCGACGGCCGGTTCCTCGTGCTCGACAGCGATTCCGACATCTCCGCGGCGTTCTCGACGAACTCGGTGCTGTCGGTGCCGTTCGCGCTCGACGAACTGGTTCCGCTGGTCGCCGAACGCGTGAACTGAGCCGGTCCCTGCGTCCGGCCCGGTCCCTGCTCCCTGCTCAGCGCCGGAACAGCTTGTTGCCGAGCCACACGATCGGGTCGTAGCGGCGGCCGGCGACGCGTTCCTTCATCGGGATCAGCGCGTTGTCGGTGATGTGGATGTTCTCCGGGCACACCTCGGTGCAGCACTTGGTGATGTTGCACATACCCAGGCCGTGCTCGTCCTGCGCGACGTCGCGCCGGTCGGCGACGTCGAGCGGGTGCATCTCGAGTTCCGCGATGCGCATGAGATAGCGGGGACCGGCGAAGACCTCCTTGTTCTCCTCGTGGTCGCGCACCACATGGCAGACGTTCTGGCACAGATAGCATTCGATGCACTTGCGGAACTCCTGGGAGCGCTGCACGTCGACCTGCTGCATCCGGTACTCCCCCGGCGCCAGATCAGGAGGCGGCGCGAAAGCCGGTATCTCGCGTGCCTTGCGGTAGTTGAACGAGACATCGGTGACGAGATCTCGGATGATCGGGAAGGTGCGCATCGGGGTCACGGTGATCGTCGCGTCGGGATCGAACAGCGACATGCGGGTCATGCACGTCAGGCGCGGGCGACCGTCGACTTCCGCCGAACACGATCCGCACTTGCCCGCCTTGCAGTTCCAGCGCACGGCGAGATCCGGTGCCTGGGTGGCCTGCAGACGGTGCAGGATGTCGAGGACGACCTCCCCTTCGTTGACCTCGACGGTGTAGTCCCGCAGTTCCCCGCCGTCGGCGTCGCCCCGCCAGATCCTGAACGCCGCCTGGTGTCCCATCTCAACCCCTCCGTCCGGGATGATCCGCGAGTTCCTCGTCGGTGTAGTACTTCCCGAGTTCGTCGATGTCGAACAGCTCCAGCAGGTCGGGACGCATCGGTTGCTGCCGTTCGGCGGTGACCGTCACGTCGGGGACGAACGGGTCGCCGCCGTCCAGACGACAGGCGAGCAGAGTGCGACGCCATTCGGAGTCCATCGACGGGTGGTCGTCGCGGGTATGTCCCCCGCGGCTCTCGGTGCGCTGCAACGCGGCCCGCGCGACGCACTCGCACACGAGGAGCATGTTCCGCAGGTCCAGGGCGAGATGCCAGCCCGGGTTGAACTGGCGGTGGCCCTCCACCGCGACGTTGCGGATCCGTGTGCGCAGGGTGTCGAGTTCGCGCAGGGCACGTTCGATCTCGTCCGCGCGCCGGATGATGCCCACGAGATCCTGCATGACCTGCTGCAGGTCGGTGTGCAGGGTGTACGGGTTCTCGGCGCGATCGGTGTCGGCCGGATCGAAGGGCGAGAGCGCCGCACGGGCGGCGGCGTCGATGTCGGCGTCGCCGACGATCGGCCGCGAGGTGAGGCTCTGCACGTAGTCTGCGGCGCCGAGACCTGCCCGGCGACCGAAGACCAGCAGATCGGACAGCGAATTCCCGCCCAGCCGGTTCGATCCGTGCATGCCACCGGAACATTCCCCGGCGGCGAACAGCCCCGGGACTGCCGCAGCGGCGGTGTCGGGGTCGACCTCGATGCCGCCCATCACGTAGTGGCAGGTCGGGCCGACCTCCATGGCCTCGGCGGTGATGTCGACGTCGGCGAGTTCCTTGAACTGGTGATGCATCGACGGCAGGCGGCGCATGATCTCGTCGGCCGGCATCCGCGAGGCGATGTCGAGGAAGACTCCGCCGTGCGGAGTCCCCCGGCCGTCCTTGACCTCGGAGTTGATGGCGCGGGCGACCTCGTCGCGCGGGAGCAGGTCGGGCGTGCGGCGATTGTTCTCCTGGTCCTCGTACCAGCGGTCGGCCTCCTCCTCTGTCTCCGCGTACTGGCCTTTGAACACCGGCGGGATATAGGAGAACATGAACCGCTCCCCCTCGGAGTTCTTCAGCACTCCGCCGTCGCCTCGCACACCCTCGGTGACGAGGATGCCCTTCACGCTCGGCGGCCAGATCATCCCTGTCGGGTGGAACTGGACGAACTCCATGTTGATCAGGGTGGCGCCGGCACGCAGGGCGAGGGCGTGACCGTCGCCCGTGTACTCCCACGAGTTCGACGTGACCTTCCACGACTTGCCGATACCACCGGTGGCGATGACGACCGCGGGCGCCTCGAACAACACGAAACGCCCGGTCTCGCGCCAGTATCCGAACGCACCGGCGATGCGTCCCTCGTCGTCCTTCAGCAGTTCGGTGATGGTGCATTCGGCGAAGACCCGCACCCGGGCCTCGTAGTCGCCGTGCTCGGCGTGGTCCTCCTGCTGCAGCGACACGATCTTCTGCTGCATCGTGCGGATGAGTTCGAGTCCGGTGCGGTCGCCGACGTGGGCGAGTCGCGGATAGGTCTGGCCGCCGAAGTTGCGCTGGCTGATCCGTCCGTCGGGGGTGCGGTCGAACAGCGCTCCGTAGGTCTCCAGCTCCCACACGCGGTCGGGGGCCTCGCGGGCGTGCAGTTCGGCCATCCGCCAGTTGTTGAGGAACTTGCCGCCGCGCATCGTGTCCTGGAAGTGCACCTGCCAGGAGTCGCGGGGGTTGGCATTGCCCATCGCGGCGGCACATCCGCCCTCGGCCATCACGGTGTGGGCCTTGCCGAACAGCGACTTGCACACCACGGCGACGGAGAAGCCGCGTTGCCGCGCCTCGATCACCGCGCGTAGCCCGGCGCCGCCTGCTCCGATCACGACGACGTCGACCTTGTGCCGTTCGACATCCACCATCCGTGTTCCCCCTCCTTCGGTGCGGCCGGTGTCGTGCCGTGCGCGTCAGCCGATGAACCGCAGATCGGCGATGGTGTCGCTCGCCACGAGCATGATGTAGAAGTCCGTGAGGATCAGGGTTCCCAGCGTGATCCACGCGAACTGCATGTGCCTGGTGTTGAGTTTCGAGACGAACGTCCAGATCCGGTAGCGCACGGGGTGTTTCGAGAAGTGCCGCAGCCGGCCTCCGGTGACGTGCCGGCAAGAGTGGCATGACAACGTGTAGCCCCAGAGCAGCACGACGTTGATCAGCAGGATCAGGTTGCCGAGTCCGATGCCGAACCCGCTCGGACCGCGGAAGGACAGGACGACGTCGTAGGTGTTGATCAGCGACACCACGAAGCCGGCGTAGAAGAAGTAGCGGTGCGAGTTCTGCAGGATCAGCGGGAACCGCGTCTCCCCGGTGTAGTGCCGGTGCGGTTCGGCGACCGCACACGCGGGCGGCGACAACCAGAACGATCGGTAGTAGGCCCTGCGGTAGTAGTAGCAGGTCAGCCGGAAGCCGAGGAGGAACGGCAACGACAGGAAGGCGAGCGGGATCCACATCGGGAGTTCGCCGACCCACGTGCCGAAATGGCGGGCGCCGTCCACGCAGGACGCGCTCACGCACGGCGAATAGAACGGCGTGAGGTAGTGGTAGTCCTCGACGTAGTAGGCGCTGCGCACGAACGAACGGATCGTCGCGTACACCACGAACACACCGAGACCGAGGACGGTGAGTGCGGGTGTCTGCCACCAGCGGTCGGTCCGCAGCGTCCGCGCGGTGATCCGTGCGCGGCCCTCGGATCGGACGCCGGTGGCCGGCTCACCGCGCGCCGCCGGCGTCGCCTCGGAGGTGCTCACCGCGAGCCGTGCAGCCCGCCGAGACCTTCGTCGTCCGTATCCGTTCCGCGGAACAACGAGTCGTCGTACGGCGTATCGGGAATCGGGATGCGTTGACCGAGGCTGTTGACGACCTCGCGCGGAGGATGTTCGGCGAAGTCGCGTATGTCGATGTCGAGACGTTCGACGTCGTTCGACAGCCTCTTCACCGGGGCTGCGTCCCCGTAGCGCGATCGTAGGGATCCGAGGCATTGGCGCAGGTGGGCGGCGGTGCGCTGAAGTTCCTGCAATTCGCTGATGGACATCCGTACCTCCGGGCCGAGCGGTCGACATGTCCCTTCCGTAGCGGGTATCGGCATGTCGCGCCGGCCGACACGATGGGAACAGGCCAGTTGCAATGTGGCATCCATCACAGTACAGCGGAAGATCCGCCCGCACGCCGTTTCGTCGGGAGCGGCAGATCCGACCACCGAGAGGCACGGGTGGCGAAGACGCGGGCGTCGAGAGCGCCGCTGCCGGCCGGGATCCTGCCCACGATTGGGACGCCGGTGACGTCGGGGAGGTCGTCGAGATTGCACTGCTCCGCCAGATCCGGTGCAGCAGGCCAGGATCCGACGATGACCCCCGGACATTCGATCCCCGCCGAGCGGAGCGCGGCCACGGTGAGCGCGGTGTGGTTGAGCGTGCCCAGTCCCGCGGCGGCGACGATCACCGCCGGCGCTCCGAGCGCGGCCGCGACGTCGGCGAGGGTGAAACCGCCCGCGCCGAGCCGGACGAGCAGACCTCCCGCCCCCTCGACCAGGGTGAGGTCGTACTCGGTGTCGAGAATCCGGACGGTGTCGACGATCTCCTCGAGGGTGAGCATCGGGCGTCCGCTGCGCCGCGCGGCGGTATCCGGTGCGAGCGGATCGGGATACCGCGCGAGTTCGACGAGCCAGACACGGTCCCCGGCCAGTCGCCGGATCTCCTGCAGGTCGCCCGGCCCGTCGTCCGTCACGCCCGTCTGGGCGGGTTTGCACACCGCGACCCGCAGTCCCGCGGCCACGGCGTTCGCGGCGAGTGCCGCGGTCGCGACGGTCTTGCCCACATCGGTCGACGTGCCGGTGACGACGAGGATGCTCACGCCCGGGCTCCCGCGAGGACGTCAGTGAGCACCTCGTCGACGAGGGCGCGTTCGTCGTCGGTGAGGTTCGCGCGTGCCGTCAGGCGCAGCCGCGAGGTACCGGCCGGAACCGAGGGCGGCCGGAAGCAGCCGACGTGCACGCCGCGGTCGCGGCACCGCGCCGCGGCGTCGGCGGCGACGCGCGGGTCGCCGAGGATCACCGACACCACGGCGGACGGCGGCGCCTCGACGCCCGTGAGACGAGCCAAGCACCCGGCCTGCTCGAGCACGGCAGCGGCACGTGCGGGTTCGGCGCGCAGCACCTTCAGCGCACCCCGGGCGGCACCGACGGCGGCCGGGGCGAGTCCGGTGTCGAAGATGAAGGTGCGCGCGGTGTCCACGAGATGTTCCCGCACACGCCCGTCGGCGAGGACGGCTCCGCCCTGGGAGGCAAGGGATTTCGACAGCGTCGCGGTGACGACCACATCGGGCTCGCCGGCGAGGCCCACTTCGTGGACGAGTCCGCGGCCCCCCGCGCCGCGGACTCCTACCCCGTGGGCCTCGTCGACGAGGAGCAACGCGCCGTGCGCTCGGCAGACGCGATGCAGTTCCCGCAGCGGCGCGAGGTCGCCGTCGGTGCTGAACACCGAGTCGGTCAGGACGAGCGCGCGGGCCTCGGTGCGGGTCGCGAGGGCGTGCGCGACCGCGTCGACGTCGTTGTGCGGGGTGACGACGATCCTCGAGCGGGACAGCCGGCACGCATCGACGAGCGAGGCGTGACCACCGGCGTCGGAGACGATCAGTGCGTCCTTGCCACCGAGGGCGGCGACGGCACCGAGGTTCGCGGCGTATCCGCTCGAGAACACCAGGCCGCTGTCGGCCCCGACGAAGTCGGCGAGTTCGCGTTCGAGGAGTTCGTGTTCGGCGGTGGTGCCGGTGACCAGCCGCGATCCGGTGGCGCCGGCTCCCCATCGCCGCAGGGCAGCGGTCGCTCCCGCGAGGACCTCGGAATGGCGGGTCAGGCCGAGATAGTCGTTGGAGGCGAGGTCGACGACGGTCGAGCCGGGGGTTCGGACGACGGGGTCGCGGTGCAGGCCCGCTGCGCGTCGCGCCGCTGCGGTGTCGTCGAGCCACGCCAGGGCGGGATGTGCGGTCATGAGCGGTGACCATACTTGAACACCGTTCAAGTCGTCACGTCGGTCTGCTCGGGTCGTAGGCTCGGACGGTTCGGCAGACCCCGACGAACGGCATGGGAGGTGGTCGTCCACATCGAATCCCGGGACGGAACGACGATCGGATTCCGCAAGCTCGGGCAGGGTCCGGGTCTCGTCGTCGTGCACAGCAGCATCGCGACCGGGGACGAATGGTCGCGCGTGGCCTCCGTCCTGGAGGACCGCTTCTCCGTCCATCTCGTGGACCGGCGCGATCGCGGAGTTCCTCACCGCCGTCCGCTGACCCCTTCGGTCACCGGGCGTTCGCGCCGACGGCGGCGATCATCCCCGAGGTGATCGCCGCGAGATCGTCGGCCGAGCAGATGTAGGGCGGCATCGCGTAGACGAGATTGCGGAACGGCCGCAGCCAGACCCCGGCCGCCACGGCGGCGTCGGTCGTCGCGCGCATGTCCACCGGATCGGTGAGTTCGATCACGCCGATGCCTCCGAGGACGCGGACGTCCGCGACCCCCGGCAACTCGCGTGCCGGCGCGAGTCCCTCCGTCAGTCCCGCGTTCACCGCCGCCACCTCGGCCCGCCAGTCGCGGGAGAGCAGCAGTTCGACCGCCGCGACGGCGACGGCGCACGCGAGCGGGTTGCCCATGAAGGTCGGGCCGTGCATCACACCGCCACCCTCCCCCGCGCTGATCGCTTCGGCGACGGCCCGCGTGCACAATGTCGCCGCGAGGGTCATGTATCCGCCGGTGAGTGCCTTACCCACGCACATCACGTCCGGGCTCACTTGCGCGTGGTCGGCGGCGAAGAGTTCGCCTGTGCGCCCGAAACCGGTCGCGATCTCGTCGAAGATCAGTACCAGTCCGTGCTCGTCGCACATCCTGCGCAGCTCGCGCAGATACCGCGGGTCGTGGAAGCGCATGCCGCCGGCGCCCTGGACGACCGGTTCGACCACGATCGCGGCGAGCTCGTCGACGTGCTCGAGCAGGATCGCCTCGAAGTGCGCGACGTAGTCGGGATCGAAACGGGCCGGTGGGGCGGGGGTGAAGACCTGCCGCGCGAGCATGTCGGTCCACAGTGCGTGCATGCCGCCCTCCGGATCGCACACGCTCATCGGGGCGAAGGTGTCGCCGTGGTAGCCGCCGCGCCAGGTGAGCAGGCGACGCCGTCCCGGCCTGCCGACGGCACGCTGGTACTGCACCGCCATCTTCACGGCCACCTCCACCGACACCGAGCCCGAGTCGGCGAGGAAGACGGTGTCGAGACCGGCGGGGGTGATGTCGACGAGCAGTTCCGCGAGCCGCGCGGCGGGCTCGTGGGTGAGGCCGCCGAACATCACGTGGCTCATCCGGTCGAGCTGATCGCGGACGGCCGCGTCGAGCACGGGATGCCCGTATCCGTGCACCGCGGCCCACCACGAACTCATGCCGTCGACCAGCTCACGACCGTCGGCGAGGACGATCCGGGTACCGTGGGCACGGTCGACCACCAACGATTCGGTGGTCGCCGGAAACGCGCCGTAGGGGTGCCAGAGGTGCCGAGCGTCGAGGGTGCGGATCCGCTCGACCTGGAGAGGAGAGTTGCCCACGCCCAAACTGTAGGCGGTTGGAGGTCGCCGCCCGCAGCCGCGTAGTCTGCCCGAGTTGCCGTGAACGACGCTCACGGCAATCGGCCGGTGCGTTCGTCGCCCGGTTCGCAGCACAGCCGCACACGTAAGACACCGGGGGTATCCGTCACATGTCCGTCCACACCTCGGGACCGGAACTCGAGAGTGGCGCGCGGACAGCAGGCAGGCGCCCCGCGCGTCGTGCCGACATCGACGGATTGCGCGGTCTCGCGATCGCGCTCGTGGTGATCTTCCACGTCTGGTTCGGTCGCGTCTCCGGTGGTGTCGACGTCTTCCTGGCGCTCTCCGGCTTCTTCTTCGTGGGCACGCTCCTGAGGACCGCCGACTCCTCGGCCCCGCTCGATCCGCGTCCCGTCCTGCGGCGGATCGGCCGGCGTCTGCTGCCTCCGCTCGTCGTTGTGCTCACCGCTGTCGCGGCCGCCACGGTGGTGCTGCGGCCGTTCACGCAGTGGCTCGAGGTGGCCGACCAGACCGGGGCGTCGCTGCTGTTCTTCCAGAACTGGTATCTCGCCCGCACGGCGAGCGACTATCTGGCCGCGGATCCGATGGTCAGCCCGCTCCAGCACCTGTGGTCGATCGCCGTGCAGGGCCAGTTCTACATCGCGGCGCTCGTGGTGGTGTTCGGCTTCGCGTGGCTGTTGCGGCGGATGTCGGTGCCTGTCCGCCTGCCCCTGACGGTGCTGCTGGCCGCCCTCACCGCGGCGTCGCTGGCGTACGCGGTGCTCGCCGACCGGCCGCAGTCGTGGATGTACTACGACAGCGCCGCCCGTGCCTGGGAGCTGACTCTCGGCGGACTGCTGATGTGCCTGTCGCCGTGGCTGCGGGTTCCGCGCGCGCTGCGGATCGTGCTCGGTGCGCTCGGACTCGCGGTGCTGCTCGCGTGCGGCTTCGTCCTCGACGGCAACTCCCTCTTCCCCGGGCCGTGGGCGCTCGTCCCCGTCGGTGCGGCCATGGCGCTCGTCGTCGCGGGTATCCGCTCCGGCTCCGGCTCCGACTCCGAGCACGACACGCCGTCGGCGCGACTGCTGGCATCCGCGCCCATGGTGCGCCTCGGGGCGATCGCCTACGCGCTGTACCTGTGGCACTGGCCGATCCTCATCGGTTACCTGATCGTGCTCGGGCACCCGTCGGTCGGCCTGGTGGGCGGGCTCATCGTGATCGCCCTGTCGCTGCTGCTCGCCGAGGCGTCGACCCGGTGGTTCGAGGACCCCATCCGCCGCGTCGAACCCCCTCGGCCGTCCCGCACCGCGCTCGTGGGTCTCGTGACGGTCCTGGCCGTCACCCTCGTCGGGGCCGCGAACCTCTGGCACACCCACGTCGACCGTTCGACGGAGGCCCTCGAGGGCGTCGCCGCCCTGCCGACGGAGCTGTACCCCGGCGCTGCGGTGTTCGATCCCGCCGTCTCCACCGAGCCGCAACCGGTGCAACCGCCGCTGCTCGTCGCCCATCGCGACCTGCCTCCCGCGACGCTCGACAACTGCATCGCCCAGCACACCAATCGCGCACCGTTGACCTGTACCTACGGCGACCCGCTCGCGACCCGCCGCATGGTGATCGTCGGGGGGTCGCACTCGGAGCACTGGCTCGCCGCGCTCGACGCGCTCGGCATCGAACACGGTTTCCGCCTCGACACCTATCTCAAGGTCGGGTGCCCGCTCTCCGATCCCCTCGCCCCGCTCGTCGAGGAGTCCCCGACGGTCGAGTGCGACACATGGTCGACCGCCGTGCTCGCCGAACTGCGCGCGGATCCGCCCGACTACGTGTTCACCACGTCGACGCGCACCAAGGACCAGGGCGAAGGGCCGGGCGACTTCGTTCCGTTCTGGTACGTCGATCTGTGGGAGACGCTCGCCGACTACGGCATCCCGGTGGTGGCGATCCGCGACAACCCGTGGCTGTTCCGCGGCGATCTCGCCTATCGGGCCGCCGACTGCCTTGGGGGGGGCGGCACCGCGGAGACGTGCGGGGTGCCGCGCGAGGAGGCGCTGGACCCGATCGACCCGGCCGTCGCCGCATCCGCGCACCTGCCCACCGTGTCGCTGCTCGACCTGTCCGACAAGTTCTGCCGGCAGGATCTGTGCCGGGCGGTGGAGGGAAACATCCTCATCTATCGTGACGAGAACCACCTCACCACGACCTACGTCCGGACGCTGACGCCCGAGCTCGGCCGACAACTCGGTCCCGCCACCGGCTGGTGGTGACGCGCTCACCCGGTGCCGGGACCGCCGGAAGACTACTGTTGGCGGGCATGGAGACCACCGAAGCGAGCGCCAGCGACGAGATGCCCGAGCCCCTGGAAGTGTGGCCGGGATCCCCCTATCCCCTCGGCGCGACCTACGACGGGGCGGGCACGAACTTTGCACTGTTCTCCGAGATCGCCGAGAAGGTCGAGCTGTGCCTGATCTCCCGTGACGGGACCGAGACCCGCATCCCGCTCGAGGAGGTGGACGGTTACGTCTGGCACGCCTACCTTCCGACGGTCTCCCCCGGCCAGCGTTACGGCTACCGCGTGCACGGTCCGTTCGATCCGGAGAACGGTCACCGGTGCGATCCGAGCAAGCTGCTCCTCGACCCGTACGGGAAGGCGTTCGACGGGTCGTTCGACGGCGACCCGTCGCTGTTCTCGTACCCGCTGCCCGGTGCCGAGCCCGTGGCCGACAGCGCCTCGGACGAGAGCACGGACGACACCGAGGACACCGACACCGAGGACACCGAGGACACCGACACCGGCGACGCCGTGTCCACCGACGACGCCGAGCCCGAGGCGATCGCGACGGGGCAGACCTCCGACGCCGCCGCAGAGCTTCCCGGCCTGGATTCGCTGGGCCACACCATGACGACCGTGGTGATCAACCCGTTCTTCGATTGGGCGACGGATCGTCATCCCCGCCGCCCCTACAACGAGACGGTCATCTACGAGGCCCACGTCAAAGGCATGACGGCCACGCATCCGGACGTCCCCGAACACATGCGGGGCACCTACGCCGGTCTCGCGCACCCGGCGATCATCGACCATCTCCTCGATCTCGGCGTCACCGCGATCGAACTGATGCCCGTGCACCAGTTCATGCACGACCAGGTGCTGCTCGACCAGGGGCTGCGGAACTACTGGGGGTACAACACCTTCGGGTTCTTCGCGCCGCACGCCGAGTACTCGTCGTCGACCAAGCCGAGCGCCGTGGTCGCCGAGTTCAAGGCGATGGTGCGGGCCTTCCACGAGGCGGGCATCGAGGTGATCCTCGACGTGGTCTACAACCACACCGCCGAGGGGAACCATCTCGGTCCCACCATCTGCTTCCGCGGCATCGACAACGCCGCCTACTACCGCCTCGTCGACGACGACAAGGCCTACTACATGGACTACACGGGAACGGGCAACAGCCTCAACGCCCGTCACCCGCACACCCTGCAGCTGATCATGGACTCGCTGCGCTACTGGGTGACCGAGATGCACGTCGACGGCTTCCGGTTCGATCTCGCGTCGACCCTGGCGCGCGAGCTGCACGACGTCGACCGGCTGTCGGCCTTCTTCGATCTCGTCCAGCAGGATCCGGTGGTCTCGCAGGTCAAGCTCATCGCCGAGCCGTGGGATATCGGTGAGGGCGGTTACCAGGTGGGCAACTTCCCCGGTCAGTGGACGGAGTGGAACGGCAAGTACCGCGACACGGTCCGCGACTACTGGCGCGGCGAACCGGCCACCCTCGGCGAGTTCGCGTCGCGCCTGACCGGCTCGTCGGATCTGTACGAGGACACCGGCCGCCGTCCCGGCGCGTCGGTCAACTTCGTCACCGCCCACGACGGGTTCACCCTTGCGGATCTGGTGTCGTACAACGAGAAACACAATGATGCCAACGGCGAGGGCAATCGCGACGGTGAGTCGCACAACCGGTCGTGGAACTGCGGTGTGGAAGGCCCCACGGACGATCCCGAGGTCCTCGCGCTGCGCGGGCGCCAGCAGCGCAACATGCTCGCGACGCTGATCCTGTCGCAGGGCACGCCGATGCTCGCCCACGGCGATGAGTTCGGTCGCACCCAGCAGGGCAACAACAACGTGTACTGCCAGGACAACGAACTCTCGTGGGTGGACTGGTCGCTCGCCGAGTCCAACGCCGACCTGGTCGCGTTCACCCGCAACGTGATCGCGCTGCGCACCGACCACCCTGTCTTCCGGCGTCGCAGGTTCTTCGAGGGCCGACCCATCCGCAGCGGTGATCAGTCCCGCGACATCGCGTGGCTCACACCGGCCGGCGACGAGATGATGCCCGAGGACTGGGACAGCGGTTTCGGCAAGTCGCTCGCGGTCTTCCTCAACGGCGAGGGCATCCCCGAACCCGATCAGCGGGGGCAGCGCGTCGTCGACGACTCGTTCCTGATGTGCTTCAACGCCCATCACGAACCGATCGAGTTCGTCACCCCCGACGGCCCGCACGCCGAGGAATGGACGGTCGCGCTCGACACCGACGTTCCCGACGGTCTGCGCGAGGAGACGGTCGTCGCCGGTAAGCCGGTCCGGGTGCAGGCGCGCTCGGTTCTGGTGCTCCGGAAGACCCGGTGACCCCCGGCGGTACGGAGTCGGCAGGTGTGAACGGCGCCGGCGCGGGGAATACTGCGCCGGTGTTGTCCACCTACCGACTCCAGATGCGCGGCGACGAGTGCACCTTCGCCGACGCCGTCGCCCTGCTCGACTACCTCGACGCCCTGGGTGTCTCGCACGTCTACCTCTCCCCCGTCCTCAGCGCGACGATCGGGTCCACCCACGGATACGACGTGGTCGATCCCGGCACGGTCTCCGAGTCGCTCGGGGGACGCGAGGGTCTGGAACGGTTGTCGCGGGAGGCACGCGCACGGGGCATGGGGCTGGTCGTCGACATCGTCCCCAACCATGTCGGGGTGGCCGACCCACGTCAGAACGCGTGGTGGTGGGACGTCCTGAAGCACGGCTCCGGATCGCGCTA
Organism: Rhodococcus sp. p52; assembly: GCF_000763325.2. Lineage (NCBI taxonomy): Bacteria > Bacillati > Actinomycetota > Actinomycetes > Mycobacteriales > Nocardiaceae > Rhodococcus > Rhodococcus sp. p52. The sequence continues at coordinate 4,254,209 of NZ_CP016819.1, forward strand.
CGCGTCGTTCTTCGATCTCGACCTCGCTGGTGACAACGGTGTGGACGGTCGGATCGCTCTGCCGGTGCTCGGATCGGACGACGCGGTGCAGGAGCTGACCGTCGACCGCTCCGGCGACGAGCCGATGCTCGCCTACTACGACAAGCGATTCCCGATCGCTCCCGGGACCGACGAGGGCACCGGTGAGGAGGTCCACGCGCGGCAGGCCTACCGGCTCGTGGCGTGGAACTCGGGGTTGATCGGATACCGCCGCTTCTTCACCGTCGACGATCTCGCCGCGGTGCGGGTGGAGGATCCTGCGGTGTTCGACGCGACGCACGAGCAGGTCGCGTCGTGGATCGCCGACGATCTGGTCGACGGGATTCGCGTCGACCATCCGGACGGTCTCGCCGATCCGTCCGGTTATCTCGCGCGCTTGCGCGAGGTGATCGGCCCCGAGCGGTGGCTCGTGATCGAGAAGATCCTCGGCGATGCCGAACCGCTGGATGCGACGCTGCCGGTGGACGGCACCACCGGCTACGACGCACTCGGCGAACTGTCGACGGTGTTCGTCGATCCGTCCGGCGAGTCGGAGCTGAACGCCCTGTCGCGCAGGTTCACCGGCGCCGAAGGCGACGCGCCGTGGCTGCACGCCCGCGAACACGACCTCAAACGATCGGTGCTCGGCAGCGGGCTCGCGCCGGAGGTGCGCCGCCTCGTGCGGGCGATCCGACGCGAGACCGGCGACACCGGCTGCGACGACGCGGCGCTGCGCGAGGCCGTGATGGCAGTCGCCGCACAGCTTCCCGTCTACCGCGCCGACTACGCGCCGCTCGCGACCCTGGTGCCGCGCATCGTCGGCGACCTCGCGCGGACGCAACCCGCGCTCGATCCTGCGCTCGCGGTGTTCGCCCGGGCGATGGCCCTCGGCGGTGAGGCCGCGTCCCGCTTCGGCCAGGTGTGCGGTGCCGCGACGGCCAAGGCGGTCGAGGACTGCCTGTTCTATCGGGCGGCGCGGCTGATCTCGCTGCAGGAGGTGGGCGGGCAACCCGGCCGTTTCTCGGCCACCCCGGCCGAGTTCCACCTCGCGTGGACCCAGCGGGCACGGCACTGGCCGCGGGCGATGACCACCCTGTCGACCCACGACACCAAACGCAGCGAGGACGTCCGGGCGCGGATCGGTGTGCTCTCGCAGGTCGCCGACGAGTGGTCGCGGCGGCTCGGGTCGTGGAACGACCGTGCGCCCGCACCGGATCCGGCGATCGGACTGTTCCTGTGGCAGACCCTGTTCGGAGTCTGGCCGCTCGACGGAGTGGTGACCGACGAACTGCGTGAACGGGTACATGCCTACGCGCAGAAGGCGCTGCGCGAGAACGGAACCCGCACCACGTGGACCGAGGTCGACGAGGAATTCGAGACCGCGGTGGGCAGCTGGCTGGACGCGGTGATCGACGGACCGGTCGCGGGTGAGCTCACCGCTTTCGTGACCGAGGTCGAACCGCACGTCGCGGCCGTCTCGTGCGGCCAGAAACTGTTGCAACTGCTCGGCCCCGGCGTCCCCGACGTCTATCAGGGCACCGAACTGTGGGACGACTCGCTCGTCGATCCGGACAACCGGCGGCCGGTGGAGTTCGACGTCCGACGGCGGCTGCTCGACGCCCCTGATTCGGCGCCGGCGAAGTTCACGATCGTGCGCACCGCGCTCCGGTTGCGCCGCGAACGACCGGCGAGCTTCGTCGGTGGCGCGTACGTTCCGGTCCTCGCCACCGGCCCGGCCGCCGAGCACCTGCTCGCGTTCGGCCGCGGTCCGGCGTCGGACGACCTCGATGTCCTCGCGGTGGCTTCCCGCCGCACCGTGGCGCTGTCGCGTTCGGGGTGGAAGGACACGACCGTCGACCTGCCGGACGGCGATTGGTCGGATGCCTTGACCGGACGCTCCTTCACCGGTCGGGTGCGGGTGGCCGATCTGCTCGACTCCCAGCCGGTCGCAGCACTCGTCCGCGCGCGTTAGTCCTCGAGCGCGTCGAGCGCTTCCTCCGCGTCGAGCCGGCGCTGGGTGCGTCGCCGACTCCAGGCGAGAACCAGTCCTGCGAGGACGATGACGACCGCCGCGCCGACGACCCGCCCCGTCCAGGTCGCGGCGTCGTTCTCGAAAGGATGGCTCTCGTAACGCAGGCGGAGGAAGATGCCGGCGACGCCGACGAGATAGAGCGCGGCGGCGGCGGCACTGCGGGGTCGCCACAGTTTCGCGGTGGCGTACAGGTCGACGTCGCGTTGCCGCGCGTACAACTGGGTCACGATCGACACGACGAACCAGGCCACGAGGATGCCCAGTGCCGTCCACGCCCCGGGCCGGCCGGCGAGCCACGGGAGCAGCGCCGCCGCCACCAGCGCGATCCACAGGGACAACTGGAATCCCACCGCCGATGCTTCGTTCCAGACGTCTCGCTGACGTTCGTCGCGGTAGAATTCGTCGTCCAGATCGCCGATGAAGCGCGCGGTTTTCACGAAGACCGTCATGAGGGCTCCTAGGTGGTGAGCGGGAACAGTTCCTCGACCGTGCTGTCGAGTGTGAGGGCGAGACGCAGGGCGAGGTACACGCTGGGCGCGTAGTCACCCTTCTCCGTCGAGACGATGCTCTGTCTGCTGACGCCGACCGCGTCGCCGAGCGCGGCCTGGGTGAGTCCCGCTTTCTTGCGGAATTCGCGGACCCGGTTGCTCCTCGGTGTGTCGGTCACACCAAAAGTAAACTATGCTTGTCATTCCATGTCAAGCATTCTTGTCATTTTCGATTGCCGAACCACCCCGGCACACCCGTCGGGCCGGACATGCAATCACCCCTCGGCGTAGTCGATCACGAAATAGAGAATTACATTCTCACGGTCGAAGGTCCTTGGTTTACGTTCTCGAGCACGGAAGATCTAGTTCTCATCGCGAGCGCCGTCGCCGGCAGGACTTTGCGCAGTCAGGGAGAGGTTTCGATGAAGGCCGAAGACATGGTGATGATCAGCATCGACGACCACGTCGTCAACCAGTCCCGGACCGGCACCAGCTTCCTGCCGGCCGGCATGAGCCCGACGGACGTGTGGCGCAAGAACTTCCTCGCCTGCTACATCACTGAACCGAGCGGACTGAACAACCGTCACCGGCTCGGCGTCGACACCATCGCGTGGGAATGCGACTACCCGCACTCCGACTCGACGTGGCCGAACTCCCCCGAGATGCTCGAGGAGGAACTCGACGCGTGCGAGTGCACCGACGAGGAGATCGACAAGATCACCTTCGCCAACGCCGCGAGGTTCTTCGACTGGGATCCCTTCGAGCACATCCCGCGTGAGGAGGTTACCGTCGGCGCCCTGCGCGCCCGCGCCACCGACGTCGACATCAGCGAGACGTCCAAGGAGGAGTACCGCCGCCGTTACGAGCTCACCAACTCCGGCTCGTAGATTCCTGCTCCACAGGAGTCCACAACAGACGATGCCCGCCGATCCGGATCGGCGGGGATCGTCGCGTCTACGGTGTCGTGCCTACTGCGTCGTGCTTACTGCGTCGTCACGGTCGGCTCACATCGGGTCCTTGCGCCACAACAGTGCGTGCAGGCACTCGACGGCCTCGGCGGGCGATTCGACATCGAGCACTCCGGCGGCGGGCATCCGCCAACCGCCGATCGCGATGACCGGAACACCGATGCGGACCGCGAGCGCGATCTCGCTCATGGTGCCCCAGCTTCCACCCACCGCGATCAACGCGTCGCTGCTGCGCACGAGCAGCGCGTTGCGCATCTCTCCGAGGCCCGTGGGAACGGCCACCGTCAGATAGGGATTGCCCTCGGCACGGTCGTCTCCGGGCAGCAGGCCGAGGGTCGTCCCACCGGCTTCCACAGCGCCACGGCAGGCTGCCGCCATCACCCCACCGAGACCGCCGGTGACCACGACGGCCCGGCGTCCGGCGAGGAGTCCCCCGACCTGGCGGGCGAGGCGTCGCTGTTCGGGCGTGGCTTCACCCGGCCCCACGACCCCGACATAGCGCTGCGCATTCATGTCCGGCATTCTGCATCACGGAGCGCTCCGGAGCGCGCGGTCCGAGAACATCATTCACGCCCGGCATCGTCCGCTCCCGCTCTGACCGCCCCGAGGCCGGGCGATCGAGCCCATCGGGGGAGACTGTGGCCATGAGCAGAGCCGACCGCAGCACCGACACCCGCCCGGATTCCCCGTGCCCGTGCGGTCGCGGCGTTCCCCTGTCCGAATGCTGCGGGCCGCTGCTGGCCGGTGCGAGCGCGCCCACCGCCGAACGGCTGATGCGTTCGCGGTACACGGCATTCGCGACGCGCGACGCGGCGCACCTGCTGCGCACCTGGCACCCGTCCACACGTCCGCGCTCGATCGAGTTCGACCCCGGTCAGCGCTGGACCGGGCTCGAGGTCCTGCACATCACCGGAGGCGGATTCCTGCATACGACCGGCACGGTGGACTTCCGCGCGCACTGGACGGCGGACGGGGTGCCCGACTCGATGCGCGAGCACAGCCGGTTCGTGCGGGAGGACGGCGAGTGGCTCTACCTCGACGACTGCGGCGACGACTGAACCGACTCCGTCACGGCGCCGTTCGTCGCAACAGCGTCGCGCGCAGCGTTCCCGAGAGCCACTGACGGTACTGGTCGACGTCCCATCCGCGGTCTCGCCTCAGCAGCGCGTGCACCTGTGGGGAACTCAGGGTGAACAGGACATCGGCCGCGTGCTCGACGGTGACGTCCTCGCGCAGCCAGCCGGCATGTTCGAGTCCTTCCGCGAGGGTGCGGGCGTTCTCGGCCGTCGCCTTCGCGTCGTCCGCGGCGAAACGACGCATGTCGGGGTCCGCCCCCGATGATTCCACGGAGGTCATGAGCAGCCCGCCCGCGCGTTCGAGCATCGCGGTGCCGTAGCGGACCACCTGCTCGACCACGAGGTCGACGTGCGAGACCACGCCGCCGGCATGGGACGGTTCCGGATCTGTCGCCTCGCTCGCGCGCGGATCGCCGTCGCCGGCCACCGCGTGATCGAGCGCCTCGCGGAAGATCTCCGCCTTGCCGCCGGGGAAGGCGGTGAACACCGTCCGCACCGCCACACCCGCTTCGTCCGCGATGTTCTTGACGGTGGTGCTGACGTAGCCGTCGCGAACGAACAGCCGCGCCGCGGCGTCGCGGATCGTCTCGCGGGTTCGGCGGGCCGCTTCCTCCCGCAACGGCGAGGTGTACCGTCGGCGGGCTCGCTCGGGATTCGGGTTCACTCCCCCAGTATCGAGTGCATTGCAGCTGCAACAAAATTGACGCGCGGCAGGGTGGTACGCCGGTGGCGCCATCCCCTGCACCGACGCCTCCGACACGGCATGCTGGTCGAGTGCACACCTTCGAGGTCTGGGCTCCGATCCCGTCGTCCGTCCGACTGTTCGCCGACGGACGGTTCCACGACATGCAACGCGGCGACGACGGCTGGTGGCGCACCACCGTCGGCGTCGCTCCCGACACCCGATACGGTTTCGTGCTCGACGACGACACCGGGACGGTCCTTCCCGACCCGCGATCTCCGCGGCAGCCGGAGGGCGTGCACGAGCCGTCGCAGCTCCACGTGCTCGACGAGACGAAGTGGACCGACCACGGCTGGACCGGCCGGCAACTGACAGGAAGCATCGTCTACGAGATGCACGTGGGGACCTTCACCCCCGAGGGCACACTCGACTCGGCGATCGACCGTCTCGACGAACTCGTGGACCTCGGTGTCGAGTTCGTCGAACTCATGCCGCTCAACGCGTTCAACGGCACCCACGGATGGGGCTACGACGGCGTGCTCTGGTACGCGGTGCACGAACCCTACGGTGGCCCCGATGCCCTGCAGCGTTTCGTCGACGCCGCCCACGCGCGCGGACTGGCGGTAGCACTCGACGTCGTCTACAACCATCTCGGTCCGTCGGGGAACTATCTGGGCCGCTTCGGTCCCTATCTCTCCGCGGCCCCGGGAATCTGGGGCGACAACATCAACCTCGACGGTCCCGGATCCGGGGAGGTGCGCCGGTACATCCTCGACAATGCGCTGCGCTGGTTCCGCGACTTCCACATCGACGCCCTCCGGCTCGACGCCGTGCACGCGCTGATCGACCACACCGCCACACACCTCCTCGAGGAACTGTCGGTCGAGACGTTCCGCCTGTCCGCCCATCTCGGCCGCCCCCTGTCGTTGATCGCCGAATCGGACCTCAACGATCCGAAGCTGATCACTCCCCGGCCCGGCGGTGGATACGGACTGCACGCGCAGTGGGCCGACGACGTCCACCACGCGATCCACGCGGCGGTGTCCGGTGAACGGCAGGGCTACTACGGCGACTTCGGTTCGCTGGACTGCCTCGCGTACACGCTCGGGCACGGCTTCTTTCACGCCGGGACGTATTCGAGCTTCCGCGGCCGGGTCCACGGGCGCCCGCTCGACACCCGGCGCACGCCGGCGAGCGGTCTGGTCGCCTACACCTGCACGCACGATCAGGTCGGCAACCGGGCGCTCGGCGACCGGCCGGGTGCCTATCTCGAGCCCGGTCAGCTGGCCGTCAAGGCGGCGCTCGTGCTCACGTCCCCGTTCACGCCGATGTTGTTCATGGGCGAGGAGTGGGGTGCGAGCACACCCTTCCGGTACTTCACGTCGCATCCCGAACCGGAACTCGCCGCGGCGGTCGTCGAGGGTCGCCGGCGCGAGTTCGCCGAACACGGCTGGGACGCCGCCGACGTACCCGACCCGCAGGCTCCGGAGACCTTCATCGGCTCGAAGCTGCGCTGGGACGAACGCGACGAGGGCGGGCACGCCCGGTTGCTGGAGTGTTATCGCGCACTCATTGCGCTCCGGCGGGATCGGGCCGAGCTCACCGATCCCTGGCTCGAGCACGTGCACGTGACGTACGACGAGGACGAGAAATGGCTCGTCGTGCACCGCGGGGCGCTGCGCGTGGCGTGCAATCTCGGACCCGACCCCGTCACCGTGCCGGTCGGCGGGAAACCACTGCTCTGGTGGGACGAACCGGTGGTCAACCGTACCGAGTCCGCAGTGTTGATCCCGGGCTGGTCCTTCGCGATCCTGGAGGCTCCCGAGATGCCCCGCCGATAACGTTCGTCAGGCGAAAAAAGTCGTTGATTATGCCACGAGTGGGCGAGTACCGTCTCAAGTACCGTCGAATTCTCGAGGTGAATCACCATGCAACCCAAGAAGATTCTGGCGAGTGTATTCCTCAGCACCGCCCTCGTCCTCGCTCCCGTCGGAGTCGCATCGGCGACCCCCACCGTCGACACAGCACCCGGGATCGTGAATGTCAGCGGAGGACACGACGACCACGGAAAGTACGACCACCACGATCACGACAAGAACTACAACCATCACGACAAGAAGTACGACCGCGACCATCACCGGAACCACTACTGGCGGCCCGACTGCTATTGGTGGGGCCCATGGCTGGTGTGCAATCGCTGGTGACCGCACACCAACCGTGACGTGACCGGGCCACCCGGTTACGTCAGATAACGGTAGGCCGGCGACCCCGGCTCGAGTCGCTGCGCGTCGATCGGCGACGCGTCCATGCGATTGAGCAGAGCCGAAAGGTCTTCCGCGGCACCCAGTTCGATACCGACGAGGGCAGCGCCGGTCTCCCGGTTGTTGCGCTTGACGTACTCGAACAGGGTGATGTCGTCGTCCGGTCCGAGGACTTCGTCCAGGAACCGCCGCAGTGCGCCGGGCTCCTGGGGGAAGTCCACGAGGAAATAGTGTTTGAGCCCGCGGTGGACGAGCGACCGCTCGATGATCTCGCCGTAGCGTGAGACGTCATTGTTGCCGCCCGACACCAGGCACACCACGTTCGCTCCGGGCTGCACCGAGATCGACTCGAGGGCAGCGACCGACAGGGCGCCGGCGGGCTCGGCGATGATGCCCTCGTTCTGGTACAGATCGAGCATCGTGGTGCACAGCGCACCCTCGTCGATCTGGGTCATCCCGAACGGGGCCCGGCCGAGCCCCTCCCGGCGCAGCGTAGCCACGAGCGGCAGGCTCGAATGGGACACGACCTCGGCACCGAGTTCGGAGACCACGGCGTAGGGGACGTCGCCGATCCGCTTGACCGCAGCGCCGTCGACGAACGGCTCGACCTCCGGCAGCGTGACGGGACCGCTCGCGACCAGCGCGGCGGTCATCGACGCTGCACCCGCCGGCTCGACGCCGACGATCGACGTGCGTGGGGACCGCTCGCGCAGATAGGCGGCGACACCGGCGATGAGGCCGCCCCCGCCCACGGGGACGAGCACGACGTCGAGATCGCCGTCGAGCTGTTCGAGGACCTCGCGCGCGATGGTGCCCTGCCCGGCAGCGGTGCGGGCGTCGTCGAAGGGCGGGATCATCGTCGCACCGGTGCGGATCGCATCGTCGGCTGCCGCTGCGGCCGCGGCGTCGAAGGTGTCGCCGACACCGATGAGTTCGACGCTGTCGCCGCCGTGGACACGGATCCGATCGCGCTTCTGCTTGGGAGTGCGGGTGGGCACGTAGATCCGGCCCTGGATTCCCATCACCCGGCACGCGTAGGCGACACCCTGCGCGTGATTACCGGCGCTGGCCGTGACGACGCCCGCGGCGCGCTCGGCTGCGTCGAGCTGCGCCATGGCGTTGTACGCCCCACGGAGCTTGAAGGACCGCACCCGGGTGAGGTCCTCCCGCTTGAGGTAGACGTTGGCGCCTACGAGCGCCGAGAGTCGAGGGCTGCGCTCGAGCGGCGTTGGGTCGACCGCCTCCGAAATTCGCTCGGCAGCCGCATCGATGTCGGCCGCGCAGGGCACGGCGGTCAGAGTCATCGGTTCTGCTGTTCGCGAAGTGGAGGTCACCCGTCAATGCTGCCACTCCCCCGATTCGACCACCACGGCGGGATCCGCATCGAGGGGGTAGCAGCACAGTCCGTCCGAGCGTGCTCGGTCTACGGGCCTTCGACCGGTTCGAGAACGAAGACGGGGATCTCGCGGTCGGTCTTCTCCTGGTACTCCGCGTAGGGCGGGAACGCCTCGACGGCACGTTCCCACCACTGCGCCTTCTCCTCGCCGTGGACCTCGCGGGCGGTCATGTCCCACACCTCGGTGCGGTCCCTGACCTCGACGTGCGGGTTCGCGACGATGTTGTGGTACCAAACGGGATGCTTCGGTGCACCGCCGAGCGAGGCGACAGCGGCGTACCTACCCTCGTGCTCGACCCGCATGAGAGGGATCTTGCGGAGCTTGCCGGACTTGGCGCCGACCGTGGTCAGGATGATGACCGGTCGACCCTGGAGGGTGGTGCCGCGGGTTCCGCCCGACGACTCGTACTCCTCGACCTGCTTGGCGCTCCATTCGACGGGACTCGGTTCGTATTCTCCGTGCAGTGGCATACCGACCAGTCAACACAATCGTTGTAGCAGTCGCCGCCCGATCGTCGAGTTCGGTGGCCCGAACTCTTCCCTGCGCCTATCCTGAAGAAAGAATTCCGCCCGGCCTACAGTCGCTCGGCCTACAGGAGGTGCACCGCGATGTCCGTGCTCGACCCCCGGATACACCGTGAGCGCACCGACGGTGTGGACATCGCCGGCACGATCTGGCCCCTGTACAAGCTCGAAGCACTCGCGGCCGGTCTCCTGACCCTGCTCGTGGTCCTCGTCGTCACCACCAGCGCCCAGAGCGCCGTCATCGGTGCCGCTGCGGTCACCGTCGTCGTGTGGTGGGTCCGCAGGATCCAGCAGCACGCACTCCGTTCCTAGACGCACCGGCCGACCCCGGCTTGCCGCGCGGCGCTCACCGAAGGGCTCGCGCCGCGCGGCGGACCGCTAGGTGGCCAGGCAGCCCGGCCCGAGCAGGGCCTTGAGGTCGCCCATGAGCGCCGACGACGCTTCGACCCGCAGGCTGTCGTCGAGCTTGAGGACGGTGACCTTGCTGCCGGTGATGAGCCGCACGTGCACGTCGGACGAACCGGGATGGCGCGTGAGCACATTCTTGAGGGCACCGACCTTGTCGGGGGTGCACAACCGGGTGGGCATCGACACCGAGACCGGCTTCGCGACCCCGATCTGCGACAGGTCGGGGACGGCGAGATCGTTGGCGATCAGGGAGATCCGGTCGTCACGGATCGACACCCGGGCCTTGACCAGCACCACCGAGTCCTCCACGACGTCCATGCCGTAGACGGCGTAGGACTGCGGGAAGAACAGCACCTCGATGCCACCGGTGAGGTCCTCGAGCTGCGCGGACGCCCAGGCGAGACCGTTCTTGTTGATGCGCCGGTTCACCGAGGCGAGGATGCCGCCGACGGTGACCTGGCTGCCGTCCTTGAGCGCGCCTTCGAGGATCGCGGGGATCTGGGTGTCGGCCTGGGACGCGAGGACGTGCTCGACGCCATTGAGCGGGTGCCCGGAGACGTACAGGCCGAGCATCTCCCGTTCGAGGGCGAGGCGGTGCTTGGTGTCCCATTCCTCCTCGGGGATGCGGACGTTGAACACCGCGGCGACGGACTCGTCGGCGTCGTCGCCGCCGAACAGGTCGAACTGGCCGATGGCCTCGGCCTTCTTCGTGCTCATCACCGCGTCGATCGCGTCGGCGTGGACGAGCATCAATCCCTTGCGCGGGTGTCCGAGCGAGTCGAATGCACCTGCCTTGATGAGGGATTCGGTGACCTTCTTCGAACACGCGACGGTGTCGATCTTGTTGAGATAGTCGGAGAAGTCGGTGTAGCGGCCCTTCTCCTCCCGCCCCTTGATGATCGAGGCGACCACGTTCGTGCCGACGTTGCGGACGGCGCCGAGGCCGAACCGGATGTCCTCACCCACCGACATGAAGTTGGTGTGCGACTCGTTGACGTCCGGCGGCAGCACCGTGATGCCCATCTTGCGGCAGTCGGACAGATAGACCGCGGCCTTGTCCTTGTCGTCGCCGACGGAGGTGAGCAGACCGGCCATGTACTCGGCCGGGTAGTTCGCCTTGAGGTAGGCGGTCCAGAACGAGACCAGGCCGTAGCCGGCGGCGTGCGACTTGTTGAACGCGTAACCGGCGAAGGGCAGAACGGTGTCCCACAGCGCGGTGATCGCCGCCTGCGAGAAGCCGTTGTCCTTCATGCCCTGCGCGAAGCCGTCGTAGGCCTCGTCGAGGATCTCCTTCTTCTTCTTACCCATCGCGCGACGCAGCAGGTCTGCCTGTCCGAGCGAGTAACCGGCCACCTTCTGAGCGATCTGCATGATCTGCTCCTGGTAGACGATCAGGCCGTAGGTGTCGGCGAGGATCTCCTTCAGCGGCTCCTCGAGCTCGGGATGGATCGGCTTGACCTCTTGCCGCCCGTTCTTGCGGTCGGCGTAGTCGTTGTGCGCGTTCATGCCCATCGGACCGGGGCGGTACAGCGCGAGCACGGCGACGATGTCCTCGAAGCCGGTGGGCTGCATGCGGCGCAGCAGGTCGCGCATGGCGCTGCCGTCGAGCTGGAACACGCCGAGCGTGTCGCCGCGCGCGAGCAGTTCGTAGGTCGCCGGATCCTCCAGCGGGAGGGTGTCGAGGTCGAGATCGATCCCGCGGTTGACCTTGATGTTCTCGATCGCGTCGCCGATGACGGTGAGGTTGCGCAGACCGAGGAAGTCCATCTTCAGCAGGCCGATGGCCTCGCAGGACGGATAGTCCCAGCCGGTGATGATCGCGCCGTCCTGCGCGCGCTTCCACAGCGGGATCGCGTCCATGAGCGGCTCGGACGACATGATCACCGCGCAGGCGTGGACGCCGGCGTTGCGGATCAGGCCCTCGAGACCGAGCGCGGTGTCGTAGATCTTCTTGATGTCCGGGTTGGACTCGATCAGCTGGCGGACCTCGGCGGCTTCCTTGTACCGCTCGTGGCTCGGGTCGGTGATACCCGAGACCGGGATGTCCTTCGCCATGATCGGCGGAGGCAGGGCCTTGGTGATCTGGTCGGCGATCGCGAATCCGGGCTGGCCGAACTGGACTCGCGCGGAGTCCTTGATCGCGGCCTTCGTCTTGATGGTGCCGAACGTGATGACCTGGGCGACCTTGTCGTTGCCCCACCGCTCGGTGGCGTAGCGCACCATCTCACCGCGGCGGCGATCGTCGAAGTCGATATCGATATCGGGCATCGACACGCGCTCGGGGTTGAGGAACCGCTCGAACAGCAGACCGTGCGGGATCGGGTCGATGTTGGTGATGCCCATCGCGTAGGCGACGAGCGAACCGGCGGCCGAACCACGGCCGGGGCCGACGCGGATGCCGACCTCGCGGGCGTGGTTGATGAGGTCGCCGACGACGAGGAAGTAAGCAGGGAAGCCCATCTGGTTGATGACGCTGATCTCGTACTCGGCGCGCTCGACGTACTCGCGGGGCGGGCCGGCGGGGAAGCGACGATCGAGACCGCGCATGACCTCCTTGTGCAACCAGCTCGCCTGCGTCTCCCCTTCCGGCACCGGGAAGATCGGCATCCGGTCGCGGTGGGTCCACACGTCCTCGTAGGACTGCACCCGCTCGGCGATGAGCAGCGTGTTGTCGCACGCACCCGGCACTTCGCGGTCCCACTGCTCGCGCATCTCCTGCGCCGACTTGAGGTAATAGCCGTCGCCGTCGAACTTGAACCGGGTGGGATCGGAGAGGGTCTTACCGGTCTGGATGCAGAGCAGCGCCTCGTGGTTCGCGGCCGCATCCTTGGTGACGTAGTGGCAGTCGTTGGTCACCAGCGGCGGGATGTCGAGCTTGCGGCCGATCTCGATCAGACCCTCGCGCACACGACGCTCGATGGACAGGCCGTGGTCCATCAGCTCGAGGAAGAAGTTGTCCTTGCCCCAGATCTCCTGCCACTTCGCGGCGGCTTCGAGCGCTTCGCGCTCGTGGCCGAGGCGCAGGCGCGTCTGGATCTCGCCCGACGGGCAGCCGGTCGTGGCGATGATGCCCTCGTGATGGTGGGCGATGAGCTCTTCGTCCATACGGGCCCACTTGCCGAGCTGACCCTCGATCGATGCGAGGGAGGACAGCTTGAACAGGTTCCGCAGGCCCGTCGAGTTCTCGGCGACCATCGTCATGTGGGTGTAGGCACCCGAGCCGGAGACGTCGTCGGACTTCTGGCCGGGATCACCCCACTGCACACGCTTGGTGGAGAAGCGCGACTCCGGCGCGACGTACGCCTCGATGCCGATGATCGGCTTGATGCCGAACTTCTTGGCGACGTTGTAGAACTCGCTGGCGCCGTACATGTTTCCGTGGTCGGTCATGCCCACGGCCGGCATCCCCAGCCGTTCGGCCTCCTTGAACAACGGTCCGACCTTCGCGGCACCGTCGAGCATCGAGTACTCGGTGTGGGTGTGCAGATGAACGAACGAGTCAGCCACGCGTGCCTCTCCCGGGATGTCTGTGGGCAGAGACGAGTCTAAGCCGCGCGAGGCTCCGCAGTGACCACGGCACGCTGACGACGGGCCCGCACGAGCGCGTCCGTGCTGTACACCGCCAGGGCGATCCAGATCAGGACGAAACCGATCCACCGCGAGGCGGGCATGTCCTCCCCGAGCACCACCACACCCCACGTCATCTGCAGGCTCGGCGTGAGGTACTGCAGCATGCCGAGTGTCGCGAGCGGGACCCGTTGTGCGGCCGCGCCGAAGAGCAGCAGCGGCACTGCGGTCACCGGCCCCGCCGATACGAGCAGGGCCGTGTGATCCACGCCGTGCCCGAGGAAGGTGCCGGTGCCGGTCACCGCGAGGAAGATCACGTACCCGAGCGCGAACGGGGCCGCGACGATCCCCTCCCCTGTCAGGGACGTGCGCGGATCGAGCGGCACGATCTTCTTGATCACCCCGTAGGACGCGAAGGACAGCGCCAGGGTCAGGGCGATGATCGGCGGTCTGCCGTAGTCGACGGTGATGACCACCACCGCGCACACCGCGAGCACCAGCGCCGCGATCTGCGCCGGCCGCAATCGTTCCCGGAAGAACAGGACACCGAACACCACGCTGACGAGCGGGTTGATGAAGTAGCCGAGTGCGGTCTCCACGACCCGGCCCGAGACGACGCCGTAGATGTAGACGCCCCAGTTGACCGCGATCGCGGTGGACGCCGCGGCGACCAGGCCCCAGGTGCGGGCCGACAGGCCGCGCAGGGTGCGGAGGCGTCCCATGACGCCCAGTACGATCAGCATGAGCACGAGGGTCCACAGCACGCGGTGCGCGAGGATCTCGACGGCGCCGGCGGGTTCGAGCAGACCGAAGTAGGCGGGGAACAGTCCCCACAATCCATAGGCACCCAGACCGCACAGCACCCCGGTGCGCACGATGTTCCGCTGCCCCGAGTCGTTCCGATCCTCCGAGTCGCTCACCGGCTCACCCTACGGCTCCGCCGGTGCGCTGTCGTTCCGAGACACTGTCGTTCCGAGACGGGATCCACCGCACCGTCACACCTCCCCGTCGTCCGGGCCGGGCACGACCGTTTCGACGTGGGTGGGCAGCAGCGGGGTCACCGCGAAGCGTCCCGCGATCGCGTCTGCGGGCAGGACCTCCACGGCCCGCACGTCCGGGGCGTCGGCGACGGCCCGGAACTGTGAGGGAGTGCCACGGAGCACCGCCGCGACGACGCAGTCGCAGCCGTCGGCGAGCCGCTGCGCGGAGACCGCCCCGACCCGCGCGGCGCGTTCGGTCCCGAACTCCACCAGGCTCAGCCGGCCCGCGGCGACCGAGGGGGCACGACGTACCGCCTCCGGGTTCTCCGGCACCGCGACCGGCACCAGTGGTGTCTGGACGCGGTCGATCGGCACACGGAACAGCACCTGCGCCACGCGCACCTCGTCGGTGAGTTCGACGACCCGGTCGATGCCGACGGCGTCGGTGAACGACACCAGTCCCCAGTGCTCGAGGTCTCCGTCCGCTTCGGCCTCGGTCAGGCTGTCCGCGGCCCGTGTCAGATAGTCGGCGACCGCTTCCCCGTTGTCGGGACCGAGGGTGTCGCTGCCGACCGGGGCCGGCCGCGGCGGTGAGGTCCACCCGGCGACGAGCACGGCGACGACGAGAACGACGACCGCCGCCCAGGGCAGGACGCGTCCCATCGGTCAGGCGTTGCGCAACACGGCGAGCGCGTGTTCGAGATCCGGCGGGTACTTGCTGGTGATCTCGACCCAGTGCCCGCGCGTCGGGTGCGAGAACCCGAGGGTGCACGCGTGCAGCCACTGCCGTTCGAGACCGAGACGCGCCGCGAGACGTGGGTCGGCTCCGTAGGTGAGGTCGCCGCAGCAGGGGTGACGCAGTGCCGAGAAGTGCACCCGGATCTGATGGGTCCGACCGGTCTCGAGATGGATGTCGAGCAGGCTCGCGGCCTGGAACGCCTCGATCGTGTCGTAGTGCGTCACGCTGGGTTTGCCGTCGGCGGTGACCGTGAACTTCCAGTCGCTGCTGCGGTGGCGGCCGATCGGTGCGTCGATGGTGCCGCTGCTCGGGTCGGGATGCCCCTGGACGAGCGCGTGGTACCGCTTGTCGACCGTGCGTTCCTTGAAGGCGCGCTTGAGGACGGTGTAGGCGCGTTCGGACGTCGCGACCACCATGACGCCGGAGGTGCCCACGTCGAGCCGGTGCACGATGCCCTGGCGTTCGTGGGCGCCGGACGTGGAGATCCGGTAGCCGGCGGCGGCGAGGCCGCCGATCACAGTCGGTCCGGTCCAGCCGACGCTCGCGTGGGCGGCGACACCCACGGGCTTGTCGACCGCGACGATGTCGTCGTCGGCGTAGAGGATCTCCATGCCCTCGACGGGCTGGGCCTCGATGGTCAGGGGGCGGGGCGGCTCGGGCAGTTCCACCTCGAGCCAGGAGCCTGCGGACAGTCGGTCGGACTTGCCCACCGCAGCGCCGTCGACCACGACGGCGCCCTCCTCGGTGAGCGTGGCGACCACGGTCCGGGACAGACCGAGCAGGCGCGCGAGGCCTGCATCGACACGCATCCCGTCGAGCCCGTCGGGTACGGGCATCGCGCGGGTTTCCCTCACTGGTGTGATTCCTTTCTCGTTTCGTCCGCACCCGGCGCTGCGTCCCGGCCCTTCGAGGCACCGCCGTCGGGTTCGACGCCGAAGACGGTCAGGGCCACGAGCAGGATCGCTCCGCACACGATGGCCGAGTCGGCGACGTTGAACACCGGCCACCATCCGACCGACACGAAGTCGACGACGTGGCCCTGCAGCGGTCCGGGCGAGCGGAACAGACGGTCGGTGAGATTGCCGAGCGCTCCCCCGAGGACGAGGGCGAGGCCGAGCGCCCACCACCTCGATCTCAGGGTCCGGCCGATCTTCACGACGCCGACGACGACGGCGATCGCGACCAGCGTGAGCAACCAGGTCATGCCCGTGGCCATGGAGAACGCGGCACCGGGATTGCGGACGAGTGTCAGGGTGACCGTGTCGCCGACGATCGAGATCGGATCGGCTGGGTCGAT
The DNA here is from genome assembly GCF_000763325.2 of Rhodococcus sp. p52. Taxonomy (NCBI): domain Bacteria; kingdom Bacillati; phylum Actinomycetota; class Actinomycetes; order Mycobacteriales; family Nocardiaceae; genus Rhodococcus; species Rhodococcus sp. p52. Next base: position 4,270,646 of record NZ_CP016819.1, read on the forward strand.
GTAGTGGACGGCGAGCACCTTCGTCACCAGATCCGCGACGTAGACGACGAGCGCCACGAGCAGCAGCGGCCGCAGCATGCGGCGGCCGACGGAGGGGGACGGCTCGTCGGCACGACCGGGAACCGGCGTCTCCGCGTCGCGGTCGGGTCGGGAAGCTTCGTTCGTCACCGCTCCATCATCCCCTACCGGACGACCGCGGCGGTTCCCCCTCCCGTCGTGGCTACCCTGGGTGGCGTGCCTGCGCTGTCCAGATTCCCCCGCTCGGGGCCGTGTGCCCTCGCGGCTGTGCTGTCCCTCTCCGCTCTCGTCGCCGGTTGCGGTGGTCCTTCGGACGGCGCGCCCGCCGTCACGGCGGCGACATCGACGGAGGTGACGGTGCCGGTGTCGGCGGTGACCACGACAGTGCTCGACCCCGGTGCCGAACCCCGATCGGTGGTGCGGCTCGTACCGGAGGCCGGGGTGCAGCAGGGCGTCGTCCTCACCACCCGGTCCGAGGTCTTCCAGCGCGTCGGCGACGACCCGCAGCAGGACTTCTCCACTCCCGAGCTGACCCTTCCGCTCTCGGCGACGGTCGAGCGGGCGGTCTCCGACGAGGACCCGAGCACCGTGGTCGACATCACCGTCGGATCGGCGACGTCGCCGGACGAGACGCTCGGATCGGCACTGTCCGATGCCGAGGGTTCCGGAGCCGGACTGACGATCGGCCCCACCGGCGCGATCAGTGCGCTGCGCCTCGAGCCCACTCCCGATGCGGCGAATATCGCACGGTCGGCGATCGAGCAGGCCTTCTACCAGGCCGTCTATCGCATCGTCTCGTTCCCGGAGGAAGCCGTCGGGGTGGGCGCGGTGTGGGAGATCCACCAGCAGGTGATGAGCGCGGGCATCACCCTCGACCAGGTCGGGACGGCGACGCTCGTCGAGCGGGAGGACGACCGCATCACGGTCGACGTGAAGGTTGAACAGACACCGCGCGAGTCCACCTGGGTGCTGCCGAACGGGCAGGGCCGTCTCGACATCGAGCAGTACACGATGGCCGGTGAGGGGTCGATGACGATCGACGCGTCGCTCCCCCTGCCCGTCGGCGGGGAACTGACGGTGCGCGGCGATCAGACCTACGTCGAGCCGGACGGCGGAACGCGCCTGTCGCAGTCGCAGGTCGACCGGGTGGGCTGGAACACCTCGGATCAGTAGTCCGGGAGACGGACGAACACCGACGGCCGGCGCGGATGATCCGCGCCGGCCGTCGGTTCGTTCGGGACGAGTACTACATCACACGCAGGCCGGGGACTGCAGCTGCGCCATGTTGATGACGATGGAGCACGCGTAGTCCTTCGACACCTTCCAGGTGTCGTCCTCGGCGACGAAGTCGACCGTGCCGAAGGACGGCTGGTCGCTGCCCGCGAGCGCCATCTCGACACCGGCGGTGATCGTGCCGTTCTCGTTGTCGGTCACGTCGACGACGTTGACCTGCACACCGGCGTCGTTGGCCGCCTGGGCGACCATGTTGATCAGCTCGGGATCCTCCTCGGCACCCTGAACCAGGTCGGTCTTCTCGGCGGCCGGGACGCTCAGGTCGAAGGCGCGCGCGAGGTCGGCGTTGAGCTCCTCGACGGTGGGCACCGGCGGGTAGTCGACGGCCGGAGCCGCGGCGGTCGTGGTCGTGCTGGTCTTCGCGGTCGTCTCGGAGGAGCTACCGCCGTCGTCCGAGCTGCAGGCGGACATCGTGAGGGCGGCGGCGAGCGCCACGGTGGCGACGGTGATCTTGCGAAGCTTCAACTTCTCGTCCTTCTCGTTCGGTCGTGCACGATGTGTTCGTCGTGCTCGGTCATCCGGCAGCGGATCGCCCGCAAGAGTACCCGGCGGTAGTAAGAAGACCATGAGGGCGCCGGGAACATGTTTCAGTTCAGGCTCGCGAGCGGGTCGGCGACGGTGAGGTCGGGATCGTCCTCGTCGAGCGTCCGCGCTGGTCCCGGACCCGTGCTGCGTGTCTCGAAGCGGACGGTGACCACGCCGTGGCCCGCGCCCTGCACCCATCCGTGCCCGAATTCGGGATGGCAGACGTCGGCGCCCGGCGTCCACCGGGTGGCCGGCCCGCTCGCCACGACGCGCTCCTCGTCGTCCTCCTCGGCCGGTCCGATCTCCTCGGTCGTCGTCCGGTCGAGTTCGGGGAACAGGGTGTCCTGCGCGATCGCGGACAGACCCGCATACCCCACCCCGACGAGCCGGACGGGGCCGATCTCGAGGGGATCGAGCGCGAGGCGCTGGGCGGCGGCGGTGAGCACCTGCACGTCCTCGGTGGCGTAGGGCAGGGTCGACGACCGGGTGAGCACCGACATGTCGGCCTTGCGCAGCTTGAGCACCACCGTGCGGGCGGCACGCCCGTCCTTGCGCAGGCGTGTGTGCGCGGCGGTCGCGGACGCGGCGATCGCCCGCCGCAGTCCGGGCATCGCGACGATGTCCGTGGGAAAGGTGGTCTCGGCGCTGACCTGTTTCGCCTCGGCGCGTTCGGCGACGGGCCGGTCGTCGAATCCGTTGGCCAGCCGGTGCAATCCCGGTCCGATGGTGCCGCCGAGGATCGACGCGGCCTCGGCGACGGGCAGCGCCGCGAGATCGCCGATGGTCTCGATACCGAGTCGCCGCAACCGGTCCTCGGCCACCGGACCGATCCCCCACAGCTTGCGCACCGGCAGGCTGTGCAGCAACGGAAGCTCGCCTTCGGGCCGGACGACGAGCAGCCCGTCCGGTTTCGCGAGACCGGACCCGATCTTCGCGATCTGCTTACCCGATCCTGCTCCGATGGAGGCGACGAGACCCGTCTTCTCCCTGACGTGTTCGCGTAGCTCCGCACAGAAGCGTTCGACCTCGTCGGCGTCGGCGCCGGCCAGTTCGAGAGGCTCGGCGAACGCCTCGTCGAGCGAGAGGGTCTCGAGAATGGGGATCCGGGCGCGCAGGGTGTCGAAGACGAGTCCGCTCAGTTCGCGGTACAGGATTCCGCGCGGAGGCAGCACGACCGCCGCCGGTCCGACGAGGCGCCGTGCCCGGCTCATCGGCATGGCCGAGCGCGCACCGTAGACGCGAGCCTCGTAGCTCGCGCCGGCCACCACCCCGCGGGCACCGAGCCCACCGACGAGGACCGGCCGGCCCCGCAGGGTCGGCCGGGTCAACTGCTCGGCGGACGCGAAGAACGCGTCGAGATCCAGGTGCAACACCCAGCGCCGACTCACGGAAGCGGGCACGTGTCGAGACTAGTGCGCCGCACCCACACGTCCGGCGGGAGGCCGCAGACCGGTGCTTCCGGAAGGACGCTCGATCCTCCCGGAAGCACCGGCCCGGTCACGCCTTGACGATGGACGCGCGGGTTCCCTCGCCGAGTTCGATCGCCTCGCCCTCGGGGGCACCGAGTTCGAAGGTCGTGGCGAGGATCTCGCCGGCGATCAGATCCCGGTGGCGGGCAGCCCATTCGGCGCGTTCGGCGGGAACCTCGAACCGCACCGAGATGCGGTCGGAGACCTCCAGGCCGAGGTTGCGGCGCGCGTCCTGGAACTCGCGGATGCGGTCCTTGGCCCAGCCCTCGGCCTCGAGTTCCTCGGTGACGGCCGTGTCGAGGACCACCAGGCCGTTGCCACCCGGCAGCGCGGCGGTGGATTCCGGCTCGGCCGCGACCAGACGGCTGGTGTACTCCTCGGGCAGCAGGGCGATGCCGGCCGCGGTGACCGTGCCGTCCTCCGCCTGCGTCCAGTCTCCCGCCTTGACGGCCTTGATGACCGTCTGCACGTCCTTGCCGAGACGCGGACCGGCGGCACGCGCGTTGACGACCACCTCGAACCGGCCGTGGGCCTCGACGTCGTCGGTGGTCACGACCCGCTTGACGTTGACCTCGTCCTTGATGAGATCGACGAACGGATCGAGATGCGACGAACCAGGCGTCGCCACCGTCACCTCGGGCAGCGGCAGCCGCACGCGCAGCTTCTGGGCCTTGCGCAGCGACAGCACGGTCGAGCACACCCCGCGCACCTCGTCCATCGCCGCGACGAGCGCGGGATCCGAGGGCAGGTCGTCGGCCGCCGGCCAGTCCGCCAGGTGCACCGACCGACCACCGGTCAGACCCCGCCAGATCACCTCGGACGCCATCGGCAGCAGCGGCGCGGCCAGGCGCGTGACGACCTCGAGCACCGTGTGGAGGGTGTCGATCGCGTCGGTGTCCTCGTCCCAGAACCGGTTCCGCGAGCGGCGCACGTACCAGTTGGTCAGCGCGTCGCAGAAGGTGCGCAGCTCGTCGCACGCCCCGGCGATGTCTACGGTCTCGAGTGCCTCGGTGATGACGTCGCGGGTCTGCGCGAGCTTGGCGAGGATGTACCGGTCGAGCACGTTTGTCGAATCGGTCCGCCAGGTGCCCGGCTTCGACGCGTACAGCTGGAGGAAGCTCCACGCGTTCCACAGCGGCAGCAGCGCCTGCCGCACGCCCTCGCGAATACCCTGTTCGGTGACGACGAGGTTGCCGCCGCGCAGGATCGGCGAGGACATGAGGAACCAGCGCATCGCGTCGGAACCGTCGCGGGCGAAGACCTCGTTGACGTCGGGATAGTTGCCCTTCGACTTGCTCATCTTGAGGCCGTCATCGCCGAGAACGATGCCGTGGGCGGCAACGCATTTGAAGGCGGGACGGTCGAACAACGCGGTGGCCAGGACGTGAAGCGTGTAGAACCAGCCGCGGGTCTGGCCGTTGTACTCGACGATGAAGTCGCCCGGGTAGTGCGTGTCGAACCAGTCGCGGTTCTCGAAGGGATAGTGCACCTGGGCGAACGGCATCGAGCCGGACTCGAACCAGCAGTCGAGGACCTCGGGGACGCGACGCATGGTCGACTTCCCGGTCGGGTCGTCGGGATTCGGCCGGGTGAGTTCGTCGATCATCGGCCGGTGCAGGTCGGTGGGCCGCACGCCGAAGTCGCGTTCGAGTTCGTCGAGCGAACCGTAGACGTCGACACGCGGGTACTCCGGGTCGTCCGAGATCCATACCGGGATCGGGCTGCCCCAGTAGCGGTTACGGCTGATGTTCCAGTCGCGGGCACCTTCGAGCCACTTGCCGAACTGACCGTCGCGGATGTGCTCGGGCACCCACGTGATCTGCTGGTTGAGCTCGACCATGCGGTCGCGGAAACGGGTGACGGCGACGAACCACGACGGCACCGCCATGTAGATCAACGGCTGACCCGACCGCCACGAGTGCGGGTAGGAGTGCTCGATGGTCTCGTGCCGCACAAGCTTTCCGGCGGCCTTGAGGTCCTTGATGATGGCCGGGTTGGCGTCGAAGACCTGCAGACCCTCGTACGGCGGCACCATCGAGGTGAACTTGCCGCCCGGATCGAGCGGCTGGACGAGCTCGATGCCGTTGCGCTGGCAGTACTCCATGTCCTCTTCACCGAAAGCCGGTGCGAGGTGGACGATTCCGGTGCCGGACTCGGTGGTGACGTAGTCGGCGGCGATCACCCGGTGGGCGTTCTCGCGGCCGGTGAAGAAGTCGAAGGGCGGCTCGTAGGCGAGACCGACGAGGTCGGTGCCGCGGTAACGGCCGAGCACCTCGGGCTCCTCGCCGAGTTCGCGGGCGTAGTGGCCGAGACGATCCTGCGCGAGCAGGTAGGTCTTGTCGTCGGCCCCGCGCACGGCGACATACTCGATCTCGGGGTGCACCGCGATCGCGAGGTTGGACGGCAGGGTCCACGGCGTGGTGGTCCAGATGAGCGCGCACGCGCCGTCGAGTTCGGAGCCGGGGGCGCGCAGCACCATGTCGACGGTGACCGCCGGGTCCTGACGCATCTTGTAGGCGTCGTCGAGACGGGTCTCCTGGTTCGACAGCGGCGTCTGCTCGTACCAACTGTAGGGCAGCACGCGGAAGCCCTGGTAGATCAGGCCCTTCTCGTACAGCGACTTGAACGCCCACATGACCGACTCCATGAAGTCGAGGTCGAGGGTCTTGTAGTCGTTGTCGAAGTCGACCCAGCGTGCCTGGCGGGTGACGTAGTCGCGCCACTCACCGGTATAGCGCAGCACCGACTGCTTGCAGTAGGCGTTGAACTCGGCCACGCCCATCGAGTCGATCTCGGACTTGTCCTTGATGCCGAGCTGCTTCTCCGCCTCGAGCTCGGCGGGCAGGCCGTGGCAGTCCCAGCCGAAGCGACGGTCGACCTTCTTGCCGAGCATGGTCTGGAAACGCGGGACGACGTCCTTGACGTAGCCGGTGAGCAGGTGCCCGTAGTGCGGGAGTCCGTTCGCGAAGGGCGGGCCGTCGTAGAAGACGAACTCGTCGGCGCCGTCGCGGTTGCGCAGCGAGGCCTCGAAGGTGCCGTCGGAGGCCCATTGTGCGAGCACACATTCTTCGAGCGCCGGGAAGTCGACACCCGAATCGCGCGGCAGGTCGTAGTCGACGCGCGGATATCCGGCAGTACTGCCGGCGGTTGCTGCGGTGGGATCCGGTGCAGCGTGGTTCTCGGTCACAGCGTGGCTCCTCCGTGCCTGGATACGTCTCGGCACGGGGACGATCGCCGTGCGCGTGCACGGCCACCGCGGTACCACCCCGCTTGCTCGTCCGGGGGGACGGCCACTCGTTCGGGCTGTGACGGGCCCACCCGTCCGGTTCTACTGGGCGACCGGCAAGGTCGCCGTTCTTCCGGAGGCTCCCCGGTGATGGCCGGATCGACGCCGCCCGCGATCGCGGGATCGAGCTTCACGCTCGGTGATGCATATTGTAGGACGCTTCAGCGATCCGAAGAATTCCGGTCGCCGCGACGCCGGCGCGATGCACGCCGACCGGGACGTCCGCCCGAGGCTCCGGCCTGCCCGACGGAACGGGGATCGGCCCACTCACCTTCGGCCGAACTCCGTCCGCCGAGCGTGCTCGCCAGCAGGAGCACCGCTCCCACGACGCACACCGCGATACAACCCCATGCCCAGAGCACCGAACCGGTCATCAACGCGATCACGAGAAGACCGAATCCGACAGCTGCGAGTACCAGCGTGACGACGAGCACGACGCTCCTCCTCTACCGAGGTACAGCACCAGGCCGTACAGCACCAGCCGGAGAGACCGTCGGTCAGCTGTTGCCCTTCGCGAAGGACGACGATCCGAACGACGACGACGAGTTGGACTGGTTGAACACTTCCTGTCCACCGTCCACCGGAACGGCGGAACCGCGCTGCTCGAGCTCTTCGAGCTGCGACTCCAGATAGGACTTCAGGCGCACCCGGTATTCACGCTCGAACGTCTTGAGCCGCTCGATGCGCTCCTCCAGCACCGAACGCTGCTGGTTGATCGTGGCCATGATCTCGGTGTGCTTCTTCTCCGCGTCCGCCTGCAGCGCGTCGGCCTTCTCCTTGGCCTGACGCAGCTGGGTCTCCGAACGGGTGCGGGCATCGGCGAGCATCGCGTCGGACTTCTGCCGCGCGTCGGCGATCATCGCCTCGCTGCGGGTGCGGGCGTCGGAGACGAGCTGCTCGGAGTTGGTCCGAGCGTTGCGCACGAGCTCCTCGGCCTCGGCCTTGGCGTCGCCTGTGAGGCGGTCGGCCATCTCCTGCGCGAGCCCGAGGACCTTGGCGGCCTGCATGCTCGCGTCGCCGCTCGACGGCGCAGCGGCGACCGGGACGGGTGCCGGAGCCGGCGCCGGGGCGGGTTCCGGCTTGGGTGTCTCGACGACACGCGCGGGTTCGGGTTTGGACGGGGCCGCCGGCGCGGACGACGACGCGCTGCGCGGCGCCTTCTTGGCTTCGGCAAGCTCCTGGTCGAGTTCGGCGACCCGCTGACGCAGGTCGGCGTTCTCCTCGATGAGGTTCGTCAACTCCTGCTCGACGAGATCGAGGAAGGCGTCGACCTCGTCCTCGTTGTAACCACGCTTCCCGATCGGAGGCTTGCTGAACGCGACATTGTGCACATCAGCTGGTGTCAGCGGCATGGAAGGATCCCTTCACGCGTCGAGTAAGCGGTCAAGCAGGCGTTCTGAGTAATCGACAGTGCGTTACGCGTATCAAAACCCACTGTATATGGCACTCCATTGTGGCACACGGCAGCTCCGGGACGGCTCGACCCGACGTCCGACGCAGGCATCATGCTGCGCCGCCCCTGGGCAGGAATGCCATGAGGAAATACACGATGAACAGCAAGACCATGATGGACAGATCGAGCCGTACACCACCGAGATTGAGCGGCGGAATCAGTCTCCGCAGCAGCTTCACCGGCGGATCCGTGACCGTGAAGATCGCCTCGAGAACGACGACCACGAAGCCGGACGGCTTCCACTCCCGCGCGAAGGTTCTGATGAACTCGACGATGATCCGTCCGATCAGCAGAAGCCAGAAGATGAACAGCAGGAACCACAGCACCTCGAAAACGGCCACCTGCCCACAATGCCCGACGATGACGGGTCGATCAAAACCGAAACGCCCGGCCTGCAGTGATCTGCATCATGGCCGGGCGTGTCGGAACGCTCGAGGGACGGCGACGGGCATGCCGCGACGGACGTGCCGGGTGCACGCCCGCGCAGCGCGCGTCGACTACTGCTGGTTGTAGAAGCCGGTCTCGGCGATACGCCGCCGTTCCTCGGCGGAGACGTCGATGTCGGCGGGCGAGAGCAGGAAGACCTTCGTGGCCACCTTGTCGAACGAACCGCGCAGCGCGAAGGCGAGCCCGGCCGCGAAGTCGACGAGTCGCTTGGCGTCGGCGTTGCTCATCTCGACGAGGTCCATGATGACCGGCGTTCCGTCGCGGAAACGCTCACCGATCGTGCGCGCCTCGCTGTAGTCGCGGGGGCGCAACGTGGTGATCTTGGACAACGGACCTCCCTCGTCGAAGAGCGCACCACGCCGGGGCTCGGCGCGCTCGAGCCGGCTCTCCGCCGTCAGTGGTGCACGGCTGGGAACCGCGCGGGCCGGGGTGGGCGCCGGACGGGGACTGCGAGCGGTGATGGGTTCGACCCGCGGACGCGGTGCCGGCTCGTACCGGTCGAACTCGTCGTGCTCGAACTCGCGAACCGGTTCCTCGCGGTGCGACGGGGCGTACTCGTCGCGATGCGACGGCGCGTACCCGCCATAAGTGGCCTCGCCGTAGTCGCGATCACGGTCGCGGCGGCCACTCGCCGGATCGTCGAGGTACTCGTCCTCGTAATCCTCGAGCGGCACCATCCCGAAGTACGCCTTGAACTTGTGGAGTGTGCTCATCGATCGCCTTTCCCTCGCGCGGCGGATGTCATTCAGGCTAACGGTCGATACCCCAAGACCGCCGTTCCGACACGCACGCACGTCGAACCCCATCGAACCGCGTGCTCGAGGTCACCCGACATGCCCGCGGACAGCTCCACCGCCGCCGGGTGGTCCTGCAGCAACCGTGCATGCATGGCGTGAAGCTGCTCGAATGCCCGCTCGGGCTCCCACCCGAGCGGCGGCACTCCCATCAAGCCTCCGAGTTCGAGGACCTCGGACGCGGCGACCGCCTCGGCGAGGGCGGGAAGATCCTCGGCGACCACGCCGCCGCGCTCCCGGTCGCCGTCGAGGCTGACCTGCAGCAGTGCCCGCAGCGGTACGGTGCGTTCGCCGGTGTCGAGGGCGGCCCGCGCCCCCTTCTCGAAGGCCTGCACGAGACGGAGACTGTCGACCGAGTGCACCGTGTGCGCCCAACGGGCGACGGCACGGGCCTTGTTGCGCTGCACCCGACCGATCATGTGCCACTCGACCGGCGCGTCGACGCTCTCCCGGAACACGGCGATCTTCGCGCTCGCCTCCTGCTCGCGGGACTCGCCGAAGCGTTCGCATCCCAGCTCGTGGAGGAGCACGGCGTCGGAGGCGGGAAAGAACTTGGTGACAGTCAGCAACGCGACGTCCGACGGATCGCGTCCGGCGGCGCGCGCCGCGGCGTCGAGCCGCTCGCGTACGGCGGCGAGACGTCCGGCGAGTTCGTCGCGCCGCTCCTCGGAGGTGGGGGGGCTCACGCCGTTCCCTCCTCGCCGGCCTCCTCGAGCCAGACGACCGAGGCGAACCGCCCCGTGGGTGCCGAACGCCGGTGGCTGAACAGCGAGGTGTCCTCGATCGTGCAGCGCGGATCCTCCACCACGGCGGTCACGCCGTGATCGGCGAGCTGGCGGCGCAGTCCGGCACGCAGGTCGAGTCCGGGAGTACCGCGGTTCGTGCGGGTCGCGCTGCCGGGCAGGTGTGCCTCGACATCGGCCCTCATCGCCGCGGGCACCTCGTACTGCCGGCCACTCGCGGCCGGTCCGAGCAGCGCACCGATGCGATCGGGGCGGGCGCCGAGATCGACCATGACGTCGAGCACGCGCGGGAGGATCCCGATGCGCGCCCCCACCCGGCCGGCGTGCACCGCGGCGACCACCCCGGCCACCTCGTCGGACAGCAGGATCGACACGCAGTCGGCGCTGAGGGTCACGAGCGCGAGCCCGGTCTCGCGGGTGACGAGCGCATCGGTGGCGGGAACGGGTTCGGACACCGGCGCGTCGACCACGGTGACGTTGCGGCTGTGGATCTGTTCCATCCAGACGAACCGCTCGGGCGGCAACCCGATGACGGACGCGAGCCGCCGCCGGTTGGCAGCGACTGCGGCCGGGTCGTCACCGACGTGATCGGCGAGGTTGAAACTGTCGTACGGAGCTGCGGACACCCCGCCGGCTCGTGTGGTCACGACCCGGCGGGCGCGCAGCAGGCGGTGCGGAGCCGTCAACGGCGCATGAAGATCGGCACGTCGACGTCGTCGTCACCGTCGTCGTCGATGTCCACGCTGCGGGGTGCGTTGCCGCCTCCGGCCGGCGGCTGGCTGCCGACGGGGGGCTGCTCGCGCACGGGGGTGGTTTCGACGGTCTCGCGCTCGGGACGGCCGAGTTCGCCGGCGCGCGCGACGCCGATTGCACCGGGCCGACCGGCCGGCTGCTGCTGCTGCTGCGGAGGCTGCTGTTGCGCCTGCCCCTGCTGCTGCTGGCCGACCTCGACGGGACGGCGGGCAGGCGTTCCGCCCTCGAAGCCCGCGGCGATGACGGTCACGCGGACCTCGTCGCCGAGCGAGTCGTCGATGACCGTGCCGAAGATGATGTTGGCGTCGATGTGCGCGGCCTCCTGCACGAGCGAGGCAGCCTCGTTGATCTCGAACAGGCCGAGATCGGATCCGCCGGCGATCGACAGCAGCACGCCGCGCGCGCCTTCCATCGACGCCTCGAGCAGCGGCGAGTTGATAGCGGCCTCCGCGGCCTTGATCGCACGCCCCTCGCCGCGCGACGAGCCGATGCCCATCAACGCGGAGCCGGCACCCGACATGACGCCCTTCACGTCGGCGAAGTCGACGTTGATCAGACCCGGTGTGGTGATGAGGTCGGTGATGCCCTGGACACCATTGAGGAGCACCTCGTCGGCGGAGCGGAAGGCGTCCATGAGACTGACGGCGGCGTCGCCGAGCTGGAGGAGCCGGTCGTTGGGGATGACGATGAGCGTGTCGCAGGACTCGCGCAGCGTCTGGATGCCGGTGTCGGCCTGACTGCCGCGGCGCTTGCCCTCGAACGAGAACGGACGCGTGACGACACCGACGGTGAGCGCGCCGAGCTTGCGGGCGATGCTCGCGACGACGGGAGCGCCGCCGGTACCGGTTCCACCACCCTCGCCTGCGGTCACGAAGACCATGTCGGCGCCCTTGAGTACTTCTTCGATCTCGTCCTTGTGATCCTCGGCGGCCTTGCGGCCGACCTCCGGGTCTGCGCCGGCGCCGAGTCCGCGGGTCAGTTCGCGGCCGACGTCGAGCTTGACGTCGGCATCCGACATGAGCAGGGCTTGCGCGTCGGTGTTGACGGCAATGAACTCGACTCCCTTGAGTCCCTGCTCGATCATGCGGTTGACCGCGTTCACGCCGCCACCGCCGATACCGACGACCTTGATTACGGCGAGGTAGTTGTGCGGGGGCGTCATGTGCTCTCGCCTTCCTGAAGTTCCGGGTGGTGCATGGTGTCCGGGTGGTGCTGGGTCTGGGTCTGACTCGATGTCGGTCACGTCCGCCGGTCGGGCGGACGGCTCCGCAGCGCGCTGCCCCGACAAACCCTCAACCACAGCTTGAAGGTTATGTCAAGTAACGCGACTGTCCGAAACGCTATGGCACGGGTACCGAGATTAGCCAGTAGACGCGCCGGACACGCCGGACGAATTTCGTCGATCCCTCACCTCACCGTCGGCAGGTCGGGACTCGCCACGTCGAATCGCTCCCCCGGCTGTGTCAGCAGCGGGCCGACGACCGCCGCCTTCCGCTCGGAACGATCGGTTCCACCCCACACCACGACACGCCCGTCGGTGAGGACGATCGAGATGTCGGACGGGGAGGGCGCTTCGACCGTCTCCACCTGCACGCGCAGGTCGGGCGGTAACTTGTCGAGCACCTCCACGGCGGCGCGGGTCGCGGGATCGCCGGTGCCCGGCGTCGGAGTGACGAGACGGGGAGTGAACATCGGAGGCGGCTCGACCGCGAAGTCCACTCCCTCGATGTCGACAGAGTGGGTGCCGTCGGGGGCGTCGAAGAAGACCATCGCCTCGCGCTCGGTCACTGTCACCCGGACGGTGGAGGGATAGACCCGCTGGACCCGGGCCGACGCCGCACGCGGAATCGTCGCGACCCGCTGGGCCGCCGCGGCCGTGTCGACCCGGAGCAGCGGCGTGCCCTCGGCGACCGCGAGCGCGTCGACCACCTCGTCGTAGGTGACGACCTCGATCCCGTCCACCTCGATCACCCGCACGGACAGCAACGGCGACAGCCACGCCACCGCGATGGCGCCGAGGAACACCGCGACGACAGCCGCCCCTAGCAGTACCGTCCGCAGGCGCACCGACCGCCCGGACGGGCGGCGGGCAGTGCTGCGTTCGCGGGCTTCATCGGGCTCACGCGGTTCGCGTGACGGTCGTCCGCGACGGCGGCGCGACGAGACGGCGGCGGGCGTCACGAGCTGATCGGTCCCGGTCCGGAACCGCCGGGTGCGCGGAATCCGCCGGGCTCGGGAGCCGCCCCGGCCGGACGGAAGCGACCCGGTTTGCTGTGGAGCGCGTCGAGGATCTGCCGGCCCAGCATCGTGACGTCACCGGCACCCATCGTGATCACGACATCACCCGGCCGGGTCAGACGCGCGACCTGCCGCGGCACCGCGGACAGATTCGGCTGGTAGTGCACAGGCTTGCTCACCGCCCGCGCGACCAGCGCACCGCTCACACCCGGGATCGGTTCCTCCCGGGCGCCGTAGACGTCGAGCACCACGACCTCGTCGGCGAGGTCGAGAGCCTGCCCGAACTCGGTGGCGAACGCCTCGGTGCGCGAGTAGAGATGCGGCTGGAAGACGACGATCACGCGGGGCCGTTCGGTGCCCGTCTCGGTGTAGCGCAGCGGCTCTCCCGCCACGAGTTCGGCCGCGGCCGCAAGGACCGCGCGGACCTCGGTGGGATGGTGGGCGTAGTCGTCGAACACCCGCACACCGTGTTCGCGGCCGGTGTACTGGAACCGCCGGTGCACACCACCGAAACCGGCGAGGCCTTCCATCGCCTCGTCGACCTGCGCTCCGGCTTCGAGCGCGGCGAGCAGCGCGGCGAGAGCATTGAGCGCCATGTGCCGGCCGGGGACGGACAGTCGCACGGTGCGCGGCGAATCCTCACCCGCGAGGTGGAACTCGGCGACGCCGCCGACATCCTTGGCCTCCCAGCCGAGCAGCCGCACCCCGACGGGAACGCCGCGGTGGTCGCCCACGGTGCCGATGACGTCGGCGGTGCCGTAACCCTGCACCCGCAGGTCGTCGCGGCCGAGGGCGACGACGCGCTCGGCGAGGGCCGCCGAGCCGGGGTCGTCGAGGCAGACGACGAGCAGGCCGCCGGGGGCGATGCGGGCGACGAACTCGTCGAAGACCGCCGTGTACGCCTCCGGCGTGCCGAAGTAGTCGAGGTGATCGGCCTCGATGTTCGTGACGATCACGGTGTTCGGGTCGTACTGCAGCAGCGAGCCGTCGCTCTCGTCGGCTTCGGCGACGAAGACGTCCCCGCTGCCGTGGTGGGCGTTGGTCCCGGATTCGTTGAGTTCACCGCCCACCGCGAAGGACGGATCGAGGCCGCAGTGCTGCAGCGCGACGACGAGCATCGACGTCGTGGAGGTCTTGCCGTGGGTGCCGGAGACCAGGAAGGTGCGGTTCCCTCGCATCAGCGAGGCGAGGACCGCGGGTCGCAACAGGATCGGGATGCCCCGCTCGCGGGCGGCGACCAGTTCGGGATTGTCCTTCGGGATAGCCGCGAACGTTGTGACCAGGGCGGTAGGACCACCCTCCAGCAGGTCGAGAGCCTCGGCGGCGTGGCCGATGCGGACCTGCGCGCCGCGGGCCCGCAGCGCGAGCACACCGCGGCTCTCCTTCGCGTCGGAACCCGATACCTGTCCCCCACGGGCGAGCAGGATCCGGGCGATGCCCGACATCCCGGCACCGCCGATACCGACCATGTGCACCCGCTCGAGTTCGGCGGGGAACTGCGCACTCATCGTTCACTCCTGTTCGGTTCCACTCCGGCAACCTCGAGCACTATGCGCGCCATCTCGTCTGCGGCGCTGCGGTGACCAGCGGCCGCGGCGCTGCGCCCCATCTCCACGAGTCTCCGCTCGTCGCCGAGCAGCGACACCACTTCCGTGGCGACATAGTCCGAAGTCAGGTCGCCGTCGGCGACGATCCTGCCACCGCCGGCCTCGACGACGGGGCGGGCGTTGAGCTCCTGTTCACCATTCCCGTGCGGGAGCGGCACGTACACGGCGGGCAGACCCACCGCCGAGACCTCCGCGACCGTCATGGCCCCGGACCGGCAGACCACCGCATCGGCGGCGGAGTACGCGAGGTCCATCCGTTCGAGATAGGGCACGGTGACGTACGGGGCGCGGGCGTGACCGACATGGGCGGGGATGTCCACGGTGTTCTTCGGTCCGTGCGCGTGCAGCACCGCGATGCCGGCCTCCGCGAGTGCCGAGGACGCGCCGGACACGGCCTCGTTCAGCGAGCGTGCACCCTGCGACCCACCGAAGACGAGCAGCACGGGTACGTCGTCGGGCAGACCGAAGTGCCGGCGTGCCTCCGCGCGCAGCCCGGCGCGGTCGAGACCGGTGATCGACGAGCGGACCGGGATCCCCACGATCTGCGCGTCACCGCGCCGGACGATTCCCGAGCGCGGGACGGCGGCGAGCACGCGCTCGGCCCGCAGGGCACCGATGCGATTGGCGATGCCCGCACTGGCATTGGCCTCGTGGACGACGACCGGGATGCGCCGGCGTCGACGCAGCGGACCGGCTCCGGCCGCGAGATAGGCGGGCAACGCGACGTCCCCGCCGAAACCGACGACGACGTCGGCGCCGACCTCGTCGAGGATCTGCCTGGTACGGCGCACCGACGAGACCACCCGGCCGGGAAGTCTCAGCAGGTCCACCGTCGGCTTGCGGGGCAGCGGCACCGGCGGGATGAGTTCGAGGGGATATCCGCGGCGCGGCACCAGCGTCGTCTCGAGTCCCCGTTCGGTGCCGATCGCGGTGATCCGCGCGTCAGGCACGAGTGCGCGAACGGCGTCGGCCACCGCGAGTGCCGGTTCGATATGACCGGCCGTGCCGCCTCCGGCCACCACCACCGACAGTGCCGGCCTCTCCCCACTCACCTACGGTTCCCTCTCTCTCCGCTTCGTCCGTTCGATCCGCGTGTCGTGCGGTTCGTCTGCTGCCGGCCGCGAGCCGGTTCGCGTGCAGGTTGTGCACGCCGGGCCCGGCCGGTCCCCTCCCGGGGTTCAGTCCGGCCTGCCGATGTCCGGCGGTCCGTCGCGGCTCCCCGTTGCCGCTCGTTCGGTGCGGGGGACTGCCGCTTGCGCGATCCCCCACCTTTCGACGCGGGGCGGGCACTGCGCTCGGGCGCCGCGGCCCGCGCTCGCGGCTGTCGTGCTGCGACCGTACGCGCCGCCGAGGAGCGACCGGCCCGGTAGGCCTCCGGCTTGCGCAGGCGCAGCAGCCGCGCGAACCGGCCGTCCTGACCCGCGTGCAGCGCGGCGATGGCCTCGGGTTCGTGTCTGGCTGCGTTGGCGATCAGGCCGAACATCAGCAGGGTGGTGGCCGTCGAGGTACCACCGGCCGACACGAGCGGCAACTGCAGGCCGGTCACGGGCAGCAGTCCCACGACGTAGCCGATGTTGATGAAGGCCTGGCCGATGATCCACGTCGTCGCCGTCGCAGTGAACAGGCGCAGGAAGGGGTCGGCCGAGCGCATCGCGATCCGCAGTCCGACATAGGCGAACAGACCGAACAGGCCGATGACGGCCACTCCACCGAGGAAGCCCAGTTCCTCAC
Source organism: Rhodococcus sp. p52 (assembly GCF_000763325.2). Classification (NCBI taxonomy): domain Bacteria; kingdom Bacillati; phylum Actinomycetota; class Actinomycetes; order Mycobacteriales; family Nocardiaceae; genus Rhodococcus; species Rhodococcus sp. p52. The sequence continues at coordinate 4,287,003 of NZ_CP016819.1, forward strand.
CGATGATCGCGAAGATGAAGTCGTTGTGGGCGTTGGGCAGATAACTCCACTTCGCGCGGCTCTGACCGAGCCCGCGACCCCACAGGCCGCCGTCCGCGAGGGAGAACTTCGCCTGTCGCGCCTGGTAACCGGCACCCTGCGGGTCGTCGCCGGGGTTGAAGAAGGCCCGCACACGCTGCGAGCGATAGCCGGCCGTCAAGGCCAGGATCACCGCGAGTGTGGCGGCCGTGCCGACGATCCCGAGGAACACCTTGAGCGGCAGTCCCGCGAACCACAACAGGGCGATCACGATGATCACGATCGAGACGGTGGTGCCGAGGTCGGGCTGGAGCACGATCAGGCCGGTCACGAGCAGGGCGGCCGGGACGAGCGGGACGAGCATCTCGCGCAGCGTCGAGTTCTCCCCACGCCGGGAGGCGAGCAGGTGCGCACCCCACACGGCAAGGGTGATCTTGGCGATCTCCGCCGGCTGCAACGAGATACCGGCGATGACGAACCACCCCCGGGTGCCCTGCGAGACCGTACCGATGCCCGGTATGAGCACGAGCACGAGCAGCACGACCGAGAACGCGAACGCCGGGAAGGCGAAGCGTCGCATCACCCGGACCGGGATCTGCAGCGCGATGTAGAAGATCACCATGCCCAGGACGGCGAAGATCGCCTGGGAGGTGAACAATCCGTAGGCCGATCCCGCCGCGGCCACCGCGCCGACGCTCGACGACGACAGCACCATGACGAGGCCGAGCACGGTGAGCAGGACGGCGATCGTCACCACGAGATGGAAGGACGCGAGCGGTCGCGCCATCCAGGCCCCGAACCGGCCGCGTACTCCGACCACCGGCTCGTCGGTGTTCGCCCCTGCTCGGGTCGCTCCTGCCCGAGGGGTCACGGTTGCGTCCCGCCCCCGCGGAGTTCCTCGACCGCGGACGCGAAACTCCGGCCGCGCTCCGCGTAATCGGCGAACATGTCGAGCGATGCCGCGGCCGGGGCGAGCAGCACCGTCTCCCCCGGCGAGGCGAGTGCGGCCGCCTCCCGGACCACCACGCGCATCGCGGCAGGACCGTCGGCGCCCCGTGCCACGGCCCTCCTCACCGAAGACGTGTCGGTCTCGCTCGTCGCATCGGTCATCGCTTCATCGTCGCCCGTGTCCACGACGACGACCGGGACCTGCGGGGCGTGTCGCGCCAGCGCGTCGGCGATGTCGCCGGCGTCGCGGCCGAGCAGCACGGCTCCGGACAGTCGCGGCGCAACCTCGGCGACCAGGTCGTCCACGCGGGCGCCCTTGAGCAGACCACCGGCGATCCACACCACGCGGTCGCGGGCGAGCAGCGAACTACGGGCCGCGTGCGGATTGGTCGCCTTCGAATCGTCGATGTACTCGACGCCGTCGACCTGCCCGACCGGCGCGGCGCGGTGCGGACCGACGCGGTGCCGTCGCAGGCCGTCGTGCACCGCCGAGGCGGGCACGTCGATGGCCCGGGCGAGGGCTGCGGCCGCGAGTGCGTCGGACAGTCCGGCGGGGCCGGGCGGCGTCACGTCGTCCACCCGGGCGAGCACGGCGGAATCGGCGAACGCCCGGTCGACGAGCAGTTCGCCGCTGATCCCGAGTTCGCCTTCCTGGGGATAGCCCAGGGTGAAGCCCACGGTGACCACGGCACGGGACCGGTCGCCGAGACCACCGGCGATCGGGTCGTCGAGACCGATGACCCCGACGGCGCCGGTGAGCGCACCGAGTTTGGCCTCGATGTAGTTCTCGATGCCGCCGTGCCAGTCGAGATGGTCCTCGGCGATGTTGAGCACGACGCCGGCCTCGGGCCGAACCGAGGGCGCCCAGTGCAGCTGGAAGGACGACAACTCGACGGCGAGTACGTCGGCCCGCGGTTCGTCGCGGCGCAGGGCGTCGAGCACGGGAAGACCGATGTTGCCGCACGCGACGCTGCCGAGGCCGGAGGCCTCGAGGATCGCGTGCAGCATCATGGTCGTAGTGGTCTTGCCGTTCGTCCCGGTGACGGCCAGCCACCGACGGGCCGGTCCGTAGACCTCGGCGCGGTCGATGCGCCAGGACAGTTCGATGTCGCCCCAGATGGGGATCGCCGCGCCGGCCGCGCGCGAGAGCAGCGGGGCGTCGGGCGGGAATCCGGGACTCGTGACCACCAGGGCGAACTCGCGCAGCGCAGCGGGGTCGTCGACGAGACTGTCGAGGTCGACCGTCCGGGCGCCGAGCGCCGCGCACTCGGCCAGTGCCCGCTCGTTGCGGTCGGTGACGGTGACGTGGGCGCCGAGATCGGTAAGGGGTTCGATCGTCGCGCGGCCGGACACCCCTGCCCCGGCGACGAGCACCGCCCGTCCTCTGAGCCGTTCGAGTTCGTCGTTCACGGTCAGTCCCCGATCGCCGCGAGGTATTCGCTGTAGAAGAGGGCCAGACCGATCGCCGAGGCGATGGCGGCGAGCAACCAGAACCGGATGATCACCGTGGTCTCGGCCCATCCGCCGAGTTCGAAGTGATGGTGGAAAGGTGCCATCCGGAACCCCCGCCTGCGGCTGGACCGGAAGACCGCGACCTGGATGACCACCGAGGCGGCCTCCGCGACGAACAGCGCGCCGATGACCACCATGAGCAGCTCGGTGCGGGTCGTGATGGACAGACCGGCCAGCATGCCGCCGAGGGCGAGCGAGCCCGTGTCGCCCATGAAGATCTTGGCCGGTGCGGCGTTCCACCACAGGAAGCCGATGCAGGCGGCGGCGCCGGCGGCGCACAGCAACGCGAGATCGAGCGGATCACGGACGTCGTAGCACCCGGCGGTCGGCTCCACGGCGCACGCGTTGCGGTACTGCCAGAAGGTGATGATGACGTAGGCGCCGAGCACCAGCGCCATCGAACCCGCAGCGAGACCGTCGAGACCGTCGGTGAGGTTCACCGCGTTCGACCATGCGCTGACCAGCAGATAGACGAACAGGATGAACACGATCGAGCCCATCGAGACCGTGGCGATATCGCGCACGTAGGACAGATCGGTGCTGGCCGGGGTGAGACCGTCCGCATTGCGGAACTGCAGCGCGAGGATGCCGAAGCCCACCGCGACGACCAGCTGGCCGACCAGCTTGGCCGTCTTGTTCAGACCGAGATTGCGCTGCTTGCGAATCTTGATGAAGTCGTCGAGGAAGCCGACGCCGCCGAGCGCCGTCGTCAGGCCGAGCACGAGCAGACCCGAGGCCGTGGGACCTTCCGCGTCGTATCCCGTACCGATGAGATGCGACCCCCAGTAACCGGCCCACAGACCGGCGAGGATCGCGACGCCGCCCATGGTGGGGGTGCCGCGCTTGGACTGGTGGCTCTGCGGGCCCTCGACCCGGATCTCCTGCCCGAAGCCCTGCCGGGAGAACATCTTGATCAGGAGGGGGGTGAGCAGGATCGAGACTGCGAGCGCGATGCCCGCCGCGAACAGGATCTGTCTCACCGGGCGTCCTCCGTCCCCACAGCAGCGTCGTTGTCTCCGGCACCGGGGTCGTCCGCGAGGACGGCCTCGGCGACGGTCCACAGTCCCACGGACTGCGATGCCTTCACGAGCACGATGTCGCCCGGTTGCAGTTCGTCGCGCAACAACGCGATCGCGGCGTCGGCATCGGGTACGTGGCTCGCTTCCTCACCCCACGATCCTTCCATCACGGCGCCCTGGAACAGACCCCGGACCGGCCGCGTGGCACCGACGGCGATGATGCGGGTGACGTCGAGGCGCACGGCGAGGCGTCCGATGGCGTCGTGGGCGACGACGGCGTCGTCCCCGAGCTCGGCCATCTCCCCCAGCACCGCGAAGGTGCGCCGGCGATCCGGACCGGACCGCGCCATGGTGACCAGGGCCTTCACGGCTGCGCGCATGGAATCGGGATTGGCGTTGTAGGCGTCGTCGATGACGGTCACCCCGTCGGATCGGGTCTGCACCGCCATGCGGTGCGCCGAGACGGGACCCGCCGTCGCGAGCGCCTCGGCGGCCTGCTCGACCGTCGCACCGCACTCCACGGCGACGGCGATCGCCGACAAAGCGTTGCCGATCTGGTGTTCGCCGTGCACGGCGAGCCGCACGGGCACGCGCCGCTCCTGTCCGTCGGCGCCGGGGACGACGGCGGTGAAGGAGGCACGCGCCTGGTCGTCGAGGTGGATGTCCTCGGCGCGATAGGCGGCACCGGACCCGGTCCCGACGGTCACCACACGACCGGTGGTGCGGGTCGCCATCTTCGACACGAGGGTGTCGTCGGCGTTGAGGATCGCCACTCCCCCCTCGGCGGCGCTGGGCAGCGCCTCGACGAGTTCGCCCTTCGTCTCGGCGATGACCTCCTGCGAGCCGAACTCGCCGAGGTGTGCGGTACCGACGTTGAGCACGACGCCGATCCGCGGCGGGGCGATGCGGGCCAGGGCCGCGATGTGCCCGGGGCCGCGTGCCGACTTCTCGAGGACGAGGAAGCGAGTGGATGCGGTGGCGCGCAGGGCGGTCCACGGGTGGCCGAGTTCGTTGTTGAACGATCCGGGCGGGGCGACGACCTCACCGAGCGGCGCGAGCACGGCGGCGATCATGTCCTTCGTGGACGTCTTGCCCGCCGAACCGGTGACACCGACGACGGTGAGGCCGGCGCCGGTGAGCGTGTCCACCACGGTGCGGGCGAGCTTCGCGAGGCCGGCGAGCACGGCCGCGCCGGATCCGTCGCTGTCGTGTTCGAGCGCGAGGGCGTTGGTCTCGGTCGGCAGAATCGGCGGCACGACGATCGCGGGCACACCCACCGGCCGTGCGGCCAGGACCGCCACCGCACCGGCGGCGACGGCGGCCGCGGCGTGATCGTGGCCGTCCGAGCGCGCACCGGGCAACGCCAGGAACAGGCCACCGGGACCGATCCGTCGCGAGTCGAACTCGACGGAACCGGTCACCTCGGCGGACGGATCGTCGACGTCGTGCAGGGTGCCCCCGACGCCCTCCGCGATCCGAGCCAGTGTCATCGGGATCATGCCTTGCCTCCGTGATGCGAACCGCCCGCAGCAGGCGGATGGTCACCGTCGGGTCCTGCGGTCCGGTACTTGTCGAGAGCTGCGCCGAGGACCTCGCGGTCGTCGAAGGGGTGCTTCACTCCGTCGATCTCCTGCCCCGTCTCGTGGCCCTTGCCGGCGACGAGGACGACGTCGCCCGGGCGGGCCCACGCGACCGCGGCGTCGATCGCCGCGGCGCGATCGCCGATCTCGAGGATCTCGCCGCGTTCGGCCGCCGGGACGGAGTGTGCACCGTCGAGGACGGCCGCGCGGATGGCGGCGGGGCTCTCGGTTCGTGGGTTGTCGTCGGTCACGACCACCAGATCGGCGGCCCGCGCCGCGACCTCGCCCATGATCGGCCGCTTCGTCCGGTCGCGGTCGCCGCCCGCACCGACGACGACGGCGATGCGTCCCTCGGTCGCGGCGCGCAGGGTTCCGATGACCGCTTCGAGCGCCGCGGGCTTGTGGGCGTAGTCGACGACGGCGAGGAAGTCCTGACCGCGCTCGACCCGTTCGACCCGGCCGGGCACCGCGACATCGGCGATACCGCGGATCGCGGCGTCGATGTCGGCGCCCACCTCGGCGCAAAGCGCTACAGCGAGAGCGGCGTTGGTGACGTTGTAGCGGCCCGGCAGGCCGACGGTGGCGCGGCGGGCGATCCCGTCCGGACCGGTCAGGGTGAACTGCTGCACTCCCGTCTCTTCGGGGACCTCGTCGGTGACCGTCCAATCGGCCGCGGCGCCGGCAGCGTCACCGTCGCCACCTGTGGTGACCGTGCGGACTGCGGTCGCGTCGTCGCGGCCCGCGCGCGCGACCTCGGCCATGCGACGTCCCCACACGTCGTCGGTGCACACCACCGCGCGGCGGGCCCGGACCGGCGAGTCCTCGGCGAACAGCCGGGCCTTCGCGCCGAAGTAGTCGTCGAGGTCCTTGTGGAAGTCGAGATGGTCCTGGGACAGGTTGGTGACCCCGCCGACGGCGAACTCGGTGGCGTCCACGCGACCGAGCGCGAGGGCATGGCTGGAAACCTCCATCACGACCGTGTCGACACCGCGTTCGCGCATGACGGCGAACAGGGCGTGCAGCTGCGGCGCCTCGGGTGTCGTGAGGGTGCTCGGCACGCGAATGCCTTCGATCCGGGTCTCCACGGTCCCGACGAGACCGACGACGCGTCCGGCCGCGACGAGGCCTGCCTCGACGAGATAGGACGTCGTGGTCTTACCGGACGTGCCCGTGATGCCGATGACCTGCATGCTCCGGGAGGGGTGTCCGTAGACGGTGGCCGACGCCGCCCCCAGCGCGACACGCGGTTCGGGATGGACGAGGACCGCGACCGAATCGGAGGTGGCCTCGGCGACGAGGTCGCGACCGGCCTCGTCGGTCAGCACGGCGACCGCTCCGCGTTCGAGCGCGGTGCCCGCGTAGGAGGCGCCGTGGGCGCGCGCGCCGGGCAGCGCGGCGAAGACGTCGCCGGGGCGGATGCCCTGGGCGCGCAGGTCGATGCCGGTGATCGCGGCCGCGCGGGCCGCATCCTCTCCGGCGGCTGCATTGACGATCTCGACGCGCGCCCCGATGGCGTCGGCGAGAACCGAGATCTGCGTCATCGGTGGGTGCTCGGGTCTCCGCCCCTCCTCCGGAGGAGCCGGATCCGGACTCGATGGCACAGGCACCAGTTTCCTCTCGCTTCGCTGCAGCTCGTCTGCAGGCACTCCGACGGATGTTTCCGGGTTCGTTCCCGATCCGCTCTCGGCGACGACCGTCGTGTCACGTTACCGACCTGTCAGCCTACCGAGGCGCCACGGTCACCTCGTCAGTCGACCTGGAGGATCAACTTGCTCTCCGGTTCGGCCGACAGCGGCACGCCGTCGCGCTGCAGCAACCACGACGCGATGTTGCGGAACAGCGGCGCGGCCGATTGGCCCCCGCTGCCGTCGGAGCTGCGGGTCGGGGCGTCGAGCATGATGCCCACGACATAGCGCGGATCGTCGGACGGAGCGATGCCGGCGAAGGTGATCCAGTAGTCGGAGTTCGAGTAACACTTGCAGTTCTGGTCGATCTGCTGGGCGGTACCCGTCTTGCCCGAGATCTGATAGCCCTCGATGGCGGCGCCCGCACCGGTGCCCTGCTGGTTGCCGGTATCGGACTGGACGACGGAACGGAACATGTCGCGCACCGTCGCGGCGGTCTGCGGGCTCACCACCCGCACCGGATCGGGACGGGGCGTCTCGGTGCGCGTGCCGTCCGGCGCGATGGTCGCGCGCACGACCCGCGGCGGGACACGTTCCCCGTCGTTCGCGATGGTCTGGTAGATCGCGGTCATCTGCAGCAGGGTCATCGACAGACCCTGGCCGATGGGCAGGTTCGCGAAGGTGCCACCCGACCACTGCTCACGGCTGGGCAGCAGACCCGCGGATTCGCCGGGCAGGCCGACATCGGTGCGCTGGCCGAGACCGAACAGTCGCAGCATCTCGGCGAAGCGGTCCTCACCGATCCGCTCGGCGAGCATGAGCGTGCCGACGTTCGACGACTTCCCGAACACACCCGTCGTGGTATACGGCACGACCCCGTGATCCCAGGCGTCCTTGACGGTCGCGCCGGCCATGGTGATCGTGCCGGGGACCTGCAGGACCTCGTCGGGGCGGGTCAGACCGTCCTCGATCGCCGCGGCCGCGGTGATGATCTTGTTCACGGACCCGGGTTCGAACGGCGAACTGACCGCGAGGTTGCCCTGTTCGGCGTCGGGCGGGTTGTTCGCGACACCGATCGACGGGTCGAAGGTGCTGTCGTTCGACATGGCGAGCACTTCGCCGGTGTGCGCGTCGAGCACCACAGCGGAGGCGTTCTTCGCCCCGGACAGGTCCTTCGCGCGCTGGACCTCCTGCTGCACGTGGTACTGCAGGTCGTTGTCGATCGTGAGCTCGACGGAGGAACCGTCGACGGCGGGCTGACGGTCGCGCCAGCTGCCCGGGATGACGGCGCCGTCGGATCCACGGTCGTAGGTGGACGAACCGTCGGTACCCGCCAGCACGGCGTCCATCGACGCTTCGAGCCCGATCAGGCCGTGTCCGTCCCAGCCGGTCGCGCCGACGAGATTGGCGGCGAGCGATCCGCCCGGATACAGACGGATGTCCTGACGCTCGGTGCCGACCTTGTCGTACTCGTCGACGATCTCCGCCGCGACCCCCGGATCGACGCCGCGGGCGAGGTAGACGAAGGTCTCGTCGCTCTCGAGCATCTCGAGCACGTCCTTCTCCGGCGCCGCGGCGCCGAGCGCCTCGTGGACCGCCGACGCGATGCCCTCGAGATATTCGGAGACCTCGGGCCGGGACGGGTCCTTCGCGCGTTCCTCCTCGAGTTCCTTGCGCACCCGCACGGGTTGGAAGGTCAGCGCCTTCGCTTCCATGGTGTACGCGAGCGGTTCCCCGTTGCGATCGGCGATGGTGCCGCGGGTCGCGGGTTCGACGAGTCGGGTGGTGCGCTGGCTGGCGGCTTCGGCGGACAGTGTGGGGGCCTGGACGAGCTGCACGGACAACAACTGGGCGACGGCTACGCCCAGAATGCCGAACATGCCGATCCGGCCCCACTTGTTGCGGAACGCGAAACTCGTCCGGTCGCGCTGCTTGCGATCGCGCGGCGCGGGCATTCGAGCGCGGCCGCCGCGCGTCGCCGGGGTGGAACGTCGCTGCGGTGCACGCCGAGGGGTGGAGCGGTTGTTCACCGAGGCCCGCCCTCGGGTTCCGTCGGCACGGCCTGGACTGGTGCTTCGGGCGCCGCTTCACGGGGCGCTTCGGATTGCGGCAGTTCGCTCACGGGTACCGATTGTCCTGCCGCGGGCGGTACAGGTGCGGCACCCTCGACATCCGGCGTGGCGGCCGCGGGAGCTTCCGCCGCGGGTACCGGCACGGGAGCCGGTGCCGGTTCCTCGCCCACCGGGCGGCCGTCGGCCGATGGCGCGGCCCGACGCGTGCCCTCGGTGTCGGTGCGCGGCCGGGGTTCCTCGCTCACGTCACCGAGCGGCCGCGGGGTCTCCGCCCCGGCGCTGCCGGCCAGCGGGGTCTGGACGCGGGCGTCCTCTCGGGCGGGCGGATCCAGCGGGACCGGCGGGGCACCCTGGGCCGGAACCGGATCGCCCACCACCTGCACCGAACCGTCCGGAGCGACGACGATCCGCGCGACCTGCCCGGTGGGGATCATCCCCAGTTCCGCCGCGGCGACCGCGAGCGCGGGAGCCGACTCGGCCGTGGCGACGTCGCGCTGGAGCACCGCCCGCTTCTGGGCGAGCTCCTCGTTGAGGGACCGCGCCGCGCTGAGCTCGTAGGAGTCTTCGGTCGCCCGGGTGGTCAGCAACAGCGTCACGGCCATGCCCACGCCCAGGAGCCCGATGATGGTGGCGACGAACGGGATCCGGGTGCGGACACGTCCGGCACCCGTCGTGCGCCCGCGGGTCTGCACCTGTTCGACCCCGAGCTGCGCTGCGCGCTGCGACCGTCGCTGATAGGCACGCTGCGCTGCGGTCGATCGCCCCGGGTTCCGGCGCTGCGGGGGTGCCACCTGTACGGTCATCGGTTACCTCCTGGCGATTCGTTCTGCAGCACGCAGGCGGACGGGCGCCGAACGTGGGTTGGCCTCGATCTCGTCGTCCGTTGCCCGCTCCGCACCGCGGGTGAGGATGCGCAGTTCCGGTCCCGTCCCGGGCAGTTCGACCGGAAGCCCTTCGGGACTGCGGGACTTCGCACGCGGTGTCAGTTCCTGCTTGACGACCTTGTCCTCGAGCGACTGGTAGGACATGAAGACGATCCGGCCGCCCACCGCGAGAGCGTCGAGAGCGTCGGGGATCGCGGTGCGCAACGAGTCGAGCTCCGCGTTGACCTCGACCCGCAACGCCTGGAAGGTGCGCTTGGCCGGGTGACCACCGGTACGGCGGGTCGCCGCCGGGATCGTGCGGTACAGCAGTTCGACGAGTTCGCCGCTCGTCCGGAAGGGAGTCTTGGCCCGGGTCCGCACGATCTCGGAGGCGATCCTGCCGGCGAAGCGCTCCTCGCCGTAGGTGCTCAGGATGCGAGCGAGGTCGCCGTGACTGTAGGTGTTGAGGACATCGGCCGCGGTGATGCCGGTGGTGGCATCCATCCGCATGTCGAGCGGGGCGTCCTTGGAATAGGCGAAACCGCGCTCCGCCTCGTCGAGCTGCATCGAGGACACGCCGAGATCGAACAGGGCGGCGTGGACCGAGCCGTACCGGTCGAGGCCGACGCTCTCGAGCGCGTCGGCGATCCCGTCGTAGCGGGTGTGGACGAAGTCTGTGCGGTCGGAGAACCGTGCGAGTCGCTCGCGGGCGATCGCCAGTGCGTCGGTATCACGGTCGAGGCCGACGAGCCGCAGCCTCGGGTAGATCGTCAGGAAGTGTTCGGAGTGCCCCCCGAGACCGAGTGTCGCGTCGACGTAGACCGCGCCCTCGCCGTCGGGACCGACGCTCTCGATGGCCGGACCGAGAAGGTCGACGGCGCGCTGGAGCATGACGGGCACGTGGCCGAATTCCGCCGCAGATGTCACATCGGCACCGGTGGCCTCATCCGTACCATCGACGGATTCGTGCTCGCCGTCCACCATGTGTCCTCCGGAATCCTGCTCGGGCCGCTTACGGTCTGTCGGGTACTCGTCGGGTGGACGGTGGTATGCCTCGTGCCTGCCTGTCGCTCGTCTCGATACCGTGCTCGCCGCCACGGGGGTGGATACGGAAGACGGCGAATGCCTCGAGGTCTCTGTCCGAGTCCGAAGAGACCTGACGCCGGGGAAGTGCGTCAGGGCCCTCCGGTCCGTACCTGGCGCTGGGGAAGTGCGTCAGGGCCGGCACATCGGGCAGAGGCCTCGCGGCACTCGCCGCGCAGCCCGAGCCGTGGTTACAAGATGTCGCGTAGTGCTTCGTCTCTCGCTTCCGAGAAGTCTTCTTCGTGCTCGGCGAGGTAGGTCTCCCATGCCGTCGCGTCCCAAATCTCGAGGTACCTGACCGAACCGATCACCACGCAGTCCTTGGTGAGACCGGCGTACTTGCGGTGAGCTGACGACAGCGTGATCCGGCCTTGTGAGTCGGGTCGCTGCTCCTCCGTTCCCGACGCGAGACTCCGCAGGAACGCACGTGCCTGAGGGTTGCTCCGTGAGGCACTCGCAGCGCGTTCGGCCAGAGCGGCGAACTCGTCGCGAGGGAACACGGTGAGGCTGTGATCCTGCCCCTTCGTGATCATCACCCCTCCCGCCAGCTCGTCTCGGTACTTCGCCGGCAGTGTCAGCCGGCCCTTGTCGTCCAACTTCGGGGTGTAGGTACCGAGGAACACTCGGCGCCTCCCCGCTGCCGGACGGATGCTTCGCGCGACAGGACACCTTGTCCCGCCGCGCCCCACATTACCCCACTTTGCCCCACCGGAAACGGATTACTGCCGCCCGGCCGCGCGTGTTGTCGTCACATTCCCAGCTCAGAGCAGGTGGCGGAAAATGGGGACACGCGCTCGCGTGACGACGACGGATCCACCGCTGTCGGCGCCCCGACGATCCGCCCCACCGGCGGAGCGAGGGCCGAGCAATCGGCGACCAGGGAAAACACTGCGGCCGGAGCCGAGGTGGGAGGCGGTGGGGAGACGGAGATTGCGCGAGTGGGGCGCGGTGGTGGAGGGGCGGAGAGGCGGACGACGCCGGGTCGGTGAAAGGTCTGCAGACGAACGACGACGGCACGACCCGTGGGTCGCGCCGTCGTCGGTACACCTGATGGTCGAGGAGGTCAGTCCTGCTCGAAACGCCTCCGGAACCGCTCTTCCATGCGGTTGGTGAAGCCACCACCCGAGGACTTCTTGCCGCCGCGGGAACTTCGACCGGACTTTCCGGAACCGGAACTACCGCCCGTCGCCCCTGGAGTCGACGGCCGACGACCGCCGAGGAGCAACAAGACTCCGGCGGCGAACATCACGAGGAACCCGAGCAGACTGATGATCGGGAAGCCGCCCGGCTTGAGCGGCAGGGCAACGCCGGCGATCAGCAGCGTCAGGCCCAACACGAACAATGCGCCGGCCTGTAACCGCCGCCGGTTCGACGCCATCCCCAACCGGCTGCCACGCACGGTCGAGGCGAACTTGGGATCCTCAGCATAGAGCGCGCTCTCGATCTGATCGAGCATGCGCTGCTCGTGCTCGGAGAGTGGCACGGTACCTCCCCCGGCACTAAACGGTGGCCACCGGATCCGTGGGGCGAATCCGGTGGGGGGCCGTCCGTACGGCCGCCTGAGTCAATAATACGAGCAGATGTCGCTGTGGACCACAAACTCCACACGTGAGTTCGATCCCGTCGTCGGCGAAGGCCCTCGTGAAGGGGCGAAAGTCACCCACCGACACCGACCTCCGGCTCTGCTTCGGCGTCGAGATAGCCCTCCACATCGTGCAGGAAGTGGCCCACCTCGTCGTAGAAGGCACCGGATTCGTCGGCTCCCACCGCCTGCGCGACCCCCGCCTCGACCGCGGTGCGGGTGGCGGAGCGATCGGCGAAGTAGTCGGCCCAGACGGCGAAGGACTCGTCGGCGCGCGCCATGAGTGCCCATGCGTTGCGCGTCGCGGGTCGGCGGGGCCGGATCCCGGAGCGCAGCTCCGCGGCCGCGACCACCGCACCGGCACCGCGCAGCGCCGCCAGGTAGGCGAGGCGGAACCGCTCGCCCGGATCGCCGGCACCGGCGGCACCGGAAAGCAGATCGTCGGCCTTGCGCAGCAGCGTCGCCGCGCGCGCCGAGGTGGCATGGTCGATGCATGCGGACGGCCCGAGCGTGGGAGACGTTCGGCGCGGGCCTCGACTCGCGACCTGACCGTTGGCCATGTTCACGCACCTCCTCGGCGTGGTCTCACCACTCGTTACAACGAGCGGTATCCGGTGGCATTCCCGCCGAAACGCCGAGGAACGGAGATCACTGTCCTCGAGTGAGGCCCGACACGGACGCCGAGCGGGAGACCCCAGGGTGATCCGGGGATGTTCGCTTCCCTCGAACATCCCCGGATCACCGATGTCGAACATGCGTTCGACGTATTCAATATAGCTGGACCCACCGACAACCCGTCAAGAGAAAGCGGCCACGTCATCCCGAACGATCAGCGAGACCCGAGCACCTCCGACGCACCGCGAGCCACCCGAACGAGTCACGCATGACCACCGATCCCTGCCAGGACGCCCCGATCCTCACCGAGCTCTCCCCCGCGGACTTCCGTGCGCACCTGCCCTCGCTGCTGACCGTCTACGTCGCGGCGATGCGATATCCCCGAGGCACGGAGTACCACCGCGCGCCGATGTGGTCCGAGCATTCGGCCCGCGCGGGTTGGCAGGCGTTCGCCGCGAGCCTCCCCGAGGATCCGGACACCGTCGTCGGGATCGCGTACGGCTACCGGGGCGACACCCGCCAGTGGTGGCACCAGCAGGTGCGCGCCGGCATGCGCCATTCCGGACGGTCCCCCGAGGAGATCGATCGCGTTCTCTCCGACTACTTCGAGCTCACCGAACTGCACGTCCGACCCGACATGCAGGGACGCCGCATCGGTGAACTGCTCCTGTCGGCGCTGCTGCGGGGACGCACGGAAGCGGCCGTACTGCTGTCGACACCCGAGGTGCCGGGCGAGGACAACCGGGCGTGGCGGCTGTACCGTCGGTTCGGATTCCAGGACGTCGTCCGCCGGTTCGTCTTCACCGGCGACGCCCGCCCGTTCGCGGTCCTCGGCAGGAGCCTGCCCCTCGAGCCGGACCTCGTTCTGCACCACCATCACACGATCGGCGATCCGGACGGAAGCGGTACCCCATGAACGCCACACTCGACGTCGTCGTCGTCGGCTCGGGCCACAACGCCCTGGTCTCCGCGTGTTATCTCGCCCGCGACGGATGGTCGGTGGAGGTTCTCGAACGCGACACCGTGCCGGGCGGCGCCGTCTCCACCGTCGAACGTTTCCCCGGATATGCCGTCGACCGCGGCTCCTCGGCGCACATCATGGTGCGCCACTCCGGGATCGTCGAGGAACTCGAACTCGCCGCCCACGGCCTGCGCTACATCGACTGCGACCCGTGGGCGTACGCGCCGCCCCCTGCGGACTCCGACCGTCCCGGCATCGTCTTCCACCGCGATCTCGACCGGACCTGCGCCTCCGTCGAGGCCGCCTGCGGACGCCGCGAGGCCGACGCGTACCGCCGCTTCGTGCAGGACTGGGGCCCGCGCAGCGCGGCGGTGATGACGTCGTTCACCCGTCCCCCGACCGGCCGGCACCTGCTGTCCTCGTTCTGGGGACTCGACGCGGGTGAGGGTGGCAGCGCCCTGTCCCGCCGGTTCCTCACCACCGGCGACAGCCTGCTCGACGAGTACTTCGACGACGAACCCCTCAAGGCGGCCCTCGCCTGGTTCGGCGCGCAGTCCGGCCCGCCCATGTCCGAACCCGGCACCGCGGCGATGGTGGGCTTCGCCGCCCTCATGCACACCCTTCCCCCGGGTCGCGCGATCGGCGGAAGCGGTGCGCTCACCCAGGCCCTGCTGTCGCGGCTGCGGTCCGATGGCGGCACGGTGACCTGCGGCGACGCCGCCACCGAGATCCGCCGGACCGGCGATCTGTGGACCGTGCGCACCGAATCGGGACGCTCGGTGCAAGCCCACAGGGTCGTCGCCGGATGCCACGTGCTGACCACGCTGGATCTGCTCGACCGCGGCGGATACGACCGCGACCGGCTCGAGGGCTGGCGTCGCAGCATGCGGGTCGGTCCGGGCATCGGCATGGTCCTGCGCCTCGGCACCGACTCGCTGCCCCGCTACCGCGGCTGCGACGAGCCCGAATCGACGACCTCCGGTCTGCAACTGCTCGTCGACGACCGCGCCCACCTGCGCGCCGCGCATGGTGCCGCGATGGCGGGAGACCTGCCCCCGCGACCCACCGTCCTCGCGATGAGCTTCTCCGCCCTCGACCCGACGATCGCACCCGACGGCAAGCACCAGATCACGCTGTGGTCCCAGTGGCATCCGTACGCGCTGCGCGGCGGACGTCGCTGGGCGGACATCGCCGGCGCCGAGACCGACCGCATCCTCGCCGAGATGGAGACGCGCTCTCCCGGCTTCACCGCGAGCGTGGAGCACTGCCACGTGCAGACCCCCGCGGACATCGAGAGCGAACTCGGCCTGCTCGGCGGGAACGTCATGCACGTGGAGATGTCGCTGGACCAGATGTTCCTGTGGCGTCCGCTGCCGGAGCTGTCCGGCTACCGGGTGCCCGACGCGCCCGGCCTCTATCTCACCGGCGCCTCGACCCATCCCGGTGGTGGAGTCTCCGGTGCGAGCGGCCGCAACGCCGCCCGGGTCGCCCTCGCCGACGCCAAGGGCAGTCTCGTGGACCGCGTGAAGGGCTGGGTGTCGCGGTGACCGACACCCGCGTCCCCGCACCGCCCCGACCGGCCCGGTGGCGGACGGTCCTTCCGATCGTCCCGGCCGTCGCCGCGGTCCTCGCCCAGATCGCCTATCCCCTCACCGAGGGCGGCGCCCGGGACGCCGCGACCGTCGCGGTCGTCACGCTGCTCACCGCCGCCTGCCTCGTCCACGCCGCGTTGAACCGCGGCATCACCTTCGCCGTCGTCCTGTTCGTCAGCTCGGCGGGCATCGGGTATCTGTCCGAGGTGGTCGGCACGATGACCGGCTATCCCTACGGCTGCTACAGCTACGTCACCGACAGGCTCGGGCCGGCCGCACTCGACGTCCCGCTGGTGGTGCCGCTGGCGTGGTCGGCGGGCCTGTACCCCGTCTGGTGCGTGGCCTCCCGCCTCGTCCGCAACGGTCCCGGCAGGGTCGCGGCGGTCACCGTCGGCATGCTGGGCTGGGATCTCTATCTCGACCCCCAGATGGTGGCGGACGGGCACTGGTCGTGGTGCAACGCCGGCGGCCTGCCCGGGATCGAGCACATCCCGCTCACCAACTACGCGGGCTGGCTCCTCGTCGCCGCGATCATGGCGACCGTACTCGTGCTCGTCGACTCCCGCTCGGACCGTGCCGACGCGCCCCGGCACGACGCCGTGCCGATTGCGCTGTTCCTGTGGACGTGGCTCGGTTCGGCCCTCGCCCACAGCGTATTCCTCGACGCTCCCCAACTCGGCTACTCCGCGGTCTACGGGCTGGTCGTCATGGGGGTACTGGGTCTTCCCCTGCTGGTCTCACTCGTCCGGTCGTGGCGCGCAAGCGTGTCCGGTCCCGGGCGGGACGAGGCACGACTCGCCGCGAGCGACCCGAAGAACCGACGAGGATGACCGTGCCTGGCACCATGTTCTCCGTGCAGTCGTCCATCCTGTCCGTCCGCCGTCGTGTCGTCGCGGTCGTGGGGCTCGTGCTCCTCGGCCTCCCGCTCCTCACCGGCTGCCTGCGCGTGCAGGCGACGATGGGGATCTCCTCCGACGACCGTGTGTCGGGGCAGATCGTCGCCGCGACCATCCCCGCCGACGAGAACGATCCCGGCCCCGAACTCACCGCTCCCTCGGCCCTGGCCGGGAAGGTGCGGGTGCAGGAGTACTCGCAGGACGGCTACGTCGGGAGCCAGGTCTTCTTCAACGACCTCACCTTCGGCGACGTCCAGCAGCTCGCCACGATGTCCGATCAGAGCGCCGGCATGTTCCAGCTCAACCTGCAGCGCTCGGGCGATCTGGTGGCACTGAACGGACGTGTGGATCTCGAGTCCGCTCCCACCCAGGGCACCGACGTGCAGTTCACCATCGCGTTCCCCGCCCGGGTGGCGACCACCAACGGCACCCGCGAGTCGGATTCGGTCGTGACCTGGAAGATTCCGGCCGGCGAGGTGAGCACCCTCCGCGCGGAGGTGCGCTACGCCGATCCCAACACGCGCGGTTTCGCGGGCTGGGCCGGAATCATGGCCGGCGGCGCCTTCGGTGTCACGCTGATCATCGCCGGCGCGGCCTGGTTCACCCGCAATCCCGCGCCGCAGTGGTCGTCGGCGAACGGGACGCGGTCCTGACCCGCCTTCCGCGCGACCCGTCCCCCGGTCTCACGCGACTCGTCGCCGGTGGCGCTCTCGTCGCCTCCTACGGCGCGGCCGTTGCCGTCGCGAACCGGGTCTCGCTCCCTCGTCTCGTGCCGGGACCGGTGGTCGACGAGCAGGTCACCGTCGTCGTCCCCGCCCGCGACGAGGCGCCCCGCATCGCCGCGATCGTCTCCGACCTGCGGGCACAGACAGGACTGCACGCCCTGCGCGTGGTGATCCTCGACGACGACTCGTCCGACGGCACCGCCGACCTGGCCACGGCCGCGGCCGAGGGCGACGAGCGCATCACCGTTGTCCGATCGACACAGCCACCGCCCGAAGGATGGACCGGGAAGGCGGCCGCGTGCGCCGCAGCCGTCGCCCACGCCGGATCGACTACCGACAGCGGCATCGTCGTGTTCGTCGACGCGGACGTCCGGCTCGCACCCGACGCGCTCGCCGCCGCCGTCGCTCTGCTGCGCCACCAGGACGCCGCGCTCGTCTCACCGTTCCCGTACCAGCTCACCGGATCGGCGCTCGAACGGCTCGTGCAGCCCCTGCTGTTCTGGTCGTGGTTCTCGTTGCTCCCCGTCGCGGTCTCGCACCGCACCCACCGGCCGTCGATGGCGGTCGCGTGCGGACAGTTCCTCGTCTTCGACGCGCGCGCCTACGCGGCGATCGGCGGGCACGCCGCGGTCGCGGCGAGTCCCACGGAGGATCTGGATCTGGCCCGGACACTGCGTCGCGCCGGACTGCCTACGACGGTCGCGGCCGCGGGCGGACTGGCGTCGTGCCGGATGTACGACGGAGCCCGCCCGCTGATCGGCGGTTACACCCGCTGGTTGTGGTCGGCGTTCGGATCCCCGGTCGGGGCGGCCGCGGTGGTCGCGCTGTATCTCCTCGCCTACTTCGTGCCCCCGGCCGCGGCGCTTGTCGGCGGGGGACGGACGCGACGCTGGGGCGTGGCCGGTGCCACCGCGGGCGTGACGTCACGCCTTCTCGCGCGCGTCACCGAGCGGGGAGGACGCCGACACCCGGATGCTCCGGGCCGCCCCGTCGACGATCTGCTGGACGCCGCGGCGCACCCGGCATCGGTCCTGGCGGTCGGTGCGCTCACGGCGTCGTCGATCCGGGCACGGCGCAGCGGACGCGCGGCGTGGAAGGCCCGCGTCCTGCCCTGACCCCGAACCGGCGCGGGCCGGATGTCAGGCCGGCTGCACCGCGGCGGGAGCTTCGAGTTCGTAGCCGAGGCGGTCGAGCACCTCGCCGGTCGCGCGGGCGAAGTTGAGCGTGATGAAGTGCAGGCACGGCGCACCCTCGGAGATCAGCCGCTCGCACATCTCCGTCGCCACCTCGATGCCCACCTCGCGCACCGCGGCGCGGTTCTCCTCCGGACCGTCGCCTGCCGCGCGCCGCAGCCGCTCCTCGAGAACGGGCGGCAGATGCGAACCCGACAGTTCGAGGCTGCGCCGCGCCGAGCGCAGCGACGTGATGGGCATGATCTCGGGGATGATCGGCTTGAGCCCCTGCTCGGCGTCGCAGGCCACGACCCGGTCGCGCAGCCTCAGGTAGTGCTCGACGTCGAAGAACATCTGGGTGATCGAGTACTCGGCACCCGCACGGAGCTTCTGCACGAGATAGCGGGTGTCGTGATCGAGGTCCGGGGACCGGTGGTGTCCTTCGGGGAACGACGCGACGCCCACGTGGAAGTCGCCGAGCTCGCGCACCAGACGCACGAGCTCGTCGGCGTATTCGAGACCTTCGGGGTGCTTTTCCCACTCGCCGAGCGGGTTGCCCGGCGGGTCACCGCGCAGCGCGAGGATGTTGGTGATGCCGCGGTCGGCGTAGGCGCCGACCATCGCGCGCAGTTCGTCGATGCTGTGCCCGACGGCCGTGAGGTGCGCGACCGGCAGGAGGGTGGTCTCCTCGGCGAGGCGGCCGGTGACCCGGACCGTACGGTCGCGGGTGGAGCCCCCGGCGCCGTAGGTCATCGATACGAAGGCCGGGCCGAGACGTTCGAACGTCCGCACGGCGCGCCACAGTCGTCCCTCGGCCTCGGCGTCGCGAGGCGGGGAGAACTCGACGGAGAACGGAATGCGGCCCGAACGCGCGGACCCGAGACGGTCCACGATCGACGGGGTCCGAGAAATCCCGCCGTCCTCGGTTGCCCTGACGAAGTCGCTTGTCACCGGTCCAGCATAGGTGGCGCCCCCGGGGCGGTCGCTACCGGCGACGACCCGACTGTGGGGATAGGCTGGTCGCGGCACCTCCGGCTCACCCGCCTCCGAGGTGCCGTCACCCATCGACCTGGAGGTTTCGTCCTGTCTACCGGCGCCGTTCACCTGTCTGCCGAGCAGCTCCCCCATCGGGTGGAGGACTCCCTCCGGCAGTTCTTCACCTCACGCTCCGACCTGGTCGACTCGGTGGGCAATGGATACCGGCAGGCCGTCGACACGCTCGAGGCATTCGTGCTGCGCGGCGGCAAGCGGGTGCGTCCGCGTTTCGCCTGGACGGGCTGGCTCGGCGCCGGTGGTGACCCGACCGGGCCGGACGCCGAGGCCGTCCTGCAGGCGTGCTCCGCGCTCGAGCTCGTGCAGGCCGCGGCGCTCGTCCACGACGACATCATCGATGCCTCCACCACGCGCCGCGGATTCCCCACCGTGCACGTCGAGTTCACCGAGCAGCACCGGAAGGCCGGCTGGCACGGCAGGCCGGAGCAGTTCGGCGAGTCGGTCGCGATCCTGCTCGGCGACCTCGCCCTGGTCTGGGCCGACGACATGCTGCACTCGGCGGGGCTCGACCCCGCGACCGTCGCGCGCGTGGTCCCGGCCTGGACCGCGATGCGCACCGAAGTGCTCGGCGGGCAGTACCTCGACATCGCCAACGAAGTGGCGGCGGACGAATCGGTGGAGGCCGCTACGCGGGTCAACCGGTTCAAGACCGCGGCGTACACGATCGAACGCCCCCTGCACATCGGCGCTGCCCTCGCCGGCGCCGACGACGACCTCATCGCCGCATACCGCCGCTTCGGCATCGACATCGGCCTGGCGTTCCAGCTGCGCGACGACCTGCTCGGTGTCTTCGGCGACCCCGAGGTCACCGGCAAGCCTTCGGGCGACGACCTGCGCTCGGGCAAGAGGACCGTCCTGTACGCGCTGGCACTGGAGACGGCCGATGCCTCCGATCCGGCCGCGGCCGAGCTGCTGCGCACCTCGATCGGGACCGATCTGTCCGACGCGCAGGTCGAGCACCTCCGCTCGCTGCTCGTCGATCTCGGCGCGGTCGCCCGAATCGAGGACCGCATCTCGGAACTGACCGACAGCGCGTTCGAGGCGCTCGAGGCGTCCGGCGCCACCGAGGAGGGCAAGGCCCTTCTGCGCGAGTCGGCGGTCGCGGCGACGCGACGGGTGGCGTGAGGGCGGTGCGGACCGTTCCCGGCGCCGACCGGGTCGTCGTGGTCGGTGCCGGTCTCGCCGGTCTGTCGGCGGCACTGTACCTGCGCGGCGCCGGTAAGGACGTCACGGTGCTCGAACGCGCCGACGACGTCGGCGGCCGGGTCGGCAGCTATCACGGCCCGGGCTACGAGATCGACAACGGCGCCACCGTGCTGACGATGCCCGAGTTGATCGACGACGCGCTCGCCGCGGTGGGCGCCGACCGGAATTCCGTCCGGCCGGCGCTGCACACCCGGCGACTGTCCCCTGCCTATCACGCACGGTTCGCCGACGGCACCTCGATCGACGTGCACTCCGACCCCGACGCCATGGTCGCGGAGATCTCGCGGGTGTGCGGTGCGGAGGAGGCGCGCCGCTATCTGCGGTTGCGCGCGTGGCTCGCCGACATCTTCGACGCCGAGTTCGACCGCTTCATGGACGCGAGTTTCGACTCGCCGCTCGACCTGGTGTCGTCCCCGGCGGCACTGCGCGACCTGGCGCGCCTGCTCCGGCTGGGTGGGTTCGGCAGGCTCGGCGCGCAGGTGAACCGTAGGATCACCGACCCGCGCCTGCGCCGCGTCTTCACCTTCCAGGCGCTGTACGCGGGGGTCGCTCCGGCGCGGGCCCTCGCCGTCTACGGGGCCATCGCGCACATGGACACCTCGCTGGGCGTGTACGCGGTGGACGGCGGCATGCGGTCGGTCGCCCGCGCGATGGCCGCGGCGTTCGTCGAGGCCGGCGGACGGCTCGAACTCGGCCGGGAGGGGACCTCGCTCGATCTGTCCGGCGGTCGGGTCGACGGTGTCCGCACCCGCGACGGAGAGCGCTTTCCGTGCGACGCGGCCGTCCTGACCCCCGACACCCCGGTGGTCGACGGATTACTGCCGCGCCGACGGCGCCGTCGCACGCTGGCCGCGCCGTCGGCCGTGGTGCTGCACGGGTCGATCCCCACCGGGGTGACCCGCGGCTGGGCGGCGCAACACCACCACGTGATCGATTTCGGCGGCGAGTGGGACCGCACCTTCGCGGAGATCACCCGCAACCGCGGACGCGGTCGGCCGATGTCGGATCCCTCGCTGCTCATCACGCGACCGGCACTGTCCGATCCCGGCCTGCGGTTCACCCGTGAGGGCGTCGAGCACGAACCGTTGTCGGTGCTGGCGCCGTGCCCGAACCTCGACAGCGCTCCGCTCGCCTGGGCCGAGCTCGCGGTGCCCTATCGCAACGAACTGCTCGATGTCCTCGACCGCCGCGGATACGGCGGCATCGCGGACGGGTTCCGCGTCGACCACATCGACACACCGGCCACCTGGCACGCTCGTGGCATGCAGGCGGGCAGCCCGTTCTCGAGCGCTCACGTCTTCCGGCAGACGGGACCGTTCCGGCGCCGCAACCTCGATCCGGCCGTTCCCGGCGTGGTGCTCGCGGGGTCGGCGACGGTGCCGGGTGTCGGTGTCCCCACCGTGCTGTTGTCCGGAAGGCTCGCCGCCGAACGGCTCGGTGCTCCGCGAAGGCGGTGACACCGGGCGCACCACGCTCCGCGTCTCCACTAAACTGTCCTCGTTCGCCAGCTACCTGCGCGCCGCGCATCCACACGTCCACGGGGGAGGAACCGTACCGATGTCGTCCCCTGCCTCGCCCGACGCCGAGCCACAGACCTCGCCCGCGCCGGAGGGGACGGCCGCACCGGCGGGGGAGCGTCCGAAGCACGCATTCCTGAGGAGTCCCGCCGGCCATGCCGCGCTGCTCGGTGCGTGGGGCGCGGTACTCATGACCTTCGGCAGTTTCGGATCGGGCAGTGTCCGGCGGATCGACCCGCTGCTCGAGGACATCTATCTGTCGTGGCTGCGGTTCGGCCACGGCCAGTTGCTCTCGCGGATCATCCTGTGGGTCGGTGTGCTCCTCATGATCGCAGCGTGGGTGCGCGTCGGCCGGGCGACCCTCGCCGGGCACGTCACGGTGCGCGATCTGTGGACGGTGCTGCCCGCGTGGACCGCTCCCCTGCTGGTCGCGACACCGATGTTCAGCCGCGACGCCTACTCCTACCTCGCGCAGGGCGCACTGCTGCGCGACGGTTTCGACCCGTACGAGGTGGGCCCGGTCGTCAATCCGGGCGTCCTGCTCGACAACGTCAGCAATGTGTGGACAACGACGACCACGCCCTACGGGCCCGTCCACCTGCTGCTCGGTGCGGGCATCACGTCCATCACCGACGACAACGTGGTGACGGGCACCTGGCTGTGGCGCCTGACCATGCTTCCCGGCCTGGCACTCATGGCGTGGGCCGTGCCGAAACTCGCCCGTCGCATGGGCGGAAATCCCGCGATTGCCCTGTGGCTCGCAGTGCTGAACCCGCTCGTACTGATCCACCTCGTCGGCGGTGTGCACAACGAGCTGCTGATGGTCGGTCTCATGATCGCCGGCATCGTGTTCGTGCTCGAGGGCCGGCACCTCGGCGGCATCGCCCTGGTCTCCCTCGGCGCCGCGATCAAGGCCACCGCAGGATTGGCACTGCCCTTCCTGGTGTGGGTGTGGATGATCCACGAACGCGATCGTGCGCTTGCCGAGGGACGCGAACCGGCAGCGCCCGTGCGCCTGTTCGCCAAGGCCGTCGGCCTGGGACTGGGGGTCTTCGCCGCGGTCTTCGGTGGCACCTCGCTGCTCGCCGGTGTCGGCATCGGCTGGCTCACCGCCCTGTCCGGCTCGTCGAAGATCATCAACTGGCTGTCGCTGCCGACGATGATGGCGCACGCCGTCACCTGGGTCACTCCGTGGCGGCTCGGATCGGTCCTCGACATCACACGCATGCTCTGCGCGATCGCGCTGGTGGTGATCCTCGTGTGGGCGTGGTGGCGCTTCCGCCGCACCGAGCGCGACGCGATCTTCGGGATCGTCGTGGCGCTGACTGCGGTGACCCTGCTGTCGCCCGCCGCGCTGCCCTGGTACTACTCCTGGCCGCTCGCCGTCGCCGCCGCCTTCGCGATGTCGCCCCGGGTGCTCATGGTGCTCGTCGCACTGTCGACATGGCTGATGTTGATCTTCAACCCCGACGGGTCGATCGGGATGTACAACATCGCGCACGTCGCGCTCGCGGTGTTCGCCTCGATCGTCGCGGCCCGTTCGCTGGTCACCTACGACCCGCTGCGCCTGCGGTTACGACCTCGACCGGCATCACCCGCCGGCGCTGCCCTGGACGACCGTGCCTGAGCGCCCCACGGGGATCGCGGCCGACGATCTCACCCGGGCCTACGCCTACTGCGCCGAGCTCACCGCCGAACACGGACGCACCTACAACCTCGCGACCCGGCTGCTGCCCGCCTCGCGACGACACGCCGTGCACGCGCTCTACGGCTTCGCCCGACACGTCGACGACATCGTCGACGTCACCGCCGTGGACGACCCGGAGGCCGCGATCCGTGGTGTCGACGACGCGCACAGCCGTCTGCACGCCGCACTCGCGGGCGCTCCCGGCCCGCTCGACCACACCGGTCTCGTGGTCCGCGCGCTTGCCGACACGATCGGGCAGTACCGCATCCCGATCGACTATTTCGAGGCGTTCATCCGATCCATGCGCATGGACGTGCCCGGCACGCCCGAGTTCCGGCCCCGCTACGGGACCATGGAGGAACTGCGCGAGTACATGTACGGCTCGGCGGCGGTGATCGGTCTCGAACTGCTGCCGATCCTCGACGTCGACGATCCGGCCGCCCCGCCCGCCGCAGCCGCGCTCGGGGCGGCGTTCCAGCTCACCAACTTCATCCGCGACGTGGGCGAGGACCTCGAACGCGGACGTCTCTACATCCCGCTCGAACTGTGGTCGGCCTTCGGGGTCGACATCGACCTGCTGCAGGAATGCCGGCGCACCGGCGCGATGGACCCGAGAGTCCGGCGGGCACTCGCCCACGCGGTCGCGCTGACCCGCGCCGAATATCGCAAAGCCGAACCCGGGCTGGAGGTACTCCCCGACCGGATCCGGCCGGGTATCCGCGCAGCCTTCACGCTCTACGGGCGGATTCTCGACGAGGTCGAACGCAGCGGGTTCCGGGTGCTCGACCGGCGCGCGACGGTTCCGCGCCGCACGCGCGCCGCGGTCATGATCACCGAGTACGTCGCCGGCTCGCTGCTCCGGAAGCGGTAACGACGCCCCGGAGACTCAGAAGGCGAGCGCCTGCGCCCGCCGCACGACCTCGCGCGCGGACTGCGTGTGCATCGCGGCCACAGGGCATCCACCGGGAAGAGAATCGTCCTCGGCGAAGAGCCACCGCAGGATCTCGTCGTCCTCGTAACCGCCGTCGTGCAGCACCGCGATCAGGCCCGGAAGACCCTTGAGAACGTTTCCTTCCTCGTCGAGAAAGGCCTCGGGCAGGACCGGCACGCGGTCGCGCTTGAACGCCAGCAGCTGCCGGTCGCGCACCATCTGGTGTACGCGGGAGGTGGCGACGCCGAGGCTCTTGGCCACGTCGACGAGCTGCACCACGGGCACGGAGCGGTCGAGAACGTCGTCGCAGTAAGGGATTGCACTCACCCCACCACGTTATCGCTGCGGCCGCGCAGGCAGCTACGCGGCTACCGTCCACGGGAGCTGGCTACGATCGACGGGGACGAAATCGCTCCGCACACGCGGAGCCGGAGCTTCGTCACGTCGATACCTCGAAGGCCCGGGTACCGGCGTCCCACCATCACGCACGAGACACGGGGGTACACCGGGTGACCGCTGGAGGCGACCGACTGGTCGGCGTCGTGCTCGACCGGCGTTATCGCATCGAATCGCAGATCGCGCGGGGCGGCATGTCGACCGTCTACCGCGGCACCGACATGCGTCTCGACCGTCCCGTCGCCGTGAAGATCATGGATCCGCAGTTCGCGGCCGATCCCCAATTCCTGGCACGGTTCGAGTTCGAGGCCAGATCCGTCGCGCGATTGACGCATCCCGGGCTCGTCGCGGTCTACGACCAGGGCCAGGACGGCGATCACGTCTTCCTCGTGATGGAGCTCGTCGAGGGCGGCACCCTGCGCGAGCTGCTGCGCGAACGCGGGCCGATGCCGCCGCACGCCGCGGCCGCCGTGGCCGCACCGGTCCTCGGGGCCCTGGCCGTCGCCCACCGGGCGGGTCTCGTGCACCGCGACATCAAGCCCGAGAACATCCTCATCTCCGGCAACGGTGAGGTGAAGATCGCCGACTTCGGGCTCGTCCGGGCGGTCGCCGCCGCGACCACCACCTCGCGCAGCGTGATCCTCGGCACCGCGGCGTACCTGTCTCCGGAGCAGGTGACCATCGGCAGCGCCGACGCGCGTAGCGACGTCTATTCCGCCGGTGTGCTCGTGTACGAGATGCTCACCGGCCGCACTCCCTTCACCGGCGACACGTCCCTGTCGGTGGCGTACCAGCGCGTGGAGAAGGACGTGCCGGATCCGAGTTCGGCCATCGACGGGGTTCCTCCCGAACTGGACGCCTTCGTCCGCCGGGCCACCGAACGCGAACCGACGGAACGCTACGCCGACGCGCAGGTGATGGCCGTCGCGCTCGGCGAGATATGCGACACGCTCGATCTCCCCCGCTACCGGGTTCCGGCTCCGAGACGATCCGCGGTGCGGACGCCACCCGTGGTGGATCCCGATGCCGCGGCACCGACCCGCACCATCGACGGCGCCGCTTCCGGGCCTGCCGATCCTGCTCCGGCGACGACGGTGCTTACCGGCTCGGCCGCGAACTCGCATGCTCCGACGACCGTGCAGACCGCCGTGCCGGCCACGCCCGGCCCGAATGCACCGGCCACGCGCCCGCACCCGACCCGGGTCGCGACCCGCACCCATCCGCGTCCCGATACCGAACCGGTGGCGCCCCGGCCCGACTACGCCGTCGACCGCCGCCGTCAGCGCCGGTCCGCCGCCGGTTGGATCGCCGCGATCATCGTGCTCGCGTTGTTCATGGGGATCGCCGGGTGGTGGCTCGGCGCCGGCCGGCTCAGCGACGTCCCGACCGTGCTGGGACTCGACAAGGCGGCGGCCGTGTCCGCGATCGAGACGGCCGGATTGTCCAGCGAGATCCGGGGCGAGTACTCCGACGACGTTCCCGTCGACACCGTCCTCGGCACCGACCCCACCGCGGGCTCACGCGTGCCCGACGGCGACACGATCGCGTTGCTCGTGTCGCTCGGCAGACCCACCGTCCCGTCCATTCCCGGCGCCGGTGAGAGATCCGTCGTCGAGGACGAACTGCGGAGCCGCACCTTCGAACCGGTCGAGGGCGGTACCGCGTTCAGCACCACGGTGCCCGAGGGCGGAGTGGCCGCGCTCGACCCCGCGCCCGGCACCGTCCTGCCCGTGGGGTCCGAGGTCGCGCTTGTGATCAGCAAGGGACCGCCGCCCGTGACCCTGCCCGATCTGACCGGGCGCCCGGTCGACGAGGCGCGTCGCATCCTCGACGAGGCAGGCCTGACCGTCGGGGACATCCGTGAGGTCTTCGACGCCGATGTCGACGAGGGGCGGGTCATCGGCACCGACCCGGAGGAGGGCGAAGACGTCAGCGCCGGCGGAACCGTCACCCTCCTTGTATCCAATGCAGTGAAGGTGCCGTCGATGTTGGGACGCTCGGTGGGCTCGGCCCGCGACGAGCTCACCCGCCTCGGATTCGAGGTCGAGGTGCGGCAACTCGGCGACTCCGACCGCTCGGTCGTGATCGGCCAGAATCCCGGGGCGGGGCGGAGAGCAGAACAGGGCAGCACGGTCACGCTGACCGCACTGCCCTGATCCGACCGCCTGTCCCCTACCCGCGGAGCATCTCCGCTGTGATCAACCGCGGAGCATCTCCGCTGCGATCAACCGCGGAGCATCTCCGCGACCAGGAACGCGAGTTCGATCGACTGCTGCGTGTTCAGCCGCGGATCGCACGCCGTCTCGTAGCGACCGTGCAGGTCGAGATCGGAGATGTCCTGGGCACCGCCGAGGCACTCGGTGACGTCCTCACCGGTGAGCTCGACGTGGATGCCACCCGGATGCGTGCCCAGCGCGCGATGCACCTCGAAGAAGCCCTGCACCTCGTCGACGATGCGGTCGAAGTGACGGGTCTTGTAGCCGGTGGACGCCTCGTGGGTGTTGCCGTGCATCGGGTCGCACTGCCAGATCACCTTGTGACCGGAGGCCTCGACGCGCTCGATGATGCCGGGCAGCAGATCGCGGACCTTCGAGTGACCCATCCGGGAGATCAGGGTCAGTCGGCCCGGCGTGTTGTGCGGATCCAGGCGCTCGACGTACTCGACGGCCATCTCCGGGGTGGTCGACGGACCGATCTTCAGACCGATCGGGTTCGACAGCAGTTCCGCGAACGCGATGTGCGCGCCGTCGAGCTGGCGGGTGCGATCACCGATCCACAGGAAGTGGGCCGACAGGTCGTACAGGCGCGGCTTGTCGCCCGAGTTGTCGAGGCGCAGCATCGCGCGCTCGTAGTCGAGGACGAGAGCCTCGTGGCTGGCATAGATCGTCGCCGCGCGCAGATTCGGGTCGATGACACCGCAAGCGTCCATGAATCGCAGACCACGATCGATCTCGGAGGCGAGCGCCTCGTAGCGGGCACCGGCGGGCGAGGCCGAGACGAAGGCCCGGTTCCAGTCGTGCACGCGGTGCAGGTCGGCCTCACCGGCGGCGGTGACGGCACGCACGAGGTTCATCGCGGCGCTCGCGTTCGCGTAGGCGCGCACGAGGCGCGACGGATCGTGCCTGCGCACCTCGGCATCGGCGACCAGCGAGTTGACCATGTCGCCGCGGTAGGACGGCAGACCGAGCGCGTCGGTGTCGGACGAACGCGGCTTGGCGTACTGGCCGGCGATCCGCGCGACCTTCACGACCGGCGTCGACGCACCGTAGGTCAGCACCACCGCCATCTGCAGCAGCGTGCGGATGTTGCCCTTGATGTGCGGCTCGGTGTTGTCCGCGAACGTCTCGGCGCAGTCGCCACCCTGGAGGAGGAAGGCCTCACCCCGAGCGACGGCGGCGAGCTGGTTCTGCAGCTCCTCGACCTCGCGGGGCACGGTGATGGGAGGCACGCTCTCGAGCACGGTGCGCATCGCCGCGGCCTGTTCCTCGGGCCAGCTGGGCTGCTGCAGCGCCGGCTTTGCAAGCGCCGCGTCGAGGTTGGCACGCAGCTCCTCTGGCAACGGGGGAAGTTCGGGCAAGCGGTCGATCGGCACGTCGACAGTCCAGTTCACCCGTCCAGGATATGGCGTGACGGCCGGAAGCGGCGCAGCACCCCGTTACCCGCGTCACCGCGACCGGCGAGCAACCTCGATCGCTTCGAACTTTGCGAGGTTGTGGCGGGCGTCGGCGAGGGCGTCGTGGTTGTCGTCCGGCGCCGGGGGCAGGGGCGGTGAGCCCGAGTCCTCCCAATACTGCCGGAGCTCGCGGGTGAAGCGGGGCAGGACGTCCGGGAGTTCGGGCATGGTGCCCCACAGCTGGACGAGCACGACGTGGTCGTAGGCTCCGATCCACGCCCACAGTTCGGGCCGGATGCCCGGTCGTGGCACGAGGAACTTCAGTAAGTCGTCGCGGATCCTCGATCGCGACTTCCAGGCGGGGTGCGCCGGGGGCGGGAGCTTCGGGAGGACGTTGCGGCGCACCCAGGCTCCGGCCCGGGTCGGGTCGAACTCGGTCGACACCGCGTAGAACTCGCGGCCGTCCTCGCAGGCGACACCGATCGAGACGAGTTCGATCGTGCGTCCGTCCTCGATGAACTCGCAGTCGTAGAAGTAGCGCACCTGCTCACCCGGCACGCGTGTCGGGAACGCGGTCCGCGACGGGACCGTCCTGCGGCGGGGGCGCGGCACTGCCGTTCGTCGACGCGCCCGTGTCCCCGACCCCCGACTCGTCCGCCGAGCCCTTGTTCTTGAGGGAGGCGGCGTAGATGTCGACGTACTCCTGGCCCGACAGCTGCATGAGCGAGTACATGACCTCGTCGGTGACGGTGCGCTCCACGAACCTGTTTCCGCCCATGCCCTCGAACCGGGAGAAGTCGATGGGCTCACCGATCCGGACGGTGATCTTCGCCGGTCGCCACATCTTCGACCCGATGGGGTTCATCCGGTCGGTGCCGATCATGGCGACGGGGATCACGGGGACGCCGGTCTCCAGCGCCAGTCGCGCGAGGCCGGTCTTGCCCTTGTAGAGGCGTCCGTCGGGTGAGCGGGTGCCCTCGGGATAGATGCCGAGCAGCTTGCCCTGGCCGAGCACCCGGACCCCGGCGTTGAGCGCATCCTGCGCGGCGTCGGCGCCGGTGCGGTCGATGGGGACCTGCCCGACGGACGAGAAGAACCAGCGCTGGAAGGCGCCCTTGAGTCCGGTGCCGGTGAAGTACTCACTCTTCGCGAGGAAGGTGATGCGCCGACGTACGAGGAGGGGAAGGTAGAACGAGTCGAGGACGGCCCGGTGGTTACTGGCCAGGATCGCCGGTCCGTGCGCCGGAATGTTCTCGCCGCCTTCGAACTTCGGACGTCCTATGAGCCACAGCAGCGGCCCCAGGAGGGCGTACTTGAACAGCCAGTACCACATGGCATCCTTCCCGAATCCGATCATCCCCCACACGGATCGGTGCAGCACCGCCCGCCGGTCGACTCTACGACGACGCGACTGCCCCTCGCACATCGCCCCAGTGCTCGACCCCACCCTTTCAACGTCGACGTGACGATAATCTCACCTCCGGCGAATCTCACCTCCAGTGGAATTCGACTACAGCGGCGGTCGTGAGGTTTCGATCGCGGATCGGGCGAGATCGGCGGCACCGATGAGCCCGGCGGCGTCGCCGAGCTGCGCGACCCGGACGCGCGCGAGAGGACGATGGCCGGCGCCGGTGGTCACGGCCGCGTAGTGCTCGCGCGCGGCGTCGAGGAACAACGGCGCGGAACCGGAGACCCCTCCCCCGATGACGACGAGCTCGGGGTCGTAGACGTCGGCGACGAGCGCCAGTCCGAGCGCGAGCCTGCGGGCGAAATCGTCGAAGGCCGCGAGAGCGACGGGGTCGCCGTCGTGGGCCGCACCGGCGACCCGCCGGCCGGTGAGCGATCCGGGATCCGAGGCGATCTCGCCCGCGAGAACGGACCGCCCGGGTTCGGCCGCGAGCATCTCGACGGTCGTGTCCACGAGACCCGTTCCGCTGCAATACCTCTCCCAACATCCCTGCTTGCCGCACGGGCAGGGCCGCCCGTCGGGCACGACCTGCAGGTGACCGAGTTCGGGCGCCACACCGTAGGCACCGCGATAGATCCTGCCGTCGAGCAGCAGGGCCGCGCCGATGCCCGTTCCGAGCGCGACCATCACCGCGATCGTGCTGCCCGCGGCGGCGCCGAAGCGGTACTCGGCCCAGGCCGCGGCATTGGCGTCGTGTTCGAGAACGACCGGCAACCCGAAGCGTTCGGTGAGCGTCTCGGCGAGCGGCGTATCGCGCCAGGGCAGATGCGGTGCGAACCGCACGGTGGTGCGGTCCTCGGTGAGGAAACCCGCGACCCCCAGCCCGACCGCGCCGATGTCGTTGCGCTCACGCAGATGCTCGACGAGCCGGTGCAGCGCGTTCTCGAGGGCGACCGCGGAGGACGGCGTCTGCGTGCGCACACTGTCGACGACGTCGCCGTTACGGTCGACGGCTGCCGCGCGGATGCTCGTGCCCCCGATGTCGATCCCGACCGTGAGCCCGGGGTCGTGCGTGTTCACGTGCGGAGGTTGACGGAGATCGGCTCGAAGGCCGGACGATCCCGTGTCGGCGGATCGGGGGTCGGCTCGGGCGGGACGCCACCGGTCGAGGGCAGGAACTGCGCGAGGAACTTCCGCAGCAACGCGATCAATGCCGCCAGTTTCGACGCCAGCCTGCTGACCAGTTCGTGGTTCTCGCCGCGAACCAGGGCTGCGGCGGCACAGAGCGGGCACCACGCGCACCCGTTCGGGGTGGTCGCGGCCTCGGCGTCACCCGGCGCCGTCGAACCGGTCGCGGTATCGGGGGCGGTATGAGCCGACGCGTCGCCGGTCGCGGCGACGAACTGCTGCACCGTGCCCTCGACGCGGTCGAGCACGGCGTCGGCGAGCAACAACAACTCGGAGATCAGGGCTTCGTGGTCGTCCCTCACAGCGGCCACACCGCCGGATCCGGTACGAATCGCACCACCAGATCGGTTCCGTCGAACTCGGCATCGGAGACGGTGCACCGCCGCAGCCCCGAGGCGAGTCGCACCCGGCGTCGCATGCCGTCGGCGCCGACGACGAGGTCGTCGCCGATCCGTCCGAGTGTCAGGGACGCGGGATCGGCGAGCGGCAGGGACATGCGCATCGCGTACACCGACTCCACCCCCGTTCCCGATTCTTGCTGCACCCGGACCGGCTCGTCGGTCTCCGACGAGGGAACGAGTGCATCGCGGCGGAGCGCCGTGGCGAGCTCCTCCAGAGCTGCCAACCCTACCGGCTCCGCAGCACGGCGCTCGCACACGATCACGGGAACGTCGGTGACGGCCGCCCCGATCTCGGCGACGATCGCCTCGTGCGCGGCCCGTTGATCGGCCAGCAGCCGTGCAGCCGCACCCGAACCGCCCACCGCGGGGACGACGCCGTTGACGACGACCGCGTCGACGCGAATGCCGGACAGGGCGAGCCACGATCGCACCCGTGCGAGCTCGGCACGACCGGCGCGGTCGGGCGTCGCCACGATCACCGCGGCGCTGCGTCCGCGATCGTCGAGCAGGTCGCGTACCGCGGTGATCCCCGACAGCAACCGATCGAACAGCGCGACGAAGACACCCGTGCGGGGGTCCGGACCGGTGGCCGCCGCGACCCGGCTGTGCTGAGGCCAGATCCGTTCCAGCGAATCGGAGACCGTGCGCGGCGCGGTGAGGGTGCGCAGGGCGTCGGCGGAGGCCGGGGCGTCGACGACGACGAGAGCCCACCGTCCGCTGTCCGCGAGTCGCGCGACCTCGGCGAGCACGAGCAGTTCCTCGACGCCGGGAAGCCCGGTCAGTTCGTCGGGCTCGGGCAGGTCGAACTGGTCTGCGTGCTCGTGCGTCCCGGCGAGCGCCGCCATCGAGGCGAGGACCGCGTAGCGCGTGCGGAGCAACTGCAGCGAGTCGATCTCGACCATGCCGAGGTTGTCCTCGACGGTGCGGATGTCCGTCGCGCCGGCGTCCCGGTTCGTGGCCGGAGGCAGGTCGAGCACGTCGCCGAGGGAGTGCGCCCGGTCGATGGACACGACGAGCACGGGTTCTCCCGCACGGGCGGTCGCAAGCGCCTCGGCCGCGGCAAGGGTCGTCTTCCCGGCGCCGCCCTTTCCGAGGAACCATCGCACGCGGGCCGGGGCGTGCCGGACGTTCAGCCCTCCACCTGCTTCTTGAGTTCCTTCAGCGCGGTGTCGGTGATGACCTTCTCCGCCTTGCGCTTGAACAGACCGATCATCGGGATCGTGAGATCCACGGTGAGCTGGTAGTCGACGACCGTGGTGCCGCCGGGGGCCTCGGTCAGCACGTACGAACCGGACTGGGCCTTCTGGATCTCACCGCTCTCGAGCTCCCAGCTCACGGCACGGTTGTCGGACGCCCACTTGTACCGCAGGACGTAGGTGTCCTTGACGATGCCGGCGTCGAGGACGAAGCGCACGCGTTCGGCGCGGCCGTCGGGACGATGTTCCACGACCTCCACGGTCTTCGCCGCCGACACCCACGTCGGATAGGCATCGAAATCTGCGATGACCTCCATGACACGCTCGGCCGGCGCGTCGATGGTGATCGACCTCTTCGTCTTCTCGGCCATGTGGTGACGGCTCCCTTTCTCGGTCCCTCGGGTGTGCACCGATCAGTCCCGCCCCGAGGGTCTATCACACACCGTGGGAACAACGGTATCGGGACGACGCTCCTTCGGTGGCTTCAGTGTCGCGGCGGTTCACCTGCCGGACGACCGGCCTCGAGACGCTGCTTGACCTCGAAGGTCATCACCTTCCCTTGGACCCGGCGCGTACGGTTCATTCCCGCGAGGTCGAGACCCGCCACCCGCTCGGGCGCGACACCGGCCGGCTCGCAGTGCAGGAAGTAGTGGATCACCGCGCCGTCGAGAACCGGCTCGATCCACACCTCCATCGTTCCGTCGAGCGGACCCGACACCGTCCACCGGATGCCCTTCTCGGCTCGGTCCTCCCGCACGGTCAGTACGAGATCGGGCCACCATGCACGCCACCGATCGAGGGCCGCGACCTCCTCGGCGATACGCTCCGGAGGCGCCGCTACGAAGGTCTGGTCCGCCACCTGAATGCTGCTCACGCAGAACAGCTTCACATATCGCGTCGGCGGCCCGTCCGGTCACCCCGCCGACGGCGTCACCGTCTCGTTCGGGGGCGCCGAGGCGTCGAGATAACCGCGCAATCTTGCGCCCAGGACGTCCCATCTCCAATCGCTGGAGACCCACTCTCGACCGGCCGCGCCCATCGCGGCGGCACGATCGGGATCGGCGAGGACACCGGACACCGCGGTCGCGACGGCTGTGACGGAGGTGCCGTCGACGACGTAGCCGGTGCGACCGTCGCGCACCGTTTCCGGGGCACCACCCGACCGGCCTGCCACGACGGGCACCCCGGTCGCGGACGCCTCGAGGTACACGATGCCCAGGCCCTCGACGTCGAGACCGCCGCCGCGGGTCCGGCACGGCATCGCGAACACGTCAGCGATGGTGTGGTGCGCGGCGAGCTCGGCCGACGGCACGGTGCCGGTGAATACGACGTGCTCCTCGACATCCGTGCGGCGCGCGAGCTCCCGCAGGCGCGACTCGTACGGTCCGCCGCCGACGATGACGAGGACGGCACCGTCGATCCGCTTCCGGATCGCGGGCAGCGCGCGGATGAGCACGTCCTGTCCCTTGCGCGGCACCAGGCGCGACAGACACAGCACGGTGGGCCGGTCGCCGAGACCATAACGTGCCCGCAGTTCGGCGCGGGCCGCCGGATCCGGCCGGAAGACGTCGGTGTCCACCCCGGACGGCAGGTGTTCGAGACCCGCTTCGGGGCCGAATGCCGAGGCGAACCGCCCCCTCGTGTAACGACTGACGTAGGTGACGGTGTCGGTGTGCTCGCCGATCCGCCGCAGCGCCTGCCGGGCGGCGGGAAGCATCGACCATCCCACCTCGTGGCCGTGGGTGCTGGCGACGATGCGATGAGCGCCGGCGCGGCGCAGCACGGGCGCCAGCAGCGCCAACGGTGCAGCCGCTCCGAACCAGACGGTGTCGCAGTCGTGTTCGGTGAGCAGCCGCGTGGCCCGTCGCGCGACGTCGGGTGTCGGCAGCATCAGTGTCGTGGGATGACGGACGACCTCGAAGGGGACTCGTGCGTCGAACTTCACATGGCTGTCGCCGCGCCACCGCGGCGCGTAGACGACCAGGTCGTCGGACGGCAGCTGGTTCGCGAAGGCGTGCAGATAGGACTGGATGCCCCCCGGTCGGGGCGGGAAATCGTTCGTCACCAGCAGGGTCCGCGACATGGGACCACCGTAGAAGCAGCGCGACGGGAAGGCGCCGACGGGTCCCGAGCTCCGGACGGTGCCGATGGGCCCGGCCCGGACCGTCCCGGTCAGCGGATGTCGCGGATGCGCTCTCCGAGCCAGCGACCCCAACCGCCCACGAAGCCGGCGGTGTCGACGCCGAGCAGGTCTGTGAGCACGTCGTCGAGGTGTTCGTCGGTGACGGGACCCGCGGCGAGGGCGCGGTAGAGGGAGACGAGCGTGTCGTGTCCGAACTGGTCCGCGGTGTACGCGGCGATCGACCAGGAGCTCTCGTAGGCGAGCGTCGACCGGTCGCCGATGAAGTCGCCGTCGGCGGGCAGCGACGTCGGTGCACCCGACGCCCGTACCTGCCGGGTCAGCGTCGGCGCGATCCGCTGCACGTCGACCGGCCCGGTGGCGAGGCCCTCCGCGGCCGTGCGGTGGCCGACGTAGTCGGCGAAGCCCTCGAGGACCCACATCGGGGAGCCGTCCACGGTGCCGGCGCGTGCGGCGACGTGCACCGTCTCGTGCGCGAGCACGATCCGGCGGGAGGTGTCGTCCAGCCGGTCGCTCGCGGCCGGGTTGAAGACGATGCGCTGCCCGGTGGCGATCCCGCGCTCGTGGTCGACATCGTCGGAGACCGCGACGGCCGCGATGTCGTCGCCGTCGTGTCGTGGCCCGACGAGGTGCGAGAACTCCTCGTGTGAGGACGTCACGACCACCAGTGCGCGTCGCGGCCAGGAATCGCCCCAAAGGTCGTCGACAGCCTCGACCACCGACGGCAGTTCGCCTGCCAGGTCGTCGACGAAGGCGGCGTTGTCCGGGTGTCCGATCACGAGCGAGCGACCACCCTCGGTCTGCGCGGTCGCGAGGTGGAGGCTGCCGTGGTCCCAGGGCCCTCGCCAGGTGACGGTCTGCGCCCCGGCGAGATCGGGTGCGTCGTCGGCGATCCGCCAGCCCTGCGGCCGGTGGACGAACAGCACGGTCACCGGTCGCCGGGTGGGTATGTCGTCGATTCCGTCCACGGCGTACCGCAGGTGGACTCGGTGCGCCCGTACCTCGTCGGCCGCGAACCGGGCGATCGTCTCGGGCGGCAGGAGCAGCGCGGGTTCGGAGGCGAGTTCGTAGCCGAGATCGGCGAGGGGAACGGCGGAGATCGCCGCGATCCGCTCCCGTTCGGCGTCGAGGAGTTCCGGAGACGCGTCGTCGATCAACTCCGCGAGGGACCCGTCGTCGCCGGTCCGGACGGCGTGCGCCCAGTCGTCGAGCACGACCTGCAGTTCGGCCCGTACCCGGCTGTCGGCGTCGTCGGTGTCCACCGGGTCGACGGCCAGCAGCAGTCCTGCCGTGACCAGCGCGACCACGAGCCCGGCCAGGCCGAGACGTTCCCACTTGCGGGTACCGGCGGTGAAGGGCGATCGCGCGGGCACCGCGTCAGTCTAGGTCGGTGTCCGAGGGTGGTCCCGTACGCCCTCGCCCACCGGCTGCGATCCCGCCTCTACCCGGTCAGTACCGCCGGGCGCTGTGGAACGGGAAGCGATCGATCGACTGCACCTTCACCGGCACACCGAAGGTCGACGCGTGCACCATGTTGCCATCGCCGACGTACATGCCGACGTGGGAGGCGTCGTCGTAGAAGATCACGAGGTCGCCGGGCTGCAGATTGTCGCGGGAGACGGGGATGCCGCCTTGCGCCTGGGCCTGACTCGACCGGGGCAGTGATTTGCCGACCTGGTTGTACGCCCACACCATGAGTCCCGAGCAGTCGAACTGGTCGGGGCCGGTCGCGCCCCACACGTACGGCGAGCCGATCCGCGACAGGGCGGCGCGGAGCGCGGCGCCGTTGCTGCCGGGGACGAGGTGCTGCAGGATCTTCTCGGCGTCGAGGCCCGGAGGGAAGGGAGTGCCGGCGAGTTCGGCCTTCTCCGCGTCGCTCAGCGCCTCGAAGGCGTTCAGGACCCCTTCGATCTGCTCCTCGAGTTCGGCCTGTCGCCGCTGGAGTTCGTCGCGGAGGGTCTGGGCCTGCTCGGCGGCGGCACGCGCCTCGTCGGCGGCATGCTGCGCGGCGACGGCCGCCTCGGCCGCAGCGGCGGTGGCCGCCCGGAAGCCCTCGACCTCACGCGAGGTCTGCTCGCCCAGGACGTCGAGCAGGACCATCTGGTCGAGCATCTGCTGGGGCGAGTCGCTCACCATGACGGCGAACAGCCGGTTGGTGCGCGCACCGCGGTAGTTGGCCCGCGCGAGCTTGTCGACGGTGGGCTTGAAGCGGGCGATCTCGGCGCGAGCGGCGCCGAGCGCGTCGTCGGCCTGGCCGGCACGCACCTCGGCCTCGTGCTGCGCAGCGACCTTCGCTTCGAGATCCGCCCCGGCGGCGTGCAACGCCTCGGTGGCCTGTTCGCTGCGACGCGACAGATCCGCGAGGTGCTCGAGGCGTGCTGCCGGGCTCTCCCCTGCGGGTTGCGCCGTCGCCGGCGCCAGGGTGAAACCGAGGACCATCATCACGAGGGCTACGACGAGCGCCGGACGGCCGGTCCGTCGCCTGTCCTGCACTCGTACGAGGTGCTTCGTCCTGTCGGAAACCACGTGGGCTCGCATCCTTTCCCAAAGGTCTCGATCAGGTTACGGAATTGCATAGGTTTGTGTCTACCTGCGAGTAGCCCTCCCACGCAGCGGTCGTTTGTGCAAGCAGTTCCTGCATCGGAAAGGACGTGCAGACACACGAGGAGGGTGGGTCCGGTACGTACCGGACCCACCCTCCTCGGGCAGTGCGTCGGCGCTGGAGCGGGGTGCTCAGCCGATCGGAAGCGACGGGCGCCGACCGATCAGAAGCGACGGGCGCCGTCGACGGGCATCGAGTTCAGCGGTGCGATCTTGACCGGCTGGCTCGAGGTGGAGGCGTGCACGATGTTGCCGCCGCCGATGTAGATGCCGGTGTGGCTGCCGCCGTAGAACGACACGACGTCCCCGGGCTGCAGAGCCGCGACGTCCACCGGGGCACCGGCGGAGGCCTGCTCGTAGCTGGTGCGCGGGACGCTCAGACCGGCCTGCTTGTAGGCCCACTGCACGAGACCCGAGCAGTCGAAGGAGCTCGGGCCGGCAGCGCCGTAGACGTAGGGGGCACCGATCTTCGACTGCGCGGCGTCGGCAGCGCGCTGGCCGACAGAGCTGAAGGGGGCGGTGAAGGAACCGGACTGAGGCGCGGGGGCGGCCTCGGGGGCCGGCGGAACGATGTTGGCGATCTCCGGCGGCACGGTCACACCGGCCGGGAGGTCGAACGTTCCGACACCGGGAATGTTGATCGGCTCGGCCATCGCCGGGCCGGCCGAGACGGTGACTGCTCCGAGAGCAATGGCACCGGCGACGAGTGCGCGCCGGACGGTGCGCGTGCTGTTGTTCGAAACCACGAGGGGACGTTCTCCGTTTCTTCCGTTCACCCGCCGACCGAGTTAGCTGACGGGTTCGGGCCGGAAGATCAGCCCTACCCCTCCCCGCGAGCAGCGGAGGGGATTCACCCCGAGTACTACGTGTGGGTCCCCGGCTCACCGCTCCCGCAGACGGGAGAAGCGATTAGGCGGTAACCGTGCGGCTCCGACCCGGGGGTGGGGCGGAAACTCTCCGCTCGGTCTCGAAAAGATTACGAAACGGCATCGGTGAAGTCGACCGCCTTGCCGGGCGACCCGACCTTCTCGGCCCACCCCTGGAGGAATGCCGTCGCGGGGCAACGGTCCGATAACGGCGCGGTAACGGCCACTGTCCGGCGCACCTCCGCTCGGGAGAGGCCCGGCGCCCGTTTCACCCGAGTTCCTTCCGGAAGAACCAGGTCAGGGCACGCTGACTCATCGACCGTCGACGAGGCGATGCGCCCGATTCGCCGGATTGTCGTTCCCGGAGGCCGATCGGTCTGTTCTCCGGCCTCCGTTTACCCTTCATCGAGCCGAAAAGAACGCAGTGTGATCCTCGTCTCCCCGTGCTCCGAACCCCGCTCCGAAGCCCGCTCGACGGCGTGTCGGTGACGCTTCCTAGGCTCTGCCGCATGACCTCGCCGCAACCATCCGCCCTCGGCGTGCAACTCGGTTTCGACGAGCTCGACACTCCGCTGCGCGAGACCACCTTCGTCGTCGTCGACCTCGAGACGACCGGCGGGAAGGCAGCCGAGGACGCCATCACAGAGATCGGCGCGGTGAAGATCCGCGGGGGCGAGGTGCTCGGCGAGTTCGCGACCCTCGTCGATCCGGGGCGACCCATCCCCCCGTACATCGTGCAGCTCACCGGCATCACCACCGCGATGGTCTATGCGGCGCCCAAGGTCGAGGAGGTGCTGCCCGCCTTCCTGGAATTCGCGTCCGGAGCGGTGCTCGTCGCACACAACGCCGGATTCGACGTCGGCTTCCTCGAGGCGGCCACGGCGCAGTGCGAACTCGCGTGGCCCCGCTTCCAGGTGCTGTGCACCGTCAAGCTGGCCCGCCGCGTCCTCGGACGCGACGAAGCGCCGTCGGTGAAGCTGTCCGCGCTGGCCGAACTGTTCCGGGTCTCCACCGTGCCCACCCACCGCGCCCTGGACGACGCACGCGCCACCGTGGACGTCCTGCACGCCCTCATCGAACGGGTCGGCAACCAGGGCGTCCACAGCCTCACCGAACTGCGCGACTATATGCCGGTGGTCACCGCCGAGCAGAGGGCCAAACGCGCACTCGCCGCGCATCTGCCGCGCAAACCGGGTGTCTACATGTTCCGCGGCCCGTCGGACGAGGTGCTGTACGTCGGCACGGCGGTCGACCTGCACCGGCGTGTCCGTACCTATTTCACGGGCTCCGAGACGCGACCGCGGTTGCGCGAGATGGTCGCGCTCACCACACGCATCGATCACGTCGAATGCGCCCACGGGCTCGAGGCCGGCGTCCGCGAACTC
Organism: Rhodococcus sp. p52; assembly: GCF_000763325.2. NCBI lineage: Bacteria > Bacillati > Actinomycetota > Actinomycetes > Mycobacteriales > Nocardiaceae > Rhodococcus > Rhodococcus sp. p52. The sequence continues at coordinate 4,326,854 of NZ_CP016819.1, forward strand.
CGGTTGATCGCGGCCCACACCCCTCCCTACAACCGCCGGTCGAAATATCCGATGCGCGGTTGGTGGATCATCCTCACCGACGAGGCGTTCCCGCGCCTCGCCGTGAGCCGCACCCCCGGACCCGACTCGGTCGGCCCGTTCTCGGTGCGCGCCGACGCCGCGGATGTCGCGGCACTGCTCGCGGAGATGTGCGGTCTGCGCACGTGCACGCGCAGGATCGGCCGTACGGCCCGCCACGGCGACCGCTGCCCGCCCGTCGCGGTCGGGGGCTGCGCCGCAGCCGCCTTCGGGGTCCAGGACGCCTCCGCCTACGCAGCCCAGGTCGAGCGTGCGCGCGCGGTCGTCCGCGGAACCGCCGACGACGCCGTCGAATCGGCGCAGCAGCGACTCGACGCCCTCGTGCGCGACCAGCTGTTCGAGAACGCCGCCCGCCTCCGCGACCGCCTCGCCGCCGCCCTCGTCGCGCTGCGGCGCACGCAACGCCTCGCGGCGCTGGCGGCCGTCGACGAACTCGTCGCCGCGCGACCGCGGGCCGAGGGCGGGTGGGAGTTCGCCGTCGTGCGCGCCGGTCGTCTCGCGTCCGCCGGAGTGGCACCGCGCGGTGTGCGCCCGATGCCCGTCGTCGAGGCGATCGTCGCCGCGGCCGAGACGGTGCGGCCGTCACCCGGCCCGCTCCGGGGCGCGTCCCCGGAGGAGATCGGTCTGGTCGCACGTTGGCTCGACGGCGAGGGCATCCGCATCGTCCGGGCGAGCGAGGGCTGGTGCGAACCGACACGGGGTGCGGGCCGGTGGAGCACGTGGGCCGAGCTCGCCCGCGACGCCCGCGCGGTCCGCAGGCTCCTCTCCGCCGACGACCCGCACCGCTTAGGCTGATGCAATCCCCGAGGAAGGTTGAAGGAGACCCCATGATCAACGCGATCGTCCTGATCGATGCCGAGGCGAACCGTATCCCCGAGACCGCGCAAGCGGTGGCCGACCTCGACGGTGTCGACACGGTGTACTCCTGCGCGGGCGACGTCGACCTCGTGGCCGTGGTCCGGGTCCGCGACCACGAGAAGATCGCGGAGGTCGTCACCCGGGGCATCAACAAGATCGACGGCGTGACGAAGACCGTCACCCACATCGCATTCCAGTCGTACTCGAGCGCCGACGTCGAGGCCGGTTTCTCGATCGGGAACTGACACCCCGCAGCACCACCGACGACCGCCGGGCCCGCACCGATGCAGTGCGGGCCCGTCGTTCGTGTGTCCTTATTCTTCTCCGGTCATTTGTGTCCGGAACCGGCACCCAGCCGCGTGGTGACCTCGGCCCACTGCTCCAGGACGGCCGTGGCCCGGCCGCTGTCGATCGCCTCTGCCGCCGTCTCGAGCCCGGCCGTGAGGGCATCCTCGAGAACGCCGTCGACGCCCCGGAAAGCCGCGATTGCCCCGGCGGCGTTGAGGAGCACGGCATCGCGCACCGGCCCTGTCTCCCCCGCCAGCATCGCCCGCGCGATCGCCGCGTTCTCCGTGGCGTCGCCTCCGCGGAGTGCCTCGAGCGGAACCCGTTCGATACCGAGATCGCGCGGATCGAGCGTCACGACCCGGACCTCGCCGCCGTGGACGACGTGCACGCGCGAGGTCGTGGAGGTGGTCAGTTCGTCGAGACCGTCGTCGCCTCGGACGACGAGCGCCGAATTGCCGCGCTGCGCGAGCACACCGGCGACGGTCGGGACGAGCGGTTCGAAGGCGCACCCGATCAGGCCGGCGCTCGGGCGGGCCGGATTGGTGAGCGGGCCGAGGACGTTGAAGACCGTCGGGATGCCGATCTGCTTGCGCGGTGCGGCCGCGAAACGCAGCGCCGGGTGGTAGACCGGCGCGAAGCAGAATCCGATCCCGGCCTCGGCGACCGAGCGGGCCACCTCGTCGGGTCCGAGATCGATGTGCACTCCGAGCGCTTCGAGCACGTCGGCGCCGCCGCTCTTGGACGAGGCGGCGCGGTTGCCGTGTTTGACCACGCGAATACCCGCTGCGGCGACGACCAGCGAGGCCATCGTGGAGATGTTGACGGTGTTCGCCCGGTCGCCACCGGTGCCCACGACGTCGACCACGTCACCGTCGACCGGGACCAACCGGGCGTAGTCGAGCATCGTGTCGGCGAGTGCCCGCACCTCCTCGGGTGTCTCGCCCTTCATCTTCAGAGCGACACCGAAGGCCGCGATCTGAGCGGGAGTGGCGTTGTCGGAGAAGATCTCGCTCATCGCCCATCGCGCCTCCGCGGCGGACAGGTTCTGCCCGGCCGTGAGCACTCCCAGGACGGAGGGCCAGTTCTGCGTCACCTCGTCCGCGTCTCGCGTCGCGTTCATCGCACCTGCCCTCGCCGCATCTCGCTCCTCACCGGGCACCGGCGTGCCCTCCGACCGGTCAGCTTAGCCAGCGGAATCCTGCGGTTGCAGAGCGTCCCATCCCAGGGCCGTTCCACCGAGCCGCTGGGCAAGCGAGGCCATGCGCGACTTCTCCTGCGCACAGTGCAGTGCATCGAGGACCTGCACGCGCTGCAGGATCACCGAGGCGCCCGCGACGGCCGCGGCTGGGACGTTCCCGTCGCCGGTCCCGGCCACGACGTAGCCGTCCTGCCCGGCCAGTTCCGCCGCCCGGTCCACCCTGTCGGCGGGCAGGGCGAGGTGGTGCCGCAGAACCGCCTCGTCCTCGGCCTGCCACACAGGTGTCGCCTCGGCGGCACGCTCGAGCGCCGTCGAACACGCCTCCGCGTCGTCGAAGGACGAGACGACCACGACCAGGTCGGGCCGGTTCGCGTCGAGCGGTTCGCTGCGCCGACCGATCAGGGACCGCAGCCACCCCCGAACACCCTTTCCGGTACTCATGTCACCACGATCGCACGTGACCTCCGCGACCCTCCGAAATGTCCCGTGTGACACCCCACCGAGCACCCGCCACCGAGTGCCCACCTGGAGAAATACAGGTCCGGGACCTGCACGGACGCGCCGATTTCGGCCCCGATTGCCCAAGACGTACTACGACGGGTCATACTAGCCAGCGTGACGAGCGCAGTAGGGACTTCAGGATCTGCAATCACACAGCGCGTGCACTCGTTGAACCGGCCCAACCTGGTCAGCGTCGGCACCATCGTGTGGTTGTCCAGTGAGCTCATGTTTTTCGCAGGGCTCTTCGCCATGTACTTCGTGGCACGGGCACAGGCCCCGGAGGGCATGTGGCCGCCCCCGCCCACCCACTTGAACCTGTGGTTGGCGGTACCGATCACCATGGTGCTGATCGCTTCTTCCTTCACCTGCCAGCTGGGCGTCTTCGCCGCCGAGCGCGGCGACGTCTTCGGCCTGCGACGGTGGTACATCATCACCCTCGGCATGGGCACCTTCTTCGTGCTCGGTCAGGGCTACGAGTACATCACCCTGGTGAAGGACGGCACGACCATCCCCGGCAGCGTGTACGGCTCGGTGTTCTACATGACCACCGGTTTCCACGGCCTGCACGTCATCGGCGGCCTCATCGCATTCGTGTTCCTGCTGTTCCGCACGAAGGTCAGCAAGTTCACGCCTGCGCAGGCCACTGCGGCCATCGTCGTTTCGTATTACTGGCACTTCGTCGACATCGTTTGGATCGCGCTGTTTGCCACGATTTATTTCATCCGTTAGCCAGCTGAACGCCCAGGCAGCCCCCTGACGTCCAGTCCGTCCCGACATAAAAAAAGGGATACAGATGAGTTCATCCCCACCTCTCGCCTCCGAGGGTGACATGCCCGGTCGATCCTCTGCAGCCGATGCTGCGAAGTCCCGCCGCCAGCGCAAGATGCGCCGGCGCGTCACCGGAGCGTTGGTCCTTGCGCTCGGTCTCCTCAGCGCAGGCTTCATCGCCTCCGCACTGACACCTGCCCCGCAGGTGGCTACAGCGCAGGACGACCAGAGCGCTCTGATCCGCGAGGGTCAGCAGCTCTACGAGACCTCCTGCGTGACCTGCCACGGTGTCAATCTTCAGGGCGTCCAGGACCGCGGTCCCAGCCTCATCGGTGTCGGCGAGGCCGCCGTCTACTTCCAGGTCTCCTCGGGCCGCATGCCGATGATGCGCAACGAGGCCCAGGCCCTCCGCAAGGACCCGAAGTTCGACGCTGCGCAGACCGACGCGCTCGGCGCGTACATCCAGGCCAACGGTGGAGGCCCGACGGTCATCCGCGACGAGAACGGCGAGATCGCCCAGTCGTCACTGCGCGGCAACGACATCGGACGCGGTTCGGAGCTCTTCCGCCAGAACTGCGCGTCCTGCCACAACTTCACCGGACGCGGCGGCGCGCTCTCGTCCGGCAAGTTCGCACCGAACCTGGATCCGGCCAACGAGCAGCAGATCTACACCGCGATGCTCACCGGCCCCCAGAACATGCCGAAGTTCTCCGATCGTCAGCTGACGGTCGAGGAGAAGAAGGACATCATCGCGTACATCAAGTCCGCCAGTGAGACGAGAGACCCGGGTGGCTACGGGCTCGGCGGCTTCGGCCCCGGTGCCGAAGGGCCGACCATGTGGGTCGTCGGCATGGTCGCCGTCGTCGGCGCTGCACTGTGGATCGGAGCAAGGTCATGAGTGGCGGCGAAACGCCGAACAAGCACACGGTCGAAGATCTCGACCGGATGAGCCGGGACGATCTCGTCACGCTCGGCACGAACCTCGACGGCGTCGACGTCGCGTTCCGCAAGGATCGCTGGCCCGTCGAAGGCACGCGTGCCGAGAAGCGGGCCGAGCGCAACGTCGCTTTCTGGTTCGCCCTCGCGGGCATCGCGGGTGTCGCGTTCATCGCGATCTACCTGTTCTGGCCATGGGAGTACCAGGGCATCGGCGACGAGAACTACGGCTGGGACAGCCTCTACACCCCGATGCTCGGACTGACCCTGGGTCTGTCCATCCTCGGCATCGGCGTGGGCGCGGTGCAGTTCACCAAGAAGTTCATCCCCGAGGAGGTGTCGATCCAGGATCGGCACGACGGCGGCTCGCCCGAGGTCGATCGCAAGACGATCGTCGCCGAGCTCTCCGACTCGCTCGAGACGTCCACCCTGCCGCGCCGTAAGCTGATCAAGCGCACCGCGATCTTCGGTGGTGGCGCGCTCGGCCTCGGTCTGATCATGCCGCTCGGCGGCCTGATCAAGAATCCGTGGGCCGAGGGTGACCAGTCGTCGCTGTGGGTGTCGGGCTGGACTCCGCGCTACCCCGGCGAGACCATCTACCTGCGTCGCGACACCGGCCGCCCCCAGGACATCGTCCTGGTGCGCCCGGAGGACCTCGACGCCGGCGGTATGGAGACGGTGTTCCCGTTCCGCGAGTCCGATCGCGGTGACGACCACGCTCTGCTGCAGAGCCTGCGCGGCATCCGCAACGCCGTCATGCTCATCCGCCTGCGCACCGAGGACACCGAGCGTGTCGTCAAGCGCAAGGGCCAGGAGAGCTTCAACTACGGCGACTACTTCGCGTACTCGAAGATCTGCACGCACCTCGGCTGCCCGACCTCGCTCTACGAGCAGCAGACGCACCGCATCCTGTGCCCGTGCCACCAGTCGCAGTTCGATGCGCTGGAGTACGGCAAGCCGATTTTCGGTCCCGCTGCTCGCGCACTGCCGCAGCTTCCGATTACAGTGAACGAAGAGGGCTTCCTGGTCGCCAACGGTGACTTCATCGAGGCACTCGGCCCGGCATTCTGGGAGCGTCGCCCGTGAGTACTGCAACCCCGTCCCGCGCCGCACAGATCGGCGAGAATCTCGATTCTCGCTACCACCTGTCCGCGGGCATCCGCCGCCAGATCAACAAGGTGTTCCCCACCCACTGGTCCTTCCTCCTGGGTGAGATCGCGCTCTACAGCTTCGTCATCCTGTTGATCTCGGGTATCTTCCTCACCCTGTTCTTCGACCCCTCGATGGCGCACGTCATCTACGAGGGCGTCTACACGCCGCTGCGCGGTGTGGGTATGTCCCGCGCCTACGAGACGACCCTGAACCTCTCCTTCGAGGTCCGCGGTGGTCTGTTCGTGCGACAGATCCACCACTGGGCAGCACTGATGTTCGCAGCGTCGATCGTCGTCCACCTGCTGCGCGTGTTCTTCACCGGTGCGTTCCGGCGTCCGCGTGAGGCCAACTGGGTGATCGGCTCGCTGCTGCTCATCCTGGCGATGTTCGAAGGCTTCTTCGGTTACTCCCTCCCCGACGACCTGCTCTCGGGCACCGGCCTCCGCGCCGCGTTCTCGGGCATCACGCTCTCGATCCCGATCATCGGTTCGTGGATGCACTGGGCGATCTTCGGTGGCGACTTCCCGGGTGAGCTGATCATCCCGCGCTTCTACGTCCTGCACGTGCTGCTCGTCCCGGGCATCATCCTGGCCCTGATCGCCGCGCACCTCGCGCTGGTCTGGTACCAGAAGCACACGCAGTTCCCCGGCCCCGGCCGCACGGAGCAGAACGTCGTCGGCGTTCGTATCCTCCCGGTCTTCGCCGTCAAGTCGGGTGCTTTCTTCGCGATGACCTTCGCGGTGCTCGCCCTGATGTCCGGCCTGCTGCAGATCAACCCGGTCTGGAACATCGGCCCGTACAACCCGTCGCAGGTGTCCGCCGGCTCGCAGCCCGACATCTACATGATGTGGACGGACGGCATGGCCCGTATCTGGCCCGCCTGGGAGCTGTACCTGTTCGGCCGGTACACGATCCCGCAGCCGTTCTGGATCGCGCTGATCATGGGCCTGGTGTTCGTCGTGCTCACGGTCTACCCGTGGATCGAGAAGAAGTTCACGAAGGACGACGCACACCACAACCTGCTGCAGCGTCCGCGCGACGTGCCGGTCCGCACCGGCATCGGGTTCATGGCCCTGGCGTTCTACGCCGTCGCCACGATCATGTGTGTCAACGACATCATCGCGTACAAGTTCGACATCTCGATCAACGCGACGACCTGGATGGGCCGCATCGGTCTCGTCCTGCTCCCGCCGCTCGCCTACTACATCGCGTACCGGTTCTGCCTGGGTCTGCAGCGCAGCGACCGTCAGGTGCTCGAGCACGGCATCGAGACGGGCATCGTCCGTCGCCTGCCGACCGGCGAGTACATCGAGATCCACCAGCCGCTCGGCCCGGTGGACGAGCACGGCCACCCGATTCCGCTGGAGTACCAGGCCGCCCCGGTTCCGAAGCGGATGAACAAGCTCGGCACCGCCGGCAAGCCCGGCTCCGGCAGCTGGTGGAGCCCGGACCCGGCCGACGAGGCCGCCGCTCTCGAGGCCGCCCACCACGAGGCCGAGCTCGAGCTGCGGAACACGCTCCGCGAGTACCAGGAGCGCGTCCACGGCAACGGAGACGGCGCAGCCCAGCTGCCCGACAAGTCGCAGCACTGATCCGCATCAGCGGCTCGTAACGGGGCCCCGGACCATCACGGTCCGGGGCCCCGTTCGTCATTCGGGGGTTCTCCCATCCCCCACCGGATATCGTCCGGAGCGTACGTCTTGACCTTGACACTGTGACAAGCGCTCGAATGGGTCGTGAAGGAGGTGCCTCCCATGCGCACACATCAGGACCCGTCCACCCGCCTCGTCGAGGCCCTGTCCACCCGCCTCGTCGAGGCCCTGTCCGCCGACGACGCCTCCGTGCGTCTGCGCGCCGCACTCGAGTCGGGTACCGCACCCGATCCCGAAACGGTGACCGCTCTCGTCGACCGGTGCGCGGTGGAGCCGGACTTCTTCGTCCGCGACATGCTGACCTGGGCGCTGTGCCGTCTGCCGGCCGGGGTGACCGTGCCGCGTCTGCTCGCCGAGCTCGGTTCGGATGTCTCACAGGCACGCAGTCAGGCCCTGCACACGTTGTCGAAGATCGGCGATCCCGTCGCATGGCCGAAGGTTTCGGGGATGCTCCACGACGAGCACGACGAGGTGGCACGCAGCGCGTGGCGCGCGGCGGTCGCTCTCGTGCCACCGGGCTCGGAAAGCGGCCTCGCTGCGGCTCTCGGCGCCGAACTGGGCCGCGGCGACCGCGACCTACAACTGAGCCTCGGTCGCGCTCTCGCGGCACTCGACGAGGCCGCGGCGCCGGTCCTGGACACGGCGATGAACAGCCCCGACCCGCGCGTCCGCGCTCACGCGGAGGCCACCGAACGGATCCGCGTCGACCCCGACAGCGCGTTCGTCCTCTCTGTGGAGTCGGCGAAACGCGTCGCCGCACTCGGCGCGGACGGTATCCGGGAGTGAGCCGGTGCTGATCGGTGAGGTCTCGCGGCGCTCCGGTGTCAGCAGCCGCATGCTGCGGCACTACGACCGCCTGGGGCTGGTGACGCCGACTGGCCGTACCTCGGGCGGCTACCGCGAGTACACCGAGGACGACCTCAGGAGGCTCTTCCACGTGGAGAGCCTCCGGAGTCTCGGCCTGTCGCTGAACGAGGTCGGACGTGCGCTGGGGGAACCGGATTTCGCTCCGGCGGATCTGGTGCAGGAGCTGATCCGGCACACGCGCGGACGGATCGCCGCCGAGACCGAACTCCTCGCTCGTCTCGAAGGCGTCGACTCGGCCTCCCCCAGCGGTTGGGACGACGTCCTGCGCCTCGTCGCGCTGTTGCGCGCGTTCGAATCCGATTCCGGCTCCCGCCGCCAGCAGGCGATCCTGTCCCAGGACGAGGACACGACGCTGCCGGTCGCAGCGCTGGTCCGGGCGGCGCTGTCGGAGGAGGATCCGTTCGTCGCCGGCGCGCTGCGCTGGTCGCTCGCCCGAGCAGCGGACGCATTCGACGCTGCGCTGCCGGCACTCGCGGAGGGCCTTCACTCCGACGAGGTGCCGGTGCGGCGACGGGCGATCGCGACACTCGCGGAACTCCGTGTGCCCGAATCGACGAGGCTCCTGGAGGGGGCCCTCGACGACACCGATCCCAAAGCACGTTCCACGGCGGCTCTGACGCTCGGGGCGCGAGGGGTGGACGTGGCCGTCCCCGTGCTCGTAGAGATGATCGTGGAGGGCCGGTCGGACGTCGAGGCCGCCGAGGTACTCGGCCTGCTCGCAGATCGGCCGCTGTCGTCCGCCGAGATCGTGCGGTTGCTGCAGCACGCGCTCGGCGGCTCGGACGATGCCGGTGTCCGGCTACGTCTCACGCAGGCACTCGCGGAGATCCCCGGGTCGGCCGCCGACGACGCGCTCGAGGCTCTGACCGACGATCCGAATCGTACGGTTGCAGCGACCGCGAGGGTCGTCCTCACCACGCGTCGGGCTCCCTGAAGAACTGAACCTCGAGAACGACGACGGAAACGACGCAGGCGCCGCACCCGAAGGTGCGGCGCCCGTGTGGTCGAGGGTACCGGCTCAGTGCTTCTCGGGTCCGATGTGGTACTCGAACACCAGGCCGGCTGCTGCCGCGATGATGAGCGCGACCGCGAGGACGATCATCCACGGCTGGTAGAAGGCCAGTGCGATGGCGGCGAACGCTGCTGCGCCGGCGAGCAGGATCGGCCAATAGCTACCCGCACTGAAGAAACCGAGGTCGCCCGCACCGTCGCTGATCTCGGCGTCCTCGTAGTCCTCGGGACGGGTGTCGAGACGACGAGCAACGAAGCGGAAGTACGTTCCGACGATCAGGGTCAGACCGGCGGAGAGGACGATGGCCGTGAGGCCGGCCCATTCGATGCCCTTGTCCGAGAGCCCGGTGAACACGCCGTACACGATGGCGACGAGCACGAAGAACACCGTCACGACCTCGAAGAGCTTGGCTTCGATCTTCATATCAGCACTTGTCCTTGTCGGAGGGGGTGGCCGTCACTCGCCTGCGGCGACGGTCGCCGACCGATCCGTGCGGTCGGTCTTGAACGGAGTCGTCGAGGTCGCGATCGGGCTCTGGCCGATGGCTTCGAGCGCACGAGCGTTCGACAGGCCTTCGCCGCCGTCCTCGACCGGCTTGCGGAGCTCGATGTACCGGGCGAAGTCCTCCGGGCTGACCGCGCGGACCTCGAAGTTCATCATCGCGTGGTAGGTGCCGCACATCTCGGCGCAGCGGCCGACGAACGCGCCCTCACGCTCGATCTCGGAGATCTGGAAGACCGGATCGGAGTTGTTCTCACGCGGGTTCGGGTTCACGTCGCGCTTGAACAGGAACTCCGGCACCCAGAAGGCGTGGATGACGTCGGAGGACGCCAGCTGGAACTCGATGCGCTTCCCGGTGGGAAGAACGAGCACCGGAATCTCTTCGCTGGTGCCGATCGTCTCGATCTTGTCGTAGTGCAGGTAGGACAGGTCCTCGGCGGGCTTGCCGTGGATCGCTCCCGGAGCCTCGTGCTCCTCACCCGATTCACCGTGCGCGGTGGACGGGTCGAACGGCTCCTGTGCAACTGCCGCCTCGGCGACCTCGTCGATACCGTTGTAAGGGGCCGTGCCGTCCTGCAGATCGATCGTCCGGTAGCCGAACTTCCAGTTCCACTGGAACGCCGTCACGTCGACCACGACGTTCGGGTTGTCTTCCTTCTCCAGGACGTAGTTCTGCACCACGACCGTGAAGTAGAAGAGGACACACACGGCGACGAACGGCGCCGCGGTGTAAGCCAGCTCGAGCGGCACGTTGTATGCCGTCTGACGCGGGAACTCCGGATCGTCCTTCCGACGCCGGTAGGCAATGATCACCCAGAAGGTGAGTGCCCACACGAGAATTCCCATGACGAGGGCGGCGACAACCGACCACGTCCACAGTTCACGCATACGCTCGGCCTGAGGAGTGATGCCCTCCGGCCAGCCGAAACGAAGGATTTCTTCGCTCGAGCACCCGGTCAGCACCAAGGCTGCAATGCCGAGTGATGCTGCGAGCCCGAACCGCCGAAGGATCCGACCTTGCGCCACGTTCACGCCTTCCTGATCGCCGCAATTCCACTAGGGCACACCCGGAGGGCCGGCCCAATTACTACGCAGCGTAGACCAAACCCGGGCGCTATCCATCGCCGGGGCACGAAGAAAGTGTCGGACTGGGCGTTTCGACCGGAAGACCCGGCTCGTGACGTCGGTTTTCTCCTGTCGGGCGAGTGATCGTCAGTGGCGTCCGGGCGCGGCTGCCCGATGTCGACCGTCTGCGGCATACTTCGGTAGAACCAACGCCGGACCCCGAGTGGTAGTTCCCGGTGTCATGCGCGGTGCGGTGTCCCGCGCTGGGCACCCACCGGGGTTCTTCGCGACACCCCCGACCGGAATGAGGTAACCCACGCGTGTGCGGATTGCTCGGGTTTCTGACCACTGACGGCACCAGCGACGACGCCGTCGCGAAGGTGGACTCCGCGATGCACTGCCTGCGCCATCGCGGCCCCGACGAGCACGGCACCTGGCACGACGCCGACCTCGTCTTCGGATTCAACCGGTTGTCGATCATCGACATCGCGCACTCGCACCAGCCGCTGCGCTGGGGCCCGCCGGAGCAGCCCGACCGCTACGCGCTGACCTTCAACGGTGAGATCTACAACTATCTCGAACTGCGCAAGGAGCTCACCGAGACGTTCGGTACCTCCTTCGCGACCGAGGGCGACAGCGAGGCGATCGTCGCGGCCTACCACCACTGGGGAGTGCGCGCGGTCCAGCGCCTGCGGGGTATGTTCGCCTTCGCGATCTGGGACACGCACACCCGCGAGCTGTTCGTCGCCCGCGACCCGTTCGGCATCAAGCCGCTGTTCCTCGCGACCGGCACCGGCGGTACCGCCTTCGGCAGCGAGAAGAAGAGTCTGCTGGAGCTCGCCGACGTGATCGGCATCGACACCGAGCTCGATCCTCGTGCGATCGAGCACTACACGGTGCTGCAGTACGTTCCCGAGCCCGAGACGCTGCACCGGCGGATCCGCCGCCTCGAGTCGGGCTGCTACGCGCGTATCACGCCCGGCGCCGAGCCGGAGATCACGCGATACTTCCATCCCACCTTCCCGGTCCGGCCGTTCGCGGCGGGCCGCGAACAGGATCGTTACCGCGAGATCGCCGAGGCCCTCGAGGACTCGGTGGCCAAGCACATGCGCGCCGACGTGACCGTCGGGTCGTTCCTCTCGGGTGGCATCGATTCGACGGCCATCGCCGCGCTGGCGATGCGCCACAACCCGAAGCTCATCACCTTCACCGCGGGTTTCGAGCGGGAGGGTTACTCCGAGGTCGACGTCGCCGCAGAGTCGGCGGCCGCGATCGGTGCCCGGCACGTGGTGCGGGTGGTCTCCCCCAGCGAGTTCGCCGCGGCTATCCCCGAGATCATCTGGTACCTCGACGACCCTGTGGCCGACCCGGCGCTCGTGCCGCTGTGGTTCATCGCCCGGGAGGCCCGCAAGCACGTCAAGGTCGTGCTGTCGGGTGAGGGCGCCGACGAGCTGTTCGGCGGTTACACGATCTACCGCGAGCCGCTGTCGCTGCGTCCGTTCGAGTTCCTGCCGCCGGCGCTGCGCCGGGCTGCCGGGAAGCTCTCGGAGCGCATCCCCGAGGGCACCCGAGGCAAGAGCCTGCTGCACCGTGGCTCGATGACGCTCGAGGAGCGCTACTACGGCAACGCCCGCAGCTTCAACGACGCGCAGCTGCGCTCGGTGCTGCGCGACTTCCGTCCGGAATGGACGCACCAGGACGTCACCGCCCCGATCTACGCGCAGTCTGCCGGCTGGGATCCGGTGGCACGGATGCAGCATCTCGACCTGTTCACGTGGCTGCGCGGCGACATCCTCGTCAAGGCCGACAAGATGACGATGGCCAACTCGCTCGAGCTGCGCGTGCCGTTCCTGGACTCCGAGGTGTTCCGGGTGGCGTCGCAGGTTCCGCTGGACCAGAAGATCACGAAACAGACGACGAAGTATGCGCTGCGGCAGGCGCTGGAGGGCATCGTCCCGCCACACGTGCTGCACCGCGCGAAGCTGGGCTTCCCGGTGCCGCTGCGGCACTGGCTGGCCGGCACGGAGCTGTTCGACTGGGCGCACGAGGTGATCGCCGAGTCGCAGACCGATCACCTGCTCGACAAGGGCGCGGTGGCGAAGATGCTCGACGAGCACCGGACCGGCCCGATCGATCACAGCCGTCGTCTGTGGACGGTGCTGTGCTTCATGGTCTGGCACGGCATCTTCGTGGAGAAGCGCATCGTGCCGCAGATCCAGGAGCCGGCCTACCCGGTCGAGATCTGATCACCCGACCCGTACGCGACGGCCGCGAACATCCCCGGGGATGTTCGCGGCCGTCGCGTTTCCAGGATCGGGTGTTCCGCCGCTCAGGCGCCGAGAATCGCGCCGATCTCGTCGGCGGCGGCGGTGCCGTAGGCGTCGGCGAGACGCTTGAGGGCGTCGGTGCGGTCGAAGTTCCACTCCTGCGTGCCGGTGGTCTCGAGGACGTGCACCGCGACCAGCGAGCCCAGCTGCGCGGCCCGTTCGATGCTCAGACCGGAGCGGTGTCCGAGCAGGAAGCCGGCGCGGAAGGCGTCGCCCACACCGGTGGGGTCGACCTTTGCGCGCTCGGGCACCACACCGACCTGCACCTGGTTGCCGTCGCGGTCGACGATCGTCGCGCCGTCACCGCCGAGGGTGGTGATGCGCATGCCGACCTTCGTCTGCACCTCGTCCTCGGTGAGACCGGTCTTCTGCAGCAGCAGTCCCCACTCGTACTCGTTGGTGAACAGGTACTCGGCGCCGTCGATGAGCTGCTCGGCCTGCTGCCCGTCCAGGCGGGCGAGCTGCTGGGACGGGTCGGCGACGAACGGGACGCCGAGCCGGCGGCACTCCTCGGTGTGCCGGATCATCGCGTCGGGATCGTTGGCGCCGACGAGCACGAGGTCGACGCTGTGCTTGCTCACCACGTCGGCGATGGAGATCTCGCGGGCCTCGGACATCGCACCGGGGTAGAACGAGGCGATCTGCGCCATGTCCAGGTCGGTAGTGCACACGAAGCGGGCGGTGTGGGCGGTCTGCGAGATCCGCACCGACGAGCAGTCGACCCCGTGGTCCTCGAGCCAGGTGCGGTACTCGGTGAAGTCGGCGCCGACGGCGCCGACGAGCACCGGCGTTCCGCCCAGGACACCCATCGCGAAGGCGATGTTGCCGCCCACTCCGCCGCGCCGGACGACGAGGTCGTCGACGAGGAAGCTCAGGGAGATGTGCGCGAGCTGGTCGGCGAGCAGCTGCTCGGCGAACCGGCCGGGAAAGCGCATGAGGTGGTCGGTGGCGATGGAGCCGGTCACGGCGATAGTCACGTGGCTGAGCCTTTCCGCGGATGTCGATGGTGTGGCTGCTCACACGGAGAGCCGGAGCGGTCCCACGGTACTACCGCGGAAACGACGGAACCCCGGCGCCGTGAAGCGCCGGGGTTCCGAGGTGCGTTCTCGGTTCAGTTGAACGAGTCGCCGCAGGCGCACGACCCCGTGGCATTCGGGTTGTCGATGGTGAAGCCCTGCTTCTCGATGGTGTCGACGAAGTCGATCGACGCACCCTCGACGTACGGCGCGCTCATCCGGTCGACGGCGAGCGTCACACCGGCGAATTCTTTCGTGAGGTCGCCGTCCAGCGTGCGGTCGTCGAAGAACAGCTGGTACCGCAGACCGGCACAGCCTCCGGGCTGCACGGCGATACGCAGTGCGAGGTCGTCGCGGCCCTCCTGATCGAGCAGTGCCTTCGCCTTCGCAGCGGCGGCCTCGGTCAGGATGACGCCGTGAGTATCGGTCTCTTGCTGCACAGTCATGGGCGCTCCCTGTCGTTCGTGTCGAAACCCGATGGTTCAACGGTACCGCGCCGGAATCTATTCCTCGTGGACGAGTTGCGCCGAGCGTGGTATGGCGTGCGGAATTTTCCGCTTCTCTCCACTATCCCATAGCCTGGTGGTGTGAAGTTGCTACGCCGCGGTGGTTCCGACGACTCCGCCGATCACCAGGTTCCTGCGACCGAGGACTCCCCGGCCGCGACTCCCGACGATTCCGCGTCCGCGAAGGCGACGACCGGTAAGGGGCGTCCGACGCCCAAACGGCGCGACGCCGAGAACCGTCGTCGCGGTCCCGTCGCCCCCGCTCCCCTGACTGCGAAGGAAGCCCGCGAGCGCCGCAAGGCCGCGCGCAAGTCGCAGAGCAAGGAGGAGCGCAAGGCGGCCGCCGCGCAGCGTCGCGCCGACGCGTCCGAGCGTCGCAACCGGATGCTCGCGGGCGAGGAGAAGTACCTGCTCCCCCGCGACCGCGGCCCAGTGCGCGCCTACGTGCGCGACATCGTCGACAGCCGGCGCAATCTCGTCGGCCTGTTCATGCCGCTCGCGCTCGTGCTCATCATGTCGATGTTCCTCGGGCCGGTGGTGCAGCAGTACGTCACGCTCGCGATGTTCGTGATGATGTTCCTGATGATCATCGAGGGCATCTATCTCGGGCGAATGGTCAACAAGAAGGTGCGCGAGCGCTTCCCCGATTCGACCGACGGTGGCTTCGGCCTCGGCTGGTACGCCTTCGTGCGCGCCTCCCAGATCAAGAAGCTGCGTGCACCGCTCCCCCGGGTCGGCCCGGGGGACGCCGTCTGACCTCCCGGCGACCTCAGTTGTGAGGCGCCCCGCACACCACCGGCGGTAGCTCCGGATCTCGGCCGCGGCCTGCACGTCCTGCGACATGCGGTGCCGCGGCCGAGTCGTCCGTGCGGGGCGCTCCCAGTGGAGTCGCCAGGGCGCGCGCCGGACCCAGGCCGGCGCGGTAGCGGTCCGCCGGCGGAGCACCTCGAGACCGATGACCAGGGTGGACAGGACCAGGACGGTGACTGTGAGTTCGATCATGTCTCGATCCTCCGACCGAATCCGATCGCCGAGAAGTGGCAGTGATGACGCATAGCATCGGATTTCTGCCAGAGCGGGCGGTTGATAGCGTTCTCGCGTGAAGATCCGTCCGAGAGGTGACCTGTGACCAGCGGTTCCGATTCCCCCGCCGACGTCGAGTTCCCGCGCGTCGACCCACCCGATCTCGAAGCACGCGTCGCCGCCGAGGAACGCCAGCGGGATCTGACGAAACCCGCCCGCTCACTCGGACGGCTCGAGGAACTCGGGTGCTGGGTCGCCGCCTGTCAGGGCGAGGTCCCGCCCCATCCCTTCCGCCGACCGCGGGTCGTGGTCTTCGCAGGTGACCACGGCGTCGCGCGCAACGGGGTCTCGGCCTATCCGCCGGAGGTCACCGCGCAAATGGTGGCGAACCTGTCCGCGGGTGGCGCCGCCGTGAACGTGCTCGCCGCCGCCGCGGGCGCAGGAGTGCGGGTCGTCGACATGGCAGTCGAGAGCGACACCTCCCCCGAGGTGTCCGAGCTCAAGATCCGTCACTCGAGCGGCAGCATCGACCGCGAGGACGCGCTCACGCACGACGAGACGGTCCGCGCGATCGAGGCCGGCCGTGCGCTCGCCGACCGCGAGGTCGACGAAGGCGCCGATCTCCTCGTCGCGGGCGATATGGGGATCGGGAACACCACTCCTGCAACCGTTCTCATCGCCATCCTCACCTCCACCGAACCCGTGGCCGCGGTCGGCCGCGGCACCGGCGTCGACGACGCGGGGTGGATGCGCAAGGTCACCGCGATCCGCGACGCCATGTGGCGGGCGCGGCCCCACGTACGCAATCCCGTCGCCCTGCTGCGCACCGCCGGTGGCGCGGACTTCGCTGCGATGGCGGGATTCCTCGCGCAGGCCGCGGTCCGCCGGACGCCGGTGATCCTCGACGGCGTCGTCGTCACCGCTGCTGCGATGGTCGCCGAGGAACTCGCACCCGGCGCGGCACGCTGGTGGGTGTCCGGTCACCGGTCGGCCGAACCCGCCCATACCATCGCGCTGCGTCATCTCCGGCTCGAACCGATCGTCGACCTCGGTATGCGCCTCGGCGAGGGATCGGGAGCCGTGACGGCGCTGCCGGTGCTGCAAGGTGCGGTCGCGATTCTCGCGCAGATGGCCACCTTCTCCGAAGCGGGCGTGAGCACCCGCGACGAGAGCGCCCCGGCAAACGCCGACTGATGATCCGCGCCTGGCTCGGCGGGGGCGCGCTGGCCCTGTCGTGGTTGACGGTCCTGCCCGCGCGAGGCCCGACGGAGATCGACCGGACGGTCGCCGGACGTGCGATCTCCGTGGCGCCGATCGCCGGTGCCGTACTCGCCGCCGCGGCCACCGCCGTCTGCCTGATCGGTTCCGCCGTCGGGACGCCACCACTGGTGACGGGCCTGGTGTGTGTCGGGGTGCTGGCGGTCGGCACCCGCGGAATGCACGTCGACGGCCTGAGTGACACCGCCGACGGTCTCGGCTGCTACGGCCCGCCCGAGCGGGCGCGCGAGGTGATGCACAGCGGCGGCGCGGGTCCCTTCGGTGTGGCGGCGCTCGTCGTCGTCCTCGGTCTGCAGGCCGCCTCGTTCGGTGCGCTCGTCGACACCGACGCGTGGGGGGCGGTCGGGTTCGCGGTCTTCTCCGGACGTGTGGCCGTGGTCGTCGCGTGCCGGCGCGGTGTCCCGGCAGCGCCCGGCAGCGGCTTCGGCTCGCTCGTGGCGGGGACGCAGGGTGTCGTGCCGATCACGGTGTGGACGGTGGCCGCGGTGGCACTGTCGCTCGTGTGCCTGCCCGGTCCGCTCTGGGCGGGACCGCTCGTCGTCACGGTGGTGCTGGTCGCCTCGGTGCTTTTCGCCCGTCACTGCGTCGCGCGCTTCGGCGGCATGAACGGCGACGTGCTCGGCGCGGTCACCGAGGGCACGGTCTCTGCCGTCGCGGTGGCTGCGGCGGCCTTGCTCTAGATCGCACTGCGTCCGGAAACGACGAAGGGGTGCTGCCGGAAATCCGGCAACATCCCTTCGCGTTCGTGGCTACGTCACTTGCGCAGCGTCGTCATCCATCCGTGGGTGTCGGCGAAGGTACCGCGCTGGATGCCGGTCAGGGTGTCGCGCAGGGCCATCGTGATGGGGCCGGGCTCGCCGTCGGCGATGGTGAACTCGCCGTCCTTGTCCTTGACGCTGCCGACCGGCGTGATGACCGCGGCGGTACCGCACGCGAACACCTCGGTGATCTCACCGCTGCCGGCCTTCTCGCGCCACTCGTCGGTGCTGATGCGTCGCTCCTCGACCGAGAGACCGGAGTCCTTGGCGAGGGTGAGCAGCGAGTCGCGGGTGATGCCGGGGAGCAGCGAGCCGGACAGCTCCGGGGTGACCAGACGCGCGTCGGCACCGGACCCGTACACGAAGTACAGGTTCATGCCGCCCATCTCCTCGACGTACTTGCGCTCGATCGCGTCGAGCCAGACCACCTGGTCGCAGCCCTGCTCGGCAGCGTGCGCCTGCGCGACGAGCGAAGCCGCGTAGTTGCCGGCGAACTTCGCGGCGCCCGTGCCGCCCGGGGAGGCGCGCACGTACTCGCGGGAGAGCCACACGTTGACCGGCTTCACGCCGCGCGGGAAGTAGGCACCCGCCGGGGACGCGATGACGAGGAACTTGTACTCCTTCGCGGGCCGCACGCCGAGAGCCGGCTCGGTCGCGAAGGCGAAGGGACGCAGGTAGAGCGAATCCTCGCCGCCGGCGGCGGGAACCCACTCGTTGTCGACCTCGACCAGCTCGGTGATCGCCTTCACGAACAGCTCCGGCGGCAGGTACGGCATCGCGAGCCGCTCCGCGGACCGGTTCATGCGCGCGGCATTGGCGGTCACGCGGAACGACGCGATGCTGCCGTCGGCCTGCCGGTAGGCCTTGAGACCCTCGAAGATCGCCTGCCCGTAGTGCAGGACCATCGCGGCCGGGTCCAGGGATATCGGGGTGTACGGCTCGACTTTCGCGTCGTGCCAACCGATCCCGCCGGTGTAAGTGATCGACACCATGTGATCGGTGAAGTACTGCCCGAAACCGGGATTCGACAGAACCTCCTGGCGCCGCTCCGCAGAGCTCGGTGAAGGATGCTGGACGCGGGCGAATTCGAGGACACCTGTCATGGAGGACAATGGTACAACCGCCTGCAGAAGCCCTATCTGGTGTGGTCCTCGACGAACGGCGGAGCCACCACTTCGGCGCGCAGCGACCGTCCGCGCACGTCCACGCTCACTTCGTCGCCCGGTTCGAGTCCGGCGGCGGTGTCGAGGAGTGCGAGGGCGATGCCGATCTTGAGGGTCGGCGAGAAGGTGCCCGAGGTGGTCCGCCCTACCTCGTCACCGTCGCGACGCACGGTCAGGTCCTGACGCAGGACGCCGCGGTCGAGCGCCCGCAGGCCCCACAGTTTCCGTGCCGGGCCCGCCTCCTTCTCGCGGACCAGCGCGTCGCGACCCCAGAACTGCGGCTTCTTCCAGCCCACGGCCCAGCCGACCCGCGCTTCGAGCGGCGAGATGTCGACGGACAGCTCGTGCCCGTGCAGCGCGTAGCCCATCTCGGTGCGCAAGGTGTCGCGGGCGCCGAGACCGGCGGCCTGACCGCCCTGTGCGCGGACGGCGTCGAGCAGCGCGCGGAAGACACCTTCGGCGTCGTCCCAGCGCGGCAGCACCTCGTAGCCCCGTTCGCCGGTGTAGCCGCTGCGGCACACGCGCACCGGAGCACCCTCGTACTCGGCGTCGGCGAAGCCCATGTAGGCGATGTCGGTGGGCAGGCCGAGCGCCTCGAGGACCTCGACGGCCTTCGGCCCCTGGACGGCGAACACCGCGTGGTCGCGATGCTGGTTCGTCACTGTGACGCCGGCCGGTGCCGCGGCGGTCAGCGCCTCGACGACCGCTGCGGTGTTGGCCGCGTTCGGAACGAGGAAGAGCTCGTCGTCGGAGACGTGGTAGACGATCAGGTCGTCGACGACACCGCCGTTCTCGGTGCAGCACAGGGTGTACTGCGCCTTGCCGGGACCGATGCGGGTGAGGTCGTTGCTGAGCGTGGTGTTCAGGAACTGGGCGGCATCCGGTCCGGCGACGAGTGCCTTGCCCAGGTGGCTGACGTCGAACAGTCCCACGTTCTCGCGCACGGCCGTGTGCTCGGCGACCGTCCCTGCGTAGGAGACCGGCATCTCCCAGCCGCCGAACGGAGCGAAGGTCGCACCGAGTTCGACGTGCACGGTGTGGATGGGGCCCTGCTTCAGTTCCTCGTCGCTCATGGCGTACGACGCTATCCCACCGCCACCGTGTCCGACAGCGACGCCGGGCGTCGTTGTCATTAGGGTCGATTACATCGAGGCGATTCCCCTCGCACCGAACGACGCCGCAAGAGAACGACTCGCTCGTTCCCGACCAAGCTCCAAGGAGATGCCCTGTGAGTGCACCCACTCCCGATCTTCCCGAACTCGTTCTCGCCGGTTCGGTTTCCAAACGAGCCGATGTCCTGGTGATCGGCGTGACCTCCGCCGACGGCACCCCCGAGATCCTCGCGGGCGACGCCCCGATCGACGAAGCGGTTCTCGGCGAACTGCTCGACTCCCTGGTCGCCGTGGGCGCGAAAGGCCGCGGCGAGGAGCTCACCCGCGTGCCGGCGCCTGCCTCCCTGCCCGTGACGAGCGTGCTCGCCGTCGGTCTCGGCGACGCCGACAAGATCGACGCCGAGCAGATCCGCCGCTCCGCCGGGGTCGCGGCACGCGCACTGACAGGTGTGGAGACGGTCGCGACCACACTGTCCGCCGTCGACCTCGGTGCCGCGGCGGAAGGTTTCGCGCTCGGCGCCTACACCTACACCGAGTTCCGGTCGGAGAAGTCCGCACCCAAGAAGGACGCGCAGGCGGTCGCGCGGGTGGAACTGCTCGTGCCTTCGACCCGCGACCGCGCGGCGAAGGCGGCGCTCTCCCGCTCCGTCGCGATCGCCGAGGCCGTCGCGACGGCCCGGAACTTCGTGAACCCCCCGCCGAGCCACCTGTTCCCGGCAGAGTTCGCCGAGCGCGCGAAGGCACTCGGCGAGGCCGCCGGTCTGAAGGTCGAGATCCTCGACGAGAAGGTGCTCGAGAAGAAGGGCTTCGGCGGCATCGTCGGCGTCGGCAAGGGCTCGTCGCGTCCCCCGCGTCTCGTGCGCCTGTCCTACTCGTCGAAGAAGCGCAAGGCCCCGAAGGTCGCGCTCGTGGGCAAGGGCATCACCTTCGACACCGGCGGCATCTCCATCAAGCCCGCCGCCGGCATGGAGGCGATGACCTCCGACATGGCCGGCGCCGCCGCGGTCGTCGCGACCGTCGTGCTCGCCGCGAAGCTCGGTGTCGCCGCCGACGTCACCGCGACCGTGCCGATGGCCGAGAACATGCCGTCGTCGACCGCGCAGCGTCCGGGCGACGTGCTGACCCAGTACGGTGGAACCACCGTCGAGGTCATCAACACCGACGCCGAGGGTCGCCTGATCCTCGCCGACGCCATCGTGCGCGCATGCGAGGACGATCCCGACTACCTCATCGACACCGCGACCCTCACCGGCGCACAGATGGTCGCCCTCGGCACCCGGACGCCGGGCGTCATGGGTCACGACGAGTTCCGCGACCGCGTGGCCGCTCTGTCCCAGGAGGTCGGTGAGAACGGCTGGGCGATGCCCTTCCCGAAGGAACTGCGCGGTGATCTCGAGTCCCGCGTGGCCGACCTCGCGAACGTCTCCCCCCACCGGTGGGGCGGCATGCTCACGGCCGGCATCTTCCTGAAGGAGTTCGTCGCCGAGGGTGTGCAGTGGGCGCACATCGACGTCGCCGGCCCGGCCTTCAACACCGGCGGACCGTTCGGTTACGTCGGCAAGGGCGGCACCGGCGTGCCCGTGCGCACCATGCTCGCCGTGATCGAGGACATCGCCGCCAACGGATGATCTTCCACACCGGTCCTCTCCCCGCCTGGCCCCGCCCGGGGCGAGGGAGAGGACCGGTGTGATCGGTAACAGCGGAACCCCGGTGTGAGGTGATCCGCCCCTCCCCGAACATCACCGAAAGATAGGTGCAAGGATGGGAGGGGCCATGCCCCGCCGGTATCGGCCCGACCGAACACGTGAACCAGCAGGCACGGGGTTCCTGGCCCGCGCACAATGGTCAACGACCACACAATGGTCGGCGACCACGAGTCGGTACAACTCAACACACACGAACACAACCGTCGAGGAGTCAACAGACATGGCCTTCTCCGTCCAGATGCCAGCGCTTGGTGAGAGCGTCACCGAGGGAACTGTCACGCGATGGCTCAAGCAGGAAGGAGACACGGTCGAAGTCGACGAGCCCTTGCTCGAAGTCTCCACGGACAAGGTCGACACCGAGATCCCGTCGCCTGCAGCCGGCGTGCTGGTCAAGATCGTCGCCCAGGAGGATGACACGGTCGAGATCGGTGGCGAACTGGCGGTGATCGGTGACGCCGGTGAGGAAGCCGGCGAAGATTCCGCACCCGCCGCCGAAAAGGCACCGGCCGAAGAGGCTCCCGCGGAGGAGCCCGCCGCGGAGTCCGCCCCCGCGCAGCCCGCATCCTCGGGTGGTAGCGGCGAGGGCACCCCGGTCACCATGCCGGCACTGGGCGAGTCGGTCACCGAGGGCACCGTCACCCGCTGGCTCAAGGCCGTCGGCGACGAGGTCGCCGTGGACGAACCGCTCCTCGAGGTCTCCACCGACAAGGTCGACACCGAGATCCCCTCCCCGGTCGCCGGCATCCTCACCGAGATCACCGCTCAGGAGGACGAGACCGTCGAGGTCGGCGGACAGCTCGCCGTCATCGGCAGCGAGGCCCCGGCCCAGCAGTCCGCTCCCGCCGAGCAGTCCGCTCCCGCCGAGCAGTCCGCCCCGGCCGAGGAGTCGGCGCCGGCCGTCGAGCCCACCACCGAGCCGTCCGAGGAGGCCGCTCCGGCTCCGTCCGCCCCCGCGCAGCCCGCATCCTCGGGTGGTAGCGGCGAGGGCACCCCGGTCACCATGCCGGCACTGGGCGAGTCGGTCACCGAAGGCACCGTCACCCGCTGGCTCAAGGCCGTCGGCGACGAGGTCGCCGTGGACGAACCGCTCCTCGAGGTCTCCACCGACAAGGTCGACACCGAGATCCCCTCCCCGGTCGCCGGCATCCTCACCGAGATCACCGCTCAGGAGGACGAGACCGTCGAGGTCGGCGGACAGCTCGCCGTCATCGGCAGCGAAGCCCCGGCCCAGCAGTCCGCTCCCGCCGAGGAGAAGCCCGCGCCGAAGCAGGAGGTTCCGAAGCAGGAGACTCCGAAGCCCGCCGAGCAGAAGCCCGCCGCACAGCAGCAGGCCCCGAAGGTCGAGCAGGCCACCCCGGCTCCCGCACCGAAGCCGGTCGGGACCGCGGCGACGACCCCGAAGCCCGCGCCTCAGGAGGAGTCCACCCCGAGCGGTGCGACCCCGTACGTCACCCCGCTCGTGCGCAAGCTCGCCTCGCAGCACGGCGTCGACCTGTCGACGGTGAAGGGCACCGGTGTCGGTGGCCGCATCCGCAAGCAGGACGTCCTCGCTGCCGCCGAGGGTGGCAAGGCAGCCGGTGGCGAGCAGCAGAAGTCGGCCGCTCCGGCGAGTCCGGCTCCGGGTGTGCGCCCCGAGCTCGCCAAGCTGCGCGGAACGACCCAGAAGATCAACCGCATCCGCCAGATCACGGCGAAGAAGACCCTCGAGTCGCTGCAGACCACCGCGCAGCTCACCCAGACCTTCGAGGTCGACGTCACCAAGATCGCCCAGCTGCGGGCCCAGGCGAAGAAGGCGTTCTCCGAGCGCGAGAGCGTCAACCTCACCTTCCTGCCGTTCTTCGCCAAGGCTGTCGTCGAGGCGCTGCGCGCGCACCCGAACGTCAACGCCTCCTTCGACGACAGCAAGAAGGAGATCACCTACCACGCGGCCGAGCACCTCGGCATCGCGGTGGACACCGAGCAGGGCCTGCTCTCCCCGGTGATCCACAACGCCGGCGACCTGTCGCTGGCCGAGCTCGCCCGCGCGATCGCCGACATCGCCGAGCGTGCCCGCAAGGGTGGTCTCAAGCCCGACGAGCTGGCCGGTGGCACCTTCACCATCACCAACATCGGTAGCCAGGGCGCGTTGTTCGACACCCCGATCCTCGTGCCGCCGCAGGCCGCGATGCTCGGAACCGGCGCCATCGTCAAGCGTCCGGTCGTGGTGATCGACGAGACCGGCAACGAGTCCATCGGCGTCCGCTCGATGTGCTACCTGCCGCTTACCTACGATCACCGCCTGATCGACGGTGCCGACGCGGGCCGCTTCCTCAAGACGATCAAGCATCGTCTCGAGGAGGGCGCGTTCGAGTCCGATCTGGGACTGTAGGTTTCCGGATCCGGACTATCCGTCCGACGACCTCCGACGGGGGCATCACCACTGCCGTGATGCCCCCGTCGGCGTCCGCGCCACAGCGGGTGCCCTCCCCCTGCGGTGCGGCGTAGAGTTCAGGAACATGAGTGATCCCTCGTCTTCCGCCCGTTCCGATTCGGCTCCCGTCGCCGTCGCATGTCTCGGAACCCTCGGTTATCTCGAGGCCTGGGAGAGGCAGCGCGAACTCGCGAACGAGCGCGCCGACGGCATCGGCGCCGACACCCTGCTCCTGCTCGAACACCCGCCCGTCTACACGGCCGGGCGCCGCACCGAGGACGGCGACCGCCCCCCCGACGGCACGCCCGTCATCGACGTCGACCGCGGCGGCAAGATCACCTGGCACGGCCCCGGGCAGCTCGTGGGCTATCCCATCGTCAAGCTCGCCGAGCCGATCGACGTCGTCGGCTACGTGCGTCGCGTCGAACAGGGCCTGATCCGCGTCTGTACCGACATGGGCCTGAACTGCGGCCGCGTGGAAGGACGCTCCGGTGTCTGGCTTCCCGCCGAGCTGCGCGACGGGCACTGGCTCCCCGAACGCAAGATCGCTGCGATCGGCATCCGGGTGCAACGTGGTGTCGCCATGCACGGCTTCGCACTCAACTGCAATTCGGCTCTCGACGCGTTCGACTCGATCGTCCCGTGCGGCATCCGCGACGCCGGAGTCGCGTCGCTCACCGGCGAACTCGGCCGGGAGGTCACCGTCGACGACGTGATCCCGGCCGTCACCGAGGCCGTCATCGCCGCTCTCGACGGCCGAATCCCCGTGACCGAGTGCGACATCGAGCGGGTCACCTTCGAGCACGCCGTCGGGGCGTCCGGAATTCCCACCACCACCCCGGAATTCACGACACACCGGTTCTGAAGGGCGGTCGCCCCCGCCGGGTCCGGGCAGGACCGGCGGCGTACGATCGAGTGCGTGACTGTGGCCCCAGAAGGACGCAAGCTGCTGCGGATCGAGACCCGAAACGCGCAGACGCCGATCGAACGCAAACCCAACTGGATCAAGACCCGGGCGAAGATGGGCCCGGAGTACACCGACCTCAAGGGCCTGGTGCGACGCGAAGGTCTGCACACGGTCTGTGAGGAAGCCGGTTGTCCCAACATCTACGAGTGCTGGGAAGACCGCGAGGCGACATTCCTCATCGGTGGCGAGCAGTGCACCCGTCGCTGCGACTTCTGCCAGATCGACACCGGTAAGCCCGCCGCGCTCGACCGCGACGAGCCGCGTCGTGTCGCCGAGTCGGTCCGCTCGATGGGTCTGCGCTACTCCACGATCACCGGCGTCGCCCGCGACGATCTGCCCGACGGCGGCGCATGGCTGTATGCCGAGACGGTGAAGCAGATCCACGCGCTCAACCCGGGCACCGGCGTCGAGAACCTCATCCCCGACTTCAACGGCAAGCCCGACCTGCTGCAGGAGGTCTTCGAGTCGCGTCCCGAGGTGCTCGCGCACAACGTCGAGACCGTGCCGCGGATCTTCAAGCGCATCCGTCCGGCCTTCCGCTACGAGCGGTCGCTCGACGTGATCCGGCAGGCCCGCGACTTCGGACTGGTCACCAAGTCCAACCTCATCCTCGGCATGGGCGAGACCCCCGAGGAGGTCACCGAAGCGCTGCACGACCTGCACGCCGCCGGCTGCGACATCATCACGATCACCCAGTACCTGCGGCCCTCCCCGCTCCACCATCCGGTCGAGCGCTGGGTCAAGCCGCAGGAGTTCGTCGATCACTCCGAGACCGCCCGCGAGATCGGGTTCGCCGGTGTGATGGCCGGTCCGCTGGTGCGTTCGTCGTACCGCGCCGGTCGCCTGTACGCACAGGCGATGGCCCACCACGGACGCGAACTTCCCGCCGACCAGGCGCATCTCGCCGAGGAGGGCACGGCGTCCCAGGAAGCCGGCGCCGTTCTCGCGCGCTTCGGCAACTGACCTCCCGCCGCTCGTCGCGGCAGGTCCTCAGGCGGCCCCGGTGGTGGTAAACGTGCCACCACCGGGGCCGTATCCTTGAGTACATGGCGAAGGGCAGCAAGACCGACAAGGAAGCGAAGGCCGCGGCGAAGGCCGCACGCAAGCAGGCGTCGAAGGAGCGTCGAACCCAGCTATGGCAGGCGTTCCAGATCCAGCGCAAGGAGGACAAGGCACTCCTGCCGTGGATGATCGGTGCCCTCGTCGGTTCGATCGTGGTGTTCTTCCTCGTCGGCCTGATCTTCGACATCCAGTGGTTCCTGCTGCCGGTCGGCATCCTCGTCGGCGTCCTGTTGGCCTTCATCATCTTCGGGCGCCGCGTGCAGAAGAGCGTGTACGCGAAGGCCGACGGTCAGGCCGGTGCGGCCGCGTGGGCGCTCGACAACCTGCAGGGCGCGTGGCGCGTGAGCCAGGCGGTCGCGGGCACCACCCAGCTCGACGCCGTGCACCGCGTCATCGGACGTCCCGGCATCATCCTCGTCGGTGAGGGCAACCCCGGTCGCGTGAAGGGCCTGATGGCCCAGGAGAAGAAGCGGGTCGCGCGTCTCGTCGGCGACACCCCGATCTACGAGTTCGTCGTCGGCAACGAGGAGGGCCAGATCCAGCTCTCCCAGCTGCAGAAGCGTCTGAACAAGCTGCCCCGCAACATCGATACCAAGCGGATGGACACCATCGAAGGTCGCCTGTCGGCGCTGAGCACGAAGAAGTCCGGGCCGGCCATGCCCAAGGGCCCGCTTCCCGCCGGCGCGAAGATGCGCAGCGTGCAGCGCACCATGCGCCGCCGCTGATCTTCCGAACTACGCCGAAGGCCGCCTCTCGTCCCGGGGACGAAGGCGGCCTTCGGTGTATGCGGAGAAGTTTGCGGGTGGTCGCGGTCAGCGCGAACGGACGCCTGCGCGTCAGCGCGAACGGACGACCGCGGTGCCCGTGGCGCGATCCTGCAGGCCGCGACCGTCGATGTCGGTGACGAGCGCCGGGGCGATGAACACCAGTAGCACCTGACGTGCGAGCGCGCGCACGATGCCGACCCTCGCGGGGGCGTCCACCCGCACGACCTGCAGCCCGGCGACGAACTGTCCGGGGGTGAACGAGAACAGGCTCACGCATCCCACGCCCACCACGAACCAGATGATGAGGGTGTACGACGACAGCAGCGGACTCTCGAGCGGGTTGCCCCCGACGAGGCCGGCCGCGATCGCCATGGACATGAACCAGTCGACCGCGAGGGCGAGTACCCGGCGGACGGTGGGCACCATGGAGCCGGGGCCGTGTTCGGGGAGGCCGAGCAGTTGCCCGGGATAGTCCTGCTCCTGCTGGAGACCTTTGGGAAGCGCCGCAGCAGGCCCGGAAAGCCAACTGCCCGTCATGCGTGCCATGGCACCAGGATAAGCTCTCATGGGCGGACCAGCGTCGACCCGTGTTGGCCGCGGTGACTTATACCACCTTTTCGACCTCACAGCAGGACGAAGGCATGTGTAACACCCGCGAAACATAGGCTTGATGGACGGGCAACACCAGATCCATAACGTCTGATCCGACGCAGGCGCCCAGCACCCATGGCGCGCACCGACTGAAGGAGCACAAGCGTGGCGTTCACCACGGCCGAAGAGGTCATCAAGTACATCGCGGAAGAGAACGTCGAGTACGTCGATATCCGCTTCACGGACCTGCCCGGCATCGAACAGCACTTCTCGATCCCGGCGAAGGCGTTCAACGAGGACGTCTTCGAGGACGGCCTGGCATTCGACGGATCCTCCGTGCGGGGTTTCCAGTCCATCCACGAGTCGGACATGCTCCTGCTCCCCGATGTGACGACCGCCCGCATCGATCCCTTCCGCGCCGCCAAGACCCTGAACGTCAGCTTCTTCGTCCACGATCCGTTCACCCGTGAGTCCTACAGCCGCGACCCCCGCAACGTCGCGCGTAAGGCCGAGGAATACCTGATCAGCACCGGCATCGCCGACACCGCCTTCTTCGGTGCCGAGGCCGAGTTCTACATCTTCGACTCCGTCTCCTACGACTCGAAGATGAACGGCGCGTTCTACGAGCTCGATTCGATCTCCGGCTCGTGGAACACCGGCGCCGAGTACAACGCCGACGGCACCCCGAACCGCGGCTACAAGGTCCGCCCGAAGGGTGGCTACTTCCCCGTCGCTCCGTACGACCACTACGTCGACCTGCGCGACGAGATCTCCACCAACCTGCAGCTCGCCGGCTTCGAGCTCGAGCGCGGCCACCACGAGGTGGGCACCGGCGGCCAGGCCGAGATCAACTACAAGTTCAACACGCTGCTCTCCGCAGCCGACGACCTGCAGCTGTTCAAGTACATCGTCAAGAACACGGCGTGGAAGAACGGCAAGACCGCCACCTTCATGCCGAAGCCGCTCTTCGGCGACAACGGCTCGGGCATGCACGTGCACCAGTCGCTGTGGAAGGACGGCAAGCCGCTGTTCCACGACGAGTCCGGCTACGCGGGTCTGTCCGACCTCGCCCGCTGGTACATCGGCGGCATCCTCCACCACGCGCCGTCGCTGCTCGCCTTCACGAACCCGACGATCAACTCGTACCACCGTCTGGTGCCGGGCTACGAGGCTCCGATCAACCTCGTGTACAGCCAGCGCAACCGTTCGGCCGCCGTGCGTATCCCGATCACGGGCAACAACCCGAAGGCCAAGCGTCTCGAGTTCCGCGCTCCCGACTCCTCGGGTAACCCCTACCTGAACTTCGCGGCGCAGATGATGGCCGGCCTCGACGGCATCAAGAACAAGATCGAGCCGCTCGCTCCGGTCGACAAGGACCTCTACGAGCTCCCGCCGGAGGAGGCCAAGAACATCCCGCAGGCCCCCACCAGCCTGTCGGCCGTGATCGACAACCTCGAGCGCGACCACGAGTACCTCACCGAGGGCGGCGTCTTCACCACCGACCTCATCGAGACCTGGATCTCGCTCAAGCGCGAGCAGGAGATCGCTCCGGTCAACCTGCGCCCGCACCCCTACGAGTTCCAGCTGTACTTCGACTGCTGAGTCGAGTCCGGTAAGCACTCTTCGAGAGGCCGTTCGTCCCTTCCGGGACGGGCGGCCTCTCGCCTTGTCTGCGCCCCTTCCGCTCCGGCATCCTCGCGCGCCGAAACGGGGTTCGCCCCTGCTGCAGCAGCAGCAAGCCCCGGTTCGGCGCGCGAGAATCGTTTGTTCGTCATCGAATCCGGCGAAATCGCGACCGGTTCCAGAAAAGTGGTCCATAGTGGGCACGTGCCCTCGACGCGGGATTTCTCCGAGCGGTTACGCGCGGCCGGTCTTCGCGTGACCCGACAGCGTCTGGCGGTGCTCGATGCGGCGCACGAGCACCCGCACGCCGATGCCGATCGCATCTTCGACGCGGTCGGCGCCGTCGTTCCCGGCATCGGTCGGCACACCGTGTACGACATCCTTCACGCACTCTCGGCACACGGCCTGCTCCGACGAATCCGGCCCGCAGGTTTCCACGCGCGGTACGAGGTGCGTGTCGGCGACAGTCATCACCACCTCGTCTGCCGGTCCTGCGCCGTGATCTCGGATGTCGACCACACCGTCGGTGACTCGCGTTGCCTGTCACCGGTGGACGACGCAGGTTTCGACGTCGACGAGGCCGACGTCGTCTTCTGGGGCCTGTGCCGCGACTGTTCGACAGACGATCCACGACAACAGCCCTGAATCGGTCCGATCGACCCTGATCCGGAAGGAAACCGCAGTGTCCGAAAGCGAAAACCCGGCAGTCCCCTCCCCCGAGCCGTCACCGCACCGGCCGAGGACCAATCAGGACTGGTGGCCGGACCAGCTGGATTTGACGGTCCTGCACCAGCATTCACCGCTGTCCAATCCGTTGGAACCCGACTTCGACTACTCGAAGGAAGTCGAATCCCTCGACGTCGAGGCGCTCCGTCAGGATCTGATCGACCTGATGACGGATTCCCAGGACTGGTGGCCGGCCGACTTCGGTCACTACGGGGGTCTGTTCATCCGTATGAGCTGGCACTCGGCCGGCACCTACCGCATCGCCGACGGTCGCGGTGGTGGCGGCAAGGGCGCGCAGCGGTTCGCTCCGCTCAACAGCTGGCCCGACAACGTCAGCCTCGACAAGGCCCGTCGTCTCCTGTGGCCGATCAAGCAGAAGTACGGCCGCAAGCTCTCCTGGGCCGACCTGCTGGTCTTCGCCGGCAACTGCGCCTACGAGTCGATGGGGTTCACGACGTTCGGCTTCGCGTTCGGCCGCGAGGACATCTGGGAGCCCGACGAGGTCTTCTGGGGCCCGGAGGACACCTGGCTCGGCGACGAACGCTACGCCGGTGAGCGCGAACTCCAGGGCCCGCTGGGCGCCGTCCAGATGGGTCTGATCTACGTCAATCCCGAAGGCCCCAACGGCAACCCGGAGATCCTCGCGTCCGGACGCGACATCCGCGAGACGTTCGCCCGGATGGCGATGAACGACGTCGAGACGGCCGCGCTCATCGTCGGCGGTCACACCGTCGGCAAGACTCACGGTGCCGCCCCGGCCGACAATCTCGGGCCCGAACCCGAGGGTGCCCCGATCGAACAGCAGGGTCTCGGCTGGAAGAACTCGTACGGCACCGGTGTCGGTGGCGACACGATCACCAGCGGTCTCGAGGTCACCTGGACGCCCACTCCGACCAAGTGGGACAACAGCTTCCTCGAGACGCTGTACGCCTACGAGTGGGAGAAGACCAAGAGCCCCGCCGGTGCGTGGCAGTGGACGCCGAAAGGCGGTGCCGGCGCGGACACCGTGCCCGACGCCCACGACCCGACGAAGAAGCACGCGCCGGGCATGCTCACCAGCGACCTCGCGTTGCGCTACGACCCCGTCTACGGCGAGATCACCCGGCGCTGGCTCGACCATCCCGAGGAACTCGAGCAGGAGTTCGCCAAGGCGTGGTTCAAGCTGCTGCACCGCGACATGGGTCCGATCTCGCGGTACCGGGGGCCGTG
Source organism: Rhodococcus sp. p52 (assembly GCF_000763325.2). Lineage (NCBI taxonomy): Bacteria > Bacillati > Actinomycetota > Actinomycetes > Mycobacteriales > Nocardiaceae > Rhodococcus > Rhodococcus sp. p52. The sequence continues at coordinate 4,357,974 of NZ_CP016819.1, forward strand.
GATCCCGGAACCGCAGATCTGGCAGGACCCGGTGCCGGAGGTCGACCACGAGCTGATCGACGACAGCGACGCCGCCTCCCTCAAGGCGAAGATCCTCGACTCGGGAGCGACGATCCCGCAGCTCGTCGCCACCGCCTGGGCGTCGGCTGCGAGCTTCCGCGGCACCGACAAGCGCGGCGGCGCGAACGGCGCGCGCGTGCGGCTCGAGCCGCAGAAGAACTGGGAGGCCAACGAACCCGAACAGCTCGCACAGGTGCTGCAGATCCTCGAGGGCATCCAGCAGGACTTCAACGGCTCCGGCGGCAACAAGAAGGTCTCCCTGGCGGACCTGATCGTGCTCGCCGGTAACGCCGCGGTGGAGAAGGCCGCCAAGGATGCGGGACACGACATCACGGTTCCGTTCTCCCCCGGCCGCACCGATGCGACGCAGGAGTGGACCGACGTCGAGTCGTTCGAGGTGCTCGAGCCGAAGCACGACGGTTTCCGCAACTACCTGCGCGGCGGCGAGAAGCTCCCGCCCGAGAAGTTGTTCCTCGAGCGCGCCAACCTGCTGACGCTGACCGCTCCCGAGACGACGGTGCTCGTCGGCGGTCTGCGTGCGCTCGGCGCGAACCACGGCGGCAGCAAGCACGGGGTCTTCACCGACCGGCCGCAGACCCTGACGAACGATTTCTTCGTCAATCTGCTCGACATGGGGACCGAGTGGAAGGTCTCGCAGAACAGCGAGGGCGTCTACGAAGGACGCGCTCGGGGATCGGACCAGGTCAAATACACCGCGACCGCCGTCGACCTGGTCTTCGGGCACAACTCGCAGCTGCGGGCGCTCGCCGAGGTCTACGCGACCGACGATGCCGGCCCGAAGTTCGTCCGCGATTTCGTCGCGGCCTGGACGAAGGTGATGAACCTGGATCGTTTCGATCTGAAGAAGTGACCGCGCCGACGGTCCACGACCGCGCCTGACGCACCGTCCCGGAGCCACCCCTCGTGTTCGGCGGGTGGCTCCGTCGTGTGCAGGGGGTCGTGCGCAGGTCCGCCGAGCCGAAACCGACTGGACAGCCGTACTGCACACGGGTGTACCGTGAGGACACAGCTTTGGTGATGTTCGTCACGCCCGCTCGCGGGGGAGTGGATGCGACGTGGTCCGTATCCGAACGACACGTCTCCTCGGGAGGCCACCATGCGTAGATCCCTCGTTTCGGCAGCATGCGCCGCCGTCATGCTGTCCCCCGTCCCTCTATCCGTCGCACTCGCGGGCACCGCAGCGGCGCAGACCGACATTTCCGTCGTCGGCATGTCGCAGGAGCAGGCACAGCACGTGCTCTCCGACGCGGGAGTCCCCTACATCATCCTCAACCGTTCCGGCAGCACCATGCAGAACTGCAGGGTGACCGAGCAACGCGACCGTGGCTACGACGTCGAGGTCGAGTACGACTGGGACCACGAGAACAAGGAATGGGACAAGACCGAGGTCGAGGTCTGGCGAGGACTCGCACTCGTCGTCTTCTGCGACTGACGGTCCGTCAGTCCCAGAACACCCGCTCGACGACCGCCCGCGCACGACGCGTGACGCGTAGGTAGTGGTCGAGGAACTCCGACGCGTCCTCACCACGCCACCCCGTCACGCGGGCAACGGCTTCGAGCAGCCGCCCCGGCCCCGGGAGCTGGTCGGTCGGTTTGCCGCGGACGAGCACGAGACAGTTCCGCGCATCCGTCGCGGTGATCCATGCCGTGCGCAGGAGTTCGACGTCGGTCGCGCTGAGCAGTTCCGCCGCGCCGATGCCGTCGAGGGCCTCGAGCGTCGAGGTCGTGCGGAGCGCCGGGAGCCGGTAGGCGTGCTGGAGCTGCAGCAGCTGCACGGTCCATTCGATGTCGGCGAGACCGCCCCGTCCGAGTTTGGTGTGGGTGGCCGGGTCGGCCCCGCGCGGCAGCCGCTCGGAGTCCACGCGTGCCTTGATGCGCCGGATCTCGCGGACGGCCTCCTGCGAGACCCCACCCTCGGGATAGCGCACGTCGTCGATCATGTGCAGGAAGCGGGTGCCGAGCTCGCGGTCACCCGCGACGGCGTGTGCACGCAGCAGCGCCTGTACCTCCCACACCTCGGCCCACTGCGTGTAGTACGCCCGGTAGGAAGCGAACGTCCGGACGATGGGACCGCTGCGACCTTCCGGACGCAGATCCAGATCGACCTCGAGCGGTGGGTCGGTGCTCGGCGCGCCGAGCAGTCGCCGCACCTGCTCGGCGATGCTCGTGGCCCACTTGACCGCATCGGTCTCGTCGGCGTCCGGCAGCGGGTCGCACACGAACAGCACGTCCGCGTCGGATCCGTAGCCGAGTTCGCCGCCTCCGAGCCGGCCCATCCCGATCACCGCGATACGCGCCGGCGCCGGTCCGCGGGACTGTTCCGAGCCCCGGATCACCGCGTCGAGCGCGGCTTCGAGGACACCCGCCCATACCGTGGACAACGCCCGGCACACCTGCGGCACGTCGAGCATGCCGAGGATGTCGGCGCTCGCGACGCGCGCGAGTTCGGCGCGGCGCAGCGAACGCGCGGCGGCGATGGCGCGAGCGGGATCGGAGTAGCGCGACGACGATGCGACGAGGGCGCGCGCCACCTCGGGCGGGTTCGCCTCGAGCAGCCGCGGCCCGGTCGAGGCGTCGGCGTACAGGCGGATGACGTCGGGAGATTTCACCAGCAGGTCGGCGACATAGGCCGACGAGCCGAGCACCGTCATGAGGCGTTCGGCCACCGCCGGTTCGTCGCGCAGCACCCGCAGGAACCAGACGGTGTCGTAGAGCGCATCGGACAGCCGTCGGTAGGCGAGCAGACCGGCGTCGGGATCGGTTGTCTCCCCGAGATATTCGAGCAACTGCGGGAGCAGCAGCGCCTGAATGCGCGCCTTGCGTGAGGCCCCGCCGGACAGCGCAGCCAGGTGTTCCATCGCGTGCTGCGGGGCGTTGTAGCCCAGCGCGGCGAGCTGGCGGACGGCCGCGTCGGGCGACAACCGCAGCGCTTCCTTGTCGAGCTTGCTCACCGAGTCCAGCAGCGGCCGGTAGAACAGGCGCGCGTGCAGTTTGCGGATCCGCGACGAGTTGCGCTTGATCTCCGATTCGAGAACGCCGAGCGCGTCCTTGCGTCCGTCCGGTCGCATGTGGGCGGCACGGGCGAGCCAGCGCAGCGCCTCGCGGTCCTCCGGGGGAGGCAGGGTATGGGTCCGCTTGAGCCTCTGCAACTGCAACCGGTGTTCGAGCAGGCGGAGGAATTCGTAGGACGCCCGCATGTTCGCCGCATCGTCGCGGCCTACATAGCCGCCGTCGGCGAGCGCGCACAGCGCTTCGACGGTGTTGGGGACGCGGAGCGACTCGTCGACGCGGCCGTGCACGAGTTGCAGCAACTGCACGGCGAATTCGACGTCGCGGAGGCTGCCGCGTCCGAGCTTGAGTTCGCGCTCGCGCAGTTCGGGCGGGACCATCTCCTCGACCCGGCGCCGCATCGCCTGCACATCGGGGACGAAGTCCTCGCGTTCGGAGGCGGTCCACACCATCGGGCTCATGGCGTCGATGTACCGGCGGCCGAGGTCGAGATCCCCGGTCATCGGTCGCGCCTTGAGCAGTGCCTGGAACTCCCAGGTCTTGGCCCACCGGTTGTAGTACGCGACATGGGATTCGAGGGTGCGGACGAGTTCGCCGCGCTTGCCCTCCGGGCGCAGCGCGGCATCGACCTCGAAGAACGCCGACGTGCCGATGCGCATCATCTCGCCGGCGATCCGGCTCGCCCGGGCATCGGCGGGTTCGGCGACGAACACGACGTCGACGTCGCTGACGTAGTTCAGTTCGCGCGCACCGCACTTGCCCATCGCGATGACGGCGAGGTCGATCGGGCACGGGCCGTCCGGAATCACCGTGGACACGGCCACCGCGAGCGCCGCGGTCAGCGCCGCATCGGCGAGGTCGGCGAGCAGCGCACCGACCTCGAGATAGGGCACCACCGGTTCGTTCTCGACCACCGCGGCGAGATCGGCGGCGGCGATCAGCATGAGCTGGTCGCGGTAGGTGGTCCGCAGCGCCGCGACCGCGTGTGGGCCGACGAGTCCGGCCCGGTGGATCAACCGGCCGGGCCGCCCGTCGGGCTCGGGCTCGGCGTCGACGCTGTCGAGCATCCGCGCCGTGAAGGTGTGCTTGTCGGGCAGCGCCGCGCTGCCCGCGAGCATCGTCCAGCGATCCGGATTGGCGACGACGTGGTCGCCGAGCGCCGACGACGCACCGAACAGCCCGAACAGCCGGCCGCGCAGGCCTGTGTCCGTGCGGAGCGCCGAGTCGAGGTCCGTCCAGTCGTCACCGAGCGCGTCGGCCAGTCGCACGAGAGTGCGCAACGCCAGATCCGCGTTCGGGGCACGGGACAGCGACCACAGCAGTTCGACGCTGTCGGCGTCGTTCCATCCGAGTCGAGCGAGTTCGGCAGGGGCGGTCGGCTCGACGAGGCCGAGCCGACCGGGGCCGGGAACTACCGAACGCGCGCTGGGCGGTCTCACCACGTTTCCATCGTCGCTTACAACCCCAGGTACTGCTCGAGTTCGAACGGGGTGACCTGGCTGCGGTAGTTCTCCCACTCCCGCCACTTGTTGCGCAGGAAGTAGTCGAAGACGTGCTCACCGAGGGTCTCGGCGACGAGTTCGGACTTCTCCATCTCGCGCAGCGCGATGTCGAGATCGGTGGGCAGTTCGCGGTAACCCATGGCGCGACGCTCGGCGGAGGTCAGCGACCACACGTCGTCCTCTGCCTCGGGTGCGAGCTCGTAACCCTTCTCGATGCCGCGCAGACCGGCCGCGAGCAACACCGCGAAGGTGAGGTAGGGATTGCACGCCGAGTCGGGGGTGCGGATCTCGACGCGCCGCGACGACGCCTTGTTCGGGGTGTACATCGGGACACGCACGAGCGCGGAGCGGTTGGACGGACCCCAGCAGGCGGCCGTCGGTGCCTCTCCCCCGTGCACGAGACGCTTGTACGAGTTGACCCACTGGTTGGTGACGGCGCTGATCTCGTTGGAGTGTTCGAGGATGCCGGCGATGAACGCCTTGCCGGTCGCCGAGAGCTGCAGCGGGTCGTCCGGGTCGTGGAAGGCGTTGGTCTCACCTTCGAACAGCGACATGTGGGTGTGCATCGCCGAACCGGCGTGGTCGCGGAAGGGCTTGGGCATGAAGGTGGCCCGCACGCCCTCCTGCATCGCGATCTCCTTGACCACGTAGCGGAAGGTCATGACGTTGTCGGCCATGGACAGCGCATCGGCGTAGCGCAGGTCGATCTCCTGCTGGCCCGGTGCGGTTTCGTGGTGGCTGAACTCCACCGAGATACCCATGGATTCGAGCGCGTCGATGGCGTGACGCCGGAAGTGCGGGGCGGAACGGTGCACCGACTGGTCGAAGTAGCCGCCGATGTCGGCCGGCACGGGTGCACTGCCCTCGGGGCCGTCCTCGACGAGGAAGAACTCGATCTCGGGGTGCACGTAGCAGCTGAACCCGAGATCGGAAGCCTTGTTGAGCTGACGCCTCAGCACGTGGCGGGGATCGGCCCAGCTCGGGGGGCCGCCGGGCATGGTGATGTCGCAGAACATCCGGGCCGAGTACTGGTGGCCCCGGTCGTCGCTCCAGGGCAGCACCTGGAAGGTGGTGGCGTCGGGACGCGCAACCATGTCGGCTTCGGAGATGCGGGAGAAGCCCTCGACGGCCGAGCCGTCGAAGCCGATGCCCTCCTCGAAGGCCCCTTCGAGTTCGGCAGGCGCGATCGCCACCGACTTGAGAGTGCCGACGACGTCGGTGAACCACAGACGCACGAACCGAATGTCGCGCTCTTCGAGGGTGCGGAGCACGAACTCCTTCTGGCGATCCATACCCGCGAGACTAGGCACAATCCGTTAATTCCGTGTTACATCGGCAGGCGCATCCGGATGGCGTGTCGCTCACACGCCCCTCCGGTCAACAGCGAGGATCCCGCGCGGGCACCTCGAGATCCACCAGATAGCTGGTCACAGCGGTGTCCACGCACTCGTTGCCGTCCAGGGCGACGGTGTGCTGCGTTCCCTCGAAGGTCACCAGGACACCACCGAGCCGGGCGGCGAGTTCGACCCCCGCGTCGTAGGGGGTCGCGGGATCCCCGGTCGTCGAGACCACGAGCACGGGCGGCAGATCGCGAACGTCGGGAGTGTGCGGTTCCCCGGTGGCCGGCACCGGCCAGAAGGCACAGACGTCGAGGGCCGCCGATCCGGTGCCGCGGCCGTCGTCGAGGAAGGGTGCGGCCGCGCGGAACCGCGTGTCGAGTTCGCCCGCGAGCGCGCGGTCGGTCACCGGTGGGTCGTCCACGCACCGGATCGCGTTGAAAGCGTCGGTGATGTTGCTGTAGGTGCCGTCCTCGCCCCGCCCTTCGTAGAGATCGGCGAGCCGCAACAGGGTGTCGCCGGTGCCGGTGCTCGCGAGCGACTCCAGCCCGCCGCGCAACGACCCCCACAGCGTCGGCGAGTACAACCCCTGCTGCACGCCGGTGATCGCGTCGCGGTGACTCAGTCCGCGCGGGTCGGTCGTGGGTGCGGGAGCGTCGAGCAGCGGGTCGACGAGCCCCCGGAACCGCTCGGCGGCCCGGGCCGGATCGGCCCCGAGGGGGCACCCCGCGTACTGCGCACAGTACGCCGCGAATTCGTCGAAGGCCTTCTGGAAGCCCACGGCCTGCAGCACGATCTCCTCGACCGGGTCCTGCTCCGGATCGATCGCACCGTCGAGCACCATCGCCCGCACCCGGCCCGGGAAGGCCTCGGCATAGAGGGTGCCGAGCCGGGTGCCGTAGGAGTAGCCGAGATAGGTCAGCGCGTCGTCCCCGAGGACCCCGCGGAGGACGTCCATGTCCTGCACGACCTCGCGCGTGCCGAGGTGCGCGAGCAGATCCGTGCCGTTGCGTTCGGCGCACAGCTCCGCGTACTCCTGATTGCGCTTCTCCGTCGCGGCGATGCCCTCAGGGCTCGTGTCCCCGTCGTCCACAGCACGGTCGGCGTCGAACTCGGCGTCGGTGAGGCAGCGGACCGCCGGTTCGGACGATCCGACACCGCGGGGGTCGAAGCCGACCACGTCGAAGCGGTCGGCGAGGACGGTGCCGTCGGCCGCGAGCGCGGTGGACAGTCCCGAGGCGCCCGGGCCGCCGGGGTTGACCAGCAGGGAACCGATCCGGTCGCCGCCGGCGGGCAGTCGCGACACCGCGAGGGTGATCACCTCACCGTCCGGGTCCTCGTAGTCGAGGGGAACCTCGATGCGTGCGCACTCCACACCCTGCCGCACCATCATCGGTCCGTCGGCGTCGTACGGCCCGCACGACTCCCAGTCGACGTCCTGCTCATAGAACCGTTCGAGGCCCGGAACCACTCCGACCGCCGACGGCTGTCGTTGTTCCTGCGCGGTGTCACCGCACGCGGTCGCCGCGGCAGCGGCCACGAGCGCCAGGACGGACAGACGACGGATGCGCGCGCGAGCAGGGTGGGGCACGATCCGATCGTGCCATGCCCCGGTCAACCTGCAGCGACACGACCTGCACTCTCTTCCGAGCGGTCGTTCGGTGTGACGAATCGCACCGCTGCGCGGCCTTCGCGCTCTCCGGGCCGAGTGGCAGACTGAGACAGTCATCACCCGACCCGGGGACCCCGAGGGCCTCGAGGAAGAAAGGGACAGTGATGTCCGACAACGTGACGTCCGTATACGGCGGCGCGGCCTCCGCTTCAGCCCCTGCCGACACCCCCAAGCGCAAGACACGAGTCCATCACCTGCAGGCGATGAAGGCCGAAGGCCGCCGCTGGGCAGAGTTGACGGCCTACGACTACTCCTCCGCCCGCATCTTCGAGGAGGCGGGTATCCCCGTCCTGCTCGTGGGCGATTCCGCAGCCAACGTCGTCTACGGTTACGACACCACGGTGCCCGTGACCGTCGACGAACTCCTCCCCCTCGTCCGCGGCGTAGTGCGCGGTGCTCCGCACGCGCTCGTCGTCGCCGACCTGCCGTTCGGCTCGTACGAGGCCTCGCCTGAACAGGCCCTCGCCACGGCCGTGCGGTTCATGAAGGAGGGCGGCGCCCACGCGGTGAAGCTCGAGGGTGGCGAGCGGATGGCTCCGCAGATCGCCGCGATCACCGCCGCCGGCATCCCCGTGCAGGCACACATCGGCTTCACCCCGCAGTCCGTGAACACACTCGGCGGGTTCCGGGTGCAGGGCCGCGGCGACGGCGCCGAGCAGCTCGTCGCCGACGCGATCGCCGTCCAGGAGGCAGGCGCCTTCTCCGTCGTGATGGAGATGGTGCCGGCCGACCTGGCCGGGCAGGTCACCCGCAAGCTGAGCATCCCGACCGTCGGCATCGGCGCCGGCAACGAGTGCGATGCCCAGGTCCTCGTCTGGCAGGACATGGCCGGCTACACGAGCGGGAAGACCGCGAAGTTCGTCAAGAAGTTCGGACAGGTGGGCGACGAACTGCGCCGCGCCGCAACACAGTACGCAGCAGAGGTCGGGCAGGGCACCTTCCCGGGGCCCGAGCACTCCTTCTGACGATCGCTCGTTTGCCGAGGGGCACCACCGACCGCGGTGGTGCCCCTCGTGCGTCCGGGATCACCGCCGTCCCGGGGTGCCCGCGGAAGCGACACTGAGTAAAATTCCGGTAATGAGCCACCCCTGGCACGCACTCGATTCCGGTGACACGCTCGCCCGGCTCGAGACCACCGAAGCGGGACTGACCACGGCCGAGGCGACCCGCCGGCGGGAGCTGTACGGACCCAATGCGCTGCCCGCTCCCCGCTCGGATCGCTGGTGGTGGCGACTGCTGCGACAGTTCCACAACGTCCTGCTGTACGTGATGATGGCGGCCGCTGTCGTCACCGCGTTCCTGGGCCACTGGATAGACACGGCAGTCCTGATGGGTGCCGTGATCGTGAACGCGCTCATCGGTTTCGTCCAGGAGGGTCGCGCCGCGTCCGCGCTCGACTCGATCCGTGCCATGCTCGCGCCCCGGACGCGGGTCCACCGCGACGGCCGGATCGTCGACATCCCCGCGGCAGATCTCGTGCCGGGCGACGTGGTGCGCCTCGCCTCCGGCGACCGCGTCCCCGCCGACCTGCGGATCCTGAGCTCGCGTGAGCTGCGCATCGACGAGGCGGCCCTGACCGGTGAATCCGTGCCCGTCGCCAAGACACCGGACCCGGTCGACGCCGACACCGAACTCGGCGACCGCAGATCGACGTGCTTCACCGGCACCGTCGCGGTTTTCGGCCAGGGTGACGGCGTGGTGATCGCGACCGGCTCCGACACCGAACTCGGCCGCATCAATGCCCTGTTGTCGGGTGTCGACCGCGCGGCCACACCGTTGCTCGAGCAGATCGGCCGCTTCGGCCGTTGGCTGGCGGCGGTCATCCTCCTCGCGTCCGCCGTGACCTTCGCGCTCGGTGTCGTGTGGCGCGGCGAGAGCCCGGCGGAGATGTTCACCCTCGTGGTCGCGTTGGCCGCCTCCGCGATCCCCGAGGGACTCCCGGCCGTGATGACCGTGGCCCTGTCCCTCGGCGTGCAACGCATGGCCCGGCGCAACGCCGTCATCCGGCGCCTTCCTGCCGTCGAGACCCTCGGCTCGGTGACGGTGATCTGCTCCGACAAGACGGGCACGTTGACCCGCAACGAGATGACCGTGCAGAAGGTCGTGTGTGCGCACCGCACCGTCGAGGTGGGCGGTGTCGGTTACGCGCCGATCGGTTCGATCATCGCCGCCGAGAGTGGCGATCCGGTCGATCCGCACACCGACCCGGCACTCGATCTGGCCGTCCGCGCCGGTGTCCTGTGCAACGACACCGAGGTGGTCGAGGAGGACGGCGTGTGGGAGGTGCACGGCAACCCCACCGAGGCAGCGCTCGTCGTCCTCGGCCGCAAGGCCGGCCTGCCCACCGCGGCGGCCCACGAGCGGTGGCCGCGCCTCGATGTCGTCCCGTTCGAATCCGAACACAAGTTCATGGCGACCCTGCACCCGCACGACGACGGTCGCCGCGAACGCATCCTGCTCAAGGGCGCCCCGGAGCGGGTCCTCGTCGCCTGCACCGGCCAGCTCGGCGCCGACGGCGTGGTACGCCCCGTCGACGAGGCCTACTGGACCCGCCGCGCCGACGAGATCGCGGCCCAGGGCCTGCGCGTGCTGGCCCTCGCGTTCCGCGACCGCGAACCGGAGGACGGCGTGCTCGCCTTCGAAGACGCCCGGCACGACTTCACGATGCTCGCTCTGGTCGGCATCATCGACCCGCCGCGCGAGGAGGCGATCACGGCGGTGCGCGAATGCCACCGCGCCGGGATCACGGTGAAGATGATCACCGGTGACCACGCCGCCACCGCCGCCGAGATCGGGGCGCAGATGGGTCTCGGCACGGGTTCGCGGGCGATGACCGGCGCCGAGATCGAGACCCTCGACGATGCGGAACTGCGCCGGGTCGTCGCGGAGACGGACATCTTCGCGCGCACCAGTCCCGAGCACAAACTCCGTCTGGTGCGCGCCCTGCAGGCCGGCGGTCACGTCGTGGCGATGACCGGCGACGGTGTGAACGACGCGCCGGCGCTTGCGCGGGCCGACGTCGGGGTCGCGATGGGCATGACCGGAACCGAGGCCGCCAAGGAAGCGGCCGACGTCGTTCTCGCCGACGACAATTTCGCGAGCATCGCCGCCGCAGTCCGCGAGGGCCGCGGCGTCTACGACAACCTGAAGAAGTTCGTCCTCTTCATGCTGCCCACCAACGGCGGTGAGGCGCTGGTGGTCGTCGCCGCCATCCTCTTCCAGCTCCCCCTGCCGCTCACACCCGCGCAGGTGCTGTGGATCAACCTCGCCACCGTCAGCACCCTCGGTCTGGCGCTCGCGTTCGAACCGACGGAGAAGTCGGTCATGCTCCGCAGGCCGCGACCGCCCGGGGAATCACTGCTGTCCCGCTTCTTCGTCTGGCGCGTGGTGATGGTGTCGGTGCTGATGATGGTCGGCTCGCTCGGCCTGTTCCTGTGGGAACTCGACCGCGGTGCACCGGTGGAGGTCGCGCGCACGCTCGCGGTGGACGCGATCGTCGTGGCCGAGATGTTCTACCTGCTCAACAGCCGCCGCATCCGCGACACGGTCCTCACCCGCGACGGGCCGTTCGGGAACCGGTACGTGCTTGCTGCGATCGCGGCGTGCGCCGCGTTGCAACTGTTGTTCACCTACGCCCCGTTCATGCAGGCGATCTTCGGGTCCGCCGCGATCTCGTGGGCGGACTGGGGCAAGGTGCTCGCGGCGGGCCTGCTGGTGTTCGTCGTCGCCGAGTTCGAGAAGTGGGTGGTCCGGCGCCTGCGACCGGCACCCGTGTCCTGACCGCCGACGGCCCCGTCCCCGGCCGGTGGCAGACTCGACGACGATCCGACCGTACGACCCGTGAGGTGTCCATGCAGATCCGCTCCAGTCTCGTTCCCGCCGTCGCCGTCGCGCTGGCAGGTGTTCTCGCGGCGTGCGCGCCGGCCCAGGACCCGGCACCGACCGGCACGTCCACCGAGTCCCCGGTGACGACGGAGACGACATCGGCTGCGGGGTCGAGCCCCGCGGAGGCCGGAGCGGGTGGCTTCACCGAGGCGCAGGCCGCAGATCTGTGTGCACGCCTCGAGGGCCAGCTGTCGAACTGGCGCACCTACACCCCCTCGGTGGGGCGCGGTGGCCTCAACATCCTCGTCGGCGAATGGGGTGCGGCGAACGGTGTCGACCTCGTCGCGCTCGCGGGCGACCGGGGCCGCATCGACGCGGCGACCTCCGCGCAGTGCCCGGAGGTGCGCGAGGAGGCCGTGCAGGCACTCGAGATCCCCGATCTCGCGTCGGGTCTCGTCGGGTTCTGACCCGTGGAGCGACGCGAACTGTACCCGCCGATCGAGCCGCACGAGACGGGCATGCTCGACGTCGGTGACGGCCAGCAGCTGTACTGGGAGGTCAGCGGCAACCCGCAAGGCAAGCCCGTGGTCTTCCTCCACGGTGGTCCGGGTGGCGGCACCGCACCCCTGCACCGGCGCTTCTTCGATCCGGGCGCCTACCGGATCGTGTTGTTCGACCAGCGCGGCTGCGGCCGGTCGCAGCCCCACGTGGCCGACGGCGCCGATCTGTCGGTCAACACCACCGACCATCTGGTCGCCGACATCGAGCGGCTGCGCACCTTCCTCGGTGTGGACCGGTGGATGGTCTTCGGCGGGTCGTGGGGCTCGACGCTCGCCCTCGCCTACGCCCAGCGGCACCCCGAGCACGTCACCGAACTCGTCCTGCGCGGGATCTTCCTGCTGCGCCGCAGCGAGATCGACTGGTACTACAACGGCGGCGCCGGGCAACTGTTCCCTGAGGCGTGGGAAGGATTCTGTGCCCCGCTCGCCACCACTGGGCCCGGCGAGCATCCCGTGGACGTCTACCACCGCCTGCTGCACTCGACCGATCCGGACGTCGCCCTGAACGCGGCGATCGCGTGGTCCACCTGGGAGGGCGCCACGAGTTCACTGCTGCCGAACCCGGATCGCGTCGCGGAGACGGCCGAACCCCGGTTCGCGTTGGCCTTCGCTCGTATCGAGAACCACTACTTCCACCACCGTGGCTTCTTCGACGAGGGGGCACTCCTGCGCGACGCGCATCTGCTGCGCGACATCCCGGGCGTGATTGTGCAGGGCCGCTACGACGTGGTGTGCCCGACGCGCAGCGCGCACGACCTGCACGAGGCGTGGCCGTTCTCCCGCCTGCACATCGTCGACGACGCGGGCCATGCGGCGACCGAACCGGGAATCGTGCACCGGCTCGTCGAGACCACCGACACCTTCCGCTGACCCGGATCAGCCCGGCAACCGCCCGAAGCCGACCACGGCGTCGTCCCCGGTCACGTCGAGTTCGTGGACGCGGATGCGGCCCATCTCGTTTCCGCCGACGGTGATCGCGGAATCACCGTCGACGGCGACGACGATGTTCGTGTGCTCGCGCTGACCGACACCGATCCTGTTGTGGTACAGCACCACATCGCCGACCTCCGGCCGGTAACCCGTTCCTGCCGGTTCGTAGCGGCCCGTCTGCTCGTAGTACTCCTGGAGTGTGTACACGCCCGGGATCCGCCAGTGGCCCGAATGCGGATTGGACAGCGGCACACCGGCTTCCCGCATGATCCAGCTGACGAAGTCGGCGCACCACGGTTCGCGGACACCCTCCGAGTAGAACGTGCCGGGCTTCTGCGCCTCGTGCTGCTCCTCGAGCAGTTCGACGATCCGCACCTGCGTCGGTGTCAACGCCGACGTGTCGATCTCGGGGAACGACGCACTGTCCCAGGGGAACAGCCGGTTCGGCAGGATCCACCACACGAGCACCGCGAGCGCCGCGCACAACGCGACCGCGACGGCGAGGACGGCAGCGACCGGACGTCGCCGCCGCGTGGTCTCACCGGTCATGGTCGAAGCGGATCTTGCGGGCCTGCGGGTCGGCGAGGGTGAGCCGCACCCGCACGGTGCTGCCCTCCTCGGGTGCCCCGCCGCACGGGCCGATGACGGTCTCGGAGGCGACGAACACCTCGGCGTCATGCCGGTCGGTGGCTTCCTTCAGCACCGTCGCCTCGAAGGTCTCTCCCACTCGCGGCGCGAGCACGACGGCCTCGGCCAGGTCGATGCACGCCCGGTTCACCTTGCCGGCGAGCGAATCGGTCGACGACATGATCTTCGGCATCGCGGACAGTTCGGCGCGCACCGCCTCCGGGACGGGCAGGCCCGACGACACCGCGAGGCACACCTCGGTGGCGTATCGGTCGGACAACCGGCGCAACGGCGCGGTGACATGCGCGTAGGGCGCGCCGATCGCTCCGTGCAGGATGGTCTCGGGCAAGTCACCGTCGAAGGCGGCATAGGACGCCCCGCGCAGTAGCGTCGGCGCTTCGCTCATCAACACGAGCGTGCGCGGATCGTGGGCGTCGAGTCCGGCGAGGAAGGACCCGACTCCCATCTCCGGCGGCCACGGCACGTCCAACGACCGAGCGGTGCGACGCAGCCCGTCGACCGCCGCGGGATCGGCGGCGGGAAGGGTGCGCAGCAGACCGACCCCGGCGTCGATCATCATCTGCGCGGCGCACATTCCGGTGAGCAGCGAGATCTCGGAGTTCCACTCGTCGGCCTCGGTCCGCGGTTCGATCTGCAGCCTCCAGCCGTCGCCGTGCGGCACGACGTCCTGCGTGGGCAGACGCAGTTCGATCGCGCCGCGCGCGAGCGCCGCGGCCGAGCGCAACCGGCCGAAGTCGGGCAACGCCTCGACGGACGGATGCAACCTGTCCGCGTCGGCGTCGCGCTGCACTCCGGCGTAGTCCATGCGCGCGACCGACCGGACGAGCGCACGCCGCACGCTCACCGCGACGGGCTCCCCGCCGTGGTCGGTCTCGATCCGCCACAACGCCGCCGGGCGGACGGCGTCCGGCAGCAGGCTCGCCGTGCCCTCGGACAGCTCGCGTGGATGCAACGGCACCGAGCCGTCGGGCAGATAGTAGGTCTGCCCGCGGCGGTGCGTCTCGGCGTCCAGTGCGCCACTCGGTTCGACGAGTGCGTACACGTCGGCGATCGCGTAGTGCAGCACGAAACCGTCGTCGGTGCGTTCGAGGTGCAGCGCCTGATCGAGATCCATCGATCCGGGTGGGTCGATGGTCACGAGCGGCAGGTCGGTGCGGTCCTCGCGGACGTCCGCGTAGCGGTCGGCCGCCTGCCGTGCCTCGTCGAGGGCATCCGACTGGAAGCCGTCGACGAGGTCGAATTCGGCGCGCACGTCGGCGAAGTCGATCGCCGGCGCGACGACGATGGGAGTGGTCACCACGATGCTCGGGAACTCCTGCGGTTCCGGGTGCTCGTCGTCGAACTCAACCGTTCTTCCAGTCGTCGTCGGCGGCGTCGGCCGCCTTGTTCCGCTCTGCCGCGATCTCCAGCGCCCGCTGAGCGGTCTCCCGATCCGGGTAGGGCCCCATGCGGTTGAGGGCGTGCGGATCCTTGCCCTGGGAGACCTTCCCCGTACGCACGTCGTAGTACCAGCCGTCGTCGCTCATGGTCTCAGTGTGCCCGAACGACGTCCTCGTGTACGGGCAACCCGTCGGCGGGCGTGGCGCGGTACTGTCGGGCCGCACACATGTGCTCGATGTCCGAACGCGCATGTGCTCGATGTCCGAACGAAGGAGCACGCCATGTCCTACATCCTCTACGACGCGTTGCTGCCCTGGCTGGGTCCGGATGCGGCCTCCTACTGGGCGCACCTGCTGGTCATCTATCCGATCTGACCCGACCGGTAGCAACGCGGTGGGATCGGGAGACGCCGGGCGAACGAGCCGGCCTGTAAGCCGGATCCTGTCCCCCGCCGAAACGGGGTGGCGACCATCCATCTGGGCACACCGTCGCCGGGTACCTCGAGCGGTTCACCCGCAGGCTCGGGCGAGCAGCCCTCGAACACCTGCGCAGCCGCACCGCACGCGGTGCGACCTTCAACCTTGCTCCGGGCGGGGTTTACCTAGCCGCCCCGGTCACCCGGGGCGCTGGTGCGCTCTTACCGCACCCTTTCACCCTTACCTGCCGTACGGCAGGCGGTTTGCTTTCTGTGGCACTGTCCCGCGAGTCACCTCGGGTTGCCGTTAGCAACCGCCCTGCTCTGTGGAGTCCGGACTTTCCTCGATTCAGGGCCTGGCCCCATCCGGTACCGGTTCCCTGCTCCGCGGCCGCCCGGCCGACTCGTTCGCTCGACCAGACTATCCCGCGGCGTATCGGCGCCGCCAACTACGGTGCACTCATGACGCGACTCGTGGCCCTGCTCCGCGGAATCAACGTCGGCGGCATCCGCATCCGGATGGCCGATCTGAAGAAGGTCTTCGTCGGCCTCGGCTTCGAGAACGTCCGCACCGTACTCGCGTCCGGCAACGTGCTCTTCGACTCCGAGGACGACCCCGCCACCGCGAAGGCCCGGATCGAGGCCGCACTCACCGAGCGGTTCGGTTACGAGGCCTACACCTTCGTCGTCGAGCAGTCGTATCTCGCGCGGGTCGTCGAGGCGTATCCCTTCGACGACGCACGCGCCGACCGGCATTCGTACGTCGTGTTCGTCTCCGATCCCGCCGTACTCGAATCGCTGGCCGCCCTGTCGGACGATCTCGATCCGAATCTCGAGTGCATCGAGGTAGGCAAGAGGGTCCTCTACTGGCAGGTCGTGAAGGGCTCGACGCTCGACAGTGCCGTGGGGAAACAGTCGGGTTCGGCCCGGAACAAGGCGACGACGACCGTCCGGAACCTCAACACGCTGCGTCGACTGGCCTGACAGGGCACGTCGCCGGCCATCGCACCTGCGTACAGACTGCAGGTAGCGTCCCTCCTCGACATTCGGCCCGCCGGAAGGTCCAGGATGCGCAGACGCACCGGAGCATTCGCCTCGATCGCCGCGGCTGCACTCCTCGCGACCACACCGACGGTGGAGACCGCCGAGTCCGATACCGACTTCTACACGTCCCCTCCGGCCTTCGAGACGGCGCCGCTCGGCGACGTCCTGCGCACCGCATCGTCGGTCGCCGCCGTCGTCCCGAAAACCCCGGCCGTCCTCGACGCGGCCTTCACCCGCGTGATGTACCGCAGCGGTCTCGACCCCGACGGCCCGATCGCGTTCTGGGGATATTCGCAGGGCGGCATGGCATCCGCCTCGGCCGCCGAACTCGCCGCGACGTACGCCCCGAACTGTCGGTGGTCGGCGCCGTGGCCGGTTCACCGCCCGCCGACCTGGGCGACCTCGCCGTGGCCGGCGACGGATCCCTGCTCTCCGGCGGGATCGGCTGGGTCGTCGACGGTTTCATCTCGGCGACGAGCCGTGGGCGTCGCTGGTCGTCGAGCAGCAACTCAGCAACCGCGCCCCGGCAATGCCGGTCTTCGTGGCGCAGAGCACGGGCGACGACTTCGTGCTCGTCCAAGGGGTCGACCCCATGGTCGACAAGTGGTGCTCGGCCGGCGCCGACGTCACCTACCGCCGCTACGACGTCGGACCCGTTCTGACGAAGACCGGGACGGGCCATCTGATCGGCATGTTCCCGGCCGTCGTCGAAGGCCTCGACTGGCTCGATCAGCGGTTCTCCGGCCGGGAATCCCAGTCCGGCTGCACCGCCCGACATCCCGCCGGAAGAATTTCTCGGGACCGTGTAACACCCTCAGTCGGCCGACAGATAGACCTGATGAGTGGCCGCGCAGACAACCCCCCGACATGTCTGCGCGGCCACTTGTCGTTTCGCGACCGCTACGGGTTCACAGGTGCGAGGTGTCGTTGACGAGCCGCACGGACGAGCCGCCGTCCGCGTAGAACTCGGCGATGCTGAGCGACGCGAGATCCAGGTGCAGGCGGTACAGCAGCGACGGGCCGGACTCGAGCGCCATCTGCAGGAACGTCTTGATGGGCGTGACGTGCGAGACGACCAGCACGGTCGAGCCGACGTAGTCGGTCAGCAGGTCGTCGCGCACCGAGGCGATCCGCTTGGCGACCTCGTCGAAGCTCTCGCCGTTCGGGGGTCGCACGGAGGTGTCGCCGAGCCAGCGGCGGTGCAGTTCGGGATCGCGACGCGCGGCCTCGGCGAAGGTGAGACCCTCCCAGTCGCCGAAATCCGTCTCGATCAGCCCGTCGTGCACCGTCACCGGGAGATCGAGGGCGTCGGCGGCCGCAGCGGCCGTCTCCCGCGCTCGCCCCAGCGGTGACGCCAGCACGGCGGTGATCCCGCCGCGGGCACCGAGTCGCCTGGCCGCGGCGACCGCCTGGTCGCGACCGAGTTCGGTCAGCTCCGGGTTGCCCCGCCCCGAGTAGCGACGCTCGACCGACAGCGAGGTCTGCCCGTGACGCAGCAGCAGAAGACGGGTCGGTGACCCGACCGCACCGGTCCAGCCGGGTGAAGGCGGCACTGCCGGATCGGGCACAGGCACGGCCGGCGGGGTGGCGACGTTCTCGGCCCCCGCATTCGACGGCGCCACGGGACGCGTCACAGTGTCGGACGCGACGTCCAGCAGCGCTTCGGCGGCCGCGTCCATCGCGGCGTTGGCCAGCCGGTCGGCGTAGGCGTTCTCCGCACGCGGGATCCACGTGAAGTCGACGGTGCGGAACCGGCCGGCGAGCTCCCGCGCCTGCGCGGCCAGCGGGATCATGTCGGCATGCTTGACCTGCCACCGTCCGCTCATCTGCTCGACGACGAGCTTGGAATCCATGCGGACGTGCACCTCGTCGGCGCCGAGCTCGGCGGCGGCCGTGAGACCGGCGATCAGACCCTTGTACTCGGCGACGTTGTTCGTCGCGCGCCCGATGCTCGCCTGGCGTTCGGCGAGGACGGTCCGATGGTCGGCATCGAAGACCACGGCACCGTAACCGGCCGGTCCGGGATTCCCGCGAGAACCACCGTCCGCTTCGACGACGACCGTCGTCACAGTCCGGATTCCTTGGTGCGGACCAGGATCGCGTCGCACTCCGGGCACCGGACGAGCAGATCGGCGGGTGCGGCCGCGATCCGGGCGATCTCACCGCGGTCCAGTTCGAGACGGCACGCGCCGCAGCGGCGGGCCTGCAGCAGTGCGGCGCCGATGCCGGACTTCTCGCGCTGCTTCTCGTAGAGCGTCATCAGTTCCGTAGGGAAGACGGCGAGCAGTGCCTCGCGGTCGCTGCGGCACCGCTGCTCGGCCACCTCGATGTCGGCGAGCGCCTCGTCGCGGGCCCGGACGGCGTCGCCGAGCTGGTCGTCGACCTGCGAGACCCGCGCACCGGCGTGGTCGTGGTCGGCCTTCGACGCCTCACGACGCTCCATGACCTCGAGCAGGTCGTCCTCGAGTGCCGCCTGGCGACGCTCGAGGCTGGTGAGCTCGTGCTGCAGTTCGGTGAGCTGCTTCGATCCCACCGAGCCGCTCTGGAGCATCGACCGGTCGCGGTCGGCGCGCATGCGCACGGCCTCGATCTCGCCCTCGAGCTTCCGGATGTCCCGGTCGAGGTCGTCGAGGATGATCTCGACTGCCACCGCGGCGTCCTTGCGCGCGTTGCGCTCGGTCTGCAAGCGGTCCACCTCCTGCTGTTCGGGCAGTGTCCGACGGCGATGCGCGAGGCGGTTCAGCTCTGCGTCCACGGCGGCGAGGGACAGCAGCTTGGCCTGCACGGTGGGTTCGACGTTCACTCGGGTGGTTCCTGCTTTCGATGGTGTGTCGGTGGACCGGGAGTCGGCGGCCACGCGGGACGTGTCGTAGCTGATTACCGTACCGCGCCCGCCGCGGTCGTCCAGGGATCGGTGCGCAACTCGCTGACCCGCGCCTGCCAGCCGTCCCGATCGGCGAACGCCCTATCGAGGACGTCGCGGGCCTGCGCGCACCACGGGTACTCGCTCGCCCAGTGCGCGACGTCCACCAGCGCGGGACCCCCGGCGCGCAGATGCTCGTCGGCGGGATGGTGCCGCAGGTCGGCGGTGACGTAGACGTCGACACCGTGCGCGGTGGCGAGCCCGAGGAAAGAATCACCGGATCCACCGCACACCGCCACGGTCCGCACCGGCCGGTCGGGGTCGCCCGCGCCGCGCACACCCCACTCGGTGGCGGGCAGAGCGGCGGCGACGTCGGCGGTGAACTCGCGCAGCGTGCGGGTCTGCGGCAGCTCCCCCACCCGGCCGAGCCCGCGATCGCTCGGCAGGTCGGCGAGCTCGATGATGTCGAAGGCCGGTTCCTCGTAGGGGTGCGCGTCGCGCAGGGCCGCGAGCACCGCCGCGCGCGACCGGCGCGGGGCGATGACCTCGATCCGGTCCTCGGGGACGCGTTCGAGGTCACCGACCGAGCCGATGGCCGGGTCCGCGCCGTCGACCGGGCGGAACTGGCCGGTGCCCGTGGTCGACCAGCAGCATTCGCGGTAGTTGCCGAGGGCACCCGCGCCCGCCGCGAACAGTCCCGCGCGCACCGTGTCGGCGGCGTCGGACGGCACCATGACGACCCACTTGTCGGTCGCGGGTTCGGGCTTGGCCTCGAGCGGTCGCAGGCCGGTCAGGCCCAGCGCTCCGGCGAGGGCGTCCGAGACTCCGGGGTTCGCGCGGTCGGCGTTGGTGTGCGCGGTGAACAGGGCGCAACCGCCGCGGATGAGGCGGTGGATCAGCGCACCCTTGGGGGTGTGCGCGCCCACCGTGTCCACTCCGCGCAGCAACAGCGGGTGGTGCACGAGCAGCAGTTGCGCACCCCACTCGAGCGCCTCGTCGACGACGGCCGCGGTCGCGTCGACGGCGAGCAGCACCTTGTGCACCGGCTCGTCGGGGTCGCCGGCGACGAGTCCCACCGAGTCCCAGCTCTCCGCCAGCGACGGCGGGTAGGCCGTCTCCAGAACGTCGATCACCTCACGCAGCGTCGCCGCCGTCACGTCCACCTCCAGCTGATCCGCTCTCTCCTACGCGCACGACCCTACGCGGCGGAAGACCGGACGAACGGGGAGAATGGCCCGGTGACCGTTCTCGCTGCCACCCAGCCGCTCGTGCTCCCCGCTCCCGTCGTCCTGTTCGATCTGGACGGCACGCTCACCGATTCCGCAACCGGGGTGATCAACGGGTTCCTCCACGCCGCCGAGACGACCGGTTTCGAGGCGCCCGACGGCGACCTGCAGTGGCTGCTCGGACCGCCCATGCGCGACACCCTGCAGAATCTCGGGCTCGACGAGGAGCAGGTCGCTGCGGGACTCGCGGCCTACCGGGACTACTACTCCGCGACCGGCTGGGCGGAGAACGCGGTCTTCGACGGCATCGAAGCGGTGCTCGATGCCGTGCGCGGGGCCGGGAGTCGCCTCGCGGTGGCGACGTCGAAGTCCCAGGCGTTCGCCGAGCGGATCCTCGACCACTTCGGTCTGACCGGATACTTCGAGTTCATCGGTGGTGCGAGCGACGACGGCGCCCGGCGGCACAAGTGGGAGGTCGTCGCGCACAGCCTCGCCGCTCTCGGGATCGATCCGCAGGATGCCGAAGCGGGCGGTACCACCGGTGTGGTGATGGTCGGCGACCGCGAGCACGACATCCACGGTGCAGGCCGGTTCGGCATCCCCACGGTCTTCGTCGAGTGGGGTTACGGGACCGAGACCGAGGGTCGTGCGGCGGCGCGGACGACCGCCTCGGTCGAGGAACTGCGGGAGGTACTCACGGGTGGACGCTGACGACCGCTTCCACGTGACCTTCGTGTGCACCGGCAACATCTGTCGGTCGCCGATGGCCGAGAAGATCTTCGCCGAGCACCTGCGGCGGGAGGGACTCGACGACCGGGTCCGGGGGAGCAGCGCCGGCACGCACGGCTGGCACGTCGGCTCCGAGGCGGATCCACGCACCGACGCGGTGCTGCAGCGGCACGGCTATCCCACCGGTCACCGCGCCGCCGAGCTCGGTGCCGAGCACCTGTCGGCCGACCTCGTCGTCGCCATGACCACCACCCACGAGCGGGCGCTGGCGCAGCTCGGTGTCCCGTCCGATCGCCGTGTGCTGCTGCGTTCGTTCGATCCCGACGCCGACGACGATTCCGTGCCCGATCCGTACTACGGCTCCCTCGACGAGTTCGAGCAGGTC
Source organism: Rhodococcus sp. p52 (assembly GCF_000763325.2). Lineage (NCBI taxonomy): Bacteria > Bacillati > Actinomycetota > Actinomycetes > Mycobacteriales > Nocardiaceae > Rhodococcus > Rhodococcus sp. p52. Next base: position 4,379,580 of record NZ_CP016819.1, read on the forward strand.
CGCGAGCAGATCGAAGCCGCCGTTCCGGGCCTGCTCGAGCGGGTGCGGCAGCAGTGAGACGCACCTCACCGGCTACCGTGGATCTGTGCGCCGATTGACATTTCTCCTACGCCCCGGCTGGTTGGTCCTGGCACTGGTGGTCGTCGGCTTCGCCTACGCGTGCTTCACGGTCCTCGCGCCGTGGCAGCTCGGCAAGAACACGAACACCGAAGACCGCAACGGTCGCATCGCTGGGTCGATGGCACAGGATCCGGTTCCCGTCGGCGAACTGCTGGGCGGCGACGGTCCGACGATCGAGGACGAGTGGCGCCGGGTGCTGGCGCAGGGCTCCTATCTGCCCGAGTCGGACGTGCTCGTGCGGTTGCGCAACGTCGAGTCGCGGCCGGCCTACGAGGTGCTGACCCCGTTCGTCCTCGATTCCGGCGGAACGATCCTGGTCAACCGCGGGTACGTGCGGCCCGTGCGCGGCACCGAGATCCCCGAGATTCCAGCCGCGCCGTCCGGCACCGTCACCCTCGACGCCCGCATCCGGATGTCCGAGGGAACGGTCGAGGACAAGGCCCCCTTCGTCGACGACGGCTACCAGCAGGTGTACTTCATCGACGCCCCGCAGGTCGCGTCCGTCACGGGTCTCGATCTCGAGGACGTCTACCTGCAGCTCGACGCCGACCAGCCCGGCGGTCTCGGCGTGATCCCGCTCCCCCAGCTCGATTCGGGCCCCTACCTGTCCTACGGCCTGCAGTGGCTGGCGTTCGGGATCATGGCCCCGCTGGGTCTGGGTTACTTCGTGTGGGCCGAGCTGCGGGAACGTAGGAAGTCCAAGGGTTCGCAAGACGGTGGTGACGCAGCAGAGGCCCCGGCGGAAGCGGCACCGCGCACCGCGAGCGAGAAGCTCGCCGATCGATACGGCCGGCCGCGGTGACCGAGCCGACCACCCTGCCCCGATTCGAGGAGCTCCCGATGTACGCGACCGTCGACGACTACCTGGCCGACAAGGATCCGGCCGCCGTCGATGTGTTCCGGCACGTGCGCGCGATGATCCTCGACCTCGGCGGCGACGTCACCGAGCACGTCCACGCGTCGGAGATCTCCTGGTCGCGAGGCCGCCCGTTCGCGGCGGCGTTCGTCTACGCCTCGCGTCTCGAGGTGGCCCTGGATCTGCCGCGGCGCATCCACCACGCGACGCTGCGTGAGGCGTTCCCGAAGAAGGGGACAGTGACGACGCACCGGCTGAGCGTCTCGTCGGTCGACGAACTCGACGACCACTTCGTGGAGTTGCTGAACGTCGCCTACCGCACCGCGGCGGAACCGCGCGACTGACGTCTAGGGGATTTGTGTGGATCGGACCCCGCTAGACGGTGGCCGGATCCACCGGAATCGCTACATGTGATTGTGGGCGCGGAGGGTTTCGAACCCCCGACCGCTGGTGTGTAAAACCAGAGCTCTACCACTGAGCTACACGCCCGAAAGACGGCGGCAGGTGCCGCCGACTTCGCATCAGGACTTTAGCGCGGCGAGCGCTCTGGCCCAAGCTCCCTGGTCACGGGCCTCTCCGGGCTGGTTCTCCTCCGCGAACTGCACGATGCCGTCCTTGTCGATGACGAACGTGCCGCGGTTGGCGAAACCGAACTTCTCGTTGAACACACCGTAGGCCTGCGCGACCTCGCCGTGCGGCCAGAAGTCGGACAGCAGCGGGAAGGTGTAGCCCTGCTCGGCTGCCCAGATCTTGTGGCTCGGCGACGGGCCGACCGACACCGCGAGGATGGCGGTGTCGTCGTTCTCGAAGGTGGGCAGGTCGTCGCGGACGGCGCACAGCTCGCCCTGGCAGACGCCGGTGAAGGCGAGGGGGTAGAAGACCAGGAGCACGTTCTTGCTGCCCCGAAAGCTCGACAGCGTCACCTCCTGGTTGTTCTGGTCCTTGAGAGTGAAATCGGGGGCTTCGGCGCCCACGGCGATCGGCATGCGTATGGATCCTTACGTTCCGGGAGCCGGTTCAGCGGCGGGGACGGCCGGCCTTGGGCTGGACGAGGCGGCTGCCGATCCAGTCACCGAGGTTGGTGGCCGTGGTCTGGGTGAGGCCGGCTGTGGCGGCCGACTCGGCGATCTCGCTGGGCTCGACGTGATCGGGGCGCCCGGTCTTGGGGGTGAGCACCCACACGACGCCCTCGTCGGCGAGGGGGCCGATCGCGTCCATGAGGGCGTCGACCAGGTCGCCGTCGCTGTCGCGCCACCACAGCAGCACGACGTCGACGACCTCGTCGGAATCCTCGTCGAGCAGCTCGGTACCGGTGACCTCTTCGATCGCAGCTCTCAACTCGTCGTCGGTGTCCTCGTCCCAACCGAGTTCCTGCACCACGTGGTCGTGAGTGATACCGAGCTTGGAGACATAGTTCTTGGCATCCGCCGCGGCGACCACGGTGGCTCCTCCTAAGGGTTGTGGTGCGCGAATCGGATCCGCGTACCGGCGTGACGATCAATTGGTCAAAGCGAACATCGTTGCGGGCCTCAACGCAACCCGAATCGCTGGGAAAAGCGGGAGAATCTTTCCAGAGGGACCCATTGCACCGCCTCGCACGGTGTCCGTTCCGTCCTGTTGGCCGGGCCACGGCGTGATCCTTCGTCGCGGATGGGGGAAGATGAGGGGTGCATCATGTTCAGATGTCGATTGCGTCGGCTCCCACAAGAGCCGGCCGACGGAGAGGGCGCTCCACCTACGCGCCCACCACGATGAGGAGCAGACGTTGACAGACCTGATCCACGGATCCGACTCCCGAGAAGGCGCCGCACCGGGCGCGTCGGGACCGGATTCCTCGGCCAAGCCGGCATCGACCAAGGACAACCGTGTCCGGGTGATCCGCGAGGGTGTGGCCTCCTATCTGCCGGACATCGATCCGGCGGAGACCGAAGAGTGGCTCGAGTCGTTCGACGGGATGCTCGAGGCCGCGGGCCCCACCCGCGCGCGCTACCTGCTGCTGCGCATGCTCGAGCGTGCCAACGAGCGCAAGGTCTCCCTTCCCGCCCTGACCTCCACCGACTACGTCAACACCATCCCCACCGAGAGCGAACCGTGGTTCCCCGGTGACGAGGAGGTCGAGCGTCGCTTCCGCGCGTACATCCGGTGGAACGCGGCGATCATGGTCACCCGCGCGCAGCGCCCGGGTGTCGGCGTCGGTGGTCACATCTCCACCTACGCGTCGTCCGCCGCCCTGTACGAGGTCGGCTTCAACCACTTCTTCCGCGGCAAGGACCATCCCGGCGGCGGCGACCAGGTCTTCATCCAGGGCCACGCCTCCCCCGGTATCTACGCCCGAGCCTTCCTCGAGGGCCGCATCGGCACGGAGCAGCTCGACGGCTTCCGTCAGGAGCACAGCCACGCCTCGCTCGGCGGCGGCCTGCCCTCGTACCCGCACCCGCGCCTGCTCCCGACCTTCTGGGAGTTCCCGACCGTGTCCATGGGCCTGGGCCCGATGAACGCGATCTACCAGGCACGGTTCAATCACTACCTGCACGACCGGGGCATCAAGGACACCTCCGATCAGCACGTCTGGGCGTTCCTCGGCGACGGCGAGATGGACGAGCCGGAGTCGCGCGGTCTGGCGCACGTCGCGGCCACCGAGGGTCTCGACAACCTGACCTTCGTCGTCAACTGCAACCTGCAGCGTCTCGACGGCCCGGTGCGCGGCAACGGCAAGATCATCCAGGAGCTGGAGTCGTTCTTCCGCGGCTCCGGCTGGAACGTCATCAAGGTCGTGTGGGGCCGCGAGTGGGACGCCCTGCTGCACGCCGACAAGGACGGCGCACTGGTCAATCTCATGAACGCCACCCCCGACGGCGACTACCAGACCTACAAGGCCAACGACGGCGCGTTCGTGCGCGAGCACTTCTTCGGCCGCGACCCGCGGACGAAGGAACTGGTCAAGGACCTGTCCGACCAGCAGATCTGGAACCTCAAGCGCGGTGGCCACGACTACCGCAAGATCTACGCGGCCTACAAGGCGGCGATGGAGCACAAGGGTCAGCCGACGGTGATCCTCGCGCACACCATCAAGGGCTACACGCTCGGTAAGCACTTCGAGGGCCGCAACGCGACCCACCAGATGAAGAAGCTCACCCTCGAGGACCTCAAGTACTTCCGCGACATCCAGCGGATCCCGATCTCGGACGAAGAGCTCGAGAAGGATCCGAAGATGCCGCCGTACTACCACCCCGGCTTCGAGTCGCCCGAGATCCAGTACATGCTCGAGCGTCGCCGGGCCCTCGGCGGTTTCCTTCCGGAGCGCCGCACCACCGCGAAGCCGTTGGCGCTGCCCGCGGAGAAGACCTACGACGTCGTCCGCAAGGGTTCGGGCAAGCAGGAGGTCGCCACCACCATGGCGACGGTCCGTGTGCTCAAGGAACTGTTGCGCGACAAGGAGATCGGCAAGCGCATCGTGCCGATCATCCCGGACGAGGCCCGCACCTTCGGTATGGACTCGTGGTTCCCGTCGCTGAAGATCTACAACCGCAACGGTCAGCTGTACACCTCGGTCGACGCCGATCTGATGCTTGCCTACAAGGAGAGCGAAGTCGGGCAGATCCTGCACGAGGGCATCAACGAGGCCGGTTCGACGGCGTCGTTCACGGCGGTCGGGACGTCCTACGCAACGCAGGGCGAGCCGATGATCCCTGTGTACATCTTCTACTCGATGTTCGGTTTCCAGCGCACGGGCGACGGCCTGTGGGCGGCGGCCGACCAGATGGCACGCGGGTTCGCCCTCGGCGCGACGGCCGGTCGCACCACGCTGACCGGTGAGGGCCTGCAGCACGCCGACGGGCACTCGCTGCTGCTCGCGTCGACCAACCCGGCCGCGGTCACCTACGACCCGGCGTTCTCCTACGAGATCGCCCACATCTTCCGCGACGGTCTGCGGCGGATGTACGGCGGCACGGAGGGTGTCGACGGCTTCGGCGGTGAGGACGTCTTTTACTACATCACCATCTACAACGAGCCGTACTCGCAGCCGGCCGAGCCGGAGGATCTCGACGTCGAGGGCCTTCTCAAGGGCATCTACCTGTACAAGCGGGGACCGGAGTCGGGTCCGAAGGCGCAGATCCTGGTCTCGGGCGTGATGATGCCCGAGGCGCTGCGTGCGCAGAAGATGCTCGCCGACGAATGGGGAGTGTCCGCGGACGTCTGGTCCGTCACTTCGTGGGGCGAGCTGCGCCGCGACGGCGTCGAGTGCGACCGCCAGGCGCTGCTGAACCCCGGTGAGGAAGCCTCGGTGCCGTACGTCGCGTCGGTGCTCAACGACGCGGCGGGTCCGTTCGTCGCGGTGTCCGACTGGATGCGCGCGGTGCCCGATCAGATCCGCAAGTGGGTTCCGGGCGACTACACGGTGCTCGGCGCCGACGGCTTCGGCTTCTCCGACACCCGTGGCGCCGCCCGCCGCGTGTTCAACATCGACGCCGAGTCCACGGTGGTCGCGGTGCTCTCGGCACTCGGCCGCGAAGGCGCGATCGATCGTGAGAAGGCCGTCGAGGCGGCCCGCACCTACAAGATCGACGACGTGACGGCCGCCCCGGTCTCGATGGCGGATCCGGGCGTCGCCTGATCCGTCCGCCGGTCACGTCCGAGTGGCGTGACCGGCCGGGTCGCGGGCGCCGGGTACTTTCGTCCCATGGTCGACGAGCCGCAACCCCGCCGGACCGGGCAGGTACCGGGCGTTCACAGGGAACGCCCGGTACCGCCGTCCCGTCCCGAGCGGGCACCGCTGCCCGACGCGCTGCTCCGTCGGGTCAAGCAGTTCTCGGGGCGACTGTCCACCGAAGCGGTACACGTCATGCAGGAGCAGTTGCCCTTCTTCGCCGATCTCGACGCGTCGCAGCGGTCGACCGTGCAGCTGGTGATCCAGACGTCGGTGGTCGACTTCCTCGAGTGGGTGCGCAATCCCGACAGCGACCTGCGCTTCAGCCTCGACGCCTTCCAGATGATCCCGCAGGATCTCGCCCGGCGACTGACGCTGCGCCAGACGGTGGACATGGTCCGCGCGGCGATGGAGTTCTTCGAGCAGTGGCTGCCGGCCCTCGCCCGCAACGAGGAACAGCTCGTGGCGCTCACCGAGGCGATCCTGCGGTACGGGCGCGAGCTCGGTTTCGCTGCCGCGGCGGTGTACGCGGGGGCGGCCGAGTCGCGGGGCGCCTGGGACACGCGGCTCGAGGCCCTCGTCGTCGACGCCGTGGTGCGTGGGGACACCGGGCCCGACATGCAGTCGCGGGCCGCGACCCTCAACTGGGACGCGACCGCCCCGGCGACGGTGATAGTCGGTACTCCCCCGCCCGACCAGGGCGTCTCGGTGATCACCACCGTGCACACCGTCGCCCAGGAGCACGGTCGCGCGGCTCTCGCGGTGGTGCAGGGCGAACGCCTGGTGATGGTGGTCAGCGGTGAACTGCACGGGACGGTCGACGCGGCGGACTTCCGCTCCGAGTTGATGCGCGCGTTCTCCGACGATCCGGTGGTGATCGGTCCGACGACACCGACGCTGGCGACCGCACACGTCTCCGCCGTCGAAGCGCTCGCCGGCATGGAGGCGGTCGTGGGGTGGCCGGGGGCTCCCCGGCCGGTGCACGCCGCCGAGCTGTTGCCCGAACGTGCGCTGCTCGGTGATCCCGGCGCGATCGCCGCGCTCGAGGACTTCGTCGTCGCCCCGCTCGCAGCCGCCGGGCCGTCCCTCGCGGACACGCTGGACGCATACCTCGACAGTGGGGGCGCTGTCGAGACTTGCGCCCGGAAGCTGTTTGTTCATCCAAATACCGTGCGGTATCGATTGAAGCGGATCACAGAAGTAACGGGTCGGGATCCCACAAATCCTCGCGATGCGTACGTGCTTCGAATCGCTGCCACGGTAGGCCGCCTGGCACGAAGCCATAACGAATTGAGATCGCCTGCACCACCTGTCACACGATTCACAATTCGCGAATCGGACACGTAACGTCCCCGGCCTTTCCACCGATAGCGAGCACCGACGTGCAGATTTGTGGGAACCCTACAAATCGAGGGGCAACCTTTCATCGCTACCGACATCTCGCAGGCACCCGTTCGCGGTGTTCCCTGGTGATCGTGATTTCGCTGCTTGCCCCCGGCCAGGGGTCTCAGACACCCGGAATGCTCGCCCCGTGGCTCGAGCAGTCCGGAGCGCGCGACCGGATCGACCGGTGGTCGCAGACGGCGGGACTCGATCTCGCGCGTCTCGGCACCACTGCCACCGCCGAGGAGATCACCGACACCGCGGTGACCCAGCCGCTCGTGGTGGCCTCCGCCCTGCTCGCCTTCGAGGATCTCGACCGTCGCGGCCTCGTGCCCGCCGACACGATCGTCGCCGGCCACTCCGTCGGCGAACTCGCAGCGGCCGCCATCGCGGGTGTCATCAGCGCCGACGACGCCGTCGCCCTCGCCGCCGTCCGCGGAGCCGAGATGGCCCGCGCCTGCGCCCTCGAACCCACCGGAATGTCCGCCGTCCTCGGCGGCGCCGAGGACGAGGTGCTCGCGCGCCTCGCCGAGTTGGATCTGGCCCCCGCAAACATGAATGCGGCCGGTCAGATCGTCGCAGCCGGGCGCCTGAGTGCGCTCGAGGAACTCGCTGCGAACCCGCCCGAGAAGGCCCGCGTCCGCGCCCTGCCGGTCGCCGGTGCCTTCCACACCCGATTCATGGCACCCGCCCAGGACGCCGTGGCTGCCGCCGCGGCGAAGATCACACCATCGGATCCGACGCACACGCTGCTGTCGAACTACGACGGCAAGCCCGTCACCTCCGGAGCCGACGCCCTCGAACGTCTCGCAGCTCAGGTCACCCGGCCCGTCCGGTGGGACCTGTGCACCGCCTACCTGCGCGCGGCGCAGGTGAGCCGGATCGTCGAGCTTCCCCCCGCCGGCACGCTGGTGGGCATCGCCAAGCGCGAGATGCGCGGCACGCCCACCGTCGCCCTCAAGACCCCCGCGGAGATCTCCGCTCTGGCCGAAAGTCTTCAACTCGGTTAGGTTGCTGCGCGCGCCGTCGCACAGCACGGGCACCTCACCGGGACCTCCCCGGACCCCCGACCGGAAACATCCGGCCGGTTTCGAACGACATAGTCGACAGATCGAGAAGGGAGCCACATCGTGGCCGCCACCCAGGAAGAAATCATCGCCGGTCTCGCGGAGATCATCGAAGAGGTCACCGGCATCGAGCCCTCCGAGGTGACCGTCGACAAGTCCTTCGTCGACGACCTCGACATCGACTCGCTGTCCATGGTCGAGATCGCCGTCCAGACCGAGGACAAGTACGGCGTGAAGATCCCTGACGAGGATCTCGCCGGTCTGCGCACCGTCGGTGACGCCGTGAACTACATCCAGAAGCTCGAGGCCGCAGGCGTTCAGGCCACGAACGACAACGAATGAGTTCTGCTGTGACCTCCCCTTCTCCTCGGGCACTCCGCAACGTCGTCGTCACCAGCCTCGCGGCTACGACGTCGATCGCCGGCGACGTGGACGCCACCTGGAAAGCACTGCTGGCCGGTGAGAGCGGGATCGGCACCATCGACGGCGGATTCGTCGACGAGTTCGACCTCCCGGTGCGCATCGGCGGAACCCTGAAGGTCAGCCCCGACGAGGGACTGTCCCGGGTGGAACTCCGTCGCATGAGCTTCGTCGAGCGCCTCGCGCTCACCCTCGGGCGCACCGTCTGGCAGAACGCCGGCAGCCCCGAGGTCGACCAGGACCGTCTCGGTGTGGTCATCGGTACGGGCCTCGGTGGCGGCGAGTCGCTCATCGACGCCGTCGACAAGCTCCGTGCCGGCGGCTACCGCAAGGTCTCGCCCTTCGCGGTGCAGATGATCATGCCGAACGGACCGTCGGCCACCGTCGGGCTCGAACTCGGTGCTCGCGCAGGGGTCATCACCCCGGTCTCGGCGTGCTCGTCCGGATCCGAGGCGATCGCCAACGCGTTCCGCATGATCGCCTTCGGCGACGCCGACATCGTCGTCACCGGTGGTGTCGAGGGTCAGCTGGACGCGGTCGCCACCGCGGGCTTCGCGATGATGCGGGCGCTGAGCACCCGCAACGAGGACCCGAAGGGCGCCTCGCGTCCGTTCGACAAGGACCGCGACGGTTTCGTCTTCGGCGAGGCCGGCGCACTGATGGTCCTCGAGAGCGAGGAGCACGCCAAGGCACGCGGAGCGACCATCCACGCTCGTATCCTCGGCGCCGGCATCACCTCCGACGGTTACCACATCGTCGCCCCCGATCCGGAAGGTACGGGAGCGGCTCGGGCCATGCGGCGAGCGATCGAGACCGCCGGGCTCACCAAGGCCGACATCGGGCACGTCAACGCGCACGCGACGGCCACCCCGATCGGCGACGTGGCCGAAGCCAAGGCCATCAACGCGGCCGTGGGCAACCACGCCGCGATCTACGCCCCCAAGTCCGCGCTCGGTCATTCGATCGGTGCGGTGGGTGCACTCGAAGCAGTACTCACGGTCCTGGCTCTGCGTGACGGGGTCATCCCGCCCACGCTGAATCTCGAGAACCAGGATCCAGAGATCGATCTCGACGTGGTCAAGGGCGAACCACGTTCCGGCCGGATCGATTTCGCGCTGAACAACTCGTTCGGTTTCGGTGGGCACAACGTGGCGCTCGCATTCGGTCGCGCCTGACCGTCGACGCCGCTGCGCCCCATGCGGTGGAGGCTCCACCCGGAGCCTCCACCGCAGCCCACCACCACCGCGTCTGCCCGAGGAGCACCCGATGACCATCCTGGATCCAGCCACCCTGCGTGAGACGACGGTGGACCCGAGAGATCCGTTGGCCCGTCTCGAGAAACTGTTCGACCCGGGCAGCCTGGAACTGCTGCACACCCGCGACAAGTCGGGCGTCCTCGCCGCCGTCGGCGAGGTCGACGGCATCCGCACCGTCGCATACTGCTCCGATGCCACCGTCATGGGCGGAGCCATGGGCGTCGAGGGATGCAAGCACATCGTCTCCGCCATCGACCACGCCATCGACCACGAGATCCCCGTGGTCGGCATCTTCCACTCCGGTGGCGCGCGTCTGGCCGAGGGCGTCGAAGCCCTCCACGCCGTCGGCCTGGTCTTCGAGGCCATGGTCCGCGCGTCCGGTCTGATCCCCCAGATCTCCGTCGTTCTCGGCTTCGCGGCCGGCGGGGCCGCCTACGGCCCGGCCCTGACCGACATCGTCATCATGGCCCCCGAGGGCCGTGTCTTCGTCACCGGACCGGACGTGGTCCGCAGCGTCACCGGTGAGCAGGTCGACATGGAGTCGCTCGGCGGCCCCGACACGCACACCAAGAAGTCCGGTGTCGCGCACATCGCCGCGCACGACGAGGCCGACGCCCTGCACCGGGCCCGCCGCCTGGTGTCGATGCTGGCCGATCAGGGCGAATTCGACGTCGTCGCAGCGACACTCGGCGACACCGACCTGCGGGCGCTGATGCCCGCGTCGCCGCGACGCGCATACGACGTGCGGCCGATCGTCCACCAGTTGCTCGACAACGTCGACGGCGAGTCCTCCTTCGAGGAACTGCAGGCCGGCTGGGCCCGCAGCATCGTCACCGGCTTCGGCCGTCTCGGCGGCCGCACGGTCGGGGGCATCGCCAACAACCCGCTGCGCCTCGGCGGCTGCCTCAACTCCGAGAGCGCCGAGAAGTCAGCGCGTTTCGTGCGGATGTGCAACGCCTTCGGTGTTCCGCTCGTCGTCATCGTCGACGTTCCTGGTTACCTTCCCGGTGTGAGCCAGGAGTGGGAGGGTGTCGTGCGACGCGGCGCCAAGTTGCTCCACGCGTTCGCCGAGGCGAAGGTTCCCCGTGTCACGCTGGTGACGCGCAAGATCTACGGCGGCGCGTACATCGCGATGAACTCCCGGGCGCTCGGGGCCACCGCCGTCTACGCGTGGCCGGAGTCCGAGGTGGCCGTGATGGGCGCGAAGGCCGCTGTGGGCATCCTCCACAAGAAGGCCCTCGCCGCGGCTCCCGAGGAAGAGCGTGAGGCGCTGCACGACCGTCTCGCCGCCGAACACGAGGCGATCGCCGGTGGCGTCGGTCGTGCGATGGCCATCGGTGTGGTCGACGAGATGATCGATCCCGCCACCACGCGCAGCACCCTGGCCGCCGCGCTCGCCGCCGCACCCGCGGTTCGCGGACGGCACAAGAATATTCCGCTCTGATCCGGACACAGCACGAGAACACCGGCACCGCTCCTCGGAGCGGTGCCGGTGTTCTCGTATCAGGAAGATGTGGGGTGCGTTCCGGTCGCGTCGCCGGGGCGGCGGACCGCGGTCAGCCGACGTCCCGGCGGAGCCACGTCACCTGAGCGCCTTCGTCGCCGCTGCGGTACGGCTCCAGCTCTTCGTCCCATGCCGTTCCGAGGGCGCGGTGCAGTTCGCTCGTGACATCGGCGGAGGACAGCATGGCGCGCAGACGCATCTCTCCGACGACGATGTCGCCGTTGGCGCTGGTGCACCCGCGCCACAGACCCAGTCGGGGGGGGTAGCTGAAACGTTCGCCGTCGACGCCCTCGCTGGGATTCTCGGTGATCTCGAAGCGGAGCATCGGCCACGACCGCAGCACGTCGGCCAGTCGCGCGGCCGTGCCCACGGGCCCGACCCAGTCGACGCAGGTGCGCAGCAGCCCCGGTGCGGCGGGCTGGCCCGTCCACGAGAGATCGGGCCGGCAGTCGAGGATGTCGGCCAGTGCCCATTCGATGTGCGGGCACACCGCCGCCGGTGAGGAGTGGACATAGATCACCCCCGCCGTGGCATCCGCGAATTGGTTGGATGCGCGCATACATTCACCTCCGGTTCGACCAGGACGTCTTCCCCAACGACCTTCGTCGACCAAGGCTTCTCCATGCAGGCTGCGTACAAGTGTGCCCGTGTGGCGTGTGTTTCGCCAGCGAACCAGAGAGGTTCATGTGAATTCGGTGATGATCGCGTCTCCGAGGGCAGGCCAGAGCGGTTTGGCCCAGTCTCCGAACGCACGATCAGTAAGTACCACAGCGGCGACGGAAATTTCGGGATCTACCCAAATGAATGTGCCCGATTGACCGAAATGACCGAAAGTACGCGGTGAATTACCGGTGGCGGTCCAATGCGGATTCTTCTCACCGCGGATCTCGAATCCGAGGCCCCAGTCGTTGGGCTTGAACATCCCGTAACCGGGCACGAGTCCGTTCAGACCCGGAAACTGCACGCTGGTCGCCTCGGTGAGGGTTTCGCGCGAGACCAGCACGGGGTCGAGCAGCTCGCGCGCGAACAACGCGAGATCGGCGACCGACGACTGCGCCCCGTGACCCGCCGGCCCCGGCAGGGACGAGGACGGCATGCCGAGCGGCTCGAAGACCGCTTGCCGGAGGTATTCCGGGAACTCGATACCGGTTTCCGTCTCGACGAGTTCGGCAAGCACTTCGAAGCCCGCACTCGAGTAGATCCGCTTCCGTTCGGGTTCGGTCTGCACGGTGCGCTCACCGAACGCCAGACCGGAGGCGTGGGCGAGCAGGTGGCGCACCGTCGACCCCGCGGGGCCCGCGGGCTGGTCGAGCTCGATCGCGCCCTCCTCGACGGCCACCAGCGCGGCGTACGCCACGAGCGGCTTCGTCACGGATGCGAGTGGGAAGACCTCGTCGAGGTCTCCCCTGGACGCGACCGTTCCGCCGTCGCGGGTCACCACCGCGGCGGCGGAACGGTCGACAGGCCAGTCGCTGAGCAGATCGAGGCTGTGCACGCGATCAGCCTACGAGACGCCCCGGCGGCGCGGGGTCACCGGTCGGTACCGGTCACCAGTCGGCTTCGGTGTAGCGGATGACGCCGCGGATGTTCCTGCCCTCGAGCATGTCCCGGTATCCGTCGTTGATCTGCTCGAGGGTGTAGGTACGCGTGACCATGTCGGCCAGGTTCAGTTGACCGGACTTGTACAGGTCGAGCAGGTTGGGGATGTCGACGCGCGCGTTGCAGCCACCGAAGATGTTGCCCTTGAGGTCCTTCTGCAGCATCGAGAGCAGGAACGAGTTGAGCTTGACGTCCATGTCGGACATGTAGCCCATCGCCGTGACGACGCACCGGCCGCCCTTGGCCGTGAGTGTCAGTGCCGGATCGACCAGCTCGCCCTTCATCTCGCCCACGGTGATGATCGTCGAGTGGCACATGCGGCCCCACGTGATCTCCATGATGGGCACGATGGCCTCCTCGATGGAGGCGTAGGTGTGGGTGGCACCGAACTTGAGCGCCTGCTCCCGCTTCCACGGCTCCGGGTCGATCGCGAACACGTGGCGCGCACCCGAGGCGACGGCGCCCTGCAGAGCGCTCATGCCGACACCGCCGACGCCGATGATGGCGACCGAGTCGCCGGCCCTGACCTCGGCGATGTTCGTCGCCGAACCCCAGCCGGTGGGCACGCCGCAGCCGACCAGCGCCGCGAGCTCGAAGGGTACGTCCTTGTCGATCTTGACGACCTGGCTCTGGTTGACCGTCATGTACGGCGAGAAGGTGCCGAGGAGGCACATCGCGATCACGTTCTCGCCGCGGGCCTGAATGCGGTAGGTGCCGTCGGAGATCGCCTGGCCGCCGAGCAGTCCCGCCCCGAGGTCGCACAGATTCGAGTGCCCCGAGGAACAGGACGGACACCGTCCGCACGCAGGGATGAAGGACAGCACGACGTGGTCGCCCACCTCGAGACCCACCACACCCTCACCGACCTTGGTGATCACGCCCGAGCCCTCGTGACCACCCATGGCGGGGAAGGACGGCATCGGGGTTGCGCCCGTGACGATGTGATGGTCGGAATGGCACATGCCGGCGGCTTCCATGCGGATCTGCACTTCGCCCGCGACGGGATCGCCGAGGTCGATCTCCTCGACGGACCACGGTTCGTCGATGCCCCACAGCACTGCACCCTTGGTCTTCATCTGGCTCGCCCTCCATCGCATTGCCGGTTGTGCACGTGACGATAGCCACAATCGCACAGAATTGGAACAGGTTCTACATGCTTTCCCGGTCCGGTGGGACACCCGCGCTCGATACGGTGAGAGGCAGTCCCGCGGGTCACCACCGCCCGAGCGTCCGAGGAGATGCCGTGTCCGACAATCCGGAACTCACTTTCCACGGGGCGGCGAGAACCGTCACCGGTTCGTGCGCGACGGTCGAACTCGGCGACGCGCGGATCCTGATCGACTGCGGACTGTTCCAGGGCTCCCGCAGCCTCGAGAACCTGAACGTCGCAGAGTTCGCGTTCCCCCCGGAGTCGGTCGACGCCGTGATCCTCACCCACGCCCACATCGACCATTGCGGCCTGCTCCCCAAGCTCGTCGCCCGCGGCTTCGACGGCCCGATCTTCTGCACGGCCCCCACAGCGGAATTGCTCTCGTTCATGCTTGCCGACTCGGCTCGCATCCAGGAGTTCGAGGCCCAGCGCCGCAATCGGCGACGCGACCGCGCGAACCGCGCCGAATTCCACCCGATCTACACCGAGGAGGACGCCCGGCTCGCCGCCTCACGCGCCCGGCCGATACCGCTCGAGGAGTGGTTCGAACCGGCGCCCGGTTTCCGGGTCCGCCTGTGGAATGCCGGACACATCCTGGGATCGGCCTCGGCGGAGATCGAGGCCGGCGGTGTGCGGATGTTGTTCTCGGGGGATCTGGGGCCGGAACAGAAGGCCTTCCACGCCGATCCGGAAGGTCCGACCGGACTCGACTACGTCGTCTGCGAATCCACCTACGGGGACCGCTCACGCCCTCGACTCACGATCGCCGAGCGCCGCGACCTCCTCGCCCGGGAGGTGAACGAGGCACTCGGGCGGGGCGGCAACCTGATCGTGCCGTCGTTCGCGCTCGAACGCACCCAGGAGTTGTTGCTCGACATCGGATATCTGCTCGATGACGAGCGTATTCCGGGGGTGCCGGTCTTCGTCGACTCCCCGCTGGCGATCCGCGCGACCGACGTCTTCGCCGCACATGCCGGAGAACTCGAGGATCTCGACGGCCGGAACGTCTTCCGCCATCCGGGCATCCGGTACACCACCGAGGCCGAGGAATCGATGCGGATCGACAGCTACGATCGCGCGATCATCATCGCGGCCTCCGGGATGTGCGAGGCGGGACGGGTTCGGCACCACCTGCGGAACAACCTCGCCCGCCCCGACTCGACGGTGCTCTTCGTCGGCTATCAGGCGCAAGGCACGCTCGGCAGGGTGATCCTCGAGGGTGCCTCGAAGGTCCGGATCTCGGGTGAGGACATCGATGTCCGGGCACGGATCCGGCGGATCGACAGCTACTCCGCACACGCCGATCGCGGCGAGTTGGTGCAATGGGTCGGGCAACGCGCGCCGATCTCCGGTGCAGTCTTCCTCGACCACGGAGAACCCGATGCGCTCGCCGCCTTCACGGCGGCGCTGCACGACCTCGATGCCGGACTGAACGTGGTCGTCCCGGAGATCGGCGCCCGATACCGGCTCGTGGCGGGCGGTCCGCCCGAGCACATCGCCACGGTCGCACCCCCGGCGCCGGTGCACGTCGGCCGCGACTGGCAGAACGAGTACGCCGAGTTCGCTACCGGTCTGCGCGACCAGCTGCTCGAGATCGACGACCCGCGCACCCGGGAGCGCGCGATCGCTGCGATGCGGAAGGTGCTCGACGAATACCGCACGGGTGCCCAGACCCCGGAGGAGCACCGGCGCCACTCGAGGCCGGGCCGGCGCAAGCCTCCGCCCCGCCGGAGGCGCCGTTTCTGAGCGTGATCCTCATGTTCGACCGCGGCGAGGGCCGCCGCATCGGCATCGGACAACGGAGGACGAACCATGACGACGAAGGCGCTCGCGCCCGACGTATCCACGTGGCCGGCAGAGAACCCGCAGCTCATCGGCAGCCGCTGCGACGACTGCTCCGCGACCACATGGCCCACCCAGCCGCGTTGCCCCCCCCGGTGCAGCGGGGCAAACTTCTCGGAGCTGCTGCTGCCGCGTCGCGGCACGCTCGTGGCATGGACCACGCAGGGCTTCGTGCCGATCTGATCCGCACACATCCCATCGAGGAGTTCCCGACATCGTGAACGACGTTGCCATCATCGGGGTGGGCCTTCACCCGTTCGGTAGATTCGGCGCCAACCGGCATTCCCTTCACCAACGTGTTCAACACGTGCGCGACGTCCGCTTCACCGCCGATCCCGCCATGCTCGGTCTGCCCGCCTGGTACGCCGAGAACGGACAGTTCGTCACCACCAAGTTCTTCGGCATGAAGGCGAACCGCTACGCCATCGACCACAACATCTCGCACAAGACGCTCGCACGGGTCGCGGCGAAGAACTACCGCAACGGCGGCCTCAACCCGAATGCCTTCCGCCGCACGGAGTTCAACATCGACGACATTCTGTCGTCGCCGATGCTCAACTACCCGCTCACGGCGAAGATGTTCTGCGCGCCGGACGAGGCTGCCGCAGCGGTGATCATGTGCCGCGGCGATCTGGTGTCGAAGCACACTACCGAAACGCCGGTCTACCTGCGCTCCAACGCGATTCGCACGCGCGCCTACGGCGCGTACGAGGTCCGTGTGACGTGGGCGTCGGTCGAGGAGGACGTCTCCCCCACCGTCTACGCAGCCAAGGCCGCCTTCGAGGGCGTCGGCACCAGCCCCGAGGGCGTCGGCATCGGCCCCGAGGGCGTCGAGGGAGCCACCGCGATCGGCGGATCCCTCCCTGCGAACACCGACGGGTGGTCTCATCGTCAACGGTGAACCCGTCGACGTCTCCGGCATCCGCCAGGTCCACGAACTGGTGTTGCAGCTGCGCGGTCCGGCCGGCGAGCGGCAGATTCCGGGCGAGCCGAAGGTGGGCCTCGCCCAAGTCCACGGTGCCCCGGCACCGCAGCCGCATCGATCCTGTCACTCCGAGCACCACGTAACCGCACGAAAGTTCGGTCGCCGCACGAGATCCCAAGTGCGGTGGCCGAACTCGTCCCAGGGACACCGCGAGGCCGGAATCACAGCGCCCCGAGGCACTTTTCGCAACCGGAGGAAGGTACTGTCCAGCTCAGCGAGTCGAACGCGGGGGACGACTCTCGGCATCACTTCGAGTCGAGGCGTTCATCCGTGCGTCGATCCGTCGTGTCCCGTCGTGGCTTCCGCAGCCTTGCGGTCGGTCTCGCAGGCCTCTCGTCGCTCGTGTTCGGCACCGCCACCGCGCACGCCGATCCCGAGCAACCCGACGCCGAGCCCGCCACCGCCTACGTCGAGGGCGTCGACGAGGTGACCGACCAGCACTGGACGGTCCGCGTCTATTCCCCGGCCGTGGATACCGTGATCCCCCTGGACGTCCTGCGTCCGGCCGATCCGAGCGAGCCGCGGCCGGTCGTCTACGCTCTCGGCGGCGCGGGTGTCGGGGTGATCGACGGCACCGGGTGGATGGAGAGCAGCGACATCGCCGAGTTCTTCTCGGACAAGAATGTCAACGTGGTCATCCCCGCCACCGGCAACTTCAGCTACTTCACCGACTGGGATCTCGACGATCCGGTTCTCGGTCGCAACCGGTGGCAGACCTTCCTCCTCGAGGAACTGCCGCCCGTCGTCGACGAACTGCTCGACGCCGACGGCAAGCAGTCGATCATCGGGATGTCCATGAGTGCCGGCTCCGCGCTGGACCTCGCGATCCGGAGCGGCGACCTGTACTCCGGCGTCGCATCCCTCAGCGGATGCGTGCGCACCAGTGATCCGGTCGGTCAGCTGTACGTGAGGCTCGTCGTCGAGCGCCGCGGCAAGGGCGACGTCGAGAGCATGTGGGGTCCGGCCGACGGGTCCGCGCTGGGCCGAGCACGACGTCTACCTCAATGCGGAAGGCTTGCGCGGCAAGGCCTTGTACCTGTCGAGCCGCAACGGTCTGCCCGGCACGTACGACGTCCCCGGTCAGGAACGCGCGGCGGGTGAATCGTTCGCCACGCAGATCGTCGCAGGCGGAGCGATCGAGGCCGCCACGAATGCCTGCACGCACCAGCTGGTGGACCGGCTCGAAGCGCTCGACATCCCGGTCACGGCCGAACTCGATGCCGACGGAACGCATTCGTGGGGTTACTGGGAGGACGACCCGCGCAAGGCGTGGCCGATCCTCGCCGAGTCGATGGGCGCTGAGGCCTGATCGCGAGGCTTCGCTCGCGGGGGGCCTGATCCCGAGGCGTCACTCGCCGGGGGGCCTGATCCCGAGGCGTCACTCGCCGGGGTCCAACCGGATCCGGGCGACCACCGAACGGTGATCCGCCCTGGGAAGGTCGTCGGAGTCGAACGCGACGGCCGTCCCGTTCCCGACGAGGATGTGATCGATCGCCACCAGCGGCGGGCCGGGGTTGTCGGTCGGATAGGTACGCACCGCCCCCGCTCCCGCCTGCTCCGCGGCATCGGCGAAACGCCCCGAGAGCAACGCGCGGAACTGCGCATGGTCGTAGGTGGCGTTGAAATCGCCACCCACGACTGCGGGGACGTCGGCCGGAGATCGATCGAGGATGTCCTGCAACCGTGACAGTTCGGCAGCCCAGTCCTGCGCGTCGAACACCGGTGGGACCGGGTGGAACGCGTGGACCGCGACCGGTCCCGCTCCCGGTACGTCCGCGAGCGCAGAGAGTTGACGGAAGACGAATCCGTCGTGTTCGACGGTGTCCGACAGCGGAAATCGGCTCCAGATCCCCGTTCCCGACGCCAACTCTCCGGGGACGAGATACCGATGGGGTAACAGCTCGTCGAGACCGGCACGGGTGAGTCCATCGACCCCCGCAGAGGTGAGTTCGTTCACCGTGAGCAGGTCGACGTCGCGGTCCCGGACCCGGGACACGACGACCTCGGGATCGGCACCCCTGTCGAACAGAATGTTCGCGTGCATCACGGTGATATCGGGACCCGCACCGGCCGCAGCCGTCGCGACGTGGAGAGGCGCCTGGGTCCAGACCGCAGTCGCAGCAATCGCACCCGCAACGAGGGCCCCGAATAGGCGTCGACGGACGGCAAAGGCGATCAGCCCGATCACCGCACCGGCCATCAGATACGACGCGCCGGACGCTGCGAGCACCAAGGGTTGGGCCGACCACCTACCGAAGTGGAGCGCGAGACCGACCGCGCCTGTCGCGGTTGCCGTCCACCCGAGAACGTCCGATCCGAGCCGGAGCCACTTCGCCGTCACCACGCCACACAACCATGCCGCAGGTCGCGTGCGCGAGGACCCGTCACCGATCGGAGCGGGAGGCGATCGCGGCGAGGTGCGTCGCGAGCCGGTCCGCGGCCGCCCGAAGTTCCGGTGGCTCGAGGACGACCGCCTCGAAACCCATTCGCGCGACGTGCATCACGACCCAGTCCGGGTCGTCCGCGCCGACGACGAGCACGCACCACCCGTCCTCGTCGTCCTCGACCCGCCCGACCTGCGGCGGCACCATGTCGCGCACCTGGCCGGCGTCCGCCCGCAGGCGGATCCGCGCGATGTACCGGTAGGGCGACTCCGTCACGGACCGCTGGACGTACGACACCGGATCGGGATGCTGCCGCGGCCGGAACCGCCAGGTCGTGAGGGACACGTCGCGCATCCGGTCGAGCCGGAAGGTGCGCCAGTCGTCGCGATCGACGTCCCATGCCATGAGGTACCAGCGCTGTCCGGCAGCGACCATCCGCACCGGTTCGACGGTGCGCTCGTCGTCCGCCTCCTGCCGGGTGGTGTACCGGAACCGCACACGGGTCGCGTCGCGGCACGCGCGGGCCAACGCCAGCAGCGTGTCGGCGTCGATCTCGGTGCCCGCGCCGACGACGGTCTCGGTGGCCCCGTAGATCGCCCGCACCTCCGCGCGCAGACGCGGCGGCATCACCTGATCGAGCTTTGCCAGTGCGCGCAGGGCCGCCTCGGCGGCACCGGCGATGGTGCTGCCCGACGCCAGTCGCAGCGACACCGCCGTGGCGATCGCTTCGTCGTCGTGCAGGAGCAGCGGCGGCAGTCTCGTGCCGGCACCGAGCTGATAACCACCGCCGACACCGGGGGTCGCGCGGACGGGATAGCCGAGGGCGCGCAACCGATCGACGTCGCGGCGCACCGAGCGATCGGTCACGCCGAGTTCCGCAGCCAGTTCGTCAGCGGTCCACGAGGGGCGACTCTGCAACAGCGCAAGCACCCTCAGAACCCGTTCGGTGGTCGACTCGACGGTCACACGACGATAGTCGCACGGATCACGGACCGAAGCTGTCCGGAATATGCGCCAACCTGGTGCCATGACAGAACTCGACTGGAACCACCTACTGCGACAGCAACTCGACTATCCGGTTCGCCGTCGCCTCGACGGCCTCACCGACGACGAATACTTCTTCGAGCCCGCACTCGACTGCTGGAGTGTTCGGCCGCGCGGGACGGGCACCGCTCCCCTACTGGGAGGCGCCGGGGCGATGACCATCGATTTCGCGGTCCCCGAACCGGATCCGCCGCCCATCACGACCATTGCGTGGCGGCTCGGGCATGTGATCGCCGGCGTGCTGGCGATGCGCAACGCGAGCCATTTCGGACGCACAGCCACCGACTACATGTCGTTCGAGTACGCAGCGACCGCGGACGAGGCCCTCGCCCAGCTCGATGCCGAACTCGCCACGTGGATTGCGGGCGTCGAGTCCCTCGGGGAAGACGGACTCGCCCGACCGTGCGGTGAAGCCGAAGGACCGTACGCCGAGTACCCGATGGGCGCGCTGGTCCTGCACATCCACCGCGAACTCATCCATCATCTTTCCGAGGTCTGTCTTCTGAGGGACCACTACCTGCACACCCATACCCGCGCCCGACAGGAGGCGAGCTGACATGGCCCGCGACATCCAGATCACGTTCGACTGCGCCGATCCCGCGGCTCTCGCGGACTTCTGGGCGGACGCCCTCGGCTACGAACTCCAGAAGCCGCCCGGCAATTTCGTGTCGTGGGACGACGCGCTCGACGCGATGGGGGTGCCACTCGAACGACGCAACGACGCGTCGGGCATCGTCGACCCGGACGAGGCAGGGCCCCGGCTGTTCTTCCAGAAGGTGCCCGAGGGCAAGCAGGCCAAGAACCGGATGCATCTGGACGTGCGTGCCGCGCCCGGACTCGACGGCGCCGAGCGCATGGCTGCCCTGGAAGCCGAGGCCGAACGGCTCGTCGCACGCGGGGCCACGCGCCTGGAGCGTCACGACCCGGCGCCGCCGTTCGGGGCCGGCCACATCGTCATGGCCGACCCCGAGGGCAACGAATTCTGCCTCGACTGAGACTTCGCATGGTCAGGCCGGTTCCGAGACCCAGTGGACGAGTTGCCAGATGATCCCGTTCGGATCGGCGAACTGGCAGTACCGTTCACCCCACGGCTCGGTCTCCGGCTTGGTCACGACCGTCGCACCGGCTTCCGCGATGCGCGCGAACTCGGTGTCGACGTCGTCGACGACGAAGGCGATGAGCATGCCCTGACCGGCCGGGCCGGCGACGGATTCCGGCTTGAAGGTCGACAGCCCGGTACGCAGGAACACGATGTTGAATCCTGCGTCCGGGTGAGTCAACGAGACGAATCCGTCCGCCGACATCTCCTCGGTGAAACCGAAGTGCCGGATCGCGAAATCTGCCGATGCGGCAGTGTCGGCGACGTTGAGCGACAGTGCTGTGGACTTGATTTTCATAGGACCTCCCCCAGAGCAGAAACCTTGTACGGCGTATAGAGTACTCCCGAGAGCGAGTTTTCGGGAGGCATTTATGGCGCGCGATCTGATCGACCTGCTGTGGCGCGAGCATCCCGACGCGCCGACCGGTGGTTCCCGCGGGCCGAAAGCCAAGATCACCACCACATCCGCGGTGGACGCTGCGGTAACCGTCGCCGACGCGGTGGGCCTCGACGCGGTGACGATCCGTCGCCTCGCGACCGATCTGGGCGTCTCCGCCATGGCCCTCTACACCCATGTCGGGTCGCGCGACGACCTCCTCGTCCTCATGGTCGATCGGGTCCACGCCCGGCAACCCCGGCCGCCCTACGAGTCCCCGTCGTGGCGGGATCGGGTACGGCAGGTCGCCGAATCCGAACTCGAGCACTACGCCGCACACTGGTGGCTGCTGGACGTCGACGATCAGCGCACGGCCCTCGGCCCCGGCACGATCGCGAAGTACGACCACGAACTCCACGCCTTCGACGGCACGCCCCTCGGCGACATCGATCGCGACGCCGCGCTCACGTTCGTCGCGGACTTCGTGCGGGGTGCGGCCCGAGCCCGACGACCTGATCCGCACGCCGCCGACATGGGCGAGGCCTGGGCGCGATGGAACGAGCGACTCGCGCACTATCTCGGTGACGACCATCCCCTCGCACAGCGGGTGGGAGCGGCCGCCGGAGCAGAGATGAACGCCGCCTACAGCCCGCACCACGCATGGGAGTTCGGGCTGCAGCGCGTCCTCGACGGGCTCGAACCGCTCGTCTCGAATGGCGGGGTACGACCCACCGGGGAATGATTTCCCCGAAGGTTCGTACGAGAGATTCGAGGATTTCATGAAGCGATTCGCCGCGGGCGTGCTCGGTTGTGCCGCAATCGCCTTTGCAGTGCCGGCCACGGCGTACGCAGATCCCGGCACACCTACGCTCCCCACGGAGGACTACTCCGGGTGCCGCTTCGCGTCGATCTCCGCGGAATGCCGCTGGGAAACGCTCCTCGCCAGCTTGGCCGGCCTGTTACCGACCGGATCCGCGGAGGCCGGACCCACCATCCGGTAGAAGCCGTCACGACTTGGGTGGATCCGCCCCCGCTTTCCGGGGTCGGATCCACCCGAATCGCATCACCTCTCGCGCACCTCTTCGAGCCTGCGGATCAACGTCGCCGCGTCGAACGGGCCGGTGTGCCGGGCGAGGTCCGATCCGGTGGCGCCGAGGTAGAAGGTGGGCGTTCCGAAGACGTCGCTGGTCTCGGCGTCGAGATCGTCGTCCTCGACACGGTGACGATACCGCCCCAGGCGAAGGTCCTCGTCGAACCTGTCCATATCGAGACCCAACTGCTGGGCGTGTTCGTAGATCTCGTCGCGGGACAGAGCGTCGCTGTGGGCGAACAGGTGGTCGTGCATGTCCCAGAATCGTCCCTGCGCCGCCGCAGCCTCGGCCGCTTCGGCGGCGAACCGGGCGTGCGGGTGGTGTTCATCGAGGGGAAGGTGCCGGAAGACGTACCGCAGGTCGTCGCCGAAGTGCTCGCGCACGTCGCGGATGCTGCCGGTGGCCTTGCTGCAGAACGGGCACTCGAAGTCTCCGTACTCGACGAGTGTGAGCGGAGCGTCGACCGGTCCCCGTATGTGGTCGCGGTTCGGATCCACCGGACGCAGCAGCACGAGCCCGGCAGATCCCTGCGGCGGATTCAGGCGGTCGGACAGCCGGAACAAAGCCCAGCCCAGCGCCGTGGCGAGAACAGCCGCGAGAAGGACGCCGATTCGGGCGTCGTTGGCCGCTTCGGGAGATTCGATCGCCAGATCCACGATGAACAGTGAGATCGTGAACCCGATGCCGGCGAGCGCGGCACCCCCACCGACGTGCGAGAGGGTGAGTCCCGGCGGCAGGCTGCCCGGACGCAGGCGCGAGAAGACGGCAGTGGCCGCGGTGATGCCCACGAGTTTGCCCACCACGAGACCGAGGACGACGCCCCACGTGATCGGCGACCGGATCGCAGTGCCGACGGTCTCGGCGGAGATCACCACACCCGCGTTGGCGAGGGCGAAGATCGGCACGACGAGGAACGCCGTGTACGGCTGGTAAAGCCGTAGCAGCCGCTCGTTCACGGACACGGCGCGGAGCACCCCGAGTTGCGCGGCGCGCGCGTAGTCGGAGTTGGGCGACTGGCGGAACGCCCGCGTGAGTTCGCCGGCGCGCTCCACCTCGCTGCGGCGCGGCGGATAGACGGGAAGGATCAACGCGATCAGGACACCGGCGAGGGTCGGGTGCACACCGGATTCGTAGAACGCCACCCACGTCCCTGCCGCGACGACGAAGTAGACGACGCCCCGCCACACCTCGAGCCGGCGGAATTGCAGGATCAGCAACAGTCCGATCGCGGCAGGTATCAGGTAGACCGGCTGCAGATCGTCGGTGTAGACGAAGGCGATGATGGCGAGGGCGCCGATGTCGTCGGCCACGGCCAGCGTGAGGATGAACACGCGCAGGCGGGCCGGGCAGCGGGGTCCGACCAGCGCGAGCGCACCGAGCACGAAGGCGGTGTCGGTGGACACGACCACACCCCACGCTCCTGCGGCCTCCCCGCTGGGGTTGAGCAGCAGAAACAGTCCCGCAGGTAGCGCGAGCCCCGCGATTGCCGCCACGAGCGGGACCGCGGCGCGCGTCCGGTCGGTGAGCTCTCCCATGGTGAGCTCGCGTTTGACCTCGAGGCCGACGACGAAGAAGAACAGCGTCATGACGGCGTCGTTGACCCAGTGCTCGAGGTCGAGATCGATGCCGTAGTCGCCGATGCTGATGCTGAGAGGTGTGTGCCAGAACGTCTCGTACGAGTCGCCCAGGTTGGCCCAGACCAGAGCGATCAGGGTCGCCGCGAGTACGACGCCTGCCGCGAGCGTGTCGTCGTCCGTGCCGTCGCGGACCCCTGCCAGAAGGTCGGACGCCCGGCGGAGCGTCGTCGGGTTCTCGTCGACCGTCATGTGCTCCCTCGTTCCGCAATCCGCTCCGAGCAACTCGGTGCCGGTGAGTACACCGACGACATCGCACAACGCCGGCCCCCGGGGCGATTATTTCCGGTATCGGCCGTTCGAACCTGCATTGTCCGAACACAACAATGCAACCGGTTCCGCCGTACAGGAGGCGGAATGCACCCCTCCGACTACCGACCTCATCCGAAACTAGACCGAATCGTTGTGCCAACAACCGATTTCGGCGTTTCGACAGCCCGACCGTTACATTCCGCCGCTACCTGTCGCCTCGACGGAGGATAGCCCTGCGCGTCCGCCCCGGGTATCGTCACGATCCACCGAAGCATCGGTTCCGAATAACCCTCGGTGAGAACAACTTTCCTAAGTTCTCTTACGGAGAGGAGGTGGATCCGTTGCTGCACACGGGGACGATCCGAAGAGCCCGATGGATGTTGATCACCGCACTGGGAGCAGGGGTGCTCGTCGCGGCGACGACGCACCAGCCCGACTCTGTGGTCCGGGCCGACCCGACGGTCGCGCATGCCCGGTCGTCGCACTCCTCGGTCTCGGTGTGCGCACCGCCGGACGGTGCGCCTGTCTGGCGTCCGGGCGAGCTCGGCGACCACCCGGATCCACCGGCTGCGATCGGAGCGGTGGCGAACGGGCGGATCGGAGGCGTCTTCCATCCGTCCACCACGATTCGACTGACCGGCCTGGACGTGTGCGAGCAGTACATCGACCGCACCATCGTCACGACGAACGACGGTTGGTTCCTGTTCACCGGTCTCATGCCGGGTCGCTACACGCTGCGGGGGGACGACGGAACGGTGCTCACCGAGGTCGAGGTCTCCGCCGAGTCATCGGATCATTCCGGACTGGTGTTGGCTCCCGGTTAGGTCGTCAGCACGAGGAGGTAGCCGCCGCCGGCCTGCTCGATCCTGGTATCGAACCGCACTCCCGGCTCGAGTCGCGACAAGCGGTCGAGGAGCCATTCGGAGGCGTCCTCCGCGTCCGACTTCTCGGGACACCGGGCAACGGCGACGCGACCACCCTTGCGGGTGAGCTGCTCGACGACGCCGATGATGGGCGCCGGGTCGACGACGAAGAGCCGGTCGGACCACGGCACGACGGGTTTGACGGCACCCTTCTTGGTGTTGCAGGCGCGGTACGCGAGTCGCTCGACTCCGCCCTTTCCCTTGCCACCCTTCTTGGCGGTGTTGATACTGTCGATGCTGGGACCGCGCGGGTCGTTGACCGACATGTCGGGGTCCACGGGCTCGTCGCACAACCAGCAACGCCACGCCTCGCGCTCACCGACTTCTCGAAGGGTGCTCATGGGGTCGAACCGCTACCGTTCCGACAAGCAGGAACATCTCGCGGCCATGAGCGAAGGATGTGGGGCGGGCGGGGCTCGAACCCGCGACCAGCGGATTATGAGTCCGCGGCTCTAACCGACTGAGCTACCGCCCCGTCGCGACGACATGCGTCGCACAGTGCCGCACTGCTCGCACGGCGCGATCGAATGCTACCCGGACACAGCGGGCAACACTCTACCGGGTACGAAGTAGCAGAGATCACATCGGTGGATGTTCTGCCGCATAGGCACCCCCGGATACACAGAATCCTCCCACCCGTGACGGGTGGGAGGATTCTGTAGGCGCTCCCCCGGCTGGACTCGAACCAGCAACCGTTCGATTAACAGTCGAATGCTCTGCCAATTGAGCTACAGGGGATTGTCCTGCGGTGCTCCGCGGTTTCCCCCGGTGCGTGAAAACCCATAGCGTCCCACCCGCCGCAGCACCAAATCGCCTGCTTGTGGGCATGCTGCGGGGTCATCGGGCAGGATGGGGACGACGCAGTCACAGGTGGAAGGACAACACATTGATGGGTTTGCTGGTCGGGGTCGCTGCGGGATACGTACTCGGCACCCGAGCGGGTCGCGCGAGGTACGAACAGATCAGCAAGACGGCCAAGGCGGTGGCCGCGAGCCCCGTCACGAAGAAGGCGATCGAGGTGGGCCGGCAGAAGCTCGCCGACTCGCTCAGTCCTCAGCCCAAGCTCGAGCCGATGAAGCCCATCGACGAGACGACCACGATCATGATCCCGCGGGACCAGTTGAAGAAGTAGACGGTCAGCCGGCCAGGCCGTCACCGATGGCCTGGTCGAGCAGGCTCCGCCGGTACTGTTCGAGCGCCATGAGGTCGCCGAGCAGGGCGTGGAACTCCTCGGACTCGGTGGCCGGGGAAATCCGCTGCAGTTTGGACTTCAGTTCGGCCACCTGCTCGCCGACCCAGACCTCCTGCAGCCGGGCCAGCACGCCACCGATGTAGCGCGGCAGCCGGTCCTCTTCGGCGGGGACGGGTTCGACGGCGAGTTCCATCACGAGCGAGTGCGCGACGGGATCGGTCGCTGCCCTGCCGACGGCGTCGACCCACTCGGCTCCCCCGAGGCCCGCTGCGGTTCCGCCGGCGTCGGCGACGGCCTGCCGCACGGCCGCGTAAGCAGGGTCGGTGAAGGTCTCCGGCGGCAGGGAGTCGAAGACGGTCCCGGCGATACCCGGATACTGCAGCGCGGCCTTCAGCGCGTCGCGCTGCGGCCACAGCGTCGGATCATTCGGCCGAGGGCGGCGCAGGGCCGACACGGGCTCCGCCGTGGCCGTCGCGGGCCGCGCCCTGGCTTCCGGTGCACGAACTCCTCGCCGTGCCTCCTCCTGCACACGCCGACGCACGGTGGGGATGTCGTCCCATCCCGTCCAGTGCGCGAGTTGCACCGCGTAGTTGTCGCGGATCGTGCGGTCCTTGATCCGGCCCACGACGGGGACACATCGGCGCAGGGCCTCGACGCGACCTTCGACGGTGTCGAGATTGTGTTCGGCGAGAATCGATTTCACGACGAACTCGAACATCGGGGTGCGGCGGGCCACGAGGTCGCGCACCGCACCGTCGCCCGACTGCTGCCGCAACTCGCACGGGTCCATGCCCTTGGGGGCGATCGCGACGTAGGTCTTCGCGGCGGTCTTCTGATCGCCCTCGAACGCCTTCATCGCCGCCGCACGACCGGCGTCGTCGCCATCGAAGGTGTAGATGACCTCCCCGCGGAAGAAGCTGTCGTCCATGAGCAGGCGACGCAGCAGCGCGAGATGTTCGTCACCGAAGGCCGTGCCGCACGCGGCGACCGCGGTCTTCACGCCGGCCAGGTGCATGGCCATGACGTCGGTGTAGCCCTCGACGATCACGGCCTGGTGCGACTTGGCGATCTCGCGCTTGGCGAGGTCGAGCCCGAACAGCACCTGAGACTTCTTGTACAGCACCGTTTCCGGTGTGTTCATGTACTTGGCGGTGATCTGGTCGTCGTCGTACAGACGGCGGGCACCGAAGCCGATGACGTCGCCCGCGAGATTGCGGATGGGCCACAGCAGTCGACGGTGGAAGCGGTCGATCGGACCGCGGCGACCCTGCCGGGACAGTCCTGCGGCCTCGAGTTCCGAGAATTCGAATCCCCGGCCGAGGAGGTGCTTGGTGAGCGCGTCCCAGCCGGCGGGTGCGTAGCCGCAGCCGAACGTCTCGGCGGCTGCCTGGTCGAAGTTGCGTTCGGTCAGGTAGTCGCGGGCGGCCTGGGCGTCGGGCGCGCGCAGTTGCTCGGCGTAGAACTGTTGGGCGGCCGCGTTCGCCGCGACCAGCCGGGCACGCGTGCCCCGGTCGCGTTGGACGGACGGACCGCCGCCTTCGTAGTTCAGCGTGTAGCCGACACGCTCGGCGAGCTGCTCGACGGCCTCGACGAAGCTGACGTGTTCGATCTTCTGCAGGAACGAGTAGACGTCGCCGCCCTCACCGCAGCCGAAGCAGTGGTAGTGCCCGTGATTGGGCCGCACGTGGAAAGACGGGGACTTCTCGTCGTGGAAGGGACACAGGCCCTTGAGCGAGTCGGCGCCTCCGCGCTTGAGTGCGACGTACTCGCCGACGATGTCCTCGATGCGCACGCGGTCGCGAATGGCCGCGATGTCTCTGTCTGAAATACGGCCGGCCACGAGACGAGTCTAAGCCGCCGGGCAGACTGCCCGGCACGACGGTCCGACGCAACCCACACCCGCGAGCGCGTAAGCGCGTCCCTCCGGACAGATGCACGGCGCCGGACTCGTGCTTGTGTCCGCGAAGGGCGCAAACGTCGGTGTCAGCCCCAGCTCGCCTGCGCGGCGAGGCTGTCCCGGTCGATCCGTTCGAGGCGCGATTCGGTGCACGACGCGATCTGATCGACCACGACCCGTACCTTCGCAGCATCGTCGGGCGCGGCCTTCCAGGCGGCGACGAAGAACGGGTCGAGACCGACCGGCGCGGTGCGCAGTAGCCACTCGGCGACGCGGTGGATGCGTTCGCGTTGCGATTCCTGGCGGGTGCGGTGGGCGCGGTCGGACATGACGAACTGCAGCGCCATCGTCTTGAGCAACGCGACCTCCGAGACCACGATCGGCGGGACCACGAGGTCGGCGTCGTACCGGGTGACGCGTCGGCCTTCCGTCGCCTCCCGGGTCCCGAGGATCGCTGCGTTGGCGAAGCGGCCCACCAGCTCGCTGGTCAGCTTCTTGAGCGCGACCGAGCAGGCGAGGGTGCCGTCGAAGGTGCCGACGGCGCGGACCACCGGCATGGAGGACAACCGCTTGGCCGCCTCGGTCAGCTCGGCCGGGTCGAGACCCGAGAACTCGCGCATACCCACCTCGATGAGCCCGGCGACATCGTCGGGTTCGTCGAGCATCCGCAGGTCGATGCGACCGTCGATCACGCCGTCCTCGAGGTCGTGCACCGAGTACGCGACGTCGTCGGACCAGTCCATGATCTGCGCCTCGAGGCACTTGCGGCGCTCGGGTGCACCTTCGCGGATCCAATGGAGGACCTCGGCGTCGTCGTCGTACGAGCCGAACTTCGCGCCCGGGCGCGGACGCGTCCACGGGTACTTGAGCGTCGCGTCGAGGGAGGCCCGGGTGAGGTTGAGACCGGCGCTCGAGCCGTCCGGATAGAGGATCTTCGGTTCGAGGCAGGTGAGGATGCGCAGGTTCTGCGCGTTGCCCTCGAATCCGCCGCAGGACTCCGCGACCGCGTCGAGCGCCCGCTCGCCGTTGTGCCCGTAGGGCGGGTGCCCGATGTCGTGGGCGAGGCCGGCGAGGTCGACGAGATCGGGGTCGGCGCCGAGTCCTTCGGCGATGCTGCGGCCGATCTGTGCGACCTCCATCGAGTGTGTCAGACGGGTGCGCGGGGTGTCGCCGTCGCGGGGGCCGACGACCTGTGTCTTGTCGGCCAGGCGGCGCAGGGCCGCGCAGTGCTGCACGCGCGCACGGTCGCGTGCGAAGGCGGTCCGCTCGGATGCCGCTCCCTCGGACCCGGCGAGCGCCGAGGTCTTGCGCGGCTCGGCGACGCGCCGTTCGAGATCGTGTTCGCTGTAGCCCTGCATCACACTGCCTTCCGTCACCGAAGACCCTACGTTCCGCCTCACTGCTGCGCCGTGTACGGGAAATCGGCGGAGAAGTGGGTGATCTGGTACCAGATCAACGCGCCGGTCTCGCGGGCGATGCCGTGCAGCTGCGACTCGCGGGTGAACACCGCCGGACCCTGGCGGGTGGGAGCGGTCCAGGCGTCGAGACCGGCGTCGCGCGCCATGGTCCGGGTACGCAACGAATGCCACGGGTCGCTGACGAGCACGACCGACGACAGGCCCAGCTCCGACATCTCGCGGCTGACGGCCTCGACGCTGAGCAGTGTGTCCGAGCCCTCTTCGACGGCGACGATCGACTCGGCGGGCACCCCGCGCGAGACGAGATAGTTCTTGCCCGCCGCGGCCTCGGTGAACAGGTCGCCCTCCTGCTTGCCGCCGACGGTGACGATCCGCGGCGACACTCCCGCTTCGTAGAGCTTGAGGGCCTGCTCGAGGCGGGCCTCGAAAACCGACGACGGTGTGCCCGAATACTGCGCGGCCCCGAGCACGACGATGGCGTCGGCGGGGGTGCGGTCGTCGATCCGCGCGACCTGCCACACCCGCAGCGCCGTGCCGCCGACGACGAGGACGGCGGCGAGCAGCACCCCGATGATCAGTCGCCGGAGCCAGCGCGCGATGCGCGCGCCGACCCCGAGGTCGTCCCCGGTGTACGTCGCGGTGGTGCCGGTGCGGCGGGATGCGGTGCTCACCCCCTGATTCTGCCAGCGAACGAGAACGCGTCGACCGGACGACGCGCCGACCCCGTCCTCACCTCGGAACCACTAGATTCGATTCCATGGCACACGTATCGGCCGCACCGCTCCGGCGACCTGCAGCACCGCTCCGGCGACCTGCAGCACCGCTCCGGCGACCTGCACGGTCCGCGCTCGCATTCGTCCCCGCCCTGCTGGCAGTGACCGCGTGGCTGCTCCTTCCCGCGGCGGCCTCCGCGGAGCCACCCTCGCGGCTCCCCCAGCCGATCACCGACACCGCGGGCGTGCTCGACGACGCCGACGTCGCACGCATCCAGGAAGCGACGAACACCCTCTACGACGAGCACGGCCTGCAGTTGTGGGTGACCTACGTGTCGAGCTTCGACGGACGCGACTACAACAGTTGGGCGCAGGCCACCGCGCAGGCAAGCAATTTCGGTCCCGACACCGCGCTGCTGGCGGTGGCGACCGACGACCGCGAGTTCGCGCTGTGGACACCGACGGGTTCGGAGATCTCCGAGAGCGAGCGCGACCGGATCAGCTCGTCCGGCGTCGTGCCGGCCCTGCGCAACAGCGATTGGGCGGGCGCCGCCGTGGGCGCGGCCGACGGGTTGAGCAACGCCCTTACGCCGTCGGCTGCTCCGGTGACGACGCTGCTCGTCGGCGGCGGTGTCATCGCGGCCGGTGGTGCCGGGCTCTACGCCTACAACCGGCGGTCGAAGAGGAAGCGCGCCGACGCCGGTGCCGCGCAGGCCGCGCAGGTCGATCCGGCCGACACGACCGCTCTGCGCGGTCTGCCGGTCGAGGGTCTAGACCAGTATGCACAGACCCTCCTGGTGGACACCGACAACGCGGTGCGGTCCAGCGCCGAAGCGCTCGAGCTCGCCCGGGGTGAGTTCGGGGACTCCGCGGTGGCTCCTTTCGACCGCGCACACCGGCAGGCACAGGTCGCGTTGGCGAACGCCTTCGAGATCCGTCAGCGCCTCGACGACGACATCCCCGAGACGCCCGAACAGCAGCGCGACATGCTCGTGCAACTCGTCTCCTCGTGCGGGCAGGCGAACCGCGAACTCGATGCGCAGGTCGAGGCGTTCGACAAGATGCGCAACCTGCTGCTCGATGCCCCGGCCCGTCTGGACGGCCTCACGCAGCGCGCGATCGCGCTGCAGGCCCGCATCCCCCAGGCCGAGCGGATTCTGGGGCAGCTGCACTCGGAGTTCCCGGCGGGCGCCCTGACTCCGGTGGTCGACAACGTCTCGCTGGCGCGGGAGGAGATCTCGTTCGCCGAGAACGCGATCGACCAGGGCCGCACGGCGGTGGCGCGACCGGTCGGTGAGCAGGGCGACGCCGTGCGCGCGATCCGCGAGGCCGAACGCGCACTGGGGCATGCCGCGACGCTGCTCGACGCGCTCGACCATGCGGCGGAGGACATCCGGCGCGCGATCGCGACGCTTCCCGCCGCGGTGGAGGACGCCGAACAGGGTGTCGCCGACGCGAAGCAACTCCTCGACGCGGGCGGCCCGGAACTCGTCGACGCCCTGAAGGCCGTGCAGGAAGCCCTCGACCACGCCCGGGCCGAGCAGCACACCGACCCGCTGGGCAGTTTCACGCGGGTCGTCGAGGCCGATGCGCGTCTCGACGAGTTGCGTGCCCGGACGCGGCAGGCGAAGCAGCAAGCCGAGGAGATGCGGCGCCGCCTCGAACAGGATCTGAGCGCAGCGCAAGCGCAGGTCACCGCCGCGGCCGACTTCATCGGGACCCGCCGCGGCGTCGTGGGCGCCCAGGCACGCACCCGCCTGTCGGAGGCGCAGCGGCACCTGCAGGCCGCGCAGCAGGCAGCCGAGTCCGATCCGGCGGCCGCCATCCAGTACGCGCGGTCCGCCGCGTCGCTGGCCGCGCAGGCACTGCGCAGCGCCCAGAACGACGTGCAGCGCTGGAACAACCAGCACCGTCCGCCCCGCGGTGGTTCGTCGGGCGGCAACGTCGCCGGTGCCGTGCTCGGCGGCATCCTCATCAACAGCGTGCTCAACAGCGGCCGCGGCGGTGGCTTCGGTGGCGGTTTCGGTGGGGGCGGTTTCGGGGGCGGCGGCTTCGGCGGATCGAGTGGAGGACGCTTCTAGACCGGACGCTACCCCCACTACGAACTCATGGGACGCCTCGGAACGGTCGACGTCGCGCTGACACCGACCGACACGGACACGGTCTCATGGTTCTTCCGCAGCCCGCTCTACAAGCACTTCGGGTTGCTCACCGAATACGAGGGCACCTTCACCCACCAGGGTCGCAGCGTCACGGCCGACGGTCTGTGCTCGTTCGAGTACGGGGCGATACCGAGCCCGTATCTGATGCGGTCCACTCCTCTGCCGCCCGCGGCGAAGGCTCCGCTCGACCATTTCGTCTACCAGATCGTCGATCTCGACGCCGACACGCAGATCCTGTTGAGCCGCTACGCGATCGGTGACCGACCGTTCATGACGACGGCGATCCTGCGTACCCGCAGCGGTGCGGAACCCGCTGCCGGGACGTGGATTTCGAGATGGTTGAACTGCGCGACCAGTCCGAGCCGACTCCCTACGGCATCCCGATGCAGGTGCCGCGCCGGACCCGGTTCCTGGTGAAGGACACCCGCGGTCGTCCCTGGCTGGATTTCGAAGGGATCATGGACACCCCCTTCACCTACGGGCTGAGCACCGGATTCGTCACCGGTTTCGCATGGTCGGCGATCTGGCGGGGTGAGGAGATCTCCGGCCGCAGATATTTCGAGTACATCGATCGGCGCTCGACGAGGTGACCGCTACGAGCACCCGGCTACGAAGCGACAGATGCCCTCCGGTCCGTCGGGACCGGAGGGCATCTGCGTCGATCGGATCGGTCAGCAGCCGATCAGGCGCTGCGCGAGGTAGCCCTCGACCTGGTCGAGGCTCACACGCTCCTGCGCCATGGTGTCGCGCTCACGGATCGTGACGGCCTGGTCCTCGAGGGTGTCGAAGTCGACTGTGATGCAGAACGGGGTGCCGATCTCGTCCTGGCGACGGTAGCGGCGGCCGATGGCGCCGGCGTCGTCGAACTCGATGTTCCAGTTCTGGCGCAGCTTCGCGGCGAGGTCCTTGGCCTTCGGGCTCAGGTCGGCGTTGCGGCTGAGCGGCAGCACGGCGGCCTTGACCGGCGCGAGACGACGGTCGAGGCGCAGCACGGTGCGCTTGTCGACGCCACCCTTGGCGTTGGGTGCCTCGTCCTCGGTGTAGGCGTCGACGAGGAAGGCCATGAGCGAACGGGTCAGGCCGGCCGCCGGCTCGATCACGTAGGGCGTGTAGCGCTCATTGGTGGCCTGATCGAAGAAGCTCAGGTCGGTGCCGGAGTGCTTCGAGTGCGTCGACAGGTCGAAGTCGGTGCGGTTCGCGACGCCCTCGAGCTCACCCCATTCGCTGCCCTGGAAGTGGAAGCGGTACTCGATGTCGACGGTGCGCTTCGAGTAGTGCGACAGCTTCTCGAGCGGGTGCTCGTAGAGGCGCAGGTTGTCCTTGTTGATGCCCAGATCGGTGTACCAGTTCATCCGGTAGTCGATCCAGTACTGGTGCCACTGCTCGTCTTCGCCGGGCTTGACGAAGAACTCCATCTCCATCTGCTCGAACTCGCGGGTGCGGAAGATGAAGTTGCCGGGCGTGATCTCGTTGCGGAAGCTCTTGCCGATCTGGCCGATGCCGAAGGGCGGCTTCTTGCGCGAGGTGGTGAGCACGTTCGCGAAGTTCACGAAGATGCCCTGCGCCGTCTCGGGGCGCAGGTAGTGCAGGCCTTCCTCGCTCTCGATCGGGCCGAGGAAGGTCTTGAGCATCATGTTGAAGTCGCGGGGCTCGGTCCACTGGCCCTTGGTGCCGCAGTCCGGGCAGACGATCTCGGTCATCGGCACGGCGTCGGGGTCGTCGAGCTTGTTCTTCTCGGCGTAGGCCTCCTGCAGGTGATCCTGCCGGTGACGCTTGTGACAGCTCAGGCACTCGACGAGCGGGTCGTTGAAGACACCGACGTGGCCGGAGGCGACCCAGACCTGACGCGGCAGGATCACGGACGAGTCGAGGCCGACGACGTCCTCGCGGCTGGTGACCATGTTGCGCCACCACTGCTTCTTGATGTTGTCCTTGAGCTCCACGCCGAGCGGCCCGTAATCCCACGCGGACCTGGTGCCGCCGTAGATCTCACCGCAGGGATAGACCAGGCCCCGGCGCTTGGCGAGGTTGGCGACGGTATCGATCTTGGATTTGGGTGCCACTCGGTTTCTCCATCTTCGATGCGGGTTTTCGCAGCATGCGTCGATCTGTAAGCCTATCGCTCCTCGTTCGCAGCTCGAATTCGCGCCGGTTGACATGCACAACCGTGCATATCAAAATGGAATCGATTTGCAATAAGGCCCGCCGACCGGCGGCCGCCCCTGCCCCGAGGAGCCCCGTGAGCATCGACGCCGATCCACGCGAGTGCAGCACGGGCGAGCGCGCCCGCGGCCCGATCGGCAGCGACGCCCTGCCGTCCCCGGTCGATGTCTCCCCCGGCGCCCTGATCGCGGCCGGTGAGCTGCTGCGCGCACTGTCGGCACCCGTCCGCATCTCGATCGTGCTCGAACTGCGCGAGTCGGCCCGCTGCGTGCACGAGCTCGTCGGCGCCCTCGGCGTCACCCAGCCGCTCATCAGCCAGCATCTCCGCGTGCTCAAGACCGCGGGCGTCGTGCGCGGCGAACGCTCGGGACGCGAAGTGCTTTACCACCTGGCCGACGACCATCTCGCCCGCATCGTCGTCGACGCCGTCGCTCACGCCCAGGAAGGACGATCGCAGTGACCTCCGCCCGCAAACCTCTCGTGGGGGTCCGCTCGACCCGTCAACGCAGCGCCATCGTCGACCTGCTCGACAACACCGAGGAGTTCCGGTCCGCCCAGGACCTGCACGACGAGCTGCGCAAGCGCGGCGAGGGCATCGGCCTGACGACCGTCTACCGCACCCTGCAGTCGCTCGCCGAGGTCGGCAGCGTCGACGTGCTGCGCACCGACAGCGGCGAGTCGTTGTTCCGGCGGTGTTCCTCCGGGCACCACCACCATCTCGTGTGCCGCCACTGCGGCTTCACGGTCGAGGTGGACGGCCCGGAGGTCGAACGCTGGTCGCACGAGGTGGCCGAGTCGAACGGCTTCGTCGACGTCAGCCACACCGTGGAGATCTTCGGCAACTGCCGCGAGTGCGCCCTCGCTCAGGGCTGAACCGACGGCCCGCGGCCGTCAGCCGCAATCGCAGTCATCACAGCCGCAGCCGTCGGCGAGCAGGTTCTCCTCGCCGTCCTCGGCCTCACCGTCGAAGACCGACGCTTCTCCGCCGAGACGCTGCGCCAATGCGCGTGCCTGCTCGACGACCGGCACGAGCGACGCGACGGCCCGCACGAGATGGATCGGGACGAGCGGCGACGCCGCGACCCGCAGTTCGACGGTGACTCGGTCCTTGTCGAGGACGAACTTGACTTCGGGGAACTCGACCTGCAGGTCGCCGAGGACCTCGGCGGCGCGGGTGCGGCCCGTGATGCCCTCGACCAGGTAGGTGGTGAGCAGCACGAAGCCGCCCTCGGCGTCGACCGTCGCGTAGGTGAGCACGTCGTCGATCCAGATCGGGATCTCGCCGTCCTCGTCGGGCTCGGGCGCTTCCTCGAGAATCTCGGACAGCGTCTCCACCACAGCGGCGCGCAGCATGTCGTCGTCCTCGGTGGGGATCGCGACGGCGTGCGTCCCGTCGGCGGCGACGACCTCCTCGGTGGTGGTCTCGGCGTCGATGTCGGTGGTGGTCACGAATTCTCCTTGGGATCGGGGGTGCCGGCCACGGCGCCACGCGCGTCGGCGGCACCGTCGAGCACGAGCAACAGCATGGTGGTCAGCGCCGTGTCGTCGAGCCCGGTCGCGGGGAACGAGTACCGCAGCACGACGTCGGCGTCGGTCTCGCGTTCGATGAGGTGGACCGAGCCGAACTGCAGGGCGTCGGCGGCGGCCGCGACCCGACCGCGCACGGCGTCGTCGAGCGGAAGATCCCACGCGAGCACTCCGGTGACGGAGACCACGTCGAGTCCTTCGGTGAGCGTGACGACCTGCAGCGCGAAGGGCACGGCGCCGTAGTCGAATCC
Source organism: Rhodococcus sp. p52 (assembly GCF_000763325.2). Taxonomy (NCBI): domain Bacteria; kingdom Bacillati; phylum Actinomycetota; class Actinomycetes; order Mycobacteriales; family Nocardiaceae; genus Rhodococcus; species Rhodococcus sp. p52. Next base: position 4,416,536 of record NZ_CP016819.1, read on the forward strand.
GAACGAGCCGTCGCCGTCGGCGGCGGACGACGGGGTGCGGACCTCGACGAAGGGCGTCAGCGCGCCCGCGATCCGCTCGCGCAGCGAGGTCACTTCACACCACCGAACCGCCGGTCGCGGGAGGCGTATTCGACGCACGCCGCCCACAGATCGCGCCGGTCGAAATCGGGGAACATCGTGTCCTGGAAGACGAGTTCGGCGTAGGCCGACTGCCACAGCAGGAAGTTCGAGGTGCGCTGCTCGCCCGAGGGCCGCAGGAACAGGTCGACGTCGGGCATGTCGGGCTCGTCGAGATACCGCGCGATCGTCGACTCCGTGATCCGTTCGGGATCGAGTTCCCCTGCCGCGACCCGGCGGGCGATCTCCCGTGCGGCGTCGGCGATCTCGGCGCGACCGCCGTAGTTGACGCACATCGTGAGAGTCATGACGTCGTTGTCCTTCGTCAGTTCCTCGGCGATCTCGAGTTCCTTGATCACGCTGCGCCACAGGCGGGGACGGCGACCGGCCCACCGGACGCGCACCCCCATCTCGTGCATCTCGTCGCGGCGGCGGCGGATCACGTCGCGGTTGAAGCCCATGAGGAAGCGGACCTCGTCGGGGCTGCGCTTCCAGTTCTCGGTGGAGAAGGCGTAGGCCGAGAGCCACTCGACGCCCATCTCGATACATCCGCACACCGTGTCCATCAGCACGGCCTCGCCGCGTTCGTGGCCGGCGGTGCGCGGCAGACCGCGCTCCTGCGCCCAGCGACCGTTGCCGTCCATCACGAGCGCCACGTGCTGGGGGATCAGCTCGGGTTGCAGCACGGGAGGTCGCGCGCCCGACGGATGCGGGTCGGGCGGCCGGATCACCCGCTCAGGCGATGGGGGCGTGGTACGTCGTCGAATCACGGTCCCCATCCTGCCGGACACCCCGGGCGACGTCATCAACCCGGTTCCCCGTCGCAGGTTCGGTGCGACCGCGCTCGACGAGGGGCAGCGAACGCAGTTGCCGTTCGAGATGCCACTGCAGGTGCGCGGCGACGAGCCCGCTGGCCTGGCGACGCACCGCCGTGTCGGCGGCCTCGGTGTCGGCCCAGCGTCCGTGGTTGAGCGCGTCGAGCAGCGCCAACACACCCGGGGCCGGGGTGGCCGCCCCCGGCGGACGGCAGTGCACGCACACCGCACCACCGGCGGCGACGTGGAAGGCGGTGTGCGGGCCGGGACGGTCGCAGCGCGCGCAGTGGGTGATCGCCGGCGCCCATCCCGCGTAGGCCATGGCCCGCAGCAGATAGGCGTCGAGTACGAGTTCGGGTGGCCGGGTGCGGTCGCACACCGCGCGGAGGGCGCCGACGGTGAGTGCGTGCAGGCGCGGCACGGGCGCGCGTTCCTCACCGGCGAGGCGTTCGGCGGTCTCGAGGATCGCGCACGCGGTGGTGTAGCGGGGGTAGTCGTCGACGATACCCACCGCGAAGGCGTCGAGGGTCTGCACCTGGGTGATGACGTCGAGACTGCGGCCCGGGTGGAGCTGGACGTCGATGTGGGCGAACGGTTCGAGCCGTGCGCCGAACTTGGAGCGTGTCCGGCGCACGCCCTTCGCGACGGCCCGCACGAGACCGTGCCGACGCGTCAGCAGGGTGACGATGCGGTCGGCCTCGCCCAGCTTGTGCTGGCGCAGCACCACCGCGTTGTCCCGATAAAGCCTCACTCCCCGAGTCTGTCATGTCGCGGTGACACGGGACGGTCCACGAAGGGACTCGACACCCAGAACGGGAACGCGTTATTGTTCGTTCGAACGAACGGGGGAACGAATGGACGCTCGAACCGACCTGCGCGACCTGAAGGCGACCGTCGAGGCACTCGACCGCGGCGAGACCACCTCCACGGACCTCGTCCGTGCGAGCCTCGACCGGATCGACGAATCGCAACCGCACCTGAACGCCTTCCGCGTCGTGCGCCGCACCACCGCACTCGACGAGGCCCGCGAGGCCGACCGGCGCCGCGCGAACGGCGAACGCCTCCCCCTGCTGGGTGTCCCCATCGCGATCAAGGACGACACCGACATCGTCGGCGAGACGACGATGTTCGGCTGCGCCGGCACCTTCGCCCCGAAGGACACCGACGCCGAGGTGGTGCGTCGCCTGCGGGCCGCCGGCGCGGGGATCGTCGGCAAGACCCACTCCCCCGAACTCGGCCAGTGGCCGCTCACCGGCGGCGACGCCTTCGGGCACACCCGCAGCGCGTGGTCGCGCGACCACACCCCCGGCGGCTCGTCGGGTGGCAGCGCCGCGGCCGTCGCGGCGGGACTCGTGCCGGCCGCCCTGGGATCCGACGGCGCCGGATCGGTCCGCATCCCCGCCTCGTGGTCCAATCTCGTCGGCATCAAGCCCCAACGCGGCCGGATCTCCATGTGGCCCGACGCCGAATCCTTCAACGGACTCACCACGCACGGCCCACTCGCCCGCACGGTCGCCGACGCGGCCCTGCTCCTCGACGTCGTGTCCGGGAACCACCCCGGCGACCGGCACGCGTGCGCGCCGCTGACCGTCTCCGACGCCGTGGGACGAGATCCCGGCAGACTGAACATCGCTCTGTCGCTGAAGATCCCGTTCACCGCGACACCCACCAGCCTCGACGCCCGCGTCCGCACCCGCATCGCCGCACTCGCCGCGGTACTGCGCGATCTCGGCCACGAGGTGACGCTCGCCGATCCCGACTACGGAATGACGTTCGGTCTCACCTTCCTCCCTCGATCCATGGCCGGTATCGAGGATTGGTTGTACCGCCTGCCCGACCCGTCCCTCGCCGACGTGCGCACCCGCGCCAACGCCCGCACCGGCCGGTTCCTGCACGGTTATCCGTTGCGGGCGGCGCGCGCGGTCGAACCGCGACTGCACCGTCGGGTCGGCCGCATCTTCGACCGGTTCGACGTCGTACTCGCCCCCACCACTGCCACACCGCCGCTGCCGGTGACGGCGATCGACGGCATCGGCGGCTGGGCGACCGACAAGGTCATCACCGGCGCATGCCCCTACGCGTGGCCGTGGAACGTGCTGGGCTGGCCCGCGATCAACGTCCCCGCGGGTTTCACCGAGGAGCGACTGCCGGTGGGTGCCCAGCTGCTCGGCCCGGCGAACTCCGAACCGCTGCTGGTGTCCCTCGCCTCCCAACTCGAATCGGTGCTGCGCTGGCACGAACACACCCCGGAGCGATGGTGGTGACCACGCGCGACGACGCCCGCTCGCGGATCGTCCACGCCACCCTGTACCTCGTCGGCACCGACGGGGTCGCCGGGGTGACGAACCGGCGCATCGCGGCGCGCGCCGAAGTGTCGCTCGGTTCGATCACCTACCATTTCCCCACCCAGGCCGACCTGCTGCGCGCCGCGCTCGAGTTCTTCGTCGACGAGGAGACCGAGCGGCTGCGAGAACTCGCCGAGCAGTATCGATCCCGGGCCCTGTCGCTGACGGAGGCCGCCGAACTCACCGAACGCGTCGCCCACGACCTGACCTTCACGGCCGAACGCATTGCCCCCTTCGAGCTCTATGTGCAGGCGGGGCGCGACGAGGAACTGCGGCGGGTCGCCGAACGCTGCTGGCGTGCCTACGACGCGTTGACTGCCTCCGTCCTTTCCGCGCTGGGAGTGCCGGATCCGGAGACGATCGCCCCGACGGTCGTCGCGACCATCACCGGGTTGCAACTGCGCCGCCTGTCGACAGGTACGGAGCCGGATCTGTCGGAGGCCGTTCTGCTGCTGCTGCACGGCGCGGCGGCCACGCGTCGCTGAGTTCCCTTCGGTCACCGGCCCCGGCGTGACGACGCGTTCACATCCGCGTCCGCGACGAAACACCACCGTCACGAATCATGCCGTGTGCACAGTTCTTTCGCGTCGCGAGTGGTTCGTCGGCCGATTGCCGAGTCCTGTCCGACTCTTCGAGATCGACATGTTCCGGCCGACGACGGCGGTGCCGCCCATCGATGCTCGCGGCGATGCTGCACCATCGGCGCCGACGAACTCATGGTGCGTCCCTTCGGGCGCTGGATGATCAACGGCCGTATCGCCTACGTCGTGCTGTTCGTCGTCACCTATCTGCTGTCGTTGTTCTTCTGCCCACACCTGCTCTCGCGATCATCGGTGCCGTGCTGCTCCCGGCGGCGATCAAGGCCGGGCTGCTCCCGGCGGCGATCAAGGCCGGGCTGCCGCCGCTCGGCCTTGATCGCCCTCGCGATTTCCGGACAGGGCGTGGCCCTCGAACATTGCGCCACCCATTTCGTCGACGGCTTGGTCCACGCGTTCAAGGCCATGGGAATCATCCTGCCGGTGGCCGGATTCGTGTACCCCGGCATCCCCGACTACTCCGGTTCGATCCTGGGACTCGAGGACGGCACCGGGCCGGCCTTCCTGTTCGACGCCGTCGAGAGCATCCAGACCCGCATTCCCGACAACGGTCTCTTCGCCGCGTTCAGCATGATCCTGATCGGCATGCTCATCGGTCTGGACGGCTCCGGCTGGGCCGGTCTGCCGCTTACCGGTGGTATCGCCGCTGCGCTCGCCCCGCAGGCCGGAACGGACACCGCAACGCTTGCCGCCCTTGCGCAGAACGCCGCGACCTGGACCGGCGGCGGCACCCGCGTCATCTGGTCGTCGCTGATCGTGGCCGCGGGCTTCTGCCGCGTCCCGGTCGGAGATCTCGTGCGACGACTCGCGATCCCGGTGGTGAGCGGATTGCTCGTCGCCGCTGTCGCCGCTTCGACGTCTCCGCCGCCGTCGCCATGACACCGCGGCCGGCGGAACTGATCGACCGCTTCAGCGCGTTCGTCGGCACCGACCTACCTCGCGTCGATGTGGGTCGCCCGGCCGATCACCGCGTCCACCCCGTAGGGCTCGGCGTCAGAATCCCAGACGGCCCAGCTGTTTGGGGTCTCGCTGCCAGTCCTTCGCGACCTTCACGTGCAGGTCGAGGTAGATCTTCACGCCGAGGAGCTTCTCGATCTGGGTGCGTGCGGCGGTGCCCACTTCGCGCAGCCGCGCGCCCCCCTTGCCGATGACGATGCCCTTCTGGCTCGGCCGTTCGACGTAGAGCAGGGCGTGCACGTCGAGCATCTCGCCCTGCTTCTCGGTGCGACCCTCGCGTTCGGTGATCTCCTCGATCACGACGGCGAGCGAGTGGGGCAGCTCGTCGCCGAGACCTTCGAGGGCGGCCTCGCGGATGAGCTCGGCCATGAGGGTCTCTTCCGGCTCGTCGGTGAGCTCGCCGTCGGGATAGAAGGCCGGTCCGGGTTCCATGTGCGAGACGAGGACGTCGACGAGGACCTCGACCTGCTCACCCGAGGCCGCGGAGACCGGCACGACCTCGCAGTTCTCGCCGAGGAGCTTCGACACGGCGAGCAACTGCGCGGCGACCTGCTGTTTGCCCACCTTGTCGATCTTCGTGACAATGCCGATGACCGGGGTCTTCGGCGCCATGTGGCGCACCTGCTCGAGGATCCAGCGGTCGCCGGGGCCGATCTTCTCGTCGGCGGGGAAGCACATGCCGATCGCGTCGACCTCGGAGTAGGTGTCCTGCACCAGGTCGTTGAGCCGCTGGCCGAGCAGGGTGCGCGGGCGGTGCAGTCCCGGGGTGTCCACGAGGATGAGCTGGGCGTTGTCGCGGTGGACGATGCCGCGGATGGTGTGGCGGGTGGTCTGCGGGCGCGACGAGGTGATCGCGATCTTGCTGCCGACGAGCGCATTCGTGAGCGTCGACTTCCCGGTGTTGGGCCGGCCGACGAAACAGATGAAGCCGGAACGGAAGTCGGTGTCGGTCATGCATGCTCCTCGGTGGTGGCCGTATCGGTATCGGTGGGTTCTTCTTCGGGGCTGACGCGCTGCACGAAGACGGTGCTCACACGCACCCGCCCGCGGACGTCCGGTCCGCCCTCGCCGCGGAGCAGCAGGCCGTGGGTCCGTACCTCCGCACCCGGCAGAGGAACTCGGCCGAGTTCGTAGCCGAGGAGTCCGCCGACGGTGTCGACCTCGTCGTCCTCGATGTCGATGTCGAACAGTTCGCCGAGGTCCTCGACGGGAAGTCGCGCGGAAACGCGGTAGGTGTCGTCGCCGAGTTCCTCGACGTCGGGGATCTCCCCGGTGTCGTACTCGTCGGCGATCTCGCCGACGATCTCCTCGATGACGTCCTCGATCGTCACGAGACCGGCGATGCCGCCGTATTCGTCGACGAGGATCGCCATGTGGTTGCGGTCGCGCTGCATGTCGGCGAGCAGATCGTCGAGGCGCTTCGAATCCGGCACGAAGACCGCCGGTCGCATGACGTCGGCGACGGAGACGCTGCGTCCGCCGTCGCGGTGGTAGTAGGTCTGCTGGACGAGATCCTTGAGGTAGACGACACCGCGGATGTCGTCGACGTTCTCACCGATCACCGGGATCCGCGAGTGCCCGCTGCGGACGGCGAGCGAGGTGGCCTGACCGGCCGTCTTGGTCTCCTCGATCCACACCATCTCGGGGCGTGGAACCATGATCTCGCGAGCGGTGGTGTCGCCGAAGTCGAACACCGACTGGATCATCCGGCGTTCCTCGTCGGCCACGACCCCGCTCTCCTGAGCGAGATCGACCAGTTCGCGCAGCTCGATCTCGTTGGAGAACGGGCCGTTCCTGAAACCGCGACCGGGTGTGACCGCATTGCCTACGCTGATGAGGATTCGGCTGATCGGACCGAGCAGGACACCGAGTACCCGCAGCGGTCCGGTGGCGGCGAGCGCGATCGGGTACGCGTGCTGGCGTCCGAGCGTGCGCGGGCTGACCCCGATCACGACGTAGTCGACGATCACCATCACCGTAGCGCCCACGACGAGCGCCCATGTGCGGTCGAGCACGGCGAGCAACGCACCGACGAGCACGACGGTGGCGGTGATCTCGCAGAGGATGCGCAGCAGCACCGTCAGATTGACGTAGCGGGGCCGATCGTCGAGCAGACCGAGCAGGCGGCGCGCACTGGGGCGGCCCTCCTTCGCGAGTTCCTCGGCGCGCGCCGCGGATACGGTGTTGAGCGCGGAATCGACAGCGGCGAACAGGCCGCCGAGCACCACCAGGACGACCGCCAGGACGACGAGGGGCACGGTACTCACGCGATCGTCACTCCCTCGATCGGTGCCGTCCGATCACGATGGCTCGCACTGTCGCCGCTCATGATTCGGGGGTGTCGACGAAACCGGCCTTGCCCAGCAACTTCCGGTCGCGGGCGGCGAGCCGCGCCTCGTGCTCGGCGCGGCGGATCTCCTCGTACCACTCGGCGAGGAGCTGGTTCTGCAGGCCGAACATCTCCTTCTCCTCCTCCGGTTCGGCGTGGTCGTAGCCGAGGAGGTGGAGCATGCCGTGCACGGTGAGCAGGGCGAGTTCGTGGGCCACCGGGTGACCGGCCTTCGCCGCCTGGTCGGCGGCGAACTGCGGACACAGCACGATGTCGCCGAGCATCGACGGTCCCGGTTCGGGAGCGTCCGGACGCCCCCCGGGCTCGAGTTCGTCCATGGGGAACGACATCACGTCGGTGGGGCCGGGAAGGTCCATCCACCGCACGTGCAGATCGGCCATGGTGTCGAGGTCCACGAGCACCATCGACAACTCCGCCGCCGGATGCACATCCATCCGGGCGATCACGAAACGGGCGACGTCGAGGAGCTCCTCCTCCGAGACGTCCATTCCCGATTCGTTCGAGATCTCGATGCTCATGACTGGAGTTCCTTCTGCACGACGGTATTCGGTTGATCTACAAGGGTGTTCATCGACGCTGCACCCGCTGCGCGCGACGTTGAGCACGGTTGCCGGGGATCCCGTCGCCGTCGCGGGTGGCCTCGAAACGGCTGTAGGCGTCGACGATGTCGGAGACGAGCCGGTGCCGCACGACGTCGCTGCTGTCGAGTCGCGCGATGTGGATGTCGTCGATGCCGTCGAGGATCTCGGTGGCGGCGGCGAGACCCGAACGGGCGCCGCCGGGCAGGTCGATCTGCGTGATGTCGCCCGTCACGACGATCTTGGAATTGAAGCCCAGACGCGTGAGGAACATCTTCATCTGTTCGGCGGTGGTGTTCTGCGCCTCGTCGAGGATGATGAACGCATCGTTCAGGGTGCGGCCACGCATGTACGCCAGGGGTGCGACCTCGATGACCCCGGCCTGCATGAGCTTCGGGATCGCCTCGGGATCCATCATGTCGTGCAGCGCGTCGTGCAGTGGACGCAGATACGGGTCGATCTTCTCGTGCAGGGTGCCCGGCAGGAAGCCGAGCCGCTCCCCTGCCTCGACGGCGGGACGCGTGAGGATGATGCGGTTGACCTGCTTGGTCTGCAGCGCCTGCACGGCCTTTGCCATGGCGAGATAGGTCTTGCCCGTACCAGCCGGTCCGACACCGAAAACGATGGTGTGGGCATCGATCGCGTCGACGTACCGCTTCTGGTTCAGGGTCTTGGGCCGGATCGTCTTCCCGCGCCGCGACAGAATGTCGAGGCTGAGCACGTCGGCCGGCGACTCGGAGAGCCCCTGGGTGAGCATGCCCACGGTGCGACGCACGGCGTCGGGCGCGAGCGATTGTCCGCGACGGACGATGGTGACGAGTTCGGCGAGCGCACGTTCCGCGAGGGCGACGTCGGCGGGCGCTCCGGTCAGCGTGACGGTGTTGCCCCGCACGTGGATGTCCGCCGCCAGGAGGGCTTCGAGGGCGATCAGATTCTCGTCCGCGGCTCCGAGCAGGGGCGCTGCGGCCTCCGAGGGGAGGTCGAGGCTCGATTTGACCGTGGTCGGCTCGAATTCGGGGGGCTCGTGGGGTCGGTCTGGTTCACTCACGTGGACGGTACGTCCTGCTTTCGGTTCGGCTCCTGCACGACGGTCGTCGTGTTCGTGCCAGTCTAGCGCCGGACGAAGCGCACCCTCCCGCAACAGGGAGTTTCAGCGGGGTTGGATTCCGCCTTCACCAGAACCCGCCTCCGCGAGCCACCGCCGTGCCTCGGCGAGGATCCCGGGTGCCCGGTCGGGTGAGACCCCACCGAGCACGAGATTGCCCAGGACGATCGTGTCGCCCGAGTCGTCCACCAGCCCGAGATTGGCCTGCTCGAGTGTGGCCATCGTCAGGCCCTCCATCATCCCTACGAGCACGGGCGCCGGGAGGTAGTCGGAGAGCTGACTCTGCGCGAGGCCGCGTTCGACGTGCCCGAGGACACGTGAGCGCACCGGGGAGACCAGCTCGGCGATGCGCTGCTCTCCCATCTCCTTGCGGGCGAAGGAGAGCAGCACGCGGTAGCGGTCGCCGATGGGCCAGGTCCGCAACGCCACGACCGCGAGCGCGACCGCGGGATCGTCCGGCTCGGGGTGGTCGAGAGCCTCGGCGAGTGCGGTCGAGGCGTCGTCGACGATCCCCTCGACGAGGGCTTCCCGGTTGGGGAAGTGCGCATAGACGGTGCGGCGGACGACACCCGCGGCTTTGGCGACATCGTCCATGCTCGCGTCGGAGTCGGCCGCAAAGCACATCACCGCAGCGTCGAGTATGCGCATGCGGTTCGCATTGAATCGGGTTCGCGGTCGTGTGACCGAGTTCTCCACGTTCTCGCCCTCTTCCGCCGACTGTGATCTGTCTTTCATTTTAGTTGCACACGGATGTGCAGCTGCGTAACTTGCACACCACCGTGTAGATCGGGGCTCAGGTCCCGGCCCGTGTCGCACCCGAGGAGAGCCCATGCCCACTGCCGTGACCCTCGCAGGAGGGACCGCAGCGAAGGAACCCTACCGGCTGCGCTGGGCCGGACTGGCGGTGCTGTGCCTGAGCCTGCTCATCGTCGTGATGGCCAACACCTCGCTCATCGTCGCCGCACCCGGCATGCTGCGCGAACTGCAACTCACCAGCGCCGACATGCAGTGGATCATCGACGGCTACACCGTCCCCTATGCCGCGCTGATGCTGCTGTTCGGCGTGCTCGGCGATCGATACGGACGACGTCGCGCGTTGCTGGCGGGCCTGGTCGTCTTTGCCGCCGGCGCGGTCTACGGATCGTTCGCCGACAGCGCCGGCGACGTGATCGTCGCGCGCATCGTCATGGGGGTGGGCGCCGCCGTGATCATGCCTGCGACACTGTCGCTGCTCGTCGCGATGTTCCCCGTGCACGAGCGTGCCCGCGCGATCGCAGCCTGGGCCGCCACGTCCGGACTCGCCATTGCGCTCGGTCCCCTGCTCGCCGGATGGCTCCTCGAATCGAACTCGTGGGGTTCGACCTTCCTCATCAACGTGCCGATCGCGGCATTCGCGGCGATCGCGGCCCTGATCCTCGTGCCGGCCTCGAAGGCGGACGATCTCACCCGCACCGACTGGGTCGGCGGCGCCCTGTCGGTCGCTGCTCTCGGCGGAATCGTCTACGCGATCATCGAGGGGTTCCACTTCGGTTGGGGCACCGGGGTGATCGCCACCTCGATCGGCTCGGTGATCGCCGCGGTGCTCTTCGTGGTGTGGGAACTTCGCCACCCCCGGCCGTTGCTGGACGTGCGTCGGGTCGCGGACCGGACCGTCGGCGGTGCGTGCGTGTCGGTGTTACTGCTCTTCCTCGTCGCCTTCGGCGCCATCTACTTCGTCGCGCAGCAGTTCCAGTTCGTGCTCGGTTACGGCCCGCTCGAGACCGGTCTGCGTCTGCTTCCCCTCGCGGTGACGGTCTCGCTCGGCGCGGCGCTGAGCGGCCGGTTCGCGCCCCGACTCGGTGCGCGGGCCCTCGTGGGCACGGGCATGGTCGCCGCTGCGGCAGGCATCCTCACCTTGACCGTCACGGCCGGCGCCTCCGGCTTCACGCCCTTTCTGATCTCGTTGTTGCTGCTCGGATTGGGCATCGGCCTGGCCACATCCCCGTCCACCGACCTGATCATGGGCGGCTTCCCCGACTCGGACCTCGGAGCGGCGGGCGGGTTGAACGACACCGCAGTGGAATTCGGCGGGTCTCTGGGCATCGCCGTGCTCGGCTCGATCCTCGCGACCACCTATCACCGCGAGATCTCCGGGTTCCTCGACGGATTGCCGTTGGCGGACCTGACAGGTCCGATGGCCGATCAGGCCGCGATGGCGATCGAGGCGGCCGGCGATTCGGTGGGCGGTGCGGCGATCGTCGCGGAGGAACTCGCAGCGAACCCATTCGCGGCGTCGTACGCACAACCGCTGCTCGACGCGTCGTCCGCAGCGTTCGCCGAGGCGATCTCGTCCGCGAGCCTCGTCGCCGGCATCGTCCTGCTCATCGGCGCCGCGGCGGTCACCACGCTACTCCCCCGCGGACTCCACACCCGCACCGGCAGCGAGGCCGAGATCGGCCACTGACCGGACGGTGAGCAGGTCGAGCGATCGCGCCCAGGCCCGGGTGCTCCGGTTCAGGAAGGCGACGTGATCCTCACCGTCGAACAGCTCCAGCGACACCGGATCTCCTGCCGCGTCGGCCGCGTCGACGTAACGGTGCGCGACACTCACCGACACCTGCTCGTCGGCGGTGCCGTGCAGCACCGCGACCGGCACACCGATCGGCGGCCGGGGCGTCGGCGAGGCCGACCGATAACACTCGGGTGCCTCCGCGTAGGACGCACCGAAGAGCGCCTCGAACGCCTCCACGCGACGACCGCGCTCCCCGGCGGTGACGAGGTCGAGCGCACCCGCCTGCGAAACCACGAATTCCGGTCGCACCGACGTGCACTCACCCGCGAGCCACACCGCCAGCTGGCCTCCCGCAGAGTGACCGACGAGCCGCACACGGTCGAGATCGACCTCGACACCGCCGCGCTGCGCGTGCGGAACGACCTCGGTGAAGATCGTCTCGTACGCCGCGACCACATCGGCGGACATCTCGTCCCACGCGCCACCGGCCTCGAGACGGCGGTACTCGACGTTCCACGCCACCACACCGCGACGCGCGAGTTCCACGGACAGCGCCGTACCGAGGGTGAGCTGGTAGCGGCCGTGCCACGAACCGCCGTGAACGACCATGACGGCGGGAACGGGCCCCGTCACCGTCGCGGGGTCGGGTAGGAAGACGTGCCCGAACTGCTGCGAGTGGGTGCCGTAGGCGATCTTCGTACGAGCCAAGAGAGGAAATTCCTTCGATACGTATGGTCGGGACCCGCAAGCGATCCCGCAGCACAGAGAATCGGGACCCGCAAGCGATCCCTAGTGCAGGGGCCTGGTACGCCACCGGTCGGTCAACACACCGATCGCGCCGAGTGCGACGGCCGCGGCGGTCGAGGTGCGCAGCACCGTGGGGCCGAGACCGACGGCCACCGCGCCCGCGTCGACGAGGGCCTCGACCTCCGCGTCGTCGAGTCCGCCTTCGGGACCGACGATCAGCGTCAGCGAATCGACGTCGCGCACGGGCAGATCGGCGAAGGGGATCGTGGCGGATTCGTGGAGCACCGCGACGACGTCGCCGCGCTCGACGGCCGAGCGGACCCGTGCGACGACCTCGGGTGTGCGGTGCAACCCGGCCACCGTCGGCACGTGCGCGCGCCGCGACTGCTTCGCCGCGGACGTCGCGACCGCCTGCCACTTGGCAACACCCTTGTCCGCCTTGGCGTCCCACCGGGCGACACAGCGCACCGACTGCCACGGTACGAACTCGTCGGCGCCGGCCTCGGTGGCCAGTTCGACGGCGAGTTCGGACCGGTCGGACTTCGGCAGCGCCTGCACGACGGTCACGCTCGGACGCGGCGGGGCGACAACGCGACGACCGAGCACGAGCGCTTCGAGCCGGTCCTTCGCGACCGCCGTGACCTCGACGTCGGCGACCTCACCGGCACCGTCGGACAACACGAGCCGCTCGCCTACCGCGATACGGCGCACCGTCGCGGCGTGCCGGCCCTCCTTGCCGTCGAGCACGGCCGTCCGCCCCTCGTCGGGCAGCGGGTCGAGGTAGAACAGTGTCGCGGCCACCCGAGCGACCTAACGGGCGCTGAACGCGTCGCGCAGGCGCGAGAACAGGCCGCCGGTGTTCTGCGAACCCGTGGTCACGACCTCGACATGCTCCCGGTCGCTGTGCCGGCGCAGGTCCTCGAGCAGCTTCGTCTGCTTGTGATCGAGCTTGCTCGGCACCACGACCTCGAGATGCGCGTGCAGGTCGCCGCGCGTACCCGAGCGCAGCTTCGGCATGCCGTGGCCGCGCAGCACCGAGACCGAACCGGGCTGGGTGCCGGGATCGATGGTGATCTCGGTGGGGCCGTCGAGGATGGTCTCGATCGTCACCTTGGTGCCGAGCGCAGCGTCGACCATGGGCACGCGGATGGTGCAGTGCAGGTCGTCGCCGTCGCGCACGAAAACCTCGTGCTGCTGTTCGAGCACCTCGACGTAGAGATCGCCGGCAGGACCGCCGCCGGGGCCGACCTCGCCCTGGGCCGCGAGGCGGATGCGCATCCCGTTGCCGACGCCGGCGGGCACCTTGACGGTGACCTCGCGGCGGGCGCGCACGCGGCCGTCACCACCGCACTTGCGGCAGGGATCCGGGATCGTCTCGCCGACACCGCGGCAGGTGGGGCACGGGCGGGACGTCATGACCTGGCCGAGGAAGGAACGCTGGACGGACTGAACCTCACCGGCGCCACCGCAGGTCTCGCAGCGCACGGGCTTCGAATCGCCGTGGGTGCCGGAACCGGTGCACGCGTCGCACAGGATCGCGGTGTCGACCGTGACCGTCTTGGTGACGCCGCGAGCGCATTCCTCGAGGGTCAGGCGGGTGCGGAGCAGCGAGTCGGCGCCGGGCTGGACGCGGCCGCGCGGACCGCGGGAACCGCCGGCCCCACCACCGAAGAACGCCTCGAAGACATCACCGAGGCCGCCACCGAAGCCGGCGCCGCCGAAGCCGCCCGCACCGCCGCCACCGGGTTCGAGCGGGTCGCCGCCGAGGTCGACGATGCGTCGCTTCTCGGGATCCGACAGCACCTCGTAGGCGGCCGAGATCTCCTGGAAACGCTTCTGCGCCGACTCGTCGGGGTTCACATCCGGGTGGTGCTCGCGCGCCAACTTGCGGTACGCCCGTTTGATCTCCTGGTCGGTCGCGTTCTTGGACACGCCGAGCGTCCCGTAGTAGTCCCGTGCCACGTTTGGTTCTCGTCCTTACGTCGTTCTACAGAGCAAAATGGACGGTGCTCAGCGTTCGCCGAGCACCTCACCGATATATCTCGCAACGGTGGCGACCGATGCGATGGTTCCCGGATAGTCCATCCGGGTGGGGCCGAGCACCCCCAGACCACCGAAGACCGTACCCGCGGCCCCGTAACCGGTGGACACGACCGAGGTGGTGCGCATCTCCTCGAACTGGGTCTCCTCACCGATGCGGACGGTGACCCGGCCTGCGTCCTGGCTGGACGCGAGCAGTTTGAGCACCACGACCTGCTCCTCGAGGGCTTCGAGGACCGTACGCAACGAGCCCGGAAGCATGCCGTGGCCGTCGAAGTCGGCGGCGTTGCGGGTGAGATTGGCGGTGCCGCCGAGCACGAGACGCTCCTCGGGGTGCTCGACGAGGGTCTCCACCAACACGGTGGTGCACCGGATGAGCGCGTCGCGCAGATCGTCCGGTGCGTTGTCGGCGAGCTCGGTCACTGCGACGGAGGCCGCGGCGAGCCGCTTGCCGGTCAATGCCCCGCCGAGCAGCTCACGCAACCGCGACAGGCCGTCCTCGTCGATCACGTCGCCGAGTTCGACGATGCGCTGATCGACGCGGCCCGAGTCGGTGATGAGCACGAGCAGCAGCCGCGCCGGTGTCAGCCCGACCACCTCGAGATGTCGCACGGACGACGCGGAGAGCGTCGGGTACTGCACGACCGCGACCTGGCGGGGGAGCTGCGCGAGCAACCGCACCGCGCGGCGCAGCACGTCGTCGAGGTCGACGCCCGATTCGAGGAACTGCAGGATTGCGCGGCGCTCGGCCGACGAGAGCGGTTTGACCTCCGCGATCCTGTCGACGAACTGGCGGTAGCCCTTGTCGGTGGGCACGCGTCCCGAGCTCGTGTGGGTCTGTGTGATGTATCCCTCTGCTTCGAGCACAGCCATGTCGTTGCGGACCGTGGCGCTGGACACTCCGAGATTGTGCCGGTCGACGAGAGTCTTGGAGCCGATCGGCTCCTTGGTGGACACGTAATCCGCCACGATGGCGCGCAAGACCGTGAATCTCCGCTCCTCGGTACTCGACAACCCGCCACCTCCGTTTCCGCCGCCTGCAGGACTGCACCTCTCGGGGCCGTACCCTGTCAGTCTAATCGCGCGACGACCTCGAAGGTGTCGGGCACGTGTGCGATACCACCCCGAACCGGAAGCGACGCCTTCGGCGCGTCCCCCGTAATGTGTTCACATGATCTTCAAGGGCGTCCGGGACGGAAAGCCGTATCCCGATCACGGACTGTCTCTGCGCGACTGGTCGAGGATTCCGCCCCGCCAGGTGCGCCTCGACGAGATCGTCACGACGACGAAGGTGCTCGAACTCGACCGGCTGTTGTCGGAGGACTCGACGTTCTACGGCGATCTGTTCCCACACGCCGTCCAGTGGCAGGGCGTGCTGTACCTCGAGGACGGACTCCACCGTGCCGTGCAGTCTGCGCTGCGGAACCGGACGGTGCTGCACGTGCGTGTCTTCGAGTACGACGTGCTGATTCCCGGTGGCGTGCCCGACCCGGGCGCCGAGGTTCGGGGCCCGTCGCCCGCATAGCCCGATCAGGGGTGGATACCGTGGAGCCCCGCGATGTGTCGAGTGTGATCGTCACCCTCACGTTCGTCACCGTCGACGGCCGGACCGAGTCGGATAAGTACTAGGTGTCGGTGGTCGAGAACCGTGGGCGGCTGTCGGTCTACGACTCGGAGCGCATCGGAGCAGCATGACGCGACCGGTCGGTCGGAGCAGCATGACGCGACCGGACGGTCAGTCGTCCGCGCCGAGCAGGATGGTGCGGACCACCGCGTCGGCGAGCAGCCGGCCCCGGTCGGTCAGCACGAGCTGATCGTCGCGCTCCACGGCGAGCCCGTCGGCGACCACCGTCTCTGCTGCCTCGCGCTCACCGTCGTCGAGCTCCGACAACGGCAGGCCCGTGCGCAGCCGGACGGTGAGCATGACGAGTTCGGTGTGCCGGTCCTCGGCCGTGAGGTGTTCGCTGCCCCCGACGGGCAGGACTCCGTCGGCGAGGGTCGACGCGTAACGGGCGGGATGCTTGACGTTCCACCAGCGCACGCCACCGACGTGGCTGTGCGCGCCCGGCCCGGCGCCCCACCAGTCGCCGCCGTCCCAGTAACCGAGGTTGTGGGCGCAGCGCGCCGACGGATCATCGGCCTTCGCCCAGTTGGACACCTCGTACCAGGTCATCCCGGCGTCGGCGAGTCGCGCGTCGATCCGCTCGTACCGCGATGCGAGCACGTCGTCGTCCGGAGCCGGCAGCTCGCCGCGACGGACACGGCGAGCGAGGGCGGTGCCGTCCTCGACGATGAGCGCGTACGCCGAGACGTGGTCGACCCCCGCTTCGAGCACGGCGTCGAGGGAGGCGTCGAGGTCGGCGTCGCGCTCGCCGGGAGTACCGTAGATCAGATCGAGGTTGATGTGGCCGAAACCGGCCGCGCGCGCTTCCTTCGCCGCCGCGACGGGACGCCCGGGTGTGTGGGTGCGGTCGAGGACCGCCAGCACGTGGGGCGCCGCGGACTGCATGCCGAGCGACACGCGGGTGTATCCGGCCTCGCGGATCGACGAGAAGAACTCCGTGGAGGTCGACTCCGGGTTCGATTCGGTGGTCACCTCGGCGCCGGGAGCGAGCCCGAACGAGTCGCGGATCGCGTCGAGCACCTGCGCGAGACCGTCCGCGCCGAGCAGCGAGGGTGTTCCGCCGCCGACGAAGACCGTCTCGGCAGCGGGAGTCCGTCGTCCGGATTCGGACAGCAGCCGGGCACCGGCGTCGAGTTCGCGGCGCAGACCCTCCAGCCAGGACTGCGGCGACGCCGCGCTGCCGAGTTCCCCGGCCGTGTAGGTGTTGAAGTCGCAGTAGCCGCAGCGGGTCGCGCAGAAGGGCACGTGCACGTACACACCGAACGGTCGCGTCCCCACTCCTGCGAGTGCCGAAGCGGGAAGTTCGAGACCGGCCGGACGACCCGCGATACCGATTTCCGTGCCGGTGCGTCGACCGATCTCAGTGCTGTTCACGCCCTCCAGTGTTCCAGAGACCTGAAGGGCGGCTCCGCGCGCGACGCCCCTACCTCGACATTTCCCGAAAATCGGGTGGAAATACCGCCCGCAATTCGGAATCGCCCCGGTGACATGGCACAATGGTCCGCATGACAGGACACGGAGTGCGACTCGTGGCGCGACGCCACGTCGACTTCAAACGCGTCTGCGCATCCTGTTGTCTGCCTTGCGCCGCTTGTCTCTGCGCCGACTGTCTCTAGTCGGCACTCCCCGGCACATCCCAGATCCCGCCGGGTCGAAGCATGCGTGCACGAGGTCAGCTCCCTCCTGCGCTCGTCGATCCGGTTCCAGCGAGTATCAGGAGACCCTGTATGTCGTCGATCACCGACGTCACGCCCGCCGACGAGTCGGCCACTCCCGCCCGCCGCGCGCGTCCCGCCAAGCGTCGCGCCGAAGGCCAGTGGGCCCTCGGCTACCGGGAGCCGCTCAACGCCAACGAGCAGACGAAGAAGGACGACAACCCGCTCAACGTCCGCAAGCGTATCGAGAACATCTATGCGCAAACCGGTTTCGACGGAATCGACAAGAGCGATCTGCGCGGCCGCTTCCGCTGGTGGGGTCTGTACACCCAGCGCGAGCAGGGCTACGACGGCACCTACACCGGTGACGAGAACATCGACCTGCTCGAGGCGAAGTACTTCATGATGCGGGTGCGCTGCGACGCCGGCGCCCTGAATCTCGCGCAGCTGCGGACGATCGCCGGTATCTCCACCGAGTTCGGTCGCGACACCGCCGACCTGTCCGACCGCGAGAACGTCCAGTACCACTGGATCGAGGTCGAGAACGTCCCCGAGATCTGGCGTCGTCTCGAATCGGTCGGACTGAAGACCACCGAGGCGTGCGGCGACTGCCCTCGCGTCGTGCTCGGTTCGCCGCTCGCCGGTGAGTCCCTCGACGAGATCATCGACGGCACCCCCGCGATCGACGAGATCGTGCGCCGCTACATCGGCAACCCCGAGTACTCGAACCTGCCGCGCAAGTTCAAGACCGCGATCTCCGGCCAGCAGGACGTCGTGCACGAGATCAACGACGTCGCCTTCATCGGCGTCGAGCATCCCGAGCACGGCCCCGGCTTCGACCTGTGGGTCGGCGGCGGCCTGTCCACCAACCCGATGCTCGCGCAGCGGGTCGGCGCCTGGGTGCCGCTCGAGGAGGTCGCCGATGTGTGGGAAGGCGTCGTCGCGATCTTCCGCGACTACGGCTACCGGCGGCTGCGGTCCAAGGCACGCCTGAAGTTCCTCATCAAGGACTGGGGCATCGAGAAGTTCCGCGAGGTGCTCGAGACCGAGTACCTGAAGCGTCCGCTCATCGACGGCCCGGCCCCGGCCGCACCGGAGCGTCCCATCGATCACGTCGGTATCCAGAAGCTACGCAACGGCCTCAACGCCGTGGGTGTCGCGCCGATCGCCGGTCGTGTCTCGGGCACGATCCTGTCGAAGGTCGCCGACGCCGCCGAACGTGCGGGTTCCGACCGGATCCGGTTCACCCCATACCAGAAGCTGATCGTGCTCGACGTGGCCGACGACAAGGTCGAGCAGCTCGTCACCGAGCTCGAGGCGCTGGGTCTGCCGGCCTCGCCGTCGCCGTGGCGCAAGAATCTCATGGCGTGCACGGGAATCGAGTTCTGCAAGCTGTCCTTCGTCGAGACGCGCAAGCGTTCGCAAGCCCTCGTGCCCGAGCTCGAGGAGCGTCTCGCCGACATCAACGCGCAGCTCGACGTCCCGGTGACGATCAACATCAACGGCTGCCCGAACTCGTGTGCGCGCTCCCAGATCGCCGACATCGGCTTCAAGGGTCAACTCGTCGACGACGGTGAGGGCAACCAGGTCGAAGGTTTCCAGGTGCACCTCGGCGGTGCGCTGGGCTTCGACGCGAAGTTCGGACGCAAGCTGCGCCAGCACAAGGTCACCAGTGCCGAGCTCGGCGACTACATCGAGCGGGTGGTGCGCACCTTCGTCAAGGAGCGCACGCCCGGCGAGCGCTTCGGCGAATGGGTCGTCCGCGCCGAGGAGGCAGACCTGCGATGACGGGCACTGCTGCAGCGGTCGACACGAAGACGGATCGGGAAGGGACGCGATGACGATCGATACGAACATCGACGAGCTCCGGAGTATTGCCGCGCAGGGGGCGGCAGAACTCGAAGGTGCGTCGGCGCAGGAACTCCTGCGGTGGACGGACGAGACCTTCGGTACCCCCACCACCGACGGTGGACGTAGCGGGTACATCGTCGCGTCCAACATGCAGGACGGTGTCCTGGTCCATCTG
Source organism: Rhodococcus sp. p52 (assembly GCF_000763325.2). Taxonomy (NCBI): domain Bacteria; kingdom Bacillati; phylum Actinomycetota; class Actinomycetes; order Mycobacteriales; family Nocardiaceae; genus Rhodococcus; species Rhodococcus sp. p52. Next base: position 4,435,982 of record NZ_CP016819.1, read on the forward strand.
GCCGCGCAGCAGCGCCCCGGCGTGGACGTGCTGTTCCTCGACACCGGCTACCACTTCGCCGAGACGCTCGGCACGCGCGATGCGGTGGAGCAGGTGTACGGCGTGAACATCGTCAACGCCCGGGCGCAGCAGTCCGTCGCGGAGCAGGACGCCCTGCTCGGCAAGGATCTGTTCGCCCGCGACCCGAACGAGTGCTGCCGCCTGCGCAAGGTGGTGCCGCTGAAGGAGAGCCTGAAGGGCTACCGCGCCTGGGTGACCGGAATCCGCCGTGTCGAGGCGCCCACCCGCGCGAACTCACCGCTCATCTCGTTCGACGACGCGTTCGGACTGGTGAAGATCAATCCGATCGCGGCATGGTCCGACGAGGACATGCAGAACTACATCGACGAACACGGGATCCTCGTCAATCCGCTCGTCGACGAGGGCTACCCGTCCATCGGGTGCGCCCCGTGCACCACCAAACCACTTCCCGGAGCCGATCCGCGCAGCGGGCGCTGGGCCGGCCGAGCCAAGACCGAATGCGGGTTGCACGCCTCATGACACTCACCGATACGAATCCCACCGAGACCCGGACGCTGCTGGACGGCAACCGGTTCGACACCCTCGACGCCCTCGAGTCGGAAGCGATCCACGTCTTCCGCGAGGTCGCGGGCGAGTTCGAACGCCCCGTCATCCTGTTCTCGGGAGGCAAGGACTCCACCGTCCTGCTGCACCTCGCCATCAAAGCGTTCTGGCCCGCGCCGCTGCCCTTCGCGCTGTTGCACGTCGACACCGGCCACAACCTCCCCGAGGTCCTCGAGTTCCGCGACCACGTCGTCGAAAAGTACAACCTCCGACTGCACGTCGCGAGTGTCGAGGACTACCTCGCCGACGGCCGGCTCACCGAGCGTCCCGACGGCATCCGCAACCCGCTGCAGACCGTGCCGCTGCTCGACGCGATCTCGGAGAACCGGTTCGACGCCGTCTTCGGTGGCGGCCGCCGCGACGAGGAGCGTTCGCGCGCCAAGGAGCGGATCTTCTCGCTGCGCAACGCATTCGGCCAGTGGGATCCGAAGCGTCAGCGTCCGGAGTTGTGGAATCTGTACAACGGGCGGCACGCACCCGGGGAGCACGTGCGTGTCTTCCCGCTGAGCAACTTCACCGAGCTCGACATCTGGCGCTACATTGCCCGCGAGAACGTCGAACTGGCGAGCATCTACTACGCGCACGAGCGCCCCGTCTACCGCCGCGACGGCATGTGGATGACCCCGGGTGTCTGGGGCGGTCCGGCCGAGGGCGAAGAGCCCGAGACGCGTTCGGTGCGCTACCGCACCGTCGGCGACGGATCGACCACCGGCGCGATCCTGTCCGAGGCCTCCACGAACGAGGAGATCCTCGCCGAGGTCGCGGCATCACGACTGACCGAGCGCGGCGCCACCCGCGGCGACGACCGGGTTTCCGAAGCGGCGATGGAAGACCGCAAGCGAGAGGGCTATTTCTGATCATGAGCGACCTTCACGAGCAGAGCGTGCAGAGCGACACGCAGCTGCTGCGCCTCGCCACCGCCGGTTCGGTCGACGACGGCAAGTCCACCCTGGTGGGACGACTGCTCTACGACACCAAGTCCGTACTCGCCGACCAGATCGACGCCGTCACCCGCGCGTCGGTCGACCGCGGCCTCGACACCCCCGACCTCTCGCTGCTCGTCGACGGCCTTCGCGCCGAGCGTGAGCAGGGCATCACCATCGACGTGGCGTACCGCTACTTCGCGACGCCGAAGCGCAGCTTCGTCCTCGCGGACACCCCGGGTCACGTCCAGTACACCCGCAACACGGTGTCGGGTGCGTCCACCGCGCAGCTCGTCGTCCTGCTCGTCGACGCGCGCAAGGGTGTCGTCTCGCAGACCCGCAAGCACGCCGCCGTGCTGGCCCTGCTCGGTGTGCCGAAGCTCGTCCTCGCGGTCAACAAGATCGACCTCGTCGAGGATCCGGCCTCGGTGTTCGCGCAGATCTCCGCCGAGTTCGGGGAACTGACGAGTTCGCTCGGCTGGGCACCCGAGGACGTGCAGGAGATCCCGGTCTCCGCGCTGCACGGCGACAACGTGGCCGTGCGCAGCGAGAGCACCCCCTACTACGACGGCCCGACGCTCATCGAGCACCTCGAGTCGGTTCCCGTCGACGCCGATGTGCACGGCCGGCACGAGACCGGTCTGCGCTTCCCGGTGCAGTACGTGATCCGTCCCCGCACCGCCGAGTTCCCCGACTACCGCGGCTACGCCGGTCAGGTCGCGGCAGGGTCCGTGCGCCCCGGTGACGAGGTCGTCGTGCTGCCGTCCGGTGTCCGCACCACCGTCGAGCGCATCGACAGTGCCGACGGCGCATTCGATGTCGCGCACGCCGGCCGGTCGGTGACCCTCGTGCTCGCCGACGACGTCGACGTCTCCCGCGGCGACATCATCGCCACCCCGGAGGCGGCACCCGAGCCGCTGTCGGAGTTCGAGGCCACCGTGTGCTGGCTCGCCGAGAAGCCGTTGCGCCCGGGCGCCCGGTTGCTGCTCAAGCACGGCACCCGCATCACGCAGGCCATCGTCGGGACGATCGACGAGCGGTTCGACGAGCAGGATCTCTCCTCCGTCCCGAGCCCGGAGAGCATCGAGCTCAACGAGATCGCGCGCATCACGGTGCGTGTGGCCGAGCCGATCGCCGCGGACGACTACCGCATCAACCGCCGCAGCGGCAGCTTCCTGCTGATCGATCCGGCCGGGGGCAACACCCTCGCCGCGGGTCTCGTGGGCGACGGACTCGCCGACATCGAGCTCGGGGACCGCGTCCCGGCATGATGCCGCTCGTCGCCGTCGCGCACGGCAGTCGCGACCCGCGTTCGGCGCAGGCCGTGGCTGCCGCGCTCGACACCGTCCGGGCCGAGAACCCCGGTCTGGACGTGCGACTCGCGTTCCTCGACCTGAACACCCCGTCGGTCGGTCAGGCTCTCGACGCGCTCGCCGCGGACGGGCACCGGCAGGTCGCGGTGGTGCCGCTGCTGCTCGGCAGCGCCTTCCACGCGCGGGTCGATCTGCCGGCCCTGTTGCACGAAGCGCAGCAACGTCATCCGCTGCTCGAGGTGCTGTGCTCGCCGATCCTCGGCGACGACGATCTCCTCGTCGACGCGGCTCGCGATCTCATCACGGCCACGGGGGTGTCGGCCGACGATCCGTCCGTCGGTATCGCAGTGTGCGCGGTGGGATCGCGACGCCCCGAAGCGAACCGGGCGACCGGGCTGGTCGTGCCCCGCATTCTCGTCGGCACGGCGTGGACGCAGGCCGCGGCGTGCTTCGCCACGACCGGTCCGTCCGTGGGGACGACCCTCGCCGACCTCACCTCCCGCGGTGCCCGCACCGTCGTGCTGACACCGTGGATCCTCGCCCCCGGGCTGCTGTGGGACCGTGCCTGCGCCGAGGCCGACAGCCTCGGGCACGTGCGGGTCGCGCCGACCCTCACCCGGCACGATGCCGTCGCGCGGGTGATCACCGAGCGCTACACCGAGGCCGTGCACCGGCGGCGCGGACTGCGCGTGGCCTGAGTCACTTCCGGATCTCCACCCGAGTTCACGCACGATTTGCATTCCTCCGCTACAACGGAGTCACGGTCGTCGTCCGACGACATCGGTGATCCGGGAGGGCCTCACGTGCAGAACGAACTTCGGCGCTACATCGATCGGCTCCGCACGGAGGGCTATTCGGTGCGCGACGACCACGGTGAGGACCCCGATCTGATCGACATCGAGGGCCGGGCCGTCGACACCTGGCGGGAGAACTATCCGTACGACACCCGGATGGACCGCGCCACCTACGAGGTCGAGAAGTATCTCCTGCAGATCGAACTGCTGAAGTTCCAGTCGTGGGCCAAGGACAACGGCTCCAAGCACATCATCGTGTTCGAAGGTCGCGACGCCGCCGGCAAGGGCGGCACGATCAAGCGGTTCCAGGAGTACATCAACGTCCGGCACGCCCGGACCGTCGCGCTGAACAAGCCGTCCGACCGTGAGCAGGGCCAGTGGTATATGCAGCGCTACATCCAGCACTTCCCCACCGCCGGTGAGCTCGTACTGTTCGACCGCTCCTGGTACAACCGAGCCGGCGTCGAACGGGTCATGGGTTTCTGCAGCGACGACGAGTACGAACGTTTCATGGAGCACGTCCCGTTGTTCGAGAAGCTCGTCGTGGACGCCGGCATCACCCTGACGAAGTTCTGGTTCTCCGTCACCCGGAGGGAGCAGCGCACGCGCTTCGCCATCCGCCAGCTCGATCCGGTGCGGCGGTGGAAGCTGTCGGAGATGGACCTCGAATCGCTCGACAAGTGGGACCAGTACACCGACGCGAAGGAAGAGATGTTCCGGCGCACCGACACCGACTGGGCGCCGTGGACGACCATCAAGTCCAACGACAAGAAGCGGGCCCGGGTCAACGCGATGCGGTTCTTCCTCAACCAGTTCGAGTACGACGACAAGGACCGTCAGATCGTCTTCCCGGCCGACCCGAGGATCGTGCAGCGCGGCAAGGACGCCGTCGGCGACTAGCTGCCGGGAGGTCGTGCTCCGGGCGTGCCGAGGTGCGCAGGACTGGCGCCCAGACTGCGATCCGTACCACACTGGATGGTGACGCGAGGAGGCAGCATGGGCACAGCCAATGTCGGTCACGGAATCGTCGTCGGCATCGACGGATCGGACAGCGCACTCGATGCGGCCCGGTGGGCCGCCTGCGTCGCCCGACGTCTCGGCGAACCGATCGACCTGGTCCACGTTCATCCCCCCACCTCCGGCGACGGGACCGACCCGTCGGAGGAAGCCGTTCTGACCGCCGCGGAAGCGGCAGTTCGGGGCGCGGTCGACCGGGTCGAGGTCCGGCGGTCCACTCCGTCGGGCAAGCCGGATCGAGTGCTCACCGACCTGTCGCGCGAGGCACGGATGATCGTCCTCGGCCACACGACCACCACGGAGTGGGAGTCGATGATCCGGCGCTCCGACGTCGTGTCGGTGGCCAACCACGCGGAATGCCCGGTGGTGACGTGGCGCAGCCGCGACGGATTCCAACCGCCCGACGGGCGCCCGGTCGTCGTCGGAGTGGACGGCACCGAGGTCAGCGAGTCCGCCGTCGAGCATGCGTTCGCGACCGCCGCGGCGCTCGAGGCACCCCTCGTCGCGATCCACACCTGGACGGAGCAGTCCACGCTCACCTACGGCGAGGGGTCACGGTTCACGGACTGGACGGCCTACGTCGAGCACCGGAGGGAGGAGATGAAGTCGCATACCTCCGGGCACACCGAACGGTTCCCCGACGTCGCGGTCTCCTACCGGGTCGCGCGGGGCAAGCCCGACATCGTCCTGCTCGAGGAATCCAAGAGTGCCCAGCTCGTGGTGGTGGGCAGCCACGGCCGGAGCCCGCTGGCCGCTGCGGTGGTCGGCTCGAGCAGTCAGGGACTCATCCATCACAGTTGCTGTCCGGTCATGATCTGCCGGGCCCACCAACGATCGGAAACCGAGGCCCACTGAGCCGACCCGCGTGACCCTCGAGTCCCCCGCTCGGTTACTGCGCGGCGGTACCGAGCGGGGCGGTCTCCGACGCGGCCGGAGCGTGCGCGTAGACGGTGTCGCCCGCGACGAGCCCCAGGTCGTGGGTTTCGCCGCGGGTGATCTGCGTCGTGAACTGCTCACCCGTCGCGTCGTTGCGCAGTTCGACGCGCACCTCGAAGCCCAGCCGGACCACACGCTCGACGGTCGCCCGCGTGACACCGACCGAGCCGCCGGAGGTGTCGGAGAGCGCAGGTTGCCGGGCGAGCCGGATGTCGTGCGGCCGCACCAGCACGCCGTTGAGCTTGGACACCGTCCCGAGGAACGACATCACGAAGCTGTTCGCCGGGCGATCGTAGAGTTCCTCCGGCGTTCCGACCTGTTCGATACGTCCGGCATTCATCACCGCGATGCGGTCGGCGACGTCGAGCGCCTCCTCCTGGTCGTGCGTGACGAGCACGGTGGTCACGTGCACCTCGTCGTGCAGGCGGCGCAGCCAGGTCCGCAGGTCGGCGCGCACCTTCGCGTCCAGGGCACCGAACGGCTCGTCGAGCAGCAGCACCTGCGGGTCGACGGCGAGAGCACGGGCGAGCGCCATGCGCTGACGCTGGCCACCGGACAACTGCGCCGGATAGCGTCGCTGGAACCCGCCGAGCCCGACGATATCGAGCAGGTCGTCGACCCGCTTCGTGATCTCGGCCTTGGGCCGCTTGCGGATCTTGAGTCCGAAGGCGACGTTCTCGCGCACGGTCATGTGCTTGAACGCGGCGTAGTGCTGGAAGACGAAACCGATGTCGCGCTTCTGCGGGGTGACGCCGGTGACGTCCTTACCGGCGATGTGGACGGTGCCCGCGTCGAGGGTCTCGAGGCCGGCGATCGAACGCAGCAGCGTCGACTTCCCCGAACCCGAGGGTCCGAGCAGGGCGGTGAGCGAGCCGGACGGGATGTCGATGTCGACGTCGGCGAGTGCGGCGAAATCTCCGTAGTTCTTGCGCGCCCCGGTAACAGTGATCATTCGGTGGTCCTCTTCCGGTCGAGCAGGGTCATCAGCAGCAGGACGATCACCGCGATGGCCATGAGCAGGGTCGCGGCGCTGTAGGCGCCGAAGGTGTTGTGGTCGTCGATGTACCGGGCGTGCACGAGCAGCGTCAGGGTCTGGGAGACGCCGGGGAAGCCGGACGAGACCATGATGACGGCGCCGAACTCGCCGAGGGCCCGCGCGACGGTGAGGACGATGCCGTAGGTCAGGCCCCAGCGGATCGCCGGCAACGTGATCCGCCAGAAGGTCTGCCAGGTGTTCGCGCCGAGGGTCGCGGCGGCCTGCTCCTGCTCCTCACCGATCTCGCGCAGCACCGGTTCGACCTCGCGCACGACGAACGGCAGCGTCACGAAGATCGTCGCGAGCACCATGCCCGGCAGGCCGAAGATCACCTTGAAGCCGAGATCCTCGACGGCACCGACCCAGCCGTTGGCGCCCCACAACATGATCAGGGCGACACCCACGACGATCGGCGAGACCGCGAAGGGCAGGTCGACGACGGCCTGCAACAGTCCCCTCCCCGGGAATCTGCCGCGGACGAGCGCCAGCGCGACGACGATGCCGAAGATCACGTTCACGGGCACGACGATCGCGACGATGAGCAGCGACAGGTTCAGAGCCGAGATCGCCGCCGGGGTGCTGATCGACTCGGCGAACGCCACGATGCCGTTCTCGAAGGTGCGGTAGAGGATCACCCCGATCGGGACGAGCAACAGTACGAACAGGTAGGCGAGCGCGACGAAGCGCAGCGACAGTCGGGATGCGAGGGACGGTTTCACCGGTCGTCCTCCTCTCGGCGCAACCCCCGATTCGCGACCAGGCGCAGGACGAACAGCACGACGAAGGCGATCACCAGCAGCGCGACGGAGACCGCGGCGGCGTTGACCGGCCGGTCGATCTCGATCTGCTGCTGGATGTACTGCGACGCGACCTGGGTCTTGTACGGGATGTTGCCGCCGATGAGCACGATCGAGCCGTACTCGCCGATGGCGCGGGCGAATGCCAGGCCGGTGCCGCCGAGGACCGCCGGCGCGAGCACGGGCAGCACGACCGTGCGGAAGATCGTGAAGTTGCCGGCGCCGAGCGAGGCGGCGGCCTCCTCGACCTCACGGTCGGCCTCGATGAGCACCGGCTGCACCGAGCGCACCACGAACGGCAGCGTGACGAACGCCAGCGCCACCACCAGTCCCGGCTCGGTCGCGTTGAGCTGCACACCGATCGGGCTCTGCGGCCCGTACAGCGAGAGCAGCACGATGCTCGCGACGATCGTCGGTAGCGCGAAGGGCAGGTCGATCAGGGCATTGACGAACTTCTTGCCCGGGAACTCGTCGCGGACGAGCACCCAGGCGATCACCGTGCCCATCACCGCGTTGATCGCCGCGACGACCAGCGAGACGACGACGGTGATCCGTAGGGTCGCCAGGGCGGCCGGAGCGGTGATCGCATCGACGAACGTCCCGAGACCGTCCGAGACGGAGTGGAAGGCCAGGGCCGCGAGGGGAAGCAGGACGATCAGGCTCAACCACAGTGTGGCGATGCCGATACCGAGGGGCCCGACGGCGCCGGTGAACATCCGGCGTCGTGGTCGGGCGGGGGCCGTGGCGGACGGCCGGCGACGCGAACCCGCCGGGGCGGGAGACGAATCTCCCGACCCGGCGGTGTGTTCCGAAACGGTCACGCGCGTGCTCTACTTCGTTGCGTTGTCGTAGATCACCGCGATGGTGCCGGTGCTGTCGGCGAACAGCTCCTCGTTCACGGTCTCCCAGCCGCCGAGATCGGCGACGGTCCACAGCTTCTCCGGCTGCGGGAACTCATCGGCGAATTCCTCGGCGACGGTCGGATCGACGGGCCGGAAACCGGCTTCGGCCCACAGGCGCTGGGCCTCGGGGGTGTACAGGAAGTCGTTGAACGCCTGCGCGACCTCGACGTCCTTCGCGTTCTTCAGTACCGCCGCAGGGTTCTCGATCTTGAAAGTGACGGGCGGGGTGACGTGCTCGACGGGGTCGCCGTTGCGCTCGATGAACAGTGCCTCGTTCTCGTAGCTCAGCAGCACGTCGCCGGTGCCCTGCAGGAAGGTCTCGGTGGCCTCGCGACCGGACTTCGGCTGTACCTTCACATGGTCGGTGACCAGTGCGGTGACGTAGTCGATGCCGGCCTGCGGGTCGGCGCCGCCGTTGCTCTTCGCGGCGTACGGCGCAAGCAGGTTCCACTTCGCCGAACCCGAGCTGAACGGGTTGGGGGTGACAACCTCGACATCCGGCCGGAGCAGGTCGTCCCAGTCCCGAATGTTCTTCGGGTTGCCCTCACGGACGACGATGGTCACGACCGATCCGAACGGTATCCCGTTGTAGGCGTTGTCGTTCCAGTTCTCGTCGACGAGTCCCGCGTCGACGAGACGGGTGATGTCGGGCTCGACGGAGAAGTTCACGAAGTTCGCCTCGGCGCCGTCGCGCACCTTGCGGGACTGGTCTCCGGAGGCGCCGTAGGACTGCTGGAAGACGACGCCCTCGCCTTCCTCGGTCTCCTGGAAGGCGGGGATCAGCGAGTCGAATCCGACCTTGGGCACGGCGTAGGCGTAGAGGTTGACCGTGCCGCCGGATCCGTCGCCGCCGCTCTCGGCTCCGACGGTGTCGCTCGAACCACCGGAGCAGGCGGTGAGGGAGAGTGCGGTGACCGCAGCGAACGCCGCGACAACGAACCTGGAACGTTTCATGACGAGCCTCCTGAGGGGCTGTTTCGAGGGGGGGATGAACGCGACCGGCACCGGACGAGGGGCTGCCGGAATCGGACCGGCCGGGATTCGCGAGGATGCGGCACCGACGGACGAGAGGATCCGGAAGACGGGGACCGCGGAGAGAAGGAGGATTCAGCGACAACAGTCGATGTCGGCGACCGATGGCATGCCCACAGCGATCAACGCCAACTCGTGGCGGAGGCGGGGCAGAGTGGTCGCGGACACGCGGCAGAGATTAGCAGAGGTCGAGGGTCGACCGAAATCGACGATTCGGACATCGGACGTCGAGCACCGAACCGGATGCGCGAGCGGCGTGCTCACATGGAGACGAGCCATGCGACGACGACGATGATCAGCAGCGCGATCAGCGCCAGGGTTACGCGCGAACGCGGCATGTCAGCAATCCTCCGTCGTCGTGGCGGGCGAGTCCGTCTCTCCGCGGCCGAGCAGTCCGAAGACACCGGCCATCGCCCGATCGAGCAGCCATGCGACCCCTGAGCAGGCCGGCACCAGCACTGCGAGCACCAGGGCCGCCTGGGGGACGAAGGACAGGCCCGCGAGCCACAGCTCGAAGCCGTCCCACCACGAAGCCACCCGATCCATTGCCTACACCCTAGTAGGTTCGGCAACCGCGCTGCGATCCGCCCGGCCCGCGGTGATCATGGAGGGATGGACCACTACCACTCCTCCTCACCGCTGTCGGGGGCACCCTTCCGACGGAGTCCGTTCCCGCCGATCGACGACTACGCATTCCTCTCGGATTGCGAGAGCACCTGCCTGATCGCACGTGACGGCACCGTGGAGTGGATGTGCGTGCCCCGTCCGGACTCCCCGAGTGTGTTCGGGTCGCTGCTGGACCGCAGCGCGGGACATTTCCGGTTGTCGCCGCACGACCGCACCGTTCCTGCGGCACGCCGGTACCTGCCGGGCGGTCTGGTGCTCGAGACGACCTGGCAGACCGACACGGGTTGGATGATCGTGCGGGACGCGCTGGTCATGTCACCCTGGTACGACGTCGAGGAACGCTCCACCACGCATCGCCGGACCCCGTCCGACTGGGAGGCCGAGCACATGCTGTTGCGCACGGTGCGCTGCGTGAACGGGACGGTCGACCTGTACGTCAGCTGCGAACCCGCCTTCGACTACCACCGCGGCCGCACCGAATGGAGCTATACCGGCAAGGTCTACGAGGAGGCCACCGCGGTGTGCCGGAACGCGCCGGACGAACATCCGACGCTGCGCATGACGACGGATCTGCGCCTCGGAATCGAGGACCGCGAGGTCCGCGCGCGACGTCGACTCCACAAGGGCGACACGGCCTTCGTCGCATTGTCGTGGTCGGACCGCCCGATGCCGCACACCTTCGACGAGGCCGCCGTCAAGATGACCGCCACCCAGGACTACTGGCGCGAGTGGATCACGACGGGCCGCTTCCCGGATCACCCGTGGCGCACCTACCTGCAGAGCAGCGCTCTGACGCTCAAGGGACTGACCTACAGCCCGACCGGGGCGCTGCTCGCAGCGTCGACGACCTCACTCCCCGAAACACCTGGCGGAGAACGTAACTGGGACTACCGTTACGCGTGGGTACGCGATTCGACCTTCGCACTGTGGGGTCTGTACACCCTCGGGTTCGACCGGGAGGCCGACGACTTCTTCTCGTTCATCCTCGACGTCTCGCGCGACGCGGACGGCGTCCGCTATCCGCTCCAGGTGATGTACGGGGTGGGCGGTGAGCGCGAGTTGCCGGAGTCGACCCTCGATCATCTGAGCGGCTACGACGGCGCCACCCCGGTCCGCATCGGCAACGACGCCTATCACCAACGGCAACACGACATCTGGGGCACACTGCTCGACTCGGTGTACCTGCACGTCAAGTCCCGCGGGCACTTCCCCCAGACGCTGTTGCACACCCTGCGCCGGCAGGTCGAGGAGGCAGCGGCCAACTGGCGCAAGCCCGATCGCGGCATCTGGGAGGTGCGCGGCGAACCCCAGCACTTCGTGTCGTCGAAGGTCATGTGCTGGGTGGCACTCGATCGCGGCGCGAAACTCGCCGAACTGCAGGGTCGTCCCGACTACGCCCGGAAGTGGGCGGCGATGGCCGACGAGATCAAGGCCGACGTCCTCGAACACGGCGTCGACGAACGCGGCGTCTTCACCCAGCGGTACGGCCACCCGTCACTCGACGCGTCGGCTCTGCTGATCCCCTTGTTGCGCTTCCTGCCCGCAGACGACCCCCGGGTGCGGGCCACGGTGCTGGCGATCGCCGACGAACTCACCGAGGACGGGCTGGTGCTGCGCTACCGGGTGGAGACCACCGACGACGGGCTCGCGGGCAAGGAGGGCTCGTTCACCATCTGCTCGTTCTGGCTGGTCTCGGCGCTCGTCGAGATCGGCGAGGTCGAGCGAGCCGCCGCACTGTGCCAGCGCCTGCTCGACTACGCGAGCCCCCTGAAGCTCTATGCCGAGGAGATCGACACCGAGAGCGGACGTCATCTGGGGAACTTCCCGCAGGCGTTCACCCACCTGGCGCTCATCAATGCCGTCGTCCATGTCATCCGCGCAGAGCGGGAGATCGGAGCGGGCAACTTCCGGCCCGCGCATCTCGGACCGTGAGCCGGTCTCAGGCGACTCAGCGCCACCGCATCCGGGGAGACGTCGGTCTGCCACGGATAGAGGCCGCGCTCGTCGCCGTACGAGCCGGCGCTGTAGTACGCGATGGGCTGCACCCCGAGTTCGACGAGAGCGTCGAGCCATTGGCTGGAGGTCGCGACGATCCGCTCGGGTGTGCCCTCGATCGTCGTCGTGCCGTAGGAGTGCTCGACGGTGACGGTCTCGCCGCCGGCGGTCGCGGTGTCATCGGTGTCCGACGAACACGCCACGAGGGTCGGGGCGACGAACAGTACGAGCGCTACCGCGGAGAGAACGACTCGGCGCATGGGCGACCTCCACCTCAGGTGAGGCTCACCTCAGCTCGAATGTGGACGTCCGTGTGCCGGCGCAGTGCTCAACGGAAGCGGGACAGCAGGGTCTCCGCCTGTTCGGCGATACCCCGGATCACCTCGCCCGCGGGTCGCTCGGAGCGCACCAGACCGGCGGCCTCCCCCCGCGTAGACCACCCCGATGTCGGGATCGTCACCGGTGTACGCCGCGGCGAGGGTGTCCTCGTCGGCGCCCCGGCCGTGCCACTCCTCGGTGAACGCATTGCGCAGGGCGCGTCCGCCCCATCGCGCCGGCCACGGCTGGTGCCGGGCCTTGTCGAAGACGTCGGTGTAGACGGTGTCGGCGCTGCCGGCCTCCACGAGCCGGCCACGGGCGTAGTCGGGGCCGACGGTCTCCGGGCTGGCGAGCAGCGCCGTCCCGACCAGGGCGCCCTGCCCACCGGCTGCGAGCACCGCTGCCAGACCGCGACCCGTGGCGATGCCACCTGCGGCGAGCACGGGCAGCGACGTCGACTCGAGCACCTCCTGCAGCAACGGGAGGGTACCGATCCTGCCCGTGTGCCCACCGGCCTCATGGCCCTGCGCGATCACCGCGTCGACACCCGCTGCCTCGACCACGCGCAGATCGTCGACCGTGTTGATCTGCGAGAGGACGACGGCCCCGGCCTCGTGGACGCGCTCGATGTAGGGAGCGGGATCGCCGAACGAGAGCGTGACCAGTTGCGGGCGGTACTCGAGCACCGCGGTGAGGAGGCTGTCGTCGTCGGCAAGCGCCCAAGTCATCAGACCGAATCCCACGGCCCCACCACCGATCTCGCGGGCGGTGCGCACCTCGCCCTCGATCCACTCGGCGGTGTTGTACCGGGCGGCACCGATCAGGCCGAGTCCGCCGGCCCGCGTCACCTCGCCGGCGAGCCGCCCACCGGCCCGGCCACCCATGGGCGCACCCAGCAGAGGAACGGAGATTCCGAGTTCACGGGTGAGCCAGGTGTCGAGCACGCGAATCCTTCCGGTGGGCGTCGCAGCAGGAGCGACTACTTCTTCGGCTTGTCGGACGAGGCCTCGGACGACAACGCGGCGACGAACGCCTCCTGCGGAACGTCGACGCGGCCGATGGTCTTCATCCGCTTCTTGCCTTCCTTCTGCTTCTCGAGCAGCTTGCGCTTACGGCTGATGTCGCCGCCGTAGCACTTGGCGAGAACGTCCTTGCGGATCGCCCGGATGTTCTCGCGGGCGATGATCTTCGAGCCGATCGCGGCCTGGACGGGCACCTCGAACTGCTGCCGCGGGATGAGTTCCTTGAGCTTGGTCGTCATCTTGTTGCCGTAGGCGGCCGCGGCGTCCTTGTGGACGATCGCGCTGAATGCGTCGACGGCCTCGCCCTGCAACAGGATGTCGACCTTGACCAGCGCGGCCTCCTGCTCTCCGGCCTCCTCGTAGTCCATCGAGGCGTAGCCGCGGGTGCGCGACTTCAGCGAGTCGAAGAAGTCGAAGATGATCTCGGCCATCGGCAGCGTGTACCGCAGCTCGACGCGGGTCTCGGACAGGTAGTCCATACCGCCGAGCTCACCGCGCCGCGACTGGCACAGCTCCATGATCGAACCGATGAACTCGCTCGGCGCGATGATGGTGCACTTGACGATCGGTTCGTAGATCTCGCGAGCCTTGCCCTCGGGCCAGTCGGACGGGTTCGTCACGACGACTTCCTGGCCGCCTTCGAGCACGACGCGGTAGACGACGTTGGGAGCCGTGGAGATCAGGTCGAGGCCGAACTCGCGCTCGAGGCGCTCGCGGGTGATCTCCATGTGCAGCAGACCGAGGAAGCCGCAGCGGAAACCGAACCCGAGAGCGACGGACGTCTCGGGCTCGTAGGTGAGCGCGGCGTCGTTGAGCTGGAGCTTGTCGAGCGCGTCGCGCAGCACCGGGTAGTCGGAGCCGTCGACCGGGTACAGACCGGAGTAGACCATCGGGCGCGGTTCGCGGTAGCCGGTGAGCGGCTCCTCCGCACCGTGGCGGGCGGGGGTGACGGTGTCGCCGACCTTCGACTGGCGCACGTCCTTCACGCCGGTGATGAGATAGCCCACCTCGCCGACGCCGAGACCGGCGGTGGCCTTGGGTTCGGGCGAGACGATGCCGACCTCGAGCAGTTCGTGGGTCGTGCCCGTCGACATCATCTTGATCTTCTCGCGGGGCACGATCTTGCCGTCGACCACACGCACGTACGTCACGACGCCGCGGTAGGTGTCGTAGACGGAGTCGAAGATCATGGCGCGGGCGGGCGCGTCGGCGTCACCGACCGGCGGCGGCACCTGGCGGATCACGGCGTCGATGAGTTCGGGGACGCCCTCGCCGGTCTTGCCGGAGACCCGGAGCACGTCGGACGGCTCACAGCCGATGATGTTCGCGATCTCACCGGCATAGCGGTCGGGATCGGCCGCGGGCAGGTCGATCTTGTTGAGGACCGGGATGATCGTCAGGTCCTTGTCGAGCGCAAGGTAGAGATTGGCGAGGGTCTGCGCCTCGATGCCCTGCGCGGCGTCGACGAGCAGGACCGCGCCCTCGCACGCCTCGAGCGCGCGGGAGACCTCGTAGGTGAAGTCGACGTGGCCCGGGGTGTCGATCAGGTGCATCACATAGTCTTCGCCGTCGAGCTTCCACGGCAGACGTACGTTCTGCGCCTTGATCGTGATGCCACGCTCGCGCTCGATGTCCATGCGGTCGAGGTACTGGGCGCGCATCTGCCGCTCCTCGACCACCCCGGTGAGCTGCAGCATCCGGTCCGCGAGCGTCGACTTTCCGTGGTCGATGTGCGCGATGATGCAGAAGTTCCGGATCTTTGCGGGGTCCGTGAACGTGGTGTCGGCGAAGGTGCTGATGTCGTGCTCCTGACTCGGACTGGCAGCGGCCAGCAGACCGCGGTCACCCTGCAGAATATCCAAGTCGGGCGACGGCCGGGATTTCGCCCGGGTCAGGTCCGGTTAAGCTCGGTTCCCGTGGCCGGTACATGGAAGAAGTTGGGCAGGCAGCTGGGGCGTCTCGCCGTCGACCAGGGTCCGAAGATCTACCAGCAGTTGCAGCAGTCCGGGGCGCTCGACAAGGCGCGCGCCGCGTTGAACGCGGCCGGCCGGACCGGCGCAGCGAGCGGAACCTCGGGGAGCGGTACCACTGCGGCACCGAAGCCGGGCGCGTCCGGGACCACGGCGCCGAAGCCAGGTGCCGCGAAGACCCAGTCCGGCACGAAGCGTCCGGCCCCCGGTCGCCCGGTGGCGTCGCGCACCACGCCCACGGCGCAGCGTGCCCGCCGCCTCGAGTACTCCCCCGACCTCGACGGTCGCGCCGATCCGGGCGAGATCGTGTGGACCTGGGTGGCCTATGAAGAAGATCCGACGGAGGGCAAGGACCGCCCGGTGCTCGTCGTGGGCCGCGACGACAGGACGCTGCTCGGGCTGATGCTCTCGTCGAACTCCGACCGCGACGGTCACCGCGACTGGCTCGGAATCGGCTCCGGACCGTGGGACGCGGAGAACCGCCCGAGCTGGGTGCGCCTCGATCGCGTGCTCGACGTCCCCGAGGATGGCATCCGCCGCGAAGGCGCGATCCTCCCCCGCGCACGATTCGATCAGGTCGCGACCCGGCTCCGTACCGATTTCGGCTGGAGCTGAATCGGGCCGCGCCCTGACCGCAGGCCCTCAGGAGGCCCGGAGCCCGTACCGCCGCCCGAAGAGGAAGGTGTAGACGAGCGCTCCGAGCGCTCCGCCGATGAGCGGGAACACGATGAATGCCCACAGCTGCCCGAGCGCACCGTCCTGGTAGAAGGCGACGGCGAGGCTACGGGCGGGATTGACCGACGTGTTGTCGATCGGGATCGAGATCAGGTGGATCACCGCGAGAGTGAAGCCGATGGCGATGCCGGCGATCGGCGCGTCGGCCACCTGATCGGTCGCACCCAGCACCACGAAGACGAGCACGGCCGTGAGCAGGACCTCGACGACGATCATCGCGCCGATGCCGTAGCCGTTCTCGAGCACGCCGCCGAGCGGACCGTGCACCGCCGAGGGGCTGTGCGCGCCCCAGCCGTTCGCCCCGAGGCCGTCGGCGGCACGGTCGTAGCTCGGCAACGACGACGCCACCGCGTAGAGCGTCAGACCGGCGACCAGACCGCCGACGACCTGCGCGATCCAGTAACCCACGGCGCGCACCGGCGTCACGTGACCGACGATGAGCTGCCCGAGCGTCACCGCCGGGTTCACGTGACACCCGGAGATCGGGCCGATGGTGTACACGAGGAACAGCAGGGTCAGGCCGAACGCCAGTGCGACGCCGAGCTGACCGACATAGGTTCCGGCGAACACCGCGGTACCCACCGCGGAGAACACCAGGAGGAAGGTTCCGATCGCCTCCGCCACGTACTTCCGCAGATCGGAGAACTCACCGGGGTCTCTGATTTCCAGGGAGGTCTGGCGTGCGAGATCTTCGTCGATTCGGGACTCGGGATCGCGTGGGGGTTCCATGGGTCACCTCGATGTTCGTGGTCCCGCTCGCAGGCGGAACCTGGTGGTAGAACACTTCGAGTCGATGCACCGCAGCCGCGAACTCGTCGTTCGCGCTGTGAGGGAGATTACGCATGCGCCGTGACCTCGACAACGACATCGTGCACCGTGGCGTGTCCGCCCATGTAGATGCCCTCCCGCGGCGGCACGCAACAACAACAGTCGGGTGCGCGTAGTCCTGGCCGAAACGATCAGGCCGGTGAGAAGGGTGATTCGACCGCCGGTTTGGGCTTTGCGATCCGTTCTTGGTAACCTTGTCCATCGGTGCTCAGATGCACCCAGAGCTTTCCTACCAGCTACCAGCAAGACGACAGGATTTTACGCGTGGCCAACATCAAGTCCCAGGTGAAGCGGATTCGCACCAACGAGCGCAACCGACTCCGGAATCAGTCGGTGAAGTCGTCGCTTCGTACGGCGATCCGTTCGTTCCGCGAGGCTGCGGCCGCTGGCGACAAGGACAAGGTCAACGAGCTCCTCGTCGCCACGAGCCGTCAGCTCGACAAGGCTGCCAGCAAGGGTGTCATCCACCCCAACCAGGCTGCCAACAAGAAGTCTGCTCTCGCGAAGCTTGCCAACAAGCTCTGAGTTCATCGCTCCGAGGTAGTAGACGCAGGCTCTGCTTCACGAAGGCCGTCCCCCTGCCGGGGACGGCCTTCGTGGTGTTGAACGACAGAAATGATGCCGCCCGCCCGGAATCGGCCGCGGGCACGAGCACGGGCACGGCGGAGAAGCCTCAGGCCGCCAGCTCGGAGATGACCCGCACGGCGTGCTCGAGGGCGTAGTCCGGATCGGCCGCGGCTCCCTTGACGTCGGCGTTGAGCGCAGCGACCACCGTGAGTGCGGTCCCGATAGACGCCGGCGCCCACGTGCGCGCCTGCGCCTGCGCCTTCTTCACCTTCCACGGCGGCATACCCAGCGACGACGCGAGGGAGAACGGGTCGCCGCGACCGGCCGAGCCGACCCGGGCGATCGTGTGCACGGCGTCGGCGAGAGCATCGGCGAGCAGCACGTGGGCGACACCGCGGTGCATCGCCCACCGTAGCGCTTCGAGCGCACCGGCCGTATCGCCGGCCACGGCCTTCTCGGCTACGTCGAATCCCGACACCTCGGCCTTGCCCGAGTAGTAGCGTCGCACGGCCGCAGCATCGATCTTGCCGCCGGTGTCGGCCACGAGCTGGCTGCACGCCGCAGCGAGTTCGCGCAGGTCGGAACCCACCGCCTCGATGACGAGCTGTTCGACATCGCCCGAGACTCGCACCCCCGCAGCCTGGAACTCCTTGTGGACGAACGTCCGCACCCACGCCGCCTTCTCCCCCGCCTTCGCGGGAGCGGCACACATGTGCTCCTCGGCGCCGCGCTTGCGCAGCGCGGGCACCATCGCCTTGGTGCGTCCCCCGCCGCTGTGGAGGATCACCAGTGTCACGCCCGGAGGCGGATCGCCCGCGACATCGAGGATCAGCGCCGCGGCGTCCTTCCCGGCGTCGGCGGTGGATTCGAGGATCACGATGCGTTCTTCCGCGAACAGCGACGGACTCAGCAGCTCGGCGAGTTCGGGTACGCCCGCGTCGCCGGCGCGGAGCCTGGAGACGGGGAGATCGCCGGGAGTTTCGCTGCGCGTGCGGACATCGGACACGATCTTCGCGACGGCACGGTCGACGAGCAGTTCTTCCTCACCGAGGATCAGATGCAGGGACGCGTCGCTCACGGTTCGATCGTGCCACGCACGTCCGACACCACCGCGAGCGCCCCGGAGGCGGCACGGAGCACTGCAACGTCGCCGTGCAGGTCGGTCCGCAGGACCCGCGCCCCGATTCCGGTCAGGGTGGAGACGATCTCGGGATGGGGATGCCCGAACAGGTTGTCTCGCCCGGCGCTGACGAGGGCGACGCTCGGCCGCACAGCGGTGAGGAAGCGTGCGGGTGTGGTGCGCGAGCCGTGGTGCGGCACCTTCAACACGTCCGCACGCACGTCGGTGCCCGACCGCACGAGTGCGTCGAGCGCGGCCTCCTCCGCGTCTCCCGGCAACAGGACCCGGCCCACGACGGTGTCGACCGCCAGGACGAGCGAGTTGTCGTTCTCGGAACCGCCTGTCCGTCGCCCGGCCGGGCCCAGCACCCGGATGTCGAGATCGCCCGCACGCAGGGTCGCACCGGCACCCGCTTCCCGCACCACGACACCGACCCCGGTCGCCGCGTCGAGCACCCCCGCCGCGTCGTCACCGGCAGCACCCGGCCCGACCACGACCATCTCGACCGAGCGCCCGGTGAGGACACCGCGGATCCCACCCGCGTGGTCGGCGTGCAGGTGTGACACGACGAGCAGTGCGATACGGCGAATCCTCAACCGGCGCAGGCACCGATCGACGGGTTCCGGTTCGGGTCCGGTGTCGACGACGACCGCGCGCCCGTCCCCCGTCGCCAGCACCAGCGCATCGCCCTGACCGACATCGCATGCGACGAGTACCCATTCGGCTCCGGGCCAGCCCGGTCGCAGCATCCGCACCGGCAGCCACACCGCCGCGACGGCCACCGCAATCACGAGAGCCGTGATCCGCACCCGCCGGTGACGAGCCACCGACCACGCCACCGCGACCAGCACCGCCGCGACCACTGCCCCCACCGGCCCGTCCGGCACCTCGAGTTCGGCCGACGGCAACGATGCCGCCCGGTCGGCCACCGTGATCAGCCACCACAGGAACGGCCCGGTGCCGCGCGCGAGCACCTCCCCAACCCACGGGACGACGGAGGCGCCCAGCGCGACCAGCGAACCGAGGACCGTCAGCGGCGCAAGTACCGGGGCGACGAGGACATTGGCCGCGACCGACACGACACTCACGGTCCCGCTCACCGCCGCGACGAGAGGTGCGGTCGCTACGAACGCGACCAGCGACATTGCCGCGACCTCCGCGATGGGACGCGGCCACCCGCGATCCACGAGCCGGGTCACGACAGGTGGCGCGGCGACGATCAGTGCCGCCGTCGCGGACACCGACAGCGCGAACCCGACGTCGACGGCGAGGTCGGGCAGGAGTACGAGCAGTACGCCCACCGCGGTGCACAGGGCGGGAAGTGCCTGTCGCTCACGACCCGTCACGAATGCCAGCAACCCGATCGATCCCATCGCGGCCGCGCGCACCACACTCGCCGACGGACGGACCACGACGACGAAGGCGACGAGAGCCGTCGCGGCGAGGATGGTCCCGGAACGCGGTCCGAGTCCTACCGCGCGCACGAGGAGCAGTACCGCTCCGAGGACGATGCTGACGTTGGCTCCGGACACGGCCGTCAAATGCGTCAGTCCGGCCACCCGGAAGTCCTCCCGCACCTCGTCGGTCAGCGCCGTGGTGTCGCCCACCACGAGACCGGGCAGCAGGCCGGCCCGATCGGCGGGAAGCACCGCGGAACCCACCTGCGCGAGCCGGTCGCGTACCGTGCCAGCCCATCGCTGCCACACCGGGGGCGGGCCGACGACCGTGGGTGCGTTCTCCGCGTGGAGCACCGCCACCGTGGTGCCCGGCCCGGTGTGCGGCGCCGCCCGCACGCGTGCGGTGACGGACTGCCCGGGCAGGAGATCTCCCCACGAGTCGGCCGGGGCGAGCACCACCACCGATCCCCCGGTGTCCATGGATCGTCCACCGACCATCACGTGCTCGAGCCGGGCCGGGATGCGTACCCGGGGTGTGTCGTCGAAGGCCGCGGCCCGGATGCGTCGCGGGTCGTCGGTGGGGAGGAGGACGACGCCGGCCCACGCTCCCCTTTCCGCTGCGGAGGCGATCGGGTGCTGGTCGGCGGCCCACATCCGTAGACCGGCGGCCGGCCCGAATCCCGCGACGACGGCCAGTGCGGCGAGGAGGATCCGCGCACCTCCGCGTGGGATGCGACCGGTCGCGACGAGACGGACCGTCACGGCGCACCCGACGACGGCCGCGACCGCCACGGCGGTGACGATCCGCCATCCCGTGTACAACCCGAGAAGTGTCACGGCCCACGCGGCCAGCGCGCACGGCACCAGCCGGGCATCGAGAACCGTTGCGGCGTCGGACCCGTCGTTCCGTCCGGTCACACCGTCACCAGTTCACGCAGCCTCGCGAGTCGCGCCGGTCCGATCCCGTCGACCTCACCGAGTTGTTCGACGTCCGTGAACGGTCCGTTGGTGTCGCGCCACGAGACGATCGCCGCTGCCGTGACGGGACCGACGCCCGGCAGCGCGTCGAGCGCGGTCTCGTCGGCGGTGTTGAGATCCACCGGTCCGCCTGCCTCCGGTGGAGCATCGCCCGGTGTCTGCGCCCCGACGATTCCACTGGCCTGCGGAACAGGTTGGGGCGGGGCGATTCCCACGACGATCTGGTCACCGTCGGCGACCCGCCGGGCCAGATTCAGGCCGATGAGGTCGGCGCCGTCGACGGCACCGCCGGCAGCGTCGAGCGCGTCGGCCACACGGGATCCCGCCGGCAGCCGCACGAGCCCGGGGCGTATCACCGCACCCACGACGCTGACGACGAAATCGGCGGAATCCGGTTGTGCCGTGTCCGTCTCCCTCGCGGCGGACGGCTCTGCCGTGTCCACGACTTCGACTCTCGGCAGCGGCGGTACCGGTTCGGGGACCGGCCGGTCGCGCCACACGACGACGAGTGCCACTGCGGCGGCGAGTACTCCGATCGCGGCGAGTGCAGCGGTTCCCCGTCGTCCGGTGTCCCATCGCGCTGCGGTCAGCCGATCGACGAATCGTTCCCGGCCGGGACCGCTGTGGAGGGGTTCGTCGCCGTCGTCCGGATCCGCCCAGGGGTGGTCGTTCGCCGACCTGTCGTCGGTCCAGGGCGGTTCCGCGGGCATCGCCGAGGAACGCGTGATCGCGCCGAGGCGGGGGCGCGCGAGATCACGGTGGTCACTGCTCGCCATGCCGCGACGCTAGCCGCGGCCGCGACCGCCGGATTCGGTGTCGGCGCCGATTCGGCCGGGGTTGTGGATGACCCGCACCCCTGTGGATGAATGCCCGGAGGGGGCCTCCACCGGCATCATCCGGGCCGGGAGGTGGTGTAGGTGGTCAGTCCTCGGAGACACCGGTCGCCGCGGAGGCGACGACCACACCGACCGCACCCGGCCCGACGTGCGCGCCGAGAACCGCGTCGAGTTCGGACACGACGATCTCGGTGCCTTCCGGAAGGCGCTGTGCGAGCTGATCGACGAGGCTGCGCGCCCGCTCGGGTGCCCCACGGTGGTGCACCGCGACGAGCGGTTCGTCGCCCACGTCGGTCGCGGCTCCGTCGACGAGCTTGGCCATCGCCTTGGTCATCGTGCGGGTCTTCTCCCGCAGGACGAGCTTGCCGTCGGAGATGTGCAGCACGGGCTTCATCGCGAGCGCGGTACCCAACAGCGCTGTGGCCGTGCCGATCCGGCCACCGCGACGGAGGTGGTCGAGCCGGTCGACGACGAGCAGGGTCCGGGCGGACGCCGCGACCTCCACGGCCCGCTCGTACACCCGGGCCAGGTCTTCTCCGGCCCGTGCGGCGCGCACCGCTTCGAGGACGGCGAAACCCGAACCCATGGCGGTGTTCCGCGAATCGACGAGCCGGATCCGGTCGCCCAGCGATTCGGCGGCGTGCCGAGCTGCGTCCCATGTCCCGGACAGCACCCGCGAGAGGTGCACGGCTACGACGCCGTCTCCTCCACTGTCCTCGAGCGCCTCGGTATAGGCGTCGGTCAGTTCTGCGGGAGACGGACCGGAGGTCGTCACGGTCGACAGGTCCTCCGGCAACTCGTCGACGCCCTCGCGGAGGTCGCGTCCGCCCGCGATGATGTGCAGTGGCACAACACGGATGTCGTACCGACGGACCAGTTCAGGGTCGATACAACTCGACGAATCTGTGACGACGACGACGGACACGACGCCTACCGTAGGCCCTCCACCGGGACTTCCGCATCCCGATGCACGATCCGGACCGCGTCGCCGACAGCGGCGGCGACACGGCGGTGTCCTTCCCAACCCCAGTGGATCCCGTCGGGATTGGCGTCGTCGGAGAAGACGTTCTCCCGCACCGCTTCGGCGAGATCGACGAGGGGAACCGACTTCTCGGCCGCCCAGCGGGTGATCGCGCGTGCCGCGGGGAGCCGGCCGGCATGCACCGACCGGTACTGCTCGCTGCGGTGCACCGACGGCATGGTGCCGATGACGGGCAGATCGGGGCGCATGTATGCCAATGCGTCCCTGATCGTTTCGAGGTACTCGACGCTGACCCGGGGTGGGAGCGCCACCGGTCGCCCGAGCGGTGACAGTCGCGGCTGCAACCACCCGTAGGCGTTACGCGCCGCGCGACGCAGGGCCGGCGGGCGGATGTAGCGCAGGCCCTCCCGCAGTGCGGTGGGCAGCGGGGACGGGAGGGTGTCCATCCCGCCCACGGCCAGGACGACGGCTCCGGCGTGCGGGATCGCGGCCCACACCCGCGGGTCCTGGGTCATGGCCCACCACGCGTCGCGTGTGGTCCACCCGATCCGGGCGACGAGTTCGACGTCCCATCCGAGTTCGGCCGCGACCAGGTTGGGCCAGATCTGCGGATGGTCGGCGGGCAGGCCGCCCTTCGGGCCGTAGTAGCTCAGGGAGTCACCGATCACCAGCAGGACCGGGCGCTGCGGGGCGGCGTCGGTTCCGATCGGCGTGGGTTCAGAGGACGTCATCGGGCGCCACTGTGGCCGACGCGTTCCAGACGTCGAGGCGCCAGGACGGCACCTCGCCGTATCCGCTGAGCTGCACCCAGCCGGTGTTCCCGAGACCGCCGAGGACGGACCACCGATCGACGGGCAGGTCGAGCAGGGCGGCGGTGAGCGCGGCGATCAGACCCCCGTGTGCGACCAGCACGATGGGCCGATCGCTCCAGTCCTCGTACTTGTCGAGCAGTTCGCCGACGACGGCCATGCTGCGCCGCGCGACGTCGATCCGGTTCTCGCCACCCGGCGGTGCCCAGGTCGCGTCGGCGCGCCACGCGCTGCGCGCGCCCGGGGCCACGGCGTCGACCTCGGTGTGGGTCAGGCCCTGCCATTCGCCGAGATGCGTCTCGCGCAGCCGCGTGTCGATCGCGACCGGCAGCCCGATGCGATCGCCGAGCGCGGTCGCCGTGTCGTAGGCGCGGCGCAGATCGGACGAGACGACGGCGAGCGGATCGAACCGGGCGATCGCGTCGGCGACGGCGAGCGCCTGCTGCCGGCCGAGCTCGGAGAGGTCGGTGTCGAGCTGGCCCTGCATCCGCCGCGTGGCGTTGTACTCGGTCTGGCCGTGGCGCAGCAGCACCAGCTGCCGCACCCGCGGGCTCTGCGAACCCTCCTCCGGACGACTCACACGTCCTCCGGCGAGTCGGCGGCGTCGATCGCCGAACGGGGGCCACCCACACCGTCGACCTCGATGGTCGGGCAGTCCTTCCACAGGCGGTCGAGGGCATAGAAGTTGCGCTCGTCCTCGTGCTGGATGTGCACCACGACGTCGACGTAGTCGAGCAACGTCCACCGTCCCTCGCGGGTGCCCTCGCGGCGGACGGGCTTGTGGCCGGCCTCGCGCAGCTTCTCCTCGACGTTGTCGACGATGGCGTTGACCTGACGCTCGTTGGGTGCGGACGCGATGACGAAGCAATCGGTGATCACCAGTTGCTCGGACACGTCGAGCACCACGACGTCGGTGGCGAGTTTCTCGTCGGCGGCCAGGGCTGCGATTCGGGCCATCTCCGTGGCTTCTGCCGTTGCGCTCACTGCGTGCTCTTTCTCTCGATGGTGCCGGGGGTGTTTCCGTCGAACACCGGGACGGGATCTCCGTCGGGGTGCGTATTCGTGCGGTAGAGCCGGCGTTTGCTGATGTACTGCACCACTCCGTCGGGGACCAGATACCAGACGGGACGGTTCTCGCGGGCCCTCCTGCGGCAGTCCGTGGAGGAGATCGCCAGTGCCGGGATCTCCACCAGGCTCACCGCCTCGGCCGGGAGTTCGTCCAGATGCGGTGCCAGGTGTTCGGCGTGAAGGTCGTATCCGGGTCGGGACACCCCGACGAAGCGGGCGAGGTCGAACAGGGTCTGCCAGTCCTGCCAGGACAGGATCGATCCCAGTGCGTCCGCGCCGGTGATGAAGTACAGATCCGCGTCGGGATACTGCTCGCTGAGATCGCGCAGGGTGTCGACGGTATAGGTGGGTTTGCGTCGATCGATGTCGACGCGGCTGACGGAGAACCGCGGGTTGGATGCGGTCGCGATCACCGTCATCAGGTAACGGTCCTCGGCGGGGCTGACGTCGCGTCCGGTCTTCTGCCAGGGTTGCCCGGTGGGCACGAAGATCACTTCGTCCAGGTCGAAGCTCGCGGCGACCTCGCTGGCCGCCACGAGGTGTCCGTGGTGGATCGGGTCGAACGTTCCACCCATGACGCCCAGGCGGCGCCTGGGGGCCGAGGGCCGATCCGTTGGCTGATGCACGGTTGTCCAGCTTACGGGTTCACACGGGGAGCAGACTCGCCACCACCGTTGCGAGCTGCTGCGCCGACCGGCACTCGTGCATCGTGACGACCTCGCTGTAGACCCTGGCGGCCGAATCCCCCGAACCCCATTGTCCCTTCGGCTCGGGATTGAGCCAGTGCGCGTGCCGTGCGACGGACACGAGATGTTCGAGGACTTCGAGGTTCGGATTGCGGTAGTTCGTGCGGCCGTCGCCGAGGATCAGCAGCGAGCTGCGGCTGGTGAGGGCGTGGGCGTGGTTCTCGGCGAAGCCGCCGAGGGCGTGTCCGTAGTCGGAGTGACCGTCGTAGGTGATCAGCTCCGCTTCCTTCAGCATCCGCGACATGGACTCGCCCAGATCGGACCCTGCGGCGAAATGATGGGTGACCTCGTCGGCGGTGTCGATGAACGCGAACACGCGCACGCGGGAGAACTGTTCGCGTAGGGCGTGCACGAGCAGCAACGTGAAGTGCGAGAAGCCGGCGACGGAGCCGGAGACGTCGCAGAGCACGACGAGTTCGGGACGCGCCGGACGGGGCTTGCGGTTGACCAGGTCGATGGGCACGCCACCGGTCGACATGGACTTGCGCAGTGTGCGCCGCAGGTCGATGGCGCCGGCACGAGCGCGCCGGCGGCGCGCCGCGAGACGGCTCGCGAGCAGACGCGCGAGCGGCATGACGCTGCGGCGCAGGGCGACGAGTTCCGCGTCGGACGCGCGCAGGAAGTCGACCTCCTCGGCAAGCTTGGGCACCCCGTACTTCTCGACGCGTTCGCGGCCGAGCTGCTCGGCGGTGCGTCGCCGGGTCTCCCGTTCGACCATCGCCCGGAAATCGGCGATGCGCTGGGCGGCGGTGCGCCGCGCGACCTCGCTCTCGTAGGCGGCGTCGTCGCGTTCCTCGCGGGTGCTGTTGCCGAGCAGTCCCTCGAGGATCTTCGTGAGCAGGGTGTCCGGGGAGACGTCGCGAAGCGCCTGATAGGCCGAGAAGGACGGGCCGTTCGACGACGCATACTGGCCGAGTTCCTCGACGATGGCGGAGACGAGCATCTCGGAGGCCTCGAGTGCCTCCGGCGACTCGTCGGACAGCAGCTCGGCGATGAGATCGCGTAGGGCCTCGAAGTCGACCTCCCCCGTGGGGGTGCGTGGGATGCTCGCCTGAGGGTCGGTGGCCTCGCGGCGTCCGATCGCGGGCGGGAACCACAGGTCGAACAGGGCGTCGAAGGTCGGCCGGTGTGTGGACCGGCGGAGCAGGGGGCACGCGAGGCCTTCGCGGAGGGCCTCCCGATCGAGGAGATCGAGCACCGTCATGACCCGTCCGGCGTCGACCGTCTCGGACGGCCCGACCGCGATGCCGCGGCGGCGCAGCGCCTCGACGAATCCGACCAGGTGCCCGGGCAGTCCGTGGGGTGCCGGGGGCGCCTCGGATCCGGGAAGGTGCGCGGCGGCCATGTCAGTTCAACCGGAGCTCGGCGGCAGCGCGGATCTGGTCGGACTGGTGCTTGAGGATCACGCCGAGCGTGCTGCGCAGCGCGGTGTCGTCGAGGGTGTCGAGTCCTAGTGCGAGCAGGGTGCGACCCCAGTCGATCGTCTCGGCCACCGACGGCACCTTCTTGAGTTGCATGCCGCGGAGCACGCGGACCGTGCGTACGAGTTGGTCGGCGAGCGCGTCGGGCAGATCGGGGACCCGGCTGGCGAGGATGCGTCGTTCGAGGTCGGCGTCGGGGAAGTCCAGGTGCAGGAACAGGCACCGGCGCTTGAGCGCTTCGGACAACTCGCGGGTGGCGTTCGAGGTGAGCACCGCGAACGGCTTGCGGGTGGCCCGGATGGTGCCGAGTTCGGGCACCGTGACCGCGAAGTCACTGAGCACCTCGAGCAGCAGGCCTTCGATCTCCACGTCGGCCTTGTCGACCTCGTCGACGAGCAGCACGGTCGGATCCTCGCGGCGGATCGCGGTGAGCAGCGGCCGCGACAGCAGGAACTCCTCGGAGAAGACGTCTTCCTTGGTGCGGTCCCACGACTCGCCCGCCGCGGCGGTCGCCCCTGCCGACTGGATGCGCAGGATCTGCTTGGCGTGGTTCCACTCGTACAGTGCGCGGGACTCGTCGACACCCTCGTAGCACTGCAAGCGCACGAGTTCGGCCTCGGAGGTCTCGGCGACGGCGCGGGCAAGTTCGGTCTTGCCCACGCCCGCGGGTCCCTCGATCAGCAACGGCTTGCCGAGGCGATCGGCGAGGAACACCGCGGTCGCGGTGGACTTGTCGGCGAGATAACCGGTACCGGCCAGACGATCGACGACGTCCTGGACGTCCGCGAAGATCGGCGGGGTGGTGGGCAGCGCACGATCCACACTGGTTCCTTTCGTCGGGCCGGTCTCGATCAGGCGGGACGGGTGTGGCCGTCGCCCCACACCACCCACTTCGTCGACGTCAGTTCGGGCAGACCCATCGGGCCGCGAGCGTGCAGCTTCTGGGTGGAGATGCCGATCTCCGCGCCGAATCCGAACTGCTCGCCGTCCGTGAACGCCGTCGAAGCGTTGACCATAACGGCTGCGGCGTCCACGCGCGTCGTGAACTCCCGAGCAGCGGCGAGGTCCGAGGTGACGATCGCCTCGGTGTGGCCGGTGCCGTAACGGTCGATGTGGTCGACGGCCGCGTCGAGGTCGTCGACCACCGCGAGGGCGACGTCGAGCGAGAGGTACTCGTCGGACCAGTCCTGGTCGGTCGCGGGCACGAGGCCGGGCAGGTCGCCGTGGACCGTCACGCTGTGTTGCTGGAATGCCTGCAGGAGCTTCGGGACGGCGGTGTCGGCGATCGCCTCGTCGACGAGGATCGTCTCGGCGGTGTTGCACACGCTGGGCCGGCGGGGCTTCGCGTTGATCACGATCTTCTCCGCCATCTCCAGATCGGCCGCGGAGTGGACGTAGACGTGGCAGTTGCCGGTGCCCGTCTCGATCGTGGGGACGGTCGCGTCGCGCACCACCGCGGCGATCAGACCGGCGCCACCGCGCGGGATCACGACGTCGACCAGGCCTCGGGCCTGGATCAGATGCGTGACCGACGAGCGGTCGGCGCTCGGCAGCAGCTGCACGGCATCGGCGGGGATGCCCCGGCTCTCGAGCGAGGCGCGCAGCACCTCGACGAGCGCGGCGTTGGAGCGGGCCGCGGACGACGAGCCGCGCAGCAGCGCGGCGTTGCCGGACTTCAGGGCGAGACCGAATGCGTCGACCGTGACGTTGGGCCGTGCTTCGTAGACCATGCCGACCACGCCGAGCGGGACGCGCACCTGGCGCAGCTCGAGACCGTTCGGCAGCGTCGAGCCGCGGACGACGCCGCCGATCGGGTCGGGCAGTCCGGCCACCTGGCGCAGGCCGGCGGCGATCCCGTCGATCCGGGCGGAGGTCAGGCGCAGCCGGTCGAGGATGGCCTCTTCGGTGCCACCGGCGCGGGCGGCCTCGATGTCCTCCGCGTTCGCGGCGAGGACGGTGTCGGCGGCGGCGAGCAGAGCGTCGGCCGCGGCGTGCAGAGCCGCGTCCTTCTCGATGGTGGTGAGCAACGCGAGACGACGGGAGGCCACGCGGGCGCGACGCGCGGCCTCGTGGACGGCCTCACGGGTGTCCGTGCCGGCGTCGGTCGCAGCTGAGTCGGGGGTCACGGCAGTCATGTATCCAGCCTAGTCGGATCCTCGCGGAAGCCGACAGGCCGTGTGCCGTCAGCGCAGGCCGGTGCCCCGCGCCAGCGCCGTCTCCACCAGGATCGACAGCAGCTCGGCGTACTCCACGCCGGTGGCCTCCCACATCCGCGGGTACATCGAGATGGAGGTGAATCCGGGCATCGTGTTGATCTCGTTGATCACCGGTCCGTCCTCGGTGACGAAGAAGTCGACGCGGGACAGGCCGTGGCAGTCGAGGGCGCGGAACGCCCGGACCGCGAGTTCGCGGATCCGGTCGGAGGTCTCCTCGTCGAGCTTGGCCGGGACGTCGAACTCGCAGACGTCGTCGAGGTACTTCGTGTCGAAGTCGTAGAACGCCTCGTGGTCGTCGGAGGTGTCGGGCATGCGGATCTCGGCGACGACACTCGCGCGGACGTCGCCGTCCGGGAACTCGAGCACGCCGCACTCCACCTCGCGGCCGATGATCGCGGACTCGACGATGACCTTGGGGTCGTGCTGCCGGGCCTTCGCGACGGCGTCGTCGAAGGCGGCCCAGTCGGCCACGCGACTGATGCCGATGGACGATCCGCCGCGGGCGGGCTTGACGAAGACGGGCAGGCCGAGGCGGGGCTTCTGCTCCTCGGTGAGGGTCGCGGTGCCGGGACGCAGGACGATCTGGAAGCCGACGGGCAGGCCTTCGGCCGCGAGCAGTTTCTTGGTGAACTCCTTGTCCATCCCGGCGGCGCTGGCAAGAACCCCGGGACCGACGTACGGGATGTCCGCGAGTTCGAGCAGACCCTGGATGGTGCCGTCCTCGCCGTAGGCGCCGTGCAGGACCGGGAACACCACGTCGACCGAGGCGAGCACCCGGCCGTAGGAGCCCTCGTCGAGGGCGACGATGTCGCCACCGCGGGTCGGATCCGCGGTGAGGACGAGATCGGAGCCGTCGCCGGCGACGACGGGCAGTTCGCGACCGGCCGCGGCGAGGCCGGCCGGGTCCGCGTCGCCGAGGACCCATGCGCCCTCGGGAGTGATGCCGATGGGCACGACCTCGTACTTCTCCGGATCCAGGTTGCGCAGGATGCTCCCTGCCGAGA
This sequence comes from Rhodococcus sp. p52, assembly GCF_000763325.2. Taxonomy (NCBI): domain Bacteria; kingdom Bacillati; phylum Actinomycetota; class Actinomycetes; order Mycobacteriales; family Nocardiaceae; genus Rhodococcus; species Rhodococcus sp. p52. Next base: position 4,465,995 of record NZ_CP016819.1, read on the forward strand.
TGCAGGAGACGGAATGTTCGTTGCTGCGACCACCGAAGACGACGGCCACCCGGGTTCGGGGCATACTCACGTGTCGAACCGTACCGGGTGGCGATCTCCGCGTGTCGAGCGAGTCCTACGCGGGTGGGGCCGGACACCCTGCTATGTCTCCGCGGGCTCCGGTCTCCCTCGGTGGAGGGTCGTCTCCTTCAGCGCCGCGTCGAGATCGGCGAGCAGATCCGCGGTGTCCTCGATTCCGCACGACAACCGGACGAATCCCTCCGGCACCGCATCGCCCCATCGTGCGCGACGATCCGCTGTCGTGTGGATACCGCCGAAGCTGGTGGCGGGTGCGACGAGCGTGGCCGCGCGGACGAAGCGGTGCACCTCGTCGCGGCCGGGTAGCCGGAAGGTGACGAGGGGGCCGAAGCGGCTCATCTGGCCGGCCGCCACGGCGTGGGCGGGGTCGCCGGCGAGTCCGGGATAGCGGACGTCCGTGACAGCGGCGTGCTCGAGCAGCATCCCGGCGACGGCGAGCGCGTTGGCGCACTGCCGTTCGAAGCGCAGTCCGGCGGTGCCGAGGCTGCGGTGCGCGAGCCAGGTCTCGAAGGGTCCCAGCACGGTTCCCGACAACAGTCGTTCCCGGTCGATCGCGGGCAGCAGTTCGGGATCCGCGACGGCGATGTATCCGCACAGCAGGTCACTGTGTCCGCTGAGCGATTTCGTCCCGCTGGCCACCACGACGTCGGCGCCGAGATCGAGGGGCAGCTGGCCCAGGGGTGTGGCGGTGGTGTTGTCGACGAGCAGGAGCGCGTCGGAGACGTGGCACGCGGTCGCGATCGCGCGCAGGTCGACGGTGTCGAGGCCTGGATTCGACGGGGTCTCGACCAGTACGACGGAATTGTCGGGAGCGGTCACCAGAACGTCGGTCAGGGTGCCGTCACCGAACTCCGCGACCGACATCTCGACGACCTTCACTCCGTGCGGCGCCAGGAATTCCTGCGCGTACGTGCGCACCTGGTAGTAACCGTCGGAGGGGACGACGACCGTGCCGCCCGGGGCCACGAGGGATCGCAGGGCGACCGTGATCGCCGACATTCCCGAGCCGACGACGCGGGCGGCCGAGGCGTGCTCGAGGTCGGCGAGCGCCGATTCGAGTGCGCGCCAGCCGGGATTCGAGGCCCGCGCATAGGTGTCGACGTCGTCGCGCTCGTCCTCCCCGAGGAGATACGGCGCCGCGAAGACCGGTCCCGCCTGCAGCGGGGAGCCCGGAACACCCTCGTGTGCAACTGCCTTCACACAGCGAGTCGAATCGCCCGTCATGCCACTCATTCCGGCTTGATCCGGCGTCCGAGCAGCTGCCCGATCGCGTCCTGCACCGACATGCCTTCGTGGCACACGCGGTGCACGGCGTCGGTGAGCGGCATCTCGACGTCGTAACTCGCTGCGAGGGCGCGGACCGAGGTGCACGACTTGACCCCTTCGGCCACCTGACCGTGGGTGGCCTCCTGCGCGCTCTCGAGGGACTCACCGCGGCCGAGTCGTTCGCCGAACGAACGGTTGCGGGACAACGGGGACGTACATGTGGCGACAAGATCGCCGACACCGGCGAGACCGGCGAGCGTGGCCGGCTTGGCCCCGAGGGCGGTTCCGAGCCGGGTGATCTCGGCGAGACCGCGGGTGATGATGCTCGCGACGGTGTTCTCACCGAGCCCGACTCCGGCGGCCATGCCGCACGCGAGGGCAATGACGTTCTTGCAGGCGCCGCCGACCTCGCAGCCGATGACGTCGGAGTTCGTGTACGGACGGAAATATTTTGTGGCGCAGGATTTCTGGATCTCCATGGCGCGGGTGGAATCGGGGCACGCGATGACGGTCGCGGCCGGTTGCCCCTCGGCGATCTCACGGGCGAGGTTGGGGCCGGACAGCACGGCGATGCGATTCTGCTCGGCGCCGGTGACCTGACCGATCACCTGACTCATGCGCATCAGGGTGCCGCTCTCGATTCCCTTGGCGAGACTGAGAAGTGTCGCGTCCGGTCCGATATCTGCCTTCCACTCCTCGAGATTGGTACGCAGGGTCTGACTCGGGACGGCGAGGACCACGAAATCGGCGCCCTCGAGGGCCACCCGATGATCGGCCGTCGCCTTCAACGAGTGCGGCAGTTCCACACCGGGTAGATAGTCGGAGTTCTCGTGCCGCTCGGCGATGCCACGCGCCACCTCCTCGCGCCGCGCCCAGATCGTCACGTCCGTTCCGGCGTCGGCCAGCACCTTGGCGTACGCCGTCCCCCACGAACCCGCGCCCAGAACTGCTGCTGTGGTCACGCCATCCTCACTCTCATCCGATGCCCGGCACTCACGCTCGCGATCGGCCCGGAGCGGGCGGTCGCGACCGGTTCGGTCCGGGCGGTCACCACCCACGGTCGCACCCAGTATCGCGCAGGCTCCACCGACACCGCGCCGGGTCGGAGGACGGACCGCACACGACCCGGTCGCACCGGGCGCTCGTGCGGTTCGTCACCTCGCACGACCGTGCGATTCGATACTGATGGCACAATCGGGCAATGCCCGCGACGCACGTGCTCGTTCCCGTCAAGGCCCTCGGCCTGGCGAAATCGCGGCTCTCGCACGTCCTCGCCCCGGCAGCACGGGAATCACTGGTGCTTGCGATGCTGCAGGACACCGTGACGGCGGCGCTGTCCGCCGGAGACGTGACGGTCACCGTCGTCACCGCCGACGAGCGGGTCGCGGCCGCGGCGCTGGACTGCGGCGCGGACGTCCTCCCCGATCCGGTGCGTACCGACTCCCCCGACCCACTGAACTCCGCACTGCTCGCAGCGGCCCGCCGGGCGCGGGAGCACGCACCCGGCGCCGAACTCGTGGCGTTGCAGGCCGACCTTCCGTCCCTGCGGCCCGAGGATTTCGTGCTCGCACGCGAGACTGCGCGGCGGACCGGAACGGCCGTGGTCGTCGACCACACGGCGAGCGGTACGACGGCGTTGCTGCACTGCGTGAGCGGCCCCCTGCCGCCACTGTCGTTCGGTCCGGGATCGGCCGGTCGCCACATCGATGCCGGTGCGTACCCGGTACCGGACGCCCTCCCCGGACTGCGACTCGATGTGGACACACCGGACGATCTTGCCGCCGCACTGCAACTCGGCGTCGGACCGGCCACCGCGGCCGTGCTCGACACGGTCGAGTTCCCCCTGTGCCACCCGTGCGACAGCGCTGCAGGGAGCCGTCGCTCTGCAACAATGAACTCGTGACCAACGGCGATTCCCCCGATCCCACGAGTTCCGAGCACGCGGCACCATCCGGTGCCGCACGACCCGCCGGTCGCGTAGCGACCGCCACCAGCGCCCCTCCGGCCGCGACGGGACTGCAGTCGAGGACCGATCACGACAACACACTTCCCGTCGACCGCTATCTCAACCGCGAACAGAGCTGGCTCGATTTCAACGCCCGCGTTCTCGCGCTCGCGGAGGACACCTCGCAGCCGTTGCTCGAACGCGCCAAGTTCCTCGCGATCTTCGCGTCGAATCTCGACGAGTTCTACATGGTGCGGGTCGCCGGGCTGAAACGTCGCGCCGAGACGGGGTTGTCGGTCCGGTCCGCGGACGGACTGACCCCGCGCGCCCAGCTCGCGCTCATCGCGTCGAGCACGCGCGAACTCGCCGGTCGCCACGCGCAGGTCTTCCTCGACTCGGTCATGCCCGCCCTGGCGGCCGAAGGCATCTCGATCATCCGATGGGCGGATCTGACGGAGGACGAACGCCGACGACTGACACAGTATTTCGCCGACCAGGTCTTCCCGGTCCTGACGCCGCTCGCGGTCGATCCCGCACACCCCTTCCCGTACATCAGCGGCCTGTCCCTGAACCTCGCTGTCACGGTCAAGGATTCGCAGTCGTCCGGTGAACACTTCGCGCGCGTGAAGGTGCCCGACAACGTCGATCGGTTCGTCCGGGTCGATCGCGCGGGTTCGTCGCACGGACTGCCGGCCTTCCTCCCGCTCGAGGAGCTGATCGCCGCCCATCTCGACGTGTTGTTCCCGGGCATGGAGATCGTCGAGCACCACGCATTCCGCGTCACCCGCAACGCCGACTTCGAGGTCGAGGAGGACCGCGACGAGGATCTCCTTCAAGCCCTCGAACGCGAACTCGCCCGGCGGCGCTTCGGATCTCCCGTGCGGCTCGAGGTGTCGGACGACATGACCGAGCACATGCTCGACCTCCTGTTGCGCGAACTCGACGTCGATCGGGTGGACGTCGTCCAGTTGCCCGGGCTGCTCGATCTGTCGTCGCTGTGGCAGGGGCACGCCGTCGACCGACCGGATCTGAAGGACGCCCCCTTCGTGCCGGCGACCCATCCCGCCTTCGGCGAGCGAGAGACACCGAAGAGCGTGTTCTCCACCCTGCGCGAGGGCGACATCCTCGTCCACCACCCGTACGACTCGTTCTCCACGAGCGTGCAACGGTTCATCGAGCAGGCCGCCGCCGACAGCCAGGTCCTCGCGATCAAGCAGACGCTGTACCGGACGTCGGGCGACTCCCCCATCGTCAACGCCCTGATCGCCGCTGCCGAAGCGGGCAAGCAGGTCGTCGCGCTCGTGGAGATCAAGGCACGCTTCGACGAGCAGGCCAACATCAAGTGGGCGCGCAAGCTCGAACAGGCCGGTGTCCACGTCGTATACGGACTCGTAGGTCTGAAGACACACTGCAAGACCTGTCTGGTCGTGCGGCGCGAGGGTTCGACGATCCGCCGCTACTGCCACATCGGCACCGGCAACTACAACCCGAAGACCGCGCGTCTCTACGAGGACGTCGGCCTGCTCACGTCGTCACCCGAGATCGGCGCCGACCTCACCGACCTGTTCAACACCCTCACCGGATACTCCCGGAAGGCGCAGTACCGCAATCTGCTCGTCGCACCGCACGGAGTCCGCAAGGGCATCATCGAACGCGTCGAGCGTGAGATCGAGCACCACGCGGCCGGTCGCCCCAGCGGGATCCGGCTCAAGGCCAACGCCCTCGTCGACGAGCAGGTGATCGACGCGCTCTACCGCGCGTCGCGGGCGGGGGTGCGGACCGAGGTGGTCGTGCGCGGGATCTGTGCCCTCAAGCCGGGCGTGCCCGGCCTGAGCGAGAACATCACGGTGCGCTCGATTCTGGGGCGGTTCCTCGAACATTCGCGGTTGTTCCATTTCCGGGGCAGCGACGAGTACTGGATCGGTAGCGCCGACATGATGCACCGGAACCTCGACCGTCGCGTCGAGGTGATGGTGCAGGTGAAGAACACCCGGCTCGCAGCGCAGCTGGACGGCATCTTCGATTCCGCGCTCGACCCGGTCACCCGCTGCTGGATTCTCGAGGGCGACGGCACCTGGACGGCGCCCCCCGAGCCGGGAACCGCTGCCCGCGACCACCAGGTCGAACTCATGCGTAGTCGTGCGTCCTGAGGTGGAGGGAACGTTGACCGAATCACGCGACAAGCCCGTGAAGGCCAACATCTTCGCGGCGGGCGCGGTCCTGTGGCGTCCTGTCGACGAGAACGCTCCGGACGATGTGCAGGTCGCGCTCGTGCATCGCCCGCGCTACAACGACTGGTCCTTTCCGAAGGGCAAGCTCGACGCGGGTGAGACGGCCGTGGTTGCCGCGGTGCGGGAGATCGAGGAGGAGACCGGATTCCGCTCCGCGCTCGGCAGTAGTCTCGGGAAGGTCGTCTACCCCGTTCCGGGTCACCGCAAGCTCAAGCGGGTGGACTACTGGGCTGCGCGGTGCCTCGACGGGCAGTTCGCGCCCAATGACGAGGTTGACGAATTGCGTTGGGTGCCCCCCGAAGAGGCATTCGATCTGTTGTCCTATCCGATGGACCGCAGTGTCCTGCGCCGGTTCCGCCGGGTGCCGCTGGACACGACCATGGCGCTGATCGTGCGGCACGCCAAGGCGGGTAGTCGGAAGAAGTACAAGGGCGACGACCGTTACCGGCCCCTCGATGCGTCCGGACGGGCACAGGCCGAGGCGCTCGTTCCGCAGTTGACGGCGTTCGGCGGCGACAGCGTGGTGTCCGCCGACCGCACGCGGTGCATCGCGACGGTCGAACCCTTCGCCTCCCGGCACGGGCTCGAGATCGCCATCGAGCCGGCCCTGTCGGAGGAGGAGTACCGCGCCGATCCGGACCGCGGCCGCAAGCGGGCGCTGGAGATCGCGTCCGGTCCCGGCACTCCCGTGATTTCCAGTCAGGGCAGGGTGACCCCGCCGCTCCTGGAGTGGTGGGCCGAGCGCGACGGTCTCGTGCTGCCTCCGGCGCGGAACCGGAAGGCGAGCATGTGGGTGTTGTCGCTGCGCGGCGATCGTCTCGTCGCGGCCGACCACATCGACAGCCCTCTTCCCACGGGCCGTCCACCGGCGGACGACGAGAGCATCTGACCGAGTACACACGACGGCGGCCACCGGATGTCCGGCGGCCGCCGTCGTCTCACCTGTGCGGCTCGCACGTGTGCGAGCCGCATCGCGGGTGGGTGTTACTTCTTGGTGCTCTTGCGGGCCGTGGTCTTCTTGGCCGGGCTCTTCTTCGCCGCGGTGGTCTTCTTCGCCGCGGTCGACTTGGTGGCGGCGGTCTTCTTCGCCGGAGTCGACTTGGCCGCCGTGGTCTTCTTCGCCGCGGTGGTCTTCTTCGCCGCGGTCGACTTGGTGGCGGCGGTCTTCTTCGCCGGAGTCGACTTGGCCGCCGTGGTCTTCTTCGCCGCGGTGGTCTTCTTCGCCGGAGTCGACTTGGTGGCGGTGGTCTTCTTCGCCGCGGTGGTCTTCTTCGCCGCGGTGGTCTTCTTCGCCGCGGTCGACTTGGTCGCCGTGGTCTTCTTCGCCGCCGTGGTCTTCTTCGCCGCCTTCTTCGCTGCCGCGGTTTTCTTGGCCGCTGCAGCTGCACCGCGCTTCACGGCCGGACCCGAAGCCGGGAGCTTCTGGGTGCCCGCGATGATGTTCTTGAAGGACTGGCCGGGACGGAAGGCCGGCACCGAGGTCGGCTTGACCTTGACCGTCTCACCCGTGCGCGGGTTCCGCGCGACACGCGCGGCCCGACGACGCTTCTCGAAGACACCGAATCCGGTGATGGTGACGCTCTTACCGTCGTGCACGGCGCGAACGATCGCGTCCACGATGTGCTCGACGGCCGCGGTGGCGGTGCGCCTGTCCGAACCGAGTTTCTCGGTCAGAACGTCGATCAGTTCTGCCTTGTTCATTGATTTCCTCCGCACATACACGGTCCACCGTCAGACCGACTCCAGTCCACGGTAGACCCGCAAACGGGCAAGAGTCTATGTGCCACGCGGATTCTCATGCAAATAACCTCCGGGCCCGGCCCGACGGGAGCGTCGGACCGGACCCGGAGAAGGCGCGTTCGGGGGTGTTTTCAGGGCGCCGGAAGGGTACTCGGTTTCCATGACGGCCTTGACTTTTCGTACTCGGAAATCGCGTCTACCTGGCGCAATGTCAATCCGATGTCGTCGAGACCCTCCAGCAGACGCCACCGCGTGTAGTCGTCAATGGTGAACGGCACCACGGTGGTTCCGGCGGTCACCGTCCGGTTCTCGAGATCCACTTCCAGTTCGAGTCCGGGCTGCTGCTCGATGAGCTTCCACAGCAGTTCGACGTCGTCCTGCGAGACCTGAGCGGCGAGCAGACCGGCCTTTCCGGCGTTGCCCCGGAAGATGTCGGCGAAGCGGGACGAGATCACGACCCGGAATCCGTAATCCGACAACGCCCACACGGCATGCTCACGCGAGGAGCCGGTGCCGAAATCCGGTCCGGCGACGAGAACGCTGCCGCGGTCGAAGGGCGGGGTGTTGAGGACGAAGGACGGGTCGTTGCGCCATGCGGCGAACAGACCGTCCTCGAATCCCGTACGGGTGACGCGCTTCAGGTACACGGCCGGGATGATCTGATCCGTGTCGACATTGGAGCGGCGCAGCGGGACGCCGATGCCCCTGTGGGTGGTGAAGGCTTCCATCGAAAATTCTCCTCGTCGGTCCTGTGGTCTAGTCCAGATCCGCGGGTGCGGAAAGCGTTCCCCGCACCGCGGTTGCGGCGGCCACGGCCGGCGAGACGAGATGCGTCCGTCCGCCCTTGCCCTGCCGTCCTTCGAAATTCCGGTTCGAGGTCGACGCGGAACGCTCGCCCGGCGCCAACTGGTCGGGGTTCATGCCCAGGCACATCGAGCACCCGGCCTGACGCCACTCGGCCCCTGCGGCGGTGAAGATCTCGCCGAGACCCTCCTCCTCCGCCTGCGCGCGCACCCGCATCGAACCCGGCACGACGAGCATCCGGACGCCGTCGGCGACCTTGCGGCCCTGCAGGACATCCGCCACGGCACGCAGATCCTCGATGCGGCCGTTGGTGCACGAGCCGACGAAGACGGTGTCGATCTTCACGTCGCGCAGCGGCATGCCCGGTTCGAGATCCATGTAGCGCAACGCCTTTTCCGCTGCAGACCGCTCGGTTTCGTCGGCGATCTCCTCGGGTACCGGAACGCTGGACCCGAGCGCAGCGCCCTGGCCCGGGTTGGTGCCCCACGTGACGAAGGGGGTCAGAGCGCTGCCGTCGATGTGGACCTCGGCGTCGAAAACCGCGTCGTCGTCGGTCTTCAGCTGCTCCCACGCCTCCACGGCAGCATCCCAGTCGGCGCCCTTCGGGGCGTGCGGGCGGCCCTTGATGAACTCGTAGGTGGTCTCGTCGGGGGCGATCATGCCGGCGCGGGCGCCCGCCTCGATCGACATGTTGCAGATGGTCATCCGCGCTTCCATCGACAGTGCGCGGATCGCCTCGCCGCGGTACTCGAGGACGTAGCCCTGTCCGCCGCCGGTGCCGATCTTCGCGATGATCGCGAGGATGAGGTCCTTGCTCGTCACTCCCGGCGCGAGGGTGCCGCCGACGTTGATGGCCATCGTCTTGAACGGCCGCAGCGACAACGTCTGTGTCGCCATGACGTGTTCGACCTCACTGGTGCCGATGCCCATCGCCAGTGCGCCGAAGGCGCCGTGGGTGGAGGTGTGGCTGTCGCCGCACACCACCGTCATGCCGGGCTGCGTGAGACCGAGCTGCGGGCCGACCACGTGGACGATGCCCTGATCGAGGTCGCCCATGGGGTGCAGACGGACACCGAACTCCTCGCAGTTGCGGCGCAGGGTCTCGACCTGTGTGCGCGAGACCGGGTCGGCGATCGGCTTGTCGATGTCCACCGTGGGGACGTTGTGGTCCTCGGTGGCGATCGTGAGGTCGGGACGCCGCAGCGGGCGTCCTGCCAGCCGCAGACCGTCGAAGGCCTGCGGGCTGGTCACCTCGTGTACGAGATGCAGGTCGATGTAGATCAGGTCCGGCTGTCGCGCCGATCCCTCTCCTTCACCGCGCACGACCACGTGCTGGTCCCACACCTTTTCCGCCAGAGTCTTTCCAGCCATCTTCTCCACCTTGTCGTACGTGACGAACGCGGGATCCCGGGGGCTGTCCGGCCGCGTATGGTGTCGTCCCCACCGTTCTCGGCATGCGATATGCTTCCCATTATGCGAGACGGAGGTATCGACCTATGAGACAGCATAGCGGGATCGGAGTGCTGGACAAAGCGATGACAGTCCTCCATGCGGTTGCCGAACAGCCGTGCAACCTCAACGAGTTGTGCGCGCGGACCGGCCTGCCCCGTGCCACGGCGCACCGTCTCGCCGTGGGCCTCGAGGTCCACCGCCTCCTCATGCGCGACAGCGACGGACAGTGGCGTCCCGGCCCCGGACTGGCCGAATTGTCCGCGGGCGCAGGCGACACGCTCGTCGAGGCCGCCTCGCTCGTCCTCCCCCGTCTGCGCGAGATCACCGGCGAGAGCGTGCAGTTGTACCGCCGCGAGGGCACCCAGCGGGTCTGCGTCGCCGCTCTCGAACCGCCGACCGGTCTGCGCGACACGGTCCTCGTCGGCGCACGCCTTCCGATGACGGCCGGCTCCGGCGCGAAAGTTCTGCTCGCGTGGGCCGATACGGCGACCCAGCGCGCCATCCTCCCCGACGCGGCCTTCGGTGAACGCGTGCTCGTCGAGGTCCGCCGCCGCGGCTGGGCGCAGAGCGCCGCCGAACGCGAACCCGGTGTGGCGTCGGTCGCCGCACCCGTGCGCGACAGCAGCGGTGGCGTGATCGCCGCGATCTCCGTATCGGGCCCCATCGACCGCATGGGCCGCCGACCGGGCGCCCGCTGGGCCGCCGACCTCCTCGCCGCCGCAGAAGCGCTCCAGAAGCGTCTCTGAGGCCGACCGCATGCCCGTGTCCCTCCCGGGTGGAGCCCAGGAGGGACACGGGCGGGGCGGGAGGAAGACAGCCGTGCGGCCCCACGCTCTGCCAGAGTGCTTCGCATGGGAACCAACCGCCGCGCAGGCATCACGATGACGGAGTCGGAGATCGACGAGTTCCTCCACCGCAGCCGGGTCGCGAACCTGGCGACCCTCGGACCGACGGGCACCCCGCACCTCGTCGCCATGTGGTACGCGGTGCTCGACGGGGAGATCTGGTTCGAGACGAAGGCGAAATCGCAGAAGGTCGTCAACCTCCGGCGCGACGATCGCGTGACCGTCCTCGTCGAGGCCGGCGACACCTACGACCAGTTGCGTGGCGTCTCGATCGAGGGGCGGGCGGGGATCGTGGACGACCACGACCGCCTGTTCGAGGTCTGCCGCGACGTATGGGAGCGGTACACCGCCCCGTACACGGAGGAGGCGCGCCCCGCGGTGGAGCAGATGATGCACAAACGGGTGGCCGTCCGTGTGGTGCCCGCGCGGGTGCGTTCGTGGGATCACTGCAAGCTCGGGATGCCTGCCATGGAGATCGGCGGCACGACGGCCGCCAATCTTCCGTCCGCCGCGCACTGACCGCCCATACGCGAAAGGCTCTCCGATCGATGATCGGAGAGCCTTCGTGGTTGTACCCCCGATGGGATTCGAACCCACGCTACCGCCGTGAGAGGGCGGCGTCCTAGGCCGCTAGACGACGGGGGCCTATGGAACTTTCCGAGGAATCGACGAGCCGACGCCTCCGAGAGAAGAACACCCACCGACCCGGAGATCGGTGGGTAGTCCGTTGTACCCCCGATGGGATTCGAACCCACGCTACCGCCGTGAGAGGGCGGCGTCCTAGGCCGCTAGACGACGGGGGCCTATGGAACTTCTTCTCTTCGCTTCCCGAAGGAAGCTCAGCCAGCATAGCTGGCTGAGACGTTGCGGGCAAACCGCCGCGTCTCAGCTGGGGTACCAGGACTCGAACCTAGAATGGCTGAACCAGAATCAGCTGTGTTGCCAATTACACCATACCCCAATGGTTTGTTCCTTCGGCCTGCCCTGCGGGCGTTGTGGCCTCCGTTCCGAACCGAGAAGAAGATTAGCACCAACCCCGCCACCAACTACAAATCGGCTGGTCAGAGGAGTGCAATCGAGCTCAGGACGAACTCGGTGGCATGAAATCGAGCCCGGAGGGAGTTCGGCCCGTCGCCGGCGGGTGCCGACGACGGGCCGAGAGCGACCATGCAGGGGTCAGGCGATGCGCGCCCGCCCGGCACGCAGTCGTGCAAGGGTGCGCTCACGGCCGAGCAGTTCCATCGACTCGTAGAGCGGCGGGCTGACGTGCGAGCCCGTCACCGCGACCCGCACGGGAGCGAAGGCCTTCCTCGGCTTCAGTTCGAGCCCCTCGATCAGTGCGCTCTTGAGCGCCTCCTCGATCGCCGGCGTGGTCCACTCGGTCAGGCCCTCGAGGGCGGCGACGGAGGCGTCGAGCACGGGCGCGGCATCCTCCTTGAGATTCTTCGCCGCTGAGACCTCGTCGAGCGTGAAGTCGGCGTCGTCGACGAACAGGAACTTCAGCAGGTCCCACGCGTCCCCGAGAACGACGATACGGGTCTGTACGAGGTCGGCGGCCGTCCGGAAGAGCGCGTCGTCGACGTCGGCCCCGATCCGGCCGTGCTCGACGAGGTACGCCTTCAGCCGGGTCGCGAACTCCTCCGGCTCGAGCAGGCGGATGTGCTCGGCGTTGATGGCGTCGGCCTTCTTCTGGTCGAACCGGGCGGGGTTCGAGTTGACCTTGGAGATCTCGAAGGCCGCGACCATCTCGTCGAGGGAGAACACGTCGCGGTCGTCGGCGAGACCCCAGCCGAGCAGAGCGAGGTAGTTGAGCAGGCCCTCAGGGATGAACCCGCGATCGCGGTGCAGGAAGAGGTTGGACTCCGGGTCGCGCTTGGAGAGCTTCTTGTTGCCCTGCCCCATCACGAACGGCAGGTGGCCGAACTCGGGCGTGAAATCGGTGACGCCGATGCGCTGCAGCGCCGCGTACAGCGCAAGCTGACGCGGGGTGGACGACAGCAGGTCCTCGCCGCGCAGGACGTGTGTGATCTTCATCAGCGCGTCGTCGACGGGATTGACGAGCGTGTAGAGCGGGATGCCGTTGCCGCGGGTCAGCGCGAAGTCGGGCACCGAGCCCGCCTTGAAAGTGGTCTCGCCGCGGACCAGGTCGTTCCACGTGAGGTCCTCTTCGGGCATGCGCAGTCGCACGACCGGCTTGCGCCCCTCGTCGAGGAATGCCTGCCGCTGCTCCGGGGGGAGGTCGCGGTCGAAGTTGTCGTAGCCGAGCTTCGGGTCGCGGCCGGCGGCCTTGTGCCGCTCCTCGACCTCTTCCGGCGTCGAGAACGACTCGTAGGCCTCACCGGAGTCGACGAGCTTCTGCACGATCTCGAGGTGAAGGTCGCGTCGCTGCGACTGCCGGTACGGCTCGTACGGTCCGCCGACCTCCGGACCCTCGTCCCATTCGAGACCAAGCCACCGGAGGGCGTCGAGGATCGCCTGGTACGACTCCTCGGTGTCGCGTGCGGCGTCGGTGTCTTCGATGCGGAACACGAAGGTGCCGCCGTGATGACGCGCGAAAGCCCAATTGAACAGGGCGGTGCGCACCAGACCCACATGCGGGGTTCCGGTCGGTGACGGGCAGAAACGTACGCGTACTTCGCTGGTGGTCATGACTCGCTCAGGGTTGAGGATCGACGGGAGACCTTCCCAGGCTATCCGCCCCGCAGCGAGCTCCGGTCAGGATCCCTTGGCGACGACCGGATTCGTGAGCGTTCCGATGCCCTCGACGGTGATCGAGACTGTGTTGCCCGGCTCGATCGGTCCGACACCTTCGGGAGTGCCGGTGAGGATGACGTCGCCCGGCAGCAGGGTCATGACACCGGAGATCCATTCGATGAGCTTCGGGATGTCGTGCACCATCTTCGAGGTGCGGCTGCGTTGGCGGATCTGCCCGTCGACCTCCGCCGAGATCTCGAGATCGGAAGGGTCGATGTCGGTTTCGATCCACGGACCGAGCGGGCAGAAGGTGTCGTGGCCCTTGGCTCGGCCCCACTGGCCGTCCTTGCGCTGATGGTCGCGCGCGGACACGTCGTTGGCGATCGTGTAGCCGAGGATCGCCTCCCGGGCCTTCGCGGCGGGGACGTCCTTGCAGGGACGCCCGATGACCACGGCGAGTTCGGCCTCGTGATGGACGAGCGAGGTGGTGGGCGGAATCACGATGGGCGCGCCCGGGCCCACGATCGACGTGTTGGGCTTGAGGAAGATCATCGGCTCGTCGGGGACCTCGTTGCCCGACTCGGCGGCGTGGGCGGCGTAGTTGCGACCGACCGCGATCACCTTGGTGGCGAGGATCGGGGCGAGAATCCGCACGTCGGCGAGGGGCCAACTCCGGCCCGTGAAGGTGGGGTTCCCGAAAGGATGCTCGGCGATCTCCTTCGCCGTCGCGGACTTCCCCTCCCCTTCGATGCTCACGAACGCGACACCATCCGGGCTGGCAATTCGACCAAGGCGCATGTCCGGAGTCTAACGGTGCGCGCACACTGCGATCGACGCCCGGGTGCCGCGGGTATAGAGTCCGACCAAGATTTCATATAACGGTACAACTTTCTCAGATAGTGGGACTCATGGACACTCCGGACATCGGTCGGCGCCGATGGCTGATCCTGGCCCTCGGCGTCCTCGCCCAGGCCTCCCAGGCCACCGTCATCAACGGCGTCGCCTTCCTCATCCCAACCCTGAACCAGGAGGGTGGCTTCACCCTCGCCCAGGCCGGAACCCTCGCCGGCGCACCGATCCTCGGCGGCGTGTTCACGCTCGTCGTGTGGGGCGCGATCGCCGACCGGTTCGGCGAACGTCTCGCGCTGGCCGCCGGACTCGGGATCGCGGCCGTCTCGATGGGACTCGCGAGCGCGACCACCTCACTGGACCTGTCCCGCACCACCTCCGCAGCACTGCTCGGCCTATTGCTGATGTGTGCGGGAGCCGGCGCCGTGAGCGCCAATTCGGCGAGCGGTCGCGTGGTGGTCGGATGGTTCCCGCCGCACCAGCGCGGCCTCGCGATGGGCATCCGGCAGATGTCGGTGCCGCTGGGTGTCGCCGCGGGCGCACTCGTCATCCCCACTCTCGCGGGCGACCACGGGATCGCCTGGGCGCTCTCGTTTCCCATGCTCGCGTGCGGGCTCGCAGCCGTCGTCTGCGCGGTCGGCGTGGTGGATCCGCCCCGACCCGGACGGGTGGAGGCCGAGCGCGCAGGCGTGCTCGGCAATCCCTACCGGAGTTCCATGTCCCTCACGCGGATCCATCTCGCGTCGATCCTGCTCGTCGTTCCGCAGTACGTCGTGTGGACCTACGCCCTGGTCTGGCTCATCGCCGACCGCGGCTGGGACGAGGTCGGCGCCGGTCTCGTCATCACCGCCGCCCAGATCCTCGGCGCCCTCGGACGTGTCGTCACCGGGGCCTGGTCCGATCGGGTGGGCAGCAGGCTGGGACCGATGCGCCTCGTCGCCGCATCGGTCGTCGTGTCGATGGTCGCGCTCTCCGTCACGGCGTGGACGGATTCGGCGATCGCGGTGGGCGTCCTGCTCGTCGCGTCGATCCTGACCTCGGCGCCGAACGGGTTGGCATTCACTGCCGTCGCGGAGATCGCCGGCCCGTTCTGGGGCGGCCGCGCACTCGGGATCCAGAACACCGGGCAGTTCGTGTTCGCCGCGGCCGTCGGACCGGTCTTCGGTGGGCTCATCGCCGCGGTCGGATTCCCCGCGGCCTTCGCCCTGTCCGCCATCGCTCCCGCAGCGGCGGTCCCGGTGATACCGAAGGACTGATACGCGAAACGCGCGTGGCGCCGGACGGGACGTACCCGCCGGCGCCACGCGCGTTTGTGCCGAAGAACTCGGTGCCCGGAGAGAATCCGCGCTCAGAGATCAAAGAGAAGCAGCGATCCGATCGCCGATCTCGGTGGTCACGATCGGACCGGGACCACGATTCGCGAGGTCGGCCTCGACGGCCCGCTCGACGCGTGCAGCATCCTCCTCGCGCCCGAGATGGCGCAGCAGCAAGGCGGTGGACAGGATCGCCGCGGTGGGATCGGCGATGCCCTTGCCGGCGATGTCCGGTGCCGAGCCGTGGACCGGTTCGAACATCGACGGGTTGGTGCCCGAGGCGTCGATGTTGCCGCTCGCGGCAAGGCCGATACCGCCGGTTACGGCGCCGGCGAGGTCGGTGATGATGTCGCCGAACAGGTTGTCGGTGACGATGACGTCGAAGCGCGACGGGTCGTCGACCATGTAGATGGTCGCGGCGTCGATGTGACAGTAGGCCGTGGTGACCTCAGGGAACTCCTTGCCGACGGTCTCGACGGCGCGGGTCCAGATGGCGCCGGCGTTCGACAGCACGTTCGTCTTGTGGATGAGCGTGACGTGCTTGCGGCGGGTCTGCGCGAGCTCGAAGGCGTAGCGGACCACGCGCTCGGCTCCGAACCAGGTGTTCACCGAGACCTCGGTGGCGATCTCGTGCGGGGTGCCGACGCGGATCGCTCCCCCGTTGCCGGTGTACGGGCCCTCGGTGCCCTCGCGGACGACGACGAAGTCGATCTCGTGGTCGGCGGCGAGCGGCGACTTCGAGCCCGGGTACAGGCGCGACGGCCGCAGGTTGACGTGGTGGTCGAGTGCGAACCGCATGTTCAGGAGGAGACCGCGTTCGAGGATGCCCGGCGTGACCGACGGATCGCCGATGGCACCGAGGAGGATCGCGTCGTGCTCGCGGATCGCGGCGAGATCGGCATCGGGCAGGAGTTCGCCGGTCGCGTTGTACCGGCGGGCACCGAGGTCGTACTCGGTCGTCTCGAGATCCGGGACGAGGGCGCGGAGCACCTTGAGAGCTTCCGCCGTGACCTCGACACCGATGCCGTCACCTGGGATGACCGCAAGTTTCATGAGCACTACTCACTTCCTGTGCGACGGTGGCCGCGACCGTGCAGACGGTCGCGGCCACCGGATGATGGAGAACCGAAGGATCAGGACAGGTCGACCTGGGCGACGCGCGCGTCGAGCGCCTCGGTGATCTGTCCGACCTCGGCGTCGCCGACGACGCGGTCGACACGGAGGATCACGGTGGCGCCGGGGCCCTCCGCGTCCTGGCTCAGCGCCGCGGCCTGGATGTCGATGCTCGCGTTGCCGAGCACGGTGCCCAGCGTTCCGAGGACACCCGGACGGTCCTGGTAGTGGACGATCAGGTTGTGGCCCTCGGCGCGGAGGTCGAAGCTGCGGCTGTTGATGTTGACGATCTTCTCGACCTGCTGCAGGCCGGTGAGCGCACCCGCGACGGACGTGACGTGTCCGTCCGGCGCCACGGCGCGGACCTCGACGGCGCTGCGGTGCGTGGTGGCCTCGCTGACCTTCTCGACCTCGACCGTCACGCCGCGCTGCTCCGCGAGCTTGGGGGCGTTGACGAAGGTGACGGGCTCGTCGCTGCTCGCCGAGAACAGGCCGCGGAGGGCGGCCAGGCCGAGAATGTCGGTGTTCTCGGCCGAGAGCTCACCGCTGACGACGACCTGCACGTTCTGCACGGCCTCGGGCGAGAGGGTGCCGGCGAGCAGACCGAGCTTGCGAACGAGCTCGAGCCACGGCGCGACCTCCTCGCCCACGGGGCCACCGGAGACGTTGACGGCATCGGGCACGAACTCGCCGGCGAGGGCGAGCAGCACGCTCTTGGCAACGTCGGTACCGGCGCGGTCCTGGGCCTCGGCGGTGGATGCACCGAGGTGCGGGGTGACGACGACGTTGTCGAGGTCGAACAGCTTCGAATCGGTGCACGGCTCGGTCTCGAAGACGTCGAGGCCGGCAGCGCGGACCTTGCCTTCGACGAGCGCGTCGTACAGCGCGTCCTCGTCGATCAGGCCACCGCGGGCGGCGTTGACGATGATGACGCCGTCCTTGGCCTTGGACAGACGCTCGGCGTTGATCAGGCCGGCGGTCTCCTTGGTCTTGGGCAGGTGCACCGAGATGAAGTCGGCGCGGGCGACCAGCTCGTCGATGTCGACGAGCTCGATGCCGAGCTGTGCGGCGCGGGCGGCCGGCAAGTAGGGGTCGTACGCGATGACGTGGGTTTCGAACGCCGCGAGACGCTGGGCGAACAGCTGGCCGATGCGGCCGAGGCCGACGACGCCGACCGTCTTGCCGAGGATTTCGGTGCCGTTGAAGCTCGACCGCTTCCAGGTGCGCTCACGCAGGGTGCGGTCGGCGGCGGGAACCTGCCGCGCCGCGGACATGAGGAGCGCGACCGCGTGCTCGGCGGCGGAGTGGATGTTGGAGGTGGGCGCGTTGACGACCATCACACCGCGCTCGGTGGCAGCAGCGATGTCGACGTTGTCGAGGCCGACACCGGCGCGACCGACGATCTTGAGGTTGGGCGCCGCAGCGAGCACCTCGGCGTCGACGGTGGTCGCGGAGCGGACCAGCAGCGCCTGGGCCTCGGGCACGGCCGCGAGCAGGGCGGGGCGGTCGGGGCCGTCGACCCAGCGCACCTCGACACCGTCACCGAGCGCATCGACGGTCGACTGCGCAAGCTTGTCGGCGATCAGGACTACTGGACGGCCATTCTGGCTCACGTGCGGACTCCCTGTGTCGTGAATGTGTGAGTGGTCGACGGCGCTCGCGCCCGACAGCATGCGTGGGCACCCGCGACCGCCCACAGTTTAGTGCCCCGGCCCCTCCCACGGGGCCACCGGGACCGGGATCACGGTGGTGCGGGCCGATCCTTCCGCGGGGGCGGGACGATGTCCTGCGGGGGTGCGTCGAGCACACTGCGCTCGATGCCGGGCTGGTTCCGGTGCCGGAAGGCCACCACGGCAGTGCGGACGGTCGGATGGAATCGACCGGCCCCGAAGCGATTCCCCGATTGCATCCGGTGCAACTTGTCCTTGACCGGCCCCTTCATCGCGGCGAAGGCGAGCCGTATCCCCCTGTGGGCGAGGTAGTCGTCGAGACGTTCGATCTCCTCGACGGCGCTGATATCTAGATCCGTGATCGGTTCGGCCGCGAGTACCACCCACTCGATACGGTCCTCGCGTTCGCGGACGAGTTCACGGACGAACTTCGTGAGGATCACACCGTTCGCGAAGAACAGCGGAGCGTCGAATCGCACGAGCACGAGACCCGGGATGCGGTGGCCCTCGGGATGCCGCTCCCGGTCGTGATATCCGGCGATGTTCTCGAGTTCGACGAGTTCGGTCCGGTGGGGTTGCCAGGCACGCACGATCACGACCGCCAACGACAATGCGATCGCGACGAGTACACCCCTCAACACACCGGCGAGACCGACCGCCACGAATGCGGCGAAGGACAAACAGAATTCGATCTTGTTGACCCGCCACAGGCGACCGAGCCCCTTCGCATCGACGAGCGCACTCGCCGCGGCGATCACGACGGCAGCGAGCGCGGCCTGCGGCAGGTACGCCGTCGCCCCCGGCGCGGCGAGCAGGAAGATCGCGACCGTCACCGCTCCGAAGGCACCCGCGAGCTGGGTACGCGCTCCGGCCTGTTCGAGGACGGGAGTGCGACTGCCGCTGCCGCAGATGGGGAATCCGCCCGTCGCACCGGCTGCGATGTTCACCACACCGAGGGCGCGCATCTCGGAACTGCCGTCCACGTCCTCGCCCCGTCGGAGCGCGAACGAGCGCGACAGCACCGCGGTGTCGGCGAACGCGATGACGGCGACCGCGACCGCGGGTGCGAGCAGTTCGATCACGTCTCCCCGTTCGATACCGCCCAGAACGGGCGCGGGGATCCCGGAGGGCAGCGCCCCCACCATCTCCACCCGATCGGTGAGCCCGAACACCTCGACCGCCGCGGAGGCGGCGACCACCGCGACGAGCACCGCGGGTATGCGGGGAACGACCTTCTGCAGCACGAGGATCACAGCGAGGGTGCCGGCGCCGAGGAGAAGTCCGACCGGTTCGACACCGTCCTCGAAGACGTCGTCGACGACGTCGAGAACCTCGGCGACGACACCGGATTCGTCGGCCGAGGTGCCCAGCAGGAGCGGGAGCTGCCCGACGATGACGATGATCGCGATCGCGTTGAGGAAACCGACCCGGATCGGTGTGGAGAGCAGATAGGTCAGGAATCCGAAGCGGAGTATCCCCCCGACGAGGAGGATCGCCCCGACGAGGAGGGCGAGCACACCGGCGAGGGCGACCGCACGCTGCGGGTCACCGTCGGCGGCGAGCGGGATCACCGCGGCCGCGATGAGCGGGGCGAGCGCGGAATCCGGTCCGAGCACGAGGATCCGGGACGGACCGACCACCGCGTACACGAGCATCGGCACCACTGTCGCGTAGAGACCGGTGTAGGGCGGCAGTCCCGCCGCCTGGGCATATCCCATGCCGGTGGGGACGAGCAGGGCGCTGAGCGCGAGACCCGCCGTGACGTCGCCCCGCAGCCACCCCCGCCGGTAGGACCGTGCGGTGGCGACACCCGGGAGCCGCCCGAACGCGGCGAGGAGCCACATCAGCCAAGTATCCTCCGCGGCCTCGGCCCGTGGCTGCGACATCGCTCACGCGCACCGACGACGGCGGCCCGGCACCCCGTAGGGGTACCGGGCCGCCGTGACCGGATCAGGTGGCTGTCACGCCGTCTCGGTGATGGGGCGATCGACCCAGCTCATCAGGTCGCGCAGCTGCTTGCCGACAACCTCGATGCCGTGCTCGGCGTTCTGCTTGCGCAGACCTTCGAGCTCCTTGTTTCCGCCCTCGACGTTGGCGACGAGACGCTTGACGAAGGTGCCGTCCTGGATGTCCTTCAGGATCTCCTTCATGCGCTCCTTGGTGCCGGCGTCGATGACGCGCGGGCCGGAGAGGTAGCCGCCGAACTCCGCGGTGTCGGACACCGAGTAGTTCATGCGGGCGATGCCACCCTCGTACATGAGGTCGACGATGAGCTTGAGCTCGTGGAGAACCTCGAAGTAGGCCATCTCGGGGGCGTAGCCCGCCTCGACCATGACGTCGAAGCCGGTCTTGACGAGCTCCTCGGTGCCACCGCAGAGCACGGCCTGCTCGCCGAAGAGGTCGGTCTCGGTCTCTTCCTTGAAGGTGGTCTTGATGACGCCGGCCCGGGTGCCGCCGATGCCCTTGGCGTAGGACAGCGCGAGCGCCTGGCCCTCACCCTTGGGGTCCTGATGGACGGCGATGAGCGCGGGAACGCCCTTGCCGTCGACGAACTGACGACGCACGAGGTGGCCGGGGCCCTTGGGGGCGACCATCGCGACGGTCACGTTCTCCGGAGCGGTGATGAGACCGAAGTGGATGTTGAGGCCGTGGCCGAAGAACAGCGCGTCGCCGTCCTTCAGGTTGGGCTCGATGTCGTTGGTGAAGATCGACGCCTGGGCGGTGTCGGGCGCGAGGATCATGATGACGTCGGCCCACTCGGAGACCTCGGCGGGGGTGCCGACGGTGAGACCGGCTTCCTCGGCCTTGGCCCGCGACTTCGAGCCCTCCTTCAGACCGATGCGAACGTCGACGCCCGAGTCGCGCAGGCTCAGCGAGTGCGCGTGTCCCTGACTGCCGTAGCCGATGACGGCGACCTTACGACCCTGGATGATCGACAGGTCGGCATCGTCGTCGTAGAACATCTCGACTGCCACAGTGATTACCTCTTTCAGCAAGTATGGGTGTGTTAAGGCTAACGGGTAGCCGTGATGGACTTCGGACCGCGTCCGACGGCGACGACACCGGACTGGACGATCTCGCGGATTCCGTACGGTTCGAGCATGCGCAACAGCGCGTCGAGCTTGGACCGCGTACCGGTCGCCTCGATGGTCAGCGACTCGGGCGAGACGTCGATCACCTTGGCGCGGAACAGATTCACCGTCTCGATGACCTGGGTGCGTACACTCGCGTCGGCGCGCACCTTGATGAGCACGAGTTCGCGGGCGACGGACGCCTCGTCCTCCTGCTCGACGATCTTGATGACGTTGACGAGCTTGTTGAGCTGCTTGGTGACCTGCTCGAGCGGGAACTCGTCGACGGTCACCACGATCGTCATCCGCGAGATGTCGGGCACCTCGGTGCCACCGACGGCAAGGGATTCGATGTTGAAGCCGCGTCGCGAGAACAGCGATGCGACTCGGGCGAGCACGCCCGGCTTGTCCTCGACGAGAACACTGAGGGTGTGACTCGTGCTCACTTGGTCTCCTCCTGGGCCGCAGCGTTCTCGCTGCGGGTTTCGAGCGCGTCGATGGTCTCGTGGATGACGGCGGGATCGTCGGCAGCGGCGTCGTCGTCGAACAGCGGCCGGATGTCGCGAGCCGCCATGATCTCGTCGTTGCTCGTGCCGGCGGCGACCATCGGCCACACCTGCGCGTCCTTGCCGACGATGAAGTCGATCACGACGGGACGATCGTTGACCTCCTGCGCCCGGCGGATCGCAGGCTCGACGTCTTCCTCGCGCTCGACGCGGATGCCCACGCAGCCGAGGGCCTCGGCGAGCTTGACGAAGTCGGGGATGCGTAGCGAGTGCGTCGCCAGGTCGGTGTTCGAGTATCGCTCCTCGTAGAAGAGGGTCTGCCACTGCCGGACCATGCCGAGATTGCCGTTGTTGATGAGCGCGACCTTGATCGGCACACCCTCGACGGCGCACGTCGCGAGTTCCTGGTTGGTCATCTGGAAGCAGCCGTCGCCGTCGATGGCCCACACCTCGGTGTCGGGGCAACCCATCTTGGCGCCCATCGCGGCGGGCACCGCGTAGCCCATGGTGCCGAGACCACCGGAGTTGAGCCAGGTGCGCGGCTTCTCGTAGTCGACGAACTGCGCCGCCCACATCTGGTGCTGACCGACGCCTGCGCAGTAGATCGCGTCGGGACCGGCGAGCTTACCGACGGCCTGGATGACGTACTGCGGCGACAGGGTGTCGTCGGTGGGACGGTCGTAGCTCAGCGGGTAGGTGCGACGGATGTCGTCGAGGTAGGCCCACCATGCCGTGTAGTCGAGCTTCGTGCCGGTCGCCAGGTCGGCGCGGATCGCCTCGAGCAGTTCGACGATGACCTCCTTGCAGTCACCGACGATCGGCACGTCGGCGTGCCGGTTCTTGCCGATCTCCGCCGGGTCGATGTCGGCGTGGATGACCTTGGCGTCGGGCGCGAAGGAGTCCAGCTGACCGGTGACGCGGTCGTCGAAGCGGGCACCGAGGGTGATGAGCAGGTCACTCTTCTGCAGTGCGGCCACCGCGGCGACGTTGCCGTGCATGCCGGGCATGCCGCAGTGCAGGTTGTGACTGTCGGGGAACGCACCGCGGGCCATGAGCGTCGTAACGACCGGGATGCCGGTCAGCTCGGCGAGCTCGAGCAGCTCGGCCGACGCCTCGGCCTTGATGACACCGCCGCCGACGTACAGCACCGGGTTCTTCGCGTCGGCGATCAGTCGCGCGGCCTCGCGGACCTGCTTGCCGTGCGGCTTCGTCACCGGGCGGTAGCCGGGCAGGTGCATCTTCGGCGGCCAGCTGAAGGTGGTCTGTGCCTGGAGGATGTCCTTGGGGATGTCGACGAGGACCGCGCCCGGTCGGCCCGAGGAGGCGAGATAGAACGCCTCGGCCAGGATGCGCGGGATGTCGGCGCCGTCGGTGACCAGGAAGTTGTGCTTCGTGATCGGCATCGTGATGCCGGAGATGTCGGCTTCCTGGAAGGCGTCGGTACCGATGAGCGGGCGACCGACCTGGCCGGTGATCGCGACGAGGGGCACGGAGTCCATCTGCGCGTCGGCGAGCGGGGTGACGAGGTTCGTCGCGCCCGGACCGGAAGTGGCCATGCACACGCCGACCTTGCCGGTGGCCTGGGCGTAACCGGTGGCAGCGTGCCCGGCGCCCTGCTCGTGACGGACGAGCACGTGGCGCACGCGCCGCGAATCGAAGATCGGGTCGTAGACGGGCAGGATCGCGCCGCCGGGAATGCCGAATACCGTGTCGACCTCGAGTTCCTCGAGTGCGCGGACCACCGACTGGGCGCCGGTGACCCGCTCGGGGGCGACCTGGCGTCGATTGGCGGGCTGCGTCGCGGCAGCTGCGGGAGTCGGGGTGGCGGACCCCGGCTTTCGCGGCGAGGGTTGAGGCCGTGCGGTTGGTGCGCTCACTGCGAATTCCTCTGATTCTGGCTCCGGGCAACAAAAAACCCTCGTCAGCAAGTCTGCTGTACGAGGGTGGCGCGTCGTGGGCGAGTTGCGAAATGCGGCTCAGGCGACGACGCGCCGGCCGATTACGAGCAACCCATTCTGATTCACGCGCTCGACGGTAGGCGCATGGTGTCCAGACAGTCAACTTGGTGCGGTCCACTGTCCCAGAATGTGAGATGCCGCGGCTGCAGTGCGAAGATGTAGAGGTGTCATCTTCCCAGCAGCCCGTGCCACCGCCCCCATCATCCCACACGCCCGATTCGACGACGCAGGTCATCCAGATCTCGCGACTGTCCTTCCTCGCGTGCGCTCTGCTGTTCCTCGCCCTCGCCTCCCCCGCGCTGGCGTGGCCGGAGGCCTTCGCATGGACGCTGATCATCCCGTTCCTCGTCGCCGCCTGGGTCGTGCGGGTACGCACCGTCGTCGGCCCCGAGGGCATCGTCGCGCGAGCGACCTTCAAGACGACGAACCTGAAGTGGGACGAACTCGACGGCCTCCGGTTCCCGAAGCGGGGCTGGGCCCGCGCACGGCTCACCGACGGCAGCGAGGTCGCACTGCCGGTCGTCACCTTCGGCCGGCTGCCGCAGCTGTCGGAGGCCAGCGGAGGCCGCATCACCGATCCGTACGCGGCCGCACAGCTCGCCGAGGAGAAGGCATTCCGCGAGAAGGCGGCCGCCGAAGCCGGTCCGGATGCCGAAACCACCGACGACGCAGTCACCGTCGAGAAGAAGGGGGACCGCTCCTCCTGATCCTCGCGACCGGGTGCGAATAGAGGCATCCGGAAGCACGCGAGTAGATTCGTCGGTGCCGTTGCCCGGATCCGCCCAGCCCGGCGCCCGGACGCGGCCCGGCCGATTGCGCACCAGTCACCGTCAAGGAAGTCAGCCCATGCCCCCGTTGAGGTCACGCACCACCACCGTCGGACGAAACGCCGCGGGAGCGCGCTCCCTGTGGCGCGCCACCGGCCTGACCGATTCCGACTTCGGCAAGCCGATCGTCGCCATCGCGAACTCCTACACGCAGTTCGTACCCGGTCACGTCCACCTCAAGGACGTCGGTGAGATCGTCGCGAAGGCCGTGCGCGAAGCGGGCGGCGTGGCGCGCGAGTTCCACACCATCGCAGTCGACGACGGCATCGCCATGGGCCACGGCGGCATGCTCTACTCGCTGCCGAGCCGCGAGATCATCGCCGACTCCGTCGAATACATGGTCAACGCGCACACCGCCGATGCACTGGTGTGCATCTCGAACTGCGACAAGATCACCCCGGGCATGCTCAATGCCGCGATGCGCCTGAACATCCCGACGGTCTTCGTCTCCGGTGGTCCGATGGAGGCCGGCAAGGCGGTCGTCGTCAACGGTGTCGCGCAGGCCCCCACCGACCTCATCACCGCCATCTCGGCCTCCGCCAGCGAGGCCGTCGACGACGCGGGACTCGACGAGGTCGAGCGCAGCGCGTGCCCGACCTGCGGTTCGTGCTCGGGCATGTTCACCGCAAACTCGATGAACTGCCTCACCGAGGCTCTCGGTCTCGCGCTGCCCGGCAACGGTTCGACCCTCGCCACCCACGAGGCGCGACGCGCACTGTTCGAGACCGCCGGCCGGACGATCGTCGAGGCCGCCCTGCGCTACTACCGCGACGACGACGAGTCGGTGCTTCCGCGCAACATCGCCACCCCGGCCGCCTTCCGCAACGCAATGGCGCTCGACGTCGCCATGGGTGGTTCCACCAACACCGTGCTGCACACCCTCGCCGCCGCGCAGGAGGGTGAGGTCGACTTCGATCTCACCACCATCGACGAGATCAGCCGCCGGGTGCCCTGCCTGGCGAAGGTCTCCCCGAACTCCGACTACCACATGGAGGACGTGCACCGCGCCGGCGGAATCCCCGCCATCCTCGGCGAGCTGCGCCGCGGTGGTCTGCTCGAGACCGACGTCTCCACGGTCCACACGAAGAGCTTCGACGAGTGGCTCGACACCTGGGACATCCGTTCCGGCAAGGCGTCCGAGACGGCCCTCGAACTGTTCCACGCCGCACCGGGCGGTGTGCGCACCACCGAACCGTTCTCGACGGACAACCGCTGGTCGTCGCTCGACACCGATGCCGCGAACGGTTGCATCCGCGACATCGAGCACGCCTACACCGTCGAGGGCGGCTTGTGCGTGCTGCGCGGCAATCTCGCACCGGACGGCGCGATCCTCAAGACCGCCGGTATCGACGAGGATCTGTTCCACTTCGAGGGCCCGGCCTACGTCGTCGAGTCGCAGGAGGAGGCCGTCTCGGTCATCCTCGGCAAGAAGATCAAGGCCGGCGACGTCGTCGTCGTCCGCTACGAGGGCCCGGCCGGCGGCCCCGGCATGCAGGAGATGCTGCACCCGACCTCCTTCCTCAAGGGCATCGGTCTGGGCAAGGTGTGTGCCCTGATCACCGACGGTCGCTTCTCGGGCGGCACCTCCGGTCTGTCCATCGGGCACGTCTCCCCCGAGGCCGCGTCCGGTGGTGTGATCGGCCTGATCGAGCAGGGCGACCGGATCCGCATCGACGTCGCGACCCGCACCCTCGAGGTGCTCGTCGAGGACGAGGTGCTCGCGGATCGTCGCGCGAAGATGGAGGCCTCCGAGCGTCCGTGGCAGCCCGTCGACCGTGAGCGCACGGTCTCGAAGGCACTGCGCGCCTACGCCGCTCTGGCGACCTCCGCCGACAAGGGTGCCGTCCGGCGCGTGCCGTAACACCTCACGACAGCAGGAACGAGGGCCCCGCGATCATCCCGATCGCGGGGCCCTCGCCTGGTGTCCGTCCTTCGTATGTCAGCGTCCGAAGATCCACAGGCACACGCCGGCCGCCACACCCAGCAGCAGCACGACGAACGAGCCCAGGAACGGACGCGTCGCCCACCCGCGTCGTCCGTCGATCGCGATGCGTCCCGGTCCGGTGAGGGTGATCGCCACCGCGCAGGCGACGAGGAGGGCCTCGAATTCGAAGCCCGACGATTCGGCGGCGAAGAACTGGACGCCCGGTTCGAGTTCGTGCTTGAACAGCACCGCGTTGACCATGATCGCGACGATCGCGGCAGCGGCGAACGGGGTGAGCAGACCCAGGACGAGCAGTCCTCCGGCTGCGATCTCACCGACCGCGCCGACGATCGCGAGCACGGCGGGCTGCTGGTATCCCGCATCGCGGAGCAACGACTCGAAACCGTCGAGTCCAGGCCCGTTCCACAGACCCACCAGCTTCTGCAGTCCGTGGGCGACGAGGATCGCCCCGACCGCCGCACGCAGGACGAACAGACCGAGGTCGAGCGTTCCGCGGCGCACCTTCGCCGGGGCCTGTTCGCCGGCGACCACCGCGCCGCCCGTATCCGCACCGTAGACCGGCTCCGGCCGGTACATCTGCTCGGTGGGAGCGGCGTAGGCGTCGCTGCCGAGGGGAGTTCCGCCTGCGCCGAAGTCATCGTCGGATCCGAGATACGACTCGCGTGGTCGGTGCATCTCGAGTGTGTGCTCGTCGGGCTGGTTTCCGTAGGAACTCGAACCCGCGTCCGGTATGCCACCGTTCTTGTTGTCGGCCACGCTCCCAGCCTAGGCCCGTGACTGCCCCCACACCCGGCATCCGCGGGTGCGCGCGTCGTGCCGGTAACGTTTGCGGCATGACACGGGGTACGCGGTGGACGGGTTCGTGGGGCGTACGTGCGGCAGCGGCGGCGCTCGCCGTCGGAGTCCTCGCCGTCCCGTCCTGCGCCCGCTTCGACGACTCCGCATCGAGCCCGTTCACTCCCGAACCCACCTTCGATCCGGGACCGGGCGTCGGGCCCCAGGACCCCACCGAGACGACCACGCCGAGCGCCTCCCCCAAGCCTCCGGGGCCGTGTGTCGATCCCGACCCGTCCGTGATCGCGACCTGCCTCGACGTCACCGGCGGCCTGGTGACGATGCCCGACGGCAACTCCGCGCTCGTCACCGAGCGCCGGACGGGTCGGATACTGCAGGTCGCGCCGGAGACCGAGCCGGTGGAGATCGCGACGATCCCGGTCGATGGATCCGGGGACGGTGGGCTCCTGGACGTGGCACTCTCCCCCACCTTCGCCGAGGACCGACTGCTCTACGCCTACATCACCACGGCCTCGGACAACCGCGTGGTCCGCATCGCCGCGGGCGACACTCCCAAGGACGTGCTGACGGGAATCCCGCGCGGCGCGACGGGCAATTCCGGCGCCATCGAATTCGTCTCGCCCACCGAGCTCGCCGTCCTGACCGGCGACGCCGGAAACGCAGCGGCCGCAAACGATCCGAACGTCCTGTCCGGCAAGCTCCTGACCCTGCCGCTCCCGGCACCCGGCGCAGCACCCACTCCCTCGGTGATGCTGTCGGGGATCGGCACCGCGGGCGATGTGTGCCGCGATCCGAACGGCAACCTGTGGATCACCGACCGCACTCCCCTCGAGGACCGGCTCCAACGTGTCGGGGTCGACGGCTCGACCGGCACCGGCCCGGCCTGGACGTGGCCCGAGCGGCCCGGTGTCGCCGGGTGCGCGGCGGCTCCCGACGGGATCGCGATCTCGCTCACCGACGCGAAGGCCGTCGCGGTCGTTGCTACCGATCCGGGGACCGGCGCGGTCACGGCGTCCCCCGTCCTCGCGGCGGAGGACCGCTACGGCATGCTGCGCGGCGCCTCTTCGTCGCCCGACGGCCTGCTGTGGGTCTCGACGGTCAACAAGTCCGGCGCCGAACCGGGACCGAACGACGACCGCGTCATCCGCATCCAGTTCCCGGTCGGTGGCGGCGGATTCGACTGATCATGCCCGCCCCGGTGTCTCCGCCGCAGCGGGGTGGTGGAGCAGCCCCGCGAGCATCGGGAGAACGAGGACGGTGACGGCGCCCGCCGCCACGAGGATCGACGCGCTCGCGTTCGTCATCTGATCGGCACTCACCGCGACGCCGGTGACCGCGACGATCAGTGGCAGACCCGTAGTGGAGTACAGGGCGATCTGCAGTTGTTCGGCGGTTCCGAACATGCGGTTGCCGGTCTCGTCGCGTTCGAGGCGCGATGCGACGAACACCGGTACACCCCTCACCAGGACGAGCAGTCCGAGGAATGCCAGCAGGATCCCCGGGGCACTCACGACGGCACCGACGTCGATCGCCATGCCCGAGGTGACGAAGAAGATCGGGATGAGGAAGCCGTAGCCCAGACCGTCGAGCTTCTTCTCGAGCCGCTCGTCGCCCGCCGGGATCGTGCGGCGCAGGATGAAACCGGCCGCGAAGGCCCCGAGAATGATGTCGAGATCGAAGACGGCCGCGACGGCGATGAGTCCGACGAGCAGCAACATCGTCAGGCGCACCGGGATCTGGGCGGTGGTGTCGGAGCCGAGCCGGACGAACTGGGTGAACCGTGAGCCCTCCCGCAGGATCCAGGTCGGCAGCACGGCGACGGCGACGGCCACGACCGCGAACGCCAGCAGGACGATCAGCGAGCCGAGTGCGCCGCGCGCACCGAGCAGGGTCGCCATGGCCACGACGGGCAGCAGCTCTCCGAACGCCCCGTGGTTGAGCACCGAGCGTCCGAGTGGGGTCGCGACGAGCCCGCGGTCGGCGAGGATCGGCAGGAGCGTCCCCAGCGCTGTGGATGTCAGGGCGATCGCCACGGCAATCTCGGCGTGCACCTGGCCGACCGCTCCCAGGGCGGCGACGGTACCGAGCGCCAACAGCATGCACACGCACCAGGTGAGCATCGCGCGGCGCCCACCCCGCCCGCGCAACTCGGCGGGGGCGATCTCGTATCCGGCGAGCAGGAAGAGCATCCCCAGGCCGAGTTCGCGCAGGATGCCGATCTCGCTGCCCGTCTCCGCGAGGTCGAACGCGTAGGGGCCGATGAGGACACCGGTCACCAGCAGCAGCACGACCTCGGGCACCAGCCGACGCGGGACGGCGCCGGCGATCAGCGGTGCCAGCACCGCCGCGACGGCGATCCAGAACAGCGAGGTGGCGACAGCAGCGTCCATGCGCCGCTACTCTAGCCGCGCAAGATCAACTGCACGCAGCGATGACGAGTTCCTTCACGCGCGCCGGATCGGCCTGTCCGCGAGTGGCCTTCATGACGTCGCCGACGATCTTGCCGGCCGCCTGAACCTTGCCGGAGCGGATCTTGTCGGCGATGTCGGGGTTGGCGGCCAGCGCGGCGTCGACCGCGGCCTGCAGCGCCGAATCGTCGCGCACGACCTCGAGACCGCGAGCGGCGACCACCTCGTCGGGCTCGCCCTCACCGGCGAGCACACCGTCGACGACCTGACGGGCCAGCTTGTTCGTCAGCTTGCCGTCGGCCACCAGCGCGATGACGCGGGCGACCTGTTCGGGTGTGATAGGCAGTTCGGCGAGTTCGACACCGCGGGTGTTGGCCTGCTGGGCCAGGTAGGCGACCCACCACGAGCGGGCCTCCGAGGCGGGGGCGCCGGCCTCGGTGGTCGCGATGACGAGGTCGAGCGCTCCGGCGTTGACGAGGTCGCGCATCTCCTCGTCGGAGACACCCCAGTCGGCCTGGATGCGGGCGCGGCGCAGCCACGGCAGCTCGGGCAGCGTCGCGCGCAGCTCTTCGACCCAGGCGGCGTCGGGCGCGATCGGCTCGAGGTCGGGCTCCGGGAAGTAGCGGTAGTCCTCGGCGGTCTCCTTGCGGCGACCGGGCGAGGTGGTGCCGTCGGCCTCCTGGAAGTGCCGGGTCTCCTGGATCACCTCACCACCGGAGACCAGTACGGCCGCCTGGCGCCGCATCTCGTAGCGCACGGCCACCTCGACGGACTTGAGGGAGTTGACGTTCTTCGTCTCGGTGCGGGTACCGAACTCCTTCGCGCCGATGGGCATCAGCGAGATGTTCGCGTCGCACCGCATCGAACCCTGGTCCATGCGGACGTCGGAGACGTCGAGTGCCTCGAGCAGGTCGCGCAGGGCGGTGACGTAGGCGCGGGCGACCTCGGGGGCGCGCTCGCCGGCACCGACGATCGGCTTGGTGACGATCTCGACGAGCGGCACACCGGCGCGGTTGTAGTCGAGCAGCGAGTGGCTCGCACCGTGGATGCGACCGGTGGCGCCACCGACGTGCAGCGACTTGCCGGTGTCCTCCTCCATGTGCGCGCGCTCGATGTCGACCCGCCAGGTGGTGCCGTCATCGAGTACGACATCGAGATATCCGTCGGTGGCGATCGGCTCGTCGTACTGCGAAATCTGGTAGTTCTTCGGCTGATCCGGGTAGAAGTAGTTCTTACGCGCGAAGCGACCCCACGGGGTGATCGAGCAGTTCAGCGCGAGGCCGATGCGGATCGCGGACTCGACCGCGGCCTGGTTGACGACGGGCAGCGCCCCCGGCAGACCGAGGCAGACCGGACACACCTGCGTGTTGGGCTCGGCGCCGAAGGTGGTCGGGCAGCCGCAGAACATCTTGGTGGCGGTGTGCAGCTCGACGTGCACCTCCATGCCCATCACGGGCTCGAACTTCGCGAGCACGTCGTCGTAGGCGAGCAGGTCAGCGGACACGGAGGCAGTCATGGTGTCGATTTTAGACGGCGCCGACAGTGCCGACGCGCCGCCTCACCCGAACAGGATCCGCATCTCCTGATAGCGCTCGTCGGGCACGTACTTCGGTTCGGCGAGCTCGTCGAAATCGACCCGAGCGATGTCGGTGCCGTGCAGCGCGACCATGCGCCCCCAATCCTCCTCGGCGACGAGATCGGTCACCGCCATGCCGAGTCGCGTGGCGAGCACCCGGTCGAATGCCGTGGGGACACCGCCCCGTTGGATGTGACCGAGCACCGTCGCGCGGGTCTCGACGCCGGTGTGCTTCTCGATGAGCGGCGCGAGCACCTCCGCGATACCGCCGAGACGCGGCCGGTCGAATCCGTCGAGCCCCTTGGTGGAGTACGCCTCCTCCATCTCGGGCAGTGTGAAGCCCTCAGCGACGACAACCATCGGCGAACGCCCGCGGTCGCGGACGCTGGTCACCCACTCGCAGATCTGTTCGAGGCTCTCGGGGTGTTCGGGGATGAGGATGGCGTGTGCACCACCGGCAGTACCCGCGTGCAATGCGATCCATCCGGCGTGCCGGCCCATGACCTCGAGCACCATGCACCGCTTGTGGGAGTTGCCGGTGGTGCGGAGACGGTCGATCGCCACCGTCGCGATCTCGACGGCCGTGTCGAAACCGAAGGTGTAGTCGGTGTGGCTGAGGTCGTTGTCGATCGTCTTCGGCACACCGACGATGCGGATCCCTTCACCGAACAGTCGCTTCGAGGCGGCAGCGGTGCCCTCTCCCCCGATGGCGATCACCGCGTCGATCCCGAGGCGGCCGAGGGTCTTCTGGATGTTCTGTGCCCCACCGTCGGGTCCCTGGTACGGACCGAACCGGCTCGTGCCGAGGATCGTGCCACCCTGCTGGGCGAGACCGCGAACACGGCTGCGGTCCAACGGGATCACATCGCCCTCGACGAGACCGCGCCAGCCGTCGAGGAATCCGACGAACTCCTGTCCGTGGACCTCGGTGCCCTTGAGCACCGCACCGCGGATGACCGCGTTGAGCCCGGGGCAGTCCCCGCCACTGGTGAGAATTCCGATCCTCGTCATCCATACCTCCATGGACTCGACTTCGTGCCGGTACCAATCCTGCCTTTCGAGAGCTAGGACCGCAGTGGAGACTCGGGCCAATATCGCACGGATTGGAAGTACTGGGTTGCTTCGGGTTCGGTGGTGTACTCGAGCAGGTTACCGACCTTGGTCGCGAGTACATCGCGGACTTGTTCCGGGCTCGCGAAGAAGAACTCGCGGCGCACGTTCGCATGGTTGACCCGGTACTTCGAGAACTCCTTGTGGAGTTCGTTCTCCAACGCGACGGCATCGTCCGAGAAGTACAGAGCGTGTACATCGAACGGAAACGGTACCGAGGCACCGCTCAGTTCTCGGATTCTGTCGATGGGGTCGAGCCGACGCGTGAGTCCGATCTTGACGACGTTTCGTCCGAAAGCACCGATGTTCGAGATCACGTACACATAGCCGGCCCGGATATTCGCCGCGCGGTAGTCGTTGTCGGCTATCGCTGCGTCCAACCGGGCGATCTCTCGCTCGGCATCGGCACGCTGGGCCGGATCCTGGATGCGAGCAAGCACGTTTCGATAGTGTTCCCGCTCTTTGTCGAGTTCCTGCCTCCTGCGAGCGAGTTCCTGCTCGACCTTGCGTTCTTCGCGAAGTCGTTCGCGCTCTTCTCGGGCGGCCTCGCGTTCCTCGCTGAGTCTCATCTGATGGTCGGCCGTCAGTTCGATCTCGGTGATGCGGAGACGGTGATATGCCGGGTCGATCCGCATCTGCATCGAGGCGCCCAGCTTCTCGATATCGGTAGCGGCCTTGTCCAGGCGCTTGATCGCGGTCTGCAGATTCCCAGCCCGAATCGCGCGGACACAGTTCTCGGCCTCTGCGTTGTATGCGCGCAGCATCAACTTGCCGAGATCACGAGTGAGGCGACGGCCTTCTGCGAGGGAATTGTTGAAGCTGAACTGTTTGCCCACCTCGATGGCGCGACCGTCTGTGATCGACGACCGGATCTCGTCCCGCAGTTCCTCCAATCGCTCTTGGTAGGCAGCGGCGTTCTCCAATGGGTGGTGATACTCGTAGAGACCGACCTCCTGAAGCACGAGGGCGTCTTCGACGGTGATCAACCGATCGTCCGAGGGAAGATCTCTTCCGACCGGTGCGCCTTGTGATGGGGAAACGGGCCGCGCCGACAATTGAGCGGTCAACTCCGCCACACGGTCGACGAGTTCGGCTGCCTCCCGCTCCTTGGCGATCAACGTGCGACGGAGAGCAGTGATCGTTTCCTGAGCGTCGGTCATCCTCGAACTCCCGTCCCGGCCAAGGGCACCAGCCCGTACGGATTCTTCGACACTGCAGCAGACAGATGCTTCAACGTCTGGGCGGGCTCCACGCGTGACAGATCCAGAGCCATGAACGTTTCTCGGTCCACAGCCAATTGCAGGAGTGCCACTGTGGCATCACGCCCGGTAGCGGGGTCCACGGCATCCGCCACAACGGTGAGCGACACGGCGTCGATCACGGCTTCACGGTCTGCCTCGAACACTTCGTGTGCGGTTCGCAGCGCCACTTGATTCACCGCGTTGTTGTACCGCCGCTTCAGGTCGGTTGCGGAGAGCGGAGTCCGAACGATCTCGTCGCTCGCCTTCACATATCGAACCGATTTGATGGACGGAAATTCCCTAGGTGCAGGAACGGCAACCGAAACCTTCATTTCCAGATCCTCGGAGTTGTAGCTGTACTCGTGCACTACGTCGAAGCATTCGGGATAAGCCGAATTCGCCAGAACGATACCGACGTACTCCTCCAGCGCGGCAGGTTCGCGACGGCGCAACCCGGCAATCAATCTGTCGAGTTTCTCGTTGGCAACCTCCACATCGCGTAGACGGCGTTCTTCGGCGGCCTCGTGCGCGCGCATCGACTGTTCGAGCCGCCGGTAGCGTTCGCGTTCGTAGGTGCGCCAGCGGTCACGAAGGACTGCGTTCTGTCGGAATGTCTCCTGGAAGGCATCCCACCAGCCACGCATGTGCTCCCTGTGGACTTCTGCAGCCGCGGAGAGTTCAGCGTTGTATCGGCGATTTCCTCCCAACGCGGCGGCGAGTCCCGACGGCGTGCTCGGAGGCACGAAGCGCGGTTGATCGGGTAGTGCGAAGTACTGAGGTTGCTGCGTGGGCGTCTGCAAATCGCCCGGAGGGTGAAAGCTTCGCCTTTCGACCGACTGTTTCAGCGCTTCGAGATCGACCCAATCGTCCACATCGAGGGTGGCTGCCAGCAAGTCCTCGATGTCCTCGAGTTGCGTGGCGATCAGCGCGTTTTCCTGGGCTGCCTCCGCCTCTCGCTGCGCTACGTATGCGACCTTCGCTTCCTTCTCCAACCTGGCACGATCGGCAGCTGCCGCACGCTGTGCTGCTGCCTCGGCGCGTTCTCGCTCACGTGCGGCTCGTTGCATGGCAGCAACGGTCCGGTTGTGCTCCCGGACTGCTGCCCTCTGCTGTTGCGCTTGTCGCTGCGCAGCCAGCCGCTGTTGATGCTGGAGTTCGGCGAAGAACCCACGTCGTCGTGCCATACCTCTTGATACACCACAAGATCGACGACGAATCCTGACAGGCACACCTACATCGACGAGTCTTCACTCCATGTCGACCGACCTGTATCGATGTCTTTAGCCGGGTGTGACGAGACCGGACTCGTAGGCGAGCACCACGGCCTGTGCCCGGTCGCGCAGGTGCAGTTTTGCGAGAACCTTGCCGACGTGGGTCTTCACGGTCTGCTCGGCGACGAACAATCGTTCTGCGATCTCGGTGTTCGACAGGCCGTGTGCGATCAGTTCCAGCACCTCGAGTTCGCGCGGGGTCAGCGGATCGAGGACGCGGTCGCGCCCTCTCGCCGGCCGGCGCCGGCTGGTGACGTCGGCGATGAGGCGACGGGTGACGGTCGGCGCGAGCAGTGCCTGACCATCGGCGACCACCCTCACGGCCCGCACGAGTTCGTCGGCGGGGGCGTCCTTGAGCAGAAACCCGCTTGCTCCCATCCCGAGCGACTCGTAGACGTAGTCGTCGAGGTCGAAGGTGGTGAGCATGAGCACCTTCGACCGCGGCTCACGGGTGTCGGCAAGGATGTGCCGCGCCGCGTCGAGACCGTTCATCTCGGGCATGCGCACGTCCATGAGGACGACGTCGGGCCGCAGTCGCGCGACCTCCGAGACAGCCGCTCGACCGTCGGGGGCATCGCCGACGACGCTGATGTCGGGCTGGG
Organism: Rhodococcus sp. p52; assembly: GCF_000763325.2. Classification (NCBI taxonomy): domain Bacteria; kingdom Bacillati; phylum Actinomycetota; class Actinomycetes; order Mycobacteriales; family Nocardiaceae; genus Rhodococcus; species Rhodococcus sp. p52. The sequence goes on from NZ_CP016819.1 coordinate 4,501,305, forward strand.
CTCCGAGCAGTGCTCCGAAGCCCTGCCGGACCATTGCCTGGTCGTCGGCGATGAACACGGTGATGGGAGGGTGCGGTTCGGTCATCGGCACCCACCTTAGGCCCCGGTCAGCACCGGGAGAACCGCTCGGACCTCGAATCCGCCGCCGGGGCGGGGATGGGCGACGAGTTGCCCGCCCACGACGGACGCACGTTCGACCATGCCGAGGATTCCGTTGCCGCCGCTGCGGTCCGACTGCCGAACGGTGGTGTCGACCTGACCGGGCGAGGCCGGCCCGTTGGTCACCTCCACCGTGACGGTCGCCGGCTCCCACTGCAGTCGTGCGGACACGCGGGTGCCGGGTGCGTGCCGGGCCGCGTTCGCCAGAGACTCTTGCAGGATCCGGTAGACGGTGAGTCCGACACCGTCGGAGACGGGTGCGGGGACGCCGACCGTCTCCGTCTCGAGCGCCATCCCGGCTCGGCGGGAGGACTCGAACAGCTCACCGATGCGGTCGATGTCGGGCTGCGGTTCGTGTTCGGGGAGCTGCCCGTCGCTGCGGAGTACTCCGAGCAGGGTGCGGACCTCGTTCAGCGCCTCCCGTGCGGTCGCACCGAGGGCGTCGAATTCGGCGCGCACGTCGTCGTTCACGTCCGGGAGCCGGTAGGGCGCGCTCTGCGCCTGCACGACGATCATCGACATGTGATGGGCAACGATGTCGTGGAGGTCGCGTGCGATGTGCGCCTTCTCCTCGAGGATGGCGCGCCGTGCACGTTCGAGCTCGCTGGCTTCCTCCTGCTGGGCGAGTTGCCGTCGGGAGATCACCAGCCAGCGCACCAACAGCCCGAACACCACCAGCGCGCTGATCCCGATCCCCCAGCCCCAGCCGTCGCTGCCGGGGACGAAGGCCGCGAAGAGCAGAACCGTCGAGACCCAGACGACGAGGACGATCCGGATCTCCTCGCGGATCGCCACGGCGAACACCAGCGCGAGCATCACCATGATGTGCACGACCTGCCACGGATAGTCGTAGCCGGGGACCAGGTCGAACGCTATCGGGATGACGAGTCCCGCCGCCGCGGCCACCGCCCACCCGAGCGCCGGCCGGACGAGCACGAGGAGGAACGGGAACACCGCCATCCCCGAGATCAGCGGCAACAGGGGTGGGGAGACGTCGTGGGTCAGGGGCAGCGTCGGCCACGCGATCGCATAGAGGATCAACGTCACGGTGACCACGGTGATAACGCTCCACCGTCCCCGGCCCAGGCGTCCCGCGGTTCTCACGCCGGACTTCGCAAGCTCTTTCACCTCACCCACGCTAGGAGCCGGGGTCTCGACTGTCCTCATACCTGGGGGTGAGATCCGCATAGCTCTGCGGGTGGTGTCGGCCTCCTCGAGATCGCTCCGTCGCGGGGTCCGGTGCAGGGCTGCGCGTTCCTAGCGTCACCGGCATGACAGTGAGATCCGCAGCGGTCCGAGTCGCGTCGGTCGCCTTCCTCGCCACCGCAGCATATGCCGCCGTGCCGGGGGCGCTCGCCCACTCCGCCGCGCCCCCGACGGAGGACGCCGCGGCCGCAGCGACGGTGACGGCGCTCGTCGCCGACGACGCGGAGGGAGCACTGTCGTCCCTGCCGGCCGATTTCACCGCCGTGATGGGGTATGCGCCGATCGTCGAACAGTGGGCGGACGGGACGACGGTGCTCGCCGACCCCGAAGGTGACTGCTCCGCCCCGGTGCCGCTGCCGGCGGCGTTCGAATCGGCATGCCGGGTGCACGATCTCGGGTACGACCTCCTGCGGTACGCCCACACCACCGGTGGCGAGCTGGACACCGGTGCCCGCCGCGACCTCGACGGTCTGTTCGCACGGCATCTCGACACCGTCTGCCGTTCCGAACCCGGCATCCCCTCCTGCACGCCGATCGCAGGGATTTCTTCTGCAGCAGTGGAATTCAACTCGTGGCGACAGGGTCACCGGACACCTGTCGCGGAATCGCCGTGGGCCCTGGCCGTCGCTGCGGGCTCGGTCGCTCTGGGCTTCACGGCACGAAAGGTACGGCGATGACGATCCTCACGGTGGTTCTCGCGACGGTGATCTCCCTCGCCCCTCCCCTGCTGCCGCGACAGTCGGTCGTGCAGGGCGTCGTCACAGGGGTGTTCGTCGTGGTCGCGCTGGCCGTTCTCCGTCTCGTCGTGACCGCGAGGCGGCGGACCGGTCGGGCTCCGCGGCCGGCGAGACCGGAACTGCGTGTGCCCGTCGGCCTCGTCGGCGGATCCGTCGTTCTGGTCACGGCCGCCGGTGCGCATCGGTGGCAGAACGGTCTGCGGGAGGCGATGGCGGTCCCGGCGCTGGATGTGCGCTGGTGGCTGGAGGCACTGGCAGTCGCGATCGTGGTCGTCGCGGCGCTGCTCGCCCTTCCGCGCCTCGTGCACCTCCTGTCGCGACGCGGGGTGGCGGTGGCCGTCGCCGCGACGCTGGGAATCGGCGCCACGGTTGGGATCGGCACCACGGCGGCCTTCTCAACCGGAGGGGCGGTCGACACGGTCGCCTCCCCCACCGCGCTCTCGGCGGGATTGTCGGGTGGCGTGGGATCGGCGGTGTTGTGGAACCGGTTGGGTCGAGAAGGGCAGAAGTTCGTGTCCCTGCCCTCCGAGGGGTCACCGATCCGGATCTACATACCGTTGTCGGCCGCGCCGGATCCGTCTGCGCGCGCCGAGTTCGCGGTGGACGAACTCCGCCGGGCGAGAGCCTTCGACCGACCGCATCTCGTGGTGGCCGTGCCGACCGGCTCGGGCTGGGTCGATGCCGCTGCGGTTCGCGGCTTCGAGGACCGGTGGGGCGACGATGTCGCCATCGTCGCCCAGCAGTACTCGGACATGCCGAGCTGGGTGACCTTCGTCCTCGATCGCGGTGCTGCGGAGGAGGAGGCCCGCGCGCTCGTCACCGCCTTGCGGGCGTACCTGTCCACGCTGCCCGACGAGCGACGCCCCGCCCTGCACGTCTACGGGCAGTCTCTGGGAGCGTCCGGCGCGAGCGCCGTCTTCGACGACGAACCGGAGCCGTGTGCACTGTTCCTCGCGGGGCCACCCGCGGGGGTCCGCACCGCCGGTGCGAGTGTCCGGGCGAACACCTCCGACCCGGTGGTGTGGTGGCGGCCGTCGCTGCTGTGGTCGCCGCCCGATCTGTCGCATGCGCGCGCCGATGCCCCGACCCCGCCGTGGCTGCCGGTGGTGTCGTTCGTGAACACAACGGTGGACCTGCTCACCTCGCTCGAGGCGGCACCCGGTCACGGTCATCGCTACGGCGACGATCAGGCGCGGTGCATCTCCGCCGACGGGTAGATCGCGCCCACACGGATCGGCGTCCGGATACACCGCGACCCGCCGGCCGACGAACGGCACGACGGGTCGTGGTGTGGGAAAGGATCAGGCGACGATGGGTCCTCGTGCCGCCTCGAAGGCCGCACCCACGCGGTACAGGCGCTCGTCGGCCAGAGCCGGGGCCATGATCTGCAGACCGACGGGGAGACCGTCGTCCGCCGAGAGGCCGGACGGCACCGACATCGCGCAGTGCCCCGCGAGGTTGGTCGGGAGCGTGCACAGGTCGGACAGGTACATCGCCAGCGGATCGTCGACCTTCTCGCCGAGCTTCCACGGCGTGAACGGGCTCGTGGGCGAGACCAGCACGTCGACCTGCTCGTAGGCCTTGTCGAAGTCCTGCGCGATGAGGCTCCGGACTTTGAGTGCCTGACCGTAGTAGGCCTCGTAGTAGCCGGAGGACAGCGCGTAGGTGCCGATCATGATGCGGCGCTTGACCTCCTTGCCGAAACCGGCGGCGCGGGTCGCGGCCATGACCTGCTCGGCACTCATCGTGCCGTCGTCGACGCGCATGCCGTACCGCATCGCGTCGAAGCGGGCCAGGTTGGAGGAGACCTCCGACGGCAGGATCAGGTAGTACGAGGCGAGCGCGTACTCGAAGTGCGGGCACGAGACCTCGACGACCTCCGCACCGAGCTTCGTGAGCGTCTCGACCGCCGCATCGAACGACGAGAGCACGCCGGGCTGGTAGCTGTCGGAGTGCAACTCCTTGACCACGCCGACCTTCAGGCCCTTCAGGTCGCCGGCCGCACCCTGGCGCGCCGCCTCCACGACGGGACGCACGGGGGCGTTCACCGACGTCGAGTCGCGCGGGTCGTGCCCGGCGATGACCTCGTGCAGCAGCGCCGTGTCGAGGACGGTGCGGCCGCAGGGACCACCCTGGTCGAGCGACGACGCACAGGCGACGAGGCCGTACCGAGAGACCGTGCCGTAGGTGGGCTTGGTGCCGACGGTGGCGGTGACAGCGGCGGGCTGGCGGATCGAGCCACCGGTGTCGGTGCCGATCGCGAGGGGTGCTTGATACGACGCGAGCGCCGCAGCGGAACCGCCACCCGAGCCACCCGGGATACGGCTGGTGTCCCACGGGTTGCGGGTGGGGCCGTAGGCCGAGTTCTCGGTGGACGAACCCATCGCGAACTCGTCCATGTTGGTCTTGCCGAGGATGGGGATCCCGGCCTCGCGCAGCTTCGTGGTGAGCGTCGCGTCGTAGGGCGAGACCCAGCCCTCGAGGATCTTCGAACCGCACGTGGTGGGCATGTCCGTGGTGGTGAACACGTCCTTGAGCGCGAGCGGCACACCGGCGAGCGCCGAGGCCGGTTTCTCGCCCGCGGCGACGGCACGGTCGACCTCGTCCGCGGCGGCGAGCGCCTGCTCGGAGGCGACGTGCAGGAAGGCGTTGTACTCACCGTCGACCTCGGCGATGCGATCGAGGTGGGCCTGGGTGACCTCCACCGACGACAGTTCGCCGGCATGGATCTTCGACGCCAGAGTCGCGGCGTCGAGGCGTGTCGTATCCGTGCTCATTCGCCCTCTCCCAGGATCTGCGGGACCGAGAAGCGATCCTCCTCGACGGCCGGCGCACCGGAGAGCGCCTGCTCGGGTGTGAGACCGGGGACGACGACGTCGGGTCGCGTCACGTTGGTGACGGCGTTCGGGTTCGCCATGGGAGCCACATCGTCCGCGGCCACCTCCGACACCGCCTTGACGTGGTTGAGGATCGAATCCAACTGACCGGCGAACTCGTCGAGTTCGGCATCGGTCAGCGCAAGCCGGGACAACCGGGCGAGATGCGCGACCTCGTCACGGGAGATGGCAGGCACCGTGAATGGCCCCTTTCCGATGGAGAGTGAACGTCCTGTCCAGGGTAATGCGTCCTGGAAGCGACGGCGCACGCGGTTCGGCGACATCACTCGTCGCCCGGTCGGCGTCGCGTCCCGTCCGCCGATGTTGCAAGCTTCGCAACGCTGTGTTGCGTTCGTGTGACATGCACCGTCGCGACCGGGGATTATCGATGGGGTCGGCATAATTTCGGATCTGCGCCGTCCCGGACGCCGGCGCCGAGGTGCAAGGATGTGGTCTGCCAGAGGTCGACACGGGCCCCTGGGCCGGCACTCGGATGCCGGCGCACCATGTGCCGTCGATGTGGCGTTCGTCGACGGCACGAAACCGACTGGGGAAAGGACTCACGTGTCGTACCTCTTGCGTGTCAGGCTCCCCGATCGTCCCGGTAGCCTCGGCTCGCTCGCCCTGGCGCTCGGTTCGGTCGGCGCCGACATCCTGTCGCTCGACGTCGTCGAACGCGGCACGGACTTCGCGATCGACGATCTCGTCGTCGACGTCGAGCCGGGCAAGCTCCCCGACACGCTCCTCACCGCGGCCGAGGCCCTGCCCGGTGTGACGGTCGACTCGATCCGGCCCTACGCCGGAATCCTCGACACCCATCGCGAACTCGAACTGATCGATCACGTCGCCGCCGCCCGCGACGACCGCATCCAGATCCTCGTCGACGGCGCTCCCCGGGTGCTCCGCGTGGGTTGGGCAACCGTGCTCGGAGTCGGCCCGAACGGCATCTTCCGCATCGCGGGGAGCCCCGGTTCGCCGGAGACCCACCTCAACGGCGTGCCCTGGATGCCGCTCGCCGAGGCCACCCTGCTCGACCACGACGGTGAGTGGGTGCCGCAACTCTGGCGCGACATGGACACGATGCTCGCGGCCGCGCCCCTCGGCTCGCCCGAACGCGTCCTCGTCCTCGGCCGCCCCGGCGGACCGGAGTTCCGTCCGTCCGAGATCGCACGCATCGGTTACTTCGCGGGCATCGTCGGCACCGTCCTCCGATAGTCCCCCGGGTTCCGGTCGCAGCTTCGGGAAAGGGTCTCAGCCGACGACGAGCCTGTGCGCCTGCGCGATCGCTTCCTCACGCGAATGCACGCCCAGTTTCCGGTAGAGGGAACGCAATTGGGTCTTGACGGTGTTGAGGGTGACGAACTGTTCCTTGGCGATCGTGCTCGCCGTGCCGCCGGCGAGCAATGCGTCGAGGACCGCGCGCTCGCGTGGGGTCAGCCGTACGACGACACGGATCTCGCGGAAGATGCCGTACTCGGCCATCGCCGGGTCGAGATCGATCGGCAGGTCGACCCCGAGCGACAGGATGTCGCGCACGGCCGAGGGCGGGACTCCGACGAACGGCCGTGTCACCCCGGCATGTTCCGCCAGCACCACGGCCCGCTGGAGATGCCGTCGCGCATCGGTGCGGCGACCGAGTCTCAGAGACGCCACCGATCCGATCAGGGCGAGTTCCGCACCGACGGCCGGACAGTGCTCACGGGCGGCATCCCCACGATGCACGATCACCTCCGCGCCTCCGGGATCGCCGCCGAGCAGACGCAATCGCGCACGGGCCGGAGCCGTGAGGGGGTGCGTCGAGCTGTCGACCAGCTCGCGCGCCGCGCGGGCCTCGCCGAGCGCGAGGTGCAGGTCGGCACGCGCGGCATCGACCAACACCGCGGAGATACCGGTGAGGCGATGGGAGAAGTGCTGAAGTTCCGAATCGATGTACAGCAGGCCGTCGGCGGGCACACCGCTCAGCAGCGCCAGTCGCCCCCGCGCGTACATGACGGCCGCCCACAACTCTTCCGTGTGGCGGGGAGTGCCGAGTTCGGAGAGCGCGCGGAAGGCCGTGCCGGTGTCGAGCCTGTCGAGGGCCACGAGCGCGGTGGCGACCAGGCCCGCCGTACGGATGAGGGCCTCGGCCTCTCCCATGATCGGCGGATGCCGGAGCTCCTCCTCGATCCACCGGGTCGCCTCGTGGGTCCGGCCCCGGAGGGCTTCGAGGAGCGCGAGTTTGCCCGCGGCCTCTCGCTCGACGAACACACCGCGACCCGCCGTGTGGGCACGGCGCAGCATCGTTCCGGCATCGGTGGTGCGTCCGCCGAGGAGGTAGACGGTGCCGAAGTTGAGGTATTTCAGTCCGTGGGCGTGCCGGGTCGTGCCGTCCAGCGTCTCGAAATTCGGCACGGGTTCGGTGGCCAGGCCGTCGCACACTTCCATCGCCTCGTCGTAGGCACCCTGCATCCGGAGACCTCCGAGGCGAAGGATCGTTTCGAAGGATCGAGGGAAGGCCCACTGTTCCGGCTCTCCCGCCTTGTTCCGGGCACCGGTGATCGTCCGCAGCGACGCGACGGTGCGATCGTTGGTCGTCATGTCGTCGGGGAGCAGCTCGAGCAGCACGATCCCCAGGGAGCGGAGCGATCCGCTTCCGTACAGTGCCACCCAGTTCTTCTCGACGATGTCGATCGCGCATCGCCAGTCGCGCCGCTCCACGGCATGTTCGAGGGCGATGTCCGGACGCGAGCGCTGCAACCAGTAGTCGATGAGAGCCGACCGCGCATCCCACAGCTCCTTCGGGTATTCGGCGCTGCCCACCCGCAGGAGTGATCTGTGGACGACCTCGGGATAGCGCCAGGCGGTCTCGCCGTCCGTGGAGTCCTCGTCCGTCGAGCAGGCCTCGATCAGTCCCGACTCGGTCAGCGCGGTGAGGAAGGCGTCGCTGTCGTCGATGTGCGGTAGAGCCGAAATCGACGACTCCGTCACCGTGTTGGGTGCGGCGGAGACGAGGACCGAGCGGGAGGACAGTGCCAGTGAGGGATCCGCGGCCACGACATGCATGACGACGAGATCGACGGTCGAGTCGACCAGGACGTCGAGGGCGTCGGTGCCGTAGACCCGATCCGGCTTCTCGGCGCGCAGCGTCGCACACACCGCCGCGACGAATGCGGCGAATCCTTCGGTGCGGCGGGGGATCCACTCGATGGTGCGTTGGTCCCGCGCAAGTCCGAAGAGCCGGCACAGTGCAGCGGTCTCGTCCACGGTGAACGCCAGGTCGTCGTCGCCGACGATCGTCCTGTGCGGGTGTCCGTCGACAAGTTCGGCCCACGAGCCTGCGGCCCTGCTGGTGACCACCATCCGCCCCTGCGGCCCGAGCCGCAGCAACTGCCCGACCCGGTCTTCGATCGCTTCGACCGACCGGACACCGTCGAGCACGAACATCACGGGCCGGGGGTGCCGGACCAGTATCGAACACAACGAGTCGAAGGAGCCTTCCGCCGCAACGGGTTCGTCGACTCCGAGGGAGGTGCACAGCAACGATGACACCGTCGCCCAGTAGGTCTCGGGTGTGACGTCGTGCGCGGGTTCGGGAATCACCACCGGCGCCCACTCGGGACACGGGTCGGTCGCCAGCCACGTGTCGACGAGGGTCGTCTTGCCGGAGAAGGGGCCACCGAGGATCACGGCGAGTTCGGAATGCGCGGACAGAACGGAGAACAATCGGCGACGGGACAAAGGCAGTGTTCTCGGCACGTCCACTATCCCTTTCGCATCCGGGCAGCATCGCCCTCGAAACGGACTCACAAGTATGTGCAAATATTAGCAGCCGGCGGGGGAAATGACGGATTTCGCCGGGATTCCGATCGCGCGCCAGGAATCACATCGAAGTAACTCCGCACCTCCATTCACACGGTCCACGAACGGATTTCACGTCGGCGGGGGAGAAACTCGGTGAGCTTCTCCCCCGCTGCGACTTCGTTCAGTGTGCGAATGCCTGGTCGGTGTGGCCGCGACCGACACCCTCGCGGAGATATCCGACTACATCGGCGATGTCTTCACCGAGCTTGTGGGCGATGTCCCGGCTGAAGCCCTCGCGAAGCACGATTCGCAGGACCGCGACGTCCTCCGCGTCGGCCGGCATCGTGTAGGCCGGAACCTGGAATCCGCGGGCCCGCAATTCGTGGGAGATGTCGAACACCGTGAAGCCGGGGTCGCCCGTCACCTCGAAGGAGATGACCGGGATGGCGGAGCCGTCCGTGATGATCGCCATGTTCTCGATCTCGGAGATCTGCTTCGACAGCATGAGCGCGGTGTCGCGCAGGGTCTCCATGATCTGCGTGTACCCGGCGACACCGAGCCGAATGAAGTTGTAGTACTGGCCGATGACCTGGTTACCAGGACGCGAGAAGTTGAGCGTGAACGTCGGCATGTCGCCACCGAGGTAGTTGACCCGGAAGACCAGGTCCTCGGGCAGATGTTCCTTCGAGCGCCAGACGACGAAACCGATACCCGGATAGGTCATGCCGTACTTGTGACCACTGACGTTGATGGACACGACCCGCGGCACACGGAAGTCCCATTCGAGGTCCGGATGGAGGAAGGGCACCACGAAGCCACCGGAGGCGGCGTCGACGTGCAACGGGACGTCGGGACCGCCGGAGGCCGCGAGCTCGTCGAGCGCGGCGGCGATCTCCGCCACCGGCTCGAGTTCACCGGTGAAGGTGGTGCCGAGGATCGCGACGACGCCGATGGTGTTCTCGTCGACCGCTTCACGGACCTGCTCGGGGGTGATGACGTAACGGCCGGGCTCCATCGGCAGGGACTTCGGCTCGACGTCGAAGTAGCGGCAGAACTTCTCCCACACCACCTGCACGTTGCTGCCGAGCACCAGGTTCGGCTTCGACGCGTCCTTGCCGGCGGCCCTACGGGCCTCACGCCAGCGCCACTTGAGCGCGAGACCGCCGAGCATGACGGCCTCGGACGAACCGATCGTCGAGACGCCGGTGGCCGACGACGGATCGGCCGGATCGAGGTTCTCGGCGTGGAACAGGGCCGCGACCATGTTGACGCAGCGGGTCTCGATCTCCGCCGTGGCCGGATACTCGTCCTTGTCGATCATGTTCTTGTCGAACGTCTCGGCCATGAGACGACCCGCCTGCGGATCCATCCACGTGGTGACGAAGGTCGCCAGGTTGAGCCGCGAGCTGCCGTCGAGCATCAACTCGTCGTGTATGAACTGGTACGTCGCCTCCGGATCGGTCTCCGACTTGGGAAGTCGCAGAGCAGGAATCGGGTCGGTACCGAGTCTGCCGGTGAAGGCAGGTGCGAGTGTCTCGGCTGGAGCATTGGACTCTGACATGGTTTCCTCCATTTCCCGCATCGAACACTCGTCGATCCGGTGACTTCAGGACATACGGGGCGGCTCTCACACCTCGATCGGCGGGTACAGCCTCTCCATCGTGTAGCGGCGGTTGCGCCGAACCGACAGGGCACTCAGCGTCAACGATACGAGCAGGATTCCGGCCAGGACAGCGATTGCGATCCACAATCGCGAATCGATGTTCTCGGCGACGGTGAGCTGCCGCAGACCGTTGACGGTGTAGGTCATCGGGTCGAACGGGTGGATGTACTGGAACGGCTTCGCCGTGGTCGGCACGGGGTAGATACCGCCGGCCGAGACCAGTTGCAGCATCAGGAAGGCCAAGGTCACCACCCGACCGACGGCGACGCCGACGATCGCATTGAACGCTTGGATCATGGCCAGATACGTTGCGGAGATCAACATCAGGAACAGGATCGTCCCCACGACGTGCTTCACGTCCAGTCCGACGCCGAAATGGACGACCGTGTACATCACGATCACCTGCAGGATGCCTACCAGCAGAGCCGGCCAGTACGACGCGAGGACCGTGCGGTAGGCACCGAGTCCCGCGACGGTGGGCCGCGACTGCAACGGGGTGAGCAGCATCCAGGTGATGATGCCGCCGACGAACAGGGCGAGCGACAGGAAGAACGGGGCGAAACCGGTACCGAAGGTGGGTGCCTCGTTCGTGTAGTTCTGTTGCAGAGCAACCGGAGTCGACAACGTCTCGGCGGTGGCGGTGCGTTGTTCGTCCGTCCAGTTCGGCACCTGGGTGGCACCCTGGCTCAGGGCCTGCGCGAGTTCCTGCGAACCCGACTGCAACTCGACCATGCCCGAGGACAGCTCTCCTGCTCCGTCGGCCAACTGGACACTGCCGTCGGTAAGTTGGACGAGACCGGAGTTCAGCGTGGCGGCACCGGAGCTCAGTTCGTCGACACCGCTGCGGAGTCGGTTCACGTCCGCCGCCAGTCCCCCGTTCGACAACGTCGCCAGGGCTCCCTGTAGCGGACTGTTCGGGTTGCCGAGTTGATACTCGAGTTGTTCGGCGCCTGCCTGCAGACGCATGATCTCAGCGCGTAGGGCGTCGGCATCGGAGGCCGCCTGTTGCGCCGTCAGCGGTGTCAACGCGGTGATCGCCTGCTGCACGACCGGATCGGAGCTCCGGTTCAGGATGTCGACGACCTGCTGTACGGCCTGGTTCACCGTCGACTGCGTGGTCTGCGGTACCCGCGATTCGAGGGCGTCGAGCGAGGCCCGCAGCTCCGCTGCCTGCCCGGCGACACCCGAGAGGGCACCGCTGTCGAGCGCGCTGAGCAGCGGACCCGTCACGCCGTCGATCGCGGTGGCGAGTTCGTTCGCGCCGGTAGCGAGCTGCGCCGACCCGTCTCGCGCCGTGACCATGTTCGTCGCGAGCTCCTGCGATCCCGAAGCGAGCTGGTCCGCGCCGCTCTTGGCCGTGTCGATGCCGTCGGCGAGTTGCCCGGCACCGTCGGCGGCCTGCTTCAGACCCGAGCCGGCGCTCTCGAGACCGGTGAGCACGGTCCCGACACCTTGGGCACCGATCGTGGAGTTCACCTGTCCGATCACCTGTTCGGACGCGTCCTGCCCGATGATCGTCGCGAGATAGTTGTTCGCGTCGTTGAAAGTGAAGACCAGATTCGCCTTCTCCGGGTTGTCGCCGTTGGGGGATTCGACCGCTTCGGTGAAATTCTCCGGAATCGTGATGGTGTAGTAGTACTTTCCGTCGGCCAGACCCGCGACGGCGTCCTCTTCCGACACCTCCGCCAGATCGAGCTGACCGGATGCGATGAGGGACTTCACGACCTGATCGCCGGCGTCGACCTGTTCCCCCGTCGACGAACGACCGGTGTCGTTGTTGACGATCGCCGCGGGAATCTTGTTCACCGCACCGAACGGATTCCAGAAGGCCCACAGGTACATGGCCCCGTACAGCAACGGCATGAGAATGATCGTCGCGATCGCGATGCGCGGCATCGTGCCGCGGAAGTATCGCTTCGAGTCGCTACCGAGAGAGACGCCTGCGAGCACTCGTCACTTCCTCTTCGTCAGGACGCCGATGTCACCGGGTCCGAGCAGATCGTGCATGTCCACCACGGCCCGTACCCCGCTATCGGGGTCGACGGGATTCACGTCGCCGATGATCACCGCCTGGTTCTCACCGAGCGCGACGAGCCGGCCGAGCAGGGTGGCACGTTCGACGTCGTCGGCGATCCGATCGATCCGGCCCACCACCAGCAGTGGCGGACGCCGGGTGTTCGCCACCGAGATCCGCAGGAGCAGTTGCTGGAGTTCGGGGAGGTCGTCGACGAACGCCTCGAGCGGTGGCAGCGGTACGTCGCCGAAGATCTCCTCGCACATCTCGGCGATACCGTCCTCACGGACCCGCGGAACGAACTTGTACCACGGGGAATCCCACCGCTTCTGCTCGGTGACGAGATCGCGCACGGTGACCGACGGGCGTACCTCGTCGAGCTCGTTCATGCACGCAATCGCCGACCGCGCGATGATCTTCTGCGGTCTGTCCTCGCCGAGAACCGTCAGCGATCCCCGGGTCAGTCGCATGCGACCGCACAGAGCCATGAGCAACGCGGTACGCGCAGCACCGGCCTGCGCGGCCAGAACCGTCACTCCCCCGGCGTCGAGGTCCAGGTCGAGGGGGCCGAAGACATGGCCCCAGGGTCCGTGGAGTTCGATCCCGCGCGCCGACACGAGTGTGCCCGGCGTCTGCCGGGCGGTTGCCCGCTGCACGACCGGAGCGCCGTACGGCGGAGTCCCGACATCATCCGGTTCGGCTGTGCCCACCGGTGTTCCGCCGTAGTTTCCGTTCACGACGAAGGGATCCTCGAGCTGCTCGTCCGACAACTCGTCCCAGGCCTCTGCGTCGCTGTGCTGCCCGTAGTGAGTCACCGACTGTCCTTGCGCCGAGCGAGTGGGGTGTGGTGCCGTGTCCGATGCGCTGCCACGGTCACAGGCTGTTCTTGACGACGTGGCCGTTCTTCACGATGACCGACAGGTTCTTTGCCGGATCGGCGATCAGACTCACATCCTCGAGCGGGTTGCCGTCGACGAGGAGCACGTCCGCCCAGGCGCCCTTGTCGATCACACCCCATCGGGCCTGACGGTAGGGATCGCGTTCGCCTGCGAGCCGGAACAGTTCGGCGTTTCCGGAGGTGAGCATCCGCAGCGCGTCGAGGTTGCTGTAGTGGTCGCCGAGCCGCGCGGCCATCTCGCTCTGGCGCGGCGCGATCTGCGGCTCGAGCAGCAGGTCGGGTCCCCAGGCCGTCTTCACGCCGTGCTTCTGCGCCCACTCGTAGACGTGGTCGGTGCCGGTGCAGATCTGCTTGTCCTTCTCCGCGCGATCCGGGTCGGGATAGTGGTGGTCGCCGAGCGCGAAGGGCTGCATCGACAACCACACCTCCTTCTCCGCGAGCAGTGCGACGGTCTCCTCGTCGGCGAGGTGGCCGTGCTCGATCGACTTCACCCCGGCCGCGACCGCGCGGCGGATCCCGGTGACGTTGTAGACGTGGGTGGCCACGTACGTGCCGTAGTCGGATGCGGCCTGGACGGCGGCACGCAGTTCTCTGTCGATGAACTGGACGGTGTACAGCGGGTCGTACATGGACGCCGCTCCGCCGCCGACCATCAGCTTGATCTGCGATGCACCTTTCTTGAGTTGCTCGCGCACGGCTGCGAGGACCCGGTCCTCACCATCGGCGACCCGCATGAAGCCGATCTGTTCGGCGCGGGCCTGATCCCCACCGAGGGCTGTGGGGCATTCGTAGACGAAGCCGAAGTCGCCGTGCCCGGACGTCTGCGAGATCGCGGCCTGGGACGGGTAGATGCGGGGACCGTCGAACAATCCCCGGTCGATCACCGATTTGATGCTGCCGGTGTCACCGGCCATGTCGCGGACGGCGGTGAAGCCGCGCAGCAGCATGTTGCGGGCCTCGGCGAGGCCGTTGAGCGCGATGTGCGCTTCACTGCCCATCACCATGTCGATGTAGGAGTTCGCGTTACCGACGAGGTGGACGTGCGCGTCGGACATGCCGGGCATGAGGACCCGCCCGCCGCCGTCGATCACGTCGGTCTCGCGGCCGGGTTCGTCGCCGATCGGCGATTCGGATACGGCGACGATGCGGTCTCCGTCGATCAGTACGTCGCCGGTGACGAGCTCTCCGGAAACTCCGTCGAAAACTCGCACATTACGAAAAAGAAGGCGCTGAGTGGACTTACCGGTTTCCGTCATGGCTGGGACGCTAACGCGCATCGAACACGACTTCCGATCAACCGAAAGGATCCCGAACCAATTCACCCCAACCGTTCACCCTTTTCGAAAGTTCGTTCTGAGCTGCACCTATTCGATCGGATAGTTTCTTTTGAAAACACAAAAATTTCCGATCTTCGACTTACACTGCGCCAATGCTGATTCACCCGACATTGCGCATGCAGTCCTGGGGATTCGTCATCGGCGCCGCCCTGTTCGCATTGGGTTCGGCGCCCGGAATTGCGACGCTTCTCGGCACCGCCGGTGCAAATACTTCGTTCTTCGTGGGTTCCTGGTTCTTCACGGGTGCAGCATTCGTCCAATTGATGCTCAGTGGGCCGGCCACCGTCACGGACAAGGGCAGCCCGGCGATCCGCGCCGACTGGCTCGCGTCGCTGATCCAGTTCATCGGTACGCTGTTGTTCAACGTCAGCACGGGAGCCGCACTGCACGCCCACACCGTCAAGGGTGAGGAGCACCTGGTGTGGAACCCCAATCTCGAAGGTTCCCTGTGCTTTCTGGTGTCGAGCGCGATCGCGTGTGCAGTCCTCTGGCGAGCGGGCTCGCATTGGGCGCCGCGCTCGAAGGACTGGATCAGCGGGTGGCTGAACATGCTCGGGTCGATCGCTTTCGGGGTCTCCGCCGTCGGTTCGTTCGTCCTCGACGACGGAAACACCCTCGACCCGAGCCTTGCCAACGCCGGCACGTTCGTCGGGGCGATCTGCTTCCTGCTCGCCGCGGCGGTATTCCTCGGGAGGCGCAGCGCCGAGGAACCGGAATCCGCAACGGCCTCCTGAGAATTCGCCGGCAGGGCACCTGCCGGCGGAGAGCGTCTCAGTCCTCCCCTTCGCGCCCTTCGAGATAGGCGCGAGCGGCGTCGGGCCCCTCGTCGAGCAGGATCCGGAAACCGTCCTCGTCGAGCACGGGTACTCCGAGATCGGCGGCCTTGTCGGCCTTCGAACCCGGGTTGTCGCCGATGACGACGAAAGCCGTCTTCTTCGACACCGATCCGGCGGCCTTGCCTCCGCGCGCGAGGACGGCCTCCTTGGCCTGGTCGCGGGAGAATCCCGCGAGCGTGCCCGTAACCACGATCGACAGTCCTTCGAGGGTTCGCGGGATCGATTCGTCGCGTTCGTCGGCCATCCGGACACCCGCTGCCGCCCACTTGTCGACGATCGCGACGTGCCAATCGACGGTGAACCAGTCGGTCACCGCCGCGGCGATCGTCGGTCCGACGCCCTCGACGGCCGCGAGCTCGTCGACGGACGCGGCCCGGATCCGGTCGAGGCTGCCGAACTCGGTGGCCAGCGCACGCGCAGCGGTCGGTCCGACGTGCCGGATGGACAGGGCGACCAGCACGCGCCAGAGCGGCTGTTCCTTCGCCTTGTCGAGGTTCTGCAGCAGACGTTCGCCGTTCTTCGACAGCACGCCCTTGGTGGTGCGGAAAAACGCGATGCGTTCGAGGTCTTCCTTCGTGAGCGAGAACAGGTCGCCCTCGTCGGCGATGATCTTCCCCTCGAGCAGCGCCGTGGCCGCCTCGTAGCCGAGGGCTTCGATGTCGAACGCTCCCCTGCCCGAGACGTGGAAGACCCGCTCGCGCAATTGCGCCGGGCACGACCGCGAGTTGGGGCAGCGCAGGTCGACGTCGCCCTCCTTCGCCGGGGCGAGGGTGGTACCGCATTCGGGGCACTGCGTGGGCATCTCGAAGGCGTACTCGGAACCGTCGCGCAGGTCGACGACCGGGCCGAGGACCTCCGGGATCACGTCGCCGGCCTTGCGGATGACCACGGTGTCGCCGATGAGCACGCCTTTGCGCTCCACCTCGGACGCGTTGTGCAGCGTCGCCAGCGAGACGGTGGACCCGGCGACGGTGACCGGCTCCATGTAGGCGAAGGGGGTCACGCGTCCGGTGCGCCCGACACTGACGCGGATGTCGAGGAGCTTGGTGGTGACCTCCTCCGGCGGGTACTTGTAGGCGATCGCCCACCGTGGGGCGCGGGACGTGGCACCGAGGCGTCGGTGCAGCCCCATGTCGTCGATCTTGACCACCAGGCCGTCGATCTCATGTTCGATGTCGTGGCGGTGTTCGCCCCAGTAGCGCATCCGCTCGACGACCGCCTCGGCGCCCTGCACGCGAACAGTGTGCGGTGAGACGGGCAGGCCCCAGGCCGCGAAGGCCGCGTAGGCGTCGGATTGCGAGCGGGGTTCGAAGCCCTCCATGCGGCCGTAGCCGTGGCAGTACATGCGCAGACGCCGGCGCGCGGTGACGGCCGGGTTCTTCTGCCGCAGGGAACCGGCGGCGGAATTGCGGGGATTCGCGAAGGGCGGCTTGTCTTCGGCCACCAGCCCGGCGTTGAGGGTCTGGAAGTCCTCGAGCCGGAAGAACACCTCGCCGCGCACTTCGAGCAACGTCGGGATCGGGTATTCGGCGGTGCCGGTGAGCTTTTCGGGAACGTCGTCGATCGTGCGGGCGTTGAGGGTGACGTCCTCCCCGGTGCGTCCGTCGCCGCGGGTGGCCGCGCGGACGAGTTTGCCGTTCTCGTAGACGAGGCTGAGCGCCACGCCGTCGATCTTCACCTCGCACAGATAATCGGGGTGAGTGCCGGTCTCGACCTCGGCGCGCGAGAGCCACGCGCGCAGTTCGTCCTCGTCGAAGACGTTGTCGAGGCTGAGCATCCGTTCGAGATGCTCGACGGCACCGAATTCGGTGGCGAAGCCGCCGCCGACCAGCTGGGTGGGCGAATCCGGCGTGCGGAGTTCGGTGTACTGATCCTCGAGTGCCTGCAGTTCGCCGAGGAGCGCGTCGAACTGACCGTCGGAGATGATGGGGGCGTCGCGCACGTAATAACGGAACTGATGCTCGCGCACCTGTTCGGCGAGATCCTGCCAGCGCTCACGCGCCTCCGGAGGAGCGGTGATGGGTGCGTCCGTCGGTTCACTCACAGCCTGCAAGCCTAGTCGAGGGGACCGACCGGAATACTCAGAGCGTGTCGGCTTCCTCAGCGAAGGCCGACGCGACGTCGCGCAACGAACGCAGAGCGGCCCGTGCCCCCTCCGTGGAGGCCGAGGCCAGCCCGCAGACCGGGCTCACCGCCACCGATTGCAGCACCTTCCTGGGGAACCCGAGCCGGTCGATCAGCTCGACGGTCGGTGCCGCGTACTCGCGCCAGCCCGTCGAGGCCGGTGCGGTGGCGGGCACGAGTCCGAGTATCGGGACCGTGCCCGAGTCGAACAGTTCCCCGAGTCCGTCGAGGTCGGAGCGTCGCACGCCTCCGACGTCGAAGGCCACAGCGTCGGCAGCGCTGCGCCGCAGGAAGTCGGCCGGGAAGGTGCCCGCGCAGCAGTGCACCGCGACGGAGAGCCCAGTGCCCCGAATCGTCGTGTCGAGCACGTCCAGCGCTTCCGGGTCCGGCACGGCAGGGACGGTCTCGAGGACGGTCCGGCCCTTCAGCGTTCCGGCGAGCACATCCGGCAGCGACGGTTCGTCGAGTTGCGCGACCACCTGAACCCCGAGCCGGCGGGTGATCTCGGCGGCGTGTCGGGCCAGGCCCTCCGCGAGCGATTCGGCCAGGTCACGAACGGCGCCGCGGTCGGTGAGCACCCGGCGTCCCGTGGCGAGTTCGACGTGGGCGGCGAGGGTGAGCGGCCCGGCAGCCTGCACCTTCACGGGGCGGCCGGCATCCAGCCCGGCGCGTTCCCAGGCCTCCTCGAGCGCATCGAGGTCCTGGGCGAGCAGGTCGCGCGCCCGGGCGGCCACACCGCCGCGTCGCGACACGAGGCGGTAACCAGTGGTCGAGGTGTCGAGGTACATGTCGACGAGCAGGGCGCTGACCCGCCCGATCATGTCGGCACCGAGGCCGCGTGCCGGCAGTTCGACGAGGTGGGGCAGATCCGTGAGTTCGCCGACGACGACCGCCGCGGCCTCGCGCGGGTCCGTCCCGGGCCACGAACCGATGCCTGTCGCGAGACCGGACCACACCTCGCGGCCGGTGGCAGGTGCCGTCACCGGTCCCCTGCCGCGATGGTTCCGCTGCCGAGGACGATGTCGCCCGCAGCGTCGGACCGGTACAGCACGGCGGCCTGACCGGCGGCGACACCGGTGAGCGGTTCGCGCAGCGAGATCTCGATGCCCGGACCCACCGCTTCGGCGACGGCCGGGGCCAGGCCACCGTGAGCGCGGACCTGGACGACGCACTCGATCGGTCCGACAGGAGCGGTGCCGGAGGTCCACACGGCGCGTTCGGCCCGGATCGACTCGACCTTCAGCTGTTCGGCGCTGCCGACCCGGACGGTGCCGCTCTCCGGTTCGATCGCGGTGACGTAGCGGGGGCGTCCGTCCGGTCCGGGCCCGGCGATACCGAGTCCCTTGCGCTGGCCGATGGTGAAACCGTGCACGCCCTCGTGCTGCGCGAGCACCTCACCCGAACGGTCGTCCACGACGGCGCCGGGACGCACACCGATGCGGGCACCGAGGAAGGCGCGGGTGTCGCCCGACGGGATGAAGCAGATGTCGTGGCTGTCGGGCTTGTTCGCCACAGCGAGTCCGCGCTCGGCGGCCTCCTCGCGGATCCGGCTCTTGGGGGTGTCGCCGACGGGGAACACCGCGCGCGACAACTGCTGCGCCGTGAGCACGGCGAGTACGTACGACTGGTCCTTGTCGGCGTCGACGGCGCGGCGCAGCACCCCGTCGTTCAACTGCGCGTAGTGACCGGTGGCGACGGCGTCGAAGCCGAGCGCGACGGCACGGTCGGCCAGCGCCGAGAACTTGATCTTCTCGTTGCAACGCAGGCACGGGTTCGGGGTCTCACCGGCGGCATAGGACGCGACGAAGTCGTCGATCACGTCCTCCTTGAAGCGGTCTGCGAAATCCCAGACGTAGAAGGGAATTCCGAGCACGTCGGCGGCGCGGCGAGCATCGCCGGCGTCCTCCTTCGAGCAGCATCCGCGCGAGCCGGTGCGCAGTGTGCCCGGCGCGGCCGACAACGCGAGATGCACTCCCACGACGTCGTGTCCGGCCTCGACCATGCGGGCGGCGGCGACCGCCGAGTCCACACCGCCGCTCATTGCCGCAAGAATCCTCATCTCCGGTCACCTCCTCGTCCACCGGCGCTCGCCAGTCCGGCGGCGCGAGCCCTGTCCACCACGGAAGGGAGAGTTTCGATCAGTTTGTCGATGTCACTGCGGGTTGTGGTGTGCCCCAACGAGAATCGGAGCGAACCGCGTGCCGTGATCGGGTCCGCCCCCATCGCGACGAGTACGTGACTCGCGCGCGCGACCCCGGCGGTGCACGCCGAACCGGTCGAGCATTCGATACCGGCCGCGTCGAGCAACATCAGCAGCGAGTCGCCTTCGCATCCGGGGAACGTGAAGTGCGCGTTGTTGGGCAGTCGTCCGACCTCGCGAGGACCGTTGAGGATCGCGTCGGGGATCGCCGCCTCGACACCCGCGACAAGAAGATCGCGCAGGTGCGCGAGTTCGGCGGTGCGGCCGGGCAGATCCGAGGTGACCTCGCGCAACGCCGCGGCCATCGCCACGATGGACGCGGTGTCCTGCGTCCCGGACCGCACGTCGCGTTCGTGGCCCCCACCGTGGGCGAGCGGCACGCACGGTACCTGCCTGCCGAGCAGCAGCGCTCCCACTCCCTGCGGACCACCGAACTTGTGAGCGGCCAGGGTCAGTGCCGACAGTCCGCTCGCGGTGAAATCGACTGGGAGATGCGCGACCGCCTGCACGGCGTCGCTGTGCATCGGGACGTCGAACTCGGCGGCGACCGCAGCGAGTTCGGTGATCGGCATGACGGTGCCGACCTCGTTGTTCGCCCACATCACGGACACGAGGGCGACCTCGTCGGCGTGGCGCGAGAGTTCCTCGCGGAGCGTGGTGGGATCGACGCGGCCGGAGCCGTCCACCGGCAGCCACGTCACCTGGGCATCCTCGTGCTCGACGAGCCATTCGACGGCGTCGAGCACGGCGTGGTGTTCGACCGCGCTCGCGAGGATCCGGCGACGCCGGGGGTCCTGGGCGCGGCGACCCCAATAGATGCCCTTGACGGCCAGATTGTCGCCCTCGGTGCCACCGGAGACGAAGATCACCTCGGAGGGCCGGGCGCCGAGGGCGGCCGCAATCGACTCCCGCGACTCCTCGACGCGCCGGCGCGCTGCGCGCCCCGATCCGTGCAGGGAGGACGCGTTTCCGACGGTGGCGAGGACCGACGTCATCGCCTCGACGGCCGCAGGAAGCATCGGCGACGTCGCGGCGTGATCGAGGTAGACGGTCGTGGAGGTACCGGAGGGACCGGCGGCGGGCGAGGTCATGACCGATCCAGGATAGCGGGTCGGCGCAGGTGCCCGCCGCGCTCAGGGGGGTCGCCCGTCAGGCGGCGTCCACCGTCCGTGCCGTTCCACCGGCCGGTGAGCCGCCGACCGGCAGGAATGTCACGGCCTCGACCGGGCGCTCGGCACGGACCGCGCGGGCGCATCGGGCTGCGAGATCGTGCCGGTCCCGACCCGGATGTTCGAGCGGAGCGAGCACGACTTCGACGACGACACCGCGGTTCCGGATCATCCGCCGGATCGAGGAACCGATCGTCTCGTCACCGACGAAGGCCGGCGCGGCGGTGAGGTCTCCCCCGCGCTCGCCGTATCGCAGGCCGACGGGCTGGACGGGGCACTGCGCGTCCACGGCCGCCTGCAGCAGGGCGGGGCGGAAACCGCCGTGGGACCGTCCGCATCGCGTCGTGCCCTCGGGGAAGACGGCGACGCACCCGCCCTCCAGCAAGCGGGTGCGTACTCGCTCGATCACGGCGGGCAGCAGTCGCAGTCGTTCCCGTTCGATGGGGATGACACGCATCCGGCGTGCGAGCGCGCCCAGCAGGCCCCAGTCGAGCAGGTCCGCTCGTGCGACGAACTCCGCGGGAGCGACTGCGGTGAGGACGAGGACATCCGTCCACGAGATGTGCGGTGCAACGACGAGCACGCCCCCTGCGCGCGCCCGTCGGTCACGCCGATCGTCGATCGTCGGACGGATGCCTACGCACCACAACAACAGGCGCGCACTGCGCCGCACCGTGCTCTCCCGACGCGCCGCGGGAATCATCCGTCCTGCCAGCAGGAGCGGCACCACCGTCAGCACGACCGCGACCGTCGCGATGCGCAACCACACCGTCGGCAGACCCACACGATCCGTCCCGTCCGGCAGGCACCGGATCCCGCACGGACTCGACGGCATCCACGCGTGCACCCGTGTCGTACCGACCCGAGTCACCGCGACCCCCGCTCGGCACGCTCGGCGGCCGCGCGCAGGCGGGCGAGATAGCGGGTGTCCGCCCGGTCCACGGCTAGTATCGCGACGAAGTCGGCGACCCCGAAGTCCGGATCGTGGGCCGGTTCACCACAGATCCGGGCACCGAGCCGCAGGTATCCGCGCAGGAGCGGCGGGACCACGGGACGCGGCAACGGAGCGATCTCGTCGAGCGGGTGGCCTTCGACCATCACGGGATTCAGCGGTCGGACCCGCGCTGCGGGTTCGACGGCGTGTCGTTCGAGCAGCAGGTCGCGCACGGCCCGAACGTTCGACGCCTCGGGTTCGTCGGGCGTCGTGCGCATGGGCACCGAGACGCATCCGACGACCTCGTTGTGTCCGGTCGCCTCGAGATAGTGCAGGATGCCGGCCCACATCAGGGTGAGGACCGATCCGGAACGGTGGGCTGGATCGACGCAGGCCCTGCCCATCTCCACCAGGCCGCGCCCGTGTGGGTCGAGTGCGGAGAGATCGAATTCGGTGGCGGTGTAGTACCCACCGGCCTCGCGGGCGGCTTCGGGCGGCAGCATCCGGTAACAGCCGACGACGTCGTCGGTGACCCGATCGCGCACCAGCACGTGGTCGCAGAACTCGTCGAACCGGTCGGCGTCGGATCCGCCCCCCGCATCGGGGATCCGGAAGCCGGGTTCACCGGAGAAAACCCGGTACCGAAGGCGTTGCGCAGCCAGGCGATCCGACGCTTCCGTCGACACGACGAGGGAGTAGCGGGGGCCGGACAGGACGGGAGCGGTGAACCCACTCGGGCGGTACAGCACCGGCGATGTGGTCATGCCCCAAGGTGTAACGACCGTGGGAGGCGCGCCGGCGGCGACGGGGTGTCGCGGCGATGCATCGCCGATGAACACTCCCGCAGAATGCACGCGGCCCCGCTCCTTTCGAAGGAGCGGGGCCGCGCAGGGATCGATCTGCCGGAGCGGATCAGCCCTTGTGCTTCTTGACCTCCTCGGTCAGCTGCGGAGCGACGTTGAACAGGTCGCCGACGACGCCGTAGTCCGCGATCTCGAAGATCGGGGCCTCTTCGTCCTTGTTGACGGCGACGATGGTCTTCGACGTCTGCATGCCGGCGCGGTGCTGGATGGCGCCGGAGATGCCGAGCGCGACGTACAGCTGCGGGGAGACCGTCTTACCGGTCTGACCGACCTGGAACTGGCCCGGGTAGTAGCCCGAGTCGACGGCGGCGCGGGAAGCACCGACGGCGGCACCGAGCGAGTCGGCGAGCTCCTCGACGACGGAGAACTTGTCGGCCGAACCGACACCGCGGCCACCGGAGACGACGATCGACGCCTCGGTCAGCTCCGGACGGTCGCCGCCGACGATCGGATCGCGCGAGACGATCTTCACGGCGTTCTCTTCCTGGGCCGGAACCTCGACGGCCACACGCTCGGCGGCGGCAGCCTCGGGCTTGGCCTCGATGGCGCCCGGGCGGATGGAGATCACGGGGACCTCACCGTTGGCCTTGGCGTCGACGGTGAACGCGCCACCGAAGATCGAGTGCACGGCGGAGCCGTCGGCCTTGACGTCGACGACATCGACGAGCAGACCGGAGCCGATGCGGGCGGCGAGGCGGCCCGACACCTCCTTGCCTTCGACGGACGCGGCGGTGATGACGGCGGCGGGGCTGGTGGACTCGACGAGCGACGCGAGGACGTCGACCTTCGGGGTCACCAGGTAGTTGTCGACGTCTTCGGACTCGGCGGCGTAGACCTTGACCGCACCGGCGGCGGCGAGGGCGTCCTGCAGCGCGTCGGCGGTGCCGGGGGCACCTGCGACGACGGCGGAGGGCTCGCCGAGCACACGCGCGGCGGTGATGAGTTCGGTGCTGACCTTCTTGAGCGCGCCCTCGGCATGCTCGACGAGCACGAGTACTTCTGCCATTACTACTTCTCTCCTAGATATGTCAGATGTTGTCGCGGGGCGCGATCAGATGATCTTCTGGCCGACCAGGTACTGAGCGATCTTGCTGCCGCCGTCGCCCTCGTCGGTGACGCGCTCACCCGCGGTGCGCGGGGGCTTCGGAGTCACACCGGTGACGGTGGACGCAGCGTTCGCAACACCGAAGATCTCGGGATCGAGACCGATGTCGGCGAGGGTGAGGGTCTGAACTTCCTTCTTCTTCGCGGCCATGATGCCTTTGAAGGAGGGGAAGCGGGGCTCGTTGATCTTCTCGGTGACCGAGACGATGGCGGGGAGCGGAGCCTCGATGCCGAAGACGCCCTCGTCGGTCTCGCGCTCGCCGGCGGCCTTGCCGTCCGCGATCGTGAGCTTGCGCAGGTGCGTCAGGTGAGGCAGGCCCAGGTACTCGGCGATGATCGCGGGCACGGCGCCCACGCGACCGTCGGTGGCCTCGTTACCGGCGATGACCAGCTCGACACCCTCGATCTGGCCGAGCGCAGCGGCGATCGCGTACGCGGTCTGGATCGAGTCGGAGCCGTGCATGGCGGGATCGTTGAGGTGGATCGCCTTGTCGGCGCCCATGGACAGCGCCTTGCGGATGGCGTCGGTGGCGCGGTCCGGGCCGGCGGTCAGAACGGTGACCTCACCGCCGTCGCGCTCCTTGATGAGCAGAGCTTCCTCGACGGCGCGCTCGTTGATCTCGTCGAGCACGGCGTCGGCGGCCTCACGGTCGAGCGTGTAGTCGCCGTCGCTGAGCTTGCGCTCGGACCACGTGTCGGGGACCTGCTTGATCAAAACGACGATGTTCGTCATGGGTCTGCGTCGACCTCCTGTGTGTAGCTGCCTTTGGTCGGCAAGGCGCTGCCTGAACCGAGCACTCGTGTCTTTCGCACGGCGTGTGCGATAGATTATCAGCCGCTAAGTTACCAGTCAGTAACTTGACGGGATTCCCGGTTCACCATAGCCGTACGGAAGGACGACGAAACCTGTGATCTGGAACACCGGAGACCACCCCTCCGGGGAGAGGTCTAATGTCGTGGCGGTGAGCGACACCCCCGCCCGCGCCGATGACGCGCACGCCCTCCCCCTCACCGGCGAACGGACGGTCCCCGGCATCGCCGAGGAGAACTATTGGTTCCGACGTCACGAGGTCGTCTACCAGAACTTTCTCCCCCGTTGCGTGAACCGGGCCGTGCTCGAGGCCGGCGCCGGCGAAGGCTACGGGGCCGACATGATCGCCGATGTGGCGACGCGCGTGATCGGCCTCGACTACGACGAGAGCGCCGTCGCACACATCCGCGCGCGCTACCCCCGCGTGGACATCCGGCACGGAAACCTCGCCGAACTTCCCCTCGAGGACGAATCGGTCGATACCGTCGTGAACTTCCAGGTGATCGAGCATTTGTGGGATCAGACACAGTTCCTACGCGAATGTCACCGCGTTCTCACCCCCGGCGGTGAATTGCTCATCAGTACTCCCAACCGGATCACCTTCTCCCCCGGCCGCGACACCCCGCTCAACCCCTTCCACACCCGTGAGCTGAACGCCGCCGAACTGACCGAACTGCTCGAGGACGCCGGCTTCCGCGTCGAACTCATGACCGGCGTGCACCACGGCCCCACGCTGCGCGCACTCGATGCCAAGCACGGCGGATCGTTCATCGACGCCCAGATCGAGCGCGCCCTCGCCGGGCAGCCGTGGCCGGACGATCTCACCGCCGACGTCGCGATGGTCTCCACCGACGACTTCGCCATCGTCCCCGAGAACATCGATGCGAGCCTCGATCTGGTCGCGATCGCCGTGAAGGACCCCGCAGCGAAGGACACCGCTCCGTGAGTGCCGCATCGTCCCGCGAACCCGGGATGTTCGCGCTCGTCCTCCACTCCCACCTCCCGTGGCTCGCCCACCACGGCCGGTGGCCCGTCGGCGAGGAATGGCTCTACCAGTCGTGGGCAGCGACCTATCTGCCCGTCACCGACGTGCTGCGGCGGCTCGCCGCCGAAGGCCGAACCCGGATGCTCACACTCGGCATCACCCCGGTACTGGCCGCGCAACTCGACGACCCGCACTGCCTCGCCGGGATGCACCACTGGCTCGGCAACTGGCAACTGCGCGCGCACGAGGCGGCCGGCATGCGGGAGGAGTCCTACCGCGCACTCGGCGCCCGCGAGCACCGCGCCGCCACCGCGGCACTGGAGGACTTCGAAACCCAATGGCGCCACGGCGGATCCCCCGTCGTGCGGCAGCTGATCGACGCCGACGCGATCGAACTGCTCGGTGGGCCTCTCGCCCATCCGTTCCAGCCCCTCCTCGACCCGCGACTGCGCACCTTCTCGTTGTCCGAAGGTCTCGCCGACGCGCACGCCCGCTGGAACCATCGCCCCCGCGGCATCTGGGGCCCGGAATGCGGTTACACGCCGGGCATGGAGAACGATTACGCCGCAGCGGGAGTCGAGCACTTCATGGTCGACGGTCCTGCGCTGCGCGGCGACACCTCGCTCGGCCACACGGTCCGCGACTCGGACGTCGTGTGTTTCGGCCGCGACCTGCAGGTCTCGTACCGGGTGTGGTCGCCGAAGTCCGGCTATCCCGGCCACTCCGCCTACCGCGACTTCCACACCTACTGCCACGACACCGGACTCAAACCGTCCCGCGTCACGGGCCGCACGGTGCCCTCGCACGAGAAGGCGCCCTACGATCCCGAACTCGCGTCGCACGCCGTCGACCAGCACGTCGCCGACTTCGTCGAGACCGTCCGGCAGCGATTGCGCAGCGAATCCGGCCGCATCGGCCGGGACGCACTCGTCGTCGCGGCCTTCGACACGGAACTGTTCGGCCACTGGTGGTTCGAAGGTCCGATCTTCCTCGAACGACTGCTCCGCGCGCTTCCCGAGGCCGGCATCGAGGTGGGAACCCTCGCCGATGCCCGCGACCGCGGATACGTCGGCGCCTCCGTCGATCTCGAGAATTCGTCGTGGGGTTCGGGCAAGGACTGGCGGGTCTGGGCCGGCGACCAGGTCGCCGATCTCGTGCGTCTCAACGACGAGGTGGTGCGCACGACCCTCGACAGCATCGACAAGTCCCGCGAGCAGAGCACGTCGTCGGTCGCGCTCCGCAACCGCGTGCACGACCAGATGGTGCGCGAAGCGCTGCTGACGGTCTCCAGCGACTGGGCGTTCATGGTCAGCAAGGACACCGCCGCCGCCTATGCCCGCGACCGCGCGCACAAACACGCCCACGCCCTGCGTGAGATCGCCGAGGCGGTCGACTCCGGACGCACCGAGACGGCACGGCGTCTGGCCGACGGATGGAACCGCGCCGACAATCTCTTCCCAGGACTCGACGCCCGACGACTGCCCGGACGCCACGGAGGCCCGCGATGAAGATTCTGCTCGTCTCATGGGAGTACCCACCCGTCGTCGTTGGCGGCCTGGGCAGACACGTCCATCATCTCGCCACCGAACTCGCCGCGGCGGGCAACGAGGTGGTGGTGCTGTCACGTCGCCCGACCGGCACCGATGCGTCGACCCACCCCACGATCAGCCACATCGCCGACGGCGTGCTCGTGGTGGCGGTCGCGGAGGACGCACCCCACTTCGACTTCGGCGAGGACATGATCGCCTGGACGCTGGCGATGGGCCACGCGATGGTCCGCGCCGGGATCGGGCTGACCCGCGGCGGCATCGGCGAAGGTTGGTATCCGGACGTCGTCCACGCCCACGACTGGCTCGTCGCCCACCCCGCGATCGCGCTGGCCGAGTACTTCGACGTGCCGCTCGTGTCGACCCTGCACGCGACCGAGGCCGGTCGCCACAGCGGTTGGCTGTCGGGCCGGATCAACCGCCAGGTGCATTCCGTCGAGTGGTGGCTCGCCAACGAATCCGACCGTCTCATCACGTGTTCGGCGTCGATGCACGACGAGGTCACCGAGTTGTACGGTCCGGACCTGCCGGAGATCTCCGTGATCCGCAACGGCATCGACATCACCACCTGGTCGTACCGCGACCGCGAACCGCGTCCCGGGCCGGCACGACTGCTGTACGTCGGCCGCCTCGAATACGAGAAGGGTGTGCAGGACGCGATCGCCGCGCTCCCCCGCATCCGCCGCTCGCATCCCGGCACGACCCTCGTGGTCGCCGGTGAGGGCACCCAGTTCGAGTGGCTGCGCGAGCAGGCACGCGTACACCGCGTCGCACGCTCGGTGAGTTTCCTCGGCAACCTCGACCACACCGAACTGCTCGGCTGGCTGCACGGCGCCGACGCGATCGTGCTGCCGAGCCGCTACGAGCCGTTCGGCATCATCGCCCTCGAGGCCGCCGCAGCGGGTACCCCGCTCATCGCGTCCACCGCCGGCGGCCTGGGCGAAGCCGTGGTCGACGGCGTGACCGGACTGTCGTTCCGGCCCGGCGACGTGGCCGGACTCGTCTCGGCCGTCCGGGAAACCCTCGACGATCCCGAGGCCGCCCGAGTGCGCGCGCGGGCGGCCCGGGCACGACTGACCGACGACTTCGACTGGCGCCGCGTCGCCGAAGAAACCGCGCAGGTCTACTCGTCGGCGAAGCGGCGGGGGCGTCACCCGCTCGCACGCCCCACTGTCCCCCAACGTCCCCTCCCGGACCGCGGATGAACGAGCAGCACACGCTCCAAATCGAGCGCCTGGCACCGCACGAATCCGATATCGTCGCCGTCACCGCACTGCTCAACGCGGTCTACGCGGTGGCCGAGGACGGCATGTGGGTACCGGGCACCACACGGACCGACACGGACGAGATCACCCGATATGCGCGGGAGGGCAGCATTCGCATCGCCCGCTCGCACGGCCGGGTGGTCGGCTGTATCCGCGTGACCCCGGTCGACGCGACGACGGCCGAGTTCGGGATGCTCGCCTCCGACCCGAAGGTCCGCGGCACAGGCGTCGGCCGCGTCCTGATCGACACCGTCGAGACGGAGTTCGCCGAGCGAGGTTTCGAGGCAATGCAACTCGAGGTGATCCGTCCGCGCGACACCTCACACGAGTCCAAGGTGTTCCTCGACCGGCTCTACACCCGGCTCGGGTACGTGCCGGAGGAGCCCGCGCCGCTCGATACGCGCCATCCGGAACTCGTTCCGGCTCTTGCGGTCCTATGTGAAACGGTCGTCTACCGGAAGCCACTGGGCCGACCCTGAGTCGACCTTCGACTCACGAGGTAGCGGACAACTCGGCCGGAGCGAGCGGCGGCTGCCGATCGAACCACGGCCGGGCCTGTTCGAGTTCGCCTGCGAGGGCGAGGAGCACACTCTCCCCACCGAGTGGGCCGACGAACTGCACCCCGAGCGGCAGACCGGACACCGTCCAGTGCAACGGCACCGAGATCGCCGGGCGCCCGGTGATATTGGCCAGCTGCGTGTAGGGGGTGCGCCCCAGATTGTCGTCCACCACCCGGTCGATGAAACCGGCCCGGGTCGCGATCCACGCGGTGCGGGTACGCAGGAGCGCCTCGCCGGCACGCCGCATCCAGCGGGGCGTGTCGAGTTCGCCGATGCGCGACGGCGGGAAGGCGAGTGTCGGCGTGAGCAGCAGATCGTAGCGTTCGTGGAACTGCGC
Source organism: Rhodococcus sp. p52 (assembly GCF_000763325.2). Classification (NCBI taxonomy): domain Bacteria; kingdom Bacillati; phylum Actinomycetota; class Actinomycetes; order Mycobacteriales; family Nocardiaceae; genus Rhodococcus; species Rhodococcus sp. p52. The sequence continues at coordinate 4,530,710 of NZ_CP016819.1, forward strand.
GAGACCGCTCGCGTACTCGGCCCAGCGGGCATGGGCCGCAATGTAGTCCGACGCCGAGGTCGCCTTGCCCACGGCGGCGATGATGCGGGTGTCGAACTCGAAGTCCTCGGGTCGTGCTCCGGTGAGGCGGCAGGCCTCGGCGACCTCCGCGGCAGCCGTGGCGAACCACATGATGAGGAAGTCCTCTGCGAGACGCCGTTCGTCGATACCCGTCGAGGCGGGTTCGACGTGATGGCCGAGTTCCTCGAGCACCGCGACGGCAGCGTCCACCGCGGCCTTCGCCTCCGGATCGACCGGCGTCCCGATCGGTGACGCGGTCTCGTATCCGATCCGCAACCGCTTCGGCGCCGAGCGCGCGGCCTCCGCGTACGACCGGGCACGCTCGACGAGATACGGCCCACCCGCGTACGGGCCCGCCATGACGTCGAGGAAGGCAGCGGCGTCGCGCACCGTCCGGCAGATCACCCCGTTGGTAGCCGCGCCGTGCAGCGGTTCCCCGCCGCGCATACCGGTGGGCACGAGTCCGCGTCCGGGCTTGAGCCCGAGGAGCCCGCAGCAGGCGGCGGGAATGCGGATGGAGCCGCCGCCGTCGCTCGCTCCCGCCGCGGGAACGACGCCGGCCGCGACCGCCGCGGCGGAACCACCCGATGACCCGCCCGGCGTCACCGACGGATCCCACGGGTTTCGGGTGGCCCCGAACGCCTCGGGCTCGGTGATGCCCTTCGCCCCGAACTCGGGGGTGTTGGTCTTGGCGAACGGGACCAGGCCGGCTCCGAGCCACCGGTCGACGATCACCGAGTTCTCGTCCATCGGCAGGTCCGCGAGGACACGGGACCCGCACGAGGTCGGCTCACCGGCCAGATCCTGCCCCAGATCCTTGAGCAGGAACGGCACCCCGGCGAACGGACCGTCGAGCGGTTCGCGTGCCAGGACCCGGGCCTTGTCGTCGAGCCTGCGGACGACGGTGTTCAGTGTCGGTTCGACCGTGTCGAGCCGCGCGATCGCGGTCTCGAGCAACTCGCTCGCCGATACCTGCCCCGTCGCGACGAGTTCGGCCAGGCCGGTCGCGTCGTGACTCCGATACTCCGAGTAGTCCATCTGCTGTCCCCCGACAGTGTCCCGGCCCGCGTCGCTACTGGGGGACGCCCGCGGGCGTGTCTACCGACTTCTTCCGTGCGATATCTGCGAGCGCCGCTTCCCGGGCGGCACGCTCGGCAGCGGCGCTCTCCCACGCCACCTTACGGTTCTTCACGACCTTGGCGGGCGAACCCACCGCGATACTGAAATCGGGGATGTCTCCCTTGACGACCGCGTGCGCTCCGAGCACCGAACCGCGGCCGACCCGGGTGCCGCGGAGCACGGTGACCTTCGCGGCGATCCAGGTGTCCGGACCGATCCGGACGGGGCTCTTGACGATGCCCTGGTCCTTGATCGGGTAGGTGATGTCCTCGGTGCGGTGGTCGAAGTCGCAGATGTAGCACCAGTCTGCGACCAGCGTCGACGCGCCGATCTCGATGTCGAGATAGGTGTTGACGACGTTGTCCTTGCCGAAGACGACCTTGTCGCCGATCCGGAGCGAACCCTCGTGGCAGCGGATGGCGTTGCCGTCGCCGATGTGGACCCAGCGGCCGATCTCGAGGCGCGACAGTTCGGGCGTCGCGTGGATCTCGACGTTCTTGCCCAGGAAGACCATGCCGCGCAGCACCACGTGCGGATTGGCCAGCCGGAACTTCGCCAGGCGGTAGTACCGGACCAGGTACCAGGGCGTGTACGCCTTGTTGTCCAGCACCCATTTCAGAGAGGACAGCGTCAGGAATCGTACCTGTTCGGGATCCCTCCGACGGGACCCGCGCCACCTCGCCGTCAGAGGTGCACCCCACATGCTCGTCATAGGGGCAGCCTACGGTCCGCCTCGTTCGCGGCTCACGACCCCCGGCCCGATACGCTGACACGTCGAATCGTTCGCCTGTGGAGGAGTTGAGTGATGCGGGGTGTCCTGCGGACCGCGGTCCCGGCGCTGACGGTGGTCTTCGCGCTGAGCGCGTGCGGCGGTGGGGCCGGCACCGACGACGTGTTGTCGAGCGGTGGCTGGCCGGGACGGCACTCCGATGCCCGCAACAGCAACACCGCGACCGCCGAGAGCGTCGACGACCTCGCGCCCGGCTGGACGCGTCCGCTGGGCGGCCCGGTCGGCTCCCCCGCCGGGATCGCGGCCAACGGCCAGGTCTCGGTGGCGGCCGCGACGGAGGCCGGATGCAATCTGTTCTCCTTCCAGATGGACACGGGCCGCAAGCGCTGGTGCACGCGTCTCGCCCCGGCCGTCACGACGATCACCCCCGTCTCCGACGGCGTCGCGAACATCTACGTCGGTGAGGACGGCGGACTGCTGTCGTTCAACGAGCACGGCCAGCGTCGCTGGCGCATTCCCGTGAGCGGCAGCCCCCGCAGCGCACAGTTCACCTCCGACGGAAGCCTGTTGGTGGTCACGCATTTCGGTCAGGTCAACGTCGTCGACCCGCAGACGGGACAACTCGAGGCACCGCTGTTCGATCTGGTGCCGGTGCCGACCCTCGAGGACGGGCAGAACCTGCCGCGACTCGCGAGTGATCACGGCCTCCCCGCCTGCTTCGGGGGCTCGGAGGACTGCCCGGTCGCCACCACCCCGGCCGTCGACACCGCCACCGACCGTGTCTTCGTCACCGTGTGGCGTCCGGGTTCGGACAGGTCGGCGCTCGTGGCGCTGCGCTACACGGCCGGTGACGACGCCGTGGTCATCGAGGAGTGGTCGGTACCCGACCTCCCCGGAGGTGCGGTGACGAGTCCGGTTCTGTCTGCTGACGGTTCGACCGTCTACGTCCACGACGGGGAGGGTGCCCTGTGGGCGCTCGACGCCGAGACAGGCGAAGCGCGATGGACCCACGAGACCGGCCGTCCCACGGCGCTCGGTCCCGCCGTCACCGAGGACGGACTGCTGCTCCTCGCGTCGGCCGACGGCAGCGCCCCGCTGACGGCCCTGCGCGACGGCGGCGACAGCGTCGAAGTCGAGTGGGAGCGGGCGGACGTTACTCCGTACGGTGCGCCGGCGGTGACCGCCGACGGCCGGGCCTATGTGGTCGTCGACGGCGATCGGGGTCTCGCAGCGGCGGTGCTCGATCTCGCGGACGGAGCGACGATGGAGGAGGAACCCCTCGATCCCGCCACCGGACTGCCGGTCGGCACCGGCGTCGGCCCGGGCGGGGAGTTCGTGATCACGACCCTCGACGGGGACGTGGTGGTGCTGCGCGAACCGCAGTCCGTGTGAGGACGGCCGCCCGTGTGAGGGCGGTCAGCGCGACGGCGTGCAGACGAAGGCTTCCGGCGTCCGGCCGATGCGGGTGAGCACCACGCTGAGCGAGGCCGACCCGCGCAGTTTCAGGCGCGGACGCAATACCGCCGGGTCGACGTCGACGCCGCGCACGAGGATCTCGACCGCGCCGCAGTCGTGGCGGGCGAGCGCCTGACGGAGTGTCTTCTCGCTGTACTTGAGACGCTCGACGATCCGGAAACCCCGTACTCCGTCGGGCAGGCTGTCGCCGGTGAGATAGGCGATCCGCGGGTCGAGTTGCCACAGTCCGTGGGCTGCCGCGTAGTGGCGGACGAGACCGGCGCGCACGATCGCGCCGTCGGGGTCGACGATCCACTCCCCCGGCTCCCGTTCCGGAATGTCGTCGTCCGCGGCGTCGGTGATCTCGAAACCGGTTCCGTCCGAACGCAGTACTGCAGCCCGTCGGCGCACGCCGGGAGTGCTCAATCCCGGCGAGTACAGGCACGCTTCGCGGACTCCACCGTCGAGCGAGACGACCTCGACCTCACCGGCCCAGTCGAACGAGTCGAAATCCAGTCCCGGTGCGCACTTCACGGCGAGATCGCGGCCCGCGTAGGCGTCGAGGAGATCGGGCAGCGGTGGTTGCAGCGCGGCCGGATCGTGGGTCCGTCGCCCGCCCGAACGGCGTGCGGGATCGGCGATGACGGTGGTGCCTCGCGTGACCGGACGCAGGGCGTCGGCGCGCAGGAGGTACGCCCCGGGGACGTTGTGCGCGGCCATCGCCAGCCGCACGTCGTCGAGATCGCTGCCGATCACGGTCTCGGCGACCCCGACGAGTTCAGTGAGCTCGGCGCCGATCGAACACGTCACGTCGTGCACTGTGCGCCCTCGCAACCGCTTCGCGCGGTGGGCCGCGACGCGCGTGGGCGTGGACTGCTGCAGAGCGTCGTCGGTGAGCACCCACTCGCCGCCGCCGGCGATCTTCGCCTCCGTCTTGCGCCGCAGGATGACGGTTTCGACCAGCATTCCGGCACGATCGCCGAAACGCGTACGCGCCCAGCCGATGTCGGCGAGGCGCGTACGCGTCGACAGCTCCCGGTCGGCGACGCTCGCGAGAGCGTCGCGGCCGTCGTCCGACGTCAGGTACTCGACGTCGGCGAGGGTGAAGTCGTAACCCAACTACTTGCCGGGCTTCACACCGGTGATCATGACGTTGTAGAAGAAGCTACGGGGCACGACGTGCTCGAGGATGTTCTCGTCGACCCAGCTCAGCGCCTTCCAGCCACCGAAGGCGAACTTCGCCCAGTTCCAGCCCAGCTTCTCCTGCGGGACGGCGGCCTCGAAGGTGCGCACCGGCCAGCCGAGCAGGGCCGCGGCGAACTCCTCGCTCGACGCCTTGACCTCGACGGCTCCGGCCGAGGAGGCCAGCTTCTCGAGATCGGAAGGATCGAAGGTGTGCAGATCGACGACGGCCTCGAGGGCGGCCGCGCGGGACGACTCGTCGAGCTCGGTCTGCGGACGACGCCAGTCGCGCAGGAAAGGCAACTTGGTGATGTTGGTGGTGGCCTCCCACGTGACCCGGCCGAGCATGCGGGCGTAGAAGTTGCCGATCGTGCTGGGCTCACCGGCGAAGACGAAACGGCCGCCGGGCTTGAGCACGCGCAGCACCTCGCGCAGCGACTGCTCGACGTCCGGGATGTGGTGCAGCACGGCATGGCCGACCACGAGGTCGAAGGTGTCGTCGTCGTACGGAATGGTCTCGGCGTCGGCAACGCGGCCGTCGACGTCGAGGCCGAGATTCTCGGCGTTGCGGAGCGCGACCTTCACCATGCCGGGCGACAGGTCGGTCACCGAACCGGTCTTCGCGACCCCACCCTGCATGAGGTTGAGGAGGAAGAAGCCCGTGCCGCAGCCGAGTTCGAGTGCGCGCTCGTAGGGCAGCGGCTGATCGCCGGCCGCGGCGACGAACCGCCCCTTGGCGTAGTCGATGCACCGCTCGTCGTACGAGATGGACCATTTCTCGTCGTACGTCTCGGCTTCCCAGTCGTGGTAGAGCACCTGGGCTAGCTTGGTGTCCTCGAGCGCGGCTGCGACCTCTTCGGCAGTGGCGTGCGGATTCGGCGCGGGGTCGACCCCGTCGGTCCTGCTGGCAGTCATGCGGTGATCCTACTCATCGGTAAGCTGTGGACAAGTGCAGGTGCCGGTCGGCATCACTCGCCGACGAACTTCGCCTTGCCCGGCCCGTTCTCGATGAACGATTCGAGGCCGATGGTGCGGTCCTTCGTGGCGAACAGCGCGGCGAAGACGTGCTGTTCGATCTTCAGACCCGTATCCAGATCGGTGTCGAGGCCCTGGTCGATCGCGGCCTTCGCAGCGGCGAGCGCGCGCGAGGCGGCGCCGGTGAACTGCCCGGCCCAGCGACGCGCAGCCTCGTAGACGTCGTCGGGGGCGACGACCTCGTCGACCAGACCGATCGACAGGGCTTCGTCGGCGCCGACGAAACGACCGGTGAAGACGAGATCCTTCGCCTTCGCCGGGCCGACGAGCCGAGCCAGTCGCTGGGTGCCGCCGCCACCGGGGATGATGCCCAGCAGGATCTCGGGCGTGCCGAGCTTGACGTTGTCGCCGACGATGCGCCGGTCGGCGCCGAGGGCGAGTTCGAGGCCACCACCGAGGGCGTAGCCGGTGATCGCGGCGACGGTGGGCTTGGGGATGTCGGCGATCGACCCGAGGGCCGACTGCAGGTCGCCGACGATCTCGCTCATCTGCACGTAGCTCAGGTCGGCCATCTCCTTGATGTCGGCGCCGGCCGCGAACACCTTCTCGCCGCCGTAGACGATCACCGACTTCACGTCGGACCGGACGGTCGCCTCGCGCGCAGCGGCCCGGATCTCCTCCTGGAGCTGCCGGTTCAACGCGTTCATCGGAGGGCGGTCGAGACGGATGGTGCCGATGCCGTCGGAGACGTCGAGGGTCACGAATTCAGCCATGGTCCTCAGCCTAGATGTCGGAGCGCTGGGCCCACGGATGAGTACCGACCTCGTAGTAGGCCTCGTCCCCGTCGAACGCGATGTGGACCGCCCCGTCGCGACGGCTGATGATCGGCAGGATCGGCTCGATGACCGGATCCGCTGCCATGAGGTCGGCGACCGTGGCGAAGCCAGACAGGATCGACAGCTGACTCCACGTGGGCGGGAGCAGGATGCACCGGCCCGACCGCCAGTCGGCGAGGGCCTCCTCCGCGGTCTGCCACTGCACCAGATCGGTCTCGCTGGTGTTGCCGTCGGCCCGCTGTCCTTCCGGTACCGCGGCGACGAAGAAACGCGTATCGTAGCGGCGCCGCTCCCCCAGCGGGGTGATCCAGTTCGCGTGGGGACGCAGCAGGTCGGCGCGCAGCACCAACTGTTCCTTCTCCAGGAAGTCGCCGAAGGACAACTCGCGCGATTCCAGCAGACGACGCGCCTCCGCGTAGTCACCGGTGTCGGCCACCACCGAATCCTCGGTGGGTCCGGCGAGCAGCACGCCACACTCCTCGAAGGTCTCGCGCACGGCCGCGAGCACCAGCGCACGGGCCTGCGCCTCGCCGATACCGAACCGCTCGGCCCACCAGGTCACGTCCGGTCCGGTCCACCGCACCTCGGCGTCGGTGTCGGAAGTGTCGACACCGCCGCCGGGGAAGACGGTCATGCCGCCGGCGAAGTCCATGCCGACGACACGACGCTGCAGGAACACCTCGACGCCGCGCGCAGAGTCCCGCACGAGCATCACGGTGGACGCGTCGCGGATGGGTACCGCGGTGGGATCGAAGGTGGATGCCGAGCGATTGTTGGCCATGGCCTCAACCTAACCGATCGGTCCCGGCACCACCCGACCCGGAGTCACCGGCGGTGCCGTCCCGCCTGGCGGGTGCGGCGGGCGAAGAACCGGTCGTCGACCTTGTCGAGCGAGATGGACTGACTGAACGCCGCGCTGAGGTTCTCGGCGGTGATCACGTCGTCGAGCAGGCCCTGGGCGACCACACCGCCCTCCTTCAGGAGCAGCGCGTGCGTGAAGCCCGGCGGGATCTCCTCCACGTGATGGGTGACGAGCACGATCGCAGGGGCATCCGGGTCGGCCGCGAGCGTCCCGAGCCGGGCCACGAGTTCCTCGCGACCGCCGAGGTCCAGACCGGCCGCGGGCTCGTCGAGCAGCAGCAGTTCGGGGTCGGTCATGAGCGCCCGGGCGATGAGCGCACGCTTGCGTTCACCCTCCGACAGCGTCCCGTACAGACGGTCGGCGAGATGTTCCGCGCCGAGGCTCTCGAGCATCTCCACCGCGCGGCTCGTGTCGATGTCGTCGTACTGCTCGCGCCACCGGCCCAGCACGCCGTAGCCCGCGGAGAGCACGAGATCGGTGACCTTCTCGTCGTTCGGCACCCGGTTGGCCAGGGCCGCGGAGGACAATCCGATCCGGGGTCGTAGTTCGGACAGATCCGTCTTTCCGAACGTCTCCGCGAGGACGTGCGCGGTGCCGGAGGTGGGGAACGTCTCGGCCGCCGCGACCCGCAGCAGCGAGGTCTTTCCTGCCCCGTTGGGTCCGAGAACCACCCAACGTTCGTCGAGTTCCACCTTCCAGGTCACGGGACCGACGAGGACGTTCCCGCCGCGTCGGACCACTACGTCGTCGAATTCGATGAGCAAATCGGGATCAGGTTGTGCCACGCGGACCATCTTCTCTTACGCCCGAGCCCGAAACGCGGCAGGATCGGTTCCCGTGTCGTCCTCCGCATCCGAATCTGCTGTCGTGTCCGGCTCGGTCGCGCTCCCCGACCGGGCCGCCTTCCCGCTCGGCCCCACCCCGGTCGACGGTGGGACACGCTTCGCCGTCCACGCCCCGCACAGCGACCGCGTCCAGGTCTGTCTCGTCGACGACGACGGGAACGAACACCGCGTGGACCTGCCCGACCGCACCTACGGGGTCTGGCACGGGGTGGTCCCCGGCGTCGGCGCCGGGCAACGGTACGGCTACCGCGCCTACGGGCCGTGGCAGCCGCAGTGGGGGTTGCGTACCAATCCGCACAAGATCCTGCTCGACCCGTGGGCCCGGCGGATCGTCGGCGACGTCGGTGATCCGGACCGGCTGATCCCCCACCAGGGTGACCCGTTCGGTGCGATGTCGAGCACCGACTCGCTCGGCCACACACCTCTGTCGGTGGTGACCCCCGTCCTGACGCCCATGCACGACAAACCCCGCGTGCCGTGGGAGAACACCGTCGTCTACGAACTGCACGTCGGTTCGTACACGGCCCGTCACCCGCTCGTGCCGCCGGAACTGCGCGGCACCTATCTCGGACTCGCCCACCGGTCGGTGATCGACCACCTGGTGGGGCTGGGAGTGACGACAGTCGAACTGCTCCCCGTGCAGGCCTTCGTGACCGAGCCGTCGGTGCGTGCGCGGGGGATGCGCAACCACTGGGGCTATTCGACCGCCTCGTACTTCGCGCCGCATCCCGCCTACGCCGTCACGCCCGGCAACGAGATCGCCGAGTTCCGAACGATGGTCGACGCCTTCCACAGCGCCGGGCTCGAGGTGCTGCTCGACGTCGTCTACAACCACACGTGCGAAGCATCGGTCGACGGTCCGAGTCTGTCCTGGCGCGGTCTCGACGCGCCCGGCTACTACCTGCTCGACGCGCACGGACGGGACATCGACCTGACGGGGTGCGGCAACACCCTCGACGCGTCCTCACCGATCGTCGTGCGGATGGTGTGCGACAGCCTCCGGTACTGGGCGGACGTGATGGGGGTGGACGGCTTCCGCTTCGACCTCGCCAGTGCGCTGGCCCGTCCCCGCGGTGGGGCCTTCGATCCGCGAGCGGCACTGCTCACCGCGATCGTCACCGATCCCGTCCTCTGCGACGTCAAGCTCGTCGCCGAACCGTGGGACGCCACCGCACACGGTTACCAGCTCGGGAACTTCGGCGCGCAATGGGCCGAATGGAACGACCGCTACCGCGACACGGTCCGCCGCTACTGGGCGGGACGTTCCGGGATCCGCGAGATGGCGTCGCGGCTCACCGGTTCGGAGGACCTCTACGACAGGAACATCCGGCAGCCGTGGATGTCGGTCAACTTCGTCACCGCCCACGACGGTTTCACCCTCGCCGATGCGGTCTCGTACGAGCGCAAGCACAACGACGAGAACGGTGAGGAGGGCCGGGACGGGTCGAACAACAACGAGTCGGTGAACCACGGGGTCGAAGGGCCGACCGACGATCCGGAGATCCTCGCCGCCCGCGACCGGCACATCCGGGCGATGCTCGCGACGCTGCTGTTGTCGACGGGCACACCGATGCTGCTCGCCGGCGACGAGTTCGGGCACACGCAGAACGGCAACAACAACGCCTACTGCGTCCCCGAGGACGTCCCCGTCCGCGACGCCTGGCCGCTGGACTGGGAGCACGCCGACCGTGCGCGAACGGATTACGTGCGCGAACTGCTCCGCCTGCGCACGCGCGTCCCGGTGCTGCGGCAGCGACGCTTCTTCGAGGGCCGCGCCCGGTCCGTGGGTTATCCCGATCTCGTGTGGTTCGGCATCGAGGGGATCGAACTCGACGAGGATGCGTGGCAGGACGACAGTCGCCGCACGCTGCAGGGCTGGGTCGACGGCTCGCAACTCGGCACCGTGACCCGCACCGGCGTCACTCTCGAGGACAGCAGCGGGCTGTTCGTTCTGCATTCGGGCGACGCCGCCACGGTGACCCTCGCCGGACCCGAGTGGTATCGCGGCAACATCGTGTGCGTCTTCGATTCGAGTGCCCCCGACGGCAGGCCCGCGGACACCTCCCCGATGCGGGTGGGAAGTTCGTACCCGGTCGACGGTCCGACGGTGCTGATCTTCTGGATCGCGGACGACGGACCCATCGAGCAAGGATGATCCACGGCGGCACGACGCCGGTGGAGGTCAGGCTCGTTCGTCGACCGTGCCGGGCACCGCGATCACGGTGATCGAACCCGGGGCCACCTCGGTGAAGCCCGCGTCGCGGACCGCGACGGCCGTGCCGGCTTCCACGCGGGCGAGCAGCTCGCGCCAGGTGGCCTCGTCCGCATCGCGGACGGCACACGGGAATCCGTCGGAAGCCCAGGCGCGTGCGGTGTCGACGTCCAGTGCCCCCGCGAACAGCATCGCGGCGTGACCGACCTGCGCGGCCGCCTTGCCGACGGTCATCTCGAGGTCCTTCTGCACCCAGAGGACCGGAACGCCGTCCGCCGGTGGGGGCGGATCGTCGTGGGGCAGGTCGGTGCCACCGATCTGCAGGCGGGAGATGCGCGGGTCCAGTTCCCCCACCGGGCCGGGCACGAACGCCCGGGCCTGGGCACCGGCGTGGTCGACGGTGACTCCGTCGACGTCCTGCGCGGCACGCCAGTGCGCTCCGCGGGCGCGGCGGGCGACCTTCCGGATCCGCGCGTCGTTCCATGCGAGGAAGGGTTCCTGCCACGGACCGGGTTCGCCGTCCGGGCCGGGACCGACCCGCGGGTCGAAACACAGTGCCACGGTGGCCATCGCGGCGGCTTCGAGCACCGCACTGCGGGCGGGTGGATCGACCTTGGGGATGTGCAGCACGATCGGCATCGCCTGCACCTTCGCCGGATCCTCCGGGTCGGGCCGGTGCCCGTAACCGCGGGTGAGTACGCCGTGGCGCTCGGCGAAACCCGGATCCGAGGCCGGGTCGAAGACCCGATCGGGTGCGGCCTCGAAGACCGGCTCGGGCGCCGTGTCCGCGAAGTCGGGGTCCAGCTCAGACACTGCCGTCGATCGGGACGCGGCGCAGGGTTCCGTCGACGCGGTCGGCCGCCTCGATCTCCTCGCGGGTGACGCCGAGGACGAAGAGCACCGCATCGAGGTAGGGATACGACAGGGCGGTGTCGGCGACCTCGCGCAAGGCCGGCTTGGCGTTGAACGCGACGCCCAGGCCCGCGGCCGAGAGCATGTCGATGTCGTTGGCACCGTCGCCGACCGCGACGGTCTGCTCGACCGGCACGCCCGCCTCGTCGGCGAACTCGCGGAGGGCGCGTGCCTTGGCGGCGCGGTCGACGATGTCGCCGACCACTCGCCCGGTGAGCTTGCCGTCGACGATCTCGAGCGTGTTGGCGCGGACGAAGTCGAGTTCGAGTTCGTGTGCGAGCGGGTCGATCACCTGGCGGAAGCCGCCCGAGACGACGCCGCAGCGGAAGCCGAGCCGACGCAACGTCCGGATCGTGGTGCGGGCACCGGGAGTGAGTTCGAGCTGCTCGGCGACCTCGTCGATGACGGTCGCCGGCAGACCCGCGAGGGTCGCGACGCGTTGTTCGAGGGACTGCGCGAAGTCGATCTCACCGCGCATCGCAGCCTCGGTGACCTCGCGGACCTTGTCCTCGACACCGGCGTGCGCGGCGAGCATCTCGATGACCTCGCCCTGGATGAGCGTGGAGTCGACGTCGAAGACGATCAGGCGCTTGGAACGACGGGCGAGACCGCCGCGCTCCACCGCGATGTCGACGTCGAGGACCGCGGCGAGTTCGACGAGGGCGTGCCGCAGCGCGGCGTCGGCCTCGACGCTGGTGTCGGGCGCGGTGATCATCAGCTCGAGGCCGGTGAGCGGGTAGTCGGCGATGCCGCGGATCGAATCGATGTTCGCGCCCTGGGCCGCGAGGGTGCGGCCCACCGATCGCAGCGCCTTGGCACTGACCGGGCTGCCCAGCACGACGACGGCGTGGGTCGAGACGGTGCGGGCGCCGCGCTCGGCACCGATCTGGACGTCGGCGTGCATGCCGATGGTGGCCATCGCGGACTCGACCTCGTCCTGCAACGCTTCGACATCGGTCGGGCAGACGAGGAGGACACCGAGGGTGAGCCGGCCACGGATCACGACCTGTTCCACATCGAGGAGGTCGACGTCGTGCCGCGTCAGCGCTGCGAAGAGCACCGAGGTCACGCCGGGATGGTCAGGTCCGGTCACGGTCACCAGCACCGTGCTGTCAGACGCCACTACGCCTCCGATCGCTTGTCTGTCGAGGTACACACGGACGCACGCGCGTACCGGCTCGCTCGTTCATTGTTGCAGGGCGAACCGCCGCTCCCGTTCGCGGGTCCGGACCCACGGAAAGGCCGAAGCCCCACCCGGTGAACGGGTGGGGCTTCGGTCGATCGTCGATCTGCGCTCAGGCGCGCGGATGGTCGCCGGGGGTACGGTCGGCACCCTCGAGGACGTTGACGTTGTGCTTGTCGCTGCCCGGGCCGACGTGCGCTTCGGCGCGCATCTTCTCGACCATGTGCGGGTAGTGCAGCTCGAAGGCGGGACGCTCCGAACGGATCCGCGGCAGCTCGGTGAAGTTGTGCCGCGGGGGCGGGCAGCTGGTGGCCCATTCGAGCGAGTTGCCGTAACCCCACGGGTCGTCGACCGTGACGACCTGGCCGTAGCGGTAGCTCTTGAAGACGTTCCACAGGAACGGCAGCGTCGAGGCACCGAGCACGAACGCACCGATGGTGGAGATCGTGTTCAGGGTGGTGAACCCGTCGGACGGCAGGTAGTCGGCGTAGCGACGGGGCATGCCCTCGTTACCGAGCCAGTGCTGTACCAGGAAGGTGGTGTGGAAGCCGATGAAGGTCAGCCAGAAGTGCCAGCGGCCGAGCTGCTCGTCGAGCATGCGTCCGGTCATCTTCGGGAACCAGAAGTAGATGCCGGCGTAGGTCGCGAACACGATGGTGCCGAAGAGCACGTAGTGGAAGTGCGCGACCACGAAGTACGAGTCGTGCAGGTGGAAGTCCAGCGGCGGGCTCGCGAGGATGACACCGGTCAGACCACCGAAGAGGAAGGTCACGATGAAGCCGACCGAGAACAGCATCGGCGATTCGAAGGTGATCTGGCCCTTCCACAGCGTGCCGATCCAGTTGAAGAACTTCACACCGGTCGGGACGGCGATCAGGAAGGTCATGAACGAGAAGTACGGCAGCAGCACGGCGCCGGTGGCGTACATGTGGTGCGCCCACACGGCGATGGACAGCGCCGCGATGGCCATCGTGGCGTAGACAAGACCGGTGTAACCGAAGATCGGCTTGCGGGAGAAGACCGGGAAGATCTCCGAGACGATGCCGAAGAACGGCAGCGCGATGACGTACACCTCGGGGTGACCGAAGAACCAGAACAGGTGCTGCCACAGGAGCACACCGCCGGTGGCGGGGTCGTAGATGTGGCCACCGAGGTGACGGTCGACGAACAGGCCCATGAAGGCGGCGGTCAGCAGCGGGAACACGAGCAGGATCAGCAGGCTGGTGATCAGGATGTTCCAGGTGAAGATCGGCATCCGGAACATGGTCATGCCCGGTGCACGCATGCACACCACGGTGGTGATGAAGTTGACGCCACCGAGGATGGTGCCCAGACCCATCACGCCGAGGCCGAGGATCCAGAAGTCGGCACCGACACCCGGGGAGTGGATCTCACTGGTGAGCGGCGTGTACGCCGTCCAACCGAAGTCCGCGGCACCGCCGGGGGTGACGAAGCCGAGCATGACGATCGTCGCGCCGAACAGGTACAGCCAGTAGCTGAAGGCGTTCAGGCGCGGGAAGGCGACGTCGGGGGCGCCGATCTGCAGCGGCAGGATGTAGTTCGCGAAGGCGAACACGACCGGCGTCGCGTACATCAGCAGCATGATCGTGCCGTGCATGGTGAACAGCTGGTTGAACTGCTCGTTCGACAGGAACTGCAGGCCGGGGACCGCGAGCTCGGTGCGCATCAGCAGGGCCATCAGGCCGCCGATGAGGAAGAAGGCGAACGAGGTGACCATGTACATGATCCCCAACATCTTGGGATCTGTGGTCGTGATCATCTTGTAGATGAACGAACCCTTGGGTCCCTGCCGCGGCGGGTACGGCCTTGCTGCAGCTATCTCTGGGACTGGCTGGGGCGCTACGGCAGTCACTAATCCTCCTGAATGCGCGCTCGACCTCGGGCTGGAGGCGAACGGTCTCTGGCTTGCGCTCATCGAATCGTAGCCCCTGCCCGAAACGGTCGCCCTCCGGGTCCTACTCACTGTCGTACTCGACTCGCGAGGCTACCTGGAGCGGAGCGGACAACCACAATCGGATTTTGTGCTGCACTTCACACGCAGGGCGACAGCAGGTGACCCCACCACGCGCGAACAGCACGGGTTAGGGTGCACTTCCCCCCGCAATCACAGAAGGACGACCCGTGCCTGTTCTCTCCTCCCGACCAGCCCGGTTCGCGGCAGCACTGCTGACCGCCGGACTCCTCGTCGCCGGCTGCAGTTCGGCCGACACCTCCGACGACGCGACCACCGACACCGCGTCCGACTCGGCCGCCGGCTTCCCCCGGACCGTCGAACACTTCCGCGGTTCCACCACGATCGAGAGCGAGCCGACCCGCATCGTCGCGCTCGACACGAGCTATTCCGACGCCGTGCTTCTCCTCGAGGCACCTCTCGTCGGGTACGTCGACTACCGCACCGACGAATTCCCCGACTATCTCGGCGACTCGCGGCAGCACGCGACCGACGCCGTGTCCGTCGGCAAGACCGCGGACGTGAGCCTCGAACAGGTGGCCGCGCTCGAACCCGACCTCATCCTCTCGGCGGAGGTGCGCGACGGAGAGAACTACGAGGAACTGTCCGCCATCGCCCCGACCGTCTTTTCCCAGTCGACCGGACCGACGTGGAAGGACAACATCCGCCTCGTCGCGCAGGCCATCGGCAAGGAGGACCTCGCCGAGCAGAAGATCTCAGAGTACGAGGAGCGCGCCGCGGCCATCGGTGCGGACATCAACGAAAAGGCCGGCAACCCGACGATCTCGATCGTCCGCTTCGCCGGTGAACCGACGGCCCGGCTGTACCGCACCACCTCGTTCAGCGGCATCGTGCTCGAGGACGCCGGTCTCGCCCGCCCCGCGAGCCAGGGTCCCGATCCGTCGGATCCGTCGAGCATCATGAACGCCATCAGCCCCGAACTGATCACCGAGGCCGAGGCGGACGTCATCTTCGTCACCACCTACGACCTCGGCGACGGCAAGGCGCAGGCGGCGGCCGAACCCTTCGTCACCAATCCGTTGTGGGAGAACCTGCAGGGACGGAAGGTCGAGGTCGACGACAGCGTGTGGATGATGCCGGTGAGCATCCAGGGTGCGCACCGCATCCTCGACGACCTCGCGGACACCTTCGGCGTCGACCGTCACACGACCGGATAGCCTGAGCCGTCCGATCCGAGCAGCGTCCTACAGGAGTTGGTCCGACGTGTTTTCCGTGCACCGGTCACGAGCAGTGCTCGTCGCAGCCGTCGCTGCGGTGACGACAGCCCTGGCCGGATGCTCCACACCTCCCGACGACGACGCATCGGAGATCGTGCGCACCACGACCCGCATCGCCGGTGCGTCGGTCGTGGGCATCGACCGGGACACGTCGACCGCGTGCGCACTCCCCTCCCCGCTCGATCCGGGACAGCCCACCACCGGCACCCGGCCGGTCCTGCACACCGCAGGCCGGTCGGATGTGCCCGCCGACCCGCAGCGGATCGTCGTCCTCGACCCCGCGGCGCTCGACGCGGTGTGCGCCCTGGGGCTGTGGGAGCGCGTCGTGGGAGCGAGCGCCGAGCTCACCGGCCGGCCGGAATATCTCGGTCACGGGATCGGCGAACTCCCGCCCGTGGGTGCCGCGGGCAACCCGGACGTCGCGGCGATCGAGCGCGCACAGCCGGATATGATCCTCGGCTCCTCCACCGCCCCGGACGTCTACGCCTCCCTCAGCGGCATCGCACCCACCGTGCTGGTCGGGTCCGATCCGGTCTTCTGGAGGGAACAGTTCGTCCGGGTCGGTGAGGCGCTCGGGCGCACGGAGGCCGCACGTCGCGTGCTCGACGACTACGCGACGGCCGCGCGCGATCTGGGCCGCGAGCTCGTGTCGTCCCAGACGCAGGCGTCGATCGTCCGGTTCACGGCCGACGGCCCGACCGTGGAGGGCACCGCGTCGTTCGCGGGGCAGGTGCTCGGCGACGTCGGCGCTGCCCGGCCCCCGGCCCAGCGGTTCGCGGTCGTCGACGGACAACCGTGGCAGGCCGTCGACACGGAGGACCCTGCCCCGGCGGACGGCGATGTGATCTTCGTCCGTTTCGCCGGTGAGGACGGGCTCGAGGCCGGCAAGGACTACATGCAGACCGACGAGTGGCTCGACCTCGGGGCCGTGCGCGACAACCGTCTGTTCTCCGTGACCGACGACGTGTGGTCGACCCCCGGACCGGTCGCCGCGCGGGCGATCCTCACCGACCTGACGCACACCCTCAACGGATATTCGAACTGATCGCCGGCTCGACCGGCGGCAGCACGCCTGCCGGTATAGAAACGAGGGCGTGCCGATACCCGATTTCGTCGTCCAGCTCCGCTCACACGTAGGAACCGCACCCCTGTGGCTGCCGGGGGTGAGCGCGATCGTCACGGACGGCGACGACCGCGTCCTGCTCACCCGCCGCGCCGACAACGGCATGTGGGCCGTGGTGTCCGGCATCCTCGAACCCGGAGAGGAACCGGCGGTCGCCGCAGTCCGGGAGGTGCTCGAGGAGACGGGTGTCGCCGCCGAGATCGTGCGGCTGACGAGCGTCGACGTCACCGCACCCATCACCTATCCCAACGGCGACGTCGCGCAGTACCTCGACGTGTGCTTCCTGCTCCGCGCGACCGGCGGGGACGCACGCGTTGCCGACGACGAGAACCTCGAGGTGGCGTGGTTCGCGCCGGACGACCTCCCCGAGCCACTCACCGAGACGTCGCGTCTGCGGCTCGGGAAGGCGCTCGCCGGGCGTGCGGAGGCCTGGTTCCGTCAGTAGGCAGTGTTGATCGGACCCGGGCTCCACAGACCGCTGCGCGTGACCGTGGCGGTGTCGAGTTCCGCGGTCTCCGTCGACGGATCGATCGGTGTGTACTGCTCGATCGCTCCCCAGTCGCGGTCCCAGTCGTGATCGAGATACGACGGGATCGTGCGGGCCCGCAACAGCTGGTCGGTCCAGCCGAGAGGACCGCCACCGTTGTGGTCCTGCCACAGATCCGTGGAGATAGCACCGATCCGGTCCGGCAGGATCCGGTACTCGGGGATCTCGGCGATGCCGTTGCGGTGCACCATCTGCCGCTGGCACGGGAAATTGAGACCGACAGCCCAGTCCAGCAGGACCGGTGTGTCGCTCCCGACGACCTGCTGCAAAGTCTGCGTCTGCGGCACGCGCGGCGGGGTGAACGCCAGCCACTGTTCGGGCGCGAGATCGTTGTCGGAGGCGACGATCCGCACCGCGTCGACCTCGGCCGGCAGCGTGTCCATCGGGACACGCAGATTCCTCCACGAGGGCGACGGACCGATGTCGATCGGCAACGCCCGTCCCAGCGCGGTCACGCTGCCGTCGGCAGCGGTGGTTCCGTATTCGAGTTCGAGTCGCTGACCGTAGGTTTCGGTGCCGTCGGCGTCGACGGAGAAGATCCGGCCGGCCGCGGCGATCGTGACGAGATCCCCACGCGATCCGGTCGCGTCGGGCTCGGGCAGCCGGAACCAGGCGCTCGTGACGTCGCCGAGGGACGATCCGTGGCTGCCCAGCACCGGCGTGGTCACCGGATCGAGGCCGAACGGCAATGCGACGGTGCTGCCGTTGATTCCGACTCTGCCGGTACCGCCGCCGGTGCCACCGGTACCGCCGGTCGAGCTCTGGTCGTCGTTCGTGTCGACGGTGTTGGCGGTGCCGGCCGAGGCCGAGTCGTCGTCCGGGGTCAGATCGAGCGCGACACCACCCGGCGTGAACCCGTCCCCTCCCCCGGCATCGAGAGCGGAGGCCGCGTCGGCGCCGATGGGGGTGAGCACCGAGGCGTTCGGATCCGTTTCGAGCAGCACGTCGTTCGCGAGCGCACACGAGTTGCCGGTGAGCGTGTCGACGTTGGACCGTGCCACCGAATAGCCCGGGTACTGCGAGATCGCACCCTTGGCCAGTGACAGCACCTCGAACAGCACCATCGCCGCGGCGGCGACGGTCAACGGCGGCACCGCCCACAACCGCGACGGGGTGTCGGTGCGGGTGGAGGCGACGGGGTGGATGTGCCACCACGCGGCCAGCAGCAACGCGACGACCGTCACGGCGAAGAAGACGGTGGAGAAACCGAATCCGGCGACCGACGGCGGCTTGTCCCACCACGGGACCCCGTAGCTCGAGACGTACCACCAGCCGTTGGGGCCGATGAACGACATGGTCACCACGAACGACACCGCCGCGGCGAACAGGGCGCGGTTGCGTCGCGAACGCAACACCGCGGGTCCGGTGGCCACGGCGGCGAGCATCGCCACCGCGGCGGCCAGACCGGCGTAGATACCGAAGTGGTGGGTCCACTTGGTGGGCGCGAACATCATCAGCACCAGCGCGCCGAGGGTGATGCCGACGATGCGGCGGGACGGTCCCTGCGCGGTGCCGGGGATGTGCCCACCGCGGCGCAGCATCGCCACGAGCGCCACCGCCAGGCACAACACCAGGGTGAAGACCGCGAACCTGCGGGCCAGCGAGCCGTCCACGGTGATCTGCAGCAGGTACTGGTAGCGCAGATACTCCTGGAACCACGGCACGTTCGGACCGACGCCGTGCACGTGCTGCATCTCCAGCACCGCCGCGAGGGTCTGGTCGGCGAAGACCGGCACCAGGATCACCAGTCCGGCCGCGAGCATCGGCGTAAGTACCGGCAGCCATCCCAGGGTCTGCGCACGCCGATGGAGGATGCGGGCGATCGGGCGGGCACCGGCGATCAGCGCAGCGAAACAGATGATGCCCGACGGTCCCGCGGTCACGGTGAGCGCGGCGACGAGGATCGCGGCCGCCGCGGGCAGCAGACGCCGGGTGGCGATCGCGCGTTCGACCGAGCACCAGGTGAGCACGACGCCCGTCGCGACGATCGGTTCCGGGCGCAGTCCGTTGTTGAGCGGCAGCCAGAACGCCAGGAACACCAGCGCCCCGGTCCACAGCGGAAGCCGGTTGCGACGCAGTGCGACGCCGAGACGTGGAGCGACCTCGCGGCTGAGCACCCACCAGCACAGGATTCCGGCGGTCAGTGCCGGTAGCCGCATCCAGATGCTCGCCGTCGAGACCTGGGTCATCAGGGCGAGGACGTCGTAGAAGGGAGTGCCGAAGGGTGCCTCGGGCACACCGAACCACCGGAAGTAGTTCGCCATGTACCCGGCCGCGCCCGCGGCGGGAGCCATTCCGAGCTGGTAACCGTCGTCGGCGGTGTTCGCCCCGATGACGTGCCAGACGAGCAGCGTTCCGACGACCAGCGCGTCGATGCGGGTGAACGACCACCACGACGCCGGCAACAGGCGGCGGTGGCGACGACCGTCGGCGCGGTCGAGCCGGGCCAGCGTCCACAACGCCAGTGCCGTGGCGACCACCGCGACGATCATCGCGACGATCTTCAGCACCGTCGGAGACGTCGTGAAGCGGGTGTCGACGGTCGCGGTGATCGAGACACCGTCGAGTGCGGGACCGGGCAGGTCGGTGAAGATGCCGACGAGCTGGGGCCGCAGGTCTCGGTCGAAGGTCCGCGCCCCTGACGCCGCGGCCGAGCCGGTGATCGTGGCGACGGTGCGTTCCGAGTTCGAGGACAGGGTGACCGAGCAGTCCCCGGCCAGGTCGTCCACCGGCGCGGAGGCGAGCAGTGTGTTGCGGGAGATCACCTCGAACACCGCCGGCCCGTCGTCACCGGCCGGCCGGACACGGGCGATCAGCCCGTAGCGTTCACGGTCGGGAGCTCCTGCGGGAAGTGTGGAGAAGACGGTGCCGCCGTCCGGCAGCGCGTCGCGCACGGACCGGCACTCGATCGTGGCGTCGAGATCGACCGGTGCGTAGGACACCAACGGCGCCGAGATGCCTGCGTTGCTCTCGCTCTGCGGCCAGTCGATGGTCGCAGTGGTCTGCGTCACGGGCAGGAACGGCATCGCGATGGATGCGACGATCCCCACGACGGCGGCGAGCACCGCCCACAGACGGGTCCGCTGCTCGACTGCCCGCCCGCCCGACGGCACGCGTTCGATCGTCACCGGCCGAGGCGAGCCCGACGCTTCTCTTGTCTCGGTCACGAGGAGCGATGCTATCGGGGACGGGCCGGGCCGCGAAAAGCACGCGATCCCGCACACGGGCGCTGCTGCGCCGGTGTACGGGATCGATGCGTTCGGGCCGGTGACAGAGAACGTCTACGTCAGAAGTCCCAGTCGTCGTCTTCTGTGACGACGGCCTTGCCGATCACGTAGGAGCTGCCGGAGCCCGAGAAGAAGTCGTGGTTCTCGTCGGCGTTCGGCGACAACGCCGACAGGATGGCCGGGTTGACGTCCGTCTCGTCCTTCGGGAACAGCGCCTCGTAACCGAGGTTCATCAGCGCCTTGTTCGCGTTGTAGCGCAGGAACTTCTTGACGTCCTCGGTGAGCCCGACCTGGTCGTAGAGGTCGGCCGTGTAGTGGGTCTCGTTGTCGTACAGCTCGAAGAGCAGTTCGAAGACCCAGTCCTTGAGCTCGTCGCGCTCGGCCTGCGTGATCGTCTCGAGCCCGCGCTGGTACTTGTAGCCGATGTAGTAGCCGTGGACGGCCTCGTCGCGAATGATCAGGCGGATCATGTCGGCGGTGTTGGTGAGCTTGGCCCGCGACGACCAGTACATCGGCAGGTAGAAGCCCGAGTAGAACAGGAACGACTCGAGCAGCGTCGAGGCGGCCTTGCGCTTGAGCGGGTCGTCGCCCTTGTAGTAGTCGAGGATGATCTGCGCCTTGCGCTGCAGGTGCTCGTTCTCCTCCGACCAGCGGAAGGCGTCGTCGATCTGGCGGCTCGAGCACAGCGTCGAGAAGATCTGCGAGTAGCTCTTCGCATGCACCGACTCCATGAACGCGATGTTCGTCAGCACCGCTTCCTCGTGCGGGGTCACCGCATCGGGGATGAGCGAGACCGCGCCGACCGTGCCCTGGATGGTGTCGAGCAGCGTCAGGCCCGTGAAGACCCGCATCGTCAGTTCCTGCTCGTACTCGGTGAGCGTGCCCCACGACTGGATGTCGTTGGAGACCGGCACCTTCTCCGGGAGCCAGAAGTTGCCGGTGAGACGATCCCAGACCTCGGCGTCCTTGTCGTCGGGGACGCGGTTCCAGTTGATCGCGGAGACGCGATCGATGAGTTTGACGCGCACGCCGTCGGCCGGCGAGTGTGCTGCTGCAGTCATCGGTTACCTACCTGAATTGTGTGCTGATGCAAAGACTGTCGTGGAGCAGGGTCACAACATGCAGGAGACGCAACCCTCCACCTCGGTGCCCTCGAGCGCCATCTGCCGCAGGCGGATGTAGTACAGGGTCTTGATTCCCTTGCGCCACGCGTAGATCTGCGCCTTGTTCACGTCGCGGGTGGTGACGGTGTCCTTGAAGAACAGTGTCAGCGACAGCCCCTGGTCGACGTGCTGCGTCGCAGCAGCGTAGGTGTCGATGATCTTCTCGTAGCCGATCTCGTATGCATCCTGGAAGTACTCGAGATTCTCGTTCGTCATGTAGGGCGCCGGGTAGTAGACACGCCCGATCTTGCCCTCCTTGCGGATCTCGATCTTCGACGCGACCGGGTGGATCGAGCTCGTCGAGTGGTTGATGTACGAGATCGAACCGGTGGGCGGAACCGCCTGCAGGTTCTGGTTGTAGATGCCGTGCTTCTGCACGGACTCCTTCAGCTCGCGCCAGTCCTGCTGCGTGGGGATCGCGATGTCCGACTCGGCGAACAGCTGACGGACCCGCTCGGTGGCAGGCTCCCACACCTGATCGGTGTACTTGTCGAAGAACTCACCCGAGGCGTACTTCGACTCCGGGAAGCCCTTGAAGTACGAGCCGCGCTCGATCGCGATCTTGTTCGACGCACGCAGGGCGTGGAACAGCACGGTGTAGAAGTAGATGTTCGTGAAGTCGACGCCTTCTTCGGACCCGTAGAAGATGTGCTCGCGGGCGAGGAAGCCGTGCAGGTTCATCTGGCCGAGGCCGATGGCGTGGGATTCGTTGTTGCCCCGCTCGATCGACGGCACCGACGAGATCGTCGTCTGGTCGGAGACGGCCGTCAGGCCGCGGATGGCGACCTCGATGGTCTGCGCGAAGTCGGGCGAGTCCATCGTCTTCGCGATGTTCAGCGAGCCGAGGTTGCACGAGATGTCCTTGCCCACATGGCTGTAGGACAGGTCGTCGTTGAACTCCGAGGGAGTCGAGACCTGCAGGATCTCCGAGCACAGGTTCGAGTGCGTGATCTTGCCGGCGATCGGGTTGGCCCGGTTCACCGTGTCCTCGAACATGACGTAGGGGTAGCCCGACTCGAACTGCAGCTCGGCGACGGTCTGGAAGAACTCGCGCGCCTTGATCTTCGACTTGCGGATGCGCTTGTCGTCGACCATCTCGTAGTACTTCTCGGTGACGTCGATGTCGGCGAAGGGCTTGCCGTAGACGCGCTCGACGTCGTACGGCGAGAACAGGTACATGTCCTCGTTCTTCTTCGCCAGCTCGAAGGTGATGTCGGGGATGACGACGCCCAGCGAGAGGGTCTTGATGCGGATCTTCTCGTCGGCATTCTCACGCTTGGTGTCGAGGAAGCGGTAGATGTCGGGGTGGTGCGCGTGCAGGTAGACCGCACCGGCACCCTGACGGGCACCGAGCTGGTTGGCGTAGGAGAAGGAGTCCTCGAGCAGCTTCATGATCGGGATGACGCCGGAGGACTGGTTCTCGATCTTCTTGATCGGAGCGCCGTGCTCACGAATGTTGCTGAGCAGCAAGGCGACACCGCCACCGCGCTTGGACAGCTGCAGTGCGGAGTTGATGGAGCGGCCGATCGACTCCATGTTGTCCTCGATGCGAAGGAGGAAGCACGAAACGGGCTCGCCGCGCTGCTTCTTGCCCGAGTTGAGGAAGGTCGGGGTGGCCGGCTGGAAACGACCCGAGATGATCTCGTCGACGAGGTGCCGGGCGAGGATCTCGTCGCCGTCGGCGAGCGTCAGCGCGACCATGCACACACGGTCCTCGAAACGCTCGAGGTAGCGCTTGCCGTCGAACGTCTTGAGCGTGTACGAGGTGTAGTACTTGAACGCACCGAGGAAGGTCGGGAACCGGAACTTCTTCGAATATGCGTGCTCGAACAGCGATTTGACGAATGCGCGCGAATACTTCTCGAGCACCTCGGGCTCGTAGTAGTTCTCCTCGACGAGGTAGTCGAGCTTCTCGTCGAGGTTGTGGAAAAAGACCGTGTTCTGGTTGACGTGCTGCAGGAAGTACTGACGGGCGGCGGCCACATCCTTGTCGAACTGGATCTCGCCGTTGGGGCCGTACAGATTCAACATCGCGTTGAGCGCGTGGTAGTCGAGATCCTTGAGCGAATCGTCGAGGTGTGCGCTCGTGGCGGGAGCGGGATCGGTAATGGTCACAGTGCTGTCCCCACTTGTCGGAGTTAGGAAACGGCCGCGCAGTCACGTCCGCGACGCGCGTCGAATACGGATACGGATGTGGCTCAGGCGTTCTGGAGCACGGACTCCCAGAATCGGGCGAGACCGTCGCGGACACGCTCGACGTCGTCGGTCGTGCCCATCAACTCGAACCGGTACAGATACGGCACCTTGCACTTGCGCGAGACGATGTCTCCCGCGAAACAGTACGAGTCGCCGAAGTTGGTGTTACCCGCCGCGATGACACCGCGGATCAGGCCCCGATTGTGCTCGTTGTTGAGGAATCGGATGACCTGCCTGGGAACATAGCGGGTATCACGGCCCGTGGCGGTCGTCCCGCCACCGTAGGTCGGCACGATCAGCACGTACGGATCGTGGACCTCGAAATTTCCCTCACGATCGTGCAATGGGATACGGCTGGCCGGAATCCCGAGTTTCTGCACGAATCGGTGGGTGTTCTCGGATGTACTCGAGAAGTACACCAGCGATGTTCCCGGGATCGACCCCAGCGAAGCCATCGGTAGTCACCACTCTTCATTCGATTGCGAAGACCGGCCCGGGCGGACACGGAAGAACACGTCCGCCCGGAGACGACGACGATCGGGCCGCCGCGAACGCGGCCCGGGCTCAGGCAGCGACGGTAAGCGCCTTGATGCGGTCGGGGCGGAAGCCCGACCAGTGGTCGTCGCCGGCGACGACGACAGGCGCCTGGAGGTATCCCAGCGCCATGACGTAGTCGCGGGCCTCGGGGTTCTCACTGATGTCGACGACGTCGTACTCGATGCCGGCCTTGTCGAGGGCGCGGTAGGTGGCGGTGCACTGGACGCAGGCAGGCTTGGTATAGACGGTGATGTTCATGAATGCCCCTTTTCCGACGGCCGTGGGCGGCCTGACGACTGACTGCTGTGCGTTACCCGGAAGCCCACTCATCCGTCCGATCCCGCTTCCCCGAGAGATCGTCGGCACTTGTGGCCCTCCAGCGGTCTAGACACTACACCTTGTGTCCATCGGATACACAGAACCCAGGATGTTGTGACTTACAAAGGTGATATTCCCAGGTCGCGACCCTCCCTCCACGGCGTTTCGGGCGTGTCCCGGCGTGTCGCCGCAGCGCGTACGAGAGAGACCTCGAGCACAGTGTGGCGGGTGCCACCGACAACTTCGCGAGGGCACCGCGAGAACACCCTCCGAAGGGCCTGCGCGGGGAGCTCCGGGCGGGAAGAATGACTCCTCGTGCACCCGGTTCGCGCGATGCTCGCCGCACTGCTGGCACTGTCCCTGTGCGCCGCCTGCGACTCGCGCCGTGAGTGCGAACCGATCTCCGCCCCGCTCGACGAGACGAGCACCGCGTGTCCCCGCTTCGGCATCAGCACCCCGGGCGGCCCGGTGGCCGTCGACGAGTACCGCGCGGTCACCGAGGCGGTCGGCACCGCACCCGGCGCGGTGCTGTGGTTCGTCGACTTCCTCTCCCCACCACCCGTCGGGGCCCTCGACATCGTGCGCGCCTCGGGAGCCGACCCGATCGTCACGTGGGAACCGTGGCTGCAGCGTGGCGACGGGACATACGACCGGACGTCGATCACGATGGCCGACATCGCCGCCGGGATCCACGACGACCATCTCTACCGGTGGGCGGACGAACTCACCGCCTGGGGCGGGACGGTGTACCTGCGCTTCGCACACGAGCCGAACGGGGACTGGTATCCCTGGGGTCCCGCCGGCGGCACCCCACCGGAGACCTACGTCGCGGCGTGGCGACACGTGCACGAACTGTTCGCTTCCAAGGGGGCCGACAACGTGCGCTGGATCTGGACGGTCAACGTCCCGCACGAGGGCAGCAGTCCCATCGCACCCCTGTATCCCGGTGACGACCACGTCGACGTCGTCGGGGTCGACGGTTACAACTGGGGCACCACCCGGCCGTGGAGTCGCTGGCAGTCCCCCGAAGATCTGTTCGGACCGACCTTCGACGAGCTCGGCCGGATCGCCCCGGGTCGTCCCGTCGCGGTCACCGAGGTCGCGAGCGCGGAGGCCGGTGGGTCGAAGCCGGACTGGATCCGGGATCTGGTGGGTTACTTGGACAGTCACCCCGCGGTGACGACGTTCGTGTGGTTCCATCACAACAAGGAAACCGACTGGCGCCTGACCAGCACGGCCGAGTGCGCGGCGGCCCTGGACGACGCTCTGCACAGGAGACACACCGCACGATGACATCCGAGGCGTCGCTGCTCCCCGACCATCTCGAGGACGAGCGCATGCGCGACGTCGAGCGACTCGAGCTGCTCGACACCCCTCACGAGGAGCGCTTCGACAAGATCACCCGCATGGCGTGCCGCGTGTTCGGCGTCCCCATGGCGTCGGTGTCGCTGATGGACCACGACCGGCAGTGGTTCAAGTCGATCCTCGGACTCGAACTCTCCGAAGTTCCTCGCGAGAGGACGGTGTGCCGCACCACCATCGCGCGCGCGTACGAGCGGCCGGACGACCCCGCACTCGTCCTTCCCGACGCCTCAACCGATCCCGCCTTCATGGACATCCCCGGTATCGGTGGTGAGGGTGGGATCCGGTTCTACGCGGGTTACCCCCTGTTCGGTCCGGCCGGTCATCCCGTGGGCACCTTCTGCATCTACGACACCGAGGAGAGGAACCTCGACCCGGATCAGCTCGACACCTTCGCGGAGCTGGCCGAATGGACCCAGCGCGAACTCGACCGGTCCGACGAACTCGACCGCGCCGCCGAGATCCAGAAGCAGCTCCTCCCCCGGCCGCTATCCGACCTTCCGGGCTACGAGATCGCCACCGTCTGCCTGCCCGCCTTCGTGGTGGGTGGCGACTTCTACGACCACTACCGGCTCCGTGAGGGCGTCGTGATCTCCGTCGCCGACGTGATGGGAAAGGGCCTCGGCGCGGCGATCCTGGCGTCGGGCGTGCGTTCCTCGTTGCGCGGTGCCGGCCGGGTGCTCGAGCGCTTCGGACGTCGTCCGGTCGGCGTCCTCGACACCGGGATGGCGCTGACCCTCGGCGCCGAGCACCTCGCCGACGACTTCGAGCACACGGGAACGTTCGCCACCTCCTTCGTCGCTGCGATCGAGTTCTCCACGGGAGACGTCGACCACGCCGATGCGGGGCACGGACTCGCGGCGATCCGTCGCGCGGACGGCGGGGTCGAACCCCTCGAGGGCGACGGTCCCCCGCTCGGAGTGTTCCCCGCCACCACATGGACATCGGAGACCGCGCACCTCGCGCCCGGCGACATGCTGGTGGTCTGCTCGGACGGACTGCTCGACCTGCTCGACGAGAACAGCGACCCGGCGGCACTGTGCCGTTTCGTCGCCGGCCATCCGACCCCGGAGGCGCTGGTGGCCGCAGCACGTGCCCTGACGGTGAACGAACCTCCGCTCGACGACGTCACGGTCGTCGCGATACGACGGAACGAGATGTCGTGAAGGCCGTCACGAAGGAGGGCTACCCGTCACCGTTCCTGCGTGTCCTCATCGTCCTCACGGTCGTCGTCGGCCTGAACTACATCGTCTGGCGTTGGCTGTTCTCGGTGAACTGGGATGCCTGGTGGATCGCGGTTCCGCTGGTGCTGGCCGAGACCTACAGCCTGATCGACTCGTTGCTCTTCGCATTGACGATGTGGCGGCTGAGGAGACGGCCCGAACCACCCGCAGCGCCGGAGGGGATGACGGTCGACGTCTTCATCACCACCTACAACGAACCGGTCGATCTGGTGTTGCGGACCGCCACGGCAGCGAAGCGTATCCGGTATCCGCACCGGACGTGGATCCTCGACGACGGATCCCGGCCCGAACTCGCCGCAGCCGCCGCCGAACTCGGCGTCGACTACATGACGCGGGCGGCGAGCTGGACGAACAAGCCACGCCATGCCAAAGCGGGCAACCTGATCAACGCGCTGCTGCATTCGGACGGCGAGTTCCTGCTCATCCTCGACGCCGACCAGGTGCCCGAACCCGAGATCCTCGACCGCACACTCGGATATTTCACCGACGACCGCACCGCCCTGGTCCAGACACCGCAGTACTTCACCAACGTTCCCGAGTCCGACCCGCTCGGCAGCCAGGCCCCGCTGTTCTACGGCCCGATCCAGCAGGGCAAGGACGGCTGGAACGCCGCCTTCTTCTGCGGGTCCAACGCAATCCTCCGACGCGAAGCGCTCATGCAGCTCGGCCTGACCGGTTACGTCCAAGCCGTCGAAGACGGAGTCGAACGCACCCTGCGCACCGCAGGAAAGGTGGTCGACCGCGCACGCCGGAAGGTGCCCGCCGACCAGCCCGACGTCGCCGCGGCACTGGATTCGGTGCGACAGGCCGTGCGTACAGCACGCGGCGAACGGCGGGCCGGCGCGGCGCTCGCCGACGTCACCTTCCGCTTCCAGCAGGCGGTCGACGCCGCCGCGCGCAGCATCGTCGATGCCGACTTCGGTGGTATCCGAGCCGATCTCGAGGAGATCGCCGCCCTCGACGCGCACGGCACCGACGCGCTCACCATCGACGAGACCGTGCTCGACCGCCTCGCCGACCGCGAATGGTCGCCGCTCGGCGCGCTCGAATCGATCCGGGCGATGATCCGGGCCGTCGACGTCGACCGCGCCGAGGAGGCCGAGCCGATGCTCGCGTTGGCCACGATCTCCGTGACCGAGGACATGGCCACCTCCATGCGTCTGCACGGCGCGGGTTGGAAGTCCGTCTACCACCACGAGATCCTCGCCTACGGACTGGCACCGGAGGATCCGAAGACGATGGTCACGCAGCGACTCCGGTGGGCGCAGGGCACGATCCAGGTGATGCTGCGGGAGAATCCGCTCGTCCAGAAGGGCATGACCCTCGCGCAGCGCCTCATGTACTGGGCGACGATGTGGAGCTATCTCTCCGGTTTCGCGGCCCTCGCCTATTTCGCGGCGCCGATGATCTATCTCGTCTTCGGGATCCTGCCGGTGGAAGCCTACAGTCTCGACTTCTTCGCGCGGCTCGTCCCGTTCCTGATCCTCAGTCAGCTGCTGTTCTTCGTCGTCGGCCGCGGCACGCCGACCTGGCGCGGCCAGCAGTACAGCCTCGCGCTGTTCCCGGTGTGGATCAAGGCATGCTGGACGGCCTTCCTCAACGTGTACTTCGACAAACCGCTCGATTTCGCGGTCACCCCGAAGACACGCCAGGGCGGCGAGGGCGTCCCCTGGTATCTGTTCCGTCAGCAACTGCTCGTCATGGCACTGCTGGTCGTGGCGGCGGTCGTCGGCGCGGTGCGGTTGTTCCTCGGCGACATCTCGGTTCTCGGCGTGACCGCGAACCTCGTCTGGGTCGTCTTCGACCTGTTGATTCTGTCGGTGGTGATCGGCGCGGCTCGCTACCGTGGACCCGAGAACGAAGGAGTTCGATGAGCCATTACGAAACCCGCACGGTCGGAACGAGTACCGTCGTGCAACCCACCGGTCGTCTGAACATGGTTGCGGCGCCACGTCTTCGCGAGCAGTTGCGCGATCTCGTCGAGAACGGATCCCATCGGCTCCTCGTCGACCTCAGCACGACCGAGTTCATCGACTCGTCCGGGCTCGGCGCACTCGTGTCCGGATTGAAGGCGGCGCGGCAGGCCGGCGGCGACCTGCGGATCGCCTCGCCCACGGCGCAGGTGCAGAGCGTGCTCGCGCTGACCCGCCTCGATCGGGTCCTGGCGACCCACGACTCCGCGGACGCGGCCTTCGATGGCGACTGACGCCCCGTCCGACGCGCAGCCGTCCGACGGGGCGCCCTGCCGGTGGGAGTTGTCCGCCCCGACGAGCGAGGGCACCCTCGACCGGATCATGGATCTGGTCGCGGAGATGTTCGCCGCCGAGGAACTCGACGAGTCCGACCGCGTGCAGTTCGAGATCGCGGTCGCGGAGATCGCCGCGAACATCATCGAGCACACCGGCCGGGGACAAGCTGTCTCGGTGACGCTGACGCTGGAGCTCCACCCGGATCGTCTCGAAGCAGTATTCATCGACGACGGGGCCCCGGCACGTGTGGATCTGCGTTCGGTCGAACTCCCGGATGCCCTCGCCGAGCGCGGTCGAGGACTCGCCATCGCCCTCGCCGCGCTCGACGAGCTGCGGTACCGGCGACAGGCCGGCACCAATCGCTGGCTGCTGGTCTGTCACCGGTCCGACGCGTCAGGGCAGTCCGGGCAGTAGGTCGTCGAGGCGGGCCGGTAGGTTCCGGATCCGCACTCCGGTCGCGTGCCACAGGGCGTTGACGACCGCCGCGGCGCTGCCCACGATCCCGATCTCACCGATCCCCCGCGACCCCATGGGTGTCGCATGCAGGTCCTCGTCATCGAGCCAATCCGCTTCGACCCGGCGGATGTCAGCGTGTGTCGGCACGTGGTATTCGGACAGATCGTGGTTGACGACGTGCCCGAAACGCGCGTCGCGGATGCTCTCCTCGAAGAGCGCCATCGAGATCCCGAAGGACATCCCGCCGATGACCTGCGAACGCGCGGTTCGCGGATTGATCACCCGTCCCACGGAGAACAGACCGAACATCCGGGGCACCCGAATCTCGCCGGTGTCGGCGTCGACGTGCACCTCGGCGAAGTGCACACCGAAGGACTGCGCGGTGTAGTGCTCGAGTTCGCGGTTCTCGGCTGCCGACGCGGACAGTTCGGCACCCACCGGCGGATCGTCGCCGAAGCGTTTACCGAATTGTTCTGCGGCCGTGACGATCGCGGTTCCCCAGGACGAGGTGCCCGACGATCCGCCGGCCACCGTGCCGTTGGGCAGTGCGCTGTCGCCGATCTCGAGGTCGACGTCCTCCGGTCGGCATCCGAGTGCGTCGGCGGCGATGAGGGTCAGGGCCGTCCACGCACCCGTACCGAGGTCGGTGGCTCCGATGCGGACGGAGTAGCGCCCCTCCCCGAGATACCGGATCTGGGCTTCCGAGCCGGGATTGACCATGTGGGGATAGGTCGCGACCGCCATGCCGGTACCGATCAGGGTGTTGCCCTGCCGCCGGGTGCCGGGTTCGCGGTCGGACGGATCCCACCCGAATCGCTGTGTTCCTCCGCGGAGGCATTCGACGAGCCGGCGCGACGACCACGGCTTCCCCGTCTCCGGATCGGACTCGGGTTCGTTGCGGATGCGCAGTTCGATCGGGTCGATCCCGAGTTCGGCGGCGAGCTCGTCCATCGCGACCTCGCCGGCGAACATGCCCGGCGCTTCACCTGGCGCGCGCATCCAGAACGGCGCCGGCACGTCGAGAGTGATCGCGCGATGCGACGTGCGGGCGTTGGCGACGTCGTAGAGATTGCGCAGCGGCCCCCCCGCCTGTTCGACGAATTCGGTGACCCGGGACGACTGGGCGAACGCCTCGTGCACGAGACCGGTGAGCTTGCCGTCACTGTCGGCCGCGAGCCGGATGTGCGAGGCGGTCGGAGCGCGGTACCCGACGTAACCGAACATGTCTGGTCGGGAGACCGCGAACTTGATCGCTTTCCCGGCCAGGGCCCGCGCCGCGAGTCCACCGAGGACGTCGTGCGCGTGAGGACCGCCCTTGGAACCGAATCCCCCACCGATGTACGGACAGACCACCCGCATCCGGGCCGCGTCGAGACCGAAGACCGGCGCGAGGGTCTCGACGACACCGTGCGGATGTTGCGTCGAGGTGTACAGCGTCAGAGTGTATCCGTCGGTCTCACTGTTCGACGGCACGACGTCGTTCCGCCAGATCGCGACCACGGTGTGCGGTTCGAGTGGATTGTTGTGTTCCTCAGGGGTGGAGTACCACTGATCGATCACCGTCTCGGCGCGGGCGAACGCCGCGTCGACGTCGCCTCGCTCGGTGTCGGGTTCGTAGCCGCCGTTGACGGTCTCGGGTGTGTACGCGTCGGGATGGTCGGCGCGGAAGAGCGCGTCGTGCGGTTCCTCGCTGTACTCGACTTTCAGGAGCGAGCATGCCTCCCGGGCGATCTCGAAGCTCTCCGCGACGACCGCGCCGATGATCTGACCCCGGTACAGCACGTCGGGTGTCTGCAGGACGGAGTACTCGCCCTCGGCCTCTTCGGTGAGACGTGGGGCGTTCCAGGGAGTGAGGACCTTCAGCACCCCGGGCACCGCTTCTGCGGCGGCGGTGTCGATGCGGTCGACGCGTCCACGGGCGATGGTGGAGGTGAGCGGTACGAGGTAGGCGGGATCGTCGACCGGGTGCTCGTAGGCGTACGGTGCCGTCCCGGCGACCTTCGCCGGTCCGTCGATGCGCGCGGTGGAGCGTCCACCTGCTCGGATCGGCTCGGGGCTCATGCGGATCCACCTCGTTCCCGTCGTTCGTCGAGTTCGCGCAGGGTCGCCACCACGGTTCGCCGCAGCAGCGGGATCTTGTAGGCGTTGCCGTCGAGGGGACTCGCGTCGGCGAGTTCGGCCTCGGCCGCCGCAGCGAAGACCTCATCGGAGGGTTGTTGCCCGAGGAGTGCTTCCTCCGCGCGGTGTGCCCGCCAGGGCCGGTGTGCGACCCCACCGAATGCGATGCGGCACCCGGTGATCGTCCCGTCCGCAACGGTCATCTCGGCCGCTACGGAGACCAACGCGAAGGCGTAGGACGCCCGGTCGCGCACCTTGCGATAGGTGGACAGCGAACTCTGCGCCGCGGGGATCTGCACGCCGACGATGAGGTCGTCGCGTTCGAGCACGGTGTCGCGCTCGGGTGTGTCGCCGGGGAGTCGGTAGAAGTCCTCTACCGCGATGGCGCGCTCGCCGTCCGGGCCGAGGACCAGGACTTCGGCGTCGAGCGCGAGCAGGGCGACCGCCATGTCGGACGGATGGGTGGCCACGCAGTGCTCCGAGGCGCCGAGGATCGCGTGGTAGCGGGTGTATCCGCCGATGGCGGAGCAGCCGCTGCCGGGTTCGCGCTTGTTGCAGGGGGTGCTCACGTCCCGGAAGTACGAGCACCGCGTGCGCTGGAGCAGGTTGCCGCCGGTGGTCGCGGTGTTCCGGAGCTGGGGTGAGGCACCGGCGAGCAGTGCGCGCGACAGCACCGGGTAGTTGCGCCGCACGAAGGGATGCGCCGCGAGGTCGCTGTTGCGGACGTTGGCGCCCACCCGGATTCCCCCGTCGGCCGTCTCCTCCACGGCGTCGAGCGGAAGATGCGAGACGTCGACGAGGAGATCGGGGGTCGCGACGCCGAGTTTGAGGTGGTCGACCAGATTCGTGCCGCCCGCGAGGAAGACCGCACCCGGTGTCTCGTGCACGACGGCGACGGCGGCGGCGGGATCTGCCGGTCGCTCGTAGCGGAGGGGGCTCATCGCGTCTCCTCCGTATCGAGGCGGCTGTCGCCGACACCGATTCGGCTGTCGCCTGCACCGATTCGGCTGTCGCCGGTGGCGACGGTGCGGATCGCCGAGACGATGTTGGGATAGGCGGCGCAGCGGCACAGATTGCCGCTCATGCGTTCCCGGATCTCGTCGTCGTCGAGTTCGGGTGCCTGTTCGAGATCGGCCGTTACGTGACTCGGCGCCCCGTCGGCGAACTCGTCGAGCATGCCGACGGCCGAACAGATCTGGCCGGGGGTGCAGTAGCCGCACTGGAAGGCGTCGTCCTCGATGAACTGCGCCTGGAGCGGATGCATCTCCCCGTCGCCGAGTCCGGCGGCGGTGACGATCTCGGCGCCGTCGTGCGAGGCGGCGAGGGCCAGGCACGAGAGGGTGCGCCGGCCGTCGATCAGCACGGTGCACGCTCCGCACTGACCGAGATCGCATCCCTTCTTCGGGGACGTGATCCCGAGGCGGTCGCGCAGTGCGTCGAGCACGGTGGTGCGGACGTCGATCGGGACGCGACGCTCCACCCCGTCGACGTGGAGAACTATGTCGAGATCGGGTCGGTGGCCGGTATCGGTCCTCGTGTCCCCGCTTGTCATGGGCAAACCTCCGAACAGTGGGCTGTGTTCGGGGCATTCCCGCTGCAGGCGTCATCGAACCGTCGAGATGCGACGAGCGACGAGGGGAGCGTCCGCGGCTCGGCCGGACCCTGCGGATACGCGGTGCCGGAGACCTCACGGGTCTCCGGCACCGGGGGTGTCGGTCGGTCCGCCGGCCGCTCTCGGTGCCGGCGGTACCGGCAGGGACGACGGACGTCTCGATCAGGCGTCGGCGAGCACCTTGGTGGCGTCGGCCAGTGCGGCGACGACCGTTGCGACCTGCTGCGCGGTCTCGGCGTGCTCCTTGGCGTGCTCGCCGCCGAACTTGCCGAAGGTTTCGCCGACCGACAGCGAGCCGGCGTCGACGACCTTGCCGCCGGCGATTCCGACGACCTTGACCGCGTCCTCGAGCGCCCACTTCGCAGCGTTCTGGCTGGGCGACTGGCTGACGATGGCGACGGGCTTGCCGCTCAGTGCGCCGGCACCGTAGGGGCGCGACAGCCAGTCGACGGCGTTCTTGAGCACCGCGGAGACGGTGCCGTTGTACTCGGGCGTGACGATCAGCACGGCATCGACCTCGGCAGCGGCGTCGCGCAGAGCCACGGCAGCAGCGGGGGCAGCCTCGCCGTCGAGATCCTCGTTGTAGAAGGGAACGTCGGCGAGGCCCTCGTAGAGGGTCACCTCGACGTTCTCGGCAGCAACCGCCGCGGCGGTCTCGGCGAGCTGGCGGGAGACGGAGCCGTCACGCAGGCTGCCGACGAGGGCGAGAACTCGGGTCATGGGAACATCCTCGGGTCGAAGTGGTTGACTACGCAATTTTAAACGGACCGTGGTCCGCTTTATTCCCTGCCCCGCTAGAGTGTGACCTTGTGAACACTCGCCCCCTCCCGCACGCGGACGGTCGGGCGCTGTCTGCGGCGAACAGCCGGGCTCTCCCCCTGGCGGACGAACGACTCTCCGAACGGGGCGACGCAGCGCGCAATCGTTCCCGTCTGCTCGACGCCGCCGCCCTGCTCGTCGCCGAGCGCGGCGTCGATGCCGTGACGATGGACGCCGTCGCGGCGCGGGCCGGGGTCGGCAAGGGCACCGTCTTCCGCAGGTTCGGCTCCCGCGCCGGGCTCGTCCGGGCACTGCTCGACCACAGCGAGCGCGAGTTCCAGCAGGGCTTCCTGTTCGGCCCGCCACCGCTCGGCCCCGACGCCGAGGCCCTGGACCGGCTCATCGCCTTCGGTCGTGCACGCATCGAACTCGTCGAGGTGCAGGGCGAACTGCTCCGCGCGGCCGAATCCGCCACCGACTCCCACTACACCGCTCCCGCCCACCTGGTCTCGCTCGCCCACGTCGACGCACTGCTGCGTGCCGCCGGAGTCACCGGCGACACCCGATTGCTGGCGACCTCGCTGGTCGCGTCGCTCGAGGCCACCCTCGTGCTCCACCAGTGGCGCGAGCTGGGACATCCGCTCCGCCGACTCGCCGACAACTGGGCCGAACTCGCACACCGTGTCGTGACCGGTCGAGGTAGCCGCAAATCTGGGTCGAGCGCCGTACCGTAACGGCATGATTCGCACATTCCGGGTGCTCGCACTGGTCTCCCTGACAGCGGTGGCCGCCGCGTGCAGCACCGATTCGGATTCGGCCGACGGCAACTCCGCGGAGGACCTCACCGGCCGCACCTTCGTCTCGACGAGCGTGACCGGCACGCAGATCCCGGGCGACGGACCGATGGTCGTCGAGTTCCCGGAGGACGGACGCATCTCCGCGACCGCCGGCTGCAACCGTTTCGTCGGCGGCGTGGACCTGGCCGACGGCCGAGTGAAGGCATCGGACCTGGCGAGCACGATGATGGCCTGCCTGCCGGAACGCGAGGGAGCAGACGCTTGGCTCACCACGCTGTTCGACGCCGAGCCGCGCTGGTCGCTCGACGGGGACACCTTCATGCTCACCGGCGACGACATCACGGTCTCGCTCGAGGACGAGAAGGTCGTCGACCCCGATCTGCCGATCACCGGCACCGAGTGGGTGGTGACCTCGCTGCGCACCGCCGACGCCGTCGTCAGGTCGGTCGCCCTGGAGAACGCCGCGCCGACGCTCACCCTGGCCGACGACGGCACCCTCACCGGGAACACGGGGTGCAACGAGTTCGGCGGCAGCGCCGAGGTGGGCGACGATGTCATCCTGTTCGAACCGCTCACCATGACCCGCGCGGCCTGCGCCGATCCCGAGCTCGCCGACATCGAGACGCACGTCCTGAACGTGCTCGCAGGTGAGACCACCTACATCGTCCGGGGCTCGTCGATGATTCTCACCGCAGCGAACGGCACCGACGGACTGGAGTTCACGGCCCGCTGATCCCTCCTCGGTACCGTGAGACCCATGCCGGGAGCAGTCCGCGTGGTCGTCGTCCTCGCACTGGGTGCGCTGCTGTCCGGGTGCGGAATGTTCGGGTCGTCGCCGTCCGACCCGATCGGTCGCCGTTACATCTCGACCGAGGTCGAGGGGCGGCCGATCCCCGGCGGCGGTCCGCTCCAGTTGTCGTTCCCCGCTCGGGAGCGGGTCGCGGCGTCCGCCGGATGCAACCGGTTCACCGGCACCGCCGACCTGTCCGGGAGCAGGATCCGCGCCGGGACGCTCGCGTCCACGAGAATGGCGTGTCCTCCCCCGCGCGACGGCGCCGACGACTGGGTACGGACGCTGTTCGCGGGCACACCCCGGTGGGCTCTCGACGGGGAGGTGCTCACCCTGACCACCGGCGCGGTGACCGTCACCCTCACCGAACGTACGGACGGGCGCTGAGATCGTTCGTCATGGAATCGTTCAGTAACGCTCGACGAGCCAGCGGGCGAGTTCCTGTGCGCTGCGGTCGACCTGCTTCGGCCAGTCGAGCGCCGAATCGTCGGCCCGGTCGCTCACGTGCTTGACGAGTCGGCACGGCGCGCCCATGCGGCGGGCGGCGTAGGCAACTGCGAAACCCTCCATGTCGACGAGATCGGCGCGCGCGGACAGCGCGTCGCGGATCTGGGCGTCCGAGACGAACGAATCACCGGTGGCGAGCACGCTGCCGTCACCGTCGTCGATCTGCACGACGTCCTGCACGGGATGACCGAGGCTCTTCAGGATCTCGCTGCTGATGTCGTGGTTGATCGCGGCGGACGGCAGGAACAGTCCCGAATGGTGGGTGTGCAATGCGCCGGCGGTGCCGATGTTCACGACGAGCGGCCGCGCGTCGGCCGGATACCCCGCGAGCGCCGCGGTGACGGCCACCGCTGCGTCGACCTTCCCGATCCCGGTGATCACCGTCTCGTAGCGTTCCGGGACGTGCGCCGCCTCGGCGCGGGTCGCGGATACGACGAGGATCCCGTTCACGTACTGCCTCCGAGTTCGAGGGTCGCGAGTGCCGCCCGGTGCAGCTCCCGCCCGTACCCGGCACCGTATCCCGCGGCGTGCACCGCCAGTGGATGCAGCTGGTGCACGGGCACCCGCTGCTCCCACCCGACGCGTAGCGGATGCGCCGCCTCGTAGCCGTCGACGACCCGGCCCAGGTGCGGGCAACCGAAGAGCGCGAGCATCGCCAGATCCGTCTCGCGGTGGCCGCCGTGCGCGGCCGGATCGATCAGGACGACGCCGCGTTGCGACCACAGCACGTTGCCGTTCCACAGGTCTCCGTGCAGGCGCGAGGGCGGATCCTCGTCGTCGAAGGCTCCGGCGGCGACGAGATCGCAGGCGGCCTCGATGTCGTGGCACTGACGGCCGGTGACGCTGCCCGCCTCGACCGCGATGCGCAGGAAGGGCAGCACCCGCTCTGCGACGTAGAACGATCCCCAGGTGTCGTGCACGGTGCGGCTCATGGGGCGGCGGCCGATGAACAGCTGCCCGTCGTAATCGTCGGGTGCCGCACCGAAACCGGCGGCGCCCACGTCGTGCATCCGGGCGAGTGCCGCACCGAACTCCCGTGCGGCCTCGGCGGACGGGGATGCCTCGGCGATCCGCTCGAGTTCGATGTGGTGCTCGCTCACCGACCGCACCGCCACCACCGGCATACCGGCCTCGGCGAGCCAGGCCAGACCGGCCGCCTCGGCCCGGAAGAAATCAGGATGGGTGTGCGGGTCGTGTTTGCGGAAGACGTCTCCGGTGCTCACCCCGAAGAGTCTGCCCGACCGCACACTTCGTCCCGCCCTCTTCGCCCACCCTCTTCTCCGTTGTATCGCAGCAGTAACACAGGAACGCTAGGGTCGTGAAGATGACGAACCTTCGCGATCGGATCATCGAAGAACTCGGGGTGAAACCCTCCATCGACCCGCGCGCCGAGATCGACGCGCGGGTGCAGTTTCTCGCCGACTACCTGCGCAGCACTCCCGCGAAGGGATTCGTGCTCGGCATCAGCGGCGGGCAGGACAGCACCCTCGCCGGCAAGCTCGCCCAGCTCGCCGCGGAGAAGCTCCGCGCCGAGGGCCACACGGCGGAGTTCGTCGCGGTCCGCCTGCCCTACGGCAAGCAGGCCGACGAGCACGACGCCCTCGTCGCATTGGAGTTCATCGGAGCCGATCGCACTCTCGGTGTGGATGTGAAGCCCGGCGCCGACGCGACGGCTTCGGAAGCGGCTCGCGCGCTGTACGGCACCGAGACGCGTCTGCGCGACTTCGTGCGCGGCAACATCAAGGCCCGCGAACGCATGATGATCCAGTACGCGATCGCCGGAGAACTCGGCTACCTCGTGGTCGGCACCGACCACGCCGCCGAAGCGGTGACCGGTTTCTACACCAAGTACGGCGACGGCGGCGTCGACATCACTCCCCTGGCCGGTCTGACGAAGCGGCAGGGTGCGGCGCTGCTGCGCGAACTCGAAGCACCCGAGAGCACCTGGATCAAGATCCCCACCGCCGATCTCGAGGACGACCGTCCCGCGCTGCCTGACGAGGAAGCGCTCGGCATGGCCTACAGCGAGATCGACGACTATCTCGAGGGCAAGGACGTCACCGACGACCTCGCCAAGCGCCTCGAGGCCAAGTTCCTCGACACGCGGCACAAGCGCGTGATGCCCGTGGGGCCCTTCGACACCTGGTGGCGTGAGGATTAACCACCCGCGAAGGGCGGCAGGACGTCCACTCGGGACCCGGCCGGCCGGCCGAGGTCCCGGGTGAGTTCGCCCGTGCCGCCGTCGCCGGGTTCGAGCAGGAAGGCCGCCACCGACAGGACCCGCTCCATATCGGCGCCGTAACGATCGACGAGGACGGCACGCAGCGTGCCGAGATCGGCGCCTTCCGGCAGGTCGATCGTGTCCTTCTCGCGTCCGGCCGCATCTGCTGCGGCCGCGAAGTACCGCACCTCGATCCCCGTCGTCACCTCAGCCACCGATAGCTCCCATGCTCCGCTGCGGCGGCGCGAAGTCCGCCGCGTCCATGCCGTGTCCGGCCCACTTGTTCCACATCGCCCCGCGCCACAGCGCGGCGAGTTCGTCGTCGGTGGCGCCGCCCCGCAGAGCGGCGCGCAGGTCGGTCTCCCGGTCGCTGAACAGGCAGGACCGGACCGTTCCCTCGGCCGTCAACCGCGTGCGGTCGCAGTCGCTGCAGAACGACCGCGTAACCGACGCGATGATCCCGACGGTCGCCGGTCCGCCGTCGACGAGCCAGCGTTCGGCCGGCGCGGACAGGTCCTCGCGTTCGGTCTCCGTGAGCGTGAACCGCTGCCCGAGCACGTCGAGCAATTGCTGGGCCGGCACCATCTGCGAGCGCGCCCAGTTCTGATCGGCGTCGAGAGGCATCTGCTCGATGAACCGCAGTTCCACGCCCTCGTCCAGGCACCACGCGAGCAGATCGGCCGCACCTTCGAGGGTTTCCGGCATCAGGACAGCGTTGATTTTGACCCGACCCAGTCCGGCGGCCACCGCGGCGCGGATACCGTCGAGCACCGAATCGAGCCGATCGCGGCGCGTGAGCCGCGCGAAGTGCTCGCGGTCGATGGTGTCGAGGGAGATGTTCACGCGGGTCAGTCCGGCGTCCGCCAGCGCCCGCGCACGGTGCCGGAGACCGACCGCATTGGTGGTCAGCGCGATCGGCAGCCCCGGCGTCTGCTGCGCGCATCCGGCGACGATCTCCTCGAGATCGCGGCGCATGAGCGGTTCCCCACCGGTGAAGCGCACCTCGTGGACACCGAGTCGACCGGTCGCGATGCCCACCAGACGCACGATCTCGGCGCTCGCGAGCAGCTGGTCGCGCGGAATCTCGGGAAGTCCCTCGGCCGGCATGCAGTAGGTGCAGCGCAACGAGCACTTCTCGGTGAGGGACACGCGCAGGTCGCGGGCGATGCGACCGAAGCGATCGAGAAGCTCGGGCACGTCGGGCCGATCGGACGCGTCGTCTGCGCGATCGCGCACGACCGGGATGCCCATGTCCACCGCTGTCATACGACCATCGCTTTCATACAGCCCAGTATGCCCACAACCGCCGATCGTGACATCGCATCCGGACAGACGGGGCACACGCGGCGCGTCGTGGACGGCGGGGCACGGCCCTCGTGTGCCTAGGATGGCGGCATGACGAGCGGCAGGCGGTCCGTGGAGGAACACGAACAGCACGTGGCGGCGTTGCTCGACCCGTTGCGGAAGAAGAGCCCGTTGCGTGTGCCGCTCGCGCACGCGCTGCACCGCACCCTCACGGAGGACGTCGAGTCGCCGCTGGACCTGCCACCCTTCCGCAACTCCCAGATGGACGGCTACGCCGTCCGCGCCGGCGATCTCGCGTCGACCCCCGCCGACCTGCCCGTCCAGGGCGTGCTGGCCGCGGGTGACACCGTCGCGGCACTCGAACCGGGGCACGCTCTGAAGATCATGACGGGCGCTCCCGTCCCGGACGGCGCCGACGCCGTCGTCCCGGTCGAGGACACCCGTGCGACCACCCCCGACTCGGACGGCGCCGGCAGCGTGACCGTCGAGCGCAGCGTCACGCCCGGAACCTATGTGCGTGAGGCGGGAACCGACGTCTGCAAGGGCGATCTGCTGCTTCCCGCGGGCACGGTCCTCGCCGCCCGACACATCGCCGCGCTCGCCGCCGTCGGCCTCACCTCGATCTCCGTCCGTGCACGGCCGCGGGTCGCGATCATCTCGACCGGCAGCGAACTCGTCACGGCGGGGGGCGAACTCGGGCCGGGCCAGATCTTCAACTCGAACGGACCGGCGCTGGCCGCGAGCGCGTCGGCCAACGGTGCCGACGTCGTGACCATCGACCACTGCCACGACGATCCGGAGGAGTTCGTGACGATGCTCGAACATGCCGTGGGCGTCGCCGACGTCGTGTTCACCTCCGGCGGAGTGTCGAAGGGCGACTTCGAGGTCGTGAAGGACACGCTCGCGCCGCGGGGCGGGCAGTTCGTCTCGGTGGCGATGCAGCCGGGCGGCCCTCAGGGCACCGCCGTGGTCGACGGCGTGCCGATCCTGACCTTCCCCGGCAATCCTGTCAGCGCGCTCGTCTCGTTCGAGGTGTTCGCGCGACCCGCACTGCGGGCCGCCGCCGGCTATCCGCCCGTCGTGTGCGAGAGCTTGCCGCTCACCGAGGATCTCACGTCGATCCCGGGACGCCGGCAGTTCCTGCGCGGGCGACTCGACGAGAAGGGGGTGACCCCCTTCCGCGGGCACGGGTCGCATCTCGTCGCCGGACTCGCCGCCGCCGACGTGCTCCTCGACATCCCCGCCGACACCACCTCCCTCGAAGCCGGAGACCTCGTGAAAGTACGGATCCTGTGACCGACCTCAGCCACCTGGACGACCAGGGACGCGCCCGCATGGTGGACGTCTCCTCGAAGACCGACACCACACGGATCGCCGTGGCGGCAGGCGAACTCGTCACCACTCCCGAGGTGGTCGCGCTCGTCCGCGCCGACGACATGCCCAAGGCCGACGTCCTGGCCACGGCCCGCATCGCCGGCATCGCGGCGGCGAAACGCACCTGGGAGCTCATCCCCCTGTGCCACCAGCTGGCGCTGTCGTCGGTGAAGGTGATGTTCGACTTCACCGACACCTCGATCACGATCGAGGCCACCGCGAAGACCAAGGGCCCGACCGGAGTCGAGATGGAGGCGCTCACCGCGGTCGCCGTCGCCGGCCTGACCCTGCACGACATGGTCAAGGCCGTGGATCCGGCCGCCGTTCTCGACGGCGTGCGGCTGATCTCCAAGGAGGGCGGCAAGCGCGGCCACTGGACCCGTGACGACGCACCCGGCCGGGACGGGACCCCCGGGGCCGGCGAACAGCCCGTGGAGAAGACCGGACGCTCCGCCGCCGTGGTCGTCGCGTCGACCGGTGTCGCCGCGGGCACCCGCGAGGACCGCACCGGACCGCTCATCCGGTCGTGGCTCGAGGACAAGGGATTCGCGGTCCGCGGTCCCCTCGTCCACGCGGACGCCGACATCGCAGCCGGTCTCGCCGACGCGGTCCGTCCGGGCCCTGCCCTGGTCGTGACGACCGGCGGAACCGGGGCGTCGCCGACCGACGCGACCCCCGAAGCGACTCTCGCCCTGCTCGATCGTGAACTGCCCGGCATCGCGGAGTCGATCCGGCAGCGCGGACTCGAGGCCACCCCGCACGCCGTGCTCTCGCGCGGCGTCGCCGGTCTCGTCGGCCACACGGTCGTCGTGAACCTGCCCGGCTCGCCCGGCGGGGTGAAGGACGGTCTCGCCGCCCTCGACCCGATCCTCGACCATCTGTTGGCACAAGTCGCAGGAGGCGGCGCTCATGAGTGAACTACTGGCCCGGATCTCCTCGGAACCGCTCGATCCCGCAACGGTGGACGCCGCGGTGGCAGGCGCCGAACACGGTGCGGTGGTGCTCTTCACCGGTGTCGTCCGCAATCACGACGGTGGACAGTCGGTGACCGCGCTGCAGTACCAGGCACATCCGGATGCCGAAACGTTCCTGCGGCGGTGCTGCGAGGACGTCGCGGCGAAGTCCGGGCTCCCGGTCGCGGCGGTGCACCGAGTGGGCGATCTCACCCTCGGCGATCTCGCGCTGGTCGCGGCGGTCGCCGCCCCACACCGCGCAGAAGCCTTCGCCACCTGCGCCGAACTGGTCGAACGCATCAAGGCCGAAGTGCCGATCTGGAAGCGTCAGCACTTCACCGAGGGTGCCTCGGAGTGGGTGGGTCTGTAGTCACATCAGGGACTGACGCACCCCGTGCGGTAGGGTGACATGGTTCGGGCGTCACGACGACGCCCACCGTCGTGGGATACCGGCGGACCGGGATCGTGCCCGGCCCGCATGCACAGATGCAGTACGCACAGATGCACCGGCCTTCCTTGCGGCGATCGCACAGCACCACGGGCACACGGTCCGTCGAGTGCACACACGCCGCATCGAAAGGCAGCGCTGTTCCATGACCACATCTTTCTCCGATCTCGGGGTGCCCCGCCCGCTCGTCGCCACGCTGAACGACGCCGGGATCACCAGCCCCT
Source organism: Rhodococcus sp. p52 (assembly GCF_000763325.2). Taxonomy (NCBI): domain Bacteria; kingdom Bacillati; phylum Actinomycetota; class Actinomycetes; order Mycobacteriales; family Nocardiaceae; genus Rhodococcus; species Rhodococcus sp. p52. Next base: position 4,573,821 of record NZ_CP016819.1, read on the forward strand.
TCCCCATCCAGGTGGACACCCTCCCCGACACCCTCGCCGGTCGTGACGTGCTCGGACGCGGACGCACGGGTAGCGGTAAGACCCTGGCCTTCTCGATCCCGCTCGCCGCTCGCCTCGCAGGCAGGAGCACCAGGGCGGCAGGCCGTCCGCGTGGCCTGATCCTGGCTCCCACCCGCGAACTGGCGACCCAGATCGCCGCGGCCATCGAACCGCTCGCGCATTCGTCGGGTCTGAAGGTCACCACGATCTTCGGCGGCGTGTCGCAGAAGCGCCAGGTCGAGGCCCTCCGCCGCGGCGTCGACATCGTCATCGCCTGCCCGGGCCGCCTCGAGGACCTCATGCGCCAGAAGTTCGTGGTGCTCGACGACATCGAGGTCACAGTGCTCGACGAGGCCGATCACATGGCAGACCTCGGCTTCCTGCCCGGCGTCACCCGCATCCTGACGGCGACACCGAAAGACGGTCAGCGCCTGCTGTTCTCGGCCACCCTGGACAACGGCGTCGACAAGCTCGTCAAGCGGTTCCTGAAGAACCCGGTCATGCACTCGGTCGACGAGGCCACCTCCCCCGTCGCCGCGATGACCCACCACGTCTTCGACGTCGCGGGCATGGATACGAAGAAGGACCTCGTCCGCACCCTCGCATCGGGAACCGGTCGCCGAATCCTGTTCATGCGCACCAAGCATCAGGCCCGCAAGCTCGCCAAGCAACTCACCGACTCCGGCATCCCAGCGGTGGACCTGCACGGCAACCTCTCCCAGAACGCCCGCGACCGCAATCTCGCCGCGTTCTCGTCGGGTGAGGCGCGGGTGCTCGTTGCGACGGACGTCGCCGCACGTGGTGTCCACGTCGACGACGTCGAACTCGTCGTGCACGTCGATCCCCCGGCCGAGCACAAGGCGTACCTGCACCGCTCCGGTCGCACGGCCCGCGCCGGCAGCACCGGCGACGTCGTCACCGTCGTCCTACCCGACCAGCGCAGGGATCTCGCGGCCATCATGCGCAAGGCCGCCATCGACGTCACCCCCATCAAGGTGACGGCGGATTCCGAGCACGTGCTGAAGCTCGTCGGCGAGATCGCGCCGTACGTCGCGCCGGCACCGAAGCAGGCTTCCGCGCCGTCGCGTCCGCAGCGCAACGGCGGCAGCCGCCGTTCGTCGGCTCCCCGCCAGGGCTCCGGTTCGGGTCAGCGTTCCTCGTCGAGCGGACAGCGTTCCGCCGGTGGTCAGCGCTCCTCGGGTGGGCAGCGCTCCTCGGGTGGGCAGCGCGCGGCCGGCGGTCAGCGTTCGGCCGGTCAGGGCGCCGCAGCTGCCACCGGTGGCCGTCGTCGTCCCCAGCGCCGTACCTCCGCCGCTCGCTGAGCCGAAGGGCCTGCCTTCCGCCTCAGCGGGATGAATCGGCCTTCCGCCTCAGCGGGGCGTGAATCGGTGTATCGCGTACATCGCGTCCGCGGACACCGGTTCGGTCGGCACGCAGCGGCGTAGGCGCTCGCGTACGTCGTCGGAGTCGAGATCGGCCCCGATGACGACGAGCTGCGTCCCGTCGGGCACGTCGTCGCCGCGACCCGCCGGTTCGAACCTGATGTGGTCGCCGACGGTGTGCAACAGATAGGTGCCGGTGTCCAGTCCGGCAGCGACTCGCACGTATCCCTTGATACGGAACACCCCTGCGGGCTGGTTCTCGAGGAGATCGACCAGCACGCGGGGGTGCAGTGCATCTGCTGACTCGAAGGTGATCGCGTCGTAGCCGTCGTGCAGATGGGTGTGCTCGTGGTCGTCCTGCTCGTAGAGCAACCGGTCGAGGGTGAGCTGCTCCCCCGGCTGCGGACCCGGCCGCTCCGGGATGTCGAACAGCAACGCCGGGTCGATGCGGCCGTGATCGGTCGAGACGACCGCGGCGCGGGAGTTGAGCCGGCACAGGCGCGTCAGCAGATCGTCGTGGGCCTCACCGTCGATCCGGTCGGTCTTGTTGATCAGCACCAGATCGGCGAGCGCCACGTGCTGTTCGAGCTCGGGATGCTGCTCGGCGGTCGCGTCGAACTCCACCGCGTCGACGACCAGCACGAGGCCACCGTAGGAGACGTATTCGTTCTCCGAACCGGCGACGAGCAGGATCATGTTGCGGGGCTCGGCGAGTCCACTCGCCTCGACGACGATCACGTCGAGATCGGACGAGCGGTGGGCGAGCTTGTCGAGCATCGCGTCCATGTCACTGACATCGACTGCGCAGCACAGACATCCGTTGCTCAGCGAGACCATCGAGTCGACCTGCCCCGCCACCATCATCGAATCGATGTTGACGGAACCGAAATCGTTGACGATCACACCGATCCGCGCACCGCGGGTGTTGCGCAGCAGGTGGTTGAGCAGCGTCGTCTTCCCCGCGCCGAGAAATCCGGCCACCACGATCACCGGGATCTGCTTCTTCGCCATGGTGGTGAGACTAGCCGTGCGCTCGTACGCGGTTCCGACGGCAACCGCCGCCGGAACCGCGCATCGGCAGCATCAGCTGCCGCGCTTGATCCACTCCTCGAGGTGCGGCGACTCGGTGCCGATCGTGGTGCCGTCGCCATGACCGGTGTGCACCTTCGTCTCCGCGGGCAGGACGAACAGCTTGTCGCGGATCGACCCGATAATGGTCGGGAAGTCCGAGAACGAGCGGCCCGTCGCGCCCGGTCCGCCGGAGAACAGGGTGTCGCCGGTGAACAGCTCACCCGCTTCCGGCAGGTACAGGCAGGTCGAACCCGGCGAGTGACCCGGCGTGGCGATCGCCTGGATGTCGGTTCCGGCCACCCGGATCCGCTCCCCGTCCTCGAGCGTGCCGTGCGCGACACCCGGGTGGGTCATCTCCCACAGCACGTCGTCGGCCGGGTTGAGCAGGATCGGCGCGTCGAGCTTCTCGGACAGCTCCGGCGCCACGGTGATGTGGTCGTTGTGTGCGTGCGTGCACACGATCGCCACGACCTTCCGTCCACCGACGGCGTCGATGATCGGCTGCGCGGTGTGCGCGGCGTCGATCACGACCACCTCGGAGTCGTCGCCGACGAGCCAGATGTTGTTGTCGACCTCCCATTCGCCGCCGTCGAGCGCGAAGGTGCCCGACGTGACGACCCGGTCGACGCGAATCGGCGAGGTGCTCACAGGACCACCACCGAACGGAGGACCTCACCGCGGTGCATCGTCTCGAACGCCTTCTCGACGTCGTCGATGCCGATGCGCTCGGTGACGAACTTCTCGAGCGGCAGGCGTCCCTGCTGGTACAGGTCGACGTAGGTCGGGAAGTCGCGCTCGGGCAAGCAGTCGCCGTACCACGAGCTCTTGAGCGAGCCGCCGTGCGAGAAGAAGTCGATCAGCGGCATCTCGAGGGTCATATCCGGGGTGGGTACACCGACGAGGACGACGGTGCCGGCGAGGTCGCGGGCGTAGAAGGCCTGCTTGTAGGTCTCCGGCCTGCCCACCGCGTCGATGACGACGTCCGCACCGAAACCGCCCGTCAGCTCCTTGATCGCCTCGACCGCGTCGACCCCGCTGGAGTTGACGGTGTGGGTGGCACCGAGGTCGGTGGCCCACTCGAGCTTCTTGTCGTCGCGGTCGACGGCGATGATCGTGACGGCACCTGCCAGGCGCGCACCCATGATCGCGGCGTCGCCGACACCGCCGCAGCCGATGACGGCGACGGACTGGCCGCGGGTGACTCCGCCCGTGTTGACGGCGGCACCGAGACCGGCCATGACACCGCAGCCGAGCAGGCCGACGACGGCCGGATCGGCGCTCGGGTCGACCTTGGTGCACTGACCGGCGTGGACGAGGGTCTTGTCGGCGAACGCGCCGATGCCCAGCGCCGGAGTGAGTTCGGTGCCGTCCTCGAGTGTCATCTTCTGGGTGGCGTTGAAAGTGTCGAAGCAGTACTGCGGCTGACCGCGCTTGCATGCGCGACACTGGCCGCACACCGCGCGCCAGTTCAGGACGACGAAGTCGCCCACGGCGACCGAGTCGACGCCCTCACCGACGGATTCGACGACACCGGCGGCCTCGTGGCCGAGCAGGAACGGGAACTCGTCGTTGATGCCGCCCTCGCGGTAGTGCAGATCGGTGTGGCACACGCCGCACGCGGCGATCGCGACGACGACCTCACCGGGGCCGGGATCGGGGATCACGATGGGCACGACCTCGACAGGCGCTCCCTTCGAGCGAGCGACGACTCCGCGGACTGTTTGCGACATGCTGTCTCCGTTTCGTGATGCGACCGGCAGTATCCGGTGTTTCCGACTTCCGGTGATTCCGACCCTAGCCACTCCCGCGGCGCTCTGCTCCTGATCGTTCGGCGGGCCCGACCCAGCCGAACGGCCAGTCGCTGAGCGGCGAACTCGAATTGTCCGATTGGCGCATTTCCCTTGGATTTCGCGGCTCGGTGTTCGCGCCTGCATTTCTCCGTCGCCACCTCGGTAAACCCGTGTCGATGTAACGCTGCGAGCGACCTTCACGAAATCCGTTACGACCCGCCGCACTTCGGCGGGCCGGCAATTCCTCGGTCAGAAACGGATTGGTAGAGGCCCATGGCACTTCGAAAGTCGCTGTCGCGTCGGCGGATTCTCGCCGGCGTCTTCGCCCCCACCGCGCTCGGAGTCGTGGCAGCGGCCGCGATCGTGCTTCCGCAACAGGACACCCCCACCGTTGCCGACCCGTACCTCGCCGGCCTGGCGAAGACCACCGAATGTCACGACATGGTCAGCCTGGGTATCGGCGGTCGCGGTGACATCCCTCGCGACGAGTCGAAGATGCTCGTCGACGAGAACGGCAACCGCCTTCCCGCCGCCCAGCAGGGCGCCTACCGCAGCCATTGGGTCGAGCCGGTCATCAGCGCACCGCTCGAGAACCACGAGGCCGGCGACGGCTACGCGGCCATCTACATCGAGTACCCGGCCGACCTCGCCAGCTACGAGAACGCCGTGAACAAGGGCGCCGAGAACACCATCGAGGTCATGAAGGCCATCCGGCGGTCCTGCCCCGACACCCAGTTCGCCATCGTCGGGTTCAGCGAGGGCGCGGACGTCGCGCGCCGCGCCGCGATGCAGATCGGTGCGCAGGAGCAGAGCGAGGACGGTTCCTGGGAGATCATCGATCCCGACGCCGTCAGCGGCGTGGTCATCCTCTCCGACGCGGGCCGCGAGGCCGGAGAAGGCTTCTTCCCCGGCGCGGAAAACGGCACGAACCCCGACGGCTTCGATCGCCCCTACCAGCCGGGCAGCGACGCCGTTTCCGGACGCGGTGTCCTCCCCGACACGAACGGTGGTTTCGGTCATCTCGCCGGCAAGGTCGCCTCGTTCTGCTCCGAGGGCGACTTCACGTGCTCGGCACCCGAGAACATCGCGCTGATCGAACTGCTCGCGAACGTGGGTCGTCAGGTCAACGGCGACGCCCTCGAGCGTGAGGGACTGACCCCCGCGACCGGCGCCGACCTGGCCCAGGTCGTCGGCCGGGTCGCGCTGCTCGCCCTCGCCGACATCTCGGCGAATCCGGACTGGATGCGGTCGGACGAGACCTTCCTCGAGGTGCTGATCAAGGTCTCCGACCCGAGCTACGATCCCGCCGCCCGCCCCACCACGCCTGTGGCTGCCGACGCCGACTCCGGCGCCACCCGTGAGGACGGGGCCGAGGCGCCGATCCCCGCGGAGCGTCTGTCGAACCTCGCGTACCTGCCGGAGAAGATCGTCAAGGAGGTCGTCGGGTTCATCCGGAGCAACCAGAACACCCTCGCGGTCGTGCTTGCCGACCCGTACGACCAGACCTTCGGCTACGACCGTGAGAACGACGACCACTACGGGCACCACTTCGACTACTGGGACGACGACATCGACGGCAAGGGCACGTCCACCGTCGAGTACGCCGCCGCCTGGCTCGAGCACCTGGCCCGCCAGGCCAAGGAGGGCAACGCGGTCGATGCGAACAAGGTCGACAAGGCCGCGGTGCTGATGATCGCCGAGGAGACGGCGAAGGCCGAGACCGCCGAGGCGTCCACCACGCCGGAGACCTCGCCGTCCTCGACTGTGACCGACGATGCGACGGTCGCCGACAGCAGCGTGCCCACCCCCGTCGACGCTGTCCCGGCTCCCGCAGGCGACCCCGCTGCACCGGTGGCCCCGGCTGCACCCGAAGCGGGCGTGACGACAGCCACGCCCACCCCGATGACCACCACGGCTCCGGTCTCCACCCCGTCGGAGACCACGACTCCGGCCACGGGCGAGACCACCACGGGCGCCGGGTCGACCACCTCCTCCGGAACGCCCACGACGACCGTCGCCCCGACGACCACGTCGCCGGCACCGGCTGCCTGACCGTCCTCGACGGGCCACCCGCCGACCGAGAGCTCGGCGTCAGCCCGCGGCGCGGACCCCGGCCTCTGCACCGAGAGCCGCGGCCTCACCGCGAGTGCTGACGCCGAGTTTTCGTAGTACGCCGGCCACGTGGAACTTCACCGTCGACTCGCTCACGCCGAGACGTTCGGCGATGACGCGGTTGCGCCGTCCGGCCACGAGATGTTCGAGGACCTCGATCTCCCGGGGCGCGAGCGCGGCGAGCGCATCGAGAGCGGGTCCGTCCGTCGCAGCGATCGGCAGGTCGAGCGGGAAGCTCACCGCGATCCGTGTGCCCCAGCCGGGGGTCGACTCGGATTCGATTCCACCGCCGAGGGTTTCGACGCGGTCGCGGAGCTGGCGCCCGAGTTCGACGACGTCGATCTCGCCGCTGCCGTCGTCACGCACGTCCACCAGCAGGGTCGAGTCGTCGCAGGTCCACGCGACGCGCACCCGCGTCACGTCGGTCTGACCGGACATCGCCAGCACGGCGCCCCGGGCGATCGCGCGGGCCGCGTGCGCGACCTCTCCGGGCAGTCCCCGTCCACCCACCGGCGGAGCGACCATCTGCAGGTCGAGCGGGCGGTGCCGCACCAGATCGCGCAGTTCACCGTGGAGTCGCGCGAACGCGGTGGTCAGTGCCTCCTCCGCGAGTTCGCGGTGCAGGTCCACCGCCGATCGCAGGCCGATCAGGGCCTCGGTCGCCGTCTCCCGCGCCGTGGTCCGGGCACGGGTGTCGTCGAGATCCTTCGACCGCAGGGTCGCGAGGATCGTCTCGAGGGTCACGGCATGGGATTCGGTGAGCTCGGCGACGGTGCGGGCCCGCTCCGCGGAGGCGGCCCGCGATTCCGCGAGATATGCCGGGCTGGCGGTGTGCACCTGCAACCGGATGCCGGTCGCGACCACGCCGAACGCCGCCCGCACGAGAACGAGGGCCGCGGAGGTGGCCCGGGCCCCGCGAGGCACGAACACCAGGAGCGTGTCGGTGCTGTCGAGGATCGCGCACACCTCACGATCGCGACCAGCGAGACGGAAGCTGCCGCGGCGGATCTCCCCCGCGACGAGGTCGTTCCGCACCCGGTCCAGCTCGGCGATGGTCACCCGGTCGACGATCGACGGGTCGCCGGCCACCTTCCGCGGCCGGCCGGTGCATTCCCTCGTGAAGATCACCAGGGCACTGTGCGGAGCGAGGTCGTCGACATAGGTGGAGAATCGCTGCGCGATCTCCGCGAGCGGACCGGTGAGGACGTCGCGCAGCTCGGCGATCAGGACCTCAGGGCGACGGGCAGCGGGACTCACATGCCCACGATATCGGCGTCCACCGGCGCCTTCCCGGAGGAGCCCCGGCCCCTGCCGACGCGTGCATCGCGTACTGCGCCACTTCGGCCCCTCGGACCCCGGCCGGCGGTAACATTCCGACCACTGGGGCGACTTCGATTCCTCGTCCGTGGGAGGTGCTGCGAACAGTGGCGGACCCCCGCGCGACGACGGGCACCGCGACCGCGATCGACGGTCGCGACGGGTTCCCCGCGACCGTGCCGGGTCTGCTGCTCGACCGGGTGTCCCGCTCCCCCGACTCCGTCGCCTACCTGTGCCCGGACGGTGAACGGTGGCGTCCTTCGACGTGGACGGACGTACGCCGCGAGGTCTTCGACCTCGCGGCGGGACTGATCGGTCGGGGTGTGGGAGCCGGATCGCGGGTCGCGATCTGCGCGACGACCTGTTATCGGACCGTCGTCGCCGACCTCGCGATCGCGTGCGCGGGCGGCGTCACCGTCCCGATCTACCCGGCGACCCGCGACGACGAGGTGCGGTCGCAGATCCGGCGTGCGCACACCGTCCTCACCGTCGCCGACCGGCCGGTCGCCGCCACCGACGTCCTGGGCATCGACGGACTCGACAAGCTCGCCGACGAAGGGCGCCGTCTGCTGCGCACCGACCCCGACGTCGTGGAGCGACGGATCGCGGCGTTGTCCCCGGACGACGAGGCCGCGCTGATATACACGGCGTGCGAGGACGGCCGCACCAAGGGCGCGTGCCTGACCCACCGGGGCACGACCTACGGCGCCCGTGCCGTCGCGCAGACCGGGATGATCTCGTCGTCCGACCGTCAGTTGCTGTGGTTGCCGCTCGCGCACGTCTTCGGCCGGTCGTTGCTGCTCATGGCCATGCACACAGGTGTGAGCACCGCCGTCGACGGTCGCGCCGACCGCGTCACCGCGAATCTGCGCACGGTCCGGCCGACCTTCCTGGGATCGGTCCCGCACGTGCTCGAGAAGATCGCCCGGCTGGAACGGGACGAGCTCGGGGGTCGGCTCCGCTTCGTCGTCTCCGGATCGGCGCGATTGTCCGAAGACGTCGCCCGGCGGTTCGAGCAGCTCGGTGTACCGGTGCTCGAGTGTTACGGGATCACGGAGACCTCCGGACCGTCGTGCGCGAACCTGCTCGGCGCGCACCGCCCCGGCACGGTCGGCCGACCACTGCGCGGCACGGAGGTCCGGATCGCCGACACCGGCGAACTCCTCATTCGGAGTCCCGGAGTGATGACCGGTTACCACGACGATCCCGCGGAGAGTGCCGCCGCGCTCGACGCCGACGGCTGGTTCCACACGGGCGATCTCGCCGAGATCGACGCCGACGGATTCGTCGTCGTGACAGGGCACCGCAAGGACACCTTCAAGACCAGCACCGGAAAGTACGTCGGCCCCACCGCGCTCGCCGACCGCTGGCGCCGGATGTGTCCGGGCAGCGAACTCGTCGTGGCCGGGGAGCTGCGCCCGTACTGCGTCGGTCTCGTGTTCACCACCGCGCCGGAACCGGTCGTCGCGGCCGCGCTGGAACAGCTCGACGCCCGATCGGATCCGTGGGAACGCATCCGCCGTTTCGTCACGGTGAGCGAGCCGCCGGAGACCGACGATCTCGACCCGGCCGGGCGTCCGATCCGGGATCGCGTGCTCGCCCGGTACGCCAGTCTCGTCGACGAGATGTACGCGAACGGTCGTCGCGCGGGCCAGGACGGGTCGCGGCAGACGAATGCCCTCTGAAGTAAGGTTCGCCTAAACGCAGGTCACCGCGCGGGCGGAGAGACCGGTCGTTCCGCCGTCCACGATCCCCTGCCGAGGAGAACGCACCCATGGCCCGTAGTCTTCGCCCCCTCGAGGTCTTCCCGATCACCACGCGGTACCTGAAGGTGCTCCGCGTGACGGACGTGAGCCCCGGGATGCGGCGGGTGACCCTCGGGGGCGAACAGTTGCGGGCGCACGTCGCGCCGAACGGATTCCCGGTGGAGGCGTTCCGGTCCGACGGTGTGGACGACGAGTTCAAGCTGATGTTCAAGCATCCCGAACTCGACGAGGCCCTCGGCCCCACCCAGGCCGACGGCGTGGTGAACTGGCCGCGCGATCCGAAGCTGCTCATGCGCACCTACACCGTCCGGCGCTGGGATCCGGCCGCCGGCGAGATCGACGTGGACTTCGTGCGCCACGGCGTGGGGCCCGCGTCGAGCTGGTCGTACCGCGCGGAACCCGGTGAGACCATCCAGATCGCCGGACCGAAGTCGTCGGCCGGACACCCGCAGGGCGTGGACTGGACGCTCGTGGCAGGCGACGAGACGGCGCTGCCGGCCATCGGGCGCTGGCTCGAGAACTGGCCGGAGGGTGCACGCGGCCGGATCTTCGTCGAGATCGCCGACGACTCGAATCGGCAGGATCTTCCCGTTCCCGCCGGTGTGGAGCTGACCTGGCTGAGCCGCGACGGCGCCGAGCCGGGCACGACCACCCTGTTGTTCGATGCCCTCCGGGCCGCCGAGTGGTGGGACGGCACGGTCTTCGCGTGGGTGGCCGGTGAAGCCCTCACGCTCACCCCGATCCGGCGGTGGCTGCGCAATGAGAAGGGCCTGCCGAAGGAACAGGTGGAGGTCACCGGCTACTGGCGTCGTCAGGAAGTCGCGGTGTCGGAGGCCGACGCCTCCCTGCCCGATTTCGAGACGACCGAGGACGAACGCGACCGTTTCGACGAATTGACCGAGATCGCACCGGGTTTCGCGCTGCGGGTCGCAGCGACCATCGGACTGGCGACGGCCTTCGACGCGTCGCCGCGCACCCTCGACGAACTCGTGGCCAAGACAGGGACCGACCGCACCGGTCTGGGCAAACTTCTCCGTTATCTCGTCGCCGTGGGGGTGGCCGAGGATCTGGGCGAGGGCCGGTTCCGGCTCACCGGCGTCGGCCGTGAACTCGAGGACGACCACCACCTCGAGGAACTGCGACTCGACGGTGTGCACGCGCAGCGGGAACTGGCGGGCATGCTCGCACTGCTCGCTGCCGTCCGCACGGGTCGCGGGGACGACGCACATCGGTTCGGCAAGAGCTTCGCGCAGCGCGTCACAGACGACACCGCTCTCCTGACGGATCGGTACGAGCAGGAAGCCGAAATGGCCGTCTACTTCGCCAGTGCCCTCGCGGCGAAGGTGCCCTCCGATGTCTCGACGATCGCGGTCTCCGGTGAGGCCGCCGGTTCCTACGCCCACGCCCTCGTCACGGCGAATCCGTCGGTACGGGCGACCGTGGTGGCCGCGCCGTCGGAGATCGAGGTCCTGCGTCGCGTCCACGGCGAGCACGAGCGCGTCGCCTATACGCCGGGCAGCATGCTCGAAACCCGCCCCGAACCGGTCGACGCGGTGCTGCTGACCGGGCGGTTGAACGAACTGCCCGATGCCGACGCCGTGCACGTGCTGCAGCAGGCGGCGGCGGGACTGAATCCGGACGGCCGGGTCCTCGTCTTCGGCACTGTGCTCGACGACATCGCCGGTGAGCACGACTACGAGGACGATCTCATCGACTTCGCACTCAGCGGCGGCGGTGGTCGTACGCACGAGGACCACCTGGCACTGTTCGAGGCAGCCGGCCTCGCGGAACCCGAGCGCACGACGGTGGGTTGGGGCATGACGCTGTACACGTCCACCGGCTCGGCGGGCTGAGATCGTGAGAATGCAGCGGCCTCGCGACGCGCGGGGCCGCTGCAGAACGACGAGAAGAGCTGCTGCGAGGAAGTCTCCCGCGAGGAATGTCTTCCGAACGGTGGACCTAGCGGGAGGCTTGTCGAAACTTGCCCCAGCGCTGGCACGGATGGTCGCGAGCCACAGGGCCATTCGAAGCGTGCGTGTCCACCAGGCGCACCGAGGCGGAGCCTTCCTCAGCTGTCTCGACCGGATGAGGTTCGTCAGGTTCCGGAAGTTCAGGGCCGAGCCGCGGAGGCGCTCCAGGCACCCGTTGACGGTCCCGGTCGGGCCGTTGCACGTGCCGGTCCGGTCGAAGAACGCGAGGATGTCTCGTGGGCGAGACGCCGCGTGTCCGTCCCGCGCGAGAGCGCCCGGCTACCGCATCCCCGGCACCACGGGTCCGGCTCGGCGACGCGGCACTCGATCACCGCGCGATCCGGCTCGAGCAGCTGACCGACGGCCACGAGACCGAGCTCGTCGAGGTGTCAGAAGACGGTCAGGTCGGGGGGCGCGAAGGTAGCGTGGTGCACGTCGAGGTCTTCCGGCGGATGGTCAGTGTGAGAACTTCCATCATCGGAAGGCCTCGACTTTCATCCGGCGACCGACGCGCTCAGCCACCCACCCCCTCAACTGCGAAGAGCCACAACACCGGCCACACCTGTCGCCGATCGCGTGCGTACGCCCTTTGCGGTCCGCAAGAAAATGAGTACACTCATTAATGTGAGCGAGGTGCAGCAGCTTTCAGAGCGCGGACGGCGCCCGGGCGTTCGGGAGATGGAGTCCCGCCGCGAGCAGAACATGCGGCTCAAGCGGGAGCGAATCTTTCGCGCCGCGTCCGATCTGTTGCGTGCGCGCGGGTTCTCCGCGGTGACGACGCAGGAGGTGTCCGCCGCGGCCGGGGTCGCAGCGGGGACCTTGTTCCGGTACGCAGCGACCAAGAGCGAGTTGCTGCTCATGGTCTACAACGAGGCACTCCGGGCATCGATAGATGAGGGCGCCGCGCGTGCGGCGTTGACGCCGGATCCTGCCGCCGCGGTCTTCGCCCGCCTGCACCCCCTCGTCGTCGCTGCCGCACGTGAGCCGGAGAACAGTGCTGCGTACCAGCGGGAGCTGCTGTTCGGCCCTCACGACGCGAAGTTCCGGGCCGAGGGCATGGCGTTGATCTTCGAGCTCGAGGCGTCCCTCTCCGACACGCTACGACGCGCCGCTCCGACCCTCAGCGACGGGGAGGCACGCGTCGCAGGATCCTCGCTGTTCGCCGTCACTCATCTCGCGATCGCTCGGATGACGGCCTCGGACATCCCCGAGGCTGACGCGATCGACGACCTCAGACGTCAGGTCACGCTCATCGTGACCGGCGTGCTGCACACACCCCGGCGGCCGGATCCGCCGCCCGAGAAGGAATGAAGGAAACAGAACAATGAGCAACATCACACACGTGACCGTCCTGGGAACCGGAGTCCTCGGCACCCAGATCGCCTTCCAGACCGCCTACAGCGGCTTCCAGGTCACCGCATATGACATCAGCAGCGATGCCATCGAGGCAGCCAAGAAGCGGTTCGACGCTCTCGTCACCACCTACAAGGACGACGGAGTCGCGGGGGCAGCCGAGGGGAAGGCGGACGAGGCGCTCACCCGCGTCCGGTTCTCCTCCGACCTCGCCGACGCGGTCGCGGACGCGGATCTGGTCATCGAGGCGATCCCCGAGGTACTGTCCATCAAGCAGGACACCTACCGAAGGCTCGGCGAGCTCGCACCGGAGAAGACGATCTTCGCAACGAACTCGTCGACACTTCTGCCCAGCGACCTCAAGGACTCCACCGGACGCCCCGCCAAGTTCCTCGCGCTGCACTTCGCGAACCGGGTCTGGAAGTTCAACACCGCCGAGGTGATGGGCACCGCCGACACCGATCCGGCCGTGTTCGACGAGGTCGTCGCCTTCGCCGGCAACATCGGGATGGTTCCGATCCCCGTGTACAAGGAGAAGTCCGGCTACGTCCTCAACTCGCTACTGGTGCCGTTCCTCAACGCCGGGTACGCACTCGCCGCCGGCGGATACGCCGAGCCGAAGGACATCGACAACGTGTGGCGGATCGGCACGGGAGCGCCGATGGGCCCCTTCCAGATCACCGATGTCATCGGCCTGGTCACCCCGTACAACATCCTCGCCCACGGCGGGGAGGAGGACCAGGCGCTCGCGGCCTGGCTGAAGAGCGAGTACATCGACCACGGCAAGCTGGGCGTCGCCACCGGCGAGGGCTTCTACACCTACAACTGACCCACGACCGCGGCAGAACAGTCCACGAGAGGACGTGCAAGCCAGATGTACTACAGCAGTGGAAACTACGAAGCCTTCGCCCGCCCCCGCAAGCCCGAGGGAGTCGAGAACAAGACCGCCTGGTTCGTCGGCGCCGGGCTCACCTCGATGGCCTCGGCGGTGTTCATGATCCGCGACGGGCAACTCTCCGGCGACAAGATCACAATCCTCGAGCGCCTGGACCTGCCCGGCGGCGCGCTGGACGGTATCAAGAAGCCGGACAAAGGGTTTGTCATCCGCGGCGGGCGCGAGATGGAAGACCACATGGAGTGCCTCTGGGATCTGTTCCGCACCATCCCGTCGCTCGAGGTCGACGGATCCGTCCTCGACGAGTTCTACTGGCTCAACAAAGACGACCCCAACTACTCACTCAACCGGGTCACACACCGGCAGGGCGAGGAGTTCGTCACCAACAATGAGTTCGGCCTGAGCGAGAAAGCTCAGAAGGAGTTGGTCAAGGTCTTTCTCGCCTCGCGTGAGGAGATGGAAGACAAGCGCATCGACGAGATCTTCGGTGAAGAGTTCCTGAGCAGCAACTTCTGGCTCTACTGGCGGACGATGTTCGCGTTCGAGAACTGGCACTCCGCACTCGAGCTGAAGCTCTACCTGCACCGGTTCGTGCACCACATCGGCGGGCTCCCCGACCTTTCGGCGCTGAAGTTCACAAAGTACAACCAGTACGAATCGCTCGTGCTGCCCATGTACCGCTGGCTCCTGGACCAGGGCGTGAGATTCGAGTTCTCCACCGAGGTCACCGACATCGACTTCGTTTTCGACGGCGACCGTAAACAGGCCACCCGCATCCACTGGACAAAGGGCGGCGTGCCCGGCGGCGTCGACCTCGGTACCGACGACCTCGTGCTCGCCACGATCGGTTCGCTCACAGAGAACTCCGACGACGGCACCCACCACAATGCGGCCAGACTCGACGAAGGTCCCGCGCCGGCGTGGGACCTGTGGCGGCGCATCGCGGCCAAGCACCCCTCTTTCGGACGCCCCGAGGTGTTCTGCGGCGACATCTCGAAGACGAAGTGGGAGTCAGCGACGGTCACCACCATCGGCCCTGAGATCCCGAGGTACATCAAGAAGATCGCCAAGCGCGACCCGTTCTCCGGCAACATCGTCACCGGCGGCATCGTCACCGCGAAAGACTCGTCCTGGCTGCTCAGCTGGACAGTCAACCGCCAGCCGCACTTCAAAGCGCAAGCACCCGACGAGATCGTCGTGTGGGTCTACGGCCTGTTCGTAGACGTGCCCGGCGACTTCACCGGCAAGACAATGCAGGAGTCGACCGGCGAAGAGATCACCCAAGAATGGCTCTATCACTTGGGTGTGCCCGTCGAGGACATCCCGGAGCTCGCGGCAAACGGCGCGAAGACCGTGCCTGTGATGATGCCCTACGTCACCTCGTTCTTCATGCCCCGCACCGCCGGTGACCGCCCCGACGTGGTGCCCGAGGGCGCAGTGAACTTCGCGTTCATCGGCCAGTTCGCCGAAACCACGCGCGACACGATCTTCACCACCGAGTACTCGGTGCGTACTGCGATGGAGGCCGCCTACCAGCTGCTGGGCATCGATCGCGGCGTGCCGGAGGTGTTCAACTCCACCTATGATCTCAGGTTCCTGCTCGAGGCCACCGCGCGCTTGCGCGACGGCGAGGAGATAGAGCTCCCCGGCCCGAAGTTCGTTGGCAACCGCATCATCAAGCACCTCGACCACACTCAGATCGGACAACTCCTCACCGACTTCGGACTCATCCCCGAGCTCGACGGCACGACGAAACGAGTCCGTGCCGATGACGCCGGAGCCTGACCCGCAGACGCTGCCGCACCGTCGGCACCACTGATCTGGTTCCACCACGCGGCACGCAAGGACCGCACGATCCGGTTCAAGTCGTTCCCCGGTCACGCTCAGACCGAGGCCGTCGAGTCGAGCGAAGGCGGTCAGGTCAGGGCGGCCGAAGCCGGCCGGCGGGGTAGCGTCGGACACGTCGAGGTCTTTCGGATGGATGGCGTAGGAACCTCCATCGTCGGGAGACCTCGACGTCTATCTGCGGACCGACGCGCCCGGCCGACCTACACCCTCATCTGGGAAGAGCCCTGAAACGTCTTCGACGACGACGGGACCGGCGAGGAGCAAGGCGCGGTGAACTAAAGAATGGAGCTTGCTCGGCTTCGACGCCGCCGCGAGCTCCGGTAAAATGGTCGGTACTGGTCGGTCGTCGTCGGTCACCACCGGATGGCAGCGTCCGCCACGCTCGTCGTTTGCGCAGGTCAGCGGCTCGTTCGCCCAGTGGGCGCATCAAGCGATAGGCGCAAAGCCGACGTGACTAGGTCGTCGGTTCGATTCCGACAGGCGGCTCCGGCAAACAGCCCCTGACCTGCGCAAACGCAGGGCAGGGGCGGTTCGGTTCTGGTGGTCGCGCGATGCGCTGGCCTCACGGCTCTGCCCGACACCGACGTCGCTCTCCTCTGCGACGGACCCCTCGCCGGCTGAGCGCTCGCGGCCGGCATCCTGCCCGTGTGCCGATAGGCCTCGCTCCGCTCG
This sequence comes from Rhodococcus sp. p52, assembly GCF_000763325.2. Taxonomy (NCBI): domain Bacteria; kingdom Bacillati; phylum Actinomycetota; class Actinomycetes; order Mycobacteriales; family Nocardiaceae; genus Rhodococcus; species Rhodococcus sp. p52. Next base: position 4,590,036 of record NZ_CP016819.1, read on the forward strand.
GCAACGCGGCGTGGCGTTGTGTCGCGACTTGAACTGCGAGGTGTCAACGGTGCGTCGGCGCAGCGATCGTTGTGTGCGCAGCGAGATGCTCCATGCCGCACGCGCGGCGCGCACGAACGCAACGCCCCGGGACGCCAACGACCCGTCATCGCTGCGACGCGCAAAGCGTCTCCCGTCACGGCAACGGATCGCAACCACGACCCGCCCACGGCGCCTCGCGGGACGGAGGGCAAGTTGACACAGTTGCGCTGCCATGGAACCGCGCTGGCTCTCTCGACGACCACCGGTGAAACAGTGCCGCTCCAGGCTTGCGCCTGGTGTTGCCTGGCCTCCTCGTGATCGGCCCGTCGGGGATCGTCAACGTGGTGCGGGTGTCGAGGCGGTCGGGTCCGACGGCTCGGCGGGGCGCGATCGTCTCGTGCGTTGGCGGACTACGGGAGCTTGGACGCGAGGACGTCGGCCGCCAGGATCTCGGGTGCTGCGCCGAGGAGGTGCTGGTTGGCCATCAGGGCTGCGACGATGGCGCCGTTGGCGTGGGCGTCGCGAGCGGCCTCGTCGGGGAATGCATCGAAGATCCAGAAGGTGTCGGCGTGGGTCCTAGCCGCGAACCAGACAATCGTTCCTACTTCTTCGTTGGCGAGTGCGACAGCGCCGGCGAGCAGATCGGCGAGCGCGTCGTGCTGTCCATCGGCCGCGACGATCTTGGCGACGAATGCATACGGAAGTGATGCTGGTGTGGACATGAGGGGTTCTCCTTGAAGTCGGGGTTCTTCGTGGGGCGAGTTCAGCGTATGACGAGCGAGGGCCGGTGGGGAGTGGCGTATACGACAGTATTGCTATTGTTCGCGCCATGCGTATCGGACTGATCGCGATCGACGGCTGCTTCGGTTCGGCTGTCGCGTCGGTCATCGACATCGTGCGGGTGGCCGACGGAGCCCGCGGCGATGTCGACCCGCGGATCGACCCGATCGAACTCGCCATCCTCGGACCGAAACGGCGAGTGACCACGACGGCATCGATGACCCTGTCGGTAGACCACCCGCTGTCGGAGTCCGGAGAGTTCGACGTGGTCATCGTCCCTGCGCTTGGAACCCTCACGGCCGCCGCTACCAACGACGCCCTCCAGAGCCGAGATGCACGTTCGGTCATCGCCTCACTCGGGCGCCTCGACGACGCGACCACCCGGATCGCCGCGGCGTGCACCGGCGTGTTCGCCGTCGCCGAGACCGGACGGATGAATCATCGGCGGGCGACGACCAGCTGGTTCCTGGGGCCGGAGTTCCTGAAGCGCTATCCGACCGTCGCCCTCGATCTCGACACCATGGTCGTGGTCGACGGGAACCTCGTCACCGCCGGCGCCGCGTTCGCCCACATCGACCTCGCGCTCTCACTCGTGCGATCGATCAGCCCCGACCTGGCCCAACATGTCGCCAAGCTCCTCATCATCGACGAGCGTCCGTCGCAGGCGGCCTTCGTCGCCTACGAACATCTCCGGCACGAGGACCCGATCGTCGTCGAGTTCGAACGCTTCGTGCGCGCCCGCCTGGACGAACCGTTCAACGTCGCCTTCGTCGCGCAGTCGCTCGGCACCAGCCGGCGCACCCTCGAACGACGAGTCCGTGCGGCGCTCAACCTCACTCCGCTCGGCTTCGTCCAACGGCTTCGCATCGAACGAGCTCGGCACCTCTCAGCAACCACGGACCTCACCTCCGCCGAGATCGCGCTACGGGTCGGCTACGCGAACGCCGAGACTCTGCGCTCCCTCCTGCGCAGGGAGCGACGCCGTTCCTGACCTATCGCCATGCCTGTAGCCGGTGTCCTAGCGCTCGGTTGGAACCACCTCTCAGCACGTCGCGTCGACGCTCCTGCGTCGCCCCTGGACGACCCACTCGACACGCCCGCAGCACCGGCCATGTGACGTGCCCCGGCTTCCCGGACGGTCGGGGTCGGGTGGCTGTGGTGTCGCTACGTTCTCGTCGAGGGGGTCAGCAGACCCGATCAGGGTCGATTGGGATGAGCCGCGAAGGCGGTCAGCGCGGCCGAAGCCGGCCGGCGGGGTAGCGTCGGACACGTCGAGGTCTTTCGGATGGATGGCGTAGGAACCTCCATCGTCGGGAGACCTCGACGTCTATCTGCGGACCGACGCGCCCGGCCGACCTACACCGTCATCTGGGAAGAGCCTGTAATGGTCGCACGGAATGCTCAGGCTGGGGAGAAGCGGTAGAAGTATTTGGTGACGTAGAGTTCGTCGACGATGGTGGTGACCATCAGGATGAGGTCGGGGCCGTCGGTGAACAGGTTGCTGTTCATGTCGAGGTCGCTGTCGGAGTACTTGCTCACCCAGGTGCCGTCCACGAGTCGCTCCATGCGGAGGTATGGCGCCACGCTGCTGACGATGCGTCCGTCCTGGTCCTCGATCGAGTCGGTCAGGACGCCCTGCTCCTTCTCGGCGGAGGTCCAGGGGACCTTGGCGCCGCCTCGCATCGAGAAGTGGACCTCGCCGTCGGAGTCGGTGATCTCGAGCGTTTCGCCTCCGGCGGGGGAGATGGTTTCCGGGGTGTAGAGCGAACGGTCGCGGAAGATGATCGCGTAGCTGCCCGAGCGGTGTCCGGCGTCCTGTTCGGAGAAGCCGGTCAATTCCCACCGGCCGAGCAGCGCTGTCGGGTCAGTCGTCTGGGGAGCGGGCATTGCCAAGTCCTCTCAGTGGGGGTCGGGTCAGGGGGCCAGCGCGGCTCGAAGCTCCATGGAGTTGTCATCGTTGAAGCGCCAGGCCTCGGCTTCGTTGCCGAGGTGGTAGGTCACGGTTGCGGACTTCGCCTCGAGGTCGCACTGGATCACCCCTGCGACAGGTTCGCCGGGTTGGTCTTCCCGGTTGTCGAGCCAAGTGTTGTTGACTACCGCTTTTAGAATCCCAAACGTCTTGGGGTGGATGTCGCCGACGTTATCCTCACGCTGAGGCCCATAAGCGGCGGCAAGGAGTTTTATTGTGTTTGACTCGTAAAAGAGGATAAAGGCAGCGTGGTCTGCGGGATACTCGGCGAGAAAATAGCGGTCGTTGGCGAGTTTCTCGACAAGAGCTTCGACTGTTTCGTTATCAACTGTCAATGTGGTTGGCATTGCTGTATCACTTTATCTTTGATCGGCTAAACGTCTGGCTTGCCTCGTTTTTGAATCTCTCGGTTATGGTTTCGGGGGGCCAAGTGAACTGTATCCAACGGTAACTTCTGATGCCCGAGAGCCATCCGGTGGGTGGCTCAAAACTATCTCACCTCGGACCACCGCCGAGGCTCGATCCTCCAGCCCGAGATCGAGTTCGTGCTGGTTAGCGTTGATTCGTTGGTTAGCAATCTCGATCAATGCCGCAAGCTCGCCGGGCGTGTGGGCCGAGCCGATGTGCGCGATCATCTGGCGCCGACCGCGGATCTTCTCCCACATCTGCACGCCGATGGCCCCGGAGGCGGTCTTGGACTGCACCACGTACAGATCCACCACCTCCATACTCCGCTCGATTAGTGACCCGCGCGCCACATGCTCGAACTCGTGACCTGCAGCGATCCTAACGAATTGGCTAGAAACGACGTCAACTTGTGGAACTCAGGTATGACACGGGGTGATCCTCGCTGATGCCCTGCACCCGTTTGACGAATTCGTCGCCGGGCTGAACCTCGACCGCGTCGACACTCTCGTCGGCTCGTTCCTCAGCGTCGAGTGCGGTTTCGAGCACGGTCTTCGTCAACTGCCCGAGCAGTCCGTTCGGGCCCATCAGTTAGACGCCTTGTTCCTCGGCCTGGGCCAGTAGTTGCTGCGCCAACTCCAGCTGGTTCACCTCGTCCGCCATGGGCTCCAGTGTTTCCGTCATGGTCGATCCTTCCGCCAAGCTCGCTGCTCGGCGTGTCAGGCCGACCCGGATCACGTCAACACCGACATCCCCGAGCCGGTGACCGCAGAAACGAGCCTGCCCCGCACTCAGGCGGGGCAGGTTTCGATTTTCTCAACTTACGTGGAGCTAAGGGGACTCGAACCCCTGACCCCCACACTGCCAGTGTGGTGCGCTACCAGCTGCGCCATAGCCCCTTGCACGGCCCTGACGGGGACCGCCACCGAAGACTACAGGCGAGAGCGTGAACTCTCGCCTGTAGCGATCTTGTGGAGCTAAGGGGACTCGAACCCCTGACCCCCACACTGCCAGTGTGGTGCGCTACCAGCTGCGCCATAGCCCCGTATTCGGTTGTACCGTTGCGCTCCGGTTGACCCCTTCGCGCTGAAAGAAAACTACACCATCGCGCTCGACGCCAACAAATCGGCTGGTAGACAGCGTGACTGTGGCGGGAGCACGCACCGTGCGCAGCTCCCGCCACCGCTCCGTCTATCCGACGAGTTCGGTCACCCAGTTCTCGTCGCCGAGGGCGTCGATAACGGTCCCCTCGTACACGACAGCCGGCGTGCCGGCCGCTCCGGTCGTCGCGAGCAGACGGCGTCCCGCCTCCGCGTCGGCCGAGGCCTGATCGATCCGGGCGCCGTCGGTGATGCACTGCGCGACGTCCTCGGAGGCACCCGCGTCGCGCGCCATCTGCGCGAGACCCGCGTTGTCGATGTCACCGTCGCCACCCTCGGCCGGTTGGTTGTCGGGCGACAGCAGGGCGTCGTGGAATGCGGAGAACGCGCGGGCATCGCCGCTCTCGGCGACGCACTGCGCCGCCGCCACCGCGCGGGTCGAGTAGTCGCCGCTGCTCGACGCCCGGTCGAGGAAAGCGAGCATCCGGTACCGGATCGCCAGTTGGCCGTCGTCGATCGCCTGGGCGAGCTCCTGCGAGTGCTTGTGTTCGAGTTCGGCGCAGTAGGGGCACAGCGGGTCCTCGAACAGGTCGACGGTCCGTGGGGCGTCGGGGCGGCCCAGCAGGATTGCGCCGTCGTCCTCGATCGACACTTCCACCGCGCCGTTCTGCACGGAGCCGTAACCATCGTTGCGGGGATCGCCGCTGCCCGACGACCACAGGACACCACCGATGACGAGCGCACCGATCACCAGGATCGCGATGCCGCCGAGAATGTAGGTGACCCTGTTCGACGTCGGCTGCGGTGTGTACTTGCCGGATGAGACCTTCTTCGCGCTCACGGATGCTGCCCTCTACTGCTCGTCGGTGGGGAAGGACGATCTCACTCTGCCATCGACGGCTGAGGGGCCGCTGAGAGGGAAGCACATGAACCCGGACCGAGCGCGAACCAGGTGCGCGGCCGGACGACCAGCCATATCGACATCGCCAGGAAGCCGACGTCGCGGGCGATCTCGATCGCGTAGTCGCGGCCGTCGACGCCCTCGACCACACCTCCTCCCCCGAAGCAGCCACAATCGATCGACAGGCCGCGCGCCCACGCCGAGGCGATCGCGGCGACGAGCGCGACCAGCCCCAAGGCGCTGACGAGCGCTGCGAAGCGCGTCGCGAGACCGACGAGCAGGACCAGGCCCAGGGCCAGTTCGAGAACGGGGAAGGCGGCGGCGAACGGCCGCACCCAGCCGGCGGGCAAAATCTGGTACGCCCGTACCGCCACGACGGTCTGCGTCGGATCCGAGAACTTCACCCAACCGGAGACGAGCCACACCGCCGCCAGACCGTATCGGGCGAGCGTGGAGACGAGACCGACCCACATGCCGGCGACAATACCGGGCGGTCGTCTCACCGCGCCGTGTCGTCGGTCACCTGTGTCGCCTGCTCGACGACCCGGGGGCGTCCGACGACGAACCACGGCAGCGTCGCCGCTAGCATGATCACACCCGTGACCGCGAAGGCCGTCGAGTAGGACAACCGGTCCGCGAGGAAGCCTGCGGCGACCGGACCGATCACCGCGCCGACATCGGCGACCATCTGGAAGGTCGCGAGCACCGGCCCGCCCCGGGCCTTGCTGCCCACGACGTCGGCGACGGCGGCCTGCTGCGAGGGATTCGACAGCCCGGACCCCATCCCCGCCACGAACGAGGTGATGAGGAACCAGACGACGCTCTCGGTGAATCCCATGGCGATCGTGCTGACCCCGCACACCACCAGACCGGCCAGGACGAAGGGTCGCCGCCCGAACCGGTCGGACAGCTTGCCCGACTTGATGAGGACGAGTGCGTTGCCCACCGCGAAGGCGGTCAGCGCGACACCCGCGAACGCCTCACCCTCGTCGAGCGCCTCGACGACGAACAGAGGCACCATCGCCACGCGGACCCCGAACACCACCCAGCCGTTGGCGAAGTTCGATCCCAGCGCCGCGCGGTAGACCGGCGAGCGCAGCGCGTCGCGCAGGCGCATGACGGGCACGCCGTCCCCACTGTCGGGACGGGCGAGTTCCGACGAGCGCAGGCTGATCCCCACGACCGAGGCCGCGACGAGCAGCGCCACGGCGTAGATGAGAAAGGGTGCGCGCAGCCCCAGTCCGATAAGGGCACCGCCGAAGAGCGGGCCGAGGATGTTGCCCATGAGGAAGCTGGTCGCGTACAGGCCGGACACACGCCCGCGGGCGTCCGGGGGCGCGATCCGCACGAGCAGACCGAGCGCCGACACCGTGAACATCGTCGACCCGATGCCGCCGAGGGCCCGGAAGACGAGCAGCTGCCAGTAGCTCGCCGCGAATGCGCACGCGCCCGTCGACAGGGCGACGATGAGCAGGCCCGTGATGTAGACGGGCCGCTCCCCCAACTTCTGCACCAGCGACCCGCTCGCGGGTGCGAAGAGCAGTCGCATCGCCGCGAACGACGACACGACGACCGTCGCCGCCGTCACACCGACGTCGAAGCTTCGCGCGAATTGGGGCAGCGCGGGAGCGACGAGACCGAAGCCGAGCGCGATCACGAAACTCGCGACGACCAGAACCCAGATTTCCCGCGGCAAAGCCGCATCACGTGTCCGCATGATGCCCACGATGTTAGCGAGGCGCACGACCTCGCCCGGTCGCGCGGTGGGCGAGCGGGCTCAGGACAGGACGGACGAGACGAGTTCGCGTGCCGCCTGCTGGACCTCGGCGAGATGGTCGGGGCCGCGGAACGATTCGGCGTAGATCTTGTAGACGTCCTCGGTGCCGGACGGGCGGGCGGCGAACCACGCGTTCTCGGTGGTGACCTTCAGGCCACCGATCGCGGCACCGTTGCCGGGTGCCGCAGTGAGCGTCGCGGTGATCGGTTCGCCGGCGAGCTCGGTGGCGCCGACCTGCTCGGACGACAGTTTCGACAGCACCGCCTTCTGCTCGCGCGTCGCCGGGGCGTCCACGCGCGCGTAAGCGGGGTCGCCGTACCGATCGACGAGTTCGGCATAGTAGCGGGACGGGCTCTTCTCCGTCACCGCGGTGATCTCCGCCGCGAGCAGGGCGAGGACGATGCCGTCCTTGTCGGTGGTCCACACCGCGCCGTCGCGCCGGAGGAAGGACGCACCGGCGCTCTCCTCCCCGCCGAAGCCCAGCGAACCGTCGCTCAGCCCGGGAACGAACCATTTGAAGCCCACCGGCACCTCGAGCAGGTCGCGGCCGAGGCCGGCGGCGACCCGGTCGATCATCGACGAACTCACGAGCGTCTTGCCCACCTTGCTCGACTCCGCCCAACCGGGGCGATTGCGGAACAGGTAGTCGATCGCGACGGCGAGATAGTGGTTCGGATTGAGCAGACCGGCGTCGGGGGTGACGATGCCGTGCCGGTCGGCGTCGGCGTCGTTGCCGGTCGCGAGGTCGTAGGCCTCGCGGTTGCCGATCAGCGATGCCATGGCGTTCGGCGACGAGCAGTCCATGCGGATCTTCCCGTCGGTGTCGAGCGTCATGAACCGCCAGGTGGCGTCGACGAGCGGATTGACGACGGTGAGGTCAAGGGCGTGCCGTTCGGCGATCTCGCCCCAGTAGTCGACGCTCGCACCGCCCATCGGGTCGGCGCCGATCCGTACCCCGGCAGCACGGACGACGTCGAGATCGACGATGTTCGGCAGATCGTCGATGTAGGCGGCGAGGAAGTCGTGTCGTCCGGCGGACGCGAGCGCCGACGAGAGCGGCACCCGCTTCACCCCGTCGAGTCCGGCGGCGAGCAGTTCGTTGGCGCGAGCGGCGATGACCGACGTCGCGTCGCTGTCGGCCGGACCACCCGACGGGGGGTTGTACTTGAAGCCACCGTCGCGCGGAGGATTGTGCGAGGGGGTGACGACGATCCCGTCGGCGCGGGCACCGGAGCCGGAATTGTGCTGCAGGATCGCGTGACTGACGGCCGGAGTCGGGGTGTAGCGGTCGCGGGAGTCGACGACCACTTCGACGCCGTTCGCGACGAGCACTTCGAGCGCGCTCGTCCAGGCCGGTTCGGACAGGGCGTGCGTGTCGCGGCCGAAGAACAGCGGGCCCGAAGTGCCCTGCTGGGCGCGGTATTCGACGATGGCCTGGGTGGTCGCGAGGATGTGGGCTTCGTTGAACGCACCGTCGAGGCTCGAGCCGCGATGACCGGACGTGCCGAAAGCCACCTGCTGCGAGGCGTTCTCGGGATCCGGTTGCACGGTGTAGTAGGCGGTGACAAGGTGTGCGAGATCTTCGAGATCCGCCGCGGTGGCCGGCTGTCCCGCTCGTTCGTGCGCCATGTGCTCTCCTCGTCGATGGTGGTGTTCTCATCTTGCCGCCGATCCGCGGCACGCGCGGGATGAGTACCCCGATCCGCGCGTCGGTACGGATACTGACGAAAAGGTCATCACGGCCATGGGACCAGAGTTTCTGACCCGAAAGTAGTATTGGCGTTCACAATTAGGTGGGCTAACTTCAGTGAACGAAATGAAGACGATGCCGGGGAGGACATTTCTTCGTTTCGCTCTCGCTGTTTCGGCGCCGTCTCCGACGTCTCCGGGACCGACAGCGACCGTGCCCGTCGTCGAGAACACTCACCCTCTGAGTCTCGACGGCGGGCACTGCCGTTTCCCGAAGCTGCCGATCAGGCTCACCCGGACAACAAGAAACCCGGGTAGGTGATCGATGGTCGATCACCTACCCGGGTCGATGGTGGAGCTGCCGGGAATCGAACCCGGGTCCTCCGCCGCCTCGCGAGGGCTTCTACGGTCCGGCAACGTCGGCTAGTGGCAAGTGGTTCGGTGTGGGGTTGTCACTTTCCGAGCGGGCAATTCCATGTAGTTCCGCGTCGCGTCCGGTCGTTCCGACCGGTGTCGCGAATTACCGGTACGTATCCGGTACATCGCGCGGGCATCGTGCACTGAGTACCGTGGATGGCGCGCGGGCGGTGGGGGCCAAGGTCCCGGGAAGCACCGCCCGCGCGCCTTCCATAGGAACGACGAACAGCCCCGCCTCCGGATCGAGGCGGGGCTGTTCTGTTGCGTCAGGCCGCGGGGTCGGTGTCGTCCTCGACGCCACCGGGGTCGGTCGGCTCGGGAGCCGGCGCCGGTCCGGGCTCGGCTGGGTCGTCCGGGGGCTCCGGTTCCGGTTCGGCGTCGGCGTGCAGGTCGTCGAGGGCCTGGGCACCGGCTTCGAGGCGGGAGAAGTCGAGCTCCTCGCCGCGTTCGACCTGAGCCTTCAGGTCCTCGATGCCTCCGACGATTTCGCCGTGGGCCTTGTCGAGCTGGTCGGCGATTCGGTTGATGCGTTCCTGGTTGCTCATGGTGAGCCTCCTGATTTGGTCGAGCATGGACAGCACCTCGCCGAAGAGCGCGGTGCGGATGTATCGCCACATGGGGGCGATCACCTCCTCTCGGAGGGGCATGAAAAGGCGCCCCACCGTTCAGGCGTGGGGCGCACATAGGGATGCGTTACGGGCGGGTCGGGAAACTCTGCGCCAAGATCACCACTACGCCAGAATGTCCGACGTGAAGGAATGGCAGAAGGAAGTTCTCATCGGTCTCGCTGGCGGCCTCTTCGTCGGCCTCGTCATCCTGTTGCTCAACTTTCCTGGAGGCATCCCGATGCCAGGAAGGTAAACAGGGGACCAAAGACCCGTAACGACCAGTCTGTTTACGCGATACAGACTGCATGATCAACTCCACCAGGTGCCCGCGCTGCGGACACCTGCCGGGGAAACCTCCCCCCGCGTGGCTATCCCGCATCCCCCTGCTCGGACCCTTCTACCAACGTCACATCGCATCAGCGTGCGCAGAGGGCGTCGAGGGTCCGAGCGGATGGGGTGAAGCCTGCGGATGCAGCCACCCGTTCCACATGTACCGACTGCTCGACCAGAGGTCGAACCGCTAGCCGACGATTCGCTTCAGTTCGGCAGCGAATCGACGTGCCAGGTAGGTGTGCCCTTCCGCCGACGGGTGCGCCCAGTCCAGCGCCGTACGGAACCAATCCGCATTACCCCCGTCCGGGGTACCTACCCGGCCAGTGCCAGTGAACCAGCCGGAAGCGTCGATGTACGACACGCCCGTGGTGGCGTCGACCGCACTCTTGACCTCCGCGTCCATCACTGCACGCCGGGCCGTGTCGAACCCGCCACGTGCCGTGGTCGGAGTGGCAGGGAACAGCGTGGACGCGAGGACGATCTTCGCATTGGGAAGGTTCGTCTTGATCGCCGCGATCGACGCGGAAACCTCGGTGTTGATCGCACCAGCTGCCGCAGCCTTGTCGTTCTGTGATCCAGGGATGAGCACCACATCGGGAGCGGCCGTGTAGAGATCGGCGAGGCGCTGCGAGAACCGCACTGCGGTGACCCCGGTGGTCACGTCGGTCGCCCAACCGGTACCGCCGATGCCCAAGTTCGTCACATCCCAGCCGAGCAGCCGCCCGAGCTGGAAGGCGAACCCGAGCGCCTGCTGCCCGGATGCGACGATGCCCGCGCCCCAGACAAGCGAGTCCCCGAGGACGGCGAGCTTCTTCGCCCCCACCGGAACCGAGGACGCCGAGAGTGTCGCACCGGGAGGGGTCCAGATGCCACCGAAGTTGAAACCCGAGTCGACCTCAAGGACGATGCGCCGTCGCTGCGCATTCGGCATTCTCACCTTGATCGCCCACGCACCCGAAGCCCCGAGCGCCGTGAGCATCGGAGTGGTCGGCTGCCCGTCGATCCACAGTCGGTATTCGCCACGCGGAGAGCTGGCGGTCCATGCCTTGATCTCGAACTCGGAGCCCTCGTAGTCGAACATCACCAGCCACGGATTCGAGGCGGTGCCGGCCGGGGAGCCTGTGAGACGAGCGAAGTAGTAGTGCGATCCGGTGTCGCCACGATTGTTCAGTCCGACGTAGCGGAACAGGGGATTGTCGCGCGCGGTGAGCACGCCGTCGGTGATGCTGGTCGTCGACGCCGCTGCCTCGGTAATGGTGATCGGCGGACCGTACGGCGCGGGGATCGGCGCCGATGCGACAGATAGCTCACCGAGCGAGCTTGCTCCGCCCCCTCCGCCCAGCGCATCGACGTATGCCTTCGTGGTCGCGTCGTCGGCGTCGGTCGGGGCGCCGACCTTGAGCCGTCCGTTGGTGGTGCGGTAGGCGATGGTGTTCGCGTTCGCGGGTGTGCCGTAGCCGACCGTGGCCTGGTTTCCGAGCCCGTCGGTGCCGTAAAGGCGGACGTTGCTCGTGGTCTTGTCGACCTTGGAATCGACCGCATCTACCGGGGCATAAGTGGCGTTCCCGACCCGTGTGATGTGGTCGTCGACCGTCTCCTCGGTGACCAGGCGCTGTGACGCCGGCCGAGTACCTGGTGATGTCATGGATCAGACTCCCGTCACGTAGGGGACGCCGTCGACGTCCAGAGCGATAGATCCGCCACCGGTCGCGGTGGTGTCGAAGTAGGGCACGCCGTCGGCGTCGAGGAAGATGCCACCACCCCCAGTGCCGCCGCCCTGCTCGGCGCGGTCGGCGGCCTCCTCGGCGCGACGCACCAACTCGGCAACCTCGGATACGACCGGCGGGTCGTAGGCGACGTACTGCGAGACGAGGTCGTACAAGTCGATCGTGGCGACGTCCGGGATGACGACCTCGAACTCCTGCCACCCGCCGCCGGTGTCGAGCACGAGCTTCGCGGGGCCAGGATCAAGACTGTGGGTGGCGATGGCGCCGCCCGAGATTCCGATGTCGACACGGATGCGGTCGACGACCTTGCCGTCTGCGCTGTGCCGGAGGGCGGGCGCGGAGACGGTAAGGATGCCGTCGGCGTTGCGGCCGGAGATGTCGACGACCGTGCCGGTAATGCGCGTCATCACGAGCCTCCGTGTATTGACGGAGTGAGCATGTAGCCTCCTGAAATGCGAACCCCCCGCGAGAGCAGCCACTCTCCGGGGGTATGACCGACTACTGAGGAGTCGATAAATCGATGATAGTGACTGGCGCGTTCCTCGCCGACGATGCGACTGCGGCCGACGGAAAGCTTTACGTCTGGGGCGGAGTACTCACGTCCTTCACCAGGCCCAGCCCTGAACACTCACCCGTGATCATGCCCATGCTGGTGGTTCTCACCCAGGCAGAGGACGGTGACGCCACTGAGTCTGTGCCTATCGAGATCTACGGGCCCGATGGGAACGTCCAGCGAGGCGACCTCCCGATACCGGAGATCACCAGAACCGGAACACATTCCGGATTCTTCTTCGCCCGGGTGACTTTTCAGGTCCCGCAGGATGGTCGATATTCCATCGTGGTTGGCTCGGTCTCGATCCCGATAGATGTAGACACCAATACGGATTAGCCGCGCCAGCGCCACCCGCCCCGACAGTGCCGGGCACAACCTCGACGCGCTCGCCCATCACGCCCCCATCTCATCGACGGACTGCACGAGCCGATACCCGCCGGCCATCTGCAATGTGAACGGATGATTCGGATCGTTCGTCTCGTGCGAACCCACAGTCGGGCGGGAGTCCTTCACCTGCGCGTCCTCATCGGCGAGCAGCACGACCATCTTCCCGACCTGCCCGTACATCGGCGGCTGATGGAACAGCAGCAGATGATCCTTACCCTCGATGGGCGGGTCGACGCGGTAGAGGGTCGCGGGCCCAGCCCATCCGCCGAGCCCGTCGGCGACCTGTAGTGCTGTAGGCATCGAGTGCTCTCCTATGCGGTCGTGGTGAAGTTCAGGACGGTCGAGAAGGCCGACCAGTTGCCGTTGTCGTCGACGGCGCGCAGCTTCACCGCGTACGCCGTCGATGGGGTGAGGCCGGTCAGCGGGAAGCTGGTGGCTTCGGTGTAGCCGCGCACGACGTTGTTGACGAGCACCTCGTACTGGTCGACGCCGAAGTCGTCGGTCGACGGAGCCCAGGTGATCGTCGCCGTCGTGCCGGTGACCGCCGTCGCGGCGAGTCCGGCGGGAACCGAGGGTGGGACGACGCGGGTGTCGCTGATGCGGGTGGAGATGTAGCCGGCGCCCGCCGCCCCACCCCCGCCGTTGCCGGCGAAACCGAACGAGACGTACGAACCGCCACCGCCTCCAGGTCCCGAGGGCCAGCCCCCGTCACCCCCGCGGGCACCGTTGCCGGTTAGATCCGCTCGCGCTCCGCCGCCCCCACCTGAGCCGACGCCGATTTTTCCTGCCGGGACACTGGCACCATTCTCCCCTTCACCAGACCCCACACCACCTTTACCGCCAGGGTCGAAGGATCCCGACGACCCACTGGTTCCATCGGCAGCACTGCCGGATCCACCGCCATTGCCGCCGCGCACCCGGTACGTGTTGTTTCCCTCACCATATTTGCGGTCCACCGAACTTCCCCCGGTGGCCTGAGCAAGGATCGTGCCGTCCGGGGCGTAGAACGTGGTGGTCTTTCCGGTGGTGCCGTGTCCGCCGTCGCTCGTGGCCCCCGGTGCGGGTTCGCCGACGACGATGTCGATGTATGGCGGGCACTGGTCGTACGGGATGATGACCTTCTGCCAACCGCCGGACCAGCCACCGAGGCCCCCGCGGTAGGTGCCGCCCGAGCCGCCGTTGTTCGACCGGCCACCGCCGGACGCCCCGGCGATGCAGTCGAGCACGATGTCGCCGTACGCACCCGCAGGCTTCCACCAGCGGCCCGAGTATCCGAACGTCGCGATCTGCACGACGCCCAGCTCGTCGGCGAGCGTGTCGATACGATTGTCGAGACGCACCACCTCACGTTCGAGACGGGACTCGGTACCTCGGAATCGGTCCGCGAGAGCGTCGAGATTGAAGATCCCGAACGTGATGCCATCGAGGGCGTCGAGCAGATCACCGATGAAGTTGTTCACCTGCTGGATCGCGTAGTCGATGATCAAGCCGGGGATGTTGGCGGTCTGCTGCGTCCGCTCCGTATGCCCCGACGGGCGTCGGCGTGGAAGTTTCTCCATCAGTGCACATCCTCGGAAATCTCAGGCGGAGGAGGATTGATCTCCGACGGGTCCCGGTGCTGCCGCAACATCCCCACCAGGTAGCGGACGTAATCGATCGCTGCCCGGTACTTGATGCGCAGCTCGGCCAGCGACAACTTCACCGTCTCGAGCTCTTGGCGGATCTCCTCGATCCGCCGATCCCGCTCCTGCAGCTGGTCCTCGGTCCACTCCCGCATCTCGCGGGTGAACGACGACCAGTCCGCCGTCTTCTGTTCGGGGCGGCGCTGTTTCATCGCGAAGTACGCCGTGAGGAACGCCGTGACGACACCGAACAGGCCGGTGATCACCGCCCCCTGCCATGTCATTCGGTCCCCTCCGGGCTCGGTACCCTGCGCTCGATGAGGGCAGTGAGAATCGCGGCGAACACCGCCATCCCCGCGAGAGTCGATCCGGTCAGCCACGACGACGGAGAGTCCAGGAAGATCCACGACATGAGGTAGCTGACGGACCACAAGGTGGTCATGCCGACGAAGACGGACATGGCGGGCACCGCGAGCCGGGGGTAGACGGGGGCACCAGCGAGGGCGATTCCGCCGGTGATCCACAGGACAGCCCAGGCGTGCATGGGGAGCCACCAGTCGACGTAGGTGAGGTAGATGGGGTTGCCGTCGGTGCTGGGCAGGTAGGCGATGCCGCGAAGAAGGGAGCACCAGGCCGCGGTGAGGAGGACGGCGATACGCAGTTTTCGGTGCTGGGGCCTGGTGCGCCAGCTGATCTCACGCACGGATCACCGCCGGATGAACGGATCGACGTACTGCTCCCGCAGATCGTTGATGTGATCGATGCCTGCCTGCACGTGCGGTTGCGCGCGCTGGGCAGCACGCTCGAACCCGACCTCGACGGCCTGCTCGATCTTCTGCTCCTGCGCGGGCGAGGTGCGCTCGACGAAGAATCCGGCGAGGAAGTTGCCGAGAGTGGTCAGCACCAGCGTGGCGTACCCGAGATACTCGGCCGATTCGCTCTCGGTGATCAGGCCGGCGCCCACGGCGATCGCGCCGAGAATGGTCAGAATGCCGTAGATCACCTGGCGGATAGCCGGGTAGTTCTTCACGATGTTCTTCACTGCTCCCCCCCGAGGAGTCGGTCGAGCTTGGATTCGATGCGGTCGAGCTGTGCGCGCTCGCAGACCTGCCGGGCCGCGACGGTCTGCAGGAGCGACACCAGGGAGCGGCCAACCTCGTCAGGTACGTCGGCGTACTCCGGCCGAATGTCGTAGCCGTCCCACACCGATTCATTCCACAGGTCGCACCACACGTCGTACGGCCACGGCTCGTCCGGGGGGCGTGTCGACGGGTTGACGTTCTGCGGACGCTGGATCGGGCGCAGGCGGCCGGGCTGTGGATGCAGCTGCCCGGCGCCTTGCTCGACGATGTCGGTCACGGGTTCCCCCTTGGGTTGGGCGCTGCCGAACAGCGCGCGAAGTTCTTGCTCGGTGCCTCGGAAGGCGTTGACGTCGATGGACTGGCCGGCGACCTGTCCGCGTTCGGAGAACTGCAGCAGGACGACTGGTGGTGCGCCGGTGTGGAACTCGGCCCATCCGGCGTGTCCGTCGCCCGGGTAGAGGACGGAGGCGTAGCCGGTTCCGTTCACGTAGTGGCTGTTCCAGATCGGCGGGGTGCCGTCCAGTCGGGGTGCGCCCATGTGGCCGGTCCAGTACCAGCGCGGCAGGTAGTTCGCGAACACCCGCATCCCGCGCTTCTCGATGGCCCGGATGAGGGCCTTCATGTTGTCGATCGAGCCCCGTGTCTTGGTGTCCTCGTAGTCAAGCTGCACCGGGATCGACGGGTCGCCGAGATGTGCGAGTAGTGCGTCGGCCTGCCGGTCGGGGTCGATGTTGTTGCGTGCGAAGTGGTATCCGCCGAACAGGCCCGGGAAGTGCTCGCGCATCTGGTCGCGGGCGCGGGGCCAGTACGGGTCGCGGTAGCCGTCGCCCTCGGTGACCTTGTGGGTGGCGAACACGAATCCTTCACGCTTGGCCGCGGCGAAATCGAAGTTGCCCTGATGATTGCTGACGTCGATGCCGTAGAGGGTCATCGGTTTCCCTTCGGTGGGACGAGTTGCGCGAACCCTTCCCGCACGTAGTCGGAGTAACCCTCACGCTGCGCAGTGGGCGCCGGCGTCGGGGGTGCCGCGTCCGGGAACAGCGCCCCGGCGAGGAGAGGAAGAGGGTCGAGTCGGTTCGGACCCGGCGGTGACCACACAGCCCGATGCCACTCGAGGTGCAGATGCGGGGCCACGCCGCCGTTCGTGTTCGAGTCGGGGTTGATGTGCCCGATCCGCTGACCTGCCTCGACGCGCTGGCCGTACCGGACTTCGGGGATGATGTGCCCGTAGACCGTGGTGCCTGAGCCGTCGGCGGTCGGATGATCGATCACGATCCACTGCCCGAATCCAGAGGCAGGGCCGACGTTGACGACGGTGCCGCCTTGGACGGCGTAGATGGGTAGGCCACCGGAGCCGCCGTTCCATCCGAAGTCGACGCCGAAGTGCATTCCGCCCCATCGGGCTCCGAATGCGGACGTGACGATGTGGCCGCGTTTGAGCGGCCAATATCGGGGTGCCATGGTGCTCCTAGAGACTGTTGGCGATGCCGCGGAAGATGCCCGCGTAGTTCTGCAGGTGCGCGAACACGCGCTCCCACCCGTCCTTCGCGCGGTCCTGGCCGAGCGTCACCGTCTCGACCATCCGCTCACCGTTGTCCGCCACCCGCACGTTCGAGATCCACTGCTCGACCGTGGTGCCCCGATCCCACAGCGTGACGATGTCGCCGACCTGGAAGCGCCGGCCGGTGCCGTCATCCACGCCCATGGAGTAGCCGCGACCATCGGGGGTGCCGGACGAGAGTTGGATTTTCACGGTGTCGGAGCCGGAGTTCTCCTTGAGCGTCGATTGCCCGTTCGCCCAGGCGTCGAGCGACCAGGCTGCGGTGTTGTCCCCGAACTTCTCGCCGAGGCCGTGCTCGCCGAGGTCGTCCTCGAGGTCGGGGTCCCAGAACTGTTGGAAGGCAAAAAACACATCGTCGAACAGGTCACCGACAAGAATCGTTCCGAGATTCAGCCCCGGGAACAGGGCATTGAGTAGGAGCTGCAGTGCGAAGTTGGCGCCCCACTCGATGACCTGGTTCATGATCTCGGGTGCCTTGCCGCCGATGAGCACTTTGTGGGCGGTGGCGTGCGCGACGTCCCGCTCGTAGTACTCCACCTGCGTCGAGTCGGTGCGGAATTGGATCTTCCGCATGTCGCGTTTGGCGTGGGTGTCGAAGACGTACCCGGAGCGGGTCATCTTGTTCCATGTCGACGGGTCCTGCAGGCCGAGGATGTTCCCGGGGTTGGTGAAGTTCAGGAAGTTATCGGAGGTGTAGTCCATGACCGACTGCAGCTGAGCGATCGTGTCGGTGTTGAACACCTTCGGCGAGGGCTTGCCGTCCGCGATCGACCACAGGTGGCAGGACAGGCCGATCTCCTGCATCTGCACCGTCTGGTCGAACAGCTCGTCGAGCTGCGTTGCCCGGGCCTGCAGGACGCACATCTCGTCGAGCGCTTCGGCGGCGATGTCGAGCAGGTCGTCGAGGGTGTCGATGTCGTCTAGGTCCGGCAGCTCCGGCACGGTCCGGCGCACCGGGAGTTTGCCGTAGACGGGCTTGCGTAGCCGGGTCATCACCTCGGCGAGGTACAGCTTGGAGACCATGTCGAACGGTCCCCACTTCACGTTCTGCTTGCCCGTGATGTTGATCTGAAACTCGGGTGGCAGGGTGTTGTTCACCCACACCAGGCCCGACATCAGCCACACCAGATTCGAGATGCAGGTCAGGGTGATGATCTCGCGGCCGGGCTTGCCCTTGACGTTCGCGCGCAGGACACGACCATCCCAAGGGATGCCGTTGTGTTCGGTGCGGACGTGGATGACCTTGCGCCGGCAGTCGACCAGATACCCCGCCATCGGGTGATCACCCTTGATGCGGATCGTGGCCGAGGTCGGCTTGTTCCAGTCCCACTCGAACTCGGCGCCGATGTAGCCACCGAGAGGCCGCCACGCCGTCGCCATCGGGTTGCCGATCTCGATGTCGAACCCGACCGGGGCGTCGGTGTTGGGGCGGGCATAGCCGGGCTCGTAGACGATGGTCATAGGGCCGCCCAATGCAGCTGAGGCACAGTGATCTCTACCTTCGTCGTCGAGGAGGTGCCGGTGCCGGTGATGGTGATCGGCACGGTCCTACGGCCGGCGGGGATCTGCTTGTACCAGCGGCGTCCGATCCACGACCGGTCTGTGCCGGCGCTGTCGTTGATCTGGAAGAAGTCCGGGTCGGTCTCGATGGTCCAGCGATCCCCCGCTGCGATGGTCGGCAGTGGCACCGCTTCGCCTTGCCAGCCGATCGTGGGCAGTGTGACGGGGCCAGTGATGACGATGTGCGGCCACACCGGCTCGTCGCTGTCCGAGTCGATCGACGCGCCCGCGAACTCGGCCGGGGTGAACGTCTTCACGACGGGGCGGCGCCGCCACCACGATTCGTCCGACCGCAGTGTCACCGGGTCGGACAGGATCACCCCGGCGTCCTTCATCAACGTCAGATTCGGCGGCTCGAGCTTGCTTCCGAGGCGCACGTCCTGGAAGCGGTCCCCACCGAAGTCCGTGATGGTATGGAAGCGGTGGATCTGCTTACCGCGGCCGAGGGAATGCCGCCACCGGCGCAGTGTTTCGATGCGTCGGTGAGCGACCGGTTCGGTAATCTTCACGTCGAGGCCGATGAGGTTCGGTTCGTCCATGCGCGCGCGCATCGTCACGCCCGCCTGATCGACGTTCTTCTGGTCATCGAAAGCGAAGCCGGCACCCTCGAGACCTGTCGGATCGGTGCGCAACGAGAGCGGGCAGGTGGGGTCAGTGAAGTCCCACACCTGCCCGTCCCAGCATTCGAGGACGTACCGCCTCCCCGCCATCTACAAACCTCGCTTCGTGATCTCGATCTGTGCTGTGCGGGAACCACTGTCGATGTCGACCTGCACGTCGACGGGGTTGGGATTCTCGGCGGCCTTCTTGATCGCCTCGAGCTGCTCGGCGATCCGGTCCGCCCAGTCCCCGAACGCCTTCTCCAAACCGGGGTGGGAGTTGGCGCCGGTGTCGAACTGGCCGGTGAACGCGCCGTTCTCGTCGAACCCGGAGGCGATGGCGAAAGCCCCGCCGATACCGAGGGCCGCGAGGTTGTACATCGTGGCCCGCCGCTTGTTCGGCGACATATTCGCCCAGCCCTCGGCAGTGAGAGGCACATCGAAGGTGGAGCCCTTGTCGCCGATATCCCCGCCGAAGCCGGTGAGTCCGCCGTTCTCCATCGGCACCAGCTCGAACCCGAATCGGTGCGCGACCTCGCGGGTCAGCCCGACCGACCGGCCGCGCTTCGCCGCGGAGAGTGGGATGTATGCCTCCCCACCCGTGCCCTTCTCCGCGTAGCGGATCAGGTCCGCACCGTCCGGGGCGATGTGCGCGTCCCGGAAACCACCCTGATCGAACGCCCGAATCGACGCCGACCAGATCGGTTGCCGCTCCTCCTCTGCCGGCTTCTCAGTGGTCTTGCCGCCGAGACTGTCGGGCCAGTTGGTGACGAACACCCGCTGCCCGTCCGTGGACATCGCCACCCCGGTCGAGGTGGAGCCCTTCGTGAGGTCGCTGGTCAGATCCTCCTTGGAGAACGTGCCCGTGCGACCTTCGATCGTGCTGATACCCCGATCGATGGCTTCCTGTTCCGCGCGTGCCTGCGCCTCCGCGCTCCCCCCCGGAGAAGGCGGCGAGGAGCGTGCCCAGTGGACGTGGTTTTCGTGCTGGGCCATCGTCGCCGCGCCGTAGAACGAGCCGTCGACGAACTGCCCGTTCTTGATATTCCGGTCGAACCGAGGGTCGGAGTAGATCAGCTCGAGGGAATCGGGGTAGTTGTCGGCGATCCAGTTCGCGAGCGCGAGCTGTTCGTCGGTGTTCCCTGACCCGTTGCTGAAGTCCGCAGCGAGCCCGGACCCGTGGTGGTCGTTCGTGTTGCGGTACCCCGAGGTCATCGACAGCGCCGGGAAGTTCGCAGCCACGGTCGACTGCATCCCCTCGACGACGCCGCCGTTCGCCATGTGCAGGATGTCGTCGAGCTTGAGCAGCCCGAACCCCATTCGCTTCGCAGTTTCGGCGAGGATCTTCTCCGACCGCCTGCGCTTCGACGGTGCGCCGGGGATGTACGCCTCCCACCCGGTTTCCCCTTCGGCGTACCGAACGGGCCCGAGCGGAGTGGAGGTGAGGGTGCCGTTCCCGCGGCCGGGTGCGATGTGCGCCTGGTCGAGGGAGCCGTTCGCGCGCTGCCGGACACCACCGTCGGCCATGCCCGCGTCGTAGATCGTCGGGCCGACGAAGTCATCGGCCACACCACCCGCTCGACGCCGCGCCTGGATCTCGACGTACATGTCGACGGACTTGCCGTTGTTGCGGGCGATGAAGTTGTCGATGGCGTTCTGACCGTCGTCGGTGTCCGCGGTGACGAGCACCGTGCCGTCCGGCAGGGTCTCCACTTTCAGCCCGAGAGCTGCCAGCTTGTCCATCGAGTCCTGGGTCAACGCCTCCGTGTGGATAGTCTTGCTGTCCGGGACGTCGAGCACCTTGCCATGCAGGACGTCGAGGGCGTACTGCGCTTCGGGCATCCCCGGCTGGCTGATCTGCGTATTGACCAGATCCGGAACGAGGCCGTAGCTGTTGATCAGCGCCACGGCTTCCTTGTTGGTCAGGCCCATCTGCATGGCCTGCTGGATCAACTGGTCCCGGTTCGCGGCGTACTGCCGGGTGAGCTCCTCGACGGTGGCCCCCGCCTCGAGGCCGGTGCGGTTCTGCGCCTCGAACGCAGCGGGGAGCGCCGACAGAGTGTCGTGCATCTGCTTCTGCGCCCAATTCGCCTGGTCGAGCGAGCCCGTCCAGCCCTGAATCTTGATCTGCGTGCCGTCGGCAGTGACGCCCACCGAAGCGATCGAGTTGTTCACCTTCTGGATTTCGTCGTTGAAGGCGGCCGAGAGCTTCATATTCCCGGCGAACTCGTTGAACCGTTCCTGCCCGACTCCGAGTGCGGGGATGAGTTTGTTGTCGATGGCGTCGGCGCCGGCGTTCATCGCCTCGGAGATCGACGTCCCACCACTGCGGGCGGTGTCGGCGAACTTCGCGATATCGCCCGCCATGTCCCCGAAGTCCGGCATTCCGGGGATGAGTTCGTCGAACGGGCCCATGAAGGCATCGAGTCCGGCGACCATCCCAGCGAGGGATTCGAGGAACGAGGCGGACATCTGCGAGCCCGCCTGGGCGAACTCGCCGAGCCCACGCATACCACCGGAGACGAACTGCAGGACCTTCTCCGCTGCATCGAAGGCGGTGTTTCCGATGTCGATGAAGAACTGGATGACACCGGCCCGATTGTTGGAGATGGTGTCGGCGAACTGCTGGATGTAGGGGCCGAAGGCTTCCGCGAGCGATGCCTTGAGTCCGTCGGCGGCGAGGGAGATGGCGCGCATAGCGCCCTCGACCGAGGTGGAGGCATTGTTGCCCATGACATCGATGGCCCGCTTGGCGGCGCCCTCGTAGTCGTTCATCGCCTGCACCGCGGTGGTGAGGTCGAGTTCATTCATCGCGTTGCCGAGGTCCTCGGCTTTGGTTCCGAACAGGCCGACGGCGACCGCGTTACGAACGAGGGGGTCCTCGGTCTCACGGATGCGCGTCAGGAGCTCTTCCATCGCGGCGGCGCCTTCTTCGCCGCCCTGGCCGACTCGCGCCGACATCTCTTCGGCGTTGAACCCGAGTGCCTGGTAGGCATCCGCCGCGGCCGTCGATCCGTCGATCGCACGGATCGCGAACTCCTTGATCGCGTCTGCTGCGGTGTCGGTGTCGCGCGCCCCCGCCTGCACTGCCTGACTCATGAGCCCGAACGCCTGCGCGCCCGTGAGGCCGACCTTCTCGAACTGCACCGAGTACTCGATGATGGTGTCCATCAGGTCTTCGGAGGCGTTCAGGCCGATGTGTGCACCCTTGACCATGAGGTCGAAGGCGTCGTTCACGTCGGTCGCGAACCCGGACTTGACGGCGTTGCCGGCCGCGCGGGCCACCTGCGGGATGTCCTCGCCGAGGATGGTCGCCACGCCGTCGAGGGACTGGATCATCTGCTCGGCGTCGCGCTGCGTGGCACCCGGGTCGAGGAGCCCGTTCTGCATAGCGAGGCGGGCGGTGTCGAGGTTCTGCTCGACGGACTCGCCGAACACGTTGGCGTACGCCTCACCCGCGGCCTGCGCGAACTTGCGGGCCTGGGCGGTAGTGACGCCAGTCTGGGCCTGGAAGAGGTCGCGCTGCAGTTCGGCTTCCATGCCGTCTTTGATCGCCCCGGCGAGCGCGGCACCGGCAGCGAGGCCGATGGCGGCGACACCGATGAGTGAGCCTGCGATCGGGCCTGCCTTGGAGCCGAGGTTGCCGATGGCGTCGGAGAACCCGGACAGGAAGTTGCTGCCGCCCTGCTCGCCTGCGGGGCCGCCGCCCTGCCCTGCCTGCCGGTAGAGGTCATCGAGTTCGTTCTGCGCGGCCCGCAAATCCTCCTGCAGGCGGTTGCCGAGTTCGATATCGTCCATCGCGCCCGCGGCCTGGCGTGCGGCTGCGCGGATCTGCTCGATCTCGTCCGCTGCCCGCCGCGCCTCCGTGAGGAGGTTGGAGTTCATGACGATGTCGTCGACGGATTGGTCGGCGCGCTGGGCGTTGCGCTCGAGCTCCTGGATCTGGTCGGCAATACGCCGGGCCTCGCGCTCGAGCTGGTCGTTGATCTCAACGGCCTGGGCGGCCTGCCCTGCACGCTGGGCGGCGCGGGTGATGTCCTGGAAGCTGTTCGAGATGCGCTGGGTGGCCTGCCGGGACTGCTGCTCGGAGCGCTGGGTGCCCTGGATGAATCGGGAGTCGTCGAGAGTGAGGCGGGCAACAAGCTCGCCGACATCGAGAGCGATAGCTCTGCCCTCCTAGGATTGCTGCTTTCGTGCGCTACGTCGCGCCTTCTCGAGGTCCCCGAGTCGCTCGGAGACCTGTTCGAGGTCGACCATTCGGCCGAGGTGAGCCATCGCCCAGTGGATTTCGGCGAGGTCCGGGGAGAACCCGAAGTGCAGGATGGTGGTGCGGCCGGCGTGCAGGATCATCGGCCACGGGATGCCGTCGGCGACCATCTCGCCGAGTGCCGGACCCAACGCGGCGATGGCCTGGTCGATCTGCTCGACCGGCGGCAATCCTTCCGCGGTGGTCTGCTCGCGCATTGCCTTGGCGGTCTCGTAGTCCGGGGCCGGGACGGTGTACTGCTTGCCGCGGATCGGCAGATGCAGGTCAGGGTCGAACCCGGTTTCAGTGAGGTCCTTGAGCGCCACTCACACGCCTCTCAGTAGGGCCTTGTGCAGGCGGGAGGATGGTTCGGCGGCGAGGCTTTCGATGCGCAGGCGCAGCCATCGCCAGGAACGGGACCGCAGGACACCGGATTCGACGTCGATGCCAGCGTCCTGTAGGTCGAGCTCGATGAGATTCCAGTGATGCAGGCAGTCGGTGATGCTGCGTTCGACCCGGGTCGGTTTCAGCTTCTCAGGTTCGACGCGGTACCACTCGCGCAGGCCGGTGGCGGGGTCGTACGGACCGCCGCCAGGATCATCCGGTCCGTACGTGCCGGGCGCCGAAAGATCGTTCGGATCCACTCCCCCATCCGTGCCTGCTTCGGGGATGGGGGTATCGGATTTCCCGGCGCACCGAGCCGTTCCCACAGGGCCGCGCCTGCGGCTTCGGAGTGGCCGAACCACAGCATGGCGGTGCGGGCGGCGTGCACGATGGTGGGCCAGCGGACGCCGTCGTCGACCATCTGCTGGTAGGTGTCGCCGAGCATGAGCAGGATTTCGGCGCGTTCCTCGTCGTCGGACAGGACCGCGCCGGAGGCGATGAGGCGGTGCAGGCGCAAGCCTTGCCAGGCGCTGCAGGTGATCCGGTAGTCCTTGCCTGCGATGGGTAGGTGCAGGTCCGGGTCGAAGAGCGCGTCGAGGTCCTGCACCTACGCCTCCTCGGTGGGTTCGGGCCCGTCGGCAATCGTGTCGGTGTCGACTGCCTCGCCCCCCGCCAGATCGTCTGGCTGGGGGTCGAGGTCAGTGGTGGTGACGTATGCCGCCGGGCCGACTAAGGGGTCGTCGGGGCGGGCTTGGTGATCTCTTCCGGCTTGCCGTTGCCGATCAGCTGGAAGGAGAACTCCTGCAGGGCGTTGGGGTCGCCGGCTGCGGTGTCCGTCCAGATCACCGGGCCCTGGCCCTGGTAGGCGTCGGGCAGTTCGTCGCGCCGGTAGATCTGGAACTCGACCATGTTGTCGATGCCGGTGCGGCGGCCCTTGCGGCGCAGCAGGTTCTGCCCGGGGTCGTCGACGAATCCGGTGGTGTTCTCGCCCTTGCGCTTACCGGAGCCCTCGACGCGCCAGTTGAGGCCGGTGACGACCTGGGCGCCGAAGCCTTCGCCGTCGATGTCGGAGGCGTCCTGGGCGGCGCCCTCGAAGATCGGGGAGACCGAGGACAGGCCACGGACGAACAGCCAGTCGGTTTCGCCGACGTCGCGGACGCGCAGCACCCAGTCGCGGGCGAGCGCGGTCGCGAGCGAGGAGCTGTTCGGAGGTGCTGCAACCGGGGTGGGGGTAGTCATGGTGTCGTCCTCCTAGGACGGGTTGAGGGTGATGACGTAGCTGTCGGGGCGTGTCCAGCGGCCGTTCGCATCGGGGTCGCGCGGGGCGCGGACGGTGCGGCGGCAGAGCAGGACGCGGACGCTCCCCCACTGTTGGTGGGCGGCGTCGTGGAGCGCGTCGAACAGCGCATCCATGAGGTCATCAACGGCTCGAGGATTGCGGCCGGCACGTCGTCCCCGGATCTGGATGTAGATGTCGGGGTTGTGGTCGTCGCGGCTGCGGTCGTCGTTGTAGGTGTTGATGACGAGGGCGTCGTCGGGCTTGTCCGGCATGGCGCCGAAGAAGACCGCGGGTGGCCCTGTGCCGGTGTAGACGCCGGTCGGTGTGTAGCGGGCGAGGCCGAGGGTGGCGAGGTGCTCGGCGATGGCTGCCTCGACCGCGGTAGTGGCCGGTGCGCGGGCGGTGGTCATTCGTCCTCCGGGGCGTCGAGCACCATGGGGGCGATGAGGTGGGCCTTCGCGAACTCGAGCAGGCCGAGGGTTTCGATCATCATCAGTGGCTCACCGTCGGGCTTGCACGATTCGACCGCGATGCCGTCGCGGCCGTCTTGGTCGATCGTGCGGATGATGGTGATCCGCGATATCTCCATCTCGGATTCGGTCACAGTGCGCTCCTGATCGCCTGGGCGATGACCTGCCCCACCGTCTGCCGGGTGGCAATGACGGCATTCTCGAGGAACTTCGCCTCACCGTGCTCGTGCCGGTAACCCAACTCCTCGTGCTGACGCACCGCGTACGGGAGGGAGTACGAGACCGCGGCCTCGAGGTCCCCGGAGTGGGTGGTGCAGTCGTTGCGCAGCGCCCCGGTTTCCTTCGGCGTCCGCTCGATAGCTTCCTGCTTGATGACCTCGGCGGCGTCGTCGAGACCCCGCTGTGCTGCGGCGCGGATGGCCGCCAGGTTGATGTTCAGGGACACGACACCTCCTAGGTGAGGTCGATCGAGTAGAAGTTCGGCGTGCGGCCGAGGCCGTCGTGGTGCAGCTGCTCGGCGAGCACCTCACACTCACGACCCCCAAACTCCGCAGGCAGCGTCACCAGTGACCCCGGTGGGATCAGCGCGGTGGTTGCCGGCATGGAGACGCGGGCCTCTGAGATCACCTCGGAGCCGTCCGGTGCGAGCACTTTCTTGCGTTTCGCGGTGATTTTCCCCATGACCGTGACCGGATCGGCGTGTACCGGACCGTACGGCCCGTCAGCGACCTTGCGGGCCACCCGCACGGGCCACGCCCACCACACGGCGAGCGGGTCGCTCACCATGATCGCACCAGGTTCGAGCCGAGACCGGCGGTGCGGAGGATTCGCACCGCGGACGGGATGAGCCCGTCCAAGCTCTCGGCCTTCGCAGCCTCGAGTTCCCCGGCGTTCGTCGACACCGATGCCCCGTCGATCGACGAGGCCGTCACCACTTCGGCCATACCGGCACGGCCCGCGGTGGGGTCGATGCCGTGTTGCGCCCAGAATGCAGCCTGGGCGCACGTCGCATCGCGCAACGCGCCCAGCTTCCATGGGTTGGTGGGCAGGCCGTTCGAGTCGGTGTCGTACACGTCTGCAACGCAGGCATCCGCGACAAGCCCGGACGCCTCACGCAACAGCACCGAGCCGTTATGTGGAGGCGGGCTGCCGGTCCACTCCTCGTAGTCGGTGGGTGTGGCGTAGATCAGCACAGTGGCCTCCTGGTGGCGACAGTGCACGCGCGGCGCACCGTCACCGGCTCAGCGGGACAGGATGCCCTTGCGGGCCTTGCCTGCCTTCTCTGCTTCGAGGACGCGGTTCAGTTCGTCGCTGTCTTCGACGGTGGCGAGGTAGTCGTTCACCTCGTCGACGTCGTGCTCGGACGGGTTGAACGCGGCGCCCGTGGCCTCGTCGCCGACGTCGGGGTTGCCGACGAGCTCGAGCATGGCGTCCTGGAGTTGGCGGACCGCGTCGCCCAGTTGGTTCAGCTTCGCGGTGAATCCCGGCTCGCCCTTCGTGAACCGGGGCACCTCTACACGCCCGCTCACGGCGTCGCGTCCAGAGTCAGCTTCACGGCGCGCTTGAGCGACTTCGTGGAGTCGGCGTCCGTGTAGTCGTCCGGGTCCTCCACGACGGAGATGCCGAAGAAAGTCGACAGCACCGACCGGTCGCGCAGGTAGTCCGAGTCGTAGTCCTGGATCCACCGCATCGCGAGGCCGGCGTAGGACTGCGCCTCACCGAAGGCGACACCGCGCGGCACCTGCGGGGCGCGGTAGACGGCCTGGAATGCCGAGGGGTGGAAGACGTATGCCTCGTCCTCGGGGATGCTGTTCGAGGTGACGACGGTGAACCCGGCGACGCGGCCGATGGTCGCATCACGGAGGGCGCTCTGATCGCCCGCCTGGTCGAACTTCTTGAACTGGTCATCCTTGAGGACGACCTGCTCGACTCCGGTGCCGACGAGGCAGATGCGGCCCGCGACGGGCACGTTGTTGTCATTGAGGACCTTGCGGCCGTCGACGAGGGAGTTGTAGAAGCCGCCTGAGGTGGCGATGTCGATGACCGATCCGGCCGGGTAGGTGGCGTCGGAGATCTTGTCGGCGATCTTGCCCTCGAGACGTTCGGCGACCGCGCGGGTCTGCGGGAGCAGCACCTGGTTGGTGAAGTCCTCGATGTCGAGGGTGAGTTCCTCGTCGGTGAGGCCGATTGCGTTGTAGATGTGCGTATCGAGCTTCACGTCGACCTTGAACTCGTTGAGGTCGTCGACCTGGATGGCGGTCGAGCGGTCGTTGCGCCATCCGTAGTCGCGGGCGACGGTGCGGCCGGCGATGCGCAGCGACACGGTGTCGTTGGCCGGGGAGCGCTGGGAGAAGTAGACGTTGGCGTCGGAGGCGATCAGGCGCGGGAGCACGATCTCGCGTTCGAGGACGCCGAGGCCGGACGCGACGATCTGCGCGGCCTTGAGGATGGTGTTTGCCATGGTGGCTGTCTCCTAGTAGAAGGTGCCGCGGCGTTGGGCTGCGGCGTCGGCGAGCTTGCGGGGGTCGGTTTCGTAGCTGTTGCTGCGGCCTCCTCCGGCTTCGCTTCCGAAGTCCTTGCCTTTGGATGCTGCGGCGATTCGTTTTGCGAGGGCCTCGACTTTGTCGGCGGGGACGCCGGCGAGGAGTTCGAGGTCCTTGTCGTCGGTGATGCCGTGCTTGCGGGCGGCGCGTTCGACGGCGAGTTCGGCGCGGGCCTTCTCGGCTTCCTTGGCGGCGGCATCGCGTTCGGCTTCGGCTCGTTGCTTCTCGTCGAGCTTGGCGAGTCGGGCCTTCTCGTCGGCCTTGTCGCGTTCGGCGAGCTTCTTCTCGAGTTCCTTGCGGGCGGCGCGTTCGCGTTCGAGGGCTTTCTTGCCGCCTTCGCCGAGCTTCTCGTCGTCACCGTCGTCAGGCTTGCCCGCACTGTCGTCGGGCGTGCCGTCGCTTGCGCCTCCACCGTCGTCGCTGTGGTCGGTGTTGCCGCCGTCGCCGCCGTCATGCCCCTCGCCGTCGCGGCGGGGGGGCTGTCGGGTGGGCCAACGGCCCGTAGTGGCGAAGGGGTCGATTCCGTGTCTGGATCCGAGGATCTGGGCGAGTGCGGTGGTGCGGCGCATTGGTGGGCTCCTTGAGGGTGTGCAGCGTCGCGCTGCGGTTCGCCCCGGGCACCGTCGCGGTGTCGGGGTGTCCGCCCAGGGGCGGAAGTCTGTGGGGGTTAGCGGGCGCGGTTGATCTGCTCGCGGCGTGGCCGGCGGGTCAGGCCATGCTCGTCGACGTGCTGCTGGATCGCTTCGCGCTGCGCTCGGAGGCGGGCGTTCGCCTCCCGTTTGGCCTGTGGGGTGATGGCGACGGCGGCGCGCTGCTTCGTATCGCGGATGGCGCGTTCCATCGCTCGCTGCTTCTGGGTGGCTGCGTAGCCTTCGGGGTCCGGCTCGGTCTTGAACGTCCGAGATGCGCCCGGCACGAACCGGCTGAGGGCGTGTCCACAGTTCGGATGCCGGAAGCCATTCGAGATGGCCTCGTCCATCGTGGCCTTGATGCGCACCCGGATCGGCCGTCCGGTCGTCGCGGACTCGACCGTGATCGTGCCTGTGCGGCCGTCCAGGGAGAGAACCTGGCCCTCGAACGGCTGGCATTGCGGTGCCGGGTTCGAGTGCGACGAGACGACCATGAGCGTGTGGCCGTGCTCGAGGGCCCGTTCGATGTGAGCCTCGCGCATCGCCTCGTTCACCACGGTGCGGGAGAGCATTTCGACGTAGCTGGTGAGCGACCAGTTCCTGCCTGCGCGGTCCCGGAAGCCGGTGATGCCGCGCTTGGTGAGGATGTCGAGGGCCTGCTGTGCCGCATCCAACCGCGTGCCAGTCGCCGCGGGCGCGCCGAGGATCCCGCCCGTCGGCCTGCCCGCGCGCGGCACTTCGCGGTTGCGGACCTGAACCTCCGTCACGACCTGCGAATACAGAGCTCCTGCGTTCGCAGGGAGGGCTTGAGTGGCTCGGGCCAGGGTCGACCATGCCTGCTGCGTCTGCGCGACGGTGCGGGCTGTGTTGCGGCGGCGTGCTGCTGGCGCCCCGACCGCGCCAGCAGCACCGACCGCGGTAGCCGTCGGCGTGCGGTCCGTCTCGGATTCGTCAGTGTCGGCATCGGCGGCCTCCTCGCCGAGTTCGGCTGCGTCCTGCACGGCCTGCTCGAGGAGCCGCGGCATTCGTTCCTGCAGTCGGCGTGCAAGTTGTTCGGCGTGCTGCCGGAACAGGAGCTGCTGTTCGGTTTGGGTGGTGAGCCAGTCGTCGGTGTCGATCCCCGTGGCGATGGCTTGGGCCATGGCGGTGAGGAGTTCGAGTTCGGCGGCCGTGTAGAGGGCGATGAGTTCGTCGGGGATGTTGCGGGCGTCTTCAGGGTCGAGTGCCACCTGCTACACCTCCTCGGATTATTCCTCGACGGGCTCGTACGTCGCTTCGAAGATGTCCGGCTTACAGGGGTAGAACTCGCCCTTGACGCCGCGGATGATCCAGTCGCCGATATCGGCGCGCATCTGCCCTTCGAGCGTCGGGACTATCAGCCGTTCGAGCCACCGTGGATCGCCACCACCCGTGCTGGTCGCGGTGCACTCGACAACGAAGGTGTCGAGGCCGCCCCACTCCTGCAGCTCGGCGAATCGTTCAGCCGTGCCGTCCCATTGCCTCGCTTCGATCTCAACGGGCTTCTTGCGGTACCGCTCCATCGCTTTCCTCCTCGGTCTCCTGCTCCTCTTCGGGCTGCTCGTCGCCGGCGGGTTGACCACCGAACGGCGGTGCGTCGCCACCGAACACCGGCGCCTCCACCGCGCCCGCGGCCTCGATCAGCGCGACCTCCTCGTCGACCTGCTCCTCCGTCCAGTCCTGATGCAGATACCGAACCTTCGTGCGCGTCGACGCGGCCCGCGCGGTCTCCCACGCCTGCACCGTCTGAGCACGCGCCAGACCCGACTCCTGAGCGAACGGAGGCCAATCGATATCGAGGGGGTCGACCAGGCTCACCCCGGCGAGGCGCGCGCACGCCGTCGTCAGATGCTGCAACGCCACACCGAAGTGGCGGGCCTTGCCCTCGGTGGTGGTGACTGTCGATTCCTTCTTGCCCGACGCTTCCGTCGCCGTCTGCGCGACCTGATCGGACAGACCGAACGACATGGGGCTGTAGCCGGTCTTGCGCAGCACCTCACGCAACAGCATTTCGCCGACCTGGTCGTGCTGCAGCACCCGGATCTCGGGCTGGTGGAACTCGAAGATCGACTCTGCGGCGCCTTCCTTGCCGATGCCGGTGCCGACGCGGGTGAAGATCTCCTGATCCTCGTTGAATGTCAGTCCGGTGCCGGCGCCGCCGTGCTGCAGAACGTCAGCGGAGGCGAACACGCGGGTCTTGCCGAGGCGTACGTCGCGCATCAGGGAGGACCAGACACTGTCGATGCTGTGGTACAGCGGTACGAGGTCTGGGGCTCCACAGTCGGAGGCGCCCATGTTGCGTAGGGCGGGGTCTGCGGACCATTCGGGGTTGGGGATCTTGTTCGGCACGTATTCGACGAGCAGCTCATCGAGCCCTACGTCGACGAAGGACGCTCCGTCGGCGGCGAGACTCACATCAAGGCCCGCGGTGGCGGGATGCTCATTGAGGGGCATGAGGCGTCCGAGACTGCCGCTGGTGCCGCGGTACAGCTCGTGCACGACCCTGCCGCGCTCGTACCGCTCGAGGTGCCGCCACACATCCTGCGAGTCGCTGCCGTCGAGTTCGGTGAAGAACGTGACGGCCCGTAGCCGTCCGCGATGCCAGTCGGGGATGGCGCGGTCGACGTCGACCCATTCGATCCACGGATCGTCCTGCACCTTGCGGTCACGGACTACACGCCCGTACACACCTCCGAGGGCGGACGCGGATTCGCCGGCCGCGTACAGGTCGGAATGAAAGCGCGGCGCATTGAACATGTCGTCGATGCGCCTCTGTACCTGCTCACCTGCCTCGGCTGCGGCGAGGATGGTGGGCGGCTTGGCGAACAGGGCAGTCGCCGACAGGCTGGCGACGTCGGCGGGGATGGGTGCGTGGAGCCGTTCGGGGGTGTCCTGTCCGGCCTGGATGGGCTTTCCCCAAAGGGCGTTCCAGGCGGCTCGGATGCGGCCGGGGTTGCTGCCGTTGGGGTGCTGCGCGTAGAAGTCCTCGAGGCGGTCGGGTGCGCCTTCCCATTGGACGCGGCATTCGGCGACTCGGGCGAACAGTGGCGCCATGTCTTTGGGCGGCCATGCCACGCCGGGTCGGATGCTGCTCACGCGGCTGCCTCGCTCTCGAATCGGTGATCGTCGGGTAGTGGAACGGCGTAGCGCCACATGAACTGGGACGACGCGACT
Source organism: Rhodococcus sp. p52 (assembly GCF_000763325.2). Lineage (NCBI taxonomy): Bacteria > Bacillati > Actinomycetota > Actinomycetes > Mycobacteriales > Nocardiaceae > Rhodococcus > Rhodococcus sp. p52. The sequence goes on from NZ_CP016819.1 coordinate 4,621,870, forward strand.
GCATAGCGCAGGGCGTCGCAGAAGTCGTCGTTCTCTTTCACGGGTTTGTCCTCGCCCTTCTTCGCCGCTTTGGAGTCCCATACGTAGCCGGGGATCTCGTTGAGCAGGTTCGAGCACGAGGAGTGGATCAGGAGCTGCTGTGTGGACAGCAGGGATGCGACGACACCGATGCCGAGTTTGTGGCTGTTGGCGGCGTTGGCGATGTTGACGAATCCTTCGCGGTTGAGCTGCATCTTGAGGGCGGCTGCGGAGGGGTCGACGAAGTGATAGTCGGGTGTGCCGTGTTCGTTCTCGAAGCGGCGCAACAGTCGGGTTCGGTCAGCGGGTGTGCCGGCGGGGGGCGCGAACTCGGCCATGGCGTACAGGCGGGTATCTGTGCCGAGGCCCAACAGGATGCCCGCGGCGGGGTGGTTGACGCCGTCGTCGATGCCGATCGCGAGGACGCGCTGCATGGTGGGCAGGGTGTCGACGACGTGCACCTTGGGGTCGAACATGGGGTAGATGACGCCGTCGGCCATGGTCCACAGGCCACGGATGAACCGGTCGTGCCACAGGCCCTTGTACTGCTGCGAGAGGTTCTCGATGTACCCGTCGGGCAGGTATCGGCGGTTGTCCTCCAGCTCGAAGTGGAACACTCGGTGTCCGCGTTCGTGCCGGCGGTCGATGTAGTCCTTCTTGAGGAAGTGGCGCGGCCCGTCGGGGTTGGTGGTGGCTCCCATCCAGGCGCCTTCGATGGAGTGGCGGGCCCTGAGCTGGTTGACGAACTCTTCGGCCATCAGGGTAATCTCGTCGCAGTACGAGATTTCGATGGTCATGCCGCGGATGATGCCTTCGGAGCGGACATCGGAGGAGCCGAGGACGTGCACTGTGCGGCCGAGGATCTCGGCTGTTGGGGCGCCGCGGTTGTACTTCACTTGCGAGGCCCAGTCGCCGAACATGGTGACGTTCTGCAGTGGGCTGATGAGGTTGCGGTAGGCGGTGTCCCGTGTGCGGCCGATGATGACCGCTTCACCTTCCCCTGTGCCTTTCGCCATCTTCATCATGTAAGCGAACAGTGAGCCGACGGTCTTGCCGGATCGGACGGCGCCTTCCCACAGGTTCATCTGCGACTTGGCTGCATCAGCTTGGGCGAGTCCGACGGAGAGGGCTTGTTTGCGGGAGATGGGCAGTCGGTCGATGGGGTCGAGCACCTCGACAGTCACGGGCTATTTCTCCGGTGGTTCGAGCGAGGCGATGTCTTCCGGTGTCACGTTGGTGACGAGGTTGGTGAGGACGTCGTGCATCTGGGCGAGTGTGGACTTCGCGCCGGCCGCGTCCGCGGTGCGGTCGGAGAGCTTGTCGATGATCGCCGCGCTGCCAGATCGGGCGTTGGTGTGTTCCCGCAGATCCCGCGCTGGGATGAATCTCAGATACACCTCATGCTCCGAGCCACCCTCGCCGCGTTTCAGGGTGGGCCACAGGTCCTCACCGTCGAGCACGTCGAGCACCTGCTTCTGCGCCAGCTCCAGGATCCGCAGCTCTGCTTCGGCCGCGGCGGCCTTGCGCTCCCGAGCGTTGAGCACCTTCACCGCCGTCGCCTCAGCAGTGCGCTCCGTCCCGAACGTCAGCTCGAGCTTCTTCGCCCACCGACCGATCGTGACCTTCGGCCGATCCATCCTCTCGGCGATCGCACGCAACGACAGGCCCTGCCCATGCAGTTCACGAAGGCGCCGACTGTCCTCATCGGTCCACGCAGCCATGAGCCACTACACGCACACGAAGGCCGAGACTGGGACGTCCCATCGGGTGGTCCATTCGATCCCTCCTTCGGAAGTTGACGCCCCGCGCTCCCAGGTAGCGAAACCGGACGCGGGGCGGGTCCATCCGAGCGGCGCGAGGGGGTCGGCACTCGAGGATGGACGATTGGGGTGTCTGGAAACGACGAAGCGCGAGCGCCCCGGTGTGGGGTCATCTCGCGCGTACGCGCTGAGCGTATCAGATGATCTTCCGTCGCTGGTCACGCTGTTGCGGTGAGTTGTTCGAGCTCGAGTCGGTGGAGATGTGCGCGCCGTACGTCGCCGACGAGGTACAGCAGGGCTCGTCCGGCTGTCTGGATGGGCTGCACGGCTCCGATATCGCGGAGGTGCTGCACCCGTCGGGCGGTCAGGGTCTTGTACTGGTCGCCGAGTTGACGTGCGAGGTCGGCGATGCCGTGTTTGGACAGGACCATCCGATCAGCTTCGGCGAGGCGCTGCTCGTCGATGGGACGTAGGCGTTCTTCGGGTCGGTCGATGACGCGCCATGCGGATCGGGAGGCGGCGTCGATGTCGGACAACGCTTCTGCGGAGCCTTCGGTGAGGGCGAGGGCGTCGATGTGGGTGCGGAGCCAGCGGGAGGTGCCGGCGGTGCTGGTGTCGCCTTGGTAGTACATGCCGCGCTGTTCGAGGACGTGCCGTGCCCAGCCGACGAGCGTGTTGTGCAGCTGGTCGCGGACGTTGCTGGCGATGTGGTTGTAGGGCAGGGGTTGTTCGGTGCTGTCGTTGCCGCCGAGGGACGGAATGGGGGCGCCGCCGATGCGGTCTTGTCGGAGGATGGTTTCGTCGAGCCTGTGGGCGAGCCAGGGCACGGTTTTGAGGATGGCGTCGAGCTTGGCGAGTTCGGCTTTGGTGAGGTAGCCGTTCATCGTCGCGCCTCCGGGACGTACAGGACGGTTGCGGGCAGTGGAATGTCGGCATTCGCTTCTTGTGTCCCATTGACGTAACGGACAGCGAGATCGAGGGGCCAGTCCCGCTTCTCACCCACTAGCCCGTCAGGTCCGATGATCACCGTGCCGTCAGGCAAGACTGCGAGTTCTTTGTGAGTGGTGATGGTGCGGGGCGTGAGCATCCCGACCGCAATGCGGGCTGCGCGCTCGATTCCATCCCGGAAGTCCTCGGTGAGGTACGGGTCAACGCCTTGCGCCTGTAGCCGTTCCGCGCAGGCAGCCTGCTCAATCCGAGCTTCGAGCACGATGGGGTCTTTCACTGTCCACCTGCCGGGGCCGCGTAGGTGCCACGCTCCGGAGACGGCCGGTACATGCTCGGGTCCGCCTGCGCCGTCATCCGCACCTCCATGAGTTCGGCCCGCAGCTTCTCGTTCGCCTTGTGTGCCTGGCGGGCGGCTTCGGCGGCTTGGCCGAGTTCGTGCTCGAGTGCGTCGATGCGGGCGTTGGCTTCGTCGATGTCGGTGTAGGCGGCGGGCATCCGGCGTGTCCTTTCTCGCGGTGGTTGGTGTGGGTCCGGCCCCGTGCACGGGAAGCTGTGCACGGGGCCGGGGTCTCAGGTGGCGGCGAGTATGAGTGCCAACCCGCCGATGAGGAGCGCCCAGATCAGGAGTGCGGACGGGAGCGTGAAGACGGCGCCGCGGACCGGTCCGTCGAGTGGCCGGGTCATCGGGGATCCTCGTCGAGTTTGGCGAGTACGGCCCGGATGCCGGCACGAACTGAGTCGGGGAGCGGCTGGGGCGTGAAGTCAGGACGCCCGTTGGCGCGCCACCACTCCGCAGCACCCCACTCGAATGCGTGCACGAGTTCGTCGATGCGTTGTTCGTCGGCCTGCTCGCGTTCGAGCCAATCGGCCCATTTCAGTAGCGCGTTGATCGTGCCGTGGGCTCCGAGATGCGCGGTGCGTCGGGCTTCGTCGGCGACGTCTCGCAGGATCTCGGGCGTGATCTCGACCTTGGTAGCCGTGTCGCTGGTGTGGTGCTGTTCCTCGTGCGCGTCGATCTCGTCGGCCACATCATCGGCGGGGCCGGTGATGTGGAAGTCGCAGGTGGTGCAGTGGTATTCCCTCATTGGGTCTCCCCGGTGTGGGTGGGGGTGTGGGTGGCCGGCGTGTGGTGGCAGCCGGTGAGGGTGTCGGCGAGGTTGGCGAGCCGGTCGGCGGATTCGCGGGCGGCGCCGGCATCCAACTGCGGCGGGGGCATGAGTCACCGTCCAGGGCGCAGATGGTGCGGCACGGGTAAACCTCGTTGCAGACGTGGCAGATCCCGCACCGGTCGTTGCAGTTCGGATGCAGCTCGCGCACGCGGTCGAGGGCAGACGCCTGGGTCTCTAGGCTGTCCGATGCGTTGTAGAGCACCTGTGCCACACCGGGGTGACAGTGGTCGGCGTGCCAGTCTGCCCACTTCTTCAGCTCGTCGGTATCGACGCTGACCTGCACGCGGATCGTTCGGCCTTCGGGTGTCGTCGGGTCGCTCATGCGTGGGCCTCCGCTCGCTCAGCGAATCCGAGGGCAGGCGCGAGCCATGCCATTGCTTCGTGGGTTATCCGATGGCATGGGTGGTTCACGACTGCGCCTCCGCTCGGTTCGCGGCAGCGACGAGAGCGGCAGCGAGGTCACGGGCCTCATTGGGCTTGCGGTATCCCGTGCTCCCGATGAGGTAGACGTGACCGTCCTCTGCTTCCACATAGTCGGTCGAGTCCCAGTAGGGCTGTTCCTCGGCATATCCGTCCGGCTCAGGCAGTTCGACGACGGAGAAGCGGTTACGTAGGGCGTGGTTGAGATGCTCCAGATAGGTCAGGTTGTCGCACATCACTCCGCATTCGACTCCGCACGCGCAGATTCGCGTCTCAGGGTCGAATCGATGCTCTTCCAGCAGTGCGGCCAGCTCGTCGCTCACGCTCATGCTGCACCGCCCTGGATCACACGAAGCGGACGACGGAAAGAACGCTCCTCGAACTCGATCGGCTTCGACCGGAGGAGGCGCACCTTCGCCCCGTAGTGCTCGAGCAGCAACGCCCGCTCGACCGCGGCGGTGCGGGAGAGGTACACGCGGCGGACGGACGGCCAGATGAACCTGGTGGTCTGGAAGCGCTCCAGGTACTCGTCGTCGGGTTCCCAGCCCTCGGGCTTCCAGTCGGCGCGCGGCCGGCCTGCGTAGAAGGAGTGCTTGAAGTCCTCGGGGAAGAGTGCGCCTTCGGGGTATTCGACGTCGAGCTTCCACACGTACTCGCTCATGCCTGACGTCCCTCGAATGCGATCTCCCACACCCACGCCGGAAGCGTGTTCACCCGGCCGTACAGCGCGTGCTGCACCGGCACCGGCTCGATACCGTTCGCCCGCGCGATCGACGCGGCCTGCCGCCCCACCTTCGCGAGGAACTGGGTGCTGGTGTTCGGGATGTCGTGGGTCTTGGCGTAACCGACGGCGGCGAACCAATCGTGGCGGCCCTCGATCGCGTCGAGGCGGGCCTCAGTCTTGGCTGCAATGGCCTTGGCCTCGTTGGCGGTGCGCTGCGCGGCCTCGAGCTGGTCGATCTGCGCACGCAGGATGTCGAACGTCGACAGGGCCGTTCCGCGCGGGTTGGTGGCCTGCCCGGTGTGGAAGTAGGCGTCGAGCGCGTCGGCCGCCTCGGCCTGGAATGCGACGACGGTCGGCTTCGCGGTTTCGGAGACGCGGTTCTCGTCGAGGGTGGCGAGCCACATGGTCATCGTGCGGCGGTCGATCAGGAGCATGGTGCGCGGTTTGCCGTCGGCCGCAACTACGGTGCTCATGACCGTGGTTGCCCATGACCTGGCCTTGAGCTTGCGGGCCTGACTGTCGGCGTCGATTCCGATCGCGTCGCACATCGGCCGGAGAGCAACCATCGGCTTGCCGTCGATCTCGGCTGCGGGGATGGTGGCGTTCGTGCCGGGGACTGCGATCTGGACGAGTTGTCCGGTAACGTTGGTGAGTGACATTCGAGCTCCTAACTCGGTGTCCGGCCCCTCGGAGTTACCGCTCCGGAGGGGCAATTTTTTGTGTGTCGGAAGATCACTCTACGGGACTGGAAAGCGGAATGCGACCCACTTTCCACCCCTCGTCATAGCGCTTTTTTCTCGGCTTCCGCCTGCGCATACAGGACTTTGAGGCTCGGACGGGACGACGGGGCTTGAGCATGCGCACACAGGTCCGTGCCGATGTAGCCCTCCCCGTCACACAACGAGCACGCGTCGATCGCCCTACGGCGCTCCTGGGCACGCGCATGAGCCTCTGCGGAACGAGCCCGCGACGACTCCCTCGCCTTCCGGGCCTCCCAGTCCGAACGAGCCTGGCGGGCCTCGCCACAGGCGCGGCACGCCGGCGGGTTCGGCTCGTTGATGTGCCTCGGGCATTTCGAGGAGGGGGGTTCGATCTCGCGCGCGTCGCTTACGTGAGATCCCCCCTCTAAGTAACCACTAGAAGAAGGACGGGTCGGGTCGGGTCGGGTCGGGGTGTCGTTAGTCGCACCGTCACTCACGTCGTGACTATCGGCGTTAGTAACGGCGTTACGTTTCTTGTCCCGGAACCGCTTCTGCCGCTCCCGATTCGCCTCCCTTTCGGCCTCTACCTGCTTCTTCGTCGGCTGGTAGTCATCCCAGTCGACGAACTGGTAGCCAACATCGGTCTGCCCCCAGAGGCCCGCCTCAACAAGCCGTTTGGCGTCGCGATTCTGTGCGCCAAGTGTGCCGATCATGTGCTTCGGCAGTGCGCCTTCTGTGAGATGTGCGCTGCACCAGGCGCCCGCCCGGACCCACAGGCCCATCGCAGAATTGCCCGCCGAGATCACCTTCGGATGGAATGCGAGCGCGTCGTCGACCTTGAACCACGTCATCGGACGGCCCTCCATCGGTCAGCGCCTCGCGTTGAGTTGGGTAGCATTTCGCCATCCCCTCTCTGCCTAGATCAGTGAGTGGGTAAGAGGCCGTGAGGTGTGTCAGCACCGCGCGGCCTCGCATCATCGTAGCGACAAGTGGAGAACATTCCGCCTTCCATCGAGCTGGTCGATCGGGATGGTGTGCCCGGACATCGGGCACGTTCGATCGGCGGTGTCGTCGTGGCGGCGCACCCGTCCCGTGTACTCGGAGGCGTGGACCTGGCGACGGCACACCGGGCATTCGGTCACCACAGCGTCAGCTCCACCGGCTCGGCCGGGACGCGCCCGAGCAGCGCGTCCACGGCGTGGCGTTCCTGCCCTTGGTCCTTGGACATGCGGGCCCGACGTGCCTCGGCACGCTGGGTGTCGGTGAGCGACTCCACCCACCGGGTGATCTGCCGCCAGGTCAGCGTCACGACATGCGCTGGATCGGCGACCTTCCGTTGGGACGTGTAGTCGCCGGCAGTGGTGATGGCGATGCCCCACGGATACGTCTTACGGAACAGGTGCGCGTCCCACCACTGCTGGTCACGGGTAGTGCCGCTCCCTTGGCTTTCACGGATGTGGCCGCACCAGTAGTCGGGGTAGTCGACGAGGCCGAGGACCAGGTGGTCGCTGAGCTCGCCGAGCAGCCGGATCTGATCGGGGGTCATGACGCGCCCTCCCACGACCCATCGGGCCCGTAGTCGGACTCGTCGAGATCCCATTCCTGCCCCGTCAGCGGATTGCGCACCTGGTCGTGACCGCAGCGGGTGCATCGGCGTAGGACGAGCCGATAGGGCCAGTTCGGGATGACGACCCGCCCCTCGGCGGTGACACGTTCGGCGCGGACACCGCAGTGCCAACACAAGCCCGGCGGGACCGACTCCGAGGTGCCGTCTGCGTTGATCTGGCACACGAACGGGTCCGCTGTGAACTCGCCCCATTCGATGGGGTGCCCGTCCCACGCGACAGGGAGATGGCGTGCCGCGGGGGTCATGGCCGGTCTCCGATGATGCGTTCGAGCGCAGTTCCGATCTCGTCATGCGTCCGCCCCATGTACAGGCCCCCGTGGTCGCGGTAATCCTGCGCAAGGTCGTGTTGCAGCTGCGCGTACTCCCGTACCCGGCGGATGATCGCCCGCAGCTCGTTGTTCTCGTGCACCATCCCAGCGAGCGCGCACTCGGCCTCCTCGAGCCTTGTGCGGGTGCGCTCCCACTCGTGCGGCGGATCAGCCCCCGGGTCACCCCAGCCGCCCACCTCTGCGGTGGTCACGAGATGTCTCCGCGCCGGCGGCGCGCCCGGTGCAGGACCAGGCACGCCGCGACGAACAGGAACCGGCCGAGGATGATCCCGGCGAGGATGGTGAACGGCAGGGACACGGCGAGCACCGCCTTATCCGTGGTGGTCATCAGTCGCCACCGAGGTGCACGAGAGCGGTGCCGGCCATGTCGCACACGATCGCGGCCACGGTCAGCCATCCCGCGGTGCACAACGTGCCGATCCCGGCGACAGTCGCGAGAGTCTTCATGCCACACTCTCTTTCGCGATGGCCGCGGCGGCGGGGACGTCCAGGTCCGCGATGTCCGCAGCGATCGTGTGCAGCTTCTGCAGCGCGTTGAGCTTGTCCGGGCGGTAGCCGGACCAGTGCATGTCACCGACCATCACGACCGGGGCCTGCAGGTAGCCGAGGAGCTTCACCCAATCGGCCGCGGCCGGATCCTCATCGACATAGCGCAGCGCATACGGCGTGCCCTGCCGGTCGAGGTGCTTCTTCGTCGCCACGCACTGCTGACAGCCGGTGGTCTTCGCGAACAGGGTCACGGGAACGGGGGTGGTCACTGGGAATCTCCGATCGAAATGGTGAGCCAGAGAGAGCCTTCGGAGCCCTTCTCGGCGGGATGGATGACAGGCATCGCCTTGGTCATGAACTGCGGGGTGTCGTCCGGCACCAAGCCGTGATCGACCAGGCCGTCGCACGCGGCCTTGAGCACCGGCATCAGGTTGTCCGAATCACGCCGGCGGTTGTCCCGAGGCCGGTAGTGCAGGCACACCGCGGCCAGCTCGAGACCCGTCGGGCCCTTCTGCTGCTTCGCCAGCCACGCCGTCGTGGACCGGATCTGCCGCGTGAGACGCGCCCGGGCCATGTAGTGCTTCCGGTCGTTCATCGACAACGGCGGCGACGTGTACGGCAGCGCGAGAGTGAACACCTCGACTCCGCACACCTTCTCGACGCTCACGGAAGCCTCACCTGGAACGCGCGGGCAGCACGAGCAGCCGCCAACAGAGCGAGCCCCTCCCCCTCCGCCGCATCCGCGTCGAGAATGTCGTCCCCCGCCCACACGTCCTCGTTCGCCACCGTCACCAGCGGACGCCCATCTGCGCTGTTCCACGACACACCGTGCTCGTCGATGTGACTGGACTCCGGCAGCTTCACCACCGCATAGCCCTCGAGGATCGCGTTCGCCAGCTCGATAGCCGGACCCATCACCAGCTCCGCCGCAGCCGGCATCAACTGTTCGGCGATCAGGTCGGCGAGTTCATCCCGGGAGAGCATCACGCCGCACCTCCGATTCCACGCCCGGTCTCGGTGCGCAGGTACTCGTCGACGTCCTGCCGCCACCAGCGCAGAGGCGAGTTCCGGCCGGTGCCCGTCTTGAATGCCTTGCGGAAGAACGGATGGCAGTTCGGATTCATCCGGTACTTCTTGATCGTGTCCGGCCGTCGGCCGATCGCGTCGGCGACCTCTTCGAGGCTCATGTGGGCCGGGTTGGGGCTCTTTCGCATCGAGCCGTTCCTTTCAGGTGGTTTCGGGTAGGTGCGCCAGGGGTGGTGTGGTGCGCACATCTGGTGCGCCGGATCAGGACTCCGTCGACACACCACCCCTGGCGGGTCTTGTTAGGCGTCGAGCGTCTGCTGCTCGGGCTGCTCGAGGTCCTGCAGTCGCGCCTGAATCAGCGCGCGGACCTCCGCCTTACGGGCCTCGTCGGCGATCGGACCGGACTTGCGCCACAAGTCCTGCAGTGCCGTCTTGTCCGGTGCGTTCTCAACCTCGACGAGCAAGGCGTCGACATCGACCGCTGGCGGCGCCGGTTCGGGGTCACGGCCACGCTCCTCTGCCGCGTCGTGCAGGTCGCCCTTGTGCCACAGGTCGAGCGCGGCACCAAAGCGCATCCCCGCGTTACGCAGCGCGTCACCAATCGCTTCCTTCACAGCGTTGGCGCCATTCTTGCCACCCATGTCGCCGTACCCGATGCGCGTCACGCCACAGATCGTGAGCCGAATCCACAGTCCGCCATTGCGGTCGAAGAGCGGCAGGCCGGAGTCGTCGAGAGCGAACGGCTCCCAGGACCATTCGGGGTCCACCTCGAGGAGTCGGTCGGTCAGGGCTGCGTGCCCGACGTAATCGAGGTGCGCAGCGGGCATCCCGTGCCTGCTGTTGCAGATCCTGCAGAACTCCTTCGGCGCGTCCTTGCTGTACGGCTTCGGGAGGACGTTGATCTGGTGATCGGCGAACGGCTCCCGCAGCTTCGCGAGGGCCTTGAGACGCTCCTCAGTCATCGCGGTCACCGCCTTCGAGCGCCAGGACATCGGAGAGGTTCAGTTCGCCGCGGAAGTACATGCCCTGCACCAACTCGACGACGTTCTTCGCGGGCGTGAACCGTGGCGTCGGCACCTTCGCCGGCGGAATGGACACCTCGACCCCCGGAGGGAGCGTCGCGTCGAACGGTTCCGCGAGGGCGACCGCCGATTCGACGTGCGTCCAAAGCAACCGCAGCCCCTGCTCGGTCAGCTGCACCTTGGTCTCGATGACCTCGTCGCCGAACTGATCGACCATCCAGGCGAACAACTCCGCCTCGTTGACGACCTCGATGCTCGGCTTCGGCTTCGAGGGCTTCGGCACGGTCGCGTAACCGAGCTCCTCCCCCGCCGCGGTGTGCGCGTAGACGGTGCCCCGCTTCAACTCGGCGGACAACTCGGCTTTGGCCGCAGCTTCCGCCTTGGCGAGCAGCTGCTTCGCTGCCGCGATGGCCGCCAGATTGCGGACCGCACTGCTGATCTCACTCATCCTGGGAACTCCTCTCCCTGGACCTTCTCGACGATCCCCGGAAGCATCTGCTGCAACTGCCGGGACTTCTCGTCGACGAACGCCTGGGCCCTCTCTCGGGTGTCGGCCTTCCCGACGCGGATCGGCTCGGCGACATTGCTCGACGTCGCCAACACCACCCACGCGCCGAGGTCCTCGTCGTGCTCGATACGGAACTTCAGGTGCAGCTGCCGAGCGCGGCGCAGCACATCCGCCTGGGTCAGGTTCTCCGGCTTCACAGCTCGGCGTCCTCTCGCTCGGCGTCGAGCAACAGCTCGGCGTGGTAGTCGGCGCTGTCGTCGGCGAACAGGGCCGCGCAGTCGTATTCGTGCCCGAAGACGGTGCGGGCGCAGGTGCAGTCACGCCACGTCATCGCGCGCCCTCTTCTCTTCCTTGAGCACGACGTCGTAGCAGGCGCGGCACATCCCACGGCCGACGATCGCCACAGTCCCGGGCCACTTCCGCAGCGACTCGCTCGAATGCCGGCCGGGCCGGTTGCAGCTCGCGCAGCGCCGCTTGCAGGCGACCACCGGCTCGGCGTCGGACTTCGGCCGAGGGTCGATGAGGCCGAGCATCTCGAGCAGACCTCGCGCCTCCTCGACGCTCTTGGCGTTGGCCGCGACCGTGCGCATGGCCGGTGCGATGGTCCAGTCGACGAGGTTGGTGTCCCCGAAGATCGCAGACTCGGCGATGTACCGCTCCGGCCCACTCATCGGGCACCCCAGATCCGCGACCGGCCGGGGCAGCCCTCGCACACGCCGTCGGTCCAGCCGCAGCACCACGACCCGGACTCCACCGGCTCAGGCAGGCCACACCAGCCCTCATGCTGCGGAAACTCGGGCGTGCTGCCGCCGCACGTGCAGGGACCGTGCGGACCCTTCGGCGGGGTGTAGACGTCGATGAAGATGGTCATCGCCCACCCCCGGCGAGGTAGATCAGCGCGCCGATCGTGCCGCCGTACGTCGCGATCCAGGCCACTACAGCCGGGGTCAGGCGCATCGGGTTCGGCGGGGGGTCCTCGTCCGCATCGGACTGGACATCACGGTCGGCGTCGTCGCACCGCTCGCCTTCTGCGTACAGTGCGTCGGCCTGCTCGTTGTATTCGTCGGACTCGGTCTCGACAGGCGTGGCCGAGAACGGGTCGAGGACCTCGAGCTGCCCGTGGTCGACGGAGAAGATCTGCGAGAACGTCTCCTGCGCCACGGGGGTCGACTCGTTCTCGACGGCGGCGAGCTCGCGCTCGGTGAGCTTGCGGGTGAGGATCGACATCTCAGGAACCCCGCTGGATCTCGTAGGACGGGGCCGCGGCGAGGATGACGCCGCGCAGAGCCTCGAGGGTGTCGCGCAGGACCTCCCCGCGGACGGCGATGATCGTGCGGGCCGAACCGCGGTAGACGTTCGGCACAGACGTGAAGCTGTCGGTCACGGCAAGCGTGAGAAGCCATCCGCCCGAATCCGCCGGCGTGCACATCGGCTTCGTTTCCGGGCAGTTGTAGAACTCGCAGAGTCCCTCGATGGCGGCGAGCAAGTCGTCGCTGTTAAGCTGTCGCTGCATCTTCGATCCTTTCCAGGTGGTTGATGTCTGGCCGTCCCGCTCCACCGGGGCGGCCTTTTTCTTGTCCAGGGACGTTCTCGGCGTCGTCATGCCGGGACCGGCTGCCGGTTGGAGTCAGTTCCATTTGCCACCTCGGTCATGCCGATAACCTCATGAGCGACGAAAAGGTAGTCCCAGGAGGCGTCGAGCTTCTTGGCGATCTTCATCGCCAACTCCTCGGAGAGGTTTGCCATCTTGCCGGTCTCGAGGAGGCTGATGGTCTGCTGGGTGCACCCGACGAGAGCGGCGAGCTCCCACTGCGCGAGGCCCCGGCGCTGGCGTTCGCGCTTGAGGCGTTCGAGGTCTTTGACCTGCATCCACACATTCCTTCGGTAGATCCGCCGAACCTTGGTTCGTCTTGCGTTCCTCATCTTGCCCCCTACTTGTTCCGTTGACAAGTGGAATCATCACCAATCGTCAACTACTTGTCAAGAGAACAAGCGGAAAGTGGGTCACACCCTGCGGTTACTCTCGCTCTACTTGTGTTGGAAAATGCGCTGCACTGGAACAAGTAGATGCCTAGAGGGGACCTTTACCGCCGTGACCGAACAACATCACCAGCCGTCCCTGCGAGACCTCATCAACCGAGCTGCCGAAGTCCGCGACGCCACGGGCCGGCGACTCGCCGAGCTCGCCCAGAAACAGGGCTACGACCTGACTCACACCACGGTGAACAAGATCCGCGCCAGGACCTACAAGTCGCAGCCCTCCGACGACACCATTCGCGCCATCGCCTGGCTTGCCGGCGTCGACGAAGAAGTCGCCTATGCAGCCGCCGGTCGCCGAACCCCTCTGGCACCCTTCGTCGACGACCTGCCCCCCGGTGTGGACTACCTCAACGCGAAGGAGCGCGAAGCAGTGGTCGAACTCCTTCGCGTGATGGTCAGCCAGCGTCTCGCTCTCGATGACGTCAAGGACGAAGACTTGAATGCGGGCGGCCAAGTCCTCAGCCTTGTCGGCCACTCGAAAGAGGAGGATGACGAGGACTTCGATGGCGAATTGTTCGACCCCGAGCAGCTCGCTGCCCGCAAGGGAAAGACACTGGCCGAGCGCGAGGATGAGAACTCCCACGACGACATGTAGTTGATTTTGATTCCATGTCGTTCGAACTGGTGTTCTAATCCGAAGCATGACAGCGAACCGGAAATGGCACCCATGGAGATACCTGCGTGATCACCACCCACACATCGACGTCCACTTCGTCGACCTCCGACCCCACCGACTCCTCGGCCGAGTCACCCGCCGCGGCATCGAAATCGACCAAGGATCACGGCAACGCGAACGACGCTCCACCCTCACCCACGAACTGATCCACATCGAACGCGGACCCGCCCCCCGCCACCCTTACTTCGCCCTCCGCGAAGAACGCACCGTAGAAGAGCTCACCGCCCGCCGACTCATCCCCCTGCGCGAACTCGTCGACGCCTACATCTGGTGCCAGGGCCGCGTGGACGACGAGATGGCCGACGAGCTGTGGGTCGATCTCGACGTCCTGCAGACCCGTCTCCGCACCCTCACCCCGTGCGAACGACGGTGGTTCGACGAGGAGATCGCCCGTCGATCGAACTGACCCACCCACCATCACCACCTGGAAGGAATCACTATGCGCAGATACGCACTCACCACTGCCATCGCCTGCATACTCACGCTGTCGGCCTGCTCATCCGACAATGCCGGCACCCCCACCGAACCCACCACCACGACCACGACCGTCGCATCCGAATCTCGCTCTGCCGCACCACAATCCGAAGGACGCCAACCCGGACAACCCATTCAGGTCGACATCTACGTCCGGGCACTCGCCGACATGTACGCCTCCAACGGCCAACCCGCACCGAGCCGCGCCGAAGCCCTCGAGTTCGCCGACTCCATGTGCGGATTCCTCGACGCCGGCAACTCCCCCTACGACGCGGTGCAGCTCCTCAACGAGGAGGGCTACCCCGAGGAGTACACCGGCGACATCGTGCCGAAGGCCATCGCCGCCGCCTGCACGGAGCATCTGCCCTGATGGCCCGCCCGAGCTTGCCCCTCGGGGCCCACGGCAAGATCGCCCGCACCCAACTCCCCGACGGACGGTGGCGCGCAAGCTGCCGCATCCGCGACATGGACGGCGTCACCCGCAAGGTCTACCGCGAGACCCCCGCCGGCCAACGCGACCGCACCGGAGCCGTCGCCGAGCGATACCTCCTCGAAGCACTCCTCGAACGCGGCCTTCCGCAGGACGGGGAGATCTCCGCAGCGACCAAGGTCGAAGTGCTGTGGACCGAATACCGAAAACAACTCGTCGACGGCGACCGCTCCCCTGCCACCATGGAGGACTACGACCGGCTCGCCGCCAGGATCTGCGCCGGCATCGGACAGCAATCCATCCGTGAGGCCAGCACCCAGCAACTCGACCGATTCCTGCGGGAGATGGCCGACCGGCACGGTGTGCCCACCGCCCGTAAGACCCGCGGCATCCTCTCCGGCATGTTCAAGATTGCCGTCCGCTACGGGGCCTTGACCACCAACCCCGTCCGCGAGGTGTCCGACCTGGCGTCCCGGCGCACCGCCCGCAAACGCTCGAAGTCGATGGACGCGGCCGCGCTCGCGCAGCTGCTCCACGACGTCCGGCATTCCACGGCGCCGTGCCCGGTGGTCCTGTCCGACTGGCAGAAGAAGAAGGGGCTGCGCACCACCAGTAAGCCTGGTCAGATCCCCACGGTTGCCCAGTACTGCGACGGCGCTGACCTCGCCGACGTGATCACCATGTTCGCCGCGACCGGTTGCCGCATCAGCGAACTGCTCGGCATCCGCTGGAAGGACCTCGACCTCGAGGCCCGGTCGGTGACGATCTCCGGGAAGGTCATCCGCGTCCGTCGGGCCGGCATCATCCGGGAGAGCACCACCAAGTCGGCCGCCGGTATGCGCACGTTGCCGCTGCCGGGGTTCGCGGTCGAGATGCTCGAGGCCCGGGAGCGGCGAGCGGACATGGTGTTCCCGTCGGCGGTCGATACGTACCGGGATCCCGACACGGTGTCGCGGCAGTGGCGGCAGGTGCGCGCGGCCCTTGGATTGGAGTGGGTGACGACCCACACGTTCCGGAAGACGGTGGCGACGCTCATCGACGAGGAGGGGTTGTCGGCTCGGGGGGCGGCCGATCATCTCGGGCACGCTCAGGTGTCGATGACGACCGATGTGTACTTCGGTCGCGGCCGGACGCACTCGGTGGTCGCCGATGCGCTCGATGCTGTAGTTGGTGGGAGTAACCGGTACGTTTCCGGTACATCCGAGCACCCTCAGACAAAAAAGGACCCCAGGTGAGAGATCCTTATTGGGTCTCCCACCTGGGGTTTGGTGGAGCTGCCGGGAATCGAACCCGGGTCCTCCGCCGCCTCGCGAGGGCTTCTCCGTGTGCAGTTCGCTATGTCTCTACTCGGATCTCCCGTTCTCGCGAACAAGACGAGATGACGATCCCAGTCGCTGTTTGTTGTCCCGCACGTCTCCGCGACCGAGCCGTACGGTAGAGCTCTCTAGTCGATGCCAGGATCCGGGTCGAGAGCAAACCCGGGCTGACAGAGACGCGCTCGCTTAGGCAGCGAGGGCGTACTCGCGCTGAGTGGACTCGGCGCTTAATTGGTTGCAGCGACGCTTACGGTGGTCTCTTGCCTGCACCGACACGCTTCCCCTTGCTCAACGTACGCAGTCGAAACCGTTCAGCCCCGTACGCGCCTGCGACCTTCGCAGGACTACCTACTGTAACGACCCGAAGGCCCGATGTCATTCCCATTTTCGAAAACGATTCGTTGCCGGGTCATGAGCCTACTCACACCGCCGCTCACCGGCAACGGAACCGGGTCGGGGTGACCCGAGTCCGGCGTCGCCGGGTGTCACCCGTAGCGCTCCGTCCGGTGACGCGCTTTCCACGATGCCGGGTCCAGCGCCTCCAGGATTCGTGTTCTTCCCACCCCACCCCGGATCAGCCGGGCAGGCTGACGAGTGCGACGGCCAGTCCGGCTGCGAGCAGGCCGAGCAGTTTCACCCGGCTCACGCGCTCTCCGAGCACGATGACGGCGAGTAGCACCGTCACCGCCGGATACAGCGCCGCGATCACGCTCACCAGCGACAGCAGGCCGTGCTGGTAGGCGAACAGCAGTGCACCGTTCGCGATCACGTCGATCACGCCGATCCCGATCAGGATCGGCAGGAGCGACCGGATCGGCCACACCACGGTGCGCCACGAGAAGGCGATCACCAGCCAGACCACGAGGGTGGCGGTCGCGCGGGAGGCGGCGAGCGGCCACAGGCCGGTGCCGGTGCCGACCTGACCGAGGCCGATGAACGACAACGCGAAGGCGATGCCCGATCCGACCGTCCACCACGCGATCCTCGACGTGAAGCGCGGGTGTCCGACACCGGTGACGGTCTCGTCGGATTCGCGGCTGACCAGCCCCACCGCGATCACCGCGACGACGATGCCGAGATAGGCGAGAAGACCGGGCCGGTCCCCCGTCGCGATCCCGAACAGCACGGGGATTCCGGCCACGACGACAGCGGTGACCGGTGAGACGACCGACATCGGCCCGTTCGCCAGTGCGAGGTAGAACCACCAGACGGCGATGCCGCCGGCCACGCCCGCTGCGGCACCCCACGCGAGGGACGCCGCGGTGAGGTCGCCGCCGACGATCGACGCGGCGATCAGGGACACGACGAGCGAAGCCGGGTAGGTGACGGCGACGACGCCGAGTGCGCTCGCGCGACGGGAGGCGGCACCCCCGGCGAAATCGCTGAGGCCGTACCCGACCGCCGCGAGGAGCGCGAGCGCGACCGCGATCAGCGGCTCATGCCCTTCACTCGCCGGCCGAGCTCGCGGGTCACCTCACGTTCGGCGGTCCGGCGGGCGAGATCCTGACGCTTGTCGTAGTCCTGCTTGCCCTTGGCGAGCGCGAGCTCGACCTTGACCTTGCCGTCGGAGAAGTACATCGACAGCGGCACGAGGGTCTGGTTGCCCTCCCGGGTCTTGCCGACGAGCGCGTCGATCTCGCGACGGTGCAGCAGCAGCTTGCGGGTGCGGCGCGGAGCGTGGTTGGTCCACGTGCCGTGCCCGTATTCCGGAATGTGCAGACCCCGCAACCACACCTCGCCGTCGTCGACGGTCGCGAATGCGTCCACCAGGGAGGCCTTTCCCTCCCGCAGGCTCTTGACCTCGGTACCGACGAGGGCGATGCCCGCCTCGTAGGTGTCGAGGATGGTGTAGTTGTGGCGCGCCTTCCGGTTGGTCGCGATGACCTTCCGGCCCTTTTCCTTCACGTGCAGGCCTTTCCGGTCCACGATCGATCGAACAGAACACCGTCCAGCATAGGAACCTCGCACGACACCTTATTCACGCACGTACAGACGCAAGGTCACATACGAGGTGAGAGCGGCCATTCCCACGCCCACGAGGACCAGGAACGGCGAGACCAGAAGGATGTCGCTGTCGGTGATGCGGGCGACGATGTTCGCGTCGTAGACCTCGGTGAGCATGTCGTCGACGAACATGCTCTTGGCGACGAAGAGTCCGCCGATGGCGAGTGCGGCACCCACGATCGCGGCGATCACCGCTTCGAGGAGGAAGGGCAGCTGCGTGTACCAGCGAGTCGCGCCGACCAGCCGCATGATGCCGACCTCGGTGCGGCGGGTGAAGGCCGCGATCTGCACCATGTTCGCGATCAGAAGCACGGCCGCGATCGCCTGGATCGTGGCGATGGCGAACGCGCCGTTGCGGATGCCGCCGAGCACGCCGAACAGACGCTCGACGAGATCCTGCTGGTTGAGCACGCTGTCGACGCCGGGCCGGGTACCGAAATCGTCCTGGATCGCCGCGAATCGATCCGGATCGGACATCTTGATCTTGAAGGAGGCAGGGAAGCTGTCGGCACTCACGAGTTCGGCGAGTTCGGGCTGATCGGCGAAGACACGATCGGTGGCGTCGAGGACGGCGTCGTCGCGGCTCAGGTACTGGACCGACACCACGTCGTCGGTGCTCTCGAGGTCGCTGCGCAGGGTGGAGCAGAGATCCTGCTCGCACTCCGGATCGAGCGAGGAGATGTCCTCGGTCAGGAACACCTGCACCTCGACCCGGTCGAGGAAGATCCGTTCCGTCTTGCCCGCCATCTGGACCACGAGCAGCCCCGCACCGAACAGCGCGAGGGAGATCGCCGTGGTGAGGATCATCGCGATGGTCATGGTGAGGT
This sequence comes from Rhodococcus sp. p52, assembly GCF_000763325.2. Lineage (NCBI taxonomy): Bacteria > Bacillati > Actinomycetota > Actinomycetes > Mycobacteriales > Nocardiaceae > Rhodococcus > Rhodococcus sp. p52. Next base: position 4,640,378 of record NZ_CP016819.1, read on the forward strand.
TGCGGCGCAGGCCGGTGGTGACCTCGCTGAACAGGAAGCTGGCACGCATCGGGTGGGATTCCTTCGGTTGCCTGGTGGGGATGCTCGGGTGACGGGATCTAGCGGCCGACGCCGTAGACGCCGCGTGCCTCGTCGCGCACGACGCGTCCGAGATCGAGTTCGACGACCCGTCGCCGCATCGAGTCGACGATGTGGTGGTCGTGGGTCGCCATGAGCACCGTCGTGCCCGTGCGGTTGATGCGTTCGAGCAACAGCATGATGTCCTGGCTGGTCTCGGGGTCGAGGTTGCCGGTCGGTTCGTCGGCCATCAGCACGAGCGGCCGGTTGACGAACGCACGCGCGATCGCGACACGCTGCTGCTCGCCGCCGGACAGTTCGGCGGGCAACCGGTCGGCTTTGCCGGACAGTCCCACCAGCTCGAGAACCTCCGGCACCGTCCGTTCGATCACTCCGCGCGGCTTACCGATCACCTCGAGAGCGAACGAGATGTTCTCGGCGACCGTCTTGCGCTGGAGCAACCGGAAGTCCTGGAAGACGCATCCGAGATTCTGGCGCAGCTTCGGTACGCGACGCGCCGGCAGCCGGTTGACGTGGAAATCGGCCACGTGGATGTCGCCGGTGGTGGGCTTCTCCTCTCGCAGGAGCAACCGGAGGAAGGTCGACTTCCCGGATCCGGAGGGACCGATGAGAAAGACGAACTCACCCTTCTCGACGTGCACCGAGACCCCTTCGAGCGCGGGACGCGTGGACGTCTTGTAGGACTTGGACACATTCTCCAGCCGGATCACGTGGACATGCTAACCGTTACCGGACGGTGACCTACGGCACCGGCTCGTCGGTGCTCTACGACGACGGAGCGTCGGTGTCCTCGGTCACCGTCGGATCCTGCTGGTCGTTCAGTCCGGGATCGTGGGCAGGTCGAACGGGAACTGCCTGTTCGTCGTGGTGGGGGGCGCAGTCGTCGTGGCATCCTGCGGCGGCGTCCCGCCCTGTTCCCTGCCCGGCACGCCGGTCGCCGTCGTCGGCGGGAAGGTCGACGAGGTCGTCGGCGGATAGGGCGTGTCGGTGGTCTCCGGCACGGACTTCTCCTGCGGGGCCGTGGTCGCCGGCGGCACGTACGGCACGTAGGGCGTCTCGGAGATGATCACGGCGGTCGACGGCGCATCGGGGGTGTCCTCGGGCGGGTTGAGGAACAGGTAGGTCACCCACAGCGCAAGCCACAGGGTGCACAACGCGAAGGTCGTGGTCCTGATCCGCCCACCGAGGAGGTGCGACGGGATGCGCCTGCGGTGCTTCTCCTCCGGCTCGGTGGCCGCGCCCCCACCCGACGTCCCTCCACCCGGTGTCACTGTGCCTCCACTCGATCGACCACGCTGGCGGTGTCGAGCTGGGGCGTGACGGTGATGCCCCGTTCACGCAGTGCTCGCGCGATCCGCGCACGCAGCAGACGGCCCACCTGGAACTGCTTGCCGGGCAGCGTGCGCGCGACCATGCGGACGCTGAGCTGATCCACCTCGAGGCTCTCGACACCCATCACACTCGGTTCGTCGAGCAACAGCTCCCGCAGGCGGGGGTCCTTGTATGCGGCGACACCCAGTTCGCGCAGCATCTCGGTGACGTCGGCGATGTCGGCGGTCACCGGGATCGGCACGTCCACCACGGCGCGCGCCCAGTCCTTCGACAGGTTGACGGCCTTGTTGATCTGCCCGTTGGGGACGGTGATGACCTCACCCGCCGTGCTACGCACCCGGGTGACGCGCAACGTGACGTCCTCGACGGTGCCGATCGCGTCCTCGGACGCACCGGTCACGGAGATCTGCACGGTGTCGCCGAAGCCGTACTGCCGTTCGGTGATGATGAAGAACCCCGCGAGGATGTCCTGCACGATGCGCTGGGCACCGAAGCCGAGCGCCGCGCCGAGCACGGTCGCCGGCGCGACCAGGCTGCCGATGGGCAGCTGCAGATAGTCGAACACCTTCAGGGTCGCAACGATGTACACGAACGAGATCGCCATCCACGTGACCACCTGGGCGACCGAATGGCGATGCTTCGTCGCCTCGGACCGCACGAGGTCGTCGGACTGCGTGTAGCGCTCGTCGATGCGGCGCGTGATGCGGCTGCCGATCCAGGAGACGAACCGGGCGATCAGAACCGCACCCAGAATCGTGAGTGCGATCAGCAGCCCGCTCGTCGACAACCAGTCGAGCAGTCTAGCTCCGGGAAGAAACGGCACAGGCCCCTCTCCTGTTTCCGATCACGATTTCTGCTCTTCTCGCATACGCCAGCGGATGCCCGATTCGAGGAATCCGTCGATGTCGCCGTCGAGCACCGCCGAGGGGTTGTTGACCTCGTACTCGGTGCGCAGGTCCTTGACCATCTGGTAGGGATGCAGCACGTACGAGCGCATCTGGTTGCCCCACGAACTGCCGCCGTCGCCCTTGAGCGCATCCATCTCGGCGCGCTCCTCCTGGCGCTTGCGCTCGAGGAGCTTGGCCTGCAGGACACGCATGGCCGCGACCTTGTTCTGCAACTGCGACTTCTCGTTCTGACAGGTGACGACGATGCCGGTCGGGATATGCGTCAGGCGCACGGCGGAGTCGGTGGTGTTGACCGACTGGCCTCCCGGGCCGGACGAGCGGTAGACGTCGACGCGGACGTCGTTCTCGTCGATGTCGATGTGGTCGGTGGTCTCGACGACGGGCAGCACCTCGACCTCGGCGAAGGAGGTCTGGCGGCGGCCCTGGTTGTCGAAGGGGCTGATGCGGACGAGACGGTGCGTGCCCATCTCGACCGACAGGGTCCCGTAGGTGTAGGGCGCCTTGACGGCGAAGGTGGCGGACTTGATGCCGGCCTCTTCCGCGTAGGAGGTGTCGTAGACCTCGACGCCGTAGCCGTGCTTGTCGGCCCAGCGGATGTACATACGCATGAGCATCTCGGCCCAGTCGGCGGCGTCGACGCCACCGGCGCCCGCGCGGATGTTGACGAGCGCGTCGCGCTGGTCGTACTCGCCGGACAGCAGCGTGCGCACCTCCATCGCCTCGATATCGGCGCGCAGGCTCTCGCGTTCGGCCTCGGCGTCGGCCAGGGCGGCGGTGCGGGCCTCGCCCTCCTCGCCCTCGGCGAGCTCGTACAGAACCGGGAGATCCTCGAGCCGCTGGCGCAGGCCCTCGACCCGGCGCAGCTCACCCTGTGCGTGCGACAGTTCGCTGGTGACCTTCTGGGCGTGGTCCTGGTCGTTCCACAGCTCGGGGTCGGCGGCCTGGTGTTCGAGTTCGTCGATGCGCCGTCGCAGCTCCTCGACGTCGAGGACCGATTCCACGGTGCGGAGGGTCGTGTCGAGCTCGGTCAGGGCTGCGGAAACATCGGGATGCACGATTCAACAGGTTACCGGAGCGACGACCCGGCCCGCCGTGGGCAGCGATCGACACGGCAGGGCCCGGTCGGGTCGAGCACCGCGCCGACCCCGGAGTGGACGGCAAGCTGCTCGGCCTCGGACGACGGCGGCTAGCGTTTCCGCCATGACCACCGACTACACCGCCGACCTGGACCTCGCACTCCGACTCGCCGACGCGTCCGACGCCATCACCCGCGACCGCTTCGGTGCGCTGGACCTGAAGGTGGACGACAAGCCGGACCTGAGTCCGGTCTCCGACGCCGACCTCGCCGTCGAGCGCGCCATCCGCGAGATGCTCGGCGAGCAGCGACCGGACGACGCGGTGCTCGGCGAGGAGTTCGGTGGCGACGCGGTCTTCCGCGGGCGGCAGTGGGTCGTCGATCCGATCGACGGCACGAAGAACTTCGTGCGTGGCGTACCGGTCTGGGCGAGCCTGATCTCGCTCCTCGAGGACGGTGTGCCTGTCGTGGGCGTGGTCAGCGCCCCGGCACTGAACCGTCGGTGGTGGGCGGCCGCGGACGGCGGCGCCTGGGTGTCGCACGACGGTGCCGAGCCCCGGCGCATCTCGGTGTCGGAGGTGACCGACCTCGCGTCGGCGTCGCTGAGCTTTTCGAGCCTGAGCGGCTGGCACGAGCGTGGCATCCGTGATCGTTTCGTCGCCCTGACCGACGACGTGTGGCGGGTGCGCGCCTACGGCGACTTCTTCTCCTACTGCCTGCTCGCCGAGGGCGCCCTCGAGATCGCGCTCGAACCCGAGGTTTCGCTGTGGGATCTGGCCGCGCTCGACGTGCTGGTGCGCGAGGCAGGTGGACGGTTCACGAACCTCGAGGGTGCGGACGGTCCGCACGGCGGCAGTGCGGTCGCGACCAACGGCACGCTGCACGACGAGGTGCTCGGTCGACTGAAGTGAGTGGCCGGCCCCACGCACGGATGGTCACGCGTGGGGCCGGGTTCGTCAGCGGACCGGGAGATGCACAGCGGTCTCGAGGTCGGCTTCGTTCGTGACGCCCGGATCATCGAGGTAGACGTTGAAGTGGTGGGTGGCCACGTCGTCGTCGACCCGGGCCGCGGACAGGCCGTGTTCGGTCAGGAATTCGGCGATCGCCTCGTGGGCCCGCGGGATCGATTCGGCGTACGGCCCGGTCACGGTGGCGACGACCGCCCGGCGTGAGGGGAACTCGTGGACCGTCAGCGGCTCGCGGGCCGTGGTTCCCGGCGCCACCGGCAGGAACACCGATTCGTCGACGTCCGACTCACGGAACTCGCCGTCGTGTTCGATGCATCCGCCGGGTCCGGTCGGGACGATGCCCTGCTCCTGCAGGTCGGGCATGAAGCGTTGCCACAGTTCACCTTCGGCCGAGTAGTCGGCGACGGTGCCGCGGAGGCAGACGTACGTCTGCTGAGGAATCTCGCGCGGCATCGGCGGTCTGCTCGGGGAGGTATCGGCGGTAACCGCTGACCTCGTCGACCACGGCGGGGATCAGCACTCCCTGCGAGTCGTAGTGCCGCAGCATCCGCACGCTGATCCGGGTCAGGGACGAGAACTTTCCGATGGACATCAACCTGGTGGTGTCGGCCATGGCGCCGAGTCTGCGACCTCACACGGTGTGAGAGTCAACTCGTGCTCGCGACACAGCGGACGATGCTGGGCGACACGCGTCCACCGCGGAACTTACTGCGCGGTAGACAGTGACCTTACTCAGAAGTAAGATCGGGAGTGTCCACTGCCGCATCGAGAGACTTCTGGTGATCATGAGCAAGCAAGACAGCGTGGGCCGCCACACGCCTCGCGACACGTCCGCCGTCGGCCTCAATCCGATCAAACGCGACGCCATGGGTGCTGCCATGCGCGTGCTCACCCGGATCACGGGTTCCGAACTGGCCGACCGGTACAAGATCCGCGAGACGATCGACCGGATCACGTACCAGTCCACGAAAACCGGCTTCAAGACCCTCGGCGCCGCCACGCGCACCTTCAAGAAGATGTCCGGCGGCGCGAGCGGCCCGCAGCGTCTCACCACCGCGAAGAACGCCGACTTCTTCGATCTCACCCCGACCGACGATCAGCAGATGATCACGGAGACGGTGCGTGAGTTCGCCGCCGAGATCCTGCGCCCCGCCGCGCACGACGCCGACGAGGCCGCCGCGGCCCCGGCCGATCTACTCGCGCGCGCAGCCGAACTCGGCATCACCATGGTCAACGTACCCGAGGCGTTCGACGGCGCCGCCGACGAGCGCGGCGTGGTCACCAACGTGCTGGTCGCCGAGGCCCTCGCGCACGGCGACATGGGCCTGGCCCTGCCGATCCTCGCGCCGAGCGGTGTGGCCGTGGCGCTCACACAGTGGGGCACCGAGGACCAACAGAAGACCTACCTGCCGGCCTTCGCCGGCGACGATGTCCCCCAGGCGTCGGTCGTCATCGCCGAGCCGCGCGCCCTGTTCGATCCCTTCGCGTTGCAGACCAAGGCGGTGCGCTCCCCCAGCGGCTACCGGCTCAACGGCGTGAAGTCGTTCGTCCCGGCGGCGGGCAGCGCCGAACTGTTCGTCGTGGCAGCCGAACTCGACGGTAAGCCGTCCCTCTTCCTCGTCGAGGCGAAGAGCAAGGGCGTCGTGATCGAGGCCGATCCGGGCATGGGCCTGCGCGCCGCCGGACTGGGCCGCCTTCTGCTCGAGGACGTCGCGGTGCCGGAATCGGCACGTCTCGGCGACGACGACGCCGACGTCCGCGCCGAGCAGTACGCCGACGCCGTGCGCCTGTCGCGCCTGGGCTGGGCAGCTCTGGCGATGGGCACCGGTCAGGCCGTGCTCGACTACGTGGTCCCCTACGTCAACGAGCGCGAGGCGTTCGGCGAGCCCATCAGCCACCGGCAGGCGGTGGCGTTCATGGTGGCCAACATCAAGATCGAGCTCGACGGTCTACGTCTGGTCACCCTGCGCGGTGCGTCGCGGGCCGAGCAGGGCCTGTCGTTCGCTCGCGAGGCGGCCCTGGCCCGCAAGCTCGCCACCGACAAGGGCATGCAGTTCGGCCTCGACGGCGTCCAGCTGCTCGGCGGCCACGGCTACACCAAGGAACACCCCGTCGAACGTTGGTACCGCGACCTGCGAGCAATCGGAGTCGCCGAGGGCGTCGTCCTCGTCTGATCGGCCCGACCCGAACAAGGAACCTGTGATGATCAATCTCGAACTTCCCCGGAAGCTCAAGGCTTCCGCGAACCAGGCCCATCAGGTCGCCGCGCAGATTTTCCGGCCGATCTCCCGCAAGTACGACCTCGCCGAGCACGAGTACCCCATCGAACTCGACACCATGGCCGCGATGGTCGAAGGGCTCAACGACTCCGGCCAGGGCGCGGCGGGTGCCGCGCTCGGCCGCGACAGCAAGGCCAAGCAGGACGGCCCCGCCGGAAATGCCAACGGCGGCAACATGGCCGGACTCCTCAATGTCATCGAGACGTGCTGGGGCGACGTCGGCCTGACCCTGTCGATCCCCTACCAGGGCCTGGGCAATTCCGCGATCGCCGCGGTGGCCACCGACGAACAGCTCGAACGCTTCGGCAAGGTGTGGGCCTCCATGGCAATCACCGAGCCCGGTTTCGGATCCGATTCGGCGGCCGTGACGACCACGGCCGTGCTCGACGGCGACGAGTGGGTCCTCAACGGCGAGAAGATCTTCGTCACCGCCGGTGAGCGTTCCACGCACATCGTCGTGTGGGCGTCCGTCGACAGGTCGAAGGGCCGCGCCGCGATCAAGTCGTTCGTCGTGCCGCGCGAGGCTCCCGGACTCTCGGTCGCGCGTCTCGAGAAGAAGCTCGGCATCAAGGCATCCGACACCGCGGTGCTCGTGCTCGACAACTGCCGCATCCCGAAGGACAACATCCTCGGCTCCCCGGAGGTGAACACCGAGAAGGGGTTCGCCGGGGTCATGCAGACCTTCGACAACACGCGTCCGATCGTGGCCGGCATGGCCGTGGGTCTCGGTCGTGCGGTACTCGAGGAACTGCGCACGATCCTGAAGGAGGCGGGCGTCGAGGTCTCCTACGACATCCCCGCGAACAACCAGCATGCCGCGGCCGCCGAGTTCCTCGCGCTCGAGGCCGACTGGGAGGCCGCCTACCTGCTCGCGCTGCGCGCGACGTGGATGGCCGACAACAAGAAGCCCAACTCCCTCGAGGCGTCGGTGTCGAAGGCGAAGGCCGGCCGCACCGGCACCGCGGTCTCGCTCAAGGCCGTCGAACTCGCCGGAACCTACGGGTATTCGCAGCGGCCGCTGCTCGAGAAGTGGGCACGCGATTCCAAGATTCTCGACATCTTCGAGGGCACCCAGCAGATCCAGCAGCTCATCGTCGCTCGGCGGGTGCTCGGAAAGTCGTCCTCCGAACTGAAGTAACGCTCGGGGCATGGGGTCCGTCCGCGGGCGCCGGAAGGATGGGACCGGTGTCTGCGCACGGTACCGGACGTGTCGGAGGATCCATCGGGGTAGAGCCCTCGCCGCAGGTACGGCGAGGGCTCTACCCGTTCCAGGAAGATCATCCGTGGAAGATTGCCTGGAATGTGAGCTACGTCACGGCTACTGTGTGTGCTGACGCCGACACACAGCTAGGGGGACGGATGCTCGGTCAGGACATTCTCGGCAGGATCACGAGTGGGCGGATCACGCTCGACGACACGATCGGCCAGGTCAAGGACACCATCGGATCACTCGCGGTACTCCATCGCGCAGGTCTGCTGCACTTTCCGCGCGTGGACCACAGCATCGGGACGATCATGGCGGCCAACAAGTACGGCCCCTTCGCCGGCGCCGTGCACGCACAGGCCGAACGCGGTCTCGACGCCGTCGCCCTGATCGACGAGGCCGGCGATGTCACCTACAAGGAACTCGAGGCCCGCTCCAATGCCCTCGTGCGTGCGTGGCAACGCGCCGGGGTGGAGCCGGGATCGGTCATGGGCATCATGGCCCGGAATCACCGCGGTCTCGTGTTGACGATGCTCGCCACCGCCAAGCTCGGTGTGCGACTGGTGATGATGAACACCGGTTTCGCGCCGCGGCAACTCGTCGATGTCGCAGCGCGCGAACAGGTCTCGACGTTCGTCTTCGACAGCGAATTCGCCGAGGTCGCAGCCGCGCTCCCCGACGACGTGCGCCGGTACGTCTCCTGGGCGGACGACGAGGTCCCCGGCATCCCGACGCTGGAGCAGTCGATCGAAGGGCTGGACGGCTCGTCCCTGCCCGCGCCGGAGGTCTTCGGTGGATTCGTATTGCTCACCAGCGGCACCACCGGCACCCCGAAGGGCGCGCCGCGCGGCCGCACGTCACCGTTCGCGTCGGTCCAGTTCCTCGATCGGGTTCCACTGCGCCCCGGGCAGACGATGCTCATGGCCGCCCCGGCCTTCCACGGCACCGGCGTCTCGCAGTTCGCGCTCGCCCTCGCACTGGGTCAGACCGTGGTGATGATGCGGCGCTTCTCCCCCGTCGACACCTTGGGCCTCGTCGAGCAGCACGGAGCGATCGTGCTGGTGGTGGTCCCGACGATGCTGCAGCGGATCCTCGACCTCGGACCGGAGAAGATCGCCGAGTACGACACCTCGAGCCTGAAGATCGTCTTCTCCGCGGGTTCGTCGCTCTCGCCCGACGTGTGTCGCCGGACGACGGAGGCGTTCGGACACGTGCTCTACAACCTGTACGGCTCCACCGAATGCGCCGTCGCGACGGTCGCGACCCCCGACGACATCCGGCAGGCCCCCGGCACGGCCGGTCGCCCTCCCGTGACGTGTCGGGTGGTGCTGTTCGACGACGACGGCAACCGCATCACCGAGCCGCACGTCCCCGGCCGCATCTTCGTCTCGAGCGGCCTGTCCTTCGCCGGCTACACCGACGGTCGCGACAAGGAACGCATCGACGGGTTGCTGTCGATCGGCGACATCGGGCACTGGGACGAGAACGGCCTGCTCTTCGTCAACGGTCGCGACGACGACATGATCGTCTCCGGCGGCGAGAACGTCTATCCACTCGAGGTCGAGAACCTGCTCGCCGAGCGGGAGGACATACTCGACGCCGCCGTGGTGGGTGTCCCCGATCCCGAGTTCGGGCAGCGGCTGCGAGCCTTCGTGGTTCCCTCCCCCGACTCCTCCCGCAACGCCGAGGACATCAAGGCGTTCGTGAAGTCGAATCTCGCCCGGTACAAGGTTCCGCGCGAGGTGGTTTTCCTCGACGAGCTGCCGCGCAACGCCACCGGGAAGCTGCTGCGCCGGGTGCTGGTGGAGATGGATCTGCCCGAGGATCCCGAGAAGGGGTACACCACCGCTCGGGGGTGACCCCCTCGAACGAACGAAGGCCGGTCGTCCGAGACGACCGGCCTTCGTGGTGGTAGCGGGGACAGGATTTGAACCTGCGACCTCTGGGTTATGAGCCCAGCGAGCTACCGAGCTGCTCCACCCCGCGTTGCATGAATGAACTTACACGAGCACGGAAACGGAATGCAAATCGCCTCGTCGGACGCGGATGGGCCTCGACGACAACCGAAATCGCAACCCCGAGGTGTCTCGGTTCACATTTCCGCCATGACTATCGCCACATAACGGCGGTGTAACGATCTTGCATCGACCCTCGTTATCACCTTCCTGAGCTGCGAAGACTCAATCGTCCCATCCCATCAGGTGGACAAACACCTCTCCCGGCGGGGGATGACGCGCCGCGGAGCGCTTTGTACTGTCGGTCCCGGCTCGAAACAGCCGAGCCACCACCGGCCCGTCGCCGCCAGTCTGCCCCGCGGGATCCGGTGCCTACGAAGACCCGAGGGGCAGGGACGCAACCGACGTGGTCCCCGATCCGGACGGAGACATTTCTCCGTCGACCGAGATCGACGAGGGCCGTCGCGCTCCGCGAGCGCGGGAAGGACTCCACAGAATGACCAACTTCAGCACGCGTGCATTCCGCACTGCCGTCGTCACCGGTGCACTCGCCGCGGTTCCGTTCGCGCTCGCCACCGGCACCGCGTCCGCCGCCCAGCACAACTGGGACGGCGTCGCCCAGTGCGAGAGCGGTGGCAACTGGGCCATCAACACCGGCAACGGCTACTACGGCGGCCTGCAGTTCTCGCAGAGCACCTGGGAGGCCAACGGCGGCAGCGGCCGCGCGGACCAAGCCTCGAAGGCGGAGCAGATCCGTATCGCCGAGAACGTCCTGCAGACACAGGGCCCCGGCGCGTGGCCCGTCTGCGGTCAGTACCTGACAACCGAATCCGCGCCGGCTCCCGCCGCACCCGAGGCGCCCGCACCGGCACCCGAGGCTCCGGCACCCGCGGCTCCGGCCGCCCCCGAGTTGCCGGCCGAGGTCACCCAGGCCGTCGACACCGCGAACCAGCTCGCCCAGCAGTACGGCTTCGGCGCCGAGTTCGCGCAGATCGTCGATATCACGCTGGCCGGTCGCTGACGCAGACCGTCTCTGCGAACACGACGAAGGCCCGCGGTGCGAACCGCGGGCCTTCGTCGTGTCGGTTTCCGTTACCGGATCAGCCGCCGGTGGATTCAGCCGCCAGTGGATTCGTAGGCATCGACGGCTTGCTGCACCCGCCGCAGCGCCCGTCCGTAGGCTTCGAAATCGCCGCTGGTCTGCGCGTTGGCCAGCTCCGCGAGTGCCGAATCGAGCTCCGCGACCGCGGCATCGCGATTCGCGGGAGTCGTCGGCGCCGGCGAGGTGGGCTGCTGTTGCTGCTGATCGGAAGGCTGGTTCTCGTCCGTGGTGCCCTCGATCACCTCGCCCCGCGTCTCGTCCTCCACCTCGGCGGTGGGCAGCGCCTCACCACCGGGAGCGGTGGCCGCGTCGCCGACGCCGGGACCGAACACCTGGTCGAGCGCACCGGCGAGAGTCGGTGCGTAACCGATCCGGACGCCACCGCTGGCACCCGGCTCCCGGTAGCTGACGAGCACGCGCGACAGCTGCGGGAAGGTCGACGTGCTACCCGCCGTCGCGTTGCGCTCGGTGTACATCGGCTGGACGTACAGGATGCCGCCGTCCGCGATGGGCAGGGTGAGCAGGTTGCCGTATTGGATCCGGTTGGACCGTTCGAGCAGGGTCCGTTCCGAAGCCACTCGGGTGTCGGAGATCATCGCGTTCTGCGTCTGCTCCGGACCGAAGGTCTGCGTATCCGTCGGCAACTGCAGGATCGTGAACTTCCCGTAGTTCTCCGGATCGGATTCGACCGAGATGTACGCCGACAGGAACTGCCGGTTGTAACCCACCATCGCCGAGGTCAGACGGAACCGGGGATCCGCCGTCTCGCGATCGCCCATGAGCAGGTAGTAGGGCGGCTGGTTCGCGCTGGTGTCGACCGTCGGGTCCGCCGGCACCGACCAGAACGCATTGTTCGTGAAGAACTCGCGCGGGTCGTCGACGTGGTACTTGGCGAGCATCTCGCGCTGCACCTTGAACAGATCCTCCGGGTACCGGAAGTGCGCCCGCAGCTCGTCGGAGATCTGGTCCTGCGGGGTCACCGCATCAGGGAAGACACCCATCCACGCCTTCAGAACCGGGTCCTCATCGTCGACCTGGTAGAGCGTCACCGTGCCGTCGTAGGCATCGACCGTCGCCTTCACCGAGTTGCGGATGTACGAGACCTCCTTGCGGGGCAGCAACCGGCCGGTGTTCTGGTCGATGCTGTCCTCGACGAGGCCCTCGAGCGACGCGCGCTGCGCGTACGGGTAGTAGTCGAGCGTGGTGTACGCGTCGACGACCCACTTGATGCGACCGTCGATCGCGGCCGGGTAGGCGTCGCCGTCGGCCGTCAGCCACGGCGCGACCTTCGTCACGCGCTCACGCGGGTCGCGGTTGAACAGGATCTTCGAGTCGCTGCCGATGGCGCTCGAGAACAGGATGTTGCGTTCGCCGTACTTCGCGGCGAAGGCGAGCCGGTTGAACCAGTTGCCGATGTCGACGCCGCCCGAGCCGGTGTAGGTGTACTTTTCGGTGTCGGTGTCGTACTCGCGCGGACCGGACGAGTCGGCGCTGTTGCCGACGATCGCGTAGTCCGGATCGGCCTCGGCGATGACCTCGCCGTAGTAGATGCGGGGCTGCTCGACGGGGATGACCTGGTTCTCCGCAGCGAGCGACGCCAGGTCGCTGACGAAGTAGACGGGATAGCCGCTGTTGCTGTTGGCGGCCTCCTCCGCCGAGGCACTCGCGGCGGCGTTCACGCGGTTGGCGGGCGCCGCGACGAGACCGTTGCCGTGCGTGTACACGGTGTGGCGGTTGATCCAGTCGGTCTGGTTGCCGGTCAGGCTCGTCGGCGAGAGCTCACGCGCCGCGACGATGTAGTCCTCCATACGACCGTCGAGCTCGTACCGGTCGATGTCGAGCGACTCGGGGTAGCCGTAGAAGTTCTTCAGCTGCGTCTGCTGCGTGAACGTGCGGGGAAGCACGTTCGGGTCGAGCAGGCGGGCGTTCGCGATCGTGGTGATGTCGGCCGGGATGTTCTCGGGCGAGGTGGTGCCCACACCCGGGTAGTCCTCGTACGCCACCTTGTCGTCGGTGATGCCGTACGCCTCGCGGGTCGCGGCGATGTTGCGCTCGATGTACTCGCTCTCCTTGTCGGCAGCGTTCGGGCGCACCGAGAACTGCTCGACCATGAGCGGGTACACCGCGCCGACGAGGATCGACGAGAGCACGAGCAGCGCCGTCGCGAGCGCGGGGATCCGCAGGTCGCGCAGGAAGATCGCGGCGAAGAACGCGATCGCGCAGATGACGGCGATCGCGAGCAGGATGAGCTTGGCCGGCAACACCGCATTGATGTCGGTGAAGCCACCGCCGGTGAAGGTGGGTTCCTTGCGGCTGCTCCACAGCAGTTCGTACCGATCGAGCCAGTAGGCGAACGCCTTGAACGCGACGAACAGGCCGGCGAGGACCGCGAGCTGCACACGCGAGGCCGTCGACATGCTTCCCCCGCGACCGGCGAGGCGGATGCCGCCGAAGATGTAGTGGGTGACGAGGTTCGCGATGAACCCGAGCACGATCGCGACGAAGAACCAGTTGAGCAGGAAGCGGTAGAACGGCAGGGCGAAGGCGTAGAAGCCGACGTCGAGACCGAACTGCGGATCGGTGGTGCCGAAGTCGCCGCCGTTGAAGAACATCTGGACGGTGACCCAGCCGGCCTGGGCGACCAGACCGGAGAGCACACCGAGCACGACCGGGATACCGATCCCGAAGGCGCGCATGCGCGTCATCACGGTGGTGCGGTAGCGCGCCACCGGATCATTGGGTCCGGTGGTCGGCACGAAGACCGGGCGCGACCGGTAGGCGAGCAGCATCGCCAGCCAGACGACACCGCCGATGAACAACCCGACCGCCAGGAACAGTGCGATCCGGGTCAGGAGAACCTTGACGTATACGTCCCGGAAGTCGACCTCGCCGAACCAGAGCCAGTTGGTGTAGGTGTCCACCAACCGTGGTCCGAGCAGGAGCAGCACTGCGGCCACCACTGCCAGGATCAGCAGAACTCTGCTCCGCTTCGACAATGTAGGTACTCCGGTCGGGGGCCTCATGCCCACGTGCCACGCTCCCAACTCGTCCGGCGGCGCGATCGCACCGCATCTGTACATCTCGCGCTCGACGAAAGCGTGCGAGCACGCCTCGTTCTCACGGAGTGACCGTTTCGCCCCACTCTACGGAATCCTCGTACAGGGGGTCGCACGACGCAGGTCCGGCAGCGCACACCCGCGTACGGGTGCCAGGATAGGCCGGTGAACCAACGTCTTCCCGTACCTTCCGAACAAGGACTCGCGCGCGCCGTCCACGAGATCATCGATTTCGCGGATGCGGAGGGTTGGGACCGCCCTCCCGTCATGTTCGCGCTCGTCCCGACCGTGCTTCTCGCAGCCGCCGAACCCGCCCTCGCCGACCAGCTCGACGAGGGACACGAGTACACCCCGATCGCGCAGGAATCTTTCCCCGACGACGTCGAGGGCGGCAGTCCCGCACTCGAGGAGTTCCTCGCCACGACCACCTGGCCCGGATCGGTTGCCGGGTGCGCTCTCGTGCAGGAGGTGGTCGTGCTGCCGCCGAGCGCGGAGAACGAACTCGACGACGCCTTCACGCCATTGCTCGCCGACGCCCACGCGGCAGACGAGGCGGCCCGGCTCGCAGCGCACAGTCACCCGGAACGACGCGCCGCCCGCCTCATCTCCGCGGTCCTGCGCGACGGGCCGTCACTCTCGCTCCTTCAGTTGCGCCCCCTCGACGACGACGATCCGTTCGCGGGCACTGAACTGCGGACCTACGACAACCTCGCCCCGCACGTCGTGGCCGCGTTGTACGCGACCCTCGAGGCGAGCGACGACGACTACTGAGAGGGCGATCACCGCACTGCCGGCCCCCGTGCGGCGCGCGGGATCGGCTGCCGACGGGCGGGATCAGCTGCAGGCGGGCGCGTCGCGTCCGTCCGCGATCGCTGCCAGCGCGTCGATCGCACCCTCGAGCGTCTCGACCTTCACGAGCTGCACACCCTCGGGGGCGCCGCTCTGCGCCTCCGCGCAGTTCTCGGCGGGCACCAGGAAGACGGTCGCGCCGTCCTCCGACGCCGCGGTGAGCTTGTGGGTGATCCCGCCGATCGGACCGACCATCCCGTCCGAGTCGATGGTGCCGGTACCGGCGACGTCCAGACCGCCGTTGAGCAGGCCCGGGCTGAGCTTGTCCACCACGGCCAGACTGAACATCAGGCCGGCGGACGGTCCGCCGATGTCGGCGAGGTTGAAGGTGACCTCGAAGGGCACCTCGGGAACCTCCTCGGTGGCGATGCCCAGGAAGCCCTTGTCCGGGTCGCCGGGCCGGGAACCGACAGGAACGTCGAACGACTCCTCGGCATCGCCGCGCCGGACGGTGACGTCCACCGACTCACCGGGCGGCACGTCGCCGACCGCGCGCTGGACCTGGCCGGCCGTGCGCATCTCCTCGCCGCCGACGGCGACGATCCGGTCGCCCGCCTCGAGCAACCCGGCGGCAGGGGCGTCCTGGCCCACCTCGGCGATCCGCAGGGTCACCGGCAGGTCGAGATAGTGCAGGGCGGCGAGTTCGGCGGACCGCTCCGACTGGGCGAACTGCGCCTGGTCGACGGCCTGGACCTCGTCCTTGCTGCGGTCGGGCGGGTAGACTTGCTCGCGCGGCGCCACGCCGTAGCGCCCGCTGATCCAGGCGGTGAAGGTCTGCGCGAGGGTGAGATTGTCGGTGACCCCGACGGTCGTCATGAACAGACTGCCCTCGGTCTCGTCCTCCTCGATCCCCTCGAGCGCGACGACCGGGGTGCCCTCGATCTCCCCGAGCGTGTCGAAGACGGGGCCGGGGCCGAGCGCCACGTACGGCGCCCGGACGTTGAACGCCACGACCACGATGACGAGGATCGGGAGCACGAGCGCGAGCGGCAGGACGTAGCGACGATTCACCCGGCCAGGGTAACGGTCGCCCGACCACCCCCTTCACACCACGACCGTGTCGTGTTCGCCATGAGCGTGACCACGACGCCGGTCCCCGCCCTGGACGCCTTGTACCGTTGGATACATGAGCGACACGCCCTTCGGATTCTCGAATCCCGACGACGACCCCGACCGTAGGAAGGACGAGGGTTCCGGTAGCGGCGGAGCCGGTGGCGGCATGCCCTTCGGATTCGGACTCCCCGGCAGCGGTGGGGGCGACAACCCGTTCGGCGGTCAGGGCTTCGATCCCGCGCAGTTCGGTCAGATGCTCAGCCAGTTCGGCCAGATGCTCGCCGGTATGGGCAGCGCCATGGGTTCCGGCGGCGGCTCGGGTCCGGTCAACTACGACATCGCGACGAAGCTCGCACGTCAGCAGATCGGGTCCGTCGACCCGGTCTCGCCCCGTACCGCCGACGCCGTGACGGACGCCGCGCGCCTCGCGGAACTGTGGCTCGACGCGGCCACCACGCTGCCCGCGGGTGCGTCGAAGGTCGTGGCGTGGACGCCCGTCGACTGGCTCGACAACACCCTCGAGACGTGGAAGCGCCTGTGCGATCCGATCGCCGAGCAGGTCAACGGCATGATGCTGAACGGTCTACCCGAGGAGGCCCGTGCGATGGCCGGGCCCATGCTCGGGATGTTCTCGCAGATGGGTGGGGTTGCTTTCGGCTCCCAGCTCGGCCAGGCCCTCGGCCAGTTGTCGAAGGAAGTGCTCACCTCCACCGACATCGGTCTCCCCCTCGGCCCGGAGGGCACCGCCGCTCTCCTGCCGGCCGCGGTCGAGAGCTTCGGTGAAGGACTCGAGCAGCCCGCTCAGGAGGTGCTCGTCTTCCTCGCCGCACGCGAGGCCGCCCATCAGCGCCTCTACAGCCACGTGCCGTGGCTGCGTCAGCGGATGCTGGCGACCGTCGAGGAGTACGCACGCGGCATCCGCATGGACATGTCGTCGATCGAGGATCTCGCCCAGGGACTCGACCCGTCTGCACTCACCGACCCGTCCAAGCTCGAGGAAATCCTCAAGCAGGGCGCGTTCGAACCCCAGACCACCCCGGAGCAGAAGGCCGCACTCGAACGACTCGAGACGATGCTCGCGCTCGTCGAGGGCTGGGTCGAGACGGTCGTCGCCGACGCGCTCGGCGAGCGGCTCCCGGGTGCCTCGGCCCTCACCGAGACCCTGCGCCGTCGCCGCGCCACGGGCGGACCGGCCGAGCAGACCTTCGCTACGCTCGTCGGCCTCGAGCTCCGGCCCCGGAAGGTGCGCGAGGCCGCTGCGCTGTGGCGACGCCTCACCACCGACGCCGGCACCGAGGCCCGCGACCATGTGTGGGCGCATCCCGACCTGCTGCCGGACTCGTCGGATCTCGACAACCCGACGGCCTTCGTCGATCGTGTGATCGGCGGTGGCACCGGAGCCTTCGAGGATCCGATCGCCCAGCTTCAGGCGACCATGGAACGTGAGCAGGCCGAACGGGATCGCGCGGCCGAGGACGGATCCGGCGAGGACCGGCCCGGGGACGACAGCACCTCCTAGAACGACCCGATAGAGGCACCCGCGCCTGTGGACAAACTGCTCCTCGTGAGCCGTCCACGGGCGCGGATACTGTCAGTCTGTCTCCATGATCACCGCATCGCGCGAGACGACCACGAATCCCGCGCCGGCCGAGGCTGCGGTTCTCCGGGTCGATCCGGAACTGGCCGTGCTCGAGCGGTCCGACGGCTCGCTCCAGCTCGGCTGGGGTCCCGGCACCGCGACCGTCGTCCTGCCACCCCAGGGCATGGACAGCTTCGACCTCGGCGTTCTCGTCCGACTGCTCGACGGCCGGCTCACCATCGACGAGGTGCTGGACGTCGCAGCCGAGCGCGGGCTTCCGTCCGGACGGGTCCGGCAGGTGCTCGATGAGCTCACCGCGACGGGTGCGGTCCGGCAGGGCCCCGCGTCGCACGGTCCGGCGCGACCGCGGCGGGTGCGGGTTCACGGCTCGGGTCCGCTCGCTTCGGCGATCGTCGAGGATCTCCCGGTATGGGATGTGCGGTGGGTGCGCTCGTCGTCCGGTGACGAACTGCAGGACCCGGCCGACTGTGTCGTCCTCGCCGACGGGCAGGTGCCCGACCCCCATCTCGTGAACATGCTCGTGCGGGCCGGTATCCCCCATCTCGCGGTGCGGATCAGGGACGGACGCGGCATCGTCGGCCCGTTCGTACTCCCCGGCCGGAGCAGTTGTCTGCGCTGCGCCGATCTCGTGCGGGCCGATCTCGATCCGTCCTGGCCGCGACTGGCGAGTCAGCTGTACGGGCGGCAGGGCCACGCCGGCAGGGCGGTGACGTCGGCGACCGCGGCGATGGCCGTCGGCCAGATCGAGGCGTTCCTCTCCGCAGATCCGTCCGTGACCCCGGCGGTCGACCGCACACTCGAACTGGACCTGCGAACCCACCGCATCGTCACGCGCCGATGGTTCCGTCACCCCCGGTGCGACTGCTCGGCCATCGCTCGGGTCGGTCAGGCATGATGGGGGGCGTGCCAGACATCCCTCGCAGAAGCTCGTCCCGCACTGCCAAGCTCGCGAGCATTCCTCTGGGAATCGCCGGGCGCGCCGCTGTCGGTTTCGGCCGTCGACTCGCCGGCGGAGATCGGGAGGAGATCGACGCCGAGATGACGGCGAAGGCCGCCGAACAGTTGTTCAGTGTGTTGGGCGAACTCAAGGGCGGCGCCATGAAGTTCGGCCAGGCCCTGAGCGTGATGGAAGCCGCCGTCCCGGAGGAGTTCGCCGAGCCGTATCGGGAGGCGCTCACCAAACTGCAGGCGGAGGCCCCTCCACTGCCCGCCCAAGCCGTGCACCGCGTGCTCGACCAGCAACTCGGAACGAAGTGGCGTGAGCGCTTCGAGTCGTTCGACGACGTGCCCGTCGCGTCGGCCAGTATCGGCCAGGTGCACCGGGCCGTGTGGTCGGACGGACGCGAGGTCGCGGTGAAGGTCCAGTACCCGGGCGCCGACGAGGCTCTGCGCGCCGACATGCGCACGCTGTCCCGGTTCGCCGGATTGTTCGCCACGATGATGCCGGGTGCCGATGTGCGTGCGCTGCTCGACGAGTTGTCCGCACGCACCGAGGAAGAGCTCGACTACCGGATCGAGGCCGACAACCAGCGAGCCTTCGCGAAGGCCTTCGCCGGCGACGAGAAGTTCGTGATCCCGCGTGTCGTCGCGAGCGCCCCGAAAGTCGTCGTGACCGAATGGCTTTCGGCCACTCCGCTGTCTGTGATCATCAGCGGTGGCACGCGGGAGCAGCGCAACCGGGCCGGTGCGCTGCTCGCGGAGTTCCACTTCTGTTCGCCCGCGCGCGCCGGTCTGCTCCACAGCGACCCGCATCCGGGCAATTTCATGCTTCTCGACGACGGCCGTCTCGGAGTCATCGACTTCGGGGCCACGGCGTCGATGCCCGACGGCTTCCCGCCGGTGCTCGGACGGATGGTCCGACTCGCCCTCGAGGAACGTTTCGACGAACTCACCCGGCTGCTCTACGACAACAAGTTCGTCCTGCCCGGCCGCACGGTCACCGACGAGGAGATCGCCGACTACCTCCGGCCGTTCACCGACCCGATCCACACCGAGTCGTTCCACTTCACCCGCACATGGCTGCAGCGGGTGGCGGGCACGGCCACGGACTTCTCGAGTTCGACCTTCAAGACGGCTCGGACGCTGAATCTTCCGCCCGAGTACGTGAGTGTGTTCCGGGTGCTGCTCGGCTCGGTGGGCATCTGCGCTCAGCTCGACGCCGAGGCACCGTACATGCGCATCCTCAGTGAATGGCTACCCGGCTTCGTCGAGGAGTGACAAAGCCGGGCAACCGTATTCACGCACAGACCAGTTCCTTGCGGGGTTCGGGCAGCGGATTCTTCCGCGGCCGGCCCCGCGGCCGCTTGCGGGCCACGACCACACCACGGTCGATGATCTCCCCGCCCCACACGCCCCAGGGTTCCTCCCGCTCGAGAGCGGCGTCGAGACACTGGGCACGCACCGGGCAGCCCGCACACAGCGTCTTGGCGTACTCGAGATCGGCCGGGGTCTCAGCGAACCAGAGGTCGGGGTCGTTGTCGTGGCACGGCAGGGTGTCGCGGTCGCGGTCGTTGCGGGAGACCGCGAAAGTGTCGCTGCGCGACAGGATGTCGGTACAACGCATCTCGTCTCCTTCCGTTCGGTTCGGCAGGCTCGACGGGTATTCGCTCGGCACGTGAGCTCCTTCGTTGGTTCGGTGGAATGCGATGCGAACCCGGCCGGAGAACGAGAAAGGCCACGGTCCGCTGGGCGGGGTCCGTGGCCTGGAGGAGACGAAAGGTCTACCGGGAAACAGTTCCCGATCGACTTCCGACCACGGACGAGACGGCGGCGGCGTGCACACGTCGGCGTGCACGCGGCGCGGCTGCCACTGCGGGTGCCACAGATGTGGCGGTGCGAGTGGTAGCGGCGGCCCCAGCGACACGAGGGGCCGCTGCCGCTGCAAGAGCATCGAAACCGAGCATCGGGGCCACCTCACTTTCTCGTCGCGCACGGACCGTCTCCCGTGACATCGTCATCCAGACTAGATTCGTGAGCACGATCGGCACAAGTTATTTTCTACCTGCGGTTTCGTGCCGCGTTCTTCGTCCCCGCACCAAAGTCGGAGGGCATGTCCCTCGCGACCACGAGACTCCTGCCCGACCTCGACGAGGCCGAACGCCTCGTCCTCGGGCTCGGCTCGATGCGTTGCGCGCC
Organism: Rhodococcus sp. p52; assembly: GCF_000763325.2. Classification (NCBI taxonomy): domain Bacteria; kingdom Bacillati; phylum Actinomycetota; class Actinomycetes; order Mycobacteriales; family Nocardiaceae; genus Rhodococcus; species Rhodococcus sp. p52. The sequence continues at coordinate 4,660,972 of NZ_CP016819.1, forward strand.
GACGACGGCTCGAACAAAAGCACCTTCCGGGTGTTCCGCGACCGGCCGGGCACTACTTCTGCCTGTGCGCCGAATGAACACGGTCGGGTAGTCGTCAGAGGTCGAGGGTGTCGACGGTGTGCTCCCCCCGCACGAGGGCGAGCACGTCGGCACCGTACTGCTCGAGCTTCTTCGCCCCGATCCCGGGGATGGCGACCAGCGCACGATCGTCGCGCGGCTGCTGTTCGGCGATCGCGACGAGGGTGTTGTCGCTGAAGACGACGTAGGCCGGAACCTTCATCTCCTTCGAACGCTCCCGGCGCCATTCCTTGAGCGCGACCAGCAGATTCTCGTCGAGATCGGATGGGCAACCCTCGCAGCGGCCGAGCATGGTCGAGGTGGTGCCCATGAGCGGCTTGCCACAGACGCGGCATTGCGGGCGCTTCTTCCGCGGGGAGGACGGTTCGGCGATCTTCGACGCGGGTGAACTGTCGGGGATGAGCCCGTGAAGGAATCGAGAGCGTCGCCGCGACCGACGTCCGCCCGCCGTGCGGGACAACGCCCACGACAGTTGCAGGTGCACACGGGCTCGGGTGACACCGACATAGAGCAGCCGCCGTTCCTCCTCGATGCCGGCCTCGTCGGGCGGTGTGTCCTTGTCGCCGGTGACATGAGTGATCGGCAGGGTGCCGTCGGTGAGTCCGACGAGGAAGACGGCGTCCCATTCGAGGCCCTTCGCCGCATGCAGCGACGCGAGGGTGACGCCCTGGACCGTCGGTGGCTGGCGCGCCTCGGCACGGGCCGCGAGATCGCGCAACAGACCCTGCAGATCGAGATCGGGTTCGTGCTCGAGCAGTTCCTCGGTGAGCTGCACGAGCGCGACGAGCGACGCCCAGCGCTCGCGTGCCTGCGCACCCACCGGTTCGGTGTCGGTCAGGCCCAGCGGCACCAAGGTGGCCCGGACGAGGCTGCGCAGCCCGGCACCGCGACCGGCATCCTCCGGCAGGTCGTCGCGCGTACCCACCTGACGCAGCGCGTTGACCGCCTGCCGGACCTCCGCGCGGTTGAAGAAACCTTCACCGCCGCGCACCTGGTACGGGATACCCGCCTGCGTGAACGCCTGCTCGTAGGCCTCGGACTGGGCGTTGATGCGGTAGAGCACCGCGATCTCGGCCGCCGGGACCCCCTTGCCCATCAGCTTCGCGACGGCCTTGGCGACCGCCTGCGCTTCGGCGGGTTCGTCGTCGAACTCGGCGAAGGTGGGCTCCGGCCCGGACGGACGCTGACCGATGAGCTTGAGCCGGGTGCCGGCGATGCGGCCCCGCGCCGCACCGATCACGCGGTTGGCGAGGTCGACCACCTCCGGCGTGGAGCGGTAGTCGCGTTCGAGGCGCACGACCGTGGCGTCGGGGAACCGGCGGGAGAAGTCGAGCAGGTGCTTCGGGGTGGCGCCCGTGAACGAGTAGATGGTCTGGTTGGCGTCGCCGACCACCGTGAGGTCGTCGCGCGCGCCGAGCCACGCGTCGAGCACGCGCTGCTGCAGCGGCGTGACGTCCTGGTACTCGTCGACGACGAAGCAGCGGTAGCGGTCGCGGAACTCCTCGGCCACCGCGAGGTTGTCCTCGAGGGCCGCGGCGGTGTGCAGCAGCAGGTCGTCGAAGTCGAGATACATCCCGTCGCCCGACCGGGTCTTGAGCTGCTCGTACGTCTCGTAGACACGCGCGACCCGCTCGGGATCGGCCGGTGGGGTGCGGTGGGCGCGGGCGGCCGCGGCGGGGTAGTCCTCGGGCGCGACGAGCGTGCCCTTGGACCATTCGATCTCGGACAGCAGGTCGCGCACGGTGTCGGTGTCGGTCGGGAAGCCGCACCGGTGCGCCGCCTGCGAGACCGCCGCGAACTTGCGATCGAGCAGTTGCCAGGGTGTGTCGCCGACCACCTGCGGCCAGAAGTACCGCAGCTGCCGCAGCGCAGCGGCGTGGAAGGTGCGGGCCTGCACCTGCGTACCGTCGCCACCGATGCCCAGGGCGCGTAGGCGGGAACGCATCTCCCCTGCCGCGCGGGCGGTGAAGGTGACGGCGAGGACTTGGCTCGCGGAGACGTGACCGGCCGAGACGAGATGGGCGATGCGGCGGGTGATCGTGCGGGTCTTGCCGGTACCGGCGCCGGCGAGTACACAGACCGGCCCGCGTGGGGCGAGCACCGCTGCTGCCTGCTCGGGGTCGAGACCGTCCACCACATCCGCACACATGGCCTCCATCATGACAGCGACCGCCGACAGCGCAGCCCACCGGTGAGATCACCCGGTGTGGTGAGGACCACAGCTCACCCCGTCGCGGAACATGTTCGGCGGCTGTGATGTTCTCGAAGACATGACGCCCACCGACGCACCCGCCCTCACCGTCTACTCCACCACCTGGTGCGGTTACTGCAGGCGGCTGAAGACCCAGCTCGACCAGAACGGCATCCCATACGCCGAGATCGACATCGAGTCGGATCCGGCCGCCGCGGAGTTCGTCGGCAGCGTCAACAACGGCAACCACGTGGTGCCCACCGTCAAGTTCGCCGACGGCAGCACCGCGACCAACCCGTCGCTCGCCGAGGTCCAGCGCGCTCTGGGTCTGTAGCTCCCGCTCTTCCGGTAAGGCCGGTCGCGTTCGTCGCGGCCGGCCTCTCCCGTGTCCGGGCCCGACTCGATCCTGCGCCCTCTACCGCAGTGCCCTCTACCGCAGTGCCCTCTACCGCACGGCCTGCTACTCCTTGGCCCAGCCCTCGAGCATCCCGCGCGCAATGGAGATCGAACCGGGCAACAACAGCGGGGCGTCCTCGGCGGACGCCCAGTCGCCAGTCGCCAGCGCCGCACGGACCTCGTCACGAGTGAACCACCGCGCCTCGGTGATCTCCCCGTCGCGGAAGTCCAGCGCCTGCTCGGGATCGGCGATCGCCGCGAATCCGAGCATGAGCGATCGAGGGAACGGCCAGGGCTGACTGCCGAGATACCGCACGTCGCGCACCTCGACACCGACCTCTTCACGGATCTCCCGCACCACGCACGATTCGAGCGACTCACCGGCTTCGACGAAGCCTGCGAGAACGGAGAAGCGCCGCTCGGGCCACACCGGTTGCCGGGCGAGCAGCACCCGGTCGTGTCCGTCGTGTACGAGGCAGATGATCGCCGGGTCGGTGCGAGGGAACTCCTGGTGTCCGGTCTCGGTGCTGATCCGCGACCAGCCGGACATCGTCGGACGGGTGGGCGAGCCGTCGACCGCGCTGTAGCCGGCGTTGTCGTGCCAGTTCAGCAACGCGACCGCGCTGACCATCAGATCGGCGTCGGCATCGTCGAGACGCTCGCCGATGCGCCGCAGATCGGCCACCGTGCCCGTCTGCGCCAGGACGCGAGACGCCCAGACGTGGTGTCCGTCGCGGATACCCAGGAAGATCGCGCCCTCGACCGGTTCGGGACCGAGTTCGGACGCCTCACCGAGCACGAGCGCGTTGTCGGAGACACGGACCTGGTTGCGACGATCGACCCGCAGGAGTTTCGCACCGGCCCAGCCGGCGCGGAGGGCGTCCTCGTCCGAACGCAGTTCCTCCGCCCGGTCGACGACGGTACGTGAGAGCAGCGGGGTACCCGACAGAGCGAAACCGGTCACATCAGCACCCTAGCCACGCATGGCGCCCGGCGACGAACCCACCAGCCGGATGTAGAGCAGTTTGTCGTTCGCTTCGAGCGCGTCGACCTCGGGCGAACCGATCCGCCACATCCGCCCGTCGCGGACGACGGCGAGCACGATGTCCTTGAGATGCCGCGGGGATCCCCCGACCTCGCTGGGGTCGACATCGCGTTCGGTGATGGCGAACCCGGCTTCCGGGGTGAGCAGGTCCTCGATCATCTCGACAACATTCGGCGTGGTCGTGGCAATGCCGAGCAGTCGCCCCGCCGTCTCCGACGAGATGACCACCGAGTCGGCACCGGACTGACGCAGCAGGTGGGTGTTCTCCGACTCGCGGATGGCGGCGACGATCTTCGCGCGCGGGGCGATCTCGCGGGCGCTGAGGGTCACGAGCACCGCGGTGTCGTCGCGGTTCGCGGCGACGATCACCGCCGACGCGTGCTGCACCCCGGCGAGCCGGAGCACATCGGACTTCGTCGCCGAACCCTGGACCGTCACGAGGCCCTGGCCGGCCGCGGACTCGAGAACCACCGGATCGGTGTCGACCACGACGATCTCGGACGGGGGTACCCCGTCGCCGAGCATCGCGTCGACTGCGGTACGGCCCTTGGTGCCGTAACCGATGACGACGGTGTGATTACGCACGCGGCGCCTCCAACGCTGGATCTTGAATGCTTGCCGGGAACTCTCGGTCAGTGCCGACAGAGTGGTACCGACGAGCACGATGAGGAAGAACACCCGGAGCGGGGTGATCAGCAAGATGTTGATCAGGCGCGCTTCGGGTGTGAACGGGGTGATGTCGCCGTAGCCGGTGGTCGAGAGCGAGACCGTGGCGTAGTAGACGCAGTCCAGCAGCGACAGTTCGTCGCCCTGGGCGTCGCGGTAGCCATCGCGATCGAGGTAGACCACGACGACCGCGAGGAACAGCGCCGCGAACGCGTAGCCGATGCGACGCGCGATCGCGAGTCCGGGACTCGTCTGTTCCTGGGGTACGCGCAGCACACCGACGAGCGCGAAGTCGGGGCGCTCGGTGAGCTGATCGGAGCGGCTGAACCGCGCACGCAACCTCCCGGGCATCGCGGTGTCCCACCTTCCTGCTGTCGGCCTCCACTGGTGGCCACCCTCGGTCGTCGCGGTACCGAACGAACTGCGCCCGATACCGGATCGCAGCGTACCGCCGCGCGCTAGTGTGGCACGCATGTCCACGAAAGCGTCGCAGCGCTCTGCGATCCGGCTGGCAGGTCTACTTCTCGGCGTGGGGGTCCTGCACTTCGTGCGACCGGAACCGTTCGACGGCATGGTGCCCCGCGCCCTGCCGGGTGATGCCCGCACCTACACCTACGCCTCGGGGGTCGCGGAGATCGCCGTCGCCGGCGCGCTCGCCGTGCCCCGCACCCGGCGCCTCGGCGGTTCCCTGGCCGCGGCGCTGTTCCTGGCGGTCTTCCCCGCCAACGTGCAGATGGCCGTGACGTGGCTGCGCAGCCCGAAGCTCTCCCCCGCCGCCAAGGCGGTGTCGCTCGCCCGGCTCCCGCTGCAGGTCCCGCTCGTCACCGAGGCACTGAAGGTCCGCCGCACATCCTCCCGCTGAGCTGACCACACGCGGTGAGTGAGGTCACAGCGAGCGGGTATGCGTCGGTATGGACACCGCACGTGGTCTGAAGGTGGTCGTCGTCGGCGCGACCGGAAATCTGGGAACCGGGATCGTCGAGGCGCTCGGACGCGAACCCGACGTCGCCGAGATCGTCGGCGTCGCGCGACGACCGACGGAATGGACGTCCCCCAAGGCGACCTTCACGGTCGCCGACACCACCACCGACGACTTCCGCCCCATCGTGCGGGGCGCGGACGCGGTGATCCACCTGTCCTGGCTGTTCCAACCCACGCACCGCCCGGAGGTGACCTGGGAGAACAATGTGCTCGGCGCGATCTCTGTCTTCGAGGCGGCTGCCGCGGAGAAGGTTCCCGCGCTGATCTACTCGTCGTCGGTCGCGGCCTATTCGCCCGGACGCTCGACGGATCGCGTCACCGAGGACTGGCCCACGCACGGGTGGCCGGGTGCCGCCTATCCCCGCGAGAAGTCGTATCTGGAACGTTTTCTCGACACCCTCGAACTGCGGGCGCCGGAGATGCGCATCGTACGGATGCGGCCCTACTTCCTCTTCAAGCGCGAATCGGCGACCTCACAGCGACGCCTGTTCGTCGGCCCCCTGCTCCCGGGAAACCTGCTGCGCAGCGGACTGCTCCCCGTGATGCCGCTGGTCGAGGATCTGCGTGCCCAGGTACTGCACACGAGCGACGTGGCCGACGCCTTCGTCCGTGCGACCGTCCGGCCCGTCCGCGGCGCGTTCAACCTCGCCACGGAACCGCCCGTGGACGGCGCGTTCCTGGCAGAGATGTTCTCCGCCAGGAAGATCCACGTACCGCGTGCAGCACTCCGCAAGGCCGTGCGGGCGGCCTGGCACGCGCATCTCGTTCCGGCCTCCCCCGGCCTGCTCGACACCGTGCTGCAACTTCCATTGCTCGACAACACGCGCGCCCGCACAGAACTGGGCTGGGAACCGCAGTATTCGCCGCCCGAGATCCTCGAGGAATTCCTGTCGGGACTGCGGGAGGGAGCCGGGATGCCCACCGCTCCCCTTGCACCCGATACCGCCGGACGCCGGGCACACGAAGCGGCCACCGGTATCGGGCAGCGCCCCTGAGGTTGCGTCACTCGCCGTCGGCACGCCCTCGCAGATTCCCCGCCTCGAGCACGAGGCGTTCGAGCATCGCCGCATTCGGCAGTTCCTCGGGCGCGACGGTGCGTCCGGTGCGGACGTAGTGGAAGGCCGCTCGGACCTTGTGCAGCGGCAGTTCGGCCGGTCGGCCGGTGAGCCGCTCGGTCCGCGCTGCCATCAACTGGGCCCAGGCGAGCCGGTAGGCGGCGAGCTGCACACCCACCGCGGCGAGCTTCTCGCCTTCCGGTTCGGCGCCGGTCTTCCAGTCGATGACCGTCCAACCGCCGTCCGGATCCTCGAAGACGGCGTCGATACGTCCGCGGATCACGATGCCGCCCAGGGCCGTTTCGAACGGCACCTCGACCTCGACGGGGTTGCGCGACGCCCACTTCGACCGCAGGAATGCCTCCTGGAGCCGGTCGAAGTGCGAATCGTCGCCGTCCTCGTCGTCGGCACCGGGAAGCTCGTCGAGGTCGAGCAGGCGCGTCGCGCCGAATCTGCGCTCGAGCCACGCGTGGAAGGCGGTGCCGCGACGCGCGAGCGGATTGGGCCGGAACGGCAACGGACGACGCAGACGCGCGGCGAGGGCGTCGGGATCGGTGGCGAGATCGACGAGTTGGCTGACTGACAGCTGTGCGGGCAGCACCACCTCGGCGCTCTGCTCGGCGCGCTGTTCGCGTTCGGCCAGGAGCGCATCGACGTCGGTGGCCCACTCGTCGGGATCGTCGTCGTATTCGGTCGGGAGGTCGGTCCGGTCGAACTCGGCGAGGACCAGTGCCGCGCCGCGTTCGACCTCGGTGCGCCGGGCACCGAGCGGGTCGCGCGGCCACAGTGCGCTGCGCGGTGAGGCCGTGAGCGGGTTCTCCTCCTTCGGTTCGGGTTCCGGAGCCCAGTGGTCGATCGCACCGAGTTCGGGCCGGGCCGTGACGATCTCGTGCAGTTCCTCGAGGAACGGCGAGGGTCCCTTCGGTTCGGATCCGGTGTCTGCCCAGTGGTGGGCGGAGACGAACAGTGTTCGTTCGGTGCGGGTGAGAGCGACGTAGAACAGCCGACGGTCCTCGTCGAGCTTGCGGCGCTTGAGCGCGTCCTTGTGGGAGTCGATGGCCCGCTCGAGCATCTTGCGATCGGAGAGGTCGTCGAGCTCGAGCACGGGCACACCGTCGGTGCTGCCCGGATCGTCGGCGGGCAGCACCCGGTCGCCCCGCAAGTGCGGGGGAAGTTCGGTCGTCGAACCGAGCCAGGTCGCGGCGGCGGTGGAGGATGGGAAGACCCCGGCAGCGACATGTGGGACGGCGACGACCTCCCATTCGAGGCCTTTCGCGGAGTGGACGGTGAGGACCTGCACGCGGTCGGGGTCGACTTCCACCTCACCGGGCGCGAGCCCCTGCTCGATCTCCTCCGCCGCCGCGAGATAGGACAGCAAACCGGGCAGGGTCGCGTTGGTCCGCCCCGCGTAGGACGCGACGACCGAGGCGAAGGCGTCGAGATGCTCGCGGCCGGCGACACCGCGTCGGCGGCCCACGCGGGCCTCGGTCTCGATGCCGAGACCGAGCACACGCTCGACCTCGGCGACGAGTTCGGTGAGCGGCTGGCCGAGCCGCTCGCGCAGGGAGGTCAATTCGCGACCGAGCGCGACGATGCGCGCGTAGCCGAACTTCGAATAGCGGCTGCTGTCGCCGGGATCGGAGATCGCATCAGCGAGACCGGCCTGGTCGGCATATTCACCGGGCAGCGCCGAATCGAGGGCGTCCTCGAGCGCGTCGGGATCGGTCACCGCACCGGCGACACCCCAGCGTCCCGCGATGGCCAGTTCCTGGGCGCGCTCCCACAGTGCCTTCAGGTCGGCGGCACCGAGCTGCCAGCGGGCGCCGGTGAGCACCCGCACAGCTGCGCTCCCGGCCAGCGGATCCGCCGCCAGGCGCAGCATCGCGAGCACGTCGGCGACTTCGGGCGTGTGCAGCAACCCGCCGATGCCGACGACCTCGACCGGAAGGTCGCGGGCGCGCAGCGCCTCGGCGATCGGAGCGGCGTCGGCGTTGCGCCGGACGAGGACCGCAGCGGTCGGCGGTGTGCGTCCGGCCTCGCGGGCGGCGGCGTACTCGTCGGCGATCCGGTCGGCGACCCAGTCGCGTTCCACCGCGACGTCGGAGTGCAACGCGAGGCGGACGTCGCCGGCGGCCGCGTCGGGGCGGGGACGCAACCGGCTGACCGACACCCCGCGATCGCGCAGAGGTTCGGACGAGACGTTCGCCAGTTCGAGGGCCTGCGGCGGATTGCGCCAGCTGGTGAGCAGTTCGCGGGTGGGTGCCGGCTCGCCGTCGGCCGCCGGGAAGTCGGTCGCGAACCGCGGCAGGTTGGCGGCCGACGCGCCGCGCCAGCCGTAGATGGACTGCATGGGATCGCCGACCGCGGTGACCGCGAGACCGGGATCGGCGCCACCGCCGAACAGGGCGGCGAGTAACACGCGCTGGGCGTGCCCGGTGTCCTGGTACTCGTCGAGCAGCACAGCCCGGAATCGTTCCCGCTCCCCGGCTCCCACCTCGCGGTGATCGCGGGCGACCCGCGCGGCGAGCGACATCTGGCTCCCGAAGTCGAGAGCACCTTCGCGACGCAGTGTCTCGGACAGCCGTTCGACGAGCGGAAGCAACTGCAACCGCGCGTGCTGGGTCTCGAGGTAGCCGAGCAGCGTCTTCGACGGTGCTCCGCGCTGCCCCGGGCCGGGCGGGAGGGTGTGCACCAGCTGTTCGAGTTCGACGTGGGCGTCGCGCAGCAGATCCGGCTCGACGAGGTGCTCGGAGAGCTGGCCGGACAGGGCGAGAACGGCCTCGGTCACCGATGCGGGATTGCGGTCGGTGTCGAGTTCGCCGTCCCACGAGCTGACCACGCGGTGCGCGACCTGCCACAGCTCGGTCTCGGACAGCAGCGTCGCCGACGGTTCGATGGGCAGCAGCAGACCGTGCTCGGTGAGCAGGCGACCGGCGTATGCGTGGTATGTGCTCACCTCGGGTTCGCTGCCGAGGATCCGTGCGCGCAACCCGCCGCTCGGATCGAGGTCGCGCAGGAGCGCCGATCCGGCGAGCTTGGCCAGGCGCGCCCGGATGCGGGCCGTGAGCTGCTGCGCGGCCTTACGCGTGAAGGTCAGGCCCAGCACCTGCTCGGGTTCGACGAGACCGTTGGCGACGAGCCACACCACCCGCGCGGCCATCGTCTCGGTCTTGCCGGCACCGGCCCCGGCGACGACCAGCATCGGGCCGGGCGGGGCCTCGATGACGGCGGCCTGCTCGGTCGTCGGCGGCAACTGTCCCAGTGCCTCCGCCAGGCGCTTCGCGCTCACCCGTGGTGCACTCATTCCCCTGTCACCTGCCTGCCTTCGTCGTGTGCCGGGCAGCTCGACAGCACCGGGCAGTGCCGGCACCCGTCGTTGACCCTCGCAACGAAGCGGGGGCCACGGGTCGCGGCCGCCGCGTCGTGGATGATCTCCCGCCACTGCGCGAGACCGTCCTCGTCGAGGGGCGGTTGCACGCGCTGCGTCGCGCCTTCCTTGTTGTGCGGCTTCGCCACGAAGACCAGGCGCGCGCCACCGGGCTCCGATGCCGGTTCGCCCTCGATCGCGCCGGCCGCCGCGGCCACCTGGTAGGCGGCGAGCTGGGCATGATCGCGCGCGGCGTCCTTCGACACCGGGTTCTTCGCGGTCTTGACGTCGATGACGACCGGGCGGCCCTCGGCGTCGCGTTCGAGCCGGTCGATGCGACCACGGAGCCGCACGCGGGGCTTGTCGTCGGAATCGGGTTCGAGGATGCCGTCGACCTTGATCTCGACGCCGATCTCGGTGAGCTCTCCGCGTGTGCCCTGCAGCCACGTCGAGAAGGTGTCGAGCATGCGGCGGGTGCGTTCGAGCTCGCGGCGGGCATACCATTCGGCACCCAGATCGACCGAGTCCCATGCCTTCTCGAGGGCCTGGTCGATGCGGTCGGGAGGGATCCGCCCGGCGAGCGCCTGGACGAGGGTATGTACCAGCGTGCCGGTGACGGCATGGCTGTTCTCGCCGTCGGAACCGCCGTGGCGCTCGAACATCCACCGCAGCGGACACGTCGTGAGCTGTTCGACCGTGGACGGCGACAATCGCACCGCGTCGTCGTCGGGATCCCACAGCGGGTCGGCGGTGCTGGGATCGGCCGTGCCGTACCAGTCGTCGGGGTGGGCGCCGCGCACCCCGGCGCGCGCGAGCCGCGCGAGTTGCTGGGCGGCTCGCTGCTGTCGTTCGGGTTCGGTCTCGGCGATCTCGGGATCGCAGACCACGCTGCGCAGTTCGGCGACGAGGGCGGGCAGGGCCAGCACGCGGGTGCGGACCTCGTCGGGCGCCGGTTCGGCCAGGAGGTCGTCGGGCGCGTCGAGGTCGTCGGTGCCGACACCGCGCAGTTCGTCGACGAAACGGGACCGGACCAGTTCGCTGTCGCCGCTCACCGAATCGACGGCGGTCACCAGAAGGTGGGTGCGGGCGCGACTGCATGCCACCAGGAACAGGCGCCGCTCCTCGGCGAGCAGCGGTGCGGTGCGGGAGAGCCGCGAACCGGCCTCGTCGCCGCCGTCGGCACCGGAGACCGCGTCGATCAGGGCCTCGATGCCGAGCAGGGTGCCGCGGGCGCGCAGGCTCGGCCACAGCCCTTCCTGGACACCGGCGACCACCACGACGTCCCATTCGCGACCGGCGGCGGAGTGCGCGCTGACGACCGTGACCGCTTCGGATTCGGCGGCGACACGGGTGCGAGCCGTCGCAGGGATCTCCTGCTCGGTGAGATAGTCGACGAACCCGGCGATGTGTGCGCGGGGCAGACGGTCGACGTAGTCGGCGGCGGCGTCGAACAGAGCCACGACGCCGTCGAGATCGCGGTCGGCCTGCGCCCCGATCGGCCCACCCCAGGCCGACGCGGCGGCCCATCGCCGTTCGAGTCCGGTGGCCTGCCATGCCTCCCACAGCACGTCCTCGAGACCGCCCCCGCGCAGCGCCGCCGAGCGGGCCTTGCGCAGCACACCGAGCACCTTCCTCAGCGGTGCCGCCTCGACGTCGGTCAGCCCGCGGATCAGATGCGAGTTCCCGGCGGTGTCGTCGCCCTCGGTGAGCAGGATGCGCAGCAGTTCGGCGGAGTCGCGGTCGTTGCCCGATGCTAGCTCGCCCCGCCGCAGACCACGCCGCAGTCTCCGCAGCGCGACCGGTTCGGCACCGCCGATGGGCCCGGACAGCAGGGCAAGTGCTTCGTCCCCGCCGAAGCCACTGTCGGATACCGCGCGCAGCACGAGCAGCAGTCCCGCGACGCTGTGCTGGCGGGCCAGCGGGAGTTCGGAGGCGGCGGTCGTCATCGGGACGCCCGCCGCGAGCAGCGCGCGACGCAGCGGCGCGAGTACCCGCGGCACGGACCGGACAACGATCGCCATGCGCGACCACGGCACACCGTCGACGAGATGGGACCGGCGCAGGGTGTCGGCGACCAGTGCCGCCTCCTTGGCCTGCGACGAGCACACCGCCACGCGGACCTGCCCCGGATCGCCCTCCTCGACGCGGTGCCCGGCCATACCCCGGTGCGGCGGCAGGCCCGGCAGTCTGCGGGTGATCCCGTCGGCGAGGGACGCCACCTCGGGAGCGGCACGATGGTTGACACCCAACACGATGCGGCGCGATCCGTCGGCCTCGCCGAGGCTCTCGAGGAAGGAGGTGTCGGCGCCGCGGAAGCCGAAGACGGCCTGATCGGGGTCGCCGGCGATCGTGCTCGTGCGGGTGCCGGTACCGATCACGCGGACCAGGTCGGCGGCCTGCGGATCGAGATGCTGGGCGTCGTCGACGAGCAGGTGGCGGATGCGGCCGCGCTCGGCGGCCAGCAGATCGGGATCGGTCGCGAACGCCGCGAGCGCCGCGCCGACGAGTTCGGCCGCGTCGAGTGCCGGAGCGGTGGCCTCCGGAGCTTCGAGACCGACGGCACCGCGAAGCAGCATCACCTGCTCGTAGCGCTCCGCGAAACGCCCGGCCGCGACCCATTCGGGCCGATTGCGGCGCTCCCCGAGCGCGACCAGATCCTCCGGGCCGAGACCGCGCTCGTTGGCGCGCAACATCAGGTCGCGCAGTTCGACGGCGAAGCCCGTCATGCCCAGTGCCGGACGCAACCGCTCGGGCCACATCCCGGCGCCGTCATCGATGTCGCCGCGCAGCAGTTCGCGCAGCACGGCGTCCTGTTCGGCGCCGGTGATCAGACGGGGCGGCGGATTGCCGTGCGCCGAGGCCTGCAACCGCAGCACCGCGAAGGCGTAGGAGTGGACGGTACGGACGAGCGGCTCGCGTGTGGCGCGGGGCACTGCGCCGTCGCCGAGCGCGATCAGACCGGCCGTGATCGCCTCGCGCACGGCGGTGGCGGCCCGCCGCGAATGCGTGAGGATGAGCACCGACTCGGGATCGGCGCCGGAGGCGATGCGGTGGACCGCGAGGTCGACCAGCAGGGACGTCTTGCCCGTGCCGGGACCGCCGAGGACCTGCCACGGCCGCCAGCGGAGGGAGGGCGGGGCGTCGTCGAACAGCACGCGCACGTCGTCGGGCCACTCGCGGGCCACCGGCGCCTCGGCGGACCTGCGCACGAGGCGCGCGGCCGGGCGGCGGACGCGATCGGGGATCTGCGGTTCGGACATGCGCGAGACGGTGGCGGGCAGGTCGGTGACCTGCGCCCGTGGTGGGTGCAGGTCGGGGATGCCGGTATCGACGTCGAGCATGACCCCATCCCACCAGACGGGTACGACAGCGTCCGGGGCACACCGCGGAGTCACGACTGGGATAGTGGTCGGCGTGAGTGCCACGGATCTTCTGCACACCCATCTGTTCGGCCCCGTCGACGGACCGGAGGTCCTCGCCCTGCACGGACTCACCGGTCACGGCCGACGCTGGCGGAACCTCGCCGAACGACACCTGCCCCACCTGCGGTTCGTCGCTCCGGACCTCCGGGGTCACGGCCGGTCGCCGTGGACTCCCCCGTGGTCGTGCGAGGCGCACATCGCCGACCTGAAGGCCGTGCTGGACGCACACACCACCGGTCCCGTCACCGTGGTGGGCCACTCCTTCGGTGGTGCCCTCGCGCTGCATCTCGCCGCCGCGGTGCCCGACAGGGTGCGGGCGCTGGTACTCCTCGATCCGGCGATCGGCCTCCCGGCCGACCGGATGCTCGAGATCGCCGACCTCCCCCTCCACAACCCCGACTACACGGACGAGGCGGAGGCGCGGGCCGAGAAGGTCCACGGCGACTGGGGCGAGGTGGCCCCCGAGTTGCTCGACGAGGAGATCGCCGAGCACCTCGTCGAACTCGACTCGGGGCGTGTCAACTGGCGGATCTGCGTACCTGCGCTGGTGACCTCGTGGGGCGAGCTGGCCCGCGGACCCGTCCTGCCGCCGGCCGGTATCCCGACGATCTTCGTGCAGGCCGGGAAGGTGCAACCCCCGTACACCACGTCAAATTTCCGTCGCGACCTGGCGGAACGACTCGGCGACGACCTGACCCTGCTCGAATTCGACTGCGACCACATGATCGACCAGGCGCGTCCCGCCGAGACCGCCGAACTCGTGGCCCGGATGGTGTAGCCGGTGGTCACCACGGACGAGCAGATCGAGCGGGTCCGCGAACTCGTGGCCTCCGTGCCCGCAGGCCGGGTCGCGACCTACGGCGACATCGCCGGTGCCGCGGGCCTGTCGAGTGCACGCACCGTCGGATGGATCATGCGGACCGATTCCGCCGACCTGCCGTGGCACCGCGTGGTCCCGGCGTCCGGGCGACCGGCCTCGCACCTCGCGCGCCGGCAACTCGCGCGTCTCGAACTCGAGGGCGTCCCGATCTCCGGCGACCGGATCGATCTCACCCGTGCTCGACACCGGTTCCCGCCGGGCTCAGGCGAGCACGGCGGCGAGCCACGCGCAGACGACGAGTAGGTCCGGTCCCCGCGCCCACTGCCGGAGCAGATCGACCGGAATCTGCCCGACGGCCGTCTCGAGGATCAGACCGTCGTACCCGATCGGAGGTCGCGTGCGCATCCGATAGGCGGCCGCGCACCCACCGACGATGACGATCACGACGCTCGCCACCGACGCACTCCCGGCGAATCCCGTCACGGCACCGGCGACGACCGCGGCCGACCCCGGGACGGCCGAGAGTGCGCGACGCAGATACGTGTCGCTCGTACCGAGCAGGACGGCGAAATCGGGATCGCGGCTCACGTCGCGCAGACCCGCACCGAAAATCGTCGCCACGGTGAAGACGGCGACGAGCTGCACCACGACAGCGGCGGGCGGCGATACGACCGACATCAGCACCACGACGCCGAGCAGCGCCACGCACGCGACGAGCACGGGTGTGGGCCTACGGACATGGCAGAGCAGATCGGAACGGACGAGTGCCGCGATCCGGCGGCGCGGCAGGGCCCGCGAGCGGCGGGATCCGATGCGCAACCAGGCCTTCCGTTCGACCACGCCTGTCAGCAGCGAAGGATCGAGTGCCGTGAACGACGCCGACACACCGACCGCGGTGTCCGATCCCACCCTCCACTCCGGTGCAGCGATCCTGTCGCATCGACGCAACGCCGAGACCGCCGGTGCCGCAACGGCGATCCACGCCCCCACCACGAACAACGGTCCCGGCGGTGGCACCGCGACGCCGACGGCGGCGACCGTCACCACGCCCGGAACGGCGACGAGGCACAGCCCGACCACGACCCGCACGACCGCGGGCACGAGTACCCGGCACTGCACGAGCATCGGAAGGGCGACGGCACCGACACCGAGAGCGGCAGCGAGACATGTGAACGCGACGCGCCCCTCCGGGGTGGTCACGAACGTCGCGAACCGTCCCGCGAGAGCACCCGCGATTGCACCGCAGATCAGGAGCGCCGCGACTCTCGGGCGGAGTGCCGCACCGCGATCCACCGGTGTGGACAGCAGCCAGAACTCCGTCTCGGTACCGCACGTCACCGGACCTGCGGCCCGGGTGGACGCCGTCCCCGCAGCGACCGCGATCGCGACGACGGCCCATCCCCACGCCGAGGTGCACCCCGAATCGCGCACGATCGGGTCCCCGCACGCGAAGGTCGTCGCCGGAAGGGAGAACAACCACCACGCCAGCCCCCCGCCGACATACAAGCCGAGGACGACCAGCACAGCGAGGGCCGGACGATCCACCAGCGGCGCGCGCCGGCGCTCGAAGGCGTGACGGAGCGCGCGGAGGTCGCGCGCGCTGGGGACGGTTCCGGTCAGCTCCATCGGTCCGCCTCCACCACCTGGTCGGCGACCGCGTCCACCAGCGCGACATCGTGCGAGACCATCAGCACGGTGCCGCCCGCGCGCTTCTCGGCTTCCAGTGTGGACGCCAGCCACCGGCGACCGGCGTCGTCGAGATGCTGTTCGGGTTCGTCGAGGACGAGCAACCGCCGGGGCCGTACCAGCGCGGAGGCCAGCGCGAGCCGGCGGCGTTGCCCGCTCGAGAAGGTCAGCGGCAGTCGATCGGCCGACGCGGCGAGACCGACCGTCTCGAGGACCTGTGTCGCCGCGTCGAACGGGTCGGTCACGCCGTGACCGGTGGCGACGAGTTGCAGGTGTTCGTGCGCGGTGAGATGCGCGAATGTCGCCACGTCGCCGAGGACTGCGGCGACCTGCCGTCGCAGCGTCGGCGAGCTCTCGTCGACGGGGACGCCGTGGATCTCGACAACGCCCTCGTCGAGTCGGTCGACGCCGACGACGCATCCGAGCAGGGTGGACTTGCCGGTGCCGTTCGCGCCGATCACGGCGCAACATCGGCCGGGGGCGACGTCGACGTTCACCCCGGTGAAGACGGTCAGGTCACCGAACGAGCGGTGGGCGCTGCGGACGGACACGGCGGGTGTGCCGTGCGGATAGGGATCGAACATGGAAAATCTCCCGGTGTTCCTCGTCGGACGGAGTGTCGAGGGCGAGGACGGAACCGGGTGAGCGCGGACGTGGCCGTCCGGCGGTGTCGGGGTGGGAGTGGCGGCGGAACCCGCCGCGCAGACGTCGTTCCTCGGAGGTCGGGCCCCGGATGCTGCGACCGAAGGCGAACAGCGGATCCTCCGCGGCGGCGACGAACGCGAGTGCTGCGACGACCACCACCAGCAGGCCGAGGAGCAATCCGGCGGTGTCGCCGGTGGAGACCGCGGTGACCGGAACGACCGCGGAGACGAGCCAGGACATGAGGACGACGAACACCGCCGCGCCGTTCCGCCAGCCGAAGAACATACCCGGCAGTCTATCCGCGACACGGCAGTGCGATCGGTGCCGGACACGGCAGTGCGATCGGTGCCGGACACGGCAGTGCGATCGGTGCCGGACACGGCGAGTACAGACGATCACGAGCGCGGCGGATGAGGCAGCATGAAGACATGAGCACGCTCACCCACGTCGAAGCCGTGATCGTCGCGGGAGGCCGCGCGACCCGCATGGGAGGCGTCGACAAGCCCGCTCTGACCGTCGGCGGCCGCAGGATGCTCGACACCGCCCTGGGCGCGGTCGAGGGGTGCGCGCGGGTGACGGTGGTGGGTCCGCACCGCGACGATCTCGACCTCCACGTGCTGCAGATCCAGGAGACACCGCCCGGTGCGGGTCCGGTCGCGGCGCTGGCAGCGGCGGATCCGGTCGCCGATCT
This sequence comes from Rhodococcus sp. p52, assembly GCF_000763325.2. NCBI lineage: Bacteria > Bacillati > Actinomycetota > Actinomycetes > Mycobacteriales > Nocardiaceae > Rhodococcus > Rhodococcus sp. p52. The sequence continues at coordinate 4,678,015 of NZ_CP016819.1, forward strand.
CGTGGTCACTCTCGCCGCCGACCTTCCGTTCGTCACACCGACGACGGTTGCGGCCCTGCTGGAGGCCCTGAACGAGGATGCGACGGCCGAGGCCGCCTTCGCGGTGGACGACACCGGCCGGGTGCAGTTCCTGCTCGCCGCGTGGCGGACACCGGCGCTGGCCGCGCGTCTGGACTCTCTCGGTGGAGACGTCGCGAACCGGCCCATGAAGGCGTTGTTGCCCGAGCGGTACGTCACCGTCTCGGTGTCCGAGGCGACCGACTGCGACACCCCTGCCGATCTGGAGGCGGCGCGCGCCGGATCCGCGACCGCCCGTGTGGCCGCCGATCCGGACCGGGCGCGGAGAATCCTACGGGAAGCGTTGTCGCCGTTGCCTTTCCGCACCGTCCCGGTCGAGGAGGCGCGGGGCGCCACATTGGCGGCTCCGCTCGTCGCGGTGGAGGCGTTGCCTCGCGTCCGCACCTCGGCGATGGACGGTTACGCGGTGGCGGGCGACGGACCGTGGTTGTTGCGCAACGAGATCCGCTACGCGGGCGACGGAGGCTCGCTCACGCTCGGCGACGGGGAAGCGGCCCGGATTGCGACGGGCGCCCACCTGCCGGCCGGCGCGACCGCCGTCGTGCGCGACGAGTTCGTCCGCATGGAAGGCGGTCTCGTCAGTCGCCTGCCCGATGCGCCCGTGCGCGACGACGCGCGGCGCCGCGGGGAGGACTGGGAGTCGGGGACGGTCCTCGCCGAGGCCGGCACCGCCGTGAGCCCGGCGGTCGCCTCCGCGGCCGCCAGCGGTGAGGTCACCGAACTCCGGGTGCGAGGTCCTCTACGGGTGCATATAGTGCTCACCGGCGACGAGATCCGACGCACCGGCCCTCTGCGCGAGGGGCAGACGCGCGACTCGCTGGGTCCGGTACTCCCGGACTTCGTCCGCTGGTGCGGCGCCACGGTGGTCGGTGAAGGGCATCTCCGCGACACCGCCGACGGATTCGATGCGTTGTTCACGGGCACCGATGCCGATGCGATCGTCATCGTTGGCGCGACGGGCGGTGGCGCCGCCGATCAGTTGCGCGGTGCGCTGGCGCGGGCCGGCGCGCAGGTGGTCGTCGAACGGGTGCGGTGCAAGCCCGGCGGATCACAGGTCGCGGCGACGCTGCCGGACGGCCGTGCCGTGCTGGGACTGCCCGGGAATCCGGTGGCGGCGGTGTCGACGCTGCTGGTGCTGCTGCCTGCGATCGTCGACGGCCGCACCCTCCGCACCCCGGCGACTCCTGTGACCGCTCCGCTGGCGAACGCCTCGGAGGTCGTCGGCGACATCACGCGGTTGCTCCCCCCCCGCCAGGACGTGCAGGGACGATGGTTGTGCGACAATACGATTCGTACCGCGCATCTCGCCGGCCTCATCGGGCGCAGCGCGATCGCCGTGGTGCCACCGGGAGCGGTGGACGGCGACCGCGTCGAATTGCTGCCGCTCCCCCGCTGATTCAGGCGCGGTGGCGAGCCGCTCCCACGGGAGCGAGGCGCAACGCGTCGACTGCGGAGCGGTAGCGCCGGGCCACGAGGTCGACGACGGGTTCGGCGACACCGATCGGCGCAGCGACGCCGTCGGCGCCGACCTCCGCCAGGCGGTGGTGGAACAGACCGTCGGCGAGAAGATACGACGCGACGAACACCCGGTGTGCGCCGCCGGCGCGGACCTCGTCCACGACGGTCGCGACCCGCGGTTCTCCGGTGGCGATCCATCCGACGCGCACCGGGGTGTGCACGAGCGACGAGACCATGCGGGCCGTCACGTGGACGTCGTGGCGGGCGCGAGGGTCGGACGAGCCGGCGGCCGCGAGAACGACGTCGTCGCCCTCGACCCAGCCGGCCTGCCGCAACCGCTCGACGAGGACACGGGCGAGAGCAGGATCGGGACCGAGCGCGGGGGTGATCGTCACCGCGTCGTTCCCGCCGGCCGCGACCTCGCGCGGAACGTCGGTGTGCACGTGATAGCCGGAGGCGAGGAAGGCGGGGACGAGCACGGTCGGACGGCCGGTGTCGCGCAGGACCTCCGAGGGCGACGGTCCGAGGACGTCGACGAAGGCGACACGGGTGGGGCCGACGCGGGAGGAGACGGCATCGGCGAGCGCCGCGATCATGTCGACACCGCGCGGATTGCGGGTGCCGTGCGCAACGAGCAGGAGCGCCGGGTCGGCGTGTGTACCGGTCATGGATGCATTCCTTCCGGGTCGACGGCGAGGCGGTAGCCGCGCTTGACGACGGTCTGCACGATCGCCGGTGCGCCGAGAGCCGAGCGCACCCGGGCGACCGCGGTTTCGACGGCGTGAGTGTCGCCGCCACCGCCGGGCAGGGCCGCGAGGAGTTCCTCGCGGGAGACGACGAGACCGGCGCGCGCGACGAGTGTGCGCATCAGGGCCATCCCGGTAGGGGGAAGGCACCGCACGGTGCCGTCGACGATCACGCAGCGCCCTCGCGGACTGAGTACGTGACCGCCGGCCTCGATGCGCACAGCCCGCCGGGGCAGTTCCTCGGCGATGTGCCGGGCCAGCGAACCCAGCCGGGATCGGGTGGGCATGCTGACGGGTACGTCGAGTTCGGTGAGCGGTGCCGCGGTGACGGGACCGACGCACACCGCGGTGACGCCGGTCCGCAGCGACCGGAGCATCGGCTCGAGCCAGCCGGTCTCCTTGGCCCGCATGAGCATCGACGCGACGGCCGGTGCACTGGTGAAGCTCACGGCGTCGAGTCCGCGTTCGACGATCTGCTCGATCATCCGGTCGAGCGCGGTGAGATCCTCGGGGGCCGTCCATCGGTAGACCGGGACGGGCACGACGTCGGCGCCCGCAGCGCGCAGCGCATCGCACACGTCGGTCCCAGGCTCCCATTCGGTGCGCTCGCCGTGCAACTGCACCGCGATGCGGCGGCCGGCGACCCCCTCCTTCAGCAGAAGTTCGAGCACCTCGGCGGACGATTCCGAGGAAGGAGACCACTCCTCGCGGAGTTCGGCGGCCCGGATCGCGCCCGTGACCTTCGGGCCACGGGCGAGGATCCGGCTCGAGCCGAGTGCCTGCGCGAGGTCGTCGGCCAGTCCCCAGCCCTCCGCTGCACCCATCCACCCGCGGAATCCGATCGCCGTGGTGGCGATCGTGATGTCCGGGGGCTGCGCGACGATGCAGCGGGTGACGCGCTCGAGCTCGTCGTCGTCGGACAGCGGGATGATGCGGATGGCGGGGGCGTGCACGACCTCGGCCCCACGCCTGGTGAGGAGCGTGGCGAACTCGTCGGCACGCCGAGCGGCCGTCACGCCGATGGTGAATCCCCGCAACGGCGCGTTGTCGTCGCTCACGAACCCTCTCCGGTCGGCCCCTCGTGCCGCTGGTCACGGGGGACGAGGCTGTGGATCTGGACGACTCCCGCCCATACGCGCACCTCGTAGACGGGCAGACGCACCGACGGATCGTCGAGGTACCGGCCGTCGTCGAGGGAGAAGACCTGCTTGAGCAGCGGCGACGCCACGGTGGGCTCTCCGCCCCGGTCGCCCACGATACCGCGGGACATCACCGCGGCGCGGCCGAACGGATCGAAGTTGCTTACTGCGCGCAGCGTTCCGTCGTCGAGCAGGAACAGGGCCACCTGCTCGCCGCCGCGCAGCAGCACGGCCACGCCGCGGCCCGGAATGAGATGGCTGAGTGGACAGGCCGAGGTCCATTCCAGTCGCCCGTCGAACACGCTGTCGCGCGTCGATCCCCCTACGGTGTGCGTCTCGATGACGGTCATCGCTGTCCTCCTTGAAACTGCTGTCCTGAAGTGTGGGTGCCGGGTGTTTCGAGCGCGTTACCCGCTCGTTCCCTCGGGGTAAGCGGTCGTCACGCCCCGGTTCCGGGTCCGATGCCCGGCATACCCACGAGGACGGGGACCTTGCGGGGGCCGCTGTCGTCGAAGCGGACCGTGGGGTCGGGCTGCTCGGGCGCGTTGACGAACGAGACGAACCGCGCCAGCTTCTCCGGATCTTCGAGGACACCGGCCCACTCGTCCTTGTAGCCCTCGACATGCTTGGCCATCGCGGCCTCGAGATCGTCGGCGATGCCGAGGACATCGTCGCACACGACCTCCTCGAGGTGTGCGAGACCGCCCTCGAGTGCGTCGAGCCACGGCGCGGTGCGCTGAAGCCGGTCGGCGGTGCGGATGTAGAACATCAGGAACCGGTCGATGTAGCGGACGAGGGTCTCGTCGTCGAGACCACCGGCGAGGAGCTGTGCGTGCTTGGGCGACTGGCCGCCGTTGCCGCACACGTACAGGTTCCAGCCGTTCTCCGTCGCGATGACACCGACGTCCTTGCCGCGTGCCTCGGCGCATTCACGGGCGCAACCCGACACACCCATCTTGAGCTTGTGGGGCGATCGCAGTCCGCGGTAACGCAATTCGAGGGCGACGGCCATCCCGACCGAGTCCTGCACGCCGTAGCGGCACCAGGTGGAGCCGACACAGCTCTTGACGGTGCGCAGCGACTTGCCGTACGCCTGGCCGGATTCCATGCCGGCGTCGACGAGACGCTTCCAGATCTGCGGGAGCTGTTCGACGCGGGCACCGAACAGGTCGACGCGCTGACCGCCGGTCATCTTCACGTAGAGACCGAAATCGCGTGCCACCTCACCGATCACGATGAGCTGCTCGGGGGTGCACTCGCCACCGGGCATGCGCGGCACGACCGAGTAGGTGCCGTTCTTCTGGATGTTGGCGAGGAAGTGGTCGTTCGTGTCCTGCAGACCTGCCTGCTTCGGGTGCAGGATGTGGTCGGAGTCGGTGGACGCGAGGATCGAGGCGACCACCGGCTTGCAGATGTCGCAGCCGTGTCCGGTTCCGTACTGCGCGATGAGCGCGGAGAAGGTGCGGATGCCGGTGGCCTGGACGATCTCGAACAGTTCGGCGCGCGACTGCTCGAAGTGCTCGCACAGGGCCTTCGACATCTGCACACCCGACTGGGCGAGCAGTTGCTTGATGCTCGGGAGGCAGCCGCCGCAGGTGGTGCCCGCACTCGTGCACGACTTGATCTGCGCGATGTCGCAGGCGCCCTCGGAGATCGCGCCGCAGATCGCGCCCTTGGTGACACCGTTGCACGAGCACACCTCGGCGTCGTCGGGCAGCGCGCCGGCGCCCGGCTTCTCCCCCACCGGGGAGATCAGCGTGGCCGGATCACCCGGCAGTTCGCGGCCCACCAGCGGTCGCAGCGTGCCGTAGGCGGAGGCGTCGCCGACGAGGATGCCACCGAGCAGGGTCTTCGCGTCGTCGGAGACGACGAGCTTGGCGTAGGTGCCCTTCGCGGAGTCGGACAGCACGACCTCGAGGGCGCCGGGCGTCGTCGCGTGGGCGTCGCCGAAGCTCGCGACATCCACGCCGAGCAGTTTGAGCTTCGTCGACAGGTCGGCGCCGGGGAACTCGGCGGTGCCGCCGACGAGCCGGTCGGCGACGACCTCGGCGGTGCTGTAGCCGGGGGCTACGAGTCCGTAGCAGGTGCCCTCGACGGCCGCGCATTCACCGATCGCGTAGACGGCCTCGTCCGAGGTGCTCCGACAGGTGCGGTCCGTGAGCACACCGCCGCGGCCGCCGAGTTCGAGTCCGGCCTCGCGGGCGAGTTCGTCCTGGGGACGGATGCCGGCGGAGAAGATCACGAGCCCGGCCGCGAGGACGGAGCCGTCGGACAGGGTCACCTGGAGCGCCTCAGGTCCGGCCTCGATCTTCTCGGTGCCCACACCGGTGTGGGTGACGAGGCCGAGGTCGGTGACGAGACGGTCGAGGACACGGCCGCCGCCCTCGTCGACCTGGGCGGGCATGAGCCGGTTGTTGTACTCGACGACGTGCGGGGTCACGCCCAGCAGGCGCAGCGCGTTGGCGGCCTCGAGTCCGAGCAGGCCACCACCGATGACGATGCCGGCGAGGCCGGCGGCCTTGGCGCGTTCGGCGGCGGCGCGGATGCCGTCGAGATCGTCGAGCGTGCGGTAGACGAAGCAGCCGGGCAGGTCGTGGCCGGGCACGGGGGGCACGAAGGGGTACGAGCCGGTCGCGAGGACGAGGCTGTCGTAGGGCAGAACGTCGCCGCCGGCGGTGGTGACGGTGCGGGCCGCGCGGTCGATTCCCACGGCGCGGGTGCCGACACGCAGGTCGACGAGGTCGTCTGCTGCGTAGTCGTTTCCGGCGAGGGCGAGTTCCTTGCGGTCCCAGGCTCCGACGTAGGACGACAGTCCCACGCGGTCGTAGGCGGCGTCGGCCTCCTCGCCGAGCACGGTCACCGACCAGCTGTTCTGCTCGTCGCGGACGCGAAGGGCTTCGACGAAGCGGTGGGCGACCATTCCGTGTCCGACGACGACGACGTTCTTGCGGCTCATGATGTTCTCTTTCTTCGTGCCGGGATCGGTCAGACTGCGACGCGGGCCGGGGCGGGAGCCTCGCTGGACGGCTCGCTCGTGGGGGGGGTGTGAGGGCGGCGGAGGAAGACGAACCAGGTCACCGCGATGCACACGAGGTAGAAGATCGCGAAGACCCAGAAGGCCATCGTCGCGGACTGCGCCTCGCCGCCGTAGGAGGCGCGGAAGACGAGGTTGATGCCCACGCCGCCGAGTCCGCCGATGGCACCGGCGAAGCCGATGAGGGCACCGGACATGCTGCGCGACCAGGCGGCCTTCTCGTCGCGATCCAGTTCGTCGAGATCCTGCGCACGGGCCTCGAAGATGGACGGGATCATCTTGTAGACCGAGCCGTTGCCGAGCCCGGAGAGCAGGAACAGGGCGATGAAGCCGAGCACCATGGCGGTCAGCACACCGCCGGTCGCGGCGCCGGTGGTGCGGTCGTCGAGGGTGCCGGCGACGATGAGCACCGCGGCGGCCAGGGCCATCGCGACGAAGGTGTAGAGGGTGATCTTCCCGCCGCCGATGCGGTCGGCGAGCTTTCCGCCGAGCGGGCGCGAGATGGATCCGAGGAGCGGGCCGATGAAGGCGATCTGCGCGGCGTGCAGTGCGGCCTGGGCGGGGGTGTCGCCGCCGGCGAGGAAGTTGATCTGCAGGACCTGACCGAAGGCGAAGCTGAAGCCGATGAACGAACCGAAGGTGCCGATGTAGAGGAAGGAGATGATCCACGAGTCGCGGAACTTCAGCGCGGCGCCCATGGCCCGCAGGTCGGCCTTCTGATCACGGAGGTTGTCCATGAACAGGGCGGCACCGAGCGCGGCGACGGCGCACAGGACCAGGTAGACCGCGCACACGATCCAGGGCTCGGTGTTGCCGACGGTGGCGATGACGAGCAGGCCGATCAGCTGAACGGCCGGGACACCGATGTTCCCGCCGCCGGCGTTGAGTCCGAGGGCCCAGCCCTTCAGTCGCTGCGGGTAGAAGGCGTTGATGTTGGTCATCGACGACGCGAAGTTGCCGCCGCCGACACCGGCAAGTGCCGCGACCAGCATGAACGTCGTGTAGGAGTGACCCGGGTTCAGCATCAGGTACAGCGCCCCGATGGTGGGGATCAGCAGTACGAGGGCACTGAAGATGGTCCAGTTGCGGCCACCGAAACGGGCGGTGGCGACGGTGTAGGGGATGCGGAGGATCGCGCCGACGAGTGTGGGGACGGCGACCAGGAAGAACTTACCGGCGGCGTCGATGCCGTACACCTCGGTGGGCATGAACAGCACCATCACCGACCAGATCGACCAGACGGAGAAGCCGACGTGCTCGGCGATCACCGACCAGATCAGGTTGCGCTTGGCGACCTGCCTGCCGCCGGCCTCCCACGCCTCCACATCCTCGGCGTCCCACCGCTCGATGTTGTGCTTGCGCGCGAATTTGTCTCTGAGACTTTCCTTTTCGATGAAGGTCGTCATCGCCGTTCCTCCTCGGGTCCGTGTTGATCCCCAAGGTAGGAAACGGGTGTTGCTACGGTGCTGCCCGCGGTGACCGTCGCGTCAAGAGTTGCTCACCCCGGCCCCGGCCGCCCTGTGAGGTGTTACAGGAGGAACCGCACGAGGTCGGCGGTGTGCGCCAGGCCCGGGAAGGCGTCCTCGGTCGAGCGCGGGTGCAGCGCGTGCACGGCCAAACGGAAGATGACCGCGCGCAGCAGCATCTGCGGCCATTCCGGCAGATCCTCCCAGCGACCGATGAGCCCTTCGTCGGCACCGCCCCACGACAGTGCGTCGACGACGGCGACGGCGGCCGCCCACGAGGCCGGACGCCAGTAGGGGGTGATGTCGGTCAGCCCGGGTGCCGCGCGCCCGGCGAACAGGACGGTGCCGAACAGGTCGCCGTGGACGAGCTGGTCGGGCAGGTGCACGGGCTTGCGGAAGGTCGCGAGCTGGTTGATCAGGTCGAGACTCTTACGGCCGTCGGGGGTCACCGTCTCGGGCGCCCCCGCCGCGCGGGCGCTGCGCAGGGGCACGGTTTCCCAGGCCGCGCGGTCGGCCGCGACGAAGACGTCGACGTCCTCCCAGGGTGCGACCGGAGGCTGCATGAGGAAACGGGGACGTTCGAGCTGCGCGGTGGCGGTGTGCAGCCGCAGCGACAGCGAGACCACTTCGTCGTGCCTGGGCTCGGACGTACCGACGATGTAGGTGTCGGCGCGCCATCCGGAGACCACGTAGCGACCGTCGGTGGACCGCACCGGACGGGCCAGCCGCACACCGTCGACGGTCAGGGTCTCCCGCACTTTGGCGGACCAGGCCGCGCGAGCATGATCGGCGACTCGGGACAGCACCACGTCTCCACACCGGAAACCGCCGTCCCAGTCGGGCCCGAGCGGGACCGGTTCGACGTCGCGGAGACCGAATGTGGAGCACACGTGCTGAGGCGGTTCGAGTGAGCTCACGCAGCTCAACCTACCGCCGCACACCGCTCGGATCGGGAAGGCACTCCGCTGTTTCAGGTCACAACGAGGTCACCGTCAGTAGACCGGTAGCGAGGGATCCACCTGCTGCGCCCACGCGATCACCCCGCCGTGCAGATGTGTCGCGTCCGAGAATCCGGCTCGCACAAGCACTTCGAGCGCCTCGGCCGATCGGATTCCCGTCTTGCAGTACAGCACGATCGGCGTGTTCTGCGGCAGGTCGGCGAGGACCTCACCGGAGAGGATGCGGTCCTTCGGCACGAGCCGGGCACCGTCGATACGGACGATCTCCCATTCGACAGGTTCGCGCACGTCGATCAGCGCGAGGTCGCGGCCCTCGTCGAGCATCCGGCGCAACTCGCTGGGGGTGACGGCCGAGCGAGCCGACGCGGCGGCATCGGGAACGATCCCGCAGAAGGCCTCGTAGTCGACGAGTTCGGTGACCGGCACCCGTCCCGGATCGCGACGCAGGGTCACCGTCCGGAACGACATCGCAAGCGCGTCGTAGATCATGAGGCGGCCGAGCAACGGCTCACCGATCCCCGTGATGAGCTTGATCGCCTCGGTCGCCATGACGGTGCCGATCGTGCCGGGCAGGACACCGAGTACCCCGCCCTCCGCGCAGGAGGGAACCATCCCCGGTGCCGGTGCCTCGGGGTAGAGGTCGCGGTAGTTCAGGCCGCGTCCGTCCGGGGCGTCCTCCCAGAACACCGATACCTGGCCTTCGAAACGGAAGATCGATCCCCACACGTAGGGCTTGCCCGAGAGGACCGCGGCGTCGTTGACGAGATAGCGGGTCGCGAAGTTGTCGGTGCCGTCGAGGATGAGGTCGTACTGCTCGAACAGCTGCACGGCATTGCTCGACTCCAGGCGCGTCTCGTGCAGGCGCACAGTCACACCGTCGTTGATCGCCAGGATGCTGTCGCGGGCACTGTCCGCCTTGGGCCGTCCGACGTCGGAGCGGCCGTGGATCACCTGGCGCTGCAGGTTGGACGTCTCCACGTCGTCGAACTCGACGATGCCGATCGTGCCGACCCCCGCCGCCGCGAGATACAGCAGGGCGGGCGAACCCAGGCCGCCGGCGCCGATACACAGCACCCGCGCGTTCTTCAGGCGACGCTGGCCGGTGACCCCGACATTCGGGATGATCAGGTGACGGCTGTACCGCGCGACCTCCTCGCGACCGAGCTCCGGGCCGGGTTCCACCAACGGCGGAAGGGATCGGCGCGTCGACGGTGTCGTTGCGGTCACGGGTTCTCCTGTCGCGATGCGTCCTGCGTCACCGTCCATGGTGCCATTCCCTGCTGCGACCCCCATTCCGCCCGTCGACCCCCACCTCGCCCGTCGACTCCGCCCGGCCCGTCGACCCCGACCGGCGCCTACGCCCGCGGGTACGGCCACGGGTTGAACCGGCACCGCGCCCCGTCGGCGGGGACCGTGCCGCCCGGGTCCAGGCGCGCGATGTCGTCGTTGGCGGTGCCGAAGGTCTGCTGCATCATGATCGGCGCGAGGCCGCCGTCGGTGGTGCAGGCATCGTGTTGCGCCAGGCCGATGGCGTGGCCGACCTCGTGGTTGACGACGTACTGGCGGTACGACCCGATGTCGCCCTGGAAGGCGACGGCCCCGCGCACCCACCGCGCTTCGTTGAGGAACACCCGCTCCATCGAGGGGTTGAAGCACGATCCCTCGAGCGGGATGTCGTAGCCGCATCCTTCGCGAATGGTCATCTGCGAAGTGAGGGAGATCCGGAAGTCCGGCTCGCCGGTGTCGATCCGGCGGAAGGCGACCGCCTCGTCGCCGATCCAGCTGCGCGGGTCGGCAAGGGTCCGGTCGACCATCGACGCGAAGGCCGCGTCGCCGCCGTAGCCGGTGGTGTCGATGCCCTCCTCGAGTTCCACCGTGTAGGTGAACACACGGGTCTGCCCCGCGCCGACCTGACCCGTGGTGCCGGGCACGACCCGCCACTCCCGCGCACCGACCTCCGTGAACGGGCCGCCCTCCGGCAGCGCACCGGACTCGAGCGACTCGGGGAAGGTTCCCTCGGGTTGCGGGGCCTCGACGATGATCTCGGTGACCTCGCTCGCGTCGGTCTGGTCGGCGGGCTCCTCCGCTCCGGCGCCACGCGCGGCGTCCCACAGCACGATCAGGGTCACGACGGCGAGGATCGGAACGGCGTAGGCGCGCCAGCCGTAGGTGGCGACGAACCTGCCCACGCGGGTCTGCTTGCGGACGTCCCGTTCGGGTCGCGGTCGGCGCGGCGGCCGGTCCGGCCGTCCCACCGGGTCCCACACGGCACGCAGGGGCTGGTGCGACCGGCGACCCACCTCGGGTCGTTCCGTTCCTCGCGACCGGGACGAACCGGGCAGCGTCGGGGAAGGATCTGTCGGCGAGGAGCCCTGCGGGCCCCTGCTCTCGCGCACTCCTCCACGCTCGATCACGGATGTCAGGATGTCATATCGAGACCATTTCGATATCCGAAGCGCCGAACCTGCGCCCCCATTCGTGCACCGGGAACGGATACTGGGCGGTAGGCCGATCCGTTCGACACGCGACTTCACCTGTAACGTGCAGAGACGAGGAGCGCCGAGGTGGTACAGGCCACGTTCGGAAGTAGTGCAGATTGGGAGTAAGCATGACCGACGTCACCGAACGAGCATCCGGCCGGGGTTCCAACGGCAAACGGGGCGCCCGGATGCCGCGTGACGAGCGTCGTGCCCAGTTGCTCGAGGCTGCCAGCGAGGTATTCGTCACACGCGGTTACCACTCGGCCGGCATGGACGAGATCGCCGAGTGTGCCGGAGTGAGCAAGCCCGTCCTGTACCAGCACTTCCCCGGCAAGCTCGAACTGTATTGCGCCGTGCTCCAGAACTACGTGGACACCCTCATCAACGGCGTACGCCAGGCCCTGCGGTCCACCACCGACAACCGTCAGCGCGTGCGCGCCGCAGTGCAGGCCTTCTTCGATTTCGTCGACAACGACAGCCAGGGATTCCGGCTCGTCTTCGAATCCGATCTGATGGGCGAACCGCAGGTGTCGCGGCGAGTGGAGCAGGCCACCGAGGCGTGCGTCGACGCCGTCTTCGCCCTCGTCAGCCACGACTCCGGTCTCGATCCGTACCGGGCCCGCATCCTCGCGGTCGGCCTGGTGGGAACGAGCCAGTTCACCGCACGCTACTGGCTCGACGCCGCACGTCCGATCCCCAAGGAGGACGCCGTGGACACCACGGTCGCGCTGGCCTGGGGCGGTCTGAAGCACGTGCCGCTGCAGCCGGAACTCCGTCGTCGCTGACGACATATGAGCACCGTCGTCGCTGACGACACATACCGAGAACGACGAACGGGCCGGGCGACATGCCCCGGCCCGTTCTCGTCGGTCGCTCTCAGTTGGCGGCGAAGCCGACCTTGCCCAGCGTGGCAGGACCGATGTCCACGTAGCTGATCTTGGCGGCCTGCACGAGAACCTTGCGGCCCTTCTCGTCGACAAGGGCGAGCACCCCGTCGTCGGCGCCGTTCAACGCGGCCCGGACGAGCTTCTCCACCTCGTCGGGCGTCTGGTCGCTGACGACGACAACTTCGCGCGGGCTGTCCGCGACGCCGATCTTGACCTCCACGGTGGACCTCCGATTCTCATGCATTGAAACCGAGCTGGTACTGCTATCAGCCCCAGGCTAATGCAGTCCGAGCACCGACATCCGCTCGGTGTGCTCGACCTGCATGCGATCGAACAGCGCGGCGATGTTCGCCAGGTCACCGGACGCGAGAATCACCAGCTCGGCGAGTTTCTCGTTCTGCGCGAGGACGTACTGCGCCTGGGTGATGGCCTCGCCGAGCAGCCGGCGTCCCCACAGCATCAGGCGGTCCTTCTGCAGCGGGCTGCGCTCGACGACCTCACGGACCTCATGCACCACGAACTCCGAGTGGCCGGTCTCGGCGAGGACCTCTCGGACCACCGTGGACACCTCGGGAGCAAGCATGTCGGCGATCTCACAGTAGAAATCTGCGGCGATCCTGTCACCGACGTATGCCTTCACGAGAACCTCGAGCCACGTCGACGGAGTGGTCGAGGCGTGGTAGGCGTCGAGGGCTTTGCGGTAGGGCTCCATCGCCGCGTAGATCTCCACACCACGATCGGTGAGCGCGGTGTGGAGCGTCTCGAAATGGCTCATCTCCGCAGCTGCCATGCTTGCGAGGGCGACCCGCCCGCGCAGGGACGGGGAGAACCGTGCGTCCTCGGCGAGCCGGTAGAACGCCGAGATCTCGCCGTACGCGAGCAACGCGAAGAGCTCTGCGACACCGGGGTGATCGGCGGGGACTGCGGGTCCGCCCGGCGTCGTGCCGGACTCGGAGGTGGACTGCGGCGTATCGGCTCCCATGACGACGAAGCGTAGTACTACCTCGTGGAATGCGCCGGAACCGGTACAATGGATCGGGAAGCCCGCGCTTCGAGCCGCCGACCGTGGCCCGCGAGCTTCCCAGATAATGTGCGCGCACCCGAACTGCGGATCGCTGCCGCGCTTCGCCGAGCCTGGTGGAAACCGCTCGCGCTGAGGTGCAGGCCGGTCGCCTTTCCCCCTCGTGCGTGCGTGCCGAGACCAGGAAGGCCGGACCCCTGAGCAAGATCACCATCGACCACGAAGACGACGCGAGCGAAACGACCGTCTCCGCACAACTCGACTCCACCCACGTACCCCCCACCTTCGGCGAACTCGGTGTCCGCGACGAGATCGTCCGCGCCCTCGCCGAGGTCGGCATCGAACGCACCTTCGCGATCCAGGAACTCACCCTGCCGCTGGCCCTCGCCGGCGACGACCTCATCGGGCAGGCCCGTACGGGTATGGGCAAGACCTTCGGCTTCGGCGTTCCGCTCCTGCATCGCATCGCCACCGAGGGCTCCGGCACGACCACCCTCGACGGCACTCCCCGTGCACTCGTGATCGTCCCGACCCGCGAGCTGTGCATCCAGGTCACCAACGACCTCGTGAACGCTTCCAAGTACCTGCCCGGCAGCCGCAAGTCGGGCCTCGAGGTCCTGTCGATCTACGGTGGGCGCCCCTACGAGCAGCAGATCGACGAACTGAAGAAGGGTGTCGACGTCGTCGTCGGTACTCCCGGCCGTCTGCTCGATCTCGCCAACCAGGGCCATCTGATCCTGGGCAAGATCGGCGTGCTCGTCATGGACGAAGCCGACGAGATGCTCGACCTCGGCTTCCTGCCCGACATCGAGCGCATCCTCACGATGGTCCCCGACCGTCGTCAGACGATGCTGTTCTCGGCCACCATGCCCGGCCCGATCATCACCCTCGCCCGCACGTTCCTGAACCGCCCGACGCACATCCGGGCCGAGGAGGCCGAATCGTCGGCCGTGCACGAGCGCACCCAGCAGTTCATCTACCGGGCGCATGCACTCGACAAGGCCGAACTCGTCGCCCGCGTACTGCAGGCCGAGGGTCGCGGCGCCACCATGGTCTTCACCCGCACCAAGCGCACGGCGCAGAAGGTGGCCGACGACCTCGTCGAGCGCGGTTTCGCGTGCGGCGCGGTGCACGGCGACCTCGGTCAGATCGCGCGTGAGAAGGCACTCGACAAGTTCCGCAGCGGCAAGATCGACGTGCTCGTCGCCACGGACGTCGCCGCCCGCGGCATCGACATCGACGACGTCACCCACGTCATCAACTATCAGTGCCCCGAGGACGAGAAGACCTACGTCCACCGCATCGGCCGTACCGGTCGCGCCGGACGCACCGGTATCGCGATCACCCTCGTCGACTGGGACGACGTGCCGCGCTGGCAGCTCATCGACAAGGCTCTCGATCTCGGTATCCCGGATCCGATCGAAACCTACTCGAGCTCCCCGCACCTGTTCGAGGAGCTGAACATCCCGTCCGACGCCACCGGACGCGTCCGCAAGGCCGCTCCCGCCGCCTCGGAGAACGGTGAGAAGCGCGAGCGCGTCGAGCGCGAGGGCGGATCCCGCCCGAAGCGCAACCGGGTCCGCCGTCGTACCGTCCGCGGAAAGTCTGCCGACGGCTCCGCAACGGATGTGGCCGCAACCGGTTCGGACGACTCGGTGAATGCCGAGAACGAGCCTGCCGCAGCGGAGACGGGTGAGGACACCGGGGCGGCCGCTCCGGCACGTCGTCGCCGTCGTCGCCGTCGCACCCGCTCGGGCGAGGGCCCGGCCGGTCGCGCAGAGCAGCAGGACACGTCGAACGTGGAAGCGGTCTCGACGTCGTCTGCCCGATAACCACGTGCTCGCGCCCGAGCGCCGCACCCGCACCGACCTTCTCGTCGCAGCCGCACTCGTCGTCACCGCTCTGGTGGCGGCGAGTGTCGTCTGGCTGAACTCGGATGCGCGGGGCACCACGTCGACCACCTGGGACGGCCCTGTCCCCACTCTCGCTGCCGCGCAATCTCTTCCGCGCACGCTCGCCGAACTGTGGCGTGCTCCGAGTACGGCGACGACCGCACCGGTGGTGTCCGGCGGCACGGTCGCCACGGCAGACGGTGGTGCGGTGGTCGGCCGCGACCCGCAATCCGGCGAGGAACGCTGGCGGTACGACCGCGACCGGGCGTTGTGCGCGGTCACCGAGGCCTGGGGCGACGTGGTCTCGGTCTATCGCGGCCCGCGGGGATGCGGTCAGGTCACCGCGCTCGACTCGGGCAGTGGCTCTCGGGGCGCGCAACGGTCGAGCGACGCCGACGATCCGATCCGGGTCGTCGGCGCCGGTTCGCACCTGATCGCCTTCGGCGAGTCACGTCTTGAGATGTGGCGCTCCGATCTGGTGCGCACGGTCGAGTACGGGCGCGTCGACGCACCGGTGAACCCGAACGCGCAGCCACGATCGGGTTGCGAACTGCGCTCGGCGGATTCGGGCGCCGAAGTGCTGGCCGTGCTCGAGCAGTGCGCGAACGAGCCGACCAATCGGCTCACCCTTCTCGATCCCACCCCCGACGACAGCGCCAAGCCCGAGGAGTTCGCGTCGTCTGTGCTGCCGGAAGCGGGCGGGGACTCCCGCATCGTCGCGGTGGTCGGCGACCGCACGGCGGTCTACCTGGCCCCGGACGACAACGACGGGCCGCGCATCGAGGTCTTCGACAGCGAGGGCGTCCTCCTCGACACGCACGCCCTGTCGCGTCCTGCCGGCGAATCGGACGACCCCGCCCTCGAGCGCGGCGGCGTGCTCGTGTGGTGGACGGGCCGCGACACCGTCGCATTGTCCACCACCGATTTCGCCCCGCAGTGGACCGTCGAGGACACTCTCGGCAACGGCGACATCATGGCCGGTTCGCTGCTCCTTCCCGTCGAGGACGCCCTCGTGGGAGTCGACTCACGGACCGGTGAACCCGGCCCGCGCATCGACGTCGAGCGCGGGACGGTCTCCACGGTGAACGTCGCCGTCGCGGGGAATGTCGTGGTCGAGCAACGCGGCGATGAGCTCGTGGCACTGCGCTGATGGCGAGCCGTCCCGGTCGGTGCTGAAAGCGAGCCGTCCCGGTCGGTGCTGAAAGCGAGCCGTGCCGGTCGGTGCTGAAAGCGAGCCGTCCCGGTCGGTGCTGACGTCTCAGTCCGCGACGGCGGTCTCGAAAGTCTCGAGTTCCGCCTCCCCCGACCAGTAGCGCAGCAGGTTCTCGGAGAGCGCCCGGTACGCCTCGGCGCCCTTGTTCTTGCGTCCCGCCAGCACCGTCGCGCCCGAGGCGGAAGCCTCCGCGAAGCGGACCGTGCGGGGTACGGGCGGGGCCAGCACCGGCAGGTCGTACCGGTCGGAGACATCGGCGAGCACGTCGCGACTGTGCGTGGTCCGCGAGTCGTACAGGGTCGGCAGCGCGCCGAGCAGTTCGAGATCCGGATTGGTGATCTGTTTCACCTCGTTCACCGTGCGCAGGAGCTGCCCGACTCCCCTGTGCGCGAGCGTTTCGCACTGCAGCGGAACGAGCACGGACCGCGCCGCGGTCAGCCCGTTGAGGGTGAGGACGCCCAGAGAGGGCGGGCAGTCGATGACGACGACGTCGTAGTCGTCCTCCACCGACGCCAGCGCCCGCTTCAGGGTGTATTCACGCCCCGGCTTCATGAGCAGCATCGCCTCCGCACCCGCGAGGTCGATGGTCGCCGGCAGCAGCGACATCCCCTCCGCTGTCCCGAGCAGAACGTCCTTCGTCTCGACACCGCCCACGAGCACCTCGTGCACGGATTGTTCGAGCTTGTCGGGGTTGTGCCCGAGAGAGAAGGTCAGGCACCCCTGGGGATCGAGATCGACGACGAGCCCCCGCCGGCCCAGCGCCGACAGCGCGGCCCCCAACGACGCGACGGTGGTCGTCTTGGCGACGCCACCCTTCTGATTTGCCACTGCAAGTACCGTTGCCACGACCCCGATCCTCGCGCACTCGGCGGCGCAGCGCGAGGTGAATCCGCCCACGAGACCGCAGGAGGCAGCCCGCCGTGATCCGCAGAGCCACACCCGAGGACGTCCCCACGATCACCGGGCTGATCTACGACCTCGCCGAATACGAGAAGGCCCGGCACGAGTGCACCGTGGTGCCCGAGCAGATCCACGAGGCTCTTTTCGGGCCGCAGCCCTCGGTGTACGCGCACGTCGCAGAGGAATCCGGAGAGGACGGCACCGAAGGCCGGGTCGTCGGGGTGGCGTTGTGGTTCCGGAACTTCTCCACGTGGGACGGCGTGCACGGGATCTACCTCGAAGATCTGTTCGTCCGTCCCGAACACCGCGGCAAGGGACACGGACGGGCACTGCTCGCGGCGCTCGCCCACGAATGCGTGGAGCGCGGTTACACCCGCCTGAGTTGGTCGGTGTTGGACTGGAACGAGCCGTCCATCGGTTTCTACCGATCCCTCGGTGCCGTCGCGCAGGACGAGTGGACGACCTTCAGGCTCAGCGGCCCCGCCCTGCAAGCGCTCGGCAGCTGAGCCGGATCACTCGTCGACGTCGGGCGCGTACTCGTGCGCGAGCCACCGCGACGTGGGCGGGCTGAACAGCAGCACGAGCGTGGGGACCACGACGAGCGCCAGCACAGTGCCGATGACCGGCTGGTGGGAGTCCGTCAGCAGCGACCACACCACGGGCAGCAACAACAGCTGCGCGAGTATCGCCACGGCACGTCCCCAGCGCACACCGCGCACGAGCGCGATCCCGCCGGCCAGGACCCCGCCGAACAGGATGAACAGCCACAGCGCGAAGCCGTAGCCATTGGTGACCGACTGATCGTGTTCGCCCGAGGCGGCGCGGATGATCGAGTACACCGCGAATCCCATCGCGACGACGCCCTCGAGGACGACGAGCCAACCGGCGGCACGCACGGTCGACGGAACGCTGCTGCGAGGTGTTTCGAGAGGCACCCGTCCAGCGTAGTGGACCCGCCGGGCACCACTTAGGCTGATGTTCCGTGCGCGCCCTGCTGATCGTGAACCCGAATGCGACGACGACCACCCCGGCCGGTCGCGACCGCCTCGCTCACGCCCTGAGAGGCCGGCTCGCGCTGACCGTCGCGCACACGACCCACCGCGGGCACGCCGCAGAACTGGCGCGTTCGGCGCACGCCGACGGGATGGACGTCGTCGTCGCGCACGGTGGCGACGGCACCGTCAACGAGATCGTCAACGGCCTCCTCGGCCCCTCCCCCGACCGAGGCGCCGATCCGACCCTGCCGCGACTCGCGGTGGTGCCCGGCGGCTCGGCGAACGTGTTCGCGCGATCCCTGGGACTGTCCGCCGATCCACTCGAGGCCACCGAGCAGGTACTCGAGTCGTTGCAGGAGGGCAGGACCAGCCGGATCGGCCTCGGCCACTGCGACGGGCGGTGGTTCACCTTCAACGCGGGCCTCGGTCTCGACGCCCAGGTGTGCGAGGCCATAGACCTGAGCCGCGCCGAGGGCAAGAAGGTGACGACGGCGCGTTACGTGCGGCACGCGGTGGCCCGGTTCTTCGCGTCGAAGCGGGCCGAGCCGGCGCTCACGCTCGAGATGCCCGGATCCGAACCTGTTTCGGGGGTGCACTATGCGTTCGTGTCGAACTCGAGTCCGTGGACCTATCTCGAGTCCCGGCCGGTGCACACGAATCCCGGCACCTCGTTCGACACCGGTTTGGGTGTGTTTGCTATGACGACGACCCGGGTACTTCCGAGCCTGCGGGTGGTGAGACAACTTCTGGCCGCCCGCGGCGAGCCGGCGTCGCCGCATCTGGTGCGTGCGGACGATGTCGCGCGCGTGCGCGCCCGGGCCTCGCGCCCGATCGGACTTCAGGTCGACGGCGACTATCTCGGACTCCGGACCGAGGTCGAGTTCGTGTCCGTGGCGTCGATCCTCGATGTCGTCGCGCCCCGCTGACGATCCCCCCAGCGGGACAGCGACAGAAAGAGAAGCACGAATTCTGTGATTGCCACTACCTTCTCGGCCCGAGGGGAGTAGAAAGAGGGATTGGCGAACTCGTAGCCCACACCAGCGTGAGCTTCCCCACGATCGTGGTCGATTCTATTGACTCCACGCTCGTTCGTGAAAGCATTCACAAGTAACCGCGCGGAAACACTCCGTGCCACAGGCGTGAACACGCATTGACCAATCAGCCGGTGCACACGCACCATCGAAGGAGAGTAGAAGCATGGACTGGCGCCACAAGGCCATCTGCCGCGACGAGGATCCGGAACTGTTCTTCCCCGTGGGAAACAGCGGCCCGGCTCTCGCGCAGATCGCGGATGCCAAGCTCGTGTGCAACCGTTGCCCCGTCACCGCCGAATGCCTCTCCTGGGCGCTCGAATCCGGCCAGGATGCCGGCGTCTGGGGCGGTATGAGCGAGGACGAGCGCCGCGCCCTCAAGCGTCGCAACGCCCGCACCCGCGCTCGTACGGCGGTCTGAGCAACTCCGATAGACGTTCGAAGGCCCGGCTCCCCTACGGGGGAGGCCGGGCCTTCTTACGTGCACGGTCGTATGGACGATCAGGCGACCGGCACCTTGCCCAGCGGTAGTTGCAGGCGTGCATCGGTCCCGCCGACCTCGTTGGACGTCAACTCCAACGATCCGCCGAGCTCGGCAGCCACGAGGGTCCGGACGATCTGCAGACCGAGCCGGTTCGACGCCTCTAGGCTGAACCCCTCGGGAAGACCCTTCCCCTCGTCGCGGACCACGACGTCGAGCATGCGGGCCGAACGCTGGGCATTGACGGTGACCGTGCCGTTCACGCCCGGATCGAAGGCGTGCTCGACGGCGTTCTGGACGAGTTCGGTCAGCACCATGACCAGAGGCGTGGCGCGATCCGCGGGGAACACGCCGAGATTCCCCTCCCGCACCACCCGGATCTGGCTGCCGACCGTCGACACGTCGACGACGATGGGGATCAGCTGGTCGAACACACCGTCGAGATCGACCTCCTCGTCCACTGACATCGACAGCGCCTCATGGACCAGGGCGATGGATGTCACGCGACGGACCGCCTCCCCCAGGGCCTGCTGGGCTTCCGCGTTCCCGGTTCGGCGCGCCTGCAGTCGCAGCAGCGCGGCGACCGTCTGCAGGTTGTTCTTGACACGGTGGTGGATCTCGCGGATGGTCGCGTCCTTGCTCAGCAGTGCCCGGTCGCGTCGCTTGACCTCGGTGACGTCGCGGACGATCACCGCGGCGCCCCGGATCTTCCCTCCCGGGTTCAGGACCAACGCACGGATCAGAACGGTGGCCCCGAGTGCCTCGATCTCCATGCGCTGCCCCAGACGGCCCTCCACGGCCCCGCGGAGGTAGTCGGTGACGTCGCGACTCTCGAAGGGGTCGGTGACCAGTGCGCGGGTCGTCTCGACGAGATCCTGACCGATCAGGTCGGAGTTCAGACCCATCCGGTGATAGGCCGACAGCGCGTTGGGGCTCGCGTAGACGACCTTGCCCTTCCGGTCGAGCCGGATGAATCCGTCGCCCGCACGCGGACTCGACTTGGTGTCCGAGCGCGCCTCGGGCGTCGGGAAAGTGCCCTCGCTGATCATCCGGTAGAGGTCGTCGGCGCATTCGAGATAGGCCGTCTCGAGCGCGCTGGCCGACCGCCGCGACACGCGGGCGGCGTCGCGGCTGAGCACCGCGACGACCCGACCGTCCCAGCGCACCGGCACGGCCTGACGGATGTTGATCCCGGCGCCCGGGGCCGACTTGACGTCGACGATCTCTCCGGTTTCGAAAGCCTTACGGACGTAAGGATGTTCGTTGTCGGAGACGAGCGTGCCGACGGCGTCCTCGGGGATCACCGTCGAGGCGGTGGTGGGTCGGCACTGTGCGACGCACACGATTCCGGACGGCGCCGCGTCGACCCACAGGAGGACGTCGGCGAACGACAGGTCGGCGAGCAACTGCCACTCGCCCACGACACGTTGGAGGTGATCGACGGCCGCGCCCGGAAGATCCGTGTACCTCGCGAGCAACGAACTGAGTGTGGACACGGGAACCGCTTTCGTACTCAGGAGATACCCGCCGTCAGGAGATCACGGCGATGAGGTCGCCCTGCTGGATGACATCCCCGACCGAGACTCCGACGGAGGTCACGGTGCCCGCCGACTCGGCGAGCACGGGAATCTCCATCTTCATCGACTCGAGGATCACCAGCGTGTCGCCCTCGGCCACCACGTCACCCTCTCGCACGACGACCTCGAACACGGTCGATACCATCTCCGCGCGTACGTCTTCCGCCATCGAACACCTCGTTTCACGCTCCGGCGGCGGACCTGCCGACAGGACCACTCGACCGCACGTGAAACACTGTAATGAACGAGAAAGGAGATCCCACCATGGGTAAGCGAGGTCGCAAGAAGCGCAGCCGCAAGGGTAACGCCGCCAACCACGGCAAGCGTCCCAACGCCTGAGACGCGGACAGGGGCCGGAAAGCAGCAGCTTTCCGGCCCCTGTCACGTTGGGGGGTCTCGCCTACGACTCGGTACGAGTGGAACTCGCCTGCGACTCGGTACGAGTGAACTCGCCTACGACTCGGTACGAGTGAACTCGCCTACGACTCGGTACGAGTGAACTCGCCTACGACTCGGTACGAGTGAACTCGCCTACGACTCGGTACGAGTGACCCCGCCTACGACTCGGCGCTGTCCGTCTCGGTGATCACCACGGTGCGGCGGATCTGCAGCATGAGCCGCTCCCGCAGGCCCTCGGGTGCGTGTTCCCCGCCGCACTTGCGGCTGAGCAGCGATTTGATCTTCTCCTCGATCCCGTAGGCCTCGAGGCAGGTGCCGCACTCGTCGAGGTGCCGCTGCAGCTTCTCGCGGGAACCGGCGTCGCATTCGGAGTCGAGAAGCAGGTAGACGTCCGCGATGACCGCCGAGCAGTCGAGTCGATCGAAGTCGGGTTCGCTCACTGCGGTGCTCCCTTTCCGCTCTCGGGCTGATCCGATGTTCCGGTTGTGGCGTCCACGGCCTTCTCCCGCATGAAACCGCGATCGCGCGCCACGTCGGCCAACAGACCCCGCAGCTGCTTGCGACCCCGGTGCAGTCTCGACATCACGGTGCCGATCGGCGTCCCCATGATCTCGGCGATCTCCTTGTAGGGGAACCCTTCGACGTCGGCGTAGTAGACGGCCATGCGGAACTCCTCGGGAAGCTCCTGCAACGCCGCCTTGATGTCGTCGTCGGGAAGCGCGTCGAGTGCCTCGACCTCCGCGGACCGCAGACCGGTCGACGAATGCTCGGCCGTGGCGGCGAGCTGCCAGTCGGTGATCTCGTCGGTCGGGTACTGCGCGGGTTGCCGCTGACGCTTCCGGTACGAGTTGATGTAGGTGTTGGTGAGGATCCGGTACAGCCAGGCCTTGAGGTTGGTGCCCTCGCGGAACGACCGGAAGGCGGAGAACGCCTTGATGTAGGTCTCCTGTACGAGGTCCTCGGCGTCAGAGGGATTGCGGGCCATCCGCAGCGCAGCGCCGTAGAGCTGATCGAGCAGGGGAAGCGCGTCCCGCTCGAACCGCTCGGTCAGTTCTTCCACAGACTCCTCGATCACACCGATCCCTTCATCGACGCCTGTCGAGAAGGCTACCGGTCCGACGGCGTCCGGATCGGGGGGACGTCCGATGGCGTCCGGTCGAGGCGGGCACAGCACTGCCACGAATTCTCCGATCGTCGGGTCTCGGGTGGCCGGTGGATCCACCCGTCGGTGTGCAACGCCGTGCCCACCGCGCTTGTTCCCCACCTCCGGTTCTCTAGAGTGATCGGATGGCCTCGACATCCACTCCCGCGACGGTGTTGTTGAAGCGCGAGAAGGTCGCGCACCGGGTCCACGAATACGCACATGACCCGAGGTCGTCGTCCTTCGGCGCCGAAGCCGTCGAGGAACTCGGCACACACCTCGGGGTTTCCGCCGAACAGATCTTCAAGACGCTGGTGGTGTCGCTGTCCGACGGCACGCTCGCCGTCGCGGTGATCCCGGTCCCGGCGACGCTGTCGCTCAAGGCCGCAGCCGGGGCGCTGGGCGGCGGCAAGGCCGTGATGGCCGATCACACCGCCGCCGAACGCGCGACCGGGTACGTCGTCGGCGGCATCTCCCCGCTCGGGCAGCGCAAGCGTCTGCGCACCGTGATCGACGTCTCCGCCGAGCAGTGGGACCGGGTGCTGTGCAGCGCGGGTCGGCGAGGGCTCGAGATCGAACTGGATCCGCACGATCTGATCCGGCTGACCGGCGCCGTCGTGGCACCGATCACGGCCGGTCCGTAGGGCCCGTCCGCTCCGTCAGCGCCTACAACAGCACCATCTGATCGCCGGCGCCGTCGTCGGGTTGCAGCAGTTCGGGGCCGTTGTTGCGGATGCTGTTGACCTTCGCGGACACGCGGCGGATCTCGATCGCCGAGATCGCGTCGACGCTCGGCACGATCAGATCCGGATGGCCGAGACTGTCGGGGGCGAGCCACGCATCCCACCGCTCCGGCGGGAGGATCAGCGGCATCCGTTCGTGCACGTTGCCGAGTTGCTCGACCGACTGCGCGGTGAGGATCGTCGTGCTCGACAGCGGCGGTGCCTTCGGGTTCCGCGGGTCGCGCCACTCCGCCCACACCCCGGCCATGCAGATCCGCGAGCCGTCGGCCGGCGCCATGAAGTACGGCACCTTGCGAGGCTTGCCGTCCGGCGCGGGTTCGACCTGCCATTCGTACCAGCCGTCCATCGGGACGAGGCACCGCTTGTAGCGCAGCGACCGCGCGAAGCTCGGCTTGGTGGCGACCGACTCGGATCTCGCGTTGATCAGTGGTGCGCTTCCGCCCACCTCTTCGGCGAAGTGCGGCACGAGTCCCCAGCGCATGCGGCGGATACGGCGGCGGACGGGACCGTCGGGATCTTCCCCGTCGTGCCGGGCGACAACGGTGAGCACCTCGGTCGTCGGCGCGACGTTGTAGTCGGGCCCCCGCCCGTCCCGGCTGCTGTCGTCGCCGGTCTCGTCGAGCGCGTCGAGTTCGACGGCGAGCGTCGCCGGGTCGGCGGTGGAGACATACCTTCCGCACATGCCGTCGAGTGTGGCATCGCCGGGTGACGGAACCGACACCGGCGCGCACCGGGTGGGCGAGGGTGCCCGCACCGGTCCGGATGGGCGAAGATGGTCGGGTGAGTCTGTGGAGAGCACCCCGCGCCGTGTCCCCGGTTCGAGCGTCGGTGACGCTGCCGGGATCGAAGTCGATCACC
This sequence comes from Rhodococcus sp. p52, assembly GCF_000763325.2. Taxonomy (NCBI): domain Bacteria; kingdom Bacillati; phylum Actinomycetota; class Actinomycetes; order Mycobacteriales; family Nocardiaceae; genus Rhodococcus; species Rhodococcus sp. p52. The sequence goes on from NZ_CP016819.1 coordinate 4,702,513, forward strand.
AACCGTGCCCTGATCCTGGCCGCACTCGCCGACGGGCCGTCCACCCTGACCGGCGCGCTGCGCAGCCGCGACACCGACCTGATGATCGGGGCCCTGCGCACGCTCGGCACGACCGTCACCGAGCGCGACGGCGGCACCACCCTCGACGTGACCCCCGGCCCCCTGCGCGGAGGCGAGGTCGCCTGCGGACTGGCCGGCACCGTCATGCGGTTCGTACCGCCGCTGGCCGCACTGGCCGACGGCGACGTGCGGTTCGACGGCGACGAACAGGCCCGCGTCCGCCCGATGAGCACCGTGCTCGACGCCCTGCGCGCCCTCGGCGCCGACATCGACGGCGACCGGCTGCCCTTCACCGTGCACGGCCGCGGTGCGGTGCGCGGCGGTTCCGTGACCATCGACGCTTCCGCGTCCTCGCAGTTCGTCTCGGGTCTGCTGCTGTCCGGGGCCGCCTTCGACGAGGGCGTGGTGGTCCGCCACGCCGGTGAACCGGTGCCGTCGATGCCGCACATCGAGATGACGGTCGAGATGCTCCGAACGGCCGGGGTCCCCGTCGACACCTCCGAGACCGACACCTGGCGGGTGCCCCCGACGACGATCAAGGCCGTCGACGTCACCGTCGAGCCCGACCTGTCGAACGCCACGCCCTTCCTCGCGGCCGCGGCGGTCACCGGTGGTGTCGTCTCGGTGCCCCTGTGGCCCGAGTCGACCACCCAGGCCGGCGACGCGATCCGCGGCATCCTCGAGCAGATGGGCGCCGAGGTGACGTGGGCCGACGGGACGCTGACCGTGCGCGGCCCGGGCGAATTGCGAGGCATCGACGTGGACCTGCACGACGTCGGCGAGCTGGCGCCGACCGTCGCGGCCCTCGCCGCGGTCGCCGCCTCGCCCTCCGACCTGCGCGGTATCGCGCACCTGCGCGGTCACGAGACCGACCGGCTGGCGGCGCTCGCCACCGAGATCGGTCGTCTCGGGGGTTCGATCACCGAGACCGAGGACGGTCTGCACATCGAGCCGACGCCGCTGCACGGTGGTATCTGGCACTCCTACGCCGACCACCGGATGGCCACGGCCGGTGCGATCCTCGGGCTCGTCGTCGACGGGATCGAGGTCGAGGACATCGGCACCACTGCCAAGACGCTCCCCGATTTCGAAGGCCTGTGGGAGTCGCTGCTGACGGGGAGCGACTCCTGAGGCGGCGGGAGTACGACGAGTCCGACGTCCGGGTCCGCCCCGGGCGCGGCTCGCGGCCGCGCACGAAGGACCGCCCGGCCCACCGCAATGCCGAGGAGGGCATGGTCGTCTCCGTCGACCGCGGGCGGTGGGGTGTCGCGCTCGGCGGTGATCCCGACCGGATCGTGACGACGATGCGGGCACGCGAGCTCGGCCGGACCCCGATCGTGGTGGGCGATCAGGTGGGTGTCGTCGGCGATCTCTCCGGTCGCCCCGACACGCTCGCGCGCATCGTGCGGGTCGAGGACCGCAGCACCGTCCTGCGGCGCACGGCCGACGACACCGATCCGTTCGAGCGCATCGTCGTCGCCAATGCCGAACAGCTGCTCATCGTGGTCGCGCTCGCCGATCCCCCACCACGGACCGGACTCGTCGAACGCGCACTCGTCGCGGCCTATGCCGGCGGTCTCGCTCCCCTGCTGGGACTGACCAAGAGCGACCTCGCCGATCCCGACGAGTTCGCCGCGCACTTCGCGGATCTCGACATCCCGGTACTGCTCGTCGGTCAGGACGACGATCTCACCGCCCTGCACGAGCGGATCGACGGTCGCGTGACCGCCCTGATCGGGCACTCGGGGGTCGGCAAGTCGACACTGGTGAACAGGCTCGTCCCCGACGCCGACCGCGCCACCGGCGAGGTCTCCGGGGTGGGCAAGGGACGTCACACCTCCACCCAGTCGGTGGCCCTGCATCTGCCCGAGGGCGGGTGGGTGGTCGACACCCCGGGCATCCGGTCGTTCGGGCTCGCGCACATCGGGCCCGACGACGTCGTCGCGGCGTTCGGGGACCTGGCCGAAGCGGTCGAGGACTGCCCGCGCGGGTGCACGCATCTCGGCCCGCCCGCCGATCCCGAATGTGCCTTCGACTCGTTGGAGGGCAAGTCGCACAACCGGGCGATGGCCGTGCGCGAACTGCTCACGGCGCTCGCGTCCAACGACCCCTGGTGAACCGACGAACCCCGGCCGAACGCACGAACCCCGGCACCTGTAGGTGCCGGGGTTCGTGCTCGTTCTCGTGACCGTCAGCGCATGCCGAGCGCGCGGCGGACGAATCCGCGCTTGCGTGTCTTCTCGATGGTGGTGGCCAGACCCACGCGGCGGCCGGTGGCCGGATCGATCTCCGGCGCTCCGCCGAAGCCCCGCTCGGAAGCGGTCTCCGGGGCGGCGTCGCGGTCGTCCTTGAGGTACTTGTCGGGCAGCGACAGCTTGGCGATGGTGCGCCAGGACTTCCAGTACTGCACCGCGAGCGGGCCGGTGGTGTACGGCAGGTCGTACTTCTCGCACAGCTCACGCACGCGCACCGCGATCTCCGCGTACCGGTTGGACGGCAGGTCGGGGTAGATGTGGTGCTCGATCTGGTAGCTCAGGTTGCCGGTCATGAAGTCCATGACCTTACCGCCGGAGATGTTCGCGGAGCCGAGCATCTGACGCAGGTACCACTCGGCACGCGTCTCGGTCTCGATGTCCTGCTTCGTGAACTTCTCCGCACCGTCCGGGAAGTGACCGCAGAAGATCACCGCGTTGGTCCAGATGTTGCGCACGAAGTTGGCCGTGGCGTTGGCCCTCATCGTGGACTTCCACGACTTGCCGGTGAGCGCCGGATAGATCACGTAGTCCTTGAGGTGCTGTTTGCCGAGCTTGGCAAGCACCTCCTTGCCGCGTGCCTTGGTGAGCTCGCGGTCGTCGCGCCCCTGGATGACCTTGCCGAGCTCGAGCAGCTGGATGGCGATGCCGTACTGGAACAGCGCTGCGAGGATGGCGTTGTACGCGACGTTGCCGAGGTAGAACGGCTTCCATCGCTGGTCGCGGGTGACGCGCAGCAGGCCGTATCCCACATCGTCGTCCATGCCGAGGATGTTGGTGTACTTGTGATGCAGGTAGTTGTGGGTGATCTTCCAGTGCGCCGACGGGTCGACGTTGTCCCACTCCCAGTTGGCCGAGTGCACCTCGGGGTCGTTCATCCAGTCCCACTGCCCGTGCATCACATTGTGCCCGAGTTCCATGTTCTCGATGATCTTCGACAGGGAGAGCATGCCCGTGCCCAGCAGCCACAGCGGACGCTTGTTCGAGCCGAGCAGCACGAGGCGCCCGCCGATCTCGAGGCCGCGCTGCAGCCGGATCGTGTTGCGGACGTACCGAGCGTCGCGCTCACCGCGGGACTCCTCGATATCGTGCCGGATGGCGTCGAGTTCGCGGCCGATGGCCTCGACGTCCGCCTCCGTCAGGTGCGCGTACTCCTTGACATCCGATATCGCCATGCGGGCTACTCTACCGTAGGTTACGGTCCCGTAGGTTAGGCGGATTCGGAGCTGTGGCGCGAATCACAGAGTGACGGAAGGTCGCCGGTGACCCGATTCATCAGGCGACGACGACGTTCTGCTACCGCATGCTCGGCATGGACCCGCAGCGCCGTGAGCAGACCCCGGTGACGTCCGGTGGACGCCTCGGTGACCACCGCGGGCGCCTCCGGGCGCCACCTGTCGAACTTGCGCTCGGAGGAGGTCTCGGGGGCGTCGTCGGCCGTCGCCTTGAGGAATCGGTCGGGCAACGCGAGCTTGTGGATCGTGCGCAGGGCGAGCCAGTACTGCCGGGCGAGCGAACCGGTCGTGTACGGCAGGGCGTACTTGCCGCACAGCGCCCGTACACGGGCGGCGATCTCCGGGTAGCGGTTGCTCGGCAAGTCCGGGAACAGGTGATGCTCGATCTGATAACTGAGATTCCCGGTGAGGAAATCCATCGCACGCCCACCGGAAATGTTTGCGCTACCGAGCAACTGGCGCAGATACCACTCTCCGCGCGTCTCGTTCTCGTAGTGCTCGGTCGTGAACTTCTCTGCGCCGTCGGGGAAGTGGCCGCAGAAGATCACGAGATACGCCCAGATGTTGCGGATCACGTTCGCGGTGAGGTTCGCCGACAACGTGCTGCGCCAGGCCGGCCCGGTGAGCGCCGGGAAGAACACCAGGTCCTTGACGACCTGCCGGCCGGCCTTCGCTGCGAATTCCTTGTTGGGCCCCGAATTCCACTGCACGGGCGGGACGCCCTCGAGTTCCTTCTTCGCCGAGAGGTCGTGCAGCGCGATCCCCCACTCGAAGGTCAGCGCGAGGACGATGTTCGCGATCGGCTGCGCGAGATTGCGCGGACGCCACTTCTCGTCGCGCGTCATCCGCAGGATGCCGAATCCCACGTCCTCGTCCATGCCCACGATGTTCGTGTAGGTGTGGTGCGCGTAGTTGTGGGCGCGCTTCCAGTGCTCGGACGGACCGGTCTGATCCCATTCCCACGATGTCGAGTGGATCTCGGGGTCGTTCATCCAGTCCCACTGCCCGTGCATCACGTTGTGCCCGAGTTCCATGTTCTCGATGATCTTCGCGAGCGACAGCGCAGCGGTACCGATGATCCAGCGCGACCGTCGACGCGAACCGAACAGCGCGCAGCGTCCGACCACCTCCAGCACACGCTGCGCACGGATGACGGAATGGATGTAGCGGGCGTCCCGCGGGCCGCGCGAATTCTCCACATCCCGTCGAATCGCGTCGAATTCGTTTGCAAGAGCAACGATGTCGTCTTCGGTCAGATGAGAGAACGCGCGGATGTCGGTGATGGCCAAGCGGGATCCTTCGGAGGTTTGCTGTCGGTGTCTACACGTCCAGTGTGCAGTCGCCGGCAGCGGCGGAGATGCAGGTCTGGACGCGTTCGCCTTCTGCGTGCTCCTTGCCGGATCGCAGATCGACGACGTGCCCCTTCTCGAGCGGCACAACACAAGTCTGACAGATTCCCATGCGGCAACCGAAAGGCATCAGCGCACCGACGCTCTCACCGGCCTCGAGAATCGTCGTGGCGCCGTCCACAGTGACGGTCTTGCCGGACTTCGCGAACGTGATCGTTCCGCCCGAGCCAGAGGTGTCGGCGCGGCTGACGGCGAAGCGCTCGAGGTGGACCTGATCCTCGATGCCCTCCGCGGCCCAGTGCGCGGTGATGTCGTCGAGCATCTGCTGGGGACCGCACGCCCAGGTCTGACGCTCGCGCCAGTCGGGGCACACCTCGTCGAGCTCCGAGAGCGCGAACTTGCCCTTCTCACGGGTGTGACGCACGTGCACGCGGAAGCGATCGTGGGTGGCGTCGAAACGCTCGAGTTCGGACCGGAACATCACGTTCTCGGCCGACGGCGCGGAGTGGATGTGCACAACGTCGGGCAGGTCGAGTTCGCGCTCGACCGCACGCCGGTCGAGCGTCCGCAGCATCGACATGATCGGCGTGATGCCACTGCCGGCCGTGAGGAAGAGGATCTTCGCCGGCGGCGGGTCGGGCAGGACGAAATCGCCCTTCGGGGCGGCGAGGCGCACGACGGTGCCCTCGGGAACCCCACCGACGAGGTGGCTGGACAGAAAACCCTCGGGCATCGCCTTCACGGCGATGGAGATGACCTTGTCGTCCCAGGTGGGCGACGAGGTCAGCGAGTAGGAGCGCCAGTGCCAGCGACCGTCGACATGCAGACCGATGCCGATGTACTGGCCGGGCGCGTATCCGAAGTCGAAGCCCCAGCCGGGACGGATGACGATCGTCGCGGAATCGGGGGTCTCCTGGCGCACCGAGACGATGCGCCCGCGCAGTTCACGGGCGGACCACAGCGGGTTGACCAGATGCAGGTAGTCGTCGGGGAGCAGAGGGGTGGTCAGCCGGGCCACCGCGCCACGCAGGACGTTGGAGAGCGACTTCTCCCCTGGCGCGACGTGTGCCGCAGGCTTCTCGATCCATTCCTTCAGGCCCATCCGACCGTTTCTCCTCACTCCGGTTACGGCTCCGTAGGTTATCAGAGGTTACGGAAGCGTAGGTTGAGCAAGAGACGGTCGTCACACCTATGACGTGGCGATATGCGAGGTCAGAGCAGTTCGAGGAGGAAGGGCAGTTCCTGTGCCGCGTACCACGCCAATTCGTGGTCCTCCGCGTCGCCGAGGACGAACTCGGCCTCCTCGTCGCCCAGTTCGGCGGCATCGACGATCTCGCGTGCCCGCGCGACGTCGGCCTCCGCCTCCTGCAGGTCGATGTGCACCGACGCAACCGCACGCATCGTGATCGGCCCGGCGAGCTTGACGACCGCATCGTCGAGATCCGGTCGCGGCTTCACCTCGTCGACGTCGGCCGCGATCACCACCCGACGCGACGCGAAGGACGGATGATCGTTCGGCTCCTCGGACCCGAGCAACCGCAGCGACGCGCGTGCCGCCTCGGCCATAGCGACCTCGGCGAGCTCCTCGTCGTCGCCCGCCGTGTAGGCCTCGCGCAGAGCGGGGGTCACCGCGAAGGCCGTCCGGCCCACCGCGTCGACCTCACCGTCGGCGACGAGGCCCTGCAACATCGCGAGCGTTGCCGGTACATAGACACGCGTCACTTCTCACCTGCCGGCATCCGTCAACTCCTCGAGAGATTCCTGGATCAGCGTCGCTGCCACGTCCACATCGGGCATCGCATCACGATCCGCATTCAAACCGTAGTAGATCTTGCCGTCGTAGGACGTCAACGCGATGCTCAGGGCCTGATTCTTCAGCAGCGGCGAGACCGGGAAGATCTCGAGCAGCCGGGCTCCGGTGAGGTAGAGCGGGTGCTGCGGACCGGGCGCATTGGTGATCATGAGGTTGAACATCCGCTGCGAGAAACCCATCGCGACCCGGGCTCCCACCGCGTGCATCGTCGCCGGGGCGAAGCCCGACAAGCGGACCATCGTCTGCGCCGCCACCCGCCGCCGCTGCCGCGAGTAGGCCTCGCCCGCATGCGCGATGTGCGACAACCGGACCACCGCGTTCGGCTCCCCCACCGGCAGATCCAGCAGGAAGGACGACACCTCGCCCTGCGGGTGCACCTGGATCGTGTCGTTGTCGCCGCAGTCGTCCGGATCCTGGGTGTACACCGACATCGGGACCATCGCCCGCACCACCGTCGCCTCGGTGACCGGCTCCCCGCGGGAGAGCAGCCAGTACCGCAACGCGCCGGCGAGGACCGCGAGCACCACGTCGTTGATCGTGCAGCCGTAGCGGGAGTGGATCTTGCGGTAGGGCTCCAGATCGGAGCGCACCACGGAGAACCGACGGCTCCTCGAGATCTGCGTGTTCAGCGGAGTCTCGGGCGCCGACTGCGCTGCCGTGCGGGCGATCCGGCCGACGGCGTCGACGGTCTCGGTGAGGGTCGCCGTGAGATCGCCCACGGCCGATCGCACGGCGGCGATCCCCTCCCCCGGGCGCGCGACGAGTTCGGCGAGCGCTCCGACGAGCAGAGCGGACTCCGACGGTTCGCGTTCGGGCATCCACAATTCCTCGGGGACCTCACGCGGCACCGGTTCCTTGTCGAAGAGCACCTGGACGATGTCGAGGGCCTCCTCGCCGTCGACGAGCGCCGAATGCGACTTCGTGAACAGCGCCACCCGATCGTTCGCGAGCCCCTCGACGAGATACATCTCCCAGAGCGGTCGCGTGCGGTCGAGCGGTCGCGAGACCAGACGCGCGACGAGGTCGTGCAGCTGTTCGTCGGAGCCGGGTTTCGGCAGCGCGGAGCGCCGCACGTGGTAGGTGATGTCGAAATCGCGGTCGTCGACCCACACGGGTCGCGAGAGCCCGAATGCGACCTCCCGCACCTTCTTCCGGTAACGGGGCACCTCGGGCAGTCGCTGCTCGACCAACCGCAGCACGCTCTCGTAGTCGAGACCGCCCTCGGGGGGTTCGAGGATCGCGAGCGACCCGACGTGCATCGGCGTGTTGCTCGTCTCCAGGTAGTAGTACGACGCGTCCTGCGCCGTCATCCGGCTCGTCATCGACCCCGTTCCCCCTCCTGACCCGAACCTCCCGAACATCGCCACCACGACTCGGCGCCGTCCGTGGCTCCGCTCCCGATCTCCTCGGGATCGAGATCGAAGAGTACGGCCAGTTCGCCCGGCGCGTCGTGTGAACCATCATGGTGTACGCCGACCATCCCCGCAGCGGCGGCGCCTCGCACATTGCCGACCGAATCGTCGACGAAGACGCACTCGCCGGGTTCGAGGTCCAGCAGCCGGGCGACCAGCAGGTAGCTCTCGGGGTCGGGTTTGGCGACACGTGCGTCACCCGAGAGCACCACGCGGTCGACGAACGGACCCTCGAGATCGCGCAGCCACTGCGCGCCGGGCCCACCGGGATCGTTGCTCAGCAGGGCGGTCCGCACCCCACGCGCGCGCAGGACCGTCACGGCCGCGCCGAAGGTGTCGGGGTCGCTTCCCGGCCCGACCAGGACGCCACCGACGTCGAGTACGAGTCCTCGCATCACGACACCACCGTAGGTCCTGGACGTCCTGCTCGCGCAGCGCATCCCGCGCGCGTCGAACCGGGACCGTCGCCCGGAGATGTGGCATCATGTGCGCGGTTCGTCCTCTCCCGAACCGATCCGCCGTCACGGTGTCACCGTGACGATCCGTTCTCATGCCCTTCGGGAGAGCCCATGTCGCATCACACCGGGCGCTACGTGCGCCGCCTCCCCCGCCTCGAACCTCCGGTCGAGGAGAGCTGCCACCGTCCCCGCAGCCACGTCGCCCGTCGGCCCACGCCGCACGACGGACGCTCGGGACGCGCCACGCTCCGCCGCGACGGAACCGGACGTCCGGCCGAGGGCCCGAGCATCGAAGGTCCGGCCACAGAGCCGAGCGACCGACCCGCGATCGTGCTCGATCCGGGTGTCGTGCGGGTCGCGGAGACGGCGGTGCGCCTGGTCCTCGAGGTCGTCGACGGCCGCCGTCCCGCGGTGCAGTCCACCACGGTCCTCGATCCGCGTCTCGTCGCGACGATCACCGCGGGCCGGCCTCCGCGTGCCGGACGCAGCACCGCGATACTGCTGCGGACGCGGGTGCGTCCCGTCGACGCCGACACCGTGGAACTGTTCGGCAGCTACGGTCGCGGGGACCGGGTGTTCGCCTTCGCCGGCCGGATGGTGCGCAAGCGTCCCCGTCCTCGTGCTCCGCACCGCTGGACGATCACGACCCTGTGGCTCGGGGTGAGCCACAGGGTCGTGGGGTGATCGTGAGTCCTCGACTCAGCGCCTACGTGAGTCTTCGACTCAACGCCTACGTGAGTCTTCGACTCAGCGCGTTCAGCGTCGCCGGTTGGTCTTCGCATCGCGCCGGGCCGCGGCACGACGCTCCTTGCGAGTGCCCGCCTGCCTGGGCGCGGAGCCCGCGTCGGAACCGGCGGTCGTACGCGCGACGTGGGCGCGGCCGTCCTCGTCGGGACCGGTGTAGGTCAGACGCCGCTCGGTCTCGTCGAGACCCTTGGCCCGCAGCGCGGCCGGTGCGGGCTCCGCCTGCGCCGCCGGGGCCGGCTGTGCCTGTTGTGCCGCCGGGGCCGGCTGTACCTGTTGTGCCGCCGGGGCCGGCTGTGCGGGTCGGGCGGGAGCAGCCTTGGCGAGGCTCGGGCCCGCCTGCGCGGCGGCCGCCGCAGAGGCCGGCGTGACCGCCACACCCGCGGACTGCTGCTGTTGCGCGGCCTCGACCTGGAGGTTGAACAGGAATCCGACCGATTCCTCCTTCAGGCCCTCGAGCATCGCGGTGAACATATCGAAGCCCTCGCGCTGGTACTCGACGAGCGGATCACGCTGCGCCATCGCGCGCAGGCCGATGCCCTCCTTGAGGTAGTCCATCTCGTAGAGGTGCTCGCGCCACTTGCGGTCGAGAACCGACAACAGCACGCGACGCTCGAGTTCGCGCATCGCGTTCTCACCGGCAATGGCCTCGAGTTCGGCCTCGCGACGTGCGTAGGCGGCGCGGGCGTCCTCGAGAAGGACCTCGAGCAGACCGTTGCGGTCGAGGTCCTCGTTCTCGGCGACGAGCGTCTTGTGGTCGACACCCACCGGGTAGAGGGTCTTGAGCGCCGTCCACAGCTGCTCGAGATCCCAGTCCTCGACGTAGCCCTCGGCGGTCGCACCGTCGACGTAGGCGGTGATCACGTCGGTGAGCATGTGCTGCACCTGACCCTCGAGGTCCTCGCCGCGCAGGATCCGGCGACGCTCCTCGTAGATGACGGTGCGCTGCTGGTTCATCACCTCGTCGTACTTGAGGACATTCTTGCGGATCTCGAAGTTCTGCTGCTCGACCTGCGTCTGCGCGCTCTTGATGGCCTTGGAGACCATCTTCGCCTCGATCGGCACGTCGTCGGGCAGGTTCAGTCGCGTCATGATCGACTCGAGCGCGGCGCCGTTGAAACGTCGCATCAACTCGTCGCCGAGCGAGAGGTAGAACCGCGACTCGCCCGGATCACCCTGACGACCGGAACGGCCACGGAGCTGGTTGTCGATACGACGCGACTCGTGCCGTTCGGTGCCGAGCACATACAGGCCACCGGCCGCTCGCACCTTCTCGGCGTCGGCCTTCGACTCGGCCTTGATCCGCTCGAGGGTCTCGTCCCAAGCCGCCTCGTACTCGTCCGGCGTGTTGACCGGGTCGAGGCCGCGCTTGCGCAGCTCGATGTCGGCGAGGATATCGGGGTTGCCGCCGAGCACGACGTCGGTACCGCGACCGGCCATGTTCGTCGCGACCGTCACCGCGCCGGACCGGCCGGCCTGCGCGATGATCTGCGCTTCCTGCTCGTGGAACTTCGCGTTGAGCACGCTGTGCGGCACACCGCGCTTGGTGAACTGCCGCGACAGGTATTCCGACCGCTCGACGCTCGTCGTACCGATGAGGACCGGCTGGCCCTTCTCGTGACGCTCGACGACGTCGTCGACGACGGCCGCGAACTTCGCTTCCTCGGTCTTGTAGATCAGATCGCCCTGGTCGACGCGCACCATCGGGCGGTTGGTCGGGATCGGGATGACACCCAGGCTGTAGATCTGGTGGAGCTCCGCGGCCTCGGTCTCGGCCGTACCGGTCATGCCCGACAGCTTGTCGTACAGGCGGAAGTAGTTCTGCAGCGTGATCGTGGCGAGCGTCTGGTTCTCGGCCTTGATCTCGACGCCTTCCTTTGCCTCGATCGCCTGGTGCATGCCCTCGTTGTAGCGGCGGCCCGACAGGACGCGGCCGGTGAACTCGTCGACGATGACGACCTCGCCGTTGCGGACGATGTAGTCCTTGTCCTTGGCGTAGAGCTCCTTGGCCTTGATGGCGTTGTTGAGGTAGCTCACCAGCGGCGAGTTGGCCGCCTCGTACAGGTTGTCGATGCCGAGCTGGTCCTCGACGAACTCGACGCCGGCCTCGTGCACACCGACGGTCCGCTTGCGGATATCGATCTCGTAGTGCACCTCGGGCTTGAGCAGCTTGGCGATGCGCGCGAACTCGGAGTACCACTTGCTCGACGCGTCGGCGGGACCCGAGATGATCAGCGGGGTCCGGGCCTCGTCGATGAGGATCGAATCGACCTCGTCGACGATCGCGAAGTTGTGGCCACGCTGGACGAGATCGTCGAGCGAGTGCGTCATGTTGTCGCGCAGGTAGTCGAAACCGAACTCGTTGTTGGTGCCGTAGGTGATGTCCGCGGAGTAGGCCGCGCGGCGCTGGGCCGGGGTCATGCCGGACAGGATCACGTCGGTCTCGAGTCCGAGGGAACGGTGCACGCGGCCCATCCACTCGGCGTCGCGCTTGGCGAGGTAGTCGTTCACGGTGACGACGTGGACGCCGTCGCCGGAGATCGCGTTGAGGTAGGCCGGCAGCACGCAGGTGAGGGTCTTGCCCTCACCGGTCTTCATCTCGGAGATGTTGCCGAAGTGCAGCGCCGCGCCACCCATGATCTGGACGAGATAGTGCTTCTGGCCGAGCACACGGAAGGACGCCTCCCGGGCGGTCGCGAAGGCTTCCGGAAGCAGATCGTCGAGCGTCTCGCCGTCCTGGTAGCGGCTCCGGAACTCGTCCGTCTTGGCCCGGAGCTCGGCGTCGGTCAGGGCCTCGAAGTCCGGGGAGAGGGAATCGACATGCTCGGCGATGTGCTTGAGCCGCTTGACCATGCGACCTTCACCGATCCGGAGCAGCTTCGTCAGCGACAGCACTGGTGTGTTCGTCCTCAATCTCGGGTACCTGCACGGACAAGAAATCCGGCCGAGGCCTTGTCGGACCCCGGCCGGATTCCATGGTAGGCGCTGCGCGGGAGTGACCGCGATGGCGAGGTGCCTTCGGTCACTCCCTGCAGTGTCACACGAGCCTGATCAGACCGTAGTCGAAGGCGTGTCGCCGGTAGACCACGGACGGCGTGTCCGTCTCCTTGTCGTGGAACAGGTAGAAGTCGTGACCGACGAGTTCCATCTCGTAGAGGGCGTCGTCGACGGTCATCGGCGCAGCGTTGTGTTCCTTCGTCCGGACGATGCGACCGGGACCGTCCTGAGGCTCCTTCTCGCTGTCGCCGAGCGACAGGTCGGGCGAGATCGCGAGCTCGTCATCCTGGGCGAGGGCCGCGGTGGCTTCCGCCACGGACACGGGCGTCTTCTCACCGTAGGAGACCTTGCGGCGCTCCTTCGTCCGTCGCAGGCGCGATTCGAGCTTGCTGATCACAGACTCGAAGGCAGCGTAGAAGCTGTCGGCACTGGCCTCGGCGCGTACGACAGGTCCCTTTCCGCGGGCAGTGATCTCGACCCGCTGACAACTCTTCCTCTGACGCCTGTTGCGTTCGTGTTGCAACTCGACGTCGAAGATGAAGATCGTCGGATCGAAACGTTCGAGCCGAGCGAGTTTCTCGGAGACGTAGATCCGGAAGTGATCGGGGACCTCGACGTTGCGTCCTTTCACGACAACGTCGGCACGTGGGCCTTCCGTGGCTGCATCGGCCTCTGCAACGGAACCTCTGGACTTCGAAGGGGTCGTCACGCGTACCTCCCGAGTTACGGCCGGCGCAGCCCGCGCGCCGGCATGATGTATGAGCGCGAGAGCGCGCTCACCCGGAATCGGAAGAACAGGCGTTTCCACCCGTCTACCTTGTTGTTTCCGGGTCTGATGGCGACGGTAGTACGTAACGCGGAGGTGTGCCACCGTTCCCGCGCGATTTCCCATCGCGTCGCCTTCCGGTCACTCGGTGAGGTACTTTCCGGGCCCGTCCGCGGGCTCACGCGTGGGCGACCACGAGCACTCCGAGAGGGTCGAATCCGGCGCGTCGGAGTGCCCGCACCGACTCGCGCGCGGTGGTTCCGGTGGTGAGCACGTCGTCGACGACGAGGACCGGGATCGTGCGCGGCAGACCGTCGGCGCGCACCCCGACACGGCCGGCGAGGTTGCGCTGCCTGTCGGCTGCCGAGAGCCCCACCGAATCACGCACCCCGGCCGCCACACTCAGGATCGGATGCACGTGGAGGCGACGGTCGTGGGTCGCGGCGGCCCGGGCGGCACGCGTGACGGGATCGCCTCCGCGTGCCCGCGCCGCACGCGTCCGGGTGGGGGCGGGCGTCACGATCAAGGGACCCTCGGGCAGCTCGCTCCATCGGCGCAGCCGCGCGATCGCGACGGCCCACGCGAGCCCGAGCGGCTCGGCGAGATCCCGGCGGGCACGCTCCTTCGCGACGATCACCGCGCGGCGCCTGGGGCCGGTGTACGGGCCCAGGCTCCACACCGGGGTCCCGGGGTCGACGCGCGGCGCGACGGCCACGGGGTGATCGGAGAGCTCGCGTGCGCACGCCCGGCACCAGCTCGCTCCAGGAGCGGCGCACCCACCGCACCGGGCGGGCAGGACGAGATCGAGAAAGGCGGTGAGCACACCGGGAGTGTGCCCGAAGTCACCGACGCCTGGGCGTCACCGTCGGCACGCTCTAGCCGGGAAGAACCGGGATCGCCGCCATCCCGGCCAGTCCGGGTCCCTCCCGCCAGTACCGGTCGCCGGCGGGGTCGCGGTTGTTGAGCTGGAAGACCGTCCGGGAATCGGCGACGAACTCGCTGGCCGTCGACGCCTCGACCGCCACCACCGGAGGGGTGAGATTGCGGCTCGGGAGTGCGTCGATGCGTGAGCCGTCCACCGCGACCTGCACGACGGGCACGTCGGCCGACGCTCGGGAGACGACGATCGTGTCGGCCGTGCTCCAGTCCAAGGCGAGCGCGGGACCGCCGAGGCCGAAGCCGATCTCGCGCGGGTTGGCGAGCGAGTACTCGCCGGTCGTGGTCGGTACGACCGTCGCGACGAAGACCCGTCCGTCGATGATCAGGGCGGCGCGGACACCGTCGCGCGACAGGCGCAGCTCGGTGATGCGGCCCCCGAGGGCACGGATCGCACCCGCTTCGACGCCGACCACGGTGACCCGCCCCGTGCCGGGCTCGCGCACCGCACGCACTACCGCCGTGCCGTTGACGACGGCCCACACCGAGTTGTTGTTCGGTGACCAGGACGGCCGGGTGATCGACTCGCCGTCGACCGCGGGTTCGGCAGCGCCTTCGCTGTAGGCACCGACCATCAGCTGCACGGCCGGCTCCGGTGCCGGTTTCCCGGTGTTCTCGACGGCGGCGACGAGTTCCCCGTCCAGCGACAAGGCGACGGACTGCAGATCGTCGGACATGCCGAAGAAGCTGCGGACCGGTGTCACGCCGGTCTCGGCGACGCTCACCAGCGTCCCGTCGAGCAGCGCGTGCAGGCCCACCGTCACGCTCGATGCGGCAAGGGGGTTCATCGATGCCACGTCGGCGGTGGTCCACCCGTTCGGGAACCGTTCGTCGAGGGGCTGGCCGTCGGCGAGGAGCTGGTACGGGCCGCTGATGTCTGCGTTGGCGAGGGTCCAGATCACCTGCGCGGCGAGCAGTTCGCGATCCTGCCGGCCCATCGAGCCGACCCCCTGGAAGTCGATGCGGATACCGCCGAGTCCGACGCCGACGTCGGTCGTGCGGCCGTCCGCCTTCGTCACCGAGCCGATGACGGTGACGTCCTCGAGGAGATTCTTGACCGCAGGCGCGAGGACCTCTTTCGGCCCTTCGACGAGCAACCCGATCAACTGCGACGCCGTCTGTTCGGGGGTACCCGTGATCCAGCGGGGGTCGGGGACGACGGCGGTGCCGGTCGGGTCGAGGAAGTACAGCGAGCGGCGCTGATAGGTGTTGAGGAAGCGCGGGCGGTCCATGATGACGCCGGCCGGCAACCGGTCGATGCGCCACTCCCCGTCCGTGCGGACCAGGGAGAACCGCGCCTCGAACTCCCCGTCGGCGGGACGGTAGATGCCGCCCTCCTCGAGGTAGCCGACGGTGCTGGCCCGCACCACGTAGGTGGCGCTGTCGCCGTCGCGTTCCTCGACGAGGACGTCGACCTTGTCGACGATCGTCGCGCTCGCCGCGTCGTCCCAGGACTCGGACATCGTGGGGGTGAGGAACTGCCGGGCCGCGCGGTGGCGGTTGGTCGGATCCGTGCTCGCCTGCAGGAAGTCGCGCAGGAGCAGGTCGGGTTCGCGACCGGGCACGGGAGCGGCGACCTCGGTGGTCGCGGGGCCGCGTTCAAGGGTTCCGATGGCCTGCGGTGACGACGAATCCGGCAGCGTGGCACATCCCGACAGCACGAGTCCGGCCACGGTCAGGAGTACGACGAGCACGCCCGCTGCACGCGGAGTCGAGCGGCTCATGTATTGGCTCCTTCGGACGATGTGCTCGCAGGGTCGGTCGGGATCTCTCCCGTCGAAGGCCGCTCCGGGGTGTCGTCACCCGGGGGGGGCTTGCCCTGTACGGCCTTCGCGGCGCTGGGCACGAGAGGCAGGGGGCTGCGACCCACCTTACGTCCGCGTTCGCGCGGGAGGGTGAGCCGGAAGCTGGCACCTCGTCCCGGTTCGCCCCACGCTTCGAGCTTGCCGTTGTGCAGGTTGGCGTCCTCGACGCTGATCGCGAGACCGAGGCCGGTGCCGCCGGAGCGCCGGACCCGCGACGGATCGGAGCGCCAGAACCGGTTGAAGACGAGTTTCTCCTCCCCCGGTCGCAGGCCCACGCCCTGATCGCGCACGACGAAGGCCGCGGCCGCGTCGTCGGCGCGCAACCGCAGCAGGATGGGTTTGCCCTCGCCGTGATCGATCGCGTTGGCGAGCAGGTTGCGCAGGATGCGTTCGACGCGGCGCGGATCGACGTCGGCCTCGACGGACTCGTCCGGAAGGTCGACGATGAGCTCGGTGGCGGTCTCGCGGGCGAGGTGCCGCACGGTCGAGACGGCGGCACGCGCGCACATCCGCAGATCGAGTCGTTCGGAGGCGAGTTCGGCGACACCCGCGTCGTGCCGGCTGATCTCGAGCAAATCGTTGAGGAGGCTCTCGAAGCGGTCGAGTTCGGCGACGAGCAGTTCGGAGGACCGCTTGAGGACGGGGTCGAGCTCGTCGCTGCCGTCGTGGATGAGGTCGGCGGCCATACGGACGGTCGTGAGCGGGGTGCGCAGTTCGTGGCTCACATCGGAGGTGAACCGTTTCTGCAGGTTGCCGTACTCCTCGAGCTGGGTGATCTGCCGCGACAGGCTCTCGGCCATCTCGTTGAACGACATCGCCAGGCGCGCCATGTCGTCCTCACCGCGGACCGGCATGCGTTCCTTGAGCCGTCCGTCGGCGAAGCGCACGGCGATCCGGGAGGCCGACCGGATGGGCAGCACGACCTGCCGCGCGACGATCATCGAGATCGCGGCCAGCAGCACGAGCAGGACCACGGCACCGACGAGCAGGGTGCCGCGGACGAGGGCGAGGGTGCGTTCCTCACCGCCGAGCGGGAAGACGAGATACAGCTCGAGTGTCGAGATGTCGGAGTCGGTGGGGCTGCCCATGATCAGGGCCGGCCCGGTGTAGCCGTCGGGATCGGCGACCGTCGCGAACTGGTACGCGATCTGCCCGTTCTGGACGAAGGCACGCAGGTTCTGCGGGATCTGGTCGGCGGGCCCGCTCGAGGTGGGGGCCCGCGGACCGTCGCCGGGAACGATCAGGACGGGGTCGAAGGTTCCGGCGACGCCGGTGTCCTGTCCCCCGTCGCTGCCACGGCTGGTGAGGATCGCCGCGGCACCGTCGAGGCGGACCGCGAGCGAGCCGGAGTCGTCGGCGCCCGCGAGTTGTCCCTCGACGAGTGCGCGCGAGCGATCCATCTCCTCGGTCGCCGCGTCGATCTTCACTTCGAGCAGTCGGTCGGTGATCTGGCTCGTGAGTACCACTCCGAGCACGAACATGACGATCAGCGACAGCGTGAGGGTCGAGGTCACGACCCGGAGCTGCAGGGATCGTCGCCAGGTGTGCGCGAGTCGGCTGCTCATCGACCGCGACCACCTCACCAGCGGCAGCGTCCTACGCGTGATACGCCGCCGAAGCCGGTAGGTTCGAATCACGGCGGTCCGGCCTTGTAGCCGACCCCCCGCACCGTGAGCACCGCCTCGGGATTCTCGGGATCCTTCTCGACCTTCGCGCGCAGACGCTGGACGTGGACGTTCACGAGCCGGGTGTCGGCGGCGTGCCGGTAACCCCAGACCTGCTCGAGCAGGACCTCACGGGTGAACACCTGGCGCGGCTTGCGTGCGAGCGCCACGAGCAGGTCGAACTCGAGGGGCGTGAGCGAGATCGCCTCGTCGCCGCGGGTGACCTTGTGGGCGGGGACGTCGATGGTGATGTCCCCGATGTTCAGGACCTCCGCCGGCTCCTGCTCGGTGCGACGCAGCCGGGCCCGCACGCGTGCGACGAGCTCCTTCGGCTTGAACGGCTTGACGATGTAGTCGTCGGCGCCCGATTCGAGGCCGAGCACGACGTCGACGGTGTCGGACTTGGCGGTGAGCATCACGATCGGCACACCGGAATCCGCGCGGAGCACACGGCACACGTCGATGCCGTTCATGCCGGGGAGCATGAGATCGAGCAGGACGAGGTCGGGCCGGATCTCGCGCACGGCACCCAGCGCCTGAGTGCCGTCCCCCACCACGAACGGTTCGAATCCCTCGCCGCGCAGCACGATCGTGAGCATCTCGGCCAGCGCGGTGTCGTCGTCGACTACCAGAATCCTCGGCTTCATAGCCTCTATCGTGTCACCCCTCGAGCGTCGTGAAGCAGATTTGAGATGTCAACGGCGAGTTGTCGCGGGGAGGTCTGCGGGCCTGCGACCTCCCACGGAGACATCCACTGCTGCTGCGCGAGCCCGTCGTAGACCGCGCCGGTGCGCTCCTGCAGACCGGCATCGCGCTCGTAGGCGTCGCGATCGCGGTCGACCTCGGTCGCGGCGCGGTTACGGGCACGCTCGGCGGCGAGGGCGACCGGAACGCGGAGCAGCACCTGCAGATCGGGCACCGGAAGCCCGAACCGTTCGAACTCGAGACGGCGGATCCACTCCACCGCCGGGCCGGTCGCGCCCTGGTTCCGGCGCGCCGCGGTGTACGCGGCGTTGGACGCGACGTACCGGTCGAGCAGCACGATGTCGTTGTCGGCGAGCAGCTTCCGCAGCTCGTCGGCAGCATCGCGTCGGTCGAGCGCCCACAGCAACGCCATCGCCTCGACGCTCGAGGCGGTGTCGCCGTGCTGCCCGCGCAACGCCTCCGCGCCCAGATCGGCGTGGATCGACTGCCCGTACCGCGGGAAGGCCAGCGTCGCGACCTTCCGTCCGGCCTCGCGCCAGGTCTCGACGAGACCGGCGGACAACGTCCGCTTGCCGGCCCCGTCGAGACCCTCGACGACGATCAGATCACCCATGTGCCCTGTGATTCCCGTCGAATCAACGGGATCAGTACCGGTAGTGCTCGGGCTTGTACGGGCCCTCGACGTCGACACCGATGTACTCGGCCTGCTCCTTGGTCAGCTTCGTGATCTGTCCACCGAGCGCCTCGACGTGGATCTTCGCGACCTTCTCGTCGAGGTGCTTGGGCAGGCGGTAGACCTCGTTGTCGTACTCGTCGGGCTTGGTCCACAGCTCGATCTGGGCGATCACCTGGTTGGCGAACGAGTTGCTCATCACGAAGGAGGGGTGGCCCGTGGCGTTGCCCAGGTTGAGCAGGCGGCCCTCCGACAGGACGATGATCGAATGGCCGTCGGCGAAGGTGAACTCGTCGACCTGCGGCTTGATGTTGATCCGCGTGACGTCGGCGGCCCGCTCGAGGCCGGCCATGTCGATCTCGTTGTCGAAGTGGCCGATGTTGCCGAGGATGGCCTGGTGCTTCATCGCCTTCATGTGCTCGAAGGTGATGATGTCCTTGTTGCCGGTCGCAGTGATGACGATGTCGGCCTGGCCGATGAAGTCCTCGACCGTCACGACGTCGTAGCCGTCCATCATGGCCTGCAGGGCGTTGATCGGGTCGACCTCGGTGACCGAGACGCGTGCGCCCTGGCCGCGCAGGGCCTCGGCGCAGCCCTTGCCGACGTCGCCGTAGCCGCACACGAGCGCGGCCTTGCCGCCGATGAGGACGTCGGTGCCGCGGTTGATGCCGTCGAGCAGCGAGTGCCGGGTGCCGTACTTGTTGTCGAACTTGCTCTTGGTGACCGAGTCGTTGACGTTGATCGCGGGGAACGCGAGCTCGCCGGCTGCGGAGAGCTGGTACAGGCGCAGGACGCCCGTGGTGGTCTCCTCCGTGACGCCCTTGACGGACTCGGCGACGGTGGTCCACTTCTTCGAGTCGGCCGCGAGCGAGCGGCGCAGCAGCTCGAGGAAGACCTTGTACTCGGCGGAGTCCTGCTCCTCGTCGATCGGCGGGACGACGCCGGCCTTCTCGAACTGGGCGCCCTTGAGCACGAGCATCGTGGCGTCGCCGCCGTCGTCGAGGATCATGTTGGCGGGTTCGCCGGGCCAGGTGAGCATCTGCTCGGCCGCCCACCAGTACTCCTCGAGGGTCTCGCCCTTCCAGGCGAAGACCGGGACGCCCTTGGGCTCTTCGGGGGTGCCGTGCGGGCCGACGACGACGGCCGCGGCGGCGTGGTCCTGGGTGGAGAAGATGTTGCACGACGCCCAGCGCACCTGCGCGCCGAGGGAGACGAGCGTTTCGATGAGCACAGCGGTCTGGACCGTCATGTGCAGCGAGCCGGAGATCCGTGCGCCCTTCAGCGGCTGCACTTCCGCGTACTCGCGACGCAGCGCCATCAGGCCCGGCATCTCGTGTTCGGCGAGCCGGATCTCCTTGCGCCCGAACTCGGCGAGGGACAGATCGGCGACCTTGAAATCGAGACCGTTGACCCGGTCGGCTACGAGCGTGGTGTCAGACACGTGCAGATGCCTCTTCCTGTCGGCAGACGATGTTGGTTCCAGGCTATACAACCTGCGCAAGAAGAGGCCCGGCAGATCGTCCCCCGACGGGATCCGTCCGTCGCACCTCCGTACGGCGCCCGGGCGTCAACCGCGTACGGCGGCCCGTTCGACGAACGGCACGAGCAGATCGGCGAGGTCGGCGGCGACATCACGCCCCGAGGCCGGGGGCATCGAGACGAAGCTCAGCGCGACCCGCACGACAGCGCGCGCGAGGATCCCGGCGTCGGACTCGGACGCCGCGATCCAGCTGTGGTGGAAGGTCTCCGTGAGGCGACCCGCGCCCCGTTCGAGGATGGGGGCGGCGTCGGTCGTGATCAACCGCAGCAGGTCGGGTTTGGCCTCCCCGCTCAGCAGCGACTGCACCAGGGGGTCGGCGGCGGACGCCTCGAAGAAGAAGGTGAATCCGTCCACGAGCGCGGCCCGCGCGTCGCCGACGTGGGCGTACACCGAATCGGCCACGGCGTCGACGAACTCGTCGACCAGACGCAGCGCATAGCCCTGGGCGAGCCCCTGCCGGGAGGAGAACTCCTTGTACAGGGTCTGCCGGCTGATGCCGGCAGCCCGGGCGACGTCGCTCATGGTGACGGCCGACCAGTCGCGTTCGTGCAGCAGCTCGCGCATGGCGTCGAGGATCGTCGAGCGCAGCAGCACCCGACTTGCCTCGTGGAAGGGAACCCGCGCGTTCGACATGGTGGGAACGCTCTCACGCGCGGAAGTGCTCGTCAAAGCAAGGCGGGTCGTGATCCCCCGGGCAGCGGTTCACCGGCGGACGATCTCGACCATCTCGAAGTCGGCCTTGGCGGCGCCGCAGTCCGGGCACGACCAGTCGTCGGGGATGTCCTCCCACCGGGTGCCGGGTCCGATGCCCTCGTCGGGCCACCCTTCGGCCTCGTCGTATTCGAATCCGCAGACGAGACAACGGAACAGACGGTAGTCGGTACTCACGGGGTGTGCTCCTCGAAATCGGTCTTCTCCCGGACTCCGCAGTCGGGACACGGCCAGTCGTCGGGTACGTCGGACCACGGGGTGCCGGCCGGAAAGCCCTCGCGGGGAACGCCGGCGGTCTCGTCGTACACGAACTCGCAGACGGGACAGCGGTAGGACGCCACGATCATTTTCCTTCCGCGGCAGCGGGATCCGATGCTCCGTAGCGGGCCAGGATCTTCTCGCGTCGACGCGGTTCGATATTGACGCGGGTGATGTCGCCGTCGTAGTGGTCGAGCACGCGGTGGTCCATGACCTTGCGCCACAGCGGTGGGATGTAGGCGAGGGTGATCATCGTCGCGTAGCCCGCGGGCAGTTGCGGTGAGATCTCCATGCTGCGCAGGGTCTGGTAGCGCCGCGTGGGATTGGCGTGATGGTCGCTGTGCCGCTGCAGGTGGTACAGGAAGATGTTCGTCACCAGGTGGTCGCTGTTCCAGCTGTGCGCGGGCGAGCAGCGCTCGTAGCGTCCCTTCGCCGTCTTCTGCCGCAGCAGACCGTAGTGCTCGAGATAGTTCACGACCTCGAGCAACGAGAACCCGAAGACCGCCTGGATCACGAGATACGGCGCGATCGACAGACCGAAGACGCCGAGAAGCACCGCGTACAGCACGACGGAGATCGCCCACGCGTTGAGGACGTCGTTGTGCACGCTCCACACCGGCTTGTCGAGCCGCTCGAGGCGGGCTCGTTCGAGGCGCCACGCCGACCGCAGACTGCCGACGACGCTGCGGGGCAGGAATCGCCAGAAGCTCTCCCCGAACCGGGCCGAGGCCGGGTCCTCCGGGGTGGCGACCCGCACGTGGTGGCCGCGATTGTGCTCGATGTAGAAGTGCCCGTAGAACGACGGGGCGAGCGCCCACTTCGACAGTCGCCGTTCGAATTCGACCTTCTTGTGGCCGAGCTCGTGCGCCGTGTTGATACCGATGCCCGCGACCACGCCGACCGAGATCGCGAGTCCGATCTTCGACATCACGCCGAGCCCGCCGTCGATGCCGAGCCAGGACAGGTCGCCGGCCGACCAGAGGTAGCAGGCGAAGACCAGCGACGCGAACTGGAAGGGCAAGTAGAGGTAGGTGCAGTAGCGGTAGAAGCGGTCGTTCTCGAGTTGCTCGAACAACTCGTCGGGTGGATTCTCGCCGTCGGGGCCGACGAACAGGTCGAGCAGCGGGACGAGGACGTAGACCAGCAGGGGGCCTATCCACCACAGGACCGGGGTGACGCTCTGCAGACCGAGTTCGTTACCGCCCCACACCAGGGCGGCGGCGACGAACAGCGCCGTCGGGGGCACCAGCCCCAGAAGCCACAGATGGCGTTTCCGGTCGCGCCACTGAAGGTCGGGTCGATCCACCGAATCCGCGGATGCCGTACTCATGTCGGGTCTCCTTCATCACCGTTGATGGCGCCGGGCACGCCACCGCACGGTGACGCACACCACTCATATCTTGACTCTAGGCCACTGTTCGTCCTAGGTCTAGACATATAGCCGATTTTGTAAATCTCACGAAGATGCATCCGGAAACGACGAAGGCGAGCCCGTGCGGGCTCGCCTTCGGTTCGATTCCGTCCCTACCGGGACTCTGCTTCAGGACTCGTCGGTCGCCGATCCCGGTATCTCCCCGAGCCGGGCCCGGAAGACCTGGGTGTCCGCGGCACAACCGTGGACGGTCGGATTCCGGTCGCACGCCGACAACCACGCCGAGTCGCCGGGCCTCAGCGTCACCGACTCGCCGTCGCACTCGACGCGGGCATCGCCTGCGGTGCACAGCAGGATCTGTGGTCCGTCGGCACCGACCCCGAGGGCGTCGCCCGCGCCGAGATCGATGCGGGACAACGCGAACTCCGGTGCCGGGGTGCGGTAGCGGCGTTCGATCGGACTCTGCCCCGACCCGGTCTCCGCCGAGGCCTCCGGCACGGCTTCGAGAATCGGCACCGAGGCCGCACCGAAGTCGAGCACCCGCAGCAGTTCGGGCACGTCCACGTGCTTCGGGGTGAGACCACCGCGCAGCACGTTGTCGGAGTTCGCCATGACCTCGACACCCATGCCGTGCAGGTAGGCGTGCAGATTTCCCGCGTCGAGGTACAGGCCCTCGCCCGGCTGCAGGGTGATGCGGTTGAGCAGCAGCGAGGCGAGCACTCCGGCGTCGCCGGGATAGAAGTCCGCCAGCTGCAGGGCCGTGCGTACCTCCGGAACGAAATCGCGTTCGCCGTCCCGTCCGGCCGCGAGATAGGTGACGCAACCGTCGAGCACACGCGGCAGCAACGCTGCGAGAGCGGGCGGGGGCAACGTGATCCAGGTGGTGAACAGCGCCCGCAGACCGCTCGAATCGGGTTGGCCCGCGAGCAGTCCCACATAGGGGTCGAGTTCCGGCACGGCCAGCGCCTCGAACAGCTCCACGGTCCGTTTCGGGTCACGGAAGCCGGCCAGGGCCTCGAACCGGGTCAGCGCCACCACGAGTTCGGGCTTGTGGCTGGCGTCCTTGTAGTTGCGGACGGGCGAGTCGATCGGGATGCCGAGTGCTTCCTCACGAGCGAAGCCCTCGGCCGCCTGGCCGGCGCTGGGATGCGCCTGCAGCGACAGCGGCTCCTCCGCCGCCAGTAGCTTGAGCAGGAAGGGCAGGCGGGGACCGAACGCCCCCACCGTGCGATCACCGAGGTGTCGCTGCGGATCGGCCGACAACACGTCGAGCAGCGAGTGCTCGTCGCCGTCCGGATCCACCAGCCTGGCGGGATCGGCCGGGTGCGCACCGAGCCACAACTCGGCCTCGGGATGATGGGACGGCACATTGCGGCCACGCAGGGTGGCGATCGCGGTCCGCGATCCCCAGGCGTACGAGCGCACCGCACCTTCGAGTCGGTGCACTATCTCCCCCCTGCCAATCCGAGATATGCGGCCGCCATCTCTGTGCGGACGGTCAACACTGCCACCTGTTCCAGCACGGTCGGAACCGTGCTCGATTCGAATTCTCCGATCACGGACATCAATTCCACATCCGGAAGTGCCGCCGTCCTGCGCTGCGCCGCCGAGCGGTCGGGGTCGGTGCTGAGCACGAACACCCGTGCCGGTGCGATCGGCGCCGGTCCGTCCAGCTCCTCGTCGTGGAAGAACGGGTCGTAGTTCTCACCGCTCGCGGTGACCACATTCGTGAGCCGGTCGCGCGCGACCAGCACGTCGCTCAGTGCCGCAGCGCCGGCGACCACACCCGCCTCCTGGAGCAGGGCCTCCGACGCGTGCCGTGCGAGCACCGTCGTCGCGGCGGAGTCTCCCGCGAACGCCACGCGACGCGACTGCATGCGCACCGCGAGCGACTTTGCGGGATTGTGGAAGACCTCGTTCGCCGGATGATTGCGCGCCGCTTCCTCGTCGGCCGTGTCGGCGACCTCGGCGAGCGGCGGGACACCGGTGATCCGGACGGCGCGCTGCAACACGCCGAGCACCGCACAGAACACCGCGACGTGCCGGGCGAGCACGTACCGGGTCTGGACCCGGACGCGCGGCGGCAACAACATCGCGCGACCGGCCGAGACCGCCCGCACCGGACCTTCGTCGGGGGCGTCGACGACGACCTCAGCGCTGCGACGCAGTCCGGCGTCGATGCTGCGCGCCAGCTCTGGATCGCCGGCGTCGTTTCCCGAGACCACCACGACATCGAGCGCGCCGACCCACGGCGGTGTGGTCGGCGCGGAGATCAGCGGTACACCGGCCTGCCCACCGAACATCGCGACGACCAGTTCCGCGGCCGAGCGGGCGCGGGCGTCGGTGCCGACGAAGACCACACTGCGGGGGTGCATGTCGGTGAGCCGGCCGAGCAGACCTTCGTCGACCGCCGCGGCGACCGCGCGGATCTGGGCGCCGCCGAGGGCCGCGCTCCTGAGGATGCCGTCGACATCGGCGGCGAGAACACCGCCCGCATCGTCGAAGTCGAACAGCGGTGAGGGTGCCGTCACGACCGCATCACCTTCCTTCCGCCGCCGCGACCTCGGCGAGCCGGCTGACAGTGCCCGGTGGGGCCACCGACCCGAGATCGGTGCTCCGCCGAACCGACACCGGCACGACCTGTCCCGGCACTTCGATTATTCCCGTTGTCCCTCCGCCTACGCACGAACGACGGAAAGGATCTCCTTCACCAATGCCTCGACCTCACCGTCCGTGCGGGCCTCCACGTTGAGCCGCAGCAACGGCTCGGTGTTGGACGCACGCAGGTTGAACCATGCGTTGTCGGGCAGGTCGACGGTGACACCGTCGAGCCGGTCGATCGATACCGCGCGGTCCTCGAACGCCGCGACGACGGCCTCGGTGCGCTCGGCAGCATCGGCGACCGTCGAGTTGATCTCGCCCGACGCCGCGTACCGGTTGTAGGAGCTCATCAACTCGGAGAGCGGACCGTCCTGCGAGGCGAGTGCGGCGAGGACGTGCAGCGCCGCGAGCATGCCGGAGTCGGCACCCCAGAAGTCGCGGAAGTAGTAGTGCGCCGAGTGTTCCCCGCCGAAGACGGCACCGGTCTCGGCCATCTGCTGCTTGATGAACGAATGCCCGACCCGGGTGCGCACCGGCTTGCCGCCCTGCTCGGCGACGAGTTCGGGCACCACGCGCGAGGTGATGAGGTTGTGGATGATCGTCGAGCCGGGTTCCTTGGCGAGTTCGCGGGCGGCGACGAGCGCCGTGACCGCGGACGGGGTGACCGGCTCGCCGCGCTCGTCGACGACGAAGCAGCGGTCGGCGTCGCCGTCGAAGGCCAGGCCCACGTCGGCACCGGACTCGACGACCAGACGCTGGAGGTCGACGAGGTTGGCGGGGTCGAGGGGGTTGGCCTCGTGGTTCGGGAAGGTGCCGTCGAGTTCGAAGTACAGCGGCACGAGATCGACGGGCAGGGCACCGAAGACGGCGGGGACGGTGTGGCCTCCCATGCCGTTGCCGGCGTCGACCGCCACCTTCAGCGGACGCATCTCCGCGAGATCGACCAGGCCGCGGACGAACGAGGCGTAGTCCTCGAGGACGTCCTGCTCGGTGATGTTGCCGCGCTCGCCGTCGTAGGCGGGCACCCCCTCGACGAGGTCGGCGGAGATCTGCGCCAGACCGGTGTCCTGACCGACGGGCTTGGCACCGGCACGGCAGAGCTTGATGCCGTTGTACTTCGCGGGATTGTGGCTGGCCGTGAACATCGCGCCGGGTGCGTCGAGCAGGCCCGACGCGAAGTAGAGCTGGTCGGTGGATGCGAGGCCGATCAGCACCACGTCGAGTCCCTGGGCGGTGACCCCGTCGGCGAAGGCCTGCGAGAGCGAGGGGGACGAGGCGCGCATGTCGTGCCCGATCACCACACGGTCCGCGCTGCCCTCACTGCGCAACAGGCGTGCGAACGACGCTCCGACCTCGCGGACGAACTCTTCGTCGATCTGCTCTCCGACGACACCCCGTACGTCGTAGGCCTTGATGACTGCTGACACCGACTCGGCAGCTCTCGCCACTGTATTAGCTCCTGAACTCGACTCGTGCGATACCGTCCTCCGCGCCATCGCACTCGCTCAGCCTAGTGCGAACGGCTCAGGACGTGGGATCGGGAAGAACACGCAGGTGACCGCGTCGGCCGGTGCGTGCGGTGGGAGGCACGACGGCCCGTTGGGGTTGCTCGGCGTCGTCGTCGCTCGCGTCGGAACGGGAACGCTCCCCCAGGCCGGCCTCGCGTACGGCCTCGGCGAGGGCGGTCAGATCGTCCTCGTCGGGGGTGGCCGACGAGAACGCTCCCTCGTATCGGACGAGTTCCCAGCCCTTGGGTGCCGTGATGCGCGAACCGTGCATCTCGCAGAGATCCCACGAGTGCGGTTCCGCGACGGTCGCCAGGGGACCGACAACGGCAGTGGAGTCCGAGTACACGTAGGTCAGCGTCGCAACAGCAGGGTTCTTGCACCCAGGCCGGCAGCATCGACGCAGTGTTCTCACGACTGGGAGCGTAGCGCGCCGGACGCGCCAGGACTATTCGGACACACCGAAAGGGTGGAGCGATTTTCGTGTCGTAGTGTCCATGGCATGGTCCGCGCACGACGTTCCCGCCCTGTGTCGTCCCGTGCCGTGGCACGCCGCGGCAGGGGAATCCGCGGTCCCCTGTTCCCGCAGAGCCTGCCGGCGTGGAAGACACGCGCAGAGAAATTCGACCTGCTCGTATTGGGGGCGTTCGCGCCGATCGACGCGCGCTGGCACGACCGCCTCACCAAGCTCGACATTGCCGTCGACGAGGTCCCGAAGATCCGGGCACGCGACCCCGACTCGGTCAACTGGCCGGACGAGGTGGTTGCCGACGGGCCGGTGCCGCTGTCCCGGCTCGTGCCGGCGGGGATCGATCGACGAGGCGCTGCCACCCGGGCGCGGATCGTGTTGTTTCGCCGACCTCTCGAGGTGCGCGCGAAGGATCCGGACGATCTGACGGATCTGGTGCACGACGTCCTCGTGCACCAGGTGGCCACCTATCTCGGTGTCGAACCGGAAGTGGTGGATCCGACACTCGACGAGGACGACGAGGACTGAGAAACGTTCCGGATACATGACGAAGGCCGGGTTGCTCGTCCCCCACGGCCGCAACCCGGCCTTCGTCATCCGATTCGGTGTTTCACTCGGTCCCGCACTCCCCGTACCGGGCCGAACTCCTCGTCAGACTATTCCGCGCTTGAGGCGACGGCGTTCCCTCTCGGAGAGCCCGCCCCAGATACCGAACCGCTCGTCGTGAGCGAGAGCGTATTCGAGACATTCGTCCCGGACCTCACACCCCATGCAGATGCGCTTGGCCTCTCTGGTGGAGCCACCCTTCTCGGGGAAGAATGCCTCCGGATCGGTCTGCGCACAGAGCGCACGCTCCTGCCACTGCTCCTCGCCGTCCGCTGGGTCACCGAATCCCGAGATCAAACTCAGGACGGGCACCCCGACGTCCGGGTAGTCACAGACAGCCTCGACTGCAGTATCGCTTCGAGTGAGCTCGAAGCTGTCGCGCTCGCCGGCCATTGTCCCTCCTCACCTGCAGCGCCGAATCATGACCGGGGATCAACCCGCTGCCATCCTTCGAATACTCGTTCGAATGCGGGTTCACCGCAAGGGATCTCGAATTCGATTATCGAATGACATGTATGTGATTAGACACTTCGGGTGTGTCGCGGTCAAGCGGAGCGGCGTTGTTCACATATCATCGGCCGCTTTGCCGAAACGCGTTTCGGACGGTGCGCGACCGGGTAGGCGACGCACCGCTTAGGCTTGGGCCGTGAATGTGACTGTATTGGTCGGAGGTGTCGGTGGGGCGCGTTTTCTCTCAGGTTTGCGCCGGCTTCTCGATATTTCTCCGGGCGTGGAGCCGAATCCGGACGCGGCACACCGCATCACCGCGATCGTCAACGTCGGCGACGACGTGTGGATGCACGGCCTGAGGATCTGTCCGGATCTCGACACCTGCATGTACACCCTCGGCGGTGGGATCGACACCGAACGCGGCTGGGGCCGCGCCGGTGAGACCTGGAACGCCAAGGAGGAACTCGCCGCCTACGGGGCGATCCCCGACTGGTTCGGTCTCGGCGACCGCGACATCGCCACCCACCTCATCCGGACGCAGATGCTGCGGACCGGCTATCCGCTCTCCGCGATCACCGAAGCACTGTGCACGCGGTGGAAGCCGGGTGTGACCCTGCTGCCGGTCTCCGACGACCGCAGCGAGACCCACGTCGTCATCACCGATCCCGAGGACGGTGAACAGCGGGCCGTGCACTTCGAGGAATGGTGGGTCCGCCACCGCGCCCAGGTGCCCACCCACAGCTTCGCCCACATCGGCGCAGAAGAGGCAGAGCCCGCTCCCGGTGTGCTCGAGGCGATCGAGAACGCCGACGCCGTCGTCCTGGCCCCGTCGAACCCCGTCGTGAGCGTCGGAGCGATCCTCGCGATCCCCGGTATCCGTGGGGCGCTGCGCACCACGTCGGCGAAGGTCGTCGGCCTGTCCCCCGTCATCGACGGCAAGCCCCTGCGCGGCATGGCCGATGCGTGCCTGGACGTCATCGGAGTGGAGACCACCGCCGAGGCGGTCGGCCGGTACTACGGCGCCCGCTCGGGCACAGGCATTCTCGACGGCTGGCTCGTGCACTCGACCGACAACGCCGAGGTGCCAGGCGTCGAGGTCCGATCCGTTCCCCTGCTCATGACCGACACCGACGCGACGGCCGAGATGGCCCGCGCCGCCCTCGACCTCGCCGGAGTGACCCTGTGATGCCGGACGCCGTCGCCGACCCTGCAGTGCGCGACCACGCGCCGGGCGGCCCGATCGAGATCCTGCCCGTCGCCGGGCTTCCCGAATTCCGGCCCGGCGACGACCTGGCCGCAGCCGTCGCGCAGGCCGCACCGTGGCTGGCCGACGGGGACGTCCTCGTCGTCACCAGCAAAGTGGTCTCGAAGGTCGAGGGACGGATCGTGGCCGCGCCCACCGATCCCGACGCCCGCGACGCGCTCCGCCGGCGCCTGGTGAACCAGGAAGCGGTGCGCGTGCTGGCACGCAAGGGCCGCACCCTCATCACCGAGAACAAGCTCGGCATCGTGCAGGCAGCCTCCGGCATCGACGGATCCAATGTCGACAGCGCCGAACTCGCGCTGCTGCCCGAGAACCCCGATGCGAGCGCAGCGGCGCTCCGCGAACGGATCGGTGCGCTGCTCGGCGTCCGGGTCGCCGTGGTGGTCACCGACACCATGGGCCGCGCCTGGCGCAACGGCCAGACCGACGCCGCGATCGGCTCGTCCGGGCTTCCAGTCCTGCACGGCTACGCCGGCTCCCACGACTCGCAGGGCAACGAACTGCAGGTGACGTCCGTGGCGGTCGCCGACGAGATCGCCGCCGCAGGCGATCTGGTCAAGGGCAAGCTCGGCGGTGTGCCCGTCGCCGTGGTGCGCGGACTCGACCTGCCCGACGACGGATCCACCGCCCGCGCCCTGATCCGCAGCGGCGAGGACGACCTGTTCTGGCTCGGCACCGAGGAGGCTCTCGAACGCGGTCGGCGCGAGGCGCTGCTGCTGCGCCGGTCGGTGCGGCAGTTCGCCTCCGAGCCCGTCGATCCCGAGGATCTGCGCGAGGCGGTCGCCGAGGCCCTCACCGCACCCGCACCTCATCACACCCGTCCGGTCCGGTTCGTGTGGGTGCGCACCGAGCAGGTGCGCCGCCGGCTCCTCGACCGCATGCGCGACAGGTGGGCCGAGGATCTCCACGGCGACGGACTCGACCCGGTGGCCGTCGAACGCCGGATCTCCCGCGGCGCGATCCTCTACGACGCACCCGAGGTGATCGTCCCCTTCTGGGTGCCCGACGGCGCACACCACTATCCGGATGCCCGTCGCACCGCGGCCGAGGCGACGATGTTCACCGTCGCCGCCGGCGCCGCGGTGCAGGGCCTGCTCGTGTCCCTGGCCACCCGCGGGCTCGGCAGCTGCTGGATCGGTTCGACGATCTTCGCGCCCGAGGTGGTCCGCGAGGAACTCGGTCTTCCTGCCGAGTGGTCGCCGCTCGGGGCGGTCGCCGTCGGTTACCCGCTCACCGAACCGGAACCGCGCGAACCCGCGGACCCGGGCGACGCCCTCGTGGAGCTGTAGTCGTGTCGGCGCGTTCCCTGCACGCCTCGGCGATCGACCGGCTCACCGCCTGGCGCACCGACTCGGAAGACGCCGAATCGCTGCGGCATACGATGCTGGCGTTCCTCGATTCGGCGCCCGACGGGTGCCTGCGCGAACACGTGCCCGGCCACATCACGGCGTCGTCGATCGTGCTCGACGCCGACCACCGCAACGTGTTGCTCACCCTGCATCCGCGGGTGGGGCGGTGGATCCAGCTCGGCGGTCACTGCGAGCCGTCGGACGACACGGTCGTCGACGCGGCCCTGCGCGAGGCCACCGAGGAATCCGGCATCGCCGATCTGGTGATCGATCCGGAACTGCTGTCGGCGCACACGCATCCGATCACGTGCTCCCTCGGCGTGCCCACCCGTCACCTCGACCTGCGGTTCCTGGTGACCGCACCCGTCGGTGCCCGGCCGGTGCGCAGCGACGAATCCACCGACCTGCAGTGGTGGCCCGTCGACGCGCTTCCGCCGGAGGCCGAGCACGAGACCATCGCGCACATGGTCCGGCTCGCCGCGGCCCGACGGGCCTGAGACGACGCGGCCCGACGGGCCTGAGACGACGCGGCCCGACGGGCCTGAGACGACCACGCTCGTCCCGGTGGGTTGCCGGGACGAGCGTGAGGTCGGAACCGGGCCGTGAGGTCAGAACCGGACAGGGCCGAGGTCGGGGTATTTCGGGGTGATGCCGTCGCCGGAGGATACTCCGCGCAGCCGCCGGCCCACCCAGGGGACGAGGAACTCGCGCATCCACGCGCGGTCCGCGGCGCGTTCCTGGGCCCGTGTGAGGACGGGTGCCTCGTCGAACTCCACCGGTCCGAGACCGTGTGCGACGCCCAGCAGATCGAGCACGCGGATCGCCATGTTGTG
Organism: Rhodococcus sp. p52; assembly: GCF_000763325.2. NCBI lineage: Bacteria > Bacillati > Actinomycetota > Actinomycetes > Mycobacteriales > Nocardiaceae > Rhodococcus > Rhodococcus sp. p52. Next base: position 4,734,340 of record NZ_CP016819.1, read on the forward strand.
GTGGCCGGCCGCGGACATATGCAGCCGGTCGAAGTCCCACATGCGCAGATCGCGGTACTCGTCGAACCGCCAGAAGTCGACGATGGTCGCCCCGTGTCGATCGGCGATCGCCCGGACGAGTTCGTTGTACACGGCCCAGCGGCCGCGCAGCATCCCGAAGACCGGCGCCCAGCTGCCGTCGTAGGCCGTCCACATCAGGATGCGGGCGCCGGTCGCGGCGAGCTTGCCGATCGCCTCGTCGTATTCCGCCGCAAGCGTGTCGAGGTCGAGCTTCGGACGCATGAGGTCGTTGCCGCCGGCATAGATCGTCACGAGATCGGGACGCATCGCCACGGCGGTCTCGAGCTGCTCGTCGATGATCGGTCGCAGCAACCGGCCCCGGATGGCGAGGTTCGCGTACGCGAAGCTCTCCGAGTGCCGCGCCAGCTCACCGGCGACGAGATCGGCCCAACCGCGCAGCCCGTTGGCACGCGCCGGATCCGGGTCGCCGACTCCCTCGGTGAACGAATCACCGAGGGCCACGTATCTTTCGAAACCCACTTCGACCTCTCGACTCACACGTCGGTACTGAACCGGATACCGCCGTCGGGGATCTTCACTCCCGGCCACACCCGGGCACCGCGCAGCAGCTCGCATCGCGCACCGATATCGGCGCCGTCACCGATCACACCGTCGCGGATCAAGGCCCGCGGACCGACCCGTACACCGAAACCGATGATGCTCCGTTCGACCACCGCACCGGCCTCGACCCGCGCACCGTCGAAGATCACCGCGCCGTCCAGGCGGGCACCCGCACCGATCTCGGCGCCGCGACCGACGACCGTGCCCCCGATGAGCAGGGCGCCCGGGGCCACGGAGGCACCCGGATGCACGAGCGACTCGCCGCGCTGCGGCGGGAGCGCCGGCGACGGGGCGATACCGCGGACCAGATCGGCCGAGCCGCGGACGAAATCCTCCGGGGTTCCCATGTCGCGCCAATAGGCCGCGTCGACGTGCCCGAACACCTTCTTGCCCTCGGTCAGCAGCGCCGGGAACACCTCGCGCTCCACCGACACCGGACGGCCTTCGGGGATCTGCTCGATGATCTCGCGGCGGAAGACGTAGCAACCGGCGTTGATCTGATCGGTCGGCGGATCCTGAGTCTTCTCGAGGAAGGCGGTCACCCGGCCGTCCTCGTCGGTCGGCACACAGCCGAAGGCACGCGGATCGCTCACCCGCACCAGGTGCAGGGTCACGTCCGCCTCGGTCCGCACGTGGGTGTCGAGCACCGCACCGAGATCGGTGCCACCGAGCACGTCGCCGTTGAAGACCATCACGTTGTCGGCGCGCAACCTCGGCAGCACGTTGCGGATACCGCCGCCGGTGCCGAGCGGCTCGGTCTCGGTGACGTACTCGATCTCGAGACCGAAGTCGGAACCGTCGGCGAAGTGCTGCTCGAAGACCTCGGCCTTGAACGAGGTGCCGAGGACGACGTGTTTGATGCCTGCCTCACGGATCCGCGCGAGCAGATGGGTGAGGAAAGGCACCCCCGCGGTGGGCAGCATCGGCTTGGGTGCCGACAGCGTCAACGGGCGTAGCCGCGTGCCCTGTCCGCCGACCAGAATCACCGCATCGGTGTGCGGTGCCGACTCACTCGTCATCGTCTCCCCTGTTCACTGTCGTGCCGACCCGAATGTTCCGGTCGGTCCTCCCGTTCCGACGCTCCCGCACGGCCGCTGCGACCGCCACTCGCGATCGCACCGCGAGCCCGGCCCGCAGAGCCCACCGCAGCGGTGCCTGCCACCCGTGGGGGTGACGGTCCGCCTGGAAGCGGTAGGCACTCTCATGATGTGCCGGAAGCATCAGTTCGGGGTGCCGTCCGGCCGCGTGGCCCTTGGCGTGCGTGACCACCGCGGACGGCACGTACACGTTGAGCCAGCCCGCTCGTCCGAGCCGGTCGCCCAGGTCCACGTCCTCCATGTACATGAAGTACCGCGAATCGAAGCCGTCGATCGAATCGAAGGCCGCTCGCCGTAGCAGCAGGCACGATCCGGACAGCCAGCCCACGGGGCGTTCGCTGATCTCCTCGCTCTCCTGCCGGTAGCGACGCGTCCACGGATTGGCCGGCCAGACGGTGCCGAGCAGCGCGTGACCGGCACCGGAGGCGAGGGTGGGGACGGTGCGTGCCGAGGGGTAGACGCTTCCGTCGGGTTCGTGGATCAGCGGCCCGAGCGAGCCGGCTCGCGGCCAGCGACGCGCCGCCTCGAGCAGTTCGTCGATCGAACCGGGGTGCCACCGGACGTCCGGGTTCGCGACGATCACGAACTCCGCGGACGGGTCGATCTCGGCGACCGCGCGATTGATCGCCCCGCCGTATCCGATGTTTCCCCCGGTCCGGAGCAGTCGCACGTTCTCGTGTGCCGCCTCGGCGGCCTCGGGAGCACCGTCGATCGAACCGTTGTCGGCCAGGATCACCTGCGTCGGCAGAACGGTCGCGGAGGTGAGCGAGGTGAGAAAGTTCTCGAGGTGCTCACCGGGCGAATAGGTCACCGTCACCACGGCCAGCGTCGAATCCACGCCGGTCACCTTAGCGACCTCGACAGTGTGCGACACCTCACGGGCCGTTTCCTCACACGTCATCGCGCGGGCGGCACGGTTCCGCTACCGGCGATCGCCTCGTGCAGTGCCTCCCGCCACGGACGGAAGCGCGTCAGGCCGGCACCGATCCAGGCACTGTCGTCGAGCACCGAATAGGCCGGCCGCGGCGCGGGGCGGACGAACTCGTCGCTGCCACAGGGTTGCACCCGCTCCGGGTCGGCGCCGATCTCCTCGAAGACCGCCCGGGCGAGGTCGAACCACGTCGCTTCTCCGGCGTTCGTGGCATGCAGAATCCCACCGGGGATCCGGTCACCGTGCTCGGCGAGTTCGATCAGTCCGTCGGCCAGGTCGCGCGCGTAGGTGGGGCAACCGCGTTGGTCGTCGACGACGCGCAGGGTCTCCCGCTCGCCTTCGAGCCGCCGCATGGTCGCGACGAAGTCGTTGCCGTCGCCGGTGTACACCCAGGCGGTGCGCACGACGTGCGCGGTGGGAAGCACCTCCAGCACCGCCCGTTCACCGGCGAGTTTGGTGCGGCCGTAGGCCGTGCGCGGGCCGGTCGGCGCGTCCACGCAGTAGGGCTCGGTCGCGTCGCCGGCGAAGACGTAGTCGGTGGAGACATGGACGAGACGGGCACCTTTGTCGGCACAGACGGCGGCCAACACGCCCGGGCCCGTGCCGTTCACCACAGCGGCCCGGTCCTCGTCGGTCTCGGCCGCGTCGACGGCGGTGTACGCGGCGGCGTTGATCACCACGGATCCCGGTTCGACCGCGGCGGCCACGGCCTGCGGATCGGTGATGTCCACCTCGGACGATCCGACACCGCGGATCGGTATCCCCGCCGCGGTGCCGCGGTTCACGAGATGACGGCCGAGCTGGCCACGGGCTCCGGTGACGAGAACGCTACGCACTCGGAGAAGTCTGGCACGCCGGAGTGGTGCGCGCCGGGCGAGCGTCCCCACCAGTAGCCTTCAACCGAGAGCTACATCCACAGACCCCGTACCACCCACAGGAGGAGTACCAGGTGCCGCCAGAGCCGCGTCGCCGCACCGGCCGACGTCCCGCCCCCACGGGACGTCGCACCCGCGCGGGCGATCCGACAGCTGCCGACGGCAGGTACGGGTCGGATCCCGGTCCCCGGCAGTCCCGGCGTTCCGCGCGTCGCGAGCCCCCCTCACACAGCCCCGGAGCACCGGCGGAGGCACGGGTGTACAGCGGAAGGCCGTGGCAGATCGCCGTCGCGATCGCGGCGTGCCTCGTGCTGGTCGTCACCGGTGCGGCGTGGCGCAGCGTCGACGCGCTGCAGTCGTCGCTGGCCTCGGTCCGCGGCCTGGCCCTCGGCGACGGCGAGGACGGCGCCGTCGACATCCTGCTGGTGGGCACGGACAGCCGCACCGACGCGCACGGCAATCCTCTCTCCCAGCGCGAGCTCGACGCGTTGCGCGCCGGCGAAGAAGTAGCGAACAACACCGACACGATCATCCTGATCCGCGTGCCGAACGACGGCCGGTCGGCCACTGCGATGTCGATCCCCCGCGACACCTACGTCGAGGTGCCCGAGATCGGGATGTCGAAGATCAACGCGGCCTACGGCGCCACGAAGGCGAACCGGCGCGCCGAGCTCGTCGAAGCGGACGCCGACGCGACCGAGGCCGAACTCGAGAAGGAATCGACCCAGGCAGGCCGGGAGGCGCTCATCGAGTCGGTCGCCGACCTGACGGGTGTGACGGTGGACCACTACGCCGAGGTCGGACTCCTCGGCTTCGTGCTGCTCACCGACGCCGTCGGCGGTGTCGAGGTGTGCCTGAACGCACCGGTCGACGAGCCACTGTCGGGTGCCCGTTTCGATGCCGGTGAGCAGACCCTGCAGGGTTCGGACGCACTGAGCTTCGTCCGCCAGCGTCACGACCTGCCGCGCGGCGATCTCGACCGGATCGTGCGGCAGCAGGTGTTCATGGCGTCGCTGGCACAGAAGGTGCTCAGCGCCAAGACGTTGTCCAACCCGTCGAAGGTGAGTCAGCTGACCGCCGCAGTGCAGCGCTCGGTGGTGCTCGACTCCGATTGGGACATCATGGCGCTCGCGACGCAGTTGCAGGGCCTCGCCGGTGGCGACGTGACCTTCTCGACGATCCCGGTGCAGGACATCAACGCGATGACCGACTACGGCGAGTCGGTCGTGCAGGTCGATCCGGACGAGGTGCGCTCCTTCGTCGCCGAGTTGATCGGCCGCGAACCGGACGGCAGCGAGACCACCTCGACCCCGGTGCCCGCTCCCGACATCGACGCGTCGACCGTTACGGTCGACGTCGCGAACGCCGGATCCGTGTCCGGCCTGGCCTCCCAGGTCTCCACGGCTCTGTCCGAGGAGGGCTACGTCGAGGGCGAGGTGGGCAACTACACCGGTTCCGGTGTGGGCACGTCGACGGTCTTCGGTGCCGACGAGGACTCCGACGAGACCCGCGCGGTGGCCGCGGCGCTCGGTGGTCTCGCCACCGAGTCCGATCCCTCGCTCCCGGCCGGCACCGTGCGGGTCGTGCTCGCCGGCGACTACACCGGCCCCGGCTCGTCGTCGTACTCCGGTTCGTCCACCGCCGCATCCGCCTCCGACATCGGCGTGAGCCCGGCCGGTGGCACCGCCCCCCCGGCTCCCGCCGCACCGCCCATCGATGCGGGCTCCGACGGCCCGCGCTGCGTGAACTGACACCTGTGTGAACCGACAGTCGCGCGAACAGAATCCGAGAAGAAGGACATCGTGACCACCCTGACCGACGCACTGCTCGACCCGATCCTCGCCGAAGATCCGGCGGGTCCGCGGATCACCTGGTACGACGACGCGACCGGCGCGCGGATCGAACTGTCGGCGCTCACCCTCGCCAACTGGGCTGCCAAGACGGCCAATATGATTCGCGACCAGTTCGGAGTCCTTCCGGGAGGTCGGGTGGCGGTGCTGCTTCCCGCCCACTGGCAGAGCGCCGCGGTCCTGCTGGGCGTGTGGTGGGCAGGGGCCGAGGTCGTCCTCGACGCCGACCCGGATGCCGATCTCGCTCTCGTCACCCCCGACCGGTTGGACGAGGTCGACACGGTTGCCGAGGTCGCGGCGTTGTCGCTCGACGCCTTCGGTGCCCCCGTGCGCGACCTGCCGCCAGGGATCACGGACTATGCGACGGACGTGCGGATGCACGGCGACCAGTTCCGATCCTCCGGTGCGGGCGACGCGGTGCTCGCCGGACGTTCGCAGTCGGACGTGCTCGCTGCCGCCACGGAGTCGGCGTCGGCGGCGGGTATCGGCAGCGGCGACCGCGTGTTGTCGTCCCGGTCCTGGTCGCAGCCCGACGCTCTCGTCGCCGGACTGCTCGCGGTGCTCGCGGCCCGGGCGTCGCTGGTACAGGTGAGCAATCCCGACCCGGAGGCCACCGAACGCCGCGTCGCGAGCGAGAAGATCACGGTTCGTCTGGACGGGTGATCCCGCGCTCCGCGCGGTAGCCGCCATCGGCGAGTCCCGCCTCGATCTCGAACCTGTTGCGGGACCCCGGGTTGCGGAGTTCCTCCCACAGATAACGCACCGCGAAGCCGATGCCGTAACGGGCCCACTGGTCCGCGTGCACGGATTCGTGGCGCAGCAGCGCCCGCGTCGGTGGCCTACGGGTGAGGAAGACACCGCCGACGGTGGTGCCGCCGCGCGCGAAGCCACCGCGCATACCGCTGCAGACGAACAAGCCGAACTCGTCGTCGAAGGACACCGAGCCGCCCCAGGCCCTGCCCCACACCGTCGCGAGCGCGGTGACGAACCGCACCGACGGGACCCCGCGCGACACCCGTATCGCCCTGGCACGCTTCCGGTCCCGTCCCGACACGGCTCGAGCCTACGCCGACTCGATCGGTCCGATCCTCTGCCGACTTCGTCGGCCTGATTCTCTGCCGACTTCGTCGGCCTAGTTCTCGGCCGGTCGTCTCGAACCGCCGATTCGACGACGAACGCCCCCGAGCCGCGGAAGGACTCGGGCGCGTTCCGGTCGACGGGGAGCACCGTCGGGAGGAGGACCGACCGTCACCCCGCCATCGCCGCGACCGGCGACACCCGGCTCGCGCGCTGGGCGGGGACGAGCGAGGCGACGACGCCCGCCACACCGCCCACCAGGACGATCGCCGCGAGCTGCCACCACGGCACCGAACCTGGTGCGATGTGGCCCGGGCCGATTACCGAGGCCGTGCCGGCCGCCCCGAGCAGCAGGCCGAGCACCACGCCGAGCAGCGACGCCACGCCGGCTATGATCGACGCCTCCCGCACGAGCAGACTCCGCACACCGGCCCGCGAGAGACCCACCGAGCGCAGCATCGCGGTCTCCCGTCGCCGCTCGAGCACGGACAACGCCATCGTGTTGCCCACGCCGATCAGGGCGATCACCACGGCCACGGACAGCAGCCCGCCGACGATCAGCAGCATCGTGTCGAGGATCTTCTCGAGCATCTGCCGCATCTGCACCGCACCGACCACCTCGCTGCCCGGAACCTCGGCCGCGGCGACCCGAGACAGGTCGTCGGAAACGGCGACGAGGTCCTCGTCCGACATTCCTCGATCGAGTTTCAGCCACACGGTGTCCGCCGTGACGGGGCCGGCGACGGCGGTCAGGTCGCTCCACTCGATCATGTCGGGCATCCCCGGCTCGGTCGTGGCGACGGTCAGCTCGCGGGTGCCCACCGGGCCGCCGACGGTGATGACGGCTCCGTCGTCCACGCCCACCGACCTCGCCAGAGAGCGTTCGAGCACGATCGTCCCGGCCTCGGGCAGGCGCACGTCGGTCCGGACGGTCGAGGCCATCGCCGCGGGATCGACGCCGAGGACCGACGCCTCCGTGCCGCCGATCGTGAGGTCGACCGCCGCGAGTTCGGCGCCGCTGCTCACCCGGTCGACCGCCGTCAGCCGCTCGGTCACCTCCGGTGCGAGCCCGTCGCGTTCGGGCGCGGTCACGGCCATGTCGACGGGGAACTGCTCGTCGATCACGTCCGGCGCCCCAGCCTCGAGCGTGCCGATCCCCACGACGAGGGTCGAGGTCAACGTCACGCCGATGAACAGCGCGGTGGCCGTCGACGCGGTGCGGCGCGGATTGCGCCGGGCGTTGCCGGCGGCGAGCACCGCGAGCGGGCCACCGGCACGGGCGAGCACGTCCCCCACCGCACCGACCGCGGCGGGCACGAGACGGCGGGAGGCGAGCACCACACCGACGAACAGCAGCAGTCCACCAGGGCACGCGACGAGCACGTTCGCCATGACGACCCCGAGACCGAGCAGGGCCGTGCCCCCGACGATCGCCAGCGCGGCACAGATGCGGCGCACCCACGAATCGCGCACCGGTTCGGGGCGGGTCTCGAGGGGCTGCAGGGCCGCGAGCGCCCGCACGCGGGTCGCCGCCCGCGCGGCACCGTTCGCGGCGACCACCGTCATGCCCGTTCCCACGATCAGACCCGCGATCACCGTGGTGGCCGTCACCGAGACCGACGTGAGCGGGATCGGGGCGTCCACGGCCCGCGCCGCGGACACCACGGCCGCGGCGAGTCCGGACCCGCCGAGCACGCCGAGGACGGCCGCGACGAGGCCGACGACGAACGCCTCGCCGCGGACACTGCGGCGGACCTGGGTGGACGTCACGCCCACGCAGCGCATCAGGGCCAGTTCGCGGGTGCGCGCGGCGAGCAGGACGGAGAAGGTGTTGGCGATGACCAGGCCGGCCACGACCACCGAGATCGCCGCGAAGCACAACAGGACGTTGCGCAGCAGGGCGACGTCCCCGACGTAGTCGTCGGCGACCGCCGTGGCGCGATCGGCACCCGGCACGACGTCGACGCCCGGCACCGGCGCGAGTGCCGCTCGCACGGCGTCGGCGTCACCGACTGCACGGACCTCCCAGTCCGTCGTGTCCCCGGACCACGACCGCACCTGCGCGGCGTCGCCGAAGACCGATCCCGGGCTCAGGGCGAGCGGTGATCCGTCGAGATCGACGACACCGACGACCTCCACGGTGGTCGGGGGGACGGAACCCGTCGGGCCGGCGACGGTGATCTCGTCACCGATCGCCCGGCCGGACGACGAGCCGACGGCGACCTCAGCCGGGTTCGACGGCCAGCGTCCGTCCCCGAGCTGCTGCCACCGCAGGGCGCCCTCGGGTGCGATGCTCGTCGCGGTGCCGTTCGAGGACGACCCGTCGGCTCCGATCAGCCGGACGGGACCGCTGACGTCGAGCGCCGCCGCCTCGACGCCCGGTGTCGTAGCGACCAGCGTGAGCACCTCGTCGGGTGCGACAGTGGAGTCGGCGGGAAGAGCGACTGCCGCGACCCCCTCATACCGGGCCGCCGTGGATTTCGAGACCGACGCACTCACCGTGTCGCCGAGCACGAGGGTGGTGACGACGAACGCGACCGCGACGAAGACCGCCAGCACGGACGCGACGTACCGCCCCCGATGGGCGCGGGCCTGGGCCAGGACGAGATGCCTCATCGGACCGGCACCACCGTTCGGGAGGTGCGCAGGTCGCGCATCGCATCGATCACCGAATCCGCTGTGGGTTGCGCGATCTCACCGGCGAGCCGGCCGTCGGCGAGCAGCACCACCCGATCGGAGTAGGAGGCCGCGACCGGATCGTGCGTCACCATCACCACGGTCTGACCGGTCTCCCGCACGCTCGACCGGAGCATCGAGAGCACCTCCCCGCCGGACTGCGAGTCGAGGTTTCCGGTGGGTTCGTCGGCGAAGATCACGTCGGGCTGCGGCAGGAGCGCCCGCGCGACGGCGACGCGTTGCTGCTGACCGCCGGACATCTCGTGGGGAAGGTGGTCGAGCCGGTCGGTCAGACCGAGCCGGCCGGTCACCTCGTCGAACCACTCGGGCGTCGGGCGCGAGCCGGCCAGCCGCATCGGCAGCAGGATGTTGTCGCGGGCGGTGAGCACGGGCAGCAGATTGAACGCTTGGAAGACGAATCCGATGCGGTCGCGGCGCAGTTCGGTGAGCACCGCATCGGGGGCGGTGCTGATCTCGACGTCGGCGCGGCGGCCGTCGCCGTGGAGGATCACGCGCCCGGAATCGACACCGTCGAGACCGGCGAGGGTGTGCATGAGTGTCGACTTGCCGGATCCGGACGGTCCCATGATCGCGGTGAAGCGTCCCCGCGCGAAGGCGACGGACACCCCGTCGAGGGCACGCACCTCGGCGTCGCCGCGCCCGTAGACGCGGGCGACCCCCTGAGCCGAACATGCCGGTACGAAAGAGCTGATCGAAGTCATGCTTCGACGCTAGAAACGATGCGGCGCACGCACATCGACCCGCGAGTCGATCTTCGCCGCCCCGGTGTCCTACCCCGGGAGGACCGGTCGTCTCCGGGATGGCACCACGGTCCTACTCCTCCGAGCCGAGCAGATCGTCGGGATGCACGAGACCGGCGCGGAAGGCGAACAGCACCGCCTGCACGCGGTCGCGCGATCCCGTCTTCGCCAGCACCCGGCCCACGTGGGTCTTGACGGTCGTCTCGGAGAGCACGAACCGCTCGGCGATCTCCCCGTTGGTCAGGCCGTGTGCCATCGCGACGAGCACCTCGAGTTCGCGTGGAGTCAGATCCTCGGGCACCGCGACCGGCACCGCGCGCCGCTCCGCACCGTCGAGCAACGGCGAGACATGGTGCAGCAGTGAGCGGGTGGCGCGCGGGGCCATCACGGCGTCACCGCGGTGCACCGTCCGTACCGCGGCCAGCAGGTCCTCGGGCGGCGCGTCCTTGAGCAGGAAGCCGCTCGCACCGGCGGCGATCGCCTGGACGATGTAGTCGTCGTTGTCGAAGGTTGTGAGCACCACGACCTTCGGCGCGTCGGCCGAGCGCAGCAACGACCGCGTCGCCGAGATCCCGTCGACCCGCGGCATCTGCACGTCCATCAGCACGACGTCGGCGCGGACCCGTTCGAGTTCGGCGACGGCGGCCTCGCCGTCGGACGCCTCGACGACGACCTCGATGTCCGGCTGCGATTCGAGCACCATGCGGAAACCGGCGCGCACGAGTTGCTGGTCGTCGACGAGCCCGATACGGATGGTCGTGTCGGATCGGGTGTCGCGGGCGGGTTCGGTCACGGACGCCACCCTAGGGGGAGACCGCCGGTGCGGGCAGTTCGGCACGGACCCGGTAGCCGCCACCGTCTCTCGGACCGGCCGCCGCGCGACCGCCGTGCAGCCGGGCCCGCTCCTCGATACCGGTCAGCCCCTGCCCACCCGGGCGGGCCTCGACGAGCGCCGCCGCTCCCCTGCCGTCGTCGACGATCTCGACGACGAGCGTGTCGGGCCGCCAGTCGAGACGGACGTGGGTGCGGGCGCGGGGACCCGCGTGCTTGAGGACATTGGTGAGCGATTCCTGCACGATCCGGTAAACCGACAGCCCCAGTCCCTCGGGCACCTCGCGGCTCTGCCCGTCGACCGAGAACTCGACCTCGAGCCCGCTCGTGCGCATCTGCTCGACGAGCGCCGGCACGTCGCCGACGCCTGGTGTGGTGGTGAACTCGCGCGGCGTGTCCTCACGGAGCACCGACAGCAACCCGCGCATGTCGGTCAACGCGCGACGCCCGGTCTCGGCGATGGTGGTCAACGCCCCTGCGGCCGCCTCCGGGTTCGTCGCGGCGGCGTAGCGACCACCGTCGGCCTGCGCGATGATCGCCGTGAGCGAGTGCGCGACGATGTCGTGCATCTCCCGGGCGATGCGGGTGCGCTCCTGGGTGGCGGCCAGTTCGGCCTCCTTGAGGCGTTCGAGTTCGAGCAACCGGTTGCGCTCGGTGAGCGAATCCATCTCGCGCAAACGCAACCCGCGGACCCGCCCGAACGCCCACACACCAGCGAGGAAGACCGCGACGAAGGTGGCCGTCACGAACGCTTCGAGCGCGGTGCGGCCGTCGTAGCCGAAATAGAGCACTCCGGCGAGTGCGCCCCCAACCACCGCGACGGGCAGCGCGGTGTTGGCGGCCCACCGCGGAGCGTAGGCGGCGAGCGCGTACACCGCGATCGGTACCGCGATCGCCGCGATCGGCAGGACCTCCGGCAGGACGAGCAGGTGCGCGTAGGCGGCGAGCGCGACGAGCGAACCCGCCACCACCGGGCGGGTCCTGCGCCAGGCCAGCGGCAGCGTGAGCGCGAGGGTGACGAACAGACCCGCCACCGATCGCGCGTCCGCCACGTGCAGGGCGACCCCGAACAGCGCGAGCACCGCGGCCAACGCCCCGTCGATCACTCCGGTGTGCCCGCGGGCCCACCGGTTCCAGCGTTCGAGCAGCGGGGTCGTCTGCACGGCGACGCTCCGTCAGCCGAGCAGCTTCTGCCGCAGCGCCTCGTCCTTCTCGAGCACCATCTGCTCGAGCCCCGCCTGGAACTTCTCCATCTGCTCGCGCAGCGCCGGATCGGAGGCACCGAGGATGCGCGCGGCGAGCAGCCCCGCGTTGCGGGCGCCGCCGATCGAGACGGTGGCGACGGGGACACCGGCGGGCATCTGCACGATCGACAGGAGCGAGTCCATACCGTCGAGGTACTTCAGCGGCACCGGAACGCCGATCACCGGCAGCGGGGTCGCCGAGGCGACCATGCCGGGTAGGTGGGCGGCGCCGCCGGCGCCCGCGATGATGACCTTGATCCCGCGGCCGGCGGCGTCCTTGGCGTAGTCGAGCATCCGCTGCGGCGTGCGGTGCGCCGAGACGACACCCACCTCGAAGCGGATCCCGAACTCGACCAGCGCCTCGGCCGCGGCCTGCATGGTCGGCCAGTCCGAGTCGCTGCCCATGATCAGGCCGACCTGTGCACCCTGTGCCACGTCACTCACCGATTTCTCCCGTGTGTTCGTTCCAACCGTCGGTCCACACCGCGTGCGAGAGCCAGTGCGCCGCGCGTTCCGCGCGTTCGCGCACGGCGGCGACGTACTCGGGATCGTCGATCGACCCGGACGGCGCGCCGAGCACGTTGACGTGGCCGATCTTGCGGTCCTTGCGCTCACCCTTGCCGTAGAGGTGCACGTGCACGTCGGGCATCCGGGCGAACAGGTGGTGCAGTCGCTCGTCCATGCTCATCGCCGGCGCCTCGGGCGCGCCGAGCACGTTCGCCATCACCGTCACCGGCGCGATCGGGCTCGTGTCGCCGAGCGGGTAGTCGAGCACGGCGCGCAGGTGCTGTTCGAACTGGCCGGTGCGGGCACCGTCCATGCCCCAGTGACCGGAGTTGTGCGGACGCATCGCCAGTTCGTTGACGATCAGCTCACCGGAGCGCGTCTCGAACAGCTCGACCGCCATGACACCGACGACGCCGAGCTCACCGGCGATGCGCAGCGCGAGCTGCTCGGCGGCGGTGGCGACGTCCTCGGGCAGGTTCGGGGCGGGGGCGATGACGACGGCGCACTGGCCGTCGCGCTGGACGGTCTCGACGACCGGCCACGACGCGCCCTGGCCGAACGGGGACCGCGCGACCATCGCCGACAGCTCGCGCGTCCACTCGACCTTCTCCTCGGCGAGGAGCGGGACACCGGCAGCGAGCTGGTCGGCGACGACCCGCTCGAGTTCGGCGTGGTCGTCGAGAATCCACACGCCACGGCCGTCGTAGCCACCGCGTGCGGCCTTGAGCACGTACGGATCGCCGAGCGCGTCGAGGGCGGCGCGGGCATCCTCGACGGAGGTGATCTCCGCGAACTTCGGCATCGGTGCGCCGAGCTCACCGAGCCGCTTGCGCATCGCGATCTTGTCCTGGGCGTAGATCAGGGCCTGCGGGGGCGGCAGCACCGCGACGCCTTCGCGCTGCAGGACCTCGAGATGTTCGGTCGGGACACCCTCGTGATCGAAGGTCAGCGCGTGCGCGCCGGTCGCGGCGCGGCGGAGGGCGTCGAGGTCGTCATGGCTGCCGAGCACCACATTCGGGCTGACCTGCGCGGCGGGTTCGTCGGCGCTCCCGGCGAGCACGCGGAGCGTCTGGCCGAGCGCGATCGCCGCCTGATGGGTCATCCGCGCGAGCTGTCCACCACCGATCATCGTGACGACCGGCATGCCCGTCGTCAGGGTGCGGGGCGTATCGGATCTGGGGGACGATTCAGGTCTGCCTGTCACGGCTGTCCATGGTGTCACAGCATGTCGTGACGTCGTTCCGCTGCTCCCCCGCCGAGCGTCGAGGGACCTCCCACCGGCCCGCCCAGCGGTGTGGGAACGCCGACATGTGCGGTCGGGTTTCGGAAATTCACCTCTTCGTTTCGTACACTTCTCCAAGTGACAATCGTCGATGAAGCGTTGAGCAGAGTTCCCCAGCCTTTCCGGGGGCTGTTGCTCCGGCATCGCGAATTGATCAAATTCGCTATCGTCGGCGGCACCACCTTCGTGATCGACTCGGCGATCTTCTACACGCTCAAGCTCACAGTTCTGTCCGAGAAGCCGGTGACCGCCAAGATCATCGCCGGTGTCGTCGCGGTGATCTGCTCGTACATCCTCAACCGCGAATGGTCTTTCCGTAATCGCGGCGGTCGCGAGCGCGCCCACGAGGCGTTCCTGTTCTTCTTCGTCAGCGGTATCGGCGTCGTGCTCTCGTTCATCCCGCTATGGATCTCGAGTTACGTCTTCGACCTGCGCGTACCCGAGGTGAGCCTCGCGACGGAGAACATCGCCGACTTCGTCAGCGCGTACATCATCGGCAACCTGCTGCAGATGATCTTCCGCTTCTACTGCTTCAAGAAGTTCGTCTTTCCGGAGGAGATGGTCCCGGACGCTCCCCTGGGCGAGCCCAGCGAGCAGCTCGACCGCTCCTGACGGGAAGACGGTCTAGCGGGGTTCGCGCGTGCCGGTCGGCGTACAGGTGTCCCGATCGCGGGGCGCGCCGAGGAACAGCGCAAACAGTGCCGGCCGGCGTCGCTGCAGTTCGAGGCGACCGCCGTCGGCCTCCGCGAGGGCACGTGCGAGCGCCAGTCCCACCCCGGTCGACCCGCCCCCGGAGAAGCCGCGGTCGAAGACGTACGGCGCGACCTCGTCGCTGACACCCTCTCCCTCGTCGGCCACCTCGACACACACCGTGACGTCGCCGCGGGTCGCGACCTGCCGCACCGAGACCGTGCACGTGCCTCCTCCGTGCACGAGCGCGTTGTCGACCAGCACCGCCACCGCCTCACGCAACCGCGAACCGGTCACCGCCGCCCGCAACGACGGATCGCCGCGCAACACCAGCTCCCGTCCCGCCTCCTCGTAGGGACCGCGCCAGTCGGCGACGACACCGGTGAGTTCGCCGACCACCGAGACGTCGGTGCGCTGGTCGGCACTGCTGTCGCGGGACTGGCGCACGAGACCGTCGATCGCGGTGGTCAGCCGGTCCACCTGTGCCATGGCCGCCTCGGCCTCCTCCACCACGGCAGGATCCTCGTGGGTGGACAACTCGTCGAGCCGCAGCCGGATCGCGGTCATCCGGGAGCGGAGCTGATGCGAGACGTCGCCGACGAGCGCGTGCTCGCGCTGCAGGCGGTGCGAAATCTCGACGGCGGCCGAATCCAGCACGTCGGAGACGCGATCGAGTTCGGGGATACCGTGCCGCCGGGCCACCGGGCGGAAGTCGCCCTCGGCGAGACGGGCCGCCCGGTTCGCCACGTCGCGCAGCGGGTCGGCGAGTCTTCGGGCGGTCGCCACCGCGACCAGCGCCCCGGCCGCCACGGACAGCAGCACCAGCAGGCTCACCGCGGCGAGCACCTGCTGCTGCAGAGTTCGCATGCTCTCCGAGGGCACCTCGATGAGCAGCGAGCCGGACGTCCCCATCGACAACGACTCGACGATCGACGCCCCGAGCACCGGCGTGCCGATGTCCAGCCGCGCCGCGACGTTCTCGGGTGTCGGGTAGACCACGACAGCCCGCCCGTCGGTGGGGACGAGCAGACGCAGGGAACTCGTGTCGAGACCACCGACGACGAATCCGTCGGTGCCCTCCTGGGCGATGATCTCGTCGGCCATGCGTTCGAGCCGGTTCTGCAGGTCGCGGCGGGCGGTGTCCTCGACGAACAGGAACGCCGTGTAGGCCAGCGGAATGCCGAGCAACAGCGCGACGAGCAGCACGGTCGCCAGGACGGCGTTGAGGATGCGGCTGCGCACGCCGGAGACGCTAGTCGGTGTTCAGCCGGAAACCGACACCGCGCACCGTGGCGATGCGACGTTCCCCGGCCGGCCCCTCGTCGCCGATCTTGCGGCGCAACCACGACATGTGCATGTCGAGCGTCTTCGAACCGCGCAGGTCGGCGTCGCCCCACACCTCCTCGAGGATCGCGTCGCGGGAGACGACCTGCCCCGCGTGCTCGAGCAGCACACGCAGGAGCTCGTACTCCTTGTTGGCGAGCGTCACCTCGGAGCCGTCCACGAGGACACGGCGCGCGGCACGTTCGAGCCGGATCCCGGCGACGTCCACGATGTCGTCGTTCTCCGGGCCGCCGCGCCGGCGCAACAGCGCGCGCACACGCGCCATGAGCTCAGCGAGACGGAACGGTTTGCCGACGTAGTCGTCGGCGCCGGCATCGAGACCGACGACGAAGTCGACCTCGTCGGTGCGGGCGGTGAGCATGAGCACGGCCAGATCGGAGCGGCTCGCCCGGATCTGGCGACACACTTCGAGTCCGTCCATCCCAGGTAGACCGAGGTCGAGGATGAGCAGTTCGAACCTGCCCGACAGTGCCTGTTCGAGCGCGGCCGGACCGTTGTCCTCGACGGTCACGTCGTACCCTTCGCGTCCCAGCGCGCGGGACAGCGGTGCAGCGATTGCGTCGTCGTCTTCGGCGAGTAGAACGGCAGTCACCACGCCAGCGTACGGATCGCGGTTCGCTTCGTCGGGATTACCGGCGGGTCGTGTCGGCGCACCTGCGACTCGCGTCGGCGCACCTACGACTCGCGTCGGCGCACCTACGACTCGCGGTCACCACCCCTTGCGGTGCTCATGCCCGTGCTCGTCGCGCCGGTAGCGGGTGGTGTGACGGTCACCGGGGCGCTGGTTCTGCGCGTCGAAGGCCTGCCGGTAGAGCAGGGCGTGCACCTGCTGGACGTCAGGGATGTCGTCGAACTCGATGGGATCGTCGGCGGCGGACACCACGACGAGCGTGCCGGTCCGGAGCATCCGGTCGGCGAGGCCGTGCCGGAACTGGACGTTGCTGATCCGGCCCATCGGGATGTCGATACCCGTGTGGGTGAGCACACCGGTGCGGACGAGGACGCGCCGGTCGGTGACGATGAAGTGCGTGGTGAGCCACCCGACGAAGGGAGGGACGCACCGCCAGCCGACGAGGCCGATCCACGCCGCGGCCACGGCGAGGCCACACCAGGTCGCGGCGGCACCGTCGAGCCGCGCCTGGACGAGTCCCACCAGGAAACCGGCGACCATCGTCGACACGAGGAAGGTGGCCGTCGGCAGTACGAGAGACTTCCAGTGCGGATGCCGGTGCAGCAGCAACTCTTCCTCGGGTGCGAGGGCGTCCTCCGGGTATCCCATACCGCCCACGATGGCATATGTCGGTCTTGTACCGATGCGAGCAGTCGCAGGGTGCTCAGACCGGTCGCAGATGTGTGATGTCGCCCGCAGCGACCGCCACGGACTCTTCCCCGCCGTCGGGGCGGATCACGATCCGTCCCTGATCGTCGACGTCGGTCGCGACGCCGTGCAGTTCGGTGTCGCCGGGCAGGATCGCACGGACGCGCTGCCCGACCGTGCCGCATCGTTCGCGGTAGGCCGCGGCGAGTTCGGTGGTGTCCCATCCCGCCCGGGCCCACGCCCGGATCCGCTCGCCTAAGCCGGCGAGCAGCGCCTGCGCGAGCGGCGTGCGATCGAGTTCGGTGGCGTCCTCGAGCAGCAGCGAGGTGGCGGTGGGGACGGGCAGTTCGTCGCGTCCGAGGGTGGCGTTGATGCCGATGCCAGCGACGACCGTGGGCACCGGCGAGGTGGCCGCGACCTCCACGAGGATCCCGGCGAGCTTGCGTCCGTCGACGAGGACGTCGTTGGGCCACTTCAGTTGTGCCGCAACGCCGGTCACGGATCGCACAGCGTCGACGGCGGCGATGCCGCACAACAGCGGGAGCCAACCGAGGTTCTGCAGGGGGCACTCGGGCAGCCGCAGCAGGACCGACACGATGACCTGCGCGCCGGGCACACCGTTCCAGGTGCGGGAGTGGCGACCGCGGCCGCCGTGCTGGAACTCGGCGAGCAGCACGCGACGGTCGTCGCCGGTCGCGGCGACGGCGAGCAGATCCGCGTTCGTCGAGGCCGTGTCGGCGACGACGTCGAGACGTGTGTAGAAACCTTCGCGCTCGACGCCGACGAGGGCATCGCGCAACGCCGCCTCGTCGAGCGGTGTGCGGAGGGCGAGGAGATCGGTCGTGGGCCGGTCGGATGCCATGTACACAGCCTAAAGTGGGCCTTCGCCACCTACCCGCCGGTAGGTCCGGAGCGGTGGTCCGGCCTTCGGGACCTCGATGCAGCGGCCTTGTATGACGATCGCTAAGCTGACTGGCCATGACCACTGTCCAGGAGCCGTCCGCGCCCGAGGCGGCGAGTACGCCCGATATCCACACCACCGCCGGCAAGCTGGCCGACCTGCGCAACCGTCAAGCACAGGCCAAGGTCCCGGTCGGTGAGGCCGCAGTCGAGAAGGTTCACGCCAAGGGCAAGCTGACCGCTCGCGAGCGCATCCAGGCGCTCCTCGACGAAGGATCGTTCGTCGAACTCGACGCCCTCGCTCGCCACCGCAGCACCAACTTCGGCCTGGCCGACAACCGTCCGCTCGGCGACGGCGTCGTCACCGGCTACGGCACGATCGACGGCCGCGACGTCTGCGTCTTCTCGCAGGACGCCACCGTCTTCGGCGGCAGCCTCGGCGAGGTCTACGGCGAGAAGATCGTCAAGGTCATGGACCTGGCCCTCAAGACCGGCCGTCCGCTGATCGGCATCAACGAAGGCGCCGGCGCGCGCATCCAGGAAGGTGTCGTTTCCCTCGGTCTCTACGGTGAGATCTTCCACCGAAACGTGCAGGCCTCCGGTGTCATCCCGCAGATCTCGCTGATCATGGGCCCCGCGGCCGGTGGTCACGTCTACTCCCCCGCTCTCACCGACTTCGTCGTGATGGTCGACCAGACCAGCCAGATGTTCGTCACCGGCCCGGACGTCATCAAGACCGTCACCGGCGAGGACGTCACGATGGAGGACCTCGGCGGCGCCCACACCCACATGGTCAAGTCGGGTGTCGCGCACTACGTCGCCGACGGCGAGCAGGACGCCCTGGACTACGTCAAGGACCTGCTGTCCTACCTGCCGAGCAACAACCAGGCCGCTGCACCGCGCCTCGCGCCGAGCGACCCGATCGAGGGTGCGATCGAGGACTCCCTCACCGCCGAGGACATCGAGCTCGACACGCTCATCCCGGATTCACCGAACCAGCCGTACGACATGCACGAGGTCATTCGTCGCCTGCTCGACGACGACGAGTTCCTCGAGGTCCAGGCCGAGCGCGCGAAGAACATCATCGTCGGCTTCGGGCGCGTCGACGGCCGCAGCGTCGGCATCGTCGCCAACCAGCCCACGCAGTTCGCCGGCTGCCTCGACATCGACGCGTCCGAGAAGGCCGCGCGCTTCGTCCGCACCTGCGACGCGTTCAACGTGCCGATCATCACGCTCGTCGACGTTCCCGGCTTCCTGCCCGGCACCGAGCAGGAGTACAACGGCATCATCCGCCGCGGCGCCAAGCTGCTCTACGCCTACGGCGAGGCGACCGTCGGCAAGATCACGGTCATCACCCGCAAGGCCTACGGCGGCGCGTACGACGTCATGGGTTCCAAGCACATGGGTGCCGACGTCAACCTCGCATGGCCCACCGCGCAGATCGCCGTCATGGGTGCCTCCGGCGCCGTCGGCTTCGTCTACCGCAAGCGCCTGCTCGAGGCCGCCAAGAACGGTCAGGACGTCGACGCGCTGCGCCTCGAGCTGCAGAACGAGTACGAGGACACCCTGGTGAACCCGTACGTCGCCGCCGAGCGCGGTTACGTCGATGCGGTGATCCCGCCGTCGCACACGCGCGGACAGATCGTCTCCGCGCTGCGCCTGCTCGAGCGGAAGATGGTTTCGCTCCCGCCGAAGAAGCATGGAAACATTCCGCTGTGACGCTCGGCGGCAGGACCGGGCGCAGCTCGGTCCTGCCGCGACCGTACGGCGTAGCACGTCGCCGACGACGTGCGATGAACCCGAGAGAGGGATCGACATGACAGCGACCCGGTGGGCATCCGATGCCTGTGTGGACGCGTACCGGGGGGGGGCCCTGTGACAGCGACGGCAGAGGACAAGATCATCACCGAGTTCGAAGTCGAAGAGCAGCCGCCCGCGGTCGAGGCCACGGCCGCCGACGACGCGACCGAAGCCGCCCAGGAGAGCACCGCGGTCGCCGAAACCGCGGCTGCCATCCGCATCGTCAAGGGCAACCCCGCCGACGAGGAGATCGCGGCTCTCGTCGCCGTGCTCGCCGCTGCCGCTGCGTCGGCGGGCGACGAGGTGGTCGACACCCGGCCGCCCGAGACCTGGGGCGATCCGACGCGGACGCACCGGCAGTGGGCGCCGTTCTCGCCGTATTCGTACCCGAACCGCGGCTGACATGCCCCGGCTCGTTCTGGCCTCGGCTTCACCCGCCCGCCTCGCGGTTCTCCACGCGGCGGGCGTGAAGCCGTTGGTGCAGGTGTCGGAGGTCGACGAGGACGCGCTCATCGCGTCCCTCGGCCCCGGCACGCCGCCGGCGCAGGTGGTCACCGAGCTTGCCCGCGCCAAGGCCACCGACATCCTGCCCGTCCTGCGCGAGCAGAAGCTGCGCGACGCCGTCGTCATCGGCTGCGACTCGATGCTGCTGATCGACGGCGCTCTGCAGGGCAAGCCCGGCACCGTCGAGGCGGCCCGCGAGCGCTGGCAGGCGATGGCCGGCCGCAGCGGCGAGCTGCTCACCGGTCATGCCGTGCTCCGTCTCCGCGACGACGAGGTCGTCGCGGAGGCCGCCGACCACAGCGGCACCGTGGTGCACTTCGGCATCCCCACGGACGAGGAACTCGAGGCCTATCTCGACAGCGGTGAGCCGCTCGAGGTGGCCGGGGCCTTCACGCTCGACGGTCACGGGGGCTGGTTCGTCGAGGGCATCGAAGGCGATCCGTCGTCGGTGATCGGCATCGGGCTCCCGCTGGTGCGGCGCCTCCTCGCCGAGGTCGGCATCTCCGTCGCCCGGTTGTGGGCCGAGAACGCCGCGATCCCCGTCGAGGCGCTCGAGAACTGAGCCGTACCCGGCACTATCGGGCCGTGCCGCCGTACAAGGTCTTCTGCAACGAGCCCACCATCGCCTCGGCCTTGGTCTTCGCACGTTCGGCATCCACGCCGTGGAACATCTCGTCCACGGTCCCGCACCACAACTGCAACCACCGCTCGAACCGGGCGGGGGTCAGTCCGTGGTGTCCGTGCAGCGCCCGGTGCACCGGCACGAACGCTCCGCGATAGCGGGTGGTGCGGAAGAGGATCTGCTCCCAGAAGTCGCCGACCACCACCAGATGGTCGTCGAGTCCGATCACGGCGAGGACGTCGAAGGCCGGCGCGAGCACGGGATCGTCGAGGGCCCGTTCGTAGAACCGCCGGACCAGCAGGTCGATGTGCTCCCGCGATGCGAGCTCGACCGGGGCCGGCCGGTCGCCGTGGGTGTCACTGCGGGTCACGTCCCGTCACGGTACCGCCTAGAATCGACGGCGCACCTGCCACCACAGCCTCAGGAGCCCATGTGCCCGTCGCACCCGATAGCAACCCTTCGTTCGCGGTATACGCCGATCCCAACCGTCTCGTGTCGACGGAGTGGTTGTCCGCTCATCTCGGTCATCCCGAAGTGAAGGTCGTAGAGTCCGACGAGGACGTCCTGCTCTACGACGTGGGGCACATCCCCGGTGCGGTGAAGATCGACTGGCATCTCGATCTCAACGACCCCGTCACCCGCGACTACATCGACGGCGAGCAGTTCGCCGCGCTCATGGATCGCAAGGGCATCCGCCGCACCGACACCGTGATCATCTACGGCGACAAGTCCAACTGGTGGGCCGCCTACGCACTGTGGGTCTTCACCCTCTTCGGCCACGAGGACGTCCGCCTGCTCGACGGTGGACGCGACGCGTGGATCTCCGAGAACCGCGACACCACCCTCGACATCCCCGCCGCCACGACGAGCGGTTACCCGGTCGTCGAGCGCAACGACGCCCGGATCCGCGCATTCAAGGACGATGTCCTCGCGCACCTGGGCAAGGGCCCGCTGGTCGACGTGCGGTCGCCGCAGGAGTACACCGGCGAGCGCACCCACATGCCCGACTACCCGGAGGAAGGCGCCCTGCGCGGTGGCCACATCCCCACCGCGGTGTCGATCCCGTGGGCGAAGGCAGCGGCGCCCGACGGCCGGTTCCGTGCGCGGCCCGAACTCGAGGAGATCTACGGCGACATCGACCAGGACGCCGACGTGATCGCCTACTGCCGGATCGGCGAGCGCTGGAGCCACACCTGGTTCGTCCTCACCTACCTGCTCGGATACTCGAACGTGCGCAACTACGACGGTTCGTGGACCGAGTGGGGCAACGCCGTCCGCGTGCCCATCGCCAAGGGCGACGAGCCCGGAGAAGCGCCGGCCGCATGAGCATTCCCGCCCCCCTCGCCGAGATCGTCGACGACTTCGCTGCCGTCGAAGGTCAGGACAAGCTGCAGTTGCTTCTCGAATTCAGCCGCGAGCTCCCGCCGCTTCCCGCCGAACTCGAGGAAGCGGCGATGGAGCCGGTGCCCGAGTGCCAGTCGCCGCTGTTCCTGTCCGTCGACGCATCCGACCGGTCGCAGGTGAAGCTCCACTTCAGCGCCCCCGCCGAAGCCCCGACCACCCGCGGATTCGCATCGATCCTGCAGCAGGGACTCGACGGTCTCAGCGCACAGGAGATCCTCGACGTGCCCGACGACTTCTATGCCTCGCTCGGTCTCGCCGAGGCGGTCAGCCCGCTGCGGCTGCGAGGGATGAGCGCGATGCTCACGCGCATCAAGCGGCATCTCCGAACCTGACGCGGTCATGGAGTTCACCGAGCTCGCCGACTACCGGATCCCCCCGGGCGTTCTCACCGAATGGCTGCCGTGTGCGGCCGAGGACGACTGGCGCGAGGACCCTCGTCCCGCCTCGTACATCCACGAGGCGCATCTCAGGCGCACCTCGGGGGTCCGGTACGGCGGGGGCCGCGACTCCTGGCTCGGCACGGCCTTCGAGGTCCCCGGGCCCCTCGACACCGAGCGGTTCCGGCGGGCCCTGCAGCGCTGGATCGATCGGCACGAACCGCTGCGCAGCCACGCGCACCTCGACGAGGAGCAGAGCGGCGGCGGTCTGGTGCGGCGCACCGCTCCCCCCGGCCGGGTGTCGGTGCGACCCATCCGGCACGATCCCGCCGATCCCGACACCATCCACGAGCACCTGCTCGGTCTGTTCGACGACTACACGACCCCGCACTTGTGGCCGTCCTACGTCTTCGCGACGCTCGAGCGGACACCGGACGGGGATCCCGACAGCGCAGAAAGCGCGAAGGACACCGACGAGCGGTTCACAGTCTTCTTCGGCGCCGACCACTCCATCATCGACGGGTACTCGGTGGTGCTCGTGGCGCACGAGATCTCGGCGCTCTACGAGGAGGAGCGCACCGGTCGCGCCGCCGACCTGTTCCCGGTGGGCAGCTACATCGACTTCGGCGCCGCCGAACGCGACGAGTCCGCGCATCTCGACGACGACGACGAGGCCGTGCAGATCTGGCGGCGGACCCTCACCGAATGCGGCGGCGAACCGCCCGCCTTCCCCCTCCCGATCGGGGCGCGACCCGCGCACGCCACACCCCAGCAACGACTGTCGGAACGCTGGTTCGACGACGACGAGGCGAGCGCCTTCTCCGCATGCTGCCGACGCGCCGGGACGGGATTCTTCGCCGGCGTGCTGGCGTGCTTCGGCCGGGCGACGGCCGAACTCACCGGTGCGGATCGGTTCCGGACCGTCGCGCCCGCGCACACCCGCGCCGGGCCGATCTGGGCGGGTTCGCTCGGATGGTTCGTCGGCCTGCGTCCGATCGATCTGAAACTCACGGACACAACGGATTTCGAGACCCTGGCGATGCGGGCCGGCGACGAACTGCACCGCACCCGCGCGAGCGCACGAGTGCCGTTCGCGCGGGTGGGCGAACTCCTCGGCGTGCCCATCCGTCCACGTTTCGTCGTCTCGTACATGGACGTGCGGTTCGTACCGATGGCCGCCCAGTGGCCCGAATGGAACGCTCAGGCGCTGCGCAGCCGCAGCTTCACCCACGACGTCTACGTCTGGATCAACCGCACGCCCGAGGGTGTGAACATGTCGGCGCGATTTCCAGACAATACGGTCGCGGACAAGAACGTCCCGAGCCTTCTGACGCGCACCCGCGAACTGATGCACGAGGTCGCGGTGGGTGGACCGTGGATCGCACGGCCGGAAACGGCGGCAGTCCCACCTACCGGTGAGTAGCATTGTGCGCTCGAACGGCCGCCGTAATGTATACGGGCATCCGGTTACATCGTCGATCCGAATGGCGCTTAGACTGCCCGTCGACGGAAATAACCTAACGATCGATCAACAGGAGGCTCCGTGCCCAGTCATGCCAGCGCGCAGATCACGAAGGTGCTCGTCGCGAATCGCGGCGAAATCGCTGTGCGGGTCATCCGAGCCGCCAAGGACGCAGGCTACGGCAGTGTCGCCGTCTACGCCGAACCGGACGCAGACGCACAGTTCGTGAAGCTCGCCGACGAGGCGTTCGCACTGGGCGGCAACACCTCGGCCGAGTCCTACCTGGTGTTCGACAAGATCCTCGACGCCGCGGCCAAGTCCGGCGCCGACGCCATCCACCCCGGCTACGGCTTCCTCTCCGAGAACGCCGACTTCGCCCAGGCCGTGATCGACGCCGGCCTCATCTGGATCGGCCCCTCGCCGCAGTCCATCCGCGACCTCGGCGACAAGGTCACCGCCCGCCACATCGCCGAGCGCGCCAAGGCCCCGATGGCGGCCGGCACCAAGGACCCGGTCAAGAACGCCGACGAGGTCGTCGAGTTCGCGAAGAAGTACGGCGTGCCGGTCGCGATCAAAGCCGCCTTCGGCGGTGGTGGACGCGGCATGAAGGTCGCGCAGACCATCGAGGAGATCCCCGAACTGTTCGAGTCGGCCACCCGTGAGGCCGTCGCCGCCTTCGGTCGCGGCGAGTGCTTCGTCGAGCAGTCCCTCGACAAGGCCCGCCACGTCGAAGCCCAGGTCATCGCCGACCAGCACGGCAACGTCATCGTCGCCGGCACCCGCGACTGCTCGCTGCAGCGCCGCTTCCAGAAGCTCGTCGAGGAGGCCCCCGCGCCGTTCCTGACCGACGAGCAGCGCAAGCGCATCCACGACTCCGCCAAGGCCATCTGCCGCGAGGCCGGTTACTACGGCGCCGGCACGGTCGAGTACCTCGTGCAGGGCGACACCGTCTCCTTCCTCGAGGTCAACCCCCGCCTGCAGGTCGAGCACCCGGTCACCGAGGAGACCGCCGGCATCGACCTCGTGCGTCAGCAGTTCCGCATCGCCAACGGCGAGAAGCTCGAGCTCACCGAGGATCCCACCCCGCGCGGCCACTCCTTCGAGTTCCGCATCAACGGTGAGGACGCCGGTCGCGGCTTCCTCCCCGCTCCCGGCCCGATCACCGTCTACAAGGAGCCCACGGGCCCCGGCGTGCGCGTCGATTCGGGTGTCGTCGCCGGCGACGTCATCGGCGGCCAGTTCGACTCGATGCTCGCCAAGCTGATCGTCACCGGTGAGACCCGCGAGCAGGCGCTGCAGCGTGCTGCCCGCGCGCTGGCCGAGTTCGAGGTCGAGGGCCTGGCCACGGTCATCCCGTTCCACCGCCACATCGTCGAGAACCCGGCGTTCGTGGGCGACGGCGAGAAGTTCGACGTCTACACCAAGTGGATCGAGAACGAGTGGGACAACACCATCGAGCCGTACACCGGTGGTGCCCCGATCGAGGACGAGGACGAGGCCCTGCCGCGGCAGAACGTCGTCGTCGAGGTCGGCGGACGCCGCGTCGAGGTGTCGCTGCCCGGGCAGTTCTCGCTCGGCGGTAACGGCGGCGGCGCCGGCGCGATCCGCAAGAAGCCCAAGCCCCGCAAGCGCGGTGGCGGCGGCGCCGGCAAGGCGTCGGGCGACGCGGTGACCGCACCCATGCAGGGCACCGTCGTCAAGGTCGCGGTTGCCGAGGGCCAGGAGGTCGCCGAGGGCGAGCTCATCGCCGTGCTCGAGGCCATGAAGATGGAGAACCCGGTCAACGCCCACAAGGCGGGCGTCGTCACCGGCCTCGCGGTCGAGCCGGGTGCCGCGGTCACCCAGGGCACCGTGCTCACCGAGATCAAATAGGACCCCGCCCGAGCAACGCTCGAGCAGTACGGCCGACGGTCCCCCGCATCGCTCACGATGCGGGGGACCTCGCCGTGTCGGGCCCCCGTGACCGGCTCATGCGCGCGAAAAACCACTAGCCTGGAGTCATGGCCGACCGCCCCGACATCCGCATCGGCACCGCCGAGCGTGAAGAAGCCGTAGCGCTGCTCGGCGAGCACTTCGCCGCGGGCCGTCTCAGCCTGGCGGAATTCGACGAGCGGGTCGCACTCGCCACGCAGGCCACGGTGCGTGGCGACCTGATCCCCTTGTTCGCCGACCTGCCCTCGGCGCCGGCCGCGATGGCCACCACCGGGCCACGCGATCTGGCGGAACAGCTGCTCACGTTGGTTCCGTTCATCCTGGTCGCGCTGCTCGTGATCGTCGTCCTCCGGCACCCGATCGCGCTGCTCATCGCCTTCGGTGTGCTGTTCGTCGCGGGTCGCCGGGCCTACCGGCTCCTCGGCGAGGGCCGCGGGCCGTCCTGACCTCGCGGTACCCGGCCGCGTCCTTCTGCTGTTGCAGAGATCCTGTAGCGGATATCACAGCTCTTCGAGAGGTGCCCGTGGCTGTTGCCGGTCCGACGGCACAGGTTAGTGTGGCCGGCATGCCCGAACACCCCGACGTCCGGATCGGCAACGCAGAACGCAGTGAGGCTCTCGACCTGCTCGGCGAGCACTTCGCGCTCGGCCGGCTGACGCTGTCGGAGTTCGACGAACGCAGCGCGATGGCGTCGGCGGCCGGGACGCGCGGTGATCTCGACGTGCTGTTCACCGACCTGCCCGCCCACCTCACCGATAGCTCGGCCACGACCCGGGACGATCTTCCGGTGATCATCCCGAAGAAGGCTCCCGAGCGGTGGCGCGAGGTCGTGATGGGCCTGACGCCGCTGGTCGCGCTCGTGCTGTTCTTCACCTTCGACACGTGGTTGTTCTTCCTGCTGATCCCCGCCGTGGGCATCGTCCTGTTCGCCGGTCGCGACCGGGACGGGCACAGCACCGACGACGCCGACACCCACCGTGGTGAGAAG
Organism: Rhodococcus sp. p52; assembly: GCF_000763325.2. Taxonomy (NCBI): domain Bacteria; kingdom Bacillati; phylum Actinomycetota; class Actinomycetes; order Mycobacteriales; family Nocardiaceae; genus Rhodococcus; species Rhodococcus sp. p52. Next base: position 4,761,433 of record NZ_CP016819.1, read on the forward strand.
AAGAACGCCTGAACCGTGCCGTCCACGCTCCTCCGGCATCGTGCACTGCCCCTGATCCTCGCGGTCGTCGTCATCACCGCGATGCTGCTCTCCCCCGGCAGCACGGTGCCGAGCGGCCCGCCGCACGCCGACAAGGTCACACACGCGCTGATGTTCCTTGCGCTCGCGCTCTGCTCCCGCTACGCACGGATCTCCCCCGTCGTCACGGTGGTGTGGCTGGGCCTTTACGGCGTGCTGACGGAGATCCTCCAGGCCACCGTCGCTGTCCGGCGTTCCGGCTCGTTCTGGGACTGGTGCGCCGATCTCGCCGGCGTTGCGATCGGCCTCGCCGTCGCGGCCCTCGTCGGCTCACGTTCTCGCGGACGGTCGAAACCGTAAGCATCAACCCGTGATTCGTCACAAAACCTGCCGCTGGTAGCCTCCTTCGCGCCGACAGTCCGACGGGGGATCGGACAGGCTGCTCACGGGGGAACGAATGTCGCAGGAACAGGTCGCGGACGCACTACCGACGGTGCTCCCGCCGTATCTCTATCTACCTTGCGCGGACGCGGTCCCGGATCCGGCCGATGCCACCGTCGACTATCGGTATCTCAGCGACGGCCGCATCGCGCTGCTCGCCTACACGGCGCTCGACCGTCTCCACTCCTGCTGCGGCGCCGGGCAACCGTGGCTGGTGCTGCCCACGCACGTGCTCCCGCGACTGCGGGAGGCACAGCCGTGGGATTCGCTGCTGCTCGACGTCCCGATACCCGAAGCGGAACGTCGGCACCCGGCCTCCGGAGACGCGAGATGAGCCTGTACGTCGATCCCGACGAACTCGATCGGGCCGCAGGCATCTACACGGGTGCGGCCACCGACACCGCGGATCTCGTCGACACCTGCCCCACGAGTGTGGACGCGGGTCTCGCGACCGGTCCGCTCACCGGCATGCTTGCGCAGATCGTCACCGACCTCGCCGGCATGGTCGAGGTGCTCGGCGGAACGGGTGGCCTGCTGACGACCACAGCGCAGACGTACCGGGAAGCCGACGACGAGGCCGCCGCCGCGCTCGTCCGGACCTGGTCGGAGTGACCGTGCCGATCGACACCTTCATCGCCGGCAACCCCACCGATATCCGACGGGTCGAGGACTGGATCCGCACGACGCTGGGCACCACGATCGGGAACGTCGCCGACGCCGCAGCCCGGGCGCGCCGCATCGCCGACGACGCTTGGGAGGGCGACGCTTCCGAGACCTATCTCGGCAGGTCGAGCGAACACGTCCACGCCATCGACGATTTCCACGCGCGGACATCGAAGACCGCCGATGTCTTCGCGGACCTGTCGGACGAACTGTCGCGCGCCCTGTCCGACATGGCCGACATCCGCGCTCGTGCCTTGGCCGCGGGATTGCCGGTCGTATGCAACACGATCGGTAATCCTCCCCCGGGTGACGACGAAGCCGCTTTCCGGAGGACCTCGGCATATCAAGAAGCGAGTGACGCCGCCGAGGCGGTGCACGCTCGCTGGTCCGTCGCAGTCGCAACCGCCACGAACACCTGGACCGGACACCCGTGGTCCGCGTCCTTCCTCGTGAGCACCGCGCTCGACTACGTCGACAAGAACCTGCAAGGCAGGATCGCGGACCTCCTCACCATGCAGCAGCACCTCCAGACCGAGGCGATCCGTGAGATGGAGCGATTTCTCTCGCTTTCGCCGGACACACCCTACGACGAGTTACGACGTCTGTTCGGTTCTGCGCGGGAACCACTCGACGATCTGGTGGCGACCACCGGACGCCTCGACGACATGGCATCGATGTCCCGGACCGCCGGCCGGGCCGCGGGGACCATAGGTCTTGTCGCCGGTGTCGGGCTCGACTATTTCGCGGGTGGTGAGTCCCTCGAACAGGCCGTGGTATCCAACGGCCTCGGTCTCGGAGCATCGATAGCCGCCGGTTCCGCGGCAGGTGCGATGGTCGGGTCGATCGTTCCGGGCGCCGGCACGGCGTTCGGAGCGGTGGTCGGCGCAGCAGCAGGGACGGTCACCGGAATCTTCACCTCCGGCGCGGTCGACAATCTCTACGAGTCGAGCACGAAATCGATCGGTGGATCCTTCAGCGCTGGCCTGGCCGAAGTCGGAAGTGCTGCAAGCGCAACCAAAGAACTCGCCGGTGCCTCCATCGGAGGATTGGCCAGGCTGGGACGAGGAGCATTCGATGCCATCTTCTGACGACCACGGTCTCCGCACCTACGGCGACTCGCGTGCCCCTTTCGTCGTTCTCGGGACCGGAATCGTCGGTCTCGTCTTCCTGCTGCTCGTCCCGGCAGTGTTGATCGAGCAGGCAGCACAGGGGGCTCCCCTCGAACTGCCCAGGGGCTGGCCGGTGATCCTGGCGCTGAGCGCCACGATCCTCATGTATCCGGTGCTCGGCTTCCTCATGTACAGCCCTCGCACGAAGGCGGACCACATCACGGCGGACACCGGATCCACGGCACCGGCGCTGGTTCTGCGGCAGTCGTCCTGGGTGTTCCGGATCGCTTTCGTCCAGATCGGAGCGTTCACGCTCATGCTCCTCGGGCTCATCTGGCTGACGGGCGAGCCCGACGAACAGCGGCTGGACATCAACGTCGTCCTGGCCGTCCTCGCCTGCGCGTGGCAGGTCGGCTACTGCTTCCTCATCGTCCGACACAAACTACGCCCCGGTTACATCACACTCTCCGCCGAGGGAATCCGCTTCAGCGATCACGCCACGGACACCTGGATCCCCTGGGAGGCAACGGCGTCCGGAGTACTGGCCGATCCCCTCTATGTCGTCGTGCCGGCCCTACCGGCGCGTGGCGCCACCACGAGTTCGCGGGTTCCACTGCCGTGGCGGATCATCGACGACCGCAAGGACGGCGACCTACGTCCCTCATCCCGACGCCACCCCGGTCATACTGCCCGCATCGACCGGCGCCGGTTCGAGATCGCTCCCGAACTCCTCGACGCCGTGCTCGACCACTATCTCCGCGACCCCGACGCTCGCGCCGAACTCGCCGATCCCGACGCTGTCGCACGCCGAGTCGACGAGCTGCGCTCCTACGCACCCGGACCGCGGTGGCGACGCTACGGTCCGGTCCCCGTGCCAACCCTGAGCACGCCGGCGCCGAGGTGACGGTCAGGCGGTCACGTCCGGATCGACGAGCCGGGTCCGCAGTGCCTGCAGGGTGTCGTCGTCGAGACCGAGTCCGGCGGCGAAGTACTGCTCGATGGTTCCGTAGCGCGACAGCGCCTCCTCGATCGCCACCTCGAGGTACTCGCGACGCACACCGAGCAGGGGTGTGATCAGTTCCGGATCGCCGCCGAGCGATGCGAACCGGGCGAAGAAGTCGTCGAAATGCGGGAGCAGTTCGTCGTTCGTGCGCAGGTAGTCGGCGAAGACGGCTTCCTGGTCGGCGCCGACGAACAGGAGCAGCGAGGCCGCCGCCCAGCCGGTGCGGTCCTTGCCGGCACTGCAGTGCACGAGCCCTGGAACGTCTCCGTGGGCGACGGTGCTCGCCAGGGTCCGGTACGACGCCACGGCACTCGGCAGCGTGACGAACTCGCGGTAGCTCTGCCGCAGGTACTCGACAGCACGACCGTCCCCGAGTGTCTGCGCCACCAGCTCCGGGTTGGATACGAGTTCCGGCAGCGCGGCCGCGATCGATCCGCTCTGCCGGTCGGCGAGGACGTCGAGCCCGAGGTGCCGGGCACCGTCGGGGACACGATCGGGACGGCGCTGCTGTTCCTCGAGCGTGCGCAGGTCGAAAACCGTCGCGATGCTCAGGGCCTCGAGGGTCTCGACGTCGGTGTCGGTCAGGCGGCTGAGGTCCGTGGAGCGGAAGACCACCCCGGTGCGGACCACGCCGCCGAACGAACTCCGGCAACCGCCGATGTCCCTCAGGTTGACCAGCGACGGAATCGCGAAGGACTCGCCGCCGGTCACGGTCTCGTCCAGTGCATCGGCCATATCCGACAAGCTACCGCCGTGCGGCCCCGAACAGGGGGACCCGCCCCGTCATTCGTACTGCGAGGTCACCCTGTCGAGCGCGTCGAGGGCCTCGTCGAGCTCGTGGGTGGTGACGATCAGCGGCGGCCGGAAGCGGATGCCGCGCGTGCCCGTCCCGATCACGAGGACGTGCTCGTCGCGGTACAGCCGTCGCAGCACCTCGTCGCGGATCTCCGGAGTCGGGAGGTCGACGGCGCACATCAGTCCGCGTCCGCGCGGCTCGGTGACGACCGGTCGTCGCGCGGCGATCTGCTGCAACCCCGACAGCAGGTGCGCTCCGCTCAACCGGGCGCGGTCGATCAGCCGGTCGTGCTCGACGACCTCGAGGATGCGACGGGCCCGCACCATGTCGGTGAGATTGCCGCCCCACGTCGAGTTGATCCGCGAACTCACGGCGAACACGTTGTCGGGCACCTCGTCGATACGTTCGCCGGCCATGATCCCGCACACCTGAGTCTTCTTGCCGAAGGCGACGATGTCGGGGGTGACGCCGAGCTGCTGGTAGGCCCATGCGGTGCCGGTCGTGCCGGCGCCGGTCTGCACCTCGTCGAAGATCAGCAGGGCGTCGTTCTCCCGGCACAGCTGTGCGATCGACCGGAAGAACTCGGGACGGAAGTGGTGGTCGCCGCCTTCCCCCTGGATCGGTTCGGCGATGAAGCATGCGATGTCGTGGGCGCGTTCGGCGAAGGCTCGTCGGGCCTGTTCGAGGGCCTTCTCCTCGGCCGCGGCGACATCACGGCCCTCGACAAGATAGGGCGCGTCGATCCGCGGCCAGTCGAACTTGGGGAACCGATCGGTCTTGACCGGATCGGTGTTCGTCAGCGACAGGGTGTACCCGGTGCGGCCGTGGAAGGCCCCGGTCAGGTGCAGCACCGAACCGCCCGGGTGGGCGGACAGACCGCGGGACTCGTTGAGGCGGCTCTTCCAGTCGAACGCCACCTTGAGCGCGTTCTCCACGGCGAGCCCACCACCGTCGACGAAGAACAGGTGCGGGAGCGCCGGGTCGCCGAGAACGCGCACGAAGGTCTCGACGAAGCGCGCCATGGGCACGGTGTAGATGTCGGAGTTGCTGGGCTTGTTCGCCGCGACGGCGGCGAGTTCGTGCGCTGTCTCCGGATCGGTCAGCGCAGGATGGTTCATCCCGAGCGTGGACGACGCGAAGAACCCGAACATGTCGAGATAGGTCGTTCCGTCCCGGGCGTCGACGAGGCGGACTCCGCGGGAGCGGTCGAGATCGAGGACGAGGTCGAAACCGTCGGCGAGCATGTGCCGGCCGAGGATGCTGTGTACCCGGTCGGGGGCGAGATTCTCGGCACCGTCCGGGTTTCGGAATGCAGTGCTCATGACCCCACCGTACGCGAGACTCAACGGGACAAACCCGGTATCACAGCAACATTTACGGCGCAGAGGCCTATCGTTCGTAAAATGTTTGCAGAACGACGGTGCTGCGGGTGGCGACATCGGCGGTCGCCCGGATCTCCTGCAGCAACCGCTCGAGAGCGCGAGGAGACTCGACACGCACGAGGAGGATGTAGCTTTCGTCGCCTGCCACCGAATGACACGATTCGATCGCGGAGATGTGCCGGAGGCGGGCCGGCGCGTCGTCGGGTTGCGACGGGTCGAGAGGGGTGATCGCCACGAACGCCGACAACATCAGCCCGAGCGCTTCGGGATCGACGCGCGCGCTGTATCCGCGGATCACGTTGCGCGCCTCGAGTCGACGCACCCGCGACTGCACGGCCGAGACGGACAATCCTGCCTTCTCGGCGAGCGCCGCGAGCGTCGCGCGACCGTCGGCGACCAGTTCGCGCAGCAGCATCCGATCGATGTCGTCCAGCGACTCCTTCGACGAGTCGTTTCTCGAGGATTCGGGCACCAGCGCAGGGTATCCGAGCAATAAAGGAGCTCACCGATGAATGCGACCACCGATCTCGCCGATCGCGCGGCGACCGCTCTGAGACAGTGCGGTGTCGACGCCCTGCCCGACGACGCGGCGCTCGCGGTGACCAGCCCGGTCGACGGCAGCGTGATCGGACACCTTCCGGTCCACTCGGCCGCCGAGGTCGACGCGACGATCACGGCGGCGGCACAGGCCTTCGAACAGTGGCGCGACGTCCCCGCTCCGGTGCGCGGCCGCGTGGTGCGACGGCTCGGCGAACTGCTCGTCGAGCACAAGCGGCATCTCGCCGAGCTCGTCACCCTGGAGGCGGGGAAGATCCCGTCGGAGGCCGCGGGCGAGGTGCAGGAGATGATCGACGTCTGTGAGTTCGCCGTCGGTCTGTCGCGACAGCTCTACGGGCGGACGATGCCGTCCGAGCGGCCCGGGCACCGGCTCATGGAGATCTGGCATCCGCTCGGCGTGGTGGGCGTGATCTCCGCGTTCAACTTTCCCGTGGCGGTGTGGTCGTGGAACACCGCGATCGCGCTGGTGTGCGGCGACCCGGTGGTGTGGAAACCGTCGGAGACCACCCCGCTCACCGCCCTCGCCTGCGACGCGCTGCTGCGCCGCGCCGCCGCCGACGTCGGCGCCCCCGGCGGTCTCCATCACCTGCTCCTCGGCGACCACAGGGTGGGTGAGGCGCTCGTCGACGATCCCCGTATCGCCCTGGTGAGTGCGACCGGCTCCACCCGGATGGGGCGGATCGTCGGGCCGCGGGTCGCGGCGAGGTTCGGTCGCTGCCTGCTCGAACTCGGCGGCAACAACGCGGCGATCGTCGCTCCGTCCGCCGATCAGGACCTCGCCGTCCGGGGCGTCGTGTTCGCCGCAGCCGGCACGGCGGGCCAGCGCTGCACCAGCCTGCGCCGGCTGATCGTGCACCGATCGATCGCCGACGAGTTCGTCGAGCGCATCGCGAAGGCGTACTCGCGTCTGCGGGTGGGGAATCCGCTGGACGAGGGTGTCCTCGTGGGTCCGCTCATCTCCGAACGGTCCTACGAGGCGATGACCGCGGCGCTCGACCGCGCGCAGACCGACGGGGGCACGCTCGTCGTCGGCGGCGAACGGGTGGAGGTCACCGGTGGTGGCGTGTACGTCTCCCCCGCACTGGTCCGGATGCCGGCGCAGACCGAGGTGGTGCGCGAGGAGACCTTCGCCCCGATCCTGTACGTCCTCGACTACGACGACCTCGACGAGGCGATCGCCTTGCACAACGGTGTACCACAGGGCCTGTCGTCGGCGATATTCACGCTCGACCAGCGCGAGGCCGAATTGTTCCTCGCCCGATCCGACTGCGGCATCGCGAATGTCAATATCGGCACCTCGGGGGCCGAGATCGGCGGCGCCTTCGGCGGGGAGAAGCACACCGGCGGCGGGCGCGAATCCGGATCGGATGCGTGGAAGGCGTACATGCGGCGGGCGACTAACACCGTCAACTACTCGACGGAGCTGCCCCTCGCCCAGGGTGTCGAATTCGGCTGATCCCGAACTCGGGGGTCCGGGCGGCTGGCTAATGGTTGCGCAGTGCGTCGATCAGTTCGTCCTTCTTCATGTCGGAGTAACCGGTCATGCCCAGTTCCTTCGCACGCTTCTTCAGGTCGTCGACCGTCCAGTCGTCATAGGAGCCGGACTTGCCACCCTTCTTCCCGACCTGCGACTTACCCTCGTTCGCAGCCGCGTTGGAGATCCGGGCCGCCTTCTCCTTGGAGGCACCGTCCTCGCGCAGGTCCTCGTACATCTTCTCGTTCTTGATCGACGGATTCGGCATCGTCTTCTCCTTTCCGTGTCCTGCGGAAGGGGTACCCGACGACACTTCACCCAATCAGAGGATCTGTGGCCTGTGACACATCCTGTGGTAGACCTGGGGCGTGTATCCAGGGAACCTGCTCGACGAACTCCGCGGGCAGCTGCCCGCCGGCGCACTGATCATCGATCCCGACATCCTCGCCGGCTACCGGCAGGACCGGGCGCAGGACCCGGACGCCGCGGTTCCCCTCGCGCTCGTACGGGCCACATCCACCGCGGACGTGCAGGCGACACTGCGGTGGGCGAACGCCCACCGGGTGCCGGTAGTGCCCCGCGGTGCCGGCACGAGTCTGTCCGGCGGGTCCGGCGGGCTCGCCGACGGGATCGTGCTCAGCACCGAGAAGATGCGGGCGATCACCGTCGACACCGCGACCCGCACCGCCGTCGTCCAGCCCGGTCTGCTCAACGTCGAGGTGAAGCAGGCCGCGGCCGAACACGGACTCTGGTATCCACCGGATCCGTCGTCGTTCGAGATCTGCACGATCGGCGGCAACGCGGCCACCAATGCCGGTGGGCTGTGCTGCGTGAAGTACGGGGTGACGACCGACTACGTGCTCGGACTCGAGGTGGTCCTCGCCGACGGTACCGCGGTGCGGCTCGGTGGTCCGCGGGTCAAGGACGTCGCGGGCCTGTCGCTGACGAAGCTGTTCGTCGGCAGCGAGGGCACTCTCGGGGTCATCACCGAGGTGACCTTGCGCCTCGTCCCACCGCCGCCACCGGCGTCCACGATGGTCGCGACCTTCGCCACCGTGCAGGCCGCCGCCGACGCGGTCGTCGCGATCACCGCGGTCCTGCGACCGGCGATGCTCGAATTCATGGACAGGGCGTCGATCGGGGCGGTGGAGGACATGCTGCGCATGGGACTCGACCGCACCGCCGAGGCCATGCTCATCGCACGCTCCGACGCACCCGGCAACGCGGCCGCGGAGGAGATCGAGATCATGGTGCGGGCCTGCCGCGAGGCCGGCGCCGACGACGTCTTCGCGACCGACGACCCCGAGGAGGGTGAGGCGTTCACCGTCGCCCGCCGCATGGCGATCCCGGCCGTCGAGCGCACCGGCAGCCTGTTGCTCGAGGACGTCGGGGTGCCGATCCCCGCACTGCCGGAACTGGTGAGCAGAATCGCCGATCTCGCAACCCGACACGACGTCACCGTCGCCGTGATCGCCCACGCCGGGGACGGCAACACCCACCCGCTGATCGTCTACGACCCCGCCGACGAGGACATGACGGCGCGGGCGCAGACGGTCTTCGGGAAGATCATGGATCTCGCGATCGAACTCGGCGGCACCATCACCGGTGAACACGGTGTCGGCCGGCTCAAGAAGGCCTGGCTACCCGATCAGGTGGGACCGGACGTGATGGCGTTGACCGAGCGGATCAAAGCCGCGCTCGACCCGAACGCGATCCTGAATCCCGGCGTGGTGATCTGATGACCCACACCACATCGGCTGCGGTCATAATCGTCGCGTGAACACCCGTGTGCCCCCGTCAACGACCGCCCTGCCGCTGCGCGAGACCAAGTACCGCGAGCTCGAACAGTATCCCGAGTTCGGCTCCGTCACGGCCTGGCTCCGCGACGTCGTGTCGTCGATCGTGCCCAACGCCCGCATGAGCGAATGCGAGTACTGGTCCGTCGTGTGTCTTCCCGCCGGCGAGCCGGACGACCCGCGGAAGCCGCTGGTGTCGGTGCACGCCGGCAACATGGCGGTCGCAGGGATGTTCCTCGACCTCTCCGACGGGCAGCGGAGCCTCGCCGGCTACGTCCGTGTGTCGGGGGCCGAGCTGGAGAAGGCGTCGGGTTCGACCCGCGAGCAGCTCGCGGCGGACTCCCCCGGCCTCTCCTTCATCGACGAGGGCTCCGTGGTGTCCGTGGTGTGGAGCGACGAACCCGCCGCGCGGGAGCAGTTCGAGGCGCTGCCGTGGCGGGGCCCGGCGCGGGCGCTCGTGACGGAACTGATGCGCGGCGGCCGCAACTCCTGGGCCGACGATCACTGCCGGCAGATCGCCCGGTTCGCGTACGACGACTGAGCGGGTTCACGTGCGGCGACTGAGTGTGTCGGTCGGCGGGTAGACGATGGGATGGTGACCGACATCCTCGATCGTTTCTCCGCGCCGACCCGGGCGTGGTTCGCCGGGGCGTTCGAGTCCCCGACCCCGGCCCAGCTCGGCGCGTGGGATTCGATCTCCTCGGGAGCCCACACGCTCGTCGTCGCCCCCACCGGGTCGGGCAAGACCCTGTCGGCGTTCCTGTGGTCGCTCGACCGGCTCTCGTCCACCCCGGCCGACGAGCACGCCGCGCGCGAGCACCGCACCCGCGTGCTGTACGTCTCGCCGCTCAAGGCCCTCGCCGTCGACGTCGAGCGCAACCTGCGGTCTCCGCTCGTCGGCATCACCCAGACCGCGAAACGGCTCGGTCTGACGCCACCCGACATCACCGTCGGTGTGCGTTCCGGCGACACCTCCCAGGCCGATCGTCGCGCCATGGCGCGCACGCCACCGGACATCCTCATCACGACGCCCGAGTCGCTCTTCCTCATGCTCACCTCGTCCGCGCGGGAGAACCTCGTCGGTGTCGAGACGGTGATCGTCGACGAGGTCCACGCGGTGGCGGGGACGAAACGCGGGGCGCATCTCGCGCTGTCGCTCGAGCGTCTCGACCAGCTCCTGCGCGCGCCGGCCCAACGCATCGGGTTGTCGGCCACCGTGCGACCGCACGAGGAGGTCGGCCGGTTCCTCGCCGGTTCCGCCCCCATCCGGATCGTCGCGCCGCCCTCGGCGAAGACGTGGGATCTCGCGGTGCGCGTACCGGTCGAGGACATGACCGAACTCGGGGTTTCCGAGCCCGACGAGGAATCGTTCTCACCCACACCGCAGGCCGGGTCGATCTGGCCGCACGTCGAGGAGCAGATCGTCGATCTCATCACCGAGCACCGGTCGACGATCGTGTTCGCCAATTCCCGGCGACTGTCCGAACGTCTCACCGCCCGGCTCAACGAGATCCAGGCCGAACGCCTCGGCGAGCAGGTGGACCGCGAGGGCGCACCGCCTTCGCAGCTCGGATCGCCCACCGAGACCACCGCCGGCGCTGCACCCGTGCTCGCTCGCGCCCACCACGGGTCGGTGAGCAAGGACCAGCGCGCTCTGATCGAGGACGATCTCAAGTCGGGCCGGTTGCGGTGCGTGGTGGCGACGTCGAGTCTCGAACTCGGCATCGACATGGGTGCGGTCGATCTCGTGATCCAGGTCGAGGCTCCGCCCTCGGTGGCCAGCGGTCTGCAGCGCGTCGGTCGCGCCGGGCACCAGGTGGGCGAGACCTCACGCGGCGTGCTGTTCCCCAAGCACCGCACCGATCTCGTGCACTGCGCGGTGACCGTCGAGCGGATGGTCGAGGGACACATCGAGGCGCTGCAGGTCCCGGCGAATCCACTGGACGTGCTCGCCCAGCAGACGGTCGCGGCCACGGCCCTCGAACCCGTCGACGTCGACGACTGGTTCGACACGGTGCGGCGCAGCGGATCGTTCGCGACGCTCTCCCGCGGCGTCTACGAATCCGTCCTCGACCTGCTCGCCGGCCGCTATCCGTCCGACGAGTTCGCCGAGCTCCGTCCCCGGGTGGTATGGGACCGCACGGCCGGCACCCTCATCGGCAGGCCCGGCGCCCAACGGCTCGCCGTCACCTCCGGCGGCACGATCCCCGACCGCGGCCTGTTCACCGTGTACATGGTCGGCGAGAAGAACACGCGGGTGGGCGAACTCGACGAGGAGATGGTCTACGAGTCGCGAGTGGGTGACGTCTTCGCGCTCGGTGCCACCAGCTGGCGGATCGAGGAGATCACCTTCGACCGGGTGCTGGTCTCCCCCGCCTACGGCCGGCCCGGCCGGTTGCCCTTCTGGCACGGCGACAGTCAGGGTCGACCCGCCGAACTCGGTGCCGCGCTCGGCGCATTCCTGCGCGAGATGGGCCACGCCTCGCCGGAGGACGCCGAGACCCGCTGCCGCAAAGGTGGTCTCGACGACTACGCCACCGGAAATCTCATCCGTCTGCTCGACGAGCAGCGCACCGCCACCGGTCACCTGCCCACCGACCGAACACTCGTCGTCGAACGGTTCCGCGACGAACTCGGCGACTGGCGGCTGGTGCTGCACTCGCCGTTCGGGTTGCGAGTGCACGCGCCGTGGGCGCTCGCGGTGGGCGCGCGGCTGCTCGAACGCTACGGCATCGAATCGCACCCCACCCCGTCCGACGACGGCATCATCGTCCGACTGCCCGACACCGACGACGCCCCGCCCGGCTCGGAGATCTTCGTCTTCGACACCGAGGAGATCGACGACATCGTCACCGAACAGGTCGGCGGCTCCGCGTTGTTCGCGTCCCGCTTCCGGGAGTGCGCGGCGCGGGCCCTGCTCCTGCCCCGCCGCAACCCGGGCAAGCGCGCCCCGCTGTGGCAGCAGCGCCAACGATCGGCGCAACTGCTCGACGTCGCTCGCCGCTTTCCCGACTTCCCGATCCTGCTCGAGACGGTGCGCGAGTGCCTGCAGGACGTCTACGACCTGCCTGCTCTGCGCGACCTGCTCGGCAGCATCGCCCAGCGCAAGATCCGGCTGGTGGAGGTCGAGACCCCCACGGCCTCACCGTTCGCGACGTCGCTGCTGTTCTCCTATGTGGGTGAGTTCCTGTACGAGGGCGACAGCCCGCTCGCCGAACGTCGGGCCGCGGCACTGTCGCTCGACTCGACGCTGCTCGCCGAACTTCTCGGCCGGGTCGAGCTGCGCGAACTGCTCGACGCCGACGTCATCACCGAGGCCGAGCACGAACTGCAACGCCTGACCCCGCAGCGACGCGCACGCGACGCCGAGGGCGTCGCCGATCTGCTGCGTCTGCTCGGTCCGCTCACCGAGGCCGAGCTGCGCGAGCGCACCACCGACGACCCGACGTCCTGGATCGAGGATCTCGAAGCGCAACGCCGCGCGTTGCGTGTCTCGTACGCGGGTGAGCACCGATGGGCGGCGGTCGAGGACGCCTCACGGCTGCGCGACGCGCTGGGCGTGCCCCTGCCGATCGGGGTCCCGACGGTGTTCGTCGAACCGGTCCCCGACCCGCTCGGCGATCTGATCGCCCGGCACGCCCGCACCCACGGCCCGTTCACCACCGCGCAGGCCGCCGCCCGGTTCGGACTGGGCACGGCGGTCGTCGAATCCGTCCTCGGCCGGCTCGCGTCCGAGAAGCGCGTCACGGCAGGCGAATTCCGCCCGGGTGCGAGCGGATCGGAATGGTGCGACACGGAGGTGCTCCGAAGGCTGCGGCGCCGGTCGCTCGCCGCCGCCCGGCAGGACGTCGAACCCGTCAGTACCACGACCCTCGGACGATTCCTGCCCGACTGGCACCACCTCGGCACCGGCCCGGGCACGAGTGCGCTCTACGGCATCGACGGTGTCCTCACCGTCGTCGAACAACTCGCCGGGGTACCGGTGCCCGCGAGCGCCCTCGAACCGCTGATCCTCGCTCCCCGCGTGCGCGACTACACCCCGACGATGCTCGACGAACTCACCACGACCGGTGAGGTCCTGTGGTCGGGTGCCGGGTCCATCTCCGGGAAGGACGGCTGGGTGGCACTGCATCCGGCCGATCTGGCCCCGGCGAGCCTCGCTCCGGTCGACGACATCGAGCTGGGGCCGGTGCACCGGGCGATCCTCGAGTCGCTCTCGGGCGGCGGCGCGTACTTCTTCCGGCAACTCGTCGACGCCGTCACCGTCCTCCACACCACGGCGAGCGACACGACGGTCGCCGACGCCCTGTGGGAGCTGGTGTGGAGCGGGCATATCGCGGGCGACACCCTCGCCCCGCTGCGCGCCCTGATCGGCGACACCTCCCGTGCCAAGCCCGCCCACCGCACCCCGCGCCGGGCGCCGCGCGCCCGGATGTACCGGGCCCGGCCCACGCTGCCGAGCCGCACCGGGCCACCGACCGTGAGCGGGCGCTGGTCGATGCTGCCCGAACGCGAGACCGACGCGACGGTCCGCGCACACACCACCGCCGAGCTGCTGCTCGAGCGGTACGGCGTGGTCACCCGCGGTGTCGTCGTCGGCGAGGGTGTGCCCGGCGGATTCGCGACGATGTACAAGGTGCTCAGCCGGTTCGAGGAGACGGGCCGGTGCCGCCGCGGTTACTTCGTCGATTCGCTGGGCGGAGCGCAGTTCTCGACACCGTCGGTCGTCGACCGTCTCCGGTCGTTCTCGGATTCGATCGAGGGCCGGCACTCGGAGACCGCGGCCGTCACCCTCGCGGCGTGCGATCCGGCCAACCCGTACGGTGCGGCACTGCCGTGGCCGAAGTCGTCGGCCGACGACGACGCGCCGCGGCACCGGCCGGGCCGCAAGGCCGGTGGACTCGTGGTGCTCGTCGACGGGGCGCTCGTGCTGTTCGTCGAACGCGGCGGACGCACGCTGCTCACCTTCGACGACGATCCGGGCCGGTTGCGCAGCGCATGCGCGTCGCTCGCTGCGAGCGTCAAACGCGGTGGTGTCGACAAGATCGTCGTCGAGAAGGTCGACGGTGAGACGATCCATGGGCACGAGTTCGCCGGATATCTTGCCGAAGCGGGATTCTCGGCGACCCCGCGCGGCTACCGGCTGAGGTTCTGACGTGCCCGAGGGAGACACCGTGTTCCGCGCCGCGTACCGCCTCCGAACGGCACTGGAGGGAAAGATGCTCACAGAGACGGACTTCCGTGTTCCGCGTTTCGCCACGGCCGATTTCACCGGGTGCACGGTCGACGAAGTGGTCTCGCGGGGCAAGCACCTACTCGTCCGCGTCGCCGACGTCTCGATCCATTCGCACCTGAAGATGGAAGGCGAATGGCACGTCTATCCGCGCGGAACACGGTGGCGCAAGCCCGGATACAAGGCGCGCATCGTGCTCGGCACCGAGGACGTGCAGGCGGTGGGTTTCGAACTCGGCATCGTCGAGGTGCTCGCCCGTGACCGGGAGGACGACGCCGTGGGCCATCTCGGGCCGGATCTGCTCGGTCCCGATTGGGATCCCGAGCGTGCGGCGGCGAATCTCGTGCGCGACCCGGACCGTCCGATCGGGGTGGCCCTGCTCGATCAGCGCATCATGGCCGGCGTCGGGAACGTGTACCGCTCCGAATTGTGCTTCCTGCGGGGCGTCGATCCGTGGACCCCGGTCGCGCAGGCCGGGGATCCCGCTGCGTGGGTCGACCTCACGCATCGGTTGCTGGTCGCGAACCGCGACCGGACGACCCGTATCACCACCGGCGACCGTCGTCCGGGCCACAATCTGTGGGTCTACGGGCGTCGCGGGAAGCCGTGCAGACGCTGCCATACCCCGATCCGGTTCGGCGAGATCGGCACCGCGACCGATCCCGAGCGGGTGGTCTACCGGTGCCCGCGATGTCAGCCGCGCCCGGAAGGATCCCCGCCCTGATCGCCCTGTAGACACGCCGCCCTGCCGGCGTCCTCGACGAGCGCGACGCAGTGCCGGACGAGGGTGTCTCGCGACACGGCGAGGTCGCCTTCGAGGTACCTCATGAACAGGCTGGTGAGGGCGCCGACGGCACCCACGGCCACCATGTGGCGCTGTCCCTCGTCGCCACCCGGGGGTAGTTGGTCGCGGACCAGCGCGACGAAGGCCGGGGCGAGTTCGATACCGCGCCGACTGATTGTGGGTTCGCGCAGCGGGGCGAGGAGGAGCACGCGTCCCTTCGCGGGGTCGTCGACCATGAGCTCGACGAACGCCCGCACCGCGGCCTCGGCCCGGCCGAGGGTGGGGGCGGACAGTACCGCCTCGGTCAGCGCGTCGCGGGCGCGGTCGGCGACGTGGTCGTAGACCTCGCGGACGAAGGTGTCGCGGTCGGTGAAGCTCTCGTAGAAGTACCGTTCGGTGAGTTCGGCGGCCCGGCACACGGCCCTGACGTTCGCTGCCGCGCCGTCGGGCGGTCCGAGCAGGTCGACGCCCACCGCGAGGAGGCGTTCCCTGCGCAGCCGACGGCGTTCGTCGATGCCGACGCCCGCCCAGCTGCGGCGCGTGGTGTCCACCTTGTCGCTTCCCGTCGTCGACTGCATGCCCGACGGACCCCTGACAACATGCGTAGTCAGGGGTCCGTCGGGCCGGACACCGCCGAGTCGTCGCACCACGCGGCACCGCGCCCTGCGCGGCCGGAACCACCGGAACCCCTGGGCCCCGATTCGTTGACCTGGCGATACTTCGGCGGCCGGCGCGGCATGCTCTTCGGCCGTGGGCGGGGTCGATGCAGAACATGCATCCCGGACTCGGCGCCGGGGTCGAGGAGCACTCGAAGTTCTTCGACGAACGGGGGGAACGGCTCTACCGATCGCTGTACCCGATCTACGGCGTCGTCTTCGACGGTCCCCGCGCCCCGGAGACCGCAGCGAAGGTGCGCGGCTACCACAACACCATCAAGGGGATCGACAAGAAGGGCCGCAGGTACCACACACTCGACCCCGACACCTTCTACTGGGCGCACGCGACCTTCTTCTACAGCCTCGTCGTCTCCATCGAGTGGTTCGACGGCCCGCTCACCCTCGAACAGAAGCACCGCCTGTTCGACGAGCACGTGCAGTGGTACCGGCTGTACGGCATGCCGATGCACTCGGTCCCCGCATCCTGGGAGGACTTCCTCGAGTACTGGGACCGCGGTGCCGCACCGTGCTCGAGGACAACAAGGCCACCCGAGACGTACTCGACCTGTCGAATCTCGACCGTCCGCCCTTCCTGCGGTGGTTCCCCGAAGAGGTGTGGAAGTTGATCCGCCCGCTGGTGACGGCCGGTTTCCTGTGGCTCACCGTCGGGTTGTACGACCCGCCGGTGCGCGAGCTGCTCGGCTACCGATGGAGCCGACCGGAGGCGGCACCGCACGCTCTCGTCGGTCGCGCCATCGGACTCGGCACGAAACTCGTTCCGTGGCGATACCGCTACCACCCGCGGATGCACTACAGCCCGAAGGTGACGGATCGCCACCGTCCCACTTCTGTTTCACCCTGACGCACCCTTCCGGTAGCGGCGTCGACGAGGGCGTTCTGTGTCACGCTAGCGAGGTGTCCACGCCCTCGTACCTGTCGTCCGGACGGCGCCGCCCTCTGTCCCCGGAGTCGGCGGCCTCCCGCATCAGCGCCTACGTCTACGGCAACATCCTGGTGCTGGCCGCGCTCGTCCCCATCACGACCTCGCCCGAGTACATCGGGATCGCGATCGTGATCGGCACCGCACTCTCGACGTTCATCGCCCATGTCTTCGCGGAGTCGGTCGCTCAGTCCGTTCGTTCGGGTGCTCAACTCACGCGCAGCGAACGCATCGAGGAACTCCGCGACTCCGTTCCCATCCTGTCGTCGGCGGTATTGCCCTGTCTCGTGCTCGCCACGGCCTGGGTCGGCTGGCTCGAGCCCCGGACGGCCCACATCCTCGCCGAGGTCGCCGTGCTGATCCGTATCGGCTCGACCGTATTCGTCGTGCGCCGGTTACAGAATCGCAGCCCGACCCACCGGACCGTGGCGGCCGCGGTGGGGGTGGCTCTGATCGCGACGGTCGTGGTCGTCGTGAAGGTCGTGCTCACGCACTGACCGCCGCGAAGGCGGTGTCACGCACTGACCGCCGCGAAGGCGGTGCTCACGCACCGACACCCGTCACGAACCGCCCGCGGCTACGTGATGGGCACCGGTTCGAGGATCTCCGGCCGGGCCTCCGGGGCCGCTGCCCGGAGCGCGTCCGCGGATTCGTCGTCGGGTCGGTTCTGCGACTCGATCTCCGCCTCGACGCGCGCCCGGTAGGTCGCGACCTCCCGGTCGATCGTCGCGTCGTCCCAGCCGAGGACCGGAGCGACCAGCCGGGCCGTCTGCTCCGCACAGTGCAGCCCGCGGTGCGGGTATTCGATCGAGATCCGGGTCCGGCGCGCCAGGAGGTCCTCGAGATGTAGGGCTCCTTCGGCCGCAGCGCCGTAGACCATCTCGACCTGCAGGTACTGGGGGGCATCGGTCAGCGGTTCGAGCAACTCGGGCCGGCCCTTCGCGAGGCTCAGCACGTCCTCGACGAGGGAGCCGTAGCGGTCGAGCAGATGCTTGACGCGGTAGGGATGCAGACCGTACTGCTCGGCGAGATGCATGGTCTGGTTGACCAGCGCGAAGTACCCGTCGGCCCCGACGAGGGGCACCTTCTCGGTGATCGACGACGCGATCCGGGCCGGGATGTCCTCGGCCGCGAGATCGACGGCGTCCTCGGCCATGACGCGGTAGGTCGTGTACTTGCCACCGGCGATCGCCACGAGCCCCGGCGCCACCCGCGCGACGGCGTGTTCACGCGAGAGCTTGGACGTCTCGTCGCTCTCCCCCGCCAGCAGCGGGCGCAGACCAGCGTAGACACCGTCGATGTCGTCGTGGGTGAGCGGGACGACGAGTACGCGGTTGACGTGGTCGAGGATGTAGTCGATGTCGGCCTTCGTCGCTGCCGGGTGCGCCAGGTCGAGATTCCAGTCGGTGTCGGTGGTGCCGATGATCCAGTGGTTGCCCCACGGGATGACGAACAGCACCGACTTCTCGGTACGCAGGATGATCGCCGAATCGCT
Source organism: Rhodococcus sp. p52 (assembly GCF_000763325.2). Lineage (NCBI taxonomy): Bacteria > Bacillati > Actinomycetota > Actinomycetes > Mycobacteriales > Nocardiaceae > Rhodococcus > Rhodococcus sp. p52. The sequence continues at coordinate 4,779,781 of NZ_CP016819.1, forward strand.
GACGATCCGGTCGCGGGGCACGACGATGTGCACGCCCTTCGACGCGCGGACCCGGAATCGGCCGCGCTGCCGCGACAACGACTGGATCTCGTCGGTCCACACACCGGTTGCGTTGATCACCGCGTGCGCCCGCACCTCGGTGACCGAACCGTCCTCGCTGTCGCGCACCCGCACACCCGACACGCGGTCGGCCTCGCGCAGGAAACCGACGACCTGCGTCGACGTACGCACCACCGCACCGTAGTGCGCGGCCGTCCGCGCGACGGTCATGGTGTGCCGGGCGTCGTCGACGACCGTGTCGTAGTAGCGGATTCCGCCGACGAGCGAATTGCGCTTGAGACCGGGAACCATCCGCAGGGCGCCCGAGCGGGTCAGGTGCTTCTGCGCCGGAACGGACTTCGCGCCGCCGAGACGGTCGTAGAGGAAGATCCCCGCCGCGACGTAGGGCCGCTCCCACACCCGATGGGTGAGCGGGAAGAGGAACTTCAACGGCCTGACCAGGTGCGGGGCCAGGGTCGTCAATGCGAGTTCGCGCTCGCGCAAGGCTTCTCGCACCAGACCGAATTCGAGCTGTTCGAGATAGCGCAGGCCGCCGTGGAACATCTTCGACGACCGGCTCGACGTGCCGGACGCGAAGTCGCGGGCCTCGACGAGAGCGACTCGCAGGCCCCGGGTTGCGGCGTCGAGCGCTGCTCCCGCCCCGACGACACCACCGCCGATGACGACGACGTCGAACTGTTCGGTGGCGAGACGACGCCAGGCGTCGGCGCGCTGTTGCGGTCCGAGGAGTTGCACACCCGATTGGTTGGTCACCGCACCTGCTCCCGTGAGTCGTCGACGTATCCCGATCAAGGGTAGTAGCTTCGGACCCGCAGCGCGCAGCGGAAGCGTTGCCGAACCGAGCCGTCCCCTTCACCCGAGGATCACCTGTGAACCAGTTCATCGCGGCGATCGACCAGGGCACCACGTCCAGCCGGTGCATCATCTTCGACCACGACGGGCGCATCGTCTCGCTCGCGCAGAAGGAACACCGCCAGTTCTTCCCGCGGTCGGGATGGGTCGAACACGACCCGGAAGAGCTGTGGCTCAACACCCGTGAGGTGGGCGCCGCAGCACTCGCCAAAGCGGATCTGCGACGCAACGACGTCGCGGCGATCGGCCTGACGAACCAGCGCGAGACCACGGTGGTGTGGGACCGCACCACCGGAAAACCGGTGTACAACGCGATCGTCTGGCAGGACACCCGCACCGACAGGCTCGTCGAGGAGCTTGCCGGCGACGCCGGGCCCGACCGCTACCGCGAGATCACCGGACTACCGCTGTCGACCTATTTCGCCGGACCGAAGGTGCGGTGGATCCTCGACAACGTCGACGGTGCCCGAGAGCGCGCCGAGGCCGGCGACCTCGCGTTCGGCACCATCGACAGCTGGATCCTGTGGAATCTCACCGGTGGTGTCGGCGAGGAGGGTCAGCCACCCGGACTGCACATCACCGATGTGACCAACGCCTCCCGGACGCTGCTGATGAATCTCGGGACACAGCAGTGGGATCCGGCGATCTGTGCCGAACTCGGCATCCCGGAGTCGATGCTGCCGGAGATCCGCAGTTCGTCGGAGGTGTACGGGCACGCCCGCGAGCGCGGACCGCTCGCCGGGGTCCCGGTCGCCGGCATCCTCGGCGACCAGCAGGCCGCGACCTTCGGCCAGGGCTGCCTGTCCCCCGGCGAGGCGAAGAACACCTACGGCACCGGCAACTTCCTGCTGCTCAACACCGGCACGACCCCGGTGCGCAGCGAGCACGGCTTGATCACCACCGTCTGTTATCGCATAGGTGACGCCCCCGCGGTCTACGCCCTCGAAGGTTCGGTGGCCGTGACCGGTTCGCTCGTGCAGTGGCTGCGCGACAATCTCGGGTTGATCCGGTCCGCCGACGAGATCGAAGCGCTCGCCACGAGCGTCCCTGACAACGGCGGGGCGTATTTCGTGCCGGCCTTCTCGGGATTGTTCGCGCCGCGCTGGCGACCCGACGCCCGCGGCGTCATCGCCGGCCTGACGCGCTTCGTCGAGAAGGGCCACCTCGCGCGGGCGGCGCTCGAGGCGACGGCCTACCAGACGCGGGAGGTCATCGAGGCGATGAACGCCGACTCCGGGGTCGACCTGCGCACCCTCAAGGTCGACGGCGGCATGGTCGCCAACGATCTGCTCATGCAATTCCAGTCGGACATCCTCGGTGTGCCGGTGGTACGACCCACCGTTTCCGAGACCACCGCACTCGGCGCCGCCTACGCGGCCGGTCTCGCCGTCGGCTTCTGGGAGGACGAGGAGGACATCCGCCGCAACTGGACCGCGGACCGCACGTGGGAGCCGGCGATGCCGGTCGACGAACGCGAGCGCCTGTTCGGCGAATGGAACAAGGCGGTCGAACGCACCTACGACTGGGCCTGAGCAGGGCGGGATCGCCGCGAATCCCGCCCCGTCCGGTGCCTAGTCCAGATCGTCGTGGCGCATCAGCTGGCGGGCGGCCTCGGTGACCGATCCGCTCAGCGACGGGTAGACCGAGAAGGTCTGCGCGAGGTCGTTGACCGACAGGTTGTTCTGCACCGCCAACGCTATGGGAAGGATGAGCTCGGACGCGGTCGGGGCGACGACCACACCGCCGATGACCACACCGGTCGCGGGGCGGCAGAAGATCTTCACGAAACCGCGCCGCAGGCCGGACATCTTGGCGCGCGGGTTGGTGTTGAGCGGGAGCATGACTGTGCGGGCGGGCACCTCGCCCTTGTCGATCGTCGCCTGACTGACACCGACGGCGGCGATCTCGGGACGCGTGAACACTGCGGCCGCAACGGTTTTCAGCTTGATGGGGCTCACGCCTTCGCCGAGCGCGTGGTAGATCGCGATGCGGCCCTGCATGGCCGCGACCGACGCGAGCGGCAGCAGTCCGGTGCAGTCGCCCGCGGCGTAGATGCCGGGGACGGCGGTACGGGAGACGCGGTCGACGGGAAGGTAACCGCCCCGGTCGAGTTCGAGCCCGACCTTGTCGAGACCGAGATCCCGGGTGTTGGGCACCGAGCCGACGGTCATCAGCACATGGCTGCCCTCGACGATGCGGCCGTCGGCGAGGAGCACGCGGACGCCGTCCTCGGTGCGTTCGACCCGGTCGGCGCGGGCGTGCTTGACGAGGGTCACACCGCGCTCGGTGAGGACGTCCTCGAGCACGAGAGCCGCGTCCTCGTCCTCGTGCGGCAGGATCCGGTCGCGGCTCGACACGACGGTGACCTGCACGCCGACCTCGGTGTAAGCGGAGACGAACTCGGCGCCGGTGACACCCGAACCGACGACGACGAGGTGCTCGGGAAGCTTCTCGAGGTCGTAGAGCTGACGCCAGGTGAGGATCCGCTCACCGTCCGGCTCCGCGCCCGGCAGGACACGCGGGCTCGCGCCGGTGGCGATCAGCACGACGTCGGCGTCGAGCACCTTTTCCTCGCCCGTCAGCAGCTTGGCGCGCACCTGATGGGCGGCCATGCCGGGCTGCGCGTCGACGAGTTCGCCGTAACCGGAGAACAACTTCACCCCGGCGGCCTCGAGCTTGGTGCGGATGTCGGAGGACTGCGCGCGGGCGAGGCTCTTCACACGGCCGTGCACCTGCGGCAACGACACCTCGGCACGGTCGAGTTCGATGCCCAGGTCGGCGGCGCGGCGCATGTCGGTGCGCACGCCGGTCGAGGCGATGAAGGTCTTGGAGGGGACGCAGTCGAAGAGCACGCAGGCGCCACCGATCCCGTCCGAATCGATCAGTGACACCGTCGCGCCGTACTGGGATGCCACCAGCGCCGCCTCGTATCCTGCGGGGCCGCCGCCGATGATGACGATCCGGGTCATTGTTCTCCTCTGTATCGATTCCGAAGGGTGCCGGGTCGGGCTGCACGTGAGCGCCTGGTGGGCACACACGTGGTCTCAACGCTATGCCAATGCCCCCACCTCGCGCACAGGGACCGGTGGACCCGGCACGCAACGGCCCCCGATAACTCCTCGTCCGTCCCTGCGCCGCCCCTCCGACGACTCCGGTGGACGACGGGTTAGCCTTATCCTCGTGCCGATCTACGCCGCCTACGGGTCCAACATGCATCCGGAGCAGATGCTGACGCGCTGCCCGCATTCGCCGATGGCGGGAACCGGGTGGTTGCACGGTTGGCGACTGACCTTCGCCGGCGCCGACATCGGCTGGGAGGGCGCCCTCGCGACGGTCGTCGAGGATTCGGACGCGAAGGTGTTCGTCGTGCTCTACGACGTGCCGGAGGACGACGAACGCAGCCTCGACCGCTGGGAGGGAGCCGAACTCGGTTTCCACCGCAAGATCCGCGTGCGCGTCGACACGGCCGACGGTCCGGTCCTCGCGTGGCTGTACGTCGTCGACGGATACGAGGGCGGCCTGCCGTCGGCACGCTATCTGGGCGTGATGGCCGACGCGGCCGAGATCGCCGGGGCCCCCGCCGAATACGTTCGGGATCTGCGTACCCGCAACAGTCGCAATGTGGGTCCGGGGCGTCCCGACGGCTTCTAGACGCCGGCCTTCCTACCCTCCGGGATAGAAGGGCACCGGTCGCCGGACGCTCACCGTCACCGGGTCGCCCGCCTGCAGACCGTGCAGGGTGGTGCACAGGGCACGGACGGCGATTCCCATCCCCTCGACCCGCACTTCGCTGTGTGCGCCGCCGAATGCCGTGTCGCGCACAGTGAACGATCCGGCAGCAGGGCACTTCGTCGGCGCTGCCCCGACTTCGATCTGTTCCGGTCGCAGCAGGACGCGGCCCACGCCGTGTCCGGGTGAGACGAGCTGAACCTTCCCGAGCGGGGTCTGCGCGCAGTCGCCGAACGCCTCGGCCTCGAGTACGATCGCCTCCCCCACGAACTCGCCCACCGCGACGGATGCCGGCCTCCCGTAGACCTCCTCGGGCGAGCCCACCTGGGCGATCCGGCCGTCGAGCATCACCGCCAGCCTGTCGGCCATGGCCAAGGCCTCCGTCTGGTCGTGGGTCACGAGCACCGCCGCGACCGACTGTTCGCGCAGCAGCGTACGGACATCCGCGCGCAGACTCGCGCGTAGACCGGCGTCGAGCGCGCTGAACGGCTCGTCGAGCAGGACCACGGACGGTCGCGGTGCCAGTGCACGAGCCAGAGCGATCCGCTGCTGTTGCCCGCCCGAGAGCGCGCTCGGCTTACGGTGCCCGACTCGCGGAAGACCGACGAGATCCAGTAGCTCCTCGACCCGGCGTCGATGTTCCTCCCGCGCACCTCCGCGCCACGGCCGGTTCGCTCGCCCCAGACCGTAGCCGATGTTGCGCGCCACGTTCAGATGCGGGAACAACGCGCCTTCCTGCGGCACGAGGCCCACCCCGCGACGTTCGGGTGGCACGTCGGTCACGGTCACGTCGTCTACGGAGATCCGTCCCGACGCTGCGGGATGCAGCCCAGCCGCCACTCGCAACAGCGTGGTCTTGCCGCCACCCGACGGTCCGAGGACGGCGAGCAGATCGCCGCGCGGCACGTCGAGGGTCACATCGGTGACGACTTCGGCGGCGCCGTATCGCGCGGATACATTCTCGATGGTCAGACCGGTCACTCTTCGCCTCCACTTTCCGCGTCGACCCGGCCGCGCAACAGACGTCCCAGCACGAGCGACGGCAGTGCCGCGATGAGGACGAGGATCACCGCATAGGGTGCTGCCGAGCCGTACGCGAGGGTTTCGGTATGTCGCCACATCCCAGTCGCGAGCGTGTCGTGCCCGATGGGGACGAGCAGCAGCGTCGCAGGCAGTTCCTTGGCGATGGTCAGGAATGCCAATGCCGCACCGGCGACCACGCCGGGTGCGGCGATCGGGATCGTCACCCGCAGTCCGGTGAGCAATCGTCCGGAACCGAGAGTTGCGGACGCATCTTCGAGACCCCGGGGGATCGCGGCGACCGCCGCATGGATCGACCCCACCGCGAGAGGGAGGAACAGGACCGCGTAGGCGATCACCAGCATCGGGGTCTGCTGGTACCACTGCGGGAGCAGTCGGATGCCGAAGAACACGAGCGCCAGACCGACGGTGATGCCGGGCAGCGCGAAGCCGATGTAGGCGGCGCTCTCGGTGAAGCGCGACAATCGGGAGTGCGACCGTGCGGCGTAGATGCCCACCGGAAGTGCGAGCACCGTGGTCAGCAACGCACCGAGCGCGGACACCCACAGAGTGTAGGTGGTGGCGGTCCAGATACCGGACCAGTCGACCGCGATCTGCTGTGACCTCCACAACCAGCGGGCCAGGCCCGCGACCGGAACTCCCACGCTCACGACGAGCAGAGCGGCGAGGAAGCCGATCGCCGGCCATCGCCGTGAGCCGAGCATCACGGGTTCGGCCGTGCGCGCGGTACCGGATCCGATCCGCGCGGTGGCGCCGCGGCGCGCGCTCCGTTCGGCGACGGTCAGCACCACGGCGATCGCGACCAGCACGAGGCCGAAGACAGCGGCGGGCGTGCGATCGAGAAGTCCCCGGTAACTTCCGTAGATCGCCAGGGTGAACGCTTCGTAGCGCATCAATGCGACGGCGCCGAAATCGCTGAGCGTGTAGAGCGCGACGAGCAGTCCGCCCGCCGCCGCGGTCGGCCAACCCTGCCGCAAGGTGACGGTGAGGATGGCGGTCAGCCGGGACCGGCCGAGAGTGCGGGCCACTTCCTCGAGCCCCGGGTCGGCCGAGGCGAGTGCCGCCGCCACAGGCAGATAGACGTAAGGAAAGGACGCGCAGGTCAGGACGAGGGCAGCACCGACGAAACCTTCGAGCGCGGGGAACTGCGCGATCCAGACGAAGCCCGACACGTACGAGGGGATCGCCAAGGGCAGACTCAGGGCCAACGCGAACCAGCGACGGCCGGGGAGATCCGTGCGGGTCGTCAACCATGCGGCGGCGAGCCCCAGGATCAGGCATGCCACCGTGACCGTCACGGCGAGCGCGCCGCTGCGCCACACCAGTTCGAGAGTGCGTGGACGGAACACGAGCGAGACGACCCGTTCGGGTCCGTCCGCGAACGCGCGCATCACCAGGTGCGCGACGGGTGCGAGCGCGAACACGGCAACACCCAGCGCGGCCGTGGCCAGGATCGGCCGGCCGCGTCGGGTACCGACGCGCGGCGTCGCGAGGGTGATCAGATGAATTCCAGTTCCTGCAGGAGCGCCTGTGTTTCGGCCAGGGACGCCAGTTCGGCCAGTTCGATGTCGGAGGTCCCGATCTCGGAGAGCGGGCGCAGGTCGGTCTGGGTTTCGGTCCCCTCGACGACCGGATACTCCGCGGTCTCGTCGGCGAAATAGGTCTGCGACTCGGGCGAGAGCAACGCTGCCACGAACTGCTCGGCCTGCTCGCGCTGGTCGGTAGTGGCGAGCACCGCGGCGCCGGCGATGTTCACCAGGGCACCGGGATCGCCCGCGTCGAAGAAGTGGAGCTGCACGGCAAGGTTGTCGGCGCCCTTCTCGTCCGCGAGCCCGTACCAGTAGTAGTGATTGGTGAGGCCGAGGGTCACCTGGCCGGTGTCGACGCCCTCCATGAGAGGTCCGTTGCCTTCGAAGGCGACCGGTTCGTTGGCCTTGAACGCCTCGAGCCATTCGCGGGCACCGTCCTCGCCCCGGGAGACACGGAGTCCGGTCACGAACGACTGGAACGACGCATTGGTCGGCGCGAAGCCCACCTGGCCCTTCCACTTCGGGTCGAGGAGCCCGTCGATCCCGCTCGGCAGGTCCTGCGGCTGCACCTTGTCGTCGTTGTAGACCAGGACGCGAGCCCGTGCAGAGGTGGCGACCCAGGTGCCGTCCTCCGCGCGGTAGTTCTCGGGCACCTGATTCGTCACACTCGCGGGCAGCTGCTCGAGCAGACCCGAACGGTCGAGCAGACCGAGCGCGCCGGCATCCTGGCTGAAGACCACATCGGCGGGCGATGCGGCACCTTCTTCGACGAGCTTGCCCGTGATCTCCGGCGTGCCGCCGTAGACGACGTCGATCGGGAAACCGAGAGTGCCTTCGAGTTGTTCGACGAGCGGGCCCACCAGGTTCTCGCTACGCCCGGAATAGAGCGTGAGCGCCTCCCCGTTCGAAGCGTCCGGGGTGGTGTCGACCGAGCCGCTGTCGCTGCACGCGGCGAGAACGGCGACGAGCGTGGCTGCCGTCAGCCCTGCGCCGATCCGGTGTCGAAGGGACATCGATTCCTCCTGGTATGGGTGAGCTCACACATCCTACCGTTCAGGTAAGCCTGAGCTTACTTCGGACTGCGTCACGCAGCGCCGAGAACCAGATTCGTCATCACCCGCACACCCACGGCCAGCGCCCGCTCGTCGAGATCGAAGGTGGGCTGGTGGATGTCGAGTTCGGGCCCGACCCCCGGCCATACCCCGAGCCGCCCCATGGCGCCGGGGACGTGTTCGAGATACCACGAGAAGTCTTCTCCCCCACCGGATTGTGGGGTGTCCGCGAGGGCGTCGGGGCCGGTCGCGCGGATCGCGTCCTCGAACATGCGCGCCGACACCTCGTCGTTGACCACCGGCGGCACGCCGCGGCGATAGTTCAGTTCGTAGCTGACACCGGTGGGCGCGAGCAGACCGTGCACGATCTCGCGGACCATCGGTTCGAGCAGCTGCCAGGTGTCGTGGTCGCCGGTGCGGACGGTGCCCGCGAGCATGCCGGTGCGCGGGATCGCGTTCGGTGCCTTGCCGGCGCTGACCGCACCCCACACCATGACGGTGCCGGTGCGCGGATCGATGCGACGGCTGAGCATGCCGGGAAGACCCGTGATGACGGCACCGAGGCCGTAGACGAGATCGCCGGTCAAGTGCGGCCGGGAGGTGTGCCCACCGGGTGAGTCGAGGACGAGTTCGACAGTGTCGGCCGCCGAGGTGATCGCCCCGACCCGCATACCGACCTTGCCCGCCTCGAGACGCGGGTCGCAGTGCAAGGCGAAGATTCGCGCGACCCCGTCGAGTCCGCCCGCCGCGACGACGTCGAGCGCCCCGCCCGGCATGACCTCCTCCGCGGGCTGGAAGACCAGCCGGACACCGATCGGCAATTCGGGCATCGAGGCCAGCGCCAGACCTGCACCGAGCACGACGGTGGTGTGGGCGTCGTGCCCACACACGTGCGAGACACCGGGGACGGTGGATTCGAACGGCAGGCCGGTGGCCTCCTGCATCGGCAGGGCGTCCATGTCTGCACGCAGGGCGATGCGCGGTCCGCCGGTCGGACCGAGATCGCAGATCAGGCCGGTGCCGCGAGGCAGGACCTTCGGCTCCAGTCCGGCCGCGCGCAGGTGCTTCGCGACGAACTCGGTGGTGGCGTACTCCTGCCGGGCGAGTTCGGGATTCGCATGGATGTGACGGCGCCAGAGCGAGAGGTCCTCGGTGTGGCGGTCCAACCACTTCTCGACGTAGGGGTTCATCGACGGCCGGCCTGTTCGAGGAGCCGTGCCCGGTGGACCGGATCGGTCGCCGCGCGTACGGCGGTCGCTGCGAGCGCACGCGCTCCGTCGAGTACTGCCCGATCGGCGGACTCGGTGACACACGCGGCCGCGAATGCAGCCTGATGTGTCACCGCGCCACCGGAGTCGAGTCCGATGACCGGATGGATTCCCGGCACCACGTTCGTCACGTTTCCCATGTCGGTACTGCCCAGGGGGCGCGCTCCTTCCTCCTCGACGGGCAGCGGTCGGCGCCCGAGATCGATGATCTCCTCACGATATGCCTGCACCAGCCACGGATCGGGAGTGAGTTCGGTATAGGTCGGCGAGACCGTCCGGATCCGGTGGTTGCATCCGGTGGCCAGCGCCCCGGCGGCGAAGCAGTTGCGTGCGCGGTCGACGAGGTCGTCGAGGAGTTCGCTCGTCCCGGCCCGCAGGTAGTACAGCAGTTCGGTGTGGCTGGGCACGATGTTCGGTGCCGTCCCGCCCTGCGCGACGATGCCGTGGATCTGCTGCCCGGGATGCAGGTGCTGCCGCAGCAGTCCGACCGCGACCTGGGCGACGGTCGCAGCGTCGGCAGCGTTGAGCCCGTATTCGGGGGCCGCGGAGGCGTGCGCCTCGCGGCCGTCGTACTCGACGGCGATGTCGGCGAGGGCGAGCGACGTCGCCCCGGTGATGTCGAACGGGCCGGGATGCACCATCATCGCCGCACCGACGCCGTCGAAGACGCCGCGTTCGAGCATGAGGACCTTGCCGCCGCCGGTTTCCTCCGCGGGGGTTCCGACGACGCGGACGGTCACGTCGAGTTCGTCGGCGAGCGCAGCGAGACCGATCCCGGCGCCCACGGCCGACGCCGCGATGATGTTGTGGCCGCACGCGTGCCCGATGCCCGGCAGTGCGTCGTACTCGGCGCAGAACGCGAGGACGAGTTCGCCGCTGCCGAACCGCGCATCGAAGGCGGTGGGCAGGTCGGCGATGCCGGTGGTGACCTCGAAATCGTGGTCGCGCAGCACCTCGACGATCTTCGCGGCGCTCCGGTGTTCCTCGAACGCGAGTTCCGGTTCGGCGTGGATGGAATGCGACAGGCCGACGAGGGTGTCGGAAGCAGCCTCGATCGCCGTGGCGTAGTCGGTCGTCACGGGGTCCAGTCTGTCATGCTCACCGCGTCCCGATCGATCGGCGCGTACGACCGGTTCGTCGACTTCGCGGCGGGGCGATCAGCCGAACCGGAAGTTCGACGCGTCGGTCCGGATCTCCAGTGCCGAGATCAGCGGCGCGTGCAGACCGCGCTTGATGCCCGACAGATTTGGCCCGCGGGTGGCGGTGAGCGCCGCTGCGCGCTCGACCGCCGTTGAGAGCACGGCGTCACCGGTGACGGCCTGCTCGGCGATGCCCGCGGCCACGGCGTCCTCACCGCCGTAGCGACGGCCGGTGGTGATGGCCTCGACCGCCGTCTGGATCGGCAGGCGGGGACGGATCAGCGCGGACATCCCGACGGTGAACGGCATGTTCAGCTGCACCTCGGGCAGACACCAGTAGCCGCGGTCGCCGCGCATCACCCGGAAGTCGTGCACGAGCGCGAGCATCGCGCCGGCACCGAAGGCGTGCCCCTGCACGGCCGCGACCGTCGCCGCCGGGAAGGTGAGCAGCCGCACATAGAGGGCGTGGACGGAGTCCAGATAGCCCGGCAGATCCGGCAGGTTCGCGCCGACCCAGTCGATGTCGAGTCCGTTGCTCCAGAACTTTCCGGTCGCCGCGGTCACGAGGGCGGCGGGTCCGTCGTGCGCTTCCACCTCGTCGAGGAGGGAGTGGATCGCGGCGAGACGATCGGGGTGGAACCGGTTCTCGGAGACCTCCGCGTCACGGTCACCGAGATGCAGGACGAAGACGTCGCCGTCACGTTCGAGGTAAGGCATGCGCGTCAGCATACCGCGCCTACTTACCCACGAGTAACAAGCTGTGAGCGATTAGGGTCCGATGCCATGGGAGAACCCGATCACGTCTTCGACCCCACCGCGGCCGCCGCCGCCGCAGCCGCCGCTCTCGCCGAACGGACGGGGGTCGCCGAACACTCCGTCGCCGTCGTCCTCGGGTCCGGCTGGCGGGCCGCAGTCGAGAGTTTCGGCATCCCCGTCGCCACGATCCCGATGAGCGAGCTGCCCGGTTTCGCACCGCCGACGGCGGCAGGGCATGCCGGGAACATCCACTCCGTGCGCGCCGGTGACAACGCCGTCCTCGTCCTCGCCGGCCGCATCCACGCCTACGAGGGGCACGACCTCGCCCGCGTCGTCCATCCCGTGCGCACGGCAGTCGCAGCGGGTGCCCGCACCGTCGTCCTCACCAATGCGGCGGGCGGCATCGATCCCGAGTTCTCCGTGGGACAACCGGTTCTCATCTCGGACCACCTCAATCTCACCGGTCGCTCGCCGCTGGTGGGTGCCCAGTTCGTCGACCTCGTCGACGCCTACTCGCCGGATCTTCGTGCACTCGCCTGCGAGATCGATCCGTCGCTGCGCGAAGGGGTCTACGCCGGTCTGCCCGGGCCGCACTACGAGACCCCGGCGGAGATCCGGATGCTGCGCACCCTCGGCGCCGACCTCGTCGGCATGTCCACGGTCCACGAGACCATCGCGGCGCGCGCGGCCGGAGCGCGCGTGCTCGCGGTCTCGCTGGTGACCAACGCCGCGGCCGGCATCACCGGCGCTCCCCTCGACCACACCGAGGTACTGGCCGCGGGTCGTGCGGCCGCGACCCGGATGGGCGATCTTCTGCGCGATCTGGCGGCCCGGCTGTGACGCTGCGATTCGGCACCGCGGGGTTGCGCGGCCCGGTCGGCGACGGACCGGACTGCATGAACGTACCCGTCGTCGTCCGCACCACCGCCGGACTCGCGGCGTGGCTCGAGGCGAACGGGCAGGGCGACGGCACCGTCGTCGTCGGCCGCGACGCCCGTACGGGCTCAGCGGAATTCCACACCGCCGCGGCAGAGGTTCTCGCCGCGGCCGGCTTCGAGGTCGTCGCGTTCGGAGAGCCGCTCCCCACCCCGGTGACCGCCTTCGCGGTACGGGCGCTGGGCGCCGTTGCGGGCGTGCAGATCACGGCATCGCACAATCCCGCCGCCGACAACGGGTACAAGGTCTATCTCGCCGACGGAGCGCAACTGGCCGCACCCGCCGATCGGGAGATCGAAACGGCGATCGACGCCGTCGGTTCCGCCGCGGACGTGCCCCGGATGCCGGTCGCGCCGTCGGGTGACGACCTCGTCGACCGCTATCTCGCCCGGGTCGCGTCGCTCCCCCGCTCGCCGCACCGAGGCATGCGCATCGCCCTGACGGCACTGCACGGTGTCGGCGGCGAGACGGCAGTCGCGGCCCTGCGTTCCGCGGGATTCGACGACATCCACGTCGTGGCGTCCCAGTTCGCACCCGACCCGGCGTTTCCCACCGTCGCCTTCCCCAACCCCGAGGAACCGGGCGCAACAGAGGCTCTGCTCGCGCTGGCGGCCGAGGTCGACGCCGACATCGCCCTGGCGCTCGATCCCGATGCCGATCGTTGCGCCGTCGGTGTCCCGGGCCCGCGGGGATGGACGATGCTGCGCGGCGACGAGACCGGGGTCCTGCTCGGCGACCGGATCCTCGCGTCGTCACCGCCCGGCTCACTGGTCGCGACCACCATTGTCTCGTCGACCATGCTGGGGCGACTCGCGACCGCACGCGGCGCGCGATATGCGCAGACGCTCACGGGTTTCAAGTGGCTCGCCCGCGCCGGTGACGGCCTCGTCTACGCGTACGAGGAGGCGATCGGGCACTGCGTCGATCCGGACGCTGTGCGCGACAAGGACGGCATCGCGACCGCCGTAATGGTCGCCGACTACGCGGCCGATTTGAAGCAGGCCGGCCGGACACTGCTCGACGCACTCGACGACCTGCATCGCGAACTCGGTGTCCACGTCGGCGATCAGGTGTCGATCCGCGTCGACGACCTGCAGCGCATCGGCACCGTGATGACGCGACTGCGTGCGGAGCCGCCGACGACCCTCGCGGGTCTGGAGGTGACCGCGACCGATCTCGCCGAGAGCCCGGGACCGATGCACACCGACGCTCTCGTCTTCGAGAGTCGCGAGGACGTCGCGGGCGGGCCGAGGGTGCGCGTGGTGGTGCGCCCCTCGGGCACCGAACCGAAGCTCAAGGTCTACCTGGAGGTGGTCACGGATCGGGACCGCCCGGCGGCGGAAGCGATACTCGACGCCCTGCGCGGATGGGCGGCCTCGCTCGGTGACGAGAACCCCTGACCCGGCCGGATCCGGCCGGGCCAGGACCCGATTCGATCAGACCTGCTGCTGCAATCAAACCTGCTGCGGCACACCGTAAGTGACGACGGTGTTCCGGTCGGCGGTGACAGCCTTCAGGTACGGACGGATCATCACCGGCCCGATGGCTCCCGAGACCGAGCCATGCACGCCGGCGATCCGGATGGTCGTCGAGCTGCCGTCGAACTCGAAGCCCTCGACGATCGGGACGGACGTGATGCCGCCCGGCTCGAGCGGGATCTCGATCTCCTGGGACGGGATGATGTCGCCGCTGAGCGAACCACCCGCCTCCAGGCCGAGATCGAGCGAGGCACCACCTTCGTTGTCGAGCGAGAGGCCGATGGCCGCACCGTTGTCCACACCCCAGGACAGGCTCGGAGTGATGACGGTGACCGTCGCCCCCGGCAGCGCGACCGGGTAGCCGACCTGGAAACCGACCTCCACCGCCGTCCCGACGAAGTTCGCCGCGTTCGGACCGGTGATCCGAACGGTAGCAATCTCGTCGTGGAAGAACTCGACACTCAGCGGTGAGCTGTCGAGCGGCGGCACCGACTGTGTCGAGGTGTCGGCCTGGATCACTTCGACCGCGTGCCCTCCGTCCAACGGCAGGATGCGCGAGTTGTCGACAGCGGCCGCAGCCGTGCCGTGACTCGTCACTGCGGCGAGGACGGCGACCGCGCCCACCGAAGCCGCTCTGACACTTCCACGAATCAGATTGCGGGAGAAGATTCTTGCCATTCCGCCGACCCCATCTCTGGCTGTACCTACGCAGTGGACTTCACACGGAGCACACCGAGCGTAAGAAGAAATCGAGACCTGCGGGTTGTTTTTCGATAACGAGACGACTGCGGTCGGGTGTCACATCCGTACCGTCAGTCACACGAGTAACACACGACGCGCGGTTTATCGCGGCCCGAACTGCCTGTCCCCCGCATCGCCGAGACCCGGCACGATGTACTTGTTCTCGTTGAGACCTTCATCGACCGACGCCGTGACCAACCGGACCGGATGACCCGAGGCAGCAAGGGCCTCGACGCCCTGCGGCGCCGCGACCACACAGATCGCGGTGATATCCGTGGCACCGCGCTGGGCGAGGATGTCGAGGGTGTGCACCATCGACCCCCCGGTCGCGAGCATCGGGTCGAGCACGAAGACGGGAAGACCCGACAGGTCCTCCGGCAACGACTCCAGATAGGGCACCGGCTCGAAGGTCTTCTCGTCACGAGCGAGACCGACGAAACCGACCTGCGCCTGGGGAATCAGGGCGTGGGCCTGTTCGACCATGCCGAGGCCGGCGCGAAGAACCGGGACGAGCAGCGGAGGCTGCTGCAACCGTACCCCCGTCGTCACCGCGACCGGCGTCTTGACGTCGAACGTCTCGGTGGGCGCATCGCGCACCGCCTCGTAGACGAGCATCTGGGTGAGCCGCCTCAACGCGTGCCGGAAGGCAGCGTTGTCGCTGCGTTCGTCGCGAAGGATGGTCAGGAGCGAAGCAGCGAGCGGATGGTCGACGACGAGCGAATCCATGTCCGAAGGATAGAACGACGGAACCGATCGGCAGTCGGGTGCGTCGAACCAGGCAGGGACGGAACCCTCCGAAGGCGCCGAATCCCACATCAACGACGCGAGAGGCGACGAGGTGACCGAGAACTCCGGTAGGGACGCGATACGGATCGACACGAGTGCCGTCGGGAGGTTCGGCGACGACGCCGTCGAACTCGCCGCGCGCCTGCACGAGGCCGCCGAACGGACACGGCACGGCGACCCCTCGACGCTGAGCGCCGCACTGGGTCCGATCGGGGCACCCGTGCTCGCCGCTCTCACCGCGACCCACTCCGCGCACGTGCGCGATCTCGGCCGGCTCGGCGACCTGCTCGGCGGAATGGGAGACGCCGCGAAGGCCTCCGTGGCCGCCTACGAGCACACCACCGACGACACCGCCGCACGACTCGACTCCGTCGTGGAGTCACTGTGATCGGAGGGGATCTGCTCGTCGCTCCGCTGACCGGCCTGCTCGACGCGTTCGGCACCGCGCTGCCACCCGGCGTCGATCCGGGTGAGATGGTGCGCATCGGTGCGCAGTGGGCCGAGGAGGTACATGCGACCGGGCGCGACGCTGTCGCCGAGCTCGCCTGGGCCTGGGGTGGCCCGGCCGCCTCGCAGGCGATCGCGAGTGCCGAGCAGGTCCTCGCCGACGTCCTCGCGGCGGCCGATCGTGGGTCGGCACTGGCCGGGATCGCGCTCGAGGCGACCGTCACGGTGGTCACCGGTGCGGCCGAGATCACTCGTCTCGTCGACTCGTTCGTCACCTTCGCCGAGCAGGCCGCACCCGCGACGTCGCTTCCACAGGGGCAGCTCGCGCTCCTCGCAGTGGCGATCGACCACCTCGTCGCCGGGCTGGACGTGCTGACACAGGTGACCGGAACGCTCGCGGAGCTGACCGATCGGGCGTCCGCACTCCTTCCACCCGAGCCCTCCGCTCCCCCGATCGACTCCGGTCACCATCCCGGCCCCGCCCCGGCCGGCGACGAGCCACGTTCGCTCCACACCTTCGGTGGAGGGCTCTCGACGGGCGTGGAGGTGCGGCTTCCGGACGGCAGCGTCAGCCTGGCACCGAACGAGACCGCTGCGGCAGCGGTGCGTCACGCCCTCGCCCAGCAGGGCACCCCGTACGTGTGGGGCGGCACGAGTCCCGGCTCCGGCCTCGACTGCAGCGGACTGACGCAGTACGCCTACGCGCAGGCCGGGGTCGAACTGCCGCGGTTGGCCCAGGAACAGGACGTCGGCACACGGGTGGATCCTGCAGCCGCCCTGCCCGGAGACCTCGTCGTGTGGGACGGGCACGTGGCGATGGTGGTGGGCAACGGCCTCATGGTCGAGGCGGGCGACCCCGTCTCCGTGACGCCGATGCGCACCAGCAACGGTGGAATGGCCTTCCACGGTGTCTACCGCCCGACCGCCGGCTGATTCCGGAGAATCTCCGCACCGGGCGGGAACCGGCCGGGCTCGCGCTGCGTCCAACCCGATATGGACAGCACGACGACGGAACCGATCACGGCCACCGCCCACAACCGGGCCGGGACGATCTCGGTGCGCACGACGGACGGTGGACTACCCGTGGACCTTCGCATCGACCCCCGCGAGTTACGTTACGGAGCACGGCAACTGGCCGATCAGATCCTCGCCTTGAACCGGCAGGCCGCTCTCGAGGCCGCGGTGGTCCGCGGCGAACGCCTCGCCGCCGAAGGTGTCCCCCGCGAGATCCTCGACCGGATGCGGCTGCCGTCCCGCGCCGACCTGGCGGACGGACCGACCGATCGTCGTGGAAGTCTCGTTCGATGAGCGAACCGATGGTGGAGGCGATCGTCGACCGAGCCCACGTCCGGCTCGATGCGCTCGAACGCACGGTGGAGAGGCTCGGCGCGGTCCGGGGCACCGCGAGCAGTCCCGACGGACGCGTGACCGCCCGTGTGGACGGTTCGGGAGCGCTCGAAGGACTCGAGCTGGCCGAGCCGATCGGCGGCACCGACCCCCGCGAACTGGCCGCGGTGATTCTCGCGACCGTGCACGACGCCGCACGGCAGGCCGCTGCCGCGCGCGTCTCCGCGATGGACGAGCTCCGCGCGGCCCTCGACGCGAGCGACGCCGGTCCGGTCGCCGTCGGTCACCACCCGGTCACCGTCGGCGACCGTCCGGTAACGCGATGAAACCGATAGCGAGCCGCCCCCGGCTATATTCTCGGCGCCGACATGGCTAGGCTTCGCGCCATGGCTGGAGACATCGTCCCGATCGAGCTCGGTCTCACCGACGGCAACCTCGTGACGCTCTGGGCGCCGCGCTGGCGCGAAGGCGACGACGAGTGGGAGGCATTCCTCGGCCACGGCGACGATCTGTACGCCTTCCCGTCGGTCCCCGAGCTCGTCGCGTTCGTGCGTTCGGGTGCCGACAACGACCTCGTCGAGCACGAGGCGTGGCCGATCGTGTCCAAGCTTGCGGCCTCGGAGTTCGAACCCGACGAACCGCACACCTACGACCTCGTCGGCGTCCCCGAACTCGTGGCCGACGATCCGGATCCCGTGTCGGTGTCCGAGCTGCAGGACACCTTCGACATCGTGAGCATCCTCGGCGACGTCTGCGATCTCGACGTCGTGACGAAGTTCTTCGAACGCGAGGAGATCGACCTCCTGTTGCAGCACGGTGTCTCGGCCTTCCGCACGCGTGAGGGCCTCGACCTGTGGAATCGCGTCGGGACCGCGGTCGTGCAGGATTGGGACGGCGTGATCGACGCGCTCGACGCCGTGATCTCCACTCCCGACGTCGATGCTGCCGTGGTCGCCGAGATCGAATCCGAGCTCGTCGCGGTCGACGAGAACGAGGTCGAGGCCGACGACACGGTCGAGGACGTCGACGCCGACGACGAGTACGAGTTCATCGACACCGATGACGAGGACGACGGCTACGAGTTCTGGGCCCGGGTCGGCATCGATCCCATCCGGATCATCACGACCGACGGCACCTGGTACTCGCTGCGGTGCTACGTGAACGACGACGCCGTCTTCCTCGGCCACGACGGCACGATCGACGTCTTCCCGTCCGAGCGCGCGCTGGCCCGCCACCTCGCCGACAACCACGACCACGACCTCGCGACGCTCGAGCCGTACACGGAGATCCAGCTCGCCGCCGTCGACGGATCGCTCGACGTGACGGTCACCGACGACAACGTCTATGTGCTCACCGGGATCGCCGACGACATCGCTCAGGGTGTTGCGGCCGTCGACCCCGACCAGCTCGAACTCGCGGTCGAGTTGTTCGTCGACGCAGCGAACTTCGCGGACGACGACTCGACGGAGGCCGCGCTCGCCGCGTCCACGGAACTCGGCTGGTTCGTCAACCACGTGATCGAACCCGACTCGGGACGCACGGCACCCAAGCCGCCGTTCGACACCGAATCCCTCGCCTGGCGCGAGCTCGAGCGCGAGTTCGAAGCGCGACTGCGTCGGCACTGACGGCAGCTCCACTTGGGCACTCCGGCGCGCGAAGTGGTCACAAAAGCGCGTTGTAACGTGCTCCGATGACCATTTCCCGCCCCGCGCACCCATAGAGGTATCTGCGGGTCGCGGTCTCTACCCGACGAGGACGGCGTATCCAGGCTTGATGACGTCGTCGATCAGTTCCAGTCGCTGGTCGAACGGGAGGAAGGCCGACTTCATCGCGTTGATCGTGAACCGTTCGAGGTCGACCCAGCTGTAGTCGAAGGTCTCGACGAGCCGCACCATCTCCTGCGTCATCGTGGTGTCGCTCATCAACCGGTTGTCGGTGTTGACGGTGACGCGGAAGCGCAGGCGGGCCAGCAGGTCGAAGGGATGCTCGGCGAGCGTGCGCACCGCGCCGGTCTGCACGTTCGACGACGGGCACAGTTCGAGGGGGATGCGCTTGTCGCGGATGTAGTTCGCGAGCCGGCCCAGAGTGGCGGTTCCGTCGTCGTGCACTTCGATGTCGTCGACGATGCGCACACCGTGGCCGAGTCTGTCGGTGCCGCAGAAGGCGACCGCTTCGTGGATGGACGGGAGCCCGAACGCCTCACCGGCGTGGATCGTGAAGTGCGCGTTGGCCGCGCGGGTGTACTCGAAGGCGTCGAGATGACGGCTGGGCGGGTTGCCCGCTTCGGCGCCGGCGATGTCGAATCCCGCCACGCCGCGGTCCCGGAAGCGCACGGCGAGTTCGGCGATCTCCAACGAGCGTGCAGCGTGCCGCATCGCAGTGAGCAGGCAGCGCACCCGGATGCGACGACCACCGGCGGCCACCTCCGATTCCCCGGCTCGGAAGCCTTCGAGGACGCGCTCGACGACCTCGTCCAGAGACAGTCCCTTCTCCAGGTGCTGCTCGGGCGCGAACCGCACCTCGGCGTACACCACGCCGTCGTCGGCGAGGTCGAGGACGCACTCGCGTGCGACGCGTTCGAGTCCTTCTGCCGTCTGCATCACGGCGACGGTGTGCTCGAAGGTCTGGAGATAGCGTTCGAGCGAGCCACTGTCGGCGGATTCGCGGAACCAGCGGGCGAGATCCGCTTCGGTGTCCGCGGGCAACGACCACCCGCACGCGTCCGCGAGTTCGAGGACCGTCCGGGGACGGAGTCCGCCGTCCAGGTGATCGTGTAGGACCACTTTGGGTGCGGTGCGAACGAGTTCGGGAGTCAGACGGCCGTTCATGATCGGGACGGTAGTCGGCGGCGGCCGGTTCCGCTCGGTCTCCGGCCACCGAGCCCCTACGCCCGGATCCGTTCGATCACGAGCGGCTGCCGAACGGGGGCCGTGTCGGAGATTCGGACACCGCCGCGGAGGGCGGCGAGCGCGTCGGGGATACGTCCCGGAGTGTCGGTGTGCAGCGTCGCGATCGGCTGCCCCGCGCGGACGCGATCACCGAGGACCGCGTGCAGTTCGATACCGGCCCCGGGCTGCACGTCCTGCCCCTGCCGTTCGCGACCGGCTCCGAGCCGCCAGGCGGCGATACCGACCTTGTACGCGTCGAGTTCGGAGACCACCCCGTCCGCGTCGGCGTGGAAGGTCTCGGTGTGGGTCGCGACCGGCAACGGCGCCGCGGGGTCGCCGCCCTGGGCGGCGATCATCGCGTTCCACCGGTCCATTGCGGTGCCGTCGCGCAGTCGGTCGGCGGGATCGACATCGTCGACACCGGCGGCGGCGAGCATCTCGCGGGCCAGGGCCAGGGTCAGCTCGACGACGTCGTCGGGTCCGCCGCCGGCGAGCACCTCGACGGCCTCCCGGACCTCGAGCGCGTTGCCCGCCGTGCGCCCGAGCGGGCTGTCCATGCGGGTGAGCAGGGCCGTCGTGGGCAGCCCTTCGTCGGTGCCGAGTTCGACCATGGTGCGCGCCAGCTCGCGGGCCTCGCCGAGTTCCTTCATGAAGGCGCCGCTGCCGACCTTCACATCGAGGACGAGGGCTCCGGTGCCCTCGGCGATCTTCTTGCTCATGATCGAGCTGGCGATGAGCGGGATCGACTCGACGGTCCCGGTGACGTCGCGCAGCGCGTAGAGCTTGCGGTCGGCGGGGGCGAGATCGGCACTCGCCGCGCACACGACCGCACCGACGGCCGGGTCGCTGAGGATCTCGGCGATCTCCGCGGTGGTCAGATCGGCCTTCCAGCCGGGGATCGCCTCGAGCTTGTCCAGGGTGCCGCCGGTGTGACCGAGACCGCGGCCCGACAATTGCGGGACCGCGACGCCGCAGGCCGCGACGAGCGGTGCGAGCGGCAGTGTGATCTTGTCCCCCACACCGCCTGTCGAGTGTTTGTCGACGGTGCGCAGGCCGAGAGCGGAGAAATCGAGACGACGACCGGAGTCGATCATGGCGGTGGTCCAGCGTGCCGTCTCGACCCGGCTCATGCCGCGAAACCAGACTGCCATCGCCAGGGCCGACATCTGGGCGTCGGAGACGATCTCGTGGGTGAACGCCTCGATGACCCAGTCGATCTCGGCGCCGGAGAGCTCGTGTCCGTCGCGCTTGCGGCGGATGACGGTGACGATGTCAGGCACGGCGGGCCTCGTTCTCCCGCACGGCCGCCAGATCGTCGGGGCCGAACGCGTCGGGGAGGAGCTCGCAGAGGCGACGCGGGCCACCCTGGGCGTCGACCTCGAGATCGGGACCGCCGTGTTCGAGGAGCACCTGCCGGCACCGGCCGCACGGGGTCAGGACGTGGCCTCGGGAGTCGCAGACGGCGACGGCCCGCAGACGCCCTCCACCCTGGGCGAACAAGTTACCGACGAGTACACATTCGGCACACAGCCCCAGTCCGTGTGAGACATTTTCCACATTGCACCCGAGGACCATCCGACCGTCGACGGTGAGGCCGGCAGCCCCCACCGGGAACCCGGAGTAGGGGGCGTAGGCTCGACCCATCACCTCATGTGCTTTGGCGCGCAACATTTTCCAGTCGATGTCCGGCATGGTTCCCCATCCTGTCACGGTGGCGTGGACGACGGTAGGCGACCCCCACTGCGCCAGATCACAGTTGGAAAGGCAAACCTAACTTCGCTTTTGGGGCCTGTACGAATGGCGCAGGAGATTGGTTCCCGAGTTTGGGATGGGTCTAGAGTCGATCCAAGTCGGTTCAGGTTCACGTCGGGCCCGTACTGCGGAATCCCCCACAGGTAGGAGCAGCTCGACGCGTCCACCATTGACGTTGGAGGCACAGCACTCGATGAGCAGCACGACTGAAGCCGCCCCCGCAAAGGCGGGGCGCACACGGTCGCTTTACCGGGGAGACCCCGGCATGTGGTCCTGGGTATTGCACCGGATCACGGGCGTGGCGACATTCTTCTTCCTTTTCGTCCACGTCCTCGACACCGCACTCGTCCGGGTCAACCCCGAGACCTACGACGCGGTGATCGATACGTACAAGAACCCGATCGTCGGCCTCATGGAGCTCGGCCTGGTCGCGATGGTCCTGTACCACGCACTCAACGGCCTGCGGGTCATGCTCGTGGACTTCTGGTCGAAGGGCCCGAAGTACCAGCGCGTGATGCTCTGGACGATCCTCGCGATCTGGTTCGTGGTGATGATCCCCGCGGCCGTTCGCATCCTCTTCAACACGTTTGCGGGGCACTGACATGACCGAAGCGAAGACTCTGGGTAAGGAATACGACCGGCCCGCAGGCCTCGACAACCCGCGCACGCCGCGGCGTGCCGCGAAGAACAACTTCGAGCTCTACGCCTGGTTGTTCATGCGCCTGTCCGGCCTGGCCCTGATCATCCTGGTCCTCGGTCACCTCTTCATCATGCTGATGCTCGATGACGGCGTGCACCGCATCAACTTCGCGTTCGTCGCAGGCCGCTGGTCCAGCCCGTTCTGGCAGTTCTGGGACCTGTCGATGCTGTGGCTCGCACAGCTCCACGGCGGTAACGGTCTGCGCACCGTCATCGCGGACTACGCACGTAAGGACTCCACCCGGTTCTGGCTCAACACGATCCTCGTCGTGTCGATGATCCTGATCATGGGCCTGGGCACCTACGTGATCTTCACCTTCGACCCGAACATCACGGCGAGCTAGGGGAGCCGAACCTTCATGCAGGAACATCGTTACGACGTAGTCATCGTCGGCGCCGGCGGCGCCGGCATGCGTGCGGCCATCGAAGCCGGCCCGCGTGCGCGCACCGCAGTGCTCACGAAGCTCTACCCCACCCGCAGCCACACCGGCGCCGCTCAGGGTGGCATGTGCGCCGCCCTCGCGAACGTCGAAGAGGACAACTGGGAGTGGCACACCTTCGACACCGTCAAGGGTGGCGACTACCTGGTCGACCAGGACGCTGCGGAGATCATGGCCAAGGAGGCCATCGACGCCGTTCTCGACCTCGAGAAGATGGGTCTTCCGTTCAACCGGACGCCCGAGGGCAAGATCGACCAGCGTCGCTTCGGTGGTCACACCCGCGACCACGGTAAGGCCCCGGTCCGTCGCGCGTGCTACGCCGCCGACCGCACCGGCCACATGATTCTGCAGACGCTGTACCAGAACTGCGTCAAGCACGACGTCGAGTTCTTCAACGAGTTCTACGCACTCGACATCACCCTCACCGAGACCGAGAACGGTCCCGTCGCGACGGGTGTCGTCGCGTACGAGCTCGCGACCGGCGAGATCC
Organism: Rhodococcus sp. p52; assembly: GCF_000763325.2. Taxonomy (NCBI): domain Bacteria; kingdom Bacillati; phylum Actinomycetota; class Actinomycetes; order Mycobacteriales; family Nocardiaceae; genus Rhodococcus; species Rhodococcus sp. p52. The sequence goes on from NZ_CP016819.1 coordinate 4,803,211, forward strand.
ACGTCTTCCACGCCAAGGCCATCGTCTTCGCGACGGGCGGCTCGGGCCGTATGTACAAGACGACGTCGAACGCCCACACCCTCACCGGTGACGGCCTCGGCATCATCTTCCGCAAGGGCCTCCCGCTCGAGGACATGGAGTTCCACCAGTTCCATCCGACGGGCCTGGCCGGTCTCGGCATCCTCATCTCGGAGGCCGTGCGCGGTGAGGGCGGCATCCTCCGCAACGCCGACGGCGAGCGGTTCATGGAGCGCTACGCCCCCACCATCAAGGACCTCGCGCCCCGCGACATCGTCGCCCGCTCGATGGTGCTCGAGGTGCTCGAGGGTCGCGGCGCCGGACCGAACAAGGATTACGTCTACATCGACGTGACCCACCTCGGCGAGGACGTCCTCGAGGAGAAGCTCCCCGACATCACCGAGTTCTCCCGCACCTACCTCGGTGTCGACCCCGTCACCGAGCTCGTGCCCGTGTTCCCGACCTGCCACTACGTCATGGGCGGTATCCCGACCAACGTCGACGGCGAGGTCCTCCGCGACAACGAGAACGTCGTGCCCGGCCTGTACGCGGCCGGCGAGTGCGCGTGCGTGTCCGTCCACGGCGCCAACCGTCTCGGCACCAACTCGCTGCTCGACATCAACGTCTTCGGTCGTCGCGCCGGCATCGCCGCCGCGGAGTACGCCAACAGCACGAAGCACGTCGAGATGCCCGAGCAGCCGACGAAGTACGTCGACGACTGGCTCGATCTGATCCTGCACCAGGGCGGCAAGGAGCGGGTGGCCGACATCCGCACCGAGCTGCAGCAGACGATGGACAACAACGCGTCGGTGTTCCGCACCGAGGAGACGTTGACGCAGGCGCTCAACGACATCCACGAGCTGAAGAAGCGCTACAAGGAGATCACGGTCCACGACAAGGGCAAGCGCTACAACAGCGACCTGCTCGAGGCTCTGGAGCTCGGCTTCCTCCTCGAGATGGCCGAGGTCACCGTCGTCGGCGCGCTGAACCGCAAGGAATCGCGTGGCGGACACGCCCGCGAGGACTACCCGAAGCGCGACGACGAGAACTTCCTCAAGCACACCATGGCGTACAAGGTGGGCGAGGAACTGATCTCCGACATTCGCCTGGACTACAAGCCGGTGGTCCAGACCCGGTACGAGCCCATGGAGCGTAAGTACTGATGACAACCATCGAGAAGACCGACACGGGCGCGTCGACACTGCCACCCGTGCCCGAGGGCGCGACGATGGTCACCCTCAAGATCGCCCGGTTCAACCCGGAGGACGACAAGGGTCAGCACTGGGATTCGTTCCAGGTGCCGGCGCTGCCGTCCGACCGTCTGCTCAACCTGTTGGGCTACGTCAAGGGTTACCTCGACGGCACGCTCACTTTCCGTCGCAGCTGCGCCCACGGCGTGTGCGGCTCGGACGCGATGCGTGTCAACGGCGTCAACCGTCTCGCCTGCAAGATCCTCATGAAGGACATGCTGGACAAGAACGGCAAGGACGTCACGATCACGATCGAGCCGATCCGTGGCCTTCCGGTCGAGAAGGACCTCGTCGTCGACATGGAGCCCTTCTTCGACGCCTACCGCGCCGTGAAGCCGTTCCTCATCGCCTCCGGCAACGAGCCGACCCGCGAGCGTATCCAGTCGCAGGCCGACCGTGCCCGGTTCGACGACACCACCAAGTGCATCCTGTGCGCGTGCTGCACCACCTCGTGCCCGGTGTACTGGAGCGACGGCAGCTACTTCGGTCCCGCCGCGATCGTCAACGCGCACCGGTTCATCTTCGATTCGCGTGACGAGGGTGCCTCCGAGCGGCTGGACATCCTCAACGACAAGGAAGGCGTGTGGCGCTGCCGCACCACCTTCAACTGCACCGACGCGTGCCCCCGTGGCATCCAGGTGACGAAGGCGATCCAGGAGGTCAAGCGCGCGCTCATGTTCGCTCGCTGATCACCTCGCACGACAGCAGGTCCGTCCCTTCGGGGACGGGCCTGCTGTCGTCGGTGCCCACTCCGCTGTGCCCACTCCGCTGTGCCCACTCCGCTGCGCCCACTCCGCTGTGCCCACTCCCCTGTGCTCCGTTGCCGGTGGCCGAACCGATGCGGATCAGCGTCCGCGTGCGAACAGGAAGCCCGCGACCCACCCGACCGCGAAGATGATGACGAGCACCAGCCACAGCGGTGCCTGCAGCGAGATCCAGAAGAGGTCGATGCTCGTACTGTTGCGGTTCTGGAGAACGAACAGCGCAGCGAGCAGGACCAGGACGGCCGCGAGCGCTCTGCGCGGAGTCACCCGGAACGCGCGTTGGGGCGCGGCGGATCGCGTCTGTTTTGCCACGCCTCCATCGTCGCCCGTCCGCGGCACGATCGGCACCCCCGAACCGAGTTTTCACCCCGGGAGTTCGCTCATTTCCTCCGGAAGCGCAGCCCGGCGAGGAGTCCACCGACCAGGCCCGCACCGAGGATTGCGGCGCCGCGGCGCGCGTCGAGACCCTCGTGCACCTCGAGGCGAGGCGTGATGACCGCCCCTGTGGGCGCGGGATGGTGTGCGAGTGCGAGGCTCGCTCGGGACGTCGCTGCGAACGCGGTGCAGAAGAGCACCAGGCGGGCCGTGAGGTTACCGAACACGAGGATGCCGAGGATCGGGCCGAAGGCGACGCCCGCCGGGCCGTTGAGCACACGTTCGAGGTAGATCGAACCCGTCTGCTTGAGCAGTTCGAAACCGATCCCGGCGATCGCACCCGCGACGAGCGCGCTGCGGAACGGAACGGGTTCGCGGGGCAGGCGAGCGATCACCCAGGTGAACACCAGACCGGTGGCGGCAGTGGCCGCCACCAGAGCCAGAATTCGCAGACCCACGCCGATGCCGACGAGATTCTCCATGTTGAGCAGCTCGACGATCCTGCGCGCGATCGGCCCGCTGCTCAGCGCCGAGAGCCCCAACGACACGGTCATCGCGAGTCCGAGACTGAGAAGTGCGCCCCCGTCGCGCAACTTCACTACGAGGAAGTTGCCCTTGTCGCGCGGGTGCTCCCACATGGCGGTGAGGGCTTCGCGAAGATTCGTGATCCAGCCCAGACCGGCATACGAGGCGGTGAGCAGGCCGATGAGGCCGACCGCGCCGCGGGATTCGATCGCCGAGTCGATCAGGCTCTGCACGGTGCCGCCGAGCTGACCGGGAATGTTCTCGGAGATGATCTGCCGGATCTGGTCGAGCAGTTCGGGTCGCCCGGCGAGCACGAAACCGGCCAGAGAGAACACGACCATGATGATCGGGACGATCGCCAGCACCGTGAAGTAGGTCAGGCCGGCCGCGTAGTAGTCGCCCTTGTTCTCCTGGTACCGCACCCCGGCCCGAAGGACGCGGTCGAGCACCGGATGGGCCGCGCGTTGACGTTCGAGAAACCCCGGCTTCTCGTCGGGTTCGCCGGCCATCCGGGTGCTCCTTCGTCTAGGTCCGCGGCAGGAAACCCACCTTGTCATAGACCTGCGCCAAGGTGCGGGATGCGACCTCGCGAGCGCGGTCCGCGCCGCCCGCGAGAATGCGGTTCAGTTCGGCCGGGTCGGCCAGGTACTCGTCGACCTTGGTGCGGATCGGGGTGACGAACTCGGTGAGGACCTCTGCGGTGTCGGCCTTCAGATCGCCGTAACCCTTGCCCTCGTAGCCGGCGACGAGTTCGTCGATGCTGCGACCCGACAGCGCCGACTGGATGGTGAGCAGGTTCGACACTCCGGGCTTGTTCTCGCGGTCGAAACGGATCTCACGCTCGTTGTCGGTCACCGCGGAGCGGATCTTCTTCGCCGAGACCTTCGGATCGTCGAGCAGGTTGATCAGGCCCGCGTCGGTCGCCGCGGACTTGCTCATCTTCGACGTCGGATCCTGCAGGTCGTAGATCTTCGCGGTCTCCTTCACGATCGTCGGCTCGGGGACGACGAAGGTCTTGCCGAAGCGGGAGTTGAAGCGCTGCGCGAGATCTCGCGTGAGTTCGAGGTGCTGACGCTGGTCCTCCCCCACCGGCACGTGGCTCGCGCGGTAGAGCAGGATGTCGGCGGCCATGAGGATCGGATAGGTGAACAGGCCGACGCCGGCGTGCTCGGTGCCCTGCTTGGCCGACTTGTCCTTGAACTGCGTCATCCGGCTGGCCTCACCGAAACCGGTGATGCAGCTCAGGACCCAGGCGAGCTCGGCGTGCTCGGGCACCTGGCTCTGCACGAACAGCACGGACTTCTCCGGATCGATACCGATCGCGAGCAACTGCGCCACGGAGACGAGCACTCGCTTGCGCAGCAGCTTCGGCTCGTGCGGAACGGTGATCGCGTGCAGATCGGGGATGAAGTAGAAGGCGTCGTTCTCGTCCTGCGCCGGAACCCACTGCGCCAGTGCCCCGAGGAAGTTCCCGAGGTGGAACGAATCCGAGGTGGGCTGGATGCCGGACAGCACACGGGGGCGGGCCTTCGGCTTCGTGGCGTTCTGTTCTGCAGTGCTCGACATGCCGTCGATGATTCCACGCAGGCCACGCCGCGCTGCGACCGAGGTGGGCACTTCTGCGCCGATCCGCAGAAGCGGTCAGCGATCGAAGGTCACGGTCACCGGTGCATGGTCGGACCAGCGCTGGTCGTAGCTCGCTGCGCGTTCGACGCGGGCCTCGCTCGCGCGGGCCGCCAGGCCCGGGGTCACGAGGTGGTAGTCGATGCGCCAGCCTGCGTCGGTGTCGAATGCCTTGCCGCGGTACGACCACCACGAATAGGGGCCCGCGACGTCGCCGTGGAGGTCGCGCCCCACGTCGCGCCAGCCGGTCTCGAGGAGGTCGCCGACCCACGCGCGCTCCTCGGGCAGGAAGCCGGACTTCTTGACGTTTCCCTTCCAGTTCTTGATGTCCCGCTCGGTAGGGGCGATGTTCCAGTCGCCGCACACCACCATGTCGCGACCTGCGGCCGTCACCGCGGCGTACCGTTCGGCGAGGTAGGTCGCGAAGCTCTTCATGAAGTGTTCCTTCTCGTCCTGCTTCGGCGTCTGTGCTTCACCGGTCGGCAGGTAGAGGCTTCCCACCGTCACGTCGCCGAAGTCGGCCTCGATGTAGCGGCCGGCCGAGGCGAACTCGTCGACGTCGAATCCGACGCGGACGGCGTCCGCCGGGACACGCGAGAGGATCGCCACCCCGGCGCGGCCCTTGGCCGAGGACTCTGCGCCGACACAGTGCCATCCGGCCTCCAGCGCCGGGGCGATCGCGGCGTGGAACTGCTTCTCGGTGGCCCGCACCTCCTGCAGGCACACGATGTCGGCGGCCGACGAGGCGAGCCAGTCGACGAGACCCTTGGCTGCGGCTGCACGCACGCCGTTGACGTTCACGGTGGTGATCACGAGAGGCACCGGGTCACCGTAGCCGACGCCGGCGATGCCACTGCTCCACCGTGGCAGGAGCCTGCCGTGAGAGTGGCTCACCCCACGACCGCGAGTTCCACAAGACGGAACACATTCACCATTTTCTCTCATTCAGCGGAACGTCCCGAGAGTATTCCTGGGGAAACACTCATGTGTTCCATTCTGCGGATTGTTCGGACTGTTCTGTGGGCCTGGAGTGACTCGCATGACACAGGCATCGACGGTCGCCGGAGCCGACGGCGGCGTGCGGAGCGTCGCCCGCGCGTTCGATCTGTTCAACGCATTCGACGCCGAGCACCCGATCCGGACGCTGCGCGAACTCGTCGGGATCACCGGGCTCCCCAAGTCGACGGTGGTGGACTGGCCGCTCTCGGATCGACCACCGAGATCACCGTCCGGGTCCGCCGTGCAGGCGAGATCGTGTGGGAGGGCACGGCGCTCTCCCGGATCGACACTCCCCTCGAGTGGGAATGGCTGCGCGCCGGGGGTCTGTTCGGCCACCTGCTGACCGAGCAGACGGAGCGGCAGCGCGCAACGCACCGCGATCCGGTGGGCGCGCACCGGTAGACGAGTGGATCGACGGGGCCGTCCTCCGAGGAGGACGTCCCCGTCGTCATGTCCGGTCCGCCGGAGCGACACGGGCGACGGTGTGCGCCCGCACGATCAGATGACGGAGCGGCGGGACGGAACCCTCCGCTCGACCGTTCCTTCGACCACCGTCGAGCTCGGCGCGCCGCACCCGGTACCGCTCGCGCAGCACCGCGGCGCGCAGGGCGGCGGTGACACCCGGGAAGCGACCCCGACGGCCCACCCCGACGGTGCCGAGGAGCAGGACGGCGGCCGGCAGGACTATCCAGGCGTACAGGACGGCGGCGGAGGCGATCGCCTCGGCGACGGCGTCCTCGTCGAGTGCCGCCCACACGATTCCCGCACCGACCACGACGTAGAGGGTGCCACCCAACGCCGCGGCCAGGACCGCGCCGACGTATCGGCGGAGCAACCAGCAGCGGACCGTCCACAGCACGAGGACGACGGCCGTGAACATCGTGATCGCGGACGTGACCACCACGAAGACCATGTCCGAGGAATCCAGGAAGGGCCCGGAGCCCGACTCGTCGTCGAACACCACGATCATGAGGAGCCCCGTCACCACCGTGACGACGGCCAGGACCGCGAGTTCGACGGCGAGCGCCGCGAAGGGGTGGCCGGCGACCCGCGGGTCGCCCGGTCGCAGCCTCGCCGCCGTGGCGAGCAGTTCACGTCGGCGCAGCAGCGACGCCTCCCGGCGCAGACGACGGCGGGCACCGACGCCGCGTTGGGTCGCGAGGAACAGGTCCTGACTGAGTACCACGATCACGAAGACCGCCGGGAACAGCAGCAGCGCCGCCAGATCCACGGAGTGCGGGAGACCGTCGAGCAGCGCTGCGACGAAGGTCATCGTCGCTCCGACACCGAACACCGACCCGCACAGTTCGAGGTGCTCGAGGCGCAACGCCTCGGTCGATCGGGACGAACCCTCGGCGGCGATGACCGGTCCGAGCGACCACGCGATGAGATTGAGCGCGATGACGAGGGCGGCGAGCACCCCGAGGACGGCGGCGGCCTCACCCATCGTGAGGGTGGTGAGCACGCCGCTGCGCACCGGCGTGGACCGGTCGTAGGCCAGTTCGTCGGTGCGGCGGGCGATCGCGTGGATCAGATTCGGCGCGAGCGCGACGGGCAGGTAGGCCAGCGCCGAGCCGAACATCAGCATCCATACCCGGGTCCAGAACCACCGGCGGGCGTGCGCTCCGCCGCGGGCTTCGGAGTCGGTGGCAGTGGTGGTCACGGCCGTCCTCCTCCCGAGCCCTACGGTGATGCGACTGACAGTGGTACACGAAACGGTAGCCGGTGCCGGGAGTGCTCGGGAACACGACACGGGACGCCCGATTGGGGCGTCCCGTGTACGTGCTGTCGAGAACGGAGCGGAAGATCAGGCGCGAGCCTTCTGCAGGTTCTCGTCGAGTGCTGCGAGGAACTCCTCGGTGGTCAGCCAGCCCTGCTCGGGGCCGACGAGCAGGGCGAGGTCCTTGGTCATCTGACCGGCTTCGACGGTCTTGATGACGACGTCCTCGAGCTGCTGCGCGAACTCGATGACCTCGGGGGTGTTGTCCAGCTTGCCGCGGTGCTCGAGGCCACGGGTCCAGGCGAAGATCGACGCGATCGGGTTGGTCGACGTCGGCTTGCCCTGCTGGTGCTGACGGTAGTGCCGGGTGACGGTGCCGTGTGCGGCCTCCGCCTCGACGGTCTTGCCATCCGGGGTCATCAGGACGGAGGTCATCAGCCCCAGCGAGCCGTAGCCCTGCGCGACGGTGTCGGACTGGACGTCGCCGTCGTAGTTCTTGCAGGCCCAGACGTAGCCGCCCTCCCACTTGAGGGACGATGCGACCATGTCGTCGATGAGGCGGTGCTCGTAGGTGAGACCGGCGGCGTCGAACTCCGCCTTGAACTCTTCCTCGTAGATCCGCTGGAACTCGTCCTTGAACATGCCGTCGTAGGCCTTCAGGATCGTGTTCTTGGTCGACAGGTAGACCGGGTAGTTGCGCTGCAGGCCGTACGAGAGCGAGGCGCGCGCGAAGTCCTGGATGGACTTCTTGTAGTTGTACATACCCATCACGACGCCGCCGTCCTCGGGGATCTGGCAGACCTCGTGCTGGATCGGCTCGCTGCCGTCCTCGGGCGTGAAGGTGATGGTGACGGTGCCCGGGCGGTCGACCTTGAAGTCGGTGGCGCGGTACTGATCGCCGAACGCGTGACGGCCGACGATGACGGGCTTGGTCCAGCCCGGCACCAGACGCGGCACGTTCGAGATGATGATGGGCGCGCGGAAGATGGTGCCGCCGAGGATGTTACGGATGGTGCCGTTGGGCGACCGCCACATCTTCTTCAGGCCGAACTCCTCGACACGCGCTTCGTCGGGGGTGATGGTGGCGCACTTGACGCCGACGTTGTGCTTCTTGATGGCGTTCGCCGCATCGACCGTCACCTGGTCGTCGGTGGCGTCGCGGTTCTCCACGCCGAGGTCGTAGTACTCGAGATCCACGTCCAGGTACGGGTGGATCAGCTTGTCCTTGATGAACTGCCAGATGATGCGGGTCATCTCGTCGCCGTCGAGTTCGACGACCTTACCTTCAACCTTGATCTTGGACATATGCGTTTCGTGTCCTCCTAGGACGTTTCTGTAGGTCCCCAATCGACCGCACTTTGTGGGTGCGGTCGCCGTCGGCTCGCGAGCAGCGAGCATGGCCGTGTCCACGTCCTGAACCGCGGCCAAACATGACAAGCGTACTGCTATTGCCGACGACCGCAAAGCGCCTCGTCCCACCCTCACGCCCTACCGACCGGTAACTTTCCTGCTGGTCAGGGATGTTCAGAGGGTGCATAAAGACCCTGCAACGGAGAGTCGCTAGACTGCCGGGAAAGTCATGAGTGCCAGCGTCAAGCCCCGGCTTGCTGGCCGGCAACCCTCCGACCGGGGTGGGGTGCTCCGGGTGATGACACGGTCGGTGGAACCCCACCGACAAGCCTGTTGTCGGGAGGACTGAGATGATGATGTGCTGTCGCACCCAAGTCACGATCACACCTCCCATCACCGCCGGAAGGACACGATGACCGACATCCGCAGCCGGCGCTGCCGGCCCACCGCGAGCCTCGAGGCGGTCATCTCTTGACGGCGGGCACCGAGCGGCGTCGCGTCGAACTGCCCCCGGCAGACGGACGCCTCGACACCATCGACATCGGCGATCTCGCGCTCGAGAGCGGCGAGACGCTGCCGAACGTCACCGTCGCCGTGCAGAGGTGGGGCGAACTGTCCCCCGCCCGCGACAACGTGGTGCTCGTCGAACACGCCCTCACCGGCGACTCGCACGTCACCGGCCCCGCCGGACCGGACCATCCGTCCCCCGGCTGGTGGTCGGGCATGGTCGGCCCCGGTGCTCCGATCGACACCGACCGCTGGTGCGTGGTTTCGACGAACATTCTCGGCGGGGGCCGCGGCACCACCGGCCCCGGCAGCACCGCACCCGACGGCAAGGCCTGGGGATCCCGCTTCCCGCTGATCACCGTGCGCGACCAGGTGGCGGCCGAGGTGGCGCTGCTCGACAGGCTCGGCATCGACGTCCTCGCCGCCGTGACCGGCGGATCGATGGGTGGCATGCGCACCCTCGAGTGGATCATCGCGTACCCGGAGCGGGTGCGAGCGTCGCTCGTCCTCGCCACCGGTGCCCGCGCGACCGCCGACCAGATCGGCACCCAGACCGCGCAGATGGCTGCCATCACGGCCGACCCCGACTGGCAGGGCGGCGACTACTACGGCACGGGGCGGCGTCCCGAAGCCGGACTCGCCATCGCCCGGACCATCGCGCACCTCACCTACCGGACCGAACTCGAACTCGACACGCGCTTCGGGAATCTACCCCAGGACGACGAGGACCCGTGGCGCGGCGGCCGGTACGCCGTGCAGAGCTATCTCGAGCACCAGGCGCGCAAGCTCGTCGCGCGTTTCGATCCCGGTACCTACGTGGTGTTGTCCGACGTGATGAACCGGCACGACGTCGGGCGCGGACGCGGCGGCGTCGAGGCCGCACTCGCGTCCACCCCGGTCCCGACGATCGTCGCCGGCGTCGACTCCGACCGCCTGTACCCGCTGCGCCTGCAGCAGGAGATCGCCGATCTGCTCCCGGGATCGGGCGACCTGCGTGTGCTCGTCTCCCGCGACGGACACGACGGATTCCTCACCGAGGCCGACGAGGTCGCGAAGCTCCTCGTCGAACTGATGAAGCTCGCCGAGGGCTAGTCGGTTCCCAGCGGGTCGATCGACGCGGCGAGCGCCACCACGATTCCGCCGACGACCATCATCGAGGCGACGTCGAACGCCTTGCCGCGTACCGCGAGGACACCGACCTTGTCCTCGTCGAGAGCCCAGCGGAACAGGCCGGCGAGGATGGTGGCGCCGCCGAAGACGAACGCTCCGCGTCGCCACCGATCGGCGATCACCAAGATCACCGCTGCCGCGATCACCAGGGTGACCGCGAGCAGCGGCAGGGTCAGACGCGTGAATCGCATAGCCTGAGCCATCTCGTCTCCCGGGGTCGTCGACCCGCTTATCGGGTCGCGAGCAGCTCGGCCCGCTCCACGACGTTGGTCAGCAGGAAGGCGCGGGTGAGCGGTCCGACGCCACCGGGGTTCGGGGACACGAAGCCCGCGACCTCGCGCACGTCCGCGGCGACGTCGCCGCGCAGTCCGTCCTCGGTGCGGGAGACACCCACGTCCAGCACAGCGGCGCCGGGCTTGACCATGTCCGCCGTCACCAGCCCGGGAACACCTGCGGCGGCGACGATGATGTCGGCGCGACGCACCTCTGCAGCGAGATCACGAGTGCCGGTGTGGCAGAGGGTGACCGTCGCGTTCTCCGAACGACGGGTCAGCAGCAGACCGATCGGGCGGCCGACGGTGACGCCACGACCGACCACCACCACGTGCGCGCCGGCGATCTCCACGTCGTAGCGGCGCAGCAGGTGGATGATGCCGCGCGGCGTGCAGGGCAGCGGAGCCTCCTTGCCGAGCACGAGCCGGCCGAGGTTGACCGGGTGCAATCCGTCGGCGTCCTTGCCCGGATCCATGCGCTCGAGCGCCGCGTTCTCGTCGAGATGCTTCGGCAGCGGGAGCTGGACTATGTAGCCGGTGCAGGCAGGGTCGGCGTTGAGCTCGTCGATCGCCTCGAACAGCTGTTCCTGGGTGATGTCGGCGGGCAGATCCTTGCGGATCGACGTGATGCCGACCTTCGCGCAGTCGTTGTGCTTACCGCGCACATAGGCCGCGGATCCCGGATCGTCGCCGACGAGGATCGTGCCGAGACCGGGCGTGACGCCCTTGGCCTTCAGCGCATCCACGCGGACCTTCAGGTCCTCGAAGATTTCGTCGCGGGTTGCTTTGCCGTCCAGGATCGTCGCAGTCACGTCGTTCATTCTTCCAGGCGCCCGTCCGGCGTCGAATCGCGGCCGGTACCGGAAACCGTGCGCGCGCCGGGAGGCAGGCAGTCCCGGGATAGTTCCGCGAAGGCTTCGGCGAGGTGCCGCTCGTACTGCTCGGGGTCGGGCATGCAAGAGTCCGAGGCCAGAAAGGACAAGGTGAGAACCTCGCCGAGCGAGGTCACGGAGTGGACGAGACCGTAGTTCCGGTTGAGCATCGGAGTACCGATCGCCTCGACGGCGGGACTGCCACCGAATCGGAGGCCCTCGACCGGCCCGCGCGGCACATTCGTCACGGTGGTGTTGGCCAGCGGCACCACGTCTCCCGTGGGCCCCACCCGCCCGCGGTGCGCTCTCCGGATCGTCATCGCCAGGTCGAACGCGGGCGATGCATCCACCGCCGCAACGGAGGCAGCCGACTCCGGACGCCGGATGCGCTGTTTCTCGAGAGCAGCCGACTCGTGGACTCGGCGGAGTCGCTCGCGCGGATCAGCCCGATCGAGGTGCAGGTCGACATACATGAGCGTGACCTTGTTCTCCGACTCCGCTCCCGCTCCGTCCCGGAGGGATCCCGGAACGATCGCCGCCGGTGAATCGGTGGGAATTTCCTCGTAGGACGCGAGGTAGGCGCGTAGTCCGCCCGAGACGACCGTCAGGATCACGTCGTTCACCGAGGTATCCGTGGCGCGCGCGACGGCACGCACCTCCGGCAACGGCATACGGACGACGCCGAGCTGCCAGGCGCTGCCGGCGTCGGTGTCGAAGCGGGTGCGGGGACGCTGCGGCCGGGGGGCGGTGTTCTCCCCCGATGCGGTGAGACCACCCAGTGCTCGTCGAGCGCGACGTGCTGCGACCAGAGCCGGGAGCATCCTCGCGTACCGGAAGGGCAGCGAGACCGCCGCGCGGACCGGTCCCGGCACGGCGACGATGCGTCCTCCCGCCGAAGGGGCGGCAGCCGGATCGTCGAGCAGTGCACGAGCGATCTCGACGGCTCCGAGCCCGTCGGTCACCGAGTGGTGCAGGAGCAACGCGACGATGGTGGCGCCCTCGGGAAGGTCCTCGACACCGCGGATGTCGGTCAGGACGTGCACTTCCCACGGCGGTGCGGACAGATCGAGGCAGCGTTCCTTCATCGACGCGAGCAGCCGATGCAACCCGCTGCGCGAGGTCGGTCCGATCGTCTCGTACCGGACGTGATCGTCCGGATCGACGCCGGTCTCGACCCAGTACGGGAAGTCGAGGTTCGCCGGCACGCGGTGCAGGCGTCGGGTGAGCGCCGGTGTGCGATGCAGGCGCTCCCCGATCCAGGTGACGGCGTCCCCACGTGTGCGGATGGGGTCCTCGCCTCCCCGGGCGTCGAACACGTAGAAGCTCACCATGGTCGACGGCGGAGCTTCGGGGTCGGTGTCCCCCACGAAGACGTGGAGCGCGTCCCGCGCGGCCAGTCGGATTCCGCGTCGGCGTGTCATCGTGATGGTTCTCTCCCGGGTCGCCCGCTGCTCGTGCCTCTCGATTGAACCAGTTACCGCTCGGGGCCACACCCGGTCGACGATTCGCGTACACGAGCGCGGAGCGGTGTAATTCGGCCATGGCGCACCGAGTCGGATCGACGACCGGCAGTACACGAGGCCGGGCCGTGCGTCGCGTCCTGTTCTCGTTCGCAGGCGGCCTCGGCCATCTCGCACCGATGCTCCCGATCGCCGACGTCCTGCGCGGGGCCGGCCACCGTCTCGGCGTGTGCGGGGAGGCGGACGCCCTCGCAGGCACCGAAGGCTTCGACGCACACTTCCCCGAGGGGGAGACGACATCTCCTTCCGGTCGGTCCACGGGCACGCTCGCTCCTCCCGACCTCGACCACGAGTACTCGGTGATCGGCACCCACTTCGCCGGTGTGCTCGCGGCGCGACGATTCGACCTGGTCCGCGATGTGATCGACCGCTGGCATCCGGATCTGGTGATCTGCGACGAGATGGACTTCGGTGCGATGACGGCGGCCGAGCACGCCGCCGTTCCCCGCGTGGTGGTCGCCGTCATCGCGTCCGGAGCACTCACCCGGATCGACCGCATCCGTGAGCCACTGGGACGACTACGGGCCGCCCACGACCTCCCTTCCGATCACGAGTGCTCTTTCCTGACACAGGATTTGGTCATCTCACCGTTCCCACCGTCGTTCCGTGATCCTGATGTCCCGTTGCCTCCCACAGCCGTCTCGACAGGGCCGGGCCCGTCGCTCGCATCCCGCGAACACCCTGCGATCGACTGGCTTCGAAGCGGCGAGAAGCCCCACCGCGTGTACGTCACGCTGGGTACCGTCTTCAACACCGAGTCCGGTGATCTCATCGTCCGTCTCCTCCGGGGGCTGCACCGACTACCTGCGCGCGTGCTCGTCACCGTCGGCCGGGACATCGACCCGGCCACCCTGCCGTCACCGGGCGGCAACGTCCGCATCGAGCGGTTCGTGCCCCAGTCGGCCGCGCTCCCGCACGTCGATGTCGTCGTCAACCACGGCGGATCGGGCAGCGTCATCGGTGCGCTCGCCCACGGCGTTCCGGTCGTCGCGCTTCCGATGGGTGCGGACCAGGAACTCAACGCCCGACGGCTGGTCGCGCTGCGTGCAGGGACCAGGGTCGATCCCGTCACCGCAACCTCGGCGGAGATCGGAAGGATCACCCTCGATGCGTTGTCCTCGGGCTCTCTCCGCCCCGGCGCCGAACGGTTGCGCGACGAGATCGCACGATTGCCGCTACCGGAATCCGTGCTCGCGCTGCTGGAGGATTCGATGTTCCGGTCCCGGTCGCGCTGAACCTCTCCGCTCACACGACGGAATAGCCGTTCGGCAACGCCATCCGACCGGTCAATGCCCGCAGCACGGTCGTGCCGTCGCCGAGTGCCAGAGCGATTCTCGCCGCCAACAGGGTGGACTGCTCGAGAACCTCGGCGGGAGGTTCGTAGGGAACATCCGCGGCGGCGGCGATGTCGAGACCGTGGACGGCGAGTTCGAAGGTGCGTGTCGGGAGGTAGGAATGCAGCCGGATCCCCGATCCTCCGATCACCCGGATCAGACGATCCTCCCCGGTACCGAGCCGCTCGATCACCGCAGCCGACAGGGCACCGATCGTCGCCACCGGGTCGTCACCGAGGCCGGCACCGGCACGCCGTCCACGTTCGACGATGTCCTCCGCGCCGAGGACCGAGGTCAGTTCCTCGACGTGGACGTAGTACTGCTCCGCGCTCGCGAGGTCCTCGGTGTCGGCAGGACTGTCGAGATAGGTCATGACGGTCGTCAACGAGCGTGAGGCGTGTCCGATCAGTGCTCGGAGGTCCCACTCACCCAGGCCCGGACCGTCCCAGCGGCCCTCCGGCACGGCACGGACCAGTTCCGAGAAGCTGCGCACCGCCGAGACGTACGTCGCTACCGGTGACTCCATGCATCCCCCAGCGGTCGATACGTCGAACCACGACACGAGAATGAAAACACGCGTGCCCTCGCTACGCCGAGATCGGCGCTACGCGCGTGCGGGACGCCGGCGCGCCTCTGGCAAGCTGGATCGAGTGTTCAGAGTGATGTTCCACGAGCCGCGCATTCCCCCCAACACCGGCAATGCCATACGCATGGTCGCCGCGACCGGCGCGGAGCTGCACCTGGTGGAACCCCTCGGCTTCGACCTCTCCGAACCGAAGCTGCGTCGGGCGGGACTGGACTACCACGACCTCGCGTCGGTCACCGTGCACAGCGATCTGGGGGCCGCATGGGAGGCGTTGGCCCCCGAGCGGGTGTTCGCGTTCACCGCTCACGGCACGTCGAGCTACGCGGAGATCGAGTACCGGTCCGGCGACGTGCTGCTGTTCGGGCCCGAACCGACGGGCTTGTCGCCCGAGGTACTCGCCGATCCGCACATCACCGAGCAGGTCCGCATCCCCATGCTGCCCGGCCGACGCTCGTTGAATCTGTCGAATGCCGCGGCGGTCGCCTGCTACGAGGCGTGGCGGCAGCAGGGTTTCCCCGGCGCGGTCTAGTCACCGGCGACATACCGCCCGTATCCCTTCCACCGACCGGCTGACAGGAAACCGACAGGTAAGACACAGCGTCCCCACCGGATCGACGGCAACACTCGGTACCGAACCACCGAGCGAATCGTCGAAGGAGACGTCGACATGCCCCGTATCCCCGAACCCGTTTCCACACCGGCCGGACCCATCTACGAAGGACGCCTGCTCGATCGCCCCGCCGAGGACGTCGTCGACCAGGGTGCCGGTTTCGACATCACGACCCTCGTCACCCGGCGCCGGGTGCTCGGCCTCGTCGGCGCCGGAGCGGGCGCCCTGGCACTGGCCGCCTGCTCCACCGGCACCGCGAACACGATCACCACTGCCGGAACGACCGCGCCGGTGACCCCTGCAGACGAGATACCCGAAGAAACCAACGGGCCTTACCCGGCCGACGGCACGAACGGAATCAACGTGCTCGAGGAATCGGGGATCGTCCGCAGGGACATCACCTCGAGCCTCGACGGCGGGACCACCGTCGACGGTGTCCCGCTCTCGCTCACCTTCACCGTCACCGACACGGCGAACGGTGGCGTCCCGTTCGACGGGGTGGCCGTGTACGCCTGGCAGTGCGACGCGCAGGGCCGGTACTCGATGTACTCCGAAGGCGTCGAGGACCAGACCTATCTCCGAGGGATCCAGATCGCCGATACCAACGGCAAGGCGACATTCGAGACGATCGTTCCGGGCTGTTATTCCGGCCGCTGGACCCACCTCCATTTCGAGATCTACCCCGATGCCGCCTCTGCGACCGATGCGAACAACGCGATCGCGACCTCACAGGTCGCCTTCCCACAGGACATGCTCGACGCGGTGTACCGGCTCGCTACCTATCCGGGTTCGGCCGGCAATCTGGCCCGGATCGGAAACCCCGACAACGACAACGTCTTCGGGGACGGTTACGACCTGCAGATGGGGACGTTCACCGGCGACACCGAAGCGGGTTACGTCGGGACTCTGGCCGTCGCAGTCGACACGACAACCGAGCCCGCGCTCGGTGCAGGCGGGGGTGCACCGGGAGGTCCGGACGGACCCGGGAACAACAGTGTTCCATCCGCGGGTCGGCCGCCCGCCGGCGGAGGTCCCGGCGGCGGAGGTCCCGGCGGCGCACCGACGCAAACCGGCTCCGAAGCCTCGAACTGAGCGCGCTCCGTCCGCATACATCGACCCACCACCATCGAAGGACTCCACCATGTTGCACAATCTCACGGGCTGGCACGCCCTCATCGTCCTGGCGATCCTCCTGCTCGTCTTCGGAGCTGCCAAACTTCCCGCCCTCGCCAAGGGTGTCGGACAATCTCTGCGCATCCTCAAGGACGAAATCCGTGAGGAATCCACTCCGTCCCCGCAGGACAACGCCCCCACCGCCCTCGGCGAGCACTCGACGACCACCGTCACGAGCACCCCGGTTCCCTACCGACCCGCGTCATGACGGCCCGCACCGCCACGCGCGGCACGATGCCGCTCACCGATCACCTGCGTGAGGCACGACGGCGCGGACTTCGCGCGGCGGTGGCGCTGCTGGTCGGCGTGATCGGCGGGTTCGTCTTCGCCGATCAGGTCCTCGACCTTCTGCGCGCACCCATCGAGGAGTTGGCCCGATCCCGCCAGGCGAGCCTCAACTACGACACGATCACCGGAGCGTTCGACGTCGAACTGAAGATCGCGCTGTTCTCCGGGGTCATCGTCTCCGGTCCCGTCTGGTTGTGCGAACTGTTCGCCTTCGTCACCCCCGGACTGACCCGTCGCGAGAAGAAGTACGTGATCGGGTTCTCCGCGGCAGCCGCTCCACTGTTCGCTGGGGGGTGCGCCTTCGGTTTCCTGCTCTTCCCCCGCATGGTGAGCGTGCTCACCGGCTTCTCCTCCGACCGGGACAGCACCCTTCTCAATGCTTCCTACTACGTGGACTTCGTGATGAAGATCGTGCTGGCGACCGGGATCGCATTCGTCCTGCCGGTGGTGCTGGTGATGCTGAACTGTCTCGGGGTCGTCTCCGCGCACACCCTGCGCCGCAGCTGGCGCCTCATCGTCGTGGTCATCACCCTGTTCAGTGCTCTGGTCACGCCGTCCGCGGACGTGTTGTCGATGTTCCTGGTCGCGTTACCGATGTCGGCTCTGTTCGGCGCCGCTCTCGTGATCACCCGTCTGCACGACCGGAGGGCGGCACGTCGCGCTCTCACATCGCACGATCCCGATCTCGTCAGGGAGGAATCCACACCATGTTCGGCCTGACCCTCGAAAAACTGTTCCTCGTGGTTCTTCTGGCAGGAATCGTGATCGGCCCACAACGCCTGCCCGTCTACGCCCAGCACTTCGCCGGGACAGTCCGGGCCCTACGGCATCTCATCGACAAGACCCGCAGCGACGCCGAACGCGACATGGGAATCTCGTTGCGCCGCAACGAATGGCAATCACTCGACCTGCGTCGGTACGATCCTCGTACGATCGTGAACGACGTACTGCTCGAACCTGCCGCGCACCCGCCGGCAACACCGGCCGGCACCGACGAGATGATCGATCAGGCCCGGCACGTGCGTCCCGGCCGGAAGTATCTGGTCACCGGAACCGCGGCACACCCCCGGCGGATCCTCATCGATTCGCTCCCCCACGACGATCCCCGCCGCATCGCCGCCGAGACACGCCTCCCGACACACCCACCGGACGATCCGCCGGTGCCCGAGACGGACCCGGCACCCGGATCCGTGTCGACATGAGCCTTCGGCAGGCCGAAGGTGAGCGGCCCGGTGCCACGGCGCGCGTTCGACGACGAGAGCAGTCAGGCGTCGCTCTCCACCGGACGACCCGAGCGGGCCCATCCGTCGGTGCCACCCGCGACGGACACGGCGTCGACACCGCGACCGGCGAGATACTGCGCGGCCTGCAGGCTGCGGCCACCCACGGCGCAGACGACGTAGACGGTGCCCTCGGTGGGGGTCTCGTCGATCCGCGCGACGAACTCGCTGAGCGGGATGTTCGTGACGCCGGGTACGCGCACCTGGGCGTATTCGTCGCGTTCACGCACGTCGATGACGGTCGCCCCGTCGGTGAGCGCGGATTCGAGTGCGGCCAGGTCGACCTCACGCATCGCTGTCGGTCCTCTCGGTGTCGGGCGTCCCGGTGGTTCCGGACGAACGTCCCCGTCGGGTGATGAGCCGGATGACCAGGTAGAGGACACCTGCACACACGAACAGGAACGCCACCCACGGTAGCGCGGCGCCGATACCGACCACCGCTGCCCCCAGCGCGGCCCACAGGCTGTTCCATCCTGCGACCAGCCCGTCCCAGAAACTGTCCTGTTCGGAGGGAAGGCGGTCGGTGGTGATGTCGACGGTGAGCGTGGACAGTTCGATCCGGTCGCCCAGCTGCCGTCGCTGCGCCTCGAGGCTGTCGAGTTCGGCCTGTCGTTCGGCCAGCGCGGTCTCTGCAGCGATCAGCGCCTCGACGTCGGCCGACGACTCGAGCAGTGCCCGCAGGCGGTCCACCGAGGCCCGCAACGCACCCACCCGGGCTTCGAGGTCGGTGTACTGCATCGTCACGTCGTCGCGGGTGGTGCTCAGGCTGGTGACACGGCCGAGTGTGCGGATCTCGTCGACGCCCTCGTCGAGCCGGTCGGCGGGCACCCGCACCGTGAGCACGCTGCTCGCCTCGGGTTGTTCGGTGAGCGAGTCGACGCGTCCACCGGCTTCCTCGACGACCGTCATGACCCGGCGGCCCGTCGCCACGGGATCGCCGGCATCCATCTCGAGGTAGCCGGTGACGACCTCCTTGCGGTCGGCCTCTTCGGGTTGCGACTCGCGGAGACCGCCGTCGACGATCGCCGGTGCCGAGATCGCAGGCGCGGACGCCGAGGAGCCCTCGCCTCCACCACCCTCGTCGCAGCCGGTGACGACCAGAGCGAACAGAGCCAACGAGACCGGCCACAGGCGTTTCACACTCGGCGATGTTAGCGAAAGTCGCGTGATCTGCTCGGCATTCGCAGATCCATGGCTTCGAGATGGTCGGCGAGGAGCGTGACCACGCCCTCGGCGTTCTGGAGCCGGCCGCGGACGAGCAGGGCGGGAGCCGTGTGGGCCACGGTCCGGTAGCGCGCCCACAGACCGACCGAGCACACCACGTTCACCATTCCGGTCTCGTCCTCGAGGTTGAGGAAGGTGACACCGGCGGCTGTTGCAGGTCGCTGCCGGTGTGTCACGGCCCCGCCGACGAGGATGCGCGTCCCGTCGGGGACCTGCCACAACTCCGCGGCCGGGATCACCCCGAGTTCGTCGAGCCGCTCGCGCAGAAACTGCGTCGGATAGCTGTCGGGCGAGATTCCCGTGGCCCAGACGTCGGCGGCGGCGAGTTCGAGAGCGCTCATCCCCGGCAGGGCCGGAGTCGGCACCGTCCCGATCCCGGGGAGCCGCCCGGGGCGTTGTGCCGCGGCCGGGGCCGCACCCCAGAGGGCTTCGCGGCGGGTGACGCCGAACGAGGAGAAAGCTCCTGCGGTGGCCAGCGCCTCGACCTGCGTGGTGGTGAGACCGACGCGGGCGGCGAGGTCGGCGGGCGAGGTGTACGGGCCGTGGGCACTGCGTTCGGTCACGATGCGTTCGGCGAGGTCGTCGCCGATGTGCCGCACCGTGGCCAGGCCGAGCCGGACCTCCTTCCCTTCGTTCTCGAGGGTGGCGTGCGCGAGACTCGCCGCGATGTCGGGGCCGTGGACGACCACACCATGACGGCGGGCATCGGCGACCAGCGATTGCGGCGAGTAGAAACCCATCGGCTGAGCACGCAGCAGGCCCGCACAGAACGCTGCGGGATGGTGCAGTTTGAACCATGCCGAATAGAACACCAGCGAGGCGAAGCTCTGCGAATGACTTTCGGGAAAACCGAAATTCGCGAAGGCGTAGAGCTTCTCGTAGATGCGGTCGGCGACGTCCCCCGTGATGCCGTGCAGGTCCCGCATGCCCTGATAGAGGCGTCCGCGCAGACGTTCCATCTTCTCCGTCGAGCGTTTCGATCCCATGGCGCGACGTAATCGATCGGCCTCCGCCGCGGTGAATCCCGCGGCGTCGACGGCCATCTGCATGAGTTGCTCCTGGAAGAGCGGAACGCCGAGGGTGCGTTCGAGGGCCTTCTCGAGGCAGGGATGGTCGTAGGTGACGGGTTCGAGACCGTTGCGCCGCCGGATGTAGGGGTGCACCGAACCGCCCTGGATGGGGCCGGGCCGGATGATGGCCACCTCGATGACCAGATCGTAGAAGCATCGCGGCTTCAACCGCGGCAGAGTGGCCATCTGCGCCCGCGACTCCACCTGGAAGACCCCCACCGAGTCGGCGCGGCACAACATCTCGTAGACCCCCGGCTCGGAGAGATCGAGGTGTGCGAGGTCGACTCGGACGCCTTCGTGTTCGTCGACGAGGTCGATCATGTAATGCAACGCGGAGAGCATGCCGAGGCCGAGCAGATCGAACTTCACGAGACCCGCTGCAGCACAGTCGTCCTTGTCCCACTGCAGGACGGTGCGCCCTTCCATCCGCGCCCATTCGACGGGGCACACGTCGGCGACGGCCCGGTCGCAGATCACCATTCCGCCCGAGTGGATGCCGAGATGCCGTGGGAGACCTTCGATCTGTTCGGCGAGATCGAGAACCGTCTCCGGGATCCGTTCGTCGGTCTCGACCCGCACCCCACCCCACCGGCCGATGAGCTTGCTCCACGCGTCCTGCTGTCCCTGCGAGTATCCGAGGGCACGGGCCATGTCGCGGACAGCGGAGCGACCGCGGTAGGTGATGACGTTCGCGACCTGCGCGGCATTGATCCGCCCGTACTTGCGGTAGACGTACTGGATCGCCTCCTCGCGCCGGTCGGATTCGATGTCGAGGTCGATGTCGGGTGGGCCGTCGCGTTCGGGCGACAGGAAGCGTTCGAACAGCAGCTTGTTGCCGACGGGATCGACGTTGGTGATGCCGATCGCGTAGCAGACCGCCGAGTTGGCGGCTGATCCTCTTCCCTGGCACAGGATGTCGTTTCGCTTGCAGAAGTCGACGATGTCGTGGACGACGAGGAAGTATCCCGGAAATCCCAGCCGGCCGACGACATCGAGTTCGTGTTCGATCTGCCGATAGGCGTCGGGGCGGCGCTCGACCGGACCGTAGCGGCGATGCGCCCCGTCGTAGGTGAGTTCGCGCAGCCAGGTGAACTCGGTGTGCCCGTCGGGAACATCGAAGGGCGGCAGTTTCGGGGCGACGAGACGCAGGTCGAAGGCGCATTCACGGCCGAGTTCGGCGGCACGGTGCACGACACCCGGAAAGGCCTCGAACAGCCACGCCATCTCCTCCCCCGACCGCAGGTGTCCGCCTCCGGTCGGCGGGATCCGGCCGACGGCGTCGTCGAGGCTCTGCCGGTCGGAGATCGCCGCCACGGCCATTGCCAGGCGTCGCCGACGGGGGTGCGCGAAGTGCGCTGCCGTGCTCGCGATGCACGGAATTCCGTGTCGCCCGGCAAGTTCGAAGAGGGCTGCGTTGCGTTCGTGGTCGTCGGGATATCCGTGACGGGTGAGTTCGACGGTCACGCGGTCGGCACCGAACCGGTCGACGAGATCGAGCAATGCCGCTTCGGCGGCGGGGATCCCGCCCGTGGTGAGCGCCTGTCGCAGGTGCCCCCGGCGACAACCGGTGAGGATCTGCCAGTGCCCACCGGCGGCGTCGGTGAGCGCGTCGTAGTCGTACCTCGGGTTGTTCTTCTCCCCTCCTGCGAGGTGGGCGTCGGCGATCTGCCGCGACAGGCGTCGATAACCCTCCTGACCGCGGGCGAGGACGAGCAGGTGCGCATCGTCGAGGCCCAGCTCGGCTCCGAAGACGGTGCGGATGTCGAGTTCGCGTGCGGCTTCGGCGAATCGCACCGCTCCGTACAGTCCGTCGTGGTCGGTCACCGCGAGGGCCTCGAGTCCGAGTCGTGCCGCCTCCTCGGCGAGTTCCTCCGGCGTGGAGGCACCGTCGAGGAAGCTGAACGCGGAGTGGGTGTGCAGTTCGGCGTAGGGCACGACCGGCCCCTCGGGACGTCGGACCCGCGCCTCGTACTCGGCGCGGGTGCGCGACCACGCCGGGCTGTCGCTCCCGTCGCCGGGATGTTCGGTATCGCGACGGGAAGTGCCGGGTCGTCCCGAGAGCACGCGCTCCATCTCCGACCAGGTCGGCGGACCGTTTCCCCATCCCACTCCGGCACCTCCTCGACCGGTTCAGTATCGCACATGTGTTCGAGTTCAATGCTCGAACGCGTGCAGATCTCGTCGATGCATCCAGGCATGTCGACGAGAACTGCACAATCGACTGCAACCAGGGGGTTGCACCATGGGCGATAGGGGTGCAACCCTGGAGTTGCATTCCCATCGGAGGAGACAGTCATGACCGACGAACTCGACCGCATCGAACGCGACATCACCATCGACGCCCCTGTGGACCGGGTATGGACACTCGTGGCCGAACCCGGCTGGTACATCAACGACAACGAGTGGACCGAGCACCGCATCGAACACGACGGAGATCTCACCACCGTGCAAGATCCGGTCCACGGCGCCTTCGTCTTCCGCACCGTGACCCTCGACGAACCGCACTACGCCGCCTTCCGCTGGCTCGCCGACCACACCGATCCCGACAGCCCGTCCACCCTCGTCGAGTTCCGGCTCACCGCCCTCGACACCGGCACGACCGAATTACGAGTCACGGAAAGCGGATTCGACTCCCTGCCCGGCGACGCGAGCGAACGCCGCACCCGCTTCGAGGAGAACTCCCGCGGCTGGACGGCCGAACTGGAAATCGCCAAGCACCATCTCGAGAAGGACGGAAGCGTTGCCCGACGCTGAGTTCTCCGCCGACCTGCATCCCGTTTTCGCGGCCCTGGCCGACGACACCCGATGGCGCATCCTGCAGCGACTGGGCCGATCCCCGGCGTCGGCGTCCGGGCTCGCGGCCGAGTTCACGGTCTCCCGTCAGGCCATCGCCAAGCATCTGGCGGTGCTCGAACGGTGCGGTCTCGTGACCTCCGAGCGCGCCGGACGGGAGATCCGCTTCTCCGCCGTCGGATCGCGGCTGAGCGCGGTCGGGCGTGCGATCGACGCCGTGGGGGCAGGCTGGGACCGCCGCCTGTCCGCGATCAAGAAGGCGGCCGAACGGCCTCAGTAACCCGCGTTCGGATCGACCCGGGCGATCAACTCCTCACCCGCGGCGAACCGGCGCACGTTCTCCTCGAGGGTCGGCGCGAACGTCTGCGTCAGCCGGCTGCGCGTATTGGCGATGTGCGGTGTGATCACGGCGTTGTCGAGATCCCACAGCGGATGACCGTCGGGCAACGGTTCGGGATCGGTCACGTCGAGGACCGCCCCGGCGATCGCACCGTCCCCGAGCGCCTTCACCAGCGCGTCGGTGTCGACGAGGTTGCCCCGCGCGACGTTCACAAGCCACGCCGACCCGGGCATCGCCGCGAGCGCGGCGGCGTCGACGAGATGATCGGTCTCGGCGGTCGCGGGGGCGGCGACGACGAAGTGATCGGCCATCGACCACACCTCCGACGTGCGGTCGGCCGGCAGCGTGACCTTCGCGCCGTCGACGGGACGGCCCGAACGATTGACCGCGACGACGGACGCGCCGAGGGCGTGCAGGCGCGGGATCATCGCCCGGCCGATACCGCCGCATCCGACGATGGCCACGGTCGAGCCGTGGAGGGTCCGCACCCGCGGGTCGAGAACGTCCTTGGTCCACCGCTTCGCGGCAACCGAGGCGTGGAACTGCCGCAACCCCACGAGCAGCGCTCCCACCGCGTACTCGGCCACGTTGTCGGCGTACACACCGGACGCATTCGCCCACAGCCGCCGGTCGTCGATCACGCCCGCCCGGAAGAACGGTTCGATACCCGCGTAGGTGAGCTGCACCCAGCGGACTCGGTCGGGCAGATCCGGGAACTCCTCGGCGCTGCCGTCCCACACCAGGGCATCGGCCTCGTCCAGTTCGGAGAGGGTTCCACCGCCGGAGACGATCGCGGTGGCGAGGTGTTCGTCGTGGCCCGGTCCGAGATGAATACGCATGCCGCGACCCTAACCTCGAATCCCTCGCGGAGGGATGTCGAGAATCCGGAAGCGGCTCCGTCTCCTCCACGAACGCGGCCACAATGGACCGTACCGCACGGAGGAGAACATCATGGCCAAGTACCTGCTGCTCAAGCATTACCGCGGCGCCCCGGCAGCGGTGAACGACGTACCCATGGATCAGTGGGAGCCGGACGAGGTGTCGGCCCACATCCGGTACATGCAGGATTTCGCCGCCCGTCTCGAGAGCACCGGCGAGTTCGTCGACGCGCAGGCGCTCTCCCCGGAGGGCACCTTCGTCCGTTACGACGGTGAGGGACGTCCCCCGGTCACCGACGGGCCGTTCCCGGAGACGAAGGATCTCATCGCCGGGTGGATGGTGATCGACGTCGACAGCTACGACCGGGCACTGGAGTTGGCCGCCGAACTGTCGGCCGCGCCGGGAGCCGGCGGGAAGCCGATCCACGAATGGCTCGAGGTGCGCCCGTTCATGTCCGAGCCGCCGACCGTCACGGAGTAGACGTGGACGAGGCTCTGCTGCGCACGCTCGTCCCCACCGTGATCGGCATCCTCGTCCGCCGCGGAGCGGATTTCGCAGCGGCCGAGGATGCCGTGCAGGACGCGCTCGTCGAAGCCCTGCGGGTGTGGCCGGAGGATCCGCCACGCGACCCGAAGGGCTGGCTGGTCGCGGTGGCGTGGCGCAGATTCCTCGACACCGTACGCGCCGACGCATCCCGCCGGCGCCGCGAGATCCTCGTCGACGCCGAGCCCCGGCCCGGTCCGGGCACACCGGTGGACGACACCCTCGCGTTGTACTTCCTGTGTGCCCACCCGTCGCTCACGCCCGGGTCGGCGGTCGCGCTGACCCTGCGGGCCGTCGGTGGGTTGACCACCCGGCAGATCGCGCAGGCCTATCTCGTCCCGGAAGCGACGATGGCCCAACGCATCAGCCGGGCCAAGCGCACGATCGCGGACGTCCGGCTGGATCGGCCGGGCGATGTCGCGACGGTGCTGCGGGTGCTCTATCTCGTGTTCAACGAGGGTTATTCGGGTGACGTCGACCTGGCCACCGAGGCCATCCGGCTCACGCGCCGGCTGGCAGCGGTGATCGACCACCCCGAGGTGTCGGGTCTGCTCGCGTTGATGCTGCTCCACCACGCCCGGCGAGCGGCGCGCATCCGGCCGGACGGCAGTCTCGTCCCCCTCGCCGAACAGGACCGCAGCCTGTGGGACACGCGCATGATCGCGGAGGGCGTGGAGATCCTGCAGGCCGCACTCGCCCGCGACAGGCTCGGCGAGTTCCAGGCACAGGCCGCCGTCGCCGCCCTTCACGCCGACGCACGCACTGCGGAGGAGACCGACTGGGTGCAGATCGTCGAGTGGTACGACGAGCTCCTGCGGTTCACCGACAACCCGGTGGCCCGCCTCAACCGCGCCGTCGCGGTCGGTGAGGCGGACGGACCGCAGGCCGGTCTCGCGGCGCTGGCCGAACTCGACCCCGGCTTGCCTCGGTACACGGCGGCCGCGGCATATCTCCACGAACGCGCCGGCGACACGGCCACGGCGGCCCGGCTCTACACGGAGGCCGCACACCTGGCGACCAGCGTCCCCGAGCGGGACCATCTCGTGCGGCAGGCGGCGCGCCTGCACAGCGTTTCCTGAGGGTCGCTCAGGGTTCTCCCCCACCATGAAATCCGGTGCCACGCCGGATGTGCCGAGAGTGCGGGAGAACGAGCATGGATGTCGTGAAACTCCTGGTGCGTCTGCTCGCCATACCCTTCGTGCTCTTCCTCGCGTTCGTGGCGGTCATCGGTGGCCTGGCCGTCCACGCGTGGACCACGCGCGCGATCGACACCACCGGACGCGTCGACTTCGACACCGCCCTGCGCATCCCTCCCGTCGAGTCGGGCACCGTCGACGCCGACGGCACACGCGTGTTCGACCTGACCATGCAGCGCGGCACGACCGACCTCGGGCACGGCCCCGACACCCGGACGTGGGGAGTGAACGGCAGCTATCTCGGGCCCACCCTCCGCGCCGTGCGGGGTGAGAACGTGCGCGTGAACGTCACGAACGAACTCGACGAGACGAGCACGATGCACTGGCACGGCATGCACCTGCCCGCGGCGATGGACGGCGGACCGCACCAGCCGATCGAGCCGGGAACGACATGGTCGCCGTACTGGACCGTCGATCAGCCGGCCGCGACCCTCTGGTACCACCCGCACCTGCACGGTTCCACCGCCGCGCACGTGTACCGGGGTGTCGCGGGCATGTTCCTGATCGACGAACCCGGCACGTCGCCGCTCCCCCACGACTACGGGGTCGACGACATCCCCCTCATCGTCCAGGACCGGAAGTTCGAGGGCGATCAGCTCGACGACAGCAACGCGATCTTCGCCGACGTCGGGACGCTCGGCGACGAGATCCTCGTCAACGGCACACCGCGACCGTTCCTGGACGTCGGCACCGAGACGGTCCGGCTCCGGGTGCTCAACGCGTCGAACGCGCGCGTCTACAACTTCTCGTTCGACACCGGGATGCCGTTCCTCGTCGTCGGCAGCGACGGCGGTCTGCTCGAGGAACCGCAGGCCGTCCGCAGCCTCCAGCTGTCGCCGGGTGAGCGCGCCGAGATCGTCGTCCGGCCGGAAGCAGGTTCGAGCCACGTGCTGCGCAGCACCCCACCCGAGCTGAAGGCCGGCTTCTTCCAGGACCGCTTCTCCGGTGGTGACGATCGCCTGGACGTCCTCGAACTGCGGACGGCACCCGTGCTCGGGTCGTCGGCCGCGATCCCGGAGAAGCTGACGACCCTCCCGGAGCTCGGGGAGCCGAGCAACACCCGCCGCATCGACCTGACGTCGTCGACGACCATCAACGATCGCGAGATGGACATGAGCCGGATCGACGAGGTGATCGTCGCCGGCACCACGGAACTGTGGGAGGTGACCAACGCCAGCGGCACGATCCACAACTTCCACATCCACGACGTGCAGTTCGAGATCCTCGGCATGACCGGGATGAGTCCCGACCATCCGTCCCTGGCGGGGCGCAAGGACACCGTCTTCATCCCGCCGGCGGCGACGGTGCGGCTGCTCGTTCCGTTCGGTAGCCACACCGATCCGGCGATGCCGTACATGTACCACTGTCACCTGCTCAAACACGAGGACGCCGGGATGATGGGGCAGTTCGTGGTGGTCGGCGCCGACGAGGTGCACGAGGTGACGCAGGTGGCCGGCACGGCCCACCATGCCCACGACGGCGGGTGAACCCGGTCACGTCCGGCAGGGCGGGGAATGGATCCCCGCCCACCCCTGTTGAGGAGTGTGGATCGGCGCGTCGCGTACGCCCCGGAGCCAATGAGAAACCGCCTTCGTGGAATACCGTCCGGCTGGAGCCACGTTGCGCACCGTGCCGTGAGGCATCCGGCGCGTCGGTCCACCTTCTTCCTCCCCTGATCTCGTGCCCGTTCCGGCCGAGCAGGGTAAAGCCCTCCCACTCCACGCCAGTACAGTTGCCGATCGTCACAATCGTCAGCGGAACCGGGAGTGGGCATGAGTCGCTGGGCCGAGATCGTCGTCACCAGGAGCCGATGGGTACTGGCGATCGTGCTGCTCGTCGTGCTCTTCGCCGGCGCCTGGGGCGTCGGGATCTTCGGCAAGCTGACCGGCACGGGCTACTACGACCCGAACAGCGAGGCCGTCGAGGTCGAGCAGATCATCTACGAGAACTTCGGGTCGCAGGCCGCGGACATCATCGCGCTCTACACCGCACCCGAGGGACGCACGGTCGACGACATCCGTCCCGACATCGAAAGAACCCTCGCCGAGTTCCAGGACGCCGTCCCCGCCGAGTCGATCCAGACCTACTGGACCGCTCCGCCGCCGATGAACCAACTGCTGCTGTCGACCGACCAACGCAGCGTGGCTGCCTCGATCACGCTCGGCGCGAACTCCGGGCTCACGGCCGCGAGCTTCCCCGAAGCCCTCGACCTGCTCGAGGTGCCCGGCGTGGAATCGCAGTTCGCCGGCAACACCGTGGTCGCGATCGAGTTCACCGACACCCTGGAGAGCGATCTCGTCCGGTCCGAGCTCATCGCGGTGCCCATCACGCTGGTGCTGCTGGTGTTCATCTTCGGCGGGGTGATCGCCGCCGCGGTCCCGGTCTTCGTGGGTGTGCTCGCGATCTTCTCGTCCCTCGCCACCCTGCGCCTGCTGTCGAATTTCACCGAGGTGTCGTCGTACGCGCTGAACATCACGTCGCTGATCGGTCTGGGCCTGGCGATCGACTACGGCCTGTTCATCGTCAGCCGCTACCGCGAGGAACTCGCGGCCGGTTCGGACGTCACCTCGGCGGTCAAGCGGACGATGTCCACCGCCGGTCACACCGTGATGTTCTCCGCTGCCCTGCTGATCTGCGCGTTCGCGGGCATGCTCGTCTTCCCGCAGACGGTGCTGCGGTCGCTCGGCCTCGGTGCCATGGCCGCCGTCCTCGGTGCCGCCGTCCTGTCGCTGACCGCGGTTCCCGCCCTGCTGACGATGCTCGGCCACCGCATCAACGCGTGGACCTGGGACCGTGAGACCTCCACCCGCGCCGAAGCGCGGGCACGTCGTTTCTGGGGTGGGGTCGTCCGCAAGGTCGTGCGCCGTCCCGCCCTGATCGCGGTGGTGATCACCGGCGGTCTCCTCGTACTCGCGTCGCCCCTGTTCGAAGCACGGTTCGGGGAGATCGAATACACCGCCCTGCCCGAGGACAGCCAGGCCCGCGCAGCCACCCAGACCTTGCTCGACGAGTTCCCGAGCACCGGCAACGGCGCCACGCTCGTCCTGCGTGGTGAGAACGGACAGGCCCCGGACAGCACTGCCGTGCGCACGGTGTCCACCGAGGTCGCCAAGGTCGACGGCATCTCGCAGACCGTCATCGTCGGGCAGGAGTCCGACGTGGTGGTCCTGCAAGGCCTCTACGCTCAGGGCGTGGACGGCACCGCACGGGCGAGCGAGATCACCGGCGAACTGCGCGCCCTGGACGTGCCGGACGGCACCGACCTGCTCGTCGGCGGCGGCCGGGCTCTCGTCGACGACGCCAACCAGGCCGTCTCGGATTCGCTCCCCTGGATGATCACGATCATGGTGCTCTCGACCCTGGTGCTGCTGTTCCTGGCATTCGGGTCGGTGGCACTGCCGATCAAGGCGGTGCTCATGGCGGCACTGAGTCTCGCCGCGACCTTCGGCGTGCTGACCTGGGTGTTCCAGCTGGGCCACGGTGCTTCGTGGCTGCACGTCGTTCCCGCGGCGATGGAGCCGACCTTCGTCGTCCTCATCCTCGCCGTGGTGTTCGGCCTGTCGACCGACTACGAGGTGTTCCTCATGTCGCGCATGATGGAGGCCCGCGCGGCCGGAGCGACGACGGTAGAAGCCGTCGAGTACGGCATTGCCCGCACCGGACGTGTCGTCACCGCCGCTGCACTGCTGCTGATCGTGGTCACCGGGGCCTTCACCATCTCCGGCCTGTCGATCATGCGGTTCCTCGGCGTCGGCATGATCGTCGCGCTGATCATCGACGCAACGATCGTGCGCATGCTGCTCGTGCCGTCACTGGTCAAGCTCATGGGCGAGGCCAACTGGTGGGCACCGGCGTGGATGAAGCGCGTGCACGCGAAGGTCGGACTGGGTCACTAGACCGCAGAGCGGCGGGATCACTGAACCGCAGAGCGGCCGGGTGGTCGGGGGGTCGCTACAGCGGCGTGATCGTCGTCGCGACGACGGGACGCGCCGGCTTGGCCGCGGCACCGCAGCTCGCCGGCCGGGCCGGTAGTTCCGAGGTCTCCACCCCGACCTGCCATGCCCGGCCGTCGCGATGACGCACGATCGGCTCGTCCCCGTCCTCGACCGTCACGGCGTCGATCGCGAACTCGTCGATCGCCTCGCGCACCGCGATCTCGGCGGCCTGCCCGGCCGCACCCCAGGTGCTGCGACCCCGCAGACCGGCCGCGTGGACCTTGCCCTTCCCGGCGTCGCGGACGGCGGCGAGACTGTCGTCCTCGTCGAGCCGCCCGTAGGTGTAACCGGTGGGCAGCATGATCATCGACGGCGCGAAACGGTGTCCGCCGGTGTGCGAGCACTCCCACACGTCCTGCCCGAACTCGGCGGTCAGAGCGGCCGCGATCGGGCGCCCCAGCACAGCGCAGCACCGGTCCCGCTTTCCGTGAGCGCACACCAGGGCGATCGGGTCCTGCACGGCCGTGCCGAAACCGGGGGCCGGACCTGCGACCACACGGGGGACGATGTCGAGCAGCTCCGCCGGCTCGGTGATCTCGAGCCGCTCGCACCAGGTGTTCTCCGGTTCGGTGCGGGCCAGCAGGACGGTCCGGGTCTCCCGCACCACGTCGCGGCCGGGTCTCCGGATGAACAGGATCCGCACGTCCGCGACCTTCGCCCGGGCGGACAATTCGTCCGACAACTCGGCGCCGAGGGCGGTGCCGTCGAGCACGTCGCGGCCCCAGCCCGTCGGCACCTCGAGGCACACGTAGCCGGGCGCGGTGGCCGCCGTACCGGGCAGCGGCTCGTCGAGTGCGGACAGTGCGGAACAGGTGGGGGCGGAGATGGTGGTCACGCGGACATTGTGGCCCGGACACCCTCGTGACGGCCCAGCACCCCGCAGTGACCGGTCAGCCGCGGCGAAGAACCCGCTGTGCCGCACCGCCCCACATCCGCAGGAATCCCTGCGACAGGTACGCGAAACTGCCCAGCGCCAGCACCCACTTGGTGACGCTGACGGTCGAGGCAGCCCGGACCGTCCGATCGTCGATCCGGGTGCGGTGATCCAGCAGGTACAGGCCGACGGCGTTCTCGACGTAGTCCCCCGCCGCGGCGACGACGGGCGCCGCCATCAGGATCCGACGCGTGCTCGGCAACAGCGGGCGGTGTTCGTCGAGCGATCGTGCACCGGCCCGCAATGCGATCGCGAAGGTCGCCGGATGGACCATGTCCCAGTAGTAGTGCTGCCGGTAGCGCTCGATCTCCTCAGGACCGAGATTGTCGAGGATCTTTCGGTACTTCGCGGCCGAGAAGGTGGTCTGGAGGGTGCCCACCGTCGGGGCCGTGGAGCCGAGAACCCGACCGATGTTCGCCTGGGACACGAGGAAGACTGCGGTAGCACCGATGAGGAAGCGGTCGGCCCGGGTGAGTGTCATGCTCGTGATGCTAGAGGCGGAGAATCCGCGACTCTACGGAAGGGAGACTCGTGCAGATCACCGGAGCAGTCCTGGAGGAGATCGGACGTCGACGGCGGTACGAAAAGTCCACCCCGCTCAGCGTGGACCTTCTCGAACTCGACCCACCGGGCCCGGGTGAGGCGCTGGTCGAGATCGAATGCGCCGGTGTGTGCCACTCCGATCTGTCCGTGGTCGACGGCAACCGGCCTCGTCCGGTTCCCATGCTGCTCGGGCACGAAGCGGCCGGACGCATCGTCGAACTCGGCGACGACACCACCGGATTCTCCGTCGGCGAGCGGGTCGTCATGACCTTCATGCCCCGCTGCGGTGAGTGCGAGGGCTGCGCGAGCAACGGCATCCGTCCCTGCATCCCGGGATCGGCCGCGAACGCGGCGGGAACCCTGCTGTCGGGCGCCCGGCGGCTGCACCGCGACGGGAACGACGTCCACCACCATCTGGGAGCATCGGCCTTCGCGACCCACGCCGTCGTCGACACGCGGTCGCTCGTCGGTGTCGGCGACGACGTCCCCGCCGAGGTCGCCGCGCTGATGGGTTGCGCCGTGCTGACCGGTGGCGGTGCGGTCGTCAATACTGCTCGTCCTCAGGCCGGGGACACGCTGGTCGTCATCGGTCTCGGCGGAGTGGGGATGGCCGCGCTGCTCGTGGCGCTGGCCCACGACGACGTCACCGTGATCGCCGTCGACACCTCCCCGGACAAGCGCGATACGGCCCGGTCGCTGGGAGCCGAACGCGTCCTCTCACCGGACGAGGCCGTCGAACAGGGCGTGAAGGCGCGGCTGGTCATCGAGGCCGCGGGGAGCGTGCCCGCGCTCGCCACGGCGGTCGCGCTCACCGGACCGGGAGGCACTACGATCACTGTCGGCCTGCCCGCCCCCGACGCCCGGCTCGAGATCTCGCCCACCGCTCTCGTCGGCGAGGGCCGCTCACTGGTGGGCAGCTACCTCGGATCCGCCGTCCCGGCCCGCGACATCCCCCGCTTCGTGGACATGTGGCGCGAGGGGCGACTGCCGGTCGAGCGACTCGTCACCGACCGTCTGCCGCTGGGTCGGATCAACGAGGCGATGGACGCCCTGGCCGACGGAACCGCCCTCCGTCAGATCCTCACCATGGACTGACCACGAGCCCTACATATCAAGCTCAGACGTCGTAGTCCACGACAGTCACTCAGATGTCGTAGTCCACGACGACCGGCGCGTGATCGCTGATCCTCCGGTCCGGCGCCGGATCGCGGTCGGTCCCTGCGGAGATCGCGGTCCGGGCCAGTCGCGGCGTGGCGAGGTGGTAGTCGATCCGCCACCCGGAATCGGAGGCGAACGACTCCCCCAGCCACGACCACCACGAGTAGGGACCGTCGACCTCGGGATGATGCCGGCGGACGACGTCGACGAGCGTGCGCGGCGACAACAGTGAATCGAACCAGGCGCGTTCCTCGGGCAGGAAGCCCTCGGCCTGCCCGCGACGCCGCCAGTTGCGCACGTCGTAGCGCGTGTGGGCGACGTTGAAATCACCCATGATCAGGAACTCCCGCCCCTGGGCGCGCGCCGCGAGTCGGCTACGGGTCAGCTGCCGGGCGAAGGCCGACAGGAACCGCATCTTGCGTTGGTAGCGCATCCCACCGTCCGGTTCGTCGCGCATGCGCCCGGGCTTCTGGAGGTGCGCCGGGAGCCCGCCCTTCGGCAGGTACAGCGACGCCACGGTGATCGGTGCGTCGGCGAGATCCACCTCGACGTACCGCCCCTCGTGGGCGAATTCGGACAGTCCGCGTGCCAGCGCTCCCCGATCGAACTCGATCCGGTCGACGTGTTCCTCACCGGGAAGTCGCAGCAGTGCGGTGCCGCTCCAGGTGCGCACGGCGGCAGGTTCGTGCAGGGTCAGGATTCCGACGCCGTTGCGGCCGGGAAGGGTGCCCTCGTCGTAGGCGAGGTGGTACTTGCCGAAGACTCCCTGCGGGATCGCAGCCGCCGGGGCGCGTACCTCCTGCAGGGCCACCACGTCGGGGTTGCGCTCACGCAACCAGTCCTCGAATCCGCGGCGCTGTGCGGCGCGGATTCCGTTGATGTTGAAGGTCGCGATGCGCACGATCGTCCAGTCTAGGCAACCGTTCGATCCGTGAGGAACGGGACGACGGCCGCTGCGAAATCGCGGGCACGGTCGCGGTGGATGCTGTGCCCGCAGCCGATCTCCCGCACTGAGGCCGAAGGCAGCGCGTCGACTGCCGCCGTCAACAGGCGCGGGTCGACCATGCTGCCGCGGCGCGCTCCGCGCAACAGCAGGGTCGGAGCGTCGAGGGACGGAAGATGCTTCCACCACACCGGATTCGGCGTGTGGAACTGGGCGACGACCGACGGCGTCATCGAGCGGTCGAAGGCGGTGACCGCGCGCGGGTTGAGCGCCATGCTGGTCGCGGCGTGCCATAACTCCGCGGGAGTCGGGCGGTGGGCCGGCACCTCCGGAACCGGATCCCCCTCCCGCAACGGCAGAGGTGTCTCCTCGAGGACAAGTCGCCGGACGAGGCCGGGATTCTGTTGCGCGACCAGCGATCCCACATGACCGCCGAGCGAGTGCCCGACGAGATCGACGGCCTCGACACCGAGGTGGGCGCACAGGCCGGCGACGTCGGCGGCGAACTCGTCGAAACGGTACGAGGGGGCCCGGCCGCTGCGTCCGTGCCCGCGCAGGTCGACGGTGATCACCCGTCGGCCCGCCTTCACCAGGTTTCCGGCGAACCGGGTCCATGTGCGCCCGTCACCCCCCATCCCGTGCACCAGCAGTACGGGCACGGAACGGGCGGCGGACCCCGCGGATTCGCGGGACGCAGCGTATTCGCGATACGCCAGGGCGACCCCGTTCGGCGCGACGGTGAGGACCGGAGATCTCATGATGCTCGAGCCTACTCAGTCGTAGACGCCCTCCACCCGCCAGCCGTCGGCGCCGAAGAACACCAGCAGGGCCCGTGATTCCTCGAGCAGCACCTGCAGACGGGCGGCGCACCGGGCGGCGGCCGGATCCCACCAGTACTCGTCCACCGGCCACGGACCGGCCCATCCGATCACCGTCCAGCTGCGACTTCCCCATCGCAGCCGAGCAGGTGACCCGCTGAGCAGTCCGCGCTCGGTCACCGAGACCGGATTCCCCACGTCGTCGTCCAGCCGGATCGCGGGAGGTGTGTGCAACACCAGCGCGGGAGCCGGGGGCGGGAGCCGGCCCGGCCACGGTGCGTCCGGGTCGGAGTGCGGTATCGCCTCGTCGCCGACGGGCACGAGGACGATCCGTTCGGTGGGTCCCCGGCCGCCGCCGAGCACTCCGATCCGGACGGCGTCCCCACCGAGCAGGCCCTGCACTCGGACGAGCGCCCGACGTGCGCGTTCGTCCTCGTCGCCGACACCGCCCCAGAGCCCGAGCTGCAGCGCGCCGGCGGCCACGACCTCGACCGGTTCG
This sequence comes from Rhodococcus sp. p52, assembly GCF_000763325.2. Classification (NCBI taxonomy): domain Bacteria; kingdom Bacillati; phylum Actinomycetota; class Actinomycetes; order Mycobacteriales; family Nocardiaceae; genus Rhodococcus; species Rhodococcus sp. p52. The sequence goes on from NZ_CP016819.1 coordinate 4,838,382, forward strand.
AGACGTAGCAGCACGATTCCCGCCGTGGGCCGGTTCGTGTTGCGGCCGGTGAGCCATCCGTCGAGCTGCCATCGCACACGATCGGCCGTACCCTCGGGGGTGAGCGGCTCGGCGCAGCGCCAGGTGCGCGCGAGTTCCTCCCCGGCCCCGGTGCGTGCCGTCACGAGCAGTCGCGTGCATGCGACTCCTGCTGCCGCGAGCCTGGTGTGGAGCAGTTCGGCCAGTGCGCGACCGGCGAAGGCCGCGGCGTCGACCCGCTCCACCGGCGGGTCGCAGGGCTGCTCGACCGTCAGGTCCGGAGGGATCGGCCGCCCCGACGGGGGACGTTCCGGCAGGCCCCGTGCGCTCCGGTGCGCAGCGACGACGTCCGCGTCGAAGCGTGACGCAACATCGATCGGGGACAACGCGGCGAACGCTCCGATGGTGCGGATACCGAGACGGCGCAACAGATCCACCGTGTCGGCCCGCCGAGGAGCCGCCAGCGCCGGTTCCACCGCGAGATACGAGACCGGCAGCGGCGCCAGGAACTCGGCGCCCCTCCCCGTCGGGACCAGCGCGTTCCGGCGCGCGGCGAGGACCGCTGTGGACAACTCGTCGGCGACACCGACCTGGCATTCCACGCCGGTCGCCGCGACCGCGTCGATCAGGGCCTCCGCGGCGGCCTCCTCCGAACCGAACCACCGGACTGCACCGCGCGCGGCGAGGACCACCAGCCCCGGGCGCAGCACCTCCACGCCCGGGGCCACCGCATCGATTGCGGCCACCACCGCCTCGAACGTCCGCGCTTCCAGGTCGGGATCCGAGCGGGCCACATGCAGTTCCGGGCAGCGTGCCTGCGCCTCACGTCGTCTCAGGCCGCGCCGGACACCCGCGGCCCGCGCCGAGGCCGAGCAGGCGACGACACGATTCGCCGAGACCACCGCCACCGGGACGGTCGCGGGCAACTCCGCGGCGGTGGCGGCGGCGACGGCGGGCCAGTCGGGGCACCAGAGGGCCACGACCCGCGCGGGCGCCCGTCGAGAGGACGAGTCGTTCACCGGACCGCTTTACGGAAATGCCCGTCCTCCAGCCGATTTCGCTCCTCACTCACCCATTCGACGGCACTGCGGCCGGCGCACACCTCCACGCGGGTGGCGCGCGGAGGAAACGCACGCCCGTGCGCCCGGACCGACAAGCGGGTCGCGCACAGCCGGTCCCGGCCGGGACCGTCCACACCCCGATAACCGTCGACCCGCGCCTCCAGTCGCACGTGTGCACCCTCCCAGCGACCGTCCGTGACCACGAGGACGGACTGCTTGCTCCGCGCCCGGGCGGCGACCGCACGAGCGCGGGACGGCGGCACCGATGCCCCACCGAGCCCCAACACCACCAGGTCGATCCCGTCGAGCAGCACCGCGGCGATCTCCACGGGATCCGGTCCGGGATCGGGGATCACAGCCAACCGGTGCAGACGGGCTCCCATCTCCGCGGCGGCGAGCAGACCCAGCCGGCGCTGACCGATCACGGCGGCGTATCCGCCCGAGGCAGTCACGGACGCGAGCATCCCGAGGAGAAGGGAGGTGGCCCCCGAGACCGAGACGACGCTGCCACGCACCAATCCGCCCTGGGGCAACAGTTCCGCGAGCGGAGCCGGGACGGGCAGGATGCGGTCGGAGGGGGCCTCGACCCGGCCTCGCGCGACGGACTGGACCTCGCCCCGCGCCGGCACTGCCGCGATCCGACGTCGCAACGCTTCGATCCGCTCCGCGCGACCCGCTTCCTCGTCGTCCACCGGAAATTCGGCCACCTCGCCCACTGTCACCCCTGTCATCCGCCTGCCGCCTGACACACACGACCGGCCGACCACGGGGAAGTCGTGGCCCGGCTCGCACTCTATTCGAACATACTTTCGATCCCCATCAAGTAGAACCGACCCGAATCCTTCCCGTCAAGCCGGGAGCACCGCCCCCGACGGTGACTACCGTGCAGCTCACACGTTTTTCGGCCGGGGCGAACACCTCCGATCGACTACTCTCGATCGAGTGGCGGAGCAGGCATGGGCAGGACGGGCCGTAGGACCGGATCACTTGGTGGCCGGTCGATATCGGCTCGACTCCAAGCTCGGCGGTGGCGGCATGGGTGCCGTCTGGCTCGCCCGCGACAACCGTCTGGGCCGCGACGTCGCCGTCAAGCAGGTGATCTCCACCGCAGACCTCGATCCCGACGAGGCCGAGGATCTTCGCCGCCGCGCGCTCCGAGAGGGCCGGGCCGCCGCCCAACTCGCCCACGAGCACGCCATCTCGATGTACGACATGGCTCTGCACTACGGCGAACCGTGGCTCGTCATGGAGCACTTGCCGTCCCGCAGCCTGGCGCAGGTGATGAACGTCGTCGACACTCTCCCGCCGTACGTGGTGGCGCAGATCGGCGCGAACGTCGCCGACGCCCTCACCGCCGCGCACGCCGCCGGGATCGTCCACCGCGACGTCAAGCCCGGCAACATCCTCATCGCTGAACGCGGCCGCGACGCCGGCATCGTGAAGATCAGCGACTTCGGCATCGCTCGCGCGAAGGGCGACAACGACCCCGACGGCGTGATCATCGGCACCCCCGCCTATTTCGCACCCGAGGTCGCGCGCGGCAACGATCCCACCGAGGCCAGCGACGTCTTCTCGCTCGGCGCCACCCTCTACACCGCGGTGGAGGGGCAACCGCCCTTCGGCTTCGAGACCGACTCGATCGCGTTGCTGCACCGGGTCGCGCGGGCGGAGATCATCATGCCCACGCACACCGGTCCGCTCACCGAGCCCCTGCTCGAGATGCTCCAGCCCGATCCGGCGCGACGCCCGACGATGGCGCAGGCGCGCGATCTCCTCGCCCGCGTGGTCCTCGGACCGAGCGGATCGGCGGCGGCCCTGCGCGGCCGTCCCATCCAGAACGAGGACGGCACGATCCCGTCGTGGGCACAGCGTTCCGCGCACTTCGCCGAACCCGCACGCCCCCGTGGTTCCTTCGTCGACCGCCCCCTCGGTGCCGCGACGCAGGCCACCGGTGGTCCGAAGAAGTCGGCGAAGGGTTTCGCCCCGGCGGATCTGCTCGACCGCCTGCTCCCGAAGGGCCCCGTGCCCGACAATCCGCAGGACCGCATCGTCGCCTATGCACCCCTGGCGATGGCGGCGATGATCGCGGTGATCCTGGTGGCGTTGCTCGTCGCCGTCATCATCGCGCTGGTCGTCTGATCTGCGCCGGCTGCGCAGTCCTCGTCGATGATTTCGCTCGCGAGCGACGAGAACTGCACGCCGCCGGCATCGGCACGACGAGCACCGGTCACGCTCAGTCGATGCGGCGGCGGTGTGCCCAACGGGTCAGCGCGTTGCGGTTCGACTGCTGCGTCTTGCGCAACACGTTCGACGCGTGCGTCTCGACGGTCTTCACCGAGATCACGAGTTCCTCGGCGATCTCACGGTAGGTGTAGCCGCGAGCGAGCAGGCGCAGCACCTCGAGTTCCCGCGGCGTCAGCGAGTCGAGCTCGGGATCGAGGGGCGGTTCCGGCGCGGCCGACCGGCCGGTGAACGAGTCGAGCACGAAACCGGCCAGACGCGGACTGAACACGGCGTCTCCCCCTGCGACCCGCCGGACGGCGTCGGCCAGATCCGGACCGGAAATCGTCTTCGTCACGTACCCGCGGGCGCCGGCGCGGATGACGGCAATGACGTCCTCGGCTGCGTCGGACACGCTGAGCGCCAGGCAGACCGGCCCGTCCGGGATCCGCTGGAGGACGGCGACGCCGCCGCCGTCGGGCATGTGGACGTCGAGGAGCACGACATCCGGCTTGGTCGCCTCGATCCCGGCGACGGCCTCGGCGACTCCCCCGGCCTCGCCGACGATCTCCATGTCGGCCTCGCGCCCCAGTTCGGCGCGCACTCCGGAGCGGAAGACCGCATGGTCGTCCACCAGGAAGACACGATAGGGACGGTTGTTCTCGGTGGCATCGGACGATGTCGCCGGAATCGAAGTCACTGTGTCTGCTCCTCGGGGTGGGGGTCGTTCACCCCCCACTCTAAGGTCGACTCGGTGTCCTGTTCGCGTTCGGTCTCCGTCCGGCCGGCGCGCGGTGCATGGATGCGCACCTCGGTTCCCTTTCCGGGACTCGACTTCACGACCGTCCGGCCGCCGCGACGTTCGATGCGCGCCCGGATCGACTTGGCCAGACCCTGCCGATCGGCCGGCACCTCGTCGGGATCGAATCCGACGCCGCGATCGCGCACGAACACGCTCACCTGATGCGGTTCCACCTCCGCGAAGAGGTCGACGCTGTCCACCCCGGCGTGCTTGGCGGCGTTGACGAGAGCCTCGCGGGTCGCGCCGAGCACGGCGGTCGCGGCCTCGGGGGTCAGATCGCTGTCATCCGGCGCGACGTCACCGACGATGACGGGTTGAACGGACAGACCGTACTGGTCCTCCACCTCACCGGCGATGGTGCGCAGCGTCTCGGCGAGCGAGGTGCTCGGCGTCTCGTCCCCACCGAACAGCCAGCGGCGCAGTTCGCGTTCCTGGCTGCGCGCCAGTCGCACGACCTCTTGCTGGTCGCCGGCCTGCTTCTGGATGAGCGCGAGGGTCTGGAGTACCGAGTCGTGCAGGTGCGACGCGATCTCCTCGCGCTCCTCGTTGCGCACCCGGGCGGCACGCTCGGTCTCGAGGGCACGCCACATCCGGATCCACAGCGGCACCGACAGCAGGGCGGCACCAACCAGCGTGACCACCACGGCGACCAGCGACGAGCGCAGCGCCGCGACGTCGACCTGCGCGATGACCATCACTCCGAGTCCGGTGACGACGAGGGTCAGGCCGCCGAGTACGCGGGCCCATGTGAGGACCGTCGGATGTGCGGGCAGACCGAGTACCGATCGGGGGCCTTCGACGTCGAATTCACGCCATACGAGCGCCGCACCGACGACCACCACGACGATCGGCAGCACCACCCCGGCGGCACCACCACTGAACAGCCACGAAAGACCCACCGCCAGGCCGATACCCATGAAGGCGAGGCCGATGGCTCGGCGCCGTTCGGGGCCGGTGGGGCGATCGGTGTCGGAGCCCGGGGGCACGAACATCCACAGCAAGCCGTAGGCCGCGATCCCGAACCCGCCGAGGGCGGCGAGCACTGTGAACGCGACCCGCACCTTGGTGGCGTCGATGCCGAGATGGTCGGCGATACCGCCGGCCACACCGCCCACGATGCGACCGCCCACCCGTCGTTCGAGGCGGGGAACGGTCACGGGGAATCCAGGTACCGGTTGCACACCTCGATACTGGCACGGAGATCGCCGGCCCGGCATCGGGGACGAACCCTGATGTCCGGGTTCCGATCGGGCCCTCGGAAATCAGGGTTGGTCCCTGATGTGCCGCGCGCGGAAGCCCAGCAGGATGGGTGCCATGGACACGAGGAGCTTTCAGGACCAGGTGGCGGACATGTGGCGGACCCGCCCCGTGCGTCTGCCGAAGGAGGGGCACATCGCGGGTGTGTGCTCGGGTATCGGAGTGCGCTACGGCGTCGATCCCGTGCTGATCCGTGTCGTCTTCGTCGCGTCGGCGCTGTTCGGCGGTGGCGGTCTCGTCCTCTATCTGGCCGCCTGGCTGATGTTCCCCCGTCACGGCGACCAGGTATCCTCGCTCGAATCGCTCGTCGGGCGGGGTGCGAGCTCGGACTCGACCACCAAGGTCGTCGTACTCCTCGTGGCCCTGGCGATCGCGGCGGGTGCCATCGGTCCGGTGGGTGCGGGTTCGGGCGGTTCCGGATTCATCGGAACGCTCCTGCTGCTCGGCGGTTGGTGGCTGCTCTATCAGCGGCGTCCCGAACCGCCGGTGCTGCCGGCGCCCGAGGGAACCTCCTTCCCCACCCAGGCGGCCTTTCCTCAGCCTCCGGTGACGAACGCGTACTGCTCCCCGTGGGGCGCACACACCGGTGCATGGCACATGCAGGCGGGTCCGGCGGCCACGACGACACCGGGCGGAGAGGCAGCCGGCACAAAAACAACCAGCACAGCGGCACCCCCGCCTGCGCAGACCACCGACGCGACGGAGGTCCTGAGCACCACCGACGCCTCGGACACCCCTGCTTCGGGCACCGATTCCACAGCGCCCACCGAGACGACTGAGAGGAAGACGTCCCCGATGCCCGACCTACGCAAGGACACCGACCGCAAGGACACCGACCTTCCGCTCCCGGATGTCGACGCGCTCTCCCCCCACCGTTCGGCACCGCCGGCATGGGATCCCCTCGGGGTCGCCCCGTTCGCATGGGATCTGCCCGAACCGGCACCGAAGCACGAACCTGCGATCGTCACGAATCGACGCTCGCGCCTGACCACGACGGTTCTCGGACTGGCCGTGATCGCCGCTGCGGTGACCGGCGCGCTCGGTGCCGCCGCCGACCTGGCCTGGGTGACCCCCGCCCGGGTGGGTGCCGCGGCCCTCGCGGTCGTCGGTCTGGGCCTGCTGATCGGCGCGTTCCTGCACCGCGGGCACGGACTGCTCGTCGTCACCGGCCCCCTCCTCGGATTCGTCGTCCTCGCCTCGATCGCCGGCCCGGTCGACACCTCCAACTGGGGCGACCGGACCTGGGCTCCGACCAGTACCGATCAGCTCGAGTCCGAATACAGCTTCCAGTTCGGGGCGATGACCCTCGATCTGCGGGGACTCGAACTCACCGAGGACCGCACGGTGCAGGTCGACGGCCGGTTCGGCAGCGTCGAGGTGCTGTTGCCGGAGAACCTGGACGTCCGCGCCGACTGCACGGTCGGTCCCGGTGAGATCAGGGGATGCCCCGCCCCCGGCATCGACGGTGGTGCCGACGGAGTCGACGACGGGCCGGTCCTGGACCTGAACGCGAACATGGAATTCGGATCTCTGGAGGTGCGTCGTGGCTGATCACGAAACCGGAACACACACCGAGGATCGGACCGAGCGCACCCGCAAGGGACCGTCGCTCCTGCTCCTGCTCGCCGCACTGGCAGCGCTGGTCGTGAGCGGATGGGCCATGATCGGGCCGTTCTCCGTCGAGTTCCTCGCCGCCGTCGACCTCGGATGGGTCCTGGTAGGCGCGGCCCTGCTGATCGGAGCGGTGCTGGTCTTCCTCCCCAACCGCCGGAGATAACCACCCCCACCTACGCGACGTCCCCCGGATCTGATCGGTCCGGGGGACGTCGTCTCACCGCTTACGGCGAGCGGAAATCACTCCCACTCGATCGTTCCCGGGGGCTTGCTCGTCACGTCGAGCACCACTCGGTTGACCTCCGCCACCTCGTTGGTGATACGAGTGGAGATCCGCTCGAGGGTCTCGTAGGGCAGGCGCGTCCAGTCGGCGGTCATCGCGTCCTCGCTGGAGACCGGACGCAGCACGATCGGGTGTCCGTAGGTGCGGCCGTCGCCCTGCACGCCCACGCTGCGGACGTCGGCGAGCAGCACGACCGGGCACTGCCAGATCTGTCCGTCGAGGCCGGCGGAGGTGAGTTCCTCGCGGGCGATCGAGTCGGCGCGGCGCAGGATCTCGAGGCGTTCGCGGGTGACCTCACCGATGATGCGGATGCCGAGGCCGGGGCCGGGGAACGGCTGGGGGCCGACGATCTCCTCGGGCAGACCGAGCTGACGTCCGACCGCGCGCACCTCGTCCTTGAACAGCAGGCGCAGCGGCTCGACGAGCTCGAACTCGAGGTCCTCGGGAAGTCCACCGACGTTGTGGTGGCTCTTGATGTTCGCGGTGCCGGAACCGCCGCCGGACTCCACGACGTCCGGGTACAGGGTGCCCTGCACGAGGAACTTCACGGTCTCGCCCTTGTCGGCACCCTCGCCGAGCACCTCGGAGACCGCGCCCTCGAAGGAACGGATGAACTCGCGGCCGATGATCTTGCGCTTGGTCTCGGGGTCGGTGACGCCGGCGAGCTCGCGCAGGAAGGTCTCGGACGCGTCGACGGTGACCAGACGGGCACCCGTCGCGGCGACGAAGTCCTTCTCGACCTGCTGCCGTTCACCCTCGCGCATGAGGCCGTGGTCGACGAACACACAGGTCAGGCGGTCGCCGATGGCGCGCTGCACCAGCGCGGCCGCCACGGCGGAGTCGACGCCGCCGGACAGGCCGCAGATGGCACGACCGTCGCCGATCTGCTCGCGGACCTGCTCGACGAGCGCGTCGGCGATGTTCGCTGCAGTCCAGTCGCCCGGAATTCCGGCGATGTCGTGCAGGAACCGGCTCAGCACCTGCTGGCCGTGGGGCGAGTGCAGCACCTCGGGGTGGTACTGGACACCGGCGAGGCGACGGGCGCGGTCCTCGAACGCCGCGACCGGGGCACCGGCGCTGGTCGCCGTGACCTCGAAGCCCTCGGGGGCCTCGGTGACGCCGTCGCCGTGGCTCATCCAGACGGGCTGCGTCTCGGGCAGACCGTCGTGCAGCACACCTCCGGAGACCGACAGCTCGGTGCGGCCGTCCTCGCGCGAGCCGGTGTGCGCGACCGTGCCGCCGAGCGCCTGCGCCATCGCCTGGAAGCCGTAGCAGATGCCGAAGACGGGGACGTCGAGATCGAACAGCGTGGGATCGAGACGCGGTGCGCCCTCCTCGTACACGCTGGCGGGGCCACCGGACAGCACCACCGCGCGCGGGTTCTTCGCCGCGATCTCCTCGACACCGGCCGTGTGGGGCACGACCTCCGAGTAGACGTTGGCCTCACGAACGCGCCGAGCGATCAGCTGCGCGTACTGAGCTCCGAAATCGACGACGACGACCGGTCTGGACTGCTGGCTTTGCGACGACACCCGAACAGTCTAAGCGGCCGCGCCGGGTGTTCCCGACGCGGCCGCTCATCCGATCACTTCCGGGTCGCTACGCGACGCCGCTGTGCTTGACCTCGACGACCGGCAGTCGCAACGCACCAGGTGCGTCGACGGGCACCACGGGGTTCTTCGGTTCGATCGGCGCGATACGACGGTAGGGCTGTCCCTGCTCGGGACGCTGGTCGTCCTCACCCTTGTTGGGCCACAACGACGCAGCGCGTTCAGCCTGCGCCGCGATGGTGAGCGAGGGGTTCACACCGAGGTTCGCGGAGACCGCGGCGCCGTCGACGACGCTCAGCGTCGGGTAGCCGTGGACGCGGTGGTACGGATCGATGACCCCGTGGTCGCGATCGGATCCGATCACGGCGCCACCGAGGAAGTGTGCGGTGAGCGGAATGTTGAAGATCTCACCCCACGTGCCGCCCGCGACACCGTCGATCTTCTCGGCGATGCGGCGCGTGGCCTCGTTGCCGGCCGGGATCCAGGTGGGATTCGGCTGCCCGTGGCCCTGTTTGCTCGTGACCTTGCGGCGGCCCAACACACCCTTGGTCGTGTAGGTGGTGATGGAGTTGTCGAGGTTCTGCATCACCAGCGCGATGATGGTGCGCTCGCTCCACCGGTGCACCGAGAGCATCCGCAGCATCTTCACGGGGTTCCGCACGACCTGCCCGAGGAACTTCACCCAGCGCGGGGTGCGTCCGTCGCCGTCGGTCATGAGGGTCTGCAGCAAGCCCATCGCGTTCGATCCCTTGCCGTACCGCACGGGTTCGATGTGCGTGTCGGGGGTGGGGTGGAACGACGACGTGATCGCGACGCCCTCGGTGAGCTTCAGACCGGGATCGATCCGCATCTTCCCGGCGCCGACGATCGATTCGGAGTTGGTGCGGGTCAGTTCGCCGACCTTGTCGGACAGTTCGGGCAGCGCACCGGTGTCCTTGAGGTGGTGCAGCAGGTGCTGCGTGCCCCACGTTCCGGCGGCAAGGACGACGTGCGCGGCCGAGTAGGTGCGCCGCCGCTTGCGGACCCACGCGCCGGTGCGTTCGGTGATCACGTCCCAGGTGCCGTCGGCGGCCTGACGGAGATCGGTGACGGTGGTCAGCGGGACGATCTCGGCTCCCGCCCGCTCGGCGAGACCCAGATAGTTCTTCACGAGGGTGTTCTTGGCACCGTGGCGGCATCCCGTCATGCACTCACCGCACTCGATGCAGCCGGTGCGGTCGGGACCCACGCCACCGAAGTAGGGATCGGCGACCGTGCGGCCGGGTTCGCCGAAGAACACGCCCACGGGCGTCTGGATGAAGGTCTCGCCGACGCCCATGTCGTCGGCCACCGACTTGATCACCTTGTCGGCGTCGGTCATCCGGCCGTACTGCACCACGCCGAGCATCCGCTTCGCCTGGTCGTAGTACGGGCTCAGTTCGTCCTGCCAGTCGGTGATGTGCGCCCACTGGCGGTCCTCGAAGAACGGCGCCGGAGGCTTGTACAGGGTGTTCGCGTAGTTCAGCGACCCGCCGCCCACGCCGGCACCGGCGAGGATCAGGCAGTCGCGCAGCAGGTGCACGCGCTGAATGCCGAAGCAGCCGAGCTTGGGCGCCCAGAGGAAGCGGCGCAGGTCCCAGCTGGTCTTCGCGAAGTCGGCGTCGGCGTAGCGGCGACCGGCCTCGAGAACGCCGACCTTGTAGCCCTTCTCCACGAGGCGCAACGCCGTGACGCTCCCACCGAAACCCGATCCGACGATCAGGACGTCGTAGTCCGTGACCCGTTGCTTACCCATGGAACCTCCAGCGGCGAGAGTTGTTACCGGCAAGTATGCACTTCGGCGGTGTGACTACAGGCACAGCCCCGACTCTACCCGTTACGTGAAGTTGCACGAAAACGAAGTGCGAGAAAAATCGATGGCCGGTCACCGCGTCCTGCGACGCTGTGACCGGCCATCGGGATGTACCGGGAAGATCCTTATCCGCGGACCGACAGACCGACCTTCTGGAATTCCTTCAGATCGGAGTATCCGGCCTTCGCCATCGATCGACGCAGGCCGCCCACAAGATTGAGCGAACCGGAGGGGTCATCGGACGGGCCGAACAGCACCCGACCGAGGCCCGGTCGCCCGTCCTCGGCGACCCGGACCGCAGCGCCGCGCGGCATCGACGGATGCCCGGCCACGGACGGCCAGTACCAGCCCTTACCCGCGGCCTCCTCGGCGAGAGCCAGGGGCGCGCCGAGCACCACCGCGTCGGCGCCGCACGCGATCGCCTTCGCGAGGTCGCCGGCGTTCTCGATGTCGCCGTCGGCGAGCACGTGGACATAACGGCCCCCGGTCTCGTCGAGGTAGTCGCGCCGGGCCGCAGCGGCGTCGGCGATGGCCGTGGCCATCGGGATGCCGATACCGAGCGAGGAGGACGTGGTGGTCGCCTGCTTCGTGGAGCCGAAGCCGACGATGACACCGGCCGCACCCGTGCGCATCAGATGCAGCGCGGTGCGGTGGTCGCTGACACCGCCGGCGATGACCGGCACGTCGAGCTCCGAGATGAACGTCTTGAGGTTCAGCGGCTCGTCCTCACCGTGGGCCACATGCTCGGCCGAGATGATGGTGCCCTGGACGACGAGGAGATCGATGCCCGCCTTCACGAGCTCGGGCGTGAGAGCGCGCGCATTCTGCGGGCTGACGCGGACCGCGGTGGTCACCCCGGCATCCCGCACCTGTGCGACGGCCGCGGCCAGCAGATCGCCCTGCAGCGGAGCCGTGTGCAGTTCCTGCAGGTAACGGACGGCTGCGCGCGGATCCGTGCTCGCGATCTCCGCGAGACGGGTGACGACGGCGTCGACATCGGCATGACGACCCCACAGGCCCTCGCCGTTGATGACACCGAGACCGCCGGCCTTGCCCAGCTCGATCGCGAAGGCGGGCGACACCAGCGCGTCGGTGGGGTGCGCCAGCACCGGGATGTCGAAACGGTAGGCGTCGATCTGCCAGGCCGTCGACACCTCCTTCGACGACCGCGTCCGGCGCGACGGGACGATGTCGACGTCGCCCAGCTCGTACGTACGTCGGGCCGTGCGACCCATGCCGATTTCAACGAGGTCGCGCACGCGCGCCCCTTTCTCCTCTTGGACGATGCTCCCGTCCTAATCGGAACGGGACCCTGCTGCGAACGCGAAAACTACCGGACCACGTAGTTCGGCGCCTCGGCAGTGATCGTGATGTCGTGCGGGTGGCTCTCCTTGAGGCCGGCGGCGGTGATCTGCACGAACTGCGCCTCCTGCAGTTGCTCGATCGTCGTCGCGCCGGCGTAACCCATCGCTGCGCGCAGGCCACCGATGAGCTGGTGCGTGACCTGCTGCAGCGGGCCGCGGAACGGCACGCGTCCCTCGATGCCCTCGGGCACGAGCTTGTCCTCGGAGAGCACGTCGTCCTGGAAGTAGCGGTCCTTCGAGTACGACTTGGCCTCGCCGCGGCTCTGCATCGCGCCCAGCGAGCCCATGCCGCGGTAGCTCTTGAACTGCTTGCCGTTCACCAGGATCAGCTCACCCGGGGACTCCGTGGTGCCGGCGAGCAGCGAACCGAGCATCGCGGTGGACGCACCGGCTGCCAGAGCCTTGGCGACGTCGCCGGAGAACTGCATACCGCCGTCGGCGATGACCGGCACGCCGTGGGCGCGCGCCACCGTGGACGCCTCGAGGATCGCCGTGATCTGCGGCGCGCCGACACCCGCGACGACACGCGTGGTGCAGATCGAGCCGGGGCCGATACCGACCTTGACCGCGTCGACGCCGGCGTTGATGAGCGCCTCGGTGCCCTCGCGGGTCGCGACGTTGCCGCCGATGATCTGCACGCGGTCGCCGACCTCGCTCTTGAGCTTCGAGATCATCGACAGCACGTTGGCCGAGTGGCCGTGGGCGCTGTCGACGACGAGAACGTCGGCTCCGGCATCGACCAGCGTCATGGCGCGGGTCCAGGAGTCGTCGCCGACGCCCACGGCGGCACCGACGAGCAGACGGCCGTCGCGGTCCTTCGTGGCGTTGGGGTGCTGCTCGGTCTTGACGAAGTCCTTGACGGTGATCAGGCCGGTGAGCTTGCCCTGACCGTCGACGATCGGCAGCTTCTCGATCTTGTGGCGACGCAGGAGACCGAGCGCGGCCTCAGCGGTGACGCCTTCGCGGGCCGTGACCAGCGGAGCCTTTGTCATGACCTCGGCGACCGGGCGGTTCTGGTCGACCTCGAAGCGCATGTCGCGGTTGGTGATGATGCCGACGAGCTGACCCTCGTCGTCGGTGACCGGCAGACCCGAGATGCGGAATCGCGCGCACTTCGCGTCGACCTCGGCCAGCGTGTCGGTCGGCTTGCAGGTGACGGGATCGGTGACCATGCCGGCCTCCGACCGCTTGACGGTCTCGACCTGCGCGGCCTGCACCTCGGTGGGCATGTTGCGGTGCAGCACGCCCATACCACCGGCCCGGGCCATCGCGATGGCCATGCGGGACTCGGTGACGGTGTCCATCGCGGAGCTGACCAGCGGGATCCGCAGGCGGATCTCGCGGGTGAGCTGACTCGACGTGTCGACCTGACTCGGGACGACGTCGGAAGCCGCGGGAAGCAGCAGCACGTCGTCGAAGGTCAGACCCAGCATTGCGACCTTGTTCGGGTCGTCACCGCCGGTGTGCACGCGCCCTCCGGTACTACTCATGCGGTTCGGACCCTCCGTGACAGTCGATGGGAGCGGACGGCAGAACCGTCCGACAGCAGGAATGAATGAAGGCTGTGCGCGCTCGTCGCACCGACGGGCGGTTGGAGAGCGGCACGCACCCCTTCATGTTATCTGTTCGGGGAACAAGCTCGGCTCCCACCCTGTTCCCCGATGTTCGTCACATCACCCCGTGTGATTTCACGGCGTGTCCCCTGGCGACCGCTGGCGCAGACCCCCTCGGTCTGCGTACCGTGGAGTCGTGCGTGATCAGTTGCCTCCCGGACTCCCACCGGACCCGTTCGCAGGAGACCCCGACGATCCGTCCGCAGCACTGGACGCGATCGAGCCGGGCCAGCCCCTGGATCCTGCGGAGCGGCTCGCGGTGGAAGAGGACCTCGCAGACCTGGCCGTCTACGAGGCGCTGTTGGCTCCCCGCGGCGTCCGCGGACTCGTGGTGTGCTGCGAGGATTGCCACCAGGACCACTACCACGACTGGGACATGCTGCGGGCGAACCTGCTGCAGCTGCTCGTCGACGGCACCGTCAGACCGCACGAGCCGGCCTTCGATCCGTCCCCCGACGCCTACGTCACCTGGGACTACTGCCGCGGCTACGCGGACGCGTCCATGAACGAGGCTCTTCCCGTCGACCCCTACGGTCTGGATTCCTGACCGACTGTTCCCCACGCGGACCACGCATCACGTCACTTCCACGAACGACCCGGGCCCGGCAGCACATGCTGCCGGGCCCGGGTCGTTCTGTACTTCTAGCCGCCTTCCGAAGTGGTCACGGACCCCGGAGCGAAATCTGCTCCCGGTCCGTCCTGCGTCGACCGCGGCGACGATGCCGTCGTCGTCGGAGCGGGAGTCGGGGAAGAAGCCGAGGTCGACGGAGGAGCCTCGCTGGGCACCGACGGACCCGGCGTGCTCGACGGGGGCGGTGGCGCGGTCTGCGACGGCGTCGTGGTGTTCGAAACCGGAGGCGGCGCTTGCAGGATGGTCGGATCCACCGTCGTGGAAGTGGGCGGCACGGTCGTGCCGGTTTCCGCACCGGTCGTCGGGGCAGGCTGCTGCCCATCCGTGCCGGGCGTCGTGACCGGCGGGGGCACGACGGCACCGGGAACCACCGGCACCTCGGGTGCCACCGGCGCTGCCGGCGGCGGAGGCACCTGCGGCACCAACCGGCCGAGTTCCTCGGCGAGGCGTTGCACCCAGTCGCCGAGCGCATCGCGCTCCTCCGCGTCCCGGACGTCGCCCGAACGGGACTCCGCGGACGTCAGCAACTCGCGTGCTTCCTCCGTGTTGCCCTCGGCGATGAGTTGTTCGGCACGCTCCAGGGTCGATGTGGTGTCGATCCGGGCCTCGGTGGATTGCGCCTGCTCACTGAACACGACCTGCTTGACGCCCCACAACGGGTCGCCGGGCTCGGCGCCGTAGGACACGGCGGTCGCGCTGCCGACGGCGATAGCGACGAGCGCTGCTGCACCTGCGAGCGGACGGAGCAACCGGAGTTGCCCCTTCGATCGCGGGCGCAGAGGGGTGACCTCCGGGGCCCGAGCGAGCGTTTCCCGTGTTCCCAGTTCCCGGTGGACGGCGGCGACCACTTCGTCGAGGTCGGGGCCGGCGGGCATCGGTTCGGCGAGGATCTCTGCACGCCAGTCGGCGAGCAGAGTGGCGAGTTCGTACTCCTCGTTGTCCTTCGTCTCGACGAGCCCGTTACCGGAGATCGCATCGATCAGCGCGTCGTCACGACGCACGGCGGCGAGGTCCACGGAGGTTTCGTCGTCGGGAAACTCGTCGTCGAAGCCGTCGCCCGAGAAACGCCCCCTACCCATTCCGCTCACCTGCTCTCGTGACTTCCTTCTTGAGTCTCGCGATGGCCCGGTGCTGGGCCACCCTGATCGCTCCTGCAGTACTACCCACTGCTGCGGCCGTCTCCTCGGCCGACAATCCCATGACGAGACGGAGGATGAGGATCTCGCGCTGCTTCTCCGGGAGGATGCCCAGCAGCTGCTTCATCTGCCGGCCCGCCTCGGAGTTGATCGCGTATTCCTCGGGGCTGTCGTCGAGCGACATCACCTCCGGCACATCCGCCACGGGTTCCGCGCGGTTGCGCGCCGCACTGCGGTGCGCGTCGGCGACCTTGTGAGCAGCGATCCCGTACACGAACGCCATGAAGGGGCGGCCTTGGTCCTGATATCTCGGCAAAGCGGTCATCACGGCCAGGCACACCTCCTGTGCAACGTCGTCTGCAGAGAGCTGGCCGCGCTCTGCAGATCCGACCCGTGCGCGGCAGTACCGCACGACGAGGGGCCGGACACTTGCAAGAACCTGAGCGAGAGCCGCCCGGTCGCCTTGCGCAGCCGCAGCAACCGCGGAGTCCAACTCCTCACCCATAACAGTCATCGATTGCGCAAGTCCTGGCGTTACAGACGGCACCACCCCCCGGGCGGGCTTCCACCTGACCGTGGAACACCCCCAGAGTAACTACAACGACCGACCGGTCCGGTCACCCCCCGCGCGCGACTGGAACTCAGCAGGCAGACAAGGTCACGAAGCGACCCCCACGCCCCCTGATCACGGTCGCGCAGAAGTCACGGACGCGACCCGCATCGAGATCACGGACGCGACCCGCATCGAGATCACGGACGCGACCCGCGTCTCTCCCTGCCTCCAGCCCGTCGAGGAGCATCGCCGCGGCCCATTGCAACGGAATGAGTTCGTGTTCCTCCGCGCGCGCGAGGACGTCGGCGGCCAGATCCATAGCCGGACCATGGTCGGGCAGTCCGGTCAAAGAGGCCGACCGAACGAGGTCCGACTTCACGGAGTGCCGGATCGATCCGAATCCGTCCGCAAGTTCCACCGCGCGGTCCGCCCGGCTGCGCGCACGGGTGAAGTCGCCTGCCGCGAGAGCGGATTCGGCCCCGACCCATGCGAGACGGATCCGCTGTCGCACGAAGGCCTTCTCCCCCGCTTCCGATTCGGCAGCGTCGAGAGCGGCTGCGCATCGGTCGAGCAGCGACCCGCACACCGCGAGACGGCCCCGCCCGAGCGCATCGGCCGCCAACCCCGTGGCGGCGTCACACCATGCAGCGACAACATCGACGTCGCGCCGTGCGGCGACAGTGCCGACGTCGCGCCATGCAGCGACAGTGTTCCCGGAGCTGGTTCGCAGCGCCCCCGCCTCCGCGAGAGCACGTCCGTCCAGGACGGCGGCCGCGCGATGTCCGCCCAACTGACGGAGAAGGGAGGCCTCGGTGCTCGCTCCGAACGACGACCACACTCCTCCGGTTCCACGCACTCGGGCCAGCTCGGCCCGCGCGGCGGCGTAACGTCCCTGCCCACCGAGCGCGACGGCCCGCAACCAGTTCTGTTCGGGTCCGTGCGCGGCAGGGAGCGGATGTGCCCCCCGGGACGAGCCGAAGGCCGCGGCGACCAGGATCGCGTGGCGGTCGGACGGTGTCGGTGCCGTGTGCCGGCGGGCGGCGGAATGTGCCATCGCGGAATCATCGCACCAGCGGATACCGACGATACGCGGGGCTCCGGGCCGACGCCGGGCATTTGTCGGAGAGAAATTATCACCGTGAGCGCAAATAGTCTCGATGATTGGAACGCAGGGACGCACAGAAGACATTTCCGAACATTTTGTTAAACATCGAGTTAAAACATGCGTGGTGCATGTATGGTGCCGCCCCGGACCTCCGAGGCCGCGTCGGAGCCCGCATCCGGCCGCCGAAAGGCCGGGTTACCAGCGAGTAAGGGACCTTTTGCCCACGTCGGGAGCATAAGATACCCCGGATCACCCCCGCCCGCAGCGCACAGGCACGACTCCTCACGAAAGTAAATATTTCCGCGGTTAAATCTTGGCTGTTCGGTTATGGACTATCCCACTCATCGAAAACATTGACGACGAATCGATACAGATCCTACGGTGAGTTTGTTTGATTCGGATCACAGCGGGAATCCCGATGTGTCCACGGTCCGCTCGCACCATTCACGCGAGCTTGCTGCAAAGGAGTGCCACATGCCCGCACCACACACACTGCCCGGCCCCAACGCGGACCTCTGGGATTGGCAGATGCACGGTAAGTGTCGTGGTGTGGACTCCTCGGTGTTCTTCCACCCCGACGGAGAGCGCGGTCGTGCCCGCGCCCAGCGGGAGAACCGCGCGAAGGAGTTGTGCCGCACCTGCCCCGTGCTGGCCCGTTGCCGCGACCACGCCCTCGCCGTCGCCGAGCCGTACGGCATCTGGGGCGGCATGTCGGAGACCGAGCGGGAGATGTACACGAGGCAACGACGGCGGAAGGTCGCTGTGTGAGGCGGTCACCCGCCCCGTGACGACACCGTCACGGTCGTGACCATGTCAACACCGTCACGGTCGTGATCATGTCAACACGACCGTGACGGTACGACCGGGAGGCCGGTTGGAGGAGTTGCGTCGATACGACGAAGGCCCCGCAGGGAATGCGAACATTCCTTGCGGGGCCTCGCTGTATTCGTGCCGTCCGGAACGACTTTCACGTCCGGCTCGACCTACGGACCCGCCGGGCGGCGGGTCCGCGGCCCTGACCGGTCGCTCAGTGCGCGTGACCGTGGCCGTGCCCGGCCTCGGCCTCTTCCTCCGGCTTGTCGACGACGGCGCTCTCGGTGGTGAGCACCATGCGTGCGACCGAGGCGGCGTTGACGACGGCGGAACGCGTCACCTTCACCGGGTCGACGACGCCCTCGGCGACGAGGTCGCCGTAGGAGAGGGTCGCGGCGTTGAAGCCCTTACCCGTCTCCTCGACCTTGCTCACGACCACCGCACCGTCGATGCCGGCGTTCGTGGCGATCCAGTACAGCGGCGCGGTGAGCGCGGTGCGCAGCGCGGCGACGCCCGTGGCGGCGTCGCCGGAGAGGGACGCCTGGAGCTCTTCGAGCGAGCGTGCGGCCTGTACGAGAGCCGACCCGCCACCGGGGACGATGCCCTCCTCGATGGCCGCCTTCGCGGCGTTGACTGCGTCCTCGACGCGGAACTTGCGCTCCTTGAGGTCCGTTTCGGTCGCCGCACCCACACGGATGACGGCGACGCCACCGGCGAGCTTCGCGAGGCGCTCTTCGAGCTTTTCGCGGTCCCAGTCGGACTCGGTGGCCTCGATCTCACGACGCAGCTGAGCGGCGCGCGCCTCGATGTCCTCGGCGGTACCGGCACCGTCGACGATCGTGGTGCTGTCCTTCGTGACGACGACGCGGCGGGCCGAGCCGAGCAGGTCGAGTCCGGCCTCCTTGAGGGACAGACCCAGATCGGAGTTGATGACCGTACCCGCGGTGACAACGGCGAGGTCTTCGAGGAAGGCCTTCCGGCGATCACCGAAGTACGGAGCCTTGACGGCAACGGCCTTGAGGGTCTTGCGGATCGCGTTGACCACCAGGGTCGACAGCGGCTCGCCCTCGATGTCCTCGGCGATGATCAGGACCGGCTTGCCGGACTCTGCGATCTTCTCGAGGAGCGGGAGGAAGTCGGGAAGCGAGCTGATCTTCTCGCGGTACAGCAGGACGAGCGCGTCCTCGAGGACGGCTTCCTGCGCGTCGATGTCCGTGATGAAGTAGGGCGACAGGAAGCCCTTGTCGAACTGCACGCCCTCGGTGACGACCAGTTCGGTGCTCAGGGTGGAGGATTCCTCGACGGTGACGACACCGTTCTTCCCGACGCGGGTCAGCGCCTCGCCGACCATCTCACCGATCTCCTCGTCGCGCGAGGACACGGTGGCGACCTGCGCGATGGCGGTCTTGCCCTCGACGGGAGTGGCGGCAGCGAGCAGAGCCTCGCTCACCTTGTCCGCACCCTGGGCGATACCGGCACCGAGCGCGATCGGATTGGCGCCTGCGGCAACGTTCTTCAGGCCGGCCTTGACGAGCGCCTGGGCGAGAACGGTCGCGGTGGTGGTGCCGTCACCCGCGACATCGTTGGTCTTGGTCGCGACACTCTTGACGAGCTGGGCGCCGAGGTTCTCGAACGGATCCTCCAGCTCGATCTCACGGGCGATGCTCACACCGTCGTTCGTGACGGTGGGACCACCGAAGGCCTTGGCGAGCACGACGTGCCGGCCACGCGGGCCGAGCGTCACCTTGACGGCGTCGGCCAGCTGGTCGACACCGCGCTCGAGAGCCCGCCGCGCGGTCTCGTTGAACTCGATTTGCTTGGACATGTTCTGCGACTACTCCTGGACTCGGATGTTCCCCAACGTATTCCGCCCCGGGTCCGAAACGGGACACCGGGGCGGAATGCAAGCGGCCTACTTGGCGACGACAGCCAGGACGTCGCGCGCAGACAGGATCAGGTACTCCTCGCCGGCGTACTTGATCTCGGTTCCGCCGTACTTGCTGTAGATGACGACGTCGCCTTCCTTGACGTCCAGCGGGATGCGCTTGTCGCCATCTTCGTCCCAGCGGCCGGGTCCGACGGCGACGACGGTGCCCTCCTGGGGCTTCTCCTTCGCCGTGTCCGGGATGACCAGGCCGGAGGCAGTCGTCGTCTCGGCCTCGTTGGCCTGGACGAGGATCTTGTCCTCGAGCGGCTTGATGTTCACGCTCGCCACGATGAGCCCTCCACTTTCAGGGGTAATGGGGTCCGAGAACCGGTGTTCTCGGACACGGGTGTGTTCAGTCATCACGGTGACTCCGCACGCGTCCCGTCGTCGCGGGTGCCGGGCCGGCGCTCGGTGTCACTAGCACTCTATACACGAGAGTGCCAGCGCTCAAGGGCAACGGGTGCAAACACGCCGACCTGCGTGGAACCCGACGTCATGTTACGGTTGAAAATTCTCGCCCGAAATACACCGGCCTTGGACAGGGAAAGAGCAGGTCAAACCCTGTTTCGGTCAAGTTTTCACCACGGTGTCGCAACGTTGCGGGAACGCTCGATTGAGACCTCTAGTGTCCCCGTCACGCTCTGGTCAAGATCACTCCATGACAGCCGATCCGATCATTCGCCAGCACCTCGCCCACCTTCGTCTCCGTAACCTGCGGCCGGTCACCCTCCGCAGCCGGGAGCGATTGCTGTTGCGACTCCACGAGCACCTCGGCAAGCCTCTCCTCGAGGCCACCGACCGAGACCTCGAACGCTGGCAAACCAGCCTCCGCGTGACCCCCTCGTCGATCAGCACCTACGTCAACCACGCGCGGGCGTTCTACAACTGGGCCTACGAGCACGAACTGATCGACAGCAACCCATCACGCGGATTGGTCAATCCTCGCATCCGCACCCGGCAGCCGCGGCCCATCACCGAGGCCGACCTCAAGACCGCCCTGCTCTGCGCCCAGCACGACCGGCAGCTCTACGTCTGGCTACTGCTCGCCGCGTTCTGCGGACTCCGCGCCGGCGAAGTCGCCGCCGTCAACCGCGCCGACGTACGGCTCGCCGACGACGGCGGGGCGTTCCTACTCGTCCACGGCAAGGGCGGATTCGAGCGCATCGTGCGCGTGCCACCGATGGTCCTCGAGGAAATGCGACCGCTGATGCGCGCGAACGGCCCGCTGTTCCGGCGCCCGTCCGGCACGCCGTGGCCAGCCGATCAGCTCTCCCGCCACGTCTCGCTCTACTTCGCATCCCTCGGCATGGACTGGACGCTCCATTGCCTGCGGCATCGCTACGCCGCGCGACTCGTCGACCTCGGCGCGGACGTCCGAGACGTGCAGGCACTACTCGGTCACGCCTCCCTCGCGACGACCACGATCTACCTCTCCCAGGCCACCCGGCACGCCGCCGCATCCGTCGACCGCCTCGGCGAAGGCGTGAAGATGATGACCCGCCGGCAGCACTCCCACGCGCCGACCGAGTCCTGACCCTGGCGCTATCTCGTACAACGAACTGGAGACTCAGCATGTACACACTGATTCAGATCGCCGTCATGTTCGACGCCCGCCCGAACGACGTCCTCGAAGCATCCGGGCGACACATCACGGAGTTCGAGCAGGCGGCAATCGATGCCGGCACGACTGCGGACCGATATCGCCTGATCCCGCTGATCGACGACACGGAGCTGCCACGCATCGCCGCGGAACTCGACGTCATCCCCTCCAGCCGGTAACAACTCCGCTTCGTCCGAGTGCGGAGGGGAAGCCGCCACTTCGGACGATTACCCAGGCCCGAACCGGGTAGATGATCCCAGCAGTCCCGATGACCGAGAGGACACCCATGAGAATGCGCAGCACCCTGCTCGTCGTCCCCGCCCTACTGGTGCTCGCCGCCTGTGGCACCGACAGCAGCGAGGACACCACACCCACGACCGCCGCGCCGGCCGACTCGGCAGCAACGACCGAGGCCGACACCGGGGAAGCTCAGGACGACTTCGGCGAGATGATGGAGGAAGGCGCCCGCAGCCAAGTCCAGCAGCGACCCGACGACGCCGCGCAGCTCGCCAGCAACATGGAAGATGTCGTGGGCGGAAGCCTCGCCGGCAGCGAGTTCACGCCCGAGCTCGCCCAGCAGTTCGCCAACGTGACCTGCCTGAGCATCGACGTGGAGCCCGGACCCGGCGCCGTCGACTCGGTGAAGAGCACCACAGCGAGCGACTTCGCGCTCGACGAAGACCAGGCGTCCGAACTCGTCGACCTCGCCGTCGAATACCGCTGCCCCGAACTCGCCTCGAAGTAACCCCGCGCAGCAGAAAGTGGCCCCGACCGCGATGGTCGGGGCCACTTCTCGTCTATCCCTATCCGGCGCTACCGGTGTTGAACGGGTCGTACGCCCACACCTCCCGCATGATCCGCGACGGGTACGCATCCGGCGACAACCGGATCAGCCGATTCACCGACCCGTCGTCGAGCGTCTGGGTGCAGTCCCAGATCCTGCCGTGGAAGCCGCGGCACTGCAGGCCCTGCGTGCCGTACGGACTCAGAATCAGGCCCTTGTCGCTCTTGGCTCCGAAGGCGTCCGGGTCGAACGGGGTCACGAAGTAGCCGGTCGCGTCGTACGGCCCGGTCGGATCGATGTAGTCCTCCTGCGCCGAGGCGGCCGGCGCCAGCGCCACCGCGGCGCCGAGGGCGAGCGCGGCAGTTGCGAACACACGTTTGATCATGAAGCGGTCTCCAATCGCTGAGGTGAACTCCGTGCCTACCCAGCGATCGACCATCACGAACCAACCGTTACGAATCTGCCGCGCCCACCCGCCGGGATTTCACGCCACATCCGCGTACGAACGCCCGACCAGCATCCGCCACATTGTCATCGACGCGACCCCAGCTTCACGTGCGAGCTGGTGGGTGGACACCCCGCCGGCTGCGTACCTCGCGCGGAAGCTGCGCACCTCGTCCTCTGTGAACCGTGCCCCGGCACTTCCGGGGCCGCGTCGCCCCCGCGTCCTCCCCTTGTTCTTCATATCGAAGCTATTCGCTGCCGGGGAGCCCATGAACAGGTGAGCCGGGTTGCAGCAGGGCGGGTTGTCGCAATGGTGGCAGATGAACATCCCCTCGGGGATCGAGCCGTGAGTGAGGATCCAGGCCAGTCGGTGCGCACCGATGCTTCGCGACTTGTACGTGGTCATCCCGTATCCCAGCGCAGATCGATGCCCATCCCATTCCCAGCATCCGTCCGGGTTCTTCGACACGCGACGCCAGAACCGTTGTTTCAGCGCATCAGCGGACCACCGCGCGTAGTCCGATTGCGTCTGCGCTTCCAGATGCGCCGGGTTCACACAGAGCTTTCCCCCACAGTTCGAGCCGATCCGGTGCCCGGCAGGAATCGTCCGGCCGGCAAGCTCCCACGAGACTGCCGTGGCCGGCCGGCGCACTCGCTTCGGCTGGGTCGCCACAGTGAACTGCCCGAAGCCCGCATTGGTACCACCCCGCCAGATCCAGCACTCGTCGGCGTCCCCACGTGCGACGCGCTCCCAGAATGCCTGCACTACAGACTCATCCATAACCGAGAACTTAGCGACTCAGGGTGACGATCCCCGGCTGTTTCGCACATGCGTTCGACTCGAGTTACAGTTCGAGATGCGGGCGGTGGGGGCTACGGCCCCGGGAAGCACCCCCCGCACTCCGCACCTTCCCCAAGATGCGACGAAAGTCCCCCGCCTCGGTTTCGAGGCGGGGGACTTTTCGTTGCGCTATGCGTCGGGACCGAAGTCCTGCTCTTCGGTCGGGTCGCGGTGCGGGAGCTCGTGCCCCTTCGCGAGGCCGCAGCACAGTCGCTCGTCGTCGGAGTAGACCCCGCACGCCGGGTTCGTGCACTCGTGAGCTGCCAGGTGCTGACCGCAGAAGTACTTCCCGCAGCCCGGTTCCTCGGGATCGCGGTGGCCGTCCGGGTCCTCCCCGCACAGGTACCCGAGACCACGATCGATGCGCTCGGTGCAGCCGGGATGATCGCAGTCCGCTTCGACGCCGTAACCGGCTTCACGGCCGTCGGGAAGGACGTAGTAGGCGTAACCCATGTCTGCCTTTCTACTCAGCGAGTACGACGATCCGGGCCGCCCGAAAGGATGCGTTACGGGCGGCTGGCGGATGCGGACCAAAGTCCCGTAACAAGTGGTCGGTTTCTGCGATGTTGTAAGGGTGGACACAACTAGCAGCCGGACCCCCTACGTTCCGCGGCAGCGAAAGCGCCCCAAGGATCTATCGGTAGAAGCCGTCCGTGGCCTGGCTGCCCTCCTCATGGTCGCCGGCCATGTCATTGGCAACACCTCAGACCGAGGCATGGGCGTCGCCGACGACTCCGTCTGGCGCCTGTTCTACCTCGGGCTCGAGGACATCCGGATGCCACTCTTCACGGTCATTTCCGGCTACGTCTACGCCATGCGGCCCGTAGAACGACGCGACGACTTCCCGCAGCTCGTCCGAGGCAAGGCGCGACGCCTCCTGCTTCCCCTGCTGACTGTCGGGGCGTTGCTGTTCGCGATGAAACTGCTGATCCCCGCGGCGAACACCCGACCTGAGCTGGGCGACTTCTGGAAGACCTACGCCTACGGCTACGAACATCTGTGGTTCCTCGAGGCGATCTTCCTCGTGTTCCTCGCCGTGGCACTGCTCGGAATCGCTGGCGCGCTGAGCACATTGTCGAAGTGGTGCGCGACCACGGGGGCCGCGTTCGTTCTGTACGCGCTCGTCAGCGTCCCCGAGGCTGCCAACGTGTTCAGCATCAACGGGGCGATTCGGCTACTTCCGTTCTTCCTGCTCGGCTACGGGATGTACCGATTCGAGCTGTTCCAGCTGAACCGGTGGGGCCTCATAGGTGCCGCCGCGCTGTTCTTGAGTATCTATACCCTCAAGCTCGCTTCCCTGATCGGCGACTGGGAGCCGAACGAGGTGGTTCGTCGGATCGTCAGCGTCGCCGTCGGCGTGTCCGGAATCGTGCTGATCTTCGCCGCTCGAAGGGCATTCACCTGGAAGTGGCTTGCTGCGATCGGTCCGTTCGCATTCGGCATCTACCTGCTGCACGTGTTCGGCTCGGCAGCCACCCGAATCGCGCTTGAGAAAGCGGGAATCGGATGGCTGCCGGCCGTGTTCGCAGTGGGCCTCGCCGTCGGAGTGGGGGCGCCGATCGTCTTCCAACTGCTGTTCGGCAGGTGGAATATCGTGCGCACCTTTGTTCTCGGCGAGAAGCCGATCCCTCGGACTACGCGTCGGGAAGCGGCTTCCGGAACAGACGAGGAACCGACCGCACGGTGAGGTCCCTCACCGCGATATTGGTGTCCGACGGGAAGTACAGTCCGACTTGCCGGAACCCCTGATTCGACGAATCGACAGCTTCGGAGATGATCTCGCCGTCGATGAGGCCGTAGATGCTCGCTCCGTAGATCATCAGTCCGATCCGCTTGAACGCACCGACAGTGCCGTTCGGGCGGGACGTGCCTGGAAGGATGATCCCGCCTCCGCCGCTGACGACCTTCTGGAGCTGGGACGCTCCCTGTGAGGCGAAGGCGTGCCGGAAGTGATTGGCCGACCCCTCAGCAGCTGCCACGAGATACGCCCATCCGGAGGCGTGAAGCGCCTCGATCGTGACCTCGATCCGCACGTTTCGGACGCCTGGGTCCATGAGCAGGAGTCGGGTCTGACCGTCCGGTGTCGCGATACGTTTGATCGCTTTGTTGTGGACTCGGTATTGCTGTGCCCAGCCAGTCCAATTCAAGCTGCGTCCACCGCTGCCCGCGTTGGTGGAGACGAGCGGGTCTGCGTCCGTGGCGCCGTTCTCCGAGGTAATGACTGAACCGGACGTCGCCCGTAGCCGCGAAGTCAGGACGTCGATCACGGTTTCCTGGTAGTCGGCCCGGACAGCCACCGGACCTGACGCCGGCACTCTCCGAGCGCCGGGCCCGCCCGCGGTGGTGCCGACGTTCGTGACACGCCGCAATTGTGGGAAGATCTTGGTCAACCAGTCAGTGCGCATCCGTTCCAGTGCGGAACGCATTACGACCGCCGCCTCACCATCCACTGAGATCGCGGCAGATCCGGACGCATCGCCGACATACATCCCGTAGTTCTGCAGGCACTCGGCAAGCGCATAGCCTTCCTGACTGAGCCCGAGCGTGTTGATGTCGACACTCGGCGGGATCGCGAAGAACGACCCCATCGGCACCTCACCCGAGTAGGTCACCGTCTGGGCGTCCTCGGCGGCGGCAGGCCACACGAACCCACGCTTGAGTGACGTCGGCGGAATCGAGATGCAGAGAGCGTGCGGGATATAGCACTTCGACAGCTCGTGCGAGCGGATCAATCCGCCCATCGTGGGGAATCGTGCCGCTCGAGTGCCCGCGTTGCGCCCGGTGCCGAGCAAGTCCGTGCGTGTGATGAACTGCGCGGTGAACGTGACATCGTCCACCTTGGTCGTTTTCCAATAGTCGTAGACGAACCGCCCATCCACCACGACCATCGATCCATCCGAACCCGCCGAGATCACGGGGTCATGCGGAATGCGGTGAGTGAAGGTGACTGGGTTGCCGTCGGTGCCGATGTAGGTGCCGGTGCATAGCGGATCGGTCGGCCGGGCGATGTTCGTGTAGAAGCCGTAGGTGTTGGTGGTGTCGTTGATCGCTGGCGATGCGGCAAGGAAGCTTGCGGTGGCGGGTGCGGTGTTCGCCTCGAACGCGGCGTCGTTGCCGATGGGGGTGTTCCAGATCGAATCGGCACGGAACGGCTGCGAGTCGGTTGTGCGAAAGAGTGCGGGCAGGTTCTCCGCGGGGACGCGAGTATCAACCGTGGGCGCATACCGCGCATCAGCCTCGGCCTGGTCGAGCTTTCCTGCCATCTCGCCGCCCAGAGCCTCGACGTCGTCGGCGACGGAGACCGGGGCATAAGTGGCATCTGCGTCCGCTTTGGTGAGCTTCTCACCGAACCGCTGCGCGAGGTCGGCCTCGACGTCGGTGGACAGCTTCCCGGTGTCGGTGTCGTAGGAAACAAGCTTCTTGACCATCGGTCAGGCTCCCATCGTGTACAGGCCGGAACCGGCCGGGTTTTCGGTCATGCCGGGCGGGATCGCATACAGGCCGGATCCGGGCGGATCCTCGGTCAGCCCGGTGAAGGTGTACAGGCCCGATCCCGGCGGAGACTCGGTCAGCTCGAAGCCGGGGCCGCCCGGGTCGATGGGCGGGAATCCGGCTTCCTCGAGCAGCCGCATCCACCCCGGGCCGCCGAAGTGATGCCGGACCGACACGCCGTAGGTGGTGTCGACCATCGCGTTGACGGTGAACGGCCACCCGAGATATCCCTCGCCGTCGGTGACGGTCTGCTCGCCGACGTCGACTACTTCCCCGGCGAGGAACTGCCGGCCGAAGTAGATCGTGTCGACCCCGGAACCGACCTGCGAGAGCAGCAGATATCGCATCCGGCGGATCTCGGAAACGGCCGGCTGATCGAACGAGATCTCACCGGTGTACGGATCCGGGGTGACGACGGACAGGTCGACACCGAGATTCGATTCGATGGTGTGCCGGTTGGTTTCGAGGCCCTTGAACGCCATGCCGAAGACGTCGCTGGTGACGTCGGAGCGGACCGGGTTCGAGTAGCCGATCGCGTTGATGTCGGACTTCTCCATTTCGCGCGAGAGCGTGATGGCGTCCTCTTTGTCGAGCAGACCGAAATCGAAGTAGCCGTCGGGCAGTTCGGCGAGCTCCCCGTCCGGGCCTTCGGTGATGTTGAGGATCACCGGCGTGGTGTCCGGGGCACCGAAGATGTGCGCGGCCTGCGGTTTGAGGATCAGTTCGCGCTGGTGCCGCGCGATCTCGAGTTCAGCGACCTTCGAGGGCATGAGCGCTCTCCTGTTCTCAGTCGCACCGTGGGGTGGGATACGGGTTGTCGCGGCGTTTCTGCCGCAGTTCGTCGCGTCGGATGTCGAGGTCGCGGCGTTCGGTCTCGAGCTGCTGAACCTTGTTGTCGTACTCGGTGAGCAGCCGTATCGCCGATCCGTTTCCCGGTGCACTCATCAACCCGAGGACCAGCGAGTCGAGCGCGTCGTCGCGGCGGCCGCGCAGATCGTCGTCGGCGCGTTCGAGTTCGCGGTCCTCGTCGTTGATGCGGGCGTTGTCGCGGATGACCTGTTGGAAGTCGGCGTTGCACTGCGACTGGTGCTGTTGCTGTACCTGCGAGGTGATGACCGAGAAGGCGGTCAGCAGCGACAGGGTGAGCACGACGATCGTGAAGTTGCGTGAGGACTTCGGGACGAACGGCACCAGTAACGACACGCCCCGGAGCCGGAACTGCCGGTACTGGACGATCGTGCCGGCGGCGTATGCGGCTGCACCGACCAGCACGTAGCGGATGAGGGTCTCCCACAGTTCGGTCACGAGTTACCTCCCTGTCCCGCCTCGTCGGTTCGCGGCTGCGGTGCCGGCGGATCTGTCGACGGTGGCGGGTTGTCGGATTCGGCCTTGGTGGCCTGGTGATTGCGGGCGAGCATCCACATCACGACGGCCGTCATGATCTCGTTGAGACCGATCGGCGGTGACCAGTCGAAGCGCATGAACGGCAGTTGCGATGCGATTTGGATTCCGACGGAGGTGCCCCACAGGGCCACTACGATGCCGACGACGAGCGTGCGTGTGCGCGGCGACGGTCCGTTCGGCTGTGTCACGTGGGGCACCTTCTTTCGCTCCCGGCCCGCAGGCCCGTGTGGTCATGACTGCGCGGTGGCTTGGCCGCTGCCGCCACGGGATGGTGGCGGCGGTGTCGGCAGCTGTCCCCACCGGTCATCCGCCAGCGCGCGGGAACCTGGGTCGTCGTAGCGCGGGGTGATCTTGAGCCGCGCGATGTACGAGATCGCGGTCTGGATGATCGTCTTGAGCACGAGCACCCCGAGGGTCGCCCAGGCGGCACCGGACAGGAAATCGAAATCGCTGATCGTCAGCGCGAGCACCGACAGCAGCGCGAACCCGAGGTCGATCGCGAGGCCCTGGACGAAGGTGCGCCACGAGCGGTTGCGGGCGTCGACGACGGTCAACTCCTCGCCCCGGCTGGTGACCGCGGTCAGGTTCGGCAGCAGCTCGGGGGCGCCGCGTCCGAGCAGCGCCCCGGTGCCGGCCTCGCGTGCGTATCCGGAGAGCTGGCGGCGGAATGCCTCCTGATTGCGGTCCCACTCTTCGCGGGCTGCGTCGGCGGCTTCGCGGCGCACGATCTCCCAGAACGGCAGCGGCTGGCTGCCGGTGTCCGGGGTGTCGCTGGCATGGTCTGCGGGCATGGTCGTTTCCCTCTCAGCTGGTGCCGAGGATCTCGGCGAGGATGGGATCCCATTCGGACACCGGCTGTCCGCCCGCATCGTTGGGCGCTGGGTCGGCGAGCAGGGTTCCGAGCTTGTTCGGGGCAGTGAACCGGTATTGCATCGCCCGATACGGACCTTGGCCGTTCTGCCCGTTCCACTGGGACACGATCATCACGAACTGGCCCTTGGTGCCGTCGGGCTTCTCGAACTTGCTGTCCGGGTGGACGTAGCAGCCGTAGAGGTTCGCCTGCACGTCGTAGCCGACCGGGAACAGACCACCGCCGCGGACGGGCCGCAGCTTCGGGGCGGTGCCCCAGTTCACGCCCGAGATGGGTCCGTAGCCGGTGCGGACGAACGCCTCGTAGGCGCCGGCGTCGAAGCCGGAGAACACCCAGTGGCCCTGGATCCAGCGCAGTCCGATCTCCCCGAGCCGGGTGCCGGCAGGCAGGATGTCGCCGGGTTCGTGATCGGCCGGGTTGGCCTTCCACTGCCACTGGTTGTTCAGCCAGCACCAGCCCTCCCACTTGGCGGGGTCGAGGATGTCGGCCTCGCGCACCCGCCACAGCAGCGCGTTCTTGTTGCGGGCGAGCCCACCGGTGCTGATCGCGTAGACCCAGCCGTCGCGGCCGCGGTCCCAGGTCATCATCACGCGCTGGCCGCGGAACGCCGCGGTCGACCAGCGCGAGGACGCCCCGACCCCGGGGGTGGCGTAGCTGGTGCCGTTGTGCCAGGTCTCGCCGTTGTCGTCCGAATACCAGATCTCACACCAACGTTCGCTGCCGAGACCCTGAGTGACCATCACCCACAGGTAGATGCGGCCGCCGATGACGAGCGCGTCGCACGGCAGCACCGTGGAGAACTCGGGATTGTTGTGGACGTAGGGCCACAACTGGTCCCCGCCGCGGCACGCCCCGTCGATCACGATCGGCTGAGTCATGTCCCGCGTCGGCGAGGTGACAATCACCGGTGAGCGCCAGTCGGGTCCGCCGGCGATCTGCGTGGTGCCGCCGAAGGTGTCGCCGTAGACGTAGCCGACCCGACCGTTGGGCATCACGAACGGGATGCCCAGGTCGGTGCCACCGATCGGCCGCGGCAGATCCGGATGAGGGTTCAGGTCGCGGATTTTCGCCATCGTGGCCCCGCTCAGGCCGGATCAACGGTGAAGGCTGCGACCGCAGCGTCGATTTCCGCCTCGGTCGCTCCGACCTTGGTCGCGATCAACTTCAGCAGTTCGAAGTTGACCCGCCCCCACGATGCCGCGTTCACCGCGTGTCCGAGCATGGTGTCGGTCTTGCCCCACGACGCCTTCAACGCTGTCAGGCCCCGGTTCCGCAGGTGCAGGGTCATTTCGAATGCCACCGCAAACAGTGCGCGGCGCATGGACTTGGTCCAGTACGAGGTGTCGTTCCCGGATGCGTCCTTGCGATTTTCGAACAACCGCACCGATTCCCAGAACGGTTGTGTCTCCTGTCCGTCTGCGGTGAGCTGATTCTTCACGTCTGCTGCTGTGGCCACGGTCTTTCCTTTCGTTGACGACGGCACGGTTGCCGTCGTGGTCTTGACGGAGTCCGGCGACGAGATGGCCCCGGGGTCGACGGCGCCGGCTCGTTTCAGCCAGGCCGCAGGGTCGATGTGGTCGCCACCGACACGGCCGGGTGCGCCCCACACCTCGAAATGCAGGTGAGGTCCGGTCGACTGTCCCGCGGAACCCACGTAACCGATCAGGTCGCCGGCGCGCACCTGGTCACCGCGCCGCACGAGGATGTCACTGTGCTCGAGGTGCCCGAAGATGAAGTCCTTACCGACGGTGCGCTGGGCATCGATCCAGATCCAATTGCCGAATCCGTCGACGGTGTCGGGGCGCCGGTCCTTGCCCTCGACGACGGTGCCGTCGGTGGGTGCGTAGATCGGGGTCTTGCGCGGCACGCTGTAGTCGTTGCCGCGGTGGAACTCCGGTTGTCCGGTGACCGGATTGGTGCGTTGCCCGTAGCCTGTTCCTCGCACGGACCGAATCGGATGTACCACTCGGGCCGGCATCACTGTCCCCTTCCGACGAACTCGGTAAGGACGGTGTCCCAGTCCTCGCCGGTGGCCGCCGCATCGACCGCGCCACCCTTCGACAGGTGCACCGCACGATCGATGAAGATCGGCCACGGAAACTCCGGGCCCGGATCGGTGTGCCCCCCTCCCCACGCCCCGAGGTCGCCGTGACCGCACACGCCCCGCGACCGCGGTGGCACTCCGTCGGTGACGTGACGGATCGGCATCTCGTTGATCTCGGCTCGCCATGCCACCCACAGGGCGCCCCGCCAGAGCATCAGGTCCTGGTTGCGGCCGTCGGCGTCCTTGTCCGGATCGAGCCACTGGGCGCGGGTCCACTCGGCGAAAGATCCGCCGAAGCACAGATGTTCGGCGACGGTGTTGGCGTTCGCCGCTGCCCACGGGGCGTCGATATACGGCACCATCTGAATCAGTTCCCGCTCGTCGGCAGTGTCGTGGTAGGACACCTGCGCGGATGCTTGTGCGCAGTATCCGGCGAGGGAGCGGGCGGTGCCGTTGCCCTGCTGGGTGTGGATGACGAGGTAACGGCAGTCCGTTGCTGCGCCGGGGTATCGGTTCGGGGACCAGATCGGGTTCGCGTTGTGCGGGTCTGTGATCGTCATGAGAGTGTCTTCCATCAGGCGACTACGTAGGAGAACGCGCCGGTGAGCACGTTCGGTTCGGAATAGACACGGCCCCGAGGGTTCTGTGCCTCGAGGTACGGGACGCCGCCGGTGCCGGGCTGGTCGAGATTTCCGATGCCGCCGGAATCGTCCGAGGATCGGGCGGGTAACAGGCGGCAGTCGTTACCGGCGGTGGAGACGTAGGTGACGACGAAATTGTTCTGGTCGTTGCGGATCAGATACTTGACCTGCCAGTTATAGAAACCGTCACCGACGTGCGTGTTCATCAGGCCGTCGCCCCATTGATCGGTGAACACCGCCGACGGTCGGATACCCGCCGGTAGGTCCACCGTCAACGGCCCCCTGCCGAAGTTGCGGGTACCGGTTCCGGTGCGGAGCTCGAACTTCACATGGCAGGTCTGCGTGGCCGGATCGAGCTGGTAATAACCGCGGCGCAAACCACCGGCACCGAGGTTGACCACCCCGTCATTGGACTTGAGCACCGGGTCGTAGGCCGTCCACGGCAGGGACGCCGCCGACGTCAACGACAAAGTGCTGTTGCCCTGCCCATCGTTGGCCGTGACGTTGTACTCGGTCGGACCGGACTGGAGCACCGCCCCGAGAGGCAGATCGACGATCGAGAGCAGTTCGGTCTGCGCTGCCTGGAACGGACCGCCGTAGCCACCCCACACTCGCACGTCGAGCACGTCGGCCGCGGCGATCGTCGACACCGACGGCCGCGCCCGCACCACCGCGATCGGCATCTCGTAGGTGCCGCCCGCCACCCGGGTCAATGCCGGCGGGGTCGTCGACCCGACGACCCCCTGTTTGACGAACACCTCAACCCGAGAATTGTCCCCGGCCCAGGTGAATCGCAGTCCGACGACGTCCAACCGTGGTGCCGCCCCGGCGTTCACCGCGACCTGCACGAGCTGGGCGGCGGATTCGACGATCAACACCCCGCAGACCATCGCAGTGCCGGCGGCGAGTTGCACGGACCGCACCCCCGTGGGGGTCGGTTTGAACGATGACGGGGTATCGACGATCGCCTTGGTGACGGCAAGTGCGAAACGAGTCGCTTCCTGCACCTCGGTGACGGTGCCTTTGAACCCGGCTGTCGATGCGACCACAGGTTTCTCCTCAGATCAGGTACGAGCCGTCGATGGTGACAATCTCGGGACGCCCGTTCATCACTCGAATACGGACATCGTTGGGGTTGGCCGCGACATACAACAATGCGCGAGTTGCGTTCTCCCGCAACAATGCCCGACCCGGAATCCACGGCCACGACGGATACATGAGCGACATCTCGGCCCACTGGTCTGTCAATTGCGCGCCGACCCGCACCGGCAGATCCATCCCATAGGCGACACCATCCGGGTTGGTCCAACCGCCGATCGTGCCGTACAACGCGATCCGCACCTTGAACCGGCACACCCCATCGGCGATGCGGTACCGGCCGTCCTTCCAGAACGTGCTGGCAGTGACCTGCTGCCCCGCGCTGTTCCACAGGTTCGGCACGAACGCCTTCCACGCCGTGGTCTGCGGATCAACGACCGTGACCCCGATGGTGGCCGTCGCCGTGTTCTGCGCCGTGACCTGATAGAGAGCCGCACCGACCAGGATCTCCGCTCCGACCGGAAGGTCGACACGCGCGAGGTTGTTGGCCTGACTCGCCCGGTACGGGCCGCCGACACCTGCCCACACCCGAGCGTCGTACACATCCCCCGCGGCGATGGTGGACACCCCCGAACGCACATACACCACCGCGAGCACCATCTCGTAGACCACCCCCGGGGTGCGGGTCGGCGGCGGCGAGGACGGCGACGCCGCCGGGACCCCCTGCTTGGAGAACGCCGTCACCGACGGCGCGCTGCCCCAGGTGAACCGCAATCCCACGAGATCCCAACGCGGCTGCCCGGACGTATTGGCAGGCAACACGACGTCCTGACTCGAGGTCTCCGAAAACCGCACCCCGCCGGCCATCGCGACACCCGCAGCAAGACGTATGGTGCGCGTACCCACCGACGACGGAGCCAGATCCGTCGCGCCTGCCACCACCGGCGGGGCGAGCATCGTGAACCGGCGGGCTTCGCCCTGTTCGTCGACGATCCCCTTGAAGCCCGTCAGGGTTTGCGCCACCGACGATCACCTCCTGGCATTCTGATTGCGGATTTCGGCGGAGAGACGAGCGATCGCATCGACAACAGCGGTCGACCTTCCAGGGGCGGCAATCCCGCACTTGGGGGTGTAGGTCACCGGGGAGCCGACCTCGTCGCGCATCTCCACCTCGGTGATCTGAGCACGGAACAGCTGCCCGGCGATCCGGGCGTAGGCGAAGTCGCCGAGCATCCAGTCCTGCCCCATCCACCACGGGTTGCCGTCGACGACGGTGAAGTTCACCGACAATCCACCGGCGGCTGCGGTGAGCTCGGTGCGGCCGGCCTCGAGCGGATCGACGTTCTCGTCGTTGGCTTCGACAAAGATCTCCGGCAGTCCGAAGTTCGACGAGTCCGCGCGCGCTTCGGTGTCGATCACCTCGTAGAACGGCCGGGTGGTGCCTTCGCCTTTGCCGCCGATGTACGCCCGGTACGCCTTGCGTTCGGTGGAGGCCACCGAGAACTGCTCGAGGTGCTCCTGTTGCCACAGCAGTCGGCCGGTGTCACGGCCGGCTACGACGTCGATCATCACCGTGCCCGGCTCCGGCGCGACATGCACCGCGGCGGGCAGTGGGTCGCCGGTGCGATAGGTGCGGGCGGTGATCGTATATCCGTACTTGCGCAGCACGTCGTCGGTGAGCGACTTGACGGTGACCATCCGCGCGGACAGTTTCACGATCGGGGACTGGTCCTCCACCGCGGACGGCACCACCATCACCGGGACCTGCAGGCGCCCAGCAGCGTCGGCGATATACCCCTTGATCACCGACTCGAGCGGTCCCTCACGGACATCGGATTCACGGTCCTGCAGGCTGGGCCCGACGTCGGCGTTGGCGACCGCGAGCATCGCATCGAGCCAGATGCGGTCGTTGACGAGGGTGAGTTCGAGGACCGGGCCGTCCCCGTCGTCGACGTACTCGCCGGAGATCCGACCCGTCCACGGTTCCGGGGCCGGGGTATAGACAGAGATGAACAGCGGTTCCTCGTGCACCTTCAGCGCCGCGGCGAGCAGCTCCGGGTCCGGGGTACCGGGGATAGCGATCGTGCCCGAGCCGATGTCCTCCCACTTCCAGCTCACCGTCGCCGACTCGTGCTCGGTGATGGACGTGAGCAGCTCACGGTGCCGGTTGTAGATCAGGTACCGCGCGTCCCGCCCGACCATCAGTAGGCCGCCAGATAGAGAGTCGGCAACTCGAGGCGAATGTTCGCGCCCGGGCCGCCACCGATGATCTGCGCGGTGGCCACCACATCGTCGCCAGGTTCGACCGGCGCGAAATCGTACAGTCCACCGATGCGGTCCCACGCCCGGTTGCCGCCGCCGTCGACCACCTCGGAGTGCGCAGGGTCGGTGACGATCACCAGGCGCTCACCAGCGGCGAGACCGGAGACGTAGGTGATGTGCTCGCCGACGCCGACGACGGCCTGCCCGGGCCCGTCGATCGTCCACGTCGGCCACACCTCCACCTGCCCGGGGTTGGTGAGCACCGCGTTGCCGATCGCGTTGCCGCCGGTGATATAGAAGTCGGGCGCCGCATTCGAAGGCCCGTAGTAGTTGTCCGGGGTCGCCGACCCGGTGAACGGGAAATCGAACACGACGTCCTTGCCGCGCCAGAACGTGGATTCGGCGGCGAGAGTGATCTCGTACTCGGCGGTGCCGCGGATGTCGGGCATCATCTCGATGTCCCCGTCGTCGAGCTCGACGAGGCGGCCGGAGAAGCTGCGGGTCTCCCCCAGCGCCTCCACTTCGAGGGTGCCCGGATACAACGGGGAGAACGAGTCCCGGAACGACCGGTCGAGATACAAGAACTCGTCACCGCGGCGGAAGTTCCCCGCCGGCCGGGACACCCAGGTATCGCCGACGACCACCGTCATCGTGCAATTGCCCTCATCCCAATCGATCCCCTCGAACCGAACTCCGTGCCGGCGCGCCGTCTTATGCGTGAGCTGGGTAAAGTGCGGCAGCAGGATCGACTTCAATCCCTTCGGCAGGACCGCCCCCTCGGTGCCGGCCATCAGATCCCACGTGGTCCCCCGGTGCGATACCCACCGCACCTGCACTCGAGTCCGCAGCGCGCTCATCCCAGCCCCGCCTCTGCCATCGCCCGCTTCGTCTCCCGTCGTACTGCCCGAGCGGTCGCCTTGTCGTCGACCACGGTTTGCTGCTCGATGTACTGACCCACCACCTGCGCACCGGACAAATCCACCGACACCAGCGCCTGCCGATCGGCAGCGGAGAGCACCTCGTCGACGGACATCGAGGTGAGCCGGTCCAGGATCGGGATGAGCTTGTCGTCGAAGCTGCGGGTCATGTCCGCATCAAGCACCCGCTCAGGTCGGATGATGTCCTTGAGCATCAGGCCGCGGCCGTACGCGAGCCCACCGTCGTCGTATCCGCCGGCACGGTTGTAGGCGGCGAGCAGGTTGCCGTATCGCGACTGCGCGTACCGCATCGACGCGGCGATGTTCGCTCTCGGATCCCAGATATCGTTGACGAACGCCGGATCGCGGTACGCCGCGAACGTCGGGTCGATCACCTGCATCAGACCCTTGGACGGTGTGCCGTTCGCCGCGTTCGAGTCCCACAGGTTGATCGCCCGCGGATCACCACCCGATTCCTGATTCATACGCCGCAGCACCGAGGACGTCCACGACAACGGGTGCCCGTACAGGGCGAGCAGTTCCTCGACGAGCGGGCGCCACCGCTGCACCCCGGCACCACCCGGATCGGCATACCCGAGGGTGGGTTCGACCTCGTCGGCCTTGCCGCGCAGGAAATCGCCCACCCCGGTCTTGAACTTCTCGAACGCGAGCTTCGGCAGCTTGCCGATGTCACCGCCCCCGAAATCGGGGATCGCGTCGCCGATCGGATTCATCACACCCTCGAAGGCGTCGGCAACCCGGTTACGCAGCCACCCGAACAGGCCACCGCCTCCGGACGAACCGACGTCGGCCGATACAAGCTGCCCGTCCGAGGTGACCATGCGATTCATCGCCCAGTGCACGTGATCGGAGTGTCCACCGATCGGGCCGATCGGCCGGCCCTCGTCGATGTTCGGACCCGGATCCCAGAACAGCTCGAGCGCGTCAGGGTAGGTCCGGGCGATCCACGAGGCGATCTGCTGCATCGGGCCGCCGAGGTCGATCGCCGCACCGGCCATGTGGAAGTCGTATCCGGAGCCGACGTCCTGGAATCGAGTGCCGGAGGTCAGCACGGCGCCCGGGAAAGCGGTGCGCACCGCATCCCACATCGCCCGCTGGATATCCGTCGTGAGAACCGCGCCGCCCTGGACCCGGCCGCCGCCGGCGTAGTGGAACAGATCCGACTCACCCATCCGCCGAGGACGGTTGTTGAGCCGGTCGAGGGTGTCGTATCCGATCGCACGAGCAGCTTCGGTGCGCACGACGTACTCGCCGTTGGACAGCATGGCCGGAACCTTGTCGTCGGTCGGGCCGCCGGCACCGAATACCCGGCCGCCGGTCGCGTAGTGGGCAAGTTCACCGAGGTGCGCCTCGGGCAGCTCCGGAAGGTTGAGCCACCCAGCGACCTTGTTCCACGCCGCGCGGATGCCGTTGTTGTAGACGGTATCGACGACGAACCTCACCGGCTTGGCGGCGATCGCCTTGATTTTGTCCCAGACTTGACCGATGAAATCGACTGCGCTGGAGAAGGAATCGCGCACGAATCCCAGTCCGCGCTTGAGGGCTTCCCAGACCGGGAGGATGACGTTGTCCACCACCCAGCGGATGCCGTTACCCAGGGCATCCCAGGCCGGACGAATGACGCTGTTCCAGACCCAGGAGAAGAAGTCGCCTACCGCGCGCAACCCGGCGAGCAGGTTGTTCCACGCGACCTTGATGACGTTGTCCCAGACCCACATGATCCCGGCGCCGAGCGCGGAGAACATGTCCCCGAACCACCGGAGAATCGGCAGGATGATGTTGTTCCAGGCCCAGGAGATCGCGTTCTGGATCCATTCCCAGGCGGTGATCACCGCGTTGCGGAACCAGTCGACGTTGTTCCAGGCCCACACGATGGCGCCGACCAGGGCGAGCAGGGCGACGATGATGATGCCGATGGGGTTGGCGTTGAGGGCCGCGTTGAGCAGCCACTGGGCAGCGGTCATCGCTCCGGTGGCCGCCGCCGATGCCAGCATGGCCACCTTGGAGATGACG
The DNA here is from genome assembly GCF_000763325.2 of Rhodococcus sp. p52. Classification (NCBI taxonomy): domain Bacteria; kingdom Bacillati; phylum Actinomycetota; class Actinomycetes; order Mycobacteriales; family Nocardiaceae; genus Rhodococcus; species Rhodococcus sp. p52. The sequence goes on from NZ_CP016819.1 coordinate 4,876,532, forward strand.
AACGAGGCTGCGATCCGGCCGTTCGCGATGACCCAGGACAACGCCGTCTGGGCGGCATGGAACGACGCGGACGCCGCCATAGCGATGAACGAGGTGGTGGCCTGCAGGGCCGTCAGCGCCCATCCGCCGGCCACCTTCAACTGGGCCAGCACCCACGCCCCGGCCACCTTCGCCGCATTGAGCGATGCCGAGGCGGCCATCGCCAGGAACGACACGGTGGCCTTGAGTGCCGCCAATGCCCAACCACCGGCCACCTTCAACTGGGCCAGGACCCAGGCTCCCGCCGTCTTGGCGGCCTCGACCGTCGCCGATGCGGAGGTCTTGACGAACGATCCGACCGCGCCGGCCTGCGTCTTGGCCCAGCCTCCGGCGTCCTTGAGCGAGCCCCACGCCGAGACTGCGGTGTCCTTCGCCGAGACCAGCGAATCCTTGACGCCGACAACACCTTCCTTGACCGAATCGAAAACGCCCTTGGCTTCCTCGAATCCGCCGACCGCGCCACCGAGCCCGACCATCGACGCGGCCGCGGCGAGCGCATTGCCTTCCGAGTCCTCGAGAGCGCCGGTGAACTCACCGAACAGGGGCAGCACGTTGTCGTCGAGCAGACCGACGATCTTGTTCTGCATCTCCCGGCCGAACACGGTGATGCTTTCGAGCGGTCCGCCGGCGAGGACGTCCCCGGCTTCGCCCACCGACCCCTCGAACTCGCCCATCGCCGAGTCCGCATTCGAGAGCTGCTTGAGGAACATCGGGATCTTGTCGACCCCGAGATCCTCGAGCGGGGTACCGAACAGAGCGAGGGCCGCCTGCGACTGCGCCGCCGGATCCTGGATGCCTTCGAGGCCGGCCATGATCTCCCGGAACGCTGTCTTGGCAGTGTCCCCGCCGGCCAACAGGCGGTTGGTCATGTCCGTCTGGTTCATGCCGAGGATCTCGTACGCTCCGGCGGTGGCTTCGGACATGTCCGTCGCCCGGATCTGGAACTCCTTGAGGGAGTCCCCCATCTTGTCCATGCCGATCGCACCGTTCTGCGCGGCGTTGACGATCAGGCCCATCGCCTCCTGCCCGGTGAACCCGAGCCCGGTGAGATAGCCGCCGTACTCGTCGACGATCGGCATCAGCTCGCCACGCATCGCGGGAGGCACCCGCTGGAAGGCGGCCATGAGCATGTCCGTCGCCTCTTGCCCGTTGGCCGCGATCCCGTTGCGCATGAGCAGCGAGGTGGACATCGCGAGCTCGTTGACGTCCATCCCGAAGGTCTGAGACATCACCAACAGCCGCTTGGTCAGATCCTCCATCTCGGCGTCGGTGGTATCACCGATCAGCGCCAGCGACCCCGCAACGGCACCCACGGCATCGGTGACCTCGGCCATCGACCCGCCGTAGTTCTGCGCGAAGACGTTGCCGGCGATCGCCCCGGCACGTTTGGATTCCTCCGCGGTGAGATCGAGCTGGGCACGCAACGAGCGCTGCAGGTTCCCGCGTTCGAGCACCTCACCCATCTGCGAAGCGACGATCCCGATCGCCGCGGCCGCGCCGGTCGCGGCGCCCTTGAGGATCCCCGAGAAACCCGACCCGAAGGTGCGGGCACGGCCGGTCATCCGCTGGAAGAACGTGTCGGTCTGCTGCTCGGCCTCGGCGCTGTCGAGCCGGGCCTGCACCCGCACGACTCGACCCTCGGCGCTGCGCTGTCCGGACTCGGCGGCCTGCAGTGCCTGCGCGGCCGCCTCCTGCTGGCGGGTGGCCTTGGCGACCTTCTCCCGGGCATCGGCGAGGCGGCCGGCATCGGTGACGCCCTTGTCGATCAGCGCCTGCAGCTTCGCCTCGGCAACGGTGACGGCGCCGGTCGTGTCGGCGTGCTTGCGCCGCGCCGCTTCCGTCTTCGCCGAGGCCTGCTCGAGTTGCTTCTGCGCCTTGCTCAACGCCGACTGGTCGACGCTCGGTTCGATCTGGTGATCGACCGGGTTTGACTGGATCTCCCGGCGCACACGCTGGAAATAGCCACGCATCGACGGCAACACGTCGACGAAGGCACTACCACCAGAGAGGTCAGGCACCGGAAGGCTCCTTTCAGTCGTCGGTCGGATCGGGCAGGGACAGGCGCTTGTAGCGGGATCCGAGCACCTTCGACGCGATATCGTCGTGCTCGACGTACAGCCGGTACTTCTCGTACCGTTCCTGAGCAGTCAACGGACGCAGCAGATTCCGCGGGGTCTTCGGGCCACGGCCCTTGATCTTCGGGCTGGCCTGGAAGATCGACGCCTCGATACGCCGCAACGTCTCGAGGATCGCGGTGTTGGTGTCACGGTCACGAGTCCAACCGACCAGCGGCGGCCGGGACGGCGACGCCTGCTGCTCCCCCGACTCCTTCTTGCGCTTGGCGATCTGCTCGGCAAGTTCGATATCCGACTTGAGCGCCGCCTCGAACCAGCCACCCTCCGGTGGGCGGTCGAGAATGCGGAACAGCTTCGCCCACGGGGTGTTGTCGTGATCGCGCACCCAGTCGTACAGATTCAGGCGGAGGTCGATCAGGTCCCGTTCGATGTCCTCGCCGTACAGATCGAGGGTCTCGACCACCCGCAGGAACCCGCCGTCGGGGGGCACCAGCACCCCGAAGTGGCTGCGGATTTCATCGACCAGGGCCACGAACTCCCCGACCGGCTTCTCGGCGAACACCTCGAGGATGTCGTCGGCGAGATCGTCGTCGTCGACGAGCGCCTCGAACTGCTCGTGTACCGAGACCGCGATATCGAGCTCGCACACCGCATCGGCCGTCGGCACCGGGATCACGGCCTCGGCGCCGTCGAGATCGAAGAAGAACGGTCCCACCGCCTCGCTCAGCAGGGTCTCGAAGAACGAGGCCGGCAGGTCCGCGTCGTGGTCGTCCACCTACCGGCGCCGGCGACGCCGCTCGAAACGGTTGACGGCCTGGCGCTCCTCGAAACGCCGCGCGTCGAGACCGAAGTACTCGAACAGATCCCGCTGCCACTCGATGAACTCATCCCACGGCAGCGCCTCGATGTACGGCTCGGCGGCGTCGTACTGGTCGAGCAGCAGCAACCGCAGACCCTGCCGCAGCGTGGTCTTGTCCGACTGCAGCTCGAGCATCGTGCCGGTGTCCGGCTCGTGCACCGCGAACTCGGGGCTGTCGGCGAGGACGAAGCGGTACGGCTCCTTCGTCGACGTCGTGCCGCCGAACCGCTTGACGTTGCCCGACGAGCGGGAGCCGATCTCGATGGGTGCTTCGCTCACAGCTGTTCCTCCTGGGTGTCCGCAACCGGTGCGGCTTCGGTGATGGGTTCGGCCGCCGTCTCCGCCACGGGAGCCGCGGCCGGCTTACGGGGACGCCGCGGCCGCTGCGGCGCCTGCTCCGCCGGTTCGGATTCGAGGTCCGCCGGCACGTCCTCGACCACGGACTCCGCCACGGGAGCCGACTCCGGTGCCGCGTCGGCGACCGGGACCTGCGCTGTCTGCGGAACGTCCTGCCCCTGCTCGGGATCGGCCATGCGGTACTTGCGGGCGAGCAGCTCGCCTTCCTCCGCACGGGACGACGGGGTGAACCGCCGGCCGTCCGGAGCGATCAACTCGCGTGGCTCCCAGTTCGACGCATCGAATGTGCGCATCGTGCCCATGTTCTTCCTGCTCCGTTTCTCGCGCGCCCGGGCGCGGTAAGGGTTCGACACCGTCAGGCGATGTCAGGAGATGGTGACCGTGCCCGACGGGGTCAGCGACGTACCGGAACCGGTGAGTGTGCCGACCTTGGCCACGTCGATCTTCACCGTGTAGGGGCCACCCGCCGTGCCGGTGACCGTGACGTCACCTGCATCGAGAGTCGACAGCGCCTCGAGCGCCGCCTGCACCGCCGCGGCGGTCGCGTTGAACGCGATGCCGGCGGTGGTCTGCCCACCGAACGACAGGGTGAACGTGCCGCCGGTCGGGTTGCCACCGATGGTCACCAGGTAAGTCGCGTTCGTATCGAACCCGGCTTCCTCGAGAAGATTCTTCCAGCCGGGACCACCGAAGTGATGCCGGACCGACACGCCGTATGCCGTGTCCACCATCGCGTTGACCGTGAACGGCCACCCGAGATATCCCTCACCGTCGGTGATGGTCTGCTCGCCGGTCTCGGCGACCTCACCGGCAAGGAACTGCCGGCCGAAGTAGATCGTGTCGACGCCGGAGCCGACCTCGGAGAGCAGCATGTAGCGCTGGCGGCGGATCAGCGCGACGGCGGGCTGATCGAACGAGATCTCCCCGGTGACCGGATCGGGGGTCACCCCGGAGAGGTCGACACCGAGGTTGGTCTCGATGTTGAACCGGTTCGTCTCCAACCCCTTGAACGCCATACCGAAGATGTCGCTGGTGATGTCGGAGCGGACCGGGTTCGAGTAGCCGATCGCGTTGATGTCGGACTTCTCCATCTCGCGCGAGAGCGTGATGGCATCTTCCTTGTCGAGCAGCCCGAAATCGTAGTAACCGTCGGGCAGTTCGGCGAGCTGGCTGTTCGGCCCCTCGGTGATGTTGAGCACCACCGGGGTTGTCTCGGGGGCACCGAAGACGTGAGCGGCACGGGGCTTGAGGATCAGCTCACGCTGGTGCCGAGCGATCTCGAGCTGTGCGACTTTGCTGGGCATGGGATTGCCTCCTTCGTCGTGGAAACAAAAAGCCCACGACGATTCGCGGGCTGATCAGGTGATTCGGTATTCGGTTGTGCGCCCGGTCAGGCCAGGCGGGGCCGCATCAATCCGGCCTGATACCAGGCGGTTTTGCGGATACGGTCCGGGTTCTCGTACGGCGCGGACTCCGGCGGAACGTCGGTGCGGCAGAAATCGATCGTCACCCGCCGGCCGTCGAGCACGAACACTTCACCGCCGAGCGCGAGCATCCGGTCACGCACCGTCTCGGAGAGCTCGTTGACCTCGTCATAGGACGGGGCGAAACACGAGATCTCGAAGCGCGGGTAGTCGGTGATCCCGTCATCGGTTCCGCCGACACGGTTGACCCGGATACCCTTCTCGACGTCCTCGGGGGGCGGATCGATGTCCGTCCACCCGAGATCCTCGAGCGCGAGGATGACCACCTTTTCCGCATTGGCGAACGGCAGCGGCGTGGAGACGACCATCACCGTCTCCCGCTACGGCTGTTCGCCGCGTGCCGGGCGGCCTGCAACCGGTTCGCACCGCGCGAGCGGCGGGTGCCGAACTCGGCCGCCAGCGGGTTACGCACCGCCGGAGACGGCGGCACCACGATCCGGTAACCGGGCCGGCCGTCGTAGCCGCGGGCGGACTCGATCCGCGCCGTACGACCGAACGAACCACCCAACGCTGACCTGCCACGCTCGGCGGCTTTGCGCACCGCTTTCTGCACCCCCGGTGACGCCATGATTTGTTTCGCGTCCCGTGAGGTCCATCTGTATCCGCCTCGGGCCACTACCCTCTCCATTCGGTCAGGAACCCACCGACGTAGGCGGCGAATCCTTCGTCGTCGTAGTGGGTCTGCAATTCGCCGTCGACCTGCAACCGGCGCGGCCGGCCACCGTCGTCGACGATCCCGTCGACCGTCGCGACGTTGGTGGTTCGTTCCGGAAACCCCGGCGGTGCAATGATTTTCCAGCGGGATTCGCTGGCCTCACCGTCGTCGCGGCGTTCCTCGGACTGCACCGGCTGCACCGCGCACCCGGGATAGTCCACCGTCGGGCCGTCCACGTACTCCCCGAACCGGACCTTCGTCCGCGGGGTGAGGTGCACGGTCTGCTCGCCGAGATCGTCGAACATCAGTAGTCCCCGACCTTGAACGACCACACCGGGCCTGCCCGGAACGGGATACCGAGCAACTCCTTGTGGAAGTCGGTAAACACCAACAGTTGCCCTGGGTTGGCGAGGGTGCCGCTGCGGGTGACCTCACCGGTGGTCTTGGAAAACGCCGAGAGCCCGAGATATGCCTCGGAGATCAACGCCGCCTTGACGACCTGGATGGACACCAACTTCGCGTTCGGGTCGTCCGGCGCGATGCCGGGCTTACGCTCCCGGATCCACGACGCCGCGGCGTCGAGCATCATCTGCGCATCCGTGCGCTGCCACTCGGGCAGCGGCCGTCCCCGAAGCTTGATGTCCTCGGGGATCGCGAACGCCGCCACTGCCGCCCCTATTCGTCCGCAGTGAGCCGGGCGATGAGCTCAGGCCTGGACAGCGACTCGGCCTCGGCCTTGTCGATTCCCCTGGACATCGCGTACGCCACCCACGTCGCCTTCGGTGCGGACTGCAGCGGCCGTTCGACCACGCCCGCGCCGGCCTCGCTGAGGTCGACGCCGTCCGGATTCGCGACAGGATCCGCAGCGTTCGCGTCCGGCATCTGCACATCGGCGTCGGCGCCCTCGCCCGACGCGGGCGTCTGGACGGGAACCGCGGCGGTTTTGTAGTCGACTGCCGCACCGATTTTCCGCAGACGCTTCGCCTCGGCCGCGCCGACGTCGATGATGTCGCCGGAGAACGCCCGGTTACCCCGGGCGTTCGAGCTGCGCCACGTCACGACTGCGCAGACCACCTTCATCTGGGCCATCGGTTACCCCGCTAGTCCGGTGATCTTCTTGATGCTGTACGGATTCGTCACGCCCATGATCGGCATCACGAACGACTGCACCCACGTGCGCCGGGTCGCTTCCTCACGCCAGGTCGTCGTGTTCAGACCCTTCTCGTAGTCGAGGAAGCCGACCTGCCCGGTCGCGACGGCATAGGCCGTGCCACCGGCCACCCGATTCGACGCGAACAGCTCGATACCCTGCGATGCGAGCAGAGCATCCAGATCCGGGCCGTAGATCGAGACCAGTGCCGCCTTCTGCACCGGATTGACGATCCACAGGTCGTAGACCACACCGAGCTCTTCGACGTCGGCAGCGAGCTGTACGTTCGCGAAGTCGGCGACGGGGCGTTCGAGAGTTGGCGTGGGCGAGGTACCCGTCAGTTCGACCGCGGCCCAGTTGTTACCGGGAACGACAGCCTTACCACCGGGGACGGCCGCGATCGCTGCTTCGAGGGTCTCGATCGCCCGGGTGTTGACCTTTCTCACGATCGTGTTCGCCAACCGCGTGACGTCGTTGTCGAACACCGCCACGTTGTTGCGGCTGCGAGCCTCATCGGAGATCCAGAACTTGCCACCGAAGTCCTCGGACCGAGCAACCTTCGGCTGCGAGCGTTCACCGAAGATCACCGGGTACTCGTCCGACGGGGCACGACTTTCGACGTCCCGGGTCAGGTACAGATCGTTCTCGACGACCTGGTCGTAGATGATCGAACCCGAGACGGTCGATGCGCCGGAGGAGCCGAAGATCTTGTCGACGATGAATGCCTGGAGCGTCAGGTCCGCGATGCGCTTGGTGATGCGGCCCGGCTGATTCAACGCCAGATCGACGGTGAGCTTGTTGTCGTTGACGCTGGGCGTGCCGAGCGGGAAAGATACGGTCATGTCACTGTCCCTCTTTCTCAGTACAGGCTGATCTCGGCGTCTTGGCCGTTGGCAGCTCCGGTGACGGCGTAGCCGACGGCCACACCCGATGCTTTGGTGACAGCGACGCCACCGGCGCCGACCTCCACCTCGGCGAAGGCAGCGATCGCCCCGCCGGCGCGTACATAGGTCACCCGCGAGTTCCCACGGGCAACACCGACCAGGTCACCGGAGTCGGCGTCGTACTTCGACACACCAAAGATCCGCCCGCCAGCATCGGCGTGCGCGACGGCGACGTTCCCGCCCGACCGGTTTCCGGAAATCTTGAGGAACCGCTTGCCGGTGACGTTCGCCGACGCCTTACCGGAGATATCGCGGCCGGGCTCGTAGACGCCGATGTTCTCGTTGGCCATGACTCAGGCCCCCTTCTTGTCGTTGTTGCCGAACCACGACAGGTCGGCGTCGTTGCTGGTCGACCCGTCGACCGAGTGACCGATCTCGGTCAGCGGCACGGCGAGCTCGTCGGGCAGCGCGTTGAGGGTGTCGGCCATCGCCTTGTCCACGGTGAGCAGATTGAGCCAGTGGTCCCGGCGCGAGGGCGGGATCTTGCCCTTGCCGATCGCGTTGTCGACGATGCGTTCGCGGTCCTCGCGTTCCTGCCGCTCGGAGGCCTGCCGTCCGAGGCGGGCATCGGCGCGCAGCTGCTCGAGCGTGGCGCTGTCGACAACCGTGAGCCCGAAGCGGGCCGCGGCCTGCGTGACCGACTCGGCCGTCGCCGGGACAGCCGGATTCTCGGCGGTGGTTTCCTCGCCTTCGGCCAATGCCTCGTCGAGCGCGCCGAGCAGCGTGTCGTCGTCGGCGTCCTCGGAAACACCGAGGCGCTTGGCGAGTTCTTCATTCAGGGTGGGCACAGTCGCCTCCTTCTCGGCCTCCACCTCGGTGGCAGAGGAGTTCATGGGTTGATGTGCAGCAATGCGCGGCGGGGCCGGTGCTGCACGACGGCCGGCGTAGTTGAACACCGACAGGTCGAATCGGTTCTTCGTCTTGGCGCTGGCGTCGTCGTTGCCGAACCGTTCGACACGGTCCGCCAATCCCGCTGCGACGGCTTCCTCGTCGGAGTACCAGGTCTCGGTGCGCATCGCTTCGCGCCAGTCCGTCGCGTCACCGCCGGCGCGGTCCGCGTAGATCCCTGCGATGTTGTCGCCGACGCGGTCGAGCTGATCGGCGAGCTCGCGCATGTCCGCGGCGTTCCCGATGCACAGTCCGCTCGCCTCGTGAATCATCATCTCGGCATTGCGAGCGATGACGATCTCGTCGCCGGCCATCGCGATGAACGACGCCGCCGAAGCGGCGAGACCGTCGATCACCGTGGTCACCCGGGCCGGGTGCGAACGTAGCGCGTTGAGAATCGCGATGCCCTCGAAGACGTCTCCGCCAGGGGAGTTGATGCGCACGCGGATCTCGTCGGCATCGATCTTCTGCAGCTCACGCACCATGTCCTGGGCGCTGACACCGCCGTACCAGTAGCTGTAGCCGATCTCGTCGTAGATCAGGATCTCGACGACGTCCTCATCGTCAGCGGCATTGCGGATGCGGTACCAGGGCCGGTCCCCGGGCGGAGCAGCTGCGCGTGGGCGCGTATTACGATTCACGATTCGATTCCTCCTGCGCGGCTTGGCCGTTCGGTGTCCATTGCTCTTCCGGCGGGGGTGTGTCCTTCGGCGGCAGCCCGTACTGCTGCCGGGCGTATTCCTCGAGCGAGCGGTCGAGGCGAATCAGGCCGGCGTCGATGAGCAGCTTCAGTGCCTGCGCAGTCAGGTCCTGACGAGAGCCGATCTCGTCGAACACGATCAGCGGGGCCGGTTCGTCGACACCGAAGTTCAGATCCACCAGGTCTTCGACGATGTGGGCGTTTGCGATGTCACGCACCTGTTCGCCGGTGGACTGCACCGACTGCACGAACGTGTCGGCCTGCACGCTGGCGAGGGCATAGCTCCCACCTCGATCGAGGTTCAGGAAGTGCGCCAGCCCCGCCAGTGCCATCTGCTTGTCGTGGTATTCGATTGCCTGCCGGATGTCGGGCAGGTTTCCCGACACGCCGAGCAGCTTCATTTCCGCACCGGCCGGTAAGCCCACGCCGGAGCTCTCACCACCGCGGAACTCCGAGGCCAACCGCTCGTAGCGAGCAATGTCCTGATCCCCTTCGGGGGCGGTGGCCACCGGCACACCCATACCGTTGCGCCGGGCTGTGGCCGCCTCGATCCGCAGCAGCTCGTCTTTCAGAATCCAGTTCTTGTAGGCCGGCCGCAGGATCGACTGTCCGAGCCAATCACCCGGTTCCGGCTCCCGCACGTACGCCACCAGCCGGTCGACCGGGATCTTCGGATTGCCGAGGAGCAACTGCTGCACGGTCAACGTCCCAGCGGGAGCGTGCTGCTCGATCGATTCGAGCCCGCCGTCACGCGCGACGTGGATCGCTGCGATCGTCGCCGCCGGCCGCGGGGCGAGTTTGTGCAGCCACAGCCGCCCGTCCGGGCCGGGCCGGTACACCTGCTCGAAGTAGGAGTGCCCGTACTTGAGCTGCAGCAACGCCAGGCGCAGGTGCTCTTTCCATGAGAACCGATTACGGGCACGGGTGCGGGTGCGTGCCTGGTCCTCTTCGCTCTCGCCGACGATCGGCAGTCCGAGGCTGCGCGCGACGTGTTCGACCACCTCGTCGCGTGCACCGGCCGGCGCGACGCGCCAAGGGGTGCGGCGAATCGGCAACGTGATCGCTTGCAGCAGCGAGGTGATCCGCCCGTCCTCGCGGCCCATCCGCGCGAACGTCGTGATCGACTGCGGCCACTGCAGGTCCGGTACCTTCTCGGCCTCGACCCACTGCAGGTAGTCCGTCACCTCTTTGTTGACGTAGCCGGCCTCCTGGAACGACGGCGCAGGCGGCGGTTTCGTATCTACCATCAGCAACAGACCTCCTCTCAGAATCCCGCAGTCAGTACGTCGAGTTCACGGTGGGCACCTGCGGACGCTGCGCTCGCCGATCCGTGTGCCGGTGGCGGGGGCGGGGGCTTGGCGATGTCGTAGACCTTGAGCGCCCAATGCGCGAGAGTCGCCGCCACCAATGGTGAAATCGCTTGGTTCCCTTTGCGTTTCCACGCCCATCCACCGCCTGCCATCTCCCGCCTGTCCGCGCCCTTGAGTGCCTCGGACAACAGCGGATCACCGGTGTGTGTGAGCTTGCCGGCCACCGCGTCGTTGTAGAACGCGCCGCACGCCTGCACCATGTCGCCCGCGGTGGTGACCTCCGGTTCGATCCCCACGCCGATCAAATCCGGGTACAGCGAGTACGCCGGTGAGGCCCGGTCGATCACGATCGCGCACGGGTCCCACCGTTCGACCAGCGACAGCAGCACCCGTACCAGCCCCGGACTGGGCGCCCGGTGATATCCGACCTCGATATGGGTGCGCCCGTCCTCGACCCGAACCGCCGCGCCGATCGAGACCCGTTGCTGGTTCGGCGACATGTCGATCGCCAGCGCAACCTTCTTGCCGAACTTCGCACCGGAGATCGTCATGGCACTCCACACGTCCGGGTCGATGATGTGCTCGACCGCGACCTCGTCCTGATCCCAGAACTCGTCCCACACGCCGAGACCCTCACGCCGCCACGCGTCGTCGTTCGGCAGGTTCTCCCGCAACCGCAGCATCGCCTCGTGTGAGGTCCGCGCCGGGTACGACGCGTTGGCGATCTTCCACTGCTCCGGGTCGTCGAGCTCACCGTCACGGTCCGCGCTGCACTCGATGTACGCGCCGTTGCGCAGCTGCCCGGCAAGGGCCTTGCGACGCTTGTTGGAAAACGCCTCCCCCGGATCGATACCCGGCCGCGGGGGCGTGCCCATGTAGAACAGCAGCGCGCCGGCCGGATGCTGCGACTGGTTCGTCGCCGCGAGCATGTCCTCGAGCGCACGCTCGGTGAGGATCTGCGCCTCGTCGAACACCTCGACGTCGACCTGATCGAAGCCACGACCGAAGCCCATCGACCGGGCACCGAACATGATGATCGACCCGTTCGTGAACGCGATCTGCTGTTCACCGTTGGCGGTGCGCACCCCGTTCGCCGGCACGTACGCGGTGATCCCCGGGCGCTTGACCAGCGACTGCAACGTCTGGAACGTGCGCGTCGAGGTCCGCAGATGGTGTGCGGTCCACACCACCGTCAGTCCCGGGAACTCGAGACACAGGGCGATGACCAGCGAACCGACGAAGAACGTCTTGCCGACCTGCCGCGGGATACTCAGCGTGATCCCGCCGACCGTCGCCGCATACATTCCGTCGGCGGTCTTACCGAGCGCGATCTGCCCGACACCCTGCTGCCACGGGTCGTGCTCGACCCGCATCAGCCGCAGCCACTTGCGGATCCCGCCGTAGCCGGTCGAGACGATCCCCTCGGGGATCACCACATGACGGGCAGCCTCAGAGAGCTTCGGGGTCGAAGACCTCGTCGGTCGACGACGCGTCGTTGTCGCCATCCGAATCTGCCTTCGCCTTCTCCCGCTCGTCGATCTCCTCGATCGCGTCCATGAAGTCCGAGAGCCGCTTCGTCAACGCCGCCAGATCCCGCGCCGGGGTCGACGAATCGTCGATCGCCCGCGCGCACCGGTCGCGCATCGCGACCAATGTCGCCCGCTTGTCGCCGGCCGCCGCGGCCTGCGCGACCTCCCCCGCCAGACCCTGCTCACCCTCTCCCACCTGCGGTTACACCCCCTTGGGAAAAAATGGGGAGAGAGACCGAGACTGGAGACGCGGGTCAGTCCCGGAGGCACCCCCCTCGATTTTCTGAGCGGCGGCAACGACCAGCTCGCCTGGAAGCCGGTCGGCCTTGGCGACGTTGCACACCCGGTGCGCCGGCTGGACGTTCGCGTAGGTGTGCGCGCCACCGCGCGAGATCGGAACGATGTGATCCAAGGTCAGACTCTTCGGATGGTCCTGGTCGAGCGTCGGATCGATCGCCTCGCCACAGATCCCGCACATCCAGTCGTGCTTCTCGTACACCTCGCTGCGCTTGACGCTCTCGAACGGAACACCAGCTGCACGTGCTCGCTCGATGTCCTTGACCATCTGACGCTTGGCCCGCACTCGCGCGGCGACACGTCGGGTCTCGGCCGCCTCGCACCGCGGGCATCTCACATGCGTACGGTCCGTGCTCACGAACACCACGGCACAGTCGGAGCATCTGCCCTCGTACTGTTGCGGCTCGTAGTTCTCGGGCCGGCACCGCGGGCAGTAGTGCTTGAACTTGATCTCGGACATGTCCGCCTCACAGCCACGGCACCGCTTGGAGGTCTTGCGGTTGACCAGCTCACGCTGGTGGGTCAGCCGACACTCGAGGGTGCAGTACCGCTGATCCACACTGAACGTCTCGAAGCTGTGACCGCAGCCCTGGCACTGGACGGTCAGTGGTTCGGCCGGCACAACCGGTTGTCCGTACACACCACGCTCGGTCAACACGGCGATGCGCTTCCTCGTCGCCACACGGCGAGTGCAGGGCTCGCACCGATCGGTGACCCGGATCGAACTGCGCGACTTCGTGAAGCTCACCCCGCAGTCCACGCACACACCGTGGATCTTCTCCCTGCACGCCGTGCACTTCTTGTGCGCGGCGTTGCGCGGGACGAACTGCGTGCCGCATCCACACATTCGGTCCGGCAGGCGAGGCACCTTGGCGCGGGTGTGCCCTTGTGTCCTGGCCTTGGCAGGTGCGGTCCGCCGAGATGCGGCTGCGGTTTCTCGGCGAACTCGGCGGCACGGCCGGCATGCTGCCTTACCCTGCGGTAGCGATCCTGCTGCGCGCGCCATCGGCGTCCCGCAATCAGCACAGGTCAATTCGATAGTGGGCATGTCTTCACTCCAGGGTTTATGCGGATGCCCCGCACCTGGAGGAGCGGGGCATCCTTGCCTCGGGGATCAGCCGAGGCCGCTTATCGGGTGATACGCCTGGTTCACCAGTCGAGAAGGGTCCACCGTGACCGATCGTCTTCGGCCCCTTCAGCTTCGAGAGTCTCTCCGGTGACTGCGGGACGCAGGTGGTCCCGACTGCCGTCACCTCTCTGCCTATTGCAGACACTGTGGAGAAGACGGTCCGCTTTCGTGCCGCCATGTGCACGGCTGAGCGAATGATCCGCTTCGAGCGGTTGCCCATCCGGATTCCGGCTTGCATCCCGGAACATCGGCTCGGCGCACCAATAGCACGGGGCGCCGTCGACGTGACGGCCGAGCAGGATCTCGCGTTGCCGCCGGTGCGGAGCGCCGAGTCCTCGCCGCGCCGCGGACTTCTGGTTCTTCCGCGCGTTCGCGGACGACATCAGTCGGTGTCCTCGCTCGGACACTCGGTGCACACGGTGGCAGCCTCGGCGACCACAGTCACGCCGTCGTCTCCGAGGGTGGCCAGATCGAACTCGACCACGCTCGGCAGCTGGCAGGTCGTGCACCACAGTCCGGTCCGCATGTTGACCGGCCACAACTCGACTGTCTGCTCATCGGTCACGGCCGCACCCTCCGTCGTGCGTCGAGGTTGCGCAGCCACACCAACAGTCGACCGATCCTGGTGAGTTGCATGTGGCTCGACCTCCCGCATCCGATCGGACACCGGCCCGGATATGCGAAACCTCCCATGCCTTGCTTCGGGCATGGGAGGTCGCTTGGGCACATCATGCCTGTGGATAACTCTGTTAGCAAGTCGCCCCTCAAGCATCGGCGTGTCACTCCCCGTCGCGACGACGACGCACGGCCTCGGGTCCACCATCCATCTCCCGGGTGTGGATCTCGGCAGTGAGCCCGCAGACACAGGCGAACCGCAGGATGTGCTGCTCGAAGTCCCCGTCCCATGAGATCCGGGAACCCTTGAACTGCAGCGGCACACCATCGTGGGCGAGGTCGAAGGTGAATCCATCCGGCCCGTAGAACTCCATCGGCTCAGGCACAGCCCATCACCCCACCTTCTCCACCACACCCGGCTCGGCCTCGGGATCGCGCAGCATCTTGGCCAACCAGTCCCACTCACGACGGGTCCAGGCCGGACGGCCACGCCACCGCATCCCCACCATCCCCCGCGGCGGATCACAGTTCACCCCGCGGCACACCACCAACGGCTGGTCGTCTTCCTCGTCCGGGTCCGGGTAGTGCAGCTGCATCGTGCGCAGTCCCATCACCCCGCCGTCGCCGCGGCCGTTGCACCACGGGCAGATCCCGTTGAGCACCTGCCCGTCACGGAAGTCCCCGAGCAGATGCGCGGTCTGCTTCACCAGCGGAGCGATCTGGTGCGCCACCCACGGCAGCGTCGCCTCGTCGATCTTCTGTGCAGCGTCGATCAGTTCGCGTGCCGTCTCCAACCACGGCCGCGGATCCCGGGTCGATGATTCGGCCGGCACATAGTCGCGGCCCGCGTCGATCACCTCGACCATGCACTCGACGATGTCCCCCGCCTGGTGGGCGATCGACCAGATCAGGTCGAGCACCTGGATGTCGGCGGGGGCTGGGGTCTGGAAGCCGCGCTTGCCGAGACGCTCCTGATCTTCGGGTGAGAGGGTTCCGGCACGGCGTGCGTTGTCCACCCAGTGCCGGGCAGTACCCGGGACCTTCAACCTCACCAGCTCGGGCCAGGATTCCGATAAATACTCCAGGTCTTCCTTCACCCGACGGATCGACGGCCGGCTCATGCGACCACCTCGAGTCCGGTCGACGGGGCAGTGCGCTGCCGCCGTTTGCTGATCTTCTGGTAGATCCGCTCACCCTGCACCGTGTGCTCGTCACGGACACCGCGCGTGTACCGGGCATGGGCTCGCCGCAACTCCTCGTCGGTCCAGCCCTGGCGCGGATCGTCGGCGTTCATCCACGCGAGCAGCTCGGCAACCGACTTGTCCGGGTCGACCATCGCCGCGCACGAGATCGCGAGGCCGATCAGCTGCTGCCGATCCAGGTTCGCGGTCAACCGTGCGACGTCGCCGGCACTGCCCTCACCGTGTGCGATCGCGACCAGCTGCACGGCCCGGCTGTCGAGATCGGCGAGTTCGGCCGGGGTGAACCGGTCGTTCGGGTCAGTGGTCATGGGGATGTCCTTCCGGTGGTGCGCACTTCCAGCACGGTTCGGGCAGATGGTGGATCGGGCAGGTGGTCTCGTCGACCGTCGACGGCGGCCCGGTCCATCCCGCCCAGGGGGAGCCGAACCTGCCCGGGGCCGGCACGTGCGGTGCGGCGCCCGCATCCCACTCACGGGATTCGGGTTGAGGTTCGGGAATGGGTTTCGAGGAATCGATCAGTTGGTCAGGGGTTGAAAGGTTCCGGTTACGGTTCCTGCCCCCTCTACCCCGACGACGTTTGCGAGGTGATCTCTCGTCAACAGCAGCGGCTAACCCATCCTGGTAACCCTCACCAGGAACCCAACCCTGACCCTGCCCTGACCCTGCCACGCCCGTACGCGCGCGCGTCGCCCGCGTGGGGACAGCTCGTTTCGCGTGGTCGGTGGTGTGGTCGGGTCGTGGTCGACGTGTGGTCGCGTCACCTCTGGTCGGACTGGTGGTCTCAGCAGCGCGGGTGTCCGGCGAGGTCATTTCGGCGGCGCGGTGATCCGGCGATCCGGTCTCAGCGGCGACTGTTGTCGGCGAGACGTTCTCAGCGGCGGATCGGTGCGGCGAAACTTTCTCAGCAGCGGGATGCGGCGAGACGTTGTCACGAGCGGGCGGTGGCAGCAGGACCATGTCGGCCTGGGCCGGGGTTCGTTGTCCCTTGTGTTGGTTGCAGGACGTGCAGCACAGCACGATGTTGCGGACACCATCGGCGCGGTTCGGATCGACGTGGTCGAGCGAGGCCCGTCGGCCGGTTTCCGATCGGGTGTCCTTGCGGCGGATGAGGATGCCGCAGTAGCGGCAGTTCGCTTCGGTCGGCTTTGCGGGGTCGATGCAGTCGCGTGCCCATACCGAGTTGATGATCTCCTGGTCTTTGAGCTCCTTCCGTTTGCGGCGGGTGATATCGACCTTGTCGCCGGGGTCGTATCCCATGTCGAACCAGTCGTGGAACAGGTAGGTGCCGGGTTCGACCTCGGGGCAGCGGGGGCAGGTGTGGCCGGGGGCGTGCCAGAGTCCGACCTCGACGAGGATCGACGCCAGGTGCTCGGCGATCTGCGGGTTGAGCAGGATGCGGATCAGGTCGGTTCGCCGGACCACGCCGTCTTTCGGGCGGTGCTCGGCCGTGCCGTTCGTGTCCGCGCCGGCCATCGTCCACAGGCCGATCGCAGCGATCCCGTCGAGGTGACCCTCGAGTGCCCGCTCAGCCAGAGCGCGATGCTTCGGACTCTGCGGAACCTGGTCGCTGACTTGGAAGAACA